>NZ_CBDDFX010000002.1:0-4843888 GCF_965227375.1 Aeoliella sp.
GGGAGTCGCGGGATTGGGCAAGGTATCGCCAGGAGCCTGGGCGTGCAGGGAGCGGAAGTTTGCATCATTGCGCGCGGACCAGAGGAGTTGGCAGCCACCAAGCACCAGATCGAGCAACTTGGGGCCATCTGTCATACGGTGAACGCCGATCTGGCGACTACCGACGGCGCAAAATCAGCGGTCGACCAGGTGCTGTCGATCTCCCCTCATTGGAGTATTCTGGCGAACTGCGCCGGCAACCCGCCAGGTCCGACACTCCTCGATATGGACGTCGACTACTGGGACAGGACTTTCGCCCTCCATTGTCGCGCGCCGTTTCTAATTGCTCAGGCGCTCGTGCCAGAGATGATCAATGGTGGTGGGGGCAACATCCTCAACATCTCGTCGGCTGCCTCGCTCGTCGCCTGCAACGGCCACGGCGCCTACGGGCCTGCCAAGAGTGGCCTGAACATGCTCACTCGGGAAATGGCACTAGAATGGGGAAAGCACAACATCAAGGCCAACGCGATCTGCCCAACCGCTGTAATGACACAGATGGGCCAGAAGGTATGGGGCAGCCATCCATTACAGGCGGAGTGGTTGATGGCCAAGATCCCTGCCGGGCGGTTCGCCCAGGTGTCAGACGTTGTCGAATTGGCGATGTTCCTGCTCGGGCCCAGCAACACGTTCGTCAACGGCGTGATCATTCCCTGTGATGGCGGACTACTTGCCGGATATGCCGATGGTCCCCCTGCGGACGGCTAGACCTCGAAATCAATCCGTCCGATTCGCCCCATCGATCCGCTTTAGCTCCTCCTCCGAAAACCCCATCTCGGCCAGTATGCCCACGATAAACTCGGTCTTGCCATCCACGTACGCGTCGATGTCATGCGGAAACTGCTTGGACAATGCCTTCTTGAGCTTGCCATACGCGGTCGCCGCCTCGGGATGGCCGCGCAGGTAATCCCGCAGCGCCAGGTGATTTCGCAGGCCCAAGCTTCCCTGCGGGCAGACATACAAATGGTGTGGCGGGAGGTCCGCGGGTGGCTGGAAGGCTTCGCGCCCCTCGATGCCGAGGTCGCCCAGGTGCTCGTATCCCAGGCAGGCGAGCGCATCGATCGCCTGCGGCAATTCGGCGTAGCTCGGCACGACGATGCTCAGGTCGATAATCGGCTTGGCGGCCAGACCTGGGACCGAAGTACTGCCGATGTGTTCGATGGAGAGTGCAAACGGTGCGACCACTGCCGACACATGCTCGCGGAGCGACTCAAACACCGCCGGCCAAGTGGGATCGTAGTCGACGACGACAATCTTGCTCATGGGGCGTCCCTGCGCGTGAACGACTAAGGTGCGACCGCTTCGAATGTGTACCAAGTCATGCCGCCGGCGGGGACAGTGACTTCGAGGGTCACTCGATGGCGATCGTCCATGGAGAGTTCAATCGGCTGATCGTCTGCGCCGCGAGCCACTACCCGGTCGGCGAGTCCCGTGTAGTAGAGGTTCGGCGTAAGCTCGCGCGTGACTACGTGATTGAGCGGATTGTAGACGCACAGCATGCCGGGGGTTTCCAGGTTTGGATTGACGTGCAACACCCAATCGAGGTCACGCCCATCGGCACGGCGGCCGTGAATGATATCCGACTCGAGGATGTCGCGATGCTGCTTGAACCAGTCGACTTGTTGTTCGACGAGTTCCTTGGTTTCCGCGCTGTCGAATAGTCGTGGGCCGCGGTAGTGAGCTTGAACTCCCATTCCCAGGTTCGACTGCATCATCCGCCGGTAGTGGTCTTGATGCTCGTCGAGCGGTTCGATCGTGGCCGCGGCTCCGCCGCCGTGGTATTGCGAGAGCGGTATGAACATCCAGCCCATGCTGGGTGTTTTGGTCCAAGTGCCATCGTAGATGTTTTGCCGCGTGTGAATCACCTGATGGGCGCGGGGCAGCGACCAGTTGACCTCGCGGTAGCCCATGCCGCATTTGTTGGTGCCATTGAGATAGTAGAAGTCAGGAGCGTTGATGTAGATGCCCATGCCGCGCAGGTCGCGATAGAGTTGGGCCGTGTGAAGCCACTGCACCCAGCGTGAGTCCTGCAAACCTTGCTGCAGCGGAGGGCGCGACGTGATGTCCACATCGCCGGGGTAGGGGCCGTCGTTCTCGAATTGGTCGAAGCCGGTCTCCTTGTAAAAGCTGCGCATGGTCGCGAGCCACTGTTGCCCCCACGGCGAAGTAACCGCGGGACACTGCCCGTGCGTAGGGCGCTGGCCCTCGGGCGAGACGATCATGTCAGCGCCAGCCACGCCGCGCGAGGAGAACAGCGAGTAGCACCCCAGTTCGATGCCTTGTTGCTCGGCGTACTCGGCCACCTTTCGCCAGGTCTGCAGGAACTGGGGATCGCGATTCTCCATGTTAAAGCCGCTGCCGAACGAAAGGATGATCGCCTCGAACCCCACGGCGGCCGCATCGTCGATTGCCTGGCGCACTCGCCCGGCATCGTTGCTCAGCAGGTGATGGGTGATTGGGTTCTCGGTGACCCACGGCGCGAGCGTGCGATAGAAACGCCGCAGTGCGAGGCCCCGTCGCTCACGGTTGCCGTCGTCGTACACCAGTTCGAACACGCGAAACGAATCAAGTTGCTCGCCAGGAGCCACCTTCTGTGCCGGACCATAGGTTGGCTCGACCACCAGCAGGCAGGGGGTCTGGTTCAGGTAGTTTACCTGCGTGCTGTACAGCGGGTCGGTCCGCCAATGCACCACGTGCCGATTGGCGTTCGCCGGGTTGAAACCGCCGAATGCGAAGTCGGTCTCCACATGCAAGTAGTCCGGCTCCGGGATGTCGACCCCTTCGCGGGTCTCGACCCAGTTCGTCTGTTCGACCAGCGCCAGCTCTTCGGTGACGAAGCGGTCGACGAGAACCTCGCGGTCGCTGTTGTTCTGCACGGTGATCCATTTGCTGAAGGCCGGCAGGCCGTCGTAGAGTTCGTAGTGAACACTGACCTGTAGTTTTTGCTCATCGGTGGGCAGGCGGTAGTCGAAGCGCACGTACACGCCCGCTGGCGGCCATTGGACGTTCGGCGCGTGGTGGCGGCGCTGTTTCCAGGCGAATCGTTCTGCCGGCTTGCCCACCTCCACGTTTGTCAGGCGCATCGCCTTGGGATCCGCCTGCATTTCGGCGATCCACTCGTCGGTCAGGTAGGCGTGGTTCGGCTGACCCACAAGCCCTCCGACGTCGTAGCCGACTCCATCGATGGTCACCTTCGCTTCGGGACGCACCGACCGCAGCAGTGCTTGTCCGGTCATCAGGTTGTCCAATGCAACGCAGGCGCAGTTGGGCTGGAGTTTCCAGACTCGCTTTACGAGTCCGTTTTGCATGGTGAGTGTCTGAGCGTCACCAGCGACCTCCGCCTTGTAGGGCGAAGCGTCGAGCAGGAAGTCCCGTGGTCGAAGGTCCTGACCGCAACTAGGGTTGGCGAGCAGGCAAAGTAGAACTGCCTGAAGCAGACAGGGTGTGGGGAACCGTTGGATACGGGAGGAGTTGTTCATGAGGGTTTGTTCGCGAGTGGCTCTGATTCGTTTAAGTCTTAACCTCTAACTCTGCCCGGTCTGCCGCCCCTCTTCCGGTACCTCCAGCCACAGCGCGTGGAGCGACAGGTTCACGTCGAGCAGGAAGCACACCAGGCAGGCGATGAGCGACAGCAGGCACAGTGTGAAGATGGCAATGATCAGTATCGCGATCGGCAGCTTGAATAGCGCACCGACAAACAGGCCGATGATCATCACGGCGGTTAGCAGTACACTAAACACTCCCAACGCGATGCCGGTCCGCACCAGCCGCGCGCGTCGTGAGAGGATGCGGATCTGCTCGAGGATCCGCTGCTTGGTCTCGCTGGCGGTGGTTTCGAGCAGCGGAGTAAGCTGCCGCGCGCGGTCGACAACACGACCCAAGCGATTGGTCATGCTCAACAGAATAAGCCCGACGCCCGATATCAGGATTACCGGGCCAATGGCCAGTTGCAGGATGGGAACGAGCTCTTCAAGCGTCATGTAAGCGGCGGGGTAGGGGGCGGGGGAACCTGAATAGGAAGTAGGAGTATAGTACTTCTGTCCCGTGAGTTCCACGAATATCAGGTTGCGGTACGCTAATTGCGGAATCGACTCGTCTCGTTTCCGTTTCTTTACCAATTACCCAGTTCATGCAATGAGAACTTACGCCTGCCAATGTGGCACTCCATTGTTCTTTGGCAACCGCCGGTGCGTCGAGTGTGAACTTCACGCCGGGTGGTGTGACGTGTGCGCGACGACCGCGGCGGTCTCGGTTGAGGGCACATGCCTGAATTGCGATACAAACGTAGTCGCGTGCACTAATCGTACCACCTACGACGTCTGCAACTGCTTCGTGGATGCCGCCACGGCTGCAGACGGGGCGTTGTGCCGCAGCTGCCAGATGACCACCGTGGCGCCCGACCCTAGCGTCCATGGAAACCTGCGGCGCTGGCAGTTACTGGAGGCCGCCAAGCGACGACTGTTGTACGACTTGCGTACAGTCGGGTATCCCGACGACCAGCTGACCGCTTCGCCGCCGCTCACGTTCCGTTTCCTGTCCGACACGCCGGAAAAGCACGTCGTGACGGGGCACGCCGACGGAGTGATCACGATCAACACCGCCGAAGCCGATCCCGTGCATCGCGAGTCGACTCGGCAGCAGTTTGGCGAGCCTCACCGCACGTTGATCGGGCACATGCGGCACGAAACAGGGCATTTCTTCTGGATGCGCGAGATTGTTGGCCACCGCACTGCCGACGCTACGCAATTGTTCGGTGACGCCGACGCGTTGCCGTACGCCGAGACTATGAAACAGTACTACGACCAAGGACCACCTGAGGATTGGAACGAGCGCTACATCAGCACGTACGCGTCGTCGCATCCGTGGGAAGACTTCGCCGAGACCTACGCGTTCTACCTCGACATGCGAGCGGTGCTCGATACTTTGCGGTGGAATGCTCCCCACCTGGTGGCCGACCTCGGTGACGATCTACCAGCGATGCTGTTGAGTTACTGTCAGGCCGGAATCGTGCTTAACGAGATCAACCGCACCATGGGCCTGACGGATCTGGTGCCCGAAGTGGTTCCGCCGCCGGTCGTGGCGAAGCTGCAATTCGTTCACGACGTATTCGAGAAGCCGTGAATCGGTCGCGAGCAAGATTCTCTCGAATTCGCCGCCACAGACGCTACACGCCCGTGCGGCACGCACAAGCCGGACATCTCGGCGATGGTGGGATCTCCCTTCTGCAAACCAAGCTCGGCGCCCGGCAGCCCCACCTTCGACAGTCCCGTACGGATCGGCATCTGCCCGGTCAAGAACGACGAACGGCCTGCGGTGCAGCTTTGCTGAACGCGACAGCCACTAGAATAAGTCTCGTTACTCGGAAGCAGGCGGAGTGGAGAACACTCGCTTCCAGTCGTTCTTCATGTCGACCACTGTCCAGCCACGCTCGGGGGCTTCTTTCAGGGCCGCGACCAGTTTGCCGCTGCTCTTGGGGTGGGCGTCGTACTTGTATTCGCGCACCCCGTCGGTGTGGTGCACAATCAAGCCGAAGCTCGGCCGCGGGTTGCTGATGGTGGTGTACTCCAGCATCTCCTTGTCGCCATCGCTGTTGCCGAAACACGCGATTGGGCGGCGGCCGATAAACTCGTGAATGCCGACCGGCTTTCCCGCCTTGTCGTCGACGAACAGCTGGTCCATGGTCTTGATCAGCACGGGCCCGCTGGGACGGAGTTCGTACTTGGTGCGAGTGCAAGTGCCCACCACCTGCTGGGGCACGATGCCGTACACGCGCTCGCTGAACACGCGCATGAAGTCGGCCCCGCCGCCGGAAACGATGAACGTCTTGAAGCCGTTCGCCCTCATGTAAGCCAGCACTTCTTGCATGGGCTGGTAGGTGAGCTGATCGTAGTGCCGCTTGAAGCGGGGATGCTCGGCCGTGGCGAACCAGTCCTTGACCTCTTGGTCGAACTCGGTGGTGGTCATGCCGGCGTGCGTAAGGGCGGCAATCTTCAGCAGCCCATCATGATGTGGCCCGGCCAGCAGCTTCTCGAAGTCGCCAGCGAGCGCCGCGGCGATCATCGGCTCGTCCTTGAGTTCCGGCTTCTCTGTTACCTTCTTTTTCACCATGTCCAGCGCAAAGGCCAACTGGAACGGCATCGGATCCTCCGGCCACAGCGTGCCGTCGTTGTCGAACACAGCGATCCGCTCCTCGGGCGGCACGTAGTCGGGCGAGCCTTCCTCGGTTACCTTCTCCACAAAAGCGACGATCGCTGCTTTGCTGGCGGTGTCGTTCCAAGAGGGCAGGGGGTCGGAGGCGCGGGCGACTACCGATGCAGTGAGCATCAAGGCCAACGTAGTCAGTGCAATAGAACGCATCATGGTGATTTCTCCAGCAGGCAGGCAGCGGCAGTGAAATTGGTAACGCGCGTGAAGCCTATTCTTTGGGTTTATTCGATTGGAACAAGTGCTTCAAGAAATCGAACAGCCACGCGCCAGTGATCATTCCCAAAACATAGGTCATCACGATGACCAGGAACTTCGGCACCGCCATCTTCCAGGACAGGAACTTGACGTCGATCACTTCGAGGTTTTGCACCGCAAAGGTGATCATGGCCACCAGGGCCAGGATGGCGAATGCGCCTTTGATGTAACGCATGGGAAATCTCCAGGTTTTGGCCACGCGAGCTTGAAAGCCGCCAGCGTCGCGGTTGGTGGACAAAGAATTTTCCCCCACCTGGCGGAAAAAGAGGAGCACCGCCCGGCGCTGCAACTACAGAAAATGTACCCTATGCCCGATCGGTTGGGAATCACTTCCGCCGTTTTCACGTGCTGCGGTGGTCGCTTTGCAGCGGGTGTGGGACTTGGTGTCGACTCCGCTGAGCAGGCGGCAGCGCCAGAATGGGTTGCTAGCAGCAAGTTCGCCTGGAGCTTCGCTCGCGAAATCGCGGAAAAACTACTGCGTCTGTCCCTCCAAGTGTACTTCAGCTGTAGCGGTTCGCCCCACATCACCGATGCAGACTGAGTGAACATGCGCCCGCAGCATGTGGATCCGGGGGGAATCCAATGTTTCATAGAAGCCTACTTGCGTTACTCTTCGGGTTGCTCTGCGCGTCGACTGTGCTTGCCGACGATGTGCCATCCAGCGCGCAGTCGTCGCCGTGGTCTCCGTATCCGATGGTCCCGGAAAGCGAGTTCGTCAGCGGAAGTTCGTCGGTGTGGATCTACGACGAGCAGTTCCAGCCCGTCGCGATGCAAGAGAGTTGCTGCGACACGTTGGTGGGCTGCGGCGATAGTTTTGCAGACGGTTGTGGCGACAACATCGGCAGCGGGCGCAAGAGTCCTCTCGATCGCTGCATCCCAAGGTCGCACTTGCCACTGCCGCTGTGTAAGGACATAGCAGGCGACAGAGCGGAGAAGCTGCTGCCGCCGCTGGGCACCAGCTACGTGTTTACCAGTCTCGATCGAAACGTTGCCGTGAGCGACGTTCGTTTGAGCTTTGGTGCGAACCTCCCTGTCTCGGTCGATCGCGTGGAGGTGCCGACCACCACGTTCCACGCGGTCTCGCATGTGTCGCGAATCGACCTGTGGGTCTTTCCCTGCGTGAACGTCTACGGCATCGTTGGTCATACGCAGACTAAGGGCGACGTTGCTGTCGAGGTGGATGCCTTCCCGCTCCCCACTTCTGGCCCTGTGTTGATCCGCGCGCCGGTCAATCTGTATGGCCCCACCGCCGGCTTTGGCGTCACCTCCGTGGTTGGCGGGGATTGCTGGTTTGCCAGTTTGGACGTAAACAAGACATGGACTACCTTTAACCGGCTCGACTCCTCGCTCACCGCCCTGGTGATTACTCCTCGCGTGGGCATGATCATCGAGAGCCGGTTCTTCAATGGCGAAGTGCACGTTGGCGCCATGTATCAGGACACGGCGCAGACGGTCGAACTGACGATCGACCACGCCATCTTGGGCAACGACCTGAACGTGCGGGTCGATCAGTTCGAGCCCAACCCGTGGAACTTCCTAGTGGGAACGATGTGGGCGCTGGACGAACGAGTCCAGGTGATTCTCGAAGGTGGCATGGGTGGCCGCAGTTACGTGATCACAGGCCTGACGCTTCGGTATTGAGCACCGCGGCTCGCTCCGGAAAATCACTGTATCGACCGCGATGACGCTGCGAATTCTAGCAGAAAAAATGGACGGTATCAGGCGAAGGAGTCGTCAACGCCGCGCGGGAACAACTATACTTGAAGGAGAGCCTGACCTGGATTGGACAACTTCTGAAAGCACACGACGATGGCGAAGATTGGCCTGGCACTCTCCGGCGGTGGTTTCCGCGCCACGCTTTTCCATTTGGGAATCCTCCGCTTCCTGAAAGATATCGACCTGCTCAAGCAGGTTACCGACATTGCTTCGGTTTCTGGCGGTAGTATTCTGGCCGCCCACCTGACGCTCCATTGGGACCGCTACACCGGCAGCGACGAAGAGTTCGACGAAGCGGTGAGCGAGGTGGTAAATTTCGTGCAGTTCGACGTTCGCAACCACGTGGTGCGGCGCATGCCCCTGCTGTATCCAGCAAGGGTGCTGGCGCGACTCACGCGTCGTTCACCTCGAAACCTCACTCCCAACGCCATGCTGGAGAAGTGCTACGAGCAGTACCTGTACGGCGACCGCTGCCTGTACGAACTGCCAGAAGCTCCCTTGCTTCACATCTTGGCCACCAACGTGAGCAACGGGGGCCTGTCGGTGTTCAATCGCAAAGGCTTGTTTGTTCAGCAGCGGAGCGAAGAGGGAAACGCTCAGTTCAGCTACGTGCCCGGGCGGATGGCGCGAATCCCCCGCGTGGTTGGCGCGTCGTCGGCGTTCCCTGGGTTCTTCCCGCCGGTAGAGTTCACGGCGGCCGACCTGGGCGTGCACGAAGGCGAATTTGCCTCGGAGTACTTCACCGACGGCGGTGTGTACGACAACTTGGGCATCCGGGCCTTTTCCTGGCTCAAGCAAACTGGCAATGAATTCGACGAAGTCTACGTCAGCGATGCCGGCAAGCCATTTCAGATTCTCACCGACCAGACGCTGGGCTTTGTCGGGCAGTCGGTTCGCGCATCCGACATCCTGTGGGATCGTGTATGGCAATTGGAACGAGAGAACTTCGGCAAGCAGCCCGACTTTGCCTTCATTCCGATCGCCGAAACCGTGGAACACGACGAGCATCCCACGCTCCCGCCGGTGGTGCAGGCGGAGGTGCAGACCATTCGTACCGACCTCGACTGCTTCAGCGACGAGGAGATCAATGCACTGGCGCAGCACGGTTATGAAGTCGCGAGGAAGATCTATCGCCAGTCGCATCCAGACGCCGAAGTGACCGGTTTGCCAGGCGAACGCTGGGCGCCGGTACCGGACAAGATACTGCCCGCCCCGGACGCCGCGCCCACGCACTCCGTCGGCGCTGCTTCGCCCATCACCGCCATGGCGCGGCGGTTGCGCCACTCCAGTGCGCGGCGCGTGTGGTCGACGCTGTTGAACCCGCGCGACTGGACCAGCTACTTGTACGTCGCGCTGGCCATTTTCATCCTGGGCTATCTGCCCTTGCAGGTGTACCAACTCTACAAGAAGTCGCAGGTCCAAGGGCAAGTGATCGATTCGATAGCCAGTGGCAATCCCGACATTCGTGACATTCTGGAACTGCTCGACGACAAGCCGTTAGCCGACTGGCAACCAATACAAGTCAAAGAGATCGACCAACCCAGCGAGGCTGACACGTCTGGAGTGGAGATTCTCGACTACAGTCGCATTATCGACCTCAGGCATTGGCGGCCAGAAGCAAAGGACCCGGCCGACCAGGGAGCGGTCTACGTCAAGGACCGGATCATGTTGATTCTTCCGGAGGATAGCAATGCTTCAACCGAGCGTGGAGCCCGGGTCATGTTCAGCTTTCCTTCCTTGTTCGACGACGTGGAGTTCCAGCAGCCCGAGCAGCGGTTTCAGGCCGAATTTCGTAGGCTATCCAAGCCAACCTCCGACTACGGTGTCGATCGATGGTATTACGAAATTGAGTACGACTTAAAGGGCTTGCCACGCGGCGAACCGGCCACCATCACGTTGGAAATGATGGCTCGCATTCCGACGCCTGTTTCCCGCGCCCCGTTCATCACCCGCTTCAAAACCGACTTGGTGACCGTTTGGATGCTCTTCCCCGAGGATCGACCCTACCAGAACTACGAATTGGTTACCTATCCAGCCAACAAGAGCGAAGCACCGACGGTCATGAATTCGCGGTACGAAATCCAGCATCCCTACGGCTCGCTCATCGGCTGGTCGGTGGTGAATCCCGAGATCGGCCAGGTCTACGAGTGCCGCTGGACGAACGAACCTTAGCCAGACAACTCAAAAGCTCCAGCGGAACTGCCCGTGGTAACCCGCGCCTTCGTTGTCTGCCAGCGACGCATAGATGGTTTCGCGCCAGGTAACTTCGAAACCAACTCTCAACGTCTTGTTCACGTCCCACAGTAGGTTGGCGAAGTACGTCTCGTTTCGCAGCCGTCCGAGGTCGACTGGGTCGGTGGAAACGTCGTTGTCCTGCGGATCGTCGATTCCGTAACCCATGTGCGAGTGCACGCACGGCGTCAAGTAAACGTAGCCCTCGAAGAAGCCGCCCGTCGATCGGATCGACTCAAACGTCGTGCGATTCACGTTCTGCAGAATGGCAGCGTTGTACGTGCCGAGACCTTGACCGCTGTAGAACTCGCCTGCAAAGCCGAACGTGTCGTTGATGCGCCAGCGGATGTCGGTTCCCACGCCCCACACGTCGGCTACCACCTGCGGATCAGCGGTAGCCGGGGTGGTGCGCATTTGCCCCACGATCCCGGAGAAGCCAACCTCGAAGGGTCGCACCGCCGCTGCGCTCGGTGTGCCCAGAGCCAGCGCGATACGGCCTTCGACATTAGGCCAGCCGTTGTCTTCGCTCAGGCCGAACGTTGGGTCGATGGTCGTCGGCACCGGCTCGCTGAGCGCCGCTTGCAGCGTCCATTGCACGTCGCTGCTCGGATTGAAATAGCGCTCCATCCGGACCTGTCCACGAAAAGCGTTGCCCGAGTTACCCGATCCACACAGCGCCGAGAACGGCAAGATGGTGGGTGCCCCAGGATTGAACACATCGAACTGCAGGCCCGCCGCGAACCGCCAGCGATCGTTCTTCATTTCACCGTAGGCTAACATCGGAAGAAAGCCATATTTGTCCGCGATCACGTTGTCGTTGTAGAAGATCGCCAACATCTGGCCACCGGTTTGCCAGCCACACCATTGCGGTCCGGTGAACGCAGCGCCAATCGAGCTTTGCCTGCCGTGCAAGTCGAAGGTATTCTGGTCACGCCCCAGGATCGGCCCGGGCGCCAGAAAGTAGGGAGTGCCAGGCGCCACCGGACGGCGCCCGCTGAACAGCATGTCGGCGACCAGAGTTCCGAAGACGTTTACGTTGTAGTACGGGTTCAGTGTCGAAACGTGCGTGCACTCAAGACAGGGCGCCTCGGGCGTGGGACAACAGCAGGAGTAGCATCCCCAACAACCACAACACCCGCAGCCGCAAGCGTCGCAGCACCCAAAGCCGCTGCCGCATCCCATACCGCCGCAGTCGACGTTCTCGCCCCAACTGCACTCCGTGGCGAGCCAACTGCTGTCGGTCGCCAGCCGCTGCTCGATGGCCAGCTGCGCCGCCTCTCGCTGCGTGTCGCGCTCGCGGAGGAACTTCAGCTCCGCCTGAATGGAGTCCAGCTCAGCGCGCGGGACCGCCACTAAATCCTGGGCGTCCGTCTGCGCTAGCACCGGCGTGGCGGCCAGCAGAAGACAAGTTACCAGTAGGCGCCGCGTGATTGTCGAGCGATCCATCGCTTAACCATTCTTCTCAAGTAGTAATGCATATCCCTTGCTACGCGGTGCATCGGAGCCGAAACACCTGTTGCAACCAGCGCATTAAGGCAATTCGGCCAGACTTCACAGCGACCTGACGATCTTGTCGCAATGTCCGGTTGTGTCGACCGCAGGCTTTTGTTGACCGTCAAAGTCGACCAGCTGCCAAGGACACTGACAATGCGTTCAACTTTGATCTCCAGGAATAGCTAGCGGTTTGGCATTTACGTATTGCTGCATGCGCGATAGGGCCACCAACCGACCCTCGCAAGCAACCCATGTTGCAGAGATTTCCCGAAGGCGCACGAAAAAACCCCTTCGAATGAAGGGGTTTGAAAGCGACGCGGACGGGACTCGAACCCGCAACCACTGGATCGACAGGCCCGGCTATTTGTTGCTCGCGTATTTCACAAACTTTTCATCCCTAAAATTCAAGGGTAAGATTCACCGGCAATTACCGAGCGGTTTGCGTCTACCTGACCGTTTACCTGACCGCTCACACTGAATCAGCCAGCGGGCTTGATCACCCGCGTCGCCAACCAGGGTGGCCGCATCCTTTCCGGCCATCCTGGCGGCGGGCTGCTTGGAAAGGAAATACCCATGTCTGAGGTCGACACGACCGATCGCCCACTGTGGTGGGATCCGTACCTGGACGAATGCGTGCACTTTCTGGAAAGCGCTTATCCCTGGGGCAGGCCCCTCGGCGGGACCTTCGAGAGAATAGACAACGAGCCCAATCTCCTGGCGGGGCTTAAACTTCTCTGGGCCGAGGAGACACTCGCTCGGTTCGAGCGTGACCAGCGAGTGCTACCGCAGGCGGAGTATGAAATCTGCACCTTCCTGCTAATGTTCTATGCCGATCACGTTGGCATCTACGCACCGCACATCCATCAAGCCTACCTCGCACTGACAATCGAGGAACGCGACGAAGATGGCGAAATATGGGAGATTCCGAACTCCAGCTTTGATGAACGGGAGTGCCATCGGTTGTGGTCTCTCGCATGCGGCGAGATCGATCGAATTGCTGCGGCCGCCCATGGCAGAGTCAATGCCCCGCATCGGCGCAAGGCAGGTCGACCAAAGGACGGAATTGTGGCCGATCGCCGCGATCGCGTCGCCAGTCTCTATGACAGTGGAACTCGATCGCCTAGAGTGATTGCTGAGCAGTTGGGCATCGGGGCCGATACCGTATCGTCCGACCTCTATACTCTCAGGCAGGAGGGACGAATCGTCTGATTTCTGAATGATCTATTATTTCAGACTCCTTCCATCTCGAGAATATCCTCAGATTCTCAAGAATCTCTCGCCGCTTTTCTGGGCAGATTTCGCAATAAATCGCGACGCATTCCCCTGCAGATTCTGAATTAATCATTATTTCAGAAATCGCGTGGTTCGATGGGTGAAGGTTTCAAACACTTCATCCAACGGACTACACAAACAATGTCCAAGCAATTGCCCAGGGAAATCCATCCGGAAGTTCTCTATCGATCTTCCGAGCTAACCCGTTTCGGACTCTCACACGTCACGCGCTGGCGGTTGAAGCGGGACCATGGAATCAGCCTCAAGGGTATTCGTTCCGGTGGCAGCGTGTTCTACGAAGGCAGCGAGATCATCCGCGTGCTGAAGGAACGCGCTGCGTTGACGGCGGGGGCCCAGTCCTAACGAGTGCCTGGCCAAAGAGACCACCAGAGAGGTGGGTTAATTGATGCGGGGCCGTCGCCGGCAAGCTCGACCCCGCATCGAAATCCGAAAGGCAAGAACAATGATAACACATGCTGCACCGAAACCAAGGCGATTTGAGGGGTCGAAGAAAAAGGAACAGGTAGCCCCTGGCGCTCTTCGGGGTCCGATCACTTGGTTCGTTGACGTCGACAATCCCCGGCTCGAGATCGGACATTGTCGAATCGTTCTCACGTGCCCCTACTGCGATGCAAAGAACGTACACGGCTGGAGGCTGAATGGAGAAGTCCGAACGGAACGCAGGATTGCTCATTGCGGTTGCGAAAGCTACTTGGTTCGGCCAGCAGTCGAAGGCGAGCCACTCTTCCACCTGCACCAATTCGCAGCGGAACAGCGGTTGGAGCGAAAGTGTCGGCGGAGGGCAGGCCGGTGAACTCCGCGACATCGACAACAATGCTAGACGCCGCGCTGGAGTTAGCAGAACTGGGCTACTCCGCGTTTCCAGTAAAGCCCGGCCGCAAAGAGCCTGCCACGTTGCGCGGCTGTAAGGATGCCACCACGAGTGAGCAGATGATCCGAATGCGGTGGCACCAGACTCCCAACGCCAACGTTGGCATGTCGACCGAGGGCCTACTGGTGGTCGACATCGACGGCGCGGACAATCCGCTGATGAGCGACGCCGAGAAGATGCTCGATCTGAGCGTGGCGCCGTTCTCAGAGACACCTCGCGGCGGACGTCACTACTTCTTTCAAGCTCCACCTGGCAAGTGGAAGAACTCCTCGAGCAAGTTGGCACCCAACGTCGACACCCGCGCCGATGGTGGCTACGTGCTGGTGGCTCCAAGTCGCGTGGTCGATGCTGCAAAAGCAATCGATGGCGAATATCGCTGGCTGCAACCGTTGGACGTTCCACCCGACAAACTGCCGTTGCCGCCGACATGGGTGGTCGACGGGCTGCGGAAGAAAGAGAAGAAGCAGAAGCAAAACTCGCCGGGCGGGCAAAACGGTTACACCGAAACTACGGCTGACATCGCCAAAGCCGTAAAAGCGATGGCTCAAAGCACTGCCAACATGGAGGATGGCAACGACGGATCCAAGCGGCTGTTTACTGCAGCGTGTCGCGCGGTGGAGCTCGATCTGTCAGATCAGGCCGCCCTAACAGCTATTCGCAAGCACGCTGAATCGCGGCCGTTCCCGAAGTGCTGGACGGATGCCGAAATCCTACAGCGAGTGCGTGACGCCGAGCAGTCTGTGCCGCGTGGCAGCAGGGTCGAGATCAGCAACGGGGCCACCATCGAGGTTAAAGGTGAGGATGGCGAGATCACAACTATCACGGTCCCCAAGACCATGAGGGAAGTGCTGACCGATGTTCTCCGCATCTCGAAAGGATGGCCGCGGCGAATGTCCGGCGCGTTGTTCATTGACGACAAGCAACACGGTATTGGGTGGCTCGAAAAGACACCTGAGGTATTCGGCTGGCTGTCAAACTTCGGCCTAGTAAACTGGCACGATCGAAAACAGAAGTTTGTGCGGCAGTCGGAGTTCGTAGCCGAGTTACGGCGGACGGCGCAGTCGTATGAAGCTGTCGAACTACTGCCACACGAACCATCGATCGCCAACATCTACTATCGGAGAGCCACTCCGCCAGAGGGCGATGGAAGCCACCTGCGCAAGTTGCTAGACTTCTTCCGCCCTGAAACAACTGTAGACCGCGACCTGATCGAAGCGGCGTTTCTGACCCCATTCTGGGGAGGGCCACCCGGATCCCGACCAGCCATTGTGGTGACGTCTCGCGACGGTCGAGGCGCTGGCAAGTCGAAGTTGGCTGAGGCTATAAGCTTCCTCGCCGGCGGGTTCATCGACGTTTCTACCGGCGAAGATATTGGCACGCTCAAGCAGCGGTTTCTGTCGCCCGAGGGGCTGACCAGGCGGGTGGCCATCATCGACAACGTGAAGTCGCTGAAGTTCAGCTGGGCAGAGCTCGAGGCCCTGATCACCACGCCCATCATCAGTGGCAAAGCCCTCTACATCGGCGAGATGCAACGCCCGAACCTGATCACCTGGATGATGACTCTGAACGGTGTGAGTCTCGCAACCGACCTGGCCCAACGCGCCATCATCATCAATCTGGTGAAGGGCAAGAACGATGGCACGTGGTATGAGCGGCTGATCCAGTACATCGATCACCACCGCGAGTCCATCATCGGCGACATCATCGGCCGAATGCGAAGCGAACCGCACCCGTTGCCCCAGTACACCCGCTGGGCAGCTTGGGAAAAGGACGTTCTATCTCGGCTCGCCGAACCTGGAGAGGCCCAGCGAGTGATTGCCGAGCGGCAAGGGGAGGCCGACTGCGAAGCGGATGAAGCGGGCATCATCGAGGATTTCTTCGCCCAGCAGATCGCCCGTTGCGGGCAGAATCCCAAAGGGGGGCAGTACCGGCTCCCCGTGTCGCTGGTGGCCACGTGGTACGCCTGGGCGACAAACGACAAGGCCAAGACAGCTGCAGTATCGAAGCGGCTCAAACAGATGGCAGATGAGGGGGCAATGAAACGGTTGGCTCCAGATCCCAGCAGGACGCACGGCAGATGTTTCGTGTGGACCGGTCCCGGCGCCGACGTCATCCGCGATCCGATCGACAACTGGTTCACATCGAGATCGAGCGACAACGTATATCGCCAAGCTGGGGAGGATGTCCATGACTAGGCAAGCTAAATGCCCGACATCTAGGACACCTAGGACGGTTGGTGCGCATTGTTCATCGCACAAGGCCTTAGACACCGTCACTGTGTGTGTACGGCGCACAATAGGCGCGAACCGTCCTACCCGTCCCAACTGGCAGCTAAGGTACTTCTGAAAAACTGAGCGCCGCTCGGTTTCCCGCCGCATCGCCCGAAGCCCCCACACACTCCATCCGTCCCATTTAAGCCTCAATTCACGATGCCTGAGAAGAGAATCAGTTGGGCGGAGCAGCCCTACGTGTTCGGAATTCGCACCGCGTGTCCAAGGTGTGGCGTATTCGCATACGACAAAAAACACACGAAGACGTTTGCCGACGCCACGCTGCGCCGGCAGGTGATCTGCCGCGGTTGCGGCCAGCGTTACAACTTGGTGCTCGAACCAAAAAGACAAAGTTCCCCGTTCCGGGGAGATTGAGATTTCCGCGTGGTCTATTGGATGCAACAAATCCCTCACCGGAGCACCTAACCCGATGCTTGACTATCTGAACGACAAATGGCGCCAGGCCGCCGAGTTCGTCTTCCCTCCGCCAAAGAAGATCGATGCCGATGGAAATCTCTTAGAGCAGGACGACGACGATTCGATTCGCCAGATGCTCAACGTAATGTGGCGGAAAGAGAATAGCCACGATGCCGATTTCGATCGCGGATCCGCGAGGGAACTCTTTGAAAAGGCCGGCATCACATCGGAATTGATTATTGCGAACCTGCGGAGGATCGACACGCGACACGAACGCCACTCGCTTCTCAAGCAACAGGCCGATTTCGAGAAGGCACACGAAAGAGAGATCGCAGACCAACAAGCAAGACGGGTTCGCCTCCAGAACTACATCGCAAGGATGCAAACGGAAATTGCTGAAGGTGACCTTCGGATTCGCGACCTCGAAGGCAAGCTGGAGCGGTGCGTGGCCGCGAAGTCTGACCAATATTCCGATGGCCACGAATCACGCGAGTCGCGTCAACTCGGTGAAGAGATTCAACGCCTGCTGCCTCAAATCCGTCAACTACGAATTGCGCTAAAAGAGGAAGAGGACATCGAGCATGATCCCCCAAACGCCTGGCCAAGAATGGAACAGCGCCCAGCAGCCTTGGCCCGTGCTGTTCGCTATGAGCTTGCCAGGAAGAACGTCGGTAGGTCCAAGGAAAAAACGGCCGAACTTAAGAGCATACTGGCCGCTGCCCAAAAGCGATGCAAACTTCTCGAGCGACAACTCATAGGCGTCGAAAAAAGGCGACAGGATCTCGCGCGACGGCAAGAGGAGTTAGCTCCCCAGCGCTTGCTGCCAGAGAACTTTGTCATCATCAAGAAAATCCAACCGACTAACGACGAACGCATGAAGGAAGACGCGAAAAGCTTCGGCTTTGGCCCCAATGATCCAGGCTACCGCATCACCACCGGTCGATAGCATGTCCCAGCTAGCCAGCATAAACCGCGAACGAGATCAATGGTCCGCCGCACTGGGCGTTTCCGTCGACGCCCCGGCTGTGGAGGTCTGCCAGGCGTTCGAGCAATTTGCTCACAAGCTGGCGCCGCAGGACCTGGCCGGCTGGCCGATGTATTGCTTGGCTGTTTCATCGCTTCCTGACGACTACGCCAAGGCTGCGCGATTCCGCGGCGGTTGGCACAATGCGCGAAGTTACTTCAGCGTCTCCCGCCACCTGCCCCGCGACGCCGGTTATGGACCTTGTCTATTCGTGAACGATTTATTGTCGCATGAGTTGGCCTTGCAGTTAGTCACCGGCGCCCAGACGGCTTTGGCCCGCCGCGGAGAAATCGAAACGATCGATGAGCTCCTCCAGTACGTCCAATGGCGAAGGCCTATCGAGTTCCTATGCCGGGTACTAACGCACGAACTAGGTCATGCCATCGAGTATCTAGTCGATGGCGAGTTCGAGTGCATGAAGGCCGTTCACGACCGTTTGCCAATAGCAAGGGCCAACCTCACGCGAAATCAAGACGCGTATCTCGCCGCCGATGCCGCCACCGAAACAAGCCGACCAGAACCACCACCGCCGCAGGTAGACGCCCACGGGCTGCGGTTCACGAGAATCATGGCCCACCTGCAGTATCGACTTTCCATGCTGGGTGTTGATGCCGTTGCGCATGACGTTGCCGGCGAGCGCTTCAATCAGCGCCACTTCGCGGCGTGCGAAGTGGCGCTGGGCAATGAGCCATACAAGTATATCGACCAGAGCTTCGAGTCCATTCTAGCACTTCCGTTCCCACCTGAGTTTGCCGCTTGCCAACTGAAAACCCGCAGTGCGGCGGATGCTGACGCCGCACTAGCCCGCGCCTGACCCTGGTCGGCAGGCGCGGGCACCTTTCACCAAACACCGGAGCAAGATCATGTCCGACAATCAGATCGCACGAAACGTGCTGCAATCGGCCGAAGCGATCAACTCACGCGACATTGCAAACTGGCTGCTGCCCCGCCTGACCGATGACGAACTCGCCACGTTAAGCACCAGTTCTGCGCCGCCAGCCGATCAAGTCAACAGCATCGCCGCGGCCGTGCTGCGTCGCGCCGCCGACCAAATCGATCCACCTGCGTAGCGCGGTTCCTCCATCGCTGCGCTGCCGAGCCCGTGCCGTCGTTATTGTTGCTGAGTCGCGGCGGTGCGGGCGTTTACACCACCACCAAACTACCGGAGCCTAACACATGGCCACTTTCAAAGATCTCAACGGCAACGAGTGGAACCTCGCCGTCACCCCGATCTCCGCGATGAAAGTCCGCGAGCAGTGCGACCCCGCGTTCTTGTCGGGCGACTTCGGCCAGCGCTCCGACAACACTTTCGACAGATTGCGAGCCGATGCCGTGTTGTTGTGTCGAGTTCTCTACGTTCTCACTGAGGCACAACGCAAAGAGCGTGGCATCAGCGAGCAGGACTTCTACTTGGGCGTGTTGGGCGGAGTGATCGACGAAGCCACCGCCGCTCTCTGCGAGGCCATCGTTGCATTCGTTCCCAAGCGACAAAAAGAGCTGGTCCGGGCTGTCCAGAAGCAACACGCGCTCGAGGACGAAGCGCTCGCCAAAGCAACCGAGAAGCTGAACGATCCCGACCTGGTTGCTGAGTTGAAACAACGAATCGATGACCAGGTCGACGCTGCCATGAAGAACGTGGCCGCTACACAGCAGCCAACGGCCGCAGAGTAAATCAACATCCAATTGCAACTTCGGGAGCTTAGCCCACCATGGGAGGCGACATCAAAGCCGGCGCCGCATACGTCGAACTGATGCTGCGCGACATGAAGTTCTTGAAGGGGTTGAAGGCTGCTGGAGCCCGCTTGGCAAAGTTCGCCAAGGTGGCTGCAGCCGCCGGGGCTGCGATGGCGGCGGCCGCTGCTGGTGGTGTCGCTGTTGCGGTCAAGCAGTTCACTGCCATGGGCTCGGAAGTTCACCGCATGGCCACTCGGATCGGCACCTCGGTCGAGAGCCTCAGCGCGCTTGAACACGCTGCAAAAAAAACCGGCACACCCGTTGACCGGTTGCACGAAGGCTTAGCCGAATTGACGCAACGGCTCGGCGAAGCGTCTGCGACCGGTAGCGGCTCGGCTGCCGAGCAACTCGAGCGGCTTGGCCTCTCAGCTAAGGAGCTGCAGAAACTCGCCCCCGAAGCTGCGCTTGGTAAGATTGCCGACGCGGTGAACGCACTGCCTAACAAGTCCGACCAACTGTTCGCGTTCGATGAACTTATGGGTGGCGACTCGCGCGAATTGTTGGGTTTGTTGTCGCAGGGATCCGCTGGTATCGCCGCCCTGACTAGCGAAGCCAAAGACCTTGGCCTGGTGATGAGTGGCGACGCCGCTGCCGGCGCCGCGAGATTGCAGGAAGCATTCTCTACAGTCGTCAGCCAAATCAAAATGATTGTATTCGAAATTGGCGGCGCGTTCGCCCCGGTGATCGAAGCAGTGATTCCGAAGATTCAGCAGTTTGCCACGACCGTCATCACATACATCAGGTCGGCGGGTAGTGTCGTCACGAGCACGTGGAACACGGTCTACCAGGCCACAGCTCCAGTGGTCGGTGCCTACCTCACAACTATCACCGACGTGTTCATGGGTATCTGGGACATCACCAAAGAGGTGTTCACCAGCATCGGCAACATCGTCAATTCAGTCTGGACTAACATCACCGGCAGCACTGGTGGTTTCATGCAGTGGTTGCAAGAGTCCATCATTGGCGGTCTATCGGTGATCTCGTTCTCGTTCAAGAACTGGAAGTTACTACTCACGCGCACGATAGTTGGCGTGGAACTGGGTGTCGTGCGATTTGCCAACCAAGTCAAGTACTTCTTCGGCGAAGTGATACCATCGGTGCTCAGCTGGCTCTGGGAGAACTGGTACGACATTTGGAAGACGATCGGCGATTGGGTTGGCACCGTGGCCAGCAACATCTGGAAGAATCTCCAGAATCTCTGGAAGTCCATCCAGGGGTTGTTCAGCGGCGAGGGATGGACATTCGAGTGGACCAACCTGACAGAAGGTTTCGAAAGCTCAATCAAAAAGCTACCGGAGATCGCCGAGCGGGAATTGGGGCCATTGGAAAGAAGGCTGGCAAAGGAAGTCGACGACATCGGCACAGAGATCAACAAAAAATGGGCCGAGCACCAAAAGGAGTTCGCGGCAACATCTAAAGCGTGGGTACCCGATGACCTGCTTGTCGGCGGTAAGGTTGGAGGCAAGGCCGCCGCTCAAGTCAATAGTTTCATGGAAGGAGGTAACCCGGCGGCTGCTAATCTGCAATCCGCCAAGAATGAGATCTTCAGCACCTTCAGCGCGGCGGCAGCAGCTGCTCAAGGG
The DNA here is from genome assembly GCF_965227375.1 of Aeoliella sp. Lineage (NCBI taxonomy): Bacteria > Pseudomonadati > Planctomycetota > Planctomycetia > Pirellulales > Lacipirellulaceae > Aeoliella > Aeoliella sp. The sequence goes on from NZ_CBDDFX010000002.1 coordinate 21,133, forward strand.
CGAGGTGGCAAAAACGAAGTGGTCGATAAGCTGGACAAGGTCCAACAGGAAAACAAAAAGCTACTCGAAAACATCGAGAAGGCCATCAATCGTCAAGAGGGACTATTGCTGGCATGACACCCGACGAACTCAAGTCCAACCTGCTTGAAGCGATCGCCGATTACAAGCGGCTCAATGAGCGCCTCGAGTCCGAACTCGCCGGTCTGGCACTGGTAGCCGAACAGCTGGAGCGGATGCAGGCGTCGCTGTCGAACACCCGCCAGTCCGTCGTGGCGGCGATCGAGCGGGTCGCCGCTACCGAGGCCGCCTGGTGCGATTGGCTCGAAATGTACTGTGGGCAAGACGAAGGCGACTGGTGGCGTGAAGGCAGCGAGCCCCCGGAGTACGAATAACCCAAGCAACCAAGAGGGCAAACCATGAGTGAATATCTCGAAACTGCATTTACCGGACCCGGCCTGACCGAGGTTTTTGAAGCCCGCAGCGATACAGGCGCCCTTGTCAATGTTCATATCGCGTTGTCGGACGCAGGCAGTTCGACGGGGTTGTACACCCTAATGCGGTATCACCCGTTTGGCTGGCGCCGACACTCCACCAGGTTCCCTCAACTAAGCTGCGAGGGAATTGACGCTGCCACGTTCGAGCTACCTGTCGGCTACTACGCACTGCAGACCGACGACGAAACCGGGGCCGTTGCCGTGAGTGTCGATGGCGACGTCAGGCTCGACGTGAGCGAAGAGAAGAGAATCCTGACCGGGACCGGGACCAAACTTGGCCCGCCACCGTTTGGAAGCTGGCCGAACGAGTCGTGAGCCCGAAGAGCCCAGTCCGTTCGCAGGTGCTGTCGACGGAGTTTCAATGAATCCCATCCCCTCCGAACTCCAGCCCGGCGACGAGGTCGCTGTTGAAACCGACCACGGCATCGTCATGAAGATCCGCGGCCGCGAAGTGTGGTACCGCTCCCTGGACGATGGCCAAGTCCGACGTACCGTGCTCGGCCAGTGCACCTGGTTGCCGCCGTCGGAGCACCGCGAGGCGACCCAAGAGGCAATACGGGACAGCTGGGGCGACCGCGAGCAGCAGTCGCGCGTGGTTCAGCCCAATCCTCAGGTGGACATTGGCCAAGCGTTGGCGCTGGGTGCGGTGTCGGAGGAAGGCGAGTATTCAGGTTCGTGAATCACGATACGAAAAGCCCTAGAAAAATAGAGTGGGCTGATTCAGGGTGTCGATTCGTCATCCCCCCTGGTGGGGTGTTTGGCGGGCAAAGGTAGCTGTTTGACAACTCGGTAAACATAGCCTCACCGGTCAGGCAGCAACCGCGGTGGGGCCCCATTGGGGTAGAAAGCCAAACAAAGCGGTTTTACAATTTCATTTCCCACGATGGGAAGCCGATGATAAAATTGGGGGGTTAGGCTAACGTGGCTAGGATGGACACACCATGATCAAGAAGGCAGAAGGCTGGAGCATTGTCCTTCTGGGATACTGGAACCGGATGATATTCACGCCTGAATGGGTGGGATCCAATCTATTCGGATCTGGAAGCTCTGTTGAAACAGTTGTCGCGCTTTTGCCAGTTCTGCCAATAATTTACCGCGACACCAGTGTTTCAATCGAGATCTCCAACAGTCGCATCATCTGTCGGTCCAGGCGACTGGATTCGGAACATGCATTGCAAGGTGTCGGCAAAACGGCGCACGAAATACTCAGGTTGTTACCTGAGACGCCAGTGAAAGCAATTGGCGTCAACTACGAGTTTGTCGAGAATTCGCCATCTGAAAATCTCGTAGAACTTTTTTCTTTCGGCGACGACGCACCGTTAGGTGAGGCAGGCTGGACAACAGAAGAGAGGAAGATCGTCCGGCGTCTTTCCGACGAAGATGACGACACGCTGAATTTTACACTGACCTATGGCGGCGAAGAACTCACCGTATCCTGCAACTTCCACACAGCTGTAGACAACGATCATGATATTGCACTCGGCGCAGTAGCCGATGATCGAGTCGCCAACCTTGAGGACAAAGCATTGTTGCTGCTGAAAAACTACTATGGCCTCATCTTGGAGGAAAGTGACGAATGATCTACGACTCAGAGCCAATCGAAGAGCAACTGTCAATTGCGAACACCCCCGAAGCGAGTCGAGTCATTGAGACCGAATCGCCCCAGTCTGCCATTACAGAAGCTGCTACTACCGCAGGCGAGACTTCAGAACATCAACGTTTTGTTTTTCGAATTGGTGTAGAGTCCCCCCCCAAACAAGTAAGCGTAATTCTGGATACAGACCAGATTTTGCAAAACAGCCGTGCGTTAAAGCTAAACGACGATATCCGAAGAGCGCTTGGACGGTAGAAGGATTCCATTGGCAAATCGGCATGGCAACGCATTACGTCTACGATGACCCTGATGCGGCCCAACTTTTCCAGGGGGATGTCCTTAAGCGAACGGACGAACTTACGGACCTGCTGCGCAAGTTTCACCGACACTACGCAGACCACGACGATTACAAGTTCTTCTCGGTGCTCACTCAAACGTGCGACCTAGTTCGTCGAGACGGGAAGCCCTGCAAAGCAGCGTATCTTACCATCGCTGCAGCAAGAACACTCGAAGAGACTCTTATTCGTGAGGCCGCAAAGAAACAGTCCGACTGGCAGAAGGAGACAAAAGTAGTCGGGGTTAAGCAGCGCGAGGAACTTCTGAGATTCTTGGAGCATGTTATTGACAACAATGAACCAGGATACTTCTACCTCCACGAAGATCAAACTCTTGGCATCCATCGCCCATGCTGTGTCGTACTAGCTTTATCAGTTGCACTGAGGGCTCAGCATTACGACCTTCTTCTTAGGGCGAAGATTGCTCAGATCAAGGATACATTTCAGGCAAAGCTGGGATGGCTCGTTGCCCAAGTCTATGGTCGAGTGGGTACTCCTGAATGGAATCAGCACTACACCGACAATCCGCTGCACCGATTCGTGAAGGCTCAATTAGATCGTACGCTTGCATCCATTCCAGACGAGAAGATCAAGGAAGGCATGGACGAACTTCGATCCAAGGACCAGTTGGCTGAGAAGTCGCCGGAAGAGATCTTCAGCTATATCCGGAAAACAAAACTAGTGCCACGCCGCAAGAAGTTTGAACAACGAGCCTCGGAGGTAGGTAAAGACGCCAAGCTGATTAATCCCATCCAGGGACGATTAATTACAACGCTAAAGTCAGATGGGCAATTGGAGAACGCGATTTCTAGCGTGCTTGAGCAATCAGAACTTCCCGACGAGTCCAAGGAGTCAGTTCGAGGCGACTTGGTTAAGGAGGTCTGCCGGTGTGTGTCCGACATCCTTGTTGACGAGAGCTTTCCCGATCGTCAAAAGATCGTGGACAAATTCATTGCTCAGATTCTCAATGACGCACAGATTTCAGGGCTGCTAAAGTAACTGCTAGGCTTCGTCCCATCGTTGCTTTGCATTGTCTTGAGCTTCGGTAGCCGCACGACTTTTCTTTGCCATGTCGAGCATGCAATGGGCATTCCAGATCTCCCTGCGGATAGGGTGAACTTCGTTCCAGATGTTCTCTAGGTCTTTTGTCATTGGATTTCCGATTCGGTCACCAGCTTCTCCATCGCCGTTGGTATCGCAGTAGCCGTAGGCCTCAAGTGGCAAGATGAGCATCTTGCCCATACGCCCCATGACTGCATCCAATTGGCGTGCGGAGTAGTTAACGTATTGATGATCTACAGGCCGCTCCCATGCTGCGAGTTCACGTATATGTTTCTCGGCGATTTCCCGAGCCTGCGACTGCAATTCCCTCACTCTCTCTTTAAGTACGCTCAGTTGTTGCTTGCTAAGTTCAAGCGTAATGTTCGAATGTTTTTTTACGAAGCGTTCGGCCTCATCCCAGTACCAACGCTCCAAACGAGCAGCTACTTTATCGATCAATCTTGAGCGAACCGGATTCAGCGATTCCAGCAGAGCGTCGTATTCCTTTTGGCATTGTTCAACCTTGGCGTCCAACTCTTCATACATCTCGTTTGTCTCCTGCGTTGAGTGACCGGCGTGGCCATTATCTGAAGTTTGTGCGTTACAGCCAAGGCGAACAGGAATCCGCCCAACGCCGCCCACCCAGCCAATTCCTCGGCCCTCCTCACCCAATCGCCCGCCGGGCCCCCAAATCGCGAGAAAAAACCGGGGTTGCCTCCCCCAGTTGGGGGCGGGAAAATAGGGGCGTCAAACCCGTCGACCGCGGCCAACCCGCGGACGGCACCGAGGAAAATTGAAAATGTCAAACTCCAAATTGAAATCAGAGCGCGGCCATGCGCTGGTGTGGAGGATCCGTAAGGACTCCGGGCGGTGTCAATTTCCGCCTGACAACGCCATCGCATGGTCGCGCTTTCTTTTGCCCTCGCCACTCTGGCAGGGCGAGAAAGGAAGCCATCGATGGCGACCACTACCATTCCCGATTGTCGCGACGTCCACGCTCTCATTCCCTGGTTGCGTCGACGCTGGATTGAGGTCAGCGGCAAGAGGGGCACACCGATCGTTTCACCGGAGCGATTCCTGCTGAAGCTTCGCAGCGGGTGCCACATCGACCGTCCGACGTTTCTGGCAATGCGGCGAACGCTGCAAGCCTACTACGCGACCGAGTTCGGCGAAGGCATCGACCTGCACCCGATTGTAGGCAGCGAGAAAGGGGGTGCCCTATGCAACGTAGGATAACCCGCACTGAGTTTCTACGCATCGAGAAGCTGCTCGCGGATTCGGGCCAATCGATGTCAGCAATCGCACGGTCCGAGGGAGTGAGCAATACCACCGTCCGGGCCATCCGCGATGGCTCGCATCCGTTCCAGCGGCCACCCGAGGAGCTAAGGTCGCCCCCAGGTCAGCTGGAGCGGTACCTGCCAACGCCCGAAGAGATCGCCGAGCAATGCGTGATGTTGCGTCGACGGCGACACCCAGAGCAACCGGCCTGGGAGTTCCCCGTCGTGTCCGCGAGTCTGCTGCAACTGTAACCACCCGCCCAGGTTCGTGATTCACGAACCTGGGCTTTTCATACCTCACAACCGGGCCCGCAAACCCGGCAAAGGATAACCGATATGTTCCGTTTCCCAGCTAACCGAATCGACAAGCCGGCGGTGGTGATCGAATACGATTGCCGCGGCCGTCGCACGTCGAAGACCTTTACCGACGAGTTCGCCGCTCGCCGGTTCTACGCCACCAAACTCAAGTCGGGCTGCAACCCACGAGTTTGCAAGGGTGGCCGGTATCAACCTACTTCCGACCAGGAGCAAAACGAAACCGTTTTCCCGATCGGAGGATTCAGTCGATGATACCCAAGACCCTCAACAACCTGGACGCGTTCGAAGTCATGTCGGCCATGCAGAAGCATATCCGGCGTGGCGAAGAACGTGAGGCCATGCACTGCGCGTGCGAACTCGGCCATTCGTCCAAGGCGTTCTTCACCATGCTCTGCAATCGGCTCGAGTTGATTGCCCATGAGGACATCGGCCTAGCGAACCGCGAAGCCTGTATCTTCACTGCGGCCACGATCGCCCAGGTGCGACGGTTCTACGAACCCGACAAACCTGGCAAGTGGCGGCTCATGGTGGGCAACGTGATTCTGACGCTTTGTCGCAGTGCCAAGTGCCGGGAAGGCGACCACTTCCAAGCGGCCATCGGGCAACGTGTCCTGATGGACGACACGGCGCCAGAGCTTCCCGACTACGCTTTCGACCACCACACCAGTCGGGGTCGGAAGCTGGGGCGGGACCTGCAGCACTTCCGCGACGTCAGCACCAAGCTGATACCGCCGGCCGAGCCGGATACGTACGAAGCGGAAGCCTACCAGGTGTGGCAACGGAAGCACGACGCGAAGGACGTCGGCACTAACCCTGGTCGGAAGGCCAAAGAGACGTTGTTTAGTTGATCGAACCCCACCGCCCGCCGTCGTTCGCGCGGCGGCGGGCTTAACTGTCACGGAGGATGCAATGGAAACCGCAAAACCGGCTCGGAAGAAAAAAGTTCGGCCTGTCAAACTGCCAATCGCACACATCGAGCAGGTGGCCGCTCAGCTCGGTGTCAATCGCGACTGGATCAACCGCAGATGGCTACAAAGCGACAATCCACCACCGCACTTTAGAGACGGAGACGCTGTGTTCTTTGACCTCGCTTTGCTTCAGCAATGGGCGCAACAACGTTGCTTGCCAAACTGGCAGCCACCAGCCTCCCCAGAATCGACGCAAACGATTGGACCCGATACCTAAGGCACTGGAGAGAACCATGCTCGAGAACATCACCACCTACGTTGTGAAGCCCAACGGCCGCAACATCTTCCAAATGCGTTACCTCGACCCGTACACCGGCAAAGAGGTCACCCGATCGACCAAGTGCACCAAGCGCAAGGATGCTGAGAAAGCCGCCGGCGTGTGGCAGGACGAACTGCGGCGCGGAGTCTACGTTCCCACCAGCAAGGCCACCTGGGCGGAAGTGGTGGAGCACTACAAAGAGACCGTGCTCGCCCAACTCGGCGACGGCACAGCCACAACCTACTTTGCGACGTTCAACAAATTCGAGACGCTCGCCAAGCCGCAACGGATGGCGGACCTGACCACGAATCGAGTCGTTCGGTTTGTGAAGGACTGCCGCGAGAAGGGACTATCAGAAGCGACGATCTCGCGACACCTGCGCACGCTGAAGGTTCTGGCCCGCTGGGCCAACAAGCGCGGCATGCTCTCGCGGGTGCCGACTTTTGAGATCCCCAAACACGTGAAGGGCACCAAGCGCATGAAGGGCCGCCCGATCACCCTTCAAGAGTTCAACGAGATGCTGCTCAAAGTGCCCAAGGCCCTGGAGGACGAACCCAAGATGAAGCGCGGCGCCGATACCGTCCGTTTCTTCCTAAAGGGCCTGTGGTGCTCTGGACTGCGTCTGAGTGAGGCTCTCGCCTTGCGGTGGGATGATGCGCCCGGGGCCATCGTGGTCGATCGGAGCGGCAACCACCCGCTGCTGCGGATTCCTGCTGAGGCGCAGAAGTCGGGTAAGGACCAAATGCTACCGATGGTTCCCGAATTCGCCAAGCTGCTCGACACGGTGCCACCAGAGGACCGCAGCGGCCACGTGTTCGATATGCCCCGGGATCGGCACGCCACAGGGCGGTTCGTATCGTCGATCGGCAAGCTGGCCGGCGTGGTGGTCGACAGCGCGAGCGGAAAATTCGCGTCGGCTCACGACCTGCGGCGGGCGTTTGGGTTCCGCTGGAGCCGCAAGGTGATGCCGGCCGTGCTGATGGAACTGATGCGACACGCCAAAATCGAAACCACGATGGCGTTCTACGTGGGTGACGATGCCCAGCGGACCGCGGCGGAGCTCTGGAGCATGGAATCCGGCCAACCTGACCGTTTACCTGACCATCCGGAAGAGGTTGCCGAGCAGACACGAAAAAACCCCTTCGAATGAAGGGGTTTGAAAGCGACGCGGACGGGACTCGAACCCGCAACCACTGGATCGACAGTTCGGTCGGTTTGTAGCACCGACCTTTCAGCCACGTTCAACGGCTGTAAAATGCGTCTCTGTCGATTCGAATAATTTCGATCCGGGCGGCGATTGGGTGACCTCTCGGGTGTACGCTAACGAAACCAGCCAGCGGGGTAGCTCCCTGCGTCGCAACTCGCGGTCGTCGCACCTTCCTGTCGGCGACCGCGGGGCGCGGGCTGAGAACAGGAAGGCCCTGCAATGGCAACCGAAGGTGATCTGTTGCAGCACACGCTGGACGAAAGTCTGCGGATGCTGAATCGGTTCTATGGCTGGATGGTCGATGCTGATGACCGTAAATCTGGGCAGGTCGCTGCGGTGGTCCTGGCGTCAGGCGAGCGAATGGAGTTCGATGTATCCGGCGTGGGCTCCGATGATCCTCGAGACCGCGCTATTGCCGCGACAATTGTCCATTTGGTGACGGCTCACGAGTATGCTCGGGTGCTGCAGCGCGACATCGATACCATTGACGTCAAAACCGCCATCAATCTAGCAATGAATGCTCGGGAGCACCTAAACTGGGGGCGGCTGCTGGTGCCCGCCCAATTCGACTTAGAGCAGAAGGCTCGGAGCAACTCAGGCCGGGCTAAGGGTGGCAAGGCGTCGGCAGTCGCGACCGATGAAGAGTGGCGATTGATAGTTGATGCCCGCGACGCGATGAAGGCTTCGAAGGCGACCGCCGCTCTGCGAATCTCGCACCAGCTATACCTTGGAGAGTTCCCTGGCATTGATCGAAGTATCGAACTCAGCAAGAGCCAAATACGTCAAAAGAAAGTCTGACGTTCTCTTAGTGTCCGTCATTCGTCACGGACCGCGTCGGTATCTTTCGGGTGTTCCAGCCGTGCTTCACTAGCACGATGGAACGTGATTGAAACCTATCACGTTCACCCGAGAGGCGAGACATGCCACGCACGCTGCAAGGTCCGCGCGAGATCCACCCCAACTCGCTCTATCGCAGTTCCGAGCTGACCCGGTTCGGTCTTTCTCATGTCACCCGTTGGCGGCTCAAGAAGCTCGGTATCGAGATGGAGCCGATCCGCTCGGGTGGATCAGTGTTCTACGAGGGCTCCGAGATCATTCGCATATTGAAGCTCCGCGCCGAGCTGGCCGCCAAGTCCTGATTTGCCACAAGGATTGGGCGATGGGGAAAGGATTCATCACCATGCCGCGTGCCGTGCTAGACCAACTGCGTGACGACTTCGAGCTGTATGGCTTGATGGTCCTGCTGGTCGATTTGGCGGCCTACCAGGAGCGCCCAGGGCGTAACGGGGAGGTGTTGAAGCCTGGCGAATTGTACGCCGGCAAGAGGCGGCTCGCAAAGCTCACAGGCCGAGCCGCCTCATGGTGCGAGCGCGGGACGGCTCGGCTTCAAAATCAAGCCTTAATCGAGCCACAACCGAGCCGGGGCGAAAAGATCGTAAGTATCTGCAATTGGGGGACTTACCGACCGCCACCACGACGGCGGCGAGCCAGGACCGGGCCAGATTCGAGCCGGAGTCGAGCCACGACCGAGCCAAAATCGAGCCAGGACCGAGCCCTTTCAACTAATAACCAATCAACTAACAACCAACTTCCCCCTCCGGGGGACTGGGGGGAGGGGGAGCGCGAGGAAGTCGAAGTCAGGCTGATTCGAGCCGGCGTTGCGAAGGTGGCGACCGCGATCGATCAAGCCCGCGCGGGTGGTGTGACCGCCGAGCACGTGTTGGACCTGATCGAATTCTGGACTCGCTATCGAAACGGCTGGGACGATCCGGCGTCGAAGCTGTACTTCCGCATTTGCAACGCTCGCCGCGGAGTCGCGGTCGAGGAAGGTTGGCAAGAGTTCCGCACCGGCTACAACGCGGGACCCAAGGGCACCATGAGCAGCGAATGCCGATCGCTGATTCGCGAGCTCGATGGCGACTCGGAGCTAGCCGCCATCCTCGGTGACTCACACCAGTTCCCGGCCGACGTATGGCGATCGTGCCACCGTGAAGCATCACAGACAGCTCCCGCCGGTTTGCCACCTGCGAGAGTCAACCTGTTGGCGGCAAGGCTGTACCGCGAACGAAAAACAAACGGCCACGCGACGAATGGGAGCCACTGATGCCCAGACTGTACCCACAAATAGCGAAGTTGTCGCGGCCGTACTTTGAGAAGGGGCTCGCCAAGTGCGTTGCTGAATTGGATCGCGATGAGGCCGAGCGGCTGCTGAGGCAGCACTTGCCCAGCGTGGCCGCGACGCTGATTGCCACATGGCCTGAGGGTGAACCCGTTCGCGGTGCTGCAGAAGCTGCGCTGATGGGGATCTGGGAGGAACTTGAGCGGTGATCCATGGACGAACCACAACCGGAGCTGATCGAGCCGCACGCGAAGCCGTTGGTACCCGGCGAGGTGCTGCAGCGCGTTGCTGCCATGCGACCGAGCGGCGCGGAGCAACTGCTGCTCCAGCACTTCCCCAAGCCGCTGGTGCGGAAGCTGCTCGACGGTTGGGAGGGCTTGCTTCCACCTCGAGGCGCATTGAGGGACGCGTTGGTCGTCGCCGCAATGGAGGAACGGCACGTAGCTGCCGACCGGGTAGCGCAGGACGCCAAGAACCGGCAGGAACGCGAGCGGCTCGCACGCCGGCGACGAGAACGGGAGGGAACATAGCGTGGTAGACCTCAAACCAAAACCGGCCGTTTGGCTTGGCGACGCCGCCAACATCGATGCTGCAGGCGAGGTGTTCCACGAATGGCACCCGTCCCTCGACGTGTTGCACCTGTCCGGAGCTCTGGACTTCGACAATCAGGTCGAGGCGGCCGAGCTGCTGGAGAGTTTCGCGCGACCGGTGTTCGCTGTGTTCGATAGCCGGGCCCAGGCGTCGACCGGCTGGGAGCTGACTGTTCAGGCCGTCGACCAGGTGCGACACCACAAGCGGCTGCCGGTCGCGGTGCTGTTGCTCGATGGGCTTGGCCGCGGTCTCGAGTTGGCAGCGATGGCGGATGTTGCATTCGTGCTGCCCACTTCGCGCGTGGGTCAGTACGGCGCTCGCCTCGAGTCGGGCCAGTTGGCCACCGGCTGGCAGTGGGATGGGCGCCGACTAACGCCTGGTCGGCATTGGAATGTGTCTCGCGAGCGGCTGACTTGGTTGCGCGACAACTCGCTCGGTGCCGAAGCCGCCGAGCATTTACTTGGCCTGCTGCCGGCCGACGATGCGGATCATGTGATGGAAGTTTTTGGCGAAGTGTGCAGGAGGCACCCGAGACGATGAATCATCCACCACGACAATTTAAGCTCGCGGCGATTTTGTCCGGCCACGAAGCCCTGCTTTGGGACCCTGAGGCGAAGGTCGCCGCGCCAGATGATTCGCAAGGGCCGACAGCCGAGCTGGGCAAGGTGGCCCGAGCATCGATGTTCGGTGTGATCAACGGCAACTACTGCGAACGATTGCGGTCTTGGCTGCTGCACGTCGCCGCCAATGATCGATTCTCGTCTGTGCTGATCCTCATTAACTCACCCGGTGGCAACGCTGATGGCCTTATCGAGACAAGTGAAATCATGCGGCGGGTACGAAAGTCGAAGCCGATCACCGTGGTGGCAACTGGACTCTGTTGCTCGGCCGCTTTCTGGCTCGCCGCACAGTCGACAACCTTTATCGCGTGTCCCAGTGCTCTGCTGGGCTCGGTTGGTGTTCGCTCCACCCTGGTCGACTCAAGCAAGTTTTATGAATCGCTTGGCTTGAAGGTCATCCCGTTGGGGACCTCAACGAAAAAGATTGTCAACACGGAAGGTGTGCCAGTCTCTGACGATGCCATTGATTATTACCAGCAGTTGGTTGACGGCTGCATGCGGGACTTCCAACTCGACCTACTGAAGTCTGGCCGGTTCAACGACAAACAGGTAGCCGAGCTGTCGGACGCTAGTGTGTTTGACGCGGCCGAGGCGAAACGTCGTGGCGTAGTTGATCGTGTCGCGCTGCTCGAGGATGTATTCGGCGAACTCGACCACGGCACGGCGATTAGTAACGTGTCAACCGACCCCTATGGAGATCTCTACGGCGAGAAAGCCTACTCCAAATTCATGGAGTTGGCTCAGAGCGAATGGCCCGACGGAGAACTTCAATACGCGTCCGACCTCCGTTCGAGCCAGGTGGCTCGCATGCGGCGCAAGTACCCCAAGCTGACAGCTGCCATGGAGCCAATGACCTCGTTCGACGAGTGACACCAACCACCCGACCCACCAACAACCGGAAAAGGAATTCCAAATGCCCAAAACCAAGAAACCAGCAGAGCAGCTCGACCCGACGTCGATGGCGTCGACCACCAGCGCGAGCGACTCGGCTCGAGAAACGCCAGCGGCGGCTCCGGCCGCAGATCCTCCCGCCGTCAGTGGCGATGCGGGATCCGCGAGCCCCAGCCGTTTGCCGCCGGTGACCAGCGAAGCCACGGCGATTCTCGACAACGAACGCGCCAACATGCTGCTGATGGCCACTGCTTTCGAAAGCGTTATCGACGACCTGGCTGATCGACACGACGAGGCTGCAATCGCCAACCTGGTTGTGCGACCGGAGGAGTGGGCGTTGCTTCGCTCTGCCGGCCCAACAGAATCGGACGGTACGCCAGCGATTCGCACCCGCCACGACCTGCTGCGCCAGCTAGAACGCCGCCTTGCCACCAGGCGCATGCTGGACGACTTAGGCGGCCATTGGCCTGCTGTGTTGGAAGCTGCCCAGGAGCGGCTTGCAGAGGCTTCGGAGGTGCTCACCCACACCCGGGCCGATTTGCAGGACCTGGAGGTCGAAGCGGTAGAAGAACCAGCGCTCGAGGCTCAGTTGCGCGTGCTAACTCGGCGACTTGCCGAGCTGCGAAAGCGCCAATCTCTCGCGGCGAGCGAGGTTGCTCGGCTGCAAAGCTTGCACACCACGTTGTGCACGTTGGCTCCGCCCATCCTTCGACAGATCGTCGAACAGCGTACACAGGACCTGGGAGTCGCAGCTGCGCAGGCTGAAGCGGACCAACTCGAGCGCACGATCGCCGAGCATCGAAAGTGGCTCGATAGATCCAGCTATCTATCGCTTCGGCGATGGACGGAGCCGTACCAGAGTCACGTGATCGTCTGGCAATTCGTTGAGAACAAATGCCCCGAAGCTCTTGATCAATCGCACGGCACCACACGCGGCGACCGTTCGTTGCGGGCGAAGGTGTGGCACGCTTGGCTTGATGAACTCGAGGACGACCTGCCGAACAAAGAGCAGCAGCTCGAAGGATTGCGGGCCGATACGGCCGCGCTGTTGGACAAAGCGCGTGCACCGTTGCATGCCTGGATGAATGCGAAGCGGCTGGAGCTCGACATGCTGCAACCGACCGACTGAATTCTGCCGCCAGCGCGTGTTGGTGGATCACCTGTGTTTACTTTAGGAGACTTACTATGGCGAAGAACGCCAGCCAAACCACCGGCAAGAGTGGCAGCGAGGTTACCGAGGAGCAAGTCCGGGCCGAGATGCGAGACTTGATGCGACACGAGGGCTGCAGCCGTCGAGAAGCAATGTACCGCATGAAGAAGCGGTACCCTGAGGCCAGGGCGATGTTTAAGGTGGGACGACCGCTGCCAGAGTAGTTCATGGGCTGCCGTGTGGCGGCGGGGTCCAGCCTATTAGTGCAGGTCGTCCCCCGTCGCCCGCGGCTTCCCCTCCGACTTTCAATAAGGACTTGAGACATGCGAGCAGAATTGATTAGTGAATCGGTCCGGCACTTTCCCGTGTCTGCGAAGGTGCCACGGAACCGACTGGTGCGTCTATCGAGTGGCGAGCCGGTGCTGGCCGGTGCGACTGACGAGGATGTGATCGGCGCGGGACAAGGTTGGAACACAAGTGCACCTTACGGCAGGGTAGCAATGCGATCAGCGAGCAGTAGCTACCTAGTTGAAGCCAGCGGCGAGGTGACCGAGGGCGTGGTGTACCAAGCTGCAAATGGCATGGTGGCATCGTCGGGCACGGTGGTCGCTGGAGTTGCGCTCGAGGGTGGGACCGACGAACCTGTCCAGGTCATGCCCCTGTAGCGGCAGGCGACGGCCTAGGGGCACCCCCACCCCCCGGAGGGTTAGGTTCTTCCCCTGGGGGCCGCCCCACAGTGGGCTTCGCCCGCAATCGCGGCACTTTTATTCACTTGGATCGCGCAGGGTAAGTAAGTAACGGAGCGCGGGGTGGTGGTGGTTAGGACTCATGGCGACCGAAAAACGACAACGCGAATCGGCCTGGCTGACGGTGGCACAGCTCGCCGACGCGCTGGACGTGTCGCAACACTTTGTGCGCGAAGAGGTGCTGCGATGCACCCCCAGCGATGCGAAGAAGAAAGAGGGTGGCCGCTGGCTGGTGCATGGTCGGACCGCGATCGAGGGTTACCTGTTGGATCAACTTCGCCGCCGACTGCCGGCCAACGAGCCAATTGAAGATCCAGTGTTTCTAATGGAGTAGATAATGAACTTTCTGTATTTCAAATCAGGCGACACCCGTAAGGTCGTAACCAAGGATGACGTCGCCGAGTTGGGCCTCGAGTACGCTCTCGGCGCGTCGATCGAGAATCGCGAAGCGGTCGCCGGTCCCGGTGGCCAAAAGGGCGTGGTATTCTGCGACTCAGCGCGGTCCGGCAATCGCCAAGCCGGCTACTTCCCGGACAAGCAGACCTGGCGTGAAATGCCAGCCCGCGACGGTCGCCCGCCCCTCTACATCGGCTATTGGAACGACGCGAAGCCGACGCCCGAGTCGCTGGCGCGCGAAGGCAGGCTGAAGTCGGTGCCAGTCATCATGGCCGATGATCAGCCGTGGCGAATTCCAATCGTGCGCCAGTTCAATGAAGAGACTGGAGAGTACGAGTCGAAGCTGCCGGCGTACCTCGACTACGACGAGCATGGCAACGCGGTTCGAGGTCGAACACTCGATTGCTACCAATCGCTTTGGGACTTGACTGCCCCAGTGGTGGAACCCGACTTTGGAACCGGCGATCCGGATGAGGATGAGCTGAAGCTCTTTACCGCGGCCGTGGCGCTGCTGCAGGCCAACTACGTTGTTGACCTGCCAGAGCTCGCGATACTGGGTGTGCTCGCTGCCGACGACTCGATTGTTGCCGCCATACAAATTCACTGCCGCTACGATCAACTCTTGCGGCTGACGCAACAAGACTCCGGAGAGTAACATGAGCGCACAATTCGAACTCCGCGGCAAAAGTGCTGGCGTGGTGAAGGCCGTTCGCGATTTGAACACGGCCCTGGACACGAGCGAGAAGTCCTTCAAGGACAACGCCAAAGCGGCCGACGCCATGTCGCGCGCTGCGGAGCGCATCGTTAAGCAGACTGAAGGGGCCCAGGCCAGGTACAATCGCAAGCTCGAAGAAACCAACAAGCTGCTAAAGCAAGGGGCACTCAGCCAAGAGCAGGCCGCGCGAGCCACGGCCTATTACAGACGGAAGCTCCAGGAGGCGGGCAACGCCAGCGAGGGCGCATTCGGTAGTGCGATGATCACGAAAATGGGCGCGATGGCAGGCGGCGTCGCGGCTCTGCATCGTGCTTGGAGCCTGGCAGTTGAACTTGTCCGAGAGTATCGCGCTGAAGTCGAAGCCTCGGCCCAGAAGCAAGTGACCGGTGTCAACGCCAAAGCCAAACTGGTGCAACTCGCTGGTGCGGACACCAAGAAGCGAGAGCAACTGTTTCGTTCGTCCGACCTGACTTTTATTGAAGGTTTCATTGCCAGCGAGGAGGCGTCCCAGCGGTTAACGTTCGAACTCGACAGCGGCGGCGTTCTCAAAGATCGAGCATTCTTTTCAAAACTCTCCCTGATCGATGATGCTGCGACGCTTGCCAAATCGACGGCTCTAACCCGCGCGGGTTTCGCTGGTGGGGATGACGTTGGCACCAGTCGGGAGCTGGTGTCGAAGGCGATCGCCGGTGCGCTACCCGCCACCGGCGTTTCGCCCGCCCAGATTGCTGAGGGCGTTTCAACAGTCGCCCCGTTGGCGAAGAAATTCGGGTTGAGCGACGAAGATGTACATGCTGGTGTTTCTCGTATCGCACAGACGCTTGGCAGCGGTACCGAAGCCGGCAACGCCATGCGACGCTTGCTCAGCGCGCTGGCTCGTCAGGGTGTTGCGGATGACCTTCAGGGGCAGGGCCTCGAGGGGGTTATCAACTTTGTCAAAGAGCAGGAACTCAGCAAAGCCGGCCTCACCAAGTATCTCGGCTCAGTCGAAGCGGCTGGCGCTTACGACGTACTCTCCGACACCGACGCGTTTCGAACACGCCTGAGCGAGATCAACGCTGCTCAGCAAAACAACCTTGCAGGTCAGACCATTCGCAACGCCGTCGAAGATCCCGAGATCGCCGCCGCGATCTACCGACGCCGCGGCGAAGCGGTCAAGGAACTCTCTGCTCGGCCTCAGGGCATTCGGGAGAACCTCTCCGAAGGTCAGCAGGCGCTCGACCGCGGACTCGGTAGAACGGAGGGTGTGCCGGAGTGGTTGATGGCCACTGGCGACTTCGTGCTCGACACGTACCAGCATTGGTACGGACCAAACGTCGATTTCCGATCGCGGCGGGGCGCGTCGCCCGACGCGCTGCTGCAGGAGCAAAACGAGAACCTCCGCAAGCTGATCGAACTACAACAGGAAGCCAACGAACTTCAGAAGGGCAAGGCGGGGTTCAGTGCCACGGAGAGATTCGAAGGCGATCAAATGCCCATGCCTGCCGGCCGACTTCAGCAGGAACTGCAAAGAATGGTCTTGGGTGCAGATTCACGCATGCCGGAGTAACCCATGACCACCGACCAACACATCCGCAAACTGATCACCGGAATGTACCAGAATGATTGGCGGACCGACCTGCCGATCAGCGACCTAGCCGAGAAGTTGATCGACCTTGCGATCGACGGCATGGTCGACGAGCACATCACTCCTGACCAGGTCATGGCGTGCCGAACCCGCGGCGAGTTCTACGAGCTGATTCGCCAGCTACCCGAGCTCGCGCTCCATGCGGCCGGCGAGTTGTCCCCCGACGAACTGCAAGAGGGTCGCAACCTGGTTGATCGCACGGTGCAGACCTTCGATCGGCAGATTGCTGAGCTGGAGGCCGAGTTGGACCGTCGACCACCGACGTAGCCAGCGATGCTCAGACTGCTTGGGCTTTTTTCTTTCTTGGTAAGACGATGGACTTGTTTGTTGGAATCTGCTTCGCATTATCCAGCAGTATGTACTGCTGCTTCCCACTGGGCTCGAAAATGATGATAGTTGGATCTTGCTGGTAACAGAATCGTCGATGATCAGCTTCGCGCACAAAAGAATATTCAACCGTGGTACTGCCGTAGTCCACCGTTACGGAGTCTGGGAAACCGTCTGCAGCTTCTCTCTCCGCCGCATCCAAGTCAAATTGGACTGGCATCGTCGATTCACCCGGGCGAAGCATCTTCGCCGCGGTGGAGAAGATGGAAGACCTGAAATGATACGGCTCTCCATCCTCCAAAAATCCAATCGAAATCGAGAACTGAATATCTACAAGTTTGCAGCCGGATTCATTCGTCAACACGACGACTACGTCATTTGGCGGTCCGGTCATGCTGGCAGCGAGTTTTGGCTCGATCCCAGCTTCCAGCATGCGAGACGTGAGCCGAGTGTAGACGACAGTTGCCACACAGATCACCACCGCAGTGATGCCCTGAATCACAGCCGCAATTGCCACAATCGTTTCGAGGTTCATTGTTTCGACCTTAGTGGGAACGAATCGATTTTTCCCTCCCGCACTGAATTCGGTGCGGGGCTGTCGATCTTGGAGCGCATCGTCAAGAAACCCATCATCCCACGTCACACGCGTCTGGTCGACCAGGTGCCACCAGTACTGCCGGCGAGGGGCGATCGACTGCATGAGACCACGGCGCCCGTGGCGGTGGGATCCACAGCGGGAGACGTGCTAGCGGCGAGACAGGGAATCGGGTTGTCAATCGGCGGGAGGCGGGTAAGATTGTAGATGCTAAACCCGTCGATCGCGGCCAACCCGCGAGCGGCAAAGAGGAATTCTGAACAATGCTAAACTCTATTCTGAAAACAGAGCGCCGGCGTGCGCAGGTTTGGGGTACCCGTAAGGGCCCCGGGCGGCCTCAGAATCCGCCTAGCAAAGCCTTCGCACGTCGGCGCTTTCTTTGCGCCCTCGCCATTGCCAACGTCACCCGGCATTCTCGCGAGGCCAGGAAAGGGACTGGCCAAGTATGGCTACCGTCACACCTACGCGACGAAGTGGAACCTCCCGCAATTTCAACAACCTCGCGGAGCTGCGCGACTACGTGCTCGAGCACGACGCCTGGCACCTGCTGAAGTGGACCGACAACGTCGAACCGCTCAGCGCCGAGGACCGCTGGGCAGTCACTGAAACGGAAGGGGGTGAAGCTTGAACGCAACAGTCCCCCACGCCGACACCGTCGGCCATGATCCGTTGGAAGCCGCCAAGCCGCTGCTGTTGCTTGGCTGGACTTCCCCGTCTCTGTTGGCCGCTCGCGTAGCGCTGGAGCAATGCCTGCTTGGCATGGCGGCGGAGCGATCGCTAGCGGTGCCAGAGAGAGCGACTATTGGAACGCTGGTAAGGATGTTCGAGAACCACCAGCTACTCGCCGGTGGGCTCTGTGTCAGAACGCAGTCCCTGAACGCCGACTTGAGCAGGGTGGCGCACGGCCAGGCTGTGAACGTCTTCACCGCCATGCAACTGATCGAGCGAACGGAGCGGC
Source organism: Aeoliella sp. (assembly GCF_965227375.1). Classification (NCBI taxonomy): domain Bacteria; kingdom Pseudomonadati; phylum Planctomycetota; class Planctomycetia; order Pirellulales; family Lacipirellulaceae; genus Aeoliella; species Aeoliella sp. Next base: position 39,361 of record NZ_CBDDFX010000002.1, read on the forward strand.
GCATGCAGGACCTCCGCACCGCCGAACCGCCAACACGTCGACGGAAGGGAGGTGCCAAGTGCTAACCCTTCAGGAAGTCCGACGGATCGAAGCGCTAATCGCGGCCGGCGGGAGCATTCGTAAGATCGCCCGCCAAACGCGCATTAGTCATTGTAGCGTGCAGCTCATTCGTAGCGGCAAGCATCCGCAGCAACTGCGACCGCGAGAACCCGAAAAGGTCACGCCGATAGTGGCGAAACCTAAACCCGAAGTGGCTGAGTCGCCACCACCAAAACGGAAGGTTACACCGTTGAAGAGGCCGCCCATAAAGCCGCCTCACCCCAAGTCTGATGACGGGGCGTATCTACCGAGCCCGGAGGAAATCGCCGCCAAGTGCGAGGAGTTCCGACGAAGCAATCCGCGCAGGGCTGTGCCGCGGTATCGGTTCCCGGTACTTGGTCAACTGTAACCATCACCACCCGCCGGCCGCACCGTCGCGGCCGGCGGGCTTCTCACAAACGGCAAGACCCATGACCCAAATCACCATCACCATCACCATCGACCCCGACGAACACGCTCGACTCCGACGCCTCGCCGCGTATGCCGGTCTCGGCCGGCCGGAAGTTTTGCTCGAGCGCTTGCTCGACCACACCGACCAGGCGATCACCCGGCCCGGCGCGTGGGAGCGCGACTGGCTGGCCCAAATCGTAGGACCTGGCCCGCTCGCCGCGTGCGACGAGCAAACTGCCGAATAGGCAGCCACAGGACGCCCCAGTTTCGCACGGAAGCGATCAACCCGACCCCAAGTACCTGGAGAAAGCAATGACCGAGACAGTCAATGTCCACGTTCTGAAGCGAGCCGGCCGCAACGTGTGGCTGATGCGATACCTCGACCCCTACACGAAAAAGCACGTCACGAAATCGAGCGGCCACATCAAACGGAAGGACGCGGAGAAAGCAGCCGGCGTTTGGCAGGAGCAACTGCGCAGCGGAACCTACATCCCGACCAGCAGGGCCACGTGGTCCGATGCTATTGAACGATACAAGGTCGTGGTGCTGCCAACGCTCGGCAAAGAGACCGCCACCACCTACTTGGCGACGTTCAACGTATTCGAGAAGTTGGCCACCCCAGAGCGATTGTCGGACCTTACCACCAATCGGATAACCAGGTTCGTAACCGATTGCCGCGAGGACGAGCTATCGGAGGCCACGATCGCCCGGCACCTGCGCGTGCTGCGACTATTCTCTCGCTGGTGCCACGGGCAAGGGATGCTAAACCGCCTCCCCAAGATCGAAATACCGAAGCGAGCGAAGGGCAGTAAGCGGATGAAGGGCCGTCCGATCTCGCTGCAGGAATTCAACGAGATGCTGCTCAAGGTCCCCCAGGCGCTCGAGGATGATCCGAAGGTGAAAAGCAGCGCTGACAGCGTCCGGTTCTACCTGAAGGGGCTGTGGTGTTCGGGGCTGCGTTTGAGCGAGTCGCTGAAGCTCCGGTGGGACGATGCCCCCGGCGCCCTAGTGGTGGACTTTAGCGGCAAGCACGCGTTGTTGCGGATCCCTGGTGAGTCTCAGAAGTCGGGTAAGGACCAGGTGCTCCCCATCGTTCCTGAGTTCGTTCGGTTGCTTGAGACCGTGCCTACAGAGCAGCGAATCGGCCACGTGTTCGATATGCCCCGGGACCGGCACCTCACGGGGCGATTTGTGTCGTCGATCGGTAAGTTGGCCAAGGTGGTCGTGAATCCCAAGACCAAGAAAGCCGCCAGCGCCCACGACCTGCGACGCTCGTTTGGGGACCGCTGGAGCCGAAAGGTCATGCCGGCCGTGCTGAAAGAACTGATGCGTCATTCCGATATCCGGACCACGCTGGAATTCTACGTCAGCGACGATGCCGAGCGGACCGCAGCAGAACTCTGGGCGGCCGATTCCGATTTGGGTGTACGCTCAGGTGTACGCTGCGAGAAAGAAGAGCAAGAGGCACAAAAAAACCCCTTCGAATGAAGGGGTTTGAGAGCGACGCGGACGGGACTCGAACCCGCAACCACTGGATCGACAGTCCAGGACTCTAACCAATTGAGCTACCGCGCCTTGTCAGGGCTTTTTTGGCCGTGGGAGCCACCTACCCCGATGGAGGTGGTTCGCTCGTCCAGAGCCCGGCATTTTAGCCAGCTTAGTATCGGATCGTCAATTGGACCCTCGGACTTTACCGCGGGGCCAGCTTCACGACCGGTGGCAGGACGCGACCCTGCCGGGCGAGGTTCGCCCTGCTACGGCCCTATCTGGCACGCGGTTGGTAGCGTTTGTGCGGATTCTGGCGGATGGGGCCCGCTGGAAGGAGGCGTTTTTCTCGCTGCTGCGGGATCCTCCAGCCGGGGCGGGTGAGGCACGTTCTACACTTCATTCGGCCCAGTACCCGCTACTGTCAGGAACCTGTCCGATGGACAACGTCTACATCAAGATTTCCGAGTGGTTCGATGCCTTCATGGGAGGCACCTGGCACTGGTTCAACACGCTCAGCCGCGAGGAGTGGGTGGTCGTGCTTGGCGTGGCCGCCGCCTGCGGGTTCCTGTGCATGCGGGGCTTCGGCTCGCGGAGTAACTTCTAACTACTTTTGGCGACGCTGCGGAAGATCGGGATCATGGAACTGTTCGATTGGGTTTCCGGGGTGCTGGTCGGCATTCCCGTCACCGTGGGGCTGGCTGCAGTAGCCGTGGTGGGCTACGTGTTTGGCCGTCGTACCCGAACGGTGGAGCCGAGCAATCTGGCCGCTGTCGGGCCCCGCGAACTGCATCGAGCCGCGCGCGTTGCTCGGCAAATGGAAGATACCATCGACGAACTGCGGCAGCGGTTGGCCGAGCATCGCACGTTCGTCGATCGATTTAAGTCTAAGGTCGACGAGGCGTCGATGCACGATCCGCGTTCGGCGCTCAACCTGCTCTCCAACGAAGCGGAAGAGATCATCCTGCCGACGCTGCGGTTCGCTTCGCGATTGTCACACGCGTACGACGAACTTCGCCAACAGTCGCAAGTGCTGTCGAACTTTACCGAGGGACGAACCGATCCGATCACCGGTTTGGGCAACACCCCAGCGCTGGAAGAACAACTGGAACTGGCGCTGGCCGATCGCGCCCGCGGTGGATCGCCCGCCTCGATTGCCTTGGTGAGCGTCGAGCCGCCGCCCGAGTTGACGCCGGGAAGCGATGAGCATCGAGAGTTCATCAAACGAGTGGCGACCGAAATCGAACGCTGCGTGCGCGGCCATGACTACATCGCCCGATTGGGGGGAGCAGAATTTGCCGTGCTGATGCCGAAAACACCGCTTTCGGGCGCCCGCGTTTTCGGTACGCGTCTCCGCAGGCAACTAGTAGCGAGCCGCGAACTGGAGGCCGGCTGCGGCATCGCCGAAGCCCTGCCTGCCGACACTTCCCAAGGCTGGCTGTCGCGAGCCGACTCGGCCCTGTACAGCGCCCGAGCCGCCGGGGGGCCTTCTCAGTATCTTCACACAGGCGAGGGCCTGCAGGTGGACAACGAGCCGGTGGAAGGCGTGACTCAACCGCAGGAGGTTGAAGTCGCACTTTAGGCTTCCGGTATCCCGCGAAAACCGGACTCCAAAAAATCGTGTCTTCCTACTAGGATGCTGGCTTCTCCGAACCGGGGCTCAGTACCGGCTATCTAGCCGCGTGGCGGCATATTTCGCGGTTTCCCGGCTATTCTGGCGTTTTCAGCACTCTGCGGCGTCGGCGATATCCAATTGGATCAAGCCGAGCGAGATGCTGGCCAAATCCTGAGCAGCTGATTACCATGGACGGATACCATCGATTGCCCGCAACCAAGGGGGGCATGCGCCGCTCTAAAGGCCAGGGCTGGGCATCGGTCGTCTTGGCTGCAATTCCTCACCAATTTGGTAGGATTGGTGGTTGCAACGTCCCTGCTGGGCGCTACTTACCCACCAAGAATTCCCCTCGCTGCGCAACAAGGTGCACCTGCTGGTGCTCGCGAGACTGCCGGGGGCGACGGAACATTGAACAGAGGCTCCACTGTGATCCATCCAAGTCTTCGTGCTCGAACGTTGTTCGGCTGTTGTAGGCTCCTGTGCTACGGACTGCTAACGCTTGCCGGTGCCACGGCGATGGCCGGCGATACGCCGCCTCCTAACATCGTTGTGGTTTATATTGATGATCAAAGCTGGAATGGTACTTCCGTGCCTATGGATCCAAACAATCCATTGTCCGGAAGTGACTTCTATCAAACTCCGAATCTCGAACGCCTCGCTTCGCAGGGCATGCGGTTTAGTAACGCCTACGCCGCCGCGCCGATATGTTCTCCCTCACGTTTGGCGTTGACGACCGGTATCTCTCCCACGGCAGCGGCGTACACCGACGTTTACAAAGTAGATGAGCTGCGTGGATTCGGTTATGCTCCTCTCACACCACCTCAAGTGCTTCCTATTGAACCCACGCAGGCGACGGGCATCGCCCAACGCGTGAAGGAAGGGAACAGCAACTACGTCAGCAAGATGGTCGGTAAGTGGCACGTTGCCGGCTCCACTGCACTGGATTTTGGATTCGACTCTTACGACGAAGTGAAAGGTTCGACAAGCGACGATCCTCGTACCATCACGAGTAAGACGAATGTGGCCATCGATTTCATGACGGAACAGGTTGCGCAGGACTCGCCGTTCTTTCTGGAACTCGCACACATTGCGCTTCATAGCCCGTACATTCCAACTCAAGAGAACTTGGACAAGTACAACGCATTGCCGACCGGCTCGGTACACAGTAACAGATCGTACGCTGCGTACACGCAAGATCTGGATGATGGAATAGGAACTCTCCTGGACGCTATCGACGATCTTGGCATTGCCGACAATACGTATGTCGTCTATGCCTCGGACAACGGAGCGGTCAACAACATCAGCAACAATCGTCCACTCACGGGTGGCAAGGCAACGCTTTTCGAAGGCGGTATTCGCACACCCCTGTTCATTAGCGGTCCCGGTATCGAGGCAAACTCGGTATCGCACACGCCCGTCACTACGGCTGATATCTACTCCACCGTAAGTAAGTTGGCAGGCAACAATACTCCTCTGCCTAGTCGCGTTGAGGGGGCCGACTTGACACCGCTACTATTTAACGAGGGCGACCTACCTGCAGGGATGGACCACCTGGATCGCACCTACTCGGATGACGGCGCGATTTTCTTCATGCAAGCCACCAATCTTGGAGTTAGTGCAAACTACCGCATTCGGCCAATGGCTGCGGTGCGCCAGGATAATTTCAAACTACTTCGCATCTTTGGAGAGAACGGCGACCCGGACCAGAATCTATTGTTCGACTTTTCGCAATCGCTTTCGGAAGCAGAGTATTCCACCGACTCGTTGAATGTTGCTGCCCAGTTCCCAGATGTGCACGCCGATTTGATCGCCAAATTGGACAATTGGTTCGAATCTACTGACGCTCCTTTGCCGTACGATGTTAAGAAGCCCGTCGATATCGTCTGGCAGGGACAGAGCGACCTGAGCACCTCTGACACCTGGCGTTCTCAAACAGATGTCAAACAGAGATTCCGCGAAAGTTGGTATTTGGATGGCGGCGCGCAATACGCAACTGCGGAATCAGACATCCAGGGGCTCCCTGCGGACGTCATGAGCTTCGATGGAAGCAGTTCGGCCAGCCGGCAGTTCTTCCATGTATCCGACCGCGGCAATCGTGCCAATAGTAGGAGGTTTGATACGGGAACGGCCGACTTCGATCGATCAGTCACCTTCCAGATGTGGGTCAAACTGGATGATCTCGACAACAGCCACACTCTATTGGAGTCAGGCGATCCGGACGCAGGGCTCTCGCTGACCATCGGAGATGCCGATTCGGACGGCTCCAACGACGATGCTCGCTTCCGCGTGGTAGGAGATTCCGGCGAGTACTTAAGTGTGACTGGTGATATCTCGACCCTGGGCGACTTCGTTACAGACTTTGCCCAGCTGACTATTGTCTACGATGATTCGCCCGACGCGCGGTCGTTGCAGATTCACGTCAACGGCCAGCTACTTGCAGAGACCATGGGCATGGTTGGCGAGGAGCACTCCTTGCATTGGGATAACTACATCCAGGGCCTACACTCTGCGAAGCTGGGCGCCTTTATCGCTGGGGAAGAAGGCGGTGCCGGCGGAGCGGGCGACCTTCCGTTCTTGGGGAATGGATTGAGGGGCGAGATCGCTTCGTTCTCGTTCCATAACTATGCATTGACAACCCAAGACATCGCAGAGAGCTACCTCTCCACGGTCTATACCGAGCCTACAGGGGATTTCAACGGCGACGGTGTCGTCAATCTGGCCGACTATGTTGTTTGGCGAAACGAACTCGGAGCCACCGGCGTGACGCTCGCTGCGGACGGAGATCACAATGGTGTCGTCGATTCGGCCGACTACGCCGTGTGGAAGAGCCAGTTTGGAATGACCACCGCCCAGTCACAGAACGCCCAGGTGCCGGAGCCGAGCACAGCTCTGTTGCTCGGGCTAGCCGGCTGCGGAATCGCTGGGCTTTGGCGGCGTCGCGCCGCTTGATGTCTCGCGGCACTTGCGCCGCTTCTTCAACCCTCCAAAAACTGGGGGCGGAATACCGCGTCTTCGGGCCACCGCTGGCCCAAAAGGGGGGTGGTTCGTTGACCCAAACCGGGGGGTAACCTACATTACGGTGGGTGAGCGGTCGTGGGCTTGTCCGGCACCTCGCCGGGTGGCTGGAGGCATGGCCGCCGCCGCTCCCTGTCGAGCCCAAACGCTCGTCAGAGCACTAGGACCCGCACCCTATCACAGGCTATGTGATTTCATACGAGGGGGACGCGTGATCGCCCCCTGCATTTGGAAAGGAATGACCCATGCCATTGTTCGAAGTAGAAACCGACAATCACATTATCATCACGTGGGCTGCCGACGCCGATTCCGCCACAGGCGTTGTGTCCGACGCGTACCCATCGGAAAACGTCATCCGCATGACCAAGCGCCCACGTGATACCTGGGTTATTTCGAAGAGTGCCCTTGGGATTGCCGAGGAAGTCGACATTTGCCACACCGCCCGCGATTGCCTGAGCAAGGCCGCTGGCGACAAAGTGCACGCCATTCGCCTCTACATGCACGAGACCGGAGTCGACCTCGAGCAGGCCCGCAAGGTGATTGAATCGAACATGGTCTTGGGTTGGTAATCGCCAGCTAACCTGCATGGGCCGAAAGGGCCAGCAAGTCATTCGTCGTCAATAAAGAAGGCCGCGCGCAACAAACGTTGCATGCGGCCTTTTTGCATTCGTAGTCCGATTGCCGCTGCTGGGGCCTAGTAGCGATTCGTCGGCGTGCCGTAGGCCGAAGGCGGCGTTGGCGGCGTGGTCGTCTCGGCGCCGGCCGGGCGAGTGGCCACGTTGACCGAAGTCTGCGTCGTCGGATAGGTCGACGTTCCACCCGGGCGGTATCCGCCGGGGGTACTGGGGACTTCAACCGTGGCCATGGCTTGCGACGTCTCGTTCGTCTCTACCGCAGGCGCCGTGGTGGCGATCGGTGCGGTGGTTGCCGGAACGCTGGCAGCTACGGGTGGTGTCGCAACCGGAGTGGTCGCAGCCGTTGCCGCGGGCGTGCTGGGCGTCGACAGGTTCAAGATGTTCTCAACGGCCACACTCGGAGTGTCGTACCGCGAGCGAGGCTGGTAGCTGCTGGTGTCGGCTGGTGTGCTCGCCAGGTTCGTGGTTGCCGCTGGAGTCGTCGCGGTCGGAGCGGCGGGGCTGGCGGGCGGGGCAGCGCTGGCCACGCTGTCGGCAAGCGGCGCCGAAGGCGTCGCGTAACGATCGTATCTGCTGGCGGGCGCCGCGTAGGCGTCGGTTGGCGGAGCGGAACTCATGAGCGAGTTGGCCGAGGGTGTCGTCGTCGGTTGCGAGCCGGGCAAGCCTGTGCTGGTCGCCGCGGGAGCACTAGCAACCGCTGTGGGTGCTACGGCCGAGTAGGGGCCCGCCTGGGGCGCCATACTGCCAGTCGAAGCGGCGGGAGCATCAGGAGTCGAACTCGCGAGCGACGGGAACGACGAAGGTGGAGCGGCAGGGAACACCGAGTGGTCCGAAGCAGGGGCCGAGGCGACCGACGCGGCGGGCGGGCTGGCCGGCGGCGCGCTGGCGATCGGTGGAACGTCGGATTTATCGGCGGCTAGCTTGGCCGAGGGCAGTTCCGGTGCGCCATCCGCCACAGCCGTTTCCGCCGAGCGGTGGAAATAGGTTGCCGGGTTCATCCAGGCGTATCGCGAACCGGCCGTTTGGCATCCGGTTGCGAGTCCGAGAGCCAACAGGGCCATCGCAGCGAGTGAAAAGTTTGTCGTTTTCATGGCTTCCATGCCTTTGATTAATGCCACTGGCGAACCAGCCGACGTCGTCCTCGCGATCCTTCGCGAAGTGCAACTGCGGTCCGAAGCGCACAGTTTTACTAAGCGCTCCATCTGGCAAATTCGGCTATCCGGTCGAACGGGCTCCAGTAGAGTCCTGTTTTTTCGACAATCCAATAAAAAAACCGCGACGCCAGGGATGCTGGCGCGCGGCGATTATAGGGTGTCGCGATTATCGGTCAACGGCGATTTGCCGTTGTGATGTTCTCTTCGCTGCAATTCGTTGCCCGCCGCAAGCGGTGGCATTGCTAGCGGAGCGGCGAATTTGATCGCACGCGGTTGGCGTGGTGTCGACTTACTTGGCGTCGGCGTAGCGCTTGCCAACCGCTTCCCAGTCGATCACGTTCCAGAATGCGGCGATGTAGTCGGGTCGGCGATTCTGGTAGTTCAGGTAGTAGGCGTGCTCCCAGACGTCGAGACCCAGGATCGGCGTGCGGCCTTCCATCCAGGGATTGTCCTGGTTGGGGGTGCTCTCGACCTTCAGCTTGCCGCCATCGACCGACAGCCAGGCCCAGCCACTGCCGAAGCGGGTTGCAGCGGCATTGGCAAATGCTTCCTTGAACTTCTCGAAGCCGCCCAATTCGGCGTCGATCGCTGCCGCCAGTTCGCCAGTCGGCGCGCCACCTCCGTTGGGGCTCATGACGGTCCAGAACAGCGAGTGGTTGGCGTGGCCGCCTCCGTTGTTTCGCACCGCGCCGCGGACGTTGTCCGGCACCGTGTCGAGTTTGGCACACAACTCTTCGATCGGCATATCCGCCACGCCGGCCGAAGCCAGTGCGTCGTTCACCTTGGTGACATACGCGTTGTGGTGCTTGCCATGATGGATTTCCATCGTCTTGGCGTCGATGTGGGGCTCGAGCGCGTTGGCGGGGTAGGGCAGGTCGGGCAGAGAATAAGCCATGGCAGGCCTCCGTGTGTTCGAGTCTACATAAGTGTCAACGCACCTGCGGCGCGCTACGCCGATCACTCCCAGGGAGTGGGATTTGCGTTCCGGCGGGCGCGGTTCAACACGCCAGCCTCACTTACAGGATACCGGCCATGCCGGGCATCGACAATGAGGTGCGGCTTGGGCATGCATGTATTGCCCGGGAATATGGCCAGCGAGAAAGAGAGCTCGCCGATCGCTAGCGTACCGCAGTTTGAGGTCTATTCGCTCGCGACTTCCAACCCCTGCAGCAGATTCACCAGTCGATCGCGCTGCTGCTCGATAGCCTGAAGCTGTTGCGAGATCTTCGCCACCAGCCGCTGCGATTCGGCCACGTATTCGCCTGCGTCCAACTCGGATGGGCCCGAATCAACACGAATCGCCAGCTCGGCAAACACCTCGTCGACCGCGGTCGTCAAGTGCAGGTGATGCTCAGCAATGGAGGTCGAATTGGAAGTGGTGGTAGACATGGTTGCGGAGGGCTGGTGCGAGGGGGAAGGTGCTAGCCGGGGTTGCACGCCTATTCAGTGGCGGCGGGTTCTGCCCCTTCTTTGGCCATCATGTACGACTTCAAGCTGGACAGCAGCAGGCGGGCCCGTTCGGCGACGTGGCCGCGACGGCGGTCGCGTTCGCGCTTCGGGCGAATCTTCACGTTGGCCACCGTTTGCACATACTCGCCGGAAGCCATTCCTGCCGCGTTGGTTTTCGCTTCACGCTCCTGGTCGAACTTGATCTCGATGACGTACGTCATGGACTGCGAGCCACCACGTTTCAGAGTGGCCACTTCGTTCACTTCCAGCCGCACCTCGTCCTCGGTCACACGCAAGATGCGTGCCTCGCGGTCGGAGATGAACCCACGCAACTTCTCGATGGCCAATTCGATTGGCACATTGGTCGAGAGTGTTGTGTCGACCAGAGAATTGCCCGTCCATGGCTTGAAACTGAACCAGCTTCTCTTGATTTCTTCTTCAGGCATACCGTTCCCCAATTGAACTACCTGGTTACGCCCCTGGTCCTTGGCTTGCAGCAGCGCGCGGTCCGACCGACGCAGCATCGATTCGGGAGTATCGCCCGCTTGCAATTCGGTAACTCCGAAGCTGGCGGTTACCGTGTGGTTGGCAAGTTGCTCGTGGGCTGTTTCGGAGAGCTTCTTTCGCATCGCTTCGGCTCGCGAAACGGCCGTGGCGTTGTCGCAGTCGGCACATAGGATGGCGAACTCCTCGCCGCCGTAGCGAGCGACCAGGTCGCCCGATCGGCACATCGACTTTAGCAGCGACGCGAACGTTACGATCGCCTCGTCGCCCGCCTGATGCCCATACGTGTCGTTAATGTGTTTGAAGTGATCGATGTCCGACATGATCAGGCTGCAGGTCAGCTCGGTTTCCTGGTGAGCTTCGACGAACAACGCCAGCATGCGATCAAACTCAGCCCGATTGGCCACTTGGGTCAGCGGGTCCTTCGTCATCTGGGTGTGCAGCGCCTGGCAGCGTTCTTCCAGCGAGGTCTCGCTCGAAGCGTCGTGCAACAATAGGGTAGCACCGCAGCAGTTGCCTTGGTCGTCGTGCACCGGCACCACGTGCAGGTCGATCGTTACGTGACGGCCGCTACGGCCCAGCACGCCGACCCGTTCCAGTAACTGGGTGCCATGGTTCAGGCTGCGGGCGATGGGGCATTCGGTGTCGGGAATCAGGCCGCCGCGGGCGTTGGATAGTTGCAGCAGGCTGGGTTCGAACTTTCTGCCGCAGGCCGCTGCGCCGGCGATGCCGGTTAGTCGTTCAGCGCCGGTGTTCCACATGAAAATCTGACGTTGCAAGTTGATAAACACAACGCCGTCGTGCATGTTGTTCACCAGCACGGTCTCGAACAGCGAGTTGGTGGTCCGCTGACGTCGTTCTCCTGGCCGTGAGGTGCAGGTCGTACCGCCGGGGGGATTCCATTCCATCGACAGGTCGGTCAGCCAGCGGCTCGCCACCTGATCGGTCAATACGCGTTGATCGCGAGTAACCAGTTCGCCAAACTCACGAACCAATTGCGGGTCGAACTGCTTGCCGGAGTACTCGAACAGTTCGGCCACTGCACGTTCGCGCGATCGGGCGCGGCGATAGACGTGGTCGGTGGTCATCGAGTCGAATGCATCGGCGATGGCCAGCATCCGCGCGGTGACCGGAATCTCGTTCTGCGAGAGCGGCAACTCGTCGTTGGTGCCGTCGTACCAGGCGGTGGCCGTGAGCACGGTGTCGAGCACCAGTTGCGGCGCGCCAGCGGCCGAGAGCATCTCTACGGCCACATGCCGGCTCGACGCCATGGCGGCCGCTTCTTCCGGTTGCAATCGGCCCGGCTTCATCAGGATGGCGTCGGGCACGCCGATCTTGCCGATGTCGTGTAGCAGCGCGGCCACTTCCAGGGCGTCGCGCTCCTCTTCGGACAATTTGGCTGCTGCCGACCAGCCGCTGCATACCAAGGCGACTCGCAAGCAGTGGCTGGCGGTGGCCGGGTGTTTGGCCCTGAGCGCCGTGAACAGTCCCGCGGCCGAGCCGAGTCGGGCCTTTACCAGTTGCTTCTGGAACTTTTTGCCATTCGGGTCTTCAGGCAGTTGCATCAGGCCATCTTCGGCCGCTGCCTCTTTGAGCCGCTGCAATTCGTCGGACACACGATTGGTGGTGGTCGGCGCAACTGGCGCCGCCGATGAGGTGTCGGGTGTGAACGGATCAAGTGGTGTGGGTTCGGTCATCGGTGACGTTTCGCGGCAAGAACTGGTTGGGCTGCCCCTCGTTGCGTGGAAATCTGCCGATAATCTGGCCACACGAGGCCTGCGCGCACGGCATTTCCAAGCAACCGTAGGTCACTACCAGGGCCAAAGCAACGAATCGTCCCAAGTATTTAGCGCTGGTTTGCGGCATCACGCAGCGGGGTTATACGGGGCCGATTTCTTGCGGTAGCTTCCGCGGCCGGTAAGGTTTACCTGGCCGGTACCATCGCGCCAGAAGGAACTTGTCGGCGGACTGCTGAATGCATGGTAGCGGTTGTGTCGAAGTGCATTGATGCAGGTCGCCCAACGCGGAGCGATCGCACCACTGCGCCCGCCGGTCTTCCTGGTGCGGCAGCAATTTTGCCCCTTTGCCAGTCTTACTCGGAGCGGGATGCTCCGCGCTGGCGCGGTGGCGGCATTTCCCCTGGTATGCCTTCCCCCCACAAACTGATCTTCAAGGACCCGAGCTTATGAGCGGTGCCCGACAAGGACGTCGTCGTCGCATTTTGCAAGAAGAAGTGTTGAGTGCCTCGCGTGAACTGGCCGCCCACTCTCCGGCCGACGAGCAGCCTACCGGCGGCGAAGGTCGTCGCTATGCACTGCCCGAAGGCAGTGTCGGCGGCGCGCTGGCCAAGCGGCATTTCCCCAGCCAGTTGCTGGTGCCGGTGGCCACGGTGGTTGGCAGCATCGCTACGGTTGCTGGTTTGGGTGCGCTGCACATCTACCGCCAGTCCATCAGCGGCGCATGCGGTCCCGCGTCGCTGGCGGTGGTCGATGCAAGCAGTCCCACGTCGCTCGCCACTTGGGTGGCCTCGGCCACCATGCTGGCCGTGGCGTTCCTGTCGGTTGCCATCTTCGCCGTCCGCCGCCGCCGAGTGGACGACTACAAGGGGCGTCACCGTCTGTGGCGCGCCTCGGCCGTGTTGTCCGTGCTGCTGAGCATCGATGCAGTGACCGGCTTGCACGCGGTAGTGGCTGCGAAGCTCGCCAGCGCTACCGGCATTCAGTTGCTCACGGGCGAAGCCGAGTGGTGGCTGGTGCTTGGCGGGTTGGCCATGGCTTGGGTGGGCGTGCGCGTGCTGCTCGACACCAAGGAAAGCAAGCTCGCGATGTCGCTGCTCGTGGCCGGCGCCGTGGCAGGGGGCGTTGCGGTGTTGGCTCCGCTGGCCGGGATTGGCGGTGCCGCTGCGCCGCTGGTCGGCAAGCTCGCCCAGGTGGGGTGCTATCTGTTGACCGCCGCTTCGCTGGTGTCCTACATGCGATTCCTGCGGCACGACGTGGCGGCCGGTGTCGCGACCAAGCCGCAGAAGTCGCGCCCCGAAGTGAAGATCGCCAAGGAAACGACCACTGCGTCCAAGAAGGACTCGGAGTCCGACTCCCAGCAGCCTGAGGATAAGCAGTCGAATCGCCAGCGACGCGCCGAACGCAAGAAGCAGGCCGCCGAGCCGGTGGCCGAGACCAAGGCGCAGTGGACCGACGGCAGCGACGGGTACAGCGAGGACTACGACGACGATCGGCCCAACCGCAAGCTCAGCAAGTCGGAACGCAAGCGACTGCGGCAGCAAAAGGCCAATCGCCGGGCGGCCTAGCGTTGGGTCACCTGGTGCGGGCCATCTTCGTATGCTGCTCGCAATCGAGTAAACTGCGGACTGTTTGAATCCCCCTCCGCAGCTACCCACCAGGCCCATGTCCGTTCGCACCCGTTTTGCCCCCAGTCCCACTGGCTACCTTCACATCGGCGGTGTTCGCACCGCGCTGTTCAACTGGCTGCTGTCCCGCGGCGCCGGCGGCCAGTTCCTGCTCCGCATCGACGACACCGACCAGCAGCGCAACGTCGAGGCGGCGCTCGAGCCCATCCTGCACGGCTTCCGCTGGCTGGGGCTCGACTGGGACGAAGGCCCAGGCGTCGATGGCCCTTACGCACCGTACTTCCAGTCGCAGCGGGGCGATCGCTACCAGGCGGCCGTCGACCAACTGCTCGCCACCGGCGCAGCCTATCGCGACTACGCCACGACCGACGAACTGACCGCCGAGCGGGAAGCTGCGCAAGCGGCTGGCGAGCAGTTTCGCTACAGCCGTAAGTGGATGGCCGAAACGCCCGAGCAGGCCGCCGCATTCGAGGCCGAAGGTCGCCAAGGCGTGGTGCGGCTGAAGATGCCCACCGAGGGAACGCTCGAACTGAACGACATGGTGCGCGGCACGGTGAAGTTCGACTGGGCCCGCGAGCAGGACCACGTGGTGCAGCGGGCCGACGGTTCATGCTTGTACCATTTGGCTACGGTGGTGGACGACAACGACTTCAAGATCACGCACGTGGTCCGCGCCGAAGAGCACTTGTCGAACACGCCCCGGCAAGTGTTCATCGCCCAGGCGTTGGGTTACCAGCTGCCGGAGTTCGCCCACGTGCCGTTCGTGGCCGAGCCGGGTAGCAAGAACAAACTCAGCAAGCGGAAGCTCGAGAAGTACCTGAAGAACCGCGACTTCGCCGCGCTCAACAACAAGGGCCAGCAGATTGCCGAGCGTCTGGGCCTCGAGACGGCTGCCGAAACATTCAATCCGGTGATCGTCGACTTCTACGAGGAGGTCGGCTTTCTGCCCGATGTGATCCTCAATTACCTGGTGCTGCTTGGTTGGTCGCTCGACGACTCCACCGAGGAGTTCACCCGTGAGGAGATGATCCGGCACTTCTCGCTCGAGCGAGTGAACAAAGCCCCGGCGAGCTTCGACGCGCAGAAACTCATGGCGTTCCAGCAACGGGCGATGAACGCGCTGCCCATCAAGCAGAAGGTCGCCCGCTGTGTCGACTTCCTCAAGCGCGCCGGCCTGGTGTCCGATCCACCGCCATGCGAAGTGGCGGACTACGTCAAGCAGATCGTCGAGGCCGCCGGCGATCGGATCACTGTGTTCGGCGACATCCTGGATTTCGACGACTTCTTCACCGCCGACGACCAGCTGGTGTACGACGAGAAAGCGTTCGAGAAGCGTCTCGTGAAGCCGGACGATGCCGGGGAGCTGCTCGCCGCGTTCCGCGAGAAGCTGGCCGCAGCGGAAGAGTTCGACGCCGAGTCGCTCGACAAACTGTTGCACGACTTCGTCGAGCAGCGCGAAATCAAGATCGGCCAGATCATCCATGCGGTGCGTGTCGCCGCGACAGGCAAGGCGGTGGGCTTCGGCATGTTCGAGACCTTGGCAATCCTCGGCAAGGAACGTTCCCTCGCCCGGATCGATCGGGCGCTCGACCAACTAGCCGCGGCCAAATAGCAATAATTGCTCGCCGCCGACGAATAGTGGTCATGGCATTCCGATCGCGTGGTAGGGTGGTCGATGGGTTTCATACAGTGGGCCCCGGGTAACGGTTCATGCAAAATCATCAAGCGTGCCACTGTTGCGGCATGATCCACCGCCTGCCGGCCGTCACCGCGGGCATGCAGCCGGTCTGCACTCGCTGTGGTTCGCGGTTCGTAACCCACGCTTCGCGCCAGAAGTCGGCCAGTCGCACCGCTGCCGCGGCGCTGGCGGCGTTCATCCTGTTTTGGCCGGCGGTGCTGCTGCCCGTGCTCGAAATCGAGCAACTGGGGCACACGCACCAGTCCAGCATCCTGGGCGGTATCTTCGACCTCTTGGCGCACGGCAGTTGGTTCGTCGGCATCATCGTGTTGGTGTTCTCCATCGTGTTCCCGCTCGCCAAGATCATCCTGCTGCTGGAACTCAGCTTGCTCGAACTCTTAGGGCGCGAACAGAAAGCCTGGACGCTGCGAATGATGGAACACCTGGGCAAATGGAGCATGATGGACGTGCTGCTGTTGGCCTTCCTGGTGATGATGGTCAAGTTGGGCGACATGGTCGAATTCCACCTTGGCCCCGCCGTGCTCGCGTTCGTGTTGTGCGTGGCGATGAGCATGGTAGCTTCGCTGTCGTTCGATCCGCACGCCATTTGGGAAGAGGAATAGACACCCGTTTCGTTGCACTTACCAACAACTCGTTTAACCTGTTTCTGGCCATGACCACCGACACTCCACCTACCGAGCAACCGACTGGCGACTTCCCTACTGCACGCCTTGAACCGCGGCGGGTGATCGGCAGTTCGAAAATGTGGTGGGCCACCGCCGCCGCACTGGTCGTGGCTGCTTTTCTGGTATGGCGTTCGATGGAATCGAGCGGGCCGACGATCACCATCCGCTTTCCCGAAGGGCATGGGCTGGCGGTGGGCGACTTTGTGCGGCATCGCGGCATCGAGGTCGGCCATGTCGACCGCATTGAACTTGCCGACGACCTGTCGAACATCGACGTCGAAGTCACCCTGCTCACCGGCGCCGAAGGTTTGGCTCGCGAAGGGACGCGGTTCTGGATCGTCCGCCCGCAGATCAGCTTGACCAAAGTGCGCGGACTCGACACGGCCATCGGCGCTAAATACATCGCGGTGAGTCCCGCCGACTCCGGCGCCAAAGAGCAACTGGAGTTCGAAGGTCTCGCCGCCCCGCCAGCTGGCGATGGCTACCGCGACGGCATGGAAGTCGTGCTTCGCGGCGACAGCAGCTACGGACTCACGGTCGACGCGCCGGTTTCCTGGCGCGGTGTTGACGTGGGCCAGGTGCTGAGTGTCGACCTGGCAAGCGACACGCGCTACGTCGATGTGCGGGTGCGGATTGACTCGGCCTACAAGAATCTCGTGCGGGCCAACTCGAAGTTCTGGGCGACCAGCGGGCTGGGCATCGACGCCGGGTTCACTGGGTTCTCGCTGAAAGCCGAATCGCTCACCACCATCGCCCGCGGCGGTGTGTCGTTCATCACACCCGCCGACGATGAGGAAGCCACGCCCGTCCGCCCGGGGCACGTCTTTACGTTGCACGCCGAAGAGGATGGCGACTGGACCGAAGATGCCTCGACCGTGAGCCTGGTCGACTTCCCGTTGCCGCCCACGGTCGTGCTGCGATCGACCTGGAAGCAAAAGTACCTGGGCTTCACCCGCACCTACGACGACGACGCGAGCGCGGTAGTCGTGGCGACCGACAAGGGCCAGCGGCTCTTCGCGCCTAGTGGTCCGACGCAAGTGCCCGACGACGCGTTGGACGACTCGTGGCATCTCGACGTGTTCGCCGCCGGCAGCGATGGTCCGCTTGCCGAGTTGGGTGGCAAGCCGAAGGTAAACCCGCTGCCGTGCGACTTGGCCGAGATCCGCCTGCAACACAACGTTCCGCGCAATCAGACCATTGCGGCCGATCGGCTTCGCACGCCAGCCGAGCCGGAAGACTGTTGTCTGGTCCGCTCGGTGGCTGGCGATGCGGGGGAGAGTTCGGTGATTCATTCGCTCTCGCGCGTGGCGCTCAGCGAGTCGGGCGACTGCTGGCAGGTCGATCCCGAAGGGGCGGACCTCGACGACTGGCACGGCGCGGCCGTGGTCGCCACTTCCGACGGGGCGTTGATCGGCCTGTTGGTGGTTACCCCGTCGGGGCCCGCGATCGCTACGTTGCGTTTGGCCGAATAGCCGCTGGCTGCGTGGGGAGCTTTGTTTTTCAGGGGCGAGAGCCATCGGGCAGGTTGTGCTAAAATAGAGGATTACCACTCGACTGCCCCCTGCGCGTCCATGTCCACTACCGCGAAAGTCCTCGCCACGCTCATTACCCTCGCCGCTTTGGTGGCCGTGGGCGTCTCGTCCTACTTGGTGTGGGATTCGGTGAGCGGCGCGGAAGTCGCCAGTTGCGGCGCCGAAGGGTTCGACTGCCAGGACGTGCTGGCCAGTTCCTGGTCGCGGTGGCTCGGCGTGCCGGTTGCTCTGTTGGGTGGGGTGGTGTACGCGGCAATTGCCGCGGTGGTCTGGCCCGCTGCCCTTTCGCCGCGCGGGATGGCAATGAACGCACTGCTCGCACTCTCGCTGATGGCCATTGGCGCTGCGGTGTGGTTTGTGGGCCTGCAACTGTTTCAGATCCAGTCGCTTTGTCTGTTCTGCTTGACGGTCCACGCCTGTGGCCTGGCCATCACTTGCATGACCGCGGGGCTGTACGTCGGCACGCGCGACGGGCAGGTCGAGGTGGTCGCCAGCGCGAGCAGCATTCCGGGCATCGTCGCCACGCGCGACGCAAGCAGTTCGCCATTGCACGCGGCGGCCAGTCTGATCGTCGGCGCGCTGGGAGTCGCTGTGCTGGCGATTGGACAGATCGTGCTGCCCACGGATACGTCGAAGGCGATGCAGGAAGTCGAGTTGAATGTCGTGGGTCGTGCGGAGCAACCGGACACCGAAGCCGCCGATGAAGCGCCCGACTTCATGCAGAACGCTCCCACGGAAGAAGATGCAGCTCCCAGTACCCCCGCGGGTCCGCCCCATCGGCTGCTGAGCTTTGCCGCGTTGCCGAGCCCGGTGGACATCGACGTGGAACCCGTGCTCGGCCGCGCGGACGCGACCTACGTGATCGTGGAAATGATGGACTACGCCTGTTCGCATTGCCGGCAACTGCAACCTCGGCTCAAGGCGGCGCGCGAGCGGTACGGCGATCAGTTTGCCGTGATCATTCGGCCGGTGCCGCTCGCCGACGGCTGCAACAACCATCTTCCCGAAGGTCGCCGCGGCCGCAAACACGCGTGCGACTATTCGCAGCTCGCCATGGCGGTGTGGGAGCTGGAACCGAAGAAGTTTGCAGAGTTTCACGATTGGTTGCTCGAAGGTCGCAACCCGCCTACCATCGCCCAGGCCCGCAAACGAGCCTTGAACTTGGTGGGCGATCGAGTGATCCTCGACAAAAAGCTCAAATCGCAAATCACCGAGCGGCTCCGTCAGCACAGCGATGAGTGGCACCCACTGAATAGCGGATTGCCCCTGCTGCTGTTCTCCGACTCCGCCATCACCGGCGGCGGTAAGAGCAACGAGGAACTTTTCCGCACGCTGGAAAGTAAACTCGGCATGCAGCCACCCGCTCCAACTGAATAACGAATCCAAAGGGACAACAACGTGGCAACCGATCAGGACGATCGAACGCAACCGGCTCGTTATGTGGTGGGCATCGACCTGGGCACCACCAACTCGGCGATGGCTTATGTCGACACCGAGTCGAAGCCTTGGCGCGTCGAGGTGCTGAGTGTGCCGCAACTGGTCGCGCCGTTTCAGGTGGAGCCACGCGATACGCTTCCCTCGTTTCACTACGAGGCTACCCCGGCCGAAGCCGAAGCCGGCGCGCTGAAGCTGCCGTGGTCCGACGGCAAACCTCGCACGGCGGTGGGAACATTCGCCCGCGACGAAGGTTCCGCGAAGCCCGGGCGGTTGATTGCTTCGGCCAAGAGCTGGCTGTGCCATGCGGGCGTCGATCGCACCGCGGACCTGCTGCCCTGGCAGGGCGACGACGACGTGCAACGGCTCTCGCCGGTCGATGTGACCGCCAGCTACCTCGCCCACCTGCGCGACGCCTGGCAGCAGGCGTTCCCCAAGTTTCCGCTCGCCGAGCAGGACCTGGTGATCACGCTGCCCGCGTCGTTCGACGAGGTAGCTCGCGAACTGACGATTGCCGCTGCCAAGGCGGCCGAGTTGCCGCGGGTGATGCTGATCGAAGAACCGCAGGCGGCCTTCTATGCGTGGGTCGATCGTCATAGCGACTCCTGGCGCGAGCAGGTCTCGCCGGGACAGAAGATCCTGGTGTGCGACATCGGCGGCGGCACCTCCGACTTCACGCTAATTCGTGTCCGCGCTAGCGACCGCGAAGGCGACGTGGAGTTCCATCGCGTGGCGGTCGGCGAGCACTTGATACTCGGCGGCGACAATCTCGATCTCGCGCTGGCGCGGTTCGTCGAGCAGAAGCTCGCTGGCGATGGCAAGCTGCCGCCCGAGCAGTGGGACGTGCTGGTCCGCACCGCCCGCCGCGCGAAGGAAACGCTGTTGGGCGACTCGCCGCCCGAGGTGTTCACGCTCAATCTTCCCTCCCGAGGTTCCAAGCTCATCGGCGGCGCCCAGCAAGTGGAGCTCACTCGCGACGAGGCCGTGCAGGTTCTGGTGGATGGTTTCTTGCCGCGGTCCGCACTCAGCGACCGACCGACGCGGCGGCAGTCGGGCTTTCAGGACTTTGGTTTGCCGTACGCCGCCGACGCCGGCATCACGCGCTACCTAGCCGCGTTCCTCGAAACGCACCGTACGACGGGCGACGACGCATCTGGCAGCGGCGAGATCGATCACGATCCCGCGCGGCCCGACATCGTGCTGTTCAACGGTGGCTTCTTTGCTTCACCGACGCTTCGCGATCGGTTGCTCGAAGTGCTTTCCTCCTGGTTCGACAGGGACGATGCGAACTGGTCGCCGCTGGTGCTCGACCACGCCCGACTCGATCTGGCCGTGGCTCGCGGCGCGGCCTACTACGGTATGGTCCGCCGCGGCGAGGGCGTCGGCATCACCGCCACGCTCGCTCGCAGTTACTACGTCGGCGTCGGCGGCGAGCGACCCATGGCCGTGTGCCTTGCGCCGGGCAGCGCTGCCGCCGGGCAGGACTTCGAGATTCCCAACGCGTTGCAACTCACACTCGCCGAGCCGGTGGAGTTTCCGCTGTACGTTTCCAGCACCCGACTGACCGACGCGCCGGGCGAGGTGATCGAAGTCGATCCGGGCGAACTCACGCCGCTGCCGCCGATTCGCACGGTGCTCGACGCTGGCCGCAAACGCGACTCGACGACCGTCGACGCGCGACTGCACGCGCACTTGTCGGAGATTGGCTCGTTGGAGCTTTCCTGCCGCGACGCCGATTCCAGTCGCAGTTGGCGGTTGCAGTTCGACATCCGTTCCACCACGCAGACCGACGTCGCCGCGCATGAGTCGGCCGCCGAGAGCGAGGGCATTATCGACGACGAGGTCATCGAGCAGTGCAGGGCGGCGATTGCGCGAGTGTTCGACAAACCGGGGGACCTCAAACCTTCGAAATTGGTGAATGAACTGACGCAAGCCACCGGCCAGGCTCGCCACGAGTGGCCCACGTCGCTGCTGCGGCGGATGTGGGAGATGCTCATGGAGCACGAACCGGGCCGCCGCCAGTCGCCGCAGCACGAAGCGCGGTGGCTGAACCTATCCGGATACGCTTTGCGGCCCGGGTACGGCTTCGCGGTCGACGACTGGCGCGTCGCCGAAACCTGGCGCACCGTGCGCAACCGCCTGGCACATCCTGCGTCGCAAGCCGAGTCGCTCATCCTCTGGCGACGCGTTGCTGGCGGGTTGTCGAGCGGGCAGCAACTCACCATCGCCGAACCGCTGCTCGCCGCGACACGCGGGTTGTATCGACGCTTCACCGGCGGCAAGTCTTCCAGCACCGCCGCGGCCATCGACCCCGCCCAGTCGGCCGAAGTCTGGCGGCTGCTGGGATCGCTCGAACTGTTGCCGGTGCCCGTCAAGACGGAACTCGGCAACGCGATCGTCGAACTCCTGCCCAAACGCAAACTCGAACCGGTCCGCAGCGCGATGCTCTGGACACTCGGCCGCCTGGGCCAGCGCGTACCCGTGTATGGACCACTCAACACACTCGTGCCTGCGAGCCGCGCATCGAAGTGGGTCGACGCAGTGCTCGGCGTTGAGGCCGACGAACCGATCTTGCCACTCGTCGCGATGCAACTCGCCCGCGTTACCGGCGACCGCCACCGCGATCTGGAGGTCTCCAAACGCGAGCAGGTCATCGCCTGGCTCGAAAGCCAAGGTGCGGCCGCGCATCTCATCGAACTCGTCCGCACCGGCGGCACCCTCGATGCCGAGGAACGCAGCCAGGTGTTCGGCGAATCGCTCCCCACCGGGCTGCGACTCCGCTGAACTCTGCCCCCGCCGTAGCTGCGTCGCCAGACGGGGGAGTTTTGTCCCCAAACTCGATCCGTTGGACCAAAACCCCAATCGTTTTGGTCCCGGTCAGGTTCGCAAACCCCTTGTTTTCTCGATCAAACCATTCGGGGGGTGCGACAAAACCCATCGCGTTGTTCCCCGCATGTTTCAGTTGGCCCAAAACCCGTTTGTGGCCGTTTGCTCCGCCGAACGTCTGCATTCCCTCCCCCGGGCGATTTGGCGGGGGAAAGTTCCCCGACCAATCACCTTCCTCCCGCCAAATCGTTTGGGGGAGGGTTAGGGTGGGGGCCTGAATCACCGCCGGCAACACCCGCGGTTAGCGGCAGCGCATCCACCGTCTGGTGACGGTAGCTACAGTTCGCTTGGGCTGAACCTCTACCTCGCCGCAGACCCATTAGATCACACCACCACGGCCATTCAACAGCGACTTTTTTACAGCCAGCGTTTTTGCAGAATCGGTTGCTGGAAGACAAACGCCAACCTATGTCGATGGACTATCTGAGCGGCCAGGTAGATCGACCAAGCGCACCACTTCTAGGCAACGTAGAACCACATGCTTGCTATCGGCCGAGACTACGACACATTCGAGAATCTCCGACTCGTCGAATTGCGGAACAGGTTCCTCGACGGTGATGCGTTGTCGAATGCTTACTGCTTCTAGGCAACCCTTCTTGTTGTGCCGCACATGCACGTGCTGGCCGACGTCCGGCGGTTTGCAATGTTGGCTTACTCGCATGTGCATACAACGTGTGAACGATAGTCTGCCACCGTCGCACCGGGGACAAGCAATCTCTGATACGACTGGTGGATGGCGCGACCATGTCGAATGTAGTCTGCCAGCATCAATCCACTTCGCACGCTCAAGCGTCTTACGGCACCGAGGGCAATTAGGGCAATCGAGGCGATAGGGTACACGCTTTGGATTCACCAATCGGCGACAGTTGCCGCAAGTAAACAGCATGCGCTCACCATCGCCAATCCGGATGCCCTTCACGGAGTACTCGCACGAATCGCATATGGCTTCGATTTGGTATGCCATGGCTACAACCACCTCAACCAGCCCACTCAAGCCTCATCGTGATACCGAAGCGAATCGATCGACGTGCGGTCGATGTCTTCGGCCATCTCTTCGGCATCGTAATCCTCCGTCTCATAGTCCTCGTCGTCGTAGTCTTCTTCATCGAACTTGTCGTAGTCCAAGTCGTAAGCGGCCGCGTGGTCTTCCGGCCAGACGTCCCATTCCCACAGGGCCAGCAGGCTGCTGGCGATGGCCAGTCCTTGCAGTGCCCTGCGCATCGAGAACTGGCCTGCGAACACCGATACCAGCCATATGAGGGCGACCAGCGCGAAGAACGTGAACGTGATCCACCGCGCCCACGAGTGCTTGAGCCACAGTCCAATGCCGATTGGCAGGAACAGCGGGACGAAATACCGTGTGTACCACGAGTGCCCACCAGCGACGATGAAGATGATCGCGGCGATCACGAAACAACCCGCCAGCAATGCAATGCCCCCGCGCGGCGGTCGCCAGTCGAACCAACTGTTCATAGGAATGTCGTAAGGTAGTTAAGTCCGAGGTAAATCGCCACGACCGCGCCCTGCCGTACCCACACGTTGGAATCTTCCATCAGCCCAGCAACCATCCAGACTGCACACAGCAGGAAGACGACTTGGAAGGTTGCCCCGAACAGAATATCTACGGATCGTTCCAGCCACAACCAGGGAAACTGCACCTCGGCACCAGCCGCACGTTTGGCCTCGCGGATCGAGTACAACTCCGTTCCACCATACGCGCCGCCGATCACGGCAACGATCCAGGTCGTCGGGTTGCGAAGGATCTTGGAATGAAGGAAGTCTCGGAAGTCTGACATTGGTGCGAACCGGCACAGGTAGTTGGTGTTTTCGGGTGTTCATTCTAGCAGCAACCTGCAGTTGCGTGAGGTCCAGCTGAGGTAGATCTAGGATCCGTCGAGGTGGTGTATTCGCATGCAGGCCTGCTATACTTAAAACGTTAGC
This sequence comes from Aeoliella sp., assembly GCF_965227375.1. Lineage (NCBI taxonomy): Bacteria > Pseudomonadati > Planctomycetota > Planctomycetia > Pirellulales > Lacipirellulaceae > Aeoliella > Aeoliella sp. The sequence continues at coordinate 63,228 of NZ_CBDDFX010000002.1, forward strand.
CGCTACTGCACGCGGCGACGCCTTCTCTTTCAGCGTGACGTGCAGCTTCACTGCGCCCATGAACCAGCTCGTCTACCACATCGTCAGCGGCCAAGCCTTCTTCACTGGAGTCGCGCTGTTGGTGTTCGCCGCGTGGGCATCGACGCAGTCGCGGCCGATTTACAGGCGGGTGGTGGTGCTGGCGTTTCTCGTGGGTGCGATCGCGGTGGTCATCTCGTCGACTGCTATCCCGTACTGGTACTATGCGATGGCGGTTGCGGTATCGATCGCGTGGACGGTGTCGCGGTTCAAGCCTGCATGGCGCGGTTGGGCGGCGAAGGCGATGGCCGTTGTGTGGATTGTCGCGGCGCTCGTTGAGTTGCCGTATCACTTCACGCCCCATTTAGCCGCGGCGCCGGTGCGGAGCCTCACCGTGATTGGCGACTCGGTGACCGCCGGCGTGGGCGGCAACGAAACGGCCGAAACCTGGCCCGCGATCCTCGCTCGCGAGCATCAGTTGCAGGTGCAAGACATCTCGCACGTTGGCGAAACCGCTGCCTCGGCGCTCAAGCGCGCGGAGGCTGAAGAGATTACGTCGCCGGTCGTGTTCGTGGAGATCGGCGGCAACGACATCCTCGGTTCGACCAGCGCCGAGCAATTTGCCCGCGACCTCGACGCGTTGCTGGCGCATCTTTCGCAAAACGATCGGCAAGTCATCTTGTTCGAACTGCCACTGCCACCGTTCTACCACGAGTACGGCCGCGCACAACGCGAAATGGCCGCCAAGCACAACGTGCTGCTGGTCCCCAAGCGAGTTTTCTTGTCGGTTCTCGCTGGCGAACAGTCCACCTTGGACACGATTCATCTTTCGCAGTCAGGCCATCAAACGATGGCCGATTGTGTTTGGCGCTTGGTAAGAAACGCCTACGAGTAACGAAGTTCAGGCCAATGCGTATAAAACCGAAGTGGCATATACTGAATTTGCAGCACGAGCCGGGCGCAGCCTTCATCTTTGTTGTTTAGGGAAGCAGTCTGAAGTGACGCCAATCTTCCTCATCCTCACGGCAAATGCAATGATCGCATCGGTTTGCATGTTGTGCGAGCTGCCTCTAGCTGAAAAGGCGATAAAGGTCCTTCGAGGTTTCGGCGTTACGCCTCCCGCGGCACCTCGCGGTGGTCTCGAGTCGGTTCGCTTCTGGCGCGACGTGAAGATGCAGGCCAAGATGAGTGGTGACGCGGAGCTAAGCTCAGTGTTGAAGTCAAAGCGACTGTGTGAAAGGTATTTCGTGCTAAGCTGGTTGGCCTTGATTGTGCTCCCTGTCGCCATTGGATTGACGAAAGTGCTCTACCACACGGTTGTCAGCATGGACGTCTGACGCAATGACCAACGACCGGACAGGCAAGAATGTTGCGAGGCCCCCGAGTGCCACCTCCGTGGCCTATCCCGCCGCATAACCGCCTACTTCGGCTTCACGGCCGGCTGCTCCGCAACTGCTTCGGTCCACGCCTTTGGGCGCACCACAGCTTTGGCCAGGCCGGTCATTTCCATCGCTCGGATGGTCAGCCAGGTGATGTCGAATTCCCACCACTTGTGGCCGTGCGATGCGGCGCGTTGGTCGGCGTGGTGGTTGTTGTGCCAACCTTCGCCGTTGCTCAACAGGCCGACGATCACGTTGTTCTGGCTGTTCTCGCGGGTCTCGTAGTTCTGGTAGCCCCACAGGTGCGTGACCGAGTTCACGCTCCACGTGATGTGCCAGGTGACAACCGTTCGCAGCAGCACGCCCCACACCACCAGGCTCAGCCCAAACTGCACGCCGGCCATCGCGGTGCCACCGCTGTACCACCCAATGCCCAAACCGGCCAGGAAGTACAGCAAGGCGTGCGTGGCGTACACCACGGTCCAGAAGCCGTTGCGTTCCAGCCGCATGTAAAACGGATCCTTGAGGATGTCGCGTACGAAGCGTTCGTAGTAGTTAATGTTGCGAAAGTCGCGGTTCACGACCATCAGCCAGCCACAGTGACCCCACAGGAAGTCGACCAACGGGCTATGTGGATCGGGCTGCGTGTCGGAGTGCTTGTGGTGAATGCGGTGCATCGCCACCCAACAGGCCGGCGTATCTTGCAGCGTGCACACGCCCAACAGCGCGAGCCCATGCTCCAGCCACTTGGGCACCACGAAGCCTTGATGCGTGAGCAGTCGATGGTAGCAAAGGTTGATCCCCAGCGTACCAAACACGTACTGACCCAGAATGCAAAGCACCACGCCAGTCCAACTGAAGAACCACGGCAGCAAAGCCAGGCAGGCCAGCAGGTGGATCGCGGGGATGCTGATCGCGTACCGCCAGCGAATCCGCATCGGGTTGGTGGTCGCTTCGGGCCAGGAGAGCGGGTCATGAAACCGCGAGTCGTCGTCGGCCACCGCCAACTCTTCGGCGACGGCGTCGCTGGGGGGCTCGGTAAGCTGCTCTTCGGGGAGGGTGTCCGTCGCCATGGGGTGCTCGTTCCGGGTGCTTGGAGGCGCGTCGTGGCAAAGCAAACCAGTGTAGGTACGCGCCATGGGCGAAGCTAGAGCCCAGACGGGCGAAGCTTCCCATGGAAATGCCGCGAACCGGCGGGGGAGCAACCTGTTTTGGAGGCGCAAAAAGCGTCCTCCGGTTCGCGTATCCGAAGCCGCGTGTCTTGTAAAAAGGCCTTGATTTTGTGGCTAGACCGGGCGTCTGCTGGTAGGGTGAAAAGGATATAGGAGCCGCTCGTCTCCTTCTTCCCCGCAGGGTGATTCCCGCTTCGCCAATAGTTCGACCTCCACGCATGTTCACCCGATTATCCGCGTCTTTTTCTTGCTTCTTCGCCATTGCGACCGCTTGTTTGGCTGCGGTTCCGGCTGCTGCCCAGTCGATCCCTGCTTTCCCGGGAGCCGACGGAGCAGCGGCCTACGCTTCAGGCGGGCGGGCCAATCAGAACGGGCAGATCGTCTATCACGTGACCACCACGACCGTCTCGTTCGACGAATCGAGTACTAACTCTCTTCCAGGCACGCTTCGTTACGGATTGAACAACTCCAATTTCCCGGCCGGTGTGCCGCGGACGATTGTGTTCGACGTGGGCGGCTTGTTCTACCTTGGCCGCCTGCCCGAGTCGGGGTGGGACCCCAACGGCAACGGTTGGGACACGCAGTCGCGGCTCACCATCGGCGGCACCAACGTCACGCTAGCCGGGCAAACCGCACCGGGTGCGGGAGTGATCTTCATGGGCGGTGGGCTCAAGCCGCAGGGCACCAACAACATCACGCGCAACATCACCATCGCCAGTGGCTACGGCATGCGGAACTGGTGGGACCCCGACGATCCGATGCCCAGCGAGCCCGATCCCCAGCCGAGTAGCCAAGGTCCCGGGTACTTTCCCGACTCTACGGTGTACGACGGGATGGACATCTCGGGATCGAACCTGATGATCGATCACGTGAGCGTGCTCTACACCACCGACGAAGCGGTGTCGATGAACGAGAACGCCAGCGACATCACCGTGCAGTACGCCAACATCTCGCAGGGACAGAACTACCCGCAGTGGGACGCCGAAGGGGCAGGGCGGTGGACCGGCCACGCGTTAGGCTCGCTATTGGGCGCCGGCAATGAAGACTATCAGGCCGCGGTCACGTTCCATCACAACCTCTACGCGCACCAGAAGGGGCGCGTACCCCAACTGCAGCGGGGCGAGGACGGCGCGTTTTACGATTTTCGCAACAACGTGTTCTACAACTGGCTCGGCACCGCCGGCGGGCGGGGCGGCAACACTTACCTGAATCTCGAAGGCAACTTTTACCTCGCGGGCCATGGCGGCGACGATCCCATCGGCGGGCACAACACGGGAGTCCAAAACGTGAACGGTGGCACCTCCGTCATGAGTGGCAGCAGCCGCGTTTATCGCCAGGGCAATCTGCTCGACACCAATCGCGACGACGACGCCGACGATGGGCAAAACGTCTCGGGCGGAGCGAGTGGTCCGCTGTGGATGAACGGCGTCGACACCTACGCGGGCGTCACCGAGAACGCCCGCGTGGCGTACGACCGCGTGCTCGACCACGTGGGCGCGAACTGGTGGACCCGCGACGACGTGATCGACACGCCCGACGAGCGAATCATCCACGAGACTCGCACCGGCACCGGCAAGATCTTGGCCTGGGCCGACAACCCTTGGGACAACGATCCCAACGAAGGCGCCGAATGGCGGGCGCTCAAGAACACGCCGACCGAGTACCGCGACGGCAGTTGGGACACCGAGCCCGCCACCAACGCCGCCTACGGCGTCGGCGATGGGATGCCGACCTACTGGGAGCTGCAGCACGGGCTCGACCCCAACGCGCGCGACGATGCCGGCGACTTCGACAACGACGGCTACACCAATCTGGAGGAATACCTCAACGAGATCGCCGCCTGGCCCGCGCCGAATGCCATCGTCTTTAACAACGCCAACAGCGACGGCCGTTACGAGCACATCCTGAACTGGGACGCCAACCCCGAGGCCGGTTCCGTGCATCCGTGGCAGCCATCGCGATTCGACACCGCGGTGATCGACAACGGCAGCGTCACCATCGACTCGGTCGGTCAGCACGCGGGCAACCTGCTGCTGGCGACCAACAGCGGCGACAACGCGACGCTTACCATCAGCGATGGTTGGATCCGCGTGGAGGACGCCTCGCACGGACTAAGCGACGGCATGACCGTCGTCGGCGACCACCCCGACGCTACCGCCACGCTGAATCTCGCGGGCGGTTTGCTGCGAACCGAGACGCTACTCAAAGGCGCCGGCGGCACGTTCAACTTTTCCGGCGGCATCCTGAGCGCCGACACGGTTGGGTTCGCGCTATCGAACGACGGCGGAACGCTGGCGCCCGGCGAGTCGATTGGCTCGACGGTCGTGCTGGGCGATCTGGAACTCAACTCCGGCGCGCTGGCCATCGAACTCGCCTCGCCGACCGAAGCCGACTTCGTGGGTGTCGCCGGCACACTCACCTTGGGCGGCGATCTGGATATCTCGCTCCTCGATGGCTTCGATCCCGACAGCGGTTCGTGGATCATCGCCACGGCCTCGGCATTTTCTGGTGCCTTTGATTCGGTAACGCCCGGCTTCGCGGTCTCGCAGCAGGGTGGCGACCTGGTGTTGTCGGTCGCCGCAGCTCTGGCGGGGGACTACAACCAGGATGGCATCGTGAACCTGGCCGACTACACCGTGTGGCGCAATAACCTGGGCGCGACCAGCGGTCCCGGGCTCGTGGCCGATCAAACCGGCCCCGGCGGCACCCCCGATGGCGTGGTCGACGCGCTCGACTACCAGTTGTGGAAGGACTACTTCGGACAGTCACTGCAGTCGGCAAGCAGTTCGCAGTCCCAAGTCCCCGAACCGAGTGCTCTGCTGCTGATGCTGGGGCTGCTGTTCGTCATGCGGCGAGCTTGGTAGCTTTACGAAGTGCACTCTCCATTCGAGTTGCTCTAGCCGACGAGCTACGCCTCGTCGGACTTTGCACGGATGGCTGAGCCAAACTCTGCCGACCCGACGGACCGCGAATATTCAGGACAACGGAATGACCACGTTAATAGTCGGAGCAAGCGGCGCGACCGGGCAGCTGCTGGTCGAGCAACTGCTCCAGCGCGATCAGCAAGTGCGAGCGATCGTTCGCTCGCCGCAATCGATGCCCAGCAGGCTCGTCGAGTCTCCCAGACTAACTCTGATCCAAGCCAACCTGCTCGAGTTGAGCAGCGACCAACTGGCCGGGCATCTCGCTGGGTGCGACGCGGTTGCCTCCTGTTTGGGCCATCGCCTGTCGTTCGGTGGCATCTTTGGGCCGCCTTATCGGCTGGTAACCGAAGCAGTGCGCCGATCATGCCAGGCCATCAAGGCGAACGCCGCGCCGCGTCCGGTGAAGTTCGTCCTGATGAACACGACCGGCAATCGGAATCGCGATCAGGACGTGCCGCGCTCGGTCGCTGAAGAGTGTGTGATCGGCGCGCTACGGCTTTTGGTTCCTCCGCACGCCGATAACGAGCAGGCAGCGGAGTTTCTGAAGACCGAGATCGGCCCCGGAGACGCAGCCATCGAATGGGCGGTCGTCCGGCCCGACGCGTTGACCAACGACGAACAAGTGACCCGCTACGACCTGCATCCATCGCCCATCCGCAGCGCCATCTTCAATGCAGGCAAGACCAGCCGCGTGAACGTCGCGCACTTCATGGCCGAACTCATTACCAAGCAGGAAACGTGGGACGACTGGAAGGGCCAGATGCCGGTAATCTACAATACGGAGTGATCGAGTCGCCGGCGAGTTGCGCTGCGACCGATTGAGTCCACCCACCTCGCGCCCGAACCCACTATGCTGCAAATTGTCGAACTATTGGCCGTGATCTCGGGCGCCATCTACGGTGTTCTGCTCGCGCGGCAGCACAAGATGGACTTTGTGGGTGTGTTCAGCCTGGCGTTCATTGTCGCGTTCGGCGGTGGTACGCTCCGCGACCTGTTTCTCGATCGTCACCCGCTGTTCTGGATTCGCGAGAGCCACTACCCGATCATCGTATTCGGCATCGCGATCGCCGCGTTCTTCATTCTGAAGGTGCCGAAGTATTCCGAACGGCTGCTCAACCTGCCCGACGCGTTGGGGCTCGGATTCTTCAGCATTGCGGGCGCCGACGCGGCGCTCGACGAGGGCACCTCGTGGTTCATTGCTGCGATGCTCGGCGCCGTGACCGGAACGTTCGGTGGCGTGATTGGTGACACCATCTGCAATCGCATTCCCAGCCTGTTTCACCCGTCGACACCGTTGTACGCGACGTGCTCGTTTGTCGGCTCGTGGGTGTTCATCCTGCTGAGCCAGTGGCCCGTGACCGAAAAGCTGGCCGCGCCGGTTGCCATCACGCTGATTGTCCTGTTCCGCCTGGCAGCGCTGCAACGCGGATGGAAGCTGCCAGCACTAGCGGCGGATGCGGTAGACGGAGCCGAAGCTCGCGACGATTGAATCGTAATCCAACGACGAGCCGCCACAGCACTTTGTCTCTAAGTAGCCAATCGCAGGCGCCCGGAGAGACACACATAGCCCAGCAGTACCAAGGCCGCCACCGCTTCAATGAGGATGAACAAGTTGATTCTAAACGATACTTGCCACGGGGGAGCAATCAGATAGTGGCCCAATACAAGCAGGCTCATGACCGAGTAGGCAGCCAGCGTCACGCGACTGAGCGTGAACCAATTCTGTTTGTAGTACCAATACCCAAAAACAGCGAATGGTGTCATCACGAACCAGAACAGGTCGATGATGCAAGGGTTCAACCAAGTTGGTTCCGGATACTCTGAGAAATAGCAAATGTTGTCGACGTAGTGCAGAATGGATGCCAGTACGTTTACGACTACAAGTGCCAGCAGAGTTCTCGGGTGGAACAGGAAGGTCATCGTCGGGTTGTGTCTCTTTTTGTGTAGGCCGTATGGCTACGTTTGAAGTGGTCGTGTAGGAATTGACGGCCGACGCATTGTAACGATTCCTCCCCAGGCCCCTCAAGCGTTGTAGGACAGTCGTTACGTCGTTCGCTTACCGCGGCGCCACCGCCGCACGGCGACAATCACCAACACGGGAATGGCCAGCGCCACGACGAACTGCAGCCAGGCGCTCATCATCATGATTTTGTGAACCAGCCCGCTATGCTGCTCGTTGGTGGTCGGCAGTTGGCCCGTGTACTGGGCCACGTGATGCAGGAAGCTCACCGCCAGCGATCCGTCGGGAATCTCCTGATGGCACGCCAGGCAGGTGCCCTCGCGGCTGATGTGCAGTTGCTCGGCGCGGTTAAAGGCGCGCGACAATTGGAAATGGTGGCCCACGGTCGCCACTTGGTTGCCTTGTTCGTCGACAATCTGCGACCAATCGTGGCTCAGATTCTTCACCGGCTCCATCTGCGGCTGGTATTTGTCAGGCAATATCTTGCCTTCGACGGTTTCCAGATCGACGATGTGCTGCTCGTCCCACGGTCGCGTGCCGGGAATGCCAAGGCCGAGCGCCTTGCGCGACGCGTGGCACGACTCGCAAGTGCGGGCGTTCTTGGTGGTGGTGTGCGGCTGCGTGGGGCTCATGTCGATCGCCAGTTGCCCCTCCTCGCTACGTTCAAGTCCGGGATCGGTCGTATAGATGTGATTAAGCAGAATCGGCTTGCCATCCTCACCGATGATCGTGACCGAAGGCTGGCAACCCGGCGCGAGCGGGGTGACGCGCCCCTCGCCGTTGATGCCGAGCATCGGCTCTTCCCACCGCAGGTACGATCTCTGCTCGAACACCTTGCCGGGAATGATGGTGTCGTAACCTTTTTCGCCACGGTCGCTCTGGTGCTCGGGCTCTTCATGCTTCCGCCCCGCGGCCACCCAGTCGAAGCCTTCCATCGACTCGTTGCACTCAGGACACTTGTCCTTCTGCGAGTAGTCGATCTTCACGTGGCAGCCATAGCACTGGGGTGTCCAACTCGAGTGGCAGGTGTAGCATTCCATGCGGTCGAGGTGCTTCGACACGCCCTGCATGGCGACAAGTCCTCGCTCGCTGATCGCCTCTTCCTCGATCAGCTTCTTAAGTGGTTTCAGTTTCAGGTCCTTGCCGGCGGCGGTGTGAACGATCACTTCGTCGCCGTCCCGCACGACGTTCTCGTACGGGTTGCCCCTGGCGGTGCGCAAGTAGCCGTCGCGCGGTTCATGCACGTGACCCTGCAACGTGTGAGGAAGTTGCTCCTCGGCCACACCCCGCGGCGTGCCTTCGGCCGGCTTCATGGCAAACTCGTCCATGAAACCCAGCGGCAACTCCCAAGGATACTTGTCCGGCGTGCCATGGCAGTCGGCGCACTCAATCTGCACCGACGCCAGGTTGGCCGCGGCGAGAAAGCCATCGCTGTGCACGTCGATCGAAGTGTGGCAATCCTGGCAGGTCATGCCCTTCTGGTAATGGACGTCCTGCTCCATGGCGATGTAGTGCTTGGTATGCAACGCCGGCTGGGGACCGCCATCGGCGGCGAACGGAGAGTGGTACGGCGTTTCCATCAAACCCTGAAACGACACGCCGATTCGCTTACCCCGATCGTGGCACGTGGTGCAAGTCTCCACAGGGATGCCACTGTAAGTGGTATCGTGCACGGTGACCTTCGCTTCGCGAGTGCCCTGGATCGAGTGCACCAGCATGTGCCCGGTGGCCGACTTGTCGATCGTCGGGTCGCCACCCTCGTAGAAGCCTTCGTTGCTGTACGGCGTGTGGCATGAGGAACATCCGATGCCACGGAAGTCGCCGCGAGTCTGTCGCCCTTTCACCGCGTGGTGGCAACGCTGACACTCCTGGCGAATGTAGGTGAACGCCGCCAGCGTGGTGTCTTCCTGCAGTCGTTCGAGTTCATCCACGTTCAGCGCGTCGGGCAGCGGCTCGTGCGAGTCGACAAATACGTTGGGCTCAATCTGTTTGAGCTGCTCCATGTACTGCCGATACTCTTCGGTGCCCAAACGGGCCTGCGGGTCATCGGGGTTCTGCACGGCGTAGTTGGCCCAGCGATGCTTGTAGCCGGTCATCGAGCCGAACGCCCAGCACACGCCCTGGATCTTGCCCGCCTCGGTCATCATCAAGCTGGTCCACTGCACGTCGACGTGCTTTTGGTGGCACTGGCCGCACGTATGCTGATTGATCCACGGACTGCCTGGCGCGGGATAAAAATCGGTGGCATCCTCTCCGCCATGCGCGACGACCTTGTCTTCGGTCTCGTTGGGATTACCTCCGTGGCACACCACGCAGCCAGCCGGATCGCCCAGCTCACGCCCCCGCTCCATGATCTGCTGCATCATCTGCGAATCGGGCTCGCGAATCAGTTCAATGCCCGCATGGCACTTCATGCAGCCGGAGTTTGCCGCCTCGGGAAAGTGCTTCAACAGCGGATCGGCACCACGAGCCGCCTGCCAGTTGACTGTAACTAGCAGCAGCGCAGTTGAAACTCGCGAGAGAAAAGGCATTAATCCGCGCACAGCGTATTGAGTAGGAGCACCAGATTGAGTCCGGGCATTGTAGCGTAGAATGGTCGTGTACGATACGCTTGAGGGTGTTCAGCACACTGCTCGGTAAAGAAGAGATTCTCGCCATTCGAGCTGCCATAGCCGACGAGCTACGCCTCGTCGGTTGAAGCACCCATAGGACTCCCATGAGCGACGACAACCGTTCGAAGTTCCGCTTCCGGTTCTCGCTGCGGACATTGCTCATCGCGATGGTGGCGTTCGTCATTGGCTTTGCCACCCGCAATGTCGTGGAGGGGCTTCGTCCCTTCGCCATGCAGTTCAGCATTCCCGCTTCGACCACCCCGGTGGCGCCGGGCGAAACGTTAATCGTGGAGTTGGGAGGAGCCCCAGACTTGAGCCGAACGGTCACCGTGCAGGCAGATAGCACCATCAAGCTGCCGTTGGTCGGGACCGTCGATGTGGCGGAGCAGGATGTGAGCCAGGTCGAGGCTACTCTGAACAAAGAGTACGGAAAATTCTATGTAACGCCTGGCGTGGAGGTATTTCGTGAAGAGAACTACGCGCGACCGAATTAGATGAGCATGCTTCCTTAATCAGTGCAGCCTAAAGTGGCTTCGCTCGAAACGCGGATTAGGTCCCAGTGGCGTCTTCGACATGCACGACCAATAGCTCCTCGGCATCCTGACCACGTTTCGATCGTCCGCATAGACCGATCACGACGTCGCTGGCATCCTCGCCCACTTCGTCGGGGCCGATGTAGGTGAGAATGTCGTTATGATGGCAAGTGACAACCCAGCCAGGTTCGTCTTGCAGGTTGACTACCGAGAAGTCCCCCGCTGGACCGCCCGCATACACAGGGCCCCACTCTTTCATCAACTCGATGGCTTGCTCCCGTAGGGAATCAACGGCTTCGACGAAGATGACGCAGGTCCCGTTCTCGAACAGAACCCAGGACTTGCCCTCGCCGAGGATAATCCGGCGCCAGATATCTACCTGCGACATCTCGACCTCTATTCATTTGGTCCACGCAATAAATTACTTCGGAATAGACTCTATGGTTTCGGATCGTACTCTGGATGTCTCGGATCAGTCTTTGGTATTAGGACGCAGGAAATGTGCTCGGGGCCAAACTCGACAAGGTCGCCAGGTGAGAGTGCGTCCGACGATACGGGCATCGAATCGAGGACGCCACGGTAGCAGGTGGCTGTCACTGTTTCGATAGTGACCCACATCTTTTCGCACATGATATCTTTGACATCTGAGTCAGAAACTTCCATGAGGAACAGCAATTGGACACGTCTTCCTGCTTGCAGGGATTCACGTTCCTCGCGGCCGGGGATATGGAAAGAATCAGGGGCGAGAGCATGCCGTTGCTCGGCACTCTCAAGTTCCCAACCAACCGATTCAAGTGAAGACATGCAAATTTTCCGTGAGCAAGTAGTTTTCTTCCACACCGCCGATTCTACTGTTCCTCGTCAGATTCCTGCAAGTTTTAACGCTTTGGTTAGCCAACACGGTTTTTACCCGCTCAAAAAATTCTTCCGCACTATCCCCATTCGTATAGTACGTTTTAGATAGGCCCGCGGCATGGAAGTGTCGGCGGCAGATGGTGGTCGCCGGAGCCTGCAACTTATCTCCAAGCGGACATTGGGTCCGCCCTATACTTCCTCCTCAAGCCGAAAGCCTCCCATGTTCGCCGCAACACATTGCGGTAGGAAGCCCTCGGTACGTTCGGCCGTCGCCGCCACGGAACTGGCTATCTGCCTGCCACTCGTCGCGATGCTGCTCCTGGCTTCGATCGAGGCCTGCGGCATGGTCTACTTGAGCCACAGTCTGACGATCGCCAGCTACGAAGGCGCTCGGGTGGCGATCAACTACGACTCGACCACTCCCGCAGTGACTGCGAAGTGCAACGAGATGATCACCGCCCGACGCGTGGAAGATGGCCAGATCGACATTACGCCCCCCGACGTGGCCGCGGTGCCGCGCGGCCAAACGATCACCGTGACCGTTAGCGCGCCGTGCGACTCGAACGCCCTGATCCCGCCTTGGTTCTTCGGCGGCAACACGTTGTCGTCCAGCACTGTAATGGTCAAGGAGTAGTGACCCCCTCCCCCTCAAAAGCGACTCTCCCCCTTGGAGGCCCCAGCCATGATTACTTCTCCCATTTCGCGACACTCGAATGTTGGTTCCTCGCGACCCGGCACTCGCAGAGGGGTGGTCGTCGTGCTGGTCTGCTTCTTGATGATTGCACTATTGGCGTGCGTCGTGTTTTCGGTCGACGTGGCCTACTTGCAGCTCACACGCACCAAACTTCGCGCGGCTACCGACGCGGCGGCTCGCGCCGCTGGCGAGGCGCTCTCCCGCGAGCAGAACCTCGACGCCTCGCGACAAGCGGCCATCGATATCGCCCAGCTCAACTACGTGGCGGGCGATCCGTTGCTGCTGGACGTCGATGAGGACATCATCTTCGGGCACTCCGAACAGCAAGAGGGTGGCTCCTGGTCGTTCCAGCCCGATGGTGAGCCGATTAACGCGGTTCGCGTATTCGGCCGCCGCACGCGCGACGCACCTTCAGGCAGTGTACCGACGGTGTTTGGCCGCGTGTTCAACGTGCTCGACTTTCAGCCATTGAGCTCAGCAACCGTCGTGAGGCTCGACCGCGACATTTGCATCGTTGTCGACCGCTCGAGTTCGATGAAGCTGTATCTCACCGACACCGCGCCCACGATGTCGACTTCTGATCCGCGATTCTGCAACCCTCCGAATATGAGCCAGAGCCGCTGGGGAGCGTTGTCCCTGGCGTTCGACCGTTTCATCGCGGCCCTTTACACAACGCCGCAGGATGAGTACCTGGCGTTGGCCTCCTACGGCAGTAGTGGTACGTGGTGCAATTATTCGAACAATGTGGCCGACATCAATCAGCAGCTAAGCGAACACTACTCCGACGCCGAGTCGGCCATGTCGTCGCTCTCCAACTCCAAGTTCAACGGTGCGACGAACATCGCCGAGGGCATTCGCTCGGGCATCGACGCGCTGACGAATCAATCCACTTCGCGTCCCTTCGCCGCCAAGACCATGGTGCTGATGACCGACGGCAACTACACGCAGGGCCAGCGGCCGCGGGATGTGGCGCCAGAGGCTTTGGCGCACGACATCGTGATCCACACGGTGACGTTTGGCGACGGAGCCGACCAGAATGAGATGCGTGCGGTCGCCGCAGCCACCGGCGGCAACTTCTACCATGCTCCCGATGCCGAAACGCTACAAGAAGTATTCGAGGAAATCGCCCTGACGCTGCCGGTGATGTTTACGGAGTAGTCCGTGGCCGATGGACGCGTTGTTGAATTCAGCAGCTACCAAGATGAGGCGGTCTATCCATGAGACGACTATGCCGAAACCGTCGCGGGACGACCACCGTCGAGTTTGCGCTCTGCGCGCCGATCTTGTTCCTCTTTACGTTTGCATCCTTTGAGTACTCCCGTGTCAACTCGCTGCGACAGACTGCCGAGAACGCCGTGTACGAAGGCTGCCGTCGAGGCATCGTGCCGGGGGCGACGGTCGCGGACGTGCAGGCGTCCACTCAATTGGTACTTGACTCGGTGTTTACGCGGAATTCCACGATCGCGGTGACCCCCTCGGTAATCACCGAGGACACCTCGGAGGTCACCGTCGATGTGACTATTCCGCTGGACGACAACTCCTGGGTCTTTCCCAACTTCTTCAAGGGCCGCGAAGTTTCCAGCACCCTGACCCTCGCCCGCGAGCGAGGACTCAACAGCAGCGTGGATTGACGCGGCACAAGGGCGGATTACTGAAAGTCAATAATCTCCCCGTCACCAATCGCCGAAAGTCGCGCGAGGGTGATCGTGTCGGTGTCGTTGTCTACCGGGGCGACGTGGCCATCGAGAAAGACGAACAGGGTTACGCCTGGATGGGGACCGCCGAACGACTCGCGCGGCTTCTGGCCTTCACCCGGTTGGATCTCCTGGCCGTCGCTCCGCAGCCCGTGAGGTGGCACGCCGAGGATCGTGTCGGGATTGTCCGAGGCAAAAAACGCGGTGTCGCCTTGCCAGTAATGCTCGCCCACGGGTGGATCTTCGATTGGCTCGGGGATGTGACGCTCGCCAATTGCCAAGGTGTTCACCAGACCGTCGATCACGCGCCGGAACTTGATCTTCGAGTAGGTGTAGATCGGCCCCGAAATCTCGGCGATGATTCGCTCGGTCGCAGGGCGTGAGTCGTTGCTTGTGACCGCCATGCCTACCAGTTGCCGATGGCCAGCATTGGAAGCGTAGTCCCCCAGCGCGCCCGAGGCTGGTGCTTGCGTGGGGGCGTCGTCGTTATCAAAGTCGCGATCCGCTTCCGGACGGCGGCGGCTCGGGCAGACGAATACGTCCACCGGTGTTCGCATCGCCGTGGCGTTCAGGTCGCTATCCATTCGCTCGCCTTTGACCAGCGAGTCGAACATCGTCTGCTGCTCGAGCATCGGCAGCAATTGAAACGCCCACGACTGCCCGAACTGGCGTGTTTCGTTTCGCCCCGACGGCAGCACGCCTTTCTGGTCGTGGTGCATCTGCAGCGCGAGCCCGATCTGTTTGGTCTGATTCGTGCATTGCGTTCGACGCGCCGACTCGCGTGCCGCTTGCACCGCGGGCAACAACAGGGCGACTAAGATTCCAATGATGGCGATGACCACCAACAACTCAACCAGCGTGAAACCACGCAACCTGGCATGCATGCCTTGCATAGCGCACCTCATGTAACTTGGAAGGAGGGGTGCCGCGGGCGGACGCCCACAGCGGCGGGATGCGCTGATCATAAGGGACTCGCTGCCGAGAAGCAAAAAATTTCTCGCCATACGACTGGTACTATTGTCGCACAGCGCACGGAAGCAAAATCTCTGCGCAAAAGCAGCTTACGCAGACTATCTTGATTGCCAAGAACAGTTTCTATGTTGGTGTTGAAACTGTTCTAGTGAGGCATGGACCTTGTCAAAGCCATCGACCGTCGAAGCCACTTAGTCCTTATTTTCATAGCGATTCGCATTGTATCCATTGGACGTGGCGTGCGATGTGTGGCCGGTGTACAATGCTTGTATGACGCGTGCTACCATTACCACTGAGCAGGCTGCGGCACTTGTAGCGAGTGGCGGTGGCCCCGTTTTTCTAGTCGACGAGACCGGCAAGGAGATGCAAGTTGCCATGGTGCGAGTCGAATTTCTCCGGCCACTGCTAGGGGCCGATATCAGTGAAGGCGACGTCAGCGAGACTTACGCAGCTCAACAAGCTGCGATCACGCCGATATGGGATGATCCCATGCTTGATGAGTACACCAGCGACGATGGAACACCCGTTGACTGATGCCCCTAGCCCGCGGTGATGTAGTTCTGGTGCAGTTCCCGTTTTCGTCGGGAAGCGGTTCTAAGCTAAGGCCCGCGTTGGTGGTTCAATCTGACAAGAACAATCAGCGTTTGAAGAACGTGATCCTTGCGCCTTTGACGACAACTACGCATCGAAGCGGCGAGGCGACCCAATACGTAGTGGATGCTGGCACGCCGGTTGGAAAGGCGGCCGGCGTTCGGCATACGTCCGTAGTGACCTGTGAGAACTTGATGACCGTTGAGCAGTCGCTAATCAGCCGACGCTTGGGGGCGTTGCCGCCACCAGCAATGCTCGAAGTGGACAAGTGTCTCAAGTCTGCTCTGGCTTTGGCTTAGAGTCGAGCTGCCGAAAGCATCACCCTCTCACGCCTAAGAATGAATCGCCCCGCTGGTCACTGCCATGCAGGCCTCTTTCAGCACTTCCGCCAGCGTTGGGTGGGCGTGGCAGGCGCGGGCGACGTCTTCGCTGCTGGCACTGAACGCCATCGCGGTGGCCGCTTCGGCAATCAGGTCGCCTGCTCGCGGGCCGATGATGTGCACGCCCAACAGGCGGTCGGTCTTGGCATCGGCCAGCACCTTTACGAAGCCATCGGTTTGGTTCAGCGCTTTCGCGCGGCCGTTGGCCATGAACGAGAACTTGCCCTTGCGGTACTCAATGCCTTCTTCGGTAAGTTGTTCTTCGGTCTTGCCGACCGAGGCAATCTCGGGATGCGTGTAGGCGACGCTGGGAATCGCGTTGTAGTCGACGTGGCTATGGCCCGTGGCGATCTCCTCGACGCAGGCGATACCTTCCTCCTCAGCCTTGTGGGCAAGCATTGGGCCTTCGATCACGTCGCCAATGGCGTAAACACCGTCGGCGGTGGTCTTGAAGTCGGCGGAGACCGGAATGCGGCCCCGCTTGTCGACCTGGATGCCCACCGACTCGAGCCCCAGCCCGTCGGTCATCGGCACGCGGCCAGTGCAGAGCAGCACCTTGTTGCACTCGATAGGGTCCTGGCCATCGATCTCCACTCGAGCGTGCTTCTTCTTGCTCGACGCTCCCGTGACGCGGCAACCGAGATGGAACTCGATGCCCTGCTTCTTGAATAGCTTCAGCGCCGCCGCAGCCACCTCGTTGTCGGTGCCTGGCATGATGCGATCGAGATACTCGAGGACCGTGACCCGCGAACCAAGCCGCCGCCACACGGAGCCCAGTTCCAGCCCAATCACTCCGCCGCCGATCACCACGAGGTGATCGGGCACTTTGCTGTAGCTGAGCGCCTCGGTGCTGGTTCCAATCCGCTCGCCGTCGGGCTCCACGCCGGGCAGGCGGGCCACTTTGCTGCCGGTGGCGATCAGGATGTGAGTCGCGGTGAGCGTTTGCTCGCCTTCGGCCGAAGCCACCACCACCTGGCCCGGTCCGGCGAGCCGTCCCCGTCCCTGATAGTGCGTGATCTTGTTTTTCTTAAACAGCCCGGCGATGCCTTTGGTGAGTCCGTCGACCACTCGCTTCTTGCGCTGCATCATCGCGTCGAGGTCGAGCGACATCTTGTCGATCATGATGCCGTGCTTGTCGAAGCTGTGCTTAGCTTCTTCGTAGAGTTCGCTCGATTCCAGCAGGGCCTTACTCGGAATGCAGCCTACGCGCAAGCAGGTTCCACCCAGCGCCGATTCCTTCTCGATGCATGCGACGTTCATCCCCAACTGAGCCGCGCGAATCGCCGCCACATAACCGCCGGGGCCGGCGCCGATAACAATGAGGTCGTGAGAATTCATTTTAAGTAGGTGAGTAAGTGAGTAGGTGAGTAAGTTGTGGGCGAGACTTACTCACCTACTCACCTACTCACAAATGGCTGGGGCGAAGCCATCCATTTGTAGGACGGTTGGTCTGCGAGAACCCTAAATCTCAATCAAAATCCGAGCGGGTTCTTCGATGGCTTCCTTGATTTCACGCAAGAATGTGACTGCCTCGCGGCCGTCGACGATGCGATGGTCGTACGTCAGGGCGAGGTACATCATGGGGCGGATGACCACCTCGCCGTTGATGGCCACCGGGCGTTCCTGGATGCTGTGCATGCCGAGCACACCGCTTTGCGGCGGATTAACGATCGGCGTGGAGAGCAGAGATCCGTAGACGCCGCCGTTGCTGATGGTGAACGTGCCGCCCAGCATTTCGTCGATCTTCAAAGCATTGCTGCGGGCGCGGACACCGTAGTCGGCGATGGTGTTCTCGATTTCGGCAAATCCCAATCGATCGGCGTCGCGAAGGATAGGTACAACCAAGCCCTTTTCGGTGCCGATGGCGATGCCGATGTCGAAATAGTTATGGTACACCAACTCGTCGCCATCGATGCTGGCGTTCAGCTCAGGGCAATTCTTCAACGCTTCGACCACCGCTTTGACGAAGAACGCCATGAAGCCGAGCTTCACGCCGTGCTTCTTCTGGAACGCCTCGCCATGCTCTTTGCGAAGCTCTTTCACTGCAGTGAGGTCGGCTTCGTTAAACGTGGTGAGCAGGGCCGCGTTGTGTTGAGCTTCGACCAGCCGCGAAGCAATGCGGCGGCGGAGCGGCGACATCGGCTTCCGCTCCTCGCGCTCGCCTGAGCCGCGACTCGGGGCCGCCGAGGGCGGCGCTGGTGCCGGGGCGGGAGTCGCATGCTGCGGCGCGGGTGGCGCGGCGTGCGGCGAGGCAGCGACGTGACGCAGCACGTCTTCCTTCAGCAGTCGGCCGCCAGGGCCAGTGGCTTCGACGTCTTCGGCCGACAGATTGTGCTCGCCCAACAAACGCGCCGCCGAAGGCATCACGCGCGGCGCTGTTTCGACCAAATCGGGATCGTTCGCACCAGGCTGGTCGCGGTGGCCCAGGTGGCCCGACGAGCGTTCGCGGTTCTGCTCGGGCTGCGCGGGTGGGGCTGGCTGCGCTGCAGGGGGCTGCGGCGCGGCCGCCTTGGGTGGCGGGGCGGTTGGCTGTGGAGGAGGAGTCGGCGCAGGTTCAGGGGCGCTCGACGCGGCACTCGGTGCCGCCGAACCGCCGCTGCTCTTGCCGCTGGGATCGATGTAGGCAATCACCTCGCCCACCTCGGCCGACGAGCCGGGGCCTTTGAGGATCTTGGCCAAGGTTCCGGCCGTAGGGGAGGGTGCCTCGAACGTGGCCTTCTCCGACTCGAGCTCGACGAGTTCCTCGTCGCGCTCTACCGGGTCGCCTTCGTTCTTGTGCCATTGGCCGATAACAACCTCGGAGATCGACT
The DNA here is from genome assembly GCF_965227375.1 of Aeoliella sp. NCBI lineage: Bacteria > Pseudomonadati > Planctomycetota > Planctomycetia > Pirellulales > Lacipirellulaceae > Aeoliella > Aeoliella sp. Next base: position 81,822 of record NZ_CBDDFX010000002.1, read on the forward strand.
CGCCGACTTCCGGAACTCGCAGTTCCTCCATTTCGACGCCAGCAGTATTTGCCATGATATATCGGTTAGTAAGTGAGTAAGTGTAGTGGTGAATATGTCAGTAGGTGAGTAAGTGAGGTGATGGAGCACAGCTTACCACCTATTACTTACTCACCTACTAACCTACTCACCAGTGGTTCGTATTCGCTCGGCAACTTGGGGCGAGGTAGAGCGAGTGGTGGCTCATTCTTCGCCCAAAGCTTCGGCGATCAGCTTGTTTTGCTCCCACACGTGGGCCGAGCGGCTGCCGGTGGCGGGGCTGGCCGAGGCGGGGCGGCAAACGTGGGTCATTGGCAGGCGGCCCAGCAGGTTGTCGCCGTAGTGGCACCGCAGGAATCGCCACGCACCCATGTTCTCGGGCTCTTCCTGCACCCAGATCACCTGCTTGCCGTCCGGGGCGGTCGCCAGGGCCTTCTCTAGTGCTTTCGTCGGCAACGGGTAGAGCTGCTCGACACGCAGAATGGCCACATTCTTATCCAATTCGAGTTCTTCGCGACGCTGGCAAAGCTCATAGTACACCTTGCCGGTACAAAGCAAAATTCGCTCGGCTTTGCTCAAGTCGGGGATTTTTGGATCGGATATCACGCGCTCGAACTGCCCGGTGGCCAGCTCGTCCATCGACGAGGCGCACTCTTTATGGCGCAACAGGCTCTTGGGTGTCATCACCACCAGCGGCTTGCGCCAGTGACGCAGCATCTGTCGCCGCAGCAAGTGGAAAATCTGAGCCGGGCTGGTGGGGTAGACCACCTGCATGTTGTCTTCGGCCGCCAGCAGCAGGAAGCGTTCGAGCCGCGCGCTGGAGTGCTCGGGGCCTTGGCCTTCGAAGCCGTGAGGCAGCATTAGCACCAGGCCGCTGAGTCGACGCCACTTGTCCTCGGCGCTGGCGATGAACTGATCGATCACCACTTGGGCCGCGTTGGCAAAGTCGCCGAACTGGGCTTCCCACATCACCAAAGCGTCGGGCGAGTCGAGGCTGTAGCCGTATTCGAACGCCAGCACGCCGGCTTCCGACAGCGGGCTGTTGAAGATCTCGACCACCGCCTGGTCTTCCGAAAGGTGATTGAGCGGCATGAACGTGGCGCCGTTCTTCACATCGTGCAGCACCGCGTGGCGGTGGCTGAATGTGCCACGTTCGACATCCTGGCCGGTGAGTCGCACCGGATAGCCCTGCGTGGCGAGCGACGCAAACGCGAGCGACTCGGCCGCCGCCCAGTCGAGTGGCACCGATCCATGAGCCATCTCCAACCGGCGATCCATGCCCCGCTTGATCTTGGGATGAACGGTAAATCCATCCGGCACGTAGGTTTGCGCTTCGAGCAACTGCGCGAGCCGCGTGCGGTCGACTCCGGTGTCGATGTCCGGGGCTTCGCTCTCTTTGCCGCCGCGGTAGCCTTTCCACACTTTGCTCAGCATGTCCTGCTGCGGCACGAAGTGTTCGCTGCGGGCCGACGCCAGTTCTCGCTCGAGGTGCGATTGGCGTTCTTCTGCGATTTGCTCGGCTTCCTGGCGGCTCACCCCGCCCAGTTCCAGCAAGTGATCGAGGTAGCCCTTGCGGACGCTCTTGCGCTGTTCGATCGCCTGGTACAGCAGCGGCTGCGTGAACGACGGCTCATCGCCTTCGTTATGACCACGCAGGCGGTAGCAGTACATGTCGATCACGATATCCCGCTGGAACTTGTAGCGGAAGTCCATCGCCAGCCGCAGCACCTGCGCCACCGCTTCGGGATGCTCGCCGTTGACGTGGAAGATGGGTATCTGCAGCAGCTTGGCCACGTCGGTGCAGTAGACGCTACTGCGTCCTTCCTGCGGCGTGGTCGTGAACCCGATCTGGTTGTTCACGATCAGGTGAATCGTTCCGCCCACGGTATAGGCGGGCAGCTCGCTCATGTTGAGCGTCTCTTGCACGACCCCTTCGCCAGCGAACGCGGCGTCGCCATGGATGGTAAGCGTCAGGCCCTTGCGCCGCTCGCGGTCGCCGGTGCGATCCTGCTTGGCCCGCATGCGGCCCATCGCCACGGTGTTCACAAACTCCAAGTGGCTGGGGTTGAAGCAGAGCGACAGGTGGACGTCGCGGCCGTTGGCGGTGCGGCGGTTGCTCGAGTAGCCGAGGTGGTACTTCACGTCGCCGCGGCCGATGTGCTGTTCGCTGTCGAGGTCTTCAAACTCGCGGAAAATCTGGCGCGGGTCCTTGCCGATCACGTTCGCCAGCACGTTCAAACGCCCGCGATGGGCCATCGCCAGCACGATTTCCTCCACGCCGTCGGAGCCGGCGTCTTCGATGGCCATGTCCAACAGCGGAATCAGGCTCTCGGCCCCTTCCAGCGAGAAGCTCTTCGCGCCGAGGAACTTCTTCTGGATGAATTCCTCGAAGATCACAGCGTCGGTCAACTTGCGCAAGATACGCAGCTGCTCGTCGCGGCGCAGATGGATGCGGTTCTCGTTCGACTCCATTCGGTCCTGCAGCCACTGCCGCACCGACAGGTCGTCGATGTGCATGAACTGCGCGCCAATGTACCGGCAGTAGGTGTTACGCAGCCAACCGACGATCTCGCGGAGCGTCCGTTCCTGCGGACCGTAAGAAGTGCGGGTGGAGAACACCCGGTCGTAGTCGGCCTCGGTGAAGCCGTAGTAGGCGGGGTCGAGTTCCGGCGGTTGCGGCCGGGGCTGCTTCAGCGGGTCGAGCCGGGCGATGATGTGCCCGCGGACGCGGTGGTTGCGGATCAGTTGGTCGACGCGTTCTTGCAGGGCGACCAGTTGCACGTCGCCGCGCGCTGGGCGACCTTCGCCACCGACGCGTGGTGCCGTCTTCGATTGGCCCGAGGGCGGGGCCTCCAGCGGCTCGGCGGCGGTCTCCGGCAGTGGGGGTGCCGCGGCTGGAGGAGAGGTCTCCGCCGATGGGGGAGGGGGGCTTACCGGCGACGCCGGGGCGGCGGGCGCACCGTTCGCAGAGCCATTGGTCTCGAGGTCGCCTACGGCCGATCGCCAACCGTTTTCCTGAAAAAACTGCCGCCACTCGGGCGACACATTCTCGGCGTTGGACAAATAGTCGGAATAAATTTGTTCGATGTAGTTCAGGCTCTGACTATTCATCGGTCATGGCGAAATCGCCAACTCGTTCTCTGCCAACAACTTAGCAAAAACGGGCGAACCACCTCTGGTGTGCCCAATGCTTTATTATGCGCCTCGCGGTAGGGGTTAGGCAATCGCGGGCGGAGCGTTTTAGGCGGACTTTCCGGGGAAAATGCCGGCACAACCACAAGCGGCATCGCGCGGATCTGGAAAAACTCATCCGAGCGCGACGTCGCGCGCTCATCTTGTAAGCTAGGAGCATGACCCCCGACCGCCCAACCCGATGGTTCCGCCGCCTCGCACGCTTCCGCCTGCGGACGCTGCTGGCAGTGATGCTGGTCGTCTCGCTGGCATGCGGGTACCTGGGCAAGCACGTGTGGCGGAAGCGGATTGAGCGGCCGATTGTGGAGCGGGTGATCGCGGCGGGAGGGGAAGCATGTTATGAGCATCAGCTTTCCGGCTCTCATCCATTGCCGTTGGGCTTTTGGAAGGAGCCGCCTGGTCCAAAACTACTGCGACACCTATTAGGCGACGATTTCTTCGCGAGTGTCCGCTATGTGGAGCTTAAATCCCCTTGGGCCAGCGACAAAGACGTCGCCGCGATTGTTCCTCTGCCGGCACTGGAGCAAGTATGCCTCTATGGCGACACCTTCACCGACGAATGCGTTGCCGATCTGCTTGCCATTCCACAGCTGCGGAGTTTGACGCTCGCTGGTACATCGCAGTCGCCTTCGGCCTTGGCACAACTCGCTGAGCTTCCCCAACTCGTCCAACTGGAGTTATTCAACAGACGGTTATCGGTCGAGCACGTTGAGAAGCTGGCGCAGTTTGGGCAACTGGAAGGCTTGACTCTCCACGGTCCAGGTAGTGCACCTGCTGAGAGTTATACGGTCTTGGCAGCGCTGAAGAAACTGCGAGTGCTTGAACTGTCGGACATCGAGGTTGCCGAGAATGTTACTCAGCAGATCGGCGACCTGCACTCTCTAACGGATCTCACTTTGGCGAACGCGAGAATTACAGACCGGGGGGTAAAGCATCTTGGAACATTAAACAAGCTTAGGGCTCTCGATTTGACCAAGTCTCCGCTTACGGACGTGGCTGTCGAGTCAATTCTGCAACTTGTAGACCTAGAGGTTCTTTGCATCGCGCAGACTCAAGTGACCGACGAAGGACTGAAAAAGATCGCCCAGCTCGAGAAGCTGCGGTGTTTGGACATCTCGCTCGGCAATGGAATCACGTTGGACGGCGCTCGCAAGTTCCAACGATTGTGTCCCGATTGCGAGATGCAATGCACCGAATGGTATCCCGACGGTACCGGTGCGGAGATCGATCTGGAGACAGGATTACAGAAGACGTTCTAAGCCGAATTCTCTGGAATAGCGACGCGGCGAAGGGCAAGCTAATGGAGAGTTTGATTGCCAGTTGTCCATTGGCTTGCCCTTCGCGGAGATTGGTGATTGCTCACTCGATCCCCATCTGCTCCTGAATCTTTTCGAGCGGCACGCCTTTGGTTTCCGGCATCGCTGTAAGCACCCAAATCAGTTGGCCTACCATGCACACTGCGTAGAAGGCGAAGACCGCTCCGCCGGCGACGTCGGCGATCAAGGGGAACGTCTGGCTGATCGCGGCGGCGAAGATCCAGTGCGTGAAGCTGCCGAACGCCTGGCCGCGGCCGCGGAGGCGGTTGGGGAAGATCTCGCCGATGAACACCCAAATCACCGCGCCTTGCCCCACCGCGTGCGATGCGATGAACGCCAGCAGACTCACCAGCACCACCTGGCTGCCGAGCCCGGTGAAGCTGCCATCGGCGGCCCGCTGCGTGTAGAACGCCCACGCGGTGGCGCCGAGCGTGACGATGTAGCCGATCGAACCGACAATCAATAGCTTGCGGCGGCCGGCGCGATCGATGAGCGCCATGCCGACGATCGTGAACACCAGGTTCACCACGCCCAGGCCCACCGAGTTCATCAGGCCAGCGCTCTCGCCGAAGCCCGCGTACTCGAAGATTCGCCGCGAGTAGTACAGCACCGCGTTGATACCGCTCAGTTGGTTGAACGCAGCGATGGCGAACGCCAGCAGGATGGGTTTGAAGTACTTGGCCTGGAAGAACGGCTCTTCGAGGTTGTGGTGTTCCAGGTCGATCGACTTCTTGATCTCGGCCAACTCGTCGTCGACAGTGCCAGCGGATTGGTCGATGCCAACCTGCTCGAGCACACTACGGGCTTCTTCATCGCGACCTTTTGCAACGAGCCAGCGTGGACTGCGGGGGGTGGAGAACAGCAGCAGGAAGTAGGCAGCCGCCGGCGCGCACTCCACGCCGAACATCCATCGCCACTCGGTAGCGCCAAAGTCGAGACTGGCGATCGCAAGGTTCGACAGGTACGCCAGCAGGATGCCGAGCACGATGTTGAACTGAGTGACCGCCACCAAACGGCCGCGCATCGCAGCCGGGGAGATCTCGGCGATGTACATCGGACTGACCACCGACGCCCCGCCGACCCCCAGTCCGCCGATGAAGCGGAAGAATACCAGCGAGTACCAATCCCACGCCAGGGCGCTGCCCAGTGCGGAGACGAAGAACAGCAGCGCCAGGTAGAACATCACGCCACGTCGGCCCAGCCGATCGGAAGGTTTGGCGACCAGCACCGAACCGACCACCGTGCCAATCAGCGCGCTGGCCATCAAAAAGCCATGCCAGAACTTGCCCCACCAGGCCGACAGGTTGGCCGCTGGCGCGAACAACTCTTCGAGCTGTTGTTCCGCGCCCGAGATGACCACCGTGTCGAATCCAAACAGGAGTCCCCCGAGTGCGGCGACAATGGCGCTGGTGACGAGCGTTCGACTGAGTTGCATGTTGTTTCTTTTTTCTCCAGCGAGCGATGATCGCCCGCGTTGATGAGGTGGGTGCCGCCCTATTAGGATTTCCCCATGGCAATAGCACGTGAGACTTCGTCGGGCGGCTACAAGCCAACGGGCGTGATTGTAGTAGAGTGTAGCGGTAGAAGAAACATCCATCTCACCGTGATTGCCGAACGCGTTTCGAGTGGCGTACAATCGGTAGCTTTACCTCACCCACTGTACAACAAAGAACCTACATGCCACGCCTCATCGAATCTCCCACCCGCATCGAAGCCGTTGGTACGCCGCCGAAAACCATCGAAGAGTTTGTCGGGCGTGTGAACAGCGGTGACTCGAACATCAGCATCGCGCGGATGAAGAGTCCCTCTGGCTGGTCGGAGCCGGGGCAGACGCCGGAGTTTGCTGAGTACACGGTTGTGCTGCGCGGCGAGCTAACCGTCGAAACGCGCGGAGAGACTATTCGGGTGGCGGCGGGGCAGGCGATTGTTACGGAGGCCGGCGAGTGGGTTCGCTACAGCACGCCCGGCGACGAAGGGGCCGAGTACATCGCCGTGTGCCTGCCGGCGTTCTCGCCCGGGACGGTTCGCCGCGACGCTTAATGCTGTATTCCCCGCCGCGTTGCTCGGTTTCTCCGCGACCGGTAGAATGCACGGTTTGGACTGCACCCCGAAGACCGTGTAAGGATATGCCGCGATGTCAGACGAAGTTGCCACGACGCCGAAGTGGACGCAGCTCGAATCGTTGGAGCGGCGCGTGTTAGGGGTGTTGGTCGAAAAAGCCAAAACCACGCCCGACGCTTATCCGCTGACACTCAAGGGACTGATTACCGGCTCGAATCAGAAGAGCAACCGGTTCCCCAAGATGGAGGTGGACGAAGACCGCGTGATGGACGCCATCGAGAACTTGCGCAAGGTTGGCGCGGTGTCGATCATCCAGGGCGACGGGCGAGTGGAGAAGTACCGTCACTTGGCCTACGACTGGCTCGGCGTGTCGAAGGTGGAACTTGCGGTCATGGCCGAGTTGCTGTTGCGCGGCGCGCAGACCATTGGCGAACTCCGTGGCCGCGCCGCGCGGATGGAGCCGATCAAAGGCATGGACGAGCTGGGGCCGCTGCTGGAGAGCTTGCTGCAGAAGTCGCTCGTTGTGTACCTCACCCCGCCAGGACGCGGGGCGGTGGTGACGCACAACCTGTACCAGCCGCGCGAGTTGGACAAGGTGCGCCGCGAACATGGCGTGTCGATGCCTAACGACGGACCAGCGGCCGCGCCGGCCAATCCACCAACGGCAACCACCGTATCGGCGATGCCGGCCGCTCCTGCGGCGAGTGCGCCCCGCGCCCCAGCTCCGGCAGCAGCGCCAAGTGAAGCTTCGTCGTCGGAAGTGACGCGACTTCGTGAGGAACTTCTCGAGTTGAAATCCACATTGAGCGCATTTCGCGATGAAGCCGAGACCAGCATCGCCGAACTACAATCGCAACTGGCGGATCTCAATCGCCAACTCGGCAATTGAAGTATTGGGGGCTCGTTGACCCGACGCCAGGCACGCCAACCGCACGCCTTGGTTCCTATTCCCGCAATAACCCCTTGTTTTGCAGCCGAAAACCAAGGTGGCGGGCGACGTTTGTAGGCTGTTACACTTGGCACGTACCCGGCCGGTGCCGCGCCGGCGTCGAGACGAACCACTTCGATTCACTTCCCCAGGGCTCCGGACACGGGCGATGCTCGAGCGATGGACAACTCGCATCAGCGAAACAGTGCGGCATCGACTGCCGCTGCTGTTGATCGTGTGCTACGCCATCGCGCTGGTGCTGCCAGGTCCAGGTCAGGCGATCCGCAAATGGGAGCTGCCCACCGACTGGCCCGAGATTCTGCGGCCCAGCACATCGCAGTTGCTGGTGGCGGTGCTCCTGTTCCTGGCAGCGCTCGGCGTGGAGATCCGCCGCGTGCCTCGAGTGTTCCGCCAACCCGCGCTGTTGGTCTCGACGCTGTCGGCAGTGTGGCTCACGCCGGCGGCGGTGATCTTGCTCGCGTGGTGGACGATGCCAATGGTGGTCGACTCGGATACTGCATCGACTTTGCTCGTGGGGTTTGCCTTGGTAGCTTCGATGCCAGTCGCCAACTCAGCTGCTGCATGGACACAGCAGTCGCGCGGCGAGTTGCCCTGGGCGCTGGCGCTGGTGGTGCTGTCGATCGTGGTCTGCCCGTGGATGATTCCGCTGGCGCTCAAGCTGCTGGGGCTCACGTTCTCCGATGCTGAGACGACCAAGCTCGAACAACTCACGGCTAGCTTCACGGGGCTGGAGTTTGTGGTGTGGGTGCTGCTACCAACCGCCTTGGGAGTTGTCATGCGGTGGGCGGTGGGTGCCGAGCGCGTCGCGCAACATCGCCAGGCGGTGCTGCTGACCAGCGCGGGCACACTATTGCTACTAAACTACATCAACGCCGCCAGCGCGCTGCCGCAAATGGAAGACGAGTTCCGCCTGATGTGGCTGGTGATCTGCGTGGTGACCGCGCTGTCGCTGTGCTTTGTCGGCTTGGTGGTCGCGCAACTGTTGGGTCGGATGTTTCGCTCGTCGGGCAGCACGATCACGGCGCTCGACTACGCCCTCACGATGAAGAACACCGGCCTTGCCATCGCGCTGGCGAGCAGCGTGCTGGAAGAGCACGCAATCCTCTTGCTGCCGGTGTTCACCATGACGCTGGTGCAACACTTGTTCGCTGGCGCACTGCACCGCGGCGTGGTGCGGCGCAATGGACCACCGGTCCACGAGTAACGTTTTCCGCCGGTTTTCCGCGACCGTAGCCGCAGCGCGAACCTCCGGCTATCCTGACGTGTCTCACGCAGCACCCACGACTCCAATTCTTGCTCGGTGGCTCAGGCGATATGGATACTCTCGAAAACGAGCCGCAGGAAAATCCTTACGAAGGATCGTTGGTTCCGCATACAACCGTGGAGCACCCCGAGGAGGAACAAGGCTGGTGGCGGCGACCGGCCGGTGGGCGCGAGGTGCTCACCGTGGCGCTGCCGCTGGTGATCTCGAGTCTGTCGTGGACCATCATGACATTCGTCGATCGCGTGCTCCTGAAGTGGGACTCCGGCGACGCCATGACAGCCGCGTTCGCCGCTGGCACCGTGTGGTTCTCGACGCTGTGCCTGCCGCTGGGCATCGCCATGTACACCAGCACGTTCGTTTCGCAGTACTTTGGAGCTGGGCGGCACGAACGCATTGGCCTCGCCGTGTGGCAGGGAGTATGGATGGCCCTGGCCGTGTCGCCCGTGATTCTGCTCGCGCTGCCGCTGGCGCCGGCCATGTTCCGCCTGGCGGATCACACGCCCGAAGTTATGCAGTTGGAACTGGTGTACTTCAATATTCTCTGTTGGGGCGGACCTGCCATGCTGGTGGGCCAAGCTTTGTCGTCGTTCTATAGCGGGCGCGGCAAGACCAACGTGGTGATGATCGTCGATACTTCGGTCGCGGTGCTAAATCTAGTGCTCGACTGGATCTGGATTTTCGGCTACTTAGGATTCCCCGCGATGGGCATCGCCGGGGCAGGGTGGGCCACCGTGGTTTCGCTGTGGGTCAAAGCGGTCATTTACTTATTCTTAATCCTCCAGCGCCAGCACCGCGAGCAGTTCGGTACATTGCTTGGATTGCGGTTCGACTGGCCGCTGTTCGTTCGTCAGATCTACTACGGCGGGCCGAGCGGCCTGCAACTAGTACTCGACGTGTTGGGCTTCACTGTGTTCATCGTGCTCATCGGACGATTGGGCAGTGTGCAAGCCGAAGCCTCCAGCATGGCGTTCTCCATCAGCACGCTGGCGTTCATGCCGATTTGGGGCATGTCGATGGCGGCCAGTATCCTGGTGGGGCAGCACTTGGGCGAAAACCGCGACGACCTGGCCGCCCGCGCCACTTGGACCGCTTATACGTTCGCACTTGGCTACATGGCGTGCATCTCGGTGCTGTACATCACGGTGCCCGAGGTGTTCCTCGCTTCGTTCTTCGCCGGCGACCGCACCGGCGAAGCCCGCGAGGCGGTCCATGCGCTCTCCGTGGCGCTTCTGCGGTTTGTGGCGGCGTACAATCTGCTCGACGCGACGCTGATGGTGTTCTCCAGCGCCATCAAAGGCGCCGGCGACACGAACTTCGTGCTCCGGGTGAGCCTGGTGATGGCCACGTCGCTATCGATCGTCAGTTGGATGGCCGTCGAATGGCTCGAACTGGGCGTGTACGGTTGCTGGGCGATCATCACGTTGTGGGTGTGGGTAATGGGCGTGGTATTCCTCTGGCGCTTCCTCGGCGGCCGTTGGCGCACCATGCGCGTGATCGAAGCCACCCCACCGGACCTGCCGCCTGGGGAGTTAGAGACCGAGCCGGCCGTTTCTTGAGCGGGCGAACGGATCAAGGACAGACGCACCACCGGAGCGTCCGCCAATCGTTTTGTCCCACCTGTCCCTAAACTCGAATTCTTGGCTTCCATAAGTCGTTAACTACCAGCGGCTTGCGATTTCGCCCACCCTGAGTAGTTCCCCGATTTCGATCGGTGGTACCAAAACTCAGGCCGCGCGAGACCGCCGTTTTTGTCGTAAGTGATTACAGAATAATGAATTACGCAAGCTGACTCGCAGGTGAGCTTGCCGAGTTTTGTCCCTGGTGTATTTCTAGTAGGGACAAAACCCTTCGGAGGGGCAAGACCCCGCCAGCGCAAGTCATCTAAAAATGTCTGCGCACACCGCCCCCACCAACTGCGAAGCAGCACTCCTCATTAGATCAAATCAGAGAACGGATTCTACGGCGATCTTTTTACAGATGCGATTTTTGGGAGAAAAGTGGAAGCAAAAAAAACTGGGGTAGCGACCGCAAGCATTACGATCGCTACCCCAGGTTCGATTTGCAAAACTACTTCAACGCTCAGACGCGCGGCCTTAGTTACTCGGGCGACCCAGCGTTTCGATTTCTTGCAGTCGCTTCAGGGCATCGGCGGCCTTGAGCGACTGGTAGTTTACGCCTGCTGCGTTCAGGCTCGAACCATTCTGGAACGGATAGTCCGGAATCGTCACCAGGAACTGCTTGATGAAGTTCTGCGCCGGGACGAAGGTCCACAGGTTGTCGCCATACCAGCGGAGGTAGCCGAGGTCGGCTTCGCTGGGGCCCTTCTCGTACGGATCGGCACGCAGATTCACGATCAGCGGCCAACCGGGAACCGAGCGTGTGCCGGTGGCGATGTTGCCCACCTGGGTGGCGAAGTGAATCTTCCAGTCCTGCACGCGAATCGCATTGAGTTCACCGCCTTGGCTGAAGTAGAGGATTTCTTTGCGTGGCGACTCTTCCACCTCGCCCTTGAAGTAAGGCAGGAAGTTGTAGCCATCGGGGTGGACTTTGAAATTCCGGCCGTTGGCTCGATGTCCCTTCTTGAGCTTTTCGACAATGTCCGACTCACCGGAAGCGGCCAGCAATGTGGGCATCCAGTCCTCTTGCGAGATGATGTTGTTGTCGACCGTGCCCGGCTTGATCACGCCCGGCCAGCGGACCAGCAGCGGCACGCGGAATCCACCTTCCCAGGTGGTCCCCTTCTCGCCATGGAACGGAGTGGTGCCGCCATCGGGCCAGGAGAAGGTCTCGGCGCCGTTGTCGGTGCTGTAGATCACGATCGTGTTATCGGCGATGCCAAGGTCGTCGAGCTTCTTCAGTACCTCGCCTACGAAGCCGTCGTGTTCGACCATGCCATCGGGGTAAATGCCGATGCCCGTCTTGCCGTACGATTCCTTCTTCAGGTGAGTCCAAACATGCATGCGGGTGCTGTTGTACCACAGGAAGAACGGCTTATCGGCTTGTGCATTTCGATCGACAAAGTCCATCGCGTGCTTGTGGACTTCCTCGTCGATGGTCTCCATGCGCTTCTTCGTCAGCGGTCCCGTGTCCTCAATCTTTCCATCGGCGAACGAGTGAATCACGCCGCGGGGGCCATACTTCTTCTTGAACTCGGGATTCTTGGGGTAGTAGTACGTTTCCGGCTCTTCCTCAGCGTTCAAGTGGTAAAGGTTGCCGAAGAACTCATCGAAACCGTGCGCGGTCGGCAGGTGCTTGTCGCGGTCGCCCAGATGGTTCTTGCCAAACTGGCCGGTCGAGTAGCCCTGCTCCTTGAGCAAATCGGCGATCGTCGGCGTCCAGTCGGGGATACCGTGATCGCTGCCGGGCATGCCGATGGTGAGCAGGCCGGTGCGGAACGGGTGCTGACCCAGGATGAATGACGCGCGGCCGGCCGTGCAGCTTTGCTGCGCGTACGAATCGGTGAACAGCGCACCTTCGCGAGCGATGCGATCGATGTTGGGCGTCTTGTAGCCCATGATGCCGTGGTTGTAGGCACTGATGTTGTGCACGCCAATGTCGTCGCCCCAAATGACGACGATATTGGGCTTTTCGCTCTGTGCCGTGGCGGTGCCGGCCGCCATCGCCATCAGTCCAATGGCAATCGCAGCAGTGATGGACTTCCATCGATGCTCTTTAGACATGGTGTTCCTCCAATTGAGACGTGGATAAGTAAAAGGGCTGGGCGTGCTCCTAGTCCTGAATCTGAAGCGTCACCTTCTCAATCTGGCCGGTGAACTTAAACGGCGGTTTGTAGGCGTCGGTCACTGGTTGGCCTGTGTCTTCGCCGATGCCGAAGGTATCGATGCCGAAGCGGCCACCGACCGTGGCTTTCATCTCGCCGGTGCCAACGGTCTTACCGTTGACCTTCAGCGTGATCTCGGCTCCCTTGCCAGCGCCGCCCCCTGCGTAGTCGAAGTCGACTTCGATGGTCGACTTACCCGCGGGCAATGGCTTGTCGCTTTTCACCACGGTGTGCTTCACGAAGAAGTTGTAGTCGAACACCGGCACCCCGTCGTCGAGATAAAGCACGATTCCAGCAGCCACGCCGCCGAAGCCCATGATCACGCCTTCGGTCTTCTCGCCCTGGGTGTCGATCGTGGCGGTGAGCGTCCAACTGTTGTTCTTCATCGGCGGCGCCGCGGGCTCGGCGATGCGAGTCGCGCCGGAGAAATAGGTGTAAGTCTTCGAGTCGGGATCCCATCCGGGCACCGGCGGTTTCGGAATGGCCAGTCGACCGGCGCCGCGGTCGTCGAACGGGTAAACGTCGTGCTCCTCGGCCGCGTCGTCAAACTTCTCCTTCATGTCCTTCAGCTTGTCCGGCATCTTGGCCGCTAGATCGTCCGCCTCGGAGAAGTCTTCCTCCAGGTTGTACAATTCCCACTCGTCTTGCTCCCAATTGCCAGGCGCCAGGTCCTGCCGCCAGGGCAGCGTGTGCTGGGCGTTGGCCTTCCAGCCGTCTTCGTAGATCGAGCGGTTGGTGAATATTTCGAAGTACTGCTCGTCGCGTCCCTCGAAACTTGGATCGGTGAAGCTCTTGAGGAACGACTTACCCGCCAGCGGTTTTTGCTCGATGCCGTTCACCTCCACGGGCATGAGGATGTCGGTGGCTTCTAGAATGGTCGGCACCACGTCCACCAGGTGCAGGAAGGCGTCGCGGGGCTGGTCGTCGTGTTTGATTCTCGCTGGCCAACTGATGACCATGGGATTCCGTGTGCCGCCTAAGTGGGAGGCGACCTGCTTGCACCACTGGAACGGCGTGTTGCCCGCCCACGCCCAACCGATGGGATAATGTGGTTCGGACTCGGGACCGCCGAGCTTGTGGAGGTTGGCGACTACGTCGCTCAGTTCCGTCGATAGGCCGTTGAGGTTGCGGATTTCATTGAGAGTGCCATCCGCGCCGCCCTCGGCGCTGGCGCCGTTGTCGCCGGCGATATAGATCACCATCGTGTTTTCCGCGTCGGGCAGCTCCTTCACCGCGTCGAGCAACCGGCCGACTTCATGATCGGTAAAGGCGAAGTAGCCCGCGAAGTTTTCGAACAACGCGGCATAGACCTTCTTCTGCTCATCGCTCAGGCTATCCCACGCGGGCACCCAGTCGGGCCGAGGGGTAAGCTTGGTACCCTCGGGAATGATGCCCATCTCGAGTTGCTTCTGAAATACGATCTCGCGGTACTTCTCCCAGCCCATATCGAACTTGCCTTTGAACCGCGCGCGCCACTCTTCGGTCACATGATGCGGGGCGTGCATCGCGCCGGGGGCGAAGTACATGAAGAACGGCTTGTCGGGCGCGACGCTCTTGGCGAACTTCATCCGCCCGATCGCCCGATCGGTCATGTCGGTCATGAAGTGGTAGCCTTCTTCGGGCGTCTTGTCAGGTTCGACGGCTACCGTGTTCTCGAAGATCACCGGATAGTACTGATGCGTCTCGCCGGCGTTGAAGCCATAGAAGTACTCAAAGCCCATGCCGGTCGGCCAGCGATCAAAAGGCCCCGCGACGGTGGTCTCCCAGTCGGGCGTGTTATGATTTTTGCCAAACCACCAGGTGTTGTAACCGTTGTCCTTGAGAATCTGCCCGATGGTGGCCGTGTTCTTCGGCAGCATGGTGGAGTAGTTGGGGAATCCCGTGGCCCACTCCATCAAGAAGCCGTTGCCGCACTCATGGTGATTGCGACCCGTCAACAGCGCGGCGCGCGAAGGACCGCAAATGGCCGTCGTATGAAATCGGTTGTACCGCAGTCCCTCCGAGGCAAGCTGGTCGAAGTTAGGCGTAGGGATCAATCCACCGAATGTGGAAGTCTGGCCAAAGCCCACATCGTCCAGCAGGATCACAATCACGTTCGGCGCGCCCTTGGGCGCGGCGACCGGCCCTTGCCAGTCCGCCTCCGAATCCTTGTACGTCTTGCCGATTTTGCCTTCGAACGGAGTGAGCTCCATGGGGAGCTTCTCGCGGTCGGGCTCGTCGGCAAACGCGGAAGTGGAGAAGACTGCCAGAAGCAACAACAGAGCAAAACGCAGCATCTTTGTGTCTCCAGACAACTGCAAAAAAGGACGCCCCGGAGGGCGTCCTGAGATTGATTACCGCGACAAGGCCGCTTTGGCCTGTTGTTCACGGTATTGCTTCAACTGCTCGTCGGTGAGTTCGTGATTGGTAATTTGGATGGTTACCTTTTCGATCTCGCCGGTGAACTTGAAGGGCACCTTGTAGTCTTCGCTGACCGGGGTGCCGGTGTCTTCGCCGATGTCGAGCGTTTCGTCGAGCGACATGCGGTAGCCGATGGTCTGCGGGAACTCGGTGGTGGCCACCACTTCGCCATCGACCGACAAGGTGGCGGTGCCGCCCTTGGCCAAGCCGCCGCCATCGTACTTGAAGTCGAGCGCAATGGCGTGCTTGCCGGGCTTGAGCGGTTCTTTGCCTTCGACCCGGTAACGCTCTACGTCGCACAGGTTGTAGACGAACACGGGCTTGTTATCGAGCACGTACAGGCCCACGCCGGCAAAGCGTCCGCCCTGGGTCATCAATAGCCCTTCGGCGCCTTCTTCAGGGATGTCGACCAAGGCGCTGATGCCAAACGACTTGTTCTTCAGATCCGGGGCCGATCCCTCTGGGATGCGGGTCATACCTTCGTAGTAGACGAACTTGTTGCGCCCTTCAGTCAGGCTGGGGCGGTTCGAAATGTCGAGCCGCTCCACCTTGCTGTTGTCCAGTGGAAGCACGTCGAACTTGACCGCTTCGATGTAGAACAGCCGCTGCAGCTCCTTCAGTTTGTCGGGATGCTTCTCGGCAAGGTTTTCGCTCTCCGAGAAGTCGTCTTCGATGTTGTAGAGTTCCCAATCGTAGCCATTGATTACGTCCACCGCCTCAGCGACGCTCACCCATGGCGGAGTGGTGGGAGTGGTGCAGGCAACCCAGCCGTTGTCGTAGATCGCTCGGTTGGCGAACATCTCGAAGTATTGGGTGGTCCGCTTCGACTTGGCCTTGGTGTCTTCCCAGGTATACGCCAGGCTAACGCCGTCCATCGGTTCTTGCGTGACGCCGTCGATGGAGTCGGGAGAGGGTACTCCCGTGGCTTCCAGGATCGTCGGCGTGATGTCGATCACGTGGTGGAACTGCGAGCAGACCTTGCCCGCGTCCTTGATCTTCTTGGGCCACGAAATCACCATGCCGTTGCGGGTGCCGCCAAAGTGGGAGGCCACCTGCTTGGTCCATTGGAACGGGGTGTCCATCGCATGCGCCCAGCCGATGGGGTAGTGGTTGAACGTCTTAGGACCACCCAAGTCGTCCTTGCGCTTGTAGACCTCCTCGAAAGGCACCTCGATGTTGTTGAAGAAGGTCATCTCGTTCAACAGGCCGTTCGGGCTGCCTTCGGCGCTGGCGCCGTTGTCGCCCTGGATGTAGATGACCAGCGTGTTGTCGAGTTCGCCCATCTCGTCGATGGCGTCGATGATCTTGCCAAACTGGTGATCCGCGTGCGACAACGCGCCCGCATAGACCTCCATCATGTGGGCGTAGACTTCTTTTTCTTTGTCATTCAGGTCGTCCCAAGCGCGAATGCCCTTGGACCGCTTGGTGAGCTTGGTTCCCTCGGGCACCACGCGTGCTTGCTTCTGGCGGGCGAGCGTCTGTTCGCGCACTTTGTCCCAACCCTGATCGAACTGCCCGTCGAACTTTTCGATCCACTCTTTCGGCGCGTGGTGCGGTGCGTGAGCGGTTCCCGTGGCGTAGTAGCAGAAGAACGGCTTGTCCGGTGCCACGGCGTTTTGCATGCGAATCCAGTTGATCGCCCGATTGGCCATGTCCTCATCGAAGTTGTAGTCGGGATCGTCGGTCGGCGGTTCTACGGGCCGCGTGTTTTCGACGATTGCTGGCGACCACTGGCTGGTGTCGCCGCCCACGAAACCGTAGAAGTACTCGAAACCGAGTCCCACCGGCCACAGGTCGAACGGACCTGCCTGGCTTGTCTGCCAGTCGGGCACATTGTGGTTCTTGCCGAACCAAGCGGTGTTGTAACCGTTGTATTTGAGAATCTGGCCAATCGTGCCACATGACTTCCGCACCACCGTATTGTACCCGGGGTAGCCGACGCCGATTTCCATGATGCCGCCAGTGGAAACGTGGTGATGATTGCGTCCGGTGATCAGCGCAGCGCGCGTCGGAGAGCAGAGCGCGGTGGTGTGAAACTGGTTGTACCGCAGCCCCGAATTCGCCAAGCGGTCGAAGGTCGGCGTGGGGATCGGCCCGCCAAACGTGCTGCTGGCTCCGAAGCCAACGTCGTCGGTTAGGATGATCAACACGTTGGGAGCCCCTTCTGGTGCTTTTACCTCAGCGGGGAAGTCCTTGACCGACTCAGCCGGCGTCAGCCCGATCTTCCCTTTGAACGGAGCTTGGCGAATTGGCAGTTTGGTTCGGTTGAAGTCATCGGCCGATACAGCCGACGCAAATACGATCGACAGCAGCATGCAGAATAGAGACCTACACATCGTGCGAAACTCCCCAGAGAATTAGGTGAAAAGTACGCACGCACAAGCAACACGCACGTTGCCCATAGCTTATCCCATTCATACGCAGTCGGGGACTACTTGAGGCGTAAAATCCACGCTTTTTTTCTTGCTGGCTGCAAGCGGTGGTTTCCTCTGTCCGAGGTCGTCAGGCCGAACCGTGCTTTCATCGCACAACACCTTCCATTCTGTCCAAAGAAGTCTCCTTCAGTAGTCCGCAGCTGAAGACTCATCTTTGGATCGTTTTGGTCGTCTGCGGTTCAGCTGCAAGTCGCCGATGGTACTCGGTTTACCGGTCCGCGCCAGATCGGTTATGGTGCTTTTCTGGAGTAGGTTCCATTTTCCGTTTCAAGGAACAAAAAAGATGAAGGCCAATCAAGCGATTGCTTCAGCGCTAGCGATGACAACCCGCGTGCTCGACTCCTACATTGCCGATCTGAGCGACGAGCAACTGCTCGAAAAGCCGGCCGAGGGGTGCAACCCGCTGGCTTGGCAGTTGGGGCATTTGATTACCTCGGAGTGCCAATTGCTCAACATGCTTGCGCCCGGCGCAGCGCCGGAACTGCCCCACGGGTTTGCGGTCAATCACGCGCGAGAAGACCCAGGCAGCCTCAACCCGGCAAACTTCTGCAGCCGCGAGGAGTACCAGGCGTTGTTCGACAAGGTCCACGCAGCGAGTCTTGCGGCGCTGGAGAAGGTGACTGAGGAACAACTCGACGCCCCCGCACCAGAGATGATGCGCGAGCGCTTCCCCACCATGGGTGATATCTGGATGCTGCTCGCCCTGCACGGCATGATGCACGCCGGGCAGTTCGTGCCGGTGCGGCGGAAGCTCGGCAAACCGGTGGTGATTTGACCTTTGTGCGCAGTCGTAGACGAGGTGTCATTCCGACAGCAGGCTAACCGACTGAGGAATCTCGGTGGGCCATGCGGTGTTGTAGGAGCTTGGCGCGGCAAGCCAGATTTCGCGGTCGCCGGACTCCCTTCGAAAGGACGCGCAAACTAACCCAACCACCGCACAAGCTCCTCGGCCATCACCTCCGCCGCTTCGGGGTGTAGCCGCAGCCACAACTCCGGCTCAACGAGTTCCAACTCCATCACGGCCGCGTGGCCCTGGGCGTCTTCGACCATGTCGACGCGCCCGTAAACCGGCAACTCGTCGCAAGCGGCCATGGCACGCTGGGCGAGGTCGATTTGCTCTGCGGTTGGCTCATAGAGTTCTACGGTGCCGCCGTGGTCGTCCTGCACGCGAAAGTCGCCCGGCTTGGCCCGCTTGCGGACCGCATGGGTGTAGCGGCCGCCGAACATCATGAGCGTGTCCTCGCCTTGCTGGACGATCGACTGCTTGAACGGCTGCAGCAGAAACGACTCCTGCCCCAACAGTGGCGCCAGCCGCGCGTCGATCTCTTTGGCATTGGAGTGGTTCACACGATACGTATGCCGCGCGCCGCCCGAGATGCATGGCTTCACGACCGCCTCGCGCCAGAGGGTCTCGTCGAGTAGCGCGGCCAATCGTGCCGAATCACCAAGTTCGATGAACCGCGAAGGCACCACCCGGACACTTCGCGCTTCGAGATCAGCCAGATAATGCTTGTCCACGTTCCAAGCGAGCGTCGCGGGCGGATTGCACACGTGGGTGACCTGCTGCACGCGGTCGAGCCACGCTGCGAATTCCGCGAACCGCTCGAAGTAATCCCACGTCGAGCGAATCACCGCGCAGCGAAACTGCGACCAGTCGACCGCCGGATCGCTCCAACTCACGCGCGCCGCGCTCAAGTCGTGTCGCGCGAGCGCGTCGCTGAGCAGCCGATCCTCGTCCAGAATGTTCTGCAGATACCAATCGTCTGCAGCCGCCTCGGCGGCGGTGTAGCGGTCTTCGGTTACCAGGGCGATGTGGGGCATTTGAGAATCGCTTTCCCTGCGAATGGGTTGCACGCTCCGCTACGTCAGTGTGTCGGACCGCGTCCAGGAAACGCAAACGATCGAGTGTCGCGATCAAAGTAAGGAACATTGTCAGGAGTGTCGTCAAAGCAGTTCAGCACCGCATGACACGTCGCGAAGGCGAGAGCCATCGACGTCGTGTCGACAGGATTGGTGTGCAGTCTCTGAACGTTTACTCTGAATTCCGTTGAATCTGGGATGCATGCGAGGGCATAGTTGACCCCAAACTGGATCGCAGCAAGGTACTCGGCGTTGGCCTCGCTGCTCGCTTGGCTGTCGAGTGTCACAAGCGGACCCTCCCCGGACCGCCTCACGATGCTAACAGTGACATCGGCATACACCGCCCAACCGCCAATTTGCTCCGCGAGTCGGTAAGAGCCGGTTCTGGTGCGCGACATGCGTGCTTTTTCTGAAATGGTGCCAAAGACCCTCCGCCTCACGGTGAGAGAGGGGCGGCAACGGCGCTATCCTGGAGCAGGCTCACCAGAGAAGGCTCTGTGCATTCGTTTGGAAGCCTCGGCGACGTATCCATCGCCAGACAACACTAGTTTCCTTAGTCGGGCCAGTAGTGCTGGGCTACCGTAGTTGCGTGGAACGCTGGTTCTGTCGGCCAGTTCACTTAACTCGTACAGTCCTCCGACGACTTCGTTGTTGTTGGTGCTATCGAGCGCCTTGCAGACTGCCTCTACAATCCGATTTGGGTCCAGGCAAAGGCGATTCGAAAGTTTGAGACCGACAATGCGACCGTCGACCAGGGGTGAACTGAGCAATAGTCCTGGAAGTTTCTCGGGGATGCAAACTGAGTTCGGTTGAGCTCGCAAGTAGTCACTTGCCGCGCCGCCAAGATGCCACAACGTCGCAGGGCCTTCGGCCGCGCTGTAAATCGAGTCGAATCGCGACTGAAAGTCTGCCGCCTCGAGTTGCAGCGCCGCGTTCCAAAGTTCCTTTGCCAAGCGAGCCGTGTTGTCAGTATTCGAAGGCATCGATCGAGCCGCTTTGTTACCGCAGTAGGCGTTCGTTGGTTGTGGACCGGGGGCAAACGCCCTGCAATGATCCCCGGCGCAGGCCTCTACAGCTTCTCCTGCACCATCACGACCCATTTTGTGTCGATCCGCTCGTCGGTTTGTGTGCGGACGATTACGACCGGTTCGACTGCGCACCAGTAGCGATCGCCACTGTTGGGATGGAGGGGGTCGGCGTAGTCCATGACGATGGGCGAGCGGTCATCCACCGCCTCTTCGACCCTCTCGAGCAACTCTGGGCTCAAACGGACGGGCGGGGCGTCTCGCTTGTTGATTTTGGCCAAGTCCTTGTGGTGCAGAACGAGCCCTCGGTTGCGAGAGTCGTTATCGACATTGTCGGCTCGTAGATCCACCAACAAGACTTCCCGCCCGTCCAACTCACGATCTTCCAGCACGGCGAAGTCGCCCAAGTCGACACTCATGGCAAGCACTCCCGAGACATCGCGCTGGGAGGCAAGTTGCTGATCGGTCCAAATCGGAACGCTGAACGCTACCTTCAATTGCCCACTGGAGGTGCTCCGATACACGGCCGACTGATTCGGCGAACGAATCGGTTTGACCCCTTCGGTTTCCTTGGGTAGGTCGGCGCCCTGTCCGTGGAAGTAGTCGCGATACGCGTAGTACCCACCCAAACTCGAGGACTTTGGCGCGCGGGCAACCTGAATTCCGTCTCGGCTGACGATAAACCAACTATCGGATGCAGTCTTCCGGTCGAACCTCGTCTTGCGCCCCTCAATCCAGCTCTGCATCGGGACCCACGAGACTTCGCCAATGGGAGATTCGTCAACTCGGGTAAGGTAAGCCTGCAAACTCACTTCTCCTTCGGGAGTATTGAGTTCCGCCGACTCCACAAGTTCGTTGAGCTCGGTGAATCGACTGTCGATTTCCCCAGCGACGTCGGAGGCAGCGGTTTGCGCCGCGAATGTGGCGGCCTTCTGCTTGGATGCTGTGAGCTGCGCTCGGTTTTTGGAAACCTGGTCCGCCAGCCAAACGCCGGCCGCGATGGCCACCACCAGCCCCGCCATCGCCCCCCACAACCACCGCCGGGTGGCCACCGGGGAAGCAGTGAGCGTCGAGCCAATTCGCCGCCCGGCGAGCAGCGTGTCGGAGTGCGTGCCGTTGGCTTCGAGCGTGTCGCTGGCGTGGCCCTGCTGCGTCGGCGCGTTGGCCGGTTTGTGTCGGGCTTGCTCCACCAGGTCGACCAGCGAGTTCCCTACGGCAAACTGCGCCAGGTCTTCGGCCAGTTCGGCCGGCGATTGGTACCGCTCGTTGGGTTCCTTGGCCAGCGCCTTGCGAAGCACGTTCCACAGTGGCCGGGGGATCTCCTGCCCACCGCGAATGGGCGGAACCTTCCCCTTTTCGTGGGCTTTCTCCGGGCGAAGCTCCGAATCCAAAAACGGCGGTTTGCCACTCAGCAGGTGGTACAACGTGCAGCCCAGCGAGTAGATGTCCGAACGGATGTCGACGCTGGTAGTCCGCCACTGCTCGGGGCTCATGTACATCGCCGTGCCCATTGCCCGATGATCGAGCCGAGTGAGCCGTTCGTGGTCGTCGCCCACCAACAGGGCGAGACCCAAGTCGAGTATTTTTACCAGCGGCTGCTGCTGCGGCATCGCAGGCGTATCGGCTCCCACTAGATGCGGTGTGGCGACCGCGGTGACCATCAAGTTCGAAGGCTTGATGTCGCGGTGCACCATGCCCTTTTTGGCAATGTAATCGAGCCCGATGGCTGTTTGCCGTGCCACCTCGCAGGCGTTGGCCACCGACATCGGTCCAAAACGTTCGACCAGGTCGCCCGCGCTGGTTCCGTTGACGTACTCCATCACCAGAAAGTGCGTCTCGTCGTCCGGCGTGGAGGAGTCAATGGCAACCACGATGTTCGGATGCTCGAGTCCGCCAATCGCCTTGATTTCCTGATAAAAACGCTTCACCACTTCGTGCTGACCTGCGGCCACCAGATGCGGTTTAATCACTTTCACCGCGGCCAACTTGCCGAACTGCGAATGGCGTGCTTTGAACACGTCGCCCATACCGCCGGCGCCAACCATGTCGCCCAACTCGTACTTGCCCAGACGCATAGGGCGTGTGGCTGTGGTGCTGGCCGGGACACCTCCGTCGGGTAGGATTCTCGCGAGCTTCGAGTAGGCAACCGTATCGGGATGAACGGTCCACTCGCGAGGCTTCTCTACTTTCGGTGTTTGACGTGTGTCTTGCGCCTTGCGGTCGTCGAACAGCAACTCATGTATTTCCACCGATCCGATGCCTTTCAGGTCGCGGCGTCCGTGCGAGTGAAACTCCACTCCGTTCAGCCCTGCGTCTTCCAGGATCGCCCGCGCCGCGCGCGACACCAGTATCTGACCGCTGGCCGAGAAGTCGTTCAGCCGCGCGGCGTAGTCGACCGCTTTGCCGATGAAGTTGTGGGGATCGCGCGGATCGATTTGCGGCGAGCCCAGGTGCATGCTGATCCGCACTTGGGCCGTAGTGCCCTTGGAACTCGAGAGCGGCTTGTCTTCATGACTGCGGACGATCTCCATCGCCCACTGGGCTGCTGAGACAGCGTCGGCGAACACCAGGAAGTGCCCGTCGCCGGCTGTGGAGACGACGCGGCCGCCAAAATCGGTCGCGTATTGCTCGATCCGGTCCCGATGGGGGGTAAGGATTTGCGTAACGAACGCCATGTCCCGCTCGGCATCGCTGCCGCCGGGCATCTCGCTCTTCAGGTCCACCGACCCCACCAGGTCGGAGAAGACAAAAGTCCGCAATTCGGCCACTTTTGGCGTTTTGCCTCTGTTTTTTCTGACAACTAACGTGCAATCGAACCGCCTGCGGACAGACGAAACACCGCCCGCCAGCTACGAGTTTACGCCTTTGACGCCCAAAATCCCACACGTTCCCCATAGAAAGCGAAATCGGGCCTACCCAGGGGCGAGGAGAAAAACTGCTTGAGGGTTTGGCAGACCTGAGTAAACTGAAGAAATGGAACAGAGACTGTCTGCCCCGACTTGGCTTGGTGCCAGGACGGCGGGCAACTCTCGCATGACCGGCTTTGTTGCCGTGGTTTTTGTACTCGCGTCGAACGATCCAGGTCCCACGGTGGGCCTTGGTTTCGGGGCAATCGGCGACGAGCGCCCCGAGCAGGCGGTCCGAATAGAGGTTCATCCGTGAATAGCATCTCCGCATTTGCCCCCCGCCTTGCGCTCGTCATGGCGCTGCTAATGGCTCCCATTGGCGTCGCCCACGCCGACGCGATCGACCTCAGTCTAAACCTCTTCTACAACGACGACACCGATCCCGCCTCCGGCGGAACATGGCAAGTTGCCGCAAAAGCCGACCAGTTCGGCATCGGCAACGTGTTCTTTCATTTGCAGAATATCACCATCTCGGGCGCCCCCGTTCTGCGGGGGCCCAGCGGCACCGTGAATGGCGGCGACCGGGCGGGGTTCCAGCTCACTCGCTCCCCGGATTTAGGCGGGTATTACACGTTCGCCGTTATTCAGCCTAAGCTTGGGCACTCGGAAGAGTCAGCCTTCTACGGCGTCGGATCCATTATGGACCCGGACGGAGCAACGCCCAACTACACGAATCAATCGATCGACTTCCCCAACGCCACGGCGATTGGCCCCGAGTTGACCACGCTCGCCAATGGCAGCAACCTGCTATGGGGCGATGGCGATCCACTGGGTGACACCGACTGGGATCACGCGGCCATCCTCGTATCCGGCACCTTTGCCCCGGGGTTGAGCCCCTCGTTTTTCGCTACCCCCACCGTTATCCCAGAGGGCGATGTCTTTATAGAGTTGCCAGCAGACGTCAACTCCGTGGGAACGCGCTCCGACCGGTTCGAAGCCACCACTGTGGTCCGAAGCAACCTCACCACCCCCACGGCCGACTTCGGCGACTACAACGAGGATGGCATCGTCAACCTGGCCGACTACACCGTTTGGCGCAACACGCTAGGGGCAACAGTCACTGCCGGGAGCGGTGCCGACGGCGACCAGAGCGGCGTTGTCGACGCGGGAGACTACGATGTCTGGAAGAATAACTTTGGGTTAGCCGCAACCCCGATCGTCGTGGGATCCGTTTCCACGGCACCGGTTCCGGAACCACAAAGCCTTGTTTTGTTAACACTTACAGCCATAACCGCCCACTTTTTCCGCTCCTCGAGGTCTACCGGCCGAGAGAAGAAGAATCGGTTATGCGAGATTTTACCGAAAAAGCTTTAATCACTATAGAAACTGCTTGACAGCCCCGAAACGCCCTAACATAATGCGTCCGTGCTGACCATTGAACTCGCTGCCCGTTTGGTGGTCACCAAGAGAGTTGTGTTATTGGTTCGGAGTAACAACATGCAAGACCTCCCCGTGTGGGAGAATCTTTGTGTTGTCTGCTTGACCACCACTCATCTTCTACGGGCAATGTTTCAGCGGTTCGGAAAAAAGCTTTACAAGTCAACACCGAACTCGCTCCAGTGCTATCTGGGGCCAAGCTGAAAGTTCCCCGTAGAAGAGGAGTGGCCAAGCGGCCGATGCACCAATGACGAGACAAACCGTGTTCATCCAATTTCGCAATCGTCGTCTTTCAATCAACGAGGGTGGAGAGATTTCAATGTCCTGGACTAAAATTACTTGCTTCTTTGCTTTCTGCGCCCTGCTGGCAGCACCTGTGATGGCCGACCCCAGTTTGTCGGTGGAAGTTGCCACCGGTTCGGCGGCCGCTGTGGGACCCAATGGTGGTTTCCAGTGGGTGATCGGTATTAACCCTGATGAAACCCTGTTCTTCGACGTCGCCGACGACAATCCCGATCAGGGTGTCGGTGGCTCCACTGCCATCGACGTTGGCTTCGAGCTGACCGCCGGTGCTGGTGCTGTAGGTTCGACGCTCGATGGGACCAACACTGAGTATGAGAATGTTGGCAACTCGGTTTTCGGCGATGAGGCCGCTGGGTGGGACGGCGTTGAAATTGGCACCGTCGACACCAACATTGCTGTTGCCGTTGGTAGCACGTTCTTCACGGGTTCCAATGCCTCCGACTTGTCGGTTGTCTATGACTTGGCAACCATCGAGACTGGCCCCATCAACACCGCAAACCTGACGACCTCGATTTCTTGGGGCGGCATGTACGACGCCAACGGCGACGACGGTGGCACTACCCACGGTGGTATCGCTCAGTATGACCAGAGCAATCCCCTGGACGGTCAGTACGGAACGCAGGGCTCGGCGACCTACACCGCTTTGGCCGGTGACGCCAACCTTGATGGCACGGTCGACCTTCTCGACCTCGACCTCCTAGGAGCTAGCTGGAGCGCCACGGGCGGTTTTTGGGCAGAAGCTAACTTCAACAACCAATCCGACGATGTTACAGACCTTCTGGATCTCGACATTCTCGGTGCTAACTGGGGAGTCTCGTCTGGCGCCATTGGTGCGGTAAACGTACCTGAGCCGTCCACCGTGGCTTCGCTCGTCTTGCTACTGGGGGCCGCCGGTGCAATCCGGTTCCGTCGCAGCTAGAATCCGATAAGGGCTAGTTTCCATACTCCACTTGATCCATGCTGCATGGGAGTAGCTAGTGATATCGTGATTGGAACAGAAACTGCTACCAGAATTGGTTTCTTCATAGACATTTGACCCCATTAGTACAACATAGGATAAGATTCAATGATTCGTAAATTCTTTGCCGCGTCTGCAGTCGCGATGCTGTTGATGGCACACAGCCAAGCTGCGTTGATTGGGAGCCTTGCATTGGACCAGGCCGGTGTGAACGCCTCCGATGGTGGTAACGCGCTGGTTGTCGATACATACGCGTTCAGCGTCGAGAATACCGAGCCAAGTGCCGTAACCAGCATCGAGATGTCCTTCAGTGGAAACTTCTGGACTATTCCCGGTATCAACGCCACTTTTCGCAATGCTCCAGTGTTGCCCCAATTTCTTGGACAGAACCTCGCCGACTCTTTCTTTGTCACCGATGGTACTCAACTAGTTGGTGACTCGGCCGATACGACCACTACTCTGCGGGGTGCTTGGACACTTCCCGGCGGTGGCACGCCCATCGTTGGCTCAGGGGAAACCGAAGTGCTCGCTTACTTGACCGTTCCTACTGGCCAAGTACCCACCTTTGATGGCGGCCGTGGTGCTGTAGCGGGCGAGTTTGTCGAAATCGGCGCTGGTCAGAACAACAGCCTTGAGGGCATGTATGTTGGTCCTGGTGGCAGCTTGAGCGATGGTCTTCAGGGTGCTTTCGGTGACCGCAATGGTGGCCCCATTATTCTCGACAACGCTATCATGCTGATGAATGGTGGTGGTGAACTGGCCGATTTGCAGCCGATCAATGCTTCTATCGTTTTCGGTCCAACCACCGGCCTTGGTGTTGCCACTGGTACAGTGACTGACGGAGATAGCGATGGCAAGTACGACATAATGATTGATGCTGATTTCTCCAGCCTCTCTCCGGATACGGTGTTCGCTGGCGAGATTTTGTTTGCCACTCAAGCTGATGCCGATCCAAACGCTGTTGGCTTCGGCTTCTCGATCAACGTTCCCGAGCCCTCAACGGTCGTTCTGTCTGGTTTGGCGTTGTTTGGTCTGGTTGGATTGGCCCGCCGTCGCGGTTAACAATCTTCCCTCGATCTTTGTGAAAAATACAGAACCTCAGTCGCCTTGTGCGGCTGAGGTTTTTTTTGTGACGCGTTGAAGTTGTAACATCAAAATCAAATTGACAAGTAGGAAGTCGATTATGATGTTGGGCTATGGATCTCCTTAGCTAGAAGAAGCAGTTCACCCGGCGAATTAGTTGCCATACGGCGAATCCGAGCGGCATCTAGGTTTTCTGCAGTTCCTCACCCAATTTGGCTTGCATTATCACAATCGCACGATTAAGATCATGGGCGTGTGCTGGGTGTTTTCCTTTTGGAAATGACTACACACACAAACTTTTTAGAAACCTGAGAAAATAATGCTTGCAAGTCCGCCCAAGGGCGGTTAGACTAGAAGCGTTGCAAGAAATTCCTACTTACACGAGTAAGAACTAATACAGACCCCAACAATTTAGGAATCCACCGACCGCAAGCAGCGGCCGGAGGGTTCCTTTTTTGTTGGGGTTTTTTGTTTTGTAGTCGCCCTTTTGGAACCATAAGCAAGACGACTCGCTCTTCCATTTGCGGAGAACGCTGCCCGGTCGCTTGCCGAACGGAAATATCGGTTACTAGAAGTCAGGAATACGAGGCCTAGTGAAAAGCAAGATCTGGTCTAGTCGTTCGATTGCGATCGATCGACTTAAGTAGCGGGGAGAAATCTCCGCAAAGCTTCTTAAACTCTCTCTCAAGAATTAACTTCTGCAAGGAAACTCAACATGCTTAAACTAACCAAGATCTTTGTTGCTACGTTTTTGGTCGCTGCGACGGCTGGTGTTTCGCAAGCCGCTTTGACTGGTACGTGGGTTCTCGATCAGTCGAACCTGACCGCATCGGATGGTGGCGCTGCCATTCAGGTCGATACTTACAAGTTCGATGTCACCAGTACGGAGACGAGTCCGGTGACCAGTATTGAACTGGCATTCGGCGGAAACTTCTGGACTATCGCTGGTATCAATGCGACGTTCCGCAACACCGCCGAGTTGCCCGTGTTCCTCGGCCAAAGCCTTGCGGATTCGTTCTTCGTCACTGATGGCACTCAGCTTGTTGGTAACTCCGAGGATACTACGTCCGTTCTGTCTGGTGCCTGGACGCTTCCTGGTGCCACCACAGCGATCGTTGCCCCCGGCGCGACCACGACCATGGCATACTTGACCGTGCCAACTGGGGAGACCCCCACTTACACTGCGGGTCGCGGAGCAGTGGAAGGGTCGTTTGTGGACATCCTTCTGGGATCAACAGGCGGTGGCGACCCCGTTGCAATTGGCGATCCCAGCGATGGAAGCATGATCTCCATGCAGGGCGCGTTCAACGACAAGTCGGGTGTTCTGGCCGAAGCTATCATGCTGTCGAACGACAACCCGCAGAGCGACGATCCCCTGGCCATCTCTGAATTGGTCTTCACCTCGAACGACCACGACCTGTTCAGTGCCGCGCCTAATGGCAGCGATCCCCTTAAGGTTGACCTGTTCATCGACTATGACGCTGCTCGTCTGCTGCCGAAGCAGAATGTGCAGGGTGTGCTCGAAGTCCGCACCAACGGCGGTACGCTCACCTACACCCTGGGTGCCCGTGTCCCCGAGCCCTCGACGATTGCTCTGTCGAGCCTCGCCCTGGTCGGCTTGGTTGGCTTGGCCCGTCGCCGCAAGTAGGTCCTGGACCACTTGAGCAGCCGCGGCTGCTGACAATCTGAAACCCACAAGGCGGGGTCGAGCGAATGCTTGGCCCCGCTTTTTTTAAAGCGGGCTGATTTTGGGGCCAGGGAACAACTCAAGGAGTAGAGATGCGATTCCATGCCGTTGGTGCGTTGTTGATTTGGATGTTACTACTCCACTCAGCCGGTGCGGCGCTCATTACCTATTTCGCGCCGTTCCATGAAAACCTGACTGCCTACGATGGCGTCAACCTAGTCTCTATAGATACCTACATATTCGCCTTGGACAATTCCGAGTCGAACCCTGTTACGGCGATTGAGTTGGAACTTCGTGGTAAGTTCTACACGGTGCCTGGAATCAATTCGCTGTTTCGACGTACTCCATACTTTCCATTAATCCTTAGCACTCCCGTGGCCGATTCGTGGTTTGTTACCGATGGCACCCAAGTCGTCGGTGAATCGATTGACAATACGACGACTCTCTACGCCAGCTGGAGTTACCCAGGTGAAGTCACTCCCATCGTCCCGGCCAACTCGACAAGTCCCTTGGCGTTCCTCAGCGTTCCAACGGGCACCGAAGTCACGTTTTATGGTGGTCGGGCCAAAATTGACGGTCAGTTCATCGATTTGCCGCCAGACAATCTGGCTGTGCCTGAGCCTACTACAGTGGTCTTGTTAAGTCTCACACTGCTGGGTCTGGCGGGTCACACTCGCCGCTGGTAGCCTCGGCTAGTCATGGGACTAAGGGGTTGGGGGGCGTAGCAGCGGATTCAGCTTTTAATACGCATGCAGGCCCTTCCAATGGGGGGTGTTGTCAGTCCTGTTTTTCATCTATTCTGATGCTGCGATTGGCCGATCGGTATTTGCAAGGTGCAATTTGCCTCAGAAGCCTATTCTCTCTTCTGTCGTTTGTGCTGCATGGGGGCCATCATGGTGCCAGCCAACCGAGTATTCATCGTTATTCTGGTTCTCGCCTTCACCAACCAGTCGTCGGCTAGTTGTGTTCATGGCGGCGCTTATTTTGTTCCAGATTTGACGAACGTCGTCGCCACGAACGGTGCGGACCAGCTACTTGTCGACACCTACTTATTTGATGTCACCAATTCCAACACGAACCCTGCAACGGCCGTTGAATTGGAGTTTAGCGGAAACTTCTGGGCTGTTACCCCTTTCAACGCTACATTCCGCGACAGCCCCGGCTTGCCTACATTCTTTGGCCAATATGTGGCCGACTCGTTTTTTGTCGCCGATGGATTCGAACTGGTGGGCTACTCGGAGGACAATGCCACCACTCTCGCGGCCGCTTGGACGTACCCAGGCGACGTTCCGGTGATTGCACCTGGCGAAACCAAAACGTTGGCCTACCTCACCGTACCGTCTGGCGAATTTCCCACGTACGTTGGCGGCCGAATGGCCGTGGAGGGATCGTTTATCGACCTCTTATTCGGGGCTAGCAGTCTCAGCCTCTTTGGCACGTACATCGGCCCAGGTGCAAGCTTGAGCGATGGTCTCCAGGGTGCGTTTGCGGAACGCAATGGTGGCCCGATATTCTTAGCCGACGCGATCGAGTTGGGCGTCGACTGTGGCCACCTGGGCGATCTGGGCGAGATCACTACCATGCTCCAGTTCGTCCCCGGAGAGGGGGACACTGTTGCCACCGGGTCGATAACGGACCACGATGGCGATGGCAAATACGACATTACGATCGATGCAGACTGGGCCAGCCTTTCCCCTGGCTACCGAATGTCAGGTGAGGCATTATTCTTCTCTGAGTTTGGTGATCCCAGTGTTGTGGGCTTTGGCTTCTCGATCCGCGTCCCCGAGCCCTCGACGATTGCTCTGTCGAGCCTCGCCCTGGTCGGTCTGGTCGGCTTGGCCCGTCGCCGCAAGTAGGTCTTGCACCTAAGCAGCCACGGTTGCTGACAATTTGAAACCCACAAAGCGGGGTTGAGCAAAGGCTCGACCCCGCTTTTTTGCGCCGACTCATTTCATGTCTTGTCCCTACAGTAATCCCCTGTTCAAATAGGGTGAACTAAGTAGCGGTCACTGATCTAAGCTTGGAGGCTCATCGTGTTGCAGGTCTTGCGATTTCACTTGCTTGTAACGGCGATTCTAGCTGTAGCTGCTGCCGACCGTTCGCGAGCAACGGTTTACGGTGCCTTCTCTTCCGAACAGTCAGGTGTATCGGCGTCTGACGGTGTCGATACCCATCTGGTGGACACCTATCGATTCGAAGTGACCAATACCAGTGTTAATCCTATAAAGACAGTAGAATTCTCTTTCAGCGGTTCGTTCTACACCCCGCTCGATTCGAACGAGCTGTTCCGCAGTTCGCCTGGTATGCCCGTAGTTGCTGGTGAGAGTATGGCTGATTCGTTCTTCATTAGCGATGGAACAGAGTCTGCCATTCAACTAGCTGATACCACCACCACCCTTTCTGCGGCGTGGGTTCTTCCCGGCACGCCAGTTATCCCGGCCCAATCATCGGGCACCGTACTGGCTTACTTGGCGGTAGCTGCGGGTAGTGAGATATTTGGGGCGGGCACTGTCGTAGTTGATGGGGCAGCTGTCGAAATTCCGCCTGTCAGTGTTCTTCAGGGCACACAGTCTGAGATGGTTGCCACACCAGTTGCTGGAAGCACGCTCGACTTTGGTGCAGGAAGTCAGCCTCGTACGCTAATTGACGCGATCGGCATCGCGAACGAGGGAGGTGCTCGCTCATGGCTTATTCCCTCCGGGGCCTCGATTATCGGTGACGACGCGGATCTATTCAGAGTGATCGGCTTCGAAGAAACATTGTATCAGAACATTGACGGCGGTCATCAGGTGTTTTATAACGTGCAGTTCTTGGGCGCTGAAGCACCGGGTGAGTACAACGCGACACTGAATTTGGGTTTCATGAATCACCCCAAAGGAGGTGTCGACGAAACCGTGTCCTATACCTTGCGAGCTGTAGTCGTCCCCGAGCCTTCGACTGTCGCTCTGTTGCTTCTCTCTCTGATGGGTCTGGCAGGCGTGGCACCGATCCGGAATCGGTTCTCGTGCCAGCACTCCGTTAAACTTTAACGATTCGGCGAACCTTGCCGCCTTGGTTGCCGCTGGCGACGGTAGCGGAAAGGCGGGATTCTCCTGACGCACCGGGTCGATGTTACGTGCGTATGGCCGCGCGTCACGGAGGATTCTCGGCCGATTCGACACCCCCTTGGTGGACCCTCATGCCACGGACGGCGATTTCCAGGCGAGTATCTGGTGGGCGGATGCTCCGCGCGCTGCTGGCGACGCTCGTTGCGCTGGTGGTGGTGCACACTGCCTGGCAGTGCTTTCCAACTCGTGAAGAACCTGACACGGTCACGCCGGTTGCGGAGACTCGGCCCGCCGGTGAGGTGGATGCTCGCACGGCCGAAATCGAACGCCTCGTCGCCGAAGTGGCAGTCGTTTGTCCCACGTCGGCGGCCCAATTGCGTACGGAATTGCTGGCTGGCGAGACCGATCTCGCGACTCTGTCGAGCTCCGTCGCACCCACCCACGAGTTAACCTCGCACTTCGAGCGGCAGCCGCGGGCGTCGATCACTAGCGTTCGCGTTGCCCAGCGACCAGTGCGCATGGCTGTCGCTAGCGGTGGCGCACCGCAAGGTGAATGGCTGGTCGATCCGGACGCGTGGTTCGTGCCCGAAGACGCGAGCAGTGCTCCGATCGACGTATCGCCGAGCGTCGAGCCCACTGCCGAACCGGCTAACGTCTCGCCGCCCGTAGTGCCCGATGCGTCCGTTGAGCCAAGTGCTCCCGCCGAGCCAGTGCGGATTCCGCCACCCCCGCCAGCGGACGAAGGTCCCTCGTTCGGCACTGCGCCGTCGCAATCCGCTCCTCCAGCACAGACGCCGGTGGAGTTGCCGGCGGAGCCGCCGATGGTCGAACCCGAAGTTGCGCCAGTGGTGGAACCCGCCCAGCCAGCGAAGCCGGAGCCGCGGCCGAGTCTCGTTGCCCCGCCGCAACTTCCTGGAGTGGAAGAATCGAAGCGAGAGCCGGCGGCCGAGCCTGCTTTGCCGCCAGTGCGGGTCGAGCCGCCGCAGCCACCGGTCGAAACCAGGCCTCGGGAGATTCAGCCTGAGCCTACCCGACCTCGTCCGCGAAAGCCGATGTTCGAGGCGCCTTCCGCGCCGAGCAACATGGTTGTGCCGCTGCCGGCGGCACCGAAGCCTGTAGCTCCGGAGCCCGCAGTTCCTAATCCTGTGGTGGAGCCGCAACCGACTGCGGGGCCCCGGTCTGCTCCGACTCAGGAGACTTTGCCGGCACCGCCGGTCGAGCCTTCGCCATCTGGGTTTGCTCCGCCGTCGCTTCCTACGCCGAAGGTCCAGCCTATCGCACCGCGGCCCGCTGAAGCGGGCGCGCCGGTGGAGACGATTCCGCAACCGGGGTTTGCTCCGCCGCCGTTGGGGATGCCGAGCTTGCACTCCTCGCCTGCGCACTCGCTCGAAGAAGCGCGCGCCGCGGCCAAAGAGGCTGGCGTGCCGGATGGGGTGGATCCTCACTTGGAGCTGATTGCCGAAGGGTGTTACCCCTCGGCCAAGACCTGTGCGAAGTGTCACGAGAAGATCTACAAGGAGTGGAGCTGCTCGAGCCACGCCTACGCTGCGGTGTCGCCGATGTTCCAGAAGTTCGAGCAGAAGATCACCGAGGTGAGCAAGGGCACGGTTGGCTACTTCTGTTTGCGATGCCACTCGCCGGTGGGAACGAGCTTGAACATCCGCCGCGACGTGCCGCTGTGGGAGCAACCCGAAGTGGCCCGCGAAGGAGTGACTTGCGTGGCGTGCCACCGGGTGAACCAGCGGTACGACAAGTCGAACGGCGAGCGGCATATCGTGCCGGGCAACGAGTTTGCGCCGGTCTATGGCGGCAAAGGTGGTGTCGGCGTCGCCGAGGCGATTGCCAAGAAGGATCACTTCAAGCTCAAGACCTCGCCCGACGAGAAGGGGCCGGGGCAGGCGATCCACGTCGAGGGACGGTACTTCGACCAGATCTCGCGGTCCGAGTACTGCACGTCGTGTCATCAGGTCGCGGTGCATCCTGGCATCAAGCTCGAAGTGGTATGGGATCAGTACCGCGCCTCGCCAGCCTACAAGGCGGGTATCACCTGCCAGGACTGCCACATGGGCAAAGAGCCCGGCCTGGCGAGCGGCTACGAGTGCTGCGCGGTCGCCGAGATCGCTGGCAAGAAGGTGCGCGAGAACGTTAAGCACTCGAACCACATCTTCTACGGCCCTGGCTACTCGATTGCTCACCCGGGTGTGTTTCCGTTCCACCTGAAGGCCGACCGTTGGAAGTTCAACGAGTGGCTGCAGTTCGACTGGCGAGCAGGGTGGGGCACCGATAAATTCGAGGAGCGTGTGGAGGATGGCACGATTCGGGTGCACTTCCCACCGGTGTGGGCCGAGGTGGACGACCGGTACGACGCACGCGAGATCATCGACGACAATCTCGAACTCTTGGCCACCAAGACCGAGGTTCGCAAAAAGGTGATGGAAAACGGATCGCACGTCGACGGTCCGTTCTTCAAGACCACCCCCGCGGTGGGCCGAGAGTTGAAACTCAACTACGTGGTGTCCAACACCAACACGGGGCACAACCTGCCGACCGCTTCGCTGGGGGCTCAGCCGCAGCTGTGGGCGAACGTGGTGTTGATCGGTCCGCAAGGGCAGCGACTGTGGGAGACGGGTTACACCGACCACTACGGCGACGTGTGCGACATCCACTCCCGCGATGTCCGCGCCGGTAAAGTGCCGTTCGACTCGCAGTTGTTCAACTTGCAAACGATGTTCCTCATCACTGGTGCGGTGGGCACCGACCGCGAGTTCTACCTGCCGGTGAACGTGGACTTCGATCAGCTGCCGTTCCTCCGCCCTGGTGCGATTCCGGTCACCGTGACGAATCACCCGCCATTTATTCGGATGGAAAGCCGGTCGCTGGCGCCGCTTGGCAAGAAGGAGGTGAAGTACCGCATCCCCGCCGAGGTGTTCAGTCAGCCGGGGCGATACCGACTCAGCTTCCGCATGCGTAGCCGGACCGAACCGATCTACTTCATGGACTTCTGCGGCGCCACGCCTGAGATGCAGCGGGCGATGAACGAGGGCATGATCGACGTCCATCCGTACTCCGTGGAGTTCGACGTCCGGTAGCGACACGCCTGTACGTACACCATGACTTGCAACCTTTCCAATGCGAAACTCCTGTTGCTCTCCCTGATCGGGATGAGCTGCTCGGTCTGCGCGGTCGTCGCTTCCGCGGAGGAGGGAGCGTCGCTGTTTGCAGCTCCGCAGGTACACGCACCGACTGTCTCCAACCAAGTTCAGTCCGGGCTCGCAAGCGAACAACCGCTCCGTACCGCTTGGGACTGCCGCACCGAGACTGGTTTTCAGCCATCGGTACTGAGATTCGGTGTGATTCCGCCTCCACCGATTCCCAACCCGGTAGTCGATTGTTACTCCTGCGATACGTTTGCTCCTCCTCTGTGCAACGATGCGGAGCACGACGCCCACGTGCTCCATCACCCGCCGGCGACCGACTGCCGTAGCAACCTTTCGATCTACTACCAGAGCGACTTCAGTGGCGACCCGATCTACGACCACATTCCGTGGGATAGTTGCGTCGAGATGAACGTCTACGGTGGGAAGCACCTGGTGCCAACCCAGCATCCGCTGTTGGAGCTTGGGTTTCCCTTCTATCGCAACGGTCCGGTGCCGCCGTACCAGGAGTTGTTCGGGCCGACGAACCTGGTGCTGCAGAAGCTGTACGTCTACGGCGACTATCGCGTGGCGTACGCGCAGAACAACCTGGTTGGCGGCGATCACTCGGTGCTCGCGCATCGGCTGAATCTCGAGTTCGACTACTGGCTGACCGCCACCGAGCGATTTCATATGTTCTCCGGGCCGTTCCAGGAGGGGAACAGCTTTATGCGGATCGACAACGGCGACTTCGTCGAGGTGCTCGACTTCTTCGACGCCAACACCGATACCGCGTTCTTCGAGGGCGACTTGGGACAGATCATTGGTGGTTTCACTTCCTCCTACTCGGCGTTCGACATGCCGATCACCGCCGGCATCATTCCTTTGCTGTTTCAAAATGGCATCTGGATGCAGGACGCGATGGTCGGCGTGGCGGCCACCATTCCTGCTCGCAACAATCCTGCTCTCGACTGGTCCAACTACGACGTCACCATGTTTGCGGCGTTCGACAAAGTGAGCACCGGCGCCGCACCGGGCGACGAGGATGCCGCGCAGTTATTCGGCGCTACCACGTTCATCGAAAGTCGCGGGGGCTACTTCGAACTCGGTTACGCCTACGTGAACGATCGCAAGGACAGCGACCGCAACTACAACAACCTTGGTATCTCCTACACGCGAAGGTATCTCAATCGGGTTTCGAACTCGATGCGGGTGATCGTCAACGCCGGGCAGAACGGGCCGCAGAGCGCTCGCACCGCCGACGGGGTGTTGCTACTCGCCGAAAACACGCTCATTTCACGGATGCCGTACAACCTGATGCCTTACTGTAACTTCTTCGCTGGCTTTGATCGCCCGCAACCAGCTGCGCGGGCGGCCGCGTTTGGCGGCGTGCTGTTCAACACGGGCATCCTGTTCCAAAGCGATGCACTCACCGGCTATCCGACGCTCGACGCGACGGCCAATAACACTTTCGGTGTGGCTACCGGTGTCGACTTACTCGGGCCCAACTACGATCAGCAACTCATCGTCGAGGTTGCCGCGCTGCAGGTAATGGGCTCCGACGTCGGTCGTGCCGCGCCGGGCGACCAACTCGGTGTTGGTTTCCGTTATCAGGTTCCCATCACCAACGCCCACCTGCTTCGCTTCGATGCGATGCACGGTTGGCTCGACAACTCGGAGGATATCAACGGCGCGCGGGCGGAGTTTCGTTGGAAGTTCTAGGTTTCCGACGAGGCGTAGCTCGTCGGCTATTTTGAGTACTCAAAAGCTCTCTTCCACTTCCGTTGCTAGTCCCATTTCGCTCGAGTACGCGACGATCGTTTCGATGAACACGTCGCCATAGTCGCGAAGCTTCGCGGAGCCGACTCCGCGGACCGAAGCGAACGACTCGTGCGACGTGGGCCGGCGGCGGGCCATGTCCCGCAGGGCGTTGTCGCCGAACACAATGTACGCCGGCACGCTGCGCTCAGCGGCCAACTCCGCGCGCAGTTCGCGGAGCTTGTCGAACAGCCCGCGATCCACGCCTTCCCAGTTCGCTTCGCTGCGGGTGCGCGACTCCTTCACGCGCTTTACCGGTGCGAGCAGTTGCGGGGTCGTCTCGCCCCGCAGCACTTCGCGGCCGCTGGTGGTGATCTGCAGCACGCTGTACTCGCCCACTTTCTCCAGGTGCCCTTGCCCCACGAGTTGCTCAATCCAGTCGCGAATCGTGGTGCCATGCTCGTGCTTGAGAATGCCGTAGGTGCTTAGCTCCGTGTGATTGAACCGCGTGACGTTTTGATCTTTCGAACCCGCGAGCACCTTCGCCGTGTGCCCGGCGCCGAAGCGTTGTTCGAGTCGGGCGACGCAGGAGATGATCTTCTGCGCGTTCACCAGCGCGTTGTCGGCAAACGCCAGTTCGCCCAGGCAGAAGTCGCACGCGCCGCAGTTGTCGCGTTCGAACTCCTGCCCGAAGTACTCCACGATCGCTCGGTGCCGGCAACCAACCGATGTGGTGAAGCGCATCATCTCATCCAGCGAACGCAGCGCTCCGTCGCGGGCGGCCGGTTCGCCCTCTTCGATCATCCGCTTCCACAGCACGCCGTCGCTGCCCTTGTACAGCAGCAGACATTCCGATTCCAAACCATCGCGACCGCCGCGGCCGCTCTCTTGCACGTATGCTTCCACCGACTTTGGCATGCCAGCGTGGATCACAAATCGCACGTTCGGCTTGTCGATGCCCATGCCGAACGCCACCGTGGCGACAATCACGTCGATGCGATCGCCAAGGAAACCTTCCTGGTTGCGAGCCCTGGCGATGTCGCTCATGCCCGCGTGGTACGGTGCGGCCCGCACGCCAGCGGCTTTCAGTTCCGCGGCCACACTCTCTACTTCGTTGCGACTTATGCAATATACGATGCCCGACTCGCCAGGATGTCGCTCGATCACCTCTTGAATCTGTTGCAGCTTGCGCGACGCCCGTCGCACGCGGTACACCAGGTTCGGGCGATCGAACGAACCAATCAACAACTCCGGCGACTCGAGCGACAGCCCGCGAATGATGTCCTGCTGCACGCGATCGGCGGCTGTGGCAGTGTAAGCGTGGATCGCCACGCCGGGTAGCGCCTGTTTTAGTTTGCCAAGTTCGGTGTACTCGGGTCGGAAGTCGTGCCCCCACGTGCTCACGCAGTGTGCCTCGTCGATCGCCACGAACGACACGTCGACCGAACGCAGGAACAACAACGTGTGATCGCGGACGATCCGTTCCGGCGCGGCGTACAGCAACTTCACTTCGCCGCTGCGAACTTGCTGGGTGACCGTGCGTTTTTCTTCGGGAGTGAGCGAACTGTTGATAAACGCAGCCGAAGCGCCGTTCGCGCGAAGCGAGTCGACCTGATCCTTCATCAGCGAAATAAGTGGCGACACCACAATCGCCACGCCTGGCATCGCCAGTGCCGGGGCTTGGTAGCAAAGCGACTTGCCACCGCCCGTCGGTAGCACCACCAGCGAGTCGCGACCGCTCATCACGCAGTCCATCGCCTCGGCTTGCAGCGGGCGGAAGCTGTCGTACCCCCAGTACTCCGCCAGCACGTCGCGCAGCTCGTCGGGCGGTGCGGCGGGGTTGTCGGCGGATCCATCCATCACGTAGCCAATCGGCGAGGGCAGGGGGCAAACCGCCCCATTTTCATCGATCGCCCGCGGGACCGCAAAGGGCCGCGCACGAGCGATTCCGGAGCGTTTGTTCCCCGGGCGTTTTGTCCGTTGTTCCCCAATATCGATCCATGGGGGCAAAACTCGGGCCCGACGTCTCCCGTGAATTGTTGTAAGTGATTTATTGGTAGTGGTTTATGGGTTTCATTCAGCGACGTATCCAGAGGGTTTTGCCCCATCGGTTAACCGCAATGGGACAAAACCCCTGAGGTGGGGCAAAACTCCGCCGCGCGGGACAAAACTCATGGCCCCTCAGCCGGCGCATATCTCCGGCGCAGCGGCGGTGACCACGCGTATACTATCATGCCGAGTGTCCAATTTCGACAGCCACGAAGCGAAGTAGTGGACAATACCTCGCAGCGATCCAGTGCCCCAAAAGCCATCCCGCCATGCTCTGTCCAGTCTGTGCATCGTTGCTAAGTGAGGAAGTCTGCGCGGGTGAGCGGATTGACCGCTGCGGCAAATGTGGCGGTATGTGGGTCGACCAGGGTGAATTGGCGACCATCGTGCAAAACGATGATGCGCCGGTTGCCGTAGCGGCAAACGCCAAAAGGCCCGCGCAGTTGGCATGTCCCAGATGCGAGCGGCCGCTCGCACCGCACGAGTACGCGCACGACTCGGGTGTGGTGCTACAGCGATGCCCTGACTGCCGCGGACATTGGATCGAAGCATCGCAAATTGCGCCGCTGGCAGCGTATGTCGCCAGCAATCCGGCAATCGACAAACTGGCCGCAACCATCGAACATCAATTCGCGAGCGATCGCCGGCAACGCTTGTTGTACGCGCTGCTGACCTCCAAGTTGCTCTCCGGCGCAGTCGCCGCAGGTCTGGCGATCGCCGTAGTTCTCGATTCGAAGGACATCAACCGCATCCTATCGGTTGCAATCTATGTGACCCTGCCGCTGGCATGTATCTGGTTTTCGGAAGAAATGGGCCGCCGTACCCGAGGGACGTTTGGCCTCGCTCGCCCTCGCGTGACGCACCCCACGCCCGGCATCGTGGTGGCGGTGGCCGGCTGGCTCTTGCTGCTTCTGCCAGTGTTGCTGTGGATATTGCTGCAGTAGATGCTCTACAATTGGCAATGAAGTTGAGATCGCGTGCTGAATCCCCGGACCAAGGAGTAAGGCGATGCCTCGAAAACGTACCGGAATCAGGTTGCTACTATTGTTGTCTTTTGCCGGAGTTTTACACGCCCAACAGGCGCAGCAGGACACCAAGCAAGTGGTCCAGCAGCGGTTGGCGCCGAAGGCTCCTGACAAGGAGAAGGCCGAAGCAGTTGTAGCCAAAAAACAGGAAGCAGAAATCCGCGCGCTGGTCGACCAACTGGTGTTCGCCGAAGGCGATGCGACGGACCAGCCGACGCTAAGTCCCGGCATCCGGGACAACTCGGATGAGTATCGCGAGCGGTTTGAACGTTGCCAGAAGGCTTTCTCGAAGTTGATGGAGTACAAACAGCTCGCGTTTCCCGTGCTCGTGGAACATTTGGACGACAAACGCCAATCGATCAACTTTCGCAATCACCATATGGGCAACTCGGTCGGCGACGCCTGCTACTGGAACCTCTACTACCAACTGCAAGACCGCCCTGAGGGGTACTCGCGTTATGGATACATGCGCAAAGGTCGCGACGGCGAAAACCACGTGAAGCCGTACTGGGAGGGAACGCCGTTCGACGAGGCGGGCGGAATCGTGAAGTGGCTCAAAGCCAGCGCGAAGCTGAACTACACCGAGAAACAGATCAAGTGCCTCAAGTGGCTGTTGGAGAAAGAAAAGAAAATCGGCGCGGCCGACGCCGAGAGCTACTTCATCAACATCCTGCCACTGGAAATCCAAATCCTCGAGCGCCGC
Source organism: Aeoliella sp. (assembly GCF_965227375.1). Taxonomy (NCBI): domain Bacteria; kingdom Pseudomonadati; phylum Planctomycetota; class Planctomycetia; order Pirellulales; family Lacipirellulaceae; genus Aeoliella; species Aeoliella sp. The sequence continues at coordinate 122,153 of NZ_CBDDFX010000002.1, forward strand.
CTGGAAAATGGCGAAGACGTCCAAGCCGAACTCGACCGCCTTAAGAGAGTGAGTGAGAAGAAGCTGGCAAGCGCGATACCAAAGGAATTGCTGCCAGCGCAACGCTAGCCTTCGCTAGCAATAAAGTGTGAACAGGAGGTCGCAGAGAGAAAAGAGGACGGCCGCGACCTTACGCAACCTCTGATAGACTTAGGCCCGGCGTTTACGCCGGGTTCTTGCATTACCAAACGTTCATTAGCGAAGTTCAGCGTTCCAGATAACGAACCAACGAGTACCTCATGGCCAAACGCAAGGCTGCACCTAAGAAGAAGTCGTCGAAGCCCGATTGGCAGACGAAGTGGCCTCGCACGCGCGATTTGAAGGCTTGGTATCGTTGCATGATCAAGAAGTGCGACGCCATCGCGGATCCTGAAAACGCGGCTAGCACCGCGCATTTACCGATCGAGCATCTTGCCGAGATGGGCGAAGTTTCCGAAGCGTTGCGGCATGTCAATCGCTTCCTTCGGCGGTTGCCAGAAGATGAAGTGTTGGAAACGGTCCGTATGGCGGAACTGGGAGCCGAAATTGCGCTGAACGCGGGCGATGAGAAGAAGATGGAGAAGTACCTGGCCAAGGCCGAGGCGATGGAGGCCTACATCACTCGCAAGTGCGACGCGAACTTTGCCATCAACTCGGTCCGCGAGTTCCGCGCGCTCAATGGCATCCTCGATCCTGACGAAGCTGTGGGCGATTGGGAGCGCTCTCAAGCGCAGTTCCGCGGGGCGCAGCGGAGGTTCCGACTTGGCTTGGCGAGTCGCAAGCGAAAGGCCGCCGCCGATGCGGCCAAAGAAATGGAGGCCGCCGCTAAGAGCACCAAGGACCAGTGGGCGCGGCAGTGCTTTCTGCAGGGCGTACTGGAGACCTATGCCAAGTTGAAGGACACCGACGCAGTAAAGAGGTGCATTCGTAGTCTCGATCGCGAAACTCGCGACGAAGTGCTCGATGCCCATACGCTATTGGATCTCGGCATGAAAAAGGAAGCCATCGCCCGTGCGAAACGAACGATCAAGGAAGAACTCGAGGAACTCGCGGAGTCGGACGATCCGAACATCCACTTTCCTGTAAACAGCATCTGCGATTCGTTGGAGCTGCTAGTCGACCAGGGCGAGGCGAACACTGCCAAACGTTGGCTGCAGCGGACCTTTCGCGAGATGCCGGAGTGGTACGTGTACGAGGTGGGATGGACCACCTCGGCCGTCTACACGCAGCTGGCCAAAGTCGCTACGAAAATCGAAGGCCCCAAAGCAGGCCAGCGGCTGGTGGAGAAAGCGATGGAGGACGCAGGTGTTGAGCACCGACGCGACTTTGCCAAAGGGGCGCAAGCGTCGGCCGTGGCCGCGCAAGCCGACATCGCAGGGCTCGACCAAGCCATCGAAACCGCCCGCAAGATTCGCTCGAAGCCCGAGCGTCGCCGACAACTGGGCGCACTGCTCGCTCGCGCCGGCCGGTGGAAGGAAATGGCCGAAGTGCTCAGCGAAGTGGCCTCGCCAGAAGAGGCTGCGAGCGTGTGCTGGTGTATCAAATTTGATTTGCCCGGCGGTAAGCCTAGGTGAATGGAGTTTGTCGCCTCATTCCGTTCCCATGTTCTTTGGCTCCGCCATCATCAACGCTTCGATCTCTGTGGCGACTTCTTTCGGTGGCATCTTCTCGATCAAGTAGCGATGTTCCCCCTCGGGCGACTCGCTCCACTCGTGGCAGCCTTTGGAGTTCTCCGGCAGGTGGCAGGTGCCGGGTGGGGAGAGTGTCCAGTAGTCGCCGGCGCCGCGGGCGGCGTAGAGCACGGCCGTCTGGTCCCAGCTGTTGCGATCGCCGAGGCCGTTGTAGCGCTGGTAGCCGCGGCGGATCGGGTTGTCGGCATCGGCTCGCTCGAGTCCCGCCCCGGTCATCACGCGCTTGCCGATCTCGTACCCAGTGAACACGACCGGCGTGGGCCAATGGTTGATCGCCCGCTCGGTGGCGTCCGGCGTGACGCGGAGGTTGTATTCGCCGATTCCTTTGCCAAACTGCCCCTTGGGAAAAACTCCGCCCATGCAAACCCACAGTTTGACCTTCTTTTCGATGAGCTCCTTGCCAGTTAGCGGACTATGCTCGTCGGCCGTCGAGTCGAGCAATTCGGCCAAGTTGGTGAGAAAGCCAACCGACACAATCGTCACATTATCGTCCGGCTGCTCAGCGAGCACCTGGCGATAAACATCGACTGCGAGTGGCACGCTGTCGTTGTCCGCCAGGTCGTGCGAAAACTCTTTCGCAATCGCTTCTGTGTAGCGAGAACCGGGATTTTGGTCTTTCGCCAGACCGGCCACAAACTTTTCCACTCGCCCGATCGGAATGTCGGGCCGGCCGTACCACGTGTTGATCGCGTCGACGCACGCGGCCGACCAAGGATTGTTCGACGAGATCGTGCAGGCGAGGATCTCCACCTCACCACGATCGGCCAGGGCGTGCAGCATGGCGAGCGAACCCACGTCGTCCACATCGCTGGCGATGTCGGTGTCGAAGATCACCTTCACTGGCCCCTCGGCCTTGGTGATCGACGAGATGAAGAGGAAACAGGCGACCAGCGTCGGGACGAGCGACAGATATCTAGGCATGGTGAGTTCTCGAATGCGGCTGTGGATTGGCGTTATCGATTGAATTCTAACCTGCCTTGTGTCCTAATCACACTCTGGCAGGTGAAGATCGGAGCTACTGCGCAGAAACGACGTTCAAATAGCTATTAAGTCCACTTAAACAGGTCCACTGTGAAACCAGTTGGACAATGGGGTGCCTGGGGACGAGTGCAACGAGCCCCCAGAACCTGGAGTGCTGGGGGCTCGCGGAGCTCGTCCCCAGGCACCCATCACTCAAACAAGATCACGATGCAAAACCTCCTTCGAATCCTCGAATCGTTCGACGGTAAGCACGCCGAGCCGCTCGTGGAACTGGCCGATGGCACTCCGGCGAGCGAAGCGAACATCCAGAAGCTGCTAGCGCTGGCCGAGCACGATCAGGCGTTGGTGCGCGCCGGCGCGACTTGGGTGCTCAAGCGATGGCACGATCGTGGTGTGAATTTCTCTGCCAATGCAGTAGCCACGATGGTCCGCTTGCTGGGCCAGGAGACCGAGTGGGGATCGCAGTTGCACCTGGTTCAGATGCTCACCATACTCGAGATTCCCAAGGCGAGCGCTCGCAAGCTCAAAGCGGAGGCAGCGAAGTTGGCACACAGCGAGAACAAGTTCGTCCGCGCGTGGGCGACTAGTGCGCTGGCGAATCTTGCTGACCAGCACCCGGCGTATCGCCATGCGGCGCTGAAGGTGTTTGCCGAGGTTGAGCAAGATGCGGCCGCGTCGGTGAAGGCCCGCGTGCGGAAGGTTCTTAAGCAGTTCCATTGGGCGCGGAGAGAGAGCGAATGAAACGCCGCCGCATGCATCGCTGGGTGTTCGCCGCCGCCGGCGTGTACAACATTGCGTGGGGATTGTATGCGGCGATTGACCCGCAATGGTTGTTTCGCTTCGCCGACATGCCGCTGGCCGTGCACCCGCAGATTTTCGCCGCGCTGGGCATGGTGATCGGGCTGTACGGCGTGCTGTACCTGGAAGTGGCTCGCCGCCCGGAGCATGGCTGGCTGATCGCCGCAGTGGGGCTCGCGGGAAAAGTGCTCGGGCCGATCGGCCTGGCGGTACTCATCGCCACCGGCGAATGGCCGCTCGCAACGGTCGTGATGTGCGCGACGAACGACTTCATCTGGTGGATCCCGTTCGGGCTGTTCCTGGTGGATGCCTGGCCGAGTTTTCTCGCAACGTGCGGTGACGATGCGTACTAGGCTGAGCGGTTGCTACCCTCATTCCAACACCGAGCCTAGAATCACGGTATGGCCTCTTCTGATCCCACGCCCGACATGATTGAGTTCTACGAGCGGCGGACCCGCGAGCACATTTCGCGGGTGCGGCGGTGCCTGGAGGTGATGGCCCGGGTGACCGACCACGCCGAGGAGCTGCTTCAGCGGGCGAGCCAGCACGATGCCTCGAAGTTCGAGCCCGAGGAGCGAGTGCCATACATCTGGCTAACCGAGCACCATCGCTGCCGCAAGTCGGGCAAGCCGTTTGCCTACCCGCCCGGCGTGGAGGCGCAAGTCGAAGCGGCCATCGCACACCACATGAGCCACAACCGGCACCACGCGGAGTTCCACGACGATCCCAACGACATGACCGAGGTCGACCTGATCGAGATGGTTTGCGACTGGACCGCCATGGCGCAGGAATTCCATCAATGCGGCGGCAGCGCCCGGGGCTGGGCCGACAAAACGATCGGCGTGCGGGTGCACTTCAGCGACGAGAAGCGGCAGTTCGTGTACGCGATGATCGAGCTGTTGGACCGCGAGTTGGCAAGGTAGGCAGCCGATGTTCGGTCGAGGTATACTCTGGCAAGTCCAACACCGTTGTACTGTTCTTCTGCAAATTCGATTCTACGGGGAATTAATGATGCGTTTCTGGTTCCTGTTGCTGTTGGCTGCGGCGATTTCAGGGTGCAATAAGCGTAGCTCGAATCCACTGGATGCGGTCGAATACTCGCCTGGTGGGCAAACTCTCCGCGAAGCTCGCGAGGGGTTTAGCACCAATATCGTTCGCGAAGGCGATTTCTACGGCCCGCCCGAAGAGCCGGATGGAAAGACATTCGAATTGGTGCACTACGAGTCGCCCGTTGGCTCGTTGGCAGCGTACCTCACGCCCGATCCTGGCGACGGCAAGCGTCATCCGGCGATTGTGTGGATTACGGGTGGCGACAACAACACGATCGGCGACGTGTGGTCTCCCAACCCGCGTGAAAACGATCAATCGGCAAGCGGATTCCGCAAGGCAGGCGTGGTGATGATGTTTCCCTCGCAGCGCGGAGGCAACGACAACCCAGGACGCCGCGAGGGATTCCTCGGCGAAGTAGACGACGTGCTGGCCGCCACCGACTACCTGGAAAAACTTCCGTACGTTGATCCCGAGCAGATCTATTTGGGAGGGCACAGCACGGGCGGAACGCTCGCAATGTTGGTGGGCGAATGCTCCGATCGGTACCGCGCGATCTTCTCGTTGGGGCCGGTCGCGTCGCCGATGCAGTATGGTCCAGATTACATGTTCTGCGACACCAACGACGACACGGAAGTTGGACTGCGGTCGCCGCTCTACTGGCTCGATAGTGTGAAGTCGCCCATGTATGTGTTGGAAGGCGAGGATGGAAACTGGGACGGTTCCATCGAACTCATGGTCAATGAGAACTCGAACCCCAACATCAAGTTCTTCAAAATCGAGGGGCACGACCACTTTACTGTGATCGCTCCCTTGGTGGAGGTGCTGGCCGAGCAGGTGGCTGCAGGCAAAGTCGACATCACGCCCGAGACCATGCAATCGCTCAAATGACGCCCGACGAGTTCGCCGCCAAAGTGCTTCCAGCCATCGAGGCCGCCTGCCAGTCGAATTGTCTATGTGCGGAGCCTGGGTTTCGCAAGCTGTTGTCGTTCGACTTCGACGACTATGGCACAGGTCCAGTGGCGCTGGCCGACTCGGAGATAGTAGGCGACGCGATCGTCCTCAGACGATTCAAACTAGTGGGCAAAGTGGAGGATCCACCCATCGGATTCGCACTGCGCCGCTACGAGTGTCCGCAGTGCGGTGCGGTGTGTGTCGCCCAGTTCGACGAGTACAGCATCTCGATGAACCGTACCGTGTTTCGCTTCGAGAGCCCCGGCAAAGCGGCCGAGAGTGGGCTCTATCTGGTCGGCTTCCGAGGCTTCAAAAGAGAGGACTTTGCAAAGGTGACCGACTTCGAACGGACTGAGTCGCAGGAGGAGTTCCTGCGGTCGCTCGGAGTGGTATAGGCGCACTAGTTCGGCGAGCCCCCAGGTGTTTCGCTGTTTGCTGGGTGCTCGTGGCACTCGCCCCCAGGCACCCTAACGCGTCTGATCATCGCCCGTGAGTTTTCCTTGCGTAGCGATCGTGCGATGCGGCGAGATGAAAGTTTGGTGAAGTCTGCAATATTGACGATCCTCTTAGCGAACCCTTCGATACACTGTCGCGTATTGCTTGCCGGGCGCCGTTGAGGTGGCCGCTTACTTTTCTCTCCGCTATGTTGTCCGGGAGGATCCCAATGGGAATGTCGCCTGATTTTTGGGTCTGTTCGCTGGTCTTGTGCTGGCTGGTTTGGGACGCGCGCGGCGGTGTGCGCTGACCTCAGCTGCGACTGCTAACTACGTGATCGCCACGTCAGCACCGCCACCAATGCCACGGCTGCGAGCAGCGCCGTGGAGGGCTCGGGAATCTGTACGATCGGAGTGACGCTGCCCACGCCTGCGCCGTAGATGCTCTGGATACCCGCGATGTCGTCGGGGTGAAGTTCGCCACTGCCGGGCCCGGTGTGGCGTTTGAAGATCCAGTACATGTTGGCGGTCTGGATGTTCGTGTGGGTGAGTCCCAACGCATGACCAACCTCGTGGATAGCCGCGCCCAGTATGTCGGGCTCGCGGGTGGTGCCGATCAATGCCCATGGGTCGCCATGGTCGAAGTCGACATCGCCGGAGAAGCTGCTAGAGCCGGGAAAGCGGGCTTGGGCTTTGGTGGTGGGGTTGCCGGTCGGTGGATCGGGGCCGTTGATGTACACATGGCGAAAGCGAATCGTGCCATGCGCGGTCGACTGGCCGTAGTTCAGCCCGTCGTCGGGCACTTCGGTGAAGTGCAGCGGCGCCACCTCGGCCCACACGCTGAACGCTTCCTCGATGGCGGTACGAATCTGCGACTCCGGTACCGGGTTGCCGTCTGGATCGAGTAGCCCGCCGTCGAACATGTTCTGGTAGCTGTACGTCAGATAAACCGGGTCACCCGGATTGTCCTGTGGCCATCCCGGCCGCGTTGTGCCGTAGTTGGCGACCGGTAGCGAATCGGGATCGTCTGTTCCCATCGCGGGGCAAATGGTGCAGGCCCATTGCCGGCACAGTTCGCAAGCTTCGGTTTCTGGCACCAACCAGCACGCGAGGAGGCCGAGCGACAATGCCCAACAAGCAAGGAAACGGCAATACATGGAAGCTACACCATCAGGAGAGGAAACGGGGACACGACGAGCCGCGAGCTGGGCTGCGTCATCGAATGGAGCCGCGTTTCACTGGCGAGAAATCTGGGTGTAGCTGCAAGGGGAACGTGAACCCCCGGCTCACCGGCCAGGGTCCCTCCCATTATGGGCCGATTCCCGCTGGGCCGCAATCATTTTGCCTGCCCTGCCGAAACGGCCCGAAGTGCGTTATTATTCAGGGTTTATGAAGAATTGGACGGACGTTTCCGACGACGCGTAGGTCGTCGGCTGTCGGCCATCTGAACTCAGAATTCGACTGCAGCCAGCGATGAAAACTGACGAACTCCGCGAAAAGTACTTGTCGTTCTTCGAGTCCAAGGGGCATACCCGCGTGGCCAGCGACGTGCTCGTGCCCACCTGGGACGCCAGCGTGTTGTTCACGCCAGCGGGGATGAACCAGTTCAAGGATCACTTTCTGGGCAAGGTGGCGCTCGAATTTACCCGCGCAACCACCTGCCAGAAGTGCATGCGGACCGGCGACATCGATAACGTGGGCCGTACGCCGCGGCATCATACGTTCTTCGAGATGCTGGGCAACTTCTCGTTCGGCGACTATTTCAAAGCCGAAGCCATCGCGTGGGCGTGGGAGTTCCTGACCGATAAGAAGTGGCTCGGCCTGCCACCCGAGACGCTCAGCGTGACCGTCTACAAGGACGACCAGGAAGCGGCCGACATCTGGCACGAGAAGATCGGCCTGCCGACCAGCCGCATCAGCTACGAAGAAGAAGACGAGAACTTCTGGCCGGCTAGCGCGCCGAGCCAGGGCCCCGACGGTGTTTGCGGGCCATGTAGCGAAATCTACTACACCGCGCCCGGCCGCGAGCCGCTGGAGATCTGGAACCTGGTGTTCACGCAGTTCAACCGCGTCGGCGACCCGCCGGACAACCTCCGCGCGCTGCCCTCGAAGAACATCGACACCGGCATGGGCCTGGAGCGCACTGCAGCGGCGCTGCAGGACGTGGAGACCAACTTCCACATCGACATCCTGATGCCGATCGTCCAAGCGGCGGCCGAAGTGTGCAGCGTGAAGTACGAATACCACAGCGAAAACGGCCGCCGGCTCCGCCGCATCACCGACCACGTGCGGGCGTGCACGTTCGCGGTGCATGAGAACGTGTACCCGGGACCTAAGAAAGAGCGGTATGTCGTCAAACGATTGCTGCGTCGCGCTGTGCTCGACGGACATCAAATAGGAATGCGGGAGCCATTCCTGTGCCAGATTGTGCCGACGGTTGTCGAGATGATGGCCAACCAGTATCCCGAGCTTAAGGTCTCAGCGGAGCGAGTCTCCACTGTAATCAAGCAGGAGGAAGGAACTTTCTTCTCAACCATCGAAACAGGTTTGAATCGTATCGAGACAGTGTTCGATTCGATGCAAACCGAGAATCGCACCACAGTTGACGGGTATGTTGCGTTCGACATCTATCAAACCTATGGTTTCCCACCCGAACTGTTTGAGACCATTGCAGCAGAGAAGAATCTCGCGTTTGACTGGGAAGGCTTCCGGAAGGCGATGGTGGAACACGGCGAACCTGATCCTGACGGGCCGAAGTCACCTGATGGGATCGGGATGGGATCCAAGGGACCAATCGACTCGCTAAAGCAGGTGCATCATAAGACTAACTTCCTCGGCTACGACGCTGCAGAATCGACCGCGACCGTTCTGGGGATTATCGCCGGCAAGGCACCTCATGATCACCTTTGCGACAAGATGGAAGAAGTCGGGCACGCCGACCCTGTGCGCGTAGTGCTCGACAAGACTCCGTTCTATGGCGAGAGCGGTGGCCAAGTGGGCGACGTAGGTAAACTGGTGGGAGGCCATTTTGAGTTTGAGGTGATCGACACGCAGAAGGATGGCGAACTGTTCATCCACTTCGGTCACTTGAAGACTGGCGTGATGAGCGAAGGCGACACGGTCAAAGCCGTGGTCGACACCGACCGCCGCGAGGCGATTCAGCGGGCGCACTCGGCCACGCACTTGCTGCATCACGCATTGCACAAGCACTTGGGCGAGCACGCGCAGCAGCAGGGTTCGAAGGTCGACTCCGACTGGCTGCGGTTCGACTTCACGAACCTCAGCCCGGTGACACCCGAGGAGCTTGCAAGGATTGCCGAGGATGTAACCGCCGACGTCGCTACGGCAGCCGAGGTAAAGTGGGAAACTTTGCCGCTGGCCGAGGCTCGCAAGCAGGGCGCGATGATGCTGTTCGGCGAGAAGTACCCCGACCCCGTGCGGATGGTGTCGATGGGCCCGCTCTCCGCTGGCGCTCACAGCCGTGAGTTGTGTGGCGGCACGCACCTGACGAACACCAACCAGGTTGGCGCGTTCGAGATCATCAGCGAAGAAGGAGTCTCGGCCGGCACTCGCCGTATCGTCGCCCTCACTGGCAAAAGGGCCGAAGAACAAGTGGTGGAAACCACCACATCGCTCGAGAAGACGGCGAAACTGCTAGGCTGCGCTACGAGCCAGGTGCCGGAGGCTGTTGCTGCGCTGTTGGAACAACAGCGTTCGCTGAAAAAACTGCTGTCCACGGGCGGCACCGCCGGCGAGGAATCGGCACCGACGTTTACGGCTGCCAAAGACCAACTGTCCTACCAGCAGGTGAAAATTACGCTCACCGAAGCAGGGCGTTTGCTTTCGGTGGCGCCGCTCACGGTGCCGGAGCGGGTGGAGTCGCTGCTGGCGGAAGTCGATTCGATGAAGCGGCAATTGGCCGAACGCGACGCGGCAGGTCCACTTTCGGCCGATAAATTGCTGGAATCGGCCACCAAGGTTGGGGAAACCACCGTGGTGGTCGCCGAAACGCCGGGCGCGCCGCAAAACCTGATGCGCCAGCTCATCGACCAGCTCCGCGCCAAAGAGGACAGCGTGGCCGTGTTGCTCGCGGCTTGTGAGGGCGGCGAAAAGGTCACGCTGATCGCCGGAATCTCCAAGGACCTGCAATCCTCGGGCGTGAGCGCCGGTAAGTGGATTGGCCCGGTGGCCAAGACACTCGGCGGCGGGGGTGGCGGCCGCCCCGATATGGCCCAAGCGGGTGGTAAGCAACCCGAGAAGCTGTCCGAGGCGCTGGAAGTCGCCATGCAGACCATCAAGGAGATGATCGGCGCTTAATCGGCGTGCGGTCGCGTAGTTCACCCTCTAGAGGGACACAAGGCGCGATCCCCTCGCGCCTGCGCACGGTGCTAGCTGACGCGAAGCGACTTTCGCGCGTTTCTCGCTTGCATAAGTGGCAACGCTCGTCATAAGATGATGGCGCAGGCGGAGTTGATGGACTTCTGAAGACTCGAAACTTCTTGTTTCCGCCTGCTGGTGGCAATCAGTTAGTCGTGACTGATTCGCCGGTGGCTCTAAAAGGTGCTTGTGTCGCCGCTGCTGGCGAGGCCGCCAATCAATCCTAGAACGATGGAGCGTCCGCCTATGATTGGCACAGAGAGTGGTTTTCTAATTGATGTGAGTCGCGGGCCCAATTGGGTGTTGCTGCGACTCAGTCCAGGCGAGTCCGACAACGCTGCGAACGAGCAGCAATTGGCCGACGACTTGTGGAACGCGGTGTCGCGTCATTTGGTGTATCGCGTGGTGCTGGAATTCGGGTCCGAGTTCCAAACGCTTTCGCCGATGATGATCGCGCAGCTCGACGCGTTTCGTACCCGACTCGAAGCACACGATGGTGCCTTGCGAGTGTGTGGCCTCAACAAGAATTCGGCCGACACGCTGGCGTCGTACTGCACGGAGTCGAAGATTCGTTCGCGGCTAACCAGCCATTCGTCTCTCGCCTGCGCCGTATTCGGCACCGAAGACGCGGACACGGCCCAGAAGACCGAAGAAGTCAAGCAAGATACTGCTTACGAAGCCCTGCGAGTGCACTGAGCACCGGCTTGGCGCGGTCCTGGTCGTCGAACAGACCGGCTCCTGGGAACTCTGCGCCTTTGTCGGAGAGTTGGTTCCAGACCACCACCTGTACGCAGTTCTTGGCCAACAGCGGCGGCAAATAACGCTCGACCCATTCCGCGCGCGTGTTCGAGTGGCCGCCGTTCGCTTGTTTGTCTCGACTCCGCCGCGTGTCGATGGTGAGCATCAGGAACAGCGGCAGCTCGAATAGCCCCCACTGATCAACCAGCCGGCTAAACGCCAGGGCAGGGCGGGGGGCCGTGGCCAGTGGCTGGGAGCCAATATTCAGTTCGAGCCCCAGCCCCGACACGCCCAGATCGGCACGAACTAGCGCGTCGGCAAAGTGCATCGGTGCGAGGTCGGTCTGCTGCGTCGACATGTACTCGGCCCACGGTTGATCGAAGCTCACCACGATGGGTGTCCGTTGGTCGAGGTCGCGAATCGCGTGAATGGCCGACGCCACGATCTGCAGCCGATCCTCATCGCCCAGCGATAGCACTCGCGGGCGATTCATCCGCGCCGCGACGTGCCACAGATGGACCTTGCTGCGATACCGCTTCACCGTGTGGCGGACGTGATCGAGCATGAAACTCGAGAGCGTGTCGTAGTCGCCTTCCCACAGGTAGGTCCAGTCGGGCACGCGGCGTTCGTCGAACTCCAGCAGCGGCCCGCCCACGACCTTCAGGCCGTTCTTCTGCGCCCAACGCAACTCGGTATCGGTGTTGTCCCAGTTGCGTTTGCCCTCGCTGGCCTCGATGTCGCGCCACGACATCGGCAGGCTCACCAGGTTGAACGTGTCGGTGATCGACTCGCGCAGGTCTTCTTGCGGCAACTCACCACTCAGGTCGACGCCCAACAGCGTGTGCAGCGGGGCGTTGCGGGTGCGAATGCCGAGCGCCTGCTGGGCGTACACCGCGGCCAGTCGTTCGCCGGCCGCAACGGCCGACTCGATCGCCTGGTTGGCCTCGCTGGCGGCCGTTTCCGGTTCGTGCTGTCGCGACGCCGCGCGGGCGAAGTGGCGCGTCGCGGCCAGCACCTCCTCGTCGAGGTCCGGCGGCACCGTCAGGCCCAACTGACGCCATGCTTCGAGCTGGTTCCGCAACCGATGCACTAAACCGCGGGCAAGTTCCACTTCCAGGAAGTAGGGCTCTTCGCGCTCCATCAACGTCGAGCTGGAGAGCAGCATCTCGCCCCGGTCGCCCACCTTCCAGGGAACGCAGACGGCCCCGGAGTCGCTCTCGGCGCGTTGGATGACAATTTGCTTGTCGGAGATAAAGACGCTCGAAAACCAGGGAAGCTCCTCGAATCCGATCATGTGCACGCGCGTCGGATCGAGACTCTCGAGTCGGCTGCCGTCATGTGCAAACAGTCGCATCAGTCCCATGACGGTGCGGAACCTGTGGTGAGCGTAATCCGCCGCGGCTGGTGCTTGGTCAAGCAGCAGGCCACCAGCGGTGGAGTTGTAGACGCAGTGCCGACCGGCAGGAGGGGCAGCACTCTCCAACACTTCGCGGCGGATATTCCAGTGTAGTTGAGACCTGTGGTGCGAGGCAAGCACTGCGATTTTCGCCCCTGCAACGCTATACTTGGTGCCTGCCGCAAATCCCCGTTGCCCGCTGGAGATGGACATGCCCACCACCCCGCTGCTCGACACCCAATTGGCCGATATTCCCGCGCGCCACGGCAAGGTCCGCGACGTCTACGACCTGGGCGAGCACCTGCTGCTGGTGGCCACCGACCGCATCAGTGCGTTCGACTGGGTGCTGCCAACCGGCATTCCCGACAAAGGCCGCGTGCTCACCGGCGTGAGCGAGTTCTGGTTCGGCCAGCTGGACACTCCGCATCATCTGGTGACTACCGACGTGGACCAAATGCCGCTGCCCGATGGGGTCGACCGCGAGGTGCTCCGCGGCCGCGTGATGCTCACCAAGAAAGCCAAAGTGGTGCCGATGGAGTGCGTGGTGCGCGACTATTTGGCTGGCTCGGGATGGAAGGAGTACCAGCAGTCGGGCACAGTGTGCGGCGTCGAGCTGCCCGCCGGGCTGGTGGAGAGCGACCGGTTACCCGAACCGATCTTCACGCCCGCCACCAAGGCCGAGATGGGAGAGCACGACGAAAATATCTCGTTCGAGCGAATGGCGGGTGAGATTGGAACCGAGCTAGCTGAAGAGCTCAGGGCGCGGAGCGTCGAGCTGTTCAAAAAGGGATCGGCCCACGCCGAGAAGTGTGGCCTGCTATTGGCCGACACGAAGTACGAATTCGGCCACGCCGATGGCGAGCTGATCCTGATCGACGAAGTGATGACACCCGACAGCTCGCGCTACTGGCCGGCCGACCAATACCAACCCGGCGGTCCGCAACCTTCATTCGATAAGCAATTTGTCCGCGACTGGTTGCTCGCCAGCGACTGGGATCGCAACAGCGAGCCTCCCAAACTTCCCGAAGAGATCGTCGCCAAGACGCGCGCGAAGTACATCGAAGCGTTCGAGCGGATTACGGGAGGGGTGTTTGCTTGGAAGTGAGTGGGGCTGATTGGACGTTCGATTCCGACGACCCGTAGGTCCTCGGCTGGGGCAACTCGGATTTGCGAACCACTTAGCGATTCTCCACCCAATAGCCAACGAGCTACGTCTCGTCGGAAAATGCTCACTCATCGACCCTCAAAAGCAGTCGATTGCCCCCAATAGTTCAACCTTTCGCTTCCAACTATACTGGAGGTTTCCCGATCACCGACCTTTGACCCCCTGGTTCCTTCCAAGATGCTTCGTTACTGGACCGCTGGCGAATCTCATGGGCAGACGCTCATTGCCCTGGTGGATGGTTTTCCCGCTGGCGTAGAACTCGACCCCAGCCTGATCGACGTGGAACTCCGCCGCCGACAAGGCGGCTATGGTCGCGGTGGCCGTCAGCGGATCGAGACCGACGAAGTGCAGATCCGCACCGGCATCTGGCATGGCACCACGCTCGGTAGCCCCATCGTGCTGGAGGTGGCCAACCGCGATTACAAGCTCGAGCGGCTCGACGACCTGCCAAGACCACGGCCGGGCCACGCCGATCTGACCGGCTCGATGAAGTACCTCGGCTCGATCCGCGGTATCCTCGAACGCTCCAGCGCACGCGAAACGGCCGTGCGCGTGGCCGCCGGCGCGCTGGCGAAGCAACTGCTCGGTGCTTTTGGTATTACGGCGCTCGGCTACGTTACTGAACTTGGCGGCGAGCGAATCGAACCGATCGACGGCGACTACGAAACACTCAAAGCCACGCGCGACAAGAGCGAGATCTATTCGCTCAATCCGGATCGCGACGCGGACATCAAGCAGTTGATCGACGAGTCGCGCAAGGCGGGCGATACGCTCGGCGGAGTGATGGAAGTGCGCGTCGATGGACTTCCGTTCGGCCTGGGCACGCACGCTCAGTGGGACCGCAAGCTCGACGGCCGATTGGCTCAAGCGGTGATGGCCGTGCAAGCGATCAAGGGCGTGGAGATCGGTATGGGCTTCGAAGCGGCGCGGCTACCGGGCTCGAAGGTGCACGACCCCATTCAGTACGACGAGTCGCAGAAGGAAACGCCCAACATGGGTTACATCCGCCCCAGCAACAATGCGGGCGGGCTCGAGGGCGGCATGACCAACGGCATGCCGCTGGTGGTGCGGGCGGCCAAGAAGCCGATCAGCACGCTGGCCAAGCCGCTGGAGTCGATCAACCTCGACACCAAGGAGCCCGACGCAGCCAGCTACGAGCGGAGCGACGTGTGCGCGGTGCCGGCTGCTAGCGTGATTGTGGAAAACGTGGTTGCATTCGAGATCGCCACGGCGCTGGTCGATAAGTTTGGAGGGGATAGCTTGCCAGAGATGCAAGCTCGCTACGAACTCTTCCAGAAAATGGCCCGGGAGAGGTAGGGGGGAACAACGGCTGCCGCTTGCCGAGCAGCCGCTGCGCGCCCTTTCTACCTGCACGCCCGCGGCTCGCAGGGCATGCATCAATCGACCCAACGCCGAACTTGCCGCGTGGTGTTCCTGGTTGGGTGCATCCTGCCTACGCTAGCAGTGGTGGCGTGGGCCACCTACGAGCGGCTTCCCACCACGGCCGCCGCGCGGCTGGGAGTGGTGGAGCGAATGCTCGGCATACGCGTCGCCGCGGCGTCGGTCGATACGCCGATCCCTGGTGTGGTTCGTTGCCGCGACCTGCAACTGGCCAACGTCGAGACCGGCGAGGTTGTGCTCACCGCCGCGCTGGCTCATTTGCACACAGAGGAACCCACGCCGCGTGTGCAACTCTCGGGTGTCACGGTCGCCGAGAGCCAGCTCACGCATCTTGCCACTTCGCTGCACCGCACGCTGGAAGTCGATTGGCCCGGTAGCGTCTCCATCGAGCTGGCGAACGTCTCCTGGAAGGACGGCGGACGATCGGCAGCTTCGAAGTTGCTCGCCGGGCGCTCGCTGGCGATTACATTGGAGAGCACCGAGCAGAGCGGCGCGATCACTGGTCGGCGTTGCACCATCGATGCCGGCGACAATGGCCCGCGTGTCGAAGTGCTTCGCAACCGCCAGATGACGCCGCCCACCACGCGCGTCGAGTTGGATACGGCTGGGCAACCGGTTCCGGCCGATTGGCTGGTGGAACTTGGTGCGCTGGTGATCGACGGAGGTGAAGTCGCGACGTTCGCGGGTCGAGTCGAGGTGGTCCATGCTGCCGATGGAACCAGCGGCATGCTCGACGGAGAATTCGAGAACGTTGCACTCGCCGAAGCACTGAACGTTCCGCTCAACGCGGTGGCCAGCTTCCAGAATCTAAAACTTCACTGGCAGGCCGGGCGAATGGTTTCGGCCGAAGGCGACGTGGTCGCCGAAGCCGGCTCGATGCCCGGCGGGCTGGCGCAGACGCTGAAGCACTTGTACCAGACTCCGCAGCCGGGTGCTCACGTGGCGAACGAAGCGACCTTGCAGTTCGCCTGGATGGGCGTGACGTTCCGTCTTGCCGACGAGTCGCTAACTCTGTTGCCACTGTCGGGCGCGGAGCAAAACGCGTGCATCCTGGGTAGCAATTTGCAGGTGTTGTTCGGCTGCCCTGATCGTCTGGCGCCGACTCCGTACATTGGCACGGTACTCACGCACTTCGGCGGCGACCGCGGCACGCAAGCCGCCACGCGGCTGCCCAGAACGCTGCAGCGCTAGACACGACTACTTCGGCGAGAGCGGAATCGCGCTGGTGGTGGTCACGTTGCGTTCGTCGCTCGCTCGTCGGCCCAGCCGGCGGTTGTGCTCCCGATCGATCTCGTCGATCAGGAACTGCGTCGGCAGATCGCAATCGGTGCAGATGGTGATCAGCAACTGCTTCGCATGGTCGAGGTTGCCCGCCTCGAACTGAGTGAGCGCTTCCTCGTACCGCGAGATGCAGCCGAGCGAGCTGGCGCTGGAGGTCGCGGTACGGATGACAAAAACGTCGATCGGCTCGTCGATGCCGGCAAGCTCCGCTTGGCAGATGCGGTAGTCGAGCAGTCGCCCGCCGAGTCGTTGCACCACTTCACGGGTCGCCACGACCGGCGCGCCGAGCATCTTGGTCGCCTGTTCGAGCCGGCTCGCCAAGTTGACCGTTGAACCGCGCGGGCCGTACTTTAATCGCTGGCTGCTGCCGATGTTGCCTACCTGCGCGATGCCGGTGTGCAGTCCGACACCCAACTCCAGAGGTTTGTCGAGCAGGTGTTCCCAGCGATCGGAAACCTCCGGTAGCGTCTCCTGCATGCCGAGGGCTGCACCGCAAGCGAGCACCGCGTGGTCCGCCTGATCGACGGGGGCGTTCCACATGGCCGCCAGTCCGTCGCCATAATAATCGATGAGCGTGCCGCCGTGGTCCATGACGGCCGCCGTGAGGGCGTCCATCACGTCATTCAGCAGGTCGTACGTATCGCTGGTGGAGTGCTGCCCGCACAGATTCGTAAAGCCACGCAGGTCGGCAAACAGCACGGTCACTTCGCGTTCGCTACCTCGCAGTGTTTTGGCGTCGAGTTCTACCTGTGCAGCCACATACGGTGCGAACGCTTGCTGGTAGGTCACGCGATCGCGAGCGGCGTGGGCTTCCATTTCGAGGCGCGACATGCCGCAACCGACCGATTGTGCCAAGAGTTCCACCAGTTGGGCTTCGAGATATCGAATGCACCGGCGGCCGTTGGTTTGGTGCGGAGCACGGTAGGCGTACACCATGCCGACCACTTCGCCCGTCAGGTCCTTCAGCGGCGAAAGCACCACGGACTGCTCGTCGCTATGCGCGGAGTGAAACAGCGTGTGCCCCGCGCGGGCGGCCTGTTCGACCAATTGCGGTTGGTAGGCAACGCCGGCCGCAGGATGCGGCAGGCGGCTGGCGACGATGTTCCACTCGCCCGGCCCGGCCGTGCGGAGCAGGATCGCCCCGTCGAGGCCAATCGGATCGACGGCAAACAACGCCGCGTCTTCGTAAAACTCGCAGCGACTGGCGGGCCAGCGATGCAATGTGGCGAGCGCTTCGAGCCAACGAGCGATCGTCGAAGCGGCCGGGCCACCTTGCCCGCTGCTTCGTTCGTGACCGTATTCGGTGGAACTGAGTGGTTCGAGTTCACGATCGTCGCAAGGCGCACGGTCGTTGAGTATCTCGATGTGCGTATCGCCAACCGCGATATGAACTCCGCTGTCGATTGTCAGCCGCGTTCCGCGCGGGAGATTTTCGCCCGACGTGGCATTCGTCGCGTGGTCGCACTCGATCAACAGCGTGTAGCCATTGTCGGTGGGAAGGCACTCGAGGTAATTGCCTTCGCTGGGCGCGTCGGGCGGGTCGACCGTGTGCCAACCGGTCGGCGCAGGTGCGATCGCGACCAAACCTGCGTGACTGGTTTGGTGGTGCTGCTGTGGACCAAAGATGGCGATGTGGAGCATCTGGATGCGAAGCGACAGATTGGCGGTGTAGGCAACTGTTCAAAGGTAGGTCACCCGCGAGCGATTGCATCCCGCCACCACGCCCGCAGTATCGCTACAGCCGTGCTAGCACGACCCCGCGATTGTTCTAGACAGGTGCCAGCAATTGCGGAATAATCGCGCGGTGGCGGGAGCGCTGCGCGCACTGCTGCCACTCGCGCCACTACATGGAAGGACCGGCCGATCAATCCGCTGCTGTACTTTGTTGGACTCGCACTTTGCCTGCTGGCCACCGGCCGGGTGGCGACGCTCGCGCTGGGCGGCTGGGGCCGCATGCGGCATCGCCAGCGGCAGTACGAGTCGGACAAGCGAGCGTTCATCGAACGCGTGGCGGTCACTGCTCGCGCCGCGCGGGCCGACAAGCAAGACTACCTCGGTTGGGAAGGCACGCGCGAACTCCAACTCTCGGCTGTGGTGGACGAAGCGGTCGACGTGAAGTCGTTCTATCTCACCGACCCCGACGGCGCGGCGCTTCCTGCGTTCGAACCAGGGCAATACCTCACCTGCCACCTGCCGAGCGCTCCGGGCGAGAAGCCCTTGGTGCGGTGTTATTCACTTTCCGATCGCCCGCGCGAGGAGTACTACCGACTCACAGTAAAACTCTGCCTCCCACCTGCCGACTTGCCAGAAGCTCCGCCGGGGCGGGGCAGCAGCCGGTTGCACACCATGGTATCGGGCGATCGCCTGCCGGTGAGTGCGCCGCGCGGGGGGTTCTTTCTCGACCCGCGACGGAATCATCCGCTGGTGCTCATCGCCGGCGGTATTGGCGTGACGCCGATGGTCAGCATGCTCGCCACGCTGGCCGAGCAGAACGACGACCGCGAGGTGTACTTCTTCTACGGCGTGCGGAACAGCCGCGAACACGCACTCCGCGACCAGTTGGAAGAGATCGCGGCCGCGCACCCGCACCTGCATCAATTCGTGGCCTATTCGCAGCCGCTCGCCGAGGATCGCGAGCATCACGACTACCAGCTTCATGGCCGCATCACGATCGACACCATTCGCCGCATCGTGCCCACCGGAATGTACGACTACTACCTATGCGGGCCGGGTGGAATGATGGAACAGTTGGTCGAGGGGCTGCTGGCCGCGGGCGTTTCCGAAGAACGCATCCTATACGAGGCATTTGGCCCTGCGAGCGTGCGAAAAATGCACAAGCACGACGAGCCAGCGACCAGCGTGGCGTCGGCAGGTCCGACGCCCACGGTGAAATTCGCCACCAGCCACCAGCAAGTCGACTGGGACAATCATTGCGACTCGCTGCTCGACTTGATCGAAGAGCTGGGCGTTGCGATCGACTCGGGGTGCCGAGCGGGCAACTGCGGAATGTGCGCCGCGCGAGTCCTGGAGGGAGACATCGAAACCGTCAAACAGCCCGGTGCCGCCGCGCCCGATGGCTACTGCCTGGCGTGCATCAGTGTGCCGAAGTCGCCGTTGGTGCTGGAACTGTAAGCCAACTTGCCTGAACGAATGAAGATCGAACGATTCCAACAACGATTCTCACGAGTCGCGACCTGCGTGGTGGTGATGATCGCCGCCAGTATGCTGCTGGCTGCCGGCACGGGCGAGGTGCCGGAGTTCACGCCGCGGCAGTGTGACCCTGCGCGCGTGGTGGGCCCCGACACTTGCATCAAGTGTCACGAGTCGGAGATGAAGCAGTGGATGCAGACGCCGCACTACCGCACGTTCGACGTACTGCACCGCACGCCCGAGGCGAAGGAGATCGCCAAGAAGATGGACCTGCGTTCCATCAAACGTAACGACACCTGCGTAACCTGCCACTACACGCGACAACTGCAGGGAACTCGCGAGCGCGTGGTGGCCGGCGTGAGTTGCGAGTCGTGCCACGGCGGCGCGAAGGACTGGCTCAACCTGCATGCCGACTATGGCGGGCCGAACATCACGCGCGAAATGGAAACCGCGGGCCATCGGGAGAAGCGACTGGCCGAAAGTATCGCAGCCGGCATGAACAACCCGACGAACCTGTACCTGATGGCCCGGCAGTGCCTCAGTTGCCACACCGTGCCCGACGAAAAACTGGTGAACGTCGGCGGCCACAAAGCGGGCACCGACGATTTCGAGCTGGTCGCCTGGTCGCAGGGCAGCGTGCGGCATAACTTCGTGCGCTCCGATGGAGCGGTGAACGCCACGAGCGACCCCGCGCGGCTTCGCGTGATGTACGTCGTCGGCGCGATGGCCGACCTCGAAGCAAGTTTGCGCGCGGTGTCCAAAGCCACCGAGATGTCGACCTACGGCCGCACCAGCGCTGCCCGAGCGGCCAGGACCAAGCAGCGGCTGTGGGATATCCAGCGAAAGATTGATCACCCGTTGGTGGCCAAGGCGCTCGATGCAGTGTCGCAGCTCGAATTAAAACTGGGCAACGAATCGCAAATCCTAGCCGCCGCCGATGCCGTGGGCGCCGCCGCGTACGAGTTTGCCGACGTCGATGGCAACACGATTGCCGAGGTCGACGCCATGCTGCCCGATCCCAGCCAATACAAGTAGCTCCAACTCACTCGCCCCTGGCCCCCGCGTTTTTCATGTCCACCGCCGAAACGACGTTTGCCCGCCCGAAGCGTTGGGATGTCCCCTTCGGCGACGAGATGATGCCCAACCGCGATGCGGATCGGCTACTGGCGATCGAACCGTTTCGCAGCATCGACGCAGGCCGCTTTCCAGCGACGTTACCCCTCAAGGGGATCTTGCGCAACGACGCCCGTATTGTGGAATACCAGTCGGGCGACTTGGTGATTCGCGAGGGCGATTACGGCAACAGTGCGTTCATGCTGCTGCACGGATCGCTCCGCGTGGCGCTCGAAAGCCTCGCGCCCGAGGCGATGGGCCACCCCGCCAAGCCGCGGAAGAGCTGGCTCACGGCGCTGCGGCAGGTGTTCAAGTCACAGCAACTGCCCGAAGTGCGCCGCAAGCTGGCCCGCGCACCCGATTCGGTCGGCCTGCGGGGCGACGGCAGCCACACGCACGTGTTTCTGCAGGACGTACCGCGAGTGCTGGACGAAACACGAACCGCCAAGCTGACCGCGGGTGAGTTCTTTGGCGAGTTGGCCGCGCTCTCGCGCTCGCCGCGCACCGCCAGTGTGTTCGCCGAAACGGCGGCCGTGGTGCTGGAGATTCGCTGGCAAGGCTTGCGCGACATCATGCGGCGCTCACCGGCGCTCAAGGAGCACATCGACAATTTGTATCGCACAAACAGCCTGCGCGTGCATCTGCGGGAGACGCCGCTGTTGGCCGATTTGCCGGCCGAGAAGCTCGACCAAGTGGCCGGCGCGACGCAGTTTACTTCCTACGGCAACTTCGATTGGAACACCGACTTTGCCAAGGGCGAGTCGCTCTCGCCGCTGGAACGCCTGGCCCGCGAGCCGGTGATTTCCGAGGAGCAAACGGCGATCGCCAGCGTGTTATTGGTGCGCTCGGGCTTTGTGCGACTGAGTCAGCGTTTCGGCGCTGGGCATCGGACGCTGGCCTACCTGGGCAAAGGACAAGTGATTGGAGCCAGCGAACTGCTGCACGCCAAAGACGGCAAACCTCCGCTGCACGCCTACTCGCTACGGGCGGTGGGGCATGTCGACTTGTTGGAGATTCCCATCGAGGTGATTCGCGACACCGTGTTGCCGCACCTCTCGGCGACTCGCAAGAAAGAACTCGAGGCGGCCGCCCAGCGCGTGACTCCGCCGCAGCCACTCGACCAATTGGCAGCGGACGACGCGAACGCCACGCCGACGCCGCTAGTGGACTTTTTGGTCGACGAACGTCTGGTAAACGGCCGCCAGGCGATGCTGATTGACTTGGAACGCTGTACTCGCTGCGACGACTGCGTGCGGGCTTGCGCCACGACGCACGATGGCAATCCACGCTTCGTGCGCCAGGGTCCGCAGTTCGGGCGGTATCAGTTCGTTGGCGCTTGCATGCACTGTACCGACCCGGTCTGCATGATCGGTTGCCCCACCGGCGCGATTCATCGCGACACCGAGTCGGGCGTGGTGCGGATCAACGACGGGACGTGCGTTGGCTGCTCGACCTGCGCCAACAGTTGTCCATACAGCAACATTCGCATGGTCGAGGTCCGCGACCTGTTCGGCACGCCGGCCATCGATACCGCGCAGGGATTACCAATCGTGAAAGCCACCAAGTGCGACCTGTGCAGCGACGGCATCACTGGCCCGGCCTGCGTTAACGCGTGCGCCCACGACGCCCTGGTGCGACTCGACATGGCCAACCTCACACAGGTGGCCAACTGGATGGAACGTTAAGACGAACCAGCAACGATCAACACCTTGAAACCCTTCGCTCGCCGACGCTCACGAAACCTGTTGCTCGCCTCCCTGGTGGTGGTGGCGATCTGGTATTGGCTACGGTGGATCGACCTGGGCCTCGGCCGGCCGAGCATCATGTCGGGTTACCTGCTGTATGGCCTGGTGGTGTTTCTCGCCCTGTTCAACTTGCGGAAGAAGCTGCCAACGCTGCCGCTGGGCAACGCGTCGCTGTGGCTGCAGGTTCACATCTACGTCGGCCTCGTGGCGGGGGCGGTGTTTGGACTTCATCTGGCGTTCCGCGTGCCCAATGGCTGGTTCGAGTGCCTGTTGGCGACCAGTTTCATGATGACTTTCATCAGCGGCTTGGTGGGCCTGGTGATTTCTCGGCGCGTACCGCACCTGCTCAATCGAGTTAGCCAACAAGTCGTCTACGAACGCACCCCCAAGCTGCGGCGGATGCTCGCCGAGCGTTCGCGAAGTGCGGTGCTCGAGTCGGTGGCCTCCTCGGGCGCGACAACGCTGGCTGACTTCTACACACATCGGTTATTCGACTTCTTCGCCCGGGCACGCCCTTTTGGCTACTTTATCCGGCCGTCGAGTACTCGACGCAAGCGACTGCTGGCCGACATGCATCAGTTGGATCGTTATCTCTCGCCGCCGGAGAAGTCGGCCTGCGAGCAGCTCTACTCGATGGTTCGCAAGAAGGACGACCTCGACTTTCAGGAAATCCAGCAGCGCCGCGTGAAGGTGTGGCTGTTCGCGCACATCGCACTGACCTACATCCTGCTGGTCATGGCTACGATGCACGGTGTGATGGTCCTGGCGTATCGGGGGGACGTGCTGTGAGAGAGCATCTGCCAGAACCCGATCCGCAGGGCTACGATCGACCCAACCAGCCGTGGATCTGTGGTCGCGCGGCCACCGGCGATCCGTGCGCGTTCGGCCCGGGTCCGCGAGGTGTTTGTCCCTCGCGGGCGGAGTGCCAGCCTGTGGAGATCGATGGCCAGTGGCAATGCGACCGCCCCGCGACGCGCGGCGGAGCGTGCGACGACGGCCCCACGCCCGACGGCAAGTGTTGCCGCGCCCAGCAGTGCCAACCGGTCCGCAGCATGCGAACGGTGCGCGGTGTGCTGGTTCGCTCGGCGATGATCTTCACGGTGGGCGTCGCCTTGATGATGCTTGGCAGCAGTCGCCGCAACGGTTGGCTGGCGCCGGGACCGCTCACGTCGAGCCACTCGCAGGTGCTGCAAGGCGAAGGGTGGAACAACCGCTGCAACAACTGCCACGCGGCCGCCGAACAGTCGGTCGGCACGTGGCTCACCGCGGCCGTCGGTCAGTCGATCGGGCCCACGCAGTCGACCAAGTGCCTGGCGTGTCACGACAAAACCATCGAGCCGACGCTGGCGCTCATGGCGCACAATGTGCCGGCCGACCTGCTGGCCGCGCTCGATGGCGACTCGTTGAACCAAGCCAAACAACACAACTTGGCGTGCTCCGTTTGTCACCAAGAGCACCACGGCGCGGGCCATGACTTGGCCGCCATGAGCGACACCCGCTGCCAGACGTGTCACACACAGCAATACGCCAGTTTTGCGAGCGACCACCCTGACTTCGCGATGTGGCCCTACCAGCGACGCACGCGAATCGCATTCAACCACGCGACGCACAGCGGCAAGCACTTTGCCGAGAAGAACCAGACGTTCACCTGCTCGCGATGCCACGTAGAGGACGAGTCGCGCCATGTGCAATTGACGCTCGGGTATGACGTTTCCTGCGCCGAGTGCCACAACGCCGACATTGCCACGACCACGGCTGGCGGGGTAACGCTGCTGACGATGCCCATGCTCGATACGGACCTGTTGGCCGACGAGGGAGTCGAACTCAAAGGCTGGCCCGAGCGCGCGACCGGCGACTTCGATGGCAAGCTGCCTGCGATGATGAAGCTGCTGCTCGCACAAGATCCCAAGACGCTCGCGACGATGGAGCAACTCGGCGCCGACTTCGACTTCTTCGACGTCGATCCCGACGACCCGCAGCAACTCGAAGCGGCCGGCACCGTGGCCAAGGCCATCGAGAAGCTTCTCGAACAACTCTCCAGCGGCGAACTGGCCAAGTCGCCCACCGTTCAAGGCCTGACGCCGGAGTTGGTGAAGTTGGCTCGCCGCCAATGGACCGAGAGCGACACGCCGGACGAAGACGAGCTGCCGCCGATGCCCGGCAGTTGGCAGAGCGATCCGGTGAGTCTCACGTTACGCTATGAGGTGACCGGCCACGCCGATCCCGTACTGCGGGCGTGGTACGACGCAATCGTTCGTTTGCCGGCTGGCGAATTGCGCGGCTCGCTACTGGCCGATTTCACATCGACCAGCGCCCCAGGGCGATGCGCGACGTGCCACAGCATCGAGTCCACCGCGGACGAGGGGCTGGTGATCAACTGGCACGCGCAAGACCCCCGAGACGAGCCGCGGGGCTTCACGCGGTTCTCGCACGGCCCGCACTTGTTGCCGCTGGAGCTACGCGACTGCACCGCCTGCCACACACTCGACCCGGCGGCCAGCGCCGCGAACACCTACACCGGCCACAACCCGGCGGCGTTCACCACGGAGTTCCTGCCGGTGACCAAAGCCACCTGCGCCGCGTGCCACAACAAGTCGGCTGTGGGCGAGTCCTGCACGCAGTGCCACAATTATCATGTGGATGCAGCCAGCTTGCGGTAAGGTCGGGCATCGTGTCCGAATTCTTGCGAATCCAGCGACTTTCGCTTACTGCTTGACCGGCAGACCGACGATCGAGAGCTGCTTGTCGTACTCGATTTGCATCGTGTATTTCATCACGAAGCGGTCAACGCCGGTCGCGCCGGCGGGGACTTCCACGTCCCAGCGGAGCATGCCTTCTACGAGGCCGCGTTGTTGGTAGTCGCGGTCTTCGCTCACCGGTTGGTCGCTCTTCACCAGCGTGATCTTGATGTCGGCTTCGCCTGCGGTCGGCATGCGATCGAGCAGGCGGACCTTGGCGGGGTCGGAGCCGAAGTTCTCGATGGTCAGCTCGTAAGTAAAGTCGACCACGCGGTTGCCGCCCTGGATCCGTTCGACCTTGTCGACCAATTCGCGCGTAGTGCGGAGCGACGAGTCGATTCCCAGACCGACGCTGAACTGTTCGCCGACGCTCACCGTGGGCACTTCGCCGCGACCGACGAATTCGTCGCCCAGGAACGTCGAAGCTGGGCCGGCCAGCAGCACTTCGTCGCTGGTGTTGGCCACCCGGGCTTCTTCGTAGACGCTGCTGGTGAGGACCGGAATGGCCAGTCGATAGAAGTTGGCCTCCAGCGGATGGGCCGCGATCTGGATGAGCTGCCGATCGCTACGGCTGGGCAGCGTCATGCGGCTGGCCAGGCGGTAGCTGACGCTGACGCCTTCGCCCTGGACCATTTGGCGCTCGTCGGACTTTTTGATCTCGATGCGGGCCGTGTTGTAGTCGAGGATTTGCATCTTCTGCGCAACTTCATTCAGGAACCGATCGGCCGACTCGCGGTCGCGGGCCATCCAGGCGTTGCCCTGCCCCTGCCTTCCGCCGCCACCGAAGCCGCCCTCGTCGGAGGCAGCCGTTTGCGGCTCCGAAGTCGCTGCACCAAATAGGCTATCAACCGGGCCGTTGAAATCGGCTTGGCCGTTTACCGCATTGTCACGCACTTGGGCCAGTTGTTTGCGCTGCTGTTCCAATTCTCGCTTGGCCATCTTGTAGTCCTTCGCGCCAGAGGCGACTTGCGCTGCGACTTCGGACTGCTCGCGGCCGAGCTTCACTACCAGTGGATCGAGCGACGGTGCTTGAGCCACCAGCGACGGAGTGGCGGTCGACAGCGTCATCTCGACGTCGGTCCAATCCTCACCGCTCATCTGCTGGATCGAAGCGTTGTATTCCACCTGCACTTTGTCGCGATCGCTGGTGGCTCGCAGGTTGTACGACGGCGACCACGTGGCGTTGGTGACCAGGTAGCTAAGCTTCATCCCCGCGCCAGCCGCGTTGGCCACGTTCACGAACACCACCGCTTCGCGCAGTGTCTGCGCCGAGCCAGCTGCCACGGTGCTCCGCTTGCGCTGTAAGGTCTCCATTTGCCGCTGCAAGTCCCGCAACGTGCGGGAGGCTTCTAGTTGCTTCTCCGCGATTTCGCTGCGCTGTGAGAAGTTGAATTTGGTCAGTTCCTTGAGCGTCTCGGCGTTCAGCACCCCGTTCTTCAACTCGCGATCGGCCGTGACGGTGGTGAACTGCTCGAGTTTATTGAGGTACTGCTGCTGCTCGTTCAGTAATTGTTGCTCGCGCTGGACGGTCGTCATCTCGTCTTGCACGTCTTGAATCTGCTTATCGAGTTCGCGAACTTCTTGCCGGACGTCGAGTTCCATGGGGCGCACCCGGTAGCGGACCGAGCGAATCTCCACGCCGTCGCGTGGCTCCGCGTACAGGCTGCCGGGCAGGACGTTTTCGGGCAAGTTCGTGACGACCACTTCGGCCAGCCCCGAGACTTCGGCCAGGTCGACCGTGCGAGTCACCAGCGCCTGGCCTTGGTACACCGTCACCGCGGCGACTTTTCCATCGACCACCACGGCCGTTTCGTCTGCATCGTCGGCCCGAACGTTCGGAGCGACGGCCAACGCGAAAGCGATACCAAAAGCGAACAAAGAACGATACATGATAAGCTCCTCACAATTCGAGTAGAAAGTCGGGCTGCGCCACTCCGATTGGACGTAGCCACTTGCTGACAAGTTCCCACACGTTTCGCAGATTGTAACGTTACGGACTTCAAATCTATAATGAGACCTGCTGTTCGTCTCGTACGACTGACCTTCGCATGGCGGCCCACAAGCAAATGACGCCTCGACACGCCTGGCACGCGGCGACAATCGCCGAAGTGCGGGAGGCGTTCGACGTCGCGCGGACGGGGCTCTCCTCGGCCGAAGCCGCTAAGCGACTCGAGCAGTCGGGGCCCAACCGCCTGCCGCAGGCACGCCCCACACCGGTGTGGCGGATCGCCGCCAGGCAATTCGCCAGTCCGCTGATACTTATTCTCTTCGTGGCTGCGGTGGTGTCGCTCGTCATGCATCCCGACGAGCCGACCGACGCGGCGTTCATCGCCATTGTGCTGGTGCTCAACGCATTGATCGGCGGGTTCCAGGAATGGAAGGCCGAACGCAGCAGCCGCGCGCTGCAGCAGTTGCTTCAGATTCGCGCCACGGTGCTTCGCGATGGCGAAATGTGCGAAATCGACGGCCAGGACGTCGTGCCGGGCGACGTGGTGTGGCTGGAGTCCGGCAATCGCGTGCCCGCCGACCTTCGGTTGACGACTTCGCACGGGTTGGAGATCGACGAGTCTTTGCTCACAGGCGAGTCGCTGGCCGTGACGAAGGACGCCGACAGTGTGTGCGAGGCTGCGACGCCAATGGCCGATCGCAACAACATGGCTTTCGCTGGTTCGATGGTGCAGCGAGGCCGTGCCGAAGGAGTGGTGATTGCTACGGGCTCGGCGACCAGCGTAGGGCAGCTTGCGCTCGACGTTACCAGCAGAACGGGCGGGCGGCCGCCACTGTTGGACCGCATGGCCGAGTTCACTCGCGTGGTCGCCTGGTGCATGGTCGTGGCAGTGGTTGTGATCGCGGTGGTGGGCGTGCTGTGGCGTGGCTACGGTGCAACGCACGTGTTCATGTTTGCCGTGGCGTTGGCCGTGTCGGCCATCCCCGAGGGACTGCCCGTGGCGCTAACGGTCGCGCTAGCGGTGGCCACCACCCGCATGGCGAAGCGCGGCGTGATTGTCCGCCGCCTGGCGGCTGTTGAGGGGCTCGGTAGTTGCACTCTGATTGCCAGCGACAAGACCGGCACGCTCACCTGCAACGAACTGACCGCCCGCGTTGTCGAACTCGCGGATGGAACGCAACTGGAAGTGACCGGCGAGGGCTTTGCGCCTGAAGGCGAGGTGCTTTCGGGCGGCGAGCCCGTTCAACCAACCGGTGACTCCGCCTTGCTGGCACTTGCGCGCACGGCCGTGCTGTGCAACGAAGCCGATTTGTACGAGCGAGACGACTCTTGGACATGGCGGGGCGACCCGACGGACATTGCCTTGCTGTCGCTGGCGCACAAACTGGGAGTCGTTCGCGCGGCGACGCTTGCCGAGGCTCCTCAGGTGAACGACATCGCCTTCGAGGCGGAACGCCAATTCGCGGCCAGCTTCAATCGTCTGGGCGAAGAGATCGTCGCCAGTGTGAAAGGCGCGCCGGAGCGAGTGCTCGACATGTGCGATGTCGATTCAAATCAGCGTACCGCCCTTCTGGCGCGAGCCGACGCGCTGGCCGGGCAAGGCTATCGGGTGCTCGCTCTGGCAATCGGTCCGGCAGCCGATGTAAGCGAGTCGGCGGCGCCGGCCGATCCCACCGGGCTGGAGTTCCTGGGCTTTGTCGGCATGATCGATCCCCTGCGGCCGGGCGTTCGCGAAGCGGTGGCCGCCAGCCGCGCCGCGGGCATTGAAGTTTCCATGATCACTGGCGACCACCCAGTTACCGCGCTCGCCATCGCTCGCGATCTCGACTTGGCCGACCAGCCCGACCAGGTTGTCACTGGCAGCCAACTCAACGGATGCACGCCTGACGAGCTGCAAGAACTGGTGCAGCGGGCGCGAGTGTTCGCGCGAACCACGCCGCGACAGAAGCTCGAGCTGGTGGAAGCGGCGCGGGCTGCAGGGCATTACGTCGCCGTGACTGGCGACGGAGTGAACGACGCGCCAGCGCTGCGTCAGGCGAACATCGGCGTTGCGATGGGCCGTAGCGGCACCGACGTGGCGCGCGAAGCGGCCGAACTGGTGGTGACCGACGACAACTTCGCCACGATCGTCGCCGGCGTCGAGGAAGGCCGCATCGCGTACGACAACATTCGCAACGTGATCTATCTACTCATTTCCACGGGCGCCGCCGAGGTGGTGATGCTGGGGTTCGCTATGCTGAGCGGCTGGCCTGCTACGGAAACCGGCGCGGCGATCCTGCCGCTGCTGCCGGCGCAGTTGCTGTGGCTCAATCTGGTGACCAATGGCATTCAGGACGTGGCGCTGGCCTTCGAACCCGGCGAGCCCGGCGTGCTCCGCCGGCGACCTCGCCCGCCGGGCGAATCGATATTCAATCGCTTGATGATCGAGCGTACCATCCTGGCGGCAATCACCATGGCCGTGGTTGGCTTCGCCGCGTTTGCCTACATGATCGAGGTGGCCGGCTGGAGCGAGTTCGACGCCCGCAACGCGCTGTTGCTACTGATGGTATTGTTCGAGATCGTTCACATCGGCAACTGCCGCTCGGAGACGACTTCAGCGCTACGAAAACCACCCTGGTCGAATCCACTGCTGCTGGTTGGCTCCGCCCTGGCGATCGGCCTGCACGTGCTGGCCATGCACTGGGGGCCAACCCAAAACGTGCTGGGCGTCGCACCGGTGACCCTCCAGCAGTGCCTGGTGCTCTTCTCACTGGCGGCCAGTCTGATGGTGGTGATGGAACTGCACAAATGGTGGCGGCGGCGACACCCGCTGGACGCCAGGCCAAAAAGCTGAAATAGCTGGAACTTCTTGGGCGGCTGGCTCGTCCATCTCCTGTCGCCAGTTAGCAGCCAAAACAAAAAGGGAAAACGAATCATGCTACGCACCTGTCTTGCCGTCCTGATGTCCGTTTCGATAGTGGTGGGTTGTGGTCCCCTTGGTAGCACGTCCAGCACAGGAGGCAATTACCCGCCGGTGACGGAGGCGGAACTGATTGGTAAGAAGTGCGCCAATCGCACCGGCCAGGACGACGGGGCCTTCCAGTGGGCGTTCGAGAAAGACCGCTTTGTGCTGGAGGGGACAGACATCCCCCCAGACTTGCTCCTGGTGATGCTCGGCGAGGACGCCAAGTCGGAGAAGATCGAAGGCACCTGGGAAATCGACGATGACGAGAACATTCACTTCTTCGTCGAGACCGACCAACCGGAAGGCAAACCCCGTGAGTCGAAGCTGCGCATCTTCTTCACCGGTGTCATCCGCATCCAGACGGACGACGCGCAGTACGTGTTCTAACCTTCGCGGGATCTTCGATGCTTGGCCTACTCCGCCGGATCGGGCCGCATCGTCAGCAGCGAGCATTCCAGCGTAGGCAAGAGTTTCTGAGCTGTCGAACCGAACAGCATGCTGGACATCCCGCTTTGGGTCACGGTGCCAAGCATCAGCAAGTCGATATCGAGTTCCTTGGACTGCCGGAACACGACATCGCTGGCGACCCCTTCTTCGATGTGCGTGACCAGTTTCGGCGACAGCGCGGCGGCATCGTCACGGGCGGCGATTTCATCGAGCTTCGCCTGCGCCGTGGTGCGTGCGTTGTTGTTCGCGGAATCCACGGCCTCGTCCGACACGGCGCTGAATTGAAGGAAGGATCGTTTGACTGGTTCCAACACGTGCGTGATGTGCAGTTCAGCGTCGAAGAGTCTGGCTAGCCTGATTCCCAAGTCGACCAATCGATTGCACACGGGTGTGAAATTGGTGCCAATCAGAATGCGATCCACCACGGGACTAGGGCGTTGCTTGGCGATGCATACCGGGCAGGGGCTCGAGCCCATCAGCGAGAAGGCCGTACTGCCCACTAACCGGCCTCCAAGCAAGCTATGGCCTCGACTGCCGACGATGACCACATCGGGAAGTTGCTCGGTAGCGTATTTGAGCATCTCGACTCGAGGTCGACCTAGTACAACTTCGCTGTCGGCCATCACGCCTGCGTCGGCGGCTGCGGCCACATGGTGCCGCATGGCCTCTTCAGCTGCGCGGACCACGGTCGACTCGTCGTCATGTGCTTCCGCGATCAGACGCTGCGTTCGTTCGTCGAGGTCGAGCGCGGTGAGGAAGTGAATCTTGGCGGGCTCACCTCCGCGGTTGTTCAGTGCCGCCGCCAACGCAATGGCCCGATCGCAAGCAAATTGAGAAGGAGTTTCCCCACCTGGGGTGGCTCTCCAGTCTCCATGGGACAGATCTACGCCGACTAGGATATTGTACCATTGGGGCATGATGAACTCGCGAGGACGTAAGGAACAGTCGTGGCACTACCTTTAATTTTCCGTAAGGCCAAATTCTTGGCAAGTCCTGCTTGGGAGCGGACGAGCATGGTTTCATGGCCACGGGCAACAGATGCTGACTAGGGACCGCGACGTCCAAAGCTGCCATGGGCTTCATGGTCGAGTTCGATCTGCTCCTCATGCGGTCTGGCGGTGCGCCGGTGACTCTCGCTCTGCATCTCTCGGATGCGGTTGCGCTGCTCCACCTTCATCTCGCCGATCATCTCGTGTTGCTGGTCAATCTGGTCTTGCACTCGGTTGTGATCGTGCAGTTGTTGTTTGTGAAGCTCGTCGACCTGACGCTTGAAGTTGTCCCGCAGGCGGTCGGACTCTTCTCGTGGTTGCCGGAACTGATTGCGATGGTCGGCATTGAACTGGTCGACCTGCTGGCGGTACAGTTCGTGTTGATTTCGCGCTTGATGTCGCAACTCCTCCGCTGCGGAGGAGTTCTTCAGCCGAAAAGCCGATGGCTCGTAGTCGTTGACTACGTAGGAGTAGGCTCCGCGCGGATGGCCGGCATCGTCGAAGTACCGAGTGAGGTGTGCATTGGGATCAAGCCGCTGCTGCGACTCGTACTCGGATCGCGCGCTACGGAACTGTTCCATCTTTCGCGAGCGGTCCACCACGTTGCGCCGCTCGTCGTCGGTCAGTTTGCGGAAGTCGCTATTCCACCGGCCGCGGGGGTCGAAATCTTGGCTCGGCTGCATTTGGACCACCGTACCGACTAGCGCCGGTGACGCGGCTGCGCCGTGTTGCTCGTCGTCGAAGCGGTGCTTCCATTGGTCGCTGTCGCGGCCGTATTGCCACGCATAGAAACCGAAGAACGGACTGTAGTAGCTGCGATGTCCGCTGTCGTACCAGGGGTGATAGCGGTCGCGGTTGGCATAGCCGCGGCCGTAGTAGTAGTGCCCATGATCGTTGTCGATGAACAGCGAACCAAGCAGCGACGAGGTGTTGACCACTCGGCTAGGCGTGTACGCGTCGCCTGTTTTGTAGCCGCTGGTCCAAGCGACTGGCGCGTACAGCCACCCGCGCTGCTGAAGCGGATAGTCCCAGTAGCCGCTCACCAGCACCGCGCCGCTGGGCGTGTAGACGTAGTGGTCGGGCACCCATGTCCAGCCTTGGTGGCCGGGGGACCAGTAGCCGGGCCGCCAGGCATAGCGTTGATCCTCCCATTTCCAACACCCTGGAATCCAGAAGTGGCTATCGCTCGGTGCGGCACTCGAAGGGCCTTGCTCGAGCGACTCCGGAGGGTAGGGCAGGTACTGCACCTGCTGGTCCTCCACATCGCTCCAGAAGCCGCTCACCCACAGGTGGCCGCCATCCACCTCGGTCCAATGTCCGGGCGTCCACGCGCGGCCTGGCGGGATGGCTCGCCACAGCCCGCTGACCCACACAAAGTCGCTACGCTCCGCGAGCCACGCCCAGTAGCCAGGGATCCAATCGATGTTCGCGCGGTCGGGCCGATACTCGGGGGATGTCTCGTCGATTGGTTGCGGCGGCTGCTGGGCGACGACCTCGCCCTGCTGGGCGTTTGCCGAGACCGGCTCGGCAAACGCTTCGTGCACAGGCCCTTCCTCGAGTGCTCGCGCCCCGTCCAACTGGTTGCCCACCAGCTGAGCCGGCACCTTCCGCGAAGTTGGCGCCTGGGCGACGCGGAGGTCGACGGCTGGCTGGTTGAGTCGCTTGATGGAAACCAGCACCGAGGTTTCACCCGGCTGGATGGCAACTTGGGACGATTGGCTAAACGCTAACTGCGCAAGCGCCATCGACACGACGGACACGCCAGCCAGTGGCAGGGACCACCGCAGGGCAGCTGGACAATTCATAGGCGGGGACCTCGATGGGGGGCTCAATCCCGGTTCGGGGGGTATGCAGGGGGACGGTTGTCGACCGAGGTTTCCGCCTCGGCCAGTGACCCGCCTGGCTGCATGGAATCCGTGATGCACCGTCAGTGCCCGAACCAGAACTTGCGGGGAATACACCCCGTTTTGGGCTTTCTCGGCATGTCGCGGACGCTGCTCTACGAATTTTTCGCGGGTGCAAGTCTTCCGGCCTGGGTTGTGTGTGGTCCGCCGGTCACTTGCAAGATTCCCGCAAGACTCGGCAAAATAGCAGATTACCTATCACCCAGCGGAGTGCCCCATGACCAGTGCCGAGAAGATCGCCATTACCGGACTGACGTTTGACGACGTGCTGATCCAGCCTCGTTACAGCGAAGTGGTGCCCAGCGAGGTGGACGTCTCCACGCAGCTTACCAGCCGTATCAAGCTGAATGTGCCGCTGCTCTCCTCGCCGATGGACACGGTTACCGAGCACCAGATGGCGATTGGACTGGCGCAGGTTGGCGGTTTAGGCGTGATTCACAAGAATCTGTCGATCGAACTGCAGACCGAAGAGGTCGACAAGGTGAAGCGCTCGGCCAACGGTATCATCGTCGACCCGGTGACCCTGCCGCCCGATGCTAGCGTTGCCACCGCCCGCGAAACGATGTCGCAATCGAACGTCTCTGGCGTACCCATCACCAAGCCCGATGGCACTTTGGTCGGCATTCTCACTCGCCGCGACATGCGGTTTCTCGAAGGCGACGAACTGCCCATCGCCGACGTAATGACCAAAGAGGCGCTGGTCACAGCCACCGGGACTGTGACGCTTGAGGAAGCTGAGAAGATTTTGATGGCAAAAAAGGTCGAGAAACTTCTGCTGGTTGACGAAGATTACAGACTGACAGGCCTGATTACCATCAAAGACATCGACATGATGCGGCGCTTCCCCCACGCGGTGAAGGACGCTCAGGGTCGGTTGAGGGTGGGGGCGGCCGTGGGCGTGTTCGATTTCGAACGCGTCGAGAGCCTGATCGCCAAGGAAGTCGACTTCCTGGTGGTCGACAGCGCACACGGTCATTCCGGCAACGTCATAGAGACCGTAAAACAGATTAAGAGCCGACATGACATCGACGTAGTGGCAGGCAATGTTGCGACCTACGAGGGTTGTCGCGACCTGATGGAAGCCGGGGCCGACGCCGTGAAAGTTGGCATTGGACCCGGTTCGATTTGCACCACGCGAATCATCTCGGGCATTGGTGTACCGCAGATAACCGCCATCAGTGAGGCGGCGCGGGCCGCCGAAGGTTCCGGCGTGACCATTGTCGCCGATGGGGGAATTCGTTACTCGGGAGATATTTCCAAAGCCATCGCCGCTGGGGCCCACGTTGTGATGATTGGCGGATTGCTCGCCGGTCTGGACGAAAGCCCCGGGCAGCGAGTGCTGTACCAGGGACGCACCTACAAAGCGTATCGCGGCATGGGGTCGCTGGGCGCCATGGTGCATGGTTCGAAAGAACGATACCGCCAAGCCGACGTCGATGACGACGACGGCACCGGCAACGGCAAATTGGTGCCAGAGGGAGTTGAGGGAAGAGTGCCATACAAGGGTCCGCTGGGGCCATTCGTCTACCAATTGGTGGGCGGGTTGCGTGCCGGCATGGGGTACTGTGGCACTAGGACCATCGCGGAATTGCGTAAGGAAACGCAGTTCGTCCGGGTAACACCGGCAAGTGTTAGGGAGAGCCATCCGCATGACATCGCCATCACGCAAGAAGCACCAAACTACACCACCGAATACCAAGGCGGAGAATCGACCTGATCTCGCTCGCCTTGATGTGCTGGTGGGAACGGATGGACCATCGGCCGTGGACGATCATGGACCGTCGTCCCTTGCCTTGCATCGCTCTTCTTACAACGACACCACGTGGCTGCCGGCAGCACTGCTTGCCACGCTGGTGCTGTTGGTAACCGCCCTGCAGTCGTTCGGCGGCGAACCGGCACCACTCCAGTGGCGCGCCGCTGGTACTCCTTCGACCAAGTCCGCACCGTCGGCGACTAATCTTCCCGTGCAACGTCTCTCCGCCGCCAAGCCCGACGCCAACGGCTATGCGGTGATGCAAGTGGCCTACGAGGAGATCGAATCGCCATCGGTCTCGGCCTCCGGCGCGGCTAGCTTACGGAGCGTGGTAGTTCACCCCCGCGATCCGAAGTATGGCGGCCCCGCGATCTCCAACCACGTGGCGCAGAATCCATTCGGCGATGACGACGACGAGATCACTCGTGGCATCGATTTGCCTTTCGGACAAGATCCTCAGCAGCCGGACGACATGCCCGAGATCGATCTGGATGCCGGCCCGTTGCCCGAACCGCCCGAGCCGGGAGCGATCGAGGATATGCCCGAGCCGACGATGCCCATCAATGGCCAGGACGATTTGCCGACTGCACCGACCCGTCCAGATCCAGTGTTCCGCCCCGGGCAGACAACTCCTGAAAGGGATTTTGATTTCTCGAAGATGAGTCCGCAACAGCAGGCCAATTACAATCGAGAACGCGAGCGGTCGCACGAGAATTGCGAAGATGCTCGCAAACGCGTCTTCGACGACGTAATCTCCGAGATCGATCTGAGCATCCGGCAACAAGGCACCGAGGGCGAGCAGTATCCCTTCGAGTGCGTACTGGACAACGGCTTGGTGTACGAGGGTCGCCATTGGGCAGAGGTCACCTACATGTGGAAGGCAGCGGGCAACTGCCACAAGCCGCTGTACTTCGAGCAAGTGCAACTCGAACGCTACGGTCACTCCTGGGGACCGTGCGTGCAGCCCTTGGTTTCGGGTGCTCACTTCTTCACCCGACTGCCAGTACTGCCGTACTGCATGGGCATCACGCCACCCAACGAGTGCATCTACCCATTGGGCCACTATCGTCCGGGCAACTGCGCTCCGTACATGATTCCAGCGGTGCCGTTCACTTGGCGAGCCGCTGCATTCCAGGCTGGGGCCACCGTAGGCACCGCGGCGTTCCTGCCGTAGCGATCCGCTTCGGCGACGCGCACTTGCCACGGTTCTGCTACAATCGGAACTTTTCGTTCCGGTGTAGGGCCGAAGTATGAGCAAGGTGCTGGTGTCGATTGCGGCCTTTGCTGCCATTGCAGCGGCTTGGGGATTTGCGTTCCGAGCACTCACTGTGTTTTTTCGCCGCGAGTCGGTCAGAAGGAACGGCGGCCCTACTCGCGTGCAACTCATCGACTTCCTGGCGCTCTTCGTAGCGCTCGCGCCGGCGTTGGTGTTCCTCTCGGTAGCCGCTCGCACTGGTTGGCCGCCGTGACCAACAGTGCTTGGGCTCGGAGTCCCCCTGTTGCTCGCCTTCCTCACTTTGTGGTGGCAGGCCGTGAGGCTGTTGAGCAATCTGGCAGTCCATGATGCCGTGCGTCGAGCGCTGTTCCTCGGTATTCTCTTCCCAACCATGTTGGGAGCCGCACCCATTGCAGCCGTGTTTCTGTTGGGCTCTCTATCGTTGTTGAGCGCCCAGGATCCTCCGCTGGGAATCTGGTTAGCAGTTGCACTTTCATTGGCTGCCGTGGGAGGCTTGTTGGGACGCGGCATCCGTTACGTGCACTCTGGCGTAAGAGTAGAGAAGTCTGATCCTCAAGCTGAGTTCCATGACTGAGTTCTTGATCCGATTCCTAATGATCCCAGCCGGCGCGGCTGCGCTGTACGGCAGTTGGCGGGCCATCTGCAGCATCGACATCACGCGCGGTATCGCGTGGCCTGAGACGTCGCGGCCGCGTTTTCAGTTGGTCGACTTCATGTCGCTGTTCCTGATGATGCAGATTCCGTTGCTGCTGCTCACGCTGTTTGTGCGCACCGGTACGACTCCGAACCCAGGATTCTGGGTGGTTGGTATCTTATACGCTGCGGTTTATGCGGGTATCTGGTGGTGGGGCGTCGCGGCGCTCTCGGCCATCGAAGTCAACAGCACCGTGCGGCGCGCGGTGTTCCTGGGCTTGTTGCAGCCGCTTGGCATGGGACTAATCCCGGCGGGAGGAGCGGCCTTGCTCATGGCCCTGCCGATGGCATGGAACGCCGAGTTACAGTTAGCCACCCGCGCGTTCGGCGGTATGCTCGTCTACACCGTGGCGGCGGTTGTATATAGCCTGGCTTGCGATTGGGTCCGTGCGGGGAGCGAACGACTGCATCCCAAGCCGCCATCGGAGGACGAAGTCGACTGAACCCTACATCACCATGCGATACCTTGGTTCTTGGTATCATCACAGCATGACTATGATCGCCGTTTCGTTGCTGGTCTTGTTCTTGATGATGGTGGGCTGGATCGCTGCGCTTACCACCGCCTCCAAAATGTACAGGGCTGCGGAAGGCTGGGAGTCGTCGACGCGCCGTTATTCGATGGGCGACTTCCTGGCGTTATTTGTGGCAGTGTTGCCGCCGCTTGCGATTCTTTCCATGGTTTGGAGGCTATTTGAGCTGCCGCGGTCCGGGATGTTGCTGTTCGGAGGAATCTTGGTTCCGGTCTTCGCCCACGCGTGGTGGCGCTCGATCTCACTGCTGTCCGACCTCAATATTGAGGACGCCGCACGCCGCTTTGTCTATCTGGCGGTCGTGGAACCCTTGCTCTTGGTGGGCACGTTCTTTGCCGCGGGCGAGATAATCATGGCCTTCGTAGTATTCGACTCCCAGAACTTTCCTTATGTGCCCTGGATGGTGGTGACGGGTGGTACCGGAGTCGTTGGTGCGCTGTTGCACTTCACCATCCGCTGGATCGTCGCTGGCGCCGCGCGGCAGGACAACAAAGAGTGCTAGCCTCACCTTGACCATCGCTGCGAGCTTCGGCAACAATCCACCAACACTCGCTATGTGTGGTTGCGTCCAACCAGGAGCCGATCGACATGCCGCTTACCGATGAGAAACGCGACCAGATTAACGAAGCCATCTTCGCAGGCCGTAAGATCGAAGCCATCAAGCTCTATCGCGACGCGACCGGCGAGGGGCTTAAGGAAGCCAAGGACTTCATCGAGACACTGACCGACAGCCTGCGTGAGAAGTACCCCGGTCGGCTGCCCGACAAGTCAGCCGGATGCGGCGCCGCGGTGCTGTTGTTTGCGGTAACGCTCGGCGGAGCTGTTTGGTGGTGCGTTGCTTAGCGGAAGAAACAGCGAGTCCAAATTGCGATATCCACGTTCTAACTCCGGTCGCTGACGCTCGCAGCTCGCCATTTGAAGAAGATGACCACTCCCACAAAACTCGAAAAGCCTACTGACGATCAGTTGAGAATCACCTGGTCGGACGACACCGTGCGCGAGTACACGGTCCGCGAACTGCGCGACGCGTGCCCTTGCGCCACGTGTCGCGAGAAACGCAACGCACCGCCACCGCCCGACAACGTACTGCCGGTACTACCGCCGGGAGCGGGCGCGCCGCTCGCGATTGCCGGCATGCGGCCGACGGGCAACTACGCCTACAACATCTCGTTCAGCGACGGCCACAACAGCGGTCTCTACACACTGGACCTGCTGCGCGAGTTGGGCACACAAATCAGCTAACCCCGCCCTAGCGCTCTCACCCACTCATCTTGCGCAGCAGCCAGTCGCCTAGCTTCGGCGAAATTTGGTTCAGCACGAACAATAGTCGTGCGCGGCCCGGCATCACGAGTTCTGCCTTCCGCGCCTCGCATGCCGCAAGAATGCGCTCGCAGAGCTTCTCGGGATCAAGCGCCGAGACCTTCGCTCCGCCGCCCGGCTTGGTGGCTGCGTCGGGTAGGCCTTGCTCGGCGGCCTCATAGCGGTCGCTCGACACCTCGTCGGTGCGGGCGATCGGTCCTGGGCATACTAATAGCGTATGCAGCCCGGCGGGGCCGCGTTCGAGTCGCAGTTGCTGCGCCATGGCGGTGAGCGGGAACTTGCTCTCGGAGTACGCGCCCAGGAAGCGCGGCGACACACGCGAGGCCAGCGAACCAATCAGCACCAGGTGTCCGCGACTGGTGGTGAGTGGCTCGGTGGCCGCTCGAGCGAGTTCGAACGCAGCCAGCGTGTTGACCCGCCACAGGGCCTCGAAGTCCTCGCGACTAGTGCTGGCCAACTCGCCCCGCATCGATCGTCCGGCGGCGTGGCACACGAAGTCGAGCCCCTGCAGCGAGTCGACCGTGTCGGTCACCAGTTGCTGGGCAAAACCCACCTCGGCAATGTCGCCCATCACGCCGGCCGCTTCGCCGCCCAAGTCTTTGAGTTTCGCCACTGCATCGACAAGACGTTCGCGATCGCGGGCGTTGATCACCACTCGGGCGCCGTGCCGGACGAGCGTTTCGGCGAGTACCAGCCCCAGTCCGGCCGATCCCCCGGTCACCAGGCAGGCTTTGTTCTTCCAGTAGTCGTTCGAAGAGGGCATGTCGCTTGCCGAGAGCAGGATCGAGCCAAAGTGCTATTTTAGTCCAGCGTGCGGGCAGTCGCGAGGCCCGTCGTGGCGACTCTCGGCACCCTTATTCCCAGCATCGCCGGTTGCCGTCAGAATAGGGGCCCACGCGAGCCGCTAGGTGGAGACTCAAGAGTAGCTTCCGCAGTTTTTATTGACCCCCTCTCCTAGCCTCTCCCAGCAAGGGGGAGAGGGAAGTTAGGAGGAAGCTATTCTTGAGTTACGCGGAACAGCCCTTTCGATTTTTCGAGTTACAGCACAAAAGGACTCCATGACAGCGCAGCCACAAGATATTCGCCAACGGGCGTACACGAAGATCGTCGCCACCGTTGGTCCAGCCTCCGAGTCCCGCGAGCGGATCACCGAACTCGTCCAGGCCGGCGTCAACGTATTTCGACTGAACATGGCGCACGGAGGTCCGGAAGAAAAGCAGCCCACGGTCGACACGATCCGCCAGGTGAGCGAAGAACTCAACCAGCCGGTGGCCATCCTGGCCGACCTGGCGGGGCCCAAGATTCGTTTGGGCGAAGTGGCCGACGGCTGTATTCACTGCGAACGAGGCGACGAGTACACGTTCGTCGAAGGCGACGAGCCCGGCGGGCCGAACGAGCTCACCAGCACCTACGAGCCGCTCACCTCCGAGCTTTCCAAAGGCGACAACGTCATGTTGGCCGATGGAACCGTGATCATGCGCGTGGTCGACGTCAAACCAGGACGCGTGAAGGCCGTAGTGACGCAACCGGGCGATGTCCGGTCGCGGCAAGGAATCAACCTGCCGGGCGTAAAGCTCAGCGCGCCGGCGATCAGCGTTACCGACCACATGCACGCCATTTGGGCCGCCAAAGCCAAGGTCGACTTTGTGAGCCTGAGCTTCGTCCGCGCGCCGGACGAAGTGAAAGCCTTGAAGGACATCCTCAAGTCGGCGGGCTCGCAGGCCGACGTGGTAGCGAAGATCGAAAAGCGTGAAGCACTCGACCGGCTGGAAGAGATCGTTTCGGTCAGCGACGCGGTGATGGTCGCCCGTGGTGATTTGGGCGTCGAAATCAACGTGGCCGAAATGCCGGTGCAGCAAAAGCGGATCATCCGCGTTTGCCACCGCTACGAAAAACCAGTGATCATCGCGACCCAAATGCTAGAAAGCATGCACGAGTCGACTCGCCCCACCCGCGCCGAAGTGACCGACGTGGCGAACGCCGTGCTCGACGGCGCCGACGCCTGCATGCTGTCGGGCGAGACTGCCATTGGCAAGCACCCAGTGAAAGCCGTGGAGATGATGAACAGCATCGCCCATGCCACCGAAGATGCCATTCCGACCCTGTTGCAGCGCGACGCCGATCGCGACGAGTACGCCACGCAGCATGACGTGACCCGCGCGGTGGTCAGCGGTGCGGGATTGATGGCCACCCAGTTGCAGGCCAAAACCATCGTGGTCGCCAGTCACTCGGGAGGCACCGCGCTCGCGCTCTCCCAGCACCGCAACTTGGTGCCCACGATTGGCGTTAGCACCAAGGAGTCGACGCTGCGAAAGATGAGCCTCTACTGGGGCGTCACCCCGCTGCGCGGTGCACCCGCGTGCGACATGCAGCAACTGATCCGCCACGCCGACGAATGGTCGCGCACCATCTGCGGCGCCAAACGAGGCGACAAGATTGTGATCGTCGGCGGCTCGCATCTGGCAGCCGGCCCCGATGGCGACCAAATGGCCAGCGGTGTGCACGACGTGGTCGTGGTGCACGAAGTCGAAGGGGAATGAACGCTACTCGGCGTTCTTTTGTGATTTCGGATACGGATCTTCGAGCGACAACTCGCCGTTGGGCAACTCGTAGTAGATCCGGCCGTTGATTGAGTAGACGTTGGGAACTCCACGCCGCCGGGACTCTTGTTGTGCCTTGACAACTGCGGTACGTGCAATTCGCATGAAGTCGTCGATCTTGGCGTACGTTTCTGCGCTGAGAACTGAATTACCGTTCATAGATTGCTCAACTGGAGTAGCCGCAAAAACGTCTGGAAATTGTCCTCGTCCCGGACGCTAGTCCCTGCATCCGATCCCGTAGCAACGTCAAGAGGACCTTCAGCACTATTATAGACGACGACCCAATTATCGGCCATATCGCGATAGATATTCCAGAAGTTGTTGATACTGCGATTGAATCGCCGGCGTATATCTATCTCCGGTACGTGATGGCCACCCATCCGTACGCGATGAGCGACTCGCTCGATGCAGGTCTCCGGAGAGTCGACAAACAGATAGAAGATCGAGATCACGAATCCCGCACGCGCGGCTTGCTTGATCTGCTTGCGGAGAGCAACACCTGACAGTGTGGTCTCGATCAATACCGACTCTGTGCCGCGTACGCGCTCACCGAGCAGCGTGACGAATCGCCGCCCTGCCTGGAAGCGAGCGCTGGTTGGGTCGTCCGCCGAAATCTCCGCGGCAATCGAATCAGCGCTTAGGTACTCAGCGCCATGCTGCGTGACGTATTCCAGAGCGAACGTTGTCTTCCCCGTTCCATTGGCACCGCCGACGATCACCAGCTCTTTCGCCATAACCTATTCATGCTTTGTAGTCAGGACTAACAAGGAAAGGGCGCTGCTCACTGGTCGCGAATCCAAACAATCGATCGATTCCTTCCCTGCTGCGGTTGTCGGTTGTTCCGAGCATAGTTGGGCACGGCCAGCAGCGGAGTTCCATCGGCGAATTGGCTTTTGATCACGGTCACACCACCCAGCAGGTCAGGGCGCCATTCGGTGGTAATTTCGGCGTCCGGCGGCAGCAAGCCGTCCAGATTGTTGCCGTCGACGGTCTCGATGCTGTAGACCAGTGGCCCGTAGCGCAAGGCGACGCGTCCGCGGTTGGCCGCGACGCGCAGGTCGCACTTCACGCGCTGCGGCGTCATCGGCAGCGTGAGTTCGATCTCGTCGCCGCGTTGCCAGGTGCGATCGATGACCACATAGCCGCCGCGGGTATCGGCCTCGACCGCTTGGCCGTTGACCTTTACCGCTATCACGCCATCGGCCTGCGGAGTGCTCTGGTACAGTTCGCTGACGCTACGGCTTGGCGAGCGCAGGCGGATCTTCATTGTGGTTGGCTCGCTGGGGTTCACGAGCAGCTTCACGTTACCGCTCCACG
Organism: Aeoliella sp.; assembly: GCF_965227375.1. Taxonomy (NCBI): domain Bacteria; kingdom Pseudomonadati; phylum Planctomycetota; class Planctomycetia; order Pirellulales; family Lacipirellulaceae; genus Aeoliella; species Aeoliella sp. The sequence goes on from NZ_CBDDFX010000002.1 coordinate 164,862, forward strand.
GATAGTCGGTCTGCTGCACCAATTCGAGTCCGCCACCAACTCCTTCGATTTGCGTGGTGCCGCCAATGTACAGATTGACGTAGACACCCTCGCCATCGGTTGTATAGGTCCACGTCGGCAGCATCAGCAACGTCCGCGGGATATTGCCCACACAGCAGGGGCAGACGTGCCACGGGTAACGCGGCGAGGCCTCGGTGAGCGGATTCTGGTAGTAGAAATTGCTGCCCGAGAGTTCGAGCGAGCCGAGCAATGCGTTGTAGAACGTCTCCTCGTACAAGTCGACATACTTGGCGTCGTGGTACGACAGGTGCAACTTGTACTGGAAGAAGATCTCGCCGCAACTGGAGCACGACTCGCAGTACCCGCGATTGGGCAGCGAAAAATCCTCGCCGAACCCTTCGGAGGTCTCGCCGCTGCCAATACCGCCGGTGAGGTAGTACTTGCGGTTGACAATGTTGTCCCACAGCGACATCACCGCCGAGCGGTAGTCGAGGTCGCCGGTCTCGGTGGCGACGTCGGCCATGGCGGAGTACGAATAAACCGCCCGCACCGCGTGTCCCACAGCCTCGTACTGCTGTTGCACTGGTCGGTGGCTTTGGTCGTACTCTGCGCCGCCACCACGATTGTCGAGCAGGAACTTGGCCAGCGCGATGTAGTTGTCGCCGGCGCCGTCGCCTTCCATGTCGTTGACAAAGCGGCCGAATCGCACCAGCGCCTGCTCCAACTCCTGGTGCTCGTCGTACCAGGGACGCTTGCCCGGCTCGGGGCCGATGTTCGCCACCCAGCAATCGGCGAGTTTCTTCGCCGCGTTGTACAGCCGCAGGTCGGTGCCGTTGGTGAGCGTGTAGTGGTTGATGGCCGACTCGAGGAAGTAGCCCGCCACGTAGCCCTCGTGACCTGTGCGGTTGCCAGGCGTCCAGCGATGCATGCGGTCGTTCAACGTGAACGCGGTTTGCAGGTAGCCGTCTGGTTCCTGCGCGGCCAGAATCTTGGGGATCCAGTCTTCGAGCGTGACTTCCATCATCTGCTGCGCGGCGATGATCTCTTCGTCGCCCTGCGGGTCGACCATCAGCGCGATGCACATCGATTCCACCGTCTGATGCACCCAGGCGTTGGAGAACACGTAGCCGCGGTGCGCGTGCGCCGGCTCGCCCGCCAGCTTCTTGGCCGCATCGAGGAAGTTGTTGATTCCTCCCTCTTCCAGGTCTGGGCGGTTGATGCGGTCGATGCAGTGCGGGATCCAACGCGTGATGATCGCCTTAGCGCGGTGGTTCCACAGCGGGCTGTCGATCTCATAGCGTTTGGTGTACACGACACCCAGCGGCGGTTCGGTGGGCGGTTGTTCCACTCGCACGGCGACCTCGGCCGTGTTCATGGCATCAGGCTTGCCAGCAGCAAGTTCGAGCACGTACTCGCCCACCTCGGAGAAGGTGGCAGAGGTCGACAAGCTGGCGGCGTCCGCGAACTGCACTTCGCCGGGGCCCGATTTCTTCCGCCAAGCGACAGTGGGCGGATCATCGCTGAGCGTCTTGACCGAACCTTCGAGATAGGTTTTGCCGCCCAGCATCACGATGCGATCGACGTCGCCCGTTACGATCGGCGGAAGCTCCGGAGAGTCGCCAGTGTCAAACACCCGCCACTCGAGGATGCCGGTCGAGTGGCCGCTGTCGTCGGAGTCGAACTCCAACCGCAGACGGTCGGACGACACCTGTTGGAAGTCGGCGCGGTTGTACTGGTCGCGCTGGACGCCGATCTGCTCGGCGCCCCGCACGGGCGCGTATTGCTGGCCGTCCCACGCGAGGAGTCGGCACGCCTTGGGCTCAGCAACTCCTCGGCCGTCTGCCCACCAATAGACTTCCACTCGATTGGTCGAAATGGGCTTCGCCCAGCGATACTCCACCCACTGGGTTCCTCGACGCGGCCAGTTGCCGTAGGCGTTATGGGGCTGCTCGCGCGAGTTGCGCAGTTCGCGTCCATCGTTCAGCGCGGCGAGGGTCGTATCCCCGGAGGTGTACGACGCACTGGACGTGGCCAACTGCGCCAGGTTCTTGCCTTGAGGTGGATCGGTAGTTTGGCCGCTGCACATCGATGCACCGTGCCATCCCGCGAGGGTAAGGACCGTGCAAGAAATCGCCATGATCTTGGCGCGCATGTTGTCTGATTCCGGTTGCTGCAAGAATGGGAGCGAAAGTGGTTCGAGCCCCTGCCCAGGAATTGTGCAGGACTTCACACCTCCGACCGACCGGTGGCCAGTCACTCGTCATTCTAGCTGAAACCGGCAACTTGGTGGCAGAAGGCACGCAGTGCTCTTGCCCAGTGCGGTCGCGGAAAACCCTAAGTCGAACTACGGCTTCGAAGCGATTTCTTCCTTCTTGCCATCCAGCAGGCGTTCGTCCATTTGCATCACGTAGTGCATGCTGCTGGTGGGGCCGGCGAAGCCCAATACGCGCTGGTCGACTTCCATCTCCTGGCTGAGCACGCGGCCCGCATCGATGTCGAACCGCACGGTGCCCTTCATCAGTCGCTGCACCAACTGCGCTTCGATAGTCGGATCGATGGGCGAAAGTACCTGGTAGCTGACCTCAATGGTCGCGACGCCGGACGCGACTTTGATGAGCTCGTAGTGCCGGCGGGTTTGGATCTCGCGCTTGGCGCCGTCGGCCGTTTGTACCGGTACGGTGCGTGGCTCGTTCCACGAGTCTCCCACGGCAACTGGTCGTTCCGGCAGCAGCAGCGTGACTGGCGCTTCGGTGTCGGCGGCCGGTTGCTCGTGTTTCACTTCGCGTTCAACCAGTTCGCCGCGGGGCGACATGCGGATGATGCTCAGCACGGTGCCCACCGCAGCGGCGGCGTCTTCGAATCCGGGGGGCGCCTTCTCGTCCTTCTTGCTGTCGTACACCATCTCCGCCCGGTCGGGCAGTTGGTTGGTCATGCGGACGCTTTCGACGATGTGCTGGAACTCCATCTCTCCGTCCGGCATCACGTCCATCACCTTCCAGACCTTGACCGACTCGCTTCGCGTGATGGCCTTCTGCGAGGTGCCCTCGATGGTGCTACGGACGCTGGCGCGGTGGTCGATGGAGTATCGCAGCGTTTCGCCCATCTTTAGCTTGTAGGCGAGCGTTACCTTTTCGTCGTCCGCGGCGCGTGCCGTGTGGCAAGCGGCGAGCAAGGTAACCAGAGCGAGCGATGTTAGAAATCTCATGGTGGCATCCTTTCCACGCGAGGGGAGTATTGCGACTAGTGCTAGACGGGTGCTAGCTGTGGGGAGGTTCTTCTCTCAACTGTCCGCCCCACCCGAGCTTTTCGCGAAGTGTTCGATAGTAACCTCGGTCAGGGATTCCGAGCAGTTTGAAGGTGGCCTTGCTACGAGCGATACGCACTCGATCGCCCGAGCGAATATTTGCCAACGGGCGGCCGTCGACGATCAGTGTAGTTCCTTCGTTGGGCTCGGGCACGGCCAGTTCGTAGATGCGTTCGGCCGAGTCGACCACGGGACGGTTGGTTAAGGTGTGGGGGCTAATGGGCGAGATCACAAACGCCTGCAGGTCCTTCCGCAGGATCGGCCCGCCGGCTGACAGGCTGTGGGCGGTCGATCCGACCGGCGTACTGACGATCAGGCCGTCGCAACTATAGGTAGTTGCCAATTCAGCGTCAACGTAAAGCTGAACCTCGATCAACGAGAACGGCGGCCCTGCTAGCACCGAGGCCTCGTTGAGTCCCAGTTCCGTCTCCACGACTTTGCCGCCGCGCATCAGCGAGCAATCGAACATCAGATGGTCCACCACGCGGGCTTCGTGATTGCAGATGGTCGGCAGCGCGGTTGCTAGCTGTTCGGGGCGGATGTGCGCCAGGAAGCCGAGCTTGCCTAGATTCACGCCCAGCACGGGAAGTTGCCGCTCGCCCATCAAGTGAGCAGTGCGGAGCATGGTGCCATCGCCGCCGAACACCACCACCAGTTCCGCCTCGTCGGGAATCATCCCATCGGCCAGATCCAGCACGTGGCCCACCACGTCAAGGTGTTGGGCCACCACCGGCTCGAGTCGGGCAAGCTCTCCTGAGAGCCGGGGTCGGGTTCCGTCAGCTACCAGAACGGCGCGATGGCGGTGGTGGGAGGACATGGAAGCTCTGCGGTGTGAAAGGAGGTGCAGGGAGCTGCGGCGTTACGGTTACCAGTGTCCTGGCACCGAGGCGATGGGGCAATACCGTCCTCGGCAGCCAGGTGACACCCCCCGGCGTCGCCGCCCGCACAATCATTGTAACCGGTCCTGGGCTCACGAATGGGACGCAGCTCGAAATGTTTGAGCTAGGATTGTCTGGTCCCTGCGGGGGACCACGATGCTGCGACTCGGTTGGTAGGGGCAGGTATGGCGAGCGGTACGACTTTAAGGCAACGGCGAGCTGCGCCCAAAGGCTACGTCTGGCTCTCTCCAGGCATGCTGCGCCGACTGGCTGCGGCCCCCGTGGCATTTTACCTGGCTAGTGACTCCTCTGCGCCGGTGCTGTTTCGCCAAGCCGATGTGCAAGTCGATCCGGCTACAGTGGACGAGGTAATCGAGTCGAAGGGAGACAGCCTCTGCATTCGCGCGTCCGACTTTCGCGAAGCCTGCTCCGGACTGTTGGAGTCACTCGAAGATGTCGTCGCCGACGAGTCGATGTCGCCGGCCGATCGTTACCAGATGCTGCAAGTGGCGGTGAGTTTCGAGGTCGAACGGACCCTCCGTGTTGTCGATCCGGGGCAGTTCGTCAATCTGAGTGCAAAGTTCGCCGACCATATTTCGACGCTGGTTTCCGGCACTGGGCTAGTGCCGGATGAGCTGTTCGCCATTGCTCGGCACGATTCGCAAACCTTCACGCATGTTACCAACACTTCGGGCTATGCGGTGATGCTGGCCGAGCGGCTAGGTTACTCTGACGACGAAGAATTGAGTGAGATTGCGACAGGGGCCATGCTGCACGACATCGGGAAGCGAGCGATTCCCAAGCACATTCTTTGCAAGTCCGGGCCCCTGAATCCGGAGGAGCGGAAACAGATTCAAACGCACCCACTACGTGGGTACGAAGAGCTGGCTGCACGCAGCGATGTGTCGCACGAACAAAGAATGATGGTCTACCAGCATCACGAACGCATCGATGGTACGGGCTATCCGGTGCGAATCTTGGGTGGAGAGATTCACCCGTGGGCGAAACTGCTCGCGGTGGTGGACGTGTTTGACGCCCTGACGGGCAGCAGGCCCTATCGCAGGCCTATGACCGTGCGCGAGGCCGCGGAGTACGTGGATAGCCACGCGGGAACCCAGTTCGAAAAGGAGATGGCCAAGTGTTGGGTGGCGGCGATCAACTGCAACTGACTGTGCCTGCGTGGGACTCCATCTCTGCCCGGGCGCGACTGCCACAAGGGGTGGAAGAGTACCACGACAAGCAGGGGCCGATGCCGGTGATGCCGGACAGCCGGCGGAACTTTCACCGGATCTATCTTCGTACGCCAGCTGTGTTGCTGTACCACGGCCAGTTCTTGGCGGGGTACCTGTCCGACGTGTCGCGGAGCGGAGTAGGGCTGTACGCGCCGGTGCAACTGTTGCCGGTGTCCGACATCCAGGTCTGGTTGGCGGATGGACAAACTCTGCGACTGCGAACCAAGAACTGCTTGCGCATCGAGGAACGCTGCTACCGCTGTGGCGCGGAATACTGCAAGAGCGAGTGACCTGTGCAAAGGTCGCTGACGTCGCCTTCTCGGCGCTGACGGACTGTGAGGCACTCGCACGCAAGGCGCACGTGCGTGTCGCGAGCCCCCCGACTATCGGTGAAATTCGAACTCACCGGCGCATTTTCCACCGCACAATCCGCAGTACCGGGACACTCGTACCAATCGGGTCGGTTCTCCGGCCTGCAAATAGGGCAATCCGCAGTTCTTGGGCTATGTTTATGTCGTGCCTGAAATCAGCCCCCCTGCCGCAGCTCCAGGTCTATAGGACGAGCGATGTCCACGACTTCCACCAAAATTCGTTGTCCGAAAGGCTATGTGCGGCTGTCGCCAAGCATGCTGCGGAAAGTGAACGATCTTCCCGTCGCGATTTACTACTGCGACGGCGAGTCGGATCGCGCTGTGCTGTTCCGCGAGGCGAACGTCCAAGTGGACGAACACACGCTGGACGAGCTGATCGAGTCGAAGGGGAGCAACCTCTTCCTTCGCACTTCGGACTTCAAGAACACCTGTGCGGAACTGCTCGATTCGCTCGGCGATCTGGTGTCGGACGACACCATGGAGCCGACCGATCGCTTTTCGATGCTTCAAGCAGCGGTGAGCTTCGAAGTCGAACGCACGCTCAAGGCCATCGACCCCAGTCACTATGTGGGGCTGGTGGCGGACGTCTCGCGGCACATCAACGCATTGGTAACCCAGAACGACTTGGTGCCCGAAGAGTTGTTCGCCATCGCACGCCACGATTCGCAGACGTTTACCCACGTGACAAACACAGCCAGCTACGCAACGATGCTGGCGGAAAAGTTGGGAATCACCGACGACGCGGAACTCGACCAAATCGCCATGGGAGCCATGTTGCACGACATGGGCAAACGGTCGATTCCCAGCCACATTCTATCCAAGCCGGGAAGGCTTACCACCGAAGAGCGAGAGCTAATTCAAACGCACCCCCAACGTGGGTACGAAGAGCTGGTAACCCGTATCGACGTATCGCACGAACAAAAGCTGATGGTTTACCAGCACCATGAACACTTCGATGGCAACGGGTATCCAGTTCGTATCCGTGGAAGCGAGATTCATCCTTGGGCACGGCTGCTATCGGTAGTCGACGTGTTCGACGCACTTACGGGAAGCCGGCCCTATCGTAGACCAATGACGATGCACGAGGCGGCCGAGTTCATCGAGAGCCGAGCCGGGACTCAGTTCGACAAGGAGATGGCCCAATGTTGGGTAGCTGCGGTCAAGAGCAACTAACCGTACCGGCGTGGGAGTCCATTGCCGATCGAGCGCGTTTGCCCCTGTTGGCGGACGAGTACCTCGATAAGCAAGGTCCGATGCCTGTGAAGCCGGATAGCCGACGTGGCTACCACAGGATGTACCTCCGCAGCCACGCAGTCATGCTCTACGGCGACCGATTCTATGCAGCCTACCTGTCGGACGTATCACGAACCGGCGCGGGATTCTACTCACCTGTCCAATTGCTGCCAGCCAGTCGTATTCAACTCTGGTTGGCCGATGGAAGACATGTGTGCGTGACGGTCAAGAACTGCGTCCGATTGGAAGATCAGTGCTACCGCTGCGGCGCGGAGTACTTGAAAGACTGACTCGCAAGTTGGTCGTTTCGGCCATCGCCTACTCCAACACCCGGCAAGCCAGGAACATCAAGGTGGCGGGCTGACCCGTCGACGAATCGCCACTGGACGCCATCACCACCACGGCGCCACCGTTGGGGCAGCCAATCGTGGAGTTTTGGGTGAGCGTGCGCATGCGGGCTATATCGGTCTCTTTGCCATCCTTGCCCTCGAAGATGGCCACGTCTGTTGGTTCGAGATAGGAGTCTTCGTAGCGAAGTTGGCTCAAGATAAGCGAGTGAGACTCTACTTTGGCTTTGCCTTCGAAGATCACCCCCACGTTTTCGAACTGAACAGTGGAAGCTCGACCAAACTGGGTCTGTCTTACACCATGAACGCGTGGTTCTCGGCTGCCAAGTTGCAGGATGAACTGATGATTGTCCAATGCCGAAGCCATCATGTACTGCGACTGTGCCACGACCCCCTTTTGCTCCAGGTCCCTGACCCGAGATTGCACGGCTTTGCGGTCCTTGAGCGGTCGGCCGGCTTTATCCAGCACGTCGACGTCGGTATCGGGCGATAGTCGCAGCACCCACAGCTCGAACTGCACGATCTTCGTGCTATTGGCCGAGTCGGGCTGTGTGGCAACTTCGACAGGGGGCGTCGACTCTTCAGCATCCTGAGCGAGTGACGACGTTGCAAAGCAGTACAGCAATGCAATCGATAGCGAGACGGCTTGGCGCATGATGGAGCCCTCCTAAGCGACGAAAGATGGTCCACGAATCGGTGAACCTATCGCTCATTCTAAGGACTTTGCTGGAGCGACTGCAAGTTTTCCTAGGCCAGACAAGCCTACGGAGCAAGCTGCTCGGCCGCCACCCCTTCGCGGCACGCTTTGGTGATACCGGCGGAGTCGAGGCCCAAGTCGGCTAGCAGTTCTTCCCGCTCGCCATGTTCGACGTACAGGTCCGGTATGCCCAAGCGGCGAAGGTGCGTGGTCTCCACGCCGGCCGAGTTGGCCGCTTCGAGTACCGCCGAGCCAAAGCCCGTGGCCAGCGCTGCTTCTTCCACGGTGACTACCAGCGGCGTTTCACGCAGCGCCCGCAGCATGGTATCGGTATCCAGTGGCTTGGCGAAGCGCGCGTTCACAACGCCGAAGTCGAGACCTTCCTCGTCCAGAAGGGCGGCCGCTTCGAGGCATTCGGCGAGCAGTGCGCCGTACGCGATGATGGTGCCATCGCGACCCCATCGCAGGATCTCGCTGGCGCCCAACTCGATCGGTGCGCGCTCCTGGCCATCAGTGCGAGCCACTCGCACCGCTTTGGCTTTGGGATAACGGACGCCGCACGGCGAGTTGTGCGACAGGGCGAAGTCGAGCATCTCGACCAGGTCGTGCTCGTCGCCAGGTGCCATGAGCACCATGTTGGGAAACAGCCGCATGTAGCCGATGTCGAACACGCCGTGGTGCGTGGGACCATCGGGCCCGGAAAGTCCGCCGCGGTCCATCATGAACGTGACCGGCAGGTTCTGCAGCGCGACTTCCTGGAACACGTGATCGAACGCGCGTTGCAGGAAGGTGCTGTAGATGTCGACGATCGGCCGCAACCCGACCTTCGCATGTCCGGCGGCAAACGCCACGGTGTGGGCTTCGCAGATGCCGGTATCGAAGAAACGTTGAGGGAACTCTTCGCGAATCGGCTCGAGCTTGTTGCCCTGGCACATCGCGGCGGTCATCACGGTCACACGTTCGTCGCGCCGCATCGCATCGCCGATCGCGTCCCGCGCCACGTGGGTGTAGCTGCGTGACGAGGAACTCTTCATCTCCACGATCTCGTCGTCGCGGCGGCTAAACTGTGGCGGCGCGTGGAACAGCACCGGGTCCTCGGCCGCTGGCCGGAAGCCGTGACCTTTCTCGGTGACCACATGCAGCAGGATCGGCCCGTCGAGTTGCCGCGCCATCCGCAGGTACTTGCGCAGCAGTGCGATGTTGTGGCCGTCGATGGGGCCAAAGTATCGCATGCCGAGTTCTTCGAACATCATGCCGCCGCTCAGGCCAGCCTTGGCGGCTTCCTTCACTTGCACCAGGAACCGTTCGACCGGATCGCCTAGCACCGGCACGCTGGAAAGCATGCGGGCGATCTCGTCCTTCAGTCCGATGTAGCCACGGTTCATTCGCAGTCGATCGAGGTAGTCGGCCATGCCGCCGACGCGCGGGCAGATCGACATTTCGTTGTCGTTGAGCACCACCATCAGCCGGCGGCCGAGCAGCTTGGCATTGTTAATCGCCTCGTGCACCACGCCCGACGGGAAGGCCCCGTCGCCGATCACCGCCACGCTCCAGCGATTCTCGTCGCACCGCGCCAAGTCGTCGCCGCTCGCCAAGCCCAACGCCGTGGCGACACTCGAGCCAGCGTGGCCGGTGCAAAACAGGTCGTAGTCGCTCTCTTCCGGGTTGGGATAACCCATCAACCCGCCTTTGGTGCGGATGGTGGGAAACTCGTCGTACCTGCCGGTGAGCAGTTTGTGTGGGTAGATCTGGTGGCCCGTATCCCATATCAAGCGGTCGCGCAAAAAGTCGAACGTCTGGTGCAGCGCGATGGCGAGTTCCACCACGCCCAGGTTCGAAGCGAAGTGGGCGCTGCGGGCCGAGACCAGATTGCACAGCACGTCGCGAATCTCGTCGGCCAGGCGTTCCAGCTCTGGCAGCGACATCTTCTCCAATTCGCGAGGCGAAGTGAGAGAGGGCAAAATCGGTTCGGGGGTCTTTTTGGTCATGTTCTATTTGGTTCGATCCACCAGCATTCGGGCCAGTAGCCGCAGCGGTTCTGCAGCATGGCCGAACACTTCAAGTACCGCCTGGGCCTCGGCCACCAGTCGCTCGACCAGTTGCCGGCTCTCTTCGATTCCGACCAGCGTGGCGTAGGTCAGTTTTCCTCGGTCGGCGTCTTTGCCAACCCGTTTGCCTACTTCCTGTTCGTCCCCCCGGGCGTCCAGCAGGTCGTCGGTGATCTGGAAGACCAACCCGAACTTCTCTCCGTACGTGGCCAGGGCGGCCTTTTGTTCGCCAGTGGCCTCGGCCACCAGGGCGCCGAGTTCCAGCGACACGAGAATCATGGCGGCCGTCTTGCGATGGTGAATCGCTTCGAGCCGCGACCGTTCGTCGCCGCCGCCCGCGCCGGCCAGATCGTCCGCCTGCCCGCCCACCAGCAGCGTTGCCCCCGCCGCTCGGCCGAGCGCGGCGCACGCCTCGGCGGCGACCCTCGCCGGTGTGAGTTCGGTGGCCAGCACCTCGAACGCTCGCGCCTGCAGGGCGTCGCCCACCAGGATGGCCGTGGCTTCGTCGAATTTCTTGTGACAGGTAGGCAGTCCGCGGCGCAGGTCGTCGTCGTCCATCGCCGGCAGGTCGTCGTGCACCAGCGAGTAGGCGTGGATGAACTCCACCGCGCAGGCGGCTGGCATGGCTCGCAGGGTATCGTCGCCGCAAGCCCGCGAGGCCAGTAGCGTGAGTAGCGGGCGAAGGCGCTTCCCGGGAGCCAGCACCGCGTACCGCATGGCGTCGGCCAGGCGAGCAGGGCAGCCATCGTCGAATTCTAGACGCTCGGCCAAGGCCGTTTCGACCTGGGCGCGCATCGAGTCCATTTCCGAAAGCAATTCAGCGTCAGGGGCGAGCGAAGGCACAGAGTCGGACAAGGCAGGGGAGGGGGAGGGATTTCGGACCTGTTGGTCAACCTTCTATTCTAAAACAGCGTCGCCCCATCGTCCACGTCGCTCCGGCGACGACTTCGGGCACTTTTCTTGGTTTCCAGCGACTCATCCGCCTCGTCATCCAGTGGCCGGACCACCGGATTTCCGGCTGCATCGAAGCCTGAAAGCAGCTCGATCTTCCGCGTAGCCTGCTGCAACTGGGCGTGGCACTGCTTCAGATGCGCGATGCCAGATTCGTACCGCTCGAGGGCCTCGGACAGGCCTAGCTCGCCGCTCTCCAAGTCGCCAACGATGGTCTCGAGTTCCGCGAGCGCTTGCTCGAACGAAGGCTGATCTTTGGCCGCTTGTTTGCGTTTTACCTTCTTCTTTTTTGCCATGGTGAATTAGCTATGTGGGTCGTGCAGTTAACCGCCGAGGCAGGTGTGCCTTCGGCTAGCGGGTTATTAGTCGATCTTTGTTACTTCGCTTACGGCTTCGCCTTCGGCCAGGCGGGTTCGCAGTTGTTGTCCTACCTTGAGCTTCGCGGAGGAGCGGATCACTTTGCCGGTTCGTGCGTCTTGCGTCACGCTGTACCCGCGACCGAGTACGGCCAGTGGGCTGAGCGACTCGAGCTTGCCGGCCAGCGCCGCCACGCGGTGGCTCCGCTCGCCGAGCAGGTTGCGAATGGCTCGCTGGCTTCGCGCGTCGAGTTCGTCGACGCGGCGGGTGCGGTCTTCGATCGGAGCGTGCGGATGCGCGAGCACGCGCCGCGCCGCGAGTGAGTCGATCCGCTGCGCGGCGAACTGAATCACTCGTCGCATGGTGCCGTGCAACCGATCACCCAGCCGCGTGACGTGCGACGCCAACTCTTCCGAAGCAGGCACCACCCGCTCAGCGGCTTCGCTAGGCGTGAGCGCGCGAACGTCGGCCGCCAGGTCGCTGAGCGACACATCGATCTCGTGGCCTACAGCACTTACCGTGGGGATCGGGCACGCCGCCACAGCGCGGACCACGGGCTCCTCGTTGAACGCCCACAAGTCTTCCAGGCTGCCGCCACCACGGCCTACGACCAGCACGTCGAGCGGCGGTTTAAGGCGTGCGGCGGCTTTGATGCCCGCGGCAATCTCCGCAGCGGCGCCGTCGCCCTGCACGCGGGCTGGAATCACCAGCACATCGACCCCGGCCCAGCGCCGCCGCAGCACTTCCAGGAAGTCGCGAATCGCCGCGCCTGTGGGGCTCGTGACGAAGCCAATGCGGCGGGGGAACTTGGGCAGCGGACGTTTACGTTCGGGTGCGAACAGTCCTTCGCGGGCCAGCTTCTCGCGCAGTTGTCTGAGGGCGAGTTCCAGCGCGCCGACGCCTTGCGGGTGCGCGCGATCGACCACCAGTTGGTAGCTGCCTCGCGGCGCGTAGACGTCCAGCCGCCCGTGACACACCAGCTCCAGCCCGTCGGTCATGTTGAAATCGAGCCGCGAAGCAGAGCCGCGCCACATGACCGCGCGAATCTGCGCTTGATCGTCCTTCAGCGTGAAGTAGCAGTGCCCCGACTGTGGCCGCGAGAAATTCGATACCTCGCCGGCCACCCACACGTTGGGAAAACTCTCTTCGACCAGCACTTTGATGTGGGCCGTGAGTTGGGCGACCGACAGCGGACTCTGGTCCGATGCGCCGGGCTGCGTGGTGGTGTTGCTCGTGGCGGAACTCATCCGTTGGCCAATCCTTCAGCGGGAGAGAAACGGCCATTCTCTCAGGATTCGCCAGCGAAGAAAGCCCCCAACATTGGCAGCGGCAATGGCGAGCGAGGCTAGGCGGCGCGGGACGCGGCCATCGAGGGGGCCAATTCCATCGGCTGTGGCGGCGGGGCGAAGGTCCTCGGCAGGTCTTCTTCGCCTACGCGGCGTTTGCCGCTTTCGGCCCAGGCGTAGGCTTCGTCGGTCAGCTCGGTGAGCAACCGCTCGACGGCCACGCGATAGGGCTCGATGTCGTTGCGCTCCAGCCCGCGCGGAATGGTGACGCGAGGGCCCGTCACCGCACGGGCGCGGCTCATGGGACGTGGGATCGCAAAGCGGTCCCAACTGTTCACACGCCACGGCCGGTCGTAACCGAAGCCTAGCGGAATGATCGGCAGCCCGGTGCGCGAAGCCAGGTAAATCGGCCCGAACGCCAGTCGCCGTCGGGGTCCGCGAGGTCCGTCGGGTGTGATGGTGATGTGCTCGGTGCGGCTTCGTTGCACGAGCTGCTCGAGCGCCTCGCGGCCGCCGTGACCCGTGGAGCCGCGCACCGTGCCAAAGCCACTGAATCGCGCGACCTCGGCCAGGATGTCGGCGTCGCGGTGCCGGCTGAGTAGCATCGACAGGTGGCACCGCCCGCGCAAGTAGAGCGGGAACAGGATGTTCTCGTGCCAGAAGATGTAGATGCCAGGATGCGGCGGACCGTTGATTGGGTCGATCGAGCGATCGTAGTGCAGCACGCGATAGTCGAGCGACGCCATCCAACGGCGAATGCTCTTGGTAAGCAATAGTCCGGCCAGGCCAGTCGTGTATCGATTGGAGAGCTTCATCGGATCGCAAACCGACATGCGAACAGAGTCAAAGGACAAGCAGTAGTAGCCTGCTTCGTACTTTGAAACTCGAAACTTAAACCTATCTCCGGATGCGAGTGGACCGGCGATGCCAGCTGGCTGCTAGCTAATGTTCCACTCGCCGGAAAACACTTCTTCCGCCGGACCTGTCATATACACATGATTGTCGGTTTCGTTCCACTCCAATTCGAGCTCGCCGCCCAGCAGTTCGATGGTCACCTTGCGATTCGTGCGGCCAGTCAACACGCCAGCGACGCACACGGCGCTGGCGCCGGTGCCGCATGCTAGCGTTTCGCCGCTGCCGCGTTCCCAGGTGCGCTGGCGCAAGCGGTCGGGTGCTAGCTGTTCGACGAATTCGACGTTCACGCGATTGGGGAACGCTTCGTGGCGCTCCAGGATCGGTCCGACGCGGAATACCAATTCGTCCGAAGCGTGATCGACGAACAGCACGCAGTGAGGATTGCCCATCGAGACGCTGGTCACGCGGAACAACGTGCCCAACGCGTTCACCGGCACAGCGACCACCGGATCGCCGGGTAGCAGGGTGGGGATGTGGGCGGCGTCGAGCACTGGCTCGCCCATGTCGACGCGGACACGGTCGACTTTGCCCGCAGTGGTCGAGACTTCCAAGGTGAGCACCTTGCCTGCCGACTCGATGGCGAGTTTGTCCTTCTTGGCGATGTCGTGGTCGTAAAGGTACTTGGCCACGCAGCGAATGCCGTTGCCGCACATCTCGCTGTAGGAACCATCGGCGTTGTACATCCGCATTTCAGCGTCGGCCTGCTCGCTGGGGCAGATCAAAATCAGCCCGTCGCCGCCCACGCCCAGGTGCCGATCGGCGACCTGGCGGGCCAGTTGTTCCACGTCGTCTGGAGTTGGTTGGGCGAAGCAATCGACATACACGTAATCGTTGCCCGCCCCGTGCATCTTGGTGAATTGCATTGCGGGGAGTGGATTCAGGAAACAGGGGTCAGGGACGCACCACTACCATTGTACGCCAAAGGGCCGAATCGCCGTAGAGCCAAACCTGGCGGGCCTAACGCCTGCGGCCTCTTTAACCCATCAAGTCCAATTGGTTGCCCGACTGGCCGGTAGGGTCCTTGCTCTTGGGAGGCTCGCTGGAGGGCGGAGGTTCGCCGGCCACTTGTTCGTCGGCGGCTTGCTGCTCGCCTTCGCCATCGTCCTCGTACATCCGGCGACCGTCAGCATCGCGGTCGCTGGTTTCAGAGTCTTCTTCGGTGGTGCCGATGCCCGAAGCCCGTTCGGACTTCTCGGCGGCGTCGGCTTGTCGCTCGGTGGCGGCCGACTGTTGTTGTGCCTTTTCCGCCTCACTGCCGCGAGTCTGCGACAGCGGAGCACCCGCCGCGCTGCCTTGCACGCCACCAAAAGAACCGATGCTCATTGGAGGACCTCGGAGTTACCAGGCGTTGGATTGTGTTGCTGACTCTATCCGCGGCTGGCGCCGTCGGCTCACTGCGATACGTACTTACCGATTCCAAAAGTTTCTTGAAGGCCGAGGGGTGGCGACGCCTTCGCCGCCGAGTTGCTCCATGAACTCGTTCACCGCCGGCAGCGCCTCGCGTTTCACGTCGGCATTTTCTACCGGACCGGTCACTTTGATCAACAGCAGATTGGCGCTCGCCTGGCCGATCATCGACTTCAGCAGCGGCACGTGCAAGTCGTTGCGGCCCACCGTGGAGTAGAACTTCAGGTTCAGTTGCCGGTCGAACGTCACGTCGCCGGCGCCATACAGGCTTACCGCATCGCCCAGCAGGTTGAGTTCATTGAAGTGAATCGTCGACCCGTCGAGCGTGAACTGAGCGTCGACCCCGTTGAACGCGGTTTTGTCAGGCACGCGGTTCCGCAGGACTTTGAGCATGCGGGCCATGACCGGCAATTCGTACATCTGGGCGTTGCGAACCTGGATGCGCCCGCCGCCGCCAAGAAGCTCGAGCGATCGGCCCATTCCGTTGAGTCTGGCTTGTCCGGAGAGCGTGCCGGTCAGGTCGACCGATCCGCCGAAGTAGTCGGTCGACACGCGCGCCAGGTCGCATTTGTCGATCGCCAGTGCTAGCTGGTACTGGGAAACCGTTTCGAGTGGCACCAACGCGTCGAGCGCCAAACGTCCGCCGTACAAGTCGGTCTCGACACTCTTCGAGACGTTCTTGCCGATGGGAATCTGCCGCTTCACGATTTGCTCGTAGGCGCCCTGGCCCAATCGGCATTCCTGCGAGTCAATCCACAACGGGCCGCGGACGTTGGTGAGCTGTACGCCGTTCCAAAACAGGCTG
Organism: Aeoliella sp.; assembly: GCF_965227375.1. Lineage (NCBI taxonomy): Bacteria > Pseudomonadati > Planctomycetota > Planctomycetia > Pirellulales > Lacipirellulaceae > Aeoliella > Aeoliella sp. Next base: position 180,693 of record NZ_CBDDFX010000002.1, read on the forward strand.
TCGAGTTCCAGTCGCCCAGCCGTGAAGCGAAGGTTGCCGTTATGCTGCCCGGTGAGGTGCACAATGCCGGAGACACTCTTCAGCGGCACGCCCACTTCGAGGTTGTTTTGCTGGCAACCAATCGAGACGATCCAGTCGCTTTGCAGGTTGGTCGAGCCCGCCATGAGTTGCGAGAAGCGGACGGTGCCGTTGTGGATGTCGAACGAACCTTGGGGGTTCAAGTAGCTGATGATGCGCTTGACTTGGGTGGGGGCGGCCTCGTTCAGGTCGAAGTCGGCCTTCAGGCGATCGACGTTCAAGCCGGTGAATTCGAGTTGCCAGCCTCCTTGCGGGTTGGGCACCCAGATGCCGTTGGTTTCGATGTGGGTCTGCCCGTGCTGCGCCTGCATGCCGGTGAAGGTGACTTGGTTGCCGACCACGTCGATTCGACCAGTGAGGTTTTCCAGTCGATAGGGAAACGGGGTGGGCTCGATCGTCACCGGCTCGATCGTTTGCGATCCAGGCAGCGGCACGATCGCCATGCGGACGTTCGGGCGGGTGTCGACGCCGATGTGGTGACCGACCTCGGCGCGGAAATGCACCCGGCCGCTTCGCGGGCGGATTTTCTCCCACGCGGTCCGGTGCACATCGGGTAGCGCCAGCCGCAGGGTGTCGTCCAGTGGCAGGTACTCGCCCACGATCGTCATCTGCAACTGGTGTCCGACGGGCGTTTTCGTGCAAGTGCCACTGGCGCGAACCACGCGCGTTGTGCCGGGGGCGTGGCTCACCACGTTTTTGAACTGCCACTTGCCGTTGCGCTCGGTGGCCGTGCCTTCGATGTGCGACAGGGGATAGGGGAACTTGTCGAATCGCAGTCGGGCGTCGTGGAACGTTAGATCGGTCGACTTTTGAGGTTCGCTGAATGGATCGGTCCGCCGAAACTCCCAGTCGACTGTCACGCGTCCTTTGGCGTCCAGTACGTCGACGATGCGGCGGACCTTGCCCTCTTCCGGTTCGATGGCGTCGACCACCGCATCGGTGATGGGGAGTCGCTCGCCATGGATCTTGAGCCAACCTACCGGTGGCAACGCTTCTCCTCCCAGCCGGCGGCACTCTCCCAGCCCCGGGAGGCCACTGAACTCGCCGTTGATCGTGATGGGGGTGCCTTCGACCTTGCCGGTGAGGTTGTCGATCACAAAGGTCGGACCGCTGCCGTTTTGTGTGACCAGTTTGAGCGTGCCGCCGCCTTGGGTGATTCGGTAGTCGAACTTCTTGCGGTCGGTGAACGAAGCGTCGCGACACGTGATGGTGATATTGGGGATCCACTGCGATCGGTTGAACTGCACCGCAGCCTGCACGTTCACACGCCCCGTGGGCTGAAAGCGCTCCCAGGCCTCGACCGCCTTGGGCGGGAGCATCTCGGCCAGCGTTTCGTCGATCAGCAAATCTTCGGCTCTGGCGCTGAGGGCCAGCGGCGCGTCGGACGTCCAGCCGCGGCGATCGAGCGCGAAGCTGACGCGAGACTTGCCGAACTTGGCGCTGGCTTCGCGGATCAGCAGTTGGCCACCGTTTGCACTGCCAGCAGCGTTGAGCGCCGTGAGTGACCGATGCACGCCCACGTACGTCACGCGACAGTTGGACGCGGTGAAGTCGGCATTCCAGCTCGGCGGTCCTGTCGCGCCGCGGCGGAAGCGAATCTTCGTATCGAGTCGCCCGTCCACTTCGCTCACCGGCGTGCATTGCGGTACTCGGCCCAGTAGTTTGGTCATGGTCGACGAGGAGAGATCGAGCCCGTCGATGGTCACTAGCAGGTCGAATTCGGGGCTTCCGCTTCTCACCGTCCCGCGAAAGCCGAATTTCTCAGCCAATTCGCCACCCACGGAGCCTTCGAGTTGGTAGGTCTTCAGCGGGGGAGCATCTTCGGATGCGGCCGGTTGTTGACCCGTGCACCTGGCCGTCAGGTTCACGTCTCGCAGCGCTAGCGGTTTACTATCGACCGCGCCATCGTCGATCGTCACCATCGCCCCAACCACTTCGACCACAGGTGGTTGGTCGCTGGTCGACGGCGGAGGAAACAGTTGGGCCACGTTCCAACTGCCATCGTGTTGCCGCACTGCGTGCAGGCGAGGGGTGCGCATGCGAATCCGATCGATGATCGGTTTGCCGGACGAGAGCGATTCGACGTCGAACGCACCCAGCAGTTGCATCTCGTCCACTTCGGCCAGCACTTGCAGGCGGCCATCGTTGCCGCGCTGGCTGAGCGTCAGGTTTTGCAGCATTACTCCGCGCCCTGGCTCGAAACGTGCCGCGCCCAGCTTCACGTCCAGTTGCGTGTAGTGGTTCGCCAACACTCCCTGGGCGTAGCGGCGCAACTCGTCGTCCAAGCGCCAGTAGAGGTAGCCGCCAATCACCAGCGCAGCGATCAGCACCGTAGCGATGCTCCACTTGAAAGCAAACCAACACAGGTTGACTAGCCGGCAGAAGATGGTGACCGCGTCCTTGCGGGTGAGGAGGTTGTAGCTTGTGGTTGTCGCCATCCGTGGCGACCCTCGGCGCGAGCGCGCAGCGCTGGCCCGGGATTTAGGCGGCAGGATAGTAGGTGGCCAGAGGGTAGGGGGTCAAGGGAAGTGCAGGCTAGGCGACGCTTCGGCAATCCACGCTAGCACCGCTCGAGCACCAGCATTGCCCCTTGGCGGCTAACGGAGATGCCGCCGGGTAGCTCAAAGGTGCTAGCGTCGTCGTCCAGCACGGCGGCCGCCAGACGCTGCCACTGCTGCATGCCCATCGCTTGCTCGCCCCAGCCAGCTTTGCGCCAGACGGTGCGGGCCACCTGCTGCACAACGATGGCTGGCTCGCTGGCAAGCGTTTGCGTATCGATCTGCATCCGGGGCGCCGGTTCGCCCGCTTCGATCTGCGCGGCTTGCGTGGCGAGCCTGTCTGCAATGGCCTCGATGGCGTCGCGCCACTCGCGAGCCTGTGAAGCGAGTCGCAGCAGCGACGCATCCGGATCGCTGGAAAGTCGGTCGCGTATCAACGGTAGCAAGTCGCGGCGAATCCAGTTGCGAGTGTAGTGGGCCTGGTCGTTCGTGGCGTCGTGGCGGTGGTCCTGCCCCAGTTCATGCAGGTAGGCTTCCACTTCCTGCCGATCGATCGTGAGCATCGGCCGCACCAGCGTCACCGCGGGGCTGAGTGGCCGGAACATGGGAATGCCCGTCAGGCCGTCGATGCCCGAACCGCGCAGCAGCCGCATCAGCACGGTTTCGACCTGATCATTCTGGGTGTGAGCCGTGGCTACGTACCGCGCCCCCTGCTGCTCGGCCACGGAGCGGAGGAACTCCATTCGGGCGCGGCGAGCCTGCTCTTCGGCGGTGAGGCTGCTGGGAGCCCTGGCCTGGTCGACTACGATGTCTAGGTTGAGTTTGCGTGCCAGGTCCGCCACCCAGGTGGCGTCGTTCTCCGAGGCGGTGCCACGCGTGCGATGGTTGAAGTGGGCCACGATCAGCCGGCCTTTGCCACGCGTTTGCTGGTGAATTTCAACCAGTGCCCGCAGCAGGGCCACGCTATCGGCCCCACCCGAAACGGCCACGACCACGTGGCACTTCCGCCAGGAGTCGCTGGGCCACGAACTGCAGATTGCGGAGGAGAACATGATTATTCGGCGCCGGGGCTAGTGTTGGGGGCTTTGTTCCATCCAATCCCGTGTTGCGATTTGACAAGTATTTGTTAGCATACAAGTTACAGCAATCCTGCCCCCCATGTCCTGTGGTGGGCCGAATTGTTGCAAGTAAGGCGAATGACGGAATTCCGTTGCGCTGCGATTGGGCGGTCTTGTACCGCATGGCAATCGCCTTGGCAGGTTACTCCAGTTGATGAATCTGAGCACGATTGTAAACAGTATTGCGACACGTTCGCAGCCGACCTGGTTGCTGCTGTTGCTTGTGGTTGGCTGGCTTTTGGCCCGCACCACCAGCGCTGCGCACTTCCATCGGCGGCGGACTATATCCGCGTGGCAGTCACCGCCCGCTCGGTCGCCACGTCCCGCCCGCCGTGCGGTCCGGGACGAGGGGTGGACGAGCGCGGGGTGGTGGTTGCCCGATGTTTTCGCAGGGCTCCAGGCCCACTGGCTTTATAGCTGGTTGGCTCGAGCTTTCAGCGATTGGCACGCACCCGGCGTTCCGCGTTGGCCAGGCTGCCCTCGGGTGGCATGGGCTGATGCCGGTCCGCCGCGGCCGAGCCAGCGACTAGCTTAGACTCATTGACTGACCTTCGGTTGCCACCCTTGCGATACCTTGGGTGACGCTGCTGGTATCTCTGCCTTCCGACCAGTGCTCTGGTCGATAGCGCCGCGGCTTGGTTCATGCGGCCTTTACCCGTTGTCCCGGTGGGTGTCGTATTTGTACCCCCAGCGGCCGGCGATTAAGCATAGACGTTCAGTTGCAGAAAGGTAATCGAATGGAAGGCAGCATCTTGCTGTTAGGCGCCATTGGAGAAGGCTGGGTCGCGGCCTTTGTCGGATTGGCTGCCCTAGGCGGCTTTCTGGGAGCCAAAGGGCTCGATCGACTTCGCCGGCGCGATGTGGAGAAAGAAGCCCGCCTGATTATCGACGGAGCCGAGAAGGACAAAGCCACCCTGTTGAAGGAAGCCGCCGTCGAAGCCAAGGAAATGGCGCTGCAGGAAAAAGCCAAGATCGAAGACCAGATGTCCGAGGTCCGCAAGGAACTGCACGAGCGCGAACGGACGCTCGACAAGGCCGACGACAATCTGCAGCAGCGCAGCGAGCAACTGCAGAAGCAAGAGAAGATGGTGGAGAGCAACCAACGCAAGCTCGCCGAGAAACTGGAAGACGCCACCCGGCGGCAGTCGGAACTCGACGACCTATTGGACGTGCAGCGGCAGACACTGCATCAATTGAGCGGTTTGAATCGCGACGAGGCCAAAGACCTGCTGCTGAAGAAACTCGACACCGAGTTGTCGCACGAACAGGGACTACTGATCAAGAAACGCGAACAGGCGATTGCCGAGGCCGTTGAGCCGAAGGCGCGCGAGATGCTGATCACGTCGCTGCAGCGGTTTGCAGCCGCCCACACGGCCGAAGCCACGACCAGCACGGTCGACATTCCGAACGACGACATGAAGGGCCGCATCATCGGCCGCGAAGGGCGGAACATTCGCGCGTTTGAGAAAATCACCGGCGTCGACGTCATCATCGACGACACGCCCGGTGTGGTGATCGTCAGCGCGTTCGACCCCGTGCGGCGGGAGATCGCCCGGCTGTCGCTGGCCAAGCTCATCGCCGACGGGCGGATTCATCCCAGTCGCATCGAGGAACTGGTTGCCGAGACCGAAAAAGAAGTCGAAAAGCAGATCGTCAAGTTCGGCGAAGAGGCTGCCCAGGAGGCCGACGTGCACGGGCTGCACGCCAAGGTGATTCACCTGTTGGGCCGGCTCCGCTACCGAACCAGCTACAGCCAGAACGTGCTGCGGCACTCCATCGAGGTGGCGTTCGTCACTGGTATGCTGGCCGAAGAAATGGGCATGGATGGCGACCTCGCGCGACGCGCGGGCCTGCTGCACGACATTGGCAAAGCGGCCGACCACGACACCGAGGGCGGCCACCCCAAGATCGGCGCCGACCTGCTTAAGCGGTACGGCGAGAACGAGGTGGTGGTGCACGCCGCGCTGGGGCACCACGACGACATCCGCCCCGACATGCCCTACACGGTGCTTTGCGCAGCGGCCGACGCCTGCAGCGCTTCGCGACCTGGGGCACGTCGCGAGACGCTCGATCGGTACATTAAGCGGATGCAGGAACTGGAGAGCATCGCCACCGGCTTCGACGGTGTGAGCCAGGCGTTCGCCATCCAGGCGGGCCGCGAAGTGCGGGTGATCGCCAATACCAATCAGACCACCGACGAGTCGGCCGCCAAGGTGTGCCGCGATATCGCTCAGGCGTTCGAGCAGCAACTCACTTACCCAGGCGAAATCAAAGTAACGATGATCCGCGAAAGCCGCTTCACGGAGACGGCCAAGTAGCGCGGTTGGCAGGCGGAACTGTTCATTCACCCATTGATACACCACTTACGCCTTTTGTTACCCTTATCGCATGGTCCGACTTCTGTTCATTGGCGACATCGTTGGTAAGCCGGGACGAGCCATCGTCCGCCAGGTGGTGCGGCCGCTGGTCAAAGCCGAGTCGATCGACTTGGTGATCGCCAACGCCGAGAATTCCGCCGGCGGATCGGGCCTCACGCCGGCCAACTACCGCGAGTTGGTCGACGCGGGCATCGATGCGTTTACGCTGGGCGACCACGTGTACCGCCGCCGCGAAATCTACAAGGTGCTGGAGTCGGAACGAAACATCGTCCGCCCCGCCAACCTGCCGGACGAAGCAGTCGGGCCGCGGTGGGCCATGGTGCACACGGCCGCCGGCGTGCCGGTGGCGTTCGCTTGCTTGTTGGGTCGGTTGTTCATGAATCCGATCGACAGTCCGTGGCGAGCGGCCGATGCACTGCTGGCCGAGATTCCCACCGACATAAAAGTACGCCTGATCGACTTCCACGCCGAAGCGACCAGCGAGATGCAGCAGATGGGGCGGTACCTGGACGGCCGCGCCAGCGCGGTGCTCGGCACCCACACCCACGTCGCCACGGCCGACGAGTGCATCCTGCCGGGCGGCACCGCTTTTCAGTGCGACGTCGGCATGACCGGCCCTCACGAAAGCATCATCGGCCGCCGGATCGACCGCGTGCTGGAGAGCACGCTCACGGCCAAGCCAGTTCCGTTCGACGTGGCCACGGAGGACGTGCGGCTCAACGGAGCGATCGTCGACGTCGACGAAGCAACTGGCCACGCGACCGCCATTCGACGCATATGTGTCGACGAGAAGCGAGCTGCGGAACTCAGCGGTTGATGCACGTTTTCTGCTTGTTTCGCGCGGAGGTCGTTCGCTCGCGCGGTAGAATAGCCGGTGAGATGCCCCGCGCCGGACCTCGCCATGACCAAGCACGATCCGCCATCGAATCCGTTCTCCACCCGCCACCGAATGATCTTGGTGGTGCTGGCCCTGGCGTTGCTGGCATTACTGGTGACCGCCGCAAGGCTTGAGCCCAGTTCGCGAGGCTTCGGCACCCACCAGCAACTTGGGCTGGGCGAGTGCTTCGTGGTGCAGCAGTGGGGCGTACGGTGCCCTTCGTGCGGCATGACCACCGCGTGGACGCGGCTATTACATGGCGACCTGCAAGGTGCGGTGGCTGCGAACACCGGCGGCGTGTTGCTGTGCGTTGCAGCGATGGCCGCTGTGCCGTGGCTGCTAGCATCCGCTGCGGTCGGACGATGGTGCTATTTACGTCCCACCGCCAGTTTGGTACTACCCGCCGTCGCTGTCGTGGCATTGATCGTCGTTTTCGACTGGATGCGCCACACAGGACTTGCGCTGCTATTGGAACGGATTCCATAGCGCGAAACACTTGTCAGCCACGAGCGGACGCAGACTTCGGCTGCTCCGCGACCTCCGACCATTCAGGAAAACGATGGACCGTTCTCCCAGCTTGCGACGCACGTTGCACCGCGCCACCGCTGTACTGGCCCTGTTGTCACTGATTCCCTCTACCGGGTGTCATCAACTGCTGGCCACCGGCATTTATGTGTTCCAGGGTGGCAACGTAGTGCCCGCCCAGTGCGACCAACTTGAAGGACAACGCGTGGTGGTCGTCTGCCGCCCGCCATCGTCCAGCGAGTACAGCCACGCCGGCGCATCGCGGATGCTCGCGCGTAACGTGACGCAGTTGCTTCGCGAAAACGTGCCCAAGGTCGAGATGGTCGAGTCGCGCGAAGTGGACAAGTGGATGGACGAAAGCGATTGGGACAACTTCGAAGAGTTGGGCCGCGCAGTGAAAGCTGAACGGATGCTGGTGATCGATCTGGCGCACTTCGACTTGTTCAAAGGCAAGACGCTCTACCAGGGCAACGCCGACGTGTCGCTAACCCTGTACGACGTTGAAGACAAGAACAAAGTACTCTGGGAACGAGCCTTGGGCGAAGTGCTCTTCCCGCAGAACAGTGCGATCCCCATTCAGGACAAAGCGCCCAAGCAGTTCGAGCGCGAGTACATCGGCATCCTGGCTCGCCGGATCGCGGTCTACTTCTACAAGCACGACCCGAACGCCGACTTCGCCTTGGACGCGTTGGCGAACAGGTAGAGGTGAGTAGTTGAGTCGTCCTCGCCCTACAGCTTGGGCACCGGCCGCTTGGGTTTTTTAGGCGGTACGTTTTCCATGCGGGGGCGTGGGTTGGCGTTGCCGTTGCCTTGGTTTTGGCGGCGGCCCACCACGTTGGTGAACGTCTCGGTCCACTCCCAGCCGAACGGCGTTTCCAACTCCTTGGCGGCCAGATAGGCCCACGGTGTGTCGCCATGTTCTTCGACCACACGTTCCAGGTACAGACGGGCTTTGTCGGCCTCTTTCGAGAGCACGCTGCCGCTGGTCACCTGGTCCGAAGGCCGGAGCACCCAAGTGTCGTTCTTGGGATCTTTGAATTTCATACCTTGCTTGGCCATCGCCAGCATGGTGTTGTAGCCCTCGGTGCGGACCTTGGCGGCCAGCGCCCGGCCCATGGCCAGGTCGTATCCGGCGCGCCAGCGAGGCTCAGTGATCTTGTCGCGATCTCCTTCACCTTGTGACAGCGTGCTGACGAGCCGCAGGAGCTTCGGTTCGAGCTTGGCTGCCTCGCGCTGCGCCATAGACAACGCCCGCGCCAGCTCTGCTTCGTCGGCCACGGGGAATCGCAGCCGGATGTCCTCCATCGACTCGGTCCAACTCTGGCTGGCCGCTTGCACCAGGGCCGCTTTGGCCATGTTGCCCGCTAGCCGAGTGCGATACTCGCTTTCGCTGATGTAGTCCGGCCGGTAGTTCCGCATCACCAGCGGATCGAAGAACCGCGCCAGGTGCGTCGCCATGGCGTCGGTCTGGCGGCGGCCCACGTAACCCGACCGACGGTTGGGGTGCACCGAGAAGAAGATGCCACCGGTCTCGTACGCCAGGCGTGCCAAGCCGAACGCGCCGAAGCCCGACTCCAGTCGCTCGTCGCCGTCGTTGCGTCCCAGGAACCGCAGGCGAATTCGCTCGGGCATGAGCGATTCGGGGCCCGAGTCCACCGGCACGTATTGCGGCGACTGGTCGTAGCGCGGATCGGGGTCAACGTACTTGACCATTGCCTGGCGGCGACCGAACGGAGCCGGCACGCCGACTACGTATACCGGGATCACGCTTCGCTTACACATCTCTACCGCCGCGTCGACGTTCTGGAAGTCGTTGCCCGACTCGTCGGTGAACACCACGAACATCACGTTCCGCTGCGGGGCTCGCGTGCGATACTTGCGAAACTGTTCGGCCATCTGATACACCGCGCCGAACACGTTCTCCTGACCCGAAGCGGAGTCGGGGTTCTGGTAGATCATGGCGGCCTTCTCGTCGATGGCCTGCATCGCGGCTTGGATTTCGTCGATGTCGCCGGTCGGCTTCTTGGTGTGCACGGTGGTGCGTGATTCGAACGAGGCCACCACGGTGAGCAGCGGCTTGTCGTCGTCGTGCTTGAACGCCGGGTTGCCGGCCGCTTCGATCACGCCCAGTTCTTCATACACGCGGTCGAACCGCTTGGCGATCGCTTCCCGCTCGGGTTGCAAACTGCCCGACTCGTCGAACAGCCACACTACCAGCGTGGGACGATGTTCAAGCGACAGCAGGATCTCGTTGGTAATGCGATCGATCGCGCCCACCGCTGCGGTGGTGCCCACGTTGCCGGTGCCTTTGACCAGCATGGTCTGGTTGGGGTTGGGCGCGGTCAGCACTTCGACGTTGGCGTCGAGCGCTGGCATCTCACCGACGATGTTGATCGGCTCGATCTCGGTCAGGATCTCCGAAATGTCCGCCTCGACCGGCGCGGCGGCTTCGGCGTTGGTGACCGACTCGTTGCCCAGCGCGCCGATCTCCACTGGGGTGAGTTCCGAGAAGTGCACCTCTTCGGGCAGCAGCTCCGGCTCCACATCCAGTGGCATCGACGTGATCAGATGGTCGTCGTTGGTGGGAATCAAATACGCCAGCGTGGCCAGTAGAATCAGCACCGCCAGATGCAATGTGAGACTCACCAGCCACGAGGTCACCTCGCGGTCCAGCGGCAGTTCGTCCGAGCCGGTTAGCTCGTACCACCAGATTCGCAGTTTCTCTGTCATAGGCCGGAGAATATCGGTGGGGATGAGGGACGAACTGGTATTATTGTCGGCGATTGCCGGTGAACCGGCAACTGGTTTGTCCGGCCAGGCGGCGGCTTTGCTCCACTGTTGGAGAGTCATCTGCTATAATACACGATGAAACCACCAATTTTCTTCCATACTCGCGTACAAATCTTTCCAAAAGCCACACCACAAAACCCCGTCACCCGCATTTCGGACCGAAAGTCGATGATTTCTCGCCGTTTTGTTGCCATCTGGGCCCTCTCCGCCGTTTCGCTCTTCGTTCTTGCACCCGCTGCACTGGCTCAGGATGTTCCCGAGCCCGAAGTGGTCACCATGAGGACCAAGGACGGGGTGGAACTCACCGGCACCTACTACCAGAGCACCGCCGGCAAAGACGCCACGCCGGTGGTTCTGCTGGCCGACTGGAAGGACTCGCGCGCGGTGTACGCCGAGTTGGCCGAGCGGATGCAGCGCGGCGGTAGCAAGGACGAAGACGGCTTCGACTGGGAATCGTTCGCTGTGCTGACCGTCGACCTCCGCGGGCATGGCGATAGCACCAAGCAGCGCATCGGCAGCAACACTCGCGAACTCGACGCGGCGAAGATCGACCGCAACGACCTGGGCGCGATGGTGCAGTACGACATGAATGCGATCCGAAAATTCCTGGTCGAGAAAAACGATGCGGGCGAACTGAACCTCAATAAGCTGTCGATCGTCGGAGCTGGCCTCAGTTCCTCGGTGGGCGTGAGCTGGTCGCTCATCGACTGGAGCTTCCCACCGCTGGCCATTGGCAAGCAGGGACAGGACGTCAAAGGTCTGGTGCTGGTTTCTCCTCAGTGGTCTTACAAGGGACTGCAAATGACAAAGCCGCTGCGTCATCCTGGCGTGCGCGAGAAGATTGCTTTCTTGATCATGTATGGTGGAGAGGACCGCAAGAGCGCCGCCGACGCCAGACGCATCGAAAAGCAACTCGAACGTTACCACCCTGTGCCCGACGACCTGGAGGAAGGCGAGCCCAACTCACTGGCGCTCATGGGGCCAGCCACCAAGTTGCAAGGCACTCAGCTACTCACGCAAGGCGGCGACAAAGCCGAGCTGGCCATCATCAAGTTCCTCAACTCGCATGTCGCCCAAAGAGACTTCGAGTGGATGAAACGCGGCCGCGACTAGTCTCTCGTCAAGCCGAACTTTTCGGGAGATCACTACCCGCAAAGATCCGTTTGACGATGCGCTAGTATCTCGCCAATCCGAACGAGTAGGTCGGTCCCGGCCAGCTCCAACACCTTCTACCTTTCTGTTTTGTTGTCATTGAGTTGTCTCACTCCCGGCCTGCGGCGAGCCCACTAGTGAAGCACCCACCGGCGCTTGCAGGCGAGCCCGTGGCGGTCGGCGCACCGAGTCTGGCAACTCCGGCAGCGGCACCAATCGGCTTTGCGGGGCAAACTGCTCGGCCGATGCGCCGTGGGAGTCGTACACGCTGATCACACTGGGCCCGGTCTGCCGCTCCGGGATCCGCAGCTCAACGCCAATCGGCAACAGGTCGGGATTCTGCAGTCGGTCCTGGTTCAGCTCATAGATCTCCCGTGCTCGGTACGCATCGCCCAAGTATCGCTCGGCAATCTTGGCCAAGGTATCTCCGTCGCTCACCACGTGCCACACCAACACGTTGTCGTCCACGGTGTCGGAACCAAGCGGTGCAACCGATCGCACCTTGCTCGGACCGCCCCAGTCGTTACTCCAACTGTTCGATGTTTGAAGTTGTGGTGGTAAGGTCGGTGCAGTGGCAGGCGGCTGGCTTTGGATCGATGGCGATGCCGTGTCGGTCGCTTTCTTCGGGAACCTCAAGTTTTGCATCGGCGTGGCATCCGTCGGCGCGTTGAACAGCGGCGGCGCGATCGACGCGGTCCGCTCGCCCGACGGCACCCGGCGAATCTCCGGCGCACCGCTATCGGCTGGGGGGCTGCTCGACTCGCCGCTTGGCCAAATGGGACGCGCGGCCGAATGCTGCACCACAGCAGGCGCACTGTACCCACTAGCGGTCTCCAGCCCGAACTGGTTGCCGCCGGTGTGCGAGGCGGGCGCGACGTTCTCGTCCAACGTGGACGGCGCCTGCGTTAGCACGTCGCTTCCCAATGGTTCCAGTCGCTGTGGAGTCCAATCGCCGGGCGCACCGGTTGTGGAGTCACCTGCTTCTGGAGTACCGAACAGCGAAGCCCCAAAGAATCCGGCCGCCAGCAATCCGGCCGCCGCCAACAACTTCGTAATTTCAGACACGGACAATCCTCGCTCCTGGTCTGATCCGTACCGTGGGTGCGCGCGGCGCGCAGCGGTGAGCGGATAGACCTAGCCTGGTGCAAAATCATCGTCCGTGAAAAGTTAACTGCCATACGGCGCTCCCGCCGCGCAGTGTTCCATCACCGTTAATTCGGATGCGACCGCCGGTTGGTTCAGCGATTTGCTGCTAGCAACGACGAAAAACGCCGCCGCCCGACCGCTGGCAACACGTGGCGAAACGCCAGCACTACCGCAAAGTTTTCCGGTTAGGCAAAGCTCGCTGGGGTTTTGTCCCACCTGGCCCAAAACCCAAATCCCTCCATTTCCATAAGTCGTTATTTTTCAGTGGCTTAGGATTTCGCCCACCTTTGAGTAGTTCCCCGAATTCGATCCGTGGTACCAAAACTCAACCGGCGGCCGACCCTTAGCGCTGCCGCAAGTTGTTTTGCGACAACGAGTTACAAGAACCTGTCTGTAGGGGCGGCCCGCGAGTTTTGTCCCTGGTGTGTTTACGGGAGGAAAAAACCCCAGGCGAAACCAACGCACCGCACGGCCGGAACCCGACCGCGCACGCCGCCCCACCAACCGCTGTTAAGCAGTCTCACCCCATTAGATCAAATCGGAGAGCGGAATCTACGGCGATTTTTTTACATCTATGAGAACACTGCTTGTCAACCGACACTTGCCCAGATTTGGTCGATCCGCTGGCCATTGGAACAAGTTCGTATGGAAGAGGGGCGAGATGGGGAATACGCTCGATTGGCTATCCGCCATTGGTCTTACGTTTCCACGCTCCAATGGATGATGTCACCGATCAATAGAACGCGGCGAACAACTTGAAATTCAAGAATCACACAACCCATCGTTAACGGGCGGTCTGGATGAGCTTTCGGCATTTCCTTGAGAGTTCACCGAAGTCGCCGTAGATTTCAACGGATGCATCATACCAGTCCTGCTTCGCTTCCAAGCGAGAGAGGACATCATCAACCCTAGCTATTAAGTCGTGATTGCCAGCGATTGCCGCGGATTGATCTTCAACGATGGTAAAAAATGAGGACGCGCCATCTGAATCTCCAATGCTGGCATTTGAAAGCAAGTAGTTACAGAAAGCAACAAGGTAGTACTGTAGGCATGCTCCAGGCATCCACATCAGGTCCTCCGCATAGTACAAGGCGTTCTCGGCAAACATCTGCTCAGCTTGTTCAAGGGTCATCCCAAAGAAGTGGTGGAACGCGTGACCCTCGTCCATCATCGGTTTGCCAGATGGAGGTCTACTTTGGCCCCATTTTGACAGGTCTGGTGGAATGTCGTTCATAACTAAAAATGAAAACTAAACCGCATTCACTTCCGTGGGCGTCGCCGTCGACTGCAGCCTTTGGTCATCCCGCCTCGTCCGTTTTCAGCGCCCCAGAATCTGAGCCATCCGCTGACGCAGATCTTCTGCAACGTCGGGATGCTGCTCGATCACGTTCTTGGCTTGCCGTGGGTCGTCTTTCAGGTTGTACAACTGCTGTGCCGGCGCGTCTGGACGGATCTCCCCGCCCTCGATGTCGCTGTTCACCTGGCCGGTGAAGGGCATCGCGGCGGGGCCGCCGAAGCCATGGTCTCCCTCGTTCTTCGACGAGAAACCTCCGCCCGCCTGGCCGGAAATGAACATCCAGTCGCCGCGTCGCAGCGCCAGGTTGCCAGGCTTGGCTGGCGACACTAACAGCTCTTCTCGCACCACCGTGCCCGGCTTGCCGAGCAGCGCGGGTAGAAGGTTTACGCTGTCGGGCGCCTCGTCCTCTTCGAGCTTCTGTTCGCCGATGGCCGCCACCGTGGCGGCGAAGTCGATGCTCGACACCAGCGAGTCCGACACGCTGCCGGGGGAAACCTGGCCCGGCCACCGCACGATCATCGGAACGCGATGTCCGCCCTCCCATGCATCGAACTTGAATCCCAGCAGTTCTCCGTTCATCCGATGACCCTGGCGGTAGGCTTCCTGCCCTCCTCGGTTGAGCATGCCACCGTTGTCGCTAGAAAAGATGACCAGCGTGTTATCGGCCACCTGGGCCTTGTCGAGCGCCGCGATCACCTCGCCGACCATCCAGTCCAACTCGTGGATGAAATCGCCGTAAGGACCCGCCTTGCTGGTGCCTTGAAACCGCTTGGCAGGCGTGAACGGATGGTGGATGTTGGTGGTTGCCAGGTACAGGAAGAATGGCGAGTCGGTCTTGGCTTGCTGCTCAATCCAGTCGGTCGCTCGCTTCGTCAGCACCGTGCCAACGGCCTCATCGTCGTATTGCTCGTGGGCACGCTTGGCGCCGCCGATCTGCGACAGCCCGAACTTCTCGTCGAAGCGGCGCGTCGAAGCACGCTGCCCGTACACAAACGGATCGTCGGCCGTCCAACCGACCGGGCGGTCGTTCTCCACGTACACAAACGGCGGGTGACTGTTCAGCACGGGGACTCCGAAGTACGTATCGAAGCCAAGTTGCTGTGGTCCGGGCACCAGCGGGGCGTTCCAGTCGGTGGGTTGCTTGCTGCCCCAACCGAGATGCCACTTGCCGATGCAAGTCGTGGTGTAGCCAGCCCGTTTGGCAATGTCGGCGATGGTGGTCTGCTCCGTGTCGACGATCAGCGGCGATCGTACGAACACCGGGGCCCAGAAGTCGCGGCGAGCGGGATACTGCCCCGTCACCAACGCGTAGCGAGAGGGAGTGCACACGGCCGAAGCCGCGTGGGCATCGGTGAACTTGCGGCCTTGCAGAGCGAGCTGGTCGATGTTCGGCGTCTCGACGTGCGTTGCACCATAACACCCCACGTCGCCGAAGCCGACGTCGTCGGCGTAAATGATGACGATGTTCGGCAGCGCGTTGTCCTCCGCCCGTGCCAGGGGTGCAGCCACAAGGCAAACCAGAGCGGCGACAATTCGCCCGGAGAACATCCTCTGTTGGAAACGTTGCACACTCATCCTCCCAAAATTGATCGCGATAGCTCTGCGGTTTATAGGTGAGATCGTATTCCAGATGGCCGGAGTTCGCAAATGTATTCTGCCTCCAGGGGACAACTGTGATAGAATGTTGGCCAAACTCACCTTGCGAGTTGTTATGAGCATCTTCATCGACATCGTCTGCTACGACTCCAACGGGCCCGACGGGGGCAACATTCAGCGTCTCACCAAGGGCGACTTGGTGCAATTGGCAGAGCGACAGCCCAAATACAAAGTGCTCGAATCGGACGGCACCACGTCCATTCGCTTGTCGGGCGTCCACGTCCAAGTGGTACTCCAGCCGCGTGGAATGCTTTCTTGCCAGCTGGATCACCAAACCGACACTGCCGCGTTGCTCGACGCGCTACGCGATCTTGCGTCGCACTTACTGGGTGCAGTGGTCCAAGACGAGGAAGGGGAGATCTACTAGCTGGTCGTAACGTCTTTTCAAACTACAAAGCCGGAACGGAGCGGGCATGGACACTAGAAAGGGGCGTGATGTTTGACTTTTTGCTTCGGCGGGGCAATCCCACCAACCATTGGACGCGCGCGGCCAACCTGAAGCTGGCGGCGGAACTGGATGTTCCCTCCCTGAACGGAGTGACTTTGGGATCGCAGATCGACTTGCTGTCGTCGTTGGGGCGAGACGACAGTCGCCAGCTAGGAACACTCTGCTATGCTGATCTGGGAGTTGGAATCGACTACGACGATGTTAAAAACCTCGTGGGATACACCTTGGTGCTGAGTCATGCAGAGCCTCCATTCCAACCCTACTCGGGCGAGATAGTTTGGAACGGGCAGCCGTTGCAGGGTAGTCACCTCACGCACGATGGCATATCCAATCTTCTGGGAGAACATTACTGGCTCGACTCAGACGACGATGAGCGCATTGCCTTCTTTGAGTTTCCCCAATACGAAATACAGGTGGAGTTCGACACGAACGACCAGATAAACGGGATCGTCGTAACCAGCACGCCGCTGATGGCCAACCCCGAACAGCGCGAGGCCTACGGAGTAGACAAACCGTGGCCACCGACAAACGTTAGTTGACGGAGCTGTGTGGTTCAACGCCGCCGCCGCTTGCCATGGGTTATCCAATCTGTACCGCGTGGCCCCAGCCTCGCACGGCGAATAGAATGGAACACGTACCTTCCGCGATTCGCGCGGACCACTGGGTCAACCAGCCAGGCGGCCATGTATCCTCCGCTTCCCACCAAGACGTTCAACATCCAGCTACTAAGGATTCGATTGCTGGACGCGCTGGCTTTGTTGATCATCGCCCTTGTTGTGTCGATGGTTACCTATACCTGGCACTACAACTTGATTGAGGACGGAGCAGCGCAGTGGCGCGACACTTCATCCGCGGCAGCCCAAGCCAGTGGGCAAGTGGCCATTGATCGCTACTTCTTGGTTCTCTGCGCGTTCTACTCCGCCTCGGCGATGGGCATCTACTTGTGCATACGCTACTCCCAGCGGTTGAGCGTGAAGCAAGAGCCCTCCACCGGAATCGTCGCCGCTGCCTTGGGTCTCGCGGTGCCGCTGCTCTCGGCGCCCTTGTTCCCCGTGGTGCCCGCGTGGCTTGTCCCAGGCTACCCGGTATTGATGCTTCCGCTGCTGGTTGTCGTGTACTGCTTCGCCCGCCGCCGTCCCGGGCTGGGGTTCGCCGTGTTCGGGCAGGCATTCGTGTGGTTCGTGCTGGCCAATACCTACCACGACTTCTGGCTCTACATGACTGACTAACCTAAGAGTCGATTGCAAAGCTAATGTCTCTCCGAGCACTCTTAGCCTACGTAGCCGCATTCTCCGTGGCACTCGCCCTCACACAGATCGACTTTGTCGTGGGGTGCTGGGTTCTGATGGGAATCGTCGTGCTGCTGAACTTCGTTCTGTCCGCTTCCACCTGGAGAGCGGTCGCCTACGGAGGGCTTGGCGGAATACTCGTCGCATATGTTGCAATGGAGATGTTCATCGCCGAGTCGGTGGGCACAACAAGAGCAACAAACTACCAGGAAAGCAACGCAATGTTCGACGTGGTGTACGCCTGGCGATCGTACGTGGTTCAGTTGGGAGCGTTCTTTGGGGCGACGGTAGGACTGTTGGTGAGGCGATGGGCGCGCGAGACATCGAGGTGGTAGTAGCACGTCTCTCTATTGGAGGGTCGTTATCAGCCTCACTTCACTTCGCCTTGACAGCCTAGTGCGTTGACCGTAAGTACCGATCTTTGAGTTAGTACGCCAATTTGTTCTCGCAATGGAGTGCGCAATGAGGTCTCATGCTAGCAGTCAGAACGGCGAATCGCGGGTTTCGTGGTTGGCATTGGGGATCGCCGCGCTGAGTTTCTGGCCACTGTTGATGATGGCTGTGAATCCACGAGCTTTCCTAGAGAACGTGAACTTCCGCGAGGGAATGCACTCCATCCTCGGCAAACCTGAGACAACCTACAATCTACTCGCTATCAGTGCGATCTACCTACTTACGTTGGGATCGTTGATGGCAATGCGGGCGTTTACCGCGCCGCGCATTTCCCAGGTATTCCTCGCCGCCTTCGAGTCGTGGTTTTGTGCCGTATTCGTGGTGAATCTGCTAGTTGGAAGATTCGACTTGGGATTACAGTTCCTCGCCATCATGTTCGTCGCCTGCGTTCTTGTCGACGTCCTTATCGAGTTTCGAAAACGGCACAACGCTCGACTGATTGCAAAAGCCTTGGCTGAGATGAACGAGCCGAGTGAAGGAGCATTGGCCGCCTGACACTGCTTGCTTCTAGTCCAAACCCGGGCCGTGCCACAACGAATCCTCGCTCGTCACGCCATCCACCGCGCGGGCGATCTCGGCGGTGCGGCGGAGCGCCTCGTCGAGGGCATCTGCCCAGGGCCCTTCGGTGGCGCGCTGCCAGCCGGCTTGGGCCATCGCGATCGCCGGATCGTCGCCCGCTGCGAGCGGCTCGGCGGGCAACTGGTCGTAGTACGCGCGGAACATGGTGGTCGACGCAAAGAACTGCCGCAGGCCCACCCGATTGGCCAGCGCCGCTTGCAGCCGTAGGCAGGCGTGTTCGTGCACCTTCTTCGCCGGGTTGTTCAGCAGTCCCCAGTCGAGCTGCGTGAGGCACTCCGGCCCTTCGACCAGGGCGTGGCAAGTTTCGTGCAAGATCATCTGCGCCAGGCAGTCGTCCGGGTCGAGCGTCTCGGGCGTGCCAATCGTCAGCACCCCGGCGCCGTCCCACGAAGCATTCACCTCGGCGCTCCGCACCACCCGCATCCCCATCCGCCGCGCGGCATGCAGCCACACGAGATCCAGCGGGTCGGTGTAAGTTCGGGTGATCTTTCGCACGGTCGGTTACATCCTGAGCGTGGAGCGAGGTTGCCTGTAGCGTAGCACAACCCGCGATCAGGCGAGAGGCGGTCTGTTTGGCGCATGTTTCTACGGGCGGCTATACTCTCAGTTGCGATGCCTTGTTTCGTAGCGACCCAACTTAGGCTGAGGGAGTGAAGCGATGAGCGACAAGTCGCCCAAAGTCTGGCAGCAGCCGGGGCCGGCCGCCGCCTACTACGAGAAGGTCCTCCAATCGCCGCTGCTGCGCGACGTGCTGCTCGGCAATCTGCGCGAAGTTCTGGCCAGTCAGCAGCATCCAGGACTCGCGCTGTTTCCCGAAGTCGCGCGGGAGGAGATCACACTACCGGGGCTCGACGGGAACGACGTGCCGGTCACGCGGTTCGTTCCACCTCAGGCTTGCGGTGGTGTGTGGGTGTACCTGCATGGCGGGGCGTGGATTTCGCCCATCTCGGGAAAGCACCTGGCGTGGGCGAAGCGTATGGCGGCGCTCACCAATTGGACCGTGCTGGCGGTGAACTATCGCTTGGGGCCGGAAGATCCCTACCCGGCCGCGCTTCACGATGTGGCTGGCATCGTGCAGCACTGCCAAGAGCACGAAAATGGTCCCGTGGTGGTGGGTGGCGACTCGGCCGGAGGCAATCTGGGCCCTGCCGCGGCGCTGTACGCGGCCGATCACGACATGCAATTGCCCGATGGGGTGCTCGCGCTTTGTCCGGCGACCAACATGGTGTACGAAGAGGTGCCGGGCTTTGTCGACGACGCCTGGGGCCACCCGATTCAAGACTTGACGATTTTTGCTCTCGGACGCGCGTGTTACACGCCCCGCATCGAAGATTGGCGGCATCCGTACGTCAGCCCGATGTTTGGCGACCTTTCGCGATTGCCGCCGACGCTGGTGGTAATCGGCGAGCAAGACGCCATGCGCGAAGACAACTTGGAATTCGTTCGTCGCGCCCGAGCGGCTGGAGCCGAGGTCGAAGACCACCTTTACCCTGGCATGCCGCACAGCTTTTTCATGCAAGACGAGTTGATTCCTAGCGAGTCGGCCGCCGCCGATGCGGTCATCGCAGCGTTCCTCGCTAAGCGGCTATAGTTGGCCAAGGTCGACCCGCATCCGGTCGCCGTCGAGCCACAATTGAGCGATCCACGCCAGGCTGTCGGTCACCGTCGGCGTGGGATTGCCCATCGCCACCTGCCAATGCTCGACCGCCGGCTTGGTGACCAGATAGTTGAGCACCGTGTGCAGCATCAGCATGTCTTCGATGGTCTCCAACTCCGCGCGCTCCAGCGCGTATTCCTCGCGGTAGCCGCTTACCATCGTCGCCAGTACCTGCCCGGCGGTCTCGGGCGAGGCGTCCGGAAGTCGGAAGCTAGGGTAGAAGTAGTGGCTGAACAGCAGCACCGCAAAGTCCATCGTCCGCCAACCGTAGCAGCCCAGATCGAAGTCGATCAACTCGATCCGCCCGTCTTCCACCAGGAAGTTGCCCGCGTGCAAATCACGATGCACCAGCCCGTACTCCCGCGGCGAGGTGGGGCGACTCCGCAATCCGTCGAGGAACTTTGCTATCGGTTCGATGACGTGCGAATCGAAACAGTCGGGCAGCGGATCGGGAATCTGCATCTCCTGGTCCTCCCACCACGACAAACGGTCCTCATTCGGTGGAAGGGTGAGCTCGTCCGACGCGCGGTGCACTCGGGCGATCTCGCGGCCCAGATTCGCGAGTAGTTCCTCGTTCCACTCCGGATCAGTCGCGGGATTGATTTGCCTGCCCGCAAAACGCTTGAAGCAGCTGACGTGCATCTCGCCAATGTCCAGCTCGATCGTTTCCAGCAGTTCCCCACCGCGCGAAGCAATCGGCGTGGTGACCGTGCAGCCATGGCGAATCAAATGATCGAGCCACAGCATCTCGCCCAACAGTTCGCTCCGCTCCCGAACCGCTCCGTCGCTAATGCGAATAATCACCGGCTGCCCCTCGGTGCTCACAGTGCCAAACACATGATTCACGCCGTCGCGTATGAGCTCCGTTTGCTCCAGCTCGAGCGCCCAGTGATCGATGCACTGGGAGAGCGCGTCGTGATAGGGCGAACTGTCGACTACCGAGCGATGATTGGGATCCACTATCGGAGCTCCTTGAAGAAGTTGTGCGGATAGGCCGCGAGTATACACGATGCGTGCCCCTCGATTGGGTGTTTGGCAGAACTATCTAGCCAAAGGTATACTCCCCTGCGGGCAATGTGGGTAATACGAACTAGCCAACCATCGGAGGCCACGCCATGCTACCGCACATCTCTCCTCTTCAGTATTTCGCGACTTTCCTGGCCGTTGCAGTTGCCAACATGTCCAACACCGCAACCGCCGCAGTGACGGTCTACGCGTACGAGTCTGGAGGCGATGTCATCGTCTCAGGCGGTGGCCGGTTTGACCTGACCAACCTCACTGTCGACGGCAATGGGCACACTGGATCGTCCCTGAATCCTAGTCTGGCGACTTTTCAGGTGGGCGACGGCTTTGGCGAAAGCTACAGAGTCCTGAGCGGCCCGGCAGAATTCGGCCCAGGTATCCTGTTGTTAGCCGATAGTAGCAGCGGCGATCTGTTTGGCGTGCTGCGAAATGGAGCCACTGAGCCCGTACTGGTCGTACCTCGCTTGTACTCATCGGGCGAGCTTCTGCAGGCCACCGCCACGTACAGCGGCCAGAGCTTCCACTCCCTCGCCCTCACGCCTGGCGACTACGTTTGGAGCTGGGGCTCCGGCGACCACGCCGACTCACTGACGTTGAAGATCGGCGAGCAGGTTCCCGAGCCGTCTACGGCGATGTTGACTGGAATGCTAACGCTGTTTGGTGTTTCAGTGGTACGGCGACGGGCGAAGGGCTGAAGCGATCTCACGCAAAGGCGCAAAGACGCAAAGTGGCGGTAGAGATACAATTCTCTACTGCCAGTTGAATACTCTAACCACGGGGAGTTCCCGACGTGCACTTTATAGATCGCGTGACAAAAAAGAGCTATGACATTCCCAATTCGGACGTGCTACTTCCGATGGGAAAACCACAGCGTCCCGACTGGCGGATGAATTGTGAGTTGCTGGTCTTCCTTGTCCGTCGCGAGAGGCGCGTATTCGTGGCCGGTGGCGAGTACGGATTCGACGGGTTGGCGCGCGAGGCCGACCAGTTAGAGGTTTCTGCGCTTGCCGAACGGTTCAACTCTGAACCGCTACGCGACATGGCGAGCCGTATGGAACGAAAGGAAGCTCGAACAGAACGAGTGAGTGCGAAGAAACCTCGGTGGCGGTTTTGGTGATGTCCGAGAGTGGTCCAAGCATGTCGTTTGAAGTTCCCTGTGATTCTTGTGGCCAGCTCATCACGATCAACTCGGTTTCCGAGTACCGTAGTTGTGGCAAACTGAGCGGATACTCGTACGCGTACAATTGTAGTTGCGGCTGCTCTTGTTGCCATGACGGCGTTGATGGCGATGCAATACCTGATTCGATGAAGCGCGCGGCGGCCCTACGTCGTCAAGCCTTCTCGATTCGGCACAAAGTTGATTTTGAACGTCGAGAACTCGCAGGCTCCATCTCCAAGACTCTCCTCAGAGAGTCTCGGGTTGCAACTCCTCAGCAACTTAGCGACTCGACTTGGCTGGTATACGCTTTGCCCAACGATGTGCAGGTGACCTATGAACCTGGCACAAAACGATACCAGCTGCGACAGGTCGACGACTCGATGGAATTCGCCACGGTGCGCCAGCTTGCTGCGCACCTCGAATCATCGATCAACAAGAGCTAGCTGCCCGCTCTCTCAACCCCGCAGCCACTCATCCCGGTGCTGATCAACAAACGCATCGTCCCGCAAATGCGGGTAGGCCGCCCAGATGCGGTCGAGTTGTTCCATTTGCCCGGGGCTCAGGCACTCTTCGGCCGATAGACAGCAAGTTTGTTCCATGAGGCCATGCCGGCGGAGGACTTCGTGGATGCCGGAAATGCATCCGTGGAAGCGGTTGTGGACGTCGAAGATAGCGCCGTTGGCGTCGGTCAGCTCGGCGGCCAGTTTGAGCCACTGCGGTTCGAGTGACCTGGCGTTCACCGCATCGTGACATTGCTGCAACAGCTCGACTGCGCGATGGGTCCACACGGCCCATTGGCCCAACAGGCCTCCGACGAATCGCACTTGCTTCCGCTCGCCCGCTACGTCGAACTCGTAGGGCGTGAGCAGGTCGAGGAGGATGTTGTCGTCGTTGCCGGTGTAGAGCGCCATGTCGCTACGGCCGCTCTCGGCCACTGCTCGCAGCACGTCGAGCGTGCGGTAGCGATCAAAAGCGGCCACTTTGATTGCCTTGGCGTTTTCGATCTCGCAGAAGCCCCGCCAGAACTCCACGGGTAGTTCGATGCCGCCCACGCTTGGCTGCAGGTAGAACCCAAACACCGGCAGGATCTCCGCCACCGCGCGGCAATGGGCAAGTAGACCTGCGACGGATTTATCTTCGACCGCCGCCAGCGACACGAGCCCCAGATCGTAGCGCAAGTCGCGCGCCGTGCTCGCTTCGCGCGTTGCCTGGGGGGTGTCGCCGCAGATTCCGGCCACGCGCACCAGCCGCTTGCCGCCGGTTTGTTCCGCGCGATCCATCTCTTCGGCGGCCAGCATGAGCACCGGCTCGAGCAGCCCGACTTGGGGATCGTGAATTTCAAACTGCGTGGTGTGCACGCCCACTGCCAGCCCACCGGCGCCGGACGCCAGATAGTAGCGGCTGAGGCCGCGTTGTCGCCGCTCGTCGAGTTGCCGCGTCGCCGTGAGCGCCAGCGGATGGGCGGGGATCACCAGGCCGTTTTGTAACGCCTCGAAAACGTCAGACACTTGAGAGTCACCTGCCAACGTGGATTGGAAGCGATCAAAACTTGCCGTCGCGCACCTGGAAGTGAGTCGGTTTGCCCCAGGTTGGCATGCCGCGAGAAACCCATTGGGCGGTCGCCGCGAGCATCTCGTCTACGGTCGTTGGCGGAGTGCCGAGCAACTCGTGCGACTTGCGCGAATCGTTCAGCAGCGCCGACGGTGCCTCTTCGCCGGTGAACGCAACGGGGCGATCGAGCAACTCGCCGAATCGCGTCGCTACTTCGCGGACCGAGAGTATCTCGGTGCCAGTCATGTTTAGGATGCACGGGGGGCACGACGCGTGGACCAGGCTGGCGAGTGTCATCGCGCAGGCGTCGGGTTGCCAGATGGCATTGAAGTAGCCCATCGCCAGATCGACCGGCTCGCCCTGCATCACCTTGGTGGCGATGTCGACCAGCACTCCGTAGCGAAACTCCGAGGCGTAGTTCAGGCGGATGATCACGCAGGGCGTATCGTTCTGCTGGCTGAAGTACTCGAACATCCGCTCGCGGCCCACGCAACTATTGGCGTACTCGCCCACCGGATCTAGCGGGCTGGTCTCGGTCGACCCGCGGCCCGACTGATGGTCGACCAAGCCGTAGATGTTGCCGGTGGAGAAGCACAACTGGCGGCTATCGCGAAACCGCTCGCTCACCACACCCGGCAGGAACACGTTGGCGGCCCAAGTCGCCGCAGCGTTGCCCGAGGTGCCAAACTTCATGCCCGCCAGAAACAGCACATTCCGGCAATCAGGGAGGCTATTCAGAAAACTCCTGTCGAACAGGTCGCCAGCGATGGTCTGGACGCCGCACTGTTCGAGCGCGGCGCGCGCCTGAGGGTTGGAGAACCGACTCGCAGCGATCACTTGCTGCTTTGCGCCCAACTGATCGATACTCCGCTGCGCCATGACCGCCAGCGTCGGGCCGAGTTTGCCTCCGGCGCCGAGGATCAACAAGTCGCCATCGAGCTGTTCGATCGCGCTCAGCGATCGATCGGTAGGTCGGCTGGTGATTTCGTCGACCTCATCGGCCACTTGCGGTACGGTGATCGTGGACATGCCTCGCGCCTTGGGTGGGAATGTTTCGACACGCTACTTCGCTCGCGCGGCCGATTGCAACTGAAAGTAGTGGTCCGCCCGCACAAATTCGAGTTGCGGGTGTTCCTGTTTCAACTCGTCCGCGATTTTCACCAGCTCCTCGGGCTGCAACTCGCCCCAGATGTTGGCCTGGTACGAGACGAACTTGGGCTCGTTGCCATCATGGCGCTCGAGCTGCCGCGTGAGCGAGCGGCGGAACTCTCGTTGCGAGCCGCAGTAGCAGATAGCCAGGCGCTCGAACTTCAAGCGATCGTTCTCGACGCTAGACTGCACAAACGGATTGTCGCGAAAGTTCTGCACCGTCACGCCCAGCAGCGTCGGGCAGTGCTGTTCGTACGCGCGGCGTTGCATCTCCGTGGCGTTGTCCCAGATGGTCACCACCCGCAGGCCCGACCGCTCGAGGTAACGCGACGTGAGCTTCGCGTAGGCGTTCATCCTGGGCTCGGAGGTGAGGATTGTGCCCAGCGGCGCGCCGCGTTCGGTGAGCGTATTGACCGGCATCAAGTACCCCATGCCCGACGGGCCGCAGACCAGGCAATCGTTCTCGGTGGCCGTGTTGCGATAGTAACGCAGCATGTCCGGCGCGATGTCTACCAGCCCTGGCGAGATGGTCCAGTTCAGTGGCATCCGCCCGCGGACACTTTGCGTGCGATCCCAGATCCGCCGCATGGCGTGCTGCACGTACTGGATGTTGTCGCCGTCGCTGTAGAACATCGAGACGTACAACTTGTTCTCGAGTTCCGGAGTCGGCGGCAGCTCAGGCACCGGTACGTTGTGATCGCCGCCAGCGAACACCGTAGCGTTCATGAAGTGATCGGCCGGCATGGTGCCGATGCCGTACTTGGTGGCCGTGGTCACGCCCGAGCGTTCGGTGGTGTACCAGCCGAGCACGACCGCGTCGCCCGTCGGCATGTCGGCGAGAAACTTCTTCATCAGCTTGCGCTCGTCCGGCTGGCGGCAATCGAGCCACACCGCCGCCGCGCCGCACGCGGCCGCCAAATCGCGGGCGTGATGATAGTCGCCGCCGCGTCCTTCGGGTCGCGCGCTCAGCAGGAATCGTTGCTCACACTCTGGCCAGTAATGTTCGTGCAGGTGCTCGTATACCTCGATGGCGTTCGATAGCTCGAGCTTGGTTAGATCTTCCACCACAGGCAAATCGATACCCTGCTCGCGCAATCGCTCCAGCGTGCCGGGCGTGACTGGCAGCGCCCTGCGAAGTCCCGCCACGGTGGCGGCCAGGTTTCGCAGGTGGGCGTTCTCGCTCGGGTCGTACAGCACCAACCCTTCGACCTCGCCGGAGTACAGAGCCAACAGGTCGAACTTGTCGCGGTAGTTGAATGTCTTGCCGAGCTTCCAGCCACACGTTTCTAGCCAGGTCTTCCAGCCTTCCTCGCTGCGCCGCTGGACGAGCCAGATCCGTGGCCGCGTGCGATTCACCTGCCCCGCGAGCGCGACGAACGTCAGCTGCTCGTCCGGGGTGAGTGACTGTACCGCGATCGCATGAAGCTCCTCGGCCGGCTTCGCAAAGTGCGGTAGCAGCTGCCCCTCGGGCCATGTGATTCCCTCGTTCGACTCAGCCCACAGTGGTCCTGCCAAAGTGAAACACAAGCAGACCAGCAGCGGCAGAAGACTCCAGCGGCAAATGGTGATCGACGAACGGCTCATACAGTTCTCATTCGGGAGGCACTTCGCACCGCAGGCGAGCGGGGCAGGGGGGATAGTCTATTAGAACGACCCGCGGCGGCGGTTTCCAGTCGGAAGGCGACTGAATGGTGTGGCATGCGGGGAGTAGGTATACTGCACGGGTCGCCGCCAGACAGGGTGGTGAGACGACGGAACCCACAAGCAGCATTTCAATGGACCTACTGCAATCCAAGCTGTTAGCGTGGCTCGTGGCAGCCGTTGTAGCCGCCTTGGTGGGCTATGTCGCGTGCGGCGTTTGGGTCGTCCGTGATGCAAAACGATACGGACAAGGTGGCGGCTCCATCGCCGTGCTCATCTACCTGCTCGGTCCCTTGGCAGCGATCATGTGGTGGTTTGCGCGACCGAAACAGGACGATCAAGGTCGAAATGCCGGCACTCCAACCGGCGCGAACGACGCAGCGCGGGCGCGTCGAGTTCTATTTGGTTTGGTGTTCAGCGCATCACTGGCGATCATCGGTGGGATGCTATGTATTTGGTTTGCACTCAATCTCTACATCATCGATGCACGGACTAGCTCCCTTGGTGTCGAACCCACGGCACTGGAAGAATGGAGGCAAGACTTGTATTGGAACTTGCTCAAGCTATCCCTGCTCGCCTTCATTGGGGGCCTGATACACACCACAATTTCCATTGTGTTGCTCAGGCAGATCGAGCGCAGGGTTTCACCAAGGAAAGGTAATGTCTGAAGAAGCCGAAAGGCATTAGTCTCATGGAACTACTATTCATTCTTGTCGGGGGCGTCTTGCTGATAGCCAGTATTGTCGGCTATGTCTGGTCTGGCGTGTGGGTGGTTCGCGATGCGAAGCGGGTGGGAAAAATCAGCTTCCCGATGGCAGCGCTAGTTTTCTTGTTCGGTCCCATCGCCGCGTTGGGCTGGTGGCTTACTCGACCGAAAGAACTCAAGAAGCCGTCCGCGTACGCCGATGCCCAGGACGCCAGCCGTGCCCGCGAACTACTGGGCATGCTGGCGTTGAGCAGCCTGCTTGCGATAGCCGGAGTCGTTGGTAGCGTGGTGATCGCTCACCATTGCGAGCGCATCGATCGAGAGAGCGCGGCAAGCCGATCCTTCTACGGAAGTGGTGGCTATTCGAATACGGAGAAAGACACCTTGGTGGAGCCGTACTTGGCGTTTAGATGGACCGTCTACTTTGTTATCTTCGTTGGCTTGTTGGGCATGGTGATCACCGGCAATGCGTTATGGCAGCACAGGTCGCGGGGCATGAGGTCTGGGCCAACCGCCCCGGCTATTCCGCTGCCAATGAACCGCCGCCGCCGATGAACTTGGGCGCCTGCAGGAGGAGTCCTGGCACTACCGCGGCGGCCGACGCCGGCGACCCTCCGGGCCGCGGCGCTCGAAGTCTTTAGAGGGAGTGCCGCGGAACGCGCGGGGGATCACTGGCCAGTCTTCGGTCAAGAAGTACGCGTAGGTGCCCTCGGGGAATTCGGGCGTGACGCAGTGCCGACCGTTGCACTCGTCGAGGTTGCCGGTGCCGGGCACGTGCTCGTAGTCGGCCACGAACGTGCCATCGTAGGTGCCGCCCGGTTGATCGATGCCGCCGGGGCGCCGGCCCTGCTTCAAGCGATAGCTCGACTTGACCGCGACAATCGACGACTCCGCATCGCTCTGCTTTTCGAATCCGTACACGGCATAGATCGGAAAGCCATCGGCCGCCCAACCTACCAGCGGCGAGTGCTTCTTGTCGGAAAGCTCCACCTGGTCCAAGAGCCCAGTCGGCAGTCCGTGGTAGTGGTACGCACCGCTAGGCTGCACGTGGGCGTGGCTCATGTCGATACCCAAACGGATCGCGCCGGACAGTGGTTCGTACTGCCAAGGGCCGTCGCGCTTGCCAAGGTAGAACTCCGCGGCCCCGGGATCGAACGGCACCCCGTTCACAGCAATGCCGAGCGGCTGACGCACCAGCGGCGTTATCTCCTCGGCCTCTTTTGGCTCGGCGGGGATGCGAAACTCGTACCGCTGCGCGCGAATGGGGTTAGGGTTGCCACCGTTGGGAAACCGGCCCGTCTTGTGGTCGGGAATACCGTTAGCGCGGATGACGCGATACTCGCCCTCGACCTTGATTTCGACGTCCGGTTTTTCTTTGGGCCGCGAGCGACTCGGCACCAGGGGAAGCTTGCCGCGGGACTGAGTCACCGAGTGCCGCCGCATCGGTGGTCCCTGCGGCGGTTGCGCAATGGCCATGGTGACCGCGCCCAGTGTCAGAAGTCCAGCGGTGCAAATGGTGCGTCGCGTGAGTTTCATCCTGTTCCTCGCGAGTTTGGTTGTGTTGCTAGTATACCAACCCTCGCGGAGCTAGGAGGTTTCGCGTGTGTACTAGGATGGTGGGGGGCCTATACTGTTTGGGAGGATGCAGTTTGCCGTCGGTGTGAGACCAGCCAATGAACAACCAAGACAGCGCATCACCGGCGAGAACCGTTCTGCTGCTGATGCTCTGCATCGCCGCCTGGCCCATCGCGTTTCTATCGGTGCTGCTTATTTGGCGAGCGGTCGATCGATTCGAGGGCCAGCGCGAGGTCTTGGAGTTCGTCGAGGCGCATCAGGCCATCGTTGCCGAGCGGCTCAAAGACCCCCGAGTGTACTCCTTCCGAATTGCTCCCGATCCGGAAGACGACTCGCGGCTGCTTATCGAGTGGGAGGTGGCCGACAGGGACACTTACCTGATGCTCGACAAGGACGTCGGCGACTGGGTTCAACTATCGCAACCGCCAACGATGCGCTGCAACCTTCGATCGAACGAAGGGTTGCCGAACGACTTTGGCGCGATGGCCTACGGGATCGGTCAACTGGGGGAGACCATGTTTCGAGTGAAAATGGCGGTAGCGATCGCCACGCTGGTAGTGCTAATCTCGTTGGCAGGATATGGAGCTACGAACTGGCTGCGCAAAAATCAACCTCACAACACAGCAGCGGAGCATTTCCCTGTCGACGAAGCGTGACAAAATGGACGACAACAACCCCTACCAATCGTCGAACGCAGAGCCCAAGCCACTGGAACGCTCGAAGCCGTTCTTGCTAAAGTTGTTGCTCGTGGTGTTGAGCACTTCGATCGGTTGCGGGCTGGCGGCGACTATTGGGTATTGGGGCGAGACACGCATTGGTTCCGCTGTGCCCGCGGTGCTGGCGATGGCCATACTGCCTGCAGTTGGGGCCTGGTTTGCCGGAATTCGCGATCCGGATCAGTTGCTGAAGATCGCTGCGTACGGAGTAGGTGTTTTTCTCTTGTGCTACGCGTTGCGGCCGCGGGTGGCAGGCAGATTTCCTCCAGGGAAACCGAACCCCAACGATCGGGTTTCAGCGTACATGTTCGTTCCGTCGTCCCTGCTGGCGGTGATCGGCGCAGGCTTCGCTTGCCGGCGGGAAGAGCAGTAACAGCTCCTCGTCACGGCACGTTGATCCGGTGGCTTCGCTTGTCGATCACTTCGTGGTTCGACATTCGCGAGTGCTTCAGGTCTTCGGGCGAGATGGGCAGGTAATAGTGCCGGGTGCTGTAGAGGCTGATGAACCCTTCGGCGTAGGCCATGCCGATCTGGCGGCCGAAGGCCCCGTCGCACGTTTCGATGCGCTTGCGGGCGTATGGGCCGTTGTATCCTTGCGACTCAAGGGCGTCGAAGCAGGCAACTTTCTTCTCCGCCATGTCGGTGATGTCGACAAACACGTCGTTGTAGAAGCCGCCCTCGGAACTCGAAAGATGCGTCCGCTCGGCCGCCGAGCCTTGGCCGAAGAAGAACACCTGTGTCACCTTGTGTGGCGGATTGGTGTCGCCGGGATCGACGCCGCCGGCAAACGACTTGGCGTACATCACGATCTGTCCGGTCGTGGCGTGGGCGGAGCCGTATCCACCGTTCTCGTTCGGTAGATGCGTCAACAGAATGTCGGGACGCAGCGTGCGAATCAGTCGCGCGATCTTGCGGATCATCGGTTCATTCACCAGCAGCACCGCGTCGTCCGCGCCCAGGAAGAACACATCCGACTCGCGAATGCCCAAGATGCCACACGCTTTGACCACTTCGGCCTGCTTGACCTTCGAGCGTTCTTCCATCATCGCGTTGAGCTTTTCCGCCTCAGGCACCGATACAGCGTGTTCCATATCGTCGGAGATCACCTTGTCGTGCACCCGCACGCCGGTGGTCATTACGGCGCAGTACACCCGGTCGCCCCGCGCGACATGATGCGCCATGGTGCCGCCACACTGATCGAACACGTCGGCCGGGTGCGCACCGACGACCAGAATGGTGAGACCTTCGGCAGACTTTTCGCCAACGCTTGGTGTCGCGGGCTGGTCCACGGACGCCGTGGTGGCGGATTCGTCCTGGGCACCTGCCAGAAAGCCGATACTTAGCAGGGCAACCAAAGTGAGCAGCAGAGCACGGTTGGCTTGGAATCGAGAGAGCAGCGACTTCATGGCAGGGGGCCCCTGGGGTTGTATGCAGTCGTATACACTTCGCTGCGGCTCATTCTGGCGATACCAGCTCAGAAAGTCCAGCCGTTTCCCCGGTATTCTGTTAGAGTGCCCGCTCAACCAACACGGAGGTGCCACGGTGCGCTACTCGATGCGGCGACTACTGATAGCGATGACGCTGGCCTCGATCTACGCGGGAGTGGCCTTCGGCTCGCCACCGCGTCTGGCATTAGTGCTGCTTGGGCTGTTGAGCTTTGTGATGCCCGCCATCTATGTCGGAGGCGTGGTCTACTCGCGCCGTAATTGGCGAGCATTTTGGATTGGCACCGCGGTTTGTGGGTTCATTCCTGCGTTGTATGTCGACTGGATCGTGGTCGTCTTCAGTCTGGATTTCGATGAAGACTTTTGGTTTCAGCTATTCTCTCGTTCCGAGAGTTCGGATTTTGTGATAGGGGTCGTGATGCTGGTGGTCGCCCAGACGCTGCCCTGTCTTGGAGGGCTGGCGTGCGTCGTGATGCGGCGACTCTTCAAATCGCAGCGCATGATCATGCCCACCGCCAGCGCGGAATCTTAAGCGGCAGTAAGAATTGCAGCGAGGTCGCTTTACTGCACGACCGGCAGTACTGCGTTCAGGCTTCCAGAACGGAAGCCGGCTAGATCGATCGTGATGTAGCGGAAGCCCAAGTGCTCGAATTCTTCTTGAAGCCAGTCGCGAATTGCCGGCTCGGTGAACGCGGAAATCGAGTCGAGCGGCACTTCGATGCGAGCGAGATTGTCGTCGTGCAGACGCACGCGGCACTCACAGATTCCCAGGCTGTGCAGTCGTTGCTCAGCCTGTTCGATCATCCGCAGTCGCTGCGGCGTGACCTGCTGGCCGTAAGCCAAGCGGCTTGCCAGGCAGGGCGATGGGGGTTTGTCCCACACTTCGAGGTCCCAGTGGCGAGCGAGCAGGCGTACTGCCTCTTTGTCGAGTTCGCAATCGGCCAACGGTGTGCGGACGCCCGCCTTGCCAGCAGCCGCCAAGCCGGGACGGTAGTCGGTCAGATCCTCGGCAATGGTTCCATTGGCGATCGTGGCAAAACCGTACTCGTCGGCATAACCGCGGAGCACGCCGTACAGTTCTTGTTTGCAATGGAAGCAGCGGTCGGGCGGGTTGGCCACGTACTCGGAGTTCTCCATCTCCGCGGTCGGAATCTCCACGTGCCGAATGCCGATGCTCTCGGCCACTCGACGAGCGACCAGCAACTCGCTTTTGGGAACCGCGGGCCCCACCCCGGTAATCGCCACCGCACAGTCGCCCAGCGCCAAGTGTGCCGCTTTGGCCACCACAGCGCTGTCGACACCTCCAGAGAATGCTACCACACAGCTTTCGTAGCTGCGGAGTTGCGCAATAAGTTGATCAGCCTGCACGTCGATGGTCATGGTGGGCTTATACATGGCCTCGGTCCCGAAAGCATACGTCTTGTCGCAGTGTAGGAACCCCAACAGCGAACGACCAATTTACCATTCGTGGATATCCGCAGCCACAGGAACTGGAACAGATTTCGGATAAATTGATCTATATTTGCTAGGTAGTGAGTTCAGGGTAGTTGCGGTGGCTGGGGATCTTCCAGGCGGCGCAATTGGTCGCGCAGCTCCGCCGCTTCCTCGTATCGCTCCTCAGCAATGGCCTGTTCGAGTTCGTCGCGGAGCTGCTCGACGGGGTCGACAGCCGCATCGTCGTCCTCATCGCTAGCACCGCTTTTGCCCACCACCTCTTTCCGCCAGCGGCGGAGAAACTGCAGTTCGCCCAGCCGATCGGCCTGATCTTCCTGCCCGTAATCGGCCAGGAACTCCTCCAATCGACGAATGCCAGCATCGATTACATTGGTGGCGGCCTCCCACTCTTCCAGCTCCACCAGCGGAGTCGCAACCGCGCGTGCATGCATCATCGTCACGTACGGACGCCATTGGTCGAATTGCAGCTTGTCGCGATCGTTGCGGGCGTGATTCCGCACGAAGCGGAATAGTTCCAGATTTCGAGAAGTATCTCGGGCGCAAAGTTCATAGCGACCAAGGTGCCAGAAACTCAGGTAGCGGTGGTAGTACTGCACCCCTTCGCGCAACAGCTCCACACAGTCTTCGGGCTCAAGCAAATAGCGCGCCGCGTCGGGATTCGCTTGGTCGTGTTCTTGTTGCTGCTGTCGATGGTACTCGAGCCACGACTCGCAGTCGTTGATCCGCTGTCCGTCCGGCCGCCCGTCCACATGCATTTGCAGGACACCTAGATCGAGCCGCAGTTGAATCCGCTCGACGTCGTCGTCGGTTTTGATGCTCCGCACGGTAACTTCATCCGGTTGGAAGGCCCACTCTCGGAGAATCGGATCAATATCAGGCGACACGGCAAACCCACTACAGCAAAAGTTGGATCAATCTGTTGCACACGACGAGGTTGCCGCGATACTTTGATTATAGCCCGCAACTGCCAAATGTGACAAAGGGCAGAAATGCGCTACTGTGCGAGCCACACGGCCACAATCGCCGGAGCACACGCGAGCACAGCGGCCACGGCAAACAGCGCCCACAGAGGCAGCATGGCGAACAGCCGCAGGCGTGTGCCGACACGTTCTACCACTTGCGAAGCGCTCGTGGTGAACGTCTCGACCGCGTCGGAGTATCCCGAGAGTTGCCCAAGGGTCGAGTGCGTCATCTGTTCGATGCGCTCATGTTGCGCAGCAACGTCGGGACTGCGCGATGCGCGCTTGATCACCAGCGACACCGCCGACCCAATCGTGCGGCGGTAGACCCACAAGAGCGGCGATGCAAGAAAGCCGAACACGCGGCTCACAGCCCGCTCGACCGCTGGCATCAACACGCGCGAGTGGACCTGCTCGAACAACTCCTCGCCGGTGGGAAGTTCCAGCTCACCGGCGCCGAGTTGTTGATAGTCGCTGGCCGCCCGGCGCGTGATCTCTAAGCCCTGACCAAGTAGCGATTGAATGTTGCCTAGCGCCGTGCGCACCACTCGCAGCACGCCCAGCAGCACGCCGAGTGCCACGCTCGCCGCGAGCGAGTAGGCGCTCACCACTAGCCATGGCAGTGTCGATAATTCGCTGTAGCTGCGAATGAGCCCACAAGCAACCGCCGTCAGCAAACCGGCCACCGCCGCGGTCGCTACGACCTTGCGAATCGCGCCCGGCACGCTGATCAGTTCCACCAAGTGGTCGACCAACGCGTCGGTGCGGTATTTGGAGAGGTCGAGTTGGTTGGCGGGAGGAGACGTTTCCATACGGACTCCGAATGATGGCGATGCTTACAGCTCTCGCACAGTAATGTCGCGGAACTGCACTTCGCTTCCGACATGGTTCTCGAGTTTGAACTTACCCCGCTGCGGTTGGCCAAAGTAAGGGTGCAATCGAGAGAACTTGCTGTCCTTCACGCGGGCGTGCCAATCGTCGGTCAAGAAGTCATACTCGAGAATCAATTCGCCGTTGAGCCAGTGTTCGACGTGGTTGTCGTGGACCACGATGCGGGTGTGGTTCCACTCGCCGTGTGGGCGGACTGGTTTGCCGGCGTCGGGGCCGTACAGGTCGATGTTTGAGCCTGTGGAATTATCGGCCGACGGTTTATAGCCTCGCGTCAGGTCGTCGGCCAGTTGGTACTCGGGGCCGAGCCAGATGTAGCGATAGTCGGCTACGCGATAGAAAATGCCACCGTTGCCTTTGGGAGGCAAACGCCACTCGGCCTCGAACTCGAAGTCGCCTACTTCCTTGGTGGTAAACGCGTCCTCGCCCCAGCCGGTCACCGCCAGCGTGCCATCGACCACAGCCCAACCCTTGGGCGGCGTGTCGCCATCTTCGTTGGTCCAGCCGTCGAGCGTCTTGCCATCGAACAATGTGGTCTTCGCCGGAACCTCTTCGTCCATCAATTCGGCCACCTTCGACTCGATAGCATCCGCCCAGCGCTGGTAGCCCTCCTTCGACAGATGCAAGAAGTCGGGCATGATCTCCTTGCTGAGCGTGTCATCGTCTTCCAGGAACACGGGACCGATGTCCAAATAGTGAATGGTCTCCCAGTCGGCCAATTCGCTGATGCTCTGATTCACCTCTTCGATTTTGGCGCGAAACGGATCGTCGGCCGCCTGGCCTCGTGGGAATACACCGAGCAGAAGGATCTTGGTATCGGGAGTCGCCTTGCGAACCGAATCGACCACCGCCTGGATACCTTCGATGGTGTCGGCGGGCCCAAAACGATTGCGACCCAGGTTGTTCGTGCCGATCATGATCACCGCCAGCTTGGGCGACTGACCGGCCAGGTTGCCGTTCTCGATGCGATACACCACGTGCTGGGTCTGGTCGCCGCCGATGCCCAGGTTGCCGACGTTTCGCTTTTCGTAGAACTGTTGCCAAACGGCCTTGCCGCCGCCATCCCAGCCATCGGTGATCGAGTCTCCGATAAACACCAGGTCCCACTTGCTCTGCTTCGCCTTCTCGTTGATTGCTTCATGCCGCTTGAGCCAGCGAGCATCGCGGGGCGATGGCTGAGTCGTGGCATCCGACGCTTGGCTGCTGCCAGGCAAGCACAGGCTGGCGAGAACCAACGTGAGAGCGTGTGCGTATCGGGATCGCATGTTGGTGGTCTCCAGAGAGAAAGTTTTCCGCCAAAGGTTACCTAGTTTACCACTCCGTTGGTCCCCGGGCGACCAGCCTTTCGGGGCATTTTGGGTGAGAAAACTTGTAAAAAATCCTCTTGCATGGATGGGTGAACATCGATATAGTATTCGTGCGTACAGTATATCGAAACCAGCTCCTCCCCCGGCCGCCCGCTTGCGTGCCACCTAACCTGTGATAAATAAAGAGGGAATTGAAACATGGTCGCCACCGCAACCCAGAACAACCGTATGGCCAAGAAATCGCAGAGTAAGAAGTCCTCCAAAGAGTCGAACAAGGCGAAAAGCCCCAAATTGGCCATGCTGGAGAACAGTCCCGACTTGAAGAACACCGTGGCTGCCATCGAAAAGCAGTTCGGCGACGGGGCCATTATGCCCCTGGGAAGCGACGCCGATCGTCGTATCGAAGGCATTCTGACCGGCAGTTTATCGCTCGACATGGCCCTGGGCGGGCAGGGGGTTCCCCGAGGCCGCATCATCGAGGTGTTCGGCCCCGAGTCCAGCGGTAAGACCACCCTGGCCCTGCACGTCGTGGCCAGCGCCCAGAAGGCTGGCGGCATCGCCGCGTTTATCGACGCCGAGCACGCCCTCGACCCGAGCTGGGCTCGGAAATTGGGGGTTGACCTCGAAACCCTGCTGGTCAGTCAGCCAGGCCACGGCGAAGAGGCGATGCACATCACCGAGATGTTGATTAAGAGTAACGCGGTCGACGTGATCGTGGTCGACTCGGTTGCCGCTCTGGTGCCCAAGAAGGAACTCGATGGCGAAATTGGCGATTCCCACGTCGGCCTGCAAGCTCGTCTGATGAGCCAGTCGATGCGCAAGCTGACCGCAGCGATCGCCAAGGCCAAGACCACCGTGATCTTCATCAACCAGATTCGTGAGAAGATCGGTGTCATGTTCGGCAGCCCCGAAACCACGCCGGGCGGACGGGCGCTGAAATTTTACTCTTCTTGCCGTATCGACGTCCGCAAGATTGGGCAGCTTAAAGACGGCGAAGAAGTGGTTGGCCAGCGAGTGCGGACGCGCGTGGTGAAAAACAAGGTCGCTCCGCCGTTCCGCGTTGCGGAATTCGACATGATGCACAAAGATGGTATCAGCTACGAAGGTGACATCATCGATTTGGGGTTGGAGCAAAAAGTGGTCGCCCGCACTGGTGCGTGGTTCCGCTACGGCGACATGCAACTGGGCCAAGGCAAAGAAAAAGCCCGGTTGTTCTTGAAGGAGAATCCCAAGATCGCCGAGGAAATCAAAGATAAGATCCTTGCCGCTGGTGGCTTCGACGACCTGTTGTCAGCCAGTCCCAATGGACAAGCGGATGAGGACCCAGAGGGCGAAGAAGGGCTCTAGGCCAGGCACAATTGAGGGCGCATCGTTTTGAAGCGGCAACGAGAAACTTGGTGGCCGACATTACTCGGCGTGTGCTTCATGGCTCTCGGTGCGCCGATAGCCAGCGGGCAAGCGACCGGCAGCTTGCCGCCCGCGCTCGAGCAACTGGGTGAGTTGCAGGATTCATTGGCCGAGATGATTGCTCGTGTCGAGCCTTCGGTCGTAGCGGTGAGCCGCGCACCAGCGGCCCAGGCTGCCAATCGACGCGACCCGCTGTTTGATTTCGACAGCCGGTTTGGCGGGGTGCTTGGCGCTTCGCGCGATCCGTTCGAACCCAGCGGTGCTGGGGTGATCATCGCTGCCGACGGGTTGATCCTCACTCAGTATCTGAATGTCCGGCGGGGCGATGAGCATCTGGTCACGCTCGGCGATGGCCGCAAGCTGCCCGCCACCATCAAAGCAGCCGATCCGCGTAGCGGATTGGCCGTGCTGGAGGTGAGCGCGTCGGGTTTGCCGGCTCTCGAGTTTGGCGACGCCGACTCACTGGCCAAAGGACACTTCGTGCTCACGGTAGGCAATCCCCAGTCGATCATCACGAGCGGCCAGGCCACGGCCAGTTGGGGCATGGTTACCAACATCGCCCAACGAGCCACACCCACTACCAATCTCAATAATACGCGGGACGAAGAAGGGCTCAGCTACTCCACCACGCTGCACCACTTGGGAACGTTGATTCAAGTCGACGCGAAGCTCAACTGGAATTCAGGCGGCGGCGCGGTGGTCGACATGTCGGGCCGTCTGGTGGGCATCACGACGATCGCCGGCACGCTGCCTGGCCATGAGATGCCAGCTGGCTACGCGATTCCGATGAACAGAATCTTCCGTCGCATCGTCGACGACCTGAAAGCAGGCCGCGAGGTGGAATACGGCCTGCTGGGCCTTTCGCTTCAACCGCCGCAAGGTCAGGGCGCCTCCGGCGCCGTGGTAGGCCGAGTGGTACCCGGCAGCGCCGCTGCGCGGGCGGGCATACAGCCGGAGGATCGACTGATTGAGGTCAATGGCGAGGCGATCGAGACGGTCTCCGACCTGCAGCTTCACGTCAGCAGCCTGCCACCGAGCAAGCCAGTCTCCGTGCGGTTGGTGCGCAGCGGGCGAGAAGTCGATTTGCCGGTGACGCTTTCCAAGTACTACGTTCGCGGCGACAAGGTTTTCACCAGCGGAGTTCGCAGTTGGCGAGGGTTGAAGGTCGATTACTCCACGGCCTTTCCGACGATGGAAATTGAACAGGCCGCCCTGCAGTCGTTGGTCGATCCCGAGGGATGCGTGGTCATTACCGAAGTCGAACCAGGAAGCGCCGCCGATGCGTCCGGCATCAAACGCGGTATGTTCGTCAGTCATGTAGGCGATCAGCGCATCAGCACGCCGGACGAGTTCTACGCTGCCGTGGAGGGAGCGGATGAAACCGTGAATCTCCGCTTCACGGGTCCGCGCGCCAGCTCAGACGCGAAAGAGATTCCGGCGGAGTGAGCAACCGACAAACGCTGCCAGCCCAATCGCCAGCAGCGCCGCGCCGGGTTCGGGAATCGATACCGCTGTGGCCACAGGTAAAAAGGTAACATCTGGTGGCAGGGAGGTGGCGCCCAGGTTGTTGCGCCACAGGGAGTAGTCGACCAGGTTGACCTGCCCATCGGCATTGCCATCAGCTAGCAAACCGAGGCCCGACAGACCAAACGACTGTTTCCAAAGCTCATAGTCGCTGCCGTCGACCAAACCGTCTTCGTTGTAATCCCCGGTTGGGACGTAATTCACATTGACCGATTCAAAGGGTCCCAATTCATCGGACACGAGTGCCTCGATGTTACGCAGCGTGGTATTGTCCCAAATGGCGCCAAGGTAGAGGTACCCGCCAGGCGCCAACACGCCGCCTGTTCCTGTGAGTGCTCCTTCGCTCAACTCGGACGAGGTTGCCGGCAAAACCACGGTATCGGGCTCGATGATCAGCCAGGTTCCGGTGTTGTCTACGGAACCATCTCCCGCCGCGTCTCGCAGGTTGGCGACATGCAACCACTGTTGTGCCAGTAGTTCAGGATCTTCCTGGCTGATGGAATAGGCGACCAGAGTGTAGTCGCTCTCGCCCGAGTTGGTGAAGCGAAACTCGCCCGTGCCCATCCTCACCGTGGCCGATATATCCGCACGCCCCGGCATGGCCAGCGCGCAGGAGCAGACCATGAGCAAGGCAGTGGTGAAGAGGTTGGTCAAACGCATGGAAAAGGCGTGCGCGCTTCCGGTTCCGAGTGGGGTGTGTTCGTGGTGCGAGGCCCACCCCGCGATATCTCCCAGTATATCGAGCCCAGGGCGGGATTGCGAAGCTTTTGCGTGGCCGCGGCTACCCGTCGCCGGCCGTTTGTGCGGATTATTTGGAGGGATTCTCGCGATTTGGCACCGGCACCGGCGTTTCTCGGCCGTCGCGAGGCTGGCCTTGGGCGTCCACCTGCCACAACAACTCGTTGGACACATCCACGGCGGTGAGCCATTTTCCACCGCAGCAATAGGTGTCGATGCACAGCAGGTAATCCGCATCGAGCACTTCGCCATCCTTCTGCGATGTGTGCCCGACCACGGCCGTCTTCCCGTTTCGGTGTGCTTTGGGCATCCGGTCTCGCAGCGACTGCCAACGCTCGTACCCCCATTCCTGTCGATCGAGCGGCACTCGTGCGTTGTAACTTCCATGTGCAAAAAAGTGCGTATCGATTTCGTAGTAGTCCTTCCAAGTGCGGATGTAGAGCAAGTGCTCGCGCGGCAGCTCCTGGGCCGAGGCGACACCGTAGGAAACCAGCGTATCGGTCCCTCCACACGAGAGCCAACTGATCGCCGTGCCCGGCCGATCCACGGCTGCTAGCAGCATCTCCTCATGGTTGCCGAACAACGGCACCAGGTTGCATCGATCGTCCGCATCCAGCATCAACTCGATAACGCGACGACTGCCGGGGCCGCGGTCGATGCAGTCGCCCAGGACCACCAGAGTGTCGTCTTGGGTCGGCTCGATGAGCTTGAGGATGGCAGCGAAGGCGTCGGCACAACCGTGGATGTCGCCGATCGCGATGACACGTTCGGGCATAGGCCTCGGCACTCCCGTCAGCAGTCTGCGAAACGGTGCATTGTTCCCGAAGCGGCCTTCCAGAGCAACAGGCCCGCGGGCCGCGCCCCATCTTTGACATCAAGTGCCACGGCGGTAGGATGATACAAACTCCATTCCTCCCTGTGGTTACGACGCGGCGCCGTCGAGCCATGGTTCCATTAGCAACTCGATCATCATGTCTCAACCCATTACACAGCTCGAACAGGCCCGCGCGGGAACCATTACTCCGGAAATGCAATTCGTTGCCGAGCGTGAAAAGCTCGAGCCGGAGTCGATTCGCAGCGAGGTGGCTGCCGGGCGGATGGTGATTCCGGCCAACACGGTCCACTTGGCGGGGCGACTGGAGCCGATGGCCATTGGCATCGCCGCCAAATGCAAGGTGAACGCCAACATTGGCAACTCGGCGGTTACCAGCAACATCGAAGGCGAACTCGAGAAACTACACCTGGCGGTCCACTTTGGCGCCGACACGGTGATGGACCTGTCGACCGGCAAGGACATCGACAACATTCGCAAAGCGATCATCGGGGCCTCGCCGGTGCCGATCGGTACGGTGCCGATCTATCAGATGCTTGAAGAGTTGGGCGGTGAAATCGAA
The DNA here is from genome assembly GCF_965227375.1 of Aeoliella sp. NCBI lineage: Bacteria > Pseudomonadati > Planctomycetota > Planctomycetia > Pirellulales > Lacipirellulaceae > Aeoliella > Aeoliella sp. Next base: position 221,271 of record NZ_CBDDFX010000002.1, read on the forward strand.
GAGATGAAGCCGCAAAACTTCCTCGACATGGTCGAACACCAGGCCAAGCAGGGTGTCGACTACATGACCGTGCACTGCGGCGTGTTGATCGAGCACCTTACTCACACGATGAACCGCGTGACTGGCATCGTGAGCCGTGGTGGTTCTTTGATTGCCAAGTGGATGATGGCTCATCGCAAACAGAACCCGTTGTACGACTCGTTCGATGATCTATGCGACATCATGCGACAGTATGACGTCACTTGGAGCCTCGGCGACGGCCTGCGGCCTGGAAGTCTGGCCGACGCCAGCGACCACGCGCAGTTCGCGGAGCTCGACGTGCTGGGTGAACTCACCAAGCGAGGTCGCGAACGCGGTACGCAAGTCATGGTCGAAGGTCCTGGTCACGTGCCGATGGATCAGATCAAGATGAACGTCGATCGTCAGATCGAAGTGTGCGACGGCGCTCCGTTCTATGTGCTCGGCCCTTTGGTCACCGACGTTGCGCCGGGTTACGACCACATTACCAGCGGTATCGGCGCGGCATTGGCTGGTTGGGCCGGCGCGGCGATGCTGTGCTATGTGACACCCAAGGAGCACCTGGGCCTGCCCGAGCCCGAGGACGTGAAGCAGGGCATGGTGGCCTACAAGATTGCCGCCCACGCGGCGGATGTGGCGCGGCACCGCCCCGGCGCTCGCGATTGGGACGACGCCCTCTCGAAGGCACGGTTCGAGTTCGACTGGAACGAGCAGTTCCGCTTAGCGCTCGATCCCGAGACGGCCCGGGCGTACCACGATCAGACGCTGCCGCAGGACACGTTCAAAAGTGCCCAATTCTGCAGTATGTGCGGACCGAAGTACTGCTCGATGAAGATTACGCAGGATATCCGCAACATGTCGAGCGAACTTCCCAGCGGTGATGAACTGGTCGAGATCGCCACCGAGTCGTAAAATACCAGCCAACCACGCCCTCGGCCGCCAGCTGTCCGCGGCGGTCCATTCTCCTGAGAAGAGGAACCCTCCCCATGCGTATTCTGCTCGCCATTGCCTTGATGACGATTGTTACTTCGACTGGTTGCTCCGACTTGATGCAAACAGAGACCGTTGCAGTCGATGCCATTCCCGCCGCTCAACCGGTGGTCGTCGCATTCAACGAAGATGACAACCCAACGATCGAATTCAACGTTCCTGGACTGCACTGCGAACACTGCGCAGCGAGCGCTTGCGAATTGGTGAAGGCCATCGATGGAGTTGTCGACGTCCAGGCAAACGCAGAGACCAAGTTGGTCACCGTTGCCGTGAAGGACAAGGACTTCGACAGCGACAAAGCTCGCAAGGTGCTGGAAGAGCAATTCGGCGAAGCGACTTTGGTCGAGAGCGAAGAAGCTTAGGCGGCGCGGTTGCCGACTATTCGTCGACCAGGGTTCGTTCTTCAGGACGGTAGAGCAACGCGATTGGCAACATGACCAAGGCGGTGACGCCGAACACTAGGTTGTCGCGCCATCCGTTTGCCGCCAGTCCCCAGGCGACCACTCCGTAGAGAATGCCGCCCAGGACGATGCCAGCGAAGTTGAACTGGTTCATGGTGGCGATCATTCGCCCTTTGTCATCGGGCGGCGGCAGCGCCTGCAGTAGCACCTGAATCGGCACTACGAACATGCCGGTGAAGAAGCCGAGCGCGATAAGCACGGGGATCGATCCGTAGAAGCCCAGTAGGTGGTTCTTCGGCCCGCCGGGTAGCGCGAGCAATACCAGGCAGACGAACATCCCGTAGGCGCCGGCACTCACAATGCGGGCGTTGATTCGCCCTTTGGAGAGGTAACCGCCGAGCACGCATCCTGCCGGGATGCCGACGGCCATCATGGCGGCCAGCAAGCTGGTCATGGCGTCGCCCACTCCAAGTTGCTTCTTGCCCAGAAGATTCACGCCGGCTTGCACCACCGCGCCGAGCATCCAAAAAGTGCTGCTGACCAACAGCGCCAGCAGAATCTGACGATTGCTGCGAATCAGCCGGATCATCTCGCCTGGGATGAACAAGTCTTGTTGCCGCAGCGGCGCGCCGGGCATCGCGGGAGGCACGCGCCATACTGTCAACGAGGTGAGCGTGCCAAGCACCGCAATGAATACGCAGACGCCAGAGACCATCCAAATTCGGTCATGCCCGAGTTCCTGCTTCAATACACCCGCCAACGCCACGCCGAAAATGATAGCGATGAACGTGAACATCAAGAAGATGCCGTTGGCCCGCGGTAGATCGGACTCGCGAATGGCTTCCGGCAGTATTCCGTACTTGGGTGGCCCAAAGAACGCGCTCTGCAGTCCCATGAAGAACAACACGACGAGCATGCCGTCGAAGCCGATTACCTCGTAATAGTAGAAGCCGACCATGCCGGCAGCCATCACGACGATTTCGGCTACTTTCGAACCAATGATCAACGTCCGTTTACTGGTGCGATCGGCGAGCCAGCCGGCGACACCGGAAAACAGCAGGAACGCAGCGGCGAAGACAACCGTCGCGATATCTTGCTTGCCCTTCGCCGCGGCGGCTGCTGCGCCGACCGGGATAGCCAAGAGCAGGATGAGTTGCTTGAACAGATTGTCGTTAAACGCCCCGAGAAATTGTGTGATTGCCATTCCCCAGAAGCAGCGATCGGCCAGCAGCTTCGGTTGGTCTGCATGCGACTCGGGTGCTGGCTCTGCTTGCGCAGGGGCATCGGTGGGCGTTGGCGGCTCGTAGGGGTTGGCGTCGTGTTGCATGCGGGAGATTATGGTCCGCATGGTTCACCGACCGCAAGGTCAAGCCGCCCGCCGGCCTATTCTTCGTACCCCGATCGGCGGCGGATCTTATGGGTCACTTCAGGCAGCGGGTACTCGATGATCGGCAGGTCCATGTGCACCAATTCTCGCAATCGGTGCCAACCGCGCGTGACCAGTTGTTCGCGTTGGTGGACAAATTGCGGATCGAGCGCTCGCTTATCGAAGTCGCCGTCGGCGACAACAGGCTCGAACTTCTCGTCGACGATGAATTGCGCCAGTGTGGGGTTACAGCGGATGTGCCGCTCCTGTTGCGTGTGGAGCACTTCGGGGTCGAGCATGCCGATCACGTATCGCAGGTACAGATCGCTCTCCACCAGCGATGCCACATCCTGGCCGCAAACTTCGCACAAGTAGCCTTCGTCGCACTTGGCCATGGAGAAACTCGGTTTGCAGGGCAGGGGGGCTAGAGGCTGTTGAGGCCTAGCACGTCTTGCATGTTGTAGAGGCCCGCCGGCTTGCCTTGCAGCCACTCGGCTGCGGCGAAGGCGCCGTGGGCGTAGCAGTCGCGGTTGGTGGCCGCGACGCGAAGCTCGATCGTCTCGCCCAGCAAGCCGAAGATGATGGTGTGCTCGCCAGGATTGTCGCCGGTGCGAATTGCGTGGTAGCCGATCTCGTCGTGTGGCCGCGCGCCCGAGTGACCGGAGCGGCCGTGTTGCGCGGCAGTCTGTCCCATGGCGTCGGTCACGATCTTGCCGAACGCCAGGGCGGTGCCGCTGGGAGCATCTTCCTTGAAGCGATGATGCCGCTCGATGATCTCGACATCCGCGCCCGACGGGTGGTCGCTTAGCGCGCGGCCGGCGATCTCGGTGAGCTTCATGGTCAGGTTGACCGCCATGCTCATGCTGGCCGCTTTGACGATGGGAATGTGCTGGCTGGCGTTCTTAATCGCCTCTTCCTGCGCATCGCTCAAACCGGTGGTGGCGAACACCAGCGGGATTCTTCGTTGCACGCAGTTGGACAACAGCGCATCTGTGGCCGCTGGCAGCGAAAAGTCGATCACCGCATCCGCGCGATCGGGCCACTCGGGGCCAAGCGGTACGCCAATCTCGCCAACGCCTGCGAGCACGCCCGCGTCGGTGCGGACTTTGGGACTCATGGCCGACTCGATGGCGGCGACGATCTTGATGTTCTGGGCTGCCGTGCCGAGCGCGATGAGTCGCTGCCCCATGCGTCCGCCCGCTCCGTGGATGGCTACTTCGATTGGCATGTTGTGATGCTAGCTGTTGAGTTGAATCGCTTGAACGATCGCGTCCAAGTCGTTGTCCACCTGCACTGCACGATTGGCAAACGCGGCCCGACTGACGCCGCGGCTGCCGAGCACGCGGTCGAATTCCTTTTGATCGCTGGTGTGATAGGCGACCGTGGCCGTGGGGTCTTTGAGCTGGTGGCCCGTAAGGATGCAGACGACGCGCTCGCCGGGGTCGATGACACCTTCTTCGCGCAGCAGCTTCGCCCCGGCCACACTGGCGGCGCTGGCGGGTTCGCAGCCCAGGCCGCTGGCGCCAACTTGTGCCTTGGCGTCGAGAATCTGCTGGTCGGTCACTTCGCGTACCACGCCGTCCATGCACTCCAGACCGCGGATGCACTTAAACAGATTGACCGGTCGGTTGATCTCAATGGCGCTGGCGATGGTATCGGCCCGCAGGTGCGCGGCGTCGAGTTCCGCGTAATAGGTGTCCATCACATCGCTATTGGGTGCGCCGCTGTTCCATCGCAAGCCGCGCTTCTCATAGAGTTCGTACAACGTATCGGCGCCCTGGGCGTTGATGATCGCCAGGCGGGGGATGCGATCGATGAGGCCCAGTTCCTTCAGTTCGTGAAATGCCTTGGCGAACGCGCTGCTGTTTCCGAGGTTGCCGCCCGGCACGACGATCCAGTCGGGCACTTCCCAATCGAGGCTCTCGATCACCCGCAGCATGATGGTCTTCTGACCTTCGAGCCGGAACGGATTGACGCTGTTTACCAGGTAGATGCCCATGCGGCTGCTGACTTCGCGCACCCGCTGCATGGCGTCGTCGAAGTCGCCGGCGATCTGGATGGTGAGCGCGCCGTAGTCCAATGCTTGCGAGAGCTTGCCGTAGCTGATCTTGCCCGAACCAATGAAGATCACCGCCTGCATGAGCTTGCTGACGCAGCAGTAAAGCGCGAGCGATGCGCTGGTGTTGCCGGTCGACGCGCACGCGGCCCGCTTCGCACCGATGGTGTGTGCGTGAGTAAACGCGGCGGTCATGCCGTTGTCCTTGAAGCTGCCCGAGGGATTCATGCCCTCATACTCCAGCAGCAACTGTCCCGGCTTCATGCCAACGTAACTGGCGACTCCGTCGCTGGACATCAGCGGAGTTTGCCCTTCGCCGATGGTGACCACCTTGTCGGGCGTAGCGAATGGCAGCAGTTCGTGGAATCGCCACACGCCGCTGCGGCACAATGGATCGTTGCGTCGTGTCCACTTGGCTTCGAATTCGCGCAGCGACTTGGGGACCGCGACCTGGTCCCATTGGTAGACGATATCGAGCAAGGAGCCGCAGGCGTCGCAGCTGGTGCGGACCTCGCCGACATCGTACGTCGCCCCACAGCCAGGCATGATGCACTGCTGGAAGGCGATGTCTTTGGTGGTGGCAACGGGTGGCGACACGGCGCGGACTCCGGCTACGACGAAGGGCTGAGATGAGGGGTACGGCCGCTTGAGGGGCATTCCCTCCCACACGGATGAAGGTGTGGAAATGAACGCCGCCAGGAGCCGTAACCCGCCATCGGCAAACGAGTTACTGAAGTTTAATTCACGCCCGCCAGCACCGCAACTCGCCCCTCGCAGCACTCGAATGCAGAGCCGATTCGTAGACCGGACAAACGAGTCAGGTTATAATGGCGAGTCTCCCCCTATAGCGGGAAGCTAACCCTGATTCATGCTCCTTTGTTGCCGCTGGTGATTTTGCCTCGCGGCCCCCGAATCTGGAGACCCTAGATGAAGAAGAGCGACACGCAGGCCTACAAGAACCAACTCCTCCTCCTCCGCGCTCGCCTCCGCGGAGATGTCAATGCCATGGCCGACGCCGCGCTGCGAAATTCTGGTTTGGAAGGCGACTCATCCAGCATGCCGATCCACATGGCGGAACTAGGTAGCGAGAACTTCGAGCAAGAGTTTACTTTGAGTCTGGTCGCCACCGAAGAAGATACGCTGGCCCAGATCGACGCTGCCCTGGCTAGAGTGGAGGAAGGCAAGTTTGGCAAGTGTGTCGAGTGCGATGGCGTCATACCGAAGACTCGGCTCAACGCGATTCCGTACACGCCGGTTTGCATCAAGTGCGCTGAGAAGCTAGAAAACAACTGACAAACAGGCCCGGGCGTGTACTGCCCGGTGTGTTGCGAAACCCGGTTGCCACGAGGACCATGGGAGGGACAGCGGATGTCCAAGCAAGCGGCCAAAGCTGCCAACCCTTACGCCAGTGGAAAGGCAGAGTCCGCTGAGGCTTCCTCTCTGAGCTATCCCCGCAGTCGCATCGCGCTGTTTGTCCTGCCCGCAGTGTTGGGGCTGGCAGCCGACCTGGTGAGCAAGTGGTGGATGTTCTCGCAGCCGGGACTGCGCTTCGGCGAGATCTGGTGGGTGATCAACGACTACGCGGGCTTTCAGTTAAGCCTGAACCAGGGCGCGCTATTCGGTATGGGGCAGGGGCTCGTCTGGTTGTTTGCGACTTTTGGAATCGCAGCCGCGGTGGCGCTGCCGATCTGGTTGTTCCGCTTCGGCGCGGCAACGGATGCCTTGCTCACCTTCGCTTTGGGTTGCGTGATGGCTGGCATCTTGGGGAATCTGTACGATCGCCTGGGCCTTCACGGCGAAGAGATCAAAGCGGTGCGAGATTTTATTCTCCTGCAGTGGGGTGCGGATTACCGTTGGCCCAATTTCAACATCGCCGACATGCTGTTGGTTATCGGCGCGGCGATCGTTTTCTATCGCTCACTCTTTCAGCCGGACAAGAAAGCGGAGAGTTAAGCCACTGCGCAACAAGTGACTGGTCCATTTGCAGGATAGGGATCGTTGCATGCGTATCTTGACCTGCTGGAAACGCTTGCACTTTCAAGTGTGTTACATCAACGGACGCACACAACTCGCGCAATGGAGATTTGCCGGTAAGCATGTGGAGATTTCCACATTCTCGCCCGCGGCGAAATATTCCTCTAGGGGATGCGCTTTCTATGTGTACAATGCGGGTGCTTATTTGGTCGATTCGCCGGCCAACCTTTTCCTCCGCTTAAAAGCTGTCGCGACCAAAGACTGGTCCCTTCCCTCGCTGACAAGAAGTTCAGGTGGTCTTGCCCCAGCGGTGGGTAGTTATGTGACAAGCCTTAGCGTTAGGGCCTTCGTGGCCACCCCCCCTGGATGGGCGGGGCGACTTGAGCATGGGAGACCTGGTTATGAAAGTATCTCGTTCTATGGCATACGCCGTGCAGGCGTTGCAGCAGTTGGCGATCGCAGACTCGAAGTCTCCCATCCCCTGCAATCTACTGGCCCGCGAGGGACAAATGCCCGAGCGGTTCCTACTGCAGATTTTGCGAACCCTCGTGAACAATGGTTTGTTGAACTCCATTCGTGGCGTGGAAGGCGGCTATGTGTTGGCCAAGCCAGCGGCCGACATTAGCCTGTTGGACGTGTTCGAAGCGTTCGATACACCGATCGTGCCGAGCATTCCTCCGCTGCCATCGCTGTCCGACTACGCTCGCGAACAGATGTCTCAGAGCATGAACCGTTTGGCGGGACTGGTGCGGCGCGAGCTTTCCCAAACCAGCATTGCCGACCTGCTGGATCCGCAGGCGATGCCGCAGCCACAGGGAGACTTGCGACCTCCGTTGCGAACGCAGCCTGTTTCGCAAACGCCCTCGGAAGTTTAAGCCGAACGCTGGGCGATGCTATTGGGCAGCCGTTTCGCGGCCTTTCGATGAGAGCAGGATCTGCTGGTCGCCTTGCAGTGGGCGGAGGTCGATGGCGAAGCCGCGCTTGCGGATGGCGGTCTGCAGCGCGCGGCACTCGACTACGCTGTCGGTGTACGCCCACAAGGTTACCACCGTATCGCGCGGGTTGGATCGATCGAGCAACTGATCCAACGAAGTTCCTTCCTGTAGCGCAAGTTCCACCGGTTCGCCCACGTCCTCGGTCAACGGCAACACTTCGCCCACCTCCATCGCGTCCACCGGTCGAACGCCCAAGGGACCGACCTGCGCCGACGCCAGGATGATGGCGTACTCCAGAATGTAGCCGTGGACCGGGCCCACCCGCGCTACCCCCTCGAGCCGGTTCAGGTCGCGACGAATGGCGTCGCCCGAACGCTCCTTGACCAGCTTGAGAAGCTGTTCGAGTGGCACCACCGATAGGCGATTTTCGTGCAGGCGGAGATGGATGTTCCGTTCCGCGCTTTTGCGGACTAGCGGTGTGGGAGAGTTGAGTAGTTTCTCGCTGTCGTCTTCTTTGCTGGCGAGTCCCACTTTCTGCAGCATGAGTTGTTGCCACTCGAAGTCGGCCTGAGCAAGTTCACTGCGGACACTCAGTCGCTCCGCCTCGCCCTGATCGAGTTTCGCCTTTTCGCGCTCCAGCTCTGCTTCCACGGCCGCCGTATAGGTGGCCAACTCGATGCGCAACGCATCCCGCTCTTCTGCTTCCACCGTGGCGGCTACGGCTTTGTCGAATAAGCGCTCGGTTTCGCTCCACTCCTTCTTCAGCGCCGCGGCGCGCTCTTCGATCGCAACTTCGCTAAGCAGGCCGACGGGTTCGTTGGCGGCGGCGACTGGTTCTTCTGCGAGCTGCGGTTGCATCGCCGCGCGAATTCCCACGACGATTACCAGCAAAATCAGTATGCCGACAATGTTGGCCACAATGTCCAGGAACGAATCCTGAACACCGTTGTCGTTGGTCGCTGAGTCGTGACGTTTTCGGCCCATGGCTGTTCCGTCTAGTTGCGAGTGTTTCCGGGAAGCATCGCCACGCGGACGTCGAACCCTCCTTGGCGGAGTACGGCCGCCAACTGGTCGGCAAGTTGCTGTCCGCCGGGGGCAACCGACATCTCCAGCACCGGCTGCCAGTAGAGTCCCTGGCCCGCCCAGCCCCAGCCGTCGATCTCGCCACGAATGGCCTCGACGAATTTGCCCGCTGCGTGCTGACCACCTTGCTCAAGCGGAATGCTGCGATCGGCGACGGACTGCTTGCCCGACCGAACTACCAGGCGGCTGGCTTCCACCTGAACACGAATGGTGCGCACGAGCGCCACACCATTCTTAGGTTTGGTGGATCTCCCCGCACCTTGGGCTCCAGCAGCCGCATGCATCGAGTGGTTCTGGCCCGCCAGGTCGTCTGCATTGCCCTTGGCCGCCCCGCCCGCAGCGTTGGGGGCATCGGCCTGCTGGTTGCCTGGTTGAGCGACCTGTTGGGCTTGTGAACTGGTTGGTTGGCCGGTTGGTCCCGCCACTTGTTGTGCGTTGGGTTGTTGTTCTGTAGCGGAGGCATCTTCGTGCTGGCCATTGCCCTGCTGCGCGGTGGTGGAGTTGGCTGGCTGCCAGCTGCGCATGGCGGCCTCCGCTCGCGCGCGATCGGCCGCGGCGTAGCGGTTGGGATCGCGTGGTGCGCTGTTGTCGCCTTGGCGACTTGCTGGCGCTGGACCACCGCGAGTCTGGGCTGCGTGAGCAGAGTCCAGAACCGACGCGATCCGATTGATGTCAATCGAATTGTTACTGAGCAAGATTTGCGAATTGGCTGCGCCAGAGCGTCCACCGACCGGCGATAGCATGCTGGGCAACAATCCCTTTCGCACCTGCTCTAGCGGGCTGGGACCTTGCTCGAACGAGTGCACCTCGCTGTGAGCGTAGGTGGGCGCGCTGTCTCGCTTGGCGGCCATCCTCCGACGAGCGTTCTCGACCGCGTGCTGTATTTCGTTCGACAGCGCGGGATCGGCGGCGGTATAGTCCAGCTCGCAATCGGCCTCCACCAATTCGTACCCGTACTGCATGTTCGCGCGTTCTAGCGTGGTTTGCACGATGGACAAGGCGCCGATCGCGTCGGGCCTGGCGACCACCAGCGGATATGCTTGCTTCTGGCTCGCCAGCCCGTGATCGACGTAGTACTGCTGAGCAGCACGAATCGCCGACGGGAGCGGACCGCCAGCGCCCAGACGCCGGTTGAAATCGGACGGCGTGAGCTCGATCCCTTCGGGCTGGATGACCACGGAATTCCGGCGGCACTCGACGTAGATCGGCTGCCGCCGGGTGCCATTGGGACCTTCGTAAGGAACGATGGCGTATCGTTTGGTGTGCTTCTCCGCCTGGCGTTTGAGTCGTTCGATCTCCTTCTTGGTTTCGGCGATCAACTCTTGTTGCTTGGCTAGCCGCTCCTTCGCCTTCTCCAGATCGTCGGTGTTGCCTTCGTCGAGCGACTTCAGCTCGTCGATCTCCACCCGCAACATTCCCAGGCGTTCATCGTAGCGGCGGATGTTTTCTTCGATCTGGCTCAACCGCAGTTGCTCATCGCCGAGCTTCTTGTTCAACTCGCTACGTCGCTGCTCGAGCTTCTGCGCAGCTTCGTCGAGTTTCTCCATCTTGGCGCGGAGCTTCTCCTGCTCTGCCTCGTCCACCTGGGGCGCGGCAGCCTGCTTGGCCAATTGCTTGCGTTCCGCCTGGTCGAGCTGCACGCTGGCCATGACCACCAGCAGCACCACCAGCACCCCCATCGTGCACAGCAGCACGGCGAGAAAGGGGAACAGCGAACCGGAGTTCGAATTGTCGCGGCGTGATGCGCGGCTCATGCGGCGTGGCTAGCTGGGTTGCCAGTCGAAGGACCGTCAAAGTCGATGTGAGGTCGGCTGCCGCTCTCGCGTCCCATCCGGGCGCTCAGCAGTTGGATGGCGGCCGACAGGCTCAACAGCGTCTCTTCAAAGTTATGCGTACGTCCCAACGCGGCCATGTTCTGGTTGAGCGTCTCTTCCAGTTGCTTCACCTGCCCGGTGGCGTCGACCACCTTCAGCAGGATGTCGCCCTGGCGAACGAGTTGTTTCTGTTGCTCGACCGTCGCGCCGGCGGCATCGACCAAAGCGGATTGCATGTCTTTGAGCAGCTTTTCGCTTTGTCCTACCAGTTTCTCTTGGCGGTCGGCCGACAGCACCATGGCCTCGCCCAACGCGGCTTCCACTTCCGACAGATGGCGGCGGTTCTCCTGCGCCAGCTCTTCCTCGCTGCGCGTGAGCGTCTCGCCGTGCTTGTGCAGTGCCTCGACCAACAGCTCGGCCATCCGCTCCAGCCCGTCGCGCAGCCGCCCGATCAACTCGGCGGTGCCTTGCTGAATGGTTTCCGACTGCGTCTGCACCGCCACGCCCAGTACGTCTACCTGCTTGGCGACCAGTGTTTCCAGTTCACCCAGCTGCTTGGCGAACACGTCGTCCACCAGGCCCAGGCGATTGACCACGCCGTTTTCGATGGCGTTTACATTGCGCTGCACGCCATCGTTGAGCATGTTAATTTGCTTTTCGATGTTGGTGTTCATCGCCGTGAGCTGATGCCCCAGCAGGTGCTCGAGCGCGGCAACTTGGCGATCGGTCGACGTGGTGAGTGTCTGGGCGTGGCGTTCCAGGCTGTCGTGCAGCGTGGCTTGCAGCGATTCGTCGAGCAATTTGCCAGTGGCTGCTGTGATATCGGCCCAGTGGCGGTGGCTCTCCTCGATGGTGTCTTGCAGGATCTGACCCTGGCGAGTGCTCATCGCTTCGACCGTGCGAACCACCTGCTCGGCCATCCGTCGCACCGCGGCCACTTGCGGATCGTTGGCCGATCCGTATTCGAAGAACCGGCCGACTAATTCCTCCTCGGTGCGAGCGTCCACTGCTTCCAGCGCGGTCTGTTCGATTCGCTCGACGACGAATTTACCGAACATAATTGGTATCGACAGGGCGAGCGACAGCGTGGTGGTGTCGAATGCCGAGGTGAGCGGCGGAATTACTTGCTTGAGCGACTCGACGATGTTCTCCGCATCGAAGGACAGATGACCAATCGCCGCCGCGATGCCGATCACCGTGCCCAGGAAGCCGAGACTCGGCACCGCCCACAACACGACTCGCACCAGCGAGTAGCCGGACGACATGCGGTCGATGTCGACTTCTTCCAGATGATGCAGTTGCTTGTCGAGCGTCTCGGCCGAATCCTTCCGCCGCACGAACTCGAGCGCCGCCCGAAGACGGCGGATCAGGTAGGTCTGCTGGAACAAGTGCGGTACCGAGTCGAGTTGCTCCGCCAGTCGTGGCGCGTCTCTCGTAGGTTGCCCGCCAACGGTGGGTGGCTCTAGCAGCGTCCGTTCCATGACCATGAACTGCGGAATGAGCCCGATCGCGCGAATCACCAAAGCGGCCATCGCAATGAAGAACAGGACCGTCGTGGCGATCTCGATCCAGTGACCCATCAGGTAGCGGTCGAGCACCGTGTTGTTAATGACGTCCTGCTTCAGGAGGGCGTACATCAACATCGATGCCAGGCCGCCCCAAATAAGGGGCGAACGAAGCAGCCATTCGGAAGCGGAGGCAATGCGTGACACGATCGAGCGTCCTTTCTCGGTCTCAGTTAGTGAACCACTCACAGCCAACGCGCAGCACCTGCGCAGCCGACCAGTGGGCCCTCAACGGTAAGATCGGCCTAATCGATAGAGTCAACCAACAAAACTGTCAAATTGAGCTTGGTGCTAGGATGGCAATGCTAGCAACTGGAGGCGGCGCAGCATGTTATCGGAACTGACCACAGCCCCGCGGTTAACGCGGCGTTTCAGCCTGCTGGCGACGCTGCTGGTGATGGTCGTGATTGCGATTCTAGCGGCGGCGGCCGTATATTCGTTCCGGTGGGCGGAACGAAATAGGTGATTCTCATGAACTTACTTCGACACGCCGTGGTGTTTGTGGTGTTGGCGACCGTGCTCTTGGCGATCGTCGGTTGCTTGGCTCGCGGTGGGATCATTTCGTTCAATCTCGACCTCGATCAGGCGCCGCTGGACGCGGGCACACAGCGGTTTGTCCGAGCGTGGCTAAGGCTCGGGCTGGTTCTCGGAGTCGTGACGCCGCTGGTTGTTTGTCTTTGCTGGCTCCGCTCCTCCGACGTCCGCCAAACGCTTGGCGTGTATGTCATGGTGCTGGTAGCTCAGATTGCCACCGAGGTGATGATGCGACGCTTGTTCTTTACATCGATGCTCGTGATCATCGGCACCACGTACACGGCGTATCGTCTGTGGCAATTGTGGCGGATAGAGCAGGTCCTTGGCACATCGGAGCAACTCAGCCAGAACGCTCGGCGGCTGATGATGGGGTTGCTCTACTTCTTGGTTGCCTTCTGGACAGTCAATCTGACAGTGGTTCTCTTGGGGATTGAATGGCCACGGTTGTTTGTCGAAGTGTGATGATAGTCCTAATGGTCGTGAACAACATACTCGACCTTCCTGTCTGTCGAAAAGCGAACGGTGACGTGGCAAAACGTGACGCCCGAGTACTCCCAATCGCCGTCGCGCGTTCTTGTGGGCGGTCCGAGTAGTGACTCTACCTCGGCCTGGGTCATTCCCGGCTGCACTTGATTTAGTCGATACAACGGAACGGGATGCGCATCCATCACGACGATGGGGAATCCAAAGACACCAACAGCAAGTATGGCTAGAATGCACAGTGTGGCGGGCAACAGCTTTCGGTAGCATACTGCCACAATGGCCAGGCAAACGAGTCCGAATAGCAACGCGAAGAGAGGTCCCAGCGGATAGAACGATCCGTAAAGCCAGGCGGCGATGGCCACGACGGCGACCAACAGCAAAAGTTGTTTCAATGAGAAGCGGCCAGATATCATTCGCTATTCTGCTCCCGATCCGTTGAACGCCAAATGACAACATACCAAGGAACGCTCGCAAATGCCTGATGATCATTCCCCCTTGGATATTTTCGAAGGTTGGTCGCTGTACGATTGTGTGGTCAACAATAACTACATGCTGCACGAGGAGTTGATCGAGGCGGTGGCTCCCCACGCGGCGCGGTATGGTGAGCCGCTGCGGGTGTTGGATCTTGGTTGCGGCGATGGTTACATGGCCGCTGGCGTACTCAAAGGCGCGAACGTCGAGAGCTATCGGGGCGTCGACTTGTCCGAGTCGGGCTTGAAGCGGGCAGCCGAGCGGCTGGCTCCGATCGCCGCGCGCGTCGAGGTGCATGAAGGGAGTATTCGAGCCGCGGTGCGCGAGTCGATCGAGCCGCCGCCCAACTTTTTGCTTGCCAGCTTCTCACTGCACCACTATCGGGTGACCGAACTGGGGCCGCTGATCGCCGACTGCCAGCGCCTGATCGCGGCTGGTGGGCTGTTTGTGTGGATCGATGCCCGTCGAGGCCACGGCGAGTCGCGCGAAGAGTACTTGCGGCGATTTCACGAAGTGCTCCTGCCCACCTGGTCGGAGTTGAGCGAGGACCAAATGCAGGAAGTCCGCCAGCACATGAATGACGAAGACTTTCCCGCCTCGGACGACGAAAAGCTGGCTCTGGCCAAGTCGGCTGGCTTCGACGAGCCCGACGTGTTGTACGCCGACGACTACTTTTCGGCACACTTGTTTCGTAAGACGGGAACCAATTCGCTGCCAACTGCGTAATACCCACGGAACATCATCTGCAACTTGCACAGAGAGGCTAGGCAAGACAGTAGCGTCGCGAGTATCCGGATAATTGCCAGAGGGGGCGATTCGGTGACCGACAGCAGTTCCTACGTGCCGCTTCCGCTGGACCGCAGGCCGCCTTGGCGGCCGCGCGTGAGCACCCAGATTATGCTGCTAGTGGTGACGCTCGCGTGCATGGGATTTGCCTACGGCGCCCGACATTGGCACGCCTACGTGGCCCACCAGCGCGACCGCGAGATCGCCCAACTGCTTGAATCGCTGGGCGGCAAGACGCGTTATCTGGGAGAATCGCGGCGAGCGTTTTGTCTCGAGTTCGAACCGACCGAACGAGTGCTGCAGGACGATGGCATGCAGCTGGTCGTCCAGATGGACGCCTTGGACTACATCGACCTGCGCCGCACGGCGATTACCGATCGGGGGCTCAAGCAACTCTACAAACTGCCAGACCTGCGGTGCGTGCGCCTCGATCTCCATTCATTTTCGGAACAAGCGGTGACAGAGTTGATGGAGCGGATGCCGCAGGTGCGCGTCGAACCCCGCCAACTCTCTCGGACGAGCACCGTTGGTGGGTTTCGCGCGATCTGCAACGCCATGGAGAGCACGCATGGGCCGCTGTGGGAAGGAAGTTTCAAGGTCCGCATGCCCTCGGAGGTGCTGCCTTACCTCAGCGAGATTGAACACCTCACTAGCGTGGACCTGAGCAAGAGCAAAACACAGGACCGCGACCTCCGCCACCTGCGGAAACTGGGTAGCCTACAAGAGCTGAAGCTAAATGGTACCCAACTAACCGATCTCTGCCTGCCGCACCTGGAGCACCATGAAGACTTGCGCGAAGTCTTTCTGCTAGATACCGACGTCAGCCGAACGGGGGTGGAGTACCTGTTCGAGCGGCTGCCCAAAGGCTGTCGGGTGCATTGGATCGAAGGCAAGTTCCGCAAAGGCAAGATCGCCAGGACACCCGACATCTTCGCCCGCGATCCCAGCGCTGTGTGGAATAGCGTCGAGTGGTTCGAGACCCACAGCGACTTGATCCGCTTGCAGCTTGTCGATCGGTACCTCGACAATTTGCAGCTCGACCAGCTCGGTCAGTCGTTTGCCAACTTGCAGGACCTCGAACTCTATCGCGTCGGTGTCATCATCAGCGACGCCGAGAAACCGGCTCCGCTGGCGAGTCTGCGTTTCTTGCGTCTGAGCCATTGCGATCTGAGCGACGAGGTGATGGAGTTCGTTGCCACGCTCCCCGCGTTGGAGGTGCTCGACTTGAGCCACACCAACCTCACCTCCGCTGGGGTCAAGCAGCTCGAAAACTCCGCGATGCTCGTGGAGATCGATCTCACGGGAACGACGGTCAGCGACGAGTCGGTGGAGCAGTTTCGACAGGCGCAACCTCGCTGTGCGGTGTTGAGGGGGGACTCTAAGGCTCCGCCGGGAGTCGGATCTACCGACACTGGTGTCGTAACAGTCGACATCGAAACGTGGTGAACCACCGATCTTTGGGGCGGAATCGCTGAAAAACGCCCGGAATGGCGCGAATCTCGCCTCCAGGTATCGACACGGGCGCGGGATGTGCTTTCAATGGCGACCAAACAGCCGGGGACGGTGTGTCCCCAGACGGAACAGAAGATCTCAGAGAGAGCGCAAGCACACAAATGGATTCTACGATATCTCCGCGCCGCCGCGGCGCGTTTACGTTGGTCGAACTATTGGTCGTGATCGCCATCATTGGCATCCTGGTTGCGCTGTTGCTGCCAGCCGTACAAGCCGCCCGCGAAGCGGCGCGGCGGAGCCAATGCAAGAACAACCTGAAGCAGCTGGGGATCGCTGCGTTGAATTATGAGAGCGGTCTCAAGCACTTGCCGCCCAGCGCGCTAGTGGACCTGACTGTCACCAGCACCGACAACAACGGGTCGTGGGGCGTGCACGGTCGGCTGTTGGAATACATCGAGCAGGCTCAGCTTCACGACCTGATCGACGTCGAAGTGGCGTGGGATGCACAGCAGGCGATTCACGATGTTCGCATCGACGTGTTCCAATGCCCCAGCGATCCCAAGGCTCGTGAGTCGCGTGTGTTCACCGACGGCAAGCCCACGTTGTGGCCAACCAACTACGGTTTCAACTTCGGCACTTGGTACGTGTTCGATCCGTCCACTCGCAAAGGTGGCAACGGAGTGTTTTATCCCAACAGCAATTTGAAGCTATCGCGCATCACCGACGGCACTAGCAACACGCTGCTGGCCGCGGAAGTGAAAGCGTGGACTCACTACACCCGCAACGGCGGCCCCTCCAGCACCGAGATCCCCAATGACCAGGCGGCGGCCATCGCTGCGGTGAACTCAGGTGACCAACAGAAGAACACGGGGCACACCGAGTGGCCCGACGGTCGCGTGCATCACACAGGATTCACGGCCACGCTCGTGCCGAACTCCTATGTGCCCTTTGAGTACAATGGCACTGAAGTCGATGGCGATTTCAACTCCTGGCAGGAGGGCAAGAATGGCAGTGCCGGTTCGGCCACCTACGCGATGATCACCTCGCGGAGCGAGCATCCTGGCGGCGTGCAGGTCGCCATGGTCGATGGCTCGGTGCAGACAGTAAATGAAGACATCAACGTCGATGTGTGGCGATCAATGGCCACCCGCGCCGGCGGCGAGACGCTGCAGAACGGGTTTTAGCGGGCAGTGCCTCAGTCCAAACCTGTGGTAGACTCTTCCACTGCTTCGATGAGCATGGCTCGTTCTACATCGAAGGGGAAGAGCAGATCGCCAAGTGGTTGCACATGAACCCGTAGGCGTTTCGAACCCTCATCCGCTGGTTTTGGCGAGAGCTGGCCGTGGAACTGCGGCGTCACCACGGCCTCGCGCGGCAACGTTTCGCGTTGTCCGGAAGTCTCGCCACCGCGCTGCGAAACCAGAACGCCGGCGCCGAAGGCAACGACAACCGCTAGCAGCAAAAGCAACGCGTGAGATCGATTGTCCGAAGGCATGACACTTCTTGCCGTTCGAGGAATAGAGGTGCGGCTGACTCGCGCAAGTTGATTGTACCGCAACTGCATAGCGTTGCCATACACGAATATCCAGGCAGTGGACTTGGGTGCTGGTAGGGTGCGATGGGGGCCTGCGCCGGGTAGAATCTCCACTAGTCCATTGGACAGGGTTCGAATTCTCCGGCCGCTTGGCAGCCATCTTACAAAGCCAGGAGCAAACCAAGTGCGATTCAGCATTCGCGAGTTGGTGGCAGTCGTTGCCGCAGTTGGCCTGGGACTTAGCGCGTTCAAGCTAGGCGGGATGACCCTGTCGGTATTCAGCGCGCTGGTTGCGATGGGCACGTTGGCGGCGATCATCGTCGGTCTGGTAGGCACCGGCGCCTGGCGAGCGTTCGGTATCGGCTTTGCCATTGGCACGGCCGGCTACCTGGTGCTTCACCTGCTGAGCCCCTTGTCGGCGTCAGACGATCAATTCTTGTCTGGCGAAGCCACCAGACTAGCCCGCCGGTACTTTCAACGGACCTTCTATATCAATAGAGAAACCGGTGAGCAGGCAGAACCGGATGATCCAAGAGTGCAGCCTAACCCTGCCACGATGCCGTTTACTAGGTGGCGTCGCGTCACGCAGCCGAGCACGTCAGACCTGACGGCGGCGGTCCATACGATGCTGGCGTTGCTCCTCGGTTACCTGGGCGGCAAGTTTGCCTCGGCGGTTTTCCGAGTTCAGTCTGGCAATCGAACTGATGGCGCCGAAACCGGCTAGTGCCAGCCTCGGCGATGGGCGTCGCCAGTTCCGTGTCTTACTCGCCGCGATTCGACACGGAGTGTCGAGCTACAGTTGGCTACTGTATCGCTCGCACCGAACCCAATCGCCCGCTGGGTGAGAGCAGGTTGATCGTGACCGGCACCTGGGTTTGGTCGCTCGAAACGTTGCCGGCCAGGTCGCGGACTTCGAGGCGGACGTAGAACGTGTTGGGCAGGTGACGCGCGAGTCGCCAGGAGTAACGGCCGTTGTTGGGCAAGTTCGAGGCCGCAGTGGCCCACGGGCCGGTGGGCGTGCTGCTGTACTGCAGCGTTGCCTTCTCGTCGTCCGACAGGCTTGCCGGGCGTTGCCACTCCACGTGCAACAGGTTGGCCTCGGCGCCGGTGCCCTGGCGAATGCCAGTGAGCTTGGCCGCCGGTGGCGTGGTGTCGACGCGAACGAATATCTCCGGTCGATCGCCGGGCCGCGGGCGGACTGGGTCGATTCCGCCCGCGGTTTCCACGACGATTTTCAGTCCATAGTCACCCGGCGCGGGTACCGTTGCCAGTATTGGACTGCGATTATCGCTATCGACACTCAACCGCCGCCAACTATTGCCGCCGTCGGGAGTGCCCCACAACTCGACGCGAGTCACCCCATACGTACCAGCCGTATCGACGTCGTAACCGATCTCGAAGTCCAGCGAGTTCAGGTGCTGTACCGCCGATGGAGCCGGTTGGTTGTTCGAACCCGCGAATCCCGTCGCCGGCTGCGCGGTACTGCCAAGCGACGGCAGTCGATGCAGATCAGGCGCCTGGAGGTTCGTATCGATGCCGCGCGACGCTGCTCCTTGGAACGGTTGCGCCGAGGCAGTTCGCATCTGTGGGTAGTTCGGCCGACTCTGCGGCAATTGAAACGGTGAAGCGGTCGACTCAGTGGGTTGCGGACTGGCGTTGGCGCTCCAGCCCATGCTGCTAGTGGTGCTACGATTGGGCGACATTGCCACGCTTGCGGGCGGAGGTGTCAGGCGGTGCACTTCGCCCGAACGGGGCGAACCAAGCGGCACGGGCGACTCGCCGTCGCTGGGCCAATGCTGGATCGCGGGTGGCGGTGTGGTGGCCGCCACCGAGTTGCTCACCATGCCCGTTGCGCCAGGTCCCGACCAGCCGACTCGCGCCGAAGAGGCCAACGAGTTCGAGGGCGGAGGAGGCAATGCATGGAAGGGACTGCCGGACGACGCTCCGTTGCCAGCGATGGCACTGCCAGCTGCAGGACCAGTCGTTGGCTGTGGCAGTCGGTAGCTGCTGCTGGCGAGTTGCGCACCAGGTGTCGCACCCACGCGGGCTTCGGCGCCCGCTTCGCGGATGTTGCCGGCCAAGTCGCGGACGCCCAGTCGGACCCACACCACTTCGGTTCCCGGCGGCACTTGCCAGGTAGCTTTGCCCTGTGCGTAGCCAGCGGCGGGAACTTGCAGCGACCCGCCCGGCACCGTTTGCCAGTGACTGTCGCTGGGCGTGCGGTATTCGAGCGTCGCCTGGGTGGTATCGAGGTTTGTGTCGC
Organism: Aeoliella sp.; assembly: GCF_965227375.1. NCBI lineage: Bacteria > Pseudomonadati > Planctomycetota > Planctomycetia > Pirellulales > Lacipirellulaceae > Aeoliella > Aeoliella sp. The sequence goes on from NZ_CBDDFX010000002.1 coordinate 240,996, forward strand.
TCGCTTGCCAGACCGCTTGAACCGAACCACTGGATGCGAGCTGCGCCGTCAGTGCTCCGATGGTGGGATTCTGTGTGTCGACGACCACCCTCAGTTCCCCCTGAGGAGGCCCGGCGGGCCAAGGTTGGCCCTTGGTGTCGATGGTCTGCATGGCGAACAGGTATTCGCCGTCGCTAGGCGCGTGATACTGAAAGAACTGTACTTCGGGTTTGGCATCGGAAACGATCTCCGACCACGAGGCCCCACGGTCTTGCGACAAGAACAGTTTCACAGCCGCCGCATCGGTGACCTTGCTCCCACTATCCCACTTGTACTCAATCTTAAACAGGCACTCCGAGGAGTACGCTAACGGGGGCTGCTGCGTTGCAGCGGGGGCTGACCGTGCGGCCGAGTGCGACGGAGTCGCCGCGGGTTGAGCATGCACCGGCGGAAAGGCCGATTGCACTTCCGGAGGTGCGGATGTAGGGAACGGCGACTGGCCTTGCGCTGCCGTAGCCAAATGGGCTACGGCGAGCGCGGCCAGCACAGTCCAGCGGTCGATTTGACGCATTGGTGTACGCACAGCAAGTTCGCTTCGAGCCGGAGCGACCCCCTGAGTCGCTCCATCGATAACGCGCAGGTCACGCACGACGGCGCGGCCCACTTGCTGCCAAATACACACGCTGGCAGCCCCCCATGAGGAAATGTATCGGTTATGCCAGGCCTGCGGCTTTGGGGGAATTTGCCGGCAAAGCAAAATGATTGCTAGCAGGCGGCTGGGGGGTTATGCTGGAATGCAGCGGATCACCGTTGGTCCCGCAAGGAACAAATGCCTCACTTTTCCGCTGCCCGCCTGCCGCTCGTGATCTAACGCCACTGTCGCCCCCTCCAATCTGCCCTCGACGGGTGGCTCTGTTGGGCGAAGTCTCTTTCGCATGCGTCCCACGACCGTTTTCGGTGTATGGCTGCGCGCAGGACCGGCGACTCACGGTATTTGAATTCTCTTGAGCGGTAGGGCGTGTGGAAAAGTTTGCTGCGGCTTCGGTCGCCGACAGACCTTCAACAGAAAACCCCTGCCGATGAATGCCAGCAACTTGCTCCGCGGTCTCTGCCAATTGGCGGACGACCAGCCGCGCACGGCGTGTGGGCACCGCAGAAGCGATTGCTTTTGTGGGTCCGACGACCGTTGTGTGGGCGGCTGCGCGCGCGACGTCGGCCAACCGCCGGAGTAGCCAATGCCTCGTTCCAATTGGAGTCTCGCGTGCGCCATGGCCATGGCTTGGTGCGCGACGATACCAGCCTGGGCCTGCCAATGGTGCGGTGGTGGAGGCGGTGCGCTATCCTATTGCACGCTCGAGGCAAGTGTCTGCCCGACCGCCGCGGCGTACGAAACCAGTGGCAGTAGCGACGAGCCGGGCCTTGCGCCCTTCAACACCCAGAACAGCGGTTGGACCAGCACCTCGCAAGGCACCTCGGGGCTCGGTCGTCCAGTAAAGGCAACCTGGAGCATCGTGCCCGACGGAACACAACTGCCAACCGGCGTGGGGGAGCCAACCTCCAACAGCGACCTGGTTGAATTCCTCGACGACCTGTTCGAAGGCGGAGCGAGTCCCGGCGGCACCAGCGACCTTTCGCAGCGTAGCTGGTTTGGCTTGATCGAAAGCTCCTTCAACCGCTGGACCGAGGTGGCCGGCATCGACTTCGAGTACGCCAGCAACTCCAATGGCCAGTACGCCGTCGACGACGGTGCCCGCCTGCCCAACTCCAGCGGACTGAACAACGTGCGTGGAGATCACCGGTTGGGAGGGCACTTCATCGATGGCGACGTCCGACCCAGTGTGCTGGCTTACAACTACTTCCCCAACTTCTCCGACATGGTGATCGATACATCGGAGGTCACCATTCTGGGCAACCCGGCCGACAACTACCTGCGGTTTCGTAACACCATCATGCACGAGTTGGGGCATGGCTTGGGCCTGGCGCACAACGAGTCGGACGATACGACCGAAGGCGACGATAAGCACGTGTTCGGTTCGTTCCTGATGGAGCCCATTCTGTCCACCACGTTCGACGGACCGCAGTACGACGACATCCTGGGCATGCACCGTTTGTATGGCGACGTGCTGGAGAAGGACGGCGGAAACGACACCGCCGGCACGGCTACGGATCTGGGAATCCTGCGCACGCACGAGTCCATCATCCGCGGCGCCGATGGTCACGACGCGCACGTCGATCCTGTCGACACCGATTTTGTGAGCATCGACGACAACGGCGACGTCGACTACTTCCAGTTCACGATCACCGAAAGAAAGTCCATCAACGTCGAGCTTTCTCCGGTTGGTCCCGACGAGTACCTCAACGGCCGCGACAAGAGCGCCGAGAATGGAACGCAGACCACGTTCTACCCCAAGAGTCAGAGCGACCTTGTGCTACAAATGCTGGGCCCCAATGGCATCTCCTCGCTGGTCACGGAAAATTCCACTGGCTTGGGATCCGCGGAGGAGATCATCGAGTACGAGCTCACGGAGCCTGGCACGTACTATCTGCGGATCTCCGGCCTCCAAAACGCCGCGCAGATGTACGAGCTGAAGATTATCAGCGTGCCCGAGCCGGCCTCATGGGCCCTGGCGGGCGTAGGATTCTTGGCCGGCGCGTGGCAATGGCGTCGTCGCCGCCGGTAAGGTGTCGCCTGCCCGGTGTGCACGGTTTTTCTCGGGCCGCAAATTCTGGCGCTCCCATTTTGCGCCAACCGCGTAGAATAAGGTGACGGCGTCGCGAGGCGCCCCATCAACTGAGATTCGATGCGAGAGAGGCTCGGATGGCGTTTAAGCGATTTCTAACGTTCCTGCTACTGCTGGCCACTGCCGGTGGCTGCAGCGCGCAGTTGGCCATTGGCGAAGAAAAGCCAACGGCGAAACCAATCACAAAGGCGGACAAACCGAGGGAGAAGATGGCTCAAGCGACGTTCGGCGGAGGATGTTTCTGGTGCACTGAGGCCGTGTTCCTCGCCTTGGAGGGAGTAGAAAAGGTCACCAGCGGCTACAGCGGCGGCCAGGTCGAGAATCCGACCTACCGAGAAGTGTGCATGGGTACCACCGGCCACGCCGAGGTGATTCACATCGAGTACGATCCCGAGAAGGTGACCTTCCAGGAGCTGTTAGAGGTGCATCTAAAGACGCACGACCCCACCACGCTCAACCGCCAAGGCAACGACATCGGCACCCAGTACCGCAGTGCTGTGTTCTATCACACGGATGAACAGAAGAAGCTCGCCGAGACAGCAATCGACGAACTCAACAAGGCCGGCGCGTACGAGAACCCGATCGTCACCGAGGTAACCGAGTTCGAAAAGTTCTGGCCCGCCGAGGACTATCACCAAAACTACCTGGCGGAGAATCCCAACCAGGGCTACTGCCGCCTGGTCGTGCAGCCGAAGGTGGATAAGTTTCGCAAGGTGTTTAAGGATAAGTTGAAGAAGGAAGAGGCGAAGTAAGGGGTGTGTGGCGAAGCTTGGTGTAGTGACCATTCTCCAGCGGTTTGTTAGCCCCGGCATTCATGCCGGGGTTCGCTCTCTGCAAAGCACTGCCCGCCCCTTTAGGGGCCTTCATCAAACAGTCCTTCTCACGCATCGAACTGTTCAATCGTCTCCAAGCGTTTCGCGATACTCCCTTTCGCGTGGTGTTCCTTTTGGTTTCGAATGTAGTCGACAACCCAAGGCAGGTCCTTCGTGCCGAAACTGACTACACCATTTCCGGTTTGCCATTGCAGCATTTTGTCGCGGGTTTCGCTCTGCTAGTTCACATCGTGAGTTGAACCTCCCTTGAGTTGTCCAATCCACTCACTCGGAGACAACGTAGGTGGAACTGTGACGGCAACATGGATGTGAGTTGCGATTCCACCAATTGCGTGGAGAAATGCGCCGGGCGTGTCTGCTATGCGATCCTTAATCGCCTGATGCGTTAGAGGCTCGACCTTCGGCGTCAACAAAGGGAGGCTATTCTTGGTATGCCAAGTAATGTGCAGATTGATTTCGCTGTAGTAGTTGCGAGCCATCGGAACCCCCTGACGATGGATATGGAAGGCCCATAAATGGGCCTAAACGGTGTACTTTCAGCCGTTTCCCCCGGCGTAAACGCCGGGGCTAATGCAGCAAAAGACGTCAGTGGCCTCTTCTCTCCCCGGCATCTCATGCGGGGGTTGCCCCTTACACCTCGTACCCCAAATTCGGCGACAACCACCGCTCGACTTCCGCGACGCTCATCCCTTTCCGCTTCGCGTAGTCTTCCACCTGCTCCTTGGTGATGCGGTCCACGGCGAAGTAGCGGGATTCGGGGTGGGCGAAGTACAGACCGCTCACGCTGGCCGCCGGCATCATGGCGAAGCTGTCGGTCAGCGAGATGCCAGTCTTCGCTTCCGCGTCGAGCAGGTTGAAAAGCGTCCGTTTCTCGGTATGGTCGGGCTGCGCGGGGTAGCCGGCGGCTGGGCGGATGCCGCGGTACTTTTCGGCGATCAGCTCTTCGTTCGAGAAGCTCTCGGAGTTGCCGTAGCCCCACTCACTTCGCGCGCGGGCGTGTAGCGACTCGGCGAACGCTTCGGCCAGGCGGTCGGCCACGGCTTTGATCATGATCGAATTGTAGTCGTCGTGATCGGCCAGGAACACTTCGGCCAACTCCTGACAGCCGAGCCCAGCCGTGACCGCGAAGCCGCCCAGGTAGTCCTGGCGGCCCGAATCGACCGGCGCGACGAAGTCGGCCAGCGAGTAGAAAGTCGACTGACCTTTACGTTCCCACTGCTGCCGCAGTCCGTGGAACCGGCAAAGCTCCTTGCTCCGCGAGTCGTCCGCGTACAACACGATGTCCTGCCTGTCGGAATTCGCAGGCCAGAAGCCGTATACGCCGCGCGCGGTGAGCAGTTTCTCGTCGATCACGCGATCGAGCAGGTCGTTGGCGTCTTTGAACAGCTTCTTCGCTTCGGTGCCCAGGTTCGGGTCGTCGAGAATCTTCGGGTACTTGCCCCTCATTTCCCAGGTCAGGAAGAAAGGCGACCAGTCGATGTACTCCCGCAAGTCGGCCAACGGATAGTCCTCCAGCACCTGCGTGCCGGTGAACTCGGGTGTGGGGATGTCGACCTTGGCCCAGTCGCTGGCAAAGTGCTTTGCACACGCTTCGGCGTACGGCACGAGCGTGACGCTTTGCCGCTTGTCGTAGCTGGCCTTCAGGTCGGCTTGCAGCTTTTTGTTCTCTTCGACCAGCTTACCGAGTTGCTCGGGATTCATGATCTTCTCGACCACGGGCACGCTTCGCGAAGCGTCGACCACGTGCAGCACCGCGCCCGAATAGCCGGGTGCGATCTTTACGGCCGTGTGTTTGGCGCTGGTCGTGGCGCCGCCGATCAATAGCGGGGTCTTCAACTCCAGTCGCTGCATCTCGCGGGCGACGTGCACCATTTCGTCGAGGCTCGGCGTAATGAGTCCCGAGAGGCCAATCACGTCGACGCTCTCTTCGGCCGCCTTTTCCAAGATGCTCTCGCACGAGCACATCACGCCCATGTCGATCACGTCGAAGTTGTTGCAGCCCAGCACCACGCCGACAATGTTCTTGCCAATGTCGTGCACATCGCCCTTCACGGTGGCCATCAGCACCTTGCCGCGACTCGTGCCGGCGGTGCCGGCCGCTTCCTTCTCGGCTTCCATAAACGGGGTGAGGTACGCCACGGCCTTTTTCATCACGCGTGCGCTCTTTACCACCTGCGGCAGGAACATCTTGCCGGCGCCGAACAGGTCGCCCACGATGCTCATGCCGTCCATCAACGGGCCTTCGATGATCTGTAGGCACTTACTGTACTTCTGGCGAGCTTCTTCGGTGTCTTCATCGATGTACTTAACGATGCCCTTCACCAGCGCGTGCTTCAGTCGTTCCTCGACGCTTTCGTTGCGCCACTCTTCAGTCGCAGCGGCTGCATCGCCGGTCGCCTGGTTCTTGATCGACTCGGCGAAGTCGACCAGTCGCTCGGTGGCATCGTCGCGGCGGTTGAGGATCACGTCTTCCACCAGCTCCTTGAGCTGCGGCTCGATCTCGTCGTACACCACCAGCTGGCCGGCGTTCACGATGCCCATGTCCATGCCGGCCGCGACCGCGTGGTACAGGAACACGCTGTGGATCGCTTCGCGCACGGGATCGTTGCCGCGGAACGAGAACGACACGTTCGACACGCCGCCGGAGACCTTGACGCCGGGGCATTCCTGCTTGATTCGCCGCGTGGCGTTGATGAAATCGACCGCGTAGTTGTTGTGTTCCTCGATGCCGGTGGCCACGGTCAGGATGTTGGGGTCGAAGATGATGTCTTCGGCTGGAAAACCAATCTTGGTCGTCAAGAGTTCGTAGGCTCGCTTCGAGATACGAACCTTCTCATCTTCCGTAGCGGCCTGGCCTACCTCGTCGAACGCCATCACCACGACCGCTGCACCGTACTGCCGGCAGAGCGACGCGCGGCGGAGGAACTCCTCTTCGCCATCCTTCAGGCTGATCGAGTTGACGATCGCCTTGCCCTGCACCGCCTGCAGGCCCGCCTCGATCACTTCCCACTTGCTACTGTCGATCATCACCGGCACGGCTGCCACGTCGCTCTCGCCAGCCAGCAGGCGCAGGTAGCGGACCATCTCGGCTTTGCTATCCAGCAGACCTTCGTCCATGTTCACGTCGATCACGTTGGCGCCATTCTGCACCTGCTCGATGGCGATCTCCACTGCCTCTTCGAACTTCTGCTCTTTGATCAGCCGAGCGAACTTGCGACTGCCGGTCACGTTGCTCCGCTCGCCGATCATCAGGAAATTGCTGTCGGGGCGCAACTCAAGCGGCTGCGTCCCGCTCAAGCGAAGTCGCGAGGCGACGGTTGTCTTCTTGTGCGGCCCGATGTCCTTCAGTCGCTCGACCATCGCGGCGATGTGATCCGGCGTCGTGCCGCAGCAGCCGCCGACGATGTTCACCCAGCCACGCTCAGCAAACTCGGCGACCGTTTCCGCCATCGCGGCAGGGCCGAGATCGAACTGGCCCATCTCGTTGGGTAAACCCGCGTTGGCGTGGCAACTGATGTATGGCGTCGCCACGTTCTGCAACGTTTCGATGTGTGGGCGCATGATGTCGGGACCGAGCGCGCAATTCATGCCAACCGACAGCATGGGGAAGTGCTCAATCGCGTTCCAGAACGCCTCGATCGACTGGCCGGAGACGAATGTTCCGCCACCTTTGTCGAACGTGCCGGAGATCATCACCGGCACGCAAAGGCCGCTGTCGCGGAAGTAGTTCTCGATCGCGAACAGGCACGCCTTGAGGTTCAGCGTGTCGATCACCGTCTCGGGCATCAGGATGTCGACGCCCGCGGCCACCATCGCTTCCACCTGCACGTAGTACGACTCGACCATCTGGTTGAAGGTGACGTCGCGGTTTGCCGGGTCCTCGACGCTCGTGGAGATAGCCATCTGCTTCGAGGTCGGGCCGATCGAGCCAGCCACGAACCGCGGCTTGTCGGGCGTGCGCTCGGTGAACTCTTCGCACGCCTGCTTGGCCAACTGCACGGCAGCTGCATTCAGTTCGCGGGCCAGGTCTTCCGGGTTGTCGAACTCGAAGTCGCCCATCCCCACGGGGCTCGCGCCGAACGTGTTGGTCTCGACGATGTCCGCGCCGGCCGCCAGATAGTTGCGGTGGATGGTGATCTGCGCTTCTGGCTGCGTGATGCAGATCAGATCGGGAAAGTTTTTTAGATCTTTATGGTGCTCGGCAAACCGCTCGCCGCGAATCTCGGCTTCACCAATGCCCAAGGCCTGCACCTGGGTGCCGGTGGCGCCGTCGAGGAACAGAATCCGCCGCTGGAGCAATTCATCCAACTCGGCCGTACGATCAATCACAGCAGTCTTGAGCATGAAGTTTTCAGCAACCAGTTATCGATAACCGGACCGCCACGCGGTCCACGATTCTCAGCCCGCGGTTATGCGGTCGGGGTAAACGCTCCATCATACCATCTAACTCGGGGCTGCTTAACCCTGGAGCATGGACACACCACAGGGTTTTCCGTTCGCTTCCAGAGCTGACAATCTGCCAGCGGGCGGGGCGGGTGTCCGGGAAACTGGAGTGAATGCCGGGAAAAGAACCTATGATCCCCGCACAGCGGTACTTACAGTAGGGCTACCGCTCCAAGCTTGTGTTCCCCGCTTGCGGTGCCTCCTGCCAGCTACCCTCCAGAAAAAGGCGTTTACCATGAAGCTCCAACACGCGCTACTTTCGCTTGCCAGCCTGCTCCTGTTGCAGGTATCCGCTACGGCTCAACCGCCCCAGGGCGATGGTTTGTTCGACGTCGACAACGAGATCATTTCGCGGTCCATCTCCGAAGAGAACCCCACCGGAGAGCCCGGCGAAGGGGGCAAGGCCGCCAGCCAGATTGGTGTCGGCCGCAAGGGCGCGCCGCGCTTCGAGTTGAAGGCTGGCGAGACCCATCAACTGTGCGACATCGAGGGCTCCGGCACCATCCGCCACATCTGGATGACCGGCACCTGGGGACGCAGTCGCGAGATCCCCATGCTTCGCAGCGTCGTGATCCGCGGGTACTGGGACGGCCAGGAGCACCCCAGCATCGAGTGCCCCATCGGCGACTTTATGGGCAGCGCCCACGCCAAGTCGGTCGCCTACCAGTCGGCAGTCCACTCCACCGGCGAGAAGGAGGCATTCAACTTCTGGCTGCCGATGCCGTTTACCAAGCGGGCGCGGTTCACGCTCACCAACGAAGGCGACAAGGACTGCACGGTCTACTACCAGATAGACTACACGCTGAACGAAGACCATTCCGACACGGTCGGCCGCTTGCACACCAACTTCCGTCGCGCGAACCCCACGACCATGAAGGAAGACTTCGAGCTAATGCCCAAGCGAACCGGCAAAGGGCGGTTCATTGGCTCGGTGATGGGCATCCGTACGCTGCATCCCGGCTGGTGGGGCGAGGGCGAGGTGAAGGTCTATATGGATGGCGACGACGAGTACCCCACCATTTGCGGTACTGGCAGCGAAGACTACGTCGGCCTGTCGTATGGCATCCAGAACACGACTCACATGTACCACGGCTGCAGCTTGCTTGAGAAGTCGAAGGAGAAGTTCGAGCAGCTCGACATTCCCAAGAACGAGAAGGTCAACGTGCCGATGTCGTACATTTCGATGTACCGCTGGCACCTGCCTGACCCGATCTACTGGAAGAAAGAGTGCCGCGTCACCATCCAACAGATCGGTTGCTGCTACTACGAACGCGACGACGACTGGACGACCGCCAGCTTCTGGTACGAACCCGTGCCAAGCGAACCTCTGGGACCGTTCCCGTCCGAAGAAGAGCGCACGGCGGATTTGAAGCCGCTTTTGAATCCGTAGAACATGTTTTGAAATCGCGTGAGCCAGACGCGATACTGGAGATCGCCATGACGAAGTCACGGAGGCAAGCCGCGAAGTGGGGCATTGCCGCGGCCGTGTTCGCGCTGTCGGGCGTCGCTGCGGCGGAAACGGGCGACCTGGATCGCCCGTTCAGCCCGTTTGGCATTGGCAATTGCCACGTCAATGGTCGCTCGGTCGCCGACTTCGAGCGGTGGATGCCAGCGATGCAGGCGATCGGCATCACGGTGCAGCGGACGCCTCACTGCCATTGGGGTGCGCTCGAACCGAAGCCAGGCGAGTGGAACTGGGCGAACCTCGACGCCCAGATGGACTATCTCGACCAGCATGGTTTCCGTTACGGCTGCTTGTTGATTGGCAGTCCTCGCTGGAACACCGCCGACCCGCCCGGGCATTTGCCGGTGAACAACCTGGATGGTTGGTCGAACTACGTCACGCAACTGGCCACGCACGTTCGCGGCCGGGCCAATCGGCTGGAAGTGTGGAATGAGCCACCTAACTTCACCGGCAAAGACCAGACGCCGGAAGACTACGCCAAGATCGTGGTCGCATCCTACGATGCAGCCAAAGCGGTCGATCCCAACTTCCAGATTGGACTGGCCGCCAAGAGCGTGCACGTCAACTACCTGGAGAAGGTGATCCGCGCTGGCGCCAAGGACCACTTCGACTACATCGTGCTCCATCCTTACGAGGTGTTCGACGGCATTGCCGATAACGCCGGCAGCGAAGCGGTGTTCATGAACATCGTACCGGTGGTGCGAAAGATGCTTGCGGAGGTCAACCCGGAAAAGCAAAACGTGCCGGTCATCATCACCGAGCTCGGCACCGACGCCGACCGAGGCGCGGAGCGACAAGCTCACGCGCTGGTCAAGGCTTACGCGATGGCGATTGCCCAAGGCGTCGAGTGCCTGCAGTGGTTCGAAGGTCGCGATGGCGACAGCGGACCGAAGGGTCTGCTCGACCGCCAGGGCGCGCCGCGCCCGTCGTACCACGCCATGGCCACGATGATTAAGCATCTGGGAGCCTATCCGGAGTACATCGGTTGGACCCGCCTGGGCGGTGATTCGCTCGCTTTCGCATTCGAAGGTGCCAGCGGTCCCGTGGTAGTTGCCTGGGGCCCGGCGGGCGAGGCGGCAGAGGTTGCGCTTGCCAGCGACGTGCGGGTGATCGATCCGATTAGTAGTGAAGCAACCCTTACGCGCGAACTGTCGCTAGGCGTTGCCCCGGTGTTGGTGCTCGACGCGCCGGCTTCGACGCTCGACGCGGCCCGGGCGAATGCAGGTCGCCCGCTCGTTTGGGGCGGCGACTACTCGGATGCCGAAGAAGTTTCGATCACCTATGGCAATCTGACCGCCGAGCGAGGCCTGCACACCCGCAGCGGATCGCAGAACGACCGAATGGTGAACGTCGACGGTGTTTCCGCCCGAACTGGCGACACGCCAGGCGGTAACGCGTTCATCGTCGACCCGGGCTTCCTAAGCTACGATCGGACGCCGATCGAGATCACGGTCGAGGTCCGCCGCAACCGCGCCAACGACAACTCGGGCTTCAAACTGGTGTACGAATCGACCGACGGCTTCAAAACAGCCGGTACCTGGTACACCGTGCCCGACAACAAACAGTGGCACACCGCCCGTTGGCGAATCGACGACCCCCAATTCGTGAACTACTGGGGCTACAACTTCCGCCTGGAATCTGACGGCAACGTGCACAACAAATACCTGCTCCGCCGCGTGTCGGTGCGGAAGTTGGGGGAGTGAACGAGGGCCAACGGTCACCCGTTACGTATTATCGGCAGCGGAAAGTGTGAGGACGACGGCTACAGATTACGGATCTTGAGTGCTGCCTGGCTGCGGAACTTCGGTGGGATCACCGACCGCATTTTGCAGTTTGATCTTCGCGGTTTCTGTCCGAATCAAATTGGCAATTCCCTCGGTAGGACACAACCTGAGATACGTGACCCCGCCTTCGGTGGCTCCGCGTGCCAACGTGCCGATTACCTTCCCCGTCTGTTGGCTGATGATCGGCGAACCGCTTTGCGACTGCAGACGTAGTTCGTCGTCCAGCTCGATGCCGATGTACTTCCTGGTCACTTCGTCGACCTTGCCTTCCACCAGCACATGCCCGTCTTTGGCGTTGGGGTCCTTATTCGGCAACCACACACGCTCGCCAACGTTGGGTAGCGGGCGATCGTCCAACTCTAGCGGCTTGCACACAGCGAAGTTGTTTTCGTCGCCCACCACAATGAAATAATCGCGGCGCAAGTCGAATTCCGTCGGCCCCACCTGTCCCCCATCGCCCGGCGCGCCAAGCGAGTGCGTGAACTGAAATATCTCCTCGTCCGCTAGCCCGGCGAGCCACTCGGCCGACAGCATGGGCGCTCCCTCGAAATCCAAGAAGTGCGCGCTGGTCACGCCCACCGGCGTGCCGTCAGACGCAGCCACAACAAATCCCGTCCCCTGATGAGTAACGTCGCCATCGGCGAATTGGAAACGAGGCTGAAACACTAGTTGCCCCGTCGGCGGGGCGACTTTCGTTGCCATCGCAGGCGTGGTGGCGGCTCTGTTGCAGCCACACAATGCAGCACAGGCTATCGCCAATGTCAGACAATAGAGCTTCATAATTTTTCGATCCTTCGAATCAGGAAACCAGAGATCGACACCAGCAGTGGAGTGTTTGCATGAAGTATAACGGGAGAACCGGAGGATTGAACACCGCGCCGCAGCGTGAATCAAATCGACACCATAGACTTATGCAGTGCTAGCTAGCAACTAGCCCACGCGGCGAGCTTAATGCTCAGAGTTAGCCATGCGGCAAGCGAGGCGATCGACATTAGGGCAGTCAGCACCTTCGGCCAGATCACGAAGGAAAATATTCCCAAAAGCAGTGCCAGGCAGATGCCCGAACTAATCAGGTACTCATCGACTGATGAGGACGTGTGCAGCAGAACGAGGCCACCCGAAAAGGGATGGTGCTCGAACGAAGTGTTCGGCGTCATCTGGGCCAATTGCAGTAGACAATAGAGCAGGAAGAGGCCCGCGGGATAAAGCCGCCACTGCCATGTTGGACGGGCTGGTCGCTTCTCACCAGTCGACTGGTTTGTCGGTGCTTTGTAGGGGTTATCTTCCACGCTAGTTAACTCCGGTCAATCTAAGTCCATAACTCACCTGCCGTGTTCTTTGTACACAATCGGCTTCTAGCTGAACTCGCGATCAACGGTGTACTGCACCCGCGGGCCGGTGGCGTGTGGAGGTGTCACGATGGACAATTGTACGTACGTGTCCTTCTCGGTATCGCGCGCAAGGCATTGGATGAGTCCATCTTCGCGACGAAGCTGATCGACGATTTCATATCGGTCGAGATAGAAGCCCTTCCACTTCCCATTGCGGAGCATTTGACACTGCCAAGGGGTGAGTGCACCAGCGGAAACGAGGTACGAGCAGAACGCGGTGATCGTGTCGGGCAGGGGCGAGGAGTCGAGGAAGTTCTCTCGATAGGCGCGCACGTGGTCGGCCGCCATCTGCTCGGTCGCTAGCTTGCTTCGCACCCACAATTCGACGAGTTCTTCGATCGTATTCACGTCGCGATGATCGCCCATCGTTCCACTCGTTCTCCATGGGTTTCACGTATCTATTCGGCTCGTGCGGACCTTGCACACGGTCCATCCAATCGCGGCGACTCCGACCATCGTGAGGCTGAGCAATTGCACCAACGCAAGCAGCGCATCGAAGATGGCGAACAGGTCGGACTTTGTTGGATCGTCGCGGGTCCGGTTTGCAAAGTGATGGAAGCCTAGTAATTAGCGTTAACTTGTTGGGTAGGAGTTTTGAAACTAGCCACGGATATACCCAGTGCGGCCGAGCCACAACCAAAGTACTAATCACCGAGGGCACGGAGACCGCAGAGAACGCAAAGCCGCGACTGCTAGTCGCGTTTGAATATTAGCCACGGATGAACACGGATGGACATAGATTTTTGGCCGAGAAGCATTGAACGAGAATAGTCCCGCAGGGACGAACTTCGACAGCCAAGCGCCACCCTGGGTCAGTTATCCGCGGTCGAGGGGCAGCACGAACCGACACGGATCAAGAATGCATGAGTTTGAGACCGCCCGCGGCTAACATTGTCCGTGTTTCATCCGTGATCATCCGTGGCTGAATTCCAAACCTCAATCGCTCTCAGTAGGCTCAAAAGAAGACGACGTCCCATGCCCGATAACTCCTCCCTTCGACCTCACTCAAGCCCACCGCTACTTCGCGGCTCATTGTTTCAACGAGACGTGGCCCCAGATCGAGAAGGCCGATCGCACGCGGGAGGAGGACGATGCGATGGTGCTTACGGCCGCCGCGTCGCTGTGGCACTGGATGCAGCGGCCTGATTGCACCGATCAGAACTTGTCGGTTGGTCACTGGTTGCTGTCGCGCACGCTCGCTTTGGCCGGCGTGGGGCAGGGGGCCCTGCGCAATGCCAAGCGGTGCCTCGCTCTGGCGGCCGAAAGCTCCAAATTCTACATCGGCTACGGCCACGAAGCGGTCGCCCGCGCCGCCGCGGTGCTAAACGATCAGGCGAAGTGCCAGGCCCACCTGCTCGAAGCCCACTCCTGCTTGGCCGAGATCACCGACGACACGGAGCGCGAAATGTTGGAGAAGGACCTGCAGGAACTGGCGCACAGCTTGGGGCTGGACGTGTGAGGGCGCAGGGCTATGGGAACGTCTTGCGTCGACGACAATCTCACCAATGGCGTGCTTGGCGAATCGGGCAGCTTCAAGCTACATTCCCTGTAGCGCACTTTGAACTGCTCAGGCGAAAGGTTGCATGATGGGCTTGTTCGACTTCTTACAACGCAAACGCACTCCACCCGCGGTCCGGCCCCAGGCAGCCAGTCCACGAGCACGCGCGCCCAAGGCGGAGGACGAGGGCCCCTCGCCCCACTACGTGTTCGCCCACTACGCGCTGCGCCAGTTCGCGCTGGAGAACCCGCTGCGATTCCTCGCGGTCGTGGCCTCTCCCGACGCAGAAGCATTCTTCGAGGCCGTGCTGCAAGATGTATGCGAGCATTGCCATTGCCAGCCGCCGTTCGCGGCCAGCTCTATCCAGGTTCACACGGTGAGAATCCAGAACTCACCGTGTGCCGTGATCGAACTCCCCGAGCCTGGCGGAATGACCGAAGCATTCATGGTGGCCCTGGTGGTGCTGATCGATATCGAGTCCGGCGAGCCTCCCAACCCCGAAGACGTGGAGGCGCGGTACTTCACCCTCGAGCAAGGCTTCACCTTGTCCAACGAACCCCGAACCGTCTTGGCCGAATGGGACTCGCAACGCCACTCGAACTACGGCGACGGCCCCGAACCCACGGTCGAAGCGTTTGTTCGAGCGATTGGTGGACAGATCTAACTTGAGCCACAATGCCATGAACGAAAACAACATCGCGACGAACACCTGGTCCAATATCGATTCCAAGGCTCTCTACGAAGACAACTGGCCGAACGAACCTGAGTTGCGGCAACAATACGAAGAGGGCCAGCAATGTGGAGGCTGTTCCTTCTTCGCCCCCTTCAACGCCGACTGGGGGCTATGCGGCCACGCCGCGTCCCGCCATCACCTTGAGACCGTGTTCGAGCACTTCACGTGCACTTCATTCATCAACGAGGGCTGGGGACCGCATAGCTTCACCGAAGACGCGAGCCTTCACTGTCGCTGCGGTGGCGAGTCGTCGCAGTAGGGAGCGCATCGCGTAGCCGGATTCGCAAGAATTCGGAGGCTATCGCTGCGCAGTCCGAATTCTTGCGAATCCGGCTACGAGGGAACACTATGCGCCGCCCTTATCCAGCTTCACTTCGAACTCATGCTCACCCGGCTTCAGTTCTTGCGACTTGTCGCCGCCCGGTAGGGTGAGCGTGGCGGTGGTGTTGGGCGGCACGACGACTGTGAGTTGAGCCGAATCACCCGACTTGGTCCAGGCGCTCGAGGCGGTACCGAACGGGGTTTCGAGCTCCGCCTTGGCCGAGGTGAGCGGGCCGTCGATCAGCGGTTTGACGATCAGGTGCTTGTAGCCGGGCTGCGCGGGATCGGGCGCGAGGCCGGCTACGCGTTCGTACATCCACTGGCCGATCGCACCGTAGGCGTAGTGGTTGAACGAATTCATGCCGGCGTTGCCGAAGCCGTCGGAGTGGCTGTAGCTGTTCCAGCGTTCCCACATCGTGGTCGCGCCCTGGTTGATGGAGTAGAACCACGAAGGATAGGTCTCCTTCAACAGCAGGTCGTACGCCAAGTCGTGGTAACCTCGCTCATCCAGCACGCTGATCAGATAGGGCGTGCCAAGAAAACCGGTTCGCAAGTGGCCATCGGCCTCTTCAACCAGTCGTACCACGTTCTCTACGGCCGCTTGCTTCTGGTCGTCGGGAATCAAATCGAAAGCGATCGCCAGCAGGTAAGCGGTTTGCGTCTGCGGGGCGTTCTGCAGGTTTCCTTTGCCATCGAAGTAGTGAGCAGCGAAGGCTTTGGCTACCTCGTCGGCTTCGGCGTCGTACTTATCGGCCAGGTCGTCGCGGCCCAGCGTGCGGGCGGCCTTCGCGGTGAGCCGCGCACTGTGGCCGTAGAACGCGGTGCCCAACAGCGGGGCAGGGGTGTCGCCCTGGGTGCGCGGCGAATACGGCTGCAGCCAGTCGCCGAACGCTTCGATCTCGGTCACGAGGCCGTCCTTCGACTTCGAGCGGTAGTAGCCGATCAGCTTCTCCATCATGTCGATGTTCTCGGCCAGAATCTCCTTGTCGCCGGTTCGCACGTAGACTTCCCAGGGAATGATCGTCGCCGCGTCCACCCAACCGGGGCTGCCGCCATGGCCCAAAGCGTCGGGCAGTACGTGTGGAATGGCGCCGTTGGGCAATTGGTCGTCGCGGAGGCTTCGCATCCAAGCTTTCCAGAACGCGTGGCAGTCGTAGTTGAACATCGACGTCGGGCAGAACACCTGCGCGTCGCCGGTCCACCCCATGCGCTCGTCGCGCTGCGGGCAGTCGGTCGGGATGTCGAGGAAGTTGCCCCGCTGGCCCCAGATGATGTTGCTCTGCAACTGGTTGAGCTTGTCGTGCGACGAGGCGAACAATCCGATCTTGGGCAGATCGGTATGCAGCACCACGCCGGTTACCCAATCTTCGCTGGGCTTGGCCCCTTCAGGCAGGCCGGAGAGTTCGACATACCGAAAACCGTGGAACGTGAATTGGGGTTCCCACTCGATGGTGCCGGTCTCGGCGGCTGTATAAGTGTCGGTCGATTTGGCGCCGCGGTAGTTCTCGGTGTACATGGTGCCGTCTTGGTTGAGCATCTCGGCGAAGCGCACCGTGACCGTTTTGCCGGCCTCGACGGGAATCTTCAGGCGCTCCCAGCCCACCATGTTCTGCCCCAGGTCGAACACAAATCGCCCGGGCTCGGGTTCGGTGATCTTCTGCGTGGCAACCAGCTCCGTTTGGCGAACCGGCGCGAACGGCTTGGGCGCGAGCTTCGCGTCGTTCAGATCTTCCACGGCGACCTGTTCCCAACCGCTGACCTCGCGGCGGGCGTCGTAGATTTCGCCGTCGTAGATGCTGGAGAAAGTGATCGGCCCGTGCCACGTGCCCTGCCATTGGTCGTCGGACACGATCGTGGCGGTCGAACCGTCTTCGAGCGTTACTTCCAGTTGCAACAAAAGCTCGGGAAGCTGCCCGTAGATCCCACGGTCCTTCTTGCCCATCAACTGCCCCGCGTACCACCCGCAGCCGAGCGACGCGGCGAACTTGTTCTCTCCCTTGGCGAGTTGGTCGGTCACATCGTAGGTGAGGATGTCGATCCGATTGTTGTACGAGGTCCAACCGTTGGCGAAGTACTCCTGGCCCACCTTCTTGCCGTTGAGCGCGAGATCGAACATCCCGCGAGCAGTAACGTACAGCCGCGCTTGCTTCACGCCAGCGGGGAGGTCGAACGATCGTTGGAGCCAGGCCACCGGCTCGCGCACGTCGGGCTTGTCCTGCGAGGGACGAATCCACTTCGCCTGCCAATCTTCCTTCGACAACAGCCCCATCTCGAACGTGGCCACCTCGCTCCATCGGCTCTCGTCGCCCGCAGCATCGCGGTAGCGCACACGCCACTCGACTTCGTCGCGCGACTCAAAAGGCTTACCTCCGTAAGGCACCAGCGTCGACTGGTCCGACTCGACCCAACCGCTGTCCCAAGTCTCGCCATCGCTGGTGACTTCGAGCTGGTAGGCCGTCTGTCGCTCGACGCCGACGGGCAGCTTCCACGAAAACGTGGGCGACGCGTCGTAGAAGCCCAGCGGGTTCGTAAAGCCTTCGGAAACGGTGAGCGAATGGGCGGGCTCAGCGGCAGTGGCCGAGCTAAGGCTTGCGGTGAGGATAATCGTGGCGATCAGCGAAGTTAACTTTGTCATGACTCTATGTTGCTCCTACGGGGAGGATTTCGATAACACTGACAGAACCAAGCATAGCTGGACCACGCTCTGCTTGCCATAAGCACGTACTATGGCCGCCCCGGCCGTAGCAACTGTGTCATTCCGAAAGGAGGCTCGCCGACTGAGGAATCTACGTGGCCGAGACACTGAGCATGGCGAGCTTGGGGGCATGGTGCTCAGAACTCCCCAAATGTGTAAGGTGTGAAGTGCAAAGCAAAGTAGATTTCTCGGTCGTGGAACTCCCTTCGAAATGACACCAAAGGCCACTGGCTACGTCTCGGCGCTACGGCCGAGGCGGCCATAGTACGAATGAGCGTTACTTCACGCGGCGGGAAACGCTCGCTGCGTGGGCCGTCAGGCCCTCCTTGTTGGCCATCAGCAGCACGTCGTCGGCCACGCTTTGCAGGTTGGCCTCGGTGTAACTAATCACGCTATTAGTCCGCAGGAAGTCGTTGCTCGACAAGCCGCTGGCGAAGCGGGCGGTTGCGCCGGTCGGCAGCACGTGGCTCGGGCCGGCCGCGTAGTCGCCCACCGCTACCGGTGCGTGCGGCCCGAGGAACACCGCCCCGGCCGCGCGGATGCGATCGAGCATTTCCTCTGGCTCGCTGCAAGTGATGTGCAAGTGCTCGGTAGCCAGCGTGTCCGCCAGCTCCGCCGCTTCCGTGCGGTCGCGAACCAGGATGAGCGCGCCGAATTCGTCGAGCGATTGTCGCGTCAAATCGCTGCGCGACAACTCTGCCAACTGCGATTCGACCTCGCGATCGACTTCGTCGATCAAAGGAGCGTGCCAGGTGATCATCACACTCGAGCCGGGCGAGTGCTCGGCTTGAGCCAACAGGTCCGCGGCGGTCCACTCGGCGTTGGTTGTTTCGTCGGCGATCACAATCACCTCGCTCGGCCCGGCGATCGAGTCGATGTCGACGTCGCCAAACACGTGCTTCTTCGCCAGCGCGACAAACAAGTTGCCCGGCCCCACAATCTTGTCGACCTTACCAATCACTCCCTCCCCCTCAGGGGGAGGGCCGGGGTGGGGGTCTGTAGAAGGCGACGACGCAGTGCCTTTGTTCTGCCCCTCCCCTAACCCCTCCCTGGAACGGGGAGGGGAACTAATGCCATACGCCAGCGCCGCCACCGCCTGCGCGCCGCCCATGCGGTAGACTTCGCGGATGCCCAATTCGTGACACGTCGCCAACAGGTCCTGGTTGTAGCTGCCAAACGGAGTGGGCGGGGCGACTACCGCTAGCTGCTTCACGCCGGCTGCCTGAGCGGGCAGGGCGGTCATCAGCACGGTGGAAGGATACGCCGCCGCGCCGCCAGGGATGCACAGCCCGGCCCGTTCGATGGGCAGGTACCGCTGCCGCAGCCAGCCACCGGCAGCCAATTCGACCGTAGTGTCGCTGTGCAGGATCTCGGTCTGGAACTTCAGCACGTTCTCGCGAATCCGGCGAATGCACGCCAGAAACTCCGCATCAGCCGCCTGATGCGCGGCTTCGAGTTCTTCCTGCGGCACACGAATCGTCTCGGCGGTCAGTTCCGCCCCATCGAGCTTGGCGGTGTACTCGAGCACTGCGTCGAGCCCGCGCTCGCGAACGTCGCGGCAGATGCGATCGACCACTTCCACCGGCGTGAGTGGCTCGCCGAACACCTCCATGGTTTTCTTGCGGCCCGCTTCGCTCACCACGTCGCCGCTGGCAGGGGCGAGCTTCTGGCGAAGTGAATCAATCTGCCGACGAGCGTCGGGCTGGGAAGTGTCGATGCGGAGCATTTTTTGGGGGCTAGGGGCTAGAGGCTGGAGACTAGGGGCTGTGAGCTTGCCGCTCGATCGTCCGCCCAATCTGTCTGACAAACACCGGTGAGAACCTTATGATACACGCTTGCGATCCCCCGACCCCAGCCCCCAGTCTCTAGCCCCTCGCCCCTCACCGATGATCGATCTCCGCAGCGATACCGTAACTCAGCCCACGCCCGAGATGCGCCAGGCGATGGCCCAGGCAGAGGTGGGCGACGACGTTTTGGGCGAGGACCCCACCGTGCTGCGGCTCGAGCAGCATGTGGCTGAGATGCTCGGCAAAGAGGCCGCCTTGTTCGTCCCCAGCGGCACCATGGGCAACCAGCTCGGCGTGCGGGTGCATTGCCGGCCGGGCGACGAATTCCTCTGCGAATCGCAGTGCCACATCTACCACTACGAGCAGGCGGCCTACGCCCAGTTGTTCGGCATCGCCACGCAGCCGATCGAAACGCCGCACGGGTTGCCGAGCATCGAGCAGCTCAAACCCCGCGTCCGCGGCAGCGACTTTCATCACGCCCGGACTAAGCTGCTGTGCTTGGAAAACACCCACAACCGCCACGGCGGTGTGGTGCTCGACTACGACGCCTTGGCCGAGTTGTGCGCGTGGTCGGCCGAGGCGGGCCTCGCCCGACACCTGGACGGCGCGCGACTGTGGAACGCCTGCGCCGCGACGGGCCGCTCGCCGGCCGAGTGGGCGCAGCACTTTGACACTCTGAGCGTGTGCTTCTCCAAGGGGCTCGGCGCGCCGGTCGGTTCGGCGCTGGCGGGACCGCAAGCGCTCGTCGACGAGGCCCGCCGCGTCCGCAAGGCGCTCGGCGGCGGTACACGGCAAATGGGCATCCTGGCCGCCGGCGCGCTGCACGCGCTGGAGCACCACTTCCCGACCATGGCCGACGATCACGCCAAGGCCGACGCCCTCCGCGCAGCAATCGCCGACGCCCCGCACCTCGAGGTCGAACAACCGGGGCCGCAGCTGACCAACCTGATCTTCTTTCACGTCGACCCCGAGTGGGGCACCGCCGCAGAGTTCGCCCACCGCGCCCGCGAGCAAGGCGTGGCCATGTTCGACCTCGACCCCACACGCGTCCGCGCGGTGGTGCATCGCGATCTGACGATGGACGACGTTCACCAGGCCGGCGAGATCCTGCAGCGAATCGCACGAGGGTAACCTGGCGGATGAAGTGGTGGCCGAAATTCTCGATCGTCGACTTGCTATGGCTCACGGTGGCCGTGGCGCTCGGGTTTGCGATTACCGGTACACCAGAGGCAACCTCGATTGGAAACCCATTCAACGGGCTTATCTCGGATACGCGCTGGCCCGATGGATTGCAGGCGATCGGTAGTTGGCTGTTGTTGTTTGCACTCGTGCAGCACGGTCGCCGATTGATGCAAATGTCGACAACGGTGGCTCACGATCCGTCTGGACTTCGTTGGCGCATCTGCGTCTGTTTCCTGCTTGCGTTGGCGCTCGGATTGTTGTCGGTCTTGCGGCTACTGTTCACTCGCGAACTCATCAGCGAGCCCAACCACGAGGACACGTTTCAGGTCTGGAACGCCCTGTGGCCCAACATACTGCTTTCAATTGCAGTGCTTGTATCGCTACGCATGTTCCTGGTGATCCGACTCGATCGCCTGTCCGGAACCTGGTGGCGACGTATGGTCGATTTGCTCATGGTCGGCATCTTGCTGCTATTCACGATTTGGATGCTCACGGACCGGACAACAATCACGATGCTCGTTCACGTTGCTATTAGCGGGATCGAAGCGTATCACCCTAGTTGGCTGCAGCGACAGGGTGTGTTCCCGAATCACGTCATGGAGGGGTACTGGTCGTTCTGGGTTTCAACCATCGCCGCGATATTCGCTTTGGTGGGCGTACTTTTGCTTGCGTACGATAGACATATTGGGTCCGCCAGATGGAAGCGGAGGGCCCGGGTGTTGTTTTGGGTACTCGTGGCGTCGCTTGCTGTGTTCGCATGGTGGTTTACGTACCGCGAATTCCCACGTATCAATCCCGACATGGCAAGCGTACCCACGCCACGACTGTGGAGCGACACGTTGGCTGGTGCGATCCTATTGGGTGGATTGGCTATATACTTGGCGTTGGACTGCGCTCGAGAGCGCGACACATACCTCGACTGTCAGGTTGAGGTGCCCATGGGAGGCTTGCTCGTCGCGGCGGGAGCCGTTTTTGTAGCTGTCGCAGAGGTCTGGTCGCTTGTTGAAAGTGTCCGGGCAGTGGGCTCGCTAGCGGACGTTTTCGGGGGCGTCGGAGGGCCAATGTACCTCTTGGAGACCTTCGGCGAGATGCTCTGCTGGCCCGAGACATTGCTACCGCTGCTGGTACTCGCGTCGGCCCTGGCGCTTTTGCGGCAATCAATCCGCCGCGCGAATGCCACCAAGGTGATCTTCCCCATTTCCCCCCGGCGGTTTGGTTACTTTGCCCTAGCCTGGGCCGCGCTCCTGGCGGTGGCAGTGCCTGCTTTTTGGGCATTTGCCATGTGCTATTGGCTCGGACCGCTGGTACTCTGAGGTGCCAGGCTCGATTGTCCGGATTCCCGAAGATATACCGGCTAGCGTTTGTAGAATCTTCATTTGATTGTTACGTGCCGAGTTGCTCTAATAGCCAAGTCGATTTCTCGTTAGCCTGGGGGCCCATTCGTCATGCATTTCGACTACTTTTCCACTCAAATTCGCTTTCGTGGTTTGCTGGGTGCGTTGGCCTTGGCGGCCATCGTCGCCTCGCAGGTTCGCGCTGAGGAAGCGGTGGAAGTGTATCAAAAGGTGCACCCCTCGGTCGTCTCGTTGTTCAACGTCGAAGGCAACGGCACCGGCGTGATCATCGATGGCTCGGGGCTGATTCTCACCAACGCCCACGTGGTCGCCTCGCCACTGCCGATGCACTGCACGGTCGACATCGTGAGCAGCAGTGGCGAAGTCCAAGACACCGTCACATTCAAGAAGGTACAGCTGGTCGGCCTGCATCCGACGAAGGACTTGGCTGTGGTGCGGATCGATCCCACCGAGCATGATGTGAACCTGACCGTGGCCGGCGTGCTGAAGTCGAAGGCCATGCCGGGACAACGCGTGTACGCCATCGGCAATCCAGCGGCCGGCGGCACCGTGCTGAACAAGACCATCACCTCGGGTCTGTTGAGTGGTGTCGACCGAGAAATGGAAGGCGTGAAGTACTACCAGGTCGACGCGGCCATCAACCCGGGTAACTCCGGCGGCCCGCTAGTGAACAAGGATGGCAAGGTCCTGGGGATCGTGACGCTCAAATTTATGGACGTGGAGAACGTGGGCTTCGCCATCCCGATCCACGACCTGGAAGCCAAAGAGTTCGAATCGCCCAACAAGCGGAAGTCGAATCCCAAAGCGGCCCGCGAGGCACTGGTCATGGCGGAGCACATGGTGGCCAAGGCTAACCAAGTGGCGAAGGCCAAAGGCTCGGATCACGAAGAAGTCATTCTGCTGCGTGCTTACGCTGCTTACTGCTTCCATTCGGCACTGGCCGAGGACATGAGCAACCCGACCGTTTACTACAACTGCGGCATGCTGCTGCGAACGCTGGAGGAACCGGAGATTGCGGGCGCCTACCTGCTGCACTCGATCGAGATGAATCCCTGGTCCAGCGAGGACGGTCGGTCGTACCGCGAACTTGGTCTGTGCCTGGCAATGCAGGACAAGTTCGACGACGCCAAGGCGGTGTGGAACGAAGGCATTGCCAAGTACCCCACCAAGAGCGTTCACTGCCGTGAGGACTTGGCGATCGCTTGCGCCAGGAAGGGCGAGTTCTTCGATGCGGCCACGCAGACCGCAGTGCTGGTGCACCAGAACAACTCGACCAGCCGGATGGACGTGGTTCGCAAGCTGCAACAGAATTGCGTGGCTCGGCTGCGAGGTACGCAACGCAGGGATTACGACCGCGAGGCGGCAGACGTGAAGTCGACGCTGGAGAAAGCCGCAACCAGCGCCCGAAAGGCGAAGCGGGACAAGACCGCAGCGATGACCAAGGAGTTCGATCGCTTTCTCAAGACCCATGGCAATCTGGTGCCACCTTCGAACGAGCCACTAAGGTTCGTGCTTGGCAATGGCGGCATCCAGAGGCACACGGTGGCTCATTCCGGTCCTCGCCCCGCCTCGACACAAGATGAAAAGGCGGCCGAGTCGATGCTCAACATGGCGAAGCGTTACGCTGATTCGGGGCGCAACACCCAAGCCAAGAAGTGGTACCAGAAAGTGGTCGACGGCTACCCGCGCACCAAAGCGGCCACCGACGCCCGCACCGCGCTCGGGCTGCCCGAGCCGCCTCCGCCCGCGCCCCCCACACCCGCCGCGGCCCCCAGTACGACGTCGCCCGCGGTTGCCGGCGAGTACCGCACTTGGTCGGACACGACGGGCAAGTTCCGCATCGACGCCCGCTTCGTCGATGCCGCAGGCGGTCAGGTCCGCCTGGAAACCAAACAGGGCCGACTTCTCTCGGTGCCCATCGAGAAGCTTAGCGGCTTCGACAAGGCTTGGCTTGAAGAGCACAAGTGAGAACCCGGGCGGTTCGGTGGTCTCATATCGGATATTTGACGCACTTTTCTAGGAATCGGTCTGCGCATTCCCGCGAAACTGCGTGCCCGGGGTGACGGGTATGCCGAAAAATCGCCTCGGCTAGCTGCCAACATTTGCAATTCTGCCGACCCTAGGCGAGAATGCCCAACAACGTTCGTTGTTGCCTGCTTTTTTGGTGACAGTTCAGCACGGTTAGGCACTCTTATTAGGTAGGCCTTGCCGAGTGCAACAACGAATCCCGCCTTTACTATTGCCAAAATTACAGGAAGGTAGCCGTGGAATACCATCAGGGCGGTATCGAGCGACGGCAGTTTATCCTCTCCACCGCCGGCGTCATCGCAGCCAATGTCGCTGCGCCCTCGCTATCGCTGGCCCAGGATACCGCTGAGGCGGCCGCCAATCGCGGTCGAATCTTCAAGTCGGTGAAGTGGGGCATGATCGGCGACGGGGGCTCGGTGCTCGAGAAGTTCGAGTTGTGCAAAGAGCTCGGCTACGACGGCATGGAACTCACCGCTCCCTCGCGGCACAACCTCGACGAGGTACTGGCCGCTTCGGCCGCCACTGGCATGCCGGTTCACGGCACCGTGGGTCAGAAGCATTGGGGCGTGAGGCTGTCCTCGCCCGACGCTGCGGTGCGGGAAGAAGGCCGCCAGGACTTGCTCACCGGGCTGGCCGACACCAAGGCCTACGGCGGCGACTCCATCCTGCTGGTTCCTGGCAAGGTAACCGGCGAAGGCGAAACACACGACGACGTCTGGCAGCGTTCCATCGAGCAAATCCGATTGGTGCTGCCCACGGCCTCGAAGCTGGGCGTGCGAGTGCTGATCGAGAACGTATGGAACGGCTTCTGCGAAACGCCCGAGCAACTGCGCGACTACATCGACGAGATCGACAGCCCATGGGTGGGCGTGTACTTCGACATCGGCAACGTGCGGAAGTTCAGTCCCAGCGAGAACTGGGTTGAAGTGCTAGGCCCGCGGATTGTGAAACTCGACGTGAAAGACTGGGGTAAGTCCAACGGGTTCTGCAAGATCGGCGACGGCGACGTCGACTGGGCCGCGGTTCGTGCGGCACTTGCCGAGACCGGATTCACCGGCTGGTGCACAGCGGAAGTGAGAGGGGGAGGTCGCGAGCGGCTGGCCGACATTGCCGCCCGCATGAATCGAGTTTTGGATTTGTAGGCGCATGAGACGTTCTCGGCGGTTTCTTGTAACGTTTCGCAAGTGCGTTGACATAGACATATAACCAAGGAGTTGATTGATTATGTCCGACCAAACACCCAAACAGGCTGCGGATTCGCGCCGCGACTTCCTCAAACACTCGGCCGTGGCCGGTTCGACGCTTGCGGCGATGAGCGTGCCGCAGTACGTGCATGCCGCTGGCGCCGACGAGACGATCCGCGTGGGTCTGGTGGGTTGCGGCGGTCGCGGAACGCAGGCGGCCGAGCAAGCTCTCAAGGCCGAGCCGAACGCCCGACTGGTGGCCATGGGCGACGCTTTCCTCGACCGGGCGAAGTACTCGCGCGACGAGCTGGCCGCCAAGCGTTCGGTCCGCGATCAAGTGAACGTGCCGGACGAGATGGTGTTTGCCGACTTCGACAACTTCAAGCACGTGACCGACGCAGTGGACGTGGTGCTGCTGGCCACGCCGCCCCACTTCCGCCCCGAGCACTTCCGCTACGCGGTGGAGCAGGGCAAGCACTGCTTCGTCGAGAAGCCCGTGGCGGTCGATGCGCCCGGCGTGCGGCACGTGATGGAGAGCTGCCAGATGGCCGAAGAGAAAGGCCTGAGCGTGGTCTCCGGCCTGTGCTGGCGATACGCTCCCCCAGTGCGAGCCGTGATGCAGCAGATTCTCGAAGAAGGCCTGATCGGCGACGTCGTGGCGGTCGAGTCGCACTACAACTCTGGCGAACTCTGGCATCGTGGCGACAAGTCGGATTGGAGCCGCATGGAGTACCAGATGCGCAACTGGCTGTACTACACGTGGCTGTCGGGCGATCACATCGCCGAGCAAGCGATCCACAGCCTCGACAAGTGCGCCTGGCTGTTCGGCGACGCCGCACCTACACAGGTGATGTCGATCGGCGGCCGCCAGCAACGCACCGCCGAGAAATACGGCAACGTGTACGATCACTTCACCGTGTTCTACGATTTCCCCTCCGGCCAGAAGGCGTTCTTCACTTGCCGCCAGCAAGATGGCTGCAGCAAGGTGGTGAACGAGCGTGTGCTCGGCACCAAAGGTCAGGCCTCGATTCTCGACGGCCACTTCATCGTCGATGGCAACGGCAAAGAGATCTGGCGATACAAAGGCCCGAAGCCCAACATGTGGCAGCAGGAGCACATCGAGATGTTCCAGGCCTTGCGCGACGGCAAGGTGATCAACAACGGCCACTACATGTGCAACAGCACGATGATGTCCGTCGCCGGCCGCATGGCGGGCTACACCGGCCAGACACTCGACTGGGAAACCTGCCTGAACGACACCGAGCGATTGGGCCCCGCCGAATACGCCTGGACCGACGTGCCCGAGCCCCCCGTAGCCATGCCCGGCCGCACCAAACTGGCCGGCACCGTGGCCCAAGGCTAAGCCGTAGTCGACGGGCGGTGTCGACGGCGACAGGGGCCGGCTTTCCGGGAATTGTTCCCCCCAATCGGCGACCCGTTGCAGCTGCCCGTTTGCGCGAAAGCAACAGTTTCCAACGGATTAAAAGCCTCCCACCCCTTGTACGCTTGGGTTACGATAGAAGACATGAAGAACATTGTTCCTTGGTGCGTGCTCACTGCCGCGCTGCTGGCTAGCGGTTTATCGAAAGCCGCCCCCGCAACGCCTGGACTGGTCGACGAGCGTCCAGCCAAGGGCCACTACGTGGAGACCGACCGCGGTTTCATGGTGCCGTATCGCTCGACGATTCCGGGTACCGACGTGTCGTTCGAAATGGTCCCCGTGCCGGGCGGCGATTACCAGATGACTCGACACGGCAAGACGTTCACCGTGAAGATCGAACCGTTTTGGATGGGCAAAACCGAGGTTAGCTGGGCGGAGTACCAGAAGTACATGGACCTGACGACCGCGTTCGCCAAGTTCGACGACCAGGGCATTCGACAGATCGACAACAGTAACGAGGTCGACGCGATTACCTCGCCATCGAAGCTGTACGAGCCGAGCTTCACGTTCGCCTCGGGCGACGATCCCGACCAGCCGGCCGTGTCGATGACCCAGTACGCGGCCAAGCAGTACACCAAGTGGCTAAGCCTCACCACCGGACAGTTCTTCCGCCTGCCGAGCGAAGCAGAATGGGAGTACGCCTGCGGTGCGGGGAGTGCGGAAAACTTCAGCTTCGGCTCCGAGCTGGACGGGCTGGATGAATATGGTTGGTTTATCGACAACTGCGACTACGAGCTCGGAACCGTGGCCGAGAAGAAGCCCAACGCGTGGGGCTTGTTCGACATGCACGGCAACGCCGCTGAGTGGGTTTTGGACGCCTACGAGGAAATGGACGACGACCCCGAAGACGGCAGCACCGTGACCGTGGAAGAGTCGATCGCCTGGCCCGTGGAACTTTATCCCCGCGTGCTGAAAGGTGGCTCGTGGCAGCATGAAGCCGAAGAGTGCACCACCGCGAGCCGGTGGGCGAGCGACGACGACGAGTGGCGGATCAACGATCCCAACTCGCCACTGAGTCCGTGGTGGTTTGCCAGCGACGAAGGCCAGCAGGTGGGCTTCCGCCTGCTACGCCCACTGGTGGACGCACCGCGCAAAGAAAAAGAAAAGTATTGGCAGGCGGACGCCCCGCGCATCATGGCGCATGCCAATCGCCGCATTGACGAAGAAGGCAAGGGCGAGCGCGGCATCGCCGATCCTGAATTGCCAAAAGCCATCGAGAAACTGGATTGAGCCATGAGTAGCGTTTCAAACATTCCCCCTTCAAAATTCTCGGAGTCCGGCCGCACCATGCGTTACGACAATGCGCCGCTGGACGAAGTGGAGCACATCCCTTGCCGCGTATTCCGCCACGCCACGCAGGCCAGCCAGGCCGTGGCGCAGCAAATCGCCGCGCTGATTCGCACCCGCGAAGGCGAGGGCCGGCCCTGTGTACTTGGTCTGGCAACCGGAAGCACGCCAGTTGGTGTGTACAACGCGCTAGTGGAGATGCATCGCGAGGAAGGACTGTCGTTCCGCAACGTGGTGACGTTCAACCTCGACGAGTACTTCCCCATGCAGCCGCACGAGCTGCAGAGCTACGTCCGCTTCATGCGCGAGCACCTGTTCGACCATGTCGACATCGACCCGGCGAACGTCCACATCCCCGACGGCACGCTCGACGAGGCCGACATCGAGGACTACTGCCGCCGGTACGAGCAGGCGATCCAGGACGTCGGTGGCCTCGACCTGCAACTTCTGGGCATCGGCCGCACCGGGCACATCGGCTTTAACGAGCCGGGCTCGGGACGCAACAGCCGCACCCGCCTGATCACGCTCGATCGCATGACGCGCCGCGACGCAGCCAGCGACTTTTTCGGCGACGAGAACGTTCCCCGCCGCGCGATCACGATGGGCGTCGGCACGATTCTCGACGCTCGCCAGGTGGTGATCATGGCCTTTGGCGAAGGCAAAGCCCGCATCACCGCCGAAGCCATCGAAGGCGAGGTCTCCAGCCTGGTGGCCGCCAGCTTCTTGCAGGATCACCCCAGCGCCCAGTTCTTCATCGACGAAGCGGCTGCCGAGTCGCTCACCCGCCGCCGCGCTCCATGGACGCTGGGCAAGGTAAAGTGGGACGAGACCCAAACTCGCAAGGCGGTTATCTGGCTCGCCCAGCAAGTCAAGAAGCCGATCCTCAAGCTCACCGAGGAAGATTACAACGAAGAGAGCTTGCAGGAACTGGTCGCCACCCGCGGCAGTGCCTACGAGATCAACCTGCAGGTGTTCCGCGATCTGCAAAGCACCATCACCGGCTGGCCCGGCGGCAAACCGAGTCACCAGAAGCAGCCGGGCGATCGCTCGCGGGCGCTGGAGCACATTTTCCCCAAGCGGGTGCTGGTGTTCTCGCCCCACCCGGACGACGATGTGATTTCGATGGGCGGCACGCTCATCCGCCTGGTCGATCAAGGCCACCAGGTGCACGTCGCCTACCAGACCTCCGGCAACATCGCAGTGTTCGACGACGACGCAATTCGCTTCGCCGAATTCGCGGCCGAGTACAACCGCCACTTTGGCATCGACCCGGACCGCACCGCGGAACTCGACTCGCACATCGACGAGTTCGTCAAAAACAAGCAGCCCGGCCAGGTCGACAGTCCCGAAGTGCAGTTCATCAAGGGTTTGATCCGCAGGACCGAGGCCCGCGCGGCCACTCGCTCGTGCGGCGTGCCGGCCGAGCAGTTGCACTTCATGGACATGCCGTTCTACGAAACGGGTCGCGTGCGGAAGAAGCCGCTGGGCGAGGAGGACATCCAGATCACGATGGACCTGCTGAACGAAGTGCAGCCGCACCAGATCTACTGCGCCGGCGACCTGTCCGACCCGCACGGCACGCACCGCACCTGCCTGAGCGCAGTGTTGAACGCCTGCAACCGCCTGAAGGACGAAGCGTGGTATCAGGAAAGCGAAGTCTGGCTGTACCGCGGCGCCTGGCAGGAATGGGGCCCGCACCAGGTGGAGATGTCGGTACCGCTCAGTCCGCAAGAACTGATGCGGAAGCGGGCGGCCATCTTCAAGCACGAGTCGCAGAAGGACAAGGCCCTGTTCCCCGGCCCTGACCCCCGCGAATTCTGGCAACGCGCCGAAGATCGCAACCACGCCACGGCCCAGTTGTTCGACGCACTCGGCCTGGCCGAGTACGAAGCCATCGAAGGTTTCGTCCGGTGGAAGGGCGACATGGACAGCGTGCTGTAAGGCAACTTCGCTGCTACAATCCAAAAGCTCGAACTAGCCCCGATCAAGCTTGGTCGGGGCTAGTTCGCGATTGGTCACAAACCGAGGGAGGACCAGATGGGACGTGGTTGGTTTGTTAGTTTAGCTGCGTGCTTCATGTTACAGCCGCTTCTTCCGTGCCAAGCGGACGAGAATTCTTCGACGCTGGGCATCGTTGCCGAGCGTCCCACCGAAGGCCGCTTCGTCGAGCACAACGGCCGCTTCCTGGTGCCCTACACCACAAATATCCCCGGCACCGAGATCAAGTTCACGATGATCCCCGTCCCGCCGGGAAAGCTGAAGGTCGAGGGGGAGGTGACGTACTACGTCGAACTGCCGCCGTTTTGGATTGGCAAGACGGAGGTTACCTGGGCGGAGTACCGCGAGTACATGTCGCTTGACAAAGCCTTCCCTCGGATTGCCCGGCTGCACCTTCGCAAGATCACCGAAGAAAACAAGATCGACGCGATCACCGCGCCTTCGATGCTTTATGAGCCCGATTTTACGCACGAGGTTGGAGAGCGCGGTGATCAGCCGGCTGTATCGATGCGGCAATACGCGGCGAAGCAATACACCAAGTGGCTCAGCTTGATTTCCGGCGAGTTCTATCGACTGCCAAGTGAGGCCGAATGGACTTATGCCGCCAGAGCCGGTGCGACGACACGGTACTGCTTCGGCGATGACGAAAGCAAGCTCGACGAGTACGCCTGGTACGCCGACAACACCGAGGACACGTGGCAAACAGGATCCGTGGGTACCAAAGCTCCCAATCGCTGGGGTATCCACGACATGCATGGCAACGTTGCCGAGTGGGTGCTCGATGGAGATAGTGGCAAACTCCCCACCGTAAAACCCGACGAGCAGATCTCGGTGGAGAAATCTATCCGCTGGCCCACCAATGTATTTGGGCGAAAGGTAATGGGTGGAGGCCTGTGGGACGAGGCGGCCGATTGCACTTGCACCAGTTTTCATTTGTCGAAACTCTTATGGCTTGCAAACGATCCTGATGTTCCTGCCAGTCCAGGGTGGCTCTGCTACGACGAGGGATTGCAGGTCGGTTTTCGGATTGTCCGACCATATAAGGCGCCGCAGCGGACGGAACGAGAACGCTACTGGGAGCCCCAAGTCGCAAAGATCAAGAACGACGTCGCCCTGCAACTGCAGAACTACCGTATGCACAAAGGAATAGCCGACCCGATGCTGCCCCGCATGATCAAGCAGCTCCCTGAGGAAGACTAGGTAGGTCACGGACGCAGTGTTGTCTTCCCCGACCAGGCTTGGTCGGGGCTAGTTCTCTACGGTCCTTGCATCTGCGTGGTGGTTAAACCTTAACTTTCCTCGCAGCCACTCCGCCTGTTTGCCCCGCGAGCCAACTTCCGTCAGAATACGCCTACGCTGCTTTTCCATTCATGGGAGGATGTAGGCCATGGCTGCCACGGCGACTGCGCTCGATTTTACATACAAGTACGCCTATCCGTCGGAGGTGGGTGAACTGGACGACGGTTTTGGGTTGCAGCTAGCCACCTGTGGGGCGAAGCACGAGCAGCCGTATTTCTTTCATGGCACGCTCCGCAGCCCGCGGGAGATGGGCGAGATGCTGTTGGTGCTGTCGGACGTGGTGCGGACGCACTTCTTTCTGCCGCGGCCGCCGATGACAGATCCCGTGGTGACCGGCAGCGAGTCGATGCTGCGGTTCGAGGGATTCAGCGGCTGCTGCGGCGTGTACGCCCGGGTGGATTTGCCGGCCGAGGCGTTCGACAGCGAGATTCAGGGCCGCGGCACCACGAACGTCGACTTCAACCAGCCGATGCGCTCGGCGCTCGCCCGGCTCCGCGATCACGACGACGCCAAACTGGCGGTGGGAAAGGAAGGCGTCGAGTTGACCAAGGACGACACCCGCGTGGTGGAGAAGAAGGTCAAACTGCCGATTCGTTGGATCAAAGGCTTCAGCGAAGTGCAGGCGTATCAGCCTAATATGACGATCAAGCTCGAAGCGCCGGCCGCCGAGGCGCGGAAGTTCATTCGCAGCATGCCCAAGAGCGCCGCGCCGAAGCAACCGTCGTTCGTCACCATGACCGGCCGCGCGCTGCGACTGAGCCAGCGCGAGGGGCGCGGAGCGGTGAAGTTCGCCGGCACGCACCGCGTGAAGATCCTCGAGCCGCTGCTCAGCTCCGCCAAGTCGCTCCGCGTGTGGGGCGACGACGAGACCGGTGTCACCGGTTGGGAAGTGCTGCTGAAGAGCGGCCGGTTCTTCCTGATGCTCAGCCCCGAAGTCTACCGTGGCTTCTCCGGCGAGGGCCAAGTGCTTTCGCAACTGGCCAGCAGCCAGTGGCAGGACGCGCTACCGCGCGTGCAGGCGGCTCTCGAGTGGCAAGCATCGCTCGACGCCGATACGCTTTCGGAAGACCTGAACTTCCCCCGCGGCGAAGTCGAAGCGGCGCTGGCGGTGCTCGGCGCGCGGGGCCTGGCGGGGTTCGACGCCAATCGTGGAGCGTACTTCCACCGCGAGTTGCCGTTCGACCTGGACCGCGTCGAACAACTGCAACCACGACTCAAGAACGCCCGCAAGCTGGTCGAAGCAGGCAAGCTCCGCGTGCTCGCCGAGGCCAAAGGTCTGGCCTCCGGCGAGGCCGACATCGAAGTCGCCGGCACCGACGTGATGCACACCGTGCGACTCCGCAACACCGGCGACAAATGCACCTGTCCGTGGTTCAGCAAGTACCAGGGGCAACGAGGACCGTGTAAACATATCCTGGCGGCTCGTTTATTAACCGACGGCGAAGAAGGGGAGGGCGAGGAGGCATGACGAAGGAAGAACTCGAGAAGTCCATAAATCTGGGCGCTAGACACGCCATTGCCGATGGATTTGCTAACGTTTCCGAGGGGGAGCGCAAGAAGTCCTCAACGTACGTTGGAAAGATCCTTGCTGAGTTGGAACGACTGAATCGGACCCAGAATTCGCTCACGGATGCCGCTCTTAAGAAGGCGAGCAACGAACTGAAGTCGCTTGTCAATTCGTGTGAAGGCGGAAGGGGCCTTCCAAAAAAGCTGTCTGCCGCACACGTTGCCGCACTTGCGGTATGTCCGATCTCCGTCACTAAAAAAATCTCAGTAGGTGGGACTGACATCCGAGGTAAGATAGCCCCTTCACTTCAAGTGCTAATGGATCGGCGCCCAAGTTGGATAGACGAGTGGCTGCAAGAACGCCTGCCAGACGGATGGCAACAAATAAGTTGGAAAGAGTACCGCATTCTCTATGAGTCAGGCGCATGCCCAAAGCCAGACTCGGATGATTACTATCGATTGTTCGCCGATGCTCTGGCGGGTTACTCCGCACGGTATAATCTCGACGGTACCAAACTACACGAAGTGCTCTCAAAGGATGACGAACTTCGGAACGATGTCTGGAAGTTGTTCGAAGTCGAGACCGAGGCTTTCATTACCGAATCGTATGCTTGGGAAGGCAAGGAATTTGAGTCCTGGCCGGAGGCAATCTGCAAACTTGCCGACAACAGTCTGCTGGACCGCGATCGTTTGCTCGATAGTTCGCTGAACAGCCTGACCATGGACTTCAAGCAGAATATGATTTCGGGGGTTGCGAAGTTCCATGATCAGTTGCTCGAAAACGACGAGCAGCGGTCCGCCCGCCAAGCAAAGTACCTCGAACTGCTGAATGCCAAGGTGAGCTTGGTCGTAACCTTCGCCCTCAAACAGCTCAAAGCCGTCGATAAAGCGAAAAAGCTCGACGATCGGGCGTTCGTCGCAGGAGCCGGCTCGGCGTTTAGCGCACCGACCAAGAGCCCGGCAAAGTCGACGCTCACGCTGCTCAAGAAGATTGGCAAACGCTCGCCCGAATTGCAGCCGCGAATCGCCGAGATGCTCATCGAATCCGCCTTGCGCCACCCGGCCGACGACATCGTGACCGGGGCCATAGACCTGATGGTCCAGTGGCCTGAGGCCATGAGCAACGCAGCCGCCGAATCTTTGGCAGGCACACTGCCTGACTTGCCGGCCGCCGTGCAGGCGAAAGCTCGCGAGCTGTTGTCGTCGGCCGATGTCGAGGTAGACATCGAAGAGACGGTCGACACGCAGGAAGTGGCCGAGCAACTGCAGCAACTCAAGAGCGACGCCAACGAACTTGGCGAGCCGTGGCGCTCACTCGCCGGCGTGGGCGATGCGCTGGCGGCCATCGATCTGGAAGCCTGGCCCGGACCGCTGGAGTTCTCGCCGCTGGAAGTGCCAGTGCTCACCGGCGTCGAGCCAATCATGCCAATCGAAACGCAGGACGAACTGTTCGATGTCGTGGCCCACGCGGTGGAAGAGGTCACGAACCCAGCTGACTTCGACCGCATCATCGACGCCATCTGCCGCCTGGGGCGGGAGGAGACTCCGGAGTTCGAACGACTGGCCGCGCCGGTGTTGAAACGAATTTGCGACCGACCCTACGACGAAGCCGGCAGGTGTTTGTTCATCGGGGGTCGTACACCAGTTGGCATGGTAAAACTACTTGAGTGGTGGTTGACTGGCAAAACGAACGTTCTGTTCGAAAACAAGCAAACGCAGAGCAGCAATTGGTGGGTCGCCTCGGAAACCCTGACCAACATGCATAGCTGGATCAATTTACATTTTAAGGCCACCCTCGACCGACTAGCGAGTGGCCACACGGGGCCGCTTTTGTCGGCTCAGACGCACACAGGCGGTTGGATCGATCCGTTGGTACTCGTCGAGCGCTGGAAGGAATTGCAAGAGGCTGGCGCACCACTGCTGGAGACCGACCTTTCGCTGGCGCTATTGCGACTCGCGCCCGACAACCGACCGCCGGCGTTGGAGCAAGCAGCGGCGTTCAACCACTCGTGGGCCGATGCGCTGCGCTGGGCACTGGGCGACGGTGATGCACTCAAAGGCTACCAGTCGGACTGCGACATGGTGTGGGTGTCGGCCGCCAACGCTCGTGGCGATGAGGCGTCGTTCGAGGCGCTCGCCGCCGCAGGCATGAAAACGGTTGGTCCCGCCGTGTCCGAGCGACCGAAGCACTCTTGGGAGGCACGGATTCACACTTGGGAGTCTCGTTACCATCCTGGCGAGGTGTTGAAGAGCAATAAGTTGGACCTGTCGCTCCAACCACAACTGCCCGGCGAGCGGTACCCGTCGGTTCTGCTCCACGATAACAAGACGAAGCGATACGGTTGCGAAGCGAGGTGGATGATCGCGGTGCTTGCGAGCATGCATCCCAGCGACGCATCGGGGCAAATAGCCGCAGGCTGCCACAAGCTCATGGAACGGTTCGACGACGACGGTTCGACCTACGAGCCAAACTATCCCTACATCGATCTGCTATTTGCCGAGGATCGGCCGATGGACGAACTCGCCTGCCTGATGCTCACCATCGGGCTGGCGGGGCGCGATCAAGACGTACGGGGGCTGGCCATCGATGCGGCCATCGAGAGCATCGCCGACGGGCGGTTGCACCCGGCCGTGTGGGGCCCGGTGCTCTCCAGGCTCAACGAGCCGGGATGGCTGAAGCTCAATCGGTTCGGACCCAACCTGGCCGAAGTGGCGAGGGTCGGACCGCTGCATACTTGGGTGGTGCGGCAGTCGGTCGATGCGCTAGTGGCCGCCTACGAAAAAATGCCGCGGGACGCGACGCACCTGTTGGAACTGTTCAACGAGCTGATCGTCCAAATGGGCGGAGCCGCATCGCCGGAAGCCGCCGCGGTGCTCGCCAAAGTGAAAGGTAGCAGCAAGACCGCCAAACTAGCCAAAGCCATCCTTGCCTGCGACGCGCTCGAGTCACCAGCGGCCCAGCAGGGTCGATTGGAGCTACTAGACCGCCGAATTGCGCGCGGTCAACGCTGGGAGGGCGGTGACATCTGATCCACGCGCACGCGCCTCAACCAGTTGTGGTGCGACGAAACCAACAGTAGCCCAGCACGGCCACAGATAAGATCGTAGCCGCTGCCGGCTCGGGGACGTTGGTCCGCTGGGTAGCCGCTGTGGACGCGGACGTGCCCCCAAAGTTGGCTTTCCACACCGCGTAGTCTTCCACGTCCACAACGCCTGGCGTCGTCGTTTCGTTGGGCATGGAAACAGAACTGCCCAACAAGTTGCGCCACACGACGTAGTCTGCCAGGTTCACCGTGCCATCGTCGTTGAAGTCGCCCGCCAAAGTTGGATCGTAGGTCACAGCGAGGTACTGATCGACCGGCACGTTCAGCAGATACTGAACGGCGCCGTCTGACCAAACAATCTTCAGCTCGTCGACTACCTCCACGTCGCCCAAGCCGAAATGGACCGGTAGATCACTCTGATTGAAGGTGCCAGCGTTGGTGTTGGCCTCGCGTCGTAGCGTCCGCTGTTCAGGCCCGCCGGTGTCCAGCGTGGCGTACAGCGACGAGCCCAACCCGGTTGTATTGTAGCTGGGACCGTTGAGTTCGACCTGCAGCCAGTGGTTGCCGTTCTCCGTGGCGTTGCTCAGAAACACCCGCTCGTCATAGCCGTTGCCGGTGGTAGCGATCAGGTCCATGTCGCCATCGCGATCGATGTCGGCCCAGGGGCTGTCGTAGGAGCCTTCGTTCCCCGCAGCAAGCCCTTCGGCATTCGTCACGTCGGTGAATTGCCAGTTGCCATCATTGCGATAGAGCTTGCGTGCCTGATTGCCATCGGCAGGCAGGTGATCGTGAATGAAAAGATCGAGGTCACCGTCGTTGTCGTAGTCCACCGCTCGCCCACCACCCAGATCGCCACCAACGTCGGACAGCAGCGGTTGCCCCGTGAGAGTATCAACGTCGGTAAACTGATTCCCACCGTCGTTGCGGTAAATCTTGGTAGGCTGCTTATCGGCGCCCACGACGATCAGATCTAGGTCGCCATCGTCGTCGAAGTCCATGAACTCCGCCCCATAGCTGTTGCGATAGTTCTGAGTGCCATTGGTATCGGCGATGTCGATGAAGCTTAGCGACCCAGTCTGAGCAAGCTGATTTTCGTAGAAGTTGTTGCGAACATTGTTGTCGCCGCGGCAGGTGGAGATGTAGACATCCAAGTCGCCATCTCCATCGGTGTCGCCAATGGCCATGCCGTAGCCTTTGTAGCCAAGATCTTCCTGGAAACCGACAGCCGAGCCGACAGGCGTAAAGTTGCTACCGGGGCCTTGCAGGTAGATCTCGTGCTTCTGGGGGCCTTCCATGCCGAGCACGAGATCAAGGTCGAGATCGTTGTCGATGTCGGCCCAAGCGACATTCTGGTGAAAGCCCGCGTCGTTGAGTCCGGTTGCTACACTCGCGTTGCTAAAACCGCTCGCACCAGCATTAAGAAGAAAGTCGCCAGTAGCGGCGCCCAAGTTGCTCTGCCCAACGAATACATCGACCAAGCCATCGCCGTTAACATCAGCCCAGGCGGAACTCCACGAGGATCCCAGCCCGGTGGGTAGCAAGCTGCTCGCGTCGGTGAACCCTAGTCCGGCGCCGCCGATCAACCCGTTGCGATACAGCTTTTGAGCGCCTAGTGCGCCTTGGAAGAAAAGATCGAGGTCACCGTCGTTGTCGATGTCCGCGAGCGAGGCGCTGCGAGCATTGAGGTCCACGCCCAGCACGGTCCCACCAAAGTCGGAAAACGTCTGGGCGGCTCCTGATGGACAGAAGACGAGGCCGCACACAGCGGCGGCACTAACGATGACTCGGCGAAGCATGAGTGGGAACAACTTGGCAAGTGGCGGGACGGGCAAGCTGCCATCCTATCACCGCGCCAGCCCATACGGCAACGATTTTTTGGGCCTTGGCTCGAGTAACGAAAATAGCCCCGAGCAAGCTCGCTCGGGGCTATTTGTTGCTACGAGTAACTCTAGCGTCGTCGCGCGACCAGGATACCCAGCATCGAGAGTACGCACAGCGCGACGCTCGTTGGCTCCGGAATCGCAGCGGCGACAAAGGGTTCGGCGTTGGACAGCACCAACCCGAGGTTCGAATTCCAAATGTTGTAGTCATCGGTGGAAGCAAGGTTGTCGCCGTTACCGTCGGCGAGGCCTGTTTCGCTGCCCAGGTTGTTTCGCCAGAACGTGTAGTCGGCCAGGCTCACCACTCCATCGGCGTTGAAGTCGCCTACCGAGCGGCCATCGTAATTGGCCAGCAGCACTTGATGGTCATGCTCGCCAATCTCTCCGTCGCCGTCGAAGTCGCCGTACATCCAATAGGTGTCGTCGGCCGGCGGGGGCGAGGCCATGCTGGCCAGCACCGTGGCCACGTCGTTTCGGTCGACATCACCATCGAAGTCGGTATCGCCTGGTCGCGTGTTGCGATGCATCACGGCGCGCCAAGCTTCGATCACGCCATCGGGGTTGCGGCCGACGCCCACGATGGTGGTGCCGTCGTCGGAGATGGCCGTGGCTTCGTTCAGCCGCCAACCTTCAAAGTCGAGCCCAAAGTCGCCCGCCAACACCCGGGCCAGGGGTCGCATACCGTGGTGGGCGTCCCAAATGAAGGGCACCTTGATCCGCCCAAAGCCATCGGCGTCGCCTTCGAGCCATGCCGAGGAGTTCGTCGCGTCGGTCGACACCAGATACGCCTGGCCGACGATCGTGCCGGTTTCGGACGAGACGTCGACCGCTTCGGAGCCTACAAACTCAGGCCCCGGCGGCATGCGGAACTGCCTGAGGTCCTGCCATCCATCCTCTTCGGTCCACATCACCGCTTGCGTGAAGGGGTACTGCGTGATGGGATCGACGTTCAGATCCCACTCGAGCTTATCAACGCCGACGACCACCTCGCCATCGGCCGAGATAGCATTGGCGGTTGTCTTCTGGCGCGGCGGGGGGTAGATGGCCGGGAAGAACCGCGCCGGATTGCCTATTCCCTGCATGCCATGTTCCTCCGTCCACAGGAACGGCTGTGCGTGGTCGATATGAATCGCGTCCGTCGTCTGGTAAGGACTGCGAAACGCGTTGCCTGCAATCACACGGCCATTGGCGGTGACGTCGACCGCTTCACTGGACGAGTCCGACTCGTACTCTGGCAGGGTGCCGAGGTCCTGAATGCCGGTCTCGTCGGTGTAGCGGAACGCACGCTGAAAGTACCCGGGAGGCACCGGAGCAAACGAAGGCGGGTAGAAGTCGTCGACGCCCACCACTACGCGACCATTGCGCGAAGTGGCCCGCGCTTCGCTCGTGGCGTATCCTTCGTGCAAGTTGCCGAGCCCCTGCATACCTCCGCCGAGCGACCAGCGGAAGGCCTCTTCGTTCTGGATGTTGTAGTCGTCCCTCGAGGCCGAAACGCCCACCACGTAATTGCCTTCGGCCGAAACGCCGAGCCCTTTGCTCGTGCCACCCTCGCCGCCGGGTAGCAGTCCAAGTGGAATCATGCCGGTCGACTTCGACCACGCAAATGCCTGGCTGGAGACCTGGTTGGTGAGTACGTTGCTGGTAGTTCTGCCCGTCACCACTTGCCCGTTGGCCGATACGTCGTAGGCGGCGCTCGAAGCCCCGTGCCCCAGACTGCCGAGCCCATGGAACTCGCCCCGCGGCGGTGGATAGATCCAGCCCAGGAAGTCGGGCCCGCTCACTAGTTCTCGAATGCTGCGGTCGGCGGGATCGACCGAGTAGATTGAGCCCATGATTTCGTTCACGTCCGCAAACAGCGGCCCAAACTCTTCGGTAAGCGTCCACGGAGTGAGCGCGTCGCCGGTGCCGACATTCAAGTCGGGAGCGGAGACGGAAAAGTGTAGCTGGCCATTCACCACGCTGTGCGAAATGGCATCCGGCGCGCCGGTGTCGATCCAGGTTCCTTCCAGCGTTACCGCGCCGATGCCCCCCAGTCCGGGTGGCGAGACGCTGACCGAATCGACCCACCAGGGCAGTTCTATTGCGAGCGCCGAAGTTCCACTAGTAGCAACCAGCATCAACGCTGCAAGAGTGCGAGCGATCATCAGATACATCCCCTGCATTAGGATGGCAGTAGCCCCTGCAACGGCCGATTGTAGCAG
Source organism: Aeoliella sp. (assembly GCF_965227375.1). NCBI lineage: Bacteria > Pseudomonadati > Planctomycetota > Planctomycetia > Pirellulales > Lacipirellulaceae > Aeoliella > Aeoliella sp. The sequence goes on from NZ_CBDDFX010000002.1 coordinate 281,071, forward strand.
GTGCAGTAAGTGGGTCAAGGTTGTTTGCCCGCGCGGCTCCGCGCTGTGATAGAATTCATTTTGTCTTCACGCTTCCACTCTTGCAGCGAACGCCAGCATGCATGCCCACCGATCGTTTAAAGCTTACAGTGTCCTACTGATCCTGCTGGTACTGGCGTCGATAGCAGTCGGTTACTGGGTAGTCCGGCGCGGCGACTCGGATCGCATCGAGTGGCCTCCGCTAAAGAACGCCAGCGAGGTAGCAGGAACCACCATCGTACCAACACTCGATACACCGCTTGAAGACGCCGGCAACGCCATCTGGTGCGCGACGTTTCAAGTGGCGTGGAATCTTGCCTGCGACGACGTCGTAGGGGGACCGCTCGAAGTTGCCGGCGCCGAGTCGGTCGCCCAGCGTCTGAACGACTCGCCGGTCACTAAAGCGGTACTGCCGCCGGGCAGTTACTACGCGATGGCCGGCGCGCCGGAGGATGGTGCGGTTGAAGAAATTCACGCAGAGATGGCCGAGAAGTTTCCCGGTGTCGAGCCGCCGACATTCGAAGGCGCGCAAGGACTCGTGGCGTACGCCTACTTGAAAGTGGCCGCCGAGTTCACCACTCCGTTCGAGGATCGCCGGCGTCCGATCGAGTTTATCGACGGGGCCGGACAAAAAACGCCCGTCGAAGGATTCAGCCTTTATCACGGGCACGACCACGGCATCACCTACGATCAGCTAGAGCAAATCAAAGTGCTGTTCCGCGAAACCAGCCAGGACCCTGAGTCGCGTCACCTGGAGACCTTTGCGATCGATCTGACTGCCGACCAGGACGACACGCAGGTGATCGTGGCCGTGTTGCCACACGCCGATAACCTGCAAGCGGTGCTCGACAACTTGGAGCAGCGCACTAGCGATTACGAAGGAGCTACAGAGATTCGCGACGGCGACACGCTGGGCGTACCCAACGTGCTGTTCAATCTGCAGGAAACCTTCAATCAATTAACGGGAGAGGACAGGTTGATCGAAAACTCCACGAAGCTCCAAGGGTTGTTCATCGACCAGGCGTGGCAAATGATTCGCTTCAGCCTCGACAAGAGCGGCGCGATCGTCGAATCGGAAGCAGTTCTGAAGGCGGCCACTGCCGCGGCTCCTATGCAAGAGCGATTCTACGACTACATCGCCGACCGCCCGTTCCTGGTGGTGATGAAACGCCGCAGCGAGAAGTATCCCTACTTCGCCGCATGGTTTGGGAATGCGGAGTTGCTGGAAGCAAGGTAAGCGAGAGATGTGCTGCTCAGCGTGCGGCACCCCTTCTAGGGGCGATCTCCATCCGACTTTGTAGTCGCCTCCGAAGACGCCTGGAGTCCTTCCTGATCTCCAACCATGTGCAGGTGGTTGTGGTCGAGGTAAATGACGTATGGGCGTTCGTCGGTTCCGTATGCAGAGCGGGGGTAGAGCGTGCATTTGTAGTGGGCATGGTGCTGCTGGGCGGGACCGATCATCGGATACACCCGCACTGGATCGTCGTAATCGGCAATCTTTTGCTTGACGATTCGCATTCCCCGCTTGCTGGGGAAAATCCGTCCCGGAGGAAGGACCTTGCGCAGTGCATTCAGCACCTCATTGTCGCTCGGCGGATCGAGCGCAACGGCCTTCTGTCCAGAGGTGATGGGACCAAGCACAGCGACGCGTTTGGTAAACACGCGCTCGCGCGGGATGATCTGCAGCACGACAAAGACCAACAGCGAGACGATCACCGTCAGGAACAACAGCGCTCGCATGCTGAAGCGCAGCCGGAACGGTTTGTGTATCGCACTGTAGTGGCCGATCATCTTTGCCCTTCCGTTTTGAGGTTTAAGGTCTAGCCACGGATTAACACCGATGGAACACGGATTGCTATTACTCACGCCGCGGGTCGATTGCGGTCTGGCTTGTGGAGGGCGTGCTCCTCGACCGCGGCAATTGGCTACTGCGAAAGCTTGCCAACAAAACCCAGCTCTTGGAAGCTCTCGGCCTTCAGCGGGTCGATGTATTTCAGAGCGCTTACCGATGCGTATTCCAGGACGATGAAACGCGCGCCGAGCGAGTCAGGGTTCTGGCGTTCCAAGAGCAGCATCTTATCGGTGGTCATGAAGCCCTTGAATGGGATGTGCTCGTCAAGCACGGTGGTCAGGATGCCGCGGCGGGGGATCGAGGCGGGCCACTTCAGAAAAGTCTGCTGCCACTGGGTACTGCTGCTGTCGGCCATGGGGGCGTCCTCCGGATTGACGCTTGAGGGGTGTGGTAACGCCAAACGCGGCGAACGTCCGGCAATGTAGGTCGCCGCAGGGCGGAACGCAAGTGTGGATGGCCGCTTGGGCACTGTGCCAGCGAGGGAAAGTTGCTACTTTGAATGGCCAACGCATGAGCCAAACTCGCCGCTGCACTTTCCTGGAGCACGCTTTTGGATACGCCTCAACCCGAGACCACGCTGCCACCCGAAGACCGCCCTGCGGAGTCCGCCGAACAACTTGCCGAAGAGTTGTCGGAACTGGTTCGCACCGGCGGCGACGACGATCTATCCCAGTACATCGAATGGCTCGAACCCCGCGAAGCGGCCCGGGCGGTATGCGAGCTATCGGACGAGGACGAAGTCCGGTTGCTGGAGCGGCTGGTTCCCCAGCAGGCCAGCGACTTGCTGATCGACGTGCCGGAGGTGGAAGCCATTGAAGCGGTCGCCGCGCTGCCGCCGGAGACCTCGGCCGCCATCCTCCAGCAGATGCCAAGCAACAAGCAGGCCGACCTGGTGGCGGCGCTCGCCGAAGAAGACGCCGACGCCATTCTGGCGGAGATGAACCCCACCGAAGCCATCAAGCTGCAACAGCTTGCCAGCTACGACCCCGACACGGCGGGCGGCTTGATGCAAACCGAGGTGGTGGCGTTCCGGGAGAATTCGACCGTCGAGCAGATTCTCGAGCGCATGCGCGGCGACGCCGGGCGGTTCCGCCAACTCGACATTCAATACGCTTACGTGGTCGCCCGCGGGCGGAAGCTGGTAGGCGTGTTGCGGTTGCGTGATCTTCTGCTGGCCGACGACACCGCCACGGCCGGCGAGCTGATGATCGAAGACCCCATTGCACTCGACGTGGAGACACCCATCGCGGAGTTAGACGAATTCTTCGACGACCACGCGTTCCTCGGCGTGCCGGTGGTGGGCGCCGAAGGGCGATTGCTGGGCGTGGTGACGCGGGCCGCGGTTGACGAGCAAGGCCAATCGAACGCCGAACGCGACTACCGCCGGGCGATGGGTGTGGTGCAGGAAGAGATTCGCACCATGCCGACGCTCAAGCGTTCGCGATTGCGACTATCGTGGCTCAGCGTGAACATCCTACTCAACGTCGTGGCCGCCAGCGTAATCGCCGGCTTTCAGTCGACGCTCGAACAGGTGATCGCGTTGGCCGTGTTCCTGCCGATCATCTCCGACATGAGCGGTTGCAGCGGCAACCAGGCGGTGGCCGTGAGCATGCGGGAATTGTCGCTCGGCTTGATCGAACCTCGCGAGCTATGGCGCGTGTGGCGCAAGGAGGCCACGGTCGGGGTGCTGAACGGGCTGGCGCTCGGCGCGCTATTGGGCGCAGTCGGCTGGTGGTACGCCGGTAATCCGTGGCTGGGCCTCGTGGTGGCCGTGGCGTTAGGCGCCAACACGGTTGTCGCAGTGTTGATTGGCAGCTCGCTGCCCTTGATTCTCAAAGCCCGCGGCGTCGACCCCGCACTGGCGTCGGGCCCCATCCTGACCACCGTGACCGACATGTGCGGTTTCTTCCTGGTGCTGGGATTGGCCACGCTGATGCTAAGCTATCTGGCGTAGGCGGTGAATTCTCTTCGGAGAGATGGCTCAGCGCGGTCCCTTGGCGGGCAGGGGGCTGCGGGGGTAGCCTGGAGCGATTGCAAAGCACCCCAAACCCGGAGCACAACGCATGCGCCTCTGGCTTGCCATACAGTCGTTTTTTCAAGTCTTGCTGAACCGCGACTTCGCCGACGGCGTCAAGCAACTGCAGCTCAGCGGACCAACCGCCACTGTCGAAGCGGAACCCGCGAAGCCCGAACCTCCCAAGCCTCAGCCGCCCAAGCCAGCCGCGCCGGCTCGCAACGAGGCGATCACGCTATTGGCCACGCTGCAACGCGAAGCACGCTTTGTGGACATCGTCAGCGAGTCGCTCGACGGCTACTCCGACGCGCAGATTGGCGCCGCCGCGCGCGACGTGCTGCGCGACTGCGGCAAGGTGATCGAGCGGATGTTCGCGCCGCAGCCTTTTGCAACTCAAGAAGAAGGTCAGCCAGTCGAAGTGCCCGCCGGATACGACGCGGCCGAGTACCGACTAACCGGCAACGTGTCGGCCGAGCCACCGGTCACCGGCCAGCTGGTCCACGCGGGCTGGAAAGCCACCAAGTGCGACGTGCCGAAGTGGTCGGGCAGCAAGCAGGCCGCGCTGGTCGTCGCGCCGGCCGAAGTGCAGGTAGGGTAGGGGAGGGCCGCACCATGACAGCCAAGTACGTAGTCGGCATCGACCTGGGCACCACGAACTGCGTGCTCGCCTATGCACCGCTCGAGGGCGACGCGCCGCAGGTAACCTTGCTCGCGGTGCCACAACTGGTGGCCGCCAGCACAATCGACAAGCGAGAGTCGCTACCTTCGTTTTTGTATCTGGCTCCTGAACACGAGTCGGGCGGGGCGCTCGACTTGCCCTGGGCCGAAGGGCGCAAGTTCTCCGCCGGCGAGCATGCTCGCCGCCAAGGCGCGGAGATGCCCGACCGCACGGTTGTCGCGGCCAAGAGCTGGCTGTGCCACAGCCGTGTCGACCGCCGCGCGCCGCTGTTGCCGCACGGCGCGCCAGACGATGTGCAGAAGGTCTCCCCACTCACCGCGTCGCAAAGGTACCTCGAACACCTGGCTGCCGCGTGGCAAGCCGAGTTCCCCGATGCACCGATCGCCGAACAGCAAGTGGTGCTTACCGTGCCGGCTTCGTTCGATGCGGCCGCGCGCGAACTCACACGCGAAGCCGCGCTGGCCGCCGGCCTTCCTGCCGGCCTGGTGCTGCTGGAGGAACCACAAGCGGCCGTTTACTCCTGGCTCGCCGAGCGCGGCGACGACTGGCGCAAACAGCTTTCCGCCGGCGACCGGGTGTTGGTGTGCGACGTCGGTGGCGGTACGACCGACCTGACGCTGGTCGACGTGGCGGAAACCGATGGTGAACTGTCGCTCGAACGACTTGCGGTGGGCGATCATTTGTTGGTTGGCGGCGACAACATGGACTTGGCGCTCGCGCATCAAGTTGCTGGCCTGTTCGCCGAGCAAGGGGTGATGCTCGACGCGTGGCAGTCGGTCTCGCTGTGGCACTCGTGCCGCGACGCCAAGGAAACGCTGCTGGCGCCCGACGCGCCGGAGTCGCACTCTATCTCGGTGCTGGGCCGCGGCAGCAAGTTGATCGGCGGCACCGTGTCGGTCGACGTTCCGCGGAGCATGGCAGAGCAGTTGCTGGTCGGCGGTTTCTTTCCCGAATGCACACTCACCGACCGGCCCAAGAAGCGGCGCGTGTCCGGCTTCCAGGAGATTGGCCTTCCGTTCGAGTCCGACGTGGCGATCACGCGTCACCTGGCCGCGTTCCTCGCCGCGCACGCGGACGATGGCCAGGGAGCGGCTTACCCAACCCACGTTCTGTTCAACGGCGGTGTGTTCAAGGCCGACGTGCTTCGCAAGCTAGTGCTGGAGATCATCGGCAAGTGGTCCGGCGATGCGCCGCCGGCCAGCGAACTGCCGGGCGGTCGCGACCTCGACAACGCGGTGGCTCGCGGCGCCGCCTACTACGGCTGGACCAAGGAGCACGGCGGCGTGCGAATCCGCGGCGGCGTCGCCCGTTCTTACTACGTGGGCATCGAGTCAGCCGGCCTGGCGATCCCGGGCATGCCGCGGCCGATGCGGGCGCTGTGCGTGGTTCCGTTCGGTATGGAAGAAGGCACCTCGGTCGATGTGCCTTCGAGTGAAATTGGTTTGGTGCTCGGTGAGCCGGCCCACTTTCGCTTTTTCAGTTCAGCGGTGCGCAATTCCGATCAGCCAGGAAATGTCTTGCCAACGATTGACGAAGAGCAACTTACCGAAACCGATCCGCTCGAGGCAACGCTCGAAACCACCGCCGACTCAGACGACTCGTACGTACCCGTCCGCTTTCAATCACGCATTACCGAACTTGGCATGTTCGAACTATGGTGCGTGAGCGCCACTTCCGACGAGCGGTGGAAGTTGGAATTCAACGTTCGCGAACAGTAGAATCCGCAACGGATTTTCGTCTGATTCTTGCGCAAGCCACGTTTTCTGGCACTTTCTGCCTAGATTGGACTTTTTAGGGAGAATCTTGTTCATATTGAGGCCGCTGGGGGCGTTTAACTACTGGAGTTCCCCACTCGCTTTACCGGTACAGCGGGTGTTTTGCTTGCGGCCAGCGAACGTGTAGAATAGGAGGGACCCATCGCTTCCCACCTCTCCATCCTCCCCGGAGACAGCGACGTTATGAAGGGCGGAAAACGCGCGAAGTTTTCTACGTTGGCGGCTTGTTTGACTCTGCTACTGGTTAGCGCATCCTCGGCGGCTTGGGCCGAGGCGCCGATCAGCTACAACCGGCAGATACGACCACTGCTCTCGGATCGATGTTTTCAATGCCACGGGCCAGATCAGGGGACCCGCGAAGCGGGCCTGCGGCTCGATGAGCGCGAAGCAGCCACCAGCGAAACCGACTCCGGCTACGTTGCCATCGTTCCTGGCAATCTCGACGAGAGCGAACTAGTCGCGCGCATCGCGACCGACGACGCCGACCTGGTGATGCCCCCACCCCACTCGGGCAAGTCGCTCAATGCTGAAGAGATCGAACTCTTAAAAAAATGGGTCGCGCAAGGCGCTGAGTACCAGCCGCACTGGGCATTCATCACTCCCAAGAAGGGCAAGCCTCCGGAAGTCAAACAGACCGATTGGCCCAGCGGCCCCATCGACCAGTTCATCCTGGCCAAGCTGGAAGAAGAAGGCCTGGAGCCTTCAAGCGAAGCCGACCGGGTAACCTTGATGCGGCGCGTAACGCTCGACCTGACAGGTCTGCCACCCACGCGCGAAGAGGTGGAGGCCTACCTGGCAGACAAGTCGCCCGGCGCCTATGAGCGGTTGGTCGACCGCTTGCTGGCCTCGCCGCACTACGGCGAGCACATGGCCCGCTATTGGCTCGACGCGGTGCGGTACGGCGACACGCACGGACTGCACCTGGACAACTATCGCGAGATGTGGCCGTATCGCGACTGGGTGGTCCGCGCGATGAACGACAACGTGTCATGGGATCGCTTCACGATGATGCAAGTCGCCGGCGACCTGCTGCCGAACGTATCGCTGGACGACAAGATCGCTTCGGGGTTCAATCGCTGCCATGTAACCACCAACGAAGGTGGATCCATCGCCGAAGAAGTCTACGTGCGCAACGTGGTCGACCGCGTCTCGACCACCGGCACCGTGTTCCTCGGCCTGACAATGGGTTGCGCGGTCTGCCACGACCACAAGTTCGACCCGATTTCACAGCACGACTTCTACTCCTCGTTTGCATTCTTCAACAACATGGACGGCCCCGCGCTCGACCTCAACCGGGCCGACCCGGCGCCGACGGTCAGAGCGCCGTCCCCAGAGCAATCCGAGCAACTCAACAAGCTCAAGGAGCAACTGGCGCGTGCCGAGGCCAAACTCGGTGAGCCATGGGAGGAGGTCGACCAGTTGCAAGCCGAGTGGGAAACGACCAAGCTCCAAGAAGTAGAGAAATCGAACAGCGACGCCGCGGTGTTCGGGCTGTGGCATAGCGTGGGTCCGTTCCGCAGCGACGTTCGCTACCTGCGTTCCCGCAATCACGGTCCGCAAGGCAAACCAATCGACTTGGGAGAAGAGTTCAAGGAGTCCGATGGCGAGATCCTCACGTGGCAGCAGCGTCCAGAATGGGGCGATGGAGAGATCCACAACGATTTGAGCCAGAAGATCTCCGCCACGTTCTTGTATCGCGAGATCGTCTCGCCTCGCGAGCAGACGATTACTGTTGGTCTGGGCACGGATGATAGTTGCAGGGTGTACCTAAACGGCGAACAGGTGCACCGCACCTCGAAGGCGCGTTCGGTGAAGCCGGGCGAAGACCAGATCAAGCTCGCTCTGAAAGAAGGCGCCAACGAACTGTTGATCAAAGTGGTCAACCACGGCGGCGTGTCGGGTTTCTGCTTCACCCCGCCCGCCGCGGTCGAAGGCATGCCGGCCGAGGTACTCGGCGCGCTGCGTATCGAACCCACCGAGCGAACCAGCGAGCAGCAGAAGAGCCTCGAACGGCACTACCGTTTGCAGGAGTGCCAGTTCGACGAACTACAACAACTCAAGGGCGAGGTGGCTCGCCTGCGAGATGCCGTTTTGAAGGTGGAGGCTGACATCCCCACCACGTTGGTGATGAGAGAACGCGCCAAGCCGCGCGAAGCGTTTGTGTTGCTCCGCGGTCAGTACGACGCGCCGGACAAAGAGACGGGCCCACTGTCGCGCGAGGTGCCGAAGTTCCTTCCCCCGTTGCCCGGCGGAGCCCCCAAGGACCGCCTGGGCTACGCCCAGTGGCTGGTGATGCCCGAGCAGCCGCTCATGGCGCGGGTAACCGTCAACCGGTTCTGGCAGCAGTTCTTCGGCATCGGTATTGTCGAAACGGCCGACGACTTTGGTTCGCAAGGCGCGTGGCCCAGTCACCCGGAACTGCTCGACTGGTTGGCGGTAGACTTCCGCGAGAACGATTGGGACGTCAAACGGCTCGTAAAGCAAATCGTGATGACGAAAACCTATCGCCAATCATCCAAGGCCACGCCCGAGTTGCTCAACCGCGATCCGCAGAATCGATTCCTCGCTCGCGGGCCGCGATTCCGACTCGATGCCGAGGTGATTCGCGACCAAGCGCTCGCGGTCAGTGGGCTGTTGGAAGCCAAGCTGGGCGGTCCGGGCGTCAAACCGCCGCAGCCCGATGGGTTGTGGAACGCGGTGGCCTATTCGGGCTCGAACACCCGTCACTTTGTGGCCGACACCGAGGCGGAGAAGATTCACCGCCGCAGCTTGTACACGTTCTGGAAGCGCACGTCGCCGCCGCCACAGCTCACTACGCTCGACGCCCCGTCGCGCGAGAGTTGCATCGTACGCCGCGAGCGAACGAATACTCCGCTAGCAGCGCTCTTGCTGCTGAACGACCCGCAGTACGTTGAGACGGCCCGGGCGCTCGCGCAACGCTCGATGCTCGAGGCTGTGGGTCCTCCGGAGAAGGTTTCCGCGGTAATGCTGCAATTGGCGATGCTGCGTGAGCCGACTCAAGTGGAAATCGACCGGCTAGTCAACGTCTACCAACAGAGCCTGCCGAGATACCAGGCGGATGCCGAGGCAGCGAATAAGCTACTGGCCATCGGGGTCGCGCCGGTCAGTGAGGAACTCGACCGTGCGGAACTCGCCGCTTGGACCCTGGCTGCTAACGTCGTACTCAACCTGGACGAAGTGCTCACCAAGGAGTGAGCGTTTCACCAACTTCCCCAACCTCAGGCACGGTTATGTCTCCAGTTGAGCAATACCTTCAGCATCTCACGCGTCGCCACTTCTTCGCTAAGGGCGCGATGGGCCTCGGCACGGCCGCGCTGGCGTCGATGACCGGCATTGCGCCCACGGCCGATGCCAAGTCGATCGGTGGGCTGCCGAGCATTCCGCACTTTGCTCCCAAGGCGAAGCGGGCGATCTACCTGTTCATGGCGGGTGCTCCCTCGCCGCCCGACTTGTTCGACTACAAACCCAAGATGGTCGACAAGCTCCGCGTCGACCTGCGGGGCGAGAAGTACGAAGACGGCTCGCCGGTGCTGCGAACACGAGTGACCACGATGACTTCAGGTCAGTCGTCGTTTCCCATCGCACCGACGCGGTACGAATTCAAGCAGCGTGGCCAAAGCGGTGCGTGGGTCAGCGAGTTGCTGCCACACACGGCCAAGATGGTGGACGACATCGCCATCATTCGCTCGATGTGGACCGAGGCGATTAACCACGACCCGGCGATCACCTACATCAGCACTGGCAACCAGCTGCCCGGCTATCCGAGCCTGGGAGCGTGGCTCAGTTACGGTTTGGGCAGCGAGAACGCCGACCTGCCTTCGTTTGTGGTGATGACGCCGCGCTGGTCGGCCAAACGCGACGCCCAAGCGCTGTACAACCGGTTGTGGGGCACGGGCTTTCTGGCCAGCAAGCACCAAGGCGTGTCGCTCCGCTCGGCTGGCGATCCCGTGTTGTTCCTCTCCAATCCGCCGGGCGTCGACGCCAGCGACCGCCGCAGGGTGCTCGACTCGATCGCCGAATTCAACCAGGATCATTACGAAAAGTACGCCGACCCGGAAACTTCCGCCCGGATCGCGCAGTACGAGATGGCCTACCGCATGCAGACCTCGGTGCCCGACCTGGTCGACATCTCTGACGAGCCGCAGCACATCCTCGACATGTACGGGCCGGATGTACACAAGCCGGGCACGTTCGCCGCGAGTTGCCTGCTGGCTCGCCGCATGGCGGAGCGCGGCGTGCGGTTTACTCAGATCTTCCATCGCGGCTGGGATCAGCATGGCGACATCCCCCGCGATCTGCCCTTGCAGTGCAAAGACGTCGATCAGGCGAGTTGGGCGCTCGTGCAAGACCTCAAGAATCGGGGCATGCTCGACGACACGCTGGTGATCTGGGGTGGCGAGTTTGGCCGCACCATCTACTGCCAGGGCGCGCTAACCGACAAGACCTACGGCCGCGACCATCACCCTGGCTGCTTCTCTATCTGGATGGCCGGCGGCGGCGTGAAGGGCGGCGCCGTGCACGGCACCACCGACGATTACGGTTGTAACATCGTCGACGCTTCCGGCGCGCCGACCGACAAGTTCGAAGACGGCGCCGTGCACATTCGCGACCTGAACGCCACGATCCTGCACCAACTGGGCATCAACCACGAAAAGCTGAGTATCAAGTTCCGCGGCCTCGACCAGCGTCTGACGGGCGTAGAGAAAGCTCACATCGTGACGCCGATCTTGGCTTGATGAAACGACTACCGGTCACAGCCTCTGTACGATGGTTCCTTGCGCTGGCCGCTTTGGCTGTGTGCCAGTTCGCCTTGGCCGAGCCCATTGCGTCGAAGTACCAGGGCGAGTTCCCTACGGCCAAGTCGAAGAAGGGCCTGCAAGTCGAGATGGTCGACGACGCGCTGGCGCTCGGCGTCAAGCACGCGGCCATCAACGTGGCTCTGTCCCAACTAGCCATTCCACCTGGAACACAGGTGGAGGGCGACACACTGAACTTCGAGGCCAACGGCCATTCTTACGCAGTTCGCAAGCGGTACCTGCAATCGCTCGACGCGCAGATTCGTGGGCTCAGCGACCAAGGCGTGCTGGTGTACGCCATTCTGCTGGTGTACGCGTCCGAACACCCCGGCGTCAACCAGTTGATGATGCACCCACGGTTCGATCCCGCCGCGCCCAACCACATGGGCCAGGCGAACATCGCTAACGAGCAAAGCCGCGAATACCTCACAGCTCTCATCGGCTTTCTGGCCGAGCGGTGGTCGAACCCTGACGGCGAACATGGCCGCGTGGTGGGGTACATCGTAGGCAACGAGGTAAACTCGCACTGGTACTGGAACAACGTCGGACGGGCGTCGTTCGAAGAAGTGGCCGACATGTACTGGCAAACCCTGAAGCTGGTGCATCATGCGGTGCGTCGGCAGGCGTCGTGGCCACGGGTGTACATTTCGCTCGACCACTTCTGGAACATCCGCTACCCGGCCGGCGACGCCGACCAGACGTTTGCGGGCCGCCGCCTGGTGGACGACTTCGCCCGTCGCGGCCAGGAGTCGGCCGAGGACGACTTCGACTGGCACGTCGCCTACCATCCGTACCCAGAAGATCTGTTCAATCCCCGCTTCTGGAACGACAAGACCGCGCTGCCGACGTTCGACACACCAAGGATCACGTTCAAGAACCTCGAAGTACTGGTCGACTACATGGCACAGCCGCAGCTGCAACATCAAGGTCAACCACGGCGGATCATCCTCAGCGAGCAAGGCTTCCACTCGACAAACGACCCCGAGGGCGAGCTGCTGCAGGCCGCGGCCTACTGCGCTGCGTACCGCAAAGTCGCCAAACTCAACGGCATCGACGCGTTTATCCTCCACCGGCACGTCGACCATCCGCACGAAGGAGGATTGAACTTGGGCCTTCGCACCCGAGAGCCGGATGGAACCCGCCGCCCGAAGAAGATCTACGAGTGCTTCCGCGTGGCCGACACGCCCCAGTGGCATGAAGCGTTCGAGTTCGCGCTTCCCATCCTGGGTCGTGAAGAGTGGTAACCACTTAGGCCGGGGCGTGGCTTCGCTCGCCGAGTCGCTTGAGCAACTCAGCCGCCGCGCCGCTATCGATTGCTTCGGCAGCCATCGCGGCGGCGGCCTTCGGGTCGTCGGACCGACCGGCGGCGATGAGTCCCGCGGCGGCGTTCAGCACTACCACGTCGCGCGGAGGTCCCGCTTCGCCAGCGAGTAACCGCCGCACCAGCGCCGCGCTCTCTTCCGGCGTTTCGATCCGCAGTGTGTCGAGCGGCGAAACCGCGATGCCAAAATCGGCGGGCGTCCACTCGAACTCCTCGATCCCTGCCGGTGTGACGGACAACACGCGGGTCGTGGTGCTGCAGGTCACGTCGCCCATCCCGTCGCCGCCGTGCACGACCAAGGTTCGCTTCGTGCCCAACCGTCCGATTGCTTGGGCCAGCAAGTCTTGCTGGTTGGCCAGCCCCGCGCCCAACAGTTGGTACTCGGCGCCGGCCGGATTGGCCAGTGGGCCGAGCAGGTTGAAGATGGTGCGGATGCCGAGCTTCTTCCGCACCGGGCCGACGTGCCGCATGGCGGGGTGGGCAAGGGGGGCGAAGCAGAAGCAAAGGCCCAGTTCCTCGAGGCAAGCTTCCACCTGCTCGCGCGTGGCGTCGAGGTTCACTCCCAAGGCAGCCAACACATCGGCCGAGCCGCTGCGGCTGGTGACGCTTCGATTGCCATGCTTGGCGACCGGCACGCCGGCCGCGGCCGCCACGATGGCCGCGGTGGTGCTGATGTTGAATGTCTGCGAGCCGCCCCCACCGGTGCCGCACGTATCGAGCAGCCTAGTGCGCGAGGTGCGTATTGTGGTCATATGGGTCCGCATCGACGCAGCCGCGCCGGCGAGTTCGTCGACCGTTTCGCCCTTCGCGGCCAAACCGGTCAGCAAAAGGGCAGTTTCCTCGTCGGTGCAGTCGCCGTCCATCATCAAATCGATGGTGGCCTGCATTTCGGGCATCGTCAGATCGATTCCCCCGGCCACGCGGCCGACAATTTCAGCAATTTGCGGATTCATTCTGGTATGGCTCGACCCTTGGAAAACGAAACCCACATTGTGTTATCTTGGGCGGTCCAGGATAAAGGAAGTCCCGGCCGAATCCTAGGTCGGCAGCGACACACGGATCGACAACCGCACGAGGAATGAATGCCCCGTAAAGTAATCTTGGACATGGACCCCGGCTACGACGACGCCATCGCCCTGTGCGTGGCGGTTGCAGCCGAAGAGTTGGACGTGATCGCGGTGACGGCCACGGGTGGAAATGTCGAGCCGCAATTGGCCAGCCGCAATGTTCAAGCCTTGATCGAGCAACTCGATCCGCCGCGTTGGCCGCGGATCGGCGCAGCCTCGCCCGACCAGATCTTGCGCGCCGACGCGCGGCACCTGCATGGCGACGATGGTTTGTGCGGCGCGCACTTCCAAGTGGCCCCGCTGGCGAATCGGCATATGTCGGTGAAAGTGCTGGGCGACGAAATCCGCAAGTCGCCAGGCGACGTGACCATCGTAGCCACGGGCCCGCTTTCGAACATTTCAGACGTCCTGCGGTGCGAGCCTGACTTGGCGAGCAAAATCGGCCATCTGATCATCCTGGGCGGCACGGTCTGCTCGCCCGGCAATATCACTGCCGCGGCCGAGTTCAACATCTATTGCGATAGCGACGCGGCCAGCCAGGTGTTCCGCTCTCCGGTGACCAAGACGTTGATCCCGCTCGATCTGACGAACGAGGTCGTGCTGGGATTCGACTTCCTGGAGCAACTCAAATCGCTCAATACGCGTTCGTCGCAACTGCTGCAGAGGATTCTGCCCGGCGCTTACCGCAGCGCGCGGCAGCACTTAGGGGTCGAAGGAATCCACGCCCACGACGCGGTAGCAGTGGTGGCCGCGATGCGGCCTTCGTTGTTCACCACCGAGCGGTTGTACGGCGACGTAGAAACGAGCGGCAACCTGACACACGGCGCTACTGTGTTCGACCGCCGCCCGCACAGTGTCGAGCAGCCGAACATGGACGTCGCGATCGAGATGGATGCGGCCGCAGTGGAAGCGGTGATCGTCGACACGATCCACCGCGCTCCGTGAAGTAAGCAGTGGCTTAGCTGCCCGAGTCTTCTTCGGGCGCGTCGCCGATCTTCACGTCGAGTTCAATCGCCCGCCGGTCGCGATAGACGATGAGCGGGATCTTGCGACCGATTTCCGTCAGCCCCACCAGGCTGATCAGGTGGTCCATGTCGGAGACGCGGATGCCGTCGAACATCAGGATCACGTCGTCGGGCTTGAGCCGTGCGCGGTCGGCAGGCGAGCCCGCTTCGACCGACTTGACGCGCGTGCCAGACAAACCGGGCAGCCCAAGTGCTCGGGCGCGGCGGTCGTCGAACAGCGAGTCGAGCGTCACGCCCAGGAAGCCGCGGTTCACGTGCCCCACGGTGGTCAGATCTTTGGCGATGCGAACCACCGCGTTGATGGGGATCGAAAAGCCAATGCCTTCGTTGCCGCCCGAGTTGCTGGCGATGGCCGTGTTAATGCCGACCACTTCGCCGCGGAGGTTGATCAACGGTCCGCCGCTGTTGCCAGGATTGATGGCCGCATCGGTCTGCAGGAAGTTCTGCAAACGAACATCGCCGTCGCCCAGGTCGAGATTGTAGCGTCCCTTCGCGCTGATAATGCCGCGGGTGACGCTCTGGCTCAAGCCAAACGGGCTGCCCACGGCCAGCACCTGCTCGCCGATATCCAGATTGCTGCTATTCCCCAAACGGGCGGCCAGCAGATCGTTGTCGGGCAGTCGCAGCACGGCGACGTCGGTCTGGGGATCGCTCCAAACCTGATTGGGCCGGGTGACGTTGCCATCGGCGAACTGCACACGGATGTAAGGAGCCGAAGAGTGTTTGATCACGTGGCGGTTGGTCAGCACGAATGGCTTGTTGTTGATCTTCACGATCACGCCAGAGCCTGCTTCCTGAAGATCGGACCGCTGGCCCGAACCTCGCACGGGGCTCGCTTCGATGTGCACCACAGCCGGAGTCACCAGCTTGACCACCCGCTTGATGATGCCCAGTTCGCGTTCCAGGGCCTCCACGTCGCGGGCCAGTTGGTCGTACTCTTGCTCGCGCTCGTTGGCGGTGGAGGTGGCGCCGAGTGCGGCAATCTGCGCCAGCGCCTCGGTCGGCCACATCTGGCCAAGCGCACACGATACGGCAAGCAAGCAAAGGGCTTTGGGCAAAGTGCGATGCACAGACGACCTCGAGGTGGCATCAGGACGAGTGACTGGGGAACTCTCGGGAATTATAACTCATCCACTAAACAGGCCCAGCAAATCGGAGTGGTTTACCGCCGACGAGCGAAAAAAAGAAGCCGCCGACCTGGGGGGTCGGCGGCTTCGTTGGATTGCGTGGACTCTGCGGGATGAGACAGCAGACCCTACATCTCCAGGTCGGTAAGCGACACGTCGGCATCGGTGAAGCCGGTGTCGACTACTCGCCCCCAGTTGGCGTCTCCTCGCAAGTCGAGCTGGCCGTTCTCTGCGGCGCGCTGGCAGTCGATGCACATCGTCGCGTAGGGCAATGCTTGCAGGCGGGCGAGCGGGATCTTGGCGTTGCAGATTTCGCAATTGCCGTAGGTTCCCTGACGCATACTATCGAGCGCCCGCTCGATGTTGGCCAACTCGCGCGATTCCACTTCGGCCAATTGCGAACTGATTTCGTCCTGGGCGGCATCCAGCGCGGCATCCACCACGTCGCTGCCCGACTGCTCGCGAAGCTGTTTGAGCAAGCTCAAGTCGCCGGCCAATGCCCTACGTAAAGCGTCGCGGCGCTTCACCAGCACCTCGCGCATCTTTTGGATGGAATCTTTGCGTGCCATGGGTGTGCTCCTCGTTGCCTCCGACCGATCGCCATGCGGATCTGGCTGGCCGGCTCTCTGCTCTTCCGCAGTTTTACAATCCTCAGCAGGGGCTGCCTGCCGGGACTACATGGTGAGTAACTGCCGGTTGGGATGGGCTAAACCACAACCCTCCAGCCGTCACGGTAACTATAGTACGCAAGCGGGAATGGGAAGGTTGTCGTGGAATCGGTTTTTGTGGCTTGGCTGCTCCCAGGCTGCGTAACCCGCAGGTGTGAATTTTCCCTACTTTTTGTGTTGCAAATCGACCACACGACCCGGTCGGGTGCCCGCAAAACGACACCCGAGCGGGGGAGACACCTTGGCAAATGGCCGCTTGCCACCCGAAGCGCATTCCCGCTACACCAGCGCAATCGGCACATTCGGCGCAAGTGAATGAGCCCGATCAACGGGATTCCCGAACTTCGAATTGCTCCTCTGGCAGTTTTTGACGAGCAACACGCTGCGAGCTACATCTAATCAACGGGCCTTCACTGCGCGCAGTCTACGAGAGTTGCACGTTTGCGCAAGTAGCGAGGTGACCGGGGCAGATAGACAACGACAGAAGAACACGAAACCAATGACCCAAGCAGCCCTTCAAGCACCCGACACATCGTGCGAAGCCACCTGGCTGCTCCGCCGCGCCGACGAAGGCGATTGTCTCGTCCAGCTGGCGGTCGACAAGGTGACCATCGGCAGCGGCCAAAGCTGCACCCTGCGGCTCACGGACGAGGGGGTCCGACCGCTGCATTGCCTACTCACGCCCGGGCAGGAGGGCCCAGTGGTACGTCGGTGGTCGGATGGAACGCTTCTCAACGGCGAACCTTTCACCGAAGCCACCATGGCGCTGGGCGATCGCTTGACGATTGGTCCGGTGGAACTGGTTCTCGACCACCCTGCGATGGCCGAATCGGCCCCAGACACGGAGCCCGAGGAGGCGTACGCCGGCGATGGCGAGGAATCTGAGACCTGGTCGGACGACGCGACGCCAGAAAGCAACGAGTGGACCGACGTCGAGGAGCCAGCGGCCGAAGCGGAAGAAGAACCCGCTGCGCACGCTAGCAGAATCCAGCCGCTTGAAGCTTCGGTACGAACCAACCGCACCCGCGCCCGCCAGTTGGTACAACTGGCACGCCGCCAACGGCTCGAGAACGAGCAACTGTCGGCCGACTTGGCCAATCTTCAGGTCCGCCTGGTAGAACTCGAAGCCGAGCGGCATCAGCTTACTGGCGAGCGGGACGACCTGCGTAGCCAGCTCGGAACCTTGGCGCACGACATGCTCGAGGTTCGTGAAGAACTCAACGCGCGCACCAAAGCCGAGAACGAGCGAGTCGCGGAGTTGGAGCAACGCCTGACCGATCTGGAGCAACAGATCAGCGAGCGCGACGCCCTGGTGTACGACTTGCGTGAAGAGCTGTTGCGCAAGCAGGAAGCTGCCGAAGTTCAGCAGGCTGCGAGCGAGCCAACTGAAAGCGAGCTGCCCCTGCAATACGCCGGCGAAGCGGAGCCGACCGCTATTGCCCAGCAGCCGCCCGAGGCCGCGGAAGTTGAACCGGAGGCCGAACCCACGCCCGCGCCCGAACCCGTCAGCGAGAATCTCACGGAGCGGTTTGTCGATTGGGGCGCTGCGGACGAGCCCGAGGAAGCAACAAGCCACGAAGAGCAGCCCGCCGAACCAGCCAGATTTGCTTTTCCCGAGACGGAAGAGCCGACCGCTGCGGCCGATCCCATCAGCGACTATCTGTGGGATGCAGATCAACACACCGAACCAATGGACGACGACCCGCTGAACGCCGAGGCAACGCCTGAACCCGCTCCGGCGGGCGAGGGGTTGTGGGATATCGAAGTCCAAACGCCAAAGGCAGTAGAGTCGGCCGAGTATGACCTGAGCGAGCCGGAGCCCGCAGTGGCCGAGGAGTCCCTGACTTCGACCCGCGAGCCTGAAAGCCCGCCGGAAGAGCCGACCACAGACCCGATCGCCACGGCGGACACCGAACCGGAAGCTGAGGGCGACGTATGGGGCCGTTTGAACTCGCTACGAGCGGCGGCGTCGGAAAAGTTGCATCACGAAGTGGAGCATACTGAGGAAGAAGCGGAGGTAGCCGAATCGCTGCCCGACGCTACTGACGCGGGGACAGAGATCGACACACCAGAAGCCGAGCAGGCTTTTGACCCATTCCAGCAACCGACCGACGAACCTGCGGACGAACCCGCCGCCGAAGATTCAACAAGCGATGATGCCTGGAGCAGCACTACCGATGCAACCGAGTTGGAGCCGCAGGATGAGTCTTCAGTCGAACCACCGACCGAATTGCTCGCCGAGCCGCAACCGGAGCCACTTGACGAACCAGTCGCCGAGGAAACTCCGGCGGTGCTGCCCACTACGGCATTCGACGCACCCCCCGAACCGGTCAAGGAACAGGAAGAGCAGGTTTCGTTCGTAGAGCGATACAAGCACCTGCTGGAAGAAGAAGGCAACGACCTGCAGCCACCGGCCGCAGAAACACCCGCCATTGAACCGCCGGTGCCGCAGCCGGTCGCTGAGACTCCAGCAGGTGAGGAAGACGGAGACGAGTCGATCGAAGACTACATGGCGAAGATGATGGCCCGCCTGCGCGGCGAGTCGTCTCCCGAGCCCGCACCCACCGCGAACGATTCCCCCAAACCGGCAGAGTCCTCTGAGGTAGCTTCGGCGCATCCCATGCCGAAGTCGACCGAGTCCATTTTGGCGCGGCCCAACCCACTGACCTCCATGCTGACGGCAGAGTCGGCGGAGCTGGCGGAGCCCGAGAAGCCATTGGAGAATCTGGAGGAGATCAAGTCGGCGGCGAAGCCGGAGCAAGCAACCGATATGTCCTCCCTACGCGACCTGGCCAATAGCTCGGCGCGCGAGGCGATCAAGATTGCCAACTCGCGGCGTCATCGCGAGCTGGCGTTGTCGAACCTGCTGATGTGCGCCACCGGCGCGATCGGCGGAGCGTACCTGGTTTGGTCCTCTGGCGGACAACTCGGCCTACAAATGTTCTGCGGCGCCGGCGCCATCGCGGGAGCGGGCTTCTGGGCACTGCGCACCGCACGTGCTATGTCCGCGCCTTCGGCGCCGAAAGTGAAGCAGCCGGTGCAGGACGACAGCTCCAGCGAACTGCCCATCGCCGGCGTCGAGAAGCACTAGAAGCCTCGCGAAGCGACGACGTCGTCCCAGCCGCGGATGTCGTACTCGATGCCGACAAAGTCGAGCACCCGTCGCAGTCCACGCAGCGCAACGCCCATTCCGTCGGGGCCGCTAAACCCACCGAACTGGCCGCCGCCTTTGAGGTGCGGCTCGAGATCGAGGAACACGCCCGGAATGCCCCGCCGTTTGAGCTTGCGGGTGAGCTTGGGCAGCACCTCCTTGAAATCTTCCAGAATCCGCGCGTGGCCGCTGTCGCCCATGTCGGCCGGCACAAAGTTCTTCAGCTTTTCCTCTTCGACGTGGTCGGTCTTGCCAGTGAGCGTCGGATCGCGGTAGTCCTTGATGTGCATCCAGCCGAGGCTGGGCTTCATCGCCAGGTACTCCTGGTACACCTCGTCGGTGCTCATGCCCTGACTCACGAGGTTGCCCCCGTCGAAGATGGTGACCATCGCCGGGTGGTTCACTTTGCGGTGCAGTTCGGCCAATAGCTCGCCGGTCTGGCCAATCAAGTTGGCCTCGACCTCCAGGCCGAAGGTCAAATCGCTGCGATGGCACAGCTCGGCGATTTCGCCCAACTGGTCGGCCGCCTGGTTGATGTGCTCGCGCGGGTCGGTGCCCTTGGGATGGTAGAAGCTGAAGCCGCGAATCAGTTTGGTCTCGAATGCATGGGCCAGCTCGCACGCCTTCTTCACTTCGCTCTTCAAGTACTTCTTGAACGGCACGTAGCGGTTCTTGGTGCCGTCTTTCTTGTCGAGCAGCTTGACCTTGCCGATGGGCGAGCCGATCGACGCCACGTTCATGCCGAATTCGTCTTCCAGGTGGCGGAGCTTCGTGATTTCGCTCTTGGTGAGCTGCATCACGTTCTTGATGCCGTTGCCGACGTCGACGAATCGCAGGCTGTAGTACTCCAAACCAATGGCAGCGAATGCGGCGAATTGTTCGATGGCGGTCTTGTGGTTGGCCGCTTCGTCAGCAAAGCCAGAGAGGATAACGCGGGGTTGATCGGCCATTGATTCCTGAGGGGGTACGAGTCGATACGCCTGCGCGGACGCAAGAATAGGGTTACTACATTACCGCGACGATTACATCGCCGCGGCATATTGGGCGGTTACGGTTTCGGTAATGCCGCCTCGGGCGTTGAACGCTGCCTCGATCTTCATCCAGCGCGGCTTGCTAACCGAAACCAGATCGTCGAGCATCGTGTTGGTAACGTGCTCGTAGTAAATGCCCTGGTTGCGGTAGCTCTGCAAGTACATCTTCAGGCTCTTTAGCTCAATGCAGGCCTTGTCGGGAGTGTACGAAATGGTCAAGGTGCCAAAATCGGGCTGACCTGTTTTTGGACAGACCGAAGTGAACTCCGGGGCCACGATCTCGATCTTGTAATCGCGGTCGGGAAACTGGTTTTCAAAAGTCTCGAGTAGTTGACGGTTTTCAGACATGATGGGGACCTTTCCTCCTATCGGGCGAGTGGCCATTTTGGCATGATGACCCGTGTGGCGAAAGGTGCCGCAAAACTGAGTCTAATCACTTCAGGCTGCCCGCTGACCCAAATTTTAGGGACCATGACTCTGAATAAACGCGACAAACCAAAAGCCGTTGTGCTGCTGTCGGGGGGGCTCGATTCGGCTACCACCACGGCCATCGCCCTCGACCAGGGGTTCGACGTCCACGCCCTGAGCGTCGACTACGGGCAACGTCATCGGTTCGAACTCGAAGCGGCTGACCGCGTGGCCCAGGCCCAGGGAGTGAGCGAGCACAAGACGGTTTCGATCACGCTCGACCGCCTGGGCGGAAGCGCACTGACCGACGATATCGAAGTGCCACACGACCGCGACGATGAGTCGATCGCCACCGGCATCCCGGTCACCTATGTGCCCGCCCGCAATACGGTGATGCTGTCCTTGGCACTGGGATATGCCGAAGTGGTGGGCGCGGCCGACATTTTCATCGGCGTCAACGCGGTGGACTACAGCGGTTACCCCGACTGCCGGCCCGAGTACATCGCGGCCTATGAAAAACTGGCGAACCTGGCCACCAAAGCGGGCGTCGAAGGGACGTTGCGGTTCAAGATCCACACGCCGCTAGTAGAATGGACGAAGGCACAAATCATCGAATGCGGCACCCGACTAGGCGTCGACTATGGTTTGACCCACACCTGCTACAGCCCCAACCCGGCTGGCGTAGCGTGCGGCCACTGCGACGCCTGCCATCTGCGCAAGAAGGGCTTCGCCGAGGCGGGTTTGACCGATCCGATTGAGTACCAAGCCTGAAGAAGTCTGAGAACAGAGAACCGAGTTAGAGTAAATGCGGATCGCGGAAATCTACAAATCGACGCAGGGCGAAGGACTACTCACCGGAATGCCGAGCGTGTTCGTTCGCACCAGCGGCTGCAACCTTCGCTGCTGGTATTGCGACACGCCGTTCGCCTCGTGGATGCCCGAAGGCATCGACCTGGGCGTCGACGAGATCATCGCCCAGGTGGACGAGTGGGACTGCCCGCACGTGGTGCTGACCGGCGGCGAGCCGATGCTGTTCGCCGAGTTGATCCCGCTGTGCGAGGAGCTTCGACGTCGCGGACGTCATGTGACGATCGAGACGGCCGGCACGCTATTCTTGCCGCTGGAGTGCGACCTGATGTCGGTGAGCCCGAAGTTTGCCAGCTCCGCACCCAACCGCCAGGAGCACCACCGCTGGCATCATCGCCATAACGAGACGCGTCACCGTCCCGACATCGTGCGCGAGCTGATCGACCAGCACACCTACCAACTGAAGTTCGTCGTCGACACGCCCGACGATCTCACCGAGGTCGACGAGTATCTTGCGGAACTCGGCCCTGTGGAGGGCGACCGCGTGCTGTTGATGCCGCAGGGCACCGAACAACCGGAACTCGATCGCCGCGAAACATGGCTGCGACCCTACTGCCAGGAGCAGGGCTACGTGTTCTGCCCACGCAAGCAGATCGAGTGGTACGGCGGTGTGCGCGGCACTTGAGTAACCAGAAGTTTCAGGGTGGCTGGGGACGAGCTCCGCGAGCCCCCAGAAACTCACTTGCTGGGGGCTCGTTGCACTCGACCCCAGGCACCCGCAGACCGCGTGGCGGTCCGGCTATTTCGCACTATTTGGCCAGTGGATTTCGTGCTTCCGCCGGTTTGGCTTCGTCCACTTTTGGCTCTGGCTTGGGTTTCTCTTCCACTTTCTTGGCGGGTGGTTTGCCCCGGGGAGCGAACACCAGCACCATGGCCGAACCGGTGATAGCCAGGATCAATCCGGCGAGGAACCACGGACTCAGGTGCTCGAAATGTTCGTTGTACCAGGTGTCGAACAGCACGTTCACAACGGGTGCTCCGCCGAACACCAGTGGCATCACAAAGACTGGCTTGCCGCCGAAGTTGAACGCCATGATGATGCCCAAAGCGCCAACCGCGCCCGCGGCGCCGGCTCCGAGGCTCCACAGGGTTCCCGAAACCTTGGCGAATGAACTCGCTTCCGGCAGCACGCTGTTGAGCAGCATGAACGGCACCACCACCGCAATGGCAAAGTAGGCCAAGCCGACGCATAGCAGTGGTCGCAGTCGGCTGTGATCCATCGCCGCCTGACCTTTGTGCAGCACTGGCCCGTAAGCGCCCCAGCAGGCAATCACCGTGAGGATCGAGAGGATTCGATACACCCAGTCCATGAAGCCGCCGCTCAGGTCGGCCTCGCCGGTCGAAGGTTTGAACACCAGCACGGTCACCGCGCCGATCAACACGATGATCAAGCCGGCGAGGAACAGCGGCCCCACTTCTTTCAGCTTCTTGGCCCATACGATGGTGAGGAACGAGTTGACCACCGGCGCGCCGCCGAACACCAGCGGCATCACGTAAACCGGCTTACCGTCGAAGTTGAACGCCATGATGATGCCCAATGCGCCAATCGCACCGAGCGCACCGCCCGCCAGGCTCCAGATGACGCCCGACATGCTCCAGTGGCCCTTTTCGCCTTTGAAGTACAGGATCAAGGCCGGGACAATCACGCCGATCAGAAAGTAAGCGAGTCCCACGCAAACAAACGGCCGTAGCCTTGCAATATGTGGAGGCGGGACGTCGGTAGGACCGGTATACATGCCGTGCTGCCCGAAGTGCAGCACCGGCCCGTAAAGACCCCAGCACAGGATCGTGATGGCGAACGAGGCAACGACGAAAAGCAGGCTGCGCATGTGGAGTAGCCGGGGGAGATGGGAAGGGGAGGTGTTGGCGGGAACTCTACTCTAGCTAAAACGACGCTCATCGGCCACCGCAGCCGTAGGAAGCAACTCGCTGGGGGCTCGCGGAACTCGACCCCAGACACCCAACAGCAACTGGTCCTCAGTCGCCGCGCAGGGCCGGCAGGATGGCCTGTCGCAACGCGCCACGGGTGGCGAGCCACGTGGCGGCCACGCCAACCGCCACAACAACCGCGAGCAAGCCCAGCATCGTCCGCCAGGGCAGGGCGGTTTGGTACACGCTCAATTGCGGTAGGAGGGCCAGCGCCGCCGCGATGCCGCCCAGCAGCAGGCCGCCCAACAGCAGTGCGAGGTTCTCGAGCAGCACCAGCGCCACGACGCGCCGACGGGAGAAACCGACCGCCTGCACCAAGGCCAACTCGCCGCGTCGTTCCAGGACATTGCGAAGCTGCACCACGGCCAGGCCAATGGTACCGAGCAACAGGCCCAGCCCGCCGAGGACCTGGAACGTCGAGAGGTACGTGTTCTGCACCGCCAGGAAGCCGGCGAGTCGATCGCTGGCCGGAGTGACTGCCATGCCGTAGTCACCAAGCCGGTCCTCAAGCATTGCGCTGAGCGAGGTCTCTGCATCCGTTGCAAGTTCATCGGTGTCCTTGATCAGAAACAACTGCGAACCCGACTCGCCGGGGTAGAGCCGGCGGAAGTTTTCGTCGCTCACCACCAGGTCGCCCTGTAGGATGCTGTTCTTCAATAGCCCCACCACTTCGAGCGTAACCAGTTGGTCATCGCCATCGCGAATCGTCAGCCGGTCACCCGGCGAGCCCGACAGGTGCAGGCTGTACATGGCCGTGGCGAAGTCGAGCACCACCGGCACCACCCGACCATGCTCATCGGTTCCCAAGTCGGCACTAAGGTCGGGCACGGCCCGCTCGGCAGCGAGTTTCGCGCCCCAGGCAAAGTCGGCCAGCACGCGGTCGCTATCGCGCACACCCACCACGCGAGGCTGCGCGGTGCGGTACAGATTCAAGCAGCTGGCGTCTTCGCCGCCGTGCACGCGAAGCGACTCGACCCGGCAACCGGCCAGGCGGTCCATCTCCTCGTCGCGGAAGGCGAGTTCGATCTGCCCATCTTCGGTGCCGAAGTCGTAGTGCAGCGGGACGTCGCTGGTGGTAAACCAGTCGTAGCCGCCGGTGCCCTCCTCGGTGGGCGCTAACCGGAACGCACTGATCGACAGCAACAGAAAACTAGCGGCCGCTACCAGTCCGACGGTCAGTGTGCTCCGCCCCGGGCGGCGGGCGAGGTTCGCCAAGGCCAACTGAACGAGCGACATGTGTCGCACCTGCTGCCGACTGGCGGCCGCGCGTTGCCAGTGCCGACGAAGCAATCCCAACAGCCCGGCGAGCACCAACGCGCCGACGCCAAAGAACGCCCCCGCCTGAGCTTCGCCGCGGATGGTGGTGCCAAACACGGCAAGCCCTACCGCGGCCAGCAGCATCAGTTCCGACAGATGCCAATTGCGCCGCGGCTTGCCTGTCGGCGTGCGGTCGTCGACCACTCCCGCGAGCAGACCGCGGGGCGATTGCCGCAGGACGCTTCGCAATGTCCACCAAGTGGTTGCCCACGCGGTGGCGAGCCCCAACAGCAGGCCGATTGGCAGGCTCCAGGGGCCGACGTGCACCTGCAGGAACGGCGCCGAGATGGCCGCTACCCACAAGGTCTTCAGCCCCGTGACCATCGCCCAAGCGTAGAAGATCCCGAGCAACACGCCGACCAGTGCCCCGGCCGCCGCGACACACATTGCTTCGACGGTGAGCAGCCGGCGGGAGCGTTTGGCGTCGAATCCCACGGCCGACAGCAAGCCGATCTCCTGTGCGCGGCTTTCAATGCCCAGGCGGAACAACAGCACCAGCAGCATAATGGCCGAGGCGATCAGGAACATGCTGAAGCCCAGGAACAACCCGTCGAAAGGAGTCGTGCCGCTGGCCGCCGCCAGGCCCTGTGCTTTGACCGGCATGAAGGTGAATCCCAGCGTCCCCGGGTCGATGGCCGCCCGCAGCCGCTCAGCGACCGTCTCGGCGGTGACGTCTTCGGAGGCTGCAGTGCGAAGTAAACTTACGCTGCCCCACCGGGTACTCCAGGTGGCACTCGCCAGGCGGAACGACACGAAGGCCTTAGGCGTGGTGCGGAACTCGTCCCAGTAGTCTTCGTCGTGTTGGGTGATTCGCTCCACCAACTCGAACGGCAGATCCCAGTCGGCGATCGACTGCTGGTCGGTCACGCCTTCGAGTTGCGGCGTCAGGTTCGGGTCGGCCGCAGCCGTGGGTGTGCCGTCCGGCTTTTGCAACTCAACAATCGCAGCCAGCGTTAACTCCAGCGGCGGTTCGTGTTCGCGGAGGTTGCCGTGCGTGCTCTCGGGCTCGTAGTAACGCAGCGTTACTTTGTCGCCAACCTCTGCGTCAAGTTGATCGGCGGCCCAACGATTGAGCACGATCTGGTCGTCGGTCAGTTCGATCACTTTGCCTTGCTCGTCCAGCGTCGGGCCGAGTTTGTCGCTGGAATAGACGCCCGTCACCGTGGAGTAGGGCACTTTCTTGCCATTCACCTCGAGCGTGTTGGCCAGGTAGGTGATGATGGGCTGCAGCGTCTCTTCGGCAAACTCACGCTGCGCGGCCAGCACCACTTCGGGCGGGATCACCAGCCCTTCGGCCGAGATCTGCACATACGGGCCATCGACGTCGTGCTGCTCGACAGCGAGCCCCAGGTCGACAAGTTCGGGATCGAAGTAGGCGGCCAGCCAGTCGCCGGCCGAATCGTCGGTGGCTCGGTTGATCTCGTCGCTGGTGACCAGGATGGCGTTAGCGCGGCCCGGTTGTTCGATCGCGCTGGCAAGCTGCTCGAGCGGGGCGAACACCGCCCGCGGCGGGCGCTGCGAGGGACGCAAGCCAAACCGCGCCAGCCCGCGATCCGGCAGCACGCCGGCCACCCTGAATCGCTCGCCGGCCACGGTGTCGACCTTCTCGCCCAGCGGGCTGTCGGCCGGCACGTCCGACACCAGCGGCAGTTGCAACAGGATCTCGTCGCCGGCCGCAACACCGAGATCGTTGGCCACTTGCTGCGTGATCCAAACTCCCTCGGCACCCGCGTTGGAACGTGGATCGCGCTCGCCGACCGACCAGAACGCTTCAGTCACTCCGTACAAGTCGAGTTCGCTGGCGCGCCGCAGTTTGTCGTCCACGCGAGCAGTGGCCGAGCCTCGCAGGATGAGAGCCGGCATGGCCGACTCGAAACGCTGCTCGAAGCCTTCAGTCGCGGCGAGTTCGCTGGCTAGCTCTGCGCGAAACAGCCGCGGCGTCGTGAGCACCTGATCGATTCGACCGAGCCGCTGTAGCGTGAGATCACGCAGGCTGCCCCGCACCGAATCGCCTACCACCAACGCTCCGGTCAGCACGGCCGTGGCCACCGCCACCGCGGCGGCGACCGCCAGGTGCATCCGCCAATGATGCCGGAGGTTGGCCACGATGTAGCTGAATGCGTCGATGTCGATTACCCCGCCGAGATGGCTTTGTCGGCGATGTCTTTGCGGCACCAGGCGCCTTCCCAGCGGATGCACTTCACCGCCTGGTAGGCCAGCAGTTTGGCTTTGGCGACCGTGTCGCCCAGGGCGGTGACGCCCAGTACGCGGCCGCCGGTGTTCACCACCTGGCCATCGACGATCGAGGTGCCCGCGTGGAACACCTTCACGTCCTCCAGCGCGGCCGCTTCGCTCAATCCGCGAATCGGATAGCCCTTCTCGTAGCTGCCAGGATAGCCCTCGCTGGCCATCACCACGCAAACCGCCGGGCGGGGGTCCCACTCCAGGTCGCCCACTTCGTCCAGTCGCCCGTCCACGGCTGCTTCGAGCACATCCAACAGGTCGGTCTTCAGTCGCATCAACAGCGGCTGGCACTCGGGATCGCCGAAGCGGACGTTGTACTCCAGCACCTTCGCGCCGCCCTTGGTGAGCATCAGTCCCGCGTACAACACGCCGCGGAACGGCTTGCGGCTGCGCTTCATCTGATGAATCGTCGGCACCAGCACGCTCTCCTCGACGCCGGCCAACATATCGTCGGTTACCAGCGGTGTGGGGCAGTAGGCGCCCATGCCGCCGGTGTTGGGTCCTTGGTCGCCATCGTAAGCCGGTTTGTGATCCTGCGCGGCCGGCAGCGTGATGAGCGTCCGCCCGTCGGTGATGGCCAGCACGCTCGCTTCCTGGCCGACCAGCCGCTCTTCGATCACCAGTTGATTGCCGGCCTCGCCGAACTCCTTGCTGCCGGCGATGCGATCGACCGCGATCAGCGCCTCGGCGCGATTGCTACACACGATCACTCCCTTGCCGGCAGCCAAGCCATCGGCTTTGACCACCACGGGATCGTCATCCCGCTCGGTCAAGTAGTGCGTCGCACTCTCGGCGTCGCGAAACACGCGGTAGTCGGCGCTTGGCACGTCGGCGTTGCGAAGCAAGTTCTTGCAAAACACCTTGCTGCCTTCGAGTTCAGCCGCGGCCTTGGAAGGACCAAACGCGCGAAGGCCCGCATCCTGCAGCGCGTCGACCATGCCGGCCACCAGAGGAGCCTCCGGACCGACGACCGTCAGGCCGACGTCGTTGTCTTTGGCAAACTTGACCACCGCGGGGATGTCGGTGGCCGAAATGTCGACGTTCACCGCGTCGGTCGCCGTGCCGGCGTTGCCGGGCGCGACGAACACCGTCTCGACGCGCGGACTTTGGGCAAGCTTCCAGGCCAACGCGTGCTCGCGGCCGCCGTTGCCTACGACTAGAACGTTCATGACTTCACCAAGCTATGGATACAGAGTGGAATGAATGCCCAAATTCTACGCCTTGGGGTGGTTTGTCGAAACCCACACGAATCAGCAGGTCCCGGTGCGACGATTCGTCGCGGGTGGCCATTTGGCGGGGCTTTCGATACGCTAACATGGGCTGTTTCCACCTCTCCTGCCAAGGATTGATCCATGCGAACTCTGGGACTGCTGCTGGCCGTTGTCTGCGGGTCGATGATCGCCACGGCCGCGCTCGCGGACGAAGGCTGGGGCACCTTGCGGGGCAAGCTGGTGCTCAAAGGCGCCCCGCCCGAAGCGTTGAAGCTCGACCTGGGCAAAGACAACTACTGCTGCGACGCTGAACCCAAAGACCAAAGCCTGGTGCTCGACGAGTCGCAGGCCATCGCCAACGTGGTGATCTACCTGCGGCCGCCGCGCGGCGAGAAGCTGGCGGTGCATCCCGACTATGAAAAGGCGGCCGACAAACCTGTGGAGCTGGACAACAAGGGCTGCGCGTTCGAGCCGCATGTGGTGACCGTTCGCACCGGGCAACCGCTGGTGCTGAAGAACACCGACCCGGTGGGCCACAGTGTGAAAGCCGAGCTTGGCGACGAGTCGTTCAACTTCATGCTCTCGGCCGAGGGCGACCAACAGCTCGAGTTCGAAGAGGCCCAACGCCTGCCGCGGCCCATCTCGTGCAGCATCCATCCCTTCATGCGGGGGTGGATCGTCGTGCGGGACGATCCCTACATGACGATCAGCGCGAAGGACGGCACTTTTGAGATCAAGAACCTGCCGGCCGGCGAGCATGAGATCCAGTTCTGGCACGAGCGCCCCGGGTACTTGAAGAACTGCAAGTCGGACGCAGCCGAACTCGATCGTCGCGGGCGAGTGAAAGTGACCATCACTCCGGGTGAAGAGACCAACCTCGGCACGATCGAAGTCGATACCGCGTTGATGGCCGTCGAAAGCGAGCCAGCTGAGAGCGAGCCCGCCAAGAGCGAATAGATGCGACCCATGCGCTTTCACTGGCTCCTTCCCACCGCACTGCTGGCGCTCTCCGCCATCGGATGCAAGAGCCGCGCGCCGCAATTCACGCCCAACCACATGGCGATGGACAACGTGCAGTTGGTCGCCGAGCACCAGCAGCAGGTAGCTGACGTGCTCGAAGAGTTGTTTGGCACGCCCGACGATCCCCGCGTGCCCGACGGTGTGGATTTGGACTTGGAACTGCTGCAGATGGCGGCCGGCCAAGCGGGCTACGTCAAAGACCCTGAAGACCCGCAAGGCGAGGAGTACCTGCAGCGCGGGCTGTACCGCCAACATTGCGCAAGTTGCCACGGCGTCACGGGCAATGGCCGGGGCCCAGCGGCCGCGGTGCTCGAGCCCTACCCGCGCGACTTTCGTCCCGGCGTGTTCAAGTGGAAGTCGACCCGCCTGGCGAGCAAACCAACTCAGGACGACCTGCTGCGCGTCATCGAGCGCGGCGTGCCCGGCACCTCGATGCCGTCGTTTGAACTGCTGAACGAGCAGCAACTCGCCGCGGTGGCCGAGTACGTTCGTTACCTGGCCGTGCGAGGGCAAGTGGAGCGCGAACTGGTGCTCACGGTGGCCGACGAATTGGACTTCGATCCCACCACCGGCACGACCGACGACCCGTTCGACCCGGCGGGCGATGAAGACCATCAAGCGATCGTCGACGAGATCGTCCGCAACGTGGCCACCAGCTGGCAGAGAGCGGGCGAGCAGATCGTCGAGCCCGATCCAAAGTTCATTCCGGCCGAAGATCGTACCGAGCAACAAATCGCGCAATCCATCGAGGCCGGGCGAGAGTTGTTCCTCTCGCCGCGGGCCAAGTGCACCGATTGCCACGGCCCCGACGGCAACAGCCCCGTGGTAAAGGACTACGACGACTGGAACCAAGCGGTGCTCGACTTCCGTAAGCAGACCGCCACGCTGGCTGCGCAGTTGGATCGCGAAGCCGAAACTCTGCAGTCGCTCGACCCGCCCCAAGCGAAGCGGGCCAGCGAGCGACTCGCGGCCGAACGCGAGCGGCTGCAAGAGCGCGAGCGGGTGGCGGCCGAGTTGCTCACACCGCAAATGTCCCGGCCGCGGGACTTGGCCGACGGGGTGTTTCGTGGGGGTGACGAGCCAATCGACCTGTTTCGCCGCCTCCACCAGGGCGTGGCCGGCACGCCGATGCCGGGGCAGGGGAGCCCGCGGCCCGGCGTGGAGGGAGCACTGACCGAAGAGGAAATCTGGCAATTGGTCGATTTTGTGCGAGCCGCACACGACCAATGACACCCCCATGGGGTGCGACAATTTGACCACTTTTGTCGGCCCCTTGGGTGTCCGTATACTACTAAGTTTGCTCATGTCGCCTCCCGAATCCCAACGCCGAACCTCCACCGACGCCGAGCTTGCGCCCGCGCGCTGGACTCGTCGGGTGGCCTGGCTGTTGTGCGGCGTGACGTTTCCGCTGCTGTGGGTCGGCGGGCTGGTGACCACCACCAAAAGCGGCATGGCCGTGCCCGACTGGCCGGCCACCTATGGCTACAATCTGCTGCTCTACCCATGGACCACCTGGATCTTCGGCCCCTGGGATCTGTTCGTCGAGCACGGTCACCGCCTGCTCGGTATGCTCTCGGGGCTGGTGACCATCCTGTTGCTGATGATGTTCTACAAGTACGAAACGCGACCCTGGATAAAAACCGTGGGCGTGGTCGCCCTGGTGGCTGTGATCGCCCAGGGCGTGCTCGGCGGCTTGCGCGTCGTGCTCGACGAGCGACTGCTGGCCATGGTGCATGGGTCGGCGGGTCCGCTGTTCTTTGTGCTCACGGTGGCGATCGTGGTGTGGACGTCGCGCACCTGGCTCACCGCGCAGCGAAACGATCAACAAAGCTTGGTGCGCCTGGCAACGCTGGCCACCGCCACTGGGGTACTGGTGTACGTGCAAATGGTGGTCGGGGCGATGCTTCGCCACATGCCGGTCACCGTGTCGCCCTATTCGTTCGAAAGCGTGGTAAAGGTTCATCTGCTGCTGGCCGGCATGGTGCTGTTGCTCACGCTGCTGGTCGCGCGCATGGCGCTAGCCACCGACGCGCCGACTGGCGTGCGCCGCACCGGATGGGCCATGCTGTTGGTCGTCGTCGCACAAATCACTCTGGGACTCGCCACTTGGGTGAGTAAATACGGCGTGCCGGTCTGGGCGCGGAGCATGTATCCCGTTGCGACCAAGTCGGTGCTGGCCGACGGCTGGACACAAGCGCACATCGTAACCGCGCACCAGGCGGTCGGCTCCGTGCTACTCGCCACGCTTGTCGTTTCCGCGATGCTCGCCTGGCGATACGCCCCTGAGACCATTACACAAACCGATTCGTTGCCTACAGGAGTTGCCACAGGATGAGCACTTCGACAACCACCACCGCAACTTTGGCCCCCGAGCGAACCGGTTGGACGGCGCGGCTGGCCGACTACTGGGAGCTGACCAAGCCCCGCATCGTGGCGATGGAACTGATCACCATCGCAATGGGCTTCTACCTGGCGGCTTCGGCCGATTGGTCGGGTTGGGTGCTGTTCGCGACGTGTCTCGGTACGGGACTGGTCGCCGGCAGCGCAAGCGCGCTGAACATGTGGCTCGAACGTCGACTCGATGCCCTGATGGTGCGGACCGCCAACCGGCCGCTGCCCGCCCAGCGATTGCGGCCGCGCGAAGCGTTGGTGTTCGGCAGTGTGCTGCTGGTGGCCGGAGCAATTCTGCTGGCCGCGGGTCCCGGCGTGCCGACGTTGGTGCTGGGCATCGTCACCTGGGTCCTGTACGTGGTGATCTACACCCCGCTGAAGACGCGATCCACGCTGAACACGGCCGTCGGCGCGGCGAGCGGTTCGTTGCCAATTGTTATGGGCTGGGTCGCTGCGGGTGGTGAGTTCGGTGGCTTTGTCCTTTCGCTGTTTGGCGTGTTGTACCTGTGGCAGTATCCGCACTTCATGGCCATCGCCTGGCGTTGTCGCGACGATTACCAGCGTGGCGGGTACGTGATGAGCACCACCGTCGACCCAACAGGTCGCCGTGCGGGCATCGAAGCGGTGGTTGGCTCGCTGCTGTTGTTGCCGGTGAGCCTGGTGCCCGCCTGGCTGAGTTCGTCTAGCCTGTTGGCTGGTTTGTACATGGTGTGGGCCGTGTTGCTGTCGAGCGTTTACATTTGGGCGTCGATTCAGTTTGCCCGCTCGCCCGGCGACGCCACGTCGCGGACGCTGCTGCGGGCGAGCTTGCTGTACTTGCCGCTGTGGATTCTGGGGCTGCTGTTGGTGGCCGTTTAATTTCGCCCGGCGGGCAGTTACAGTGTTACCTTTCGCGGCCATCCGTCCCTCGCCCTGGTTCGTACCCTCATGCCCGACACGCCAGCCCTCTCGATTCGCGACGTTCGCTACCGCTACGGCGAGCACCAGGCGGTCCGCGGCGTCTCGCTGGATGTCGCCCCCGGCGAAGTGTTCGCCCTGCTGGGCCCCAACGGCAGCGGCAAAACCACGCTGTTCCGGCTGATCTCGACGCTCGTGCCACTGCAAGAGGGCGAGATCGACGTACTCGGCGTCAGCCTCCGCGAGCACCCGGCCGCGGTTCGCGGCCACCTGGGCGTGGTGTTCCAGTCGCCCAGCATCGACAAGAAGCTCACCTTGCTCGAAAACCTGATGCACCACGGGCGGTTGTACGGGCTCGGCGGTAGCCTGTTGAAACATAGGGCCACGGAGATGATCGAGCGGCTCGGTCTGGCCGACAAACTGACCGACTCGGTCGAGACGCTCTCCGGCGGCCAGCGCCGGCGAGTCGAACTCGCCCAGGCGATGCTGCACGATCCAAAGCTACTGGTGCTCGACGAGCCAGCCACCGGGCTCGACCCCGGCGCGCGAAGCGACATCTGGAAGTACTTCGCTACGCTCTCCGAAGAGGGCGTCACCATCGTGCTCACCACGCACCTGCTGGAAGAAGCCGAGCGGGCCGATCGTTTGGGCATCATGCACCGAGGCGAACTCGTGGCGCTCGACACCCCGCTGGCCCTGCAGTCTTCGCTCGGCGGCGACACGATCACGCTTCGCACCTCCGGCGCGCAGCCGCTCGCAGACGAGATCGCCGGCAAATTCAGCCTCACGCCCACCGTGGTCGACGGCACCGTGCGACTCGAACACCCCGACGGGCACCAGTTGATACCGCAACTGGTCGAAGCGTTCGGCGACCAGATCGACGCAGTCACGCTGGGCAAACCAACGCTCGAAGACGTGTTCATCGCTCGCACGGGGCACCGTTTCTTTACCGACACCGAAAACGAGTGATGCAGCAGGATTCGCCAGAATTCTGACCAAACCACCAGACCATCCGAATTCTTGTGAATCCGGCTACGAATTATTCTCTCAACTACCAAACGCATGTCTTCCACCACGCTCGAAACTCGCTCGGTGCCTGTGCTTCCCGCCATCGCTACGCTGGCGTGGCGCGAACTGGTGCGGTTCTTCCGCCAGCGCACCCGGGTGTTCGGTGCGCTGGGGCAGCCGATCATCTTTTGGCTGATGTTCAGCGAAGGATTCAAGGCGGTTGACCTCGGCTACGCGTATCAGTTTCCCGGCATCCTGGCGATGATCCTGCTGTTCACTGCCATCTTCACCACCATCAGCATCATCGAAGACCGCAACGAAGGCTTCCTGCAAGGCGTGCTGGTCTCGCCGGTGCCGCGGTGGGCCATGGTGTTCGGAAAGGTGCTCGGCGGATCGATCATCGCCTGGTTGCAAGCGCTGCTGTTCATGCTGTTGGGCTGGGCGACTATCTCCGAAATCAATCCACCGATCTCCGGCGTGCTGGCCGCGATGGCGCTGATGATGGTCATGGCCATCGCGCTGACCGGCCTGGGGTTCTTCCTGGCCTGGAAAACCGACTCGAGCCAGGGTTACCACGCCATGATGAGCTTGCTGCTCTTTCCCATGTGGTTGCTCTCCGGTTCGTTCTTTCCTGTGCATTCCGACAGCATCATTGGCTGGCTTGTGATGGTGAACCCACTGACCTACGGCGTCGCCGGATTGCGACATCTTTTGGCGGATGGCAAGACCATCGACGACGGTTGGCTGCCCAGCTTGGAACTCTCCTGGGGCGTGACGATTGCGTTCGCCGTGGTGATGCTGGTGCTCTGCACCCGCATCGTCGAAACTCGTACCCAAGGCGACCTTAAGTAACATGCTGCCCCTTGCCGCTCATCCGCTGGTCCATGTGAACGCCTCGCTCAACTCGCTGGCCACGGTGCTGCTGGTGGTTGGTTTCTTGCTCATCAAGCAACGCAAAGAGGCGGCCCACAAGCGGGTGATGCTCTCAGCGTTTGCGGTGTCTGTCGTCTTTCTAGCGTGCTATCTGTATTACCACCTCATGCTGCAATTGCAGACGCCGTTCGGTGGCGAGGGATCGGTTCGCTACGTTTACTTTGCCATTCTCATCTCTCACATCGTGCTCGCGATGGCGGTACCGCCGCTGGCGATTACTTCGATCCTGTTCGGCCTCTGGGCACACGGAGAGCATCTACCCAAGAAGCTCGCCGACATGTCGGACGCCGCGCGGCAGGAGTTCAAGGGCCGCGCCCGCAACATCCATCGCCGTTGGGCACGGATCACCTTTCCCATCTGGTTGTATGTGTCCATCACCGGCGTAGTGGTGTACCTAATGCTGTACCACCTCTACCCAGCGGCGGCCGGGTAGTGCCAGCCAACGTGGCTCCTACCACGAGCACGAGCGCCGGCCCAACCGCCGAAGGCTCCGGCACCACGACCGCCGTGGCGGTGCTGGCCGATGCACCGAGGTTGTTTCGCCACACCGTGTAGTCCGCCAGGTTCACCTGGCCGTCGCCGTTGCCATCGGCGAACAGCAGTTCGGTCGAGCCGAACGTGTCGCGCCACGATTGATAGTCCTCTGCGTCGACCAATCCGCTGCAGTCATAGTCGCCCGCCAGCATGCAGCTCGGCGGAATCGCCTGGAACGCTACCACCGTATTGCTGCTCAGCGAGTCGCCACTATCCACCACTCCCACCAGCACCCAGCTTCCATCGGCCAGCTTTGGCCCCAGAGCCAGGCCTTCGAGGTTCTGCCCAAAGCCACCGCCCGCCTGGCCCGACCAGAGCAGCGTCTTGCTTGCCGGCGTGAATGTCTCGCCTTCGAGTCCCGAGTCGAATGCCGCGTCACTGGTGTCTGTCGCACCGGCCAGGTCGACTTCGTAAATGCGGCTCTGGAACGGGGGAATGGCAACCGCCAGCGAGCGTTCCAAAGCGAGTAGTGACCCGTTCGGCATGAGCACCAGATCGGACAGACCGCTGCGGGTGTCAGCGTTTGTGCCCCCATGGATGGGATCGACCTCGTAAGCGAACTGCCGGCTGGCGGTGAATTCGTTGCCCGACACGTCGTACTGCTGCAGCCGCACCGTGGTGCTTGCCGTCGACGTCGAAGCGGGGCCGTCGACGAGCAGCGCCTCCTCGTTGGCGGTCCACATCCGCGTGCCACCCACCGAGCGCGTGAGCGACTCGAGCGCCCGATTGTTCCTCCGCTGCCCGTACACCAGCGGAGGCAAGTCCGACTGCAGGTGAGTGCCATCGGCCAAGCTGTATTCGCGCAGGGCCGGCGTGCTCTCTTCGCTCAGGAACACGCTGTTCCGCGTTGGGTTGGTGAACGCGATGCCTTCGAAGTCGAGGTCGATCCCCAGCGGCAGCGCGCTGGTGGCTGTGGCCGACTGGATCGCACCGCTCGAGGAGAACGATGCCGCGAACCGCACCACCTGCCCGCCGGAATCCTGCGCGGCGGCAAACTGATGCACCCCGTTGATGGCGCCCAGGTTGGTCACGCCGCTCATCTCGGCCACCCCGCTGACTCCGCCAGAGTCGAGCACCACCGACCCCCGCGGCACAATCGTCCACGCCGCCGGGCTCGGCGGGGCGAACCACCAGAACAAGGCCAACACCAAAAGGGCCAATTGTCGCAGTGGTGCGACATTCCGATTCCCTGCGACAAAACTCCCCGCTGTCAAATCCCACGCGACGCCATAAGTCGTTACACAGTTACAAGTTGCGAATTCCATGAGGTTCCATGTCCGACGAGTTGTTGCGCTCGGTTCACCGCAGGTGCGACAAAACCCCGATTCTTCCCTCCCCCGGGCGGTTTCGCGCGCGGATCATTGATGCTGCCACAATGCTCGTACGCGAAATCGTCTGGGGGAGGGCTAGGGTGGGGGCTTGCGTGCAGACCACTCCGCTCGCACCATTCTCCCACGCCATCTGTCCAATTCCCACAACTCGGCCGGGGAAACCCGAAATTCGTCGCCGACGTGCGCGGGGCACTTTCGACTCGCGGAGCCGCCTTACAGCTTCCGCCCGTACCACCAGGCGAGGCTCTCGTAGTGCTGGTTGGTGTCGTTCGCGTGGCCCGACTCGATGGTGGCCCGCAGCGACTTGGTGAATCCGATCGGATCGCCCAGGTGCCAGCGGTACACCACGAACCGCCCGTCGAAGAAACGGTCGTGATCGGTAATCGGCTTCTCGAAGTGCGACACGCCGTGATCGTGGGCCTGGTACGGCCGGTGGATGCCCCACGCCATGCCAAAGTAGTCTTCGGTCCCGGTGCCGTGCAGGCGCGGCGGCCAGGGCTCGTCGTCGATCACGAACATATCGTCGCCTTCGTACCACTTGCCTGCGCGGTCAGGGTGCGACTCGACACACAGCACCGTGCCGACAAAGTTGCCGCGATAGCCCTGGATGTTGGCGATCTGGTAGTTCCGCTCGACGTTCTTGGTCGCGTCTCCCGGTTGGGGCTTGGTCATCCGCCGGTTGTAGTCCGCGTGCAGCAGCAGCGGCGGGGTGTCGTGCTCGAGTTCTTCGTAGTCGATGTAGTAAAACTGCTTAACGGGCTGGTCGGTCTCGTTGGTGATTTCGATCTTGAATCCCTCGGCAAACGGCATCTCCCAATGCAGATTGAAACTGCCGTGGCCCACGCCTTGCTGCTCGCGTCCTCCTTGATGCGACCGCATCACGTTCACCACTGGCGTGACCACGTCGTTCACCCGCCACGGGCCCGTGGCGAACAACATGCCAACCGGCACGCGTTCGATGGTCTTCTGGCCGTCGAAGGTAAAGCTGTAGCGGATTTTCTGCAGGTGGTCGTCCGTGGTCGACTTGTACGTCATCCAAATGCGGGTAACCTTGCCACTGCCGGCCACATCGGCCACGGTGAGCGTCTCGCCAGGCTCGATGGTCTTGTTGTCGCCGTTGCGCCCGGTCGGGTTCCACGACGAAACCCGCATACGCTTGCCGGCCGGTTCTCTCCACAGCTTCGCCAGTGGCTCCTCGGCGATGCCGATGTTGGCCGTGAGGAGCAGGACCGCGAGCAACATGGTATTTAGGCGCAGGTTCATGGACAGTCGTCTCCATCTGGAAAACGGGAAAACCGAAGTCTCTCAATATAGCTGCCCAGCGGGGCCGATTCAGCCGCGCTTGCCCCGAGCAAAGCTTGCTCAGGTCTGGTGCGGGGAATCTTCCAGAGAAATCCCTTGCGTAGCTTGGCCGAAGCGACGATACTAACGCCATGGCAAGCAAGTTTTGGTACTACTTTTGGTTTAGCTTTACCTGCCCGGGTTCCGGGGCCGGAGGTTGTGCCTGATTGCTTTGCCAAGCACCAAATGACCAAAGCCCTGAGAACCCCGCGGTTCTCAGGGCTTTTTTCGTTTTGGCGCGTTGTCCTTCCCTGACCCTCGAAACCTGATCCCTAACCCCTCGTTAAAACAATGATCATCGTAATGAAGCGGAACGCGTCCGAAGCGGAGATTGAACACATGATTGCAGAAGTCGAAAGCGCCGGCCTGAAACCTACCACGCTGCGTGGCACCGAACGAACGGTGATCGCCGCAATTGGCGACGAACGCAAGGCGGGCGACTTGCGAAAGCTCGAAAGCTCGCCCGGCGTCGACAACGTGATGCCGGTGCTCGCGCCCTACAAGCTGGCCAGCATCGAAACGCAGCCCGAGCGGTCGGTCGTTCAGGCGGGATCGCTCGCAGTGGGTGGCAAGCACGTCGGCATGATTGCCGGTCCTTGCTCGGTGGAGAACGAACAGCAGATCATCGAAACGGCTCGCGCCGTGAAAGCGGCCGGCGCTACCGCGCTGCGAGGTGGAGCCTTCAAGCCGCGAACCAGTCCCTACAGCTTCCAGGGACTCAAGGAGGATGGGCTCAAGATGCTGGCCGCCGCGCGCGACGAGACCGGCCTGGCGGTAGTGACCGAAGTGGTCTCGCCCGAGGACGTCGACCTAGTGAGCGAATACGCCGAAGTGCTGCAAATCGGCGCTCGCAACATGCAGAACTACCGCTTGTTGGAAGCTTGCGGCAAGAGCCATCGCGCGGTGCTGCTAAAGCGTGGGCCGAGCGCCACGATCGACGAACTGCTGCTGGCGGCCGAGTACATCCTGGATGGCGGCAACCCCAACGTGATGCTGTGCGAGCGCGGCATCCGCACTTATGAAGCCCACACGCGATTCACGCTGCCGCTGGCTTCGGTGCCTTACCTGCAGGCGAAGACCCACCTGCCGGTCGTGATCGACCCCAGTCACGGCACGGGGCACGCCGCGCTAGTGCCGGCGATGGCCAAAGCGGCCGTTGCCGCCGGCGCCGATGGCGTGATTGTCGAAGTGCATCCCGAGCCGGAGCACGCGATGAGCGACGGCTACCAGACCCTCGACTGCGAGGCGTTCGCCCAGATGATGACCGAGTGCCGCCGTGTGGCCGACGCGGTGGATCGCACGATGTAAGGAGAATAGCTCAGTCCCCTCTCCCGGACCTCACCTGGGTGAGGGCCCGGGAGAGGGGACTCTATTTGAGTGCCGCCTGATGCACGTGGCGGTTGCCGTACACCAAGACGAACCGACCCGATGGGTCGGCCTGGAGTACGAATTGCTGTAGGAACTGTGGCTCGACGGTAGTCTCGATCCGCTCGCGGAGCTTATCGGCGTCGGCCTTTGTGTAGAACTCCACCCAGCAGGCGCGGTCGGCTGCGGCCAGCGTGGTGAGTTGGAGCGTACTGCCATCGGCGACGGTCCAACCCATGTCGAGCGGTGCAAGGCAACGGTCGAGCGCGTCGCCGAAGGCCACGTTGTCGACCGAGCCAGCCATCGTCGCCAGCGGTCGCAGGTCGCTGTCCGCCAACTGCTCCCAATCGGCCAGCACGGTCAGGCCACTTACGTCGCTCCAGTAGTCCTGCACTTCACCCAACGGTGTCCAATCGACGAATGCAAAGGTGGTGGGCCGCGCGAGCTGTTTTTTCATGCTCGCCAAGCGTGGCTCAATCGTCAGCATCGACTTGGGATACTGGCTTCGCGTGGGCAGGCCGCGCGCCATTCGCAGGCGTTCGAGGAACCGCAGCAAATCGTAGTGCACGTTCAATTGCTGACGAACCTTCAGCGCGGTGCCATCGACCGCCAGCTTCGCCTCGGTGTTCTTCCAAGACTCGGGAGCGACGACTTGCTGGATAAGGTCGGCCAGGGCGTTTACTTCATCAGCCCCCTTCGCCAGGTCGGCAATGTCGTACTGCGGCGCACCGACATCGCGCCACTTTTCGGCGCCTGCTCGAACCAGCGCGAGCCCATGCGGTGTAGTCTGGGCCTTTAAGCGAGCCGCCTTGGCAAGCTCGGCAGCGAGTTGACGCACGGTAGCGTTCTCTTGCGACACCGACACTTCGTGCACCGCCGTGATGCCTGCCATCTGCAAGTCGGCCGGACGCACGGTGATCGGCACGCCGGAAAGCTGTTCGAGTTCACGCACCGCCACCGCCAGCGGAGTCCGCTTCCACGCCACGCCCGGTAGTTTCATTTCTAGACGCGAAGCAAGTTCGCCGTCGGCCAGTGGTTCGGCGTACGAAGGACCACGGCTCGCCGTGCCGGGCTCGAAGCGAATGTTCTTGGGTTCGGGTAGGTCGACTTCCGGTGGCTCGGTGTCCATCGGTTCTTCGGGACCGAACTCAACCGGCGCGTCGGCGGTGACTTCTGTGTCGCCGTCTGGGATCAACAGCAAGTCGAGGTTCGCTGAATCGACCGCC
This sequence comes from Aeoliella sp., assembly GCF_965227375.1. Lineage (NCBI taxonomy): Bacteria > Pseudomonadati > Planctomycetota > Planctomycetia > Pirellulales > Lacipirellulaceae > Aeoliella > Aeoliella sp. The sequence goes on from NZ_CBDDFX010000002.1 coordinate 321,638, forward strand.
AGCGGATCGAGCGGCGCCAGGTTCAATCGCTTGGGCTTGGGCTCGGTCGGCTCTGGTGCGGCGGGCTCGGTGTCGTCGAGCGAAGGTAACTCAGGAAGCGGTTCTACCGGCGGAAGTTCTGGTGCAGGGGTTTCGGCCTCGGGCTCAACGACCGGCTCGGTGGGTTCTTCTGGCTCGGCTTCTACTTCCACCGCGGGCTTGTTGACGGACACCTCTTCGGAGGGCTGCTCTTCGGTCACTTCCACAGCGCTCTCAGGCTCTGGAAGCTCGGTGATGCTGGCGACCTGCGCGGCCTGGGGCTCGTCGCCGCCACGCGTCCACCATGCAGCCGCCAACAAACCAAGTGCAAAGCACCCCACGCACCCGGCCGTGGCCCACACATAGAACGCGGTGCGACTGGTGCCGCTGGCGACCAGCGTCTCAGCCGAAGCAACTGGCTCATCTGCGGCCGGCTCTGCGGCTTGAGGCTCGCTGAGATCTGGCTCCGGCACCTCCGTGGGGGCGCTTTCAGCGACTGGTTCTGGCGCCGGGGTCGGCTGCTGCAGCAGGTCGTCGATCTCGGTGGCGAAGTCGTCTGGGGCGATGGTGCCATCGGCGGCGGAGCTTTCGACGGGTGCCGCTGCGGCGGGGGGCGAGGGAAAGCTCGAGGCGGCCGCTGGCACCGCGATCAGCACCATGCTTTCGCATTTGGGACAAGAGTGAATCTGACCCACCACCGCCGGATCGCGAACCTTGAGCTTCGCGCCGCAAGTCTCGCAGAATACGGAAAAAGGCTGCATGGGTGGTGCGTCAGGTCGAAGATGGTCGCAGCGAGCGAGATATGGGTGGTCTACGGCGGCAATTCGTCAGTGGATCGCTCGATTATTCCAGCTTACCACACAGAATTGCGCCGCGTGAGCCGTACAATCGGAACAGGCGTCGGAAGTCCCCACTCCTGGGCCCTCCACCTTGGTGAGGGCCCGGGAGAGGGGGCTTTTTGCCTATTCGGCGAACACCATAGGCAGTTCGTCGCCCCGCTTTGCGGCTTGGGCTCGGGTGGTGACCAGCACGGCGGGCTGACCGGTCTGGGGGTGCTTGCCAATCACGTACACCAGCTTCTGCTTGGGGTCGGCGGGGCCGGTGGCCGTCTTATCTGGGTTCGCCAGGCGGAGGATCGACACCAGGATCTCGCCGGCCGGCTTGTTCTTTTCGTCCAGCGCGAACGACTGGTTCTTCGTGATGCCGTCAAGTTGCAAGTCGCCTCCCAGCAGCACGATGTCGACGCCCACGTCCTCGCCCAGCAGTTTCACCGCCATCTCCAGCGTGTCGCGAGCGAAGCTCAAACTTGTCATCTGGTTCAGCGCCTCGTCGATGCTCTTGGGCTTGGCCTCCGGTGGTGTCGCCGCTGCCACAGAACCACCTCCTGCAGCGCGCTCGGCCAACAGAAGCTCTCCGGCCATCAGCAGGTTGTGCCCAGCCGACGGAGGCAAGTACACCCGCAACAGCGCCTGCTCGCCATCGACGCCGACGCGCTGGTAGCGGTTCAGCACCCGCAACATGGCCGGCAGCCGCGCGACCACCGCCGCGCTGTGCTGCGAAGCGGGCACACTGGCGATGGTTCGCTCGACACTCGCCGGCCAGGTGGCCACCTTGTCGGCGAACTTCTCCCCGAACGCCTGGGGGCGTTGGTCGATGGTGGCCGATAGCCGCGCTTCGGCAAAAAAGTCGTCGCCGGCATGCAGGCTGAGCGCCGCGCAGCGAGTTGTGTCGGGCAGCATCTGGAACAACAGGTCGCGTAAGCCGCTTAGCGAACCTTGCCACATGGCGCGGCCGTCGTCGAACAGGAACATCGGCGAGGCCATCAGCGTCACATGCCGATCGGCGTCGGTGGCCGCGACCAGCGACTCGACCTCGCGCCGCAGCGGCGGCGCCCAACCTTCCAGCTCTTTGACCTCGTCGAGCACGCGCGGAGTGGCGAACACGTAGTAGTCCTTCTCGCCAGTGACGTGGTAACCACGGGCGCGCGGCGTGACGCCGGCCGTGGGCGTGACCACTAGCGCGGTCTCGATGGCCGACTGCGGGGCAGGGCGGACGCCGACCAATAGCGTGTTGATGTCTCGCAGTTCGAGACCGCACGTTTGTTCGACGTACTGCTTGGCCAACTCTCCCCGCGGTCCCAGCGCGGCGAGCCACTTCGCTCCGTCGCCGCTGGCCAGTAACTCGGCGGGCCGCAGGGCGACGAACAACTCGCAGCCTGGCGGCAGCCCCGCCAAGTCGATTGGCCCGCCGTCGGTTGGCGACATCCACATGGTGCGTCCATCGTCGTCCACCAAGGTAGCGGACGCGGGTTCTGGTTCGTCCGGCTCTTCCACCGCTGCTGGTTGCGGTGCTGGCACCACTGGTTGGCCGCCTTCGGGTGGTTCCTGCACCGCTTGCGGGGGCTGCTGCTCGCCCGACCGCATCGCCATGATCACCAGCAGCCCCACAAACAGCAGGCCGGCTGCCGACGCGCCGGTGATCACCAGCCGCGTGGTGTTATTCTTTCGCCGCGCGGCCTGGCGTTCGCTGACGGAGGTCTCGCGGGTTTGGATCTCGAAGTCAGACATAGCAGTGGAGCTACCAAATCGGATAGGATGGTTCCCTTCAGCTTACGACAAACCCGGGCCGCGGCAAACGGCTCGGCGGCCCCAGGGACCTACCATGCAAGCATTCGAGGCAGTTCAGCACTACTTCAACACGGCGGCCGACGAATTGGAACTGTCCGAAGAACTGCGGACACTCCTCTCCACGCCCGAGCGGGAAATCACCGTCCAACTGCCGGTGGAGATGGACGACGGCCGGTTGGTATCGCTCCTTGGCTATCGCGTGCAGCACAACCGGGTTCGCGGCCCCATGAAGGGCGGTTTGCGTTACCACCACGAGGTCGACCTCGACGAAGTCCGCAGCCTGGCGTCGCTGATGACTTGGAAAACGGCCGTGGTGAACATTCCCTTCGGCGGCGCCAAGGGCGGAGTGACGGTCGATAACCGCGCGATCAGCCCGCGCGAGAAAGAACGCATCACGCGCAAGTTCGTCGACGAGATTCACGAACTGATCGGCCCCGACAAGGACATCCCCGCACCCGACATGGGAACCGACCACGAAGTCATGGCGTGGTTCGTCAATCAGTACAACAAGTACGCAGGATTCAATCCCGCGGTGGTGACCGGCAAGCCGGTCGAGCACTACGGCATTCCCGGCCGCGAAGAAGCCACCGGCCGTGGTGTCGGCATCCTGACCATCAAGTCGCTAGGGCGACTCGGCTGCAAAGCCCGCGGCGCGACGGTCGCCATTCAGGGTTTTGGCAACGTCGGTTCGCACGCGGCGAAGTTCCTCTCCGAAGCCGAGTGCAAGGTCGTGGCCGTGAGCGACCTCTCGGGCGGGTACTATAACCCGGAAGGATTGGACATTATGGAAGCGGTCCGCTACGCGCGCGAGCATGGCAACTCGCTGGCCGGTTACCCCGGCGCCGAAGCGATCACCAACCACGACCTGTTGGAACTCGATGTCACCGTGCTGATTCCCGCGGCGCTGGGTGGTGTGATTCACACGGAGAATGCCGATCGCATCCGCGCGAAGCTGATCGTCGAGGCGGCCAATTCGCCAGTGCGCCCTGAGGCGGATGAGATCCTCGCCCAGCGCGACGTGGCCATCCTACCCGACGTACTGGCCAACGCCGGCGGCGTGACGGTCAGCTATTTCGAGTGGGCCCAAAACCGACAGTTCTACCAATGGAACCTGAATCGCGTGCGCGGCGAACTCGACCACCTACTGTCGACCGCGTTCGAGCAAGTGTGGGACCTGTCGGCCGAGCGCAACGTCACGCTCCGCACAGCCGCGTTCATGGTCGGCATTCAACGCGTAGCGCGCGCGGCGAAGTTGGCTGGGTTGACGTCTTAGCCAAGATATTTGTCAGTGGTTCCCGTAGTTGGTGCAGACACCGCAGGAATTCGTCGCGGATCGTCGCAGATTTATGCGGATCAGCGCGCATTGAGTGACTTCTTCTGAAGCACGTCCTCGACGAAAGTGCATTGTCGAGCAAAATCAATCGGCGTCGCGAGACTTCTGATCTGCGCAGATCCAGTTCAATCCGCGCTGATCCGCGACTGATTTTCTTTGAGCAAAGACCCAACGCTCAAAACGGCAAGGGCTACAGCGAGTCGATCACCATTTGGCCGATCTCGTCGGTGCCGTAGCCGGAGCGGTCGAGGCTTTTGCCTGCGAACTTTGGTGTCACCGCTTTGACTGCCGCGCCGACTCGTTCGCCGCACGCCACGGAGGCCTTGTCGCCCTTGATGCGGCCGGTCTCACGCAGCAGGAGCCCCAATGAGTCGATCGTCGCGATTGGGTTGGCGAGGTTCTGGCCTGCGATGTCTGGTGCGGAGCCGTGTACCGGTTCGAACATGCTCGGCGCGGTGCCGTCGGGATTGAGGTTGCCGCTCGAGGCGATGCCCATGCCGCCGGCGATCGCTGCGCCCAGGTCGGTGATGATGTCGCCAAACATGTTCGGCACCACAATCACGTCGTACACTTCGGGCTTGGCCACCATGTACATGCAACACGCGTCGACGTGGTGGTAGTCGGTCGTAACCTCGGGGTAGTCGCTGGCTACGTCTTGGAACGTGCGGAACCAGGTATCGCCGGCGAACGTGAGCACGTTGGTCTTGTGCACCAGCGTCAGTTGCTTGCGCTCGCGGGTCTTGGCCAGTTCGAACGCGTAACGAATGCACCGCTCGGCGCCAAACCGCGTGGCGACCATCGTTTGGTTGCTTACCTCTTGAGGCGTGCCTTTGCGAACAAAGCCGCCGACGCCGCAGTACAGGTCTTCGGTGTTCTCGCGGACGCAAATGAAGTCGATGTCGCTCGATGTCTTGCCAGCCAGTGGCGTTTCGATGCCCGGGTACAGCGAAACTGGCCGCAGGTTGATGTACTGGTCCAACTCGAATCGCAACTTGAGCAGGATGCCTTTCTCGATCACGCCGCCCGCCAGCCGCGGATCGTTGGGCAGCCCGCCCACAGCGCCCAGGAAGATGGCGTCGTACTTGCGAAGCTCCGCGATGTCCTTCTCGTCCAGCACGTGACCCGATTCGAGAAAATGGGTAGCCGAGAAAGGGAACTCGGTCGACTCGAACTTGCACCCGCTGGCAGGCGCTGCGGCTTCAAGCACGTTCATGGCGGCCCCGACCACTTCGGGACCAATTCCGTCGCCACCGATAATGGCAAGCTTCAGTAGATCGGACATCGTATTTGAGGATACTCAGGGTTCAATGAAGGGCCCGCAGAAGTCGACTGGTGCAGGTCGAAACACGTAGTTTATCAGGCCGGCCGGCACCGCGTCAGGCCCGCACTTTTTTGCGGCAAATGCGTGTTGGTCTCTAGGATCGAGCGGTTCATCGCTTACACTAAAGGTGGGACGCTGCCAGACCCACCTTGCCCCACCGAGAACTGATTTTCTCGGTGTACCTTCTCAACAATTGTTGCATTGAATCTGGGGAGACTCGAACATGAAACTCGGCCCTTCACTCATTGGCGCCGTTGTGGGCGGACTGGTTGGCGTGGCAGCCCAAATTGGCTTGGAAAGTTCCATGGGCAACGAGGCGATCTGGTTTGCGCTGGTTGTTGGCCTGCTCACTGGCTTGGGCGCTCGCATCATGGCCGGCGATGGCATGCGGCAAGGCAGTTTCATCCGTGCCGGGCTGGTGGCGTTTATCGCCTTGGCGGCCATTTTTGGCGCCAGCATGACCTCGGCGAAATTAACTCGCCAACGCAGCTTGGAAGCCTATCAATCGAAGCCAACTGCGCCGCCCCGGGACCAAGACAAAGCAGACCAGGCCGAAGAATCGGAAACCGACGAGACGGCCACCGAGCCGGACGACGAAACCACCGAGCCCGCAGAGACCGGAGCGGAGGACACCACCGGTGAGCCCAGCGACGAAGAGCCTGCCGACGAGGCAGCTGCCGACGATGTGGCCGATGACGAGCCTGCGGATGACGAAGCTACCGAGCCCGCCCAGCCGCCCAAGCCGGTCGACTTCAAGAAGCTCGAGGCCGACCCCAAAGACACCCCCAAGCAGAAGCTCGACGTGCTGCAGCTAGTCTTCGTGGTCGTAGGCACGCTGCTGGCATACGAACTATCTCGCGGCGGCGGCAAGAAGCAACACGCCTAGTCCGACTTCAACCGATCGTTGAAGCGAATGACACAACGCTCCACATACCCCAGGCCCTGCCGCTCAGCGGCGGGGCCTGTTTTCATTTCGTCCTGCAGCTTCTTCTGCACGCGCTGGACGACCGGCCGAATCTCGTCGGCGTGCTCGTCGAAGTCCGGCAGCAGGTCGATCACGTTGGCCGCCTGAAGTCGGTCCCAGGGGGATTCGGCGTTTTCGAGGGCGTCGAGGAGGAAGGGTATATATTCGGTCTGTCGATGAGACAGTGTGAGCATTTCGGCTGCCGCGATCCGAACTGAATCTTTGCGATCCAGTAATGCCTCTTCAAGTAACTCATGAGCGAGCCCAGCACTAGGTGCATGTGGACCTCCTTCGCCGGGTGGAGCGCTCGGGCGGCCGACACCATAGGCGGACCAATATCGGTTCTCGGGTTGCGGCAATGATATATCGCGTTCTAGAAAAGAAACGCGGTCTTTCATCTTATAGGCGGGGAAAGCACACGAAAATCCGAGAGCGCTTATGGTGTACGAACGCGTGCTAAGTTCATTTATCGGAAAGATCGGAGATTGGAAGAACCAACCATAACGGGACCCGCACTTCGTTTCCAAAGTTGCGAATTCGCTCTCCGGTAATATTCCCAAGTCGCGATAAGCCCGCTCGCAGAACAATAGGTGCCCTTGCAGAGACTTCGTTTCATCATTCTCGGGCCTTTCGGTGGATGCAAACAGATTCACCAATTCATGCGGATCCTCATCCAGATCGTACAATTCGTCAACCGGCTTCACGTCCGCCATCCACAACAACTGCTCATCGCTAAGCTTCCCCTCCGCCTTCAACCGCCGCAGTTCCTGCATTGTCCCGCACTGTTCGGCGTAGTTCAGCCACTGCGTCCACGGTCGCCATGGCATGTAGTTGCGAATGTACTTGTACCGCTTGGTCCGCACGCAGCGGCTCATGTCGTAGCGCTCGTCCATCCGGTCGCGGGCGGCGTAGATGTACTCTCGCTCGGGCGTGAGGTTCGTTCCTAAAAACGCGCGCCCTTGCATGTAAGTCGGAATCGCAACTCCCGCGAGATTCAAAACGGTTTCGGGAAGATCAATCAGCGAAACCAATTCATCGGTCCGAGTCCCCGCGTCCATCGACGGACCCTTGTCACCGAGCTTCTTCTGCCACTTCTCCGGGATGCGCACGATAAGCGGCACCTGGATTCCCGAGTCGTACAGCCAACGTTTGCCGCGAGGCAGTCCGACTCCGTGGTCGCTCCAGAAGAACACGATCGTGTCGTCGGCCAGCCCCGCTTCGTCCAGTTCCTTGAGTTTCTCGGCTGCCCACTTGTCCATGGCGGTCATGCAGTTGTAGTAGCGGGCCCAGTCCTGGCGAACCTTCGGCGTGTTGGGGTAGTAGGGGGGTAGTTCGAGCGCGGCAGGGTCGTGCAACTCGTCCTTGCTGAGCACCGAAATCACCCGGTCGTACTTTGGCTGATCGCCCCTTGTGGCGCTTTCGTGGGTGCCCGTGAAATTAAACACCGCGAAGAACGGCTGATCGTCTTTCCGATTTTTCCAGTGAGCCTTACCACTCGAATCGTCCCAGGTGCCCTTGGGCGTCTTGAACTGGTAATCCTGCTTGCTGTTGTTAGTGCAGTAGTATCCCGCGTCGCGCAGGTACGTGGTGAAGGGCCGAATCTCGGGCGGCAACTTCACCGTCGAACGCATGTTATGCGTGCCCAACGACGTGGGGTAGACGCCGGTGATGATGCTCGATCGGCACGGCGCACAAACCGGAGCGCAGACGAACGCGTTCTCGTACAGTACGCTCTCGTTGGCGAACTCATCCAGATTGGGTGTTCGCGCATGCTCGTCGTCGTAACAGCCGAGATGACACGAAGCGTCCTCGATGCTCAGCCACAGAATGTTCGGCCGGTCGCTAGCGATTGCACTCGCGGCCAAGAAACAAAGAGATACTGCGATGCAACCACGAAACACGGCCCGACTCCTCGAATAACGGAAGCAAAGAACAAGCTATCTTCGCATCGTAGCAGAAGTGGGGGAGAGAAGGGGCGAGAAATCGGCTACCGAACTCCGTCTGTTCGGATACTTCCGCACGCCAGTACTATTGTGGCGTCACCCAGCGGCGGTGCTCTTGCGGTGCAAGCACCGCCCACGACCGGCCGATAATCAGCTCTGCCGGAATCACGCCGTTGAAGCGGCTGTCGTCCGAGTCGCGAGAGTCGTCGCCCAGCACGTAGTAGCCCCCCTCGCACACGAATTCGCTGCCACGACGCAGGTTCCCGTAGGGATAGTACTTGATGTCCGCCAAATCCCTCGGGCGCGGGAGCACCTTGCCGTCGATCATCAACTCGCGGTCGCTATTCAGCGATACCGTCTCGCCCGGCAGGCCGACCACTCGCTTCATCAGCACGCCACCTGGCCCCGGAAACGTGACGATCTCCCAACGTTTGGGCGTACGAAAGTGGTAGCTGACCTTTTCAGTCAACACCAAGTCGCCCGATACATGATCGGTGCCCCACAGCGTCGGCGCCATCGACTCGGACACCACGCGCGACATGTGGAAGCACGTGTGATAGAGAACCAGCACTACGCCGACAACGGCAAATGCATCGCGGGCGACACGAAACAGCACGCGCGGCTTGAAGAAGCACCGCCAACACTGGTGGCTTTCAGTCGTTGTGTTGTTCGGCTTGGCCATCGGGCGCTTGCTCGCTTATGGCTTGATCGATGAGCGCTTGCTGCTTCTGCCACTTGAGTCGCGACGAGCGCGTCGCGCCGGCGCAGGTGGTGGACTGAAGAGCGGGCACAATCAAAGCGAGGCCGACACACCCGAAGCCGACTCCCGCCAACAGCTGGCGCAAACTGAACCTGGGAGGCGTCTGGTTGGTCACCGGCATCACCGGTCCGTTGGGGTCCGGCAAGCCGATAGGGTCGTGGATGCCCCTTTCGCGGGATTCACGTTCGTCATCGCGATAGTCCATAGCAGAGTCCTTTCGTGGCTGTCAGGAGGTGGCCAATGCGTGACTCGCGGCGGAAAGTCGCTCGAGTACGCGTCGGGTCTCTCGGTAGCAAGCCTGGTCGAACAGGCAGAGCAGCCCATCCGGTTGGCGAACGTCGCCCGTGCGGATGTAGTTGTTGCAGCGGCATACGGTCGAACACTGCGGCTGCAGCACGCAACCGCTGCAGCCGGTGTGCAAAGGTCCGTCGGGCGACTCGAGATCCAGAAAGTGCTCGCCATCGAGCGCTGTGCCAAACAGCCGAGCGGCGTTGCCGCTGCGGTCCTCGCCCACCAGCCGTTCACACGGGTACAAGTTGCCCGACGGAGCAATCGCCACCTGCCCATGCCCAAATCCACATCGCGCGGTGCAGCCCGAGCTCGGTGCATCAATCAGCGCGGCCGCTTTCTCGTCGAACCAGCTCACCGCCAACTCCGGCAGGTGCTCCGCCCACACGTCGGCCGCTTCGGCAATCGACTTGGCAAGTGCCTTGGCATCGCTGGCGGACCAATTCGACCAGACGTCGAGCGACGGAGTCACGTGGGACACACCCATCGCGTGCAACATCTCCAACCCGGCCGCGAAGTGCTGTACCGTGTTCGGCCGCACCACCATCACCGCGCGGACCTCTTGCCCTGCGGCGATTAAGCGCCGAATGGTATGCAGCACCAGTTCCGAAGTTCCCAACCCACGCCGGTCGACGCGGTTCAGGTCGTGCACTTCGGGCAGTCCATCGCAGCTTACGTGCAAGGCCAGCTTGGGGTGCATCATCACCGTCCACGCCGCTCCGCCGCACAGGGTGCCGTTGGTCGTAAGCCCCAGTCGAAGCTGCATACCCGCTTCTTCCGTGCGGCTTCGAGCGTAGGAAATCCACTCCCAGATGGTTTCCGCTTCGAGCAGCGGCTCGCCACCAAAGAAGTCGAGTTCCAACACTCCGGCAGGTGCAAGCGACGCGATGGCGCGGTCGATACCGCGACACCCAACCGCCAGCGGCATGGCCCGCTGGAACTTCGCACCGGTGTAACAGTAGTTGCAACGCAGGTTGCAGGCGTGGTTTACCACCAGGGTGAGATTGAACGCAGGAAACACAGAAACCGCCTCCGTGGTTTGCCAATTGGCACGCCAAGAGAGCGCATGGGCGTCGCACGAGCGCACCTTGACGCTGCTCCTCATCGGAGGTTCGCAGTCCCGGGCTCGTTTATTCCCGGCCGGTTACTTAACCGGCGTGAGAGTCAAACTGCGGAGGTTGATGGGCTGCCACTGGCTGGAGCGGGGTTTGAGTTCGACAGATAAATCGCCAGCTTTCCGCAGGTCGACTTCGCCCCAATCCTGAGTTTCGAAATCCTGGTAGCTGCGGGTGGCGCTGACTGCCACGTCGACCTTGGCGTCGCCCACCGCAACCACCAGTTTGCTGCGAGACGGAGCGGCCACTACGGCCGAAATGCGATACTTGCCGGCCTTGGCCGATTTGCAATGCCAAACGATCACGTCGGCTGCGTCGGTCCAGTAGCCGATGTTCGACTTGCTGTCGATCGCCTCGACTTGAGCGTTGCCTTCGATCACCGCGTCGTCGGCTGCCAGAACCAGCTTGCCATCAGCGCCCGGCTTGATTCGGCGGAATATCTCTTTGGGCGTACCCACGATGTCGAGTTCCACCACGGTGTCGATCGCGTCGATCGGCTCGCCCTTCAAATGCACCACCACGCCCGCTTCGCTGGTGGAGACTTCGAATTTTCGCGACGATTCGGCCAGCAGCTCACAGCCGGTCGCTTCCACCTCGACCGGCACGACGAGCTTTCCATCGCTCGGCCAGTCGAATACGTGCAAATACAGCTTGCCGGGCTTGCTGGTGATGCGTCCCCAATCAGGTCGTCGGCAAGGGCTGGCGGTGGTGCCGTAAATGGAGTCGCCGTTGACGTCCATCCACTGGCCAATCTCCGCAAGCCGCGCAATCGACTCGGGCGGTATCTCGCCTTCGCTCGTCGGACCGACGTTCAACAGATAGTTGCCGCCCTTCGAGACGATGTCGACCAGGTTGTGCAGCAGCACTTTGGTGCTCTTCCAGTTGTGGTCGTAGCTCTTGAAGCCCCACGTGTCGTTCATCGTCATGCACGTTTCCCAGTCGCGGTCCTTGTAGCCGGTCGCGGGAATGTGCTGCTCGGGGGTTTCGGTATCGCCACGATAACCGCCGCCCAGGCGATTGTTGGTGATGATGTCGGGATAGTCGGCCAGTGCATCGTGGAGCGGCTTCGCGCGTTGCTCGTTCATCCACGTCGGCGTGTCCCACCACAACACATCGGGCTGGAACTTCGCTAGGATCTCTTTGGTCTGCGGCAGCGCTATCGCGCGCAGGTACTCGTCGAAGTCGCCCTTGTTGGCCTCGTCCCACGACTGACCTTCTTGAAGCCCCGCCTTGGCGCCGCCGGGATGCGTCCAGTCCTGCGCCTGCGAGTAGTACAGCCCGAACTTCAGTCCCTCGCCACGGACCGCATTGGCCAAGGGAGTCAGCAGGTCCTTGCCGTACGGCGTGGCGTCGGCGATGTCCCAGTCAGTCACCGCCGAGTCGTACAGCGCGAAGCCGTCGTGGTGCTTGGAGGTAATCACCACGTATCGCATCCCCGCCTGCTTGGCCAGCGCGGCCCATGCTTCGGGATCGTACTTCACGGGATTGAAGTCGCCAGCGCAAGCCCGGTACTCGGCCACCGGAATCTCTGCGCGGCGCATAATCCACTCGCCAATGCCGCCGATTTTTTTGTCCTTGTAGGTTCCTGCAGGAACCGAGTAGACGCCCCAGTGAATGAACATGCCGAACTTCGCATCGCGCCACCAGTGCATGCGAGCGTCGCGCTCGGCGGGAGTTTCGCACCAGGCGTTCGGCGTGAGAGTAGCAAACGCAAGCACAACACACAGACAAGTCGTAAGGCGAGCCTTCATCGTCAGAGTCCTCATCATGACCAGTGACACAAGCAGTCGGCCGTTGGAAGCAGTGCTTCGCAGGCCGCGGAATACCTGGCGATTATAAGGGCTCCGCGCGGTGCAAGTGAACCAGTGTCGTCGATGGGATAATGACTATCGTTGTCCGCTTTTCCAAACCGGATCGTGGTGCGACTCATGCTCCTGCGGCCAGCGGGTAAGCGTCACTTTCTGTCGCGTGTAGAACTGGATGCTCTCGGTGCCTTGGATATGCAAGTCGCCGAAGAACGAGCGATTCCACCCCGTGAATGGCAGCCACGCCATCGGGGCCGGCACGCCGACGTTCACGCCGATCATGCCCGCGTTGAAGTGCTGCTTGAACTCGCGGGCAGCGTAGCCACTGCGGGTGAAGATCACCGCGCCGTTGCCGAACTCGCAGTCCGCGCCCATCGCCAGGGCGTCGTCGAGCGAGTCGACCCGCGCCACCGACAGCACCGGGCCGAAGATTTCCTCCTTGGCCACCCGCATGCCGGGCTTCACCTGGTCGACTACGCTCGGGCCAAGCAAGAACCCATCGCCGGCAAAACCCCGCCGGCCATCGAGCGGCACCGTGGCGCCTTCGCCGGTGGCGATGTCGAGGTACTCGGCCACTCGCTGGCGGTGTTCGTCGCGAATCACCGGGCCCATGTCGACATCTTCGTTGCCGTCGCTCGGACCAACGCGCAAGCTGCCCGCGTAGTCAACAAGTCCGTTGACAACGGGATCGGCCGCGCCGCCCACGGCCACAGTCAAGCTACCGGCCATGCAGCGTTGCCCCGCGCAACCATAAGCGCTGGCGGCGAGTTGCTTCACCGTTTGATCCATGTCGGCATCCGGCATCACGATCAGGTGGTTCTTCGCGCCGCCCGCCGACTGCACGCGTTTTCCATGAGCCGTACCGGTCTCGTAAATGTACTTGGCGATCGGCGTCGAGCCGACGAACGACACGGCCGCCACCTTAGGATGAGAGAGTAGCGTGTCGACGCACTCCTTGTCGCCATGCACGATGTTGAACACGCCCGGCGGCAAACCGGCTTCGAGCAGAAGCTCACCGAGCCGCACCGCCGATAGCGGCACCTTCTCCGATGGCTTCAACACAAACGTGTTGCCGCACGTAATCGCCACCGGGAACATCCACAGCGGGACCATGTTCGGAAAGTTGTACGGAGTGATCCCCACGCACACACCAACTGGGTGCTTCACCACTTCGGCATCCACGCCCGGTGCGATGTTCGGCAGCGCGTCACCCATCAGCAGGCTCGGGATGCCCGCGGCGAATTCCACCATCTCCACACCGCGATTCACCTCAGCCCGCGCCTCGGCCAAAGTCTTGCCATGCTCGCGAGTCACTAGCGCGGTCAGCTCCTCGAAGTGCTGCTCCATCAGCATCCGATAGCGAAACATCACCCGCGCCCGCTCCACTACGGGAGTCTCGCTCCAGGAGGGTAGGGCGGCAGCCGCGGTTTCGACCACCTCGGCGGTCTCGGCGGACGTGGCCAGCGGAGTGCGGGCGATCACCTGCCCGGTCGATGGGTTGTAGACGTCGGTCGTGCGGGCGGCATCCAGCGTCTGCCAACGCTCGCCACATAGCACGGGGACAACATCAACGGCGGCAGCACTGCTCATGGCACTTTCCTTGGCGCTGGTAGGAAGCGGGGTTCGGTTTCGTTAGGATAACCGAGTGGCCGCCTGCAACCAAGTTGCTGGTTGCCACACGCCCACTGCACTAGCCAACTTTTCAACACCACTCAGGCGAGTTGGAGGAACTACCACATGCCACGCCCCGTCCGCGGTGCTTTGATTCAAGCCACTTTGTGCGAACCCACCACGTCGCCGGTCGAGAAGATCAAGCAGGCCATGATCGACAAGCACGTCGCCCTCATCGAAGAGGCGGCCAGCCAGGGCGCGCAAGTCGTCTGCCTGCAGGAGATCTTCTACGGGCCGTACTTCTGTGCTGAGCAGGAGTGCAAGTGGTACGACACCACCGAACGCATCCCCGACGGGCCGACCACCAAGCTGATGCAAGAGCTGGCCAAGAAGCACAAGATGGTAATCGTCGCGCCGATGTACGAGGAAGACATCACCGGCGTGTACTACAACACGGCCGCGGTGATCGACGCCGATGGCGAGTACCTGGGCAAGTTCCGCAAAATCCACATCCCGCACTGCAACCCGGGCTTCTGGGAGAAGTTTTACTTCAAGCCAGGCAACCTCGGTTACCCCGTGTTCGACACCCGCGTCGGCAAGGTGGGCGTTTACATTTGCTACGACCGCCACTTCCCCGACGGCGCGCGGTGCCTGGGCCTGAACGGCGCGGAGATCGTTTTCAATCCGTCCGCCACCGTGGCCGGATTGAGCGAGTACCTGTGGAAGCTCGAACAACCGGCCCACGCGGTCGCCAACCAGTACTTCGTCGGCGCGATCAACCGCCCCGGCTGGGAAGAGCCCTGGCGGATCGGCGAATTCTACGGCCAAAGCTACTTCTGCGACCCCCGTGGCCAGTTCATCGCCCAAAGCGAGAAACGTACCGAAGACGACATCGTGATCGCCGACATGGACCTCGACATGATTCGCGAGGTGAGGAACACGTGGCAATTCTTCCGCGACCGCCGGCCGGAGACTTATGGGGCGATTACGGAGTTGTAGAGTCGGAATCAGCCGCGGATTTGCGCGGATGATTATTCGCCCTGGCAGTAAGTCATTCGGACCGAATCTATGGCTGCATCTGGTTGGAACTACTTGGTAGAGTTCGACGGCACGGCAAAGGCTTTGCTGCATAAGGTTCAGCAGCAAGCCTTTGTCGCAGGAAAGTATCAGATTCCAATTGTCGAATCCGAATTTCTCGACGAAATCGAATTCTTCGACGTAGGCGATGTGGAACGTGAGGACATCGTAGAACATTACGGTCTTCAGCCGCTGCTTGCACAAGCGAACAAGATTGGGTTAAACAACATCGTTCCATGGTGCATCGAGCGCATGCATGAGAATCGAGTCAAAACCATTGACGAACTCCGTGCGATGCAATGTTTGTCTTCGAGTGGCACGCATTCCCCACTGGATATTTCTGGCGTCTCCGAAGTACCCGCAGATTTCCGGTTGTTTCCGTTGACTCGACAGCAGATTGCCCGCACGTTTGGTGTCGACCGCGTTACGTTGGATCATGTGAGTTCTATGGATATGTACGTAGCACGTGCAATCCCTGACGCGTATGCTCCATGGCAAGCTGTGTTTGTGCCCGTATATGAAAACGTCTCCCTCACACACGCCTATGTTGAAGGTGCAAGTGGAGACTGACAGATCGAGGCCACTGTGAAACTAGTTGCAATCACCCTCAACCTGCTCGCGGCAATCATCTTCATTGCCCTAGGATTGGTCGCACTAGCGATCTACGAGGCGCACTGCTTTAGCACCTATCGCGAATTCGTGTTCGCCGAAGCCATCAACGAGCAAAGGCTTGAAACGTTACGAGATCCGTCCAACCCGGAGGCGACGGGCTACGACATGCATGCCAAGATGCAGCAGATTGGCAACGTGAAGACTTGGATCGTGAGGATTTCGGTTCTCGCCGCGGCTGCATGTGTTTTGAATGCGGTGGCCGCTGGGTTTCTTGTGCCGAAGCGTAGTGTGCTGAGCGACAACGGCAACGCCGGCTAGCCTAAAGCGAGATATCCAACACTACTTTCATCAACCTTGGGCAGGAATCGCGGATGGCCCGAGTGGCTCGCTCACCAATTGAATACCCGAAAGTAAGCATCCCATAGCTCATCGGCGTACTTCAGGGCGTAGGCTTCGGCGTATGGTTCGCCTCGTGCCGAATCCATCTGGCTGCGAGTGCTCATCCGATCGTGATGGTGTCCCAGTTCGTGAAGCAAGATGTGCATCAGTTGGAACCCCTTGATGGACGATTCACTGAAGTAGCAAAAGGATGCTTTGGAATCTTCGGGCATCGGCTCCCACGTGACGCCCAGGCGTTCGAGGATCTCGGAGTGATCCTCGATGAAGTCGTTGTCCCAATCCGATACTAGCTCCCTCTCCCAAGCACAGATGGCCACGATTCCGTTGAAATGCCATCCCATCGCGTCGCCACCCTCGTCGAGGATGATTGCATCGAGTCCGCGCGACAATGCGTCCCAATCCGGCAGAATGTCAATGAACTGACGGACGTCGGCGATCGTCAAGTAGTGCTTGTATCCCTCCCCAGGTCGGAGGCGGTCGATGACTGTCTTGTCTTGCCTGACTTGAGAGTAGTGGTTCGACAACTCGGTGCGATTCTTCCGAGTCACCTTCCCGTTGCGAACCTTAGTACCAGTTTTACGTTGAGAGCGGCGCATGTCGGATCAGGCGAAGCAAGTAGTAGCAATTGCGTGGCACCCGATTGTAAGTGTCGCCACAAGCGGCGTTCAAGACCCGGCAGTACGCGTATTGCTCTCTAGCCCTCTCCAACTGCTGCGGCATCCACCCGCGGCAACCGCACCATCGCCGTGAATACGCCGGCGACCAACGTCGTGGCCGCCAAGCCGTACAGGGCAGGGGCGAAGGAGCCGGTTTGTTCGAAGGACTGGGCGAACAGCACCGGGCCGATCGCCGAAGAGAGCACCGTGAGCATTTGCGCGGCGCCTTGGATGCGGCCGAGGTGGGCGCGGCCGAATTGTTCGGGCCAGATGGCGAAGAACACGACCGTGATGATGCCACCCGCGGCGCCCATCAATACCGCGTTGGCCCACAGCGCGGTGTGGCTCGTAACGTGCGGCAGCCACACGAGGGCCGTGCCGTACAGTGTCATGGCCACCACCAGCAGGCTGCGAAGCGACCAGCGACCGCCGGCCCAGCCCGTAAACATCTGACTCACCAATCCGATCAGCGCGGTGCCAGCCAGGATGGCGTGGTACGTTGAGGTTTCGAATCCGAGTTCGCGGAGGATCGCCTCGTTGAATAGCCCCACGCCCGACACGGCGAGGCCAAACAGCGAAGTCGCCAGCGCAAACGCCCAAAACGCCGGCGCGGCGAGCGCGGCCGCCAGTGTCATGCCCTGCTGAACCTGCTGCGGCGCGTCGCGACCCGAGTTTGTCGGCTCGGCGGGATCCCCTTCGAGGCCGCAGCGTTTGGGATCGGCTCGAACCAACCACCACGCCAGCGGGGCCAGCCCGCACAGCAGCAGCAGGCCGATCTCCTGCCAGGCGGTTCGCCAACCTTGCTCGCGAATCGCGTAACCCACCGCGCCAAATGCAATGGCGAACAAGAAGCCCACCATCACAGAGAAAGTGCCCATCGCCAGACTCACTTTACGGTCGAACCACTTGCCCACCAACGAGATGCTCACCACCGACAGCGCACTCTGCCCCAAGGCACGCGTGAGCAACAGCAGCACCAGCAGGCCGCTGGATGACTGCAAGCCGCTCATCGCGATGACCGTGAGTCCCAACCCGACCGACACGACAACGATGACTAGTCGCGAGCCAAAGCGATCGACCGCGCGGCCCACTGGCAGACAGAACAGCGAGCCCAGTACGGTCGCCCAGAAGTTCATCGTCGCATACGCTCCGCGCGTGAGCGACAGGTCGGCCAGCAGCGACTCGGTAATCAGCCCAAGGCCTTGCGTGCGACCCGGCAGCGTGCCCACCATGGCCAGCGCGGCGACCGGGACGATCACCCAACCGTAGTAGAAGGGAAGTGGCAGCGGGACGCGCGCCGTGGACTCGGCCGATGGACTTGGTTCAGCAGTGATGGTCGCGGTCCTCTTGTGCGTGGCGTGAATCTGGTGAGCGAAACAGTGGGCGTTCAGAGCGGCGGAGTGGTGATGCCAACATAAGCGGTCTGGCTCGGCCTGTTTGCCGTGGCATACATCGACGTCCACCAGACGATCGGCAGCAGAAGGAACATCGCCACGCCTGCCCAACGGATGAAGCCGGTCTCGAAGACCACCATGCCATTGAACACGATGAACAGCATGAACGCGTGCAGCGCCCGCCCCACGAGCGGAGGCCGCGCGGCATACGCCTGCGGCCGCCACCACCAGAACAGCACATCCAAGCCCCATAGCAGCAGGAACAGATATGAAACGTAAATGCCCTCGCCGGCGCCGCTCACTTCGCGGGTTCGGTTGAACGCGTCGGCGTGCGACCAGTGATGGTGAAAATGGAACGCCATGGCGACGTGAATCATGAACACCACCCACGCCCAAGTCCAACTCCAGCGGGCGACCTGGCCAAGTGCCGACTCGGCGCTCCACCCAGGGCGGTCCAAACGCATCATCATGCAGAGCGCCGCGGCGTACCAGGCGAGGGACAGCCGAATAGTGTTGCGAGTGAGCAGCATGCCGGCTTCGCCAGACAAGAGCAGCGACACCGCGACCACCAACACCAGGCTCAAAAGGCCTAGTGCCAATAGCGATGCGTTCAGCTTGCTCCGCTTCCCATCACTCATTTCGTCCGCTCGTATTCACCCCGTTCGAGATTGAAGCATAGAGTATACCCACCCGACGATCGGCTCGGCAAACGCTGCATAGAGTGGTCTCGTGTGCCACTGCTGGTTTATAGAGCATTGACACCCGATGAGCCGTAGCAGCCCACTTGGAGTCTAACAATCACCGCCGGCTTGCCCAGAGCCAGCAGTGTTCTCGGCACGACCATCTTGCAACGGCACTGCTGGCTCACTTCAGGCCGGCGGTGCTGCAGGAAGATCCAATAGCCCGCGACAGGCTTCCTGGAAGCAGCCACCGGTAAACCAGCAGTGGCACACGAACAACCTTCCCGAGGGAGGGTGAAGTTGTTTGCCGCTCGCTAGCAGTCCGATCTTAAAAAATTTCGCAACCCTCTCGCTGCTGCGGTGTTCTAACTGTCAGCGGCGCACAATGCGCAGGCTTTGGCCTGCGGTGTTCCAAGGTGCGTCGTCCTCGCCCCATGCGCTGAAAGGGATCGCCGTGCGCACTCACCTATCGGGCCGCGGCTTCACGTTGGTGGAGTTGCTGGTAGTCATTGCCATTATTGGCATCTTGATTGGTCTATTGTTTCCTGCGGTGCAAATGGCGCGCGAGGCGAGTCGTCGCACCGAATGCAAGAGCAACCTGCGGCAGATAGGGCTAGCGCTCACGCAGTTTCTCGACATTCAAGGAGAGCGCGGCAAGTTTCCCGCGGCCGCAATGTTGCCATCGGCCACGCCGTACGACGAGAAGGACAAGAGCACGTGGCCTATCTATCAGGTGCTGGCCGATTTCGGCGAGGGCAACCAAGGCATGTACCGTTGTCCGAGCGACTATGGACCGCTGAAATACAACGAAGACCGCATCGCCTACGACGGCTACGTCCGCCCCGACGGCACCCCGTACGCGAACGGCGATTCGTACTACAACAACGAAGGTTTGAGCTTCGAATACCCGTCGTTCCGCCTGGAAGACCGCACCCGCCAGCAGGTGCTCACCACTCGGCGGGGCAACCAACGGGGCTCGGGCGAGGTGTGGATTGTGTACGACTTCGAGTCGTTCCACGGCAGCCCGGGCGAAGACGGTTCGCGGAATTTTCTGTATCTCGATGGGCACGTCGATGCGCTGATTGTCGCCCAGTGAATCCCCTGACGCCCCGGTGGTTTTCTAACGAGCGGCTCAAGAGTAGCTTCCGCAGTTCTTTCTCCCCCCTCCTCACCTCTCCCCGCGATGGGGAGAGGGAAGAATTGGTGGAAGCTACTCTTGAGCCGCTCCAAAAGGAGTGCAAGACATGAATCGTAAACGTGTGATCGGTGTCGTGATCGTGTGTCTGATGCTGCTTTGCGGTGGTTGGGCGCTCGGTTGGTTCGGCGGCGAAGACCGCGAAGTGGCGGCGCTGCGCGAGCAGATGGAGAATCGAGAAGATATGACCGAAGCGGAGCGCGAGGCGTTCGGCGAGCGAATGCGCGCGCTGAGCGACGACCAGCGACGGGCGCTGTTTGAACCGATGATGCAGGCCCGGCAGGCCGAGATGCAACGTCGCGTGATGAACCTCCTATCGATGCCCGAGTCGCAGCGACGCAAGGAACTCGACAAGTGGATCGACGACATGGAGCAACGCCGCCGCTCCTGGGAAGACCGCCGCGCCGCTGGCAATAGAGGGCCCGGCCGCTTTGGCGGCCCCCCGCGCGGCGAAACGTCCGGCGCCCGGCGCGCTCAGCGTGGCAAAGGCCGCCTGGATCGCTCCACGCCCGAAATGCGGGCGGCGATGACACAGTTCTTCAAGATGGTGAACGACCGCCGCGAAGAGCGAGGGCTGGAGCCGATGGGTCGGTATCGGTAAGTGCGTGGGCAGAAGCAATTGAAACGGGGGTCCACTGGAGACCTCCCCGATCACCCGACTTTCGCATCCCCACGCAACCATGCGACCACATACTCTGCATACGCGTCCCATATTTCAGGGAAGCGTGTGACATTCGGAATATGGTTGACTTCGAGTAAATGGGGCCTGTCATCGTTAGTGACTATGTAGTCATTTGCTACGACTTCAAGTCCGAAACCGCGAGCGATGTTCCTTGTGTCAGCGACTAGTCGCGGATCGGGTGTCATGAAACTTGCTGTGGGATCGTGGATCGACTTCAACCACTCGGTGCCTTCCAGCTTGATCTGCCAGTAGCGATCTCCAATGATCACAACACGTACTGATTCGCCCTCGAGGAAGTGCTCGATAATCGCCGGCTCCTCGGGCCGATAGCTACCATTGAATCTTGCCTTGTTTTCGCCGCAGTGCCAGTTCCCCCATTTGGCCACCCGCTCGACGGCGGAGTCGTATTCCACGTTGGCGCTGGCAAAGCCACGCTGGGGTGATGGAAACTGGCTGAGTTGCAATGCACGAACCAGGCACGGAAGCTTCAGACGGCAATCCATCATGCCCGTGGCGTTAGGCAGGCAGGGACCTCCCCACAACGCCAAGCCGGCTATCAGGTCATGATCATTTTCGAAGATGCCATGGAAGACTACTCGGGAGGTCGGAAGCATGCCGAATCCCGATGGAGACTCAACAAAGAGTTCACCATCACGGACCATGATTCGCGGCAGCGTATCGTGCGCGCAGAAGGGCTCCGCGATGCGATTTCTAAGATCAGCGATCTGCGGTTCGTCCAGCCCGATAATGCAAGGTCGGCGTTTCATGACACTCCGCGGGCGGAGCATTGCCCGCTATCCTCCCCGGTAGACGAAGCGTTGGTTTGCAGTTTTCGGCGCTGCCGAAGCCGGTATTAGACAGTGCCTAACGGCCGAAGGTTCACGCGCGAGTTGAGCCCAGCGCGTATCGGCTCGCAATGATTGCCGCCAGCAACAACAAAGCGACCGGGCCCCAGTAGAACGTCATCAGTGCGCGGCAAACCGCTGTGAATCCACTGCTACTAACCGAGTCGGGACCGAGCCCGTCCCTCAGTACCCAGCAAAATGGGCCTACGAAGACGACCCAGACAAACAGGGCAGCCGCCGACAGACTCAGAACCGCTTCGCCGACCATTGCCGTGACCGATCGGCGGGGAGGATCGTAATTGGCTGTGGTTTCAGACGAGTACTTCGATCTCGGAGATTGATAAGGGTTCATTACTGTGCGAAGAATACGCAGTGGCGACTCGGCTGCTAACCCCCGTATCCGCTATACCGGTTGAACCCTCGCTGCATCGCCACTCGGCAGATGATGATGAACACGATGACCCAGATGGCTTGGACGATCAGGCCGTTGATGAGTTCGGGGCCGGTGATCTTGCCCAGGAACACCGCGGCTGGGAAGTAGGCCAGGTACTGCAGTGGCTGGTAGTGGGCCACTGGTTGCAGCCAGCCGGGAAGGAACTCGGTGAGGAACGTGAGCGGGAACATGTGGCCGCTGAAGAAGAAGTTGAACAGCATGTACACGAACAGCAGCGAGCTGACTTCCAGGAACCAAAAGCCGATCATGCCGATAGCCGCTTCGAGGAAGAATCCCAGCAGGAACGCCATAATGAGCGACATCACAAACGCAGCCAGCACCGGGGCAGGGGGCCAGCCGGCGGTGAAGAAGTCGCGGCACAGGTAGAACACCAGCGCGAACGGAATGATGGCCACCGCGTAATACACCAACTTGTGGGCGATGCGTGCGAGGAGCAGAAAGCCGATCAGGTCAATCGGCTGGATCAGAAACTTCTTAATCTCGCCCTCGCGAATCTGCCGCGCGATGCCCGACGCGAGTCCTGGCATGCTGGAGAACGCGCGGCCGACCATCGTAAGCAGGTAGTAGGCGATCACGTCCTTCCTACTGAAGCCGCCAGGCAGTTCCTTGACGCTGGCGGCGGCGTACACGGCGGTCCATAGGAAGATCTGCGTGATGATCGGCATGAACCGCATCAACGTACCGAGCATGAAGTCGCCCCGATAAACGAGCCGCTCTTCGATGCAGATGCGGAGGATGGTCCACCAAGTTTGAGCTTTTGCAAGCATGGCTACTGCGCAGCTCCCACTTCTTCGTGCTGGGCTAGTTCGCTTGACTGAGTAAACAGGTCGGCGATCACTTCTTCCAGCGGCGGGTCTTCGACGCTTACGTCTTCCACCGAATGGTCGGCCAGCACGGTAGACAGGATTCGCGAAATGTCGGCCCGCTCGACGCGCAGCTTTACCTTGGGCGGCACCAGTTCGATCACTTCGCCGTACCGACCGAGGTCGCTCGGAACGTGGTCGTCGGCGAACTGCAGCGTAAGTACCTTGCTTGTGCTGAAGCTATCGATCACACCAGCGAGCGAGCCGTCGTACATGATCTGTCCCTGAGCAATGATCACCACCCGCTTACAAAGTGCGGCGACGTCCTTCATGTAGTGGCTGGTCAACAGGATCGTGATCTTGCGGACTTCCTGGTAATGCTTAAGGAATTTCTGGATGTTGTGCTGGGCGATCACGTCGAGGCCGATCGTCGGCTCGTCGAGGAACAACACCTCGGGCGAGTGCAGCAGTGCGGCGATCAGCTCCATCTTCATGCGCTCGCCGAGCGACAACTCGCGGACCGGCTGGTTGAGCAGCTTGCCGACGTCGAGCAAATCGGTCAGCTCTGCCAGCGTGCGATCGAAGTCGGCCGGCTCGATGCGATAGATCTGCTGGTGCAGGCGGAACGACTCGGCGGCTGGCAGATCCCACCACAATTGGTTCTTTTGGCCCATCACCAGGGCGAAGCGGCGGCGGTACTCGTTGGTTCGCTCCCACGGCACGAAGCCCATCACCCGGGCGTCGCCGGCCGAGGGGCTGATGACGCCGGACAGCAGCTTGAGCGTGGTGGTTTTGCCAGCACCATTGGGACCAAGGAAGGCGACGAACTCGCCCTCGTCCACGGTCAGATCGATGCCCCGCACCGCGTGTACGTCGCGGAATTCGCGACTGAACAGGCCCGTGAGCGACGCCCAAAGTCCTTCCTGCTTCTGATAAACCCGGTAGGACTTCTTCAGCCCGCTGATTTCGATGACGGCCATAGCCACCGATTATAGACCGCGGCCTCGGCTGCGGGTAGGACACACGATTCTGCGAGCCTTTCGGTGCAGGGCGATTCCGATTACGCTGTGTGGTTTGCGTTCACCCGTCCGGTCTCGCCCGATACCCACCCGATGAAGCTGCTCGACTGGTTAGAGCGACGATTGTCGCGGTTCGCCATCCCGAACATCACGCTGCTCCTGATCCTGGGGCAGGTGGTGGTGTACGTGGTGAGCTGGCCGCAAATGCGACCCGATGGCGGGGCGCCGCTGTTGGACAACATCGAGCTGGTGCCCAACCAAGCAATGGCCGGCGAGTGGTGGCGGGTGCTCACGTTCCTGATCTTCCCGCCAATCACCAATCCGCTGTTCGCGTTCTTCGCGTGGTACCTGTTCTACCTGATGGGCACGGCGCTGGAGAACGTGTGGGGCGTGTTCCGCTTTAACGTGTTCCTGTTGATCGGTTGGGTAGCGTCGGTGGCCGCTTCGTTTCTCGCGCCGGCCGAAGTCGCCAGCAACGCCTTCCTTTACGGAACCGTATTCCTGGCGTTCGCGAGGTTCTATCCCGAATTTGTGATCAACCTGTTCTTCATCCTGCCCATCAAGATCAAATGGCTTGCGCTGCTAATGTGGCTGGGCTATGCGGCTCGGTTTGTCACTGGCTCTTGGGTCGACAAAGTGCTGATCATCGCCGCGGTGTTGAACTATATCCTGTTCTTCTGGCGCGATCACTGGACCGCTGCGCACGATCACCGACGGCGACTGAAGTTCGCCACCAAATCGGCCAAGGTCAAGGCCATTGTGCATCAATGCGTCGTCTGCGGGCGCTCGAGCGCCGACGAGCCAAAAACTTCGTTCCGCTACTGCTCGCAATGCGCCGGCCAGCAGTGTTACTGCCCCGACCACATCCGCGACCACGAACATGTGGCCGAGCCCGTGGCGAACGAGTAGACTGAGGGGTGGAATAGGCTGGGGACTGTGGGGCGAATATACCCAACTGCTCTCCATCCATCCGTTGCCTCGCCCTTGGATGTTCGCCATGAACTGCCTCCAACTATTTGTTGCGCAAGCCATTGCGTCACCCCCGCCAGGACCGAGTTGGACCGCCTACTGGTTTGCCTTCTTGATCGTTGTCGTGTTGGTGCTCTTGCAGTTGTGGATCCTGTGGCGCATCGGCTCGCTGGTTCGCGTAACACGACAGCTTCAGCAGGGTAGTGGCCAAGGCCAGCCCGTCCCTGGGCCTCTAGGCTTCTTGCGATTTCGCATGCGGACCATGCTGGTCGCCTTCACCATCGCGGCGGTGTTGCTCGGTCTTTTCGCCAACGAGTTTTCCCGTGCTCGGCGGCAGGGAAAAATTGTTGAACACCTGCAGATATCTGCCGACTTCAGAGAATACGATGGAGTGCACTACCAATTGGGCAAGTTGGGCGATAGCAAAGTCGCCAGTCTAATCTGCGACTGGGTGCATCCGCACTTCGGCTGCCGACTGACGCGACTGGTCCTCGAAGGCGACCGGTCTCGCGTGGTGACCACGCCGGAGTTGGAGGCGGACTTCCTGGCGAGCCTGGCAGATCTGCGCGATCTTGAAGCACTGCAGATCATCCAGGGCGATCTTACCGACGAGGAGCTGGAAGCCATCTGCAGCCTGCCAAAGCTCTACAAGCTGTCGCTCTCCGAGTGCAACCTCCCGCAGCATCTGGGGCAGCAGCTAGAGAGGTTGCCCCAACTTCAGGAACTCGAACTCAGTAGTTGTCACCTCGTGGACGAGGCCATTCAGGGCATTGGCAATCTGAAACAGCTCAGGCGACTGTCGGTGCGCTCGAATCGCTTGACCAATAGCTCGCTACGTGAGATTGCGAGGCTGCATACTCTCGATGTGCTGGACGTGTCGGACAATCCAATCGACGATGCGGGAGTAGGTCAACTGCTGAAACTCAAGAAACTCGTCCGACTGCATGTCGGGCAATCCAACTTAACCCCCACGGCGGTAGCCAAGCTCGACCAGCTTCCTCGGCTCCGATACCTGAATCTCGTTGGTATCGAGTCCATACACTGGAACGAGAGGGGCGAACCCGAGGCGTTTCTGGAAGAGCTTAGAGAGAATCCCCTCATCGAGATCGATTGGGATTATGGAGCCGGCCACGGCGAACCGTGG
Source organism: Aeoliella sp. (assembly GCF_965227375.1). Taxonomy (NCBI): domain Bacteria; kingdom Pseudomonadati; phylum Planctomycetota; class Planctomycetia; order Pirellulales; family Lacipirellulaceae; genus Aeoliella; species Aeoliella sp. The sequence continues at coordinate 347,352 of NZ_CBDDFX010000002.1, forward strand.
GAACTGCGGGACAACCGGCCCGGTTCGTTGTACTTCGGGGGCGGTGGAGTGTTTTGAAATTGCAGACAACAAGGGAATCCGCGATCACGAACAAGTGGTCGAGCCGGCACTGAACGAGTAGACTGAGGAGGGAATAAACCAGGCGCCGCAGGGCGAACGTCCTGGGCCAGTGTTCCTCTCCTACCAAGGGGCGACGTCATGCCCGCCGACCTCCAAGTGAGTTATTCGCCGGTCGTTCCACCGTCGCCCGGTGGACCGCGCGCTCCGGACACGTATGACATCTCCTGGCTGCTGCTGTGTGTCTGTTTTCTCTTGTTGTTTGTCCTGCTCGCGGCGTGCGGCTGGCTGATGTGGCGGATGAGTTCGCTGGTGCGGGTAGTGCAGCAGCTGCAATCCGGCGATGGCAACGCAACCAGCGTCCCTGGCCCATTTGGCTTCTTGCCGCGGTTCAAGATGCGTACGCTGCTGGCGATGTTCACCGTCGCGGCGATCCTGCTCGGGCTGTTCGCCAAGGAGTTCGCCCGCGCTCGGCGGCAGGGACAGATTGTCGAGCAAATGGAGATGACCGACGCATTCGACACGTTTGGTTCCTCCTACTACGAGCTCGGCATGTTGGGCGACAGCTACGTGGCCGGGCTAATGTGCGAATGGGTTCACCCCCACTTCGGCTGCCGCCTGACGCACCTGAGTCTCGATCTGGAAACCGGTTACTATGCCCAGTCGCACCCCATTGAGACGGCTGTGCTGGAGCACGTCGGCGAATTGCGCGACTTACAGGCCCTGCGAGTCGCCAACTACCATTTGCTCGATGAGAATATCGAGGCCATTGCGCGACTGCCAAAACTAAAGATGCTCTCGCTGGCAGGCTGCAGCTTGCCACAGGGCGCCTTGGACAAGCTCGGCGGCATCGACACCCTGGAATACCTCGACTTGTCGAACTGCAATCTACACGACTCGGAGCTTGCCGCGTTGGGCCCCTTGAACAGACTCGAGTTTCTTTCGCTGGCATACAACCAGCTGACCGATGAAGCCACCGAGCATCTCGCGCAGCTTACGCAGCTGCGCATTCTCTCTCTGGAAGGCACGGATATCACCAGCGCCAGCGTCATCGAGCTTGTCCGCCTCGACCAATTGACCGAGCTGAATCTCGCCAAGACAGAGGTGGACACACAAGGCGCAGAATTCCTGGTGGAGCTTCCCAACCTGCGGAGCCTGAACCTCGCTCAGTGCCACAACCTGACAGGCCGAGATGAGCCTTATGTTGAAGATGCACTTCGAGAGAATCACCGACTGAGCATCGAATGGGACGAACCGAACGACGAGTCGGAAGCGTGGGATTTCTACGACAACCGTCCAGTTGGTCCTCAGTGGCGTGACTCTGGCAGCGTCGGTGCGTTTGGTTCGTCAAGCTATGTTCCCGCCCCACCCACTTCCAACAGCAGCAGCGAATGACAGCTTTCGGCATGTTCAGCCTCGCCTCGAGCTACGTCGCGCCGGCAAATGGTCCGACGTCGGCTTCCGCCACGCCCTACGGGTGGGCGGTGGTGGTCATGGCCGTATTGCTGCTGCTGACGATGCTAGTCTGTGCGTGGCTCGTATGGCGGGTCCGCACGCTGGTGCGCGTGGTTCAGCAAATCAACGACAAGGAAGCTCCTGACGTCGCGGTTCCTGGGCCGCTCGGCTTCCTGCGTTTCAAGATGCGCACGATGCTGATCGTGTTCACTCTCGCGGCAGTGGTCCTGGGGATGTTTGCCGCTGAACTCTCCCGCGCCCGGCGACAGGCCGATGCGCTCGATCGGCTGATGGTTAGTAGCCAATTCTTTGGAGGCGAGACAACGTACTACCGCCTGGGCCGACTGGGACGAGGCAAGCTGGCGACGCTGGTGAACCAGTGGATTCACCCTCACTTCGGCTGCCATCTGACGCATCTGGAAGTCGGCCAGGCGATTAATCGGTTTGGTCAGATGCCTTCCCACCAGGTAGACCTTGCCGCGCTCGGCAGCCTGCGCGAGTTGGTGGATCTGCGAATCCACGGCCAGCAAATCAACGAAGACGACATCGAAGCCATCGCCAGGCTGACGAATTTGAATCGCCTGATAATCACCGACTCGACACTGCCCACAGGAGTCGTGCAGCAGCTTCAGCAGCTAGAGCAACTGGAAATGCTCGAACTGTTGAGTTGCAACCTGGAAGATACGGATGTCGCTGGCGTCGCGAGGCTCAAGAAGTTGGAAGAGCTGTCGCTGGGGTTCAATGCGCTGACGGACAAGTCGCTTGTCGAAATCGGCCAACTGCCGCGTCTGAATGTCCTGTTACTGACTGGCAACAAGGTGACGACCGATGGCCTCGAGCATCTGGTGACTTTGCCACAACTCTCTCAGCTGAGCCTTTCGTACACCGATGTCGACCAGAATTGTGACAAACCACTGCTCGACATGCCCCAGCTACGTTACATCAACTTGGCGGGATGCAATTCGATTCCGATTGCCGAAGTGGATCGTCTCAGCAACCGGTTGGCGGGGAACACCCGTCTCGATATGGAGTGGACTTCGCCGCGACCGAAACTCAAGCTGGAGGGATTCACCGACAACCGTCCCACCATGCCCGACTGGTCGACCGCCCCCGGCGGTGGGGCGTTCTAGTCTTGGAGTAAACGATGGATGCGGTATTTGAAGATTTGTATATCCCGAACGGCGAAACCACGTTCTCCGTGGCGCCGGGCGAATCACTTGGCATCCCTATTCAGCAACCGAAATCCACCGGTTGGGACGTCGCGCTCACGGTGCTCAGTTTGCTGGCCATTTTGCTCGCTGCGCACCTCTGGTGGCGACTCCGTGCGCTGCGGCGCGAGGTGCGCCAGTTGGCCAGTCAAGTGGTTGATGGTTACACCCCACCGCCCAGCCGCTTTGGCCTGCCGAAGTTTGGTATGCGAACCTTGCTGGTCCTTGTCACTCTGGTGGCAGTTGTCCTTGGTACGTTTGGTAGCGAGTTGATGCGCGCGCGACGCCAGTCGCGGGTATTGGAAGAAATAGAACAGGCGGGAAAGTTCGGCACTAATGTGGCCTGCGCCTACCAACTTGGTCTATTGGGCGATGGAGCTTTGGCCCAGGGAATATGCCAGTGGATCCATCCCCACTTTGGTTGTCGGCTGCAGCGATTGTCGCTGAACTTCACGAACCATTTGAGCTTCTCCAACCGACATACGGAGGAAGGACAGCGAATCCAAGGCGATGTCGATCTGATCGGCCTTTCCACCTTCCGTGACCTGGAAGAGTTGCAGCTCTCCCAGGCCGATTTGGGCGATGAGTCACTGCAGGCGATCACCAGCCTAAAGAAGCTCCGCCGACTGTCGCTCATCGACTGTCGCTTACCTGAGAACTCCGTTCGGGAGCTTGCGAAACTTCCCAATTTGCGGTCGTTGCAACTTCGATACTGTAGTGTGACCGACGAAGCGCTTGCCGGTCTGGAACGGATGACCGAGCTGCGGGAATTGAATCTCTCTGAAAACCCTTTCTCTGACGCCTCGGCCGAACGACTCACCAACCTCGAGAAGCTCACCACGCTTAATCTGGCGGGTGTGAAAGTTTCCGGCGCGACCATGGAAAAGCTATCATCGCTCCCCAAGCTGCAATCTCTCGATCTGCAGCGGACCGAAGTCGATCTCGATGTCCTGCAGCCGTTGACCGAGATCGCGTCACTGCGATACGTCGCGCTGTTCGGCAGCAAGGTGGGGTGGCAGCTCAAGCCATCGGAACACAAGCAGGCCGAAGAGGTTTTCGGCGACCATTCGGCCGTGAAACTTCACTGGCACAGCTTGAAGAATGAAGCGCTTTGGAACTTGTACGACAATCGTCCCGGCGTATCCGGCAACCCGTTTGCGTTTTGAGCTACTCTTCCACCACGAACAGCAGTTCCACCTTCCGCTTGCCTTTGGTGAACTCGAGGCCGGTCTGCTTGGAGATGTTTCGCAGCACTGCCACGGGATCGTGATCTCGGCGGCGATTCTCCTCGTTGTGCGGGGATTGTTCGTACTTTCTCCAGGTAAGCCGGCGTCCGGTCGGCACGTCCAACTCGTTGACGATTGGCATACCAATCCAGTCGCCCACCGCGTTGAGGAATTCGTCGAAGTCGCCGAGCCCGTTGCCAACGAACTGGTCGGGTAGCGACTTCGTGCCGAACACCTGAATTGGGTCACTGGCTCCGCGGCGTTGTCCCGCTTCTTCGTCCTCCAGCGGACTGTAGTGATATCGACCGCTCACGACGTAGACGTCGCGCTCGACCTCGCGGAACTCAAGCTTCACGTTCATACCAAACTCATCGCGTAGGATGGCCTCGACCTGGGCAACGACTTCATCGCGGTCCGCACTCCGCCGAAGAACCCAGTCGCCGGGCAGTCGCTTATTGAGAAGCCTATCCGGTCCATCCATCTGAGGCGGTTTGATCCGCAGTAGGGCGTTCATCAGCTCCTTGAGCGTATATCCCGGATTGTCTGTATCGCCGTAAGTTGTCGACCACCGCGTGAGGTTCTCGCCGTCCCAGCGAAAGGTCATGGAGGTTGGCAAAGAGGAGTCCGCCTCGGCATTTCGATCCAAGCGGTGCCATTCTCCGCGAAGCGGCGCAAACGGCGGGGCAACCCGACCGACCACCTGGTGCTCCGCCAAACCGTAACCATTCAACAGCGCCATCGAGTCGAGTAGCGACTTCAGTGTGTCACTTCGGTCTTGGTACGAGATGGATGGTAGATTTGTGTCCTCGGCTTTGCGCTGGAGGGTGAAGTTTACGTCGTCGGTTGGTTGTTGATTCTTCCGCACCTTGAGTATCCTGGCCTCCTCCTGCCGCTCAAACTCGGGTGGCATCGAGCCGAGGTGCAGTCCGAACGTCCCGCTCGGCAGACGTAGCGTGTACGAACCATCTGCTTTGGTCGAATCGCGCCGGACTTCGTGGTGCGTACGATTCTCGACGAGTGCTGCAATGGAGACGCCCTTCACTGGCTCGCCCTCTGGGTCCGTTACCCGACCCGATACGGTCACTCCAGCTTCCAACTGCAGGTCCAGCGTCTCTCGACTACCGGGCGAGAGGAAGAATGGTTCGCTGGGGCATACAATCCAGCGCTGCTGTGGGTCGCGAATCGACACAACCAAGTCCCATTCGGGTAGCCCCCGCAGTTCGTAGCGACCTTCCGCGTCGGTCACGGTGCGGAAGGTGGTTAGGAATCCAACAGACTGATTCAAGCTGGCTTGAATCCTCGCCGCGACCTCGATATCCGCTGCCGGCAAACCGTCGGGCGTGGTGATTTGACCTGTTAGCACCCCTTCGGCAACACACTTTAACTCGAGCGGACCCTTCAGGTTACCTGTGTCTCGGTTGTGCCACTGGGCTTCTGCCACACCTTCGGCTTCACCCACCAGCGTTAGGCGCCCCTCGACCGGTACATCATCGATGCGAAACGTGCCATCGGGTGCAGGCTTCCGCTCGAATAGATGGGGCAGGGCGGTGTCGAGCGTGGCGAACGAATAATGGCGGGGGAAACTCTTGAAATCCATCTCTCCAGGACCAGTCTTCACCGTCAAATACCTGACGGATAGTCGGACCTTCGTCGGATCGAATCCCTCGGGAACCGTCACTTTGCCAGTCAACGCTTGCGAACGCCGCATTTCGATCTTGCCTTCAGCGTTAAAGGGGTCTTGATTCTTCCAAGTAGCAGAGCGACCCACGCCCACCAGCTTGCCCGGCAGGCGGGCGTAGTAGAAGCGGTCGTAGTTGCCCTCGTCGCTGGTGAACACCGCCGGGTCGCACTCGGCGTGGCCTTCGCTATTGGTAGTGAATGGGCCGTGCTGCTGGTAAACCCCGTCGTCGCCACCGGTGTGCTGAAACACGTAGACTTCGGCGCCTGCTACTCCGTTGCCTTTGGAGTCGACGCAGAGGATGGGCACTTTGGGCGCAGTTTGCGAAGACTTGTTCTTGCTACCGGATTCCAAGGCACGCTTTGCCAGCCTCAGCGACTCTTGCGATTCCAACAGCTCGCGTTTAGCTTGCAGAATCTCCTCCTCCAACACGGCGCCGCCCGCTTGATGCATTTGCTCCAGCATCTCCACGTTCTTCTGATTCGCAGCAAACGCTTCGGCCATGAACTTGGACTCTTCCGCGTCGCCCTGAATATGGGCGAGTTCGGCCTGGGCGACAGCCAGCCGGCCCTTGGCCAACACTTCATCGCGAAGCGAGCTCTCGCCTGTTCGAACTCGCATTTCGACGATGGCGAGTTCCTTGCGGCAGGACTCGACAACCCCTTCTTGATACTTGATGGCAGCTTCATCAAAGTCGTTCGACTTCAACTTGTCGACACGGTTTGTTTTGCCGTCAGCTAGCGCACTCTGTGCGCGCCTCAGTCGTTCCTTCGCTTCGGCCCGCTGCTGCTGTGCCGCGAGCACATCTTCCAAGGGAACCATACCCGTCTTGTACGCGGTCTCCAGAATTTCAACATTCTCTTGAGCTGCTGTGCTTGCTTCGGTGTAACGTTGAACCGCTACTTCCGCATGCCCTTGCTCGTCCGCCAGTTCCGCCAACGCGGCGGCCACCGCGTATTGAGCCAGAATCACGTCGCTTCGTGGCCTCTGTCCCTGCTTGAATCTGCTCTCAGCGAGTTGGAGCACCTCCCGCGTCGACTTCACCAGCTCTTCGAGATACGCGATCCGCTCAGCGTCGGGAACGGGCCGTGATGGCTCGAAACTACTCTGCAACTGCTCTTCCACCTCGGCAATCTCACGCGTGATTGCTTCTTCGTCCGGCGCGGCGTAGAGGAACACACCGTGCGCAGGTTCATTGGGGTCGAGCAGACTCTGCACAAGGTCGTCGGAGTAATTGGCTTCCAACACCTCGATCTCGACATAGTAGCCAGGCTCATCGGACTTTCGCTCCGGATGTCCGCGATAGTCGGTCCGCGACCCAATGACCCGCCAAGAGTCTTTGTATTTCTTAAGTCGCGTGGCGTTCCACTCCGAGTGGAGTTGATCGGTATCAGCATCGATTCTCTGCATGCGGGTAGGGAACCAATCGTGCTTTGCGCTCAGCCAGACGACGAAGTTAGAACGAATGCCGGGTTCTCCGAAGGAGAACCTCAACTGCGCGTCGTCGCCGCGCCAGTCGAGCTGCACTTCTGTTTCACCTAGCTCGATTGCCTTGGTTAGCGGCCGTCCATTGGAGTACATCGACAATGGCAGCACGCCCAGAATCGGTTCGGCCCAGCTATAGGTCATTACCCCGGTGGCGTCCTCCGTGATGCGTGGTGCGTCATCACCCCCTGGATTGTCGTGCGACACCACGGTCACCACCTCGCCATCACAGAACCAAGCCGCCTGTGAGGTGACCTCGTGGTCGATGAGCGAAATCTCCTTGCGCATCCACTTGCCAGCGTCGCCCTGAACGTACTCCATCAGGTCCTGGTGCAGTCGGCCGTTGCCCCATGGCAGGGCCTCCCGCATTTCTGGGCTCGCCTCCTCGTCCATGCCAATCGTCTTGAGCGCCGTCAGGTAGTGGGGCAGGTGGGCATTCTCGTACGCAGCGAACCTGGTGAGCAGTTCATCCAGCGTCGGCCTGTCGGAAACTGCCTCGGCTGCGTTGTCGATCTTGTCGTGGTCTTCGACAGTAGCCTGCGACTGCGCGAACACGCCGCAGCCCACTAGCATTGCTACGCCTACGAGCCACATCGCACCGCGCGATAGCCGCACCGGCTCGGTGAGTGGCTCGCCGAACAACCGCGCCACGCGGCGACGCAGTTCCGACGGAGTGCGACCTGTTGCGGCGAGTGTGGCCAACTCGGCGCACGTGATCCTGGGCCGCGCGAGTTCCACCACCCGCAACAGCGTGCTCGCGTACTCAAGGCGCGCCTCGCTTGTGGCATTCACTTGCCGACAAGTCATTTCATCGCAGCAGTACTCGCGCAGCGATCCGATGCGGCGACTTAGATACCAGAGCGCGGGATTGAAGAACAGCGCCACCTCGGCCACGCGTTGCAGCAGGTTCACCCACAGGTCGTAACGTCGCACATGCGCAAGCTCGTGCAGCAGGATCATCTCCAATTCGCCGGCCGAGAGACCGGTTACGGCCGAAGCCGGAAGTAGGATCGTGGGTTTCACGAACCCCACGACCGTCGGCACCACCACGTCGCACGACGAGGCCAGCGTGCATCGCAGTCGCATGGCGAGCTCGCGCGACAGTCGCTCGAGCGTTTGAGCAAGCGGGCCAGTGGTTATTGGCTGCGACTTGCCGCGGAGGCGTTCGGTGCGGTGGATGCTTCGCACCAACCGCAGCAGCATCAGCGCCACGCCCAACAGATAGGCCGCGCTAACCCACGCAGCGATGCTTGGCCACCAGCTTTTGATTGGGGTGCTCGGTTCGAGGTTGGCCACCTCGGGCGCCGGCACCGCGTTGGGCAGCAGCGCTGCGGAATCAGGTTCTGCCATCTGTGGCTGCGGCTCCACCGGCGTGACGCCTCCGACCGGTGCGGCCGACGATTCGACAGCATTATCGGTAGCTTCAACGGGTGCGGGCTCGTTCGGCGTGGAGGTTGGTGGGGAATACAGCATGGCGTAGGTTACCGGTAGCGCGGCAAGGCACACTACCAGCCCAGCGACGTACAGAGCGTAGAGCCGTTCGACCGATAGACGCCGCGCCAATCGGCCGATGCACCACAACAGCGCCACGGCCAAGCTCACCTGCCACAGCGAGTGAACGAGCGTCAGGCAAAGCGCGGCACTAGCTTCGGAATTGAACCAGGTTAGCGGGTTCATTGCTGTTGCTCCTTGGCTTTGCGGCCTATCAAGCGACGAAGCTCGGCCAGCTCCTCGGCGTCGAGGTCCGACGATTCAATGAGGTTGAGCATCATGGCCGCCGGCGAGCCGTCGAACGCCCGCTTCACCAGATCGGTCATCATCTGCCCGGTCACTCGCTTCTTCTGAACCTTGGGCGAAAACAGAAACGCCTTGCCTTCCTTCTTGCGATTCACCAAGCGTTTGCGGTGCATGATGTTCAGCATGGTGATCACGCTGGAGTGGGCCAAGGTGCGCCCCGCATTGGACTCGAGCCTCGCCCGCACTTCGCGCACTGGCAAGGGTGACTCGTCCCACAGCACCTTGAGGATCTCGAGCTCCAGCTCGGTAGGATGTTCGGATTCGGGCCGAGGCATGCTGGCTCTCCTGACGCAAGCAGAACGATCATCGAATTATTTAGATGATCCTATCGATGCTCCATCGCCGAGTCAACGGAATCTTCTAATTTTTTCGACGATCAGGTGGGCATCCCCATTTGCAGTGACTCTGGCACGCAGTGGTTTCACCACTTGTGGGACCAAAAGTTCCGGATTTCGGGCTCGATCGCAGACCTCGGCGTCCAGGTTTGGTTCGAAACTGCAACTTGTTGGTATGCTGCGAAGATCCGAGATACAATGGCGTCCACAACCTGGAGGGGCACTCATCGACTTGGCAACTTTAGGGTATTGGCATGCGACATCGGTATGTTGGGGACCGGCGGCGTGGATTCTTTGAGCAGCTGGAAGGGCGGAACCTGCTGGCCCTGGTAGGCGACGCGCCCGATCCCTATCCCGAAGCCAGCGTCACCGCGTCCACAGGTCCGCGGCTGGGCATCTCGCGAGCCACCGACGACGGGGTCGAGTTCAGCGCTATGCTGGTCGGCCAGCTCGACGCGCAGCTTGTGCTGACGATCTCCGGCGCCAGCAGCGGCGCGATACTCGACGCGTGGATCGACTTCGACCAGGACGGCTCGTTCAGCGGCGCCGCCGAGCAGATATTCGACTCTCTCGACGTGAGCAACGGCGCAATGCTACTGGAGTTCGACATCCCGGCCATCGCCGAAGACGGAATCACCTACGCACGGTTCCGCGTGAGCAATGGATCGATCGTCGGCGGGGTAGGGCAGGGGGGTGACGTGAACAACGGAGAGGTGGAGGACTACGCGATCGAGATACTGCCGCCGGCCATCACCGATGGCACGTTTGGCTCGGCGCGTACCGTGTCGCCTACCAACACGGCCAACGGAGTCGTCGACGTGCTGGCCGCCGACATCAACAACGATGGGCGGATGGACATCGTTTCCAGCTCGCACCTGGACGGCGAAATTGCCGTCTACCAATCCAACGCGAGCTTCAGCAACTGGTCGCGAACGATCGTGGAAACGGTCGCACCCAGCGGCGCTCCCTTCGAAGTCTCGCCGGTGGGCCTGGCGGTAGCCGACCTGGATGGCGACGGTGACTTGGACCTGGCCTCGGCATCGGCCTCCGACGACACGGTTGCCTGGTACCGCAACGACTCGTCCGGTTCGAGCTTGTCGTTTACCAAATTCACTATCACCAACACGGCCGACGGCGCCCGGGCGGTGGTCGTGGCGGACTTCGACCAGGATGGCCGACTGGATCTTGGGAGCGTCGCCCTGGTAGACAACACCATTCGCGTGCATCGCAATACCGGAGGCGGAGGCAATTCGCAGTTCAACACGATGACCGCCGCTTTCTCGCCGGGCAGCGAGCTATCGGACATTTACGCGGTCGACATCGACACCGATGGGTTCATCGACCTGGTGAGCATCTCCGCCGGCGCGAACGATGTGTTCTGGCACCGAAACGATGGCACTCCGTTCGTCGGCACCTGGAATTCGAGCACGATCATCTACAACGGCCCGAACTCGACCGGCGCCCCGTTCGGATCGGGAGTGTTCGCAGGGCACATCAACGGCGACGCTCAGATCGACGTGGTGTACACCTCGTTTGCCGAGAATCGCGCCGACTGGTCGGCCAATCCAGGTTCCAGCGGCAGTTGGACCGGCCCGAATTCGGTGGACACGGGACTCGACGGAGCCAACCCACCGTTTGTGGCGGACGTCGATGGCGATGGCGACATGGACGTCGTGGTGCCAGCGTACGACGACGACAATATAACCGTACACCTGAACAACGGCAGCGGCGGGTTCACACTGAGCGACACAACCAGTTTCTTCTCCACACCTACCAACGTGGTGCTGGCCGACATCAACGGCGACGGCGCGCTCGACCTGGTGGCCGGCGGCAACGACAACGATCGGGTGAGTTGGTGGGAAGGCGAAGTGGTACCGCCAGAAATCGTCGTCACCGGAAACGACCTAACCATCAGCGATGGCGACGGCACCCCCCGCTCGGCCGACGGCACCGACTTCGGGGCGGTAACGCTGGGTTCGATCGCAACCCAGGAGTTCGTGATCGAAAACGATGGCACGGGACTGTTGACGCTGGGCGAAGTAACGTTGCCGAGCGGCTTCCAAATTGCCGCGCCGCTGGAAAGCATCCTCCTGCCGGGTGAGTCAACGGGGCTTTTGATCCAGCTCGACACCGCCACGCCGGGCTACTATTCTGGCCAGCTGAGCATCGCCAACAACGACCCGAACGAAGACCCGTACAACTTCGCCATCCGCGGTGCAGTGATCACCGTGCTAGGCGACTACAACCTCGACCACAAAGTAAACCTGGCGGACTACACGGTGTGGCGCAACTCGCTGGGCGCACTCGTGCCGCGCCACACCGGCGGCGACGGCAACGGAAACGGCGTCGTCGACTCAGCCGACTACGCGGTGTGGAAAACTCACTTCGGCGAGTCGATCCCCGCGGCCACGACGAGCGAACCCGCCACGATCGCCGCGCCTGCGGCGTTCACTACCACGAAAGCGGCCGCACCGGATGCTTCACCACCAAGCATTCAAGTCGAGCGAGGTTTGCTGGACGAGAAACGACAGCCATCCAGCACCGCGCTACCGCAGAACGCCGAACCACTTGGCTCCACTTCGTTGCCTCTCGACGTGGCCTTCGCCGAAGAAGACGATACGTCCAGCACTCAAGCTTCCAGCAGCCAGCAGGAAGATAGGGAAGGGCAGGTGGGCAAGTCGCCGTTCGAGCCATTGGATTTGGCCCTCGAACTGCTTGGCGACACGCTGTAGGTTGGTGACAAAAGAGAACAGCTCCAAGCCTCGCGGCGTGGAGCTGCTGGGAGTTTCGTTTGGCGAGACACAAAGCGGCACTATTGCTGCTGCAGCTTCATCATCTCTTCGAACTTCTTGCTCTCTTCCTGCGTTCGCTTGAAGTGCTTGTGAATCAGCTTCACCACTTCCGGATCGTCGGAGGTAATGAGCGTGACACTGCCAAAGCCGGTTTCGACGTCTTCCATGTTGGCTCCGGCCTCCATCAACGCGCCGTACGACTTGCAGAAATTGCACAGCGGCAGATCCTTTCCTTCGCTGGCCATTTCCGTCATCGAATCTTCCATCGTCTTGCAGACCGCATCCCAACGCTTCTTGTGCTTCTCGGGCACCGCGGCGGTCATGATGCCGCCGTTCTTAATCAAGTGGTTCTCCCACTGTACTTCCATCAACATGTCCATGTTGTCGCCCAGGTGCTTACAGCAGGTGCAACCTTCCATATCGAACCAGGGCTCGGACTCCGCCGTCTTCTCGTCCGCCGCCACGGCCCAGGCGCCGAGGGCAGCCACACCGAGAACCAACGCGAGACTCATGAATCGTTTTTTCATCGTCTGCTCCTTGAAGAAAAGGTCGGAAACACAAATCGCCACCGCCGGTCATTGTGGCAGAGGATTGTGAGGAATTGAAGTAGGAGAAAACGACTAGCTGGTGTAGCTGCGCACGGCACCCTGCAGGGGGGAATGCGCAATCGCAACAGTGGCTACCGCTATCGCGTGGCCAAATCCCGCAGTACCGCCAGCCCGCGTTCGATGGTCTCCTCGCTCGCCGCGTAGGAGATGCGGAAGTGGGTGTCGCGCTGGCTAAAGATATTGCCGGGGATGATCAGCAGCTCGCGGGCGATGGCCTCGGCGACGAACTCGCTGCCGGTGCCCCAGGGGGCTTTAGGGAAAACGTAAAACGCACCGCCCGGCTGCGCCACTTCGTAGCCGGCGTCGCGTAATCCATTGACCACCATGTCGCGGCGCAGGCGGTAGGTATCGACGTACGGCAGCATGTCGACGTCCATCGCAGCCAGCATGGCCCACTGCAGCGGCTGCGGCGCGCAGACAAACGTGTACTGCTGCAGCATGGTCATCTTTTCAATGATCTCGCTCGGCCCGTGCATGAACCCCAACCGCCAGCCGGTGACACCGTACGTCTTGCTGAAGCCGTCGACCACGATCGTCTGATCGTTGTACTCCGCGGGGCTCACCAGGTCGCCGTCGTAGCAAAACTGGCGGTAGATCTCATCGGAGATGATCGCCACGTTGTGCTTGGCGGCCAGCTCGGCCAGGCCGCGTGCTTCGTCGGCAGTGGCCAGTGCGCCGGTGGGGTTCGCCGGGCTGTTGAAAAGGATGGCCTTGGTCTTGGGCGTGATGGCCGCTTCGACTTTGGCCAAGTCGATGTGGAAATCGGGGTAGGTATCGACCTTCACGACCTTGCCGCCCACCATGCCAACCAGGGCAGGGTACATCACGAAGTAAGGGTCGAGGCAAATGACCTCGTCGCCAGGGTCGACCATCGCCATCAACGCGAGCACTAGCGCGCCCGACGTTCCGGAACTCACCAGCACGCGGCGATCATCGTGACCGTACCGCGCGTCGACTTCGGCCTGCAATCGCTCGCGCAACGCCGGCACGCCCTGAGTGAGACTGTAGCCGTTCTTGTCGTCGTTGATCGCGTCGGTGGCCGCCTGCTTGATCTCGTCGGGTACGGCGAAGTCGGGTTGGCCGATCGAAAGGTTGATCGGATTCTCCAACTTGGCCGCCAGGTCGAACACTTTGCGGATGCCGCTGCTGTCGACGTATTCGGTACGCTTCGCAATCCAGGGATGCATGGATGTGTGGGGGCTAGGAGTTGGGGGCCAGGTATTTGGGACTGGGGGAGGCTACTCTGAAGTAGCGTAATTTGCTTGACTCGACTGCACCAGGGCGACCATCGCCAGGATGCCGGCGATGCCTACCAACTGAAGGGCGGTAATGGCTTCGCCGTCGGCAAAGCCCCACGCCAATGCGACCGGCGGCACCACGTAGGTGACCATGCCGGCGAACAAGGGTCCGCGATCCTGCACCAGGTTCACAAACAAGTAGATACACAAGCCGGTCCCGATCGGTCCGAGGATCAACATGGACATGATGGCCGTTCGCCATTGGGCTGCGTCGGCCTCGATTGACCGAGTGGCGATTTCGTGCGCCGCGCCGGGGGCGAGCAATACTCCGGCGGAAAGCAACAGCAGCGTCGAGGTAACCAAGGACGAGACCCCACGTAGATTGCGCCGCAGGTAAACATTGGCAATCGCATAAGCCAAGGGAACGGTCATCGCGATCGGTACTAGCCAGTCGGGAAAGTTGTGCGACTCGGAGTCGTGCAGCACGATGCCTACCAAGAGAGCAAAACCAACCACCACGCCCACCGACTGCTGCCAGGTGGGGCGGACACCAAGCATCGGCACCGCAGCGGCAATGGTCAGCAGCGGAGTCATCGGCACGAACACGGCCAGGAAACTATGATCGGCGCCGTGTGAGAGAATCCAGGGCTGGATAAAGAATGGGTAGGCGTTTCCCACCACCGCCACAAACAAGATGCGGCCCAGGGTAGTGCGATCGACTTTGAGCGACTCGCGTTTTGCCAGTAGCACCGGCAGCAGAACCAATGTGCCACCCCACAAACGCCCGATCGCGATGGTGAGCGGCCCGAACACCTGCGTGGCGTTGTCCATCAGCTTGAAGTTCGAGCCGAAGACCAGACAGACAATGGCAAAGTAGACGTACGCCATGCAACACAAGCGGGGCAGGGGGGTGAGGGGGGAACCGCCGATTCTAGTCCACGGGCCGCCACCGCGGGAGTGCGACGGTGCTCCGCAGACGCTGAGATGTGCTTCAGCACTCGTCGCCGTACGCTTCGCGCTCGAAATAGTTGTCGCGGTAGGCTCGGCGTCCGGTCCACCAGGCGACCAGCGAGCACCACGCGTACGCCGGCAAGAATAGTGGTCCCCACTGCTGGTATTGCCGCACGTGGACATGTTCGTGGTCGCGGGCGATGTCGAGCGCGGCGGGCGAAAGCCCCAAAATCGTGTGCCCGAGCGTCATCGCGAGAATGCCCTCCGGCGAGAGCCGACTCAGCAGCCAACTGGAGAATCCGCCGTAGAACTCCAACACGCCGCGACGCACCTGAGCCCGGCCGCCGGTTGCCAGCGTGGCCAATCCCAGCACCAGGCCAATCAGCGAATTGGGCCCGGCCCACAGCACCGCAAGTGTCTGTTTCATCAGGAGCCTCTTGGCAAGGGGCGATTGCTGCCGGCCTGCGGCCAACGGCAGGGGAAAAGAAGCGCACTTTATCCGGTAGGAGTGGCTGGATAAACTGTTAGGGGCATTCCTGCGCAAGGCGGCAAACGCCCCGTGCGTCATCATTACGGTTCAGCGGCAAAGGTCAAGCGTGTCGGCAGGCAGTGAATTTGTAGGCAACTATCGGATGTTTCACCTGATTCGCGCCGGCGGCGTGTATCAAATCTGGGCCGTGCGCCCGATGTCCGAGAACAAACTGTTCGCCATGAAATGGCTGCCTCCGGGGGAGAAATACACCCGCCAGGCGTTGGGCGAACTGCGACACGAGTTCGCCGTGGGCAAGACGCTGGATCACCCCGAGATCATCAAGACCTACGAATTCAACACCACCAACAACGGCGCCTACATGCTGCTGGAGTTCTTCAAGACTCCTAACCTCAAGCAGCAGATCGTCGGCAATCCGTACGACGTGAAGTGCAGAGCTAAGGAGATTCTGGTCAACTGCGCGTCGGGACTGGCGCACATGCACAAAGTTGGTTGGGTGCATCGCGACGTCAAGCCGGATAACTTCCTGGTCGCCGACGACAGCGAAGTCCGCCTGATCGACTTCAACTTGGCGCGCAAAGTAAAGACCGGGCTCAGCAAGATGTTCGCCGGCAAGGCGGGAGTGCAGGGCACCCACAGCTACATGGCGCCGGAACAAATCCGCGGCCAGCACGTGGACGCCCGGGCCGACATCTACAGCTTGGGCTGCGTGGCGTTCGAACTATTCAACGGCAAGCCGCCGTTCACGGCCAACTCGTTCCAGGAATTGCTCAGCAAGCACCTGAAGTCGAAGCCGCCCGACCTGACCGTGGTCGACAAGAACATCACGCCCGAGTTCGCCGCGTTCGTCAAACGCCTGATGGCAAAAGACCCTGCGGAGCGGCCGCCGAGCATGAAAGACGTGCAAATGGAACTACGCGGCATACAACTGTTCTACGCACCACCCAAACCACCCAAAGAAAAGCGCGAAGAGGAAGAGGCTTAAGACCCTTCCGATTCGACTCAACCAATCTACGCACCACAACACGGATGGCGAATAGCCATCGCACCACCTAATGGCGAACACATCGTACCAACTCGACTTCGAATCTCCCCTGCGCGAATTGCAGGAACGCATCTATCAACTGGAAGCCGACGACCAGGACTCGGCCAGCGTACGCGACGAACTGCGTGCAGCGCGCAAGGCGTTGCTCGACAAAACGCGCGAAGTCTACACCAACCTCGACGAATGGCAGACCGTCCGCGTTGCCCGTCATCCCGATCGACCGATGTTCACGGACTACATCGACTTGATCTGCGACGAGTTCGTCGAACTACACGGCGATAAGTTCTTTGGCGACGACCGCGCGCTGCGCACCGGCTTTGCCAAGATCGACGAGTTCAAGGTGATGATGGTCGGCCATCACAAAGGCAAGACACTCAAAGAACGCAACGAGTGCTACTTCGGTTGCGCGCACCCCGAAGGCTATCGCAAGGCGATGCTCAAGATGAAGAAGGCCGCCAAGTACGGGCTGCCGATCATCTGCATGATCGACACGCCGGGCGCGTACCCGGGCATCGGCGCCGAGGAGCGTGGTCAGGCGCAAGTGATCGCGGAGAGCATGTTGGAGATGTCGCGGCTCGAGACGCCCATCATCTGCGTGGTGATCGGCGAAGGTGGCTCCGGCGGCGCGCTGGGCATCGGCGTGGGCGACCGCGTGGCCGTGCTGGAGTTCTCCTATTACTCGGTCATCAGCCCCGAAGGCTGCGCCGGCATCTTGTGGAAGAGCCACGACTACGCCGAGAACGCCGCCAAGGCGCTGAAGCTCACTTCGCGCCACCTGGAGCGGCTCGGCGCCATCGACGACGTGATCGAGGAGCCGACCGGTGGGGCGCATCGCGACCACTACCAGATGGCCGCTCGACTGAAGATGTACCTGGTGAAGACGCTCCGCGAACTGGCGGAGCTGCCCGCCGAAGAGCTGCTCGCCCAGCGGTACGACAAGTTCCGCAAGATCGGTATGTTCCTGGAGGAAGCGACCACCGTGTGACCCATCGGCACCCGCGACGAGGCTGGCGAATATGAAGCAAAATCAGGCGGTCCGATACTCCGTTGCGTTTCTCTTGCTGCTGATCACCACGGCGGCGGTCTGGATAGCCGCCTTTCGGCACGGCTACCACTCCGGCGACCGGGCTTGGCGTTACAACGAAGTCTACACGCTGGCGTACGACGTCCACGATCTGGTCGAGCCGATCCCCAACCAGCCAATCGACCTCGGCCCGAATGCGCCCGCGGTGAGGCAGGGCTCGGTCGACGCCGAGCCGCTCCTGGCGGTGCTCGAGTCGGCCGTGGACCACGTGCCTGGCGACTCGACGCGCATCGTTTTCTTTTCCGGCAATCTGTCGGTCATCGTCTCCGGCAACGGCCGCGCTCATCGCCACGTGACCGAGACACTTCAGCGGTTGCGCGAGGGGCCCGCCAAGTGGAAAGTACTCGTCGCTGGAGACGAGAAGTGGATCCCTGAAGGAACGGTTGTTTACGACGAACTGCCGTAGGTCCGTTGTTTAACAGCAGATTTTTTCGCCGAATCGAGCGTACAAGTAACGACTGACTATCACAGTTCATTTACCCGAGCTCGCAGGTGACCTGCGGCGGCATCCCATCTTGATCCCGCGCGAAACCTAGAATTCCCCCATCGTGGGAGATTTTAACCGCAAGTCCGTATCTGGCTAGGGCAATCGCAGCTGCCCGACGCGCCCCTGCGTGGCTTCCTGGTGGAACTTCGACAATTGCGCCTGCGCTGAGCAAGTTGCCCGTGTGATCGAGGATTGTCGCGCCGTCAATCGCGACCAGCTCTTGACGCAGTCTGCGATCCATCTCCGGAAAAGGCCGTTGCATTATCTGTTGGAGGCACCTTGATTTGATTGCAGGTGCGCTAAGCAAATCATCGTCATGGATAATCTGCCCTAGTCGAGATGCAGCACTACTGCTGATGATTGCGATACATCCCCCCGTCCTAGCAAAGGAAACGTCCAGACACGTTTCATAGACTGATTCTCGAAGCGTCGTCGTACCAATTCGTCCTAATCTTCTAGCCATCGATTCATGAGGAAAGTGAAACCAACGTCCACGCCGCTTTGCGAATGACAGATTACCTTGATTAAATATTAGTAACTCGCCATTGCGGTTCAAACTGAACAGAATCCGTCCTTGTTCTGTCCATTCAGCAAGCTGCATTAGTCTGTATGGGGCTAGTCCCGTGAACTTTGGCGGTGGGAGCGCATCAAATGAAAGTACGTTTAGATCTTGTGTAGCAACAAGAACTGTGTCTAAACCCGAAGTCAACACCGCACTAAAATCGTGATCCCAGATCTGATCGAGCGTTGGTGTCTGGTCATTCTCTTCGTGTGAGTCAATGCCGATTGCACAGGTTATCGGCTGCCCTTCGTATGTCTGTGCGGCCCAGCTCTCAAGCTGTCGAATTATTCGGAAGGCTGCTGGTCGAGCGCGTTGAAACTGAGACGTGAGGTAGCCAGAAATGGCACTTGGAACCGCGTTCTCAACGAGAGCTTCGAAGAAGTCACGCGAATGCAGTTCCGAAATCTCGGAAACAGCCGCCATAAACCAAGACGCGAATACGACGTCTGAATGAGAGAATGCCTGGCTTCGGTTCACCAGCAGCCGAGAGCTCGGCGTGAACGAAAGTGAGATCGCAATAGTGCAGGGATCGGAAAAGGATGCTAAGTCAACTTTCCGACTCGTGGGTAAGGTCTCATAAAGAAGGCGAGAGCCCGGGAACATTGGGAGCAAGTACTTGGAGACAACATTGCGTAGCTGCGTTTCATCCATTTCCAGCGCTCAGCAGCTGTTTGGAATTTAGGAATCCGAAAGCCGTCTCTTCGGCAAGAGGAGTATCGCCTGAAGGCCTACTTGCAGCAAGCGCGAAGGCTCTTCACACCGGTACGCAACGTCCGATAATCGCTGTTATGTTCGTTTTGGATCCATTTTTCCCGGGGTTTTACGCTCATCCCCTTGGGTACGGACGTTAGATCTCAAAGCGACGATTCGCGCGAAGCTGATGCGCGCGTAGCAGCGATCGCGAGATTTCACGGCGCGCTGGCGCCGCGGAACGCGCGCCGGCGATGCTTCCAGCCGCCCTGTTATTGGTTCGGCCAGGGGGTTGGATTCGTGGCCGTGCTGGGCCAGGAGTTGGGCGTCGAACCGGTACCGCCAGACGTGGGCCACGGCGTTACGCCTCCGTTGGCAGGGGGCCTCGGGGCAGGTTGCACAGGGGGCTGCGAACCCTGGTTGCTGGTCGGCCAACTGGTCCCCTGCCCCCCCTGCCCGCTCGCCGGCCAATCGCTTGATGCGGGCCATCCGGATCCTGCCGGTTGGTCGGGATCGAGCCCTTGTTCGATGCGATCGACGTACGGGCCGATGACCTTCTGGACCTCGGGCGGGAACACCGCGTCGCTCTTGGCCAGCAGCACCCCGATGTAGTGACCGGCCTTGGAATTGAGAATTGCCGACCGCTGCGACTCGAGTAGCATCGATGCAAAGAACGTGATTCCGATGCACCACAGCACGCCCCGGGCGAAGCCAATCAGGGCGCCCATCTGGCGGTCGAATTCGTTGAGCTTCACACGATCGATCGCGCCGGCGACGCCACGGAAAATGAGCCAAATGGCGAGCGACGTTGCCACGTAGATCGCCAGCATGGCCGCGAAGCGGTTAAAAGGCTCCGTTTCGCCAAACACCGGTGCAAGCTGCGGACTGAACTTCACCGCAGCGAAGTAGCTCACCACCAGCGACGCCAGGTACGCCACCTGCCAGGCCATGCCTTTGACGAAACCAAACAGCGTGGCGCCGGCCAACACTACCAGCATCAATAGGTCGTAGGTCTGCATGTCGATCCACTCGATCGGGCAAGAAAGGTAGTAAGCACGTCTCGCGCTAGCGACGCCAGCAGGGGGCCCAAAGTGGGGAAGGTGGGCGGGGCGGAAGTATAGCGGGCAACTGCGGCATGGCGAAGGGCAGTTGCTCCGCCTGCAAGATGCTAGCGGTGATAGCGATGCGTCAGGCGATATTGTCTCGGCGCGAGAGGATACCTATCCTTCCGGCGCATTCTGCTCACCGCCTTTTGCGCGCATCCACCATGGCCGACTTTCGCACACACGTGACCACCAGCTCGGTGCTCGGCGTAGGCTACGCCGGCATGGGGATCGCGATGGGTTTCCATGTCGATTCGGCAATCGTCGCAGGAGGACTGTGCGGCGTGTCGGGCATGCTGCCCGACTTGGATAGCGACACCGGCATCCCTATTCGCGAGTCGACCGGCTTCGCTGCCGGCATTGTGCCGATGCTGCTAGTGGATCGCTTTCACGCATTCCACTTGTCCTACGACGGAATCGTGCTGATCGCTGCTAGTTTGTATTTCCTCATACGCTTCGGCGGCGCGTCGCTGCTGGGACGCTTCACGGTGCATCGAGGAATGTGGCATAGCATTCCAGCCGTGCTGATCTTCGCAGGACTCGCCTTTCTGGTTTGCGGACCCGCCGGCAACGCACCGATCCGCTACTTGAAAGCAGGCGGGGTGTTCTTTGGTGCGATGTCGCACTTGTGCCTCGACGAACTATGGAGCATCGAGTGGAAAGGTGGCAGTTGGCGACTCAAACGTTCCTTCGGCACGGCGCTGAAGTTCTGGAGCAAGAACGGTTGGGCCAACTTCAGCACCTACGCCAAATTGGTCATCGTAGGCGTCATGGTGGCCGGTGAGCCGAGTGTGATGAGTTACCTCGAAACGCGCTACCCGGAACTAGCCGGCAACGTACAACGCATTCACAACGTCCAGGAGGAGTTGGTCGAGGATGTCCGCGAGCGCGTTCGCAGCGCTGAACAAGCGACCGATCCGACGTTCGATACATTCGATGCGCGAGCGAACACCGAAACGGCATCGTCACCCACTCCGCCGGTTGCGCCATGGGGACGCTCGCCGGCGTTCGAGCAACCTTTCACGGAGCCACAACCGTACACTCCCAGAGAATACCCGCCACCGGGCGGAGGCTTCTCGCCCAACTCGGGCGCGCCCAACCGCGTGCAACCCAACCCCGGCACCGCCGAGCCGGTGTACAACGCGAGTGGCGGGTTCGGACCGCGCTAAGCAACTGCTACGGCGACTCAATCCATAGCGTCACCGGCCCGTCGTTCACCAGCGCGACGTCCATGTGCTCGCGAAACCTGCCGGTGCCGACCTCGATTCCACGCTCGCGAACAGCGGTGACAAACTGCTCGTAGAGTTCCACGGCCAACTCGGGCGGTGCGGCGTTGATGAAGCTGGGTCGCTTCCCCTTCTTGCAGTCGCCGAACAGCGTAAACTGGCTCACGACCAGCATCGCGCCGCCGACGTCGGTGAGCGACAAGTTCATCTTACCGTCGGCGTCGTCGAAGATTCGCAGGCCGGTGAGCTTTTCGGCCATCCACGCTACCTGCTTCGGCGTGTCGTCGTGCCCCACGCCTAGCAGCACCAGCAACCCCTGCTCGATCTGACCGGTCACTTCACCCGCCACGGTAACACTGGCTTGGCTCACACGTTGTACAAGGGCTCGCATGGGGACTCGTGGTTGGTCAGTTGTAACTGGGAGCGAAAGTGCCCATACTAACGCGCTTCCCTGCAGCTTGCCTACGCGCCCATCGGTCTCATGTCGTCCACCGCATTCCTCGTTTACTACTGTGTGCTGATTCTGCTCTCCTCAGTGGTGGGCGGGATGATCCCCGAATGGTGGAAGCTCACGCACCGTTGGATGGAAGTGGCGGTAAGCTTCGTGGCCGGTATCATTTTCGGCGTGGCCGTGCTGCACATGCTGCCCCACGCCCTGGTTTCGGCGCTCGAACAGTCGGGCAGCGACATGACTACGACCATCACCGGACTGATGGTTTGGTTTGTAATCGGCTTTCTGGCGATGTTCTTCATCGAGCGGTTCTTCTGTTTCCACCACCACGAAGCACCGGCCGACGAAGAGCACGTGTACGACGAGGACCACGTGCATGGCCCGGGCTGTTCGCACGAACCCCATTCCGACCACGCGCATGACATCACCTGGACCGGCGCAGCGATCGGGCTGACGCTCCATAGTCTGCTGGCCGGGGTGGCGCTCGCGGCCAGCGTCGCGCATGGGCACGGCGGCGGCACGCTGCCGGGCCTTGGCACCTTTCTGGTGATCTTCCTGCACAAGCCGTTCGACGCGATGACCATCGCCATGCTCATGGCCCGCAGCGGCTACTCGCTCTCCGCGCGGTCGATCGTCAACGCCCTTTTCTCGCTGGCGATCCCCGCTGGTGCAGGTTTGTTCCTGCTGGGTCTCTCGCCCGAAGTGGGCCCCGTGTGGTTTGCCCTGCCGGCTGCGTTGGCGTTCTCGGCCGGCGTGTTCCTGTGCATCGCCGGCAGCGACTTGCTGCCCGAGTTGCAGTTCCATCACCACGACCGCTGGAAGCTCTCGGCCGCGTTGTTGTTGGGCCTGGCCGTGGCGTATGTGGCGGGAAGAATGGAAGGTCACACGCACACGCATCAAAAGGATGCTAACACTCCAGCATCCGCTGAGTCGTAGTGCTGTCGTCCCCCCTGCCCCGCAATAGAACGATCGCCTGCTCGATCGGCAGCCGGCAGTAGCACACGAAACCGAGTTACGAGTTTATTTCCAAGAGCACGACGTCGTTTTCGTCGCAAATAGCAACCAGCTTCGAATCTTCCGAAAATTGGACATCGAGGCTTCCTGGCAGGTGGGCAACAACTTCACCCTCGGCGGCATTCACTAGCGTGGATGTCTTGGAACCTGCTACGGCCAAGAGTTGGCCCGAGGGTGAGTAAGCAAGACTCCTCGCAGGGTATTCGAGGGGTGGGCCGACTAGCTCGCCGGTGGACCGATCGCGAATGCACAGCCGGTCTTTGTACTCCCCCGAAGCGATTTGGGAGCCGTCGAGCGAAATGGCAAGTTGGAAGACGTAGCTGGCATGGTCGCGACAGTCAGCTAGTTTGGTCGCATTGGGCAAGGACCAAACCACCGATCGATTGTCTTCGCCACCGCTGACGAAGAACTTGCCGTCCGGACTCACCGCCAACGAGCCTAGCAATTTCTGGTGCTCGGCAATCGAAGCGACCTCCGCTCCCTTTGCCGTGTCCCAGACCTTGATGTACTTGCCGCCACAGGTGATCAGAGTATTCGATTCAGGGACAAACTCCATGAGGTGAACCTTGCTGGTGTGGCCCTTGAGTTCGCCCACCTGCTGCCAATCAGCAACTGAGTAGAGTTCGACCTTTCGCCCCATTGCGCAGGCCAGCACATCTCCGGCGGGGGAGAATCGCACGAGTTCTGCGGAGTTGTACATGCTCTTGCGGAGTTTGCTAAGTCGCGCCTTTCGCTCCCCCGACTCGGCATCGTATACCTTCGTCGTGAGGTCGCTTACGCCGGTCGCAATCCACCGTCCGCAAGGAGAAACATCAAGAGCGCTGATCGCCTGATGCGATCCTTCATCGAGGTCGTTGATCGCACAGACCTGGTTGCCTGACAGCACATCCCACACAAATAGCCCGTCCGGCGTGGAGGTAAACAAGCGAGTCCCACGACTCACGATCCGCCTTGGCGTTCTTGCATGTCTCAGGCGATGGACTTCAGGTAGCGCGAGCCCAATGGGACGATTCAACTTCTGTCGACCTTTAGCGGATTTACTCATCTTTACCTTGGTGGGTGTATCCTATGAGAAACAAACGACCTTAGTATCGGCGTCGGACACACCTCCCCACAAGTTTGCTCAGTCAAAGTCCCGGTTGCCACTCGATTATGCGGTTTTGGCCACTGGTGGATTGTCGCAGCACTTCGATGGCCTCGTCGATCGGTAGAACTCCTGCCGGGTGTACTTCGGTGGCGAGCCCAAGATTCGTGAGTTTGCTTTCAGCGTCGTTGATGTCGAAATCCACTTCGACATCAAACTGCTCGCGGAGGTACTGCTCGACTTGCTCGCGCGGGTTTGGTGGCCGTGAGTCGTTTCTGGTGTCGCTGGCGTGCCGCAGGACGTACACCAGCAGCACTTCCTTGAACTCCTCTTGCTTCACCGTGGCCACCAGCAGCTGCAAGGCGCTGGCGTTGTTGCCCATGTTCTGGAAGTACAAGTGCCGCGTCCGCTGCCAATCGCGATTCATGCGGGCGTTGCGGTAGCCCAGCGCGCTGCGCACCCCAAGCGTGGCAACGCCGATCAGTAGGATCCAGGCCAGCTTCCAGAGCGCCGCAAAGCCAATGGCGATCTTCAGCACCTTACTTAGCGTGACGCCGAGTGTGCCGGCGCCGGTACTCAGGAGCTTGATTCGGTCCCACAGGCTCATCGTCACTTCGGCGTGCGGCAGCAACGCTTCAACCTCCGCCTCGGGAATCTCTTTGAACAGTTTGAGCCGCACGTAGGGCTCGTCCTTCAGCCGCGCCACGACCATCAGCCGCTTGAACACCGGGACGTTGATCTTTTGCTTCTGCCAAGGCTTCCACCGACATCGCTCAAGCTTCGTCGTCTCCCCCCTGCCCCGCACCCACAACCGCAAAAATTCGACGCGTGTGGGGTCGACCCGCACGCTCAGGTTTCGCGATCCAGCGCGAAGCACCGCCTGGGCGATTTCCACGTCGCTCAGTTCCTCGTAGTTGGCCTTGTCTAGCAGATACGCCAGCTGCGTGCAGAGCAACTCGTATTCGTCGGCCGTGGCAGGCTCGTCGGCTACGATGGGCTGCGTGTCGCGATCGGGATTGAAACGGGCGTAGGCATCTGCCAGCCGCCGCTCGAACGTGCCCGTTTCGCGATCGATCACCTCTTCCAGCGCGGCGGCGAACTCGTGGACCGAATCTGACTCGAGCCCGAACAACCCCGCATCGGTGGCCAATCGGTGGGCCAAGTCGCAGGCCCGCACCGGAATGAAACGATCGTCGGGCCGCGACCACGACTCGTCGGTCGACTCGGGCATCGCCAACGGTGGGGTGGTTTTGGACATTCGATCGTGGTGACCGCCCGACGTGGCGGCCAAGGTGCTTAGCTAATCGATGACTTTCGAGGGTGAGTTTCGCCGACGTAGCCGCGCGGCAAACCAACGCGTCGTGGTAGGCGACGGTTCTGGCGGCGTTGGCTCTCCAGTATCCTCCGTGGTGGTAGTCTCGGCGCCGGTCACCCATTCGATCACACGCCAGTCGAGCCAGTAGCGATCCGGGTCCGTACCGCGGCGCCCGACAAATCCGAGATGTCCACCACAACCGGTGGCCAGCAAGTGCGTCTGCGTGCCGAGGTTCGCGGTGAGCAGTGGTTCGATGGGCACGATCGGATCGTTGGCCGCGGCGATGATTCGCGTGGGCACCGAAATCTTATCGAGCCGGCCCACCACGCTGGCCTGCTCGTAATAGTCGTCGGCGTCGCGATACCCGCCGAGCGGCACGGTGTAAGCTTCGTCGAACTCGCGCAGTTTGCGCGGCCGTGGCAAGTGCTGCACCTGCGGC
This sequence comes from Aeoliella sp., assembly GCF_965227375.1. Taxonomy (NCBI): domain Bacteria; kingdom Pseudomonadati; phylum Planctomycetota; class Planctomycetia; order Pirellulales; family Lacipirellulaceae; genus Aeoliella; species Aeoliella sp. The sequence goes on from NZ_CBDDFX010000002.1 coordinate 373,172, forward strand.
GCACCTGGAATCGTCTCGGCGCGCTCGACCACCTTCTTCCACAATTGGCGCGCAAAGTATTGGTCGTACTGCTTGTTGAGCGGGCGCTTGAGCAAACGCTCCACGGCCAACAGGTCCACCGGCGGGCAGATCGCCACGACGCGGGCCAGGTTGGAAGCCGCGGAGTGCGTCGCCGCCAGGTTGAGCGACAACGCTCCGCCTAGCGAGAAACCACACAACGTAACCGGCGACTCTGGCGCGAGTTCGCCGATGTGCAACAGCGGCGGGTCGAGATCGCTCCAACGACCGCAATGAGTCGAAGTGCGGGCGAGTTGCTCCCCTGCCCCGCAGCCACGCAGGTCGACACGGAACGTTCGCACACCGCGCTCGTGCAGCTTGTGCGCGATCCGCACCACGTAGCGACTTTGATGCGAACCACACAGTCCGTGCACAAACATCGCCACCGGATCACCCGGCTGCCAGCGGTTCGGTCGGTCATCGTGCAGTACGAGTCGATCGCCATCGTCGAGCTCGACGTGGTGCTGCACGGTGCCCGCCAGCTGATACCGCGCGGCAATGTAATGCGCGGCGAGCGTTTGGCGATGACCGCCTGCTAGCAGCGGATACGGGCGAAAATCGGATTTGGAAGTTCTCAATATCTGCCTCCCTGGGCGGGCTGTAATCCGCCAATCTCGCCTGCACTTTCCATTTTCGAAGTACGGCCGATGTTTCTGAGCCCCCCAGTCGACTGTCGAGGATACACGCCGACGGCCGATGGAAGTGAAGTCGGCAGAGTATCAGCAATGGGTCTGCCCACCTAGCTCGATTGTCGTCTGAACTTGGGGGAAATGCAAATGCGATGGATCAGCCGCTGGTTTCGCTCGCCCACCGCGCCGCGCGTCGCCATCACGGTGTTGCCCATCGGCCAGCGCCATGGCACCGACAACCACCTCCCACTCGAGCAAGCACTAGCAGTTTTGGAGGAACGCGGCCTCACGGCCACCTGGGGCGTTGCTAGCTGCGTACGCGACTTCCGCTTAGCGGGATCGCTCGTCGCCAGTCGCTGTCCCCATGAGTTGGCATTCGTCTTAGGGCGTGCCGATATTGCCAGCGAAGTTGCGACGTTTGGGGAGTTCTCGCGCGTCGCTCGACGCGTTGCCCTGCCGCTGCGGTGCCTGATAGCCACCGGAGCCGGTGTGCACCCTTCCCTGCTGTCGCAGTGGGAAGTCGAAGCAGTCGTACCGGTCGGCTTGAGCGTCGAGCCGAGCCGCACAGGCTCGTTACGCGCGTTAACCTGGGGCGTTTGGGAAGCTCCCGTAACCGATCGGCTGGCCACGCCCATCAGCGCCACGGAGTTCGCTGGGTTGGAGAGCCGATTGCAGTTGGCCGTCAGCCAGTCGATGCGGATGCACTTGCTGTGGCAAGTGGGACCTCATAGCCTGCGGCCTGACTGGCGGTACGTTTGCAAACTGCTGGACCAAGTGGCCGAGTTCCACCAGCGAGGTTGGTTGAAGGTGGAGACCGCCGGTAGTGCGGCCGAGCAACTCTCGCGGCAAGCGACGCCGCGCGTCGCAGGGTGACCTGGAATTACAGGTCGCGGTAGGCGCTCCAGCTCAGGTAGCCCAGAATCCCGGCGCAGATCACGAAGCCGATATCGATCAGCCAGCTCTGCCTGCCAAACGGGAATGTGGTTGCCAGGTCCAACCCAAATAGCAGCAGACTCAAGCCGGCCACGGCCATGCCGCCGAACGTCATTGCTTTGGCCATGTTGGTCGAATCCTGCGGGCGCGAGTCGGTCAGAGTAGTGAGGTTGGGTAAAATACGCCAGAACTACAGTATAGTTGCCCGGCGGCGGTTGTCATCGGACCACTTTGCCTGGAGGCCCCAGTCTGCACGGGGAGAGAGCCGTACACAACCGTCAACATTGTTAAATTCGGACTGCGAGCGGCGATTCTTCCGCGAAAAACGCCTTCCCGCAGGGCCCGTTCTGCTGATCGAAGACGTGCGGTAAAATTGCGGGTTTGCCCCGACTATCCCGCTGCCCCTGCTTTAGCCACACATGTCCAGTGCCCCACTTCCCCTGCTTGCCGTGACCATGGGCGACGCCGCCGGCGTTGGGCCGGAGGTCATTGCCGGGGTTTGGCAAGACGAGCGAATCCACCGAATCTGCCGCCCGATGGTGCTGGGGCAGCCGGAAATCATGAGGCGGGCGTGCCAGCTGCGGAAGGTCGACGTCGAGGTGGTCGAGGTCACGTCGGTGCACGATCTGCCCACGGGCCCCGCCCTGCCCTGCCTTCCTGTCTCGAAGGACGGGCTGCTCGACGTTCGGCCGGGAACATCGGATGCCCGCACCGGCGAAGTGGCCTTCCAAGCGGTGTTGAAAGCGGCCGAGATGGCGCTGGCTGGCGAAATCGAAGGACTGGTGACTGCCCCGCTCTCGAAAGCCGCGCTGCACGCCGCGGGGCACGACTATCCGGGCCACACGGAACTGCTGGCCGATCTGTGCGGCACGCCGCGCTTCGGCATGATGCTCTACTTGCCACCGGGTGTGGCAAACCACTCGCCCGCCGGGCTGGGCGTAGCCCACGTCACGCTGCACACCTCGCTCCGCAAGGCGCTCGACATGATCACCGTCGAGGCGATTCTGGAGAAGTGCGAGTTGGCCAACAACATGATGCGCCGCCTGGGCGTATCCGAGCCCCGGATCGGCGTCGCCGCGCTCAATCCCCACGGCGGCGAGGAAGGTCTGTTCGGCGACGAGGAAATCAAGATCATCGCCCCGGCGGTCGAGGCCGCCCGCACCGCTGGCATCAACGCCACTGGGCCGATGCCGGCCGACACGCTGATGATCGCTGCGCGCGATGGCCGGTTCGATGCCGTGGTGGCCCAGTACCACGACCAGGGGCACATTGCTTTCAAGCTGCTCGCCATGCACTCGGCGGTGAACGTCACGCTGGGCCTGCCGATCGTCCGCACCAGCGTGGCGCACGGCACCGCGCTGGACCTTGCCTGGCAAGGCACGGCCGAGACCAGCGGTATGGTGGCGGCCATCGAAACTGCGGCCAAGCTGGCTGTGTCGAATAGAGTTGCCCTTTAAGTACCTGTCCTCGATAGCCCCACATCGACTGACTATGCCCAACGACTGCTTGATCTACCTGGTGCGCCACGGAGCCACGGCTCACAACCTGCTGAATCCGCCGCGGATGCAGGGTCGCCACATCGATGAGCCGCTCACCGAGTCGGGCATGGCGCAGGCCGCGCAGGTGGGTGCGGCGCTGGCCGCGAAGACTATTGCTGCGGTCTACTCCAGCCCACTCCGCCGCTCCATGCAAACCGCCGAAGCAGTCGCCAAACACCACGATCTGCCGGTGACCGCGGTCGAGGGGCTCGCCGAGGCGGACGTCGGTCAGTGGGAAGATCGCTCGTGGGTCGACATCGAAGCTAACGATAACGCGGCCTACCTGGCGTTTCGCGAGGATCCCGTCGCGAATGGTTACCCCGGCGGTGAAAACCTGCGGCAGGTAACCGACCGCGTCGTAGACGCCATGAACACTCTGGCGGCCGACCACCTGGGGCAGCACATCGTGGTGTCGGCGCACAGCGTTGTGAATCGCTTGTACTTGGGCGAATTGCTATGCGTGCCGATCGCGCTGCGACGCCGACTCCCGCAGGACAACTGCAATCTGAATATCATTCGTTGGCGGACGCACAAGCAGAGCGTGGTCACGGTCAATGCCTTGAATCATCTGTCCCGCTAGCCATGCGCCGCTGTTGCTGTGCCACCTGCACTGCCTCGCGTTGCTCTATCCGTTCGGCGTAGTGGTCGGTCACGTCGTGTGGCTCCTCGGGTGGCTCGTAGAGGAACTTGAACGTGGCGATCTCCTGGTCGAACACCACGTCGTGCAACTGCAGTCGGGCCAGTGGCTGGCGGCTCAGTTGGAACAGTTCCAACGGCTCGAGCTGATCGCCGGCCAGCGGATCGTCGATCGAACGAAACTCGATGAGGTAGGGAAACAGGTCGTTCTTTCCCAACAGCACCATGACGTTGATCGGCAACCGACTGGGCAGCGGGCCTTTCGCCATCCGCTCTCTCAGTCGGTCGCGCAGCATTTCCGAACTGATGTCCTCGGCCGACACGTCAGACAAGTCGGTCAGCACTCCGGCAAGCGACTCGGCGCGCCACCGACCAATGAGTCCCAACACCGGTTGCGAGCCCAAGCCAAGGCTTTCCGGTGCGCGGAACGCACCTGGCGCGGTGAACTCGAAGTGCGTACGTAGCGACTCCAGCAGCATCGGCAAACCGCCGAAACTGGCCGTGAGTTGTGGCGAGATGGGCATCGAGCCAAGGTCGCCCGGCGATTCATCGCCAAACGCCTGCCGGCCGCGGCGACGCAATCTCCATAGGTCGACCTTCTCGATTCGCTGGCCGCCGGCGGTTTGCCGATCTATCAACAAGTCGTTGTCGTACACGATTTGCAGCAGCGACGCCCGCACTCCGTCATGCTGGCTCTCGAGCTTCCAGCGGACTTTCCTCTGATTGCCGCGGTCCCGCTGCAAGTACTCGCCACGCCCATCGATCCGCAGCCCTTGCACATGGGCTTCGTGCAACAGACGGGCCTCGACGCTGTACCGCTGCTCGAGTCGGGCGATGGCCGATAGCAGTTGCTGGTCGCCGTTCGGGTCGACCTTCACGTTGGCCGCCAGCACCCGGCGCAAGTTGGCTTGCTGCCGCTGATCGACCTCCTGCTCCTTGGCCTGAGCCGACTCGGCGCGCGATCGCTGGATGGTGGGCTTGGCCACCATGTAAACCGCAGCCGCTGCGCCCAGCACGATAATCAGCGTTGTTAAATGGCGTAATATAAGCTTCATGCGCCGGTTTTGTCGGTTTTGCCAAAGATTCAGGTCGTAGGGGACCGACTTCATACTCCCAGAGGCGTGCTCTGTCTGTCGTCAACGGGCGTCAGGCAGACCGCCAAATGAGGGTCGCGGATTCTAGCCCAGTGGCTGGAACAGCGTCCACCGCACTTCGCGACCGGTGCTAGCAGGTGTGCCGGCGAGATCATTCCCAAGGGGGGACACAATGCGTTTAACACAATGGTTGCCTTGCTGTGTGCTGGCAGCCGCACTGACCACCATCGGATGTACCGGCGCCAGAATGGCCCACAACATACCTCCAGCTCAACAGCTCATGGAACCAGGCCCCGGTGTCGGCGGTCCTGGTCCCGGCGTGATTCCAGTACCCGGCCAAATGGGTATGGGTGGCATGGGCATGGGCGGCATGGCTGGCGATATGGGCTACATGGCCGGCGGACCACCTAGCCAACCTTCCAACATTCAACAGGTTCAGTACTGCGAAGACGGGGGCTGCTACGGCGGAGGTTGTATGCCCGGCGCAGGAATGCCCGGCATGCCCGCCACGTCGCAGATTTCGTTCCTCGGCGAGCAACCACTGCAGATCAACTGGGACGTCAGCGGCCAAGGCTGCTTCGACTCGGCCTCGCTGTTCGTGCCTGGCAAGCAGGACTTCTACCAGGGAGCGATCTATCGCTTGAAGGTCTCGAACCTGCCTGGTCGCGAAACGGTGGTGCTGTATCCCACGCTGGAAGTGGCTCCGGTCACTCCCCGCACCGATGCTTACCTGGCCCACGCGCCGATCCCTGTGCAGTTCACCGAAGAGGACTTCGATCAGGTCCTCAGTGGCAACTTTGTCACCAAGGTGATCTACCTGCCGGATCCCGAGTTCACCGAAGTCGCCCTCGCTGGAGTGGAGACCCTGGTGAGCACGCGACTCGATCCCGGCGTCGATCCGATTGCCGAGGCGGACCGCCGTGGTTCGATCCTGGCCATCCTGCGTATGGGTAACAAGGACCTCAGCCGCTCGGCCGGCGGCATGTGTGCCGGTGGCGGTGGCGTGATGCCTGCTCAGTACAGCGAAGGCGAATTTGAAGTCGGACCCGAGCACGTCCCCGCTCCTGCGGACGGACAGTACATGGGCGAAGGATACGTCGACGGCTACGCCGAAGGTGGCTGCCCCGATGGCGGTTGCTACGGCGGAGGCTGCTACGGTGGCGCTGGCGGCTACTACGGTGCTGGCGGCGGCATGGGCCAGATGCCCATGGGTGCTCCCACCGCAGGCATGATGCCTCAGGGGGGAATTCCTCCGCACATGGTAGCCAACATGGCGCCCGCCTACGGCATGCCGATCACCGGCACTCCGATTGGTCTGCCCGGTCCGCCCCACATTCCGCTGGGCGTGCCTGCTGGCCTGAAGAAGCATAGCATGCGTAACCGCACTCGCGTCGTGCTGCCGGATCCGGTGCACGAGATGAAGGTGACCGTCAAGCAGCGTCCGGGCATGAACTACCCGGCTCCGGTCGACCACGTTCGCATCGACGAAGTGAACCGTGCTCCGAAGCAGCTGTTCGGCGGAACCGTGCCTGGCTTGATTCCTTCGGCTTTGAACAAGTCGTGGAACCACCTGAAGTCGGGTGCTCATAACGCGGACTGCAATTGTGAGTACTGCCAGTAAGTAGCAAACGAGCCACCTGGCTCGATTAGTAAAGCGATAGCAGAAGGCGGTGAGTAGGTGAGTAAATGAGCAGGTAACCGAGCGACGCTCGCAGCCTATCTGCTTGCCTACTTGCCTACTCACCGCCACTTTAGAACCCTTTCCGTACATACAACGTAAGTACAGTGACGCATTCAACAACAACGGTCCGCCGCCTCAGACGCCTTGCATCCGTGCAAGCGATGGTTGCTGGCAGACTGGGTTTGGTTGTTCTGTCATGCATGTTGGTTGCCTCCCACGCTGCGGCCCAAACCCCAGCACGGCATCCTTTGCACGCAGGCGCCATGCCACCGGGAGCGATTGGAAGTCAGCGACTTCTGAGGGGTGGACCGTTGTTGGGTTATACGCAGCCCACCGCAATCCGCGTTCCAGCGGGTGTCGAGGTGGGTTATGCACAGGGCGGGCAGTTCACGCAGCCCGAAAGCGGCGATGTGCTGCTCGGCCTGCAAGTCGGCAGCGTCTATCGGCTGCGGGTGACTAATGTGTTCGATCGTCCCGGCGTCGAGATCTTCCCGACCGTCGAGTTGATCGACCGCCTGTACCCGCCACCCGGCGCGGCGCTCAAGTTCCCCGTGCCGATCGACATCACGGCCGAGGACCTCGAACTCGCCGCTCAAGGCATGTACGTCACGCGCGTGATCTACGTCGAGGACCCCAACCAGGCGCTGCCCGTCGACGAAGTCGACGGCAAGACCACCTGGTACGAGGCACGCCCCGAGGAAGATCCGCTGGAAGTTGCCGACGCCGCGGGCCGGCCGATCGCCATCCTGCGAATCGGTGGCCGCGATATCTCGCAAGCCGCTGGGCAAGGTTTCGCTACCTATGGTTGTCCTCCGATTGTCGAGTACGGTCGCAAACATAGCGCCGAGTAAATCCACGGGCGCCGGCGCCGCCACGAAGCGTGCGCCGAGTCGCCGACCTTTTCCAAGCTGTTCGAACATCATGACGACCACAAGCGCGCAACACGTTGAGTTCTTTCCGCGTTGGTTCCGCGCGCTGGTGATCGTGCTGGCGGTCATCGCTTTGTGCGCTTGCCAAAGCACGTCGCCGCTCACGCCGCATACCGGCATCGGCGGTTACTCCCAAGCGGGAAGCGACGGCTCCTTGAGCCAGGCCCCGGTACCACAGCCACCCCCCTACCCTGTTCAGCAAGCTCAATACGCTTCGCAGGAGTGGCTCGACAGGGTGCCCACCCAGCCTTATCACGGCGAGGTAGCTCCTTGTAGTTGCCACGGTTGCCAAGGCGCGCCGTGCGACTCTGGCGCGTGTGGCCCGATGACCGGTTGCGATCCCATGACGGGTTGCGATCCTTCCTTTCAATGTGGTTGTCAAAGTTGTTCAGTCGTCGGACCGTCCGACGAGTACCTCTGCGACGGTGGCGACTTCCACACGCCCGCCGGTGTTGGTTACGACTGGCGACTGCATGGTGTCGAGCAGGAAGACACCATCACCCACTACGACACCAAAGACGGTCGCGTGATCGTCAAACCAAGTAACCGCGTCTGCATCTATGCTCCTCGCTTCGGCGCGGTCCGCCGTGTGGACACGCTCACGGTGAACCATCACCGCGTTGGCCCCGGTGGCATCATCGACGAGATGGGCCTGGCGGCTGCCAATCGCACCGATCAGGTCACCACCGCGGTCGAGCAGAAAAGCCCGCTCGCCAGCCTCGGCGACCAACCGCCTAACTTGTTCCGCGCGCGCGTCCAAGCCGGCGGCATCAAAGCTCGTCTCGCGGCCGCCGACCTCGAAGGCATCCTCGCCCCGCAGCTCAACCTGCAAGTGGTCAAGCTCGGCATCATCGACAACGGCGAAAAGCCTCGCTTGGCCAAGGCCATCGTCTCGGCTTACACCTGGGCGTCCGACGTGTCGGCCCAAGTGGTCGTCGACGGCAAGCAGGTCCACCAACAAATCGGACGCACCCAAGCAGGCGAGATCTTCGGTCTCGAAGAACCCGATTCACCACGCATCCGCTTGATCAAACTCGCTTCGACCGGTGCCGCGGAGCTCGGCGAAGAGGTCGAGTTCGCCCTGCGATTCGACAACGTCGGCGACCAGCCCATCGGCAACGTCACCATCGTCGACAACCTGGCGACCCGCCTGGAGTACGTCGAGGACTCCGCCAAGTCGACCCTCGACTCCGACTTCACCACCGAACCGAACGAAGGCGGCTCGCTCCTCTTGCGGTGGGAAATCAAAGAGCCGCTCAACGTCGGCCAAGGCGGCGTACTCCGCTTCAAAGCCCGCGTGCGATAGTGCGATCTCCGCACCCCGCCGCGGTACCATCCAAAATGGCTCTATGGGTTTTGGACCAGGGGGTTTTGTCCCCCTATTCGATCCATTGGCCCAAAACCCCAACCGTTTTGGTCCTATCCGAGTGGTGAAACCACTTGTTTTCCAGGCCAAACCATTCGGGGGGGTGCGACAAAACCCTCCGCGTTGTTCCCCGCATGTTTTTCGGTGGGGCAAAACGATAGTAGCCGTTCGCTCCGCCGAACGAGCACGCTGGCGAGCCGGAAGCGTCAGCGCCCGGAGCATACCCGCGAAGGGCAAGCCAATGGATCACCGATACTCACCTACTCACCTACTCATTCACCTATACATAATGCCACGCACCGCCATTAGATCAGCGCAGTGTAAGAATTCAACCGCGCTTTTCTGACAAATGGTCTGGCGTCCCGCCCGGCACCAACCCGGCTGTGAAGAACCACGAATTCTCTGCAACGACCGTACCGGTCCATCGCGACTTCCGCTCAGGCCACTGAACTGCAGCGGATACTACCGCGCCAACGTACGTAGCCCGCAACCAATGCCAGGGCATATAGAAGCACGCTGGTCGGCTCAGGCACTAGCGTCAGTGTCAAGGTGGCATCCGGTGAGAAGAAGTCATCGACCAAAGAGTTGGAGGCGAAAAGATCGAATTCAAAGTCGTTTCCATCGGCGAGCCGTCCGCTCAACCGCACGTTGCGGTCAGCAACCACCATTGGCACACCAAACTCAAGATCCACCTTCGTTCCATCAAGGTAGAACTCCGTGCCCGTGATGTTGATGTCGCTACCGGATAGGGCTTTGAAATCGTCACCAAATGTTCCCCCTGTGATATTTACCGTGCTACCGTAGCGAGCCTCGAACGACCGGCCTACACTTCCCCCTCCGATGTTCACTTCGCTGCCGATGTACGCGGTGAATGAGCTTAGCACCGTCCCCCCAAGGATGTTCACCGCTCCAAAGGCACTGAAGGAGTTTCCCACTGTTCCTCCGCCTACATTCACAGTACTGCCCTCCGAGGCGCGGAAGCCGCTGCCCACGCTCCCTCCGTCAATGTTGACCGTGCTGCCGAAGTTAGCTTCGGCGTAAATGCCCACGGTCGCATCCCGGATGTTGATCGTGCTATCCGAGTCCGCTCTCATGTAGTTTCCGACCGTCCCGCCATTGAGATTCACCAAACTGCCCGAATTGGCTGCAAAGTGATCCCCAATCGCGCCATTGGTCATATTCACTACGCTACGTGCGCTGGCGAAGAATCTGTCACCAATCGTTCCATTGTGAACACTTACTATCGTTCCTGCTATTTCTAACCTGGTTCCTACCGTTCCCCCCTCAAAGTTCATATTGGCATCGACCGCAGTGAAGTTGCGGTCGAGCATTCCACCATCATGCAACGATAGAGTTTGGCCTGCACGAAGTCTGTGAACGTTCGTGGCAGTCGATCCATCAATAAAGATTGGCGATGTGTCAATCGCGGGCAACGGCACCCGAGTGAGCGTTGCCGATTGGAGCATGTCGGAGTAATTTGTGTCCGAAATGAATGGCGTTACATCGGAGAAAAGAAACGATGCACCATCCATAAACGTACCAGTGAACACGTCTCCTGCTGCGAGTGTGATCACCGAATCTGCGAACGGCTCACCATTTAGCTGAAACTCGCCCCCAACTAGCTCTACGTTGCTGTTGATTTCGGCGTCAAAGTCGGAGCGAACCCTCCCACCGCTCATCTGAAGACTACTGCCGCCGTAGGCTCTAACGAGATCCGTGGCGCCGCCACTGATGCTAACAGTGCTGCCAAAGCGGGCGTTGATGCTCGCCACGGTCCCTTCGTTGATATCCACACGACTACCTGAAGTCGCGTCCAAACTGCCCAAAGTCCCGCCACTGACGTACACCATGCTGCCAGTATGCGCATCAAACGAATTACCAATGTTTCCGCCTCTTACATGGACCGTGCTGCCTGAGTTAGCACTAAAACTAAAGCCCACAGTGCCACCTTCGATGTCTACTATCACGTTCGTGCTCGAACCATCGGACAATCCCGCATCGAACCTGCGTCCAACTATTCCTCCTTCGCGCACGTTCAATGTGGTGTTCGACCCGATCGACTGGTCGTCCCCGATCACCATCGGTGGAGCGTCAATGATTCCCGGCGGGAGTGTCTGAGCCGCACTTGGATGCGGCCCGATAATGGCAAAGAAAACAGTGGCGACAAAGGGTGCGAAGAAGTGACCCTGCAAGCGAGATTCGTACATGGAGCATTCTCTGGAGGCAGGAGCTTGGCCGATCAGCCGTTGCGAATCTGAACATTGCCGACCTAGCATTATACGTGAATCGAGAACGCGGCTACAAGTTGCTATTGCCAATCACCAAGGCAGCTGGACCAGAATCCATGCCCCACAGAATCTACACGATGCGCAACCAGAAGCCACAACACGCGTCGCGATCAATTCATCATGGTCACAATCGAGGCAATGACCTAGAGCGCTTTCAGCTTCATCGCCCACCCAACTCACTCATGCTCGGCCCCTGCCCCGCCACCAACTCATCACAACGCTCGCGCATCGCTGCCAGTGCCTCTCGTTGCACATCACTCTGCTGATCGGCCGAAGTCGATGCAATGTTAGCCAACTGGTCGGGGTCCTCCTCGAGGCTATGCAGAAACTCGAACGGCGGCTGGTCCGGTCCGTCGACGTAGTAGCGGGCGTAGCTCCATTCGGTGTCGCGAACACCCTCCCACCGCGGTATTGTCTTCGGCACGGCGAGGAACTCACACAGGAAATCAGTCCGCCAATCCGCTGGAGCTGTCCCCTGAATCAAAGGAACTAGACTGCGGCCCGAGTGGTTTGCGGGCGGAGCCTCGCCGGCCAAGTCGATCATGGTTGACGCGAGATCGATGTTGAGCGCCATCTCACTGCAAACTTTGCCTCTTGCTTCCTCCGATAGGCGTGGGTCGTACACCACCAGTGGGACGCGTAGCGACTCGTCATAGTGCGTCCATTTGCCTGCGAAGCCGCGATCGCCGAGGTAGTAACCGTTGTCGGCCGTGTAGATGATCACGGTGTTGTCCGCGAGTCCTTGCTTTTTGAGTTGCTCGACAAGCCGTCCAACCACGTGGTCGATGCCACTAATCATGCGGAAATAGGCCCGCATGTTAGTCTGGTATTTCTCCGGCGTGTCCCATCGCCAGAAGTAGCGCTGGCGGTTGATCGAGTCTTTCAGGAACTGCGGCTGCGATGCGTAGATCGCCGGATCGTTTAGCCGCGGTAGCGGCATCTGCTGATCCTCGTACATGCCGTCGGTAACCTTCGGCCAGGGGTAGTGACCAACGCCCGGGCGGCGGTCGCCATCTTCGGCGTGCGAAGCGTTAAAGCTGATCGTCAGGCAGAACGGCTGGTCGGTTGGCTGATCTTTGAGAAATTCAATGCCCCAATCGCCCAAGACCTGGGTTTCGTGTCGCTTGGTCCCATCGGGCTGTGGTTGGAAGTACGGATTGCGGCCCAGCCGTCGACGCACGTCGAACATGGCTCTCGCCGAGTCTTTGGCGATTGCGACGTGCTCTTTGCCCAAATGGCCGGTGCGATACCCGGCGGCTTTGAGCACCGCAAAGTACGAACTGGTGCAGAGTTCTGGGTCAAGCGGTCTTGGACGGACATTGTAAAGGTGCTTGCGTTCGTAACACCCGGTGAACAGACAAGCGCGGCTCGACCAGCAGGTCGATGTCGTGACAAACGCATTCTCGAACCGCACCCCGGCCACCGCCAGTTGATCGATGTTCGGAGTCTCTACAATTGGATGGCCCGCACAGCCGAGCGTGTGATTGCGCTGATCATCTGCAAACAGCAAGAGGATATTGGGGCGGGATTTGGACGCCAGTGCACTCTGCGTGGAAAGCATCGCGAACAGCGCGGTGAATGCTGCCAGAACAACGAGGACCGATAATGCTTTCACGGTTCCGTGGCTCCGCTGTTGAAGTAGAGTTTATCAGTACGGCATACTTGGCGATCAACCAACTCGCTTGCCATTGTACCCAATCGACGGGGAGTGGTGCCGCATTACGGTCCGGATTCCGGAGCGGAAGTTGCCTCGAGACCTGCCCCCGATGTAAGATACAGGCAGACACCCCGGCCAGTCAGGCTGTGTGGAGATTCTTATCGAGCGATGGCGCGCAGGCCGGGAACGACTCGTACTCCTGAAGGGAGGATGATGAGATGAAGGTCGTGAAGATTGTGTTGTCGATCTTTCTTCCGCCGGTGGCCGCCTTCATGCAGGTTGGCTTATCGACGCACTTCTGGATCAACATCGTGCTAACGCTCTTGGGCGGCATTCCCGGTGTTGTTCACGCGCTGTGGCTTGTGCTGGCGGACCGAACCGCTGCGTCCGCCTAGAGCGAGCAGAGCGCCTCGGGTCGCGAAAACAGGAACTGGCGGTGGGGTGCGCAGGCGCCGAGCCTAAGCGTACGTCACCTGCACCAGCACCAATCCATGCGCTGGCGCGTTCGGTCCGGCGGTTACGGCTAGTCCGATTTTGGTTTCCCTGCGATGCATATTCGCTGCACTTCGTCGATTGCTAAGAATATCTTTGCCCTTCCGAAGTCATGGGAGTATCGCGACTCTGCAGCCACATCGATATTTGTGTAGAGGTCAGTAAGCTCCTCTAATCTACCTTCACCCTCACGATATTCTTTAGCTGCATCAAGGTATGCATCTATCTCCTTGGAAATCACATCCCATTCATTCATCGCTTGGCTAATTAGCCCCTCATTCTCGCTTATCCTATCGCTAAACTCCTTTGCGTAAACAGCTCGGTCCTCTTCCCATGCTTTTAACTCTGCTCGGTTTTTCCAATCGTCAACAACGACATTCAAACCCAAGTCGGCACTGCTGCTCTGGTCAAACTCTTCCACGGTGGGACCAAGAATATCGTTTAGTTTCTGGTCGTAGGCCTTAGTAAGAAATGCTCTAGCCTCCCTTCCCGTTAATTCCACCACCAGATCATGCGCGGCGACTGGTCCTTTCTCGAAATCCTCGTCAGTGACTCGGTCCAGGTCGACTGACTTATTCCACTGGAGCAACTTTGAAGCACGTGTACGAAGCCTCTGAGCCCAAGCATCAAGTCGTTGCTGCTCCTGCTCGACAGCCGCAATTGCGGCCGGGAATGGATCAGGACCTGCAGGTGAATTAACAGGCCAACGCCAAGCAAGGACTGAAATAACTATCCCAATCAATGCAATGAGAATGCTCAAAGTGACATGCCGGCGAATCCAGCCAAAAAGGGCTTGCATGGTCACGCACCTCCCGTAAGTGTAGGAGCCCGCGCACTGAGCGATTCAGTGAACTGCAGCGACTCCGAAATAGCTTCAACAGGCCAACGTCGAGATCTAGATCGCAATGAAGTCACTCTAAACTTCCGCATTGCACTCCATCGGCAGATACGTGATTCTGGACCGGCTGAAGCTGGAACCCGCGACTCCAGCAACGAAAAGTATACAATGCTGGATACAGTGTAACCAGTAGTCGCCAGTATTGAAATCCGTGTACGACCTATGACACCATAGCGAAACGGAAGGAGAGATGACCTGAGATGTCGGACCTTTTAACCCGCTTTTTCAACAGCCGTACGTCACCCGCACCAGCACCAATCCATGCGCCGGGGCGTTCGGTCCGGCGGTTCGGCGATCGCGGCTGGCGAGCACTTCGCTGATCCACTGCGGCTCCCGCGCGCCGCGGCCTACCTCGACCAGCGTGCCGGCGATGCCGCGGACCATGTTGTAGAGGAAGCCATCGCCCTCGACGTCGATGTCGATCTTCTCTCCCTCCGCGCCCCCCTGCCCTACCTCGACGTGGGTAAGCGTGCGGACGGTGCTGCTCCGTTCCGAGCCGGTCGTCTCGAAGCAAGCGAAGTCGTGCCGGCCGACCATCAGGTCCGCCGCCGCCTGCATCGCACTCACATCGAGCGTCTGCGGCAAGTGCCAGCGGTAGCGGCGATCCATCAGCGGCCGTACGCGCGAGTTGTGAATCTGATAGCGGTACAGCTTCCTGAGCGCGTCATGCGTAGCGTGAAAACCGGCCGGCGCTGTTTCGACCTGCGTAACGACAACATCTTCCGGCAGCTTGGCATTCAGCGCCTGCACCAGCCGCTCGCACTCCAGCGCGGTGTTGGTCCGTAGTCCCACGACCTGCCCCAACGCGTGCACGCCAGCATCGGTGCGGCCACTGGCGGTGAGCGTGACTTCCTCGCCCGTGATCGCCTGCCACGCCTGCATCAACGTACTCTGCACGGTCGGCTGCGCGGGCTGAATCTGCCAGCCGGCGTAGGCAGTGCCATCGTAGGCAACGGTGAGCTTGAGCCAGCGCTCGGACATGGAAACCACCAGTGATCTTACACAGGGGTGGCTGGGGTCGAGTGCAACGAGCCCCCAGCATTCTCAGCTAGTCATTGCTCATTAACTGGGGGCTCGCGGAGCTCGTCCACAGCCACCCGAAGTTAAAGCTCCCACTAAACCGCCGCCGCGCTCTTCACCAACAACTCGGCGATCTGCACCGCGTTGGTGGCCGCGCCCTTGCGCAGGTTGTCGCTCACGCACCAGAAGGTGAGGCCGTTTTCGCACGAGAGGTCCTCGCGGATGCGGCCCACGAACGTGGCGTCGTCGCCGTCGCAATCCTTGGGCATCGGGTACTCGCCAGCATTTAGATTGTCGACCACCTTAATGCCTGGCGTGGCGGCGAACAGCTCGCGCGCTTCCGGCACGGTGATCTTGCGTTCGGTCTCGACCAGGATGCTCTCGCTGTGGCAATTGCTCACCGGCACGCGGACGCACGTGGGGCAGACCTTGATCGACTCGTCGCCAAAGATCTTTTGCGTCTCGTACACCATCTTCATTTCTTCCGACGTGTAACCAGCGTGCTTCTCCGAACCAATGTGCGGAATCAGGTTGAACGCGATGGAATGCGCGAACGCCTTGTTCTCCACCGGTTGGCCATCGAGATGCGCTCGGCTGCTGTCGACCAATTCTGCCTGGCCAGCCACACCAGCGCCGCTCGTGGCCTGGTAAGTGCTTACCACCACGCGCCGGATCTTGCCCGCGTCGTGCAGCGGCTTCATGGCCAGCACCATTTGCGTGGTCGAACAGTTGGGGCTGGCGATCACCCCTTGATGCGCGAGCGCCGCTTCGGGATTCACCTCGGGCACCACCAGCGGCACACTGGGGTCCATCCGCCAGTAACCACTCTCGTCGACCACCACGCAGTTGCGCTCCTTGGCCCACGGCACAAAGTCCTTGGCCACGGGGTCGGGCGTGCTGCCGATCGCCAGGTCGATGTCGTCGAACGCTTCGGGTTTGAGTTCCTTAACCGTGTGCGTCTCGCCTTTGAATTCGATCGTGCTTCCCGCCGATCGGGCGGAAGCCAGGAACGTGATCTTCTCGTACGGAAAATCTCGCTCGGTGAGCAGGCGACGAATGATCTGACCAACAGCGCCAGTGGCGCCCACAATGGCAATCGACTCGAACACGGAATGTCTCCCAGGAAAAAGCAAAAACGGCCCAGCCAGTCAGCCGCTGGACACTCCCCTCCCCCCATTGGTTCGCGGGAAAAAGGGAACCTCAAAGTATAGTGGGTTGGAGGCCATTGATCCAGCGGCGCACGGGGAACCGCGAGGGCTCAAACAGGTGGAAAATGTCTGAAAACCGGTCCACCTGCTCGCCGTTCGCGGCGTAGTGGTTTACTCGGCCTCGCTGGGAAGCTCGTTCTGTCCACTACGTTTCCATGCTCGTACGGCCAGCCCTAGGATCACCGCATCGGCAACGATTAGCACGACCACGACCACGGCAAATCCAAACCAATGGTAACACGCGGCGAGTACCGCCACGCAGGTGACCGCAATCAGTAGGTGCCGGGAACCGAACTGCGCACGCTCGCGGATAATGGCAGCGATGGTGACATAGCTGTAGAAGGCGGATCCTAGAGCAAAGAAGACCGCAAACGCTGGGCTGTTATTGTGCCAGCTTATAAACGCCATCGCAGCAAAGAAGACAGTGCCGGCAAGGTGGTAGTGCCATGTTAGAGAAACCATCGTTCCAGCCACTCGCTGCGTTGTCCTCTGAAACCGGAACCGCAGCAGGAGGGCGAGCACCAGCCCCAGCAACAGGCCAATCCCCATACAGAGTCCGAGTAGAGTCCAGTCGTTCATGCCACCCCTACGCTACTTGCTCAATGAACTCACGAATCGCCTCCGCCGTTTCTTCCGGATGCGAAACCGGTAACGCGTGACGGCCGCGATCGACGACCACATCCGCGTCGATGTAGCGAATGGGGAATGTCGTGTCGGCGGTGCCGTGAATCTGCAGCGTTGGTACATCGCAGACGTCGGTGGTCGGCTGCCAATTGATCACCGACGAAGCGGCCCAGCGATGCCAGGCGCCTTGTTCACCAGCGAACTGCCTCGCCTGCACGGTACCGCCAGTTCGGATCGATCGGGGTACCGAAGTGGCGAGCCGGCCAGCGGTGCTAAAAAGAGTGTTGCAGTTGCGAGTTCCCAGAGAACGCAACACGCGGGACCATCGTGGTAACTGGTGCGGGCCGCGAACGCTCGCAACGACAACGCACCCCTTGGCCGGCATCATGCCTGCGAGTTCCTGTGCCAATACTCCTCCAAATGACACACCAACCAGAAACGAGTTGGGCTCCAGTTGTACTGCAATCCGCCTTGCGTACTCAGTCAGCGTGCATCCTGGGCGCGGCATGGGGTAACGGACGATCGTGGCCTCCGGCAACAACGGTGCGATGCGAGCAAAGACCGGATAGTCCTTCGCCACGCCGGGCAGCAGATAGATTGTTGGCGATAGAGTCACTTCGCGGACCTAACTCTGTGGCGGCGATTTGGGCGTTCGAAACCGCCGCGAGTTGAGCAATGCTCTCGCCATGTTGCGAATCTTTTTGTTCTTTCCGTGCACTTGCAACCACTCCAGCTCTTCCCGCCCCACGTCGGGGTGCTCCACGATGTCGCGTTCCAGTGGCCCATCGGCCAGATGCTTCACATCCTCAAACACTGCACGCACCCCTTCGATCTCGATACGTCGGTACGCGACGTGGCGATTGTAGAACTTCTCCGATGCTCTGTCGAACAGATCTGCGTGTCTGGTTCGCAGTGTTAGGAGTTGATCGAGTGGCAGCCACCGGATCATCTCGAAGAGTCGGTTCTCAGTAAGATCGACATCATCCACGTTGTCATGCAGGCTCAAGAGTTCGTCGACCTCCGCGTCCGTAAACTCCGAGCGATTTCTGACGAAGTAGACAAAGGCGCCGTGCCGATAGTGCTCGCCATTGTGGTCGTCGGATTCGTGATAACGCTGCCACTGGCGACGCAGCAACTCCTCGTCAATCACGCCGGCGGCCATCCAGGCGTCGGTGTAGCCAATCTTGCGGGCGAACGCCTCCAGGTCGTCGGGTAGGTCCGAGAGTTGCATGAGCTGATTCTATCGTCAAACAGACTAGGAGTATCACCTTGCTGGTACAAAACTGTGCGCAAAACACATTTTGCAATCCCTGCAAGGAACGGTTAAGATAACGAGCACCTACGGCGGCCGCTGGTTCGCCTCCCACCTGGCTTCCTTCCTGCCAAAACAATGCGATGAATCGTCCCCTTAAGCTTCTGGCTGCGGCGATGGCTCTTAGCCCGCTGTTGGTGCGCACCGCGGCGGCCGATGAAGGGGTCGACTTCTTCGAGCAACACATCCGCCCGGTGCTGGTGGAATCGTGTTACGGCTGCCACTCAGGGGCCGATGGCACGACCGAAGGCGAACTGGCCCTCGACAATCGGGCGAGCATGCTCCGCGGTGGGCGCGGTGGAGCGATCGTCGTACCGGGTAAGCCGGATGAAAGCCGGCTCCTGAAGGCCATCGAATACCATGACGCGGCCCTGCAGATGCCGCCGGACGAGAGACTCTCCGACGAAGCGATCGCCGCGTTCCGCCAATGGATCGCCATGGGCGCGCCCGACCCGCGGGACGGCGCCGCGCCAGAACTCGACACCATCGCCAGCCGCGCAGACGAGCATTGGGCATTCCAAAAGCCCGTTCGGCCCGAGGTTCCGGAAGACGCAACCGGTTGGAGCCGCAGCGACGTTGATCGTTTGATCGTTGCGAAGCTCGCCGCAGCAGAACTCAAACCGTCTCCGCAGGCATCGAAGCGGACGCTCATCGAGCGGCTGTACTTCGACCTGGTGGGTCTCGCGCCGACGCAGGAAGAGATCGAGCAGTTCGTCGCCGACGACGATCCCGAAGCGTACCACAAGCTCGTCGACCGCTTGCTGGCCTCTCCGCAATTCGGCGAACGTTGGGCGCGGCATTGGCTCGACCTCGCACGGTTCGCCGATACCAAGGGCTACGTGTTCACCGAGGATCGCACCTTCCCCCACGCCTACAAGTACCGCGACTGGGTGACGAGCGCGATCAACGACGACATGCCGATCGATCGGTTCATGATGTATCAACTGGCAGCCGATCGCATGATCGACTCGCCGGACGAACAGCACCACGTCGCCGCGCAAGGCTTTGTGACGCTCGGCCGGCGGTTTGTGAACAACAAGCACGACATCGTCGCCGACCGCATCGACGTGGTGTTCCGCGGCATGATGGGATTGTCGGTCGCCTGCGCGCGATGCCACGATCATAAGTACGATCCGGTGAGCGACGAAGACTACTACGCGCTGTATGGCATTCTGCAAAGTTCGCGCGAAGAGCAAGACGACACGCATCCCCTGCGGCTGGTGGATAAGGACAAGCCTGAGAACGTCGGCGTGTTCATTCGCGGCGCGGCGCACAATCGCGGGCCGATCGTCGAGCGCGGCTTCCCCAAGTTCTTCGCCAGCTTTGCTAAAGATGTCGAAGCAGGCAGCGGCCGGTTAGAGCTGGCCGAAGCGATCGTCCACCCCGACAACCCGCTTACCGCCCGCGTGTTCGCGAATCGCGTGTGGGGACACTTATTCGGGGAGCAACTGGTCGGCACGCCGAGCGACTTTGGGCTGCGATGCGACGCTCCGCGCCAGCAACAGGTGCTCGATCTGTTGGCGGTGGATTTTCAGTCGAGCGGTTGGTCGCTGAAACAACTGGTGCGGCAGCTCGTGACTTCCAGCACCTACCAGCAGTCGAGCACCGCGAGCGACGAACTGCTGGCGGCCGATGCCGAAAACGCCCTGTGGGGTCGGGCGAATCGCCGCCGGCTCGATTTCGAATCGCTGCGGGATCGACTGCTCGCGGTAGCCGACCAACTCGACACCCGCGTTGGTGGTGAGTCGGAAAACATCACCGCTGGCAACGGTGGCTCGCGTCGCACGCTCTACGCCCACATCGATCGGCAGAACCTGCCGAACCTGTTCCGCACGTTCGACTTCGCCAGCCCCGACGCCCACTCGCCCGAGCGTGCCCACACGCTGGTGCCGCAGCAGGCGTTGTACCTGATGAACGGCGGGCTGGCCGAGCGCGTGGCCACTGCGCTGAGTAACTCCACCGCTGACGCTCCATCCGACCAACAGCGCGTCGAGCAGTTGTACGAGCGGATCCTCGCACGCAAACCGTCCGCCGGCGAGATAGAGCTTGCGCGGCAGTTCATCGCCCGCCAGATGCCCGAGACCTTGCCGCCCGACGAGTGGAGTTATGGTTTCGGCGGGATCGACGCGGGCTACGTGCAATTCGAGCCGATGCCGCACTTCATCGAAAATCGCTGGCAGGCCAAGGACAAATTTCCGGCCGACGACAGTTTTGGTTACGTGTCGGTCAGCAACAGCGGAGGCCACCCAGGGCGAGCGCCCGACTTGAGTTCCATCCGTCGCTGGACCGCGCCGCGAGAAGGTACGCTGGTGATCGAGGGACGCCTGCACCGCCCTGAGCAAAAGGGCGATGGTGTGGATGGCCTGGTGGTTTCGTCGCGACAAGGCATCGTCGGGCAGTGGACCATCGAACACGGACAGCGCGCCACGCCGGTGCGGCTCGAACGTGTGGAGCCAGGTGAGCACATCGACTTCGTCGTGGCCTGCCGCGGCAACGATGCTTACGACAGCTACCAATGGCGGGCCACTGTGACGCTCGAAACACCCGGCGACCGCCAGACTTGGAGCACCGAACAAGGCTTCCACGGCCCGCAAGCCGAGCCGCTCGACCTGTGGTCGCAACTGGCCCAAGTGCTGTTGATGTCGAACGAATTCTTATACGTGGACTGAAAGACCATCATGCCGCACCGCCCCCTACCCACCGTTTCGCGCCGCGAATTCTTCGCCACTGCCGGCATGGGCATGGGCGCGATGATGGCCGGTGGACTCCTCGCTGAGAGTGCGCAAGGCGCGACCGATCCGTTCGCGGTTCGCACGCCCCACTTTCCGGGCAAGGCGAAGCATGTCATTCACTTGTTTATGAACGGCGGTCCTTCGCACGTCGACACGTTCGACCCCAAGCCGATCCTCGACCGCTACGAAGGCAAGCCGCTGCCATATAAGAACCCCGGCACCGAACGCCCAACGGGCGGAGCGTTGCCCTCGCCGTTCAAGTTTCGCAAGTACGGGCAGAGTGGCATCGATGTGAGCGAGCTGTTTCCGCACGTCGCGGAGAACATCGATGACATCTGCGTGGTCCGCTCGATGCACGCCGACGTGCCGAATCATGAACCGTCGCTCCTGCTGATGAATTGCGGCGACGGGCGGTTGATTCGGCCGAGCTTTGGCTCGTGGGTCACCTACGGGCTGGGGAGCTTGAACAAAAACCTGCCAGCGTTTGTGTCGCTCTGCCCGGGCTACCCGATTCAAGAGTCGCAAAACTGGCAAGCCGGTTTCCTGCCGGGCGTGTACCAGGCGACGTACGTCAACACGCGGCACCAGCAGGTCGAGCAGTTGATCGACAACATCAAGAACAACCGCGTCGCAAGGCGCGATCAGCGCAGTCAGCTCGATTTGCTCACCGCCCTGAACGAGCAACACGCTAGCGAGCGCCAGGGCGATCCACAACTCGAGCAACAGATGCAGTCGTTCGAACTAGCGTACAGGATGCAGATCGAAGCAACCGACGCGTTCGACGTGACGCGCGAGCCGCAGCATATTCTCGACATGTACGGCTCCGGCTTGCAGGCGCGGCAGATGCTCGTCGCGCGGCGGTTGGTGGAACGCGGGGTGCGATTCGTCCAATGTTGGCACGGCGATGGCCAGCCTTGGGACCACCACGACGACATCGCCGTGGGCCACGCCCGACTGGCGAAAGAAAGCGATCAGGCAATCGGCGCTCTGCTGACCGACCTCAAGCAGCGCGGCCTGTTGGACGAGACGCTCATCCTGTGGGGCGGCGAGTTCGGCCGCACGCCGGTGGTCGAGCTACCGAAGAAGGGTTCGAACCAGGGCAAGATGAACGGCCGCGACCACAACCACCACGGGTTCACCGTGTGGATGGCGGGCGGCGGCATCCAAGGCGGCCAAGTGTATGGCAATACCGACGAGTTCGGCTTCCGTGCCGAAGAGAAGCCGGTGCACGTGCACGACCTGCACGCCACGATGCTGCACTGCCTGGGCTTCGACCACGAGCGACTCACCTACCGCTACGCTGGCCGCGACTTCCGTTTGACCGATGTGCACGGCAACGTGGTTCGCGATTTGCTAGCCTAAGTTCTGGCAGATCTGGCGCAACAACTCAGCAGCGGTCTGCTGTTCGACCTCCGCGATCCTTGCATCGACTCGCTCGAACTGCTCCGTGTTTCGGTCCGTCGGCGCGATCGTAGCGCGGTGGGCTCGCAGCACTCGCACCTTGGCAGCACGCACCTCTTCGGCTGCTGCTAGCAACTTGGTAACCGAGGCATCGCTGTTCAGCAACCGCACGAGGGCTGCTTTCCGCCGAGCAAGCTGCTGTCTTCTTGGTGTAGTGGGGGATGTAGTTCATGAGCCGAACATGGCGAGTGGTTCTCTCCAATGGACCGACAACCAGCGGAATTGAAAGGTTCGTCACACAGCGCACTCTTTTGTTGCGATTACACGCCGGACGCCCTAGAATCGACCTACGGGCCTCGGCCATCCATTTTTTACAGGAACATAGAGGGGCAAATATGTTGACGTCGCGTGTTGCCAATGTTGCGTTGTTGCTCTCGACTTGCTTAGTCACCGCGGTCCACGCCAAAGAGGGGAAGCGCGAGGCGGAGGTCATTCGCAACGTCGAAACGGCGATCGGCCGTGGCGGCTTTGGAGAGATCTACCGAGTACACGTGGTCGGTGTGGCAGTCGATCCACAGGGCGATCCGGTGGCCGGCGCACGAGTATTTGCTGTCGACACGCCCGACATCGGCGCCGTGGGGCACGAATCACCCCCCATCGAAACCAAGTCGGACAACGACGGCCGCTTTGAGTTCGAGCTGGAGGTGCTCGCAGGGCGTGAACCGTCCGTGCCGAAGAGCGAGGCCACGGTTGGCGAGTTTTGCGTGTACGGGGTGGCCGACGGGTTTGGTTTTACTTGGGCGCCCGAGACAAAGTTCATCGGGCGGCGTTTGGAGGAAGCCGAGAGCGACGAAAGCTCACCCGACTACCATATCGACCACAGCCCAGCGGTGAAGCTCGAGTTCAGCCCGCCGGCGGTGTGGGAAGGCATGCTGACCGACGATGAGGGCCAGCCGCTTGCCGATGCGCTAGTGCAAGTCGGATTCATCCAAGAGCCGCCTCGACGCCCAGGGCGAGGTGGTTGGCGCTGTCGGTACTCGACCGATCCAGGTAATCGCAACGTTCCGCCGGTCGAATTTGCAGCGATACGCCATCTTCCCGCCGAGTATCGCCAGGCGCGCACCGACCAGCTGGGCCACTTCTCGCTGCCACAGCTTCGCGACAGTACCGATTACCTGGCCTTGGTCGATCCGGGGCCCGAGTTCGACCACAAGTCGTTCACGTTAATCACGGCCCAGCGACCAGAAGCTACCGACCCCCGTGGCACAGTCTACGCGGGCGATGGAATTTACGTCGGTGTGTTCGACCGTCCGCGAGAGGTGCAGATTCATGTGGTCCAAGGCAAGGGACAACCAGTGGCGGGCGCGAGAGTGTCGGCCCACGGACAGCAAGCACGCCAGAGGGGCGCTAGTGCGGTGGCGGACGAAACCGGACTGGCGTCGTTGAAGTTGCCACCTGGCGAGTACCAGTTGATGCTCGAGCCACCATTGGGCGCGGCGCTGCTGTTGCAGAAAGCCACCATCACGGTGGGCCGCCAGCCAAGTGTCGAGCAGCAATTCCGGCTGCCGGCAGCGGCGCGAGTTACGGTGCGAGCCGTCGACGTAAACGACGGCTCGCCCATCTCCGGCGTGCTTTTCCGATACCAGACCGAGTCGATGGACAAGCCACACCTGCTATCGTCCGAACAGATCGTGTGCGATTATCGCTCGACGAATTCCGCAGGCGAGATCCATGCAATCCTGCCTCCTGGAGAAGTGCAGATCCTCACCTTGACCAACCCCCGCGGCCTAACGCCGGAGACAACCGAATCGGAGCCGCTTCAACTAGCACCCGGCGCGCCGACCGAAGTTGTGTTTCGGTTCGAACGGGTTGCGTCAGAAGTCCCAACCGAAGAATCGCGCCTACCGGAGATGGCCGCCGAGATCACCAAGCAGCAGGAACTGCTCATTCAATCGCGAGGTATCGCGACGGTACGGCGCTATTTGAGCTCGTGCGATCTGGCCTTAGGCGAAATTCGCGCGTCGCTTGACGCGGTGCCAGCAAGCTCGGTGCCCGACATTGGCGCGATGTACAAGCAGTGGACTGGAACCGAGTTGCGGATGTCGCAGCGGCGACTGACCTTCGACGGTACACGACGTAAGAGCGAGAGGCTTCCCGTCGACGAAGATCCATCGCCGGGCATCGACTACATGCTCTTCAATGGAAGCGAAGGTGCGTGGTACGACGCAGGCAATCGTCAGATCACGATTCAGCCCCAGGATCGATTTCGCATGCACGTCGACAGCCTGTTCGACTGCGTGACGCTGTTGTCCCCACGCACGCTAAGTGTTGGAGAAGTGGTTGGCGATGAGTACGTTGTCGTCGACGCGTCCGAATCGTCCAAGGCCGAGATCGCCGCCGACAAGTCGACTGGTTTCTTGTACCGTCAGATTGTTACCTCCAACAGTGGCAGCGGTCGGGCCATCTGGCAGTTTGGCGCTACCGAATACAAGAACGGCCTGCGACTGCCCAAGCTTCACATCGAGGCCCGTATGCGCGACGGCAAGGTGGCGATGCTCGACATGACCGAGATCCAGAGCGCCGAGTTCGTCGACGAGCTACCCGCCGATGCGTTCGCAGCGCCCGTCCCCGGCGGCACGGTGGTGGTGGACTACCACGGGCTGACCGGCAACGGCCCCGGAAGCCCAGAAGTACGCCGCATCGCCGGCCCGCTCACCGACGCCTGCTGGTACGTACTTCGGCGGGCGCAGTGATCGGGGCCATTGAGTTTTCCGAAGCGACAGAGTGGGTGCGGGAGTGGATGTAAGGAGCAGACCATCACACATCCGTGTTGGTTGGCGGCGTGGCGCCACTAGCGCTCATCTGCGCGATCACCTGCCACGCCCCCAAACCCAGCCCAGCGAACGCCAACACGTAGCCGATGCCGAGGGTGGCGTCGCCGCCGAGCGTCGTCAACAGGCCCACGACAAAGAACAGTCCCACCACTGCCAGGGCCACCAACAGTGCAGCCGAGGGAACCTTGGTTACGTCCGCAGCGTTCAGCGCGGCCAGTGCAATCGTCGCAGCGCCAGCAATCGCGAGCAGCCAAATAGGTGTCTTCACGCCCATCGTGATCGAGCCGTTCAGTCCGGTCACGTTCATGCTGATCGTAGGCGTCGGCATGTTGAAACTGCCACCACCAAATAGCCCGCCATTGAAATTCAATTGAGCATTGTTAATCGTCAGCCAGGTGGTAGGCAGCGAACACAACAACAACCCTGCGCCAATCGCGCATAGCACCACTTGATTCTTATTGGCTCCGCGCATGGATCGATCCTCCCCGTTGGAATAGGTGAACACTCAGGACGGAATACTCCGTCGCTCACTTATTCGCTCGGATGATCAGAATCTTGGTCGGCCAGGGAGCTACCGCAGTGGCACGACTGCCCTGCGGAACTCCTCCGCGGCGGGAGTAACAGAATCGGGCGGTCCCGCACAGATGAACTGAATCAGGTGTCCGCCATGTCGCTTCACGGTTTTGCCGCAAGCTTGCGCAATCTAGCAAGGCGCAAGCGTGGGTAGGCAGCTACTCTGTAAACAAGATATCTTCTTCAGTTAACCCAGCGGGAAACTCACCGTACGCGAAACTGGCGAAGCTCGTGCCAACAGCGAACTCCGGTAGACCAATCGCTTGAATGAGGTCGTGATGGCGTTCTACTTCAAACACGTACTTGTCGCCTGTTTGCTGGCAGCGTTGCAGAATTGACTCGACCTCTGCTGCGCGATTGCTACCGAACGCCTCACATAGTTTCAGGGCGTTCCCACCTTTCGGTGGCGGGGGCGATGGGAGTTTCCTAGCAGCCGCAGCCAGATCGTCCGGGCTGCCGATGGCCCCCCAATCGAGTCCTTTCATAGAGTCAAAATCAAAATAACCTGGATTGGAGTCATACTCGTCCTCCAGAGCGCCGGAGACATGCAGCCAGTATTTCAGAATGTCGTCATCGTGGTTAAGCACTGACAAGCACGGACACGAGAGTGATTTGGACACACTCGCTGCAAGCTGCAAGATAACGGCGTCGTCCTGTGAGTCGGAAGCCTCGTCGAATACGACAACACACTCTTTTAGATAAGGAGTTGCCGCTGCTCGGCGACCCTTCAGCGCATGGGCGACATCCTGTTGGCTGGGTCCGCGGAGCGTGTAATTGACGTAGAAGTTCCCCACAATGCCCTCCACTTCAACTGCGGCGAACCAGTCGTTCCAAGCCCTACAAACAAGCTGCTAGCAAAACCCTACAGCTTTGCAGCAAACTTGGGCCCGCCGTACGTGGCGGCCGAGCCGAGCATTTCTTCGATGCGGAGTAGCTGGTTGTACTTCGCCATGCGGTCGCTGCGACTGGCCGAGCCGGTCTTGATCTGACCAGTGGCACAGGCCACGGCCAGGTCGGCGATGGTGCTGTCCTCGGTCTCGCCCGAGCGGTGCGAAGCGATGCTGGTGTAGCTGTTGTCGTGGGCGAGATTGATCGCATCGATCGTCTCGGTGAGGGTACCGATCTGGTTGACCTTGATCAAGATCGAATTGCCGATGCCCTCGTCGATGCCGCGTTGCAGCCGCTCGACGTTGGTGACGAACAGGTCGTCGCCCACCAGTTGGCACTTGCTGCCAATCTTGTCGGTCAGCTGCTTCCAACCGGCCCAGTCGTCTTCGCTGCAACCGTCTTCGATGCTGCAGATGGGGAACTTCTCAACCCAGCTCGCGAGCAGGTCGACCATGCCGGTGGGATCGAGTTCCTTGCCATCGATCTTGTAGATGTTCTTGTCGGTGTCGAAGAACTCGGTGGCCGCGCAGTCCATGGCGAACCAAACCTGCTCGCCCGGCTTGTAACCAGCCTTCTCGATCGCGGTCAGGATCACGTCGAACGCTTCGGCGTTGGCCTTCAGGTCTGGTGCGAAGCCACCCTCGTCGCCCACCGCGGTGTTCAGTCCCTTATCGCTCAGCACCTTCTTCAGGTTGTGGAAGATTTCGGTGCCGCAGCGGAGCGCTTCGCTGAAGTTGTCGAAGCCCAGCGGCATGACCATGAACTCCTGGATGTCGACCGAATTGTCGGCGTGCTCACCGCCGTTCAGGATGTTCATCATCGGCGCCGGCAGCAGTCGGGCGTTCGAGCCTCCGAGATAGCGGTACAGCGGCAGACCACAGAACTTGGCGGCCGCGTGCGCGGTGGCAAGCGACACACCGAGGATGGCGTTCGCACCCAGGTTCTTCTTGTTGGGCGTGCCGTCCAGGTCCATCATCATCTGGTCGATGCCCACCTGGTCGAGCGCGTCCATGCCTTCCAGCTCGTCGGCGATCTTCTCGTTCACATTCGTGACGGCCGTCTGCACGCCCTTGCCCATGTAGAAGCCCTTATCGCCGTCGCGGAGCTCCCACGCTTCGTGAGCACCGGTGCTCGCTCCGCTAGGCACGGCGGCGGTGCCGACGGAGCCATCGGCCAGCGTCACATCCACCTCAACGGTGGGATTTCCGCGGCTGTCGAGAATCTGGCGTGCATGAATGTCGATGATCGTGGACATGGGGGCCTCTTGAAGTGATGAAGATATGCGGAGTTCCTGGGGCCGAAGCTGCATTTGCGGCAATCTTCGCTCTGGGAACGGAAGTTCGTCTTTACGCCGCCATTTTAAGGTCCCCCCGCCCGGTGTCGAGGGCGGGCGGACCCCGCTGGGTTTCACAGTGTGACCAGACTGTCCGATTCCGCACGCTGCAGCTAACTGTTCTGTTAAGATGGGGCAAACTCCTCCGGCTCCCATCGCAACCCAGGAATATCAGGCGTGACGCAACCCAGGATCTCTCGACGCACCGCTCTCGGAACCATCACCACCGCCGCAGCCATGGCAGCCAGTGGCCAATCGGCATGGGGCCAGCCGCGTGGTAGGGCACCCGCAAATCTGGTAGTCGACCCCACGCCCACCTATGAGCTTTCGCCCTACTTGTACATGCAGTTCATGGAGCCGTTGGGGGCGACCGATGGATCCGTGGAGGCGGCCTGGGACCATGCCGAGATGCGGTGGCGGCCTGACGTGATCGAGACCACGCGCGAGCTTGGTCCCTCGCTCATGCGGTGGGGTGGCATCTACACCGACTACTACCGCTGGCGCGAAGGTGTCGGGCCGCGCTCCGAGCGGCCGCCGATGTACAACCTACTGTGGGGCGGCATCGAGTCGAATCAGGTTGGCACCGGCGAGTTCGTCGACTTTTGCCGGCAGGTGAACGCCGACGCGCTGATGTGCGTGAACTTCGAGTCGGACGGCCGCGAGCGGTACATGAATTTCCAAGGCAGCGTCCGCACTGCTGGCGCCGGCGAGGCGGCCGACTGGGTTTCCTACTGCAACGACGCCAGCCATCCGCTGCGGGCCGCGCATGGCTCGCCCGAGGCCTACAACATTCGGATGTGGCAGATCGGCAACGAAACGTCGTACGACCGAAACGGCTTCGACCTCGATACCACTGCACGGAAGACTGTGGAGTTCGCCAAGGCGATGCGCGAGCGCGATCCCACTATCCAACTCATCGGCTGGGGCGATAGCGGTTGGGCGCCGCGAATGGCCGAGGTCGCCGGCGAGCACCTCGACTACCTGGCGTTCCATCACATGTTCAACCCCGACGATCACCGCGATCCTGTCTTGAAGAACTTGGAGTATCGCAAGGACCCCGCGCGGACCTGGGATCAACTGATGAACGCCTGGAAGCCGCATGACACGAAGATTCGCGAAGTGCGCGACTCATTGGGCGGCGCGGACATTCCGCTCGCCATGACCGAATGCCACTTCGACATCCCGGGCCGCGACCGCTGCGACGTTTCCAGCACGTGGGCCGCCGGCGTGTCGTACGCCCGGATCTTGAACAACCATCAGCGGCACGGCGACGTGCTGAAGATCGCCACCGCGGCCGACTTCTGCGGCACCCGCTGGCAGGTGAACGCGGTGATGATTCCCGTGCCGGCATTCCGTGGCAAGGCGTTCATGATGCCAGTCGCCCGGGTGATGAGCCTCTACCGCCGGCACAGCGGCACCCACACTGCCAACTTGACGAACACGCCCGATGGGCTCGACATCGTTTCGAGCGTGGATGGAAACAAAGTCTACCTGCATGTGGTCAACACCGAGCGGACCAAAGACATTTCTACCACCCTGGCGATCGCCGGCCGAAAGATCACCGGCGGCACGGTGCACCAGATCGTCACCGACCCGATGAACGAAGTAACGCGCTACAACCCGGACGACATCGCCCCGGTCGAGCGACAAATGGAGGGCAATCTGGCCGAGTGGACCTTCCCGGCCGCGAGTGTCTCGGCGATGGTGCTGGATGTTGAGTCCATCGAAACTTAAAGCACGTTCCAGGTAGAAGAGAATCTGCAATGCGGCCACTCGGACAGATTGTACTGCTAGTCATTTGCGTGCTCACCGCATGCTGCAACGCCGAGGAGTTTCCTCCGTACAACACGAAGGATGGCCGCGGCGAAGTATTCGTTTCTGGAGAACAAAAGCTGTGGCACAACGTCACGTTCAACTTCAGTGGCCCCTACGCCAGCGAATCTGACAGCGAGCCCAATCCGTTTACCGACTACCGCTTCGAAGTTGAGTTCACCCACGAGACGGGCTCGCCGCGCTACGTCGTGCCGGGCTACTTCGCGGCCGATGGTCACGCTAAAGACTCTTCGGCGAAGGAAGGCAACTGCTGGCGCGCCCACCTGGCGCCCGATCACGCGGGCAGCTGGACTTACGTCGTGCGGTTTCGCCAAGGGAAGAACGCGGCGGTAGCTGACAAAGCGTCAAGCGTCCCCGTTAAGCCCTTCGATGGAGTACGGGGTAGCTTCGGCGTCGCGAGGTCCGACAAGACGGGTCGCGACTGGCGGGCACATGGTCGGCTCGAGTACGTGGGCGAGCGGTACCTCCGCACGGCCGGCTCGGGGCGCTACTTCCTGAAAACTGGCGCCGACGCGCCGGAAACTTTGCTGGCATACGCCGACTTCGATGGAACCGTCACGCAAAAACCCAAGCGTGCACCATTGAAAACCTGGAAACCGCACGTCAAAGACTGGCAACGCGGCGATCCGACGTGGAAGGATGGCAAAGGCAAAGGCCTGATTGGCGCCATCAACTACCTGTCGGGCAAAGGCTGCAACGCCTTCTCGTTTCTCACTTACAACGCGGGTGGCGACGGGGACAACGTGTGGCCGTTCGTCGATCGCGACGACAAGCTGCATTACGACTGCAGCAAGCTCGACCAGTGGGGCGTGGTATTCGACCACGCGACGCAGAAAGGAATGTACTTGCACTTCAAACTACAAGAAACCGAAAACGACGACCAGCGGACCGGCAATAGAAATAAGAGTGGCCGCGTGCCGGAAGCGCTGGACGGCGGCAAGCTCGGCGTTGAACGAAAACTGTACCTCCGCGAGTTGATCGCGCGGTTTGGTCATCAACTGGCGCTCAACTGGAACCTGGGCGAGGAGAACACGCAATCGGTTGACGAACAGCGGGCCATGTTGGACTACATCGATTCGGTCGATCCTTATGGCCACCTCCGCGTGATGCACACGTACCCAAACCAGCAAGACCAACAGTATCGCCCCCTGCTGGGCGATGCCTCGCGGCTGACCGGTGTGTCACTTCAAAACAGTCACATTCGCGACACCCATCATCAAACCGTGAAATGGGTGAAGGAGTCGACCGACGCGGGCAAGCCGTGGGTTGTGGCGTTCGACGAGTCGGGCTCCGCGGCGCATGGGCAGTGCCCTGACTTAGGCTATCGAGGTTTCGACGGGACCGATTCCAAGGGCAAGTACATCTACACCGAGCACGACGTCCGCCGGCAGACCTTGTGGGGCAACTTGATGGCAGGCGGCGCGGGCGTGGAATATTACTTTGGCTACGACTTCGCCGAGAACGACCTGTTGTGCGAAGACTGGCGCAGTCGCGACCATAGCTGGGACTACTGCCGCATCGCCATCGAGTTCCTGGGCTCGGGCGAGATTCCGTTCTGGGAGGCCACCAACCGAGACGACCTGGTCGGCAATCCCAAGCACGACAACAGCGCCTACTGCCTGGCCAAGCCGGGCGAGTTCTATCTGGTGTACTTGCCCACCGGCGGCGAGCGGCAGATCGATCTATCCGACGCCGACGGAGAATTCAGCGTCGAGTGGTTCAGCCCCCGCACCGGCGGCACAACTCAGAGCGGCAAGCCAGTCGTAGGTGGCGCCAAGCGAACACTCGGTCCGCCACCGAGCGACGCGGGGGAGGATTGGCTGGTGGTGTTGAAGGCGATTCCAGGGTAGCGGCGACGCCGCAACCCTTCGCTGGGAGCCGCAATGCCTTCGGCATATCCCGAAGGGATTCCGTCCATCAGCCCAGTGTTGCGGCTACGCCGCTACGCTGGGGGGTACGTCTGGAACGCCGCGTGATCAGGCTACCGCGGCAAGCTACTCCTCGTCCGCCTTCACCTTGGCGTTGGCCAGAATCTCCGCCTGCACGTTGCCCGGCACGGCTTCGTAGTTGGCGAATTCCATGGTGTAGCTGCCTTGGCCGCCGGTCATGCTGCTGAGTGTGCGGGCGTAGGTGGTCACTTCGCCCAGCGGGCACTTGGCTTCGACGGTGGTCATGCCGCCGCCGGCCGAGTCCATGCCGACCATCTGGCCGCGACGCCCTGCCAGGTCGCTAGAGACGTCGCCCACGTTGTCGGCCGGCACGGTGATGTGCATCATCACCATCGGTTCGAGCAACACGGGTCGGGCTTTCTGGAACACCTCAGCGAACGCCTTGGCGGCGGCCATTTTGAAGGCCGTTTCGTTCGAGTCCACGGGGTGATCTTTGCCGAAGTGCACTTCGACGCAGACGTCCTGTACCTTGCAGCCGGCGATCACGCCGTTGGTGATCCGCTCGAGGAAACCCTTTTCGATGGCCGGCATGAAGTTGCCAGGGATCGCTCCGCCCACCACCGTATCGACCCACAGGAAGTTCGACTTTTCGTGGTAGTGCACGTTCTTGAGTTGCGGGAACCGCGCCTTCGTTGCGTACTCATCGATGTCGGTTCCCTCGGGCAAGGGGTACATGCGGATGTGCACCTCGGCAAACTGCCCTGCCCCGCCGCTCTGCTTCTTGTGGCGGTACATGCCCTCCGCGTCCTGCTGGATCGTTTCGCGATAGGGAATCTTGGGGTCGTGCGTTTCGATCTCCACGTGGTCGCGCCGCTTGAGCCGTTCCTGAATCAGTTGCAGGTGCAATTCGCTCATGCCGGTGAGCACGGTCTCGTGCGTCTCTTCGTCGTGCTCGACGTGAATCGTGGGATCTTCCTCGGCCAGCTTGTGCAGCGACGCGGAAAGCTTGGTCTCGTCGCCACGACTCTTGGGCGACACGGCCAGCCCGACCATCGGCATGGGGAACTTGATCGGCGGCAGGGTCACTTCGCCGAGCGTTACGCCGGTGTGCAACACTTCGCTCTTGGCGATGGCGACGATTTCGCCGGGGCCGGCCGAATCGACCGGCTCGGACTTCTCGCCCTGCATCTTCAGCAGTTGACCGACCTTCATGCCCTTCCGTTCGCCTGGCGTTTCGACGGTGTCGTCTTTCTTCAGGGTACCGGAGATCACGCGGATGAAGCTCAGCTTCTGCACGAACGGGTCGATGCGGGTGCGGAACACCTGGGCGGCCAGCGGCGCCGAGGCATCGGGCTTCAGCGTCACGGTATCGCCATCCTTCTTGGCGGTCCGCTCGACATCGGCCGGCGTCAGGGTGACCTGCGTCAGCAGGTCCAGCAGTTCGGTGGTACCGACATCGTTCTTGGCCGACACGCAAACCACTGGCGTGAGCAATCCGGCGGCGATGCCTTTGGCGGCCAACTTCATCAGTTGCTCGGTGCTGGGAATCTCGCCCTCGAAGTACTTCTCCATCATCTCATCGTCGATCTCGATGATGGTCTCCACCGCCTTCTCGTTCAGCTCGGCAACGTCCATCACCGCGCCGCTGGTGTCGGAGGGTGGATTGATGGTGCTAACGACGCCCTTGAGGTCTTCGCCGGTGCCGAGCGGCACGTTGAACAATACGCACTGGGGTCCAAATACTTCGCCGATGGTCTCCATCAGCCCCGGCAGGTCGACACTGTGATCGTCGATCTTGGTGATGCAGAGAATCCGCCCCAGGTTGCGATCACCGGCTTCCTTCCACACGCGGCGGGTGTTCACTTTGATACCGGCATGGCCGTCGATGGCGATCAGAGCGTTGTCCACACCGCGCAGCGCGCCAATGGTCTGGCCGATCAAGTCCGGATAGCCGGGCGTGTCGATGAGCGTGAGCTCTTTGCCGTTGTGCGTGCAGTGCGTGATGGCCGCTTCGATGGAATGCTTATGGTGTTTCTCTTCTTCGTCGAAGTCGCAAATGCTCGTGCCGTTCTCGACATTGGGATTGCCCGTGACGGCGCCCGTCTTTATCAGCAAGTGATCCACCAGCGAGGTTTTCCCCGCCGATCCGTGGCCGCAGACAGCGATGTTCCTCAGGTCATCGACTTGCTTAGACATACATAGCTCCATTCGTTGAGAAGAGAACAGCCTGCCGCTCGCGGGAAGCTGGTTCTTTGTAATCTACCGCTTGTACATTCCGGCCGCTGCGAGCAACACGGGTTGGCTCGCCGATGGCCGTCCGCTGTTAACTCTTTCCGGCGGCCGCGTTGGCCACCGCAATTGCCTCGCTCAGTTCAAACGCTTCCTCATAAAGTGCCCGCCCAATGATGGCCGCCGCCAGGCCCGCGGTAGCGAGTGCGCGGACGTCATCGATGGTGGTCACCCCGCCGGAAGCCACCACCGGCAGGTTCACCGCGTCTTGCATTTCCTTCATCGCCGAAACGTTGGGGCCCGACATCATGCCGTCGGTGGCAATGTCGGTGTAGACAATGGCCGCCAGTGGTTCGGTTTCGAATTGCCCCGCCAACTCCACCGCCGAGATGCTGCTGGTCTCCAGCCATCCGTCGGTGGCCACCAACCCGTCGCGGGCGTCGATGCCGAGGACCAGCTTGCCGGGATACTGCTGGCACGTTTCGCGAAACCACTCCGGGCGTTTGATGGCCGAAGTACCTACCACCAGGCGATCGATGCCAAAAGCCAGCAGCTCCGCGATCGACTGCTCGTCGCGTACCCCGCCGCCAAGCTCGCATTGCATGTCCACACCCGCTACGATGTCTTGCACCGCGGGCAGGTTGACCGGCAAGCCTTCCCGAGCGCCGTCGAGGTCGACGATGTGCAGGTGCTTGGCGCCGGCTGCCTGAAACGACTTAGCCACCGAGACCGGGTCGTCGTTGAACACGGTCTCCTGGGCATAGTCGCCTTGGCGCAGCCGCACGCACTTACCCCCTCGCAAGTCGATGGCCGGCCAAATCTGCATACCCACAGCGCTCCTATCGCCCATGTTCCGTATCAAATGAACCCTAAATATCGCAAATCGCCGGTGCCGGTTCAAGTAGCTCGCCAGTGCAGTGCGCCAGGGTCAAAAACCAGCCTTCCAGTTTCCAAGACGGTCATTCCCGGAGTCAATATGCGACACGTGCTCTACTTATTGCTGGCTGCGATATGGTCACACACACTGGGCATTTACGCACACGCTGCGGAGCCACGAGTGCTGGTCGATGGGTTCACGCTTGAGCGCATCGCCAGCGAACCCGACATTGTGACCCCCGTGGCCGTGGCTTTCGATCGGTCGGGCGCCATGCTAGTCGTCGAGTCGCACACGCATAAACGACCCGACGAGTACGACGGCCCCACCAGCGATCGCATTCGACGCTTCGCCGACACTAACGGCGATGGCAAGTTCGACACTTGGAGCACGTACGCCGATGGCTTGCGTCATGCGATGAACCTCGTCGTGCGAAGCGACGGCGCGGTGGTCGTGGTGACGCGCGGCGATGTGTTCCTGCTACGGGATACCGACGACGACAACGTGGCCGACGAGCGAACGACGCTCGTGCACCTCGAAACCAACATCGACTATCCACACAACGCGCTGGGCGGGTTTACTTTTGATCGCGAGGGAGGTTTCTATCTGGGCCTCGGCGAGAACTTTGGCGGCGCGTATAAGCTGATCGGCAGCGATGGAAGCGCGTTCGCCGACTCGGGCGGCACTGGCATGGTGTTTCACTTCGACGGCGACGGATCGCACCTTACCCGCGTCGCGCAGGGCTTTTGGAATCCGTTCGGGTTGTGCATGGTGGGCTGGCATACGCTGTTCGCGGTAGACAACGACCCCGACGCCAGCCCGCCGTGCCGATTGATCCACGTGGTGCCGACCGGCGACTACGGACATCGTTGGGAGTACGGCCGCGCCGGCGTGCACCCGCTGCAAGCCTGGGACGGCGAACTGCCCGGCACCCTACCGATGATCTGCGGCACCGGCGAAGCACCCTGCGCGGTGGTGCCCCACAACGGCTACCTGTGGGTCACCAGTTGGGGCGATCATCGCATCGAACGCTACAAACTGGCGGCCGATGGCATGTCGTTCTCGGCCACGTGCGACATCGTCGTCCAGGGCGACGAGGATTTTCGCCCGACCGGTTGCGCGGTCGGTCCCGATGGAGCACTGTACTTTGCCGACTGGGTTTCGCGCAGTTATCCCGTGCACGGCAAGGGACGCATTTGGCGGTTGGAAGATTCAACGCCCATCGAGTTGGATGCGGAGCAATGGCCGGCCGTGCAGGAGGTGGTTCGCAATCGCAACCTGTCCGATCCAATCAACAAAGCCGATCAAACAGACCCGTTCGCCAGACAGATTATCGTAGAGACGTTAAACGAGGGTGATGCCCGTAAGATTGGACCGCTTCCTCGTTTCCGCCTTGCAACTTTGCAGTATCTCCGCTGGCAGGGCGTTGATGACGAGCCCGAGTTGCTCCGCGACGCGCTTGCCAATCCAGATCCCGATGTCCGCTTGTACGCGGTCCGATGGATTGCCGACAATCACCTCACCGAGTTCCGTGACGAGGTGGCCGCGCTGCTCGAGGGCGAGATTCCCGACCAGCGGTATTACTTGTGCATCTTGGGCGCGATTCATTGGCTCGACAGCAATCGCGAGACGCCGCCGAAAACGGTGGTCGATGGGCTGCTCGCCCGCGAATTGCGCAATTCCCGCCGTCCCGACGACATCAAGGCGCTCGCCCTGCGGTTGATCTCGCCGACGCACAAACAACTAACGCTCGACACGCTGAATGGGTACATCGAAGGACCGCATGCCGGCTTGCGGACCGAAGCGGTGCGCACCTTGGCGCTGGGCAGCCACGCCGAGCGGTTTCAGTACCTGGCGAAGGTGGCGGGCGACGAGACGGTGGCCCCTGATGTGCGGGCCGACGCGGTAGCAGGATTAGCCGCTGGGCCGGAGCACTTTCAGCCGCTGTTGGAGCGGCTTTCGGCGAGCGACCTGGAAATGGTCGCCAAAGAGGCCATGCGCGTTCGCCGTCTGAAGGGTGAACTCGAAGTGCCCGAGGAGTTTAAACCGGAGATTACCGACCTCGATACCTGGCTGGCGCTCACCGACGGCCGGGGCGACGAGGCGTCCGGCCGACGGTTGTTCCACAGCACGCTCGGCCCCAAGTGCGCAACGTGCCACACGATCGATGGCCGCGGCGGCACCTACGGCCCCGACCTCACGCGTTACTCCGCCAACCACGACCGCCGGCAGGCCCTCACGGCCATCCTCCACCCCAGCCGCGACATCGCTCCGCGGTACGTGCCGTGGGTGCTGGAGACCGACGAAGGCAAAACGCTTGTCGGCTTGCGTTTACCACTCCCCGGCGACGGTGGCACCGAACCTTACATCGACACCGATGGCAAACGGATCGACCTGAAGAGCGAACAAATCGAATTCCGTGAGCCCTCGAAGAACTCCATCATGCCCGACGGGTTGGAGAAGACGATGACCGTCCAGGACGTGGCCGACATCCTGGCATTCCTGCTGGAGCGGAACGAAAACGAATAGTCCAATCTGTTTACGAACAAGACATGTCATTCTGAGGGAAGCGCAGCGCCCCGAAGAATCTCGCCTGCCCGTCAATCAGTTTTCGGAACACTAATCAGCGCTAATCTTCACTAATAGTTATTAGCGCAGATTAGCGAAAATTAGCGTTCCGAAACACAATTCACCACACTTTCACGCTCCAACTCATCGTACTCCGCTTCGATTTCGTCGTAGTAGTCAGCGAGTCGATAATCGCGGTGGGCGTGCTTCCAGTCCACTAGAGCCTGAAGTATCGCCGGGTTCTGCAGCGCGGCGCTGGCAACTTCGGCGACTTTCAAGTTCGGAATGTGCCTGCGCGGGTTGAGAAGCTGCGCCGCGGCATCGGCGCCTATCAGGTGATACGCCAGCGCGAAGGCCAGCGCAGCACTGCGGGACTGGCCTGCGCGGCAAGTTACCACGCACGCTTCTGATTCCTCGACGAACTCCATCGCTCGCAAGACATCCGCCTGCTCGACAAGGCGCTTGCACTGCTCGGCTGAGGTGATGTCGTCGAACCTCAGTACAACGTGCCGCTGGGCGAAGTCAGAGATTCGTGGAGAGAGCGCTAGATCGGAATCGAGAATCGCAATGGCGTCCCACACTCTGGGGTCCGCCTGCAAAAGCTGGCTCGCCTGCAGATAGCTACCAAATGTGATTTTCATCGATCGTACTAGATCACTGATCTGCGCTAATCGCGCAGATTGGGGACTACAACTCGTTAGGCAAGCGAGATTCTTCGGGGCGCTGCGCTTCCCTCAGAATGACAGCAAGCCGTTCCACCTACAACGCCGCAAAGTTCTCCAGCAACTTTAAACCCACCTTTTGGCTCTTCTCGGGGTGGAACTGCGTGGCGTACAGCTTGCCTTGTTGGATGCTGCTGGTGAACGGTTCGGGGTAGTCGGTCGTGGTGGCGGTGACCTGCGGGTCGGTGGGCACGACGTAGTAGGAGTGGACGAAGTAGAAGTACGCGCCCTGGTCGATGCCTTCGTACAGCGGCGAGTCCTGCTGCTTGGTGATTTGGTTCCAGCCCATGTGCGGCACCTTGTACTCGCGGGGCACCTCGAAGCGGACCACCTCGCCCGGCAGAATGCCGAGCCCCTCGTGCTGGCCGTCTTCGTAGCTGGTTTCGAACAGCAGCTGCATGCCGAGACAGATACCGAGCGTCGGTGTGCCGGCGGCCACCGCCTGGCGAATGGGCTCGATGAGCTTTCGCTCGCGCAGCGCGGCCATCGCATCGGCATACGCCCCCACGCCGGGCAGGATCAGCTTGTCCGCTGCAGCGATCGCCTGCGGGTCGTCGGTCACCTGAGCCTCGTGCCCTACCTTCTCCAGCGCCTTCTGAACGCTGCGAAGGTTGCCCATTTCGTAGTTGATGATGGCGATCAAGGGAGGGACTGGGGGCTAGGGGCTGGGGACTTGTGGGGCTGAATTTGGGTGGCTGGGGTCGAGCTCCGCGAGCCCCCCCAGAACCAACATCAACCAGACCGAACGCAACCTAGTGTATCCCAAGTTCACTTGCGATGAGAGAGCCCAATAGCACAGCCGCCTCGGCTGTGCCTTGAAGAACCACTACAGCCGGGGTGGCCATAGTATCGGCTGCCCGAGTTAGCGGCGGCGTGTGGTTTCGGGATAGACCACCAACTCGATGCGGCGATTTTGAGCCTGGCC
This sequence comes from Aeoliella sp., assembly GCF_965227375.1. Taxonomy (NCBI): domain Bacteria; kingdom Pseudomonadati; phylum Planctomycetota; class Planctomycetia; order Pirellulales; family Lacipirellulaceae; genus Aeoliella; species Aeoliella sp. Next base: position 412,335 of record NZ_CBDDFX010000002.1, read on the forward strand.
AGCCGGGGTAGCGTTGGAGACCAGCGGGTGGTTGGCCCCGTGGCCGATGACGAACAACTGCTCGGGCGACGCGCCGAGCGACTGCCGCAGTTGCTCGTACACCACGGTGGCCTGGGCCACCGACAGATGATGCGGCGTGGGATACTGGCCCGACAGGCCGGTTTGGCTGTCGGTGTGCCCCTCGATGCCGATGCGATGCTCGGGGTAGTTCGCCAACAGGTCGGACGCCACGTTGCGAACTAGTTGATCGGCGCCAGCCTGCATTTGCGGGCTGCCCTGCACAAACAGCGCGTCGCCAGCGATCGTCACGCGGATCGTGTCGCCATCCTGACGCACACTAACGCCCTCGATGTTGGCCGACTGCAGCGGCTTGAGCAACGTATTGTTGGCGCGAATCTCCGCTCCCACCGGCGACGGCACACTATTGCTGGCCGTGAGCGCCTGGGTGCGGTTCTGCAACTGCTGGTTATCGGCCGCCAGTTGCTGGTTGTTCTGTTGTAGCGCGGCCAGTCGGTCGGTCGTGGCCTGCAACTGTTGCTGCATGGCGACCGTTTGGTCGCGCATCAATCGCTCCTGCTGCCGCGACTGGGCGAGCAGGGCTTCGAGTTCTTGATTGTCGCGATCGAGCGCGTCGGCCCGCTGCTGCAACTGGTGCTGCGTGGCAGCCAATTGTTGTTGCTGCTGTGGCGAAAGCGCGATCGGCTGCCCCTGCGGTGCGCCCTTGGGCGTAAACACAACCCGCCCGCAACCGCTCGTCATGAGAACGAGCAGCAATAGCCAGGCGGTAGTGGCGTAACGAAACGTCATCGAATCACTGAGAAGTCGGGACACACGAGCCAGCGTCGGTCAGCTTCAGCGCGCGGACTGTAGCAGTCGCTGGTGGCGGCCACAATAGCAAGCATCACGAGTGGCAATAGGTCGCCAGTGGCCGCCAGCACTGCTTGCACACCTCGCGCGCCACCTATCTCGCGCTACGCTTCACTTGACGTCGGACCCGGCGATTCAGTACTTTTCGCCCTCCCCCCTGCCCATTCCACCGAGGGATCGATGGTCCGATCCATTCCTGCCGCTATCGCATCACTTACGGCCGTGCTGGCGGCTGCGCCGTGGGCGGTGTGCCTCGGCGAGGCCCCGGTGGTTGCCGGCCCGCTATTGGTTGCCGCCGAACAAACAGTTGCTCCCACGCCCGAAGAACAGACGCTTGCCGAAGAGCGGCAAGAAGTCGCCGAGCGACTCCGCGTGGCGCAACGCTCGCTGCCGGAACCAGATACCGGCGACCAGCAGACTCCGGAGCCAACTTCGCGAGAGGTCGAGCTCCTGAAACAAAAGGACCTGGTGCTGCAGCAGCGGGAAGCGGCCGAGCAGTTCAAAAAGGAACTCGAAGAAAGTCGCGCGGAGGTCCAGCGGCAACTGGACAACCTTCGCCAGAATGGACCCGATGCCGAGAAGCCTTACTCGTTCCTCTACTTGGAGTCGCTTAACGACTCACTGGCGGCGGAGCACGACCGTCTGAAGTCGCGCGAGGCAGCCACCCAAGCTTCGAAAGAATCGCACGAACGCGCGAAGACCGTAGCCGAGGACGCAGCCAAAGAGCGACGCCGCGCGGCCGAACGCGTCAAGACAAACGAAGACGGCACAGAAGCCGGCGAGCTGGCTCTGGAACTAAAGTACGCCACGCTCGAAAGCGAGTTGGCCGCGGCCGTCGTGGAACTGCGACGACTCGATGTGGAGAATGAGAAGTACATTGAGCAGACCAAAAAGCTCGAAGCCCAGCTGCTGGAAGAGACGGTTGCCATCGTCGAACAGGACGTCAACTTCTCGTCGGTCGACCTGCAGAAGCAACTGGTCGAACTTGATCAGCTCAAGAAGGAAATCAATAGCGAACTGGAAACCAACGAGGCGGGGCGTCGCTATCTCGACGAACAATGGAGCACCGCCCGACGCCGTTTGGACGAAGCCGCCGACCCGTCGGGCGCACTCCGGGCCGAGGTCGAAGCCCGCGAACAGGCGCGGTCGCTTCGCACCGAAGAAAAGCAGATGCTCAGCGACCAACTGCAGTGGTTGGTGCCGATGCGGCAGACCTGGAACCGTCGCTACCGTATCGCGACCGGCGACTACACCACGACAGAACTGACCGACTGGGAAGACAACGCCGAGTCGCTGGTCGACGAGCTGAGCTACGAGCGAAAGCTAATCGACGCCCGCATCGACGAGCTACGCTCGAGCCTGGCGGCGGTCGACCGGCGGATGAAGGATACCAGCGAGGACGACGCCCAGGTGCGTCGCTGGCTGCGTGACCAACAGCGGACCTTGCGAGCGGGCATCGAGTTCTACAACGACTCGTACATCCGCCTCGACGCCGCGACTCGGCTGCACGAAAAGCTGCTGCTCGAAATCGAACGCCGCAGCTCCCACTTCTCCTTCGGGCAGTGGGTAAGCGTGTACTGGCAGAAGATTGGGGACATTTGGTCGTACGAACTCACCAGCACCCGGGACGATAATCCGATCACCGTGGGCAAGGTAGTGCTGGGCGCGCTGCTGCTAGTGCTGGGATTCGCCATCTCGAAACGATTGAGCCGCTTCTTCGGTCGCCGCGTCCTGCCCCGTTTGGGCGTGCAGGAAGGCGCGGCGCACGCACTCGGCTCGCTCACGTTCTACGCCCTGGTGTGCTGCGCCACGCTGGTTGCTCTGCGACTGGTGAACGTACCTCTTACGCTGTTCACGTTCCTGGGCGGTGCCATCGCGATCGGCGTGGGCTTCGGCAGCCAGCGGCCGATCAACAACTTCCTCAGCGGTCTGATCCTGCTCACCGAGCGCCCCGTGCGCGTGGGCGACATGATTCAGTTGGGCGACTTGAACGGCATCGTCGAGTCGATTGGCACCCGCAGCACGCGACTGCGAACCGAAACCAACCTGGAAGTCATCGTCCCCAACAGCGCGCTGGTGGAGAACAATGTCTCGAACTGGACGCTATCCGACCCGACCATTCGCTCCGTGGTCAAAGTGGGCGTGCAGTACGGCACGCCGACCGACAAGGTGATCGAGATACTGGAGTCGGTGGCCGAACAACACATTCGCGTGCTCGACGCGCCGGAGCCGTTTGCCTGGTTCACGGGGTTCGGCGACAACGCGTTGGAGTTCGAACTGCACTTCTATTTGGTATTTCGCAGTCTCACCGAACAAAAGCGGATTCAAAGCGAGCTACGACTGGAGATCGAGCGACGCTTCCGCGAGGCGCACATCGTGGTCGCCTTCCCGCAGCGCGACGTACATCTCGATACCACCAAACCGCTGCAGATCCACGTCACCGGCGATGCACCAAGCGGCAAGCGAAAAGCCGCGTAGCTCTCAGGCCGTAAGACAGCCAGCCGGGTACTGACCGTAGAACCGGCGGATGAAGTTGCGGTGCCACCGCTGCGGCTTGTGCGGCTCCCAGCCCCACCGCTGCATCAGTCGATCGCTCAGGCGGATGTTGGCAGCGTCGCACACGATCGCGTCGGTCCGCTTGATGGCTGCAATCTGGTCCAAGGCCGCCAGCGCCGCGCGGAACGTGGCGTAGCTGCTCCCCTCGGTCGACACGATGTACTTCAGCGCCAGGAAGTTTTCCATGCCGCGTGGCTGATTGAAGTACAACCGGCAGCGATCCTGTGGCCCGCGCGCGTGGAACTTCAGTCGCACCGGCCACACCTCGGGCAGCGAGATGAGCTTTGGCAGCGGGCGGTATTCCAGCGAGTGAAACTCGCCGTTGCGGCTTTCGATCACCCCGTACCGGCCGCGCGCAACCTGGTCACGATCAGTAAGCAGATCACGAATCGGGGTAAACCAAAGCATGGCAGGGTGAACCGGCTGGGGAGACTTAGCACCCCAAACCTAGGTCACTCTGCTTCAGGCGCCGCGAGAAAACGGTCCTTCAACGCCTGCCAAACCGCTAGAATCGCGCCACACAGAACCAAACAGACCACCAACACGGCCGGCACCAGCCACGGCACGGCAAACGCCAACACCGCCCGATCCCAGACGTCGGCCCAGCGGATGATCACAAACACGGTCGCTGCGCACAGGAACGGGCCGTAGGGCAGTTCGTTCTCCTTGCGAGCGATGAGCTGCACCAGCCCGTACGCCAGCGCGGCAAACGGCGCGAGGAAGAACACAACAACCCCCGCCTGCCAACCGATCAGCGTGCCGATCATCATCATCAGTAGCACGTCGCCAAAGCCCATTGCCTCCTTGCGCAGCGCCGCGCCCGCGAAGATGCGAATCAACCACACCACACCACCGGAGCCTACCAAGCCCACCAGCGCGGTGAGCAACCCCACCCAAGCGGGTCCGCCCCACCACCACACGGCAACCACTGCCGCGGTACCGATGGCTGTCACTTCGCGAAGCGGCTGGGCCCACCATTCGCGCATCACGCGGGCGAAGAAGTGCCGCACCGCGCGCAAGAAGCCTCGTCGCCGCAGCCAACTACGTCGTACGAACGCGAAACACCAAAGCCAATAACAAGCGAGCGCTAGTACCAGCGAATTCCAGTTCGGCGCGGCAGCCAGCGTGGCGGGCCACTCGCTTGAAGCGGCAAGATGGACTGGTTCGAGGTAGAAGTGCGTAGGCGCGCCCGCTCGGTCGACGAGTTGCTGCCCTGCGATAGGTGGCACCTTAGGCATCGTAATCTGTGGCAACAGCGCCATCGGCGCGAGCGTCGCCAGAACGAGTCCAAAGATAGTACCCGGAACGGTGATCACATCGGGGATGATGCGGTCGTCGGCGTCGATGAACGTGGCGGCCAGCATGAACCAGATCAGCACCGCGTGCGCGAGGAACTCGAGATGCGTCGCGACAGCGAACTGCTCGACGGGGAACTTCCCGATGGCGCCGGCGGCTTGCCCTGCAATGAGCCCTAGCGCTTCGGTCTCCCACCAATAGAGCCACGCCAGGCCAAGCGGGAAGATCAGCTCGATCATCATCGGCCGCACCCAATGGCCGGCGCCGTGGTGCTTGGCCTCGCGCCGCAGGAACCACCACCCGACGATCGGAATGCGGTCGGCCCAGGAGCGAGGGCCCACTTCCGGCGGCTTCGATTGCCAGGGCGAGCGGAGCCGCAGGTCCCATCCGAATTGGTAGATAGCCGCGTTGGCCAGCGACGCCAGTACCGACGCGATCACGAACACCAGGGCGAGCCGTGCGGCTAGCGGGATGTCCAGTATCAACTGCATGACGTCGTGTCGTGGAGGTCGTTAGTTGGCGGTCAGCTTCTGGAGGATCGCTTCGGCGATGGCCCGCGGAGCGCGGCCCTCGGTGTCGACCTCAAGCGTAGCACATTGGCGGTAAATGGGCGTGCGGTCGGCGAGAACCTGCTCGATTTCCTCGGTTAATCCCGCTCCGGTCAAGCTGGGGCGCTGCGAGTCGGACGCTTCGTCGGCCGTGAGACGCTCGGCGAGCACCGCCGGCGAGGCGGTGAGCCACACCACGTGGCAGCCATCGATCGCCCGACGGCTGGCCTCCCGCAGCACCGCTCCGCCCCCTAAGGCAACCACCTGCACCGGCCCTGCGGCCAGTTCCGCCACCACGGCTTGTTCCAGGTCGCGGAAATACGGTTCACCATGCTCGGCGAAGATCTCGGCGATCTGCTTACTCGCGCGAAGCTGCACCACGTAGTCCGAGTCGGTCCATTCGCAGCCCAGCCGTTCGGCCAACTCGCGCGCCACGGTGGTCTTCCCCGTGCCACGGTAGCCAATCAAAAACAGGCTGCGATCGAGTGACATAGGTTTCCAGCGGTCGGCGGTCGGTAGATCGTGGGCAAACCAATAGCTTACAGCTTATAGCCTACCGCTACGAGCGCTAATACTTTACTGGACCCGTCACTCGCTTGAGGGTCGCCTTCATTACGTCCAACGGCGCTTCCTCATTGGTGAAAAGATAATACTGCAGCGCCGCCTGGCCGACGAACATCTCCACGCCGGTCACCGTGTGGCAGCCGTGGCTGCGGGCTTCCTTGATCAACAGCGTCGACTCGGGGTTGTACACCGTGTCGAACACGTACATCGATGGCTTCAGGTACGAGCGGTTGTACGGCGTCTCGTCGACGTTGGGATGCATGCCGATCGGGGTGCCGTTGATCACCACGTCCGCAGGCACGGTGTGCCGGGCGCCCCAGTCGACCGCCTTGGCTTCGAATTCGGCGGCCAGCTTGTCGGCCCGCTCGCGAGTGCGGCTGGCAACGATCGTGCGTGCGTTGCGCTGCTTCAACCCGTAGAGGATGGCTCGCGACACGCCACCCGCTCCCAGCAGCAGCACGCGCTTGTCCTGCAGTGGGCTTGGCTCTTGCCCCGCGCCGCCCATGGCGTGCTCCAGCGAGTTCATCGCAGCGGTGCAGTCGGTGTTGCAGCCGATCACTTCGCCATCGCGGAACACCAGCGTGTTGACTGCTTTGATCCCTTTGACCGCCGGGGTGACTTTGGTTACGTGCTTCTTCACCGCTTCCTTGTGGGGAATCGTTACGCTCAACCCCTGAATGCCCAGGCGAGGGACGTCCTCGATGAATTGGCTCAGCGAATCCGGCGGCACGCGGAACGGCACGTACACCGCGTTGACGCCTTGCTCGGCCAGCGCCGCGTTGTGAATGTGCGGGCTTAGACTGTGGGCGATCGGATCGGCGATCACTCCGAACACCTGCGTGTCTTCGTTGATCGAGTCGTAGCGGTAGAGGTCCTTCATCTGATCGAAGGCCAACTGTCCCGGTGCCAGCGCCCGCTCGTGGTGGAACGTCGAATAGGTGAACGGCGCGCCGTACTTGGCCAGCAGGATGCGCGACGGGGTGCCAATGTCGCCCATGCACATGCCAACGGTGGGCAGTTCTGCGTTCTTCACCATCTCGAGCATCCGCAAGTTGTCGTGCGGATTCTGCGCCATGGTGGTAATCTTCACCACGTCCGCGTCCAGCCCCGCCAGTCGCTGGTAAATCTCATCCAGATCGTCAGGCGTGTGGCGGAAGTTGTGGTAGCTGATGATTCGCTTGGTCTTGCCATACCGCGGAATGCTGGCGGCGACGTCGTCTTCGAGGTCGACGTACTCTGCACCCAAGGCGACCGCTTCGCGGAGCACCATCTGCCGCGCTTGCTCCTCGCCGCTGAACTTCCCGCCATCCTCTTCGCGGCGGCAAGTGATGATCACCGGGCAGGGACGGTCCTTCAGCAGCCGCTGCAGGTTGAGCCGGCTCGACACGTAGTCCAGCCGCAACTCCACCAACTGCGCACCACGCTTCACCAACTCCTGGTACTCGGCCAAAAGGTGCTTGTGACGGCTACGACCTATCGAAACGCAAATCATAGGAGAAGGGGTCAGGGGTCGGGATTCAGAGGTCAGAGATACAACTCCTGACCCAAAGGGAAAGTAACGTTCCAGTGTGATTCAAACGGTCCAACTGTGCAATTCGTTGTGCAATCTCAAGCGACCAGCTTCCCTGCCCCCTGATCCCCGCCCCCTGAATCTTTCAAATCCTCTTAAACTGCTTGTCCAAATCGTCGCAGCTGAATACCAGGGCGGTGGGGCGGCCGTGGGGGCAGTGGTGGTGGTTCTCGGTCAGGTGCCGGTGCTCCAGCAGGGCGGTGATCTCTTCATGCGTCAGCCGGTCTCCGTATTTTACCGCCGCTTTGCAGGCAACGGTATGGAGCAAATCGTCCAATAAGTCGGTCGCCTCCGGTAGCCGATCCGACGCGGTGAGCCGGTCGACCACCTCGTGCAGCACCTCTCCAGGGGGAAGGTTCGCGAGCATCGCTGGGTAACTGGAGACCAGGACCGTGTCGCCGCCGAAAGGTTCAATCACCACGCCCAGCTGCTTGAGCAACTCACGATTCTCCAGCGCGGCGGCTGCCTCGTCGGACGTAAGGTCCACCGGCTCGGGCACCAGCAGGGCCTGGGTCTCCAGGCTGCCGGCGGCCACCTTCGCGCGAATCTGCTCGTACAAGATCCGCTCGTGCAGCGCGTGTTGATCGATGACCTCCATGCCGCTGTCGGTCTCCACCACCAGGTACCGGTTGTGCAATTGAATCACCTTGCCGGCCGCCGCCAATGGTGGATTTACAACCGGCGCCGGTTCTGCGGCGTGGGCTCCGTTGGTGTCCTGCGTCGCCGCCGGAGCGCGTTGCATCCCACCGGTATCGGGGAACGGCTTGAAGTCCTGCGGCAAGCGGTGCATCACCAGCGGCTCGCCCACGGGGCGCGATGTAGGACTCGGTGCATTGGAATCGTCGAACCGCCGCTGCGTAAGTTGCTCCTTGGCCCAGTCGACCATCTGACTGGCACCGCTGGCCGCTACGTCTTCTTCGCGCGTCGGCGACACGCCCTGCCCTCCCGGCCCGGCCCTCAGGTCGCTCGACAGGAACTTGCTGCGAAGCGTGCTCAGCAGTTGGCTATACAGCCGGCCGCCATCCTGGAATCGCACCTCGAGCTTCGTGGGGTGGACGTTCACGTCGGCCAGGTTGGCCGGCATGTCGAAACGCAGGAAGCAGATCGGGTAGCGCCCCGTGAGCAGCAGCCCGCGATACGCCTCGCCCAGCGCGTGCTGCAGCGCCCGATCGCGAATGTTGCGGCCATTGAGGAACAGGTACTGCAAACGATTGTTGGCCCGGCTGTACTGCGGATTGGCCGCGAAGCCGGAGAGCGATATCGGCGGGTCAACGCTTTCGACTTCGATCAGCGACTCGGCTAGCTCGTCGCCAAACAGCGCCGCGATGCGCACCCGCCAATCGTCGGTCGGCGCAAGATCGTGCACCTCCCGCTGCCCATGCTCCAGGCGGCAATGCACGTGCGGGTTGGCCAGGGCGATTCGCACAAACGCTTCGGTGGCGTGGCCGATTTCGGTTTGCGGTGTTCGCAGGAACCGCTGCCGCACCGGCGTGTTGAAAAACAGGTCGCGGACTTCGATGGTCGTGCCGACCGGGCAGCCGGCCGGCTGGATGTCGTCGGCCGCGCCGCCGTTGACGCGCAGCTCCGCACCGGTATCGGCATCGGCGGTGCGTGTGCGTAGCAAGGTGCGGCTCACCTCGGCGATCGATGCGAGCGCCTCGCCGCGAAAGCCCATCGTGCCGACTTCGAACAAGTCGTCGGCCGAGCTGATCTTGCTGGTCGCGTGATTCGACACCGCCAGCATCAGATCGTCGGTCTCGATGCCGCAACCGTTGTCGGTTACGCGAATCAGGTCCCGCCCGCCCGCTTCGAGCCGCACGTCGACCCGCGTCGCGCCGGCGTCGATGGAGTTCTCGAGCAGTTCCTTCACCACACTGGCGGGCCGCTCAATCACCTCACCGGCGGCGATCTTGTTCACCACCGAAGCGGAAAGTTGCTTAATCCTTGGCATGACTGGTTCGTCCGTGGTCGATCAGTTGTTGTTTGGTCGTAGGCCGCAACAAGCTCCGCGCCGTTACGGCATTGGTCTATTCGTGCCTGGCGCTTCCTCTTTGTGGCGATACTCGGCCTGGTTGCGGTCTCGTTCGTACTCCGGTTAATAGCAAATCCTTCTCTCGACCGCGGAGGCGTTTTCGTAACCAAACCCAGGGCGGCGTTTCGGCTCGTACCTCGTCTCCACTCTCCCTAAGGTCCGTGTCCATCAGTGTTCATCCGTGGCTACAACTCTAGCGAGACCATTGTACCGGCTTTGCAATCTTCGTTACCTCTGTTTGCTCCTGTTCAAACTGCCGCTGGCTACGGCTCGGCCTCGCCGGGTCCTTTGCGTCTTTGCGCCTCTGCGTGAGACGTCCCTACCACAGGGTTCACGCGAGATTCTACAGTCGTTGAAACTCCCTCAGGATGACACGGAGCCAGTTGCTAAATCCTCATCACAAATCGTACTCCTTAATCTTCCGATACAACGTCCGTTCGCCGATGCCCAGCATGCCCGCGGCTTCTTCGCGGTTGCCGCCGGTCACTTTGAGCGTCTCGGCGATGAACAGGCCTTCGATTTCCGATAGCGGCTTGCCGACCAGCGTGTGCAGACCGTCGGCGGCCGAGCCGCCCGACTCGCTTTCTGGTGGGCTGAACTCGGGTGGCAGGTCGTCCAGGTCGAGTACTTCGTCGTAGTCCACCACCACCATGCTGTCGATGGTATTCGAAAGTTGCCGGACGTTGCCGGTCCAGTGGTGCGCCATCAGCCGGCGGCGGGCCGCGGTGGTCATGCTCTTGATCTTCTTGCCGTGCCGCGCGGCGTGGATCTTAGTGAAGTGGTCCACCAGCAGCGGGATGTCCTGCGTCCGCTCGGCCAGGCTTGGTAGCTTGAGGCTGATCACTTTCAGCCGGTGGTACAGGTCCTCACGAAACTCGCCCTTGGCGACCGCGTCTTCCAGGTTGCGGTTGGTGGCCGAGATGATCCGCACGTCGACCTTCACCGTTTCGTTGCTGCCCACGCGAGTAATCTCGCGACTCTCCAGCACCCGCAGCAATTTAATCTGTGTCGGCACCGGCATGTCGCCCACTTCGTCGAGGAACAAGGTGCCGCCGTCAGCGTATTCGAACTTGCCCTTCCGATCGCGGGCATCGGTAAACGCGCCGGGCACGCTGCCGAACAGCTCGCCTTCGAGGATATGCTCGCTCAACGCCGCGCAGTTCAGCCCGACGAAGTGCCGATTCTTGCGTGGGCTGTTCTGGTGGATCGCCTGAGCGACCAGTTCCTTGCCGGTGCCGGTCTCGCCTTCGATCAACACCGTGGCGTCGGTCGGGGCGATGCGGCGGAGTCGTTCAATCAGGTCCTGCATCGGCGGGCTGTTGCCGATCAAGCCTTCGAAGCCGAACTTCTCGTCCAGCCGGCGATTCAGTTCGGCGTTCGCGCGACGCAAATGCTGCGCGCGGGCCGCGTTGTCGACCACACTCCGCAGTTGTCCCAGGTCGAGCGGCTTCAAGAGAAAATGCGATGCACCCTCACGCATCGCTTCAACGGCCGACTCCACCGTGCCATGCCCGGTGACCATGATCACCTCGGCGTCCGGCAGGTCGTCCTTGGCCTTGGCCAGGATCTCCAGCCCACCGACCTTCGGCATCTTCAAGTCGGTCACCACGATCTCGAACGACCGCCGCTCCATCAGCTCCGCGCCCTCCTGCCCGGTCGTGGCGATCGTGCAGGCGTAGCCCTGGCTGGTGAGCGAGTCGGCAATCGTCTCGGCGTGCGCAGGATCGTCGTCGATCACCAACACGTTGATGGGAGGTCCGACTTGAGCAGTTTTCGATTTCGCCATGGGTTGTATCTAAATTCGACGCGGACTTTCGTGCTACTGCCGCAATCGTGTCATTCCGAGGGAGGTACGACCGAGGAATCTGGCTTGCAGCTTGTGGCATCTATGCCTTAGTGGGGGTCAGGGAACTCCATGCTCTTCCATTGGCAGCTATTTCGCGATCGGCCAACCAGATTTCTCAGTCGGCGAGCCCTTCGAAATGACACTAACATATTGGCAATCGTTCTTCGAGGTTTCCATCACTTCGGCAGCACCACCTCGCGCTCGACGCTCCCCTGCCCTGCCAGTCGCGGCGGCACAGGAAGCGAGATTGTGAAGTGCGTGCCGCAGTCCACTTCGGTCTCGACGCGAATCGCGCCGCCGTGGGCTTCGATGATCTTGCTCGTGGTCGGCAGTCCCAGTCCCGAACCGCCGGGCTTGGTGGAGAAGAACGTCTCGAACATGCGGGCGGCGGTCTGGTCGTCCATGCCGCAGCCGGTGTCAATCAGGTGCAGCAGCACCCACTCTCCGTCGCCACCGGTCGCCACGGTGAGCTGCCCGCCGTCGGGCATCGCTTGCTTGGCGTTCAGCAGCAAGTTGAGCACTGCGCCGCGGAACGACTCGCGATCCAACAGCACCGTCGGCAGTTCAGGATCGAAGTACCGCACCACGTCCACGCCGGCAGCTTCCGCTTCAGGCGCGAAGAAGTCGAGCAAGTCGCCAAGTTCTGCATTGAGATCCGTCGGGCGGAGCGTCAGTTTGCGGACCTTGGCGAAGTTCAAAAAGTCGTCGAGCAGTCCCTGCAGCCGCTGACACTCGCTCTGCATGGTCGCCACGCGGCGGAGCGAGCGATGCTGGTGCGGCGAGGGCTCGTCCTCGATGTCCTCGGCCAACAGTTGCAGATTGAGCCGAATGGTGGAAAGCGGATTCTTGATCTCGTGCGCAAGCGCCCCCGCCAACCGAGCAATCTCGGTGTACTGATCCATCAGTCGCTGGACGGCGGAAGTGGTTTGCTCAGACATGCGTGGAGGGGCTAGGGACGAGAGTCGAGGGACGAGCAACGCAGATCTCTAGCCTCTCGTCCCTCGATCCTCGCTCCTCTACAAAAACGGGCCCCGCAAGCGAGGCCCGTGTGGGTTTCGTGTTGTCGCTTGCAGCGGTGTGTTTACTCCGTTGCGGCGGGCTCGCCGTTCGACTCGGCTTCGGCCAGCACGGCCTTGCGGCTGAGCTTTACGCGGTCCTGCTCGTCCACGGCGATCACCTTCACCTGGATGGGATCGCCCACGTTCAGGATGTCGGCCACGCTCGAGACGTAGTCGTTCGACAGTTCGCTAATGTGGCACAGCCCGTCCTTGCCCGGCAGGATTTCGATGAACGCACCGAAGTCCTTGATGCTGGTGACCTTGCCATCGTAAATGCGGCCGACCTGCACGGTGGCGGTAACCGCTTCGACGCGGGAGAGTGCCGCCTTGAGCGCTGCCTCGTCCGCGGCGGCGATGGTGACGGTGCCGTCCTCGTCGATGTCGATCTGCGAGCCGGTGTCTTCCTGGATCGAACGGATGTTCTTGCCGCCAGGACCAATCAGCATGCCGATCTTGTCGGGCACAATGTTGGTTCGCACCAACCGCGGCGCCGAAGAGGCCGTGTTGGTTCGCGGACGCTGGATCGTGCTGAGCATCGACCGCAGAATCTCCATCCGTGCTTCACGCGACTGTTCGAGCGTGCCGCGGATGATCTCCTCGCTAATGCCCTTGATCTTCAGGTCGAGCTGAATGCCGGTGATGCCGTTCTGCGTGCCGGCGATCTTGAAGTCCATGTCGCCGAAGTGATCTTCGTCGCCAATGATGTCCGTGAGCAGCACAAAGCTGTCGCCTTCCTTCACCAGACCGGTCGAGATGCCAGCCACCGGATTCGAAATCGGCACGCCAGCTGCCATCAGGCCCAGGGTTGCACCGCACACGCTGGCCATCGAGCTCGAACCGTTGCTCTCAGTGATATCCGAGATCACGCGGATCGTGTAAGGGAAGTCGTCGTGGTCCGGCAGCACCGGATTGACGCTCCGCTCGGCCAGCATGCCGTGGCCAATTTCGCGGCGGCCAGGGCCACGAATCGGACGGCACTCGCCCACCGAGAACGAGGGGAAGTTGTAGTCTAGCATGAACCGCTTGGAGTACTCTTCGAACAATCCGTCGACGCGTTGCTCGTCGCGCCCGGTGCCGAGCGTCACGGTGATCAACGCCTGCGTCTCGCCACGTTGGAAGATGGCCGAACCGTGCACTCTTGGCAACACATCCACTTCGCACTCAATGGCGCGGAGCGACTTGTGGTCGCGGCCGTCGGCACGCGTGCCAGCGAGGATCAGGTCGCGGATGACCTTCTCTTCCAGGTCGTGCCATCGCTTGCCGAACGAAGCCATGGTGAATGCACCCTCGGCATCCGGATCGGGAATCAGCGCCGAAAGCGCTTCTTCCTTTACCGCCGCACAAGCGGCAGCGCGGTCGTGCTTGCCTTCGGTCTGCTTGGCCGCGTGCAGTTTGTTGTAAAATTGCTCGTTGACCTTGTCCCACAGCCCATCGTCAACCGGCGGCACAAAGTCCATCTTCTGCGGCTGCACCTTTTCGGCCAGCTCGAGTTGCAGGTCGCAGATTTCGCCAACGTACTTGTGGGCGGTCATCAGCGCCTCGGCCATCCGATCTTCCGGCATTTCGCGAGCGAAGCCTTCGATCATCAAGATGGCGTCCTTCGTGCCCGAGACAATCATGTCCAGGTCGCTGAACTCCAACTCGTCGGCCGTGGGGAAGGCGACGAACTCGCCATCGACCTGACCGATCCGCACCGAGCCCAGTGGGCCCATGAATGGCAGGTGCGAGATGGTGAGCGCGGCGCTCGCGCCGTTCATCGCCAGGATGTCGCCATCGGTCTGGCGGTCGCTCGACATCACGAACGCTTGAATCTGCACCTCGTCCATGAAGCCGTCGGCGAACATCGGACGGATTGGGCGGTCCATCAATCGGGCGGTGAGTGTTTCCTTGGTGGTGGGGCGACCTTCCCGCTTTAGGAAGCCGCCGGGGAACTTACCGGCCGCCGCATGACGCTCGCGGTAGTCGCAGGTGAGCGGGAAGAAGTCGATACCCGGACGCGGAGCACTGTGGGCCGCGGCGACCATGACCACCGTCTCGCCATACTGCACCAGGCACGCCCCCGCGGCCTGCTTGGCCAAGGCTCCGGTTTCGATACTAAGAACTTGACGCCCGATTTGTTTTTCTACTTTAACTCGATTCACAATACTGTCTTTCCTACTTAACTTGATTTACTTTCGTTGCCTACGAGCGGCGGGCTCTAGTGGGCAAAGGGGCGATTGCTCCCCAACTAGGTGTGCGAGACGTACCTCTGCCAAAGGTGGCCAACCGAAGGGCAACATTTGGCAAACGCACGATTGGTGCAGCAGAGAAATGGCCTACCAGCCCCAGCACTCCAGTGCAAGAAGCACTGGAGAACGAGAACACCGGGAGGATTGTCGGCCAAGTCGTAGCGGGCGAGGAGATTACTTGCGAATCTCGAGACGCCGCAACAGGTCGAGGTAAAGCTGCGGGTTGTGTCGCTTCACGTAGTCCAAGAGACGGCGGCGACGACTCACCATGCGCAACAAGCCCCGGCGACTGGAATAGTCCTTGGGGTGCTGCTGCATATGCTCGGTCATCTGGCTGATGCGGTTGGTAAGCAGCGCGATCTGGACCTCCGGCGAACCCGAATCGTTCGCTTCGCGTCCAAAATCACCGACCAGCTCTTCTTTCCGTTCCTTAGTAAGCGGCATACTCGAAACCTAAACCTCTGGGCAAACAAAAAATATCCGATGCTTCGTGTCTGGCGTCCAACCACCCCTGATGCTGTGGGCCGCGAGAAACGCCGACCGCTTCGAGGCCGGGAGTTCCTGGATGGCTCCTCGCGCGACTCGGGGGGCGTTTCACTCCTTTTCCCAAGGGCCCAATTGCCCTTGCATCAACAGGGTTTCATTTGACTTACATTACACGTCGCTGCTAAGCCCAGTAGTTTAACGCGCACGAGCCCCTCCGCAACCCCCACCCCTGCCATTTTTGCAGGTTCCGGGTCGGCCCGTTTTCGCCTACGTTTCACGACATTTGGCCAACTGACGAGCCAGGTCAAACCTCGGCCGTGTCCAGCTCGGCCGGGCTCTCGCGGTGCACCAGACTGCCGATCTGGCTGAGCCGCCGGCCCATCACCGAGACCACGTCGTCCAGCGTCACTAGCGCTACCAGCCGGCCCTGCTCGTCCACCACCGGCGCTCGCCGGCACGGCACGCTCTGCATCAATCGCAGCAGCTCGTCGTCGCGGTCGCACGGCCGCACGCACTGCGGTGCAGCGGTCATGGCGTCCGCCACGAGCACCTCGGTGGGATCGAGCCCGGCGGCTACCACCCGCGTGGCTAAATCGCGATCGGTCACGATGCCCACCGGCCGCTGCGCCTCGTCGACCACCACCAGGCAGCCGACCAGATGATCCCGCATCCGCGCCGCGGCTATCTGTACGGTCTCCTCGGGCGAAATCGTGTCCACTTGCAGGGTGCCCATCGAATGAATCGTCATCGCTGTGCTCCTTCCTGGGATTCTGGATCAACGGAAACGACCTATCTAAATGCTACGCGCACGAGGCGGAGGTTCAAGTTGCTCCATCCTTTCGCCAGGGTGAGTTTTGTCGCACTTTGCCCCGAAATCGATTGGGTGCGGCAAAACTCCGCTCGGCCTGGCGGACAGGATCGACGTAAACCTTTATGTAACAGCAGTTTGCGGCGTCGACACTTCTCCGATTGCCGCGGGTTTTGGCGCTCGGTTCACCGCAGGTGCGACAAAACTCATCTGCGGCCGTTGATGAGCCGGCACCTCTGTGGCGGTGCATGAACAAATGGCCACCCCGTATTAGAGCATCCTGGCGGGCCAGTTCAACAACGATTCTTGGACAGCCGTCCGGAGCACCGGCGGCACCTCTTCACTTCGCCAGGTCCAAGAACACGATGCACGAGGGATTGCCAACTGGTACATATTGCTCGGTGAAGTGGAGCTTGCCCGTGGCCCGGTCGACCTGGAACACCGCCAGGTTGTCTGCCCGCTGGTTGCAGGAATAGAGGAACTCACCCGACGGTGAGAACTCGAAGCTGCGTGGATAGTCGCCCCGCGACCACTGGTACTCGACGAATTCCAGTTCGCCTTCGGGCCCCACGGCGAACACGCTGATGCTGTCGTGCAGTCGATTGCCGGCGTACACGAACCGGCCCTCGGCGGAAACCAGAATCTCCGAACAAAAGTTGCTGCCCGCGTAGCCGGGTGGAAGCGACGAGATCGATTGCCGCTGCTTCAACTGGCCGCGCTTGGCATCGTAGTCGAACAGCACCACGGTCGAACCCTCTTCTTGAATCGAGTACAACCAGCGGCCGTTGGGATGAAACGAAAAATGCCGCGGGCCATCGCCCGGTGGCAAAGGCACTTCGTGATGCTCGCCGGCGGTGAGCTTGCCGGTCGTCGCGTCGAAACGCCACACAAAAATCCGATCCAATCCCAAGTCCACGTGCAGCACAAATTGGCCGCTGGGATCGGACTGAATCATATGCGCGTGCGTGCGATCATGGCCGCTGAACGCAAAACTGCCGCGCGGCGCGCTGGTGGCTCGCGTCGGTCCAATCTGCCCAGCATCGTTCTTCACATCGACCGCTTCGGCCAGGCTGCCATCTTCTTCGACCGGCAGCACGGCAATCGATCCGCCAAAGTAGTTGGCCACCAGCAGGTACCGCCCGGAGGGATGAAGACTCACGTAGGTCGGCCCCGCACCACCGGAGCCAACCGTGTTCAGCCGCTTCAAACTGCCGTCCGCTGGTTCGATGGCAAACGAGCTGACCGTGCCGTGCTTGTCCTGGCCCACGTGATCGGTTTCGTTCGCCGAGTACAGCCGCGTCCCATCGGCACTGACAGCCAGATGACTGGGACTGGTGCCCATCCGAAACTCGCCCGCAGGCGTCAAGCTGCCCGTCGTGCGATCGACATGAAAAATATGAATCCCACGCCCATTGCCCTCCGGCAGGTCGATCTGCGTGGGCAACGGATCTTGCAGCGGCGAACTGAAAGTACCAACGTAAGCCACCAGTGGCGGCTCATCGGCACCGGCTGCACTTACTACGCACAGCAGAAGGCAGCACAGAAGCGATGTTAATGAGTACTGTCGCGGGCGAGACATCATGATGGCTGCTCAATCTTGAGTTGCGAACTTGCGAAGTGCCTTGTGACCAAGATTGTAGTTGGCCTGCGTGCGGATTCCAAACGGTGGCTGAATGGGCGAGAACAGAGATTACGCGGTCGATCACCAACCAAGCCCGGCGCCGCTGGTAGAAATAGGCCCGGCGTTTACGCCGGGTAAGCAGAAAGCGAACTGTCAGTGGTCGAGGAGCCGACTGACCACTAGCCGGACCGCGACCGAGACCGCAATCAGGCCGCCTCCTGCTCCGCTGCGGTCTCGGTCACACTCTGCTGGTTAGAGCGATTCCTTCTCGACCGCGTAGTTGTTAGATGCATCAACCCGGCGTAAACGCCGGGCCTAATTCGCGCGACCGATAGTCGCGGGTTTGTGTCCGCTGTCGACTCTGTTGTTTGACCGACGAATATGCGAACTAGCGACCACCGAGCAGGTGCTCGTCCAAAAAACCAACAATCTCGTCCTTGTACTGCGCCGCGTCGTGCTTTAGCAAGTCGTTGTGGCCGGCGCCGCCGAAGATTACCAGTTGCTTCGGCGCGCTGGCCTCCGCGTGAAGGCGCTCGGTTTCGGCGAGCGTCGTATGGCGATCCTGGTCGCCGGCTGCCACCAGCACCGGGCAGCCGACCGTGGCGATGTGGTCGATGGGTCGCAGGTCCGATGTGGAGATGCCGAGTCGCGGCTCGAGTTGCACGAGCAGCGCTGGGGCGAGCACGTGATGTAGCGGGCCGAATCGCATCTCCATGCGGTCGTGCACCGCTTCGTCGATGGTAGGATAGACCGATTCGAGCACCACAGCGTCGACCTCCAGAGGCGAACCTAACAAGGCCGCCGCGCCGCCCAGCGATCGGCCCACGATGCCGATCTTGTGCTCCGGCGTGCGGCGGCGGACGTACTCGACCGCCGCGCGAGCATCGTGCCGCTCGAGGTGGCCAATCGTGATATGCTCGCCGGGCGACTCACCATGCGCCTGCAGGTCCACCAGCAGCGTCGAGTAGCCGGCCTCGTGCAGCAACCGAGCACGAGAGAGCATCGCGCGGCGGTCCGCCCGAATCGGATGCAGCAGCACCACCGTGGCCGTGGCGCCCTCAGCCGGGACATACCATCCCGCGAGCGAAGAGCCCGACTGCGAATCGATGGTGACCGACTCCACAGGCAAATCATCAGGAGGCGGCCCCACCACATGAAGCGCCGGAGCCACAAGCCTTCCACCAACAATCCACGACGCGACAGCAAACAGCGCCGCGAGCACGGCCACCGTCGATAGGCCCCGGCGAACGATGCGGCGTTTCATGAGTATGGGATCCGGGGCTTCGAAGGACCGTGGCGGGTGCGCTGTTGATACGCTACTTGCACTCGGAGGGTTCGCGCTGCTGCGAGGCGAACGTTCACTCGTCACTCAAGGCCGCGTTGCTCCCACCGCGTCGCGCGTTACTCATCAAAACCATCCATCAGGCCACCAAGGAAATTTTCCATGTCCCCCGCCATGGAGGCGAAGGTCTCCACGCGTTGTTTCACTTCGGGATCGCAGACACCATCCTGAATCAAACCGACCGTGCCATCGCTTTCGTCGTGACTCATCTCCCAGACAATGCCGAACTCGTGCGACAGTTTGCACAGCACATCGAGCATATCTAAAGTTGTACCATCCGGCATACCCTCGGCTTCTGCGAGTTCGAGCGGATCGAGTTCCGTCATGAAATTTGGTTTGCTACCTCCTTCCATGTGTTCATCATCCGTTCGCCAAAAACAGACTGGCTCGCAGCTCAACCAGGATCGATCCTGACATAGTGCCGACGCACGCGCTTTGATGGCCTTGGTGGTGGACTCGTCGACCACCGAGGCCGAACGATAGTAGATGGTAAACCCCATAGTAAATCCGCCGAAAAAGTGCTGAAGAAAAAATCACTCCGACAAAGTGCCCACCACATAGTCGCCCAGTGTATCACGTTTGGCCTTCTTGAATTCACGCTCGGTGATCGAACAGACGAACAGCAGCATCTCGGCGGTAGACTGGAAGGTTCGAGCTGCGATGGCATCCGTCGTCCCTATGAAGGGATTGTGAAACTCCCTTTCAGGCACCTCAAGCGTGAAGTCGTCCTTCTGGTTCTTCAATGTCTTGATAGCAGTATCGAGTTTGGGCATTCCCTTGAAGAACTCATCCCCCGGATGGGGAAGCAACTCCCCGATGTCGATGCAAATCACCTTGCCGCGTTTCTTGCTCAGCAGTGCGAGCAGCGACTGGCCATACTGTTCAAACAGAGCGACTTGCGGGAAAATGGATACCATGAACGGCAAGTGCTTTTCACCTAGCTTAATCGCAGCCGCTCGATCGATCGTGAAGTCCCCACGCTTGGCGAGGTCTTTTTGATTCTGCCCCGTCAGCAGTGCCAACCAGAACAGTGGGAAGTAGCTTGCCGATTCGGCGAGCAAGCGAGACTTGCTGCTGGTGCCTGTAGTGATAGACGCGCGATTGGACATGCAAGCAGTTTCTCTTTGTGTGAGTGGTTCGTCAATAAAAGCCCCCCAGCGGCGAATACCCAGTAAGCTCCTCCCACTGCGGGAGGCGGCTCGATTGTCCTGGTTTCTACGGAAAGGCGATGACCATGCGCTGTTATCTGTTGTTTGTAGTTTTGGCTATGGTGGCCTGCGGCGGCACCGCCGCGTGGGCTGAAGATGCCGAGCCCGAAACCGACTTGAGCGGCCAGGCCCAGGAAACGCTCGACAGCGCCAAGGAGACTGCCGACCAGGCCGCGAAGGCGATCGACAAAAACGAAAAGGCGCAAGAGATTTCGGCCGGCATCCTGAAGCCGATCTACCAACTGGCCGAAGCGATCTCGCACCCGGCGTTTCACTGGATTGGCTTCGCCATCATGGTGGCCGGCGTGGTGAGCTTCGCGTTGCAACTGACGCTCGGCAAACTGGTGGTGCTCGCCCACGCGGGCTTCAGTCCAGCGGAGATCCTCTCCGACTCGCTGGGGCTGGTGGTCAGCCTGGTGGGCCTGGTGCTTACAACGCAAGCGGCCGCCGAAAACTCGAGCTTCACCGGAAGCGCCTCGGCGGTGATATCGGCCACGGTGGTCGGCGCGGTGGTAGGTTTCGTGTTCTACCTGTGGGGCCAGCGGCAAGAAGTCGAAGCGGCCAAGGGACGTTCGGCCAAGGCCGCCATAGCCAAAGAGAGCAAAGAGAGTAAGTAACCGATTCGCTACACCGCGACGGCGATGATCTGAGGCGACAACGAGAGCCCCGCGCACGCTTGCGCGGGGCTTTTCTGTTTGTTCGCGGTCTTCCTTGGGGAGAACGCCTGACGACAAGCCTTGTGAAATCGCGCTCTACGCACCCGTTTCGTCGATGATGGGAATGCCGCGGGCGTTGGCACGTTCCAGGAACGGCACCGCAGCCGCTTCGGCGCAGGAGGTTAGACCAACCGATTAGACCCAACGAAAAAGCCCCGAGCAAACTTGCTCGGGGCTTTCGTGAATTCGAATTGTGTCGCCCGCCTTAAGCAGGCTTGGTGTGCTTGACGTCCTTCAAGCGGACGATGTCCCAGGCGAGGCCGGTCTTTTCCATCGCCAGAATTACCCAGTAGGTGACGTCGACCTCCCACCATTTGTGGCCCTGCGAGGCGACGCGCTGGTAGGCGTGGTGGTTGTTGTGCCACCCTTCGCCGAACGCCAGCAGGCCAACCCACCACAGGTTGGTGCTGTCGTCGTTGGTGTCGTAGTTGCGATAGCCCCACATATGCGTGACCGAGTTCACAAACCAGGTGACGTGCATCACGTACACCATGCGAACGCCGGTGCCCCACAGCAGCATCGACATGCCGTCGAACCAACCGCCGTCAAGGCCGAACCAGCCAAAGTAGCCCATCAGGAACAAACCAACGCCCAGGATGAAGTGGCTCGGCAGGAACATCTTGTGCAGGAAGCGCATCATCGGGTCTTTCAGCAGGTCGCCGGCGTAACGCTCGGCGATGTCCTGGCTGATCTTGTGACCCCAGTTGGGCATGAACCACAGCATGTGCGACCACCACGCGCCGTCACGGGGCGAGTGAGGATCGCCATCGTGGTCGCTGTACTTGTGATGCTTGCGATGGTTGGAAACCCACATGATGGCCGAGCCTTCACCGCTCAGCCCACCGAGCATGGCCAGGAACCAGCGAATGGGTTTGTAGGTCTTAAAGCTGCCGTGCGTGAGCAATCGGTGGTAACCCATGCAGACGCCCAGCGAGCCGGTCGCCAGGATCAATACCAGGCAGGTCACCAGTGCTTGCCAGGTGATGAAGAAGGGTGCGGCAAGTGCGAGCACGTGCACGACACCAATCCAGATTACCACGGGCCAGTCGAGGCCCAGCTTCCAGGTCTCGGGCGAGTTGGCCGGCGGGCGGCCATCGATCAACTTAGGGTCTGATTCCACCTTCTCCACAGGGCGGGCCTTGGCCGAAGGGCGATTCTTAAGCACCGCGCTGCTGGAGGGGGAAACGGGGTCGGTATGGGGGTTGTCCAGACTCATCGTCTTCAGGGCTCCGACGGACAGGCGTATGCAACGGTCGAACCAGAAGTGCCGGATGGCAGGGCCAGTGCGTCCGTTTGCCTATTGCTTGGTTCATGATTGCCGAACTCAACAAGGCTCGGCAAGTTAGAGATCTATCGCAGGTGGCGTGATGAAGCAGTTGGTTCCGTGAGCAGTGCTGCGGGCAAACTGCTCTAATTTTGCACGAGGATAGAGGGTTTAGCCCTCAAGGGCTAGCCCACTATGCCGGTGCACGCTAGTCAGAGAGGGATAAACAAAGGACTCCTGCGACGCCCCGTACTACGCTGGTACCCGGTGCCGGGTTCGGCGGTTTCGAAAGGGATGGCTCGATTCACGGCAGAAACGTCGAGATTTCCACCCCATCGGCGTCGACCACTGCGGTAATCGCCCCCCGCTGGGCGGTGTAGAGGACCTCGGCACCCGCTTTCTGGTAGCTCAACTGGACATTGCGGTCCACCGTGTTCGGGCCGCCGCTCACGATGACGATTTCCGGCGTGCTCCAAGCGGCGAAGCCGGGTGGGTCCGATCTTCGACTGCCATGGTGTGGTGCCAGAAGAATCTCACAACTGGTCGGCGGCTCGTCCATCACGTAGTCGATGCCGGGAGCCTCCAAATCGCCCGGCAGCATCACGCGCTGGCCGGCCGACTCGATCACCAGCACCAGGCTGTTCGAGTTGTCACCGCCGAAGCTGCCAAGCTGGTCGGGATAGAGCACGTCGACATGCGTGACCGAGTCGAGCGTAAGCCGATCGCCCAGCTCGATCTCTTCGATCGGAATGTGCCGCGCGGTGAGCAACCGCTGCAACTCGGCGGGCGCGGTGCGAGTGGTCGAGTCGCCTGGCGGGGGGAACATGTGCGGCGAGACGAACACGCGACCGACCGCAAAGCGATCGACTAGTCCCGGCACCGCGTTGAAGTGATCCACGTCGGCATGCGAGAGCACGATGCCATCGATGTGGCGGATGCCGCGCGACCAGAGGTACTCGGAGATGGCCGAAGTCGCGTGGTGCGGAGAGCCCAGCGAGCCAGCGTCGCACAACAGCGTTGCGCCTTCGGGCGTGGTGACCACCGCGCACACTCCGTGTCCGACGTCGAGGAACGCCACCTCCAGTTTGCGCGGTTCGAACCGCTCGACGATGCCGGGCACCGCGCCGATGGCAATCCACGCGGCCGCGAGTTGTGCGGTGCGCCGCCAGCCGAGTCGCGTGCCGCCGGCGGCCAGCAGCAGCGGCGCGAGCATGTACCAACCAACGGTCCACCACGTCCACGGCGCCGGCGACCAACTGTAGGCGTGCGGCCAGTGGCTGGTCGAGTTTACAAGCCCATCGAGCGCGTCGAGGCAGAGCCCGTTCGCCGCAGCGAGCGCCCCTTCCAGCGGTGGGATGAGCCAACCCACGACCAACAGCGCGAAGCCGGTAACGAGCGACGCTGCCACAGTGAGGAACAGCGGCACGCACGCGAGGATCGCGATTGGTGTCACGAGGTGATATCGCGCCAGCAAGAGCGGTAGCGAAATCACCCACACCGCCAGCGTGGCCAACGTGGCTAGCCCTGCCCTGCTGCCCGCCCAGCGCAGCGCGCGGACCGGCAGCGGTTCGCAACTGCGGAGCAACCGTTGCAAGGGATCGAGCGGCTGGCGCCAGCGAACCGACACGAACCACAGCAGCACTGTGACGCACAAGAAGCTGAGTTGCGGGCCGGTGCGGAACAGGTCGGCCGGGTTTAGTGCCAGCACCACCACGGCGGCGATGGCCAGGGAGTTGAGTGCGAAGGGTTGCTCGTCGAACCACAGCCCGATGCACGCCAGCACGGTGAGCACCGCCGCCCGTACGACCGGCGGGTGTGCTCCGGTCAGCACCGCGTAGAACAACACAATCGCCACGGCCACCAATAACGCCTGCCGCCGCGGCAGCAGGCCCATGCCCAGCAGCCCGAACACCATGCTCATCAAGATGCCCGCATGCAGGCCCGACACCACCAAGACGTGCAGCGCTCCGGTCACGCGAAACGCATCGACCTCCTCGCGCGGCATTGAGTTACGGGCACCCAGCAACAGCGCCGCGGCGGTCGGTGCACGCTGCGGACCGAGCGCGCTCCACAAGCGGCTCTGCCAGCTGCTGCGGAGGTTGTCGATCCACCGCGCAGGATTCCACGCGCTACCTTGCTCTAGCTTCGTCACACAGTCGGGCGAGCCGGCCCGCATGAACGCCAATTCGCGGTCGGCCCGCATGTGCAGCGCGTAGTCGAACTGGCCCGGATTGCGCGCCGTGGAGGGATCGCGGAACGAACCGAATACCTGCACGCGATCGCCAGCGCCCACGCCCAACAGGTGCCCGTCGACGATCAACTCGCAGCGCCCCGTGGCCGCTTGCCAATCGGCGCCGTTGCGAACGCGGTTGATCTGGAGCAGCAGTTGGCTCTTCTCGCCTTGAGGAATCGCTCGATACGGCGACTGCGGCGCGGCTGCCACCCGCTCCGGCGCGCCGGTGGCCACGGCTTCGAAGCAGCACGGGTACGGCTGGAGCGTGGCCATCCGCCCGACTTCGTCGGTTTCGAACAGATTCCAGTGCCAGTGATGCCAGCCAGCCGCGAGTGCCGCGGCAGCGCACAACACCGTCGCGCCGGCCAGTCGATGCCCCGTGCGTCGCATCCAGGACCACACACCAAGCAGCGCGAACGAGAGCAACCACCACGCACCGCAGCTCGACCAACCGACCGAGTGGTCGCTGGCTAGCCGGTCGAGCAAAATGCCAGCCATGCCGGCCAAGGCCACCGCCACCATCGGCGCACGCCGCCGCCGGCCAGGGCGTGGGGGCGGTGTGGAGCTGGCAGTGGGCATGGCGGATTCGTACTAGCAGGCTCACATAGGCGGATGCTGGCAGTCTAACTGGAAACGTGGCCGGCTGCCGAACGTTTTCGCTCCCCGCTGCGTACGCAAGCAGTGGAGAAGGCCCCCGCGGAGCGGTGGTCGTCACTCCCGGCCGGTTGCGATATACTCGGTCGCTGCGGCGTGTGAACTTCCTGCCCGGAGGGGTTTTGGGCTTGGATTCACGCTGTCGCCCTCTCCCCAGCACCACCAAGGAGGTAGTCTCGCCATGTTCAAAAACGCCCTGCTTACGTTCTCCGAACTCGCCCTGTGGATCGTGATCGCTGTGATCGCCACCAGTGGGTGCGGAGTGCAAACTACGACCACCATTCCCAACCCCGACGCTACCCAATCGAGCGACCTATCGAGCGACCCGTCGAGCGACGACTCGTCCACCAAGATTGCCAAAGTGCCCGAGCTTAACGAACCCCGATCGAATCCAACCGACGGCGAAACAACCACCGTTACGACGACCGAAGAAACGAAAGTTGAAGCAATGCCCGAGCAAACTACCAGCGATAACAATGCCGCGAAGACCGTTTTGGCCGACGTGCCGCTCATCCCACGCGACGTGTTATTTGGCAACCCCGAACGTGCCCAAGCGCGGTTGAGTCCCGATGGCAAGTGGCTCAGCTTCCTCGCGCCGGTCAAGCAGGAGGGCGACCCGAACGGCGAAGGCGTGATGAACGTGTGGGTCGCCCCGGTGGACGACCTGGCCAGCGCCGAGCCGGTGACCGACGACACCTTCCGTGGCATTCGCTCGCACAACTGGGCCTACAACAGCGAGCAGATTCTCTACTCGCAAGACAAAGGGGGCGACGAGGACTTCCACGTCTACGCGACGAACGTCAAAGACAAGACCACCATCGACCTGACACCGATCGAAAAAGTCCATGCGCGACTGGCTGGCGTGAGCGAGATGTTCCCCGACGAAGTGCTCGTGGCGCTCAACGATCGCATTCCGCAGTTGCACGACTTGTACCGCGTGAATCTGAAGACCGGCGAGCGCGAGCTGCTGCAAGAAAACCCCGGGCTGGCCGCGATAATCCCGGACGATAACTACAAGGTCCGCATGGCATTCAACTACACGCCCGACGGCGGTGCGGCCTGGCTGGTGCCCAAGGGCGAGCCAGGCGAGAAGGGCTACGAGGAATTTGAAGTCGCCGAAACGTTTGGTCCCGAAGACGCGATGACCAGCAGCCCGGTTGGCTTCAACAAAAAGGGCGACGTGCTGTACTACGAGGACAGCCGCGACCGCAACACGGCCGCTCTGTTCGCCCGCAACTTGGCCGAGGGCGATTCGAAGCTACTGGCCGAGAACGACAAGGCGGACGTCGGCGGCATCCTGGTCCATCCCACCGACCACACGATTCAAGCGGTGTCGTTCACGTTCGCTCGCCGCGAGTGGGACGTGCTGGACGAAGCGATCCAGGGCGACGTCGACTTCCTCACCGACTTTGCCGATGGCGAATTCGAAGTCACCGGCCGCACGCTCGACGATCGGTACTGGACCGTGGCCTACATCCTCGACGACGGTCCCGTGAAGTACTACATCTACGACCGGCAGGCCGAGGGCGACGGGCGGATGCGTTACTTGTTCAGCAACCGCGACGACCTGGACGACTACCCGCTGGTAAAGATGCACGCCCCGGTGATCAAAAGCCGCGACGGGCTCGACCTGGTTAGTTACCTCACGCTGCCGCCGGGCTCCGACCCAGACGGCGACGGCGTGCCCAACCAACCTGTGCCGATGATCCTCGACGTGCATGGCGGTCCCTGGGCCCGCGACGACTGGGGATACAACCCCTACCACCAGTGGCTGGCCAACCGTGGGTACGCGGTGCTGAACGTGAACTACCGCGGCTCGACCGGCTTCGGCAAGGATTTCATCAACGCGGCCAACGCCCAATGGTCGCGCAAGATGCACGACGACTTGCTCGACGCGGTAAAGTGGGCGGTCGACAACAAGATCGCCATCGAGGACAAGATCTGCATCATGGGCGGCAGTTACGGCGGGTACGCCACGCTGGTTGGCCTGACCTACACGCCTGATACGTTCGCCTGCGGCGTGGACATCGTGGGTCCCAGCAGCCTGGTGACGCTGCTGGAGAACGTGCCGGACTATTGGATACCGTTCATGCCGGTGATGAAGATCCGCGTGGGCGACGTAAGCACCGAGGAAGGCCGCGCCGATCTGCTGGCGATGTCGCCGCTGACGCACGTCGACCGCATTGAGCGTCCGCTCTTGATTGGCCAGGGTGCGAACGATCCCCGTGTTACGCAGCTCGAAGCCGACCAGATCGTCGAAGCGATGACCGAGAAGAACATCCCGGTCACCTACGTGTTGTACCCAGACGAAGGCCACGGCTTCGCCCGCCCGCAGAACCGCACCAGTTTCAACGCGGTGACCGAGGCGTTCCTCGCCAAGCAGCTCGGCGGCCGATTTCAGAAAATCGGCGACGACTTCGAGGGCTCGAGCATCCACGTCCCCACCGGCGCTGCGGACGTTCCCGGCTTGAAGGACTCGCTCACCGAGGAGCAAATGAAGATGCCACCGGAGCCCGAGAAGGAAGAAGAGCCCGCCGAACCAGCGGGCGAGAAGGCCTGAGGGTCGAGAATCAAAGCGAGGTGGTCGCGGTCCGTCGTCGGCGCTAACCGCTGCGCCCAAAGCACGCCAAGCACATGTCGTCGCTTTGGGCGAAGTCGCCTACGAAGCCGCGGACGTCGTTGAGTACGTGGCGGCCGAGTTCTTCGACGTTGGCGTCGCCGACCGAAATCTGCTTGGCGAGCCGCTCCAGGCCGTACAGGTCGCGGGAGGAGTTCATCGCCTCACTGAAGCCGTCGGTAAACATGGTGAGCGAGTCGCCCGGGCCGAGTTCGATGTCGAGCGATTCGTACTCAAAGTCGTCGATCACGCCGATCGGCAGGCCCGCGATTTCGTCGCCCACTTCCACCACCTCGCCGGTGGCGCGACGCAAGAACGGTGGCATGTGCCCGGCGTTTACCAGCGTCGCGCGGTTTGTCTGCGGGTCGACCACCGCCACGATCATCGTTACAAAGCGGTCGGCCCAGTCGTGTTGGGCGAAGGTGTGATTGGCCTTCGACACCGCCGCGGCTGGCGACTTTTCGCTCGCCAAGCTGAAACGCACATCGCTCGAGAGCCGAGCCATCAGGATCGCCGCGCTGACGCCTTTGCCCGCCACGTCGCCCAGCACCACGGCAAAGCGGCCGTCGGCCAAGGTCACGTAGTCGTAGTAGTCGCCGCCCACCTGGCGGGCCGATTCGTAGTAGTCGAAGAAGTGGTAGCCATCTACCTCCGGCGCGCTCGATGGCAACAACGCCCGCTGCATCCGCGCCGCCAAGTCGAGATCGCGCTGCAGGGCTTGTTGCTCGATGGCGAACTCGTGCATCCGCGCGTTGTCGATCGCCACGGCCGCCTGACTGGCCACGGCGGCTAGCACTTCGAGGTCGTCGTTGGAAAACTTGCTCCGCTGGTTGTTTGTGTCGATCTGAATCACGCCGAGCGGCTGACCTTCCGAGTCGAGCATCGGCGCGCACATCATCGAGCGAATTTGAAAGTCGGCGATACTCTCGGCCATGCTGAACCGCGAGTCGGTCGCCGCGTCGGCCGACAGGATGGCCGACTTGTTGGTCATCGCCTGCTCGACAATCGTGCGGCTGATGCGAGTCCGCTCGTCCCGGCCGGGCATGCGGTACTTGTCGGCTACCGGCACCAGTGGGGCATCTTGGTCGGGTCGCATGATTACGAACCCGCGGTCAGCTTGCACAAAAATCTTGAACAGACTGTCGAGAATCTTCGGCAGGATCTCGTCCAAATCGAGTGTCTTGCTCAGGTTGGTCGAAATCTCCACTAGCGCGGCCAGCTTGGCCTCGGGCTTGGCCGAGAGATTCACGCTGGCCGACCCGCCCGACACGTCGAGCGTGGCCATCACGCTGGCGGTGCCGGTGTCTTCGATCATGGCCAGCGAAGTTTCGTGCTTCGGCTGCTGCCCGCCGAGCGCCGCATCGCCTTCGTCGGTGTGCACCGAGAGTACTTGGTCGCAGATCAGAATGCGGTCGCCATGCTTGAGCGGAGTGCGATGCATGACCTGCACTTCGTTGACGAAGGTGCCGTTGCGGCTCTTGAGATCCTCGACGAAGTAGTCGCCGCCTTCGAGGATCACGGCCGCGTGTTGCCGGCTTACGGCTGCCACGTCGAGCGGAATATCGCAATCGCTGCTGCGGCCAATGACCGACCGCCCGTCGGCCAACTCAATCCGACGCCCTGGCTCGATTCCCTCTACAATTTCCAAATAGGCCATGGACGGTTCACCCCGATCGATAACAAAAGCGCAGCACCCACACAGGCAAGCAGCGTATCACCCCGCCCCCTATCTTAAAAAAAGGGTCGCTCGCGGGGAAGTATTCATGCTTGGGGATTCTCGCTATCGCGCAGGAATGTTTCGCGGCCGCCCGCCGGGTTGGCTACCATGGACTCAGCCGTTTTGCTCCGATTCCACGTTCCCAAGCACGCTCGCTATGCATTTCGTCACGCCCTGCCGATGTTTTCCTGGCCGTCCTTCGCTGCTGGCGATGGCCGTTTGCCTGCTGCCCTTGCTGCTACCAACGGCTGGCTCGGCCGAAGAGAATGCCAGCACCCGGCCGCTGCTGCGCGAGTTGGACATCGAAATCGGCACGCTGGAACCAGGTGAGACCAACACGCTGGTCGACGTACCCGGCGTTGCGGTGGGGCACTGTTCGGTAGTGGAAGACTTCGCCGATGGCTCCGCGCTGCGCACCGGGGTGACCGCCATTCTGCCGCACGGCCAGAACATCTTTCTGCACAAGGTGCCAGCCGCGGTGCACGTGGCGAACGGCTTTGGCAAATTCGTCGGCAGCACCCAGGTGAACGAACTGGGCGTGCTCGAAACGCCCATCCTGCTCACGAACACGCTCAGCACGTTCGCTGTGGCCGACGCGCTGGTGGGTTGGACGCTCCAGCAGCCCGGCTGCGAACTCGTTCGCTCGGTGAACCCGGTGGTCGGCGAGTGCAACGACGGTTACTTGAATGACATCCGCCGCCGCGGCGTGACGTCGGAGCACGTGCTCGCAGCCATCAACAACGCCAACAGCGATGCGGTGCAGCAAGGTTGCGTCGGCGCGGGCGTCGGCACGCGGTGCATGGGCTTCAAGGGCGGCATCGGCAGCAGTTCGCGCAAGCTGCCCGACTCGCTTGGCGGCTACAGGGTTGGCGTGCTGGTGCAAACGAACTTCGGCGGCTCGCTCTCGGTCGACGGCGCGCCGATCGGCGAGCGGCTGGGCAACTACTACCTCCAAGACCACGTGGTGAAGCAGGAACACGGCTCGTGCATCGTGGTAGTAGCGACCAACGCCCCGCTCGACGCGCGGCAACTCGCCCGACTGGCCCGCCGCGGCCCGCTGGGCCTGGCCGCCGCCGGCTCGAGCATCTCCCACGGCTCCGGCGACTACGTGCTGGCCTTCAGCACTGCCGAAGCGCTGCGCACCAGCTACGAATCGGACCAAGCGACCGAAACCAAACCCACCCTCCGCGACGACCGCCTCTCCCCGCTATTCCAGGCCACGAAAGACGCCACCTGCGAAGCGGTAATCAACAGCCTGCTGCAGGCGACCACGACGACCGGCCACCAGGGCCGGGTGACCGAAGCGATTGACCCGGCGGAGTTTATGCGGGCGTACGGGGCGGGCAAGACAGGTCGACCTTGATTTTTTTGGACCCCCCGTCCCTTTGCCATCGGGCTGACCGGTGCCCGCGTTCCCTGAAATCCGGTAGAATCAGGGCTTGGGGTGTCGGGGGTGACACCCGGTTAAACCAAAGGGCCACAATGGGCGATGCCATCGATACGGTGAAGGCGGGCATAGAAGGCATGCGGAAGCTAGCCAGCCTTCCAGAGCTACGCCAGTACTCGGAAGTGCTGACCGATTTAAACGCAGCCTTGCTGGAAACCCAGTCTCTCGTCTTTGACAATCGCGAGCTTCGCGAGGCGATCGACGAAAAGGAAAAGCTGATTGCGGAGCTTCGGGACAAGTTGAAGTTCGCGGGAAAAATCAAATTCTACGAAGGTCTCTACTATGAGGAATTGGACAACGGCTTGCTAGACCCTCGCGCATACTGCACCAACTGCTGGGAAGGGTCGAATGTCGCTTTGCATCTAACCTGGGTTTCCCAAGGATTCTACGGATGGGAGTGTCCCGCCTGTTCGTCGAAATTCCATGGGCAAGAGTACTTCAAGCACGACAAACCGTTTGCTCCGAATGCCGGTGGCAGTGAATCCAAGAATCGCTGAAGCGTGGCGAATAGCCTTCGATCCTTCCCATTCTCGTTTGCAAAGGGGTTGCAGTGATTGAGTCCGCGGTGCTCGCCCAGACTGAAGGTAGCGAAGTGCTAACGCTCGGCCCTCTAATTCAGCAGGTTTCGATTCAGCTCGTTGTAACGCTAGTAGGTGTGCTTGGATCACTGTTAATTGCTGCTCGTACTGATTGGTTTCGAAGGCTAGCTGGATGGGAGCCATACGGCCAAGAGATTTGGCGTGAGAAGTTCAAACACTACTCGAATATAGTGTCTTGTGGTGGAGAACTCCTGAGAACCACTTCGGAAGTTCTGCAACAGTACGAAGCTTGCGAGAAAGCAGATGGGGTAGTCAGCCAAGAGGAAAAGACAGCGACTAACTACGGTGAAGTGGTCTGGAAACTCATGTCCGATAGCTTGGGCGAGCCTCTTATCACGAGCTTTGAGGTCGACCAGTCTCTAATGAAATTGATTGACTCTTGTCTAACTCTCGGTCGGTATGTCGCTACAGTGCCTTCCTCAAAGCAGTCTATTCAAAAAGCCCACGAATTAGCGAGCAATCTTTCTTCGGACTACTTCAAGGTCCAACTTGCAATGAAGCATTGCCTTGGTGTACCGACTTTCGAAGCTGCTCAGAAATCACAATTACTGGAACTTGCAACAAAGAATCGTCACTACCTCACAGCACCACCCCAACCACCACACAACGGCAGTTGACCCGCTCGCCTGCTGTCAGTGACCATTGGCCAGAAGACTGCGGGCAACCTCCCTCGATCCACCTCGATTTTCCGAACCCCGCGTCCTGCCCAAACAGTATTGCGAAAACTACCGTCTCTGGAGGCGACAGATAACATGACAGTTTTGGTGACAGAAGAGCAGGCGAAAAGTATCGCAAGAGAATTTGGAGAAAAGGAGGGCATACAAGAATTTATTGTCGACGGATGCACCCTAACGGAGGAAGATGGTGCTCCGGTTTGGAAAGTGTTTATGGGATTTGTTGAGATAACAGGTCCCTTCTCACGTGTCGTTCTGACCATAAATCCTGCGTTTGGAGAGGTAATAGCCGCTAGGACGTTGTAGTGACGGGCTGGGTACCTACGCTCACGACACTACGGCAGCTGCCCCGCTCGCATTCTGGTAGTGACCAGTGGCCAGAAGACTGCGGGCAACCCGATCCACCTTGATTTTCCGAACCCCGCGTCCTACATTTGTGTCCCTGCACAACTCACGCACTGGGGAGTGGTGTAATCGGTAGCACGATGGATTCTGATTCCATTAGTCGGGGTTCAAGTCCCTGCTCCCCAGCTTCCAGAAACCCCGGCCAAACGCGCGGTTTGCCGGGGTTTTTTCGTGTGCGTGGCGAATCGACGTTGGCCCCGTGTCATTGCGGGAAGAAACCGGGAGCGCTGACCTCTTGCCGCAGCGCGTCTGCCGAAGTTTCGCTATCCTCCGATTCTATCGGTGGCATTCCCTTGCGATACAGCACCACTTCCTGGCCTGCGACAGGCAGGTATAGTTCAAATGTCACTTTCGCCCGCCCATTCAGTTCGGACGCAAGTGCCCTGAGGGCTGGAAGCCTAGTCTGTTCATCTTGTCGGATCAGGGGCGACATTTTTTCTAGCGCAGCTATTCTTGCTTCATTGGCATTGACCTCCGCCCTGGCTCTTGCGATTGCTGCCTTTTTCTGGTTGCGAAGAGCCACCGTCGTCCCACCCCCTGGGATCTTAATGTTCATATTGTTGGCGGCAGTCAAGTTTCGATTCAAGACGCTGCGTTTCCTCACTCGTCGGTTGTAGTCCTTGGTAGCATCCCGTTTGTCTTTCTCCAGACGCTTCTCTGCCTTATCCACTTCGCTGTTGGAAAGAACAAATAGATCGCTCGGATAGGAGACCAAACGAAAGCCGGGCGACACCTTTACAGAGATCGTCCTGACTTTGCTCTCCCAGTAGGCACCCAGCCCTGCGAAGTCGGTGCCCCTAAACGACAATAACAATTGCTCCTGTTCACTCAGTCTACCTGGCTCACCATCAACCACTGTGGTTGTGGGAAAGCCGTCGTTGGCAGCAACTCGGAGGAATAGCTCACTTGGTGGAGGTAGATTGGGAATCGAATCTCGAGGGATTTGATGTTCGTGAATCTCTCCCCAGTCTCCCAGCACGATGGGTTCTGGATCTTCGATTGGCTTACGCAACTGCATGTCATGAACTTGGTCGCCCAAAACTAGACGTAGAACGCAAAGCTGCAATCGGTCAGTCTGAATTTCACCAACCGTATCCGTCAACCATGAGAAACTAAATTCGTTTTCAGTGGCCCGAAACATTCCAATTGGCTTGGCGTCGCCAGGATCTCGTCCGGCGGCAATCTCCCGCGCCGAATTGGTTGGCTCGTCGAATACCAGCCATTGAACGCCTTCGTCGGTATCGTGATGTGGGCGCAGGAAAACCATGCGATTCGCACGGTCAAGATACGCCGGTGCCGACAGGTGGAGATTAAGCTCGTCGAGGTCTTCGATTGGCAATCCAAAAGTACCAATGATCTGCTGATCCGCATCCATATCAGCCAGGGAAACTATGGCTGGCAGCGGCCTGAATGGCGGGACAAACACTGGTCGTGGGTCGGTGCGGACCAGATCCGTGTTAGGCTGACCAAAACCGTTTCGTTGCTTCAGGTTTGAGTCTTGTATCGCAGGCTCCTGGCGGCGAAACGCAGGGCTAACTGACCGCGATATTGGCTTCGTGGGTGGTGTCTGTTCTGGTTCTACCTCTTCGACTTCGGAGGGGTTGGGAATGGTGGTGGTAGTTGCAGGAGATTCAGACTGGGCGGTTGTCTTAGTAACGTCGGGTGCAGTTTGCTGTGCATACCAAAGCAAACCAGCTAGCACCACAGCGCTAACCAAAAAAGTACCGACATAGATCGCAATAGGAGAACTTTTTTTGCGGCGCTTGTAGCGGATCGAGTTGGACGGTGCGGTAACCAATGTCTCCAACGCCATCGTCGAATCCGATGGCTTAGAACTGACAAGAGGCTCAGAATTGGGAGTAGGCTGAGGCGTCGGAGCTGCTGGCCGCGCATCGGCCGCAGCGGCGGATATCGCTTTTAGTCTTTGCGATCGCACCTTAACCAATTGCTGATCGTAAATCGGCTTCAGGTTGGGATTGAGCAGGCAAACCCGCGCTTTCGATAGCTCATTCAAGAGCAATTGAGA
This sequence comes from Aeoliella sp., assembly GCF_965227375.1. Classification (NCBI taxonomy): domain Bacteria; kingdom Pseudomonadati; phylum Planctomycetota; class Planctomycetia; order Pirellulales; family Lacipirellulaceae; genus Aeoliella; species Aeoliella sp. The sequence continues at coordinate 446,717 of NZ_CBDDFX010000002.1, forward strand.
ATGAGCGGCGTAAGGACCTGTGGCAAAGGCTTTTACGTGCCCCATTTGGCGGTCAGCGGCCGCCGTGATTACCTCGGGGTCCTCCTCGAAGAGTTCTAGGCCGAGAAGCCGGTAGTGGTTCGGAGGTTGCTCTGACTCCGGAATACCAAGCCACTTGTAGTAAGGATCAAATCCCGTGGAGTCTCTCGTGCTCATCCCCCGCACCCCTACTATGATCTATCCAACCAAAATACATGATTGCCGCGTGCCCGCAGCTTAGCTAGTGGATGCCTCTCTAGAAGGGTATACTAGCCGACAACTGATCAATCTACAACAAATATCGGCCCACCGATCGGGGGGACTCATGCCAAGATTTACCTCGGTGGGCATCGATTTAGGCACAACTCTATCGGCCGTTAGCTACGTAGATTTCCAGGGCGAAACTCGAATGCTTGAGAATTCAGTGGGCAGCCTGCTGACGCCAAGTGTAGTGCTTTTCGAGGAGAATGGAATCAAAGTCGGAGTAGAGGCCTGGGAATTAGCCCCGAGCAGGCCCGAATCTGTAGCGGAGAACGTCAAACGGGATATGGGTGCATCTTTGTACCGCCGCAGAATACTCGACCAAGAATTCCCGCCGGAAGCCATCCAAGGATTCATTCTTCGTCAACTGGAGAAAGACATCTCTAGGAATATCCCTGGGGAGTACGGTGCCGTAATTACCGTGCCAGCCTATTTTGACGAGGCGCGTCGCAAGGCCACGGCCGATGCTGGTAAAATGAGCGGTTTGCCAGTGCTCGACATCGTCAACGAACCCACAGCGGCGGCTTTGGCATTTGGTGAGCGGCTGGGCTACCTGACTCCCGAAGGCGCACCCAGCGAGCAATTAACGCTTGTAGTCTACGACCTCGGTGGTGGAACGTTCGATGTGACCGTTATGAGATTGTCCTCAGAGGGAGTGACGACACTTGCCACGGATGGCGACTATGAACTAGGTGGTATTCACTGGGACGAAAGACTTGCCGACTATGCTGAGCAACAGTTCCTACTGCTTTGGCCCCAAGTCGAGTCGCTATCCGAGTGCGACCGTCTACGTTTGATTCGGGCTGCTCGGGCCACGAAGCATGAACTGTCGACTAGCCCGATCGCCAGCCTTTGCGTCGAAATCGCAGGATGCGAGATGAAGCTGCCAGTGAGTAGAACAGACTTTGAGGACTTAACAGCGGATCTGGTGGCTCGCACTGTATTCACAACGAATCAAACTTTGCGCGAAGCGGACGTTTTGTGGCACCAAATCGATCGACTACTGCTTGTCGGCGGATCTACTCGCATGCCGGCCGTTCGCAGAGCAATGGAAGAGGCAAGTGGGCTTCACGCGGACGACGAGGTACATCCAGACGAGGCTGTTGCCCGAGGTGCTGCTATCTACGCTCGCTTCTTACTGGGTGCGAAGGGCATCGATCCCGCCGTTCCTAAACTGAAAGTGACAGACGTCAACTCACACGGCCTAGGTATTGAAGGCGTAAACCAAGAAACGCTGCGTACCGAGAACGTCACTATCATTCCGCGCAATACACCTCTCCCGTATGAGGTGTCTCGGAAGTTCGTGACCAAGGTCGATAACCAGCGCAGCGTAAAGGTCCAACTGCTAGAGGGGGATAGCTCGATGCCTGAGCAATGCTCTCGCCTAGCTGTTGCAGCAATCAAGAACCTGCCACCTGGGCTGCCGGCAGGAACGTCAATTGGGGTGAACTATCGCTTCGAGGCAAATGGCCGCCTATCGGTTGATGCGAGAGTAGAGGGCCATGGCACGGAGGCGAAGATTGAACTTGAACGTGTGAGGGGACTGCCGAATCAGAAGGTGAAGAAGTGGCGAGAAATTATCTGCCGTGATGGTGGGTACCGTGATTTTGAAGAAGCGGTTTCCACCTTGATCGACGATATGGCGAGCCGAACGGGTAGCGATGACGCCGCATTACGCACCGACGACTACAAGCCAGCCGAAGTTCCGCCATCAGCCCGCAAAGATGACCTTCAGCCTGCTATACCATTTGGAGCACCGCTCGCTGCTTCCAGTCATCTCCTCAAGATTGCTGAAGCGCCGGCTACCGAATTTCCGGTGACAACGAGTGCCACCGAGTACGAACCAACAAGGGAAGCAGAGCAGATCTCCACTCCCGTAGTCCCTACGATCCGCAGGCGATCGGTTCGCGGAACGAGCCTGCCAGTCGTAGTCCACATGCTGGGACACCTGATCGCAGGCCTGGTAGGGCTCTCGCTCGGATACTATGCCTTGTGTTGGGTGCGACCGGACCTAAATTTCTTGAACCTCGAATTACCAGGCATAAACGTGTCTCCGAACACCACACCTGGAGTCCCTCGCTGAACAGACCACCTACCACTACCGGCTTGTCACCAGCAGTGCTTCCCGGCTTCGAGAAATCCCGGCCAAGCGCATGGTTTGCCGGGGTTTTTTGCAGCGTTAGAAGCGTTGGGGAAGGAGTCTCGGCCAGCCGCTACTTCTTCAGCGGCTCCGGCTCGTCGCTGGTAACTTCGAACTGCTGGCGGAGTTCGGCCAGCTTCTGTTCCAGCTCGGCGCGGACATCCGCGTAGGTGGGGTCGTTGAAGACGCTCATCATTTCGTTCGGGTCGTCCTCGAGGTCGAACATCTCCCACTGGTCCAGGTCGTAGTAGTGGATCAGCTTGTAGCGGTCGGTGGCGACGCCGTAGTGGCGGGCGACGTCGTGCGAGGCCGGCGGGCCTTCGTAGTAGTGGTAGTAGAACGAGTCGCGCCACTGGTCGACCGGCTGGCCGCGGAGCATCGGCTCGAGGCTGGCGCCTTGCATTTCGGCGGGGATGTCCACGCCGGCGATGTCGAGGAAGGTCTCGGCGAAGTCGAGGTTCGAGACCATCCGTTTTTCGACCGAGCCCGGCTGCACCACGCCTGGCCAGCGGACGACGAGCGGGGTGCGGAACGACTCTTCGTACATCCACCGCTTGTCGTACCAGCCATGCTCGCCGAGGTAGAAACCCTGGTCGCTGGAGTAGACGACCACTGTGTTGTCGGCCAGCCCGTGCTCGTCGAGGTAGTCGAGCACGCGGCCCACGTTGTCGTCCACCGAGGCGATGCACCGCAGGTAGTCCTTGATGTATCGCTGGTAGTTCCAGCGGGTCTTGGCCTCGCCGGTGGGTGGGTCCTGCATGTAGGCGTCGTTCTCCTCTTTGTAGGCCGCTTTCCACGCCTGCTGTTCTTCGGGGCTCATCAACTTGAACTGCCGCTCGGCGTACTTCGCACCCTCGGGCCAGACCTTCAGGTCTTCCATGGGCCGCATGTGATCGCCGACGCGCATCGTGGCGTCCTTGGCGGCGTCGCTGCGGTTGCGATAGTCGTCGAAGAGCGTTTCCGGCTCGGGCAGGGTCTCGCCGTTGTAGTCGGCCACGTGGTCAGGACCCGGCGCCCATTCGCGATGCGGCGCTTTGTGTTGCAGCATCAGCAGGAACGGCTTCTGTTGGTCGCGACCGTTCTCGAGCCACTCCAGCGCGGTGTCGGTGGTGACGTCGGTCACGTAGCCCTTCTTCACCACGCGTCCCTCGGGCGTGCGAAACACCGGGCTGTAGTAGCGCCCCTGCCCGGGCAGCACTTCCCAGAAGTCGAAACCCGTGGGGTCGGTCCTCAGGTGCCACTTGCCAACCATGGCGGTTTGGTAACCGGCCTGCTGCAGCAGTTTGGGAAAGGTCATCTGCGTTCCGTCGAACACGCTGCGGTTGTCGTAAAAGCCGTTCTTGTGACTGTACTTGCCAGTGAGGATGACCGCGCGGCTGGGACCGCAGATGGAGTTGGTTACCACGCAGCGGTCGAACCGCATTCCCTGGTTGGCGATTCGATCGATGTTGGGCGTCTGGTTGCGATTCGAGCCGTACGCGCTGATCGCCTGGTAGGCGTGGTCGTCGGCGAAAATGAACAGGATGTTCGGTTGCTCTGTTGCAGCATCTGCAAGCGAGGCGAACGAACTTAAGGCGGCGAAGAAGGCGTACGCAAATAGGCTGGTGATTCGCATGAGATGCCTGGCTCTAGTCGGAGGATGGAAGTTGCAACTCGCCGATGGCTTCCAGGTGCCCGGCGTAGTGCTTGGCTGCTTCGTGCGGTTCCATGTTAAACAAAACGCGCCCAGCGGTGCACCACTGTCCGCTGCGCCATTCTAACAGAGCGGTGGCGCACCGCAGGTTGCTCACGGCGGCCACGTCCTCCATATCGCCGCCCAAAACGGCCTCGAAGGCGATGGTAATGCCCACCAGGGCGTACAAATCGCCCGTGGAGCGGTCGCGGGCCAATAGCGCCGCGTCGTGAAACCGCGACTCCTTCCACACCAGCCCACGTGGTTTCCCGGTGGCGGCAGCCGATTCGAGAAACTGCTGCTCGAGCTGCCGCCAGACTTTAGGCAGTTGCTCACTGCCCCGCTCGAGCTGCCTTCGCCACCGCCGACGACCCCACACGCCGCGCAGCATCCAGGCGGCGACGAGCATCAGGGCGACCAGCAGCACCAGAAGTTCCGTGTACACCAAATCTCCTCGGGACACCGCAGACGAACGACGGTGCTGAGCTTAACGCGCTCGCATGGCCGGTTCCATCGCCCAAAGTAGATGCCCCAAGGATCTAGATGCCCAAGCAGCGGTCGAGAGGTCACGGCACCGGCAGTTGCTCGGCGGCGGGCTGCTCGGAAGGCGAGGCGGGCGTTTGCGGAGATGCAGCGGCCGGACGCTCTAGTGTTGGAGCTTCGAACAACTGCGGTGTCACAGTCTCCGCGCCTGGAAGCGGCACCGTGGGAGCAAACGTCGGCTGCCGGTGGATAGGCTGATTGGTCATCGACTGACTGGGCGCCGTGGGCCGATACTGCGGCTGGTACTGCTCAACTTGGTACTCATGCTGCGGCGTGTAGTGCTGCTCGTGGTGAACCATGCCCACCGAGTAGCGCGGCAGGTGCAGCGGGGTCGGCACTCGGCGAACGCCCGGGCTGGCGGCCTTGCCCCGCCACGCGTTCCCCATGACCATCGGCGCGTGATAGCCGGGACCGAAGCCGCACCCCATGAACTGGTTGGCTGTCGAGGGCAGGTTCCACCACCCGGTGGCCATGCACTCGCTGGCGGCCAGACAACTGGCAGCAGCCAGCAGGGCCATGGGAACGCTCAAACGGAATAGGTTGGACATGACGGGCGGAACTACGGGGGTGGATAGTGGCAGGCGAGCGCGCGCGGTTGCCAGCGCAGCAGGTAGTCTGTTCATCGTCGTGGCTGGCCGCGGTACGACAAGCGATCGCGCGCGGCAGTGGCAATTTGCTCCTGGCGCCCGCCTGTCTGACACGGTTAGCCAAGCTCCACCGGCAGATGGTGAGCGGGAAACCCCTACGAACCAGAGGCAAAAGCCGTGCGTACCTTACACATGCATGCAGTCTCAGGATTGTGAAAACTGGGCGAATAACCTCGATCTTGCCGCTTGCGCAAAGTACGGGTATCATGCACTAAGTGTCGAAAGTGAAGTAACTTAGGTCGTTTACGGTCTTTACGGGCCACGTTTCAGGCCCGGCCAGCTTCAAAACGCCGTTGGAGGTCTTCAAGTCCCGCAAACGGTGTTGTCGATGGTGGTAGGTTCGGACCGATAAAACGCCTACTGGACTTTGTCCGCCTGCCCTTCGGCCAATTCGGCCGCTGATTCTTATTGAAGGAAGTTTCGCCATGCAGCACGCTACCGCCGTTCGACCAGGCTTTGCCAATTGTCTGTCCCTTGGTGTGGCTGCCCTGTTGGTCGCAGCACCAACCTACGCCCGGCCCACGGAACAATCGGCTGAAGACCGACAGATCGCCCTGGCGGTTTCGCTGCTCATGGAGAAGCAACATATTTCGCAGAAGCGAATCGACGATCAGGCGTCGGAGCGATGCCTGGAGTCGATGCTCAAGTCGCTCGACCCTCTGAAGCTGTTCTTCTATCAGTCGGACGTCGACGAGTTCAGTCGCAACAAGCACGAGCTGGACGATCAGGTTCGCGGCGGCAGCATCCGCATGGCTTACAAGATTTTCGAACGCTTCATGGAGCGTGTCGATGAGCGAATCGACATCGCCCTGGAGCAGGTCAACGCCGAACACGACTTCACGCTGAAGGAGGAAATGATCCGCGATGCGGATGCGGCCAAATACGCCAAAACGCCCGAAGAAGCCAAAGACAAGTGGCGTCGTCGCGTGAAGTACGAGATGCTGACGTTCATCGCGGATGACATGGAGCCCTCCGAAGCCCGTGAGAAGCTCACGCGCCGGTATACCAGCATTCGCAAGCGTTGGGACCAGACCAGCAACGACGAGTTGCTGGAGATGTACCTGACCGCGATGACCACCGGCTTCGACCCGCACTCCACCTACATGTCGCCCAGCACGCTGGACAACTTCGAAATCCAGATGCGTCTGAAGCTCGACGGCATCGGCGCCTCGCTTCGTAGCGAAGACGGCTACACCAAAGTGCACCAGATCATCGCCGGCGGCGCTGCCGACGAGGACGGCCGCTTGAAGGAAGGCGACGAAATCATCGGCGTAGGACAGGGCGACGATGGCGAGATCGAAGACATCGTCGACATGAAGCTCAACGACGTGGTGAGCAAGATCCGTGGCGAGCGCGGCAGCATTGTGCGACTCGAAGTGCGTCCTGTCGACAATCCCAAAGACCTGCAGGTCTATAAGCTGGTGCGGCAGGAAATCAAACTCACCGAGAGCGAAGCCCGCAGCGAAATCGTCGAGTGGGGCACCAAGCCCAACGGCCAGCCTTACCGCGTGGGCGTGATCGCGCTGCCAAGCTTCTACATGGACATGGACGCCGCCCGGGCGGGAGATCCGAATTACAAGAGCACCACGCGTGACGTCCGCCGACTGCTGAAGGACTTCAACGCCAAGGGCGTCGATGCGGTGATGGTCGACCTCCGCTTCAATGGCGGCGGTTCGCTGACCGAAGCGGTCAACATGACCGGCTTGTTCATCGACAAGGGCCCCGTGGTCCAGGTGAAGGGTCCCGACGGACGCGCCCAGCGGTTCGAAGATCCCGAGTCGGGCATGGTCTGGTCGGGTCCGCTGGTGGTGCTGACTAACAAGTTCAGCGCTTCGGCCAGCGAGATCTTCGCCGGCGCCATGCAGGATTACAACCGTGGCCTGATCGTCGGCGACGACGCCACCCACGGCAAAGGCACCGTGCAGCAACTGTACGACGTCGCCCAACTGCTGTTCCGCATCAACAAGGACATGAACATGGGAGCGATGAAGCTCACCATCCAGCAGTTCTACCGTCCCGATGGCGCCAGCACGCAGAACAAGGGCGTGGTGTCCGATGTGGTGATTCCCTCGCTCACTTCGCACCTGGACGTCGGCGAGTCGGACCTCGACTACGCCCTGGCATTCGACAAGATCGGCAGCCTGAGCCACGACGAGTACCAGATGGTCGACTCGAACATGGTGAGCCAGCTCCGCGAATCGTCCAAGGCTCGCATCGCCAAGAGCGAGGACTTCGCCAAGGACATCAAGCGGATCAACAAGTTCGAAGAGCAAAAGGACCGCAAGACGGTTACCTTGAACAAGGCGGAGTTCCTGGCCGAGCGTGAAGAACTGGACGCCGACAAGGAGCAAGAGGACGCCTTCGAAGAAGCGGTAAGCAACGACCGCCCGGTGTTCGACATGGAAGACCACTACAATCAGGAAGCCTTGTCGATCTTGATCGACTACCTGATGCTGCTGAAGAACAACCGTGTGGCCATCGGCCGCTAGATAGTACCTCCATACTCCTTATGGAGCTGAACCACCAAGACGCTCCGCGAAGTCGCGGAGCGTCTTTTTTGTGCGCCCACGGTAGTGTAGCTGGATTCGCAAGAATTCAGACGACCAACCAACACGTCCGAATTCTTGCGAATCCGGCTACAAGTTGAATGGTGGCCCTACGTCAATGCGATCCGCTGGCCGTCGTAGGCCAGCTCCATGCCCTTGGGCAGTTCGGCGTTAGTGGCTTCGTATTCCAGCTCGTGGGCCACGTGGGTGAAGTAGGTCCGCTTGGCTGCCAACTGGGTGGCCACTTCCACCGCTTGGTCGATGGTGAAGTGGGTCTTGCTGGGTGTCTTCCGTAGCGCGTCGAGCACCAGGACATCGAGGCCTTGGAGCAGCTCCATGCTTTCGGGCGGGATGCGGTTCACGTCGGTGCAGTAGGCCACGTTGCCGAAGCGGAATCCCAACACGTCGAACGCCTCGCCATGGTGCAAGCGAACGGGCGTGACCTGGGCGCCGAGTACTTCCAGGGGCTCCAGACCGATGCGGTGCAGCTCGAGTTGCGGCACCAGGCTGGGCGATTCGTCCTTGGCGAACGCGTAGTCGAACGACTGGCGGATGCGCCGCTCGACGATCTCCTCGCAGTACAGCGGTACCGGACCGTCGAGGTAGAACTGCATCAGCCGCAGGTCGTCGAGCCCGAACACGTGGTCGGCGTGCTCGTGCGTGTAGATCACCGAGTGCACCAGGCCGATCTTCTCCCGCAGCAGCTGCAGCCGCAGGTCGGGCGAGGTGTCCACCAGCAGGTTGCCCTCGGGCAGGCCGAGGATAGCGCTCGCCCGCAACCGCTGGTTGCGGGGATTGTCCGAAGTGCACACCTCGCAGCCGCAACCCACGGCCGGCACGCCGACGCTGGTGCCGGTGCCCAGGAGGATCATCTCGCCGCGGATGTCGGTGGTGGCAATGGACTTAGGCACGGGCAAATCTCTGCTAGCAAACCGCGAACGACTGGCAGGCGTGGGTGGTCGGCACCCCCTCGAAAGGCGCGGTTGACCGACATTTTGTGTGGCTGTAAACTTTTGTGCTGTAGTATCTTACGGCGACAACCTCTGGTTTGCCAGGGCGAACGCCCTGCGGCCAGAACGTTCGCGGCATCATTATTGCCTCTGATATCTGGCTTGCCGACAGGGTACCCTGCCCTGCCATTTTGACATTCTATCACGATAGCTGCGGTTGACGGCCATGGAACTGTTGGAACGTATTTGGGAATTCCTCTCGGGCATCGCCAACGCGATACTCGGCAAGTTCGAGCGAGCCATCACGTCTCTGTTCGGCTCGGCGAACGCCCGCTATTTGAGGCGACTGCAACCCAAAGTGGATGCTATCAACGCGCTGGAGTCGCGATACCAGTCGATGAGCGACGAAGAACTCGCCGCGCAAACGGTGAAGTTCCGCGAACGCCTGGAAGCGGGCGAAACGCTCGACGACCTGCTGGTCGAAGCGTTCGCGGTGTGTCGCGAGTCGGGTAAACGCTTCCTGAATATGCGGCACTACGATGTGCAGCTGTTGGGTGGCATGATCCTGCACGAAGGCAACATTGCCGAAATGGTCACCGGTGAAGGTAAAACGCTGGTGGCGACGCTCCCGGCGTACCTCAACGCGCTAGCGGGCAGCGTGCACGTGATCACGGTGAACGACTACCTGGCCCGCCGCGATATGGAGTGGATGGGTCCCATCTTCACCAACCTGGGCCTAGTCGTCGGCGCCATCTACTCCGGCATGAGTCCCAGCGAACGGCAAGCGTCGTACTCCTGCGACATCACCTACGGTACGAACAACGAGTTCGGCTTCGACTACCTGCGCGACAACATGCGGATGGCAGCCCGCGGCGACGAGCGTTTCGACAAACGCGACCAACAAGCCCAGGGCCCGCTGAACTACGCGATTATCGACGAGGTGGACAACATCCTGATCGACGAGGCGCGTACGCCGCTGATCATCTCCGGTCCGGCGGAGGACGACATCTCCAAGTACCAGAAGGCCGACAAGGTGGCGCGGGGCTTGAAGAAAGACACGCACTTCGAGGTCAAGGAGAAAGAGCACTCGGTCACGCTCACCGACGAAGGTGTTCGCGAGGCGGAGAAACTGGCCGGCGTCGATAGCTTCTACACGGCCGGCAACATGCAGTGGCCGCACTTGATCGACAACTCGCTGAAGGCTCACAACCTTTACAAGCGCGATGTCAACTACGTGATCCAGGATGGCAAAATTGTCATCGTCGACGAGTTCACCGGCCGCCTGATGGAAGGTCGCCAGTGGAGCGACGGTCTGCACCAGGCCGTGGAAGCCAAAGAAGGTGTGCAGATCAAGGAAGAGAACCAGACGCTCGCCACGATCACGCTGCAGAACTTCTTCAAGCTGTATAACAAGCTCTCCGGTATGACCGGTACCGCGCTGACCGAGGCGGGCGAGTTCTGGAAGATCTACCAGCTCGACGTCATCGGCGTGCCGACCAACAAGCCGCTGCAGCGGATCGGCCATCCCGACGTGATCTATCGTACCGAGAAGGAAAAGTACGAAGCGATCGCCGAGGAGATCGAAGGCCTGATCAAGTACGACCAAATCCAACTGAAGTCCGGCGAGATCCTCCGCGGCGAGATTCTCGCCGAGCGCAACGAGGTGGTGGTCTTCCAGGCGGAGGATTCCAAGAAGGAAGAGAAGATTCCGCTCGACAAGATCGCCGAAATGCAAAAGCAGGGTCGGCCGATTCTGGTCGGTACCGTGTCGATTGAAAAGAGCGAGCGGCTCAGCAACCTGCTCAACGGCCGTGGCATCAAACACGAGGTGCTGAACGCCAAACAGCACAAGCGCGAGGCGGAGATTGTCGCCCAGGCTGGCCGCAAGGGCGCGGTGACCATCGCCACGAACATGGCCGGTCGCGGTACCGACATCATCCTCGGCGGCAACCCCGAGAATATGGCCTGGGCCGAGTTGCAGCAAACCTACGAGAGCCGCTTGGACGTGCCCAAGGAAGAATGGAAACGGCTCACCGACGAGTACGACCAGAAGTTCGGCATGCGCGAGCAAGGCAAGGACATCCGCCAGATCGGCGGATTGCACATCATCGGCACCGAACGCCACGAAGCCCGCCGTATCGACTTGCAGCTTCGCGGCCGTTGCGGTCGTCAGGGCGATCCCGGTTCGAGCCGATTCTACTTGTCGCTCGAAGACGATCTGATGCGGATCTTCGCCGGCGAGTGGGTCAAGAACATGCTCACTCGGCTCGGCATGCAGGAAGGCGAGGCCATCGAAAGCAAGATGGTCAGCCGCAGGATCGAAGGTGCTCAGAAGAAGCGCGAAGAGTCGAACTTCGAGATTCGCAAGAACCTGCTCGAGTACGACGAGGTGATGGACGAGCAGCGAAAGCGCGTGTATGGCTTCCGCCAGCAGATCCTCGACGGGGTAAACTGCCGCGACCTGATCACCGACATGATCCGCGAGCAGATCGACCACCACCTGGGCATCATGCTCGAACCGAATTACGGGGTCGAGTCGTTCGCCACGGTCGCGTCGAACCTGCTGGGCGTGCAACTTGAAGCTCGCGACTTCCGCAATCAATCGTACGAGGAAGCCCAACGTAACGCCCGCGACGAAGCCCAACGGATGGCCGAGTCGCAGGTGCTCGATGCGATTGAGGAGAACCTGCCGGAGGACGAGCCGAACGACTGGAACTGGAACGCCCTGGCCAAGTGGGCCAATGCACGCTGGGGTTACAATTTCAGCGAGCGCGACGTCAAGAAGCTCGGTATCGAGCACATCGCCGAACACTTGATCGAAAAGGCCCACGAAGCGATCGACAAGATCGACCTTTCTTCGTGCGAGCGGTACCTCGAGCCCGACTACTCGGTGCAAACCGCCTGTGCGTTTCTCCGCGACAAGTTCGGCGTGGAAGTTACGCCCGAAGAAGTGAAGGACAAGTCGGCCGCAGAAATCATCGACACGGCGCACGAGCGAGTACTCGGCGCCTACGACCTCCGCGAGTCGGAATACCCGGTGCTCGCCGGCCTGTATCGATTCATGGGGCCTGCGGCCGGCGCTGCGGGACTGGGCCGCGAGGACTTGGTGGCTTGGGCTCAAAAGCGATTCGACGCCAAGCTGACGATCGACGACCTGAAGAACAAGCAGCGCGAGGAGATCCAGAAGGTCCTGGTGGCTTGTAGCCAACAGTCGGCCGCCAAGGCAAACGAAGTGGCCGAGGAAGCTCGCGAGCGAGTGGAGACGCTATTCGCCGGCACCGATGGCACGTCCACTCACTTGGGACTCGTGACCGGCGGCAACGGCAAGCTCGACGACTTTACCAGCTGGCTGCAGAAGTCGTGCGACTCGGAGATCACCGCCGAGGAACTCGCGAAGCTCAACCGCGACGAAGCGCTCCGCCGGGTGTCGCGCGAGGTGGAGGACAAGTTCCGCCCCGAGATGCGGAAGATGGAGCGGATGCTACTGCTGCAGATTCTCGACACCGCCTGGAAGGAACACCTGCTGGCAATGGACCATTTGCGGTCCAGCGTTGGCCTGCGTGGCTACGCTCAAGTCGACCCCAAGGTCGAATACAAGCGAGAAGGCATGCGGATGTTCGAGAACATGTGGGACTCGGTGGGCGCCTACGTCACGGACCTGGTGTTCAAGATGGAACAGCTCGACGAGCGGTTCGTCAAAAGCACCTGGACTGAAACTCAGGCCATCCACGACGAAGCGCCGCCGTCGGACATCGCCCAACAGCAACAAGCGGCCATCGACGCCTCCGGCGGCTCGGAGCGGAAGCTCGACCCGATTCGCAACCGTGGCGAGCGGGTAGGCCGCAACGCCCCCTGCCCTTGCGGGAGCGGAAAAAAGTTCAAACAGTGTTGCATGCGGAATTCAGATGGGTAAAGTAGACATTTGATGGGTCGTGGAAGACCGACCCTTACTTAGGCGGCGAACAGGCGAATGTTCACCATAAGTAGGGAGAAGTCCGATGCGTTTGGGTTCTATCCGACCCGTCCTCTGCAGTTGCGCGCTAGTGATGCTAGCAGGTTGCTCTGATTCTGGTTCCGGCCCACAAGTTACGTCCGAGCCGGCCTCTGCCCCGGTTCAAGCCGGTGATCGAACCACGCTGGCCAGCGGTGGCGAATTCGACCTCGCCAACCCGCTGGGCCGCCCCGACGAAGCAGCGATGTTGCGTTCGACGCCCGATTACTCGATAACTCCTTCGATAGAAACTGAACTGACGCCCGGCGCCGGGCTTGCGATTGATAGCGGGACGATGATCGACCCGGTGAGCCAATTGCCTGGCGAGGGATTGGATCCCGGCCAGATCGATATCGACCTGGACACGAATCCCATTCCCACGGACTTGGGTTCGGAGAATTTGGATCCGTTCTAACGGCGATCAAAACCTGGGAAAGGAATCCCACTTGAGGCGGCTCGAAAGCTATCTGCTGAACGCGCTCTACGCGGCCATTGCCCTGGTCTGCGCGCCGCTCTTGTTGTGGGCGGCCATCACCAAAGGCAAGTATCGCGAAGGCTGGACTGCGAAGCTAATCGGCGACGTGCCGCCGTGCGAAGGTCCGCGCCGCCGCGTGTGGCTGCACGCGGTGAGCGTGGGCGAAGTGAACCTGCTGGCCACCACGATCGCTGAACTGGCGACCCGCCGGCCCGATCTGGAAGTGGTGATCAGCACCACCACCAAAACCGGCTACGACCTGGCGACCCGCAAGTACGGCGCGGACCACACAGTGTTCTACTGCCCGCTCGACTTCAGTTGGGCGGTGCGCCGCGCGATGCGGCGCGTGAAGCCTACGCTCTTGGTACTCGCGGAACTCGAACTGTGGCCCAACCTGATCGCCGCCGCCAAAGAGCATGGCGCACAAGTCGCCATCATCAACGGCCGCCTAAGCGACAACAGCTTCCGCGGCTACAGCCGCGTCGGCTGGCTCGTGGGGCGCGTGCTGCGGCAGGTCGACTTGATCGCTGCGCAGGACGAAACCACGGCCCACCGTTTCCGATTGCTTCGCGGCTCGGAGTCGCGCGACGTCGTCGTAACCGGATCGCTGAAGTACGATGGCGCCACGACCGATCGCACCAACCCACGGACCACCGCGCTTCGCGAACTGTTTGGTCTCACCGATAGCGACACCGTGTGGCTCGTCGGCAGTACGCAATCGCCTGAAGAGCAGATGGCGGCCGGCATCTTCGGCAAGCTGCATCGCGAGCATCCTCACCTGAAGTTGATCCTGGTACCTCGTCACCCCGAACGGTTCGACGAGGTAGCCACGATGCTAGAGAACTCGGGTTTAGCGTGGCGCCGCCGCAGCGAGCTTCCCAAACCGCCCGGGTCCCGAGCCCCGAGCCCCCAGCCCCCCGTCCTGCTGGTCGATACGGTGGGCGAACTCGGCGCGTGGTGGGGCGTGGCCCATATTGGGTTCGTCGGCGGCAGCTTCGGCGATCGCGGCGGGCAGAACATGATCGAACCGGCCGCGTACGGAGTGGCCACCTGCTTCGGCCCCAACACGTGGAACTTCCGCGACATCGTCGCGGCACTACTCACGGTCGACGCCGCGCAAGTGGTGGCCGACGAGGCAGAGTTGCAGCGATTCGTCGAACGCTGTCTCACCAATCCCCAGTTCGCGCACGAATTGGGCGCACGAGCCCAAGCGTTCGTCGCCACGCAACTTGGCGCAACAAGTCGCACGGTCGACTTGCTCGAAGGGCTGCTTCCAGTGGCCGCGAACCAGACGCCCGCCGCCGCGTAACGCCGATCGTCTCAGGTTTGGATCATCGGATCGTAAGCACAGTGTTTCGGTTTCGCCGTTGGCGGCTATAATTGAGTTGGCGATTGCGTTTCGCGCGGAATGCCACGGTGCGTATGACCAGGAGTCTCGTATTGTCTCGCGGTAAGACCATTCTTCTGTTCAGTCTGTTGGCATTCGTCCTGGCCGTTCCTGCCGGCATTCTATGGCTCTATCGATCGACGATAGAAACCGTTCGCGATTGCTATGCACAGGAGCGTCTGGCCGAGATACTCATCGAGCACATGGAGCGGAATCAAGGGGCGTGGCCTGACAGCTGGGACGCGCTCGCCGAGGCCGCCGAGATCTGCGAAGGTCGATCGGGACCAACGTCGGCCAACTTTGAAGAGATTCGCGAGCTGTGCATCATCGAATTCGAAGCCGTACCAGCTGAGTTGGTCAAGGCGAAGTCGGAAAGCGATGCTGAGCCACCGATCGGTGTGGTTCGTCTGGCAAGTGGCAAAGAACGCTACTGGTCGGGAGCTGAACCCAACCGAATGATCTACAACTATCTGCAAGAAGCCGCCAAGCGACCGCCTGACTACCGCCATCCCGAGCGGCCCGTTGAGTCGGAGCGACGCGCGAGGCAAGCACTGTTGAAACATGGAGCCCGCTGGACGATCGACGATGCGGGACACGTAGTATACCTGCAAATGGTATCGCCGGAGGTCGCGCACAAGTACACGGATGACGACCTGCTTCTTGTCGGCGATTTCACCGAACTACGGGAGTTGGGCGTGGACAGCTCCAACATCACCGACCAAGGACTCCAGTCTCTCTCTAAATTGAGAAAACTCGAGACATTGTATTTATCGGGGACTCAAATCACCGACGACGGACTCAGCCATCTTGTTGACCTGGATAAACTCCAAACACTCACTCTGGCCTATAATTCCATCACCGATGAGGGGCTAACGCACCTGCGTAAGCTCGCTTCGCTTAAGACGCTGAATCTGAACTTTACGGAGATCACCGATCACGGTGTCGAGGAGCTCTGTTGTATCCACACACTTGAAGAAATCCAGGTGGGAGATACCAACATCACGATGGAGGGTGCACGCCGATTGGAAGCAGCGTTCCCCGATGCCCGCATCTATCACTTCGCGAAGCCGTTGGAATGAGTGTCGTTAGAACTCACAAGGTAGATTGGCTCGCATGAATGCAACCGATAGACGTGAGATACTTGATCTACTGACGTCCTTTTTCGACGCGATGGGGGCGTGGGAATCGGATTGCAAATCCCTCTTTCGTCGAGCAAGGCAGCAGGAAGTGCCCCATCTGGACGCGAAGAAAATCGCCACGCAATCGCTAGAGAGCATCTTTGCCAGGTACTGCTCTTATTCAAACATCCCAGCAAGAGCGAGCTACGGGGCTCCACACTTTAGCACAATCCCAGTGTACGGTAGAGATTGCGAAGAAGTCCTCGATGTGCAAGGAGATGGGGACACGGCAACTGTATTCACTCAACAGCGAACCGCTGCCAGATTTAAGTTTATCTACCACCTGGTTCGCACGGAGAAAGGGTGGCGTCTGGAAGATAACCGCGAAACCGTGAATCACGATGGTTCGACGTCGCCATGGGATCTCTAACCCAAGTATTGCATGCTCGTCATCTGCTTCCCGCGCCACGCCAACACGCGGCTCCCAAAGCATACGGGCAAGGAAGCTGATCCTCCGTCTGGCGACGGAAGCTACGGGGTGATCCGCCGTCTGGCGACGGCAGCTACGTAGAACGCCGCGCTACGCGTGCATGTGGAGCGTGTGCTTGGCGAGTTGGTGGCCGTCGACCAGGTAGGTGATGCCGGTTTGGGCGTCGTGTAGTCCGCACATGCCGGTGGTGGGATCGTCGGCTCGCACAAGACGGGTGAAGCCGAGCAGCAAGCTGCAGTATTCGTCGGGTCCAACGACGCGACAATTGGCCTCGTCCGCCTGTAAACGGCGGCGCGAACGGCCTGAAGTTTCAGTAGAGACCACCCTCACGGCCCTCCTGTTGAGCGGATGCTCGAGTTCCTTCTCCGCTGTCACCTTGCGGAGCTACAAGCCAAGGGTGTCCGCCACGCCGATAGCTTGGACCCTCTACGCTAGCCGAAATAAATCTGCCGTCTAGCCCCGCTGTCGAGGGTTCTGCGGCACTCTGTAGAAAACGTCGGGGAACCGAACGATTAGCGACTTCCTGACTCTTTTGTAGCTCAGGAAAAGCAGCGAAGATACAATGATTCCACCGCAGCGTCGGCGCCGCCTAGCAACAGGGCAACGGCTGCAAGGATATCGGGCACGCGTTGGGGATACCGTGTTCACAACTTACCGTGCGGAAAGTCGCGTGCGTGAAAAACCTCGGCAATCGTCGATTCGCTGAGACAATTCGGCAAGCCCGTCGAGCCGTGGGCACGCAACTTGCTCTTGTTGTTTAGATTCGCCGCACGGATCGTGGCATCGGCAGGCTCGGACGCCTTGACTCGCAACCACCCTTCTCAGCAAAGGAAGTTGCGATACTCGTTTCCTTCTGATGCAAAAAGGGTGTGTAAGCGTATGGGTACTGCAATTCGCGATGACGCGAACAAGAATGGCAGCTTCCAGTCGGCGGTAGGCGGTGTTTCCAAGGGCGCGTTCGGTTCGCCCCGTCTGGCCGCGATCTCGGCGGTGACCAATTACAAGCCAAGTCCTCCGCAGATGAATTTTCTGGAGGAGCCGACCAGCGAACTGTTCAACTGCAACGTGTTCTCGCCGTCGGTGATGAAGAAGCGGCTGCCGAAAGCCGTCTACAAGGCGTTGATGCGGACCATTGAGTCGGGTGAGAAGCTCGACGATTCGGTGGCCGACATGGTCGCTTCGGCCATGAAAGACTGGGCCATCGAAAAGGGCGCGACGCACTACGCCCACGTGTTCTATCCGCTCACCGGCGCCACGGCCGAGAAGCACGACAGCTTCCTCTCGCCCGATGGCGAAGGTGGTGCGATCGCCGAATTCTCCGGCAGTCAGCTTATTCAGGGCGAGCCCGATGGTTCGAGCTTCCCGACGGGCGGTATCCGCGCCACGTTCGAAGCCCGCGGCTACACCATCTGGGACGTCACCAGCCCTGCGTACCTGTTGGAAAACGCCAACGGCACCACGCTCTGCATTCCCACCGCGTTCGTCTCGTGGACCGGCGAAGCGCTCGATAAGAAGACGCCGGTGCTTCGCTCGATGCAGGCGCTGAACACCCAAGCGCAACGAATCCTCAAGCTGTTCGGCCACACCGACGGCGCGCTGGTTTCGTCCACGGCCGGTCCCGAGCAGGAGTACTTCCTGATCGACCGCAACTTCTACTATGCCCGACCCGACCTGCTGAATGCCGGTCGCACGCTGTTCGGCGCGAAGCCTCCCAAGGGGCAGGAGTTCGACGATCACTACTTCGGTGCGATCCCCGATCGTGTGCTCTCGTTCATGCTGGAAGTGGAGCGCGAGTTGTTCAAGCTCGGCATCCCGGTCAAGACGCGACACAACGAAGTTGCGCCTGGCCAGTACGAGATCGCTCCGATGTTCGAGTTCGCCAACATGGCGACCGACCATCAGCAGTTGATCATGACCACCTTGCGCAAGGTGGCCGAGAAGCACGGCATGGTTTGCCTGACTCACGAGAAGCCGTTCGCTGGTGTGAATGGTTCGGGTAAGCACGTCAACTGGTCGATGGGCAGCGCCACGCATGGCAACCTGTTGGATCCGGGCGACACGCCGCACGAGAACGCGCAGTTCCTGCTGTTCTGTGCCGCGGTGATTCGCGCCGTGCATAAGTTCCAGGGTGTGCTGCGAGCCGTGGTGGCTTCGGCCAGCAACGATCACCGCTTGGGCGCCAACGAGGCACCGCCGGCAATCATGTCGATCTTCCTGGGCGACCAGCTCACGGATGTGTTCGAGCAGATTAAGTCGGGTGGGGCGAACTCGTCGATTCCCAAGGGCACGCTGACCGTGGGCGCCGATGTGCTGCCGCCGCTGCCGAAGGACGCTGGCGACCGCAATCGCACCAGCCCATTCGCGTTCACCGGCAACCGGTTTGAGTTCCGCGCTGTGGGTTCGAACCAGTCGATCGCTGGGCCGCTCGTGGCGATGAACACGATCGTTGCCGAGTCGCTCGACTTCTGCGCCACCCGCCTGGAGGAAGCCACCGGTGGCGACGCCTCCAAGCTGCACGGCGAGTTGCAGAAGCTGCTCACGGAGATCATGAACGAGCATGGCTCGATCGTGTTCAACGGCGACGGCTACAGCCAGGAATGGCACGACGAAGCCGCCAAGCGTGGCCTGCTAAACCTGAAGACCACCGTCGACGCCCTGCCGGCGCTCGAAGGCGAAGAGGTCAAAGAGCTGTTCTCGAAGTACAGCGTGCTTTCCGAGCGTGAACTCGAAAGCCGCTTGGAGATCTACCTCGAGCAGTACGTCATGACCATTGGCGTCGAGGCCAAGCTGACGCTCGAGTTGGCGCGGACCACGATCTTCCCGGCTGCGATTCGATACCAGAACGAACTGGCGTCGACCTGCTCGAACCTGAAGATCCTGGGCTACGACTTCGACACCGATACACTGGACGTGATGACCAGCCTGGTGAAGTCGCTGCAAGACAGCGTCGGAGAGCTGGAATCGGCCATCGCCGAGCCGGCTTCGGACGACCTGATGGCCGAGGCCAAGCACTGCTGCGAAGTCGTGCTACCGGCCATGAACAAGGTTCGTTCCTACGCCGACGCCCTGGAAGGCTACGTGGCCGACGACCTGTGGCCGCTGCCGACCTACCAGGAGATGCTCTTTATCAAGTAAGAGGTGCGTCAAGTAGGAGGGGGGAACCTCCGATTGAAGGCGGCGATGCTCGCGAGGGCATCGCCGCCTTTTTTTTGTGCGCGGGAACAAGAATGAAATGGTGCCTCACGCTTGGGCAGAATCCAACAGCCACGGAGTGGCGCAATCTTAGCCGCGGAGCGGCGGCAGCGCATAGCCTCGGACGCGAGTCCCAGGACACAATTCCCTCTATCGGCCTTTCAAGTACTTGTCGTTCAGTTTGCACAATTCGGCATCGATGAAGCCCTTGGAGAGTAACGCAATTGCATATGTCCACCTCTGCCATAGACTAAGTTCACGCCGACGCGTGATTGTACCATTCGACAAGGCGGTTTGGCGGTAGGGTGCAACGCCGCCTTAGCAAAGGGGTTCATTGTTTAAGGTACTTACCTATCGTCTCGAGGTTTCGCTTCATCAGTACGAGTTGCTGGTTGTCGTCAGTCCAAGTCCTTTCGCCAATGCTGACTGCTTTGGCAACGAAAACTTCTGCGTTGACAAAGTCTTCGTTCGCAGCGTGAAGCATCCCCAAGTTGTAGTAAGGTAAGATCATGGCCGAATGTTCTTCGCCTAGCACTTCGGAACGGAGCATTATTGACCGATGGTAGAAAATAGCTGCTTCTGAAAGCGACCCTTCGTTTTTCTCAATTAGTCCCAGATTTCCGAGGCACTTGGAAAGCAGTAGCTTACTGCTAGCCGGCTGGGAATCGCTAGCTTCTGAAAGAGCAGCTTCGACTTGGGTGAGAAGCTTCTTTGCAGTTTTCGTGTTTCCCTGTTGTATCAGTAGCACGGCTTCTCCGTTCTTGGCACCCCAGTAGTCAAGAGTACTCGTCATTCCGAGTTCTTCAAACAATTCCAAGGATGATCGAAATGAAGTGGCAGCACGATCATCTTCCCCAAGAGTGCGGTATGACTCGCCCAAGGACGCATGCATCTTCGCCGACGCCGTTTTCTGGGCCTCTTCATCATCAAATGGAAGAGTCTGAATCTTGAGGCAGACCTCTGTCGATTCTGCCCAGTTACCAGAACCTTGCAGAGCCATTGTGAGCAATCGGAGTGCTTGGCATTTATCTTCCACGCTCAAGCTGTCGTCTCCTAGCCAAGCTTCGCATGGTGAGAGAAGTTGCGCAGCTTCAAGGAAGCTTCCGGTTTCAATCAGTGCATTGACTTGTTGCAATGGAAGAGTATTACTCTCATTGGTCTTGCTGCGGGTGCCATCATTGCAGCCACCCAGTGGAGACAGTAGAGCAAGACCGAAGATAAGTACAATTGTTCTGCGACGGACTCTGAGCAATTTGAGTTAACTCCATAATCCTAGGCAACACACCAATTGAATACTGCGCCGCATCTTACCAAATTGCGATGGGCCAAGCGAATGGCCCTGACTTCATAGGTGTGAATCACCTGGGCAGAGTAGTCGAATTGCCACACCTCTTCCCCGCACGCTGCCCGGGTACGGTCGGGGCGGCCATACTACGGCTGATTTCAACTTGGCAGCATCAGAGATTTACTCGCTGTCGCCACTCCGTGCCTCGGAGCGCAACGTCTTAAAGCGGTCTAAATGTCGTGCGTATGCGATGGCACCCGTGCAACCGCTTGCTCGAACAGATCATCGTGGAAGAATCTCAATCGGGCGGGGCGCGGCGGGCGGATGGCGCCGAACTGCAGCTCGATGGTCGCCGACATGTTCCACCACGTCAGGCACCGAGGGCTCTGAGTCTCGGACACCGGTTTGCCATACTTCTTGATCAGCGATTGCAGGATCACATGGAATGATTGCGTTCGAAAGTACGCTTCGATTTGAAACAGCCTGCCGTCCAGGAACTGGTACAGGACTAAATCTGTCGGCTCCTGGGCAATTGTAGGCGACGCATTCTCGGCCGGCAGGTCGACTCGCGCCGTCACCACCCCTGCCGCCGCGTGCCACGGCTCGGCGTGCAATTCATTGATCTTTCGCCCGGGCGATTCGTCCGAACACCAAGGCATCGTGCGTCCGAGACTCGGCAGCTCGCGGTAGTACTTCTGTTTGAACTCGTCGAGCGTCATGCCCAGCCAGTCGCCCTTGAGCTCGAACAATTCCTGGTTATTCCCATCCGGCGTGACGTTCTTTGCCAGCTGGTCGCGCCGGACCTTGGCCGCCAGGTGTTCGAGCATTCGACCCACGTGCTGCGATTCGAGGTCGCCTGTTTTGATGCAGTACAGCAGGCGACGATAATCGATGTCCGAATCAAGCAGGTCTCCCTCCACGTCCACTGCGGGCGCAGTCGAGGTGAGCGGATCGCTGTACGCCAGCACGGCGCTGATCTTTCGCCGCGCGAGTTCACCCAGCATTTGCTCAGGGGTCGCATTCTCCAGCGACTGGCTCACCGCCCGCAACACGCTGCTGCTCATGCCGGGAATTTGAATTTTGGCGCCGCAACGCTTACACGTACCCCTGCGGCCAGCAAACGACTCATCTACCTTGAACGGCGTTTCGCATTCCGGGCACTGAAGATCAATCGACATGGTAGTGAAATAGAGAAGAACTACGCCCGAACGGCCCCCTACGGGCGTGCTCCCTCCATTGTACCAGCCATGGCGAGATAGAAAACACACTAAATCGAAGCGATTCGCAACTAGGGCCTGCAGTGCCTGCAAAACTGCTAACGTACTGGCAGTCGGGGGAGAGCGGCCATTCGGCTTACCAACCACCATGGAGCGGATGCCAAGCTGGTAAGGAGGGGGGAATCTACCATTGAGGGTGGCAATGCTCATGGGGCATCACCGTGGCTTCTCGTGGGCTGATGACACCGTGACGGCCGGTCGGATCTACGCCGCCCGCAGTCGATCCGTGATACAATGCGCGAGTTCCACCGCCCTCCACAAGACCCCCGCCTCGCGGAAGACTGACGATGGCCAAGAAGCTTGTGTGCTTGATTGCCACAGTGGTTTGCGTTTGCTGGCAACCGATGGCAAAGTCCGTACCACCGTTGTCAGCAGCCCGTGGTGTGGTAGATATTACAGCCGATCAGCTTGCTGGATGCTGGGACTTTGAAACGAGCGATGACCAGTGGGTTGCCGACATTAGTGGCTGCGGCCATCTCATGTCGGCGGCCAACTGCATGGACCTGTCGTCTCGGATTGTGAGCGCGAGTCGGGCAGCACGACTGGGAGGTGACAACGAGTACCTGGGCGTGATCATCAAGCCTGACACTTCTTTGGCCAACTTGGACGAGCGATTCACCGTTACCCTTCGTATCGCGCCGGATAGAACAACCCGTCGCTGCGTCATCCTCGCCTACAACTTCAACGGACTTTGCTGGACCGTGGGCCGCAACGAACTAGGCGAGCTAGTTGCCGGCCTGCGCGGGGATGGTGTGAGTCGGGGGCTGCGGGCACCGATGCCGTCGGACGGTGGCCACGTCGCGATCACTTTCTCTCGGCAGCATGGCCCCACGGACGTCTATATCCAAGGCGTTGCCGCCGAGACGGTTGCCGAGCCCGATTTTTGGGGTCCCGGGGACACATGCGGTCTGCTGGTCGGTTGCCGCCGGAATCATGGCAAGACACCCAGTCAGCTATACAGCGGCCTACTCGATGACTTGATCGTGATCAACTCGGAGATCGATGCTGAGGATGCAAAGCAACTGGCGAGTCGCTCCTGCCGCGAGCTCTTCGAACTGCCGAACGCTTCGATTCCAGCAGAACCCTTCTTATGGAACATGACTTATAGTCGAGAGCAACTCGGGCACCGACTGAGAACCGACTTGCGATTCAGCGGGTTCGACATCAACCTCCAGAGCCCACCTGCCGGACTAAGAATCGATGAGTCGGTCGGCCTGTTAGTCAACCAGCATGCGAAGGTACAGAAAATCCACGCGTGGCCGCGACCGCGGCAGAAGGTCGATGTGCCGCGAGGCCTGGTTACACCTGGAGGCGACTGGCTGGTTATGTTCGCAGCGGGCCGCAATCAATACGGGTGTAGTGCCGAACTCCGCCATGTGAAGACGAACGAGATGCTGAGCTATCGCTCGGCCGATCAAGGTCGAACTTGGCAGGGCCCCACGCGCGCCTGGACCTGCGATCACTCCAGTTCGTTTACAGTGCCGTTTATTCCTGCAGGATCAAACCGCATCTACGTGTTCGGCACCGAGCCCATCCCGTCGTTGCGCGAAAACAAGGAAGATGGTCCGATCGTCTACCGTTATTCGGACGATGATGGGCACACGTGGTCCGCCGCAACACGTATTCGCCCCGTTAACTTGCCAGACTACACCGGCATTTCTGGTATGCGGATGTGCCAAACCCGTGCCGGTACTTGGCTGCTGGGAACGCACAAAAAGCAGAGCTTCGATTTCACGTCCGCCAACGGTTTTACGCTGCGCGAGAAACAATTTGTCTTGCGCAGCACCGATGAAGGACAAACCTGGAACATGCACCTCACCTCGCCCGCGGCACCACCGCAGGAGCCGCCGCGCCGCAATGAAGGTCGAGTGATCGATCTGAGCGACGGTCGCGCGATGATGCTCGCCCGGGTGCAGGGTCACCTGTGGCAGTCGTTTAGTGCGGACGATGGTGTCACTTGGTCGCTCCCCGAGCCACAAAAATTGGTCCATCCCGCCGCGCCTCCCATGATCTTCCATTTATCGGACGGCAAGACCCTGATTCAGCTTATCCATAACCGTTACGGCGGGAAGGAGCACCACCAGGCGGACCGGAATGAACTGTGGGTCTCGCTGTCCATGGACGATGGCACATCATGGAGCGAGCCAGGCCTGCTAATGGCTAACCTGGTCGAGAATGTCCGCCGCCCCAATCTGTCCTACACCGATATGTTCACCGATGAAGGCCAGGTGCACTTTGTCGTGCCTCACTTGTGGGAACAGGTGCTGCATGTCAGCCTGCCCGAACAAGAACTCTTCAACTTGCCGAAGGCCGGCGATCTTCCGAAGGCTGCTGCAGATTAGCGCGCAGCACGTCACGCTTTGCTGTGCGAATGGAAGTAGCGAGGGACGGCGGTGCGGCTGGTTAGTGCTTCGACTTAGTCGACAGGCAGGCGTGTCACGCCGAAGCTGAGGCGGTTTTGTCTCTGGCCTTGATTGCATGTTCCAAGATTTGCATTCCAGCCTCGAATAGTGAAAGTATGGGAAGGTTGTTTTAGCTCAACTCTATGGATTTCCTCGAAGAAGTAAAATCGGAGAAATAATCCGCATTGGATCACGTAAGATCGACCGAATCACAATTTTCCGCACATCCCCAATCATCTATCTGGCACTTGGTGCGGCGGCTGGATGCGTCTTTGCCATACTTTGTTTCGGCGTTGCTGCTCCAACCAACTACTTGTGGTCAGTTTGCGGGTGGATGGCTGGTGGTCTTGTTTACCGCTGGCGATCACAGGCATTGCCTATCGATCCTAATGTTCGCAAGAAAGTCGTCGCCGTTGCCCTCTATATCGCAATGGTCTTGACTGTCGCAATCGCTCGTACATGGCCAGATGTCAGAAAGTCCTGTCACATCGCTTGTCTGTCAGCCGCTTGCGTTTGTGGAATTCTCTTGTGTGGCGCAAGGCGGCCGTGCGAAGCGGACAATTTAAGAGTTAAGGATGCCTCAGCGTGAAACGCCGAACGCACTCAACTGCCCCAACCCTTCGCACGTTAAACCCCATCCATTCCCGGGACTGACGTCCCGGGCTATGCGCGGTCGCCACTCCGTGGCTGAATCTACTCCGCCGACTCCAACACGGCCAGCATGTCGAAGTCCGTGAGGCTTTGCTGCGTGAAGGGGAAGTAGCGGGGGTCGGCGGTGCGGGTGGTTAGTGCTTCGACTTCGTCCACTGGCAGGGCGACGCCGCGGTGGGTGGGGACGAAGCGCGACACGTCGCCTGCGGTGAGCAAGGCCTCGAGTGAACCTGCTTCGGGCGGGCCGAGGTCGTAGGCGGGTAGGCGGCCGACGCCGACTCCGATTACCGAGTAGCGGATGCCGAGTTGGCCGCGGACGTGCGAGCCGGCGGGCCACCAGCTCAGATTGTTCTCGCCCCACTGCCACTCGGCTTTGCCTAGTTGCAAGTGGCTGTTGTGGGCGAACGCCAGGACGCGGCCGCGCCACTGCTCGCTGCTGGCGATGTACACCAGGTTGTCGGCCATCATCACGTCGCGCTGGGCAAGCATATCGGCCATGCGTGTGTCGCTCGGTGTGGCGACGATCGAGTGGTAGGTGAGAAGTTGCTGGGCCAGCCGCAGGTCCTCGATGGCCGCTTCGTACGCCTCGAGGTCGCTGTGCGTGACCAGCTTGCCTTTTTGCTTTCGCATGATTGCGTGCAGCTTGCGCACCTCGATGGCGAGCGCCTTGGCCTCAGGCGAGTTGCCAATCGACTGCGTTGGGTCGAGGTTGGCCTGCTCGTTCTCCCACTCCGCATCGTCGCCCACCAGTTCGCTGATTCGCCCGCGGCGCTCGGCGACGTCTTTGTCCGAGGCCATCTGCAAGTAACCGAGTGCCGACTCCAGCAACTTTCGCGGGCTGTCGGAGTACGTCATTTCGGTCGGCGCATCGCAGCCTGCGAAGCGCAAAGCGCGCTCCGGGTGTTGGGCCGAGTGGTCGCGCATCCACTCCACCAGGTCGCGATTCGCAGCGCTGGTGCCAAAACCGTGCGAAACGCCTTCGGCCAGCACGTCGTCGAGCGTCCTCGTGGTGCGGTGCTGGATATAGTCGTTCACCAGCCGGCCGCGGGGGTAGCTGCTCTCGATGGCAATGGCCGTGAAGCCGTGATGCTCCACCAGATGCCGAAACACCGTGTTGCGAAACTCGAGAAACCCTTCGACCTGATGCGTCGGCTCGCCCAACCCGAGCATCTGCACCGACGGCCCCAGGTACGCCATCACCCGATCGACCGCCGCAGCAATCGACGCGGGATCGTCGACCGCGAACGACGAAGCCTCGGAGCGGATCCATGATTCGAGACTGGGATGTGCAGGCGGTGGTTCGGACATGTGGGGTATGATAACGCACGGAAGGGGTTGCCGAGAGGGTGAGGTGAGGAGCGGACCCACCCGTCCGTGTGGCCATGCTGGTTCGACTCAACCGAAGTCGGGTATACTCAAGACGTTCATCGTCAGTCAGAGCAACTCAGGAGTCGACTAGTGAAAACTCTACGTGCGGTGTTGCTGGTATTGGCAGCAGGTCTGGCTGCGGATGTTGCCGTGGGGGCGCAGATTGCCGCTTCGAATTTCACATCTGGCTGGGTTCCATCTGGATTCCGAACTGACATCGGCCTGAAGACCAGCGTCAACGTCAACTACACGAACTCTTGGGTCTCGCAGCCGTTCGTGGCCGAGTTCAGTGGCACCGTCACGGCGGTCGATCTGGCCATAAAGCCAAACTCCTTTTCCCAACCCTTGCTTGTGGGAGTTCGGGAGGACAACGGGGGGATTCCAGGCAGCATGTTGGGCGAGGTCAGCGTTCCCAGTTCAGCAGTGAGTCTCGGGTACTTCCCGAACTCGCCCGGCGAACCACTTCGTCGCACCACGGTCGACTTCAGTTCGGTCGAAGTCGCCATCGAACAAGACATGGTGTATCACCTCACACTACGGGTCGACCAACCGACCAACGGGGGCACTGGCCGGTTCTCCTCTCACGTCATGAGGCCCCATGCACAATCGTTCCGAATGCCTTATCTGGTGAGCCCGGGAGATCCGACAGAGTGGCGACGCCTGGACTTGCACCGACTGGAATTTCCGGTGGAAGTGCGCGCCGTGGTACCCGAACCATCGGCCCTTCCACTGGCGCTCGGCGGCTTAGTTGGTGCAGCGTGCTGGCTACGTGCTCGGCGCGATCCGGCACGGTAGTTTTCTTTCGCCCAGTACGATCCAAGACTGCGCAGTTCGGGCGTCTCTGGTGCCTCCGGTCCGCCGCGGCGCGGGTGGGTAGGCGAGGAACGAGTCCGCTTCCGTTCTGTTGTTGAGCAACGCGATTGCAGCAGGAGGATGAAATGCTATACTCGCACTAGCTTATCTTATTTCACACTAGGGGAGGCACACCATGCCATTTGGTCGTCGGGTATGTGTTGCGTTGTATCTCGCGGTCGTTTCCTCGCACGCGTGCAGCGGGCAGTCGCTTTCCCCAGAGGAAGCCAAAGCCATCGCGATTGACGCCTATATCTATGGGTATCCCTTGGTCACGATGGATACTACGCGTCAAGTGATGACGAACGTTGCAAGTCCAAAAGGCACGCACGCGCCGATGGGCCAGTTCGCTCGGCTGCGTGAATACCCAACAGCCAAGTTTCGTGATGTCACCGCCCCAAATGCGGACACGCTCTACACGGTCTCTTGGATTGATGTAGGCAAAGAACCGTGGGTCTTGAGCTTGCCCAATGCAGACGGCAGGTACTATCTATTCCCGATGCTTGACGGATGGACCAACGTATTTCAAGTGCCGGGCAAACGCACGACCGGCACGGAGGCGCAGACCTATGCAATCACTGGCCCCGGCTGGGAAGGGAAGTTGCCCGAAGGTGTGAAGCAGTACAAATCGCCTACGAGCATGGTTTGGTTGCTAGGACGAATCTACTGCACTGGCACAACGGAAGACTATGCAGCAGTCCACAAACTGCAGAACGAAATCACTATTGTACCTCTTAGTTCCTATGGGAAACCATACACGCCACCTGCCGGGAAGGTAGATCCGAGCATCGACATGAAGACTCCCGTCCGTGAGCAGGTGAATGCCATGGACACGGCCGCCTATTTCAATCGGTTAGCGTCCCTGATGGCGGACAACCCTCCGGCAGAAGCCGACTCGCCAATGGTCGCTAAGATGGCGAAACTAGGACTTGCACCGGGGCAGCCGTTTGAGCTGGGTAGCCTCGACCCGTCAATCCAGCAGGCTCTACAAGATGTTCCCAAGCAAGCCCTGGAGAAGATTACCGGTCATTTCAAGGACGCTGGCGAGCACATTAACGGATGGCTGTTCACGACCCAAACGGGGCTGTATGGCACGCACTACCTGGAGCGCGCCATGATTACTTACTTCGGGCTGGGGGCGAACCGGCCACAAGATGCCGTGTATCCAACCTCGGAGACAAATGCCGAGGGCCAACCCTACTCAGGTGAGAACAACTACACGCTGACCTTTCCAAGTGGAAAGATGCCCCCGGTCGAGGGATTTTGGTCACTGACGATGTACGATTCGGAGTACTTCTTTGTTGCCAACCCGCTGAATCGATACACTTTGAGCCAGCGTAACTCGCTAAAGGCTAACCCAAACGGATCGACCACGCTCTACATTCAGCACGAGAATCCCGGTCCCGACAAGCAGTCCAATTGGCTTCCGGCCCCCAAAGGCGAATTCACCCTCATGCTTCGATTGTACTGGCCCCAGGAAACCCCACCATCGATTCTGGACGGCACTTGGACCCCTCCGCCCGCTGTAGTTGCGGAGTGATTTCTTAGCAACGCCGTGTAGTTTTCTTACACTCGCGCGGGGACAATGGGGGGTCGGCAGGCGTTCTGTCGGTGCCGCTGCGAGTGCCGCACGCTGATCTCTGCGTTGGCGTGAGACGCTCGTTCGCGGAGCGAACGGCTACTATCGGGTTTTGGGCCAACGGCCGAACATGCGGGGAACAACGTGGGGCGTTTGTCGCACCCCCCCGAATGGTTTGATCGAGAAAACAAGGAGTTTTTGAAGACGAGGGGGTACCTAACGCCTGGGGTTTTGGGCCAATGGTTGCGTAGGTGGGGAATTGGCCCAAAACTCGGTTGGCCCAAAATGGTCCCTCGGGAAGTCGTTTCCGGAGAGGCGTAGCTCTCCGGCTAGAGGGAGCGCGGTCCGCTTGAGGGACTTGAAGGAGCCGTGGTGGGAAACTGGGTGAGATTCGATACCGGCGAAGCGTGGTGGGGTTGGATTCCCAGGGATACAACGCGACGGCCTGGCCCCGATGAGCCAAAATGCCGTTTTCTCGCGTTGAAATACAGTTATTTCAAGGAGTATTGGCGATGCGACAATTTGTCACTTCAGTGGTTGCGGTCGTGGCGGCGGTGGCGATGGCCGCGGAAGTCGGCGCCCAGGGTCGTGGTGGTCGTGGGGGCTTTGGCGGCGGTCGGGGCTTCGGCGGTGGTGGAGTGCAGCGGGGCGCCCTGTTGCGGCTCGAGTCGGTACAGAATGAGTTGGGAATTGGCGAAGAGGTGATCGAGGAGATCACCACCGCGCAGCGGGAACTTCGCGGCGATCGTGGTGGGCGCGGCCAAGGTCAGCGTAACTTCCGCGACATGAGCGAGGAAGAGCGCACCGCCGCGATGGAAGAGTTTCGCGCCGCCCGCGCCGAGCAGCAGAAGAAGATGAACGCCAAGATGGGCGAGATTCTGGGCGAGGAGAAGATGCAACGACTGAACGAGATCTTCGTGCAGGCCGCTGGCGTCAACGCGCTACAGGATCCGATGGTTGCTGAGAAGTTGGAGATCTCCGCAGGTCAATTGGAAGACATGCAGCAAGTCGCCCGCGATGCTTTTTCCGGTATGCGAGAAGTGTTCCAGTCGCAGGACCGTGATGCGATTCGCGAGAAGATGGAAGAGATTCGGGCCGGGATTGAGAAGGACACGGTCGCGATTCTGTCGGACGATCAGAAGTCGAAGTGGGAAGACATGAAGGGCGAGGCGTTCGAGCTATCCGAAGAGGATCAGCAGTCGCTACGCCGTGGCGGTCGCGGTGGCCGTGGTGGCGGCGGCGGTGGTGGATTCGGTGGCGGTCAGCGTCGTGGACGCCCCGAAGCTGAATAAGCCCTTCAGCCAACTTTGCGAAGTTACAAGTTCCTTGGCGAGTGGCGCGAGTTTCGGCTCGCGCCGCTCGCTCTTTTTGATACGCGAGGTGCGACTGTGTTAGACTAGTGCGTGCCGCACGGGCGTGTAGCGTCTGCGGCGAAAAGTATCCAAAGCAACTCGCACAAATACGCGTTACAGGTATCGGCAGTGCGTTCTAACCGCACCCTGTAGTTCGAAGCTATCTTCACGAATCGCCCAGGAGGACTCATCATGCGCTACGTTACTCTCGCCCTGCTCTTGGTTCTAGCCGCGCCGGCAACCGCCGAAGACCCCGCCCAGCGGTTGAAGGATTCACCGCGCCACCATGAGTGGGTCGACCTGACGGAGGACGATCAACAGGTGAAGTGTTGGGTGGTGTACCCGGAGGTGAGCGAGAAGGCGACCGCGGTGATCGTGATCCACGAGAACCGTGGTCTGAACGACTGGGCGCGGAGCGCGGCCGACCAGTTGGCCGAGGCGGGCTACATCGCCATCGCGCCGGACATGCTCACTGGCACCGGTCCCGACGGCGGCGGCACCAGCAGCTACGACTCGTCGGACGCCGCGCGCACGGCGATCTACAAACTAAAGCCCGAGGATGTGACCAAGAAGCTCGACATGGCGTTCAAGTACGCAAAGGAATTGGACGCAGCCAACGGCAAAGTGGCGGTGAGCGGATTCTGCTGGGGCGGCGGGCAATCGTTTGCCTACGCCACGAAGAATCCCAAGCTCGACGCCGCGTTTGTGTTCTATGGCACCGCACCGCGAGACGAGGATTCGCTGAAGTCGATCGAATGCCCGGTGTACGGCTTCTACGGCGGCAACGACTTCCGCATCACCGGTCAGGTACCGCAGGTGGCGGAGAAGATGGAGCAGTTGGAGAAGAAGTACGAGCCCAAGACTTACGAAGGCGCCGGCCACGGATTCATGCGTGCCGGTGAGGCCGACGATGCTAGCGAGGCCAATCGCACCGGCCGCGAGGAGGCCTGGAAACGCTGGAAAAAGGTGCTTTCCGAGCTGTAACCGCAACGGATGTTGGTAGCAAAGCTTGCGGGCGCGGGGGCAGTTTTCTCTTGCCACCGTGGCGGATTGCCGATATGGATAGTGCGCCGATAGGCATTTAGTCCACGTCCCCGCGAGTACCAAGATGGCTACCCACTTTCGTTTGTCGTTCGTTCGCCCTGTGCTTTGCCTGGCGGTAGTCGCCGCGGTGGCGTCGCCCGCCGCCGCGCAGCAGTACTACTATCAACCGCCGCCCAGCTACTACCACAACGACACCCGCGAAGGCACCGTGACCGGCGCCGGACTGGGAGCGATCACCGGTG
Organism: Aeoliella sp.; assembly: GCF_965227375.1. Lineage (NCBI taxonomy): Bacteria > Pseudomonadati > Planctomycetota > Planctomycetia > Pirellulales > Lacipirellulaceae > Aeoliella > Aeoliella sp. Next base: position 478,199 of record NZ_CBDDFX010000002.1, read on the forward strand.
CGTTGATCGGCGGCAAGAAGAACTGGGAAGGCGGAGCGATCATCGGCGCCGGCGTGGGAGCGCTCACCGGGCGAGCCATTGGCAGCTCACGCGACCAAGCCGACGCCCAGCAGGTGGCCGTTGGATCGAGCGTTGCCGCGCAGGCCAACGCCCAAGCGGCCGCCAACGCGGTGACCAACTACGACCTGGTTCAGATGACGCAGGCTGGGCTGAGCGACGAGTTGATCGTCAGCACCATCCAAAGCCGCGGAGGCCGTTTCGACTTGAGCCCCAATGGCTTGATCGCGCTGAAGCAGTCGGGCGTGAGCGATCGCGTGGTGCTGACGGCGCAGCAGTTCGGCAGCACGAACGTGGCGACGCCAATCAACCCGCCAACTGTGCGCGTGGAGACGCGACCCGTGGTCGTTCGTCCGGCGCCAGTGATTCACTACTACCACGGCCCGCGCTACCATCACCGCCACCACTACCACTGGCATTGGTAGGCGAGCGCCGTAGCGCGAGCACGACTAGTCGGCTTACTCTTGCTCCACGCAGTACAGCGCGGTGGTGGAGCGGATGAAGAGTTGTCCGTCGCTCACCGCCGGCGTGGCGCTGTACTCGCCGGTGTCGGAGTCAAAGCGATTGGTGGCCAGTTGCTCGAAGTCGTCGCCGGCTTTGATCACGTAACCATCGCCGCCGCGGCTCATGTAGTAGAGCTTGCCATCGGCGATAATGGCCGAGGAATAATCGCCACCGCGTCCGCGGCCGCCACCTCCGCCGCTGGCGCCTCGTAGTCGCTCTTTGTAGACTTCGTCGCCGGTCTCGGCGTCGATGCAGTTGGCGATACCGCCCGAGACCCAGTACAACCGGCCTTCGTACAGCACCGGCGTGCCGATGCGGCCCGAGGCGTTGTTGGTCCACACCATGTGCGACTCGGAGACGTCGCCCTTACCGCCGACTCGCACGGCCACCGCGTCGGAGTCGCGACTGCCGAGCACGTAGGCCACGGGCTCGGGACCCTGGCTCACCACCAGGCTGCCGGTGGCCGAGTTCGACTGTCCGCCCGGCTGGATGCAGTACCAACGCAGCTTGCCGGTATCGGGATTCAGCCCCCAGACTTCTCCGGGCACGTTCAGCACGATGTCGGTTCGCTCATCGTCGACCTGCACCATCACAGGCGTGGTCCAGGTGCCGCTGAGCGTGGGTGCTTCCTGCTTCCAGACCTCTTTGCCGTCGAGCTTGTTGAGCGCGACGATCGACTCGCTCTCGGCGCCCGCCGTAATGATCACCTTATCTTTGTACAAGACGGGACTCGACGCGGAGCCCCAACTGCGCGGATCGAGCCCAGTGCCGACGCTGGTGTCCCAGAGCTTCTCCCCCTCCATATCGAACGCATAGACGCCCGACTTACCGAAGAAGCAGTACACTCGCTCGCCATCGCTCACCGGCGTGTGGCTGGCGTAGCCGTTTTCGGCGAACATGCCGCGGAACTGATCTTCCGGCAGCACGGCGTCGAAGGACTTGCTCCAGTTGATTTTGCCCGTGTTGCGATCCACGCACACCAGCGCCCGCTTCAGGTTGTCCATGTTGTCCGAAGAGCCCTCGCCGGCCGCGTAGCCGGTCCAGCAGGTGAGGAAGATCTTGTCACCTACGATAATCGGGCTCGAAAGTCCCGGCCCCGGCAGTTCGCACTTCCACTTGAGGTTCTCCTGGTCGCTCCAAGTGGTGGGCAGCGGCTTGGCGTCGTCGCTCAGCCCGGTGCCCGAGTCGCCTCGGAATCGCAGCCAGTCGGAAGCAGTCGCGGTACTTGCGACGAGCAGAAGCAGCACCAGAGGAGTGCGGGGGGAGAACAGCATGGCGACCTTCCTTTTGTGAAAATGGGTAATTCGCGCGCATATCGGTACGCACGTTTAACCCCGAAAGCGGACCGAGGTGTCTAGAGTGTAGTGATTTTCCCACCAATTCAAGCCTCAAAACTGGGGTTCTCCCCCCCGATGGCGGCTCCTACAATCTGCCCCGCCCCAAGTTACCCCTTCTGCCACGCCGAATCGGATACCCAGCAGCCATGCGGACCACCTGCCTGGTAAACAACTACAACTACCGCGAATTCGTCGCCGAAGCGGTCGACAGCGCACTGGCGCAGAGCTTGCCTTTCGACGAGATTATCGTGGTCGACGACGGTTCGACCGACGACAGCCTGTGGCACCTGCGGCAGCGATACACCAACGAGCCAGCGGTCTCGATCGTCGCCAAGGAGAACGGCGGGCAGCTTTCCGCATTTAACGCGGGAATGGAGGAAGCTTCCGGAGACTTGATCTTCTTCCTCGACGCCGACGATCTCTATCGGCCCGACTACCTGCAGCACGCGTTCGAACTGTATGCAACCGAGGGCGTCGACTTTGCAATCGCGGGCGTCGAGTCGTTTGGGCCGGCGCTGACTCGCCAGCGGAAGAAGTTCCCGCGGCGCGACCTTGGCTACTCGACACTCGCGACCTTGCTGGCCAAGACCTACGTCGGCGGACCGACGTCGGCCCTGTCGATGCATCGCCGCATCGCCGAAGTGGTGCTCCCCTGCCCTTTCGAAGACCAATGGCGCACCCGAGCGGACGACGTGCTGGTGCTCGGCTCGTCGATCGCCGGCGCGCGTAAGTACCAGATGGCGGGCGTTGGTGTCGACTACCGCGTACACGGTGGCAACAACTTCTCGGGCCGCAAACGCGACGTCGGCCGCAAGCTGCGGCACGCTCTGGCAGTGAATCGGCTGGTTCACTGGTACGCCCAGCAGATGGGCTTCGACATGGGCGAACTGCCCACGATGCTGCACCGTGAGTTTCAGACCATCGAGCGCCCGACGTTCCGTGAGTGGTGGAACTACTTCAAGATGTCGTGGCGGAGCCGCGTGTCGCTTTCGGTGCGTGCACGTCACCTGGGTGAAACCACGCAGCACTACTGGCAAGAGCGCCTCGCGCGTCGCGCCGCCGAGCCGGAGGTCGACGACACGACGCAGGGTGAGATTCTCTCGCTTCCGCAGCGCGACGCGCAGCAACGGCGCGCTGCCTAAGAGACGTTGCTAAGCCGTTGTGCGGAACCGCAGGACTTTCACGCCCAGTCGATCGAGCGAAGTGTTGTAAGTCGCGCCGGTTCCGGCGGAACTGGTGCTGGCGAACAGGTCGTCTACCATGTAGTCGGCTGGCAAGCCATCGATCGACACGTTCATCGTCGCCTCGGTTGAATTTACCAGCACCACGTATCGATCGCCATCCAGCGAGTAGTTGCCGAAGTGCAGCGTCGAGTACTCGTGCTCCTGGTCGAACAGGTCGGTGTACGTGAACGTCTGCGGCGCGTCGGTGGCCACGATCTCCAGATCGTCCTGCTCCCGCCCGGCGAGGAACAACCGTTGCAGGTTGAGCTCACCCGTCAGGTCAGTCGCCACCGAACCATACGCTTCGAACTGCTCGTTGTGCGTGGTCAGGTTGGGACGGTTCTCAAACATCGAGAAGACGTTGAAACTCGTGATGCCCTTGACCAGCGCCAGGTACATATCGTTGCGGATCACTCGCTCGATCTCGGCGGCCATGGTGCCGGTCGCCGGATCGGTGAAGTCCTCGTACAACTGCAGGATGGCCTGCGGCGTCACGCCCAGCTGCTCGGCCGCGCCGAGTATCTGGTCGTAGTTCCACACGGCTAGTCCGGCACGCTGCGGGCCGCGATCTTCCATGGTGGTCATGTAAGCGCCGCGGGCGATGACGTCGAGTTTCTGGCCGATCATCACCAACTGGTCGGCCGTGCGGGCGTTGGCCTGGTAGTTCCACACCGGTCGCGGGGCGACGCCATGCTCTGCTTCCACCTGGCGGATCGTGTCGATCGTGATGTCCAGGTAACGCAGGTCGGCGTCCGACCAGTAGCGTACTTCCTCGGGCGTGACCGCCCAACGGGCCACAGTAGCGTTGGCCACCGGGTCGTCGAGCACTGCCTCGACCTGCTGGCGTGCGTAATCGGCGATGTCGGCGTCCGATAACGCGTCGATCGCGGCCCCGCGATCGTAGACGCCCACTCCATTCAGCGAGGGATGGGCCCGCAACTGATAGGTGAACTTCAACCCAGCCTCAGCAGCCTGGTGCACGTGCGCCAGTCCTTGCCACGCGTAGTCGTAGTACGGGCCAGCCAGCGTGAAGCCTTCTTCCACCACTCGCTCAATGTTCGTCTTCGAGGGGTCGTGGTTGTTCTGCCCTGCAATGGCATACAAACCAAACCCGATCTGTTGACCGTACGGATAAATCCCTTCGGGATCCAGCTGATCGTAGCCGCTGGACGCTGTTAGACGAAAAAACCCGATTCCTGATTGATCTCCAGGATCTCGATGCCTTTTATCGTTGGGTTCTGGTTCTCGTGGAAGAAGTCGATGTCGATGTTGCCGTCCGACTGGATGACGAACGACTCCATCACGCCCGCGTAGCCACCTACCTTGGCGTAGATGTCGTAGTCGTCCAACACGATGTTGCCATCGATCGCTACGTCGAACACCCGCTTGCCGACACCAAACGTACCGGTGTAGGTATCGGCGAAGTACAACCGCACTTCATAGTACTGGCCGGCTTCGACGTCGAAGTCCCACTCCATTTCGCCACCGCCCCCCGGGTCGTAGCGTTCGCTCTTGAAGAGCGACTCGGGCACCTCGGCGGGCAGCGACGCGTGACTCATGTCGATGCCGTGGCTGGTGGAATACGTCTTGCTGCCCGAGTTGACGAAGCCACCGTCGCCGGTCCAATTCGGGTCGCCACCGATCGGGCTGCCGCCGGCATTGACGCGATAGACCACCTCGCTCATCTGCGGATCGACGATGATCTCCTCTTCGACCGTCACGGTGACGCTCTGATTGTCGGTCAGCGCCGGGTTGCCATCGTCGGTCACGGTGACGATGAAGCTCGTCATGCCCGCATCGCCCGCTTGGGGAGCCAACGTCAGCGTGGCGGTTCCGTTGCCGTTGTCCACCAGCGAGGCGTAGCTCGGCAGGTTCGTGGTGGAGAACTGCAGATTGTGGTTGTTGGGATCGGTGGCCGTGATGCTCACGATCACCGTTTCGCCTTCGGTCACCGACTGGTTGGCGATCAACGCGAGCACTGGTGGATCGTTCTCCACGTCCTCGGGATTGTATTGCACTTGCAGGTGATCGGCTTCGCTGTTCACGTCGCCATCGACGGCAACGGCCATCAGGTGATTCAAACCACCTTCGTCGTCGGTATTCAGCAGTGTGATCGGCACATCGGTAAAGCCTCCGCCGCCGATGACGATGGTCTGCTCGGTGAGTCCGATTACCTTGTTCGACTCGTAAGGATCGACGTCATACCCACCGCCCGGCACGCCCGCCAGGTGCAGCGCCGCTTCGGCGTGCAATAGTCGCACGGTGGAGCCCACCGCGCCAGTGACTCGAACCACCTGATTGGCGGTGGTCGTGGTGGTCGGAGTGCTGCCGAGTCCGAGGATCTCGAGCGTCGGCGTGGTAAGCGTGTTGGCCTCGGCGGTCGTCTCGCCTCCGGTGTCGCTACCCGCCTTGCGGAACAGCGTAGTGGTGAGCACCGAGCCGTCTTCGAACGTGATGGTTACCAAGGAGCCGGATAGTTCCATGCCCGAGACGCTGCCCGAAGCTTCGGGACCAGGATCGTTCGCGCCACGAATGGTCGTGGGATCGATGTCGATCGAGAAGCTGATCGACTCGCCGGGATCGAAGTCGTCGAAGGCGATCTCCAACGCTTGGAAACCAGTGTGCAGCGCTTTGTCGAACGTGTGACCGTCGACACCGGTGCTCCCGCCGCCACTGTTCACGGTGAAGTCTTTGCCCACCGGGTCGCCCGCGGTGCCGAAGGGATCGAAAACCACGTCGGGCAGGAGGGCCGAGTCGATGTCGAACCGCACCGAGGCGATGCGCTGGCCACCGGACGAGTTGTTCTCGATGTCGAACGAGCCGCTGCTGTACGTGCTGGACGAACTGAGCGATCCGCCTGAGTCGACGTCGATGTAAACCGAGGCGGTCTCAGCCGCCGGGGCTGCGCCGCTGCCGGTGAGCGAGACGCTCAGCGGCGAGTTGGTGCCAGAGTGCGCGATCGCCAAACTGGCGCTCTTGGCGCCGGAGGTGTTGGGAGCGAATTCGACGTCGACGAACGCCGAACCGCCCGCGGGAATGGTGAGCGTGCCGGTGGTGAGCACCGAGTAGGCCCCCGCACCGGGGCCACTGAACACCAAGTCGGCTGTGTTCACCGTGATGGCCGGGTCGCCCGACTCGCCGAGGTTCACCAGCGCGAACGACTGCGTGGCGGTGCCGCCGGTGGGCACGGTGCCAAAGTCGAGCGCGGTAAGGCTGGTCGACAACACACCCGGCGATGCGGCGCCAATGCTCACGATCTCGATCGCTCGCACCAGCGGGTTCTGCTTCTCATGCAGGAAGTCGATGTCGATGTTGGTATCGGCCGTGATGACGAACGACTTCATGACACCTTTGTTCTTGCCGACGTCGGCGAAGATGTCGTAGTCGTCCAGCACGGTCACGCCTTCGATCAGCACGTCGAACACCCGCTTGCCAACGCCCGAGGTACTTCCATAAGTCTCGGCGAAGTACAATCGCACTTCGTATTGGCCGGGGTCGACAGCGAAGTTGTACTGCATCTCCTGCCCGCTCGACGGATCGTACCGCTCGGTCTTGAAGATCGCCTCAGGCGTGCCTTCCGGTACGGAGGGATCGGACAAGTTGATGCCTGCCGAGGTGCTGTAGCCTTTGCTACCCGCGGCACCGGAGTTGGTGTAGGAGTCGTCCTTCTGCCACGTTGGGTCATCGTTCACCGCGTTGCCGCCAGCGTTCACGCGATGGATCACTTCGCCACCGGGCATCGGGGGCGGCACCGCGTTGACCGTCACGTTCACTACCTGGCTGTCGGAGAGTGACGGGCTGCCATTGTCGGTTGCCGTTACGGTGAGACTGTCGGAACCGACGTCGCCACTCTCCGGAGCCAGGGTAAGTGTGCCAGTGCCGTTGCCATGGTCGACGAACGTGGCGTAGCTCGGCAGGTTATCGATCGACAGGGCAATGTCGTTGCTGTCGGGGTCGCTGGCGGTGATCGTCACTTGCTGCGTCGAGCCGGCCATGAGCGTCGGATCGGCAATCCCTGCCAGGATCGGCGCGAGGTTCGACGGCGACTCGGCGACCACCTCGATCAAATCCCACGTGGCGGGAATCGCCGGGGCCGAGCCCACGGAAGTGGAAATGATGCCGGCGGCCATACCTTGCGTGGCGCTGGTGAGCCAACTGGCCGGAATCGCAATGGGCGAACCGAGCACGGTCCGTCCCGCGCCGTCGACGTCGTAACTGGCGGTGACCGTGGAGTTGGCGACGTCGACCGTCAGGTACAAATCGATGCCCGCTGGGCCTGGCAGCTCGAGGTTGGCCGACGGACCGGTGGTGACCACCCCACCGACTTCCAGTTGCGTGGTAATGCCAGTTGCCGAGACCACGATCTTGAAGTAGTTGTCCTGGTCGCCGTTGCCAATGAACATGCCCATCGACTGCTGGCCTTGCGGCGTGTCGTCGCCGAACGGAGCGAGTATCCTGCTGTGCGCGGTCACTGGCGAGGTAGCCGAGGCGACATTCACGCCGAGCTGGAAAGCTTGCTCTTGCGTGTTGAGCGAACCAGTGGCGTCGCCCTCGCTGATCATGTCCATTGTCAGCACGCCAGCCGCACCGCCGGAGGTGAGCTGCGTGGTGTCGAACAGTGACTCGTAGTCATCGATGCCGTTGGTCATCAGGCCGGTGAAGCCGGCGTTGATCAGCCCGCCGATGTCGCTGCCTTCGTTCTCCCAGGTGTGCGACACGCCGACCGCGGTGGTCAAACCGTTGTCGGGGTCGATGGCAAACGGATCCTCGTGGTCCAGCAAACCGTCGTTGTCGTCGTCGTCATCCAGCAGGTTCGAGGTGAAGTCGGAGTCCCAGTCGGCCGGGTAGTCGGCTGCGTTCTCGGGATTGGTGCCGTTGGCGATCTCGTCGTCGTTCAGGTAACCATCGCCGTCGGTGTCGTCAGGATTCTGCGGGACGATGATGCCGTCGTTCATGTAGTCGGCCGGCTCGAAGACGTGGATCTTGCCACTACCAATAGCGGCCACCCAGATGGTGCCGGGGAACTTACCGTTGTCGCCCACGGCCGTTACGTCGAGCGGCACCGAACCGGCGGAACTGAACAGTTGCTCCTCGAGTGCAGCCTGATCGCCGGCCGCGTTGAGCTTCACGCGTTTGATGCTATTGTTAAAGCTGGCCGCCAGCAGGTCGCCCTTGAGCGAGCCCTGGAAGTTGCTGGCCGTGTATTCGGTGAGACCATTGGTCGAACTGCCCCATACGTGCAGCGCGCCGTTCTGGCTGCCTGGCTGGCGATAGTCCGACTCGATGTCGTTGCCTTCGCTCACCGGCGATTGCGGATTGCTGTCGTTGAACGTGTTGTCGGTGTTCGAGCGGGTGGGGTTGGGATGGCCGCCGTAGTAGCCTTCGCCAGTGATGTAGTGCAGGCTATCGCCATAGGTGTTGCCGCCGTTCTTCGGATCGTTGGTGGCCTCGCCCGTGGTGCCTTCACCATTGGGAATGCCGCCCCAGCCAGCGTTCGGGCCGTTGTCCACCGAGTACATCTTGCCGTCTTCAGTGATTACCACATCATACGGATTGCGGAAGCCCGGCGCGTAGACTTGCACCGGACCGCCCGGCACCAGGATCGCCTGGTTCTTGCCATCGTTGCCGCCGAACGGGTCGTTGGGATCCGCGCCTGGGTGGTCTTCGTCGTCCAGCGTCGGCAGGTCGTAAGTAGTGTCGCCGATGGCGTCGAGGTCGACGCTCAAGATGGCAGCGGAGAGCGCGAACTCGGGCAGGTAGGCAAAGTTGTTCGACGGCGCGCCCATGTTCGTCAGGCCGCCTTGGGCGATGTACAGCGTGTTGGTCGTGTGATCGATGGCCATGCCGTTCGGGGCGTGGTTTTCTTCCGAACGTGGCAAGCCGCGGACCAGATCGAGCTTCTCCCACTCGCTACCATTCCAGGTGAGCCGCGAGAGAATGCCCGAGTTGGTGTCGAGATTCAAATCCGCGCCCGAGCCACCGGCGCCGATGCGAGGGTCGCTCGACGTGACGTAGATCACGGGATTGGTTGCGGTGCCGTCGACATACAGGCCGGTTACGAGCCGCTCGTCGACCGACGTGTTCAGCGAACCGTCGTCGTTGTGGTTGGGAATGTCGCGAATCAGGTTGATCGTCTCGGTCGCCAGCACCTGATAGTCGTTCGCGGCAAAGCGTTCGATGCTGTAGACCTTAATCACGCCATCTTGCTGCGCCACGTACAGGCGGTCGTCCGGTCCGAACTGCAGCGAGGTGGGTCGCGAAGCATCTTCGCCTTCGAGGTCGGACTTGCTGAAGCTGATCGGCACCTCGCTCACGCCGGTGCCGCTCAAAGCCACAGTGAGCGGCGTGTTGTCGCCAGAGTGAGGAATCGACAGCAGCGCGCCCTTGGTCGACGCGTCGTCGGCCGTGAACGAGACATCAAGTGTGGCCGACTCGCCCGGCTGCAGAGCAAATGGCGCGTTGGTGTCGAAGCTGGCCGCAAACGCCGACGCGTCGCTGCCGGTGATGGCGAGCTGCGCGGGGTCGATGGTAATCGCCGGGTCGCCGGCGTCGCCGATGTTGGTGAGCGTCACGCTCTGTTGCAGTGCGTTGCCAACCAGCGTGCCGGGGAAGTCGAGCGAACTACTGGAGACCGCCAGCGTATTGGCCGTGACCACCTGCTGCAGGATCTCGATTCCCTTGATCGCCGGGTTCTGCACCACGTGACCGAAGTCGATATCCAGGTTCGAGTCGCTCGCCACGGTGAACGACTTCATCACGCCCTTGTAACCGCCAACGTCGGCGTAGATGTCGTAGTTGTCGAGTACCGTTTGCCCTTCGATCGTCACGTCGAACACGCGCTTGCCGACGCCTTGAGCGCCGTTGTAGATCTCCGCGAAGTACAACCGCACTTCCACGTTGCCCGGCGTCACGGCGAAGTTCCACTGCATCTCCGCACCGCCCGCGCCGTCGTAGATCTCCGACTTGAACAAGTTCTGGGAGATACCTACGGGCAACGAGGCATCTGTCAGATCGATCGTGTTGGAGACCGTGTACTTGGTCGAGATGTTCGTGTACTGCGAGCCGGCAACCCAGTCGGGGTTGTCGCTGATGGTTCCTCCACCTGCGTTGATGCGATACAGCACATCGGCAGCCAGCATTTGGCGCTCTTCCAGATTCTCCATGGTGAGCGAACGCTGTGCGCGGCGAATCAAGCGGTTGGTGCGACGACCGTGGCGACGGCCAAAAGGATTGGAACTCATCAGTAGCTGCCGCCCGTGAATGGGCAGCCCCCAGTGGATAGAAAAGCAGCGGGCGGGCGCGAAAATGGCCCGTTAAGTTCCACACTGATTAGCGGCCTGCGCGACTTCCACAGATTTGCGCCCCGCTGCCCGGATTTCCTCGCTTCTGCCATCGGTACGGGCAGCCTCACGCGCGCTACCGGAATAACCCGAACAAGCGTGCGGGGACCAGCATGGGAGCCTCGGAGCGGGAGGACGCCACTGGAAAGCTATTGTTCGGAACTAACGCAATACCAGAGGTTTGCGACGGGCGACTAACGCCTTGGACGAGAAACGTGACGCAGAGGGAAAGATTGGCGGCCGATCGGCGAAGTACGAGAAACCGCTACAATCCTCCCCTTCCACTCCAGATGCTCTGCGACTCGAGTTACAGTCCGGCAGTGTTCACTGCCGCCAGAAATACGTCATGCCAGAGCTGACTTCGGCGTTCGCATCGATCGCCCACTGGCTGCCCGGCGACGCGGACCGGGGCATCCATTGCTCTCGCGGCTGCCACCGCTGCGCGGACAGCGGCTACGCTGGGCGGGGCGGTTTGTTCGAGATCATGGCGGCCACCAAAGCCACCCGCGCACTCATCGCCGGCAAAGCGGCACGCGACGAGGTTCACGCGCAGGCAGTGCAAGATGGTCTGGTCGATTTCCGCAGCGCCGCGCTGGTCGCGCTGGCCGAAGGCCGCACCAGCATCGAAGAGGTAGTGCGCGTGATTCCCACCGACCTGCTCGACGCGGACGGCTAGTCGTTCGTCGCGCCCAACGGTGCGTCATGGTTGGATGGCGGGCGGGCGTCGGGTATAACGGGGGCGTTCTTTCGATTCCCCGACCGAGAGGTGTGTGATGGCGCTACTTATCAAGAACGGACACATCGTCACGGCCTCCGATAGCTACGTGGCCGACATTCTGTGCGAGGATGGCAAGATCGCCGCCATTGGTCACGACCTGTCGGCTCCGGCGGGCGACGAAGTGGTGGACGCCACGGGCCACTATGTGTTTCCCGGCTTCATCGATCCGCATGTGCACATCTACTTGCCGTTTATGGGCACGTTCGCCAAGGACGATTACAACACGGCCAGCCGCGCCGCGCTGGTGGGTGGCACCACCACGCTGATCGAAATGTGCTGTCCCAGTCGCGAGGAAGACCCGCTCGAAGCGTTTGAACTGTGGCTGGGCAAGGCCCAGGGCATCTCGTGCTGCGACTATACGTTCCACATGGCCGTGTCGAAATTCGACGACGCCACGGCGGCGAAGCTTCGCACGATCGTCGAGCGAGGAATCGCCAGCTTCAAAGTGTTCCTGGCCTACAAGGGGTTCTTTGGCGTCGACGACGATGAGCTATTCAAAACGCTCGAGCTTGCCAAGGAACTCGGCGTGATCGTCACCGCCCACTGCGAGAACGAAACCCTGGTGGCCGAACTGCAGCAGCGACTGCTGGCCGAAGGCAAGACCGGCCCCGAGTGGCACGAGCCCTCCCGCCCCGTGCAGGTCGAGGCCGAAGGTGTGCACCATCTGATGGCCTTCGCCGAAGCGACCGGCGCGCATGTGTACGTGGTGCACACCAGTTGCGAACCGGCCGTGCGCGCGGCTGAAGCGGCCAAGATGCGGGGCGTGAACGTGTGGATCGAGACCGTGATACCTTTCCTCACACTCGACTCTACCCACGCCGAGCGGCCCGACTTCGAGGGCGCCAAGTACGTGATGTCGCCGCCGATCCGCGCGAAGCAGCATCAGGACTACTTATGGAACGCGCTGCGGTCGCGCAGCGTGAGTACCGTGGCCACCGATCACGCTCCATTCGACTTCGCTGGGCAAAAGGAAATGGGCCGCGACGACTTCACCAAAATCCCCAACGGACTGCCGAGCGTCGAAGACCGCGTGAACCTGCTCTACACCTACGGAGTCAAGCGTGGCAAGATCGACCTGCACACGTTCGTCGACTCCGCCAGCACCCAGGCGGCCAAGCTGTTTGGGCTGTTTCCTCGCAAGGGAACCATCGCCCTGGGCAGCGATGCCGACCTGGTGGTGTACGACCCAATGTTCCGCGGAACGATCTCCGCTGCCAAACATCACATGGCCACCGACTACAATCCCTACGAAGGTTGGGAGCTCGAAGGCCGACCAAGCCTGGTGACTGTTCGCGGCGAAGTCCAAGTCCGCGACGGCCAGTTCGTGGGCAAAGACGGCTTCGGAGAATTCCTCAAACGCGAGTGCACGCATTAGGGAGTTCTTACCGACGAGGCGTAAAAGCGTCGGCTAGTTAGCTTGTTTACCTACTCCACTTAATCACCTCTCAACGCATCCTCACTTGTTATGCCCTCGCCTACTATTGCCGACTTTCAACAGTTGATCCGCGACATGTATTTGGAGAAGGACATCGCGCGGGGTGTCGATGGCACGTTCATGTGGTTGATGGAGGAGGTGGGCGAACTGGCCAGTGCGCTGCGGGAGGGATCCCACGAAGAGCTGAAGGGCGAGTTTGCCGACGTGCTGGCATGGCTCACCACCATCGCCAACGTGAAGGGTGTCGACTTGACCGAGGCCGTGCACGAAAAATATGGCACCGGCTGCCCCGGCTGTGGCCAATTGGTCTGCCACTGCGACGACGCCGAGAAACCGTGAACTCGTCCAGACGGTGACTCCGCGGCCCGCCGAGGGTACAATACCGAGCGTTCTGTCCACCGCCCTACTCCACTCTGCCCCATCGCCTGCCAGTTATGCGAATCCCATTTTTGCTGCTACTGGCAACCGCGGCGTTTCTCTTGCCAGCCGAGACACTCCTGGCGCAAAAGAAGCCAGCACCAGTTCTTGCGGAGATGGGTTTTGGCAACTGCTACAAAGTGGGAAGCTGGACCCCGCTGCGGATCACGGTCGAGGGCGGCGACAAACCATCCACCCTGGTCGCCAATGTTTGGGCCCCGGACGGCGAGGGAACCCTCACGAGCATTAGTTCCCGCCCTTTCAACGTATCGGCGGGCGGGCTCGCGACCATTGAGCTGTTGGTCCGCGTTGGGCAGTTGGACTCGTCGGTAGAGATCGAGCTTTATGACTTGGAGTTGAATAAGGCCGTTTCGAAACGGACCTTCACCACGCATCGCGATCTGGACAAGGCCGGCATTGCTCCCGGAGAGCCCGCCACCACGCGATTAATTGTCGAAGTGGCCCCCAGCCAACTGGGTGTCGCCAGCGCCGAGGCGGATAAGACAAACGAAGAGTGGTACACCCAAGATGTGGTGGGGCGCGTAACGAGCCTCGACGCCCTGCCACGCGAATCGCTCGCCTACGAAGGTGTCGACACGGTCGTGGTCTCGACCAGCGATCGCGACGCCTGGAGCGCCATGCGTCCCGACGATCCGCGCATGGCCGCATTGGTCGAGTGGGTCGAACAGGGAGGCCGATTGGTGCTCTATGCCGCGTCCAACGCGGATCTGGTGCTAGGTTCCGGCGGCTCGCTCGAGACGCTCTCGCCAGGGGAGTACACCGGTTCGGTGACGCTCGACGAATTTGGTCCGTTGGAAACTCACGTCGGCGGTAACGAACCCCTTTCGCGGCGCGGCCGGTTGCGACTCGCGGTGCCCACGTTTGCCAACTTGCAGGGCGACGTGGAGCTTTCGCTGGGTACGCGGGACGATCCAGTGCCGCTGGTCGTCCGCACGCGTCAGGGCCTGGGACAAGTCGTGCTGGTAGGCCTCGATATCGACGAGCCGCCGATTCGCAACTGGAAGAGCCGCGACCGCTTGGTCGAAAAGAACTTGGCCTTTCCAAACGACCAACCATCGACCGATACGGAGAACTACTACTACTCCGGCCCCGACGACGTCACCGTGGCCCTCGAGCAAAAACTCGACGCGGCGCTCGAACAGTCCGGCATCCGCACGCCGCCGTTCATGGCCATCGCCGGTCTGGTGGTGCTCTACATTCTGCTCATCGGCCCCGGCGACTACTTCTTCGTCAAGAAAGTGCTGAAGAAGATGGAGTGGACCTGGATCACGTTCCCGGCGATTGTCGTGGCCACCTGCCTGGCCGCCTACTGGTATGCCGACTACCTGAAGGGCGACTCGCTGCGCGTCAATCAGGTGGAGATCGTCGACGTCGACAACACGACTGGCTTTGCGCGCGGCACAATGTGGACCCACATCTTTAGCCCGAACCCCGATCGCTACACGCTGCTGCTCGACGCCAAGTCGCCGGCCGGCACCACCAGCGAACTCGCCGGATCGTCGGTCGCCTGGATGGGCAAACCTTCGTCCGGACTCGGCGGCATGAGCAATGAACAAGGAATGCTGCCCGGCCGCCCCATCTACGCTTGGTCGCCGGACCGCGCGATGATGATGGGAGTGCCCATCGAAATCTGGTCGACCAAAACGTTCATCACCCGCTGGGAGACCAAAACGGACGACCAACTGATTAGCAACCTGACGCGAACGCCGAACAACCTGGTGGTGGGAAGCGTAGAGAATCCCACCGAGTTGAGCCTATCCGACTGCATGCTGGTGTACGGCACCTGGGCATGGCGTCTGGGCGATCTGCCACCTGGCGGGAAGGTGGAAGTGACGCCCACCAGCCTGGGCGACCCCCGCGCCACACGCCGCCTGCGCAACATGTACGAGGACCGGTTCAACTTCAGCGTTGAACAGGGATCGTATTACGAAAGACAACAACTGTTGGGCCGCTTGGACCTTGCCGCGCTGGCCGAGATGATGATGTTCTACGATGCCCTGGGCGGCCGTCGTCAAAGCCATCAGTGGCACCGCCACCAACACTTCGTCGATTTGAGTCACTCACTCGATAGCCATACCGCCATGCTGGTAGGCAAGTGCGACGCACCACGCAGCGAATTGCTGCGAGCAGAGGACTCCGAGTCGGTCGAGTCGATGCGCGGCGAAAAGGACGTATACGTCGTGTTGTATCGCTACGTGCTACCGGTCGCCGAAGATTCCGACGAAAACTGATCTTTGTATCGCACGCTTCCCCTGAATACTGACCCCTGATCCCTGTGTCGTTTCCATGATCGAAATTCGCGGTCTGACCAAGAAGTACGGCGAGCTGTTCGCCATCAAGGACATCAACCTCGAGTTGTCCAAGGGCGACGTGTTCGGGTTCATCGGCCCCAATGGTGCGGGCAAGACCACCACGATGCGGATTCTGGCGACGTTGCTCAACCCCACCTGGGGCGAGGCCTACGTCGCGGGGCACTCCATCTACACGCAGCCCAAGGAAATCCGCCGCATCATTGGCTACATGCCAGACTTCTTTGGCGTGTACGACGACATGAAGGTGATCGAGTACCTGGAGTTCTTTGCCGCCGCGTATCGCATCCGCGGCCCCGAACGGCGAAAGATCTGCGAGAGCGTGTTGGAACTCGTCGACCTGACCTACAAACGCGAAGCCCTGGTTACCAGTCTGTCGCGCGGCATGACGCAGCGGCTGGGACTCGCGCGGGTGCTATTGCACGATCCCCAAGTGCTGCTACTGGACGAACCAGCGAGCGGCCTCGACCCGCGCGCCCGAATTGAAATCCGCGGCCTGCTGAAAGAGCTTCGCAACATGGGCAAGACCATCATGGTCTCCAGCCACATCCTGCCGGAGTTGGCCGACATCTGCAACAAAATTGGCATCATCGAGAAGGGCGAACTGATCGTCAACGCCGACGTCGATTCGGTGATGAAACAAGTGCGGCAGCAAATGGTGCTGAAGATCCGCGTGCTGGGCGACATGCAGGCCGCGCTGGAAATCGTCAAAGCTCACCCCACGGTCGAGTCGGCCGAGCTCACCGAAAAGGACATCACCGCCACGCTGATCGCCGAGGCCGACGACCCCAGCGAACTGGCCGCCGCCCTGATCGCCGCCAACCACCGCCTGACGATGCTCAAAGAGGACGAGATCAACCTCGAAACCGCCTTCATGGCCCTCACCAAGGGCATCACGTCGTAAAGCCCGCCATCCATCCGGCCCCGAACCCGAGTTCGAGCCCTCTTGTCCTGAAAGTCTAAACTCGGATAATCAAGGTTTCCGATAACACGAGTCGGGCGTTTTCGGACGCCGTTCGGATATCGTCATCGCCACTTGCCCCGTTCGTCTAGTGGCCCAGGACACCGCCCTCTCACGGCGGAGACAGGGGTTCGACTCCCCTACGGGGTATCCAGCGTTCCCCGTTTCTATCGGGGAACGCTGCTTTTCTAGGGATTTTCACGTTTGACAGTGTACGGCGGTGCATCGCTGGACTACCCCAGTCTCCCGCTGACTGAGTCAAAAAGTGAGTCAAAAATTCAGGACAGCGCCCGCTCGAAATCCTCGTCGGTCACCTTCAGGTAGTGCTTGAGGGCGACCGCTTCGGAGTTGCCGATCCAGGTCGTGACGACGTGTAGCGGGTGCTCGCGGGCGAGCTCGATCTCCCGTACCTGGCGAAGGTTCTTCCACAGGTCGGGCCACTGTTCCAACCCAGCTCGCTTGATGGCCATCAGCAGCGGCTTGCGCAAGGCGGCGCCCTTCAGCGTCTCGCACTTTGGTACGACCAGCTCCTCGCCCTCGCCCGTCTCTGCGGCCTGGTGGCGCTGTTCGAACAGCGGCATCAACTCCGCGAAGATCGGCACCGTCCGCCAGCTCTTTGTTTTCTTGGCGTAGAACGTGAACCGGCGTTGCTTCCAATCGATACCGCTCCACCGTAGCCCCTGCACGTCGGACGGAACGCGTAGGCCGCCCCATCGGGCCAGGGCGAACATCAGCGGCCACTCTGTACCCTTCAGCTTGCCCAGGATCGCCATGGAGTCGGCCCTCGATATCATCGTCAGCTTCCCGCCTGCCATGTTGCTGGTGGGAACATCGATGAATGGATTCGCCACAATCCACTTCTTCCGCATCGCGTATCGCATCAGCTTGCTGACCACCGCGCAGTCCTTGCGCGCCGACGTTTCGTTTAGACGTGGCTTGCGTTCGTTCATCAGCCAATCGCGGTAGTCGTCGGCGTCGCCCTCGGTGATGCTGTCGAGCGGCGTACCCAGCTTCCAGAACGTCAGCAGGTTCGTGAACACCAGCTCGTGATTGGCCCGCGTGCGTTGCTCGTATCCGCCGAACTTCTTCTGCCGGTAACCGTTGACCAGGTCGCCAACTGTTGGCACCCTCAGTCGCTCGGCAATCTCGCACAAACCATGGGCGGCCAGCTTCTTCTTCAGCTTGTCGCCCTGCTCGGCGAGCCACTCCGACGTTGCCGGTCTGGGGGCCCTGCCCTCGACGGCCGCGGCGATCAGGTCCTCGACGCGACGCAACACCCGGTCGGCGTCGTCAACGTTCATCTTTCCGAGCCAGATTTGTTTGCGTTCGCCGGCCAACATGAATTGCAGTCGTCTGCCGTTCTTCAGCTTCGTGATTCCAGCCATCGTTTTCTCCAGGTACTTGGGGTCGGGTTGATCGCTTCCGAGCGAAACTGGGGCGTCCTGTGGCTGCCTATTCGGCAGTTTGCTCGTCGCACGCGGCGAGCGGGCCAGGTCCGACCACTTGGGCCAGCCAGTCGCGCTCCCACGCGCCGGGCCGGGTGATCGCCTGGTCGGTGTGGTCGAGCAAGCGCTCGAGCAAAACTTCCGGCCGGCCGAGACCGGCATACGCGGCGAGGCGTCGGAGTCGGGCGTGTTCGGCCGGTTCGATGTTGATAGTGATTTGGGTCATGGGTCTTGCCGTTTGTGAGAAGCCGCGCCGGCCGCGACGGTGCGGCCGGCGGGTGGTGATGGTTACAGTTGACTAAGCACCGGGAACCGATACCGCGGCACCGCCCTGCGCGGATTGCGTCGCCGGAATTCCTCGCACTTGGCGACGATTTCCTCCGGGCTCGGCAGATACGCGCCGTGATCAGACCGAGAGTGAGGCGGCTTGATGGGCGGCCTCTTCGCCGGCGTGACCTTCAGTTTCGGTGGTGGCACCTTGGCCACTTCGGGCTTAGGTTTCGCCACTATCGGCGTGACCTTGTCGGGTTCTCGCGGTCGCAGTTGCTGTGGGTGCCTGCCGCTGCGAATGCGCTGCACGCTGAAGCAACTCACGCGCATTCGGCGGGCAACCTTGCGGCTACTGACGCCAGCGGCGAGCAGAGCTTCGACCTGTCGGACTTCCTGGAGGGTTAGCACGGGGCACCTCCTTTCGCAGCCATACCGCGTTTGCGGTCGCGTTCGCACTGGCGGCAGGGCAACTTGCTCTGTCGCTGGCCGCAGTGGATGCACAGCGGTTTCACGTGCTTCTCTCGCCGGACCAACTCTGCAACGTTGGGATCGTCGATGTTGATGCGGTCGAGCAGCAACGTGGTTACCAACGCGCGGAGGATGTCGGCCGCTCTCCACGACGGATCGCCCACAGCCATGAGCGCCGCCCGAATCAAGCGACTCTCGTAGGGCTCGAGGAAGTCGACTGCGTGTAGCCGGTCGACCAAAACCATCGGGTCCTTCACCACGCTGCAGGGCGAGATGCCTGCGCGCTCAACGAACTTCAGGCGGAGCCATTGGCCCAACGCTTCGATGTAGCCACCGATCGCGGCAGACAAGTCGCCGCATTCGTGGTCGTACTTCGATCGCTTCATCACCGACTCGAGGTCGCCGTAGCGGAGGCGATGCATCTTTCGCACTTGCTCGGGGGTCGTACTCAAGATTCACCCCCTTTCTCCTCAGAGGCGGCCCAGCGGTCCTCGTCGCTGAGCGGTTCGACGTTGTCGGTCCACTTCAGCAGGTGCCAGGCGTCGTGCTCGAGCACGTAGTCGCGCAGCTCCGCGGGGTTGTTGAAATTGCGGGAGGTTCCACTTCGTCGCGTAGGTGTGACGGTAGCCATACTTGGCCAGTCCCTTTCCTGCCCCTCAGAGATGCCGGGTGACACGTTGGCAATGGCGAGGGGGCAAAGAAAGCGCCGATGTGCGAAGGCTTTGCTAGGCGGCCGAAGAGCCACCCGTGGCCCTTACGGGTACCACAAACCTGCGCACACCGGCGCTCTGATTTCTTCGGAGAATTTAGCATTTGTCTTCGGTCCTCTTTGCCGCTCGCGGGTTGTCCGCGGTCGACGGGTTTAGCACCTACAATCTTACCCGTCAGGCCGCGGATTTCAACCCGATTCCCACTCCCACAGCTAGCACTCGCTCGGCTGGGCGTGCTTCCAGCACTTGCCAGCCAGGATTAGCTGTATGTTCCTGACGTTGAGCCCGAATCGCTCGGATAGCTGGCGAGTCGTCATACCCTGTCGCCTAAGCTCATGGATCAGTGGGACATCCGCCTCGGTGATCTTAGCTTGTGGCTGGGCGGTCCCTTTGGGCGAGTTGCACCGACGCTTCTTGCCTTTGTCGGCCATGTTCGCTGCGTGGCTGCCAGCGAATAGGTGCGAAGGTCGAACGCAGAGAGGGTTGTCGCAGCGGTGGCACACAGAGAGGCCCGTCGTGACTTGTCCCTCGCTGGACATCGCCTTAGCGACGCGGTGGGCCAGGTAGCTGCGACCCTGGTAGTAGAAAATGCCATACCCGGAATTGATGCGTGCGCCTTGCCACTCCCAGCACTCTCCAACAACTGAGACCTTCGCCCAGAATTTCGCCCGGTCCGCTGGGCTGGGAATCGGCAACTCCCTCACTTTCGTCGGCATCGCATTGCCCTCCATGGTCAAGTTCGTGGATCCCACCGCCACGGGCGCCGTGGTCTCCTGGATCATCAGCCGACACTTGTGAAAACTTTTCACAAGTGTGCCCGCCGCTGGTGGCGGTCCTGCAGGACCTTGAATTTTCAATAGGTGGAACGTTTTCCACCTTCTGAGACTGTGGTTGATTTGCTCGCCCTGGCGCCTTCAATATGAGTCTATGAGTGATAGACTCATCGTCTCGCCCCATCGTCGCCGGCGTGGCTCGAGTACTCGCCGGCTACGTCGGTGGTCGACGGTCCAACTCGGCCTCCAGCTCCGCAATCTGCTGGTCGAAGATCTGCACCGTGCGATCAACCAGGTTGCGGCCCTCTTGCAGTTCTTCGAGGGACAGCTCGCCGGGCGTGGCGTGGAGCGCGAGCTCGGGCAACTGCCGAATCAGCTCGTAGAACTCGCCGCGGGTTCGGCACGCCATGACCTGGTCGGGTTCGATGTGCCCTTCGACCATGCCGTCGATCGCAAGGTCGATCAACTTCTCGGCTAGGTCGCTGATCGGCAGGTCGGTCCGCCAATCATCCTGGTACATTCCGGTGATCAGCTTGCGGATATGTTGGTCGGTGGTCACGGGTTACTCCGGCATGCGTGAATCTGAATCCAAGACCATTCTTTGCAGTTCCTGCTGAAGTCGGCCGGCAGGCATGGGCATTTGATCGCCTTCAAATCTCTCCATGGCACCAAACCCCGCCTTGCCCTTCTGAAGTTCGTTGGCTTCCTGTTGTAGTTCGATCAGCTTGCGGAGGTTCTCGTTTTGCTCCTGCAGCAGCGCGTCGGGCGACGCGCCCCGCCGCGAACGGAAATCGACGTTTGGCCCCCACCAAGCCTGGTATGTGTCAAGCACGAAGTCGCCAGTGGCCATCAACCACTCCGGCACACCCTCCGTTCTACCGAGTCCGCGGTCGAGCGCCTGCTGACCTTCGGATAGATTCTCCCGAATGCCCTGGGGGCGAGCAGAGAGTTCCTTGACCGCTTCGCCTCGGCGTCGGTAGATCGCGGCGGCGATCTCGGGATCTTCGACGGCGTTGCGAATGGTCTGACCTGCAAGGTTGTTTTGCTGAGCAGCGTTGATCTCGCTCAGGCGTGTTCGAAACGCGCCGGTGTCGGAGAGTACGTCGTAAGCGCCAGCCGCTTCGACTGATCCGAGGTACTTGGTGAGGCCGGCTTTGCTGAGTTCCTGCTCTTTGACGAAGTTGATAACCCCCTCGAGGCCCTGCCCCTGAAGGTCATCCGCAACACCCTGACGAGCCAGCGCGCTGAGCAAGCGTCGCATGGCGTTGCCGGCTTCGGTACCGCTGCCAAGCGTCTGTGCGATACGAGAAACACCAGCATGGACATCTTCGTCGCTCAACCCGAATTTCTTCGCCAACGGGGCGACTGTTGAAACGCCCTCAGCAATCTGGGCGGGCGAAACGCCGGTGGCGGGTAGCGCACCGGCGATCGCCTTCGACACCAGCTCCCGACTGGTGCCAACGTCATCCCCACCAGCGAAACCGGCGCGGGTTAGAGCCGTCGATTTGGCAAGCGTCGCAGCATCATCGATCAGGGAGAGTTTTGAAAAGAACGCTCGATCCTTGAGGACGCCGCCACTATCGAGCTCGAACGTTAACCGCTGGGACGCCTCCTCGTTGGCAATAAATCCTTCGATGAAAGTCAGGTCGGACGAGCGAAATAGCTGATCTCGTTTCTTCGTGTCCGCACCAGCGAGTTGCACCAGTTTGGCTTTGGCGTTGACGCCGGTCACTTGCTTCTGGGCCGAGGCTTCGACTTCAGCGCGATACTCGCGGACAAGTTCAACTGCCAGGCTCCAAACACGATGCAGAGCCGCAACGCCGCCCACCATCGCACCGATTTTCGTGATCATCCCACTACCGAACGCGCCCTCGCTGGCGGTCCCTGCATCGTGTAGTTTCCGCTGGTAGTAGGCCGTGGCTCGCGCGGCTTGCTCTTGGCTGAGTGCACCTTGCTTTAGCAGCTTGTTGGTTTCCTCGAGCTTGCGATTGTACCTGGCCTGGGCCCCTTCAGTTTGCTTAACGATGCGCTCCGCAGCGCGCGACATGGCGTCGGCCGCCTTGGCGTTGTCCTTGAAGGACTTCTCGCTCGTGTCCAGGGCCGTGTTCAAATCGCGAACAGCCTTCACCACGCCAGCACTTTTGCCGCGGAGTTCGAATTGTGCGCTCATGTTACTCTCCGGAGTCTTGTTGCGTCAGTCGCAAGAGTTGATCGTAGCGGCAGTGAATTTGTATGGCGGCAACAATCGAGTCGTCCGCAGCGAGCACACCCAGTATCGCGAGCTCTGGCAGTGCAACAGCGTAGTTGGCCTGCAGCAGCGCCACGGCCGCGGTAAAGAGCTTCAGCTCATCCTCATTCGGATCGCCGGTTCCAAAGTCGGGTTCCACCACTGGCGCGGTCAGGTCCCAGAGCGATTGGTAGCAATCGAGTGTTCGACCTCGAACCGCGTTGCCATGCTCGTCGTAGTCGAGGTACGCCGGCAGCTTCGACTCGTACTCTCCAGTCTCTTCATTGAACTGGCGCACGATTGGAATTCGCCAGGGCTGATCGTCGGCCATGATGACTGGCACCGACTTCAGCCTGCCTTCGCGCGCCAGCGACTCGGGTGTCGGCTTCGCGTCGTTCCAATAGCCGATGTAGAGGGGCGGGCGCCCGTCGCGGGCTGGCATTTCACGCCAGGTCTGCTTGTCCGGGAAGTAGCCGGCTGGTCTGTCGGACCGCAATGAGTCGCAGAATACCACGCCCTTTTGACCACCGGGACCGGCGGTCACTTCGCGATTCTCGATCGACGCGCCGAGAGCGTACTCGAGGCCCAGCTCGGCGACGTCATCCTTGGTTACGACCTTACGGGTGTCGCCTGATTTGAAATACAGAAAGTTGCTCATTGTCGTTCCTTCGATTGGGTTTGGTCATAGTCATCAGCCACCAGCGATTCCATCGCTTGCTGAAACGCTTTGAGGTCTTCGCGGTACCAACTCGCGAGCTCTTCGGGTGAGATCGTGTCCTCCCGCCGTGACAGTTGGTCGAGTCGCCGAGTGTGGGGTTCGACATAGAACTCTTGCAGCAGCACGTGGACAACTTCGCGCGGCACGTTATCACCATGGCGATCGAGCCGTCCATCGCGTTCCTTCAACGCTCGCTCTTTGGTGAGTTGACGTTGCCAGAACTCGAGCGTGTCGTTCTCGTCGTGCTGGTCCGCGGCATCGCGAGACTGAAACACCTGAAGGATCGCGGCCTTGTGCCGTAGCGCCCACTGGTGAAACCCGCGAAGCATGGCGAACAGGTCGACCGTCTTACCGCTGGTGTGGTACGCCAAGCCGAACCGGCGGCTCTGATCGATCGCCACGCGACGGTGGATGCCAACCGCTTCGGTAAAGTGGTGCTTCGGGCAGTTTCGCGCGTACCGCTCACCGTAGTGCTGCAACGCCTGCTTTTCGCGCTGGCGGGCGGTCTGCTTGGGGGTCGGTCGGTCGGGCACGTGCGCGCTCCGTGAGTTACTTACTTTGGCAGCAAAACGTGGATAAATCTGCGGCGATTGCGGGCGAAGCCCACTGTGGGGCGGCCCCCAGGGGAAGAACCTAACCCTCCGGGGGGTGGGGGTGCCCCTAGGCCGTCGCCTGCCGCTACAGGGGCATGACCTGGACAGGTTCGTCGGTCCCACCCTCGAGCGCAACTCCAGCGACCACCGTGCCCGACGATGCCACCATGCCATTTGCAGCTTGGTACACCACGCCCTCGGTCACCTCGCCGCTGGCTTCAACTAGGTAGCTACTGCTCGCTGATCGCATTGCTACCCTGCCGTAAGGTGCACTTGTGTTCCAACCTTGTCCCGCGCCGATCACATCCTCGTCAGTCGCACCGGCCAGCACCGGCTCGCCACTCGATAGACGCACCAGTCGGTTCCGTGGCACCTTCGCAGACACGGGAAAGTGCCGGACCGATTCACTAATCAATTCTGCTCGCATGTCTCAAGTCCTTATTGAAAGTCGGAGGGGAAGCCGCGGGCGACGGGGGACGACCTGCACTAATAGGCTGGACCCCGCCGCCACACGGCAGCCCATGAACTACTCTGGCAGCGGTCGTCCCACCTTAAACATCGCCCTGGCCTCAGGGTACCGCTTCTTCATGCGGTACATTGCTTCTCGACGGCTGCAGCCCTCGTGTCGCATCAAGTCTCGCATCTCGGCCCGGACTTGCTCCTCGGTAACCTCGCTGCCACTCTTGCCGGTGGTTTGGCTGGCGTTCTTCGCCATAGTAAGTCTCCTAAAGTAAACACAGGTGATCCACCAACACGCGCTGGCGGCAGAATTCAGTCGGTCGGTTGCAGCATGTCGAGCTCCAGCCGCTTCGCATTCATCCAGGCATGCAACGGTGCACGCGCTTTGTCCAACAGCGCGGCCGTATCGGCCCGCAATCCTTCGAGCTGCTGCTCTTTGTTCGGCAGGTCGTCCTCGAGTTCATCAAGCCAAGCGTGCCACACCTTCGCCCGCAACGAACGGTCGCCGCGTGTGGTGCCGTGCGATTGATCAAGAGCTTCGGGGCATTTGTTCTCAACGAATTGCCAGACGATCACGTGACTCTGGTACGGCTCCGTCCATCGCCGAAGCGATAGATAGCTGGATCTATCGAGCCACTTTCGATGCTCGGCGATCGTGCGCTCGAGTTGGTCCGCTTCAGCCTGCGCAGCTGCGACTCCCAGGTCCTGTGTACGCTGTTCGACGATCTGTCGAAGGATGGGCGGAGCCAACGTGCACAACGTGGTGTGCAAGCTTTGCAGCCGAGCAACCTCGCTCGCCGCGAGAGATTGGCGCTTTCGCAGCTCGGCAAGTCGCCGAGTTAGCACGCGCAACTGAGCCTCGAGCGCTGGTTCTTCTACCGCTTCGACCTCCAGGTCCTGCAAATCGGCCCGGGTGTGGGTGAGCACCTCCGAAGCCTCTGCAAGCCGCTCCTGGGCAGCTTCCAACACAGCAGGCCAATGGCCGCCTAAGTCGTCCAGCATGCGCCTGGTGGCAAGGCGGCGTTCTAGCTGGCGCAGCAGGTCGTGGCGGGTGCGAATCGCTGGCGTACCGTCCGATTCTGTTGGGCCGGCAGAGCGAAGCAACGCCCACTCCTCCGGTCGCACAACCAGGTTGGCGATTGCAGCCTCGTCGTGTCGATCAGCCAGGTCGTCGATAACGCTTTCGAAAGCAGTGGCCATCAGCAGCATGTTGGCGCGTTCGTTGTCGAGAATCGCCGTGGCTTCGCTGGTCACCGGCGGCAAACGGCTGGGGCTCGCGGATCCCGCATCGCCACTGACGGCGGGAGGATCTGCGGCCGGAGCCGCCGCTGGCGTTTCTCGAGCCGAGTCGCTCGCGCTGGTGGTCGACGCCATCGACGTCGGGTCGAGCTGCTCTGCTGGTTTCTTGGTTTTGGGCATTTGGAATTCCTTTTCCGGTTGTTGGTGGGTCGGGTGGTTGGTGTCACTCGTCGAACGAGGTCATTGGCTCCATGGCAGCTGTCAGCTTGGGGTACTTGCGCCGCATGCGAGCCACCTGGCTCGAACGGAGGTCGGACGCGTATTGAAGTTCTCCGTCGGGCCATTCGCTCTGAGCCAACTCCATGAATTTGGAGTAGGCTTTCTCGCCGTAGAGATCTCCATAGGGGTCGGTTGACACGTTACTAATCGCCGTGCCGTGGTCGAGTTCGCCGAATACATCCTCGAGCAGCGCGACACGATCAACTACGCCACGACGTTTCGCCTCGGCCGCGTCAAACACACTAGCGTCCGACAGCTCGGCTACCTGTTTGTCGTTGAACCGGCCAGACTTCAGTAGGTCGAGTTGGAAGTCCCGCATGCAGCCGTCAACCAACTGCTGGTAATAATCAATGGCATCGTCAGAGACTGGCACACCTTCCGTGTTGACAATCTTTTTCGTTGAGGTCCCCAACGGGATGACCTTCAAGCCAAGCGATTCATAAAACTTGCTTGAGTCGACCAGGGTGGAGCGAACACCAACCGAGCCCAGCAGAGCACTGGGACACGCGATAAAGGTTGTCGACTGTGCGGCGAGCCAGAAAGCGGCCGAGCAACAGAGTCCAGTTGCCACCACGGTGATCGGCTTCGACTTTCGTACCCGCCGCATGATTTCACTTGTCTCGATAAGGCCATCAGCGTTGCCACCGGGTGAGTTAATGAGGATCAGCACAGACGAGAATCGATCATTGGCGGCGACGTGCAGCAGCCAAGACCGCAATCGTTCGCAGTAGTTGCCGTTGATCACACCGAACATCGATGCTCGGGCCACCTTGCCCAGCTCGGCTGTCGGCCCTTGCGAATCATCTGGCGCGGCGACCTTCGCCTCAGGGTCCCAAAGCAGGGCTTCGTGGCCGGACAAAATCGCCGCGAGCTTAAATTGTCGTGGTGGATGATTCATCGTCTCGGGTGTCTCCGTACAACTTCGCCAAAAACTTCCTTCGCATGATCCGCATCGTCGGCCGGCAGCAGGCCAAGTAAATGCTCGGCGGCTTCGGCACCGAGCGAGTTATCGCGCAACCAGGTCAGCCGCTCGCGCGACACATTCCAATGGCGACCAGGCGTTGGTCGGCGCCCATCCCAACGCCAGCCGGTGGCCAACTGGCTCGACTCGAGGCGAGCGCCGTACTGCCCGACGCGCGACGTGGGCAGTACGAATGCAACATCCGCCATCGCTGCCAACTCGAGACCGCGGCCAAGCCCATCGAGCAACAGCACCGCGACCGGCAGCCGCTTGTGGTGTCGCACCTGGTCGACGGCCTGAACAATCAGCTCCCAGCCGGTCGACGCCTGGGCCCGGCTATCGAACACAGCGAACACCGGCCGCGCGAAACTCTCCAGCAGCTCGGCCGCCTCGACCTGGTTGTCGAAGTCCAGAGCGCCGGACAAGTGCAACACGTCGAGGGACGGGTGCCATTCGTGGAACACCTCGCCTGCAGCATCGATGTTGGCGACGTCGCCAAGCCAAACGGCCGGTTTTGGTTTGAGGTCTACTGCCATCGTGATTTCGCCTCCGCTCTACTGGCGACGATGCCCAACAGCGTTGCCAATGCGATGCCTTGCGGCTTTTCGCCTTCTGGCCAGGTCCGTAGGATCGCGGGCGCCACACCTTGGTGGTGCTTGTAGATCAGTCTCTCGGCCGTTGGCCGATCAAGCTGCGCCACGGCGTCGTGATGCTCGCGAGTGAACGTTTCGACGTCTGTTGGCAGCGGTGGGTACAGTCTCGCGCTCATACCGTGGCCTCCTGTCGGGCTTCGAGCCGTTCGCAGATACGCCGGTAGATGCTCTCGCCATCGCCCCGCAACTCGGGTGAGTCGCCAATGATGTCCTTCCACCACTTGCGTTTCGTAGACTCTGGCCACCCGTCGATCGTCGGCTTCCACTTGTCGACCAGCGATTGCCAGTAGCGTTCCTGCTCGCGGGCCTGTCGAGCCTCGGGCGGTTCGTAGCCCTCGCGGAAGTCGGGCCAACCTTCGCTGGCCGGCAGATCGGGCGAGCACACTTGGAGGCGGTAGTAGAGTTCCTCTTTTGGGAACTTGAACCCATCACGGCGATCCAACCACCAGGCCACGACGTCGCGGACGTCGTCAGGGGTAGCTTGGTTCGATCGAGCAGCGCCCACTGCGATCGAAACCTGCTTTACTCCCGTTCTTCGAACCTCCTCCTCCACCTCCTCCCATGCGTCTGAGGTTGTTGAGGTTCTATTTGAATCTAAAGATTCTATTGGGTGCTCATTCTGACCATACCCCCTGCTCATATTGAGCAGGGGGGCATGGTCAGAATGAGCAGGGGGGTGTTCAACATGAGCAGGGGGGTGTTCATCTTGACCACACCCCCTATTGGTAGTGATTTGACGAACCGAGGCCCAGTCGATTGAGAGTTCGTTGGCCGTTTGAAGTCGTCCAACGCACCGCCCTCGCTTCGTCAGCAATCCAAGCTTGAGTGCCGTACCTACGGTTCGTCGAGCGGTCGACACGCTGTAGCCGTGCCTCTCTGCAATATCCGCGTAGCTCCATCGCAGAACGCCTGTTTCGCCACACACGCTTTCGATGGTGCGTACCAGACTCCAAACGTGGGCAGGGGCAGAGGTTAGGCGTAGGGCAGAGTCGAGTAGCACGTAACGCTCCCGCTTCGCGGACTCGAAGTCCAACGGCAGTTGGCCGGTATCGGCTGATCGTGTAGAATCCATCTCGCATTCCTTTGCGAAACCCTGGTCGAGCGCGTGGCGATGTTCTCGGCCAGGGTTTGTTCTTACTTGAGCCCTTGGCGCTCGACGCGTTCTACTTCATCCGCGTGAATCTTCACGCGGACACCGAACCGCACGACGTCGATCTTGCCCTCGGCGATTTTGCGGTCCAGATAGCGAGTAGAAACGCCCAGTCGCTGGGCAACCTCGCTACGGTCAAAGAGCTTCTTCAATCCCGTTGTCATCGTCGTGTGCATGGTTGCTCCAGTGTTACCACCAGTTGACCAGCAACGAAAAAACGGCATGGCCAACCGGCGTTGTGATTAACAACGCTACAGTTACCCATGCCGTCTTGGACTCGGCAGAGTGGTGCCCATCCTGGGGCTATGTGATCCACCGACGGGATGTCGCCAAGAGCGGATCATCGCTGGCCACGTGCCATATTTACTCCAACCGTGGCCAACTTGTTGGGGAGCGTCCTGGGAACACGCTTCGCCAACCAAGGTTGCCCGTCGCCGCCATGCACAATGCCAAGTACGGCGGGCTGCTCATCACATTCGATGCCGCGTCACGACTAGAGCCAAGTGCAGCGAACGATCAGAACGGCGGACAATTTAGCCCCTCTGTCATTTCGATTCAACCCAGGTCTAGCCGGCAGCAGAATTGAGTCAAAAAGTGAGTCAAAACGGCAGGAGTGACGAAAAACCTCTACACGTCGCACGAGTTACGACTCCCCTACGGGGTACTGATTCGCAAATCGAGCCCTCCGGTAGCAATGCCGGAGGGCTCTTTTGATTCACATTCAGCCGCTGTAGAACACCGCCAGCCAAACGGTTGGTTCCTCCGGCGACGTCCAGTCCACGCGGTGCTTGCGATGGGCTGGGATCAGCACAAAGTCGCCCGGCGTCATTTGCAGCACTTCGCCGTCTTCGAATCGCAGAGTCGCCTGGCCTTGCAGCACGGCCACCCACTCGTTTTCGGTTTGATCGTACCAGTAGTCTTCAGGCGACGACTGCCCGGTAGAGACGATTCGCTCGATACGAATCGTGGGCGACTCGGCGAGAACGGTCGTGAGTTCTTCGTTCAGACTTGTGGGGAGTTTGGAGAAAAGGTTCTTCATTGCCGCGGCGCTAGCCCTCTCGGTAAATGCAGCGGGGAACCACGGAAGACTGTCGCAAGCCAAGTTCCTCGTTCCAGATTCGGAGGCAGGAGACGAGCAAGAGCGGTGGCCACACGATGGCAAGCCACGGCCATACGCCGAGAACGGTCGCGAAGCCCACCGGCAGCAACAGCAGTCCTAGCTCTGCGGGGTGGCGTACATACTGGTAGGGGCCGCTTTGCGAGATCGCTGTGGCTGGCTGAAAGCCATCGGTGAAGCCGGGGCCAAGCTGGCGGATGGCGGAGAGTCTCAGGGCGGCTGCAGTGGCAAGCACTACGAGCCCCAGAAATTCCATACCGTGGTGGGGTTGCTGAGCGTCTTGCGCTGCGACCATGGCTAGGAACTGAAGCACCGCTAGTAACGACGCTCCCTGTACGATATTCAGTCGCTTAGCGCTACGGTCTGCTTCGGAACTGCGGGCGGTAAGTGCCCTGTGGGGCGACTGGGCGATGAGTTCCGCAGCCAAGACCAGCGAGAGCCCGCAAAGCGCCATCCAGAACCCGCGCTGCCCGAACACGTGGCCGGCGGAAAGGAGTACTGCGGGACCGAACACGAGCACTGCGTTTGCGACCAGCGCTGGCCAGACTTGCCACACGTCAATTCTCCGCAGAGTCCAATAGCTGCTTGATCGCCTTCTTGCGGAAGCCGAGTTGCTTGCCGGCCTCGTAGAGCGTCGCGGCTTCATCGTCCGCCAAATGCCCGTCGGCCATGGCGACCATGAACAGGCCTCTCAGCACCATGACCCTGCCGTCTTCGTTGAGCGACGCGGCAACGTCTGCGAGGACCTGGTTGAGCGTTTGATGACCGCAAGTTCGCAGGACTTCGCGTACTTCGTCCACCTCGTGTGCAACGCCCGATAGCTGCGTCATGATATCGGCGATAACCTCCAGTTCGTCTTCATCCACCGAGCCATCGGCTTGCGCCATGACCAGCATCGAGCGCATCATCGCATCTTCAAACGATGCACGGAACTTGGCATCTTCGACCTCGGGGTCCAGATGCTTGACTCGTTCGTCAAACGTCCCCGAGCAATTCTGACACTCGAGAAACCTCCCTGCCTCGCCCATGGGAATGAGCGGAATGAAGTAGATGGTGAACCAGCGATTAACACTAACGACGTCGAATGGCTTGTCGCGTCCACACCGCGGACAGTGGAACAGCCCCGACTCGACTCGGGAATTCCGGCCCGTTGTACCCCAGATGATCATCGACCCTCCCCCTTTTTCTTGAACGACCATGGTAGAAGCAGGCAAAGCTGTCGACACTACCAATACCCCATTCGTCGCCAACGCACAAGTACAATGTACGCGCGGACTAGGGGATATACTGAGCGGCCGTGGTACTGTTTCTAGAGGAGCTCGTCGCTTTCGAGATCGCCGAGCAGCGCGGCGAGAGTCACATCCGTTGCTTCGGCGTGCGAATCATTGGAATGCCCGAGGAGGTAGCTATCGTGATCGCTCGCCGACTCCGATGCTGGGGCGGACCTGAGCAGAAGCAGCAAAGACTCGTCCGGGCCTTCCTGGTACGTGGTTTCCCCTATGGGTGCGGTCGACTCCGACTGATCTTCTTCGGCAAGCAGGGCAAACGCTGAGTCATGAGCCCCCATCGCGGCAGAAGATATCGCCTGGATCGCAGCGGGCGTTGCTTGGACGATGCTTAGAATTTGCTTAGCGGGCAGTGCTTCGGCATAAAGGCGGAAGTCGTCGATCCTGCCGCGTAGCGGAGGATCGGCGGCGTACTGGGAGTCGCCCAGATAGTTCTGCGTGGTCGATCCCATATCGGCCGGGGTGAGCGACATACTGTCATTGGTAGCGATAGGCACTCCGTCGAGATACAGGGTGCCGCCGCTGCCGGTGAGGGTGACCGCCACATGATACCATTGGCCTGAGGCAAGCGAAGGACCGTTGAGTTGCTGCTCGGCGCCGCTGCTGGCGGTCTTGATCGCGAACCGCAACGGACCTCCGGACCCGCCCGCCTGCGGTGTGAGGAACATGTTGACATTGATTCCAGAGCCGAAGTCGAATACGCGCGACCACGTATCGACCGAGTCGAGATAGAACCACGTAGCGATGGTCGCCTGATTCAAACCGCTGACAACACCGTTCGGCAGGTTCACATGGCCACCCGTAAGCCGCAAGGCGTTGCCGTCGACTCCCGACGCCCAGCCAGACGACCCCATAAGAGTTCCATGCTGACCGCCCGTAGAGTCGATGAGTGTTTGCCCTGAGTTGGAGTCGGCTTCGTACCAGGACGTCGGCGAAAGCACGTCGAAGGAAGCTTCGTCGTTGCCGGTGGGCGATTCGACGCGGACCGTCACCGAGGTTCCCGATGCGGGCGCGGTAAACTGTCCCATCGAGTCAACGTTGCCACCGCCGCTCGTGATTGACCAAGTGGGACTCGAAGCCTCGGCGACGGGGTTGCCGAACTGGTCGACCTCGAAAACCGACAGCTGCATCGTAGCGCCGGCGGCGATGAAGGTGTCGGAGGGGTAGATGGAAACACCCGACACGACTTGTTCCACCAGCACCTGCACGGCACTCGACTGCGCTATGCCGGTGGTCGGGTCTTCGACCAGAGCAGTCAGCAGATACTCGCCTGCTGCGGAGAAAGTGGCGGTCGTGTCCTTCGCGCCGTTGTTGCCATTGGAACTGAAAACCACCTCGGCGGGCCCCGTGGCATACCAGGTGTATGACAGGTTCTGTTCTCCGCTGGAGCCGTCGCCCAGCACCAATAGCGTGGTCGAAAATCCCGTGACCGTGGTAGGACTCGCGGCCGCCGCGGTAGCCACTTCCAGATAGTAGCCCAAGTTGTTTCGCCAGACCGTGTAGTCCGCGAGGTTCACGACGTCGTCGTTGTTGCCATCCGCCCTCAAATCGGAAGTGGAACCGAAAGTGCTCCTCCACACCTCGTAGTCGAGCGAGTCGATGACGCCGTTGCGATCGTAGTCGCCCGGCAAGGCGTCGACCACGAACGCTACTTCGGAGAGCCCCGACCAAGTTCCGTCCGCGGCCCGCACGCGCGCCCAGACCGTTGCATCCTCCGTCAATACGATCGGCCCACTTCCTGCAGACACCTCGGGTGATGGATTGACTCCACCGCCAATCAACCGTGGATCGGTAATCCCGTCGGTGGTGTAGTAGATGGTGCCCCCTTCGACGCTGCCCTCGATCGTCAGCAACGAACCGTAGGACACCGTTCCCGCCAAGCGACTGAAAGTCGGCGCGGGCACGTAGAGACCATCTTGCTGCAATTGATCGACCACCACCGCGTGACGGTTTGGGAAATACGTCTCAAGCAACCACTCGACCTCGTTATCCCAGTCCGACTTGTTGTATGGCGTGGTTCGCTTGGCGTCACCCCAGCGAGCGGACTCGGCGATGATGGCCGACTCGACTTGCTCCACACGCTCGGTCATGCGTGCAATGTTGGCGTCGGGCGTAAGCACTCCGTCGTCGAACATCAGCGTTTGCACGCGGTCGACAAATTGCTGTCGGTACTCGGGGTGAACGAGCAGATCCTGATGGAGGTAAACCGGATTGAAGAAATCGTAGTCATCGTCCAAGGCGGTATAGAACGGCCCTGTCCGGTCGATATCGGCCGTGCCATGCAACGTACCGGTCAGTTCGCCGGTTCCCAGCGAGTGTTCATTGTCGTGCAGGAAGAACTGGAAGCCCAGGTCGGCGTCCTCACGGTCGCGAATCCCAAACCAGTTGTTCGCGCGATCGTTCCCTACAAAGGCGGAGATGCCTGTGTCGTGACCACCGGTGTAGATGATGATCATCATGTAGTCGATCAGATTGTCGACATCCAGCAGTACTTCGAGGTTCTCGTTGCGTGAGCCATCGTTATTCAGCCCCTGCATGGCCCAGTAGTTATCGGCGCTACTGGTTGGGTTGTCGGCCAACTCTTGCGCGTAGTCGAAGAGCTGTCGCCAGGCGATGTCGTTGCCGTTAGCGATCTCCGTGGAGTAGGCCTCGGTGGAGTCGGCCTTCACCACGTCGTAGTCTTCCTTGTCGCCGCCGAAGTAGCTCTCGCCAAAGTACTCCTCGATCCTCTCCTGGGTCATGAACAAGCCCCAGTACTGCCCATTCAGATAGAGGTGGTAGTACCCACTACGAGTATGCGGCTGCCCCATGTCGGCCTGCGTATCGCGAGAGAACACCTCGCGGAGGTAGGTGTTCTGCAGCCCGTTGACGCTGTCGCCCCACG
Organism: Aeoliella sp.; assembly: GCF_965227375.1. Lineage (NCBI taxonomy): Bacteria > Pseudomonadati > Planctomycetota > Planctomycetia > Pirellulales > Lacipirellulaceae > Aeoliella > Aeoliella sp. The sequence continues at coordinate 511,813 of NZ_CBDDFX010000002.1, forward strand.
CAGCCCACGAGTAGTTCTGCGCGGTGCGTAGGTCGAGCACATCGAACTCATCAACGCCTTCCTCGCCGAACAGCGGATAGTTGAGTATGCCGTCGCCGTAGTCGCTACGGAAGTACAAGCGGAACGCGTGCTTGGGATTGAAATCGTTGCGGTGATAGCCACCACGAATCCTCAAACCGGCGTTGGTGGAGAATCCCTCGCTGCCATCGGGATTGACCAGTTCGACGGAAGCCAACCGCTCCCACTCTCTACCCCGGTTTAGCGCATTGACGTAGATACCCGTTTGGCTGTCGAAGAGGTTCTCGATGTCGGTGGTCAACGTGATGGTGGGAATCGACGTAAGCGAGTCCTTCACCGCTTGCTCGCCGTACATGGCGATGATCTCGGGATCGATGCCGTAATTGAGCAACTGGCCATTGACGTTAAAGTTGGGCCAGCCAGCCGGGGCCTCGCCTGCTGGCGATTGATCGACGATGTCGTCCAGGAACAAATAACTGGCCGACTGCACGAACGATGGCTTGTAGTCCTGCTGGAAGGCCATCGCTCGCAGGGTAGTCGTGCTGCTTACCGGAATGGCGGAGTTGTACAACTGGCCGTTGGTCGGCACGAGGTTCTCATCCACAGCGGGAGTCGATCCATCGGTGGTGTAGACGATGATCGCGCCGGGCGTTTCTGATTCGATCACGACATGCTGAGTGGTGTCGTAGAAACCGTGCGGCACGCTAAAGGTGGTATCGGCGGCAAACCCTGCGAAGCTCTCGCCATTACCAAAGCCAGGCGTGGGAACTTCGAAGTATCCTGCCGCTTTTGGTTCAACCACAACGGACGTGCTGGCGATTAGCTCTGGCACGATCAAGAAGTCAGAACTACCTGCCGACTGATTGAGCGCGTGAATCGCTAGCACGTTGTCGCCGACGACGAGCGACGAGATCGCCGAGGAGACATTGAACTCCTGAAAATCCATCGCATCGAAGTCGTCGTGTATGGATGTGGCTGTCGAATTCCAGGAGGGGTTGGCGGGGCTGTTGGCCGAAGCAACCTGCACCCCATTGAGGTAGGCGACAAAACCATCGTCGTATTTCAAATTGAGTTGCAGCTGTTGGATTCCAGCGACGGAAGTCAATTCAAACGGCAACCGAACATAGAGCGCCGACGTACTGACTGGGACGGCCGTGTTGAACTCACCTTCGAAGCTAGGAAAGCCCGTTCCGCCTTCATAGCCAAAGCCCGACGGACCCACGATATCGAAAGCGCTGTCGTCGAAACCGACATCCTTCCAAGTGGAATCGCTACCCCCGTTGGTCGGCCGCCACGCACGGGCGGTGGCGCCTTCGGCGACGAGCGTGGTCGTCTCACTGGTCATCGCCAGACCGTACGACACGTCCTCCACCTGAGGTGGGAACTCGGGACTAAAAGCGTCGATTACCGTACTGCCATCGACGTCGACGATCGCAAGATACTCGCCGTCGGAAGTGAGCTTGAAGCTCGTGTGCAGTTCGTCATTCGGCCCAATCAGGTCCTTGTCCGAAGCGAACACCACCTTGAACTCGCCCGGGCCGATGGAAGCTCCCGCGGGGAATTGCCACTTCGTCAATTCTTCGGCGTCGTCCGTGAGATAGAGACCTTGCAGGTCAACGGTCGCCGTGGACGGATTGTAGAGTTCTACCCAATCCGGATAGTCGCCTTCGAAGTCTGCAAGCGTAGTGTCGTTGGAGGCCAGTATCTCGGTGATCCGCAGTGCCGACGCGTCGAGTACACAACGTGCCTCAAGGGTCTGAAAACGAAGCGAGCGCGAGCCGCGAGCGGTCTCCTTACGAAGCATAGATTCAAGCCTTTTCTCGTCCGTCCGGGGCGCGAAACCAAGCGGGCATATTCCGGGGGGTGAAGAGATACTCAAAGTTCGCGGCTACGAGCGTAGCAACGCGAAGGCGCCCCATACTTCGATGATACTCACCGCCTCAAATCACGTCGAGGAATGCAAACCAGTCATACGAGTCTATCCTGATTAGCTTGTAGGTCCGGTTTCCCGCGACGAGCGAGCGTTCCAAGCAAACAACGCGGAAAGTGCAGCAACCCGCAATAGTCGCCAATCGTGTTGAACTACCCGCAGAAACATGATGAAGCAGAAGCAATGGGCTACCAAAGGGACAGCCCACGCAACGGGGAACGGGAGCGTTCCGGGGGCGCGAGTTTGCCATCGATGACCAGCAAACCTCTCCCTATGAGTTCGCAAAATTAACCATGGATTGCAACTGGTCGGTCGGTGGTAAATCGGCACGAAAGACGGTTCACAGTTGTCAAAAACGCAATGATGGAAGTCGCCAGCTGTTTCGAAGGATGCTAGCACGACTGCTTCAAGGAGTCACATTTCTGGGTTGTTCGCTTTCGCCGGTGGCGATAGATTTAGCTCCAGCTCTCGAGTAGTGCCCTGAGCGGCACCGTAGCGGGGGCGAACGCTGCGTCAGCACCACGGAGGGAGCCGACGGCAGCCAGTGCGGTGCTGGGACTGGCATCGCAAGACAGCACCCGCGCGCTCGTCGGGGTGCCGCTATTGAGGGATTCTCGCCGTGCTTGTTCTATCTCGCCGAGCGGAGCAACAAATTCTGTTTCCGCACCTGGGCATTCGAATCAACGTACTTCAAGTCAAAGGGCAACTCGTCAAACTGGGAGTCGACGCGCCTCGGTCGATTCACGTCGTGAGGCAAGAACTTGCCGACGCGGACACCCAAGCCGAGTTAGAGCGACCCTCCGATCGTCAGCTGGATCATCAGTTGCGAAACGAACTGAATCTGCTGCACTTGAAGATTCAGGCACTGCAGGTTCGCATCGAGCGTGGCGAGTCGGTGCAGTTGGACGCCGCGCTCGAGCAGTTGCTCGCCAAGTACTCCGAACTCGACCACTCACTGCAATCGTCCACTCCGGCTAACGGCTCACACGATCCGGAACGGCCGATTCGGCTGTTGGTGGTCGAAGATAGTCCGAACGAGCGGCAGCTCATGGCCTACTTGCTGGCGTCGCATGGATTCGACGTACAAGTGGCCACCGATGGCCTGGTGGCCATCGACGCGCTCCGACAAGCGGACAAACTGCCGGACTTCGTGTTGATGGACATCGAGATGCCGGGCGCTGATGGACTGGAAACCCTACTGACCTTGCGGACCGACAACCGTCTGAAGCACTTGAAAGTGTTCGCCGTGACTGGCTTGGCCCGCGATCCGCAGAACGAACCACTCAGCCATAGCTGGGACGGATGGTTCCGCAAGCCGTTGGATGTGCCATCGTTGGTGTCGCGTCTGGACGCAGAGTTCAAGGGAACTCCGCAGCCAGCCCATGCGTAACTCGCTGCGTTACGATTGCGGGCTTGCTATCAGGCGGTAGCGACGAATTCGTCGCGGAACTCTCCAGTCACCCGGCATGGTTTGGCTATGAACGTCCATATTCTAAAAGAACGAACACTTACTCCCCTGGCCAACTACGGCGTCGCGGTGCTCACCACCGGATTGGCCGTGTGGGCCAGGTACGCTTTGGATTCCCACTTACAGGAAGAGTGCCCCTTCAGCTTGTTCTACCTCAGCGTGTTGCTCACCGCGTGGATCGCGGGCTCGGGGCCAGCTTTTCTGGCGGTTCTGCTGGGAACGTGCTCGGCCGCCTACTTCTTCATCGCGCCCCAGGCGAGCATGGGCGTGTCGGAGATTGTTCAGTTGTTGATCTACGTTCTGGTGAACTCGGCCGCGGCACTGCTGTTCAATCGTCTGCGTCGGCAGCGACGCCTGGCCGAACAGCGGTCGCGCGACAACGAGCGCCTTAGCGCGTCGCTTCGCGAAGCCGACGAGCGCAAGGACGAGTTTCTTGCCCTGTTGGCGCACGAACTTCGCAACCCTCTCGCTCCGATTCGATCGGGGCTTGAAATGCTCCGCCGCGAACCGCAGAACGCCACTCTTACTGACCGAGTGCGCGGCATCATCGAGCGGCAGACTGGTCATTTGGTGAGGCTGACGAACGATCTGCTGGACGTATCTCGCTTTTCTCGCGGGAAACTGGAACTGCAGATGGAGCGGTTCGATCTACGCGACGCAGTAAGCGACGCCATCGAAATGACAGCCGACCAGTTCGCCGAGCGATCGCATCGATTCGAACAACTGACGCCCGACTCGCCGGTGTGGGTTCAAGGCGATCGCGTTCGACTGGCCCAGTTGACCGCCAACCTGCTGGGCAACGCTGCCAAGTACACGCCCTCGGAAGGCTGCATCGTGCTGGAGATCGAAACGCAAGGAAATTGGACCTGTATTTCGGTTCGCGACAACGGCATCGGATTCCCGCCCAACGAAGCCGACAACATCCTCATGCCTTTTCGGCAAATCGACACTTCGAGAACCCGCGCCTACGGCGGGCTCGGATTGGGGCTCTCGATCGTGCAGCGAATCGCCGCAATGCACGGCGGGCAACTTGAAGCGTTTAGCCGCGGGCCCGGGCGGGGAAGTTGCTTCACCGCGCAGCTGCCGGCCGCCGAGATTGCCGATGCGGAGCAGATTCCGCCTGTGGAGAGTCAAGCGGTCGAGCCTCCCGAGAACACTGACTCGCGGGAGCGCACCCGTTTGTCGGTGCTTGTGGCCGAGGACGGCACCGACGCAGCTGACTTGTTGCGGGAGTTGCTGGAGGCCGAAGGGTACGAGGTGCAACTCGCCCGCGACGGTGTTTCCGCCGTGCAGTTGGCGGCTGCTCAGTTGCCCGACGTTTGCGTGCTCGACATCGGCCTGCCAGGCATGGATGGCTATGAGGTGGCACGGCGGATTCGGCGGATGGACCCAGAACGGCGGCTACGTCTGATTGCCGTGACCGGCTGGGGCAGCGACGCGGACCGCGCCATGTCGGTCGACGCCGGGTTCGACTCCCACCTGGTGAAACCCATCATTTACAGCGAATTGCTGGCGGAAATCGAAGGTCCGTCCAGTCGCAAGAATGAAAACGCAACGCAACTTGCCTGACTGCCATTCGTGAGCTAGGCTTTCGCAGAAGGTTCGCTCAACCACGGCCCCTGGCAATTCCCATGCGCTCACTGATCGTTATTACCGCCTTGATCATTGCCGGCACCGGGATAACTCCCTTCAATCTGGCTGGCGTCGACATCGGTGTCGACCATGCCGCCGAGATGACGCTCACGATCATGATGTTCGTGGCGTTGTTCTTTGTGATGGAGTAGTGGTCGATCCTTGCTGGACTCGCTGTCTCAATCGGCCATAAACCGGCCGTCGCTCACCAGCGACTCTTCGCCCACGTCCGAACGCAGTACGAGCGTCGGGTTGTAGACGATAAAATCCTGGTGGTACGGCACGCTCACGTTGCCGCCGAAGCCCGCATTGTCGCCCACCGCCAAGTGCACCGTGCCGAGGATCTTCTCCGACTCCAGCACACTGTCGCACGGCTTGGCCTTTTCATTGGTACCAACTCCAAGCTCCGCGAGGTTGCGAGCCATCGGGTGCGTAGCGAATACGTCGTTGAGCGCCGCCAGGAACGGCGGGTCGCCCAGCACTTCGACTAGTTCGCCTTTGGCGAAACGGAAGTACCACTTGCCGGGCTCCTCGGGCGGACCGACCGAAAGCTCACCTTCGGCGGTGCCTTCGATGGGGGCAATGAACCCTTCGCCACCGGGCAGGTTGCCGAACTGACCTGGCTGGCTGATGATGCCGGTGTCGGCCGTGCCGTCGCGGCCTTCGAGCGAAAACCTCAGCACCCTTCCTTCGGCACTGTGAACTTCGGCTTCGGTAGCCTTGGTCAAAGCCTCGGCGGCCGCCACGCTACGTCGCTCCACCATCTTCCAATCGGCGGTCATCACGCCAGAGAACATCTCCAACTCCACACCAGGCATGGTGGCGACCCGGGCGATGTTGGTGCGTGTCAATAGTCGCCGAAAGTTGGTGTGCGACACACTCGAGGCCGAGAGTACTAACATCACGTCGATCGAATCGCTGGCCGAAGACAAGTACTTCTCGAGCTTCTCGATATCCTCGGGCGCAATCGTCTTGTCGAGCAGCTTGTCAGCCAGACTCGTCTCCTCGAGATAGTCCATAAAGCCCGTTGGATAGACTTGCTCGAACACATGACGCGGAGGCTCCGCGCCCGACTCTTGCCCGCCTGGATAGATGGAGATGAGCGTTTCGACATCGCGCTGTTTCGCCTTAGCAGCAATCAACTCGGCCAACGCCTGGCGGGTGGGCACTTCGCTGGTGGCCGTTTCGAACGGCGCGTCGTCGGTCACGATGGCCAATCGCTCGCCAGCGCGGCAAGCCAGGTTCACGTCTAGCAGCGAATCAATCGCTTGATCAAACGGCATGGTCTATTCTTCCTGTTCGGTGGTTGTGTTGGTTTCATTCGTCGTGCTGTCGCCCGGCGGGTCGAACGCTGCAACCAGAGCAATGTCATCCGCTGGGGCAACGGTTCGCAGGTCCAACAGCACGCGGTCGTTCCGCCAGTTGCCAACGATCTGCGGTCTCGAATCTTCCAGTTGCTTCTGAATCCTCGCCAGCTGCTCGCCATCGCACAGCACGCTAATGCCAACCGAGGGCAATGGCCTTGTGCCGCCCATGTCTTCGGCCGAGGGGATCTCGACCGGCGAGGCGGTCACGATGCCCGGTTGCGATTCGATCTGCGCGGCCATGCGTTCGGCCCGTGATTGCAGGTTGAGAATCGGCGTGGATAACAACGCGAGCGTGGGGATCGAAGTTGCTGCGCGCTCGGTGTCGCGGAATAGCGTGAGCGTCGCTCCCATTGCGCTTTCAACCAAGGGATCGACACAAAGCGCTGTCGCAAGTGGCGAACCGCTGAGCTTGTCGACCGCGTCGCGGCGGCCGATTGCCAACCCGCAAGCCGGCCCGCCGGTGTAGCCGTCGCCTCGAGCGATGGTGAGTGCCACGCCCGCCGCCAAGCTGTCCGAAGCGGTCACCACGTCGAGCGGAATGGCTTCGCCCAGCGACGCCAGCGCGCCGCGGCCGATGTGATGGACTACTTTGGCCCCGTGCTCGCCGGCGAGCTTCACCAGCTCGGCCAACTCAGGTCGACAAGTCTGATCGCGCAAAGCATGTGGCAGCGCCTCGACACGCAGCAGCACGCCCGCACCGTCGGCCAAAGCCGCGCGGTAGTCGTCCAGCGAAACCGAATCACTCGCGCCCACCTCTACGAGGTCGACGCCGGCTTGCTGCGCGAGATCGGTTAAGCGGATACTGCCATCCATGGTGCCGACTTCGCCCCGCGCGACGACAATCGCGCGTCCTTCGGCCAGCGTGCTCAACGCGAGCAGCACTGCGCCCGCGGGCGAGTTGAAGATGGCTGCCGCTTGGCCGCCAGCGACTTGGGCCACCAGTTCTGCGACTTGTTGGCCACCGCGGGCGTGGTAGTGCTGGGCGGTGACCGAAAGCGTGGCCAACGCCTCATCGGCCAGCGGCGGACCGGTGAGCCCGGGCAGCCACAAGTTGCCAGTGGCGTTCACCACCTGCGGTGCCTGACTGGCGTGCCGTCCCAGGATAAACCGGGCAGCGCGATCGGCAATCTCGCCAATCGAGGGAATTGGGGCATCGAGCGCGCGACGACTCACTTCGCGGCGCATCCGCTCGACGAATTGCCGCACGCCGTTGGTGACTTCGAGTTCCTGCACGCGGTCGACCAAGCTCTTAATCCTGGGATTCTCCATCAGATCGTTGACCGATGGCAGTCGACTGAAAAGATCGTTGGGGGTCTTCATCGCAAACTCGCACAGGCCAAGTGTTTCACAACCGCACCGCCGATGATTCTATCACACAAACGGCCGGTCGTGTCACCACCCATACGGCCAACTTGCTTGCAAACCGCGACAGGGTGCCACACAATAACGTGGCTCGTTCGACTCGTGCTTATCCGAACGGCAGCAGTTCATCTAAGCAAGTATCAATGGGAGGGTGCGATGATTGTTGTGAACACGGAGACCGTTCCCGGCTTTGTAGTAGCCGGCGTGAAAGGGATGGTGCAAGGAAACACGGTTCGAGCCAAGCACGCGGGGCGGGACATTGCCGCCGGGTTCAAGAATCTGGTGGGAGGTGAGCTGAAAGGATACACCGAATTGTTGACGGAGTCGCGCCGTCAGGCGGTGGAACGCATGATGGCGCAAGCGCAGGAGCTGGGCGCAAACGCGATTGTCAACGTTCGCTTCACGACCAGCGCCGTGACAGCCGGTGCGGCCGAGCTGTACGCCTACGGCACCGCCGTGGTGCTGAAGAAGCCTTCCGCCTAGCTCTATTGGAGGACCACAACCATGGAAGATGCCATTGGGCTGATGATCGGCGTAGGTTTCGTAACGTTCATGCTGGCGCTCGGCTTTTTCGTGGGCGGCTGGCAGGAAAGGTCGCATATCAAGAAGCTGGATGACCGCGAAAGCGCTAACGGCGACTTTCTGATCACTCAGGGCAAGACCGCGTACAACGTGAGCCCCGACGGGCCGCCCCCCACAATCCTCATTGGCGAATCAGTGATCGCCAGCGACTACCTCAAGACATTCCTCGCAGGCCTGCGCAACCTGTTCGGCGGCGAAGTGAAGAGCTATCAAACGCTGATGGACCGTGCACGTCGAGAAGCGCTGCAGCGAATCGTCGAGCAAGCGCGGGCGGGCGGTTACAATGCGGTGTGCAACGTTCGTATGCAAGCTGCCGACGTCGGTGGTAGCACGTCGATGGGAAAGAAAGCGATGGTCATGGCCGCCATCCTGGCATCGGCCACCGCTTACCACCGACAAGGGTAACGCGACCTGCCGCGCACCAGAGCCATGCCCAAGCCACGCCACGATCCGTCGATCGAGAACGAGCCGCACTTCTTCGCAGCTCCGCTGGACGTCGATCCGAGCGAAGCGAAGGCCGAAACGCTCATTGACCGCGAGCAAGCAAGGGCGACCGAGCACGATAAGGTCGACCACGTCGTGTGGGACGAACCTTCGCTGCACAGCGAACTGGCAGGCGAGCCGGATGAGTCGCAACTCACCTACAGTCGGTGGCTCGAAAAGAACATCGCCGCAACCAGTTGGGCGAAGAGCTGGCTGACTACCTTGGCCGTGGCCGCAGCGGCAGGGCCGTTCGCGATCATCGGGGCGTTGTTCACTCCGCCCGAAGCGGGAATCGCTACCAGCGGTGGCTTGATTGCCGTATGCGTGGTGGCACCGCTGACCGAAGAGATCATGAAGATCGCCATCGCCCTGTGGGTGGTGGAGAAACGGCCTTTTTGGTTCAAGTCGATTGGACAGATTCTATTCTGTGCCTTGGCGGGCGGGATCCTGTTCGGCGTGATCGAGATCCTGGTCTACCTGAACCTTTACCTTCCCAACGCGGGACCATCGCTCGCGCGTTGGCGGTGGACCGTGTGCGTTGGTCTGCACATGAATTGCTCATTCATCGCCGGCGTGGGGCTTGCGCGCATCTGGTACAACACGATCCGCGAACGTCATCGCCCCCTGCTCGGACTGGGCATGCCATGGTTCTTCATCGCCATTGTGGGCCACGGGCTGTACAAGTTCGCGGTGACCATGGCCGAGCTATCCGGGTGGCTCGACTTCGAGCCAGCGTGAGTGCTATTGCTGCGCGGGAGCGACCGTAATCTCGCCGATGTCCAGCGAAGTGTCTTCTTCGCCCGGTGTGATCGTCTCCATTGTGAATGTCGAGCGACCGATGGGCGTTGCAGCCTCGTCGCCCTGTTGCTGGGTGACCGAGACATTGAATCGCGCGGCGGGAACTCTTTCGATTCGGAATGTGCCATCGTCGTTGACTTGCACGTTCTGCTTGGAGTACTGCTTGCCGGCTTCGGATTGCATGAACTCCGACCACGCCGCCCAATCTTTTCGGATCATATCTACCGGGCCGCTAAACGGAGGGGCGTCGGTGCCAATGCTAAGTTGCACGCCCTCCCAACTATCGAGGCCCACCAGCTTACCAACGACTGGTCGACCGCCACCGAAGATCATTTTCGTGGGCACGCCGGGAAGCACATCGACAAACTGCACCGGTCGAAGCGTTCGAATCTTATCCTCACCAACCGGTTTGCTGATGCGCGACACTTGCACCACGCCGGGCGGGACCTTGTCGAACACGTAGCGGCCATCATCTCCAGAAGTTACCTCGTCGCTGCAAGTTAGCATCAACATCACGTCGAGCCCCTCGGGATCACGATGCCCGCGAGCCGACATTTCGATCGACTCATCGGCGCCAGGAGTCTCTCCCCAGAGCACTTGCCCCTCGATGCGGCCCCATGGTTCAAGGTGCACGTCGGGATGCTCGCGAACCCACTCCAAGTTGATGATGGCCACGCCCGACGGGTGTGTGGCGATCAGCGCCGCCGGCGCTGACTCGTCCGGCAGCGTGAATGTTCCATCCTCGGCGGTGGTGGTCCAGCGGGGTTGCGACCATCGATCACGCAGCGACGCATCGTCAGCCAGGTCGCGCAAAGCGATGGAGCCGCCATCGATGCGAACTGTACGCCGGCACATCGCAATGGCCACCTTGGCGTCAGCGACCGGCTTGCCATCGACATCCACCAAACGCCCAGAAACACCCGCGGAGCGATGCAGTCGAATCGTCCGGCCGCGCTGCGGGGCGTCGCGGAGAACCTCACCGGTTTCAAACGGAACGTACCCATCCGCCTCGACGCGAATCGCTTGTCTGTCGTAGCCTTTTCTCCCCTTGGGTGGCCAGATCAACTCGCCGTTCTGATAGTTTCTGATCATGTGCGTCTGCCATTGCCAACCGAAACCCTCCATGAAGCTGGTGCCGGGCAGCGCCAGGAACTCCTTAATCGGCTCACCCGACTCGGCGTCGACTACCATGGCGGAGAACGTGGCTTCTGAATCGTCCAGTTTCTTCACTGGCTCCTTATTCTCTTCCTCGGTCTTCTCCCTCGCCCCTTGCAGGTCCTCGAACAACTTCTCATGCATCTCTAGCCGGTCGGCTTCATCGGGGGTGAGACCTCCGAGCGTGATCTCGTGAACTTCGCCGGGCTTCAGTTCCAGCTCCTTGGTAGGCAGCGAAATGGTCACGCCCTGTGGCCTCTTGATGCCCCGTCGGTAGTAGCACGCCATGTTTGGCGGCACACAAGGAAAGTTGAACTCACCTGCTTTTGGTTGGGGTCGCCGATCTGGGACGTGAATGTTAATTGACAAGTCCGGCAGACCGTCCTTCTCGGCGATGGAAGTGCTGACGCTAGCCGATTGCTCCATTCCCTCGGCCGGTAAGATCGTACTGTTGATGCTTGCCCACCGCTGAAGCTGAATGGCCGCGCCCGCTTCGCGTCCCTGCCGAGTAGCCAACGCAAAGCCATGCTCCGGGTGCACGGCGATCAGGTAGTACTTCAACTTCTCATCGGCAGGATAAACCGTGAAGCGGCCTGCGTCGTCGCTAACTGCCACGACATCGTCCAAGTGATGGCGGAGCTTACCATCTTCCAGTGAAATATCACGCCCCCGATAGGCAAGGGTCTCGTCGACCGGCGGTGCGAACACAACTTCCGCACCTTCAACTGGGTTACCGTCACTATCAACTACCTGGCCGACGCACGCGTGCGCGGAATTCGGCACCAGGTCGGCAACCGTCTCTATTTGATCGAAGCGGTGCGAACCCCGCAGCGAGAAACCACCAATTGAGTATCCGTTGAATTTGAACTTTTCCTCTAACAGTCGGTGTTCCGCCCGCTGTAGTTCTCGCGCCGTGTCCATCGCGGCGTGGGTGATGCGGTAGTGCAAGCGGGCTTTGCTCGGGTCGGGTAGCTTGGCAATGCGATCTTCCAACTCCTGCCAGGTGATGAACTCCTTGCCATCCAAGAGCATCATGTGCTTGGCGATCACGATGGTAAAATCGGTGCGAGGCGGCTCTTCGCGAACCTGGGTGGCCTCGGTCGGCGAGGGCTGAGTAGCCTTGCTGCTTGCCGCGGGCACTTGCTCCATCCGATAAGGCTTGCCCGCCTTGTAGAGTTCCAACCGCTGTTGCATGTTGGGTTTCTCTGCTGGCGTGGCTAGTTCGAGGGCCTTTTGCTCCGTTGCAATGGCCTTCTCGAAATCATCTGCCTCCGCGTAGGCGGCGGCCAAGGTATCGTACAACTGCGCGGTGGGCTGACCGAATAGTTCGATGGCTTCGGTCGCCAGCTTCACGGCTCGTTTTCCATCACGGAACGATGCTGCTGGAGCTGCTGCGAACAAGTAGGCTAGGTTATTCTTCGCGATTGCTTCGTAAGTTGTCCCACTTGCCTCACCGTCCGCGATGATTTGCTCGTACAGATTTACTTGGCCAGCGAAGTCTCGCTTTTGCTCCAACTCGCGGGCCCTTTCCAAAAGCCGCTGCAGGTTGGACTCTCCTACGGCGCCATCCTCAACTTTCGAGAGTCGCTCTCGCAGGGCGATTGCTTCATCCGGTTGGCCGGTCGCTTCGTAGGCTTTGGCCAACGCGCTGTAGAGCGGGCGGACCAGTTCAAGTGATTTGGTATCGCCAATTGCCGATGCCCCCTCTTCGATGGCTCGATCGTAGTCACGAAACGACTCATCCTTGCAGTTCACCAAGAGCATGATCAGCTGTGCCCGCACGTACGGTGCAGCGCGAGGCGTAGGATCCATCGACAGTACTTGCTCGTAGTCTGCAATTGCCTTGCCGTACTCCTCTGCTTGTAACCAGTAACGACCACGCATCACTAGGGCAGACGTCAATTCATCTCCGTTGAAGAGGTCGACTGCCTCGGACATTTTTTCGGCCGCCTCGAAAGGCTTCCCGTCTCCAGCCAGCTTAGTAGCTTCTAGACCAATGGCGCCTAGTTTGTTGCGCGCCTCCTGGTTCTTCATTTCGACATCGACGGTAATGGTCCCGCCCTCTAAGACATCGACTTCTTTGGCATTCTCATTTGCGTCACTCCACTCCGGTGCGGCGCCAGTCTCATCGTCGTAGGGTGTGCCGGCTTGCAAAACGGAGATGCTTGTCTTGCCGGGGAGGCAACGGACTGTGAACTTGGCGTCCTGGCCAACTGGCATGCGAAATCCTCGGTGCCGATCGAACCTACCCGACTTCAGGTGTTCGATTTGGACATAAGCATCAGCCCCTGGAGCAAGTGAAATCGGTTTCTTGGTTTCCGTGTCCACCAGCTGGACCTCGACCAAACCACCCCGCTCCATGCGAAGATCCGGCGCCTGAACGCGCTGGTCGGGGCCCACATTCACACCACTAAGCGGGCGCGGCAAGGCGTCGGGCACCGCCGTGTGGGGAACCATCAGCTGGATGTCGTACTCGCCTGCGGGGACTTGATCGAATTGGTAGCTGCCATCGCTGTCGGTCTGGGCGGTGAGCACGAACTGCTCGTAGGTGGGGTCGGGCCCTTCCTCGACCGCTCGAATTGCCCGCACTCGACCATTGGCTAGCGGCTCTCCATTGACTTGCTGCACTCGCCCTTCAATCTGCGAGGCCACTTCCAGTTGCACGTCCTTCGTACCAGGAATCGCGTCATAGGCGACTCGCTTGAGGGCAAAATCGGGGTGCGACACACTCAGCACGGGAGGAAGGATCTCCTCCGACTCTCCCACACTCGGCTCAGCCGCAGCCCAAAAGGACAGGGAGTAGATTGCGTCGCCTCGAGCGGCCAGCAGCTTCTCATACTCCTGGCGATCAAACGGAGCGGCATCATCGATCGAATAGCGACCCTCGGCGTCGGTCACTGCGTTGTGAATCCCAGGGGGAAGCGGCGTGGTTGCCCCTCGGCTAACCCTCACCTGCGCCCCCTCGATGGGCTTGCCATCGGGGTCGGTGACGGCGCCGGTGAGCGTTGCCGAGGGTTCGAGTGTTACGCGGGCGTTCACGCCAGCGGCGAGTGCTGGCTTGGCAGCGCTGGCATATCGAGTGACAAAGCCAGGTTTCTGAGTTACGAGCCAGAAGACTTCGTTCTCGTTTCGAGACGCAGCTTCCCGCCAGTCCTTCTCCGCGGTAGCGACTTCGTCCTTGGTAAGAACATCGGCAAACTCAAACCGTCCATCGGGGCCAGTGGTGGCGGTAGCAAGCTGCTTGAAATTGTCGGCCAGCTGGCGACTTCGATATAGCGTGACCGTCACTCCATTGGCCGGCTTGCCGTCAGGAGCGAGACAAACACCCTCGACCAGGTTTGGTGTCTTCTGGGCCTCGAAACGAAAGTTCTTGGTCCCCTGCCCTGTTTGTCCACCAGCGAGAGTTAGGGTGCCGGCCCCAGCTTCGAGCGTACCTTCGGTGGGTGCGGCGTCGCTCTTTTCTTCGCGAGGATCTGCGTCGGACTCTGCATTCGAGCGTTCCTCCGTTGCATTCAAGAGTTCCTCTTCGCCCTTTCCAAGCAGCACCCAGTCGAGTCCGCTGCCATCTTGCTCAACAGCCCCTTCGATCTGTAGGAACTGGCTAGTCGGCTCGTCGGTAAACCGCTTTGAGGTGTAGGCCATCTTCCATACTCCACTGTCATCTCTACTACCCCAGCAGGACACGTGGAGTGAGTCGGTTCCCTTGGCCACGTCCATGGAGTACCTTCCCGCTTCGTCGGTCACGGTCTCGGCGATCCAAATGCCGGTGCCGAAAGCGCGATCGCTTGGCATGTACGAGAGCTTAACCTCACAGTTTGCAACCGGTTTGCCATCGTTCCATCGCACCGTGCCGCTCAAACGAACGGCTTCTGCTTCCTCGAAATCGATTTCTACCGCCGAGACAGGTGGCGACAAATCTACAATACGAGGAGTCACCAGTGGCGGAGCGACGCGGCCAACGACAAAAGCGTCGTGAGTGCGATCATTCGTACTTGCGGCAGTCGACAGATAGAGCTTGTGCTTACCTTGGACTGGAGGCAATCGATACCTCCCCTGCTGGTCGGTGAGCGTTGCATACTGCACAGGGAACGACACGCCCTTCAAGTTGCCGTCGGCACAACTCGCCATCACCACAGCACATCCCGCGATTGGCTGGCCAGTTTGGTCGCGTACGGTACCGGAAACTCGCGCACCTTTGACTAAGGAGATTTCTCCCAAATCTGGATTGCCTGCATCAATGTCAATGTATTTGGGAGCCCATTCGGAAGATGCAATCCATGCTGCACCCTTCTTCTTCTCCGCCAGCATGATTTCGAACCGGCCATCATCATCCGTTGTCAGAGGGTCCAAGACCCAACGGTTACCATAGTCGGCGATAGTCTTGATCACTGCACCCGGAACAGGCTTGCCATTGGGATCCACGACTCTTCCCGACACGGCTTGTCCCGGCAACATGACAAGAGGGCTGAATGGAGTCTGACTGACCTTCGTGTCGCGCAGCGTATGCCACGACCAGGTACGAGCATCGGCATAGCCTTTCGCCTTAGCACTCAGCTGAATGTTGAAAGGCCGGTGCACCAGTTGGGGAAACTTCGAAACGTCGAAGCGGTAGCGTCCCTGGTTGTCGGTCTGCCCCTCTAGTGCAGCGATCGACTCATCCCAGCGGCCGATGGCATACTCATGTATCTTCTGAAGTTCAAACCTCAACTGAACATTCGGGATGGGATTCTCCTGCTCGTCAACAATTCGTCCTGTCAGTTGATTGGGCCACTCGACGGCAGTGCCAGAAACGCCCCATTCGGGCAGGGAGGACTGCGCAAGTCCTTCGGCAGAACTATCGCTTGGTACGGTTTCCTCGGCGTTGGCCTTCCCCGGCTCGACGGTCATCAAGCTCAACCCCAACGCCACGGCGCTACAGAGCACCAGCGCCGCCAGCTTCCATTTTCTCGAGCAATCGCGGAGGATCGTCAGCCGTTCGTCGAGCAGCACGGTGATGCGTTTGCGAAGTTGGCTCTTGGTTTCCCACAGCCCTACCGCACCCGCCAGCGATGGCGGACGCACGGAGTCGAGTTGCCGCGCCCAGCCGACGAGTTGCGCTGCATAGCTGGTGCGGCTGGTGAGTGCGGCGGCCGCTGCGTCGGCCAAGGTTTCCTGGTCGAGTCGCACGCGGCGGCGAAACAGCCAGTACAAAGGGTGCGCCCACAGCACGATTATCAAGCCGCGGATCGAGGCCAGCATCCACAGGTCGCCACGGCGCAGGTGCGCGAGTTCATGCGCCAGCACCAACCGCAGCCCTTCGGCGTCCTGGCGGTCGGCGTATTGTTGCGGCAACAGAATCATCGGCCGCAACAACCCGAGCGCCACGCCGGTCGCCACCCAGTGGCTAAGACGCAAATGAGGACGGCGGTCGCCTGCGTCGCACAGCGCGGAGAGCAAACTCTCCACCTCGGGCGGCGATGGGTCGGAGCTGCGCACCATGCAGTACGTTTGCCACCCCCCCAAGATCAACCACGCCAATACAATGATGCAGCCAGCGACCAGCGGCGCCAAGAAATACGGGCTGAGATTAACTTCGTGGATCTCGGCCACGACTTGGGTTTGCGTAACGCCGCCCGACTCTCTTGGGGCTGGCTCCTCCGCTACCGGAGCGGCTGGCTGAACATAGTACGATTCTCCTTCCAGCGGGTTTACTTTAACCACCGGAGTTTCTGACAGGCCGGCCGCTGGCTCTTCCTCCAACACCACCCAATCAGGCTTCGGCGGTGCGTCGCCAAGCAAATGCACCACCGACCACCCCGGTACGGCGAGCAAAACGCCCAAGAGCGCCAACCCACCAACCGTGGCCCAGGCCAACACCAACCGCCGGGCCGGTTGCTGCATCAAGCTACCGGCAAGCAGCACCACGGTCAGCAGTAACGTGGATAGCAGATAGTAGTCGGCAAACCATCCAAGTGCATAGTCGTACCAAGCATTCATCGTTCGCCCCCTTCTTGCTTACCGCGTTGTTTGCCACGAGCTTTGGCGATCATCGCTTCGAGTTGATCCAACTCCGACGCCGAGAGCCTCTTGCCCTCGAGCGCGTGGACCAGATATTCGTCTACCGCGCCGTCGAACACCCGATCGAGAAACCCCCCTGCGAGTCTCCGGAACGTGTTCTTGCGTTCGACCAGCGGCCGGTAGACGTAGGCCTTCCCCTGTTTTCGATGCTCGACCAGGCCCTTTTGTTCCATCACCTGAAACAGGCTGAGCACCGTGGTATAGGCGAGCGGCTCGCCATACTGGCTGACTGCGTCGCAAACTTCGCGAACAGTCGCTTCACCGCGGTCCCACAGGACCTTCAAAGCTTCGAGTTCGCGGTCGGTGGGGTCGAATTCGGCCATTTCTAGGGCTTTCCGGAGTTCTACGGCATCATAAGTACTGGTGAACCAGTAATTCCATCGCCGATTCTACGGGTTCGCCAGTAGATGTCAAGAAGAATTCAGCGAACGGGATAGAAATCCGTTGAAATTGCCACCCAGAGTCGAAACACAAGCGGTGGCGAACCCCTTTCGTCGCCCTGCTGGTTGCGGGATACTCGCCAGTCTCGCCCACTGCCTCGAAACATCGCTATGCCGAACACGCCACCCGATCCAACGCCCACGCAACTCTCTCCCTTCCTGTCGCAGGATGATTGGCTGGCGATATGGCTCGGCGCAATCGTACTAGCGGCGTCGCTCGCGGCGGTTGCCCTCTGGGGAAACGACGTCCAAGCGTACGTAGCCAAGCCAGGCGCATGGCGGGAGTTGCCCGTGACAGCTTTGGTGCCATCGGAACAATTCGTAGGATCGCCACTCATGGGGTCGTTGGTGGTGGGCACGGTGCTGTGCGTGCTCTTCGCTGTGGCCCAGCGCGCTCGCGGGGAGCGCAGCACTGACTTTGTACCGAGCTTTGTGGTGGTCTATCTGCTCGCCTTGGTGTCGTTCACTCTCGCCGGACACGAAGTGGTGAAGGCCTACAACCTGGAATACGCCTTGTGGGCGCTGATGGTAGGACTGATCATCAGCAATACGATTGGCACGCCCAAGTTCTTACGCCCGGCTGTTCTCACTGAGTTCTACATCAAGACCGGCTTAGTCTTGCTGGGATCCGAGGTGCTCATGAGCCGACTAGTCGCGTTGGGCCTGCCTGGCATTGGTGTCGCTTGGGTGGTCACGCCGATTGTACTGATCACCACGTATTGGTTTGGGCAGCGCGTTCTGAGAATGCCGTCGCGGACGCTCAACATGGTGATTGCGGCCGACATGTCGGTGTGTGGCGTTTCGGCCGCCATCGCCACGGCCGCCGCCTGTCGGGCGAAGAAGGAAGAACTCTCGCTGGCGATCAGCCTATCGCTCACGTTCACGGTCGTCATGATGGCCGTGATGCCGATGGTGATCAAGGCGATTGGCCTCGACCCCTACGTCGGCGGTGCGTGGCTCGGCGGCACCATCGATTCTACCGGCGCTGTGGCCGCGGCCGGTGCGACACTGGGGGACGAAGCGCTCGAAGTAGCCGCCACGGTGAAGATGATTCAGAACATCCTGATCGGCGTTACCGCGTTTTGCGTCGCCGTATACTGGACCACGCGTGTCGACGTTTCGCGCAAGGGGGAGCGTGTCGGCGCAGGCGAAATCTGGCGGCGTTTCCCTAAGTTCGTTCTGGGGTTCCTGGCAGCTTCAATCGTGTTTTCGGTGTTGCACGCTATGGTGCCAGGCGGGGCGGAGCTAACCGAAGCGATGATCAAGAACGCGACGAAGACATTCCGTAGTTGGCTGTTCTGCTTGGCGTTCGTCTGCATCGGGCTGGAGACAAATTTCCGTCAACTCTTGCCCCAATTAAAAGGTGGCAAGCCTCTCGCACTGTACTTGTGCGGGCAGTTTCTCAACCTCTGCCTGACTTTGCTAATGGCTTGGCTCATGTTTGGTGTGTTCTTCCCGCCCGCCGGCGACTGATCTTTTGCATTGACCATGAACAACCGAAGAAACGACCTGCTGCAACTTGCCGCTTACGTAGCAGGTGTGACCATCGTGTGGTGCTTCGTGCTTCCGCTTCTAAGTCGGCAGCCGACCATCGAACGGCGGCTGGACTGGCTGGCCAGCGAGCGGATCGACGCCAGCGCAATGTACTACACCGAGTTGGAGCGCATGGAAGATTGGATGCCGGAAGGCGTAGAGTGACGCCAACGCACTACTCCACCCGCTCGACGATCAGCCGCGGTGCGAGCGCTGCTTCGCGGCCAATTTGAATCGAATCGATGACCATCCGCTGCGCCTGCGACACCTGCTCGGCGCTGGCAAACACGTGAGCCAGCGGTTGCCCCGCGGCGACCTCGTCGCCCAGTCGCACGAGCATCTCCAAGCCGACCGAGAGGTCGAGCACGTCGCCTTGCTGGCGCCGGCCGCCGCCGAGTTCGATGATCGCGCGGCCCAGCATTTGGGTATCGATGGCCGTGACGTAGCCGGCGGACGGGCTCGCCACTTCGTGCCGCGCGGCAACAGGGCGCGGGGCGTCGAGGTCGCCATCCTGCGCGGCAACCATCTCGCGAAACTTGACCAACGCCGAACCATCGTCGATGGTCGCCTGCAGCATCGCCGTTGCGGAGTCGAGGTCCGCTGCCTTCTCGGTCAACACCAGTAGCTCGGCGCCGAGGGCAAGAGTCACTTCCATCAAGTCGTCCGGACCGCAGCCTTCGAGCGCGGCAACCGACTCGTCCACTTCCACCGCGTTGCCTGCCATACGGCCGAGCGGTTGGTTCATGTCGGTCACCAGGGCCACGGTCGCCACGCCCATCTGTTTGCCAGTGTCGACCAGCGAGCGTGCCAACTCTTGTGCGTCCCACAGAGTCTTCATGAACGCACCGCTACCGTGCTTCACGTCCAGCACCAATGCGTCGAGCCCCTCTGCCAGCTTCTTGCTCATGATGCTGGCGGTAATCAGTGGTATCGACTCGACAGTGGCGGTGACGTCGCGGAGCGCGTAGAGTAGGCGATCGGCGGGCACCAGTTCGGCCGTGGCGCCGTTGATCACGCAGCCCACCTGGTCGACAACCGCGCGCATCTCGTCGAGCGACAAGTCGGTGCGAAATCCGGGGATCGACTCCAGCTTGTCGAGCGTCCCCCCCGTAGCGCCGAGCCCGCGGCCGGAGATCATTGGCACCCTCAAGTCGCAGCAGGCGAGCATCGCGGCCAGGGGCAACGAGACTTTGTCGCCAATGCCGCCGGTGGAATGCTTATCCACCTCGGGCGCCAGCGAATCGGGCCAGTCGAGCGTTACGCCGGAGTGCAGCATGTGCCGAGTGAGCGACGCAGTCTCAGCCACCGTCATGCCGCGGCAACACACGGCCATGGCGAACGCCGCCATCTGGTAGTCGGCCACCTCGCCGGCCACGAACCCGCGGACCAGGTCGGCAATCTCCCCATCAGCTAGTTCACCACCGTCGCGTTTCTTGGCAATCAGGAAAGTCGAATTCATATCAGGCCATTCCCCCCACGACACCTTCAACGATCGTCATCAGTTTGCCTGCGGCCGAGGCCGCTGCGGCGACGACTTCTTCGCCGCTGGTCTCGCCAAGCTGATCGGGACTGCACGCGTTGGTTACCGTTGATAGACCCAGCACGCGCATGCCGAGTTGTACCGCCACGATCACCTCGGGCACGGTCGACATGCCGACCACGTCGCCACCCAGGCGGCGGACCATACGGTACTCGGCGCGGGTTTCGTAGGTCGGCCCCAGCATGCCGACGTACACGCCGCGGTGACAAACAAAGTCGCTGCGCCGCGCGATTGACATCGCTTGGTCGGCAAACTCGGGATCGTAGGGCGCGCACATGTCGGGCCAGCGTGGACCAAGTCGCGGGTCGTTCTTGCCCACCAGCGGGTTACGGAACATCAGGTTCAGATGATCGTCGATCACCATGATGTCGCCCACTTGATACTGCGGATTGAGCCCGCCAGCGGCGTTCGACACCACCAGCACGCTCGCGCCGAGGGCACTCATCACCCGCACCGGAAAGGCGACACGGTCCACCGGGTGCGCTTCGTACATGTGGAACCGCCCCTGCATGGCGACCACCGGCACGCCCGCCAACGTGCCACACACCAACCGGCCCGCGTGACCGATGGCGGTGGACTCCGGCAAGTGGGGAAGGTCGCTGTAGTCGATGGTCGTTGCGTCTTCGATGCGATCGGCAAGTCCGCCAAGACCCGAACCGAGAATCATGCCCACCCGCGGTGCGACGGGCCAACGGTCCTCAATCGCGGCGACCACAGCGGCGACTTGTGCAAACGTGTCGGGCATCACGCACCCGCAGTGGCCAGATGTTCCAGGACGCCATCGAACAGGGCGCTGAGCTTGGGCTCGGCGCGGCCCGCGGTGGCAATGATCTCCTCCACGTCGGCCGGCTCCAGCGCGTCGGGCAAACACATGTCGGTGATCACCGCCACGCCAAATACACGCAGCCCGCAATGCACGGCCACAATCACCTCGGGCACGGTCGACATGCCCACCACGTCGGCGCCAATCATTCGCAGGAAGCGATACTCGGCGCGCGTTTCGAGGCACGGACCGGTCACCGCCACGCTGACGCCTTTGTGGGCGACAAAGTTCTCACGGCGGGCGATCTCCAGCGCGACCTCCATCAACTCCTTGTCGTACGGCGCCGACATATCGGGGAAGCGCGGGCCGAGTCGGTCGTCGTTCACGCCCACCAGCGGGTTGTCGCCCATCAGGTTGATGTGATCGTCAATCACCATCACGTCGCCCGGCTGGTAGTAGGGATTCATCCCTCCCACGGCCTGCGAAACGCATAACACGTCCGCGCCCAAGGCTTTCATCACGCGAACTGGCAGCGTAATCTGCTTCAGCGGGTAACCTTCGTACTGGTGGAAGCGACCTTCCATGGCCACAACCGGCAGCCCCTTGAGGTTGCCGCACACCAGCCGCCCGCGGTGGCTGGTGGCCGTCGACGTTGGGAAGTGCGGGATGTCGGCGTAGTCGAGCGACGCCTGCACGTCGATTTGCTCAGCGAGGTTCCCGAGCCCCGTGCCGAGGATCACGCCGGCGCGCGGTGTAGCGTCCCAAGCGTGGCGAATTGCGCCGACAGCATCCTGTATCTTGTCGTATAGGTCGAGCATTGCTTTCGATTCAATTGCAGTAGGTTAGTAGTCTGAGTCGGAGGTCGCGCCCTCGGCGATGGCCGCGGTGGAACTGGTGCCTAGTCGCGTGGCGCCAAGTTCCACGAACTTCACCGCGTCCGCAAAGCTCCGCACCCCGCCGGACGCTTTGACTTGCATGGCGTCGGACGTGTGCTTGCGCATCAGCGCGACATCCTCCAGCGTAGCGCCGGTGCCAACTAGCCGGCCTTCGTCGTTCTTCTTGAAACCAAAACCAGTCGAGGTCTTCACAAAGGCCGCTTTCGCCTGTTCGCTCAGCTCGCAGAGTTTGATCTTCTGCTCATCGTACAGCAGTCCGGTTTCGAAAATCACTTTGGTGATCGCGTCGTGCTCGGCGGCCGCTTCGACCACCGCCTGAATGTCGGCCAGCACGTAGTCCCAATCGCCCGAGAACACCTTGCCCAGATTTACGACCATGTCGACTTCGCGCGCGCCCTGGCTGCAAGCCTCGCGGGTCTCGGCCACCTTGGTGCTGGTGGTGGTCCCGCCATGCGGAAAGCCAATCACCGTGCTCACCATGACAGGCGAGTCGCCCAATTCCAGCCGCGCCAGTGGCACATGCGATGGTTTGACGCAGATGCTGGCCACCCGCAGTTCGTCGCACAGCTTACAAGCGGCGCGGACATCATGGTCGTTCTGCGTTGGCTGAAGCACCGCATGGTCGATCATCGAAACGATGGGATTCATAGCACTAGCCGCAATAAGGGGGCGCGGAGAGAGTCAACGAGAAGAACGAATTATAGAACGGTCCGCGCGCAATGCCCAGGTAGCCGCGCGTGTGCCGATGGTGGCTACTCAGCCGGCAGCTTAAGATCGACCACCACTGGATAATGGTCGGATGTTTCGAGCGACACACACCGGGCGATGAACGCCCGCTCGACGTACGGCATCAGCTCAGCAGGCAGCAGGATGTGGTCGATCATCGTGTAGACGTCCTGCGGATCGCGGGCGCCGTTTTCGTTCCAATCCCAGTGCGACGTGTAGCGGTCGGCCACGCGAGTGATGCGTTCGGCGACGTTCACCAACTCGGGGCTTGGCTGCTGCGAATCGTAGTCCTTCAGATTGGCGATCACGTCGGTCACCGTCGAGCGGGTTTCGTCGCGGTCTTCGACGTCCGGGTCGTAGTCGTTCAAGTCGCCCAGAACAATGGGCATGTAGCCACGCTTCACGATCTCGCCGCGAATGATCCGCCGCGCGACTTCGCCCTCGGCAGTTCGGCGAGCGTTGGAGTACTCGTCTTCGGGATTCGACTTGAGGTGCAATCCCAGAAAGCCCAACTTGCGGCCCGCCACGGTGAAATAGTAGACCGAGTTGCGCGAGATCGAAGCGGTAGAGGTCTGCCGGCTGCCACTGTAACCAGTGAACGAGAACGACTGCCGCCAGGTGGGATCATCGCCGTCGGAAAAATAGGTCCGTATCGCCTCGCCATCGACCACATCGGGCTTCAGGCGGGAGATCACCGCGATGTCCATGCCGGTGAACGAGTCATTACTGTCGACGTGATAACCCTGGTACTCGGTGAGCCCCTTTTCGTGCAAGATCTTGATCAAAAGGTCGACCGATTCCTTGCTGGTCGTCTCGGCCAAATTCAGAATATCGGGCCGCAACACCTCGATCACGTCGGCCACCCGCTCATGATGCTGCTGACGAGCATGATCGAACCGAAACTTCTGCAACTGCCCCGCCCGACTGCCGGGCGCCATGAGAATCTCGGCGTTGAAAGTCACAATGCGGAGCGGCGTGGGCTCGGCGGCTGTGGCAAGGGGAGTCAACAGGCCGAGGAACAAAGCGAACGTGCTCAGGCGAGAAGGCAGATAGTAATACATGGGGCGCAGGGGGAAACCAAGTGGGAGTAAGCAGGGAGAATGTCCTTATGTTAATTGAAGGCCAATCCTCCAGCCATCAACAGAATTCGGCGCCAAGTCCATGCAGGAAACAAAACTACTAGTCATCTTGAGAGCTTCAGCTCGATAGGCTCCTGATTCTCGCTTATGGTGATGCTCACACCACCCACTAGAGAAGCGTAGCCGGGTGGAATAGGGCGGTTCTTCAGCGACCGCAGGTATTGGGCGAGCTCGCGTTGCTTATTTTCACCCAGCAACTCCTCGGGCGGGTCGCTCTCCACGACACAAACTGTGTGCTCTCCCACGGGAGCGCCGCTCACCCCATTGCACTCCAGTACGAATTTGCCTTGATCGTCGGTTACCGCCGAGGCAATGAACTCCGGTCCGACGTCCATATTCGGAATGAATCGCACGGTAGCCTTAGGAAGTGGTCTGCCTCCCAGCAGCACTACTCCCTCGACGGGTACAATTTCGGGTGTCGGCTGTCGATTGCAGCCCGAAAGGACCCCCAGAACAATTACCAGGGATACAAAGCGAGTGATCTTTCGCATGAAACCTTCCTCAAGCGAACGCCAATTGCTAGTTGGGAATGATCTCGCCGTCATCCCGCATAGACATCCGCTGAAGCGTCACCAAGTCTCCTGACGATTCGAACGAAAGAAACTGAACCGATCCGTCACACAACACGAAGTTGGCTCCTCCAGAGTGACCGCTGCCGAAGTTCGTCTTTCGAGAAGTAGCGCCTATCCGTGCTGACGTGCCGTTGATCGGCCACGCGGAATCGCACAGAACATCCTGCCCGGAGTTGTAATTGGTCCACGCCCAGCCGCGGTAATTCGCCAGCGGGGTTGAGTCTCTCCATGTTTCATCAAAGCTGTACCGCTCGCCGGCTAGAAGCGTATTGGATGTTCCGTCGGTGATCTTCTTGGCGGATATCTTGCTGTTGTAAAAAAGCACTCCATTGAAGGTAGCGTTGCTCACGGGCCACGCGCGAGTTCCACCGTTGCCAAAGTAACTATTTACACCGAAGTAGTAGTTGTTGTATCGCATCACCTTCTCCTCGACGAAGTCCGAGGGGCAGACGTAGGCTTCGATAAACGTGGCGCCTAAGGAGTCGGGGCCAACGCAATAGGCGTACTCTCGCTTGGTCAAGTCGAGCTGTGTGTGAAGGCTGTTCAATTCCAAGTAAGG
The DNA here is from genome assembly GCF_965227375.1 of Aeoliella sp. Lineage (NCBI taxonomy): Bacteria > Pseudomonadati > Planctomycetota > Planctomycetia > Pirellulales > Lacipirellulaceae > Aeoliella > Aeoliella sp. The sequence continues at coordinate 536,833 of NZ_CBDDFX010000002.1, forward strand.
CTGAATCCAAGTTAGCCAGGAGCCCCACAGTTCGGGAGTCGGCGGCTCAGGACATCCGATGGAAGGGCAACTGCTTTGGGAGATCTCACCCGAGCCATTTCCAATAGGCACGGATAGTCCAGGTGGAAACGCCTTCTTCGTATCGTGATAGAGGATACAAGCCAAGCCAAGTTGTTTCTGCTTGTTGACGCATTGAATTCGTCGGGCTGCTTCCCGGGCGCTTTGGACGGCTGGAAGAAGCAACGCCACGAGAATGCCAATGATGGCAATCACTACCAACAATTCGACTAGCGTGAATGCGCGAATTCGCGTCTCGCCACGAGTGTTCATCGATTCTCCTCGGATCATTGTCACGCCTGTCAGGCTGTTCGCAGCTCGCCTGCGAAACAAACCTCTCAACACACGAATGATAGCCCTTCCGGCAAGGTGCGCCTACGATTGCTATGTTAAGTAATGGCGATAGTTGGGTGCCTGCCTACGCAACGGCGGGCAGCACTGATGAAATGATCATTGGTGCTACCCGCCGGTTTGGAAATCCTATGCGGTCTCGCTAGTCCACTCAGGCGGCGGAGCGACGCAAGTAGAAGCCTCCACCGATAACCAACAAGGCTGCTAGTGCCAAAGCGGAAGGCTCTGGAACGGATACATTCTGGACTCCGGCCAATGCACCGGACTCCGCGCCAAAGTTCTCCTTCCACAGGGCATAGTCCGCAGCGTCTACCGTACCATTACCATTGCCGGATCCTGCTGGTAGCACGGTATTCTCGTCTCCACCAAGGTTGTTTCTCCAGACAACGTAATCGGCAATATTTACCACTCCATCGTCGTTGAAGTCTCCCTCAAGGCCCGGTGCCACTTCAATGAACACGCCCGGGCTACCGACGTCACCACCACCATGGGCTTCAATCGAGCCGCCTGCGCTGACCGGATGAGCGAAGTAGGAGTGAGAATCACCCAGTAGCGCCGCTGCCCACAAGCTGCCATCGGCGTCAAGGCCATTGGCGCCGGCAGCAGTTAAGTCGGTGAGACTGTAGGAGCTTCCTGCCTCGGGAATTGGCCAACCGTTGATCTCCGCGTATCGCAAGGTTCCCAGGAGCCCAGTCGGATCGCCGGAAGGAACACCGCTCACGGCATCGTATTCTCCGAAGCTTGCCCAAATGGAAACGATGTCGTTGTACCCGTCGAGTCCGCCTTCCCCAAGGATCGAACCTCCGGTACTGCTACCAGCCCCGTTGTTGTACGACTCCATATCGGACACAGCGATGAAGTTGATATCGATGCCAGGGTCGGGGTCGGCACCTTGACGCTCCCAGGCCGCCTCAATGTCAGCCAAGTTCAGATTGTCGTTGTAGAAGACCGCAACTCCGCCAGCGGGGATGGTGCCAGCAGCAATGTTTGATTGCGTAAATACGTTCGAATTGCCATCGTCCAAAACCCCACCGGCAAGGTCAACTTCAGCTCCCGTGTTGTTGTAGACTTCGATCCATTCCCAGTTTGGCTCGCTGGACAGAGGATCGTACATCACCTCTGTGACGATTAACTTGCCATTTGGTGTCGGAGTGGAGCCAAACACATAGCCTGGATTTCCAATGTCGCCCGTGTTGTTGAGCGTCACGTTGTCTGCGGGCACAAAGGACTGCACACTTGTCTTAGCGCCGCGCTGGTCGACAACACTGGTGGCCCATTGGCCGCCATCACCGTTCGATGGATTGCCGCTCCACTCGATAGAAAATCCGTTGGAGGAAGAAGGCCAACCCTCGGTTGCAGTTACGTCGTAGTCGATACTGGCCGTGGCCATACTGAAGTCGCCAATAACCATACCGCCGTCACCGTCGTCCACAAACGAATCTCGATAGACCGTTTCGTTCTCCCACAGCCCCATATTGGTGTTGGGGCCACTGTTGGACAAACCTGGGAAAAAGGACACCGGCACCGCGAGTTCCGTGGTGAGTCCCCAGGCATCCTTGAACGCCTGGACGCTATTCGTTCGAGGATCCATTGATCCGAAGAACCCGTCGAACAGCACCGCAACACCGCCCGCTGGAATGATGGTATCGATGGTTCCCGACGACCCGGGAGGAACCAAGGTATTGGATATGTTCGGCGAAGCACCTACCGGTGGCTCAGAATCGCCGATGCGATCCAACCAGAAGCCATTTAGGTCGATCGGGGCGTTCGTGGTGTTCTTGACCTCCAACCACTCCCAAGCGTTCTCGTCGAGAGGGTTGTACATCAGTTCGGTGATCACCAAATCCCCTGGCGCAGCAGTCGCTGGGCATGACACGCTAAGAGTAACCAAGGCAACTGCCATGATCAGAACAATGGGCTTATGCATTAAACAAACCTCTTCTCGTACGTTGTACCTATTATCAATATCAGGCCGGACAAACACCGATCGGTCGAAATGCCAGATCTCGGCATTGTCAGATACTACTCAACATGAAGGCCACGCCACGCGTAACGACGTGGCGTGGCCTTGAAATCTGAATCCGACGAGCCCTCATTCCGCTGCCCAGAATAGAAGACTCGCGTTACCGTCTGTAAGAATCTCAACCCAGGCGGCGACGCATGGCTACCGCGCCCATGCCCGAGGCGGCCATCAAGGCGACCAGAAGGCTGCTGGGTTCGGGAATGTTCGTCGCGCCGGGGGTGTCGGTTTCACCAAGTGTGAACGCACCGATTACGAAGGGACCGCCATCGGGCTTGCGGTAAGCTTGGCCGGGGACGAAGCTTCCGTCCGGGCCGAGGACCTCCAAGCCGAGCGAAGTGCCGTACTCATATTCGGTACCACTTGGTGGATTGGCTTCTTCGATCAAAGCAACGCCGTCGACAATCGACGACCACGGCATAGAGTCCAGCACGCCATCGTCATTTGTATCCAGATCGTCGGCGTTGGCGCCGGTGAACCCGCTGACCAACAGGTGGGTTGTGTTGTCGCTGTTCTCGAAGTTGATGTTTGTAACCAGATCGGGCGTAACGCCTTCGAAAACCATTCCAGCTCCGTTTTCGAAGGTGGATTCGGCCGCCAAGAAGTAACCGCTTGCCGGAATCGACATGCCGGTGAGGTCGACAACAGCCTCGATGGTCCCTGAACCACCACTTCCGTCACCAATGACAAGGTAGGTAAGACCGTCCAAGCTCTCGCCAGGACTGCCGAACAATTCGAAATACTCGCTGTTGTCTCCGCCCGATTGGTCGGTGCGCATTTCGTTGATTACTGCTGCACTAGCAGAACTGCCCAGCACTGCGATCGCCAAGCAAGAAAGTAAACCAAGTGAAGCTGCTCTCATTAGTCCAATACTCCTTCCGACAAGCGCACGGGCCTGCCTCAAATCAAAACCAAAGGTGTCGTACCCGCCTAAAATCGCGCTCACGTCGCGCAACTTTGTTGCCGTGTTATCCACACAACCCGCCGGTCACATACTACCGAACCAGTTCGCAACCGCCAGTAGTTTCAATGAAAATTCTTGCGATTTTAACAATTCTTGAGGATTCCTGCGGCGATTGGCAGGTGGCTGGGTTGCGAGGATCTAGTAGGTGAAATGCTTGATCATCTCGCCTTTCTCATCGATTTCCGTGAGCGATTCGATGCCGATGTCGAGATGTACGCTCGACCAGTCGCGGGAAACCGCTGCATCGCTGCGAGACGTCTTCACCCCCTCAGGGGTCATCGGCAGGTCGGATACCAGCAGCAGGGCGCCGCGGGCGATGTGGTTGCGGTGGCCGACCGCGAAGATCGTGGCGGTCTCCATGTCGATGGCGATCGTCGAGTACTCGCGCAGTTGCTGCTTGAAATGCTCATCGTGCTCCCACACGCGGCGGTTCGTCGTGTGCACCACGCCAGTGCGGTACTCGAGGCCGTGGCCCACCAGCTTCTCGGAGACAAACTTGTGCAGCTTGAACGAAGGCAGCGCTGGCACCAGCGGAGGCAAGTAGTCGTCGGAGGTGCCCTCGCCGCGGATAGCGCCGATCGGCAAGATGAAGTGGCCGATCTCGGTGGAATCCTTCAAACCTCCACATTTGCCGAGAAATAGCACTCCTTTAGGCTCGTACGCGGTCAGCAGATCCATGATGGTCGCCGCGTTGGGCGAGCCGATGCCGAAGTTCACGATCGTCAGGCCGGCAGAGTTCGTCGAGGCCTGCATTGGGCGGTCGTCGCCATAGACCGAGCAGCCAAACCGCTCGGCGAAACGCCGGACGTAGGCGCGGAAATTCGTCAGCAGTACGTAGTCGCCGAACTCGCCCAGAGGCATCCCCGTGTATCGTGTGAGCCAATCGCGGGCGATGGTCTGCTTGTCGAGCATGATGTACCGTGCCAGGGGGCCAAAGCAGGTGAACGGTTAACGCCTTTGCTGACAACAACTTAGGCCCACCAAGCCGCTGGTGCAAGTGAATTTGGCGAACACCCGCGTGGACGGAGCTGCGCGGTGTGCATCTGCCGACGAAACCACTTGTCGGCCTTGGGGTTAGATAGAGAGCGGTACCGGTATGGACTCATTTCCCGCGTTAGTAGCCCTGTCGGTTCAACAGGTAGATCGACCAGCACCGAACGCTGGTTCCCGTTACACCTCCTTTTTTCAAATGGAGAGACCCAGATGACTTCGAATCGATTTTTCTCCCGTTCGGTGCTGACACTGGCCGTCGTGGCACTTTGCAGCGCGGATGTGTTGGCACAGCCAGGCGGTGGACGTGGCGGTCGAGGCGGCCGTGGTTTCGGGGGACCCGGTGGCGACGTAGCCGGCCTGCTGCAGTCGGAAGACGTTCGTACGGAATTGGAAGTCACCGACGACCAGATGGCCGACATGCAAGCCATGGGCGAAGACATGCGCAACGAGATGCGTTCGATGTTCGAGGGCATGCGCGACCTGTCGCCTGAAGAGCGGCAAGAGCGTTTCCAATCGATGCGCGATGAGATGGAAGATATCCGGGCCGAGGCCGAAGAGCGTATGAACGACATTCTGCTGCCGCATCAAGTCGCCCGCCTCAAGGAAATCCAACTCCAGCAGCAAGTCCGCCGCGGCGGCCTGCAGGGCGCCCTGCGTGGTGAATTGGCGGAAAAGCTCGGCATCACCGAGGAGCAGCGAGACGAACTGGTAGAAAAAGCCCAAGAGCTGCAGACCGAAATGCAAGAAAAAATCGCCGAGATGCGAAAAGATGCTGAGGAAGAACTGATGCAAGTCCTGACACCTGAGCAGCGTTCGCAACTCAAGAGCATGCTGGGCACCGATTTCGAAATGGAAGATCGCGGCTTCGGTCGTGGTGGCTTCGGCCAGCGTGGCGGTCGTGGTGGCGGGTTTGGCGGCCAAGGCGGCCGTCGTGGTCGCCCACAGAACGAGTAACACTCACTCGGCGAATTCAGGGGCGTCCTCGGCCCTGGTAGCACATTAGCTGCAGGGATCCGGGCCGGGGACGACTTAACTTTGGGTCGCGCTCCCCCTGCGGAGATTCGCGAAATCGCCCAAAGTCCCTGGTTGCAACAGTTTGCGACCAGGGTCGCGGGTGCTCATAATATTGATAAATCGGGAATGGATTGCCGCAACTCGGCGTCTCATTCACGGGTACCTGCTATAGTTGCTGCAAGCTACCCCCTCCTGGCGCGGGCTCCCCCTGCGCCGCTCCCCCTCCCCCTGGCGTATATCTTCAGACGTGGAAACCGGCGCACTACTAGTTAAACGAGGTTTGTTGACCGCCGAGCAGGTTGCCGAGCTCAGCCAGGCGGTGAATGGTGGACCTCAGCGCCTGGAAATGGCCGCGGTGGATCGTGGTTGGGTGAACGAAGAAGATGTGCTCGAAGCGCTGGGCCAAGAGATCGGCGTCGACGTCATTGACCTGGAGCACACCGACGTCGACCTGAGCCTGCTGAACGAGTTCCCGCAGCGGCTGATTCATCGCTTCGACCTTTTCCCGGTCCGCCGCGACAATGGCTCCATCGTGGTGGCCACCAACAACCCGTTCGATCTCTACGCGCTGGACGAGCTGGCCAATCAAACTGGCACGCACATCGAACCGGTACTGGCCGAGCGACGGCAGATTGCCGAGCGCATCAAGAACCACCTGGGCGTCGGTAGCGAAACGGTCGAAGGTCTGTTGGCCGCGCGGCAGGATGAAATCCAGCTGCTCGAAGACATTGACGCCGACGACGCCGAACTGGCCGCCGAGGCGCAGGAAGCGTCCGTCGTTCGTCTGGTAAACGAGATTCTGCTCGAAGCGGTGGAAACGCGGGCCAGCGACGTGCACATCGAGCATCAGGGCACTGGCATCAAGATTCGCTACCGCATCGACGGTATCCTGCACGCCCAGCCGGTGCCGCCGGAGATCAACCACTTCCACGCCGCGATCGTGAGCCGCCTGAAGATCATGGCGCGGTTGAACATCGCCGAGAAACGCCTGCCGCAAGACGGCCGCATCAAGCTCCGCGTCGCCGGCCGCGAGGTCGACGTGCGTGTGAGCGTGATCCCCATGATTCATGGCGAAAGTATCGTCATGCGTCTATTGGATAAGGGATCGATGGAGTTCTCGCTCACCAAGCTGGGCATGGACTCCGGGCTCTACGGCCGGTTCAGCGACTACATTCGCATACCGCACGGCATCGTGTTGGTTACGGGGCCCACCGGTTCGGGTAAGACGACCACGCTCTATAGCTCACTGCTGGAGATTAAGAGCGAAGACACCAAGATCATCACCACCGAAGATCCGGTGGAGTATCAGCTCGACGGCATCAACCAGATTCAGGTTCACCCCAAGATCGGGCTGACATTCGCCGCGTCGCTGCGTTCGATCCTGCGTCACGACCCCGACGTGGTGCTGGTGGGCGAAATCCGCGATCACGAAACGGCCGAAAACGCCATTCAGGCGGCGCTCACCGGTCACTTGGTGTTCAGCACGCTGCACACCAACGACGCGCCGAGCGCCTACACGCGATTGGTCGACATGGGCATCGAGCCGTTCCTGGTCGCCAGTACCATCGAAGCGGTGATGGCCCAGCGGCTGGTACGCCGACTTTGCAACGAATGCAGAGAAGCGTTCACGCCCAGCCAGGACGACTTGCCCAAAGACTTCCCCTGGGACGACCTGCAGGAGGCCGGCGGCCAGCTGTACCATCCGCGCGGCTGCCGCAAGTGTCGCGAGATAGGCTACGCGGGCCGGCAGGGTATTTACGAGTTGTGCCCCACGACCGACTCGGTCCGCCAACTTGCCCACGACCGCGCCAGCAGCTGGGAAATCCGCCAAGCGGCCCTCAAGGATGGAATGCTCACACTGCGCCAAGACGCCTGGAAGAAAGCCATCGCCGGCAGCACCACCTTGGACGAAGTGTTGCGCGTGACGAAGGGCGATATGGTTTAAGCGACGTAAAAGGTGGGTGAACCTGCCGGTACAGTGGGCTTGGTACAAAACGGATCTACCGGCGGCAGAACCACCCACCCTACATAACATTAGGTCTCTTCCCTGAACCCCAGATTCTCCCCCTCCCATAAATGCCCGACTTCGCCTACATCGCCCGAAACTTGAGTGGCCAACGTGTCGAAGGCACGTTGGCGGCGAGCAGCGAGCGCGAAGCGCTGACGCAGCTTGCCGGGCGGGACTTGTTTCCGGTGAAGGTGTCGGCGGACAAGAAGGCCATCGCGGTGGCCGCGGGCGGCGAGGCGATCAAAGTGCCCTCGCGGATTGTGGCGCCGGTTTACTCGCAGTTGGCCGCGCTGTTGCGTAGCGGTGTGCCGCTGTTACGGTCGCTGCAGGTGATAAGCGATCAAACCTCTCACGCCAAACTTCGCGCGGTGCTCGAAGACGTGAAGAGTCGCGTGGAAGACGGTGCGACGTTGGCCGAGGCGATGGGGCACAACCCCAAAGCGTTCGACGAGCTAAGCACCAGCATCGTTCGCGCCGGTGGCGAAGGTGGCTTCCTGGAAGACGCGCTGGAGCGGGTTTCCGCGTTTGCCGAACAACAGGGCGAATTGAAGAGCCGCGTGATGGGCGCGCTGGCTTATCCCATGGTGCTGGCCGTGATCGGCACCGGCATCGTCGGCGCGCTGTTGGTGTTCGTCGTGCCTAGCTTCGAGAGCCTGTTCAACACGCTAGCCCAAAAAGGGGAACTGCCGGGAGTAACTAGCGGGCTGCTCGCGTTCAGCAGCTTCTTGCAAAGCTACGGCATCTTTCTGGCCATCGGCCTGATCGTGATATTCTTTTTGCTGCAACGACATTTCCAGACGCCGGCCGGTCGGCGGGAACTCGACAAACTGAAACTCCGCATCCCCATGGCGGGCGACATTTACCTTAGCCTGGCGGTCGCCCGGTTTTGCCGGGTGCTGGGCACCCTGCTGCGGGGTGGTGTGCCGATTGTCCGCTCGCTCGATATCTCGGCCGATTCCACAGGCAATAAGGTGCTGATGGACGCGGTGCAGAACGCTTCGGAAAACATCACTGCTGGCGAAAGCCTGGCCGAACCACTGGGCGAAAGTGGCTACTTTCCCCAGAATGTTGTGGAAATGATTGCCGTGGCCGAGCAGTCCAATAGCCTTGAAACGGTGTTAACTCAAATAGCGGACACCCTGGAACGCCAAACTTGGCGAAAGCTGGACCTGGCAGTCCGGCTGCTGGAGCCGCTGCTGCTAGTGATGCTGGCGGTGGTCGTGCTAATTGTGGTTATGGCTTTGCTGCTGCCGGTCCTTAAAATGGGAACGACCGTATAAATAACGAAATCTGCAAGACGAATAGCGAATCACCAGCCGTGACGTGCTCAATTGCGGTTTAATACATAGAGCCATTCCGGGGTCGAGGACGACCCGGTTCGCTCGAAAGAAACCTACTAGCCCCCCTACCCTGCTGAAGGATGTTCTCAATCGAATTGATTCGCCTTGATGAGCGCCGCCAGCAGCCCGCCCTAATTGATGGAAGACAGGAGTTATTGAAATGACGCGCACATCGCATAGAAGCCGTCGTCGCGCCGGTTTTACACTGATCGAACTGTTGCTGGTGCTCGGCATCCTGGTGGTGCTCGGCGCCATGGCGGTGCAGATCTTCGGTGGCACCCAAACCAAAGCCTACCGTCAGGCTGCCAAGAGCCAAGTCGATTTCTTCAACAAGCAGGCGTACGTCTACCAGGCGAACACCAAGCAGTTCCCATCGTCGATCGAAGACTTCATCAAGGCCCCGTCGGGTATGGACGAAGCCGATTGGGCGGGTCCGTACATCGATGGTTCCTCGGTGCCCAAGGATCCTTGGGACAACGAGTACAAGATGACCGCGCCTGGCAAGAACAATCCCAACAGTCTCGACATTTGGTCGATCGGCCCCGACGGCCAGGACGGCACCGACGACGACATCGGCAACTGGGAAAGCTAAGCCGCTCCCCGAGTTGATCCAGAGTTTATGGCTAAGCCGCGGGCGGTTGCTTGCGGCTTAGCCCACGTATAGCGAGTCGTTATGTCCCCCGCGCGTCCCGTTCGTTCCGCTTTCACGCTAGTCGAGATCCTGCTGGTTCTCGCGCTGTTGGTCGTGATCGCCGGATTCACGGTACTGACGCTCGACGCTTCGGTGCTCCGTTCCAAACTGCGCAAAGGCGTCGAACAGGTCCGCACCACCTGGGCCGAAGGCAAGCATACCTCGGTGGCCAACGGCCAACGGATGGTGTTCACCTGCTTGCTCGGCGGTCGCGACTACCGCCTGGCGCCGCTGGGGCAGGCCATCACGCCCGACCAGCAAGCTCAGGCCGAGGGCAGTGGCCAGCTGCCGGAAGGTGTTGTGTTCCGCTCTCTCGAGGCGGCCGCCCCCACCGCGATGACGCAGCAAACCGGCTCCTACTACGTTGAGGAGGGGCAGTGGTCGCAGCCGGTGGTGTTCAACCCCGATGGCACGTCGTACGACGCGGTCGTGGTGCTCGAAGAATCCAGCGGCAAACAAGTGCAGGTGACGCTGCGCGGACTAACCTGCACGGCCGCCACGTCGGACGTTCCCAGCTACCGGGAGACACGATGATGGGCGCTCGAAGACAAGCCAGACGCACGCACCAGAGCGCGTTCACGCTGCTGGAAGTGATCCTGGCCATTGCCATTCTGGCCATCTCGCTGGGATACATCGGCACCGTGGTCACGTCGGCGTTTGAACTGTCCGCCGAGACCTCCGACAGCCTCGAAGCCCGCATTGTCGCTCAGACGATCATCGACCAAATGAAGTGCGGTTCGATGGACATCGTCGATGCGGGTCCGATGCCGATGTCCCAGGGCGAAGCCCTCAGCGCATGGTCGGTGCAAATTATTGTGGAACCCACCTCGGTAAGCGAGCTACTGCAAGTGCGCGTGCTAGTCGCCCGCACCGAGTCGACCGACGACCGCCCCGCGTGCGAGCTGGTTCGTTGGTTCCAGGATCCCGAATACGCCGAACAGATGGCCGCGATGGCCGCCAGCGTGGAAGCGGCGGCGGCGTCGACTACCGGCACGACCTCCGACTTTTCCTCCGACACGTCTTCCGGTTCGTTTTAGGCCCCGATGAACTCTCGCCCTTCAACACGCACTCAGCAAGGCTTCACGCTCATCGAGCTGATCCTTGCGCTAGCGTTGTCGGCCGTGTTGCTGGCGATGTTGGCGGCCGCGTTGTCGTTGGGCATGTCGCGGGCGATGGTCAGTCGCGAGCGGGTCGAGCAAGCGCGGCTGGTCGAAGGCGTGATCGGGCTGATTCGCAGCGACGTACACCACGGCGTGATCTACGACCCACAAGATACCTCGACCGCTATGCAGATGGCCGAGGCGATGGCCGAGTTCGACGTCGACTCGCTCGACGACATTGGTTCCTCCGATGGCGGCTCATCCGCCGGCGGTTCATCGAGCGGTGTTTCGTCCTCTTCGTCCGAGGAGGATGCGGAGTCCCTTTCGCTCCGCCAGCCGTTGGGCCTGTACGGCACGCTGCAAGAGTTGCAGATGGATGTCTATCGCGAACGCCCCAACTTCGAACTCGACAGCAGCGGCAACGTGGTTCCTTCGGCCAGCATCTCGGGAATCAGCACGGTGCGGTACGCGCTGGGCGAGGGTGGCGCCACGCTGGGTGTGCGTGGTTCGATGAGCGGAGTGGAGTACGGCACCGGGCTGATTCGCCAGGAAGCGAACCGCGATCTGCTGAACTGGGCCAACCAAACCGGCGCCACCACGGCCCTGGTGGGCACGCCGCAACTCGTAGCGCCGGAGGTTTCGCGGCTGGAGTTTCGTTACTTCGACGGCACGCAGCTCTACGAGTACTGGGACATGCAGGAAATGCAGGGCCAGTTGCCGCGAGCGGTGGAACTGCGGATGTGGTTCGCGCAGCAGCACGAAGATCGCTTCGGCAACGTCACCACTACTGAGTCGGAACCGTACGTGCTGGTGATCGCCCTGCCGAGCACGTGGCATTACTACAGCGCCGACCTGGTGGGCGTGGATAGCGGGACAACTACGAGCGGGACCGACTCTTCGGGCAGTTCGGGTTCGGGAGGCAGTCGATGACACACGCCAAACGACAACGACGCGGCAGCCTGCTGTTAACCGTGCTGATCGTGGTGGTGATCCTCACACTCACGTGCGTGGCGTTCTACGACTGGGCGTTCGCCGAGTACAAGGCGGCCGACGTTGGACAGCGGCAACTGCAAACCAAATTGGCCGCCGAGTCGGGCATCGAGTACACCCGCTATTTGCTCGCGCTCGACGAGGCAACCATCGTCTCTGGCGGCGGCCTGACCAGCAACCCGGCTGACATGCAGACCATCCTGCCCGGTGCCGACGGTCAGTACGACCCGCGACCGGCGCTGCGTTGTCGGTATGCGATCGTGGCTCCGGCCCTCGACTCCTACCACGAATTCGCCGGCTACCGTTTCGGACTGGAGGACGAATCGGCGCGGCTGAACCTGAACACCATCCTGGTGGCCGACGCTCGTGACCCGCGCGGGTCGCTGGGGCGCTCGCTGTTGATGGGCCTGCCAGGGATGACCGAGTCGATTGCCGACGCCATCCTCGACTGGCTGGACGAAGACGACGAACCGCGCGAGTTTGGCGCGGAGCGCGACTACTACACCTCGTTGAGTCCCGCCTACGAGCCGCAGAATGGCCCGCTGGAGAGCATCGACCAGTTGCTGCTGGTGCGGGAAGTGACGCCCGAGTTGTTGTTCGGCTTCGACCGCAATCGCAACTACATCGTCGACAACGACGAGGCCCAGCTCTACGGGATAGAAAACGTCGACAACTCGACCGGCAGCTTGAATCGCGGTTGGGCGGCCTACCTCACGCTGCGTAGCGGCGAGCGGAACCTTCGCGCCGACGGCAGTCCGAAGATCGATGTGAACGCCGAAGACTTGGAGACGCTGCACGCGGAACTCTCCGAAGTGCTGGACGCCGATCAGGCGAACTTCATCATTGCTTATCGCCAAGGCGGAGCGTACGACGAGGACGACGAAGAAGACACCGGCATCGAGGACAACGCCGGCCCGGTGGAACAACGCAAGAGCGCCGGCTCGCTCGACTTCGACTACGAACAAGGCGGCTCGGTGCCGATCGACTCGATCCTTGACTTGATCGGCACGCAGACTCGCGTGGTGGAGAATGGTGAAACACAGCGGACCATCGTCGAGGAAGCATTTCCCGAAGATCCCGGTTCGATGCAGGCGTACTTGCCGGTGATGATGGAGAACCTGACCGCAGGCGGGCAGCCGGTGATTCCGGGGCGACTGAATATCAACCAAGCGCCGCGCGTGTTGCTCGACGGACTGAGTTACACCATGCCCGAGGCGTTGCCTCCGCAGGCGGTCGAGCAGATCCTGGCGAACCGCTCGTTCGAACCCGCCACCGACCAACCCGATCAGAAGTACGAGACGTGGTTGCTCACCAATGGCATCGTAACCCTGGATCAGATGAAGCAGTTGATGCCGCTCGTGACCGCGGGTGGCGACATCTACCGCGTGCAGGTGGTGGGCTACTACGAGGCCGAGGGCCCGTTCACGCGGCTCGAAGCGGTGATCGACGCCAGTGGCGTAATCCCCACCATAAGCTCGGTCCGCAACCTGTCGCCGCTGGGAGCCGGTTTTACCGTTGAGCAACTAGGTTTCCTGGAATAGGTGAAATATTCGCTTGCCCACGGCGTTGTGAATAAAATGAAGTATTGGCAAGACCTAGTTCTTGCGAATCCTGCTACAAGGCTGAGAGTTTATGTCCGACTTGCTGGTAATTGATTGGGACTCCACCCACGTTCGCGCGTTGGTGGGCAGCCGCGGTGGCGGAACGCTGCGCGCGAGCAAAGCAGCCACGGCGCCGATCGCCGGCGATCCCACTGTGGCGAACATTGCCGATGCGCTTAGTCCGCTGATCACCAAACTGCACGCTGGCAAGTTGAAGGTGATGGTCGTGCTGGGTGGACGAGATGTCCAAAGCCGGATGTTGCGCGTGCCGCCGGTGCCCAAGGACGAACTGCCCGACGTGGTGCGGCTGCGAGCCTCTACCGAATTTCCCACCGTGGACGAGTCGGCCACCATCGACTTCCTGCCACTGGCCATCCATGGCGACGAGGCCACCTCGGTGTTTGCAGCGCGGGTAAGCCAGAACACGCTGAACTCCGCTCGCAATGTTTGCACCAAGCTGCACGTGGCGGCCGAGACGATCTCGATGCGAGGCTGCGGCATCGCCCGACTGGCGATGCAGGAGACGCCGAACCTGAACACCGGCGTTCATTTGGTGGCCGCGCTGCGTGGTGCGGAACTCGACCTGGTCGGAATCTGCGATGGGCAGACCGTGGCGATTCGCTCGGTGCCGGTGCCCAGCGAGGGCGACGTCGAGGGCCGCGCGCAGGCGGCCGCTCGCGAGACGCGGCGGACGATTGCTGCGGTGGCCAGTGAGTTGAACGCCAAGGACATTCAATCGCTGGTGTGGATCGTTGGCAGCCAGCAAGACACCCAGATCGCCGACCTTGCCGGGCGAGCACTCTCGCGGAGAGTGGTGCAGGTCGACATTCGTTCGCTGGGTGAATCCGGCGACGTGTGGCCCGACGAGGCGGCTGGCTTTGCCGGCTTGCTTGGCAGCGGGCACTCGCTGGCGAGTCGCGACGTGCCGATCGACTTCCTCGCTCCGCGGAAGCCACCCGAGAAGAAGGCGCCCATCACCACCTACGCACTGGCTGGCGCGCTCGCAGCGGTCATGTTCTTGGGCGGTGGCTGGCTGGCCTACAGCAGTGTTGCCGGCATCCAACAGCAGGCGGTGAAGTACGAGAAGGACATGGGCGAACTGGAAGCAGAGATTAAGGAGTTGGAGCCGGAACTCAAACAAGCGACCGAAGTCGAGCAGTGGCTCGCCACCGACGTGAACTGGCTCGACGAAATCGACCGCCTGGCGATGACAATCAGGCCGCACGAGTTGGATAACCACGAAGACTACCAACCGGACCGCGATGTACAACTGCGCTCGATCCTCGCCAAGCAGGCACCTGGACGCAACGCGGTGGGAGGCTCCATAACGATTTCGGGTGGAGCAAAAAGCCAGGTGGTGGTGAAGGAGATCGAGGATCGACTCCGCGACGAATACCACCAAGTGAACCCGGGCCTGCTCGACACCGACGATAACGATAAGACGTTCGGCTGGAGCTTCCGCGACGAGATCGCCGTGACTCCCAGTGAGGAGGACCGACGATGAGCGATCGCGAAAAGAAACTTGCCGCTGCTGTGGTGCTGCTCGTGGTGCTGTGGGGTGGCAACTGGGCGTGGAAGAAGTACGCCACCTGGCGAGACAATGCAGTCGCCCGGCATTCGGCGGCCGACACCGGCAAGCAGGACGCTTTCCACCAGCGCGTGCAAGCGCAACGCAAGGTCGCCCAGCTTGGCAAGTGGCGCAAGCAGTCGCTGCCAGCGGTGCTGCCGGTTGCTCAGTCGGAGTACCGCGGCTGGCTGATTCACCAACTTCAAGAAGCGCGGTTGGACGTGGACGACCTGGTGCCGCAGCGGACCAATCTGCGCAGCAACGCCTATCAGGCGATCAGTTATCAAGTCACCGCCAATGGCCGATCCGAAGCGGTGATTCGTTTTCTTGACAGCTTCTACCGAAGCGACCAGATGCACAAGATTACCTCGCTGCAACTTACCCCCGACGGCAGCCGCGATGTGAAAGTGGTGCTATCGGTCGAGGCGCTGGTGGTAAACGGCGTGAAGCGCAAGACCGGCCTGTACGAGGGTGAATCGGAACGGCTGGCGCTGGCATCGGCCGACGAGTACATCGAACGGATCATCGAACGCAACCCGTTCGCCGCCTACGAGCCACCACCGCCGCCACGCAAGGAACGCCCAGTGGTGGTCCGCGAGGAGCGTTCCACTCCCCCTCCGCGACCTCGCTTCAACCACGCCGAATACGCCTACCTGACTGGGTTGGTCAGCGTGGGAGACGACTTTCAGGCTTGGGTAACCGTGCGGACGCAGGAAAAAGACCGCCTGCGTTTGAACAAGGGCGACGACATCGAAGTCGGGCTATTCAAAGGCAAAGTAGTCAGCATCGATAAGAGGCTGATGGTCGTCGAGACCGAGGACGGCGACGTTGTCGAATTCGGCATGGGTGACAAGCTGACCGACGGTCGCATTCTCACCTCCGCGGCTGCTGGCAGCTAGCAACGCCAGCGGCCTGGGCGCTGCCTGGTTGCGCTTTTCTTCAGCTAACCCTTGCTGCAAACACCAAAAAGACTGGTGAAGCTTGGTAAACCCTACCGATTATTCCGGTAGCGACGATCGCACAAGATCGTAGGGGCGGCGTGCGCGGCCAGACTCATTGCAGTTTGCGCCCCGCACCCGCGCAGAGTCACGCAATCAAAACGAACGAGCGATGCGGCACATGGACGGGCCAATCTACAGCAAGACGATTCGACGAAGCCCACTTCTGTTGGCTTCAATGCTTGTGGCACTGGCTGTCTGCTGCACTGCAGTAGCACAGCAGGCAGGATTAAAGCAACAGGCATTCTCGGTCTCGCACATCGACCTGGAAACCGCCGCTACCGAAGCGCGCAAGCTGCTGGCTAGCGACACCAGGAGCGTTGTGTTTGCCGATCAAGCGTCCAATCGACTTTTGGTGCAGGCTACCGATCAGCAGTTGGCCGCCATCGGAGGATTGCTCGCACGCATCGATCAACCCATTGCCGCTCCAGTTGCCGGCGGCGAAAGCGGCTACTTGAGGGCGTACCCGGTGCCGCAACAGCGTCGCGCCGATGCGGCCAACTGGGCCAAGCAGTTCCAGGCACCCGAGGGATCGCGCATCGCCTTCGACGATCGCACGGGGCAACTGCTGGTGATGGGGCCCGACAGCCTGCATCAGTTCGTCGCGGCGCAACTGGCAGGCACCACCAATCAACAACCAGCTCCGGCGCCGGCGGCTAGCAACTTGCCAAGCGGCGCAGGCGTCTTGCCTGCCTCCGCCACTGCGACACCAGGCATCGGCCCATCGGCACGCCTGCAACTCGGCGGCATGGCTGGCGATGCATTGCATCAGCGGCTCGAGCAATTGCTCCGCCGCCCGCTTCCCTCGACCACCACCGCGGGCGGCCAGCGGCTAGTGTTCCGTGTCGATATGGTGCCGGGCGCGAGTGTGATGATCGACGCCGATCGCACCAGCGGAGACGTACAAATGACAGGTCCCGCCGATCAGGTGCGTGCATGGAGTAGTGTGCTCAAAGCGATGGACACCCCTAGTACGCCTGCCAGCGTCACTCACGTGGTGAACACGCAAACCAAGTCGAACGCCAAGGTCCGCCAAGCGCTCGATATCGTGCGTAACCACTCCGGCGGCGGAGAGGCCACCCCCCGCACTCGCGCGGAAATGGCGAGCATGCTTTTCCAGCCGCAAGAAGAGCCGGCCGCCACTGGCGAAGAAGATCAGACCACCGCCGCGGTGCCCTTCTCTGCGGGCGCCCAGACGACCATCTCGCCCGACGAAGTCGAAGGCGCGCTACTGGGCCCTGTGCAGATCCAGTTCATTGAGGGATCGGACATGATCATCCTCAAAGGTAACAAGCGCGACGTCGAACGGGTGATGGCCATCATCAATCGCATTGAGCAGGTAACCAAAGAGACAGAGCCCGAGATCAAAGTCTATCCACTGCAACACGTGGAAAGTACCGCGATGGCCGCGCTATTGGAGCGTGTCTACTCGCAGGTGCTCGATGCTCGAACCGGCACCGTGAGCATCACTCCGCTGGGCAAGCCGAACTCGCTGCTGCTGGTGGGACGTCCTGAAAACGTGACCACGGCCATCGAACTGATCAAGCAACTCGACCTGCCGGTGGAACCGACGAATCGGTTCGAGGTGTTCCCACTCAAGTACGCAGTGGCGGGCGACGTGAAGCAGATGATCGACGCCTACCTGGACGACCGGGAAGACGCCGATGAGGACAACCTCGGACTCCTCCGCCCCAAGGCCACCGTGGTGGCCGACTTCCGCACCAACTCGCTATTCGTCAGCGCTGGGCCGCGGGACATTGCCGAAATCGCCACCCTGGTGCGAAAGATGGATGTCGATCGCGGCACGGCTGTCGACGAGGTACGGGTGTTCCGACTGAAGAATACGCTCTCGACCGAGCTGGCCGAAGTGCTTCGGCAAGCAGTGCTGGCTCGTGAAGAAGGCGCCAACCAGGAAGGCGGCGCCGCGATCTCGGCAAGGGTCTCCGCACTCAAGTTCGTGACCATCGATCCCCAGAACCAGCGGCGGCTGGAGTCGGGTGTGCTGGCGAACATTCGCATTGCGGCCGACTCGCAGGCCAACTCGCTGGTGGTCACCGCTCCCAGTGAGAGCATGGACCTGATCGCCGCGCTGATCGAACAACTCGACGCGGTGCCCAACGCCGAGGCGGAAATCAAGGTGTTCACCATCGTCAACGGCGACGCCCTGGCGCTTACCGAGATGTTGCGGGAACTGTTTGGCGACACCGAAGATGGCGGAGTGGCAGGACTGGCCGCTGGCGAAAACTCGCTGGTGCGATTGCAGTTCTCCGTTGATGAGCGAACCAACAGCATCATCGCTGCGGGCACGCGAGCCGACCTGGCTGTGGTGTACGCCATTCTGCTGCAACTCGACGCCAGCGACTCGCGTCAACGCCGTACTGAAGTGTACCGCTTGAAGAACTCGCCGGCCGAGGACGTGGCGCTTGCCCTGAACGAGTGGCTGCGAACCGAACGCGAAGCGGAGGCCGCTGCCGAATTGGCGATCAGCCCGTTCGAGCAAATCGAGCGCGAAGTGGTGATTGTGCCGGAACTGGTGAGCAACAGCCTGATCGTGAGTGCGACGCCGCGGTACTTTGAAGAGATTGCCGCCCTGGTGGACCAGTTGGACGAACGCCCGGCGATGGTGATGATCCAGGTGCTAATCGCCGAAGTGCGACTGAACGATACCGACGAGTTCGGCGTCGAACTGGGTCTGCAGGACTCGCTGCTGTTCGACCGCTCGGCCATCGACGACTTCCAGACCATTAACACCACCACTTCGACGCAGTCGGCGGGTGGGGCTACGGTGACGACTGAGCAGCAGACCATCGTCAACTCGACGTTGACGCCGGGCTTCAACTTCAACAATCAGGCGTTGGGCAACAACGGCAGCACCGCCGCGCTTGCCAACGCTGGCAACGTGGCGGCGCAAGGCCTGTCGAACTTCGCCTTGAACCGAATCAATCCCGAACTGGGCTTCGGCGGCTTCGTCTTCTCCGCCAGCAGCAACAGCGTTAGCACACTGCTGCGAGCCTTGCAGGAAAGCCGCCGTTTAGAGGTATTGAGCCGTCCGCAAGTCACCGCACTCGACAATCAGCAGGCGATCATTCAGGTCGGCCAGCGTGTGCCGCGGGTGCAAAGCACAAATATCACGACATTCGGCCAGCAGAACTCGGTGACCTACGAACCAGTGGGTATCATCCTGCAGGTTCGGCCCCGCGTGAGCCCCGACGGCATGGTGGTGATGGAGATCCAGGCCGAGAAGTCGAAGGTTGGCTCCGAAGCCGAAGGCATCCCGATCTTCACCGGTGTGGACGGCAGCGTGGTTCGCGCACCGCGCATCGATCAGATCACCGCCTACTCGACCGTGGCAGCAGCCTCGGGCCAGACGATTGTGCTCAGCGGTTTGTTGGAGAAGGAAACGTTCGACGTCCACCGCCGTGTGCCGATTCTCTCGGAGGTTCCGCTGGTCGGCGACCTGTTCCGCTACGACGCGGTATCCGAGAAACGGAGCGAACTGCTGATCATCCTTACGCCGCGAGTGATTCGCAGCGAACAAGATGCGGAAATGATCAAGCAGGTCGAGTCGTCGCGTATGAGCTGGGTGCTGTGCGACGTGGTGAGCATGAACGGCCCCAGCGGTCTGCGTAGCCGATGCGACGACTGGACCGACGCCGACTCGCAGACTTGCTACCCGACGGAAGTGCCTGCCGAAGGCGAGCTGCAATTCCAGCCCACGCCGGCAGCCGAGGGACAGTACATCCCGCGTTACGAGAGTGCACCGACGGATTCGTACGAAGTGATCCAACCCGAACAACAGCCTCAGCAACTGCAGCCAATGCAGCCATCCAGCGGACCAGTACGACAGCCCGAGGCCAACCAGGCCAGTTACGAGCAACCTGCCGTTCGCATGCTGCCGCCGGTGGCTCCCCAGTAGCTGCCCCGAGCTGCATTCCCTTCTCACGCCCTTTGTTTCAGACTTGTTAGCTGCCATGAACCGATACTCTCAATCGTTGTCTGCCCTACTCGTCGGCGGCTTGGTGTTGGCTAGCGTCGGGTGTCAATCGATGGGGAAGAAGGTGACCGACATGAATCCTCTGCCCAAACTGATGGGTGGAGAAGAAGATCCAATCGGGATGCCGGAACGGGTGGTAGCCACGTGGGCCGAGGCCGTGCTGCATCGCGATGGACAAGGCACACGGGGCTTCGGTGGACGGTTGTTCTTCTACGATCGCCATTCGGCCAAACCCATTCGCGTGGAGGGCCAACTGGTGGTGTACGCGTTCGTCGAGGACGGCCGCATGGCCACCGACCATCGCCCGACCAAGCGTTATGTCTTCCCGCCGCAGCAATTCGCGAAGTATGAGAGCGAATCGGAAATCGGCGCATCGTACAGTGTGTGGCTACCATGGGACGCCGTTGGCGGACCGCAGTCGGAAGTGAGCTTGATCGCCCGCTTCGAGCCCCTCCAGGGGGGCGGGCTCGTTGTGAGCGATCAAGCTCGCCAACGGCTGCCAGGACCACCACGACCCGATACCATGCTGGCGGAGCATCAGAACAAGACCGAAGTGCAGCAGGCTTCGTACTACACCAACGAGCCAGCTACGAAGGTCACCACCGAGCCGGTGGAAGAAAAGCAGACGATGACCACCACCACCATTTCGCTGCCCGGCCGATTTATGAATCGCACGCCAGCGGCCACGGTGCCCAGCGGGCCGACGTCGAAGGTTGCTCCGGCCAACAAGATACCTGCGGTCACTCCCGCAGCGTCGGCGACCAGTGGAGGCTATCCCGCTACGACGACGAATACCACCACCAACGTGACGGTGACCAACACGCCCAACCCGACGACGGGTGTGACCGCGTCGTCGATGGCCGACTTGCAGCCGACACCGGCAGGCACGACCGTGCAGCTGCTTAGTCCTGGCGAGTCGGTGCGTCGATCTCTTCAGCCACGGTCATTTGGTTCATCACAGTAGCCACGCCCGGCTGCTGGGCGACGAGTTGCGCGATCAGCAGTCGCTCGAAGTCGTCGGCAGCGACCCCTTTGATCACGACGTTGCCGTTGTCGACCGTGAAGTCGAAGTCCGACACTTCGCGCTCCGAGAGCACTTTGGCCAGACGATTGGAAAGCTCGGTCGCCATGGGACTGGTGGCCGCGTCCGGCACGTCGAAGGCCACCTTCAATTGCACGCGGACCTGCTGTTGGGCGGTATCGCCTGAATTGGCGTCGCGACCACGGTTGTTGCCGGCCCCACCGCGCTGACCGGCGTTGGCATTCTGCTGGCCTTGGCGGGTCATGCTCTCGAACATTGAAGCCACATCGGCGCTATCGCGACCAATGAACGCGCCTGCGCCCTGCTGGGCTCCAAAGCCCTGGAAGTTGCCAAAGCCGCCCTGGCCAATTCCACCTTGGCCCAGTCCGCCCTGACCGAATCCGCCCTGGCCCAGACCTCCGGCGCCAAAACCACCCGTGCCGCCGATGCCGCCGGCGGAGCCGATCCCGGTGTTGCTGCCGAACGTGGCATTGCCAAAACCTAACCCGCTGGTCAAACCCGAACCGGTTGGCTGCCGACCGCCGCCAACGCCCTGAGCCCAGGCGCTGTCACAGGCCAACATTCCCAGCACTCCGGCGAATAGCGCCAAGGTCTTGATTCGCTGGGTCATCACAAACTCCCAAAACGGTAGAAACTTCCACCCCACAGTTGGGGTAGGATAAACGGCCGGCCAGCGCAGGCATTATAACGTATGCATCGACCACCGGGCCAACGGCTATCGCACTGCAATCCATCAATGGGAACCACTCCATCATGAAACCCCGCCAAATTTTGCCGGTTTTCCTTATTGCCGCAATTCTCCTACCCACCAGCCTCTGTTGGGGCCAGGAGGAAGTGGAGCGACCCTCGGCCATGCGGCTGTTTCCCTACGAAACGCTAGCATTCGCCCGCGTGGCCCACGGGCGTGAGCTTTACGAGCGGTTCCGCTCCACCGGCTTCGGCCGCTTGCTGGACGACCCCGAAGTGGCCCCGTTTATCCAGGACACCTGGGCCTTCGCCGGCCGGCAATTCGACGACAACGCGGCCGAAGACGCCGGGTTCATCTGGGAGGATCTCTCGCACGTGCCCAAGGGCGAGATCGCCATCGGCGTGATCGATCGCGGCAACGCCAACATGGGCGTGCTGCTGTTGGCCGACTTCGATGGACACCAGGAGGACGTCGACTTCTTCCTGCAGTTGCTCGAGGATCGCTGGGAACGCGAAGCGATGACCGTGGAGAAGACGGACCTCGACGGCGAGACACTCACCGTAGTGCGTCGCGGCGACGACCGCTCGTCGACGTTCGGCTATGTAGTGAAACAGACCTGCATGGTCGGCAGCAACGACGAAACGCTGCTCCGTCATGTGTTCGATCGCTGGGCGGGGCGCACCCCGCAGGTCGAACCGGTGGAAGATGCTGATGATGAAGACGCAGCAGAGACCAGTGAACCCTCCGGAACGAAGACGCTGGCCGACAACCACAACTTCCAGACCATCTTCCGCGAGTGCAGCACGCAACTGGAGGAGCCGCCGCAGATTCTGTTCTACGTCGACCCCATCACCACGCTGCGGCGAGCGTTTCGCGGAAACTTTGGCGCAGGCGTAGTGCTTGCCACGTTCCCTGCGTTGGGACTCGACGGCGTCCTGGGCGTCGGCGGCACCGCCACGTTTGCCACCGAAGAGTGGGACTCGCTGATGCACTTGCACGTGCTGCTCGACAATCCCCGCTCGGGCGTGCTGACGTTGCTGCGGTTTGAAAAGGGCGACATCACGCCACCTGACTACGTGCCGGCCAACGCTTACGGCTACTCCACCACGCACGTCGACGCGCCGGGCATCTACGAGCGGTTGGTCCAACTGGTCGACCAGTTCCGCTACGACGGGGCGTTCGAGGAGTCCATCGAAAACAACATCTCCGAGGAGCTTGGCATCGACTTCCGCGAAGTGCTGATCAACAACCTCGCCGGGCAGGCGACGCTGGTCACCGGCTACGACGAGCCTGCTCGCCCGCTGGGCGAGCAACGCGCGTTGTGCGCCACGCTGGTCGATCCGGAACTCGCGATCAAGGCACTGGAGACGATTGCCGAAGACAAGGACGCCCTGGAAGAGCGGGAGTTCGGCGGTGTGACCTACTATCTGTTCACGCCCCGCTTCGCCCGCGATCGCGCCGAAGAAGATCGCATCTTCACGCCCTGCTACGCGGTGCTCGACGATACGCTGATCGCCACCACGTCGATGTCGCTGCTGCATCAACTGATTGAAGCCCAGCAGGGCACGCGGCCGCGACTGGCCGACTCGATCGAGTTCAAGGTGATTCAGAGCCGCGTGGAGCGGCTCACACGTGGCCGCCAGTTGGCGATGTTCTACTACGAGAATGCCGCCGAGGCGATTCGGCATTGGTACGAAGTCTCCCAATCCGACGACACCCGCGACCGGTTGTCCTCCTGGGCGGAGAACTCCGACGCGGCCGGCGGGTTCCTCGACGTGCTGGAGCAGAACGAACTGCCTCCGTTTGAGGTGCTCCAGAAGTACCTCGCTCCCACGGGTGGCTATCTGCTCGACACCGACACGGGCTTGCACTTCATGGCCTTCGACTTCCGCCAGGCGGCCGAGGAATAGGCCGACTCAGTTTGAGACAGCGCGGCGCTGGCGGCACATCCCGTTGAGCGAATCTGCAACACTGGTGGACCATTCCACCACACGCCCTGCAAGCATCACCTTGGCAGGCGGTCTCTATCTGCGAATTCCGACACGCCGCGTCCCGATCGGAGAAACTCGGACGATTGCGCTTGCACGGCTGCGGCGGGTTACTAGGATGCGCTATTAGAGCTGCCGCATTGGCGGTTAGCTTGCGGCGCCCACATGGAGGTACCGCCGAAGTGTCTCGGGCCACGTCAGGGGTCAGGCCCGCCTAAGGAGCATCATCGCAACGACCTGAGCCGGCAAAGCTTTTCACCTCCGCCGGCCAACCTGCCACGAAACCTTGTCTCGCATCGGCGCTCAACGTGCGCGCCGGCCGAGACGCGGTCACGGCTAGCGGTGCGCTCCAGCAGCGTCACTCAGTGAGTGAAGTTGGACCGAGACACGACTGCTTAGGGGCACACCTACGAATCGGAGAAACTCATCATGTCTCGAAAATCCCGCCGCCGCGCTCGCTTGCAGCACCGCCGTGGTCAACGCAGGTTCGAAGGACTCGAGCCGCGCACCCTGCTGGCCGCCGACCTGATGGCCATGCCCAACCTGGCCACCGACGTCGCCCCGCCCGAAGGCGTGTTACTGGTTCAAGGCACCGACGATGCAGACGTGATCCGCGTGTTCGTCACCGGCGAGCGACTCAACGTCTCGGTGAATGGCGAACTCACGCAACACGACAACAGTGCGATCGACTACATCCACATCGTCGCCAAAGGCGGTGATGACCGCGTGTCGATCGCCGACAACGTCTTTCAAAACACCTGGACCTATGCCGGCCGCGGTAACGACTCGGTCCGCAGCGGGTCGGGCAACGATTACATCGATGGCGGAGCCGGCAATGATCGCCTGGGCGGCGGCTTCGGTAACGACTTGATCGTCGGTGGCGACGGCAACGACTCGATCGCCGGGCAGTACGGCAACGACGCCCTGCTGGGCGGCGCTGGCAACGACTACGTTTCCGGCGGTTGGGGCGACGACGCCATGGCCGGTGGCGACGGCGACGACTACGTCAGCGGCGGACACGGCAACGACTGGATGTTCGGCGACGCCACGAACGAAGTGCCGGCCAACTACACCGGGCTGGTCGACTACGCCGTCGAGTACGGCAACACTGGCCGCGGTAACGACATGATGGATGCCGGCGATGGTAACGACATCGTGATCGCCGGCAACGGCAACGACCAGGTCTACGGCGGCGCCGGCAGCGACCTGATTCTCGCCGGGCGCGGCAACGACGCGGTCCGCGCTGGCGACGGCCGCGACTGGGTGTACGCCGGTTGGGGTGCCGACAAAGTGGACGGCGGCGCCCATAGCGATGTGCTCGTTGGCGACCCCCGCGACGAAACGCCCGGCGCGACCGATGGTCCCGAAGTAGTCGCCACGATCGACGGTTTGGAGATGGAGCACGCGGCCAAGCTGATCGACGGCGTCGACCGTGTGCCCGAAGCGGCCATCGACGCCGCCCTGACCACGAATGCGTCGGTCGCTGATTCCAGGCGGTTCAACGACGTGCTCTACGGAGGCGACGGCAGCGACATCCTGCTCGGCATGCTGGGCGACGATCACCTCGACGGCGGCGACGGTAACGACTCGCTCGCTGGCGGAAGTGGTGACGACAAGATCGAAGGCGGCGTCGGCAACGATTTCATGGTCGGCATGGCGGGTAACGACCACCTGCTGGGCGGCCGTGGCAACGATCGCATGTACGGCGGTCGCGGCAACGACTTCATGCAGGGCGGCGCTGGTAACGACGCCATGTACGGCGGCGTGGGCGTCGACATCCTGCTCGGCGAAGCCGGCGACGACTACCTGAACGGTGGCGACGACACCGACATTCTGGTCGGCGGCGCAGGCAGCGACAAGATCGACGCAGCCGACGGCTTCTTCGACTACATCATCGCCGACGAAGACGACGGTATCGAAAAAGACCCCTTCGACCTGGTGCTGTAGAAGTAAATCGCGCTGTCAGGGGATCGCAACAATCAGCGTTGCGAAGGGGCAAGCCAACGGAGGACCCGGCGGCTTGCCCCTGTTTTTTGTTGCCTATTACATGCAAAACCGTGACCAATTTTTTGCTGGAACATAGCCCCGCCGTTTACGGCGGGGTGGTCTGCGCATGACCGACAGGCGGTCGAGGAGAAAATCGTCTACTAGCCGGAGCACGACCGAGACCACAATCTGGCCGAGCAATGCCAACGTGGCGAACCGCGGCACGATGGCGGTCTCGGTCATGCTCCGGTGGATGGATAACTATCTTCTCGACCGCTGGAGAGTTCGTCACGGTGCAACCCGGCGTAAACGCCGGGCCTAATTGGCACACGTGGCAAACATGAGCGATCGGCCGTCGACTTAATGCCGATCGACGTCCGGTTTTTCGTTGCCGTCGCTGTCGTAGCGATTGAAGGCGAAGTACACGAACACGCCTGGCAGCACCGGAACGAACACCAGATAGTAGGGTGTCACCAGGATGCCGAGCACTACCACGATGGCCACAAACACCAGCCACACCCACCAGGTGTCGCGCCAAAGTCCAATCAGGGGGCCCATCTTGCTCTCGTCGCTCCGAAACGGTCGGTAAAAGTCGATCGGTTCATTCTACCTTGCTGACGGGTGGTTGTAGGAGTGGGGCACGCCGCGTCGGCCACGACGAATTGCGGAAACCTGACGGATTTCGTCTTGCATATTATTACAAATGCAATAAAACGTTTATGACACACGAAATAAACGTTGGAGACTGGCGAGATGCCCAATCGGGAAATCCATGTGACTGCAGGCGAAATGCAGTTTCTCACCATGCTGTGGGACGCGGGGCCGCTCACATTGGGGCAGTCGCACGAGCAGATCGCCAGCTACGGCCGCGAGATTGCCTATCCTACCGTGCAGACGCACTTAAACCGGATGGTCGAGAAAGGCCTGGTCCACCGCTCCGACCAGCGGCCGGCGGTTTACTCGGCCGCGGTCACGCGCGATCGGGTGACGCGCGGACGACTGCAGGAACTGCTCGCATCGCTGACCGGCGGACAGGTGATTCCGCTGGTGGCCAAGCTGGTCGATCAGCATGAACTAAGCGACGAGCAGATCGACGAGCTCGAGCAGCTAATCCAGCAAGCCAAGGGCAAAGCGAAAGCTTCCAAAAAGAAGAGGGGCAAACAATGACACTGCTGCCTGATTGGTTGGCCGAAGCGGTGCTTCGTGCGACGTGCGTGGTGGGTGGAACCGCACTACTAGTGGCGATAGTGACCCGCGTGCTGCGATTGCGTTCGCCCAAGGTGGAGCAACTCGCGTGGAGCCTGGTACTCGCCCAAGGGTTGTTGCTAGCGCCGATCGCGATCGAGATGCCACACGGCTGGTGGCCGCAGAACCGCGCGCCGCAGCGCAGCAGCTCGGCGGTGATGCCCAACAATCGCACTGGGCGCGAGTGGGCGTTCCGTTCCGCCCCATCGACGCCGGTAGCCGACTCGCGCGCAACGGATTCACCGCGAGCTGCGTCCCGCGGTGCAAGCCGAATCTCACATCGGCAGACGCCTGGACCGACGTGGCAGACGATTTTTCTGCGTGTCTGGATGATTGGTCTGGTGGGCTTCGCAACGATGGGCTACTTGCGATATCGGGCGTTCGTGTGCGAGCTTGCTCGCTGCACGTGGCCGCGACCGGAGTGGGAGGCCCAGTGGCGAGAAGTGCTGGCTGCGGCGGGGTGCACGCAGCCAATTCTGCTGATCGTCTCGGCGCGGCTTGGCCCGGCGCTTTGCTGGACTCCCGCCGGCTATCGGTTGGTGGTGCCACGCGAACGTTGGCAAAGGCTCACCGCCGACCAGCGAAGAGCTGTGCTGCAACACGAACTGGCCCACTACCGCCGCGGCGACATTTGGCGTTCGCTCGTGGCGCGACTCGTGGCGCTGGTGCATTGGTTCAACCCGCTGGCGTGGCTGGCGGTCCGCCGGCTCGAAGCGCAGTTCGAGTTCGCCTGCGACCAATGGGCCGCCAGTGAGAGTTCCACGTCGCTTGGCGAAGCGCTGGTGGCGCTCGCGTCGCGCAACGTGCGGCAGCCGCTGTTGACCACAGCCGCCGGCAACCGCTCGGTGGTGCAGCGAGTGCGCCGTTTGCTTGGCGAGTCGCGCGGCAGTTCGCGTTTGCGAAACTCGCTGGCCCTGGCCATAGTTTTGTTGGTCGTGGCTGCGGTGTCGGTCAAGGTAAGCGTGGCCCGGCAGGCGGACGATGCCTCCGCGCCGGACAATGTCGCGGTTCGTTTGTCGGTCGATCAATTCCGTATCGCCGGGCATGTGGCCGACTTGGCGGTGTCGCCTGACGGCAAACAACTGGTGGCGATCGCTCCTAACCGCGTGACGCCTACGTGTTGGTTGATCGACGCCGAGACGCTCGAGCAGATCGAAGAGATTCGCCTGGCGGACGATGCCAAAGGCTGGATCAGTACGATTACGTTCTCGCCCGATAGCCAGGAATTGTTGTGGGGCGAACTGCACGGCTACGTCGCGGTGTGGAACCTGGCGGAGCGTCGTTTGGTGTTTCGCGAGCAGATCCACACAGGCGAGGTACACGACGTTGCCTACAGTTCGTCCGGCAAGCTGTTTGCCACGGCCGGCGCGGATGGTCTGGTGCAAGTTTACGAGCGGGCAAAGCCCGAGCCACCGTATCGAACCTTTGCCACGGGAGCCAACCTGCTCGCTGGCGGCGATGGGATGGAAGGATCGGGCGGCGCCGCATGCGTGACTTTTTCACCGGACGAGTCGATTGTATTTGCTGGTGCGTCATCGCATGGTGACATCTTCATGTGGCAGTTGGACAACGAGCGCCGGTTGCACTACATCCGCAAGGCGCACGATCCAGCGGGTAGCTACAATCCCGTGCTGATCAATTTGCGGGTCACGCCGGACGGAAAATCGCTGATGTCAGCCGGCCAAAAAACGGTGCCTAGGTCGGAAGCCAACGTCGTGTCTGGCTCCAGAAACGTCCCGCTGGCGGAGATTCGGTTCTGGGACATCGAGTCGGGCGCCGAGCAGCGGACGCTGAACGCCAAGGACTGGTGCAGTTTTGGGCATGCCGATCTTTCGCCCGACGGAACGAAAGTTGCACTCGCCGAGTTCTCGCGACTGCAAATTCTCGACGCGAAGACCGGCGAAACGCTGCAGTCCTTCATGCTGCCTGGCGAGTGGTGCGACTCGCCGCGGTTTTCGGCCGATGGTTCGCGGGTTTACATGCCGATCGACAACACGGTGGCGAGTTTCGACATCGAGACCGGCGCGAGGCTGCTTCACAGCGACGCCACTCCCATTGGTATGATCGACTCGTTTGCTTACTCGCCCAACGAAAAGCAGATCGCCACGGGACATGGCGACGGGTATGTTCGTTTATGGGACACAACCACCCGCTCGCCGGTGTGGCTGCAGTTGCTCGCCCCGGTGGTGAGTCGCGATGGCTGGAAAGCCCGACCGGCCTTCATCGGCTTCACGCCCGACGGAAAGCAAATGGTGGTAGCCGGCCGTCGGAACGATCCCGAAGAGTACCGCGAGGGCGTGGTGGTGGTGCTCGACGCGGAAACTGGCGGGCTGGTTCGCGAGATGATCCTCGACACCGACATTCGCGGCGCCGCCCTGTCGCCCGACGGCAAGACGGTGGTTGCATTCACCTCCAATGGCGGTCTGGGCGACACCCGACTCCATGCGATCGACGTGGAAAGCGGTGCGGAGCAGTACACCTATCCACCCGAAACAGGTGGGAAGCCCGGTTTGTGGTCGCTCGTGGCGATGGAATTCACTGCCGATGGCGATAAGCTGCTCGTGGCCGATGGCAATGGCGACACACTCGTGCTGGACGCTGCGACTGGCAAGCTTCAAAAGCAGTTTGTCGCCGACTGGCGCGACGAACCGACTGGCAAAGCGAAGCGCAAAGAGATCCAGGTCTGGGGAGCCGCATTTTCGGCGGATGGTTCGACGCTTGTGGCCAACTCGGCCGAGTCGGTCTACATCTGGGACGTCGAGTCCGGCAAACTCCAACGCACCATCCGCCACCCCCACGACCACGGCTGCCACTTGGCCGTGTCGCCCGACGCTAGCCGCTTCGCCACGGCCGACCGAAACTACGCAGGCGACCCCGGCACCGACAAGGTGCTGCTGTACGACACCCAGACTGGAGAGCAGATCGCCGAGTTCCTCCAGCCCGGCAGTCGCGCGTACGTACTCGAGTTTTCACCGGATGGAAGCCAATTGACCGCAGGGTTTACGGATGGCTCGGTGACGATTTGGGATTTGCCGTGAGCGCGGCGTTGTAGCCGGATTCGCTTGAATTCGGATGCCCTTCCTAAGTGCCGGAATTTTTGCGAATCCGGCTACGTGTGGAGCGTGCTACCGCTATTCGTCCGAGTCGATGACCGCGACCACTCGATTCGGCTTCGGAGGCTCGCGAAGCTTCACACGCACACGCAGCGATAGTGGCAACGCTCCGCACATATCAAACCTGCCTCGAGCGCTAAACCACCTGATGGGGACGATGGCGTGCACTCGCTCACCTGTCTCGGTCTCCACTTCCACGTTACGGAACTCAGAGGCAACGATTCGACCCTGGATGTGAGTAGCGGTGGACATGGTTGGTAGTATAGCAGTGTCGCGGTAGCCGGATTCGCAAGAATTCGGATGCCCTTCCCATGCGCCCGAATTCTTGCGAATCCGGCTACGGTTGAAGAAGGCTCCCCTCAAGCTCGGACTAGAGCATTCAGCCCGAACGACCCAATCGTCGACATTAACAGCACCAGCACCAGGTAGGCGATGGTGCGGCGCGGTCCCAGGCGGATTAGCCAGATGCCGATGGCTAGTTCAACGGCCGTGAGCAACACGGACAGCCACGTCACCTCGTGCAGGTTGTGTCCCCATAGGCTGCTGAGGAGGGCAGCGGGGAGAAAGGCGGGCAAGCCAGCGGCCATCCAGAGGATTGCTGGAAATAGGCTCTCCAGTTCATCGTGGAACACGATCCACACGTAGGGGCCGATCATGCACGCCAGGAGCGCCGCCGTGGGCCAGCGATGGCGGCTAGATCGAATCGAGAACCAGATGGCATAGCCAAACACCATCGCGCAGAGCAGACCGCTCACCACCATCGGAAACCGAGTGGCCACTGCGACGCCAATGGCTATCCCCGCGGTGACGAGCAATAGAGTCCGACTGGTGAACCGCGGTCGGGGTAGTTTGTCGGTGGTTGCACCCGCGGCAATCGGTAGCCACGGCAGGACGATCCAGATAAGGATGGCGCCAACGAGCAGCCCTATCGCGGTTTGCGCGACCAACGGCGAAGCGCGGCTTTGATCCGAGCCGGTCCAGTCGTAGAAGCCGGGGATGAACCAGCCGATAACGAAGCTGATGGCGATCAGCGACGGATAGACTGGAAAGATCGGAATCGAGACTCGGTCTGCCACCGTGCCGCTCCCGCCTGGGCTGTTGAGACTGGCCACCGGGATTCCATGCTACACGATGGTCGGCGCCAAAACGATGCGGAACGATGAACCCGCCGCTCCACGCTTCGGTCCGAATTCTCGCGAATCCGGCTACGGGCGCGCGTCCGTGGAGTTTGCTTTTCTCCCGTTTCTTCGTGGGTGCTGGTAGGAATTTTACACGGGGCGTGGGAGAATACGGGGTTGGAACTTTGGGAGTGGAGCCAGCTGTTGAGATGCGGTCGCTTCATGCACTCGTGGTTTCAACGACCGGCGCTGGTTCGGCGGAGCGAACGGCGACCAGCGGAGTTTTGTCCCTACTGAAACATGCGGGGAACAACGCGAGGCGTTTTGTCGCACCCCCCGACAGGTTTGATCGAGAAAACAAGGGTTTATTCGACTTGAGTGGGACCGAAACGTTGGGGGTTTTGGGCCAATGGATCGTGGGTTGGGACAAAACCCCCGGTTTTGGGCCCATGGATCGTGGGACAAAACGGACCAACAATGCCGCCTGTGTAGTCGCCTTGTGAAAGTGGGGGGGATGAAGTTAACTAGCACAGGTACCGCGTGGCCGCGGAATTGGAGCCGCTACGGCCACCGGCGGCCATCGTACTAACTACTTTGAGACAACCAACCATGTATCGCGAAGCGATTCAGCAGATGACCGGATACCAGCCGGGTGAGCAGCCGCGGCGGGAGAAGGTGATCAAGCTCAACACGAACGAAAATGCCTATCCGCCGTCGCCAAAGGTGGTGGCGGCCATCCAGCAGGCAGCGACCGGCAGTTTGCAGAAGTATCCCGACCCGGTCGCATCCGCGTATCGCGAGCGAGCGGCCGAGGTGCTGCGGGCCGACCTGCCAGAGATCACGCCCGACTGGATCCTGTGCGGCAACGGCAGCGACGACATCCTGACGATCCTCACCCGCACGTTCGTGGGCGAGGGCGACGTGTTGCGTTATCCCAACCCGAGTTACGTGCTGTACAAGACGCTCGCCGAGATTCAGGGTGCGAGCGTCGACGTGGTGGACTTCGCGAGCGATTGGACGATGGGCGAGGAGTTCGCCGCGCCGGTCGATCGGCTGCGGCTGGCGTACTTGGCGAACCCCAACAGTCCCAGCGGCACGATGCTGCCGGCGGAGCGTGTGTCCGGACTGGCGGCCAACATCCCCTGCCCTCTGGTGGTGGACGAAGCGTACGGCGACTTCGCCGATTCGAACTGCCTGGGCCTGGTCGCGAACAACGAGCGGGTGATCGTAACGCGGACGCTAAGCAAGTCGTACGCACTTGCAGGCATCCGGTTTGGGTTTGCGATCGCGCAGCCGCAGGTCATCGAGCAACTGGCGAAGGTCAAGGACTCGTACAACTGCGACATGCTGGCAATCGCGGCCGCCACGGCAGCGATCGACGATCAGGATTGGCTGGCGGAGAACCGCGCGAAGGTGCTCGCCACACGCAGCAGAATGACGACCGCGCTGCGCGAAAAGGGATTCACGGTCACCGAGTCGCAAGCCAACTTCGTGTGGTGCACTGATAGCAATCGCGACCTGAAACAGTTGTACGAATCGCTGAAACAGATGGGCGTGCTGGTTCGCTACATGCCCTATCCCGGTTGGCCGGAAGGCATTCGCGTGACCGTGGGCACCGACGCGCAAGTGGATGCATTGTTGGCTTTGTTGTAAGGCGTTGCGCGCGGGCAATCACTGCTAGCACTCGCCTAGTCGTTTGTGGAAACTTTGTCGTTTCTAACGATGGTGCTGTCCGACCAGCGGGCTGATAGCCGATTCCTCTTACGTAAACGGTGCAACTCGACGTGCGCGAATTGCGTGCGCGGTGGCATCGCGGTAAGGCGTCAGGGATCAACGTTGACCGACGCCTACCTGCCAAGGGGGGAGAACTGCAATGCTTCGGTGGAATACGTTCCAGGGAATTTTGGTGATCGCGCTAGTCGCGTGTTGGAGCAATCCTGCGCGCGCCCAGGTAACACCGCTCGAGACACCAAGTGATTCGTACTACGCCGAATCGATCCAACCGAGCTACGCGGGTCAATCCGGTGGCGGCTCGAACGCCTATCCCGACGGCGACTATCAGGCGCAACTAAACGCCGCCGGTGGTGCATGCGGTTGCGACGTGTGGGGCTGCGGCGGATCGCCGTTTCGCACGGGTCCCGGCTGCGGCGACGATTGGATGGTCGGCCCGCGGTGGCGGATCTCGCTCGACGGAGTGACCATGTCGCGCGAAAGCACAAACCTCGAAGCACTGGCGGCATCGATGGGCACGACCCTGGCCGCAGTGGATCAATACGAGAACTTCGACCACGGCGTCGGCGCGCGGCTCATGGCCGGCGCTTACTGGCCGCAGAACAAGAACTTCGAACTGGTGATGGGTTACGTGGGCGTCGAAGAGTGGAACGCCAACATCGTGCTACCCGTGGTGACGCTGCCGCCGGTGGTGATCCCACCGATCAGCGTGGAAGTCGACGAGCGCCGCACACTCAATTACAACTCGAGCCTGCACGCGTTGGAAATCAACTTCCAGGCACTCAACCAGATTAGCTGGAAGCCATACGCGGGTGTGCGGTACTTCTCGTTCGACGAATCGGTCGAGGATCGCACGAACCAATACGAGACGATGCCGCTGTTGGTTACCGAAACCTCCATCACTCGCTCGTACCTGACCGCCACCAAGGTGCAGAACAACCTGATTGGTTTTCAGCTTGGTATGCGTCGCGACCAATGGCGCATTGCACCCAAGCTGTACATCGAAGGATTCTCCAACGCAGGCATCTACTGCAACCTGATCAACCGATCGGATGTGGATCAAGCGACGCTCACCACCACCACGGTGCTGGAAGACGACCCTGGTACCATGGACGTCGACGAGACTGGTCAAGTGCAGGTCATTCGACAGTCGACCGGCAACCGGGTGAAGACCGAACGGACTGAGATGGCGCTGGCCGTGGAGACTTCGCTGGCGCTGGTGTGGAAGATGAACAACTGCTGTGCACTGCGCGGCGGTTACCAGGTGCTGTTCATCGACGGCGTGGAACTGGCCGACAACGCCTTCCTGGGAAGCGAAAGCTCCGACAGCCTGCTGTTCCACGGCTGCTTCGCGGGCTTCGAGTACCGCCGGTAGCGCGGCTCAGTTCATCGACGGGTCGGGCGGCAGCTCGTCGGGCGAGACACCCGGCAGCATGATGTTGATGGCGATTCGCTCCAGGACCTGGTTCCAGAGGTGGTCGAACTCGGTGTCGCCGAACACATCGTCGGTCACCGCCGGCGTCACGTGCCAACCGCCGGCCTCGAGTTCGTCTTCGAGCTGACCACCGCCCCAACCCGAGTGCCCGCTGTAGAGTCGTAACCGCGTGTCGGGCGTGTGGACGAGCTGCTGAATCACGTCGCGTTGCACCGACATGTACACGCCGGGAATGATTCGCTTCTCGCCCAGTTCCTCGATGGCGTGCAGCGCGACCAGCGGCCCCGGCACGGGACCACCGAGGTAGACGAACTCGTCGTTATCGACCAGGTCCTCGCCGAGCGACTCCCATACTTCGCACACCGTTTTGGGCGAAGGCCGATTGAGCACCACGCCGAGCGCGCCTTCCTCGGAGTGCTCGAGCATCAGCACCACCGTCCGCGCGAAGTTCGGATCGCGAAGCGTACGGGATGCAACGAGCAACTTACCAGCGATGAAGGCCACGAACGTTAACCGCCACGATTGAAGGAAGAAGACTACGTGTCACGACTTGCCCGCTGTGCGATCTTCGGTAATTTCGATGGCCTTGAGCAGGCCGCGGGCTTTGTTCAGGGTTTCCTGGTACTCGGTGGTCGGTACGCTGTCGGCCACGATGCCCGCGCCCGCCTGCACGTACGCTTTGCCATCGGCTACGACCAGCGTTCGCAGGGCGATGCAGGTATCCATGTTGCCGGCGAAGTCGATGTAGCCCACCGCGCCCGCGTACGGTCCCCGGCGATGAGGTTCCAGCTCGTCGATGATCTCCATCGCCCGCACCTTCGGCGCGCCGGACACGGTTCCGGCCGGCAAGCAGGCGGCCAAGGCGTCGAACGAGTCGCGATCGTCGGTCAACTGCCCCGTCACGTTCGAAGTTATGTGCATCACGTGGCTGTATCGTTCGATGACCATCACGTCGGAGATCTCCACCGAGCCGTACTTCGCTACGCGGCCGACGTCGTTGCGGCCCAGGTCGACCAGCATCACGTGCTCGGCGCACTCCTTGGGATCGGCCAGCAGTTCGTCGGCCAGCGCCTGATCCTCGGCATCGGTTGCACCGCGGGGGCGCGTGCCGGCCAGCGGGCGGACGGTCACCTTGCCATCGACCACGCGGACCATGATCTCCGGCGAGCTGCCTACCAGTGTCGAATTGCGCGTCCGCAGGAAGAACATGAACGGGCTGGGGTTCACCACACGCAGCGTGCGGTACACTTCGAACGGGTCGCTGGCGAGCGGCAACTCCAAACGCTGGCTCACCACCACCTGGAAGATGTCGCCTGCGCGGATGTACTCGACGCACTTGTCGACCGCCGCTTCGAACGACTCCTGCGTGAAGTTGGCCCGGTACTCGAGCGACACGTCGCCGCCAGTGGCGATATCGACCGGCGCCAAGTTGGTAGGCGGCACCGAGAGCTTCTCAACGAGCCGGTCCACTCGGCGGCAAGTTTCGTCGTAAGCAGCTTGCAGCTCCTCGCCCTTGGTATCGCTGACCTTCGCCAAGGCGATCACCATCACGGTTTTCGTCACGTTGTCGAAAACCACCATGTGGTCGAAGAACGCGAACGCCATGTCGGGCAGGTGGCGGTCGTCCTCCGGGGCATCGGGCAGGTGCTCCACGTAGCGAACCGTGTCGTAACCCGCGTACCCCACGGCCCCACCGACAAACGGTGGCAAGCCGGGCGCTTTGGCGACCCGCACGGCCGCAATCCGCTTGCGAAGTTCCTCCAGCGGGTTGTCGCACTCGAACGTCTCGCTAGCGGGCTCCTGCTGTCGATCGGACGCGCCAAGCTCCGCCGGGCGGCCCAATTGGGTGGCGGTCACGGTGGTGCCGGAGGCCTCCAGCAGCAGATACGGCTCGCTGGCCAGAAAACTGTACCGCCCAACCTTCTCGCCCCCGATCACGCTCTCGAACAAGCAAGCCGACTTGCCGTCGTCGATGGCGCGAAACCCGGTCACCGGCGTGAGCGAGTCGCTGATCAAACGGCGACATACAGGGACATAATCGGCCGAGGCCGACAACTGGGCGAATTCGTCGAACGCGGGAAAGTGAGGCATCGTAACCTTCAAGACATCGTGAACTGTCGAAGCGGGCGGCCCCCATCCGCGAGTTCGACCGTAACCCAGCGTAGACCAGTGGCTGCGGGGCTGCAAGCGTCGATGGCGGTAGCGCATGTCGTTGCACCACAAGGGGTTGGCACCAACGGTACTGCATGCTGTTCACCTTGACACTCAAGGGCCCACAGATAGAATCCGATACGAAGCTTCTCCATGCTGCCGAGCTCCCTCTTAGCTGCCCTACTCGATCTACCATGAAGTGCCAAAAGTGCGAAAAACAGGCGACCTTCCACATCACCGATCTGGTGGATGGCGAGCCGAACGAACTGCACCTTTGCGAAGACTGTGCGCAAGCGTTCCTTGCGCCGCCGAACGCATCGGACGCCGACGAGATGATGCCGGCCATGGCAGGACTGTTGGCCCAGCAACTTGCGGTGGGCGAAACGGCCGAGGAACTGGCGCGGCTCGACAAGCAAGTCTGTCCAGTATGCGGCATCAGTTTTCGGGAGTTCCGCAAGCAGGGTCGCCTCGGTTGCCCTTACGACTACACATGCTTCGCCGAGGAGCTTGAACCGCTCCTGCTGAACATCCACGACGAAACCCGGCACGTCGGCAAGGTGCCCAAGGGCTTTGGCGCGAACGCCGAGCAGCAGACGCAGTTGATTCGTCTGCGTCGTGAAATGAAAGAGGCCGTGACTCGCGAAGACTACGAGCAGGCGTCGAAGCTGCGCGACGAGATACGCGAAATCGAGGAAGCCCGCGAGCAACCTCCCGCCGAACCGCCGCCTGAAGATTCGTAGGCTGCCACTCGACTCGCTGATGTGCTCCCAGTTGCTTCCATTCACTCCGCCCGGCTCAGAACCACAAACATGCCGCTCAACTTCGAAGAACTTGCCGGTGGAAGCGGCGAATGGCTGAAGGGCTCGGGGCCCGAGTCGGACATCGTCATCTCCAGCCGCATTCGCCTGGCTCGCAACCTGGCCGAGTTCCCGTTCATCGCCCGCGCCACCGCGGCCGATCGCGCGGAGATCGAAAAGATCCTGCACGCGCGCATCGCTGCGTCGAACGACTCGCAGAAGTTCCCCGGCGAGTTGATGTACGTCGACGTGAGCCAGTTGGCGGAGATCGACCGCGCGTTCCTGGTCGAGCGACAACTCATCAGCCGCGAGCTCTCCGAGAGCGAAGGCGCACGGGCCGTGGCCATCGATTCGCTCGAGCAGTACAGCGTGATGATCAACGAGGAGGATCACCTCCGCATCCAAGTGATGCACAGCGGGCTCGACCTCGACGCGGCCTGGGAACAGATCAACACGCTCGACGACCTCGTCGAAGAGCAAGTTACTTACGCCTACAACGAAAAGCTCGGCTATCTGACCGCTTGCCCCACGAACGTCGGCACGGGCATTCGCGTGAGCGTCATGCTGCACCTGCCGGCCTTGGTGATCACTCGCCAGATCGACAAGGTGTTCCGCAGTCTGCAGAAGATCAACCTCGCGGTCCGCGGACTGTATGGCGAAGGCTCCCAGGCGATGGGCGACTTCTACCAGGTTTCAAACCAGATTACGCTGGGCTTGAGCGAACAGGAACTGATCAAGAAAGTGGCCGACGTCGTGCCGGTGCTGATCGACTACGAGCGCCAAGCCCGTGAGTTCCTGGTGCGCGAAAGCCAGGAGACGCTGCACGACCGCGTGAGCCGCGCCTACGGCATCCTTCGCAACGCCCAAACGATCAGCAGCGAGGAGACGTTGCACCTGTTGTCCAGCGTTCGGATGGGCGTGAACCTCGGCCTGATCGGCGACGTGGCCATTCCCACGGTCAACAAGCTGTTCGTCCACACCCAACCGGCCCACCTGCAGAAACTGGCCGGCATGGAACTCGATTCCTCGGATCGCAACATCGAACGAGCCACCTATCTCCGCCGGCATCTCGGCGACGACGGCGAGCGTGCCGAGCAGAACTAAGTGTTGGGAGACCAACACCTTACGCACACTCGCGTCGCGCGCTGTTAACTTGGGTAATCGCGGATTGCCGCGCCAAGGGGCCCTCGGACGGTTGCAGTGTCTCCACACTCGGGTACCATGCCCGGCTTGTGGCACCTGGGCATTCCAGGGGCAGAGATTCTCAAGTGGTAAGAGATGGAGGCAAACATGCTCAGCAAAATCACCCTCACCCATTGCGCAGTGCTGCTGCTTTTCAGCGGTGCAGCGTATGGCGTGAACGTCGAAGGAATCAAACTCGCCCCCGGCGAGCGATTGGTGGCCATCGACGGAGTTCCGGTCGATGCGGCCACCGCGGCCAAGGTAGAAACACGTACCAGCAGCGCCACGACTCACACGGTCAAAAAGGTCGACACGTCGGCCGACAAAGTCGCGACGGCCGAGAGCACCGAGGGCACCGCGACCAACATCGTGGGCAACCTGGTGCGTTCCAGCAAGTCGTTCAGCCACTCCGACGGCGCCACGGCGCTCGACAAGGCCAACACCGAACGGGCCAAGCAAGGTTTCGGCGCACTGGTGCCCGATCCCGCGCTTCAGCGGCTTGCGCTGCGCAAGGCGACCATCGCCGCGAAGCGTAGCTTCAAGAACCACATTGGTGGTTCGCTCGGCGGGGCGAAGTGCGAGGGCGTTGGCTTTACCAACGGCCGCTTCCTCACGTGCTGCCTCGACGAACGCGGAACCTATGGCGGCGCCGCCATGGTGAAAGGCCGCGACGGCTGGTACTGCTGCCTGCTGGTGCGATAGCACCTGACGAGCAAATTCATGAGCCCCGGGCCCCGCCATCGCGGCGGGGCCCTTTTTATGCGCGGAACTCAAGTGCAAATCATTGCGTTCGGCCCCCCGAGGGTATATCCTGCGCGCATGGCGATTTTGTTCGCACAGGTCGCGACTCCCTTTCTTGGCAGGATTTTCCTGATGACAACGTCTCTGCATCTTACCCGCCGTGTGGCGTTGTTGTTGATCGCACTGCTCCCAACCACCGCGGCGGTTGCCAAAGACGTCGAGATTCTTCGCGACCCATGGGGCGTGCCTCATGTGTTCGCTGAGACCGATGCTGGAGCGATGTACGGTCTCGGTTACGCGACGGCCGAAGATCGCGCATTCCAAATGACCTACTCGCTGCGGATCATTCAGGGCCGGCTCTCCGAAGTGGTGGGCGAAGTTCGCAAGCTCCGACGGAACGAGTCCTCCATCGACCACGATAAGAAGATGCGGACCTTCGGCTTCCATCGCGCCGCGCAGCGGACCGCCGAGAACCTCGACGCCGAAACAAAGCAGTTGCTCACCGCCTACAGCCGCGGCGTGAACGACTACTTTGCCGAGCACTCCGATAACCTCAATCCGATGTTTGCCGAGGTGGGACTCGAGCCCGAACCCTGGACGCCGGCCGATTGCCTCGCTTCGTGGTGGCACATCGGGCAGTTCTTCGCCACCGACGGCACGCGCGACCTGATGGCCAGCCGGGGAATGAACCGCCGCGCGCGGCAATTGATGATGCAAGTGCCCGACGACCTGCAGAAGATGCCGCCCGACGAAGCGCCCGCGGTGGTGCAGCGGTCCGACGTGTCGTACGAGTGGGTCGAGGCGGTCAATCGCTACGCCGAACAGCAAGGCATGACCGACGCCGGCGGCGAGGCTCCCGCGGGACCGAAGTTCAGCCACGCGTGGGTGGTGGGCGGCGACAAGACCACCACCGGTTCGAGCGTGCTGGTCAGCGACCCGCAGACGCCGGTCCGCAATCCGTCGCTGTTCTACGAGTGGCACGTCGTCGGAGAAACGTTCAACGCTCGCGGCATGGGCGTGCCGGGTAGTCCGATCATCCTCATCGGCTTTACCGACCGCGTCGCGTGGGGGATGACCGCGCTCGGTGCGGACCAGGCCGACTTGTTCCTGCTCGAAACCGACCAGGAGCATCCCGACGCCTACAAGTTCGACAACCAGTGGCGCGACATGCGCGTCTACAACGAGCGGATCGAAGTAAAAGACGCTCGGCCGGTCGAACTGGTGGTTCGCGAGACGCACCTCGGCCCGGTGGCCACCGAGTACTGCTTCGCTCAACCGCGCGACGGAGAGGTCGCGCTCAAGCGAATCCCCATCTGTGAAACCGACCGGGACACCATCCAAGGCGCGATCGCCATGATGCGCGCCAAGGATGCAGCGCAGTTCGACGACGCGCTGGCCGGTTGGCGATTCCCCAGCGCGAACGTGGTGTTTGGCGACCGCGCTGGCGACATCGGCTACCGAGCACTCGGCGCCATGCCTGCCCGCTCGGCCAGCGACCCGTCGCACGGCCGCCACGCCCGACCAGCCCGCACCACGGGCGACGACTGGCAGGAGATCATCCCGCACGAACTGCAACCGCACGTGATGAACCCCGCCGCCGGTTTCCTCTATAGCGGCAATCATCGCACTACTGGCTCCTGGTACACGATTCCCGTCGGCGCGATGACCGGCACCGGCGGCGACTCGCTTCGCTCCTGGCGGCTGCGAGAGCGACTCCAAGAGCACGAGCAGTTCACGCCCGGGCAGGTCAAAGCGATCCACTTCGAGAGCACTAACCCCGCGCGGCGCGACATCGTCGCGCTGGGACTGCACCTGGAGCAACAAGACGAAGACGCCCTGTCGCTCGAAGCGCAACTGGCGCTGGCGTTGCTCAAGCCGTGGTACGAGCAAGGCGCGTCGTCGTCGCTCAAAAAGGAAGGCTCGGCCGTGGCGCTCGAGCTCAACACGTTCTTCCGTTTCGTCAACACGCACCTCGCTCACGTTTACGGCGGCGGCGAGTCGGGCCTGGCTTACTTCCTCAAAACCACCACGCAGAAGATCGCCGACAACCCGGACTACCAACTCGGCGAACTGGAGCAACAATTCATCGACCAAGCGCTCGCCGCCGCGTGGGAAACGTGCCTTGAGCGCTACGGCGACGATCCCACCACGTGGCAGGACCAAGCCCGCGAGGCACTCACGCAGCAGCGACTGGGCTACTACGAGAGCCTCGACGGTTTCGGTACGCTCTCCCGCGAGCACGACTTGCCGATGCCGCCGCTCGACATCACCGACGGCGGTA
This sequence comes from Aeoliella sp., assembly GCF_965227375.1. NCBI lineage: Bacteria > Pseudomonadati > Planctomycetota > Planctomycetia > Pirellulales > Lacipirellulaceae > Aeoliella > Aeoliella sp. The sequence continues at coordinate 578,019 of NZ_CBDDFX010000002.1, forward strand.
CCATCGCCTGCCAGACCGCCCAGTCGTACACGCAGTGGGTTCCGATGCACGATCCCGACTTGGCGGAGTCGATCCTGCCGATCGGCCAATCGGAACGCCCGGGCGAGGCGCGCCGCACCAGCACGCTCGACCTTTGGACCGAGCGCCGACTGCACCCTGCCCCGCTGTCGCGCGACAAGGTCGAAGCATTGGGCGTGACGAAGCAGACACTCGAGTTTGAGTAGCCTACTCCCGCTCCGCCCAACACCGCGGCTGGCCGTCTTCGTCCACCTCCACGTGGATCACATTCGGACAGCAACACACCGGGCAATCCTCCACGTACTCCTGCAACGCTCCTTGCGAAACGTCGACCGGAATGACAATCTCCTCGCCACAGGAGTCGCAAATGTAACTGGGGTCATCTTGCATGGGGTCGAAATGTCACCATCGGCGAGTCGGAAGCATGAGCGAGCGTACACTTTACCCTCCCGCTTGCGGGAGGGTCGCGGTCTCAGCCGCGGGGAGGGTTGCGAAGGGCAATGCTCAGCCTACAGATCAACTTGTCCAACCAAGCCTACTTATCCTTCTGTCTACTAGTCGTACGAGTACTCTCCATCCCCGCACCAGTTCCGCTACGAGGGCGAAACTCATACTCTACTCCGAGCGACTGCGCAATCGCTCGGGCGACTACCTCGGCATCCTGCTCAACCTCCTCGTCTGTGAACCGAAGTACCGTCCAGCCGCATTGCTGCAGATAGCTCTGACGATCTAAGTCGGATTCGACAACCTCATCGTGGTACCCGCCGTCGACCTCAACGACGAGGTGCTGGCTCACACACGCGAAGTCTGCATAGAACGGGCCAATGGGGTGCTGTCTGCGAAACTTCAATCCGCACACTTGCTTTCCCCGCAACAGGCTCCACAGAATTCCTTCTGATTTTGTCTGTTTTGATCGAAGTTCACGTGCGCGATTGGTGTGATTGTCCATTCGCTTTGATCCTGTCGTGTTACGCATTCACTAAAGGCCCAGCGTTACTCTCCGCTACCCTCCCCGCACCAAATGCAGGAGCGACCCTCCCGCTAGCGGGAGGGTGAAGTGAGAGCACCTCAATCCTCCGCCTTGCTGCCGTCGCCGCACATGCGGACGATCTTGGGATCGAACTGGGCGACCACTTCCACCAGATCCTCTTGCGCGGCCATCACCTGGCGGATGTCCTTGTACACGCCGGGTACTTCGTCGCTGCCGGCGGCCAGCACGGTGATGCCCTTCTTCGCCAGGTCGGTCTTCACCGCGTTGAAGCGATAGGTGTCCTTCGCCTTCTTGCGGCTCATGCGACGACCCGCGCCGTGCGACGCGCTGGTGAGGCTCTGTGGGTTGCCACGACCGCGCACCACGAACGCCGGGTCGGCCATCGAACCGGGAATCACTCCCAACTCGCCAGCCGCCGCCGGAGTCGCGCCCTTGCGGTGCACAACGACCTCGCGGCGCCCCATTCCAGGGACGTCATGAAACTCCTTCCAGGCGAAGTTGTGGTGGTTCTCCACGCCTGCGATCACCTTTGCGCCGGCCAGCTTGGCGACCAAACGATGAATCACCGCGTGGCTCGCAGCCGCGTACTCGCCCATCAAGTTCATCGCGGCCCAGTAGTCCTGGCCCTCCTCGGTATCGAGCGACAACCACGCCAGCCGGCCCAATTCCTTGCAGCTTTCCGGTAGCATCCGCTGCGCCATTTGGCTGTAGTAATTGCACACGGCCGCGCCGGCGCCGCGACTACCACTGTGCGATAGCAGCGCCAGGTACTCGCCAGCGTCGAGGTTCAGGTCTTCGTCGCGCTCGGCCAGCGTCAACAGCCCGAACTCCACGAAGTGGTTGCCCGAGCCGCTGGTACCGAGCTGCTTCCACGCGGTGTCCTTCTTTTGGTGCGTGATGTGCGTGACCTTCCAGTCGCGGTCCAGGACTTCATGCCGCTGACGAGGCTTGTGCTCCACGCCCACTCCAAACTTGGTGCCGCCCATCAGTGCTTCTTCCAGCAGGTTGCGGCGCTTCGTGAGCGCATCGGCTGGCATGTCGAGCACCGACAACTTCATGCGGCAAGCAATGTCGACACCCACTGCGTATGGAATCACCGCGCCCTCACACGCCAAGACGCCGCCGATCGGCAGGCCGTAGCCGATGTGCGCATCCGGCATCAGCGCAGCGCCCACCGCGCTCGGCACGCGGCATGCGTCGCGCATCTGGGCGTGCGCGCCGGGGTCGATCTCGTCGCCCCAGGTCTGGTACTCGATTGGCTCGCTCTGTGGCTCGATGTCGGCAGTCATCAACTCCCGCGCGAACTCGCCCCACAGCGGATCGTGCAAATAAGTCGCCGGGCTGTCGAGCACCCCCGCAATCAGCTCCTTCGCCTGCTTGCCCTTGAGCCCAAACCCGGTCCCTTGCTGCGCAGCACGACTCAAAGTCTGCGTGGCAATCTTCACACAACGAGGAGGAACACCGATCTTTTGCAGCTGCTTGCGATTCATAGGAGGTGGGTGAGTAAGTGAGTAAGTGAGTAAGTGAGTAAGTGAGTAAGTGAGTAAGTGAGTAAGTGAGTAAGTGAGTAAGTGAGTAAGTCGAATAGACGGTGCTTCTGCGCCTGGTTCGGACTTTGCCATTCCCTCCAGGAGCCGCTCCGTTCCTCAAAGGTTCATGCTTTCCTGCCAACCGGGGAGTTTTGTCCCAATTGGGTTTTGCCCCATACCCCCATTCACTGGGGCAAAACTCTTACGTCGAGGGGGTGGCCGAAACACGCGATGTTTCTCGGTGGTTTTTTGCCTGCAGTGGTCGTAAGTCGGACTTTGCCAGCGGGTTTTGGACCAACTGGTTGGGGCAAAACCCCGCCTGCAAGCGCTGTCGTTGCTAGTTCTGCTGCGCCACTTTACTTGCGCAGCGATTCATGGTCGGTTCTATCACATGGGGTGTAAGAATACTACAAAGAAGTGCGGCGAGTAGACGAATACAACGATGCGTCGAACGGTCTTGCTTGACGAGTTGACGATCCGTGATGTCTGCATCGACCGGGAAGGGGAGCGCTAGTGGGTTCATCGAACAGCAGCCAAAGATGCCGCTGATGCTTTGTTGTTGAGCACAAAGCACCAGCGGCTTTTTTGTTTCCTGTTTCCAGCACTCTTGAGGAGATCTGACTAATGAAGGCTACTATCATGCTGGCAGTGTGCACACTCGTCCTGGTTATTGGATCCGCAACGACGCAGGGCGCCGAGCTGATTCTCGACGGAGACTTCGAAGGACAATTGGCTGTCGACGGAATACCGGCCGCTGCTCCCTGGACCACCTTCACACAGTTGGGTTCGTCCCAGCAGAACTTTTACATCGACACACCGGGAACCTCCACACCAATTTCAAGCCGTCCAACCGTGGCGACACCAGCGAACGGACAGCGCTACGCCGTGACCGACCAAACCGGCGCAGGCGCTACCGCTTTGTTGCAGACGTTCACCGTACCGGCCGGGACCACGGCACTGAACCTCTCCTTCGATTTGTTCGTCAACGATTCGGATGGTGGCCCGATCGTCGACGCGTCGGGGTTGGACCACACTTCGAACGGCACTGGCGCGCCGAATCAGCATGCACGAGTCGATATCTTGACGGCTACCTCCGCGCCACTTTCCACGGCGGCGGCCGACGTGGTATTCAACGTCGTACCACCATTTGTCGATCCACAAGCCACCAATCCAAACTCATTTACAAGCTACGACATGTCGCTGCCGCTGCTTGCTCCCGGAACCTACCAACTCCGCTTCGCCGAGGTCGACAATCGCAACTACTTTAACTTAGGGGTCGACAACGTCAGTCTGACCGCCATCCCCGAACCCGCCACGCTGCTGACCGCCGCACTCGGACTCGCCGGACTCGTGTGCGCTTACCGCCGCGGGCGCAAGTAGTGGCTCCGATCGCGGGGCGTCGATCGCCGGGGCAACGGAGCGGTGAAATTGGAGAGCCTTCAGACGTATCCTGCGGTGGGTCGTTGGTGCTTGAAGAAGTCTGCCTATTTGGGCTAATTTGGGCGTCAACGAGTCGGTTTCCCCTCGACGCCGCTGTCGCAGAGCGCACCAGAAAGACTGTTTGATGGCCCGATACGTTCAACTCGACTGCACTTACTGGAAATCCGACACGAAGGTCTTCTGTGAATGCCGCCCCCTGAAACTCGATCCAAAAACAGTCAGAGTCTATTACGGTGCCTGGGCGACAGATGGCAAGCTCGTATACTATGGCCCACATTTGACACGGAAGGCTGATGCTGCAACATTCGTCGGCTTGAACGCGCTCTATGCGAAGGACGCAAAGAACTGCTTCGCGTGTCCCGCTGGACTCAACGACCTCAAGACGATCTCAAAGGCCGATCCGACCACGTTTGAGGTTTTAGACTCAGGCGAAGAATGTCCCTGTTCTATCGACACGAATCTCACCGCTGGATACGCGCGGGACGCCAACCGAGTCTATTACAATGGAAACGCGATGAAATCGGCTGACAGGTCAACATTTGTTTCTCTAGGACACTGTTTCGCACGGGACTCGCAACAAGTCTACTTTGAGCGGACCCGACTACCTCAGGCCAATCCTATGAGGTGGAGGCGACTTCATGGGCACTATAGCTGTGACGACTCCAACGTCTTCTGGCAATGCAAACGTGTTCCTACCAACTGTCCCTCATATCAGTTTGTAGCGATCCCACACAGCGAAGCCGATCTTGGCTATGACGGAGAACGGTTCTTCTGTGAAGGAGAGATATGCGATCTACGGGACGCCATCAATTACTTGGAGCAGCAAGCGGCATCAGTATCTGAGTTCGCTAGCATCATTAAATCCGGAAAGTGGCAAAGCGTCTTGCGAAGCAGTCACCGTTCCTATCGCGCACCCGATGAACGCGAGTTTGACGCACAGGATTTGCAGATGAAGGAGTCTCGCTCCTCTCTGGAAGAACGAATAGGTCCTGGTGAAGACTTGCCGCTAGCTGAATTCGTTGAGTGGTTTGAACCAGAAGTAGACGATTTCAATCGTCCAGACGCCAACGACGATCTTGTTCGTTGGGATCGTGGTCCGCACACGCTCGTCGCCTGGTTCGGCAGGTACGGCCTGCGAGACTTTCGAATCCGGAACGCGGGTTAGTTGTTTCTTATCCGGCTTGGTGACTTCTGCTTTATCAGGTCCCTTGCTCCTGGTAGAATTGGGAGTCTCCAAGCGGTTCTGAATCCCCATCAGAGAGAATCCCATCCATGCCAGTCTATCTTCGCCGCGGGCTCCCCCTGCTCGTGCTCGCGACGCTGCTCGCCATGTCATCTCGCGCGCTCGCCCAAGAGCCCGCCACCGAAACGGCCCCTCGGTTCACCGTCGGCGAGTTCACGCACATTTATGATCCTTCCGTCCGCGAGGACGAAAAGTGGTACATCAACGACCATTGCATTATTCGCGGGCCGGACAAGCAGTGGCATATGTTTGGTATCACCCGCGAGGAGCCGGCCAGGCCGCAGGATGAGATTCATTTTGCCCATGCCACGGCCAAGACGCTCCTGCAGCAGCCGTGGGACAAGCGACAGTTCGCGCTCACCGTGGCGCGGGGCGAGCCTTGGTGGGAGGCCCACCTGTGGGCGCCGCACGTGGTGGAGCACGAGGGCACCTACTACATGTACTACTGCGCTGGCGGGCCCGACTCGCAGCACTATCGCATCAATCTGGCCACGTCGACCGACTTGTTCAACTGGAAGCGGCACCCCGAGAACCCGATGGTCGTCGACGGGTTCGACGGCCGCGATCCGTGCGTCCGTCGCGAGGGCGACAAGTGGGCCATGTACTACACCGGCAATCGCCCGGTGGAGCGCGGCAATCACGTGGTGCTGAAAGTCACCAGCGACGACCTGATTCATTGGGGCGACAAGCGTGTGGTGTTCACGCACCCCAAGGTCGGCACGTTCGGCGGGCCGACCGAGTCGCCGTTTGTCATCGAGCGCAACGGCAAGCAGTACCTGTTCGTCTGCACCAACACGCCGTACGACAACACGGCCGTGTATGAAAGCGACAACTCCGACGAGTGGAAACCGGAAGACCAGATCGGCGACTTCCCGGCCCACTGCGCCGAAGTGCTGAAGGTCGACGACAAATGGTACGTCACCCGCGCCGGTTGGGGGCGTGGTGGGTTGTACATCGCGGAATTGAAGTGGGCGGACGAGGAGGAGTGAACAAGGGCGTTTACTCGGGCACTGCTTCCAGCCCTCCGCGGCTAGCCGAAGAATCCGGACGATTTTCTGCTTTTCTTGTTACCTCGGGCGGGTTTGGTGGAGTTTAACTACACTGGTTCTATCCCCACTGTCGTCCAACATTCCGTGCCCGAGGGTTTTCTAGCTGTGCTGAGCAACTTTTGGCGGCAGATTTGCGCCGCGCTGGTTTTGGCGGTACTCTGTTTGGCAACTTCATCGCCCGCGCTTGCCCACGCAGGGCGGCGGATGGAGGTGGGCGTCGAGAATGGTAAGCTCACTGCGCAGGGATCGAACAACGACCCGTCGGCGCCCGATTTTGGCATTCGCACGTATCCCAACGCAGTACACGACCACTGGCAGGTCGTCCCGAGCTCGCCCGATTTCGCGTACGCGTTCTCGCCGGAGTTCGACATTCCCAGCCCGCCGGTGGAGCTGCAGAACTACCCGCTGTTTCTCAAGCTGGAGTCGGCCGCCAAGTGGGTCTCGCCACCAGTGATGCCGAGCGAAGGCACCGTGCCCGACTTGGTGCCGCTCTCGCCGGGCGAGTTGGTGACCATCGAGTCGACCGCACCCTACAACACCGACTCCGCCGAGCTGGGCGATCTATTGCTCAGCACTTCGGTACCTGCAGGTGGCGAAACGGACATCGCCCTGTACTACTCTCTGAACGCAAACCCCGCCGGCGTGCTGTACGCACTGGAGTTCACGCTGCACTCCCCTGCTCCGTTGGTCGAGCCCAGCGATCCTCTGTACCTGGTCATGTCGCCCGCCGGCGCGAACCCCGTGGAAAAACTGCACCACGCGTCGCTCTATTTGGAAGAGTACCTGGCAACGGCAACCGCGGTGCCAGAGCCAGGGGCGATTGGGTTGGTAGTGCTTGGGGTGGGCATGTTAGCGTGGCGTTGGCGCGCAATATCCAACAGGTAGGGTGGGTGGTTCTGGCGGCGCGAATGACATCGACTTACGAGCAGATGCACCCGCCGGCAGGTTCACCCACCGCGGCATGACCACATTCATGCGATCAAGCCAGTGCAAACGGTGGGTGAACCTGCCGGTAAAGTGGCTTGGATGATTGCCAAGCACCTTGGCGGCAGAACCACCCACCCTACGTTTTCCTTCTGAGCGGATGTTGTGGCAGGAAACCGCTTTCCGCGCGAACCCTCCCCCGCCCTCTTGCGTCTTACCGCGTGGCGGGTGCAGCCGTGAAATTCCTGTGAAGCGTCAAAATCCCGGGTTTTTTCGCGCTGCGGTGTTCGGACTCGCCGATTATAGTAACGTTAGAGGGTCGCACTAACGCAGTGCGACGGACTATTTGGCCCGGTCGTGCGTGTCTCTGGCATTCACCACGATTCGCGCCTGGTCTTAATAAGGAAGGAGGTGGTACTTTGTACGACAGTTGTTCTAGTAGCCAGCGAGGTGGCTTAACCTGACGATGACCGGCGGGTTGTCCCCAGGACAGCCACCACCTGCTTCTGAGCGGCTGCCACCTCTTACCATGAGGTCGGCCTCCCTTAGAGCATCAAAACGCAAGGCTCGGTTTTCCCTTTGGGAAGGCCGAGCCTTGTTTATTGCGCTAACAACGGCGAGCCGGAAGCGTCAGCGCCCGGAGTGAAGAACCGAAGAGTCCACTTGAGTGGATGATTGACCCTGCTGCCGACTAGATTTCTCAGTCGGCGAGCCTCCTTCGAAAAGACACAAAGGTCAACCGGGGCGACGGAGGACGATCAGCGCGATGCCGAATACACCGACAAGAGCAAATACCGTCCACAACAGCGCGCTGCGTAGTCCCGTGCGGGTGCGCTCGACTTCGTCGGACAGGGGGCGGATCACTTCGATCATGCCGCGCACTTGGCCGACCTGCCAGTCTCGCTTGGTGCTGTCGGGGTGGCTGTTGTGGCAATCGACGCACGATTGCTGCATCTTCATCGCCAGCGCGTACCGCAGCGTCGGCTCGCCAGCGTCGGAGCGAAACTCGTGGTAGTTGATCGCTTCGCCCTTGTCGAATTCGGCGAGGGCCGACTCCTCGAACTCGTCGAGCGGCGGGCGACTGCGGTTCTTGAACGGATACTCACTCAGCAATCGCGCCTGCGTGCCGCTACGGGCTTTGTTCTTGCTGAGGTACTCGAACAGCTCGATGGTGAACGTGGCGGGCGGCTTCAGATCGGCGGCCGCGTCGGGCGAGGCTTGTTTCAACTCGTCCAGCACGTTGGTGTAGTACTTGTGGCCGTGCAGCAGCATATTGGCTTGCTGCTCGGCACTGGCGAGCGCCCCATGACGCACCAGCGACGTCGACAAGTGCGTGAGATAGGCCAACCCAAACAGCGTGGCCGCCAGCACGCCCATCAAGATGCTCACCCCCACCGGATTCTGACGGCAGGTGCGCCACAAACGCTCGGCGCTGGTGAGCGGTCGGGCGACGATCGGCTCGCCGGACAAATAACGCTCGATATCGGCCGCCAACTGCCCGGCCGAGGCGTACCGCCGCTTGGGCTCGGCGCGGAGCGCCTTGCCGGCCATGTTGTCGAGGTCGCCGCGCAACTGATCGCGCAGTCCGCGCGGCGTCGTGTTCCGCACCGCGGCCACGTTGCTGGCGGTGGTGGTATCGCCGCGCTTCGCGTTGCGGTCGCGCATCACCACCGAACTGGGCCGCGGGAACTCGCGGAAGTCGGTGCTCGTCTCCTCGGTGCTCCGCTGCGTGTCCGCAGCATCTTGCGGCCGGCGTCCGGTCAGCAGTTCGTATAGCAGCACGCCGAGTGAGAACACGTCGGTCGCAGTGGTGAGCGAGTCGCCCCGCAGTTGTTCGGGGCTGGCGTACTCGGGCGTCATCGCCCGCTGCTGAGTGGCCGTCGGCGCGGCGGTTCCTTCGCCGAGTTCCGGGGCGGTGAGCTTGGCGATGCCGAAGTCGATGAGCTTCACCCTCCCGCCTTGGGCCACCATCACGTTGCTCGGCTTCAAGTCGCGATGGATGATCGTGTGCTGATGGGCGAAGTGCACCGCTTCGGCCACCTTCTTGAACAGCTCGAGCCGGTCGCGAATGCCCAGCCGATGCGTGTCGCAGTAGTCGTCGATGCGTTTGCCTTCGACGTACTCCATCACAAAGTAGGGCAAGCCGTCGTCGGTAGTTCCCGCGTCGAGCAGCTTGGCGATGTTGTCGTGCTGGCCCAGCGCGGCGAGCACACGGATCTCCATGCGGAATCGCCGCAGGATCTCGTCGGTGTCCATGCCCCGCTTGAGCAGCTTGATCGCCACGCGACGCTTAAAGTCCTCGGTCCGCGTGGCGAGGTACACGTTGCCCATGCCGCCGCGGCCGATGCGTTTTTTGATTTCGTAGTTGCCCAGCCGCTGGCCGATCATGGGATCGGTCATCTGCGCCGGCAAGCTCAGCGAGCTTTGGCTCAGCAAATCCGGATCGAGAAAGTGGCTCGCCTCGGCCGACTCTTCAGCGGCCAACAGCATTTCGACCTCGCGACGCATCTCGTCGTCGTCACACGCCTGCGCAAGAAACGCGGCACGCTCCTCGGGCGGGCGCCGGAGGGCCTGGTCGAACAGTTCGCCAGCTTGTTCCCAGCGTTCGGTATTCATGGACGAGACTACTGTGGTGGCGGAGCGAGACTGGAACCGATCGAAGCGCCATCGAGTTGCGACTGCAGCCAGGCGCGGGCCATCCGCCAGTCTTTCTCCACCGTCGAGACCGAAACGCCCAGGTGCTCGGCGATGTCGGGCACGCTGAGGCCGCCAAAGAAACGCAGCGTCACCACGTCCGCCTGTCGCTGACTGCGCGAGGCGAGTTGGTCGAGGGCCTCGTCGAGCGACAACAGATCGAGCCGCCCGTCCTGCTGAATCGCGTCGACCGCTTCGTCAAGCGGCACCTTCTGTTGCTCCGAGCCGCCGCGTCGCTGGGCGCCGCGCGAGCGAGCGTGGTCGACCAGCACCCGTCGCATGGCAGTGGCCATGGCGCCGAAGAAGTACGCCCGATCGCGTTTGGCCAGCGAACCGCCCTGCCCCAGCATACGGAGCGAAGCCTCGTTCACCAGCGCGGTGGGCTGCAAGGTGTGGTCAGGTCGCTCGCGCCGCATCATGCCGCCCGCCAGACGGCGAAGCTCGTCGTAGGCCACTTCCATCAATTGGCAGTGGGCCTGCTGATCGCCATCGGCGGCGCGGCCCAGCAGCTGAGTGAGTTGAGTCGTGTCTTCCGGCATAAGCGGCATTATAGCAACCAGTCGGGCGGAGCGGAGCAGCAGAAAAACGGCCGCCCGGGGACGCGAGTTCCAAAGGTCCGTGGCTCGGAAATACCTTGTTTTGTCGAGCGAAATACGCCGGCAAAAGTTTTTTGATTTTTCGGTAAGGGGTTCGAGGGGTTTCTCCGCCAGTCTGAGTGGCGGCAACAAGTGGTTGCCTGCCAATAACCATCTCCCTTAGCTCTTGAAAGGAGCCTACCATGTCTCGCGTTGTTAAAAACTTGTTGCTCGTTGCTGTTGCTACTGTCTCGCTCGCCGCATCGGCCCAAGCCCAGAATCGCTGGCAGTTCGGAATGAGCGTCCAACTCACCAATGTCGGCTGGGGTAAGTACCTGCGGGTGACGTCGGTCACGCCGTACAGCCCTGCCGCCCAGGCCGGACTCGAACCTGGCGATATGATCTACAGCGTCAATGGCCAGAGGTTCAACAACGCCAACAACGATTGGCAGGCACTTAACATCCTGCAGCAGGCCACCACCAGCGGTATTGGCAACCCTGGCATCCCCACCACGATGGTCGCCACGAACCCTGGCACCGCCCGCATGCAGGTGAAAGACGTTCGCTCCGGCAACTTCACCCAAGTCGTGTGCTACCCTCGTGACAACTTCGGTGGCGGCGGTGGTGGCGGCGGAATCCCCACCCAGATCCCTGGGCAGCCCACGCAGTTTGTCAATCCGCAAGTGAATCCGAACCCTGGCTTCACTCCGCCTGGCAACTGGTACCCTCAGCCGAATCCCGGTTGCGGCGGTGGCGGTGGCTACCCAGTTCCTCCCACCAACCCCGGCAACCCTGGTTGCGGCGGTGGCGGCGGAAACCCGGGTGGCGGAAACCCTGGCGGTGGCGGCGGCGGAGTGCCCACCACCCTGCGACAAGGCATTCAGATGTTCAAGCAGCTCACCCAGTAAAGGTTTCTACGGTTGAACTAAGAACTTCGATTTAGCAAGGCTCGGTCGCCCCCCACGGGTGGCCGAGCCTTGTTTTTTGTGTCAGATCATTTCAAATGGCAAATTGCAAAATGAAAGTTGCAAGTTGGCGAGGAAGGGTTCCCGCCGCAATTTGAAATTTGCATTTTTCAGTTTTCAATTTGCAATGTCTCAGGATCCGTTAGAACAGCAGCAGGAACTAGCCGAATCGAGCCTTGCGCTGTTGTTCGAAACCTTCGAACAGGCCGTCGAGCGCAACGTGAAGTCGCCGGTCGTGATTCTGGTTGACTGCGAAGACGAGATCGGCGGCCAGATCGCCCGCGCTTGGTTGGGCGACGATGCGGTGGACGACGCGATTGCCAACAACCCCGACGGCGAAACGACCGTCTACGCCCGCGCCGAGAGCTGGCGGGAGTGCAAGCGCGAGGTGCCCGAGACGTTCGAGTACCTGGCTCCGGTGTTTGCCGAAGGCCCACCGGAAGACGGTTTCCTGGTGGTGAGCGTCACTGCCGGCGGAGCCAGCGCGCTCACGGTGCCGATGGATGCAAGGGAGTGAGCCGATGTCCGACTACCTGGTAACCATCGAAGCCGCCAACCTGCTCGTGACCGTCGAAGGCGAGCAAGACAAGTACGGCTTTGTGCGATGGCTGCTGGTCGAAGCCAGCGACGCCACCCTGGCGGCCAAGCGGGCGCTCACCGAAGTGACCTCCGACGAGGCGCTGTACGAGAAGATCGAAAACGCCGAAGGCGACTCGCCCGCGATGACCGTGAAAGACGTCGTCCGCGCCGACGGCAGCGACGACGCCCAGCAAGTGGCCGGCACGACAGTTTGGTTTTCGATGGATGCTCGGGAGTAAGGGGATGTTTCCATGGGATTTCGAGCGTGTTGGCTCGCCACTCGCGGCAAAGCCCCCGATGAAGTGCTTCAGCAATTGTCATTGAATCCAACCGGCGAGTTCGAGGAGGTTCCAGAAGCATCTTTCTCCAGATGCGAATTGCGGGATGATTGGCATTTGGTGTGGGCGAACAACTCAGCCTACCTACGAGACCGCACACTTCGAACGCTCTCTCAGAGTTGTGAACTAGTGGCCTGCCACTTCAATGAGACGGTCATGGCCTGTGGCGCGAGTGAATGGCGGAATGGCAAGAGAATCTGGTCCGTGGAACACGACTGCCAATCCGGGAGTGCGCACCTGGACGTACGCGGTGAACCACCGGAGGGTTTTCCCCGACTGCGAGACAAGCTGCTTCAGAAGCAGCTCAATGACGACGAATGCGACTACGTTTTCGATGTGCCCATTGAACTCGCTCGCCAACGGGTAGGATTTCGGTACGATATGTGTGACGACTCCCGCAGTTTTGAAATACTTGCAAGCCAAAATCGCCCCGCCGTTCGTTGGAAGTTCTGGCAGCGCGACAAATAGAACTAAAACCTATCGCCCGCGGCTAGCGCCGTCGGCTCACACTCAACAACCCACAAGTACATGTACAACATTGTTTATATCCCCGGAGATGGAATTGGCCCCGAAGTCGTCAACGCTGCGATGCGGGTGGTCGACGCGACGGGCGTGAAGTGCAATTGGCAGGAGGCCCAAGCCGGGCTGGGCACGTTCGAAGCGACCGGCGACCCGCTGCCCGAGGCCACGCTCGAAGCGATTCGCGGGGCCGATGCGTCGATTAAAGGACCGACGGCCACCGCCAGCGGTGTGGGCTTTCGCAGTGTGAACGTCGCGCTACGGCAGAAGCTCGAACTGTACGCAAATTTTCGCCCCGCGCGGAGCATCCCGGGCATCAAGTCGCGGTACGACGACGTCGACCTGATCGTTATTCGTGAAAACACCGAAGGACTCTACAGCGGTTTGGAGCACACCGTGGTGCCGGGGGTGGTGGAGAGCCTGCGAGTGATCAGCGCGAAGGCCTCTGAGCGGATTGCAAAGTTCGCCTTCGACACCGCCCGCCGGCAAGGACGCAAACGCGTGACCTGCGTGCACAAGGCGAACATCCTGAAGCTGAGCGACGGGCTGTTTCTCGATTCTTGCAAGAAAATTGCGGCCGAGTACAGCGACATCGAGTTCGACGACTGCATCGTCGACGCGGCCGCGATGAAGCTGGTGATCGACCCGCACCAGTTTGACATGCTGGTGATGGAAAACTTGTTCGGCGACATCTTGAGCGACCTGACCAGCGGTCTGGTTGGCGGACTCGGCGTGACGCCTAGCGCCAACGTGGGCGACAACGCGGCCGTGTTCGAAGCCGTGCACGGAACCGCGCCGGACATCGCCGGCAAGGGGCTGGCGAATCCCACCGCGCTGATCCAAAGCGCGGTGCTGATGCTCCGCTTCCTGGGCGAGAAAGACGCCGCCGACCGTGTCGACGCCGCGGTCCGCAAGGTCATGGCCGAAGGCCAAGCAGTCACCGGCGACCTGGGCGGCTCGGCCGGCACGACCGAGTACACGGATGCTGTGCTGGCAGCGATGTGATCGGGACTGGTGAGGCAACGGCGCTAGCCGCGGGTAACTCGGGGTCTATCGTTTCCAGCGCGTCCACAACACGCCGACTACGCCGAGCAATCCGACCAGTGCGAGGGACGACGGTTCGGGCACATGGTCCGTAGCGGCGACGTAGACTCCACCGGAGTAGTTGAGATCGAACGCAAAAAAGTCGGCCAGCATATCGGTCGACTCGGGCACTCCACTCAGGGATGGCAGCGCTGCCCCATTAATCACGCGCACGTGTGCCAGTCCGGTCGCGGCGCCAGTTATGATGTCGTCCAAACCGTCACCGTTCACGTCGCCTACCGCGACATTCACGCCACCTGTGAATCCAAAATCGTACGCAAAGAAGCTGCCAAGTAGCGCTTCGTTGGAGATTTCTGAGGAAGTTGGATGAATCTGATCGAGCTTGGTGCCGTCGATCACCCGCACGTGAGCAGTACCCGTGCTAGCGCCGACGATAATATCGTCGAAGCCGTCGCCGTTCACATCTCCAGCGGCTACGTTCACGCCGCCCGTGTAGCTCGTGGTGAAAGCGAAGAAGTCGGACACCAAGGCGGAGTTGTCAATCACGCCGCCGGGTGTGGTTTGATCGAACATGGTGCCGTTGATCACGCGCACCTGGGCCAGCCCCGTCGCCGCGCCAGTGATAATGTCGGCATTGCCATCGCCAGTGACGTCTCCGCTGGCGACAGTCACTCCACCAGTGTAAGACGTGGTAAATGCAAAGAAGCTGGCAAGATCGGTGGCGGAGCCACCTGGATCGGCATCGATCACACGCACTTGAGAGCTCCCCGAAGCAGTGCCGGTGATGATGTCGTTGACTCCGTCGTTATTCACGTCGCCAACAGCGACGTTGACGCCGCCGTTGTACCGGACATCGAAGGGCGTGAAGCTACTGGGTGGGATGCCGTCCTGGCCGTCAAGAATCGTCACGTCGGAGGCGGAAAAAGGTACGGATGAATCGGGGCCTTGACCAACGATGATATCGGGAATGCCATCGCTGTTGATATCACCGGCCGCCACCCTCGCCCCCGTACTAGCAGTGCCGAATGGCAACGTGTCGAACACAATGTCGTCGGGCGTGGCCACGCCCGAACCAACCGATCTGGCATCGATCACGCGCACTTGGGCCAGTCCTGTCGCGGTGCCCACAATAACGTCGGCCTTCGTGGACGTACTCAGAACAACAACAGCAGCGAACAGCACAGTTTGAGCTTTCATTTGGTCCTCTCCCCGTTGCGAAAAATCGTGCTAGTACCGTGCGATCACATGGCCTGCACAGTGTAATGTGGTCGAGAGCGGGCGGCAACTTGTCGGATGGATTCGAGCGTTAAATGCTGGCGACCATCTTTAACGTGAAGCGAGAATTGCCCACGCCACAGCGGGCGATGCAATAAAGTCGCCGATTTCTGCGAAATGTTTCACGATTCTCGGACCCATTGGCTGGCGCCGTGCGTCTAAGTTGTCAGGGCTACCGGTCGGCCCCTATACTGACGGGCGGCCGGCGGATGGTGGTGGGCGGCTGGAATTCTCACGGGAAGGGGCTTGGCGTGTTCGCGAGATGCAGGTGGCTGGCGATTTGTGCGATCGCTGTGGTGCTGATGGGGCTGCAGTTGGCCAACTCCGTCACGGCGCAGCAGCCCGTTCGAGGCGGTTTTGTTCCCGCTCCCGGTCAGCCGGGCGTGCAACCTGCGAGCGGTCCGCAGCCGGGTGTGGTCGCGACGCCTCAGCCCAGCAACCAGACGCCCCCCGACCAACAGGGCGAGCAGCCCAACGAGGAGAACAAGCCTAACGAAAGCGGCGAGGAAAAGAAGCCCGACGAGGCGCAAGGCGAACAAACTCAAACGATCACTCGTCCCGACAAGCCACCCAAGATTGCTGATCCCAGGGAACTCGAGGCCGAGCCCGACTCGAGCGGCCGCGTAACGTTCAGCTTCAACGGCCAACTCTGGCCCGACGTGCTGCAGTGGCTGGCCAACGTGTCCGGCTACAGCCTCGATTGGACCGAACTGCCCAAGGGCTACCTGAATCTCTCCACGCAGCGGGCCTACACGCTGCCCGAAGCACGCGACCTGATTAACCGCCAACTGCACGCCCGCGGTTACACGATGATCCTCGCCGGCGAAGTGCTCAGCGTGTTCAAGATCGACCAACTCGACCCGAGCCTTGTGCCGCGCGTCGAGGAAGAAGACCTGTACGACTTGCAACCGTACGATTTCGTGAAGATCACGTTTGCGCTACCCGAGGGCGTGGAGGTGGCCGCAGCGGCCGAGGACATCAAGAAGACTGCCAGCGCGCATGCCAAGGTGATTCCGCTACCAGCCACGCGGCGCGTTTTGATGATCTCCACCGTGGCCAGCGCGCGGCTGGTCAGCTCGATCCTGAACGAGGAACGCCTGGCGACCGATGGCCAGGTCGTGCCGGTAGAGATTGTTCTGCAGCATCGTCGGGCGGAGAAAATCATCGACATCCTGTACGTGGTGCTGGGACTCGACCCCGCGTCGCGGCCGTCGCAGCAGGAATTGGCCGTGCAGCAGCAGAAGATGCAACTGCTGCAACAGATGCAGGGCGCGGGCAAGGATATCTCGAAGATGCTGCAGAAGGACGGCCCGCAGGTGTTCCTGGCGTTCAACTCGCATCGCAACAGCGTGCTGATCAACGCTCCGCCGGCGGAACTCAAGAAGATCCGACGCACGATCGAACTGCTGGACGTACCAGCGGGCGGCGAGTCGGTGGACATCGCGGAATTGGCGGGCCATCGCGTGCCGCGGAGCTACAAACTGGAAACCATCGACCCCAGGACGCTGCTTTCGACGCTGGAAGAGATCGGCGACCTGAGCCCGCTGACCGAACTGCGCGCCGATAACCGCGCCGATATCCTATTCGCGCGGGCCACGGAGGCCGACCACGAGAAGATCGCCCAGATGATCGAGCAACTCGATGAGGCGGGCATGGAGACCATGGTGTTCACGCTGCGGAAGCACCCCGCCGACGCGGTGGCGGGCACGCTGCGGACGATGTTCGCGCCGAAGAAGGAAGAGAAGGACAACAACAATCGTTATCGCGGCTGGGATCCTTGGGGTTACAATCCTTACGAGCAAAACCAGGACGAGCCGCCGACCGACGTGCGAGTGGATGCGGACATCGAAAACAACCGCCTAATCGTCCGCGCCACGCCTGAGCAACTCCAGGAGGTGCGGGACTTCCTGCTGAAGATCGGCGAGCCACTCGACGAGCCGGACAAAGGAGATCGCATTCGCGTGGTCGATGCGCTGCCGCCGGAGGAGACCGCGCAGTTGCTGCAGGAGCTGCGCCGCCTGTGGCCCCAGGCCGGCAAGAACCAACTGTTGATCGAAGGCCCCGCTGGCGTAGAGCTTCGACCGCCTGCTGCGGGTCCTAACGAATCGACTGTACCGACCGACCGCGAAACCCGCACCGAGGCCGCGGACGGCAAGGTGTTCCAGTTCGCCGTGGAATCGGCGCCGCAAGCAACACCAGAGTCAGAGCCCAACAACGAGCCGCCCGTCACGGTGAAGATCGCCCCCGACGGCCGGTTGGTGCTCTCCAGCGAAGACACCGAGGCGCTCAACCAGTTGGAGGAGTTAATCGAGTCGACACTTCCGCCGCAGGAGCGATTTCGCATCTTCCAGATACATTACGTTCGCGCGTACAGCATCTATTTGACGCTCGAAAATCTCTACAAGGAAGAAATGAAGGGCGAGGACACCGATGGCTACTTCGATACTTACATCTGGGAGTACATCCCTGGCAAATCGAAGTCGGTCTCGCCGCAGATGTCGAAGCGTCGCAAGCTGCAACTCGACTGGGATCCGACCAGCAACACGCTGCTGGTGGCCAACGCGTCGCCCTCGCAACTGCATGAGATCGAAACGCTGATCAAAGAGTACGACAAGCCTTCGGAAGACGACGATGCGGCCACCCGCCGCACCGCGGCGATCAAGCTCAAGTACTCGCGGGCGAAGGTCGTGGCCGCGGCGCTCAAAGAGGTGTATCGCGACCTGTTGAGTTCCCGCGACAAGGAGTTCGAGACCGAGGACAAGAAAGGCTCCGCGACCACCAAAGAGACGACCACCATCATTCGCTACGGTCAGCAAAATTCCAGCAGCGACACGGCCAAGCGGCCCACGCCGGTGAAGGTGGGCTTCCAGGGCGCGCTGTCGGTGGGCGTCGACGAGATTTCCAACACCATCATCATCTCGGTGCAGGAAGAGTTGTTCGAAAGCGTGCTGCAGATCGTCAACAGCCTGGACGAAGCCGCCAAGCCCGACACTTCGGTGACCGTTCACACAGTGAACGGCGGCGTATCGAGTGAGGCCCTACAGAAGGCGCTCACCGAGGCGTTCGGCACCCCTTGGGTGGGCGGCAAACCCGAGAAGCCCGAACAGCCCAACAACCAACAGCAACCCGGCGGGCAGCAACCGGGACAACCCGGCCAGCAGCAGCCGGGCGGTCAACCACAAGCGCAGCCGAGTGGTTAGTAATCAGTCGCGGATATTCGCGTCTAATTCTCCCTAAGCTGGCTCGGCCGGTTTGGCTTTGCTACGGGCGATCCACTTCCCGACCACCAGTCCGACCACCAGCCCAATGAAGCCGGTGCAGACGCCGAGCATCCACAGGTACTTGCGGATGTTGGCGTCGAGCACAGGGTTGGAGAACGGGTCGATCGAACTGTGGGCGCGGAGGATCTTCCACTCGCCGCCCTCTTTGCGCAACACGACCGACCAGGGCGACTGGAACTCGTATCGCGTACCATCTCCGGTGGTCATGACGTTCGTCGAGTTGCCGTGGCAGGTGGCGATGTCGCCATCAAAGATGGCCGGCTCGTGCTCGAGCGTCACGGAATACGTCCCGCCTTGGAGGAAGTTCTCTCGTGAGATGTTCCACTCTTTCACAAATACATCGAAGTCGTCGAATTGCCGACTGGTGAACGTGACGATCGAAAAGTCGTCGGTAACGTGCGGGCCGAGCGTCTTGATCTGATCTTCCTCGCTCATCGCCTTCTCGGCGATGGCTTTCAGCTTGAGCAACTCATCGCGATCGGCCTGGCGTTCGTCGGCATGCACTCGCGGCGCTGTGAGACACGCGACAGCAAACACTGCAAGCAGGACTTGGCGGTTCATGGGAGTTTCCTGATGTCGGTAAAGGCCGCGTTTGGCGGCCGATGCGGTAAATGAACTACTGCCTCGCGCGGGCCAGGAGCATGCCGACCATGTGCGGCGGGGCGGCGAGCGGGTGGTACTCGGCGTGCTCGAAACCGCTATCGGCAAGCATCTGCTGTAACTGGTCGCGAGTGTGAACCCGCGCCTGCTGCGTGCGCAGCGCCAGGCCCAGTCGGTACAAACCATGCGCCACGCGGTCCTGTTCCGGCGAATCGGCCAGGGCGTCAATCACTGCTACGTGGCCGCTGGGAACGAGCGACGCGCGCACTCGCTTGAGTAACTGCACGGTGTTCTCGGCGCTTTCCAGGTGAGTCACGTTGGCCACGATGGCCAGTTGGTAGCTTTGCGCGGGAAGCTCAACTTCGTGGTAGTTACCCGGTAGGCAGGTGAGTCGGTCGTCGACAGCGGCGAACGCGGCGAACTGCTGAGCCACCTCAAGCACCGCCGGCCAGTCGATGGCCGTGACTTTGAGCGTCGGTATCGATTTGGCGAGCGCGAGACTCCACACAGCCGATCCCGCCCCGACGTCCAGCACCTGCGCACCATCGAGCGAGCACTGCTCGGCGAGAATCTTGGCAGCCTCCTGCGCCGCGGGAACCATCATCCAGCCGAGAGCCATCGCCTGCGTCTGGTAGTGCTCTTCGCTGTCGTCTACCGAGTCCATCGCGGCCATCGGATCGCCGCTGGTCAACAGTTTCGGCAGATGCTGCCAGTACTGGTCGCCCAACTCGCGGTAATGCCCCGAAAGCAAAATCTCGAGGAGCGGCGCCGCGCGATACTCGTCGCCATCGTGCTCGGCGAGTCCGGCGGCTTGCAGTACGTCGAGGACGACCTCCGCGCCCCGCGGCTGAAGCTGGCACGTGGTGCAAAGTTGGTCGAGCGTCGCCGGGCCACTGGCCAGAGCGTCGGCCAGGCCGGAATCGAGCGCGCCGCGATAGGTTTGGGCGAGCGCATGGGCGTTCATCAGCCGGAAGTAGTTCGACAGCGTTTCGGGGTCGAAGGGCAGCATGGTCTAACGAGCTTTGGCGAGTGAAACGGTGAAGATTCCCCAGCGGTCGATCCGCATCTGCTGCTTCTCGAAGCCGGCAGCCGCGACCAGTTGGTCCATCTCGGCCGTGCTGCGGCAACGCATGGCCCACAACTTGCCGTCGAAGCCATGTAGCGCCCTGGCGATCAGCTCCTGCTGAGGATGCCACGGCTGGTTGGTGTAAATCAGGTACCCGCCTGGCTGTATCGCACGCGCGAGTCCGGCCAGCGTGTGACGGATCGGCTCGTTGCTCGCAAACAACTCGAATAGCCCCGATACGATGGCCACGTCGGGCTTGGGCGTCGTGGCAGCAAGTTGCTCTTCGTCGAACGCATCGGCCTGGCGGAACTCGACCGACGTGAGACCACGCTGGGCGGCAGCCGCGCGACCCGTGTCGAGCGCCGCGGTGTCCTGATCGCACAGCGTGGCGCTGATCTCGACTTCGGAGTGTCGCTCGATGGCATCCATCACGTAGCGCCCCGCGCCCGCGGCCACGTCCAGGATGTGCAACGGGCGATCGGGCGAGTCGGCGGCGAGCTGCTGGATGGCTGCGTCGAGCAACTGGTCCATGTGCTGCCGACGAACGCGAATGCCCGACCAGCCGGGCGAGTTCAAATACGCGCGGTCGCCCATCTTGCCAATAGGCGTGGTGCCGCGGGGGCGGTTCTCGTACACGTAATCGAGCGTCCGCCCGGAGTTAAAGCCGCTCTGCCAACCCAGCCGAACGCCATCGCTGAGTTGACCAATGGTCCCAAGCACTGCCCGGGTGGCGTTGTAGTACAGCGACTTGGGATGCAGCGCGGGAAGCGTCGCGGCGCACTGCTGCCACCGCTCGAACGACGGCCCGCGCTGATCGGCGTCGGTCAGCACTGGCTCGGGCGATGGCTGGTCGAAGTGTCGCTGGAGGAATTGACCAATCGCACTGCAAGCCTCGGCCGCGCACGTCTCGTGCAACAGGTCGTGGTACATACCGGGGTACTCCATCAGTTGCTTGTCGTCGGCCGACAGCCGCTGGAGGAACTGTTGCTGCGGCCGCGTGCGAACCACCCAGTCGGAGCCGGCCGTTAAAAGCAGCGTTGGCGTGTGAATGGCGGACGCGTCGTCCAACAACCGCGTCGACGTGTCGTGCAGGTCGAGCAGCAACTGCACCGACACGCTCGAACTGATGAGCGGATCGGCCGCGTAGTCGGCCGCCGCCTGCGCGTCGTGCGTGAGCATGGTGGGGCGAACGTAGCTGGTGACGTTCGCCTGAGGGCGGAGCTTGTGCAGCATTCGCAACCCGGGAATCGCCGCGGGCACGTACAGTTTGACGCGAAACGCCGGCGCCACCAGAGCCATCGCACGCAGCGGCGGGGCGTAGTCGTGCACCCATGTGGCGAGGACCACCGCGCCGATGCTGTGCGCCACGGCCGCGAAGTTCTCCGGCGGAATATCGTAAGTCGTCGAGACGTGCCTGGCGAACTGATCGAGGTCGGCCGCCAGTTGGCCCACTCCTTCGGCGTAACCGCGCGGGCCATCGTTGCGCCCGTGGCCGCGGGCGTCCCAGGCGAAGAGCCAACAATCGTCGAGGCCCAGCTTGTCGATCACGTCGAGGAACCGCCCCGAGTGCTCGTGGCCGCGATGCACCAACAGCACCGCGCGGGCGCTTGCATCGGCTCTAGCAGCGGTCGGTTCCCAGTAGCGGTAGAACAGCGACGTGCCGTCGTCGAGCGTCATCGTCTGCTCGTTCGCGGGGCGAGTCGCCTCGGGCGGAGTAAGTGCTTCGGCTGTCACATGAACTTCCGCTGTTAGGAGTCGACTTGCAGCGTGCCGGTCAGGTACCTGCCAGTGTGCCTATCGAATAGTAATACATCGGCGCGGCGAACAGCAGGCTGTCGATTCGGTCGAGCACACCACCGTGGCCGGGAATCGCGGTGCCCATGTCTTTCACGCCTACGCTTCGTTTTATCAGACTCACGGACAAGTCGCCAAGCTGGCCACCGACACCAACCGACAATCCGACGAGCAGCAGCTGAGCCCAATGAAAGTCGCTGGGGAACGAAAATCGCAACAGCCACGGCAACGCAAGAGCCACGGCCAATGCGCCGATTGCGCCCTCCCAGGTCTTGTTTGGGCTGACCGCCGGGCAGAGCGGATGCCGGCCGAGCAGCGACCCGAACGTAAACGCGGCGATGTCGGTGGTTTCCACGGCAAACAGAAGGAACAACAGCAACCCCGTGGCGTGTGGCGAATGTGCGATCCACGCGGTATGGGCCAGCATCCACCCTACCAGCAAGAATCCCACCAGTGCCAGCGACACCGCGGTGAGTCCGTCCTCCGATTGGTTTCGAACCACCCGCGCCGCGAACAACATTACGATCGCGATGACCGGCATGGCGGCGAACAGGCTCCAACCGCCCCCCTGCCCTACCACGCCGGACAGTAGCGGCGCGACGTACGTGAATACCACTAGCAGGCCCATTACGATCATATTGCTGCGATGCGTCGTGAGGCTAGTGGCCCGGGCGTATTCGTAGCAGCCGACCAGCGAAAGCGCCGCAAAGCCGATCGTCACGGCGATCGGGCCGAGGTAGATCATCGCCATAGCCAGCGGAATGATCACCAGCCAGCTTCGATAGGTGGGCCACACCCGGGCGACGTTGCGCCCCGCCAGCCCGGCAATCGCGATCCCCGCGGCGGCCGCCAACAGGCATCCGCCTAGAATCCAACAGTACTGCAGAAACAGAGGGTCCATCTCGGCTACCGCGGCATCGGGTGTTGGAAGTCTGCAGGCTGCGATCTCAGATTCTGACCCCGCTGCCACCAGCACGCATTGTACTTATCCGTCGAACGCACGAGAAGTGAAATTCACTTGCCGGATGCTTCGCTTAACCACTGCATGATGCTTCGCAGTCGGACGAACATGGTCTGCACCGCCCCGGCGACTACGATCCAGCAGCCCAGCGTGAACCAGCTTACGTCTGCTGGTGATTCCAACACGCCGGTCAGCACGGCGGCCACCATCACCACGACCATCCGCCACGGCTTGGACATCAGGCCGCCGAACTGCCGTGGCGCACCGACGGTTTGCCCGATGATGCCGACGTAGGCCACCAGCAACGCTGCAATCGCCGCCGCGTAACCCGCGTGGAGATTGCAAGTGGGGTTGAGCGCCACCCCGACAAAGATCAGCACGTCCGAAATACGATCGGGCAGCTCGTTGACGATCTCACCTTCGCGGCTACTGGTTCCGCCTTCGATGGCGACCATGCCGTCGAGCATGTTGCACCACAGGCGAACCAGGCACCCGGCGCATCCGACGAGCAGCCACGCGAGGTTCGTTCCTCCCAGGGCGAAGGCTGCCGCTGCCACGGCGGCGGCGACCATCGAGGAGTACGATATCCAGTTAGGTCGAATGCCATGCCGCACACACCACCGCGTGGTGTGGTGGGCAGTGGTGCGAAACACGCCCGCAATGGGGCGGCGATTGGCGGAGTCGGAAGGCATCGAGCGGGTGTGTCAGTGGCTGTGAGTTTGCCGTGATTCTATCACAAACTGCCGCGTCGATTAATGGAAGTTGGCTAGAGCACTTTCAGGATTAGATGCAGATCTCTTCGAGTTCTTCTTCCGCACACACGAGTTTATCGACTCTCATGTCCACTTGGTGAATCGGCAGCCAGATGGTGAACGTGGTGCCCACACCCGGCGTGGATTCGAGTCCGATCCGCCCTCCATGCTGGTTGACGACCACGTTGTGACTGATCGACAGCCCCTGTCCCGTTCCGCGGCCCACTTCCTTGGTGGTGAAGAAAGGGTCGAAAATGCTGTCCCGGATCTCCTCCGGGATACCGCCGCCATTGTCTTCCACCTCCACCACCACGCCATCGTCCTCGGCACGACTGCGAATGGTGATGGTTCCCAACGCATCGTGCTCGTTGGCGAATCGCTCGGCAATCGCGTCGCTGGCGTTGACCACCAGGTTGAGCAGCACCTGATTCATTTCCGACACTAACAGCGGAATCCCGGGAAGATCCTCTCCGAGTTCCAACTGCAATTCGGCCGTGTACTTCCAGCGGTTTCTTGAGATGGTAGCCGTGCTCTTAATCACATCGTTGATGTCGGAGAGTGTCTTCTCCTTGGCGCCAGGATGCGAGAACTGTTTCATCGCCCGAGCGATTTCTACCACGCGCGACACTCCCTCGCGCGTCTCCTGCACGGCGGATACAATTTCCTGGCAGTAATAATCGAAGTCGTAGAGCTGAACCGCCTCCTGGATCATCGCCCTTCGGCTCCGCCAAGGGATCTCTTCGTCGGTTGAGAGAACTTGCTGATACAGGTCGGTGACACTCCTCATCTTCTTGAAGGCACTCTCCACGAACTCGATGTTGTCGTGGACAAACTGCATCGGGGTGTTGATCTCGTGCGCCAATCCGGCCGCCATCTGCCCAATCGACTCGAGCTTCTGCGCCTGGGCCAACTGTTTCTCGAGTTGTCGAACCTGGGTCAAGTCGGTGACAAACGCCACGTAGACCGGTCGATCGTGGTAGGACGAGCGGTGCACGATGACTTGCACCGGATGGCGGCTTCCATCTTTGCGATAGTGCTCCGTGTGGATCTCCACTTGCGTCGCGTTGGTCTCCTCGAGAGTGCGGAGCTGCGTGAGGATGGCGTCGAGTCGATGGTTGGGATTCAGATCGACTGGCGTCATGCCTTGCATCTCCTCTTGCGAGTACCCCAGGTTGTCGCAGGCGCCGCAGTTGACTTCGATGAACTGAAGCGTTTCCAGGTCGCAGATGTAGACCTCGGTGGGCGATTCGCGAATGATCTTCGCCATTTCCAACGACTCGCGTTGCCGCTCCTGCGACTGTTGCATCGCTCTGGAGATCAGCCCGACGATCCACCACGACGCTGCTAGAAACATCACCGACGCTCCTCCGGCCAGCACGTACAGGGCGCGGGAGGCGTTGTCGAGCAGGTGGCTGTCCGCACTAGTCGCATCGGTATATCGCGCGGCGACCGTGCGATTCATCTCTCGTTCGGCCGATTGGCAGGCCCGCGCTGCCTGTTCGGCTCGTTCACCTTCGCGACGCAGTACGCCGAGATTCTCTATCAAGTGAACCTTTTGTTCGTAGTAGCCGTCGTCGGTTGTGAACAACATCTGATACAGCTTGTCGTCGCGCGAACCGGCGCCAAACACATGGTGCTGATAACTGTCCAACTCTTCTACGAACTTGTCGGCGTCCTCTCCTAGCCGAGCGCTGTTGCGCCGCAAGCGGGACAAAGTCTGGCGAATGCGGTTATCTTTGAAGCTTCGCAGTGCATCGACGTCGTCCAATGCAAACAGGCGCTCCGTGTCCAGTGCCAGTTCCCGCAGGTCGTCTTGCAACTGCAGCGGTTGCTGCATGCCACGAAAAGCCCCGACCAACCGCTCGAGTTGCTGAATGCGATCACCCTGCTCCGCCCTGCGCAGCGAAGCGAGCTGCTTGGCCACCTGCAGGCGGGTTAAGCCAACCACGCGGGCAACAATGGCCGACAATTGGTGCAAGTTGTGATCCACTTGCCGCTCGATGTCGCCACAATACTGCATCAGTTGCTCGGCCCGAGTGGTTCCCCGCCAAACCTCCTGCAGCGAACGATGGGTTTGCTCCAGACCATAGGCCAGTGCTTCGGTGCCGCCGACTGCTTCGCATTTGCTTCCTCCCAATTCGGCAATGCGGGCTCGGAGTATCGAGGAGCAGGTGTCGACCCGCGATTGATCGAACTCCAGCGGTTCTGCTGAAAGTCCCTCGCCCGCGGTTCTTCCACCAAGCATTTGCAGTTGCAGCGTGCCGAGTTGCTCCAGCAGGCTCAGGCGGTAGGAGCGAAGGTCGTCGAGTGTGCTCGACACCGCATCGCGGGCCAGTTCGGTTTGCTCTCGATGGACGCGCACGCTGCTGAGTCGCAAACTGACATCCGTCAGTACGACCGCACCGGCCACTACTCCGACTACGGCCATCAACCACACCAGGCAGACCACCCTCCGCGCCGACTTGTCGATTGGCTTCGGCGTCATGGAGCGCTTACCTCGCGAGGAAGCTCCGCCCAATCAACCTGTTGCACGCGCCCCGCACGGATAACGGTTGGCCAAACGTGATGGCTAGCCTGATGGTCTTGAGGGGAGTAACTCAGCGTTTCACCCAAGCCGATATCGAATTCGCCCAGATCCTCTAGCGCCCCGGCGAGCGCTCTGCGGTCGATGGGACCTTCCATCCGTCGCAGGCCGGTAAGCAGCACCTGGGTGGAAAGGTAGCCTTCCAACGAACCAAACGACGGCCGGGCGGAAGGGTCGAATTCCTGGAGCGCAACATGATAGCGCTGCACCGCCGGCAGGTGCGAGTCGTAGTGTGGCACGACCTGGGTAACGATCACTCCATCGCCCTGCTCGCCGAGCGCCTCGGCAAGTGGTTCGGCGCCAACGAACGAGACATTCAAGTACACCGCCTGCAGCTCGGTGGACTTGGCCAGGCGAATGAACGCCGCACAGGGCTCGTACGCCCCCACCATGATCACGGCGCGAACCGCTTCGGGGGCCATCAGGATGTCGGCCAGCGCGTTTTCCACCGCCACCGTGTTGCGCTCGTAGCGGCCATGCACGATGCCAGTCTCGTCCGCCAACCCATGACGCTCCAACGCCTGCACGGCACCAATGTAGCCCGCATCTCCAAACGCATCCCGTTGCGTAAAGAAAGCAATCTGCTCAGGCTGCAATCCGAAGTGTTCGATTAGCGAGTCGACCATGGCGCTGGTCTCTTCGGAGTAACTGGCGCGGTAGTTGATCACGAAACGCTCGGGCGGCGACTTCCGCAGTACGCCAGCTCCCGTATACGCGCCGTAAAACAGCGTTTGCCGGCTGGTTGCGATTGGCTCGGCCACCACCGCGGTGGGCGTACCAACATTTCCCACCACGGCCAGAACTTGCTGGTCTTCGATCAGGAGGTGCATGTTGGGGGCGGTGCGATTCGGTTCGTACCCGTCGTCGAGCGCTACCAGGCGGAGTTCCTTACCGCGGACACCGCCTTGGCGGTTCGCCTCAGCCAGCGCCGCTTCGACGCCTTGCTTCATATTCCTGCCCAACTCGGCTGCCGGGCCGGAGAGCGCCGTACTCATGCCGAACACTAGATCGTCGGCGGTCGACTCCGCCAAAGCGGTTGGTGTCGCCACGATGAACGCGATGATCCCCACCAGCCACCAACCGATGGCTGTTCGAATGGTTCGAAGTTGTTCCATCCCGCTGCTGCCCCAGGATTTGCACAAAGTCGTTTTTCTCCCCTCCGTGTCTTGTTGGCGACAACAGAGGTCCAATGGGACTCTAGCTTGGCAACCAGCAGGCCGGGCTCGACTGGTGGGAAGCTGCGGAAAGGTGCAGAGGGTTCTGCGATTGATGACGATTGTATCGACAAGCAACAGACGCAGCGATAGAACGACTATCCAGCAGGGGCATGTCTAAGCGTCGCTG
Organism: Aeoliella sp.; assembly: GCF_965227375.1. NCBI lineage: Bacteria > Pseudomonadati > Planctomycetota > Planctomycetia > Pirellulales > Lacipirellulaceae > Aeoliella > Aeoliella sp. The sequence goes on from NZ_CBDDFX010000002.1 coordinate 605,584, forward strand.
GCGGGACCCTGCAATTCAGAAAGTAGCCGACGGAGCTTAGTAGCGACCGAGTCGTGCGTATAGGGATCGTCGTCGGCAGGCGGCTGGCCGGGGCGCTCGAAGCGAGGGCGTTCGAGATACATCCGGCCCCACTCCGCATCGACCGCGCGGACAAAGCTCTGCAAACCGGTTTCCGAGTCGAGCAGCCGTTGACAGTACTTGGCGAGCGCCAGCAGGGGCCGGTCGTAGCTGTCTTCGAGCATCTCTTCGCTGGCCGCTGCGCGCCGCAGCAACACACGGTGGAGCGCGCCCTCCGAGTCGCGCAGGTGTGATTCGAGAAAGCGTTCGAGCAGCAGTTCCGCTTGCCGCTCGCGTGTCACCGGCGAGGCGCCTTTCATCAGTTCGCCGCCTCCCATCCTCCCGATGGCTTCGGCAAGAGAGAACTTACGATGTTCGCGAATCTCGCGTTCCAGCTCTCGATCGCGCTGCTGTTGGTCGTCAGGAGATTCGTTCATCGTGACACTCCTTCGAGTTCGTTAATCCTCGTCGCCCGGCTTCCAGTCGACCTCGAAACCGTTCTCGGCGAGCCAATCGGCCACTTCGCGTGGCGAACGATGATCGGTTACCGGAAACTGCTCGCCGCGCGTAGGCTGCTGCTCGCCGTAACCGCCGGGAATGGTCGAACTGCCTGCGCTCACGCAGCGACTCGAAACGTACAGCGGCGCGTAGAGCAACATCGACCACCGCGGCGGAGCGCCCACCGAGGTCCGCGCGTCGCCTGCAAAGTTTGCGGCCGTGGTTTGCCGCGCCCGCGAGATGAGTGGCTCGAGCGGATACTCCGGATCGATCGCATCGACGGCCTCCGGCGCAATGGCTTCGTCGCCCGCTTGGTGGACCGCATGATGCGTCGCACGCGTGTCGAACTCGGCCCGATCGGCGAGCACATTCGAGGTGGCGTTGAGCGCCACGGCCAACTCGGCGTCGCGCGGCGCAAGGCGTCCGGCGTGTTCGCTGAGCAGTTGATACCGCCACCGCTCGAGTTTGTCGCTCAACTCGCGCGCCGCCTCCGGGTCCGCCATGCCGGAATCGAGGCTCTCGCTTACACGGTCAATCACCGCCAAATGGTGCGCGGCGTGATCATCGGTATCTTGGAGCCAGTCGGTGAACGAACTCAGTGGGGCAACAGTGGCGGAAGACACTACGGACTCGTGCAGTCGCATCAAGGAAGCTGCAGTCGATTCCCGCGAGCGAAGCGGAGATCGAATCGGCCGCTCCCCCGATCGTACTTTCTCGTCGCGACCAACTCCAGAGCCGGAGGCTGCGAACATCAACTTAGTCGGAAGTGAGCACCTGGAGCATGCCGCGGCAAAACTCCGGCAGATCGTCCGGCTTGCGACTGGAGACGTGATGGCGGTCGACCACCACAGGGGCGTCCTCCCAAATGGCGCCGGCGTTGACCAGATCGTCCTTGATGCCCAGCGACCCGGTGACTCGCACGCCGCGATAAACACCGGCCGAAATGGGAATCCAACCGCCATGGCAGATCGCGGCCACGAGTTTACCGGCCTCGTGAAAGTGGCGGACGATGTCCAGTACTTGCGCATCGCGGCGGAGCTTGTCGGGCATGAATCCACCCGGCACCAACAGCCCGTCGTAGTCGTCGGGCTTGGCATCGGAGATAGCGATGTCCGACTTGGCCGGGTAACCGTTCTTCCCCTCGTACACCACGCCGGCCTCCGGCCCTGCACACACTACCTCGGCACCAGCCTCGATCATCCGCAGCTTGGGATACCAGAGTTCCAGGTCTTCATAGATATCGCCGACAAACGCCAGAATGCGTTTGCCGCTGAGTGGTCGGTCCATGCCATGCTCCTTTTACCAATAGGTCGAATCGGAATACAGTATCGACCCAATCGGCGAGCAGTGGCAAGGGCGTCGCGCAATACCTAACTATTGGTAGGCCAAAAACGAAAAGTTGCCGCTGCGACCCTTGGAGTCGTGCCACACGCCGACCACTTCGGTGAGCGAACTGGAAGCGGGCCAGCCGATTTGGTAACTACACACGTAGCCCTGCTCGCGTTGCTGGAAGGTGAGCAAGTTGCCGTCGGCGTGCTCGACCAACTGTCCGTCGATGATCGCATCGCGCAGCGTGCCGGCAACTCGACCATCGAACTGGCCTTCCACCTTGCCATCGATCACTCGGAAGCGAATGTTGCAGTTCTTCACCTCGCCAGTTAGCTCTCGGCCAACCGTGTCATCCCAACTCAGTTGCCACATCCCGTTGAGAGAGAAGCCTTCCTCCGGCGCCGCAGGGCGGAACGAGCCGCGAACCGGCTCCACGAATCTGCTATCGGCAAAGTCGGGATTGCTGTCGGGTATGTGCGGGATCGCGCCAAATTCGGCGACGGGAGCAATCGTGAGCGCAACGAGCAAGTTCAGTACAGCGAGATTCATGACCGGTTCTCCGAGAGTAGACGGAAGCTTTCGGAACTCAGACGCGGGGAACAAGAGATTGGTTCCCGAATTCTTGTTCCAAACCTCGTTGTGGAAACTACTTCCGCTGCCACTGGTCGTCTGCTTCCAGCACGTCGCGCACCTGCTGGGACTCGAGCCACGCCCGGGCGGCTTGGTCGTCTTTTAGGTAGGCATCCCAGAACGCCGTGGTTACCGCCAGCACGGCGCGATGATGGTTCGGGTTGCGGCGTTGGCGGTCGCCGGGCAGGCCGCGCTCGCTGAACGCCGAATGCTCCGCGCCGTCGAGCACCAACTGGTACTTATCGCCTGCCGGCAGCGCGGGATAGACCTGCTGGCGGGTCTCGGGCGTCTGATCGCCGATCGCCCCGGCGTCGTGCGTGCCGGTTAGCAGCATCCAGGGCAACTCCACACTGCCGAACGAACGCCGCGCGCTGCCTCGCCGGGGCGTGCTGGGACTCATCATCACGGCGGCCTTGATTCGGGGCTCGGTCAACGTGTCGCGGCCCAGGAACGCTTGCCCCGCGACCGCCTGCGTGGTCATCGCCCCGAACGAATGCCCCGACATGCCAACGTGCTCGAGGTCCATCCGCCCAGCAAGCGGCTCCGCCTCCGGCTCGGCGTTCTTCCCGTCGTTCCACTCCGCCAATCGATCGAGCACCGCAGGAACGTCGCGGACTCGCAACATGAAGTTCTCGCCGCTGGCCGCGCTGCGCAGGGCGGTCATCCTTTGCAGCGGCCTGGTGTTCTTCCACACCGACTCGTCGCTGCCCGGGTGCTGCACGAACACCACCACGTAGCCGCGCCCCGACCAATGTTTGCCGAGGTAAGGATTGTTCATCCGCGAGCCACCCAGCCCGTGACTGAACAGCACCACCGGCGCTTTAGAATCATCCTCCCCTCCAGCGGCCGGCAGGTAAACGCGAACAGGAATCTCGCGCTCGCGACTCGTGTCCTCCACCGTGAGATCAATCGGCTCGGGCAGCTTCGCGGTGTCGACCTTCAGCGGATCGTACGTGGCCGACGACGACGCGCTCGCCAGTACGAATGCTGCGGTGAGTGCAAAGAGAATAGACGCCGGGCTCTTCATCTCGGTTCCCCTTGTTGCTTGCCTGTACTATGGCCGCCTCGGCCGTAGCGACTCGTCGTCCGCCCACACGTGGCCATAGTACCAGAAACCCCGGCCACGGGGCGGAGTTCTGCCCTGGCGCGCAGGCGTTTCGAGAAGTTCGACGCACAATCTTGCATTTCAGTTTGACGGAATGGTTGCTGGAGCTTAGAAGAGAGGTTGATCAGGGGCACCGCTTTCTCACTAGCGGTCTACTGCGGCTTGGACGCCGCACGGGAACAGACGCCTGCGACGGCCACACTACCGCAGGCTTGGCACAGGAGCAGGAGTCAATGAACGCGATCGGTTACTTCAGGCGGTGCGTGGGTACGTGTTCTCTAGGCCTTGTACTCTGCGCAGGCGACTCGTTGGCGGTAGCACCTTATCCGCTGGAGGATACCTTCTTCCTGCACAGCAACCCCGGCGCCGACCATGTGATCTACATCGATGCCGACGGATACCAGGACAACCTTGGCTACGACAAGGATGGCGATCCCAACACGTTCAACGACGACGAACGCGAAGAACTGCAACGCATCTGGGCCCGCGTCAAAGAAGACTTCCTGCCATTCGACATCGACGTAACCACTGAATACCCGGGGCAGGACGCTTTGACGAAAGGGCTCTTGTTCGACGACGATTGGGGCGTTCGGGTTGTCATCTACCAGGGCCCCGGCGAGAACGGCGGCCACGCTTCGGTCGGTTCCTTCGACAACTTTTCCGACACCCCCGCCTGGGCCGACCAGAACGGCGTTGGCACCGGCAACAAGAACCTGGCCGAGGTCATCTCGCACGAGGCGGGGCACACGCTGGGGCTAACCCATGATGGGCGCGAATTCGCCAGCGGCGACGACGAAGTGTACTACCGCGGGCACGGCAGCGGCACTACCGGTTGGGCGCCGATCATGGGCGTCGCCTACTCCAAAGAGGTCAGCCAGTGGAGTCGCGGCGAGTACGCCGACGCCAACAACCAACAAGACGACTTGGCGATCATCACCAACAGCACCAACGGATTTGGCTACCGCACGGACGACCACGGATCGACGCTCGGCACCGCCACGTTCCTGCCGACCATCTCTGGCATCGGGCTCGAAGCCGAAGGCATCATCGAGCGCAACACCGACAAAGACGTGTTCCGCTTCGCCGCCGACCTCGGCGGACCGCTGTCGCTTACCATTTCGCCTGCCGAAATCGGGCCAAACCTCGACATCCAGGCCATCCTGTACAACTCCTCGGGCGAGCAAGTGGCCATCAGCAGCCCGGCCAACAATTTGGGCGCGTCGTTCGACCTGTCGCTCACCCCGGGCGACTACTACCTCGAGATCAACGGCGTCGGCAGCACCGGCGATCCCGTCACCGGCTACAACGACTACGGCAGCCTCGGCTACTTCTCAATCCTCGGCACGTTGTTCACACCGCTGGCCGCCGACCTGAACCAAAACGGCATGCTCGACACCGGCGACATCGACGCGTTCGTCGCGGTCTGGCGTTCCACCAGCGAAGGATCGATCGAAGAACACATCGCCCACGGCGACTTCAACCTCGACGGCATCACCGACCTGCACGACGCCTTCTTCATGCACCAGGCCTTCCAAGCCGCCGGCCAAGGCGGACTTACCAGCGGCCTGGTCGCCGTACCGGAGCCGGCGAGTGTTGTTTCGCTGCTGGGGCTAGTCGGCATCGGCGCCGTGCTGCGTCGGCGACGAAGTGCAGCGTCTAAGTAACTCTTTCACCCTCCCTCGGGAGGGTCGGACGCCGTAGCGGCCAGGGAGGGGAAGTTTCAAGAGCGCTTCGCTTCACACCGAGTCGATCCTCCCTGCTCAATCACCCGTGGCCTCCTGTTGCTCATCCGCCAGCTTCCCTTGGAGTGCTCTGTTGTAATTCAGCGCGAACTGCGTGGCGGTTCTTTGCCACTGCATATCTTCGATGGCGTCAGAAGTGCCGGGTATTACCCAGTAGTCATTCGCTGTGACTTTCAAAATCGTGTCCTCCGGCGTGCCGGGCAGCACCAGGGCGTCCTCGTAGATCGCCATCCAGCGATGATCGCCACTCTCGATGGCTGTGGCGACAAGCTTGAGAACGTCAGTTTCTTGCACCAGTCGAGTGGCCTTGGCGTACTCCTTGCCGCGAATGAGCGCATCGACCTGCGATTGCAGTTCAGAGACGTTCGCCGATGGCGCTGTAGTGGCCAAATTCTGCTTACACCCGGGTAAACATGCCAGCATGACTACGAGTCCAAGCAACACGGACCGCTGTATCACACCACTTCTCCCATCGCCCGCTCGAACTCCGCGAGTTCCGTCGAGCTGCCAGTGCTAACGCGGACCCAGTTTTCGCCTTGGTTGACGACCACCGGTTTCAGTGCGACGCCCCTGGCCCGCATGCGGTCGACAAACGCCTCGGCCGGCTCGCCCACCTGGAACGACAAGAAGTTGGTATCGGTGCGAATGTAGTTGAGCTGGTGCGAGTCGAGGATGCGGTAGATGGTTTTCTGGGCGGCTCGCATATTGCGGCGGCCGGCGGCGATGTACTCGTGGTCGTCGATCGCGGCGATGGCTGCCGCGGCGGCGATGCTGCTTTGCATTTCAAGCGTCGGCACGGTCGACTCCAGTTGGGCGAGCAGCGTCGGGTCGCCCATCATGTAACCCACGCGAAAGCCGGCCATGCCCCACAGCTTCGAGAAGGTCCGCGCAATCACCACGTTCTTGTTAGCCGGCAACAGCTTCTTCATGCTCAGCTCTTCGGCGCCTTCCAGGCAGTCGATGAAGGCCTCGTCGACCATCACCACGCGCGTCTTGGCCACTTCTTCGACGTACGCGAGCAATGTGTCGTGATCTTCGGCAATGCCAGTCGGGTTGTTGGGATGGCAGAGATACACCAGATCGACGCGGTCGCTCATCGCCGAGCGCATGCGGTCGAAGTCGTAGTGGTAATCGTGGGTGAGCGGCACGCGCAACCACTCGCCGCCGCTGGCCTCCGCATACTTCGCGGTTGTCGACCAGGTGGGATCGCCGGTGAGCACCGCCCTACCCTGCCGACCGTACCACAACCCGGTGTTGATCATCAGTTCGATCGACCCCGCGCCGATGATCACATGATCCGCGGTCAGCCCGTTGATCCCGGCAATTTTTTCACGCAGCTCGGTCACCCGCTTGCGTGGATAGCGATGCGCGCTCGCGATTTCCTTCCGCGCCGCTTCCATGGCCGACTTCGGCGGCCCGGCGGGATTCTCAGCGCTCCGCAACCGCACTTCCCCAGTGCTGCCGGTCGCAATTGCTTCGCCCGCACACAAATCCAACGCACTCAGCCCCACCACCGGCGCGGCCAACCCCGCTCCGAGAAATAGACGACGATCCATAACATACCCCTGAGAAAGGAGGAAACGGCCACGCCTGCGCGCCTCATTGTAGCGAAGGCGGAGTGGGGATGCACGCACGTTTGGCCGGTCGCAACGCCGGCGATGGCGACAGTGAACTCGCCCGCGAATGCACGCGAATCGACGCGAATCCGCCATCGGGCCGCGGATTGGCTTTTGGAACTGGAGGGAGCGGAGGTATAAGATAAGCCGCGAGCGTTGGTCTCTTAACGGCTTCTCTTTCAATCTTCTGGCAGACTGGAAGTAGCCCGCGTGAGCAGATTGAAGGCAGCCTGTTTGGTCCAAATTACGTGCATTCGGATTTCTTCAAGCAATCCCGTTTCCTCGGCGTTCTGAAGAGCTTGATCAGCAAAGTGTAAAATCAATGCACAGGGCTCGACAACACTTCTGGGTAACGACTCCTTCTCTTTCAACCCAGATTCCAACACCATGAGCGATTGCTGAAGGGCAGCTATCCGCTCTGGTCCAGGGTTCTTTCCTAAACGCAGGATCGTATAGGCGCCATCACTTTCTAAGGTTTCTCGTTGCACCAACTTCAATGCCTCTTCAACTGTCATCGAAATGCCCTTGCCGATGGCCTTTTGCTTGCCGAAAATCCGCTTCGGCTATTCCTACCCGCGTCCCTCTTCTCCCGCCGAGCCTCCTAAAAGTTTACACCCAAATCCGCTATAATCCGGGGTGAACGGCCTTACAGACTCGGCGGCTGAACCGTCCCGTTTTGGGCCGGTGGGTTTTGGTACCACTTCGATTCCACCACGGCGGCAGCCGCGGGGGGTTTTGGGCCAGCTCGCTGGACATGCGGGGAACAACGTGGTGGGTTTTGTCGCACCCCCCGGATGGTTTGGCCGAGAAAACAAGTGGTTTTGCCACTTTGAGGGGACCAAAACACCCCGAGTTTTGGGCCAACGAATCGATAACTGGTCCAAAACCCCTTTTGGTCCAGTGAATGATGGGTGCCCCAGTTGGGGCAAAACCACGCACGCCTGCCGGCTCGCCATTTCACCCAATCACCTACTTCAGCAAACTGCCTAACGTGCCTGGTAAACGTCAACAACGCCGATCCTCCACCTCCTCGGGCCAGAAGAAGTCGGGCCAGAAGAAATCTGCGCCCAAGAAGCCCGCGAAGAAGGGCACCAAGAAAGGTCCGGCGAAGAAGACCACCAAAGGTGCGAAGAAGGGGACGGCCAAAAAGGCGGCCGGCAAGAAGGGGCCGCCTAAGAAGCGTGGTAGCCAGAAAAGCGGGCCCAAGAAATACGCAGGCGGCAAGTCAACTGGTGCGAAGCGGAAGCGGCCGGCGCGGAAGGCGACGCCGCGTGTTAGTGATCAGCCGGGTGAGCGGCTGCAGAAGGTGCTCGCGGCAGCCGGCATTGCGAGTCGGCGGGAGTGCGAGGAGTTGATTCGCGAAGGGCGCGTCGAAGTCGATGGAGAGGTGGTCACCGAGTTGGGCACGCGGGTCGATTTGCACGTGCAGGATGTGCACGTCGATGGCGAGCCGCTTCCCAAGCCAAAGAAGGCGTACTTCGCGGTGCACAAACCGACCGGCGTGGTCTCCACCGCCAGCGACCCCAGCGGCCGGCAGCGGGTGATCGATCTGTTGCCGCCGAGCTTGGGGCGGTTGTACAACGTCGGCCGTTTGGACATGGCGAGCGAAGGGTTGATCCTGGTCACCAACGATGGAGAACTGGCCAACCGCCTGACGCATCCCAGTCACGGCGTCGAGAAGACCTATCACGTGCAAGTGGCCGGCCTGCCGGAGCCCGAGGTTTGCAGGCAATTGATCAAAGGTGTGTACTTCGCCGAAGGCAAAGCCCAGGCACTGCGGGCCAAGGTGAAAAGCCGCCGCAAACAGTCGGCCGTGATCGAGATGGTGCTGGCCGAAGGCCGCAACCGCGAAATCCGCCGCATGCTGGCCAAAGTGGGCCACAAGGTGCAACGCCTGACGCGCGTGGCCGTCGGCCCCGTGCGCCTGGGCGACATGCCGGCCGGCAGCTACCGGAAACTCACGCCGCAGGAAGTGAAGGAGTTGCGGAAGGTGGCGGGGATGAGGTAGTAGGTGAGTAGGTGAGTAGGTGAGTAGGTGAGTAGGTGAGTAGGTGAGTAGGTGAGTAGGTGAGTAGGTGAGTAGGCTAGTAGGCTAGTAGGTGAGTTTGTTTATTGTGTCATTTCGAAAGGAGGCTCGCCGACTGAGGAATCTCGATTGGAGTACGCTTCGCTTGTCGATGAGGTTGTTCGAACTCCAGAGGTACCGCAGCGTCGTAGCAACGCAAACTAGATTCTTCGGTCGCTTAGACTCCCTTCAGAATGACACTTCGATTTTTAATGAACGAACCGTGGTGCTTTGCCCCCACCCTGCCCTTCCCCAAACGATTTCGCGACTAAGTTACTAAAAGAAAGACACTCCCCACGCACGAAATCGCCCGGGGGAGGGAAACCAGTTTCAGTCCTCAGCCTCAAGTCCCGAGTCCCCAACGAATGCCTTTCGCTTTAGAAGCTGTTTCCTCTACGGTGCCGGTGGTTGAGAACGTCGAGTTGGCGACGCGGACCTATCGGGTGCGGATCGAGTGTCCTGAGATTGCGCGGCAGATTGTGCCGGGGCAGTTTCTGATGTTGCGGCTCGCTGGGAGCGACGACCCGCTGTTGGGTCGAGCGTTCGCGCTGTACGACACGGTAGACGACACCAGCGGCCAGCCGACGTTTGTCGACATTGTTTACCTGGTGATGGGCAAGATGACCTCGCGGCTCGCCCGTTACCAGCCGGGGCAGATGCTCGACGTGTGGGGCCCGTTAGGCAACGGGTTCGAGGTGCCGGAGTGCGATCGGATGATCATGGTCGCGGGTGGCATCGGGCAGACTCCCATGCTGGCGCTTGGGAAGGAGTACCTCGGCGGCCGCACGTATGGCCAGCCCACCAGAAGCGTGCACCAGCCGCAGCACGTGTCGCTGTTGTATGGAGTGCGCTCGGCCGATCTGGTGGCGGGCGAAGCCGACTTTCGCTCCGCGGGCATCGACTTGAAGCTCGCCAGCGACGATGGCAGCGTCGGCCACCATGGGTTCGTCACCGAGCTACTGGCTCAGGCATTGGAAGAGACCATCGGCCAGCGGCGGCAAGTCGTGTGCTGCGGGCCCGAAGTGATGATGGAGCGAGTGGCCGAGGTGTGCGGCGCGGCCGACGTGCCGTGCCAGGTGTCGCTCGAGACGCCGATGGCGTGCGGCATCGGCATTTGCTTTAGCTGCGTGGCGAAGGTCCGGCAAGAAGACGGAACCTGGGACTACCGCCGTACGTGCGTCGAAGGTCCCGTGTTCGACGCGCAAGCTATCGAATGGTAAGCGACGAGACCGACCAGTGGCCAAGGTCGCCCATGGTCATTGGGTATTTCGGACTTGGGTCCTTTACCCTTTGATGCCTTTGACGGCCTTCGACAAGCGGCTCTTGGTGCGTGCTGCAGCGTTGGCGTGAATCACGTTCTTGGAAGCCGCCTGATCGAGTTTCTTGGTGGCGACTTTCAGTGCGGCTTCGCTCTCCTCGACGTTGCCGGCAGCGACGGCCGCACGGACCTTACGGACCTGAGACCGTACGTTCGACTTCACGGCGCGGTTGCGGGCGTTGCGGGTTTCGTTTTGGCGGAGCCGCTTCTTGGCACTTTCGGAATTTGGCATTTGTTACAAACCGTGGGGACGCTTGAATCCAATGACTCGTGAGGATCGGCCACCCTGCTCGCGGAGCGATAGAAGTGGCGAATCGCTAAGTATTTCGCATTTGGGCCAGTTTGTCCAGCCGGTCGGCCACATCTCGGTAGCCAAAATCGGCGTTGGCCAGCTCCGTCAGGTGCTTTTCGGCCTGATCCAGCTCGCCCAGACCCATCGCCAGCACCCCGGCACGGTAGCGAGCCAGCTTGTGCAGGTCGGTGGCCGGGTCGGTCGCGGCGGCGACGGCCGCCTCGTAGCTGCTCATTGCCAGGCGGAATTGCTCGATTTTCTGGAAGCATTCGCCCAGGTGCAGTTGGGTATCGGCCAGCCGACGACTATCGGCCCGGGCGCCCTGCAGGGCCTGGATCGCCTCGCGGAACTTGCCCGCCCGCTTCAGCCGCAGCCCCAACTCGTACTGATAACCGAGGTTGCCGGGATTGCGCTCCACCCGGGCGTTGAAGACTTCCAGTTCCACCTGGTTGGCCTGGGCGTGCATCTTGCGGGCGAGTTTTCGGGCTTCGTCGGAGCCTTCCACTTCGGCGCGGCGGTCGGCCACTTCGGTTTGCTGACGCATGCGGCGGAGCTGGGCTTCTTCGAGCCGCTCGCGAAGGTCGAGGTCGCCGCTGGAGACGGTGAGCGCCTTTTGCAGCACCCGCTCGGCGTCGCGGTATCGCTCGGTTTGCGAGTACTCGTCGGCCAGATCGCGGTAGTGTTCGAGTTCGGCCGGGTACAAGCGAATCTGCTCCAACAGCTCTTGTTCGCGCGACTTGGCTGCAGGGGCCACCTCGGCGGGCGGGGCCTGTTCGGCTTCGTCTGCTGCGCTTTGCTTGTACGCGGTGTGCAGCATGTCGCTGGCGTCGGCGTCGGGCGTGGCGGTTTCGCTCGAGCCTTTTTTGAGCAACTCCTGGTTATAGCCGCCCTTTTGGATGGTCTGCTCGACGCTCATCCGCGAAATGGTCTTCGCCACTTCATGGTCCTGCGGCTTGAGTTCCTGCACTCGCTTCAGGCAGGCGATCGCTTGCTCGAACTGCCCCACGGCCGACAGCGCGTCGGCCGCCTGGCGGTTGGCTTGTTCGTGCTTGGGGTCCGAGTCGAGCGCCCACTTCAGGTAGTAGAGCTGACACTCGCCGGCGCCAAGTTCCTTCGATGCCCGGGCCAGGTCGAGCAGCGTGGCGACGTCGTTCGGACCGTGGTCGAGCGCTTCGCAACCTGCGGCGAACGCAGCCTCCCATTCGCCTTTGTCGATGGCCTTGGTCATCGCGCTGCGGGCCGTCTTCAGCTTGCGACTGCCACCGAACAGCGACGACTTCTTGGTCTCGGGATGCTTGCGAGCCAGGTTCGCCCGCAGGTGCTGCAGGTAGATGAGGTTCGCGGGGTCCTCGGCCACGCACTGGGCAAACATGTCGTGGGCGTACTGGAAGTCGCCCTTGTCCAGGCTTTTCTTGCCGTGCTCGAACAACTGCTGCAGCCGCTGGCGTACAGCAGCCGTGACCGACCTGGCTTGGGGAGGAGACGACATAGTGTGCGAATCGGCGGAAACGGGAGAAACGACTACCAAAATTCTACTCCACAGGCCGCGTGTTCGGAATGTCCGTCGGTCGGGAGCAGCCAAATGGGCCCACAATTCCTCCCAGGCCGGGTGGATCGACACGATGGGCTTCCCCCATCGCTAGTTCGGCGCGAGGGGAGCGGACTATTCGCAGCGCAGGGCGAACGAGCGTGCCAAATGGGCCTCCGTTGGAATCGGACAATGCGCATCTACAATCGGCAAAGTTTGCGGATTTCCCTGAATTTTCCACTTGGTGTCAAACCATTTGCTCTTTCTAATAGTAGTAACAGCAGTGCTTGGCCTTGCCGGTCGGGCGCGGCTGCTGCGCGCACCAGGTCGTGCCCCGCCTTAGCCCTCGATTACGCTTCCGGGCTGCACACGGAACAACGCGACGTCCGTCGCGACAAGCAACCATCCAAGTAACATTCAACGAAGGGAATTCAGTCGATGCTATTCAAGTATTTCGCCCCCTTGGCGGTGGGTCTTCTCCTTTCCACGCCCAGCTTGGGCGACACCCCCGAAACGCTGGCCACCGAGATTGCCTCCGCGATCGCCGTGCCTGCGGTAGCCGCCGAGCTGCCCGATGAGGTCGAGCGTCAGATCGACGAGCAAACCGAACACCTGCCGGACGAGATTCGCGAGAAGGTCCGTCAGAAGATCAAGGAGATCGCCGAGAAGAAGTTAGCCGAAGCCAAGGAAAAGGCCGAAGAGGACGAGGAGTCGGCTGAAGAGGAAGAAGAAACCACCGAAGGCGAAGAGTCGGACGAAGACGGCGACTCGGAAGAGGCCGAAGAAGAGAAGAAAGAAGAGAAGTCGGCCGACGACGCCCAGAGCGAAGAAGTCAAGAAGATGAAGGCCGAGCAGGAGCTCAACGACGCTCGCTTCAAGCACAAAATCGCTGAGTACAAGCAGCAGCTCGAATCGCAACGTCTGGCGATCGAGAAGAACAAGATCGACATGGAACTCGAAGCCCAGCGCGTCAAAGCGCAGAGCGTTGCCCTGGAGCGAGAGCGCGATCGCATCAAGCTCGAAGCCGAAGTGATGAAGCTAGAGCGTGAGCTGGAAGTTCAAGAGCTCGAAGACGAGCTGGCCAAGCTGCAGGCCGAGAAGAAGCGGATCGAGACCGCGATAGAAGTTGAAAGCGTCAAAGAAAAGCTTGAAGACCGCGTGCTCGGCGAAGAGACCTATCCGGACGAGCCGTTCAAGGATGGAGTGCTCACGGTGAGCGTCCGTCGGATCGAGTTGAATGGACCGATCATGACCGGCGCGGCCGACTACGTTTGCCAGCGGCTCGACTACTTCAACAATCAGTCGGACAAGCCGATCTTCCTAGTGATCGATAACTGCCCCGGCGGTTCGGTATTGGAAGGCATGCACATCCTGCAGGCGATGAAGGAGAGCAAGGCCCCTGTGCACGTGGTGGTCAAGCGATTCGCCGCCAGCATGGCTGCCATCATCACCACCCTGGCCGATGACTCTTACTGCTACCCCAACGCCATCATCCTGCACCACCAGGCCAGCACTTCCTTCAGTGGTAACGGCCGGTTGCTGGAAGACCAGAAGGATATGTTCGACCAGATCTCGCACCGCGTGATCGGCGAAGTCGCCAAGAAACTCGGTACCACCGAAGAGAAGTTCGTCGAAGAGATGTACGAACACCGCTCGTCGGGCGACTGGGAACTGTTTGGCGACCAGGCCGTCGAGCGCGGTTGGGTCGGCAACGTGGTGGAACTGGTTCGCGAGGAGGCCATTCGTAAACGCCCCACTGGCACGCGTTCGACCGGCTTGCGATTCATCCACCTCGGTGAGAAGCAGCAGTCGCAACCACCGCAGGCGACCGGTTACCTCGAGCGGTACGAAGCCCAGTTGGTCGAACAGGTCGACGACCAAGGTCGCTCGTTTGTGCGGCTGCCCCAATCGGGACCGTTCGACGCCTGGATGTTGTACAACCCCAACGGCTACTACAGGTAAGCCCTGCTAGGGTTAACGAAGACTCCTCACACGGAGCAGGTGCCACCGGCGCCTGCTCCGTTTTTTGTGCCCGCAAGAACTGTTGCGCGTGCCAATTGAACCGTTGCGGGTGCCTGGGGACGAGCTCCGTGAGCCCCCAGCTCGTAGCAAGCGCCTATTGAGCCGGTGCGTACGTCGGAGCAGGTGCATAAGTCGGTGCCGGCGTCGGAGCAACGAACTGTGTGCCGCCGCGTTGGTTGTAGTACTGCCGCGCCCGCTCCACTGGAGGGCGGGGATTCTGGAAGCCCATCGGCCGTCCGCCATCGACCGGAGGACCGGCATCGGGCAGCGGGTAGGGATCGTAGTTCTGCGCGCTGTACTGCTGGTAGCTCGCCGGACCCGGATTGTACAAGTGAGGCATGCGAACCGAAGGCGAGCAGCCGATGCCCGGCGCCAGAACGAGAGCCAAAACGCCAAGTAGGCCAACTGTTCGTTTCAAGGTTCCATCCTCGCTTTATGGAGATATTCGGGCGGCGATTGTAGGCGCCGCCGCTGTGGGTGTCGATAGGAAGTGGCTCCATGCCAGCAGACACCCACCGCTAGCATCGACCACTACCGTCGAAAAGGTGAGCCACAACCGAAACACGCGGCACACCCCCGTTCTGCCGGTCATTAGGTCTACGGCAAGTTGCGCGGTTGGTTCGATGCTAGCGCCGCCGCCGTAGAACGGAATTCATTCCGTTAGGGTCCGTAGCTGGATTCGCAAGAATTCAGATGCCAAACCAATGCGTCCGAATTCTTGCGAATCCGGCTACGACGAGATGGATGATCAACCCGGCAGGTACATATCAAGCCAAGTCGCCGAACCCGCAGGCTTGAGTTCCACCTTCCCGCACACAGCCGGCACCAGCACGGTTTGGCCCTTGGGCAGTTCTGTAGAACCGGCTTCCGACTCCAGCGTCACCGTGCCATCGAGCACCGCGATGATGTGAAAGCGATCGCCCAGGTCGAGCGACAGCGCTTCGCTTCTTGTCGCGCGATCGAGCACGAACTTGTCGCACTCCACTAAGCGCTCGACGCCCGACTCGCCGGTCGGCTGCGGAGTCTGCGCGGCAACCGGGCCGCGGGCGAAGTCGGTCACTTCGAGCGATTGCTCGATGTGCAGCGGGCGGGAGTTGCCGTCCTTGTCCAGGCGGTTCCAGTCGAACAGGCGGAACGTCGTGTTGCTGGCTTGTTGGATCTCGCCGATCACCAAACCTTCGCCCAGCGCGTGCACCGTGCCCGCCTTGATGAAAACGCAGTCGCCCACCGACGGCTCGAACGCGTGCAGGCATTGGTCGCTGGTGCCAGCCTCCACCGCAGCGGCCAACGACTCACGCGTGACGCCCGGCTTCAATCCGGCGTAGATCTGACTGCCAGGCTCGGCCGCCAGCACCACCCAGGCTTCGGTCTTGCCGAGGTCGGGCGGATCGAGCTTCGCGCCTTGCTCGTCGTTGGGATGCACCTGCACGCTGAGCGTCTTCTTGGCGTCGAGGAACTTGAACAACAGCGGAAACACTGGCTGCGGGTGGTGTCGGCCGAACAGCTCTTCGCCATGTTCGCTGACGATGTCGTGCAGCGACTTACCAGCCAGCGGTCCATCGGCCACGATGCTCTGGTCGTCGCCATGATCGACCGCTTCCCAGCTTTCGGCATAGGTCGGGCCGTCGCCGATTGGCTTATCGAGCAGCGTACCAAGCCGGCGGCCGCCCCATAGGTACTCTTTGAATAGTGGCTGGAAGCGGAGGGGGTAAAGCGTAGGCATCGGTCGCAGACGGCTGGGGTGAAAACGAAAAATCGAGCATTGCTGGACGCCATTATCTGCAGTATCCGCGTTTTCGCTACCGGGCATCCGGCTGCTGGTGGGAAGGGGTGTGCGGGCAGTGGGACCGGGCCGCAGCGGCTGCTAGAATAGAAAGTTTGGCGGATCGAGAGCCACGCTCTCCGCGCCCTGCGGCTTGGCCCCCGCCCTCCCCCGCCAAGCCAAAGCCTGCCTCCCTATCCTTCAGCATTCCACGATGGCCGAGCCCGACGACCTGTTTGAAAAGAGCAAGATGACTTTCGGGGAACACCTGGAAGATCTTCGCGGAGCGCTGATCAAGTCGCTGCTGGCCATCGCCATTGGGTTCGGTTTCGGCATGCTGCGAGCCACCTGGTTTGTGAACGTGGTGAAGCAACCGCTGCAGGAAGCTGTCGACGCCCACGTGCTGAAAGACTCCAAGCAACGCTATCTGAAAGAGTTGCAGGAGAAGAAGGATTCCGGGGAAGCGGTGCCTGAGGACATGGAAAAGGCCGTGGAACGCCGAGTGGAGGAGGGACTGGCGCCGCGCATCATGTTCGTCGAACCAGAGTCGCTAAACCTCGAGTCCGACAAGGACCTGGTGCCGCTCACCTTATGGGAGCCGGTGAAAGACGACCCGCGGCAGATCATCGGCACCGGCGTCACCCAGGGTTTCATGGTGTGGGTCAAAGCCGCGCTGGTGCTCGGCTTGGTGGCAGCCAGTCCGTTTGTGTTCTACTTCATCTGGGTGTTCGTGGCCGCAGGTCTCTATCCGCACGAGCGACATTACGTCTATGTGTTCGGCCCGTTTAGCGTGGTGCTGTTCCTGGCTGGCGCTGCGCTCGCGTTTTGGGGTGCGATCCCATACGTGCTGAAGTTCCTGTTCATGTTCTACGACGCGTTGGATATCGCCCCGTACCCGGTGATCAACGACTGGATGAGCTTCATCATGATTCTACCGCTCGGTTTTGGTGTCAGCTTCCAGTTGCCGTTGGTGATGCTGTTCCTCGAACGGATCGGCGTGTTCACCATTGAGAACTACCTGAAGCAGTGGAGAATCGCGGTGGTGGTGATCTGCGTGATCTCGACCGTACTCACGCCGGCCGACCCGCAGAGCATGATCATGATGGCCGTGCCGCTGGTGGGGCTCTACTTTGGCGGCGTCATGCTGTGCCGATTTATGCCACGCCGCAAGGCGCCATTTGGTACCATGGTGGACCAGTAGCCGATCCGTCTTGCAACGACCAAGAACAGTTTTGGGTGCCTGTGGTCGAGCTCCGCGAGCCCAAAGCAGACAAACACGGAGAGCTTGCAGTACATCATGCCAAACTCCACGATTCGACTATTCGCCCTGCTCATGCTCTGTTGCTCGGCTGCACACGTCGTTGCGCAGGAAGCAGCCGAAGAGCAGCAAGCGGAGGCCAAAGAACAAGCGCCCCAGGCTCCCCCTGCCCCGCCGGAGTACATGGGCCGGCAAATCGCCCAAACCATGCACTACGCCGGCGCGCCATGGCTGGTACGCGAGTCGCGCGAGCGGGAAGAAGAGTGCAGCAAGCTGCTCAAGGCGCTCGAGATCAAACCTCGACAAACGGTTTGCGACCTGGGCTGCGGCAACGGGTTCTACACACTCAAGATGGCCAAGCTCGTCGGCCCCAAGGGCACCGTGTGGGCGGTGGACATTCAGCCCGAGATGCTCGAACTGTTGGACGAGCGGGCCACCGCGCGGGGCGTGACGAATCTCGAGCCTACTCTGGGCACGGCTATCTCTCCCAATGTGCCGAAGGGCAAACTCGACCTGGTACTGCTGGTCGACGTGTACCACGAGTTCTCCCATCCGAAGGAGATGCTCTCAGCAATTCGCGACAGCTTGAAGCCGACCGGCCGCGTGGCGCTGGTGGAGTATCGCACCGAAGACCCCGAGGTGCCCATCAAGCGGCTGCACAAGATGAGCCAGCAGCAGGTGATGAAAGAGTACCAAGCGAACGGCTTCAAGCTCGTGGGGCAGTACGACGAACTGCCGTGGCAACACGTGTTCTTCTTCGCGCGGGACGATTCGGAACTGGAAGAAGTGGAGCTGAAGCGTTGGGAGAAGAAAGAAGAAGCCAAAGAGTAGGCTACCAACGCAGTAGCCTAATAGCCGACGACCTACGTGTCGTCGTGCGCGAACACCCTCACAGCTTGAACTGCTCTGGCAACAGTTCATCAAGCGTGTACTCCGCGATCTCATCGCCTTGGCAGCCAAGCAGCACTTGCATGTTTTCGGCAAACTCGGCCAGCACTTGCCTGCATGCACCGCAGGGCGAGGCTGGCTTGGGCGTGGGTGTGTAGATGGCCACCGCCACCAAGCGTGTGGCGCCAGCGGCCACGGCGGCGAACACGGCCGAACGTTCGGCGCAGATCGTCAAGCCGTAGGAAGCGTTCTCCACGTTCACCCCGGTGAACACCCGCCCGTCGTCGGCCAACACGGCGGCGCCCACAGAGAACTTGCTGTAGGGGGCATATGCCGCGTGACTGACAGCTTCGGCGGCGCTCAGCAGTTGCTTGGTGTCGATGTTCAAGGGGATGTTTCCCGGGCAGGATGAGAATCGCTTGCGCCACCTATTCTTAGCGATGGCAAACCCGAGGCCAACCCGGTCGTCCGCATTCGGCTACGGAGCAGTGCCCAACGGCTGGAGCGCGATGCCGCCGCTGGGCAGTTGCTGCATGCCAGGCGAAGCCGCTGGTTGACTCGGCGTGGCGGCCGGTTGGCTCGGAGTTTCGTACGACGATTGGTAAACCGTCGGGGCCACCACGGCCGGAGTGGTCGCTGCAGGTGGTGAGATGATCGTCGTGGGTGCGCTTTCGACTACCGGCACGACCGCCGGCGTCGGGATCGTCCGCGGATCGAACGCCACGCCTGCTGCGGTGCTACCCAGGTCGACCTTGGGATAGTTGTCCAGCGCGGGTGGCGAAAACATTAAGCTCCGCCCAGGAATCGCCTGGTTGATCGCGACGTCGCCCACGTCGATCGTGAGCGCGAGCTGCGAGGCGGGCACGCGGATCGTCACGTGACGCGGCAGCGACACCTGCGAAGATTCGTCGTAGCGAAAGTCTTCGGCGATGGCGCTGGCCACCGGTGGGCCACCGCTGCCATCGTACAAATGCTGCTCCAGCACCCACGCATGGGCGGCGTCGATCACCAACACGCGCGTCATTGGCCCAGTGGGCGTGGAGATGACCGCCCGCAGTTCGAGCGTTCCATTCTGCCGGGCCACGGGACCCTGGTAGGGAATGTTGGGATCGAGTTCCACCAGACCCAGCGCGTCGCCCACCCACGTTGGATCGACCGGCAACACTTGCCGCGCGCCGCTGTTGGCGAACTGATCGTGCCGGCAATAGTAGAGCGCCGGCGGCGAGTTCTGTTTTACCCAGAACCACAGTATCTCGTCGTTGCTGCCCAGGTCGATCTGGTCGCCACCCCCCAACGCGATGCCGGCGGTAAGGCGGAAGTTCATTGGGCGTTCCAGGGCGATGTTGCCTCGGAGCATCGGAATGCCCGCCATGCCCGGCACGGTGAAGCGGGCGTTGCTGGTGTAGTACGACCGCACGCGGGCGGTGTTGGCATTGATGGCCGAAACCACTTGCGGCGCGGAAGTGGCTTCTTGCAGCACTATCGGCGCGGTCGGTCCTGGCGGCCGGAACAAACCAGTGCTGCGACAGCCCGAGAGCGTCGAGAGCACCAAGGCGGCCAGCAGCAACGTACGGCGTTGGAAAAGATGAGATGCCAAGGCTTTACGCGTGTTGAAGGTTGGGACGTAGGGTTTGTGTTAGTTGGCGTCGCTGTACAACAGCTCGATCAACTGAGTTTGAATCTCGTCGGCTCGCTCGCTATCGACGTCGATCACCGGAACGTCGTACTCGGCGGCGCGGGCCGGGCAAAACAGCCGCAGGATCTCCTCACCCGTGTGGGCGACGGGGAACGCCGTCTCGGCGAAGCGAAACACACGCTTGCGGACCAGGAACAGCGCGAGAACGTACGCACAGTCCTCGTGGTCCGGTTGATCGCGCCAGCGATCGAACAGTTCGAGCGCCACTTCGCTGGGAGCAAGCTTTGGTTTGGCGGCGCCTTCGGTGGGCATCTGCGACTCCCACCAACCGAGCGCGCCATCTGGCGGCCCTTCCCAGGCGGCCCGCGAGTAGTCGCGACGCAGGACTTCCGCGCCCTCGGCCACCAGCACCGAGTAATACCGATCGCCGGGCGCGAGTTCCGCGTCGGTCGTCGCGCAGCGGCGAGAGCATCGTTTGACGTCGAAGTCGAGCACCGAGGGCGTCTCCCGGAGCGGTTGCGAAAAAAAGGGGCCACGAAGCCGAGGGACCGTAGCGAAATCCGCCCATCGACGCAACGCGATCTGGTGCTAGCAGTGGAAGCCTCGCTGGAGGCATTAAAGAGTCAACTCGCGGTGAACATCCGCGAATTGGTGCCGCCGGGACCGATCTCGAAGCGGACGCGTCGTGCACAGCGAGGGCAATGGCCCACGTACGCCGATCCGTCGCGATTCACATAGATCCTCTGATAGATATCGCAGCAGGCGAAGTGCACACCGATAAACCGCCGGGCGGCGTTGCTGCCGTTCGGCTTGGGCGAGCCGTCGCTCGACAAATCGAGATTTTCTCCCGGCATAGTGCGTTCCTCCACGCCTTTGTGGTCGGCGAAGAACTTACCACACGCACACCACAAAGCGGAATACGATTTCTATTTGCCTTCGGAGTGACTTAAGCCTTGCGTAACCGGAAGAGCTTGCCATCCCGGACAGCTAGCACCCCTGGGCGCGGGCAGATTGACCGCTGCCGCGGCCGTCCGCTGTTCGATACCAGAGAGGAAGGAGCCTGCTAGCGCTGGCGCGGACTGCTGGCAAAGTTGGTGGGTTGTTTCGAAAGTAACGGCGGACCGATGTAACCGTTCACGCAACGGCGTGAGTGAATCACCAATAGAAGAGATGGATCGCTGGCCGCAAACAGCCACTGCGAGAAATGGAATTGAGCCCCCACATCCTCCGTGACACCTTAACTGGCGAACGGGGTACGAACTCATGCACGACGCGTAGCGCTAAGAGCACGCGCTGGGTGCTGCTGGCTTGCTGCGCAGCGTTCTGCATCCAAGCGAATGTCGTTGCCCAAGTTCGGCCGTTCCTGCCGCCGCTCGATTGTTGCGAGAACCAATACGATCCTTGTTGTCCTTCGAAGGCCGCCAGCTGTATCCCGCTGCCGACCGTGCATGTGCCGGAAGACCACGTGTACGTCGACCTGAACTCGCCCAATCGGTGGCCAATCACCGTGTACGAGGCGATCGGCATCGCGTTGAACAACTCGGAAGTGGTTCGCAACCTCGGTCTGGTCGACGCCCACTCGAAGAACGACCTGGTGCAGGCGGACATCACCACTTACGACCCAGCCATCGCCGATGCCGAGGCGGCGGCCGAGTGGGGTATCTTCGATCCGCTGTGGACCACCGAGATGTACTGGGACCGCGCGGACCTTCCGCCGGGAGTCTCCTTCAGCGGCATCGGCAATCGACCGCCGCAGCTCGACTACGCCGAGTTCGTCTCCTCGATCGATCAATTGCTGCCAGGTGGTACCCGCTTCGGCATGGACGAAGTAGTGAACTACTTGTTCAACCCCGAGCGTCCGGCTGGACTCGATCCCAACCCGCAGTACTACAGCTACACGCAGTTCCGCGTGAGTCAGCCGCTGCTTCGCAACTTTGGCATGAACGCCAACATGGCGAAGATCCGCATCGCGGCCGCCGAAGCGGAACGGACCGACTGGGAGTTCAAGACCGAAACCCTGGCGTTAGTGCGTAGTGTGGAAACGGCGTACTGGGATCTGTATGCCGCCGAGAAGAACCTCAAGGCGCTCGACGAAGTGCTGCCGATGTTCCGCGAGATCGTTCGAATTCGCGAACAACGCCAACAAGCCAATGCCGGTACCAGCGCCGAACTGTCGCGGGCCAAGGCCGAGATGTTCCGCTACGAACAGGCGCGGCTGCAGTTGATCTCGGTGGTCGCCGAGCAACGTTTGGTGCTGCGGAACCTGATGGGATTGAACCCCGGCGACGGGACGCTGATGACCACCATGGCCGTAAGCACGCTCTCGCCGCCCATCGAATCGCTCGAAGCCGCGGTCTACACGGCGCTTCGCCAGCGTCCCGACGTGTTGCGGCAACGCCTGTCGGTGTACGTGGCCAAGCAGGAAGAGACACTCGCCTGCAACAACCTCAAGCCCGTGTTGGACTTCAACGCCTTCTGGCGGATCAATGGCTTGGGCGACGATCTCGGTAGTTCTTTCGGGGTGCAAGCCGACGACGACTACAACAGCTGGAACATGGGCTTCACGTTCCAGGTGCCACTCGGCCGCCGCGAAGCGAAAGCGAACGTGAGGGCCACCAAGCTGAACATTCGCAAAGAGCGTGCCCTGCTCGATCAGGTTGCTCACCAGGCGTCGTTCCAGGTGGCCGACGCCCATCGCCGCATCGTCTGGCTGTATCAGCAGTACGACGTGGCTCAAGATCGCGTGAGCGCGCTTCGCGAGTACGGCGAGGCCGCCCAGGCGCAGCTCGAAACACCTCCGCCGGGCATGAGCAGTTCGTTTGCGTTGGAACTCTACCTGCAGCACCTGCGCGAATACACCGAGTCGATGTACCGGGTGAACGCCATCGTTTCCGACTTCAACAGCGCGGTCGCTCGTTACGAAGAAGTCAAAGGCACCCTGCTTGGCTCGCGCCTGGTGGAGATCGAAGGCGACGGCACCGATGCAATTCCCGAGGAAGTGCTGGCGCCGGAAGACGCCCAACCGGTGCCGGCCAACCAGCCAGCTCCAGCTGAGCAACCAGCGACACCTGAGCAACCGTTGTCGCAGGCGCAACCCAAGATCCAGGGTCCCACGTCGGCGCTTCGCCAACCCGCTTCGTCGCCGCAGAGCATCTACGACTTGCCGCCCGATCCAGTGGTTCAGCAACCGGCTCCCTCGGCGCCGTTGGCTACGCCAGCGCCTGCGACCAATCCGAAGCCGATGGTCACGACTTTGAGTCCGGAGTCGGTCACCGCACCGATGGATCAAGGCATGGCCCCGCCAATGGCGGCGCCCGAGCGGACGCCTGCCGCAGTTGCGCCTGCCCCCGTGGCACAAGCACCGGCACCGGTGGTACAAGCTCCGGCACCCGTCGCGTCGGCACCGCCGGCAATCGTGAGTCCACAACCGCTGCTCACGGCCCCTGCCCCAGTGGCTCCAACACCGCAGACGATCGCGGTTCCCCCCGTGGCCCAAGCGCCCGCAGCACCGGCTCCTACGATGAGCCCCGCGATCGAACCACAACCTGCACCCGTCGCACCGCTGGATGTTCCGTCGCTCGCTCAGCCTGGACTGGTCACGGGCCCCGCAACACGCGAACTATCGCCAGCGCCACGAGGCCTCCGCACTCCAACTACCGAAGTGCGTCCCTACACGCCGCCGCCCGCGCCGCGACAACCGACCGTGCAGGTCGCTCCTGTGCAGCCATTGCAGCCGACTCCCGTGCAGCCGTTGCCCCAATTCGAAGTGGGCCCAATCCAGCAACCCTCGATGGCGACCCCACCCACGGTCGCGCAACCGAAGCTGCAACTCGAGCAACCGAGCTTTGCACCGCACCAACTGAGGATTCCAGTATCGAAGGCGCCGATGCCAAGGCAACAGCCCTCGCAGCCCAGCGTCGAGGCACCGGTGCTTCGCCAACCTTCGTTGCAGCCCGTGCTTCAGCAGCCGGCGCCGATTCGCTGGAAGCCACTGGCACAAACACCGCCTCAGCCGCTGGAGATGAGTCACAGCACCCTGCCTGCGGTGCAACAGCCGGCCGCGTTGCCACAGTTCGAAATCCGCCAAGCTCCTTCGCAACCTAGCCCCGCGGCGGCGCCAGGTCCTATCGCGATTCAGCAAGTGCCAGCCCTGGCCAACCCGCTGGCGTTGGTTCCAGCAAATCGGTACCAGCAGCCCCGCTGGCGTCCGCTGGAGGACCTGCAAGCAAGTCGCGAAACCGCAGAGCTTCCCTCCTACGAGATCACTCAACCGATCTCGGCCATGCCACCAGAAGTGCAAGCGGGTCCGATTCCCTTCGTGGCGGTCTTGCAACCTCAAGCCTTGCTTCCCGCCCAATTGCCCGCCACGATGGCCGACCTTCAGCAGCCAGAAGTGAAGCACCAACTGCAGCAGCCGGCCAGTCAGCAATCGGTGCTCGAACGCTCGAACTTCCAACGAACTGTGCCGTCGATGGCACGCGAGAGCCTCACGCAGCCAATGTTCGTTCGCTAGAACACTAAGTGGCGCTGGCGCTCGCCTTGCGATTGCGGTACAGCGACTTGTCGACCGTGGCTGCCATGGCTTCGACGTCGAGTCCGCCACCCAGGAATTCGTTGACCTTCGTCAACTCGGCGGCAGGATCCTGCATCAGCGCGTTGTAATCGACGCGGATCATTTTGAAGCAGGGTCGGTCGGCAATCCACTTGAAGAACTTGTCGATCTCCATTTGGAACATCATCCGCATCTGGTCGTCGGTGATACCGTCGTTGCCGGTGCCGTTGCGCTCGAGCATCACTCGCTGCGACCTGAGCACTTCTTCCAGATCGCGAGCCATGAACAGCACATAGTAAGTGCGATCCTCCGGCAGATCGTACAGCAGGCGGTACACCATCTTCACGACCTTGCCGGCGCTGCTTTCCAGCCAGCTCGGATCTTCCTTGGTCTGCTTCACCGCTTCGAACTCGTAGTACCCGTTGGGGTTATCGTCGTCGGCGGTGCGGATTTCGTCGATCATGACCGGCAAACCGCCCGTCTCCAGCATCCGCATCATCATCGACGTGCCCGAGCGCGGCAGGCCCGAAACGATGGTCAGGAAGTCCTTATCAGCAGGAGCGGTCATCATCGAACTCCAATATGCACAAATGGGTGTAGAGCACTCAGGCAAAATGCTGAGCGCCAACGTTCAACTATGCCTGTGTAGTCGTCAAGGCAGCAAAGGGGAACAAGCAACCAAGGGAACACTCGCTGCTCGGTCCCTGCACTTTAGGATGCTCGATTGGACCAACCACACGGTGGGATCGCGCGGCATCCGACGCGCCTGAGTTACCTTAGTTGGCGTTGGACCGATGATCAATAGTCGAGACTATTTTTGAGCGGATACACTGCGATCGACTGCCCACCCATTGGGCATCGCTGACGAAATAAACTGCATCGAGCTCCTCGGGATGAAGAACGCATGAGCGATGGCCAGCGACGTTTTCGCGCTTTCGCTACACCAAAGAACCGAATCGCCGAATTGGTTCGTGACCCTATATTTCTCGTGCAAAAATGGCGCCGCGAGTTACTGTTCTCCGCATGTTACAGCGGCACTTGAGTTGTGTCTCATCCGTCAGCATTTCGAATTGGTCCATGGATTGCTTTGCGTGGGGACATACCTCGTCGACCCCGCGCAGCGTTAACACCTGGGGTACTGTAAACCCAGGTTTACAGGCGGACAAGCGGCGACACAATTCGTTCCGCGCGTAAAACGTCGGCACGCATAGTTGAACAACAACCAAAAGGTTTTTTAGTTCCTTTCGACAGAGTTTTCGGTTGAACATCAATCTGAGTTGGGCAATACTGATTGCCCGAGGGAGAAAAGACTGCCAGGTATCCACCGCCGTAGTTCGCGTCTCGCGAGTGTTCTCTACGGCTTCGTCTTGTGTGATTCACCTGGGCAGGCTCTGTGCATTGACCTGACGCACGCTTGAGATATTGCATCAATGTTGATTGAGGGGGATCACTTTATGTGGCCGCTAGAGCTGGAAGTGCCGCGACTTGGAGAATTAGCGCGGCAGTTCACAGGGGTGAGCGCCAGCAACCTGCGTCAGGTTCTCCAACTGCAAGAGAAACAAGGAGGTCGCATTGGTGCACTAATGCTCCGCGCCGGATTGATCTCCGAAGACCAACTCACCGACTTGCTGCGTCGCCAAGCGCGATGGGTCGCCAACACCCGCAGCAACGATCTAAAGCACGACGACTTCCCACTGTCGACGCCCATGTCGATCTGCATGCCGTGCTTCAACGAGGCACAGGTGCTCGGCGAAGTGCTGACCGGCGCGTTGGCGGTGCTGCCTGAATTTCTCGAGGAATTTGAGATCGTCATCGTCGACGACGGCTCGTCCGATCAGACATCGGAAGTCGTGCGATCGTACGCCGAAAAGGACGACCGGGTGCGGCTGGTGCGGCACGAAGTGAACCGCGGCTATGGAGCTTCGGTGGCGACCGGCTTGCGGGCCGCCCAAGGCGATTGGGTGTTCTTCACTGATGGCGACGGCCAATTCAACTTGCTCGACCTGCCACAGCTATTGGTGGAACTCGAGTCGCACGACGTGGTGGTCGGCTACCGCTACGACCGGGCGGACCACGCGATGCGGAAATTCAACGCGTATGGCTGGAAGATGGTCATCCGCACGCTGATGGGCCTCAAGATTCGCGACCTGGACTGCGCGTTCAAGGTCTTCCCCCGCCGCGTGATCGACAAGCTGCAACTCGACGCCGAAGGAGCGTGCATCAGCGCCGAAATCATGTGCCAGGTGGCACGAGGTGGGGTGAGCGTGGCCGAGGTGCCAGTGAACCACTATCCCCGCTCGCTGGGCAAGGCGACCGGCGCCAATCTGAAGGTTATCACCAAGGCGTTTCGCGAACTTCCCATCGTGTGGAAGTACCGCAAGATGAAGCCCTGGGTCTGGGACGAAGTACCGGCCGATGCGGTGAAGGCTCCGGTCGACGGGCCGTCCGCCGAGGCAGCTCTGGCCGACACAGCGACTCACGCCGCGCTGGACGACACTCTGGTCGACGCGCCCAAGAGCGCGAAGGAACCCGCTCCCTCATCCCCGGTGAAGACATCCTGATGAGTGTTTCCACCAAGCAACGCCGCCCCACGGAGATGCCCGATACCGAGCCCCCCGAAGTATTCGGCCCGGCGACGGATGCGCCGTTTGCGCACCATCAGAAGCTCAAGGTGTGTGTGCTGGCTGCGTGCCCCTTCCCCGCCAACCACGGCACGCCTGGCTCGATTCGCGAGTTGGCCGAAGCCACGGCCGAGCGTGGGCATGAGGTACACGTGGTGTCGTACCACATGGGCGATAACCTGCCGCTCAAGGGAGTGCACCTACACCGCATTCCCGACTGGACCGGCGAGCGACGCGTGGTGGTCGGCCCGACGCGCCGACGGCCGGTGTACGACTTTCAGATGATCTTCACCGCCATGAAGGTCATGCGGAAATACAACCTCGACCTGATGCACGCCCACGGGTACGAAGCGGCCCTGGTGGCCGGGTGCACCCGACCGTTCGTCCGCCGTCCCGTGCTGTACAGCGCTCACAATTCGATGGGCGACGAGCTGGCCAGCTACGACTTCTTCCATTCGCGGAAGCTGGCCAACGGGCTCGCGTGGTTGCTCGACAACACGGTGCCGCGAATCGGCAATCGCTGCTTGCCGCACAGCGTGAACCTGCAGGAGTTTCTGTTGGCAAAGGGGCTCGCCAAGCGAACCGAGCCGGTGTTGAACTTCGGCATCGACGTCGAACGACTGCCGACCGTCGATCGGGCGCAGCTGCGAACCAAACTCGCTCTGGGCGACGATCCGATCATCCTCTACTCCGGCGTGATCGACAAATTCCAGCGGCTCGATCTGCTGCTCCAAGCGATGGTGCACGTGACTCGCTACGAGCCACGGGCCAAGCTGCTGATCTTTTCCACCATTCAGCACCCCAAGCACGAGCATGCATTGCTGGACGAAGCGGCTCGGTTGGGCGTCGATAAGAGCGTGATCCTCCGCGTTCCGTCTGACATGGAAAAAGGCCGCAAGCTGATTTCCCTGTGCGACATCGCCGTGGTGCCCCGCCCCGCAGCGCCGGGCTTCCCGATCAAGCTGCTGAACTACATGGCCGCGTCGCGCCCTTGCGTGATGTTCGCCAGCAGCGCTAGCCGCGTGCATCACGGCGAGCACGTGTGGCTTGCCGCGCAAGACACCGCCGAGTCGCTCGGCTCGTCGATCATTCAACTCTTGAAAGACAAGAAACTCCGCCATCGCATCGCCGAAGGCGGGCATCGCTTTGTCCGCGAGCATCACGACCGGCGGATCGTCGCTGGTCACTTGTGCGAAGCCTATCTTCGGATGCTAAAAGACACTCGGCGCTGGAAGCACGTGGCCGACCGGTCGAAGGCCGTACCGGTTTGGAAGCAGGACGACTACATGAACGAATCAGGTGTTTCTCAGGGCAAGGTAGAGATTCATGCCTCCGCGTAATTACTCCGTATTGGTCGTCGGGCTCGACGGCGCCACGCTCGATTTGATGCTCCCCTGGATCGACGAGGGCTACCTGCCGAATCTCGGTCGGTTGCTCCGCAGCGGCGCGCACAGCCGCCTCGAGTCGACTATCCCGCCGATCACGCCGTGTGCGTGGTCGAGCTTCATCACCGGCAAGAACCCTGGCAAGCACGGTTTGTTCGACTTCGTCGAGCCCGATCGTGATGGCCCTGGCTTCCGGTTCACCAACGCCTCGTTCCGCGATGGCGAGTCGCTGTGGGCGTGCCTCAGCCGGCACGGCCGGCGTGTGGGAGTGGTGAACGTGCCGATGACCTACCCGCCTGAGCCGGTGAACGGGTTTTTGATCTCCGGCCTCGACACGCCACACGAACACAGCCCGTTCATGTACCCGGTCGACATCCGTCAGGAGATCAAGCAAGCGGGCATTCGCTATCGCATCGACCAGCAACATCTGGGCAACATGCGAACCGACGAGCGCCGCCGCCAGCAGTTGGTCGACATCTTCGAGGCCGAAACCGCCCGCACCAAGGCGTTCGACCTGTTGAGCAAGAACCGCCCGGCCGACTTCCGCATGATCGTCTACGGGGCGACCGACCAGGTACAGCATCACTTCTGGCACTTCATGGACCCGGAGCACGACAAGTACGACGCGGCGGGCGCTGAAGAGTTCGCCGATGCAATCCGCGACACCTACGTGCACATCGACGAGCAGTTGGGTCAGTTGATGGACGACATCGACGACGACACGATCGTGCTGGTGATGTCCGACCACGGCTTCGGCCCCACGTCGAACGTCCGCTTGCGTCTGAACCAGGTGCTCCGCGATGCAGGACTGCTAACGTTCCAGCAAAAGAACGAACGCCCGAGCATGTTCCGCAAATTCGCCCACTGGCTCGACGAGATGCTGCGCTCGACGCTCTCGTCCGACATGAAGCGGAACCTGGCCGGCATGCTGCCGAAGATTCGCGTGTGGTTCGAGAACCTCGACGAAGCCAAGCTCGACTGGGAGCAGACCAAGGCTCACGTGAACGAGGCGTACCGCTCGAGCCCCGCGGTGTGGCTGGAGAAGCACGAAGGCCAGACCAAAGAGGATGAACTCGAACTTCGCAGCAAAGTAGTCGCCGCGCTCAAGGGCCTCACCGACCCGGCCACCGGTCAGCCCGCGGTGGGCAACTGCTACTTCCCTCACGAGATTTACGAAGGCCCCCACACCGAGCGGGCGCCGGAGGTGCTGCCTTCGTGGTGGGAAGACGGCTTCCTCCTGGATCAGTCTGCCCCGCTCAAGGACGTTTACCCCAACGTCGAACGTTCGAATTCGCCCATCCAGGGCGGCGTGGAGTTCGCCGGTTCGCACCGGCTGGACGGCGTGTTCATGGCCAGCGGCGGCCCGTTCCGTCAGGGCTTCGCCTTCGGCGGCGCGAAGATCGTCGACGTCGCACCGACCGTGCTGTACCTGATGGGCCTGCCGGTGCCCGACGACATGGATGGCCGCGTATTGACCGAAGCCCTGTCCGACGAGTTCGTCGAGGCACATCCTATCGAGTGGGAAAACGTCACTGGCGAGCACTCGTCCAATGGCGATAGCGATAACGACGACAGCGACCACCAGCAGATGTCGTTCACCGAAGATGAGTCGGAGTTGATTGCCAAGCGGCTGCAGGCTCTGGGATACATCAAGTGACACAAGACGCAAGGCGACCGCGAAACTGTTTTTGGAAAGATTAATCTCATGACCCGTGTATTCATCGTCGGCTGGGACGGCGCTACCTTCGATCTGATCAAGCCTTGGGTTGCCGAAGGCAAATTGCCCAACATCGCTCGCATTCTGGACGAAGGCGCGCATGGTCTGTTGCGTTCGACCATGCCGCCGATGACCTTCCCGGCGTGGACCAGCTTCATGACCGGTAAGAATCCGGCCAAGCATGGCATCTTCGACTTCACCCGCCAACGCCCCGGCTCCTACGACCTGGAATTCGTCAACGGCGGGCAGCGCAAGGCGCCGTCGTTCTGGAAGTTGCTGAGCGACGCGGGCAAGAAGGTGATTTCGATCTCGGTGCCGTGCACCTATCCGCCGGAGCAGGTCAACGGCATCATGCTCAGCGGTTTCGACGCCCCCGGCCTGGGCGGCAGCGGCTCGACACTCGACTCCCGCGGCATGCACCCGCCCGAGCTGTGCGAAGAACTCGACAGCGCGGTCGGCGGCCACCCGATTGGCTCGTTCCCCATCGCCGAGATCAACGACGGCCGCCCCGACGTGGCGATCGAGAAGATCATCGAGGCCATCCGCCGCAAAGCAAACACCACCAAGTACCTGGTCGAGAACAAAGAGTGGGATTGCGCGATGATCCTGTTCGGCGAGTCGGACGGCGTCGGGCATCACTTCTGGAAGTACTGCGACCCCGAGTCGCCGCTGTTCACTGACAAGCCTCAGAACATGGAAGACAGCATCTTCCGCGTGTACGAGGAACTCGACCGCCAACTGGGCGAGATCCGCGAACTGCTGCCGGAGGACACGACATTGCTCATGATGTCCGACCACGGCTTTGGCGGCGTGAGCAACAGCGTGTTGTATCCCAACTGCTGGCTCCGCGAGCAGGAGCTACTGAAGTTCCGCGGCGGCTTCTCCAACTGGTTCTCCCGCAAACTCGACGCAGTGAAGATGCTGGCCGTGGCCAAGCTGCCCAGCAAGGTCAAACGGATGATCTACCGCGCGGCCAAAGGCCGCCTGGGTGGCATCGAAGCCAAGGTGCGTTACGGCATCATCGACTGGAGCGGCACGCAAGCCTACTTCGAAGAGAATCCGTACTATCCGGTGCTGTGGCTCAACGTCAAAGGTCGCCAGCCGGGCGGTGTCGTGGAGCCGGGCGAAGAGTACGAGGCCTTGCGGACCAAGCTGATCGAAGCCATGGAAGATTGGCGTCACCCCGAAACTGGCGAGCGGATCGTGATCCGCGCATACCGCCGCGAGGAAGTGTACAGCGGTCCCATGCTCGAAGAGGCGCCGGACATCCTGGTGCACTGGAATGAAAAGGAAAACTACACCTACGCGTTCAAGGTCAGCTCCAAGAGCACCAACAACCAATGGACCGAAGACGTCGATCCCAACAAGGCCGAGAACCTCGCGTTCTTCACCGGCAAGTCGGGCAGTCACCGCGACGACGGCATCTTCCTGGCCACCGGAGCGACGATTCGCCAAGGCGAGGAAATCCAGGGCGCCAACATTACCGACGTGGCGCCCACCATCCTGCACCTGCTGGATGTGCCGGTGCCTGCGGACATGGATGGCAAGGTGTTGATGGACGCGCTGGACGAGTCGAAGGTGTCGACCGAAGTGGCAATCGGCGCTGCCGCGGAAATGACCACCTCCGGCCCGAGCCAGGTGGACTACGACGCGGACGACGACGAGGCGATTGCCGAACGCCTGCGTGCCCTTGGATACATCGACTAACAACCTCAGGCGCCACATCGGCCTGACATGACCGACACTCCACCACCCAACGACGAAACAACCGAGAACGACGAATCGACCATCGATTCGTCGCTTTCGCGCATTATACGTAACAGCACGTTCAACGCCGCTGGCATGTTCCTGATCCTCCCCCTGAACTTTGTTGCTTTGTTCACGATGGCGCGCCGCCTGGGCGCTGCCTCGATGGGGGTATTCTTTACCGTGCTGGCGATCGCGGCGGTGATTCATTGGATCGCCGACGCCGGCATCACCACGGTGCTCACCCGGCACATCGCCCGCACGCCCGAGTTGCTGCGAACGCACGTGGCCGAGGCGCTGGGCATGATGCTGCTTGTGGTCACTTCGTCGGTGCTGCTGTTCCTGGCTGTGGCGACTCCGTGGACTTACCTGAAGTTGGACTACGTGCCGTGGGCGTTGCTGCTCACCGCGGCGGTGGTGATGGTCGCTCGCCACATGATCGACTTCGCGGCAAACATCTTCCGTGGCATCGAACGATTCGAGTTCGAGAACCTTGCCCGCGTCACGCAGGCGCTGGCGTTCTGCTTGTTTGTGTGGTTCTTCGTTCCCGAGGGAGCCTCGGACGCCACGACCGGATTCCTCGCCTATTTGGGCAGCAACTCGCTGGCCGCAGTGGTGATCTGGGCCTGTTTGTTCCTCGGCTGGTGTGCTCCGCTGCCGAAGCTCGATCTCAACATCGCCCGCCGGTGGTACAAGGAGTCGTTCCCTCTGGGCGTGGGCGACGTGGTGCGGCAGTTATTCATGCAACTCGACACACTCCTGCTCAGCGCGCTCAGCACTGCTACGGCAGTGGGCTTGTTCGCGGTGGCGGTCCGCCCGCTGCAGCCGCTCCGCTTGGTGCCGCGCACGATCGTGTCGGTCACCTTCCCGATGATGAGCCGGGCGGCCCATTTGGATCACGCGCAATTCAGCCAGATGTTCGCCAAGACCACCAACCTGCTGTGGATCGCGGCGTTTCCCATCTGCATCGGCATCACGGTTTGTGCGGGGCCGTTCATCCTGGCGACGGCCGGCCCCAAGTTCACCGACGCCATCCTGCCGCTTCAGATCGTGATTTGGGCCACGATTGTGACATTCATCAACACGCAACTGCGTTTCGCCTTTACCGCATTCAACGCCGAGCACAAGTACTGGCGTTTGTGCTGTGGTTCGCTGATTGCGAAAGCCATCGTCTGCACGGCCTTGATCACCACGTTCGGTTTGTACGGTGCGTGCATCGGACTGCTGGCGAGCGAGTGCGTGGTGGCGTTCGTCGGCCTACGGATGCTGCGAACTTTGGACGTACACGGTCCCAGCATTCCGCAACTGCTTCGCGTGGTGCCCGCTGTGGTGGCCATGGTGCTGACTTTGATTCCATTCACCCAGTCAGGTGCACCCATTTGGTGGGTTTCGATTGGCATGTTGCTGTCGGGTGTGGTTTACCTGGCCGCCTGTTTGGTGATGGGCGCTTGGCCGCGGGAAGACGTGCAGCAGTTTTTGCAGGTCGTGCGCCGCGGCCTCGGTGGCGGGGCGACCCCGGCCATGGGAACGTCGCGTGGCAGTTAGCCATAGACAAATTTGAGTAACGCGGCGCGTAACGGATACCCGCCGATTAAGGATTCAGGACGATGACCAGTCAGTACGACATAGAGAAGTTTATACCTCATCGTTTTGTGGAGATGTGAGTCATGCATGCAGATACAGTACGCCGCCTGGGTGGAGTAATTGCGTTCGTTTGCGCGGTTGGACTGGTAGCCGCCTGGCAATGGCATGCCCGCGCTGCTTTGACCGACTGGAGCCCAACCCGTGCAAGGAAAGCGGATCAGCCGATCCCTGTTCGCACGGTTAAGGCCGAGGAGCGTGAGTTCTCGGCCACCGTGGGCGGCACAGCCGTAACGATTCCATCGCAAACGGCCATCATCTCCATCCCCATGAGTTCCACCGAATCGATGGACCGCGAGGTGACCGCCGTGCACTTTGGAGTCGGCTCCGAAGTGAAGAAGGGCGATACGCTCATGGAATTCAACCCCGACATGTTCTCGCTGATTGTCGAGCAGCGTCAGGCGCTGTTAGATAAGGCTAAAGAAGAGTTCGAGGTCATGAACAAACTCGCCGAGCGAAACGCCGCGTCGGGCTTGGAGGTCCGCACTGCCGAGGTGGCGGTAAAAACGGCGGAAGTTGATCTTGGATTGGCCAAACGCGACTTGACTCTATGTATGATCAAGAGTCCGCTGGACGGCGTGATCGAAGAAATCGACGTCGCTCCACAGATGCGTCTTAATGGCGATGCCTCTTTGGCGGTAGTGCATCAGCTCGATCCGATCTACGTGCAAATGGACTACCCCATGGAACATTGCGATGCGCTCGATGAGGGGCAAACCGCCGAGG
This sequence comes from Aeoliella sp., assembly GCF_965227375.1. NCBI lineage: Bacteria > Pseudomonadati > Planctomycetota > Planctomycetia > Pirellulales > Lacipirellulaceae > Aeoliella > Aeoliella sp. The sequence continues at coordinate 639,718 of NZ_CBDDFX010000002.1, forward strand.
TGATCCTCGATGCGTTCCCGCAAGACAAGTTCACCGGCAAGGTGGTGCGCGTCTCGCCGGTAGTGTCCACCAAGACCCGCGTCGTGCCCGTGCTGATCGAAGTGCCCAACCCGGGCAATCGCATCCGCGCAGGCATCTCGGGTTACGTGCGCGTGACCGGCGAAAGGGCCACCGGCACCGCGGTGCCGAGCATTGCTGTGATTCGCAAGCAACAAAAAGCCATGGTGGTTCGCGTGGAAGACAACCGCGCGAAGATTCAGGAAGTTCGCACCGGCCCCGTGGTCCAGGCGGGGTACATCGAGGTGCTGGACGGAGTGAACGAAGGCGACGAGATCGTCGTGTTTGGTCAAGATTCTGTGCAGCAGGACGACGTGGTGAATGCCGACTGGCAAGAGTGGAGCCATCGGGAAGATCTGGCGCAAGCAAAGTCCGAATGATCTCTGGACTTGTATCGAAGGTGACGGATACGGCTACGTAAGTTGTGAGTGGGGAGCGAGAGATACGCGGCTGAGATGAAGAGTTCTTTTTCGAGTAAGTTACACGACCTCGGTAGTTGGCTGCTTGCCAGCGCTGCGGCCGTTGGACGTACGCTACTGTCGAACCGAGGCCTCGCGGTCATCGTGCTGCTGGGCTGCGCGGTGGTGGCGATCAGCCCATGGCTGCGTCCAGCGATCAGCCGCGACTTGCGTGGCGTGCACATCCCCTGGTCGTCTCCCGGAGTGCCGTTCGCTCCGCCCCACGCGGCCGAGGTGCCGCGCCAGTGGCTGCTGAGCGGCGTGGCCGTGCCGATTCTCGTAGTGATTGCTATTGGCATCTTCCTGGTGGTCACGCGTCGTCACCGCATTGCCACCTCGTTTGGCCTGCTGCTGGCGATCAGCCTGCCGGCGGCAGCGGCCGTGTTCTGGAATCATCCGGGCCTGGTCGAATTCTGTGAAAGCGAAGTCCGCCAGCGGGCCGTGCTCCGCGAAGTGTTCCGGCATCAGAGCGAAGAACTACTGACCGGCGGAGCGCCGGATCGCCTGGTCTCGGGCGGCTTCCGCAACACGCCGGAAGGTTACCGCTCGAAACTGCACTCGATTCTGCTGCCGTTCCGCTACGCAATGTACGGACCATGGTTGGTGGTGATTGCTGCAGTGGGTGTGGTGGTCGCGCGAAGTGGCAGCCTGCGACATCGATTGGCTTACGGCGCCCGCTGGGCGATTGCCGGTTTGCTGCTGGCCGCGGCGATGACCTGGCCCCGTTGGGTGGCCGAGTACCATTGGATTCAGGCCAACCGCTACGAGGACGCCAACCGACTAGCTGAGGCGGAAGCTTCGCTGGACAACGTTCGTTCGTCGATGCCCGCCCTCACGGCCACACGCCGATACTGGCTGGCCCGCGGTCGCGTTGGCTACCGCCAGAAGCGCCAGGATGCGTACACGTCGTACTACGTGGCGCACCAGCACGCGATCGATGGGCGCTACAGCGAGGCTTACGCGGTGCTGCGACCTTACGCTGGCGATTCCGATTCGAGCGTGGTCGCCCGCGAACTGCTGGCCGAAGTGATCAGCCGCACAGCCGCCAATCACATCGTGGCGGGCGACTACAGTGCCGCCGAGATCGAGTGGACCGAGGCAGCCCTCATCGCTCCGTGGATGCCGGGACACTGGATCGCCCAGTACACGACCGCCCTGGCGGCGAATCCCGTTCGCGCGGAAGAGATCGAGAGCGAGTTGCTGCCGCGGCTAGTGACCGTGGGGGATCGCATGGTGAACAGCGACGTCGCTTCGGTGATTGGCGACGCCTACTTCAACGTGGGCGACTTCGTGAAAGCCCGCGAGATGTACGACCGCTCGATCGCCAACTTCCATCTGCCGAAGTACGCCAACCTGCACGCACAGGAGGGCCGACTCGGACTGTAACGATGCGAACTTCCTCTGCACAACTGGCCTTGTTGATCGCGTTCGCCGTGCTGGTCGGCGACTACGCCTTCCGCTGCTGGCAATCACCCATCGTGCCCGAGTACCAGATCAGCAGCACGGTCACACCGATGTCGGCGCCCGAGCGCCCGAATCCAAACAAGCACGTCTACCTGCGGCGCACCTGGACATTCACCGAAGCGCCGGAGTACGCCTGGCTGGAGGTCAAAGGGCACGACCTGCTGCAAGTGTTCGTCAACGGCCGTCAGGTAGGTCGTTCGGCCCGGATGGGAACTGGACGCATCGGTGGGTCGCTGGTCGATATCACCTCGAAACTGCACGCGGGCGAGAACACCATCGCACTGCACTCCTTGCAGCTAGTGAACGGTCGGCGGCCGCAACTCGCTGTTGACGGTATGTGTTACTTCGCAGGCGGCACGACCGCCTCGCTGGGCGGGGTCGAAGGCTGGGTCGCTTCGGACCTGTACGATCGCCGCGGCACCTTCTGGTACGAGACTGATTTCCCCGACGAGCATTGGCAAGCACCGACCGTCGGCGAGCCGGCCACTTGGGTCGCCCAAGTGGACGTACCGCCGGACGCCATCTACACGCCGCGCTCGGCCGAGTGGATCACGCCCACCGCTGGCCACGATGGCTCCGCGACGTTCGCTAAACAGTTCGACCTATCCGCCGCACCGCGCCAATCATGGCTGCGGGTGATTGCCACCGGACCATTCCGCCTGGCGGTGAACGGTTGGTTGGTGCAGGACGACCGCGCGCAACTGGCCATCGACACCCAGCGCAAACCGGTGGAGTACACCTTCGACGTGGCCCCGCTGCTACGCCAAGGTTCGAACATCATCACCGTCGCGGTGGCCGAGGCAGGTGGACTACCACGCATGCAAGGCGAGTTCGAAACCGTCGTCGCTGGCGAGAAGCTCTCGCTGATGACCGACGCGACGTGGCTCAGCACCGCAGGCATTGCCGGCGATTGGATGCGGCCCGACTTGCAAGCGAACCACTGGCTGCCCGCGCAAGTTTCAACGGGCTATTCCGGCATCACGCCGCGCTCGATTACGCGAAGCTTCCAAACCGACTTTCTGAATCCCACCTATCGAGTGCTCCGCGGAGTACAACTGGTGAGTGTGATGGCCATCGGCGGACTGCTGGCGGTGGCCGGCGCTACGATGGTGCGCGGCGCACTGCACCTGGTGGGTGGCAAGAACACCGAACTGCCCGCCCAGTTGCCTTACTGGGCACTGCTGCCGAGCACCATTCTGGCGGGTGGAGCGGGGCTCATGTCGTGGGACATGGCTTGGACCTCGCGGCAGGTCTACCAGCCGATCTTCCTGATGGGCATCGCCCTGTTGGTCGTGGTGCTGTGGCTGGGACTGATCGCCATTGCCTCGTGGCGTTCGTCCGCCGCGCAAACCGATGTGGCGACCACCGAGCCAAAGCAGCGCTCGCTGCGACTGGCGTTTGCAGTGTGCATGATCGCGATCTTCGTCTTGGCAGGTTGGCTCCGCATGCGGAACATCTTGGCCGAGCCCATCCACCACGACGAAGTCTCCGCTTACCGATTCACGATGTCGGTCTTCGAGCATGGATTCCCAGGCGTTCAGGCGCATGAAGACATGCCATTTACGTACTGCTCGACCAGCGAGATTATCTACTACTTCAACTCCCTGTTTGCGTTTTTCACCGACGAACCACGCCTGATCGTGCGGCTGCCGGCCGTGTTCTGGTCGATGGCCACGCTGCTGTTGATCGGCTTCGTGGCCAACCGCTGGTTCAATCCGTACGTGGCCCTCGTGGCGTGCTTGCTGTTTGCCGTGTCGCCCCACGTGATTGCGATGGCCAATTTCGGTCGCTACTTATCGGCCACGCAGTTCTTCACGTTGCTCACGACGTTTCTTGGATACGAAGCGGTACGTGGCTTGGGCCGATTGCGGCCAGCGCTCGTATGGGCCGCCGCGGTGAGCTTCGTGCTGATGTATTTGTCGTGGGAAGGCTCCGGCCTGTTTGGCGTGGGCCTGGCGCTGGCGGCATTGATCCACCGTCGGCGGCACCTCGCCGGCGTGCTCGCCACACCAGCTGTATATCCCGCGTCGCTGCTGGTGATCCTAGTGGTGCTCGCGCAGAACGCTCACCGCATCCTGCAACAAACGCAGCGACTGTGGTTCGGCACTGGCATCAGTTCCATGAAGCTCGAGCCGATGTGGCGGTTCCCGTTCTTCGATCCCGATTACTTCCTGCTGAACGCCTCGTGGACCAAAGACGCACTGCTGCCGATGCTGGCGGTCGGTGCGGCGTGCATCCTGGTGTTCAAGCACCACTGGAAGTTGCCCATTCGCTTTCTGCTGATCTGCCTGCTGAGCAATACCGGCTTGATGGCCGTGCTGCTGCCGCTGCACGCCAACCGCTACGCCTTCCATTTGACGCCGCTAGTCATTCTGCTGGCAGGAGTCGCGGTGGTGTCGATGCTGACGCCGCTCTTCCAAGCGGTCCGTTTGTCGCGGTACCCTGCCCTGCGTTGGTACGCCGCCGCGGTAGCCGTTCCGACCGTAGCTCTACTGCTCGCCATTGGATCAGGCTGGTTCGTGCGAACCAGCGAGCTCAAGACTTTTTCCACGGCCGCCCAAGGCGTCGGCCAGTTGCGCTCGCCCGACTGGCGGCAGCCGACGGAGTTCATCGTGAGCAACTACCAGCCGGGCGATGTGATCATCTCCATTCTGCCGCACGCACAGGAGTTCGTGCTGCAACAACTCGCCAGCGACCGCCTGCCAGACGGCAAGGTGGAAGGTGTGAGTATCGACTACTGGCTCGAAACCCGGTTGGTGTTGCAAGCCACGATCGGCGACCACCACGAAGTGCCGCGCGATCGTCGCAGCGGCGCGGTGATGCTTCACAGCCTTGATCAGCTGGAACAGCTGTTTGCCGAGAACGACCGCGTTTGGTACTGCACCAATCGCCGCGGCAACACGAAAATCAACGACAGCATTGTCTCGCGTTACCTCCGCGAGCACATGGATGTGGTCTACGAGGACCTCGCGACGTCGGTGCTATTGCGCGATCGGAATCATCGCACAGCGTCCGTCCGTCTCGAAGAACAGAAGGCCAGCCGGTTGGCCTCTGAGTTTTACCTCGAATAGCCACTCCATGACTTCCGCGACGAACCACAACTCGAATGGCTCGAGTCACGAGCAGCGCCCCCGCGTGGCGCTGTTGGTGAACACGGTTACGCCGTATCGCAACTACGTTCACCAACGGATCGTGGACGAGTTGCCGGAGATCGAGTTGTGGTCGCTCTACACGCACGACAATTCGTACAACCGCTGGTCGAACATCACGGCGCCCGATTCGATTCGTCCGGTGAGTTTCAGCGGCGGCGAGCCGATCAACGAGAAAGTGAAGTTGCGTTTCGCCGCTCGCGAGTGGCGCAAGGCCGGGCGGATTATTCGTTGGCTAAAGGAAAATAACATCGCCGCAGTGGTGTGCGAAGGGCTGGGCAACGTCGGGCTGCTCCGCGTGTTGCGCTGGTGCAGCCGCAACAACGTGCCCTGCCTGCTGTACGGCGACTTCAATGGCCGCGGCGACCGCGCTCGCGGGTTACGCAGGCAGTTCAAGAAGCTCATCTACGGACGCGGCATTGGCTGGGCGTCGGCCGTGATGCCGTGCGGCGAGTACGGCAAGGAACTGTTCGACAACTACGGCGGAAAGTCGAAACCGCTGTTCTGGTATCCCTACATCTCCAACCCTGCCGAGTTCGAGCACGCCAAGCCCGAGGCGCTCGACCGTGTTCGCGCCCGATTCGACTTCCTGCGAAGTGATCGGCGGCGGATCGTCGTGCCGGGCCGGATGATGCGAGTCAAACGGCACGACCTGGCCATCGGCGCGCTGGCCGCGCTCGCTGAAGAGCGGCCGAACTGGGAACTGGTGTTCATCGGCGACGGAGCGCTTCGCGAGCAAACCGAAAAGTCGGTGCCCAACGCAATTGCCGACCGCGTGCACTTTTGCGGCTTCCTCGACAACCCGGACGACGTCTCGGCCGTGTTCGCCAGCAGCGACGTCATGCTGCTTCCCAGCGACCACGAGCCATGGGGCATGGTCATGATGGAAGCTGCGCTAGCGGGGCTCGCCATCGTGGCAACCGACGTGGTAGGCGCCGCGCCCGAGTTGGTGAAACCCGGCCGCAACGGCGCCACGTTCCCCGTAGGCGACCTCGACGCGTTGGTCGACGTATTACGGGAAACAACCGACGAAATGTCGGTCGAACAGCGCGGCGCCGAGTCGCGCAAAGTGTTCTACGAGTGGCTTGCCGGCTCCGACCCGGTCCAAGGACTCGCTCAGGGGCTGAGCCACTTTGGCGTGCTTCCGTCGGGCGAGTCGAAGCATCCACCGTCGCACTCGCCCGCGGACGAAACCGCCGCCGGCCACTTGGCTTCCAAGCCGCCGCCGCTGGTGTCAGCAGCAAACAACACGTAAGTATCCAAGAAACAGCACAACAAAATACAGCCCGCAACGTACGGCCACCTCGGAGACGAAGATGTCACGCAAGTCGAAATCGAATCGGCGCAGCAAGTTCCGCAAGCAGCTGAAGAAGTTCACACGCAGCCGCCGGCTTGGATGTCAGCAGCTCGAAGCGCGCGAAATGCTCGATGGTTCGATGCCTAACATCGTCCTCATCAACACCGACGATCAGCGGTGGGACTCGGTTGAGTTCATGCCGACGGTCATGTCGCAGCTGGTTGCGTCTGGGACGGACTTTACCAACTCGTTCGTGACAACTCCCATCTGCTGTCCTTCGCGGGCGACGTTGCTCACCGGCCAGTACGCGCACACCAGTGGTGTGATTCACAACGATGCGCCGCTCGGCGCATTCCAGAACTTCGACGACACGTCGACCTTGGCCACTTGGCTCGACGACGCGGGCTACTTCACCGCGCTGGTCGGCAAATACATGAACGGCTACGACCGTTTCTCCGAGGCAAACTCCGACTCGAGCGACGTCTACATTCCGCCAGGATGGGACGAGTGGCGTGCGTTCCTGGGCGCTGGCTATGGCAATTACACGCTGGCCAATAACAGCGTCGCCGAAACGTATGGCAACACCGAAGCCGACTACTCCACCGACGTACTGGCCGACATCGCCGATAACATTATCCGCGACGCCGAAGCGAACGACGAAGATCCGTTCTTCCTGTACTTCGCGCCGAAGAACCCGCACGTGCCCGTTGCGCCAGCCGCGCGGCACGCCGGCACGCTGGACGGCATCGCCCTGCATCGCCCGCCTTCCTTCAACGAAGCGGATATCAGCGACAAGCCAACTTGGGCGCAGAACAAGCTTCCGCTGTTGACGCAAACCGAGATCGACGAAGTCGACGCTTTCCGCCAGGGATCGATCGAGTCGATGCTGTCGGTGGACGAAGCCGTGTCGCAGATGATCGCCACGCTCACGGAGATGGGCGAGTTAGACAACACGATCATCATCTACACTTCCGACAACGGACACATGTGGGGCGAGCATCGCTTCGATGAGAAAGCGACCCCCTGGGAAGAGTCGATTCGTGTGCCGCTGATCGTGTACGACGGCCGCAATCCGGTTCAGCAGACCAACGACGCGATGGCGCTGAACATGGACCTGGCGTCCACCATTCTCGAGTTGGCAATGGTGACCACTCCGTCGAGCGTGGAAGGCAGCTCGCTGGTGCCGTTCCTCAATGGCGAGACTACCAGCACGGTTAGCTGGCGGAGCGACTTCCTGATCGAAGCCGAGAAGTCGCTCGGCGGCGAGTACAACGGCGTTCGCACCGAACAATACATGTACGCCGAGTACACCAACGGCACCGCCGAGTTGTACGACATCGTTGCCGATCCCTACCAACTGGAGAACCTTGCCGAAAACCCGGCTTACGCCACGATTCGTACACAACTCTCGACTCGAATCGCCGAATTGATGTCGCCCGACACCGAAGCGCCGGTCATGTCGAACCTGCAAGTGGTACCGGGCGCCCTCAGCAATCCGGCCACCTTCACGGCCACCATCACCGATACCGGAGTGGACAGCGGCGCGCGGAGTCCCGAGTTCTTCATCGACACCATTGGCAATTTCAGCTCCGGATCGATCATGCACCCGGTCGACGGGCTGTACGACAGCAGCACCGAAGACGTCACGGTGACCATCGACCGCGCGGTTTGGAACGCTCTGAGCGTCGGTACGCACACGTTCTATGTGCACGGCATCGACAAGGCTGGCAACTGGGGCGAGATCATCAGCATCGAGTTCGAGAAACTCGACGTCCCGCCGCCGACAGTGGAGTACGATTCGATGCTGCTGGCCATGGAGACCGCTGGCACCATTGCCGGCAGCGTGGGTTCAGCGGTTACCTACGAACCAGGTGACATACTTCAGCTCAACTTCCTGGCCAACGGCGACTATTCCTACGAGTTGTACTTCGACGGCAGCGACGTCGGCCTGACCGGCGGCGAGGCGATCAACGCTCTGCACGTGACCGATGCCGGCGAGATCATCATCTCCACCAGCGGCGGCGCGACCGTCGACACGGTGTACAGCAGCCCCGGTGTCGGCAACGGCACTCCGCTGGTGAGCACGCAAAACGACCTGCTAATGTTCACTCCCACTTCGATTGGCGACGATACGGCCGGAAGCTGGAGTCTGCTGTTCGACGGTAGCGAGCACGGCTTGGATGGCAACACCGAGGACATCGACGCGGTCTTCGTGATGGACGACGGGCGGATCGCCATGTCATTTGTCGGCGGAGCTTCCGTGCCCGGTCAGGTGGCGCTCGACAAGGACGCCCTCTTGTTCGATCCGGCGAACGATCTGTGGACGTTCTACTTCAACGGCAGCGACCTCGACTACACCACCCAGGCCGAAGACATCGACGCGATGTTCATCGGCCCCAACGCGCCGGGCGGTGTGGCCACGTTCTATACCTCGACCGTCGGTGCGTTTGTCTCGCCTGAGGTGACCGCCGAGGCGAGCGACGTGGTCAGCCTGCTGGTTGATCAGTTCGGTGTGTTGACGCAGGGACAGATTTTGTCCGAGTTGCAAGTGGATGCCGATAGCTATGGCCTCGCTGGCCTGAACGTGGTGGGCATGCACTTCCTGTTGGCCGGTAGCGGCGATGTGTTTGGGCCGCAAGCCTCGATGGTCGAGGTCGATCCCAGCATCGCCACCGAGGGCCCGCTTGATATCACGGCGACCTTGGACGACAGCTTGACGGGTGCATCGGCAATCGTCGCTGCGGAGTACTTTATCGATACCTTGGGCGCCGAGGGAACCGGCACGGCCATGACGGCCGAGGATGGCACGTTCGATTCGGCCGTCGAAGCAGTCACTGGCGTGATCGCCGCGGGAACATTCGACGGCCTCGCAACCGGTACACACACCGTGTACGTCCGCGGGCAGGATGCCAGTGGCAACTGGGGACTCGTCGGCTCGGTCGATTTCATCAAGCAGGAAGTCGGCGTCGCGCAGACGATCTACCGCGTCAACGCCGGTGGCAGCTCCATCACCGATGTGCCCGACTGGGAAGCCGATACCGATGTAACTCCCTCGGCGTACCTGAGCGGTACGAGCTCCAACACGCGAGTCACCAGCGGTACACCGACGATCGACATGACCGATCCGTCGATTCCCGCCGGCACGCCGGTGGAAGTGTTCCAGTCCGATCGATTCGATCTGGCTGGCGGCGGAGAGATGGGATACGACTTCCCCGTCACGCCCGGCATGTATGAGGTTCGTCTGTACTTTGCCGAAACGTGGACCGGCGGCCAAACGGTCGGCGCACGTGAGTTCGACGTGCAGATCGAAGGCGTCACCGTGCTCGACGACTACGACATCTACGAAGACATTGGCGGATTCAAGGGCGTGGTGAAGACGTTCATGGTCACGGCCGACGCAACTCTCGACATCGACTTCTTCCATGTCACGCAGAATCCATCGATTCGCGGTATTGAGATTCTCACCGATGGCAGCATGACCGGCAGCATGCTGGGCACGTCGCAATCGTCGGTCGACTTCGGCAATGTCACGATTGGCGAGACTGGAAACCAGGTAGTCCAGTTCACAAACAACAACCTGCCCGGCGGCGACGACATCACCATCGATCCGTCGGCGGTCACCATCGCCGCGCCGTTTGCGGTCGACTTCGGCCAGGCAACTCCGATCGTGCTCGCGCCGGGGCAGTCCGTCAACGCGACGGTTAGCTACACGCCGACCGCTGAGATGGCCGACTCCGATACGCTCACCATTCCCCACACCGGCGACAACACGCCACTGGTGGTCGCGCTCTCCGGCATGGGGACCGTGATGACCACCAGCAACGTGCTGTACCGCGTGAACGCGGGCGGCGCGTCGATTACCGACACACCCGACTGGGGCGTCGACACGGCTGCCAGCCCGTCGCCCTACTTGGGCGGAACGAGCAGCAACACGCGGGCCTCGAGCAGCGCTGCGACCATCGACATGAGCGATCCATCGGTTCCCGCGGGCACGCCGATGAATGTGTTCCAGACGGAGCGGTACGACCTGGGTGGCGGTGGCGAGATGAGCTACGACTTCCCGGTCGCGCCCGGCGAGTACGAAGTGCGTTTGTACTTCTCCGAAAACTGGACCGGTGGGCAGGCGGCCGACGTTCGCAAGTTCGACGTCGCGATCGAAGGCGTCACCGTGCTGGACGACTACGATGTCTACGCCGACGTCGGCGGATTCAAGGGCGTGGTGAAGACGTTCACGGTCGTAGCCGACGCCAACATCGACATCGACTTCTTCCATGTCATGCAGCATCCGTCGATCAAGGGCATTGAGATCCTTAGCCCTGATGGCATGAGCAGCTCCAATGTTTCCGCATCGCTCAGCACGCTCAGTTTCGGTACCCTGGCGACCGGTTCGCACTTCACTTTGTCGACGATTCTCACCAACGACGGGACGTCGACCACCACCATCGATCCGGCGCAGGCATCGCTCGGTGCCGGCGGTGCACCGTTCTCGTTCAGCTTCGCCGACACCAACCCCATCCAACTCGCGCCGGGTGAGTCGACGCGCGTGATGGTGACGTTCTCGCCGACCACCGAAACCAACGAGAGCTCCGAGCTGACCATTCCCTACGGCAGCGGCAGCGACTCGCTATCGATCACGCTGGGCGGTTTGGGCGCTGCGGCAAGCACGGTGAACTTCACCAAATCGGAACTCGACCACAGCACGGGCCCCGTGCGCCCGACCGTGGTGCAATTTGGTCCTGATGGTCGGTTGTACGTCGCGCAGCAGTTCGGCGTGATTCGCGCGTACGACGTGGTGCGCAACGGCGCGAACGACTACGCGACCACCTCGCACGAGCAGATCAACCTGATCCGCGACATTTTGAACCACAACGATCAGGGGGATCCAGAGCCAGGTGTCGGAAATCGCCTGGTAACCGGAATGTACGTGACCGGCACGGCCGAGAACCCGGTGATCTATGTCGCATCGAGCGATCCGCGCATCGGCGGTGGCACGAATCACGAAGCAACGAACCTCGACACCAACTCCGGCATTGTTTCGCGGCTGACGTGGAACGGATCGTCGTGGGACAAGCTCGACCTGGTGCGTGGTCTGCCGCGCAGCGAAGAGAACCATGGCACCAACGGCTTGGCGCTCGACCCTGTGGACAACACCTTGTACCTGGCCGTGGGTGGCAACACCAACATGGGTGCTCCGTCGGCCAACTTCCTGAACCTGCCAGAGTACGCCCTGTCGGCGGCTGTGCTGTCGATCGACCTGGACGCCATCGGCGAGACCACTTACGACCTTCCAACCCTGGACGACGAAGACCGCGCGGGTGTCGACGATCTGAACGATCCGTTCGGCGGCAACGACGGTAAGAACCAGGCAAGGATCGTGCCCGGTGGGCCGGTGCAGGTCTACGCCCCTGGCTTCCGCAATCCGTACGACGTGATACTCACCGCCGGCGGGCGTATGTACACGGTCGACAATGGCCCGAACGCCCAGTGGGGCGACGTGCCAGTGAACGAAGGCCCCGGCGGCAATGCCACGAACGACACCAACGAGGGCGGCACTACTTACGGCGACGGCCTGCACCTGATTACCGGTGAGGGTTACTACGGTGGTCACCCCAACCCCACCCGATCGAACACCAACAACACCTTCAACACCACCAATCCGCAGTCGCCTGTCACCACTGGCAACCCCATCGAGTCGGACTACCTAGTTCCGGTGGTGGAAGACGGTTCGCTGATCGCCTACCCGTTCTCGACTAACGGCATGACCGAGTACACCGCCAACAACTTCGGCGGGGCGATGAAGGGCGACCTGCTGATGGCAGGGTTCGAGAACACCATCGAACGCGTCAAGCTGAACGCCGCTGGCGACACGGTGATCGGGTCGGAAACGCTGTTTAACAACATCGGCTTCAAGCCACTCGACATCTTTGCACCCACCGGTGAGTTCGAAGGCACCATCTGGGTGGTCGACGTCGCGACCAATGGAATCTACGTCTACGAGCCAGCCGATGGCAACGTCGGCACCGAAGGCGACATGGACGGCGACGGGTACACCGACGATGACGAACTGGCCGCCGGCACCAACCCGAACAATAGCGGCGATGTCCCGTCGGACAACGACATGGACTTCGTGTCGGACTTTACCGACGACGACGACGACAACGATTTGATTCTCGATGTCGACGATGAGTTCGCCATCGATCCCGACAACGGCACCACCTCGCCGCTGGGGACCTTCTACTCCTGGGAGAACGAAGGACAATCGGCCGGTGGTATTCTGGGCCTCGGCTTCACCGGCATGATGACCAACGGCGTCGACGACTGGCTCAGCCTCTACAACGCCGAAGCGTTGACCGGCGGCGGTGCGGCTGGTGTGCTGACGATCGATGCCGCCGGACCCGGCACCGCCCGCGGTGCCACCAACACTCAGGACCAGGCCTTCCAGTTCGGTGTGGATGTCTCGAGCGCCGTGCAGCGCTACGTCGCTACCACCAGCTTGCTCGGCCCGTTCGCCCAGATGACCCCACAAGCGGGCCAGGAGATGGGCTTCTACATCGGAACCGGCGACCAGGACAACTACATCCAGTTCGTCCTCTCCGGCGACAACGGCGGCGAGCTGCAAGTCGTGAAGGAAGTCGCTGGCGTCGACACCGTGGAAGCCACCGTGCCGATTACCATTAGCGGTCTTTCGGTGCTGAACCTGTACTTGTCGATCGATCCGCTGACGAACATGCTGCAGGCCAGCTACGAGGCCAACGGCGGCGAGCGCACCGCCGTCGGTCCCGAGATCTCCGTACCTGCCTCCTGGGTGAGCGGCGCGTTGGCCACGGGCTTGATCGCCACCGACCCCACCGCCAGTTCGGTGCCGGTAACCTGGGACTTCCTGGGTATCATTCCCGATCCGGCCGTGCTGACCGACGCCGAAGCGGCCGTGGTAGTGAACCCCGGCGGCGGCATCAACAACTCCAGCACGTTCACGTCGGACTCGTTCCAGATTACGAACAACTCGGCCAGCGGCCAGACGATTCAATCAATTCGATTCGATCTGAGCACCGCCTTCCTGCCGGACATCATTTTTGACACCTCGGGCTCCGCCGGCGACGTCGGTGCGGCCAAGTCGTTCACGCCGGATACCGGCGAGACCGAGACCGGTCAGAGTACGCACACGTTCTCGGGCGACCACGATGGCGGCTTCGATATCCTGGACGTGATGTTCAACGACTTCGATCCCGGCGAGACGTTTACCTTCTCGGTCGACATCGACCCCACCAGCATCAAAGGCGTGGCCGCGCCTGGTCCCGAGCAGTCCGGCAGCATCAGCGGCCTGGAGATGGCCGGCAGCACGGTCACCATCCAGTTCAGCGATGGTTCGACCATCTCGCGCGAGTTGTTTGGCATTGCCGGCAGCAACGTGGCTTCGCAGGTCACCGTGGCCGGCACCGCGCCCGACGCGCCGACACTCGAATTGCTCGGTGTTGCGAGCGTTCCCACGGTGCTCAGCAGCGATAGCCAAGTAGCTCGCATCACCGGCCCGGTCGGCGCGATGGTGCGACTGCTGCACGTCGAAGGCGCGCTGCATCTCGATGGCGTGCCCGGTGGCGGTTTCGACATCGACGCCTTTGAGGCCAACAAGGCCATTGCCATTAGCGAACAGACCGCCACGATCGGCGCGACGGGCTTTGCCGACATTCCCGTGACGCTGACTGACTCCCACGCCGAAGGCGGCCTGAATCACCTGATGGCGGTGATCGAGGAGACCGACGGAACCACCAGCGACCTCTCGCAAGTGATCGTGGTCGAGTACGACCCCGACGCCCCCGTCGGCGGCGAGGTGCTCTTCCGCGTGAACACCGGCGGAACCGAGCTGGCCGACACGCCGGTTTGGGAAACCGACACCAACGGCACGCCTTCGGCGTACCTGAACGTTGGATTCAACAACGCCAAGATCTCGACCAACACGGTCACCATCGACATGACCGACGCGTCGATCCCGGCCGGTACACCCATGGCGCTATTGCAAACCAACCGCTTCGATCCCACGGGCGGCGGCGACATGATGTACGACTTCCCGGTCACTCCGGGTGACTACGAGGTCCGCCTGTACTTCGCCGAGACCTGGAGCGGCGCTCAATCGGTCGGCGTTCGCGAGTTCGATGTCGCCATTGAAGGCGCGACGGTCCTCGACGATTACGACATCTTCGCCGACATCGGAGGTTTCAAGGGCGTGATGAAGTCGTTCGTGGTCACCGCGGACAGCAACCTCGACATCGACTTCACGCACGTCACGCAAAATCCGCAAATCAACGGCATCGAAATCGTCTCGGTCGGAACAACCGCCAGCAGCACGCTCGGCGCGTCGGCCGCTGCGGTGCCGTTTGGCAATGTGGCTACCGGCGGCTCGTCGCAGCAGGTTGTCTCGCTGACGAACCAGGGCCAGACCGGCGCGAATCCGATTGTCATCGATCCAACCACCGCTTCGATCGCCCCGGGCGGAACGCCGTTCACGTTTGACTTTGGCACTACTTCGCCGATCACCCTGCAACCGGGACAGTCGGTCAACGTAACGGTCACCTACTCGCCAACGGCCGAGACGACCGACAGCGCCACCTTGACCATCCTGCACGATGGCACCAACCCCGCGCTCACCGTCGCCCTCTCCGGCACCGGCGTCGATAGCGTGACCGAGGTGCTGTATCGCGTGAATGCAGGCGGTCCGCAGTTGGCTGCCGATCCGGTGTGGAGCACCGACACGACCGCTAGCCCCTCGGCTAACAGCAACCCTGCCACGTCGAACTCCAAGGTCGCCACCACGGGTGTGACAATCGACATGACCGATCCTTCGATTCCAGCGGACACGCCGGCCTCGGTGTTCCAAACGGAGCGTTGGGACCCGGGCACCGGCGAGGAGATGCAGTGGGACTTCAGCGTCACGCCGGGCGAGTACGAGGTGCGGCTGTACTTCGCCGAAACGTACTCTGGCGCCCAGTCGGTTGACGCGCGAGTGTTCGACGTCGCCATCGAAGGTGTCACGCTGCTCGACGACTACGATGTGTTCGCCGATGTCGGTGGCAACAAGGGCGTCGTGAAGACGTTCACCGTCACGTCTGACGGCAACCTCGACATCGACTTCGGCCACGTCACGCAGAACCCGTCGATCAAAGGCATCGAGATCATCGGCAACGCGCCGACTGGCCCGCAGCCGATCAACTTCAGCAAGTCAACTCTGGCCGGCACCACATCCACTCGACCGACCAGCATCGAGTTCGGGCCGGACGGCCGGCTGTACGTGGCCCAGCAGTTCGGTGTGATCCGCATCTACGATGTTGTCCGCAACGGCGCCGACGACTACGAAGTGGTGAGCACCGAGACCATCACCTCGATTCGCGACATCCCCAACCACGACGACGATGGTTCGGTGAATGCCAGCATCAACAATCGTACCGTGACTGGGTTGATCGTACGCGGCACTGCCCAGAACCCCATCATCTACGTTTCGTCGAGCGATCCACGAATCGCCGAAGGAAATCCTCGCCCCGACACCGGATTGGACACCAACTCGGGCATCATTTCGCGACTCACGTGGAACGGTTCGAGTTGGGATAAGCTCGACTTGGTTCGCGGCCTGCCGCGCTCAGAGGGCAACCACTCCGTGAACGGCCTGGCGCTCGACGACGCGACCAACACGCTGTACGTGGCAGTGGGCGGCAACACGAACATGGGCGCGCCGTCGTTCGGCTTCGCCCTGCTGCCCGAGTACGCCTACTCGGCGGCCATCCTATCGGTCGACCTCGACGCGATCGGCGAGACGACCTACGACATGCCGACGCTCGACGACGAAGACCGCGCCGGTACAGACGACTTCAATGATCCTTTCGGCGGCAACGACGGCAAGAACCAGGCGATCATCGTGCCGGGCGGTCCGGTGCAGGTGTACGCTGCTGGTTTCCGCAATCCGTACGACGTGCAGCTCCACTCATCCGGTCGCATGTACACGTTCGACAACGGTTCGAACGCCAACTGGGGCGACATTCCGATCGGCGAAGGTCCCGGCGGCAACGCAACCAACCAGCAGAACGAGCCGGGCATCTCGACGCCCGACCAGTTGCACTACGTCACGGGCCAAGG
This sequence comes from Aeoliella sp., assembly GCF_965227375.1. NCBI lineage: Bacteria > Pseudomonadati > Planctomycetota > Planctomycetia > Pirellulales > Lacipirellulaceae > Aeoliella > Aeoliella sp. The sequence goes on from NZ_CBDDFX010000002.1 coordinate 656,265, forward strand.
TTTCTACGGTGGTCATCCCAACCCAACGCGTTCGAACACCAGCAACACGTTCAACACCACGAACCCGCAGTCTCCGGTCGCGGCGGTGGGTGGCAACGCCCAAGAGTCGGACTATCTGACGCCGGGCACCGAGGACGGGGCGCTGTTCCTGGTCGACGCGTCGACCAACGGCATCGACGAGTACACCACTACGCACTTTGGTGGCCAGATGCAGGGCGACTTGATCATCGCCAGCCTGGACAACACCATCAAGCGTGTGAAACTCAACGCCGCTGGCGACCAGGCCGAGATCGCGGGCACTTTGTTCAGCAACGTGGGCGTCGCTCCGCTCGACGTCGACGTGGCCGACTCCGGCCCCTTCGCGGGCAGCATCTGGGTGGTCGACCTGGCGACCAACAGCATCTATGTCTACGAGCCGACCTCCGGCACGTCGGGCAATCCGAATGACCTGGACGGCGACGGTTACACCAACGACGACGAAGCCGACAACAACACCGATCCCAACAACTCGGCCGACACTCCGCCCGACTGGGACACCGACTTCGTTTCGAACCTCAACGATCCGAACGACGACAACGACGCCTTCCTCGACACCGAGGACCACTTCGCGATCGACGCGTCCGACGGACTCAACACCCCGGTCGGCACGTTCTTCACGTGGGACAACGATGCTCCCAACCCGGGCGGCCTGCTCAATCTGGGCTTCACCGGCGTGATGACCAACGGCGTCGACGACTACGGCCACCTGTACTTCCCCGGCGCAGTAACCGCAGGCGGTGCGGCCGGTCTGTTCACCATCGACTCGGCCACTGCCGGCACGGCTCGCGGTGCGACCAACACCCAGGAGCAGGCACTGCAGTTCGGTGTAAACGCGGTAGGGTTGAACCAACCGTTCTACGTAACGACTACCATCTCGAATCCGTTCGCCGGCCTCACGCCGCAAGCGGGGCAGCAGTTTGGTATGTTCATCGGCACCGGCGACCAGGACAACTACGTCGAACTGGTCCTGGCCGGCGACGGTGGCGGTGCGGTGCAGGTGATCAGCGAAGTGGCAGGCAGCGACACGCTCGAAGCCAGCACCGCGCTTGCGATGCCCGGCCCGGACTACGTCGACCTGTTCCTCGCGATCGATCCCACGACCAACATGGTGCAAGCCAGCATCATGGTCGATGGCGGATCGCTGATGGACATCGGCGGCCCGATCTCGATTCCCGCTTCATGGCTGGCCTCCCCGCTGGCAGTGGGCGTGATTTCCACCGACCCAACCGGCAGCGGCAGCCTGCCAGTCACCTGGGAGCACTTCGGCACCGTGCTTGGCACGCCCAGCACGCCTGCCAACCAGGCGCCCATGACTTCGGCCGTGGGGCTCTCGCCACAGTCGACAACCAGCGGGCCGATCACGGTCACCGCTACGGCCGACGACAGCGATGGCACCATCGCGGCAGCCGAGTACTTCATCGACACGGTCGGCGCACCTGGCACCGGCACCGCGATGTCGGCCAGCGATGGCAGCTTCGACGAAGCGAGCGAGGCCGTCACCGGTACGATCTCGGCATCCACCTTCGACGGACTCTCCACCGGCAACCACACGGTGTACGTGCGGGCGATGGATTCCGACGGGGCTTGGAGCACCGTGGCCAGCGCCACGTTGAGCAAGGAAGTGGAAGAGAACGTCTTGCTCCGCATCAACGCTGGCGGGCCGGACATTTCCGACAACCCCGTGTGGGAAGAAGACACCGACAGCGATCCCCACGAGTACAGCAACGCTGGCATCTCCGGCGCGAACTCCCAAGAGCTCTCGACGGCCGCCACCATCGACCTGTCCGATCCGTCCATCCCGGCGGGTACGCCGATGTCGGTCTTCCAGACCAGCCGCTTCGACAACGCTGGTTCGCTCGACCTGGCGTACGACCTCCCGCTGGGTGTGGGCATGTACGAGGTGCGTCTGTACTTTGCCGAGATCGACCCGAGTGCCTTCGCCGTGGGCGAGCGGGTGTTCGATATCGAAATTGAAGAGAATCTGGTGGAGAACGACTTCGATATCTATGCAGCCGCCGGTGCCGGCAACAAGGGCATCGTGCTGTCGTACATCGTCAGCAGCAGCACCGAACTCGACCTCGACTTCATCGCCGAGGTAGGCAACCCGATGGTCTCGGCCATCGAGGTCCTGCCGATCGGCGGCGGCAGCGGTGCGCTAGCGGCCTTCGCCGCGACGAGCGAGTCGCAAGAAGCCCCGGCGCTCGCCACAGTGGTCGCCGACGAGGCGTTTGCCACCGAAGAAGCCCTCGCCGACGACGAACTGCTGCTCCTACTGGCCCAGTCGACCGAAGACGAGCCGTTCGCCGCCACGTCGACGAGTTCCGAGAGCAGCGAAACCGAAGAAGCGGACGACGTGTTCGCCGAGTACGGCCTGGGCAGCGACTTGTAAGCCGCTACGAACTAGATCGAACAACGCCGCGCTCTCACCAGATGGGGGCGCGGCGTTTCATCGCGCCGGCTCAGCGCAGTCGCTCTGTAGTCAAATCGCTTTCAAGTGTGTTCACAAGTGGTACACTACTAAGAGCATTGGACTGCCGGCAGAGATTCCCTCGATGCGAATGCGAGTTCAGACTTGATCTCTCAAGGTGACGTATGGCCATCAAGATCGGGGTAAAACTACTCGACTCCGGGATTTGTCGAGCATCTGAAATAAAGGGTTGTAAGGAAGTGGACCTTCGTGCCATCGAAGTCAGCATCGACGCCCAGCTTCCCAAGGCATACACCGCGATAATGAAGGAAATCGGGCGAGGTTGTGGCGAATTCCTCTCCGACGTGCAGATGTTCTACCCTGCGGTTCTAGGTCTAACGGAGGTTGCGAGGACGATGGTAAGCGGGCACCTCGCTCTACCTGCAGACGCGTTTGTGTTTGCCTCTCGTTACGGCGAACAGTTCCTCTTCTTCCACACAGGTACTTCGGAGGATGCCGAAGTCTTCAGGTGGTCCGATGATGAACCAGAGCAATTCCGCAAGGTATTCGAATCGATCTGGGACTTCATCGAAGAAGAGTTGATTGCGCATCTTGGTGTGCAGTAGCCCTCCAACTTGTCGAAACGGTGGAACACCCGCGCCCTTGGGGTGCCTTATTCTGCCGGCAAGCGCAGCGGGCGCGTTGTTGGTCATCCATTCTTCCACTCGGCCCGCAAGTGGTACACTGTTAGAGAGACCGCGCGTCAAACTTCTCTAGCGCATCCAACTCATCATCGGTCAGTGAGTTGCGAAACCAATACTGCTGTCTCAACAAACTGGAGAACTGTTCCCACTGGCATACGAGTTCTATTGGCACATGAATATACGGGACATCCTCTTGGTACTTAGCCTGTCGCTCACCGGAGGCAAGATTGGCCAATAGATCCAGCAAGTTCCGTTTTGAATTCGCGATTAGTTCGTCAGAAGCCATGTTTTTGTCACAGGAAGTGGACACGCGGCATTTGTTATACGGGGTGTGCCAGAATAGCGATTGAGGTTCAGGCCAACTCTTCCAGCGTCGAGACGACGCCCGCGACATCTCCTACTTCCGTCACCTGGCCACCAAGGCCAAGAAGTGCGTAGTCGCCGGTCTTGGGATCGTACAGCACTTTCGGCGAAGTCTCGTATACGAGCAACCAACGGCTATCATATCGCTGCGGAGTCTTCAGCACCGCCGCCCGCAATGCTCGCTTGGTGGGCGAATCGGGCAAGTCGCGCCGTTGGTGGTCGATGATAGTGCCAACGTCACACTCCCAAACACGCAGTAATTCGGATCGCTTCGGAACGAATCGGTACTCGGCTTTGCAATTCGGACAAATCGCGTCGTTTTGGCGAACTCGCCGATGGTTCACGCGGCTAGGTTTGATGTTCAGTTTCTCGATCGATTTCTGACACTCTAGGTTCGACAGTTCAATCGACGCATCACCAAGCAGTTGCCCACACTCTTCGCAGACGGTTGTCCTGGCACATCGCCTCAAACGCCGCTTCCGACGCGCATCGCTCACCACCATGCACGGCAAAATGATCGGCATGGCAAGCAGGATGCCGATGAACACCAATGCAATCAGGACTGGTTCGTGTTTTGACTTCAACTGGTTGCCTGATGGAAGGGCAAGGTGGCAGAACACACGATGGAGGCCCTTCACACCCGATGTTCGACCCACGGGAAATTTCGAGCGTGAGGGGCGAAGAACGGAGTTGGCAATTCGCACTTAAGCGAACGCAATGTCCGAACCAGAACGTCTTCGTCATAGACGGTTTCCGTTTCGGGATCAACCTCCAATAGGCGGTTGACGTCGGGTGGCTCGTCGTCTGGTAGGCGAATGAGTACGCGCTCCGATCCGTCGAAAATCCACGCGAATTCGATCTCGACGTCGCCTCCCCAACAAAAGCAGTAGTAATACGCCACCGGCACCTTCGTGTCGCTATTCAGCTTCTTGGTAGCTCGAAGGATATCGGTGGCAACAAGTGCTACAATCTCCAGCTCCCCATAACGCTGAGCGATTGCTTGGGGCTCTAGCAGCACTTCTTCACCGGGAGCATTCTCAAATCGATCCCACGAGAGCAGCTCATCGCCATGCCATTCGGCGATATGGTCAGCAGGGTCACATATTGGGCGGATAAAGATGAGACCTTCGTCCGGGACGGAGTGCTTTACCTCCGGTGTATGCCAATTGTGTTCAATAGGATTCTTCACATGAAAAACGTTGCCTGCGAATATGGGATTGCGGTCGATTGCGGCTATGATCGACGGATCGCCGGTTGTGATGATTTGACTTGCGTACCAAGTCATGTGATTCTCTCTTGCAAGTTGCTGTTTGTGGAACGCTTGAATGCGAACCTTCACGAAGTATAGCCGACTCGGGAACGTGCTGCCTACGGACATGAGTTGTACCCGGCAACGTACTATGGTAGGTGTGAATCAACTACAGTAGAGCACAAAAAACGTACTCCGCCGCGGGGCTGGCGACTCATCGACACTTGTTGGTCGCTGACGCTGGATGACATAACAACCTGGCAAGGCACAAGGCGATGGGTATACATCCCAGGCGGTTAATCCGCATACTTCGGCACCGTTCGTATTACGCTCTGCTCGGATTACTCCTAGCCGTTGCCGCCGCGACGACAGGTATGGCTGTACTCTCGACATTCGCGGTGTGCGGCTTTGCTGTACTTCTAGCTTGCGTGCATGACTATCGAACCGAATCAGGAATCTGGATGCTGGCTGCGTTGTACGCGACCATCTATGCTGGCGTTCTAGCCTTGTGGCAGTGGCACACTCTCTTGGACATCCTTCGCGGTGCAGTTGCAGCCCCATTTGTGGACTTCGTTGACTCAATCGTCGCGCTGTACTTTTTGACGCTAACAGTGAAGGTCGCAGCGACCGTGGTCGCGTATAATCGACGCTATCCGGGACGCCGTTTTTGACAGGTAGAACCGGACGCCGCCGCGCCCTCTCCATTCCCGGGCGCGGCGTTCTATGATTCTGCGGGCAAGCGCAGCGGGCGTGTTGTTGGTCATCCATTCTTCCACTCGGCCGGCAAGTGGTACACTGTTAGTGAGCGTTCTGCTCCGAGAGGTCGATATCAGTCGCCAGCCATTGCAGGAAAGTTGGATATGACACGTTGCGTTCGAGCCACTGCTGGGATTGCCTTGATGGCGCTGCTGGGCTGTTGCTCTTGGGCTTTGGGCGACACGCTAGGCGGCGGCGATCGCGTGCTCGCGCCGACGCCGCCGATGGGTTGGAACAGTTGGGACATCTTTGGCACCACTGTTACCGAGCAGCAGGTCAAGGAACAGGCCGACGCCATGGCCGAAAAGCTGCTGCCGGCCGGGTACGACATTCTGACCGTTGATATTCAATGGTACGAACCAGAGTCGAAAGCCCACGCGTACCAGCCCGGCGCTCCGCTCGAGCAGGATAAGTATGGGCGGCTGCTGCCGGCGGTAAAGAAATTCCCCTCGGCGAAGGATGGTAACGGCTTCAAGCCGCTGGCCGATTACGTTCACTCGCGCGGCCTGCGGTTCGGCATCCACATCATGCGCGGCATCCCGCGGCAGGCCGTTGAACAGAACACGCCGGTGCTGGGCACGGAACGGAGCGCCCGCGACATCGCCCTTACCGATTCGACGTGTCCGTGGAATCCCGACATGTACGGGGTCGACGCGACCACGCCCGGCGGTCAGGCGTACTACGACTCCCTCATCCAACTCTACGCCTCGTGGGGCGTCGACTACATCAAGTGCGACGACATCTCGCGTCCCTACGACGACGTGCAGAAAGCGGAAATCGAGGCCCTGCGGCGAGCGATCGACAAGTCCGGCCAACCCATCGTGCTGAGCCTCTCGCCAGGCGCGACACCGCTGTCGGCCGGGCCGCACGTTGCGCAGCATGCCAACCTGTGGCGGATCACCGACGACTTCTGGGACCGCTGGGGCCTGCTGCATGCAATGTTCGAGCGGGTGCATGCTTGGGAGCCCTACCGCCGCCCCGGCGCGTGGCCCGACGCGGACATGTTGCCGATCGGCGTCGTTCAATTTGGTCGCCCCACCAACTTCACCAAAGACGAACAGCACACGCTGATGACCCTGTGGGCCATCGCCCGCTCGCCGCTGATCTTTGGCGGCGACATGACCAAGCTGGACGACTTCACGCTGCACATGCTCACCAACCCGGAGATGCTGGAGGTCAACCAGCACAGCACCAACAACCGCCAGGTTTCGCGCAACGACAACCTGATCGTGTGGGCCGCCGACGTGCCTGACAGCGACGACAAATTCGTGGCCTTGTTCAATGCGCAAAGCATGGGCGAGCATCTCGATTTCTCCTTCGCCGACTACACGAGCCCCGTGATTGCCGGAGAGGGCAAGTCGCAGGACATCTCCGTCTCGGTTAAAGGCGGCAAGCAACTGGTGCTCTTGGTCACCGACGGCGGAGACGGATTCCATCACGACCATGCGGTATGGATGGAGCCCACACTGCGCGGCCCGGCAGGAGAACTGAGCCTCACGGAGCTCAAGTGGCGTGACCCCACGTGCGGATGGGGCAGCGTCGGAGTCAATCGAACGTGCGAAAACCAGCCGCTGGTGGTCGGCGGGAAAGAAGTCACGGGCATCGGCACGCACGCCAAGTCGGTGATCATCTACGACCTGCCCGATGGCTACGATTCGTTCACCACCAAGGGGGTGATGAGCAGCAGAGGTTCAGTCGAGTTCGGCGTGCTGGTCACCAAAGACGACAAGGCCACTGCTGACGTGAGCAGCGTGGGCATCGACTTTGCCGACCTGGGGATCGAAGGCAAAGCCACCGTGCGCGACCTTTGGGCCCATGAGGACCTCGGAGAGTTTAGCGGCAGCTTCAGCCGCGAACTTCCCCTGCACGGAGCCGGCTTGTATCGTGTGTCGCTGGTGAAGTGAGGTCGACGCCAAGGGTTACTCTCGTTGCACTCCTCTGATGCCCAGGTCAACAGGAGCGTTTTCAGCTCTAATCGCTGTTCGGGTTGCAGCCAGTCTCGTAGACCATGGTCGACATCCCGGAGTCGGGGCTGAGGAACAAACGCTGCCATCCGCACGTCGAGTACAGCCCCGGCACATCCGTGTAGGCGAACACTTGGGCGACGCCATGGGCTCGGCAAACATCCATCGCCGCGCGCACCAGCTGGCCGCCAACGCCTTGGCCACGATGATCGGGGTGAACGTACACAGCGTTGATCCACAACTCGGCCGACGACTGAAACCGAGATTGGTGACGCTTGAATGCGAGCGCACCGATCGGCTGGTCGCCGGAGGTGGCAACCAGCGCGCCAGGCCGAACGTCGCTGGGTGGCAGAAACGTCTCGATCTCCGACGCGGCGACGCTCCACTCGGAATGCAACCACTGCACGACGACTTCGTGGAACTCCGGATGTTCTGTCAGAGGTACAATCATGGACAAGCCATCCGATTGCCACAAAATTGCCAGTGTAAACGAATCGCGGTTGGAAACACGCGTTCGAATGATCTAATGGAGGTTGCCTGATATTGTGTCTGGGGAGTGGGTAGGTCGTCCACTTGCTTGCCCTTCGCGGACTCACTCGGGATAGCCGACGACCTACGCGTCGTCCGGAAGATGTGAGCACTCTTCAGCATTCGAAGCCGCTTCTCCTCGAAAAGGAGCGTGGTAGCGCTGACGCTCGTTCGGCGGAGCGAACGGCGACTATCGTTTTGCCCCACTTAAGACATGCGGGGAACAACGCGGAGGGTTTTGTCGCACCCCCCGAATGGTTTGATCGAGAAAACTAGGGGTTTCACCACTTGGGCGGGACCAAAACGTCTGGGGTTTTGGGCCACTGGATTGAATGTTGGGACAAAACCCCCGGTTTTGGGCCAATGGATCGTGAGTTGGGGCAAAACCCGTTTTGGGCTAATGAAATGGATAGGGAACAAACTGGGGCAAAACTGCCTAGTGAGCCCCCTGCTCTTCCACCGCTTCGATGGCCTCTTCGGAGGCTTTGCGGTCGAAGAACGTGAGGGCGAACAGCACCATAATCGCCGCGGCCATGCCGGCGGGGACCAGCCAGAACTGTTTCCATTGAGCCATGGTCTCGGAGAGCAATTGCTGATCGATACCTTCAGGGAGTTCAGCTGTGAACATTTGGCCCAGTTGTTCGGCGAAGCTAGGAGATTCGACCCCTGGGAACTCGCTGACGACCTTCTTCAGCGTGTCGGCGGCGGCTTTGATGTCATCGACGTCACCACCGCTAATGGCCGACTGCGAGTCGGCGATCGCCTGCTGCAAGGCGGTAGTGGAAACGTCGGCATCGGCCTTGGCGATCAACTGCTGAGCGTTGGCAACCTGCATATCCAAATCGAGCGCCGAGTAACTTGTCATTGTCGAACCAAAGAGGATGCCGGCGATCATGTAGCCAAAGAACATGCCCACACCCTGCGTGAAGAACACCAACATACCCTGCGCCTGGCCACGGATATCCTTGGGAGCTTTCTGGTCGGTGTACATGAATCCGGTGACGAAGAAGAAGTCGTAACAAACACCATGCAGCAACACGGCCAGCAAGATCATCCAACGCACCTGGTCGGGTGCGGCGAAAGCGAACAGCAAGTAGCGAATCACCCAGGCGGCCATGCCCACCAGAATCATCCACTTCACGCCCAACCGACGGAAGAAGAAAGGAATCAAGAGCATGAAGAATATCTCGCTCATTTGTCCCAACGTCATCGTCGACGCGGCGGCTTGATAGCCAACTTGCCCCAACAGATTGGAAGTAAATCCGTAGTAGTACGCCAGCGGAATGCAGATCAGCGTCGAGCAGAGAATGAATACGAAGAACGGAGGGTTAGTCAGCAGTTGCATCGCGTCCAACATGAAGACCGTTCGCAAATCAGCCGGCTTGCCTTTGGCAGGGGGTGGCGTATGTGGGAGCACAAAGCTGTACACACCCATCACCAGCGAGGCGATACCAGCCACCCACATGATCTTCGGAGTCGCCGACCATCCCGCAAACCCAACAACTAAGCCAGCGACAATCCAGCCGATGGTGCCCCACACGCGAATCTTGGGAAAGTCATTCTGATCAGCGATGTTAGTGAACGCGATTGTATTGCTAAGTCCCAACGTGGGCATGTAGCAAAGCAAATGTCCGAGGAACAACCAGTACAGCGCGTCCGTATTCTTGGATTCCACAAATCCAGGGACCGCACACATGATGGCCCCAGCAATCAAGAACAGAACTCCCATCACCTTTTCAGACGGAAAGAACCGGTCGGCAACAAGGCCCAAGAACAAAGGAGCAATGATGGCCGCCAAAGGAGCCGTGCCGTACGCGCTGCCAATAAAGCCTTCCAGTCCATTCGATCCCAGGCACAACCCCAAGGTTGCGAACCAGGCTCCCCAAACGAAGAACTGCAGAAACATCATTACTTGCAGGCGAAGTTGCACGCTGTTCATCGACGGAGGGCTCCTGGAGAAAGGGAGTGTATGGGAAAAGGACGGCTTAGGTCGTCTTACGAGGGCGGAAGATAAACACAAGCACCATCAACGGGACGATGGGGGCCAAAAACATCAGCAACTGGCTGATGGGCGTCACCGTGCCCGGTGCGGTTTTGGCGTGCCACACCAGATAGGTCAGGTACGCCAGGTAATACAATAGCATCGCGCCGCCCTCGATGCGAGTAATGCCGAATCCGGAAAAGAAGACCGGCACCACCGCCAGGGAGATCGCAATGAGTACAGGAATATCGAAGGCCATCGACTGTGCGTCGACGTTGATGCCCGACGGAGCAACCACCGCCGAGAGACCCAGCACCAGCAAAATGTTCAGGATGTTGCTGCCCACCACGTTGCCCACCGCCAGGTCGCGCTCGCCACGCAAGCTGGCCATAAGCGAGGTGACCAACTCGGGCAGCGAGGTGCCAATGGCCACCACGGTAAGCCCGATCACCAGTTCGCTCACCCCGAAACCCTTGGCGAGCTCGACGCAAGCTTCCACCAGCCAGTCGGCTCCCAACACTAACAAGGCGAGGCCAATCACCAGCTTGACCACGTCCAACACGATGCTGACCCAGGTGGATGTCTTGGGATCGTACGTGATTTCGCTCTCGGCAATGAGCGACTCGCTCGTAGCGACGGCCGACTCGCGACGCCCTTGCCGCACGGTGAAGATAAAGTACGCCACGAGGAAGATAAAACAGAAAGCGCCCTCGATGCGATTGAGCGAACCACCCAGCCCGAACAACCACAGCAAGGCCGCTGCGGCGATCATGACCGGGATGTCGATACGGAACAGTCGATAGTTGACCGCCAGCGGCGCAGCGAGCGCCGAGGCCCCCAGTATGAGAAGGAGATTCGAGATATTGCTGCCCACCGCGTTGCCAACCGCCAGGTCAGTCTTGTCGGTGTAGCAGGATTGCAGCGAGACAGCCAATTCCGGCGCACTGGTGCCGAACGCCACGACCGTCAGGCCGATGATCAGCGGCGAGACCTTCGCGGCGGCCGCCAAGTTCGAGGCCCCCCGCACCAGCAGTTCGCCTCCCCCGATGAGCGCAATGAAACCGCCGACGATGCCAAGCAAGATTGCCAAGGAGAACACACCCTTCGTCGCTGAAGACCCAGATTCCAATCCGACTAGTTTACCGGATGGTTGGGGGCCGCGACGAGGGGAGTCGATACGCTGTGCCGGTTTCGCGTCAAAGCGTTACCGAATCCCGCGAAACCAACGAGACAAAAAGATGGCCAATGCAACGAAGCTCATCGGTCGCTCACTCCGACTCGTCGTCGGATTCGCCCAGGCCGACGTCGCTGGGCGAGGGGAATCCGCTGTTGGAAGCGTGCTTCTCGATGGAGCGATCCTCGGCGGCCGCCGCGAAGCTCGGCAGCATGGCGCCGGGTGCGCGATACATGTGACAGCCCGATGCGCTAAGAAGCACAGCGGCCGAGAACAGCAACAAAGCATGACAGTGAGATTTCAAGATCGGAGACCTCCGCAATGAGAAAAGAAGCAGTTGGCCAGCCAGGCGAACTAGCGCTGGAATTCCGGCGCCTCTTGCGCCATCCTAACCCCCTCATCGCTCGACTCGGTTTCCTTGGGTCCGAACAGCCGCGCGAAGAACCCGGGCTCGCCCGATCCTGGGGCGAGTTCGGCCGAGTTGTCCAGCGAGCGGTTGTCGCCACCGGCGCCGCCTGGCACCATGTTCTTCATTTTGTCGATGGAGTTGTTCATCGCGGTGCGGGTCTTCTCGAGCGCACCATGCGCCCCGTCGCGCGCCTTGTGGAATGGCTTGGCGAGCCAGCCCACTTCGCCGTTCTCTTTGCGCCAAGGCGAAGCGAACTCCAACTTGGGCAACTTGATCTCCGGCCAACTCGCACGCGCGATGGGCGACTCGACCATCCAACTGTCTTCTTCGGTTGGCGTCTCGCCAAGTTGGGCTTCGAGCGCAGGATCGCCCAGCACCAAGCCGCCTGGCAGTTGCTCTTCTTCCGTCGCGGGCTCCTCTTTGCCAAAGGGCCACAGCGACCGCCATCCACCTTCTTCGCCCAACGCTGGCGAGGAGAGAACGACCGCGAACACCACGGTCAACAGTTGGCAGGCACGCGTAGGTTTGTACGAGGTACCGTAAACGATCATTGCTCCGAATCCTGTTCGGGGAGAATGCAGGGGGAAACTCAAGCGGCGGGAGTTTGCCAAGCTGTTCGATCTGCGTCCAGACCATTTGCTGGATGGCGTTTCATAACGATGCGGGTTGCTAGCACCGCGCATCGAGCTTGCCCGGTGTGCGGCGGCAGTTTAGGCTCAACGCTAGCAAGCCCGGTTTGCTGACAGATTTACTTACTCCGCGAGGCACAGAATTTCGACGATGGCGAATTATAAGTATGGGTTTATCGGCGCGGGACGCATGGCGACCGCCCTGGCGTGCGGACTGGTGGAAGCCAAACTGGCCACGCCTGCGGAGATCGTCGCGAGCGATCCCAGCGAGGCGGGTCGCGCCGCGTTCGCCGAGCAGGTCGCTGGCTGCACGGTCGAAACCAACAATACCAAGGTGTCCACTTCCTCCGCGACCGTCGTGCTGGCGGTGAAACCCCAGGCCATGACGGCCGTGCTGGCCGGGTTGGGGGAAACCGCAGCAAATGGCCCGCTGTTTGTGTCCATCGCCGCGGGGGTGACGCTCGAAAAGCTCGAGGCCGGACTCGGCGGCGACGCCCGCGTGGTTCGAGTGATGCCCAACACGCCCTGCCTGGTGGGGCGGGGCGCCAGTGGCTATGCGGGCGGGAGCCGGGCCACGGCCGACGACCTGAAGAGAGTGGCCGACTTGCTCGAAGCGGTCGGTATCGCACTGGAATTACCGGAACATTTGCTGGACGCGGTGACCGGACTGTCGGGGTCGGGCCCTGCCTTTGTTTATACTATGATAGAGGCGCTCAGCGACGGCGGAGTGCTGGCGGGCTTGCCCCGCAACGTGGCGCACCAGCTCGCGGTGCAAACCGTGTTGGGAGCTGCCCAGATGGTCGCGACCACCGGCCAGCACCCGGCTGAACTGCGCGATGCGGTCACCAGCCCCGGCGGAACCACCATCGCCGGACTGGAAGCCCTGGAGCAAGGTGGCATGCGGGCCGCGGTGGTAGCGGCGGTGAAAGCCGCCACGAGTCGGTCGCGCGAGTTAGGACAGCAATGACCGAAGGCTGGAGAACAGGCAACTAGCACTGGTTAAGTTGGGAGCAAACATGTCGATAATGTGTCTGGTCGACGACAAGCAGGTGCCTCTGTACCGCGTGATGTGGGTCGCAGCGACTCCGCACTTCTGTGGCGAGGAAGACTGCGTGCGCGAAGGATACTACGAGATCCGCCTGGAACAGGGCGAATCGGTGTGGGCGAACCAAAACGAACGCGACACCATGCTCAACAAGCTCGAATCCTGGCAGGGTGGCGAGGGCATTCCGGACGACGACGAAGACTGGTAACGGAATAGAAAGGAACGCACACCATGTCGGACCAAGGCGAACAACTTGCCTGGCGAGAAACCTATTTTGTCATGTTCTCATCGAGCGATCGGCCCACGCTTGCGCAGGTGGAAGCAGCCATCAGCGAATCCAGCAATCGCTTGAGCGTGTCGAATCTCGAAGCCAACGACGACGGACTATTTGCCTCGGCGGTGGTTCAGGCACCTGAAGACAACGCGGCGATGGAGATCAGCTACGAGTCGGGCGAACTGGTCATCGAGCAGAGCGGCGAACTGGCCAAGCAACTTCGCAAGCAACTCGACGGCGATCAACTGGCGCAACTGGTTCGCGCCGATGCACGCCTGGACGTGATGCACTTCGAGCGACTTGCCGAAGGAGCGAGCGACTACGGCTTTGGCGACGAGGAAGACGAGGAAAGCCTGCTGGACGAGGCACTCGACCCGGCCAGCCTGATCACCGTGGTCGACGCCCTGGCCCGCCTGACCGGCGGCATCGCATTCGACCCGGCCAGCGGCGACATCATGGCATAGGCAAAGTCATCGCTTCAGCAGCCGCCAAGGCCGCGGGGCTCGCCTGCCCAATTCTGGTGCGTCCTGGTATGCTCTTCGTGTGCATTGTCCCCCTCCCCCCAACCTTCCTTTCCCCCACGCACCGATGCTCGCCAAAGACCTCAAGCCCGGCACCGTTTTTAAGCACAACGATGCCCCGCATATCCTCGAGTCGGTCACCGTCCAAAGCCCCTCGGCCCGCGGCGGCAACACGCTATACAAGTTCCGCGCCCGCAACCTAGTCACCAAACAGAAGGCCGACCTGGTCTGCAAAGGAACCGACAACCTGGAAGACGCCGACTTCCAGAAGCGGGAAGTCACGCTGATGTACACCGACGCGGAGTCGGTCCACCTGCTGGACTCGGAGGACTACAACCAGTACTCCATCGCGACGGCCGACGTTGAGAACGAGATGAAGTACGTCGCCGAAAGTCTGCAAGGCCTGATCGCCCTGATCTACGACGGCGAGTGCGTCGGCCTGCAAGTGCCCGCGACCGTGGAGCTGGTGATCACCCAAACCGACCCCGGCGTAAAAGGCAACAGCGCCACCGGCCGCACCAAGCCTGCCACACTAGAAACCGGCTGCACACTCCAAGTGCCCGAGTACCTGAAGGAAGGCGAGAAGATCAAGGTCGACACGCGGACGCATGAGTTCCTGGGGCGAGCGTAGCAGTACGAAGGTCGCGCAGCCTATTGCTCAAACTCCTCAGGGTAGTAGTATCCGTCGTCGCTGTCGGCCTTCTCTCGGGAGATGACTAGGTGGTCTTTGTTATGCGCTGCGGCAAATAGCTTGCCGACGTCTTCGCAGGGCATATTACACTCGTAGATTTCTACCCATTCCAAATAGCCCTCTCTTAGCAGTTTCTCAAATGCTGCGCAAGATGCTGTTCCTTGGATGCAGGAAAGTTCCTTGAGTCTCGGGCAGCCAACGAGCACTTCCAAGTGAGCATCCGTGATTGGTGTATGGCCCAGGTCGAGACCATAAAGGTCCGCTGTTTCCATCAGCATTTCGAGGCTCCGAGGAGTGAGTGTCGATTCACCCAGAACCAGTTCCGACTCCAACTCCAAAGCCGGCAAAACTAACCAAAGGCGTTCATCGGTCATAGATACAGCCGCTAGGTCGCCTACTAAATAGGGTGGATCGACACCTGCCTTCTGATGCCATCGAGCTACCTGATCCTCGATGATCAGTATCTCACGAGCATTTACAGCATAGCCCGCCTCCGCGGCGTACTGATTCTTGGGAATCTTGATCTTCCACTCGGGGTGTCGTGCCACCAGTTCCCTGGCTTCACGCAGAGTAAGTGACGCGCCTGCAAGATCTAGTGATTCCAGATTCGGTGGCGGATGGAAGCCAGCTAACAAGTCTTCAAACATCAAGTTATCGAAACTCAGATCGAGGCATCGAACCCGATCTAGTTTGGACATGTCCAACGTAGAAAAGTCGGTATCCACCCACGGGCCGGCGAAGTGACTTCCCTGAGGTTTCAGGGGCGACTGCAAAACGAGGTTCGATAGTGCTGGCAGGTGACTCAGATGTTCAATCGTCGCTTGATCGAACTTGCGACAACTCAGTTCGAGCGTTTCCAGATAGCGGAGTTCCGATAGCCTTTGCCAATCTTCGTCATCGAGAAAGCCAGCATCCAGACGCATGCCGTTGGTTCGATAGAAACGGTTCAGAGGTCCGCTAGTTCCCACCAGTCGCCTGAGCCACAGGGGACCACGATAGGCCAAATCACGTTGGCCAATCCCTAGCTCCAGAGCCTTCACACTGTCAGCCTCCGCTAGCAGTCCTCGCTTCCACGAAGTCCACCAGGTGAGCATCGTGCAGGCGACTAAGACGACTGCCAGGGCATCGATCACTCGAAAACGGAACCAGCCGCCACGGCGACGGCGAAAGAGCTCCACAGCCCCCGTAACGCAAACAATCAAGAGAATCATCACCAGCACGTTGCAGAGCAGCGCAAGTGGATAGAACCTGCGAATCTCGCCATCAAACCGCCACGCCCATCCAGTCGACCAAGAAAGGGGCCAACCGTTGAAACGCAAGTTCTCTGGTTCGACCGTATTGGGGACAAGATCAACCGCGGCGCCTCGGTGTAAGTAGGTTAGCGGCCAACCATGAAACCACTCAAAGAACGCACCTTGATAGCCGGGGTTCTGCTCCAGCCAGAGCCAGTACAACTCGTCGGATTCGTGCCACAGACGAGCATTGTAGTCCGCGTATCTCTCGCCCGGCACTACGATCACAATCATCACCGCGGAGGCCAACAACAGCACCACCCACGAGAAAGTGTGCAGTCGATACCAGGGACGTTTGCTCTCAGGCACGATCCGTTCCGATTGTGGTCGTGTAGCAACTAGATCCAACCAACATCAAGTATTATTACCACCTCCCACCAGCGGCACAAACGACACCGGCGCCACTAGCATTTCGCGGAGCGACTCGTCGGGCAGCTTCTCGACCACCGTCAGGTGTTGCCGGCTGGCCGTGCCGACGGGGATGACCAGCCGGCCGCCGGGGGCCAGTTGGTCCACCAGCGCGGGCGGGATGGTGCGCGGAGCGGCCGCCACGACGATCGCGTTGTACGGGGCGTGCTCGGGCCAGCCTTCGGAGCCATCGCCTAAGCGGTATTCGATGTTCGTGTAGCAAAGTGCGTCGAGTACCTTTCGCGCGTGCACTTGCAGCGGTTCGACGATCTCCACGGTGTAGACCCGGTCGTACAACTCGGCCAGGATAGCCGCCTGGTAGCCGGAGCCAGTGCCGATGTCGAGCACCTTTTGGCCCGGCTCGGGGCGAGCGTGCTGAATCATTTCGGCGACGACCAACGGCTGCGAGATGGTCTGCTCGTGCCCGATCGGAAGCGGGCGGTTCTCGTAGGCCCGCTTGCGGAGCGATTGGGGGACGAAGCGTTCGCGGGGCACGCGCCGCATCGCGTCCAAGACGCGGTCGTCGGTGATGCCGAGTTGCGAGAGTTCTTCGAAGAGGTCCATGATGAAATAGAACAGGCCGCTACCCGACTGGCGGATAGCGGCCTGAGCTGTGTACTGCGTTGTCTGTCTTGGTTTAGACAGTCAAGGCTGGCGTCTCGAACGCCTCGTGCAAAGTGTCCGCGGGGTGCGGTACGTCGTGCACGTCGGTCTCGCTCAGGTGATGGCGGATCCGGTCGATGGCGCCAGCGGCCAAAGCACGCTCCAGCAAGAGCTGCTTGCCAGTCTCGGTGTGCACGCCAACCGAGCGAAGGGTCTTGCCCGACTCGGGGCAAGCAAAATGAACACGATGGGGAGTGACGTTGTCAATTTCAACCTGCCCAGTCGAAACCTGGTAGCCAACTACCAGGTCGATGCGGCGGTTGTTCTCTTCGTCCTCCCATGCTGCATGAACGGTTCCCATGGTCGTCACTCCTACAAACGCGGTAAGATTTGGTTGCGGCGGGTTACTCCCCGCCAAAAACACGTAGCCCCACATTATAGCGCTTCGCGCGGGGTACAGCTAGAGGAATCGGCCAAAAACTGCGGGTTGGACAAGGAAATCGGGCAATTCCTTAACCCTACCTGTGGGTCCGATTTCCGCTGGCGCAGGTTGTGACGAATCCGATCCCCGCTACCGAGGGGCCTCCCGATAGCAACCACCAAGCCAATTGCGGCCGCCAGCAACCCCAGCGAGCCGGATTCCGGCATCGCCATTTGCCGCTCGCCGACACGACGCAGAGTTCCACCACCTGATGTGGAGTACCACAGGTTGCGAAGCAGAACCGTGCCACTTGGACTCGACCAAGGCGATGTACGAACGATTGCAACAAGCCGCTACCGCTTGCTTTTCGCCTTCTTCTTCGCAGGCTTTTTGGACGCGGTGGCTTTCGTCGACTTCTTGACTGCCTTCTTCTTACTCGCGACCGTCTTGCTCGTCTTCTTGGTAGACTTCTTGGACTTGGCCGTCTTCTTCGTGGCGGCTTTCTTCTTCGTTGCTTTCTTCTTGGTCGCCTTTTTCTTCGACGGCGACTTTTTGCCATCGCTAAAGATCAAGTCCCAGTTATCAGCAAACTTCTTCGTCGAACCGACGCGGACCACACTCATTGTTAAATTGGCTCCTGCTAGTGGGGAGGGATAGATGGCTGGATAGTGCTCGCGCATAGGTCGCTTGCGCGGGCAACTGTGAATCTAGGAAATCGAGGCATCATCGGCAACCGCCGGAACGACTTCGTAGCCAAAAACGCTCGTTCACCGCGGAACGAGCCACTGGCAACGGGGTTGGATGGACGACTGGTCGTATCGCCAACGTGGCGACAACGACACTCGGTTTCTAGGGCACTCTCGCCAAGGAGCAACCGTCATGCACTGCGTCTTCCCACGTGACCTGCTTTTATTCAGTTTGCTGATACCCGGGGTTGCGTCGGCTCAAACACCAGTGGCGAGAATCATCAACGGGCAGCCGACCGACGAGTACGCGGCCGTTGGCATCGTCGGCAGCACCGAGTCCGGCGGATTCTGCACGGGAACGCTCATCTCCCCACGGCACGTGCTCACCGCCGCCCATTGTGCCCAGTTTATCGAAGAAGCCACCGCTGGAACCTTCACACTCGGCGAGAAAACCTACACCACTGTGAAGATCGACATCCACCAAGGGTTCGATCCCCTGTCGTTCGAGAACGACATCGCGGTGCTCGAACTTTCTGAAGCGGTGACCGATGTCGAGCCGATGGAGATCTTCCGTGGCAATCCGCTGGTGGGCGACACGCTGACGATCGTCGGCTTCGGCGCCGGTGGCACGGCCGAAGATG
Source organism: Aeoliella sp. (assembly GCF_965227375.1). Taxonomy (NCBI): domain Bacteria; kingdom Pseudomonadati; phylum Planctomycetota; class Planctomycetia; order Pirellulales; family Lacipirellulaceae; genus Aeoliella; species Aeoliella sp. The sequence goes on from NZ_CBDDFX010000002.1 coordinate 675,050, forward strand.
GAGCCACCGGTACATTCGGCACGAAGCGGTTTGGCGTGACCACCATCGACGCGGTGGACGAACTGTTCGTGTATTGGAACTTCGACGACCCCAACGAATCGAACACCGCGCCGGGCGACTCGGGTGGGCCCGGATTCATCGAGGTGGCCGGGCAGTTGTACATCGCGTGCGTCACGTCAGGCGGCACCAAGCAGGACGCATCGCTAGGCGACATGGCATTCAACGCCCGAGTCGATCCCTTCGAAGCTTGGATTGACGCAATCGTGATGGTTGCCCCACCAACGGACGAAGATCCCACTGACGAAGACCCGACAGATAACCCACCGGACGAAGATCCTACCGACGAAGACCCAACCGATGACCCGCCGACGGACGAGGATCCATCCGATGAAGATCCTTCTGCCGAAGATCCCGACGACGACTCCCACTGCCACGGCGACCCCGTGCGACAGGCGTTACGCGAGATCGTGGCCGAGGTGCTGACCTTCCTGTCCAGCGATTCTTTCGTGTCCTTCCTGCAGGACTTGGCCGCGGAGTTGCGAGGGGAGACAGCTACGGAGTAGCCCTTCAATTCCGCTCTAGTAGCGACTTTGGCACGCAGTGCCGCATACGGTTCTCGCGCGGACGCATGAGGATGTGTTGTGCGGTGATGGACAACCGCACGCGCTCGTTGCTCAAGATGCGGAGCAATTGCTCGTCGGAAAGCAACTGCTTTTCGGCTGGCAACAGTTCTTGCATTCCCTGCAACCGGCCGCAACTGGTGGATTGCAGCGTCCCAACACCATCGCGCGAGGTCTCTTCGCCGTAGCGAAAGTGATTGGTGGTAAGCAGCGGAGCATCGCCGTCCGCGTAGCGAAGATTCGCTGTGGTTGGCGTGCGTTCCACGCAAACACGCTCGTCGTTCTGCGTGCCCACAATGGTCACCAGACAGGGGGCCGCTAACGTTTGCTTGCTGACTCGCTCCACCGCTTCTTCGAAGCTGTTGCACTCTTCCACCACGCGACGCAGGTGCAGCATCACTGGGTAACCGGTCTTGTGCAGGCCAGTTCCCTCGTCCACGGCATTCATGGCCAACGCAAAACCGTTGACCGACATTCCCGTCACCAAACCGATCGCGCCCGGCCAACCGGCAACCGTGGTCTCCGCCCTGCCCTCTCGTGTGCCTACTACCGTGTAGCTGTGCCGGGCCAACTCTCGTTCGGGCCACCAATCCATATTGCGAGCCAACACGGGCCCTTCGTCGGTGGCGGCCGCGATCGTGGAGCAGCCAAAGTAGGCGAGTGTCAAATCGTACGCCGCGCCGGCCAGCATCAGGTCGCGCCAGTCGATCTCCATCACCTTGGCTTGAGCCTTGGCCTCGGCACGAAAATGTCCAAACGTTCTCAGGTCGACCAAATGAGCAAGGCGGGACAGTCCACTCGGAAAATCCGCTTTCATGGCGGTCAGCAATTCCTCTGCCGCCGCGCGCATCACCGCTCGATGGGGCTCGTACCGCTCAGAAAGTGGTAGCGCCAAGTCGAGATTGATCTCGCTGCAATCCACCCAAGTCGCCATCGTTTCTATTCCTTGCCACTTGGATGGTTCTTGCTCGGCTACGCGTGCAGCTTCTTGTACTTGAACCGCTTCGGCTCGTCGGCGTCTTCGCCCAATCGTTCGCGGCGTTGTTGCTCGTAGGTTTCAAAGTTGCCTTCGCAGTAGTGGACGTAGCCGTCGCCCTCGAAGGCCAAGATGTGGGTGGCCAGGCGGTCGAGGAACCAGCGGTCGTGACTAACGACAACCGCACAGCCGGCGAAGTTCGCGACCGCTTCCTCTAATGCCCGCAGCGTGTCGACGTCCAGGTCGTTGGTCGGTTCGTCCAACAGCAGCACGTTCGAGCCCCGGCGGAGCAGTTTGGCCAGGTGCACACGGTTTCGCTCACCGCCCGACAGCACGCCGACTTTCTTCTGCTGGTCGGTCTTCTGGAAGTTAAACCGCGAAACGTACGCCCGGGCGTTGAGCTTGTGGCCGCCCATGTCGAGCGTTTCGTGGCCACCGGAGATTTCCTCGTACACGGTCGCATTCGCGTCGAGTTCGTCACGTGACTGGTCGACGTAGCCGAGTTCCACTGTGGGTCCGATGGTGAGCGAACCGCTGTCGGGCTGCTCCATGCCCATCAGCATCTTGAGCAGCGTGGTTTTGCCCGCGCCGTTGGGGCCGATGATGCCCACGATGCCGCCCGGCGGTAGGCGGAAGTTCACGTTATCTAGCAGCACCTTCTCGCCGTACGCCTTGGAAAGGTTGTTGGCTTCGATCACCAAATCGCCCAACCGTGGTCCAGGCGGGATGTGAATCTCCAGTTCCTTTTCCTTGGCGTCGAAGTCTTCCGAGGCCAATTGCTCATAGGCGGCAATACGGGCCTTGCTCTTCGATTGCCGTGCCTTGGGGGCCATCCGAACCCACTCGAGTTCGCGCTTGAGCGTTCGCTGACGGGCCGTTTCTTGTTTCTCTTCCACTTCCAGCCGCTTGCGTTTCTGCTCGAGCCAGCTGCTGTAGTTACCTTCCCAGGGAATGCCCTTGCCGCGGTCGAGTTCCAGAATCCAGCCCGCGACGTTGTCGAGGAAGTAGCGATCGTGGGTCACCGCGACGATCGTGCCCGGGTACTCGGCCAAATGGCGTTCGAGCCAGGCGACGCTTTCGGCATCGAGGTGGTTGGTCGGTTCGTCCAACAGCAGCAGGTCGGGCTTCTCGAGCAACAGTTGGCACAGCGCCACGCGGCGGCGTTCGCCGCCGGACAGTTTGGTGACGTCCGCATCGCCGGGCGGCAGGTTCATGGCGTTCATCGCCACGTCGATCTGCCGGTCGAGCTCCCACGCGTTCGTGGCGTCGATGCGATCCTGCAGCGCGGCCTGGCGGTTCATCAGCTTTTCCATCGCGTCGGGATCGTCCGCCACCTCGGCGTACTTGTCGCCCAAGGCTTCGAACTCAGCCAGCATCGCCCGCGTCCCGGCCACCGCCTGCTCGACGTTGCCCTGCACGTCCTTATCGGGATCGAGTTGCGGTTCCTGCTCCAACAGCCCTACGGTGAACCCGTCGGTCAGCCGGGCTTCGCCGTCGAACTCCTTGTCCTTGCCAGCCATGATCCTGAGGAGTGTACTCTTGCCGGCGCCATTGCGGCCCAGCACGCCGATCTTCGCGCCGGGATAGAACGCCAGGTAGATGTCGTCGAGCACCAGCCGCTGACCAATCTTCTTGGTCAGGCCAGCCATTTGATAGATGTATTTTTGCGACATAGCGGTACGTAGATATCTTGGGGGGTGTGCGAACAGACGCCCTCGCGGCGCTGACTTGGCTGCGAAAGCTCGTGCCCGATCTGGTTGGATATGCTAGAATACGCTTGATCGGTGAACTCTCGCGGGTTCGCAATTCTACACCGAGGGTCGTGGTTATGGCAGCGGCCATCAAGCTCCGTTCTCGATACGACAACACGCCAGGGTACTTGGAAAAGCGGCATCCAGCGGGCGTCCTGCTGCGCAGCCAGTTGGCGGTCGCCGAGTTTCTCGATGAGATTGACGACCAGTATGCTGCCGCCGGAGATGGTGGGCCCGGCGTGGGGTGGTTGCTTCGCTTTCGCTCTGACTTTCGCGCCATGATCCAAGACGGGCTGCTAGCTGCGTACGGTCTGGGTAAGTGCCTGCAAACGGGGCCAACCCACACGCCCGCCTATGCTGTTGCCATCTTCCTGCTGGGAAGATGCGCGTCGCGATCCCACACACTCGGCCTCTCGCGCCTCGACGCCGAAAGTACGCCCGCTGTGCGAAAGCACTACGCCCGAGCCCTTCGCCGCGTGGAGGCGTGGCCTCGACTCCGCAGGCTGTCCGAAGATCATCCGGACGACCGGTTTGTCCAGGCCGTGCTCGAGAACACCACGCGCAGGCCATTCGTCAATCGCCTCTCCCGCTTCGCCCAGCACGTCGATCACTCGCATGAAGCCGAAGCGGCGCTCGTGTCGCGGATGCCCTTGTGGATTCGCGATACCGAATGGAATGGCAAGCCTCCGAAGCGGGCGAGCTGGATTCGGATTGTGCTGGAGCGAATAAGAGAGTGGGTGCGGGGCGAATAGGTGCGTGGGCCCCGCTCGTCGCTTCTCCTCTTTCGCACTAGAATATCTTCCATGCAATACCTATTCGAAGATCCGATCCCGCTATTGATGGTGGGTATCGTGCTGCTGACGTTTTCGGGCGTGATGTACTACACGACCCGCAGTGTGGGCTCGTTCGTAGCCTGCGTGATCATCGCCGTGCTGTCGATCTCGGCCCTGGTGATGGAGCAACTCGTCCACACCCCCCGGGAAATGGTCGAGGTGACGATCGGGGGCATCACCAACGCCGCGGAAGACAACGACATACCCGAAGTGCTGAGCTACCTGTCGCCGAGCGCCACGAAGACGCGGGCAATGGTCGAAAAACTTATGCCCGAGTTCAAAGTCGAGCACGCCAACATTGTGAGCGACATTGAAATCACGCTCGACGACGAGAAAGATCCCAAGCACGCTACCGCCAAGTTCGAAGGCTATTTCTTCGCCGAGCACCAGTCGGGCCTTCGCGGAGGCGAGCCATTCCCCGTAGAGGTCACGCTGGTCCGCGACGGAAATCGCTGGCTGATCGAGGACTTTTCTTCCAATGTCGACTTCGAAGCCGAAGCTGCCAAGCTGAGGAATTGACGCAGCTGCTCTACGGCCGGTCGCGGTAGCCATAGCCAGGCCCGTAGCCTCCGCCGCCGCGGTAGGGACCGTATCCATGGCGGGGTCCGTAGCCGTAGCCACGACCGTAGGCGGGGCGGCTTTCGTAGTAGCCGCCGGTCAGGTACGACTCTTTCCACGCGTCGTGGAACCGCTCCCACTCGGCATCCAGTCCGCCACGACCGTTGCCCCAACTGGCGACTTCGTAGTTTGTCTCGTAGCTGCCGGCGGTACCACGCAGTGTGGTGCGGTTGGTGCGGTAGCCGCTCGTGACCAAACGCGGGTCGGGAAGCTCTTCCACGTAAGCGTGCCGCGCGTACTTCGCCACGCGCGCCCCGGTCTGCGGGTCGTTGGTAAACGTGCTCTGCTTGAACATCCAACTCGGCCGCTCGCAGCAGTCTTCCGCGCGAGCGGTGGCCGAAATGAAGAGACTCATCGCGAGAGCAAACAGAAGTCGAGGGGCAAGCATCGTAGCACTGGGGGCTAAATGAAAAGGCGGGAACATAGTTCCAGCCTAATCACGCTGCCCCGCCGGCCCAAGCAATTCGGGCGAATTCGTGCCGCTGAGGTTCCGGTGGTGACGGTTGTTCCGGTGAGAAGCACCTCGGCGGTGAGGCGTTTACTCAGTCCCTTCAATGGGGACCGGCTTCACCGTGTGGTCAGCCGGGTCATATTGCCATTTGTAACCATCGTCGATCCTAGGCATTGGAGCTTTCAATGGCTCCCACACTCTCTTCATGAATTCCTCATGCGACTTGGGATACTTGCCTTCCGATGCGTAGTGTTTATCGAGAGCGTCTTTGAAAACGAGTGGTACCACAAAGTCCATTGCATGACGGCGAGCACCCGCGATGGCCCCTCCGTAATTCGTTCCATCGGACAGGGCTGGTTTCGACGTGTTAGCCGACTCGCGCTTTGCAGTGGTAGTTGAGTCGTCACTCACTTCCCCTCCGCCGGTCTGCGCCGTTGAATCTGTCGACGCCTCGGGAGTATCGGTACGCTCCGGCAAATCGACCGACGGTTTACAACCGAGCGTCAGCATCGCGGCAACTGCCACGGCGAGCTTTAAACTTTGATGTCCCATGTGTGCATCTCCGATAAGTGATCCGCCATGGTGCGATCGACCGTGAGCGGTGTCAGGGTGAGGTGCCCCTCGAGTATCGCGTTGAGGTCCGTTTCGCGCGGGAACCCGGTAGGCGGTGTGCCGGCCGCCCAGTAGTAACGCCGGCCCTTGGGATCCCGCCGCTCTTCGAACTCGGCCGGCCACCGCGCAACGCCCATCGGCACGATGTGCAGTTCCGCTGGGTCGTCTTCCGGCCGCAGCGTCGCGGAGGTCGGCATGTTGAGATTGTACAGCCTGTGGTTGGCAAACGCATCACGCGCGAGCAACTGCTCAATAACGCCCACGCCCATCTGGGCCGCGCGGTCGAATCGCGGATCGTCGTCGTACTCCAACGAAACCGCAATGCTGGGGATGTCGTACAGGGCACCTTCCGTGGCTGCGGCCACGGTGCCGGAGTACAGCACGTTGATGCCGACGTTGAGCCCACCGTTGATGCCGCTTACCACCAGGTCGGGCTCGCGGGGGCAGAACTTGGCGATCGCCAGCTTGACGCAGTCGGCCGGGCTTCCCTCAACTGCCCAACCCCGCCGTCGTGGGGATGCGGGGTCGCCGGAGTCGCTCAAGGTTGCCTCTTTGGCCATCAGCGGCGTGAGGAACGTAATCGAGTGCCCTACCCCGCTCTGCTCCGTGGCCGGCGCCACGACCACCACGTCGCCAATCCGCCGTAGCTCGCGCTCCAGCGCGGCAAGTCCGGGGGCGTAAATTCCATCGTCGTTGGTCAGCAGGATCAGCATCTTGCAGAGGGTTCTGGGCTCAGGATTCAAGGGGCAGGGATCTCGGCGGAGAGTTCACTATAGCGCACACAGCGCCACAGCAGCAACGGTCCGGATAGTCGCCCGGCCGAAACCCGCTACAATGGTGGGTTTTCCGTCAGGCGAAAGACGCAGCCCCTGACCCCCGACCCCTGAACCCTGAACCCTTCGCCATGTCCAGTCTCGCCCAACAGCGTGTTCTTGTCCTCGACTTTGGTTCGCAACTCGCCCAGCTCATCGCCCGGCGGGTCCGCGAGCAGCACGTGTACTGCGAAATCGTCCGCCATGACATCACCGCCGAGCGGCTCCGCGAGCTGGCGCCGATGGGCATTATTCTGTCCGGCGGTCCGAACAGCGTGTACGAGCCCGGCGCGCCGCAGTGCGATCCGGAACTGTTCAACCTCGGCATCCCGGTTCTCGGCATCTGCTACGGCATGCAGCTCGCCTGTCAGGCGCTCGGCGGCGAAGTGAAGAACGTACCGAGCCGCGAGTACGGCCGCGCCCATTGCCAGGTGGACGACGACAGCGATCTGTTCGCCGGTGTGCACAGCGAGACCGAAGTATGGATGAGCCATGGCGACCAGGTGACCGCGATCGACGAGGACTTCACACCACTCGCCCACACCAGCACCTGCCCTTACGCGGCCGTGCGACACAAGCGGCTGCCGGTGTTCGGTTTGCAGTTCCATCCCGAAGTCACTCACACGATGGAGGGAAAGACGCTGCTGGCGAACTTCGTGCGGAACGTCTGCCAGTGCGAAGGCACCTGGCGACTGGGCGACTTCGCCGAAGAGACGATCAACCGCGTCCGTGAACAAGTCGGCACTGACCGCGTGATCTGCGGACTCTCAGGCGGAGTGGACTCGTCGGTGGTCGCCGCGCTACTGGCCAGAGCGATTGGCCCACAGCTCTCCTGCATCCTGGTCGACAACGGACTGTTGCGAAAAGACGAAGAGCGGGCGGTGGTCGAGGAATTCTCCACGCACTTCAAGACCGACCTGCACGTGGTGAAGGCCGAAGATCGCTTCCTCGGCCAGCTCGCCGGAATCGTCGACCCGCAGGAGAAGCGGCGCCGCATCGGGCACGAGTTTATCAATTGCTTCAAGGAGGAAGCCGACAAGATCGACGACGCCAAGTACCTGGCGCAAGGCACGCTTTACCCCGACGTGATCGAAAGCGGCGCCTCGGCCGACGGCCCGGCCGACACCATCAAGCTGCACCACAACGTCGGCGGCCTGCCGAAAGAGCTAGGTTTCGACCTGATCGAGCCGCTCCGCGACCTGTTCAAAGACGAAGTCCGCCAACTCGGTTTGCAGTTGGGTCTGCCCGAGGAAATCGTCTGGCGTCACCCATTCCCCGGCCCCGGCCTGGCGGTCCGCTGCCTGGGCGAAGTGACTCGCGACAAACTCGCCATGCTCCGCGAGGCCGACGCCATTGTGGTGAGCGAGATCAAAGCGGCCGGCTTGTACCGCAGCACGAGTCAGGCGTTCGCGGTGCTACTGCCGGTGCAAAGCGTGGGCGTGATGGGCGACAGCCGCACCTACGACAACGCGGTGTGCGTCCGCTGCGTGAACACCGACGACTTCATGACCGCCGACTGGAGCCACCTACCCCACGACCTGCTCTCGCGCATCTCGACGCGAATCATCAACGAGGTGAAAGGCGTGAACCGCGTGGTGTACGATATCAGCAGCAAGCCGCCAGCGACGATTGAGTGGGAGTAACGACGGTGGACAGTTTCGAAAACCCGTTTAGCGAGTTTCTCAAGTCGCAGGCCGAGACACTGCTGCTGAGGGCGGGATTTCCCCCGCTGATCTACGAGAACGGTCGGGACCAAGAGCTTAGCTCTATAAAGTTGAAGGTTCCCGAAGTGTTGTCGATCTTGGAAACCATCATCCCGGATGCTCAGCAGGAGTCGCTGAAAGAGTCTGGGTTCGAGAAGTTCGAATTTCAAACCGAACACTACCGCTTTTGCGTCGATGTGACTTGGAACGAGTCGATCAAAGAGATCAGGTTTTGCAAGCAGATTTAACGTTCTCGTTGGCGCTCGCTGGTTCTGGACCACGCCGAATCCGATGTGGCCGTTGATACTGCCGGTCGACGACACCGAAGCGAACCAAGGCGAGATTGGGAAACCGCAGTAGCTCTTGCCCTGGTCATTCTCCGACTGCCTGCAATAGTGGCGTGTTCGCTCAACCGTTGGAGAATTCCCATGTTCGCACGCACGCTCTGGATTGTCGCACTCAGCTGTGTTACCTCGCTGAAAGCCACGGCCGAAGAAAGCACCGCCGTCGATCCACCTGAGGCTGGCGAGGTGCTCGAGCGTCTCGCGGGCGAAGCCGAGGTGAAACCATTGCCGCAGGACGATGGTGCGACGTTCTATCGGTCGGGCGAGTACCGGGTGACCACGCCGCTGCCGGAAGGCTACCCGCGGCCGACTCCGCCGGGTGTGGTGGAGATCAAGCGTTATCCGGAAGTTCGCCGCGCGACGTTCGATGGCGACGGGGCGGGGCCTGATGGAATGAGGAACTCGGGTACCGCGTTCTTCCCGCTGTTCGCGCACATCAAGACGCGAGGCATCGCCATGACCGCTCCGGTAGAAATCGAATATCAGGGCCTCGAAGGCGACAATGACAAGCCGGACAGCTACGACATGTCGTTCCTGTACCGCAGCAAGAGCGATGGCAAAACCGAGTCGTACGCCAACATCACGGTGGCCGACACCAAGCCGGTGACGGTCGTCGCGATCGGCGTTGCAGGCGATGTGACGCTCGAGAAAGTCAACGCTTCGATCGTCGAGTTGAAAGAGGCCATCGCCGAGTCCGGCCAGTGGCGGGTGGCGGGTGAGCCGCGGGTGATGGGGTACAACGGCCCCGATGTGCCACAGCCGAAGCGGTGGGGTGAGGTGCAGTTGCCGGTGGTGCCTGCGAATAGTCACAAGTAGAGCGCGGGCAGTAGCCCTTCTTCTCGGAGTCTAAAGCGCTTTCAGAATTAGCGTGCCGACTTGGCTTGTTGTTTCGGCCCGCTGCTTTGTCGGCCTGTATCGACGGATACCAATTCGCCTGCTTCGGCCTTCGCGCATCATACCATCACCACGGCGCCAATCCGGCACGCAAATTCTGAAAACGCTCTAGTTGACCTGCCCCCTGCAACATGACTGGTCCACTAGCCACCAAATTGGTGGTCAGGCGACCGCGGTTGCACATTCTGCTCGCTCAGAAACTCGCGGCGCGTACTGCCACCCGTCGTTGGCGCGGCATTTGCGAGTCCATTGTTGCCGACCAGGAATGCTCTTCCAGCAATGGCCATCCTTGCACGAAGCCCTTCCAACATAGACGAGGAGAACATGCAGGCTACTTTGCCCAGTCGTAACGAACTCGAACAACTCATCAGCGATCCGCCAACGCCCTGTGTATCAATCTCGATCCCCACGCATCCCACAGGCCGGGAAACGCGGCAGGATCCGATTCGCTTGAAGAACCATCTTCGCGAAGCGGTGCAACGACTTGGATCGATGGGCTGCAGCGAACAGGAGGTCGAGAGTCTGTTGGAACCAGCGTCAAAGTTACCGGATTCCGTCGCCGCTCCATTCTGGCGAAACGGCAGCGAGAGTCTGTTGCTGCTGTTGGCTGAAGGGTTCTCGCGTTGCTACAAGCTGCCCATCGACGGCCCTGAAGTCACCCAAGTCGGCGACCATTTCTTCCTCAGTCCGCTGGTGCGTTACCTGCAGGGAGATGGCGCGATGTATATCATCGCCGTTAGCCAAAAAAACGTCCGACTGCTGAGCGGCACCAAACATGGAGTTTCGGAATTGGAGCTTGAGGCTCTGCCGGAAGACCTGCGAGATGCACTGAACATCGACGAGTACCAAAGTACGCTGCAATTTCACTCTCATGCCGACTCGCCAAATGCCAACGGCGAGGCGATCTTCCACGGGCACGGTGGCGGAGAGGGCGAAGATCAGAAGCAGGAACTACTGGAGTACTTCCACCGGTTGGACAACGCACTTACACCGCTGCTCAACGCGAGCGGCGCTCCACTCGTTTTCGCTGGCGTCGACTACCTATTTCCTATCTTCCAAAAAGCGTGCAAGTACAAGCAATTGCAGCCCGAGGCTGTAACTGGAAGCCCCGACGGGATGTCCGACCAGCAACTGCACAAGGCAGCTTGGGCAATCGCCGAACCGGCTTATCAATCAAAGCTGGACGATGCACTCGAGCGTTTCGGGTTCGCATCATCGCGAGACAAGGCAACCGACGACATCGATGACATCTTGCCGGCAACACAGGAGGGCCGGGTCGAGACTCTGTTGCTATCGACAGATTTCGTCGAGCGCCACGGCAAATCGGAGCCCGTGAGGTTAGATGCGAAGCAGTTTGGAAAACCGTCGATAGGCATGGTCGAGGCTCACGACCTGGCGGCTGCGCAGACTCTACAAACCGATGGCAACGTTTTCGTACTGGACACCGGAACCATGCCCACTGACTCGTCGATCGCGGCCATCTTTCGTTACTAATCCAAGTTGGACTACGGCATTCCATTCAGAAGCCCTACGAGGAGATATCAGATGCGTGGCTTACAAAACGAAAAGAAGGGTCTCGAACAGCGCTTGCAGGAAATTCGCCGGAGCTGGAGTCCTCAGGTCTACCGCCGACGGCGTCGTAACGCCGCCACCTTGCAGGGTACGCTTGTGGAGTTGGTGCTGCGTCCCATTCCACGGGCAACTACTATCCTGTAGGCAGGTTAACGCTTTCACTGGCCACCTGGCGGTGGTGGTGCATTATCATGCACTCCCAAGTAGAATGTATTAAACGAAGCAATAGCTTCTGAGGGAGCCTCACCGCAAACACAGCCCCCATGGCTAGTAGCGCCGACCACAACGATTCACCAAAGTCGCCGCCTTCCACTGGCGGGCCATCAGGTGGGCGCGGCAACCCCATGTTTCGGCAGATGTCGTTCTGGGCGTTGCTGTTCGCCGCGGTCGGCATCGGCATTCTGCTGTTCCGCTTCATCGAACCGTTCTTCGCGCCGCTGTTCTTTGCGGTGATCCTGACGATCCTGTTCCGCCCCTACTACGATCGCCTCACACGATGGCTCGGTGGTCGGCGGCGGATTGCTGCGATGCTCACCGTGGCCACGATGTTCGTGCTGCTGGCGGGGCTCGGCAGCATGCTGCTGTTGGCCGGTCGCGAGTTGGCCAAGACTGGGCAGGAGTTCGCCAACTGGGACTTCGCCAACCAGCCGGGCCTGCAACACATCAAAGATGTGATCAAAAGCTACGCACCGGACGTCGATTGGGACTCGTTCCGCAAGTCGGTCGACAAAGGCATCGAACAGTACACTTCCAGCACTGTGCAGCGGACGGGTGAGTTCCTCTCGCGGGTGGTCGAGGTGGTGGTCGGTTTGGCCATCTTGTCGTTATCGCTCTACTACTTCCTGGCCGAAGGCGACGAGATCCTCCGATCACTCCGGGCGATCTCCCCCTTTGCGCGCGAAGACGAGTGGCTGTTGTTCCGCCAGTTCGCCACTATTTCGCGTGGCGTGGTTGTCGGTATCTTTCTCTGTGCGTTCGCTCAAGCCGCCCTGCTAGGGATCGGTCTCTACCTGGCCGGCGTCGAACGGGTGTGGCTGTTGGTGGGCGTAACGTTCCTGTTGTCGATGATCCCCTTCGTCGGCGCGGCCGGCGTGTGGACGCCAACCTCGCTGTGGCTGCTGTGGAACGGCGAAGTCACCGCCGGCATTGTGCTAGCGCTGTACGGGCTGCTAATCGTGTCGACGTCCGACAACTTGATCCGCGCCTACGTGCTGCACGAGTCGGCCAAGATGCACCCGCTGCTGGCGCTAGTCAGCGCGCTGGGCGCGCTACAGATCGTGGGACTCTGGGGCATCTTCCTCGGCCCGGTCGTGGCCGCGTTCTTCTTCTCGATGCTGCAGATACTGCACAAGCGGTTGTCGGGCAGAAGCCCAAAGCCTGCTTCTGCCACAAATGCCTAGCAAGCGAGCTACTTTGAGTCGCTCGCTACCAGGTTGATCTCTCGGCAACCAACCACCGCCGAGTCAGGTTCGCCACTGGGGCAGAATCCTCCGGCGGCATCCTATTTGCAGTTCTGTTTGGTGCCGACCAACCGACTAAATCGAAGAATTCTAATTACGGAAGGAGCAATGGATGAACCCTCCTAGCATCGACCAACTCGTCATCGTTACCGGTAGCACGGGCCTGATTGGTAGCCTTGTTTGTGAGAGACTTGCATCGCGATACAAGGTCGTCGGACTAGACGTTCAGAAACCTGAATCATCACACTCCAGCGTCGACTACCTCGAATGCGATCTAACGGAGGACAACAGCGTCCAATCGGCGCTGGAGACTGTTCGCACCCAGTACGGCAGCCACGTCACTAGCGTGATTCACCTGGCGGCTTACTACGACTTCGCCGGAGAGGATAGCCCGCTGTATCGGGACCTGACCGTCGAAGGTACGCGCCGCTTGTTGCGAGAACTCAAGGCGTTCGATCAGGTCGAGCAGTTTGTATTCTCCAGTAGCTTGCTGGTGATGAAGCCCTGCGAGCCCGATGACAAGCTCACCGAACAGTCTCCCGCTCGTGCCGAGTGGCAGTATCCAGAATCGAAACTCGCCGCCGAAAATGTCATCCGTCGCGAGGCAGGAGAGATTCCTACGGTAGTGCTGCGCATGGCGGGCGTGTACGACGAGTACGGGCACTCGTTGCCGATCACCCAGAACATTCGTCGCATTGCCGAAAAAGAACTGGAAAGCTACTTCTATCCAGGTGATGCGGAGCGCGGTCAGGCGTTCGTACACTTGGACGACTTGGTGAATTGCTTTGAGCTTGTGGTCGAGCGCCGGGGCGAACTGGAATCGAGTGAAATGTTCCTCGTTGCCGAAGATGAGTGCCTCAGCTACGAGAAGCTGCAGGATTTAATCGGCGAGGAACTGCACGGCGTGGACGACTGGCCAACGATTCGCATTCCCAAAGCCTTGGCCAAGGCCGGCGCGTGGGTCAAAGACAAAACTGCTACCAGCGAGGATGACCGGCCATTTATCAAGCCGTGGATGGTCGACATGGCCGACGCTCACTACCCCGTGAACAACTCGCGGGCCCGCAAGCGTCTTGGCTGGACTCCGAAACACTGTTTATCGAAGACGCTTCCGGAAATACTGCGGCATCTGAAAGAGGATCCTCGCGAGTGGTACGAATTAAATCACCTGCCGCTGCCGGACAAGGAAACCTTGGACAAACTGAAGCAGGCGAGGCCTCGCAGTCAAAAGCAACACGCGTAACAAATCCAAGATGCTCGATCTAAATGCACAAACTGATTGCGATTTGAATGCAGCGGTGGCCCCGTATTCCTACAATCCCTCTGCCTGGGCTCAACGGGTGCCGATTTGCATTCTGGCTGGCGTCGCCACGCTGATGGCTTCCTATATGGCGCTCTACCAATGGAGATTGATCGACTCGGTATGGGATCCAGTCTTCAATGAAGGAACAGAGAATGTACTCGACTCAAAAGTCGCCCAAACAATGGATCGTTGGATCGGCATCCCAGATGCGGCCTTCGGGGCGTTTGCCTATTTGGGTGACGCGGTGCTCGGTATGGCTGGTTCCACGCGGCGGTGGCAGTACCGGCCGTGGCTGGTTCTTCTTTTCGGCATCGACGTCATTCCGCTGGGCATCGTGAGCAGCGTACTCGTCATTTTGCAGGGCACCGTGGTTGGCTACTGGTGTTTCCTATGCCTGGTGACCGCAGTAATCTCGCTCATTCTCGCCTACTGGGCCTACGACGAAGTGTACGTGTCGCTGAAGTATCTTCTGCGGGTGCGGAAGAAATCGGGCAGTTGGAGCGAAGTTGGCTACGCTTTCTGTGGCATACCGACCGAGCACGGCGTTGAGGCTGGTCGCGAACTCGTAGCAGAGGCCAAGTGATGTGGGCTCGAATTATCGAATGCATGCTAGGCGTGTGGCTACTGATGAGTCCCTTCATCTTCCGCCACCCAGCCGACGCAGCGCACTTGTGGACGAACGATCTGGCTATCGGCTGCCTGCTGATGCTCCTGTCTCTCGGTTCGTACTGGTCGAAGGCCCGCGGGGCTCACTGGCTGTTGCTGGTAGTAGGTGTTTGGCTGATTGGGTTTGGGCGTTTCAATGGAACGCCGCCCTTGGAGCCCGCATTACAGAACGAGTTGATCGTGGGTTTATTGATTTGCATGCTGTCAATCATCCCCAATGAGGCTTCCCTTCCACCCGTGAGGTGGAGAAACCGGGAAAACTCAACGCCCGATTTACAGCTGACCGGCAGAGAATGAGGATAGTCTGCGATGAAGACCTTCCAACAAGTGCGTGATGTACTCTCGCATGTTTCCAGAATTCGGAGTCGTCTGCGTGAACTGACCGAGCAGTGCCTGGAAGATACAAACGACCAATTGCTAGCGACCTATCTCGAGCGGGCCAAGGCACACGACGATTTCATGCAACTATGTCTGGCTGACGAGGTGGACAAGGCTTCTCCTGCGGCACTTGACACTTACATTCAGTTCCCTGACGTCCAAACGCTCGATGACGAATTGGACGGAATGGTCGAGGGTGATTTGGATGATGCTCGGGCGATGCTCGATCGATTGGTGGCCGTCGACAAACGGATCCTTGCACTCTACGACCGCGTTCTGGAGCAATCCGAGAGTCGAGCGGTACGCGATCTGATCGAGCGTCTTCGCCTGATGGAGGAGCAAAAAGCGCGAGCGAAAGGCTGGGAACAAGTAGAGCTTCGCGACCTTAAGTCGTACTGACGCCATCGAGGAAAGCAATAGTAAAGAAAAAGAGCCCGGGCACAATTGCCCGGGCTCGCTTATTGATGGAGACTTAACCCCCGGCGGCCGTGGCCCCGGGCTTGAACGTCTTCCATCCGTGGATTCGTTGACGCAGTACTCTTACGCGCTCTTGTTGACTGGCTCGTCGCCGTCGAACAGCTTGGCGCGACCTTCGACGATGTCGTCGGTGATCACGTAACGCTGGCCGCGCGGTTGGTCGGGCAGGTCGAACATGATGTCGAGCATCACGTTCTCGATGATCGACCGCAGGCCGCGGGCGCCCGTTTCACGCTCGGCCGCACGGCGGGCGATGGCGCGAAGGGCTTCGTCTGTAAAGTTCAGATCGGCATCTTCCATCCCAAAGATGTGCTTATACTGACGAGTCAGAGCATTTCTTGGTTCGGTCAGCACGCGGACCAACGCTTCTTCAGGCAGCGGACGCAGAGAACTGATCACCGGCAAGCGGCCCACCAGTTCGGGGATCAAGCCGTATTCGATCAGGTCGTCCGGCTCGACAGCCGCCAGGGCGTCGCCGAGGCTCAGTTCCTCGCCGGCGGCGTCGCCTTGCGTGAAGCCGATGCTGCGGCAGCCCATTCGCTTGCGAACAATGTCCTCCACGCCGGCAAAGGTGCCGCCGCAGATGAACAGGATGTTCGTCGTGTCGAGCTGGATGTACTGTTGCTCGGGATGCTTCCGTCCGCCTTGTGGCGGAACGTTGGCCGTGGTGCCTTCGAGCATCTTGAGCAAAGCCTGCTGAACGCCCTCGCCCGACACGTCGCGGGTGATCGAAACGTTCTGGCTGGTCTTGCCAATCTTGTCGATCTCGTCGATGTACAAGATGCCTCGTTGGGCGGCTTCGATGTCGAAGTCGGCCGCATGCAGCAACTTGAGTAGCAGGTTCTCGACATCTTCGCCCACGTAGCCAGCTTCGGTCAGCGTGGTCGCGTCGCCAATGGCGAACGGCACGTTGAGCGAGCGGGCGAGGGTGCGGGCCAAGAGAGTCTTGCCGCAACCGGTGGGACCAACCAACAAGATGTTCGACTTGTCGATTTCGATATCGTGCTCGTCGTCGGCCACCAGCAGTCGCTTATAGTGGCTGTGCACGGCCACGGCCAGCACTCGCTTAGCCGACTCTTGCCCGATGACGTAATTGTCCAGCTCGGTGACAATGTCGCGGGGCGAAGGAATCTTGGTGAACAGCTGCTTGCTGCCACCACGGCGTTTGCGTTCCTGGTCGAGTATGCTCTGGCATAGCTCGATGCATTCGCCGCAGATGTAGACATCGCCTGGTCCTTCGACCAGGGGACCTACGTCCCGATAGCTCTTGCGACAGAACGAACAGAACGCGTTCTTCTTGTTGGTACCGCCGCGGCGGGTGCTGGTGAGATCCCTGCTTGAGGGCATGGTTGCTCCTTCCTCGTCTCGTGTGCCCCAGGGGCTGAATACAGTATCCGCCCTGGAGTTCTTCCTGTGGTGTCGCTCGATGACACGATTTTGTTTACCTGACCGCCTGAGCCCACATCTCGTCGTCCCGACGAGGCGTTGCTGGGAGGGCTGGACTCAAGGTCAGGTGAACATTCGTGCCTTCACGCGAGGCGAGGCTTCCTTGTCCACGCTCTAGTCGAGCAGTGTTCGACTCTTCTTACGCAGTACCGATGGTGTTCGTTCATCGACCGTTTTCCGCTAGCAGGGCAAGCCTGTTTGCCGCGCCAATTACAACCGGCCCAGGCCCTCTGGCCCTGCGTGGCGGTTGCAACAGTCACAGGCGGACTGGTCGTTAGTTGCCGTTAAGCTTTACGCATTGCAAATCCGTTTAATCGCGATTGGATTGGGTATCGTCCACGTCGCCTTGGATTTGCATTGCTAGCTTTGCTTTTATTGTTCGGTATTCACCATCGCTCAGCGTACCCCGAGAATGCAAATCTCGGAACTTGGTGAGCAATTGGCTGGGGTCATCCTCGTCGCCGGTGTCACCATCGCGCAACCTTCTCAGCAGCGATCCGCGTTGTCGGTATCTTCGGATCAGTGTGACAAAGATTGCCAGCAGTGCGAAGATCAAAGCAAACCACAAAATGGCCGTCGACAATCCAACCGCTTTGTCCGTCCAAGTTGCTCCAATCAGTCCCAACACTACTGAATCCCGGTGACCGTGCTTGCCCCTTGCTGCCACTAGTGGGTAGGGATCGCCCGACCGCCACCCGCCGTATTGACAATTATGCCCGGGGGCGGCTTACGCGTCCATATTATCTATTTTAACAATTGGCGTCACAACGCCAAATCTCAACCCAACTGGCAAGAGTTCGACCTCGGCCGAGGGAAGAATCCAGCCGAAAAGCCAAATGTCCGCAAAGCGGCTAGAAACCTCGGCCGGTCGTAAATCCCCCGCCCCGTCGATAGGGCGGGCGGCCACTGCGGCTGCGGGTCCGCTGGCGAGTGGGGCCGCGACGGTGCATGCCGCGTTGGGCCGCGTGCCGCATTGCCTCGCCGGCCACTTCCACCAACACCCGACCGAGCACGCGCGACACATCGCTATCGAACACGCTGGGCAGGTCGTCCCAACTGTCGTCGAGCTGTGGCTGGATGAACTTCTGGTAGCGCGCGAGCGTCGACCACAGCCCGGCCGGGGTATTCTGTCCGTCGAGGTAGCGATCGACCTCGCGCGAGAGATTCAACTGCGGCGAGAACCAGGACCGCCGCGCGTCGAACTCGTGCATCCGAAAGCGACGCGCCACCTGGTCGAGTCCCGATAGCTTCTCGCTCCATACATGCAGCAACTCGCGATCTTCGCGCGTCTGCTTCCGAGCGTCGCGCAGTTGGGAGTTGCAACGTTTGATTTCGCTGAAAATGCGGTCGTCGGTCGTCTGCGGCGTCATGCGAGTGCGATACTCCAGCGCCGACTCCTCCATGTTGCCCAGAAAGTCCTTCAAGCGTCTCACGCCTGTTTCGTAGTACTCGTTCTCCGTGGCCTCCAGTCGCGCGAGTTCCTTCTCGACCTTGTCGCGCTGGGCGTCCACTTCGGCCACACTCTTGAGCAACTCCTCGCGCTCTCGCGCTCGCTCGCTCCCTTCCTTCAGCACTTCGGTCAACCCAATCTCGTCGCTAATCGCGTCCTCGATGTCCTCGAGTCGCTGCATCAGCTTGTTGAATTCCTCCCGGCGTCGCTCCACTTCGTTGGCCATCAGGTCGGGAGTGACTTTCAGGAAGTTGTAGCTTTGGCGGTTCTTATTGTACTTGACGATCTTGGCCACCCAACGATCGAGCTGTTTCGTCCAACCTTTGCCGCGATACTCCGAGGTGCCATAGCCGCGACGATGCAAGTACTGGAACATCCGACTCTTCTCGTAGGCCGGCAGCTTCTCGGCCACTTCTTCACGCATCTCGGCCACGCGCAGTTCGTTGCGCTTCAGCTCCGTCTCGGCCGCCAGTGCCTGTTGCGACAGGGGCTCGAACTCGGGGTGCTCGCGGAGTCGCTGTGCAAGCAGCATTTCGAGTTCATCCCGGTGGGCGGCCAGTTTGTCGAGCTTGTCGGTGACTTGCTCGATCTGGTGATCAAGCTCGGCTCGCCGGTCGAGGCACTTGTCCCAGGTGGCGTTCAGTTCCGCTTCGCGTTGCTGTTTCTGCTCGAGCAATTGCTGCAAGCGACCCCGCACCTCGGCGAACTGCTGGGAGATGGTGGTTTGCGATAGATCGGGAAAGTAGTGCTGCGCCAGCTCCATCAGTGCGTGGCCCCGCTGTGCGATCAGATCTTTGATGAAGTCGTCCAGCTTGTCGAGACCCGCGCGCACCCCCTCGGCGCGACGGCGTGCGTCGCGACGGGCTCCTTCCAATTGTCGAGCCACCTCGCCGCCAGGAATCAAGTTGCCTACCACTTCGTGATCTGTCTCCCTCGCTGCAGTACGCCTGGCAGCGTTACCTCTACGTCCTGCTCGCCGCGCCGTTTGACGGCCAACTCCCGATTGTCGACCACGCCATCCTCCTGCTTGTCGGCCATCACTCGCTCGAATACTTCCTGGGGCACCTGCTCGGCCCACTCGGTGACGCGCTCCATCTTGCCCGACTCGGCGTTGCGAATCTGCATTGGGACCACATTGCCGCTGGAGTCCACCGCCTGGACAATCAAGTAGCTGCCAGACAGATCCCCCGTGCCAGGTGCATGCCGCTCGATGCCAGAGAGCGGGCCCTGGACGATCATTACCTGGTATTCGGCTTTGAGGACCGACTCTTGCTGCAAAAGGCGACTCTTTAGTTGCTCCAGCGCCGACACCTCGCCCCGATCGAGATACGTCGCTGCCTCGGCGCGGGCGGCTTGGGCTTCGGCGGTCACCGCGGGATCGGTGGCCAGTTTCTCAATCGATCCGGTAACCTCTTCGACTTGCGAATAGGCCTCGCGAGCTTGGAGTTCCGTCTGCCGCTTGCCCGGCAGCATTCCGCTGAACCACCCCCCCCATAACAGCAGCGCGGCCGTGGCGATGGCCAAGGCCCATGCGGTGATCTGGTATCGCCGCACGTAAACGCCCGCGGCAAAGGTCTCCAGGCCGGGCTCCGGCGGGTCGAACTCGTGCAGGTTATCGAAGTAGTGCTCGATGGCCGTGTCGATCTGCTCGTCGGTCACCGGATCGCCCGCCAGGTCGGCCGCTTCGCGGAGTTTCTGCCGCAAGAGCGCGATGGTCTCCTCGCGGTTGAGTTCCCGCTCGGCGATCGAACGCTCCTTGCGGAGTGTCCGCGCGACGTCCATCACGCGCGTCATCTCGTCGAGCGTGAGTTTCTGCTCCGCGGGTTCGACATCTGCTTCGAACTGCGGAGGCTGGGCAGACTCTTGCGCCGATTGGCTCATGGCTTGTTTACTCCACTACCGGTTACCGGTAAATCTCGCGTGTCGCGCGCGTTTGGGACACGCGGATGCTTGTCGGATGCCAGTAATTGTTGTTTACTGAAGGGCAAATGCCAAGCAGGCCGCCGGCGTGCCAGCGGTGAAAAGCTCCTCTCCTTACTTGCGAGAATCGTCCATGGCCAGTCAAACCGCCCAGCAGACCGAAACGAAAGCCCCTCCAAAAACCTCGAAGTACATGGACCGCGCCCTGGAGGTACTGGAGAAATTCGGCATCGCCACCGGCAAGGACGTGCAAAACGAGCTGATCCGCCTGCTGGAAGAAGTCCGCCACGTGGACGAAGCCCGCGCCTTGGCGATCGCCAACACGGTGAAGCACATGAGCGAGTTCAACCAGCTCGTGCGGGAGAACGTTGAGGACATCAACGTCGGCAATCGGTATCTCGACATCAGCCAGATGTTCGACTCGATCCGCGAAGACTCCAAGCGGCTGATCGCTCAACTCGACGACGGCAAGATCGGCCTGGGCGAGAAGATGTCGAACGTGTGGATGAAAATCCGCCGCGGCACGCCCCACGCCCGGTTCGAGAAGATCGTGGACGTTTACCAGGAAGTCTGCAAGGACACCAAGGACCAGCTGGATCGCGAAGAAGTGATCATGGACGGCTACATCGACTTCCGCTTCGCCCTGAAGGAAGCGGAGATCATGGCCCGCGAGTTGCTCGAGAAGCAACTGCCGCACCTGGAGTCCGCCAAGAAAGCCCTGGCCGACGCCCAAAAAGCCGTGACCGACTACACGGGCGACGACGAGAGCCAGAAGTCGCGGTTGGAGTTGGAGCGGGACGAAGCGCATGACAAGTGGAAGAACGAGGACCGTGTTTATCAACTCTGTAAGGACATCGCCGAGAACCTGGCCATCGGCTACGACGTCGGCGAGACGCTCGTCACCAAGCTCCGCCAGACGCATGACGTGAAGGAACAAGTCTACCGCCGGGCGGTGACGTTCTTCACCACCAACGAGCACGTGTTCACCATCCTGGGCACCGTGTACACCTCGCAACAAGGACTGCACGAAGCGACCCAGTCGACCGAGGCACTCAAGGAAGGTGTGAACAAGAGCCTGGAAGACGTCGCCGATCTGGGCCGCGAGTTGGAGCGCGCCGCCCTGAAAGCGGGGTACGGTTCGACCATCAGCCCCGAGTCGCTGGAAAAGCTGGTGAAGTCCATCTCCGACTACCAGGTCGACTCGCTCAAGATGATCGCCGAACTTCGCAAGGAGAGCGAAGAGAACGCTCGCGAAATCCGCCGGGTGGTGGAAGAAGGCAAAGCTCGCTACCAAAGCACACTGGCCAAGTTCGCGATGGGTGCCTCCGAGGAAGACGCACAAGCACCGCTGTAGTTTCTCCTTGGGATTTCGCGGACCGCGTGGCGGTCCGGCTAGGGGTGGAACCTCTGAAGACCGAGGAACTCAATTGGTAGTTCGGTTTCTCCTGTAGTCACCAAGTCGACCAGCGCTTCTCCCAGCACAGGGGCGAACTTGTATCCGTGCCCCGATAGTCCGGCGGCGAACACCACGTTCGCGTGCTCAGGGTGTCGATCGACCACGAAGTGGCTGTCGGGTGTCATCGTGTAAAGGCATGTCCCGGTGTGCAGTGGCTCCCGCCCTGCCCCGGCGACGTACTCGGCGAGGAATCGCTGCGTGACTTCCAGTTCGTGCGCGTCGATGCTCTCGGCCTGCTCAAGCGGATCGTCGACCGGCACACCGCCATCGTGCACGGCGACCTTCATCCGCTGGCCATCGACCGGCGGGAAGCCATACGGCACGCCATAGTCGAGTTCGTACAAAAACGCCGGCAACTCGGCGGCTCGCTCGACTCCGGTAGACGAGTACCAGAACAAGCTCTTCCGCAGCACGGTGAGCGGCACGCCCAACTCGCCCAGCAACTCCGCCGCCCATGCGCCGGCGGTGATGACCAGCGCGCCCGCGGTGAACGTCCCGCGAGTCGTAGTGACCTCGACACCCTTGTCGCTCGCCGACCACCCGGTGACCTCGCAGTCGGTCAGTAGTTCCGCGCCGCGTTGCTTGGCATCGCCCAACAGCGTCTCCACGCAGCGTTCCACCAGCAGGTAACCCGCGGTCGGTTCGAACACGGCCGACAAGTTGTCTGGCAAGCGCAGCGCCGGCCAGCGGTTGGTGAGTTCGCTGGCGGTGAGCTGTTCCACTTCCAGCGAGTGCTCCTCAGCCGCCCGC
The DNA here is from genome assembly GCF_965227375.1 of Aeoliella sp. NCBI lineage: Bacteria > Pseudomonadati > Planctomycetota > Planctomycetia > Pirellulales > Lacipirellulaceae > Aeoliella > Aeoliella sp. The sequence continues at coordinate 697,542 of NZ_CBDDFX010000002.1, forward strand.
AGCACGCCGGCGACCACTTCACCGTCGGCGGGGCCGGCTTCCACCAGACCGCACTGCGTGAACAGCTTGGCGCCGGATGCCTTCTCCAATTCGGCCCAGTGCTCGTAAGTTCGCCACAACAGCGGAACGTAGTCGGGATGTTCGAAGTACGCTTGGCGAATGATGCGCGTCTCGCCGTGCGTGCTGCCGCGGTCGTGCGGCGGGGCGAAGCGGTCGATGCCCAGCACCTTCTGGCCACGTCGCGCTAGCTCTCGCATCGCAGCGCTACCCACTCCTCCGGCGCCGACGACGATAGTCTCGTACGAGTTCATGCCTAATGCTCAGTCAAACGACTCTTTTCGGATTGTGATCTCGACGAACGCCTGAATTATCGGTGACGTTTTGGGATCGCTATCCGAAAAGTTCGGCTTGATAAGATGTGGCTATTCGACGATCTCGAACATCACCGACGACTTGCCGATCTTGCCGCTCAGGCGGTCGCGCATCGTCAGTCGCAGTTCGTACTTGCTGGGGTAGATCTGCTTGGGAATATGCACCGTGTACTCGATGTAGAAGTCCTGCCGCTTGCGACTGCAGTAGTCTTCCACAATGGCGAACTCACCGCCTTCGACGAGGTTGCCTGCCTGGTCCAGCACTTCGTAGCTGGTCGCCAGCGACGTATGATATCCCTTCTCGTCCGACTCGCTACGGAAGTTATCCACCTCGGCGTACAGCTTCACCTGCTGACCCGCCTTGTAGCCATCGAACTGATGCTTCCGGTAGTCGCCAAACCCGTAGACCTTCTCGCAGAACGACATGTTCCGTAGTTCCAGGTCCGACAACTCACCCAAACGAGCGGCTGCCTCCGACAACTGCTCGGCGGCGAGCGCTGCCCGGGCTTGTTCCTCGGGCATGGCTTCGTGGTCCAGCAGCGTGGCGATCGCGAACAGTTGATTCTTCCAATAGCTCTGTTCGGTCGGCGTCAGCCCGGGGATGGGCTCGAGCGCCAGATCCTGGTCGCCGGCCACGAGTTGCATCAGCCGCAATCGCACGTGCTGGTACGCTTCGTCGGTGCTCCGCGGATCCTTGGCCACGTCGTCGGCAAGGTTGTCGATCGTCTGCCCGAGTGCCTCCTGCCAACTGCGCGGCGTTTCGACTTCCAGCGGGCCGTTCGCTCCCTCCTGCACAGGGATGGGCTCCAACTTGGGCGGCTCGGCATGCCCAGCCTGCACGACCTGGCCGTCCTGCTTTGGCTTCGCAGGTTCGGCCGCAGCTTGCGGCTCGGTGTTTGCTGGCGGTGGGTTGGTTGGTTCGCTTGGTGGTTGCTGCGTCGCTTGCTGAAGGTGCTGCTGCAACTGCCGCATCGTTTCGCTGTTCGGGTCGATCGCACCATTCATCGCACCATTCAATGGCGCATCGGCTGCCGGCTGGTAAGTCGTGGGTGGCTGACCCTCAGCGGGCGGCGTAGTGTTCACCGGAGGTGGCAATTGCGCGACGTGCGCAACGCTCTCCTGCGGTTGTTGCGCGACGGCCGCATTCTCGGCGTTGGCACCGAACTGGTCGCGGTGATACTGCCAGCTGGTGCGGAACTGTCGGGCGACCAACGGGCGGAGCGATGGTTTGGTTTCCTGCAGTCGTTCGACCAACTGCTGCGCGGCAACCGGATCGACCGCACCAATGGTGTTTAGCTCGCGCAGAACTTCGTCGCTATGGGCCAGTTCCTGTCCCGTGAGCGGCGTGATGGACGAAGCGGACGCCAGCGCGTTGGGATCGGCGAACGAGGCCGCTTGCTGCACGTCGGGCGTAGCGAAGCTCGAACCTTCGCGCCCTATGGCCATCGGCAAATCCGCCATGGCGGACTTCGGCGGTTCGTTCGATGCGGTGCGCATCCACGGCATCGACTGGCAACCCGTCAGCGCCAGACAGCATGCAACGAACAGATTGATTCTTAGTACTCGCACCTTGACCATCGTTGGTTTGTTGGTTGTCTCCCCCTCAAACGGCCCCGCCCTCGTCGACCCGTCCTAAAGCCGGCAGGTCATAGCACTTGCGAGGCGGATGGTAGGAAATACAAGCACCTGCGGCAAGGCGACATTCGTTAGCGCGTGAATGTTTCTCGTGCCAGCAGTGAAAGCGTGTAGGAATTCACTTTGCCAGCAATAGAGACCCCTAGCCGACAAGCTACGCCTTGTCGTGAAATCCCGTACGAGGCGTAGCTCGTCGGCTATTGAATACGTTACCTACCAACCCGTGCGGGCTTCGCCGCGTCCGACAGGCGTGCTATCAGTCGTTCCAGCTCCAGTCGCGCCGCATCGTGGCCGCTGTTGTAGCCTTTCATCGCCAGGTCCATGTCCAGCAACCACCGAGACAGCTGCACCGCGCGAGGGCGGCCGATCGTTTTGAGCTGCTGCGTGGCGTCGTCCACTTTGTTCTTCCAGAAGCCCGCCTCGAGCAGAATCTGCGGCAGGTAGACTCGCCGACCAGCGGCTTCCGCCTGCTCGACCAATCGCCCGGCCGTGGCGAACTTTCGCAGCGTGTAGGCCACCTGCGCCAGGATCGGTATCGGCTCCTCGCCGGCTGCCAGCAGTTTGTCGAGTTGCTTCATCGCCTCAGCCGACCGACCTTCGACCATCGCGTCGATCATGTCCCAAGTCTGCCGCGTGCGCCAGTCGCCCACGTTGGCCTCGACCAGCGGCAGATCGATCACGCCCGAGTCCGAGAGCAACGACAGCTTCGCTACTTCCTGATCCATCAACCCCAGCGACATCGGCAACAGGTCGAACAACCGATCGATGGCCGTGCGATCCAGCTCGCACTGGTGCACGTGCTTCGCGCGATGGGCCAGCCACTTCTTGGCCGCAGAGGTGAACTTGTTGAGCCGGCCACCCTTGTTGTCGCTCGGCACCCCACAATCGACCGCCAGCCCAACCTTCTCGGTCGCCTTGGCCAGCTTAGTGGTTTTTGGAAAGGTCTTTACCTCCAGCACCAGGGTCCGCGCGCTCTGCGGCGACTTCACCCAGTTCTCTAGCTTGTCGCGATTCGCGGTCACGAACGTATCGGCCTCCTCCACCACTACCACCTGGGCATCGTCGCCGAACAGGCTCATGGTGGTCAGGGCGTCGTGCACGTCGCGCCAGTCGGCCTCCTTACCGGTGAAGAACGCGGCCGACTCGCCACCGCGCAGCCGCATCAACACTTCCCGCCGCAGGTAGTCGTCGTCGCCATACACGGCCGCGAGCGGACCACGTTCAGGCAGCTGTTTGGCGACTAGCAGTTCGAGAGCAAGCATGGCGGGAATCAATGACTTAAGGATGAACGAACAAGGACCAACCCGACGCCCGGGAATATGCCGCCGCGGGGTTTTGTCGCACGTTTTGTCGCACTGCCGCGGCAAAACGATTACCTGCGGCAAAACTCCCATCGTTTTGTCGCAGTGGGCCTCGCCAAAGGTCTGGTTTTCTAGGCATTTCCAATCGGGGGGTGCGACAAAACTCCGAGGGTTGTTGCGCTCGGTTCGCCGCAGGTGCGACAAAACCCCTGAGGCGCCCCAACCGCTCCATTTCCAAGCCGCGAGCCAAGACCCGCAGCCAGCCTCCGTTCTACCACGCGGAGTGTAAAATTTCGCCTGGCGCGAGGGGAGAAAGTGGAATTGGATGGGCGGGGGCGTGTGAAAATGACGTTGGTTTGCGACCAAGGGCGGCGGTGCCAAAACTAGTTCAGCCGCGGAGCGGCGACCGCGCATAGCCTGGGACGTTAGTCCCAGGAATGACGTTGGCGATAAGCAGCGCAGCCACGGAGCGGACCTGGATACTCTTTTTCTGTCTAGCAACCCTCAACGACTGTCCAAGGTTCGTCTAGATGCACCAAACGGTACCGATACGACTTTGGCCTGAATTCGTGACGTTCGAACCGCTTGTGGATTTCGCCAAAGCTCTCGGCTGGGTCGCGGGATTCCAGGTTCAAACAGTAACCCAAGTCGTTCTTGCTCAGCCGATCCGTACGCAAGAAGGGCCCTGGTCCCTGATTCCACTCCAGGAACTTTCGAAATGCAATCAAGTCGGCAAAGTCGGCAACATCCCAGAACACTTGCACGTCGTACAGCGCGACGAGGATGTCTGTCCGAGTTGGATTGTCCGCCAGATGTCGATCGTGTTCCCGAAACAGATCGTCGCACTCTCGATTCGACACCGCTTCGACTTCAGCGTCGAAGATCGAAAGAAATTCCCCCGGCGGGAGGTAGCCGTGCTCCTCGATATAGTGTGGCAACATCCTGGGCGCAACATAGATCGGACCGCCGGGTGATCGGAGCCAGATTTCACCGTTGCCAGTCTCTACGTCTCGTCCTGGACAGAATTGACAACGATGAAATCCCCTCATCAAGTGAATGGGAACACTCGCATACCGCCGGATTCTGTCCAGATGCCGCGGCTGCACGGTGCCCGTAGGGAACGGTTCAGACTTATCCAACCAGCCAACGTTGCGCGTGCCTGGAAGCCCCGTAGGACAGCCGTGATAGTGGTAGGGAGTTAGGTCTTGGCAGAACATGGTAGATTCGGTCGAGCCCCGCAGAATTAGCCCATCGGCCAGCCACCGTTCTACCACGCTGAGTGAAAAGTTTCGCCCAGCACAAGGGGAGAAAGTGGGGATTGGGGCATATCTGTCGAAGTGTCGCCTCGAGCGCATATGAGTTCTGTTTCACATCGGCACAGTGCGCGAAGGCCACGACTGCCTCAGCCCGTGAACCGCAGGCGCCATAAGGTGACGGTGCATGTCAAGAGAATTAGCAGTAGCGTACTCGGCTCGGGGACGATGGTTGCAATGGCGATTCCTTCTCGACCATCTGCCAGCGCAAACAAGTAGGCAACCTGTCCGGAGTCATTCAGCCCGCTTCGTTCGTTGCCCAAATCGTCGCCAAATCCACCACTGCCATCAAGAAAGAACAAACCCGTGATTGTGCTACCCAAAAGTGGTTCGCCCGTGCGTGCTAGTTGCGTTAAGCCCAACGCAACGTCGTACAAGTAGAGTGCCTGGTTATCTTTGTCGCCTCCGCTGGTAAGCTTCAGATCGGCCAGAAACGCCACTTGGCCCGCATCGTTGATCGCAGCCCGACTCCCACTGAAAGTCAATGAGTTGGTGAGGCCCATATCGGCAAACCGGCCATTGCCGCTTGGCACGGCATCCCCCTCGCGGGCAATCTGCACCAGTTGGCCAGATGCATCGCTTAGAAACAATCCCGTATCGTCGCCAAAGTTGACAGTGTCGATGAGATTGCTGTGGAAAACGGTCTGGCCGGCATTGTTCACATAAGGGTTGCCAAGATCGCTAAATCGACCGATTCCGCCAGGCACAGCATCCCCTTTGCGCACCAATTGTACAAGCTCGCCGATACCGTCACCCAGGTAGAGAGCTTGGTTGTCCGCTTGCCCGGCATTGGTGCCAGTGAGAAGGCCCTTGAAGACGATCTGACCAGAATCGTTCAGCGAAAGGTCGCTGGCGGCGAACAGAGTTCCATTACCATCGGGGGCTAAGCCGCCGGTACGGATGATCTGCACTAAATCGCCTGTGATTTCACGACGGAAAATTCCATTGCGATTCACGTTACTTCCGGTGTCCGAGAAGAAGACGCCGAAGGCAACTTGTCCCGCTTCATTTACGGACGGATTGCGAAGGCTTTGAAAAGTACCGACGCCGTCTGGCGCTGCATCTCCCGTGCGGGCGATTTCCACAAGGTCGCCGGGCCCGTTGCTGAGATAGAGAGCGGAGTTACTGCTGTCGAACGCGCTGAAGTAGCCGTGGAACACGACCTGCCCCGCATCGTTCAGAACTGGCGTGCTGATGGTTGGATTGTCGAAGTCGGCAATGATGCCGTTACCGTCCGGGGTAGGATCGCCCGCACGTACTATTTGCTGCAGACTGTTTGCGCCGTCGCTGAGATAGAGTGCCTGGTTGTTCAGGAGGGGCCCCGTAAAATTCACCAGGTCGCTGTGAAAAACGACTTGACCTGCATTGTTGATTCGCGGGAATGTACCAACGTCGCGCAAGGTGCCATTACCATCCGGCACGCTGTCGCCGGTTCGGGCGAGCGTCACCAAGCCGCCCAATCCGTCACTGAGAAGCAAACCAAACGGGCCGTTGCTTGGGGGATCGCTAAGATATCGGACCCCAAAAGCAACCTGACCAACGTCGTTCAACACAGGGCCGCCCAAATCCACAATCGTGCCCATACCATCAGGCGCTGCAACGTCGGTGAGGGTAATCAACTCCGTTTTAATCTCGATGGCGTGCGTCGCGTCAACGACGACCGCCAACAGCAACGATGCTGCCAAGCCGAGAGAGTAGCGGAGAACCGAGAGTTTGATTGGCGATTCTTGGTACACTAAGCCGACCTTTCTGAGAGCCTATTTGCAATGCACGGCCCATCATACATAACCAAGTCGCGCAGAATCGACTACAAAACTGGAGGAAAAGCGGGAATTCTCAGCAGGTGAAGACTGGCAATGGCCATTGGATACGCAGCAGGCACCAAGTGGACCAATCTTAGCGCCAGCTCCGCCGCGCGACCCCAAACGGCATGCATCCCAGCCCGAACCGGCTTGCCTACCGGTGGAAGCTGCTGCTGAATCTCCAGCTATTCGGCTCGTTCCGAATGTTCCGATTCTCACTGCCGTGCATGCTGGTCAGTTGGTTCCATTCCGACGCCGCCCTTGGACCGCTCGGCGTACTCTTTACCTGAGTCTAGACACAGTGGGGTGGAACAACCGGGGACGTATTACATTCACATGACGCATGCAACGATACGATCCGAGTCGAATGGACTTCAGCAACTCGAGACGACCAGCCGGGCCGCGCTCATTGCGGCGATGTCGTATGCGCTCGATATAACCGAAGGGCAACCGCCTGGTCATGCCGCTCGGACTTGCCTGATCGGCATGCGCTTGGCCCAAGTGTTGCAGCTTAGTGCGGCCGAGCGCGACTCGTTGTACTATGCGCTGCTCCTCAAAGACTTAGGGTGTTCGAGCAACGCCGCTAAGATGTGCTACCTGTTCGGTGCGGACGATCGCACCGTTAAGCGCGATGTGAAGACGGTCGACTGGGCAAAGATGTCGGCCAGCTTCCAATTCATCACATCGCATGTAGCTCCGCAGCGGTCGCCGCTGGAGCGGGCCATGAAAATCGCGGCCACGCTCCTCCAAGGTCCCGGGAGCGCCAAGAAGCTGATCGAAACCCGCTGCGAGCGCGGCGCCGATCTGGCACGCCGCATGGGCTTCGACGAGGCAACGGCCACTGGCATTCTTCAACTCGACGAACACTGGGACGGCTGTGGTCACCCCGTGGGACTGAAAGGAGAAGAGATCGGCTTGCCGGCGCGGATCATGGGACTTGCGCAAACGGTTGAAGTGTTTCATTCAGAATTTGGCCGAGACGCGGCCTTGGCAATGGCGTCTCAACGACGAGGCGGATGGTTCGATCCGGCGTTGGTGGATGCCCTGGTCGGTTTGGGTACAGACGACCGCCTGTGGTCCGACCTGCTGGCCCCCAACCCGCACGAACTTGCGGAACGTCTTGCCCCGCAAGAACACGAGATGAGTTTGGATGAAGCAGGCGTCGATCGCATTGCCGAAGCCTATGCGGCCGTGGTCGATGCCAAAAGCCCTTGGACGCACAAGCACTCGCAAGGCGTGGCAGACATCTGCATTGGCATGGGGAAGGTTCTGGGACTACCACAGACCGAACTTAGAGCTCTCCGTCGGATTGGCTTGCTGCACGATATCGGAAAACTGGGCGTCTCCAACTCGGTGCTCGACAAACCTGGCAAGCTGACCGAAGCCGAGTTCGATATGCTGAAGACGCACCCGGAGCATTCGCATGCGATTCTCTCCCGGACGGAGTGCTTCAGCGAGGTGGCGGAGGTGGCTGCTTCCCACCATGAGAAGCTCGACGGCAGCGGATACCATCGTGGACTTTCCGACCGAGACCTGCCCATCGCGTCGCGGATCGTGACCGTGGCCGACATGTTCGAGGCCATGACAGCCAGTCGCCCTTACCGCGAAGGCATGGCGATTGAAAAAGTGATGGACATTCTCAAGCGTGAAGGGGAACACAGCGTGTGCCCCGACTCGGTCGAGGCCCTGCAACGCTGGCTGGATGGCGAAAACTTCGAAAGCCGTGTGAATCAGCAACTCGAAGCGGTCGAGAACCTCGTCGCCGAGTTGTAGTGTTCAGCTTCTGCGCGAGCGCCGCCGCGCGACGACCAACAGCGTGGCTCCCAGCCCCACAAGTACCAGCGTGCTTGGTTCAGGCACGGGGAAGTGCAGTCGCAGCAGCGTTGGTGTTTGGATGATTTGCAGTTGGGCAAATTCCTCGGGACTGAGGCCCGTGACCTGCAGGTCGAAGTCGCCGGTGAGTGAGTCGGTCACGATCAGGTGGAACGAGTCGCCCGGTTGTGGGGTGAAATTGGGAGTGAAGCGGGCTTCAAGCACACCGTGGATGGAGACGCGATCGGCCAATAGTCTTCCGTACGGAGTGTGGTCGGGTAGAGATGGGTCGAACGACGGGCCGCTGGCTGGGCTTTCAGCGCCAATCTCCAGAATCACGGTCCCTTCAGTGCCAACTCCCACCGAGTCGCCGTAGACCGTGCCGTCGGCCAGGTGGAAAACCCCACTCGCCTCGATGCCATTAAGCCCTCGGACGCCAACGGTCATCATCAGCATGCGAAGATCTCCGCTGCGTTGGGTGAGCCGTCCATGCGCGCGTGCGGTGGAAGAGGAAAGTCCTTCGGCGCGGCCCACCTCCACCCACACGGCCTCGATGTCGCCTCGCTCGACCAGCAGTTCGCCGTAGGCGCTGGCGTCGAAATCACCCCTTCCAAAGGCGATTCCAACGCTCAGCGCTGAATTGGAATAGAATCCGCCCTGACCGTACGGAGTGACGACAAGGTCGCCATCAGTGATCGTGGCAAAGCCGTTGGCGATACCATCCGTCAACCCAGTGCCGCTCGAGACCCCTACAGCAACACGAGTCCTGGCATACAAATCGCCGCCCATGATGGAGAGGCTGCCGTGGCTGGTGCGTGAACCCTCGGCGCCGCTTCCGCCAGATCGCCCCACCAACACTTCCCCTTCGGACAAGAGCGACCCATTGCTGATCTGCACCTCGCCCCGAGCAGTAAACTGCGTGTTCGTACCAGTGCCGCTGGCCTGGGCAATGCTGAAGCCACCGACTTCCACCATAGAGTTCGGATCGATTACGCTCTTGCTGATGAGGTCGCCGCCGTTGAGAATCAAGCGACCCTCGCCTTCACTCGCTATTCCCAATCCAGTGCCGCTTGCCGCGCCGATTTCACCGAGGCCGTAAACGGTCAACGTCGCGGTGCCATTGACTTCGCCATCGGTGTGAAACGCGCCGTCTGTCGATGGCAGTCCACCCACGACCAACCCCTGAAGGTCGCTGCCCGCGGTTGCCGGCTGATCGAAGCGGGCGACGCCGCTGTTAACCACCGCGGGCGTCGTCATATTAGGGACGCCGTCGTCCCAGTTGCTCTGGTCGAACCAGTTGCCGTCGCCCCCAATCCACTCGCTGCCGCTGACGAATACCGCCGGCAGTGCGACTAAGATGAAGAGAACGCAATTCGACGCAATGAATCGCGCTCGAGATGTGGTGCTGATCAATAGGGTGACTCCAAGGTGGATTGCGTGTTCCAGCCGCCTCATTGTAAGACCCCAGGGAGTAGGGATCAATGATCCTAAGGTCCTGGTAGTGTAAAACCTTGCATGAAAGCTGGGAAATGCAGCAGTTGGCCCACGTCACCCGCTTGCTTCCGGCTTGGTCCTTCCGTCCAAAATGCAGCTCACGTTCACGTCGCCCAGCACATTGATCGTGGTGCGGCAGCGGTCGAGGAACCAGTCGACGGTCAGCAGGATCGGGATCTGTTCGGTCGGCAGGTCCACCGCGGTGAACACCAGCGTCATCGTGACGATGCCCGCTTCGGGGATGCCGGCGGCGCCGACGCTGGCGATGATCGACGTGAACACGATGATCAATTGCTGGCTCAGACTGAGTTCCATTCCCAAGAGCTGCGCGACGAACAGCGCGGCCATCGCTTCGTACAAGGCGGTACCGTCGTTGTTGAAGTTCGCGCCAACCAGCGCGCCCATGCTGGCCGACTCCTCGCGCACGCCGACTTTCTCGGTCAAGCACGCGTAGGTCACTGGCATGGTGGCCGTGGAGCTATCGGTACTGAAGGCCATGACCAGGGCGTCGCGGACGCCGCGCAGTACGTCCATTGGCCGCGCCCAGGAGAAGTACTGAATCCGCAGCATGTACCACACCGCTTGCAGGAAGAGGGCAATGCACACCGCCAGCACGAACGCGCCCATCGCGTAGAACTTGCCGAAGCCCTCGACGCCCACCACTTTGGCGACGATCGCAAACACGCCGATCGGCACGAGTTGGATGATCCAGTGCAGCACCACCAGCAACGTGTCGTAGGCCACCTCCACGAGGTCCCGCACCGTGGCGATCTCGCGCGATTTCACACCGCGCATGGCGATGCCAAACGCCACGGCAATCAAAATCACGCCGATGATGTTCTGCCTGCCAGCCAGCGGCCCCAGGATGCTCTTGGGAACGTTCTCGATCAGCATCGCCAGCGGGTTCGGTCCATCTTCCGCGCCCTCTTCTGCGACCGGTTCGGCTTGGACCTCGACCCAAGTGCCGGGCTGCATCACGTTGGCGACGGTCAAGCCGATGGCAATGGCAACGCACGTGTTGAGTACCAACAGGAAGAACAACCGCGCGGCCTGCTTGCCACGTATCTCGCTGGTCATCAGCACATGCGTAACCGCCACCAGAATGAGCGGCGGCGCGAGCGCGCCTAACAGTTGCAAAATGACATGGCTGGGAATCTCGAGCACCTTCGCGCGTTCACCCAGTAGCAATCCCGCAATCACACCTAGTACCAGTGCGATGACAATCCGCAGATAAAGCGGAATCGCATTCCAACGGCCGATAACACCTTGCGGCGGGGTAGATGCTGCGGTCATGAAAAGGCCTTCCTGTAAGAGGGCTCGCCTGTTATGCGAACCTATTCGCCGGTGGTGAGAGGAGATTGGACAAGAAATCTGACAAGAACGTCTAATATGCAGGAAGTTGTGTTCAACAATCAAGGTTCAATGTACAGCGAGCCAGCGAAGACTCGAATATATTGAATGCGAAGCAGCGAGTTGGTAATCGTTGGTGGACACTAGATAGGTATCGGTAACCGAGGAATCTGATGTCGCATACTGAGTTGATCGACGCTGTCTTTGCGCGGCCTCGCATGTACTGCACTCGGATCGAAACGTTTCATGATGTGCTGGTATTCGCTCAAGGAGTGTGTTGCGGCCTGCGGCCCCCACATGGTTCGGACACTTTGCTTGGCTTTGGTGACTTTCTGTTAAAGCGGTTTCCAGATGCTCAAGCGCAAGCATGGACGGAGATACTCGATACTCACTTCGGTCACATGTCCGTCGATGAAGCTTGCGATGCCGTCCGTGAGCTAATTCGTGAGTGGCACCAGCAATAACGATCGCGTCTGAGAGCCTCGTTAACTACTCTGTTGTCGTCTGCGCATAGAAAACATCTGTTCGCAGCACGTACTTTTCGCCGGACGCCACGGGCAGGCCTTCGTGCCAGCGTTTGTGACGGAACAGCAGCGCCGTACCCGGGGCAGGCTCGATACGCAGTTCTTTTTTCTCGCGGTGCCCGTCGATCTCCACGTAGTCGCGAAACAACGTTGCCCCGCCATCGCAGGAGTTCAAGTAGATTAGATAGGAAAGCTTGCTGGTCTCGCCAAGTTCGTTGGTCGCCGAACCGTCTCGATGTCGATTGAACTTCTGCCCGGGAACGTAGCGGTAGAATCGAAGCGTCGAATCGACACCCGTAGCGACCGCGTCGTCGAGCGTTGGCAGCAATGGTGCGACTCGCTGCCACAGTTCCTCGGCCAACTCTTGGTCCACCAGCACCACCCGATCGTTGTTGCGGATGTTCGGCATCATCTGCGGACCAGATCGCGTACGCACCGAGGCCGGCTCGAACCCGATCGACTCCGCCCGCGAAATCAGCTCACGACACTCTTCGGGCGTGAACAACCCTTCAATGGTGAAAACGTCGGGATCGAGTTGCTTAAGTGTCGCCATGTCGCCCCCTACCGATTGTCCTCCATCCACCGCACCGCAAAGTCGACCAACTCCCGCTGCGGCATCAACAGCGCGGTGGCTTGCCCGACTTGGCCCTGCTGCACGAGTCCCGTTTCGGCGGCGAACGCTTCGCCGATGCGGGCGAAGTCGCTCGTGTCGCCCTGGAGGTCTTCAAACTCGCACCAATGCCGGACTCCATTGTCCATCACTGGCGCGCCGGTGGTGTAGGTCTGCTTGCCTTGGTACTCGGCTTTGCGTTCGGCCAGGTGCAACGAGGTATTGCTGCTGTGGTCGACTCCAAGTAGCAGCACCAGGCCAGCCAGATCGTAAACTCGCGCCAAGGGAGAATGCTCTCCCAGCCCAAACTCCAACCGATGGTCGCCGGTAATGTCACGAGCCTTCGGGCCGCGGGCGGCGAACGACATTTGCGGATGAGCACTGCGCAGCACGCCGTGCTGCGTGCGGAACGTCTCAGGAATCCTGCCCATTCCTCGCGTTGGGGTGAAATCGGGATCGAACGCCGGCATGCTGTCGCGGATGGTCTGCCACCAACCCTCGGGCACGGGTGGATTGCTCCAATCCTTCGGGTCGGAGAGTTCCGACGAATGCGTTGGCATCACCAGCGTGCCGCCCGGTCCAATGGCCGCTTCGAGCGCGACAACCACCGCGGCCGAGCCGCCACACACCCAGCCAAGTGAACTGAGCGACGAGTGCACCAACAACGTCGCGCCCGGCTGAACGCCCAGCTTTGCCAGGTCGCGACGCAACGATTCGACCGTGACCGGCTGGTCGCCGGAGTTTTCGATCGTACGCTGTTCGCCGGACTTAGACATGGCTAGGTGAATCCCCAGCCTCCGAGCAATTGCTCTCGCAGTACTCCTTCACCCGATCCAGGTCCTGCTCCACTGCTTTCTTGACCATTCCCATGATCAGCAGATTGAGCAGTTTAGAGACCAGCTTGTAGCTCCTGGCGTCCATGGTCATGGTCAGCGTGGTATGTCCCGACTCCTCGGCAACCGTAAACACGGTATCCCAAACCGTTCCATGGCTGTCCGCGACCAGTCGGACGCGGTCGTTTGGAACGTACTCGGTGACCTCCAGTTCGGTGGTGGCCTCCTTGCCGTGCATGAGCCGCGTCTCGCGGAATCGCGTGCCGACTCCCACGTGCACGTCGGTAAGAAACTCGCACCGCACGATTTGCGGTTGCACTTTGGAGAAGTTGCGAATGTCGGCGACCGTGTCGAACACCAGGTCGATCGGCGCATGGATGGATCGCGTCACAATGACTTGGGGCATGGCGATGTTCTCCCCCTCTAGTTGAAATCACCGGAAAGCGATCGTTCTAGCTATTCTCGATACGTCGCAAAGCACTTGGGCGTCTCCCACAACCGCGCTTCGACGATCGGGAAGCCCGCGTCGCGAGTCTTCTCGTAAATCACGCGGGCGATGTTCTCGGCCGTGGGGTTCACGTCGAGCAGGTACAGCGGCTCGCCCATCTCTTGCAGGATGGGCACGGCCGGGTCGTCTTTGCAGAGGATCATGCGGTGGTCGAGGTTGTCGTCGATCCAGGTGGCGACCACTTGTTTGATGTCGGAGAAGTCGAGCACCATGCCGCGCTCGTCGAGCTGCTCGGCCTCGACGGTGATAATCGCCTTGCCATTGTGGCCGTGCAGGTGGCGGCACTTGCCCTCGTAATTGAGCAAGCGGTGGCCGTAGCAGAAGTCGATCTCGCGGGTAACTAGGAACATAGGTGCGGTGGAATAAGTAGGAGTTCGTCGGGTGGCTGGGGACGAGTGCAACGAGCCCCCAGCTGGAAAATGCCTGGGGGCTCGCGGAACTCGTCCCCAGCCACCCCGTGGTTTTCAACTTCACTAGCAGGATACGGCAATTCCCCCCCAGGGAGAACCGGCATGGGGCACAGGTTGGCGGCTTGCCAAGTCGGCTCAGACCGCCGATATTGGGGGGTTTACGCAATCTGGCCGGGCGGCCATTTCAGCGCGCCGCTCCCAGGAAGCTTTGCCCCACCGCCACGATGGCAGACCGCATGGCCCCGTTCGACGCACGCCAAAAGAAGCTCCGCACCCGCATTCGACAGGCTAAGGCGGATGCGCTGCTGGTGACGAACTTCCACAACGTCACCTACCTCACCGGCTTCACCGGCGAGGACAGCTACCTGCTGGTAACGCAGGACTCGGCCACGCTCGTCACCGACCGGCGGTTCACGATTCAACTGGCCGAGGAGTGCCCGGGGCTCGATTTGGTGATCCGCGAGCCGGGTCAACTGATGCTGCCGACCACCTGCGAGATGGTTCGAGACCACGGCATCGAGCGGCTGGCGATCGAGGCGGCCTCGATGACCGTCGCCACCCAGCAGGCGATCGCTGAGAAGCTGGAAGACGTGAACTTCGTGCTCGACGTTGGGTGGGTCGAAGAGCTGCGGACCATTAAGGACAAAACAGAGATCGAAGCCACGCGGCTCGCCTGCTGGCAGGCGGCCAAGGCGTTTGAGGCCACCAGGGCGCTGATGCGGCCCGAGTCGACCGAGCGGCAGGTGGCTGCCGAGTTGGAGTATCAGGCACGACGATTTGGAGCCAAGCGGCTGAGCTTTCCAGCGATTGTGGCCGTCGGTCCGCGCGGCGCTTTGCCGCACGCACCGCCCACCGATCGGCGAATTGGCGAAAGCGACTTCACGCTGATCGACTGGGGCGCCGATTCGGGGCTGTATGCGAGCGACTTGACGCGTATGGTGGTCACCGGTAGACTCTCGCCCAAATTCGAGAAGGTTTACCAAGTCGTTTTAGAGGCACAACTTGCGGCGATTGCCGCCATCAAGCCTGGGGCCAATTGCGAGGCCGTGGACAAGGTGGCCCGCGACGTGATCGACGCGGCGGGGTACGGTAAGTACTTTGGACACGGACTAGGCCACGGCACGGGACTCGAAATCCACGAGGCTCCGCGCCTCGCCCGCGGCCAGGACAAGGTGCTGCTCGAACCGGGCATGATCGTGACCGTGGAACCGGGGATCTACCTGCCTGATTGGGGAGGGATCCGCATCGAAGACGACATCCTGGTCACCAAAACCGGGCACGAAGTGTTAACCGACGTGCCCAAGCAGTTGGAAGATTGCTGCCTGGACCTGTAACTGACGATAACACCTGAGGCGGCCCGACCGATGGCCGCTTGGGTTGACTTGAGGACAAAGCGGCGGTGGAGCAAGACATGGCTAAAGACAACAGCGGTAGCAATTCCGGTGACGTTTTCGACGTGCGAAAGGTTCGTCGGCTCGTGGAGCTGATGAACGAGCACGAACTGGCGGAGATCGATCTGCGACAGTCCGATCAGCGAATCCGGCTTCGCAAAGGTGGCGAACCGGTGATGACCGCCGTGCCAGCGGCGCCCGCGCCGGCTGCACCAGCTCCAGCTCCCGCCGCCCCAGCGCCGGCGGGCGATGCCCCGGCTGCTCCTGCGGCTGAGGCGATCACCGGCAAGGTGATCAAGAGCCCCATCGTCGGCACGTTCTATGCCTCGCCGAATCCCGACTCCGCGGCGTTCGTGAAAGTGGGCGATCAGATTGGCCCCGACACGGTGGTCTGCATTGTCGAAGCGATGAAGGTGTTCAACGAAGTGCCGGCCGAGTGCTCGGGCAAGATCACCGCGGTGCTCGTCGAATCGGGCGACGCAGTGGAGTTTGGCCAGGCGCTGTTCAAGGTCGAATAAGCGACCCTGCCCTGCTGCTCGTTCCCTTCTGGCCCATTTGAGTTCTTTGATCTGGTCGCCGCGATGTACCAACGCATACTAATAGCCAACCGAGGTGAGATCGCCCTGCGAGTGATCCGCGCGTGCCGCGAGCTAGGCATCGAAACGGTGGCCGTGTACAGCGAAGCCGACCGCGACGCTCACTACGTGCAACTGGCCGACGAAGCGTACTGCATCGGCCCGCCGAAGAGCGCCGACAGCTATCTGAAAATCGCCAGCGTGATCAGCGCGGCCGAGGTGGGCAACGTGCAAGCGATTCACCCCGGCTACGGCTTCCTGGCCGAAAACGCCCACTTCAACGAAGTGTGCCGCAGCTGCAACATCGACTTCATCGGCCCCATGCCCGAAGCGATGTCGCAACTGGGCGACAAGAACGCCGCCCGCGACCTGGCCCGCCGCGCGAACGTGCCAGTCGTGCCCGGCAGCGAAGGCGTGATTCAGTCGGAAGACGAGGCGATGCGGTTCGCCCACGAAGTCGGCTTCCCTGTGCTGATCAAAGCCGTGGCTGGCGGTGGCGGCCGCGGCATGCGAGTGGCGGCCAACGACCTGGCCCTCAAGTCGGCACTGCAGCAGGCCCAGGCCGAAGCCCAGGCGGCGTTTGGCAACGGCGACGTGTACCTCGAAAAGTACATCGGCCAGCCACGCCACGTGGAAGTGCAAGTGATTGCCGACCATCACGGCAACGTGGTGCACCTGTGGGAGCGCGATTGCTCGGTGCAGCGGCGGCACCAGAAGCTGATCGAAGAGAGCCCCAGCACCAGCATCGACGACAAGACTCGCAACGAAATGTGCGAGGCCGCCCGCCGCCTGATTTCCACGGCCGACTATACCAACGCGGCGACAGTCGAGTTCATTGTGGACGAAGAGGGCAACTATTACTTCATCGAAGTCAACGCCCGCATCCAGGTCGAGCATCCCGTAACCGAACTGGT
Organism: Aeoliella sp.; assembly: GCF_965227375.1. Lineage (NCBI taxonomy): Bacteria > Pseudomonadati > Planctomycetota > Planctomycetia > Pirellulales > Lacipirellulaceae > Aeoliella > Aeoliella sp. The sequence goes on from NZ_CBDDFX010000002.1 coordinate 714,385, forward strand.
GACCGGCGTCGACCTGATCAAGGCGCAGATTCGCGTCGCCTCGGGCGAGCCGCTCGGCTTCTCGCAGGACGACGTGCAGCAGAACGGTGCATCGATCGAGTGCCGCATCAACGCCGAGGACCCGGAACGCAACTTCCAACCCTCGCCAGGCCGCATCGAACGGCTGATTGTGCCGGGCGGTTTTGGTGTGCGGTGGGACTCGCACGTGCACAGCGGCTACGTGGTGCCACCCCACTACGACTCGATGATCGGCAAGCTGCTGGTCCACCAACCCACTCGCAAGGAAGCCATTGCTTGCATGAAGCGAGCGCTGTCGGAACTGCGAGTCGATGGCATCAAGACCACCGCCAAGCTGCACCACGAGATTCTCAGCCACACGGCATTCGTGGAAGGCCGCATCGATACGACGTTCGTCGAGCGAACGTTCATGAACGACTGAATATCAGTCCACTGTGCTGCCGAGGAAGGCCCGCCGTGCGGGGGGCCGACCATTCTCCACCCGGCCCACGGCAGGTACAATGACGGTCCCACCGGGCGGACTACACTCTCACCTCGATACCCGCGATACGAACCATGCCAGAAGCACTCACCCGTCCATTCCCCGAGCAAAGTAACTTCCGCCGCGTCGGCATCCTGTTCGCCGGCGGCCCCGCCCCTGCAGCCAACGCGGTGATCTCGGCCGCAGCGGTCTCGTTCCTGCGTCACGGCGCCGAAGTCATCGGCCTGAAGCACGGCTACTCGAGCCTGGCGACCTACGATGAGTCGAAGCCGCTGGAGCAAGGACAAGACTACGTGGTGATCGACCACGCCATGCTCAGCCGCACGCGCAGCAAGCAGGGCATCATGATCGGCACCGCCCGGACCAACCCTGGCAAGATGGTGTCGCATCCTTCGCACCTGGAAGACCCGGAGCGCGTCGCGCCGCTCAAAGCCACCTACGAGGCGCTGCGGTCGCTGGGCATCGAAGCGTTGATCTCCATCGGCGGCGACGACACGCTAAAGACCGCCAACAAGTTCAAGCTGTACCAGGACACGCTGCCGGACGACGCGGTGAAGATTCCGGTAGTCCACCTGCCGAAGACCATCGACAACGACTACCGCGGCATCGACTTCACGTTCGGCTACTTCACGGCCGTCGACTTCCTGGCTCGCGAGGTTCGCAACCTGCTGGCCGACGGCGAAGCCAACAACGCCTACTTCCTGGTCGAGTCGATGGGCCGCAGCGCCGGCTGGCTCGCCTACGGGGTAGCCATCGCCGGCGAGGCCAGTCTGGTGATTAGCGTGGAAGACATCCGCGGCAAGTACCGCACCACCGAGGAGTACGAGAATCCTGCGACCGGCAAGACCGAGACACGCGACGTGATGGACCTGGAGAAGGTCATCAAGCGGATCGTGCTCACCATGACCACCCGCGAACGCGAAGGCAAGAAGTACGGCGTGGTCGTGATCGCCGAAGGCCTGGCCGAGTTGATGCCGCAAAAGTACCTCGAAGGCGTCGGTCGCGACGAGCATGGTCATATCAACATTTCGGCCATCAGCCTGCACACCATCTTTGGCAAGCTGATCACCGAGGAGTACCAGCGGCAAACCGGCGCGAAGCGGAAAGTCACTTCGCTGCAGTTGGGCTACGAGGCCCGCTGTGCCATCCCGCACGCGTTCGACGTGATGCTCGGCAGCCAGTTGGGCGTTGGCGCGTTCCGGGCGTTGGTCGAGCAAAAGCTCAACGGCGTCATGGTTTCGGTTTCCGGTCAGCTCGATCTGCACTACGTTCCGTTCGAGGAACTGGTCGATCCCGAAACGCTGGTCACCGTGGTGCGTTTCATCGAAACCGACTGCGACTTCCAGTTGCTTACCCGGTTCCTCGAAACCTACGTCAACGAAGAAGACATGCCGCTGTCGTAGTACGCCAGCAAACTTGGAAGCGTCAGCGAGCAAGGCTGTTGTAAGGCGATTTCGGGCGATTGGTTCATTCGACTGAGAAGAGCAATATGGGATTTCCCCCGCCGTTCTACCGTTGGCGGCCGCACCCCTGGCACGGCCTGGAAGTTGGTCCGCAGCCGCCCACGGTGCTTAACGCCTACATCGAGCTGACTCCGTTCGACCGAGTGAAGTACGAGCTGGACAAGCAGACCGGCTACTTGCGGGTCGATCGTCCGAATCGCACTTCGTCGTTCTGTCCGACGCTGTACGGGTTCGTGCCTCAAACGTATTGCGGCAAGCGGGTCAAAGCCCTGATGCCTGGCGCCGCGGCCGGCGATGGCGACCCGCTCGACATCTGTGTGATCAGCGAGCGCCCGATTCAGAACTCCGAAGTGATTCTCTCGGCGCGCGTCGTCGGCGGTCTGCCGATGCTCGACAATGGCGAAGCCGACGACAAGATCATCGCAGTGCTCGACGCCGATGCGATGTGGCAGGAGGTGGAGGACGTCTCGCAGCTACCCAGCGTGCTGGTCGACCGACTGCGTCACTACTTCAGCACCTACAAGATGCTCTCGCCCGACGAAGACCGCGTGAGGATCGACGCACCCTACAGTCGCAAACACGCCGAACAGGTGATCCAAGCAGCGATGGAAGACTACGTCGAACAATTCGGCGGCGAGTAGGTGGTCGCCCGCATTGGTCACTGCCCCAGGGTTCCCTTCGTGCTCGGCACGCCGGGGCAGCGGGGATCGTGTTCCACGGCCATGCGTAGCGCCCGGGCGGCGGCTTTGAACACCGCTTCGGCGATGTGGTGGCTGTTGTGCCCGTGGTGCAGCACGACGTGCAGGTTGCACAGCGCGTTAGCCGAGACCGCCTGCCAGAACTCCTCCAAGAGTTCGGTATCGAAGTTGCCAATTTTGCTGGTGGGCGTCGGCGCGTTGTACACCAGGTAGTGCCGGCCGCTGAGGTCGATGGCCACGGTCGCCAGCGTCTCGTCCATCGGCAGCGTGAAGTGCCCGTACCGGCGGATGCCCTGCTTGTCGCCCACCGCCTGGCGGATGGCCTGGCCCAGGCAGATGCCAACGTCTTCGACCGTGTGATGCTGGTCGACCTCCAGGTCGCCCGCGGCGCGAACCTTGAGGTCCACTACCCCATGCTTGGCGAACAGCGTGAGCATGTGATCGAGGAAGCCCACTCCGGTGGCCACGTCCGCCCGCCCCGTGCCATCCAGGTCGAGCTGGAGCTGGATGTCGGTTTCGCCCGTCTTGCGGTCGATGTTTGCGGTACGAGCCATGAAAGGAGCCTGGGGGAAAGTGGATTTTGTCTCTGTTAGCGTACCAGCCGCAGGGGCCCAGGGGCAGTCTTTCCGCGGCGGCAACCGGTATTGGGCGGGCCCGGCGGCCGGGTATAATCGGAACAAGCGTCAGCACCCTCGCTCCTTTTCGCGATCCTTTTGGCGGAGGAACTCCTATGGCCCCCATGCACACGCCGGCCCCGGCACGCGACAGTGCCCTGGCCGGCACCATGTCCATCGACGCCTACGCTCGTGAGAACCAGCTCACCCCGCGCGAAGTCCGGCAGCAGTTGGGCGCGGGCTTGTTGCCGTTCGTCCAAATCCGCGGACAGATCCGCGTGCAACTCGACCCCAACGACACTGCTTCGCAGGATCGCTCGTCAACCAGCATGCAGTGACGCTTTGCCGCCGGCCGCTTCGGTCGTCGCCGGCTCGACGTGCCGGGAGTGCCCGCGGTCTGGCAGCAGCGGCTCGACCATGTGGCCGACGTAGTTCGTCGCGCTCGGCTCTTCGATGCCGAACTCTGCAGGTTCGTGGTCGGGGCAAGTGTACGTGCCAAACAGGACATCCATCAGCGGGCTGATGTTCGCGTAGTTGCCCGCGCGGCGGTCTTTCGCATGGTGCCAGTGGTGCAACTCCGGCGCGCCGATCAGCACTCGCAGCGGCCCAATCGGCAAGCGAACATTCGAGTGAATGTAGATCGCCCAGATGCCGCGAAACGCTACCAGCGCGGCGATCGTCTCCAGCGGAAAGCCCAGCACCACGGCCGGCAGGTTGATGATGCCAACCGTGTAGATCGAGTCGAGCGGGTGCTCGCGATGCGCGGCCAGCCAATCGAGGTGCTCGGCCGTGTGATGCACTGAGTGAAACCGCCACAGGAACTGGTTAGAGTGCTGCAACCGATGCGCCCAGTAGATCAAGAAGTCGGACAGCAGCACCACTTCGATCACTTGCAGCCACCACGGCTGCGCTGCGACCGATGCGCGAAATCCGCTCGGCACAAAACCATCGACCCACACGTTCACGTAGTACAGCGCCCACACCACCAGCCCGCTCCACAGCAGGTACTGGCCGATAAAGAAGCACAGGTCGGTCCACCAGTCGGGGCGGAAGAACCGCTGCCCTGCCCTGGCGGGAAACACCATCTCCATCGGCCGAAACACCACCGCCAGGAACAGAAAGCTCGCAGCCGCCGACAACAACATCCAAGTGGGATTCATCCACTCCATGTCAGCCTCCCTTCACCTTCGAGCCTTTGGATAAGGTCTGCGGAGCAACCTTCTGCGTCGGTGGTGGAGGTGGCGGTGGAGCCGACTTGCCTTCGGCTTTAGGAGTGAAGTCAAACGCCGGGGCGCTCTTGCTGCCGGGCAGCATGGTTCGCCGCGGCACAGCGGTGTTTTCGCTGGGCGTGAAATCGAACACCGGGGCCCGCTTTGTACTGGGCATCAGCATCGGCTTCTCGGGACCCTTCTCCGCTGGCGACTCCGTCGCTTGTTTGGCGGGAAACTGGACCTTACCTGGTTCGATCAGCGGTACCGAACTCTTGCTCCCAAACGCTCGCATCTGATCCTTGCGCGTGGCCTTCTCCACCACGTCGACCGGGATTTGAATCGCGCCGGGATCGACCGCGGGCACCATGCTCTTGCTACTCGGGGCTCGGAAATACCGCCCCACGCTGCTGGGCTCGCCCTTAAGTTCCGGCGGGACTTCGACACCGGCGCCGTTGCCGCGCAACAAGTCCTTGTTCTTCAGATCGTTACTATCGTCAATGCGATTCTCGAGAGCGAGCCCGAGGTTGGCGTTCTTCGTCCCTGCCATGCGAACGGGCACTTCGTCGTGATCTGCATCGGACGAAGCAGGTTCGAATACGCCCCCTTTCAGGGCCACGAAGCCGATCAACAGCGTCGCGCTCGAACAGACTACCGCCGAGCGCACAAAGAGGGGAACGCGTCGCATTTTCGATGCTCCTCGGGAGGACCAGGATCCGCTCCACGTTCGACGCGGCGGAACCCTATAAAGTTCCCGCCAGCGGTGCAAATTATTCGCACCCGCGCCGTCAGGCCCAGTCGAGGCCGGTTTCGGCTTTGACGCGGTCCTCGAACTCGCCAATCAACCCGCCTACGACGTCCCATCCCTCGCGGCGGCGGACTTCGATGTCGCCCTCGCGGTTCACGCGGACAATCGTCGCGTCGCGCACCCCAGCCTCTTCCAGGTTGTCGTGGTGCAACTCGTCTTCGCTGATGATCCGGTCCAGGGTGGCCCCGGTCATTTCAATAAAAGCCATCTGCTAGTGTCCTCCGAATGATTCTCGCCCACCACTGAGACGGATTGTAGCACAAACCTACGAATGCGTAACAAGTTGAGGGATGTTTCTGGCCGTTCACAGCTTCCAGTCCGGCGCGGCCGCGCGGACCTTCTCGGTGAATGCCAGCAGCGTTGCGACGTCGAGTTGCTCGGTCCGCGTGTCCGGCCCAAAGCCCATCTCGTCCATCAGCACGTCGACCTGCTCCTTGTTCAAGTGCTTCTTCATTGCTGCCACGACATTCGCCCGCAGGAACTTCCGCCGGTGCAGGAAGATCGACTTGACGAACTGGTGAAAGTAGGTGGCATCGGGTATCGAGTTGCGTTTCTCATCGTTCACCACGGTGCGAATGATCGCCGAGTCGACCTTCGGCCGCGGCCAGAACACGCTGGGCGCCATTGCTCGCACGATCTCGCAGTCGCACTGCGCTTGCATCCACACGCTCAGTGCGCTGTAGTCCTTCGACCACGGCTGCGCGACGATCCGCTCGGCCAGCTCCTTCTGGATCGTGGCCACCATCGAGTGCGGCGTGTAGTCGCACGACAGCAAGTTCGACAGGATCGGCGTCGCCACGTTGTACGGCAGGTTCGCCACGAGCTTCAGCCGCCCGTCGGGCACGACTGCGAGTCGCTCGCCGATGGTCTCGAGCACCACCGGGTTGAAGTGGTTCTTGTTCTTTAGCGCGTCCGTGTGCAACATCGTCACGTTGTCGAACTCCAGCAACTGCTCGCTGGCCAGTTCGTACAAGTGCCCGTCGATTTCCACGGTGACCACGTGCGCCGCCTGCGGAGCCATCAACGCGGTGAGCGACCCGGTGCCGGTGCCGACTTCCAGCACGACGTCGCGCCGATCCAACTCGGCCGAGTCGATGATCATCTGCACCAGGTTCAGATCGATCAAGAAGTTCTGCCCATGCCGCGACGCCGGCTCCACTCCGATCTCGCGGAGCCGCTTCATGAGGAACGATTTAGTTTGACGCTCAGACACTAAGTTTGACTTTGAAGGTTGAAAGGAAATGTCATCCTGAAGATAGCCGAAGACTACAGCGCTATGATGAATCCAGTGCTATCGAGCCACGACCAAAGGAACTTGAACAGGAGGCAACGGAGAAAACAGAGAACACAAAGCGGCGACCGTCGGTCGCGCTTGAAGTTTAGCCACGGATGAACACTGATGGACACGGATATTTGAAAGAGAAGTGTCGAACAAGAACAGTCCCGAAGGGACGAACTTCGGCAGCCCAGGGTCAGCTTGGCGAGGTACGAGCCAAGCGCCACCCTGGGTTGGTTGATCAACACCCCCTGCGGTCGAGGAGCAAACCTTTCCACTAGCCGGAGAGCGACCGAAATCGCAATGCAGCCGCGGCACAAGTTCAGTTATTCCGTGTATCATCGGTGTTAATCCGTGGCTAACTTTCCCGCTGTCATTCGAGTTGGCGCTGTAGCACTAATCGATTGAAGGATTCGAGTCGCGATGCAAGGAACTCATCCGCTGGTTGGAGTCCCTGATCCCTCCAGCTGGCGTTCCACGTACTTGGCCAGCACATCGGTTTCGATGTTCACCGTGTCGCCCACGTTGCGAAGGCCTAGCGTGGTGACCGACAGCGTGTGGGGGATCAGTGCGACGCTGAAACGCTCGTCTTCCACGTCCACCAAGGTGAGGCTTACTCCGTCCACGGCCACCGAACCCTTGCTGGCCATCTGTTTGGTGAGTCGGCGCGGCACGCGGAACCACATGGTCGACCACTCCGCGTCGTCGATTCGCTCGTCGACCGTCGCCAGGCCGTCGATGTGCCCGGTGACCAGGTGGCCGCCGATCTCGTCGCCCATCCTCAGCGAGGTCTCCAAGTTCAGCCGATCGCCCGGCTTCAGTTCGCCCAGATTGGTCCGCGACAGCGTCTCCTCGCCCGCCTGAAAGCTGATCGAATCGCCTTCGACCTCAACGACCGTCAAACAGCAGCCGTTGTTGGCGATGCTGGCTCCGATCTCGGTGGCCGCGGCCATTTGCGGTTCGCGAACCACCAACCGCACCCCGCCTGGCTCGGCGACGAGTTGGGCGACTTCGGCTAGGCTTTGAACGAGTCCGGTAAACATGGCTGCAAGTGGCTGGGGATGTTGGGGGATGGCCAAACTTGCATTGTACCGCGGCCAACGAGCCTCCGAAACGGAGCCTCGTTGGACCGTCGGGCCCCCTATTCCTTCGGCTTCACCACGCCCTGGTACAGTCCGCCGAAGTTGATGTGGCCCCAGCCGTCCTTCGACTGGTCGACCACCCGCACGCGGACGTTCCTGCCGACTAGCTCCGAGGTGTTCAGCAGTTGGCGGGTCATCGCATTCGAGTCGAGTTGGGCGTACACGCGCACCAACTCCTCACCAGTCGCATCGTCGACAATCGCCACGTACAACCTCGCTGGATCCGCGCCGCCCGAGAGCATGGCGAAGTGCCAGGGAGCTTCCACACGGAACGCCGGTGATTCAATCACGCCGGTCAGGCGGTCGTCGAAGCTGCCGCCCACCTTTTCCGCGGTGCCGATGAAGTGCGTCATCGGCGGCAGGAATCCGCTGCGGCTCGATCGCGTGAACACCATCGGCAGGTCGCCCTCGACCACTTGCCAACCCTCTCGATCGTCGGCCGAGTCGAAATCGAACACCAACTCACCTTGCTCCGGCGGAAGCGTCCAGGCGAGCTTCGCGATGCGGATCCCGTCGAGTCCCGGGTTGAGCGCCGCCACGTAGTCTTGCCCCTCGTGATTGATGACCACTTCCGGCGCGGCAATAGGCAACTCGCCCACGTAGTACAAGCGATCTTGATTGATACCGAAGTTCAGCGGATCGTCCGAACAGTAGACCGACGTGCGTGCGCTCTGGCCGTACTTCTGCGTGCGGAACAAATAGTACCGACCGTCCTTCTCAAACACGTGCGGGCACTCCGCCGCGAATGGATTGACGCCAGCGCGGCCGCCGAACGCCACGGTGACCGACTCGCTCCAATTCTTCAGATCGTCCGAAGTGCGGCAGTAGACCGCGCCCTGCAGGTTGGGGTGGGCCGTGTAGTAGCCGAACCACTTGCCGTCGTGCTTCAAGGCCACGATGTCGCGCGTGTTGGCACCTGGTCCTTCGGTGAAGAAGCCGGTGGTGCCGTCGGGCTTGATGTATCGCTCGAAGTTCTTGCCGTCTTCGCTGGTGGCCAGGCAAATGTGTTCCCAGTCGCCGTACAGCATGCAGTACTTTCCGTCGTGCTGCACCACGTGTGGCGCTTGCAGCCCGCCGGGCGTCTCGCCGAGCCTGGGTTCGGCCGTCATGCGAATGCCGGTCGGCCGCCAGTTGCTTTCGGTAATCGAGTCGCCTTCCCAGCCGTACAGCAATCGGGTGTTGCCACCGCACGCGGTCTTGCGAATGCAACTCCAAATCTGCCATGTGCCATCGGCCGCTTGCCACACGGCAAAGTCGACCGGCTGCTGTCGATCGGTCGTGAACTCACCCAGATCGGGATTCCCGGCCACCGGCCACCACGGCCCATCGATGTACGGCATCAACACCGGCTCTTCGGCCGCCGCGAGACTCGACCAAGTCACACCAAGGACCAAAACCGTGCGTACCGCCCAATGAAAACGCATGACTTACCAATCTGTAAAAGGAGGGAGGGGCCAGTCGCCGCCGGCGACCGAGGAGGGATGCTTGCCCATCTTGGCACGAGCGTCGGGCGAACTCAACCAACCACGCCCAGCGAGACGGGCCGTTTTGTCGCACCTCGGCGGCAAAACGATTCCCTGCGACAAAACTCCCCACGCCCCTCGCGATGACCTATCCATAAGTCCTTTGAAATAAACAACTTACGGAAATGGCCCACTCCAGAGCAGCACGAGTTTTGGCGCTCGGTTCCCCGCAGGTGCGACAAAACCCCATTCGCCCGCCCAAGCGGTCCAATAAACCGGAATAGGTAGGGCACGAAATCCGAACGACATCTAGTTCCCTCCCCCGGGCGATTTCGCAGGAGGTGGTGACCTTTCCAACAACCTCCACCGCGAAATCGTTTGGGGGAGGGCCAGGGTGGGGGCCGGTGAAAGGCACCGTCGGAATGTGTATTCCGCCCCACACCCATTGGACCATCCCCCAGTCCGAATTCAACCGCGTTTTTCTTACAGCTTGGGCGGTGGCGACGAGGCAAGAGACTGCTCGCATTTGAAAGGTGCATGCTGTGGCCTTGGACTCTCCAGAAGCCTACGAGCGTCTGAACGAGCACCTGAAGAGCATCATGCTGCCACTTGAAGAGTTCGCCGAGCGGTACGCTTACGTTCTCGCACCGCCAATGTCTCACAGCAGGTATCCCGAGGTGCGTTTGACTCTTTGCGAGAGAGTTTCACGTAGCATTCAGATTGCAGTCAATAACGATGCGCAAGGCAAGTGCTTCGATTCTTTCTTCCCCGAGATTCCTTACACCTTGTTTGGAGCCGCCTGGATCGACGACCTGGATGCGCGAGTACGTTGGCATGCACCGTCAATTCACTTGAGAAGTATTGCATACTGCGATTTGGAAGAGTCCCTACCGCAACATCTCAAAAGGTTTCACAACTATCTAAGTGGAATAGACGAGCACTATATTCGTAGTTGTGCGAATAGATCGAAGATTGCAAGCCCAATCTCGCCTTGAGTAGTCCACGTTCGCGCCTTTGCGAGAGAGTTCTCGCATAAGTTCCGTGTTTCACAGGATCCGGGTATACTCTTAGCAAGAATTTGATTGCCAAGCTTTAAAGGGGCAGGCTCAGTGGACAACTTCGATCCCGAACTCGAACGCATTGCCGCAGCTCCGCCGAGGAGCAGGTTTTCGTGGCGAGTTTTCTGGAAATGCGTTTGTATCTGCAACATCTGCCTTACAGTACTGCTTGCGCTCGTCAGCGCCTTCTTTTCATCAACCCGCATGGTTGCAGGCATAGCCGTGCGCGTGGGCCAGTTTGGAAAACTGCAGCATTACCCACCATCCAGCGTAGCAGCCTTGAAGGTGGTCGTTGGGGGAGAATCGGTGCTTGGGGTCCGAAAAGGCGTCGACGGCGGCCGTCAGTCCTTTTCTGCCGGCCGCCAGGAATGCCTCGGCCGGAATCGTGGACTGGTTATCCATTTCGTCCACGGCTCGTCGTATCCAGTGCATGTTGCCGTGGATGATCTGGTCGCGCGCCAGCGGGTCGCCGGCCCAGAGCTTTTCGAAATGGGATTGGGTTTCTTCTTCCGTCAGCGGCTCGAAGTTGGCTGGCGGAGTGGTTTGATTGTCTTTCACGAAAACTCACTTTACTTCTTGAAGCGGTGAAGGAAGAACCCTCCGATCGCGGCTGGTATGGCCAGGAAGAGGAACACCAACTGGCTGGCTACTTTACCAGCCGCGCGCGGGTCGTCGGCGATGATGGGAAGCAGCAACATGGCGACGATGCCGCCCGCGACCCATGTCAGGAATCCATAGAGCAGTGCAAAAAGTACCCCACGACCCATGATCCACCTCCCGCGGAGTTTACGCGTCTTCGAGTTGCTCTGTTTCGGCCTCGACTTCGGTCTTGCGTCCGAACACGAGGCCCCACAGGAAGTTCCCGGCCACGGCGCCGCAAACCACGCCGAGCACCACCAGCTTGCCGCGTCGCCGGACGCCTTCGCCGTCGTCCATGGCCATGAGCGCCGCCACGCCAAGGGCGGCGCCCAGCAGTCCGCCGATGATTCCCCCGGCGTTCAAGTTCATGTTGTTCATCGTGCATCCCTTCTCTTGGGTCAGCGAGCAGAAGATCACCGCCGCGGCAAGCAGGACCGGCGTTGTGGTCACGAGTCTACTGCGTCAAACCGCAGGGGTCAATTTTGCCCGTTGAGCTTGGTAGAAACACCCCACCCTCGCGTAGAACGGAATTCAATCCGTTACCTCCGCGCCACGCGCGGATCGAACTCAAGCGATTCCCAGGTTTCTCTCGCCGTGCAGGTGGGAATCGTACACGGGTGTGGGACAATACAAGGTGCTTCGTGGTGCGGCGTCTTTGCCAGGTGAAGTTGGCGGAGCTCGTTCGCGGAGCGAACGGCCACTATCGGGTTTTGTCCCCATCGAAAACATGCGGGGAACAACGCGAGGGGTTTTGTCGCACCCCCCGATTGGAATTGCCGAGAAAACAAGGGTTTTTGCCACTTGGGTGGGACCATAACGACAGGGGTTTTGGGCCAATGGATCGTGTTGTGGCCCAAAACCCGGTTTTGCCCCCGGGCCATTTCGGTATTACGTAGCTCCGGCAGGTTCGCTATTGTCCCCAGCTCCACTCGCGGAGCGGTTCGCGGGTGCTGCTGCTCGTTGCTCAGGGTTGTGAAAGATGATCGGACGACTGTACGCGTGGATTCGCGAGCGGCTGCATGTTCCGCCCAGCCTGATTGTGCTGTTGGTGGTGCTGGTGCTGTTGTACGACTTTGGCGGCGCGCTGGCGAGCTTGTGGGAGATGGCCATGACGCTGCTGGCGACGCTCCTGGGCGGTGGCGATCACGATGTGGTTGGCAGCGTGCTGTGGCGAACGTTGCCGCTGGCCATTTCGGCGGCGGGCGTCACGTTTGCGGTGCTCAACCGCTGGCTCGATCCGCAGAGCCTGAACTCGTACGTCGGCATGGCGATGATCGTGTTGGCGGGGGCGATCGTGGGCAACGCGGCCTACGAGAAGTTCGGTTCGCGAACCGTGGTGCTGCAACCTGCGGAGACCGGCGAAGTGGTATCGACGCCGATTGGGTTGCCGGAGTCGAATGGCAAATCGATTGGACCGCCGCTGCGCGGCATCGGTCCGCTGGCTCCGGCGGCGGAGCAAACGGTAGTGGGCATCGCCGTACCGGCGGAGCAAACCGTTTGGGAGCGACTGTTGTCGATAGGCTGGTTCACCAAGCCCGACCTGTCGCGCGAGCCGCAACCGGTCGAGCCGCTGCCAGTGATTCCCAAAGGCCCCGGCATCTACGGCGGCGTCGGCGGGGCGATCAACCAACTGCTCGGCTACCTGGTGGACTACGAACCGCGGCTGTTCGTCGCGTCGATCCTGGTAGGCGGCTTCGCCGGCTGGCGACTGCATCGCCGCGTGGCGGTGGCCCACGCCGTGGTAGCGGGGGACTTGTCGGAACTATCGGAGAGGGAACGCGAGAAGTTGAAAGTGGCGGCGTAGCAGCGGCACGAGAACAACTTCCGCAGTTTTGTTTTTATCCCCCCTCTCCTAGCCTCTCCCCGCAAGGGGGAGAGGAAACATAGGAGGAAGTTGTTCTCGAGCCGCTTGCTTGACCCTACTCACCTACTCACCTACTCACCTACTCCCACTCCCCTACTCAACCATCCACTGCATGAACACAACGTCGCGCCAGCTGTCGAACTTGCGAGCGATCTCGCGCATGCGGCCGACTTCGCGATACCCTTGTTTGCTGTGAGCCGCAATGCTGGCGTCCTGCTTGCTGTCGATCACCGCAATGATGGCGTGCAGGCCGAGTTTGGCGGCGCGCTGCTGTTGGTCCTGGAGGATCATCGAACCCAACCCACGACGCATATGATCGGGATGCACGTACACCGAGTTTTCAACCGTCATTCGATATCCGCCCAGCAGTCGGAAAGGGCCGAGCGCGCCCCAGGCGACGACCTGCCCGTCGTCCTCAACCACGGTCACCGGATGAATCTCCGGGCGGGTGGTGAACCAGTTGCGGCGCATCTCGAGCGACATTGGCTCCAGCGCGTAGGTACTCGACGTGTGCAGCACGTAGTGGTTATGAATATCGTTAATGGCCGCCAAATCGGCTTCGGTGGCCAAACGTAGCTGGGGAGTGCTCATTGTCGCGGTAACGAAGGTCCTGAGAAACGCAGCCTCCCATTGTAACCAGCCAAGTCCCCAAGCCCATCCCGTCCAAATGAAACCACAATTCCTGTACTTCGATCTCGGTAACGTGCTGCTAAGCTTCTCCAACGAGCGTGCCTGCGAGCAGATGGCTGCCGTGGCGGGAGTGAAGTTCGAGGAGGTGGCCGAACTGGTGATTGGCCCTCACGAGCAGGATAGCCTGCTGTGGCGGTTCGAGCATGGGCTGGTGAGCGAGGATGAGTTCTTCGAGAAGTTCTGCGGCGCGCTGAACGTCGAGCCCGACCGGCAAGAACTGGAACTGGCCGCAGCCGACATGTTCGCGCCCATTGAGTCGAGTTTCGCGCTCGTGCGCGACCTGCACGCGGCCGGACATCGGCTGGGGATTCTCTCGAATACCAACCCGGTGCATTGGCGATTCGTGACCGACGGCCGGTTCGACGTGCTGTGCAGTGCCTTCGAGCAGAATGTCACCAGCTTTGACGCGAAGAGCATGAAACCCGCCCGGAAGATTTACAAGCATGCCATCGAGAAATGCGGTGTGCCGGCCGGCGAGGTGTTCTTCGTCGACGACCGCGCGGAGAACGTCCAAGGCGCCCGGTCCGCAGGGCTCGATGCGGTGCAGTACACCGACCACGACCAACTGGAGGAGGATTTGCGAGAGCGAGGGCTCGAATGGTAGTTGCGTGCTAGCACCGAGTTGCTGCTGTTGCCGGTTGGAGAGCGAGCTTCTATCATCGCCGCCCTGGAATTCCCCAAACATTGAGGACTGGCGCAATGCGACTGGCAGTGTTCTTGCCCAACTGGATCGGCGACGTCGTGATGGCCACGCCGGCGCTGCGAGCGCTAAAGAAGATGGTGGGCGACGACGGCGACTTGATCGGCGTGATGCGTCCCTACGTTTCGGAGGTGCTGGCCGGCTCGCCGTGGTTGGACGAGGAGATCCTGTACTCGCCCAAGGTGAAAGCGGGCGACCGCCGCCAGAGTGGTGCGATCGCCAAGCTCCGCGCGGCGCGAGTCGACATGGCGGTGCTGCTCACGAACTCGCTTCGCACTGGCTGGATGGCGTGGCGAAGCGGTGCAGCCCGGCGCGTTGGCACCGCAGGCGACTTGCGGCGGTGGCTTGTCAACCAGCGCGTCGACACCGAAGGCGCGGCCACGATCGATGCCTACCTGAAGGTGGCCTACGCGGCCGGGTGCGGCATCGAGGCTCCCATCCTGGAACTGGCGACGACCGGCGAAGACGAGGTGGCGGCCGACGCGGTTTGGGACAAGCTCAACCTGCCGACCAATAACCGCGTAGTCGTACTCAACTCGGGCGGAGCGTACGGCGCGGCCAAGCACTGGCCCGCCGAGCACTTCGCCGCGGTAGCGCGCCGCTTGGCGCACGAGGAGAACTTACACGTGCTGGTGAACTGCGGTCCGGCCGAGCGCGACATCGCGCGCACCATCGTTCGCCGCGCGGACGACCGCCGAGTGGTGAGCCTGGCCGATTTCGATGTGCCGCTTGGTTTGACCAAAGCGTGCATTCGCCGATCGCGACTGCTGCTCACCACCGACAGCGGCCCGCGGTTCTTCGGCATCGCGTTCGGCAAGCCGGTGGTGTCGCTGTTCGGTCCGACTTCGCCCGACCACACGGTCACCCACTACGACCAGGAAACTCCATTGACGTTGTCGCTCGACTGCCAACCGTGCGGCAAACGAACCTGCCCCCTGGGCACCCACGCCTGCATGCGAGACCTATCGGTCGGGCAGGTGTACACAGAGGTGATCCAGAGCCTCCGACAAAGCCAATCGGCCGCCGCTTAGCCAACCCCGAGCATCCATGCGTATCCTGACCATCGGCGGCAAGTCGACCATCAACAACGCCTTGGCCGCGTGCCGCGGCGTGGACGTGTGGAGCCTGTCGATCGGCGACGACCAACCGGCCGATCCGGTGCAGCGGTTGCCGTACACTCGCAAGGGCAAGATTCATTGGCAGCCGATTCGCCAGGTCCGCGAGGCGATCCGGCAAGCGCGGCCCGACGTGATTCACGCGTTCTACCCTCGCCCGCTCGCGCACGCGGTGCTCGCCACGCAGTCGCTAGGCAGCCGAGTGCCGGTCGTGTCGTTCCGAGGTGTGACCTCCGCGGTGCAGCGCTGGAGTCCCGATCAGTGGATCACCTACCTGTCACCCCGAGTGGCCGCGCACGCCTGTGAGTCGGCCGCAGTGCGCGACTCGCTGCTCGCCGCCGGTGTGCCGGGGGAGCGATGCCACGTGGTTTACAACTGCCTCGGTGCATCGGTCACCGAGCCCATGACTCGCAGCGACGCCCGTCGCGAGTTGGGCTTGGCCGATGACGACTTGGTGGTGATGATGGTCGCCAACATGCGTTGGGTGAAGGGCGCCGACGTGCTGCTCGAGGCGGCCACTCAGTTCAGCGACCTCGAGAGCATGAAGTTCGTACTCATGGGCCGAGTGCTCGACCCGCAGGTAGAGCAACTGGCCAGCGACCCACGATTGGCCGCGCGCGTGCAGATGACAGGCTATCGGCCCCAAGCATCGCGGCTGCTCTCAGCGGCCGACGTGTTCGTCATGCCATCGCGGGCCGAAGCGCTGTGCGTGGCAGTGCTCGAAGCAATGACCGCCGGGCTGTGCCCCGTGGTGAGCGACGCGGGCGGGATGAAAGAAGCTGTTCGCTCGCAGCAGGACGGCATCGTGTTTCCTAGCGGAGACTCGACCGCGCTGGCCGACGCACTGCGCACCCTGCACGGCGATCGGGCGCTGTTGGCTCAATACGCGGCGAGTGCACAGCAGCGAGCGGCGAGTGAGTTCTCGAGTCACGCGGTCGCCGCGCGGTTGCTGGAGGTGTACCAGCAAGTGTGCGGTGCGCAGCAGCCGATGGCTGCGTAACGTGCACTAGAGCATATTCCACATTACCGATCCGAGTACCCACAGTGCCTAAAGTAGGCGAGGCATTCGTTTGTGGGGAAGCGGTCGATCGCCTCGGCGATGGCTTGCTCTAGCTGGTCGATGGTGCGTGCAGCCGCCTTGCGTAGCTTGGCCTTCAGCTTTGCGAACGCCAGCTCGATCGGGTTGAGATCGGGGCTATAGGGCGGCAGGTACTCGAGTCTTGCGCCGACCGCTTCGATCGCTTCGCGGACACCGGCCCGCTTGTGGCTGGAGAGGTTGTCCATGATGACCGTGTCGCCTGGACGCAGGGTCGGCACCAGGTGCTGCTGCACATAGGCCAGGAACAGGTCGCCGTTCATCGGGCCATCCAGCGGCGCGGTCATGCCGGTCGCCCTCAGCGCGCCGACGAAGGTAGTGGTTTTCCAGTGGCCGTGAGGGACCTTGGCCACCACGCGGCAGCCTCGGTAGGCCCGGCCGCCGGTGCGCGTCATCTTGGTGTTCGCGCCGGTCTCGTCGATGAACACCAAGTGGTGCGGCCGCAGGTGGGCCTGCCAGAACCGCCAGGCGGTCCGCTTGAGGGCCACGTCCGGCCGGTCCTGCTCAGCCGCGTGCACCACCTTTTTTGAACGTCACGCCGAGCGTCTTCAGAGCCCTCCACACGGTGGTGACCCCGACAACCACATCCAGTCGTTCGCGGAGTTCGTTGAGGGATGCGTCAGGCTGCTCCTCCACCAATTCGAGCAGCCGATCGGCGTGCCCGGCCAGCTTCCGCTTGGGGCCGGTCTTACCCCGCCGCGGGGCGATGTCGCCGCTCTCTTCCCGCTGCTTCTGCAGCTTGTAAATCCACCGCGTCGAGACACGGTGCTTGCGAGCGATCGCGGCCTTGCTCATCCCCTCATCAAGGTCCATCAACACCCGTACGCGAAGATCGATCGAATACGCACGCCCGTTCATGGGAAACTCCTTTCAAAAGAAAGAAGCCTAACCCATCACGCCAAGCTAGCAGAATGGCAATCGGAAATGCGCTCTATGGCCGCCTCGGCCGTAGCCTTTGGTGTCATTTGACTGTAGCCTTCGTGTCATTCCGAAAGGAGGCTCGCCGACTGAGGAATCTATGTTGCCCAAGAGCAGGACACGGCCGGGCTTGGGAGCTTGGTGTGCAGACCTCCCCAAATGTGAATGCGTAGCGAGAGGCAAAGTAGATTTCTCGGTCGCTGGACTCCCTTCGAAATGACACGAAGGGCCATAGCACGAGCTGGGACTACAGGTACTCGTTAATCAAATTCTCGATTCGCTCCTGGCGGCCGCTGGCGTTGGGGGTGGCTTCGCCGCGCTCGAGCATCAGTTTCTCGAGGCTTGCCAGGCCATGCTTGCCGGCTTCGATGTCGGCGCCCAGGCCATCGGACCAGCTGGCGTACCGCTCGTCGACGATTCCCTGCAGCCGCCCGTCGGCACGCATCGCCGCGGCGATCTTCAGTCCGCGAGCGAACGCATCCATGCCGCCGATGTGAGCGTAGAACAGGTCAACCGGCTCGAAGCTCTCGCGGCGCACCTTGGCGTCGAAGTTCACCCCGCCAGGCGCGAGACCGCCGTACTTGAGGATCGAGTGCATGCACTGCGTGGTGAGGTAGATGTCGGTGGGGAATTGATCGGTATCCCAGCCGAGCATCACGTCGCCCGTGTTGGCGTCGATCGACCCCAGCGCGCCCGCCGAGCCGGCGACTTCCAACTCGTGGTGCATCGTGTGCCCAGCCAAGGTGGCGTGGTTGGTTTCGAGGTTCAGCTTGAAGTGATCCAACAGGTCGTACTGCCGGAGGAAGTTCAAACACGCGGCCGCGTCGCTATCGTACTGGTGCTTGGTGGGCTCCTTCGGCTTCGGCTCGATGTAGAACTGCCCGGTGAAGCCAATCTCCTTGGCGTAGTCCACGGCCATGTGGAGGAAGCGCCCCAAGTGATCCAGCTCCCGCTCCAGGTTGGTATTCCACAAGCACTGGTAGCCTTCGCGGCCGCCCCAGAACGTGTAACCTTCGCCGCCCAGCTCGTGCGTCACTTCCAGGGCTTTCTTCACCTGGGCGGCCGCGTAGGCGTACACTTCGGCGTTGCAGCTGGTGGCCGCGCCGTGCATGTAGCGACGGTTCGAGAACAGGTTGGCCGTGCCCCACAGCAATTTGATGCCGGAGCGGTCTTGCTCCTCTTTAAGCACCTTGGCCACCGCGTCGAGGTTCTGGTTGCTCTCGCTCAGCGTTGCCCCTTCGGGCGCGACGTCGCGATCGTGGAACGCGTAGTACGGCGCGCCGAGCTTCTCGATGAACTCGAACGCGGCGCGGACGCGGTTCTGGGCGTTCTCGACCGATTCGGTGCCATCGTCCCACGGCCGCACCGCGGTGCCGACGCCGAACGGGTCGCTCAGCGGATTCCGGAACGTGTGCCAGTACACCACGCTAAACCGCAGATGGTCCCGCATAGTGCGGCCTTCGACCACCTCGTCGGCGTTGTAGTAGCGGAAGGCGAGCGGATTGCGGCTGTCCGGCCCTTCGTAGGCAATCGCGTTGATCTCTGGAAAAGCTGGCATAATCGGTACGTTCCGGAGGTTGAAGAGGAGTTCGGGGAAGCGTCGTTTCGGTAAATCCGATTAGCCCGCATTGTAGCCACACGCCTCCAATAGGGGGAGCGGCCCGTTCGTGGACAGATTTGCGCCGGGCGAGTAGGCTGGAGGTTTGGAACGGGTTAGGCAACTTCGTACAGAAATCAGAGATGTGCACCATGATGACGGGCGGCCGCTGTGCGGAGGGTGAATCGATCGGCACGCCGATCCGTAGGGCCGCGCTTCTGCTCTGCTGCTGCCTGCTGTCTGCCCCGGCCGAAGCCACGATCTTGCGGTTCACGACAACCGTTGGCGATATCGATGTTCGAATGTTTGACACCGCCACGCCGGCAAGTGTTGCGAACTTCATGAACTACGTGAACGACGGCGACTACGATGGCAGCTTCTTTCATCGCATGCCGATGGCTTTGGACGACCATGGTCAACTTGGTCGATTTGTGCTGCAAGGCGGCGGTTTCAAGTATACGGAGGCCGGAGGTTTGACGAACGTTCCTACCGACGCACCGGTGGTGAATGAACCCGGCATATCCAATCTGAAGTACACCGTGGCCTACGCCAAACTCGGCGGCGACCCGAACAGTGCGACGAGCGGCTTTTTCTTCAATACTCAGGACAACGCCAACAATCTCGATTCGCAGAACGGTGGGTTCACTGTGTTTGCTCGTGTTGTGCAGGGTTTTGACGTATTGGACACGATTACTTCATTCAACGACTACGATCTCGATGGCGCGGGCAGCACCTTTAACGATGTGCCTCTGATTACGCCGGACGAGGAGAGCCTCGAAGATATGCTGGTGTACATCGAACAGGTTGCCGAACTCGACCTTCCTGCCGGCGACTACAATTTCGATGGCGTAGTCAACCTTACGGACTACACCATCTGGCGCAACGGTCTCGGATCCGAATTCGACGTGCGTGCCGATGGCAATGGCGATGGAGTCGTGGACCAGGCCGACTACAACGTGTGGAGGCAGTCGTACGGCATGTCTGCCAGCGCTGGATTGGCATCACCAATCAACATCCCCGAACCCTCCACCTGGCTTCTGGCCGCAGCCGCTACGGGACTGTTTTGGGCAGCGCGCAAAAAAAGCGGGCCTCGAATGAGCCGGACACACGCCGAGCTGGCATGACGGTCAGGGGCAAGTCAACCGTCGCACCAAATATCATTCGAGGCCCCGCGGGCCAGCGATTCTGGAGCTGCCAGCCACCGCTTGAGCGGCAGCGAGCAACCGGGCACCTATAGGGCAGCTTGCGTGCCAAGGGTGTGTGAAAGTTGCTGTTGTACCCGTTGAGGCCTTGCTGCAAACTGTTGCTGCAATTGGGTTTAGTGTGAGACAGACAAGTGCCCAACAAGTGGTCTTGGGCACCGGTCTGACCGCTGGATTGGGCTACTTTGAGTGGATCAATTTGCTGCAAAGTGTTGGCAAGCGATACACTCTGGCGCTATCGGCCTCTTCGCCCCGCCGATGAGTTCCAAAACGAGACGCGCGTGATGCAACTTGTTTAACGGCAAGTACTTGGGCACAATGAATCGATCCTGAAGGAGTGCCGGGTCGTTTTTCGACCGGGTGAAGCTTCGCCGGGCCGAGTCCCAACTTGAGAACTCACCGAGCACATGACTATCGAATCGACGGCCGAACCGACCGCTGAGCAGCCTCGGCCCGTCCGCCCTCTCGACCTCGAGGCGCGGCGGGTGCTGATGTTGGTGAATCGCAAAGCGGGCTCAGGTCGGGGACGAGCCATCGTGGAGCACGCCACGGAGGCCTTGGCCGAGCACGGACTCTCTGTCGAGCAGATTTCCGATCTTGGAAAACTGCACGATGCCACACTCAGCGCGATGCAGGCCGGCGAGTTGCGTGGCGTGGTCTCGGCGGGCGGCGATGGAACCATCTGCGCGGCGCTCAACTCCACTCCGCCCGGTGCGCCGCTGGCCGTGTTACCGCTGGGCACCGAAAACTTGCTGGCCCGCTACTTTTCGCATCGCCGGTCACCAAAGTCGGTGGCAGACCTACTGACCAAGGGAGTGATTGTTCCCATGGACGCGGGGCAGGCTGGCGATCAGCTTTTCACCACGGTGGTAAGCGCGGGTCTCGATGCCGAAGTGGTGCGAGAACTCCACGAAAACCGCCGTGGCAACATTTCGCACCTCGCCTACGTTGCCCCCCTGCTGCGGACCATCGCCAAGTACCGATACCCCAAGGTCCGGGTTACCTCGGTCGACACAACGGGCGAGGCATTCTCGGCCACCGGCCGCTGGTCGTTCCTGCTGAACCTGCCGCGTTACGCGCTGAACCTGCCAATTGCGCCCAACGCAGTGGGTACCGACGGACTGCTGGACGCCTGCGTGCTGGAACGTGGCTCGCTGGGCACGGGACTATGGTACGTGCTGCAGATGTTGCGCCGCCGGCACCACATGCTCGACAGCGTTCATACCGCTCGCCGAAGCAAGTTTCGCATCGAAAGCGCCGATGGAGAGCCGATTCCGTATCAAATCGATGGCGACCCGGGAGGAATGCTGCCAGTAGAGGTCACGTCGCTGCCGGGCCGTATGTCGTTGGTCGCCAGCCTTGAAGTTGCCCAGCGACTGGGCTTCGAGACTGGCGCCGAGAAGACTGGCGGCGAGCGGGATTGATGCTGCTCGGGCGGTCCGTCAGAATGCGGCGAGCGGGCTGCAAGTTGTAGCCATTGTCACTCGATTACCACTTTTTCTCCTCGCCCCCGAACTGCTGTGCCCAACAACCCTGTTCAGATTGGCTCGTTTCGCTGTGGTCCCGGGGAGCGTTTGTTGGTGATTGCCGGCCCCTGCGTGCTGGAAACAGTCGATGCGGCGGTGGCCATCGCCGAGCGGTTGGCAGCCATGGCCGAGTCGACCGGCGTGCAGCTGATCTTCAAGGCGTCGTTCGACAAGGCAAATCGCACCAGTATCGACTCGTATCGTGGGCCGGGGCTCGACGAGGGACTGCGGATGCTCGAGCAAGTGCGCTCCGCCACAGGCCTGATGACCACCACCGACATCCACGAGCCGTCGCAGGCCGAGCCGGTGGGCCAAGTGTGCGATCTGCTGCAGATTCCTGCGTTTTTGGTGCGCCAAACCGATTTACTGGTGGCTGCCGCGCGAACCGGCAAGGCAGTTAATGCGAAGAAAGGACAGTTTCTCTCGCCATCCGACATGCGGCATGTGGTCGGCAAGCTCTCCGCCAGCGGGTGCGAGAACATCCTGCTGTGCGAACGCGGCACTTTTTTTGGCTACGGCCGATTGGTCAACGACATGCAATCCATTCCGCTCATGCAAGAACTGGGGCCGCCGGTGGTGTTCGACGCAACCCACAGCGTGCAACAGCCGGGCGGGCTGGATGGCAAAACCGGTGGCAATCGGGCGATGGTCGAACCGCTCGCCAGGGCGGCTGTGGCCATGGGGTGCGACGGGCTGTTTTGTGAGACGCATCCCGATCCCGATCAATCGCCCAGCGATGGACCCAACATGGTGCCACTCGACCAGTTGCAGGGAATGATCGAGCGCTTGCTCGCCATTCGCGAGACAGTCGGCCGCCTTTCCTGAATCTTCCTCCACCCTTCGCCAGGCGAATTCCCTCATGTCCAACCGCCGCCGCCATGCGACGCCACTATTGTTGCTGCTCCTCTTGCTGGGAGTGGCCGTGGTCACCGTAGGCATCGCCGGGTGCGGTCAGGACAACCGCAGAGCGTCCGCCGGCGGGCGGGTCGGGCAGTCCGGCGCCAACAGCCAGCGAAGCCAAACGCTACTGAGCACGGCCGCCAACCAGTTGTCGGATTTGCCCAACCAGGCAATCACCGAATTGCGGCCACCCAGGGTCATCCTCGACGCTAGCCAAAGCAGCAACAGCCAAGACGTTGAGGCCATGCTCGTCATGCTTCCCAACGCCGAACGACCCGTGCCTGCACTGAAAGTCACAACCAATAATGGACGGTTTCGCGAGCTCGGCATCCGCCCCGGCGACCTGGTGAAGTGGTACGCCGATCAGCAATCGGAGTTGGCCAATGAGTTCCGCACTGGTGGCGGGCAACTCTCGGCTGAGCAAAGGCGAGAGCTGATGCGACTTCCCGAGGCGGACCGTGCGGAAGTGCTTGAACAGATGCTTAGCGACATGCAAAACCGGGACGAGATCGTTTCGGTATCCGCGTACGAGGTTCCGGTGGCGCAAGTGGTCGATTCCGATACGTTGATCGTCGACTTCTCGGTGCTGACGGAGGAAGAAACCGGTAGGGTTCCGATCGAAGCACCCTTTCGGTTGGAAATCATCCGCTATCGCGATTCGCGACTCGAAGATCTAACGACCGACATCCGTCGCTATGCCCAGCGTGGTGTGCCTGTGTTGGGGTGGGAGCCAAGCCCCGATCGATTGGGCGTCGAACAGATTGTCGAACGGCTGAATCAGTGGCTACGGCAGACTAGCGCCGAAGTCGACTGGCAGCCCACGGAGTTGCTCGCAGGATTGCCGCAGTCGTTGGGCGACAACGAGCAACTGCAACTGCTCGCCAGCGACGAGGCCTTGGACCGCAAGGCGTTCTCCCTGCCAACCGAAGAGAAGCGCATCATTCAGGCGCAGTGTTACGAAGGGCGATTGTTGCAGGAGGCCACTTGGGCACGCGACATCGGAAACCGAGTGACCGAGGGGCAGCGAGACGACGTGGGACGCGTCGATCAACTGTTCGATTGGCTGGTGCGCCACGTCCAGTTGGACGATCCGGATCCTAATCTACCACCCTACCGCCCCTGGCAGTCGCTGGTGCACGGCCACGCCACGGCCGAAGGCCGCGCATGGGTGTTCGCGCAGTTGTGCCGCGAGCAGGACATCCCCATGGTGGTGCTGCGAGTTGGCGGAGAGCAGGGGCCGCTGTGGTGCGGAGCGCTGATCGACGGGCAGTTGCGACTTTACGATCCGCGGTTGGGGCTGGCGATCCAAAACACCGCTGGCGAGACCGCCACGCTGGCCGAAGTGATCGAGAATCCCGAGTTGCTCTCCGAATTGGATCTGGACGACACATCTTACTTGCCCGATGGCACGAAGCTCGACGAACTCGAGGCCAACATCGTGGCGGGACCCTTCGCCTTGTCGCGCCGCGCGGCGCTGCTCGACCTGCGGCTGGCGGGCGACGACTCGCTGCTGCTGTCCGTCGACGCGGACGAACTCGCCAAGACGCTCAAGGAGACACCCGGCATTTCGTCTGCCGTGTTGTGGCCCTATCCTTACCAGGTGATTGCCAATCAGCTGGACTTGTCACGCAACACCCGTGTCCGCGCGACGTGGGAGTTCGAGCCTTTTGTTCACAAGCCGCTGTTGTGGAAAGCTCGCTTACTCTCGTTCCGCGGAAGTAGGGGACAATCAATCGACGCCAACCGGGGTAACTTGCAGACAGCGCAGCACGATTTACGCGATGCGGGCCGGGCGTATCTCAACGGGCGGGTGCGTCCCACCGACGATGAGATTGCCGCGATCCAGTCGGAGGATGCCAATCGCGCGTGGACCGCGGCCAAGGAGAATGCCACTTACTGGCAGGGGCTCCTGTCATACGATCGCGGCGACTACGACGTTTCCAGCAGTTGGATGACAAGAGCGGCCGACTCCCAGAAGTGGCGCGACGGCGCAGTTTACAATCGCGCGCGGGCGCTCGAAGCCACCGGCGAGCCGGGCAACGTGGAGGAAGCTCGCAAGTTGCTCGAGTCGAGCGAAGGCCCGCAAGCTGTAGGCAATCGCCTCCGCGCCAAGCGAATGTCGGCTGCCAAACCAAACACCGACGAAGCCAAGCCCGACGACAAATTGGAGGCCGCTGACGCGGCCGATTCCAGCGACGAAACCGAGAGCACCGACGAAAGCGAGTAGGCAACGACACGGCCGGGGCAACGCATGAACAGTTTTCTCCGGCGACATTGGTTCCTCGCGCTGTTGCTACTGGTCCTGGTGTTGGGCATGACGCTCAGCTCGCACTTGTCGGAGCCCCTCTCGCAGTTTCCCCGCGAAATCGTCGTGGCGGCCGTCATGTTCATTACCGCGCTGCCCATGTCGTTCGGGCAATTGACCCAAGCCGCGCGCAACGTGCGGGCGGTGGGGCTGGCCCTGGTGTCGAGTATGGTGGTCGCGCCGCCACTGGCGTGGCTCGTTGGTCAATTGCTGCCCGACAAGTTGGCTGTTGGCTTGCTGGTGGCCGCTAGTGTGCCTTGCACGCTGGCCTCGGCGGCCGTGTGGACCCGCCGCGGCGGCGGCAACGACGCCATCGCGCTGTTCGTCACACTGGTCACCAATCTGGCCTGCTTCCTGGTGCTGCCGGGTTGGTTGTGGGCGATTCTGGGCGAGCGAGTGGAGCTCGACGCGTGGCAGCTCTCGGGGCGATTGTTGTTGTTGGTGGTGCTTCCCGTGGTGGCTGCCCAATTGTTGCGCCGCGCGCCGGGTGTGATTGGGTTCGCCACGAGGAGCAAGCCACAACTGAGCACGGCCGCTCAAATTGGTGTGCTGTCGATGGTGCTCTTCGGCTCGGTGAGCGCCGGGGAGACGCTGGCCAGTGTTGACTCGTCAGCCATTCCCAAGGCCACCTGGCTGTGGTTGGTGGTGCTCGCCCTGGTGCTGCACTTGTTGCTGTTCGCCATGGGGTGGTTTGGCAGCCGGGTGCTGGGCCTGGGGTACGAAGATCAGCTTCCCGTGGCGATTTCTGGCAGCCAGAAGACGCTGATGATCGGCCTGGATGTTGCGCTGTTGTTCAGCGGCCTGGCGGTGCTGCCGATGGTAGCCTATCACATGGTGCAGTTGGTCGCCGACACGCTGTTGGTCGATCGCTTGAAGGACCGGGCGGAATGAGCCGCCGCGCAGCAGCGCCGGCCCTACCAAAATTTCCACCACGGCCGCTCGCCGCTGCGGAGGACGCGCTCGCTCTGGATGAACTCCTGCCGCCGAACCGGGTCGTCTGCGATGCCGCAAGTGCAGGGTTCGGGCAGGTCGGAGTATCTCACCCCGCCACAACCTGCACAGCGACCACAGCACTCGCAATACGGCACGTCGCACTCCGGGCAGTGGGAGACCTTTTTGCAGCGCCGATTGCCACAGAAGATACAGCGACCGCAACCAGCGCAGATGGAATACTGCGTGTCGACCACCGCCAGGCATCCGGGGCATTTCACGAAGCGGGTCTCAGTCATTCGAGTCATATCCTCGCCGGCAGAATCGGAGTAAACTATCAGCAGGGTGGGCGGGATCGCACACCACTGCCCCATGTTGGCCAGACCGCACACTGGTTGTGACCGCTTTCGCTCGTTTCGTGCGGAATATAGCATTTTCTCACTGTTGGCACCTAACTTGCTTTGATGGCACTCGAATTTGCGTAGCGTCTTCTCTGGATCGGACGAAACTGAGACTCAAAGTACACGGTTATGGCAGACCAAAAACTCGACTTGCTGCTGGTGGACGACGACGCTGAACTGCGCGACGCCATGCAGGCCTACTTTTCCTCTCTTGGCCATCGGGTGGCCGCCGCCGACTGCGGCGAGTCGGCACTCGGCACGCTGGCCAGCCACAGCTTCACCGTGGCGGTCGTCGACATGGTGATGCCCGGCATGTCGGGGCTCGACCTGTTGGCGAGGATGAAGGAAGAAACCCCCGAATGCGAGGTGATCCTGCTCACTGGTCAGGGCACCATCGAGCGCGCCGTCGAGGCAATGAAGCTCGGCGCCTACGACTTCCTCACCAAGCCGGTGCGGATGAAGCAACTGGAAACGGTGGTCGCCAAGGCGGGCGAGAGCGCGAAGATTCGCAAGGAGAACACCCAGCTCCGCGCGCTAGTCGCTCGCGGAGCGCCCAAGCACAAGATGATCGGCAACTCGCCGGCCATGCAGGAGGTGTTTCGGCTGATCGAACGGGCCGGGCCCAGCGAGAAGCCGATCCTCATCCAAGGCGAGAGCGGCACCGGTAAGGAGCTGGTCGCCCGCGCCCTGCACGACGCCAGTTGTCGGGCCGACAAGCCGATGGTGGTGATCAACTGCGCCGCGCTGCCCGAGCCGCTCCTGGAAAGCGAACTGTTCGGCCACGAGAAGGGAGCGTTCACCGGCGCGGCCACCTCGAAGCCTGGACTCTTCGAAGTGGCCGACGGTGGCACGCTGTTCATCGACGAAATCGGCGAACTGGCCCCTGCCCTTCAGCCCAAGTTGCTGCGAGTGCTGGAAGATGGATCGTTGCGTCGCGTGGGTAGCTTGAAGGAACGCCGCGTCGACGTGCGGTTGATCGCTGCGACGAATCGGGATCTCAACGCCGAGGTGGAAGCCCGCCGGTTCCGCGAGGACCTGTTCTACCGCATCAACATCATGACCATCATGCTGCCGCCGCTGCGGGCGCGAACCACCGATGATGTGTTGCTGCTGGCCGATCACTTTGCCGGCGGCGGGTGGGAATTTGATCCCGACTGCCGCGAAGCGATCGCCCACTATTCCTGGCCGGGCAACGTGCGTCAGTTGATTAATGCCATCGAACGAGCAAAGATCCTCTCCGACGACGAAGTGCTGCGGAAGGAGAACATGCCTCCGGAAGTGCTCGGCAACACCAGCTCGTCGGGCTCGGCGATCGTCGCTCCGGAAATCGACTTGGCCGCCTTGACCCGCGCCCGTGTGGTGCAAGCATTGCAACACGAGGGCGGCAACAAACTGCGGGCCGCCAAATCGCTGGGCGTGAGCCGCCGGAGCTTGTACCGATTGATTGAAAAGTACCATATCGATCCCAGCGAAGTCGGTTAGCGCTTCAACAGGACGTAGGCGGAATCGATAGCTTGACCAACGACCAGCATAGTTCGAACATGGCGCCCGCCGAACTGCGGGCGGCCCACACGCCGGAGCGTATCCGCCTGCGCCTGGAGGCGCCGGTTGGGCACAGCTATCTGCGCGATTTCGTGTACGGAGCGATCGACGGCACCGTGACCACGTTTGCCGTGGTTTCCGGCGTCGCGGGCGCGGGACTGTCGGTCGGTGTAATCATCATTCTGGGCTTCGCCAATCTGGTAGGCGACGGCTTCAGCATGGCGGCCAGCAATTACCTGGGCACCAAGGCCGAAGACGAGCAGCGGAAGAAAGCTCGCCGCATCGAGGAGGAGCATATTCGCAACTACCCGGAAGGCGAACGCGAAGAGATCCGGCAGATATTCGCCAGCAAAGGCTTCGAGGATGAACAACTCGAGCACGTGGTGGAAGTGATCACGGCCGACCACAAACGATGGGTCGACACCATGCTGGTCGAGGAACATGGCCTGCCGCTGGCTGGCCCCTCGGCGCTACGGGCGGCGACCATCACGATGCTGGCTTTTGTCGCGGTGGGGCTCATCCCGCTGCTGCCGTTCGTGGCCGACTTTGCCTACCCCGGCATGATTCCCACGCCTTACCTGGTAAGCACGGTGATGACCGGGCTGGCGTTCTTCCTGGTGGGGGCCGCTAAGAGTTGGTTCATCGACGAATCGTGGCTCCGCGCTGGCTTGGAAACCTTGGCGGTGGGCGGAGCGGCGGCGCTACTGGCCTACGGAGTTGGTGTCCTATTCGGCGGTTTGGTTGGCCACGGCACTGTGATTTCGTTGTTCACCTTCTCCACCCCGTTGGCGCGGATGGCGGTTTCTTGCGCAAGCTGCTTGAGATAGAAGGTTGGTACCTCGCCCTGCAGGACGACCACGTTGGCGTCGAGCTGGCAACTCACGCCGCTGAGGCCTGGGTGAACCGCGTCGCCCAGCAAGGATGCAAGCGTAGTGATGGGGGATTGTGTTTGCATCTTTGGCGCACCTTGCCCTGTGTCGGATGAAGGTGGAATCATGGTATTGTCCTCAGTGAATCCAACTCCCGAGGACACGCCCAGGGGTTGGCATTCGTACAGCGGAGCAATTCACGTGCCGCGCGCCGGACGCTGGGGCGCGTTCCAGAAATCCAAGGGGCAAACTGCCAGACGTGCGCGCACCGCGGCGCGCAGCGATGCGCGCGGGTGCGCGGGAAGGCACAGCAAACAGGCGATCTAGTCCGATTGCACCGGTTTTGTCGGGGTCGGAGGCTCGATCGGCAGCACCAATTCGAGGGCCGCGCCGCCCAACGGCGAGACGCCCACCGCGAACGTTCCGCCGTGGGCTTCGACAATTCGGAGCGCAATGGCCATGCCCAACCCGGTGCCTTTGGCTTTGGTGGTGTAGAAAGGCTCGAAGATGCGCTGGCGCTGTTCGATGTTCATTCCGGGCCCGTTGTCTGCCACGACAACGCGAACGGCCGAGTTGCCTTGCAGCACCGCCGGCACGGCCGATACTCGGATTTGCACCGGATCGTCGCAGGCGGCCAGGGCGTTCTCGAACAGGTTGCGAAACACCTGTCCCAGCCGAAATCGGTCGGCATGGCATTTCAGGAGTTCGTCGTCCAGTTCCTCGGTGAACTCCACCTCGCGATCCGATCGCTGAAACGCCACAGCGCTCCAGGCCTCACGCCAGATGCTCGCCAGCGACGAACGTTTCCGCTCCAAATGCAGCGGTGCCGCGTAGTTTCGCAGCTCCTCCAGCAAGGCGTTCAGCGCATCGTTGGCCCGTTCGACGGCGTCGAGCTGCGCACAAAGCGGCTCGTTCCCATCCCCGTGCAGTCGGGCGACTTCCACGGCAATCTGGATTCGCTGCAACGCGTTGCGGCTTTCGTGCGCCAGGCGAGTCATCGCCTCGCCCAGTACGGCCAGCCTTTCGGACTGCACCAGGCGGCGTTCGGCTTCCTTTTGCTCCGTCAAATCGTGAACGATACCTGTAAACAACCGGCCGCGGTCGAGTGGGATCTCGCTCACCGAAAGCTGCAGCGGGAACTGCCGGCCGCTCTTGTGCAGCCCCACCGCTTCGCGACCGATGCCGATGATCTTTCGCTCCCCGGTCGTCAGGTATCGCTCGATGTAACCGGCGTGCTCCGAACTGTAAGGCTCGGGCATCAGCATCGAGATGTTTTGGCCGACAACCTCTTCAGCCGAGTAGCCGAACATCCGTTCGGCCGCCGGGTTCATCGACTCGCACCGCCCCCGCTCGTCGATGGTGATGATGCCTTCGACCGCGGTTTCGAGAATCGCCTTCAGGCGTGCTTCCCCCTCTTGGGGGAGGTCTGCGGGGGATTTCGGGCGGTCCGACATAGCATTCCGATCGGTCAATACTCAGGGTCCCACTTGTGGGAACGTGCGATAGCGTGCACACGTCCGATTGTCGACATCCACCAGCCCGGACGCAAGGCAACAGGCGGCCAAATGGCGGTGTGCGTTGCCGCACGTCCAGCGATTGAAAGAGGGCAATTTCCACCGTCGAGTGCCCTGCCCTGCGGCGGAGAAAGGGTCGATTTCTGGCGGTGAACTCGGTACCGGATTTGCACGTAGAATAGATAGGCTCTCCGACCACAGGCGCCTGTCGGCAAGCGTTGCGTTTTGTGGCGCCCCCGTAACAAAAGGAGCGGGCCATGAACCTCCACTCCGTATTGTGCCCGACCGACTTCTCTGATTCGAGCGATGCGGCGCTCCGGTACGCATCGCTACTGGCCTCCGAGTCGGGGGCGAAACTGCATCTGCTGCATGTCGTCGACGAAAGCGCAGCCTACTGTACCGAGTACACAGGCATGGGCTACATGGCCGACATGACCCAGCGACTGGAACATGAATGCCAAGAACTCCTGGATAAGGTTTCACCCACCCGGCCGGTTCCGTTCGAGCGGCACATGCAACTTGGCACCCCGGCCAGGACCATCATCGACTTTGCCGACCAACATGCGGTAGACTTGATAGTCCTGGGATCGCATGGCCGCACTGGGGTTTCGCGGCTGCTGATGGGCAGCGTGGCCGAAGCCGTGGCGCGCGGTGCCAAGTGTCCCGTGCTGACCGTGAAACATCCGCCAGCGGTAGCGGATGAGGATGGAATTCCTGCCGATCAACGAGTCGAGGAAGGCCAGTTTATTTAGAACGCAATGGAGTCAGGTGTAGCGTGGTATCGCGGTGCCGCCAACGCTACTCGCCCAATGCGGCACGCAGTAAGGAGCGGTTAAGATGAGCGATTGGTTTGGAGGTAAGACAGTACTGGTTCCCGTTGACTTCAGCGATGAGAGCATCAAGGCGGTCGACGAAGCACTGACCATGGTCGATTCGGCCAGCCAGGTACACGTGCTGCATGTGGCGGCCGACCTCGATATCACCACGCCGGGCGTGGTGTGGGAGACCATCAGCGAAGACACGCAGCGAAGCAACGTCCAGAAGTCGTTCAGCAAGACGTTTGCCGATTCCAAGTACGAGGGCGTCGTGTACCACGTGTTGTTTGGCGATGCTGGGCATCAGATTGTCGAGCAGGCCAACGCGATTAACGCCGACGTGATCGTCATGCCGACGCACGGTCGCACGGGAGTCCGCCGAATTCTACTCGGTTCGACCGCCGAACGCGTGTTGCGGCTGGCGCACATTCCGGTGCTGATGTTGCGGCACTAAGAGCTTGCCGCTAGTCCTCGCTATCCAGCGCGGTTCCGTCGTCGATGGTCGGTAACCGGTAGCACGCAGCTTCGAGATTGTTGCGCACCAGTAGCAGCGCACCGGACATTGCGGGATTGTTCCACGTGATACCATCGTCGGTGAGCATCTGCGCGGCGGCCAGCTCGACGTACTTCTCGGGATTGCACTCGATGAGCACGCCTTCGCCGGTTTCGCTGATTACGAAGATCACATTGCCCACCAGCATGATCTGCCCGTGGCCAAGACCGCCTCGGCGGCGTTTCTTCCACTGCACCTTGCCGGTTTCGATGTCGACGCACGACAGGAGCGTGTGGTCGAGTCCGTACGCGTAGCCGTCGCGAATCACCAGGTTGGCCAGTTTGGTCTTTAGAACTGGCTTCTTCCAGATCTTCGTTGCGCGCCAATTGTCGCCGTCGCGCGTGATCTGCATCAGGCGGCTGCCGACCGAGTAGCCCTTGGACACCAAGACTCGATCACCCGCCAGTGGGATTGGTTGCGAACACGATGCGGCGCCGGAGGAGCTGCCGGACTGCTCGAACTCCCACAGCAGCTTGCCATCGCTGGCGCGGTAGCCGCACACCGAGGACTCTTCGACCTGGATAATCTGTGGCTCGCCGGCAATCACTGCGTACACCGGCGAGGCGTACGACGTCACGGGCTTGCCGCCGCGCCAAACCAAGTCGCCGGAATCTCGGTCGAATGCGACCAGGGTGGTGTCATTGGTGACCGAATCGCCCGACTCTTTCTTCGCTGCTCCGCCGGCAACCACCACCAGGTTCGAATCGGGCACCACCAGCGGCGAGGCGGCGTTGGCCCACAATAGCGGCTCGATGCCAAGGTCCTCGAGGTCGACGGTCCAAATGGCCTCGCCAGTTGTAGCGTCCAGGCAGTTCACAATTCCGGTGCCACCCATCGTGTAGATGCGCTGCTCGTAAATCGTGGGCGTAGCGCGGGGGCCGATGCCGCCCAGGCCGCCCTGCATGGTGCCGGGGTCGTGCCGCGCGGGATCCGCGTGAGTCCAAACGACTTCGCCGGTCGACAGCCGGTAGCAAACCACCAACTCATCCTCACCACGCTGCTCCTGCGTGACAGCGTAGTCGCCCACGATGGCGAATGCCGACCAACCGGCGCCGATGGGCTGCTTCCACACGAGATCTGGCGGCGCGAATTTCCAGTCGTCAGCGAGCTCAACGTCCTGCACCTCTGCCCAATAGCCACTGCCGAGGAAGCGCGGATAGTCGCGCGGCGTTTCCTCCCAGTGCTCGGCTACGTCGCTGGACTGGAGCGAGTCGAGTTGCTCGTCGGGGTCGGCGCTCCAGGAGAATCGCACCGCTTTCCAAGCTCCGTCGCCATCGTAATCGACATCGAGACTCGAAAACCCGGCCACCACCACTGCCGCTACCGCGACGCGAAGCAGCCACCTTTGGGCAAAGCTCATCCGCTTCACGGGTGGCCAGCTCACCAGCAACCACACCAGCGGCACGAGCCACGCCAGGTTCAGCATGATCAGCGAGAACACCACCTGTTGGTCGGAGTCGAGGTTCAGCACGCCGGGCGCCCAGATTAGCGCGGCGAGAATCACCAGCAGGCCCCACCACAAGACGGGAAACCAGCGAACGGGCCACGAGGCCCAGGGCTTACTATCAACTGCGGGGTCCGACGACATGTCCAAGCCGACCTTGTATATTGAGTACTTACCAGTGCGAGCGACCGCAGGCGAGTGGCCCGCCGCGGCATGCACTAGATGGTAGGCCGCCACCAACGACCGAACAACGCCAAACCCGATGAGCTCACCCAAGAATGCCGCCGTCCGTGGGGACACACGTCCACTATCCGGCAAAACCGCGCTGGTGACCGGCAGTTCCAGCGGCATCGGTCGAGCGATGGCCGTGGCCCTCGCCACCGCGGGTGCGGACGTCCACTTGCACACCCGCAGCAACACGCGCGGCTTGGAGGAGGTCCGCAATGAGCTCGTAGCCATTGGCGCTGGCGGAGTCGACTTTCAGTTCGACCTGGCGGAAGCGGCGATCGATGAAAAATTCGTGAATGCTGCTTGGGACGCTGGGCCGGTGGACATTTGGATCAACAACGCTGGCGTCGACGTCCTCACGGGCGAGGTAGCCCAGTGGTCGTTCGACGAAAAACTGGCCGCGCTGTGGGCCGTGGACGTACGGGCCACGATGTCGCTCAGTCGACTGGTCGGCGAGAAGATGCAAGAGCGCGGGGCCGGTACGATTATCAACATCGGCTGGGATCAGGCCGAGGTTGGCATGGAGGGCGACAGCGGGCAGATGTTCGCCGCGGTGAAAGCCGCCGTGATAGCCTTCACACGCAGCCTGGCCCGAACGCTCGCTCCGACGGTGCGCGTGAATTGCATCGCGCCAGGTTGGATCCGCACCAAGTGGAGCGGCCAGGCGAGCGACTACTGGGACCGCCGCGCGCGGGCCGAGGCCCTGCTCGATCGTTGGGGCACGCCCGAAGACGTTGCCGCCGCGGCCGTGTTCCTGGCCTCGCCCGCGGCCAGTTTCATCACCGCTCATGTGCTTCCCGTGAACGGTGGATTCGCGGGAACGTATCAAGGTCCTCGGGATGGTACCGACGAGGTGTAGCTCGTCGGCTATTGGGCTCACCAGGGGCGATGTATTCATTTCTCGCAGAAGTTAGCACCACTTTGT
The DNA here is from genome assembly GCF_965227375.1 of Aeoliella sp. Lineage (NCBI taxonomy): Bacteria > Pseudomonadati > Planctomycetota > Planctomycetia > Pirellulales > Lacipirellulaceae > Aeoliella > Aeoliella sp. Next base: position 748,387 of record NZ_CBDDFX010000002.1, read on the forward strand.
CGCGCGATCACATTCAATTTGTCACCGGTCGACTGGCCGAGCATTCGCTCCGCGGGGTGGTGGAGTCGCTTGCGCCGCAGGTCGGTTTCGACTACACGATCAGTGTGCTGCCGATCACCGTGGCCGCGCTAATGACGCCCGAGTGGATCGCCCGCAAGCTGACGATCGAACCTGCCGCCACGCGCATCCTGCTGCCGGGCTACTGCCAGGGCGACGCGGGGCCGATCGCCGAACTTGCCGGTCAGCGCGCGATCGAGTTTGGCCCGCGCGATCTGCGACGACTCGCGGAGCACTTCGGTCACCGACGCGAGCCCGAGGGCTACGGGGCGTACGACATCGAAATCCTAGCGGAGATCAACAATTGCCCGCGGCTCGTGCTCGACGAGATCCTCACCATCGCCCGACGTTACGCGGCCGACGGGGCGGACGTGATCGACCTGGGCTGCGATCCCGATGGGCCGTGGCTTGGCGTGGCCGACGCCGTGAAAGCGGTGCAGGACCTGGGATTGCGGGTGTCGATCGACAGCCTCGACCCACGCGAAATCGCGCCAGCGGTCGCTGCCGGTGCGGAGTTGGTGCTGTCGGTGAACTCCAGCAACCGCGAAGCGGCCGTTGATTGGGGCGCGACGGTGGTCGCTGTGCCAGACGACCCTCGCACGCTGGCCGGCTTGGACGAGACGGTCGATTTCCTCGCGACGCATCGCGTTCCGTTGCGGATCGATCCGATCTTGGAGCCTATCGGTTTCGGCTTTGCAGCGAGTCTCCAACGGTACTTCGCCACACGCGAGCGTTACCCCGATGCCGAGATGATGATGGGCATTGGCAACTTGACCGAACTGACCGACGTCGACTCGGCGGGCGTGAACGTGCTGCTATTGGCCGTGTGCCAGGAGCTGGGCATTCGCAGTGTGTTGACCACCGAGGTGATCCGCTGGGCCAAGTCGAGCGTCCGCGAGTGCGACATCGCACGGCGACTGGTCCATCACGCGGTGATCGAAGGCGTGCTGCCCAAGCACGTCGAGCGGCGGCTACTCACGCTGCGCGACGAGCAAGTCACCGAGCCAACGGACGAGGACCTGGAGCGACTCGCCGAGCAGATCAAGGACAACAACTACCGCATCTTCGCCAAAGACGGTGAGGTGCATCTGGTTACCAGCGACTTGCATCTGGCCAACGCCGATCCGTTCGCACTCATGAAGCAGTTGCTCGCCACGGGCCCGGCGAACCTCGACGCCAGCCACGCGTTCTATCTGGGATACGAGATGCACAAGGCGCTGACTGCCATCTCGCTCGACAAGCAGTATCAGCAGGACGAGGCCTTGGACTGGGGGCATCTGACTCGCGAAGAGAACCGGCACTACCTGAAGTCCCGCCCGCAGAAGAAGCAAGCCGACGAATGACCCACAGCCGCTCCGAGCCCGATACGAGCCTTACCCAGCCAGAGCAAGGCTTGCCGGTGGTCCGCCCGCTGCCGGTGGAGATCACCGCGCTCGACGCATTCCGCGCGCTGCGGGCGTTGCCGCACGTGGTGTATTTCGATAGCGCGATGCCCCACGAACAGCTCGGGCGGTACTCGTTCGTGGTGGCCGATCCCTTTCAGTGGCTCACCGCGCCGGCGGATGGCTCGGATGCACTGGGGATGCTCGAAGCCGAGTGGCAAAAGTACCTCACCGCGACAGTCGAAGGGCTGCCGCCGTTTCAAGGTGGTGCGGCCGGCTTGTTGGGTTACGAACTCTGCCACAGCCTCGAACGTTTGCCCCGCCCCGAGTACGACGAGTTCCAAGTGCCAGCGCTCGCTATGGGGCTGTACGACGTAGTGGCCGCGTTCGACCATCAGACGGGCCAAGGTTGGCTTATTTCGCAGGGCTTTCCCGAAACAGAACCCGCGCGCCGCCGCCAGCGGGCGCTCGAGCGCTGCGAAGAGTTCTACCAGCTGATACTCTCTCCGCCAGAATCTACCGACGCGCCGGTCAGTGAGACGATCCGTGCAGCAGAGCTTGCTCCGCAGTTCGACGTCGGCGAGGGACTCACGAGCGATTTCTCGCGCGAGGCGTACCTCACCGCGGTCGCCCAGGCGGTGGAGTACATTCACGCGGGCGACATCTTTCAGGTGAATCTCTCGCAGCGGCTGCTTCTGCCGGCCAGCAGCAGTTCGGCTGATCTGTATGAGCGGCTCCGCGAGCGCAACGCGGCGACTTTCGCCGGCTACTGCGACTTGGGCGAGTTCCAAATCGTGAGCGCTTCGCCCGAGCGTTTTTTGCGCGTGGCGGGCGATCACGTGGAGACGCGGCCCATCAAGGGCACTCGCCCGCGGACTTCCAGGCCCGAAGCCGACCTGTTCGCCGGCGACGAGCTGTCGCAGAGTGCGAAGGATCGCGCCGAGAACGTGATGATCGTCGACCTGCTGCGAAACGACCTGTCGCGCGTCTGCCAGCCGGACAGCGTGCGGGTAACGCAGCTTTGCGGCCTGGAGTCGTACGCCTACGTTCAGCACCTGGTCTCGGCCGTGGAAGGCAATCTGCAACCGGGCAAGACGTCGATCGACTTGCTGCGGGCGTCGTTCCCCGGAGGTTCGATCACCGGCGCGCCGAAGGTGCGGGCGATGGAAATCATCGCCGAGCTGGAACCCACGGCCCGCGGTGCGTATTGTGGTTCGCTCGCGTATATTGGTTTCGACGGCGCCATGGACAGCAACCTGCTGATCCGCACCATCACCGCTGGCGGTGGTTGGTGGCAAGTGCCGGCCGGGGGAGGAATTGTCGCCGATAGCGATCCGCGGCGCGAGTACGAAGAAACCTGGCACAAAGCTCACGGCATGCTGCGGGCGCGAGACTAATTGGCACCTATGATTCTGGTTATCGACAACTACGACAGCTTCGTGCACAACTTGGCCCGCTACCTGCAGCGGCTGGGTGGCGAGACGCAGGTAGTGCGCAACGACCAGATCACCGTCGAAGAAGTCCGCAGTATGCAGCCGCAAGCGGTGGTGCTCTCCCCAGGCCCCTGCACGCCCGACACCGCGGGCGTGTCGCTGGAACTGGTCCGCCAGCTTCACACCGAACTGCCGTTGCTGGGCGTGTGCCTTGGCCATCAAACCATCGCCCAGGCTTTGGGCGGACGCGTGGTGCGCGGCCTTCGGCCCTGGCATGGGCAGGCTTCCAACGTCACGCATCACGGCAAGAGCCTGTTCGCCGACGTTCCCTCGCCACTCACGGTGGGTCGATACCACTCGCTGGTTGTCGACGAGGCGTCGCTGCCGGCCGAACTCGAACCGACTGCTTGGACGCTCGACGGTCAAACCCTGATGGGCTTCGCGCATCGCGAACTACCGGTGGTCGGCTTGCAGTTTCACCCCGAGTCGGTGCTCACCGAGCACGGCTATCAGATGCTGGGCAACTTCCTCCGCACCGCAGGCATCGACCTGCCGCAAGACTCCGCGCCGACCATGGCGAGCGAACTGGAAGAAACAACCCCCGAGTGGACCATGCCCACTCGCCCTGTGACTTTTTAACTCAACACCCTGCCGCCCGACGATGACGAATTTTCACGAATGTGCTTTGCTCGAGGGCATCGTCACCACGCTGAATGACGATGGCACCACGCATATCGCCGCGATGGGGCCTCGCGTCGATTGGCCGATCACCGGTATGTTGCTGCGCCCTTACCAGACCTCGACGACATTCAAGAATCTCTGCCGAAACAAGCGAGGCATTCTGCACGTGACCGACGACGTGCTGCTTATGGCCCGGGCGGCCGTGGGCCGGTTGTACGAAACGCCGCCCATGGAGTTCGGTCCCGAAGGCTACCCCCAGCGACTGGCCGACTGCGTGCGGTGGTATGCGTTTGAAGTACAAAACTTGGACGAATCGCAGGACCGCACCGAGATGATCTGCCGGGTGAGCGAACAGGGCCACGTGCGGGACTTCTTCGGGTTCAATCGTGCGCGGCACGCGGTGATCGAAGCGGCCATCCTGGCCTCGCGACTGCACCTGATTTCCGTCGAAACCGTGCTCGATCAGTTTGAGCAGTACGCCACGATCGTCGACAAGACCGCTGGCCCCACCGAACGCACCGCCTTTGCAGAGTTGCAGCAGTATTTGAGCGACCGTCTGAGCGAACAAGACACCCGCACGATGATGGAGTAGAGGTGGCCACTGCAATCATTTCACTCACCATCGAATGCGGTGCTCGGCTCCATTTTGGGCTGTGGGCGTGGGGCGAGGTGCATGCTCGGCAGTTTGGCGGGCTGGGCATGATGATCGAGTCTCCGCGGCTGGTGGTTCGATTCACTCCGGCAGACCGCTTCGAAATCGGGGGCAAGCTTGCCGGGCGAGTTCAACGCATCGCCGGCCACTGCACGGAGCATTGGAACCTCGAGTCGCTGCCACCGGTACGCATTGAGGTGGTCGACCACCCGCCGCAGCACGCGGGCTTTGGGCTTGGCACCCAATTGGGATTGGCAGTGGCGCGCGGTCTTGCCGAATGCCTTGGCAAGCAGAATCTAAGTTCGGCGGAGCTGGCCGTCGCTGCCGGGCGGGGGTTGCGATCGGCGGTCGGTACGCATGGTTTTGAGCAGGGAGGGCTGTTGATTGACGCAGGAAAACGCCCGGGCGATGCCGTGGGCCAGTTGCAGCGGCGCGTGGAAGTGCCGAGCCACTGGCGGGTGCTGTTGGTTACTCCGCAAGTGGGCGCCGGCAAGGCTGGCGAGGCCGAAGTGTCCGCGTTTGCCGAGTTGCCACCGGTGCCGGAGTCGACGACGCAGGGGCTGCGACATTTGGCTGCGGAGGTCATCGCGCCGGCCTGCGAAGCGGCCGACTTTGACACATTCGCCCGCGGCATCTTCGACTACGGCCACACCGCCGGAATGTGCTTTGCCAAGGTTCAAGGAGGAGCGTACGCCAGCGACGAGGTTTCACGCGTCGTGGAACTCGCACGCTCGTTTGGAGCCGAAGGGGTCGGGCAGAGCTCGTGGGGACCCACGGTGTTTGCTATGGCTCGCGACAAGCAGCACGCAGCGGAGCTTCGCGCGCAACTCGAACGGGAAATTCCAAGCGACGAGTACACGATCACCATCGCTGGGGCGAAGAATGACGGAGCGCGGTTGTATCGTGAAGCTTAGAACGAACTACAGCAATCCATAACCGACCAGAGTCTGTCGCAACGAGGCCATTTCGCTTTCTTCCAGCGGGGTCATCGGCAAAAGCAGTTCGCCGGAGTCGCGACCCACCATCTGCATCGCGGCCTTTACGGGGATGGGGTTGGTGGCGATGCCCAGCATGTCGCGGCACAGGCCGAACAGCTTGTAGTGCCACTGGCGAGCTTCTTCGTAGTTGCCCGCGTTGGCCGCGGCCACCAGCTTGAGCATGTCGCCCGGCACTAGGTTGCCTACCACGGAGACTACCCCGCGAGCGCCGACCGCCATGAGCGGCAGCGTCAAGCTGTCGTCGCCCGACAGCACGGTCAGGTTCGTGGCCGCGATGATCTGCGACGCCTGATCGAGCGAACCGGTCGCTTCTTTCACCAGGGCGATGTTCTCCAGTTCCGCTAGCCGGGCGATGGTATCGGGCTCGATGTTCTTCGCGGTGCGGCCGGGGATGTTGTAGATGCACTGAGGAATGCCGGTTTCTTCGGCCAGCACCTTGAAGTGCTCGTAGAAGCCCTTTTGGGTCGGCTTGTTGTAGTAAGGAGCTACTTGCAGGGCGGCGTCCGCGCCGACGTTCTCGGCAAACTTGGTCAGTCGCAGCGCTTCGGCCGTGCTGTTACTGCCGGTGCCGGGCATCACTTTGGCGCGGCCGGCGGTCTTTTCGACCACGAACGCAATCACCCGCTCGTGCACCTCGTGGCTCAACGTGGGCGACTCGCCGGTGGTGCCTACCGGGCACAAGCAGTTAGTGCCGGCGGCGATTTGGAACTCGATCTGCTCGCCGAACACGTCGTAGTCCACCTCGCCATTCTTCAGCGGGGTGGTCAGTGCTACGGACAGTCCTGCAAACGCTTCGCCTTTGGTGGTCATCGCTTCTTTCTCGCTCATCTCGAGGGATCAGTAACCCGGGTAATGATACCGAGTGGGGCGGCGCACCGGCCAGGGGGCGATGCTTCGGCCGCTGCTGAACTAAGGGCTGACCAAGCGTTTCATGTCGCGGACCGCTTGTTCCAGGCCGACCATGATGGCTCGGGCGATGATGCTGTGACCGATGTTCAGCTCGTGCATGCCGGCAATCTGGGCTACGGGGCGGACGTTGCGATACGTGAGCCCATGCCCTGCGTTGAGTAGAATCCCGGCGTCGCGAATCTGCTTGGATGCCTTCTCCAACTCGGCAAATTGCTCGCTGGCGGGGCCTTTGGCCGAAGCGTGGGCGTACGCGCCGGTGTGCAATTCAATGGCCTCGGCGCCGGTGGCGATGCCGGCCTCGATTTGCTGCGAATCGGGATCGAGGAACAAACTGACCTGGATCCCGGCGTCCTGCAGGCGTTTCACGGCATCGGCCACTTTGCCTTGCTGCCCCACGACGTCGAGCCCGCCTTCGGTAGTGACTTCTTCGCGTCGTTCCGGCACCAGTGTGGCTTGCGATGGCTTCAGATCGCAGGCGATGGACAGCACGTCTTCGGCGGTGGCCAGTTCCAAGTTGGTCGGCACCGCGACGGTTTCGATCATGATGCGAACGTCGCGGTCCTGGATGTGGCGGCGGTCTTCTCGCAGATGCAGCGTGATGCCGTCGGCGCCGCCCAATTCGGCGAGCGTGGCCGCCCACACGGGATCGGGCTCGTTGGTTTTGCGGGCTTCGCGGACGGTGGCAACGTGGTCGATATTGACGCCGAGTCGGGACATTCGCGGTTGCTCTTGCTAATAGTGGTCACGCGGACCACTACTGGCCCGCCTGGTCGAGTACAAAACGCTGTCGGCGGTCGAGCCGCCCGTCGCCATCGGTGTCCGAGTCGAGTTGTATCGCCTGGTGGGCGCGATCGAACCGCAGTCGGTGCCGCACCTGGCCGCGATCGGTCTCGATCACGAGCGGCTCGCCCAAGGCGTCAATCGCCGCGCCGAGCGCCGCCGCATTGCGATTGGGCGCCACGCGGGGGCGGGGATCGGGAGCACGTTGGCTGAGCCACAGTGTCGCTAAACCTGCCACCGCCATCAAGGCGACCGGCCGCCAGAACACCAGATGGACCGGCTCGTCGTCGATAGGTTCGCCGAACCGGCCGTATTCGCGTTGCTCGCCCAGGATGAGCTCCGACTCTTCGCGGAGAATACTCTTGGCGTCGGAAAGACATCCCGCGGGCACTTGTAGCGTGTAGGAGCGTGTCCACTCGCCGCCGATGGCGTTGAACGAATCCGACTCGATCAACTGGGCGTCGATGTCCTTTGCTTCCAGGCAACTCGCCAGATAGCCCGCCTCGGCCAGATTTGTCACCTTTGCGGCGCTGCGCCACTGGTCCTGTGCGTGCGCCTCCAATTCCTCGCTTTTCTCACGGCAAGTAGGGCAATCGGCGTTGGCGTATTGCAGTGGACTGAGGTAGGCATCGCAAACTTGGCAACTTGGCATGGCTGTGACCCTGGAGGAAGAAACAAGGCGGGCAGACGCCAATGAGTATTCTCCCCGGTTGCGCGGGACGTGTCCACAAACTTTCTCTGGCGGTGCTGAAGAAGTCAGGCAGAAAAATGTGGGATTTCTTTTTTTCTATCCTCGTAACCGTCGCAATCGCCTGACGGTTTTTCCGGTCATGGGCCCACGAGATTCGGAAATTACTCGTAGTTTTTCGGGACAATGGGGGCCATGTGGCCACGGCTCCACCGCCCGGTGGCAGTCGCACCACACCGCGGACCCAAAAGTGTTGCCGATTTGCCACGCACCTGCACAAAGGCATCTGATGTGGGTTTCTTTCACATTCGCCGGGCTTGGTTCCTAACCTACGTTTGAGCGTTCCGGACAGGCACTCCCCCGATTCGCCCCGTCGGTGGTTGAGAGAGCCAACCGGAAACCAGGAAGAAAAACACTTACCCCAGACGAAAAACAAGAACCTTGATTTCTCACCAATCGCTCGCCGACGAGGGCACTACGATGAATTGCCACAGCCTCGCTCGCCACATTGAAGAAATACAGCCGGAAGCCACGCCGCAAGACGTCGCCAGGTTGTGCCTGTTGCTCACCAACGAATACGCCAAGCTGGACGACTTGCTCGACGGCGCCACGTTGCATCGCGCCTGGAAGGAAACCGGCCTGCGACTGCAACTGGCCACCGACCAGCACGCCGCGATGACGCAGGAGTTGGAAGAGCTGGCCAACGGCGATCCGAAGAGCTTCACCCAGGAGCAGATCTGGGTGCTGATCCGCGCCATCAAGGTGCAGAGTCAAATCCTGCAGATGTACGTCGGTCACCCGCTGCTCGACGTGTAGCGGCCCGCCACTAGGCAAGCGCGTCCAACATGATCACGGCCACATTCATGTAGATCACGATGCCGGCGATGTCGATGATGCCCGCGACGAACGGGTTGCTCATCAACGCCGGATCGAGTCCCAAGCGGCGGAATAGCATTGGCAGAGTACCGCCGCACAAGGTGCCGCAGACCACCACCATTACCAGTGTGATGGGAAGCACCAACACTTCGGCGAACGTGGGCGGCCTCATCAGCGGCACCCCCGAGGCGTCTACCGGAGCGAACACTTTCAGGATGACTACCGCGCACAGGTAGCCGGCCACGGCCACGGAGATGCCCAGGCATAGCCCCATCGCCAACTCGCGGCGAATCACGCGCCACCAGTCTGTCAGCTTGACGTCGCCGTGCGTCATTGCGGTGATTACCAGCGTGGCCGACTGACTGCCCGAATTGCCGCCGCTGGAGATCACCAGCGGAATGAACAGCACCAGCCACGACACCTTCTGGAACTCGGTTTCGTAGTTCTGCAGCGCCAAGGCGGTGAGCAACGCGGCGAAGAACAGGATGCCAATCCAGATGCCCCGCTTCCAGGCGAGGGTGAACCAGTGAGTCTCCAGGTAGCTGTCGTCCAGCGGATCGACGGCCGCGGCCATGTGGGCGTCTTCGGTGGCTTCTTCGCGCAACACGTCGATGATGTCGTCGTGCGTGATGATGCCCAGCAGGTGCTGCTGCTCGTCCACCACAGGAATGGCGATAAAGTCGAAACTCGCCACTTTAGCGGCCACCGTCTCCTGATCGTCCGTCGCCAAGACGGTCACGACGTCGCGCTGCATCAGCTCCGAGATCGGCGTGTCGGGCTTGCCGAAGTGCGTCACCAACTGCCGCGCGGAAATTAGGCCGCGCAGGCGGTTGCCCTCGTCCACGATGTAGTTGTAGTAGACCGTTTCCAGGTCTTCGCTCTGGCGAGCGATTTCTTCCAGCGCCTGGCGAACGGTCAGGTTCTCGCTCAACCGTGCGACCTCGGTGGTCATCACGGAGCCGGCCGTTCCCTCGGGGAACTCCATCAGCCGCAGCGTCTCGCGGCGCTCCGCCACCGGCAGCAGTGGCAGCATCTCTTCCACCACATCCGGGTGGACGTCGCTGATCAGGTCGACTCGGTCGTCGGCAGGCAGGTCGGCCACCAGCACCGACGTTTCGGCAGGATTGACCGTCTCGAGGATTTCGACCTTCATGCTGTCCGGCAGGAAGCCAAACACCTCGGCCTGTTTCGCAACGTCCGACGCCTGCAGCACGTTCCAGGCTTCCTGCGGCGAAAGCCCCTCCATGAACTCAGCCGCCCGGGCGGGGTGCAACGCCGAGGCGAATTCGCGCAGCCCCTGCTCGTCGCCGGTGGCGAGCATCTCGCGGAGTTCGGGAAGCAGCAGGGTATTGATCATCGGCGCTGCGATAAATCGGCTAGAGGGCTGGAGTTAGGCAGTTTAGTTACCACCGGCCGCACCGTAAACGGCCGGGCGAACCGTAAACTGCCCAAGTGGTTTCGGTTGACTCGGCCGGCCACGCTGCTTATGCTGCGCTATATACGTACATATACTTAATTGTCTTGCAGTTCGGAGTGACAGTCACGTGGCTGAGGCCTTTTGGCGCAGCTACGCGACCGCCGCTCCGGCGGGATTGGGACGAATGTCGACAGTCAATGCCTCGGACGAGGTGCAGTTCGACGCGTGCGAGGCGCGTATCGGCTACACCTTCATAGATCGTCAATTCTTGGAATCGGCCCTTACCCACGCCTCGGGTGCCGAAAATCGGCTCGCATCGAACGAGCGGATGGAGTTCCTGGGCGACGCCATTTTGGGTGCGGTAGTCTGCGAGCGGTTGTTTCGCGACTTCCCCGAACACCTCGAAGGCGAACTCACCCGGCTCAAGTCCATTGTGGTTAGCCGACTCACGTGTGCCAAAGTGAGTAGGGCGCTGGGGCTCGAAGACTTCTTGATCCTGGGCAAGGGGATGACTACCCATCCCGAGGTGCCTTCGAGCGTGCTGGCGGCGGTGTTCGAGGCCCTGGTGGCTGCCATTTTCCTCGATGGAGGGCAGGAAGCAGCCAAGGAATTTGTCGAGCGGTGCATGGGCCCTGAAATCGACTTGGCCGAGGCGGGCGAGATGGGGCGCAACTACAAGTCGCAACTACAGCAACTTGCCCAGCGCGAGCACGGAGTGACGCCCAACTATCGTTTGCTCGACGAAAAAGGGCCCGACCACTGCAAGTGCTTCCAGGTAGCCGCCGAGATCGGCCCGCAGCGGTTCACCCCGGCTTGGGGCAAGAGCAAGAAGGAGTCGGAGCAACGCGCGGCGGCCAACGCCATCTACGGACTCCGCGGAGACGAAGTGCCGTACGAAGACGATCCGCCCATGGACGACGACGGTGAAGAGTGACCCGACGGTCGAGGTAATCGTTGTCGGCGCCGGCGCCGCGGGACTGATGGCCGCCATCCGCGCCGCCGAACGGGGCAAGCAAGTCCTGCTCTTGGAAAAGAACACCAAGCCGGGCGTGAAGATCCTCATGTCGGGCGGCACGCGGTGCAACCTCACGCATGCGACCGATCGCCGCACGCTCACCGACGCCTTTCCCCGTAATCAGGCTCGCTTCCTCCGTGGTCCACTCGCTGCGCTCGGTCCCGAAGAATTGGTCGACCGCTTCAATGCCGAGGGCCTCGCGACGAAAGTCGAGTCGACCGGCAAGGTGTTTCCCACCAGCGACCGCGCGCTCGACGTGCAGCGGATGTTGCTCGGCATGCTTGATCGCGCCGGCGCGAAGCTCCAGCTTGGCGCGGCCGTCACCGGCATCCAGGCGACGAGCGATGGTTTCGTGGTGGCGACCAACACGGTGAACCACCATTGCCGCGAGGTTGTGCTGGCGACCGGAGGGCAGTCGTATCCCGGCTGCGGCACCACCGGCGATGGCTACGCCTGGGCCAAGTCACTGGGGCACTCGATCGTGCCCCCCCGCCCTGCCCTGGTGCCGCTAAAGACGTCGGAAAGCTGGGCGCACGAACTCTCCGGGCTGACGCTGCCGGAAGTCGGCGTGTCGATCACCAAGCCGGGCGAGCGAAAACCACTTGCCGCTTCGCGCGGTTCGCTGTTGTTCACCCACGTTGGGCTGTCGGGACCGGTGGCCATGGACCTCAGTCGCGAAGTGACCGCCCATGCTCGCAGCGCAGGCCTTGTAGTGGTGTGCGATTTCCTGCCGAGCCGCACGGAGGCAGCGCTGCTCGATGAGCTACGTTCCGTAAGCGGCCGCCGCGCGATTCGCGGAATGGTTGCCGAGTGGCTTCCAGGGCGACTGGCCGACGCGCTGCTAATGCAAGCCGGGGTGCCACTTGACCGTGTGGCAGCCGAACTCAGCAAGAAAGAGCGGCAAGCATTGGTCGACAGAATCAAACGTTGCGGCTTCGAACTCAGCGGAACACTCGGCTTCGCCAAGGCCGAAGTCACCGCCGGCGGCGTGGCCCTCGCCGAAGTCGACTCGCGCGACATGCAAAGCAAATGCACGCCGGGGCTCTATCTCGTGGGCGAAGTGCTCGACATCGACGGCCCCATCGGCGGCTACAACTTCCAAGCTGCGTTCAGTACGGGATGGTTGGCCGGGGACAGCGTGTAGATCTATTCGCTTTGCGTCTTCGCGGTTGGCTCGCCAGTGGCCTTGGCCAGCGTGGCCCACTCGATCGTGAACTGCGCGTTGCACTTGGGGCACACGACTTTGCGGCCGAGAAACTTGGCGGGGACGTCCTTCTCGTGTTGGCACTCGTCGCACAACACGTGGATCTTGCACTCGGGATCATCCAGCGGAACGTACACCTCGGCGGGAACCTTTCCGTAGTCGATGTCCGGGCCTTCCAAGAGCTGCAGTTGCTCGGGCGAGATCTCCTTGAGCGTCGATAGCCGGTTGGCCATGTTGCGGATCGCCTGCTCGAACAAGTTCCGCGCCGAACGGCCATTGCCGAAGTGGCGATCGCGGCGGTCGTAGTGGTAGGTGAGCCACTGGATCACGCGCAGCCGCGCCTCGGGCGTTAGTTCATAGCGGTTCTTGTTGCAGAAGAGCCCGAAAATGCCGGATAATTCCAGCGGCGTGTAGTCGACGAAGTGCAATTTGCGATTGAAACGCGACGACAAGCCGGGGTTCGACTCCAGCAGTTCTTGCATCTCGTCGGGATAGCCCGCGAGGATCACCACCAGCCGCTCGCGGTCGTCCTCGGCCCGCTTGAGCAACGCCTGCACGGCCTCGTGGCCGTAGGGATCTTCGCTTCGCGAAGCGATCAAGCTGTACGCTTCGTCGATGAACAGGATGCCGTCCATCGACTCGTCGACCTTCTTGTTGATCTTGGGCCCAGTTTGACCAGCGTACTCGGCCACGAGTCCGGAGCGATCGGTTTCGACCAGGTGCCCCTTCTCCAGCACGCCCAGCGCGCGGTAGATCTTGCCGATGATGCGGGCGACGGTCGTTTTGCCGGTGCCGGGGTTGCCGGTGAACACCATGTGCAGGCTGATGTCGGTTTCCGGCAGTCCTGCGGCTGTGCGTTTTTGTTGCAGCTTCAGGAAGTTGGTGAGCGATCGCACTTCGTGTTTGATCTCGCTCAAGCCAATCAGATTGTCGAGTTCTTCGAGCGCCTCTTCGACCGTCAATTCGGGCTCCGAGGTCTTGGCAATCGCGACCTTTTCGGCCGGCGTGGTTGTTCGCTTGTCGAATTTGCGATTGGATTGCGACGTGGGCGGCGGCACGTAAATGCCATCGTCCGCTTCGCGTCGCATTTGCTCGATGGCCTGCGATCCATCGCCCAGGTCGTCGGTCGAGTCCTGCTTGTCGCCGTCGAGCGAGCGGTGCTTCAGGTGGCTATCGAGCTCGAGCTGGATGGAGCGGACGATCGCCGCTTCCGGCTCGCGCATCACGCCGTCGGCGCGGGCGACGATGTTGCACAGCCGCGCCACGATGGTATCGAGTTGGCCCACGCGGTCGCGGAGCGGTGGGATGCGGTCGAACGGGCGGACCATGCTGTACCAGGTCAGCTTGGTCGATTCGCCCGACGCCTGCTTCATGGTTTCGTTGAGCTTCTCGCCCGATAGCCAGTGCCCCCACAGGTGATGGCAGAGCACTTCGGCCAGGAACCGCTCGTTTTTGGTCCACTTTTTGTCGGCTTCGCAGATCGACATGTAGATCTTCAGCACCAGCGCGCGGTGCAGATCGTCCATCAAGGCAATGAACTTGCCGTCGGCACGGTCGATCAGTTGCGGGTAGTCCCGCTCGCACAGCTCGCCGCTGGAAACGTAGAGTTTGCGACAATCCCGCAGCGTGCGGCTGAACAGCGATGGCCGCGAGGGCATTGTGTAGTCGGCCATGACGTGCGGGCGTGAAGCGGGAGAGGGCGTTGGATTGTGACCCTTCGATTATCCCCGCCACCGGGTGGACTGCAAGCGGCGCTGATGGAAACCGGCTACGCCAGTTTCTTACGCGGGTGCCTAGGGACGAGCTCCGCGAGCCCCCAGCGAGCTAAAGAACTGCACTCTGGAATTGCTGCGAAACGCTACGCCAGCTTCTTACGCACCGCCCACACCGCGGCTTGCGTCCGGTCGGAAACGCCCAGTTTGCGCAACACGTGCTGCACGTGTTCCTTGACCGTTTCGTAGCTGATGCCCAGCGCTTCGGCGATCTCCTTGTTCGTCAAACCAAACGCCAGTTGCTTGAGCACTTCCATTTCGCGTCGCGTAAGCGGTACTTCTAAGTCGATTTCTGTATCGGGATCGCCAATCGGCCCAGAGGCACGCCGCAAGTCGTCGCGCGACCAAGCGGTGCCGCCGCCGGCCACTTCGGTGATGGCGCCTACCAGGGTGTCGCGCTTCGCCGCCTTTGTTAGATAGCCCGAAGCTCCCAGAGCTACCGCGCGGGCGATGTAGGTGGGAGAGTCATAAGCCGAGAACATCAACACCGGCAGTTGTGGCTTGATTTTGCGAATCTCGGCTAAACACCGCAGCCCATCTACCTCCGGCATACGGACATCGAGCAGCACCAGATCGAGCTGCACCTTTTTGACAGTCTCAATGGCCTCGGCGCCATTGTCGGCCTCGGCCACGACGTGGATGTCGGAACCCGAAGTAAGATGCTTGACGCCGATCCTGACGACCGGATGGTCGTCGACCACCAGCACTTTGATCGCCATGCTGTTTGGTCCTTAAATTCCAGCCCCCTCTACAGAGAGCGGGGCGGAGCTGATGAGAGTGGGATACGAATACAGTGAGCAGAACGCTAGCTGCTATCCCCCCAAGTAAGCTATCTAAACTCTAAAACAGGCTGCGGCTAAACGCAACCTCATAGCTGGACATTCCTTGCATAAAACCGAAATTGTCCACTACTCGGAGCGATCCAGGTGGGAAATTCTGGGAAGAAGGGGCTGAAACGGATCGCTGTTGTCCGTTTTCCTCCAATTCCGCATACTTTGCAACCTGCACACTCGAACTTTGGAACCACTTCGGCCGAGAGCCGAAGGCGCTCGCGACTCGAACCAAGAAAACTCCTCGATGCCACTCGACTGCAAGTTCTCCGTCAACGAGCTGACCACTTACCGTTGGACGTTCGACGAAGACATCTACTACGCCCAGAAGGCCGGTTTCGACTCCATTGGCCTGTGGCGACGTAAAGTGAACGACTTCGGCGAAGCCCGCGCTCGCGAAATGCTGGACGACACGGAACTTTCCGTCAGTTCGTTGAGTTGGGCCGGCGGGTTCACCGGGGGCGATGGTCGAACGCTCGAAGAGAGCATTCGCGACGCCCTGGCGGCGGTGGGATCCGCCGAGCGGCTCCGCGCTGAGTGCCTGGTGGTGCTCGCGGGCGGGCAGAACAGTCACATCCGGCCGCACCGCAATCGTTTGTTTCGCCAAGGGCTCGACGAAATGCTCATGGCGGCCGAAGTCGCCGGCGTCACGCTGGCCATCAAACCGATGCACGCCAGTTGTGCGGGTGAGTGGACGTTCCTCAACACTTTGGAAGACGCCCTGGAGTTGGTGAACCTTTACCCGTCGCCGCACCTCAAGTTGGTGTACGACGTTTACCACTTCCCCGAATTGGCGGACGATCCCGCGTTGGTGGCGGACCTGGCACCTCACCTGGCGCTGGTGCAACTCGGCGACGCCCGAGTGCCTCATTCGGCGGCGCAAGAGCGGTGCCCGCTTGGTCAGGGCGTGTTGCCGCTGTGGGAAACGGTCGCCGCGCTACAGTACGCGGGGTACAATGGCTGCTTCGACGTCGAGCTGATGGGGCCAGAAATCGAGGCAACCGACTACCAGTCGCTGCTCACCGAGACCTACCAGGCACTCACCGCTGGAGTCGACGCTGCTCGGCAAGGCGGAGTGCAAGAACTGGCTGAGCGTACCAGATAGATTCATTCGAGTTCCCTCCCCGGGGCCTCACCTGGGTGAGGAGCGCGAGAGGGGATGGCCTACTTACCCCCTCACGTTCCGGTGGCAGATTATCTGACAATCAACGACGACATCGCCATCCCGCGGAGCGAGTTGAATCTCACGTTTTCACGCAGCCCCGGTCCGGGCGGGCAAAACGTCAACAAGGTCAACTCCAAAGCGACGCTGCGGTGGGAGTATCAGCAGTCGATCTACCTGCCCGACGGCGTGAAGTCGCGTTTCGGCAGGCTGTTTGCCAAGCGGATTAACGATGCGGGCGAACTGGTGCTCTCGAGCAGCCGCCATCGCGAGCAGCGCCGCAACGTGGACGATTGCCTGGAGAAGCTGCGGCAGCTGGTGCTGGCCGCCCTGGTGGTGCCGAAGCCTCGCAAGCCGCGCAAGAAGTCGGCGGCCGCTAACGCGCAACGCTTGAAACAGAAGCGCCAGCGTTCGGAGCGAAAACAGAACCGCCGCCCGCCGCGAATCGACGATTGATAGACGATGTCGCGCTAGCGACGCGCACCGTGACGGTTGATGCGATCGCGCAGTTCGGCCGCCAACTCGTATTGCTCGCGAGCGATGGCTTCGGCCAGTTGCTTCGCCAGGGGCGGCTCGATGTCGTACTGCTCTTCGAGTGAAGTCTTCATCTCCCCGAGCCGCACGAGGAATTCATCCTCGGCCAGTTCATCTTCCTCCGCTCCTTGCGAGCGATAGGAGTCCGCGATCAGCTTGCAGCCTTCTTCGATTTCCTCCACCGCACTAGCCGGGTCGAGCAATTCCAGGGCTGCCAAGGCGGTGGCCTGCGTGCGATGGAACAGTACGAAGGGACGATACTGCTCGTGCATTTCAGCCCACTCGGCGTGTGGTGCGTGGATCGACGAAAAGTCCATCAGCGCCAACGAGTGATCGGCGTCGGCCGCCGCGCGGTCGAAGTCGCCCAGCGACAGCCAGGCGATACGGCGATGGTAGAACTGCACGAACTCGCGGTCGATTTCGATGCAGCGTGTGTCGTCGAGTTCGAACTCGTCCCCTTCGGTAACCAGCAGCCCTTTGAGGTACTCAAGGTAGTTGTCGCAGCCGCCGGGACGACCGCCATCGGGGCGACCGGTTACTTCCAGTTGCAACACACCCATGTCCATCCGCAATTGCAGCACGTCGCGGCCATCGTGTCCTTGCACCTTGCGGGCGGCGACGTCGCCGAACTCGTAGGGCCACTCATTGAATAGGTGGTCTAGGTGCTGAGGCCAATCGGACATCGATCACTCGCTGCTGCGGATCCGCGCTAGGTTGCGGTTTAGTGGGGTACTGTGCTTGGTTACCTACAATTTTCGCACATCCCACCCGATCTGGCGAGCCAGAAAACCCGCAAATCAGGTCCGATAACAGCGCATAAGCCCGATTTATTAGGTGCTTTTTTCGGATTGTCCCATTGCCACTTAATCGCCCACACCTTCGTCCAGCAGCATGGCATCCTGCAACAAACCGATCTCCGCCCGATCGTGCTGGTCGATCTCGTCGAGCAACTGCCCCACGCCAGCGCAGATCCGTTCGAAGTCGTTCGCTTCCCACTCTCCCAGCGCGTCGATCTCGTCGAGCAACTCGCCGGTCCGCTCGCGGAAGGCTGTGTGGTCTGCGCGCAGTTTCGCAATCTGCTTGGCCTTGCTGGGCTTCGACTCAACCACCATCCGCAGGTAGCCATCCTGCTCTTCGATGTCCATCAATCGTTCGAGGTGGCGGGCGAACGATTCCAGGGCGAACTCCACGCTCTGGCGTTTTCGCTGATAGCTGATGGCCGGAGATTGCCATCCAATGGTCACGCGTAGTGCTCGCTTTACGTGCTCCAGTGCCTCATGTTCCATCCAGCTTTGGCTGGCTTGCGAAACGTCGTACGTTGTTTTGAACATGTGTTTTCTCCTCGCCGCAGAATCTGGCTGCGCGCTTCTTGCACGTCGGCAGCCAGTTGGGCAGTGCGGCTAAACGGGGTAAAGGCCGGTCGATCTTCGCTATGGTCAAATGGGTGGAACGCCACCCATGTCACTCCGCAAAGTACATGTCACTCCGCAGTGATGGAGTGCTGGCCCGACAGTTCAAAGCTGCCAATCAAAGAAGAGTAGATGGATAAGAAGAGATAGAAGTCGAATAGACACGCGAGAGCATCCGTCGGTGCGGCCGTATATTTTACCGAACCGGGGACATCTCCCAAACACTTTTTCCAGAAATGCTGGAATCGTCGGAGTTCCCGCACTTCGAGCACCACCCTCCAGGGTGGAGCCCACCAGTGTTTGCGACCGTCTTGCTAGCAGGCGCAAAGCCGCAATCGTAAGTCGGTGCAATACCCAAAGTGCGGCGGCTGCCTAGGCTTCTTGCAGCGTTAGGAATGGTTCGCTGGCTGCCAAAGTGGCCGAAAACGGCATCGGGCGATTGCAAACTTACAAGCCATTGCAATTGCTGCCCGTCTGGCGTGGGTGACGCTAGCAGCAGAAAACCACTGAAATAACGCTATTGGTACCTGAATCGTAAGAATTTCGTTCTTTGACCGCCAACCTTGGCACGCCGCGTGCGTATAGGTGGGTGTGGGCGACGAGGATTGGCCGAACCAGTTACCTTGTCCAGTGCTCATAAACAGCACAAGTGGTTTGCGGAGCAACCCAGCCCAACCGCCGTCAGTGGTTGCTGACGGCAGTCTTTTCAATTTCCTCAACCAATGGAGTGACAGAGATGTTGGTTCTAACCCGAAAATCAGACGAGCAGATTCGTATTGGCGACGACATTGTCATCACAGTGTTGCGCACCAAAGGCAAAGCAGTTCGTTTAGGCATTCAGGCCCCCAGCGACATGCGTGTGCTGCGTGGCGAGATTGCCTTCGATGGCGATGAAGCCGCCGATTCGCGCAACGCCCAGTCGCCTAGCAGTGAAGAGAAGTCGGATAGCAAGGCGTTCTCGGCTCGCGTGCCGCGTTCGCAAGTCGCTTCCGTGCTGCCTGCCCTAACAGCTAGCGGTCCTCTGGCCGACTTCCTCAATACGGCGAGTGTGGCAGCACGTTAGCGGGTGGCGGTCTGGTGGCAGTACGCTCCGCGGGCGGGGTTTCGTCGGTAGTGTCAGACTCAACACTCGCCGACGCCATCATCACCTCGCCCGCTGGTAGCGGGAAACGCTCCAACTCGGCCAGTTGCTCAAACAGGATGCGGCGCACTTCCAGCACACTTTGCGGGTGCCGATGCACGCCCAGGTGATCGGCTTCGACCACTAGCTGCGACCGCACATTGGGCAATCCGTCGAGCCGGGCGCTTTCGAGCGACACGACTCCATCGCCCTCTTTGCTGAACCAGCTCGAAAAGCCCTCGGCCGCCTGGCGCCCTGCGATGTTGTGGTACGACACCCAGGGACCAGGATCGGCGTCGCGGAGCGTGGTGAGCAGCACCGATTGCGGATCGAGCGAATCGAGACTGGTGCGAATGTCGAGCGGTGCATTGTCGCGGAAATACTCGCGATTGTCGCGGATCAACGCTTGCCGGCTGGTGACGAGCTTCATGGGCAAGCGAATAAACTTGTTGCCGGCCCACTGCGTGAGGTCGTTGGCAAATTTGCTTCCTCGGTGCGGCGTGCCGATCGTCACTACGCGGCGAATGGAGGGATTGGGCTGGAAGAAGAACGCTCGCTCGAGCTCTTGTTTCAGTGCCGGATCGGCCTGCAGGTCGGCGAACGACCGTTCGCTCATTGTCTCCCAAAAACGGTCGCCACTGTCGATGCTCTGCAGCTTGGATACCAGGCCTCCCATGCTGTGACCTACCAGCACCATCTGGTCGAGCGCCGGCGACGACTGCCCGGGGTCGATGGCCACGCGCATCTCGGCCAGATCTTTGCGCATCTGCGAAGCACTCACCCAGAACGGCTGCCCAGTGGGATACAGGTAGAACCAGAATTGGTAGTGCTGCCGTACGTAGGGATCGCTACGCAGGTCGTTGAACATCTCCATCCAGGTCACAGGGCTCGACCACAGGCCGTGCACCATGACCACGGGCATCTTGTTGGGGTCGTACGGCTCCAGCATGTAGAGCCCTTGCAGTTTCTCAACTTCGCCCGGCTTCAGCAGCCCCAACGTCGAGACTTCTTCGATCTTGAAATCGGGCTGGTTCAGGAAGTACGCCAGTGGTGTGCTGATGTCCGACTCCAGCGGCACCTTCATCCCATCGACGGCCAGCGTTTGGCGGTCGAGCGGGTCGTGCAACTCCAGCACGAATCGCGGTTTGGCAGGGGAGCCGTCGGCTGGCAATTCGCTGCGGTCGATGCGCAGGAAGGCGGTGAGCGGGAAGGTGAGCTTGTCGGGATAGAACTTCTCCGCGCCGAGCTCATCGGCGTGGCTGCGGCGTTCGGCAATGATCGGCACTCCCAGGCCGTAGGTGTGGTAGTGGTTGCGCAGCCCCGCGATTTGGTAGTCGCTGACAAACTTGAAGTTGTCGAAGTCCTCGGCGTGCCAGCCGCTGCTGTTCAGCTCGATATCAAACTTGCACTGCCGCCCAATGGTATGCACCACTCCCTGCGTGCCGGGTCGCAACACGCCATCGGCCTGCACCAGCCGCAAGGTGCCTTCGAGCGATTGGTTGTACAGGTCGCACGCGCCGCGGAACTGGGGATCGTAGGGGTTCAGCGTGTCGGTCTGACGACGGTCGAACAAATAGTCGTAGGCGTACATCAGCGAGGTGCCGTAGTACGACAGCGCCTCGGACTTCTCATTCATCTCGGCCTTCTTGCCGGCGATGTACGCCAGCTCGGCGATGGAGTACTGTACTTCGCGATCGTCGATGTCCGATTGCAGTTGCTGCAAGCGGGTGACGGTAGCCGACAGGTCGCGCTCCGAGAGCTTCACCAGATCGTAACGCCGTAGCACTTGCGCCGTTCGGTCCGATGGTTTGGGCCCTTCGCGCGAGACAAGATTCAGCGTGGTTTCCAGCGGGTTGCGTGGCGTGGTTCGCACCGTGACCCACTGGCTGCGATCCGAAGCACACCCCACCAACGACAGGCCCAGCAGCAGGAGCAACCACTGCGCATAGCTTGAGCGCATGGCGGTGCTCTTGGCGGCAGGAGTTGGGCTCTCAGCGGGCATGGATCCATCCATGCGGGGAAAGTTCCGGGAAAAGTGGCCTTACTTCGCGCGGAGGATAGAGCCCGTCGGGCTAGGGGTCAACGCGAATTGAACGCTAGCACTGCGCGTGGCAGATAGCAGATAGTTGCCCGTCCCCCGGGTATTTACTGTTGTTGGTGTGCGCAAAAAGGAAGCGACCGCTCGATCCCCGATAGATCCGAGCGGCCGCTTGCGAGGGGGGTGATTTCGACCCGACTTTTTGGCTCGGTTCGAGCCAAACTGGCGGGTCGGCGATCGGTAGATCGGCAGTCAGCCGACCATTTCGCTGCTTGCAATGTGAGTTGTCAGTTCGGCGATTCGAGGGGCAACCCCGCGGGTGACAGGGTACGTCTCGGCCTCGTCTTCAATCTCGAATTCCGTGGCCGCCTGCTGTAGTTCGCCACGCAGAATTCGCACGTCTCGCGGAGCCTCCAGGGCGATGGTGACGCGATTTCCCGCGACCCGTCGGACCTCTACTACGATGTCGTCGCCAATGTGGATACGTTGTCCAGCTTTCCTGCTGAGTACGAGCATGTTCCTGTCTCCTTAACTTTATTAGCGTGACGCTGTGCGATGCTCCGGTCTGCCAGAGCTTGTCCTCGCGGTGAGTTGTGAGAAGAGTAATGCAACAGGGATGCCAATTACCTCAAACCGACCAATTTCGGTGGATTAGTCTCAAAAATCAGGGTTTTGTGGTCGGGGCGGTAAACTTCGAGCAAGAGAACCGGCCTCTCGTTTTGAGATTCACCGTCTGTCAATGAGACACATTCGCTGCTAGCTTGGGGGCCAAAGGAATAGTCTGATATCTCGCATTAACGCCCATTTCTGGATCTCTCAATGCCGTCGCTTACTACCGAAGGATGCCTCGCCCGCCGCCAACTGCTCCTCGCCGCAATGGCCGAGTTGGGGCTCGACCGCGTGATTTTCACCCGTGGCGAGTCGATCAACTGGCTGACCGGTGTGCACCTGGGACCGCTATTCACGCCCACCGCCGCACTCGATGCCGACGGGCGGCTGACGTTGGTGCTGCCGGTCCGCAAGATCGACACCCCGGCTGTGGCCGACGTAGTAGCAGGATACGAGGCCAAGTGGCATTCGACCATGAGAAATAATCAGCCACAGGCCAGCCTCGTCGCCCTGGGCGAAGCGGTGGGGAGCGGGGCGAAGAAGCTCGGCGGGGAGTTTTCGGTATTTCCGCAGTACCTCGCAGCCGATGCTGGCAGCCACTGGACCGACATCGAGCCGACGATGTTCCGCCTCCGCCGGCAGAAGCATGCGGACGAGCTGGCGATGATGGCGTTTGCCAATCAGGCCAACCGCAAGATGTACGACCGCGCCCGCCAGATTGTCCAGCCCGGCGTGAACGAGATCGACGTGTTCAACGAGCTACAGACCGTGGCGGTCCGCGAGTTGGGCGAACCGCTCACCTACATTGGCCAGGATTTCCGCGCCGCCGCGCGTGGCGGCCCGCCGCGTGATCGCGAGGCCCAAGCCGGCGAGATGTACATCTTCGACCTCGGCGTCGGCTATCGCGGCTACTATACCGACAACGCCCGCACGCTGTCGGTCGATGGCAATCCCACCGACCAGCAAGTGGCGGCCCACTCGAAGCTGTGCGAGGTGTTCCCGCTGGTGGAGTCGGAGGTCCGCCCGGGAGTTAGCTGCAAAGCGGTGTTCCAGCAGGTACAGGAGTTGCTCGACGCGAGTAAACTCGGCACGTTCAACCACCACCTGGGCCACGGCGTGGGCCTCGCGCCGCACGAGGGCCCGCACCTCAACCCCTACTGGGACGACACGTTCGCGGTGGGCGATTACTTCACCGCCGAACCGGGCCTGTACGCCGACGACTTGAACGCCGGCTTCCGCCTGGAGCAGAACTACGTGGTCACGGAGACCGGTGTTGAGCTGGTAACCGACTGGCCGCTGGAGATGTAGAACGCCGATTGAAGAGGGTGAATTCCACACACTTGTGGGCTAACACATCTCATCAACGCACGTCAGGTATTCCCAAGGTTATCGCTAGCGTGAGCACCACGAATGCGGCGACACTATATGCGATCTCGCTCTTGGTCAGCTTCAGCGGCCGGCCAAATGGTAGTTTCATGACGGCGATGCCGAGTGAGGTCGCGACGAGTGCCGTGAGTAACGCGAACGGGAACACAGTTCGGCCCGAGAAGTCTGGTGGGGTTTTGCACCTTCATTGGTGTTCCACTTCAGTCTAACACTCGTTGGGCCATCTTTCACGTGTGAAAGAGTATCTAAGTCTCCAAACTTGAGAGCCTTACGCTACCTACAGCGCCGTGGCTGCGTTCACCTCATACTCCGGCTGCTCCGATGGCCGCTGGACCAAGAGCGGTTCGATGCGGTCGGTGGCTACGTGGTATTGGGGGTCTTCCGACAGGTTCACTTCCACCAGGTCGCCCGCGCGATTCAGTAGTCGGCGACACTCGTTGCTCAAGTGCGTCAGGTGCAGACGCTTGCCGGCCGCCTCGTAACGTTCGGCCAGCGAGTTGATTGCCTCCAGGCCCGACTGGTCATACACGCGCGTGTAGTAGAAGTCGATCACCACGTCGTCGGGGTCACTCTTCGGGTCGAACAGTTCCTTGAACGACGAGGTCGAAGCGAAGAACAGCGGCCCGTGCAGTTGGTAGATCTTGCTGCCGAACTCGTTGTACTTGATGTCCGCGCCGATGTGCTTGGCGTGCTGCCAGGCGAAGACCAACGCCGAGGCGATGACTCCCAGCACCACGGCCGTAGCCAGGTCGTGCATCAGCACCGTGTAACCGGCCACCAGCACCATTACCACGTAGTCCGACACCGGCACCTTGCGGGCCATCTTCAGCGACGCCCATTCGAACGTGCCGATCACCACCATGAACATCACGCCCACTAGCGCGGCCATCGGGATCATCTCGATCCAGGGAGCTAGGAACAGCACAAACAGCAGCAGGCAAACCGCGGCGGTCACGCCCGACAGTCGGCCGCGGCCGCCAGAGTTGACGTTGATGAGCGACTGGCCGATCATCGCGCAACCGCCCATGCCGCCGAACAGCCCGCACACCATGTTGGCCACGCCCTGTCCAATGCACTCACGATTGCCCTGACCGCGGGTTTCGGTGATGTCGTCCAGCAGGGTGAGCGTCATGAGCGACTCGATCAGCCCCACGCCGGCGAGCGTTACCGCGTACGGAAGCACGATCCACAGCGTCGACAGTGTCAGCGGCGGCAACGCGTACTCCAGGAAGAACGGCCGCGGCAGTCCCGCACTCAAGCTGACCGACTCGGGCGTAACTTGGGCCATGGCGGCTTCGATCTGGGCGGTAGTTGCTGCTTCGGTACTGCTTGCTGCGACCGCCGCTCCATGATCGTTCGCGGCGAGTGTTGGGTCGAGTTGCGCGGCGGCTTGCGATTTGGCGTTGGTCATCAGCATGTCGCCCACGGTTAACACCACCTGGCTTTGATTCTCCGCGGCCAGCTTGGTGTCGAGCGTGCTGTTCAGGGCGACGGAGATGCCGGTGACAATGAGGATGGCCGCCAGCGAAGCGGGCACCGCCCGAGTGAGTTTCGGCAACAGCCAGATGATGCTCATGGTCAGTGCGACCAGCGCGAGCATGATCCACAGCGCGGGGCCGCGCATGTATGCTAGGTGCCCGGCGTTGCTCACGGTTTTGAAGCTTCCGAACTGGGCGAGCAGAATCACGATCGCCAGCCCGTTCACAAATCCCAACACCACGGGATGCGGCACCATACGAATCAACATGCCGAGTCGGGCCGAGCCCACGGCGACTTGGATGATGCCGCACAGGATCACTGCCGGGAACAGGTACTCGATGCCGTGCATCGCCACCAAACTCACCACCACCACGGCCATCGCGCCGGTGGCGCCAGAGATCATGCCGGGCCGGCCGCCAACGACGGCCGTGATCAGCCCGATGAAGAACGCGGAGTACAGTCCGATGATCGGCGATACGCCAGCCAGGAAGGCGAACGCCACGGCCTCGGGCACGAGTGCCAGGGCTACGGTAATACCAGAAAGAACGTCGTTTTTGAGATTTTGAGGACGGGTCGCAAACAGATTGAGCATGGAGGAACTTGGATGAATCGCCTTGGTGAAAAATCAAACGTCCCGCCCCAACTCCGTAGAGCCAGCGCAGCCGCCGAGCGGAAAAATTCCGCCAACGGACAACGCCTGAGGTACTTCAAGGTGCCGCAGATGCTTCGCCAGATCGGCGGGCAGCGGCGATAGGTGGGCCAGGACGCGGTGGGTAAGCTCACTACCCTAGCAGGCGGGCCCATGGTGGGCAATCGCAAACGGCAGATGAAGGTGATTTTCACAAACTGAGTACCGCATTCGGATAGCCGGAAAACGGATCTCACGCAAGTGATGGAAAGTCGCAAAACAGATAGTCAAACTACTGCGTCCCGGTTTGCCGCTTTTACGGTTCTCCAAGCCTCCCCGTTTTCGCTTCTTTCGAGAGCTTGCTGAATCGCTCGAGCCAAGCCGCGGTGATTGCCGCGGAGAGACTTCCTTCTTTCCGCAGTTCCTCGGCTCGCGCGCCCCAGTAGAAGCTGATCCAGCCGTCGGTGTGCGTGGAGGAGCGGCGGATGAACAGCTCTACCTCGTCGTGATCGGCCTTCAAAGGAAAGATTTCTTCGACCACCAGCGGCTTGCCAATGTCGTAAGCCTTCAGCGCCTTGAGTGCCGCATCGACTTTGCCACGTTCGGGGTAGAAGTGAACCGACACGAAGTCGAGCGGCTCGGCGACGTCCGGCGCGTAGAACAGCGGCTTGCCTCCGCCGAACGCAAACACCCACGGAATCACGCCGACCGTCACTAGATGCTCCTTGTCGTGGCGGCGAATAGCGGCCACCATCTGCTCGACCCACTTCTGAGCAATCTCTTGCGGCTCGCGCCCTCGGCGGTCCAGCGTGATGCGCTGCACGAAGTACTTATCGCCCAGCGGCCCAGCGAGCCACTCGTCGGTCGGCTCTTTGCCAGCAATGATCGGTTCGTTCATCAAGTCGTAGCAAAACACGGCCGGCTCGCCGCTGCACGCTTTGGCCACAGCCTCCCAGAACCGCGCTTGCACGGCCCACCGCTGTTGTTCGTCGAGCGGGTCGTACCACGGAGGGATATTCGCCTTGTGGTAACAAGCGAGGCCCGTGATATCGAGATACAGGCCGGACTGTTCGGCCAGCTTGACCAACTTCTTCAGCTGCGAAACGGCCGCCGCGTTGGGCGTTTGAGCATCGTGCATGAACTTGCCGAGTTGCAGATGCACCCGCACGCAGTTCGCGCCGAGTTGCTTGATCTCAGCAAAGTCCTGCTCAACGGTGTCCCACTCGTCGATCCAATACTCGTCGAGCAAACGCCCGTCGCGATCGTGATCGTAGTTGACTCCCCACACGACGAACGGCCGATTGGTCTGGCCAAGCACAAAGTGATCGCCAGACTCGCTCACGCGGATTGGCTGGAGCTGCTCGGCCCAAATTGGCGCCGCTGCCATGACGAGAATGAAAGTCGCACTAGCTGAAGTTCTACGGTGCATGGCTCACATGAGGCAAAGCCTCTATTGCGATGTGCTACTTTTCAGAATCATTGTTGTCTGCGGCAAAGCGAACGATAGCCTCGCCTTTGTATTTCTTTCCGGAGGAATCAACTCCGACAAAGAACCACTTCTGTTGAAAGTCCGCCAGTTCATCGCTGCCGGCCCAGTTCTGAGGATCCACTGCGGCTGTCCCAGGAGCGATCTCTCCGTCAGGACATGAATACCATTCTGCAAACGTACCTTGATCCAAAATCCCGCAATTGTAACGGCGCTGATTAGGTGGAAGAATCCAGCATTTGCCATCCCACGCCAGGATGCCGAACTGTTCAATCGTTATTGGGCGGTCGAGAGCAGCAACTTCTGTCTTGAACACCCACTTGTACTTCCAGGCGGTCGGGTCGTGGTTGGGACCAGTTGGCCCGCCAACTTGGGTGGGTGTGTGAGTGACTTGCAGCCCGATGGGAAGCGTCTCGAGTTCTTCCAGCAATTCCGAGTGCGTGGCAGATGCGCTTTGGGAAGGCTGTGAAGTTCCACTCTCTGCCGAGTCGTGGTTGCAGCCGGAAAGGCATCCAATCAATAAGGCGAACAGTCTTCGCATTGTCGCGCGTTCTCCCCTCGGCTGGCTTCTACATTTGCCAATTTAAGTTAGTGGCCAGTATAGCCCGTTGCGGTAAACCCCGCCTCGCATGGATTCTGTTTGCTAGAAAATTTGACTTGCGTCGCGAAACGTCTTAACATCTAGGCCTGTCGGCACTTAGCGTATAGCGCCGATCCCACCCGCTCCGTCGTTCCCACCCTTGGAGCACGTTTACGTTGCTTAGCGTATTGGCTTTGCTACGTCCTCCTGGCTGCATGACGTGGTGTATCATGCAGTTGCAGGCACGGCGTAGCCTTAGGATACAACCGATCTGGGATGCCCTCTATGCGTGTTGATGGTACAAGGACAACTGGGCGGCTCGCGGCAAGCCTGCTGACTCTGCTGGTGGCGGCTGCCCCCAGCGTCGGCTTCGGCGAGGATGCCCCCACCTCGGTGCCGACGGAGGCCATCGCCAAGAGCACCAGCGAGTTCAAGGCCAACGTTCAGCCGCTGCTGGCCAAACACTGCTACGGTTGCCACGGGGCCGATGTGCAGGAAGCCGAGGTGCGGCTCGATTCGCTCAACCCCGATATGGTCGCCGGTCCAGACGCCGAGCGGTGGCACGCCGCGCTCGACATGATCAACCGGGGCTACATGCCGCCCGACTACGAGGAGCAGCCAAGTGACGAAGAGCGTCGCGCGATGGTCGACTGGATGACCTCGTCGCTCGACCTGGCGCGACGGGCCAAGAGCGATAAGCCGCAGCCGCGCGTGCGGCGGCTCACTCGCGAGCAGTACACCAACTCGCTGGCCGAACTGCTGCACCTGCCGATCAACTTCGGCAAGAACCTGCCGGACGAAGCCAAGTCGAAGATGGGCTTCACCAACAGCACCAGCGCACTGCTCACCTCGGGCCTGCACGTCGAATACTACCAAGCGATCGCGCGAGCCGCCTTGGACAAGGCGATCGTGGCGGAAACGCCACCGGAGAGCATGCACTACCGAGTCACCGTGGGCCGCGACCTCGGCGCGGGCCGGCATGCGGCGGTGATTGGCGGTTATCAGTCCGCGCCGATCGCTCGGCAGCACGTGCTGGTCGAGATACTTGACCAGAGCGGTAACCCTCGCGAAGCGAACACGCCGGACGAAGAGAAGCAGCTCCGCGGCATTGAGTCGAACATCGGTGTCGGCATGCGTGGCTCGAGTGGCGATCGGTACGAAATGCTCGACAACGGGCTGCTGCTCTACTCGGCCCTGCCGCACAAGGAGCAAGCTCCCAAGTCGTGGCAAGGTCCGTCGCCCAACATGAAGATGCTGCTGCGGCGTTGTTTCCCCAGCGAAGGTCCGTTCGTCGTGCGGGTGGTGGCGTCGCTGGCCGGCGCAGAAGCAGATTCGCACCGCGAAGGATTGATCGAGCTGCGAACCTCCGAGCCCGTCGCGCAGCTCAAGGCCGAGACGCAAGACCTCGCTCCCGCCGAGAAGGCGATCGTGCTCACCGCCGCCGCGTGCCAAAAGCAAACGCAGCTAGTCGCCAGCGGCGACAACCTGGTGCCCGAGGACGTGACCAAGCCATCGTGGGCCGAGTTCGACTTCGAAGTGCCCGAGGCGGGTTACTATCACATCGACTTCGTGCATCCCCCGGCTTCGGCTGATGCGATGCCTTCGGTTTCGCTGCAAGTCGACAAGTCGGCCCAGCATCTCCGCGTGGAACCGAGCGACACCAACGAAGTTTGCATCACTCCGCTGGCCCACGCCTATCTACCGGTCGGCAAGCATCATTTGCGGCTGGGCGGCAAGTTCTTTGTCGGCTTCCGCGAAGTGGTGATCTCCCCCCTGCCCTCGGATCATCCCGCGAATGCAACGCTCGCGCAGGAGCGCGCCAAAACGCGCGACGAAATGCTCGGCGACTCGGCCGCGCTGCGAGCGTTTGTCGGCACCCGTACCGACGACGGAATGGAGTACGCCGAACTCGACGCGGCGCAGGTGGTCGACGCGCCGAACGACCAGCCGGCGACGTTCGAATTTCATGGCTACCTGGAAGACCTGCCGATTCCGATTCTGGACCTGAGCGAAAAGACCGACCTGTCGAACATCATGATCGTCGGCGTGTGGAACGACCGCCTGGCGAAGATTCCCGCCGACCGAGGTGTGCCGGTGGTGGTCAAGTCGATTGAGTTCGAAGGTCCCTACTATCCAACCTGGCCTCCACAGAGTCACACCGAGGTCTTCTTCGACTCGCCACTCCGCGAGAGCGATCAGGAAGCTTACACGCGAGCAGTGCTCGAGCGTTTCATGGCCCGGGCGTTCCGCCGCGAGGTTTCGGCCGCAGAAGTCGATCGCTACATGGAGTTCTGGCACGCGTCGCGCGGCGATTTCGAGCGCTACGAGGACGGAGTTCGCGAAGTACTGGTGGCGGTGCTCTGCTCGCCGCACTTCATGTACCTCGAAATGCCGCAACGCCAAGAGTCGGGCGAGGCCGCGCTGGCCGAGCGGCTGGCGTACTTCCTGTGGAACGCACCGCCCGACGAAGAACTCGCGCGATTGGCCAATGCCGGCCAGCTACGCGCGCAGATCGAGGGGCAAGTCGAGCGAATGATCGCTGATGAGCGGATCGAGAACTTCGTCGACGCGTTCGCCAACGAGTGGTTGAGGCTCGACCGCCACGACGCGATGAGTGTGAACGTCGGCAGGTATCCCGATTACACGCGGTTTGTGAAGCGCGACATGGCGCTCGAGACCACGCACTTTGTGCGGCACGTGCTGCAGAACAACATGAGCCTGATGACGTTCGTCGAGTCCGACTTTGCGATGCTCAACCAGAACCTGGCGGAGTTCTATGGCATCCCCGGCGTCGAGGGCAACCACTTCCGCCCGGTGAGCATCACGCCCGACATGCACCGCGGCGGGTTGCTGTCGCAAGGGGCGTTCCTCACCGGTCACTCCGACGGTACCCAGGCGCACCCGATCAAGCGGGCGGTGTGGGTGAAGTCGAAGATACTCGGCACTCCGCCCCCGCCCCCGCCGCCGAACGTGCCGGAACTCGACCCCGAAACACCCGGCTTCCAGAAACTCACCCTCAAGGAGCAACTGGAATTGCACCGCAGCAAGCCATCGTGCTCCGACTGCCACAGCAAGTTCGATCCCTACGGAGTGGTGTTCGAGAATTACGACGCGGTGGGCCGTTTCCAAACCAAGGCCAAAGGCCGCCCGATCGACGCCAGCACCGAACTTCCTGGTGGTGAGAAGATCGATGGAGTCGACCAACTGAAGGACTACTTACTCAAGCAGCGAAGCGCCGACGTAACGCGCTCCGTCGTGAGCCATCTGTACGCGTACGCCATCGGGCGAGACCTCTCGTTTGCCGACGAGCCGGTGATCGACTCGATCGCGGCCGAGGTTACCGAAGACGGCGACCGCATCCAGACCGCCGTGCTGGGCGTGGTCCGCAGCCCCGCGTTCTGGCAGGACGCCCCCGCCCCGCAAACCGCAGCAGCCCCCTCAGAAAAGGACAACCGATGAGTGGTCGATCGCTAAGACTCAGTCGCCGCACCTGGCTTCGTGGAGCCGGCGTGGCGTGCGCGCTTCCGTACCTCGAGGCGATGGGCGCCGCGCTGCCGGCCGCCGAGACCGCGCCCAAGCGGCTGTGCTACGTCTACTTCCCCAACGGAGCGAGCCTCCCGCCCGAGTCGAACCCCGCGCACCAGGAGTGGAGTTGGTTCCCGCTGGGCGAAGGGGAAGATTATCGCACCACCAACGTGCTCCAGCCGCTCGAAGGATTGCGGTCGAACATTTCGATCCTCGGTGGGCTCAGCCATCCCAACAGCCGCAACCTGCTCGGCCACCTGGCCGGCGACACGTGGCTCACCGCGGGCGACCTTCGCGGTTCGGCGTACAACAACCGCATCTCCGCCGACCAGGTCGCCGCCCGGCACTTGGGGCGCGACACCCGTTACCCGTCGCTGGTGCTGTCGACCGACGGCGGCATCGGCTACAAGTCGCGCGTGGCGACTTTGTCGTTCGCCGACGGTGGCCGGCCGATTCCCGCCGAAAACCGCCAGCGCGAGATCTTCGAACGCTACTTCTCCGGCGGCGCTGGCGCGACGACCAACGAGCGGCGGCAAAGCCTTACACGCAAGAAGAAGATCGTCGACCTGGTGATGGAAGACACCGCCAGCTTGCAACGGCAACTCGGCCAACACGATCGCAGTCGCATGGACGAGTACCTCACGTCGCTCAGCTCGGTGGAAGAGCAGATCCAGCGCAACGAAAAATGGCTCGACGTGCCGCTGCCCGAGATCGACAGTGGCAAGATCGACTTCGACAGCAACCCGGCGGTCGATCCGGCGGCCTACTTGCGGACGATGTTCGACCTGATGGTCATCGCCATCCAGACCGACATGACGCGGGTTCTCACTTACATGATGGCGCGCGAAGACGGCATGGGCTTCGGCGAGAACTTCCCCAAGCTGGCGCTGAACATCAAGAAGGGCCACCACGCGATCAGCCACGACCAGGCCGACGGCCATTGGCAGGAATGGGGCAGCTACGACCGCTGGCTGGCCGAGCAGTTCGCCTACTTCCTCACGCGGCTCGACTCGCTGTCGGACGATCACGGGTCGCTACTCGACAACACGCTCGTGCTCTACGGCAGCGCGTGCAGCACCACGCACAACGCGGTCAACTACCCGCTGGTGCTGGCCGGCGGAGCGGCGATGGGCGTGCGGCACGGGCGGTACATCAAGCAGCACGAAGAGACCCCCATGGCGAACCTGCTGGTCAGCATGCTCCGCACCGTGGGTGTGCCCACCGACCAGTTCGGCGACAGCACCGGCCCCTACACCACGCCCGGCGAGCCGCTGTTTACAGTGGCAAGCTGATTTCTTTGCCGGAAGATCAATGCGAACTTTGTTTATCGCGCTGCTTGTCACCAGTCTGTCGCTAGTCAGTTCCGCCTGCGCCGCCGAGCTTCCCGAATCCACCGGGCGGGAGTTTGCGCTCGAGAACAAGGCCGCCAAGTTGTTCGTGCCGGATAGCTTCGCGATGCCCGAGGACGGCGCGGTGGATTTGCTGGTGCACTTTCATGGCCATCCGCCGGTCGTGCGCAGCAACGCTGAGTACGCCAAGCTGAACGTGGTGATCCTCACAGTGAACTACAACGGACTGTCGCGGGCGTATTCCAAGCCGTTCTCCGATCCGGATTTATTTCCCGCGTTGCTTGACGACACGCTGGCCGCGCTGCGCGAGCAGGCTGCGTTTCCTGAAGACACGCATTGGCGTCGGGTGGGCGTTTCGTCGTTCAGCGCCGGATACGGGGCGGTCCGCGAGATATTGAGTCAGCCGCGCGGCCCGGAACGAATTGATTGTCTACTGGCGGCCGACTCGCTGTACGCGTCGACCAGCGATGATGGCACGCCGGAAGACGCGCAGATGGCGCCCTACATTGCCTACGCCAAACAGGCCATCGAGGGCAAGAAGTCGTTCGTGTTCACTTACTCACTGGTGCCGACCGACGGGTATGAAACCACCAAAGAGTGCATCGACGAGATCCTCGCGGAGGTGAAGCTCGAACTCGAACCCACCGACCAAGAAGGGCTCGGCGAGCTCGTCTTTAATCAGCAGGCCCGCCGCGGCAAGTTCCAAGTCTACGGCACCCCCGGCCGTGACGGCGAAGGACACATGGCACACCTGCGGTACATTGGCGAGTTCTTTAAGCAAATGCCGCTGGCCAAGTGCGACAAGTAACGTCGCTACCGTCGCCAGACGGTGGAAGCCGTGTGGAATCGCATCGTGTCTTCATCCCACTGGGTGATTCACTCCACGCTCTGGTGAGCGTAGCTACGGTGCGTTAGATTCTACTTTAGCACCGCCCGCAACTATTCCACACAGGAAACGGCCATGAGCGATTCGCAACGATTGCTGGAATTCATCGACGAAGGCATCGTTGCTCATGGTGGCGACCTTGGTGGCTGGACGAATTTGGACGACGAGCTGCTCAAACTATTCGATGGGCGGGTGACGCTCACGGCTGAGATCACGGACGATCCGGATCAGGCCGAGGGGTTGGTTCATGCGCACGTGCTGACGAAGTTGCACGACTACGACGACGAAGTGCTCGACGCCTGTTTGTTCGGCATGGGGGACAATCGCGAAAACGCGCTACGCGAAGCTTCGATCATCTGGATCACTTGCGTGGCGGGGCCCATTCGCTCGTTTCTCGACAACAAGCCGGTCTGCATGACTTGTCAGGCGGGCGTGGCCGATGGCGATATCAACGAGGGTTACTCGCCCGACGACTATGGCCTGCCGAACTTGCGGGCGTACGTTGGTCCATCGATCGCGCGGGGTTTTGACGACGATCGCTTTCAGTCGGAGATGGACGCTTCGAAGCCGTGGTTTCGCTACGCGGCCGAGTCGGCGGCGCCGCGGCGGGTGCACATGGCCAAGGCCAGCGTGTTTGCCCAGGGCGAAGAGGGGTGGCGGCGGGAACTGGAGATCGACGGGCATGACGTTTCCCATCGCGATCCCACCTGGCCCGCCGACCAGCAGGGACCCGAGTTTGGCTATTTCACGCGCTTTGCGGTGTTCGAGTTTCCCCAGAATTCGCATCTACTGCAGCAGCGTGCCGAACTCGAACGGACCATCGAGCACTTCGGCAAGCAATACTCGAAGTTCGACGACGTCGATCAGTTGATGGAGACGATGGAAGCCGAAGGTTTCGATCCCGACATGGTAAAGCAGGCCGAGTCGATGTCGAGCTTGGCATTCGGCCGGATGTTCTTCGAAGGCTACGGCGTGCAGTACTCGCCCTACATCATCCGCGCCCGCTCCGACGACCGCGTGGAGACCAACGTGCCGCTGATGTCGCTGCCGGCTTACTCGCGGGCCAGGGCGCTAGCGCCGAAGTTGGCCGAGGAGCTTTCGGAAGATGAATTCCGGAACCTCTGTTTCTACAGCGCCGAGTCGGGCGGCATCCTGCAGTTCCTGGAAGCCAACGGCGACCAGGAGATCGATTGGGGCGCCATGACCTTCTACCCCTGCGTCGTACCCGACCGCAATACGAGCGTCGAAACCATGGAGCGGGCCATGGCCGAACTGGAACGCATGCAAGGCAACTCGCGCAGCAAGCCGGCGAAGGAGCAGCGGCCGGAGAAGCCTTGGTGGAAGTTCTGGTAAATCACCCGTAGGGTGGGTGGTTCTGCCGCCAAGAAGCTTGGAGTTCACCGCGACGTCATGTCGGCAGGTTCACCCACCGCCAGGACGTACTTAAGAAATCACTCCCGGGTGATCACCCACTTGGAGTACTCGTCAGGAACATGGCCTTTGCGAAAGCAAGCACCGTCAATCGCCGGCAGCACTCTGGCGAGATCACAGCCCAGCAGTCCGGAGCACCAGACGGGGTTAAATTCCACGACAGCCCAGCCGCGATCTTCAATCCGTCCGACATCCAATGTGAATGCGGGAGGCAGTTCGAGCGAGGTGTCCCGCAGCAACGCATCGCATACCTCTTTCACCGACGAGACCTCGTCGACGCTTGTCGGCCACTCGTCATCTTCGTTCGGCGCCAACCACCCACCCCGAATGTACGGGGACATGGCTATTACCTTGCGATGAAGAACGATAGTTCGATATTCAATGTCCCACAGCACCGGTTCAGATACGAGCACTGGAGTGTTATCCGTTGCTCTTGAGGGACACCGCATCGCGTGCCCGGTTTCACATACACCAGCGTCGAAGACCTTATCCGTGCAGTCAGCCGGTTTCACGAAGAACCGATCCGTGCGATTCCTCGCATCGGACAGGGTCGTGTATTCGATTCGTCGCTTGGTCAAATCCAGCGGCAATTGCGTCAGCAGATCGAAGGAAGGCTCGATGAGTGCCAATTGCAGCTTCGCCGCCACGCGCAGGGCAATGTCCGTTTCGGCATAGATGGCGACTTCGCTTGAATCAAGCTCTGGTGGTTCGCGTTTGTCATCCAACCAGCACACTTTCCATTCATGTTGGCCGGCAATGCGTGCGAAGCTATCGGCCTCCGGTTGGCAAGTTCGCGATAGTAGTAGGGTTTTCATGTTCATGCGAGTTTGGTTGTTGGGAAATGGGCTTTTATCAGGGGAAAGATTGGTGAGAGGCACCAATCGCGCACAGGGGCGTGCGAGAGAGCGACGAAGCGCTTAGGCACAACTAAACTACCGGTTTGCGGACGTGAGGTCAATCTTGGGACGAGAACATACCGGGCTGCGACAACACGCGTCACCGTTGGAAGTTCGGGTAGGCCCTAGCCACCGTTGCGAAGCCATCGGCGGGAGAGTCGGCTCGCGATGTGCATTGCGCGCGCCGACGGAATCTCCCACCCTACGGGGCTACGAGGCTGGCGGAGTCGTTCTCAATGTTGCCGCGCTGTCTGGGCCAAGCGGCACTGTGGCTGGAAATTCCGCCTATCGCATTCGCCGCGAGCAGAGCAGCACACCAATGCCGAGAGTAGCAAGGCAAATAGTGCTCGGCTCGGGGATCACCGCTTCGGTGTATCGCCAGTAGATGACATCATGGTTGGCCCAGTCGGAGCCAGTGCCGCTGGTGAATCCAACAAAGGCTTGGTCGCTGCCACCTAAAACCGTGTTCAGGTCCATGGGGTGGCTGAGGAGCGGAGCGGCAGGAAGCACTGGCTCGGTAGTGCTCTCATCACGGCGGAGGTAAACATCGAGCGTGGTGCCATCGTAGATCACCCACGACCACCAACGGTCGCCATCGTCCAATTCGGGACCCGGCAGGTCCGTGTCCGGCACATTGGTATCGCCGATGATCGCTGTCGGCCCCTGCCCTGCAGCGGCGTGGTTGACGTTGCCGTTCAGGTCGATGCCGATGTGACTTTGGCTCGGGTCGTTGTTGGCCGCGTTTCCCCATGTGTCGAATTCGACGCCGACGGAAGTGCCGATACCAGCGTAGCCGATGCCCTGCCCTAGGGTACCAACATTGTTGGCCACGTTCTGCACCACGAACACCAGACCGTCCGCGCCAGGTTCGTCGTTGAAATCGAAAACGGTTCCGCCAGGATCCGTTAACCGAAAACTGAAGATGCTCGAGAACTCGGCCGTCGAGACCTTATCGAACGAGAAGAAGCTGCCCGCTGCATTGCGGACAGACGGTGTAACACGCATTACCGTGCCGTCGGAGGTGGCTGCCGTGGCCGCGATGCCGTTGAGTTGGAGATTCGAAGTGTCATCGAATCCATCGTAGATCACGTCTGCCTGGGCAGCAGAAAAGAATGCGAGGGTGGCCAACACAAGAACTGCCCCCACGCCCAAATCGATTTTAGTGCGAATCATGAGCAACCCCTTTCACAAACCACACGAGCAACGGCCTCCCAAAGCCAGTGGCTTCGTTTCCACCGCTTGGGTAGCAACCACTGTTGGAGCAGCACGGTAGTGTACTGCTTGCGGCGATGCAGGTACAGCTTCTCAGGAATTGGACTCTCGGCGGTAGCGTAACTCGTAGAACGGAGTTCATTCCGTTGCTCTGACCTACCAGCTACGTACTAACGGAATGAATTCCGTTCTACGGATTGTGAGTTTCTCAGCCACGGCGTGTAGGAATTGGACACTCGATGGGGGAAAATGCGGGGTGCCGAGGAGTCTGGAGTTGAGCGTCGTGTGACGACTCCGGCTCGCGGTGGTTTTGTCGCAGCGGTGGGGTTTTGTCGCACCTGCGGTGAACCGAGCGCAACAACTCCTCGGGGTGGAGCAGCATTGGTAGTCGCAAAGTGTTTCAGGGTAATGGTTTATGAAATGTCGCAGCTGCCCGATTCGAGGAGTTTTGTCGCAGGGAATCGTTTTGTCGCGGCGGTGCGACATTATTCGTTTTGGTGTCCCCTCGGCAGAGGGGATTTTGACTCGGCGTTGACGGCTGCCGCAGGTTCCCTATACTCCGCCGGCTGTGTGGCCGAAGGTGCGTTTCAGGAAGAGACTGCTTTCCCAGAGGAGAGTTGCGCGATGTCCCAAGGATGGGTCGACATACACTGCCACTTGGTGCCCGGCATCGACGACGGGGCCAAGGACGAGGCCGAAACGCTCGCCATGGCGCGGATGGCTGTGGCCGATGGCACCGAGACGGTGATCTGCACCCCGCACCAGTTGGGCGCGAACCGGCACAACCACGGCGACGAGATCCGCCGCCGCGTGCAAGCATTGCAGGAAATGCTGAACGAACATCGCATTCCGCTGGTGGTGCTGCCGGGCGCCGATGTGCGGATCGAAGACGACATGCCGCAGCTACTGGCGTCGGGCGAGGTACTGACGCTGGCCGATCGGCGGCGGCACGTGTTGCTGGAACTGCCGCACGAGATTTACTTGCCGCTGGAGCCAGTGCTCCAAGCGCTAAAGAAGCAAAACTTGGTTGGCATCCTGTCGCATCCCGAGCGGAACCGCGGCATCATGCGAACGCCCGAGATCATCGAACCGCTGGTCGAAGCGGGCTGTTTGATGCAGGTGACGTGCGGCAGCCTGGCGGGTTCGTTCGGCCCGGAGTGTCAGGAGATCGCCGAGCGGTTCGTATCGCGCGGTTTGGTGCACTTCCTGGCGACCGACGGTCACGGACCCAAGTCGCGGAGGCCGCTATTTAGTCAAGCCGCCCAGCGGGCGACACAACTGGTGGGCGAAGCAGCCACACTGAAGATGTGCCGAGACAATCCTCGACTGGTGGCCGAAGGACGCGACGTGGCGCCAGGGCCAATTGCCATTGCACCGCCGAAGCGCGGTTGGCGGTTCTGGAAGAGGGCCAGTTGATGGAGCAAGTATCGCGGCGGACTTTTGGCAAGCGAGCGCTGGCGGCCGGCGCGGTGGCGTTTGGTCTTGCGCGCGGCGCGCAAGCGGCGCCGTGGTGGATCGATCAGCGTCAGGTGGGCCCGTTTATTTGCCAGAGTGCGTTTCCCTTGATCGAGTACCAGGAGCTACTGGACGAACTGGCCCCCCTGGAGCGAGAGTTGATGCGCGTGCTGGCGGTCCAGCCGTGCAAGACGCCGATCTACTTGCACCTGATGGCCAACAAACGGCAGCACACCGAATACATTCGCGAACGCTTCCCCGAAGTGCCCTACCGCCAGGCGTTGTTCATCAAGCAAAACAATCGGGCGAGCGTGTTCGCCTACAAGAATGACGAACTGGACATCGACATCCGCCACGAATGCACCCACGCGCTGCTGCACGCCGACATGCCAATGGTGCCGCTGTGGCTGGACGAGGGATTGGCTGAGTACTTCGAGTTGGCCAAGGACAAGCGGGCTCGGCACCACTCGCACTTGAAGAAGGTGAAGTGGGACCTCAAACGCAAGAAGTTGAAGAGCGTGGCGGAACTGGAGAAAGAAGAGCGACTGGAAGACATGACCGCGGCCGACTATCGATCGAGCTGGGCGTGGGTGCACTTCATGTTGCACGGCCCGGTGGAAGCGCACGCGGAGTTGGTGATGTTCCTGAATGAGATTCGTAACCACACCATGCCCCGCGCGCTGTCGCAGCGGTTGGCAGAAGCGGTGCCGAATCTGTCGTGGCGGATCCAACAGCACTTTGCGCAACTTTGATCCACGCCGTATAGCTTGCCAGCGATGCAAGCATGAATTGCTTCGCTAATCGGCAAAGTTTGACATTCTGGACGATGATGTTGAAGTTGTAAATGAATGCTAGTCGATACGCCTGAAGACCAAGTGGCAGCGGGGTGCGGGGCAGCCTGTTCAAATCGCACATCGCCATGCCACGAACAAGCCACAGGGAAGTGGTCGATTTTATACCAACCAAACCCTACCCTAACGACGGACAAGGTAAACGAAACATGCGAATTCAAACTCTTGGCCGATTGGCCGCTGCTATCGCTTGCGTCGGAATGATTATGCCGTCCGCCGCACTGTCGGCCGAACCGGTCGCCGCACAAGCTCCGAGCCTGGATGTGGCTCTGGGCGAAGGTGGGGTATTCCGCGGCCAGGTAGTCGACGCCCATGGCGCAGCTCAGGCTCACCAAGACGTTGCCCTGGTTTATCAAGGTCGCGAAGTGGTTCGCACCAAGACCGACGAGCAAGGCGTGTTCGCCGCTCGCGGGCTGCGTGGCGGTCAGTATCAACTGGTCACCCAAGACCAAGTGGCTCCGTTCCGTCTGTGGTCGGCGAATGCCGCTCCTCCGACGGCTCGCCCTGCTGCTTTGATTGTCTCCGGCAGCCAGGCAGTGAATGGTCAGTACGGTGGTGGCGGCATCCTGGGTTGGATGCAAGCTCATCCGCTGATCGTCGCTGGTGCCGTGGTGACCGCGATCGCCGTGCCGGTTGCTATCACTGCTTCGGATGACGACTCGAGCAGCTAATCGCTCGAAGCGACTATCGCAAACATCGGTTCGACCCCACACGTTGCACTAGCATCGTGTGGGGTTGGCCTTTTGGAAAAGGACGAAAACCGCTAACATCCGCCCCGCGCGACCGAGAATTCCGCGCACGAACCACCACTCGTCCAAGGGGCTTGGGAGAAGTTAGCGATGCGTAACGCCCGATTGAGAAACACGATTGTCCGAGTGTTCACCGCCGCGGTGCTGGTGACCTCGCAAACCGCCCTGGCGCAAACCGGAGCGGAACGAACAGCCGAAGGACCCGCCGTGCCATCGGTGGATGTGATCCTGGCCAGCGGCGGAGTGCTGCACGGCTACGTGGTGAACGCTTCCGGCGCACCGGTAGGCAACGTGGAAGTAAAGCTGACCTCGCCCGCCGGCGAAGTGGTGGCCGCCAAGTCGGACGAGAAAGGTCGATTCGGCTTCCGCGGCTTGCAGGGCTCGGGCTACCAACTCGAAACCGAACACGGCGTGGTGATGTGCCGCGCGTGGACCGCCAAGGCGGCGCCGCCCAAGTCGTCCGCCACGCTGCTGGTGGTGCACGACGCCGAGCTGGTCCGCGGCCAGTGGTCGGCCCCTCCCGGGGTGAACAACGGAGTCAGCCGCCTGAAGCGGGCGATGACCAACCCGTTCTTCGTGGCCACGGTAGTCGGTGCGGCAGTGGCCATCCCTGTGGCGATCCACAACGCCAACCAGGACGACTCGAGCAGCTAGCCAGCTTTATCCGCCGTTCCGCTACAGCTTACCACACGTGCCGTAGGAACCTTCCGCCACGGCAGGACGCGACTCGACTTTTGCGTCGCAGCTAGCCGATCGCTTAGGTAGGCGCACTGTCTACCGCGCCGGATAGCTTCAGGCGACGCGAGGGACTGCGCGGCCGCCAGGTTCTGCGGAGGGATATCGGCATGGCGGCGATTAGCTGGTTGGGGTACGCGCGACTGGCGTATTTCTCGAAACCCAAGCACGAGCGGCAACTGTACCGCGCCGTGCGACAGCAGAAGATGCATCGCATCGTCGAAGTGGGCATCGGCTCGGCCGAGCGCGCGATCGACCTGGTCTCGACCGCCCAGCGATACGGTGGTGAGTCGCCGGTGACGTACACCGGGCTCGACTGGTTCGAAGAGCGCGAAGCGCCCGCAGCCCCGCTGCCGCTGATCCACGCGCACCGCCAACTGCAACTGACCGGCGCACGCGTTCGACTGGTGCCCGGCTATCCACCGGCGACGCTGCCGCAGATCGCCAACACGCTGCAACGGACCGACCTGATCCTCATCTCGGCCGCCGTGGACGATGCGTCGCTGGACAAGGCTTGGTTCTACTTCCCGCGGATGTGCCACCCGGGTACGTTGGTGCTCCGCGAGATTCACGAGAGCCCGGAGGTCACGCGGCTGGAGCCCATCGCCGTGGCGGAACTCGAACGACGCGCGGCCCAGCGCGAAGTGAGAAAGGCTGCTTAGAGTTCGCTGTCGGACTCGACTTCGCCCGGTTGCGAGTCTGCACGCACGCGCCACCAGGCGGCCAGCACGCTGCCGATCACACAGTGGGCGACCGCTGAGAGCGCGCACGGCGCGGCGGCAATCGAGAGGTTAGTCTCTGGATTGACGAAGTGCCGTTCGGCCAGGATCGCGCCGAGGCCCGAGTTCTGCATACCGACTTCGATAGACACCGTGCGGGAGATGGTCGAGTCGTAGCCAAACAGCCGCGCGATCCCATAGCCTAGAGCAAACCCGCCGACGTGCAGCAGGCCAACGGCCACGCTCAGCTCGGCCGCGTAGGTCACGATCAGCGACTTGCTCTCGCCGATGATGTTCGCGCAGATCATGGCGATGGCCACCACGCTCACAAGCGGGGAGAAGGTCGTGATGCGCTCCACGGTTCTTGGCAACAAGTGATGCAGCGCCAACCCGGCGAGTACCGGCAGCAGCACTACTTGCACGGTCGACTTTAGCAGCCCCAACACTTCGACCGGCACGCGCTCGCCCACCAGCCACTTGGTGAGCAGCGGCGTGAGCAGGATCGCCGCAAAGGTCGAGCAGGCAGTCATCAGCACCGACAGCGCCAGGTTGCCGCGGGCCAGGTAAGTCACCACGTTCGACGCGGTGCCGCCGGGGCAACACGAGACCAGGATCAGCCCGACTGCCATCTCGTTGGGCAGGTTCATCACCGTGGCGATCGACCACCCCAACATCGGCATGATCAGGAACTGGGCCAGCACGCCCAGCAGAATCGGCCGCGGCATCAGCAGCACCTTGGCAAAGTCGTCGGCGCTGAGCGTGACTCCCATGCCGAGCATGATGATGCCCAGCGCCCAACCGTTGTACGGCCCGAACCAGGCGAACAAGGGGGGATGCCAGAGGGCTGCCACGGCGAAGCCCACCACCCACACGGGAAACAGGTTGGTCAGCAGATTGAGGAGGCGAACCATGCGGGCCACTGGTGGAGTTTTTTGGCGCTTTTTTCCGCGGAGAACTGCAAGGATAGCCTGAACCCGCAAGGCTTGCCAGCAGAACTGCACGACGCGACAAAAACGCATCTGCACAATTGGAGGTCGCGGGCGTAAGATAGGTAGACGAATGGTCCCCGGACGCTGGCCTTGTCGAACAATTCCCTCAAACCAAGCGTTTTACGGGTAGGAATGGATTCTATTTCTTATCTGAAGGAGCGTTGTCATGGGGAAGAAGCGGAAGACTGCTTACAAGGTCACGAATTGGCGTGAGTACAACGAGTCGTTAGTGCGGCGGGGTGATATCACTTTGTGGTTCGACGAGGACGCGCTAGCGACCTGGGAGCATGCTAACGAGGAGGTAAAGCGAGGGCGCCCTTTTACTTACAGTGACACCGCGATTGAGTGCTTGCTGATGCTCCGTGAGTTGTTTCGCTTGCCCTATCGCCAGACCGAAGGTCTGGGGCGGGCGCTGGTGCAACTGATGGACGTGGATGTTCCGATTCCCAGTTTCACGCTGCTAGCGAAACGAGCGGCAAGGCTGAAGACGTCGCTGGACGTTTCGCATACCCGTGGTCCGATCGATATGGTGGTCGACAGCACGGGCCTGAAAGTAGTAGGCGAAGGGGAATGGCGTTCGGCCGCTTACCAGACGTGTAGACGAAAGACCTGGCGAAAGCTCCATCTTTCGATCAATCCCGAGACGCAGGAGATCATGGCCGAGGTGCTGACCACGCGGAGCAAGGTGGATGCAGAGTCGGTGCCGGAGTTGCTGAAGCAAGTGGATCAGCCGATCGACAAGTTCTACGGCGATGGAGCCTACGATCGTTGGGCGGTTCATGAGCAGTTGGAAAAACAAGGAATTGCCCCGATCATTCCGCCTCAACGAGGGGCGGTCATCAAGCAGCATGGCAACTGCAAAGCCAAGCCGTTAGCTCGCGACGAGGCGGTTCGCAGGATTCGACGAACGGGACGAAGCAGTTGGAAAAGAGAGATCGGATACCATCGGCGGAGCCTGGTCGAGACGAGCATGTTTCGCTTGAAACAGGCGTTCGGCAACCGCCTGAAAAACAAAGCCTTCGAGAACCAACGGATCGAGGTCCGCTTGAGATGCAAGTTGCTAAACCACTTCACACAACTGGGTATGCCTAAATCCAAATGGAATTAGGAGACAAGGCCCCGGACGCTCTTGGTGTCCCGCAAGAGTGGGGGATCGGAGCAGCCGCCCCCCTACGTGCCGCGAACATCATGGCCGACAGCCAGATCGATCCCAATCAAGAGACGATAGAAGCCCCTTCACCAGTGCTGCTCAGCGGCAGCACGGATCGTTTGCGCGACGCGGCGAGGAAACTGGTGAATGTTGTCGAGGGGTCCACCCCGC
Organism: Aeoliella sp.; assembly: GCF_965227375.1. Taxonomy (NCBI): domain Bacteria; kingdom Pseudomonadati; phylum Planctomycetota; class Planctomycetia; order Pirellulales; family Lacipirellulaceae; genus Aeoliella; species Aeoliella sp. The sequence continues at coordinate 791,630 of NZ_CBDDFX010000002.1, forward strand.
ATCTCAGCACCGAAACACGCGATGTGCTTCGCGTCCGGCTGTTTGCGGCGAGCGTGCTGTTTTTCATCGGTTTCTTCGCCTTCGAGATTCGCTGGTTCTTCGTAGTCGACGACCTAATGTCGAACTGGCTGTTTTGGGTGCACGGCACGGTCACGCTAGTCATGGCACTCATGGCGTTGATGATGTGGCGCGCGAAGGGCATCTCGCTTACAAAACTGCGGCTAGCCGAGCTTATCATCTTTGCGGATCCCGCCATCTACTTCCTGGTGCTTTCGCAGCAAACCCTACATCGCTCGGCGAACCTGATGGACGGTGCTCACCTGCCTGTCATCCTCGCGCCTTGGATGATGCTGATCTTCACGTACGCGCTGTTCATACCCAACAACTGGCAGCGCGCAACAGCGGTTCTCGTGCCGATGGGGCTAGCCCCGCTGGGGGTCGTTGTCTGGCAACGGTTGTTTTGCCCCGGCTTTCAGGCGTGCGTCAGCACCGAGGAATATGACAGCTACCTGAGTGAGCAGATCATTGTGGTAGCGGTCACCTTGTTGATCGCCATCGTTGGCGTGCACCTGATCTATCAACTACGCCGCCAGGTGTTCGCGGCCAAGCAGCTTGGGCAGTATCGGCTTAAGCAGAAACTCGGCAGCGGCGGCATGGGCGAGGTCTACCTGGCCGAACATCAGATGATGAAGCGTCCCTGCGCCATCAAGCTTATTCGGCCCGAGAAGGCCGGCGACTCGCGCATCCTGGCTCGCTTCGAGCGCGAAGTCCGCATGACCGCTAAGCTGTCGCACTGGAATTCCATCGACATCTTCGACTACGGCAACACTTCCGACGGCACTTTCTACTACGTGATGGAGTACCTGCCGGGTCATAACATTGGCGAGTTGGTCGAGCAAGGAGACGGATTGCCGCCGGCCAGAGTGATCTACTTGATGAAACAAGTGTGCGCCGCGCTGTCCGAAGCACACCGCATCGGGCTGGTGCATCGCGACATCAAGCCGGCGAACATCTTCTGCGCCTACCGCGGTGGTGAATTCGACGTAGCGAAGCTGCTCGACTTCGGCCTGGCGAAGCCCACCATGCAGACCGAAGACAGCCACCTCACGCAAGAAGGGGCCATCACCGGTTCGCCGCTGTTCATGTCGCCCGAGCAGGCTACCGGAGAGAGCGAAGCCGACGCACGCAGCGACATCTACTCGCTGGGCGCGGTGATGTTCTACATGCTCACCGGCCGCGCGCCGTTCGTGCACGAGCAGGCGATGCGGGTAATCGTGGCCCATGTGTCGGACAATCCGCCACTGGTGCGCGAATTCGCACCTGCGGTGCCGATGGATCTGGAAGAAGTCGTGATGCGGTGCCTGGAAAAGGACCCCGAAGATCGCTTCCAGGACGTGATGTCCCTGCGGGCTGCTCTGGAAGAAGTCTCGCTGATGGAAGACTGGACCACCGCCATGGCCGCCGAATGGTGGAACTGCAAGGCGTGCCCCCAACGCAAGGCGATGGCCGCTGCCGCGGTGGAAGCCGCCGCCGTTTGACTCAGGGCCGGCAAAAACAGTGGTTTCCGGCTCGCCGCAGTGCCTAGTCCGCTGCGAACCTGCCGCTTAAACTAGTAGTCTTGCCGACAGCGAGTTGGTCTCGCTCCTCTTTCCCCATCCTCTCCACCCCTACCCCTCACCTGCTATGCCTCGCACGCTGTTCGAAAAGATCTGGGACAAACACGTTGTACATGCCGAGCCGGGGCGGCAGACCATTCTGTACATCGACCTGCATCTGGTGCACGAAGTCACCAGCCCCCAGGCGTTCGAAGGCCTTCGCATCGCCGGACGGCCAGTGCGCAGGCCTGAGCGCACCGTGGCCACGGCCGACCACAACGTGCCGACCAGCGACCGCAGCTTGCCGATCGCCGACCCCGTGAGTAAGCAACAGATCGATACCCTGCGTGCCAACTGCGCGGAGTTTGGCATCAAGTACTATGACCTGGGCGACATCCATCAGGGCATCGTCCACGTGATCGGCCCCGAACTCGGCTACACCCAGCCCGGCATGACCATCGTGTGCGGCGACAGCCACACCTCGACGCACGGCGCGTTCGGCGCGCTGGCGTTTGGCATCGGCACCAGCGAAGTTGAACACGTGCTGGCCACACAAACGTTGCTGCAGTCGAAACCCAAGACGCTCGAGCTTCGCGTCGACGGCAAGCTGGGCAACGGAGTCACGGCCAAGGACATGATCCTGTATCTTATCGGCCAGATCTCCACGCACGGCGGCACCGGCTACTGCATCGAGTACACCGGCGACGTGGTCCGGAACCTGACGATGGAAAACCGGATGACCGTCTGTAACATGTCGATCGAAGCTGGCGCGCGAGCGGGCATGATCGCTCCGGACGAAGTGACCTTCGAATACCTCAAGGGCCGCCCGTTCTGTCCGCAAGGCGAAGCGTGGGACGCCGCCGTGGCCGAGTGGCGAACGCTGCCCACCGACGAAGGCGCCACCTACGACAAGAGCCTGGTGTACGACGGAGCCGACATCGCCCCGCAAGTCACCTGGGGCACCAACCCGGGGCAAGTGGCCAGCGTTACCTCGGCGATTCCCAACCCCAGCGACTTCAGCGACGCCACCGACCAGAAGACCACCGCCATGGCCCTGGACTACATGGGCATCCAGGCAGGCCAGGCGATCACCGACCTGCAGCTCGACCGCGTGTTCATCGGCAGTTGCACCAACGCCCGCATCGAAGACCTCCGCGCCGCGGCCGCAGTGGCCAAGGGCCGCAAGGTTTCGGACCGCGTCAGCGCGATGGTCGTGCCAGGCAGCGGTTTGGTAAAGAAGCAAGCCGAAGAGGAAGGACTCGACCAGATCTTCCGCGAGGCAGGCTTCGACTGGCGCGAGGCCGGCTGCAGCATGTGCCTGGCGATGAACCCCGACAAGCTCTCGCCGGGCGAGCGCTGTGCATCGACCTCCAACCGCAACTTCGAAGGCCGCCAGGGCCGCGGTGGCCGCACCCACCTGGTGTCGCCAGCGATGGCCGCCGCCGCGGCGATTGAAGGCCACTTCGTCGACATCCGCGATTGGGAGTAAGGAGGCGATGGGGATTCGATCTTTACTTTCTCGCTGGTGGCGACGACCAGCCGCTTGGCGCGAAGTAGGCGAATTATCGATCCACTCAGGTAGGTTACTAATCCACGACATCATGGATGGCTGGAAGGACGATGCCGAGATACGCGTCCCTCCGGGTAAGTACCTGATTAGCGTTAGGTATGGTCGGACGGAGGCACCAGCGCCGTTCTTCAGCAAAATTGTTCAACGTGTCAGAATTGAAAATCAACCCAAAGTTGCCGGGACTTTCCATGTCGTAAGAGAAGTAGGTGTCGACATGGCAAAGATTACGATCTCCGATGCACAAGACCTTAGAGACTATATTGAACATGAGGGGAAGAAGCGGGTTGGATATATCTACTGTGACCCAAGCAACCCCGAGAACGGTGGTGACATTCTTCAGCCGCTACTGAAAGACAAATATGGACTTGCCGTGGCAAAAGAAAGCCGTGCAAGTAGGTATGCACGAATTGAAAAGCCGATTTCGAAAGAGCTGGAGCGGTCCATCCTCGAAGATGTGGAGAGTATCCCGAGATTTAGTCGCAACTCCTTCATGTACTTTCACGTGGAGACGGCCAATACGTTCGATCGAGTCAATCGTTACAGCGAACCATATGGTATGATGCCAATCGATAGCGCTGGCTCAGCTGCAATGGCAGTTGTGCAGAGCGGATACGGCGATGGAAGCTACCCCGTTAGCCTGTGCCAGGATGGAGCTGGAGGTGTCTGCGTCCAAGTCGATTTTGAAGGCACTTACACGGAAGACTTTGTAAAGTCATTTGCGAATTAGTTGAGAAACCAATATGAACCCGTTTACTGTTCACACTGGCAAGGTCGTTGCAATGGACCGGGCCAACGTCGATACCGACCAGATCATTCCCAAGCAGTTCCTCAAGCGAATTGAGCGGACCGGGTTTGGCGAGTTCCTGTTTTGGGACTGGCGCAAGAAGGAAGACGGGTCGGAGGATCCCGACTTCGAACTCAACCACCCGCACGCCGAAGGCGCCAGCGTGCTGCTCGCGCGACGCAACTTCGGTTCGGGCTCTAGCCGCGAGCACGCTCCGTGGGCGCTGGAGGATTACGGGTTCCGTGTGATCGTCGCCCCCAGCTTCGCCGACATCTTCTACAACAACTGTTTCAAAAACGGCATGCTGCCGATCGTGCTCTCCGAAGAGGAAGTCGAAGAGCTGTTCCAGCGGCACGCCAAGCATCAGCATTATCACCTCACCGCGCACCTGGAAGACTTGAAGCTGACCGACGAGCACGGCTTCGAAGCGGTGATCGAAGTCGACGACCACCGCCGCCACTGCTTGCTCCACGGTCTGGACGACATTGGCCTGACTCTCGAGCACGAGCACAGAATCTCTGCCTTCGAAGAGTCCAATGGCTAAGCTCCCCTTGCCGCTGCCAGCGATCCTGTGTCTCGCCGCGCTGCTCTCAACAGCCACCGCGAGCACCGCCCAGGAGGTGGCCGAGCAGCCGGAGGTCGAAACGATCGCCGAAAACTTGGCGCGCCCTTGCGATTTGGCGCTGCGGTTGGGCGGGAGTCGTTCGGGACCAAACCTGATGGTGGCCGAGGGCGATACCGGGCGGGTGCTGGGATTGTCGACCGAGTACCTCGGGGGCGGGTTGGTCGAGATCATCGAGCCGGCGGCCGACCATGAGCAGTGGGGCGACGCGCGGATCCTGTTTCGCTCGCGAAATCGCATGCTCATCGGCCAGGCGGCCGCGGATGGATCGACGCTGCGAGTGGTTGAGTTCGACATCGACGACGACGCCCTGCCCATGTCGCGCGACCAGCAGAAGCTGCGTTACGACTACGAGCCGAGTGACGGCTCCGTGCAGCTGACCGGCATGACACGCGACGCGAGCGTGTTGGTGCTGTCGACCGGCTCGCATCAGTGGCTCCTCAAAGCCAAGCTGCGCAGCGGCCCACCGGCCAAGCTGGAGACCTTCGTGCGGACCCAGGACGTCACCGAACTGGGGACGCCGCGGATCGTGAAGTTTAGCCACAAGGGCTACCTGGTGGTTGTCGAGTCGGGCAGCGACGAATCCGCGACCGAGTCGCTGCTGGTGTTCTATCACCCGGTGAACATGGCCGCCGAACCGCTGATGAAGATGCCGATCCAGCTCACCGGCGTGGTCTCGATTGCTTACAGCACGGCCACTGGCAACTTGTACGTGGCGAATCAATCGTCGGACGCCGCCCAGGCGGGCATCTACCGCCTCGACGCCCAGTTGGACAAGGCCACCGGTCAGCAATCGTGCGAAGTGGTGCGGGTGCTCGCGCTCGACGACCCTACCGCGATCGTATTCGACGACTCGGGCGCCATGTTCATCACCACCGCGGGCGACGAAGACAAATCGAACGGCAAACTGCTGCGAATCGCCTCGGGAATGTAACCCGCTCGGCCTAGGCAACAAATAGGAAGCGAAACGATGGCGTCTCGACGCGAAAAGATCGAAGCAATGCTGGCCGACGAGCCGAACGACCAGTTCCTGCGTTACAGCCTGGCGATGGAACTCGACAAGGAAGGCGACCACGATCGCAGCCTCGATCAGTTGACCGAGCTGATCGAAGGCGACCCGCCGCACGTGCCATCGTTCTTCATGGCCGGCCAACAACTGGCCCGCCTGGGCCGCATCGAGAAGGCCCGCGACGTTTTGCGCGTCGGCATCGAAGTCGCCCGCACCCAAGGCGACACTCACGCGGCCGGCGAGATGAGCGAGTTTCTGGCGTCGCTGGGTTCGCTGGGAGAATAGTCTTCAAGCGTTGGAGGAGAACGATGCGTTACTCACTTCGCGTACTATTTTTACTTCCGGTGATTTGTTTCGCGAGTCTGCACCTGATTCGCGTACTTACTCCGCCGCCGATTGAGGAGTTGCAGGAGCGGGCTGAACGGCTGCTGGACGAAGGTGACTACGACGAGTTCAAGCTTGTGGCAGAAGAGATTATCCGACTCTATCCCGAAGAGCCGTTAGCCCGGTTGGTAGAGTTGGATTGTAAACACATCGAGTTGCTTGAACGTGTGCGCAGGCAGGAGTTGATATTTCGAGCTCGTCTTAGAATCTGGGAGCGCAATCGCGGCTGCAGATTCCCTGATCCTTATGACGAGGTGAACTCAGTTGAGAAAGGGAAACCTAGTTCAACGAATCCGCCAACACCTACAACTGAGTACATCCCTCCGGGTCTCCGCGCCTCTGCGTGACACCTATCTGCGAATCGGCAGCAGCGACCACAGACGTGGCTCGCGAACATACACGCCCAGCCACACCAGAACGCCCACTGCAATCTGTATATAGAACGGATCGCCGGCGCTCCAATGCGTACAAATGGCTCCGCCCATGTAGCCGGTCAGTAGGATGGCGCCCAGGATGCAAGTGGCAGGTATGGCGTAGATCACCGCGCAAATGACCTCGAGCACCGCCAGTGGAAATCGAAAGTCGAGCGACAAACCCAGGTGTTCGAATTCTTCCTGCAGTTGCTCTCCGCCGACGAGCTTGCCAACTCCACTGATTAGAAACGCAGCTGCAACGGATCCACTTAAGAACCTGCCCGTCCAGGGTAGTCCCTTGTTGTGTATAGTCGCGGGAGGCGATTCGTCGGGCATTGGTGTGCTCCGTGCCACTTGGATGGAAACCTACTTCTTGCAAGCCGAAGCCACCGCGCAGCCGGTGCACGAGCTGCATCCCCCCTGCCCTTTGGCTTCCTCGGTGCCGCAACCTGGGCCGCAGCCTTCGAGCAGAGTGTTGGTGAACTTGCGGAACTGGACGGTCGCTTCGTAGGTCTCGGCCAGCTCGGAGGTGAGCGCGTCGACTTCCGGCGTGACGTCGCCCAGGAAGTAGAAGTACAACCCCTGCCCGTCCATCAGGAGTTCGACGTCCATCAGGGCGACCGGCAATCGGCGATCCGTGAGCAGCTTGTTGCACTCGGCGAACGCCTCGTCGCGGCGGCGTTCCATGCGTTCGGCCAGCAGTTCGTCCTCGGTGGTCATTAGCCGCAGCAGCTCGCCATCGGCCTCGCCGGCGCCTTCGGAGCCATTGGGCTCGGCCAGCACCTCGCCGGTCTCCACGCCGCGCACCGTGCGCACCACGACCCGACGGCCACGGGGGTAAACGGTCCGCTCGGGCGAGCGAAACTGCCCCACAAGGCCCATGGCGCCAACGCGAACAAGGTGATTGGACATACGGCAAGTCGAACCGGCACGCTCGCGGCCGGCGGTAAAAGGAGTGAACGAACGCTTCATTGTGACCCGCCGTAGCCGCTGTGGGCAAGGGCAAATCGCCCACGCCCTTGCCTCGCCGCGGCGGTCTGTCGATACTGGCAGGACGTTTCTTTTGCCATAGATTGGACCGATTACGATGACCCGCACCGCTACCGCCACCCCCCCGCTGTCGCCCACTACTAGTCGCTGGCACGAGTTTGCCGATCGCGTGCTCGCCGGCGAGACACTCTCGGCCGCCGAAGCCGAGAGCATTCTGACCTCGCCCGACACCGAATTGCTCAGCGTGTTGGACGCAGCCTACCGCGTGCGGCATCATCATTTTGGCAACAAGGTGCAACTGTACCTTCTGATGAACGCCAAGAGCGGCCTGTGCCCCGAAGACTGCCACTACTGTTCGCAGTCGAAGGTCTCCGAGGCGGAGATTCCCAAGTACAACATCCTCAGTCGCGACAAACTGCTCGACGGCGCGAAGGTGGCCGCCGAGCGGCAGGCGAAGACCTACTGCATTGTGATCTCCGCTCGCGGACCCAACGAGCGCGAGATGCAAGCGGTGGAGCAGATCGTACCGGAGATCAAGAGCCAGTACGACCTGAAGATCTGCGCCAGCATGGGCTTGCTCACCACTGAGCAAGCCGACCGGCTCGCAGCGTGCGGCGTCGACCGCGTGAATCACAACCTGAACACCGGCGAAGACTACTACGCCGACATCTGCACCACGCATGGTTACTCCGACCGTGTCGACACGCTGAAGGCGGTTCGCTCGGCCGGCATGGAAATGTGCAGCGGCGGCATCCTCGGCATGGGCGAGAAGCCTTCCGACTTGGTGCAGATGGCCATCGAACTTCGCGAGTTGGGCGTCCATTCCATTCCGGTGAACTTCCTCAACGCCATCGAGGGCACACCGCTCGAAGGCAAGGACAGCCTTACCCCGCAGCGATGCCTGAGGGCGCTGGCCATGTTCCGCCTGGTCTGCCCGGAACGCGAGATCCGCATCGCCGGCGGCCGCGAGATTCATCTCCGTAGCATGCAGCCGCTTGGCTTGTACGCGGCCAACTCGATCTTCGTCGGCGACTACCTCACCACCGAGGGCCAGGCGCCGGACGCCGACTATCAGATGATCCGCGACCTGGGCTTCGAGATTGTCGAAGCGGCCGAAGCACAGCGGTGCTAGGCGCGCGGAGACCAACCACAGGGGGCAATCATGGCATTCGTCAGAGTCTGCGCGTTCGTCGGGATCTTGGCTGCAACTGTAACGTCGTCTGCCGCCGATGAGGAGTCGGCTGACGAGAAGACAGCGTTCGGCCGCCGCCAAGTCGAGCAGATGCTCGACGACCGCCCCGACATGCGAGGTGTGATCCCCGAGTCGCATCCGCTCTTCACCTGGGTGGTTACCGGGTTTAACGGCGATCGTTTCGGACGCCGGGTGTATTGGCTGGCCGACTCGCCGCGGGGTGGTTACCCGTCGATGCACATCCCTCCCTACGAAGAGCTTCCGCCGTTCATTCAACTCTCCGCCGGAGCGGAACTCACTCCCGTCGACCGCTGGGCGTCGGTTATCTTCGAACTGCACAACCTCCAGGGCTTGGATCAGTCCGGTAAGCTCGTCGAACAAGCCATGAGCGGCGAACTCACCGGCGAGCAGTACGCCATGGAGTGCGTGCGGCTCGAGTACGAAGCAGGCCTGCGGTCGAAGGAGCAACTTCTCAAGGAACCAATTCCGGAACCCCAACACAAGCGAAATCCCATCTACCATCGCATACTCTCCTTGAAGCCGACTTTCGAAGAGCACCAGGCCGACCTCAAGGCGAAAGGCCATCCGTTGGACAACTTCGATTACTTTCTCGATCACTACCGGCGCGTGCTGGTGCCTGCAATGCAAGCAAACCAAAGCGACGACAAGGCCGCTTCGCCCTGAGCGGCGGTTGCCTGGTCGATGCTGTCTTGCCCTGTTTATCTATCCGGAAAATCCGTTGCGATTCTCTCAACTCGCACTCGCCTTGCAGCCGATACCCCCTCGATAGCAGGCGAACTGTTCCAGCGCATGACGTGGCTGGTCGCTTGCAGGTACGGCCCCCCGGCAAGCTACGCAAGGAAGCGACCATGCACCGCCCAGTCCTCACGAAGTTCACACTCATTGCCGCCCTGGTAGTCGGCCCGACGCTCACTGCTGCCGAGCAGCCTACCTTGAGCAGTCGGCTTACCAAGCTGCGACAGAGTTGGTCGGGTGAGGACCAGACTCAACAACCGGTGCAGCGCACTGCGCACACGGAGCCCGCCAAGCGCGGTATCGCCGGCGACCTGTTCCACATGCTCGGCGGCGGTAAGCCCAAGGAGGCTCCAGCGCCCCGCCTGGCGAGTCGCCCCACCGACAACATGCCCGCGGCACCCAAGCAGCGCGCCGGTAGCGTGCTGAGCAAGCCCGCAGCAAAACCTGCTGCCTCGTACGACATCTTCGACGCGCTCGGCAGCAAGCCAGCCGAGCCAACACTCGCACCCGAACGCCCCGAGGAGCCGGCCAAGCTCGCGTCGCGCCCGACCGGTGCGCCCCGACGCCATTCGACGGGCGACGTGGCCCTTGACTTGATTGGCACCACGGCTCGCTCGAGCGACACTACTGGCGTAGGCCGTCCCGAGGATCAAACCGCTCCGCTGGTGACGAACTCCCTCGACGAGTTGGATGAGATCCCGGTCACGGAAACTCCGATCACTCCTATCCCCGGCGATCCGGCCGACCCGCCCGCCGATGCCGGCTTTGCTTCGGCTGCCGACGCTGCGAAACTGGCCTCGCTGCCGCAAACCACTTTGCCGGAACCGACGGCCATGCAGGCGGAGCCGACCATCGAAGTCGAGTCGCCGAGCATCGAGAAGGCGATCGAACCTGCCGCACCGATCGAAGACGCGGCGCCTGTCACCGCGAACAACAACTCCGACGCGCTCACGCTCGATTGGAGCAGCGCACCGGAAGGTCCGCTGGAGCGGCAAACTCCTCAACCAACGCCGTCCGCGCCGGTTCAACAGGAACCTGTGACGGAAGTAACCAGCTCGCCTTCGGCCGAGCGGGCGTTTGGCAGTGATGCAGCAACCGCCACGGTGAGCGATCGTGTCGGGCAGGAGCAGGACGTCTGGATCTCCACGCCGTCGAACTCCGCTTCGGCGTTCGCCAGCAACAACACTAGCGACAACCTGCTCGTTACCGAGCAACTGCCGCAAATCATCTCGCGGGTCAGCGGTCCCAAGACCATCCTGATCGATCGCGAAGCCAAGTATCAGGTCACTATCGAGAACCGCGGCAACGCGGCCGCCGATCAGCTTTCCACCGAAGTGGTCGCTCCCGCGTGGGCCGACGTCGTGCACGTCACCGCTTCGGCAGGCGCCGTCCAGCGGCCCGCCAATCAGGCGGGTGGAACCACGCTGCGGTGGGACATCAGCAGCCTGCAGGCTGGCCGTAGCCAGACTCTCGACGTGGTGCTGGTGCCCAAGACCAGCCAGCCGCTCAGCTTGGGCGTCAGCTGGCGGCACGCACCGGTAGCCGCCACCACCATGGTGGAAGTGCAGGAGCCCAAGCTGGCCATGGCCATCAGTGGGCCGAACGAGGTGTTCTTTGGTCGTCCGCAAACCTATCGCCTTTCGATCAACAACCCCGGCACCGGGCCGGCCGAAAACATCGTCGTGCAGCTCATGCCACCTGGTGGAAGCCAGCCAGTGAGTAGCTATCGCATCGACCGCCTCGGAGCGGGCGAGGCGAAGTCGGTCGACATCGAGATCACCGCTCGCGATCCCGGCGAGTTGGCCATCACCGCAGTGGCCGCCGCCGATGGCAACCTGCGAACCGAAACCTCACAACAAATCTTCTGCCGCCAGGCCGAGTTGAACGTCGACTGGCGTGGTCCCGAGCGAAAGTACGCTGGCACCGAAGCCACTTACTACTTCCGTGTGCGTAACCCCGGCACCGCGTCGGCCGATCAAGTCACCTTCGACGTGAACCTGCCGGCCGGCTTCGAGTTCCGCGCGGCCAGCGACGGACACCAGTTCGACGCCGCCTCGCAGCGCGTGATCTGGAAGATCGGCACGCTCCGCCCCGGCGACGACTGCTACCTCGAACTCCGTGGCATCGTCAACCAGGCTGGGCCGAACGAGTTCCGCTTCGCCGCGGTGAACCACGAAGGCGACGTTCGCGACAGCATGACCGCTTCCACGCAAGTGGTCGCGCTGGCCGACCTCAAGCTCGACGTCACCGATCCCAAGGGACCGGTTCCCGTCGGAGCCGACGTCGTGTACGACATCACCGTCACCAACCGCGGTCGCAGCACTGCTGAGGAAGTAAACATCATTGGTTTGTTCTCCGAAGGTATTGAACCGCTCGCCGCCGAAGGCGCCGAAGCTACGATCGCCGACGGCCGCGTCGGATTCCACACCATCAGCTCGCTACCAGCGGGCCAGCAGGTGAAGCTGAAGATCCGCGCCCGAGCCCAATCGGCCGGCACGCATTTGTTCCGCGCCGAAGTGCTGTGTCGCGACCTGGAAATCAAGCTGGCGGCCGAAGAGACCACCCGCTTCTTCCAGGACGAGTCAACCGCCGCCAACGGCGGTGCACCGCTCAACTCCGCCTCCCGCGCCGCTCGCTTCGAGTAGCTTCCGCCGAGGAGCCCAAACTCAGTCTTTACCACTAACCTCGACCAAGCCCGGTCGAGGTTAGTTTTGGTTCCGTTTTGCCCCACATCACGATCCATTGGCCCAAAACCCCATGCGTTTTGGTCCCACCGGCGCGGCAAAACCTCTTGTTTTCCAGGCAAAACCATGCGCGGTGTGCGACAAAACCCTTCGCGTTGTTCCCCGCATGTTTCAAGCTGGGGCAAAACCCAGGATTGTGGCCGTTCGCTCCGCCGAACGAGCGCCCGTAGCTACGCTCGCCAGAGCGTGGATTGCCTGCAGCCACTTGTGAAACCTCAAGCTGATTCGAAATGGCGTCCACCGTCTGGCGACGGTAGCTACAGCTAAGCGCGTACACACAGAGCCGCACACCCATTAGATCCCACCAGTGTGCGATTACAACCGCGTTTTTCTTACACGCGGGATTTGCCGCTTCACCGCCAAGGCGGGTCTACTTGCTTCGCGCAAGCGAGTGAGGTATCCAAGGGATAGGCGGCGGCTGGTGCCAGGTGTTCACACGTCTCAAACCAAGGGAGACTTCATGGGCTTTTCCACCATCTACCTACGGCCATTTCAATTCGACCGGCCGCTCGATGTCGAGCACGCCGAAGAGTTGGTCGAGTTCAACGAGACCGATCACGAGGGCGAGAATGGCGAGCCCGGCGGCGATGGGATGCCTCCCAACTACTATTGCCAATGGGTGCCCACGGAAGATCGCCAGGGTCTCGAATGGGACCGTGCAGAGAAGTTCTACCACGGCAAGGAATGGCTGGAGTACTTAATTGCCGAGTTCATCCAACCGTGGGGCTACACGCTCAACGGCGAGAGCCCTTGGTACATCGACGATTTTCAAGAAGCGGGGATTCTAAAGGTCACCGACAACGTCGTGTCGGAGGAACCCGCCGACATCAACGAGATCAATCGCAAATACGGCGAGTTCGATTTGTACTCGATTAAGTGCCAAGACTGCAATGAACTTCGCCTTGCATTGCTGTTAGCCGACGACAAATCGATAGGTCAACCATGCTATCTAGTTAGCGATGCGAAGAGTGCTGTATGAATCAGAATGACGAGCCGCTATCTGACGCGCAAGAGTCTCCCGATGTGTGGTACAAACGGGCAAGAGGAGTCGAGTATCGTGGAGACTATCCAGCAGCGAGAAGCATCTGTTTGCAAGCAATCAAGGAGCTTGAACAGGCTGGTGAGATTGGGAAGTTAGCTGCTGCGCATCACTTCTTTGGAAATATTGCCTATAGGCACTCTCAGCTTGACGAGGCGGAGCGATCGTTTCGTAAGTCCCTGTCAATCGATGAGCAAACAGGCAACCGACTTGGTACTGCTAGAACGCTTAATAACCTGAGTGCCGTAGCTTCTTCTAGAGGCGACTACTCAGCGGCCATTGATTACCTGCACACCTCGATCCGCATCAAAGAAGAGTTCGCGGACAAGCGAGGTTTGGCCGCTAGTTATCACCAACTTGGTGTCACCTATGCCAATCAAGGGGATTACGTATCAGCGAAAAGGTATTACGAAGATTCCCTAGCCATCGACACTGCACTTGGAGATCATGTATCCGCGGCACGGACCTGCCTAGCTTTGTGGATAGACACAAAAGAATTAAGCAATGATGAGGAGGCACAATTGTGGTTGGACAAAGCGATGCAGTCCGTAGATGAGACGAGCAGCGCAAAAGTGGCGTTCGGCATGGCACAAGACGCGAAACGCCGCAACTCCCTCGAAGAAGCCAAGCTGCTTTTCCAGAAAGCGATCACATTTGCCGAACACGACGAAGACAGAAACGCACTTTCCAGTTGTTACTTTTGCCATGGAGCCATGGCGGCGCAGACGAGAGACTTCGACACCGCTACTAGGAGTCTCAAGAAGAGTATGGAGTTGGATACAGAACTAGGTGTTCAAGATCGTATTGCACAGGCGCACCGATGGCTAGATTGAATTGCAGCTGAGCGAGAGGACGATTAAGAGAGATGTTTTGGTCGTTGTGCCGGGTGCCACTGCTGGTTAATCGCCATTTGCCACTTGAAGCGGAATGGCGGTGGGCATCAACTTGGCAACCTCCCGCCACGTTGCCGAGAGCCAGCAGTGTTTTCACCTTTTGCTGGCCACTCCCCCGGTTTCGATATCCGCACTGCTGGCTTGGTTCAAGCGGGCAACAAGTAGTTGCATCCGCTTGCCTTCAACCGCCGACCCATGCGCAAGGCTCGATGAACCAGCAGTGGCACGCTCGAACTTACTCCCTTCGCACAACCTTGGAATTCCCCGCGCAACTCCCTTATGATGGGGACTCTGCGAACTGTCCGGCACACACCAAGGTTCCATCATGCCGATTGTCAATCGTTGCTTCCGCATCATTATCTCTGTGACCGTCTGTTGCTTTTTAGCTGCGAGTCCAGCCCGCGCAGAAGACTTCCCCAACGTCCCCGGCACGGTGATCCATCACTCGCCGGCCAGTAGCGGGCTGTTCATCGGTTCGCCGAGCATCGCCCGGCTGGCGGATGGGACGTTGGTCGCCTCGCATGATGAATTCGGGCCGAAGTCGAACGAGCACGTGTCGGCGACCACGCGGGTGTATGCCTCGAGTGACAACGGGGAGCACTGGGAGCCGATCGCGAAGATTCAGGGGCAGTTCTGGTCGACGCTGTTCGTGCACCGTGGTGTGCTCTACCTGATTGGCACCGACCGGCACCACGGGCATGCGATCATTCGCCGTTCCGACGACGGCGGTGCAACCTGGACCACGCCCAACGACGCGTCAACCGGACTGCTGGCCGAAGGCCAGTACCACTGCGCTCCGCAGCCGGTGATGGTGCACCAGGGGCGCATCTGGCGGGCGTTCGAAGATGCCGCCGGCGGGATGAAGTGGGGCGAGCGTTATCGGCCGCTGATGATCAGCGCGGCGGTGGATGCCGACCTGTTGGATCGCGACAGTTGGACGTTCACCAACTACGTGACGCTCGACAAGTCGCACCTGAATGGCAAAATGCGAGGTTGGCTGGAAGGCAACGCGGTGGTCGATCCAAACGGCAACATCAACAACATCTTGCGCGTCGAAGCCGGCGACATGCCGGGCAAGGCGGCCTTGATGCAGGTCGCGAGCGACGGCAAAACGATCAAATTCGATCCCGAGCAAGGCTATATCGATTTGCCGGGCGGGTCGAAGAAGTTCACCATCCGCCGCGACCCACAGACTGGTCGTTACTGGACGCTGGTGAACTGGGTGATGCCAGAGTACGCCGATGGCCGGCGGGCGAGCCAGGTTCGCAACACGCTGGCGCTCGCCAGTTCCACCGACTTGCGCGATTGGCAGGTGCATCGTGTGCTGATCCACGACCCCGACCTGGGCCATGGTTTTCAGTACGCCGATTGGCTATTCGACGGCGCCGACATGATCGCCGTGGTTCGCACCGCCACGGACGATGGACTCGGCGGCCCACACAATTATCACGACGCCAACTTCCTCACGTTCCATCGGATCGAGGACTACGCTCAAGCCGTGGACGAAATAGCTAAGCCGCAGTAGCTCACGCTACCGCGTGATGACCACCGTGCTCGACGGGTACGGATACCACGCGAACGGGCGACCACCGGGCATCTGGTAGCGGGGGCTCGGCACGCCGGAGAACGGCACCGCGTTGGCCAGCGGGCGCGAGGCACTCATGCCGTACCACTTCATCGACTCCATGCGAGCCATCCGCTGATAAGCCCGCATCTGAGCCTTCTGCTGAATGATCATCCGCGGCGTAATCGCCTGCGGCGACGTTTCGCCGTACCAGCTCGACGACTCTTCGGTCACTTCGGTTTCGGCGGCGACTTCGTTGCCAAACTGCTGGGCGGCGGCGGGGACCGCGGCCAGGCTGACGATCAACAGGGCGAAGGAGCGGGCGAGGATATTCATACTGGTCGGTCTCGCAGTTTAGGGGACTCGGAGGTCATGTTGCCGGACAAATCGGGCAACTACAGCCAGATTCGGCCAAACAGCGGCCCGTTCCTGAGTTTCGTCCACCAGCCGTTACGATCCGCATTCCATCGGGCCGGGCCTTGCCGGTTAGGCAAGATAAGTAGGCAAAAAGCACGCCCTGAGGGCGTTTCCCCCCGGCTTTGCGGCTGCTACTATAGTAGCTGTGTCGAACTGGACTTGAACGTTGTTTCGCCCGATCTGGCCCAGGCGGTCCAAGATTGGATGCACGACGAGCGAACACGATAGTAGGTCAAGCCAGCACTCGACGAAGCTGCCGGATCGGTCGGTGCTTGGCGCTGACCGAACTTGACCATTAGACCCCGATCCCGGGGGCCCCGTATCGGGGATCGATCCTTCTGATAGGAGAACTGAACGATGAAGAAGTTTGGCATGTTTCTGATGATGCTGACATTGGTCGGCTACACCGTCGGCTGCAGCAAGGAAGAGAAGAAGCCTGAAACACCGGCCGATCCTCCGGCCGCCGATACTGGCGAAGGCGATGCCGCCCCTGCTGAGTAATCAACTCAGCAGAATGAGTAATAACGAAAAAGCCCAGGCGGAGTATGCTTCGCCTGGGCTTTTTTTGTAGGTAGATTGCGCAGCGCGTGGCGGTGCGGTGCTACGCGGCTCGACGCATGGTTGCGGGGGCGGTTTGCGTCATTAACTCTCTTGTCAGTCGCAGCGTCACTTGTTCGATGGCACGTCGCACGACGAACTCCATCGCCCGCGATGCATGCAACTCGGTGGCAAACGCCGAGTGCCGCGCCTGCACCGTGACCGCCCGCCGGGCACGCGCCCTGACGTAGCCGCGGGCCTCGCTGAGCTGCATGGCCACCATCTGTTCGCCGACCCGCGCCCGGACCGTGGGCAAACTGGCCTCCGCCAGCCAGCGGACGCGCTGCTCGAGCTCCACGGCCGATAGCGTCGGCCGCAATCCCATTCGCCGTACGAGTTCCCTCATTCCAATCATCGCAAACGCCTCAGGTAGTTTGGCAGGAATCGAAGACCGTAAGCCAAGATCGTGAAGCAGCTCGCTCCAGCTTGACCCACGGCCCCGCGGGGTGTCCTAAATTGCCAAACTGCAAAACGGCCCGCAGCCCGCCCGTCACCCGCAATCGCCCCCTGTGGAAGCGAACCTGTGGGGCTAAGTCGTTGTCCTGCAAGGTGTTTGAGCGAAATTGCGCCTTCGTGCAGGGGTTGACCTGGGCGACTGGATTGCGTAATTTTTGTCAAAGGTGACGGTTACTCCGTCCGATACAATCAAAGTCGCCCTCCGGTTGTAGCCATGGGTGACCGCGAGCGACAGACGTGGCGTCGTAGCCAAGTGGCTAAGGCATCGGATTGCAAATCCGACATCCCCGGTTCGAATCCGGGCGACGCCTCTCCCCAAAACCCCGAGAAACACTGGTTTTCTCGGGGTTTTTTCGTGATTCTTCGCAGTCTTCGCCAATTACCCAATTATCACTGTTTGCCACCGATTTGCACCTTTTGTCAGGCTTGACAGTAAGGTCTGCGGTAAGAGCTGAGTGCGAAGGGGCCTGATCGATGTCAGATTGGGAGGTCTGGGAAGACTCTTCTGCTGGCGGTGCGTCCAATGGCAGCTCGGGCAGCGAGTCCAGAGCAGCAGCCACGTCGAGCGCCCTTGGATCGGTGTAGACGTTCATCGTCAGGTCGATCGTACTGTGCCTCATCGCCGCCTGGGCGGTCCGTGGAGCGACCCCGCCAGCCGACAACAACGTTCCGTACGTATGTCGCAAAGCGTGTACATCGAGTGTCCGCCCCCGGTCGTCGCACTTGTCGATCCCAGCGACGGCCAGGTCGCGGTCGAATAGCTTCGCCTGAAGCGTCGCGGCCTGGGGGAACAGAGCATTGGCAACCCGCTCGCCCGTAGCCGCTTCACCAGCACTTGCTAGTTGCTCTCTGCGTTCAGCAACCCACGCGGTGAGCTCAGAGGCCAGGTCCGATCGCAGTGGCAGCTCAGCCCGCCGCTGATTCTTCGCGTTGCCCGCCTCCAACACGAGGTGAGGCATCTGCGTGTCGAGCACCACCGAGCCAACCGTCAGCGAAGCAAGTTCTCCCCGGCGTAACCCAGTGAGCACTAGCGTCTTGTAGATCAACGCCCGCTCGCGACCCAGCCGGTCTAGATCGGCGATGAACTCGGGATTGTCGCCAAGCTTGACTCGGGCCCTTTCAACCGCCG
The DNA here is from genome assembly GCF_965227375.1 of Aeoliella sp. Lineage (NCBI taxonomy): Bacteria > Pseudomonadati > Planctomycetota > Planctomycetia > Pirellulales > Lacipirellulaceae > Aeoliella > Aeoliella sp. The sequence goes on from NZ_CBDDFX010000002.1 coordinate 809,784, forward strand.
CGGGAAGATCGTCGACCTCAAGCGGCTTGAGCTTCCAAGTCTTGCGGCCCTTAGGATTGGGCACCTTCGTTGGTTCCCGCCCACGCTCAGCCAGCGGACGCCACCGGGTGACGTACAACAAACGGCCGAGTTCGTCGGCGGTGAGCGAGCGACGCTGCTTCCGTCGATCGGCCGCTTCGTTCAGTTTGCCGATCCGTTTGGTAGGGTCGCTGGTCAGTCGCCCTGAAGCAACACACCAACGGCAGAAGCCACCAACGGCCTGAAGGTAACTGTTGCGCGTGCGCGGCGATAGGTTTTGGTCCGTGAGTTTGGTCAGCCAACGTTCCAGCGCCTCGCCGGCAATGTCTCGGAGTTCGACAAACTTGCACTCCTCAAATGCACGTTTTGTTAGTCGCTGGCAATCGCTAATGTGCTGCGCCGAACGCCCTTTGGCGCGCAAGTGCTCCAGGTAGCTCTGCATCACTTCGGTCAGCTCCGAATGCTGATGCTCCATCGCCATCGCATCGTCGGCGCTAATCAAGTTGCTTTTGACTCGCTCAGCCTGCTTGAGCAAGTCGCTCAGCACCGCATTGGCAGCCACCTTGTCCCGGCATCCGGTCGCCACCTGGCGCTTAATCCCCTGCCCGTCCCGGTACTCGGCCATGTACTTGCTAGATTCGAGCCGAATGCGAGGTTGGCCTTTGGCATCCCGCGTAACGGGTACGGTCTTAGCTCGACCGTTCCTGGGCTTCCACATCACAAACTCTTGTCCGTCGCGAGTGAAGACTTCGGCGTCTTTGGGGAGGGGTTTGGTGTAGGATTGTTTGTAAACTCTTGGCATAGTACCACCTGCTTTATTAAGAACGGTGTTCTGAGATTTTGGTTGGTCCGTCGTTGCTTGCAGGTACCATATCAAGCAAACTCACGGTAGCAAGGAACTGCTGGGGACGGGGACAAAGGTTGAGGCCGTTTGTAGTTCGATTGTGGACGTTCGATAGGCTTCCTTCTGGCTCATACGTTACCCCCTGCGCAAGGTCGGTGCTCCAGCGTCTAGCCAGTCAAGTATGCCGGAGCTTGGATCGCCAGTTCTCAGCTTCCAACGGACGAGCGCCCCAATCCTGATGGGACTCGGCATTCTGCCGGCATCAGCTAGACGGCGAATGGTGGAAGGACTGCAGCTACAGAGTTCGGCTACCCGTTGGACATCTGCCAAAATCGCTGAGGCAGCGGAGGAAACATTGGATTCAGACATAAGTATTTACCAGTTGTTCGTAGACGTTCTGGTCCCATTTCAGCTTCTGGCGACGCAGATTGCAAACACGCTGCGCAGCTTCGAGGCAAGCGGTAATTGGTAGTCCTTCCCCAATAATCCCTGACAGCCAATGCTAGATTGGCTGGATTAGAAGCTTCCACTCCTCTCAATTCCCTGTTCAAGCAGCAGTCGCAAGTCTTATCATGAGTCGACCATCATTGGTCGACGGTGTGGGATCGTTGCCAAAGGTAGGCAACAAGAGTCCACATAGTATTATACCGTTCCCCGCAGCACTTCCCACAAAAGTAACTATGGAACACTGATCTGAGGCGGTTAAGTTAACTGCTCTGCGTTGCTGCTGAGACCGTTAGCTCAGAATACACTGGCCAACATGGCCAAGGCTTATCCCTGGCTCAGCAAGTTGAGCATCACGTGGGTGAGACTCAAACTCAATGTTTGATAAAGCTCCGCTGCGCGCTGTTGGCGCCAAAGTGATTACCTGCGACTTTGTTTAGGTCACTCAGCTTTATCTTCGACATCATCTCACCCAAAGGAGGCCCGGCCGACCGCCGCTCCCAAAAGCGGCAGGTCGGGCCGACAGTCGTTTCGCAATTGTTACGTAGATGTAGATTAGGAATTGACAATTCTACCTTGATTCTGAATCAACAGGCATTAGAATCCCTTGATTTTGTAGGAGTTTTCGCTTCTCGCGATCGAGACATACCTTCCAGCTTACCTCAAACAAAACAGATTCGAGGTTTAACTATATACAGCTGAAGAACTACTGCTACGTAACAGTGCAGCAGCCGCTTCGGTCGTCGATTTCTTCGAACTCCGACACTTGCGGCTGCACAGTTAATCAGTACATAGATAAACGAAGATATATCTATTACCAACTTCTTTCTGTCAGCGCGTACGTGCCCCTAGGACGAGGAAATCCGCAAAAAAAAAGAGAGTATCTCTAGATTGCAAAAATTTCTCATCCTAGAGGACGTACGGCTGCGAAAAGCAGCGATCTTTTGGTGAGTTCTGATTCCTGTGGCTCACCACACCTGCCAGCTCCCGGCATTCCTTATTTTGGGTCTCGTTAACCCTCGGCTGAGTCTCTCCTACTCAGCATGTACTCTTTCGCACGTGTAAAGATGTTGGATATTTGCTTGCTGATTCTCTACTAGACCCCTCAGCAAGGTTCCCCAGCCAGACCAGCAGAGCCGTTTGTGTACAGCGTTGCTCGCTTGCAGAACCAGATCGCTGATGTGTCTCAACCAAGCTTCATGCTCGTAGACATCGCCGCTATCGTCCAATATCTTCCTACGGTACTGCAGAACTCGAAGGGACTGCCAGTCTCGCGTAGTCTCCCAAAGGCCTATTCACGATATCTCAATTTGAGATGCATCTCACTGATTCTCGATGTGACAGTGTGAACGTCGCCGATCACATCTATCTGGTTAGGTGTGCAGCTTCGCCTCGCTCATGCTGCGTTGCCATTCTGAGGCTTTCGAAGGAGCGAGGTAGTGGGAGCATCGCGGCAAACCATGCAGCTGGCTCCAATGTATTGTACGCGCCACGAGTAGCCGTTCCACATTCCAAAACCTTAACCCCCTGCGCCACCTTGAGTTACGAAGCATTAAGTTCCCAGAGCTCAAATCCGCGTCATCGGGCGACAAGTATGCAAGGCGGGCACCGTCCGACTCAGATGCTCCCGGACGTAAGCCAAGGACATCTTGCCGTTCCAGGGCAACCATCAGCGGTGCGTACATCCGGTGGCTCGCAGTGCCCCAAGGAATGGCTTGGTCTTTCAATGGCTCTGGAGGTCGCGGTCACGACTCGATCACCGCGGGTAGCCCTCCTACAAGTGGGGGTCGCGCAAGCTAACACCAAACATCTAGACTTTCTGTAATGATGATCCTTGCGGATACCAGAGTTCCAAAAATACCCGCAGTGTAATTGCGCGCCTGGCAGAGCGCGTGAATCCGAATTTCCCCGGATTCACTTTGGTGGGCCAGGCCTTGCAGATCGATCCACCTAGGTGTGCCAAATAGGATAGGATGTTGATTCGGTCGCAAAAACCTGTCAAAAACTTCCAAAATCGGGTCTGAAAATCCATGCCATAAAGTGTATACTCTTAGTGGCACCGCCATTTCACTCATTGGACGACCTGATGAAGTCGAAGAAACAAGCTAAGGCAGCCTCCAAAATTGCCGTCTACGTACGCGTTTCTACCACCTCGCAGAAGGCTGCGAGTCAGCGGGCTGAGATCGAGCGCTGGATGGCCTCTCACAGGCTCTCAGACGCCGTGTGGTACGTCGACAAGAAGACTGGTGAGAGTCTTAGGCGCCCAGAGTTCGAGCGACTACAGACGGCCGTATTCGCTGGAGATGTGAAGACGGTGATCGTCTACAAGCTCGATCGAATCTCACGTTCGCTGGTCGACGGAATCAACACACTTGTGGATTGGTGTCAGCGAGGAATTCGCGTTGTCAGTGTGACCCAGCAGTTGGATTTCAATGGCGCAGCTGGGCAGCTTATTGCATCTGTGCTCTTTGCTGTTGCGGAGATGGAGCAAGAGATGCGCAGAGAACGGCAATCTGCCGGTATCGCCGCGGCCAAGGCGAGAGGGGTCTACAAAGGTCGTCAAGCAGGCACGACCAAAGCCAAGCCCGTTCGGGCCTTGGAATTGCGGAAAAAAGGCTTGAAAGACGAGGAGGTCGCCACTGCGCTAGGAGTGTCACGACGAACAGTCCAGCGGTACCTGCGCGCTGCAGAAGTAGTGCCATAGGATTAAGCCACGTGACTCGCAGTTGTGTTTCGTAAGATTCTGGATGCTGCTACATAGCTTCAAGCAGGTGGGTAGGCAACAGGTCCTGTGAGCTCACCGTTCGGGGGCGAAACTCTAGCTCAAGGATTTACGGCCCACGATGCAATAGTAGCTGTTTGCCGAATCAGCCATGCGGGAGGCGTTGGCTCGTTAAATCTCTCCGCAAGGTTCCGCGCGAGGTATTCTATAGCGTCTGAAGTCTGCTTCCAGATTCTCAAGGGCATGGGATCAAACTAACCCAGGGTAGTGTCTACCTCCTATCGGTTGCTTGGCTCTACGGGGTACTAGGAAGCAGATACGCTTGCAGAGATCACTGGATGGTGAAGCTTTGTAGGCGTAAGAAGAGAGGAAAAGCGGGTTCTGTCCATATATTTGACCTTGATGACATCACTGATAGTAGATAGCCGGGCTCGCCGAGTAGGAGTGGACCTTATGCCCGATTTCTGGAAAGGGAGACTTACTGCCAATCATCGAATACGGAGTCGAGCAGTGATTTGAGATGTGCGTTGGCGACCTGTGAAGAGGACTCATAGCCCTCACGACTTTGGATCAGTGACGGTGAATCGTCCTTGTTCTTGTCGTGCTCGCTTAGTGATAGAAGTAGCGTTTGTTTGTCATCAAAATCGCCCGTTTCCGTGATTGGCACCACGCTCTCAGAAGGTGGAACTGCCAGGCGAGTTTCCGGTGAGGGATAAGTTCCGAGAGCTGCCTCGATCGCACGAATGGCCGTGCTGCTATTGATGTTGTTACTTGCTTCCGGTTCCGAAGCCACTGCTGCTATTGCTGAAACAGCTGGAGGGATAGCCACTGCGACAGGGAGGGAGTACGTATTGCCAAAATTGTCTTTCCATACCTGATAGTCTCCCGCATCGACACCGTCTACACCGTTTCCGTGATTCGAGATGGGATCTTCCGTGGGGGCGCCTAGGTTGTTCCGCCAGATGGTATAGTCTGCCAAGTTGACAACGCCGTCCGAATTGAAGTCACCACGTGGAGGCGGCATGACAATCGGTGCACCAGGATCGAGGATCTGTCCATTGGCGAGGAGGTCTCCGTCCCCCCTTTGGCCATCGACAAAGTGAAGGACAATTCGGTCGGATAGAATCTCTGCTCCCGTTGTGCCATCGTATATGAACTCGTACCAGTGAGGATTAGTATTCGAAGGCGTTGGTCCATACTTGTAATACGACGAGAAGGATTCTTCACCATGAATCAGTATCTCAACGCTACTGCTTTCCCCAAAGGCGAGGTCCTGAAGTTCAAAATTCAAGAAGCCGATTGGAAAATCAACGGGAGGTGCATCGCCTGGGGAAGGATTATTCGCAGCGGTAACGCTCGTGAGCAGCGTGGTCGGATCGGCAATAAGTGTGATATAGCTGCCATCCACAGAATTGGGAAGTGAAGTAACATGTGCCTGCAAGCTATCGGCTATGCCATCGAAGTTGCCATCACCGTTGTTGGGTGCCTGATCTTCAACTAGGTCGGCGATTCCATCTGTGTCGTCGTCGATTGCGACCAGCGAGTATGCCGTTGCCGAAAGAACGCCAGCGAAGGCCGGTCCGCTGCCTGTTTGAACCCCAGTGATACTGCTGAAATCGCCGTCATAGGTAGCAAAAGTCACTATTAATAATGCTTCGCCTGTCTGTGGCATGTAATCGACTGGCAGCGTCACTGCTAGTTCGCCGCCGAGCTTAATTTGGCCTCCTACAGAGATCTTCTGGAGTTGCTGAGCAGTCGGGTCAGCGATCTCTATCAACACTTTGGAATTTGTGTCGAGCGCTAGGCTACCAGTAAATTGAATGTTCCCATCGATACCTGAGGGCGCGATAACACCTAGTACTTCTACGGGCGCTTGGTTGTCGATCGTCCCTGCCCCCTCTATGCGACCAGTAATGACCGTCGGCGAATCGGCACTGAGGCGAACGGTGGCGCCCGGTTGAAGTGTAATCTCAGAGAACTCAACAGCCGCTTGCCCCGCTGATGAAAGATACGAACCAGCTTCTAGTATTACCGGACCGGCCAGCAACGAGTTGGAGCCGCTTAGCAGGAGACGCCCATAGCTCGTGAGCCCGGTAAGGAATTCGAAGCTTCCATAGCCCGCTATCGTCCCCCCCGCCTCGTTGACAAGCTCATTTGCGATCAGCGAACCACCAACGACATTGATGCGACCGCGATTGAAACTCGAGTCGGCCGTAATCTCGACCTCGGCCGCCGCGGTTACGATCAATTCGCCAGTCTCTTGGTTCTCGAGCCGTGCTGCGATGACCCCATCGGCGATCACAACCCCTGAGTTTATAAGAGCCGCCGCTGTCACAACGGCACCCGACCCGAGCATGAACTCGCCATTGTTTGTGAATGAGTTCGAGTCGAAGGCACCAGCAACTTCAAAGACGTCTCCGTCGAACATCGCGTCCCCGACTATGGATAGACTTTGAGAGTTCGCGATCTGGTAGGTGGCCGACGGTGAATTGCCACCGACAACCACTTGGCTCAATGCTTGAATCTCGATTTCGTCAATGGGAGACAGCCACTCCACAGACCAGCCGATTCCAGCCAGCGAGTTGTCTTGAAGTTGGGCCGTGTCACTCGATTCGATTCCGCCGATAGCAAGCGAGTCGATGCCGTTAACTTGATTTTCGATGAGTAGTGTGAAACCGGGCTGAGGTGAGTGCGCGACGATGGTGTCTGTTCCGCCACCACCTGCTATGCGGGCCTCGTGCGCCCAACCGATGACTTCAAACTGATTGTCGAAATCGCCTCCAGTTAGGTCAGCGCGTTCCACATTATCAAGTGTCACTCTCGGGCCGCCGTCAACGACAACAGAGTCGTCGTGCAGTTGAATCAGACCTCCGCCGCTTACGCTAATGGCATCTTGCCCTCCGCCACCATCAACGAGTGACGGTCCCGTTATTTCACCCAGTAGAATTGTGTCGTTGCCCTCGCCGCCAACAATAGCGACTTGACCAACAAATTGAGTTGTATCGAAGTTGTTGCTGCGATAATTGCCTTCCAGAACAACCGCTTCGATGCTCGCAATGTAGTGTGTTTCGGCGGCTTCGATTTGGGCGGGGGTGACAACTGCATCGAACTCGACTTCGACGATAACACCGTCGGTTCCCGCGCCACCATCGATGGTGTCACCAGTCCCGCGCGAATCGAAGAAATCACTGCCATCTCCCCCCAAAAGCACATTAGTTCCGCCTCCCGATTCGATGGTGTCGTCTCCGGCAAGACCATCGATGTGATCGTCGCCTTCACCACCCACCAGCAGGTCGTTCACCTGTCCACCAAGAATCACATCGTTGCCATCGCCACCAATAATGGTAATGACCGATTCCAGCAAACTAGCATCGATCTGGTCATTTCCATCGCCGCCATCCACGTACATGGATGCAACAATGTTGTCATCGAGCGCTTCGATCGTAATTTCGTTGTCAAATCGTTCACCTCGAATTATAAGCTCCAGTAAAGGTGCGACAAACGAGTAGTCATTAAACTCCGGTCGGGACGCGAGCTGGGAGGAACTGAATGTGAGCCAGCCGTCTGTTGTCGACGCACCCGCGGAGAGTGTTGCTCCGAGACCCGCGTCGAAGTAATCGTCGGAGCCGTCCTGTAGCAGCAGTGTGCGGCGATCAGCATCTAGGCCATCAATTAGGGTGGCTCCGTCGTCGCCGGTCTCAACCTGAATCGGTACCCCGTCCACCACTATCGCAGTCCTGCGCGTGCCGAGCGCGACATCTGGCAGTAGTGCAAACTTTTCGGTCGAGTGTCCAGCGAACACGACCTCGCCGACGGAAGTTGGCGCCAGCGTTACCGTATCGTTGCCATCTTCGCTCGAGTCGATGATCAACCCTCCAGGTGGAAGGGCATCGTAGGCGTCGGGCATGATGGTGATGGTATTGTTGCCGCCGCGCGGAGAGAGCCGCACGCTGCCTGTCGGCTGTTGGTTAACTACTTCAACGCCGTTCAGTTGCACTGCGATACCACCACTGGCGTTCGCGCGGACAATGTAGTTGTCGTTGCCGCTCGTCGCTCCGACGAATAGTTGCGTTCGTCCTCCGTTTTCGCGGTCCGGTTGGAGGCCAGAAGCTGCAATAGATAGCTGTATATCGTCCACATCCGGCTCGAGGTCTTCATTGCGAACGGTCGCTTCCAAATCAAAACTACCTGGAGCCTCATAGGCATGCACGCGCGGTGGTACTCCAGCAAACCAAGGCTGATTGATATAGGACGCCGTGAGATAGTCAATTCTCCCATCGTCAAAATCTACCTTGACCGTGTAGTTGGTTGGCGTTCCGTCATTAAGCCCGGAACCACCTCCGCCATCGTACAGCAGGGTACCACCAGTATCAAAAGTAAATGACAACGGTTGTCCTACCAGTCCGCTGGTCGGTCCAGTGACTGTAATCTCCGGTGGAAATGTTGCAAACGTGATTTGCTCGATGGCTGAATCGATGCTGCGTCCATCGCTCACGGTAACTCGAAACGAATAATTACCAAAACTACCAGCAGTATCTGGAACGCTTATGAGAAAACGCTCTCCACTTTGTACGATTGATGCTTGTCTAGGCGCTCCGGGCAATTGCTCGATTGAGTGGAATAGCTCATCCCCGTCGAGATCGCTACTTCTTGAGAAGTCGATCGCAACAGTTTGTCCGATCAGAGGATTACTCCCTACAGTCCGAGCCCCAAGCGTATCGACGTACGTCTGAATAACTGGCCCTGCAAAATTCACCTCCACATCGATGATGTCCCGCAGACGATTGCGCAGAAACTCATCGTTCGGCAGATTGCCATGCAATGTGCGACGGTTGATCTTTAGGAGCTGCGATAAAGTGCCGCCTTCACGCACCTTGCTGCCGTCGGCACGTTTTGAAAAGTTAGCGGATGATTGATCGTTTACACCTATGTTGGAGCCAACTACATTGGCGGTGAGAAAAAAATTATTGGGAAAGGGTGCATTTTGCTGATATCGATGGTATAGATAATCAATTTCTGCGTCGCCAACCGTGTAGGGGATTCGAACCCCCCCCGCTGCTACCGGATCAAACACTGCTAGAACATCAATTCTTCTGTTTATAGCTCCACCGGCACGGAGTGCATTCAAGATCGTGTCCGCGCCAAAGCTATGGCCAATCAACACCACATCAGAATTCTCCGGCACGCTGTTGATCACGTCTCTGAGTTCTCTGACGGCGGTAGTGTCGGTGCCAAAAAATGGATTGCTGTCCCGGTTTAAATCATTCCAATCCGCAAAATGATAAAGTGCATTCCTCTCCCGAACGAGATCATAGATCTCTGGCACATCAGACGAATTTACTGATCCACCACCAAAGCCGTTCACAAATAGAACGACGGCTTGGCCCTCATCTAAATCATACGGGGCATCACCTGCGTTTGGGTTCTCCAAATGGGGGAGAACGGTAAGCATCTCCCGCGGCTCCAGCAACTCCATACTAAGCCAACGCGAGCGGTCGTTTGTTTGCTTCGTTCGGAAGAACTTCACCGTTGACTCTTGTAGATAAAAGTGCGACGACGGGCTGCGATGCGAAGGAGTTCCTTAGCATTAAATTCGTCGACGTTGGAGAGCAAAACATCCAAGTCCGCCGGATATAAGTACCAAGCACAGAGTGCCAGGCTCCGGCACCGACATCACCGTCAGTGACAAGCCTTGACCGGACCAACTTTGGCGAACCGTGTAGTCGTCCGCGAAACGGACTTCGCGGAATTGACCCTGGCTGGTGCCCAGTCGCAGCACGTCGAATTGGTCACCGACACTTGGGCGGAAGCCATCGAGAAAATCGATAGTCAGCACTCCATCGAGCGTGGCCGTCCCCAAAACCTCCAGGATGTCGAATTCGCCGGCCGCGTTGCCAGTAATCTCAATTACAAGCTCGCTTCCATAGCCGAAAGCGAGGTCTCCTTCAAATGTCATCTTGCCGGGGCTATTACCAGGGGCGACGGTGCCTTCGAAATAAGTTGTGCCAGTGCCACTGAAGGTACCGCTCCCGGTGACATCGCCGAAGAAAACAGCACTTGATCCGCTGCTAACGCGGAACAGGCTGCCGTTGTGAATGACGTCGTCGTAGAACGTTGCAGTAGCACCGCCGGTGACGATGACGCTCCCACTAGCAGCATTATCAACATCGCCAAACACATCGGTGTACTCGCCCGAAATTTGCAGTTGGCCCGAGTTGGTGAGTCCGTCTTGAGTGCGCAACACGCCCCGGCCGCGGATCACTCCGACCGCTTCATTGGTGAGGGTGCCGCGAACGTCGATGGTTCCCCCGAGTAGTTCCACCAACCCTTGGTTGTTGGTCGATGCCCCGGTAAAGACGATCCGTTCGAGCGACTCGGCGTAAATCTCGCCCGATGCTTCATTGGTTACATCGCCACCAATGCGGCCCGAACCTACGATGGTGCCTTGGTTGCTGAACGTGTTAACTTGAAACAGTCCCGTTGATGATGCTAGCTGGATCTCCCCAAAATTGGTGGCCGTGTCGCTAGTAAGCCGCGACGCATTGCCCTCGACTCGCAGTAATCCATCGACGACTAGGTCATTTGATGCGGTAGCCCCACCGAAGAGTGTGAGTTGACCGTCGCTCGCGACAGTCATCTGCCCCAGGGCGACAAGTGTCTGGCCAGCGACGAGATCGACGATTCCCATGGTGTGATCACTCGATGAGCCGACCTCCAGATCTCCGGTCGAGCCATAACGTCCTCCCTGCAGGCTGACCAGATGATTACCGATGACACGATCGGCAAGGAATGAGCCACCGTTGATAACGAGTGAAGTTGTGAGCGTTGCCGTTCCATCGAGGGCAATCGAACGACCGCGTCCCAGAGTGTAGACTTCACCATTCGCAAGTGGGCTGACGGAATCGAAGACGGCATCGGTCGCAATGTAAATATTGCCCGAAATGAAGTTGAGCGATCCTGGCTCACCGGAGAGTGAATTCATGTTGAGCGTTGCTGCTTCCAGTCGTAATCCACTGCCGTCTTCAATCCGCAGGTCGCCGGCGACATCGAGCGTTGCTCCGTTGATAACATCGACCTGGGAAACACCACCAACACCGGCCGACGTTCCTCCAATGGTCATGGCTCCGGCTGCCGTGAGTGAGCTGCCAATACCGTCGATTACCATTAGCGAATTCGTGGCCGCGGCATTGCGGCCGACCTCAACATCGCCGCTGACGTCTACAGCGCCCGCGGACCGGACCGTCAGCTCACCGATGCCATCGTCGCCGAGGTGGAGGTTCCCGTTCACCAATAGTTGTCCACTCGTTTCTACGAAGACAACGCCGTTGTTCCCATTACTAGCTACCCGCATCCCAGCGGCGTCGACCAGTCCGTCTGAGATGACGTCGAGTCTACCGAACCCGTTCTCGCCAACTCGCAGCGCCATCGGTTGGCCGGCAACCGAAAGACTTTTGGTGCTGTCGACAACAAGCGTTTCACCAATCGCCTGGGCACCTACGTAGACGCCACCGGTGGTGTTTGGCGGAACATTGAAGGCATTGATCTCGAGATACCCATTCGTGACTTGCAGCGATCCGGAGTTCCAGCTCAGATCGCCCGGGTTGAACAAAGATAGACGGCCAACTCGGAGAGTGCCACCATTGAGGTGGGCACGCGTCGAATCCGTCGGCAGGACCGTCAGCGTACCGCTGATGTCGACCTCGCCGTCGGTACCGTCGATGATCCCATTGTTAAACCTGCCGATCTGCAAGGAGGATTGCTGGCCAAGTTGGGAAGCTGTACCTCCGAGGTATACGTTGCCCGAGTGAGTCCAACGTGATCCAGCTCCTTCAACTTCGATTGTTTGTGTCGGGTTGGGTTCAAATTGCCCAAGCGAAACAGCTTGTTCCCCAACGATCACCGATCCCGTTGTGTTCAGTAGTCCCTGATTCCGGACAATTGCTTCTCCCAGCCCGTTCTTGCCTACAGTGAGTTGCTCCGAAATCGTTACGATTGCATCGGGTCCTTCGACGATCAGAGTGCCGTCTCCGCGGACCGAGCCGCTTACTCCCAACGCGACACCTCCGGTAGTCAGTCTTCCTCCTGTGGAGACCGTTGTGGTTACCAGCTCCCGAAATCCAATCGTGATGTCATCCAGAGCAATGCCGGTCACCTCGAGAGTCTTGCCACCGGCAAGCGTCAAGTCGGAGGGAAGCACGCCATTTGATGAGCCAACTCGAATGTCCGAGCCGGCAACACGAAGCGTCCCGCTATTCCAAGTGATCTGTGATGGATCGGCAACCGTTAATGCTCCAGTTTCGACAACCGAATTCACACCATCGATTGTGAGTTGTGCATTGTTCGTAGCTTGTAGTTGCAGTGTTCCGGCAATTGAGAGAGTCGCACCGTCTCCGATGGAAACGAGTCCAGAAACATTCGCCGATCCCGCGCTGACGTTTGTGCTGGTCCCAGAGACTGCGAGTGAGCCGTCGGAGTCGGCAATCAAAATCCCTCCGTCAAACCTCGCACGCGCACCACTTTCGATACGCACGCTGCTTCCGGAGTCGAGCGATGCGACGTGAGCAACGACCTCGGCACCATCGGATACCAGGAGTTCAGAATCGCCGTAGCCGATAAAGAGAACCTGCGAAACATACAAACCTGTCGATGGGCCGCTGACCGTGACCTCGGAGGTTTCGAGATCCCAACCAAATATGTGGAAATACTCACCCGAAAAGCTCGTTTGAAAATCGGTGAACGGCGAGAATCCGGGTTCTTCGAATGCGGCAGGCGATGACCCAAAGGCGGCGACGGCGCCGTCGGAAAGATGAAACTTGCCTCCGCCCGTGACTTGAAATTGTCCGCCGCTTCCGGATCTGACGAAAAGGCGTTGATCCGTAGAAAGACTTGTCGTACCAGGTAGTATGCCCGCTTCCAAGCCGTTGATGCGATAAACCTGATTTCCAGTGAGTTCAAGATCGCCAGATTGCCAGTTGAGTCCATTTTGATTGCCGTTTTGGTACTGAATATTGCCGGCTGCTAGTTGGCCTCCGTCGAGCAGCATCTCAGCGTTGGGATGATCACCGAAACTCAATACGTTGGTTTCCACTTTGGAGTCCGATTCGACAATCAACCGAGCTGACGTCGCTGGGGAGGCCCCCGCATCACCAATCGTGATAACGCCCGCATTCAACGAAGCACCTGAGGTGGTGCGAAGAATGCCGGATTGGCTCGTTCCAAGTGCAACGCTGGTCAGATTCGAGTGTCCCGCTTGTAGCACTAGTGTAGGTCCGACGTCATCTGCATCGGAGCCGTCTAGGCCGTCTATCGAAAGAATGCCCGTGGATGTTAGAAACCCACCGCTTCCCACACGGACGACACCATCGTTGAACGAAAACTGTCCTTCATCGATATTGAGTGCTTCGGCGTTCACCTCGCCACCATTGACTTGCAGCGTGCCACCGCTTTCAACGCGAATGCCGATATCGAAATCAAGGACGCCGGTTGGCTCGACGCGAACGGTGCCGCCGGTGCCATCGTCGGAGATCATCATGACGCGTCCCGAGAGCGTGCCATCGGTGACGGTGACGTTGGCAGCCGATTTGACATCGACACTACTGATGCCACGGGCGAGATGATAGTTGTGGCCATCGAGGTCGAGCGTGACGATGCCGTTCCTGAAAGTTGCTCGCTGGTTTGTCGCGTTCTGGTCGAAACTAACGGTGTAGTTGCCCGCACTGTAGAACACGGCGAATTCATCGCTGGTAGGAACGATTGCCGAGCCCCAATTGGGGGTGTCGGCGAAGAGTCCGCCCGTTGGCGAGGTGAAGGAGCGGTCGGTGCCACCGAGGTCGGCGAGCCAACCTTGATCGGTGCCCGATAGAGCTCCTCGTCCGGTAATAATTGAGCCATCAAAGGAAGATGCGGTGACGTATCGCATAGTCCAGTTAGCCGGTACTCCGGCACCCAGCATCGATGCGACGGTTGCGGGGCTGTTTACATCTGTCCAAATTGTCGCAATCGAGTTGCTTTCGCCGAGGAGGATCGCTCCATTGCCAGAAACGCCCCGTACCACCGCCGAGGCATTGGCTGAAATCGGGGTGAGCACCTCCATTCCATTGGCTTCGCTCCAGCGAAACCCTTCAACATCGTAGGTAAATGGGTTGAGGTAATAACCACCTACCACTTCTCCGTCATCCGATACTGCATTTGCTGTAAACTCGACTAGTGGTGGCGAACCGGCGGGAAGTATTGTAACGCCAGTTGTATCATCCCAAACGAATGCTGCATTTTCCCCATTTCCGGCCGTGCTCCCGACAATTGTGGATCCATCGCCCGAAATTGCATTTGCGTAGTTTCCAAGTAGGGAACTGCTAACTTCAGTAACCCCTGTCGCAGCAGTCCACACAACGGGCGCTGTTCCTCCGGATGGGTGTTGCGAATACCCAACGACTTTTGTGCCATCGTTGGAAACGCCGTAGGCCACTGATTGGAACGCGTTACTCCCAGGCAAGGCTCCCAAGAGTTCGTATCCACCAGTGGTGGTCCAGCGGAACATAGTCGTTACTCCGCCTGAGGGTGTCACTTCACCAACGACGACAGATCCATCGCTCGACACCCCGTATGCCCGCCCATAGAGCGAGGTTGTGCTGGCATCGCCTAACGCTCGCATTCCAAGCACTTGATTCCATTGCGTGGGGGTCTGACCACTCACATCATCGATACCCCAGCCGACGACGATCGATCCATCGGCAGAGATGTCGTTGCCTCGAGATTGCGTAATCCCCCCCGGGGCATCGCCTAGTGGTATGAATAGCGTTTGCCCCTGACACAAGCCAGAAGCAAGCGGAGCAATACTAAACGCCGACACGACGCAATAGCGCCGTAACAGAGCTACGGCTCTGTTGCGAAGAAACCAGCCAATCATTGTCAGTGGTGGTAGCTGCAGGTCGACCCAAATGGACGCGGCATACCAAGCCGAGAAGAAGGACCCGTGCAGGTTGCCCAAAGGCAGAGAGTTCTTCAAATGGTAACGCGATCCAACACAAGTCACCCCTTGGATTTCGAATTATGAGGCGACTCGCCCCCCATTAGAACTAGTCGGTAACCTACATAGATGGACTCGCTATGTCAAGAAATTTTGCTCCGATGTTCTCACGTTGCGCCTTGCATTTGGGGCTACGACTCTTGTGGCTCACAGAATTGACGTGAGTATAGCGACTTCGGTTGAGTTGAACCGGCGATCACCATGGTCGACAAGCACGGGTTCGCGAACCGCGCACACCATCTCGATACTAGTGGCAAATTTGTCAGGATTCCCGTGAGTGCGGCCCAGGGCACAGTCAGTATCGGAGCTACCGCAGTCACCGTAAGGCATGTCTAGCCAACAGTGGTGCTACCTGCCCGAACTGCTTCGGGTAGTGTGTCAGATTGGCGTCAGCGGTAGCCGAATCGATGTGCGAGGATCCGGCAAAACAGTCGACAAATGGAGCCATTCTGAGTACCATGGAGGCTTGATCCAGGAACATCCGGGCACCCCCCTCCCCTGCCCTTGAGACGCTGGCCCCGCGGCACGCCGACCACGATTGGCATTCGATGAAATACTACCTCTGTGTCGCCGTTTTGCTCATGTGGGCGCCGCCTGCGACTGCTGCCTATCTGTTGGGGGTTGCTGCGCCCCATGACTCGATGTCGGGCGAGTATCTACCAACCGAACTGTTCCGGTTGGCGGTGGACGGATCGTCCTACCAATCTTTGGGCCAACTTCAGGACGGCGGAGTCGGTGGCGACTACGATGCGATCGCAGCGTCGCCCACCTACGGGATACGGGCTTTCTCTGGAGGGACAGGGGGTGGCTCGCGGCTTGTCCGAGTGGACGAGCAGAGTGCGACTGCTACGGTCCTGTCGCCTCCGCTGTTTGGTCGAGAGATTCGAGGGGCAGCGTTCGACGACAACGAACGTCTTTGGGCGGTGGATGTACTATCAGACGAACTTGTGGAGTTCTCGCCACAAACAGGGATTGAACTTCAATCGGTCGGTCTGTCGCTCGACGGCAGCAACTTCGACATGGTCCGAGCAGTCGACCTCGCGGTGGACTTCTCCGGCCAAGTGCTGTTGGTGCATGGCACGGCAGTGTTCGACGTAGATATCTCCACAGGTGCACTAACCGAGCGATTCAGCGACACGCAGAACGAGGCATCGACGGGCTCACCGCCGCTGCTGGCGGGAGCGGTCATTGGATTCAATGGTGCAGAGTCATTGATCGGGCTCGACGTGGCCGGCGGCGCGGAGGACGACTTCTATGCCTACGACCTCGAGAACAGCTTTCAGCGCACCCTGCTGCTGGGCAGCCAGTCGGCGATCGACTTTGAGGTGGGCGACCTGACGCTCGTGGAAGAGCCGGTCAGCACTGGCGACTACAACTCCGACGGAGTCGTGAACCTGGCCGACTACACCGTTTGGCGGAACTCGCTCGGCTCCACGACGAACCTGGCCGCCAATGGCGACGACTCGGGAACCAGCATGAACGTCATCGACGAGGCTGATTACCTTGTCTGGAAGAACAACTTCGGCGCTGTAGCCGCCATCAAGGCGACATCACTGGCCGTTCCCGAGCCAAACGCGTACTCGCTAGTCCTGCTCGGTTTCGCAGTAATCACGCTTCGACGCATTTGGTGAAGCGTGCTCGTTCGACGCGACCGAGTTTAAGCAGCCGACTTTCCACGTACCTGCTGCCGGTAGACGATCAGGCCGATTCCTCCGAGTACCATCGTCCAAGCAAAAATGCTGGAAGCTTCGGGCACCGGAGACAAGTTGAGGTTCAGGTCCCAGTGCCTTGAATTCGGAAAGGGTGTTCCGTTGCTATACTCCGGGATAATCCATGCCGACGCACCGAAGTCACCATTCTTATCGTTCGCTCCAAGGCCCATCTGGAAGAACGTACCCGGGATCACCGATTGGATGGTCACGGTTCCCTTTCCGTCGTCGAAGGTGATGGTGCCAGAGAGCGTGGAGTAGAAATCTTGGTTGGTAGGGTCGTAGGGCCCACCACCGGCCTTATACTGGCTGGGATTTGCTAATGCAGTTTGGAAACCACCCAGAGTCAAGTCGAGGGTGGCAGTAACTGGTGTATCGGCTAGGTTCTTAGCGGTGCCACTTAGCTTGGCCGTCCCATCCATGTATTGCGTTAGGGTCGTCCCCGGCTGGATATCGAAGTAGTTCAAGTAGCCCGTGCCGCCCATGAAGTCATTGGTCCACAGTCCATGCGGCGCGGGGGTGGGGCCAGGTCCATACGCATTAACCGCAGTACTGGTGACGCTCCAAACCTTTATCGAGGCTTCAGAGGTTTGAACTAGGCAACAGCCGACGACAATCACAGAAAGTAGATAGCGGCAATTCATCAGAATCCCCCCGGACAGACAATAATGCGAACTCAGAGATGGCGATGGGTTACGCGCGCTGATTGAGGGGAGTATAAAATAGGGAAAGCCGCATATCAAGGAAAATTCCTGTATTTCTGAGCGTTTGCGCTCGACGCCCGCAACCAAAGGCTGCGGGGACCACCTTAGGGGATTGAGGGCACGAATCGTGCGCCTACGACCACCGCGACAGCCAGTCGTCTAGGGGGCTAGGACCCAGCAATCCCTCACATTTGCCGCTCCTGAGACGTGCCAAAGCACGCATCGGTACAGCTTTCTCCTCGGGCAACACATATGCATAGAGATCCGTCGCGTGGATCATACCCCGATAGGCGACGGCTTTCGCTGAGCGGGACAACGTACTAAGCCATGACGGTGACGGGTGGCCCTGTAGGCGGTCCATCCCACGATCGATCCACGCGCCCACAAAACCTCGATCATGAGCCCGCTTCAAGAATCTGTGTACATCGACCAAACCCGACTGAATGCGATGTCCACAGTTCACTTCGGGAACAAATACTCCGCGGTGCCCAAGTGTCCGGGCCGCCGAGACAAAACAGGCATCCACGGCCCAGATGTTTGGAAACACAGGCACGCTCTGCAGGACCCGCCGCCGAAACCAATAGTGGTTTCCACTTGGGAACCGCAGGACACCCTGGCCCATCTCCCGGTCGCGTTGGTCCCCCGGATCGAAAACCGAAAAAGCCATACCGGTAGCGTATGGATGATACGTCCAAGCTGGTCTTTCCAGTCCATCCGGCCAGATTAGGTAGGATCGCCCTGAGAAAATATCGAAATTAGGACGCTGATCGACCGCGTCAATCACCGCATCGATCCATCCAGGTGCAGGAGACATATCGTCGTCGAGTACCGCAATCACATCGCCCTGACTGTTTGCCACGGCAAGGTTAAGGGCGTGCCCCTTACCAGGAGTCGGGGCATGCAGCACGCGAATGACCTTCCGTCCATAAGGTGCGATGTCCTCCTCGCGAATCTCAGGCTGCGGCGCATTGTCGATGACAACTATCTCGACATTTCCCTCCGCGGAGCCTGCAGCGAGAAGCTCCAATGTTGTGAGGAGAGATTCTCGACGGTGCAAGGTTGGAATCAGAATGGAGAGCGATGAAGGCAAAACCCACGATCCTCTACTGCGTTGCACGAGCACCCATCCAGGCTTCTCGTGTTAGGGGCCAATCCCACAGGGAAATTGGTTCAAGTTGAGCCTTGCCCATTATAGTTGGATATCTGCCTCCCGAAATCTACACCGGCGCATTGACCACCGGTGAAGAGGGGCAGCCAGCCTATGTCGCACCTTTAGGATAAGAAGTTCGGTGCTTAAGAACCACTGTGATACGGAAAATCGGCTAGGCCGGCGAGCCCAGCAGAATTTAGGCGGAGGTGCGGACTGCTGGAGATAGACCTCACGCGAATTATGCCGATCAGGCCATTGATTTACGCCACACCAGAGCCATGCAGGTGCCAGCCACGGTAAGCCATACAAGAAGGCTGCCAGCTTCGGGCACGGGCAACATGGGATGCCGGATCAACTGATCTTGGGCATTTCTGCCGTTATCGCTTCTCTGGAGGTTCAAGATGTAGACGTCCCCCGTGCCACTCCACAGGCTGTTGTTCACATCGCTCAAGTACGCTGACTCCCAGCCGGCGACTTTTCCATCGTACATGTCGTACCACCCTCCGACCTCGCCGCCGATCTCCGACGGGGTATAGCCCATCGCTACCCAGATTGCGAGTTGCAGTTCATTTGCTTGGAAGTTGGCAGCGCTGTTGCTGGTTTGGCCATACGCATTAGAGAAATCAAAACTCGGAAGCGCCGGTCCCGAACCTTCAACGCCATTCAGATAGCGATCGTACAACCAGGCTGCAAACGAGGTGAGCGGCTTGCTGCCCTTACCCAGCGTGCTCGTGGCGTAAGCATCAACAACCGTGTACTGGCTGTTGAAGTTGATAAACTCTTCCAACTGAACACAGAAAGTGTCAGTGACTTTGGTACCCGAACTATCCTTCAGGTAGAAGATACCACCGGGTGAACCCGGCCCATTCCCAATGCTGACGAGATCGCCAGTTTGAATGGATGCGCTTGCGCTTGTACATACACTCGCAATGAGCAAACAACATGCCCACGATGCACGGCACACCATTGCCGAACTCCAGACTCTTTGGAAGGCCATTTAAATTCCCCGATACTCTGCCTTCCCCCCAACAGCAGCTACATTATGGTCAGAACTTACAAGCTTGCATAGTGGCAAATGTGCCAGGAGGGCTGGATTTTCATGCGGGGGAGCTCTCTGGAATGCGGCGTGCTCACTCGGTTTTCCGCACGCGAGGCCCGAGAACGAGTGCAAAGACCCCAAGAGCCCAGCAGAACCGAGGTTCGGGGACAGTGGCCGGGGCGAAACCTCCCTGGTTTCCGCTCCCCAGGTTGTTTCTCCAAACGGTGTAGTCGGCCAAATTGACCACAAGATCGCCATTGCCGTCAGCGGCTAGATCGGTCACCGAACCGACCGTTTGCTTCCACAGCTGGTAGTCGCTCTCGTCGACTAGCCCATCGCGATCGTAGTCCCCTGGCAGGACGGGGATGATGTAATCGACCTTGAAGCTCCTGCTTGCAATGATCTCTACGGGGGCAGTGTAGGAGTCAAACCCAGCTCCGGTGAATTCCACCGAGTAGAAGCCGTCCTCGCTCATGGGGATGGAGTAAGCGCCAGACTCCGTGCTGATCGCGAAGTAAGGAGATTCAGCAACATCGACTCTCACGCCCGAGCGGCCCTCTCCCAAATCATAGAAGTTGTTCCCATTGATGTCTTCGTAGACAACACCCGTCACGAATGCCACATTGCCAGGGTTTCCAAAATCTTGAGTGACTATTTGAGGACCAACCTCTGCTTCGCCATCAACCATATCTAATACACCAATGCCAATCTCTTTGAATGTATCATTGTGGATGTTGGCTCGATGACCGGCGCCGTTCTGCATGCCTTGCCCAATAAACTCGGGGTTGTAGTAACCCACGTCGGGGTTCACTGCGTCGCCCCAATCAACATCGAATGCTGCATGCCCGTGGGCCACGGATTCGGCATAAGCAAAAACGTTCTCCGCGGCACCGCCCACATACCCAACTGTCGCCAAACGGGTGGAAAGCGTCCCATTAGGCACTAATGGCGCCGGAGGATTCGCTGAGTTCTCGTGCCCTTGAAACTCGTTGAGGTACATGTCCTCGGTGTGCAAGTTGGCAGCTTGTTGCAGCTTCTGATTGAAGGAGAGAGGTTGCGCTATCCGCTGCAGATATCCGTCATTCACTGAAGTTTCAAACTGATCGATGATGTGCTGTGTGTTGATGCCGCCTTGTGCATACGCAGCAACAATGTCATCATCGGCCTCGCTGGCGAGTCGCAGAGCTTCGGCCAGCGCATCCGCACGCGAGCGATTGATGTACTCCAGATAGAGTTGTTCCTCGGCTGAGGGATTGCCGACGGTATACTGCACCTTCTGGAACTGTGATCCAACCTGAATCTCATCGACTCGCCATCCGACCGCCGTCTCCGTGTTCGTGTAAGCACTTCCTCCCGTGTACTCATAGAGGAATCGCAGCTTCACGTCTTGGCCGGAATAGCTACCCAAATCGACTTGTCGCAATCCGAATGAACCCTCGCCTTCTGTCCAATCACCAGCTTGAGAGTAGACGGTCGTCGGCCAAGACGCTCCCCCGTTTGTGGAGACTTGAACTTGCGCAACTTGGCTGTCGGTCGCCCAGCTCAATCTGCTTAAGAAGTACAGTTTAGTATCGGACTGTACGTTCAATTCCTGATCAATCTCGAACCAGTTGGATTCGAACGCCGGATTGGTGAGGTGAAGAGCTTTGAGCCCACTTGCTACGACGTCTGACTGAATCAAGTCGTACGCCGGACTGGTGCCGTCGCGCAAATAATCGGTCCCATTTTCCGCTCCTTCCATCCATAGTGTTTGCGCATGAAGCAATTGGGTGGGCAGCACGAGAATGGCTGCGCATAGAACGAGACATCGCATAGTTGCAGAAAAGTCCAAGGTGATTTGCCTCTTCCAGGGGGTCGAAGGCCCCGCCCGTCGCGCCACATAAAATGCAAGATTTTTGCATTTTTGGCAACCACCCAAGAAAGGGGTTGGGGTTTCCGCAAATCGCTGCAAGAGGACGGTCAGGCTGCTACCGTCTGGAAATAGCAGTGGCGAAGGCGTGAAACTCGCGCACTGGATGCGATTTGTAAGACTCTATCCACGGTTAACCGCGGCCTGCCACCCTACTATTGGGAGTTGAAATCTCGAAACGCCGTCACAAACTCACGCAGCAGGCCCTTCAATTCCTCATCCGGGTCGACACCCCCAAAATCAGTGTTGCTCACTAAGACTTGGAGCTTATACAGGGCTGGTTCGCCGCCGAACGCAATTCTGGGAGACTTGGGAACACTCCACTGCCCATCACTCGACCAGGCGTAGGCAACTAGAAACGGCGACTCCAATGGGCTCTTAGGCGAGTAGCTCAAAACACGAAAAATACTATCATGTTGGTCGTCACCCACCGTGATCGAAACGAGTGATTCATCCTTCAAGCGATTCTCTCTATTACCATAACAAATCTCAGGTGGATGGCGGACGAGTGGACCTGCGTCTCCGACCATCAAGAGTACCGATGCAACTCGGTTCGTACGTTTGTTTTGATACACGCGGCTAATATGGCCCTTCACTCCTAGTTCCTTCTGAACACGCTCATCCAGCGGACTCCCATCTTCAAGGCTTACCCATTCGCCCAGATCTACTGGATATGACTCAAGAGCCACCGCTGCGGCTCGCTTCTCACTTGGCATACCCCAGCGGTCTGAGTACCTGCCGTGCAGAATTGCCGGGCTAACGGTTAATGCCACTATCGACAACACGGCCAACGAGTTGTTGAATGAGTTACGACTCATCGCTACACCCAGTCTTTCTTTCTTGTATTCCTACCCGCAGCGGACTCCCTTCATGGAAGTTGCTGCGATTCTTACAGCGATAGTTGTTGCCGTATCTCACTTAGCCATTTCTGGTCGGCTGGAAGTTTTGGCTGACCTTCGATACCCAGTATCAACGACGTTGCCAAGGCTTCCTTGGCTTCCTGCGTACGATCGAGTTCTCGAAGCGCTAGTGCTTTGTGGAGAAAAGCAGTAGCACTGGCCGGGTCCAGGCGAATAGCTTCATTGAATTCTTCAAGGGCAGACTCAGCCTTACCCTGCAGTAACAAGATTTGACCTCGCGTGTCGCGCAGTAAACCGGCTTCTGGGTAATCGGCTAGAGATCGGTCGACTTGTGCCAGAGCTGCGTCATGCTTGTCATCTAATTCTATCCAAAGGCTCGCCAAGTTGTTGCTGGCGTCCAGATTCGACGGCTGTAGATCTAGTATGACGAGGTAAAGTTGCTCCGCACGTTGATTGTCGCCAACCACGGCTGCAAGGTCCCCAGCGTCGCGCAACAGATCGAGGTTCTTCGGGTCGGCCGAAATCTCGTCTTCCAACAGCGTCTGTGCGAGCGCGACCGCAGCGGAAGATCTATCAGGACTTCGAATTAGCACATTTGCAAGGAGTCGCGTAGCGTAGGCACGCGACAAGAAATCGGTTGGCGGTTCTGTGATGAGGGCACGGATCGCAGGCAATTGCCCTTCGTCAAGTAATACGCCGAATACACCCGCCATTAGGTTCGCTGCAGTCGATGGCTCTTTCAGAGCATCTCGCGCAGGGCGGCTAGAAAGGAACCTCGATACTTCACTCTGGATCTGCTGTGTGGTTACTCCGCTCTGCGATTCATCAGCTCCTGCCGCTTCTGCTTCCGTCAATTCTCCTTGAGGTTTGGCTTGGAGCAACTTCAATCTCCATCTAAGCTGCTCCAGTAGCCCCAGTGGATGGCGCCCAAGCATATCGAGCACTTGGTCTTTTCTGCCAGCGAATCTGTCGTCGGCTTGGAAGTGCTTACTCCAGAAATCCAGGTATCGGATCAGGTCCTTAACGTGACTAGGCCGCATATTGACCAACTGGTTGAAAAGCTCATCGGCAGCTCCAATGCGGCCATCCATCTCGTAGAGTTCGGCGAGTGCTCGTAAGTCATTCGCAGTGGGGTCTGTTATGCTTTCAGCGAGCCGAAGCGCTTGGTTGATGTCGTCTTTGGTACCCCGCTCCCCGAGCAATAGAATGGTTATGCGAGTCTTCTCAATACCTATTGCCACTGGCTTTTCGGGCAGTTTCTCGACCACTTCTAGCGCCGCTGCAGTATCCTGGGTCGACCCTGGAGCCCCTAGAAGTTTGGCAACAAGTATCCGAGTGTCTATTAAGTCCGGATTAGTAGCCAATGCACCTTCCCCGAGTTGTATCGCAAGTGGTCTAGCACGCTCAGCAAAAAACTGAGCAGCCTGCCCTTGGACATTACTCTTCACACTGTCTTCAGCTTTTTCCGCAAGCTGTATCGCGGTCCACCAGTAGTGCACCGCCTGAGAAGCGTCGCCGGCTAGCGAATTCAATCGGGCGAGCAGCATTTGCTTCATCGCCGCATCAAGTTCGACCTCTTGCTCGATTCTTTCCAGCAGATTCTTCGCTTGGCCCACCTTACTGGTCTGCAGGTAATGTGCGTAGAGAATTAGCCAGCTGTCGAGACTTGTGGGATCTAATTCAACAGCCTTCTTGAATGCCGACTCTGCCTCTTCCTGGCGTCGAGAACGCGCATCGGAATCGTTCGTCTGAGCACCGCTCAGTGCTAGCACCTGCCCCAAACGAATAAGTGCCTTGGGATCATCCGGATTCTCGGCGACCCACTTTCGAGCCTGATTTTCAGCCGCCTCGGCTTGCCCCGACTTTATCAACGAGGGCATTACTTGATCGAAGATACCTGGATTAGATAGCGGCAGATCTCCCAAGTCGGCGACGAAGCGATCAAATTCTTCGGTTCGTCCCTCTGCTGCGAGAAGTGAAAGCAACTGCTCGGCAGTGCTGGAGCTTTGCATCCCGAGCTGCCATGACTTTTCGAGCTGATCAGTTGCCGCTTGGATGTGCCCCTGCCGGACAGCGGCCTGGGCCTCCAGGAAAGGACCAAGTGCCCAGCGAGGATGAGCCTTCGAAACATCGCGCGCTAGTTGTTTGACTTCAGCGATGCTGCGATCTGTTAATGGCTGCCCGGACATTAGTATCCACATTCCGCGGTACGCCTTCCATCGTGTACCGTCTTCACCTTCCACGTTTTTCAACGTCAGAATCCAATTGGAGAGTTCATCCCATTCACGGCGAATGACAGACAACTGGGCAAGGTTCTCGAGCAACCTTATGTCGAGTGGATTCTTTTTTTGTACGTCTTCGAGTATCGCGGCTGCTCGATCCATCTCCCCAACCTGACGGTGCAATGCCGCCGAAAGGACCGCCAATTCGATTTGCTCGATTCCCTGAGCGCTCATGCGGCTAGCTTCAAGTTGCTCAAGGGCGCCCTTGGGATCTCCGGCCGCTACGGACACGTTAGCTCGAAGTGCCGCGACCGTAACCGGGGAACCAGAGTTTGCAGCCAACCGTTCTACGGCTTCCTTTGCCGCGTCAACGTTATTTGTCTCGAGATAAAGTAATGTCAGAAGCCGCCATACGGTCGGAGAACTGGAGTCCTCTGACAGCTCCTTCTCTAGCAATGTAACTGCTTCGCTACGCCGGTCTTGGGCCCTTCTTAAGTCGACCAAGGTCGATAAGAATTGGTCGCGTGGCGCCTTGGTCTTCGAAGCTTCGAGAAGCGCAGCTTCGACAATTGCAAAGTTGCGGCGATTAGCTGGGAGAAGCAGTTGCATCCCCAACTGAATCTGAGCAAGTTGAACCCAGGCATCGCCGGAATCTGGCGCTAACTGGACACGTTGCTCACACGTCTTCAGCGCCAAGTCATAGTCGCCGGCTTCCAGCGCCGCGGCAGCTAGACCTCTGCAAACCTCCGAGTTACTCGGAGCGATTCTTTGAACACGCTTCCAAGCACTAACGGCTTCGTCGTGTCTATCGAGCTCCGAAAGCCACAAGCCCAGCCGCTGCCAACCAGCAGCAAAATCATCCGGGAACCTCTCTGCCGCATTTGCCGATTCTTGAGTTGAGAGTGAGTTACCTAGTATAGCGACCGCTCGACTAGGACTCCCCTTGACTCTTGTAATCATCGACTCGGCCCTCGCTATACCAAGCTGAGCGTAGCCTAGATACCACGAATCCGATATGTTTGGTAAGGAATCTCGTACCGGCTGAAGTAATTCATCCATCCCTGCACGATCGCCTTGCCGGGCGAGCAACTCGGCAAGGGCAACAACGAGGGGCAACGGTCTAGTTTCATTCTCCGCAAGGCCCTTACGCAAGACTGCCGACGCTGACTGCAAACCATCACCAGAATCATCGGCGAGCATTTGGAGCAATTCCGACTGCAGCAAATATGCTCGAATTGACGTTGGATCTGCGGCAATTGCTTGATCCAAGTAGGCGACGGCCTTTTCAGGTTCAGTTTGCCTTAGGTCCCCAGCGGCCGTGAGAAGCACTTCGGCTTTTGCCTTGGGAGAAGCGGAACTGAGGTTGCTGAGTGCTGCCGTTAAGTCCGCATCGGGATCAAAACTGTTTTCGGTGGTGCCATATACAGTGCTATATCGATAGCGAGCTAACAACGCTTCCGCACTCTGTTGATGGTGTGACACCATGTCATTCATGATGGCGTCTGCATCTGCTTCTCGCTCCTCTTCACTTGGGGTCGAAGAATGCTCGCGAGTAACTACAGCCAATGCCAAAGCGTGCGAAGGTGGGTAGTTCGGCGACTCGAGTGATTGGCCCAACGATCTTGCAACATCCTCCCACGTGTACTTTGCCTGTCGCAAGCCGGCTGGTGACCTCATGTAAGACAGCAACGCATCGGCGCGTTTTCTCACCAACTCGATTGCTTTGATGTTATCCGTTTCCTTGAACGTGCCGTCGGATTGTTGCAACTGGCCCAACAAATCCAAGGCCCCTTCAAAGTCTTGCAATTGCAGTGCGATATCGATCGCCTGTACCGCAAGGTCTTGCCGGGTGGGGTCTGCCTCGTAGGCGTCACGCAACAACTCAACGGCTCGAATTCTGTCAAACTCCGTATCCGCAGCTTCTGCAAACAACTCTGCCAGTTGAACTCGACTCGCAGCGTCGTCCGGTCGCGCACGGATATAACGATCAAGATATCCCAACGCCTGAGTCAGTTTGCCTTCGTCTTTCAGTCGCTGCGCCGTCTTCCAAAGAGTTGTGGTTGATTCCTGAAACTGCGCACGATATCGCCATGTACCCAGGAGCAGGAACATACAACACACGGCCACGCCGCCAATAAGCCATGGTGCCGTTCGTCGGGCGTCCTGTTTCCAGGCTGTGACTATGCGATTCATCAGAGCAATTAGCCCGAGAAAGACTAACATCGCAACTGGCAGTACCAAAACTCCTGCCCAGTCATGGATAGCGGCTTCCACCTTTGCGTCTGGAAACATCTCAGTAAGAACACCGGTAGCTGTGATTCGCAGGACGTTCATCAAGACCGCAACTGGCGCGATTGCAAGTCCAATGACAATTGCTTTCCAGATCCCAGGACGCATGATCACAATGCTGGCGAATGCAAGCGCTGTGATCCCATAAAACATTCGAAGACCGCTGCAGGCGCGTTCGACCTCGAGGGTGTTCTCCCCTAGCAATATTGTGGTGCCTTCCACGATTGCGGGCTGTCCGCAAATCTGAAGCGCGATACCGCTCAGCACGGCCGCTAGTCTCTGAAGATCGGAGCTTATAGCACTAGCGATCGTACCCGGGAGCGGTGTGGCAAACCAAAGAAACACTAGAGATGGCCATGCCCAGCGAAGGGCTGCCCAACCCCATAGGCAACCTACAACTCCCGCGAGCCAAATCGGCATGCTCCAAGCGTCGACTTCCGGGAGATAAAATCGCCCTGCGATGAACCTGAAGGCGGCGGCGACCACCAACAGTGCTAACCATCGCGGATAGAATCCAAGCTTCAGCGATGGTTTCATCTCGCGACGAGACCATAGAAAGAGTATTGCGAGCGGAACGACTAGATAGCCATGTGAGTAGTCAGGATCAGAATTCCAACTTCCCGCAACGCGCACAATTGTTGGCCAGTACGCCCACACCCCTGCCAAGAGGGAGAGAACTACTACGAGCTGCGCCCCACCCAATGATCCACTCTTAGAAGGCTCAAGCCCCGCCTTTGATCCCTTCGACACGTCAACTTCCCCAAAATGTGTCACGCTCTTCAACAACTAGCCCCGAGGTCCCTCCCCAGATCACACTTCAGTTTGGGCAATGTATCGAATTCATGCAAGTTGGCGGCAGTAGGAATTTCAGAATAGCGCAAAAAAAGGATCCCCGCCACCGTTGCGACGGGGATCCATAGTTTTTTCACGTGACTGCTACAATTACAGCCCCATCGATTATTTGCGGCGACGGTACATGACCAAACCGATCGCACCAGCAACCGAGGCGAACGCCAACAGCGACGAAGCCTCTGGGACTGAAACGACGATGAGCTGCTCCTGGTGATTGTTGTGAGTCAAAGCAACAGTCATCTTCCCCGCAACATCCGAAACGTCGTCACCGTTAAGGCCGTCGACTTTTGAAAGCAACCAATCGGCTCCAGCTTTTATTGCTGTGTTACCGAGGTGACCATTCGCATTTGCGCCAACGACAGGATTCCAGGCAGTGGTGGAAAGCGAGATATCGGAATCACCCCCAACGGAGCGGTCCAAAGCGAGTTCCCAAACAGCCAACTGAAACGCGGCGGCTGCTGTGGCAGCACTGTAGCCTTTTCCAGTTGCCACATTCAGAATCCCAGCCAAGCTGCCGTCCTTAGCACTCTCGAAGAAATTGACAGCCATCAGGTTGAGAGCCGCCGCTGAGTTGGCGC
This sequence comes from Aeoliella sp., assembly GCF_965227375.1. Lineage (NCBI taxonomy): Bacteria > Pseudomonadati > Planctomycetota > Planctomycetia > Pirellulales > Lacipirellulaceae > Aeoliella > Aeoliella sp. The sequence goes on from NZ_CBDDFX010000002.1 coordinate 838,150, forward strand.
TGATCGTGCCACTAGTGGGTGGTACCTGGGCACTTGTCAGTGGGTCAATCATGTATGTCCTGCTCGCACTAGTGATGGTCTGAGCAAGTTCCAAGCAGAACGTGTAGAGCTGCCCATTCTTAATTGAGGGCGACAAAACCCATCCCTGAGTCTCTGCGACTCCATCAAAATCCAAATTCGAGTAGTCGAAATCAAATCCGCCACCGTTGCCAAACCTTGCGGACTGTTGGTTCCAGGCAATATCAATTGTCCCAAACTGCCCAGCAAAGCTCGTTGATGCAGCAAGGGTTGCCACTACAGCGATTGTGTACTTAATCGATCTCATAGTTCAGTAAACTCCACAAATGACTCTTAAAAACAAACATGAGTAACTCAAAGGATGCACACTGACTGAGGCGGCCTCAATAGTTCATTGCATGGTGGAGCTGGTAGACTGAGTAAATAGTGGCTGTGAACCCAACTGACGAGATTGTCATCAGCAAGGAAGCCAACCAAACCATAGGCACAGAAAGCTAACGTTCCACCCTGGCCACCGCCCGCAGAAGTCGAAGTGCTGCTGCTGGAGGAATTGGTGTCAGGATGGATAAGACCCAGCAATGACTCGTGCTTTTCGGGAACATTATCCCTCTCAACTCTGCTGGGGGTAGTTCCTTTGCCGTCCGTTTGAGTTTGCCCACCCATGGAGCAGTCAGGGGAAGGGAATGCAGACACAACGATGCTTGCTCTGGCACCAACGGCAGACCACAACGCAATAACCGCAGCAATTGCTACTGTACGCGCAGTGCTAAGCCAACTCATGTTGGAGCTACCGATCCCCAAGCTAAAATCCCCCTAGATTACAATCCCCCAGAAAACTCGCAACTCGTCAGTCAGAATAGCGGCGGCGTGAACCCCAGTCAAGCAATAAGCGTCAAACTAGGCCTATTCAGACAAGATCACACGGATTTATCAATGTGATAAACACCGCGGTGCGATGGGCGTTTCAACAACTCCAGTATTATCTAGCGTTGAACCCACCTGGGCGTACCGAGCCAATAATCCTCAAAGTGGATAGGTCGCACTCGATTGCAGCGACCTTTCCTTAGTATCAGAGCACCTTCTTGCGACACTGATTTTAGTTCCATTGCACCATTCATTTTCCCCGATTACTGTGTACATCTTCTAGTAGACACGCCGGGGACCAAGCTTCGCCAACGATGATTCACTACATCACCGATATTGGAGTTGGCAACGCTTGGGTAGCCAATGAATTGCGTGAGGTCCATGATGCGCAGATTCCATTTGCCCTGCACTCAATGCGCCGTCCACAGGCAACACATCATAAGTCCCAATGGGTAAAGGACTTCGAATCTAACACACATGTCATCTACCCAATGCCGCTTGCCGCTTCGCTGTGGGCATTTGTCTTAGCCCCCGTCCTATTTGGCAAACGTTTTTTTGGCGCAGCCTGGAACTCACTTACCGGTGATCGCGAGAATTGGCGGGCCCGCCTTGCAGGGATTGCCCACTTCTACACTGCGTGCTACTGGGCGCGCGGCTTACGCAACATGGAAGTAGATCACGTCCATGCGCAGTGGGCCCACTCTGCCGCCACGATAGGGATGTACGGATCTTGGTTACTAAACAAACCATTTAGTTTCACCGGACACGCATGCGATCTATTCCGCGACCGAGTCGCCTTGCGAGACAAGATTGAACGCGCAGAGTTCATTGTTTGCATATCGACGTTCCACAGAGAACTGTATCTGGAAAATGGAGCGCGACCAGAGCAACTCATCATTGTCTATTGTGGTATTGACCCGACACATTTCCAGTCGAGCACCGAAGTGCTATCCACTAGACCAGGTTTTGAGATCCGCGTTGTTTGTCGCTTGGTTGAAAAGAAGGGAATTCCCTACTTGATCGACGCATGCCGAATGCTGATCGACAGGGGGATAAACGACATGCACTGCACCGTGGGCGGATCTGGGCCGCTTGAAAACTCACTCCGCGAGGAGGTCAAGAATGCCGGGCTGGAGCACCATTTCACGCTTACAGGGACAGGTGTCAGCCAAGAAGAGCTGCCTAGTTTCATGAGTGCTGGTGATGTCTTCTGTCTACCATGTGTTTGGTCCTCGGATCAGGATGTAGATGGTCTGCCACAGACCCTCATGGAAGCGATGGCTTGCGGAGTACCAGTAGTATCGACAAGGTTGGTTGGCATTCCCGACCTTGTGGTCCATGAGGAAACAGGTCTTCTTGTGGAGCCCAACAACTCCTGTCAGCTTGCAGATGCGTTGCAACGTCTGCACGACGATATAGAGCTCCGCGACAAACTGGCTGAAGCTGGTCGCCAATGCGTGGTTGAACACTTCGATATTCACAACTGCCTGGCCCCCCTGTTAAGCCGTTTTCGTGAGAAATGTCACTCTACCGCCGCTGAGAGTCGAGAGCTTACCACCGTTTAGCGGTCCTCCGTCCGTCCAATATTCCCCAGCAGAAGTTTCGTGATTATCTCGCAAACCCCATACCGTGTGAGCTTCGCTGGAGGTGGTACTGATCTGCCTGCTTTCTACGAACATGAAGAAGGCGCTGTGCTTTCAATGGCCCTTGATAAGCACATGTATGTTACAGTCAGCCCTCGATTCGATGCTTCTACCCGAGTGGCATATACTCGTACCGAGATCGTGGAAAACGCCTCCACCTTGTCGCACACCATAGTTCGTGAGGCACTGAAACTAGTTGGGCTTGGTCCGCACCTGGAGATTACTACCGTAGGAGACGTACCTGCAGGTACTGGTCTCGGTTCTAGTAGCAGCCTAACCGTGGGCTTACTAAATGCGCTTTACGCATACGTCGGTCGAATCACGAGTCACGACAAGCTGGCAGAGGAGGCGTGCCACATCGAGATGGACCTACTGAGCAAGCCCATTGGTCGACAGGATCAGTATGCTGCAGCCTTCGGGGGTGTGAATTATATCCGTTTTCACCCTGGAGGCATCGTCGATGTCGAGCCCGTACCGTGCACGGGAGACACACTGGGAGAGCTGACAAGATGGACCCTGCTGGCTTACACCGGCAAGCAACGTGAGGCGGACGACATACTGGTTCAGCAGAGCTCGGGAACTAGCGAAAAGATGGCCACGCTTCGCGCCATGCGAGACCTAGCACACGAACTCCGAGCCACACTTACAGGCACTCCAGACTTGGAGCAATTTGGACAGTTGTTGCATACAGGCTGGGAGCTAAAACGATCGCTCGGCTTCGGAATCACGACCAGCCAGGTAGACGAAATGTATGCCGCTGCGCGAAGTGCCGGTGCAATTGGCGGAAAACTCCTTGGAGCCGGGGGTGGCGGTTTCATATTATTGTTGGCACCGCCCGAAAAACACTCAGCGATACGAGAGGCTTTGGGACATCCGGTCGAGTTGGACTTTGGGGTCGACCGGCGTGGCAGTCGTCTCGTATTTGTCAGCGACCACCAGCGACTTGTGCGATCAGAATAGGGGGAAATTAAGTGACCAGCTCCAGCTGCAGCACGGCTTCGGCCTACTTGACTGAAATGTCGCAGACTCTTGGCGACTTGGACCACCAGGCAATCGATTCCTTGGCCGGCGTAGTATACGCTGCTTGGCGGAAGGACCAGCTTGTATCGACTCTTGGCAATGGTGGCAGCGCATCGACCGCCAGCCATTTCGTTGCAGACTTAGTCAAGACTGCTGCGGTGGACGGCCAGAAGCGACTGCGCGCTATTTGTCTTAGTGACAATATCGGCCTGCTCACAGCTATTGGAAACGACATTCACTACGGTGACACGTTTCAATATCCGCTAGAAGCATTTGCCCGGCCCGGAGACACTCTCATCGCCATTAGTGCATCGGGAAACTCGCCTAATGTTGTACGAGCTTGCGAGTTCGCTCTGACTAATGGTGTTCAAACCGTTGCTCTAACCGGCTTCACTGGTGGGGCGATCGGTGACATGGCAGATTTGCATGTCAACGTACCGTCCTGCAATTACGGTATCATTGAGGACTTGCATCTGGCCATCGGACACATGATCACACAATCACTGAAGGCGCGCATTCTCAGCGATTGCGATTCCTCAAACCCAGCGACATGAGTAGTTGACATGCGAGCATTGATCACAGGAGGTGCAGGTTTCATCGGCTCCCACACTGCTGATGCGTTACTGGCACGCGGATACGATGTCAGGATCCTGGATAGCCTGGAAGAGCCTGTGCACCCCCAGCATAAGCCGCCCCAGTATCTGGATTCGCGAGTAGAACTGATCCGTGGAGATGTTCGTGACGAAGATATGCTCCTGGCCTCGATGCAGGGCTGCGAGGTGATCTATCACCTTGCCGCCTTTCAAGACTACCTACCGATTTTCAGTCGCTTCTTCGACGTCAACGTGACCTCGACTGCACGGATTTTTGAGTTGATAGTTCGCGAAAAACTACCTGTAAACAAGGTGATTGTCGCCAGCAGCCAAGCAACACTGGGTGAAGGGCTATACCGCGACGAAAAAGGTCGCGACTGCCTTCCAGATATTCGGCCGACGGAGCAACTGGAGAAGGGCCTGTGGGATATTGAGTCTCCAGATGGCTATGTTGGCAAGCTGAGTTGGCAGCCAACCACGGAAGAATTCGCAAACGCACAGAACCAATATGGGTTGAGTAAGATTGCAGAAGAAAGTGTTGCGCTTCACTTGGGGAAGCGATACCAGATTCCTACTGTGGCGATGCGATACTCAATCGTCCAAGGGCCAAGGCAGAGTTTCTACAACGCATACAGCGGCGCATGTCGCGTGTTCTGCCTTAGTTTCCACCAAGGGTTGGAGCCGGACATCTTCGAAGACGGAGAGCAGATTCGCGATTTCGTCAACATCCACGACGTGGTTGACGCGAACATGCTGGTGCTGGAGGATTCGCGTGCAGATTATCGGAAATTCCATGTTGGTGGAGATCGCGCTTACACCGTATCGGAGTTTGCGAAAGTCGTTGCTTCCGTTTACGAAGTGTCGGACTACGAGCCGCGACCTAGTGGAAAGTATCGGTACGGTGACACTAGGCACATCTATTCCGACGTCAGCAACTTAAAGAGTCTCGGATGGACCCCACAGCGATCTGTGGAGCAAAGCGTCTTGGCCTACAAAGAGTGGCTAGATCAAGCTGATAGCGCTGCGAGCATTCTTGAATACTGCAATCAGCAGATGCAGAAGCTCGGAGTTGTCCGTGAGGTCCAAAAATGAAGCAGAGCTCTGGCGTAGCCACGAAGGCATTGATACTTGCTGCTGGAAAGGGAACTCGCTTACGGCCGATCACCGATCGCACGCCCAAGTGCCTTGTACCCGTTCACGATCGCCCTTTGCTTGAGTATTGGATAGAGAAACTAGAGGCAGCGGGTATTCAAGATGCCTTGATCAACACCCACCATTTACGGGATCAAGTGGTCGAATTTATACATTCGATGAACGCCCGTGGAAGTGTCCAAATTCGAGAGCTATATGAACCAGAGTTGCTTGGTTCGGCAGGGACTGTTAGCGCTACCCGGTCCTGGTTCGAAGGTGCACAGCACTGCCTAATTATCTATGCGGACAATCTGTCGAGTATAGATTTGGGTGAGTTTCTTCAATTCCACCAATCGCATTCAGATCCTTTCTCAATGGCCCTGTTTCATTCTGCGTCGCCACGGTCATGTGGTATTGCTGAATGCGATGAGGTTGGGCGGATCATTGCCTTTGAAGAGAAACCGGAGCACCCGACTAGTGATCTAGCGAACGCCGGGGTGTACGTTCTCAATGCGGACGCATTTCAGGAGATTGCTGAAAGCAACGCTTTTGATCTGGGACATGACGTCTTGCCAAAGTTCGTCGGTCGAATGCGAGGTTGGACCATCGACGGCTACCATCGCGACATTGGTACTCTCGACTCGCTAGCCGCAGCACATGCGGAAAGTACCAGGCAGAACATTTTGGCAGCCAACCCTGGCGCAAAGGCGCCCAGTGCAGCTGTCTTCCTCGACCGCGATGGCACGCTAATCCGCCATGTCCATCACTTAACAAGCCCGGACGATGTCGAGCTGCTTCCAGGCGCCGCCGAAGCTATTGCGGCGTTTCAACAAGCAGGATTCAAATGCATCGTTGTAACTAACCAGTCAGTAATTGGTCGCGGACTCATCGATGCGTCCGGGCTCACGAAGGTCCACGATGAAATCAACCGCCAGTTAGCAATGCATGAGCTTAAAATCGACGGTTGGTATCATTGCCCGTTTGCACCGCAAGTAACGGACCCCAGAGTGATTGAGCATTTTGACCGCAAGCCCGGCCCCGGAATGCTGTTTCGGGCTGCACGACAACTCAATCTGGAAATATCGTCATCTTGGATGATTGGAGATACCGTCAGTGACGTTCTGGCGGGCCAGAACGCTGGATGCTACGGCTCGATTCTCCTCGGCGGACCCGAACTGGACACTGAAGAACTTCTAGCAGATGGCACCTTTGAAGTCTCGGCTGACTTGCGTGCAGCTGCCCAACTGATACTCGACTCAATGCATAAAGAACCTGCCGCAAAGTCGAACCAACAAGAGCAACAATCATGAACATTCTCGTTACCGGAGGCGCTGGCTACGTTGGAAGCGCATGTCTTCGTCATTTGCTGCAGTTAGGTCACAAAGCAATCGCTTACGACAACTTGGCGCAAGGGCACCCCGAAGCAGTCCCCGCGGGCAGTTTTATTGAGGGTGACATTGCGGACACGACGCGCCTTACCCAGGTTCTGCAGGAGATGGACGCCGATGCCGTTATGCACTTTGCGGCTGCTACGTGTGTAGGCGAATCCGTTGAGCATCCGGAGTATCATTACGCGAATAATGTCGCGGGCACACTCAGCCTCCTCAATGCAATGCGTGCAGCCAATGTAGAGCGAATGCTGTTCTCTAGTACCTGCGCAACTTATGGAGACAATCCTAAGCCACCAATGAACGAAAAAACGCGGCAAGTTCCCTGCAGCCCTTACGCCCGCACGAAACTCGCCGTGGAGTGGATGATCTCGGATTTTGCGAGCGCATACGGACTGGGCTATACACTTCTCCGCTACTTCAACGCCGCCGGTGCATCCCCAGATGGAATGTATGGTGAAGACCACAACCCAGAAAATCATCTCATTCCTTTGGTGCTCCAGGTGCCCCTGGGACAACGCCCATTGATCAAAATATTCGGCGACGACTATCCAACACCGGATGGAACCTGCATTCGCGATTACGTGCACGTTGACGACTTGGCAAGAGCACATTCACTAGCTATCGAAGCCACCACACCGAGGACTCACGAGGTGTTCAATGTTGGAACTGGCAACGGCCAATCCGTTAAGCAGATTCTCAGGGCTTGTGAAGAAGTTGTAGGATCCGAAATTGCCTACGAAGTCACTGCAAGGCGTCCGGGAGATCCACCGGCATTGGTGGCTGATCCGTCCAAGCTCAAGAAGGAACTCGGTTGGAAGCCGAGATATGAACAAATAGAAGACACCATCGAGACGGCTTGGAAATGGCACAAGTCCCATCCCGCAGGTTATGGTACCACTTGAACTGCTAAGTCCCGCAACTGATTGGACACCAAGGAACGTCAGACGGACTATTGACTCGCTTCTCCATTGCGCCCTCGTAGTGGAAAGTCTCGCTCGATCCGACGATTATGCCCTGCAAGCGTCCGGGCCTTGCCATAGATAAGGCTTTGTCGCTCAAAACGCCTGAGCGCGGCTCGAACATCTTCTTGCTCAAATCGGCGATGACGACGCCACACTGCCTCTGCATAACCAAGTAGTATGCCTACTCCACTTACGACGTAAGGCTTTTCGAACATGCGGTAGGCACTTGCAGCCAGCACATAATACCAGGCGGATCCAATGAAATACTTGCCGCGCCCCCATCGAAGCCGGCCCTCCCAGAAGCTATTCTGGCTCGAACCAATCCGTCGCAAATGGTGAATTCTCACATCGATGTCGCGGATCGACCTTGCTTTCCAGCCGCTGAGCCTGCACATGTGGCCATCGATCGCATCCCAGCCGACGTAGGGCACAAATCCTCCAATCTCCTCGAAGCATTCACGGCGATACAGTTTGGCCGCGCCAACTGAATTCTCGTCGCCAATATGTTCTTCTCGCTCGCCATGCTCGTCCTTCAAATAGGTCTTTCCGGAGATTGTCCCAAGCCAAGGGTCACTCGCAAACTCGTGTAGCAGTCGCTCAAAATAGACTGGCGAGAACTCCAAGTCCGCGTCAAGCTTGCAGAGAAAGTCGTATTCAGCGAGTTCGACCTGCTCGAGGCCAGCCCTAAAAGTCTCAATGACTCCCGGTCCTACGTTTCGCTTACGGCTTGGGTCACATCGCATCACCTCAATGAAACTATACTGGGCAGCAGCTTCTTGCAGGATCTCAGGTGTGCTGTCCGTTGATCCGTCGTCGACGATTATCCACTTCTTAGGCTGGATAGTTTGCGCTGCCACAGAAGCGATAGTACGCGGCAAAAACTCCGCTTCGTCACGGCACGGAGTGACAATTAGATATCGAGGTTGCATTGTCAAACTGTTCGCTCCTCAGCGAGGTAACCTACGAATGAAAACCTAAACTTAGCCAGGGGTTGAATTTCACCCGCTGGACAGCTTCATTTCCTGGACAATTAGCTCAAAACTAGATCATAGACCAAACTTGGGAGGCCACAATAACAATGGCCTCCTAGGGATCCTTGCACTCGGACAAGACGGGTGATGCTTATTAGGCTTGGGCCGATTATTCCTAAAGTGATAAACTCAGTTGGCGAGCAACGCCCCCAGCCGCAACGGTGTCGATTCAGGGCTGCAAATTGCCAAGCCTGCAAGTTGGCGGTAGATACTGGATCAACTAAATTAGTAAGCTGAATGTTGATTGTAGAGTCCCGCCGGACACCTGTGGGATTGATGAAATCAAAGTTGGTGCTTGAGGCTTCTCATGCCCTTAAGTGTTTCTGAGTCACATAATAATTGAAGATGCAATGAAATCACTCGAAGACAAGATACGCAATCGATCAGCTTTGGTATCCGTAATTGGCTTAGGGTACGTAGGCTTACCACTGGTGAGAGAGTTCGTGCGAGGGGGATTCTCCGTACTCGGTTTCGACTGCGATCAAGAGAAGGTCGATCAATTGCAGTCTGGCCGAAGCTACATCGGTCACATTCCCTCCGAGTGGATTCGAGAGTGCATGGAGAATCAGTCCTTCCAGGCCACCGCCGATATGGATCGATTGAGCGAACCCGATGCAATCATCGTCTGCGTCCCGACTCCGTTAACTGAAAGTCGCGAACCTGACCTGAGTTATGTAACGAACACGGCAGCGCACATTGCATCGCGACTGCGAGAGAACCAGCTAATCGTCTTAGAAAGCACAACTTACCCTGGCACAACTAGAGACGTACTTCGGCCGATTCTGCAGGAGTCAGGAAAGCTGGCCGGCGAAGACTTCTTCTTGGCATACAGCCCCGAACGTGAAGATCCGGGCAATTCAGAGTTCACTTCCAGGAGCATTCCGAAGCTCGTTGCTGGATGCGACGAGTCAAGCCTTGAGCTCGCTTGCCAACTCTACGCAAACGCGTTTAGCACCATTGTTCCTGTTTCTTCGTGTGAGATAGCCGAGGCAAGCAAGATACTCGAGAATACATATCGTGCAGTGAACATCGCTCTGGTGAATGAGTTAAAAAAAGTCTTCCTGAAACTGGACATTAGTATCTGGGAGGTAATTGAAGCAGCCAAAACAAAGCCCTTCGGATACCAGGCGTTCTACCCAGGTCCTGGACTTGGCGGGCACTGCATTCCCATCGACCCATTTTATCTCGGCTGGTTGGCCCGGCGACACGATGCATCCACGCATTTCATCGAACTGGCGGGGGAAATCAACACAAGCATGCCTGAATTCGTAGTACAGCGTGTATCGGAGGCACTAAACTCGGTGGCGAAGCCAATTAAAGGTAGTTCGATATGCGTGCTGGGGGTCGCATACAAGCGGGACGTCGATGATACGCGTGAAAGCCCCGCATTCAAAGTCATCGAGTTGCTTGCGCACCACGGTGCACAGGTTACATTCAGCGACCCTTACGTCGACCAGATACCAAAGACACGACATCGCCAAATCGGAGACCTCCGTCATTCACCATTGACGCCTGAATACCTGCGGAAGCAAGATTGTGTCGTGGTCGTCACCGATCACTCCAATGTAGACTATGATCTGGTTGCAGCGCACAGTTCTATTATCGTTGACACCCGCAACGTGTACAAAACGCGTGCTGCGAAGTCAGCAACGATCGTACCCGCTTAAGCAACCACAGCTTGGTTGTCCTCGAACTGGGGTGATGCGACGTCGAAACAGTCCTTCTATTTATCGGCAATGAACTTCCGAATTGCATTGATAAGTTGAGCGGACGCTGACCCGCCGCGGTTGTTTTTGGCGTTGTCCAGAAATGCCGCCACTTCGGGATTGTGTTCGAGATCCGAGAGTGCTTTGTTGATTTGAGTTGCGAGGGAGTTTTCGTTGTGGGCTACATAGATGCCCGGATAGTTTTGAAACCGGGCCGCCATTGCTATCTGATGGTCGTTGCGTGTCTCACGGAGAATCGAATGCCTGGGCATCATCACCAGCGGTTTAGCATTCTGCAATGATGTCAGCAAAGTGCCCGTTCCAGCATGCCCCACAACCAGTGATGCAGAACGGAGTTGGAAACCGTACTCTTCCGGAGACAAGAATTGCTGATATCGAATGAACCGTGGATGCGTCTGAGTATCGCCAATTTGCGCAAATACATCACTCCGGTTCTCGAGACTTGCCCACTCATCCACTGCCCGGATAAGCCGGTCGAATGGCGTATGGGTTCCGACTGTGACAAAAATCATAGATGTCTCTTCAGTCAACGTTCCAGATCTAGGACATAGAAACGGTACAACCCCCGTAGTTGGTACATCCAGCTCTGTCGAAGGAAAGTCCTACAGGAGCTGAAGCTTAAGCATACGGCCAGAACAAGCAACATGAGCCGAAGCAGTCTGGTATTATAGTCCATTCAATAGAATGTAAGCTTCCCCTGCATTCCTGTAGTTTTTCTAGTTTCGAGAAACGACTTCGATCCCAAGAGTGCTGCAGTGCCCTTACGAACGCGCTTTCCTTGTTTCATAAAGCCTTGCTGATTACGATAAAGCACTGCACTGCCTGCCCCTCGCGTAGCCTCCATTAGATATCAGGAACAACTCGTGGCAAATGTCCTTGTAACAGGCCATCTCGGCTATATTGGAGTTCATCTCGTAGATGTCCTGATGTCAGCAGGGCATCGGGTTGTAGGGTGCGATCTTGGCTTGTTTCAAGGGTGCAACTGGCAGCCCATTCCAAAACCCGACCGCGAGATTGTAGGCGACGTTGCCAAGCTGAGTGAGACGGACCTAGATGGCATCGATGCGATTTGTCACCTGGCAGCTATAAGCAACGATCCCATGGGAGATCTCGATCCCCAGCTAACCTTACAAGTCAATCGTGACTCTTCGGTCGAGTTAGCACGCTTGGCCAAATCGGTTGGCGTAGAACGCTTTTTGTTCTCTGGCTCATGTTCAGTGTATGGTGCAGGTGAAAAACTGGATCTTGACGAAAAGGATCCGCTGAATCCTTTGACAGCCTATGCCCAAAGCAAGATTGAAAGTGAAGCGCGGATTTCAGAGTTAGCCGGTGATGGGTTCAGTCCAGCCTTTTTGCGCAATGCTACGGCGTATGGGGACTCACCGATGCTGCGTATCGACCTAGTCGTTAATAACTTGCTTGCGTCTGCATTGTCTTACGGTGAGATACGCATCAAGTCTGATGGATCACCTTGGCGCCCACTCATACACTGCCGTGACATCGCTAGAGCATTCTTGGCTTTTGTCGAAGCGCCCGTCGAGGTCATACACAATCAAGCTGTCAACATTGGTGGGAACCGCGAGAATTATCAGGTTCGAGATGTTGGAGATCTGGTGAAAGAACTGATTCCTTCTGCTGGCATCGCCTATACCGGAGAAGTGGGTGAAGATCCTCGGAACTACAGGGTTTGCTTTGACAAACTCAATAGACTGTTGCCTGACTTCGAACTGGAGTACGATCTTCCGCGTGGTATGAGAGCTTTGCATCGACAAATGGTCGACTTTGACTTCTCCAAAGATGACTTCGAAGGAGATCGATTCGTTCGTTTGCGGACGCTAAAGCACCGGTTGGATAAGCTGAACCGTGTCGCCTAGCCCGCCTGCTTTCTAATCTCGAGCATCATTGGCCTCTGCCACATTGCCATCCCTTTCCTGGAACTTCAGCATATGCTATTTCACCCGACTGGTCTTGAAGGAGCCCACCTTATCGAGCCCGAAAAACGGGGAGACGACAGAGGTTTTTTTGCGCGAATATTCTGCAAAGACGAGTTTGGCAAACACGGCTTGAAGACCGACTACGTACAAGCCAATAACTCGTTGACGGGCAAATGCGGAACCCTACGGGGCATGCACTATCAGCTTGGGCAGCACTCAGAGACCAAGCTGGTGCGGTGCATCCGTGGTGCATTGTGGGACTGCATTCTCGATCTTCGCCCCGAGTCAGCGAACTTTGGACAGTGGTTCGGTGCAGAGTTGTCGGCTGAGAATCGTATGATGATGTATGTTCCAAAGGGATTTGCTCATGGATTTCTTACGCTCACAGATAATGTTGAAGCCATCTATTTGGTCGATGCTTTTTACGAACCAAACGCGGAACGTATTGTCCGCTGGAGCGACTCAAGATTCCATATAGAATGGCCATCACAGCCAATTTCGCTTTCCGAGAAAGATGCAAATGCACCCGATTTCGACCCGAGGCATCATCTAGAGAATCCATCCAGTTAGGGACATTCCGCATCCAGGGACCATCAATTGCCGCGACCAGGGCCAACAATTGCGAAATATGCGGCGATGTGGAGATTGTCTTCTGATCTCCCCATATTAAAATGGATACCGGCGGCGAGTCGGCAACCTCTTGTACCGCGATTTGCTTGAGGACGCCCCCTAGTGGTTATCCGTACACATACCCCTGTCTGAACCATGCGTGTCTTGCTGACTGGCGCCAGCTCGTTCACTGGCTATTGGTTCGTTCGCGAGCTCACTGAAGCTGGGCACACTGTGTTCGCTACGTACACGCGAGCCTCGGTCGACGAATACGAAGGCGTCCGTGGGAAGCGTGTGAGCAGGCTTTCCGGGGTATGCCAGCAAGAATTCGCCTGCCGATTCGGAGACGATCGATTTCTGGATCTAGTCGGCGAAGTCAACCCTGACGTGTTGTGTCATCACGCTGCGGAGGTGACAGAATATAAGAGTCCTGATTTTGACTACGCGGCGGCACTGCAGGCCAATACGCTTCGTTTGCCTGAGGTGCTGAGACAGCTGAATGCCGTGGATTGCAGGCGGGTGGTATTAACAGGGACTGTCTTTGAAGAGTACGAAGGAGCAGGCAACGAGCCGTCTGTTAGCTTTTCACCTTATGGACTTTCGAAGGCCCTAACCGATAGGGTCTATCGGCACTTTGTGTGTGCAGCCGAGATGTCTCTCGGCAAGTTTGTAATTCCCAATCCATTCGGACCGTTGGAGGAGCCTCGTTTTACGGCCTACCTGGCACGCTGTTGGAATGCAGGGGACGTTGCCCAAGTACGCACTCCTGCATATGTGAGGGATAATATTCACGCTTCGCTATTGGCTAAAGCCTACCGGTTGTTTGTAGAGTCTCTGCCAGAAACAGGTTTCACAAAGATCAATCCAAGCGGATACGTTGAGACGCAAGGGGCCTTTGCCACGCGTTTCGCCAACGAGTTGCGGAAACGCCTACCGTGGGCTTGTGAGCTAGAGTTTGGTGACCAGTTTCAATTCGACGAGCCACCAGTCCGGATCAATACAACTCCAATTGACGTTGTGGGGTTGAATTGGGATGAGTCGCGTGCCTGGGACGCCATTGCAGAATACTACGAAACAGAACTTGCTTCGGGGGGAGCGAGGAGCGATGCCTGAGACTGAGATTCTGATCGTAATTGTATGCTACCGATCCGCTGATTTGGCGATTGATTGCTTGCGCTCGCTCGCGCCGCAAATCTCGGATGTGCCCCGCACGCGAGTCGAGATTTGCGAGAATGGAACAGGCGCGGACTCGCTGGCCGAACTCAACGCCGCGATTGAAGCCAACAACTGGGGTGATTGGGCGAGTGTGGTGCCTGTTTCACCAAATCGCGGATTTGCTGGTGGGAACAACGTAGTATTGCGGGCTGCACTTGAATCATCGCGTCCTCCTCGGTACTTTCTGCTGCTGAATGCAGATACCATTGTCCGCCCAGGCGCAATTCGCTCGCTTTACGATGCAATCGAGTGCCACTCGGATATTGGTATTATCGGCCCCCGTCTTGAGTGGCCTGATGGGACGGCCCAAGGCAGTGCTTTCCTGGACTTCACACCACTCTATGAGTTCATTAAGGCTGCGGCAACTGGCCCAGTCACCCGGTTCTTTCGTCGAGGACATTGTGGCCTCCCGCCCGGCGATCAGCCATATACAGCCGAGTGGATAAGCTTCGCGTGCGCCCTCGTGCGGCGGGAAGTATTCCAGAAATGCGGGCTACTCGATGAAGGGTACTACCTCTACTACGATGATGCGGACTTCTGCCTTCATGCTCGGCGCGAGGGCTGGAACGTGCTTTACTTCCCCCTTGCCCGTGTAGTGCATTTGCGCGGCCGGAGCAATCCACTGAAGACGCTGGCCTCGGAGCGGAAACGCCGCCCCAGATACTGGTATATATCCCGCTCGCGTTACTACGCCAAGCACTATGGTCGCAGCCGATTGTGGCTCGCTAATTTTCTGTGGTGCGGAGGGCGGGCTATTTCACTCGCTCGCGAACTTGTCGGGAATCGCACGAAAAGCGTCTGCGACAGTGAGTGGCGCGATATCTGGACAAACGCCTGGACACCTCTAAAGCACCACGAACCTGCGGACCGTCAGAGTTGAAAGTGCCATGAATCCTGCAAATTCATCGAGTCGAGGCCCGGACTTTATAGTAATCGGTGCTATGAAATGCATGACGTCTACATTGCATGAGCAGTTGGCGGCGCAGCCGGGTGTTTTTATGACCACACCTAAGGAACCGAACTACTTCTCCAATGACGATGTTTACGCTCGTGGCGAAGGATGGTACCGCAGCCTTTTTTCCGAATCCCAGGAACACGACCTGTGCGGTGAGTCCAGCACTCACTACAGCAAACTACCCACCTATCCAGAGACGGTCGAACGAATGCGGACTGCGTTTCCGCAAGTCAAACTCGTCTATGTCATGCGACACCCAGTGGATCGCCTTGTGTCGCAATATGTGCACGAGTGGACAGAACGCCGAGTGTCATGTTCGATTAACGAAGCAGTAGATGATCTACCAGAAATGGTTGACTACAGTAGGTATGCTTATCAACTAGCTCCCTACCTGCGCACGTTCGGCCCAGAAAATGTATTACCAGTGTTCTTTGAACGTCTGCGCGCAACACCACAGTCGGAGATGGAAAGAATAGCCGATTTCCTGGGCTGCGGACTCAAATTCGTTTGGAATTCAGACTGTGAGGTGCAGAACCAATCAGATCAACGATTGCGCACCAGCTGGCTTCGAGATGCTATTGTCTATGCGCCGGGCGTTTCCTGGTTGCGTAGAACCTTAGTCCCCAAGAACATCCGCAATCGCGTCAAGTCGTTTTGGAAGCTTCCCACCGAGCCAACATTGAGCAAGCAGGTAGAAGCTCAGCTTGTCGACGTCTTTAACCGCGATCTCCAAGTGCTTGGCGATTGGCTTGATGTAGATCTCACATGTGATCGATTCCGGGAAGTAACGAGCCAGTTCCTCCCACGATGGCGATGCGATCTAAGCGAAAAACTCGCCGAGGAAGTGACACGACAGGAGGCATTGGCTTGATCACCGAGTGCACGAGTCGATCTGCGGTTGGCGCGGTGGCCATCGGTCGCAACGAAGGGCAGCGTCTGCGCGCATGCCTGGAGTCACTCGTGCGGGACCTGGACCAAGTTGTCTACGTGGACTCTGGCTCGGATGATGATAGTCTCTCGATTGCTCAGGCGCTGGGCGTCGAAATAGTACAGCTTGATACACGCAATGGATTTACGGCCGCACGTGCCCGAAACGCTGGCATACAACGTTTGCTGGAAGTCGCTCCGGGGCTTGAATTCGTCCAGTTCGTCGATGGCGACTGCGAAGTGGTTGAGAACTGGATCGACAGCGGTCTATCGCTGTTGCGTGAGAACCCTCAAGTCGCCATTGCCTGCGGTAGACGACGTGAGATCGAACCAACTCGCAATATCTATCATCAACTCGCCGATATGGAGTGGAATGCCACGCCAGGCGAGACGCATTCATGCGGCGGCGATGCCCTTGTTCGACTTGAGGCGTTTCAGCAAGTCGGTGGGTATCGGGAGTCCCTGATCGCTGGTGAAGAGCCAGAGCTTTGTACACGGTTGCGAAAGAACGGCTGGAAAGTGTGGCGGTTGGACCGAGAGATGACGCTGCACGACATTCGCATGACACGATTTCGTCAATGGTGGCGGCGCACTGTCCGCGCTGGCCATGCTTACGCTGAAGTTGCGGCTCTACACGGCTCGCTTCGCGAGCGCTACCGCTGGCGAATGCTGGTCGGTATGTGGTTCTGGGTCCTGCTACCAGTAGCTGCAATCGCGCTGCTGCCAACGTTGGGAGTCACCACATTACTGGCAGTTGCAATCGCTTACGCGTTGCTGATTTTGAAGGGCACTATACAACGCCAACGTCACCATAGCGAATCCATGTCCAATTCCATTCTGTACGCATTTTCGTGCGCTCTAGCTAAATGGCCGCAGGCGCTGGGCACCCTCAAATACCTACGGAATCGCATCTCTGGCTCCCGCTCGCAGTTGATGGAATACAGTCAACATGCCATGCAAACATGCGATCACCAGCAATCGCAGCAAGTTTAGATCAAAGTCACCACCATTATTTGATTGAATAGGCTCTGAAAATGGTCTCTTTGAATGAGTGTCCGGTCTGTAGAAGCTCGCAACTGCTACCAAGCTTTGATACATCAATAGACGCACTAGGCAACGTGTGGCACTTGGATACCTGTGGCAACTGTACGCTGACTTTCGTCAATCCTCGACCCGATTGGAGTGAGTTGGCCCCCTACTACTCCGACGCCTATGCACCGTACTCGAAAACTCACAGTGCAAGTAGCATCGACAGTGAATCCACAGTCTTGGCCGAGGCCCGCCAGTCTGGTGCATTGCGGCATGCTCCCGTGACACAGGGAACCCGCTTGTTGGATATTGGCTGCGGCGGAGGATATTTCATGAGACTGGCTACCAAACTAGGGGCATTAGTAGAAGGAATTGAGCCGAATGAATTCGCCGCGCAGCAAGCCCGATCCGATGGCACTGCTGTGTTTACCGGTACACTTCAAGACTATGTTAAACAGAGCAACGGCAAGCGATTCGACGTCGTGACAATGAACCACGTATTAGAACACACTCCCGACCCGGTAGAAGAGCTGCGCGCAGTATCCGACCTGCTGGAAAAAAATGGCGCATGCGTCATCGCTGTCCCGAACTCCGAGCATTGGGCAAGCAAGTATCTCAAAGACCGCTGGCACAGCGCCGACATTCCGAGACACTTGGTGCACTTCACACGGCGTAGCCTAGAGACCACTGTAAAGAACGCTGGTTTGCAAATCCAGGAGGTCAAATCGGCCAGTTTGCTTAGAGGTGCTGTTAACTCACATATTGCGTGGTTTCGACACAGCTACAAAGTACCTCGGACTGTTTCGAAGAAAATCATTCCGCTGTTCTACAATCTCATCAACAATCAGATGCAGCGTGTGGACCGTGAAGGTTTGGGGGAGGCACTGATTGTGAAGATAGGCCACCGATAGACGCGGATCGATGAGTGTCCACAGCCTAACCCCAAATTCGGAAAGTGTTACTGCAGATCTTCCAAAATGAGAGTGGCGTTTGTACAACACGGCGACTACAGGGAAACTCACCTGCGCCTCACGGCTGGCGGTGAAGAGACCTACTACGCCCAGCGCTACAGTGACAACGCCATTCAGCAACTAACTGACCGAGCAGATGAAGTCTCAGTTATTTGCGTGAAGTCCGCTGAGTACGATGAGGTTCTTAGTAACGCTGTTCGAGCGATAGGTGTACCGCTGAAGTCTAAAGGGAGACGTGCTTTAGCTCCGCTAGTCAAGAAACTCGCGTCGCTCTCACCGACGCACGTAGTGCTCCGAACTCCAATTGTTCCAATTCTACGCTGGGCCATCGCAGCAAACGTGCAGTTGCTTCCCCTTTTCGCGGACAGCTTTCCACGACGATGGCAACGGCTTCCGGCCTACTGGCAACTGGCGCACTGTTTGAACAACAAGGGCATACAATGGGTAGGTAATCACAACTTGCCCGCCAGTCGTGACCTTCAGAGAATTGGCGTGCACGCGGAGAAGATTATCCCCTGGGACTGGCCCCCAGTATGCCGGCCCGAAGATTCGCCTGTAAGAAGTCTTCGATGTGGTGGGACGGGACATACTGTACTGTTCGTCGGAGTGCAAAGCGAAGACAAAGGGCTGGGCGACCTTATGCTGGCCGTTGCGGAAGTGCGCAAGAACGGACACGAATTGAGGTGTCTGAGCATTGGTGGAGGAGATAGTAGACCATTTCGAGAGATGGCAGACAATGCAGGCATTGGAGAGTACGTGCGGTTTGCCGGACGACTACCTCACCGCGAGGTGCTTCAGCAGATGAGAGAGCACGATGTGGTCGTCGTTCCAAGCCGACATGGTTATCCAGAGGGCTTGCCTTTTACCATCTACGACGCATTGAGTGTCAGGACTCCGATTATCGCTTCGGATCACCCGATGTTTGTCGAGGCTCTTAAGGATAGGTCGGCGGCCTTGCTCTACCAAGCTGGAAACGTCTCGGAACTTACCCAACGTATTTGTGAACTCGTAAACGACGCGGAGCTTTATCAGAGCTTATCCACTCATAGCATAGAGGCATTCAACCGCATTGAATGCCCAGCAAAATGGGACAGGATTGTCGATCACTGGCTAAGCGATACCAAGGAGGACCACTCTTGGCTCGCACAACACTCACTGGCATTTTCTGATCGGTATGGCACTTCCTGATGCACTGCGGCGCATCAGTTTGCACTAGGATTTTTTCAACCATGGTCGCCATCCCTACTTTCATGGTGATTGGAGCAAGCAAGTGTGGTACGTCTACCGTATGCGGCCATCTCCGGCGTCACCCCGATATCTTTATGGTAACGCCCAAAGAGCCCCACTTTTTTTCGATGGACGAGCGATTCGCAAAGGGCATCGAATGGTATGAGGCACTTTATGATGGTGCGACGGATGAGAAACAACTTGGTGAGGGAAGCAACACTTATACGATTAAGGAAGTGTACCCACAGGCCGCAAATCGCATATTCAAATACAAGAAAGACCTCCGCCTGGTCTATTGCGTACGCAATCCGCTCCCACGCATCGAATCGTGCTGGCTGGAGTATCGTGCTCACCTAGGAGAAACGGTGCATTATGATTTCAACCAAGCGTTAAAAGTGAATAAGGATCGATTGATCGATTCGACCAATTACTGGAGACAGCTAGAAGTCTACCGTGAGCTTTTCGGCGAAGAGAATATACACGTCATTTTCTTCGAAGACCTCCTTCAGAATCCAGACGCCGTCATGCAGTCATGCTTTGCATTTTTGGGCGTCGACACATCTGTTCCCCTCAACAATCCAGACTTGCATGTTGGTACTACCAAAGGGCGATTTGCGGCCTCGAACACACTTTCAAGGCTACGAGAAAATGCGATGTTTCGCTTTGCAGTTCGACTGGCACCTGCCCAAATGCGGTATGCGATCCGGAACAGATTGTTCCTGAAAAGAATAGATACCCGCCCAACGTGGAGCGCAAGTCGGCGAGAGTGGGTTGCCTCACAACTTAGGGAGGATACCCTTCGGTTCTTGGAGTTTTACGGAAAGCCCGTTGACTACTGGGAGCTCGATTGATCGTTCAAGGGTTGGGCAAAGCCACAGAATGGGTCTTTGCACCCAGAGAAGTGGCCGACGGTGAGGAGCAACCCGCCGTGACCCACGAGCATAGGCGCGCAAGTGTTATTCAAGGAGTGTGTGCTGGTCCTGTTGACAACGTTTAACCGGCATCATTGCAATCCCCGCATAAGCGTACGATATCGAGGCAACCGGTGGAAATCAGAAAACTCAACACTTTGCGAGGCATTGCAGCGCTAATTGTAGTTTTTAGCCACTACAGCAACGACACGGGATTTCTAAGAGGAGTTCTTGGTTCCGGAGCAGGCCAACTGGGGGTAATGCTCTTCTTTATTCTTAGTGGATTCCTCATGTCGTATCTGTACCTGAATCGCCCTTTTGGTCGGCATCATGTCTATCAGTATGCTGTTGCCCGCGCAGCGAGAGTGATGCCACTGTTTTTGATCGTGGTGCTAAGTTCCTACTTCTTGCACATCTCCGGGAACGATGGCATCCTCTATGAAATCGACAACAAGGAAGATCTTATCTCCCACATTGCGTTGCTATCGGGAACATCTGTGTTGTGGACAATCCCCGCTGAAGTACATTTCTACTTGGTGTTCGTTTTCTTGTGGTGGTTTTGGAGTAAATGGAAGTCACAGTTGTTCATTCTACTCTCGTTCCTCACAGTCATACTTCTGTATTTTGACTTTCCCGTCTTTCAGGGGAGAATACTCGGCGTCAGATACGACACAGCTGTGATACCCTCTTTACCTTATTTCTTCATAGGAGTAGTCCTTGGGGAGCTGTATGTGAAAGGTAAGATCCCGACCGGCTTGGTAAGTCGTTGGTATGTTGCATCACTATTACTCCTGCCCCTGCTCTATCCTCGAATTCACTACTACCTGACTGGGAATACTCATGAGATGTGGGGCGCTTTCGAAATACTATTCCCATTGTCCTTTATGTTCTTCCTGATTGCATTTCTGGTTCCAGATGACAACTGGGTACTCTCCAATCGAATCGGGGACTTCTTGGGAAAGATCTCGTACTCCCTGTACTTATTGCATCTGCCCGTGCTATGGCAGATACAAAACGATGCAACTAGAAACCCGACGTTAGTTCTACCAATCTACCTGTTGTTGGTAATTGCGGTTTCATACATTTCGTACCTGCTGGTGGAGTGCCCAGCGCGTCGAGCCATTAGGTCATTTGCCACGAAGAATCCAATGAGTAGGCTTGCTCGACTTTTTTCTGTTGGCGACGCCTAACCCTTGGGAGATCGCAGGTTCCGTATCGCATGAATCAAGTGTGTTTGTAGCTTCGCGAGGTCAAAACCACCAATTACGCTTCTGATTGATAAACCGACAGCCTTACCTGAAATCGCCAGGGATTCCCCGAATAAAAGCAAAAAATGGCATAAAAGGCACCTGCGGTGATGCGCATTACCTCAATTCAATAATTCCCGGAAAGAAGACCACAAAGAGGTGAACTATGCTTTTACTAGTGCCGAACCTTGGTAATATTGCACTATTTGCGCTAATCTTCGCCACTTCACCATTTCTTGCAGATCTGCTAGAAGTCGGCAACTCTGTTACCAATCGGGATTTAGGACCACCTACATCGCAGTTCATTGAGAATGTCAGCTCCGGAAACGCAACTATGCGAGTACAAGAACTTGTCCAATCTGGTGTGCAATTGATCGGTAATCTCGTCGCGCCGTGCTCTCGAAATAAGTCAATCCCAAGTCGGGCGCCATTTTCGTTTGAAACCTTGGAATGTCGTCAGCTGATGGCCGTCACTACGGATGCAGGTGGTTGGACTGTCGTCACCCCCTCCTCAGACTCTCGCGTAATCTACGTCAGCAGCAGTGAAGGCAACGACCAGAATGATGGCCTGAGTGAGAGTGCTCCCAAGAAAACGTTGGCCGCCGGCCTTGCGCTGATGCGCAATGGTTTCCCGGATCAACTGTTGCTCAAGAGTGGCGACGTATGGACCAACGAGCAGATTGTTGGAGGGAATGGCAGTTTCGGACAAGGCGGAAGATCTGCTGACGAACCGATGTTGTTCTCTTCGTATGGCGAGGGGGCACGACCAAAGCTCGTGAATTCAGACTTGGAACCAGTGCGATTGGTGGGAACTCGCTCGAATATCTATGTCATCGGCCTCCATCTCGACGGTTCGATACGTGACAGTACCGACAACCCAGGTGGTATCAACGTTATCGGCCGTGGCGAGAATCTGCATTTTGAAGATAACCTGATCGATGGCTTTGGAACCAACCTGATTGTTAACCGAGCTACTTCATCGGACACGTGGGACGATGTGTCGATTCGGCGCAATGTGATCGTCAATTCATGGAATACTTCTGCCCATTCGCAGGGGATTTACGCTAACGCCGTGCATGGCCTGTTGATTGAGGAGAATACTTTAGACCACAACGGCTGGAACGACGCTATCGGCGATGAGCCCTCCGGCTTCAATCACAATATGTATCTATCGCATTCGAATCTTGATGTTGTCATCCGGGACAACTTCTCCTCGAGAGGATCTAGTGCCGGTCTGAAATTTCAGCCTACGGCAGGAGTACATTATGTCAGCGGAAACGTGTTCACTCAGAACGACTTCGGAATGACCGTTGGTGGAGGGGTACCACAAGAAGTGCCGCCAATTACAGGGGCAGAGTACCATGTCACCAATAATGTTGTCGTTGAGAATACGACCAAGGTGACCCCGTCGGGTGCGTACGGCGTGCTCGTTACCAATGTGAATGGGGGAGAGTTCTCGAACAACATCATCGCGAACAAGCAGGCGGACAACCCTGGATGGGCATTAAGCATTATGGATGGTCGTAATTCATGGGAAACGCGCGGCTATGGCGTTCGTGATTTTGAAGTAAGCGATAACGTTATTTATAACTGGCGCGGTCAGGTCCAGGTTAAGGAGCCGACCACGACCGACCCATACACAGGTGAGATCTCCAACGTGCGTTTTGAGAACAACGCAATTCAAGAGCCTTCACTAACCAACGACCAACCGTTGATCCAACTTGATGCGTTCGCAGCTGACAATGGAGTCATATCCTTCACCGGAAACAAGTACTACTCGAAACAAGCTGCCAATGAGTGGTTTAAACTTGACACGACTTCGGTGGACCTGGCAACATGGCAAGCCACCAAAGGCGATGCAGGCGCGACGAACTCCCGAGTCGACTACGTGGACCCGACGCGCACTGTGACGACGTATGCTGCATCGCTGGGCTACACCACTTACGAAGCATTTATCAGTGCTGCAAAGTTTCAGTCTAAGGCAAATTGGGATGTTCGGTTCACCGCCCAGACAATCGGTGACTATATTCGCGATGGATACCAATTGGATACGGTTGGTGTGACCCCCTTGCCGTCACCAAGTGCTCCAACTTCGTCCGCATTCGCACCACTTCCTGCGTTCGCATTCACTGCACCGATGCAATCTCTCATGGTTGCAGGAGACTCAACCCGGGTTGAGTCGTCAATTGTGCAACAGGATTCCCAACCAATGATGGTTAGCCACCAAACTGCATTTTCCCAGCTTCAGCAGCGAGTGCGTCTTTCCTCTTTGATGGGCGGCTCAACAACTAATTCCGATTGTGCTGAAACAAAAACAGACGAATCAGCCTCGGATGCATGGAATGCGGCCTTCGACAATTGGGATGGCGGCTTGGCTGGCGATTACTCGCCAGGCGGATGATATCCAATCTAACTGCGCCGCCCAATTTGGCGTGGCAGCACTCGAGCACCATCGTTCATGGTGGAGTTGCGGCTTGACGACTCCTCTACACCTGTTGCCTCGTTGGATTTCGCCCACGGGACCATCCCCGTCACTGCTCCGGCGGCCACTAGGTAAACTGGTGTCGGCATGCAATTTGGCAAACAGTCAATGGCGTAGAGCACTACACAGATCCCAAGTACCAGCGGGGCCGCTAAATCTCCCGAAAGCAGACGCCTTGCCGGATAGTTGGCTACGAGTCGCGCCAGAGGCATTAGCAACACCGCAAATATCGCCACCAAGCCAACGAAGCCACGTTTGCCGAGTTCAATAATCCAGAGGCCATCCGTAATCGTCTGATCTTCGTCATACTCATCGTACACACGGTTTCGCCCCCAGCCCCCCCAACCGAAGATGGGGCGTTGCAGGGCCTTCTCCATCAACAAGTCTTCGTTTACGAAGCGTCCCCGCAACGACATCGCCCGATCTTCCTCAATCAATCGGGCAACATCAACAGCGACTTGCCAGTCAACGGCTCCTGTGGTGCGGATCGCTACGAATGCCGGCGGCACGAGAATCAGGGCGATAATCGGCAATCGCGAACCCGTGACTTTTGCGGCGACTAGTACTGCAAGGCCCACGACGAATAGTAGCAGGGCCCCCATAGAGCGCGTGAGAAATGTCGTAACAAGCAAAGCGGTGAGGGCGAGACCAGGCGCTAGATGAGCAATTCGCCGCAACTGCCCATGCCACCACAACCAGCATCCGGTTAGCGAGGCGACCATCATCCACACTGACAATTGGAGCCCATCTCTCATGAACACCACCGGCCGGTAGCCGCCGAATCTCCAGAGGTTGGTGTGGGTACCCGGGTGAAAGCCATAGACCTTGTAGTGTAGATATGGACTCATCCGCATCTCAAAGAGACAGAATGGAATGTAGACTACACCGGCGACAAAAATGGCCCATGCCAGCTCACGCAAGTCTTCGGCCGTTCGAAAGTAAAGTCGTCCTACCAGATAAGGCATTCCGGTGCCAATGGCATGTCCAACGACACCAGATACTCCATCGTACAGCCCGAGACCATTGGTTAGGCTGGATGGTAGCGGCGCCAGACAGTAGACAACAACTGGCACATCGTACCAGTGAAACTTCAGATTACGTAGTCGAACAGGATCAAAGAACAAGGTGCCCGCGAATACACCGAAACAAGTCGCCGACATTTTCGAATAGTCTGGAATGAACGGCAGTTCGATCTCGTACATCGGCAGGAAGAGCCATCCACCGATCATTGTCACTAGTACAGCTTTGCGCGGAGGCATTCGCGCGAACGCCAATACAACCACCATTGGCCAAGCATAGAGCGCAATATCCGCGAGCAACTTCATGCCGTAGTACCAAATGAAAGCCGCTAAGGAAGTGGCATTGAGCTGGTTGAATTGGCGGAAGACGTTTCCAAGCGACTGAAGAGGGCAGCTTCAAGGAGTTCAGCAGAGTGATCCCAATCGAACTTGAGAGCGAGGTTTTGGCTGGCGTCACTCATGGCCTTCCATTCTCTGTCGCTCAAGGCAAGTGCACGAAGGATTGCGTTTGCCATTTCCTCACTGTCATCGACAGGTACAAGGTACCCCGTCTCACCGTCGATGACATAGTCTTCTGGCCCCCCACACCGAGTAGCGACAACCGGACATCGACATGCGGCTGCTTCGATTCCAGGCATTCCAAACCCCTCCGATGTGGAGGGAAGTAGCCAGCAGTCTGTTTGCGAGTAGAGCAAGGGTATAGTGCTTTGCGAAGGCTGAAAATGAACTTCGCAGAAGCTTGGGAATTTCTTGTTTCTGTCGCTTTTACTCCGCGTCATAACGATCACCCGCAATTGAGGAACTTGGCGTTTTACCTTCTCCAACGCGCGCATCGCCGTATCCCCCCCCTTCCATCCCTTGGCATACATAAATCCGACTGTTGGGACAGGTTGCTTACCCCTTGGAGGTGCATGGAACTGCCCTCTATCTACGCCATTTGGGATGACAATGCTTGTTGAATCGCCGTACTCCTCTGCCATTAGCCGCTGCAACCATCGGGCAATAACAAACTTCTGTCCCGGAAGCCTGTAGGTTGCCCGCACCCGTTCGGGATCTCCACCATGAAGTTCGTGGTGCCGTACAAAGTACAACTTCTCCCCTTTCCTCGCTGGCCACGACTCGATCCATTCTCGCGTTTCCCACCAGGTAGCGAATACAAAGTCTGCATCAGGGACTTGATGTGCAGAAATGGGACGTTCCCGGATTGGAACTAACTTTGCTGAAGAACTTTGCAGGTGATGACACGGCCCATCTATGCGATTTCTGACTTCGTTGAAACACCGCTTTGTAAACCGCCTAAACCTCCAGGGAGCTGGCCACTTGCGGAAGGTCGAGTAGGCTATATTCACTTGATGTCCTCGACGCACCATCGCTTCTGCGATTAGACGGTTCGACTTGGTACCACCAGAAAGGTTGGCCGCAGACAGTACCCAAGTTAGACGAAGTGTATGACGCATGATGATTTAGCGAACCTCAAGTTGATCCTGCTGCGGCCGGGATTGAATTGCGCTGTCCGCCCAGTCGTGATTGGAATCGTAGCCTAGGGCAATCAGCAACTCTCCCGCAATATTTATGAATCCTTGCATTTCATCGCTAGTTAGATCCTTGCGCCAGCGTCCAACACTCGTAGCGCTTATCGGCGCCGTTGCTCTCTTGTTGTTGACGAGTCGCCCCGGTTTGGAGTTCTCTTGGTTGCCGGAGGCAATTAACATTGATGATTCGAAATCCACACCAATGACACTACATACACTTCGAATGGTTCCCTCAAAATCGCCAACCAGATCTTCATAACGTACTTCGTAGTATCTTGGATGCGTATTAAACGCTAATCCCTTCATTGTATCATCTAGCCAGCGGGTCGCGCATTCAACAATTGGGCGATTCG
Organism: Aeoliella sp.; assembly: GCF_965227375.1. Lineage (NCBI taxonomy): Bacteria > Pseudomonadati > Planctomycetota > Planctomycetia > Pirellulales > Lacipirellulaceae > Aeoliella > Aeoliella sp. The sequence continues at coordinate 864,941 of NZ_CBDDFX010000002.1, forward strand.
TGACGACTGGTTGAATCTTGCCCCCGACAATTCGTTCTTTGGGGTGATTGCGAAGAGAACATACGACGTCTCTGCCGTCGCGGATCAGATGGATAAAGACAGCGTTGGGAAACCATGTTAGTATCTTTGATATCGCACGAACGTTGTTGGGAGTCTTATCTGCCCACCGAGCCTTATTGTTGAGCGCCGCTTGAGAACGATAAAAACGCTCCGCAAACGCAATAAGATTGCATGCATCTTCGACCTGCGATATCGTTTCTGCGCGATTTAGACTCCACGGCTCAATTAAGTTCTCTGGATTGAACGGCAAGCCAAACATCGAAGTTTCTGGTCCACAGAACACTTGCGAATGTCTGTTCAATACCTCTCGGAACAACGTGGTTCCACTCCTGCCGCAACCACCGATGAAAATCGCGGCGTCTTCACATCTTGCGGTGGGGTCATACCAGTTGCGAATCGACAGTCTGTGCTGATAGCGCCTGGTACGCCACAATCGCAACCGATGTGCCTCTCTGCGCCATCTATGTGTTAGCACTTGTTGCAGTGACGTTCGTGTATGAAATGGCATATGGTTGCTCCGTTCAGGCATGCGAGCGTGCTTGTGCGCCCAAACTTCCCTTGGTGTGCTATTGATGTAACAGTCGGTCCATCTGCATTGCCAGTTGGATATACATTTGGTTCATAGAGCCTGGCAATTCTTCGTCATACTCTTGGACCAGTGCTTTGGGAGAACGTCTTAGAATTTCGGCAAAGACATCGAGGACTGGTGAGGAAGCTAGTCTTTGACGCACGTCTTGCCACGCCGGGTCAAGCTTCTGCATCAACACATTGTCAACCCAGCTATGTTGAACACGATTCCACGGCCTGACACCTGCACCCTCGATGCTGCGGTCTTGAACTGAGGATCGTGCTGGGCGTCGAGCCTGGTAAGAGCGGGCAGGTCTTCCCGTATTTGCATTCACAATAGTTCCCAAGCGACCGAAGACCTGTGAATACGCTTGATTTGCGAGCCAGCCATTCAGTCGCTGACTTGGTGTGTAGTCCATGGCTGTCCGGATTAAGCTCCGATGCAAGAACAGGGATTCAAACGGAAATAGCTTGGCGTTTCCCAGCACGTGCGCAATATCGTCCTGTCTACTGATAGGCCAGAAACGTGCCCACTCCTCAGCAGTTGTCGGTCGTAGCTTTTGGACTTCCAATACCCGCTGGCGTCGCCGGTTTCGAACCTCTGCCCGAACGTGGGGCAGTAACTCGCGTTCCAGCTGAAATCGGCCAATGGTACTTGTTGCACTAGGAGGATGGTGACGGGTTGAACGACCGAGCACGCACTTTGCTAGGTTCTTTCCACGTTGCAGTGGTCCGTTGGATTGCAGACGTATCTGTTGTTTCCACGGTTGGTAGTGCCCCTTAAACAACGTGTCGCTGAGTTGGCCTCCAAGGACGACATCAAAACGCTCGTCAAGTTGATTGTCGATGATACACATCCCATGAGTTGCTGCCCTGCGTTCCATTCCAAGAAGCCGTGGTCCTCGATTCAGCAAGAGGTCCGAGAAGTAGTCTTCCGAACGCCAAGCAAACATGTGTGTAGCACCTGCGGCTTGCGCGACAAGTTGAGCGGTTTCAGTTTCAAGGTTTTCATGTGTTGCATAGGTAACAGCCGTCCTTTCTAAACTCGCCGGCAACGCCGCAAGAACGACTCTCGAGTCCAATCCGCCGCTGAGAGTCACTGCAACGGTGTCAACCCCTTTTGTTATGTCCGCTGCAGCACTCTGAATCGCTTCCACAGTCGACTGCATCAACTGTCGGTTTGGCACCTCTGTTGCTGGCTCACTCGGAGAAAAATAAACACTCTCCGTGTAGCTCGGCGCACCGTCGAGGGAACCGATTTGGATGTGAGCACCTGGCGAAACCTCCTGGATTCCATGGCGAGTCGAGAAAGGAAAGGTGACGTTATTGTATACTAGCAACTCTGCGACTGAGACTTGATCGAAATCAGTTCCTCGTTCGGAGAGGACTGCCAGGGACTCTACGTCGGTCCCCATCCCAACCAGCTTTCCGGATGGGGCGTGCGCGGTATAGACGGGTTGAGCACCCAGTGGATCCGTGATGATCTCGATGATCTTGTCGTTGCAGGCAAGTAACGCAAACAGCCCGGTCAACTCATCAAGCAGCCTCGATGGATCACTATTTGGCCACTTTAAAGCGAGGCGACTCAAGTACTGCTCGTCGTGCAGAATGTTATCACCAATTAATCGCGGTCGACCGACACATGCCAATAGACGTGTGTTATCCCGCCATGGAATTAGTTCTTTCGACCGTGGCAACTGCAGTATGACTCGCCCCCAGGCGAACTGTTCCACCTGCACGCATCGAGACTCCAATCCGGGTCGATCCCGCAATTGTTTGACGATGTGCTCCACTCGCTGCGGATGTCCAAACTGAATAACAAAATCGCTCAATGCATGTCCTATTGGAGATTCTAGGCAGAAACAGCTACAGCAGATTTCGGGAGCAAAGGATAATGACGCAAGTAGATAATGCGATCGCGAGATCTAAAGCTGGAAACCACACTTCATATCGGCGTATCGCCCAAGCGAGAATTGGGTAATCCAAGTAGCGGGAGACAGCGATACCGAGAATCATGCCACTGACGCCATCCAATTGATAGCCGATTGTCATCCCTATGATGAGTGCTATGGCACTTGAAATCTGCAATAGCATGAATCGGAACGAATCGCCCACTGCTAGTAGTACACCGCCACTGCTGGCTCGGACCACTGAAGCGATCGCTCCAAAAGCCAGAAGTTCGAGCATCCACCCGGCGTCAACGTACCTTGCGTCATAGAGGACGGATATCAAATACTTTCCACCTATCATTAGCCCCCAGCATAGAGGGATAAAAGCCACCGCGAGGCGCCAACGTACCCGGAATACATTTGATCGAAGCCCTATCCCCTTTCTTCGCGAGAATTCCGAATAGAGAGGAAACAGAACTCTGGAATTCAGTTGCAAAAGCAATTGAACGGGTAGACGTGCCCAGATTGAGGCAATAGCGAATAGCCCCAATGTCTCAGTGGGTACTAGCACTCCAAGAATAGCCTGATCCCCTTTCTGAAGGAGGAACGTCAGTGCGGAGCCAATCGCGATCCAGCGTCCGAAGCGGAGCATTTGCCTCGCGTGCGTTGAGCACCATCGTAAGCCAATTCGATCTTCGGCAACACTATGCGACAATACACACAACAAGCTCTTCTGAACTAGACTACCGCAAGCCAACGCCCAAATCGAACGAAACCACCACGCCAAGCAAATCACGACCAGAGTGCTGACGACTTGTGTCGACAGTTCCAAAGCAACAAGTTTCGATACTTGCAGACGTCTCCGCATCAACAGCAGGCTGGGCGATGATGCTCCCGCGAATATCGCACTGAGACCTACAAAAGGCAGTAGCCACGAAAGCTCAGGTTCTCCATACAATTGAGCTGCTGGATAGGCAGCAAGACATATCAATGCGAAAAACACAAGCCCCCGAATGAAGCGTATAATCCAGGCTGTGTTTAAAAAATCAGCGTCTTCGGCAAACTGGTGCTGCACTACACTGGCCTCAACCCCCAGGTCGGAGAACATCGCCATGCCCTCAATCACTACTTGTATTAGGGCCATCACCCCAAAATACTCGGGGGCGAGCAAGCGAGTGAGTATCAGGTTGGATCCAAGCCGGAGGAGTAAGCTCGCAGCGTGTGCAGCTACCGTCCACGCCGCCCCCGAGGTTGCCATTCGTCGCAACGAGCGGCTCTCGTTTCTAGCAGGCAACGGCTCTTGCGAAGAATCGCCCGCGCTGGGGTTATCCAGAGTAGTAGTACCAGCGGACATGCGAGAGAATCCCCAAGCGACGTGGTCGGAATTCACAGACCATCAAGACAAATCTAATCTACGTTACCGCTGTCCCACATGGATTCGGCGCAAACACATTGCGTCATCCTACGACACCTAGCATTGGTGCCTGCAGTTCGATTAGGTCTTGGACGGCCTCGCGGTTCGCCGGTTCCCTCACTGACGCTCGACTGGCGGCGAGCAAAATTCCATCAGCTCGAGACGCGAGTAGCTGGAAATCAGCCCTAGCAGTGACTGGAGGTCCGGCTACCAATATCACTGAATATGTCTTTCGGCAATGTGCGAATAGTTCAGTAATACAGCTACTGGCCATAGCTTCATGGGGAAAATCTACTTTTCCGGCCGAAATCTGGTCGACTCCGGCACAAGTTGTAGGCTGAATTAACTCAGTCACCTCTTCGCACTCTCGCGAAAGAAAATCAGCTAGCCCAAATTGTCGCTTTGCTTGTGCATCCGCTGCTTCAGAAGCGATATTGGATACAGGTCCCGACGGTTCCAGGCTTCTACCGTCCGTAGAAGCGAGTTTCTTGGGACTAGCTGATTCTGTGCGGGACTTTCGAATACCTAAATGCGAAGGACACATTGCATCAACAATCAGTACCCGTTCTTCACGGTGAGCCAAACATTCGGCAATTGCTGACATGAGTCGAGCCGGCGGTTGAGTCTTTGCCAAGTTACTAAACAGTACGACAAACCCGGACTTATTGGCACATTGTTGAATTCGCAAGGTCGTCATTCTCACAGCTTCGTCGAATCGCCAATCGGGAACGTCGCCTTGTCCGAGGGTGTAGCTTGACAGCAACCTCTCAGCTACCAACGGTAGTCCCCAACGGCTTGCAAACTTTGCAACCGGGCTATCACGTGCCGCAAGCCACTCAACCCCAAGGATAGGCAATGCTAGTATCGACATGGCAGCTACGAGGTACATAGCGAAGAGTTTCTTCTTATTCGAATCGATGGTCGTAGTACCCATACTTGCTTCCATGTGAATTGCGAATTCCGGAGTCGGACATTCTGCAAGTTGACGCATGTTTTCTAATTGCTGAGTCAGTCCCAGAAGTCGAGTTTCAGCTGCCTGTAAATCGTCCGTCTCCTGGAAATAGACATCCTCTGGCAGGCTGGTCAGATTTCGCATCGACCCTCCGGCGTCGTTCGAAATGCTCTCAAGGGACGCGAGTCGCCTCTCGTATAGTTCAATCCGGTTGGCAAGCGGAATCATTTCGAGTTGGAGTTGCTCGCGAGACCTTGCCATTGAATCAATGCGGCTGCGATCGCCAAGTATCTGACTAGTATCAGCAATTGTCTCGGGCGGCAACAACTCGCCTCCCAGATTGTTCAGGTTCCTACGCCACTCGTAGTACTCTTGCGAAGTCGATAACTCTGTTTCCTTCATTGGCATGATTCGTTGACCCAATTCACGCAGAGCATTCCATTCTTCGTGACCTTTGCGATACCTCTCAGACTGCTTTTGTAACGCACGCAACCGGAGGTTGACCTCCTCTTCCTGAATAGTCTTTATTATGGAAGCAATCTGAGCATCAAGCTGATCAATCCGTTGCTGGTAACTAGCCTGACTGACCTTAAGCTCTTCAACAGTCGCGCGAGTCTCCAATGCTCGTTGAGCAATTTGGGCGTGGTCCACTTCCGTCGTCGCCTCCGGTCGTGGCATCTCGCTTTGGCGACGCTTTGCACTCTGCAGGTTCTTGGCTGCGCGTTCGACGTCGTTACGAGCGCTCAACCGAACGGCTTCCACGTGTACTATATACTCGAGCAATTGTTTTCTGCGTTGTTCGGCCGCACCTACAATCAAATGTTGCATTGCACTGTTGACCATCAAGATGCCATCTTCGGCATCGGCCCACTTGAGTTCAAGTTCCATGATACTTGAACCTCGCGAAATGTTGCACTTGAACATCTGCGCCAATTTCGCCGGAGGCATGTTTAACCTGCGCTCCGTGCACAGCTTCTCCATACTGGGTGTCGAGAACAGTATCTCGCGGTATGTTGTCAGACTCGGGGGTTCGTAGACAACTGAACCAGGCGGCATAGGTAAACCCCTATACATGACGCTTCCCCGAACTGTCGCACTCTCCTTGGCGTACTCTGTTGCCATGAAGAACGCGATGGCTCCGCTTGCCAATAAACAGAGTGCAAAAGCCCACCACCGCCTGCGAATGACATCAAAGACAAAAGAGTCTTCAGGGCGTTCATCACTCGAACGTTGAGGGACTCGATACGCTTCTGTCTCGGAGGTCGACAGTTGGGAATGTCGGGATTGATAAGGAGTAAGCATGCGAAGTCTAGCGTGGTGCGTCGGTAAGTGGCCCAACGTTGGGGATAACAGGAGAGTTGGCTACTACTTCAGACTGGGTTTTCGCCGCTTGCGTTCACGGACGATTTGATACTCTTTGATCTTTCGGTACATGGTTGCCTGACTCAGGCCTAGTAGATTAGCCGCGTCTACCACATGCCCTCCGGTCTGCTGCAGTGACTCTACAATAGCGGCTCGTTCTTTTTGTTGGATGGGCTTCAGGACCAGGGTTCTCGAAGTCGAATCGGCTGTGCGAGGTTCACCACGGAGTCCAACATTGATACCAGCCATGAAAGCACTTGACTCATCAAATCCCCTGGGTAAATCATGCGACCCAACAATGGGCGCTTTGGCGAATATGACAATTCGCTCAACTACGTTCTCCAACTGGCGAACATTCCCCGGCCATGGATAGCTTTGGAGACAATCGAGAGCCTCGCGTGAGAAACTCTCCACCGCTCGGTCATGGCGGACAGCAAAACGCTCAAGGAAGAACTGGGCGAGTTGACCAATGTCCTCGACACGCTGCCTAAGCGGCGGCACGTGAATGGGGACCACATTCAGCCGAAAACAAAGATCCTCACGAAGCTTACCGTCATCCACGAGGGTGGCTGGATGGCGTTCGGTGGCTGTTATGATCCGTGTATCGACTTTACGAGTGCGATGTTCACCGTTCGAGGAGATGGTGCCCGTTTGCACAAATCGAAGTAGTTGGGGTTGGATCTGCAATCCCATCTCTGAGATTTCGTCCAAGAAGAGGGTGCCGCTATCCGCTAACCCGCAGTAGCCGATGTGTTTCTCCACTCCGTTCAAAGCCCCACTCTCATGACCGAAAAGTAGAGCCTCTGCAATTGCTTCAGGGAGCGATGCCATGTTTACCGGCACAAACGGCCCCTGTGCCACTGCACTGACAGAGTGAATGGTCTGTGCTATAAGCTTCTTGCCTGTCCCGCGCTCACCATACAGCAACACAGCGGCCTTCGTGCCTGCAACGTCTTCAATCGTTGCGCGAATCCGCCGCATCTCCTGACTATCGCCGATGATGATCCTATCCAATTCCTGGTTCTTGGCACCTCCCACATCAGGAGCATTGGCAAACGGTTCATTCGCCGAGGCGGCAGTTCCTTGTAGATGAGCGACGAAGCTCTTCAGTCTTTCGTCGTCATCGTCACGACTCAACAAGATGTCATGAACTCCTGCCTTCGCTAGGCGGAGTAATTCGTCAATCTTGCTCCGTTCCTTGTTGACTCGGCAGACAACTCGATCGGGAGCCAAGATCCCTCGTGCACTTCGGGACTTGGTTAGCCAATCAACTGAGGACTGATAATCGATATCTAGGATGGCCCCATCCAGACGTCGAGAAGCGAGTAGGTCTTGAAGTTCGATTGGTCCAGGAACGTCATGGCAGTGGCACCCAAGGCGCTCCAATGCTGATCGTGTCGCCCCAGATGTTTCGTATTGACAACCCACTATTGCAACGTGAAGTGCCCCAACTCCCGAGCCATTGAGCGCGGGCGCGGCTTTTTGCGTGTCCATAAGACTATCCCCCATCGAACTCGAAACGCAGCCCAGAGGCGGCGATACCTGTAAGGTGGGAGCGGAATTACCGCCTATCTGTCGCAGGTATCTGGATGTACCGCAGTCCCAAGACGACTCTCCAGGGATCTGTTTGAAGGGGAACTTTTCCCCTTTTGGGCTCCATCAAACCTTGAGTTTAGTCAGATCACGGATGTCCACAAGAGTTTGACATAATTATCCGCACCAAAATTCTCAAAATAACCAAAACTGTTGCTGCCGCTACAGAAAATGGAGTTGAACTCCACAAATCAGACTCCATGGCATTTATGCGAGTGTGGTAGGGTACAATGCAGCCATGACTTTCGGTGGGATTCCGAACGGGCATTGGATCAATCGAGGGAAAGTGATGCGGGCAAAGATCTACCACAACCCCAAGTGCTCTAAGAGTTGCGATGCACTGGAGCTTCTACAGTCGCGCGATCTTGACCTTGAGATTGTGGAGTATTTGGAAACTCCGTTGAACAAAGAGGAGCTTTGTCACCTCATTAAGTTGCTTGGTGTTGCTCCCAGTAGTCTGGTCCGGGCTAGAGATCTTCAGAGGCTAGGTCTGCCCGGTGCAGAAGATGCCGATGGGTGGATGCAACTGCTGCTTGAAAACCCTGCCTTGCTGGAACGTCCCATAGTTGTTGTTGGCAGCTTAGCAAGGATCGGACGACCAATAGACCAAGTGGAGAAACTCCTCAGCGAAGCTTCCGAGTGATAGCTCACTTGACACATCGCGCCCTACAGAGAGGCAGGGGCCGCTAGCTGGCGGTGTCCATCGCGACGTGAGACTTTTCAGCGACAACATTGGCAAGTTTAGGTACGGCAGAAGTCTCCGCTGGGTCAATTCTATTGCTCTCAGCAATACTAAGCGGGCCATCAAAATCGAAGACAGCGCCCTTAAACTGAAGTCCGCGAACGTGCGCTAATTCAGGCCATTGGGTCAACCACAAGTCAGCACACTTTCCGGCTAGTTTTCCTGCTAGGGAAAGTTCTTCTGCATTTGCGAAGCTATCTAGCCAAACAGTACGTGCTCCCAACAACTTGCCCAGACGTACCGCAAAGTAACCAGGCAATGCGCCAGTGGAAACAACCACATCAGGCCGTACGCGAATCAGCAAAACCAGCACTTGCAATGCGGTGCGAACGGCGCCTAGCTTGTTCCATCGCGTTGCATCGCCCACAGTTAGAAACCGGCTGCCTTTCACATCTGGTTTGTACTTAGAGTCGACTGTCACATACGTGACGTCGCATCCCTCGAATGACGGCACAATTCGAAGAAGTTCCAGCCAGTGCCCGCCTCCGCTAGCAATCGCTATTACTTTCTTTGGCCTTTCGTTCTGCTGATGGTGTAAGCGCATAACTTCCTAATAGGCACCATCGCGAGAAATCATTGCCGGGAAGGTCTTGGCAATTAGCTTCAGATCAAGCCAAAGACTTTGATTCTCGATGTAGTCGAGATCAAGTGCCAGTTGTTCGGGAAAGGATAGCCGGCTTCGCCCCGAGACCTGCCAAGTACAGGTTAATCCTGGCTTGACTTCCAGCCGGAGCAGATCTTGCCAGCTGTACTTCTCGACCTCTCGTGGCAAAGGGGGCCGAGGTCCAACCAAGCTCATCTCTCCCTTCAAAACGTTGAAGAGTTGAGGCAACTCGTCAATACTACTAGTTCTCAAGAAGCGACCGATCCACGTTACGCGGGGGTCGTCGGGAATCTTGAAGGTCCTGTGGTCATGATGAGAATTGTGCAGATCGAGATGAACCTGAACCTTGTCTGCATCTACAACCATTGAGCGGAACTTGTAGATCGTAAACTGTCGACCCTTCAGACCTACACGCGTTTGCTTATAGAGAATTGGACCGCCGTCATTCAATTTGACTATGGCAGCTGCCAAAATCATGAACGGCCCAAAAATTACAATCGCCAAGAGGGAGCCGAAGACATCCATCAACCTCTTTACACAGAGATATATGGCTCGTTCCTCTGGAATTGCCTGACTTGGCAATAAGGTGGCTGCACCTTCTCCTTGAAGCTCAACCAGTTGTGAATCAGGATCGGTATGGTCCATGATCGAATCAAGTCGAATGTGCCTTTGTGAGATTGCAGAGTACTCCCACAAAGTGCTGGTGGGGGAGTCGGACCCCACCATCTTCTCTTCCGCGAGCATAGTGCTCCCCCCAATCATGTCGCTCGAGTTCACAGATATCTTGGTGTCTATCTTTTGGGCTGATGCCCCCCGAGAGTGAGACTGGCCCCAATTGCTAAAAAGGGTCCTGGAATGGCCGCGTGGAAGCGGCGTCTCACTCCACATGTCCGCAGTATACACAGGCTGTATCTACTAGGAACCATTTTTTTCTATTTTTTTCGTACCCCCCCCCCCCCCCCCCGCGGTTTATCAAAACGATAAACCGTCTTGATCCCCAACTTGGGAGATTGCGGAATCGGCCAGTAGAACTCGACTCCCGGCTGCAAGAATCTCACATAACTGAAAGATGTCAAAAGCAGGACCCATGCCCTTGCATTTCTTATCACCTCTGTGGACCCTAGCTTTGGGAGATGACTGGTGTTCACGTTTCAAACCACCCCGGCTCTCCGCTAGTACAGTTCTGTTGTTTGCAGAGCTAACCATTGTTGGCAGAGACCCGATTTTGTGGGGGAACGTATGCGAAATGTGGAACCGATCGATATTCCTGTCTTGGTCTTATGTGGGGGCCTAGGAACCCGCTTTAGGGAGCAAACCGAGTTTCGCCCCAAGCCGATGATCGAAATCGGCGGACGGCCCATTTTGTGGCACATAATGCGAACTTATGCCAAGCATGGATTCAAACGCTTCATTCTCTGCTTAGGATACCGCGGTGATGTAATCCGACAGTATTTCTTGCACTACGCGTCGATGAACAGTGATTTCACTGTTGAGTTAGCAAAAAACGATCTGAGAATGCACACGATTGACCACACGGATGATTGGTCAGTCACGTTGGCTGAAACAGGTCAGTACACTATGACCGGAGGACGGGTGGCCCGTGCAGCCGCTAAATTCTTGGGAAAAGCCGAGCACTTCGCTGTGACGTACGGAGATGGTGTAACGGATGCCAACCTCAGCGAAGAATTCAGCTTCCATTTGAATCATGGACGTATCGGAACAGTGCTAGGCGTGAATCCTCCTTCTCGGTTCGGTGAGATTCAACTTAGCGGTGATGAAGTTCTGAAGTTCCAAGAGAAACCAGAATTCAGTGAAAAGTGGATCAATGGCGGCTTCTTCTTCTTTCGTCGAGAGTTTCTGCAGTACCTGAGCGACGACCCAGGATGCGTACTGGAGCAGACACCACTTGTTCAACTCGCCGACGACAGCGGGCTCTCCCTGTTCAGGCACCACGGATTCTGGCACTGCATGGATACTCAACGAGATTATGATGATTTGAATCGAATGTGGACAGATGGGACGGCACCCTGGAAAGTATGATAAGTGTTCACTTCGGTGATTTGCGCAACCAACGTTGTCGATGAGCGGCTCAATTGGGTTTCTCTATGTCAAGATTGGACACGGCTCTGACTCATGTCGGCGACTAATCATTGCGCCACAGAGCAATCGAAATGGCATGTGTGAAGCTGCTGGTGATATGACACTATCTAGTGCAAACTCGAGAGCGAAGTTACATGGGTGAATGGTGGAGGTCTCCGTTCCAAGATGACTGGACGCTCGCGGAACTTGTCAGCCGCTCCGCGGAGTTGAACGCGCAACGTCCAGCGTTGCTCGCAGGGGATGGCGTGATCTACACACATGGTGATATTGCCAATTATGCGAGCAAGTTGACCGGCAACATCCTCACCACCTCGAGCCCTGGAACGGTCGTCGCGACGCTTACCACGCTTGATCTTCCCTGTTTTGCCTCGGTTCAGGCGGTTGTCACGTCCGGCTGCATCTTAGCACCACTCGACGCTGAAGCGCCGGATGATCGAAACCAACGCAACTTACAGCACGTTGGTGCACGGATTCTAATCACCAATCAAGAACGCCGGGAGCAAGCATATCGACTTGCAGGGACAGATTGCCGTATCATTGTCTTTGAAGATGCAATAGGTGCTAACGGGATCGCTGAACACAGACCGGCACCGACAGACATCGTTGCGTACATTTTTACGTCAGGGAGGTCTGGAGCAGCGAAGGCAGTAATCCGATCACAGCGAGATTATGCACATGCTGTCTATTGCTTTTCGAAGAATCTGTACCGCTACACTGCAAACGATCGTATGCTGATTCCGGGATCACCTGGCCATGTTGGAAGCCTAAACGATGTCTTGAGCTGTCTAGCGGGAGGCTTTATGGCAGTACCCGTTGACACTTCCCATATTTCCTTGCAAGGACTGTTGGAACTGATTAAGAACTGCCAGATCAATATTCTACAACTTCCACCTTCGCTTCTCAGAGCCATCACACCGATTCTCCAGCAGAATATGGATAGGTTGTGCTTGAGAATCGTTGTGACTAGCGGTGAAGCACTACTGAGGCGCGATGTACGATGTTTCTTTGATGCGTTTCCCACCGGCATAGAATTGTGGCAAAACTACGGCTCAACCGAGACGGGCCCCATTTGCGCTTCTCAGTACTCGGGAGAGGATGCTCACGGCAAAGATCCCTTGCCCTTGAGATCACTGCATGACCATTGTGCCGTGGAGATACTCGACTCCGAGGGCTTGGATGTGCCAACTGGCACTCAAGGGCAAATTCGAGTTTGCTCGCCCTATCTAGCCAGGGGGTATTTAGACGCCGATGAAGTCGACACGCGCCGGTTCACGACTGTAAACGGGAACGCCGCTTTCCTGGCTGGGGACCTCGGGATGTACTCCGATGCGGGAGAGCTGTATGTCGCTGGGCGTTCCGACAGGCAGTTTAGTCAACACGGACGACGATTCGAAGCAAGCGAGGTCGAAGCTGCCGCTTTAACTCATCCAGGTGTTCAAGAGGCTATTCTGGTTCCTGTAGAAGCTGACGGGTCCACCTCATTCGTTCTGGCTGTGTCCGCAGCACCAGGGCAAACTATTGACTTTGGCGAGTTGCGGACAACGATGAGCATGGTGGTTGCCAAGGCAATTCTCCCTCAACGCATGGTCGCTCTTGAATCCGTTCCAAGGACCGCAGGTGGGAAGGTCGATTACCGAGCTGTGCAATTGCTAGTTGCTCCTTCACTGCAGACTCCCAATGGCACAGGTGGCCCACCAAAGGGCTCAATGGAAAACTGGATCGCGGATTGCTGGCAGGAGGTACTCAAGATTTCCCGCCCCGGGCGAGACGAGCCATTCGAAAGCCTTGGTGGAACGTCGCTACATACCATTGAACTCTCTTGGATTCTGGAGTCGCGTTTCGGCCTGCGGTTTCACCCAGAGTTGCTTGTGGAGGCTAGCACCATTGCTAAACAGGCGCAGCAAGGGATTGAGCATAAGCACGAACTGCATAACCCACTCATCACGCTTCGCGACGATCGCAAAGGTCCGTACGTATTGATGTTGCCTGGAATTGGCGGGCACGCCTGGGTATTCGCCGAATTGTGCCGCCAGCTCAGTACGCAGGCAACCTATGTTGCAGTTAACTACGCTGCGATGTTCAGGGCCATGGGAGCGGGAAGGTCTCGGGAGCATATTGCGGAGTATCTGGCGGATACTCTTATCAAAGAGGGACGAGGTCGCCCCATCATAGCAATCGGCTATTCCATTGGAGGAGTTGCAGCGGCCGACCTAAAGGTAACACTGCGTGCCATGGGGCAGCCATTGACGGGATGTGTACTTGTTGACCCTGCACGCTTGGCGAAGAACCGAAGCCGTTCCTCCCTTCGCGCGGAGGTCAAACGCATGCGAGATTTCTTTGCAGGCCGAAATCGAGATAAGTCCACAAGCGTGCGACTGAACTCCTTTGAAGACGAGCTAATGGCCACATCACAACAATTGAGGGAGGCCTACAAAAACGCCGAACCCATCGAAAGTTCCTCCGATTCCACAGTAATCTGCAGCGAGGAAACCATGAAGTCAGACTTTGACGATCCCATCCGCGCATCCGTTCGAGCTCACGATGGCGTGGTGGTGCCGTGCAAGCACCTTGACTTGCTGAGGATTCCACACGTAACGCAAACTGCTCAGCTCGTGGATGCAGTGATTGAACGCGACGGCCAAGCCTAGTTTACTTCGTCCGAGAGGCCTCTCTGCAGGCACTCTAGCTCGTGGAGCGTCCCGAGTGATGTTTCCGCTCTACCGCCGATTGACTGTCCGCGGCTGAGGCCACTGCCCATAGAAGTGCGATCGCTGGTTAAACTGGTTCCGCGTTCCATAGTTGTAAAACCACGCGCCTTTTCCAGTAGCTTGGACTTCGAGTTGGTTAAACTCTTCTTGCGCTCTTTCAATCTCTACCGCCTGTCGTTGTAGTTCAACAGCGGCACGCTGGTTGATTTGCTGCTGGCGCTCTATCGGGCGTACGAACGCAAAGTAATTCGGTAGTGCCCCACGGTTATTGCGCAACAGTCCTAAGTATGGACTCAATGTCGGCGTAGCGGGTGTGTAGCGAGGGATGTTCTGCGCCTGGCCCCAAGTCCTGTCGCCCACGAACAGTGTTAGTCCTATCACCAGTACTCCACCAAGTAGGCGGCTCGCTACTAGCAATGCTTGCGTTCGTCGGAATTGGCGCATTTGGTTGGGGCTCCCGTAGTTGTTCGTGTATTACGGCTATCTAACTTATCGGAATGGGGCTGGAGCTAGGTTACAGAAAGGTGGTGAATGGTACCGGATTGAAGAAATGTAACGATTATGCCGATCATGACTGAAAGGGGGAGGCCTCGCATCGGACTTGTGGTCCTAGTTGCATCTCCCATTACTGGATTGGGAAATCGATTCTGTGCCCATGCAGGCCTGAAACTAGGACACATCGATCATGTCTCGGATTGCTCGGACACTAACGCATACCGCCATTGTCAGTCTAATCCTGATTGGCTTGGTTGGTTGCCATGCCATAGAACATCCGTACTCCCATGCTCCCGGCCCTTGTGGTCCAGTTTACCCTAGCCAGCCGAAAGAGCAGCAGAAGCTCTCGCTCCCGGATTATACCATTGAACCGCCCGATGTGCTTACGATCGAGGCGATCAACCTAATTCCGCGGCCTCCTTATCGCTTGCGGCCACTCGACTCTTTGCTAGTCGAAACTAGTGGTCTGCCTGATGAGTCGCCTCCTGCGCGGGAGATTCCCGTTGGAATTGACGGGACGCTGGTTCTCGGGTTCGGCTACGATGTAGTCGACGGGAACTACTCTCCAATCACCGTCGTTGGGCTAACTCTTCCCGAAGCGCAAGCGCGAATTAAAGATCGCTTGGCGACCGTCGCTGCCAATCCCGAAGTATGGATCTCCTTAATCAGCATTGCGACGCAGCAAAACGTGGCTGGCGAACACCTCGTGGCTCCAGACGGAACGGTGAACCTTGGCACCTACGGACGCGTGCGTGTGGTTGGGATGACAATTGACGAAGCCAAAATCGCCATTCAGGCACACCTGTCTTCGCGATTTTTGGACCCTGAAGTTGCCGTTGATGTGTTTGGGTACAACAGCAAGAGCTACTACATCGTTACACAGGGGGCGGGATTGGGCGATCAAGTGGTTCACCTGCCCGTTACCGGCAATGAGACAGCCCTCGATGCCATCAGCCAGATTCAAGGTTTATCGGGAACGTCATCTACACGAATGTGGATCGCTCGGCCAGGGGCAAACGATGACGGAGGTGATCAGATCTTGCCGATCGACTGGTTGGGGATCACGCAACGAGGTGACGTCACTACCAACTATCAAATGCTGCCAGGCGACCGCCTTTACATTTCCGAAGACAAGCTGATCGCGCTGGACACCGCGCTTGCTAAAGTCATATCGCCTGTCGAGAGAATCTTCGGCGTGACCTTGCTAGGTACACAAACAGCGAAGGAAATCAAGTTTTTCAATCAGTTCCAGGGTAACGGAGGTGGCGGAATCGGCCCCTAACGAATCCCCAAAAGTCGCTGCCCAAATCAACAGCGTGACCATCATTGGCCTGATCGGCAAAACACGCATTGGCATCGCTTTCCCGCTGCGATGCCTGCGCATGCCGAAAACTGGCCCTGACCCAGTATCAAGTGAGATATCACGTGACCAAGAAATCAACTGCCCATGTCGTGCTCCTGGTGACACTCTTGAGCTCATCGGGATGTCTTTGTTGGAATCCGCACAGTTGCCCCACGGATGCACGGGCCATCATGTGCGCTCCGGGACAAGAAGCTGTTCGCCAATGCCCGTGTGGGCCCGATGCTCACTTCTACGGTCACAAGCCTACTTGCTGGGGGACGTGGCCCGCGGGCTGGGATGTTTACCATTCGGATCGGTGTCCGCCCTGCTGTCCTGCTTGTGAAGGGACTTCGGTTGATCAAGTTCCCTTGGATCAGGACCTTTTAGAGCATCCAACGGTTGCGCCGCCGCCGATGGAACAACCACCGATGGAGGAAATGAGTCCGCCGACAATGCCGGATCCACCATTGCAACAGGAGTTAATTCCATCTCCGCAGGACGAAGCCCCAGTCGGACCACTATCCCAACGGCCTCCAATCTTCAAGGAGAGTCCTGCAAACCCATTCCGATCGGGCCAGCCATTGGAAGGTGATTGGCTACGCTGAACGTGGGAAGACTGCAGGCATAGGCTCTGAACTGGTCAGCTGCATTCGGAGAGCAATGCCAGCCCGGTTGGTGCAGGTGTGCGGATTCGCGCAACTTTAGGGGCTGGGGTAAAAATCTGTTGCAAGGAGGCTCGGCTATCCGTATCCTGAAAGGCAGAGAGTCTGGTTCCGCGGCGCGCGGGTATTCAATGAGCGGCTCTTAAGCTTTCTATGTTGGGGGTTTGCGATGAGAATCACTTCGGCATTGGCCGCACTTCTCACGGTCATTACGTTGACCGCATCGAGCAAGGCAAGCATTACTCTCAGTTTTTACGACGCCAACTATCTCGGGCATATTTATGATGCCCAACCTGCGTCTCCGACAGACGAAGTGTCGTATATCAAGGATCTCATCACGCTTGGTGCTGGTGACGGGGTGACTGACGTCAACGGCGCGGACTACGACCGACTGAATAGCACACTCGCTGGCCCATTTGATATGCCGTCGACCACCGATGATTTCAGAGGAGCGGATAGCGTCTACCAGATTACTTTGACGGAAAGCTACCAGTACATCTATGGCAAGTACGATGGTCCCAACTATGGCGCCGAGGTGTGGTACTTTCCAAACGGAATAACGGGAATGGTGACCCTTCCTCAGTATCCCAAGGATTACCCAAACCAATATGCACTTTCCCACGCGTCAGCTTACAACCAAGTTGCGCCCGTTCCTGAAGCTGGGAGTTTCATCGTATGGGGCACCTTGGCTATAACTGGACTCAGCCTCTGCCGACGCAAGCTGTTTGGGTGATTCACTGGTTACCAATCAATTCGTCATTGAAGTCGATGGGGTTAACACGCCATCGACTTTTTTGATTCTGTTGCACCCTCGCCGATTTGTGTCAGCGCATCCTTGTCGGGAGATTATGGCCGAACAGTGCCAGAGACGACTTTAAGACGGGCTGACCAATTCCCAGGTAACTCAGATCCTGAAAAGGCGCGGTTCAGGATTGGCCGGTTTTGGCACGCATTGGCGCTCCTGCGATGCGGTGTGCCGCATGACCGCGATCCCAGCTCTGTTCAAGGGCGCTTTGTTCTTGCAATGGTGTAGCTGACAAATAGAATGACTGGGCAATGCGGGCGATTCGTAACAGACAGACCCAGATTGTTGATTCCGAAAGATCCATTTTATGAATGCACTACTGCGTTTGCGATATCTTCTAGTTGTTGGATCACTGGTGGTGGGGGCTTTGCTGCTGATTGGAAACAGCGCAAATGCATCGCTTGTGACCTCATTGAACTTTGTAACCGACTTCTCCAACTCGGAAGTTAATAATCCCAACAGCGGTAGTACTGGAACGAACCAGTCTACGGTATCTGCGAACACAATTGTGGCAAAGAAAGGCAATGGTGGCGGTACATTTGGCCTGCGATTGGCTTACATCGGCGCGCCGATTGACACCACAGGTTTCAAGGACCTGCAGCTTAGCTTCTCTTACGTAGAGGTGGGCACTCTCGAGCACAACATCACTGATGGGAGCAGTGTTAGCGGGGATGGACTAATCTTGGGCGGTGATCTTATCTTCAACTCCAACTTGAATAGCGGTGCCCCCAGCCCTCCACTCAGCTATTCCTCAAGCTTCGACAATGGTAGCGTAGCTATCAGTAGTCTCGAGATCCTCCTGGCGGTGAACGCAAATACTGAGGAGATCGAAATCTCCGATATGAAGATACTAGGGACTCCAATTGTGAGCGTACCGGAGGCCGGTTCTCTGGTCGTCTGGACAGTTTTGGCGACCGTGGGATTGGCATTTCTCCGCGGCTGGCGTTAAGCCTCAAGATTGCCTGGCTCAACGGTGATTCACGCAATCAGTTTGCGCCGGCAAAAGGCTTTGGATAGCAAAAGCAGTTTGCCCGTATTGGTGGCATTATCAGAGCCACCAGGTTTATTGCTTGGATTCAACCTTCCGTAACGTCGAAGGCTGCGAAAGTCCTCAGCCGTTGCGTTAATCGCGATGGAGTCTTCACAGCCGTATAGAAAATGGTCGAACAGTGCCAGAGACGACTTTCAGACGGGCTGACCAATTCTCAGGAGGATCGGCGTCCTGAGTGCATGATTGCACTGGGGTTGTCGCCGCCCTATACGCGAGAGGATGTGAAGGCGGCGTACTTTGCGAAGGCTCAGCTCCTCCACCCCGATCACGGCGGGACGGTCGAGGATTTTCGACAGCTGCACAGTGCTTTTGAACAAGCCCAGGAGTTTGTTGAATACCATGGTGATCGCCGTCGCTGGATTGCGAGCAAGCTGGAGCGTTATCTCTCGATGAGGCAGGCCGTTGAGCGTCTTGAAGCCCTGGGAGCCTCCATAACTTCGGTGACCGCAGAATGGCTGCGAGACTCGGTGGGCGAATTCGCTCAACTTGCCGAGGTCGTGATCGGCGTTCGGCTGGTTGATGCTTCGGCTGGAGACCAGTTTATCCAAGTGCTCCTTGAGGAGTTGCCTGTCCTCAAGAATTTGGTCAAGATCGAGATGCCCGGCTGCAGAGTTTCGGATGATGCTGTGCTCCGACTCGGAGCCTACTCCTGGGTGCGGCACTTGGATCTGAGCCGAACCCCAATCACACCGAAAGCACTAAAGGTCGTCGACGCCCTGCCCGACCTTCAGACTTTGACTCTGGATGGTACTCGCCTTGGATGGTGGCCCCGCAGCCGTGTCGAGCGTCGCGTACGAAGACGTGCTAGCGGAACCGACCAGGCGTTTGGGAAGCTGCCCGACGCGGATTTGCGATAGCGGAACGATGCGAACGAGATACCAATTCACAGTCTTCCAATTGCTGGTTTTGACGGCAATCGTTTCCATCACTCTCGTCTTGCTGTCCAAAGCACCCTTTCTTGCGATGACACTTTGCGCCGCCTCGCTATTCTGGGTTTTTGGCTTTGGCAGGTCGAAGCAAGGTCGACTATTGCTAGTGCTGTTTGCGGTGCTGATACCAATGGAGTTTGCCTGCGGCTTACTGGCTTATCACACGCTGAGTGAGATCGACTCCTCGCTGGTTCGTTTGCTTTTGTTACTGAATGTGGTCTTTCTAGCGCTCTTTATCCATGGATCTCGCAGGACGGCGTTCTGCGGAACTCTACTACTGGCCACATGGATCGTGCCGCATCAATGCGTGCTAGGGTTTCGCTGGTGGCTAGTCCATCAGGAAGCGGCTGAAATAGTTGCGTACGCCGAGCAAGTGGAGGACGAAACTGGGGACTATCCTAGAGATCTGAGTGGATACACCTACCGCCATACTAGCATCAAACCCTTTGTGCATTACTCCTACAATCGTGTGCCGGATACGTTTAGCGTAAATTACTACGTCGGAACGCCGGGCACGTCTCACTGGTATGATGGGGGACTCTGGAAGTATCACCCGGACTGAAACTACGTCGTCTTACGAGTTAGCCGTCGATTGCTCCTTATACGCCTTTCTGTTCGCTCTTGACGAATTCGATACGCGCATACTACGCTTTTCGCGATTCCGCTCCCAATCAGCTGCTAGCTTCTCCCCACCCGGTACAAGCAGGGATTTACGATGCAAAGGTACTACAGGTTGCTGCTCGGATTGGGCCTAGTGTGCTTGTCGGGGTGCCTCTCCTTCACCGTTGGCGGACGAAGCCATCAGGCGCCGACAATGGCTCAAGAGATAACGGAGCTACGCAAATTGCGAGACCGGGGCACCATCACGGCGAAGGAGTATGAAATGGGCAAACTGACGCTGCTTCAACAGTTTCGCCCCGAGTCGCTAGAGCTCGTGAATCCCGCCGATACCCAGCTGGCGACCTACCCCGCGCCAGTGGACGAGTCCACGAAATAAGGCGCCCTACAGATTTGCAGGATGCAGCTAGCTAGCATTTGCCTGCCACGGTGCCCAAGACCACCTGTAGCGGTTGTATCGGACCTGCACCGGTGACGCTTGTTCAACGTTCTTGTGCACGAGTGTCGCGCATTCTCACGCCGTAAGCTAGCTTTTAAGTAGTGCTCTTGCGGTTTTCACCGGATCTGCTAAATGGCGATACTCTACTTGAGATCTTGCCACTGAAGCCTGCCTTGGAGGTAACCGCACAGACAGACCAGACGCAGCATTTTGCGAGCATTCCCATGCGTTTCAATCGCCGGCATACAAAATCGCGCTTCTTCGAAGCTCTTGAGGATAGGCTGACGATGTCAGCCGAGTCGCACGTCCTCTCAGGGCTCGATCAGGTCATCAGCGAATATGGCTTCACCGGTGAGGGCCAGACAGTGGCCATGATTGGATCGGGCGTTGCCTACGATCATGTCGCGCTGGGTGGTGGGCTGGGAAGTCAGTATCGAGTTGTTGGGGGTTGGGATTTCGCCGAGAACGATGCCGACCCCTACGACGACTCAAGCCCACTGAATGGTTCTGGCACCCATGAGGCGGGAGTCGTCGCCGGCGGTGTCGGCTACGGCGATTCTGGCGTGGCGCCGGGCGTCGACCTCGTTGCACTGCGAGTATTCGACGACACCGGCTACAGCGACTATGCATGGATCGAGTCGGCCCTGCAGTGGGTGCACGACAATCGCAACAGCTTCGAGGATCCAATTACGACCGTTAGCATATCGCTTGGAGCCGACTATAACGATTCGAGTATTCCGGGATGGGCGACACTCGAGGATGAGTTCGCTCAGCTGGAAGCGGATGGTATCTTTGTCGCTGTAGCAGCCGGTAATGGTTTTCAGGACTATGAGGAGGCGGGACTCAGCTATCCGGCGGTAAGCCCGTATGTCGTTCCTGTGATGAGTGTCGACGATGGTGGCGCGCTGAGCTTCTTCAGCCAGCGGCACACTTCTGCCATTGCGGCACCTGGTCGATTTATCGCGAGCGCCGTGCCGGACTGGGCAGGCAACAACGACTCGACCGTTGACGACGTAGTCGAGCGGTCGGGTACGAATGCTGCTGCACCTTATCTCGCGGGTGCAAGCGTCCTTGTTCGAGAGGCCATGGAGTCTCTGGGTTCCACAGGGATCACCCAGGACGATATTTACAATCAGATCATGGCAACTGCCGACTCGATCTACGATTCGGCAACACAAACCTGGTATCAGCGACTCGATCTCTACGAGGCCATCAGCGACCTGATGCCCGACGACGACTATGGCTCGGATCCGGGTTCCGCCCATGACCTCGGGACGCTGAGCAGCAATACACAGATCAACGGAACCATTGGTACTTCTGTTGATGTTGACTACTTCAAGTTCACCCCTTCGACGTCGGGCCAGGTGAAGTTCACGGTGACGCCTGCCGCTGGGCTCACCCACACATGGATAGGTGGGGGGTATGTGAGTGGATCGAACAGCGAGAATTATACCCTGAATGTCGTCGCGGGGCAGACTTATACGTTTGGTCTCGGCGCTAGTAGCGGTACAGGCGACTACACCATCGATGCAACCGTGGCCTATGCGTCCGATTGGGGAACCGTGCAAGGTCAGCTCACGAATGCCGACGTATCAAGCACGAGTCAACGCTGGTTTCGCTTCGTTGCTGGGCAAGCCGGGTATGTAACCGTGGAGGCATCATTCAGCCACGCGGCCGGGAACGTAAACCTGTACCTCAAGAATGCGAATCAGCAGAATGTCGGGCAAAGCACTGGCACTGGTAACACCGAACGCATCGACTACGTGGCCACTGCGGGACAGGAACTGCTGCTTCAGGTTGTAGGCACCAACGCCGATATCGACTTTGTGCTATCCAACATGGTGGCTGTGAATGGCTCCACGCTGAACGTCACCGGCACAAGTGGTGACGATGTATTCACGATGATTGCTGGGACGACGCACCAAGTGGTGGCAAACGGAGTCAGCTACCAATTCGATTCTGCGTCGGTCAGTAACATTGTATTTAGCGGCCAGGCTGGAACCGACACGGCGACGATCACAGGAACTACGGGCGCCGACAATGCGACCTATAGTGTTGGCTTAGTCACGCTGGCGGGCACGGGCTACTCGGCGTCGGCGCAAGCGGTAGAAAACGTCACCATCAACGGAGGTGGTGGGAGCAACTACGCTACGATGTACGACACGACTGGTGACGAGACTCTCACCGGCTATGACTATCAGACGACGTTCGTTGGTGCCAACCGCCAGCATGTCGCTGCCGGATTCAGCAGCGTGACCGTGCATACATCAGGCGGAACCGATCGGGCGTACCTCCATGGCACGACGGGCGACGACACATTTTCGGCGTGGTCGGATCGAGCTGTTCTGTCGGGAAGTGGGTACTTCAACGACGCCCGTGGATTCGATAGTGTCACCGCCTACGGCTACGGAGGTACGGACCGCGCCTACCTCAACGGAACCACGAGCAACGATACCTTCACTGGCTGGACCGACCGGGTTGTCCTTGCGGGTACCGGCTACTTCAACGATGCCCGCGGTTTTGAATCTGCTACGGCCTACGGCAACGGAGGTACAGACCGAGCCTACTTGCATGGTGCGACCGGCGACGACACGTTCTCGTCCTGGTCCGACCGAGCCGTCCTGTCTGGTACCGGATACTTTAACGACGCGCGCAATTTCGTTAGCGCTACTGCCTATGGCTACGATGGAAATGACCGAGCGATCTTCCATGGCTCGACTGGGAACGACGTCTTTTCGGGATGGACAGACCGCGCGGTATTGACTGGCACCGGCTACTTCAACGACGGCCGCGACTTCGAGAATGCCGTTGCCTATTCCAATGGCGGGAGCGACCGAGCCATCTTCCACGGCACAACCGGAGACGAAACCTTCGCCGCTTGGGGAAATCGTGGCGTGATGTATGGCACTGGGTACTGGAACGACGCCCAAGGGTTTTCCAACTCCACAGCTTACGGAAATGGTGGCAATGATCGGGCAATTCTGCACGGCTCCGCGGCGGACGATACCTTCTCCGCCTGGAGTGATCGTGCCGTACTACAGGCGACCGGCTATTGGAACGACGCTCACGATTTCTCGAACGTCACCGCGTATGGCGACGGTGGTACTGACCGCGGATACTTCCACGGTACCGCAGGGGACGACACGTTTGCCGCTTGGGACAACCGTGGCGTGATGTTTGGTGCCGGCTACTGGAACGATGCCAATGGCTTCGGCTATTCCACCGCCTACGGTAACGGCGGCAACGACATCGCCCATCTACACGGTACGGCTGGCAACGATACGTACGCGGCTTGGAGTGACCGCGCCGTGATGCTGGGCACTGGATTCTTCAATGAAGCGGTGGGCTTCCAGAAGACCACGGCCTATGCTTACGGGGGAACGACCGATCGAGCGATTTTGCACGATTCGGCGGACGACGACACCGTTGTGGCCAACCAGACGAAGGCATACATTTACAACTCCGCATTCCACAACGAAGCACAGGACTTCGACCGAGTCGAAGCGTGGGATGACAACACCGGGGACGACGACACGGTGGTCAATTCCGGTACTCTCGACTACGTTTTTGCGCTGATTGGCGACTGGAGTTGAGCCCGCTCTTCAGCACGAAGTGCCTATACGGCTTCTCTGGGCGTCGGGCACATCGATCTGGCTGGTTTGCCGGTCCCTACTCGTGACTGTTAGCTGTGAGTGCCTGACGCCTTCTCAAAGCTCCAGCTCTCCACAGGGAAGTTCCTGGATTTGCTGGAGCTGCCCGCAGAAACACCTAATTAATAGCAGGAAATCCTTGACTGCGACTCGTCCCGCCACTAGATTCGGGCCAGTGGAAACAACTTGAGGTTTATCAACTAGCGGGCGTAATGGTGTTTGCTGTGGCTATGAAACGTTTGGTGCAGTTCTTGAGCTTGGCCGTTGCGGTGGGAGTATGGGCGTCTCCGGCCCAGGCCTCCATTTCACTGACATTGGACAGTTACAACGTCCAAGGTTTGAATTCCGATCCAGGCTTGGTTGTTGAAACCTCCAACCTACTTCCTCAGCCGTACACGTTTGATCTATCGGTTGGACAGTCCATCACGGTACCGCTATTCCGCATCTGGACCGACGAGACGGCCCACAACCCGGATGACTCGGTCGAACGGCCGATATCGGTCGACTTCTCCTTCACCAAGCCGGAGCCTGCATTCGGCGGCAGCGTCGATGGTGGCACCTCGGCTGTGACGGGATTCGTTTGGATTTTTCCGTACTCCGCCGGTCACGTTGACTGGGATGGTTCGTCCTTTCTGAGCTTTGGTCCCAACGGCGACGGACTACTACGAGTGTCGCTGTCCGAGGAGTACTTCAACGGCTCGCTAGTCGGCGGATTCAAGCCTGGCGAGAAACATGGTTCTACGGTGAAGGCCAAATTCAAACTCCTTGCCGAGCCCACGGTCGTGCCCGAAACCTCCTCCATTCTGGTCTGGAGCGTTATTGGCCTGGGAGTGGGCTTGGTCGCCTACCGACACCAACGCTCAGCGGCCTAAGTCGATTGAGGTCCTCGTTTTTATGGCGCCCCTGCCCTTCTCTCCGGGCGGGAAAGTTGTCCATTGGGCTGCAATATCTGCGGGTTCCAGCTGCCCGCTTGCCTTTAGAAGTGCTGGATCACCGCGATCCCACCAATTACAATTCGGTGAAGTAGATTCCTACTGCGAACTCTCCTCGCTGGCGTTTGCCAAAAGAGAGCAACAGATCAGATTTGTCAGGGGGACCGGCATGCGCGATCTAGGGGGAACGATTCTGATCGTTGACGTTCAGGGTGAAGCCAACGGTCACCTCTTTACGAAAGGGAGCATTCCAGAGGCTGGGTTATGCTTCGCGCACGATGCCAACGAAGCGATACGCCTAGCACGCTCGCGACCCTTTGCCCACTTCATCGTGAATTCGGAGCTGCCCGACTTCAACGGACTCGAACTCTTCCAGTTACTCAAAGAGATGCTACCAGCAACTCCTGGCACGATCTTCTCCGACCACTACTCTCGCGAAGTAGAGGTCGCAGCGCGTAACTGCGGTGTGGCTTCTTATCTTTGTAAGCCACTATCGAGGGAAATGCTGGAGGCGTTGCTTTCCTAATGGCAACGCTGTGGCGGCGGTACTTAAATGCTCTCTACGAACGACAAACAATCGCTAACAGAGCTTTCGACAGGTGTTAAATCGGGCTATCCAAGGCGCAGTGCAATTCAAGAGGTCTTCGAGGAAGTCGTCGATGACCAGCCCAGCAACATTGCCTTGATCTGTGGGCAAGAGCGGATCACCTATCAAGAGCTTGACCAGCGGGCCAATCACGTTGCTCAGAAGCTTGATGACCTGGGAGTCCGTCGCGGAACAATCGTGGCATTCTGCCTTCCGCGCTCCGTCGAAGCGATAGCAGTGCAATTGGGCGTCTTGAAGGCCGGCGGGGCCTACATGCCTCTTCCGTCAGAATACCCGCCAGATCGATTGCGAGTGATGCTGGAGCAATCGAGCCCGCTCGTACTCGTGACGTCGCAAGAGTTTGTTGATCGATTCCCAGATCCTGGCGTGCAACTTCTTTTGTGGGACGACATCACAGGCGAAGGGACTGAATCAGGCATTGAAAGGTTGGATTCCGGTAACAGCGCGGAGGACTCCGCCTATGTGATGTTTACCTCGGGCACGACCGGTGTGCCCAAAGGTGTGGTGGTGCCGCATCGCGCCGTGACGCGTCTAGTCTGCAATCCGGACTATGTGCAGATTGAAAAGGACGACCGGTTCTTGCAGTACGCGCCGCTTGCATTCGATGCTGCAACGTTCGAAATCTGGGGCCCGCTGCTGAACGGTGCTACTCTGGTCTTGGCACCGGCAGGCATTCTGACGCTACGAGAGTTGTCCGATTGCATTTTCGAGCACGGTGTTACCACACTTTGGCTCACCGCTGGGCTGTTCCACGAAATGGCGACTCACAACATCGAAGGCTTCAAAGGTCTGCGAAACCTCCTAGCCGGTGGTGATGTTCTCTCGGTGGAGGCGGTCAGCAAAGTAAAGCAAGCCTACCCTTCGCTTCGGCTTGTCAATGGTTATGGGCCGACGGAGAACACCACTTTCAGTTGCTGCTATACGGTCGACAATCTCGATCGGATTGCAGGCGGTGTTCCGATTGGAAAGCCTATTGCAAACTCCGATGCGTTCGTGCTGGATGATGGTCAGCAACTCGTGCCAATCGGCGAGGAAGGAGAACTCTACGTTGGCGGCGATGGTCTGGCGCTTGGGTATCTTGGAGATTCCCAGCTAACCAGCGCGCGGTTTGCAGAGGTAGAACTCGGACCAGATGTTTCCCGAAGGCTCTACCGAACGGGAGATCGCGTTCGTTGGAATATTCACGGCGATCTAGAGTTCCTCGGGAGAGTCGATTCGCAGTTCAAGCTGCTTGGATTTCGGATCGAGCCGGGCGATATCGAAGCAGTGCTACGTCGCCATGAGAGTATTCACGATGCCTCGGTCGGGGTCACAACGGATGCCGTGGTCGGAAAACGGTTGCTGGCATTCGTCGTTTCTGAGCAATCAGCGTCCCTGGAGGTTGAGGACCTCCAGGCCTTCGCAAGTGAAAATCTTCCACACTACATGGTGCCTAGTGAGTTCAGGACTCTGGAACGGTTGCCCCTGAATGCGAATGGAAAGGTCGATCGTGCAAAGCTCTTTGAGCAAGCGGCCGCTCCCGAAACGCCTCCAGTAGAAGCTCCTCAGCAAACAGAATGTCAAAATCGGGTTGCTCAACTTTGGGCTGATGTATTGCCAATAGCCCGATTGGATTCGAGGATGACTTTTCTAGAGTCCGGCGGAGATTCCCTGCGCGCCATCCAATTGGCCGCCCGATTCCAGGCGGAATTCAACGTGGAACTCACGATCGATGACAGATTCTTGAACGGCACCACCAATTCGCACGCGCTGGAGCTTGAGCGGAGAGCCAGCGAGAAGGACGCTGACAAGCTTATCGGGCCGGTCTATGGAGAATCCGCCGATGACGATGCCCTTTCGCCCGCTCAGGCGAGGCTCTGGTTTCTGCAACAATTCGACCCGAGCTGCCAGGCCTACAACATCGCTCTTTGCTACAAGGTGGCGGGCGATGTAAATCCCCGGCAGCTAGAACGGTGTTTGGCTGAAGTCGTGCGTCGCCACGACTCGTTGCGAACACGGTTCATCGATCAAGACGGAAGACCGTTGCGGCACGTACAGGAATCATCCGAGTTCCCGTTCGACTATACGGACTTACTAGGCAGTGGTACGTCTCTAGAAGACTGGAAACTGGAACACTCTCGACAGTCATTGAATTGCGACAACGGTCCCCTGCTCCGCGTCTCGCTAGCAAGAACAGCGAAGTCAGAATATTTCCTCCTTCTGTTGGTTCATCATCTTGTTTTTGATGGTTGGTCGGAGAAGGTCCTATTTCGGGAGCTGGCCGCATTAATTGCCCCCAGGCCGAGTTCGGCGGATGTTCTCCCCAGCCTGCCTGCTACCTATTCAGACTTCGTGCGTTCGCAGCGTCTATCATCAGCTTCTGCTCGCTATGAATCGGACCGGACCTACTGGTGCGAGCATCTACAGGGTGTGCCAGAAGTGCTTCAGCTTCCCACAGATCATCCACGGCCTCCACAGCCTACTTGGAACGGACGGACGCTGTTTTACAAGCTGCCGGAGGGCGTTGCAGCAGCCGTTGATGTGTTAGCCAAAACGCAACGGTCGACTCCGTTTGTGGTCCTTCTTGCAGCGTTCAAGGCGTGGTTGTACCGACAGAGCGGTCAGGACGACTTTGTCGTTGGAACAGCGATTGCGCAACGTCAACGGCCAGAGTTTGAGCCACTCATCGGATTCTTCGCCAATACGGTTGCCTTACGCACCAATTTGTCAGGGAATCCTCCGTTTGAGCAGTTCGTCAGCCGTGTAGGGCAGACGGTACAACAGGCCATCCAGCACCAAGGCTTTCCTTTCGACCAAGTTGTCAGTGAATTGCAGATTGAACGCAACCCAAGCATTCCTCCGCTGGTACAGGTTGCCTTTGTAATGCACGAGGGAGCCCTGGATTTGCCGGGTCTGCATGTCGTACGCGAACCCGTCGATCCTGGCACGGCCAAGTTCGATTTGACGTTCTATGCCGTGAAAGACGAGGGCGGGTATCAACTTTGGGTAGAGTACAACAGCGACCTGTTCGACGAATCGACTGTGCGAAGCTGGATGGGCAGTTATGAGATTTTGCTAGCCGAGATTGCTCGTGATCCAGCGCAAAGCATTGAACGCGACCTGCATCCGCCACAACAGAGCGCGCGCAGTGTGCCTTCGAACGGTGAAGGGACTCAACCACCAACCAGAGCGCTTTCCTTGGAGAGTGTCGAGAGCGAGCTCGCCAAGATATGGGAGAACTTGACGGGCGAACGCGGCATCCGTGGCAAAGACAACTTCTTTCAGGTAGGCGGGCATAGCCTGATGGCTGTGCAGCTTGCGGCCCAGATCGAGTCGACTTTTGGAAAGTCCGTGAGCATTAAAGAGTTGTTCCAACACCCTACCCTCCTGGAGCAAACCATGCTCATTGCGGGCCGGAACACGAAAGATGGTGATGCCTTGATTCGCTATCGAGAGGGAGCCGATGGTGGTCTCATACTGTTGCCAAACATTGCTGGGCGTGCGTACGCAGGTGAGTGGGTGCTGCGTCACTTGCCCCAGGACCTGGGACTCTTTGCCATCGATTTAGACACTGACGATTTGGATGTCAAACGGACTACGGTCGATCAGTTGGCCGCAAGATGCGTTCAGTTGCTGGAGCACGAGGGGGTTCAGGCACCCTTCCGGCTGCTTGGCTACTCCTTTGGCGGCCTGCTTGCCTACGAGACAGCCATCCAATTGCAGCGACGTGGACACGAAGTCAGCTTTGTAGGGATTATCGACACGGGGCCAGCTCATTCGGGTCGAATGGGCGTTCGTGCACGCCTGGGAGTGTGTGCCGACTTCTGCTCGAATGCCACGCGGTGGTTTGCCCATCGAAGTAAGCAGCGAGTGCTGTGGTCCACCATCGGGCGTGCCTGGTCCGACTATCGCGCAAGAAGGACCAGAATCAAGGCCTCGAAGTCGCGTGCCGCGAATACGCAGCTTGAATCGGAACAGAATAGCGACAGCGACAGCGTGCAAGATGTTCCTTTTTGGCTGGGTCGCAAGCCCAAGGATCCTGACGACAATAGACGCAATTTTGTGCGGGCCTATCTCAACTATCACCCCGCTCCATACGAGGGCCGGGTGACGCTGTTCCGCGCACAGTTGCGCAGTTTGATTCACCACTTCGCAACAGATGCCGGATGGCGCAGTGTGCCGGTCTCTGACCTCGATGTTCGTCTGATACCCGGCTCTCACGTGACTATGCTCGAGCACCCACATTGTCTGGTTTTGGCGAAGGAAGTTCAAAACGCACTGGAGAGTAGCGGTTTGACCTTTTCGCGATAACGCCTAGTAGTCTTTGTACATAGCGTTCTGTCTCACTCGGCGTTCTGAGCAGCCTGCACCATCGCTACGATGCCTGCTCGTACCGCCTCGGGTAACTGTGGCCAGCAATCGATGATCGTGAGCAATTCCTTGTGTTCCAGCAGGAATGTGGTATGATGAAAGAGTCTCTCGGATGCTTCATGTATTGATTTGATCGCACAGCTGTAAGCATCACAGTAAGTGAATTCGCCCGCATCCGTTTCATTCGGCAAAACTAGTGTTTCTGTACTAGTGTGTTTGGGATTGCAAATCCGACATCCCCGGTTCGAATTCGGGCGACGCTGCTCTCACAAAACCCTGGGAGATGCTGTGTTCGTAGGGGCCCTTCTTGGATCTTCGCGATCGCCGAGGCTAAGCGCATTCTGGGCCTCCCCAGCTAACTTAGCGCTGCTCGCATTCCTGCCGAAGAAGATCAGCTTTCTTATTGACTTCAGCGAGCCCAAGCGGCGTATTCAGCCGCCTCGAGGAGCAATGCTGGAGTTTGTGGCGGCTAGCAGTTTTTGGTGAGCCGTTGCCACGTTGGAGATGCTTGAACCAATCGTTCGACTGGTCGCCTTGCGCTGTTGGCCAATTCCGCGGCTTTCGTACTTGCGGGGCGCGCCGCGCTGTCGGATAATCAAGGGGATCACACTAGAATTCAGACCAAGGGGGTTGAATTGTGAGTAGGGGTTTTCTATCCGCCTTCATTCTTACAACGGTACTCCTCTTCCCCGTGGGCTGCTCGCAGCCCGAATCGTCCGGGCTTGCGGCGCCAGACTCGCCAGCGCCGATTAGCGACGTGCCCATCACCAAGGTGGCTACGGACGCAGAGGTTACCCCTCTGGTTGAGCGCTACTTAGAGGCCATCGGCTCGTCGGCGGACGATGGCGATGCCAACGAAGCTACCGTTCGACTGTTTCGCTCAGCAGCAGAAGAGGAGAGTTTGAGAGAGATTCGCCGTGTCGAACCCGATGCGCGTGTGGCAGTATTGACGCAATTGGTCGAATCCGCGGAGCAACACCCGGAGGTCATCCGTCGGGTGGAAGACGCCGCACACGCGGCCGTCGGTTTAGACCTGGCGATGCGTGCACAAGTCATTGAGCAGGTTGTACAACCCGGCTGTCAGAAGGAAGCAGATTCGAAGCCGTACCAAGCGGCAGTTCGGATTGGCATGTTCCTGCGAGCGGACGAGGAGGTGGTTCCTGGCTTCGGTGAGAAGGCACTTCGCGTGTTGCTCGACACGCCGGAGGCCGATCGCCCGGACAGTGTCTATTCGACGCTCTACCGACTCGACATCTATTCGGAGGGGCTTGCAACGGTCGATCCCGTGGAGCGATGCCGCTTGTGGGCAGCGGTGTTGGAGCTGCAGCAACTCGAACGCACTTACCTGCGTCCGATTGACCTTCGCTTGCTCGAACAGCTGTCTCAGGTCGAAGCGAAGCAAGTAGGCACGGACTATGGAGTACTGCTACGCTGGTTTCTCCGCCGGCCTCACAAGATTGTAAGAGCCCGGAACAACCTTAGTTATGGCATGGCTGTCGACGCAGAGATGGAACAAGAGCTTCAATGCGCCAAACTCTTCGCAGCTCTACTGAAGGCGGACCCGCAACCGGCGGTTCAGTGTCTATCCAATGACGACATGGGGAGAGAATTGGGCCGCATGAAGCGCTCGTTCCCCGAACTGTTCGCCGAATTGCCGGAAGCGGAGCTTCGCGTGCTTGCCCAGCAGGAGAAAGAGGCATTCCTTGCAGCATTGCAGGCACGACGCTTGTACAAGGCAAATTCGGAGGCCAGCTCCAAAGGCCCACAACCGTCCGGCCCGGAAGCTGATGGGCCTCCGGACCTTCCTGACCTCTTTCTTGCCGGTGACTACTGCTCGCCGAAGGATCGCCGGGAACTCGCCACCGCGATTGCGATGGAGATGAAGACTTGCGAGAAGGAAAGACTGCTGGGATGGGTAATGCATTTGACGGCCGTGGCGTCGGCGTTGAAACCCGAGGAGTGCGTAGCGGCGCTAGAGTTCCTCGAGCCTTCGCCATTTGGTGGCGAGCAGGAGGGACTGACCGTCGACCCTAGTGTATATCGCGACTTCGTAGCCGCGATGCCGACCGAAGCGGGTGATAAGGTGACTCGTTGGCTGTTCGAGCGTATTCGAACGTCGGACAGGCCTGCGGTGCAATACCCCTTTGCGTTGCCGGAGTGCGGGGGAGATTGTAGCGGCAAGACGGCGACCATCATCGTCGATTATGTATCGAAGAACCATGGCATGGTGGCTTCAGGACAGCTTTGGGCTTCGTTGGCTGCCATCGCCGACGCGGTACCGAAAGCAGACGCGGACCCAATGGCGGCGAAGCTGATGGCAGAGGCCCAAGAACATCCGGATGCAATCACAGCGGTAGTGTTGGCACGACTGGCGGGACTGCTGACCAACGCCAATTCGGAGGATCGCTATCGCGCTTTCGAACTGGTGCTGGATAAGACGGACTATCATCCCGAGAAATCGGGTGGTTCGCGTCGAACAGCCTTGGTCGACAATCAGTGCCTTCCGGCCATGGCGGCAATCGCGGCAGGTCTGGACCCTGAAGACAAGCAAAAGGCCTTCGGCAAACTCATGGCCACCCTGACCGGCACCAGCGCAACGCCAGAAGCTCAGGTGCTGGCTGGCGGCCTGGCGGCCGTAGCGTCCGATCTTTCCACCGCCGACGCGGAGCGAGCTTTTGGGCTGCTCGTGCGCTTGAGTGTGGCTGATCGACAATCTCACCCAAAGATGCCAGGCCATGTGCTCGCATTCCTGGAAGCCCGCGATCGTGAGGAGTGGCCTGGGCTGATCAGGCAGTTGTTGCCACGGATCGTTACTGGCGAGGTTCGTGACAGCGGTTCTTCGATGTCGAGTCCCAGCGCACTAATGAGGTTAGTAGCCAGCGAACTGCCTTCGTCCGAAGTCCACGAATTGCTTCGCGTGATGTACGATTCGCTGCCGGACATTGAGCGGGTGTCATTGATGGAGTTGGTCGCTCCGTTGCTGGATAGTATCCCCTCCGACAATCGCGACCTGATTGCTCAGGAACTTCTCGGCAGAATGCAGGAAACGGATAATCCACTGCATCTCGCGACTTTTACCCAAAGCGTGGCGCGATTGGGTCGTGACGTCAGCAGCGAGACCCGCATGGCAATGGCCAACAAGTTGCTGGACGACTTCCAGGCTGCGGTGAAAGAAGCGCAGGCGGGCAACTGGCGAGGCCCTCGGCCTGTTGGCGGGAGATTTTTCTGCGATCCCCTAAGCGAGCTACTTCCCACCCTCGATCCCGAAGACGCCGCTCCGCTACGAGATCGGCTGGTGAAGGTGCTTTGCCAGATTGTCTATCAATCGGACGCCCTGCCTGCGGACCCCGAGGTAGTCCGTGTTTACCCCA
Organism: Aeoliella sp.; assembly: GCF_965227375.1. Classification (NCBI taxonomy): domain Bacteria; kingdom Pseudomonadati; phylum Planctomycetota; class Planctomycetia; order Pirellulales; family Lacipirellulaceae; genus Aeoliella; species Aeoliella sp. The sequence continues at coordinate 898,183 of NZ_CBDDFX010000002.1, forward strand.
ATCCACAAAGCCTGGCGTCGGAAGTGGCTCAGGTACTGGGCAAGACACAAGCCACAATGTCGCCGGAGGTGATGGACACGGTCCTGTATTGTCTGGTTTCTTTTGGCAGAGAGAGCCACCCGGTTGGCCTGAAGAAAACCTGCAGTTCCATCCAGATGTGCCAAGGGACCGCCTCGCCCGGAGTGGGGATTGCGCTCCTCGAGGAAATCTCTCAAGATCCCCTGCCGCGCATCATGGAGGGATGGGATCAGATCATCATGGTCACAGCGCCGAAGATTCCAGAGCAGGACCTGCCAGCGTTCTACGCCGCCTGCTGGGACGCCTATGCTCGATATACTGACCCGAAGCAGCGTCGGCGCAGTACGGAGTTTAGCGGATGTCTGATTGGTATGGGGCGTCTGCTTCCTGCTGATGCTGCGTGGTCCGCCACGCAGATGGTTCTAAAGCGTTGGCCGGACGAGACAAACCGCGAGCAACGCAAGCTCTTGCAGCGATTATATAGGGCGTTACATCCACAGTTGTCAGATTCCAAGCAACAAGAAGCCGACACTCAAGCCGAGTCGCTAGGTCTCGAGCTGCCGCCGAATCCGGCCACTTCGCGACGACCACCGAGAGCGAACACGCCGGAGGTGTCGATAGATGATTTGGACGAACTGCAGACTCGCAGGCAAAACCTGCAACTGTTTCTGAGGAGCCATCGTGGGCTGCCGCTCGAGGAGAGCCTGGCTTTGGTAGAAAAATTGGATGCGAAGGGCATACTGACCACACGGCCGCAAGATCGCTACCAAGAAGCAGTGTTGCAGTGGTTTGTTGGCGGTATGTCTCCCGAAGCCACTGAGTCCATCTTGCCTTTGCTGGCCCAGCCCGACTGCGTTGGTTTTAAGCAGAGCTTGCTGGCGACTGCGCTGGCGGCCCATCGGGCGAAGCGCTTTAGTGGAGGAGATTTGTGGGATCTGGCGGATTTGTTGGAAGTCGAGAAGTAGGTTCCGCTTGCCATGCCAACGAACGGAGAACGAGTGTCGCGATGAGAATAGCTCTTGATGTCCCGCAGCGTTTAGTGCCAGCGATAGACTCTCGTTGTGGCCAAAGGCGTGCGTTTATCTTGCTGGCCGCCTTCTCTTTGTTGGTCGCGTTGTGGTGCCCCAGCCGAGTCCAGTCGGCCGAGGCCATGCGCACTTGGACCGATTCGTCGGGCCGCCACAAGTCGGAAGCCGCCTTCGTGCGCACGGATGCCGATGCGGTGCAACTGAAGCTGCCCAACGGCCGGCTGGTTTCCATTCCCTTGTCGCGGCTCAGCAAAGCAGACCAAGAGTACGTCGCCAAGTTGTCAGAGAACCAGGAGCCAGTTCCGCCGCAAGTTGGAGAGTCGCTCGCGAAACTAGAGGCCGCTGCTGTTGCGGTTTGGCGGCAGCAAGGCGAGCAAGGCCGCGTTGCACCTGGAATTGTCGTGCGCAAGGAGGGCGATCATGCGTTCGTCGTCTTCAGAACGACCGCCATGAACCAGGCGATGGATTCTACCACGTCGTTCTTTGTATCGCTTGGCAAGGATGCGACTTCTAAGGTGCCGGCCACGTGGCTCAGTTCGTGCTGCCACGGCCAAATGGTCCTGCTCACCGCACCCGCCGACCAAATGCCTGATCCAGTGCCAATGGAAGCTGGTGAGCTACCAACCCGTGGCCAGCCTGTCTCGCTGCTGGGCTACCAGATAGAGCGCGGGCGATTCCCTTCGGCGACTCGCGTTCAGCAAGCTGCCAAGGTCCACCGCATCTTTCGCGCCTACGACGGCACCATCACCAGTTTCCGTCTAGAAGCACTTCCGCCGGTACCGACTTTTGGACTCGTGGTCAACGAGCAAGGTCAGTTCATTGGCGTGGTGACGGATCACGTTCAGCCAATCCGGAGGCGGAAATCGAATGGCGTATCCGATCCGCCTCGCTTTCATACAATGCAGCTGCCCTCCATCCTCTTTGCCGATCTGGATTTGCCGTACCAGGTCAACATAGCGTTTGCGTTCAAGCCTACGGACGGGGACAACCGCGCGCTGCAGTTTGTTGTGTTCGTTGCGGACCCTTTCGAGCAGATGCGCAATCCTCGGCTGCGGTTCAATCCAAGAAGGGCCAATGATAAGTTTCGCATTCATTTGGATGAAGACGACCCACGCTTGATAAAGACGGAATCGGATGCGCTGATTCTCGAACGCCGGGCGCCGGATGAACATTTGAAGAAGGTATTGTCGAGCTACAGAGCCCTCGATAGCCACATTACCTTGGTGGCCGACATGGATTGGCCTCTCGAAGGAGATTTGAGTCGAGAAGGACTCGCGTTGCAGCTCGTGTTTGAAACGCCGGATGGGACGACCTGCGCAGAGCCACCCGTCATAAGAAAGCCAGGTCGGTGACGATGTTGCCTTGCTGAAAGCAGAGATACGATGAGTTCCACAAAATATGCTCGCAGTTGTTCGTTGGTTGCGGCGGTGCTTGCCGTAGCATTGGCTGCGGGGTGTTCGACTCGTAGCCTGGCGCAGTCGCCTGCGGTAGGCGATTCGGAGTCTGGCAATGCGGACAAGCCGTCGCCAGCGGTAGCTGCTAAGCTGCAGACGATCAACGACGCCATGGTTCTGGTGGCGGTCCGAATCGACGGGGAAGTCGGTGTCGTGCCTGGTGTGGTGTTTCACCGCACTGGCGACGAGGCCTTGATCGCTGCCCCCATCGACCGTGCCATCGGGAAGGCTTACTACGAGTTTGGTACGAACGTCAATGATCCCCAGTATCGTGTGATACTTGGCAAGGGGCGCCAGCGCAAGGCCGTTGCTTGTCGTCGGACTTCCGCTTTTGATCAGTATCGGTTCAGCGTGTTCTCCGCTCCGGCGGATCAGCTTCCGCCGCCGATTCCCTTGGATGTGGTGAAGCAACCTGCGCCCAATATGCGAGTTCACGTGATTGGATATGAATCGGACAAGGTGAACCGGCCTACTGCGTATTCCGGTGTTTCCGAGATGGCAACACTCGGTCAGGTCAACCTCGACCGAAAGGGACAAGTCGATTCGTTCGACATGGTGTGTCGCGAGACGCCCACGCTATCGCTAGCGGTGGTTGCCACGACCTCCGGCGAGGTAGTCGGCTTCGCGCCAGGGTTTCGTCCAAGCAACGCTACCGACGGCTCGCAGTACGCTGTTAAGCTGCCCAGTTTTCTAACCGACTTGCTCGAACCAACGATTTCATTTCTGCAATTTGGCTTCGAGTCGGGAAACACCAAGGAGGTGGTGTACGAGTTTGCCGCCGTGATCAACGACCCTTGCCACAGAGTACGAGAGCCTCGGCTGAGCATTCAGTGGATAGCAGACGCAAGGCGTGCGCGAGCGCGTATTGGCCTCGCTCGGGTTGAACAGCAGCCCGTCGAAACGCTGCCGGACGCGAGGACGATGGAACTGACAAATCAGGCGCCCTCCGATGCCTTTGCAGTTCAGTATCCGGCAGTCAGCAGAATCGGAGAGGTTGAAGTATTGGGTGCACGCATGCCCGCAGAGAACCCAGGACCTCTTGGCGAGTATGCTTTCAATAGTCAGCTATCCTACACGGACGAGTCGGGCGCGAAAGTTCACCTGCCCCCGCGAGTACTCCACTGGAGCACGCGGTTCGCGCGCGATGGAGATCGTTTACCCGCTATCCCGGGTGTTGACGGAAAACCCCTCGACTGCGCCCGACCAGTCCAACTTGCGGATGGCACCTACCGAATTACCTCGGAGTGCACCCGCGTTTCGGCGGACAACAGTGATCTGAAGGTGGACGTTCCGCAGCCAGAGAACAGTCGCGAGATTTGGGGAAACAGAGTACCTGGTGCGGGGGGCCGGCGTACGGTACGGCTCGACATTGAGCCCGTGTCGCAGGGGCCGAGGCAAAGTATTCCCACCATGCCGGCTGTGTTCTCGCCCGATGGCGCTTGGCTTTACCTGGCCGACGCCAAGAACACCGTCCGCAAGATCAGTACCACTGACTTCAGAGAGCAGGTCTACCTGGAGTTCAAGACGCCCTGCACTTCGCTCGCGTACTCCAAGGCGGGAGTGGTTGCCGCCGTATCGGAGACCATCTTCGTTCTTGATCCAGAGACTCTGGTCGTAAAGCAGACGATTCCAACTGGTGGTGTCCGCTGGGTGGCGGCCTCACCATCATCGGACATTGGCTTCGCCGAAGGAAGAGCGACATGGTCGGAAGATCCATCCCAGCCACGAACCTTCACCCAATTGCTGATGGTGGACTACGAGCACGGCCGTCAGATTCACCGGATCAAGAACGGTTTAGGCTGCAACCTCCGCGTGGGAAGGACCACGTTCGATTACGGCTTCGGACCGCCATACCTGTCCAACGATGGCAAGCAATTATATCTGGGTGGTCAACAGCATGAAGAGGAGCTGCACCGGTTCCGCGTCGATGGCGAAGACCTGGTCTACGAAAAATTGTTCGATTTAGAGACTCGATTCATTGGAAACGGCACGCTGGTCTCTCTCAAACCCCGTTCTCGAACGTGCATCGTTGGCGACCTGCAAGCGGACATGCAGCCGAAGTTCGAGTTCATGATGAATTCGCAAGGGCCTGTAGTCGTCGATCCGCAGTCGGGAGTGACTTGCTTGCTTAGCCGGCAAGGCAGCTTGTACGCCTTCGATTCGAGGGGAGAGCAAGTCGGCGAGTTCGTCGTGCCTCGCAACGAAGTAAGCAGTCTGCTCCCTCACCCACAAGGTCAGCGGTTTCTAGGGTGGGGAGACAAAGAGGTCTTCTACTATGATCTCCAAATCGATCGGTTGGCGGAGTCGGGTGACGGTCATGAGCAGGACGAGGCGTCGGCTGCCGGAACTGTTGAGCGGATTCCATTCACTGGCCAACTGAAGCCATTCACTCCTGGCAATCTGCTTTCTTTGTTTAGGTTGTCGATGTTCGAGGTCACTTCGCAATGCGAAGTCGTGCAATCCATCGATCTGCCCAAGCCACCAGGGTTTGAACATACGCCAAATGTAACAGATCTGGCTGTCGCCGCTGATGGAACGCTGTACATTCTGTATGCGGCTGAGCAAGCAGCGTCAGGCAAACACATGGCCTGCGTAGCGCAGTTGGGCCGTGACAGGAAGGAATGGAGCTATTGGTCGTTCCCTGTTTCGCACAGTGGGTTCAATGGAAATATTGCATTACGCAACAGTGGCGAAGTCGCTGCACTTGTGACGTATAAAGTTGCGTACTTGCTCGACCCTCAAGCCACAGCCCACACGCCTATCGCGATACCGTCGGGCAAGTGCATGACGTTCGGCCCAGACGGAACCTACTACACTACTGGGCAACTGGATGTGCAACGATTCGATGCGGGGAAGCTCTTTCGCTATGCCGTGCGTGCGTACGACTTGGAATCCCTCAACAAGACCAAAGAAGTCGGAACGAGTGGAGAGCCGGTAGCGATGGCGGTCGACACAGACGGAAACATCTATATCGCCCAGTCAGCAACAGTCACCAGGATCGCACCCGATGAAAGTACGACCAAGCTGGATATCAGCAAGGATTGGCGTCGCGATGCAATTCTTGATATGGCTCTGTCGGACAGCGGGAAGCTGGCGATGGGAACGCGAAGCGGAAATCTATTTATCGTCGACAAGGACCTCCGTGAAGAAAGCTTGTTCACCAAGGAAGGTAAGAGGTTGGCGGTTGGGGTCACCTGGGTTCCTGACAAGGCCGAGTAGACTATCGACGAGTCTGCATTAGAGAACGACGCGAGCTGCCGGGATCTTCGAAAACGCCTTAGGCCAAGACCTCTTTGACCACGCGACACGGTTCGACGCCGGTTAGTTTGTAGTCGAGGCCTTGGAAGCGGTAGGTGAAACGCTCGTGGTCGATGCCCAGCAGGTGCAGCACCGTGGCGTGGAGGTCGCGGACGTGCACGGGTTTCTCGGCCACGTTGAAGCTGAAGTCGTCAGTGGCACCGTAGCTCATGCCGGGTTGGACGCCGCCGCCGGCCATCCAGATGGTGAAACATCGCGGGTGGTGGTCGCGTCCAGCGTCGACACTTTTCCAATCGCCCTGCCCTGCTACGCCGCGTCCGAACTCGCCGCCCCAAATCACGAGCGTCTCGTCCAGCAGCCCGCGCTGCTTCAAGTCGGTCACCAGCGCGGCGCTCGCCTGGTCGGTGTCGCGGCAGCGGGCGACGCACCAACTGTTGAGCTGCGAGTGGTGGTCCCAATCGGGGTGGAACAGTTGCACGAACCGCACGCCGCGCTCGATCATCCGCCGCGCCATGATGCAGTTGGCCGCGTAGCTGCCTGGCCGGCGCGCGTCGGGTCCGTAGAGTTCGAAGGTCGACTCGGGCTCGGTGCTCAAGTCGGCTAGCTCCGGCACACTGGTTTGCATCCGCCACGCCATTTCGTACTGGCGGATGCGCGTGTCGATCTCCGGGTCGCTCGTTTCGTCGAGCCGCATCTTGTTCAGTTCCGAAAGACCGTCGAGCATCGACCGGCGAACACTGCGCGGCATGCCGTCGGGGTCCTGCAGGTAGAGCACCGGGTCGCGCTCGGCGCGGAGCTGCACGCCTTGGTACTGCGACGGCAGGAACCCGCTGCCCCAGTAGTAGTCGTACAGCGGCTGATCGCTGGGGCGGTTCATTTTCGAGATCAGCACCAGGTAGTCGGGCAGGTTGCGATTCGCGCTACCGAGTCCATAGCTGGTCCAAGCGCCCATCGAGGGCCGCCCGACGAGTTGGTGGCCGGTGAGGAACTTCGTCATCGCCGGGGCGTGGTTGATCTGGTCGGTGACCATCGATTTGATGAAGCACACGTCGTCGGCAATCGTCCGATGGTACGGCAGCCACTCGCCCAGCGTTGCGCCGCTCTGGCCGTAACGGCCGAATCGCGTCCGCGGCGGCATGATCAACTGCTTCTGGTTGGCGGTCATCGTGGTGACGCGTTGCCCCTGGCGCACGCTGTCGGGCAGCTCGACGCCGGCCCAATCGTGAAGGCCCGGCTTGTGATCGAACAGTTCGATTTGCGACGGGCCGCCACTCTGGGTGAGGAAGATCACGTTCTTCGCCCGCGGCGTGAAGTGCGGCAGATCGCCACGCCCAATCGAACCCGACGGGCTGCTGGCTGCGGCGACGTCTTCCAACAAGCCGAGCGACAGCGCGCCGAGGCTCAACCCGGCCGAACGACGCAGGAACGAGCGGCGAGCCAGTTGGCGTGCACCTTCGTTGGTGGTGATCGAGTGCCCCTGGTTATTCATGCGTGATCGCCTCATCTAGGTTGAGTACCAAACTGGCAAGCACCGTGTAGGCGGCCGTTTCGGGGAATTGCTCGTCGACCTTTCGCTCCGGTTGGCCAAAGTCGAGCAGCGCCCGGGCGTCCTGCGGAGACTTTTCGTACTCTGCGAGCCACGCTTCGAGCTGCGGCCGAAGTGCTGCCAGTTCGGCATCCGTTGCTTCCCGCGACAGGACACGGGCGAACAGCCACTGGATGCGCTGGTCTAACGAGCCCTGCTGCGAAACGATCTGCACGGCCAATGCCCTGGCGGCTTCGAGTTGGCTGAGGTCGTTCATCAGCGTCAAGGCGTGTAGTGGAGTGTTGGTCCTCCGCGGGCGGACTTCGCAGGTGCGCCGCGGCGCGACATCGAACAAATAGGTCGGCGTCGACGAGCGTCGCCAGAACGCGTACAGCGTGCGGCGGAACTGGATATCGCCCTGACTGGGCTCATAGACGAACCGCCCCTTGAACAACGCTTCCCACACACCGCGCGGCTGGTAGGGCATCATCGGCGGGCCGCCGAAGGTGTCGTCCAAGAGGCCGCTCGAAGCCAGCGCCGCGTCGCGGATCATCCAGCTCGGCAGACGGAACCGCGCGCCGCGGGCCAGTAGCTTGTTCTCTGGATCCTTCTCCAATAGTTCCGGCGTGAACTTGCTCGATTGCTGGTAAGTATCACTGGTGACGATCAGCTTGAGCACGTGTTTCACGTCCCAACCGCTCTCGACCAGTTCCACTGCCAGCCAATCCAGCAACTCCGGATGCATGGGCACCTCGCCCTGCAGACCAAAGTCCTCCGGCGTGCGAACCAGCCCCGTCCCGAAGCAAGTCTGCCACAGTTGATTGGCCACCACGCGGGCGGTGAGCGGGTTCTCGCGAGCGACGATCCAATTGGCCAGGTCGAGTCGCGACTTGGTCTGCTCGGCTGGCCACTCGAGCACCGCCGCTGGCACGCCGGCCTGGACCTTTTCACCATGCTGGTCCCACACGCCGCGCTCCAGGACGAAGGTGTCGCGTGGCTTCTTCAGCTCGCGCATCACCATCACTCTCAATTCGCCCGCTTGCGACTGGTACTGCTTGTGCTGCTTGCGAGCAGCGTCGGCCGCGCGCATCGCTTGTTGGTACGGTTCGTAGGTGGCCAGGAACTGCTGTCGGAGTTCGTTTCGCAACGCCTCCGGGACCTCGGCGGTCGATGCGGCGTTTAGCTCAGCAAGTTGTTCGAGCGGTGCGGGCTTGTCGACCGAAATGAACTGGGCTGGTAGATCGGTAACCGACAACCGAAAACGCCCGAGGTTGGCGCCGTACCTGTCGGAGCCGTGGCTGATGAGGATCACCAAGTGCTCGTCGTCCGCCAGTTGAATGGGCGCCGCCAGCCGCACGACCGCGGTGTGCGGCTGGTCGAGTTGTTTTTTTGGCACGGTCCAGCCGTTGCGTGGATCGTCGAAGAGCAGGTCGGCGACCCGCCCGTACGTTCGGCTCCCACTCTTTCCTTTTGGTAACGGAGCCTCGCTGTCGGCCATGGCCGTGGCGAATTCCGTGTCGCGGAACTGCACCTGCCCGTCGCGACCGACTTGCATTTTGAATGTAGTGACGACGAACTCGCCCGACTTGCCTCGTCCAACCCAATTCTTTGAACCGGCGGGATCGGGCAGCACTTCGAGTCGCACTCCGGTCACCGATCGAAGCGGCGAACGAACGACCACACGATAGTTGTCTTGATCGGGGTTCCGGCCGCTGGCCACGATGCTCATGTCGTCCGCCTGCGTGAGCTTGGCACCTCCATCGGAGTCCAATTCCACGGCTTCCAGCAGTGTCCAAGGCTCGAAGCCTGATTGCACGGCGATGAGTTGGTCTTCGAGCCACCGCTCGAAATGTGGCTCGGCCTGCTCGCGAACCGCGTGCTCAATGGCTGCGCGCCGCTTGGCGAGTTCTTCGGCCTTCGCCACAACATCTCCAGCGTAGGGCGAGTGGAGTTTCAGGTAGGGCCTCGCCTTGCCGCCGGCCTCACCGGTTTCGTTGATGGAGTTAAAGAATGCAGTAAGCTGGTAGTATTCCTGCTGCGAGATGGGATCGAACTTGTGCGAGTGGCATTGGCAGCAGCCGAGCGTCAGCCCCAGCCACACGGTGCCGGTGGTGTTGACGCGGTCGATCACGTAGTCGACGCGCGACTCTTCGGGATGGCGGCCGCCTTCGCCGTTCGTGGGGTGATTGCGATGAAAGCACGTGGCCAGCTTTTGCTCCTCGGTAGCGTTGGGCAACAGGTCGCCGGCAAGTTGTTCGATGGTGAATTGGTCGAACGGCTTGTTGGCATTGAACGAGTTCACCACCCAGTCGCGCCAGGGCCAGTTGGTGCGCACCGCGTCCTGTTGAAATCCATCGGTGTCGGAATAGCGCGCGGCGTCGAGCCACCACATGGCCATCCGCTCGCCGTAGCGGGGCGAAGCTAGCAGCTCGTCGACTAGTTGCGTGTAGGCAGCGCTCGCATCATCGGCAACAACCGACGCGACTTGCTCGGGCGTCGGGGGCAGTCCGGTAAGGTCGAACGACACGCGCCGCGCCAGCGTATGCGGCTCCGCCCGGGGCGATGGAGCAAGGCCAAGCTGCTGAAGCCTGCGGCGCACGAGTACGTCGATGGGATGCTCGTCGGTATCCCCAGTAGGTGGTCGCACCGGCGGCTCGAACGCCCAATGCTTACCCCACTTTGCTCCGCTGGCGATCCACTTTCGCAGGATCTCTCGCTCGTGCTTTTCTAGTGGCTTGCGATGCGAGTCGGCGGGCGGCATCACCAGCGACTCGTCGTCCGCCTCGATGCGCTGGATGATCTCGCTGGCGTCGGGGTCGCCAGGCACGATGGCTGCGTAGCCGCCCAGGTCTTCGGTGGCCGCCTCGCGCATGTCGAGACGCAGTCCGGCTTCCCGGTTCGCTTCGTCGGGGCCATGGCAGTGGAAGCAGCGGTCGGACAGGATCGGCAGCACGTCGCGACCAAAGCGAAGCGGCGGCTCTTCGGCAGCGGCGAGCGTGATCGTGGCCAGCACGGCCAGCAGCCAGGACCAGCTGCGGAGGGGGGTGGGATGGAGCATATGCATATCTTACTACCCGACTGGGGCAGATGTCTTGGACATCGAAATCGCAAAATGTTACATTTTGACCATGTCACGTCGTAGCCCCAAGTCGTTGCAGCAACAGTTCTTCGAGCGATATCCGCTCGCCGAATCGGTCATTGGCCTATTCGATCACCTGCCACAAGCGTACTTTTACGCCAAGGATCGCCAGGGTCGATTCATGAGAGTGAATCATCTGTTCCTGGAGAACCATGGACTGGACGACGAGTCGCAGGCGATCGGCAAAACCGATCTCGATTTCCATCCTCCGCTCATGGCCAAGGCCTACATGGACGAGGATCAGCGCGTGATGAAGAGCGGCAAGACACTGCCCGGCCAGGTGTGGCCCGTGCTGCATCGCCGGCGGTGGCCGCGGTGGTACGTGTCGACAAAGACCCCGCTGTTCGACACGTCGGGCAAGGTGATTGGCATCGCGGGCGCGATGTACCGCATCGAAGCGCCCGACGACCAAGCCGAATTCTTCCAGGAACTGGCGCCGGTCGTCCGCCACATCGACGAGCACTACGCCGACACCATCTCGATGGCCGACATGGCCGAGTTGGCCAATCTGAGTTCCACGCACTTCAACCGGCGGTTCAAGCAGTTGCTGCGAATGACACCCATGCAGTACCTGCGCACCGTGCGCGTGCAGGCAGTCCAGCGACTGCTGACCACCACGCAGCGAAGCATGGCCGACGTGGCCGCCCTCACGGGGTTTGCGGATCAGAGCCACTTGATACGCGTCTTTCGGCAAGTCACGGGGATGACTCCAGCAGCGTTTCGGAAGCGATTCCGAGAGTAAGGGTGAAACGAACGACCCTGGACATCGAGCGGCGATCGGGCGAAGATCGCTTGAGCTGTGAGTCCCCTCTCCCGGGCTCTCACACAGGGTGAGGGTCCGGGAGAGGGACGGTAGTTCCTCTAGCCTTACCTATACCGTCATGCCCTCCTTCTTTGATCGTCTCGCCACCGCGGTAAAGCAAAAACGAACTCCACTCGTTGTGGGGCTCGACCCGCGCTACGCATCGCTGCCCAAGAGTCTCCAACGCGGCGACGCGCTCGATGCCAGGGCGGCTGCGTTTCGTGAGTTTTCCATCGGATTGCTCGATGTGGTCGCGCCGCTCGTGCCGGCGGTGAAGCCGCAGGTGGCGTTCTTTGAGCAGCTGGGGTGGCGTGGCATGCAGGCGCTGGCCGATGTGGTGGAGCACGCCAAGAAGTTGGGCGTGTTGGTGATCGCCGACGCCAAACGGAACGACATCGGCTCCACGGCCGAAGGTTACGCCGACGGCTGGCTGGGCGAGCAATCGCCGTGGCGGGGCGACGCGCTGACGATCAGCCCCTACCTGGGCGACGACAGCCTCGAGCCGTTCGTCCGCACGGCCAAAGAGCGCAACGCCGGGCTGTTTGTGTTGGTCAAGACTTCCAACCCTGGTGGCAAGTTCCTGCAGGACCTGACCGCGGGCGAAAGAACGATCTATGGCACGGTCGGCGACCTGGTCGAGTCGCTCAGTCGCGATTTGGCCGGCGAGTGTGGCTACGGTGTCGCCGGCGCGGTGGTGGGGGCAACCTACCCCGAGCAACTCGCCGAGCTTCGCGCCCGGATGCCGCACACGTGGTTCCTGGTGCCCGGCTACGGCAGCCAAGGTGGCACCGCGGCCGATGTGGCCGGTGCGTTCGACTCTAGTGGTTTGGGAGCGGTAGTGAACAGCTCGCGGGCCATCATCTTCGCGCACGCGCGAGACGAGTTCGCAGGACTCGATTGGCAACAAGCAGTCGAAGCAGCCACCCAGCAGGCAATCGCCGACCTGGGCACGGCTTGCCCACTCGCGTGAAGGTAGCACGCTGGAATGGAAGTTCGCCCCATCCAATACGACACGCCGGAGTACCGCCAGGAACTCGAGCTGCGCAATCAGCTGCTTCGGTTGCCGCTGGGGTTGGACGTGTACACTGAAGACCTGCCGGCGGAGCGCGACCAGTTGCACTTTGGGCTGTTCGACGGCCAGTGGCTCGTGGCGTGTGCGATTGCCATTCTGAAAGACGACCAGCGTGCGAAGATTCGCCAGATGGCGGTCGACACGACGTTTCAGTCGCAAGGTCTAGGGCGAAAACTCCTCACCGCGGTGGAAGACGACCTGCGAGGTCGCGGCGTCGAGTCGCTGGAACTCGCTGCACGGGTCGAAGCAGTGGGCTTTTACGAAAGGCTCGGCTACCGCACGGTTGGCGAGCAGTTCGTCGAAGTCGGAATCCCGCACCGCCACATGGAAAAGTCGCTGTAAAGCGAACGCCGCGTGACTTGTGGGGCCGGGTGAATTAAACTCGGCAGCATCCTGCCGTTCCTCCGAACCACGACTCTGCCCTCCGGGACCCGCCTCCAATGCCAGCTTGCATCCTCCGCGTGACGTTCGTTGCCTGCTCTATCTGTCTTCCTGCTCTGGCTTTCGCCAGCGATATACCAGACGGATTCACTCCGCTATTTAACGGCGAGAACCTGGAGGGCTGGCATGGGATGCCTCACTTCGATCCCAAGCAGTGGGACGAGATGGACCAGGCCGAGCGCGAGAAGAAGCTGGCCGAGTGGAATGCCGATGCCGAGAAGCATTGGACCGTCGAAGACGGCGAACTGGTGAACGATGGGCATGGCGTGTTTCTGACGACCGACAAGCAGTATGGTGACATTGAACTAGTCGTCGACTACCAGACCGTGCCCCGCGCCGACAGCGGCATCTACCTGCGGGCAACGCCGCAGGTGCAGATTTGGGACTACACCGAACCAGCGAAGTTCAACCTCGGCAGCGATCTGGGCAGCGGCGGACTGTGGAACAACTCGCCAGGCGCTCGTGGTAAGGATCCCTTCGTGCTAGCCGACCGCCCGTTCGGCGAGTGGAACCGCTTCCGCATCCGACAGGTCGGCGCGCGGACCACGGTGTGGCTCAACGACATGCTGGTAGTCGACAACGCCACGATGGAGAACTTCTGGCGACGCGGCGAGCCGCTTCGCCGCTCGGGGCCCATTCAACTACAGACGCATGGCGGCGAAATTCGCTGGCGGAACATCGCGATGCGGGAGATTCCCGCCGACGAAGCCAACCAAGTCTTGAGCGACTACCACGCCCAGGCGTTCGAGCCGCTGTTCAATGGCCAGGATCTCAAAGGTTGGCACGGAGCGGTGGACCACTACGAAGTGACCGACGGCGTCATCCGCTGCAAGGAGGGACATGGCGGGCTGCTATTGGCCGAGCCCGAGCTACGCAACTTTGTCGCCCGGTTGGAATTCCGCCTGCCGCCCGGCGGCAACAACGGCCTGGCCATTCGCTCGCCCGGCAGCGGCAACGTAGCCTACAATGGCATGTGCGAACTGCAGGTGCTCGATAGCGAGCATCCCAAGTACGCCAACCTCGACGACCGCCAATACCACGGCTCCGCCTACGGAATGGTGGCTGCCAAGCGCGGCTATCTGCGTCCCACCGGCGAGTGGAACTTCCAAGAGGTCACCGTGGATGGCAGCCGCCTGAAGGTCGAACTCAACGGAACCGTGATCCTCGACGCTGACCTGAGCGAGGTGAAGGAGTTCATGGATAACAGCGAACATCCAGGCTTGTCGCGCGAAAGCGGCTTCTTCGGCTTCGCCGGGCATAACGATCCGGTCGAGTTCCGTAACGTCTCAGTGAAGCGGCTGGCCGACTAACTCAGTAATTCGCCACCCGAGCGTGCTCGGGGGCTGCTGCTTCGCTGATCGGCTTACCGCGCAGGTTCCGCAACAGGCGCTTGGTTCGGAGCAGCGCCTGCAGCTTCATGATGTGGGCGGGTAGCGCGATCGACCAGAGCGGCACGCGCGCCAGTTCCTTGCCGAACCGCGCCAGGCCAGCGGCTGTGGTGACGTTCTCGGTGAGCTTGTCGACCGCCGGTTTGCCCACGCCCGCGTAGGTGTGCAGCGTCTGCTTCGCACCGGCGGGAAGCATCGGGTCGAGCCGCGACTTCAGCCACATCATCTCCGCCTCGCGCGTCGCGGTGGGCGTTGGTACCGCATGGACGATTGGCATTAGCACCCAATTGACGTTGATGTTCATCTGGCCGTGCGACTCGACGTAGTGGTACCAGTACCGCGGTAGGAACAGCATGTCGCCCTCGTCGAGGTCGAACTCGTACACTCGCTTGCCGTCGAGTGAAGGTTGCTTCTTGATCACCGTGTGCGAAAACGGCGTGCAGGAGAACGGGGTCTCCGGCGCCACGATGGTCCACCGCTTCAGGCCCTTGAGCTGCAGATTGAATACGTGCAGCGAGTGCCCATCGTAATGCCATGGCGTGATGTGCCCGCCGGGGTTGAACCAGATGCGGACGCAATTCTCGCGCAGGAACGCCTCATCGGGATTCATCATCTCGTCGACGATCGCCGGTGTCGAGCAGATCGTATCCAACAGGTCGCGCCGCACGTCGTACCACAGCAGGCGTTGCGACGCCGTCTCGTCCTCCACGATGCGAGTGTTGAGCTTTTCGCAAACCTCCTCGGCCGTCGCCGGGGTCTGCACGGCGCCGGTAAGAACCACCGGCTGCTCGGCGTGATAAAACTCCTCCAGGAACCGTTCGCGATCCGTGGCAGCGATGCGTGGAATCATCATGCGCGACACCCCATTAAAGTGGAGCACTTAGTTAAGATTGGCCGATTAGGCTGGTTTTATTATAGTTGGTTCCGCGTTTGCGCCTTCTCCAAAATCAAGCGGCGGGCGGGGACCCGTTTTTTCCGCCTAAAAAGGCATGTAAACGCACCGCGTCGACGGTCGATACTCGGTACATCCACACACAGCGCGGTGTGCTGGTAAACATCGGCAAGCTACGGCGGATGGCTCCGCCCGGATAACTCAAATTCCCCAGTTTTCGCATTCCACAGCTTGAAGGTACTTGGATGTCCGACAAAAGGATGCTCGTCACTGGTTCAACTGGCATGGTTGGACGCCATGTTGTTCGTCGTGCGGTGGAGTGCGGTTACCGAATCAGAGCACTGGTGCAGCCAGGGCACGACACGACACCCATCGAGAACCTGGACTGCGAATTCATCACCGCCGACTTGACCAAGGCCGACACCGTGCCGCCGCTGGTCGAAGGGGTCGACGTCATCGTCCACACCGCCGGCATGGTGGGCGACTGGGGAGCGTTCGAAGAGTACAAGGCCATCAACCAGGATGCCGTGGAGACCCTGCTGAAGGCCGTGCACGAGCGCAATCCCTCGCTCGATCGCTTCGTGCACATCAGCTCGCTGGGCGTCTACCGCTGGGGCGATCACTTCGGTGAGGACGAAACCGTGCCGCCCGATTACGTGGGCTACGATGGCTACACGACGACCAAGGCTCAGGCCGAGTTGATTTGCCAGCGGTACATCGACGAACATAAACTGCCAGTGGTGATGATTCGCCCAGGTTTCATGTACGGCGAGGGCGATCGTCACGTGCTGCCGCGCGTGGTCGAGACATTGCAGGCGGGAACCATGATGATGATCGGCGATGGCTGTAAGGTGCTCGACAACCTGTACGTGGGCAACCTGGCCGATGCCGTGATGCTGGCGGTCGAGAAGCCCGAAGCGATTGGTCAGATTTACAACATCCGCGACGAGCGACTGGTGGATCGCAACGAGTACATCGGCACCGTGTGCGATGCGATCGGAGCTAGTATGCCTCGCCGAGTGCCCTGCTGGCTGGCGAAGAGAGCCATCAAACCGATGGCCGCCATCGCCCGCATGATTGGCAAGACCACTCCGCCGCGAGTGACCAAGCCGCGTTACAAGTTCATGGCGCTGAACCTCGAGTACTCGATCGAAAAAGCCAAACGCGAACTCGGCTACGTGCCGAAGGTCGACTTCAAGCAAGGAATACCCATCGCCTTGGAGCCGTACGCCAAGAAGTAAGCACGTGTTAACCAGACCGCGACCTCCCGCGACCTGTCGCCGGTAGAAGACGGAATTAGAATCTCTTATGCAATCGTTTCTCGACTTCTACCGCGAGCACTCGCAGTCGTTCTACAACGCGCAATTGGTGCTCGCGATGCTCGGCATGGGGGCCAATACCACCGTCGGCCAGTTTCGTGCGGTCTTTCGGCGGCCGGGCGATATTGCGATGGTGCTCGCGCTGCAATTTTTGCTCATGCCGATCTTTGCCGTGCTGCTGGCGCGGGTCATGCCGATCGATCCGACGATCGGCATAGGCCTGGTGCTGTTAGCGGCCCTGCCCAGCGGGACGCTGTCGAACATCATCACGTTTCTTGGGCGTGGCAACGTTCCGCTCTCTGTTACCGCCACCTGCGCGTCGACCTTGATCTGTCTGGTCGTCACGCCGATCGTGCTGGATCTGTTCGCCTCCAAAGCGCTGCCCGAGCACTTCACCATGCCGCGCGACAAAACGGTCTACAGCATCTTGGTGCTGCTGCTCATGCCACTGGCGGCCGGCATGGCGATTGGCCACTTTTGGCATCAGCAGCGGCATCACTTTGCCAAGCTGGCTGTGTGGGGAAGCACGATCGCCCTGGTGGGCGTGTGGGTGGGAGCGTTGGGTGGAGGGCAGATACAGATACTGCAGTACGGCTGGCGCACCCCCGGCGTGATCCTGCTATTCGTGGTCTCCGCACACATGATCACTTATGGGCTCTCGCAGTGGCTCCGCTACCCGCGGGCGGATGGCTTCACGCTAGGCGTCGAAGTCTCCATGCGCAACGGCAACCTCGGCCTCGCCTTGCTAGTCCCTCTGTTCGACGTGCTGACCCCCGAGAATGTGCACCACCAGGGGGCCCTCTACACCATGCTGTTCGGCGGCGGCGCTATGACTGTCTGGGGGCTTATCTGCGTCTCCCGTCGCCAACTCCGCTTCGCCCGCCAACGTCGCGCCGGCGAGGAAGAGATCTGATCCTGCGGATCGCCCCGCTTTTTTCTCGCACGTGGTTGCCACTATCGACCACGGTGCCTAAAGAACTACAGACGCAAGCAACGAACGCTTGTCGCAGAGTTCCGTCTGGCCAGACGTTTTGTACTGCCACTGCACAATTGCAGTCCCTCCGCACAGTATCCCTCGATCCAAGGAGTCTTGGTCATGTTCCCGAAGATGAAGTCCCATTTCGCGCTAGCCGCGCTCACAGGAGTGCTGCTGTTGCCCGCCGCAACGGTTCCTGCAGCCGATATTGTCGAAACCGCCGTAAGCGCCGGTCAATTCAATACGCTGGTAACCGCCGTGAAGGCGGCCGACCTTGTTGAAACCTTGCAGGGCGAAGGTCCCTTCACCGTGTTCGCTCCCACTGACGAAGCTTTCGCTGCTATTCCGAAAGAGACACTCGAAGCACTGCTGAAGCCAGAAGCGAAAAAGCAGCTGGCTGGCGTGTTGCTGTACCATGTGGTTCCTGGCAAGGTGACCAGCGACCAAGTAACCAAAGTCACCGGCGCCACGACCGCTAACGGTCAGCGTGTGGATGTGGCTGTGAAAGACGGCAAGGTGATGATCGACGGGGCGACCGTCGTGAAAACCGACATCCAGTGCGATAATGGAGTGATCCACGTCATCGACGCGGTCATCCTCCCGGAGTCGCGTTCACTTCCCGAAGTAGCCTCTGATGCCGAGGCCTTCTCGACGCTGCTGGCTGCTGCGAAAGCTGCTGGGTTGGTAGAAGCTCTTTCTGGCGACGACGAGTTGACCGTATTTGCTCCCACCGACGATGCCTTCGCCGCCCTGCCCGCCGACACCGTCAAAAGCCTGCTGAAGCCCGAAAACAAGGATAAGCTGAAGGCCATCCTCACCTACCACGTGGTGCCCGGACGGGTATACAGCACCGACGCTTTGAAGGCTGGCGATGCGAAGACGCTCCAAGGCGGCGAGGTGACCATCGCTGTCGAGGGTGAGTCGGCCATGGTTAACGACGCCAAGCTGCTCAAGACCGACATCGATGCGTCGAACGGCGTAATCCATGTGATTGACAAGGTGTTGCTCCCCTCGGACAACAACCAGCAGTCTTCCAGCAGCCATGCGTCCGACACTAAGCACGTCTCCGCGACCGCCTCGCCCTGCCCTGTGGCGGCCGCCCGTGCGAAGGCCGCAGCGTTGGCTCGCCATGGTGAATAGCACGCAGCGATAGACCGTTTGCTTCCCCCTGCGGGTCGGGCTGACGCAAGTGCGTCGGCCCGGCCTGTTTTTTGTTGCCGAATCCTTTAGGCTGCAAGTGTTGAGTGGCTCTTCTTTCCCCGCCCTGTAAAACGATGCCCAAGTACCCCGACTCGGCTTTCGAAGACCGCACTGTACCAGAGCTGCGCGTTCGCACTCTGAACGACAAACAGGTCCGCGAAGATGGCGACTTTGTCCTGTATTGGATGGTGGCGTTTCGGCGGACGCATTGGAACTACTCGCTGCAGCGAGCGGCCGAGTGGGCAGCCGATTTGAACAAGCCGCTGGTGGTGCTCGAAGCGCTGCGGTGCGATTACAAATGGGCCAGCGACCGCCTGCACTGGTTCGTCGTCTCCGGCATGCGGGATAACGCCGAGGCCCTCGAAGATCGCCCCGCGTTGTACTACCCGTACCTCGAACGCTCGCCTGGCGACGGTAGCGGGCTGCTCGCTGCCCTGGCGTCGCAAGCCTGCCTGGTGGTGAGCGACGACTTCCCCTGCTTCTTCCTGCCGCGGATGCAGCAGATCGCCGCCCGGAAGGTCGATGTTCGTTTCGAGATGGTCGATTCCAACGGCCTGCTGCCGATGCGAGCGACCGACAAGGTGTTCGCCCGCGCATACGACCTGCGTCGCTACCTGCAGAAGGAGTTGCCCAACCACTTCGGTCATCTACCGCAGCCAGACCCATTCACGGATCTGAAGCTACCCCAGCTCGACAAGGTGCCCAAGAAGATCACCGATAAGTGGCCGATCGCCGATGTGCAATCGCTTGCCGACGATCCCACGGGACTTGCCGAGCTGCCCATCGACCATCGAGTGCCGGTTGTCCGTTCGACCATTGGCGGCGAGCGTGCTGCGCAAGCGTGCTTGCAGGAGTTCCTCGCCGACAAGCTCGAACAGTATGGCGACGATCGAAACCAGCCGGAGAAGGACGCCACGAGCGGCTTCTCGCCCTATCTGCACTTTGGGCATCTGTCGGTGCACCAGGTGTTTGCGGAGTTGGCTGCGAAGCTGAAGTGGAAGCCGGACGACGTGGCGACGAAGGCCAAAGGGGCTCGCTCTGGATGGTGGAACCTGAGCGAATCGGCCGAGGGATTCCTCGACGAGCTGATCACCTGGCGGGAGTTGGGCTACAACATGTGCGCCCACCAAGCGGACTACACGCGATACAGCAGCCTGCCCGACTGGGCCAGGGAAACACTGGCCGACCACGCCAGCGACGCCCGTGAGCACGTTTACTCGCTGGAAGAATTCGAACGTGCCGAGACGCACGACCAACTGTGGAACGCCGCCCAGCGTCAGTTGCTGGTCGAGGGACGAATTCACAACTACCTGCGGATGTTGTGGGGCAAGAAGATCCTCGAATGGACCGCTACGCCCGAAGTCGCATTGCAGGTGATGATCGAGCTGAACAACAAGTACGCCCTCGATGGTCGAAATCCGAACAGTTACAGCGGCATCTTCTGGGTGCTAGGTCGTTACGATCGGGCGTGGGGACCTGAACGAGACATTTTCGGCAAGATACGGTACATGAGTAGCGACAATACCGCCCGCAAGCTGAAGGTGAAGGGGTACTTGGAACGCTATTCACAGCAATCGGTTACCCAGCAATCGCTATTTTAGCTAAACGCTTGCAACTGCTCGAACGCTTCATGCTCGCGGAGTTTATCCATGGCACGGTTGGCCAACTGTCGAACTCGTTCTTTGGAGATGCCCATTCGCTTGCCGAGTTGGCTGAACGACGTCTTGCCTTCGACTTCGTCGAATCCGAATCGGGCGCGGATGATGCGCTTCTCGCGATCGTCGAGACCTTCCATCATGTGGCCCAGCACCTGGCTGAGCTTTTGCCACCGCTGAACGGCTTGGCCCGGATGTTGAAACTCTTCTTCGACCACACTCTCCAACACCTCGCTCGGTGTGGCGGCGAAGCGTTGGGAGTCGCGGCGGCGATTGTTCACCAGCCGACTTAAGTCGCGTCGCACCGCGCACGTGGCGTAGGTGCTGAACCGGAAGCCGCGGTCGCAGTCGAACTTCTCCACCGCACGCACCAGCGATGTCAGCCCCGCGCTCAGGAGGTCGTCGAACGAGTTCTTGGTGTCCGTGAACTTGCGGGCGATCGACACCACCAGCCGAGTGTTAGCTTTCAGCAAGTAGTTGCGCAAGCGGTTGGCTCGCTCAAGGTACTCTTCCGCCTCGTCGAGCTTCGCTCTCGAGGGGCGATTGGAGTTGGCGCTCGCCAGGATGGCCGCGGCGTGGTACTTGCAGTAGTTCATGCGGAGGAAGAACTCTTGCTCTTGTTGGTTCGACAAGAGCGGGGTCGAGCACATCCGCCGCAGGTGAGGTGGTAGGCCTTCTCCTCCTTCGGACGTGATGCGTTCGCGACCTTGCTCTACCTCCGTGACGAGGGGCTCCTCGAGGGCGAGGTCCTCATCGTTGAATCGCTGGCTGGCGATGAACGAGATCGGGTGTTGCCGGAGACTTTCCAACCGCTGCTTGGCGCTAGACATGACTGATTCACCATTCTGTGGAAGCGTTCAAAACGTTCAAATCGTTCACGCAATGAAATCATATCCAGTTCCGGCCCGCCTGCAACCCCAAAAACGTGCAAAACGTTCATGTGCGGCAAGCCGCTTTTGGCATGTAAGACGCCGGGAAAACGTGCCGCATGCCGCTACCATGGGCCTCGCCGCTAGAGAGAAATGCTTGCACTGGGTAGATTGGGAATCTCCATTTCGCAAAGCGACCCCTTCGCCGAACGTCCCTCACCGTAAATCACTTCTCCGAGCCCCTCATGCTGCCGACTGTTCCCCTTGAAGTCATGGTCGAAACGGCCAAGCAAACCTTCTCCCAGCGGTACGGCGAGCCACCCAAATGGGTGGTTATGGCGCCAGGCCGGGTGAATCTGATTGGTGAGCACGTCGACTACAACGATGGCTTCGTGATGCCGATGGCCATTGAGCGATTTGTTGTGATCGCAGCCGGCCCGGCCGATGGCGAGGGCGACACGCTGCAGGTTTACAGCGATGCGATGGACGACGAGTGCACCATTTCCGTCGGCGCGGAATCGGCCGAGGAATTGCCTCGCTGGGGACAGTACATCCATGGCGTGCTCAAAGAGATGTCCGACGCCGGGTACGCCGCTGGTCCGCTGCGGGCCACGGTGCACGCCAATGTTCCGCTGGGCGGCGGGCTCTCCAGCAGCGCCGCGCTGGAAGTGGCGACCGCCACGATGGTTGAAGCGGCCACGGGCAAGTCGATTTCTGGTCCGGAGAAGGCCAAGCTCTGCCAACGGGCCGAGAACATCCACGTCGGCATGCCTTGCGGCATCATGGACCAGTTCAGCTCCGCGGTCTGCGAGGCCGACCGCCTGATGCAGCTCGATTGCCGTTCGCTAGAAACCAAGCAGGTCCCGTTCACCAATCCCGATGTCACGGTACTGATCATCAACTCCAACGTGAAACGCGAACTGGCTTCCAGCGCCTATCCGCTTCGTCGCGGCCAATGCGAAACGGCTGCCAAGCAGTTGGGAGTTCCGGCGCTGCGCGACGCCACAATGGCGATGCTCGACAAGATGTCGGACCAACTGGAAGAAGTCGTCAACCGCCGCGCTCGCCATGTGATCTCCGAAATCGGCCGCGTGCAGGAAATGGCAAGCGCGCTGGAGTCCAACAACTGGGCGCTGGCGGGCGAGTTGATGTACGCCAGCCACGACTCGCTCCGCGACGACTACGAAGTGAGCTGCGAGGAACTCAACCTGCTGGTCGACACTGCCCACCAGATCGGTTCCGGCGGCGGAGTGATCGGTTCGCGGCTCACCGGCGCTGGTTTCGGAGGCTGCACGGTGACGCTCGTCGAGTCGGACGCCGTGGAGGATGTCGCCACCCGCATTGCCCAGACCTACCAAACGACGCTGGACATCGAACCCACGCTGTTCACCACCCGCCCCGCACCCGGCGCCCACATCGTGGAAGGCTGAGCCTTCACCGAATCTTTGCGCACCGCGGCGCGTTCCTGGTGTACAATCCTTCCAACACGCCCACCTCACCTGGTTCTCGGGAGAATCTTGATGCGTATTGCTGCGCTGGCTGCCTGCTGCATTGCCTTGTTGTATTCGACGGTCCACGCCCATCCTGGGCATGAGGACTCGGGCGATGCGACGCCCAGCTCCACACGTGCCGGTGTGCAGTTGCCTCCCGCGGTCGTGCTGCCGGAGATCGAAGGCCCAAAACCGTGGTCGGACAAGCCGGTGCTCAACGACCCGCAGCGATTTCAGATCGCAGTCATGACCGACCGCACCGGTGGGCATCGTCCCGGCGTGTGGATGGACGCAGTGCAGAAGCTTAACCTGCTGCGGCCTGAGTTCGTGGTGTCGGTGGGCGATCTGATTGAAGGTTACTCGCAGAATCGCAAGGAAGTGGAAGCGCAGTGGGACGAGTTCCTCGGCTTCATCGACAAGATGGAGATGCGGTTCTTCTTCGTCGCCGGCAACCACGACGTCACCAACCCCATGATGCACACCATCTGGCGGGAGCACTTCGGCCGCGAGTGGTACTCGTTCGACTACAAGGACGTCCACTTTGTCTGCCTGCTGAGCGAAGATCCGGTGGAGCACCTCGGCGACGAGCAGCTCAACTGGCTCGAGCAGGACCTGGCCGAGCACGCCGACGCGCGGTGGACGCTGGTGTTCCTGCACAAGCCGCTGTGGGTGTACGCCGAGAGGGACCTGGCCGCGGGCAACGCCGACAGCACCAACTGGAAACGCGTTGAGTCGCTGCTGGTCGATCGCCCTCACACGGTGTTCGCTGGCCACGTGCATCACTACGTGCAGTACCAGCGCAACGACCAGCAGTACTACTCGCTGGCCACCACCGGTGGCGGCTCTGGCCTGCGAGGTAACGACTACGGTGAGTTCGACCACATCACGTGGCTTACCATGGAGGCCGACGGCCCGCACGTGGCGAACCTGCGACTCGACGGCATCCTGCGACCCGATGTGGTGACCGAAGAGAGCATCGCTCGCTTCAACAAGTTCCTGCGCGGAGCGAGCCTCGAAGTGGAACCGATCCTGATCGAAGGCGCCGAGTCGGAGGCTTTCTCCCAAGGCGAGATCACCATTCGGCTGCACAACCGCTTCGACGAGCCGGTGGCCATGGCCGGCGAGATCGATGGCATGCCGCTTCGCGGGCTGACGGTCGATCCCATGCAGCTCGAGCTGGAAGCCGGCCCCGGCGAATCGGTGGAGAAGCGGATCCGCGTCGAGTTCACCAAGCCGGTCGAGTTTGCGGCGCTCGCGCGCACGACGCTCACCGCCAAGATGCGTTCGACGGCCGACAACCCTCTGCGTTCGGAAATCACCGTGCCGGTGGTTATCGATCGGCGGTTCTCGCTGCCATCGCTGGCCAGCATGCCCGAGCTGGACGGCGTGATCGAAGAGTGGCCCGACGTGCGTACCAACGCGACGCCCGACAAGCCGCTGCTGCTGGGCGACCGCCTGGCGTGGCAGGGTCCTGGCGACTGCTCGGCCGAGTTCTTCGCGCGGCAGGTGGGCGATCGCATGTACGTCGCCGCCCGCGTGACCGACGATCGCGTGATCGAAGGCGACGAGGTTGAGTTGCTGGTCGACCCCCGCCGGTTCGGTGTTCGCACCCGCGATTCGCAGTACGTGCGGACCGGGTTGTCGATCGTCGCCACCGCGCCGGACGAGAACGGCAACACCAAGGTCACCGCCAAGCGGATGCGCAACGGCCGCGACTACGGTGGTGTGAAGGCGGCCGCCAAGCGTACCGACGAAGGCTACGATGTCGAGTTCTCCATTCCGCTGAATCTAGTGAAGGAAATCCAAGGCCGCGACTGGCACAGCGTGCAAGGCACCGTGGTGCTGCACGACCGCGACGACCAGGACGGCCGCGAAACCGACGTCCTCTGGCGCGGCACACAGCGCGTCCGCCAGATGAACACCGGCTTCGGGCACTTTGTGCGTGAGAAAGAGTAAGGCATTCTGAGCGACGTTGAGGGCGCGTTCACCAGTCCGTAAACTCCTGGTCCGAATTCGTGAAACCTTCCTCTTCGTTCCAGTCCAGTATCTGATTCGCCGCAGGTCGACTGGCGGTGGGTTCATAGTAGAAGTTCAAATCTCACGACGAACGACTCGTACGCGGATGGGTTCTCGATTAATCCACAGCGGAATCCCTCGAGGTCGCCGTTTTCATACCTGAGCATGATGCCGGCGGCGCCGTCGCGTACATTTTGCTCCTCCAGGCTTTCGGCCAACTTTAGTGCGGCGATCGGGGTAGGTTCAACAGGCGGTAGTTGCTCCAGAAACCGCTGCTCACGCTGCTTGTATCCCTGCCAGTAATCTGAGTAGATATGGTTTGCTTGTTCCGGCGTAACGGAAATCGTGCATGCCTCGCCAGTATCCTCCAGAATCGCATCGGCAATGAAATCCTTCAGCGGTCGTAGAATGTCGTAGCGGTTACCTCCGTCGATAATGGCAGCGTGCAGTGGCGCACCATCGGCACGCGCCCTGCGTGCCACTCGCTGGGCGGATTCAGCGTGAATCGAGTCGCTGCCATCGAAATAGAACGTCGGTATACGGATCGCCAACGCAAAGTTTTCTGGCGCGCGAAGTTCCACTTCTTCGAGCCGATTGCGGTCGAAAGGAAGTTCTTTGTAATTGCCGGATCTCACTCGTGCTTCGAAATCCGTATCGCCTCCAAACACGAATGCAGCACGGAACGGGCTGTCGCTCGCGGCGGCCAGCATCGCAAGCGTGCCGCCTTCGCTGAGTCCCGCGACGTAAACACGCGTTGGATCCACGTAGGGAATACTTGCCACGTAGTTGCCGGCTGCTATTAAATCTTCGACCTCACCGAACAGGAACTCGAACTTACCCGGGTTGTCGTTTTCGCTTCGCAACGAAGGGCACATGACCACCATGTCTTTATCCAGAAAGGACTTCACCGTCCGGTCGTCCTGTGGAGCCATCGATTTCCACAGCCAAGGTTGAATCCCACCATAGCCATTGTGAACCCAGACGATGGCCGGCAGGCGTTGCTCGTTGCGCGGTGGAGGAGTAAGGTAGGCAACCAGTTCGCCGGCAGGAGACTCGTAGTATACCTTCCGCATGACATCTCGCGGGGGATCAGTAGCCGGCCCCGTGGGAGTGAAGCTGTGTGGTGTTAGTTCGGTAAAAAAGCCACCACGTTGCTCTTGCAGCGATCGCTTGAACGGAGGTGGAACTTCTTGCACCACTTGCGGCGCCGATTTCGGCTTATCTAGCCAATCGAACGGATCGAGGCCCAGCACGGTAGCCAACAGCAACGCCGCGATGGCCAGCGAACCAACCGCCAGGCGGACGTGGAGTGGCCGGCCGCGGAATCGATCCGGATTCAAGTATGGATTGTCTTCGGCCAGGACAAAAGTCTCTGGCATCGACACCAACGGCGGCGAGTCCGGTGCCAAGGCGTTGTCTTCTAACAGCTCGGGTATCGATAGACGCTCGCCGCACTTGCAAGTGGCCGAGCGGCCGGCCAATTCGTCCTTGACCCGGTATGCCTTTCCGCACGACGGACAAGTGAATTCGATCGGCATGGCCTGTTCATTCCCGCTGCAGCTCGTGTGAATTCACCGTCTACTCGTCAGTCACGCACCCCTCGCTGGCGCTCTTCACGTTCTTGATGTACTTATACAGCGTGCCGCGCGTCGCCTTGTACGGTGGGGCCTTCCACTCGGCTTTCCGTTTGGCCAGTTCGTCGTCGCTCACGTCAACGGTAATCGTATTCGCTTCGGCGTCGATCGTGATCTTATCGCCGTTTTGCACCAGGGCGATCGGGCCACCCACTTGCGCTTCGGGCGTGACGTGGCCGACGATGAAACCGTGCGAGCCGCCGCTGAAGCGGCCGTCGGTCATCAGGGCGACGTCTTTGCCGAGCCCCGCGCCCATGATGGCGCTGGTGGGCGTGAGCATCTCAGGCATGCCGGGGCCGCCTTGGGGGCCTTCGTAGCGAATGATCACCACGTCGCCCTTGTTGATCTTCTTCTCCTCCAGCGCGTGCAGCATGTCCTCTTCGCTGTCGAAGCAATTGGCCGTGCCGGTGAACACCAGTCCTTCTTTGCCGGTGATCTTGGCCACCGCACCGTCGGGGCAGAAGTTGCCTCGCATGATGCGAATGTGCCCGGTCGCCTTGATGGGATCGTCGAACGCGCGGACTACCTCTTGGCCTTCTTTCAAACCGGGCAACTCGGCCAGGTTCTCGGCCATCGTCTTGCCGGTAACCGTCATGCAGGTACCGTCGACCAGATCGTGCTCCATCAGCAGCTTCAGCACCGCCGGCGTGCCACCCACTTCGTGAAGCTCCTCTTGGACGAACCGCCCGGAAGGTTTGAGATCCGCCAGCAGTGGCACGCGGTCGCTCGCCCGTTGGAAGTCGTCGATCGTCAGCTCGACGTCCACCGCCCGGGCCATGGCCAGCAAGTGCAGCACCGCGTTGGTCGAGCCGCCAACGGCCATGATGAGATTCATCGCGTTCTCGAACGCCGCGCGAGTCATGATGTCGCGCGGCTTGATGTCCTTCTCCAGCAGTTGGAGCATCGCCTTGCCGGCATTCACGCACTCTTCGAGCTTGGCAGGGTCTTCGGCCGGAATGCTGCTGGAGTACGGTAGCGTCATGCCCATCGCTTCGATGGCGCTGGCCATGGTGTTGGCCGTGTACATTCCGCCGCACGCACCGGCGCCGGGGCAACTGGTGCGCACGATCTCTTTGCGCTCGTCCTCGCTAATCGATTGGGCGAGCAGCTCGCCGTAACACTGAAACGCGGAAACGATGTCGCGCTTCTGCTGTTCGCCACCGAAGTGCGTAAAGCCCGGCTTGATGGTGCCGCCGTAAACCATCAGGCCTGGGCGGTTGAGTCGTCCCATGGCGATCAAACAGCCCGGCATGTTCTTGTCGCAGCCCGGCAGCGTGACCACTCCGTCGTACCACTGCGCGCCCATCACGGTTTCGATGCTGTCGGCAATCAGGTCGCGGCTCTGCAGCGAGTAGCTCATGCCGCTGGTGCCCATCGAGATGCCGTCGGACACACCGATGGTGTTGAACCGCATGCCCACCATCCCGGCGGCCACCACGCCTTCCTTTACCTTGGCGGCCAGGTCCATCAAGTGCATGTTGCAGGTGTTGCCTTCGTACCACACGCTGGCGATACCGACCTGCGCCTTCTGCATGTCCTCGTCGGTAAGCCCGGTACCGTACAACATGGCCTGGCTGGCGCCTTGACTCTTGGGCTGGGTAATGTGGCTGGAGTATTTGTTGAGCATGGCGAATGGGAGTAGGTGATTGGGTGAGTAGGTGAGTAAGGGAGTAGGTTGTGCTACGGAGCTTGGTTCCGTGGCTGGATCGGAGGGTACGCCTTCGAGCTCGCTGTCTCCGGCAGGACCCCGCAACCTGGCAGCGGTTCGGGGACCGTTTTGGTAGTTTTGTCCCAAAACTCGATCCATTGGCCCAAAACCCTGGGGGTTTTGGTCCCGCCCGATTTCGTTTTTGGTCTGTTTTTTAGGGGTTTTTCAATTTCCAGGGGGGACAAAACTCCGAGGGTTTCGCCCACCCCTGCGCCAGTTGGCCCAAAACGATCCACCCGATCGTGCCTGGGCTCCGTACATTCTGGACCGCCTCTCTGCAGGCCGGGCATCGGAATACGCTGGCAGACCGCGGCGCAACGCATATTAGACCAGACGGTTTGTCCAGTTTCTATGGCGCGGAGGGAAGAAAAAACGGGGTTGGTGGCCCTGGTTTGGCGCGGTGGGGAAACTGGGATTCGCGATCTCGGCGGCTGGAAGGTCGTGGTGAGCTGTGAGAGGCTCTAAAATCGAACGAGATGGCGTACGCAAGAATTCCGGATGCCTTGGCAATGCCCTTCCCTGTCGATATCAAGTGGATCAACGAGACCGAGAAGAAGCTCGGTGTGCGCTTTCCGGCGTCGTTTGTCACGGCCATGGCCAAGATGAACGGCGGCAGCGTCACCACCTTGATCGACAGCTTCGTGCTATTCCCATTCTTCGACGCCAGTGATCGCAAGCGAATCCTGCGTACCTGCAACAGTATCGATCGAGAGACTCGCTCTGCGCGCGAGGGCTGGTGCGGCTTTCCTGCCGAAGCCGTGGCGATCGGCACCAACGGAGGGGGCGACTTGCTCGTCCTGCTGCCGATGATCGATCATCCCGACACCTTGCAGCACGGCGTGTATTGGTGGGATCATGAGACGGGTGAAGTCGAACTGATCG
Organism: Aeoliella sp.; assembly: GCF_965227375.1. Lineage (NCBI taxonomy): Bacteria > Pseudomonadati > Planctomycetota > Planctomycetia > Pirellulales > Lacipirellulaceae > Aeoliella > Aeoliella sp. The sequence continues at coordinate 926,949 of NZ_CBDDFX010000002.1, forward strand.
CCGACGACTTTGCTGAAGTAGACCTTGGCTGAACTTCTACATATCGGAACGACTGCCCATGTCCATGCAAATCATCGAATTCCACTTCCACCAGCCTCCCACCATCGACTACCAGGCAATCCGCGCACGTGCCAGCGAGATCCTGGGCTCAGAAATCGAGATGCCGGAGGGAGAAGGCGACAAGGCGCATCTGTTTGCCCACGTCGAACACATGGTAAAGTTCGCCGATGGCGCTGCACCGCCGCAAACTTGGTTGCTGGAGGCTGAGAAGTCGATTGATTTGGAGGGCTACGCGGGCGAGATCCAACAGTCGTGGTTTTGCCGTGATGCCGAGTCGTTGCTACAGGGCGCGACGCATTCGCTGCTGGTGACCGAGATGCTCGCGCAGACGCTTGAGCCGCAGACCCGCCTGGAACTCTTTCATGGAGTTGTTCAAGCGGCCGCCGAGCAGCTCGAGCCGCTGGCCATGGTGGCCAAGCACAGCCAGCAAGTGGTGCTTGGACAGGATTACCTCGACGCGGTTGACCAGCCGCCGATCAAGCGGCCCGGCTCATTGAACGTGCGGTTCTTTAACATCAGCAACACGCCGGGCGACATGCTGATGGATACGCGTGGTCTGACGGAAATCGGACTACACGATCTTCAATGCCACTTTCGCGATCTGGACCCGAACGACGTTTCGGCCGTGCTGTTCAACACGGCCATCTATGTCTTGGAGAATGGCCCGGTGATCGAATCGGGCCAAACGATCGCCGGCATCGACGAAGGGAGCAAGTGGGATTGCCAGTTCGAAAACGCCTTGGTCCCGCCGGAGCGGCAAGTGCTCGACTTGAACCCCGGTGCGCCGCACGCTGCGGGCGGGCGTGAGTAGGGACTTGCCGCTGGCAACCGGTGCTGCGACGTGCGACAATGGAGAGAACCAGTACTTGGCCTACGTCGGCGGACTCTTCCATGCACCGCGCCAACACGATCATCGCCTGGCTCTTCTCGCTTATCCTGGTAGGCCTGGAAATCTACGCCCTGGCGACCGACTCGCGGTACAAGTGGGACTTCATCTTTTTGATGATCCTGCTGTGGGGTGTCTACGCGATTCGCCAGAAGATCGACCTGCACCCGTTGCACTACGCTCTGTTGGGCGTGTTCCTGTTGCTGCACGACATTGGCATGTTCGGCTGCTACATGACCTATCCGCTCGGCGTGGAGTACGACTACTGGGTGCACGGCTTCTTCGGCTTCGTCGCCAGTCTGATCGTCTGCCGGGCGTACCACTTCCATGGGCACTACTCGCCCGGCTTCATCGTCGTGGCCACGCTGGTGGTGATGCTCGGCTTCTCGGCGTTTCACGAGATTTTCGAATACGCCGGCGCGCAGTTGGTGGGCGAAGGAGAAGGCGTGCTGTTCATCGGCGCTGGCGACCTCGACGAGTGGGACACGCAGAAGGACATGGTCAACAACGTCGTCGGGGCGTCCATTGGCCTGGCGCTCTACTATTTGGTTCGTTTCTGGAACCTGCGGCGCTCGCAAACCGCGAATTCCCAAGACTGATCTGCTACACTGGAGCCTCAGCATACGAACAACAGGCTGAGGCGCCCCGGCTGTGATTCAGTTCTCGATCAAAGACCTGCTGCTCTTAACCGCGTACGTCGTCGGCGGGATGATGATTTACTCGCTGCTGGTCCTGGTGATGAAGGCGTCGCTCGACGTCGACCAGATGGGACCACGCTTCGACAACGCGGCTATCTCCATCCGCCTGGCAGGGGCATTCATCGGCGCAATGCTGTGGGCGGTGGTGCACCTGACGGAGCGACTGCGGTAGCTACTCGGTTGGCTCGGACGCTGGCGAGCGTGCTCGTCGCGCGAAACTCACTGCGGCCGTGGCAGCGAGCATCGTCGCGGCCAACGCCGTGACGATCCACAGCACCCGCGTGGCCTGCTTGCCCACGCTTCCCGCCAGGTAGCCGCCCCAGGTTCCCTTGTGCGAATGGATGATCCAGTACACGGCCCGGTTGCCCAACTCGCCATCGGTGAAATCAGTCAGCCCGATCGGCTCGCCGGTCGTGGGGTCCATCGACACGAACGTTCCGCCAATGTCGCGCGGTTCGTGTGGCTTCTTCAAGATCACCGTCACCGCCGTGTCGGGGCGTCCCGGTTGCAATAGCAAACGCGGCTGCGCTTCGGGGTAGTCCAAGTTGGCACGGGCGATCAGCTCGTCGAGAGTGTACCGCGTCGAGCCGGGTGCTTCAGTGATTTGCGTCGAGCGGCCCTCACGCATTTCCTTGGGCATCTCGGTACCGCTGGCCCAATACACGAAGATCACCACCAGGAACATGTAGGTCACCGCCGCCCCGTTCAGCGCAATAACGAACACCAGCGGACCGAAGTACTTGCCCACCCTGCGGTGCAGTCGGAGCAGCGGGCCGCGAGATTTAGTGTCCGCTTGGCGACGCGTGACCCAATGCAGCAGGTAACCGGTGATCACCAGCGTGGCGGTCAGCAGCGCCGACGTCGAAGTGATCCACTTGCCCCAACGTGGGAGCCAGAACGTGCGGTGCAAGTTGTACACCTTGCCCATCAAGGTCGAATGATACGGCTGGTTGCCCGTCACCTCGCCAGTGTAGGGATTCACGAAGAACCGCACTCCTCGGCGGGGTCCGACCTCCTCGTTGGGTTTGGCCAGCATGGTGGTCGCCTGGTCGGGCGCGATCGGCAGCCCTACCGCGTAGACATGCGGACGCATGTCGGGATAAACCGTGCACAGAGAGTCGAACTGCTGCTGCAGGCTAAGCGGCTCGCCGACCGGATCGACGTAAAAGTAGCGAGCGTTGAGCCAAGTATCGATCTCGCGCTCGAACACCAGCAGCGCCCCGGTAAACGCCTGAACGCAAAGCGGTAGTGCGACCACTGCGCCCAACAGGATATGAATTCGTCGGGTAAACATCAGACGTTTCCGGGGTTTTGCTGCCGTTGCAAGCGAGTAGATTAACGGCGACGGAGCACGGCCCAGCCAGCCACGGTGCCGAGTACCAGCAACACGGAACTCGGCTCGGGAACAACACTGCCGGTAAGCACCAACTGCGAAGGCAGGTCGTTCAATTCGTTGTTGTCATCATGCAACACTCGTTCAGAGATGAAGTTCGAATTCGCGCCGTAGCTGCCATTGAAGTCGAGCGCTCCGCCGACCGACCATAATCCGCCAATCGCTGCGTTGAGGTCCGCGATGGCTTGGGCGTTGAGCACGGCCTCGATGTACTCGCCAGCATCGTCGTCGTTGACTGTGAGTGTCCCATAGAGGTTCCCCGAGCCGATGTCGGCAAACTCCGTGGCCGTGGGGCTGTTCACCAGGTCGCTTGCATCGCTCGAAACGTCGTACAGCAAGATGTCTTCCGACGAGTCCGAACTCTGGTACGGCGCGCCGGTTTGGTTGCCAATCCCCGAGCCAGGGTCTCCGTCTTTCGGATCGACCCACACGCGGAGCGTCGCCCCGGTGATCGTACCGGACAGGCCGGAGAGGTCGAAGGTGTGGAAGTTGCGTTCTCGCTCGATGGGAGTTCCACTGGGATTGGGTGAGTCCGTGTTAATCGCCCTTACGGCGTAGCTGCCGGCAAGCGAGCCGCCGTTGCTGCGGACATTGCTCCGGTAGGTGTGGTCGATGGTCACGTCTGCGTAGGCGTTGGTCGCCAGCATTGCGACCGTCGCAGCGAGCAAGACATTGGGGAGGGCTTTCATCAGCAGGGTCCTTTCAAGGATGCAGGAACAAAGGAAGTAGTTCTCGATGTACTTGGTGTGCCGGTTCGTAACCAGGCAAGCAGCAATGCGGCCATCGCAACGAAGAGGGTTCGTGGCTCCGGCACGGTGTGGTTTTGGGAGAGGCTGGCGCTGGACGGCAAATTGCCGCCGAACGATGCTTTCCAGGTTTCATACTGCCGAGTGTCGATGACGCCGCCATCAATGTCGTTTGCCAGGCTCCCGGCCGCAGCGCCCAGGTTGTTTCGCCAGGCGGTGTAGTCCGCCAGATTCACCACCCCGTCGTCGTTGAAATCGCCTGGCAGAAAGGGGGCGGTGGATGCAAAGAAGCTGGCTTCGTGAATCTGCGCGGTTTGCAAGATGCCCGCGCCGCCCACGCCCTTGCTGAACAGCGAACCGCGAAAGACGTAAATGCCATCGACAATCGACACGGTTCCTTCGAGGAAGTTTGGGCCCTCGGGCGACGGGTCCATCGTTGTCTTCTCTGCAAGTTCAGGAAGGTACTCCGTGCCGGGCATCGTGTCGGGAAACTCCGTGCCCGTTGGGTAAGGGCCGTAGTCCATCGGAAAACCATCTTGAAAGGGATGGGGTGGGCTTTCCGGATCGTCGGGATCCAGGCCCCGATAAGGAACCCCAAAGTACTGGCCGCTGGCCTCAAACTCGAAGAACGGATCGGTGAGCATCAGGTCGGCACCCGTTCCCGTTTCCGTTCCGCCTGAGAATTCACTGACAATCAGATTGGGTGCATACCTGGGAACGGGATTCCCATGCGCAAGTTCTTCGATGAAGGGGAGATGAACCTCCAACTCTTCGCCGCCGGAGAGTTCCTCCAAGGCGTTGTCGTTGAGCAGGAAGCGTCTATGGATCGTTGGGTCTTCCGCATCGGCGAGATAGTCGAAATCGAGGGAAACGAAATCCACCGACTGCACGTCGCCGCCCAGCGGCGTGACATCAAGGACGATGGTTCCTCCAATGGGGATCGTCTGCGTATCTCTTGTCGTTCTGGGGCCGGAATAGAACACATACCCGAACGCGGTTAAGTCGACCTCCGACAGGCTGGGGTTCAAATCAAATACCAATTGCTCTGCGCGGGCAGCGGCCGTTGGGTGCAAGGCTGCGAGGAGTCCAAGCAACACCAACGGCAATTGCTTGGAGACGGAGTTGGATATCTTCGTGCGAATCATTACGCCGTAGCAGTTCTTCAATCGAGTTGGACAATCATCCCGTCGCTCTTGCGGCCGAGATACACAAAGGTCATCGGATCGATGTCGTCATGAATCGGCCGGGACGAGCCGTCGGCCAGCATCACGTGGATCAAACTCCGGTGGTAACTGAAAGCCCCAAAATGGCTGTTGCAGTTGATGTAGCAATCGCCGGGCGACTTGATGGGATCGTCTCGGTCGTAGCCATGCACGTTCACGGCCACGTTGCCTGCCCATGGACCTTGCCACAGGAACGACCTGGTTCCTTCTCGATCCGGCCGACCCTGAATCCGATGCATCGGCCGCCCTGCCTCCTCGAACAGCACGATCGTGTTCGATGTGCCATCGGTCACGCGCTTGATCGAGACGCGAGTCTCGTCGTTCAGCAGCCCGTCCTCAACACGCCGGAGCGATTTGCGGCTGCTGAGAATGGAATTCTGACCAGCGGGATCCTTGATGCCACGAATGCCAAAGTAATCGGTCGGTTGCGCGCGCACCCCCGTCTGCCCGGAGTAGCGCATCAAGTTGTAAGCTTCCATTGCACGCCCGGTTGGTGCGGAGGGGCATCGATAGACCGCGACATACGAATTGCCAATTGGCTCGTTCGCTGGGTCATCAAATCCTTTCTCGTAGTCGTACCGGTCTTCGAGGGCGGCCTGTTCGTGATAGGGCAGGATCAGTGTCAGGAAACCATTCACGACATTCGGACCACGAGACACTAGCGACACAGGCGACTCTCGGCCGAGTGGAAAGTACCCGTGGACGTCGTGGTACTGCAGCGTGGCGAGGCCCGACTGGCGCAGGTTGTTTAAACACTGCGTCCGCCGCGCCGACTCGCGGGCGGCCTGCACTGCGGGCAGCAACAGGGCGACCAGCACCCCGATAATGGCGATCACCACCAGCATTTCCACCAAGGTAAAGCCCGGCCCGCTCTTCGAGCGGGTGGCACTTGGTGGTATGGAGTCGTCGTTGTCGATCACGAGCGGGTGGCCTCTCTCTGCTGCGGCCCCGTCGTCGAGGCTAAGTCTGCACTGCAACGCAAATGCCAGGCCAATGCAGGAAGTTCCTCACGAAGCAGGGCATTTCGAGCGAATCTCCCATGCGTGCCTACGGCAACGGCTCCGCGCGCTGTCGGCAATACCGACATCCGTGTCGATTGCGTCGCGACAACGGGTCCGTCACCCTGGCAACAGACTGCCGGACGTGCGAAACTGGGCACACTGGCGCTGGAAAACGACGCAACCGCGGGCGCGCCCGCTTTCGATTACTGACGGAGTCCACCCGATGAAGATCACCTGGCTGGGCCACAATTGCTGGCACCTTGAAATCGATGGCACGAACGTGCTGGTCGATCCCTTCCTGAACGACTCGCCCACGGCGCCGGTGAAAGCCGACGACGTGGAGGCCGAAGTGATGCTCGTCTCGCATGCGCACTTCGACCACATCGCTGACGCTGTGAGCATCGCCAAGCGGACCGGCGCGATGGTGCTCACTAACTTCGAGATCAGCAATTGGCTCGCCGCCGAGGGCGTGGCGCGCGATCACGCGATTGGCATGAACCCCGGCGGCGGCTACGACGTGAAATTCGGCCGCGTCGAGTACACCATCGCTCACCACAGCAGCAGCTTTCAGGATGGCAGCTACGGTGGAAACCCTGGCGGCTTCGTCATTACCGGCGAGGGCAAACGCATCTTCCTCGCCTGCGACACCGCGGTGTTCCTGGAGATGAAGCTCATCGGCGCGCCGGGGCTCGACCTGGCGGTGGTGCCGATCGGCGACCTGTTCACCATGGGCCCGGCGGGCAGCCTCGAGGCGATCAAGCTACTAGGCCCCAAAAAGGTGCTGCCGTGCCACTACAACACCTGGCCGCCTATTGCGCAGGACGCCGGCGCGTGGGCCGAAAGCGTCAAGCAGCATACCAACGCCGAGCCGGTGGTACTGGAGCCAGGCGGGGTGCTGGAGTTGTAGTACAATAGGGTCCAACTTCCGGGCGACACGTCGGTCGTCGGTTTCTATTGCAAGAATCCCTTGAGTGTGCGAGCAAATCACTATGATTCGTTGGTCGCTGGTCTTCGTCATTTTCTTCGTTGGTGGCACTACGGTGTTCGCTCAGGACGCGCCGCGGTGGAAGTTCGCCGCCGATAGTGAGCTGCGGTACGAGGTCGTGCAGAAGACCAAGTTCAAAGTCAACGCCGAGCAGGCAGGCGCGTTCGCCAGCCTGGCTTCGCAAACGCTCAATGTGCTGTGGCGGATCGAGTCGGTCGACGACTCCGGCACGATGACCGCCACGCAGGTAGTGGAGCGAATCCGCGTGAACATCAAGCAAGCCGGCGGGCTCGAAATGGTGTACGACTCGGACGCCGACGAAATTCCCGCCGGGCTGGCGGCCATGCTGACGCCGATGTTCGAGTCGCTGCTCGACAACGAAGTTACTGTGGTGGTCACCGCCCGAGGTGAAGTGCAGGAGGTGAAGCTGCCAGAGAAAATGGAAAAACGCCTGTCGGGGCTTCCCGCCACGCGGCCGATGAGCGACCTGCTGACCGGGTCCGGCCTGCGTCGCGTGGCCGAGCAGATCGCCCTGCTGCTGCCCGCCGAAGGTGAAGACTCTTCGGTCCGCGAGTTCGACATCAAAAATCGCGTACTCGGCAAGCTCACCGGCGAGCTCACCTGGAAAGCCGCCGGCACCGAAGGCGACCTGCACAAGTTCGAGCCAGCCATCAAACTCTCAGTCAGCCCGGACAAGAATGCCGAGGAAGATCCCTATCTGCCAGTCAAGCCGCTGGCCGACCCCAAGCTCACTCAGCAGACTGCGACCGGCTCGGCAGAGTTTGACGCCGCGGCGGGCAGGCTCACCAAGTCGAAGCTCGAACTGAACCTCACGCTAACCGGCGAACTCATGGGCGCCGGTGTCGAGAGCAATGTCGAGCAGACGGTCGAAGTGACCGCGAAGTAAGGTGTTCCCCTCTCCCGGGCCCTCACCTGGGTGAGGGTCCGGGAGAGGGGACTGTAGCTACTACAGCTTCACCTGAATCTCCTCCCCCTCCACGCGCACTTCGTACGTGTCGACACCCAGCTTGGGGTTGTCGCACCAGGTGCCGTCGCACACGCTGAATCGCCACGCGTGCCAAGGGCAAGACACCGCGCCCTCTTCGTCCAGGTAGCCTGCGCCGAGCGACGCGCCTTGGTGAGGGCAGCTATCGTCGATGGCGTAATACTGGCCGCCATGCAGGAACAGCGCAATGAGCTTGTCGCCCACCTCGATAGTGGTCCCCTGCCCTTCGGTGAGGCTGCCAACTTTCGCGACCGTTTGAAACTCAGACATCAACCTACTTTGCCAGCGTTATCGTATAGTACCCGTGCACTGCGTGGCCCACGGTGTAGGGCATCAACAAGCCGCACACAGCGTTTTCCATCGCCAGCGCGGGCATTGCGCGGCGAATGAGCTTCACCGCCAGCGACATCTTAAAGAACCGTCGACTCAGTCGATAGAGTCGCTGTAGATCGCGGGCCGTTTCCGCCGAACGGTCGATGCATTCGGCAACTTCGAAGCCCACGTCGGCGACCATCTGTTTCCAAGGTTCCAGCACGGCGAACTTGTCGACCGCGGCGGTCTTCTCCACCAAGAGCGCCGCCTCGCGAAACGTTTCGTCCACCTCGTCGAGCGGCCGATTGCGGAAGCAGTCGATCACCATCATCCGCCCGCCGGGTTTGAGAAGGCGATATGCTTCGGCGATGGCCAGGCGTTGGTCCTCGGTTTGACAAAGCGTTTCGATGGCCAGCACCGCATCGAATGACTCATCCGCCAAGTCGAGTTGCTGGTAGTTACCCTCAATGAACTCCACGTTCTTCAGGCCCGCCGCATCTTTCCGCGCGGCCTTTGTGTGATGCGGCGAGAGGTCGACGCCGACGAACTGCCGATTGGGCATCTGGCGGGCGAGTGTGCGGACGTTGTAACCCATGCCGGAGCCAAACTCGATGGCGCGCTGGGCTCCAAGCGACTCAACAAGTTCGGCGAACAGCTCCACGTGCCGGCGATGGCCTACGTCTTCGGTGTTGCCATTGGCGCCGTCGACGGTGGGGCTCATGCCGATGTGCAGCGCACCCTCGCCCGAATGGAACATGCGATACGCCCGTTCGCACTGGCGGTAGTACTCGACCACGCCGGAAGAATTGATATCGCGACTAGTAATCTCGGCAGCATCGAAGGCCTTGCGCACTAGCGTCAGGGCCTCGTCGAGCGGCACATCGGGAATCTGAGCAACGGGGTCGATCATCAGGCAAGGTGGCGGTTCGCGCGTAGCCGGATTCGCAAGAATTCGGGCCCGCTCGAGAGTCATCCGAATTCTTGCGAATCCGGCTACAATTTGTTAATCACCGCGACGCCAACTTCGCCAAAGTCGTTGAGCGTCTCGAGGGCGGCTGGCGCCTCGCTCAATGTCAGCGTGCGGGTCACCAGTTTAGCAGCCGCAAGCCGACCTGTAACCACGAGGTCCAACAGCGCCGGATACTCGCGGGCGGCCAGGCCATGGCTGCCGACGATCTCGAGTTCGTTGGCAATGACTGGCCCCATCGGCAGCGGCGGATTAGCCTGGTCGCCGGCCAACAGACCGACCTGCACGTGCCGCCCGCGCTTGCGGAGCGAGAGAATGGAGTTCGTTGCGGTCACCCGGCTTCCCAGCGCATCGAGCGACAAGTCCGCGCCGCGGCCCGTGAGCTCGCGGATAACCGCGGGCACGTCGTCGATTTCGCTGGTGTTGACTATTTGCTGAGCGCCGAGCGCTTGGGCGAGTTTGAGTGGCTCGTCGCGAATATCCACCGCGATTGGCCTGCCGCCGAGCGCCGCGGCAATCGCCACCGCGGCCAGACCCACGCCGCCACAACCATGTACGGCCACCCACTCGCCGGGACGAAGGGCGCCCTGGGCGGTGACCGCTCGGTAAGACGTCGCCATGCGGCAACCGAGGCTGGCCGCGGTCTCGAAGTCGAGTTCTTCCGGCAGGCGAATCAGATTGAAATCGGCGTAGCGAACCGCCACCCGCGCGGCAAACGAGCCCCAACCAGTAAAGCCCGGTTGAAACTGGTCGTCGCACACCTGCGGATGGCCCGCGGCGCACTCGACGCACTGCCCACACCCGGCCACGAATGGCATCGTCACCCGTTCGCCGACCTTCCAGTGCCGCACCTTGACGCCGACTTCGGCCACCACCCCGGCAAATTCATGCCCCGGCACGTGCGGCAAGTCTTTGATATCCGCATCGTGCCCCTGCCACCCATGCCAATCACTCCGGCACAGCCCCGTGGCCCGCACTTCGATCACCGCACCATCGACGGGGCACTCCGGCTCGGGCACGTCGGACAGCGAAATGGGCCCGCGGAATTCGTTAAACGTTACGGCTTGCATTCAATGTGTCTGGTAGCAGGATTCACAAGAATTCTGGCGGCAATATGGGATCCGAATTCTTGCGAATCCGGCTACGACCTTTATTACCCACGCGACAGTGCGTCCGTTTGATCCACAAAGTCGTCGCCGTCCCATTCGGTATCCTTCTTGATCATCTTCTTTTCGTGTTCAGCCTTCTTCGCCGCGCGGGCTTCGGCTTGGCGGCGGACCAGGTCCGAGTGGGTGGTGATGTACTGCAGCGAGTGGCCCTTGAAGTCCTCGAGCGTTTCGAACTGGTGGTGCTCCATGAACGCCAGCAACTCCTCCTGCATCGACTGCACGCAGCGGTAGCCCATCTTCATCACGCCGGTGCAAACTTGCACGGTGTCGCAACCCAAGAGTAGGAACTGTGCGGCGTCTTTGCCAGTCTCGACGCCTCCGATGCCGGAGAGCGAGCGGCCGGGAAACTCATTGCGGATCACGGTGGCGATTTCCATGCACATCCGCAGGGCGATCGGCATGACCGCTTGGCAACTATAGCCGCCGGGGGTGGTGTAGCCTTCGACGGTTGGTTCGGGCCGCAAGGTTTCGAGGTCGACGCCCAGCACGCTGCGAATGGTGTTGATGGCCGAGATGCCCTGGCACCCCGCGCGGAGGCTTGCCCTGGTGGGGTCTTCGATGTGCGTGACGTTCGGCGTCATCTTGGCCCACACGGGCCGTTTGGCGACTTCCATCACCCAGCCGCAGACTTCCTCGAGGATGTCGGGATTCTCGCCCATCGCCGCGCCCATCCGCCGCTCGGGCAGGCCATGGGGGCAACTCATGTTCAGTTCGAACGCGTCCACGCCGACCGCTTCGCACCGCTCGACGATTTCGTGCCAAGCGTCCTTGTTGTACTCCTCCATGATCGAAGCGATCAGCACCCCGTCGGGGTACTTGTCTTTAATCTGCTTAAACTCGTCGAGCCAAGTTTCGAACGAGCGGTCGCTAATCAGCTCGATGTTCTCCCAACCGATAATCTCACCCGTGTCGCGGCTCCGCAACCGAGCGTACCGCGGCTGCACGTTCACGACCTTTTCGGCTTCGAGGCTGATCGTCTTGCAGATCACAGCCCCCCACCCTTCGTCGAACGCCTTGCCGATCACGTTGGCATTCGTGCCAGGAGGGCCGGACCCGATGACGAAGGGATTCGGAAGTCTTAAGCCGTCGACGGTTGTTTCAAGCGTAGGCATGGTGTCTCCAACTTCGTAGAACGGAATTTATTCCGTTGGTTCGCTGTTGTTATTGTAACGTAATGAGTTCCGTCCTACTGGCTTAGTCGTAGGGTGGGTGGTTCTGCCGCCATACAGCTTCAGCTATTGCCAGAAATCGTCGCCGGCAGGTTCACCCACCGGCTGTCTCTCCGGAGGGTGAACCTGTCGGCTGTAAAGTCTTACTCAAGGGGGCTGGCTTCTGCGCGCCGACAGAACCACCCACCCTACATGCTCCCGTGAACTCTGTGGTTAACTAGTTTTCTCCGCGCAGCCAGTCAGCACTTCATCCAGCATCGCCACCAGGTACTCGGCGTCGTCCTTCGTGATGCACATGGGAGGTTTGATGCGTAGCGTGTTGCCGTACAGGCCACCCTTGCCGATGATGACGTTGCGGTGTTTCATCGCTTCGAGCACATCGGCGGCCAGCTGGCTGGCGGGCTCGCGCGTTTTGCGGTCGGTCACGAGTTCCAGGCCCAGCATCAGGCCCATGCCGCGCACCTCGCCGATCGTCGGGTGTTTGTCGGCAAGTTCCAGTAGGCGATCCTTCAGGTAACCGCCCACTTCCAGCGAGTTTTGCTGTAGCCCGTCTTCGTCGATCACCTCGAGCGTCGCCAGGCCTTGCGTCATGCTGATGGGGTTGCCGCCGTAGGTGTTGAAGTGCACCCGGTTGTTCATTACCTCGGAGATCGCTTCGGTCGTGGTGAATGCGCCGAGCGGGATGCCATTGCCAATGCCTTTGGCCATGGTGATCGCGTCGGGGACGACGCCCCAATTCTGGTGCGACCAGTAGTGCGTGCCGGTGCGGCCGAAACCGCCTTGCACTTCATCGGCGATGCAGATACCGCCGTGGCGACGGACGATATCGTACACGATCTGGAAGTACTCCTTCGGCGGAGTGACCGCCCCGCCGACGCCCTGAATCGGCTCGCCAATGAAGCAAGCCACCTCGCCCGGCGTTTGGTACTTGATCACTTCTTCGACATCCCGGGCGCACTTCAGGTCGCACGATGGGTACTCCAACCCGTACGGGCAGCGGTAGCAGTAACCCGCATGCGTGTGATGAATGCCCGGCGCCTGGTTGGCTTTGAACTTCCAGGTGCCGTGCGCGGTGAGACCCATCGTGGTGGCGGTGCCACCATGGTACGCATTGCGGAGTGCGATCACGTCCGTGTTGCCGGTGTGCTCTCGGGCCGAGAGGATGGCGATCTCGTTCGCTTCGCTGCCCGAGTTGGTGAAGTACGAGCGCGAGAGTCCCTCGGGCATCTTTCCGGCGAGCTTCTCAGCGAACTGTGGCAGCGCGGGGTGCAGGTAGATGGTGGTGGTGTGCTGAAGCTGGCCCGTCTGCGCGCGAACCTTCTCGACGACCTTCGGGTGGCAGTGCCCGACACTCACCGTGACGATTCCGGCAAATGCATCGAGGTACCGCTCGCCGGTCTCGTCCCACACGTACTGCATGTGGCCGTCGACCACCATCAGCGGCTCGCGATAGTACGTGATCACGCCGGGTGAGACGTACTGTTTACGCAACGCGATCACTTCGTCCCGCGACGGACCTGTGTAAGGCTGCGGCGTATGGTTGACGATGGGGAGAGTGAGCTTGTCGGTGGTGCTCATGGTTGTTTCAAAAATGTGGAAGGAATACTGATGCCGGAAAATGCGGAGAGATTTAGTTGACTTCCACGCTGTAGGAACTGCAGATCACATCTAATGATCCGACGGCATTGAAGTTGAATCTGTAATGATGGTGGTCTCGCCCTTCGTTATCTACGATGGATTGACGAATGTGTTCCGCAAGCCACTTGGAGTTTTCAATCTCACACGAGCCATCGTAAGGTTCGCTCTCAAGGAGTATTTCGATTCCTTGCCAACGAAACGCGTAAACTCCCAGGAATCGCACCGTCACCCAGCGTTCTCTCCAGTCGCGAAACTTGGCGACGAGGACCTCGCCATCGTATTGCAATTCAGGCAATTCCGCATCAGTCGTGGAAAAGCCTGGATCAAGTGGACGAGCGGTATCCAAGTATATGCTCCGTGCACCGTGGTTGAAAAGTTTAGCGGCGTATCCGTTCAGTCCACATCCACGTCGCCACCTTCGGGCACCAGGACGCCGGGGCCTTCGGCGAGGCCGCGTTCCTCGGGGGTGCCGGGTACGACGTTGTCGAGCACGATACCGAGTATAGCAGCCACGGCCATGCCCGACTGGCCGATCGCCAGCACCACGTCGCGGATCTCGGATGGCATCCAAGCGACGTCCTGCCTGCCGGTGCTAAAGTCGCCAAAGTAGAACGCCACGCTAAGGCCCATAAATAGGGAAAAACCACCGACGAACAGATTGCGGTCGCTGTTCAAGTCGGCCCTTGCGAACTGCCGCACACCGACCGCGGCAATCAACCCGAACATGGTGCAGTAGAGTCCGCCCACCACGGGCTCGGGGATGGCAGCGGCGAACGCGCCGAATTTGCCGAACAGTCCCAGCAGTATCAAGATCACACCGCCCAGTTGCACCACGTAGCGACTTGCCACCTTCGTGAGCCCTACCAGTCCGATGTTCTCCGAGTAGCTGGTGCTGCTGAAGCCGCCGAAGATGCCGGTCAACGCGCAGCCCACGCCCTCGAAGCCGATGCCGCGTGAGATTTCTTCCGGTGTGGGGTCGCCCGCGCCGGCGATGTTCTTGCAGGCGTGGTAGTCGCCGAACGATTCGATCATCGATGCGAGATACCCGGCCAGCACGGCGACCGTTGCGCTGGTGGTGAATTGAGGCCAACCCCAAGGCAAGATGACGTCGGTGGTGCGCACCCAATCGACATGATGGAAGGCCGACAGGTCGACATAGCCAGGTGTATCGGGTGTGTACACGCCGTTCCAGGTGAGGATCGCGCAGTAGGTGACCATTACCACGATGGCCGAGAGCATTGGAAACAGCTGCAGGAATGTCACCTTGCGCGACAGCACCAGCGCGAACAGGCTGATCAAGACGATGGTGCCGGTGCTCACCGGCCAGTTGGAAGCTGCCTTGGGTGCGCCAAACTGATAGAGCGCCAGGCCGATGAGCATGATTACCGGTCCCACGACCACCGGTGAAAGAAAGCGTCGCAAAAAACCCATCAGGCCGCTGAAGCCTACGACGATCTCGAACAACGCGCCGAGTAAGATCGCACCGGCGATGGTCTGCATGCCCGCCGCGCCGGCCGCCTGCCACTGTTCGACCAGCGGCGCGAGCGTCTCGGGGTTCACCGAGTCGGAACTTGCCGGCGCCCAATCGATACCGCGTTGTTCATGCACACTGGCAATAATGGCGCCGAACGCCGCCAGGAACGAGAACGATACTCCCTGGATGATCGGTAGCCGCGAGCCGAACGACGACTGCAGTAATGTGGCGATGCCGCTACAGAGCATGACGCTCGAGATCAACAAAGCGATGTTAGTGAGCTGCAACTCCCTGAGTTGGGCTTGGACAATACCGGAAGCTTCTTCGGGAATTGGCCACAGTTGTTTGCCGAACATCAAAGGTACGACGACCGTCGAGCCGAACATGGTGAGCACGTGCTGGGCGGCCAGGATCACCGCGCGGGGAAAAGGCGGCTTGTCGTCGAGGCGGTAGAGAATCTGGCCGTACGGAATTTGATTGTCAGGCATGGAGAGGTGGAGTGTTTGGAGATCGAAGAGTGTCGATCCATTGTCGATTTTCCTCCCGCACGTGTAAATGCCGAATGGCCAGCGGCGGGCTCCACCTGAGAACGGCTGCCATGGTACACTAGTGGGATGGCAAGCGAAACCAATATCGCTGGCGTAGTCGGGTTTGGCGACGACCTTCTGGAAAGGATGGTGCGCGCGGTGGAAAAGGTACGCGAGCGACTGCAGCGATCGACCACCGCCCTCGAAGCGGCCGAGGTGCCGTACGCAGTGATTGGCGGCAACGCCGTGGCCGCTTGGGTGTCGACTGTCGATCCCGGCGCGGCACGCAACACGGTGGACGTCGATCTGTTGATCGACCGTAGCGACTTGGATCGCACCAAAGCGGCGCTCGAAGGCGCCGGGTTTGTCCATTATGAATTGATGGACGTCCACATGTTCCTCGACGGTCCCGATGGCAGCCCTCGCGACGCGGTGCATTTGCTGTTCGCTGGCGAGAAGGTTAAACAGGACTATCACGCCGCCGCACCGGAGTTGCGCATCGACCAGACTCAGCAGCCCTACCGACTCTTGGAACTGGAGGCGTTGGTCGTGATGAAACTCACGTCGTTTCGCCGCAAGGACCAGGTGCATGTGCTTGACTTGATCGAGACCGGCTTGGTTGACCAGTCGTGGACCAAGAAGTTGCAACCCGAGCTTGCCACGCGACTTCAAGAACTTCTCGACAATCCCGACGGCTGAACGACGGAGTTTTCCCTTAAGACCGATATGCCAGACCTGACGCTCTATCCCCGGCTGTTTCTCACCTTCGCGCGAAACAGCCTGATTCGCGACATGACGTTTCGCACTAACTTCCTGATCGAAGTGGTGTCGAGCATCGGTTGGATGGCGATGAATCTGGGGTTTTATCTTTTGGTGTTTCAATACACCAACACCATTGGCGATCCCAACCATCCCGAGACGGGCTGGAACCAATGGCAGTTCTTTGTGTTTATCGCGACCACGATGTTCATCAACAGCCTGGTGCAGGCGTTGTTCATGCCGAATGCCCAAGAGATGAGCGAGCTGGTTCGCACCGGCGGGCTCGATTTTGCACTACTGAAGCCAATCGACGCGCAGTTCCTGCTTTCCCTGCGCCGGATCAACTGGTCGTCGCTAGGCAACTTCGTGGTCGCCTTCGCGGTGCTGATCTACGCCAGCGGCCATATTGAGCACGACGCGTTCCAGCCGATCCAATACTTTCTGTATCCCTGCTACATCGTCTGCGGAGTGTTGATCTTGTACAGCGTGATGATTTCGCTGGCGGCCACCAGCATCTGGTTGGGCCGGAACCAGACACTCTACGACTTCTGGTTCTACATCACCAACTTTTCGCGGTATCCCTTGGAGATCTACGGCGGCAATGCACTGGGCAACGCGCTACGGACGGTCTTTACGTACATCGTACCAGTGCTAGTCGTGGTGAACGTGCCTGCGCGAATGATGGCCAAGCCGCTTACCGCCGAGTATGCGTGGCTGGCAGGCTTTGCGCTGTTGGCCACGGTGGTTTCGCTCGTCGTGAGTCGCTGGATTTTCCAGCGAGCTTTGGCCAGCTACCGCAGCGCGAGTAGCTAGCGAGCGGGCTCGCCGCTACTCTCCCTGCACGGTTACCACGACGTAGCGATTGCGAGGGCGGATATCGCATTCCAGGTGGACAATTTGCTGCCAGGTGCCGAGGACTGGTCGACCTTCGGCCACCGGGATGGTGATCCCCGGGCCAAGCCACGTGGCCTGTAGGTGCGAATGGGCATTGCCATCATGCCAAGCCAGTTCGTGCCCATAGTCGCGGCTGGGCGGGGCCAGGCGGTTGAGCAGCTGTGGCAGATCTTCCGCGAGTCCCGGTTCGAACTCGATGGCCACGATCACTCCGGTGCTGCCGACATTGAAAATATGCGCGGTGCCGGTTTGAATAGAGCTGCTGGCAATCACGCCAGCGACCCGCTCGGTGATGTCGGACATATCGCCGTGGCCCGACGTTTCCAGCTGGAAGCGATCTTGATGAACCATCGCACTATCCTATCCGTCTACTAAGAAAACGCCTTCGCACCACATAGCAGGGACTTCCATGCGCCTAGTTTTCAGCATTTGCCTCACGTTGTTCACAGCACTGTCTAGCCTCGGGGAGAGTATGGCCATCGAGTATCCCGCCACACGGCGGGTCGACCACATCGACAATTATCATGGCACCGACGTTGCCGATCCGTACCGCTGGCTGGAGGCCGATGTTCGCGAGTCGGACGAAGTTGCCGGTTGGGTCGAAAGTCAAAGCGAGTTCGCTCAGAAGTATCTGACTGCAATACCCTCGCGCGAAGTCTTCGCAAGTCGATTGGAAGAATTGTACAACTACGAACGCTTTTCGGCTCCCAGCCGAAAGGGGGGTAAGTACTTCTACTTCAAGAACGATGGCCTGCAGGATCAGGCGGTGCTATATGTCGCAAAATCCGACACCGATGTCGGACGAGTGCTACTCGACCCGAACACTTGGAGCGAGGATGGAACCGTGGCCCTGTCTTCGTTCTCGGTCAGCGAGGATGGCAAGCTGATCGCGTTCAGTAAGAGCGCTTCGGGTTCCGACTGGAAGACGATCCACATTATGGAGATCGAAACCGGCAAGATGCACGACGACGTGATCGAGTGGGTGCGGTTCGGCGGTGTGGACTGGGACCATTCCGGCACAGGCTTCTACTACGCGCGCTATCCCGAGCGCAATGCAGACGAGAAGCACCAATCGGTCGCCCTGAATCAGAAGATCTACTACCACACGCTCGGCACGCCCCAAGCAGAGGACCGCTTGGTGTACGAGCGGCCGGACCATCCCGACTGGTCGTTCGGCGTGAGCATCACTGACGACGGCCAATGGATGGTGCTTTACATCTCCAACGGCACCGATCCGCAGAACCAGATCTGGATAAAGAGCCTCACCGGGGGCGACGAAGAGTTTCGCCCGATCGTGGACAGCTTCGACCACGAGTACGCGCTACTCGCCAGCCAGGGCAACCAGTTGTACTTTCTAACCGACGAGTCGGCACCTCAGAAGCGAATTGTCGCCATCGACGCGGCGAAGCCCGACGAGTTTTTCGAAATCGTGCCCGAGCGCGATGCCACGCTGGTGGATGCCGATCTGGTGGGCGGCCGGCTGATCGCGCAATACCTTAAGGACGTGCATACAGAAGTGGAGATGTTCACGCCCGAGGGCGAGCCGCTGGGCAAGGTGCACCTGCCGGGCATTGGTTCGGCCAACGGTTTTGGCGGCCGCGAGGAGTACCAGGAAACGTATTTCACCTTCACCAACGCGGTGACGCCCACCAGCATCTACCGGCTCGACATCAAGAGCGGCGAAACCACCGTCCTCCGCCGCCCGCAGATTGATTTCGACCCCGACAAGTACGAGGTCGAGCAGGTGTTCTACGCCAGCAAGGACGGCACCAAGATCCCCATGACCATCGCCCACCGGAAGGGGCTGAAGAAAGATGGCAACAACCCCACATTGCTATACGCCTACGGCGGGTTCAACATATCACTGACGCCGCGGTTCTCTGTGGACTACGTGGTGTGGATGGAGCAAGGTGGTGTCGTGGCCATACCGAACCTCCGCGGTGGCGGCGAGTACGGTGAAGATTGGCACGTGGCCGGCAAGAAAGAGAAAAAGCAGAACGTGTTCGATGACTTCATTGCCGCCGCCGAGTGGCTGATCGACAACAAGTACACCAGCAGCGAGCGGCTTGCCATCCGCGGCGGCAGCAACGGAGGCCTGTTGGTCGGCGCGGTGATGATCCAGCGGCCCGAACTGTTCGGGGCGTGCCTGCCCGCGGTCGGCGTGATGGACATGCTGCGTTTCCACAAGTTCACCGCCGGCCAGTTCTGGCGAACCGAGTACGGTTCGTCCGACGAGCCGGAAGACTTCTTGTATCTCTTGGCGTACTCGCCCTACCACAACGTCGAACAAGGCACGGCCTACCCGCCCACCATGGTGACCACGGCCGACACCGACGACCGCGTAGTACCGATGCACAGCTTCAAGTTCGCCGCCGCACTGCAACACGCCCAAGCCGGCGACGACCCAATCCTCTTGCGAGTAGAACTAAAAGCAGGCCACGGCGCCGGCACGCCCATCTCGAAGCACATCGACCAGGTCGCCGACATGTGGGCGTTCCTGGCGAAGACATTTGATATGGAGATTGTTGAGAAGGAGTGACGTCTTGTGTGGAACTGACGACTTGTGTCATTCCGAAGGGAGTCCAGCGACCGAGGAATCTGGCTTGGAGCTCTCGTGCACTATGCACCTGGGGAGTACTGAACGGCGCACTCCTCGTTTGGCGATGCGTCTCGGCGCGGCCATGTAGATTTCTCGGTCGTGGAACTCCCGTCGAAATGACACAACCCGCCCTACTTCACCGAAACCGCCCGCAATTCTTTCGGCAGCGGGAACGACACACTCTCCTCGCGGGTAGTGCGTACTTCGACTGTCGCATCGTACTCGTCGCGCAAGAAGTCGAGGCACTCTTCCACCACGACCTCCGGCGCACTTGCGCCAGCGGTGATTAGCACGGTGTCGACTCCCTTGAGCCATGCGGCCTGGATGTCGCTGGCGCCATCGATCAGGTGGGCGGCGACGCCGCGTTCGCGGGCCAGTTCGGCGAGCCGTTGGCTGTTGGAACTATTCTGACTACCGAGCACCAACACCAACTCCGCCTCGCCGCATAGCAGGGCGACGGCCTCCTGGCGGTTTTGCGTCGCGTAGCAAATGTCGTCCTTCGGCGGGCTGGCGATTTTGGGGAACCGCTCCTTCAGTCCCGAGATAATACGGTTTGCATCGTCGACGCTTAACGTGGTTTGCGTCAGGTAGGCCAGTTTCGACTCGTCGGCCACCTTGAGATCGGCCACGTCCTCGGGCGACTCGACGAGCACAATCGCCTCGGGCGCTTCGCCCATGGTGCCCACGACTTCGTCGTGACCTTCGTGGCCAATCAGAAAAATCGTGTAGCCCTGCTTGGCGTATTTGATCGCCTCGAGGTGAACCTTGGTCACCAGCGGGCAGGTGGCGTCGATGGCGGTAAGCTTTCGCTCACGGGCGGCTTGGCGCACCTCGGGCGAGACGCCGTGGGCGGAGAATAGCAGCGTCGCCCCGTGTGGCACTTCCTCAAGGTGATCGACAAACACCACGCCTTTTTCGCGGAAGTGCGTTACCACGTACTTGTTGTGCACGATTTCGTGATACACGTACAGCGGCGGGCCGAATGCTCGCAGGGCGATTTCAAGCGAGTCGATCGCCATGTTCACACCGGCACAAAATCCGCGTGGGCTGGCAAGAAGTACTTTCATCGGGCAGTCAGGCAGGGCTTAGTTGCTGTGGATTTATGCAGCATACTTCGCCCACGGCCTATGCGACAGGGACAAACGCACGTATTCCCGCCCGGTAGTACTGAAAGTGTGGAGAAAAGTCGCCGGCCGATGACCAAAAGTCGCCTGTTACCACAGGTCTTCGTCCGGCAGCACGTCTTCGGGCGGATTGGTTACGTCGGCTTGCCCAAAGTGGAATGGAGTTGGTCGGGTGCAATGCATCTGGCGTGTGAGATGCTCGGCCACCAGTTGGGCCAGACTTTCGTCCAGAGTGTGGGCGAACTCTCTGTAGGCATCCAGATCGTAGTCGACTGGTTGCAACCAGAGCTGTGCGGAGAAGATCGATTTATCGGCGTCACGAGCGGACATCGGGGCCTCCCTCTTCTGTATAGACCCGGCGGGAATTTTCCGCAACGTTTTGGTCTCCGGAGAGAGCAACCCGTCACCAACTATTACGTGAGACACGGAGTAATTGTTCCAGGTTCGATGTACCACACTACCTGAATAAAAGGAATGCAGAACTCCGAACCTATGGTATGGTAGCCGGACCTTATCTATTCGCCACACCAGAAATTTTCTTTGGTGTGTTGCGGCTGAATTGCCGTCATAAAGAAAGCGACTGTTGTCGTGCGAGGATTACAGCGCTAGCGGCGAGTTGTACCACAGGCCGATTGTGGGCACCCACAAGAGTTGTGGGCTGCCACATCATTCGCTTGGCGACTGCGACATCCGTTGCATGATACGCGACGCCTGCTGGGCGGCGGCCAGGTACTCGCGCTCGGTGAGTTCGCCATCGCCGTTACGATCGCCCAGGCGGAAGAGTCTTCGCCAACGATTGGCGCCCTGTTCGGGAATCTCGTCCCGTTCGAGCTTGCCATCCTTGTTCGCGTCGACCAGTTGAAACAGCGCGAGCGACTGCTTGGGGTCGCGCAAGAATTCTTCGCGCCTCGGCGCGCGAGAGAATCGCATCGCCGCATCGCCCTGCTCGCGATCGAGCTTCTTGAGTTCGCGCTCGACGTTCAAGTTGAGTCGACGCACGGTGCGCTGCGCCATCCCTCGTAGTCGCGGGCCGCCGCGCGCGAGTTCGAAGCGGTTGATGCGGTCGTCGTCGTTGCGATCGAACTGATCGGAAATCTGGTCGAACGTGCGCTTCAACTCTTCGGGGGCTTCACTCTTGGTCAGCACTCCGTCGCCGTTGATGTCGAGCTTCAGCAAGAGCAGGCGGATTTCATCCGCACCGGGCCCTTCGGCTGATTGTTTCTCTTCGATCGGCTTGGCGGGGCGGCGGGGCTTGGTAGCGGTGCGCCACTCACCTTCGGTCAACTGACCATCGCCATTGGAGTCGCCCAATCGTACCAACCGGGAGAACAGTCGCGCCTGGCTGCTGGGTAGCTCTTCGGCAGTCAACATGCCATCGCCACTGGTATCCAGCCGTGCGAACAAGCCCTGGTCGGCCACACGGATGTCGTCGGCCGCAGTGGGGGTGGTCGCAAAGATAACGAAACCAGCGAGCAGCATCGCGTGACGAATCATGGTCCAACTCTCCCAAATAGCCCCAACAACCGGACTCAACGGCCTTACAGGTTCAAACCCCAACGTTTGCTAGCGGTTTCGCCCTGTAGGTGCTGTGCTTTCGCCCCACAGGCCCTGCTGCGTTGTTTTTTCGCCTCACCCGCATGATACTCGGCCAGCGTAGAGCCCGCAAAGCTCGTACACGCGGTACCTTGCATTTGATTACGACCCAGAGGGGAAAATTCCATTTGGACGCTAGCACGGCCGATGAAACTACTGGCGAGGCAGTGCCACCTGGCATTCCTCCGCCCGCAGCTCCTCGTCCCCTCGCGTCCCCCTCTGCGAACCCGAGAGCCCGACACCACGTACCACGACCTGACAGCCCGTTCGCACTACGGAATGGCGAATTGCGAAGCGTCAGGTTGCCCTTGACCCCACACCGACAAAGCTTTAGAAATTGGCCGCGAACGGACGCACTTTGGCCGCGGGAACCACTCATCATGCAAATCAACGGCACCCATCAAATCCATGGCACTCAAGCCCTGAACGGCCCCCATTTCAACAATCGGCCGCAGCAGGCCACCAGCGCAGGCTCTGCGCAGCCGGTCGATCAACTCGACCTGTCGCCAGCTGCCTTAGCCGCTTCGGAGTCGACCACCGGCGACGGCATTCGCGCCGACCTAGTGGCCCAACTCCGCCAGGAGATCGCCAGCGGCACTTACGAGACGGCCGACAAGCTGGAAACGGCGGTCGATCGCCTGTTCGACTCGATGGGCTAACTTCGTCGAGCCCTAAGGGGCGAACATGCGATTTCGCCTGAGGTCCCTGCTGGTCGTCGTCACGGGTTGTTGTCTCGCGCTCGGACTCTGGATTTCCTGGCCGCAGCACACGGCGCGGCGTTTTGAGAGACTGCTGCGCGCAGGTGAGTTAGATCGCATTCAATCGATGCTGGCTGCTGGCGACGTCGCAGGCCCACCGATCACGATGACGATTGACGCTGGATACGACTTCACCATCGAGCCTCGAGGTTCAACACTCAGCGACTACGCCCTCGGACGCCGCCGGTACACACTCAAGACGCCCTACGGTTGGTGCGAATTTACGGCGCAGCAGGGACGCTTGGTGGAGTTGCGCGACCGTTATTTCTACGGCGGCGTGGAATTCGTCACCGTGTTCTGATGCTGCTGTTTGGCCGCTTAGAAGGCTCGAGTTTCGCTTTCAATAATTTCGCACTTCCGCCTGTTTTTAAAGTTTGCTCCTCCAGCGGCGGTTTTCTCGTCGGTTGTTCAAGGGTGCTTGTGAGCCTAAAATGGGTATTAGTCGGCGTCGCCGGCTAGTAACTGGCCTTTTGATTCGTCATTTCAGTCCTGCGCATGGCCAACGAGTTTGCCTTAGAATCCATTGAAGTCTCTTCGTCGCCGCGCGAGCGGTTCGTCGAGTATTTGCAGAGCCGTGGCAAGCGGGTCACGCAGCAACGTTTGCAAATCGTCGATCGTATCTTCGAGCGGCACGACCACTTCGACGCCGACGAGCTAATCGCCAGCCTCGGCCAGGTCGACGCCAAGATCAGCCGCGCGACCGTCTACCGCACGCTCGACGAATTGGTCGACGCCGGGCTGCTGAAGGCCATGACGCTCACCGGTCGACGGGTCTACGAGCACGATTATGGCTACCCTCAGCACGACCACCTGCACTGCAAAAAGTGCGACCAGTTAATCGAATTCGCCAGCGACGAGCTAGTAGCCCTCCGCGACGCCGTGGCCCGCAAGAACGGTTTTCGCGTAACCGGCCACCGCTTGATCATCTCCGGCATCTGCGCCGACTGCCAGAAGAAGCAGAACCGAGCCAAGTCGCCGCTGGATTTGATCTGACGCAGCGATAGATTTCACCCTCCCTCCGGGAGCGTCGCGGCTGCACTTGCCGCGGGGAGGGCTGCTAACGGCCTAGCTCGTTTGGCAAGCAAGCGTCTCCGGGCCTATTCGCCGTCGTGCCTGTTCATCTCGGCGTTGTACTTTTTCTTCGCGTGATTGACAGCAATGTACGCTTCTGCTGCCTCGCCCACCGCGGCGACTAGGCAGATCCACCAGGCATTGGCCAATAGCCAATGGTCGTGTCCCCTGAACGCGAGCAGTGCCAGACCGGCAACGATCCAGCAGATGAATAGAGTAACTTGAAGTTTCAGATAAGAAGGGTACGGCAGGTTGAGGAAGAGATACTTCACTCTCATATCATTGTACGACATAGCGAATCCCAATAGGCGACCAAACCGGTGGTGAAAGGGTTGTTTTACCCTCAGGCATCAGTCGCAGCAATTATAGTCGCCGTGTTTGGTCGATGCACGGTCTCAACACGGCACCGCGTTGCAAGCAGCGACAAAGGGCCTAACCCTCCCCGCAATCCTCTGGGCCCTCGGTCAAATCCTCCATCTTCAACCAGCCATGGCGGTAGAAAAAGCTGAACAGCCCAGTCGCAATCCCCGCCATGACCAACAGCACGACGACGTAGGCGTACGGCACGTTGAGTTCCGGCATGTTGCCAGGTAGATGCTGGTTGAAGTTCATGCCGTATAGGCCGGTGATGAAGCTGAGCGGCATGAACACCGTGGCGATGATCGTGAGTACCTTCATGATCTCGTTCATGCGGTGATTGATCGACGAGAGGTGAAAGTCGCGCAGGTCGTTGCACATCTCGCGGTAGGTGTCGAGCAGGTCCATCAACTGGATGACGTGGTCGAAGCAGTCTCGCAGGTAGAGCTGCGTTTCGGCGTGGAACAAGTCGATCGGGTCGGGCATCAGTCGCACCAAGGCGTCGCGCAGCGGGCGGATGGCGCGGCGCAGCATCATCAATTCGCCACGGATGCCGTGCAGGTGCCGCATGAAGCTGTGGGAGTGTTCGCGGGACGCGGCGCTGTCCAGATCCTCCAGTACCTCGCCGCGACTGTCGACGATGGGAAAGTACGCGTCGACCACCGCATCGATAATGGCATAGCACAGATAGTCGGCTCCCACGCTCCGAATACGTCCGCGCGACTTGCGCAACCGTTCGCGCACCGGGTCGAGGCAGTCGCCGGGCCGCTCCTGAATGGTTAGCAGGAAGTTCTTCCCCAGAAAGATGCTCAGTTGTTCGTTGTCGATACCTGCGTGTCCGGCTAGCATGCGAACCACGATGAACAGCCGGTCGTCGTACTCTTCGACCTTCGCCCTCTGGTGCACGTTCACCACGTCTTCCATGGCCAGCCGGTGCAGCCCAAACAACTCGCCCAGTTGCTCGAGTTTGGCAGGATCGCCAAGGCCCTCGACATTCACCCAGGTAACGCCCTTGCCCTTGAGGTACGGCTCCAACTCGCTCACCTCCGTCACTTCTCGTTCCTCGTAGTGACCATTGGTGTAATGGATCAACTCGATCGTCGGTTGGTGGGCGTCGTGCTTCACCTTGATGGTGCCGGGCGACGAGCCGGGTGGTGTGTGGCGACGGATGCGCGGTGTGAGCGACTTCAGGCGGCGCTGGATCGAAAGGAGCATGATGAGCCTTGAGTTCGAAACCAATAGGAGCAGTGGGCGAGGCCATTCTAGCGACTTCCGCCGTTTCGACGCAGACCAACTCGCACGATGGGGAGATCACGTCTCCGATGGGCATGGGGCCCTCTGTAGAATGGCCGTCGTGTTACGGCTTGGCACTGCCGTGTCAGGCGTCGTGGATCTCTTTTCTTGGCTCGGCGTGTGTAGAATAATGGAGGGCTCCCAAACCCTGCCGATGTTCGACATACGAGAGCGACGATGAAACTCCATAAAGTCAGCCAGCAACTGGCCAGTAATCCCATTGCCGATGTCCCCCAGGCCGTGTTCGCTGCGCTCGATGGTCTCGGGCGCGACGTGCCCCAGGGGCGGGTGGCGATTACTTGCGGTAGCCGCGGCATCTCGAATATCGCGGCCATCACCCGGGCGGCGGGCGACTGGCTCAAGAGCCGCGGGGCGGAACCATTCCTGGTGCCCTGTATGGGATCGCACAATGGAGCCACCGCGCCGGGGCAGCGGGCGATGATCGAGTCGCTCGGCATCACCGAAGAGGCGATGGAGATGCCGATCCTCGCGTCGATGGACGTAGTGGAGATCGGCGAGACCTTCACCGGGCCGATCACTGTTGACCGCAACTGCTACGAAGCCGACGGCGTGCTGGTCTTGAACCGCATCAAGCTCCACACCTGCTTCACCGGGCCGATCCAAAGCGGCCTGATGAAAATGATGACCATCGGCATGGGCAAGATCAACGGCGCGCGGACCTTTCACAAGGTGCCTTGCTTGGACAAAGCCAAGGCGATCGTCGCCCTGGGCGAGGCAATCATCAACACCGGTAAGATCTTTGCCGGCTTGGGCATCCTGGAAGACGGTTTCGACCAGACTGCCGAGCTGCACGCCCTGGCGCCGGAGCAGTTCCTCGACGAAGAACCAAAGCTGCTGGAACACTACACCAACGACTACTTCCCCAAGCTGCCGGTCGACGAACTAGATGTCTTGATCGTCGACCAGATCGGCAAGACGTTCAGCGGCCTGGGCATGGACCCCAACGTGATCGGCCGCCGCGGCATCGAGGGCGTGCCCGACTTCCCATCGCCCAGGATCGGCAGCATCGCCGCCTTGGAACTCACCCCGGCGTCGCAAGGCAACGCGTTGGGCTTCGGCCTGGGCGACTGCATCACGCAGCACCTGCACGACGCGATTGACTTCAACAAAACGCGAATCAACGCCGAAACTACCGGCGACATGGACCGCATCCGCATGTGCCACGTGGCGAAGGACGATGTGGAAGCCTTGGACTGGTGCCAACAGCGCTCCGGCACCGACCGCTGGTTGGTAGTGCCCAACACCCTGCACCTGGGTTCGATCTACGCGAGCGAAGGACTCGTGGATGAACTCTCAGAGCATCCTTTGTGCACGGTGGACGCGGAGACCGTGGAGCCGGAATTTGTGGATGGGAGGATGCGATTGGGGTTTTAGAAGCGGTGCATGATGTCCTGCTAGTACAGAAAACCAAGTGCTGCGGTCAAACTGCTTTCGTACCCGATTCTTGTCTCGGTTCTTATCGAAAATCTCTCGTACATGATCAACGAGACGCCACCGATTAGGACGAACGGTGATTCCTGTCGGAGCTTGATACGCATGTCGGCACTGAATCCGCTATCGGGATATACCGCATGCAGATCGGCTTGGCTATGAAAGATCGAGACGCCTCCGCCTACATAATACACGGTGGTTAGGGAGTCGGCCGGTTCGATCACCAGCGCGCCAATGAGTGCTCCTCCGAGTTCAAACAGCTCCACATCCCCTTCGCTGTAGTAGGAGCCCACTCCGGACTCGTCGCCGCGCAAGCTGACGTCGTAACCCGGGCAGTAGTGCGTGTGTCCTTGAAGGCTAAGGACAACCGGTTCGGCATCTAAAAACACGGTGCGAACGCCGCCACCTACCAATAGGCTGCTCTTTGCATCGCTGGAGTCCTCGTTATACGCGCCAAGGTCTCCATACACGGAGAAGTATTCGGACAAATACCAAGTACTACGAGCCAGCGACACATCTGCAGCGGTGCGCACTATGACATCTGGGTCGGGCGACAAAGAGCCCCCAAAGCTACCTCCAGAATCATGAATCACAAAGGAAATGGAGGTGTCGTCAATGTTGCGGTCGAATCGCTCGTACAGTAACTCCTGACGAAACGTGCGTCCGGTATCGCGACGATAGACCGGATCGCCAAGGTCGAAACCCCAGCTATTGCACGAGACTGCTACAGCCATCAGTAGCATGGCGGCAGTAACGACTGCTCTCATGACATCACCGGCTTGGAGGAGTATCACATTTCCACCAGCCATTGGATGCTGGCGAACGCGATGGATGAAAAGTCGCCGGATAGTAATTGCGATGCGGATTGCCGTCAATGTAGTTTCTGGGTGCTAGCACCTCAGTCAACGCTCGTGCCAATTTCCAAATCTCTAGCAGGCCCTTTGGCGCGGCACCCACTCTAGTGATCGCAAATCTTCCCTGGGTCGGTCGAAAACCCTTCGCCAGTGGGGACGAACTTGCCGCGCTGGGCGAGGAAGTCGATGAGTTGGCTGGCGGTCATGCCGCTTGCGCTGCAGGTGCAGAAGCGCGTCTCGGTGCCGAAACGCTCAAGGATGGCCGCTTCCAATGTGTCGCGGTCGTAGGCTTGGCCCGACTCGAGCATCATTCGCATCACTTCGTGGCCATGGACGTCGGTGGCGTTTTCTTGCATGTTTCCGAACTCCCGTTGGAGGGGCGTGGAGGACGAGTCGATATTCTCCTCTCAAGCCTCTAAGATAGCCGAACGAGCCCGTTATCCCCAGAGATATCTCCAATGGTCCAGCACGCGATCGCTTTGTCGTTGTCCATTATTGCCTTGCTAACCGGCGCTGCTGGTGCCATGGCCGACGCGTCGAAGCCGCCCAATGTGCTGATCCTGTACGTCGACGACATGGGCTACGGCGACCCGGGTTGCTACAACGCCGAATCGAAAATCCCTACGCCCAACATCGACCAGTTGGCGCGCGACGGAATGCGTTTTACCGACGGGCATAGCTCCTCGGGCATTTGCACGCCGAGTCGCTACGCGCTTTTAACCGGGCGTTACCACTGGAGGAAGTTCCATGGCATTGTCAACGCGTTGGGCTCGTCGCGGTTTGATGCGGCGCGGTTGACGCTGCCCGAGATGCTGCAAGAGAAAGGCTACCGCACGGCCTGTATCGGCAAGTGGCACCTGGGCTGGGACTGGGCGGCCATTCGCCACGAAGAGGCGCGCCGGCGAACCGATGGCAACCGCAAGTACTGGGGGCACGATGCGTTTGACTGGTCGCAGCCGATCCCCGAGGGTCCGCTCGCGCACGGATTCGACTACTATTTCGGCGACACGGTGATCAACTTCCCGCCTTACACGTGGATCGAGAACGATCGGGTGGTGGAGGTCCCCGATACGAATCTCGAAATCACTGCCAAAACCAAGGAAGGCAACTGGGAAGCCCGCCCCGGGCCCGCCGTGAGCGACTGGGACTTCTACGAGAATCTGCCCACGCTGACCGATAAAGCAGTCAGCTGGCTCCAATCGCGAAAAGGCGAGACGCAGCCGTTTCTGTTGTACTTCGCGTTCCCTTCGCCGCACGCTCCGATCGTTCCAGCCGATGATTTCGATGGCAAGTCGCACGCCGGGGCGTATGGAGACTACGTTGCGCAAAGCGATTGGACGTGCGGGCAGTTGCTCGAAGCGCTCGACAAATCGGGCCATGCGGACAACACGATTGTGCTATTCACGTCCGACAACGGCCCCGAGATCTACTGCTACGCCCGCGACGCCAAATTCGATCATCGCTCGGCTGGCCCGCTGAAGGGCATCAAACGCGACATCTACGAAGGAGGGCATCGCGTGCCGCTCATCGTGCGGTGGCCGGGCGCGGTGGAAGCGGGCGCTACGAGCGACGCGCTCATCTCGCAGATCGATTTCATGGCCACGCTGGCGGAAATCATCGGCTACGAACTGCCCGACGGCGCGGCCGAGGACTCGTTTAGCCAGCTTGCGGTGCTTCAAGGCGACGAGACCACCGTGCGCCCGAGTTTGGTGCACAACACCTATCGCGATCACTACGCGCTGCGCGACGGCGATTGGCTGTTGATTGACGCTCCCACGGGCTATCACCGCCCTGCGAACGCCGCCTGGGAGAAGCGATACGGCTACTCGACCGACGACCATCGGCAGCAGTTGTTCAATCTGTCGAACGACCTCGGACAGCGGCACAACGTGATCGACGACTACCCAGAGCGGGCGAAACAGATGAAGAAGCAGCTACAGCAGATTTGCAAGCAGGGGCATAGTGCGCCGCGTTTGGAGGAGCCCAGTAGCGACGCTGGATAGTGCCTGGCGCTACGGAATGAGCCCTTCCTCCATCAAGAACTCCCGCGCCACTTCGCGCGGGCTGCGCTTGTGCCCATCCACTTCGTAGTTCAGCCGCTGCATCGTCTCGTTGTCGAGGCGGCCGGCGAGCAAGTTGAGAACCTCCTCGAGCTGTGGATACCGCTCGAGGGTCGCTTCGCGGACCACGGGCACCGCGTAGTAGGGTGGGAAGAAGTGCTGGTCGTCTTCCAGCAGGACCAGATCGTAGGCGTCGATGCGGCCATCGGTGCTGTAGGCGGCGATCACGTCGACTTCGCCCTTGCTGGCGGCTTCGTACATCAGGCTGGCGTCGAAGTCGACCGCTTCGCCGAACTCAAATCCATAGTGTTTGACCAACCCCGGGTAGCCATCGGGGCGTTCGGCGAATTCGGACGTCCACCCGGCCATCATTCCTTCGGCGCCCGCACGGAGGTCCGAGATCCTTGTCCAGCCTTTCTTTTTCGCCTCGCTGCTTCGCACGGCGATGGCGTAGGTGTTGTTGATGCCCAGAGGCGGCAGCACTTTGACCGCGAACTGCTCGTGGTAGGCAGCGGCCACGGTGTCGAACACCTCGACGGGGTCGCTTGTGGCCGGCTCGTGCAGCACCGCGGTCAAAGCGGTGCCGGTGTACTCGGGGTAGAGGTCGACTTCGCCGCTCTCCAAAGCTCCGTGGCAAATCATCGTGCCGCCGAGACAAAACCGGCGTTCCACCGACAGGTCGGTCTTCGCTTCGATCAAGTCCGCCATCATGTGCGCAAGGATCATGCTTTCGGAGAACGACTTCGAACTCACCACCACGTTGGGCTTGGTGCCAACGTAGGTCGCCATGCCAGACGCGAGCGCTACGATGGGAAGCAGCAGCGCAACGGTGCGAGCAATCCGAGTTGCCGCGGGGGGGCGAGACGACTTCTGCATCGGATCGAGCGCCCAACCCACCGCGGCCAGCGCTCCGTCGACCATCAGGGCCAGAATGGCCGAGGGGATCGCACCGAGCAGGATGAGTCGATGGTTGTCGAGCGCCAGGCCGCGAGTGATGAACTGCCCCAATCCACCAGCGCCGATGAACGCCGACAGCGTCGCGACACCCACGCCGATCACCGCCGCGGTGCGGATACCGGCGATGATCACCGGCAGCGCCAGCGGGAACTGCACCATGCATAGTTGCTGCCAGCGGGTCATGCCAATGCCTTCGGCCGCGTTCATCACGCCGGGCGGCACACCTTCGAGGCCGGTGATCGTGTTGCGCACGATCGGCAGCAGCGCGTAGAGCGTTAGCGCGATGATGGCCGGCACCGCGCCGATGCGATCGAGCAGCGCCAAGAGCAGCGTGAGCAACGCGAGACTCGGAATCGTCTGCAGAATGGATACCGCCGAGAGCACCATGCCCTTGGTCGCCCGCGAGTCGAGCGCCAACACACCCAGCGGCACGCCGATCAAAATGGCCAATGCGGTACTCGCGCCGGTGAGGCCCAAATGCTGCCCCACCCGCAGCCACAGCTCGGGCAGGCGCTCGCGGAGGAATTCGATCCAGGTTTGGTCCATAGCTTCGCAGTTGGGCGGTGATTACTCGAAGACTTTGCGGAACGCAGCCAGTTGCTCGGCGGGTTTGCCGAACAGTTCTTTGACGAACTGCGTGGCCGGCTGGCCAACGACTTCGGCGGGCGTGCCGATTTGTTCCAGGTTGCCTTGATGCAACACGGCGATGCGGTCGCCGAGCGCCAGGGCCTCGAAGATGTCGTGCGTGACAAACACGATGGTCTTGCCGAGGCGCTCTTTTAGCGCGAGCACCTCTTGCTGCAGCGAGTCGCGCGTCAATGCGTCGAGCGCGCCGAAAGGTTCGTCCATCAACAGGTACTTGGGCTCAGTCGCTAGCGCCCGAGCCACGCCGACGCGTTGCTGCTGCCCTCCGGAAAGCTCACCCGGCAGTCGTTCGGCGTACTGGTCGGGCGGAAGCCCTACCAGGTCGAGCAGTTCGGTCGCGCGGGCGCGTCGCGACTCGTTCGCTGCTCCCGCCAGTTCAAGGCCCATCGCCACGTTGCGTTCTACGCTCATGTGCGGGAACAAGCCAATCGCTTGAAACACATAGCCAATCGAGCGACGCCAGGCGATGGGATCGCGCTCGGCGAGCGGCGATCCGTCCACAAGAATCACACCCTCGCTGGGGTCGATTAAACGGAGGATCATCTTCAGTAGCGTCGACTTGCCACAACCGGAGGAGCCAAGCAAGATCAACGTCTCGCCATCTTCGATGCGAAGACTCAGGTCGCGAATGGCGTAGGTCGCTCCGTCGTCGAACGACTTGCTGACCTGTTGGACTTCGATCATGCGTCACGCAGAACAATGGCAGAATGGCGAGCGGGCGTCGGGCCCAGTAGACCACAAACCTCGGCTGGGCGGCCACCGCGGCATCGCAGGAAGTAGGCGTTTTTGGCGGTTCGACGCATGTGCTGGACCGGTTTTGGGGGAATACAGGGAGTGAGAAAGCCCTGGAAAACTAGTGAAAAAGCGCCGTTCGGCCGATTGGGGAGATCATCGGGACCTGGGTGGCTTAAAAGGATTGACTCTACGGCATACCGCGGTTACGATGCTACTCCAGACTACGTCGGCAGGGGTGATGCCGAAGCGATGCGAAACGGCGGTCCGGTCCGTCAGCTCGAAAAACTTCTCATGCCCAGCTCAGAAAACAGGGTCCTCTCTTCACGAGCGGTGCACAATTAACTGGTGCTCAAGCATGCCTTTATTGGATGCGTGTGTCGACTGTCTTCCCGTTGCACAACCCATAAGTGTAGGGCACGGCCTATGGGTGGCGTATGTATTTGTTGCTACGTGCCAGGAGTGATTCGCAGTGTCGCAAGGTACTATTAAGAAGCTGACGGACAAAGGATTTGGATTTATCGAGGGGGAGCGCGGAGATATCTTCTTCCATTGCTCTGCCGTTGAGGGTGAGATCACCTTCGACCACCTCAGCGAAGGACAGCAAGTGGAGTACACCGAGGGCCAAGGCCCCAAAGGACCGCGCGCAGAGCAGGTGAAAGTGCTCTCCTAGTCTGCCGGTCTGCTTGAAGTAAACGACAAACGGCCCAGCGAACCATAGGTTCGCTGGGCCGTTTTCTTGTGGTCGAACGTCAGCGTTCAAGGCATGAGCAGTGGAAACCACTGCGGCAGTCGCGTGTGCGATCGCTGCGAGGTTCGACGCTTGGTTCGTTGCAGCAATGTGTCGATTCGTTGCTGTGCGTAACCGGCAGGCACTTTGCCTTGCCGCTCGAGCTCGCGAACCAACACCCGCATATTCTTCCGATTGGCCCGCCAGCCGATATCCAACAGGTCGCCCACCAACGGGACCGTGCCTACCAGGAAGTCGATTCCCACATTGGCAAGCATTCGTAGGAGCGTCCTCTTCCGAGCACCGAGCCGATGGGCTTCCCATACGAAGTAAGCCGACACGGCGGTTGTGGCAGCATCGCCTACCACCGGAATCAATCCCAGCACGGCGTCCCAGCCCAGCCGGACCGGAATAACGGGAAGTTGCACGGCATCGTCGAATAATCGACTGATTCGCTCGAGCCTGGTGAGCAACCGGTTCTGGTCGATCGGTTGCACGACGTTTGACGTTGCGGGAAGGCTCTTCTTCTGACGCCAGACGCCAACTTCGCCGTAATCGCTGGTGGTGGTGGGACTGAGCATAGCGTGGACGATCCGGTCTGATTGCCTTGTGGGGTACTACCGCAAGCGGCGTTCGCCGCGGAACTGGCGCGTTGCGATCACCACCAGCACGCCGCCGACGATGGAGCCGATCCAGCTTGCTGGCTGAAACTCGCCGTCGAGGCCCCAGAACAACTGAGTCAGGAAGCCGCCGACAAACGAACCGGCAACACCGACCAGCATCGTGCCCAAAAAACCCATCGGATCGCGTCCGGGTACCAACAGTCGCGCAATTGCACCAATGATCAAACCAAAGAAGAACCAACCAATAATCACACCGATGGTCATAGCAATAACCTCACTTGAATTGTTTCGTGGGACGGCGAGACGAGCGATGTTTGCCCATCTGCCGGAGCGAAAAACTGCAGCTGCAATCGGCGCGCCGATTTCGAAATCGGAGGTCGCGTCGGATGACCAATCAGCTAAGAAACATCGAGAAAATGACGAAAAATCCGCTGGAAAAAGAGACGCTTACGCAGCCTTCCGAATCACGGCTGCCGGCTCTTCGTACAGCGGTACAACCTGCGAAAGAGCGTTTCGAACCCGCGCTGGTTGATCGTTGACCATCTGTTCCAAGTGGTTGATGTCGCCAATCACCTGCAGTAACTGCCAGTCCTGGCTGTTGGCCACCATGATCTTGTTGTGGGCCGTGGGGCGGTGCGATTCGTGCTCGCCGTAGAGTTCCTCAAACAGCTTCTCACCAGGCCGCAACCCGGTGAATTCGATTTCGATGTCTTCGTCTGCGCGAAGTCCGGATAAGCGAATCAAGTCCCGCGCCAGGTCGACAATCTTCACTGGCTCGCCCATGTCGAGTACGAAGATCTCGCCCCCCTGCCCCATCGTGCCGGCTTGGATGACTAATTGCGCCGCCTCGGGAATCATCATGAAGTAGCGAATGATGTCGGGGTGCGTCACGGTGATCGGACCACCGCGGGCGATCTGCTCGCGGAACACTGGCACCACGCTGCCGGCCGAATCGAGCACGTTGCCAAACCGCACGGTGACGAATCGGCACTTGCTCGCGGCGGCTTTGGCCTGCACGTAGCGCTCGGCCAACTGCTTGCAACTGCCCATCACGCTGGTGGGATTCACCGCTTTGTCGGTGGAAATCATCACAAAGCCATGCGCTTCGTGCTGCTCGGCCAGATCGACCAGATTGCGCGTGGCCATGACGATATTCTTGATCGCCTCGCCGGGATGCGACTCCATCAGCGGCACGTGCTTATACGCGGCCGCGTGGAACACGATGTCCGGTTGATACGTGCTGAAGACGCTGTTCATCCGCTCGAAGTCCAATAGATCCGCGAGCACTGGTTCGATCCTCACGTCAGGCGCGACACGTTGGAGTTCGCGTTCGAGGAAGAACTGCCCTGTCTCTGATCGGTCGACCAATACCAGTCGAGATGGGTTGAGCGCGAGCAGTTGCCGGCAGATCTCTGATCCAATGCTACCCGCCGAACCGGTGACCAGAATTACTCGCCCGGTGAGCCAGTCGCGGATGGCTTCCTGGTCGATCTCGACCGAGTCGCGCCGCAGCAGGTCTTCGATCGCCACCGCGCGTGGCTGTACGCAGACCTTGCCGCCGAGTAGTTGTTCGTAGCTGGGCAGGACGTTCACCAGGAAGCCTTCGGCGGTGGCGGTTTCCATCAGCGACCGCACGATCTTGCCGGAGAGTTCGCCCGAGTGGATGAGCACTTCGTCTACGTCGTGCCTCGCCACCAACTCGGCCACGTTGTCGAGCGTGCCAAGCACCGGCACGCCAGCGATGCGACGTCCTACCAAGTGAGCACGGGAATCGACGAAGCCAACCACGTTGTATGGCAGTTGCGAATTGTGATGCACCGCGCGGAGGAGCGCTTCGCCGGAGTCGTTGGCGCCCACGATCAACACACGGTGCGTGGAATCGGCCTGTTGCCATCGCTGTTGAACTCTACGCCACACGCGGGGCATCGCGCGGAGCGCACCGATGAGCACCAGCGACACGCCCCAGTCCATCAGCATCACGCTGCGGGGAATGGCCCACTCTGGCAGGAGGAAAGCGTCGATCACCACGATGCCGATCGTGCCGCAGGTGATTGCTTTGGCGATCGCGCCCAGATCGTGGAATGTGACGTAGCGGTGCCAGCCGTGATAGATGTGGAACCACGCGGCGCCCACCATCTTGGCGGCCACCACCCAGGGCATCGACCACCACATTAGCACGGCGAATTCAGCAGTCGGATAGCCATCGAATCGCAGCAAAAACGCAATCACGTAGGCCAGCATCATCGCTGGCAGCAGCATGCCGCCGGCGATGGCAAGTTGAAACACTTGCGTGCTGTTCGAGTTGTGAATGGCGCGATGCGACATCGATTAGACGCTAGAAGCTATTGAACTTTGCGGAACGGGAAACGCCCAGCAGGCGTGAACGGGTTGACGGCTTGTTTGCGACGAGCGACTGCGGATTTCGCTAGTTTCCTGCGAATACCCTTGTCCACCGAGTCGCGGGCCAGGCACCAGCGGAGGTGTGGTTCCGCCTCGGCGTACCGCTCGGCATCGTACAGCGCCACGGCGTAGCTCTTACGTACTGTGAGCAAGGTGCCATTTTCTTCGACTGCCCGACGGAGACATGCGATCTGCTGGTCGACGTTGCCAATTTGGCCGTTCATCTCGCCGAGCCACTTCCACACGTAGGCGGTAGGCGTCTCGCCTCGCTTCGGCTCGTAGGTTTCAGCCAACTCCGTGGCGTAGTCGAGCAAAAACTGCAGTTGCTGTTCGTCGCCACCCGCCAAGTAACGCTGCCAAATGGTTGGGAGCGTGGTCCAATCGGGCTTGAACTCTTCCACTAGCAACTCGGCGGGCGGCTGTTGCCCAGCGATCGCGGCCGCTACGAGTTTCTGATGCTGCCCTGGCAGTTCGAAGGCACGCTTCCAGCAATTGAGGACAAGCTCATCGTTGCCGACAACCCCGTGTAGCTTGCCTACCTCGTACTGGAGGCTTCCATCTTGGGGAGCGAGTTGCAGCGCTTGAGAGAGTAACGGTGCGGCGCGTGGCGACGTTGGATCGTTTAGGAAATCGAGGTTGGCCAACCACAGGTAGCTGTCCGCCTCAAGCGGGGCGTACCGCATCGACTCGATGGTGTGATATCGCGCGGCGAGCAGCAAGCTTACATCGTCGCCCACAGCACGGGCGAGCCATTCGCGTAGCTGTTCGGTCGAATCGAATCCGCCGGCGGCCACCGTGGATTGAATCTGTCCGAGCGGCATGCGGTTCTCTCGCGATTCCGATCGTGCGTCGAACAGCTGCAAATAAATGCGAGCCAGACGCAGGTGCGCTTCAGCTGATTGCGGATTGAGCTCCACCACTTGGCGAAGGGCTTTGTGCATTGCGAGGGCCGAGCGTTGCTGACCGTCGAAACTCGCGGCGTCGCCGGTTTCGGCATAGTGGGCGATCGTTTCCGGTGTCTCGAGACCCTGGCGGTTCGACAGCCGGCGGTACTCGGTCCACGCACCGCTCGCCATGGCTGGTGGCACCAGCACCGTGGCCGTAAACACGATGGCAACGCAGGTGGCGACCGCCAAGTCGTAAGGCATGCCGCGGGCTGAAGTGTCTCGTTCGCCTCCCACTGCTAGGCGGCGGAGCACCAGCAGGCAGGCCAAGGCCATGGTCATCGTGGCCGGAATGAACCACACGAAGTCGACAAGGCTGTGCGAGATGCTCACCGCCAATGCGGCCAGCATCGCTCCCAGGCAGGCAAGTTGCTCGCGCGACTCGCAGCGCCGCCAAGCCATCGCAGTCCATCGCGCGGCGCAGACCAGTACAGCCACTAGCAGCACCACGCCAGGCAGGCCCAGCTCGGTGGCGATTTGCAGGTAGCCGTTTTCGGCGTGCGAAAATACCTTGGTGTGCGGTTGATCGATGTAGGCAGGATAGATGTCCTTGTGTGTTCCCGCGCCCGACCCGGTGAGCCAATTGTCGGCGATTGCTCGCAGGTTGGCCGACCAGATGGCGCGGCGTGCTCCCAGTTCGTCCAGTTCTTCCGCCGAACCGGAGGTAATGCTCTCGAGCCGTTCGGTGAACTGCTCTTCGCCGATCAACGACATCATCACGCCTAGCAGCGCGGCGGCCACCGCCGAGTAAATCAACAGTCGGCCACCTAACAGATTGCGTCGCCAGTAGACGAACAAGATGACTGCAACTCCCACGGCAGCGGCAAGCACACCGCCACGCGACGCCGACATCACCAGCGCCAGCGCCACCACGCCCAGCCCAATGGCCCAACCGATGGTTCGGTAGTCGGCCGCCGTACGAGTCGTAGTGTTTTGCGGAGCTTTGGTTCTGGTTAGTGGTTGTGGTGCTTCGCGCACCAATTGATAGGCAATCGCCGCGGCACCCATAGCGATGAAGCTGGCGAAGTGATTGTGGTTGATGAACGCGCCGACTGCGTATTGGTCGCTGCGGCGGAACGGATATTCGTACACCCAGAAGAACAAGCCATCGGAGGTGAGGTATTGCAGTACGCCGAGAGCGGCCATGGCGATGGCGGAGATGCCCATCCACCCCAGCAACTCGTCGACCTTCTCGCGACTCTTCAGGCGATCGATGAGCATCGCCGCCAGTAGCGTGTAGGCGAGCAGCAGGGCCAGCGAGACTTGGCTTTCGATCGGATTGAGCGACAACGTGCGCCAGGTGCCCAAGCCGTAACCGGCCAGGGCCGACTCACCTTGCCACAAGGGCAGTAGTTCGGCGTTGCGCGGAGCGAGCCATTGAATCACCGCTTCTGGCAGCGGCACCAACTGCAGCACCACCCACATGATCGCGGCGACGGGAATCAGGAACACCGGCGTCCATCGCCAAATGCTGCGCCCTGTAAGCCAGGCATTGGCCAACCACGCCACGGCGGCAATGGATACGAGCGACGCGTAAACCAGTCGGGCGATCTCGCCGCGGCCTCCCCATACCAGTGGAGCGAAGATGAACAACGCGGCGAGCGACAGGTCCACGGTTTTTGGTAGCACGACATTCCACCGCCACGAACCGACTAGCGCGGCTAACGAAAAGCGTCTCGTTTGACTGCGTTGGAACATGGATTGGGTGGGACTTTGCGAGGCGGGAATCAATCAAGCAGCCTGGCGAGGCTCGTCGGTGGGCAGTGTGAACTCGGTGGTGGAGCTCTGCTGGGTTTCTTGCTCTTCATCGGCGTGGTAACTGTAGCCGTAGCCGTAGCCATAGCCGGAGCCGTGCATGTCACTTACGTCGTTGGCCACCACACCAAGCACGCGGCTGCCAGTGGAGCGGAAGTTCTCGCACGCCCGGGCAACCAGGCGGCGATGGTTCTTGTCGGGTCGCACCACGAGCACCGCACCGTCGACCAGCCGGCCAACGATCTGGGCGTCGCTCACTGCCAGCACCGGCGGACAGTCGACCAGCACCTGGTCGTACTGCGAATCGGCCCACGCCAACAGTTCGATGAACGCCGCACTGGCGAGCAGCTCGGCCGGATTGGGCCGTCGCAGGCCAGCCGGAATAATATCGAGCCCTTCCGCGTCGGTTCTCAAGACGTGCGATGGGGCGACGTTTGCAATCGGTTCGCCGGAGGAGAGCAGGTCGGTAACACCCGCGGTGCCTTTGAGTCCCAGTAGCGTGGTCATACCGGGACGTCTTAGGTCGGCGTCGATCACCAAAGTGCGTTTGCCCGCCTGGGCGAAGGCGACCGCCAAGTTGGCCGACACGGTAGTCTTTCCGTCGCCCGGCTCGGCGCTGGATATCAGGATGCGTTCCGAGCCGTCAGTCGACAATGCGAGCGAAGTGCGCAACGTGCGGAACGCTTCGCTGTCGGTATCGTTGGGGCAAACGTGCGTATGAATCGAAGCAAGCCCCTCGCCCGGCAGCGGATTAAGACGTTGCACCAAGCCAAGCACGGGAACGCCCAACTGGGCGGAGAGTTCTTCGGGCGAGTTAAACCGGTCGTCAAGTACGTCTTGCACGTAGGCGAGCGTTACGCCGATCGACAAACCGCAGATCAACGACAGCATTCCAACCACTTTGAGCCGAGGCGAAACGGGGCGATCTTCGGGAAGTGCTTCACGCGTGACCATCGCCTCGATGGGACCTTGATCGAGGTAGCTGCTGGAATCGTCGATCTTCTCGTGGAGAAGGTCGCGACGATTCTCCAGACGCACCAGCTCTCGCTCCGTGGTTCGCAGCTCGATCAGATTAGTGCTCTGTTGGGTGGCTTCCTGGCGGGCGGCGAGGAAAGCGTTGCGTTTTTCGGCCTCTTCGTAGGTGGCTTGCTGCAACGACTGCTTGAGCAACTGCTGCAACATCGGCCCCAATTCGGCGCCAGCCATGCCCGCCACTCGCTTACCGGCCGAGGCGCGGTAGTTCGCCAGGTACTGCTCGATGCCCTGGATCTTGGCGTTCAGTTCGACCATTTGTGGATGGTTCGGCCCGAGATAGGGAACGCGGCTGGCGAGTTCGCGCTCTGCCTCGGCCTTTTCTTGTTCGCGTTCGCGAATGCTGGTCAGGTCGTCGGCCGACATGCCGAGCGACGAGACCATCATCTGCTGGCCGAGCGTGTCTTCCAGCACGATCAGATGCTGGCGGAGGTCCTCGCCACGCTCGATCGAGGCGTTGAGCGCTCCGAGCCGAGCTTGTAGCTCGACGCGCCGCTGCTGCGCTAGGGTCCAACTGTCGTTCAGGTGTAGAGCTCGTTGGACGACCGGGTCGATGGCTTCTTCCTGTTCGCCGATGGCCAGATGACCGACCTCCGCCCGCAGCGACATTACCTTGCCTTGAGCGTTGCGGAGCGCAGTTTCCACTTCGGCAAGGTTTCGTTTGCGTTCTTCCAGCCGCTTGCCTTCCGAGCCCTGGTGCATGTACTCCACAGCCGCCAGGTAGGAGTCGACCACCGAACTTACCACAGCCGCCGCAGCTTCCGGGTCGCGAGAGCGATAGCTCACCTCCATCGAACTGCCTTTGCGGCTGGTGCCAACCGACAACCGACTGGTGAGGTTTGCCACCCAGTCGCGACGCGGCACGTTGGCCAGGTCGACCAGGTATTGTTCGGGCAGTTGGGCAATGGCGTTGCGAATCACCACCGGGCTGCTCAGCAGTTTCTGCTGGTTGGCCATCAGGTTTTCGTTCGCGACCTGCTCGCCCATGCTGGTCAGCTCGTCGGCCTTCTGCTCGCTGATCATCAGCTCGGCCACCGAAGCGTAGAACCGTGGCGCGGTCATGTAGTAGGCAATGCCCAGCACGGCACAAACGGCCACCGAACCGAATACCAGGTGGCGCCGGTAGCTTAGCGTGCGGTAGAGTCGGATGACCGAGTGCACAACGTCGGCCGTCGACAGTTCGCGGCCACCGCTGGCGGGAACGGGCAGCTCGGATGGATCGGTTTGTGACATGGTGGGTCGACTGCAGCAATACGGGAGCGGGTTAGAACGACAGCAGATTGCCACCGACACCAGCGGTGATGCGGAACACGTGGCTGAAGGTATCAACAACTTGTGTAAGCGGGGTTTGCTCTACACTCACGAGGTCGCCCGGCGCCAGGCGAAGGTTTTCGTCGCCGTTTACCTTGGCTTGGGCCATGCTCAACTGGATGACGCGGGGCTCGACTTCCCCGTCCATGCGGCGAATGACGAACACCTTATCGGCCACCGGCGAGCTTTGTCCGCCAGCCAGGGCAATCGCGTCGAGCACGTACAGGTCTTGGTCGCGTGGCATCTCGAATTGGTTGGGCTGTCGTACCAAGCCGGCCACGTGGATCACACGTTTCTCCGCCGGGTGCACCATGACGACGTCCTGGTCGCCGACACCAAAGTCGGACGGTGCTTCGTCGAGCTTCGCCAGGTCGATGCGTTCGGTTCGCGCCTGTGGCGCGTTGAGCTGAGGCGCGTTGAACGACGCCAACTGAATATTCGACTCGCCGGTCGGCGGCTTGTTTTCTGCCAGGAAGCTGGTCGGCTGGCGAAGCACTTCGACTTCGGTGCCGGCTTCTTCGGTGAACCCGCCTGCTGCGGCGATGGCGGCCACCAGGTTGCTCGCGCTCTTGGGCACCTCGTGCGTGCCGGGTTCGGCCACGGCGCCAAGCACGGTGATCTTGTTCACCGCGCGCTGTGCGATGCTCACGGTGACTTGCGGATCGCGGTAGATGCCTCGCTCGATGGCGGCCGCACGAACCAGCTCGGCCGCTTGTTGTTCGTCCAAACCGGCGACTCGCACGGGGCCGACTAGCGGCACGTTAATCGCTCCATTGTCGCCCACGCGGGCAGGTTTGCTGGCGACTTCTTCTTCCAGCCCGCTCAGCACGGTCACGTCGAGCAAATCGCCGGGCGCGAGCTTCGAGGTGCCGCCGACCATGGTCGAAAGTTTGGCCAGCGACATATTTGGCGCACCTTGCGAGGCTTCGGCGCGAAGCTCGGGTGGCAGGCTCGAGGCCTGGTAGTGCCCCGATTGGCAACCGGTGGCCGCCAGCACAAGCGCAAGCACTCCCAATAACGCGGAGTGGCGACCGACGAGCAGATGCAATGGTGAGGAGACTGCCTGCATGGATTCGATGCGGGTATGCGTGGGGAAATCTGGGTACCGGGCGGGTAAGTACAACAATCATGACGACCTTGGCAAGAGAGATTGCCCGTCATTTGATCCGGCGCGTCGCGAGTTGCCCTTGACCCAACTGCCTCCGGTGAACGACCATCCGCGCTTTGCCCCCCGTACGCACGCTGAGTGGTTCGATTGATAGCACTTGCCCGTAAACTCAGGTCCGCCACGTCGAGCGGCTTTCTTGCGAAAGCGGCCCGTCTGGCGTCGGGGCATGCCACCGGTTACGCGGTGACTTTCGCCCTGTCGCCAGTGCTGGCCCGAATTTACGGGCCAGAGGCCTTCGGCCTGTACGCCCTGTTTGTGCTGGCGCTCAGCACGCTGGGCCCAGTCGCCACGTTGCGATTCGATCAAGCGATTCCGTTGGCTGCCGGCCGCCGCGCGGCTGGAGTGCTGGCATCGCTAGCTCTAGTGGCGACAATGGGCATGGCAATCGTCGGATTGTTGCTGGCGGAATTGGTTTCCGCAGCGCTCGGCCGTTGGGGCATCGGCGTGGGCGACGCGGTGCTGCTGCCGCTGGTGGCCGTTGGGGTGCTTTGCTTCTCGCTGTACCAGATCGTAGCCGGGCTGTTGTTGGGCGACGGGATGTATCGCGAGTTGGCGCGTATGCGAGTAGTGTACG
The DNA here is from genome assembly GCF_965227375.1 of Aeoliella sp. NCBI lineage: Bacteria > Pseudomonadati > Planctomycetota > Planctomycetia > Pirellulales > Lacipirellulaceae > Aeoliella > Aeoliella sp. The sequence goes on from NZ_CBDDFX010000002.1 coordinate 969,888, forward strand.
CGCTGATATCGGCGGCGGCACACTTGGCGATTCCATTTGCGATTGGCTCGACGAAGTTGGGACTTCCAGCGGGACAAGCCATTGGGTTCGCCGCGGCTGCCATCTATGGTTGCTTTCAATTGCGACAACAGGGCGTGGTTCGGTTGCCAATCGCGACGCGTACGTTCAAGCGATTCGCCGTTCGCTATCAGAAATTTGCCGTGTTCGGCGTGCCGGCCGCCGTGGTGGCGAACCTCGGCCTGCATGCGCCGGCGCTACTGTTGGCCTTGCTGTTCGGCTTGGAAGCGGCTGGCGTGTTCGCCCTGGCGCAGCGAGTGTTTACCACACCGCTGACGCTGGTGACCAACTCGTTTTCGCGCACTTTTCTGGCCGAAGCTCGCGAGTCGCGACAATCGGGGCGGCTCGAAGAGCTGTTTCGCTCGGCCATCAAGGGCGCGTGCCTGCTTACTGCTCCGCCGATTGCCCTGGTGGCGGTGGTGGCCCCGTGGGCGTTCGGACCGGTATTTGGCGCCGATTGGACGGCCGCCGGCTGGGTTTTTGCGCTGCTCGCCCCGATGGTTCTTGCCTACGTGCTGGCGCAGGTGGTGGGTCCGACGTTCGACATCACCGGGCAGCAAGCCGTGAGACTACGGCAGGAAACGCTGTGCACGCTGCTGGTATGCCTGGGCATCACAGGGGCCTTCCTCATGGGACTGCCGTATTTGGTGAGCATCGCCGGCGGCGCGGTCGGTGGGACGCTCGGTTACGCATTGCTAGTTGCCTCGGCGGCTCGCTACGCCCGCCAGGAAGCCAGTCCAGCAACCCAGCACGCGCCTGTGGGCAAAGCCGCTTAGCATCGACACAAGCTCTATTGCCCCAGCGGGCGGGAATATTCTAGTCTTCCGCACCCCGATCCGCCTTCCTCGCACCCAGTTTCCCGATGCAACCTCGCCCCGCGACAGCATTGTCATTCAATCCGGCCTTCCTGGTAGGTAGCCTACTCGCGCTTTACTTCTTCCTCGGCCGTTGGACTTTCGCCCGACTGCAAGGCGACTACGAACTGGTGCCGCTGATGGAGCAGCCGCGGGTCTGGGCGATTGGCATGATCGTCGTGCTCGCCGCGATTGTGTTCACCGAGGTGCGCCATCGAGGTTCCTACCGACCGCAACCAATCGACACCGTGCTACTAGCGTGGTTTAGTTACCTGCTGATCTCGGCTGTTTGGGCTCCCGACGCAGAGCTGGCCGTGGAGAAGTTTAGCGAGGTTGCGATGCTGTTGGTCGTCACCTTGGCGATCGCGATGATTCGCTCGCCGGATACGCAGGGCCAGGCGCTGTTGGGATTTTGGTGGACCGTGGTGGCGATGGGCGCCGCGATGGGGCTATTGGCATTGTACATGAGCACTGGCGGGCGGGTATTTACGCCGACCGGTGGACCGAACATTTTTGGCCGCAACATGGGCCTCACGGGCATCGGCGCCATGATGCTGGCCACGCGCTGTTTCAGCCTGGCGAAGGTTTCGCTCTACACCATCGTGGTGCTTTCGGCCATTTGGGTGGTGATGTGCGGATCGCGCGGCGCGCTGCTCGCCACTGGCGTGGCGGGCGTGGTGCTGTTTCTCACTGCCCGTACGAATTTCGCTACCAAGATCACCGCTTCGCTGGCGTTTGCCATGGCGGCGATGTTCATGTTCGCCAACACCGAAGCGGGCCGCAACGCGATGGACGTGTTTCGCCATCGCATTCTGCAGCAAACGGTCGAGCAACGTTACACGGCCGATCGCGACGACCTGTTCACCGAAGCAGTCGAACTTGGCATGGAGAAACCAGTGCTGGGGTGGGGCCTCAGCGGTTTTCGCGCGAACAGTTGGACCTATCCTCACAACATTTTCCTCGAAGCGTTTGCCGAAGGCGGTGTCATCGGTGTGGTGCTGTTGTTGTGGCTGTTCTGGAGTTGGTGGAGGGCACTCCGACGGAATCGCTCGGCGATGACCGGAACGACACTAGCCGGTATGGCGCTATTGGTCACTTCGGCATGCTTCAGCGGCAACTTTTACGACAGTCGCGGCGTGTTCCTGTTCCTCGCCATATCGGTCGAGGCGATCGCCTCGAACCGTGTGAGCTTGCCTTCGATGCACTCCAGCGCAGTGCGATCCCCTGCGATGGGCAATGTTTCCGCCACGCCGGCGGGGTCCTGAGCGTTCGCACGAAGTGCGTGTTGCTGCTAGCACTCTTCCGCACGCAAGCGATGTTGGCTTGGCGGCCCGTTTTTCCTATATTCCGCCTCGCCCCCGCTCCCACCTGCCCCGACCCACCCCGCTATGAACGTCTGGCTGCTGCATGTCGGCGAAGAACTGCCCGTGGACGAGAATCCGCGGCTGTTCCGTTACGGTCACTTGGCCGACTCGCTCTCCGCGCGCGGTCACCGTGTGCTGCGTTGGGCGCCCACGTTTCAGCATTTCCGCAAACAGCAGCGGTTTGACCACGACCAACGAGTCGAGGTGAACGACCGCTACACGATCGAGTTGATTCACTCGCCCGGCTACCAACGCAACGCAAGCCTGGCGCGTTGGAAGTCGTATCGCACGCTTGGCCAACGACTCGCCGAGCGCATCGAGCGCGAGTCGCCACCCGACTTGATCGTCACGGGCATACCGTCGCTCGAGTGGTGCAGCGTAGCGGTCGACTACGCCGAACGCCACAACGTGCCGGTGGTGCTCGACGTGCGCGATCTGTGGCCCGATATCTACCTGCATCTGCTACCTAAGACGCTACGACCGCTGGGCGAGTTCGCACTGCAGCCGATTCGAAACCAATTGAAGAACACCTGCCGGCGCGCCACGGCCATCTATGGCGTGTCGCAGTCGTACCTCGACTGGGGACTCGCACACGCCGGCCGTTCGCAAACCGCCGAAGATCGTGTGGTGCCGCTTGGTTATCACCGCCGCCAGCTCGATCCGTCCGAACTCGATGCCCAACTGGCCGATCTGGCGGAAGCGGGCATTCGGGGCGACAAGCATCTGTGCCTGTTTGCGGGCCTCATTGAGCGAATGTACGACGTCGAGACCATCGTGCGGACCGCGCGACTGCTCGAAGAACGCAGGCCTGGCAATTTCCAGTTCGTCATTTGTGGCGACGGCAGCAAACTGCCCGCCGTGCGTCGCGCGGCGGCCGATCTCGAGAGCGTCAAACTGCTTGGCTGGGTGATGCAACCGACCATCCAAGCGTTATTGAGTCTGGCGTCGGTCGGGCTGGCGACGTACACGGCCGGCGCGCCGCAGAGTTTGCCGAACAAGCCGTTCGAGTACATGTCGGCTGGGTTGCCGATCGCAACCAGCCTATCCGGCGAACTACCTGCCCTGCTCCGCCAGCATCGCTGCGGCACCCAATACGAAGCGGGCGATGCGGAGAGTCTGGCGGCGGCCGTGCAGTTCCTGGTCGACGACCAGCGGTACCACGCCGAGATGTGCGCGCGGAGCCGCCAGTTGTTCTTGGAGCGGTTCGACTCGCCGGTGGTGTACGCGGACTTCTGCGACTCGCTCGAGAATCTCGCCGGGCTGCCAAACACTCGAACGCTAGGAGCGGCCGCATGAGTACGACACTCGCTCCCAAACAACGGCTCGGCTGTCGAACTTCGACCAGCGCTCAACCTCAGTCGACCGACCCGTCAACTGCGACGCCGCTCACCTACTTCCGTGGCCGTGTGGCGCTAGCAGCCATCTTGCGCGGACTGGGCATCGGGCCGGGCGACGAGGTGGTGGTGCAGGCTTTCACTTGCGTGGCGGTACCCGAAGGCGTGATGGCCACCGGGGCGAAGCCGGTTTACGCCGACATCGCCGCGGATAGCTTTAACATCGACCCGGAGAGCCTCGCCCGCGCGATCACGCCGGCCACGCGGGCGGTGGTCGCGCAGCACACGTTTGGCATGCCGGCCGAGATGCCGCGGATCATGGAGATCGCCAACCACGCGGGCCTTCCGGTGGTGGAGGACTGCTGCCACGATATGGGCACAACGATCGACGGACAGCCGATCGGGTCATTTGGAGTCGCGAGCTTCAACTCGTTCGAATGGGGCAAGCCGGTTGTCGCCGGTTTGGGTGGCGAGGCGGTGGTCAGCGACGCGGAGTTGCGCCGCCGGCTTGAAGCGGAGTATGCAAACTACACTTTCCCTTCGCGCAAGAAGCAGTTGCAACTCGAATTGCAGTACGCGGCTTTTGGCGTGCTCTACCGCCCGCAGTGGTATTGGCAGGTTCGCAGCGCGTTTCACCAACTGGGCCGCCTGGGTGCGGTGGCCGGCAACTTCCGCAGTGCTGAAGAGTCGCAGGAAGTGTCGCCCGAGTTTTCGCTCCGCATGTCGCAGCGCATGACTCGTCGGGCGATCAAGGGACAGCAGCAGTTGGCCGATATCCGCCAGTATTCCCGCAAGATCACCAACGCTTACCGCCAGGCGATCGACTCGCAATGTGTGCAGCACCCGAGTTTGCCCGCGGCGCCCGACACCTACTTTGCACGCTATCCATTGCGGGTGGCCGACAAGCCGCGGCTGCTAGCAGAGGCCCGGCGGCAGCGAATCGAGCTTGCCGAATGGTACCGCACCGTGATACACCCCCTCGAAGGCGACGAGCTGCGCGCGGTTGGCTACGAACCCGGCAGTTGTCCGCAGGCCGAAAGGCGCGCCGGCGAGATCGTGTCGCTCCCCACCCACCGCCGCACGCCCGACGACTTTCCCCACCGCGCCGCCGAGTTGCTCAACCAACACTAACCGCATGAGTGCACCCGAGCTGCAATTCGAACAACACTCCGGCCCGCTGCCGCGGCCGCTCGCGCAGGCCATCGCGCGGCTGCACATCGAGCAGATTGCCGAGGGGTTCCTCACATCGCTGGGCGAGCGGTTCTTGGTTCACTTATACGATGCAGTGGCCACCTGCGACGACGCGGTGTTGCTGACCGCCCGCGACGGCGACCGGCTGGCAGGGATGATTTGCGGTTCGACTGACACGCGACTCGTGTATCGACACTTTGTCCGCCGCAAGGCGGTGGTGGCCGGCATGGCGGCGCTGCCCAGACTGCTGACCTTCGAGCGGTTTAAGCATGTGTGGGAAACGTGGCGCTACCCGTCGAGCAGCCCGGAACTCGACTTGCCGTCGGGCGAGGTGCTGAACTTTTGCGTTTCGCGAGACTTCCAACGGCGCGGCGTGGGCGTCACGCTGTTTGGTCGACTCACCGAAGAATTGCATCGACTCGGCCTACGCGACTTGAAGATTGTTACCGGCGAGAAGCAAGAGTCGGCACATCGATTCTACGAAGCGGTCGGCGCTGTGCTCGCCCATTGCACCGAAGTACACCGCGGTCAGGCGTCGCGGATTTACTTGTACCCTTTGACCCACCTGTCGGCGCAGGATGCGTCCGACACGCCTTACATCCCCGCTGCCTAAGGACGAATGGAATGTCCAAACGCGTGTTCGACATCGTAGCGGCCAGCTTTGGCCTGCTACTGCTCTCGCCTGTCATGTTATGGGTCGCTTTGTGGATCAAACGCGACTCGCCCGGACCTGTGTTCTATCGCGGCCGCCGTGCGGGACGAGGTGGTATCCCGTTCCAGATGCTGAAGTTCCGTTCGATGGTCACCAACGCCGACAAAATCGGCGGGCCGACCACGTCCGGCAACGACTCGCGGGTGACGCCCAGCGGCCGCTTCGTGCGGAAGTATAAGCTCGACGAGATTCCGCAGCTTATCAACGTGGTGCGCGGCGAGATGAGTCTCGTTGGCCCTCGCCCGGAAGTGGTCGACAAGGTGGAGAAGTACAACTGGAACGAACAACGCATCCTCACGCTGCGGCCCGGCATTACCGATTGGGCTTCGATCTGGAACAGCGACGAAGGGGGCGTGCTGGCCGGCGCGCCGGACCCCGACGACGCTTACGAGAAAGTGATCCGACCCGGCAAGCTGCAACTGCAACTCTACTACGTCGAGAGTCGCACGTTCGCGGCCGACCTGAAGATCATCGCGGCCACGCTGATTCGCATCTTCAAGAAGAGCTACACGCCCGCGGAGATCAAGAGCTACCCGACGTTCCGACAACTACGCGCGAGTGTCGCCCGCCTGGTCGCCACCGAGCAAATCTACCGCGACGAGCCGAACCACCACGCCGCCTAAGACCCTGCCCTCGAACTCTTCCCGCCAAGGTTTCGCCATGACCACCGCCACACTTCGCAAGATTCCCTTCTTCGACTACCCAGCCCTGTTTGCGGCGGACGAGGCCGAACTGGTTGAGATCTTCAAGGACGTCGGACGCCGTGGCGCGTTCATCATGCAGCGGGACTTGGAAGAGTTCGAGCAAAACTGCGCCAAGTTCGTCGGCGCGAAGTACGCCCTGGGCGTTGGCAACGCCACCGACGGACTGCTGCTGTGCATGCGAGCTGCCGGCATCGGCCCAGGCGACGAGGTGATCTTTGCCAGCCACACGATGGTCGCCACGGCCGCACCGATTCACTTCCTGGGCGCCACGCCGGTGGCCGTGGAGTGCGGTGCGGATCATTTGATCGATCCGGCGAGCGTAGCCGCGACGGTGACTCCCAGAACCAAAGCCATCGTGCCCACGCAGCTCAATGGCCGCACCGCCGACATGGACGCCTTGCAGGCGATTGCCGACGAGTACAATCTGTTGATCATCGAAGACGCCGCCCAGGCGTTCGGTGCACGCTACAAGGGCCGCGCGGCCGGCACGTTCGGCCACTCCAGCGCCATCAGCTTCTATCCCGCCAAAACGCTCGGCTGTCTGGGCGATGGTGGTTTGGTGCTCACCAACGACGACGACACCTACCGTCAGATGAAGCTCTTTCGCGACCACGGCCGCGACGAGTCGGGCGACGTGGTCACGTGGTGCCTGAACTCGAGGCTCGACAACCTGCAAGCGGCGTTCTTGGACTACAAACTCAAGAGCTACGACCGGGCCATCGAGCGGCGTCGCGACATCGCCCGAGTGTATCAACAAGAGCTTGGTGAGCTGGCGGAGGTCACCCTGCCGGTCGGTCCCGATGACGATGCCGATCGGTTCGACATCTTCCAGAACTACGAAATCGAAGCCGAACGCCGCGATGAGCTGAAGGCTTACCTGGGCGAGCAAGGAATCGGCACTTTGATCCAGTGGGGTGGCAAGGCAGTGCATCAGTTCCCCAAGCTGGGCGTGAGTGCCACGCTGCCCTTCACCGATGCTTTGTTCCAGAAGATGTTGATGCTGCCGCTGAATCTCGCCCTCTCGGACGACGACGTCCGCTACATCTCGCAGCAAGTTCGCACTTTTTACGGCAAGTAGCCGATCGCGTATTGGACAGGGAGGTCCAACGATGAAACCGAAAGAAGAGCTAGCCGAACTGGCCCGCCGCATCCGCGTGCACGCGGTGCAAATGGCCAACCGCGCCGGCAGTTGCCACGTCGGCAGTTCGCTGTCGATGGCCGAGATTCTGGCCGTCTTGTACGGCGGGGTGATGAATGTCGACCCGACGCATCCCGAATCGCCAAACCGCGACCGCTTCGTGCTGAGCAAAGGCCACGCCTGCGGCGCGCTCTACTCGGTGCTGGCCGAGAGTGGGTTCTTCCCGCTGGAGTGGCTCGAGTCGTTCTTTCAGAACGGCGGCCGGTTGCCGGGCCACGCGACGGCCAAAGGTATCCCGGGCATCGAAGTCTCCACCGGATCGCTGGGGCATGGGCTCCCGATCGCTGTGGGCATGGCGCTCACGGCCAAACGCGACCAGAAGCCGTACCGAGTTTATTGCGTGCTATCGGACGGCGAGTGCGACGAAGGCTCCAACTGGGAAGCCGCCATGTTCGCACCGCATCACAAGCTCGACAACCTGGTTGCCGTGATCGACTACAACAAGATTCAAAGCCTGGGGCACGTCGACGACGTGTTGCCGCTGGAACCCTTCACCGACAAGTGGCAGGCGTTCGGCTGGCAGGTGGTGGAGGTCGATGGGCACTCGATTGACGAGTTGACCTCGACGCTGCGGGCGTTGCCGCTGGCCGCCGGCAAGCCGACCTGCGTGATCGCCCACACTGTGAAGGGTAAGGGCGTCGACTTCATGGAAGACCAACTGCTGTGGCATTACCGCACGCCACGCGGCGAGGAATACACCGCAGCACTCGAGCAACTGGGGGAAGTAGCATGAGAACCACGTTCATCGACACACTGACCGACTTGGCCTACGCCGACCCGCGAATCACGTTGGTGACCGGCGACCTGGGATTTGGCGTCGTGCAAAAGTTCGCCGAGCGATTTCCCGATCAGTTTGTCAACGCCGGCGTCGCCGAGCAAAACATGACCGGCTTGGCGACCGGCATGGCGCTCGCCGGGCGGATTGTGTTTACCTACTCGATTGCCAATTTTCCCACGCTGCGCCCGCTGGAGCAAATCCGCAACGACGCGGCCTACCACAACGCCAACGTGATTGTGGTCGCCGTGGGCGGCGGCATGAGCTACGGAGCGTTTGGCATGACCCACCACGCCACCGAGGATATCGCCATCTTGCGGTCGCTGCCGCAGATGACCGTCATCGCACCCGGCGACCCGGCCGAAACGACAGAGGCCACACGCAAAGTGGGCGAAGGCATCGGACCTGCATATTTGAGGCTCGGCCGTGCAGGCGAGCCGATGGTTCACCAGGGCCCAATCAATTGGCGGTTGGGGAAGGCGTTGGTCACTCGTGAAGGGACCGACGGCACGATCATCTCCACCGGCGCGATGCTTCACACGGCCGTGGCGGCCGCCAATCAACTGGCGGAAACCGCTGGCGTGGAACTGCGTGTGCTGAGCATGCACACCATCAAACCACTCGACAGCGACGCCATTGTCGCCGCCGCCGAAGAGACCGGCGCGGTCATCACGCTGGAGGAACACAGCGTGCTGGGTGGACTGGGCGGTGCGGTGGCCGAAGTGCTGTGCGAAGCCGGAGTGCCCAGCGTGGCGTTCAAGCGAATTGGGCTGCCGTCGCAGTACATCACGGAGGTCGGCGACCAGGACTACCTGCGCGGCGTCCATGGTCTGGACGCGGACAGCGTCGCAGCCACGACTCTGCGGACGCTCGAGAAGAAAAATCGCTCGGCACGTCGCGCGGCGTGAGGGGGTCACGCGAGCCAGACTTTCGCGGACCGCGTGGCGGTCCGGCTAGCATGGTTTAGACCGACACCCAAGCTCCGTAGAGTTTGAAGACGTAGTCGATTGTGTCGCTGCTGGCTTCGTCGTTTCCGGTCTTGTCGCGCCAGCCCTCGACGCGGTCGAAGCCGCGGGCTTCGTTGTAGTAGGTGCTGCCATCGGTGCAGTAAGCACCCCAAGCGGCTGCGTGCACGTCGTCGTCGTTGTACGAATCGTGGAAGATCGCGCGGTCATTGCCATCCGAAGCGTGGGCGATCGTCGTGCCGAAGTCGCGAACGTCGTTAAAGTAGCCGCTGCCCAGCATCACCGCACGCCAGTCCCACGACGCGTAGGTGTCGTCGCCTGCGGTGTCGTAGAACGTGGCGGTGTCGTTGCCCAAGTAGGAGTAGGCCACCGTCGACTCGAAGCTCTGCGCATCGTTCTGGTACCCCGTGCCCGACAGCATGGCGCGGGGGCCCCAAGAGGTGTAGGTGTCGTCGCCGTTGGTGCCGTACAGGTAGGCGCGGTCGTAACCTCCTTCGCCGTACGCAGTGCTGCTACTGAAGTTGCGAACGTCGTGGAAGTAGTTGGTGCTGGTGAGCACCTGGCGGTCGCTCCAGGCGGAGTAGACGTCGGTGCCTGCGGTGCCGTGGAACGTGGCCACGTCGTTGCCGCCGGTCGACCGGGAGAACGTGTAGCCAAAGTCGTGGGCCTCGTTCTGGAAACCAGTGCCAGCCATCGTGGCTTGGTCTTCCCAGCCGGTGAATGTTTCGTCGCCGGAAGTGTCGTAGAAGAATGCCTTGTCGAGCCCGGTCGTCGAGTAGGCGGCCGTGTAGGCGAAGTTGTAGGTGATGTTGTAAAAGCCCGTCGACTGCATGATCGCCCGGTCGCTGTAAGCGGAGTAGGCGTCGTTGGCGACGGAGTCGTAGAAGTAGGCCGCATCGCTGCCGCCGTTGCTGTAGCCGTAGGTGGCGTCGAAGTTGCGACCTTCGTTCGTGAAGCCCGACCCTGTCATGATCGAGCGGTCGCTGTAGGCCAAGTAGGTATCGGAACCGGCGCTGTCGTGGAAGTGCGCCCGATCGGTTCCGGTGCTGGCGATGGCCAGCGTGCTGTCGAAGTCGTAGGTGTCGTTGAAGTAACCGCTGCCGAGCAATACCGCGCGGTCTTCCCACGTGGCGAAGTTGTCGTTGCCCGAGGTGTCGTAGAAGGTCGCATCGTCGTTGCCGCCCGATGCGTAGGTCATCGTACGGTCGAAGCCATTCACCTGGTGCTGGAAGCCCGCTCCAGTGAGCGTCACCTGGTTACTGTAAGCCACCAGGCTTTCGTCGCCGTTGGAGTCGTACAGCCGGGCGGTGTCGTCTCCGCTGCTGGCGTGGACGGTGACGTTTTCGATGTCGCCGGCGGTGGCCGAGTAGCCCGAGCCCGACAGGTTGGTCCAGTTCACACGCACCGTGGCGGTATCGTTGCCGCTGGTGCCGGTGAACGTGATCGCGTCGCTGCCGCTGCCGCCGTTGATGACGAAGTTCGAAACCGCACCGCTGTCGAACGAGTAGTCGACCCCGTTCACCGAGAGCGAATGCGTGCTGCCGGCGGCGAAGCTGTAGGTGTCGCTGCTGCTGGTGCCGCTTACGAACACCTGGTTGCCAACTTGGTTTACCAGATTGGTCAGCTGCACGTCGACGTCGGAGTTGGTGCCCGATACACTCAGGAAGAACTCTTGGCCCGCGGTGCCCAGGTAGTCGACACGCTCGCCGTCGGAAGTCGACGTGCTTTGGTCGACCATCTGCATGCTGCTGTTGTACAGTGCGATGTCGACGTTACCGCTGGCGTGGGCGAAGGCGGCTTCGGCGGTGACGTAGCCGTTCTGCCCGGCCACCACGCGGTACCAAGTGTCGCCCGTGTTACTCATGCCAGTATGCGACTGCTGTCCATCGACGTTGCCCCAGTCGACGTAGGTGAACGTCGACTCGATGGAGACGTCCATGTCATAGTAGCCGAGGCCATCGGACGTGGAGAGGCCCACCGTGTAAGTCTGGCCGGCGGAGACGTTCATCGTCCAGGAATTGCCATCCTGCGTGGCGCTGTGCGCGCCGAAGTCCCATGCGACGTCGAGTTCGTGGCTCTCGCTGGCGCTGAACGTGGCGACGCCGTTGGTGCTGGCGGTGAACGTGAAGTAGTCGCCGTCGGCCAGCGACGAGATCATGCCGGCGATTTGCGTATCGCCAGCGCCCAGCGTGCCGAGATTGTGAGCGGAGCTGCTTCCACCGTAGTCGTCGGTGGGCATCAGCGCGTCGATGGCGGCTTCCATGTTCAGACGCAAGTAGTTCTGACTGGTGGCCGAGTCGTAAAACGAGTCGGCCGTCGCCCGCATGTGATCGTAGATGTCGTCCTGCGTGATATTGGTATAGCCCACCAAATCCATCGCCTGGCGAATGATTGCGCTGGCGCCGGCCACGTACGGTGCGGCCATGCTGGTGCCCGAGGCGTTGCCCCAGTCGTCGTCCAACCCGTTGTTGTTGCCCACGTAGTCGGGCAGCGTGCTGCGGATGAAGCGACCCGGTGCCGCAATGGCGCTAGAGTGGCGCTGGCTGAAGTAGCTCAAGGCGCCGCCGTCGTCGGCGCTCATCACCGGCACGACAAAACTGCTGGCCGCGGGGTAGCTGAGCCCCGGCGTGTTGTACGAGGTGAAGTCGTTGCCGGCCGACACTGAGATGAAAATGCCCAGCTGCTCAATCTGGTTGAACTTGCTCTCGATGTAGCTGTAACCCGTTGGCGGCGAGTCGCTGTTCCAACTGGTGCCGAGCGACAAGTTGATCGCGGTGATCGGATTGGCAAAGCTGTCGTGGTTGTCGATCACCCACTGCAACGCACTGTTCACGTAGCCAAAGTGGCCGTAGCCGTCGTCGTCGAACACGCGGAGGCCCACCAGATCGACGCCCGGCGCGACGCCTTCGTTGTTGCCGGAGTTGTCGCCTGTGCTGCCAATGATGCCGGCGACGTGTGTGCCGTGGAAACCTTCGGGGCCGTCGTCGTACGGATCGGCGTCGTTTTCGGTGAAGTCCCAGCCACCGACCACGCGGTAGTTGGAGCCAAAGCCGCCGCCCAACGCGTAGTGGTCGTAGGCGATGCCGCTATCGATGACCACCACGGTCTGCCCGGTGCCGGAGAAACCGTAGTTGTCCCGCACCGTATCCATTCCGGTGGCGCTGTGGGCGCTGTTGAGATTCTGCTCGACCTGTTCGACGTGCGGCGTGAACTCCTGGAACGAGTCGTGCATCTCCATTGCGGGGAACTCGGAGTCCGTCGTCACGACGGGCGATTCGTCCAGGATGCTGTGATGCGAGATGCCGACATCCATCAATCCATTGAACGGATCGACGGCCATCAGTTGTCGGACTTCCAGTGATTCGACGTTGGTGCGACGAACAGGACGAGGTCGCTCTTTGCGTGACATGATCGCTTCCCCAAAGCGCGGCCGCGGTGTGCGACCCTGGCCAAGCAGCTGGCCAGCAGCAAAAAAAGGGTGTGGAAAAGTAGTTTGGACGAGTGGGCCGGGCGGAAAGCCGGTCACTCAAGCGTAGGTCACGTTTTCGCGACGGGGAGCACGGAATCCTCCGCGCCGCTGATTCACTAGGCAGCAGCACGGCGAGTGTGGACAATTCGCCTCACCCAGCACGGAACATGAGGCGCAACGCAAACATGTGGCCGCAGGGAAACACCTTCGAGCAACCGATTGGGCTCCGAATTCTTGCGAATCCGGCTACAATGGGCGGCATTCACTACCGCTCGACCCCGCTAGTCACCCATGCCCAACGCCCCTCGCCTTGTTTTTGCCGGCAGCGTGAACACCTCACGGACCGCGTTGGAGTCGATCATCGACGCCGGCGGCAACCTGGTGGGCGTGCTCGAATTGGCCCCGTCGTCGGCCAAGAACGTCAGTGGTTTTGCCCAGTTGCACGACATTGCCGCGCGGGCCAATGTGCCGGTGGTGCGGTTTGAGAAGATCAACGCACCGGAGGTCGTCGCCGCGATGGAAGCGTGGCAGCCCGACCTGATTTTTGTGGTCGGTTTGTCGCAACTCGTGGCCGACGAGCTGCTCGCCCTGCCCCGCCTGGGCTGCGTCGGATTCCATCCCACGTTGCTTCCTGAAGGGCGTGGCCGCGCTCCGATTGCGTGGCTGGCGCTAGGCCAGGGCCGCGGGGCAGCGACTTTTTTTCTGATGGATGCCGGCGCCGACTCGGGGCCGATTCTGGCGCAGCATCCGTTCGAAGTCGCACCCAACGATTACGCATTCGATATCGAAGAAAAAGTGAACCAGTCGATCCGCGCGGCGCTTGCCGAGTGGCTGCCCCGCCTGAACGCTGGTGAGTGGGATCCTCGCCCGCAAGACCACAGCGCGGCCAGCTATCTCGGCAAACGAACGCCCGCCGATGGGCACATCGACTGGCTCCGTCCGGCCAGTGAGATCGCTCAACTGGTTCGCGCGGCCAGCCGCCCGTTCCCCGGCGCGTATACCTACCTAGGCGATGCAAAACTCATCGCCTGGCAGGCCTCGGTCGTAGAGAATCCAAACATCCTCGGCGTGCCTGGCCGCGTGCTTGAGTTCGACGGTAATTACCCGCTGGTGCAAACCGGCGAAGGCGTGCTGCGTATCGACAAGATGGAGTTGCAGTGCGACGCGCCGGAGCCACCCAAGCTCCGCATCGGTTCGCGACTGGGCTACTCGGCCGAGGACGAAGTGCATCGGTTGCGGAAAAAAGTGGCGCACCTCGAATCGCAGATCGCAGAGATCTGTGAACTAGTGCACCGACGAAATGATGGGTAGTATCGGCGGAAACTACTACCTCTAACGTAGAGCGTATGCACCGCCAGCAAGAGATCTGTTTCGCATGTCCAATACGAACTTTCTTGACCTGCTGACAACGCTTGGACGCGAGACTTGCCAAGTTCTGGGTCCTGTCGTCGGACACGATGACATTGTCCCTAACGACGCTTGTGATCTTTTCATTCCGGTATGCGGAGAGGACTTCGGTGGCGAAAGACTCAGATCCCTTTCACAAAAGGACTTGCAGGCAATCCGCGATTTCGGCCGCCGCTACTTTGAGTGTAGCGAGATCGAAGTCGATCACATTCGCGAAATAGCCTCTCGCACAGCAGCTCACTGGTCGTGACAAATCGGTGATGCTGTCGGAAACGCCCTACAACACCACGCCACCCACCGGCGCCGGTTTCGTGGGCAGGTTGGGGTCGCCGGACATCTCTTTCAGGTTCTCTTCAATCGTCAGGCTGATCGCCGTGAGCGGGGTGTCGCCGGGGCGGTTTTCGAAGGGATCTTCGGCCCGCGTTCCGATCTGTTCCAGCGAAAGGAACACGAAGTTGATCATCAACGACAGCGGGATGTTCCAGATGCCGAGCTGATCGATAAACGCAAACGGCACCAGCGTGCCGTGGATGAACACGAATACCCGGCCGAAGAAGCTGTACGGCCGCGGGAACGGTGTGTTCTTGATTCGTTCGCACATGCCTTGGTGATTGTTGAACTCGTTCAAGGTCTCGTCGAGCCGCACGAAGCGATAGTCCGAAACCCAGCCCATCTCGTAACCCTCCTTCAGGTCGCGTCCCTGCAACATCAGCAGGTAGTTGGGCGGATTCTTTTTTTCCATCACTTCCTGATACTCTTCGGGAGTGATGAAACCTTCTATGTCGCTGTACTCGTTGGGACTCTCCAGCAGTTCCTGGTCGATCTCGTTGTAGGCGTGCCGCTGTCGCAGGAAGACGCGCAGCGCGTGGACGAACGCGATGTGCCGATGGATCATCTTCTGCTGCCACGCGGCCAGCTCATCGCTCACCTGGCCATCCTGGTCCATCGTGAGCGTCAACACTTCTCGGCCCCATGCCCTGCTGTAGTTCACCAGCATGCCCCACACCTTGCGCGCTTCCCACCAGCGGTCGTACGCGGCGTTGTTGTTGAACGCCAGAAAGATGGCCAGCGCCGTACTGAGCGTCGCCACGGCGTCGAACGGCACTGTCAAGTTGTCGATCACGGTGAAGTGGCGGTGCAGCACGAACACGCTCACCGTCAGCACAAGGAAGTACAGCATGCTCTTCCAAGCATAGAAGAAGATGTACTTCCACCTAAGATTCTTCGAGACAATCATCGCAGGGCCCTTGGGTACGCTGACTCGTGACAACCGAGCATGGTATATCGGGTGGAGGGACTTAGCTATGGTCAGCGGGATGGTAGAATACGCGTCAGCCGTTGAAAAGCCCTTGGGCGACGCTCCATGTTATCGCAGTTGAAAATCGCAGAGCAGTTCGCTCGCGCGCTCGACGCCGAGGACTACCAGCAGGCCGAGGTAATGCTAAGCCCGGGCTGCGAATACGTCTGCCGGGGTCGCCGATTCGTCGGGCCGGAGAGCATCATCGACTCGTACCGGCAAAGCGGAGAGGGCGCCAGTCACCAGTTCGACCGCGTCGAGTACGAGAGTAGCTGCGAACTGGTCGGCGAGGATATGGTTCTGATCCGGTTTGTCGACCGCTTGACCAAAGCCGGCCAGAGCTTCACGTTCGAGTGCCAGCAGTTGGTGCAGGTCGACCAGAACGGCCAGATTGTGCGCATCGATCACCAAGATATCCCGGGCGCACGCGAAGCCTTGGAAGAGTTTACGCGGAATACTCGCCAGCGCGAGTAGCAAGGACAACCCATCGTGACAACATTGCAGCTTATTGCCGGCCTGGTGGCATTGATCGTGGGCGCGGAACTGTTGGTTCGCGGGGCGAGCCGACTGGCCGGGGCGATGGGCGTTTCGTCGTTGGTGATCGGGCTGACCGTCGTGGCGTTCGGCACCAGTGCGCCGGAGCTGGCTGTGAGCATCAAAGCGACGCTGGACGGCCAGTCGGGCGTGGCTTTGGGCAACGTGATCGGTAGCAATACGTTCAACGTGCTGTTCATCCTGGGACTCTCGGCCACCATCGCCCCGCTGGTCGTCTCGTCTCAACTGGTGCGGTTGGACGTGCCAGTGATGATCGGCGTGTCGCTGCTCACGATCGCCCTGGCGTGGGACGGAACACTTGGCCGCCTCGATGGGGCGATCCTGTTCAGTGGAATCCTGGTCTACACCGGACTGCTGCTGTACGTCTCCCGGAAGCAGCAGCAGTCGGAGACCGAATCCACCGAAGCTCGCCCACACGGCTTGTTGTGGTCGGGGGTGATCGCGGTGGTGGGTTTCGCGCTGCTGGTGGTGGGTTCGCGACTGCTGGTTACCAGCGCCGTCTCGATTGCCGAGCACTTTGGGGTGAGCAACCTGGTGATCGGACTGACGATCGTAGCGGCCGGCACGTCGCTGCCGGAGGTCGTGACCTCGGTCGTGGCCTCACTGCGCGGCGAGCGCGACATCGCGGTGGGCAACGTGGTCGGCAGCAATATCTTCAACCTGCTATGCGTGCTCGGCGCCACGGCGCTGATAGCGCCCGGCGGCATTCCCATCTCGCCATCGGTGCTGACGTTCGATCTGCCGGTGATGACCGCCGTGGCCGTGGCCTGCCTGCCTATCTTCTTCACCGGCATGACCATTTCCCGCTGGGAGGGTCTGCTGTTGTTGGGCTACTACGTCGCCTACACCACCTACCTGATATTGGCCGCCACAAAGCACGCCGCGCAAGAGTCGTTCGGCACGGCCATGATGTGGTTCGTGATTCCGATCACTGGTGTGACGTTGGTGGTGATGTTTGCACGGGAGTGGCGAGGGAAGCGAAAAGTGGACGAGTGACGCACAGCCGCGTCGGGGAGAGGTGACTCTTACTCTACCCTAAACACTCCGGCGGAGTCGTCATCCGGATGATATGAAACGCTTCTCCGTACCCGAAGCCGGCCTGGCTGCCGCGGAATAGGGCCAGAGCCTTCAAAGCTTCGACGGAGCGTGGTTGGGGAAACTCGTGCACCTGGCTTTCGTAGCAGGCCATCGCTTCGAGTTTGGTCTCGATCGACTCGGTGATGTTGACCACCCAGTTGGGTGTGAAGTTCGGCTCGATGTGCGGGGCATTCCAGTGCGTCTCGCTGATCGTTTCGTAGGCGGCCACTACGCCGATGCCACGGCCCACGCCCACTGGTCGCGAGCAAACCATGGCCGCGTCGAAGATCTGCCGGTGGTCCACGTGGCGATCGGGGTATGGAATCAGCAGCACGTGCGGGCGGACCTGCTCGACCAACTCCATAATGCGGCCGTTGAACTCCGGCACGCGTACGTCGTCCATCAGCGCGGCCGGGTAGTCGAGGAACACCGAACGCTTGGCGCCGACCACCGCGTGCGCCCGATGGGCCTCGGCGACGGTTTGCTCGTGCACGCTCTTGGGATACAACGGAGGCATGTGAGCCGCCACGGTGAGCACGGTGAGCTCGCCCCCCGCGGCCGTGAAACGAGCCATCGTACCGCCAACGCCCAGGATTTCGTCGTCTGGGTGCGGGGCGATAACCAGCATGCGAGCAGGAGAATCGGACATCGAGAAGGTCGCTCCATCGAGGTGAAAGTTGCCAACGCCATTGATGGTACGCTGATCTGGTGGTTTAGCAACTCCCACACGTAGAAGGGTGCCTGGGGTCGAGTGCAACGAGCCCCCAGACGATCGATGAACTGGGGGCTCGCGGAGCTCGTTCCCAGCCACCCCCTCTATGCATATTCAGGAATCCAAAGGAACCCCAAACCTTGCGAACGAAAATCAAAAACGCTCAGGTGGTGCTGCCCGACGGGATCGTGCAGGTCGACGTGATTGTCGACGGTGCGAAGATCGCCGACATCGACGCCGCGTCGCAGATTGCCGCGGATGAAACCATCGACGCGGCCGGGCTGCACCTCATTCCCGGCGTGATCGACGATCAGGTGCACTTTCGCGAGCCGGGGCTGACGCACAAGGAAGACCTCGCGCACGCCTCGCGGGCTTGCGCGAAGGGCGGCGTGACCACGTTTCTCGAGATGCCCAACACCGTGCCGAACGCGATCACGCAGGAGCTTCTGGAAGACAAGCTCCGCCTGGCGGCGGCCAGCTCCATTGTTAATTATGGCTTCTATATCGGCGCGACACCTGAGAACACCGGCGAGCTGAAGCACGCCAGCCGGACGCCGGGGATCAAGATTTTCATCGGCTCGAGTACCGGCGATCTGTTGGTCGACGAGCAAGAGGCGCTGGAGCGGATTTTTGCCGAGACCACGCTACCGCTCACCGCACACTGTGAAGACGAGTCGACCGTCCGCGCAAATCGAGAGCGAATCGGCGCGACTAGCGACGTGGCCGATCATTCGCGGATTCGCGACCATCAGGCGGCCCTGATTGCCACTCGCCGCGCGATGGACCTGGCGGTGCGGCATAAGCATCGGTTCCATGTGCTGCACGTTTCGACGGCCGGCGAGTGCGACCTGTTGGCCGATCACCACAACCTGGTTACCGGCGAGGCCTGCCCGCATCACATTTTCTTTAGTATCGACGACTACCCGCGGCTCGGCACGCTCATTCAGATGAACCCGTCGCTGAAGACCAAAGCGGACAACGCGGCCATCTGGCGGGCGCTCTCGGACGGCCGGCTGCAGGTGATCGCCACCGACCACGCGCCGCACACGCTTGAAGAGAAGCAGCAACCTTACCCGCAGTCGCCCTCGGGCTTGCCGGTGGTGGAAAACTCACTCGCTCTACTGCTCAACGAAGTGAACCGCGGCCGCTGCACCATCGAGCAAGTGGTCCACTGGATGTGCGACGCGCCGGCGCGCGTGTGGGACATCGTCGACAAGGGCCGCATCGCGGTGGGTTACGACGCCGACCTGGTGCTGGTCGACATGAACAAGCGCGATACGGTGCTCAACGAGAACCAACTTACCAAATGCGGTTGGAGTCCCTGGCATGGCGTGCAGCTCACCGGGTGGCCGGTGCGAACTTGGGTGATGGGGAACGAAGTATACCGTGAGGGACAGGTTGTCGCCACGCAGCTTGGCGGCGAAGCCGTGTACGACCACGCCCGCGGCGGCTATTGGGCCACCGCGAATGCTTGAGGCCGTAGCCTGCAGACGCGCTGCAGCGTTAGAATGAGTATCGGCGGAAAGTTCACTCCCTGGAGCTAGAGAAACATGGGATTCAATGTTGAAGGTGCGGTCGCCCTGGTGACCGGCGCCAATCGTGGTATCGGTCGGGCGATTGTCGAAAAGCTCATCGAGGCGGGCGCGGCAAAGGTGTACGCGGCCGTTCGACAGATCGACTCGGCCGATCCGTTGGTCGACGCGCATGGTGCGAAGGTCGTGCCGGTGCGGCTCGACCTGACCGACGCGGATAGCATCACCGCGGCTGCCCAGGAGGCGAACGACGTTCACTTGGTTGTGAACAATGCGGGCATGCTGAAGCAATGCGATCCGCTCTCGCCGGACGCCATCGAGGCGTTCAAGGCCGAGATGGACACCAACGTCTACGGCCTGATGCGCGTTGCGCAAGCGTTCGCGCCGGTGCTGGCGGCCAATGGCGGTGGGGCGTTTGTGCAGCTCAATTCGATCGCCTCACTGCGCACTTTTCCGGCGTTCGCCACTTACTGCGCTTCGAAGGCCGCCGCCTATTCCATCACGCAGGCGCTCAAGATTCAACTCGCCGAGCAGGGCACGCAGGTGCTGAGCGTCCACCCCGGCCCGATCGATACCGATATGGGCGAAGAAGCTGGCCTGAAAGACATCGCCGAGCCGCCGCACCTGGTGGGCCAAGGGATCGTTGCCGCGCTGTCGTCCGGCGATTACCATTTGTTCCCCGACACCATGGCCAAAGACCTCGAAGCCAAATACGCCAGCTTCGCCCAAGCCGTGATCGAGGGCGAGTAGTTAGTTCCCTCTCCCCGTCGCGGGTGAGGGGCGGGGAGAGGGAACGTCGCAAACGTTCCCCACCCCCGCATCGAACTGTAATTCAAGTCCCATCATCGAATGCTCCACCTCAAAACCGAAACAGGCGCCCGCTGGCTCGCGCAAGTCGACTCGAATCTCGACGACATCCTGATCGACCACGCCCATTGCGAAAAGAAAGCGGCCGGCACGGCGCTGAATTTGATGTTCGCCTACGTGGAAGACATCGAACTATGTCGCGAGATGACCGAGATCGTCAATGAGGAACTCGAGCACTTTCACATGGTGATCGAGTTGCTGGATCGCCGCGGAGTGAAGTTCCGCCGCCTCAAACCCTCGGCTTACGGACGCAAGCTGAACGACCTGGTGCGAACCGGCGAGCCCAACAAAGCGGTCGACCGTTTGCTGGTCGCCGGCTTGATCGAAGCCCGTAGCTGCGAGCGGTTTCAGAAACTGGCCGAGCACGTCGAGGACCAGGAGTTGGCCGAGTTCTACCAAAGCCTCTTCGAATCCGAAGCCCGCCACCACACGACGTACACGCGGCTGGCCAAGCACTTCGCGCCGGAAGAGGAAGTGATGACTCGACTGGAGGAACTGTACGACGCCGAAGCGGCGATTATGGAAGTTGGTGAAGAGTTGCCCCGGATGCATAGCTAACGGATCGCAGATCGTTCAAGCACATGGCCAAATTCATCCCCGCTGGCGATCTCAAACGGCATTTCGATGTCACAGGTCACTTCTATACGTTGAGCGTCGATGGGAGCGAGCCGCTCGAGTGCCGCAGCGTGCTGGAGATCATTCACAAAGAGCTGTATCCCCCAGGCGAAGCGGACGCCGTCTTCGTGATGATGAACCCAGGTTCCTCCCAGCCTCTGGTGGAGACGCAGCACGAAATCGACTCCAAGCAAGTCTCGAATTTCAAAGCCACCACGGTTCCAACCAAACCAGACACCACACAGTACCAGGTAATGCGCGTCATGCACTGTTTCGACTGGAAGCATGTCCGCGTGCTTAATCTATCGGACTTGCGCGAACCAAAAAGCCCTCAATTTGCCAAACGCCTGAAGCAGCTGGAACCGCTCGCCTGCGGCGAAGTGCATTCCGTCTTTGCGCCGCAACGAGCGAATGAGCTGCAACGGCAGCTCAGCCGACGCAATGACGGCCCAATCATCTGCGCTTGGGGTGTCGGAGATTTTCTCGATCCGCTCATTCAGCAGGCCGAAGTCGCTCTGGCAAAGGAGCATGGGGTCACAGGACTTCCCAAGCCAGGCGAACCGGGGCGGTATTTTCATCCGTTGCCAACCCTGCAGCGGGATAAAGAGAAATGGGTGACCGAGATGGTCAAGCTGCTAGAGTCTCGTGCATGAGCTGCCTTATTCTGTAGACGTCGGAGTTCGATACACAATCTTCCGCTGCCTTATTCCGATTCTCCAACCACTCGTGATGTTTGGACAGCGGGTCTACCGGCTCCTCATAGACGACTACCCATCCACACTCAGGCTCCACGTCTTGCGTCTCTTCGTCCTGTATCACACCAAGTAGTCCACCTACCAGCCGCATGTCCCTCTTGTCGCCTCCCCAATCCACCTTTAGCGGCACGGAGGTGAAACAAGAGGGAACGGCACCCACTCCAACGCCCTGTGGATCCTTCCAGCGTTCGCGAAAGTGTTGCTCGTCGTCGATCTCCAACCGTTTCCGCCAGTCGGCGAGGTAGGGATTCGGATAGAGGTTTTCGTTGTTGTCCTCAAAGTAGGGGAACAACACGTTGACCCAACCCGTCATCACCGCAGGGCCCGACCCGCTGTGATATCGAAACATCGACTTCCAGAAGTCCACGTCTGCGTTGCCATCTTTTGCAGACTCAAACTGAGCGAGAATCGGATCCAAAGCTTCAATCCACTCTTCCAGTCCATAGTCTGCGAATCGCTGCGCTCGTGAGCGAAGGTTCCGCCAGTCTTCGATGGTTCCTTTTAGTGTGACCTTTGGTATTCCGCATCCGGCTCTCATCTCGTATTCAAAGTAGGCTTTGAATGTGTCCATAGCCATCAGGTGCGAAATCGCGCGTTCAACCGGACCGGTGGTGCTGAAGTTGGCCTCGACCAGTGAAGACAATCCACCAGTATTGTCGGCCAACTTGGTGCTGAACGTCTCAAACACCTCGGGCCAGGGATTATCTTCACCTGGGCGGAAATCTTCTCGCTGAACTACAAGCTTCCTTTTGCCCTCGTGAGTGACGAAGCGATGCCGGAGCTGCTCGGCGTGCTCATTCACGTGCAGCGCGAATCCACGCGCCAGCGTAATCCAGATGGCGTCTGGCGAGAGCCTGAGTGGCATGTGTTGATAAAACGCAATCAGGATGGCTGCAAGCAGAGAGTGGTTGTTATCACAATACACCAGCGGGCTTCTGGGAAGCCAACTGGCCTCGATCGGTCGACGCAACGCGGTTCGCAGAGCACCGATGTAGTCGACCGTCTCCAGCTGCTTTGTCGGCTTTGCCTCAGGCGAGACGTCAAACGTGGTAGCGCTCATCTGAACAAACTCCTCAAGTAAGGGGCTTCACTTCCTCTTCTGGGCAAAGGAAAGTGATACCGAATAGATTTCCCATGGGTCCAAGAGTACTGCTAACCTCCCAGTCGCTTCACCTCAGAGATCAGCCATTTCACAATAAAACGCAGGGCCGCTGCAGAGTGCAAACGAAACTTGCCGTATCCATCTTCAGTGCTGTCCGTATAATCCTCACGCTACGGAAGGTCGCCAGTGGACGAAGCGGCCGAATGGGGTGTGGCCCTGAGCTCATACAACATCAATTTGCTTGGCGCGGGTAGCGGAGGATCGCGAGGGCCGTCTTGGTTGGCTGGCAGCGATTCCCATTGGAGGAAGCAGTGTACTGCCGAGTCGGTTTGCTCACCAACGTCGTGGCTCCGTCGGATTTGCATGTCGGGGAAGGTGCTTTGGACGCGACTCAGTTCGTCGGGATACGCGCGAGGCCTGGAAATGGTCTTCTGTGAGAGCTGTAGCGTCTCTTCGTCGATCACCAGCCTGCCACTACCGTAGTCGCGGTGGCGGTAGCCTAACACGAACACGCCAGGTTGGGCGATCTCTAACCCTCCGATGCGGATTCCAATGAATCCCATTGATCCACCACCACTAAAATGCACGGGCTTGCTCCAGTCGGTGAGCTGTCGCCGTAGCCATCGGTCGTCCTCGAACCGAGCCACGTAGACCTGCATGTTCCCATCGGAGTCTGACTTGTGGTAAGCGACTACGGGGCGATTTTGACTGTCGAAGTTCAGCCTCGCTCCACCATTGATGATTCCACCGCCACTTGGAATCGGGTCTACCCACAGAGATTGGTCACCAAGCTTCATGGGGAGCTCTACCTCCTCGCCACCAACTGACTCCCAATTGAGCAGATCATTGCTCCGCGCGTAGGAGAGGTGATGGTTCGTGGCACAGTCGGGCGTGTCGCGCCAAACCCATAGCAGGTGGAACCGATTGTCCGGCCCGAGTACCGGACCAACGGGGTACGCATTCCGCTCCCCCTCTCCGTCTAGTATCGGTTCGTTGAGCAGACGCGACCAGGTGCGCGTTCTCGTATCGTATTTGTTGTAGATCCGCACTCCTTCGCCGGACCGCCCATCGCGGTAGTTGAACACCAGCCGCCCCAGATGATCCTTAAAAAACATCGGGTACGTAACACTGCTCTCCCGCTCCCCGGTCATGGGGGCTGCCTTGAGCGTGCCAATGTCGCCGGGAGTTTCGGTCCGAAAGTATATTAACTCCGCGCAGTGCATGTTTCCCGATATGTGCAACTGTCCGTCGGAATCTACCGCCATTACGATGCCGTTGTGCGAATCCCAACCTACCTGTGTTGGCAGGAACTGGTACTGCCACTGATCGGAATCTAGCCGCCGAGCGGCAATCTTCATCCTGCGGTCCTGGTCGTAATACGCCACATATTGCTGGTCATGGTGTGTCAGCAAACAGAATCCAACGGGGAATTCAGACAGCGCCAGACCGATTTCCAAAGCTCTCTCCACTTCGAACCGAGATGGTTCGCCTGCCGCCATGGTAGGGGTGAGCATTGCACAGAGGGTCGCTATTCGCAGGACTTGATTCATAGAACTCATTACCACTCTGATGGACTCCAAAGATTGGATCTGCATGATAAGTGCTGCGCCGGGATCGCAATCGGCCTGCAACGCAATTGTCGCTCCAAAATACCCTCTTCACCAGCCGGCAGAAGCACACAGGGAATCTCGTCTCCATCGCCATGAAACTCCTTGGGGGTTGCAACTCACCTGTTGCCATCACATTACCCAAGATCCCCCCGCTCCCGTCGAATTCCCCAAAAACGCAGGGCCGCTGCAAAACGCATGCGAAACTTACCGCAACCGCGGCGGTTCGGCTGTCCATGGCCCACGGAATTGCTATAATGTGCGGGATTCTGCTAGCACTTAACCGAAACTGAACCATAGTTTAACCAAGTTCCCACCTCCGGTTAGTCAAACCACAACGAACCGAACAGATACTTCCTCTAGAGATGAGGAGCTGTCCGGTTCGCCATGCGGGGTCGGTCGTATGGAAGCGTCCGCCGCGGCGAACGCACCCGTTTGTGAGGGAAACGAAGTGACCACTCGCCCCAACATCGCTGGCAACAAGCTCAACGTCGGGATGCTCCCGGCGCAAGGTCTCCGGCGTACGCCGCCCGCTGCCCAGCCGGTTCGTTCGCTGTTCGCGAGCGACGTCCACCTCGGCTCGAAACACACGCAGGCCGAAGCATTCCTGGAGCTGATTGAACGCTACGAACCCGAGTATCTTTACATCGTTGGCGACTTTATCGACGGCTGGAAGCTGAAGCGTCGTTGGCGGTGGAAGCCTTGCTACGACCAGATCCTGCACCGGTTGATGACGCTCAAGCGGTGCGGCACCAAACTGTATTACGCCCCTGGAAATCACGACGAATTCCTGCGCAACTTCATCGCGGACTATGGCATCGTCGACATGCGGAACGAGTTTGTCCACCAGGCGGCCGACGGGCGTCGCTACCTGGTGACGCACGGCGACAAGTTCGACAAGGTCGAGCAGTCGATGCCGTGGCTCAGCCTGATCGGTGCGTACGCTTACGACCTGCTGCTCTCGGCCAACTACTGGCTCAACTGGGCTCGTGGCAAGAAGCACAATCGCTACGCCTTCTGCGGCATGATCAAGCGCAACGTCAAGCGTCTCGTGAAGCATGTGAGCGACTTCGAAGGCCAACTGATCGAAGCGGCCGCCGAGCAACGCTGCTTCGGCATCATCTGCGGGCACATCCATACGCCCCGCATCATGCAACTCGACAACCTCGCCTATCTGAACACGGGCGACTGGGTCGAGAACTGCACCGCCCTGGTGGAGTACGACGACGGCAGCTTCGAGCTGAACCGCGCCGACGGCCGCATCCTGGCTCAACTGCCGGCCGCTAAGGTCGAAACGCCCGAGCCGGACGAATCGACGGCCGGTGTCTTGATTGCGTAGGTTCAGGCTGACGGGGCCAGTCGAAAAGATATCCGTCGCGGATCTGCGCGGATTGAAGCTGATTAGCGCGGATCCGGTTCTGCTACGGTGGCGCTGTCCGCAGGTTCTGGGGCTGTACCACGCGGAGAACACCCGCGCTTGAATGCCAAGATTCCAAGCCGCGAAGAGAAGTCCTTATAGAGGATCGAGGCGGTGGAAATGTCGCTTGTATCAGCGAATATCCGCTTCAATAGGCGTGATTCCGCGACCAACTGTGTAGAAGGCATGTTTTGCGCCGGAGCTACATGCCAAAAGCCCCCAGTTTAACGTTTTTTGCTCCAATTCCAGGCCTTCGGTCCGCGCCGACCCTTGCAATTTGCAGGTAAAACGGGGACCATAACGCGATTGGTGAACACACCATGAGGGTGTCGATGCGTACGGCTTCCCAGCGTTTGAAGCTGTGGATAGTCGCCTGGCGGGAAAATCTCCATACGAACCAGCACGATCATCGGTCGCCGGCGGCAGTGCACAGAAGCCGCGAGGTTGGCCACCGCCGTCGGCGGATAAGCCCCCGATCGCCCCCCTCGCCTGCCCCCCTACCATCAGGCCACAGGAACATGCATGCTCGCCGCCACACTAAGCCGAGCCGTCTTTAATTTCACGCACGGCAAGAACCTCGTTTACAACACTTGCTGGGAAGATCCGAAGCTCGATCGCGTCGCACTCAAGCTGGGCCCCACCGATCGACTGCTGGTGATCACCTCCGCGGGCTGCAACGCCCTGGATTACGCGCTGGACGAACTCGAGCGGATCGACACGGTCGACGTGAATCCGCGCCAGAACGCCCTCTTGGAACTCAAACTGGCGGGCATCCGCCAACTCGACTACGAGACGTTCTTCGAGATGTTCGGCCGCGGCCGTTTGGCCGACTGGGACACCGTGTACCGCGATTCGCTTCGCGAATCGTTGCCCCACGCGGCCCGCGAGTATTGGGACAAGAACGGCAAGTTCTTCTACGGCAAAGGTCGTCGCCCGAGCTTCTACTTCCGCGGCTCGGCGGGCTTCTTTGCCTGGAGCATGAACGTCTACATCAACCGCATCGCCCGCATCCGCCCGCAGATCGAACGGCTGCTCGAAGCGCAAACGCTCGAAGAGCAACAGAAGATCTACTACGACGAAGTGAAGTCGGCCTTCTGGGGATCGAAGATCGAATTCCTGTTGCGCCGCGACGCCACGCTGTCGCTACTCGGCGTGCCCAGGGCGCAGCGGCGTCAGCTCGAGAAGTTCTATCCCGGCGGCATCGCCAAGTTCATCGAAGACCGCCTCGACGCGGTGTTCACGAAACTGCCGCTCAAGGACAACTACTTCTGGCGCGTGTACCTAACGGGTGAGTACACCCATGAGTGCTGCCCCGAGTACCTTCGCGAGCAGAACTTCGCGCGACTCAAGGGCGGATTGGTCGATCGCATTCACACGCACACCACCACGATCCTCGACTACCTCGAGTCGACCGAACAGACCTATTCGCGGTACGTGCTGTTGGATCACATGGACTGGCTGGCCGAGCACCATGCCGACATCTTGCAGCGGCAGTGGCAGGCGATCGTGGATCATG
Organism: Aeoliella sp.; assembly: GCF_965227375.1. Classification (NCBI taxonomy): domain Bacteria; kingdom Pseudomonadati; phylum Planctomycetota; class Planctomycetia; order Pirellulales; family Lacipirellulaceae; genus Aeoliella; species Aeoliella sp. The sequence continues at coordinate 996,970 of NZ_CBDDFX010000002.1, forward strand.
CCGACGATCGTGCGATCCTGCTGTGGCGCAGTGCGGCCCTGGAGGTTGAGTTCATCAACTCCATCGAGGTCGGGCTCAACGACGAGACGCACTCGCTGGGCGAGCTGCTGGAATACAACAACGAGTTGGCCGACGAACTGCACGCCCAGGACCGGGTGAACACATACGGCAGCTTCGACATCGCCACGCTTCACAAGACGTCACCCTACGCCGCGTCGGACGACAACAATGAGCGCACTGGGTCAACTGAAGACTCTGTATCACATGGTTCTCTCGCCCATTCGGGGTGAGTCGCACCAACAACGCCTCGATAGCTTTTACGCCGGGCAAGCAGAACACTACGACGCCACGCGGCAAAAAATGCTGCACGGGCGCGACGAGTTGTTCGCCGATCTCCCTGCGCCCGAGGGTGGTGTGTGGGTCGATCTGGGCTGCGGCACCGCGCGCAATGTGGAAGCGTGGGAAGGCCGCCAAGAGACGTTCCGCCAGGCGACGCTGGTGGACTTGAGCGAATCGCTGCTGGCGGTGGCCCAAAAGCGCGTGGACGACAAAGGCTGGCAAAACATCGAGCTTCGCCACGCCGACGCCACGACGGTGGACATCGAGCCGGGCTCCGTCGACGTGCTGACGTTCTGTTACTCGCTGACGATGATCCCCAACTGGTACGACGCGGTGGACCACGCCCTCACGCTCTTAAAGCCCGGCGGTACGATTGGTGTGGTCGATTTCTACGTGGCCAAGAAGTACCCCACCGAAGGCCGCGAGAAACACTCCTGGTTCCGCCGCACCTTCTGGCCCATCTGGTTCGCCAACGACAACGTCTTCCCCAACCCGGACTTGCTGCCATACCTCGAACGAAGGTTCGAGACGGTGAGCGTGAACGAACACGCCGGCAAGATCATGATGATCCCGATGCTCAGGATTCCGTACTTTCGGTTCGTGGGTCGGAAGCGGGGGTAGTTTGTAGGGTGTAGGATGGGTCAAGGAGCCTAAGCGACGCGGACCCATCATGGCAAATCAGCAATGCAATTCATGATGGGTCCGCGCGAGCTGCGACTCGCTTGACCCATCCTACGGCTTATCAAAGGGGGCAAAAAAATGCCCAACTACCGGCGACGATACGTCCCGGGAGGAACGTATTTCTTCACGGCAGTGACGCACGAGCGGCGGCAGTTGTTTCTCCATGAATCGGCTCGGCGTTTACTCCGATGCGCGATTGAGACGGTCCAAGAGTCTTATCCGTTTCACATGTTCGCCGTTTGTCTTCTCCCGGATCACTTGCACTGTGTGTGGACCCTTCCGGAGGGTGACACCAACTACTCCATGCGGTGGCGACGCATTAAAGACGAATTCACAACGCAGTGGGTAGCTCGACGTGGCGAGGAGGGAATTCGGTCTGAGTCCCGGCTTGCCAAGAAGGAACGCGGAATCTGGCAACGCCGGTACTGGGAGCATGCTGTGGTTGACGAAGACGACTTGAAACGCTGCGTAGACTACATCCACTGGAACCCTCGAAAGCACGGACTTGTTGAGAACGTGAAAGACTGGACGTGGTCCTCGTTCCATCGTTTCGTCGCAGCCGGAGAGTACGAGGCAGATTGGGGGCGTGCCAATCCCACCCCGGATTGGGATGATCCCGAATGGGGGGGAGTAAGGAAGCGAGATAGACGTAGGATGGGTCAAGGAGCCTAAGCGACGCGGACCCATCATGGCATATCGGCAACGCAATTCATGATGGGTCCACGCGAGCTGAGACTCGCTTGACCCATCCTACGATGCAACCATTGGTACGCTCATGCCGCACCCAAGGCACTTTACGGTACCGAAGAGCATTCGCACTTGTCGCTCGGTTGACGCATGCCCCGAAGATTCCGCGAGTCCCAGAATTTGTTCTAACAGCTGTTCGTCTTCGAACTCTAGGTCCTCATCGGGAGTAACCGCGGAGAGGTCGGATGGGACCACATCAATGGGGATGATCCTTTCCACTACGCGTTCTCCAGTCGCGTGAGTAGTCTCGATCGCTTGCCTAGGACCACCATCGTGCCAGAAAACCTCTCCCTGAGTATCACATTGGGCGCACTGGAAACCAACACTATGACCACAGCACCAACGATCCAAGGTCTCCCCAAGCGACCATTGGCCGGACAGGTTGAGCAGAGCCGATATCAGCAGTACCGCGTAGGTCTCTGAAACTTGTCCGGCAATCAAGCGATCAAGGATCAGTTGACGGGCTTCCTCCTGCGCATCTTCCCAATCTTCTTCAATCCAGTCAGGTACTTCTGGGCCGCCGCGTGCAATGCGGCCGACTTGGTATAGCATTGCATCGGACTGTTCTCCCGGCCCAATGTCCTCAGCACAAGCAACCAGATGAGACGCCGCAGCGTAAGCTGCTTGATAGACGTCGCCCTGATGGAGGATCTCGTTTACCAATTCATCCCACACGAGTTCCCAGTCGTCGGTCCATAGCTTATTCAGCATTGGTGGCAGGTCGGTGGCGACGCCGTAAGCGTGGCGAAGACGAGCCCAGTCGGGGGAGTCAAGAGGTGGCATAAAGTTCAAAAACGCGCACGCTGTGGGATTTCAAGTACTGTCTGAATTGCTTGCACTTAGACGTCTCAGACGAGAATGCTCTACAGAGTGAGCTAGCGCCCGTGTCTGTGATTCTTCAAGATAGGCACGCAATCGCCTCTCCTGGTGGTAGCGGTTCGCAGGCCCTTGAAGCCAGGGTGATCCAATGGCTCCCAGCGTGAGCAACACCAACAGGGCGCGCATTGGATACTGAAACCGCCAGCGTGTCATGTATGGCAACATCTAGTCGCTCCGTAGGAGTTTTGCACCATGTGACCATTCTAGGGCGAATGGTAGTACGCTGCTGAACTTTCTCCAAAATCGCCTCTGTAAGAATATCGCCGTTGAACCGCCGAGGTGGGGTGGTCTAATGGTGGTGGGACAATCCGTTCGTACTAACCACCGTACTTCTGTAAGGCCGAGTCGGCTCGTGCTACTGGTGCGCGCTGGCCGCGGTGACGTCTTCTTCGTAAGTTCTTCCCTCGAGTTTTGTCCCCTTGGGTCACAACCAGGGGACAAAACTCAGGGTCGCTCGCCAGGGAAATCCGTCGTAAGTTGCTTGCAAGAAAGGGGTTATAGTAAGTCTCGGCTCGCGTCGGTGTGGAGTTTTGGGCCAATGGATCGATATCGGGGGGATTGGGACAAAACGGACAAAACGCCGGCGGGGCCGACTAGGTTCGCGACACTGCCGAGCCTGGCGATCCGCTGGTAAGATTGGCGCGAAAGTCGGGAGCCTGCTTCCCGGTAACGCCTGCCCTCGCCGTAAACCACCGCACCTACGCATGTCTACCATCTTCTACAGCATCATGGGCGAAGGCCGCGGGCACGCCGCGAGGGCGCGGACCATAGTCGAGGAGATGCGCGCCCGGCATCGCATTGTGTTGTTCACTTCGCACGACGCGCTGGAGTTCCTTGGCAAGCAGTATGACGACGCGACCGACGTGGAGGTCCGCGAGATTCCGGGGCTCAAGTTTCATTACAGCGAGAAGAAGCTCAACCTGATTAAGACGATCAATCACGGGCTCGGCATGTGGTGGAACAAGGAGAAGCTGATTGCACCGCTGGCCGAGGTGATACGCAACGAAAAGCCGGACCTGGTGATCAGCGACTTCGAACCGCTGGTAGCTCGAGCGGCGCACCGCGCGGGGGTGCCGGTGTTGAGTTTCGACCATCAGCACTTCCTCGTGGCGTACGACTTGTCGTCGCTGCCGTCGCGTTTGCAGTGGTGGGCCAAGAGCATGAGCGTGGCGGTGTGGATGTTCGGTATCGGGCAGCAGAAGACCGTGGTGAGCGCGTTCTACAAACCGCCGCTCCGCCGGGGTTTCGAGGATGTGGTGCAGGTCGGCCCGCTGTTGCGGCCGACGATCCGCAACCGCGAGACGACGACCGGCGATTTTGTGCTGAGCTACCTCCGCCGGCAAACGCCGGAGCGAGTAGTCGACATGCTGGCGGACCTGGGCGTGCCGATTCGCATTTACGGTTTGGGGCCGCGAGAGGCGCGTGGCTCGGCCGAGTTCTGCGAAATCGACGAGGATACGTTCACCGACGCGTTGCTGAACTGTAGCGCGGTGATCGCCGCCTCAGGCAATCAACTGTGCGGCGAGGCGTTGCATCTGGGCAAACCGTTCTTCGCGATTCCCGAAGGCAAGCACTTCGAGCAGTGCATCAACGCCAGCTTCGTCAAGGAACTCGGTGCCGGCGATTGGGCGGCGGTCGAGGAGGTAAAGCGCGAGCAGTTCGAGAAGTTCCTGGCCGACAAGGAGAAGTACCGCCAGAACCTAGCCGGCCGACGCGAAGAGTTCGACGGCACGCCAGAGGCCGTGGCGGCGATTGAGGAGATGCTAGGTCAGTCGGAGACTTCGGCGACTTCCGCAAGCGTCGTGACGCGGTAGCCTTCGGCCGCGAGCGCCGGCAGGATGCTGTTGAGCACTTCGACGGTTCGGGTGCCGCGAGCACCGCCGTCGTGCAGAACGATGATCGATCCGGGCCTTACGCGGGCGCGGACGAAGCGGGCGGAGAAGTCGGTCGACGATTGGTGGCTGTCCCACGGATAGACGGAACCGAGCACAAGCTGGAGCTGCTCGTCCTCGGCGGTGCGAGCCATCGACGAAGTAAACAACCCGCCGCCGGGACGAAGCCACGGTACGGAGGCGAACTCGGCGAGTCGCTCCTCGGCCTGCTGTACGTCGGCGGCGAACTCGCCCTGCGACATCCGCCAACCGGGGCGGTCGCGGGTTTGGTGGTTGCCGAGTTCGTGCTCGGCGGCGATGCGCTCGATCACCGCGCGCGACGCTTCGTCGTCCGCGATGGTGTCGGTCATGACGAAGAATGTTGCTTTGGCAGAGTGCGAGTTGAGGACGTCGAGGATGCGAGCCGTCGTGTTGGGATCGATGGCGTCGTCGATGGTGAGCGCGACGACCTTTTGATCCGTGTCGAACTGGAACCGCGCGGAGGAAAAGTGATCGACCACCGAGAGCAACCAGAAAGGAGGGAACACCACCACGAGAAACAGAGCAGCCGCGAGACCCGCGACGGCGACGAGCAATCTGCGCCACCACGCGTAGCGACTGAAGACCAGCCAACCCGCGCCGAACAAGAGCGACCAACCGGCGAGCGAACCGATGCCCAGCAGGCTGGAGCGCAGCGCCCAGTCGCCACCTAGACCGCATACGGCGGCCAGGAATCGCAGCCCACTGGCGGCGAGCAGCGCGGCGGCGACGTAGCCGAGCGAACGAGCGATCATCGTACCCCCTGCGATGGTCCGCCTACTTGGCGAGCGACTCGGCCTTGGTGTCGAGGAACTTCGGCTCGTCGGCGCCGAGGTGTTCGATCAGGAAGTCGCGTTTGCGTCGGTCGACGTAGGGCGTGAACGTGTTGTGGCCGCGGCCGGGGACGACCAGCAGGTCGAAGTCCTTCTCGGCTTTCACCAGTGCGTTCACCACCTGCATGGTCGACGCGGGATCGACGTTTTTGTCGACCTCGCCGACGATCAGAAACAGCTTGCCGCTGAGGCGGTGGGCGTTAGTGACGTTCGACTGCTCGGCGTAGTGCGGGCCGATGGGCCAACCCATCCAGAGTTCGTTCCACCAGATTTTATCCATGCGATTGTCGTGACAACCACAACTGGAGACCGCCACCTTATAGAATTCGCCATGCCACAGCAGGGCGCCCATCGCGCTCTGCGCACCAGCGGAGTGCCCCATCACGCCGACGCGCGAAAGATCGAGCTGCGGGTACTGCTGGGCCGCGGCTTGCATCCAGAGCTTGCGGTCCGGCAGCCCGGCGTCGGCCAGGTTTTGGTGACACACATCGTGAAACGCCTTCGAGCGATGCGAAGTGCCCAGCCCGTCGATCCGTACCACAATGAACCCAAGCTCCGCCATGCGCTGCTCGTTATGAATCAGATAGAACCGCTTCGGTACGAACGCTCCCTGCGGCCCAGCGTACAGGTCCTCGATCACGGGATACTGGCGATTGGGGTCGAAGTCGGTGGGGCGGAAAATCACTCCGTAGATGTCGGTCTCTCCGTCGCGGGCTTTGGCGACGAACCGCTCCGGCGGCCGCCAGCCGAGGTCCTTGAGCGCACCGAGGTCCGACTCGGTGAGCTTCGTCACGAGACTGCCGTCCGAGGCGCGGCGCAACTCGGTAACCGGCGGCAGGTCGACGCGCGAGTAGCTGTCGATCAGCAGATCGCCATTGGGCGAGTACTGCACGCGGTGCGTTCCATCGCCTTCGGTCAGCTTCACCAGGTTTTCGCCATCGAACCCCACGCGGCAGTAGTGCACGTAGTAGGGATCCTGCTCGGGATAGATGCCGCCGGCGCGGAACCAGATCTCACGCTTCTCAGGGTCGACGTGCTCCACGCCGCGGACGATCCACTCGCCGGTGGTGATCTGATTCTTCACCTCGCCGGTGTTCATGTCGATGAGGTACAGGTGGTTCCAACCGTCGCGCTCCGACATCCAGATCAGCTCGGCCGTGTCATCCAGGTAGTAAGCAAAGTGCTTGTGGGCGTAGTCGATGAACGTTGGTTGGTGCTCGTCGACGAGTGTCTGAACTTCGCCGGTTTTCGCGTCGACCTTGATCACGCGAGCGACCTGGTGGCCGCGCTGGTTGTAGTAGAAGATGAAGTAGCGGCTCTCAGGATTCCATCGCAACTCGTCGATCGCCCACGGGTTGTCGAACAGTTCGTTGGAGACTTCGATCTCCGGCTCGTCGCCCACCGCGAACAACCGCGGCCGGCGGAGCGCGATCTCGTCGCCTGGCTTCAGGTAGTGGTACGAGTCGAGCTTCGGTTGCAACTGGTCGTCGGGCGACGACTCCACCAGGTACACGCGGCGGTCGCCTTCGGCCTTGGTCTGCATGGCGACGAACCGTGTAGAGTCGGGCGACCAGTAGACGCGGGCGTCGTAGCCGTGCCCTTTGACGCCGTCGGTGGTCTTTTGTACTTCTTCGTCGGTCTCGCGGTTGATGAGCCAAAGGTTGTGATCGCGCACGGCGACGCGCCACCGCTCATCGGGCGAGGTCCGCGTCGGCCGGGCGTGGCGCTGGCGGGCGTTGGGCCGCCAAGGCTCGGCGTTCTGTTTGGGCAGTTCGTCGGGCTTCTCGGCTTCCACGTTCGTTCCTTCGGCAGCGTTCACCAGCATCCGGATCGGCTTCTCTCCGGCGCGCGGCGCGTCGTACCAGAATTCGTTGGGCGAGATCCAATGCGGAGTGACTTCGGCGCTCGACCACTTGCCGCGGAACCGCTCGTCGATGCGGTGCGCGGCCGATTGATCGAAGGCTTGCAGCACGCTGGCGGGAAGCAACATCCACAGCGCGAAGCTAGCGCTGGCGAGACGGAAAGGGAACATAGGCGACACAACCACAGGCAGGAACATGAGCGGGGGAGCCACCCATTGTACCCACCCGCCGCCTCACGGGACCACCGTGCCGCTTCTAGCTATCCGCTAGTAGCCGGGACCCCGCAGGTCGATCGTTCCGCTGGGCCACTCACGGCCGGAACCGGGGTAGCGGACGATGTGATCGTCCTTGAACGGCGAGCGACTCGGATCGTCCGACGTCGAGTCGATGATCTGGTTGTCGACCAGCAAGCAGCCAAAGCGATCGTAGAACTTCTTGGCAAGCTGGCTGGTTTGAAACAGCGAGAACGGAACGCGGCCTTCGTCGACCCATCGCCACGCTTCGCGAACCAGGTACTCCCCAATCCGCTGGCCGCGATAGTCGGGGTCGGTGCAGACCGAGCCGAGGGCGGAGATCATCATGTCGCCTGTGGTGGTGCCCACGGTGCGAATGAAGGCCGATGCGTGGCCGATGACCTTGTCGCCGTCGCGAATGAGGATCGAACGACTTTCGAGCCCCGCCGGCACGGTCGCGTCGCCGCGGTCTGTTTGCAGCACGTCGGCCCGGGTCTCCGGCGTTACGCCCAGCTTGGGCCAGACACGGACCAGCAACTCGCCGATCGCCACGGCGTCGGCGCGTGTCATTTCGCTGCTGCGAATGGTCTCGAGTTGTGGTGGGTGGTCCGACATCGTGTGAGAGTTCCCATACGGTCGACTATCGGCCTGGATCTCCTCTTAACTCCAGCAGTAGTCAACTATAGGTCCAATCGGCGCACGACCGTGAAGAAACTGAGAAAACGCTGCGCTCAGCGCCTAAAACCGGCCTATTTGTCGACTCCCATCACCCCGCAAACCGGCGGCTGCCAGGACAGTTGATCGTGCTGAGCCGCCATTTCCGCAAAGGCGCTTGCGATCTCCGGCGGCATCGGCGCGCTGCGTCGTTCGGTCAGATTCACGTGCGCCGAGACAGTTTCCATGCTCGACGCCAGCTGTTCGGTCGTGTCGTTCACCATGAATTGCAACAAGTGATAGCGTACTCCGTTACAGCCCACCACGCGCGTGTAGACCGAGACTTGCTGCCCCACGCGGACCTCGGCAAAGTATCGCAGGTGCTTCTCGAGCGCAAAGGTGCCATGTTGCTCGCGCTCGATGTACGCCCGATCGAGCCCCAGCCCGGCGAGCAGGTCGCGAATCGCCAGACCGTACAAGTGCGTGTACCACATGACATTCATGTGGCCCATCTCGTCGAGATAGTCCTCAGGGATCGTTGCGCGGTAACTCAGCGGAAGCTGATAGACGTTTTCGAGCGGAGGCCTGCGTGACATGAAGCTGCCGACCTCAACTCGTATGACCGAAGGCCGAGCGGAGCAGCGCCAGGCTCTTGGGGATCGCTTCCTTCCAGGAAGCCTTGCCTTCGAACTCCAGCGCGATGTAGCCGCGGTAGTCGTGCTTTTTCAGCAGCTTCGCGATCCGCGGGTAGTCGAGGTCGAGCGAGTACCAGACCCCGTCGCCGTAGTAGGTCTTCGCCTGCACGTAGACCGTCTTGGGAGCGAGGATCTCCAGGCGGTCGTAAGGATCCTCCAAGAAGTTGCCGGTGTCCATCGTGACTTGCAGCCAGGGCGAGTCGACCGCGTCGACGATTCGCATCACGCCTTCGGCCGTGCGACCAAGGCCCCAGTGATTCTCCAATCCCAACAGTACTCCGTACTTCTCGGCGGCTGGCAGCAGCTTCTCGAAGCTGTCGATCACCCAGCCGTAACCATCCTCTTCAGTGTAGCCTTCCAAGGTGGGTTCGATGCCGCGGTTGGCCATCAACTCGTCGAAGTCCTTCGACGTGCCCCAACGGCCAGTGTTCACTCGCATGGTGGGAATGCCCATCTCGTGGGCCAGTTGCATGCAGTGAATGGTGTGGTCGATGTTCTTCTGTCGCTCGTCGGCGTCGGGCGAGACGAAACCTTGGTGGGTGGAGAAGCCACACAGGTCCAGGCCGTTGATCAAGGCTTGCCGCTTGAGCCGTTGCAACCGCGCGGGCGACTCTTCGCCGAACATCTGGATGTGGAGAATCTCCACCGCGTCGAAGCCCATCCGTGCCGACTCGTCGATACACTGCTCGATCGAGAGCTTGTCGGCCGGGTCGTCGCTGAAGCGCCAGAACGAGTAGGTCGAGATGGCAATCGGGTTGGGGCGAGTCGAGGTGGCGGATGTTGCTCCGGTGGCTTCGTCCGCACGAGCGGCGCTACCGGCCATCAGGGCCGCTGCACTGCCCAAAACGGCCCGTTTGCCAAAGCCTCGGCGGCTTACTTCGCTATTGTCTTTTCGATTCATTTGTTGCAACTCAATGGTTGGAGGTTACTTCGAGAGGGGTTGGCCTGGTTGTTGAGAGATTTCCTCGACGGTGACATCGCCGTACTTGTCGTGCAATCCGCCGGACTCGAGCGACAGCAGTTGTTCGTAGCGGTCGATCACTTGCGGCGAAGCCACATGGCGAAGATTGGCGGCCAGCACCACACGTTTCAGTGTGTGTTCCAGGCGGAACACGAGCGCTTCGTCTTTCTTGGCATCGAGCGCCGCGCCGCGCTTCTTCAGGTCGTCTTCACGCAGCTTGACCAGCGATTGGTAGCTCCGCAAGCCCTCGACCTTCGACTCGAATTCGTCGGATCGTTCGGCCATCAACGCTGCCAAGGTGGGGGAAAGGTCTTCGTCGAGTTCGGGCCATTCCTTCTGCACTTCGTTCCGCACGCGATCGCGGCCTCGACGGTAAGCGGAACTGGCTCGTCCCGAGTCGCGACGCGTTCGTTGCACGAGTTGCCGAGCGCGGTTCAGGGCTTTGTCGACCTGCGAGACATCGCCGTTGGGGTTGACTTGAAGCTTGTCGCACAACTGTTGGACGATCGACCGATCCACCACGTCGGCCTGGCGAATCAGGTTGGCGATGGTGCCATCGAGCTGCACCAATTCGGCTGCAGGCAGCCGTCGGGGCTCGGAGTCTTTGCGATCGCGATGGTAGGGCGACTCGCTGGTGGTGCCATCGGTGCTGAAGTACTGCAGGAACGCATCGGAGGTGCGCACCGGAACGTCGACCGTTTCGCTTTCACAAACCGCGTAAGCGTGGGCCTCGGCGAACGAGGTTTTACCGTCGCCGTCGATGTCGACCTTGGGGATTGCCCCGCCGGTGCGATCGTGCCCGGCGATGGCGGCCCAGAAGAACGAACTGTACTCCTGGTACGACTCCTCGTTCACATCCGGCGTGCAGCCGGCGGCCGGTTTGTCGTGCACTTGCGCGAAGAAACCGGCGCGAAGCTGGCGGGCGAGGCCCTTGCTGGAGTCGGCGTCGTTGAAAATGGTATGGGCGAACCCGCCGGCGTAGCACTGCACCATGACCATCACCACTGGGGTGGACTGGGGCAGCGTGTCGAGCCAGTCGGAAAACTCCGCAGCCCGGAAGCTGCGATGGTTCCAGGTGTAGAGCGAAGTATTGAACGGCGTTTTGTCCTCGCCCGACCCGCCATGCGCGGTGGCATAGATGAGCAGCCGGTCGTCGGCGGTCATCTGCCGCCCCAGTTCGCGGAGTCGATTGCGGATCAGTCGAGGCGACGTGGCGTCGCGGACCCCACCCAAGGTGTGGTTGCGGTAAGAAATGTCGATGTCGTCGATGTCGGCAAACAACTCCATCGCCATGTGGCGCGCCGGGGAGCACTCGAACTGCGGATCGCGAAACTGCAAGTCGCGATGGTTGTCGTTGCCGTCGGCGAAGTAGATGTCGTGCGATGGCTTGTCGGACCGCTGCTCGGTAAGCAACGTGCGGAAGAACTCGACATTGCGTTCCAGCGAAATCTGGTTGCCCTGGGGGTTGTAGCCACCGCCAATGGTAAGGAAGTAGTCGGCAGCCCGCGAGCCGCCCGCCATCGTCAGTCCGGCGCACAGCAGCGTGGCCAGACAAAGTCGCCCATTCGACATGCTCTCCCTCATATTCTTGGTTTTCGCCAGCTTGCCCGAACCAGTCCCTTTCAGTGTAGCAATCCGCTGCAGCCGCGTGCAGTCGAAAGATCGCTAGATTCCCAAACCCCCGCTTGGTCCGCAGGTTTCGAGGCGGTTTATGACAGCCAGGGTAGCTTTGGCAGACCAAGCAAAAGTCGTATAATAGGCGACTCGAAGATACCCGAAGTCATCCCCTCGCCTGTCCGCGGCCCCCCAATCCCTCGGCCAACACGCATGACTGGACGCACAACGACCGTTGATATCGACCCGGCTCAACTGGAGCGCGAACTCGCCGCCAGCGCAGAAGCACTGCGAACGAGCGTCGACGCCCTGCGAGATACCGGGCGGATGCTGCACGGTCGTGGTTGGTCGCTCGGCACCAGCAGCAATTACAGCGTGGTGCTGGATCGCGACCCGCTGGAACTACTGCTCACCGCCAGCGGCAAGGACAAGGGGCGGCTTGAGCGGAGCGACTTTGTGCGCGTCGATCCCCGCGGGCATCGCATCGAGCGGCCCGATGACCGGTTCGGCGCGGACAACAAACCATCGGCCGAAACGCTGCTGCACATTGCCTTGGCCGAATTGCCGGAGACCGGCGCGGTGTTGCATACGCACTCGGTGTGGGCGACGTTGCTTTCGGACCGCTACTTCGAGGAGGGCGGGTTGGAGATCGAAGGCTTCGAGATGCTTAAGGGCCTCGAAGGCATCACCACGCACGAAACCAAGAAGTGGGTGCCCATCTTCGACAACACGCAAGACATCGCCGCCTTGGCCAAACAGCTACGACCACTACTGCACGACCCGGACAACCCCCTGGAACACGGCTTCCTGATTCGCAAGCACGGACTCTACACCTGGGGCCGCAACCTGGCCGCCGCGCGACGACACGTGGAAGTGTTTGAGTTCCTGTTCGAGTGCTTGGGGCGTCAGGAGTTTGGTGCTTAAGCAAATATGAAGGGATGATTCAAGAATAGCTTCCTCCTATCTTCCCTCTCCCCTTTGCGGGGAGAGGTTAGGAGAGGGGGCAAAGATAAGCAGCGGAAGCTATTTTTGAACCATCCCCAAGCAAACGTTCCTCGACCAACACCACCCATATAACTACCAGATAGCCATGGCAACCATCACCGTTGCAGACACCAAACAACGCATCGACGAGCCGCAGGCCATAGAGCAATACCTCGCCCCCTTCGGCATCTGGTACGAGAATTGGCCGGTTGCTGGTCGATTGACCGAAGACGCCACGGCCGAGGATATCCTTGCCGAGTACGCGCCTGAGATCGAACGTCTGAAAGAGCGCGGCGGCTTTGTCACGGCCGACGTGATCAACGTCTCGCCCCAGACGCCGAACCTCGATGCGATGCTCGCCAAGTTCGATAAGGAGCACACGCACGACGAGGACGAAGTGCGGTTCACGGTCGAAGGGCGTGGCGTGTTCTGGGTCCGCCCAGACGAAGGGAGCGTGTTCTCGATCGAAGTCGAGTCGGGCGACCTGATCAACGTGCCGCGGGGCACCAAGCACTGGTTCCACTTGTGCGACGACCGCCAGATCCGCTGCATCCGCTTGTTCGAAGACCCAGCCGGCTGGACACCGCACTACAGTGAAGACGGAGTGCATGGCGCGCACCCGCCCGTCTGCTGGGGACCGAGCTACGTCGATGGTCAGTCGAAGGTCAAACCGGTGGTTGAGCTGTGATGGAGTTCACCGGCCGCGGCATACTGCTCGACGTCGAAGGAACCACCTCGGCCGTGGCATACGTGTACGACGTGATGTTCCCCTTCGCCCGCCGCGGTCTCACGGCGTACCTCGACGCCCACTGGGACTCCCCTGCCCTTGCCGGCGTGCGCGAGCAAGTCGCCAAGGATACCGAAGTGGCCACGGTCGCCACGGATCGCGACGTGTTTGAGCAAGAGATCACTCGGCTCATGGACGCCGATGTCAAAGCGACCGGGCTCAAGCAACTGCAAGGTTTAATCTGGGAGGCGGGATTCAAGAGCGGCGAACTGGTGGCCCACGTCTTCGACGACGTCCCGCCGGCGCTCGAACGCTGGCGCGCCGCCGGCATCGACCTGCGGATCTACTCGTCCGGCAGCGTCCACGCCCAAAAGCTGTTCTTCGGCCACACCACCGCCGGCGATCTGCTGCCGCAGTTCAGCGGACACTACGACACCCAGATCGGCGGCAAACGCGAAGCAGACAGCTACGCACGAATCGCCAACGATTGGGGCCTCGCCGCCGATGAGATTCTGTTCCTCAGCGACGTCGTGGCCGAACTCGACGCCGCCCGCGAGGCGGGTATGCAAACGGGTTTGTGTCTGCGCCCGGGCAATGCGGAAGTTGAAGCGGGGCACGGGCACGCAGTTCTAGAGACTTTCTCCGCGGATTGATTCCCACTTCCCAGTCAGGCTCTGCTGGCTGATTTCCACCCCGCGCGGTAGAATGCGGGACTGGACATAGCCCTCAAGCCTCCAGCGGGTAGCATCATGCCGCAGTTTCAACTCACGAGTGAATTCGAGCCCGCTGGCGATCAGCCCGCCGCGATCAAGCAGTTGGTCGAGGGGCTCTTGCAGGGGCGCCGCGAGCAGTGCCTGATGGGCGTGACCGGCTCGGGCAAGACGTTCACCATGGCGAACATCATTCAGCAGTTGCAGCGGCCCACGCTGGTGCTGTCGCACAATAAGACGCTCGCCGCGCAGCTCTACGGTGAGTTCAAGGAGTTCTTTCCGCAAAACGCGGTGAGCTACTTCGTGAGCTACTACGACTACTACCAGCCCGAGGCGTACATTCCGCAGCGGGACATTTACATCGAGAAGGACGCGTCGATCAACGAGGAGATCGACCGCATGCGGCTGGCAACCACCAGCTCGTTGGTCAGCCGCCGTGATGTGATTGTGGTGGCCAGCGTCAGTTGCATCTACGGACTTGGCTCGCCGGAAGACTACAAGCAGATGATGATCGGGCTGGCGGTGGGCGACGTGGTGGAGCGCGACGATGTCTTGGCCAAGCTGATCGACATTCAGTACGAGCGGAAGGATTTCGATCCCGAGCGCGGCAAGTTTCGGGTGCGGGGCGATTCGGTTGAGATCTGGCCCAGCTACGAGGAGTTCGCCTACCGGGTGGAGTTCTGGGGCGACGAGGTCGAAGCCTTGTCGATCATCGACCCTACGAGCGGCACGGTGATCGACAAGCTCCAGCAGATCTACATTTATCCGGCGAAACACTTCGTGCTGCCCGAGGAAAGGATCGAAAACGCGGTCGACCAGATTCGCAAGGAGCTGTCGGCGCGGCTGCAGTTGTTCAAAGAGCAAGGCAAGATGCTCGAGGCACAGCGGCTCAACGCTCGCACGCGGTACGACATCGAGATGATGATGGAGATGGGCTACTGCCCTGGCATCGAGAACTACAGCCAGCCCTTGAGCGGCCGTCCTCCTGGATCGCCTCCGAACACGCTGTTCGACTTCTTTCCAGACGACTACTTGCTGTTCATCGACGAGTCGCACGCCACGATTCCGCAGATCGGCGCGATGTACAACGGCGATCGGGCGCGCAAGACCACGCTGGTGGAGCACGGTTTCCGCCTGCCTAGTGCACTCGACAACCGCCCGCTGAAATTCGACGAGTGGCACGGGCGTGCAAAGCAAGTGGTGTACGTCTCGGCAACGCCCGGCAATTGGGAACTCGAGCAAACCGGCGGCGAAGTAGTCGAGCAAGTCGTCCGTCCGACCGGGCTCTTGGATCCAGTGATCGAAGTCGTCCCCGCCCGCGGGCAGGTGCCGCATTTGCTGGAGCAGATCAAGGAGCGGGCGGCGGCCAGCGAGCGGGTGCTTGTCACCACGCTCACCAAGCGGCTGGCAGAGGACCTTTCGACGTACCTCAATGAGCAAGGCGTCTTGTGCAAGTGGCTGCACAGCGAACTGGACGCCTTCGAGCGCGTGGAGCTGTTGCGCGACTTGCGACAAGGTCGCTTCGAGGCGTTGGTGGGCGTGAACTTGCTGCGCGAAGGTCTCGACCTGCCCGAGGTGTCGCTGGTGGCGATTCTCGACGCCGATAAGGAAGGCTTTCTGCGGAGCGAAACCTCGTTGATGCAGACCATCGGCCGCGCCGCGCGTAATGTGAACTCGAAGGTCATCCTATACGCCGACAAGATGACCGACAGCATGCAGCGCTCGATCGATGAGACGGAGCGACGCCGCAAACTGCAGCAAGAGTACAACAAGGAGCACGGCATCACGCCGCAGACCATCAAGAAGGCGATCCGGGCGGGCATCGAGGCTGAGCAGCAGGCCCACGAGGCCGCGAACGCCAAGGTGGGCCGCAGCGACGAGACGCAGTACATCACCGAGGAGTACATTGCCGAGCTAGAAAAGGAGATGTACGAAGCGGCCGAGGCGATGGAGTTCGAACGCGCCGCGGCAATTCGCGACCGCATCGGCCAGATGCGGGACAGCATCGGCGAGCCAGTCGACTCGGTGAAACAGCGCAAAGGCAAAGCGAAACGCGGCCGCCGGGGTTCCACCCAACGCAACGCCCCCGACGGTGAGGGGGGCTCCAGGCGGGCCACCGGGCGGATTCCCAAGCCGAAGCGCGGGGTGTGACACGCTCAGTTCTTGCGAAGATAGGGTTTCGTCGCCTGGCTTTCGAGTTGATGGTCGATCGCTGCTGAATCTATTGGTTGCATGTTGTTGCGGTTGTACCACACGTCGGCTTTCTCTTCGTTGTAGTCAGGATTCTTGGTTGGCATGCGAGCGCCGACTTGAGTACGCCACGCGGAAAGCTGGTCCCGCAACTGGCTTACCTTCTCCGGCTCGGTCGACGCCAGGTTGTTGGTTTCGCCGATGTCACTCGCTAGGTCAAAAAGTTCCACGGAGTCGTCTTCGAGCCACTCGATCAACTTGTAGTCGCCTGACCGAATCGCACTGGCGGGCCGGCTGTGGTGATAGTGGGGGTAGTGAAAGTAGAGCGCGCGGCGATCAGGCGAACTGTTCTGCTGGCGAAAGAGTCCCGTCAATTCGTGTCCATCGATCGTTTGGCGGGGTGGATCGACACCTGCGATAGCGCAAAACGTGGGCAGCATATCCCAAGTGGCGGCTAGTTGGTTGCAGGCAGTTCCTGGCGGGGTAACTCCAGGCCAGCGGACGATCATAGGAACGCGGATGCCGCCCTCGTACAATGTGCCCTTCTCGCTCCGCAAGGGAGCGTTGGTCGAAACGACCTGCCCTCTCCCAGTGTACACTTGCCGCAGCCCACCATTATCGGACGTGAGAATCACGACTGTGTTGTCTGTCAGTTTTAGTCGGTCGAGTTCGTCGAGCAGCCGGCCAATCTGCACGTCAAGATCCTCGATCATGGCTGCGTAGACGGGGTGGTTCACCCCTTCGTTGGGTTTCTCTTTCTTTTCGTACTTGGCGACGGTTTCCTTCTTCGCCTGAATCGGTATGTGCACGGCCTTGTGCGACAGATGAAGGAAGAATGGCCGCTCGCTTCGGACCTGTTTCCCTAGGAACCAATTCGCTTGATCGGTCAGTCGCACCATGCCCTTGGGACCGCCCTTTCGCCCTTTTCTTAACTGCTCAAACTCCGCGCCCAGATTTCCAGCCGTTGTTTCGTACCCATGGGCCGAGGGGCCGTGCTCCGGCCCGCGTCCAAGGTGCCACTTTCCAAAGTAGGCCGTGTTGTAGCCGGACCGACCGAGCACTTCGCCTGGTGTCGTGAGCTGATGATCCAAATGATCTGGCATGGCTGGTACAACGAGCTTGGCGAACGGCTTCCAATGCCCCGGAAGAAAATCAGTGATACCAACCCGCGCCGAATTCTGCCCCGACTCTATCGTGGCCCGCGTCGACGAGCAAACCGGAGTCGCATAGAAGTCGGTGAAGCGAACACCTTGCTGGGCCAATTGATCGATGCGAGGGGTTTCGTGAAATGCGTGCCCGTAACAGCCGAGATCGGGCCAGCCCATGTCGTCGATCAGAATGAAAACGATGTTCGGCCGCGTTACCTTGCCCTGCAAGTCCGCAGAGCAAAAGAGTAGTACAACGACAGTCAACGCACTAAGTAAGGTTTGAATCATGAATGGTGCTCTTGGTGTTCTTCGCCTACTTTAGGGCAATTCTCACGGGGCCGGGTTCGGCGGTGCTTTCAAAATACTCGCCGCCATCGAAACCAGACATACTGGCGACGATGCTCGTAGGGAACGACTCGCGCAGTTGATTTAGGTCGCGAACGTTGCCGTTGTAGAAGCGACGTGCCGCCGCGATGCGATCTTCGGTGAGCGAGAGTTCCTGCTGCAATGCGAGGAAATGGACGCTTGCTTTGAGGTCGGGATAGGCCTCGGCCACCGCAAAGAGTTTCCTCAGTCCGAAATCCAGATTGCGTTCGTCCTTTCCCTGACTGCTCACTGAACCGTGATTGGCCGCCGCCCGGTTACGCAGCTCCGTCACTTCGTGGAGCACGTCACGCTCGTGCTTGGCGTAGCCTTGTACGGTGGCCACCAGGTTGGGTATCAGCTCGTATCGCCTTTGCAGTTCTACTTCGATATCGCTCCAGCTTTCGCGGAGGTGCTGCCGGAGTCGCGTGAAGCGATTGAACACCGCCAAGTACCAGACGAGCGGCACGAGCACCACCATGGCAAAGACGACCAATGGTATTACGGATTCCATAGGGTGTTAGTTGGCTGATCGGGACTGGAGGTCGGCGAGTAGATGGGGCGGCCACAAACCAAACCAATGCTTGCACCAGTTTACTTCCTGCTCGATCTCCGACAACTCCCAGCAACTATTTGCGCCTTGAAGGCAAAAGACACCACGCTCGATTTCAAAGGTGGGAGGCGCCGAGGCGAGCATGAATTCCATCATTCGAGGGTGGAGCAGGTCGTACGCGAAGCGTTTGTCCGAAGACTTCACATGAAACTTGCGACTAAACTCCTCTGATTCGAAGTCGATGTCGTCGAAACCAACCAGCGACGCCAAACCATCAAAGAAACCTTCGGGCCGGACCGCCAGTTGCGGTAGTCCCACGTAAGGTAGTTCGACGAGCAGGAAGCTGAAGCTGTAGGTAGTAGTGCGACGGTTCTTTCCCGACCCACTCGTCACTTTGTAAGTGTAGTCGCCCACGGTGCAGGGCCGCGACTCGCCGCCTAGCTGCAACGCGCCGTCCAGTAGGTTGTAGGCGTAGCGGGAGTGTCCCTGGGTAAAACAGCTGAACTGCGAGTACCTGCGGTCCCAGCGAGAGTCGTGCCCGGGAGCGAATCGCCATCCCCTCTGCTGTGCCCATGCGGCGAGCGCTTCGCGTCGCTTCTTAGCCTGCAAGTGCGAATAGTACGCCAGCAGGCAGAACACCACGATGATGATGGGAACAACGATGAATAGTAGTTCGGGCAAGCTTCGAACCTGGGGAAGATCGCACTAAGTTGATAGCACGCAGGAGTATTCGCCAGTCGCGATGATTTCTTGGCTCACGCAGTCTCCAATCTACCAGAATGTCGGACTTCCGTGTGCCATAGACATGGTTGCAGAAGTTACCGTCGCACCCACCGCCGGAATAAGTAGCGCTCCTCGTTTCGCTCCTCGGCGACCTGCCACTCGAAGGCGTCGAACTCCGGGAAGTGCGTGTCGCCCTCGTAGTCGCCTTTGATGGTCGAAAGCAGCATTTCGGTGGCGAGCGGGATTGTCTGCTCGTAGACCTGAGCACCACCGCAACTGTAGATCGGCTTGCCGAACGCCTTGGCCGCGTCGAGCGCTTCGGGCAGGTTTTGACAGATCACCGCGCCGGGTGCTGGCTGAGGGGAGCGGCTCAGCACCACGAAGTGGGCGGCCGGTGTGTCGAAGCCGAATATCTCGTAGGTGGGCCGGCCCATCAGCACCGTGGCGCCGCGGACAAACTCCACGTAGTGTTCGAACTCCTCTGGCACGTCCCACGGCATGCCATCGCTGTGTCCGATGACCCGCGTTTCGCTCATGGCGGCAATGATCTTCATGCTTTTTGAGATTCCTGGGGCGAACCTTGACAACTATCGCTGGCTCCATGGGATAATGGGGGCTGCTCAGTTATCGTGTGCTTCCTTGTTAGTCATATTCGATCTTCGCCATTCATGCACCTCCAACTTTCGAAGACAGGTCACAGGCTCTCCGGTCACAGCGGTATTGTGGAGTTGATGGACGACTTGGGCGCAGCCCTGGCCGGGGCGGGGGTGGCCGACATGCGGATGCTGGGCGGCGGCAATCCGGCACACGTGCCCGAGGTGCAAGCCGTCTGGCGCGAGCGGCTGCAGGCGATTCTCGAGGACACCGACTACTGCGACCGCATGCTGGCCAATTACGACGGGCCGGCGGGCAATCCCCGGTTTCGTGAGTCGTTCGCTGGCGCGCTACGGGAAATCTACGGCTGGGACGTTGGGCCGGAGAACATCGCGGTGACCAATGGTGGGCAGACCGCGTTCTTCTTTCTCTTCACCCTGCTGGCGGGAGAAATGCCCGACGCGGGTTTTCGCAAGGTGCTGCTGCCGCTGGTGCCGGAATACATCGGCTACTCGGACCAGGGCGTCTCCGAGGGCATCTTTCAAAGCTATCACCCGCGAATCGACCAACTCGACGACCATACGTTCAAGTACCGAATCGACTTCGACGCGTTGGAGGTGACCGATTCGACGGCCGCTATCTGCGTAAGCCGTCCCACGAATCCGACCGGCAACGTGCTGACGGACGACGAAGTGGCGCACCTGGCCGCGCTGGCCGCCGAGCGCGAGATTCCACTGATCATCGACAACGCCTACGGCGAGCCGTTCCCCGCTGCGGTGTTCGAGCCGATTGAGCCGGTGTGGAACCGCGGCATGGTGATGACCTTCAGCCTGTCGAAACTCGGCCTGCCCGGCACGCGGACCGGGATCGTGCTGGCCGACGAAGAGATCGCCAGCCGGTTGCGTACGATGACCGGCATCGTCGGCCTGGCGAACAACAACATCGGTCAGGCGCTGGTCGAGCCAATGCTCCGCAGCGGCCAACTGCTGCAGCTATCGCGCGAGGTGATCCGTCCCTACTATCAGGCAAAGTCCGCCGACGCGCAGCGGATGGTGGCCGAACACTTCGGCAACGACTTCCCGTACCTCGTGCATCGCAGCGAAGGGGCCTTCTTCCTGTGGCTCTGGTTCCCCGAACTGCCGATCGCCACTCGCGAACTTTACGCCCGGCTCAAGAAGCGCGGCGTGCTGATCGTGCCCGGCGAGTACTTTTTCTTCGGCCAGGACAACGCGGACGATTGGCCCCACAGTCGTCAGTGCATCCGGCTAACGTTCTCGCAGCCCGAAGGCGTTGTAAACAGCGGTATCCAGATCATCGCCGATGAGCTGCGCAAACTGCACGGGTGAACCACGCAGCGTTTACCGCTTCCACCGCTGTGTGGCCAGGATGTTCGTGCCGATCAGCGTACCCGGGATGGAAAACACAAGAATCTGAAAGAGCAACGAGAGTAGCCCTTCAGGCAGGGAGAGCGGCGTGAATTCATGCAGGCCGGCTAACAGGCTAGCGAGTGCCAGTCCCGCCGCAGCGCCCTGCAGGATGCGCCTTGGTTTGGTGGGTTCGAACTTGAAACTCATTGCCAGCGCCAATCCCGGCGAGCCGATGAGAATTGCGAACAGCGCATACACATCTTGCCCAGTGCTAAAGTAAGCGCCGAGCAATGCCGTTACCAGCAGCACCAGAGTCGTTACGATGGCGCCCTCGCGCTTCTCCTGCCCCGTGAGCGCCAGGCGGCCAAAGGGGTGCAGCAATAGCGCCGTATCGGCCAGCGGCTTGGCAAACCAGGTAGCTAGGGCGAATAGGGAGTACAGAATCAGAAATGGCGCAATAAACGGTGCAACCGAAGGATTATCGGCCGCCACGCCGCGCAGCACGCGGTAGATCACATACAAGCCAATGATGATGCCCCACTGCGCGCCGGCCGCCTTGGTTTGCATCCAGATGAAGTAATTCAGCACCCAGCGGTAGAACGGCACCTTGGCTTTGAGTGTCTCGAGCACACCCACTCGCGCGATTTCCAGTTCCGGATCGAGCCGCAGCGCTTCGCGGAAGTGCAACTCCGCTTCCTTTAACTCACCCCGCTGCAGATGCGTCCAACCCAGGTTGGAGTGGGAGTAGGGATCGTCGGGATCGAGTTCCAAGGCCTGCCGCAACTCTTGCGTGGCCGTGTGCGTATCGCCTTTGGCGCGGCGGGCGTGCGAGCGAACGTTGATCGCTTCGACGTGCTCCGGATCGATCGCCAGGGCCGCCTCGCAATCGGCGAGCGCCTTGTTCCACTTCTTCATTTGCGAGTAGATCGTCGCCCGCGTCGCGTAGTAGTCGGCGTTATGCGGAGAGAGTTCGATGGTCTCGTCGATGGTCTTCAGCGCGGTCGGCAGGTCGTTCCGCGCCAGCTGGATGCGGGCCACTAGATGCCGGATATCGGCGGAGTCCGGCGCCAAAGCCAGCGCCTGCTGGCCCAGCTCCTCAGCCTTGGCAAAGTCGTCCTGCGCGGCCTTGCAAGCTCCGAGCAACGCATACGCCCACGGCTCGTGCGGATCGACCTGCAGCGCCATCCCCAACTCCCGCTCCGCATCGGCGTAGCGAGAGCGTTGGTAGAGCATCTGGGCGCGTTGGATGTGTGGGTTCACCGAAAGTAACTGTCCTTTATAACCAGGAAGGCTAGGGTAATAACTGCAACCCAAAATAGCCAATACTGAAGAAGCACCTTGTAGAATACGAATTCCGGAACACTGCGATAATACTGCCAGGCTTCTCGCCAACTGGAATTAAGCAGCAATTCGCGAGCTGAACTATAATTCGCATCAACCCTCAGTGCGGTTTTGAGAGTGTTTACTGCCGACTTTCTTCTCCCTGAGCCTCTTTGAACCAGCCCAAGGTTAGTGAGACTTTCAACATGCTCAGGCATAATGGCCAATGATTGGAGATAGCATTGCTCTGCCTCGGCATTACGCGAGAGCCTGGAGAGTGCATTACCCTTGGCATTCAAAGCATTTACATTCCTCGGATTCAAAGCAAGGGCCGCGTCCGCGGCCTCAATCGCCTCTCGGGGTCGCAGTGCATACACAAGCAAATACGCCAGTACTGCATGTGCTCCACTGTTGGTAGGCGCTAGTTCAATCGCGGAGTTTGCAGCCTCAACTCCCTGGTCGTAAGACTTCAATTCAAGGTGAACATAGGCCAAGCCAACAAAGGAACTGGCATGGCAAGGATCAAGTTCCAGGGCACGGCAGAAGTGGGGCAGCGCATCACGCTCACGATCCAGTTGCCTGAGGCTTTCTGCCAGGTAGTAGTATGCAAGTGCGTTATTCGGTTCTGCGGCGATGCCGTTCTCTGCACATCTCACGGCCCGTTCGTAATTCCCTGCGCTCATCGCCACGGATGCCTTGTGAAACCACGATTGGATAGAGCTGCTCGACATACTCTACTTCTCCAACCACTTCAGCACGTCGTCGTACAAACCGCCTTGGTTGGCGTAGAGGGCGTAGTTGCGGGCCGACGAGAACCACTCCTGGGTTGTTGGGCGGTGCGACTTGGCGGCTCGTTGTAGGTCCTTGCCGGTGATCGGCTGGGGTGGACCGCCTTTTTTGATCGACTCGGTGAGCTTCGCTTCGATCGCCAGGTCGAGGATCGCCTTCAGGTCGGCGCCTGAGTACTTGGGCGTTTTTTTTGCCAGGTAGTTGTAGTCGATGTCGCGCGTCGGTTTGTCCTGGCAATGCAGCTTCAGAATGTCGGCGCGGGCGGGCTCGTCGGGCGGAGGGACGAACAGCACGCGGTCGAACCGCCCCGGTCGGCGGAATGCCGGGTCGACGTGCCACGGTGCGTTCGTCGCGGCCAGCACCAGGACTCCGTCGTTGGAATGTTCGGCGCCGTCAAGTTCCGCCAGGAACTGATTGATCAATTGCCGGGCCGAGCCGCTGTTCATGTCGGATCGCTTGCCGCCCAACGCGTCGACTTCGTCGAAGAACAGCACGCACGGGGCGTTACTGCGTGCTTGCTCGAACACCTGGTGCAATCGCTTCTCGCTGTTGCCAATCCACATGTCCAACACGTCGTTGATGCCGATCGAGATGAAACCTGCGTCGATCTCGCCGGCGGTCGCCCGGGCCAGGTAAGTCTTTCCGCAACCGGGCGGTCCGTACATCATGATGCCGCCGCCGAGCGACTTGCCGTACGCCTTGTAGACCTCGGGGTGCTCGAGCGGATAGATGATCTTGACGCGGATTTCCTCCTTCAACTGCGACATGCCGCCCACGTTGTCGAAGCGAACTTTTGGGCGTTCCAGTTCGGTGTCGAACTCGTCGTCGCCACCTACCGCGCGGCCGCGTACCCGACCTTCGAATACTTCGTCTTGCGGTTCCTGATACCCGCCAGGCGAGACGCCCAGTCGCGTGGTGAGTTCGTCGTCGGCCGCATCGGGATCGATCTCGAGCGCCTGCTTGTACCGCGCCACTGCGTCCTCGATATGCCCTTCACCGAGCAGCAACCGCGCGTACAGCACGCACGCGGTGGCCGGCGGGCTGGGCCGATCGACAAGCGATTCGAGAATCACCGCCGCCTGACTAGGTCGGCCCGACTGGTAGTAGGCATCGGCCAGAGCAAGCTCGAGGTCCGCGTCGCTGGACGCACCTTCCAGCAGCTTGCGATATTCGTCCACGGCTTCGTCGTACCGCGCAAGGCTGGCCAGCGTGTCGGCCAGATGGCGGCGCAGGGGAGCGTTGTCGGGCGTCACGGCCAGGGCCGCGCGGAGCGGGGCGACGGGATCGGATTCGGGGGGCATCTTCAGCGGTTCCGTAACAGATAGCGTGATGAAAACACGTCCGATTCTACCCGCGCGCAGCGGCAAATGCGAACAGGGACCCGCACGTCCATAATTGCAAGGACCTGGTGCAAGTTGCTGGAGTGTTCACCGCGGATTTTCCTGGGCCGAGTCCCCCACCTTGCGCAGTTGCAGCGACTTCTCACGCCGAGGGGACAAGTGTGCTGATTTGCAACACAAGGTTCCGTTGTGTTGTGCGTCGACGACACAGGTTGTGTGCGAGTTGGCGCTTGGCGATTGAACGCGCTTGACAAGGCAAACCATTCTCTCTCGCTCCACTTCATAGGCAGCGGTAGACTCGAAGTTTGGCCGCTTCGAATGCAACTCAACTCGATGTGCACGGACGGCAGCAAGGAAGATCACGCCTGAGGAACAGTCCATGCGAGCATTGCTCATAGCACCCGAGTTTCCCGACACGTTCTGGTCGTTTCGATACGCTCTGCGCTTCGTGCGTAAACGAGCGTCGTTTCCGCCATTGGGACTACTCACGGTAGCCGCCATGTTGCCGCGCGAGTGGCAGTTGCGAGTCGTCGACACGAACGTCGGCACACTATCCGACACCGATCTTGCGTGGGCCGACACGGTGTGGATTGGTGGAATGACCATCCAGAAAGAGTCGGCGCTAAAGATTCTCAATCGCTGCCAGGAGTCGGGGGTGCGGACCATTGTTGGTGGGCCGATGGCCACATGTGAGCCGGAGTTGTTTGCCGCGGCCGATCACCTGGTGCTGAACGAAGCCGAAGTGACTTTGCCCCCGTTCCTCGAGGCACTCGAGGCGGGCAAGGCGGAGCGGGTATACCAGAACGAAGCGAAGCCCGATCTCACCACGTCGCCTACACCGCGGTGGGATCTGATTCAGATGAAGCACTACGCCTCGATGAGTCTGCAATTCAGCCGAGGCTGTCCCTACGATTGCGATTTCTGTAACGTCACAGCTCTGTTAGGAAAACGGCCACGCACAAAGCAACCGAGGCAAGTGATTGCAGAACTCGACGCGCTGTACGACGCCGGTTGGCGCGGGGCGGTGTTCTTTGTGGACGACAATTTGATTGGCAACCGCCGCGAGGTGCGCAAACTGCTGCCCGAAGTAACCGCCTGGCGTCAAGGCAAACGCCCGCTGCCACTGTACACCGAGTCGACCATCAACCTGGCGGACGACGAGCCTTTGCAGCAGGCGATGGTGGACGCCGGGTTCGATACGATCTTCGTCGGCATCGAAACGCCCGACGAGGTGGGCCTTTCGGAGTGCAACAAGGCGCAAAACTGTAAGCGAGATCTCGAGGCCGATGTCCGCAAACTGCACCGCGCCGGCCTGCAGGTTCAAGCGGGCTTTATCGTTGGCTTCGATACCGACACCGCTTCGATCTTCCAGCGGCAAATCGACTTTATCCAGCGCAGCGGTATCGTTACCGCGATGGTGGGGCTGCTGCAAGCACCGGTCGGCACCCGGTTGTACGAAACGCTGCAAGCCCAAGGGCGGGTGCTGACGAACATGACGGGCGACAACGTCGATGGCTCGACTAACGTGCTGACCAAGATGCCCATCGAACTCCTGAAGAGCGGTTACCGGCGGATTATGGACACGATCTACTCGCCGGAGACCTACTATCAGCGGGTGAAGCAATTCCTGAGCGACTACAAGCCGCCGGCCACTCCGCCACGGTTCGGTTGGTCGCAATTCACCACACTGCTGCGCAGCATGTGGGGCTTGGGCGTGGTAAGCCGCGGCCGCTTTCACTACTGGCGGTTGTTGGGTTGGACCGTCACTCGGCGGCCCCAGCACTTCGCCCTGGCGGTACGGCTGTGGATCTATGGGCACCACTTCCGCGAAGTCTGCCGTCTACGGCTGACAACGTAGAGTGGTCGTGGAGGCGAGTGTGCCTCCGAGGGTGTTGCTATATTTTCGTCATATTGGACGACAGCATGGGGATGCGCCTATAATTCGAACCGCGTAGGACAAGCAATCTGGACCGCGGGAACTATATGGCCAACCGCAAATCGCTTGGGGGTGTGATCCACACCTACCAGAAATACGACCCGGTGCGGTTCCCCAGTCCCACCGAACCGCCGCCCGACCTGGTGAGCAGTGCCTTCGAGCACATGCTGATGTTCGGCGAGCGGCGCGAGCTGACCGAGGCGGAACTCGCCCGCGCGGTGCGTCTCGACCCCAGCCAAATCGCCAACCTGGGGCCCAGCATCGACGCGCTGCGCGCGATGCTTGAAGAGCGCAAGCGGAAGATTCTCGCCAAGTACGAAACTCGCAAAGTGCTGAAGCGGGCGCGCAAAGCGTTTGCCAACGCGGCCGCCGACGCCCGGCCTCCCAGCGAGCACGCCGAACGATTCCACCAAGCTGTGTTTACGGAGCAACTTCGCGACTTGGAACGTCTGTGGTACACGGCCGAAGGCGACAACTCGCCCTTCGCCCGGCAGATGATGCACCTGATCGAGCGCTTGGGCGACAAGTACCAGGTGGACGAACTCGCGTCGAAGTACGAATTTACCGGCCACGAGACAATGACCGTGCCGCAGGCGTTGGAGGTCAAGGACGAGCTGGAGAAGATCGACGAACTCTTGCGCCAGCTGGAGGAAGCCGCCGAGACGGCGCAGATTGGCATAATCGACCTGGAGATGCTCAGCGAGTTTGCCGAGCCGGGCGACGTGAGCCAATTGAGCGCACTGCAGCAGCAAGTTCAGGACTACCTGCGCGAGATGGCCGAGCGGCAAGGACTCGAACAGTCGGGTGGCACGTTCCGCCTGACGCCGCACGCCTATCGCGTGTTCCAAGGCAAGTTGCTCGAGCGGTTGTTCAGCGAGATCGATGCCTCCCGCACCGGGCGTCACCAGGGCGACATCGTCGGCGAAGGTGCCGTTGAACTGCACAGCACCAAGCCGTTCGAGTTCGGCGATTCGGTGGCGAACATGGATGTCGTCGGAACTTTTACCAACGCGCTACTTCGCCACGGATCGCAGCAAGGCAGCGAGCTAAAGAAGACGCTGCGCCTGAAGTCTGAGGACATCGAAATTCACAAGACTCGCAACACACCGAAGTGTGCCACGTGTGTTGTGATGGACATGAGCGGCTCGATGCGCTACGACGGTCAGTACATCAACGTCAAGCGGATGGCCTTGGCCTTGCAGGGACTGCTGCGGAGTGAGTACCCGGGCGACTACTTATCGTTCATCGAGATGTACAGCTTTGCCAAGACCGTCGAGCCGGGCAAAGTGGTGAACCTGATGCCCAAGCCGGTGACGATCAGCAACCCAGTGGTGCAACTCGGGCTGGATATGAGTCGCGAAGACATCAGCGAGCAAATGGTGCCGCCCCACTTTACGAACATCCAGCACTCGCTGTCGCTCGCCCGCAGGCTGCTCGCCGCGCAGGACACGCCGAACCGTCAGGTCGTGCTGATCACCGACGGATTGCCGACGGCACACTTCGAACAGGAAGTCCTCTACCTGCTCTACCCGCCCGACCCCCGCACCGAAGCGGCCACGCTGCGCGAGGGACTCTTATGCAAGCGTGAGGGCATCACGATCAACCTGTTTCTGCTACCCAGTTGGTCGCAGACCGAAGAGGATGTCCGGTTCGCCTACCGGCTGGCAGAATCGACCACTGGGCGGGTGTTTTTTACCGCCGGCACCGATCTCGACCGGTACGTGGTATGGGACTATTTGTCCCGCAGGCGGGAGATTCTGGGCTAATTGCGACTGGGCGGCCGCCGGGGCAATACGAATTCCGCAATCGCTATGGTTACGCTATATTGGGCACCTTACCATGGCGGCGTCGTGTCGGAGGATGGTGGAACCAGGTAATCCGGTTAACCCAGCGCGATTCGTAGAGAAATGGCAATCTTTCAGCAGCTATCAGCCGAAATAAATGAAGAGGCGGAGGTCTATATGGATCGCGGCGTTCAGTCGTCTTCGCCTACCAGGAACAGAGCATCGGGAAGCGGCATCCCGGTGAGCGGAGCAACCCAATTCGGCGGGAGGGGTTCGAACGTGAATCGAGCGATCACCATTGGTACGACATTAGTAAGCGCTTGCCTCTTAATCTCAACGGCGTGCGACTTGCACGCGGCGGTTCCCAACAGCGAAAAGTTGCTGCCAGCGACAACGGTCGCTTATGTCAGCATTGCCGACCCAGTGCAGCTGGAAGATAAGTTCGATCGCACGCAAGTCGGGCAGTTCGCGCAGGACCCAAGCCTCAAGCCATTCATCGACCATCTGAAAGAGACCATTCCCGAGCGGTTGGGCGACATCAAGAACCGCGTGGGCATTTCGCTGGATGATCTCAAGGCGGCCGCCGGTGGCGAAATGGCTTGGGCCATTGTCGCTCGACAGCAGGGACGCGCCGCGTCGGTGCTGTTGGTCGACACCACGGGCAAAGCAGCCGAGCGTGATGCAGTGATCGCGAAGATTGACAAGTACCTGCTGGAACTCAAAGCGAAGAAGTCGACACAGGACACCGCGGGCGTAGCCATCACCAAGTACGACATCCCGCCGCAGGACGACGACCAGGCGCGCACCGCTGCATACTTTGTTCATGACGACCTGTTGTGCGTTGCCGACAACAGCAATGCCGTGGCCGAACTGGCTGGCCGTTTGGTTGCCGCGCCACAGGACGACTTGGGCTCTTCCGAAGCCTACACGGCTGTGATGGGCAAGTGTCACAACGAAGCGACTGGTAGCGCCGACATTCGCTGGTACATCCAGCCGTTCCCGCTGGTCGATGCCCTGCGCACCATCCGCCCGCGTCAGCGGGAAGGGGAGGATCGGGCAATGCAGCTTCGCGGGCAGGGATTCGACGCCGTGAAGGGCATCGGAGGGCTGGTTCAGGTGGCCGCCGATCCGAAGTACGACTTCATCCACCGCACCGCCATCTACGCCCCGCCAGTGCCGGGCGCGCCGGACGGCAAGCGTTACCGCCTGGCGATGAACATCTTTCAAACACCCAACCGCGCGCCACTCGATTTGCACGGGTGGACACCGCGGATGATCGCTCGCTACTCGACGGTCAACATCGATCTGTTAAACGCGTTCGACAACTTTGGCACGCTGTTCGACACGATGATCGCCGGCTACGAAGGGGCATTCGAGACCGCGATGAAGCGGTTCAAAGAAGATCCGTTCGGCCCGGAGATTGACTTCCGCAACGAGATCATCGCCTGCCTGGGGTCCCGCATTTGTGCGATGACCGACTACACGCTGCCGATCAACACCGATAGCGAGCGGTTCCTGGTCGCGATAGAGGTCAAACCCAACAAGGAAGAGACGCTTAAGGCTGCGCTCGGCAAGTACCTGGAGAAGGACGACTACATCTTGAAGCCGATGGAAAATCGCGACGTCTGGGAGTTTCAGCCCGAGGAAGAAGAGGTATTCGACCTCGACGGTCTGCAGGATGGTGGGTTGTTGCCCCCGGACGCCGTGGAGGAGGAAGAAGAGCGATTGCTCACTCGTTCAGCAGTGTGCGTCGATGGCGGCCAGTTGTTCATCGCCTCCGACGTGGAGTTCTTGCGTCTGGCGTTTAAGCAAGCGGCCGAGAACGAGTCGTTGGCCAACAGTTACGACTACAAGGCCGTGGCGGCTGCTCTGTCGAGCCTGGCGCCGAATAAGGAGTGCAGTTGGTCGTTCACTCGCACCGACGAAACGCTCCGCCCGACCTACGCGTTGTTGCGCGAAAACCGTTTGCCGCAAGGCGAGTCGTTCTTCGCTCGCCTACTCAACGAACTGTTGACCCCGCCCGAGGATCAGAAGAACCAGTTGCTCCGCAAGCAAAAACTCGACGGCAGCAACCTGCCCAGCTTCGAGCTGGCTCGCCGCTACTTCGGTCCTTCGGGCCGGAGCATTCGCGCCGACGAAGACGGCTGGCTCATCACGGGTGTGTTGCTGAACAAGGGCGAGAACTGAGCCTGGTACCTGTGACAAGCTCCGCGCTCGTTTTGGCAGGAACCGCGCGCCGTAACTGCACAAGCTTGTTACGGCCTACGTAAGCGGCTACGGCGAGGTGATCTTCGCCCAGTACGGGCGTTGGCGGTCGCCGCGGGTGCGGGCGTCTTCCAGCAGTACTCCCAGGTCGGGGCGTACCATGCGATCGCGAGGGCCGATCCGCCGGCCGTTGAGTTCTACCTGGATGGGCTTGTCGAAATCGATGATCTCGGGGCTCAGCCACACGGTGGTTCGCTCCGCCTGATGGAACACGGCGAGCTTATTGTTGTCGTATTCGCGGCCGCGAATTTGTGTCGCCCTCTTCCGCCGCTTCAAAGACCAGACGGCCGGATCGACCATCGAATGCTCTGGCAAACCCTCCAGCTCGATCCACCAGAAGAAGTTGTCCCATGGCCGCATGCTGCGGCACTCGATCTCTTTGGGCGGTGGTCGGCGCTTGCGACGATTCATCCAATCAAACAGTCGCAGGATCTCGTCCTGGTAGGGCTCGTACCCGCGTCCTCGGTACTCCACCAGCGTGGCGGGGATGCTTGGCCGCAGGTAGAGGTCGTATTGCGTGGCATTGTGCTCGATGTTGTCTCCATCGAGTTCGCCATCGACGAAGTACCAATCGACGTACTTGGCGTGGTCGCGGTAGTGCTTGACGTACTTGTCGGCCCTGGCAAGGAACGGAATCACGCCGGCCCACATGTCGGGGTGCGACAGGCCAATATCCCAGGCCGCATCCCCCCCTGCCCCATGGCCCGTCAGGAACACGCGATCGGTGTCGATCGAGAATCGCCGCATGGCGTCGCGTAGCGTGCCGAGCACTGCCTGGTGCTCGCGGAGCGTGTACTCGTAGTCGGCCTGGTGCGGCTCCATCCAGTCCAAGGCGATTACTATGTAGCCATGCCGCATCGCATGCCCGATGCGCCCCACGGTAGGATGCTCACCGCCGGCCCAGTAGTCGAGTTGAAGCTCGGGACGATAGCCGTGGCCATTGAGCGTGAGGATCGTGGGATAGCTCCGCAATGGATCGTAGTCGGGAGGCAGTTGCACGAGGTAGCGAACCGGGCCGCTGGGTGGCGCGAGTTCCACACCAATCTCGTAGTACCGCACGCCGCGCTGGGCCCCTTCGGGCACGGGCTGGGGCGGTTTCACCAGCTTCAGAATCTGTGCCACACGCTCGGGCGTGCCCCCTTCCAGGTCGCGAATCTCCGCCAGGATTTGCGCTCGACGAGCGGCTTGTTCCTCGCGCAGGTACTCGAGCACTTTGTTGCGCACCTGCATTAGCGACGACGCCACTGCGAAATTGTCGGTGGCTTCCGTTGCTCCCAGCAGCCAGCCGCTCATCGCCAGGGACACTTTGTCTTCCGGCGTCAGTGTGTCGTCGTTCACCAATTGCAGGAATGCAGCGCCGCGATCGAGCGTGCTATAGGACAAGTCGCTCTTCACTTCCTCCATGAACACCTTGGCCAACTCGGCGTGCCCGGCGTCTTCGATCTTGCCGACTTCTTCTTCGAGTCGGGTGAAGTACAACTCGCGCCGGGCGGCCAGTTGCTCGTACTCGTTGAGCACCTGACGCACCTGCTGCAATGTCTCGCCAGCGACTTCTTCGGCGGGGAAATTCGGCAGCAGCGTCTGCACCAGATTGTCTTGCCCCGCCTGGCGTCGCATCTCCAACTCCTTCAAGATGCTTCTGGCGGCCAGCTGTCGCAATTGGCGAAGGTTGTCCTTGAGTTCGTCGCGATCCGGGAAGTCGGCCAGTACTTCTTGGAGTTCCTTGCTTGCCTCGGGGTAGCGTTTGGCCTGCAGGTAGAGCTGCACGATCTGCAGCCGCCCTTCGTAGTCGTTGTCGTCGATCAGCTGGTGCAGCATGGCCGTAAGCTGATCGCGAGGAACCGAGCTGGTCGCCAGCCGCATGTCCCACTGCACTGGGCGCCGTGCCCCGGTGAGCCCTTCGATGCGAACATACAGCGGAGTGATTTCCGTGATGCCCTGGATGATCGACAGCGGACCATCGGGCGATTGCATGTGGAACGTCCGGCGTCCGAACGGGTCCCACGGTTCGGCGCCGAGCCGCGGTCCTACGCTGGCCAGGTAGCCACCGTGGTCGGCCACGTTTTGCCACAGGCGGAACCTGACCGTCTTCTCTTCTTCGGTTGGCGGCGTCGGCTGAAGGTCGCGCGTGGCGACGTAGGTCCGCCGCAGTCCGTCGTCGACGATCAGAATGGGCGTTACCTTCACCTCGCCCGCCAGCGGGTTGGGGTCGGTGGGGTCCTCGGCCACGCCTGCCACTTGGACCACTTTGCCGGTGAGCACCCTGCCATCGTTCAGTTGAATGATGGCGCTCCACGCCGGCGAGGCCGACAGTAGCAGGGCGAGCGTTAGCAGGCGGAGTGGCACGGTGGACTTGGGGTTAGGAAACTGGGCACGCCCCGAGGGACGGAGGGGATGCTTTATTCTCGCCCACCGTCGCGGGGGGTCAAACCACAGAATACCACCGGAACTCGTTTGCGGGGCGGGCCGCACCGATTGTGCAGGTTTTCGCGACCAGGGCCGATTATGATAGACTCGGACGTCAGTAGGCAAAATATTCCGCACCCGAGGCCCGCCCCCATGAATCTGCTGCCCACCATCCGCTGGCTGCTCGTGCCGGCGCTGCTCCTGCCCATGCTGGTTGCCGTGTTGTTCGGCCTGATGGGACTCTTGTCCGCCATCGACGACCCAGCCGGCGAAGCGGTGGTCCGTGGCATCGGCATTTTCGTGCTGGCGGTATGGATGGTCAACATCGCGGCGCTAGCCATCGCCGTGGCGGTGCAATTGGTGGTGCGTAACGAAGACGGTGACGAGTAGTCGCCCCGCGCTTGTGTCTTCGCGGCAAGAATCTGCGGGGCTATCCAACCCCAACCTTCATACGCCACAATATGGCTTATGAAGGATCTGCAGCGCGAAAGTTTGTGTCACGACCCTATCCATGGGTACATCCCGTTCCTCTCGGTAGTACCCGAGGGCGAAGTGGCCGAGCGGACGTTGCTCGACCATCCGTGGGTCCAGCGGATGCGGCAGATTCACCAACTGCAGACCGCGTGGTGGGTCTATCCGTCGGCCGAGCATACGCGGTTTCAGCACATCGTCGGCGCGATGCACATGGCCAGTCGCGTGATCGAGCGACTGTACGACAGCTTGGAGGACACCTGCGGTGGCGATGTTCCCAGCCGCGGGTACGTCGAGTGCCTCACCCGCGTCGCCGCACTTCTGCACGACGTCGGGCATGGGCCGTTTGGGCACTTTTTCGACGCCCACTTCCTGAAGGACTACGGGCTGACGCATGAAACGCTCGGCGCGCGGATCATCACCGACCAACTGGGCCAGTTGATCGCCGGAATCCGCGAGTGCCCCAACAGCCGCATGGCCGAAGGCGAGCGGCTGGATCCGCAGCAGGTGGCCATGCTCATCCAGCGGCCCAAAACCAACGACGCCGACCAGCATCCGCGGTGGCTGGTGCTGCTACGCAGCCTGTTCTGCGGTTTGTACACGGTCGACAACATGGACTTCGTGATGCGCGACGCCTACATGTCGGGCTACAGCAATCGCGCGTACGATCTCGATCGACTGCTCCGATACAGCTTCTTCAGCGAGCGTGGCCTCACCATTCACCAGAAAGGCATGAATGCGCTGGTCAAGTTCATGCAAACGAAGAGCGAATTGTTCCGTTCGGTTTACTTCCATCGCACCGTGAGGGCGATCGACAAGACGCTGGGGGATTTGTTCCGCGATAGCCGCGATCTCCTGTTCCCAGGCGATCCGCTTTTGTACCTGGACGACTACCAGCAGTTCACCGAATGGTCGCTGCTGATCGACGTCTCGCGGTGGAGCAAGTCGGATAACCCGCGGGTGCGCGACCTCGGCCATCGGTGGGACAGACTGCTGGAGCGGCAGGTCGACTGGATCACCGTCGAAGACCGCAATCAGACCATCAAAGAAGGCGATAGCGAAGCAGCCAGCGTGTTCAGCGACTCCGGCATTCTCGAGCAGGCCATTCGCAGCAAGTTGCCCGCGGCAATGCAGGAGATCGAGATGCAAATCGACCTGCCGCGACACATCTACCGCCCCGACGCCCTGGCGGCCACCGCGGGACAGAACTTCCAATACAACCCGTCGACCGACAAGGTCTACCCGCTGACCGACGACCAACTGTTCGCCCAACTGCCCATCGCCCACCGCGCGTGCCGCATCTATTTGCGGAAAAACCACACGCCCGACGAAGCTCGAGCCGTTGGCGCGGCGCTCGATGCGATTGTTGGTAGTCGCAGCGAAGATGATCTGACTAATATGTAAGGACAGTGCCACAAGCAATCCGCTACTCCCTGAAGAACTTCCTACTGTTCACCGGACTGGTGGCAGCCGTGGCTGCATTGTACGTGTCTCGCCGGCAGTTGCTGGAGACTGAATCCAAAGCCAACCTGCTCGCCGCGGAAAATGCGAAATACATCGGCCAGCTAAGCATCGAGGATCCCAAGAAACCGCACGCGGTTGCGATTCCCGATCCTCTGCATAACACTCTGCGCTGGCGCTGGAGAGTCTACCTTCCGCCTGAGCGTCAGTACCAAGTCCATTTTCTCGCTTACAGCATACCCGAGAACGGCGACTTCAAGGCCCCTGTCGCCGAGAGTTACCCACGGGGGCGCCTGCAATCGCAAACCATGCCACGGCCTGTAGAACATTCTGGCGAACTTCTCGTGGACCTCGCTATCACTCATTGCTCTGGATTAGACTCACAGGGAAGAGGGTGGTGGCTTGCAATTAACGGCGAGCAGCAAATGGGCGGTGGTTTCAGAGTACCCGAGTTCAGAGGTTTCCCAGACTACGATCTTTCGTTGCAGTCCACCGACACCGCCAAATTCGAAGTCGGCGAACCGATTCCCTTGTTGGTGGCTCGTTACACGAATCACAGTGACAAAGATCGCCCTGGAACCGTGCCTGGATTCGCCCTTGTCCTAGAAGATACAGGCCTTCGCCGGCCACTCAATCAAGACCCGTCAGCACTTACAAATAACAGCAACCCATGAATCACGAACTCTATTCCAACCCCCTGATCACCCGTTACGCTTCGCGGCAGATGGCTTCGATCTGGGGCGACCAGAAGAAATTCAGCACGTGGCGGCGACTGTGGGTCGCGCTGGCCGAGGCTCAGGCGGAATTAGGCCTGCCAATCGCCGAGGCACAGCTCGACGAACTGCGGGCCAAGGTGGACGACGTTGACTTTGTCGCCGCTGCCAGCTACGAGAAAAAACTACGGCATGATGTGTCAGCTCACATTCATGTCTACAAAGACCAATGCTTGCGAGCGGGGGGCATTATTCATCTGGGAGCGACCAGCAACTTCGTAGTCGACAACACCGATCTGATTCTGATTCGCGAGTCGCTCGAATTAGTCCGCGGCCGTCTAGTGTCGGTGATCGACGCCCTGGGCACATTCGCCGCCGAGCACCGCGACTTGGCCACGCTCGGCTTCACGCACCTGCAACCGGCTCAACCGACCACTGTTGGCAAACGAGCCACACTGTGGGCTTACGACTTGGTGCTCGATCTTGAAGAGGTGGAGCATCGACTAGCGACGCTTGCCGCTCGTAGCACCAAGGGAACCACAGGCACGCAGGCCAGCTTCCTGGAGCTTTTCGACGACGATCATGAGAAGGTCGTCAAGCTGGAGAAGCTGGTAGCGGAGAAAATGGGATTCGAGAACATCTACGCGGTCACCGGGCAAACCTACCCGCGGAAGGTCGATCATCAAATCCTCAGCACCCTTTCGGGCATCGCGGCCAGTTGCCACAAGGCGGCCACCGACATTCGCATCCTGGCGCATCGCAAGGAGTTGGAGGAGCCCTTTGAAGAGAAGCAAGTTGGCTCTTCCGCGATGCCCTACAAGCGCAATCCGATGCGCAGCGAGCGTATCTGCGGTATAGCCCGCTTTGCCATGAGTCTGGAATCGAGCGGCGCCGACACACACGCTACGCAATGGATGGAAAGGACCTTGGACGACAGCGCCAATCGTCGCTTGACGCTACCGCAAGCGTTTATGGCCGTGGACGCAATACTATCGATTTATCACAACGTAGCGAGCGGTCTAGTGGTGTACCCGAATGTGGTTGCCAAGCACCTGAACGAAGAGTTGCCGTATATGGCTACCGAGAACTTCATGATGCAGGCTGCCACTGCTGGTGGGGATCGTCAGGAACTGCATGAGAAGATCAGGCAGCATGCCAAAGCAGCGGCTGACGCAGTAAAGAAAGAAGGGAAGGAAAACGACCTCATACAGCGTCTGAAGCAGGATGAGATGTTCTCCGCAGCTGACCTGGATACTCCGATCGATGCCCAAACGCTTGTCGGCCGCGCGCCGCAGCAGGTCGACGCATTCCTGGCCGACGTGGTCGAACCAATCCGCCAGAAGTACGGGGCTGGCGCCGGCGTGGAAGAGCTGCGGGTGTAAACACAAAGAATGCCGCCACGCGATTCGCGTGGCGGCATTTTCGGTTTTGCGTTGTCTGGTGCTTTACGCAGTGGCGCCGAATTCAGGGCGGCGGCGGCCGAGTTGGCCTTGCAGACGGTTGACGATGGCGCTGTGCATCTGGCTCACGCGACTCTCAGAGAGGTCGAGCGTGGCGCCGATTTCCTTCATCGTCAGCTCTTCGTAGTAGTAGAGGATGATGATCAGGCGCTCGTTGCGGTTGAGGCCTTTGGTCACCAGTCGCATTAGGTCGGACTTCTGGATCCGCTTGGTGGGATCCTCGCCCTTCTTGTCTTCAAGAATGTCGATCTCGCGGACGTCCTTGTAGCTGTCAGTCTCGTACCACTTCTTGTTCAGGCTTACCAGGTTCACCGCGTTGGCGTCGGTGATGAGCTTTTCGAGTTCCTTGACGCTGATGCCCATCTGCTCGGCGAGTTCATTCTCGTTGGGCGAACGACCGAGGCGTGCTTCGAGTTGCTTGACCGCTTCGTTCAGCTTGCTGGCCTTGCTACGAACCAAGCGAGGAACCCAGTCCATGGTGCGGAGTTCGTCGAGCATCGCACCGCGAATACGTGGCACGCAGTAGGTTTCGAACTTCACGCCGCGGCTCATGTCGAACGCGTTGATAGCGTCCATCAGTCCGAACACGCCAGCCGAGATCAGATCGTCCAGGTCCACTCCATCTGGAAGTCGCGACCAAATGCGTTCGCCGTTGTACTTCACCAGCGGCAGGTAATTCTCCACCAAGCGATTTCGCAGCATCTTGTTGTCTGGGTCGGCTTTGAACTGCGTCCAGACCTCGGCGATTTCTTCCTTCGATGCGGTGGTCGTCGTGGCCATTCGATCCTCCGTGATTCCACTAACGCGCCACCTCGTGTGGCGCGTGACGGTTTAGGATATGAGATTGGGAGTTGGATAGTATTGGATGACTCGGCGTGGCTTTAGCTTGCCGGTGTTGATGAGTCGGCTTGCACTTGCGATTCGAACTGTTGCCGAACCGCTTGATCGACCGTGGTTTGGGCAATCGTGCCCAGCACAAAGCCGATCACGGCGAAGATTGCCATCGCGGCGATGGCCGAAAGCATGGTGCCCTCGACTCCACCGCTGGCGATCACGCCGCGTGCAAGGGTTACTGCCGCGGCCAGGTAGCCAAGTACACCAGCGTAGGCTCGACCCATGAATCCACCCTGAGGTGCCGTTAAAGTCCGTCCAATTGCGCCATCTTGTTCCACGCAAGCGCGAGATGGCTATGTCGGTGTTTATCGGCATGGGAGGAGTCGGAGTTGAGCCAATCTGCGAAGATCGTTCGTTATGCTTGCGCAGGTCTGGCATCATGGAGTTCGCACATCGGTGCGGCAGAGGAGTATCGTGAGCAAATATCGCTCGGTGAAAAGGAGCCTCGCGGTGAGGCACGTCGCGGAGCACCTAGTGTGCAAAAGCGACAGGGGCTTATAGCCATTATTGCTGGTGCGCTGCAATAGGACTGTGAAGATCGCTGGATGCTATCGGCGCCATCATCAACAACCGCTCGACGAGAGTAGCGATAGCATCAGGATTGCTCTCCGCTGCGCCGCGGAGAATAGTCCGCCCGGCAATGCTGCACAGCAGGAATCGCTGGCATGTCTGTGCGAGTCGTTCTGCTGCTTGTTCAGTGCCCTCTGGCTCTGTGCTGAGGACGACCAATTCCATCGGGGGCAGCGGTGTGTGTTGATGGGCAATCTTCAGCCGCTTGTAGCATTCGACCACCGACTCGTCGTCGCCATGCACCGCGACAATCAGTGCCGAAGCGCGATTCCAGTGTTCGTGGTCGTCGACCTGATAGTCGCCGACAACCTGCACCAGTCGCCAGTCTACCGAGTCAGGCGAGGTGTCGACATCGCCACTGGTGGCCAGGCGGAGGCCGCGGATTGTGCACACCTCGACGATCGCCGAGTGCAACTGCATCGCGTCGGGCGACTCGCTTGGCGCGTAGACCATCAGCAGCGGCGGACCGGTGGCGACAGTGGCTGCGTGCCGGACCGTGCGAACCAACTGACGGAGTTTGGTGGCCTGATCGTCCATCTTGTGGACCTCTTAAGGATGCCCCCACTGTAGATTCTTAGCAAACGGCCGCGGCGCCGAGCATCATGTCGGCCAACGTGCCAGAGTCGGCTACCGAAATGTCGTCCGGCACATTCTGGCCGGTCGTGATGTAGCTGACCGGTAGTGTGCAATCTCGCAGCAGCGTGAGCAAATGTCCGAGGCTCATCGCTTCGTCCAGTTTGGTCAATAGCAGCGAAGTGGCCCCCACCTGGGCGAACTGCCGGGCGGTGTTCACCAGACTCTTGCCTGCGGTAGTTGTGGAAAGCACCAGGTGCACTTCGTCGGCGTTGGCTTCGCCGAGCATCGATTTGAGTTCTTGAATCTGCACTTCGTCCTTGGGGCTGCGACCTGCGGTGTCGAGCAGCACGAGATCGAGCTCGGTCATGCGGGCCACGGCCTCGCGCATCTCACGGGGTGTGGCGACCACTTCCATGGGCAAATCGATGATGTCTGCGTAAGTCCGAAGTTGCTCGACCGCTGCCACGCGATAGGTGTCGACGGTGATCAGGCCGACGCGTTGCTTCTCGCGCAAGCGGTAGTTGGCCGCCAGCTTGGCAATAGTGGTAGTCTTGCCGACGCCGGTGGGTCCCACCAGCGCCACCAGACGTCGTGTGCCGGGTGTCAGTTGAATTGGACCCGACGTGGCAATCTGCCGTTCGATCAAGTCGCGTACCAACCGCCCTTTGCCGGACGTGGCGTGGTCGCCGCCTTCGGCCGTGAGTTGATCGATTAGCTGACGAGCGGTCGCTTCGTCGACATCGGCTTCAATCAGATCGGTGAACGCCTCGAACAAGCCGGGCGGCATCTCGCCGGTGCGAGGCTCGGATTGAGACGAACAAAGCTGCTCGACCATCGAATGCAGGCTGCCAATCTGGCTGGCCAATTCGGAATCCAAGTTGGCCCGATATTGCGCGCGAAAGTCGAGGTCTTCGTGTACCGCGGGAATTGCTTGCTGGGTGCGGGCGGGGGCTTCAACGGCGATGGCGGCTGGCGCCGGCTCGCCGGGCGTGGCAACTACCTCGACTTGTCGCCCCGCCACCAGTCGGCTCAAGAGGCCGCGGTTCACTTCGCGAGTCTGCACCACCGAAGCATCGTTGCCAAACTCACGCCGCACCAGCTCTAGCGCCTGTTGCAGTGTCTTCGCGCGAAACGATTTGAGTTCCATGTTTATCCCGGCCAGTGGAGTGAGGGATTGTCTAAGTTTGTTGTTGTGCCACGTCGGTTACCAATCCATGCGTCACGACGCTAGTGTCGCGAGTGATCTCGTTGAAGCTCAGTACGACCAGTTGCGGCAGGTGGCTTTCGGTCAGTTGCTTCACGGCTGCGCGAATCTGGGGGCTGACCAGCACGACGGGGGTGTGGTTCTCGGTGAGCAGCTTTTCGAGTTCTTGCTTGATCCGCAAGCAGGTGGCTTCCACCGCTTGAGGCGACATGCGGATGAAGAGTCCCCGCTCGTTGTGTTCGGAGCCCGCGCGGATGCGATCTTCCACGGCTGGATCGAGCGCCACGACGTGCAGTTGGTTTTCACTGTCGCGATAGCGGGTGCAAATCTGCCGCGCCAGCCGATGTCGCACGTACTCGGTGAGCAGAATGGGATCCTTCGTTCGCGGCGCGTAGTCGCCGAGTGTTTCGAGGATCAACGCCAGCTGGCGAATCGCAACCTGCTCGCGGAGCAACATCTGCAGAATCGTTTGCACCTCGGCCAGCGACATGGTGCTGGGGATCAGTTCGTCGACTACCGTGGGCGAAACATTCTTGAGTTCGTCGATCAGGTGCTTCGTGGCGTCGCGGGTGAGGATCTCGTCGGCGTGGCGGCGGCACACTTCCGTGAGGTGCGTCGCCAGCACGGCGGCCGGCTCCACCACCGTGTAACCATACAGTTCCGCCTGATCTTGCAGCCCGGGTTGAATCCAACGGGCGTCGGTGCCGAACGCGGGATCCTTGGTGTCGATGCCGTCGATCTTGCCCGAGGTCATGCCCGAGTCGATCGCCAGCAGCAGCCCCGGCTCGATGCTCGCCTGCTCGATCGGCATGTCGGCGATTTTGATGCGATAGTCGTTCTGTTCGAGTCGCATGTTGTCGCGAATGCGGACTTTGGGCATCACCAGCCCAATTTCGGACGCCACGTTGTTGCGTACACGCCCCACGCGGTCCAGCAAGTCGCCGCCGCGGTTGGGATCGGCCAGGCGGATCAGGCCGACGCCGAGTTCGATCTCCATGGGGTCGACCGCCAGGAAGTCCTCGACGCGTTCTTCCTTTTTCTCGACGGCCTTGGCCTCGGCCGCCTCTGCTTGCTTGACTTGTTGGGCTTTCTCGCGTTTGAAGAGCATCTGCGACATACCAAGGCAGGCCGCGCCGAGTCCCAGAAGCGGAATGCGTGGCAAGCTGGTAAACACCAGCACCGCCAGGAACCCTCCCGCCACGGCCATCGCCTGCGGGCGGGAGAAGAGTTGGTCAAGGAACTGCTGCGGCATGTTCGACTTCTGCGTGCTTCGCGTCACGAGCAAACCGGCCGCCAGCGAAATGAGGAACGCGGGCACCTGGCTTACCAGGCCGTCGCCAATCGTGAGTCGAGTGAACAGGCTACCGGCTTCGGACAGCGACATGTGAAGTTCCACCATGCCAATCACCAGACCGCCCACGATGTTGATCACCGTGATCACGATGCCGGCTATGGCATCGCCGCGGACGAACTTACTGGCACCGTCCATGGCTCCATAGAAGTCGGCCTGTTGGGTGATTTCCTCGCGGCGCTGTTGGGCTTCCTTCTCGTCGATGATGCCGGCGTTCAGGTCGGCGTCGATAGCCATCTGCTTGCCGGGCATACCGTCGAGCGCAAAACGAGCCGCAACTTCACTAATACGTGTGGCGCCTTTGGTGATCACCACAAACTGAATCACCACAATGATGATGAAGATAATCAGGCCCACGACGATCTTGCCATCGCCCGCCCCGCCAGCGACGAAGTCGGCGAACGCATTGATCACCCCACCGGCGGCTTCGAGTTTGTCGCTACCTGCGCGGGTGAGGATGAGTCGTGTGGTGGCCACATTGAGCACCAATCGCGCGAGCGTGGTGGCCAAGAGCAGCGATGGAAAGATACTGAAGTCGAGCGGTGTGCGGACGTAGATCGTCGTCAGCAGCACGATCACCGCCACGGTGATGTTGCCGGCTAGCAGTACGTCCATCAGCGCCGGCGGCAGGGGCACCATGATCACCAGCACGCTGGCGATGAACGCCAGCGGCAGAATGAGTTCCTGGCCGCGTCGAAGCCAGTTCGAGATGGAGGGGGAAACGGAAGCCATGTACGAATGAGGATGCCTGCGTGCACGCCGCGAAGGCGCGAAAAGCCACCAGTAAGGGCGGCAGACGTTAGTGAATCAGCAAACGCTTGTCCAGATCGGCCTTGCCGCAAGCGGTGTGCGATGCTGCACACGCAGCGCGCCAGCAATGCAACCCCCACCTGGAGGCTACTTGCGGGGTAAGCCACCGGCGCAGATACTCAACATGTAGGTCGGCAAGCAACCATTGCTAGCCAGCGGTTCGAGTTTCAGAGAGTTGGAGGACAGGGCATATGCGTCGGGCTAAGATCACGATTGTCGGAGCGGGTAATGTAGGCGCCACTTGTGCACATTGGTGCGCTGCAGCCGAACTGGGCGATATCGTATTGCTCGATATTCCGGGCGATTTCGCCGACATGCCCAAGGGAAAAGCCCTGGACCTGATGCAGTCGTCCCCCATTTTCGGGTTCGACTCCACTGTGATTGGCACCAACGACTACGCCGACACCGCAGGTAGCGACGTGGTGGTGATTACCGCGGGTTTGCCTCGCAAGCCGGGCATGAGCCGCGACGATCTGCTAGCTACGAATGCCAAGATCATGACGGCCGTTTGCGAAGAGGTCAAAACCACGAGTCCCGACGCAGTGATCATTGTGGTCAGCAACCCGCTAGACGCCATGGTGCAACGAGCCCTGCAAGTTACGGATTTCCCGCCGCAGCGCGTGATCGGTCAGGCGGGGGTGTTGGACACTGCACGTTACCGAACGTTCCTCGCCATGGAACTTGGCGTCAGCGTGGAAGACATCAGCGCCCTCTTGATGGGTGGCCACGGCGACACCATGGTGCCACTGCCGAGCTGCACCACGGTGGGCGGTATTCCGGTTACTCAACTGATCGACCCGGCGCGATTGGAAGAAATCGTCGACCGCACCCGCAAAGGCGGTGCCGAGATTGTCGGTCTGTTGAAAACTGGCAGCGCCTATTACGCACCAGCCGGCGCAACCGCGCAGATGGTCGAGGCAATTGTTCGCGACAAGAAGCGACTGATCCCATGTGCCGCCTACTGCGACAAAGAGTACGGCGTTGGTGGGTACTATGTGGGAGTTCCCGTCGTGTTGGGAACCGCTGGCGTTGAACGAATTGTGGAATTGAAATTGACAGATTCGGAGTCGGCCGCGTTCCAAAACAGTGTCGCCGCGGTTAAAGAGTTAGTCAGCGCCATGGCAAAACTGGTCTGATGTTTTTACCGCCAAATGGTCGAATTTGGCTGCTAG
Source organism: Aeoliella sp. (assembly GCF_965227375.1). Taxonomy (NCBI): domain Bacteria; kingdom Pseudomonadati; phylum Planctomycetota; class Planctomycetia; order Pirellulales; family Lacipirellulaceae; genus Aeoliella; species Aeoliella sp. The sequence continues at coordinate 1,040,259 of NZ_CBDDFX010000002.1, forward strand.
CATCGCCGTGTTCGAGGCGGCGTTGACATTCTGTAGGCAGTTCGATTAGAGTCATGTTCGTCGCGCAAGACTAGCTTGTGTAATCCTGATTCTTGCTCGATAAAGTAACTCTAAAATTGGCAGGCGGTTGGACTGAAACACCAGTGTCGTGGAGGACTGGACGAGAGGAAACGAATCCACTAGCAGCTAACCCATCCCGAGTATCGCTCGCAACCGCTTCCCCCAGCTGAACAACGGGGGAAGCATCGCTCCCCAATCTGCCCCAGTGGGAGCGGTCGTTGTTGGTGAGCGATCCCCACCCGTTGAACGCGTGTTGCTCATCCCTCTTAGCACCGTCGAGAATCTCTATCATGCATCGCCTTGCCGGCCACGCTGCAAGCAATCATCCCTGGAATAAGATTATCCCCACACCGCCCGAAGGTGGTTTCGGCACTGCGCTGAAAAAGCCTCGAGCGCGATCGGCGTTCGATGCTCCGATCTCCACGTTCTTGCCGCTCAACTACGAGGCGGGGTACTCCTATCCCTTGGTGGTTTGGTTGCACGAGACGGGTGGCAACGAGCGCCATCTGCCGCAGATCATGCAACACTTGAGCATGCAGAACTTCGTGGCGGTCGCTCCCCGCGGTTCGCACGAGTGCCACCACAACGCTCGTGGCTACCGTTGGGTTCAGCAGCCCTCGGCCATTTGCTCCGCGGATAATGCAGTTAGCGAAGCGGTGCAGTTGGCCCACGCTCAGTTCAACATCAACACCGACCGAATCTTCCTGGTTGGCCATGCCGAGGGAGGCACCATGGCCATGCGTTTGGCCATGCAGTCGCCAGAGCAATTTGCTGGCGTCGCGTCAATCAATGGATGCCTGCCGCGTCGGCATAGTGTTCTCCGCAATGTGAATCGTCTCCGTACCCTGCCCTTCTTTCTCGCTTCGGCACGCGAATTCGAGGGCTATCCAGAGCCGACGGTTTGCCACGACCTGCGAATGCTGCACTCCGCTGGTTGCGGTGTCTCGCTGCGGCAGTACCCAGGCGACGACGACCTGACAACCAGCATGCTGGCAGACGTGAATCGCTGGATCATGGATCAAGTTTGCGGCTAGAGCAGATCTAGCCGAACTCTATTGCTGCCAGCAGTCTCTTCATTTGCAACGCTAGCGTCCAGAGTTTGGATTGACGCTAGTGGCCCTGTCTTGTAGAAGCCGCGTGGACGAACCTGCGCAGTCGCTCGGCCTATCAGCTCGCGACTGCAGTTCCACCTGAGCCAAGGATGGCAACGTGGCAGACGAAGACACCACACCGAGTAACGACGAGGCGCCCGCTGAGCGTCCATCGCTCATTGCTCGAATAAACGCCTTGCGCGATTGGGCGAGCGCTAATCGCCTGCGCGCTGTAGGTGTTTCTGTGGGACTGCTCGCGCTGGTGGTTGCCACCGTTGCAACCTGGCTGTATTTGGCGGCGCTGACCGTTTCTTCTGGCACGCCCACGCTTCAGCAGGCGCTGGATGCCTACGATGCCGGCGAGTTCGAGGAAGCCCGTTTGCGCGTCGTTCGGATGACCGAATCAGGCGACTTGATGCCGGACGAATATGGAGGACCGCTGTTTGTGCTGGGCGCCGTGAAGGCTGCCGAGGCGGAGCAGCAGTGGTCGGCTGTGCTGCGGCAGACCCAGTTCATGATTGCTTCGAAGTACTTGCAGGAAGCCAAAGCCGTTGGGTTTCCAGAGGACCGCAAGAACGAGGGGAACACGCTGCTGGGACGCGCGTTGATCGAGAGTGGCGACAACCGAGCGGGGCTCGATGTGCTGGAGGGGGCGTTGCAGGTCGAGGGCGCCGACCAATCGCAACTGCACCTTACGCTGGCCTCTGCCTACGTGCTGGCCGACCCACCCGAATACAACAGTGCTCTGAATCACCTCGACACTGCGCTGGATGATGTGGAGCTGACCGGCGAACCGCGCGTCACGGCGCTACTGGCCCGAGTGAACGCTTTGGCCAAGCTCGCCCGATTCAACGAAGCGCGAGCCACGCTGCAGGCGATTCCCGCGGGCGACATGACTCCCAGCCAACTTGCGATTGCCGCCGGCCAGATCGATATCGACGAGTTGCGGCGTCAGTTGGGAGCGAACATAAATCCCGACTTCAAGCCAACGAAGCTTCTTGACGCAGTGCAAGCGAGCATCGAGAAGCTCAAGCGAATCTCGCCAGCCGACCCATACGCCGAGGAGGCCATGTACCTGTCCGGTGTGGCCTATGGTCATATTGGCGATACGAACAACGCAATCCGTCAGTTCGAGCGGGTGCGCAAGCTGTTCTCCTCCTCCCCTATTGGCATCGCAGCTTCCGTGGTGGAAGGCGACTTGTATCGCGAGCAGAAGCGGGATAACGCCCAAGCTCTCACCGCATATCGCCGCAGCCTGTCGGTGCTGGACGCACCCAGCGCCTATCGTAATCAGTACCTTCCGCTTCCAGAGCTTCGACAGCGGATGCTTGCCGCGCACAGCGACTTCTTGGCTCACGACGACTTCCCCGCCGCGATGACGCTGGTCGAGCAACTCGATGCGTTGCTTGGCAAGACCAAGCAGGTGGAACTGCTGGCCGAAACCAATGCCGAGTGGGGGCGACATCTGCTGCAAAAGGCCATGGAGGCCGGTGTCGAACCCGTCAAGCTCCGCCGCGAGGGTCGAGTCCGACTGCGCGAAGCGGGCATTGGCTACGAACAACTTGCCGAGCGTCACTTTGCAACCGAAGAGTACACCAACGCGGTGTGGAAGAGCGCCGAGTGTCATCTCGGGGGACAGAGCTACACCAGTGCGGTGCGGATGTTGAACGAGTACCTGCGAAACGAGCCCGTGCAGCGGAACGCTCAAGCCCTGCTGCGGCTGGGGCAGGCCCACTTGGCGCTCGGCGAACCAGCGGATGGCATTTTCGCATTGGAAGAGTGCATCGAGTTGCACCCCCAGGACGCCGCGGTGTTCCGTTCGCGACTGGATTGTGCCAAAGCCTATCGCGACGAAGGTAAAGCGCGCGAGGCGGAGCAGTTGCTATTGGCAAACCTGCACAGCAGCGGCCTCACACCCCAGAGTGAAGAGTGGCGCGACTCGCTCTTTGAGCTGGGTCGTTTGTTGCACGACGATGGGAAGTACGAGGAGGCCATCGACCGACTGGCAGAAGCCGTTGAACGCGATATCGACACTCGCAAGGCGCGACTGGCCAACTACTTGATTGCCGAGTCGTATCGTCGCGCGGCCGAAGGCCCACTGGCCGAGTTGGAAAAGGCAAAGACGGCCAACGAGCGCGAAAGCAGTACTCGCGAGGTCCAGCGTTATCTGACCGAAGCACTGTATCACTATGAGCAAGTGCGGGTCGAAATCGCCAACAGCAATACGGTTTCGCTTCTCGATCGAGCCATGCTCCGTAACTGCTATATGTTTAAGGGGTCGGTTCTGTTCGATCTGGGGCGTGTGGAACGCTCGCCGGAGCGATTCAAGGCCGCTATCGACGAATACTCCAACGTTTCGACGCTGTACCAAAACGAACCGTTCGTGCTGGAAACGTTTGTGCAAATTGCCAACTGCCAGCGGCGTCTGCAGGAACCGGTGAAAGCCCGGCTGAACATCGATCAGGCGTTGCAGCTGCTTGCCCAGTTGCCTCCGGATGCCGACTTCCTGGCCACAACGAACTTCACTCGCAGTCAATGGGAACTGATGCTGACCGAAATGCGGAAGTGGTAAGCCACTCCGATTGGCCGCAACCCAATTAAATACCAACTATGTCTTCCCTTGCCACCGACAACCTGGCTCAACTCATTCGCAAGAAGCACCGCGTGCTGATGCAGCTTCGCGACATTGGCTTGCGCCAGCAGCAGGCTGTTGCGGACAAGGCAACGTCCAACTTGCTGCAGTTGCTCGGCGCCAAACAGCACTTGATCGCCGCCCTGCAGATGGTGGAGCGAAGCTTGCGTCCGTACCAGGCGGAAGACCCCGAGTCGCGCGTCTGGCGGAGTGCCGAAGAACGCGCTGCGTGTGCTCAACAGCAGGCCGAGTGCCAGCAGCTGCTCGCCGAAGTCATGCAGCTGGAACGCGACCAGGAAGCCAAGATGATCGAACGCCGCGACGATGTGGCGGCCCAACTTCGCCGAGCCAACTCGGCCCATCAGGCGGTGGATGCGTACGCCCAGCACCGCGCACCTCATCAGCACACTGCCATTCCCAGTCCCCACGAGAACCTCTCTCCCCATTTGGATCTGACCGCTGGTAGCTGAGACACGATTGCCCATCATGACCAAACCTACGGACAACTCGAACCAGGATGCGACTCCGTTGCTGCGGTTGTACACCGAGCAAGACGCTGGAGAGTTGGCTGTCGATGCCGATCTGGAGACACTGCTCGATGCGTGGAACCAGGCGACGCAGAGGCTCGAAAAGACGCACGCCATGCTGCACGCCGAAGTGGCGCGGCTGAGCGACGAACTGGAACGCAAGAACCGAGAACTGGCACGCAAGAACCGACTGGCCGATCTGGGCCAGATGGCTTCGCACGTGGCCCATGAAGTAAAGAACAACCTGGTGCCCGTTACGCTAAACCTGAGTTTGCTTCGCCGCCGCCTGAAAGGCGATAGCGGGGCGCTCGACACCCTTTCCCAAGTCGAGGCAGGGTTTCAATCCCTGGATGCTACCGTGAACGATCTATTAAGCTTCACCGCCCATCGTCAGCCCCAGCCCAGCGACTTTATCGTGGGAGCCCTGGTTGAGGAAGTGATCGAGTCGATTGCCCCGCAACTCGAGGCGCAAGCCGTGGACGTCGACATCGACGTGCCACCCAACTCGGTGCTGAGCGGCGACCGCGAGATGATTCGGCGGGCGGTACTGAACCTGGTGCTCAACGCTTTGGACGCCATGCCCGACGGTGGCCAGCTAGTGGTTACCTCCTACGAAGGCCGCGAAGCGCTGGAACTCGAAATCGCCGATTCCGGTCCTGGCGTGCCTGAGCAGCATCGTCGCAAGTTGTTCGAGCCGTTCTTCACCACCAAAGGCACCGGCACCGGGCTGGGGCTGGCAATCGTCGAACACATCGCCCAGGCGCACGGCGGAACGGTTACCGTGACCAACTGTCCCGAAGGCGGCGCCGCATTCACGCTTCGGTTCCCACGGTTGGGACGCGGCACGTTGGGAGTGGCTGCATGAGCTCTGGTGAAATCACTTCTCGCATTCTGGTTGTCGACGACCACCCGCGCTCGCGCGAGTCGGTTGCCGCGGCGTTGCGCTCTTCGGGCTACGATGTCCACGCAGCGGCAAGCGCTGTGGAAGGACTCGCCCACCTGCGAAGTGCCGCCTGCGACATTGTGATCACCGACTTGCAGATGCCGGGCATGGACGGATTAGAGTTCATTCAAGAGATCGCACGACTGGGCCTACCGACCGAAGTGCTAATGATCACGGCCCACGCCAGCATCGCCACGGCGGTGGAAGCCATGCGGTACGGTGCCTTCGACTACTTGGAGAAGCCATTCGACATCGAACGGCTCGAGCAGGCGGTGGCCAGGGCATCTGCCCACCGAAACGTGAAAGCCAACCGCGAGGAATCAACCGGCGAGAACGAACGCACGATTGTCGGCAGCAGTCCGGCCATCGAAGCGCTCCGCAAGCAAGTCACGCTCGTTGGTCGCACCGAGGAGACGGTGCTGATCTGCGGCGAAAGCGGCACCGGCAAGGAGCTGGTCGCCCGCGCGCTACATGCTGCCAGCAGTCGTGGTGACAAGCCGATGGTCAGCCTGAATTGCCCCGTGCTTTCGGAGCAGTTGACCGAAAGCGAGCTGTTTGGGCATCGCCGTGGCGCGTTTACCGGCGCTGAAGCCGACCGCGTCGGGCGGTTCGAACTGGCGCAAGGCAGTACGCTGCTGCTGGACGAGATCACAGAAATCAACCTGGGGCTACAAGCCAAGCTGCTTCGCGTGTTGCAGGAACGAACCTTCGAACCAGTGGGCGCCAGCACGAGCATCGAGGCCGACGTGCGTGTGCTTGCTTCGACGAACCGCGATCTGCGCGGCGAAGTCGAGCGGGGGCACTTTCGCGAAGACTTGTTCTATCGGCTGAACGTAGTGCCCATCGAAGTGCCTCCGCTGCGCCATCGCCGTGAAGACGTGCCACAACTGGTCGAGCACTTCCTCGGGCAAGCCAACGATCGGCTGGGCGGACCTTGTCGTACCGTCGCTGCGGACGCTCTAGACGTGCTCGTTGAATACGACTGGCCGGGCAATGTTCGCGAGTTGCAGAACGTCGTGACACGCGCTTGCGTGCTAGCCGAGCGAGACACGATTGCCGCCTCGCTAATTCGACCCTGGTTGGGAGCGCCGGCGGTGAGTGATGCGTCACCCACCGGGACCGCTGCCCAGCAAGATGTCACTTTGGCGGAGATGGAGCGGCAGGTCATTCTGGCGACGCTCAAGCGTCACGAAGGGCACCGGGCACGCACGGCCGAGGCGCTGGGCATTGGATTGAGAACACTCAGCGGCAAGCTGCGAAGTTATGGAGTGGCGCCCCGGGAGAAGCAACTGCAAGACGTCGCTTAAAACAAGCTAGCGGCAGAAACTGCCGATTGGTGTCGGCACGAATTGCCGATGAGCTGCGGAAGCCGGGCAGGCTGGCAAACCACCTAAACGTTTGGCAAGAGAGATAAGACGCGGGATTCACTGAGGTCAAAAGACGTTGGGCAGGTCGCTGGACGTGCCTAGCGAACAAATGGCACGGCGGTTGCAAAACCGTGCGGACGAGCGGCGCGCGCCGTACAAACCACAAGGAAGATCGATGTTACCTTCGATGTTGAATCACACAACGCTGCCATTGCTAGAACAGGCGGTGAACTTCACCGAAGCTCGGCATGGTGTATTGGCAGGCAACATTGCGAATATCGACACTCCCGGCTACAAGACTCGGGACTTATCTCCGGAACTATTCCAAGAGAGCCTGAAACGAGCGCTGGAAAAGCGGGACGAACGCCCAGCGACCGAAGTCTCGCCTGGCGTTCTCGCACCACGCGAACGTGCCCGGCAGATAGACGCCTTCGCGGAAGTGAAGGAGTCGACCAAACACCTGCTGTACCACGACGAGAGCGACGTGAGCTTGGAATCGCAAGTCACCGAACTGGCAAAGAACCAAAGCGTGCATAATATGGCGGTCAGTTTGCTGACCCAACAATTCCGTTTGCTCGAAGCGGCCGTCACCGAACGGGTGGCCTAGATAGTTTTCCATTCGACCATAACTTAGTGAGACGTTAGAAAATGTTCAGCAGTTTCGATATCAGCACGAGTGGCCTGGTGGCACAGCGGATGCGGCTGAATGCCATCTCGTCGAATCTGGCCAACATGTCGACCACGCGAAACGAACTGGGCGAAGCGGTGCCGTACTCGCCTCGGTACGTGACGTTTCAAACCGACACCGAGATCCATTCACCCGGCGGCGGCGCTGGCGTGAAGGTCGGCAGCGTCGAGATCTCGAACAAACCACCCCAGATGAAGTACCAGCCCGGGCACCCCGACGCCGACAGCCGTGGCTACGTCGCCTATCCCAACGTCGACATGACATCGGAGATGGTCGACGCCATGCAAGCCACGCGAGCGTACGAGGCCAACGTCGGTGTGATTGAGATCACCAAGGACATGGGTCGCCAATCGCTACGTATCATCGCCTAGTGCTGACGCCACACGCACTCCCCCCTCCCCCATATCGCCATGAACAACATCAGCTCGATAACCACTGCCCCGTCGATGCCCCGCATGCCGACCGTCAAACCGACGGGCGGTGGCGACTCGTCGTCGTTCAAGGACATGCTGGTCAACTCTATCAAGGAGGTGAACAGCATGCAGACCGAGGCGGATCAGGCGGTCGAAGCCCTGTTCACTGGCGAAGACGTCAATCCGGCCGAGGTGCTGACCGCGGTGCAAAAAGCCGATTTGGCGTTCCGCCTGACGATGCAGATGAGAAACAAAGCGATGGATGTGTACCGAGAGATTCGCGATATCCGCATCTAACCAGCGAGTGAACCATACCAACGGGCTGAAATGAGTTCAGCTCCTGCCAACGACTCCACGGACGGAACCTGTTGTGAATACGTTTGCTGCCCAAATCCGAGACCTCTTCGAATCGATGACACCCGGTGCTCGGATCACCGCGGGATTGCTATTGGTGGTGGCGGTAGTGAGCCTCGGGTTCCTGTTTCAGTCGTCCGCGTCGGGGCCGGATGCCTACCTCTTCGGTGGGGCGATCTTCTCGCAGGACGAAATCAACCGCATGGAAGCCGCCATGGCCGAGGCCGGCTTGTCGGGTTGGGATACCGAGGGCAACCGCATTCGCGTGCCCAGAGACAAGCAAACGGAGTGCATCGCAGCGATCGCGAGCGCCGGCGCTCTGCCCGAGAACTTTTCGTCGATCATGGACGAGGCCCTCGCGCAGTCGGGTTCGATGGAACCACGCCGTAAGTGGGACTTTCGCGCGAACAATGCCCGCGAAAAGCAGTTGTCGCTGATCGTCTCCAAGATGGACTGGGTGCAAAGCGCGTCGGTGATGATCGACATTCAAGAGCGGCGCGGATTCAATCGCCGCAGCGACGCTTCGGCCAGTGTGTCGGTCACTCCCAAACCGGGTGAGATGATCGATCAGGTTCGCGTTCGCAACCTCCAGAAGCTAATCGCCGGCACGTTCGCCGATATGTCGGCCGACAACGTGCAGATCATCAGTTCCACCGGCGAGGTCGGATCGGAAAGCGAACCATGGTTCGACGATCCCTACTTGCGTGCACGGGAAGAAATACAAAAGAGTTACCGCGGCCGGCTGCTAACGATGCTTAGTTTCATCCCGGATGTCCGCGTGCAGGTCAGCGCCGACCTGGACAACAGGGCATCGAGCACCCTCACCAAAACGACTCCAGGTGAGCCGAAGACGCGAAGGATTTCCAACGAAAGGGAGACAGAGCAGTTCACGCAGAACGATTCTGGCGGTCGGCCGGGCCTGCCGGCACAGGGTCCGCAGCGCCGGGGCACCGACGAAGGGCTCGATCGCACCAATTCAAAGATGGTGGAACGCGAGAACTCAGTCGAAGACAATGAACTCGGATTCACGCATGAGGTGGAAGAGTCTGTTGGCTTCAAACCCAAGGAACTGTACGCCTCGATCGCGATTCCGCGCGACTACGTGATTGGTGTATGGCAGCAAAACAATCCAGAGAGCAATCCTGCAGACCTGACCGACACCGACATGAAGGCCATGGAAGGCGAAGTCAAGTTGAACGTCGAAAAGGTGGTGCAGAACATCCTGCCGCGTCTGTCGCTGGGCGAAGACGAGTACAAGCAGGTGGAAGTGATCTTCATCGATTCGATCAAACGTTCTCCGCCCCCGGCGCCAACGGTGGCCGACACCGCCATGGCCTGGACCGGACAGTACTGGGGAACCATTTCCATGATCGGCCTGGCTGGTGCGAGCCTGCTGCTCTTGCGTTCAGCTGTCCGGCCGGCCGCCCCCAGCGAAGCAGCGCCTTCGAGCATCGAGGTCGATTTCAGCGAGCAACAGCAAGCGGCTGCGGACAACGAAGAAGCGGAAGAACGCAAACGACCCAAGCTCCGCATCAAGAAAGGCGAGTCACTCAAAGAGGACCTGAGTGACATGGTCCGCGAAGACCCCGACGCCGCCGCCAACATCATTCGAGCCTGGATTAACAACGCTGGCTAAGCCCACCTCGCTACCACCAACAACACAGCCACTCCGCCCGATAGCAGTCTCCCATGACAAGTTCCCTTTCCCCTTCGTTGCGAAAAGCGGCCATCCTGCTCCGCAGTCTGGATGCAGAGTCGGCGACCGTGCTGCTTGCGCAGCTCTCGGACGACGAAGCGCGTGCAGTGCGCGAAGCGATGAAGAATCTGGGAGAACTCGATCCGCTGGAGCAAGAAGAGCTGCGGCATGAGCTGCGGAGCCCTGCCGCCGAGGTTGAAGACCACGACCACGGCGGGGTGGAGCTGGATTTCTCCACCGCGGTGACTCAACAAGAAGACATGGCGATGTTGCACGCGCGGGTTGCACCCGAACTCGTGGATCCCACGCCGGCGGTTACGAGACCGTTTGGTTGGATTGAAGGTGGCGACCTGCCTTCGCTAGCAGCGATTCTCGAGCGGGAGCATCTGTCGACCGTGGCGGTGGTGCTATCGCACTTGCCGCCCGAGCTTGCCAGCCAGGTATTGGATGCCTTGCCGATGAGCCGCCGGGCGGCCGCTTTGGAGCGGCTGGCCGATTTGGGAGAGTCGGACCGCGACTGCCTGGAGGTCATCGAACGGGAACTTGCCGAGTGGATCGCTACGCAAAAGGCAGAGAAGCAGCGACGTGCCGACCGGCTGCAGTCGATCCAAGCCATCCTGAGCCACTCGCCTGGCGCAACTTGCGCTTCGGTGCTGCAAGAGATCGCTCGGCACGATCAATCGCTGGCCGATGAGATCGGCCCGGTGCGTTCGGCCACTCGAGCCCGGCAGGCGATGAAGATGGTGGAACGTTCGCTGGGCGAACAAGCCGTGGGGCTGCGGAAGAGTCCGCCCTCGCTACTAGCCGCAGCCACGCGTCCGGTCGAGCCGCGCCGCGTGGAGACTCAACCTGCGCCGAAGCCCGTCGCCATCGAAAAGACTCCGCCGCCAACTCCACCAGCGCCCAAGCCGACGCCCGCGCCCAAGATCGACTATCCGTTTGAGCGAATCACCGAGTTGAATCAGCAGCAGCTGGCCGAGTTGTTTCGTCACTGCGATTCTGAAACCGTGGTCCTGGCGTTGGCTGGAGCTTCGGAGCTGGTGACCTGTCACATCGAGAGAATGCTGCCGAAAAGCGTCGTCAAGGAACTCAACCGAAGGATGCACAACCTGTCGTCTATCCGACTATCGGACCTTGGCAAGGCCCAGTCGCAATTGGCCGAAACGGCCGGGCGGTTGTTTGCCGATGCCCTTTTCCTACACGCCCATTGAGGCGACTTCGCTGCACTTTACACATCCGGTAAATCCCTAGCACTTCATCAACCTTGGCCACCATCATCAAACGCGGTTCGCAAGCGGAGCACCCCAGCAGCCCTGGTGTGTATCCGATTGCATTTAGCTTCGAAACACTCGAAGGTCGTGCCGACGAGTATCTCGAAAGCGTGCGCCGAGAGGCGGCGAAGATTGTTCAGCAGGCGCACACCGACGCCGAGAAAGTGCGGCGCGACGCCGAGAAGGCTGGCCGGGTGGCCGCAGAGCGGGCGGCCGAGCGGTTGCTCGACGAGAAGGTAAACTCGCAGATGCGGACCCTCAAGCCGGCGCTCGAAAGTGTTGCCCATCAACTGGCGGACGCGCGTGGCAAGTGGCTCAGCGAATGGGAGTCAGCGGCTGTGCACCTCGCCGCACGCATGGCGGAGCGCATCCTCCGGCACGAACTCGACAAAGAACCAATGGCACCGCTCGGCCTGATCAAGGAGTCGCTGGAACTGGCCTCCGGATGCGCGAACATCACGATTCACCTCAGTCCGCAGGACTGCAAGCACCTGGCCGCCGCGTCCAGCGAGATCGTCGATAGCCTCAAGCAACTCGCGCCTGCCAAGATCATGGCCGACGCGTCGGTTTCGCCGGGCGGCTGCATTGTGAAGACCGAGTTTGGCGAAATCGATCAACGCATCGAGTCGCAACTCGCCCGCCTCGAAGAGGAACTCACCAGCTAGACCGCACGCCTATGTATTTTTACTTGAACACTTTGGACCGCGCCTTGCCGACTCGTCTGGTTGGTAGCGTGATGGAAACCTCCGGCGGCACCGCCGCGGTGGCCGACTTTCCTGCACCCGTTGGGTCGGTGGTGGACATCGAGCGCAGCAGCGGTGGGAGGGTGCGTGCCGAAGTGATCGGGTTTCGCGAAAATCGTACGATCGTGTTTCCTTACGAAAGTCTGGTCGGGATTCGCCGCGGCGCGCAGGTTCGACTCGTCGCCACGTTGCGGCATTTGCGTATTGGCGATGCACTGCTGGGACGCGTGATCAACGCGCACGGACAGTGCGTCGACGGTCGTCCACAGCCGATGCTGACTGAACGAACCCTGGTGGAGCAGGATCCCCCACCGCCGGCCGAACGCCCCCGCATCGACGAGACATTCGCCACCGGCATTCGTGGCGTCGACAGCATGCTGCGTGTGGGACTCGGACAGCGAATGGGCGTATTCGCCGGACCGGGTGTGGGAAAAAGTGTGCTGCTCGGGATGCTCACTCGTTACACCGAAGCCGACGTGAACGTGATCGCGCTGGTCGGCGAACGTGGCCGTGAACTCAACGACTTTATCCAACGCGACCTTGGCCCTGAAGGCTTGGCCCGGAGCGTGATTGTCTGCGCGACGAGCAACGAACCGGCCGTATCGCGCGTGCAAGCTGCTCATACTGCCACGGCCATTGCCGAGCACTACCGCGACAAAGGCAAGAATGTCTTGCTGCTGGTTGACTCCGTCACTCGCTTTGCCACGGCGCTGCGCGAAATCGGCCTGGCCGCCGGCGAGCCGCCTGCGACGCGTGGTTTTCCTCCGTCGGTGTTCGCCACGCTGCCCAAGTTGGTCGAGCGTGCAGGCCGCAACCGCCATGGCAGCATCACCGCATTTTACTCCGTGTTGGTGGAAGGCGACGACCGAGCCGATCCCGTGGCCGACACCATGCAGGGTCTGCTCGACGGCCACCTGTGGCTTTCGCGAGAGTTGGCTTCCAGTGGTCACTACCCGGCCATCGACGTGCTGCAAAGCATCAGCCGACTGATGAATGACATTTCGACGCCGGAAGTGGTTGCTGCCGCCACGTCGATCCGCAAGCTGATGGCCATCTACCGTGACAACGAAGACTTGATCTCGGTGGGCGCCTACCGTCGCGGGACGAACAAGGCGATTGACGCGGCCATCGAGATGCGAGACGCGATTGCCGCGGTTCTCCAGCAAACACCCGACGAGGAATGCAGTTTGGAGAAGTCGACAGAGTTGTTGCTCGCCCTGGCGGCTCGCGCCCAGACGTTCCTGGCCGGTGCGGCGCAAGCTGGCCGTCAGCAGCAGCAAGCACCAGCAGCCCAACCACAACCACAAACAGCCGCCTGAACGTTAGCAACGAAACATGGCCAAGTACCGTTCCAACCTGACAGCGCTGCATCGCGTTCGATCGTTTGCGCGCGACGCGCAGCAAGCGCGGGTGGCCGACGCGGTGCGGGCGGAGGCCGCGGTGGACAAACAGGCCGATGCGGTTGCCGGCGAGATTGCTGCGGCGAAGGACCACCAGCGTGCGGTGCGGGCCGACGGCATAGATGTGCGACGGTTGCTCGAGAGTGAGCGGTACGAACTGGTGCTCAAAGCCCAAGCCGCTGCACTGGCACAGCAAAAAGAGGCGGTGGGCGTCGAGCTAGAGAAGCGTCGCGCGGCGTTGGCCGCCGCCGAACAGCAAGTGCGCGTGGTGGAGAAGATCGACGAGCGTCGGGAAGAGCAGTTCAACCGCGCCGAACAATTGCGTGAACAAAAGCTTCTGGACGAGATCGCCACCCAGCAATTCCTCCGCCAACGGCGGACCACACGTTAAGCATTCACACAGGACCTTACTGCGACCATGCGAAACCTATTTGCCATCGTTGGCTACGTTTCGACGGCCACCATGATTGCCATGGCTGTAGGGCTGCTATACCTGTGGAACGTGCACATGCTCTCCAACGAGAAGATGTTCCGCATTCTCGCTTTGATGCACGACATCGACATCGAAGCAATTGCCGAAGAAGAACAAGTGAACGACCTGGAAGTGCCGCCCGAGGAGACATCGTTGGAGGATATTGCGATGATCCGCGAGGTGAAGCTGCGAGATTACGAAGTGAAGCTGAACGCACTGAAAATTGGCACGCAGGAGTTTGAACGTAGTTTTCGCGACATCAATGAAGGGCGTCAGCGGTACGACCAGATGGCCAATGAATTGCAGCAGCGTCTGCAGCAGCAGAAGCAGTTGGCGTCGCAGGAAAATCTGGCAGCGGTTGTCAGTCAGTTGCAGTCGATTCGTCCCGCGGAGGCGAAGAAGCTGCTGCTGCAGTTTTTGGAAGAGCCCGATGGCGAACGCGACGTGATCATCCTGATGAAAAAGATGCAGCCCGGTCGACTACAGAAGATTTTGGCGCAGTTCAAGACCGAGGACGAACTCGAGCAGTATCACAAACTGTTGCAGTTGATGCTGGACGGTTTTCCCGAAGGACCGGAAATCGACAACATGCTCGAGCGTGTGCGAGTTCCCGAGAACGAAGAGTAATAACACGTTCGCTCCGCCGGAGCCCCAACCATGGCTACTACCCAAGTCAACTCGATCACGATCGTCGCCGCGCCGCCTGCCGCGAGCGCCAAGACGCCCGCCGCGCAGAGCAGCTTCATCGACACACTGCAGGTGGCAGTGCAGCATAGCGACGCACCCACTGCGCGACGCACGGAGGATGCGCCGAATACAGAACGAGAGGAACAGTCCGAGGACGACTCGACCGCCGTCGACTCCCGTCAGCACTCGTCGGACGACGACAACAAGACGCACAGTGCGGAGGCCTCGACGGACCGAGATAACGAGCCCGAATCTGCCGAGACGGATAGTGCGGAGACGGACGACACCGAACAGACCGGCACAGAAGACACGTTGGTGGTCTCTGCTGCCGCCGCCGAGCAGGTGGTGGTGCAAGAGGCGGTAGCAGAAGTGCTGGACGTGGAAGCGGCCAAAGTCGAAGAAACCGCTTCCGTGCCTGCAACCGAGGAAAGCGGCGGGCAGTCGTCCAACCCCGAGTCGCAGCCAAGTGCCCCAGAGTCCGCGGTGGGCGTCGAGGTGACGGAAGAAGTTGCCCCGTTGGTGACGGACGAGCAAGCGGTAGGCGTCGAGGAGCAAGAAGTCGTCGATCCCGTTGCGGACAACGCGCCTGAGACCAGCGATCAAGAAACGTCCGAAGCAGAAGTCAAACCGCAATCGCCCGAAGCCGGTAAGGCGGCGGACGCCAAAGAGGCAGTCTCCAGCGAGCAGGTCGAATCGCCGCACGAAGAACCAGCCGCCCCGCAGTCGACTGCCGACACGGCGGCCAAGGTCGCCGCGCCAGTGGACGAGAAACAGACGGCTGCGACCGACAACCAATCGAAACGCCCGAGCGGCGGCGAGAAGCGTGAGAAACGCAGCGAAGTAAAGCCCGTTGATGCCTCGAGTCCTCCGCCGCAGCTGGAGTTGGAGCTTGACCTCGAGCAGGAGGCGGATCCGGCGGCCGAGGTGGAGGCCGAGGTGAACCAAACGGAGGTGCGCGAGAAGCCCTCGCAGAATACGTCGAATTTCAATTCCATTCTCGAACGGGCGACGGGACCGTCGACGCGGCGTGGTAACGAAGTCGAAACAACGCAGGCGGCTGGTCCGCGGGTCGATCCGCAACGTTTCGTGGCGAGAGTCTCCCGGGCGTTCCAGGCTGCTGAGCAGCGTGGCGGTACGGTTCAGTTGCGATTGGCTCCGCCGGAACTCGGCGCGCTGCGCATCGAGTTGAACATGCAGAACGGCACACTGAACGCCAAGCTGGAGACCGAGACCGCTGCGGCGAAGAACGTACTGATGGACAACCTGCCGGCGTTGCGGGATAGATTGGCGGCGCAGGAGATTCGCGTCGACAAGTTTGAAGTCGACGTACGCGATCAAAACCAAGGCCAGCCCGACTGGCAGGCCCAGCAGGAACAACGCGACGCCCAGCAACACCAAGGTGGCCGGGCGGTTCACTCCACCACCACAACGGGGACGACGACAAGTAGCGAAGAAGCAGCGCCCGCCGACGGCGGTCCCTCCACCAACCACGATGGTCAATTCAGCGCGGTGGCCTAACAGCCGCCCGCCGAAGAACGCTTACGCAAGGATTCGCGATGAGCCAAATATCCGCCACCTCCAACTCGCCCACGAACGACAATGCGTTCGGCACGGCCAATACGTTGAACGACCTGGACCTCGATGCGTTCCTGAATCTGATGATTGCGGAACTGCAGAACCAGGATCCGCTGAACCCGTTGGAGAACGACGAGCTCCTGGCGCAGATTAGCCAGATTCGCGAAGTGGGCGCTACCGATCGCTTGACGGAGACACTCGACTCGGTACTGCTCGGCCAGAACATCGCCAGCGCCACGAACCTGATTGGCGCCGATGTCGTGGCGCTCGACGAAAACGGCGAGCGGGTCACCGGCAATGTCCGCCGCGTTTCGATCGATGGCGGGCAGCCCAAACTCGATTTGGCTGTGGGACCAGTGGCTGTCGCCGGCGATGAGGAAGGCAGCGTGGAAGAAGGCCAGTACACCTACGAAGTGGTGTGGGATGGCCCGGACGGCGCCGAGTTCAGCTTCGACGTGGACGTCGACACCGAAACGCTGGCCGACTTCAACGGCTCGATCCGAGTGGCCAACCTGCCCGAGACGACTGGCCAGAAACGTATCTACCGTACCGACAGCACCGGCACCGGAGAGCGACGCCTGGTGGGCACCGTCCAGAGTGGCACCACGTCGACCTTCACCGACTCGATGGCTTCTGACGAGCGCGGCGGTGTGATGAGCGGCCAGCCACAGAAGCTAGGCGTTGCCCGCCGGGTAACCGTGACCTTGAACAACGTGGCCCAAATCGAGCCGCCCACCTAGTAACCCCACGCACCAGCATCACCTACCCGCACTCTCACCAGCAAACAACTACCATTTGATAAGGATAGACGACCATGGGTCTTCAATCAGCACTAACCACCGCCTTGACGGGTCTACAGGCCGCCGAAACCACAATTGACGTGGTGGGCAACAACGTGGCCAACAGTAGCACGGTGGGCTTCAAGGAATCCGAAGCGGTGTTCGCCACCCAGTTCCTGCAAACTGTGAGTATCGGTGGTGCGCCGACGTCCAACTCCGGCGGTACGAACCCCCGCCAGATCGGCCTGGGTGTGAAGGTGGCCGCGATCACACCGAACTTCTCGCAGGGCACGATCGAGATCAGCTCCAACCCGCTGGACCTTGCTATCCAAGGCGACGGCTTTCTGATGGTCCAAAGTGGCACCGGCCGACTGTACACGCGGAACGGCCAGTTGCAGCTGAACGCCAATAACGAAATTGTCACCACGACCGGCCAGCGTGTGCTGGGGTATGGTGTGGACGACGAGTTTAACTTGGTTGAGTCCGGCGCACAGCCCCTGACTATTCCGCTCGGACAGCAACGTGTTGCCCAGGCAACAGAGAACGCGTTCTTTACCGGCGTGCTGAATCCGGCCGTTCAGGAGGGCACGCAACCGGAAGTCGTGGAGTCCGTGGTGCTTGGCGACGGATCGTACATCGTGCCGGACGACACCAATTTCAGCTCGGCCGATATCGTCGAGTCGACTATTCCCGCCGGCGCCACGACCAACGTTACGGGGGCTGGTACGGGTCCTGGTAATGTCGCGACCGGTACCGTTCGTTACCGCTGGACGTTCCGCGACGGCAATTTGCAGGAGAGCACTCCCTCGGCCGAGATCACTGCGGCAGCGGATGGTTCCGTCATCGACATCGAAAACCTTCCAGACGCGACCGGTATCTGGCAGGACCGTATACTCTATCGGACAGAACCAGACGGAAACACATTCTACCAAGTAGGATCCATGGGCGCTTCGGGTGCGACGTACAGTGACATCTCGGTGGATGGTGCGAATACCGGCAACCTGGAATTGGACGACGATCTCTTGGACGCGGGTTCGTATAACTACTACGTGACCTTCTATGATTCCTCTCCTGGCTTGGAACTCGAGACACAGCCAACTGGGAGGATCGGTCCGGTTTCGGTGACCGAAGTTACAGGCGGTCGTCTCCGACTCGACCTGGGCGACATCCCAGCTCCCACCGATGCTCGGTTTGACACGATCCGCATTTATCGGACAACCGAAGCCGGTAGCACCTACCACCTCGCAGGCGAAATCGCTGCTCCGGTGGGCGACCCACATACTACCTCCTTCATCGACACGACCACCAACACCGACCTGGCGAGCCAGCCGGAGCTCGACATCAATGGTCCGGTGGTCGGGTCGGGCACGCTGCTGACGGATGTTGTGGTGCGTGAGGGCGACACCATTACGCAACCATTCGAACTTGGACGCCTTTCTTTCTCTGCCGAGAAAGACGGTGTAACGCTCGAACCCAAGTTCCTCGACATCGAGGCGGACACCACGGTCGGCGAGTTGATGTTATTTATGCAGGACGCGATGGGACTCGACCAGTCCTCGTCCGACATCACCAATCCCTTCCCCAATCCACAAGCGGGGGTGACATTGGTCAATGGGCAGTTGGTGGTCACCAGTAACTACGGTGAGGAAAACGCCATCAGCATCCCATTGTCGGGATTGAAGCTTATCCCGACCGGCGAAGTAACGAGTCAGTCGGTGACGTTGAACTTCGGCTCCACTCAATCAGCCGACGGACCAGGTACGTCGACGGAGTTCGTGGTCTACGACAGCCTGGGTCTACCCCTTAGCGTGCGAGTGACCACGGTTCTAGAAACCAAGGAAGCCAACAGTACGACGTATCGATGGTACGCCACGAGTGCCGACAACGAGCCGAGCGATGGCCAGACGACCGTCATCGGCGATGGCTTGCTGGTCTTCGATCAGAATGGCGACTTGGATGCGAACACCAACGCCCAAATCAGCGTGCTTCGAAACGATACGGCGTCGGAGTCCCCCTTGGAAATCACGCTCGACTACTCAGCGGTAAAGTCGCTGGGCGAAGTTGACGCACTCGGCAACAACATCAGCTCGCTGAACGTTTCGAGCCAGGATGGTTTCCCACCAGGCGTGATGACCGACTTTATTATCTCGGAAGATGGATTGATCCAGGGCCAGTTCTCTAACGGTACCCAGCGTACCGTGGGGCAGTTGCTCATGGCGCGGTTTACGAACAATGCCGGTTTGCGACAGGTCGGCGACAGTTTGTTCGGCATCGGCGTTAACTCGGGCGAACCGATTGTCGGCAGGCCCGGCGAGGACGGTATCGGCACGCTGACCGCTGGTGCGGTCGAGCTGTCGAATACCGACATCGGGCAGAACCTGATCGAGTTGATCCTGGCGTCCACCCAGTATCGTGGCGGCGCGCGGGTGATCAGTGCTTCGCAGGAGCTGCTCGACGAACTGCTGGCGCTGCGGAGGTAATAACATTGGCCGCGGCCGCCAAAATGGGGCTAAATAACCGGTAATGCCCCAGCTGGAGTCGGCGACGCGCCCATTCGTGAGCTACGGTAGTCCAGAGGTACCAGACCGGCGCGGGGCCGGTTGTCCGGATTGGTCCGGTAAGGCAGAACACGACGATGATACAACTCACGAAGCTGAGCGGAGAGCCGTTTGTGCTCAACGCGGAGCTGATAAAGTACGTCGAGGCGCTGCCCGACACGTTTGTGACGCTCACTTCGGGCGATCACATTGTGGTGAAGGAATCGCTGGAAGAAGTGGTTCACCGCACGGTCGAGTATCACCAACACAAGCAACTCATACCTGCGGGTGCACGAGCCGTGTGAGGCTCTGAACCTGCTGGATTGGCACTGCAAGCATGGACATTGCATCCGTAGTCGGAGTGATCGTCGCATTCGCGCTGATTCTCGGCTCGATCATAATCGGCGGTGGCTCGTTTGCCGCCTTCTTCGACGCCCCCAGCGTGATGGTGGTGTTCGGGGGCGCCATTGCCGCAGCGCTGATCTGCTTTCCGCTATCCAACTTCCTCGGGGTCTTCTCAGTCACGATGAAGGTCTTCTTCTGGAAGGTCGAATCGGTAAGCGACGTGATCAAGCAGATCGTCAGCCTGGCCGAAGTCGCCCGGCGGGACGGCCTTTTGGCGCTAGAAAGCAAGATGTCGGAGATCGACAACGCGTTCATCACTCTGGGCGTACAGATGGCCGTCGACGGAACTCGTCCCGAGGTGATGGAGGACATCATGCGGACCGAGCTCGACGCAGTGGCCACCCGACACCGAGACGGAAAAGCCGTGTTGGATTGCATGGGGCGTTTCGCCCCCGCATTCGGCATGATCGGCACGCTGATGGGCCTGGTGATCATGCTGGGCGACATGAGCGATCCCTCGAAGATTGGCGCCGGCATGGCCGTGGCATTGCTGACGACCATGTACGGAGCTATCGCGGCCAATGTCGTGTTTCTTCCGTTTGCCGAAAAACTTGGATTCACCAATCGCCAGGAACTGATGATGATGGAAATCGTCATCCGCGGCATCATGGCCATCCAGTCGGGTGAAAACCCCCGAATTATCGAGCAGAAACTCAATACTTTCGTACCGCCCAAGCAGCGAACCGAAGAAGCCGCCTAGGCAGCAGCGACCTATGTTGCGGTCTTAAACCCTTCGACCAACGCAACGGCTAACAACTCTTTACATCATGCCCATTGAAGAAGAACCACCGCCCGGCGTAGCCGAATGGGTCGTTACGTTCGGCGACATGATGTCGCTGTTGCTAACGTTCTTCATTATGCTGGTGTCGATGAGCGAGCTGAAGGAAGAAGAGCGGTTTCAAGCCATGCTCGAGTCGATGCGGCGGCAGTTCGGGCACGACTCGGCGATGAGTGCGGTGTTGCCGGGGCAATCGCACGCCAACAGCAATCTCGCCTACATCGCTCCCAGTCAGTCGCGCTCGATGCGTAAGAACCTGCAGGACGGGGGCAACGACGTGCCCGCAGTGACTGGCGATCACAAACGCGTACAAACGGTGCGCCACGGTCGTAACTCGACCACCGGCGGAGTGATCTACTTCGACGAACTGTCGTCGGAGTTGACCGAAGAAGCCAAAAAGGCACTGCGGACCATTGCCCAGCAAGTGGCTGGCAAACCCCAGAAGCTGGAGGTCCGCGGGCATGCCTCCCGCCGTCCGGTGAACCAGGGCGAGAACGTCCGCGACCATTGGGACCTGGCATACAATCGCTGCTACAACGTGATGAACTACCTGATCGAACTGGGGATCGATCCGGCCCGCATCCGCCTGGGGTCGGCCGGGTCCAACGAACCTTCGGATCTGGGACTCGATCCGGAGGACCGCAAACGCAATGCACGGGTTGAAGTGCTGATATGGGACGAGCGGGTTGTGGCGCCCGATAAGGAGTAGTGCGATCTTGCGAAACGGGCCACTTCGGGCCAATTGCGACGTATATTTCTCTGTAGCAGTGCTTCGGCCAATCGCGATTTGACGGTGGCGGAGCAGCAGGATTTGGGCGTGAACGCTGCGCCCCCGTTCTCCGCAGAATTGCGTGGCAAGCATGGCAACTGACAAAGCAAATGGCGAAAAGTCCGGCAAGAAGATTGGCCTGCTAGGGTTGATCAAGGCGCTGGCGTTCATTTCGGTCATCGTGGTCGTGGAAGTTGTCGCCGCATCGGTGCTCATTCCTTCGGCCCAGGATGCCGAGATGTCCGCTCGCAAACTGGTCGCCGCCCGGGAAGGGGAATTGGAAGACGAGAATGCAGCCGCTGCTGAGCGAGCCAAGCAGGCGTCGCCACTAGCAGACAAGGAGACCCTGGAGGTCGACTTGGGGCGTTTCAACGTCACCCGCTATAACCCCGAGAACGACACCACGCTAATTGTGGATTTCGAGCTGTTTGGCGTCGTGCTAGCAGACGATCAAGGAAGCTTCGCAACGCACTTCGAGCGAAACAAGGTTCGCCTGCGGGAGCAGGTGATCATGACGCTGGGCAGTGCCGACTCGACGGAACTGACCGACGCCGAGTTGGGGTTGCTGAAACGACGGATTTTAGAGAAAACCAACCGCGCTCTTGGCAAGCCGCTGGTGCAAGAGGTGCTGTTCAGCAAGTTCAACTTCGTAGAACGTTGAACATGAGCTAGCTAGCAGCCTCGGCGATACTCGGGAAAGGACTCCCATGGCTGACGAAAACATCGGACAGGACGAAATCGAACGACTGCTGGCCCAGGCTCAGGAAGCGAGTGGCCAAGCGTCGAGTGAACCGCCGCCAGCGGACGAAGCGCCTGCGCCAGAGGAAACAGCGGCCACTCCGCCGCCTCCGCCCCCTCCTGCTGCCGAAGATCCCACGCCTGCGGCGCCTCCGATGAGTGCTACGCTCGATCAGGCAGAGTTGGATGCAATGCTCTCCGGCGCGGCCGCTGCGCCAACTCCGCCGCCAGCTAGTGCGGCGCCAAGCGTTACCCCGGTGGCCCACACGCCGACGGGCGACGGCTCGAGCAACGTCTCGCAGAACGATATCGAGCTGCTGCTGAACCAGGCGGAGCAAGCCATCGCTTCGATCGACACGCCAGTGGAATTGCCGCCAGGAGTGCAAGCTTTCCATTTGGACGACCTGGGCGGAAGCCCTGCCTCCAGCGAAGCAGCCACGTTGGAGTTGGTGCGCGACGTGCAGCTCGACCTGAAAATCGAGCTTGGCCGCACTCACATGCACTTGGAAGACGTGCTGCGACTCCGCCAGGGCGCGGTGGTGCCACTCGACAAGCTGGCGGGCGATCCGGTGGATCTGTACGTCAATGGTCGCATCATTGCTCGCGGCGAAGTGCTGGTGCTGAATGACAATTTCTGTGTTCGCGTTACCGAACTGATCGTCGGCGACAGCGCCTGCGCTTAACGCTCGGAGCCCGGTCTGCGGTGATGCTAGCAATCCGCGCACCGCGTGGCGGATGGGCAATCGCCCTGGCCCGCTGGGCCGCAGCTTTCTATAAGACTCCCTGCACATTTTGCCTTTGTGGAGTCTTATTTCGATGCCGCCAAGTTCATCCCCCCTGCCCTGGCTGATGCTGAGCCTCGCTCTGGCTTGCGGTCGATTCGCCATTGCCGAAACGCCTGCAGGTGCCGATGCGGTTGGCCCATCGTCGCGTGCTGCCGATCGCGATCCCTCCGCCTATCAGCCGGCCGCTCCGATGACCGCGGCCAACGAAGGTCGTCGGTTGCAGCTTGGCTCGAGTGCGGACCGCGCATCGAAGTCGACGCGCGCGGCCGGCGAGCGAGGAAACAACATGCTTCGCGACTGGGCGCGCGGATCGGGCGCTACCGCGGCGGCCGCCTTGGCGTTTGTCGTAGGGCTATTCATGCTGCTGGCATGGTTCGTAAAACGCGGCATGCCTAAGAGTTCGCAAGTGGTGCCGAGCGAAGCGATTCGCCTGCTGGGTCGCGTTCCGCTGGGCTCCCGCCAGTTTGGCCAACTGCTGCACCTGGGCAACAAGCTGGTGTTGGTGCACGTGACACAAGCCGGTGTGGAGAAGCTCGCGGAGATCGACGATCCGCAAGAGGTCGTGCGATTGCTGGCCATTTGCTCCAAGAATTCTTCCCAGGGCAGTCAAAAAGAGTTCGAGGATATCTTCGGCCAGTTCGCCAAAGAGAAAACCGAACCCGGCTTCCTGGAAGGCGAAATGCAGAGTGGAGGACGCCGCTATGCGTAGCCTGCTCGGCAAACTGTTGCTGGTTGCTGCGGTGTTGAGCTTGTCGAGCACGGCGTCGGTGGCCATGGCGCAAGGGTCGGTGGTCGATTCGTCGCTGTTCGAAGAGGTCGGCGGCCCCAGCGACTGGACCAAGCCGGAGCGGCTGACGTCCACGCTGCAGGTAATGCTGATGCTCACCGTGGTGAGCCTGGCGCCGGCCATCCTGCTGATGACCACCAGCTTTGTTCGCATCGTGGTGGTGCTGGGGCTGTTGAGGCAAGCCTTGGGCACGCAGCAATTGCCCCCCAGCCAAGTGATCACCTCCATCGCGCTGTTCGTCACGCTGCTGCTGATGATGCCCGTTTGGCAGCAAAGCTACGAGCATGGCATCAAGCCATATACCGACGGCGAGATCGGCATCGACGAGGCGTTCACGCGTAGCGTGGCGCCGATGCGAAAGTTCATGGCCCAGCAGATTGAGCGGACCGACAACCACGGCGACGTCGAGCTGTTTCTCAGCTACATGCCGAGCGAAGTCGATCCCGACACCGGCGAATTGTACGACAACTACGCCTACTACGACGTTCGCCCGGACGAACGCCCTGTGCCGCTGCAGGCGCTGCTGCCCGCGTTCATGCTGAGCGAACTGAAGACGGCGTTTCTGATTGGTTTTCAGATTTACTTGCCGTTTGTGATCCTCGATATCATTGTCGCTAGCGTTACCATTTCGATGGGCATGCTGATGTTGCCGCCCGTGCTGATTTCGCTGCCGTTCAAGCTGCTGCTGTTCGTGTTGGTGGACGGCTGGCGGCTGGTGATCGAAATGTTGCTGCAGAGTTTTCAAGCCTTCGTCTAACGCCGCGCTACCGCTATGGACCCACAAGACGCTGTTGACCTGGCACGCGAGGCGATGATCATCGCCCTGTTGGTGGCTGCGCCGGTTCTGGTGGCGGGCATGGCCGTTGGTTTGTTGATCGGCTTGATCCAGGCGCTCACCCAGATTCAAGAACAAACCGTGGCGTTTGTGCCGAAGCTAGCCGCCATGGTGCTGGTCATGGCGTGGACCCTGCCATGGCTGCTCGAGCGATTGATCGACTACAGCCAGCAACTGCTCACCGATATCCCGCTATACTTGTAAGCCGCCGCCCGCGGCGATTAGAGGACGCCCGCCATGGAATGGCTGGAAGCGATGCTGCTGACCAAGGTGGCAGTGTTCGCCCTGGTGCTGTGCCGCATCGGTGCGTTGGTCGCTACTGCGCCGCTTTTCAAACTCGAGACAGTGCCCGTCACCGTGCGAGGCCTGTTGGCAGTTACGCTTTCGATGCTGGTGATGCCGCTCTACGCTCACCTGAGCTATACCAGCCCTTGGAACTTGCTGGCGTTTGGCAGCCTGATGTTGAACGAAGTGCTGATCGGCGCCTTGTTGGGACTCGGCATGCAGATGCTCTTCACCGGCGTGCAGATCACGGGGCAAATCATTTCCCACATGTCGGGTATGTCGCTGGCGGAGATCTCCAGCCCCGAGTTCGATGGCAGCGCGACCGTATTCACGCAAATATTTCACTACACCACCATGGCGGTATTCGTCGCCCTGGGTGGCCATCGGATGGTAATGGCCGCGCTGCTCGACACCTTCGAATGGGCCCCGCCGGGACATGGCACGTTTGGCGACAGCTTCGCCCAAGTGATGGTTAACATCCTGCAGCAAAGCTTCGTGCTGGGAATCCGCGCAGCGGCGCCGGTGATGGTTGCCTTGTTCCTTTCCACGCTGCTGTTGGGGCTCATCAGTCGCACGTTGCCGCAGATCAACGTATTGGCGGTGGGCTTTGGACTCAACTCGATGCTCACCATCGGTGCGATCCTCGTCACCCTGGGCGGAGCCGCGTGGTTGTTCCAGGAACCGATTGTCGCCACGCTCGAAGAACTGCAGTCGACGGTTGTCCCGATATCCGCCGAGGCTGGTGGCTAAGCCAGGCCCCAAGAGTTCATGCCCGAACAATCCGGCGAGAAGACGTTTGACGCAACCCCGCATCGCAGGCAGCAAGCCCGCGAGAAAGGGCAAGTTGCGTACAGCCAGGACCTCGGTTCGGCCGCGCTGTTGCTGGTGGCGGCTGGTTTGCTCCGTGCGCTTGGTCCCGGCATCATCAACGCGTCGTCGGAACTGCTGTATCGCAACCTGGGCGAGGTCGGCACGCTGACCGGAGACGGTGCGGTGCTGACCGGCGAGGTGCAGAAGGTGCTCTCCGGCATCGGCTTCGCGCTGTTGCCGCTGATGATGCTCTTGATGCTGGCCGCCGCGGCGTCGAGCGTGTTTCAGATCGGTTTCCTGTTCGTCCCCGAGCGACTCGCCCCCGACTTTAGCCGCATCAGCCCACTGGCTGGCGTGAAACGGATCGTGTCGCTACAGGGTGTGATGCGACTGGGATTCGGACTGCTGAAGGTGCTGCTAGTGGTCGGTGTGGCTGGCGTTGCCATCTGGTTGCAGAGCGATGAGATCATGCTGGCCAGCGCGCTCTCGATTCCGCAGATCGCCACGCTGCTGGTGAACGTGACCGTCACCACGCTGCTGTGGGTGGGCGGGGCGCTGTTCATCCTGGCGCTGTTCGACTTCGCCTTCCAGAAATGGAAGCACGAACAAGACCTCAAGATGACCCACCAGGAAGTCAAAGAGGAAATGAAGAACCTGCAGGGCGATCCGCATGTCGTCGCCCGGCGCAAGCAGGTGCAGCGGCAGATGGTCATGAATCGTATGTCGGGCTCGGTACCGCAGGCCGACGTGGTGGTCACTAACCCCACGGAACTCGCCGTGGCCATCAAATACGAACATGGCGAAATGGCCGCGCCGGTCGTAGTCGCCAAAGGCGCGGGAACGCTGGCGCAACGCATCCGCCGCTTAGCGCTGGAACACAACATTCCGATCGTCGAACGCAAACCGCTGGCGCAGTTGCTGTACAAGGAAGTCGAGATCAACCACCCCGTGCCGGATAGCAGCTACGCGGCCGTAGCCGAAGTGCTGGCGTACGTCTACCAACTCAAGGGCAAGAAGATCCCCGGTGCCGACCGCCGCGCGGCTTGAGCTAGCGGGACACTGGCGAGCGGCGGGTGGAGCTCCTCGAAGCCATCTCCAACCGAGGGCCCTCCACTTGCAGCGAACGCGTGTCGCTATCGAGCGCATAGTTCATCGAACTCGGTTGTTGAAGCGGAATCGCGGTAACGTTGCAGCCGCACGACGGGGTGGATAGCGACCGATGTCGGCACCAGTATGGAGTGTAGCCACGAGGTCCACAGGTCGTATGAGGGGGCAACGGGCCACACACGCAAGGCAGCGGCTTTCGGCAATAGTTCGGGCAACACCAGCGACAAATACAGTCCGGAACGTCGTTGTTGCATAGCTTGGAAAACAGCGACTCATCGGCACGAGCAACATTCGCCGTAAGTGCGATGGCGAACAGATAGAGTAGCTTCCTTGCCATCGGGAATTCCTTGCTTCTGAGGGGGTAAAGTAGTACGAGCACTATCAGGTGGCGTCGCCAGCGGGTGGAACGACTTCGGCTGGTGCCGGCTCAATGATCTCCATTGGAGCGGCAGCAACATTGCCGGCCCCAAAGCGAATCTGCCACCCACCTCCCAGCGCCCGATAGATGTTGATCAGGCCCAAAGCGATATCGCCCTGAGAGGTCGCGTAGTTTTGCTGTTGCTGGACGAGGATGTCTTGCACGGTGAAAACACGATTGTACCCGATGGCACCTTGCTTGTACTGAATGGCCAGTAACTCCGCCGAACGTTCCGCAGCCGCCACGCTATCCTTCAGATGGAGTGTGGCATTGTGACTGTTCAGGAACTCCGTCACACCATCCTCCGCCTCGCGGTTGGCCCGCAGTACGGTGTCTTGGTACGCCAAGGCGGCTTTCTGTGTTCGTGCCTGATGGACACGGACATTGTTTTTCAGGCGACCGTAATTCAGTACATCCCAATTGATCGAGGGGGCGATCACACCCACGTTGCTGGCCGGGACAAACAGGCGGTCCAACTGCGCCGATTCATAACCGATATTGCCGTTGATACTCAAACTGGGGAACAGGTCGGCAACCGCCACACCGATCAGGGCACTTTGAGCTGCAACCTCTCGCTCCGCCCGGCGAACGTCCGGCCTTCGGCGAAGCAGTTCCGCGGGGACCCCCAGCGCGATGTTGGCTGGTGCGGTTGGAATGGGAGACTCGCCCAGTTGCGGTAATAGATCCGTGGCGGGCATTCCCAGCAGCACACATAGCTGATTGTTCTGTTTGCGCAGTGCGGCGTTCAACTGCGGAATCAGCGCTTCGGTGCGCGAAAGTACGAGCTTGGCCTGCTCCACATCGACTTGGGTTACCGCACCATTGTCGTACCTCGACTCGGCAATCTGCAAACTTCCGCGTTGAAGGTCAACACTCTGTCGGGCGTATTGGAGCTGTTGTTGCAATGTCCGAATGTTGACGTAAGTGCTCGCAACCTCAGCGACCAAGCTCGCCAACACGTCATCGTAGTTCTCGACCGACGCGTCCAAGTCCGCTTCGGCTGCTTCGATCGACCGTCGGAATCGTCCCCAGAAGTCGAGCTCCCAGGAAAGGTTTCCGGCGAGTGACCAGTCGTTGATGTTTCTCGAGAAGTTAGGCACCACGCCAGATAGATCGTTGGCCAGGTTGCCACTGAGTTGCCTGCGGGAGTATTGGGCATCGAGACTTTGTGCTTGCGGAAAGAGATTGCCAACGGCAATCCCCCGCTGGGCGCGCACCTCAAGCACCCGCATACCAGCTTCGCGAAGCGTGATGTTCTGGCGGTAGGCCGATTGCACCAGCTCGTTGAGAACGGGATCGTTAAACTGATTCCACCAGTCGGCCACGGAGGGATAGCCGTCGGTGACGCGCTGGTCGTCCGCGTCGATCCATTGCGGTGCCACGGGCGCCGCTGGTTCGCAGTACTCGGGGCCGACTTTGCAGCCGTGCCGCCACCAATCGGAGATCGAAGCGCCCGGTATCCCCGTACAACCGGTACAGTTTAACAACAAGCCCACAGCTAGCCCTGCCATGAGCTGCCGCAAACCGGTGGATGTATGCCGGGGTAATGTCACAAGACTCTCCCACTGCACGGGCGAATTGCACAGCCGCGAACCCTTCGAAGTACGTACATGGAGCATGGTACAGGTGGTTCATTGGGGATTATCGTAACAATCCCTATGGCCCTATGCACTGCTTGTGCAGATTGGAAGCGTTTTGCCGACCAGTGGGCCAGAGCATCAGGAGCAACCGGCACAGCTTACCATCAGTCGTTGCGCGGCAGTTTACGTCCCCACAACTCCTGCATGGCCAGAAAGGCGAACGATGCCGTCCAGGCGATCAGCACCAAGCCCGTGATTGCTTCGATAGCTGCCAAGGTGCGGAGCGTGCCTTGAGGGGCGATATCACCAAAACCGAGAGAGGTGTAGGCGAGCGCAGAAAAGTAGAAGTAGTCGCTCAACGATCCCTGGACATCCCCTGTTAAACTACCAAATTGTCCACTCTCAGCCATACGCCGCAAGGCGAGAGCAAAGAGCCAGATTTCCAGCAGATGACCCGCAATCGCTGCCGACATCGAGGTGCCCATTGCCAAGATGGGAAATCGTTGCATGCTGCGAACCATATGGCTGAGGCCGCGCACCAGCACGAGATGAATGGCAACAGTGAGGATTACCAAACCACCGGAAATAAGAACGACAATCGCCAGCATGTTAGTCCTTCGCGAAGTTAACTCCGTCCATCCCAGCTAGAAGGGCAGCGGATAGAGGAAGTTGCCCCAAGTGTAGCTGCGAATCTCAATGCGTCGGAGAATCGAGAAACTCTTGCCCTGGTCGGTGTAGATGGCCACCGCACCTTGCACGCCCGCGGCCAGATTGGGATCGGGGTCGTTGATGCGGATCTTCACGGGAAAGCGTCCCTTGGGAAGGGGAAAGTCGAATCTTGGCAATGATCCCGAGGGACGCATCTGTCCTTGACCTGAGGCTTTCCAAACCGCTTCGACGGTTCCTTCCACGATCTCCCCAGGGCGCGTATCGAGGGCGATCTCCACCGGCTGGCCCTCCTTCACGTACTTCAGGTGCTCCTGAAAAAAGGTCGCCAACACGTAGGGTTCGTCCTCGCAGATGAAACTCGCGATGGCGCCCACGCGCCGGTCGCCGACCACCAGACCAGGCTGCGCCTGCAAGTTGGTGATGTAGCCATCGGCGGGCGCGACGAGCGTGGTTTGATCGAGGTAGAACTCCTGCTCTTTCAATGCCGCCTTGGCTTCGGCGACGGCAGTGTTGACACCATTGATGTTCGACTCGAACTCGAGCTTGGCCTTCTGTTGATTGGCCAGGGCGGCATCTACGTCCGCTTCGGCAATGGCCAACTGGTCCTGCCATTGTTGCAGATTCTCCACGCTGGCGGCGCCCTCTTTCGACATCGCCTCGTAGCGTTTCACCTGACTTTCGGAGTACTTCTTGTTTGCATTCGCCTGCGTCACTTGTTGCGATACCGCGTCGAGGTTGGCTTTCAGTACGAGTACATGTTGCTCGGCCGCGGCCAACTGCGCTTGGGCATGTTCGACGCGGTATTCATAAACGCGTTTGTCGAACTGGAATATCGGCGTGCCCTTCTTGATATGAACGTCGGGTTCGACAAGCACTTCCATCAGCAGCGTCGGTTCGGGCAGTCGCGGCACCAACTGGATATTGTGCCGAATGACCCGCATGTCGTTGGATGCAGGCTGAAAGAAGCGCGGGGCGATTACGAATAACAACAAGAGGTGCAACCCGAACCAGAACGATATCACCGCCCACAGTGGGCTGAATTTCAGCCACTTGAGCTTGAAGAACATCAGCCACAAAAAGAAGCAGTAGCCAAACGTAATTAGCAGTCCGATAACCATCTGCCGGTACTCCCGATTGAAATCCTAAGGCTCAGTCCTGTGTTTGCGAATCGCCCTGTTGCGAATCCGCTTGTTTCGCCTTTGGCTTCTTGGTGCTCTCGGCTTGGAACTTTTCGGCCTGTTTCTTCAACACCTCGCTTTCTTCGGGTGGAAAGCGTCGAATGTCGACCACATCCGTTTCCTTGATGGCCCAGATCAGCGCTTGGATCCAGGGAACCACGCCAAGAAAGCCGAGCCAACCCATCATATTCACGGCATCCGCATCGGGATGATTCCGTTGTTTGGCAATACGCCCAGGAAGGCCAAGGAAGAACAGGACGACACCCATGAATCCCACCAGAATGAAGATGAGGGCGGAGAAAGTGACGTAATCGTAAAAACCAAGTGCCAGGACCATCGAAAATTCCCCTCCAATCGCTTAGGAACACAACGCGTTGCACCGATCGGCGCAAATCGAAGCTCCCATTGTACAGATAGCTGGTAATCCCGTCAGTCACAGCCAATTAGTTTTTCCGGTTGAGTGCATTCGACGTGGCGCATGGTCGAAGCCATCCTTCGAACGGACTCAGCGGCCACGATTCGAGCGAATTGAGGTCACGGATTCGCAGGTTTCATCTCGCTTTAACTTTCTAGCGCGCGGTGGTAGTTTTCTTACACGCGGCGCGTTACTGTGAGTTTGTCGACAACTCGTACCGCAAGCACATGCACCGTTTGTGGCGGTGCGTCTCTAGAGGATCTCGCCCAAACACACGCTACGAATACTCGCAGCGTCTTCCAGGTGAAAGAAGCCTACCGCCTTACGGCGATGGGAGCTTTGCCGATGGATGTCGCTTGGTGACATTTGGCTGTGGGCCGTCCACGCTCTGGAAGCAAATCGCCACGATTGGGGTTTTGCCCCAATGGGAAACATGCGGGGAACAATGTGGAGGGTTTTGTCGCACCCCCCGAATGGTTTTTCCGAGAAAACAAGGGTCTCCGCCACATGGGTGGGACCAAAACGATTGGGGTTTTGGGCCCATGAATCGATGTAGGGGACAAAACCCTGGGCACTACACCGGAGGTGCGAGTGCCCCCTAAGTCTTATTCCTGAGTGGGGGCGAAGCGGATTTTCTTGATGAGTTCCACTTTCTTGCCGTTCTTGATATAGCCGGAGATGGCCGTGATGGCATCGATGTCGTACTGGTACTTCAGGTCGAAGTCGCTCTCGAGCTCGACTTCTCGTTCGCTGGCGGTGCCGGGGCCGCCTTCGTCGTTGACCAGGCTGATGATGTGGCTGCGGAGTTCGTCGAACGGAGTGACACCACTTGCCCCGGTGAAGGGGACGTCGCCCAATTTCATCGATGCCAGGTTGCCATTCGCGTCAGCGGTCATCTTCAGCACCAGCGTCGGCGTTTCCGGCTCTCGCTGCGAAACATCCGTGGCCGGCGGCGGCATGCGTACGTTGAAGTCGCCTTCGGGCGTGACGATTTTGAACGTCATGATGAAGAACACCAGCAGCTGAAACACGATGTCGATCATCGGTGTCATCTGCAGCTCGATCTTGTCGTCGTGCTTGGTGTTGCGAATCTTCATGATTGGAAATTTATTAAGTAATCACATGCGGGCCGGGTCGCCCGAGGAGGTTTACTCTTTCTTACCGAAGCTATTGCCTTGAGACTGCTTGCCGCGGAACGCGAAAGTCTCGAACCGAGCCTGCTGCGCGGCATCCACCATCTCAAGAACCTTGCCATGTCGGGCGTTTTGGTCGGCGCGGATGATGACGGTCACGTCCTTAAGCTTGATATCGTCGCCTTGCGCCTCGATCAGCCGTGCCTGACGCATCAGGGCGATGCGAAGGTCCTCGATCGTCAGCAGGTCCGCGCTGCCTGCATTGAGGATGATCTCTTCGTCACCCGTCATTTGCAGTGTGATCGGCTTGTCGTAAGCGACTTCAGGTGGCTTGGCCAATTCGCTTTGAGGAAGGGTAACGCGTTGATCCTGATCGACGTCGGAGAAGTTAATGAGCACCATGAAGAACGCAATCAACTGGAACACCATGTCGATCATCGGCGTCATGTCGCCTTCGGCAACTTCCCTTCGCTTACTGCGGACGACTTTCATGGAGTACTCGCGGTCGCAACGTAGGCCGGTTCAAACTTCGGCGGATCGATTACTAAGCCTGGGGCGCCGCCTGCTTCTTGCCAGCGTTCTGGAACCGGCTCATCAGGCCTTCGCTGATGATGCCCACTTCCAGCACCAGGCGATCGATGCGGTTGCGGAGAATGTTGTAGGCGGCGATCGCCGGAATGGCCACGGCCAAGCCGATGAGCGTGGTGAACAACGCCGTCGAAATACCTTCGGCCAACTCGGCAGGAGTTGGTTGGATGCCGGTGGAGTTGGCGATGGTCTGGAACGAGTCGATCATACCGTGCACGGTACCGAACAATCCGACCATCGGACTGATGGTGCCGATGAGGGCCATGTAGCTGAGTCGGTGCTCGAGCTTCATCGATTCGTCCTCGCCGACCTCCTGCATGGCTTCGATGGCCTGGTCGTAGCCTTTGGATACCTTGCCCAAGCCGGCCGAAAGCACTTTGCCCAGGAACGACTCGTCGGAGCTAGC
This sequence comes from Aeoliella sp., assembly GCF_965227375.1. Lineage (NCBI taxonomy): Bacteria > Pseudomonadati > Planctomycetota > Planctomycetia > Pirellulales > Lacipirellulaceae > Aeoliella > Aeoliella sp. Next base: position 1,073,180 of record NZ_CBDDFX010000002.1, read on the forward strand.
CAGTTCGTATGCTTCCTGGAACTGCTTGGCGTTCAGGTGCGCTTCGAAGCCTTCCAGCAATTCGGTTGGCATGATCGTCTCGCGGCGCGCTTGCAGCAGGTTCATCACGAACAAGGCCACCAGCGTGAACGACAACGCCAGGAAGATCAAACTGTAGCCCAGGCCGAGCGACTCATAAGCCCAGGCCAGGTAGCTCTTTTCATTGTTCGCGGCGGTCGTGGCTGTGTTGCCGCCGCCATCGTCAGCGGCTGGAGCGGCCGCTGCGTCGCCGTCGTCTTGTGCCAGTGTGGGTGTGCTCGATGCAGTCCAAACCACGAGGGCGAGGAGCATCACCAGCAGGCCAACGAACCCAGTCCGAGGCGAGCCCGCCCGATCGAAAGCGACACTATGCATCAAACGATTCCTCCACCCCGACGATATTGCAAAAGTTCCGAAAGATTATCCGCCCGCATTCCGCCTTTGCTTCATCCACCGGGGGGACATAAGGTTCCCAGTGTAACTAGGCCCCAGGGCCGTGGCAAAGGTTCTCTGCGTTACTGTAGTTGTTTCGCCCAGCGGCTGGCCGGGTACTGGTTGAGCAGCGTCTCGCGTGCGCGGCGAGCCTCGCCATCCTGCCCTACTGACTCCCACAGGGGGATGAGCTTGGCCAGCGCCTCGGCGTGCTCTTCGGCCACCCGCCCGTACAGCAAATCCGTATGAAGATAGGCATAAAGAGCCAGTTTCGGCTGACCCGACTGTACGTAGCAAGCTCCCAGGGCGTTGTAGGCTTTGGCGAGCAGTTGGTCGTTTTCGGGATCGGAGTCGCGAATCACTTGCTCCACCGCTTTGAGTCCACCATCCACGTTGCCAGTCGCCGCGCTGGCCACGGCCTTGCCCAACTCGGCGGCCAACCGCTGCTGCTTGCCGCCCGGGCTGTCGTCGTTGATTTTCAAGGCCGCGTCGAACCGGCCAAGCGCCTCGGCGTACTTGTCCTGGGCCAGCATCGTCTGGCCGACCAGCACTGCCGATCGCATGCGATACTCGGGCCAGGGCGCTTTGGAGAGCTTGACGTACATCGTCTCGGCCGCGTCGTACCTGCCCATCGTGGCGAGCAAGTCGCCCAGCAGTTCGGTGGCCTCGAGGAAGTGGTAGTTCTGGTCGTTCTTGGAAACAAACGCATTGAGCTGCGTCCCAGCAGCGCGGATGTCCTTGGATCCCAGCATGGCCATCTTGGCATTGCAGTACGCGGTGTAGTACTCCACGTCCTGCTTGATGAAATCGCTAGTAAGCGTGTTCTTGTTGATCGCCGACAACCGGCTGAGTGCGCTCTCGTACCCCGCGTTCGTGGCGTTGAGCCGCGCTTGAGTCAGCTCCGAGGGCTCGTTGCGGAAGATGATGCTGCGAATTTCGTTAACGGGGATGTCTTTCGATTCGCCACCCTTTTGTATGGTCACCGTCACAGGCGACATGCGTATGATCTCACCCGACTCCGATCCGCCGCCTATCACGCGAATGCGGTCTGTCGACTGCGACTGCGCCGTATTGCACAAGAGCGCAAGGCACACAACAAGCAGCGGACACAACAAGGCGTGGCGGTTCAGTCGGATCATCATTCGTATCGTGGGTCGGTTAGGGTCAGCAGGCGGAGTGCTGCGGTTCATCGTGTTCGTGGAGACTTAGTTATCTTCTTCCAGCAATTCTTTCAGGCCGGTGGTGGGCTCACCTCTGGCGCGCTGGATCGACTTCATCAGGTCGTCGTACTGCCCGCGAATCGGCGTATTGAGCAGGCCTGGTTGCGTTCGCACCATGTCGGCCACTTGCTTGCGAGCTCGTTTGAGCAATGCGGCCTTGTCCTCGCCTTTTTCCGCACGCAAGTAGGAGATCTTCGCGATGTTCAGCCAGGCTTCGTAGAACAATTCCCTGTATTGCTGACTCAAATTAGGCCTGGTGCGAGCGACACTCGAGGCCACCTTGGACAGGTAGTTCCATCCCCACACCACGTGCTTGCCTTTTTCGTTCAAGGGACCGCTGCCCATCATGGCCTCGTTGAATTTCGAAGCATCAGAAGTTTCCCCCCACTCCTGCAGCGTGTAAGCAGCGGCCGTTTGTGCGGCGATGGTCATCTCCTTCTCGGAGAGGATCGCCTCGAATTGCTTCATCGCTTCTTCGTACTTGCCGGCGTGGCGGAGAGTTTGCGCGTAGAGCAGCTTGACACCCAGCAGGCGACCGCCGGCGAGGCCCGAGTTCTCATCCGCCAAGATCTGCTTGAACGAGTCGGCCGCGCTACTGTAGTACTGCGCGCGGACATCCTTGGCCGATGCGTCTCCTTCCAGGCCTTCGGCCAGTCGATAGTAAGTCTGGGCGATCCACAGCCGGACCGTCGGGTCGCTGGAGCCGCGCTCGTTCAGCTTGTCGAGAAACGCCACGAACGCCTCGCTCACCCGCTTCGCTTCCTCGGTCTTGCCGGCCGCTTGCAGATCCTTGATCTGCTGCTGCAACTGCACTCCAAGTTGGAGGTAGACCTTGGTGAGTTTTTCCGGGTTGCCGTTGCCAACGGCCTTTTCCAACTCGGCCATCGAGGCCACGGCCTTGTCGGTATCCGGCGGAATGACCGACACGTAGGCGCGCAGTGCAGCTTTGTAGGCTTCGGCCGCATAGGCAGCCCGCGATGCAACCGGGTTGTTGGTCTTCGACAGGGCGATCGGCCCCTTCTTGGGATCTTCCAACAGCTGGATGGCTTGTTGGTACTCTCCAGCTTCCAGCCGCGCGAGCGTCAGGTACAGCGCCGAGGTCGCCAGCACGTCTGCCGACGCAGGGTCGGCCGCCACGGCGTCGAAACTTTCGGTGATCAGTTTAATTGCCCGCTCTCGCAGCGCGGCTCGGTCGACCGAGGTATCGTTCTCGGATGCCGCGCGAAGCTGCGCGCCCCACATCGCATTGGCAATGCGGGCTTGGAACACGGCGCGTTGGTCTTCCGGCAGTTGATTTACCAACTCGAGCGCGACATCGAATTCCCTATCGCGAATCGAGAAGTCGAGCAGAATGATGAACGCCCTCTCGCCCAGGGCCGCCTCGCCCCAACGGCGGGTGATGAAGCTCGCCAAGTCCTTCAGCTTGGTGGCCTCCGCCTTGCCGGCGTCGCTGCCTTGTTTGATCGCTTCGTTGAACAGCGACTGGTACGAGGCCAACGCCACCTGCGCCGCACCGGAAGCTTGCGGGTCCTCGGGATACCTGCGGGCGATGAACTCGGCCAGCACCGCCGAACGATGGAACTCCTCGTCCTGCCAGTAGAGCCAGCAAGTAAGCCAGCGGCGCTCGTTCAGCTTGGCGACCTCGGTGTCGTCGTCCACCAACGTGCCTGCGACGTCCAGATAATGAATGGCGTCCTGCTTGCCGGTGGCCGCTCGCTCTTCCAGGGCCGCCACCCCATCGGGGTTGTTCCTTTTGGCAGCCGGCAAGGTCTGCTGGGCCGCGTTCATCGATTGGATGGCGTCCTTGGCGGCCTGCATCGCCTCGTCGAAGGTCTTCACCCGCCGGCGGTCGTCCGCTTCGACGCCCTCGAACTCCGTGGCCAGTATCTGGCGCGCATCATTTTGAAACTTGCCGGGCAGCTTGGCTACCGCGGTGTAGTGGTCGAATGCCTCGGTCTTCAGCTTGCGCTTCTCGGTGTCCTTGGTTTCGGGGTCCGCAGCCTTGGCGCGCTTGGCCTCGGCGACGTAGTACGATAATTCCAGCCAGTCGGGCTGTCGCAACTCAGGCGGGCGAATGGTCGTCAGCCATTGGCCTTGCTTCTCCAGCAAGGCGTTGTAATCCTTGTCGGCCAGCAAGATCTCCGCCTGCAGTGCGAGGGCTTCGGTCACCTGGCTACGGAACACATCGGCCTCGGCGCCACGGACGATCACGTCCTCGAAGCAACCAGAGGCTTTTTTCATCTCGCCCATGCGAAGGTAGCACTCACCTTGCTTGACGCGGGCGGTGAATCCCACACCGTAGCCGTCGTACTTGTCGTACAGCGCCTGAAACTCATCGGCCGCTTGGGTGTACAGCTTCTTGGCATCGGCCGATTTGGCGTCGTATGTCTCGCCTTGGAAGAACAGCACCTCGGAGACCAGCCGACGTACGTTCGCCAGCCGCTCGCGCATCGCCCGCCGATCGGCGATCTCTTTGGCCTGTGTCTTCGGGTCGAGTTGCTTATCGTACTTGCCCAACTGCTCGACCAGAGACTTCTCGACATCCTGCAACAGTTTGCGGGCTTCGACGAATTTGTTGCGTGCTTGCTTCTTGATCTCGGCAGCGTCCGACGGCGGAGAGGCTTTCGCTTCCAGCGCTGCCAGATCGCGAGCGGCAATTTGCGTAAGCAGCCCGGCCAACTGCTGCTGGGCGTCGGCCGCGCCGGGAGTGTTGGCATTCGCCGCGGCGTAGGCGTCCAGTTCGGCCTTGATCTGAGCGGTGAGGCGATCCCGCTCCGCAGCGCTCGGCGTCACTTGCCACATGGAGAGCAAAGTGACTCCCCGCTCGTAGGAAATCCGCTTCTTGAAATCCTCGGAGACCAGGCGGCTGTCTTGTGCGTCGGTCAGGAAGTCGAGCGCGAGTTCGTAGTGACCGCGGGCTCGCATCGCGTCGAGGAACTTTGCTGTGTCGTCGGCAGCCTGCACCGTAGGCGAAAGGCTTAGCACCAGAATGGCCAGCAGCAACAACTTTCGATTCAACATCCCTCTCCTTCAGAGGCGATGGATTTTTCGGTTTGCGGCAGGTTGGACTCTGCCGCTGGGAAGGGCCGCTAGGAAGGGGTCGCACCCGGTTCCGCGCAGGTGGACGTTGCAAGGCACCACAGGCCCCTCGCGCGCTAGCCCCTCATGTTACCCGAAGCGGCCACAGCGTGGCCACCCAGTGGCGGGAAGAAATAGGGCCCGGCAAGGAAGAAACCTTGGCGATTGAGCAGCCTGTATGGCTGCCTGCTGAATTATACGCCGATGGACCCTGCGAGTATTGCGAGGTACTGATCACAGATAGCAAACTACAGGTCCAGCAGACCCAGGGACGCTACGCTGGTATCGTCCACTTCGTGGGATGTGGATATTGCGATGCAGTGCCCTTGCTCGGCGTGGGCGGTAGCCTGCTCGGCAGTGTCGCACCAGTACACGTTGCACAGGCAGACGCCGCACTGCCGGACCTTGGGGTCGGCGGTCTCCGCCAATTGGTCCCAGCGCAGCGGGCACTGGACACGGAATTTCCATCCGCAATTATGGATTTCGTCCATGCCTACACCTGGGAAGCGCTAGACGCACCCGGGGCCGCTAAGCCTGAGTGCCGTCGGCCAGTTGATCGACCAAGCTGTGCAGACGCTGCTCGAGCGCCTCGGGCATGACCGGAGACGAGCGGAGCACGTCGTCCAGCATCGGATCGGCGGGCAGCCCGAAACGCAGGCCTTCCTGGCCTTCTCGTCGCCCCGCTCCTCCGCCCGCTGATAGCGGTGCGTAGAGCGAATCGACATCGAAGCGTAACTTGCTGAAGGGGGTTTGTGAATTCGGTTGAGTAAACATGGTTTGACCGCTACGCGACCGTTGAGACCGTCCATCCATCTCTTCGGCTCCTCTGGGGGGCAAGGCGAACCGGGGGTGCTGGCGCACCGTAATCCGCACTTGCCGTCATCGTGGTATGTTCCCGCAATGCGCGGGGCCCCTGACACATTTTGAACCCGTTGCTGGCCGCTTGGGTTCAATCAATGGAGTGGATTGCCAACACTCCAATTATCAACGACTCGCACTAAAGTCGCTGGTTGATACGTCTCAGTGTTACCTCTGCCAGCAGACAAGCACACGGCTTATCGTTTGGCCTCGGCAAGGTAGTACTGACGAAGTCGTCCGCGGGCACGACTTACACGCGAGAGTACCGTGCCGAGCGGTATTCCCAAAGTGTTAGCCGCTTCTTGGTGGGTCAGTTCGCCGACCACCACGAGTAGCAAGGACTCGCGCAGGTCGTGTGGCAAACTATCTAAGGCGTGTTGCATCTCGTCGGTTAACTCCGAGGCCAATGGATCCACGCCATCCACCGGTACCTCGATCCCATGCTCCCCCGCTGGGTACGGCGTGCGGGCCTTGCGGCGCCACCCGTCGATTACACGGCGGCGGAGAATCGAGGCAAGCCAAGCCCGTTGGCTTCGTCCGCAATCAAACCGATCGCGGCTTCTCCAGGCACTACGCAGCGTCTCTTGCACCACGTCCTCAGCGTCATGCGAGTCGCCTACCATGCGGTAAGCCAATCGGTATAAAGCCGGGGCGTGGTCGGAAACCATACCGTGAAATTCGGCGCGCGTTAATGCCACCTTTGCCTCTCCTCTCAGCCTGTTCCGTGCTGTGTGGAGTACTCTGATCCGTGTCGCAATATAACACGAACCATCTCTGTTCCGCCAATATTTTCGTCGGCTACTGCGTAGACTATTCCCGCTGGCGGAAATTTTTCTGCCAATTTATCGGCCACCAGGTTTTCTTGTCGCAAGTTGTTGTGTGGCTTAGAATTAGAGTGACTTCTACGCGAGTCGGATCGTCCTCGATCCCGGAAACTTTGCCAAATCGTCAGTCGTACAGACATTGGCGTCCGCCGATCCGCCGGGCTCGGGGACGAGCCGGCTCGCTCAAGCATTCAACCGTTACGAATCTCTCCATGCCGCTCCGCTTCAATCAACCCAGACGCTCCAGCTCGCCCCGCTCTCGGGTGGCCGGCGTTCCGTTGCGGCTGGTTTCGATGGTCCTGGCGCTGGCGTTGGTGGCGTTGGTGATGTCGTCGCTCGAGCAGTCCCGCACCCAGGAGAAGCTGGCCCTGTTGTTTGGCGACGCCCGGCCAGTGGCTGAACTGCCCGAAGAAGCAGAAGAAGCGGAACGTCCCGCCTATCTTGCCGCGATCGATCGCGAGCGGCTCGAAGTGATCGAGGACAACAGCCCCTTCGGCGATGAGGAACAGGATGCCTGGTTCCACGTGATCGAAGTGGCCAGCGATGCCACCGACGAAGAGCTGCGGGCCGCGTCGGTGGGCGAGGTGGTGTTCAACCAGTTGGTGGGTCAGCCACGCGTCTATCGAGGACGGGTGATTTCGCTTACCGGCAACGTCCGCCGCATCGAGTCGATCAAGCCCGCCGAGAACGACCTGGGCATCGAGCAACTGAATCTCGTCTACATCCAACCCAACCGCGACGTGATGCGACCCTTCGCCATCTACTGCCAGGACCTGCCGGAAGGTTGGTCGGTGGGGGAAGAGTTTCCCGGCGACGGCCGTATTGAGTGTGACGCGGTCTTCTTCAAGATCAAGGTGTACGATCACGCGCGCGGCGTGGACCTGATGCCAGTGTTTGTGTCGCGGTCGTTTACTCCCGTTGACCCGCCGCCGCGATTGGTGAGCAGCCAGCCCTCAATGCCCGCCTGGCAACTCGTTGCCTGTGCTGCCGGGGTGGCCGCGGTCCTGGTGGCGTGGATCGTATGGCGAGGTGTCGAACCCCCGCGTCCGCAGCTTGGTCCCGATGCCCAAACGGTGGCCGACGAGCTGCACGCACTCGAAACGCCCGAGATCGACAACCCGTCATGACCGCACGCCACCTGACTGTTTTCGCAGCGCTACTCTGTTGGGCGGCCGCGGCAAATTCCGAGGAGTCACCCGAAACACCGCTCGCCAAGTCGCTGGCGCTCGCCTACTGGGACGAAAGCCGTTTCGCCGCGTTCGAGGACCGCGCGCCGCTGTCGGTGGACGAGCGCCGCGAGACCGAGCGGCTCGTCGCCCAGTTGGCCAACTTCGACCGCCGGGTGTTCTACGCCTCGCCCGGCACGCCGGTCACGACGCGCGAGCTACTGGTCTCGCCGGAGAAGTACCGCGGCAAGCCGGTTCGCTGGCAAGGCACGGCCACCCAGGTGATCGAGCCCACGCGCGAGATGCGCGAGATCACCGACGTGCAGCCCGCGCTTACCTGCCTGGCCCACGACGAGGGCAGCGAGTGCATGATCCTCACCCACAGCCTGCCCGAGCGGTGGCAGACGTTCGCGCTCGACGCCGAACCGATCGCCGTCGACGCGGTGTTCGTCAAGTTGGTCGAGACCGAAGGGGGCGACATCGTGCCGCTGCTGGCATCGCCGCACGTGGAGTGGCTGCCCGACGCGTGGCGACCTCCCGAAGTGAACTACGGCATGAGTGCCCTGGGCATCCTGGGCTTCGACGTGTCGCTGCTCGACTCGGTAGTGCACCGCGCGCCGTTGGTCCCCAGCGAAACGGCCGCCTTCTACCATTTGATGTCGAACCTCGACGACACGCCCGCCAACGAACTGGTCCACTGGGCTCAGCGCCAGCTGCCACGCTATCGCGACGCATGGAAAGAGTCCGGCCAGCAGGGCGACGACAAGCACCGCCGACTCGTCCGAGAGGTGCTGCGCCGGGCCGACGAGGGGCAGTACTCCGTGGCGCCGTTCTTCAACGCTCCCAGCGATCAGGTGGGGGAACTGGTAGTGTTCGACGGGGTGGTTCGCCGCGCCCTGCGGATCGACACCACTCGCGACCTCGACGCCACCGCCGCCGGCATCGACCACTACTACGAGCTGGCCCTGTTCACGAGCGACTCGCAGAATAATCCCATCATGTTCTGCGTGCTCGACCTGCCCAAAGGCATGACCGAGGGCGACAACATTCGCCAGCCGGTGCGGATAGCCGGGTTCTTCTTCAAAAACTGGCGGTACAGCGGTCAGTCGACCGATGGTTCGGGAGACGAAAAGCTGCGGTTCGCCCCGCTGTTTATCGGTCGCGGACCCCTGCGGTTGGTCGATCCTCCCACGCAACCCATCTGGGGATGGATTGCCGGGCTGGGGTTTATCGCGGTGATCTTGATGCTGTGGCTGCTTGGCTGGCGGCGGTCGCGGGGCGACCGAGCCTTCGCGGCCAGCACGCTCGCCCGCGTGAAGGAGCCCGTCGAGCCGATCGACCTCGACGATGCCCAGCTGCCCGGCGAATCCGAGTAGCGGCATCCGAGCGGTCCGGTAAAATGGACTTCGCCCCACTATCACCCAACCGAATTGCAAGCGTTCCAGCCACTCCCTGCATGCCGCCCAAAGAACCAGACAAGCCCCGCTACTCGGCCGACCCGACGCACAACTACGGGATTCTGACGCCGCGGTTCTGGCATGGCATGGGGTTGGGCACGTGGTTGTCACTACTTGCCACGCGGCAATGCCGGCTAACCCCACAGTCGATGCTCACTGCGGCCAGCATCACACCCATCTCGGCGATCAACTCGCTGATGGGCATGTGGACGAACTTCCTGTACGGCCGCAAGGTCCATCGCCAGGTGCTCTCCGAGCCGCCGCTGTTCGTGCTGGGGCACTGGCGCTCTGGCACCACGCTGCTGCACGAACTGTTAATCACCGACCCCGAGCACACCTTTCCGAATACGTACGAGTGCATGTCGCCGCTGCACCACTTGTCGACGCAGCGCTACACGGCGCCGCTCACCAAGTGGCTGCTGCCATCGAAGCGGCCGATGGACAACATCGAGGCCGGTTGGGACAAGCCGCAGGAGGATGAGTTCGCGCTGTGCAATTTGGGATTGCCTTCGCCATACCTCTGCTGGGCGTTCCCCCACAACGGCCCGGTCCACTCCGAGTACCTGGATTTGCGGCAAGTGCCCAAACGGGCCCGCCGCCGCTGGCAGGCGCGGTTAAAGCTGTTCGTCAAGTCGATCGCCGTGGCCCGCGACAAACGCATCGTGCTCAAAAGCCCGCCACACACCGCCCGCGTCCGCTGGCTGCTCGAGGTGTTCCCCCAGGCGAAGTTCGTGCACATCTCGCGCGACCCGCTGAAGCTGTACCCCTCGACGGTGCGGCTGTGGAAGTCGCTGGCCGATGTGCAAGGCCTGCAACCCGACCTGCCCGAGTACCCATGGATGGAAGAAGAGGTGCTGAAGAACCTGGTGGTCATGTACCAGGCGTACCGCGAAGATCGTGAGTTGATCCCGGCGGGCAACCTGTGCGAGATCCGCTACGAGAGCCTGGTAGCCGACCCCAAGGCCGAAATCGCTCGCATGTACGAAGAACTCAACCTGGGCGACTACGCCCGCATCGAACCGGGCGTCAACCAATACATGGAACGCACCCGCGACTACAAAACGAACCGCTTCGAACTACCCGCCGACGTGAAAGAGCGCGTGCGGGATCGGTGGGGGATCTATTTTGATATGTTCGAGTATGGGGAAGTGGGGAGCGGGCGGTAGGCGGTCGCAAATGATAAGAAGCAACAATGCCAACTTCTATAGAAACCGAATATGCAAACACGGACTTCGATCTGAAGTCGCAAGCGGCTTTCGGCACACTGCACAGCGAGCTACAACAGTCCTGTTGTGTATTGAGCTACGTGATAGGTGCTGACGAAAAGTGGCACGCGATCGTCGAGTCGGCGAGTACCTCGAGTTCAGCCGCAACCAATATCATAGAGATCATCGAAGCGCTAAAGGGGCTTTCGTCAGCGGCCAAGGCTGAACTCAACGCATGCTGCCTACGAGAGTTCAATATTGGCTTCCATTGTGGAGATTCTTGGGCATATGCCCATGCACTACCCGCCGATGTTGTGAGGGCTGTAGCAGATGCTGCATGCTCGATAGCGGTTACGCTTTATCCAATGCGAAACGCTGATGGGACACCAAAGGAGTAGTGAAGGACAGCTACTATGCGTCAACCAGTACATGGAGCGCACCCGCGACTACAAAACGAACCGCTTTGAACAACCAGCCGAAGTCGACGCCCGCGTGCAGGATCGGTGGGGGATCAGTTTTGACATGTTTGAGTATGGGGAAGTGGGGAGCGAGCGGTAGCTAGTCGAGAGGCTGAATGAGGGGGCGCAGCATGAGTTACGAACTAACGTGCCAGTGTGGACACCTGCTACGAGTTCGGCTTGGTCAAGCGGGTTCCCAAGTTGCATGCACTAGCTGCAAGGCGATGGTTGCGGTGCCAAGTGTGTCGCAACTCAAACGCATGGCTGGCAATAAGGCACCTTACCTCGCAGCCGTTGAGCGATTGTCGAAGGCACTGGCAGAGCACGCGGAGCCGTTCACCGGCGAATGCCAGTTCTGCAATTCGCAACCGGCCAGTTTGCAGCGTTTGGTTTGTCTTCACTACCTGGTCGCGCGACATGTTTCTGAACGCGAAGGACTTCAGCCCTCGGCCACTGGTATGGCACTGGTCGTAGGTTCGGCGAACGAGCAGTGGCACATTGTGCAATTCCCGCTGCTCTTCTGCGGCGACTGCCACAAGCAGGTCCAACAAGAATGGCGCCGCGCCAATTTCGGGTCATTCGCAAAGACTCTGGGCGCAATGGTGTTCTATGTACCACTTGTCGTACTACTGATAGTGCTGTCCCTGTTCATCCCGTTCGTCTCGATAGGTGTAGTTGTGCTCGTTGTCGTGATGGCCGTCCGTCATCGCACTCGCAAGAAGGTCTCGCCATTCATCCGAGAGATGCTCTCGCGACTACCATTAGTGGGTGATGTGATGGTAGGGTTGGATGAATTTGAAGTCGAAGTCGCTCCCGCCGCGCCGGTCGGGGCGATGAGAAACAGGTAGTGCGGAAGCTAAACTGCCATCGAACTCATCCCCGCAGGAAGAACCTCAACCATCTCGCATAGCCGAGCCGCTGCCACATTCCTTTTCGCTCGTCGGAATCGGCCTCCAACTCTGCCGCTGCCATCACCGCGGCCTCCGGGGCGGTGTTCTGTGTACCACACGCAACGCAATACTGCATTCCTTCGAGTAGCTCATCGCCACAACGACAGCACTTCCGCACGGGAGCTTGTTCGGGAGTTGCCATGGAATTCCTCGTGATCAACTGTGGGGTCTAAGGCTGGCTGTATTGTCACGTCGCCGTCACGTGTAATGCAATAGCACGATCGCCTAATAAGTCCGATCCACCCAGGCGATCAGCCCGGCAATCACGCCTGCGATCGTCGTGGCAGTCAGCAAGTTCCGCACGTTGAACCTCCAAGGTATCCAAGGCAACACGGCCAGCAGCGCGCAGGTGACCACCGGTACCCAGTGAGCGAGGTACAGCCTCGCAAAGTGGGGCCAGAACGCCAGGTTGAAGTGGGGTATCCGATTTGCCGCGCCGTATTTGGTGTGCGACGTCAGTTCGTGAGCGTGCCATTTGCCCCAAGAGTCGATCGGCCGGTCGTCGAAATAGACAACTATCCGCGCGTCGCCAGAGGAAACTTGGATGTGCTCCGAGGGCGGAAGCCAAACCCAGATTGAGTCGCTGTAGCCATAGCTCCGCACCCAGAAGAGCAGCAGCACGATACACAGAGTGGCCCAGAACACCGTGAACGGAATGCGAAGCTTCCGGCAGATCGCGATGAGTTTGGCGCGGCGGTTCATGGGTGCATGATACCACACCGCGTTCACCCCCGCGGATGAAACGCCTCGTGCACCTTCTTGAGCCGCGTGTGGTCCACGTGCGTGTAGAGCTGCGTGGTGGCGATGCTGGCGTGGCCGAGCATTTCTTGCACGTGTCTTAGGTCGGCGCCGCCGGCCAACAGGTGCGTGGCGAAGCTGTGTCGCAGCGAGTGGGGGCTGAGCGACGAACTCACGCCGGCGATCGCGGCGCACTTTTTCACCAGCTCCCAGATCCGTTCGCGGCGCAGCGGGCGGCCGCGGGAGGAGAGGAACAGCTCGGCAGGCTCGCTCGCCGCGCGTTTCGCCAGTTTGGGGCGTTCCTTTTCCAGGTAGTCGGCAATCACCTGGCAGGCTGGCTCGCCGAGCGGCACCATGCGCTGCTTGTCGCCTTTGCCATGGCAGCGGCAGAATCGCTCGGCGAGGTGCAAGTCTGCCAGTTTCACGGTGGCCAGCTCCGAGACTCGGCAGCCGGTGGCGTAGAGCATTTCGAGAATCGCCCGATCGCGCCGCCACAGCGGTTCGCCCTTGGGCGGGGCGGCGAGCAGCGCTTCGACTTCTCTTGGCGAGAGCACCGTGGGGATCTTCTGCCACAGCTTCTGCGCGGCCAGCAGGTCGGCCTGGTTTTCGGTGAGCACCCCTTCGAGTTGCAGGTACTTGAAGAACACTTTGAGCGACACCACGTGCCGACTGACGCTGGTGGGGGCGAGGCCTTGCTCGCGAAGCCACGCGGGGTAGCCGGCCAGCTCCGCCACGGTGAGTCCCGCAAGCCGCCGCCCGGCGAGCCACTTGATGAGCCGCTCCAGATCGCGCCCATACGCCTTCACCGTGTTCTCGGCCAGATGGCACTCGCTCCGCAAATACCGCAAGAAGGCCTCGCGGTGCTCGCGGACCTCGTTGGCGGTGCGTTCACGCCGCGGTTTGATGAGTTTCTTCTGGGCCATGCGGAGCGCCAAAGTGCTGGGTGTTTGGATACTTGTTTCTTATCGACGGATGCTGCGCGATCTCCGCAACCCTGGGCAGATTGCAGGGTTATTGGGTATCTTGGTGGCAGACTTGCGCGATTAGAGGAACTCTGCAAGCATCGAATTGCCGCAGAACGGTCCCCTCTGGAGCCGACGAGCTACGCTTCGTCGGAAGAACGTCACATCCGCAAGCTATTCAGGTAGCACAACGTTTGTTTCAAGAGAGTTTAGATGAAAGTTCTTGTTGTTGGTGGAGCGGGATACATTGGCAGCCACGCCGTGAGAGCGTTGGAAGACGTGGGGCACGAAGCGTGGGTGTTTGACAACCTGTATCAGGGCCACCGCGCGGCGGTGCCGGCTGAGCGGCTGATCGAGGGCGATCTGCTCAATCCCGCCGACTTGGCTACCGCGCTCGACAAGACCGGCGCCGAAGCGGTAATGCACTTTGCGGCCCTGGCGCTGGTGGGCGAGTCGGTCACCGATCCGGCCAAGTACTACCTGAACAACGTGGTCGGCGCGATCAATCTGCTCGAAGCGATGCGCGAGCGGGGCATCTGGCGGTTCGTGTTCAGCAGCACCTGCGCCACGTACGGCGTGCCGGACAAGGTGCCAATCGACGAGTCGGAGAAGCAACTGCCGATCAACCCTTACGGCGACACCAAGCTGGCCATCGAGAAGGCCTTGGATGCTTACTCCCACGCGTATGGCTTGGGCGTCGCGGCGCTGCGTTACTTCAACGCGGCCGGCTCGCACCACAGCGGCGAGATCGGCGAAGACCACGACCCCGAGTCGCACCTGATTCCGATCGTGCTGCAGGTGGCGCTAGGCCAGCGCGAGCACGTGACCATCTTCGGCGACGACTATCCCACGGCCGACGGAACTTGCATCCGCGACTACATCCATGTCGAGGACCTGTGCAGCGCCCACGTCGCAGCGCTCGAGCGACTGAAGCAAGGCGAGATGATGAAGCTCAACCTCGGCACGGGCAACGGCTTCAGCGTCAAACAAGTGATCGACGCCTGCCGCAAAGTAACCGGCCACGAGATCCCCGCGGTGATCGGCGAGCGCCGCTCCGGCGACCCGGCCGAACTGGTGGCCAACGCCAGCAAGGCGCTGGAAGTGCTCGACTGGAAAGCGAAGTACACCACGGTCGACCAGGTCGTGGAGTCCGCCTGGAAGTGGCATAAGGACCATCCGAACGGGTACGATGCCTGATACCAATTCACTCAATCCGATACGTCGACTGTTCCATGAACCTGAAACTGAATGGTTTTAGCGTTGACCAGCGAATTGAAACCCTGATGCGTCGAAAGGACTGGCCGGGAAGGCGAACGGACTACGCGTGGCTTAATCGGTTCCCGCCGCATCCGAATCGTGGCAAGCTTCCATTCGTGGAGTTCTGCTCAATCGATCACGCAAAGTTCGAAAACAGTGCAATGCAACAGGGACGCTTGCTTGATCTGGTTAAAGGTGGCGGTGCCCAACAGGTACTGAATGGAAAGCCTGACGCAGACTTCCCGCCAGGAGATTTCGACCCATGGCATGGGTACTTGATTGGATTCACGGAATACTGTGATTCAGGCATCTTCGTCGACCTGCGTCCTCCGGAACCGCGGATAATCTACGACAATCTCAATCCAGATGGAGCGATTCATGCGACATCCTTTGATTCAATTGATGAGTTCGTAGTATTTTACGAACTCGTTCATGGCCGTTCTGGAGAAGGCGGCTGAGTTTTCCCTCCCCGCACGGAATTCGGGTGCAACGCTTCCACAAATGGGGATAATAGCCGCAGCGAGGCTCGGCGATTCCTGGGTTTCATCGGTGTTATTCGCTGGCTAAAATCCAGTTCTCGGAAGTAGCAGCGCCAGACGAACGAACCCTAAATTCGCCAGCCCCGCCGCGTCCTTGGCGGATCCCTCATGCAGAACATCATTTTCGAAGAGCGCTACGAGTTCGTCCCGCCGGTTGATTCCGATTGGTGGGTCTTCTTCTTGCGTTTTCTGCTCAAAGGTTTTCTGCGGAAGCGGTACAACATCCACACGTACGACCTGCGGCACGTGGAGCGGATCAAGAAGTCGATCGACGAGGGGCACGCGGTGCTGATTGCTCCGAATCACGCGCGGATCTCCGATCCGATCGTCATGGGGCTGCTGACCGGTGAGATTGACTGTAACGTGATGACGATGGCCAGTTGGCACCTGTTCAAGGAGGGCTGGTACCAAACGTTCATCCTTCGGCGGCTGGGAGCGTTCAGCGTTTATCGCGAGGGGACCGATCGCCAGAGCGTCAATTGCGCGATCGACACGTTGGTCGAAGGGCGGAGGGCGCTGGTCATCTTTCCCGAAGGCGCCGTCTCGCGGCATTGCGACGTGCTGATGGACCTGATGGACGGGCCCGGCTTCATCGCTCGCCAAGCGTCCAAACGCCGTGAGAAAGAAGGCAAGAAGCCGGTGGTGGTCCATCCCGTGGCGATTCGCTACTCGTTCGATGGCGATCCCTACGCCGAAGTGGCGCCCGACCTCGAGCGGCTGGAGCGCAGCTTCTCGTGGGAACCGCAAACGCACCTCACGACCGCCAAGCGGCTGAAAAAGCTGGGCGAAGCGATGCTCGCGATCAAAGAGGTCGAGTACCTGGGCGGCGTCCGCCAGGGCGATCCCTACGAGCGAGTGGAACGCCTGGCGCTGGACCTGATTCTTGAACTCGAAGACAAGTGGGGCATCAAAGACCGCACGCCCGGCTTGGTTTCGCGAGTGAAGAACATCCGCGCGGCAATTCTCCCCGCCATGATCGAAGGCAAGGTGAGCGAGGCGGAACGCGCCGAACGCTGGCGCGACCTGGGCAAGTGTTACTACGCCCAGCAGATGGCCCACTACCCGCGCGACTACATGGTCAACGGCCCTAACCTGCCCGAGCGCGTGTTGGAGACCGTGCAGCGTTTGGAGGAAGACTACACCGACGTCGCTCCCAACCACGGCCCGCTGCATGTGACGGTCGACGTCGGCGAGCCGATACTGGTCGAAAGCAAACGAGACCGCAGCGCCAAGCAAGACCCCGCCATGGTTCAGGTGGGCGAGCAACTGCAAACGATGATTGACGCGCTGGTCGCCGAGCGAACCCCAGTCGCCGAGAAGCCGCCCGAACAGCCGAAACCGCCAGTGCCGATGGATGAGGCAGCCACCGTCGACGCGCACGCCCAACCGGCACGTAGTTAATCTGCATCGCTGCCGAACTACAAACGAAGTAGAACAGGAGGCAGCTACTTCACTGCACCAAGCACGCAATGGTTGCCCCCCTCTGTTATCTCAGTTGCCTCCGGTTCAAACTACACTGGTTCTTAGCCTTGCCTTGGCGAGCCGAACGTCGCAGCTCCGAGTTTCCTACCCAGAATCGCTTCCCTTATGTCCGACGCTATCGAAATCACCACCCTGCATGAGATGACGCCCGGTGAGTTGGGCGACTTTTTCGCGCTGCTGAGCGACAAACAAGTGTTGGCCACCAAAGATGGCAAGCCGTACTACCGGGTGACGTTTTGCGACGCGGGACGCGAGGTGAGCTTTCCCATCTGGAGCGACGGGACCCATGCCGCCGCGTGCCGCGATCAGTGGCAGGTGGGCGAGTTCTACAAGCTTCGCGCGGAGCTGCGCGACTCGAACTACGGAATGCAGCTCGAAATCCACCGCATCCGACCCGTCGAAGAAAACGACAAGCAGGACGGTTTCGACCCGCTGATGTGCGCGCCGCGCTCGCGGTTCGATCCCGAGGCGATGTACAAGGAGATGATGGAGACGGCGGAGGAGGCCATTGAAAACGAGGCGCTTCGCGAACTGGTCGTCGGCATCTACGAGTCGCACCGCGAAGAACTGTTGGTGCTGCCCGCCGCGCAGTTTAACCATCATTCCTACTTGAGTGGCTACCTGGAACACGTGCTTAACGTCACGCGCCACACACGGTTGTTGGTCGAGCAGTATCGCAACCTGTACGACGACGCCGACCCGCCAATCGACGTCGGCGTGGCCGTGGCCGGCGCAATGCTGCACGATATCGGTAAGCTCCGCGAACTCGCCACTGGCCCGGCGGGCGCGACTTATACGGCCTCCGGCACGCTGATTGGCCACATCCTGCAGGGGCGCGACATCCTCCGCGAAGCGGCCGCCGACTCGGAGATCGACGAGGACACCTTGTTGCGGCTCGAGCATATCATTGTCTCCCACCAAAGGCTGCCTGAGTGGGGATCGCCCAAACCGCCCATGACGCCGGAAGCGTTGATCGTGCACCACGCGGACGACCTGGACGCCAAGATCCAAATGATGGTCGCGGCGATCGCCGAAGATCCTGGCGATGGGGAGTTTACCTCCAAACGCAACGCGCTGCGGCAGCCGATCTACCGCGGGAAGAAAGAGACAAGTGACGAGGAAGACGAGTTGGACGAGTCATAGTTCGTTAACGTCGTGTCATTTCGAAGGGAGTCCAGCGACCGAGAAATCTGTTTTGCCGAGTCCTACAGCTTCGCACTTTGAGAGTTTTGAGATCCAAGCTCCAGAATTGGCAACGCTCATTGGATCGGCCACGTAGATTCCTCAGTCGGTGAGCCTCCTTTCGGAATGACACAACCGACCTACTCGAACTCAAACGCCAGCACCGGTTCGTCGCCGTCGAGAAATGTGGTGGTGTCGCGGGCGGTGACCTGGATCTCGTCGGGCAGGCCGATCACTTCGCCGTCTTTGATCACCGCGTCTTTCTCCAGCAGGTAGTGGGCCAGGTTGTAGGCGTGGTTCATCAGTTCCTGCGGCGGTCCGGCGAAGTGCGGAAGCTCGACCTCCCGCTTGCCGAACGCGGTCATGCCGGTCGTGTAGAGTCGCAAACCGCTTTGGTTGTTGGCTTCCACCTGGAAGTCGAGCCACAAGTGCAGCGGCAGGTCGTCGCGCGACATCTGCTGGGCCACGTCGCAGAACGCGCCGGGCTCATGCACCGCGCGGCTGCCGCCCCATTGAAGGCCCACGGCTCGCGAGTTGGGCAGTAGTGCAGCTACCAGGCGGGTGAGTTTCATGCTCTTGGCAATGCGGTCGCGGCTCTCGTCCACCAGCGCGACGATCAGGTGCGCCCGATGTGATCCAAGCCGCTCGGCCGCGTCGGGCCAGTACCACGCGCGGGCGGCGGGGCCGGCGAACTGGTCGGCCGGGATCGGCTTGTCGACCAGCGTGTAAGCCACCGTGGCGTCGCCCCACGAGAAGGTGACCATCGCGTCGGTGCGGCTCGAAAGTTCGAGCGCCGCGGTGTCGGGGTTGGCCGCATCGCACCGCGCCTGCACAGCCGCCGGATCGGGTAACTCGGCGGCGTCCAAGGCCACTAACGCTAGCCAGGTAGAGCTGTTCATGCGGTGCCCTCCCGCCGCGCCTGCACAATGCGGGCGTGGCCGTCGAGGTCCTTGAGCGTCTTAAGCAACTCAAGCGGTGAGTCGCTGACTAGCTGTTCCACCCGCGCGGCAATCATCGGGCTGATCTCCATCAGCAGGACGCCACCCGGCTTCAGTCGCGTGGCGGCTTCATCGATGAGTCGTTCGATGACCGTGGTACCGTCGGCCCCGCCGTCGAGCGCCAGCATCGGTTCGAACTCGCGTACCGACTTGTCCAGCTCCGCGAGTTCCGCGGTCGTAATGTATGGCGGGTTCGAAGCGATAAAGTCAAACGTTGCGCCGTCCACGGCCGCGAACAGGTCGCTTTCGAAAAACGCAACACGATCCGCCATGTTATGCTTTTCGGCGTTGCGTTGGGCAACCGCGAGAGCTTTGGGGCTGAGGTCGAGTGCGGTGACGTTGGCCGCCTTCAGGTTCTTCGCCACGCATACAGCGATGATGCCACTGCCGGTGCCGACGTCGGCGATCGCCAGCTCGTCCCCTGCCCTGCCCTGCTCTTTGGCGTGGTCCAACAATGCTACGACCAGCAGCTCCGTCTCTGGACGCGGGATCAGCACGTCGGGTGTGACTTCGAAGTCGAGCGAGTAGAACTCCCGCTTGCCCACCAGATAGGCCACCGGAGTGCCGGCCGCCCTCTGGCGAACCAACGCGCGGAACTTCTCCCGCAACTCTTCCGAGGCGGGCTCGTCGAACGCCGTGTAGAGCAAGATCCGCTGGCAACCGCGACAATGAGCCAGCAGCACTTCGGCCTCCAAGCGGGCCGACTCGACGCCGCGCTGCTGGAAGAAATCGGTCGTCCAGTTCAGCAGTCGGCCGATGGTCCAGGCGTCGGAATCAGGTTTTGCTTCTGCCGGCGTGGACATGGTTTAGGCGGAAGGCTATTGGCTATTAGCTATAGGCCAAGAGCTTACAGCCTATAGCTCACAGCTTATAGCCTTACTCAAGTCCTTCCATCGAGTCGCGGAGTTGCTGGCGGTCGTACTCGATCAGTGCGTCGGTCACTGGTTGCACGTCGCCGGCGATGATCTGGTCCAGCTTGTGGATGCTCAAACCGATGCGGTGATCGGTCAGGCGGTTCTGCGGGAAGTTGTAGGTGCGGATTCGTTGGCTGCGATCACCGGAGCCCACCAGGCTCTTTCGTTCGTCCGCCCGTTTCTTGGCTTCTTCCTGCTGACGGTGATCGTAGATGCGGCTCTTCAGCTCGCGCAATGCCTTGGCCAGGTTCTTGTGCTGGCTCTTCTCATCCTGGCACTGCACGACGATGCCGGTCTCGTGGTGCGTGAGCCGCACGGCCGACTCGGTCTTGTTTACGTGCTGACCGCCAGGGCCGCTGGCGCAGAATTTGTCGAGCCGATAGTCGTCCGGCTTGAGCTCCACTTCCACGTCTTCCGGCTCCGGCATCACGGCCACCGTCGCAGCCGAAGTATGCACGCGGCCTTGCGTTTCGGTCTCAGGCACGCGCTGCACGCGATGGCCGCCGCTCTCGTAGGCCAGTTCGCGATAGACGCCTTCGCCTTCGATGCCGAGGATGATGCGACTGAACCCGCCCAGCTCGGTGGCCGCGTGGTCCATGATCTCGATCTTCCACTTCTTCGTCTCCGCGTGGTGCTTGTACATCTCGTACAAGTCGCGGGCGAACAGCGCCGCCTCGTCGCCGCCAGTGCCGGCGCGGATTTCCATGATGCACCGCGTGCGGTTGGCGTCTTCGCCGCCGATGGTCAGACCCAGCAACTCGTCCCACAACTCCTCGCGCTCTTCGCGCAAGGTCTCGATCTCCGCCTCGGCCAGCTCCCGCATCTCGGGATCACCCGACTCGACCATCTCGCGGGCGTCGGAAATCTGGTCGACCAGTTCCTTGAACCGGCGGTACTTGCTGGCGAGTTTGGTGAGCCCGCCATGCTCGCGAGCGGTTTGGGCCAGGCGGTCGGAGTTGGAGAGGACTTCGGGGTCGACCAAGTCCTTTTCGAGTTGCTCGAATCGGGCGAGCTTCGTTTCCAGTAGTTCGCGCATCGTGGCGGCTTGGGAAGGAGTAGCTGAGAGGGTGAACCGATAACGCACCTAAGCCAGCGCGCACGAGGAGCGCCGGCAGCATCGGTTCGGTAGCTACTTCTTCTTCCCGCGAGTGAGGCTCGCGTAGCCCGCCTTCGAGAACTTGTTCTTGAACTTCTCGATACGACCGGCCGTGTCGACGAACTTCAGCTTGCCCGTGAAGAACGGATGGCAAGCGTTGCAGATGTCGACCTTCAACTCGGGACGAGTGCTGCGGGTGGTGAATGTGTTGCCGCAACCGCAATGCACCTGCGTATCGACGTAGTTGGGGTGAATGCCTTCTTTCATGGCGTTTGCGACTCCAGGGGTACAGCCGAAACTGTGGGTTTTATGCTTCCTCGCTCGCCGGGGCGGAGAGCGATCTACTTGTGGGGTGCATCCCCGCTGCGAATCCTCCACAGCAGGGAATCCCTGATTTTATCGGCCATAAGGGAGTTGGACAAGAGGCTCGGAGACAATCCAAAGGCGAGAAAACCAGCGAAAACGGCATCCTTCCGCCCCACATTCTCTTCACTCCCCCCGTCTCTGCCCCTCATCCCCATTTCACCCTCCCCCCGGGAGGGTCGCGGCCAGAGCCGCGGGGAGGGAACCACGGGGAGAGATATGCCATCCGTGAGCCGGCTCGTCCTCGAGCCCGGAGTTTCAAACCGAACTCGAGTTTTGTCCCACCTGGCCCAAAACGTCCAATTCCCGGTCTCCCTAAGTCGTTACCCACCAGCAGCTTACTGTTTTGCCCCACCCCGAGTAGTTCCCCGATTTCGAACCATGGGACCAAAACTCAACCCACGTCTGACCCTGTCTAGTGACACAAACCATTTCACAGTAGCGGGTTACGCAAATCACCCCGCGGGCCAGCCCACCGAGTTTTGTCCCTGGTGTGTTTAGGGGAGGGCAAAACCCGATAGTCGCCGTTCGCTCCGCCGAACGAGCGCGCGTACCGCCACCGTCAACTGCCGAGCAGCCCTCTTCATTAGAACCAATCAGAGGGGTGAATCTACGGCGATTTTTTTACATGGGCGATTTTTGGAGAAAGGGATGTCCAGCGACCGAATGGCGACAGCGACTTTGCTTTGGACTATCTGCTTGTCAACCGACGCGGGTTAGAGGGCGGGCAAATTGCGGGGTAGACCTCTGCGAGTTCTTCGCAAGCGCAACTCGCTGGTGTTGGTCCAGCCGCTGCGACAAAATCTCGGTCTATCTCATCCGCCTCCGGAATTCCTTGCGCGTTGCCACCATCAACGTAGTCAGGAGCAGGCAGATGCCGGTCGGCTCAGGCACCGCCGCTGCGAACGAAAGGGCGGGGAGGCCGCCGCCGAGGTTGTTACGCCAGACCGTATAGTCTGCCGCATTGACTCTGCCATCGTTGTTGCCGTCGGCGTCGAGGTTGGCCGTCGAACCGAAGCTCGCCCGCCAAACCGTGTAGTCGGCCTCGGTCACCGAACCGTCGGCGTTGTAGTCGCCGGGTAGGAACACGACCCCCGACAACTCGACTGTAATAGGCGCCAACGCCCCATCGAAGCCGCTGGCGTTGGTGCTACGCGAGGAGAGGGTGATCGTGTGCGAGAACACGCCGGGAGTGGTGTCACCGAGCGTCACGGTCAGCCCGTCGATCGAGTCGCCCGCCGCGAGGTTCGAGAAAGCCTCGAACCCGCTCAGGCCGAAGCCGCTGCTGCCGAGCATCCAACTGCCCGCCAGGTCATCGGCCGGAGCCGCGATCAGGTTCGTGAGTTCCAGTTCGGCAGAGAGGTCGCCCTGGCCGTTCCGCACTCCGCCCAGATCGAGTACGTAGGCGTCTGCGGTTGGCTCGGTGAGCACGCCGTCGCCGCTGGATTGGCTCAGCACCGCGTTAGCGAAGTTGTTGACTGTCGCGGTCACCGCGATCGACTGGCCCAGAAGCGCGGTTTGGCCGAGGGTGTTGACGCCCGCTCCGTCTGACGTGAATGCGATTTGCGCGGTGCCGTTGATGACGCCGGCCGTCGTGGCATCGATGCCGATCAACAGCCCGGTGTTGTCCGTCGATCCTGCGGCGAGGTTGTCGATCCCCGCGCCTGAAGTCACGACACCCGGCGAAGCCCCCGCGAAGGCGGCGTCGAGCCCCTCGCTGAACCCGTCGGCGGTCGCCTGGTTGCGAACGGCTACCGCTTCCGGTGTGACGACATCGCCGACGTGAACGATGCCGAAGTCGATCGGCGGCGTCGTTTCGATGGTTGGTTCGGCCAATCGGAAAGCGGTGGCGGTCACGGTCACGACTTGATCGGCCACGTTGTCGAAGTTATTCACAACCGCTAGCGTGCCCGACGCCGCGCCGGCGGTGCTTCCGGTCAAGGTGACGGTGAAGTCCCCCGACTGGCCCCCCGCGGCGATTGGCCCGAAGGTTTGGGCACCTCCCGCCAGGGCGATATGTGCGCTGGAGGCGAGGTCGGCCCCGTCTCCGCTGGTCTTCACCGCCCCGCGGAGCGCCGGCCCGCCGAGGCTGTTGTTGACGCGAAACGACGCGGTCGCCTCCTGCCCGGCACGCACGTCGCCAAAATCGATGTTCGGTGTGGCGGTAGCACCGCCGGTGACATCGCCGGTGAGGCTCTGTGTCTTGGCGACGCTGGAGTTGATGGGCCCGCTGCCGCTGACGCCCGCCCGCGGGTCGTAGGCGTTGCCCGTCCCGGCGTTCTCGTTCTGGTAATCGTCGTTGACCGCGACGGCGCGACTCCCCATAGTCAAACCGCCACCGCTGCGGAGCGTGAGCTGGCCCGCGGACGAATCCGACCCGGCCGACAGGTCAACGGTTGAACCGTCCGTCGCCTCGATGACGCCACCGCCCTCAACCCCGTTCGAGAACGCCAACGTGCCGCCCACCGCCCGCACCGATCCGGCGTTCGTCGGCCGCGGCGCGACCGTGCCGAAGCCTGTGATCGACCTGGTCGCTTGGTTGTCGAATGTCGCGGCGTTGAACACGCCGCCGCCCAACTCAACCTCGCCCCGGTTGGCGAAGCCCGCCGCGGCGGTGCTGAAATCGCGGCCGCCAAGGACGCGGAGAGCGGCGCCGGTGTCGTTCGTGGCGAGGTCGGCCAGGGCGTCGTTGCCGAAATGATCGATGATCGTCGAGCCGACTCCGTCAAGGCGGATCTCGGCCTGGTTGGTGTCGATGTCTGCTCCATAGAATCGGAGCAGACCACCATTCGCCGCCGCAAAGACGCCATTGGTGATGGTGTTGGTAGCTGAATCGAAGTTAGCCGGGCCGCTGTTGAGGTCGAGCACCTGGCCGGGTATGTCCGCAAGGACCACGCCGTTGTTGATGAAGGCGGGGTCGGTCCCGGAGATCTCGATCTCTCCGGCGCCGCGGATGGTATGACCGGCCGCGTTGGTCACCGTCTGGCTGCTGATCCGGATCTTTGAGTCGAAGAACTCCGTCATCACGAACTCGCCCGTCCCGGCCAAGACGGCGTCGCCCGTGAACGCCAAGACCTCGTCGACATTGGACACGTCGTCTCCTAGGAACCGGACCACGCCGTTGTTGGTCAGCGTGCCGACGACCCGATTCACACCGGTGTCGAGGGTGACCGTCGACCCGTCGTTGATCGTGACCGCGTCGAGGTTGGCGCCGTTAAGCAAGAGGGTCCCGTCGCCCGCCAGTTCCACAGTCGCGTTGGAGAGGTTTGAGTTGAAGGTCTCGATCACCCCCGACGAGTTGGTCTGGAGCGTCGAAGACGACCCGAACGTAATCGCGTTGACGTTGAGGAACCGGAGCGTCTCGCCGTCGGCGACATCGATCAGGCCATTGCTCGTGAAAGAATCGGTCGCCGTGCCGGCGCCATCGACGATCATGCCCCCCGCCTCAACCGACAACACCCCATCGTTGATGAACGCGGGGTCGGTCCCGGAAATCTCGATCTCGCCCGTGCCGCGGATGGTATGACCGGCCGCGTTGGTCACCGTCTGGCTGCCGATCCGAATCATTGAAACGAGGGTTTCTGTCATCACGACCTCGCCCGTCCCGGCCAAGACGGCGTCGCCCGTGAACGCCAATGCCTCGTCGGCGCCGGTTTGATCGTCTCCTAGGAACCGGACCACGCCGTTGTTGGTCAGCGTGCCGACGACCCGATTCACACCGGTGTCGAGGGTGACCGTTGACCCGTCGTTGATTGTGACCGCGTCGAGGTTGACGCCGGTAAGCAAGAACGTCCCGTCGCCGGTCAGTTCCACGGTTGCGTTGGAGAGCGTTGAGGCGAGCATCTCGATCACCCCCGACGAGTTGGTCTGGAGCACCGAAGTCGCCCCGAGCGTCAAAGTATCGACGTAGAGGAACCGGAGCGTCTCGCCGTCGGCGACATTGATCAGTCCGTTGTTCGTGAAAGACTCGGTTACCGTGCCTGCGCCATCGATGTCCATGCCTCCCGCTTCAACTGAGATCGTGCCATTGTTGATGAAGGTGGGCTCGGCGCCGGAGAACTCGAACTCGCCGGTTCCACGGATGGTGTGACCGGCCGCGTTGGTCACCGTTTGGCTGCTGATCTGGATCTTCGAATCGTTGGACTCCGTCATTACGACCTCGCCCGTCCCGGCCAGGACGGCGTCGCCCGTGAACGCCAAGACTTCGTCGGTGGTGCTTTCGCCCCCCTGGAACCGAACCATGCCGTTGTTGGTCAGCGTGCCGACGACCCGATTCACGTGAGTGTCGAGGGTGACCGTCGATCCGTCGTTGATCGTCACCTCGTCGAGGTTGGAGACGGCAAGCAAGAACGTCCCGTCGCCCGCCAGTTCCACGGTCGTGTTGGAGAGGGTTGAGGCGAGCAGCTCGATCACCCCCGACGAATTGGTCTGGAGCGTCGAAGACGGCCCGAACGCTAGATTGTCGACGTAGAAGAACTGGATCGTCTCGCCGTCGGCGACATCGATCAGGCCGTTGTTCGTGAAGGAATCGGCTACCGTGCCGCCGCCATTGACGATCATGCCCCCCGCCTCGACCGAGATCGCGCCTTCGTTGATGAAGGCGGGCTCGACGCCGTAGAGCTCGAACTTGCCGGTTCCGCGGATGGTGTGACCGGCCGCGTTGGTCACCGTCTGGCTGTGGTTGGGGTTGCTGAGCCGGATACTCGAATCGAAGTACTCTTTCATCACGATCTGGCCGCTGCCCGAGATGACGCTGTCACCAGCCGCGAAGCTAAGGACTTCGTCCGAGAAGCTGACAGCACCGAAGAACTCGAAGACGCCGCTGTTGGACAACCCACCGACGGTGAGCGTGCCGGGACTGAGCCCAAATACCCCCGTGACGTTCATCGACGCGGCTGCGCCGTTCGTTGTCGTGGCAACCCCGGAAATGCCGCCGCCAAAGCTGACGTGGTCGCCCCCACCCGGGAAGGATTCCGGGTCGTCCCTCGTCGTATTCAGCCAATTGCCAGGGTCGTGCCACGCTCCATTATCGGCCCCGTTTGTCCACACGAAATCGTCTGCCAGAGCCGTATGACCGAGGGCAGAAAAGAGGAGCAGTGAGACAATGCAAATGCGGGGCAATTCGGGCATGGTGAGTCTCCACAGCGGTCGATCGGGTTCGGAAGGGCCGCCTCGAACTAGAAGCGGACAAGCGGTTGGCTACAACTCTTGGCGTGGCCAGGAGTTTACCAGTTCGGTCGCCACCGTTCCACCAAGCGGAGTGGCAGGTTCGGGCTTAGATTTCGGGCCTAGATTGGGAGTACGCTTTTCGTATCGCGGCCCTTCCCGGCAAGCCTAACTCAGGTCCGGAATCGACCGAATCCAACTGCAGGCGGGTGCATCGACCTCGGCGCGGGTAGGAACTAGCCAAAGTCGCGTCGGTGGTGACCACTGGTCCATCAGGGGCACCGGAAGCCCCTTTCGAGTCTACGACGAGTGTGGCTCACCTCGGTCTGTTGGGCCCAAGCACGTAACACCTCTAGGCCGCAAGGTGGTCAGCCTAACGCGCAGGACGACGATTGTCGCAAGTCAGTCTAGCCATGGGTTGCGACCACATCAACTTTCTCGCTGCGTGAGAGGCTGTTTCCGCCTTTCGCGCACCATTATGCAGCGACATCGTCAAGCAACCGGATCGATGTGTGACGTTCAGCGAGTTTCCCAAAACGCTCTACCAGTACAGTGCTATTTTCGGCGGCATTCAATTCCTGCAGCAGATCTAAGAATACTTCGTGAGCTACATGACAACCCAGAGCCTCGCCGATCAATAAGAATTTGGCACCACTGAAGGCGATACCAACAGTTTCTAGCTGCATCACCAAACACGACCGAGTGGTGGAATGGCGATCCAAACTCCCGGGCGTCCGAGTCATATGCGACACGACTTCGATATAGCTTCCACGTTTGGATTCAAGGTGCTCGATCAGATTGTTGAGGTCATCGAGTAATTCGTTCTTCACTTTCTAGTTCCTCCCCGGCCGAGGTCCGTCCGACTTGGCCGGGGCCGAGTCTGAACGCCATACGAACGTTATCCACGAAATGTTGGACGCAACGGCTATAGAGTTTTGACCAGCTTTTCGACGAGAGTAACGACGCCACCTTGCGCTTCGTCAATGGATCTGCGATGGCGGTCATCGCCAAACTCTTGATATTCAATCCCGATGTGGTGAATGTCGTCGTCACCGCTAACGCCGAGATAGAAAGAGCAAGTCTTTATGTGAGGCACCAAGTGATTCATGTGCGCCCGTACTCCCCCAGCTTGAAATCCGAATTCACCCGATGAAGTGAGGATAACGAGTGTTTTGTTAGATAGAATCGGTTCAAGCGGAAAGTCTCCGCGGTCGAGATTGAAAGAAAAGGTCTTATTGACACGAATGACTTGGTCGAACCAAGCTTTCAGCGATGAAGGCATGCCATAATTGTACATCGGCGTACCAAGCAATATGATGTCAGCAGCCTCGAGCTCTGCAATAAGAGAATCCGAAAGCGTGAGCATTTTCGCCTGCTCTTCTGATCGTTCGGCAGGAGACGTGAAAGCGCAGGCAATCCATTCTTCGGTCACTGGTGGTGGCGGCTCTCTGCCAACGTCTCGTTCAAGGACTACATCTTCCGGACGGTGTTTCAACCAGTGACGTACGAAATGCGATGAGAGGCGCCGCGTAAGCGAGCGCTCACTTCGGGCGCTAGCGTTGAGTTTAAGGATTGTCGTCATGGGTCTTCGTCGGCTACCTGTTCATATGAAGGATCGTGAAAATAGGACGAATTCTTATGCGCTCTCGGGATACTTGCCGCGGCATCAAAGCGAGGCGATGCGACGGACTGCTTCGGCGGTATCGAGAGTCTCGCTGGCCAGCATGTGGTAGTTCGTCTTTGCCATCGTCCGAGCCCTTTTGCGGTCTGGGTTGCACTCCGGCGGATAGAAAGCGTCGCCGTATTCTCGCCTCCCCGGCCGTGGCCCGTCCGACCCCGATGGAGGGTGACGTAAGAAACTTACTTCCCCGTCATCTCATAAAGCGGCAAATGGCGGTAGCTCACTTCCAGCGACAGCAGGTTCAGGCACGTGACGTACATTCGCCCGGCGTGGTTGGCCCACATGTCGGGCACCGGTTTCTGAGGGTTCCAACTGCCGGCTAGCGGGCCTTCTTGCGTTTGGTGGTCGACCAGCAGCGGGTGCAGGTGCTCGTGCCACTGTTGCCAGTAGTCGCCGCCCATGTGGAACATCACCTGCGTCGCGTAGTACCAGTAGTAAGTATCCCGCTGCGGATTGCCAGGCGTGCCGACGGGCGCTTGGGCGAATTCGCCGGTTTGCGTGGGCAGGTTCTCGCGGAGGTGGTCCGCCCCGCGCTGCATGAGCTTCGACTCGCGGTTGGTGCCCAGGTAAAGCTGCATCAACATGCCGACCGAAGTCATCACGGTGCTCGGTTTGTTGTAATGCTGCATGCCCTCGCGGCGGCTGTTGAGGTAAGGGTTGTAGCAATAGAGTTCTTCACCGCCCGCGGTCTGGCGGCACTCTTCCACGAACTTTCGCACCCGGTCGTAGGTTCTCTTGTTCACACGCAGGCCGGCCAGTTCGCCGCTCCGCATGGCCATGACCTGCCAGCCGGTAACCGACAGGTCGCTGTTGAGGCCTTCGGTGTATCGCCAGCCGTTGTACTGCGGGTGCTGGGTGCGGGTGATGTAGTCGAGCGCCGCCTGCGCGGGAGCACGAAGTTCGGGGTCGCCAGTCATGCCATAGGCTTCGCACAAAGCGAGCGTGGCGATGCCGTGGCTGTAGAACCGCGTGGCGCGGGGGCCGGGCAGGTCGCGTTCGGGAAAGATGTCGCCCTCGGCCGATTGCTGCTCGACCAGGTAGTCGAGCCCGCGCTGCACCACGGCCTGGTACTTGTCGTCGTAGTGATCGTAACCGCCGCCCAGGAACGCCAGGAGCGCGAGCCCGGTGGCCGCGCTATCCGCCCGGATGCTGGGCATCTCGTCCTCGTCGACTGGCAGGTCGCCAAACTCGTTGAGCGACCAGCGGCCATCTTCCTGCTGCACACGGGCGAGGAACTCCAGGCCGAGTTCGATCGCCGCTTCAGTCTTAGGCCGCGGATCATCGGGATTGGTGATCGGCGCCGAGTCGATGCGGTCGCTCCGCGCAGCGAATGCCGGCGCCGGGTTGCGTTTGCGGCCCGGCGGGTTCAACTGCCCGCCTTCGTTAGGATTAGTGAACCGGCTGGGCGTCATCCGCAGCGCCGGAGTTTGCCGGCGGGCGATCCGCTGCGGGATGCCCGCTTCGAATGTTGGCTCACTCGCCAACCCGCCCGAGCCAACTTCCGCCGGCATGAGCGTGGCGCGTTTCGGCGCGACGTCCGAGGTGCTCGAGGTGGCCGGCGCGGGCGCGGTATTCGGTGCTTCGGTAAGATCGACAGACAGCGGAGTGACGAGCGCTACTGCAACGGGATCGAGCGTCGCGGCTGCCACGGCGGCGGGACTAGCAGCGGCGGCTATGCCGCGCGGCCCCTCTTGGCTGGTCGCTGCGGCGACGCTTGGTGCGCCGCGCGAGCCGCGGTCGTCACGCGTGCGGGCAATCGAACCACCTGGGCGTGGCGGTGGAGTTCCCACTTCGGTGGCCGAGGCTGGCGGGCCGACGCTTGGCGGGGTGGCTCCGCCGCCGGAAGTCGCTCCCGTGGGCGCGCGGGCTTGGGCCAGCCGCGGAACGTCCGTTTCGCTTGGTCGACCGCTAATGGCCGGGGCCGGTGCTCCGCCTGTTTGTTGTTGTTTGCCTGCCACGGCAGCCGCGGACGGGGCTGCACTAGCTGGCGCGGGCGCCGAGGCCACGCCGGTGGCCGATGGCGACATCGCCGCGTGCGATGGACGCCGCGGGCCGAGGCCGCTGTTGGATTCGGGAGAACGCATTGCCAGTCGGCCGCCACTCGAGCCGCGACCGCTGCCGCGCTCCGGCGTGATCTGCGGTGGTCCGGTGTCGAACTCGGCCTCGCCCTGCGCCGCGGTTACGTCGCCCAACGAGACGTTGGCAAACTGCCGATCGACGGCCGCGCTGCTGCTGGCGCTAATCGTGTCAGGCGTGGTCGAACCGGCCACTTCGGCATCCGGAACCGGCATCGCCACGAGCGTCGAGGTGGGACTCGCCGCGCCGGCCCTCGCCCGCGCGACGTCGGCCACTGGATTCGGCGCGAGCGCCGGGCCGCGCTCGGTTTGCGTGCTGCGTTTGCGATTCGCCGCCGCCGAGGCGAACGGCGCCGAGTAAGTCGGCGCGGCCGGCGCATCGTTCAGCGAGTTGAGCCCCGCTCCTTGCGTACCCGTGCCACCGCGCGAGTCGGCTAGCACTCTTGGTGCAGGACTGGAGGACGACTCGAGCGTCGTCTCACGCGGCACCGCGGCGACCATTGGATCGGGAGTGGTCTCGGAGTCCGCTAAAGCGGCTTCGGTGGGATTGCTGGTAGGTTTCGGTGTGGGCTGCGGAGTCTCCGCCACCAACGCCGACTCGCGTCGCCGCGTGGGCGTCTCGGTCGGCATGGCCGAGGCCAACTTTTGGGCTTCGGTCTGGACCGCTTCGGCCAGTGTTGGATTGGTCGATTGCTGTTTGCTTAGCGAGGCGGCCACGGGTTCCACCGGGCGTTCGGTGTCCGAGGCGGTGCGCGTCACCTCGGCGGGGCGCTGTGCTTCGGGCGTTCGGGAAATCGCTTCGGCCACGTTCACCGCCGTGCGGCGATCGAGCGGCGTTGGCGCGGCGGCCAGTGGCATCTCGGGTTCACGTGTGTCGCGTCGCGCTACCGCGGTGGGCGGCGCGTTGCGCTGTTGCTGCGGCTCGGGAACATCTTGCGGCGCGGCAGTTGGGGTCCGCGGGCGATCGAGCCGCGAAGGCTCCGCTGCTACGCGAGTGGTTTCGGGCGTGGTGACGCGCGGAGCCACTTCGGCCACCGCGGGTTCCGGTACTTCGGCGGGCGACAGCGGGCGACGTGGCGTCGGCGGAGTCTGCGCCACCTGCGGCGCGTTGGAACTCCGCCGCTGGGCGACGCGCGTCGGCGGTTGCGGCGAGACTTCTTGCGGCTCTTCGGGCGCTGGCGTTTCGCGTGGTTGGTTCTCGGCCTTCGCTAGCTTGGCAGCCGGCGCCGGTTCGGCCGCAGCGGCCGAAGCCACCTGCTTGGGCTTGGTGAGCGGCTGCGGTGCGGTGGTCGCCAGCGTGGCGGTCTCGCTCTGGCGGCTCCGCTCGCCGGGCGACTTGGCTCGGTGCGTCAGTGCGGTGCGAGGTCGGCGCTCGACCAACGACTGCGGCGCCTCGGTGCTGGCGAGTTCCGGCGGTTCGGGTGTGTCTTGTGGTTCGGTTTGCGGTGAGGCCTTCGCCTGGCTGGTTTGTGGCTGCTGTTGCTGTGCAAGTCGGTCGGTGGGCACCGGCTTTTCGACCACGGGCTCCTGTTCTTCGCTGGGACTCACCACATCCACCAGCTTCGGCACTTCCTCGGGCTCGACGACCTCTTGCTCGACCAACGCCACTTCGGGCTCGGTGAGCAAGAACGTCAAATGTGCAAACACGAGGAACAACGCCACCAGCGTGTGCAGCACCAAACTGGCTGCCACGCCAAGCCGCAGCCGCTTGGCCATCCACTTGCCGGGCGAGGCAGCCGCCCACGCCAGCGCGCCCCAAGTGGCCGCCATGCCGATAAGTCGCACCCAACCGTTGAACAGCAGCCGCGGATCGTCGAACCCGCCGAGCGACACGATCAGCACCGTCACCAGCAGCGCCCACACCCCCAGCACCCACTGCACGGTGCTGGTGCGGTCGTCGAACGCACTCGACGCCGGGCGTGGCAGCTTGCGGATGTGGCGTTTGGTAGGCATGGGGTGGCTGTCGGCCTCCTGCTTTCAGCTCTATTCGGTGGCGATCGTATAGTCGCGGATATTGGCCTGGTTGCAGGCATTCATCACCGTGACCAGGTGGCTGGTGCGCGACTCCTGGTCGGCGCGGATTTTCACCTTTTGCTTGCCGGGGTTGTTCTCGTACAGGCTCTTCAGCTTGTTTTCGAGGCTCGACGCGGAGTACTGCTTACCTTCCAGAAAGAACTCGCCCGTCGGCGTGATGGTGACGAAGATCTCTTTGCCCTGAAAGATCGTCGGCTCCGCGGCGCTCGCCTTGGGCAAGTTGACTGCCATGTCGCGCTCTTCCTCCTCGAACCGCGTGGTAACCAGGAAGAAAATCAGCAGCAGGAACACCACGTCGATCAACGGCGTGAGGCTCAGTGAGCTACCGGACAGGCCTTTTTTGATTTGAACTGGCATGGTGGGGGAAGGACCAATTTCGAAGGACCAACGACCATTAATTTGGTCGCGAAAGCTGGAAGAACGCCCACTAGCTTGTCGGATGCGAGGCCGCGCGGTGCGGGGCGTTGGCCACGTTGCCGTTGGCTGGTTCGGATTCCAGGCGTTGCTTGTCGAGTCGCAGTTTGCCTTCGTAACGTTCCACCTGCGGCAGCAACGAGGCGGCCAGGTTCTCTACTTGCCGCAGCAGTCGCAGGATGCGGCCTTCGAAAAAGTGGGCCAGCATCGCAGCGGGAATCGCTACGGCCAAGCCAGCGAACGTGGTAACCAGCGCGACATAGATGCCCTGAGCGAGGGCTTCGCCTTTGTTCGACGCGTCGGGCAGGTTGGCGGTGACGAAGAACGCCTGGATCATGCCCCACACGGTTCCGAGCAGGCCGAGCAGCGGAGTGACGGTCGCCGCCAGGTTCAACGTGCGAACGTTCGAGTACAACGCGTCGCTCTCCGCCTGGCAGGCGTTGGCCACGGTGGCTTCCACCTCGGCGTGCGGGCGGCCGACCTTCAGCAGCATCGCCCTCACGACCCTCGCGGCCGAGCTTGGGTACTTCTGGCAAAGCTTGTACGCCTGGCGGGGATCGAACACGCTCGACTCGGCCAACCGGCCCAGTTCGGTTACGAGACCCTCGGGCACAATGCGCGACTCACGCAGCCCCAACGCCCGTTCCACACCGATGGCGACCACCAGGATCGACATCAGCACGATGGGCGCCATCAGCCAGCCGCCCTTGATCAACAGATCGAACAACTGCACCGACGGCACGTCGCTCTTGGGGGCGGCTTCGGCCAGTTGGGCGTCGGTGGGCGCGGCGAGCACTGCGTCGGCGCGATCCTCCGAAGGACTTTCTTGAGCCCAACAGGGCGAGCTAACACAGCTCAAAAGTAAACCGATAGCGAGCAGGTAACATTTCATGACAGCAATGCAGCAGGAGGGAGGCCGTTGGGGGAGCCTTCCGCGGAGATCAACAAGACGTCCAGCGGATTGCACATAGCGGCCAGGTTGTGAGCCATCCAGCAGGGCTTTCTGGCGGTTTTTGTTTCGTGGGTAGGTGTCGGACGGTTAGTTGCCGAGCGTCGCCAGGCGTTTTTGGGCCAACTCCGCCTTCGCTTCTTTCGGGAATCGCTGCACTAGTTCTTGATACAGCTTCTTCGCTGCACTGCCGCGGTCCAACTGCTCCAGGCAGCGGGCGGCCTCGAACAGCGACTCGGCTTGCCAGTGGTGATAGGCCTCAGGAGCTTCGCGATCGCCGTATCCGTAGGCAACTTTGAAAAACGTTCGCACCGCCTGTTCGTACTCTTTGTTGCCGAACTCGATTTCGCCCAGCACGAAGCGCGCTCGGGCGCCGATGGGCGAGGTGTCGCGGTCGGCTACTTTTTCCAAGATCGGCTTCGCTTCGTCGGGCTTGCCGAGCTTCATGAGCGACCAACCTAGTTCGTAGGCGATTTCGCTCTGGCCGTCGTAGTCGGGATAGTCGGTGGATGCTGCTTTGAGCCAATCGGCCGATTCTTGCCATTTCTCCAGTTGTGCAGCCGCCTGGCCAGCGTGCAGCATACCCAATGGGGCCAGCGTAGCGGAACTCGGCTTCGCGTCTTTCGCTTTTCCGTAGGCAGCCAACGCCTGGTCGTATTGCTCGGCAGCGAAGCGGGCTTCGCCGATCATCCACTGGCCGTCGGGGGCCAAGGCACCGCTGGGGTGGGCTTTCAGCTGCTCGGCGAACGTGGCGGCCGCGGTCTCGCCGTCGCCCGACTTGTGCTGCGCCCAACCCGCCATGTGCAGGGCTTTTTCGTTCAGAGTGGCGTCGTTGGCAGCCTGTTTGGCGGCCGCCTGGAACTGGCCGGCCGCTTGCTGATAGTCTTCTGCTTCGTACGACAGCTCGGCGACGCGGAACATCGCGTCGGCAGCCAGCGGGCTATCGGGCAGTTGTTTGATCAGCTTGTGGAAAGCGCCGCGTGAATCCTCCTGCTGGCCCGACTCGCGGTACGCCCAGCCAAGTTCGTACCACGCGCGATCGCGATCGACGAACTCGCCCGGTGCTTCGGCGGCTTGTTTCAATAGCTTGATGGCCTCATCCCACTTTTTCTGTCCGGCTAGGCTGGTGCCCAGCGCCAAGGCGACGCGGGGCTCGCTGGTATCCATCTTCTGGAGCACGGCGGCGGCTTCGGCGTTTTTGCCCGACTGGGCGAGCGATGTGGATTGGCCAAGCCGCGCTTCGCCGGCCAGCGTGTGGTCGGGGTAGGCGTCGGCCAGCTTGCCAAATCGCGCGGCCGCGTCGTCGAATTCGCGCTGCTGCATCTGCAGCATCGCTGCGCGGTAGGCCGCGTAGGGCGCCAACGGATGCTGCGACGAGTCGGCCAGCACTTGGTCGTAGTCGGCCACGGCAGCTTTTGCGTTGCCGCCCGACTGCTGGGCCTCGCCCCTGCGGTAGTACGCCTGGGCGGCGAGTTGTGCGCTTGGCTGGCTGTCGATCAATGCGGTGAGCGCTGCAATGGCGCCGCTTTGGTCCCCGGTTGCAGTCAGCGATCGACCGAGGATCAACTTCGCCTCGGGCGACCAATCGCTTGGTGGGTTGGCTTCGGCCACCGCTCGTAGCGTTTTGGCCGCTGCGGCGGCATCGCCGGTGCGGAACAGCGCTCGGCCCAGCAGAAACGCGGCTTGCTGCCCGGTAGAACTCTTGGCGTCCACGGCCAAAGGCTGCAGCGTCGCGACCACGGCCGCTTCGTCGCCCGCGGTGCTTTGCGCCCACGCCAGTCGCACGGTCCAGTCGGGTTTTTGTTCGTCGGTGGCGGTCTTCAGCAGCTCGGCGAACGTGGCGGCCGCTTGCTGCGCCTCGCCCGATTGCAACTGCGCTTCGGCCAGCGTCAAACGGGCGTCGGGCACGAAGCTCGTATCGGCGTGTTTGTCTAAGATGCTCTGGGCCTGCTGTTTCGCGGTATCGAGCTCACCTAATTCCAGCGCCGTGGCGGCCGCCAGGTGGCGGGCTTCAGCCGCCAGTTCACCCTCGGCCGCATCGGCCGCGGTGATGTAGGCCGGCAGCGATGCGGCTCGTTGTGCGTCGATCGCGTACATCGCGTCGGCTTTGTCGAGCAACAGCTCGGCCGACTTTGTCTTGGTGAGCGCCGTGTCGGCGGCCTTCAGTGCTTCGGCGGGTTGCCCCGCTTGTAAGAGCGAGCGCGACCACCAGTGGGCGAGTTCCGCATCGTTCGGCGCGGCCGCGTAGGCCTTGGCCAACCGCTCGGCGGCCGCCGTGTAGTCGCCTGCCTGGTACAGCGCTTTGCCAGCCGAAGCAATATCGCCCAACTCTTCGTAAGCTTGCGCGGCGGCCGTGTAATCGCCTGCGTTGAACAGCGCGCTCACCCTCGCCTGGGCGGCGTAGTCGGCGTCCGGCGTGTTGGGATCGATGGTCGTAGCGTTGGCGTACTGCTGCGCGGCGGCCGCATGTTCACCAGCCGCCACCAACGCATCGCCCAGTCGAACCGACGCCTGGGCGGCGATGTCGTTGGGCGGATTGTCGCCGAGCAGGCTCTCGAGCGTCTTACGAGCGGCGTCCGTTTTGCCCAGCTCCGTTTGTGTCGCCCCCAACGCGAGTCGCACGCTTGGTTCGAGCTGACTCTTCTCATCGACATAGTCTTTGAGCCACTTGTTGTAGGCTTGTTCGGCCTCGGCCAGTTTGCCCAAGGCGTAAAGCGACTCGCCGCGATAGAAGTCGCTTTGCGAACCGAGTTTGCTTTCGGGGAACTGCTTGGCGAGCTGGTCGAAGGTGGTGACCGCCTGCTGGTAGAGTTTTGTGGACGCGTCGCCTTCGCTGCGCTGCGCCTGGTTGTACGCGGCCAGGCCCAGGTTGGTGAGCGTCGCCTCGGTGAGCTCATGCTTGGGGCTGGCCGCCAGGAACGCCTCGAACGACTTGATCGCCGCTGGATACTCGCCCAACTGGAATCGACACACGCCCGCGTAGTGCTGAGCGGCGGCCGCCAACGGATCTTTGGGATGATCGGCAGCGAGCTTCTCCCACTCCTTGGCGGCCACGTCGAATTCTTCCAGCTTCTGCCACCGCGCCGCCTGGTTGTACTGCTCGATAGCGTTCGGCGACGACGACTGCTGAGCGCCGGAATCGGTGGCCAACAGCAGGAACCACAGCAGAGCGAGGGGAACGCGAAGCACGACGGACGAATATTTCATGGCTCTCGCATCGGGAAGGGTGGGATCGGACGGGCTAGCCGAAGGTGGGATCGTTGGCGACTAGCGGCGGTGGTATGCCTCTACTTCGTAACGAATCCCCCAATTATCGCGGCCCACGCCGGATGTTCCAGGTGAGATCCGAAAATCGTCATCCAGACCGCCGGGGCGTGTTTTGCCGCATGCAGTGCTGCGATCGGCCTCAACTCTTTCTTGACAAACACGTTACGTCGGGTTGCAATAGAAGGAGGACAGGCCGCGCGGTCTAGGGGCTCAACGCCGCGTGGCCACAGAGGATCGAGGTATTCTGGTGACTTCAGCCAACTTTTCACACAAGCCTGCCCATTTTGCCAGCAGGCGAGCGCTCACGTTGTTGACTCGTCGAGCTCGGCATTCCGGTTTCACACTGATCGAAATGCTGGTCGCCATCAGCATCACGCTGGTGATGATGGCCACGGTGGTCGGTGTGTTCGCCACGGTGAGTTCCAGTGTCTCCAAACGCCGGGCGGCGGTCGAAGTGGGCAACCAACTCCGCCACGTGCGCAACGTGCTGCAACGCGACCTCGAAGGCATGACGTGCCCCGGCATCCCCTGGCAGAGACCCGAATCAGACGTCGGGTATTTTGAAATCGTCGAGGGATTGCACGCGGACTTCTTTCCGAGTGCGTTAACAGATGACGCGGCCGACTTGCCGCTTGCGTTTGAGATCGACCACGTTGCGTCGACGGTGCCTTCGAGTAACCTCGAGTTCACAAGAGCGAATCCCGATTGGGTCACCGATGGTGGCGGACTGGGCGACCACGACGACATCCTGGCATTTACGTCGCGGAACGAGCAAGATCCCTTCACTGGGCCAGCGCCGAGCGGCAACGTTGATCCTTCGAACAACAGCCCGAATGCATTCGAGAATTGGGGTTCCCAAACCATCACATCACCCGTTGCCGAAGTCATCTGGTACTGCGTCGAGAATCCGGCCGATACCAACACTGCGGATTCCGTCGATCCGCGAGACTACTTTGGCGAACCGGGCATGCGGGCCATCTATCGCCGCACGCTGCTGGTGGCGCCTTGGCTCGACTACCGGTTCAACGTCGATGCCACCGGCGCAAAGAGCCGACCGGGCGTATTGCGTATTATGTCCACCTTGAACGATCCGGTGGATGATGAAGTTCAGGCATTGGCCGCACTGATCGCCTTTCAGGAACGCTACGATATTTCCGCTCGTATCCAGTTCGACCCTACCATAGGCAATCAAGGCGGCGCGTGGACTATTGTGGCCAACACGCTTGCGGACCTCACCGATCGCAAGAATCGATACGAGCATCATGGTTATGTGTTCGATGCCAGTCGGGCATTCGGCTATCGCATGGTATCGGCCGGAGGCGATGCAACTAGTAATGTGCGGTTTGTGGTAGACCCGGAATATGGCAATCCGGCTGCCGGCGGAGCCGGAGCCAGGCCGTATGCAATAGCCAACGGAGCAGCCAACGCGGTAGGTGGCTATGAGCTGACGGCCCCTGGTACCGGGAATTTCGTTCGCCCCTTGGCGATACTCGAAGGAGGAGCCACCGCCAGGGCGATTGTGGACGAAAACGGCCAGATTGTTCACGTTACCACTGGCCTCGCTCCGCTAGGAGTCGTCGGCCCGAACCAAAGCCGGCGCGGCGCCGACCTCATGATAAGCGACGCTCTGGCGTTCGACGTGCAGGTGTTCGACCCCGATGCGCCGGTGTATGCACTGCTGCCAGATGGCACGCCGGTTCTAAATGGCAGCATTCCAGCGGCGAACGCCGATATCACGGCCGTTACCCCTGGCGACATCGGCTGGACGCAAGCCTTCACCATTGCGGACCCCTTCGTGGTGAGCAACGGAGCGTACGTCGACCTTGGCTATGGCGACTTGCACCGCGAGTTCCTGCGGCGCAACTCGACGAGCTTGGGAGTATCGCCAGGATTTACGTTCGCGGGATCCCGTTTTGGCGGAATGCCTCACCCCAAATCGCAACTTGGCGACCTTGGCTTCACGCGCACCTACGACACGTGGAACTTCGCCTACGAGCACGATGGAGTCAATCAGGACGGCGACGTCGACTCGGTTGGCAATCCCATCATCGACGAAGGGACGAACAACCTGGACGATCGCGATCCCAGTCTGGCAGGCGATCCCAACGTGGTCGACCATGCGGAGGACTATGCCCTGTTCGGCCCTGACGACATGGGCGAGCGCGAGACCTCGCCCCCCTACCCCGTCCCACTACGCGGCGTGCAGGTGAAGCTTCGCGTCTATGAACCCGACAGCCGCCAAATCCGCGAGGTGACCGTCCGCCAGCACTTGGTGCCTGAGTGAGGGGTGTGGATCGAGGGACTAGGTGCGAGGGAAAGACCGTTGACCTCAAGGATGACCGTCTCCACCCGTTTGCGCTTCCCTATCCCCTAGCCCCCGACCCCTAGACCCTCCCCCATGCACTTCATCCGACTTCGCGGTCCATGGCGATATGAGGTGCTGGAGCAGCTTGAGGGCGACGAGGCCTTGTCGCGCGAGGGGAAGCAGAAGCTGCCGGCCGACTGGTCGGAGGTGCTCGGTGTGGGGTTTCGCGGCACGGTCCGCTATCGCCGGACTTTTCACGAGCCCACGGGTCTGGAGTCGGGCCAGGAAGTGTGGCTTAGCATCGATCGTGTGACGAGCTCCGCCACGATCCAGCTGAACGAAAATCCGCTTCCTCCGTACGACTTCTCCGAAAACCCAGACACACCGTGGCGGCAGGAAGTCCGCGATTTGCTTTTGCCCACGTCGGAACTAATAATCGACGTTTCGCATCCTGCTGATGCGAAAGAGTCAGGGGGCCTCACTGGTTTGGTGCAACTCGAAATCCAAACCGTCCGTCCCCGCCCTGTCGACTGATTGCATAGTCTGGCAACGCACCCCCCTCCTGCCCTTTCCCACCCCCACAGGCCCTCCCATGCTTCGCACTGTCCTTGCTGCGATCGTTTTTCTTTCGTTCGCCGTCACCACTCAGGCCGCTGGCTTGCCCGACGCCAATAAATGGCAGCCGAAGTGGTTGTACTTCAAGGACGGCTATGAGGGGCGCGAGGACGCGCGGCGGGTGGCTACCTGGCTGGACAAGGAGATGTTGTCCAGTGGTTGGATTCAACTCGACAACGAGGCGCTCTTTGGTTGGAAAGCCACCAACAACAACAAGTGGACTGCCACCCGCGGGGGAGGTCTAACTTGTAAGACCGGCGAGCTCGGTTGGCTGATGACCACGACCCAGTGGGCCGACTTCGAACTGGTGGTCGACTACCGCTGCGTCGACCCCGATGCCAACAGTGGCGTGTTCATCCGCAGTGCCGCGGTGCCGACCAACCCGGCGGAGGATTGCTACGAAGTGAACATCGCCGCCCAACCGCACAACTTTCCCACCGGCAGCATCGCCGATCGCAAGCGGGGCGACTACGCGGAAGGCGAACTCGACAAGCTGGAGGCCGCCAGCGATAAGTTCCATCGCCTGCACATCATCGCCAACGGTCCGCATATCGAAGTGCTGCTCGATGGCCGAGCGCTCACCAACTTCAGGGACACCAGCGACAACCCATTGCTCACTGGGCACATTGGTTTGCAATTCAATCAAGGCGAAGTAATTTTCCGCCGTGTGCTGCTCAAGCCCCTGGGCGAAGTGCCCTTGTTCAACGGGCGCGATCTAGCTGGCTGGAAGACCGACCAGGCCCAGTCGGCGGAGATCTCGGTGACCGACAACGGTGAGATGCAGATCCTCGGCGGCAAAGGGCAAGCCGAATCCGAAGGCGAGTACGGCGACTTCGTCATGCAGTACGAGTGCAAGGTGAATGGCGATGGGGCGAACTCCGGCGTGTTCTTCCGCTCGATCCCCGGCGACATGATGAACGGCTACGAGTGCCAGATTCAAAACACTTATCTCGATGGCAATCGCGCGAAGCCCAAAGACTGCGGAACCGGCGGCATCTACCGCCGCGTGAACGCCCGCATGGTGAACGCCCAGGATCACGAGTGGTTCTACACGACTTTGAACGCCAATGGCCCACACATCGCCGCCTGGGTCAACGGGCTGCAGGTCACCGACTGGACCGACACCCGCGAGCCCGACGAGAACCCGCGCAAGGGCCTCCGCACCGCCCCCGGCACCTTCTGCCTGCAAGCACACGACCCGACGACGAACCTGCTGTTCCGGAACATGCGGATTGCGGAGCAGCCATAGTGGCCATTCGCGGTAGGATGGGTCAAGCGAGTCTCAGCTCGCGCGGACCCATCACGGTCGTCATTTGCCATTGCGCCGTGGTGGGTCCGCGTCGCTGTCGCTCCTTGACCCACCCTACGCCGGATTCCCCATCGAAATCCCCGCCGCTTGCTAATCCTCGCCCAGCGAACCACAATCGTGGGCGGTGCGTCATACGTATTGCGACGTCGCCTCGAAAGACAGCAGACATTCTCACGTTTGGCAGGATTGGAATCTCATGGCTAGTTGCGTGCTCGCATACTCGGGCGGATTGGATACTTCGGTCATTCTCGGTTGGCTGCAGGACGAGGGGTGGGACGTGCACTGCGTGTACGTCGACCTCGGCCAGCCCGGCGAGGACCGCGATGCCATGATCAAGAAGGCCAACGACTGCGGAGCGGCCTCAGCTCGCATCGTTGACGTGCAGGAAGAGCTGTGTCGCGATTACGCGTTCCCCGTTATGCAGTGGCAGGCCAAGTACGAAGGCATTTATCTCCTCGGCACCTCGATCGCCCGACCGTTGATCTCCAAGGCCATCCTCGAAGTGGCCCGCGAAGTCGGCGCGGAGGCCTACGCCCACGGCGCCACCGGCAAGGGGAACGACCAGTGCCGCTTCCAGCTGGCTGCCGAAGCCCTGGAGCCGGACATCAAGATCATCGCTCCTTGGCGGATCCAGAAGTTTCGCGACCTGTTCCCCGGCCGTACCGAGATGATCGAGTACTGTGAGAAGAAGGGCATTCCGGTCAAAGCCTCGAAGGCCAAGCCCTACAGCAGCGACGAAAATTGCTTGCACATCAGCTACGAGGCAGGCGATCTGGAAGATCCGGCCGTGAATGGCGTGTCGATTGTCGACTTCGGCATGGGCGTGAGTCCCCAAGATGCGCCGGACTCGACCGAAGAAGTAACCATCGGATTCGAGGCTGGTGTGCCGGTTTCTGTAAATGGCAAGAAACTTTCGGCGCTGGCGGTCGTCCAAACGATGAATGAGATCGCCGGCCGCAACGGCGTGGGCCGCATCGACATCATCGAAAACCGGTTTGTCGGCATGAAAAGCCGCGGCGTGTACGAAGCCCCCGGCATGACCGCCCTGTACGCTGCGCACCTGCAGATGGAGCAACTCACCTTGGACCGCGACCTGGTACACCTCCGCGACCGCCTCGCCCCCGAAGTGGCCGAAATGGTGTACTACGGATTCTGGTTCGTGCCGAAGATGGACGCTTTGATGGCCTTTATTAAGGAAGCCCAGCAGCCAGTGACCGGCGAGGTGACGCTCGGCTTGTACAAAGGCAACATCGAAATACATGGCCGCACCAGCCCGAATAGTCTGTACGATGCCGAAGTCGCCAGCATGGAAGGCGGCGGCAGCTACGACCAGGACGACGCGGAGGGATTTTTGAGACTGCAGGGCCTACCGAGCCGAGTGCTGGGGAAGGTCAGGCCGAGGGAATACTAGAGACGAAATGGCACGGCTCTCCTTTACCCTCCCTCCGGGAGGGTCGCGGCCAGAGCCGCGGGGAGGGTGCCCTTCGAAAACGCAATCCAGTTCCGTATAGATGTGAAGTGAGCACCAAATCCAAGAGTCACGGTCGTAAGTCAAAAGCGTCCTCGCCATTCACCCTCCCCGGACCAAATGCAGGTCCGACCCTCCCGGAGGGAGGGTGAATTGGGCAAACCCTCGCGCCTCGATCCTCTACTCGCACATGTATCTGACTCAAAACTCAGTCCTTCAGTACGAGCTGCTTAGCAATCTTCGCCTGTTTCGGGCGTTTGTGTTGTTGTTTGCTTACATCGCGCTGTTGGGCGGAGTAGTCTATTTGGCGTGGCCGCAGACCGAGACGCTCGACTTTGCTCAGCCTGAAGAAGCCAAGCGGCTGGTGAACCTATTCTTCTTCGGGCAGTACATGCTGGCGTCGCTGATGACGCCCAGTTTTGCCGCCGGGGCGATCACCGGTGAGAAGGAGCGGCAAAGCTACGAGATGCTGCTCGCCAGCCCGCTGAAGCCCGGCGCGATTGTGCTTGGCAAGCTGCTGGCCGCGCTCTGCCACTTGGCGATCTTGATGCTCTGCTCGCTGCCGATCGTGATGCTCTGCCTGCCGCTGGGCGGTGTGCACTACACCGAGGTGCTCAGTGCGTACGTGGCGATGATCTCGTCGGTCACGCTCTCCGGCATGATCTGCTTATGGGCCAGCAGCTTCTTCAGCCGCACTTCGGCGTCGCTGCTGGTCAGCTACTTAATGATCCTGCCGCTCGCGATGGTGGGCGTATTGATTTGGAATGGCCTCGGCACCCAAGGCACCGCGCGGGTGTTCTTTGCGATGACCATCGTGCCGGCGGTCTGCTTCACGCTGTCGGCCGTGTTCTGGTTCGCCACCACGCGTCGGCTCCTGCACCCGGCCGATTTTGGCAGCGGCGGCAAGGACGTGGTGGACCTCGATAACGAAGCCCGCGAGGCGGTTGGCCTGTACATCAAGCGCGACGAGTTTCCCGATCGGCTATTTGCTCCTCCCAAGCGAACCACGCTGCTGGAGGACAATTCGAACCCGATTTACGACAAGGAAATGCGGAGTGAGATCTTCAGCCAGGGCACGCTGATGCTGCGGTTGGTGATTCAGATCTCAATGCTGCTGGCGCTGCCGATCATGGCGGTTTGCTTGTACATCTTCCCGCAGTACGCTCCGTGGTACATCTGCTACGTGCTGCTGTTCAACGTGCTGGTCGGTCCCGTGTTCTCCGCGGGAAGCGTGTGCAACGAGCGCGAGCGCGAAACGCTCGACCTGCTGCTCACTACGCTCATCACTCCCTGGCAAATGCTGTGGGGCAAGCTGCTCAGCGGGTTGCGGGTTTCGAGCGTGCTGACCAGTTTCCTGATGTGGCCCGTACTCCTGGCGTGTTTGATGCCAGTGGGCTATTGGGCGAACATCGGTACGA
The DNA here is from genome assembly GCF_965227375.1 of Aeoliella sp. Lineage (NCBI taxonomy): Bacteria > Pseudomonadati > Planctomycetota > Planctomycetia > Pirellulales > Lacipirellulaceae > Aeoliella > Aeoliella sp. The sequence goes on from NZ_CBDDFX010000002.1 coordinate 1,117,078, forward strand.
TGGCGGGCTACTTTTTGATCTTCGGCCTGACGTGCCTCACCACGGCCATGACCGCGCTGTTTTGCTCGACGATCTTTCAGAAGACCTCGCAGAGCCTGATGGCCAGCTACCTGGTGATTATCACGCTGTTCATCGCGCCGCTGGCCGCACGGTACTTCTCCGAGACCTTCTTCGCCGGCACGCAAGGCGCGGCGGTCACTCGCATGGCCAGCGTCACCAGCCCCTTCGCTGCTTCGTTCGCGTTGCCACTGGAGTTCGACACCGACGTGCGCAGCGACGACTCGATGACATCGGGGCAGGACCTCGACATCTTCTTTGGATATGTCGTCGTCACGCTACTCTACAACGGCGCGCTACTGGCCATCATCGTGTGGCTGTTCCAAGCCAGGTGGCGAGTAGCAGATTAGGTGCGATCGCGCCGCTGATCACCCTCAGGATGACAAAGGGGCATTGGGTACTTCGTCATTCGTCATTGCACCAATCCGGTTTCCGTGCCGGTTGACGCTCCCCACGGTCGTGTGCGATAACAGCCAAAGTGCAGCCCACACGTCCCCAAGGCCCGCGCGATGACCGCCATCATGCCGCCCGCCAGCAGCGATTCGCCCACTCCGCAGACTCAAGACGACCGCGACCTGTTGTTTTACGAAGGCCGACTCAATCGGCCGACGAAGGTCAAAACGCCCGAACTCGAGCGATCCGGCCGCCTGCGGCACGTGTTGTTTTCCGGGCAGTTTTCGGTCGACATGCTCGAAGAACTCGCCGGCGTGGCCGACGCGATTCGCAAGCTCTCGAAGCACCGTAGCGGGCAGGACTTTCTCATCAGCTTGCTGCACCACAAGCGGGCGATGCTGTACTTCACGCAGCCTTCGACGCGAACGTTCCTGTCGTTCATGGCGGCCTGCCAGATACTCGGCATCACTTGCAACGAGGTGCGCGACCCGCAGACTTCCAGCGAAACGAAGGGCGAGACGCGGTTCGACTCGATCCGCATGTTCAGCAGCTACTTCGACCTGATCATCATGCGGTCGCCCATCGCCCGGCTGGCCGAGAGCTGCGCTTACTTGATGAACGACCTAGAGCGATCCGGCAACCGCAGCGTGCCGATCGTCAACGCCGGCTCCGGCGCCGACCAGCACCCGACGCAGGCGCTGTTGGACATCTACACATTGCAGCGGACGTTCAACTTCAGTGGCCCGAACGACTCGGAGCACAACTCGCGGTTTGATGAACTTCGCCGCCTTCCCGGTTGCGAAAACTTGGCCAAAGGCCTCGCCGGCAAGACCTACGCTTTCTGCGGCGACATCGGCCGCGGTCGCACGGTCCGTTCGCTGGCGCTGTTATTGGCCGACTACCCCGATGTGCGGCTGGTGTTCATCGCGCCCGACCATCCAACGCTCGTGATGCGCGACGACCTCCGCCAGGCGCTGGCGGCGAAGAATGTGCGATTCTACGAGTTCGACTCGTTCGAGCAGTCGCTCGACGGCCGTCCCGTGATCGAGCAACTCGACGCGCTATACATGACCCGCATCCAACGCGAGCATGACACCGGCGACGACGCCGAACGCTACGCCGCGCTCGACTTCACGCGATACTGTCTGAATATGGATTTGGTGTCGAGAATGAAACCGTACGCCCCGATCCTGCACCCCTTCCCCCGCGACCAGCACTTCGGCGAGATCCCCCAGGAGATCGACAACGACCCCCGCGCCATGTACTTCCGCCAGGCCCGCAACGGCATGTGGGTCCGCGCGGCCCTCTTGGCGCACATCTTCGACGTCGACGGGCAGATACTTCGGTATTTTCACCGGGAGCTGGGGACGTAGGCAGTGAAGCTCCCCGCCAGCTTTGTCGAGTACGCGTTGTCCGGCGAGCTGGACGACGATGCGACGTACACGGTCGAGCGACTAATCGACCGCGTTCGATGGAAGTTCGAAGATGACTACTGGGAGAGGAAGTCTAGCAACGACGACCCTTGGGAGCAGGCGGGATACGTTCCGAGAATCGACCATAGGTTGGTCGGCCCAGCTGCGGAGGAACTTGAAAAACAGAATTGGGTGAACCTCCAGAAGTCGAATTCAAAGGAGCGGCCGATTCGCGACCTAGCGGTATTCCAGTTCTTACCACAGTTAGCCGAGCTGATACTGAGCGAAAACCAAATAGGCAATCTTGCGCCGCTCGCAAAATGCAGTGCGCTACGGCGACTTCATATTGCAGAGTGCCAACTGACAGATATCTCGAATCTGACACTCATAAAGTCGCTTGAGTCGCTCAACATTGCTCACAACCCGCTGACCAACCTGGCCGCACTTGAGCAGCTCCCTGCACTGCAGACACTGACGTTGTCGGTCGACCAGATACCTGCTTTTGAAGCACTCGACGAACTACCTTCGCTGCGCAGGCTGGAGTTTGCCTACGACGATGAGAAGCGGTTTGAGTCGTTCATGTCCTTTCCGAACATGCCCGAGCTGCGGGTGATCTGGGGAGCAGAGGTCGAGAGCCTGGAGGGGCTCGAACGTTTTGCAAAGCTTGATAATCTCACCAACTTTGGAGGCAGCTGCCCATCGCTCGAGCCGATCTCTAAACTCAAGCACCTGACTCACGTGAATATCCTGGGCTCAGACGTGTCCGACCTATGGCTGCTGACAGGCGTTACGGCGTTGCGTTCTTTCTCCTTGCATACGGACTGTGAGAGAATGGACCTAACGCCGCTCAAGTCGCTTCCCAAACTTCATGAAGTCTCCATTTTCTGCGCAGACGAGAAGCTCACCGAATCGGCCGCACTGGAGGCCACGCTGAGTAGTTGGGATGAGGAGTTCCTGGCCGCAGAGCCACGCTACACGCCAAGCAGCCGTCTAGAAATTGTTGACCAGAAAACGTTCGACTACTTCGACGCCCAAGCCAGGTACGGAGTGGGAGACGATGAGACCAATGAGCAGATGCTCTCCTCGGAACTGGAGTGGCTGGACGCGCGGCTTGAACAGGTATTCTCACATTTGGGCGAGGATGATTACATCATTCCCCACACATGGCCGGGAGGGCGGTCTCGCACCGTGGTGCTTTACAGCCCTCGGGCGATTGCTGCCTTTCCTACGCTAGTCACCTGCATTCAAGGAATCCTTGCCACAGCGAAGAACAACTGGATTATCTACTTTCAGTCCGACCGTTTCGAAGGCGGTGACGAAGAGTCGCCAGATTTCACGGTTTGGGTCTATCCCGACAAGTTACAGTGCGTCGAGGGAGAGGAATCGCTTGTCCGGAACCTCTTGGGGGCGGAATCAGAAGAGTCTCTGGACTCATGAGCTCTACTGCGCCGAATTCGGAATCTGCTAGCGGATAACCGGGCTGCACCTCCCGCGGGCTTTGGCGTAGAATGCACACCACAGGCACCCGCCCACCCCCCGCCCCACAGGCCCTGCTGGCCGCAAGAGTTTATCGATGTCGACTGCTGCTGCGTTGCGCGCCGGCGCAACCTATGAAAACGAAGACCCCCGCTACGCCTGGGTGATGCTGCCGCTGGCGATGATGATGCACATCGGCACTAGCCCTGGGCAGACGTTTGGTGTCACGGTTTTCAAGGAGCAGATTCGGCGGTCGCTCGAGCTGAGTGAAACCGAGTTGGCCACCGCCTACCTGGTGGCCAGCTTGCTGGCCGCGGTGCCGTTGATGATGATCGGGCGGCGAATGGATCGGCACGGGCTGCGGCGCGTGTCGCTGGTGCTCGTGACATTGGTCGGCCTGGCGTGCATCGCGGTGGCCAGCGCCACTGGTGTGTTGGCGCTGACCGTGGGTTTCTTCCTGCTCCGCACGTTTGGCCAAGGTGGCTTGTCGATGGCAGCCGGCAACACGCTCGGCATGTGGTTCCATCGCCGACTGGGACTCGCTTCGGGCATTGCCGGAGTCGGCATGTCGGGCGCGATCGCCGTGACGCCGATCGCCTACCTGCAGTTGATTGAGTGGCTGGGTTGGCGAACCGCTTATACGGTGATCGGGCTGGGAACGCTGGCCGTGTTGCTGCCCGTGCTCGGGTTGTTCTATCGCAATAGCCCCGCGCTCGACGACGAAGAGACGGTCGACGCTTCGAGTGGCCAGCACACCGTAACGAGCAGTCCGCGGGCGCCGAGTTTCACGCTCAGCGCCGCGATGCGAACGCCAGCCTACTGGATCGGCATCTTTTGCACCGTGCTGCTAGGCATGATCTGCACGGCGATCATCTTCAACTTGGTGACGATCTTCGAACTGCACGGCATGACAGCCACGGAGGCCGCTTCGATTTTCCCGATCATGGCCATCGCCATGGCCGCCATGCAGGTGAATGGAGGTCTGCTGGCCGATCGGGTGCCGCTGCGTTGGTTGCTGGCGATCGCGATGGCGAGCCTCGCCGGTGGAGTCGTGCTGATGGGCCAGGTCGACTCGATGTTCACTGCCCAATTGGCGGCCGGGATGATTGGCTGCAGCCAGGGGCTAATGATGGTGGCCGGCAACACGTTGTGGCCCCGTTTCTTCGGGCGGCGTCACCTCGGCAGCATTCGCAGTTCGGTCTGGACCGCCGCTGTGGCCGCCTGCAGCATTGGCCCGTTCATCATGGCGGCCAGCCTGCAGTACCTGGGCAGCTACGCCCCAGCGTTCTGGCTATTCGTGGGGCTGCTCACCACCGCCGCGCTGGCCGCGCCGATTGCCGGTAAGCCCCCCGTGTCGGCGATCCCAGTCGGCCCTATCGAATATCCCAAAGCGGCGAACGACAACGAGCCGCCTTCCAGCGTGAGGTAAACTCAATCGACCGCCGGTGCTACAATAGTCGGATGCGACTGTTGATCGATGGCTACAACCTGATGCACGCGACCTATTTGTTCGGCTCCGGCAACTCGGCCGGAACGCTGCACGGCGCGCGCGAAGCGATGCTGGCCTTCCTGGCGTCGGCCCTCTCGGCTGGCGAACGTCGCGGAACGACCATCGTGTTCGACGCGGCCGGCGCGCCGCCCGGTCTGCCGAAAACGGTGCACCACGATCACTTAACGATCCGCTACGCCCGCGAATATGCCGACGCCGACGCGCTGCTGGAAGAAATCATCGAACGGCACCGCGCGCCGCGCGGCTTGACCGTCGTCTCGAGCGATCACCGCGTGCAGCGCGCCGCGCGCCGTCGCGGCTGCAAGTACATCGATAGCGACGTGTGGTACCGCGAGTTGTCTACTCGTCGCGCTCACCGATCGAACCAGCAACCGCAAGGCAAGCCCCAACCCGGCGGCAGCGTCGACTATTGGGTCGAGCAATTTACCAATGCGGAAGCGGCCGACCTGGAAGCCGAACTCCGCGCGATCGAGTCGCCGAAGCTCAAACCGAAGACCACCAAACGCAAACCCCATGCTCCGCCGACAGCCGAAGGTTCGATCGAGAACCCGTTCCCACCGGGGTATGGGGAGGACTTGCTGGAAGAGTGATGGGTAGCTGCTGATGCCAGGCGGAGGACCAGCACACCGCTACGCGCGTTGCGTTGTCTCTAGCCCTAACATACCAAATACTCAGCTCGCTCGATTGACGTGCCAGGCGAAGATTGCGAAACCACAAAGCAATACCAGAGCGTCTGGCTCCGGAACGGCGAGGCGTTCGGCTGTGGAGGCGGGTGATAAGCTGGCACCGAAATTCGCTTTCCAAGTCAAATAGTGTGAATGGCCCACCACACCATTGTCCGCGGCGTTCAGCAGTGTGCCCTCCAACGCGCCCAGATTGTTCCGCCACACGGTGTAGTCGGCCAGGTTAACGATTCCGTCGTTGTTGTAATCGCCATCCAGTCCGCTCGTGGCGTACAGGGCGACGTCGTTTCCGTCGCCAGCCGAGTAGGTCACAAGTAACTCGATCCCATCGAACATCCCGACCAAAGCTCCCTCGTCGAGTCCAAGGAACGTGCCGCTCCGTTGACCATCCACTTCCAGCACATCGAACGTCATCCCGGGCGATAGTGTGAAGCTGTTGAGTAGCGAGACGCTTAGCATTCCCCCCAAGTCCACGTTGCCGTTGACGACGATGCGGTCGTACTCGGTGCCGGCCTGCAATCCACCGAGTTCGAGATCCAGTCCGGCGAGCCCGCCAAAGTGCAAGTCGCCTCCGAATGTCAGCTCGGCGGGACTGTTACCGGGGCGCAGGTCGCCTTCCAGAAGGACTTCGCCGGGGCCGCTAACGCCGCTCGCGCCGGTGAAGTCGCCTAGGAACACGACCGAGCTACCTGCACTGACTTGCAGCAAACCGTCGTTATGGAAATCGCCGTAAAAGGTTGTACTCGAATTGCCGGTGAGCACAACTTGTCCGGCGGGGAAGATTCCTGCCGCCTGATTGTCGATGTCGCCAAACACATCGGCGCCGCCATACGAAACGGCCAGCGCGCCTCGGTTGTTCAGCCCGCCGCCAAAACGGAGCGTGGCGTCCCGCGCGACGATCAGTGCCGAGGAACCTGTATGGTCGAGCTGATCGTCGCCCTTGAACTCCAATTCGCCGCCGATCACTTCCATGGCACCCGCATTGGCAGAGGAAGGTCCGTGCTCGATCACCAACCGTTCGCCCTCACTGACGCGAATTTCACCCGTGGAGGCAGCTTCGAACAATGGTGTCACGATTCGCCCCGAGCCACGCAGGACGCCATCGTTGTGAAACTCGCCAAGAGAGTCGATACGGGCGTTGTCGCCCCGTAGTTCGATTTCACCGCCAGCGTTGTTTTCGAAATCACCCGGCACGAAGGCTCGATGTACGGTTAGCAAGTTGTTGTTGTGGAGGGAATCTGTGAGCGTGAGGGTGGCCACGTCGACTTCTCCGTTGTTGGTCAAACTGTTGGCCGCCAACTCCCCTTCGCCACGCAGATAGCCGTTGTTCGTCGTGTTGCCCGTGTTAAAGTAGCCCTCCACTACGATGTCGGCATGGTTGGTCAGCGTGTCGGAGGCCAGCCGCGAAGTAGCGTCGACGTGGACCAGTCCATGATTGATGATCGTTCCAGTGGTGATGTCGTCGGGCTCGATGGTGCCGTGGTTATTAACCGAGGCCAGCAACCGACCTTCGCCGGCCAATACCCCTTTTTCGTGAATGGTGGCCACAGTGGCGTCGAGAACTACGCCGCTAAACATCCACAGCGTGGCGACTCCGTTGCCGCCTCCAAGTTCCAGTGCGGCCGTCACCGTATCGGATCGCGGACCATGGATGGTCGCGGCGCCGTCGGGGGCGATTACAGTGGGTACCACCGTTCGCGGCCTGGTACCGAACGACCAGTTTGCTTTGTCGTCCCACTCATCACCGGATCCCTCTTCGCCCCACTCGGTGCTTCCCAGACCGAGCCACTTGTGCTCCTGGATGGCGGCCACATTGGCTCGACCCCCGCCCCAGTTGCCAATGTTGAACACGACCGAACCATCCTCGATGCCCTGGCCGTAGCTGCCCATAGCCGCGACAGATTTGCCTTCGAGTGTATCGCTGTTCGCGAGCACGCGGATCAACTGCCCCTCGATGATGGTGAAAATGCCCTGCGAATCCGTTCCACTTGAATCCTGACCGAGAAATGAATATTCGTCTTGGTAGAAGCTCGTACCTTGAGCTTCGCCAAACGACTGTAATGTGCCGCTCGTCTCCGTGACCACGGTCGATTGGTCGGCAATCGTCATCAACTGGCCGTTCCACCATTTGTAGATGCCAAGTCGGTTGGGAAACGGGTCGCTGTCCAAACCGGCGACGAACACGACGCCGTCGTCGTATGTGGAGGCCGCCAGACGGCCGCCGACGTCGAAGCCGGGGAACCTCGCGCCGCCGCTATCAGGTATCTCTGTATTCGTGTCGGCGATGCGAACCAGCGATCCGTTGATCTCGGCGTAGATGCCTTGCTGTCCTCCCGAGCCTTCGCCGTAGAAGGCGATCGTATTACCGCCGATAGCCGGAGTCTGACTGAGGGATGTCTGTATGTACCGGCCGAACGCGGTGAAATCGCCGGTGCCGTCGGGAATGCTGGTCGTGGTTGACGCCACACGGCGAAGCGATCCGCCAAGCGTCGTGTAGACTCCTGAAACGCCTGCACCGACACCACGAAAAACGACGTTGCCATTTTCGATCCACGGATCACTCACATCGCTGAACGTGACTTGAGGAATTACGCCCGGGATGTTCGTATTGGTGTCTGCAATCGACTCGACTACCCCGTCGACAACCGTATAGACGCCGAGTACGCCAGTTGAGCTGACGCCTCTAAAGGCTACGTTAAACTCGGTGTCGAGCGAGGGACTGCCAAAATCGCTAAACGTGCCGGAGTCGTTCGGAACGCTAGTATCCTGATTGGCGAGCACTTCAAGCTCGCCAGCGCGATACGCGTAGATACCAACGTTTCCAACCCCCTCCCCTTGGAACACTACATTGCCCGCTCGCAACGAAGGAAGCGGCAGGTTGCTGAAGGTGGCTCCTTCGACCGCTCCGGGAATCTGCGTGTGATTCGTAGCGAACGGAATAAAGTCAAAGGGCTGACTTTTTGCATCGTGGTCCAAACTGAGAACCACCACCACTATTGGGAACAACGCGAAGCGAGTCATGGTACAGCCATCCTTCGAGAAAAGAGGATTGCAGCAACAACCGATCGGCTTCCCCACCACGTTCCGCCACGCAGTATATACCACAGGGCAGAAATTTGTCAGAAAATACGTCGTTTTTCGAGTTAGTCTGGGTGCGCCTGCAGTCGCATCGTACCGCTGGGAACCACCAGTCGAGGGGGGATTCCATGCAAGATGCGTTGCTGGCAGAGCCGTGCTCTCTTCGACCCGCGACAAAGAACCGGAAGCAGTTGAAGCGGCTTCCAACCTCGACTTTCTAGGCTCCTTTCGGTGAGGTAGTTGCGGGTCGAACGTGGACCTCTCATACTGAAGGCGCCAGCGCCGAAGGTACGGGCGCAATGTTTTTCTACTAGCAGAGGGTGAAGTTCGATGAAGACATTCGCACTGATTGCAGTATTGACTGGTGTGTTCTGGTTAGCCGGTAGCGAGGCCAACGCGCAATGTGGCTGTGCAACGTACTATGCACCCGCTTATCAGCCGCCAGTGGTGTATAGCCCGATGGCCGCCTACTACGCTCCGCCGGCCGTGTATGCCCCGGCGCCTGTGGTGGTTCCCACTACGTACTACACCACCCGCTACCGCCCGCGTCGCGCGGTGACTCGCGTGCACTACGGCTACGCTCCAGCGTACTACCCGGTTTGGTAGCTTGACTTGGCGAGTCAGGCAACTCGAAGTGTGGGTATTTCTGTTGGCGGCGGTGATATTGAGAGTGCTGTCGAAGTTCTCTCGCCGACGGGTTCACCCACCTTTGTCTTGTTGTGCAATGGCCTGACTAATCCCAAAAGCACCTACCTAGTGAGACGATAGACCCCTTCGCAAAGAAATGGCAGCTAGTGTTTAGGACTCCACGATGACCATATTCTACTTTCGACGATTTGCACTCGTTGCGGCTTGCTTTGCTCTCCTGTGGGTGCCGTCCGCCTTCGGTCGATCGTTCATCATCGATGACTTTGAAGATGGCCAGCCCTTCTCGCTCACGACGAATGAAGCCGATGGAATGCTCACATCGACTGCATCGGCCAGCGTTCCAGGCGGCGTGCGTCACATGATCATGCAATCCTCAATGAACCCAGAAAAGCAAGGTTCCGCCGATCTGTCGTTCACATCCGACGACGACGCCCTGGTGCTCAACGCTTTCAGTCCACCCAACAATGGGTTCATCATTGGATCGATGTACTACGGCAGCCCAATTCCAGACCAGGCGGAACTCAACTTGGACCTGAGCGACAAGGGAGATGCGTTCTACATCGACCTTGTCCAAGGGACACTCGATACGCATCGCTGGTCGGGCTTTTACATCATTGTTTCCGCCGACGGTGTTCGACCCAGATTTCCCGATGGAACTGGAACTAAAGACTTCCTGGTGCCCAGCGGTCACGGTCGGCACGAGATACCGTTTTCCTATTTCGGCAGTGGCTTCGATCCGACGGATGTAGACAGTCTACGATTCACTTTCTGGTCGGGCGAGGCACGGATCGATACACCACCTCTCCGGATCTTCGAAATAGGTGTTGTATCGAACGTCCCTGAGCCCAGCAGCGTGCTACTTGCCTTGCTGACGCTCACCGGGGCATGCATTGTGCGCCGACGTTGGCGTGCCTCTTTCGTTTCGTGACGCGGTTTCGTAGCCCTCAGCGATTCTCCACCCGTGGTGCAAGCATCGCCTGCGCCTAGAGTAACAAATGAACGTACATTGGCTAATTGACGCCGAGTTGTTCGGCCACTATCGGGATGACTTGGTCGAGGCCATTCGCGAAGTGGGGGACGAAGTCCAGCTGGTTCAAGCTCCGAGTCCGCCGTATCGATGGGACGATGTGGGATGTTCGTACCGAGAGACGTTTCCGGAGGACGCTTGTGTCGTCTCGCACGGGGACATCGAGCTGGTGACGCGTATCCATCGGGAGCAGCGATGGAAGCCCGGAGCGTTTTGCACGGTGGAGAACTTTCGCTGTTCCAGCTATCTGTGCCACTTTGGAAAGTACTGGGTCAACGCGGACTACATGATGCTTCCGTTCGGCGAACTGACTCGCCAGCGTCGCTTCTTGTTTGAGAAGATGGGAACCGAAGGCCGTCTGTTCATTCGGCCCGACTCTCCGCTCAAACTGTTCACCGGACAGATTGCGACCGAAGAGAACTTCGACGCGGACCTGGAGTTCATGGGCTTTTACGACTTCCCGCCGGAGTCGATGGTGGTCGTGAGTTCGCCGAAGACGATTGTCAACGAATGGCGATTCGTGGTGGCTGCGAAAACGGTCGTGGCGGGCTGCCTTTATCAGCGCGGCAGCGAGAAAGTACTCGAGCCCGACTACGACCCCGCCGCATTGCAACTGGCTTCCCAAATAGCGTCTTCCGGCTACGAACCCGACCCGGTTTGGATTGTCGACATCTGTGAAACCTCGGAGGGAGACTACCACATGCTCGAAATTGGCGGCTTCAGCTTCTCCGACCTGTATGCGTGCGACAAGAGGGAAGTCGTCGTCGCCGTTTCGCGGGTGGCGAAGCTTGTTTGGCAGGGCTGCTATTAACCCGACAACTCGTCCGGAATCCGTGAAAGGCAACGCATGGTCCATTCTTCGGCAGACGAATCTCGGGTTCCACCCGGTACAAGGTAACGAGTTAGGAATTCGTCACCACGCATCGGAAGAAGGTTCCATGCCCACGCGCTATCGTCAGAAAAGATGATTCCATCCGTTAGTTGCGCTAGGCAACCAGCTAACAGACCATAGCTAAGATTGATTATTCCAGGCTGCCCCGCAGACCGACGAAACACCCAGTAGTGGCCAACTTCTAGACACGTCGAGACAGCGTCTCTTAGGGCACTGAATCGATCCATTTGTAGGTATTCTGACCAGACCTCGCGAGTCACGTCGTCGACGTTATGATAGTAGGCATCGGTCCCCCCTAGCACTCCCGGAATCACAAACCAAGCGTACGATTCATCGCTGTTCCAGACCATCGGGGAATCAAGATCGCAGGGAATCAACTCATCTCCGTCGGACTCTCGCATTTCTATGTGCAGTTGGGCGGCAACATTCAGGCTTGCTAGTCGATTCGCAAGTTCTCCATTAGCCGACGTCAACAAATCGCGAATCGATGGGATAGGGATGCGACCTGGATAGACTTCAAATGTGGTGCTCATGTGGGATTGGCTTTTCCGAATGCCATCTGTCGCAGAACTCAATCCACCCGCTGCAAACTGAACTCCCCCGTCGCCCTAAGGTCGAGCTCGTACGTCGCGCCCTGTTCCATGCGGATCGATGGGGCCACGGCTTGGGTAGCTCGGATGCCTAGTTCGGCGGCCTTGTCGCGGTCGTTGGCGATCGTCCAGAAGTCGTCCCAGATCTTCTGTTCGAACTCGCTGGTCACCGAACCGCGGGCGTAGGAGTTGGGGCGGGAGCCGACTCTGTCGATCACGAAGCCTTCGCCGGGCTCCTGCTTCTCGCCGAAGATCCGCTCGAACAGGCAAATGGCCGTGCCGCGCTCGAGGTCGGCCTCTTCGATGTACTGGTCGTCGAACTTCACTACCAGGTACTCGACATAAATGCGGTCGCCTTCGATCGCAAAATCAGCCGGCTCGCCAACCTGCTGCCCGTCGTCGGAGACTTCGGTGAAGCGGACCTTGGTTGAGACTGCACCTTCGTCGTCGGTGGTTTGGTCGAGGACGTCGATCTTCGCCAAGCGTCGGCGGAGTTTCAGCAGCCGCACGGCGGTCTCCACGCGGTCGAGGTCCTCTTGCAGTTCGTCGATCTTCACGTCCCGCTCGGCGACGTCGTCCTTCAGTCCGGCAATGGCTTTGTCCTGCTCGGCGATGGTGGCCTTCGTTTCATTCAGATCGGAGATCACCGATTCGAGTTCACGCTCCTTGTCGGCCAACACCCGCCGCGGGGCGTCGTAGGCCTGGTACGCCTGAAAGCCGCCCAGCCCAAGCAGTCCCACCACCGCAGCCATGATGATCGTGCGGACGGTGGAGTTAAAGTGCGAGATGGCTTCGCCGGTTTTGCCCATGGCAGTGGAGTCTTGGTGTGAAAGTGGATTCCGGAAGACAGGATGCGTGTTAGTTTACCCGCAACAATGCTGGACCGCGACCTCGATAAGAGTGTTTAGATTTTAGCCACGGATGAACACGGACATAACAAGAGGAGAGAAGGTTGTCGCACATAAATATTGGGAACAGGAGGCAACAGAGGTAACGGAGCAACGATTCAACCTCTTCTCCGTTACCTCTGTTGTCTCCTGTTCGAAATGACTTTTGGCTAGGTCGCTTCAGCAATTTGTAATCCGTGTTTCATCCGTGGCCAATACTCAATCGCGACCAACGTCGGGCTTTGTCCTACTAGGCTTGTGCCAGTCGTTTGGCCAGTTCGCCCACGCGGGCCGATGCGTCCCAGCGGGCTTGTTTTTCGTTCCATAGGTCGCGCAGGCCGCTTTGTTTCTTGAACAGCATGCCCGCCAATACGCCTGTCTTGCCGGCGAGCGAGCGTTGGTGTTTCAGCGCGGCGGTTTCTTTCGACTGCTGCTCCTTGGGCGGCAGCAGCACCACCGCGGCTACCATCAGCGGCAGCCCCGCGGTGCCGCACGCCCGGGCGAGTGGCAGGCTCCAAGTGTCTTCGGCCAGCGGGGCGTTTTCTTGGTCGATCAGTTTGCCGTCTTGCAATTCGCCCGCATGCAGCACGCTGCCGCGGATCAAACCGCTGCCGGTGGGCGAGCCGCCGTCGATACGGAGGGAGTGCCCCTGGCCGTCGATCACTCGCGTGGCCATCACCACGGTAGCCGCGGCGATGTCTTGCTTCAGGCTCGTTGCTTCGGACAGCGTGACCGCAAACCGAGGGCGGTGGCCATCCATCATGGCGGTCACCAGGTGGGACGCGTCGAACGAATCGCCTTGCGGCCGCACGACCACCACCGGCTTGCCCGCCAGTCGACCGGCGCAGATGGCCAGTTGGTTGGCTTCGATGTTCCGTTTGTTGCCCATTTCGTCCGCGACCGCGTCGAACAGGAACTTGGTCTGGCAGAGAAACGTGATCGCTTGCGGCGCCTCGCCTGGCTGTTCGTCAGGCTGCTCTGCTTCGCCCACAAACTCCTGGGTAGCGGCTCGCTTGGCTTCGTCCACAACACGCGAAGTCGCCCACCGAACGCCTTGTTGCCAGAGCCAACGCACGGTTAGGACTCCTCGGTCGATAATGGCATTCGCACAGCGAATACGCTGCCAGCTGGACCAGTGCTTTCGAGCTTCACGTTGCCGCCGTGCAGAGTGACAATCCGCCAGCACTTCGACAGCCCAAAGCCCAGCCCCCGGCCCGCCTCGCGACCGCTGTAGAACGGATCGAACATATGCTGCCGAACCTCCTCGGCGATGCCCGGCCCTGTGTCGGCGACTCGCAGCACGGCTTGATTGGCTTCGCGCGCGACCGAAAGCGTTACTTGCCCGTCGTGGCCGATCGCGTCGAGCGAGTTCTGCACGAGCGCGGCGATGGCGACCATCATCTGTGTGGGATCGACCGCCGCGGTGAATGACTCGCTCGCTGGCTCGACGACTAGCTTGATGGCTTGTTCATCGGCGGTCGTTGTCAACTCGCCGGCGACCTTGTCGAGCAACTCGCCGAGATCCGTCGCTTCCAGTTCGAGCGCCGGCGGGCGGGCGAAGAGCATCAGGTCGGAGATCATCTCGTGCGCGCGTATCGCGTTGGCGTCGATCGAGGTGAGCATCCGCCGTCGCTTCGAGTAGGTTTCGTCGCGCAGCAGGGCTTGGGCTCGACCCGAGATGTTCGCTAGCGGATTGTTCACCTCGTGACTGGCGCCGTACGCGAGTTCCTTCATGGCGTCGAGCTTCGCCTGCTCGAGTTGCGTGTCGAAGTCGCTGGAAAGCTTCTCGAACCACGCCAGTCGCTGCACCAAGCGGGACAAACGCCACTCGATGCCAGCAGCGCAGCGGAGGTAGTCTTTGGTTGCTTCCCCAAGTCCAACCGGCCCACTGGCAACTTCGCGGTAGAACCCTGGCGAATCGAGCGCTGGCTCGCCGAACGGCACCGACTGCGCCGCGCGGGCGAGGATGCCGGCCGCTTGCTGGGCAAAGTCGCGCGCGGCGACTTCGTCCACGCGAGTGTAAGCCAGTGTGTGCGGCGCGGCGCTGGCAAGCCGGTGCGATAGGCCATTGGCCAGGTGTTCGGCTAGCTCCTCAACGGTCGCTGCTTCCACGGCCGGGCAGGCATTCGCCCAGCGGCACATCCATGGATCGACTAGCAGAGCGGCCGAGAGGATATCGACCGCACCATTCGGTTCCAGCAGCGCACTCTCCACCGCCACGGCCGAAGCATCCGCCACGGCGATGGGCGCGGCGCCCGAAGCAGAACATAGAGCGGGCAACCACAACATGAAACGACTATTCCGTTCGAGCGGTCACAAGCCGCGGCTTTAGCTAGCGGAGGCCGATTCAAGTTCCAGTAGCTGGCACACGCGAGCGGACAGGGCGTCGATGTCGAACGGCTTTTTCATGAAGTCGTTCGCGCCGGCGTCGCGGAGCTGCTGAATGCGGTCTTGCTCCACCATGCCCGAGATGCAGATGATCTTTACCTCATCCATCGACTTGTCGCTTCGCACCAACTGGCACACTTCCATGCCGTTGATGTCCGGCAGCATTACGTCGAGCACCACCAGGTCGGGGCCAAACTCCTTGATCATCATGCCCGCACCGAAGCCGTTGTTCACACTTCGCACGTCGAATCGTCCGTCGCGCTCAAAGTGGTCGACCAAGAGGTCTACCAGATCCTCGTCGTCGTCGACGATCAGGATCTTCCGCTTGCCACTATCGAGGGCGTCGGTCGGGATGCCGTTGTCCCGCATGAAGGCGTACAGTTGGTCGCGGGGGATGCGGCGGAAGCGGCTGCCGGGCACGCGGAAGCCTTTGAGTTGTCCCGAATCGAAGCAGCGGATGATGGTCTGCTGACTAACTTTGCATATCTTCGCGGCTTCGCCGGTTGTGAACACGGTTTTCATACGCTCAACCACCTCTCTCCTTAGTCATGTGAGCGGAACGACCTTCGCTTGCCAGCTTCATGTTGCCAGCATTCGCAATCGGTTTTCGTCCCTGTGTATTGCCGCAGCGACAAAGCCCCCTTAGCTCCTGTCTGCCGCAAAGTGCAAAAAGTTCACCTTTTGCACAATTCTACACGTCTCTGCAAACAGCAACATCCACCGCTTTCGCCGAGGTTGCCTGGTTTGCCAGACGTGAGCGGATTATATCGGGTGAGGCGGGCCCGTCAAGGCTGATTCACAATCCCTAAGTGTTTGTCAATAAATGACTTATGTGTAAATGCCTCTTTCGCCTGGGCAGACAAGTTTTTTTCACGGCCCGCCGGCAGCAAGTGGACGTTTGGGGGCACCGGGGAACAAACACAAATCGCCAAGGCTGGGGACGCTGAGTCGATTTCGCTCCGTGTTGTCTTCAATTCTCCGTTCATAACTCTCGCCAGCTACGCAACTACCATTCCGCTGCCAGCGATCGCAGCCACCGCTCGGGGAGCGACATCGCCGATCGCTCCAGCAGCACTTGTTCGGCCAGCGGGACGTCGTCGGTGATCACGTAGTCCACCCCGCGGCTGATCATTCGCTCGAGCGACTCTTGGTCGTTCAGAGTCCAGGCGGCAACTTGCTGATTGCGGAAGTGCGCCCTGGCGATGAAGCTGGTTGTCGCCAGGTCCATGCGCACCGCCAGCAGGTCGACGTCGACCGTCGTCAGGTCGCCCAGTTTCACAGCCGTGAGCAAACCAACTCGCCACTCGGGGCGTAGCTCGCGGATTTTGGCAACCATGTTCGCGTCGAGCGAGATGATGATCACCTCGTCGGCCATGTCGTGCTGCTCGACCAGTTCCACAACTCGCTCTTCCAGTTGCTGGTCGAATCCATACTGCTTCAATTCGATCACCACCCCTACCCTGCCCTTGCACAACTCGAGTACCGCATCGAGCGTGGTGACCTGCTCGCCATGGAATTTCGGCGCGAAGCTGCTGCCGATGTCCAACGCTTCGAGTTCTTCGAGCGTTGAGCTATGAATCTCAATCGGCGAACCGGCGATCCGCTTCATGTCGCGATCGTGCACCAAGGCCAGCCGCCCGTCGCTTGTTTCCTGCACGTCGATCTCCACCCACTGCGTGCGATCGAGGATCGCCTGACGCACGGCGGCCAGGGAGTTCTCCGGGCCGTGTGTGCCACCGCCGCGGTGGGCGATGATCTCGACGTCGTCCACCAGTTTCACTCCGGCCAGCGAAGCAGCGCCGATCAACCCGGCGACGCCCACCGCAACAAGCGCTGCAATCCCCAGCCGGAGCCGACTCCAAGTGAACCACTTCGAATCGTCAGGCGACTCTTCGGGGGGCGACTCGGCGATGGCCGCCGCGGACGACTCGTCGAGCTGCAGCCAGAGCTTCCATACGATCAAAGCGAAGCCGACGACCGTAATCAGGTGCACCACGAACGACAGCAGTAAATGCACGAGCGTCAGCACGCCCACCACCACGGCCAGCGCCGCGAGCGACTCGAATCGCCCGGCCAACCAGTGGCCAACCATCAAGTAGCCACCGAAGAGCGCGGCCGGTGCGAACACAACCAATGCCAGCCAGCCAAGTAGCCACCGACCGATCCGCCACTGCCGGCCGCTGGAGAGCTTTCGGCTTTCGTCAATCGACTCGCGCACGCCCATTCGTCGCACTACCAATAGTGGAACGCTCAGCACCCGCGCGGCGAACCACCAAGCTAGCATCACCGCAGCGACGAGCGAGATCGCACCGCCAAACGCGACCGCTACCCAAAACGCGGTAGGCTTTTCGGCCAGATAGAAATTGATATCGTGCCCAGTGAGCAGCCACCAGTACACCTGGCCGAGCGCCAACGCGTAGGGCAGCGCCAGCACCACGCCCGAGGCCATCAGCAGGGTGCCCAGCTTCACGGTGGTCCATGTGTCGGTCGCTGCGCCAGATATCGCCGAAGTAACGCGTGGCCGCCGGCCCGCAGCGCTGGCCCACAGGATGCGAAGCAGCACGGCCTGTTCGAGCACCAACGCCGCCAGCGCCAGTCCGCCGACGCACAACAGAGCGACGATGCCGATGGGGCTGACCACGAACTTCAGGATGTCTTCATCCGCCAGTACGGTCCGCCCGGAAGCCTCGACAAACGCACGAAACGCCAACGCAACGATCGGTGCGATGACCACCGCGGCCGCCAGCTTGAACAGGATGTCGGCCGCGACCAACGGTCGCCAGCACTTCCAAAAGGTATGAAACAGATCAGAGAGCATGAAGCATAGTTTAACCGAAGATCGAAGCAGCTACGCGACGTTTACTCAGCGATAGACTGGGTGTTAATGCCAAGTCGTGTGAAGTTAAGTCGCTCGTGGTAGTTGTTATCGCCTTGCTCGTACAGCAAGCCAACCACGCCGTCGGCCAGTTGAATCAATTCCGAGTAGCCCGCGTGCGTGTTGTTGATCGACGCGATGCGTCGCCACTGGGTGCCATCAGGGCTGTGCCACAGGGCCAGGTTCTTGCGGCCGGGACCTTCAGGAGCCGAGAGCAACAAGCCAGCGAGTTCGCACTCGCCCTTCGCTTCGATGGAGGCCAGCCCTGCTTTGATGGGCGCCATGTCGGCGTCGATCTCGGGCGCGAGATTCGCGTCGGTCCAAGTCGCTCCGTCGTCGCGGCTAAGGCTGAATGCGCGGTGGGGCTTACCGGCGTTGGTCCGCTGGGTCATGTACAGCTCGCCACTCGGAAGCCGGGCGATGGCGCTCTCGTTAATGCCGGCAATGGCGGCCGGAATGTGGGGGACGCCGCCGGCTTGCCACGTGGCGCCGCCATCGTCGCTGTACAGCACGCCCGCGCGGTACTCTTCGGCAACTCGAATCGTTCCGTTCACCCAAATCGGCGCGATCAAGCGGCCACTAGCCGCCTGCAAACCAGCCGCCGGTCCCGCCCCCAGACGCGTGATCTTGAAAGGAACATCGAGCGACTGGGCCACCGCGGTGATGTCGATCGGTTCGCTGAACTCGCCAGAACTGCGGTCGAGGTGAGCGACGAACATCTCGCGATTGTTGCGGCTGAACATCAGATGCAGCTTGCCATTGGATCGATCGACCATCGGCGTAGGTTGCCCCATGGTGTGGTCGCCGTCGTCGAACAGCAATTCGGTGGCCGACCAGGTCGCACCGCCGTCGGTGCTCTTGCGCATCACTAAGTCGATGTCGCCATGATCGCTCGACGAGTTCTTCCTCGCCTCGGCAAAGGCATAAAGTGTACCATCCGGCGTTTGAGCCATCGCGGGAATGCGGTAGGTGTGGTACCCGCCAACGCCGCCGACAAACAGGTCCTGCGAGTCGATGGCAACGTCCGCACTGCTCGTGGCGGCGGAGGTTGTGAAGATCGCCAGCGCAATCGTCGATAGCAATCGGGCAGCGAGTGGCAGGTGGCTCATCCGTCTTTCTCTTAGCGACAGGCACGTGTTGGACTCAGTCCCAGTAGAAGCTGCGGCCGATGGGATTGCAAGCGAAGCGAAAGTGCCGCGCTACTGTCGCTCCGCCTCGCGGGCAGCTTGCACCAACGTGGCGGGATCGTCAGCGTAGAACTCCACATAGCCGCACTCGCCACATATCCACGCCGACACGGTGCAGCTCTGCTGGCCTTTGAATAGCCAAGCAGTCGGGTTTCGCTCAACGCCAACCTGCATCTCATGCTGCACGCCGTAGTCGAAGTGGTCGATCGTCTTAGCGTCGCGAACGATCTCAGTCGAATTGCACTTGGGGCACTGGTCGGAGTGTTTCATGGTATCTGGTGGGAGGAGTTGCGTTGGAATTGTTGAGAGATTGTTCGCTGCAGAGACGCCTTTATTGGACCGCTTGTAGCTGCCGTCGCTAGACGGCGGATGTCTTGCCTAGCGAGTGCGATCAATCTGATTTGGCTCTATCTAACTTCAAGTGTTCAGCGACCAGATCCTGCATGCCTACAAGCCAAGCATAGGCTGTCTGCTCATCCTTCAGGTAGATGCATTTTGCAAGCTCCTGCCAAGGAAAGGGGCTGCTAACTAGTGCAAGATGAATGCCAGTCAACAATGCCTCTTGGTACTCGATTGCCATGCCATCGCAATAAGACGCTACAATTTCTCGCATGTCTGAGATGCCACAATCCACGCCGCATGCCACCCCTCCCCCGATGAACTGATGGAACATGTACTCTGGGTCTCTAAATCTTGGTATGTCGTGCCACGGCATCGCTGCAGTCCTTACAAAGTTGAAAAGGCGGTTGCTGAACACGGCTCCTTGGTTTCGGGTGGGACACCTGACCAGCTTTCTTGCCGAGCAGCGACTCGGCTGTTGGGATCGCGCTTCCCCAAAGTCCTTCGAACGGCGCGCCCATCGCATCGCCGACCGCGCTGCCGAAAATCGTGCCGAGGACTTGGGAGGTGGAAGGGTTACGCATAGAGAGGTCCGAATTCCACCGAACCCGGCTACCCGTGCGAGGAGGACGACGCGAAGTACCCCAGACTGGATTCGAACCAGTAACCTCTGCCTTCGGAGGGCAGCGCGCTATCCAGTTGCGCCACTGGGGCTGGTGAGGGCGTCGTTGTTTTCGGCGACTTATGTGGGACAATGCCCGGCCGCGGAAGGTTCGAGGAAGCGATCCCCGTGCCTCAACTATACTCGCGCGGGGCGGAATCTCGCAATTGGGCCCCCATCTGCCTGGGAGTGGATTGCCGTGGGTGGAGCGAACGTGGGGTTCGTCCCGCGGCCCGACTGGCCTAGAATCGGTGGACTTCGAGAGATCCCACTTGGTGGAGAGTAGCATGGAGTTTCCTGGCATCGATGGTTTCCTGGGCACGCGGGCGTCGCTGATGCTCGATGTGGTCTTTGTGGCCATGTTTGCCGTGATTCCGGTGATGGGCGTGAGCATCGCCATGGCCCGATACAAGCAGCGTTGGCAGTTGCATAAGACCATCCAGCTCACGCTAGCCACGGTGCTGCTGGTGGCCGTGGTGGCGTTTGAGGTCGACATGCAGTTCGTGACCGACTGGGAACTGCGAGCCGAACCGTCGCCGTACTTCACGATGGACCACAAGTGGTCCTCGCCGGTCGGCGTATCGCTGTTGATCCATTTATTCTTCGCCGTGCCGACGGCCTTCATTTGGGTCTACGTCGTTAGCGGCGCGGTGAACCGCTTCCCCCAGCCACCGACGCCCAGCGACTACAGCGCCCGCCACAAACTGTGGGGCCGCATCGCGGCGATCGAGATGACCATGACCGCGATCACCGGTTGGGTGTTCTACTACTTGGCCTTCGTGGCTTAACGCGAAAAGCTCGCGCAGCGAGCAACTAGCCGGAGAGCGACGTCTCTCCGGAACCAAGCGATCTCTACCAAATCGTTTTGGGCCAACTGTGGTTCTGGGCCAACTGGGGTTTTGGTCCAGTTCTACATCCATTGGCCCAAAACCCTGGGCGTATTGGTCCACCCCACTTCCAAGAACTCCTTGTTTTACAGTGTCTATCGATCGAGCGGTGGTCCAAAACCCACCACGTTTTTCCCCGCATGTTTCCCGCTGGCCCAAAACCCAGATAGTCGCGATCCGCTCCGCGAATCAGCGTCAGCATTGACACGACGCTCGTTTCTGTGAGCAGCGCTTCCGACGACGCGTAGGTCGTCGGCTATTGGACCTACGGCTCCGATATTACGGGACGCAGCCTCATTAGATCACACGACTGCGGCAGTTCAACCGCGACTTTTTTACACATCGGATTTTGTGCAAATGGGAGCCGAACGCACTGAGGTGATGTACTCCGACAGCAGTTCTCAGCCATTAGACGAAGTGCCTCAGAGGCAGGCTCACCGATTCGGGAGCCGCAGTTCAGTGAGGTGAGCGACTAGATGTAATGCGATGGAGTCGTGAAGGTTCCCGAGGCTCAATCGAACTCATCAGTGAGTGCTTGCTGAGGCGCGCAGGATCAACCACGGAACCCCTATTGCACTGAGCAAAACCAACGAAGCGGGCTCGGGAACGACTCTCACGGTCAACGAGTTTACGTTGTACCTAACCGAGCTCTGTAGACTAAAGGAGGTCAGGTTGGCGGCGATGTACTCCTGCGCCATCTGAAAATCGGCTTCGTTGGCGTAGTCTTCGCGAACGACCTTGAAGCCAAGGTCGGACTTGGTTGAAATCTGCACCAAAGCTGTTTCGAATTCCTCTGGGTCGATCTCGCTTGGCAACGATACCGAGTCGAAGACCGAATTGTCGTGACCCCTCAGCGACAAGAATGCGGCGTCGAGCAATGTCTCTGAAGATTTGCTGACCCGCACGATGAGTGGCGAAGATGGCAAATCGGGCACGAATTCGAGAGGAAACGCCAACTTCAAATTGACGGCAGCTTCAGCTCCGACCTCGTTGGAGATTGTCGGGAGTCCATCGAATCGAGAAATCGTCGCTATCAGCGAGTCTCGCGAAGAGATTCCTGTGGGGTAGTCGTAAACAATAAGGCTCTCTTCCGAGGAACTGCTAGTGACTGGTCCAAGCTCCGGCATGTTGAAAGACACCGTTGAAGCCAGCGAGCTGTAGTGTCCGCTTGTAGGGAATGGATGCACGCCCGTGGCCGCGGCCATAGGTTCATACAACAACTCGCCCATGATGGACGAATTCTCTTCGATCCAGGTATCCAGCCCAGAGTCGGGTCGGAAGGGCGAACTGGAGAATGGTACGGGTGGAAACGTGAATAGACTGGTTGGAGCCGGTGTGGAAATAGTTGCTCGCCCGAGCGTCAGCGATACCGATGACAGCGTGGTCGCCGCTCCAACGGTCGATGGTATCGGCCGCTCCCCGGTGAACTCGATGTACACCTGCTTGTCACTTGCTGCGTCCGCGAAGCTTGTAAGCACGAACCCAAGCGCAAGCAGGACAAGAAGCCAATTGGTAGATATGCTGCGGCCCCAAAATCCACTGCCTGGCGTCCAGTTGCTAGGATACATTGGCAATCCACCTCTTCTCATCAAGTTATTTACTCAACGGATCAACTGCTGCGTCCGCACTAGCTCATCTTACGAGAGTTTCCTAGAGGCTATTCCGCGGCTGATCGAAATGATGGCGTTTTCTCTCAATCTTCACATAGCGCGACACGGCTTACTATTTGGAACAAAGACATCAGTTCGCCGCTGACCAAGTATCGCAACCTGGACCTGGGGGCGGCGCACTGGGCCAAACGCTCTCGCCGGTCCGGGCTGAGGCGAAACTGCCCCAGCGTGACGCTCAGATATTTTCGGACCTCGGTGGACCGCTGCGCCTAAGACGCCTGGCCAATTTCCTGATGTTGGTCCAACCGCAGCCGCTCAAGGAAATAGGTTAACTTTGCTCACGTCGCCTGCGTCGATAGAGCCGGACCAGAACTGTCGGCGAGTTCGTCAAGAATCGGCCCATCGGCATCTCGATCTGATACAATCATGGCTCTGCCGAACACTGAGTCTACCGTCGAAAGGTTGCCATCAAATGATCCGCATCGCTATTTCCGCTGCGTGGCTGGCGTATCTTGTGGCGTTTTCCAGTGAGTCCTCGGCACAACGGGCGTATTTTTCACTGACAGGCGACATTGCCGCAGCAAACGGCCAGGTCGATTTCGGCGTGGACATCGCCCGCGACGTCAGCAAGCCGGAGTTTTTTCGCTTTGAGACCGATAGCTTCGCCGGCGGGCTAAACGCCGCGGGCGATGTGATCTCGTCGTCGGGGTTCGACTCGCAACTCGAATTGTTGCTCGGCGCTTCGTCGACCTTGGCGCTAAGCAACGAGATCGACGACGGTGGCTCCGGCGAACCTGACTTCGACGCCTTGATCTCATGGGACAATGTGCAAACGATTGGCGACCCGTTGCCCAACACGCTCGCGGCTGGCTTTCCCTATCGACTGGAACTGACCGGCGTCAACAACGACACCGGCTTCTGGGCGAACGAACTAGTGGGCCCGGCCGACGCGCTCCTGTTCACGGGCGCGACGGGGGTTGGTAGCGGTTCGGTCCGGTCGTTGAAGTTTGGCACAACCGGCGCCGGCGCCGCGCCCGCGACGTACGACCACTCTGTCGGCAGTGGCGACTTGACCCTCACGGAAGATCTCGTGGTGGCCAACACCGGCAGCGCAATCCTGAATCTCGATGGTGGAACGATCTCCGTCGGCGGCACCGCGACGATCAACGCGGGCGGCGTCGTCCACATCGCCGGCTCCGGAGCGCTCGACGCCCCGGGTGGCGTTCATGTGAATGGCGGTCAGATCGTGATGAACAACACCACCGGCCTGCAAAACGCCACGGTGATTCTCAACGATGATGACGGTCTGGACATCACGACTAACGCCGTTGATGCCACGCTGGGAGGTCTTGCTGGATCGGGCGGCCTCGACCTCGGCGGCCAAATCGTCACCACCGGCGCGGCCGGCGGCGACACCGCCTACAGCGGTGTGGTCACCGGGACCAACGCGTCGCGGCTGCGGCACAACGGCGCCGGTGTACTCACCATCTCCGGCGGTACAGAGGCCAATCCTTCGAACTTCGGCACGCTCAGCGCCGATGGCAGCATGGGCGGCCTGGTGGTTGATGGCGCCCGCATTGACCTCAGCAGCACTACGCTGGCGTTTGGTGGGAACACCGCCATTTCCGGTTTGGGCGGCGACATCACGCTGCAAGGCGGCGCCGACGTGCGGATGCCCTCCACGTCGATCGCTGGTACGCGGAGCTCCACGCTCACACTGAGCGGCGCCGGCACTACACTCACCGGCCATCGAATTCAGTGCTCCGCCACCGGAGCGCTCATCATCGAGCAGAGCGCCAGCCTGGAACTGAACAACACGATCGCCGTCGGCCTGTTTGGAGACGCGGCGACGACGTTCGACTTGGTGGTGCGGTCTGGCGGCAGCTTGACGGCGCCCCTCGTCGGCATCGGCGACGGCGACACGACGCGGGCCGACGCGGTCGTCACCGGCGCCGGTAGCCAGATGACAGTCGCCTCGCTCTTGTCGATCGGCGCCACGGGATCGACGGCCGACGGCGCGGCTGGAACGCTCACCGTTGAAGACGGCGCGATGGTTGAGGTGAACAACCTGTTGCGGCTGGATAACGACGTTAGCAGCCTGACCGTCAACGGCGGTACGGTGCGGGCCGGGCGACTGGATTCCGCCGTCGGAGTAACGCCGACGGTCAGTATCTCCGATCCCGCGGACGGCGCAGCGCTCACCGTCGGCGTCGCCAACAGGAGTTCAACCTTTCTCGGCGTGATTCAGGACGCCGCTGGCGGGCCGGGTTCACTCAAGAAGATTGGCACGGGGACGTTTACGCTCACCGGCGCCAACACTTACACGGGCGACACGATCGTGGACGCAGGAACGCTCCGAATCGACTCGGGATTCCTTGCGGACTCGAGCGACGTGCTGCTCGACGCCGCCGCGACGTTCGACCTCGACTTCGTCGGCACGGACCTCATCGACGAGTTCTTCCTCGATGGGATCTCCCGCCCCATCGGAACGCACGGCGCCATCGGCTCCGGCGCCGATTTCGAGTGGACGCAGATTACTGGAAGCGGCGTGCTGCAAGTATCGACCTTCGCCGGCCTCGCGGGAGACTACAACAACGACGGAGTTGTCAATCTGTCCGACTACACGGTGTGGCGCAACAACTTGGGTGCTGCACCGGGAACGTTGCCCAATGATATTGATGGCGACGTGATTGACACCGATCAGTATGCAACCTGGAGGGCGAATTTTGGGGCAACGCTGCCCACAGCTGCTATACAGTCTAAAGCTGTGGTTCCCGAGCCCAGTGCGCTCGCACTGATGGTAATTGGAGTTTTTCTGATTTACCGACCCAGTCTTGATCGCCCTTTTGCAAAGCTGTGCTGACACCGCATACCGGTACAAGGGATTGCTCTCGCTCAACATCGACTTCTGCAGATTGCCCCAGCCGTCAAGGCGCGGCGGTGAAAACGACCTCCGTAGATTGCCAGCTTGTGCAATACCAACGGTCACGACTCCGCGTTCTCCGTGCCCTCCGTGGCGAATCCATCAAACCGTATCCCGATAAACCATCTCCGTCGGCTCGCCCGACGTCAGCGCGATCCGGTTCACCGCGTTCAGGAACGCCAGGGTGCTGGCCTCTACGGTGTCGGTCGAGACGCCGCGGCCGCGGTAGACTCGGCCTTGGTACTCCAGTTCGACGGTCGACTCGCCTTGGGCGTCTTTGCCCTGGCTCACGCTGTGCACGCGGTAGTCGCGGACGGTTACCTGGGTGCCGATGATCTTCTCGATCACGCGGAACAAAGCATCGAGCGGGCCGTCGCCACCGAAGAACGTGTCGGTTTGCTCCTCGCCACCTTTGCTCAGCGTGACCGTGGCCGAGGGAATGCCCTCGCCTTCGAGCTTTAACTCGTACCGCACCAACTGCCACTGGTCGTCGGCCATGCTCACTCGCTTGTCGATCAGCGCGGCGATGTCCGAGTCGTACACTTCTTTCTTCTTGTCGGCCAGTTTCTTGAAGGCTTCGAACACCTCCTGCAGTTTCTCGCCTTCGAGGTGATAGCCGAGCGCCCTGGCGCGGTCGGCCAGCGCGGCGCGGCCGCTGTGTTTGCCCATCACCAGGTCGGTCTTCTGGAAGCCGACATCCTCGGGCCGCATGATCTCGTAGGTGGTCGGGTTCTTGAGCATGCCATCCTGGTGGATGCCCGACTCGTGGGCAAAGGCATTGCGACCGACGATCGCCTTGTTGCGCTGTACTTCCAGACCAGTGACGCTGGAGACCAAGCGACTGGTGGGCACCAGGCGGGTGGTGTCGATTCGTGTATCGTGGTCGAAGTAGTCGCTGCGGGTGCGGAGGGCCATGACGATCTCTTCCAGCGAGCAGTTACCCGCTCGCTCGCCGATGCCGTTGATGGTGCACTCTACCTGACCCGCGCCGTTCTCCACGGCGGCCAGGCTGTTGGCCACCGCGAGCCCGAGGTCGTTGTGGCAGTGGACGCTGATCACCGCTTGGTCGATGTTCGGCACGCGATTCACGAGGTCGCGAATCACTCCGCCCATGTGCGTCGGTGTGGCGTAGCCGACCGTGTCGGGGATGTTCACCGTCGTAGCGCCGGCAGCGATGGCCGCTTCGACCACCTTGCACAGAAAGTCCGACTCGGTCCGCGCGGCGTCTTCGGGACTGAACTCGATGTTCGACGTGTAGCCCTTCGCCCGCTCGACGCCCGCTACGGCGCGGCGGATGATTTCGTCCTTGTCCATCTTGAGCTTGAACTCGCGATGGATCGCGCTAGTGGCCAGGAACACGTGGATCCGCGGATCGTCGGCCTCTTTCACCGCCTCAGCCGCGCGGTCGATGTCCTTCTCGTTGCACCGCGCCAGACCGCACACGGTGGCTCCCTTCACCACGCGGGCGATGGCCTGCACCGCCTCGAAGTCGCCGGGCGAGGCGATCGGAAAACCGGCTTCGATCACGTCGACCTTCAGATCCACTAGCGCCTGAGCGACCTCCAACTTCTCGGCCAGATTCATGCTGGCGCCAGGAGATTGTTCGCCGTCGCGGAGCGTAGTGTCGAAGATAACGATGTTGCGTGACATGGAAGGGTTCGTGTTTTCTGAGGTTGGAAGGAAGCAGAAACGAAACAAAAAAACCCCAAGGCTGGGAAGCCTCAGGGTTTTGGGAAGTTGCAAACGTGAGAGATGCAGGAACCCTAAGGCGTGCGCGGGGCAAGCAATAGTAGAGCCAGGCTTAGAAGGGTTGCTGCAATCATGTCAGTAGGGTAGCTGACCAACCGAGGGCGGTCAAGGTTCGCTGGGAAAATGCTCGTAAAGGGCAACCCAACCGACAATATCCCTAGAAAAGCGCATCCACCGGCTTGCCCTTCGCGGCGGAACCACGCACCTATTTTCTCCGAAAAGGCCACCCATCGTAGGCCTTTACGAATTCGTAGACTTGAGGCTCCAGCCCTTCCTTCTCGGGATTGCGCTCGACATATCGAATCCGAGAGCGAACATCGGCTTCGGAGTAAAGAAAGACTGCGTATGGTCGTTCGGACCACACAGGATGACCGTCAGCGATATCGGCCATTTCGCGGAGGTCCATGCGAGCACGATCGGCCACTTGGCGCCACATCTCCGTGGCGTTGTCTCGATGTGCACGAAGAACCATGTGCATGTGATTCGATAGTATTGCGAGTGCCCACGCCGTGTAATTTCGTCTGTCGACGGTTGCTGCTACTGATTCGGCAAGCTTGCCGCGATGCTTATGACTGATCCAGAACTTATGGTGCGTGAGCAAAGATCCCGCAGATCGTTGGAACTGCTTCAACTCACTCCGCGACGGCTGCAATTGCTTTGGCTTGCGGCCTTGGTGAATCGGCCCCAGTGAGTCGAGTTTGGCATCGCGCATTTGCTCGCTACCACTGCCACGCGGATCGTTGGGAAGCCAATGACCATAGAGAGTCCAAATCAAATGATGTGCGACAATCGTGCGGCGGGACATGGTGAAAGTCTGAACAAGCGGTGGCGAGGTTTCAAGTATTTCGAGAACCTTCCCCAGGCCGCGAAGGGCAAGCCAATGGGGCAGTTTCCAGCAAACTCTGTATTGGCTGGCCGCCGTTGGCCCTAAATGCCCTATTCCCCCACGTAATTTCGCAGGGAACCATTATCTTCCCTCATGCATCTAACCTCACGACTGGCATTTGATATAATCCCCCCATGCACCGACTGCTACTACCGCTGTCGCTGGTACTCGCCTCGCAAGCCCTTGCTTTCGTGGAGTTGATGCCTGTGCCACAGGTCTCGACCACCGAGGCCAGGGTGTTGGCGGCCACGAGTAACGTGGAGCGGGAGCTCGCACAGATCGACGTGCTGGTCGAAGCGTCCGCCTGGGACGAAGCGGTCGATGCACTGCTGCGGCTGGCGGACGAGTCCTCTACCGAACTCTTGGCGGTAACCGACGACCAGTACGTGCCAGTTTCGACTGCCGCTGGAATGCGGATTGCGCGGTGGCCGGCCGCAGGCATGGCCGTCTATCGCCAGCGCGTTGACGCGGCGGCTCGCAGTCTCTACGAACGCGGCATTCGAGAGCGAAACCGCAAGCCGCTACTCGCGGTGGTCGACGACTACTTCGCCAGCAGTGTGGGCGATGACGCGCTGCTCGCCCTGGCCGACATGGCCCTCGAGGCGGGCCAGACCAACCTGGCGCGTGGGTACCTGCTACAACTCTCGGCCAGAACGCTCACACCCGATGGCCGCCCTTGGGGATTGGCGCTCGGGGGTGCGGACCTGAACGACGCCAAGGTGCGGCAGGCGGTGCAAAAGCAGGTCGCCGCGCCGACCACTTCACAAGCTTCGATACTCGTCTATCCCGATACCGACATTCCCGCCGCCGATATCCTCGCCCGATTGGCGATGGTGTCGATTCGCGAGCAGTCGTTCGATCGCGCTCAACGCGAACTGGCGGTGCTCGAAATCGCGTTTCCCAACGCCGAAGCAACCATCGGCGGCCGGCAAGCGAAGCTGGTCGACGCGGTTGCGGGGACGCTCGCTTCGGCACGCGAGTGGCCCGCGCCCACGCCGCTCAGCGCCTGGACCACCTACGGCGGCGACGCCACGCGCGGCGGAACCGCCGGGCCGCTGGGCGACCTGTCGCAAACCACATGGCGCCGCCGGTTGGTGCAAACGCCGATTCAGGTCGGACCGCAGCCGCAGATCTTTCTGGACCTCAACGGGCGACTGGTTCAGCCCACTGCCAGTCGGCCGCAGCCTCAATTCGTGTACCCATTGGTCTCTGGCCCAGCGGTAGCGATTGAGCAAGAGGGCAAATGGCTGGCCCTCGATCCGGCGACCGGCAAGCTGCTGTACGGCAAGGCCAACGACCCGCTGGCCATGCGGCGGAACGGCGACCGCGTGGTACGAGTCGAGAATCGCGACAACCCGATCCGCCGCCCGATGGGGGAGGCGCGAGCACAGATTCGCATTCAGGTGGGTGGCAACGCGCCCGTGGTGATTAAGCGCCGCGGTATTGAAGGCCGTGCCGTACTCGGCGCGAATGAACTTGCGGCACTGCAAGAAATTGGCATACGAAGGGGTGTAAGGACTTGGTCAGAGAGTTCGCCCACTCCCCTGGCGGCGATGTCTGGTTCGATGTTGTATCACGCCAAGTCCGACGGCCCGCAGCGTCAACGCCTGGAAGCGATCGACTTGGATGCCGAAGGAAAGCTGCGACTGGAAATCGGGTTGGGCGAGTCGAATCAGTTGAGCGGCCCTCCGGTAGTAACCGATCAGCACCTCTACCTTCCGCTGCGCGAAGCGGCGGCCGGCGGGCGGATCGAAATCGCCTGCTACGCTCGCAACACGGGTCGGCAGTTGTGGCAAGCGGCCGTGGCTTCGGTGGCCGCGGACGCATCGACTGCCGCCGATCTGCTGGTGATGGGCGAGGGTATGCTGTATCTCTCCACCGAAGGCGGAGTGATCGTCGCGGTGCGCGCTAGCGATGGTCGCGTGATGTGGGCGCGAACCTACGAGCGCAAAAACTCCACCAAGCCGAACGACCTGACTCAAGTCGCCAGCCGTTCGCACGGCGCGGCGATGCTCGCCGAGGGCGCACTCGTCTGCGCTCCGGCCGACTCGCCCACGATGTTCGCGCTCGATCCGGTGAGCGGTCGCACGTTGTGGACCAACGATCAGGCGTGGGACGTCGACCACCTGCTGGGCGCTGCCAGCGGGCGACTGATCGCCACGGGGCGGCAGTTGTGGATGATCGACCCGGTGACTGGCGAAACCCAATTCGTGTGGCCCGATAATAAAGCGGTCGACATCACCAGCAGCGGCCGCGGCTGCATCGCGGGCGACGAAATCTTCTGGCCCACCGAGCGGGCGATCTACGTGTTCGACAGCCGCACCGGCCAGCAGTCCCGCAATCCGATCGCATTGGATAAACTGGGTGGCGTCGGCGGTGCGAACCTCGTCCCCTGCGGCGACGGACTGCTAGTCGCCACCAAGAGCGAGCTGATTCTGCTGGGCGACAAACCCCCCGCCGAAGAAAAGCCAGAACCTAAACCCACCACACTCTCCCAGCGCTAAACTACCCGCCTACAAACTCACCTACTACCCTACTCACCCACTAACTTACTCACCTACTCCCTTACTAACCTCACTATGCTTGGCGAAAACGACCTCGACGATATTCGGCACCTCGGACAATGTTACGAGCGGCTTACCTCGGAACTCGGCAAAGTGATCGTCGGACAGCACGACGTGGTCGAGCAACTGCTGATCGCCATGTTCGCCCGCGGGCACTGCCTGCTGGTGGGCGTGCCGGGGTTGGCAAAGACGCTACTAATTCGCACGCTGGCCGACGCCTTGTCGCTGCGATTCAGCCGCGTGCAGTTCACGCCCGACCTGATGCCGGCCGACATTACCGGCACCGAGGTGATCCAAGAAGACAAAGCGACTGGCGCCCGCGAGTTCCGCTTCCTCGAAGGCCCGCTGTTTGCCAACATCGTGCTAGCGGACGAAATCAACCGCACACCGCCCAAGACGCAAGCCGCACTCTTGGAGGCGATGCAGGAAAAGCAGGTCACCGTCGGCGGCAAGCGCTACGCCCTGCCCGAGCCGTTCTTTGTGCTGGCCACGCAGAACCCGATCGAGCAGGAAGGCACCTACCCGCTGCCCGAGGCGCAGCTCGACCGATTCATGTTCATGGTGCAGGTCGACTACCCGGATGCCGATGAGGAACTGGCGATCGTCAAGCAAACCACGGCCGACTTCGAAGCCACCGTCACCGAAGCGCTCACCGCCGAGGAGATCCTGAAGCTCAGCCACGTGGTTCGCCGAGTGCCGATCGCCGACCACCTGGCCAAGTACGCGATCGCCATGGTCCGCAAGACCCGAGTCGCCCGCGGCACCGGCGACGATCTGGTAACCAAGTACGTCAGCTGGGGCGCCGGCCCACGCGCCAGCCAGTACCTGGTGCTGGCCGCCAAAGCCCGCGCCGCCCTCGCCGGCCGCCACTGCGTGGAGCGCGACGACCTGGAAGCGGTCGCCCGCCCGGTACTCCGCCACCGCTTGATCACGAACTTCAACGCCGAAGCCGATGGCATCACCGCTGACGACGTGGTCGACCATCTGGTGAAAACCACCAGCGTCGAAGCCGAATCGGCGGCTTAGGTTCGGGGTTTAACCACGGAGGGCACAGAGATCACGGGGCCTCAGGCGCAGCCGAACGGACACCCAATTCGTTTAAACAGGAGTAAACGGAGGAAACAGAGAGTACAAAGCCGCGCCCCGTGGTAATGCTAAAGATGGCCCGCGAATCCACGCGAAGTACGCGAATAGGAAGAGCATGGCATCGAAATCTTCCCCGAAGGGGAAACACATCGTAGCCCAGGGTCAGCGGAGGCGAGGTACGAGCCGAAGCGCCACCCTGGGAAATAGCAGAGCGACACGGCGGTCGAGGAGTAAATCTTCCATCCGTCGGTGTGTGACCGAGACCGCAATGGGCCGCGATTTCCTACGAACGTACGAAGGAGCAAAGGTATCGGTAAGTGAGTTCTGAAGAAGCCAAAGAATTGATCCAGCGGGCATTTGCCGACACGCCGCATCCTGGTAACGGGCGCGAGGATCTTGCTGTTGAAATCTACGATGACGAGGGAACCACGGAGCACTTCAGGTTCACGAAATGGGAAGATCACAGCGTTGAGCAATTGCGTCAGCACTGTTCATCACTGGGATTCTTCACTGGTCCAGCATTTCGCTACTTCCTACCTGCCTACATGATTGCCGAGCTCGATGACCCGAAGAGCGCCGACGTCATTGGAGAGTCCATTGAGTATTTCCTTACCGAGAAGCCAAGCCATAAGAAGAAGCGGCTTGCCGTGTCTGAACGAGGGGAACTGTTCAACCAAGACGAACGCCTGGCAATCGCCGCCTTCCTCGAAGTCATGTTCGACCGATACCCCAGCCAACGTACGATGTCGACCCTAGAAGCTTGGAACCAGTGGAGAGATGCCGAGTAACTCTCCGTGACCTCTGTGTCCTCCGTGGTTAGATCCCAACTAATGCCCACCGAAACCGTCAACTTCCTCGACCCCGCGGTCCTCGCCAAGCTCGAAGGCTTGCAGCTCCGCGCTGCGCGGATCGTCGAGGGGTACGTAAGCGGTTTGCATCGCAGTCCCTATCAAGGCTTCTCGGTCGAGTTTGCCGAGCATCGCGAGTACGTGCCGGGCGACGATTTGCGGTACGTCGACTGGAAGGTTTTTGGCAAGACCGACAAGGTTTATCTGAAGCAGTACGAGGAGGAGACGAACCTCATCTGCTACCTGGTGCTCGATACCAGCGAAAGCATGCAGTACCAGAGCGAGATGGCCGCGATGAGCAAGCTGGAGTACGCCCAGTGCGCGGCCGCTTCGCTCGCTTATTTGGTGATCCATCAGCAGGACAGCGTCGGCTTGGTGACGTTCGACGACGCGGTGCGGCAGTTGGTGCGGCCCAGCTCGAGCGCAACGCACCTCTCGCAGCTCATTGGGGTGATGGAACAGGTCGAACCGGTGCGTAAGACGCGTACCGGGCCGATCTTCCACGAACTGGCCGAGCGACTCACCCGTCGCGGCATTGTGTTCATCCTGTCCGACCTGTTCGACGACGCCGACGAGATGCTCGCTGGGCTGAAACATTTTCGCCATCGCCGGCACGACGTGGTGGTGCTGCACACGCTCGACCCGGCGGAGCTCGACTTCCCGTTCCAGCACGCCACGCTGTTTCACGGCATGGAAGAGCTGGGCGATCTGTTGGTCGAACCGGCCCAATTGCGGCGTGCGTACCAGGAAGAGATCAACCGCTTTACGGCCAAAGTGCGCGCCGGCTGCCTGGCCCAAGGCGCCGACTACGTGCAGGTCCGCACCGACATGCCACTCGACGCGGTGCTGACAACGTACCTGTCGCACCGCCGCCGCCGGGTTCGGTGATTAACCACAGAGAGCACAGAGAACACAGAAGTAAAGAGTGGAACGCGACAAAACCAAAAATGCAAATCGAATGTTCATGAATGTATTTACCCACGGATGCACACGGATGAAACACGGATACTCAGAGCTGGAAATCTCTGCGTTCCCAGGTCAATCCGTGTTGATCCGTGTGCATCCGTGGCTAATACCTAAGCTCGGCCACTCATCCCGGCTTTGCACCTCCTCCCGTGTCCTCCGTGTACTCCGTGGTTAATCAGATCCTCCCACCGCTGGCATTTGGATTCGGCAACCTTGCCATGCTTGGCTGGTTGGGGGCGGCGGCTGCGCCGATTTTGATTCACTTGTGGATGCGGCACACGCATCGCGATACGCGGTGGGCGGCGATGGAGTTCCTCCGCGAGGCGATCAAACGCAACGCGCGGCGGCTGAAACTGCAGCAGTGGTTGCTCTTAGCGGTGCGAACCTTGTTGCTGCTCCTGTTGGCTTTGGCTGCCGCAAAGCCCTACCTCAGCGGTTGGAACATCCTGACTGGCGGGCCGAAGGTGCATCGCATACTAGTGCTCGATGGCTCGATGTCGATGCAATACACGGCCGGCGATCAAAGCACGTTCGAGCGGGCCAAGCATCTGGCGGCCAAGACGCTCGAACAGGGCCGCCCGGGCGATGTTTATTCGCTGGTGTTGCTCTCCGATCCACCGCAAACCATCGTCGCTGGCCCAGTGGCGGACGCGCGGCGCGTGGAGGCTCAACTTGCTTCGCTCGAACCAACTTACGGGCCGGGCACGCTGGCCGATACGCTCACCACGATCGACACGCTGGTCTCCGAGGCATCCACGGCGCAACGCGACCTCGCCGCGCACGAAGTGCTGCTGTTTACCGACCTCACGACCGGCACCTGGAGCGGGGCGGCCGAAGGCACGGCGGCCGCTGAGCAGATCGACAAACTGGCCGAGCGGGCGAAGTTCACCGTGGTGGATGTCGGCGCGGTCGATCCTGCGAACGTGGCCGTGAGCGACCTGCGCATCGCCGGCACGCTGGCGACGACCGTCGAGCCGCTGCTGGTCGAGTGCGAGATCACCAACTACGGCCCGGCGGCTGTTTCGGATGTGGTGGTGCAATTGGTGGTCGGCGGCAGCAGCGTCGACGAACAGACCGTGTCGCTTCCCGCCGGTGGTCATACGACCGTGTCGTTCGACGCGCGTTTCACCCAACCTGGTTGGCAAGCGGTGGCCGTTCGCACCTCGGGCGACAACCTGGCGGCCGACGACGAAGCGTGGCTCGCCGTGGATGTTCGCCAACGCGTGCGGGCGCTGTTGGTCGAAGGGCAACCCGGCGCCGCGCGGTACCTGCGTCATGCCTTGGAACCCGGCGGCGGCACTTCGCCCATCGAGGCATCAGTGGTGCCCGAAGGCGCGCTGGTTGATACTCCTTTGGACGACTTCGACTGCATCTTCCTCTGCAACGTGGCGCGGCTGACCGGCAGCGAGGCAGAGTTGCTCCAACGCTACACCGAACAAGGCGGCACGCTGGTGTTCTTCTTGGGCGATCGCGTGCTGCCCGAAGCATACAACGAAGTGCTGGCCGGCGCGGCCCCGCCGCCGGAGCGAATCTCGAACCTCTTGTACGCCGGCGAGGCGCCGCAAGTACGACTGGCGCAAAACTCGGCCAGCGTTACGCCGGAGGATGCGACCAGCAGCTTGCTTCCCGTGTCGATCGGCCCGCTACGGTCTAACGACACCAGCGGCATCAACCCGCTCGACTATCGCCATCCCATCGCGGCGGCGTTCCGTGGCAGCGAGCGAGCCGGGCTGCTCTCGACGCCCGTGTCTCGCTACTTCGAACTCACACCCGATGAAAACGCCGAAGTGGCGCTCGCCTTGCCAAACGGTGATCCGCTGCTGGTGACCAGCGCCCGCGGCCGCGGGATGGTTGCCGTGGTAGCCACGTCGGCGACGCTCGACACGGTGGACGCAGCCACGTCGCAACCCTGGACCATGCTACCCGCCTGGCCGAGCTTCTTGCCGATTGTCCGTGAGCTCGTCGCCTATGGTATCGGCGAAAGTCGCGGGCATAACGAGCGGACCGTTGGAGAGTTGCTCGACGGATCGCTGCCGGCGAGTTGGGCGGAGAACATGATCCGCATTGCACGGCCCGGCGATCGCACCGATTCGGTGCCCGTCGAACGCACGCCTAGCGGCGCCCGGTGGAATTACGCTTCGAGCGACCGTCCTGGTGTGTTCTCCGTCGAAAGTGAGCAAGGCAGCAAGCCACTTGCCAAGGTGGCGGTGAACGTGCCGGCGAGCGAGAGCAACCTGGCGCGCGTCGATACAGCGGTGCTGCCGAGTGTGATGACGATTCACACCGCAGCGGCCGACCTCGACAGCGCGAGCGGCGACCTGGTGGCCGACACCACGTTGCACCGCGCGTTGTTGTACACGGTGCTCGCGTTATTGTTGATCGAGCCAATCATGGCGTGGGCATTCGCCGGGAGGGCCGCATGATGCTCCTGGCGCAAACCGATGCTGTGCACCAAACGCAGTGGCAACTCGAAACGCATTGGACCTGGGCGCCGTGGTTCACCGTGCTGTTCGTCGTGGCCGTGGTGCTAGGCGTGGCGTATCTGTACGCCCGCGAAACCTCGCCCGCGGGCCCCGTGTATCGCGGCCTGTTGGGCGTGTTGCGGCTGACGACCATCGCCCTGGTGCTGGTGATGCTGAGCGAACTACTGCTCTCCGCTACACGTAGCGGCTTGCCACGATTAGTCGTGTTGCTCGACACCTCCGCCAGCATGGGGCTCGATCAGCCGGGAGATCCGAGTAGTCGCGAGACCCGCTTGCAGGCCGCGCGGGCGTTGTTTTTGGCCAACAACGCCGAGTTGATCGAACAGTGGCAGGAGCAATACGTGGTGGAGTTTGCCACCGTGGCCGATGGCACCAAGCGCATCGACGCCGAAGGCACGCAGGAACTTGCCGACGCGCTCAAGAGTCTCAACACCGATGGCCCCGAGGCAGCCCAGTCGCGACTGGGCGACGCGGTCGCCTCGGCGATCGACGCACGTCAAGGCACATTGCCGGCGGCGGTGGTGATCGCCACCGACGGGCGAACCACGGCTGGGCGGTCGCTCGACGAAGTGCGCGAACTCGCGCGGCGGCGCGGCGTGCCGATCTACGCACTGGGCTACGGCGCCACCACGGCCCCGTCGGACGTGCGGGTCACCAACTTGCTGGCCGATCGCCGGGCGTTTGTCGACGACCTGGTGGCGATCGGCGTCACGCTCGAGACGACTTCGCTCGCCGATAGAACCATCAACGTGAAGGTACGCGACACCGCTACCGGGAACGTCGTCGCCGAGCAAGCGGTCGAAGTCACCAGCGACACGTTCTCCCATCCGCTGCAACTGGTCGTGAATCCCGACCAACAAGGCGAGACGACGTATTCCATCGAAGCAGATGTTGTCGAAGGCGAGCGCGACACCGACAACAATCGACTGACGCACGTGGTGGACGTTCGCGACGACCAGGTTCGCGTGCTGTTGGCCGCCGGCTATCCGAACTACGAGTTCCGCTATCTGAAGAACTTGCTCGACCGCGATTCGTCGTTCGAGCTGACCAGCTACTTGCAGGAAGCCGACCTCGACTACGCTTCGCAGGACGCCACGGCCGTGGCGACTTTGCCGGTGGACGAAAAGGCGCTCGATGAGTTCGATGTGCTGGTGCTCATCGACCTCAATCCACGATTGCTGCCGCCGCGATGGTGGCAGAACACCGAACGCCACGTGGCCGAACAGGGCGGCGGGCTCGTGCTGGTTGCCGGGCCGCGGCACTTCCCCTGGCAGTACACCAGCAACAGCCCTGTCGCCACGCTCTCGCCGGTGGAACTCCGTTCGGCGGGTCGCGCCGGCGGAATGTACGACGGCGGCTTCGACCTCGAACTTACCCCGCTGGGTCTCGACACGCCCGCCATGCAGCTCGGTGCGTCGCCGGCGGAGTCGGCCACCATTTGGCAACAGTTGCCACCGTTCTACTGGTACGCGGCCGCCGAGAACCTCAAACCTGCCGCCCGCGCGCTGGCGGTGCATCCCACGGCGCGCACTTCGGATGGCTCGCCGCTGCCGCTGGTGGCCACGCAGTACGTCGGTGCGGGGCGCGTGTTGTATCACGGTGTCGACTCCACCTGGCGTTGGCGGTTCCGCGTGGGCGATGTGTTCTTTGCTCGTTACTGGGGGCAGACGCTCCGTCAACTCGCGCGGACCAAGCTACTCGAAGGCAACGAAGAGGCCGAGATCCTGGGCGACCGCGAGCAGTACGACCTGGGCCAGCCGGTGCGACTTGGTTTGCGGCTCGATGGTAAGGAACTGGCGACGCTCGATCGGCAGATCGAGCTGTTGCTGATGACCGATGGTCAGCCCAATCGCCGCGTGCCGCTGAGCGCCAGTCGCATCTCCGCCGGGCAATTGCAGGCCACCGTGAGCGACCTTCCGCCGGGACACTATCGCGTGTCGGTAGCGGGCGGCGGGCTTGAGAAACTGCCCGCTGCGGGCGAGTTCACCGTGCTCGCCCCGCCCGGTGAGCTAGCCGACGAGACGATGAACCAGGCGGGACTCCAACAACTGGCCGAGGCGACCTACGGCCAGTTTTACACGGCAGAAACCGCCTCGCAGCTGGCCGGCGACCTGCCGATGGGCGACCGCGTGCCGCTGGAAGTAATGCCGCCGATAGAATTATGGAACCGCTGGTGGATGCTGGCGGCGATCACCGCGTGCCTGTCGACCGAATGGATTTTGCGTAAACGCCGCGCCATGCTGTAGCATGGGGTGATAGAAAACTTCGCCCTCCAACATTTCGCATTCGAATGCATCCCCTTCAACAACGTGTCAGCGAAGTACGCCGGTGGTGGAACCGCCGAGCGCTGGTCGAGGTTTGTTGCTGGGTGCTGGCCGCGGGCGTGGCGATCGTGCTGGCGTTGGGCCTGGTGGACTACTTTCTGCGAGTGACCGATCGCGGGCTGAGGGTGCTGATGTCCACGGCGCTGGTCTTGGCGATCGGTGCAGCCGTGGTGCGGCTTGTGCGTTGGTGGCGGCGCCAGGCGTGGAACGAAATGGGCGCGGCGCAGGCCTTGCAGCGAGCGTTTCCGCAACTGGGCGACCGCTTGGCCAGTTCGCTGGAGTTTCTCAAGCAGGAAGAAGACGACCCGGTGGCTGGCTCCGCGCCGCTGCGACGCGCGGTGGTGAGCGAGGCGACGTCGGAACTCGAGACGCTGCCCGCCGACAAGGTGGCTGAGCGACATGGCACCAAGCGAGCCGTTGCCGCCGCCGTGGCGGTGTTGCTGGTCGCCGTTGGTATTGCGGTGGCCGCGCCCGACGCGAGTCGCATTGCCGCGCAGCGCTTGTTCGGCCCTTGGAACAACGTCGAGTGGCCACGTGAGAACGATCTGGCGTTTGTCGATCCGCCCAGCCTGCTCGCGCGTGGCGACTCGTTCGAAGTCTCGCTGGTGGACCAGCGCGGAGGGCTGCCGACCGACGTGGCCATCGAATACCGCTATCAGGTCGACGGGCGCCGGCGGACGGAGCAAACGTGGATGCAGCGCGTCGGTAACACGATGGTCGCCCGGCGCGAGAACGTCCGGCGATCGTTCGAATACCGCGCGTTCGGCGGCGACCATCACACGATGCCGTGGACCGCGGTCGAAGTGGTAGACCGCCCCGCAATCGAGCAACTGGTGGTCACTGTGCATCCTCCTGAGTACAGCGGTCTCGCGCCGGGTGCGGCGAGCGCCAACTCGCGGGTGCTGTCGGGCTCGTCGATCGAACTGTCTGCCACCGGCACCGAAGCACTGTCGAAAGTCGAGTTGCAACTCGAGGACGGAGAGTCCATCCTTGTTGAAACGAGCGGCGCCGAGTCCGCCGATGTGCAACTGCCCATCGGCCGATGGACGCCGACCATCGATTCCGGCAATCGACTGCTGCGGGGCGAACTCAAGCTCACCGCCAAGAGTGGTTTGACGGGCGAGGTGGCTTTGCCGCCGCTGGAGCTGATCGCCGACCGGCCGCCAGAGGTGGCGTGGGCAGAGAAAAGCGACGACTTGTTCGTCGTACCCACCGCGCAAGTGCCGGTGGAGGCCAACGCCAGCGACGACGTGGCGATCGCGGGCGTGCAGCTAACGGCCACCTCGGTGCTGACCGCCGACGAGACGCCGAATTCGCCGCTCGAGGTACAACTGTTCGGGCCCGAAGAAACACCTCCCGTGCGTGAAGCGCTGTCGGCCGATGGGCAGCCGCTCGATGAGCGAACCGCCGCGTACACGCTCGACCTCGCGCCGCTCGAGCTCGCGCCGGGCAGTGTGCTGGAGGTTTCCGTCGCGGCCACCGACTTTGCGGGCCAGAGCGGCAGGACGCTCACTCCGTGGCGACTGAACATCATTACGCCGGCCGAACTCGATTCGCGGCTGGCCAACGACCAGGCCGAAATCCTTCGCTTGCTCGAACAGGCCCTGGCCGACGAGCGACTCGCACGCCAGCAAGCGACGGACGTTGCTGCCAGCGATCCGGCCGATCGCGCCGCACTCGATGGGCTGTTGAACACTCGACTCACGCAGCAGGGAGTGCGGCGAACTTTAACCGAAAAGAACGCCGGCGTGGTAGATCGCTGCGGCGCTTTGATCGATCGGTTAGCAATGAACCAGGTTTCGCACCCCGAGTTGGTCACGCAGCTCGAGCGGATTGTCGAAGTGGTTTCCGCGCTGGGTAAGGGGCCATTACCCAGGGCCGAGCAGCAACTC
This sequence comes from Aeoliella sp., assembly GCF_965227375.1. Taxonomy (NCBI): domain Bacteria; kingdom Pseudomonadati; phylum Planctomycetota; class Planctomycetia; order Pirellulales; family Lacipirellulaceae; genus Aeoliella; species Aeoliella sp. Next base: position 1,157,399 of record NZ_CBDDFX010000002.1, read on the forward strand.
ACCGGGCTCCGCAAGAACGTGGAATCGCTCGCGGGTCGCGAAGCATCGGCTGCCGAGGGACAGCAACTGGCGACCGACTTTGCCGCGCTCGACACGACGCAGCAGGAGATCATCACCGCTCTCGAGCAATTGATCGACGAAGCCAGTGCGTGGTCGGACACCGATCGCTTCATCCGCGAGCTCGCGCGGCTTGAGCAAGAAGAGCGCGAACTTCGCGACAGGTCGCTCGACGCGCTGCGGCGGAGTTTCGAGTCGCGCACCAATCGCGACGTCGCCCCACCCGACCAACAGGAGATTGATCGCCTGGCGGCCGCGCAAGCCGATTTGGCGCGGCGGTTCGACAAGATGACCCAAGCGATGAAGCAGATGGCCGCCAGCGACGCGGTCACGAGCGACCTGGCCGCTCGACTGAACGATGCGGTGGAAGCGGCCGAGTCGTCGAATCTCTCGGCGCAACTGTCTGATGCGTCGCGGGAGCTCGACCAGGAGCAGTTCGGCCGCGCTGCCGAGACGCAAGAGTCGGCCGCCGACGCACTGCGCGAACTGGTCGATCGGCTCCGCGACCGCGCCCCGACCGATCCTGGCGAGTTGGCCTCGCGGCTGCGCGATTTGCAGCAGCAGCTCAACGAGTTGGCCCAGCAGGCGGAGGATGCCCAGCAGCAAGCGAACGAAGCGGAGCAGAATCAGCAACGCGACGAACTGGCCAAGAAGCTCGACCAGCTGTCCCGCGAGCTGAATCGACTGACCGCACAAGCGGCCGGCCAGAGCGCGCAGAGCGCCAGCGCCAACGCGTCGCCCAAGCCGGGTGAGTCGAAGGATCAGTCGAAGCAGAATATGGATCAGGCGCAAAAGGACATCGAGCAGGCGCAGCGGGAACTCGCGCAGCGCATCGCCGAACTCGAAGGCGAGCGTCAGCAACGATTGCTCGAGCGTTTGGCTCAAGTGCTGGACGATCTCATTCCGCGGCAGCAACTTGCCTTGGAAGAGACATTGAAGCTGGATGTCGCGCGCGAAACGACGGGCGAGTTGGATGAAAGTCAAACTGCTATGGCTGGCAAGCTGGCAGAGTCCGAGACCAAGATCGCCAATGAGTTGGAAGAAGCGATGGCCGACGTCGAGAAGCGGGCCGTGTTCCAACTCGCGCTCGGCGGCGCGGCTGGCGACATGCGGCAGGCGGCTAGCGCGTTGGAATCGGCCGATTCGGGCCGGGTGACGCAGAACCTGGAACTCAACGCCCTGGCGCGGATGCGTCATGTGCTGGACATCCTCCGCGATCCCCCTCCCCCGCCTCCGGAGGGTGAACAGTCGCCCGGCGGTGGTGGCGGAGGAGGCGGAAGTCAGCCCCAACAGCCGCCGCTGATCGAGCTGGCGGAAGTAAAAATGCTACGCTGGTTGCAGGTGGAGCTGAACGGCCGCACCCGGCAATTTGAGGCCGATTTGGCCGATAACCCCAACACGGCGGCCGAAAAACGCGAGGCCGCCCGGCGATTGGCCGACCAGCAGCAGCAATTAGAGGAACTGGTCCGCGAAATGATGCGTCGTAATAATAGGAACATGCAGCGGCCGGTCGACCTATAATTCGGGCGATCACCATTCCCATCGCGAAAAGGAAACCCCATGCGATTAGGTGCCATACAACTTGTCGTCCCCGCCCTCGCGCTAGCCATTGGACTGGTTGGCGTGAGCGAATGTTCCATTGCCGCCCCGGCGCCTGCCAAGGCGAAGCCGCTGGAGGATTTGGGCGATTCGCTGTTGGACGACGCGATGCTGGGCGATCTGATCGACTCGGCGCGTGAGAAGAAGGACTCTGACAAGTCGGCCGACAAAGCAAAACCAAGCGCGACTCCTCGTTTGATGCCCGATGCCGACGAGCTTCGTCGTATGCTCGATCCTCCCAAGCAACCCGCGCCGACCGAAGGCGAAGACGTCGGCGAGTCGCCGCTGGTGCGCATCTCGGGACGCATGGCTGCGGCCAGCAAGATGATCGCCAATCAAAACCTGAGTGGCGAGACGCGCGAAGCCCAGGAAGAGATCGTCACGGAACTCGACAAGCTGATCGAGAAACTCAACAAGCAATGCCAGAGTTGCTCGGGCGGCGGGCAGTGCAACAAACCTGGCCAGCAGCAAACGCAAAGCTCCACTCCCAAGCCCGGTGGCGGCAAGCCTAGCGCCAGCCAGGCCAAGAGTTCCGGCGCCGCGCAGTCGCGCGTCTCGGCTGGTGGAGGTGGCGAAGCACAGCCGGGCGAGATGGCCGACAGCGAAGCCGTGAAGCAACTGTGGGGACAACTGCCCGAGCGGCTGCGTCAACAGTTGCTGCAATCCACGGCCGATGAGTTCCTGCCCAAGTACCGCGCGGAGTTGCAACAGTACTTCCGCCGTCTGGCCGAGGAACAAGGTTCCGACGCGCCAAGCGAATAACGGGCCCAGCGAACAACGGCCGTACGCTCGCCATAGTCAGGAGGCGCGGGATGAGAAGCACTCGAGGAATCTTAGTGCTGGCGCTGGCCATCGTTGCAAGCGGCGTCCACGCTCAACCGGTGGCGGACACCGAACAGTCGGCCGCCGAGATGATGCAGCCCGCCAGCAGCGCTATCGACAAGGGCTTGAGGTATCTCGCGTCGCAGCAAAACGAGGACGGTTCGTTTCGCTCGAGCAACATGGGCCGCAACCCGGCGGTGGTCGGGCTCAGCGGTATGGCCTTCCTGGCCAGCGGCAGCACGCCCGATCGTGGTCCCTACGGCAAGGAAGTGAGCCGCGCGGTCGACTACCTGATCGCCAACACCCGCCCTGATGGTTTCATCTCCCCCGCTGGCGGCCAAGGGCACGGGCCGATGTACGGGCATGGCTTCGCCACGCTGTTTCTGGGCGAAGTGTACGGCATGACTCCCCGTGACGACCTGCGCGATAGTCTTTCGCGCTCGGTGGAACTCATCGTGCGAACGCAGAATGCCGAAGGCGGCTGGCGATACAATCCCGTGCCGCAAGACGCCGACCTGTCGGTGACCATTTGCCAGATCATGGCTTTGCGCGCGGCTCGTAATGCGGGGCTACACGTGCCGAAGGCCACGATCGACAAGTGCGAAGAGTACGTCAAGAAGTGCCAGGAGCCCGACGGCGGCTTCAGCTACATGATCAACAACCGCGGCAGCATGTTCCCGCGCTCCGCGGCCGGTGTCGTGGCGCTCTACAGCGCTGGCGTGTACGAAGGTCCCGAGATCGAGCGCGGGCTGTTGTACCTCGATCGCCACTTGCCCAACGCGGCCAAGGCGGGGCGCGAGTCGCACTACTTCTACGGGCACTACTACGCCATCCAGGCCATGTGGCACGCGGGCGGCGACCGCTGGCAGCGATGGTACCCGGCGATTCGCGACACGCTGGTTCACTCGCAACGAGCCGACGGAGCGTGGCAGGATTCGGTGGGCCCCGAGTACGCCACGGCCATGTCGTGCATCATTCTGCAAATCCCCAACAACGCCCTGCCGATTTTCCAACGATGATTCGTTCGCCATTTGTGGGATTGCTGCTGGCTGCCGTGGTTTGTTCGGCTGCCTATGCTAATGAGCAGTCATTGCTGCTGTCCACTGGCGAGCAAACCAAAGGCCAAGCCATCGGCCTGAACGACGGCGCGCTGCAAATCACCAGCGACGGCGGCGACGAGCAAGAGTATGCGGCCGGACGATGGATCCGCTGGGGCCATCCCGCGACGCCTGCGGCCCGACCAGCAGCGTACTTCGGCCACCAGTCGGTGTTGGTTTCGAAGACCGATTGGACCGGCAAAGTGCCGATCATTATTAACGGCGACTCGGTGACGATCGCCACGACGTCGCTCGGCAAGGCAACTCTTTCACGCGACGACGTTCGCTGTCTGTTGTTTGCAGCCGCCAAAGAGCCCAAGTTGGCCGCGCGAATCCTCAAGCAATGTGCAACCACTGCGGACGACGATCGCGTGTGGCTGCTCGAAGGCGACCTGCTGACCGGCAAGATTGTTGACTTCGATGGCACGACACTGAACCTGGAGTTCAGCGGCCAGACGTTGCCGATGCTCGCCAACACGATTGCGGCCGTCGCGTTTGCCAAGCAGGCGCAGCCCACAGGCATTGAGGCCAAGTACCTCGTGGGACTCGAAGACGGATCGCTCGTCGAAGCCACCGACTGCACGCTTTCCAGCGATCACTTGTTGCTTCAGTCGACTGGCGAGTGGACGACCAAGTCGATCGACAAGCTGGTGTTCCTGCAGTCGCTCGCCGGTGGGGTGCAGTACCTGTCCGACTTGGACGCGGTCGACTTCAGCCATACTCCGTACTTCTCAGGCGAGTGGCCGCTCGGGCGTGATTGCAACCTCGAGGGCGGGCCGCTTCAATCGGCCGGCCAGCGGTACGCCAAAGGCCTGGCGATGCATTCCGCCGCCCGCGCGGTCTATCGCGTGCCCGAAGGAGTTTCGACGTTCGCAGCCGACGTGACGCTCGACGACTCGGTCGGCAAGTCGGGCAGCGTGGTGTTTCGCGTTTATCGCGTCACTGCCGCAGGGGCCGAACAAGCCTACGAGAGCGAAGTTGTCCGCGGCGGCGACGCGCCGCAAGCGGTCAGGGTGCCGCTCGAAGGGGTCGCTGCGGTGGTGTTGGTGGTCGACTACGCCGACTACGGCGACCAGCAAGACCACGCCAACTGGCTCGACGCCCGGTTCGTGCCTTGAAGGACCACATCGCTTGGACATTCTGCCAGCCCTTCCCCGAGTTGGCATTTGCGAGTCAGCTCCGGTAAACTGTTGAGAGCAAATCACTACGCCTATCAAGGATTCAGCGGCATGCAGCGGGCTTCATTCACTCCCAACCTCTTTCTCTGCATGTTGCTTGCTGGCTGTGTGGTGTTGTCGACCGGTTTGAACGCGAACGAACCTGCAGCCGACAAGCCGAGCCCCGAAACGACCAGCCCCGAACCTCTGCACTGGGGCGAGTTGCACAATGTGTTCCAGCACACCGAGCGAATCACCAGCGGCAGCGGGCCCGCGTCCGACGCCGACTTCGCCGAACTCGCCCGCCAGGGCGTGAAGATCGTGGTGAGCGTCGATGGGGCGAAGCCCAAGCTCGAACTCGCCAAGAAGCATGGTCTGCGGTACGTTCACATTCCTATTGGCTACGATGGCCTCGAACGCGAGGCACAACTTGCGCTCGGCCGTGTGGTCGACGATACCGAGGGCCCCATCTACATCCACTGCCATCACGGCAAACACCGCGGTCCCGCCGCCGCGGCGGTCGCCTGCATGTCGGACGGCGCGATCGACCACGCCGCGGCCGCGCATATTCTGGAGACTGCCGGCACCGGCGCGAACTACCGCGGGCTGTGGCGCGATGTGGCCCGCTACCAGCCCGCAAAGCCCGACGAGGAGCTTCCCGAGCTGGTCGAGACGGCCAAAGTGAACGACATGGTTCAAGCGATGGCTTCGATCGACGCGGCCATGGAGCACCTGCAGATGCTCTCGGCAAACGAGTGGAAGCCGCTCGACGAACATCCCGACCTGGCCGCGAAGCCCGAAGCGGTGATCCTATGGGAAGGCTTCCGCGAGTCGGCCCGCTTTGCAAACAAGGACGATAAGGAACTTCAGTCGATGCTCCGAGCATCGGTCGCCCAGGCCAATAAACTTCGCGCGCAGCTCGACGCGGGCGACCTGGAGGCCGCGGCCAAGCAGGTTGCCAGCCTCAAAGCCAGTTGTAAGCAATGCCACGTGAAGTATCGTGACAACAAGTAGCCATTGAGCGAAGTATTGAGAACTGGGGGCTCGCGGAGCTCGTCCCCAGCCACCCAGTTTTCTAGTGAGTTCTTAGGCTCCGAATTTACCCATCCGTCCGGCGTTGGCCAGGGCGAGCGACATCAGGTATTTGGCTTCGAACTGACCGAGGCCGCCTTTCAGGCATTCTGCCTCGCCGAACACTTCGCACGGGTCGGTGCGGCAGTTCTTGGCCCATAGCAGTGTCGGCACGGGGTGCCAACTGTGGTTGGCCAGCATCGCCGGAGTGGAGTGGTCGCCCGTGCAGATGAATACGTCGGGGCCTAGCTCCATGATCTTCGGCACGCACGCGTCGAGTTCTTCGGTTCGCTTGGTCTTCGCCTCGAAGTTGCCATCTTCGCCGGTCGAGTCGGTGTACTTGAAGTGGATGAAGAAGAAGTCGTACTTGTCCCAGCTCTCCTTCAGCACCTGCATCTGCTCGTCGAGCGTCTTCGCGTCGCCCACGATGTCCATGCCCACCAGACGGGCGAGGCCCTTGTACATCGGGTACACGGCAATCGCGGCGGCCTTCAGTCCGTACACTTCTTCGTAGCTCGGCAGCGACGGCTTCGCGGCGATGCCGCGTAGCGTGCAGCCGTTGGCCTTCGGTTGATCCTTCAAGAGTTCGAACGCTTGCTTCAAGAACTCTCGGCACACTTCGGCGGTCTTCTCACTGCCGGGCGTGTTGGCGGTTGGGGTGAGCGGCGGCACTCCGGTCGCTTGCGGATCGGTGTCGTCCACGTCGTCTTCGAGCCCCTCGCCACGCAGCACGATCACGAAGCGATGCTCTTTCACGGGCTCGACGAACACTTCGATACCGGGGATCGAAACCTCGCGGAGCATGATCGCCAAGGGAGTCGACTCCTCGGTCGGAATCCGTCCGGCCCGGCGGTCGCTGATCTTGCCCTCGGCGTCGAGCGTGCAGAAGTTCGCCCGAATTGCGACGTCGCCCGGTTGCAGTTCGAAGCCAATGCCGGTCGCTTCGAGCGCGCCGCGGCCGATGAGGTACTTGATCGGGTCGTAGCCGAACAGCCCCAAGTGGCCGGGGCCGCTGCCGGGGCTGATGCCGGGGAACACCGGGATGCTGCTGCCCAGCACGCCCTCTTTCGCCAGCTTGTCCAGGTTTGGCGTGGCCGCGGTTTCGAGTTCCGTCTTGCCGCCCGGCTGCTGCGGCAGGCCGCCCAGGCCGTCCCCCACCAAAAGCACAATCTTCGAGTCGTTCTTGGTGAACAGGTCGCGGGTCAGTTCGTGAATATCCATAGTGGGAGTCGGGGGTCAGGATTCAGGGGCGGGGATGGGTGGTTTTGAGACCCGGATTTTACCGCGCGGGTAGTGCACCGTCAGGGGTCGCGGCATACCACTTGTCAGGCGACGAAACTTCGCGACGATAGACAGCATCGACCCGCAGGCTTCCTGACCCCTGACCCCCAAATCCTGACCCCTCCTATGCTTAAATACAATCTCGACGGCACGCTCATTGGTTCTGGTGGTTTGGAAGCTGCCGACTTGGAAAAACTCGCCACGCCACTTACATCGGTTCGCGAGGAAGTGCTGGCCGATGCCGACCTGTGGGCCGCCGGCGGCGACGTGCCCGAGGCAAAACAACCCTTGGACGCCGGATTCCATTTGCTGCCCAATCGGCTGCTCGACGAGTTGGCCAGCGAGGGCGACGACAGCGAACTCGCCCGACTGCAGGCGACCGCCGACCAGATGACCGAGCTGGTCGATCGCGTGGTGGTGCTCGGCATCGGCGGTTCGTACATGGGTGCGCGGGCGTTGCTCGAGGCTTGCTGCCATCCGTACTACAACCAGGTTGCACCGACCCTGCGCAACGGCCGGCCGGAGATCTTCTTCGAGGGCAACAACGTCGACAACGACGCGGTGCAAGGACTGCTCGACCTGCTGGCCGGCGAGTCGGGCGACTGGGGCATCGTGGTCATCAGCAAAAGCGGCGGAACGCTGGAGACCGCCGCTGCGTTTCGCATTTTCTTGCGCGAACTCGAGCAATCGGTCGGCGAGGGCGATCTTGGCAAGTACGTGGTTCCGGTCACCGGATCGAGCGGCAAGCTGTTCGACCTGGCCACGGCGCTCGGCTGCAAGGAGCTGTTCCCCGTGCCCGACGGCGTCGGCGGCCGCTTCAGTGTGCTCTCGGCGGTCGGCCTACTGCCGGCGGCCATCATGGGGCTCGACATCGAAGCCTTGCTGCACGGGGCGGCCGAGATGAACGAGCACTTCGCCACCGCGCCGTTCGACAAGAACCTCGTGCTGCAGTACGTGGCCGCTGCTCACGCGATGGAAATCAAGCACGGCGCCGACATTCGCATCCTCTCCACTTGGGGCAAGCGGCTCGAAGCGGTGGGCCTATGGTACGACCAACTGCTGGCCGAGAGCATTGGCAAGCAAGAACAGGGCGCGATGCCGCTGACGATCGTCAACACCCGCGACCTGCACTCCCGCGGACAGCAGCATCAGGAAGGCAAACGCGACAAGTACATCACGAACCTGATCGTGGAGGAAGGAACCCGCGAGCCATTGGCCATCGGCGAGAGCGATCACAACCAGGATCAACTCAACGAACTGGCCAGCAAGACGCTGCCCGAAGTGCTGTCGGCCGCGATCGCCGGCACCAATAAGGCCTACCGCGACGACAACCGCGCCACGGCCGACCTGGTGCTGCCGAAGCTCGACGAGCAACACCTTGGCCAACTTTTGCAAATGCTGATGCTGGCCACCGTGGTCGAAGGCCGCCTGCTGGGCATCAACCCCTACGGCCAACCCGGCGTCGAGGCTTATAAGAAGAACATGAACGCCATCTTGCGCAGCTAGCGCGTTTTCAGAATTAGCGTTTCGTGTTCTGCGACACCGCGGGCAGGTGGTCGATAAACCGGTGCACGGTCAGCATGTAGTCGTATGGTGGCACCCAGTTGTGGCCAGCGCCGTCGATCGGCACGAACTGCTTTGGCTGATTCGCGGCTTCGAAGAGCGCTTGGCCGTGCGATTGTGGAATGACGTTATCATCGGATCCATGGGCGATCAGCACCGGCCCCTGGTACTCGGGAAGCCGCTCGAGCGATGGAAACTGTGTTTCGAGCTTGCCGCCAATGCCCGAGTGGGGCAGTTTCCAGTCGGCAAGCTGCGGCAAAGAGGTGAACGTGCTTTCGAGGATGAGCCCGCGGGCGCCATCGTCGGCCGCCAACTGGACCATCACCGCGCCGCCGAGAGAGCGCCCGTAGAGCACGACGTCCGTAGGGGCGACGCCCGCATGTTCGGCCAGCCAGTCTCTCGCTCGCCGCGCGTCTTCGACTAGTCCCACTTCGCTGGGCGAACCTTCACTCTGCCCGTAACCTTGGTAATCGAACACGAGCATCGAGACCTGCAGCTGCTTGGTCCAGACTCGAAGCATGCGGGCTCGATGCGACACGTTGCCAGCGTTGCCGTGGGCGAACAGAACCACCGCGCGAGGGTTTTCCACCGGGCAGTACCAACCGTGGAGCGTTGGAGCGCCAGGCGAGCGGATTTCGACGTCTTGATACTCCAGGCCTTCCGGAACCCTGGTGTAATCCAACTCCTTCCTGGGTTGGTAGATGACCTTTTGTTCCAGACCGTTCACCACCGACGTCGGAATCGCGACGCATCCGGTCAGGCTTGCCGACAAGGCGGCCATTCCCAGCTGTAACAGCAATCGTGTGCAGGGCTGGACCGGTTTCAACGTACTGCCCTTGTGGTAGAAGGTCGAACTCTTCGCGCGGCCTGGGCCGCGCGAAGAGCATCGACGTTATGCCTGCATCAGTCCACCACGATTAGGCTGCCGTTGTTCGCAACGTCGAACATCGGGCGGTAGGGGCGGTTGTTCCAGCACTTGGCTCGGCAACCGTAGTGCCACACCAGGTTCAGGCCGATGTTCCAGCCTTCATCGTGCGAGCCGGAGCCCTCGGAGCCGCCTTCGGCCACCAGGTAACGCCAGTTGCCTTCCAACGCCCAGGTGTCGGTGACCGGCAGTTGGAAATCGCTGCCGAGCACTGCGTTCGAGTCGCCCGTGAAGCCAGCGAAGGCACGGCAGTCGCCGCCCTGCCGGCCCAGGATGCGATAGTAGAACAGGTACTGGTTGGCAGCGTGGTAGGTTCGGTTGACGATGCGGTTTTCGTTCGTGTTGGCCGAGAACAGGAAGCCGAACTCGCGGCTGGTGCAGTTCTTGAAGCCGATCTTGCCACGCACCTGACCAAAATCGTGAGAGCCCTGACGCTCGTCGCGTAGCATGTCCCACACCACGCCGTACTGAAAACCGAGTCGATTGCGGTGGAACAAACCCGCGGTGACGAACTGTTGCGAGTGAGCGCCGTTGCTTTCGGAGTCGAAATCGCCGCTTAACTGGCTGTGCGTCGCTTGCCAACCAACCTGGTAACCGAGTCCTGGGTAGGGCAGCCATGCCATCTTGCCACCCAGGTTGAAACCTTCGTGGAAGCCGAAGTTGCCACGATCGCGGCCGGCGTCGAGCGGACCCTTGAAACCTTGCACACCGCCAAACACAGTGAATTCCTTCATCGGTGGAACCCACAGGATGGGCACGCAGCCGCGCTGTCCGCAACCGAACAAGGCTTCCGGCCAAGGCGGGCAGTCGTCGCAGCAGGTATCGCCGCAGCAAGGGTCGCTACAGCATGGATCGCAGCAGGCGTCGCCGCACGTGCAGCAACCATCGACGCAGTCGCCGCAGCATCCAGCGGCGCAGCCGGGCTCGCAGCACCCGGCGTTGCCGCACGGGACGCCACAAACTGGTTCGCAGCCGTAACCCACGCCGCATCCGGGTTCGCCCAGAAAGCAACCGCCAACGCAGCCGCAAGTCGGTTCGGGGCAGCCACAGCCGGCTTCGCCGTAGTACATCGAGCCCGACTGGCATTGGTCGCAGTCGCACATGGGGCCGCCCTGCATCATCATCGGGCCGCCGCCGTGCATCATTACCGATCCCGATTCGACGGGATTACCGCGATAGACTTCTTCGTATTGTTGTTTGGGTTGTGCCTCTGGTTCGGGCATCGCCTCGGCCCCGCCTTCTTCGTGTTGCACGCGGCGCACCGGTGCTGCGGCCATGCGGACACCGCGGCGAGCCGGATCGGGTCCAACCTGACGAGCGCCCATCTGACGGTCGATCGTTTCGTGTCGCGGAGCGACTTTCAGCGTCGTGAGCGGCTTGGCCGGTTCGGACTGCTGGAACGCTTGAGGCTGGCGGAAGGTCGGCTGCTTGGCAGGCAATTGGATTACTTCCACTTCCTGCTGCTGCGGCGCGCTCGCCACGCGCACGGGCGTTGCGGCTCGGCTTCTAGCCTTTTGTTGCGAGCTATGCACCCACTGAAGTTGCTGGGCGTGAGATGTGCTGAACACCAGGGCGGTGAAGACCGCTAGCGAGGTGGTCGCGATGCATTTCGGGAGGCGTTGCATCTGTCCAATCCTTTCGGGAGGCAATTCGAGGTCGTTGGGCTTCTCGCTGCTCAGGTAACAGCGGTCCGCCCGGGCCCCCCCAGGATTTCGTACCTGACAGATGGTATCGGCCACCCTACAACCGATACTTTCGGAAAAGTTTGGCTATTTTTCGCAGGCCTCCCGCTAGCACTGCTAGAGCTTCCCGGCGTTTGCGGGTAGGTTGTGCGGGACGCTAACTCGAGTGCTCGATTGAGCCACGGATGAACACGGATGAAACACGGATACTTGGTATTTGGAACGCGGGCTGATTGCGGTTTCGGTCGCGCTGTCCCAACGCTTCGCACCTTACGCGATTCAATCCGTGTCCATCTGTGTTCATCCGTGGCTGAACTCCCCACCGACGTGCTCGGAACCAACTAGACCATTCGCTTTTTGACATCACGGAACGACATGCCTGCCGTCATTGCCAACGTTGTAGATATCGCCAATCGTAAGATCACGCCTGCCGAAGTGGTGTGGGAGGATGGCCGCATTGCCAGCATCACGCCGGTCGAGGGCCAGCAGCCGAGCACTTATCTGCTGCCGGGCTTCATCGATGCCCATGTGCACATCGAGAGTTCGATGCTGGTGCCGACGGAGTTCGCCCGCACCGCGGTGCTGCACGGCACGGTGGCCACGGTGAGCGATCCGCACGAGATTGGCAACGTGCTGGGCACGGCCGGCGTGGAGTACATGCTCGAGAATGCCGCCCAGAGTCCGCTGAAGTTCTGCTTCGGCGCGCCCTCCTGCGTGCCGGCCACCACCTTCGAGACTGCGGGCGCGACGATCACGGTCGAGGAAGTCGAGAAGCTGCTAGCCGATCCGCGGATTGGATACCTGAGCGAGATGATGAACTTCCCCGGCATCCTCCACGGCGACCCCGACTGTTTGGCCAAGGTGGCCGCGGCCAAGAAGGTCGGCAAACCAGTCGACGGCCACGCCCCCGGCCTGCGAGGCGAGACGGCCGCCGCATACATCGCCGCCGGCATCACTACGGACCATGAGTGCTTCACCAAGGAGGAGGCAGTCGACAAGCTGGCGGCTGGCTGCAAGATTTCGATCCGTGAAGGCTCCGCGGCCCGCAATTTCGACGCGCTCTACACGCTCATCGGCGAGCATCCCGGCATGACCATGTTGTGCAGCGACGATAAGCATCCCGACGAATTGCTGCTGGGGCACATCAACGTGCTGGTCCGCCGCGCGGTCGCCGCGGGGATCGACCTGTTCGAGGTGCTCCGCGCGGCGTGCGTCACGCCGGTCGAACATTACTCGCTCGACGTCGGCCAACTCCGCGTCGGCGACCCGGCCGACTTCATCGAGGTCGACTCGCTCCAGGAGTTCAATGTCCAGCGGACCTGGATCAACGGCGAGTGCGTCGCCGATAATGGCTGCACTCCCCTGCCCCGCGTCGAGGTGCACGAGGCGAACCAGTTCGAGCCGCGCCACATCACGGCCGAGGAACTACGGGTTGAGGGCGGCAGTGCGAAGTCGCTACGAGTGATCGAAGCCATTGACGGTCAACTCGTCACCAACTGCTTGACCGAAGAGCCAAAAGTTGTCGATGGGCAAGTGGTTGCCGACACCGATCGCGACATTCTCAAGCTGGTCGTCGTGAACCGCTACAGCGCAGCGCCAGCAGCCGTGGCGTTTATCAAGAACTTCGGACTCACCAAGGGAGCGTTGGCGTCGAGCGTCGCGCACGATTCGCATAACGTGATTGCGGTGGGAACCTCCGACGAGGACATTGTGGCCGCGGTAAATCTGGTGATGGACAGCCGCGGCGGTCTGAGCGCGGCTTCGGTGGCCGACGGAGTGGCCGAGGTGCTGCCGCTGCCGGTCGCCGGGCTGATGGCAACGGGCACGTGTGAGGAAGTGGGTCACGCGTATGGCAAGCTCGATCGGTTGGTGAAGGAGTGGGGCTCGCCGCTGCGTGCTCCGTACATGACGCTGTCGTTCATGGCTCTATTGGTGATCCCCGCACTCAAGCTCAGCGACCTCGGGCTGTTCGATGGTGGCAAGTTCGAGTTCGTCGACCTGGTGGAGTGAAATTTGCGTACCGTGGCGGTCGGTGGTATTCTCCAGTCCCCCTCCCTTTCTTTGCCAGGCGGCATAAAGGCATTCACCAATGAGCGACGTTGTGCAATTCGTGGGCGACTACGAAGTGCTGGAGACGCTTGGATCAGGCGCGGCGGGGTCGGCCTACAAGGCGCGTAACCGCGAGACCGGCGATATGGTCGCCGTGAAGCTGATGCACGAGAGGATGGCGGGCCAGCCGGACATTCAGAACCGGTTTGTCCGCGAAGTCTCCGTGCTGCAGAAGCTCGATCACCCGAACGTGGTGCACTATGTCGATTGCGGCTTGGACGATGGCCGCATCTATCTGGCCATGGAGTGGTTGGAGTTCGGCTCGCTCGATTCGGTGCTCAACCGGAGAGGTTCGCTCCCCTGGCGCGAGGCGGTGGAAGTATCCATGCAAATCTGCGACGGGTTGGACCACGCCCATAGCAAAGGGGTGATCCATCGCGATCTGAAGCCGGCCAACTTGTTCCTGTCGAAGGATGGGTTGGTAAAGATCGGCGACTTCGGCCTCGCCCGCGACGCCGACTTGCACCGACTGACGATGAGCGGCAACACGGTCGGCTCGTGCCGATACATGGCGCCGGAACAGGTTCGCGGCGAAGAAGAACTGACCGGCGCGGTGGACGTTTACGCGCTGGGTTGCCTGTTGTACCGCATGCTCTCCGGCCGCGCACCGTTCGATGGGGCGACGATCATCGAGATCTTCGAAGCCCACCTCTATAACGACATTCCCGCGATCGACGGACCCCGCGGCGACCGCCCGCAGGCGCTCGACGATCTGGTCGCGCTACTTCTGACTAAGGACGTCACGCATCGCCCTGGGAAGGCGAGCGAGGTGCGCGATGCGCTGGCCGCGATTTTGGCGGGCGAGCAGGTGGCCGAGGAGTTCACTCCTGCCAAGCTACCGGAGCCGGAGGAGCAAGCGAACGCCGAACAAGGTGAGTCGGGCGAGGCACCCCCGCCGCAGAATTTGACGCAGCGGCTCGTAGAAGGAGCGGCGCAGACCGACACCAGCAAGACACCCAACATGCGCATCCTGCTGATTGTGGTCGGCTTGGTAGTGCTCGTCGGCGTAATCGTACTGCTCGCCCAGAACCGCTGACGGAGCGAGCTTTATTCATTTCTTCTCTTTAAGCTCGCGCGCTTTGACGCGCAACTCGTCGCTGGTCCAACCTTCGCGATCCGCGGCAGCCAGCAGTCGCCGCTGCTCCTGCGAATTGAGCCGCGCCACGGCCGCATGGGCCGACCACGAGAGGTTCGGCCGGCGGTTCTCGAACGGCACGCGTCGCGCCACCGAGGCGTAGCGGCTGAGCATTTCGGTCGACACCAGCCCTTCGCACATCTGCGAAAACGACTCGCCGAAACCGTCCTCGCCTGCATTGATCAAATCGCCAATCCACCACGGCCCCGCGCGTTGGCACCAGATGGCGAACTGCAGCGGGCCTTGCCAATCGTCGAGCGACGGCCGCCCGCTGATGCGGATGCCGGTGGAGAAAAAGTGAAACGGTCCGACGGATATTTTGGGGCGTTGAGTCATGCCAGCGTGGTTGGTGCGGAGATTCGATCTATTGCAAGTAGGTTCGCTGCTAGATTTTAGCGCTTCGCGTGAGGATAATGGAGGCCAGTTTTCATCCCGCCCGTTTACCGCTTGTTTTCATGTCCGATTCCCATTCGAACCCTGTCGGTCCCTGGGGCCAGTATCCCGCTACGCGACTGCGCCGCAACCGTCGCCACGATTGGTCCCGCCGGCTCGTAGCCGAAAGTTCGCTGTCGCCCAGCGACCTGATCTGGCCGCTGTTTATTCAGGAGGGCGAGAACACTGCCACGCCGATTCCCTCAATGCCGGGCGTCGAGCGGCTTTCGGTCGATCGGGCCGTCGAAGCGGTCGGCCGTGCGGTGGAGTTGAAGATTCCGGTCGTCGCGCTGTTCCCCGCCACGCCGACTGAACTGAAAACCGACGACGCCCGCGAAGCGGTAAACCCCGATAACCTGATGTGCCGCGCGATCCGCGCGGTGAAGCAAGCGCATGGCGACGCGATTGGCGTGCTGGCCGACGTGGCGCTCGATCCCTACTCGAGCCATGGGCAGGATGGCTTGGTGCGCGACGGTTACGTGGTGAACGACGAGACGATCGAAGTGCTGATCGAGCAGTCCAAAGTGCAAGCGGCCGCCGGCTGCGACATTATCGCTCCGTCGGACATGATGGACGGTCGCATCGGCGCAATCCGCAGCGGCTTGGACTCTGCAGGCTACGAGCATGTGCAACTGATGGCTTACGCGGCGAAGTACGCCTCGGCGTTCTATGGCCCGTTTCGCGACGCGGTCGGCTCGGCAGCGAACCTCGGCACCGGTGATAAACGCACCTATCAGATGGACCCGGCGAACACCGACGAGGCGATGCGCGAAGTGGCCCTTGACCTGGCCGAAGGGGCCGACATGGTGATGGTGAAGCCGGGCATGCCGTACCTGGACATCGTCGCGCGAGTGAAACAAACATTCGCCGCGCCCACGTTCGCCTACCAGGTTAGCGGCGAGTACGCCATGTTGTGCGCGGCCGCCGAACGTGGCTGGCTCGACCGCACCAAGGTGATGATGGAAAGCCTGCTGGCCTTCAAACGCGCCGGCGCGGATGGGATTCTGACGTACTTCGCGCTGGAAGCGGCGGAGAGACTCCGATAGTCGCGGTTCGCTCCGCGAACCAGCGTAAGACACTTGAGTGCAAACACTCCAAAGGGGGGAGTTGAATGCTCGGCCAAGTCTTCGACCCCAAGCAGGAACTACTCATCGGCGAGCAATGCCGACCTCACTGGGCTCAAAGCGGTACGATCGTCTTCGTCACCTTCCGGACGTTTGATTCCATTCCAAGCAAGGTGCTGGAGCGGTGGGAAGAAGAAAAACGGGAGTGGCTGGAGTTCCGAAATATTCGAGGAGATATTCACTGGAGTAAGGCAGTGGAACTCCTTTCTCCCGCAGATCGAGCCACCTTCGCCAAGCACTTCAATCGAATGCGCGAGGAGCTTCTCGACAACAGTCTGGGGCAATGTGTGCTGCGAAACCAAACGCTTGCGAGTGTTGTGGCCGACTCGCTGCTCCACTTCGACGGCGAACGATACCGCATGGGCGACTTCGTCATCATGCCGAACCATGTTCATCTGCTGTGCGCGTTTGGTTCCGCCGAGTCGATGCAAAAGCAGTTCAATTCCTGGCTGCACTTTACGGCTGTGCAGATCAACAAGCGGCTCGGAACGAGCGGGAAGTTCTGGCAGAGTGAGCCTTTCGATCACCTGGTGCGAAGTCCAGAGCAATACGAATACTTGCGCGACTATATTCGGGACAACCCTAAGAAGGCTCGCTTGCGGGAGGGAGAGTTTTTTTATCGGCGGTACGAAGCGGGATGATGACGGTTTGCTGGTGGGCGGGCACTCGTTCGCGGAGCGAACGGCGACTATCGGTGTTCGTAGCCTTCTGCTTTGAGCGGCGAAGTTGCGCCCGCGGCGTCGCGTTGCATCAATGTTTCACCGGCGACGATCTCGCCTACGTCGGTCAGGCCGCACTCGAGTGGCTGTTCGGCGAGTAGCCTAGTTGCAGTTGCCGGCGGCACGGCGAGTAGCAGTTCAAAATCTTCTCCGTCGCTCAAAGCGTGGGCGACGGGCGACTTGCCGGACTGCTGAGCCATTTCGTTTGCAGCTTGGCTGATGGGCAAGTTGGCGATGTCGACCACCGCGCCGACGTTGCTCGCCTGGATCATCCGCGACAGGTCGAGCGCCAGTCCGTCGCTCAGGTCCATCGCCGCGATTACTTCGTACTGAGCGGCCAGTTCGAGGGCTTCGGCTACGCGAGGCGTGAAGCTCAGGTGGTGGCCCTGCATACTTCCGCCGAGTGTTCCGCTGACCAAGAGTCGATCGCCTGCTTGCGCACCGCTGCGGAGCCATGCTTTGCCAAGCTCCGCCGTGCCGATGGCGGTAACGCTCACGACAAGTGGCCCGGTGGCAACGTTCGTGTCGCCGCCTACCACGGGGCATTGAGTCTGGCGGGCGAGCACCGTCATGCCGCTGGTGAGATCGCGCGCCAGCGTGGAGTTTGCCTCCGCCTTGGGCAGACTCAGCGACACCACTGCGGCCAAAGGCTCGGCGGCCATGGCGGCCAGGTCGCTGAGGTTCACCGCCAGCGCTTTGCGGCCGATCTGCTCGGGCGTATGGCGGCCGAGTTCGAAGTGGGCGCCGTCGATCAGCATGTCGGTGGTGACCACCAGTTGCCGATTGGCCGGCACGTTGAGCACGGCTGCGTCGTCGCCAATGCCGACGGTCACTGCGTCGCCAGTGGCGATTTGTTCGGTCAGCCAACGAACGAAGTCGAGTTCCACCGCGAGAGGTCCTGCCAGGGAGTGAGTTGCCTACTCAACTCATTGGCGCAGGTTTGCAGTGCGACTGCAAGTGGCGGTGTTCGCTACCGGCGGAGCGTGCTGCGCGACGTGGCAGAGGCGACGTTCACGTCGGTGTACAGCGTTTCGTCGTTGCGGACGATGTAGAACCGCACCTGGTTCATCCGCGGCAGGCTCGACTTGGTGAGGATGTAGTCCACGTCGTCCATCGAGGCGGTTTGCCACTTGTGCAGGCCGACCAGAATGTCGCCGGCGGTCAGGCCTTCCTTCTCGGCGGGGCTGTTGGGACGCACTTCGACGATGCGAAGCCCGCCGCGGTACTGCGACTTCTTGCCCGAGAAGGTGCTGGCCGGCTCGGGTTCGAGTTCCACGCCCAGCGTGTCCCACGAATCGGAGCGATCGGCCATCAGTCGACGGGTGCCACCACCGCCGCGACGCGAGCGAATCGACTCAGCCGCCAGGCGTAGTTCGGTCGATTCGCCACCGCGATCGACAACCACCGTCTGGGCGGTGTTGGTGCCCAGCAGCGCTCGCTCGACATCCAGGCGGCGCTCGGTCTTCACGTCGCCAACTCGCGTGATGACATCACCGGGGCGGAAGCCGTGATCGGCCGCGGGGCTGCCACTGGCCACGCGTTCCACCACCACTTGCTGCTTGGCGGCGTTGGTGCGAAGCGTCAAGCCGTGCCAGCGATTCTCCGTCTCTTCGACACTCACCAGCCGCGCGGCCACTTCCATCGCGGCGTCGATCGGAATGGCGAACCCAATGCCCTGGGCTCCGGCGCGGACGGCCACGTTCACGCCGATCATCTTTCCATCGACGTTCAACAGTGGTCCGCCGGAGTTGCCCGGGTTGATGCTGGCGTCGGTTTGAATCAGGTCGTCGTACGACTGCGTTTCGCTCACCTGCACGTCGCGGTGCAGTGCGGAGATGATGCCTACTGTCACGGTGTGTTCGTACCCAAACGCGTTGCCGACCGCCACTACCGACTCGGCCGGCATCAGGTCCGACGAGGTGCCAATTTCAATCACTGGCAACAAGTGCGAAGTCCGGACCCGAATAACCGCCAAGTCGGTTCGCGGGTCAAACGCCACGATCTTGGCGACGTACTTACGTCGATCGGCGAAGGTGACGTTGATTTGCTTCACGCCGTCGACGACGTGGTGGTTCGTGAGAATGTAACCGCGGGGGTCGATCACCACGCCGGTGCCCATGCCGTTTACCTGGCGGGTGCCGTCGTGCTTGGAACCGTTGGCCAGATCGGCCACCGTCTTCTGCCCCTGGATGTTCACGACCGAAGGGCTGGCCTTTTGCACCGCGCGGACTAGCGGTGTCAGGCGGTTGGGCGAGATTTCGTCGGCCGCGGCCATCGTGGCTGCCAAACAGCAGCAAGTCAGGGTGGCAAACGCGATTAGTCCGCCCCTCAGGCGGTCGTTGCAGGTGTCGGGCATGGTGGGCACTGGGGCGGAGGGGGCGAGCTTGCCAGGCAGGCGCGCCACCGTGTGACGGGTGGTTACGATTGCGGGTGCCTGCCCGAAACGAATGCTGGGCGTGCTTGGGTGTGATCGACCACTCGTTACGACCGGCTTAAAGCCTACAAGCTGGCGTCCGTAGACTCGCCCCAGTTTGACATCGGCAGCGGCTCCAGTGCTGGCGCTGCCGGAACCCCATATCCAGGCGGCTGCGGAGAGAACACCGGGCGTGCTGGCACCGGAAAGAATCGCGGCGGCGGACCCACCACCGGCGCGGGGCCCATCGTCGGGCACAGGCTCAACTCGCAACACGCTTGAGAAACCTCGGCTGGCGGCGCCTCGCAGTTGCCAGCATCCACCGTGGCCAATGCCGCGCTTTCCGCGGCGGGTGCCTCCACCACTTCAGCCGGCGCGGTGTTGCTCACCTTGCGAATCGGCGACTTGCGTTGGGCGGTGCGGCGGTCGGTGCTGCGGTGTTGGGCAACCTGTCGCTGCGGCCGGCGGCTGGCGCGGCGCGGCGGCAAGCTGTCCTTTTCATGGTCGGTTCCCAGCACCAGATCGCGAAAACCCTGCTGCAGGTCGACCAGCATCTGCTCGTCGGCGTGCACCTGCTGCTCGCATTTTGGGCAATGGCACTGCGGACCGGGGTTTAGGGCCGCGCAACCGCCCAGCGCGAAGATCGCCCCAGCGAGCACCATCGCGGCGAAACGGCGGATTGCAGTCTTGGCGAACAAGATTCGACCGATTTGAGCAACAAGGTAGAATGATAGCATGCAGCACCCGCACGCACGGGCCCACGGCATTCATCGGCCGCCGCGGCGTGGCAACTGTTGCATAACCGGCAAAAACGGCGCAAACACCCCAGAGTTACATCCGCGGGCACAACGACGTAGGCACCGGCGGCGAAATCTTCTAAGGTTCGCCGCCAATGAAAATCCCCGCATGGAGAACGTGGTGAGACATTTCATTCTTTTTGCGCAACGCGCGTTGCTCGCGGCTGTCTGCTTGGTGGTCGCACCTGCTGTGGCGGAGGACCAACCTGCGGACAAAACTCAGGTCGTGCAGGTCGCTCCCAGCGACCAGCAGCTCACCGATTGGGTGCATGACCTCGACGCGCGAAAGTTCGCCATTCGCGAGCAGGCGACCGACTCGTTGGTGACCGCCGGCGCGCCGGCCGTGCCCTACCTGGCCAAGGCCCTGCACGGACCGTCGCTCGAAGCTTCTCACCGCGCGGTGTGGGTGCTACAGCAACTGGCCGAGACGGGCGAGCAGCCGGTGCAACTTGCCGCGCTCGAGCTACTGGTAACCAGCAAACGCTTCCCCGCCGTGGTTCGCACGGCCGAGCTGGAGTTGGCCGAACTGTACGAAGAGATCTGCCGCACGAGCTTCGAGAAACTCGGCGGCGAGTTCACCGTGTCGTCCGAAGCCCGCACGCCGTACGACATCGGCGCGCAAGTGGAGCTGAACACCAACTGCGAATCGTGGACGGGCACCCGGCAAGACGTGCTCCAGCTTTGCAAGCTGCGGCACGTGGCGGTGCTGCGAATCGCTTCGCGCCTGGTGGACGACGAGATCGCCAAGTGCCTAGCGAAGATCGACGGACTCGAGGTGCTGGAGCTGATCGAAACGAAGGCCACGCTGCAAGTGGTCGCGCAGCTCAAAGAGCAACACCCCGAGCTGCGCGTGCGCCTGAAGAGCCGCGCCGCGCTGGGCATCGTGCTACTCGACGGCGGCGCGCCGACCGTCAGCTCCGTGCAACGCGACACGCCCGCCGAAAAGGCCGGCTTCAAAGCCGACGACGTGATCCTCTCCCTGGGCGGCCACAAAGTCGCCACGTTCGACGAACTCACCACCCGCATCGCCCAATACGACCCCGGCGACACAGTCACCATCCGCGTCCTGCGCGAAGAAGAAGAGCTGGACCTCACCGCCACGCTGGTCGAAGCGAATTGGCTGAATGAGAAGCCGCTGGGGGATCGGTGAGGTGTTGTCTCACTCCTGGCGATACGAGCGGCGTTCCAAGTACTCTAAAGCGACGCCGCGAACAACAACCTCCGTATGCCTTTCTCTTTCTCGCCAATGCTCACAGTGCTGCTAGCGCGCGGCCGGTGAAGACCCCGCTGCATTGTAGGTCGAGTCGCACTTGCCCTTCCGGGCGTTGCAACCTCCCTCGGTATCCGCTCACTCTCACACACCGTGGTGTGAATGGTTCGTGGGGTGGAAGCTGCAGATTGGTCGGAGTTGACGTCCGCCGATTGCGGCTTAAGCTTTATCGCTATGGAATTTTCACCTGTGGTATTCAACAAGCTAGTCCAACTGTGGGACGAATTGGAAGCGTTTCCGCCCAATGAGTCGTCAGCGGCAAACATTCACTTAATGAAGGCGCTCGCCGACTGGCTCAATGCGGACTACGCCTACTGGTGTGGCTTGCTGCGTGTGGCCGATGGCGAGTTAGCGGCCCGCGATCCACTCGGAGGGTGGCGTCTTCGAGTTCAGGAGCCTTACAGAATCCCCAACGTCTACCTGCAAAGGCAAGACGAGCTTCTCGAAAACCAGCACTTAACCGAAACGGTCGGTGCCGCATCGATCGCCATTATGCGCGAAGCGGGGACTTTTCGTATCCGGCTATTGCGCGAATTGGTCGACATCAGCGAGTACGAACAAACGGAGCATTTCAAAGAGTACCAGATGCCCTACGGTCTGACCGATCGAATCTATGTCGTCACGCCGTTAAACGAGGACACCGAGTCGTGCTATTGTTTTGAGGTTGCGGGTGATGGCAAGCGGTTCGACGCGGACCAGGCAAACATCATCGGCACAGCCTTGCGTAGTGTGCGCTGGTTTCAGCGAAGGCTGTTTCTCAGTCACGGTCTATTGGTGGGGGATGAAGTGCTGACGGAGACGGAGCGTTCGATCGTACTGCAGCTGTTGACTGACAAGACCGAGAAGGAAATCGCCGCGGAGATTGGTCGGGCTGTTTCGACTACTCACAACTACGTCACCGGTATCTATCGCAAGTTCGGTGTCAACAATCGGGCCGGGCTAATATCGATGTGGCTGGGATAGCGAGTACCGGCCGCCAGATAACCGCAAAACAGTCTATTTAGACTATCGCATTCTTCTGCCTGGCCATGGATAATCGGCCAATCTCTCCGCGGCGCCAGCCGCTCCTCGGCCGACTCAACTGGATCGGTCTATCGCATAGGAGCGTCTGCTGGTGGGGATCGCCGCATGCTTGCTGTACGCCGAATCGACTGCTTCTGGAGAAGACACTACATGCTGAGAATCCGCACCCATCGCCTAGCCATGCTGCTGACCGCCCGCCACCGGCAGCAGTTTCTGCGTTCCTTCGCTGGACCGCTGGTCCTTGCCGCCGGTTGCCTGGTGGCAGTCTCGTCCGCCCATGCGGACGAGTGGGCCATGGAAGTGGTTGATTCGGGATTGCCAGGCGAGTACTTCTTTCCCCACAACGCCCAATGGTATGACGAAGACGACTGGGCCGATCCCGACCCTGGTGATAGTCAGTTGTTTCCCGTCGCGTCGGACACCGTGTTGATTGCCCCCATCATGGTAAGCAATGCGCCGAACATCACGCTGAGCAGCGATGTCGAGGTACGGAACATAGCGATCGGCACCGAACGGCGCGCGGCGCTCAACAACAATGTGGTCGACATTATCGCCGATTTTTACGACTCGGGAAACGTCGAACTGAAAATCACTCCTGATCCTAACACCGGAACGGGTGGAAAACTCAGCATCCTCTCCAACGAGATCCACGACGCCGGCGGGCCAGGCATCGAGTATGGAAACGCCGACGTGTACTTCTACGACATGGAAACGATCGCCAAAGACGTGTTGGTGCAGCGGTCGGCCGACAACGAGAATGGACGGGCCACCCTTATCATCGATGGCGGAACAATCACCGCTACCAATAGCTTTAGACTGGAGCGAAGCCGACTGATCCTGCAAAACGGCGCGGCCGTCGCAGCCTACGGCACTGGATTGAATGTCGGCAACGGTAGCAGCATCGTCGTAGGTCCCGGTGGTGGGATCATCCTCGGCGACGTGGCGCTGAACGATTTCATTCAATTACAGGATGTCGATCCGTCTGACGATCGCGTGGAGACCTTCCTTGTCGGTTCGGTCAGCGGAGGTGGCGTGATCGATTTGGGCAATCGACACGACCTGGTCTTTAGTCAGAGCGGCGAAAACCCGGCCAATTCCGTTCTCACAGGCAATATCACCGGACCCGGGAGAATCTGGATCCGGGGTGCTCAGAACACGGTTGAAATCCTCGGTGGCAACTCTACGAGCGACGGATTGATTGTCGAACAGGGTGCCACACTGGTTGTCGGCGCGGCGAATCGACTTGGAACGCTAGGCAACCACTTTCTACAACTCTCGTCGGGTGGCACGTTGCAGGCCAGCAACGATTTGAGCGTCGCATTGCAGGTCTTTATCAACAATGGCGCCATCGACACCAATGGCCACGACATCGCTTATTCCGGACAATGGGATGGCCCCACCGACAGCGTATTGACCAAGAAGGGAGCCGGCACGTTGTCCGTCAACAACGACGCGGCTGACTACACGGGATCGATCGTAGTCGAGGCGGGCACGCTCGTCTCAGGCGCCGACTGGGATACATTTCACAATCGTACCGGCATCACCCTCCATGGCGCGGCGACGTTGCGGCTCGATGGCGACGAAAACTTTGGCGGTGTGAGCGGCGGCGGAACGGTCAATCCCAACGGCCACATTATGCGGGTTGGCTATTTCGATTCCGATCACGACTTCACCGGCGACGTCACGGGCAGTGGCCAGGTGCAGAAGTTTGGAGAGGGCGAGCACCGCTTCACCGGCGACAATCGCAACTTCACCGGCACGTGGGGCCTCTTCACGGGCACGCTTACCTTTGGCAATACGCCAAGCCTGCCCGCGGCGCTTCACGTGCCTTCGGACGGCACGCTACGCCTCGACCCCACTGGCCAGGCACAAATGCACTCCGGCTTCACCGGCCCAGGCCGTGTTCTGAAGACGGGCACAGGGCAAGGGGTGTTTCCGGAGGCCAATCCCAGCCTCACCGGTCACCTCGAAATCGCCGAGGGAGAATTCCGCTTCGACGCCGCTCCGAGCTTTGGCGAAATCAGCATTGGTGCGACCGGTACGCTCACCACGACGCTCAGTTCGTTGGTGCTCCCGCAAGAGATGGAGATCACCGGCAACGGGGCAACGATCAACACTGGCCTTGCCGATGTGTTTTTGATGGGCGATCTGAAAGGCGACAACAACCTGGTAATCGAAGGTTTCGGGAGTCTGTCCGACTTTGGCTCGTCGTCGACGTTCAGCGGCGACATTCACGTGAAGTCGGGCACGTTCGGCTACGGAACGTCTGGAATGCT
Organism: Aeoliella sp.; assembly: GCF_965227375.1. Classification (NCBI taxonomy): domain Bacteria; kingdom Pseudomonadati; phylum Planctomycetota; class Planctomycetia; order Pirellulales; family Lacipirellulaceae; genus Aeoliella; species Aeoliella sp. The sequence goes on from NZ_CBDDFX010000002.1 coordinate 1,181,951, forward strand.
GGCCGGCTCCACGCTAACGATTGACTCCGGTGCCTCGGTGCGGGGCACCACCGTCGGGGGCGGCTTCACGGTGGTCTACGATGTAGGCGAGTTGACCGGCGGCGGTACTTTGAACGTTGCAAATCAGCAAGAGTTCCAAATCGGCGGCAACAACTCCGCCAGTACCTTTGCCGGCAACTTCACCGGTACAGGAAACGTCAAGAAAGTAGGCGCCGGTTATCTCACACTGTCGGGCGACAGCGGCACTTTCGAAGGCCAGTTCCAACTCGCCGAGGGCTACCTCAGCCTTGCGGGGGTCAACCTGCCGAGTCTGCTTATCAAGAACGGTACGGAAGTCGAGGCGGAAGGAACCAACACGATCGGATTACTCTCAGGCGGCGGCAACTTGTTACTCAACAGCGCCGGCACGTTTCGCATCACTGGCGACAGTCCGGACTTTGCAGGCGATATCTCTGCCACCCTCGGCAAGCTGAATGTCGCTGGCACCGTGGCGGCCGATGACGTGACAGTCGCAGGCAGCGGCATTGTCACCGGTGACGGCCAACTCGACAGCACACTCTCCGTCCAATCCGGCGGAACCGTCAGTCCGGGGCTCACGCTTGGCCAGCTTACGGTCGCTGATTTGGAACTGCACGCCGGAGCAACTGCATTGATCGAACTCGGCGGCGCCGATGCGGGCCAATTCGATGTACTCAGCGTCGCCGAAGACGCTGCACTGGGTGGCATGTTAGACGTGCGGTTGGTGCTCAGCTACGCACCCACGCTCGGCGACACCTTACCGGTGCTCGAGGTTGGCGGAACCAGCTCCGGCCAATTTGACGGACTCGATCCTAACGCCGTGTTCTCGGTTGGCAGCAGCAGCTTTCAGATTAGCTACACCGGCGGCGACGGAAACGACGTCGTGCTAACGGCCGTGTCGGGCATTGCTGGCGATTACAACAACGATGGCGCCGTCAACATCGCCGACTACACCGTGTGGCGGAACAATCTTGGCGCCGCGGCCGGCACGCTGCTGAACGACATCGACGCAACAATGATCGGAACGGCGCAATACGAAACGTGGAAGGTCAATTTCGGGACCTCGCTACCACCATCAAGTGCTCTAGCCGGCACCGCCGTGCCTGAGCCAAGCTCCTGCGTGCTGTTAGCGTTGTTCGCCTTGGCGAGTGTAGCTCTGCGCGGGGCGAAACAACCTCCGCATTCGGGCGCATCTATTCCGTTGGGTTAATGTACCTGCGTCGCCCGTCCCCTGCCCCAATACTTCTCCTGGTGCGACAACGCGCCGCGGTCCGATACTAGCTACCATGCTGGCACCGCAGTGGCAAAGTTGTCGGCGCTTCGGCGGGGCGCCTGGGTGGGTGGTCGGCATGCTATCGATCACTGCGCTCGTGCTATGTCCGCTTTCTGCGGACGGACAGAACCGCGACGTCGACCCGCGGAGCGTGTTCGAGGAGCATCGCCCGCTGAGCTTTGCTAGCATTCGCACCTCGCACTTCGGCCGCGGGCCGCTCGACCGACTCTTGGAGTCCCCGTCTCGGTGGCTGATCGACGTGGAAAACAGCGGCGGCCCGGAGGTCATCGCGTACTACACGCAGATGTATCAGCCTGGCAGCCAAGGTGGGCCCGACAACTGGACCATCAACCAGGAACTCGACGCCTACGCGAAGTGGGATATCTGCCAGTCGCGATTGGGTACGGGCCGCGTGTACGCGTACTACTATCAAGTGCAGGACAACTTCACGCGCACCAACACGCAACAGTTCGCCGACGCGGCAGGTACGGTGTGGCTGCCGAACTACAACGACGCCGATGGCATGTTCAGTTCTTTGGACATGTTGGTGTGGGAGCAATCGTCTAGCGACCAGCGGTTCCAAGCGCTCATCGGTCAGTTGGACCCTGGCGTGCTGGTCGATCTGAATCACTACTCTGGCGACGACACGGGTTACTTCTTCTCCGAGCCGCTGGCCACGAACCCCGTTCGTGCGTTTCCTCTGGCGGGTCTGGGGCTAGCGCTCGACGGCGAGCTGACGGAGGGAGTCGAACTGGTCGGCATCATCAGCGACGCGACCGCCGACGGGCACTACCCGGACTTCCGCAGTCTGGGCGACGGCCGCTGGTTTTACGCGGGCCAACTGACGCTTCGGCCGGAGATTGGCGGCACGCGGGGATGGTATCGCGTAATGTACTACGGGATCGACGCGACCGAGACCGAACCTCGCGGACGCGGCTTGGCGCTCAGCTTCGATCAACCGCTCGGCGACGCTTATGGCGCGTTCTTCCGTTTCTCGCAAGCCGACGGGCGCCGCAGAGCGCTGCGGAAGTTCGTCAATTCCGGATTTGTGTGGCTCGCGCCCGGCGGGTGGGAGGACGACCGCGCGGGCATCGGTTTCATCTGGGGACAACCCACCGACCGCCGGCTCTCGGACCAGTACGGTCTGGAACTATTCTACCGCTGGCAAGCCACCGCCCGGATGGAGTTCTCCACCGACGTGCAATGGATCATCGACCCTGCCCTGACCAACGCCCGCGAGTCTCTCGCGGTGGGTGGGATGCGCGTTCGTTGGACGTTTTGAGGACCATTCAGGTACTCCCCGCGCCGATGACTTCGGCAAATTGGGATTCGGCCGAGCTGCTAGCTGGCTGTTCGGAGGATTCTCGCACCGATAGAATAACTAGCCATGGAAGCATAGAATCCGTCAGTCCGCCCGACTTGTGAACACACCATTCCCGGTTGAGAACAATGCCAAATCCAACGTTGCAGGAAGTTGTCGAGTCGAGTGAGACTTGGGTTCATCCCGGTCGTTACGCCTATCTGAAATGCGACGAAGCGCCGGTTGGTGACCACTTCTTGGTCTGTCGCGATGCCGACGAAGTGACCGTGATCACCGAGGAGTCGAAGATTGCGACCGTCAAGCATTCCGAGTCGAATGAGTGGTTCAAGCTAATCGAGTTTCGGGTGACGATGCCCTTTGTCACGAAAGGGTTTTTGGCAAAGATCGCCAACGCGGTCGCCTCGAAAGACTTAAACATCATGCTCTTTGCAACTTACTCGAAGGATTACGCGCTCGTCCGAGAAGAAACCGCTGACGTCGCCATCGAGGCTCTCCGCGAGGCTGGATTCCCAGTAACAGTCTTGTAGACGGAACTCCACTCCGCGCACGACTGGGCCGGCACGTTTCATAGCTGCTGACGCGTCACGCTCATCGAATCTCTGGAATCTCCGCCGTGTAAAAAAATCGCCGTAGATTCCGCTCCCCGATTTGATCTAATGGGAGAAGCTGCTTCGCAGTTGGCGGGCGCGGTATGCGCTGGCTGATAACTTGTCCCGTCTTAAGGAGTTTTGTCCTCCCGTAAACACACCAGGGACAAAACTCGGCGAACCTAACTGTGGAGCGGTTTTCGTAACTCGTTGTCGCGAAAGAAGTTGCGTCAGCGAGGGAGGTTTTTCGTGGGCGGGGTTTTGGTACCACCGCTGAAAATCGGGGAACAACTCGAAGGTGGGCGAAATCGTAAGCCGCTGGTGGGTAACGACTTAGAGGAACGGAGGTTTATGGGTTTTGGGCCAGTGGGACAAAACGATGTGCCCCGGGTTCTCCCCGCGGTTCGGTGTGTAGAAACAAGAGCAGCGGGTGTCCTGCTGCAATTTTCCTTGGCGGCGTCGATTTTTCTTGACACCACTAACTGTCGTAGTGATTATCGGTTTGCTTGCTGGGTCCCCTCAATCGAACTTGGAGCCGAGATGGTTAAGATAGACTTCCGATTGATTTGCGTCTTACCGCTTGTGGGCCTAATTGCTTCAACCGCGAGTGCGTCGGTTTATCAACTTTCTTCGGGCGCCGTCGAAGGATCTGGCTATAGCTTCTCGGGTTTCATTCAAACCGACGGGAGCATCACACGAACTGAAGATTCGGTTGACACCGGATGCTTGGAGGGGCAGTGCTTTGATAGTTGGGAAATCACGCTAAATACCCCGGACGACGACGACGGTATATCGACGCAGTTGCTTACGGAGTTGAATTCAACTTTCGAACTGACCGAACGCGCGTCATCTGGCGGCTTTGTTTCAGTAAGCACGGAATCAATTGTTCTCGGGTTCGGAAGCGATGCATCTTCCGTTTTCTCCCTTCTTGTCAATGGTAGCGATGAAAGGATTCAATTCATCGGTGCTAACCGTGGTACACCCAATCAAGGCATGATTCTCATCGATGACCCTTCTGAATCGCCGGCTTCGTTCCAGGCGGTCTATCCTGTGAGCAGCTCGGGGTTCTTTGCTTTCGCGCACGCGGGGTCGATACCCGAACCCACATCAGCCGCAATTGTCGCGGGCGCTGTCGCCGCTGCGGTACTCGCACGCCTCCGTCGGAGGTAGTTCAATCGGTAGGTTGCCCTGAGCGGGCCTCTCGGGCTCAGAGATTGGGCAAGAAACGCTAGCCGCGGCGCACTAACTTTTTCAGCTTTGCCCAATCGCGGGTGTTGGCTACGTCGCCGGCGGTGAGGCCGGCGCGGCGGGCTTGTTTGATTCCAAATCGCAATACGTCGAGGCCGCCGATGCTGTGGGCATCGCTGTTGATGACGATCGGGATGCCGAGCTGCTTGGCCCGCGCACAGTGCACGTCGTCGAGGTCGAGTCGCGCGGGGTTGGCGTTCAGCTCCAGCAGCTTGCCGTTCTCCACGGCCGCCTGCATCACCGCTTCGAGGTCGACCGCATAACGATCACGTTTGTTAATGAGACGCCCAGTAGGATGAGCCACGACCGACACCCACGGATTCTCCAGAGCGCCGATGATTCGCTCGGTGATCTGCTTGCGCTCCTGGTTCTGCCCGTAGTGCACGCTGGCGATCACCCAATCAGCCTCGGCGAGCACGTCGTCGGGCAGGTCCATGCCGCCTTTTTCGAGGATGTCGCACTCAATGCCTTTAAGCACCACAAAGTCGTCGAGTTCCTTGTTGACCAGGTCAACCTCGTCCCACTGCGTTCGCAAACGATCGGAGTCGAGTCCGCGGGCCATGGTGACGCGTTTGGAGTGATCGGTGATGGCGATATAACGCAGTCCGCGCTCCTGCGCGGCGGCGACCATTTCGCGGATGGTCTGCTTGCCGTCGCTGGCGGTGGTGTGCATGTGCAAGTCGCCCACCAGGTCGTCAACTTCGATCAGCTTGGGAATGTCTTTGGCCTTCTTGTAGGCAAACTCGCCGCGATTCTCGCGCAGCTCGGGCGGGTAGCATGGCAAGTCCATTTGTTTGTACACATCGGCTTCGGTCTTGCCGGCCAGGTACTCGTCTTCCTCGCCTTCGGCGACGCGAAACACGCCCCACTCGTTGATCTTCAGCCCGCGATCCTTCGCCATGCCGCGGAGCACGACGTTATGTTCCTTCGAACCGGTGAAGTACTGCAGCGCCGCGCCGAACGACTTGGTGGGCACAACCCGCAGGTCGACTTGCAGCCCCGAGGTGAGCCGCACCGACATCTTGGTGTCGCCGCGGACGATGGTGTCGGCCACGTCGGTGAACGCGCCGAAGTGATCCATCACCGCATCGATGTCGGTCGCGTCGACCAGGAAGTCGAGGTCGCCCACCGTTTCGCGGCCGCGGCGATAGCTGCCGGCGGGTTCGAGTTGCTTCACGGCTTTCGACTTCGACAAGTGCGCCAGCATCCGCTGCACCACTTCGTCGGCCGTAGCCCAGTAGATCCGCTCGCCCGCCCGCTCAGCCAAATCGATGCCGGCGAGGATGCCCTCTTCGGTCTTCGCGCCGAAGCCCTTGAGTTCGCGGACCTTGTGCTCTTCACACGCGGTCCGCAGGTCGGCCAGCGACTCGATGCCGAGTTCCTTATGGATCACGGCTGCCTTCTTGGGGCCGAGCCCGGGGATACGCAGCAGCGCCAGCACGCCCTCGGGCACTTGCTCGAGCAGTTCTTCGAGTTGCTGGAGCGTACCGGTCTGGACGAGCTTGGTGATCTTCTCGGCCAGGTCCTTGCCGATGCCGTCGAGCTTGGTGAGGTCCTCGCCGCGTTCGATGAGCGACTCGACCGAGTCGGGCAGGTCCTGCAGTCGCCGCGAAGCGTTCTGGTACGCGCGGACGCGGAACGGGTTGGCGCCTTGGAACTCGAGCAGCTCCGCCATCTTGTCGAACTGCGCGGCGATTTCGCGATTTTCCATCGCGTGGTGCTCCTGTGTTTACTCGGTGAGCCAATCGATGAGCGTTTGCGAATCTTCCAGCGTCTCGATGGCCAGGTCGGGTTCGGCGGCGCGAAGTTCTTCGATCGGCGTGAAGCCGGTCGGCACGGCGACCGCGTACGCGCCGATCGCCCGGGCGCAGGTGATGTCGTGCACTGTGTCGCCGATCACCGCCAGTCGCGAGTCGCCGTTGGGCGAGACGCCCATGTGCTGGCCGGCGGCTTCGACCGCCGAGCGGGCGATCTCGTCGCGGCTGGTGTGAGTGTCGCCGAAACCTCCAAACGCAAAGTGATGCCACAGCTGGTAGTGCGTGAGCTTGGCCTCCGCGCCGCGGATCACGTTGCCGGTGAGCAGGCCAATCTCCACTTCGTCGGCTTCGTCCAGCGTGGCAATCAGCGCTTCGACGCCCGGCAGCACGCGGCCTTCACTGGCGGCGAGCGACTCGGGCAACGCTTGGATGTAGGCGTCGTGGAAGCGTTGCCAGTTTTCTGGCGAAGGTTCCACGTCGTGCGCGGCGAGCAAGTCGAGCGTGATGGCGCGGTCGCTCCGCCCGGCGAAGGCGACGTTCTTGGAGATTTCGTCCACGCCGAACAGCTCGCGAAACACGCGGGCAAAGGCCTTCTGCCCTGCCCCGCCGCTGGCGATCAGCGTTCCGTCGATATCAAAGAAGCATACTTTCATAACACGATTGTAGGCCGCACGATGGCGATCGGTGAAGGTCCGTCTATTTCAGCGGCCGCAAACCCCTGGCGGATCGCTCGCGGTTCAATAGTTCCAGCGCCGCCGGCAGCTTGCGGACCAGGTTCACCAGTTGCGTGGCCGAGACCTGCAGCCGCTCGGCCGCTGCCGAGGTGTCGAAGTCGACCGCTTGCAAGTGGTCGAGCGCCTCGGCGAGCAGCGAGGGAAAGTCGGCGTGGGAGTCGCTTACCGCGATGCGACTCCCCGAACGGCGACTTTGCCAAAGTTCGCTCGGCCCGTCGGGCGAGGTGCGGACTTCCAGCGCCAGTCGCAACCGCAGTCGGGCGATCGCCTCCTGGCGGTTGGCCTGCTGGCTTCGCCGCTCGTTGGCTTCGGCCGAAATGCCGGTGGGCGTGTGCGTCACGATCACGGCCGTTTCCACCTTATTGCGATGTTGCCCGCCTGGGCCGGAGCGGCGAGTGGTGGCCGTGGTGCAGTCCTTCAGCAGCGTGGCTTCGTCGAGGCTCGCGGGGTGCATGGGCATGAGGTTTACTCTACTGGCCGGCCGAGTGGCTCGCTACGCCCCAGCGTGGCGGAGCGGGCCTGGTTGGGGTATCATTTGCGGTTGTAATCTTCACTCGAGGTCTCGAGGTCATGGACAAGACACCTGCTTCCGCCAGTCGCGAAACCACCATCATGGCCGTGTGGCCATCGGTCGCCACGTTCAAGCTGGGGCGGCTGCTGGGCCAACTTTATGCGTTCGGCCCGCGCGTCTCGCTGCTGGGTGTGCCGCTGCGGCCGGGTTGGTTGATCGCCTTGGCGGCGCTGCCGCTGTCGGTGCTGCTGTACGCGATGAAGATCGCCCCGCGGGTGCTGGTAGTGATCGGCCCGAGCAATCCCTTTTGCCGCCGCTACCGGCTGACCACCGAGCGCGTGCTGATCGAACACCCTTTCGACGCGCTCAGCAAGTCGCGGAGCGAGCGGGCAACGCAGGCGAGTGTGAAGCTGGACGAGTTCGATGCGATCGACAAAGACGACCAACCCGGCTACGACTGGTATCGCGCCGACGACCTGGTGTTTCGCCGCGAAGGCGAGGAAGTGCTAAGGCTCGCAGCCGTGCCGCACGCCGAAGCGTTTCGCCAAACGTGCCTCAAGGCTCGGCAAGGTCTCCTTGGCGTGCAAAAGTCGCGCGAGGCGACCACTCCACCGACAGTTGCTCAGGGCGAGGGATGAGCCAGTTCGAGTTCACTAGTCGCAGCCTGGCGGACACGGATCGACTGGGCCAGCAGATCGCCACGGTCGCGCAGCCGGGCGACGTGTTAGCGCTCGTAGGTACGTTGGGCGCCGGAAAGACCCGCTTGGTGCAAGCCATCGCCACGGCGCTGGGTAACTCCCCCGAAGCGGTGACCAGCCCGACCTTCGTGCTGGTGAACGAGTACACCGCGGGCCGCCTGGCGGTGTTTCACTTCGACGTGTATCGCTTGAAGGACGACGATGAGTTCCTGGAGCTGGGCGCCGAAGAGTACTTCGACCGCGACGGAATAACGCTCATCGAATGGGGCGACCGCGTCGAACACCTGCTGCCCGAGTGGGCGAGCGTGGTGACGATTGAACTCACCGACGCCGACGAGCGGCAAGTAGTGGTGATGGGCGACTTGGCCGCGCGACTTTAGACGGACTCGCCACGCCGAGAACATGTAGCCGGATTCGCAAGAATTCGGAGCATTTCTTGCAGATTTTGCCCAATGTTAGCTGCCCTCTTTGCACATACTTAATCCAGCAATTTTTGATCGGAGTTTCAGATACGAAGCGGAGCCTAGACGATGCAGCCTCGCAAAGAGAATCGCGACTACCTAAGGCGACTCCCTGCCGGCTACTATCAGGGGCACGCGTACGTCCACTGGTCGCTTACCATTCAGGGACGACGCCAAGGTTGGCTGAAGCCCATCTTCTACTACCGATTCCGAGAGCTGCTGACGCACACCGCGTTTCGATACCAAATCTGCTGCCCGATTTTCTGCTGTATGCCAGACCATTTTCACTTACTGTGGATTGGCTTCGCGGACGACTCGGACCAAAGAGTGGCAATGAGGTACTTCCGTCGGCAATTGAACGCCACGCTCAAAGCACTTGGGTTTGAATTGCAATCTCAAGGGCATGACCACGTGCTGACAGAAGAAGAGCGCGAGAGAGACGCTTTCGAGACAGTTGTTGAGTATATAGCTCGCAACCCCGAGCGAGCTGGTTTGGTAGAGGTCGACAAGTTCAATGTGTATCCCTACTCAAGTTGCCTATTGCCAGGATATCCAGAGATCAAGCCGTTCGTTGAAGATTACTGGCCAACGTTTTGGCGAGTCTACTCTCATTTGCGAGAGCATGGAGTGACACGCGGTCGGTCGAACGATGAGGAGGTTGGGTAAACTCTTGGTTGGGCGTCTGAATTCTTGCGAATCCAGCTACGATTGTGCGTTCTTGGACCTCCAAATTCTTGCGAATCCGGCTACGTGCAATACTCGCTTAGAGAATGAACTTACTCAGGTCCTCATCCGACGTTACTGCTTCCAATCGATCGCGGACGTAGGCGGCGTTGATTTGCACTTTGCCCATTTTCATGTCGGGGGCTTCGAAGCTTAGTTCTTCCAGCAGCCGTTCCATGATGGTGTAGAGTCGTCGGGCGCCGATGTTTTGCGTCGACTGGTTCACTTGGAACGCATAGTCGGCCAGCGTTTCGACGGCGTCGGGCATGAACTCGACAGTGACGCCTTCGGTGTTCATCAACGCGGCGTACTGCTTGGTGAGCGCGCTCTTCGGTTCGGTGAGTATGCGGACGAAGTCGTCCTTGGTCAGGTCATTCAACTCCACACGAATCGGGAACCGTCCTTGCAACTCCGGCATCAGCTCACTGGGCTTGGCGCGGTGGAACGCTCCGGCGGCGACGAACAGGATGTGGTCGGTGCGAACGTAGCCGTAGCGGGTTTGTACGGTGGTTCCCTCGACGATTGGCAACAGGTCGCGCTGCACGCCCTGCCGCGAGACATCCGCGCCGCGGCCGCCTTCGGTGGCGACGACCTTGTCGATCTCGTCGAGGAAGATGATGCCCATGTCCTCGGCGAGCTCGATCGCCTTGGCGTTCACGGTTTCCTGGTTGATCAGCGCTTCGCACTCCTGTTCGAACAGCACGCGGCGCGCTTCGGCCACGGTCATTTCGCGGCGCGATACGTTCTTCGGCAGGATCTTGTCGAGCATGCCCTGGAAGTCGAAGTCCATCTGGTCGCTGCCTGGGCCCATGCCGGGGATCATCATCGCTTGGGCTTTTTGCTCGACCTTGATCTCGACCGTGCGATTCTCCATCTCGCCGCCCGCCAGCATCGCCCGCATTTTTTCGCGGGTCCGCTCGTAGCGTTCGGGCGAGTTGTCCGAGTCGACGCCCACGTCGTAGCTGTGAGGAGCGGGCGCGAGCATGTCGAGCAGACGCTCTTCCACGCGCCGCTTGGCCTCTTCTTCGACTTTTGCCAGCTCCTCTTCGCGGACCAGCGAGATGGCGTTCTCCACCAGTTCGCGGACCATGCTTTCGACGTCGCGGCCGTAGTAGCCCACTTCGGTGTACTTGGTGGCTTCCACTTTGATGAACGGCGCACCGGTCAGCGTCGCCAGCCTGCGGGCGATTTCGGTCTTGCCGACGCCCGTGGGGCCCATCATCAGGATGTTCTTGGGCGCGACTTCTTTGCGCAGCTCTTCGTCGAGCTGCTGACGCCGCCAGCGGTTGCGAATGGCCACGGCCACCGCGCGCTTGGCGTCGGCCTGGCCGACGATGTGGCGATCGAGTTGTTCGACGATTTGGCGAGGGGTCAGGTCGTGCACGCGAGTTCCTCGATCACAATGTTGTGATTGGTGTAGACACAGATGTCGCCGGCGATCTCGAGGGCTTTGCGAACGATCTCGCCGGCCGACAGATCGGAGTGCTCGGCCAGTGCCCGAGCCGCCGACAGGGCGTAGTTGCCGCCCGAGCCGATGCCCAGGATGCCGTCGGTGGGCTGAATCACGTCGCCGGTGCCCGAGACCAACAGCGTGTCCTTGGCATCGGCCACGGCAATCAGCGCTTCGAGCCGCCGCAGCGCGCGGTCGGTGCGCCACTCCTTGGCCAGTTCGGTTGCCGCGCGAGGCATGTTGGCTGGGTAGTCTCGCAGCTTCTCTTCGAAGCGTTCCAAGAGCGCGAAGGCGTCGGCCGCAGCCCCGGCGAAGCCGGCCATCACTTTTCCATCCACCAGACGGCGAACCTTGCGAGCGTCGCCTTTCATCACGGTTTGGCCCAGGCTCACCTGGCCATCGCCGCCCATGGCGACCATGCCGTCCTTGCGCACGGTGAGAATGGTTGTGGAGCGGAACTTCATCGGCGGCATCTCCGGCGGCTTCGTAAGAAGGGCAATTTCCAACTATTGTCGCAGATCGAGCCGCTCAGGCCAGGGGTACGTGGTTACCGACTCCACTACGTCGATTTGGATTTCGCCGGCTGGGGCAGTTTCTTGGACTTGCACAGCACCCGTTTGTCGTTTGCCACGCGTGCGCACTTGGTGCAGAAGTACTTGGGGGCGTGGACCAACGCGGCCAAGTCCTTGGAGTGTTTAGCGAGGTCCGTTTTCGACCAGTCGCAGAGGGTTTTGGGCTCGGACAAAGTGGACTTTCAACAGAGCGGGGTGCTTGGCTGTGCCGGGCGTCGGCTAGCTGCTATTCTAAACAGCCATGACCCCGAATGAAGCAATAAACTCCGAAGGTGCCCTGCCCCGCAGTCCCGAACTGATGAACGCCAGCGACACTTTGCTGTGCCTGGTCGATCTGCAGGAGCGGCTGGTGCCGGTGATTCAGCACCACGAGCGGATTGTCTGGAACACCCGTCGACTGCTGGATGGCGCGAAGCTGCTGGGCGTGGAAGTCGTGGCCACGGAGCAGTATCCCGAAAAGTTGGGGCCCACCGTCGAGCCGCTCGCCAGCCGACTTACCTCGCCGGCGGCCAGTAAGCTCACGTTCAGTTCGGCCGGTTGCACGGACGTTTTCGCGCGGCAGATCGAGCAACTCGACTCCGGCGGTCGGCATCGCGTGTTGTTGGCCGGCATCGAAACACATGTGTGCGTTCTGCAGACAGCCTACGATCTGTTGGCTGCCGGGTTTCAGGTGTTGCTCGCGGTCGATGCGACGGGCACTCGCTTCTCGCTCGACTACGACATGGCACTGCGGCGACTCGATTCGGCCGGCGTGGTACTCACCACTACCGAGGCGGCGCTGTTCGAGTGGTGCGAAGTGTCGGGCACGCCGGAGTTCAAGCAGATCAGCCAACTCGTACGCGAATCAGCTCCCTAATCTGGAAGGCGAGTGAAGCTGGGCGAGCTGGGGTGCTGAAAGCTCGTGCAGCCGCTGCGGTTTTCCCGGCGTGGGGTACCTCAACCGCTTGCAATGCCAGCCTTGCGTGGGTAAGTTGCCCTGGAAGTAAGCAATTGCATCCTTCCGTGATTTGAGCCATTTTTTCGTTGCCTCGATAACTGCATCCCTTCACGCACCAGAAGGAACGACGGCGTGTTAGTGCTCTCTCGTAAAGCGGGTGAACGAATTCAGATCGGTCCGGACATTGCTATCACCGTGGTGAAGCTAAGTTCCGGCGGCGTGCGCTTGGGCATCGAAGCTCCGCCCGAGTTGGCCGTTGTGCGCGGCGAATTGGCCGACGAAATGCAGTCCCAAGTCGAAGCCGAGCAGTCGGTCGACGCGCTACGGATCTTCAATGGAGACGAGCAGGAAGCGTAAGGCTTCGTTCAGTCTATTGCCGACGATTGTCCATTGGTGCAACTAGCACAATCGCTACAGTCCCGCGCAAACATCTCCTCATGCGGCAATCCCCCGCGAAGCGACGATAGCAGATCTGGCGGTGTGCACCTTGCACGCTCTTTCGCAAGCACGGAGGGTTGGCGATGGAACGTTCGATCTTGGCTGGAGTTCGCGCTATAGGCGCGGCTTGCTTGGTGCTTCTTGCGCCGGTGACTTGGGGCCAGACGTGGGAAGATGTTCAACTCGCGTCCTGCTACTGCGACATGGCCCAGCCCGACTGCTGCGACTCGGCTGGTTGCTGCTCGAGTTGTTGCGACGGTTGCTTGTCGGATTGTGGCTACTGCTGCAGCTTCCCAATGTGCGACGAACTGATGTGCCGCCTGACGCCAATGATGAAGCAGATGGCCGACTGCGGCGTGATCTACGCCCCGGGACTCACGCAATTCTACCAAGGTGTCGCTAGCGGCGGGGTGGCTCAGGATTTCGAGTACGGCGGCAAGGTCGACCAGTTCCTTCTTCTCGACGCCGGCAAGCTCGGCCTGTGGGATGGGATGACCATGACACTGCACGCCGAAACCCGTTTCGGCGACGACGTGAATCAGGAAGCGGTGGTCTTCGCGCCGGTCAACACGGCCATGCTCTATCCCAAGTCGGGCGAGCACGATACCGCGATCACCAACCTGTCGTTTGCCCAGGCGATCTCCGACGACGTGCAGTTGACCTTCGGCAAGACCAACTTCATCGACTTCTTGCAACTGCTCTATCCGCAGACAGGTCGCGGTGTCGATGGGTTCATGAATGCTTCGCTGCTGCTGCCGGTGTCCATGGCTCGGGTCGCCCCGTTGTCGATGATGAACGTGGGCGCTCTGAAAATGCATGGCAAGCAGGTGCAGGGACTGATTGTGGTTTATGATACGAAGAACGTGGCGACCACCAGCGGACTGGACGACCTGTTCGACAACGGTGCAAACATCTTTGGTTACTGGCGGTTCTTCACCGAGCGCAACGGGCTGCCAGGGTCGCACGGGTTCGGTGGCATCTGGTCGACGGGCGAGTTTGTCGCGTTCGATCCTACCAGCTTTGTAATCATCCCCGACGAAGGACTAGTCGCCACGCCACAGGGCGGCGCCTACACGCTGGCCTACATCTACGAACAGACGCTGTGGATGGACTGCTGCAATCCCAAGCGCAACGTGGCGGTGTTGAGCCAATGGGGCATCGCCGACGAGGCCACCAGCCCCATCGGTTGGTCGGCCAACATCAGCCTCCAAGCCACCGGCTTCAACGACGCCCGACCGCACGATCGGTTTGGCATGGGTTACTTCCACACCGGCATCAGCAACGACCTGAAGAACCTGTTCAGCGGAGTACTGCCGCTACAGGACGTCGACGGCGTGGAGATCTTCTACAGCACCGCCATCGCCAAAGGAATGCACCTGACCGGCGACCTGCAAGTGATCGAACCAGCGGTAGTCGGCCTCGACACAGCCGTGGTGGCCGGATTGCGGCTGTCGGCCGGAATGTAAGGTGACATCGCAATCGTAGCCGGATTCGCAAGAATGCGGATGTCCTGGCTACGTTCCGAATTCTTGCGAATCCGGCTACGGGTGCGCGGCGCCGCGTTTACCGCACCACTTCGTCCGAATCGTCCTGCTTGGCGATCCGCTTTTCGATGTACAGCGAATCGCGGACGTCGATTGACTGGGGTGAGTTGAGAGAGTCGAGCGAGCCGTTTTGCTCGATCCAGCCAGTGAGCCGGGAGAGCTTCTCCTGGAAGGGACTCTCCCCGGGGGGATCGTAACCGGGAGCCGCGCCCCAGTGGATCACCGTGCCGTAGGTGGCACGGATGTCGTACGTGTAGTAGCGATTGGCGCGGAGGATTTCCGGATGGGGCGAGGGGACGATTTCCAGCAGGCTGAGCCGTTCCCAAACGCCGCCGAGTTGCGTCGCCAACGCGGCCGCACCACGCACCCGCGCGTCGCTCCACGCATCGCCTTCTTGTGGGCGCTCGTGGATGTCGGAGATTCTTGGCAGGTACGACTTGTGCACGTCGGTCAGGTTTCCGTCGGGCAGGCGGACCGCGTCGGTGTCGAGCAGCACCAGGTTGGTTTGTCCGGCAGCGGTCACTTCGGCTACCGCGATCGGCTGGCGGTACGACACGGTCATTTCAATGCGACCAGGTCCTGCCAGGACCACCTTTTCCACTTTACGGATCCAAGGGTGCAACTCGAACGCGTCGACAAGTCGCTGTTGGATCACTTCGGGCGGCTCGAGCAGCGAAAGCGAATCGGTGAGCCCCGCGTCGCGGAGCACCTGGGCTTTCACGTCGGCGCGGATCCACGTTGGCGTATCGGGCGTGATCTGCAGCACCGCGGCCGTGAGCTTGTACCTTGGCGACGAGGCGAGGCTCGCGTGCATCGAGTCCCACGCCTTGCGAGCCCCTACTCCGGCAGCAACCAGAACCACGGCCACCACCAGGAAGCGCATTCGCGGCGCAGTTCGCTTGGCATTTGGGTCCGTGTTGGTGTCGTCGCTGCTGGCCATCCCACATCCTTGAGGGCGAGCACAGAAAGAAGCATGGAGTACAAACCGAGGCGTTTGTTACCAGATTTCGAGCTGCGTTTCCAGCTCAACCCCAAGTCGCTCGGCCACGCGGCTGCGGATCTGGTCGATGAGCTTCAGGACGTGACTGCTCTTGGCGTCGTCGGCCACCACCACAAAGTTCGAGTGGCGACTGCTAAGCTCGGCCCCTTCGACGCTGGCGCCAGCAAGACCCGCCTGCTCGATGAGCATGCTAGCACTCATGCCGCGCGGGTTCTTGAACAAGCAAGCGGTCCGCTGATGCGACATCGGCTGGCCCGCTTTCTTGACGATCCACTGCTTCTGCATTCGCTTGGTGAGTTGCTCGGCGTCGTCCTGCTCGAGATCGAACGAGACATCCAGGATGGCCAGCTCGTCGAGGCTGCTTTCACGATAGGCAAACACCAACTCGTCCCGCTGCCGCTCGCAGACTTCGCCAGAGCGAGTGAGCACGGTAGCACTGCTGGCCCACTGCCCGACGTCGCCGCCACGGCTGCCCGCATTGCCATGCAGCGCTCCGCCCACGGTGCCAGGAATGCCGACCATCGGTTCGAGCCCGGCGAGGCCGGCGCGAACCGACTCGTTGATGACGTGCGCCAGTGAAGCTCCTCCGCCCGCTTTAAGCGTGGAACCGGAGACCGAGGTCTCGCCAAACGCCGGATCGGCGAGGCTGATGACCATGCCGCTGACGCCTTCCTCGCGCACCAGCAGGTTCGACCCGCCGCCGAGAAGCCGCGTGGCAATGCCTTCGGCGCCGCATCGCCCCACCAGCGCGATCAATTCGTCGACGCTGCGAGGCTCGGCAAAATACTCTGCCGGGCCGCCCAATCCCAGCCACGTCCGCCGGGCGAGCGGGTGGGAAGGTTTGATGATGCTTTCGAATTCGCTTGCAATAGCCATGTTGAGTGCTCTCCGTGTCTACCGCATCCTGATGGTTTAGGCCTTCGGAGTCAATCCAGACCTGACGGGCCTCGTTTTACCAATCCTAACCGCCTAGGTGCGTGCCGCACGGGCGTGTAGCGTCTGCGGCGGCGAATTTGCAGAAAATACACGCCACAATATCTGTAGTGTGCTCTAGTCGGGCAGCGGAACGTCCACACCGCCACGCTGCCACTGTCCGAGTGCCTCGTAGCAGGCGACCGCGACGCTGTTCGAGAGATTCAGGCTGCGGACTTCCGGGCGGCAGGCGATCCGCAGGCAGCGCTCGGGATCGGAGTTGCGGATTTCCTCGGGCAGCCCTTGCGACTCGCGGCCGAACACCAACACGTCGCCGGGCGTGAACTCCGCGTCGCCCAGCTTGCCGGTGGCGAACTTGGTGAAGTACCAGAATCGGCGATCGGCCAGTTCGCTGCGGAGCTGCTGCCAGTCGTCGACCACCTGCCAGTTGAGGTGCTGCCAATAGTCGAGCCCCGCGCGCCGCAGGTGGTAGTTGTCCACCTGAAAGCCGAGTGGCCGCACCAACCACAACTTGGCCCCCACCGCCACACACGTCCGCCCCACACTGCCGGTGTTGTAGGGAATCTCCGGCTGGTAGAGGACGATGTGCAGCAGCGGCTTGTAGGGTTCAGGTTCCATGGCTGGAGCTGTTCGAGGTTGCTTGTCCTCGCTCTCCCCCTTTTGCAGGGAGGGAAATCGGACGAGGCTCGTCTCGAAACACGGCGTGTTTGTGTGGGGTTTGGTTTCAGCGGCATCGGTATCCGTGTTTTCGGAACCGCCGTCGGTAGTGGACCGCTGGCTAGCCCCTTATAATACGCGGTTCGACGTGGTTTGCTATCGCCAACAACCCTTTTAACCCCCACCGGCAACAATATGGCTATCGGATTCGGAATGATTGGCTGCGGCATGATTAGCCGCTTTCACCACCGCGCGCTCGAAGACGTTCGCGGCGGAAAGTTGGTGGGATGTTACGACCGCAACCCCGATTCCGCTAAGCGGTTTGCCGACGAAGTAGGCATCACCGCGTATGAGACATTGGAAGAGATGCTGGCCGACGATGCAATCGACGCCGTGTCGATCGGCACCCCCAGCGGTGCGCACATGGAGCCCGCTGTCGAAGCTGCGAAGGCAGGCAAGCACGTGATCGTGGAGAAGCCGCTGGAGATTACGCTCAAGCGATGCGACGCGGTGATCAAGGCGTGCGAGAAGCACGGCGTGAAGCTCGCCACGATCTTCCCTTCGCGGTTCCACGACGCACCGAAGACCTTGAAGAAGGCCATCGACGGTGGACGCTTCGGCCGCGTGACGTTGGGCGACGCGTACATCAAGTGGTATCGCTCGCAAGAGTATTACGACAGCGGCGCCTGGCGCGGTACCTGGAAGCTCGACGGCGGCGGTGCGCTGATGAACCAGGCGATTCACACCGTGGACCTCTTGCAGTGGCTGATGGGCGACGTGACCGAGATCTGCGCGCTGACCGACACGCTGGCCCATGAGCGGATTGAAGTGGAAGACGTGGCCGTGGCGACGTTGCGGTTCGCCTCCGGCGCGCTGGGTGTGATCGAAGCCACCACGGCCGCCTATCCGGGCTACCTGAAGAAGGTGGAGATTCACGGCTCCACGGGCTCGGCTTCGATCGAGGAAGAAGACATCAAGTCGTGGGACTTCGCCAAGACGCGAGCCGCCGACAAGGCGATTCACGCGGCCATGGCCAAGCGTAAGAGCGGCGGCGGCGGCGCCAGCGACCCTTCGGCCATCGGCCATCATGGCCACGCGATGCAGTTTGCCGACTTTATCAAGGCCATCAACAAGGACGGCACGCCGATCGTCGATGGCCACGAAGGCCGCAAGGCGGTGGAGATCATTCTGGCGATCTACAAGTCAGCTCAAAGTGGCAAACCAGTGAAACTGCCACTGAAGAGCGACCCGGTGATGAAGGGGAAGAAGTAGCTAGCACCAAGGCCGGTGCAAACTGCCCTCCCCCGAATTGCGCCAATTTGCCAAACTACGACCCATTGCAAAGGACTGGCTGTTACTCGCGACAAAGGACTGCCGCGTGACGTTTCGCAACGCAAAGGACTACGCCGGCTACTTGGTGCTGCGCGTGCTGATCGCCTTCGTACAAGCCGTACCGCCGCGGCTGTGTGAGCGGATCGCCGATCTCTTGGCGCTGTTGTTCACCAAAGTGATTCCAGTGCGGCGGAAGGTGCTGGCGGAGAATCTCCGCATTGCATTCCCTCACGCCACCGACGAGCAGGTTCGCCGCACATCGCACGAGATGTGGCGGCACTTGTTCTTGATGGTCATGGAAATCGCGCACACGCCGCGCAAGGTGCATCGCACCAACTGGCGCGAGATGTTTGACGTGCCCGACTGCGAGACGATCATCCGCGTGATGTACACCACTCGGCCCAGCGTCGTGATCAGCGGTCACTACGGCAACTTCGAACTGGGTGGCTACTTGATGGGACTGTTTGGCTTTCCCACTCACACCGTGGCGCGGAAGCTCGACAACGCCTACGTCGATCGGTTCGTCAACGAGTTCCGCGGGCGGACCGGTCAACACATGCTGCCCAAGCATGGCAGCGGCGAGATGATCGAAGAGTTACTCTCCTCTGGTGGGGCGCTCACGTTGTTGGGCGATCAAGCCGCGGGGCACAAAGGTTGCTGGGTACCGTTCTTCGGCAAGCCAGCTTCCACGCACAAAGCGGTTGCGCTGTTTTCGTTGTCGTTCAAAGCTCCCACCATGGTGGTAGGAGTGCGGCGCAAGCGGCGAATGCTCCAGTACGACGTCGACGTGGCCGACGTGGTCGATCCAGCCGCCGAAGACTTCCCGCATGCCGGTGTCCAGCCGATGACGGAATGGTACACTGGTTGCTTGGAGCGACTGATCCGCACCGCGCCCGAGCAGTACTGGTGGATCCACAAACGCTGGAAAGGAAATCCTCCGGAGAAGGTGCTCAAGCGGCTCGCGCGGCGGGCGAAGGCGGCGTAGCGTGCAGTCGATTTGGCGTGACTTCCTGTGAGTACTGGACAGCCGATTCCTATGGGCGAGTGGATTGAAGTGGCGACGGTGGCCGATTGTCCACCAGGCTCGTGCATCGAGGCGGTGGTCGGCGAGTCGATCGTGGTGGTGGCCAACGTCGACGGCGACTATTTCGCTCTCGACGGCATTTGTGCCCATCAGGGCGGGCCGCTGGCGAGTGGGGAATTATCGGGGTGTGTGCTCACCTGCCCCTGGCACGGGTGGCAATACGACGTTCGCACCGGCAAACAACTGCTGAGCGAGTCGATCCGGCAGACCGCCTACCGTGTCCGCGAGTCGGGCGGTACCATACAGGTTGAACTGCCAAAACCGTAGAACTCGCCCGTTGGCCCAGCGCCGGCCCGTGGATCACTCGCCGCGTGTATTCATTCCGTCCGTTCCGCAATTCCGATCCTCCGCGCATTGCCCAGTTGTGGTCGTGCCAGCCTCCGCAACGCGGCTTGGCCCAGCCAGTGTCTGCAAGCGTGCTGGAGTTGTGCCTGTTTTCCAAGCAGTACTTCGACCCAAAGGGGTTCATCGTCGCCTACGACGGCGACCAACTGGTGGGCTTCGCCCACGCCGGGTTCGGACCGAATAACGAGTTCGACGACCTCGACACCAGCATGGGCACCACCCACATGGTGATGGTGCAGGAGGACCTGTGGTCCACCGACCTGGCCGACCAACTGCTCGAGCGGAGCGAGGCCTACCTCCGCGAGCGCGGTGCCAAGGTGCTGTACGGCGGCGGGATCAATCCGCTCAACGGGTTCTACCTGGGGTTGTACGGCGGCAGCGAGCTGCCCGGCATTTTGCTATCCGACACCAATCGGCGCGAGCTGCTGGCCCGCCACCAGTATCGCGAGCGAGGCCGTGTCGTGGTGCTGCAGCGCGACCTGGTTCGGTTTCGCCCGATGGTCAACCGCGAGCAACGCAAGGTGGCCCGCGAAGTGAACTTCGAGACGTTGTACTCGCCGGTGACGCACAACTGGTGGACCACCTCGGTATACGGCAGCCTCGAGCGGATTCAGTTCCTGCTCCGCCGCCGCAGGCAGGACAAGGTCGTGGCGAGCGCCACATTCTGGGATGTCGAACCACTGGCCAGCAGTTGGGGACTACGCGTGGCCGGGATGTTCGAGCTATGGGTCGACGACGAATGTCGCCGGCACGGTTACGGCACGTACCTTTTGAGCGAGGCGTTCAAGGAACTGCACAAGCGCGGCATTTCCATGATCGAGACGCAGACCATGCTCACCAACGCGCCGGCCATCGAGTTCTATAAAAAACTGGGCTTCGCGCCGATCGACCATGGTTTGGTCTATCGCCGCGAAGCCCGTTAGTTCGATAGCTGCCGCTGCGCGAGGCTACTTGGCCTGGCGTGGCATCTGGCGGCCGGGTCGAAAGAAGCCGTGCTTCTCGAGCGCGCCGTAAACTTCTTCGAGAGTCTTCTCGCCGAAGTTGGAGATCGAAAGCAAGTCGTCGCGGGTGCAGTTCAGCAAGTCATGCACCGTGAACACGCCTTTCTCTTCAAGGCAATTGGTGGTGCGGACCGCCAGGCCGATTTCAGCGGTGCTCATTTCGAGCCGGCTCTCCATCTCTTGACTGTCGGTTTCCGCACGATTCAGAGGAATGCGAGTCATAGCGGGGAATCCCTCCCTGGGTGAGTGAATTGCGGCAATTCAAACGCTGAAATGTCGCGGCACTCTGCAAGCGGCCGTTGCGGACACCAACGGGGGCGCGTCCCTGGCCCTTTGCAGTCATGAAGGCGGAAGTATAGCAGATTGTCGCTCGCCGGCGCGGCGGTTTGACGAAATTTTTCGACTTCCCTGCACCAACGCTAGCGGAGGTGCATGGAGCAAATGCAAGCAGACGCCTATAGTTAAACCAGCGAACTGAATCATCCCTGCCAACTCCAATTACCATGACCTCGCTGCTTGAAAATCTGAACGAAGCGCAGCGCGAAGCGGTGTTGCATGTCGATGGACCGCTGCTCATTCTCGCAGGTCCCGGCAGCGGAAAGACGCGGGTGGTGACGCACCGCGTTGCTCATTTGCTGGAGCAAGGTGTTCGCTCCCGGCAGGTTCTCGCGCTCACGTTCACCAACAAGGCCGCCAGCGAGATGCGCAACCGCATTCAGTCGCTGGTGCCGGGCGAGGCCGTGTGGGTAAGCACATTTCACCGCTTCGGCGCTCGGATGCTCCGCGAGCATGGCGAACTGGTGGGGCTGGCGCCGAACTTCACCATCTACGACACGTCCGACAGTCGGCAGGTGCTCAAGCGGGTGCTCGAGGCCGAGCGGATCCACGTGATGGGCTACTCGCCCGACCGCATCGCCGGGGCCATTAGCGCTGCCAAGAACAAGCTCATCACGGCCGACGACTACAAAGCCCGCCGCGACTCGCCGCTGTCGGAGATCGTCGCGCAGGTCTACCCGGCGTACCAGCAGCGGATGTTGCAGTCGGCGGCCGTGGACTTCGACGATTTGCTGATGCACGTCGCGTCGCTGCTATATCACAATCCGGAAGTCCGCGCACAACTCGACGACCGTTTTCGCTACGTGCTGGTCGACGAGTACCAGGACACCAACAAAGCGCAGTACGTGATTCTCAAGGCGTTGTCGGTCGATCATCCGAACCTGGCGGCCACTGGCGATCCCGATCAGTCGATCTATGGTTGGCGGGGAGCGGACATCACGAACATTTTGGAATTCGAACGCGACTTCCCCCAGGTCCACGTGGTGCGGCTCGAGCAGAACTATCGCAGTACCAAGAGCATCTTGCGTGTGGCCGATGAGTTGATCGCTCACAACACCCGGCGGAAGCAGAAGTCGCTGTTCACCGACAACGGCGAAGGTCGGCCGGTGCGCCTGATCGCGTATGCCGACCAGGATTTGGAAGCGGGCGGCATCGCCGAGGAGATTCGCGCCGCGATAGAAGGTGGCCAGCGTCGGGCGAGTGACTTCGCGGTGTTCTATCGCACCAACGCCCTCTCGCGATCGATGGAGCGAGCGCTCCGCGCCGCCGGTGTGCCGTACCAGATGGTTCGCGGACAGGAATTCTACGGCCGCAAGGAAATCAAGGACGTGCTTGCCTACTGCCAGTTGGCCAACAACTCGCACGACGACGTGGCGTTCGATCGATCGGTCAACTCACCCACGCGTGGTGTGGGCAAGAAGTCGATCGAGCGGCTAAACCTGCACGCGTACCGCTATGGCACGTCGTTGCTCGACGCCGCGCGGCAGGCCGATTCGATTGAAGGGATGACGAAGCGGGCGGCCAACTCGCTGTTGTCATATGTGAAGCTGATTGACGAAGTCGCCTCGTTGGCATCCGACTCGGTCGAGGCGGTGATCGGCACGGTGATCGAAAAGAGCGGCTACTCCAAGGCCCTGCGCGAAAGTGGCGACGAGGAGGACCAGTCGCGGCTGGAGAACATCGAGGAACTGTTGACCGACGCGCGCCAGTTCGATGAACAAAGCGAGGAGTTCGGCGATGGCGGCCTGGAAGCCTACCTCGAGCGTACGTGGCTGGTGAACGAGACCGACGACTGGGAAACCGAGGCCGACAAAGTCACGCTGATGACCCTGCACGCCACGAAGGGACTGGAGTTTCCCGTGGTGTACCTCATCGCCCTGGAGGACGGCATCCTGCCGCACGAACGTTCGCGGGACAACGCCGAAGGTTTGGAAGAAGAGCGGCGGCTGGCGTTTGTGGGCATCACGCGGGCCAAAGAACAACTGCAGATGAGTTACGTGCGGATGCGCGAGTATCGCGGGCAGCGGCGGATGGCCATTCCGAGCAGCTTCCTGATGGAAATGCCGCGCGAACAACTCGAAATGGTCGACGCCCGCAGCGACGATCTCGACTTCTATGCCGACGACTACGACACGTACGGAGTCGACGAGCAGTACGAGGAGCCATCGACCCAAATCGACGTGCCCAAATCTCCCGCGCCCAAATTACCGGTTGCCGCCGGATTGACGACCGCAGCGCAGCTTGCCGGCGGCAAGTCGACCAAGCACTCCAAGGTTTCACCCGATGTGTTCTCTCTGGGCATGACGGTCGTGCACCCGGAGTTTGGTCCTGGGAAGATCACCGCGCTCGGCGGTTCCGGCTCGGCGCGGAAGGCAACCGTGCAGTTCGCCGCCGCTGGCGAACGGCGATTCGTGTTGGTGCACAGCCAACTGCGGCCCGCTCAGGGTTGATGACCCGCGAGTTGCATTCGCGTTGGTCTGGAAATCTGCTCATCCAGCGTGTCTATTGGATTCCATGAGCGACACGCCCGCCACGCCAGACGATGCAGCGCCGATCGATCCGACGGGCGATCCAGCGGAAGATCCGTTGCGCAGTGTTCATACCACGACGCTGCCGGAGGTGCTGGGGCAGATTGGCGCCTCGGTGCTGGTTACCACCTATCAAGCTGGCAAGCTGGTGGTGTTGCGAAACGACGGGGGCGTACTCAACACGCACTTTCGCAACCTCATGAAGCCGATGGGGCTGGCGGTCGACGGAGGGCGACTGGCGGTGGGCTGTAGTGTCGACGTGTGGGAGTTCCACAACGTGCCGGCCGTGTGTGCAAAGCTGGACGAGTCGGAAGAGTATCCCACCGGCGGCGCGAAGCACGATGCCTGCTACTTGCCGCGGCGGAGTCATTGCACCGGCGACGTGCAGATCCACGAAATGGCGTGGGTGAATGGCGAGAGCCTTCCCACACAGCGAAGCAGAAAGGAATTGTTGTTCGTCAACACCGCCTTCAGTTGCCTGGCGGTGCGGAGCGACGAGAACAGTTTTGAGCCGGTGTGGCGGCCGAAGTTCATCGAGCACCTCTCACCCGGTGATGCATGCCATCTGAATGGCCTGGCGGTGCGCGATGGGCGCGTCCGCTACGTAACCGCGCTGGGCGAGACCACCCAGCCCGGCGGTTGGCGCGAGAACAAACGCAACGGCGGCGTTCTGATCGACTTGGATTCGGGCGAGACTATCGCCCGTGGACTTTCGATGCCGCACTCGCCGCGTTGGTACAACGGCCGGCTGTGGCTGTTGGAAAGCGGCGAAGGAACGCTCGGCACCGTGGACCCAGCGACTGGCAAGTACGAAGCGGTCGCCCAGTTCCCCGGCTTTACGCGGGGATTGAGTTTCTACGGACCACTCGCGTTCGTCGGCTTGTCGCAGGTTCGCGAGTCGGCCGTGTTCAGTGGCATACCGCTCGTCGAACGCTTGAAGCAGGCCGAAGAACGCACCTGCGGTATGTGGGTCGTCAACATCGAGACCGGACAGACCATCGCCTTCTGCAAGTTCGAAGCAGGCGTGCAGGAGATCTTCGCCGTCGAGGTGCTGCCGGGAATCCGATTCCCCGACCTAGTGAACCACGACGCCGAACTGATCGGTCGTTCGTATGTGCTGGGCGACGCCGCGCTGGCCGAAGTGCCTGCCGACTTACGAAAGTGACTTTTTGCGACGCGAGTCGGCGTTACTCCGCCTTCACGTTGAACGCGAAGAACAACTCCTGGTCGCGCAGGTAGAGCTTGCCGTTGGCAATCACCGGATGGCACCAGATGCCGCCCTTGGGATTGCGAAACTCAGTTTGCGGACTCAGGGTGAAGCGGCCGTGCTCCTGCCAGCCTTCGGTGGTGGCATCCAGCAGCACGACTTCGCCCGACTTCTCGGCCAGGCAGTAGAGCATTCCGTCGGCGTAGCCGATCGAGCCTTTGCCTAGTTTTCCTTTTTCGCTCCACTCCCGCTTACCGTCGCGCAGTCGTTGGCAGGTCCAACCGCCGCCATCGGAATAGCCGTACAAGTTGTTGTCGAGCAGCACGATGCCGTCGTGTTTGCTCTTGATCACCTTGTTGTCGTAAACGGTGGTGGGATCAGTTCCGGTGGAACCTAACTCGATCAATCGGCAGCCTACCCCGTAGCCGCTGGAGATGTAAACCTGATTGCCCTGAGTCAACGGAGTGGGAATCACCGCCACGCGGCCCGGCCAATCGTCCTGTTGCCAGAGTACCTCGCCGCTGGCCGGGTCAAGGCCGAAGATTCTCTTCTCCAGCAGTTGAATGTACTGTTGACGATCGGAGGGAGCCGCTTTGACGACCGAGCTGTACTGCGCGCCGTCGGTTACGCCTTCGCTTTGCCACTTGATGGAGCCGGTCATCTTGTCGAGCGCGGCGACCGAGCCTTGTGGACCGCCCGGGGTGCAGATGACCACGTCGCCGTCGACTAGCGGAGATTCAGCGTAACCCCAAGTCGGAATGCTGCCGCCCATGTCCTGCATCTTGGCTCGCCAGAGTTCCTTGCCATCCGATACCTGGCAGCAAATGAGCGTGCCAGTGGCGGCCATGGCGTACACACGGTCGCCGTCGACCGTGGGAGTGCTCCGCGGGCCATCGCCCCAGCCGTTGTCGAAGTCTTCGCCAATCAGGGCGGCCCAAAGCTGCTTGCCCTGGTCGTTCTCGTCGAGCGCCATGAGGTAGGTTTCTCCATCCACGGATCCGAGAATGAAGATCTTCCCATCGGCAATCGAAGGACCGGCGTAGCCGAAGCCGACCGTGCGGACCATCCAAGCCAGCTCGGGACCGTCTTCGGGCCACTCTTTCAACAGGCCGGTTTCTTTGGTGAGGCCGTCACGGTTCGGGCCCATCCACTGCGGCCAGTCGTACTCGCCTGCGTTTGCGGTGGGGACCAAGAGGGCGAACACTACGAGCGCAAAACAAGTGCGAGTATGCAGCATGGAAACGTTTCCTGGTTGAGGCGGGAGAGGTAGGTGGGATAACGTGGCCAGATGATACCAAAAAAACGCCCCCAAGTCGCCTGTTATTCGGCTTCAGGCTTGTCCGACTCGGTTTTCTCGGCTTCGTCGTCCTCTAGCACCGGCTTGAAGGCCAACCGCACGGGCCAGCCGAGCGGCGGGATTTTCTCGGTCCAGGCCTCGTACAACAGGCCCGTATTGTCGCTGGTGAGCTTGGCCGGTACGTCGAGCATGGCGGTGCTGAAGTTGGCCACGCACACGAGGTCGCCATCGTCGGCCAGGTAGCCGCCAGTGCCGAGTTCCTCGTTCTTCCAAAACCCGCTGCCGGCAAATACCCATGGCAGTTCCATCGGCTTCTTGGTTCGGGCGTCGCGAATCCAGTCTTGGGCGCGGGCCTTGTGTTGCTTGCCCTCTTTGTCCTTCCATATCACTTCGATATTGATTTTAGTGCCGGTGGGTGGCTTGTATTTGGGGGCGAATTCTACAGGGCTGCCGATCTCCGCACCCACGGCCAGCAAACCCGCGTGCAGCACGAACGCTTCGCTCTCGACCGACACGATCGACTCGTGCTCCTTGGTGTTGGGCGGGCAGGCGAACATCTCCAACTGCCCCTTGCGCAGGGAGATGCGACCGTCCACATAGACGACGTTCTTCTCGCGATCGATCCAGGCGCGACCATTCTTCGCCAGCAGAGTTCCGTTCTTGGGTGGCGGTAGGTGCTCGACTTTGCGCGCTTCCTTTTCTCGCTGGCGGCGGGTCTCGTAATCTTCCTCTTCCGCCACGGCCTCAGCGGGCTTGGTCTTCAGTGCCTGGTCGAGGGCGTCGCCTTTGTCGGTGTCGTCGGATTTCTCGCTCGATGCACCAGCGGCTGGCGTTTCGTCGGCCCGTACTGTAGGAGTGAACCACAGCCCGATGGCTGCCAGGGCGATGGCCAAATACGCGGCTCGCTGGCTAGCAGACATGGATGGCTTGCGGTAGGATGCTAGCGTTCGCATTTTCGGAGCCCTGTGTTTGTATGGGGGTGCGGTTTGCGGGCGAAACTAGTGCATTGTCAAACGAATCTTTTCGGATAGTGATCTCGACAACCGCCTGAAAATATCGGTGACGTTTTGCGATCGCTATCTGAAAAGTCCGGCTTGACAAGATACTGGGACGTGTGACGTCGAATGGCTTGATTCTCTCACCAGGCATTGTATCAGGGAAGTGATGTCGACAACGACCGCAGTTCCGCGTGATTCTCACGCCGATGATAACGGATTTTTCCACGGAATGAACGACCTCGAGTTTGCACGCCAGCTCGAACAGTGGCACGAAGGGAAACTTTGGCACGACGAAGCCCCTAAGCCGCTCCGCAAGGGCTGGGCCGAACTCGAGATGGCCGCCGCTTGGAAGCGATGGACCGACCATCTCGACAGCCGCAAAGTCGAGGAGTACTTCGACGACTACGGCTCGAAGATCGACCCCATGAGTTGGGGCCTGCCCGCGGATGATTCCCCACTGGGCCAAGTGGACACTTGGCGGAAGGAATTGCAGCGCGGACTGAAGAAAGCAACCAAGTCGGAGCCGTCGGCACAGGTCGAATCGCTCTTGGCCGAGTTGGTGCACGAACTGGAGAACGGCTCGCCAAGTCTCCCGGTTGCCCTGAAGGCCTTGGTGGTCGCTTATCTTCTGCCGCAGATCGCCTCTTGCATAAGTTGCTCGGCGTGGTGGCGCGTGGTCACCGCTTTCAAGGATCTGGCCGAAGAAGTCCAAAAGGCGACCACCGATGTGCTCGAAGCCGAGACCACGACCGTGTCGGTGCTGCTTGGTGGTGAGTTGCCACTAGTGCTGAGCGTGCTGCTGCCGGAACTTTCTCCGACGCGATCGCTGCGCTCGGCCGCGCGGAAGTCGTTGGGCGAGGGACTGCTGGCCGCTACCGACGGAGAAGGCCTGGTCGACGCGGCGCTGTTGCCGGTGTTGTCGATCCTGTTTTCGAGTTGGACCCGCGCCAGGGCGATTGGCGAACTACTGAAGAAGGGCTGCTGGTCTTCTTCGGCCGACACACAATACGAATGGGTGGTGCGCCAAGTGATCGGCTTGCAGCGCACCGATGGCACGCCGATGCTTAGCAGCACTCCACTGGTTGCCTGGCCAGCGGGCGTGCTCGATACCGCGCTCGATCTGGCTGGCGACGACCAAGACGACACCGCCGCCGCGGCACGTATTGGCAAGCGACTGCTGACAATCGACACCGAGTTCGACGAAGACGACCTGCCCGATCCGAGCGTCGAGTCGGAATGGTCGATGCTGGCCGTGCTGGCCAACGGTTGGGACAAGAAGTCCTCGCGCGTGCTGGTGGACTACTCCCGCCCCGAGATGCAGATCGAAGTCGAAGCGGACGGGCGGACCCTGCTTTCCGGCGGCTGGGGCATGGAAACCTCCTACGCCGGCAAGTTGCTCGAGCCAACGGATGAGTGGGAGCAACAGTGCTGGTACAGCGACGACGAGTGTGACTACCTCGATTTGATCATCGAGCTTTCCAGCGGCGTGCGGATCGAGCGGCAGATCTTCCTGGGCAAGGAAGATGGATTCCTGCTGACCCACGACATCCTGCATGGCCCCTCCAGTCCATCTGGCGAGTGGCGGCACGTTACTTGGTTGCCGCTGGCGAGTGGAGTGAAGTTCGTTCCGGAGAAGAACACCCGCGACGGTGTCTTGGCCAACGGCAACGGTCCTCGGGCCACGGTGCTACCACTAGCGCTGGCCGAGTGGCGCAACGAACCACGGTTCGGCGAGCTGACCAGCAACGAAGGCAAGCTGGAACTCGCGCAGCAATCGCGCGGGGCGCGGCTCAGTTGTCCCTTGTGGATCGATCTGAATGCCCGCCGCACCAGCAAGCCGCGCACGTGGCGGAAACTGACCGTCGCCGCGTCGCTGGAAGTGGCCCCCAGCGACGTGGCGGTGGGCTACCGCGCTCAGATTGGCGACTCGCAGTGGTTGGCCTATCGCTCGCTCGCCGCCCCGGCCAATCGAACCGTGTTGGGCCAGAACACAGCGGCCGAAATGATGATTGGCCGGTTCCATCGCACTGGCGAGTTTGAAGAACTGCTGGCCGTCGACCCCGCTTAAGGCAATGCAGGCGATTCGCGACAATCTGGCGCGCACGCGCGATCGCATGGTCGCTGCCGCCGAGCGTGCCGGTCGCGATCCGAGCGAGATTTTGCTGGTGGGCGTGTCGAAATACGTCTCGGCGGCCCTGTCGGCCGAGTTGGTCGGCGCCGGTTGTGTCGACCTGGGCGAAAGTCGGCCTCAGCAACTGTGGGACAAGGCGGCCACCGCCGAGTTCCAGTCGATCGACGTCCGCTGGCACATGATTGGCCACTTGCAGCGCAACAAGGTGGCCAGAACGGTGCCGCTGGTTTCGCTCATCCACAGTGTCGACAGCCCACGGCTCATCAAGGCGATCGACGACGCGGCGCGCGAGATTGGCAAGCGGCAAGCCATGCTGCTGGAGGTGAATTGCTCGGGCGATGTCGAGAAGCATGGCTTCACCGAGGACGAGATTCGCGAATTCCTCCCGCAGCTAGCCGAATTCGAGTCGGTCGAAGTGCAAGGTTTGATGACCATGGCCGCGGGCAGTCGCGATCTGGCCGAGGCCGCGGCGAACTTCGCAACTTTGCGTAACCTGCGCGACGAGCTTGCCCCGTTGGCGCCGCCGGGCGTTGTGCTGGCGGAACTGTCGATGGGGATGACCGCCGATTTCGAGGTGGCCATCGCCGAAGGGGCGACGATCGTCCGCGTTGGCTCGGCGTTATGGGAAGGTGTCGAGTGACGCCTGGTTGGGTAGAATAGACCGATCGAGCACCCACCCACCCGCAGTCCCCTGCCCTTTCCCGCCCAACGGGCGACAAGTCTCCATGGTTCAAATCGAGCGAAACCCCACCCGCAGTGTCCGCATCGGCACGGTGACCATCGGCGCCGAGCACCCGATTGCCGTGCAGAGCATGACCGCCACGCAGACGCAGGACATCGACGCCACGGTGGCTCAGGTGCTCGACCTGGAGCGGGCCGGCGCGGATGTGGTTCGCATCGCGGTCGATAGCAGCAAAGACGCCGCGGCCATCGCGGAGATTCGCCAGCAGACTCAAGCGAACCTGGCAATCGACTTGCAGGAGAACTACCGCCTGGCGGAGAAGGTCGCTCCGCATGTGGAGAAGCTACGCTACAACCCGGGCCATCTTTACCACCACGAGCGCGAGAAGCCGTGGCGCGAAAAGGTGGCGTACATCGCCCAAGTGGCGAAGGACAACGACTGTGCGATTCGCATCGGTGTGAACTGCGGCAGCGTCGATCCCGACAAACGCGACAAGTACCCAGCCGATAATTCCATCTCGCCCATGATCGAAAGCGCGGTGGAGCATTGCCAGACGCTCGACGACTTGGGCTTCACGCGGTACTGCGTTTCGCTGAAGGACTCCGATCCGCAGAAGGTGATCGAAGTCAATACTCGGTTCGCCGCCGAGCGTCCCGACGTACCACTGCACTTAGGCGTAACCGAAGCCGGTTTGCCGCCCGATGGGGTGATCAAGACCCGCATTGCCTTCGAGCAACTGGTGAGTCGCGGCATCGGCGATACGATTCGCGTCTCGCTCACCGTGCCGAACGATCGCAAGCACGAAGAGATCGAGGCCGGACGGGCAATCCTCGAAGACATTCGCCAGGGGCGTGTGCGATCGGTGGTGGACTACGGGCTGCAAACGCTCAACATCATCAGTTGTCCCAGTTGCAGCCGCGTGGAGAACGAGGCGTTCGTCGAGTTGGCGCAGGACGTCAAGCAGATGAGCCAGTACGCGGCCGACCACGCCATCACCATCGCCGTGATGGGCTGCCGGGTGAATGGCCCAGGCGAGACCGACGACGCCGATCTGGGGCTATGGTGCGGCCCGAACTACGTGAACCTGAAAAAGGGCGAAGAGACGCTCGGCCAGTACCCTTACGACGCGATCCTGCCGCGCTTGAAGCAGGAACTGGATCAACTGATCGCCCAGAAGGCGCAATAAAAAACCGGGCCACGAGCGTTCGCTCGCAGCCCGGTTCTCGTGAGTTCTACGGGCGACCTAGTGGCCCGCCGACCAACCAATCGTCTTCTTCTTGGGCTTGGCCGAGCTGACGTTGGTGATCTTGGCCGGTTGCTTGTACACGGCGGTCCAAACTGGCGCGGTTGGACGCTTGGTGACCTTGTCGTTGCTGTTGGGGTCCAACAGCAGCGGCGGCGACAGGTCCAGTGCTTGGGACTCGTTGCCACTCTCAGTGGCGGGAGTGGGATCGAGGCGATCCGTTTCGCGGTACGTCTGAGGCGGCGCCGAGTTGTTCAGCGAAGGTGCGGGATCCGACGAAGACGACGAGTCCTCGTAGTACGAGCTGGTGTTGCAGGTCGGGCAACTCGAAGACGCGGGTGCGTCGTAGCTCGACTGCACCACGCCACATGAGCTGCACGAATTGCAAGTGCTGCAGGTGCCACAAGTGCTGCAGCCGCCGCAGGTCGTGCATCCACAGGCCGGCTGCATGATTACCGGGCGGTACGTGGTTTGGGCACAGCAGCAAGGCGAAGTGCCGCAGGTGTTGCAGCATGTCGAGCCGTACGACGCCGAGTAAGTCGGAGCATACGACGCGTACGAGTACGTGGGGGCGTAGCCCACCGCATAGGCCGAAGCGGGCGCGGTGCCGAACACGCGGCGTCCCATGCGCCCAAAGTATTTGCCCAGGTACCAGCCGTCGTTGTAGGTGTTGTACACCACTGGCGAGTACGTCACTTGTGGCACAGCACATGTGGAGCACTGTGCATTGGCGTCAGTGGCCACCAGGCCGATCGTAGCCAAAGTGGCACAAGCGATTGCGAATTTCATTTTTGATGCTTTCATCGGAAGACTCGTTAGCAAGAGACGATTCACCCACCCCCATCTAACTCCGATCCGCGCTGGGACGCAACGGTCTCATCAGTCGAAGTCGGAAATTGGAAGCAACTTACTCTTGGGTAGACCTTGAGGGTTAGCCAAAGTCTGCTTGTGCGAGCGGGCGCACTGCGCACCTGTGCTCAACACTTCAGTGTACTCTAACCACCAGGGGGTAGCTGGGCATGTTGACAAGAAACCACACACACGGTGACCTGTGGCGTAAAGTATTCACCCCCCACGAGTTGCAGCGGTCCGAAATCCCCGCGAGCCGCGCCGTGCCAGCAGCGGACAACTGGTATTTCAGTCTCACGTCGCTGTTTGTTCGCACTTGGATACGCGAAAATCGCGACGCTTGTTCGCAACATCGGCGGTCCGTTTGCGATGTTCGTGCAGATCGTACAGCCTGTCGAACATTTGACGCATGTCGCGGTTGCATGCATTGAAGGCAACTAGCGCATCGTGCTTCGTTACCTGGGTGTCCGCACCACTGGTCACTTGCTCGAACACCGCCACGGCTGAGGGTTCGTCGGGCGAAATCTCCAGCAGCGTGGGCAACCGGAACGGGCGGTGCGTGGTCACCAGCAGCCCTGCACCACTACGCCAGCAGTGCCAGCGAACTAGCAGGCGCTCGAGCGTATGGAGTTGCTCAAACCCATCCACGACCAACAACGCGCTTTGATCCAGACGGGTTGGCAGCAATCGCGCGAGAGAGGGTTTGCGGTCGCTGTGCAAGGCGACTTCGACCCACCGCCAACCGAGCCGCGTGGCTTCACGCTCGAGGGCGCGGAGCAGAGTCGACTTGCCAACTCCGTGCGGCCCGACGATCTGGCCTCGCCAGCCTTGACTGGCCAGCTTCGAGGCGAGTTGTGATGGTGCGTTGCCATCGGTGGCCACGTACGAGGTGCCCAATGGTCCAAGCCAGCAAGTGGCGAACGGATTCGACTCGCGGGTTGGAATGCCACTAACCAAGGGGATCCTCCTCATCCACCTCGTCCGCAGGCACCAGCTTCGGTGGGCGCGCGGGAGCCACTTCGCCAAGCTTCAAGGGAACCTCGAGCACCTGCTGACGTCCGCGGCTCATGAACAACCGAAGTCGCGCACACCAGCAGACTTTCACGATCAGTCCGTCGTAGCTCAGCGGCTGCTCAGGCAGCAGCGTGCGAAATTCCCGCCGCCTTGCAAGTTCCACTCCGTCGGGCCCTTCGGTCGTGTAGCGTTTGAAGTAATGAACGCCAAAGTCCTCTTCTCCCTTGCCCGCGGTGTACCACAACACGGAAAGCTCTGCCGACTTCACTTCTTCGGCGTGTTCCACATGCACGACAAAGCTCCCCTTCAGCACATCGCCCGGCGCGAAGGGATTATCCACCTGCTCGATTCGCAGGTCGGCCAGCGGGGATTGGTTGGTGGAGACCGCTCTCATGCCAACGACTCCTGGTCCGCGGTTTCGCTGGCGGCAATCAGGCTCTCGCCTCCCCGCTTCTTGGCAGGCTGAACAAGCAGGCCGAACTGGCGGTACATCTCCTGGCGGCGATTCGTCTCGCCGCGGACCAGCAGCATCCAGCGGATTTGATTGTGGGGGCTGCGGAAGGAGTGCATTGCCGTGGCGGGAATCGTGAACGTCATCTCGGTCTCGAACGGCTGGCTTGCTTCCACACGCAGGCCGCGCCACTTGCGCAGTTCTTGTCGATAGACCACCTCGACCGAGGTTCGCGAATCGGTCCCCTGTTGGTAGCTGGCCGATTCTTCGCAAACCAATTCCACCAGCAGCGTGCGGAGTTGCATATTGCCGGTCTGCATCAGGTAGGCCTGGTACTCGCCGCCCAACGCCAGCGGATGCGAAGAGATCTCGACGTGCGACTGGCCGATGCCGCGACGATTCCAGAATTCGCGTATCAGATGGAACGCAAGCCACACGCCCACCAGACCCAGCACCACGACCAAACCGAGCGCCAGCCACGGCGACTCGTTGTTCAGATATTGCAGCGAGGCAACGTACACAAAGAAAGCCAGCAGCATGTTCCAAATGGCGCAGACCATCATCAGCCCTGCCATCCGCCATCCTGCTGTCCCCACTGCCGGCAGCCGGTGGGCGTAACGAATGCCGGGGCTTTCGTCTTCTCGCAATCCTGTGGGCAAGGTCTTCGATGCATCGGGAGTGTCACGCAGCGGGTCGAGCCGCATCGCTTTGACAGTGACCAGGCTGCGCCGCTCAGCCGAAGTGGCTACTTGCATCAGCGAGGCGACGATGCCAAAGATGCCAACTGCCAGCAGCGAAGCAGGAATCAGCGTAACCGGCCACACCCACCAACGGATCGAGCGTCGCAGGACGAGTTGCGAGGGATCGTCGGGGTTATACCAACAAGCTAGCTCGTTGCCCTTCCGATAGGGCTCGGCCATTTGTTCGGCATCTTCTCGCGTGGGAGAGAACTGACCCACGGTCCGTTCGATCCATACCGGATCGCCTTCGGAACCATCGTCCAGTACACGAGCGGCTTGAACCTGGATGCCGTACTCACCGACGCTCAGCGGCGTGTCGTACTCGTTGATCCGCATGTCGGTCACCACGCACATGCCGGCCTCAAAGCCGTCGGCTGGTGGGCGCGACTCCAGCCAATCGGGCCATAGCACCTGAAAGATGTGCAATGCCAGAGTCACGGTTCCCACTACCACGAGCGACACGCTCAAGAACAGCTCGCTCCAATACCCCACGCTCCGCATGCCGGTGCTGCGGCCGCCGCGCTTCTTCGGGAATAGTGGGTTACGCCAAGGCATGGGTGGGGGACGTGCAAGGAGCGATTAGCGGAAATGATGGGGCGGCGCCATCCGCGTCGGTGCGTCGTAGCGAAGTTCTCGCGTGTCGGGACTGTCCTCGGCTTCCGGGCCTTCCGGTTCTTCGCGTTTGGTCGGGCGGCGGCGCGAACGTTTCATCCGGCGCTGGCTTCGGCTGTGCAAGGCCACCAGGCACAACTCGTGGCGATTGTGGACCAGTTGACGCAGCCGGACGTCGCGGAAACCCCACGACCGCACACGCTCGATGTACTGCTTCAAACACTTGGGGCTCGCCACGTTCCAGTCGGCCAGCTTCAAGGTCAGCACCAGACCTCGCAGCGATGTGGAGGGATGAGCGACAACGTCCTCGGCCGCATCCAACGTGTACTGCGGCGCGACGTTCAAGTCGGCGGCCAGCCATTTTGCGGGAGCGAACTCCACACGGCGGACGTCTGCCGAGCGTTTGCGCAGGTGCGTGAAGCGCGGATGGCTGGCGACCGGCTCTTCGACTTCCGCCGGGTCGACACCAATCACTTCGAAGCCGCGCTCGAGCAATGCCTGACTTGCCCCGCCGGGAGCGCAGCCGAGCTCCACCCACACGTCGCCCCGCACCGCAGGTAGCGCCGACCATTTGAGCGCCTCTTCCATCTTCAGGTACGCCCGCGAGACCATGTCGCTCGGCGCGGCAACCGGCAGCATTCCGCCCGGCCAGCGTTCGGTTCGCGAACTGGCGCGATGCCAACCGATGTACCACTCGTCGGGCTCCACCAGCACCACATCCAATACCACCGCGCCCGCTGGTGCGACGGTCGTTTCGAGCATCGAAATCCGATCGGTGACTTCCCCCTCCCGCGCGGCTTGCACCAAAGCAGCCTTGGCCTCTTCGGCCAGCGGCGTGACCGATGGCTCAAAGCCCGCTTCGCCTGGCAGTTGTGTGTCGCGTTGCCAAACGTGCAGGCAGACAACTTCCTGGGCGTCGAGCAGTCGCCGCACCGCTTCGATCTGCCAAACTTCGGCCGCGGCCAAGGCCAGGGAGTCGATCTTCACCCGACCCAGCGAGACCGAACGTGTCCTGGCGAACGTGGGTAGCGCTCCGTCTAGCGCGGCGCCGGCGGAGTGCAGGCTCTTGAAGCTCACAAAACCGGGCCGCGAAAAAGCGAGCCGCCACTCGCTTCGCCGCGCGGCAATCTCGCTCTTGAGCGGTTGCTCAGCGCCGGGCTGGCAAGTGCAGAACACAAACGTGGTGGGCAGCGGGACGGGCATGGTCTGGTGGTCGGCCGATAGGTGGCAAAGCGGATCCCACCTATTCTACACCACCGGTCCCCGACCGTCGCCGGGCCAATCAGTACGTAAACGCGGCCCGCAGGAACATCGTGTCATCGATGCCCATGTCGTGGCCGATTGAGTCGTACTCCAACTCGCGGGCGAACACGTAACCCACTTCCCAGCGTCGGCTGATACCGCCGATTTGCTTCCGTTCGGTGCCAAAGATCACCCGCAGGTCGCTGTAGCTCAACGTATCGGGGCTGCCATCGGCTCGCTCGACGGCCCACACACCGCCACCGAGGTCGCCCTGGATGTAGAACCAACGCTCGTCGTAGCCAGGAGGTCCGTGACACCAAGTCCGCCAAGCCACCTTGGGCTGCGGCAGGACGACGTCGATCCGAAGGTCGTCGGTCCAGTACAAGTAGCCGGCAGCCGGCACCACCGAAAGGCCGGCCCGGTTCAGGTACGCCACGCCCACGATCCACTTGCTGTTGGGCGAGGCCTCGTAGATTCCCAAGGCCAAACCCGACACGCGGAACGCGTCGCTGGCCTCGAAGCTATGGTCGTCGAAGTAGTTGCCCAGCGTGATCGCTCCATTAAACACCCAGCGGTCGGCGATGCGACGAACGTGGTTGAATGTCACCTCCGCATTGTGCAGCCGCGACGGCACGTCGATGAAGTCCGGGCCGTCGATAAACCGAACCGCATAGCGTGGCGTAATGGTCAGTGGCTGGTGGCGTTTGGGGAATGGCAGCGCTGTGACGATGCTCGTCTCGATCGTCGAGACGCCGATCGAGTCGCTTTCGAACCTTGGCATCCAGGCGAACGATAGGTTGGCCTTCTGGAAGAAACCTGGCCGCGCACCGGGCGGGATCAAGTTGCCCAGGTCTTGCTGGGCGGGCGAAGGTTCAGGGTAGGTGTACAAGGCGTCTTCGGGCAGGCCCGGCGCGTCGACCAGCACCACTTCGTCCGGCGCCGCGTTCATCCAGGGATCGGTCGGGCACGGCTCCACGTACACGGGAGCGATCTCCCCCTGGTACTGCTGCGGAGCGTACTGCGCGCGTGCAGGTGCCACCAACATCAGGCACAGCGACAACAAGCAGGACGCAGTTTTCATGGGGCGGTTGGAAGGAGGAGGAGTGGTGCAGGACCTACGCGGACCAGCAGCCTAGAAGTCGAGGCCCGCTCGGAGCATCACCGAGTCGTCCGGCTTGAATTCGGGTGGGTCGCCACTGTTGAACAAGATCTCGCGATCGAACACGTAACCAATTTCGAAATGGCCGCGAACCATGGTGGGAGTTTCGAACTCCAGACCCAGGATCGCCCGCAGGTCGTTGTAGTCGATGCGGTCGCTGAGCCCCACGCGGTCGACGGTCCAGGATCCGCCGCCGTATTCGCCAGCGACGTACCACCACCAATCGGTGTTGCCGACCGATCGGAAGCGGCGACGAATCTTCGGGTTGGGGAACACCAGGTACAGATCCCAATCTTGGTTCGGCCGCCAGTGAAGACCACCAGCGGGCAGCAGCTTCACCCGCAAGCGGTCGAGGTACACGACGCCCACCAGGATGTCCATTTGCGGTGTAATCGAGATCACACCCAGGCCGCGGCCCAGGATGCGAACCGAGTCGCTGTTCATTGTATTGAAGTCGGTCCACACGCCGGTGCGAACACCGAGCTCGGCGCCGAACCACTCGAAGGGACGGGGGTACCACGAAAAGTCGAGGTAGGCATCGTACACCTGACCGGGCAGGTCGGGCCCGCGGGGCATGGCGGTTGGATCGCCCAACGGGCCTTCAAAGAAGTCCACCGCGAAGCCAGGCGTGATCAGCAGCGGCGTGTCGATGTTGTGCATCACGGGAATGCCGAACGTAGCGGCCAGCTCAATGCGGCTGATGCCGAACTTGCCGGGGCTATTGCTGCCAGCAATCCAGGTGTACTCCGTGCCGATTCGCTGCAAGAACTTCTGGAACCGCACCAAGCTTCCGTCGGCGCCTTGATAGCCGTAGGTGCCCTGCTGCCAATCGTACGGCAAGCCATTGGAGTAGATGCTTTGCGATTGCGGCGCTCCGGCAGCGGGGTAACCGCCTTGGGGGGCTGGATAGGCTTGCCAGGCGTTGGGCGCCGGCTGTTGGGGAAACCCGCCCGGCGCTGCTTGAGGTGTGTAGCTGTACGGAACGCTCGATGGCGGTGCGGTCATGGTGCCGCTGACCGACGGATTGGCGTACGAATCGAACGCCGGCGGAGGGCCAATCGGTGCGGTGCCATACGAGGGTGCCAAGCTGGGGGCGGACATCGTTGGCGAAGGGCTGGCGAACGTGGACTGCGGGGGAAAGGCTTGCCCTTGAACCGGCGTGGCAGGTATCTGCACGTACTGCGCCAGCGAAACTGGTACGCCCAGCATCGCCCATCCGAGTCCCAAAAATGCTATCGCCTGCAATCGCACGGCCACTATCCTCCCGCGGTTTGTCCAGCATTGGGGAATACAAACCCCCGCGTTGAGGGTCAAGATCGACCTGGTACGCTGCTAGCGTGCCTGAATGCGACTCCCAACCTCCGACCATCGCCTGCCTGGGCTCTTGCGCAAAAACTACCTTCACTTGTGCCGAATTCACACAGTCGCCAAGTTGAATCGCATCCTTGTGCGCGAAACAGTTGCGAGCGGTCAACGGGGCAGCTAGGTTGGCAACTTACCGCCCCGAACTTCATGCTAT
Organism: Aeoliella sp.; assembly: GCF_965227375.1. Lineage (NCBI taxonomy): Bacteria > Pseudomonadati > Planctomycetota > Planctomycetia > Pirellulales > Lacipirellulaceae > Aeoliella > Aeoliella sp. The sequence continues at coordinate 1,220,583 of NZ_CBDDFX010000002.1, forward strand.
CGGTTTGACTCGCCATGAGGAGACTCTCGTGCTTCAGCGATTTTCCAACAGGTTGTTTCTTGTTTGCCTTCCAAGTCTCTGCGCGGCAGCGATAACCATGTCTACCGCCCAGTGCAAGCCGGTCGATCCGGCCTACGCGGATGTGTTTGCCCGCATCGATCAGGTGGTTGATCGCGAACTGCCGCAGAAGCAAATCCCGTCGCTCTCCATTTGCCTGGTCGACGACGGGAAGATCGTCGGCTCGCGGGCGTACGGCATCGCCGACCTGGCGGGCACCAAGCCGGTGGACGACAAGACGATGTACCGCGTTGGTTCGGTGTCGAAGCTGTTTACCGATCTGGCGGTGATGCAATTGGTGGCGGCCGGCAAGATCGACCTCGACGCACCGGTGCAAAAGTACCTGCCCGACTTCCAGCCGGAGAATCCCTACGACGTTCCGATCACGCTGCGGCAGTTGATGTCGCATCAGTCGGGCCTCGTGCGCGAGCCGCCGGTGGGCAACTACTTCGACGGCACCGAGCCAACCTTGGCCGAGACGGTCGCCTCGCTGAACGATACCAAACTGATCTACAAGCCGGGCGAGCGGACCAAGTACTCCAACGCGGCGATCTCCGTCGTTGGTTTGGTTGTCGAGAAGGTGGGCGGCCAGTCGTATAACGACTACATGCGCCAGAACATTCTCGAGCCAATGCAGATGACCAACAGCTCGATGCTGTACGAAGGCAACGCCAAGGAGCAACTGGCCGAAGCGCTGATGTGGACCCACCACGCCGCCCCGTTCAAGGCACCGGTGTTCGAACTCGGCACCGCGCCGGCGGGCAACTTGTACGCCACGGTGGACGACCTGGGCAACTTCCTGCTCACCATCTTTGCTGGTGGGAGCTATCAAGGTAAGCAGGTGCTTCCTGCCGAGACCATGGCCACCATGCTGGGCGGCAACAAGGCGGCCGGCGAGGACGATCCGCTGTTCGGCATTGGCTTCAAGCTCGGCAAGATCGATGGTCACCCCACGTTCGGGCATGGCGGAGCCGTGTATGGCTTCTCCACTCAGTTCAGCGGGCTGCCGGAGGACAAGATTGGCGTCGCGGTGGCTTCGGCGCTCGACTGTTCGAACGGCTTCACCACGCGCCTGGGCGACTACGCCACGCGGCTGTTGCTCGCCAAACGTGCCGGCGAGGAGCTTCCCGAGTGGGAGTTTAGCGAAGCGGTGAAAGACCCCAAGCAGTACGTCGGCGAGTACAAGTCGGACGACGAGAAGCTGGAGATCGAGGAGTTCGGCGGCCGGTTGTTCGTCCGGCAGGGCTTCCTGCGAAACGAACTTCGCCAGGCGCCGGACCACCTGGTGGTCGACGACGTGCGAGCTTACGGAACCAAGTACAAGATCGACCCCGAGGCCGGCACCATCGCGGCGCTTGGCAAAACCTGGAACCGCCTGCCCGACGAGTGCCCACCCGGCGCGCCGGAGAAGTGGAAGGGGCTGATTGGCGAGTACGGCTTCGATCATAACACCATGTACATCTATGAGCAGGACGGTCAGCTTTGGTCGCAGATTGAGTGGCTGTTCCTCTACCCGCTGACCGAAGTGGACGAGAACACGTTTGCCTTCCCCAAAGTCGGCGGCATGTACGAAAGTGAGTACATCGTCTTCAAGCGAGACGAAAACGGTCAGGCCACGGAGGCCAACGCGGCCAACATCGTGCTCCAGCGGCGCCCGGTGGGCGACGTGGGCGACGTGTTCACCATCGATCCAGTCCGCCCGGTGGACGAACTCCGCCAGCTTGCCTTGGCCGCCAAGCCGCCTGCCGAGACTCGTCCCACGCGCACTGCCGACCTCGCGGCGCTCACTTCTTACGACGACGGCATCAAGCTCGACATCCGCTACGCGACGAATCGTAACTTCATGCAAACTCCGTTCTACACCTCGGCCCACGCGTTCATGCAACGCCCTGCGGCCGAAGCGGTCGCTCGGGTGCAGAAGAAGCTCGACGCCCAGGGCTACGGCCTTCTGATCCACGATGGCTACCGCCCGTGGTATGTGACCAAGATGTTCTGGGATGGCTCGCCGGTGCAGTACCACGACTTCGTGGCCGACCCCGAACAAGGCTCCCGCCACAATCGTGGTTGTGCGGTCGACTTGACGCTGTACGACAAAAAGACCGGCGAGCCGATCGAGATGGTTGCCTCGTACGACGAGTTCTCACCGCGTTCGTTCCCGCTCTACCCAGGTGGCGACAGCCGCCAGCGTTGGTTCCGGAAGCTGTTGCGCGAGAGCATGGAAGCCGAAGGCTTCACTATCTACGAGTTCGAGTGGTGGCACTTTGACTACAAGGACTGGAAGGAGTACCCGATCGGCAATCAGACGTTCGAGCAACTCCTGGCCGAGCCCAAGGCCGCCGCGGTACGATAGGTTACTTCTTCTCGATCGCTCGCTTCAGCGCAGTGCCCATGTCGGCGGGACTCTCGGCGACTTCGATGCCTGCTGCGGTCAGTGCGGCGATCTTGTCTTCGGCGGTGCCTTTGCCACCGGAGATAATCGCGCCGGCGTGGCCCATACGCTTGCCGGGAGGTGCCGTGCGGCCGGCGATGAACGCGGCGACCGGCTTGGTGACGTGCTCCTTCACGTAGGCAGCGGCTTCTTCTTCAGCGGTACCGCCGATTTCGCCCATCATCATGATTGCTTCGGTCTTGCCGTCGGCCTGGTACATCTTCAACAGGTCGATGAAGCTCGTGCCGACGATCGGGTCGCCACCCAGTCCGACGCACGTGCTCTGACCGAGATTCAGGTTAGTGAGCTGCCACACGGCTTCGTAGGTCAACGTGCCGCTACGGCTCATCACGCCCACGGGGCCGGGCGTGTGGATGTAGCCTGGCATGATGCCCATCTTGCACTCGCCCGGCGTGATCACGCCGGGGCAGTTGGGGCCGACCAAGTGTACGTCGGGATATTCGGTCGCGAGCTGCTTGTACACGCGAGCCATGTCGAGCACGGGCACGCCTTCGGTGATGGCGATGATCACCTTGATGCCAGCGTCGGCCGCCTCCAGGATGGCGTCGGCCGTGAACGGCGGCGGTACGAAGATCATCGTGGCGCTCGCGCCTTCCTGCTCCACCGCCTCGGCCACCGTGTCGAACACCGGCCGATCGAGCGCCGTGGAGCCGCCTTTGCCCGGAGTGACGCCGGCGACGAGCTGCGTGCCATACTCGATGCAGTTCCTGGAGTGGAATTCTCCCGCCTTGCCAGTAATGCCCTGGCAAACCACGCGTGTGTCTTTGTTGATCAGAATGCTCATCGTGATTCCTGAGTTGGGTTTACCACGGAGGATTGGAGTTCTCTGATGGGTCCGCGCGAGCTTAGACTCGCTTGACCCATCCTACGAACTAACCACAAGCTTTTTGTGATCTCCGTGTACTCGTTGATCTCTATGATTTGGGTTTTCAAGCGGCGCCGGCGGCAGCGACGACTTTCTTGGCCGCGTCGGTCAGGCCTTCGGCGCTGATGATGTCGACGTCGCTCTCGGCTAGCATCTTGCGACCTTCTTCCACTTCGGTTCCTTCCAGGCGGACCACCAGCGGAACGTTGAAGCCGACTGTCTTGTAAGCTTCGAGCACCGCACTGGCGATCGTGGTGCACTGCATGATGCCGCCGAAGATGTTCACCAGCACCGCTTTTACGTTCTTGTCGCTCAGCAGGATGCGGAACGCCTCGGTCACCTGCTCGGTCTTGGCGCCGCCGCCGACGTCCAGGAAGTTGGCTGGCTGGCCGCCGTGCAGTTTGATCAGGTCCATGGTGCTCATCGCCAGGCCGGCCCCGTTCACCAGGCAGCCGATGTTGCCCTCGAGCTGCACGTAGCTCAAACCGGCTTCGCCGGCTCGCAGTTCGTTGGGGTCCTCTTCGCTGGTGTCGCGAAGTTCCGCTACCTTCGGATGGCGGTACATGGCGTTGTCGTCGAAGTTGATCTTGCCATCCAACGCCATTAAATCGCCGCTGCCGGTCACGACCAGCGGGTTGATTTCGGCCAAACTGCAATCCAACTCGACGAACAGTTTGCAGATCGCGCGGAACATCTTGTCGGCGCTGCGAACGCTCGCTCCGGTGAGACCCAGCTTCTGAGCCAGCACTCGCGACTGGTACGGCATCAATCCGCGGTCGGGATCGTAGGCCGCTTTGTAGATCAGTTCGGGTGTCTTTTCGGCCACCTCTTCGATGTTCATGCCGCCCTCGGTGCTGACCATCAGCACCGGCGAAGCACTCGCGCGGTCGACCACGATGCCGAGATAAAGCTCGCGGGCGATGTCGCAACCTTCTTCCACGTACACGCGGCGGACGGTTTGTCCCTCGGCCCCGGTTTGGATGGTGACCAATGGCTCGCCCAGCATGGCCGCGGCCGCCTTTTGGGCGTCCTCGGCGCTTTTGACCAGCTCGACGCCGTGTTGCTCGGGGTTGGTTTTGATGGTCCCCTTGCCACGGCCGCCGGCGTGAATCTGGGCTTTCACCACCGCGAGTGGCCCTCCCAGTTCCTTGAAGGCGGCGGCCGCCTCTTCAGGCGTACCGGCGACAATTCCACGTGGCGCGGCGATGCCGGCATCGCGGAACAACTCTTTTGCTTGATATTCGTGAATTTTCATCGCTCGCCCGTCCTCTTTGGAGCAAGAACAATAACTGGCCAAGCGTGGAGTATAGGCCTCGCGCCGCTCACTCTCAATGGGCGGCTACGCACACGCCAGGCCCTCCAGGGTTGACAAATCGCGTATCTCAAGAGTTGGATCCCGTGTTGTGCATTTCCAATGCCAAGTTCACCATCGTTTCGACTCCGTCGAAGCCTCCAACTCGTTGAACAAATCGTGAAGTTCCCCGTCGACGGTTGAGGTGGGTTTTGGTCCCACATTCGATCCATTGGCCCAAAACCCCAGACGCATTGGTCCCTCTGAATTCGAAACCTATCGATAATTACTGAGTCAAACGGAATAACAGCGGACCAAAAACCTCGACGTTGTTCCCCGCACGTGATTTGTAGTTGTCCCAAAACCTGTGTTGGGCGAGCGAGTCCAGCGGCGCGCACCGTGGAGAACAGCGCCGCGCGGCGGCGCACCACGGACAGAAAGTGAGTGCAGAATTCAACTCTATTATTGGACCAAATCAGCGCGAGATTTCAACCGCGGTTCTTTTACACACTCGCTTTTGCTGCGCTGCCGTCGGCTACTTCGATTCATCCACTTCGTAGTACGAGCGAACACCTGGCTGCCCGGTATAGTTGGGACCGACTTGATCGTCGGCGCCGAGGAAGCGAAGACCGAATGCAAGGCGCTGCGTGCCGACGATGCGGAGGACTTTCGTCCGCCGGTTGTAGTCGATGCCCGCGCGGCGAAACTCGGCCGCAGCGCGACTTGTCGCGATTTTGGAGTCGGGCGATGCAATATCAGCCAGGTCGAGATTCGCCAGTAGAACCCCATCGGGCGTGAGCAGGCTGGCCATCTGGGAGATCAGGCCCAACTTGTCGCCAATGTAGTGCAGGCCATGCACGCAGGTGATCAGGCTGAACTCTCCATCGGCATCCCAGGCTTGTGCCGAAGATTCAACGAATTGCACGGCGGTCCGTTCTCGCATTCGCGGAGGATGAAGGTCCACCCCAGTAATGCTCACTCGATCGAGCACCGCCTGGGCTTCGAGCAACTTGGCCGCTTCCAACAGGGCACGGCCTTCGCCACAGCACAGGTCCAGCCAGCTCGCCTTGCCGTGCTGGTCGACTTGCCTACCAAGCAGTTGAATGAGCTCCTCGCGGAGCTCCTTCTCGTAGCTGTTCACGCCCTGCAGACCGCGGCCGCGATTCATGGCCGCGTTGGCGACTACTTCCGATTGCAGCAGTTGCTGTTCGTCGAGCATCGACTCTCCCGTCTACTCCTCTACTCGCTCGACATTAGCGTAGAACGCGCCGGCGATTTCCTTGCCTTCCGGATCGGTGAGCCACGTTTGCAACGAAGTGGGCCCGGCGGGCAGCTTGACTTGAAACTCGATGGCCGCAGCGCTCGGGTCGGCCGTTTGCTCCAGTTCCGTCTCGCCGATGCGGATCTTGCCGTGAGCAATGTTCCACGCCGGGCCAGGCGCCATGACGCCGTCTTCCAGCTTGGTCGGCTTCACTGCGTCGCCCAGCGCCAGGCCCGACTCGCGCGGGAAGCGGCTGATGGCGATGCGGTAGGTGCCCGGCTGAGCGACGTCTAGGTGCCACACTCCGTTCTTGTGAACGCCGCGGCGAATTTGACCCTGCTGGTCGACAAACACGTCGAGCCACTCGGCGGCCGCCAGGCGAGTTGGGTTCTCCTGGTCGCTGCCGATGATGATCCGTTGAGGCTCGGCCACGATGGGCTTCACCCCCGCCCACCACTCGTCGAGCTTGCTACGCAGCTTCTCGACGATTTCAGGATGCTCGGCCGCAACGTCGTGATCCTGGTGCGGGTCGTTCGAAAGGTCGTACAGCCACCGGTCTTCGACCAGCCGCCAGTGTTGCCACATGACGACCGCTCCCTCGCGCTGTGGAATCGCCGGGTTGCCGTCGGTGTAAGTGACTTTGAACTGCGGCATGCGGCTGTAGTTGATCACCAGCACGCGGTCGTCGACTTGTTGGTCGTCCTGCAGCACCGGAGCGAGGCTCATGCCGTCCATCGGTTGCTCGGGAGCTTCGACGCCGGTCAACTCCACCAGCGTCGGCAGCAGGTCCTGCACTTGCGTCAGCCCATCCACTTCGCGCGGCTCGCCCAGTTCGCCATCGGGCCAGCGAATGAAGCATGGCACGCGATGCCCACCTTCCCACACGGTGGTTTTGCCGCCCCGCATGCCGGCGTTGTAGTACAACGGGCCGAAGGTGCTGCCGTTGTCGGTCAGGAACACGACGATCGTGTTGTCCCGCAGCCCGCTGTCGACGAGAAACTGCTCGAGTTTGCCCATGTTCTCATCAATGTTCGCGCCCATCGCCAGGTACGAAATGAGCCGCTTGCGCTGCTGAGGGTTGAGCTTGTCGAATATCTCCTTGTTCGCTTTCAAGGCTTCGCGGGCTGGGCCGCGGTATTTCTCTGGCACATAGAACGGTCCATGGGCCGAGTTCAGCGGCAGGTAGGTGAAGAACGGAGCACCGTCGGCCTGCTTCATCCACTCGATCGCTTCGTCGAAGAAAATGTCGGTGCAGTAGCCTTCGTGCCGCTTTTGCTCGCCGTTGCGGAAGTACATGTCTGCGAAGTAATCGTTCTCCCAATAGTCAGACATGCTGCCGATGTACGACGAGCGGAACCACAGCGTCTCGTCGAAGCCGCGGTCCTGCGGGCGGTAAGGGTAGTTGTCGCCCAGGTGCCACTTGCCAAACATGCCAGTGCGGTAGCCGGCTGCCTGGAACACGTCGGCCATCGTGTCGAGGTCGGCCCTCATCAGCGCCCGACCGCTGCTCACATTGCAGGCGGCGTTGCGAAACGCGTCGACTCCGGTAAGCAGTTGGCTGCGCGTCGGCGTGCACATCGGGGCGACGTGAAAGTCGGAGAAACTCACGCTCTGGCTCGCCAGTTTGTCGATGTGGGGCGTCTCGGCCACCGGGTTGCCATGACAACTAAACTCGCCGTACCCCTGGTCGTCGGTCATCACCACAATGACGTTCGGGCGTTCGCTCGAGGCATGCAGGATCGCAGCAGGCAGAAGCAGCAGCAACGTGGCACACAGACGCATATCGAAACCTCCAACAGATGGAATGCAAAGCGGGAGGTTGAAGTATAAAACAACCGCGGCAGAAACTCGATCAGCGCAAAGCAAGATAGATCGATTCGTGGATCGATAGAAATCCCTACAGACTACGATTGGGCGCAGCGGGCCAGTCGCGATACGCTTACCTACTCGTCCGACTCTTCTTCGGAGTCGTCTTCACCTTCTTCGGCTTCCGATTCTGCGGCGTCTTCTTCCGCTTTCGCTGCCTTGGCCGCTTCTTGAATCTCGGCGATGGTGGTGAGAGTCAGCGTGGCGGTTGCTGTCTCGTCGCCGCGCTGGTAGGTCACTTCGATCGTGTCGCCAGCGTAGTGCGGCTTCGCTGCCGCCTGCATTTGAACTTGCGTGGCGACCGGAATGCCATCGATGGCTGTGATCACGTCGTCCGCTTCGAGGCCAGCCTTCTCGGCGGGACCCTTGGGAGAGACACTGGCGACCTTGGCGGGCGTTTCGCGGGCCACGCCATCGGCCAGGCTCACGCCCATGTAGCCGAGTTGGAGGTCCTCGCCCGCCTTTAGCCGCTCGTAGGCCAACATCCACTCGGCGAGCGGCGCGGCGAAGCCAATGCCCGAGTCGTACCAATCGACTCCAGCGATGGACTTTTCGGACGATGGCGACATCGGGGCGATGATGCCCAGCACGCGGCCTTCGATGTCGACCAGCGGCCCACCATAGTTAGCCGCCGACACGGACGCGTCGGTCTGCATCGCACGACCTTGAATCCGCCTGAGCGCGCTGAGCATGCCGACTGAGACGTTGGGGCGGTCGACGCGGTAGGTGCGGCCCAGGGCGATGGCCCATTGTCCTACGCGATAGCTATCGGCGGGAGCCACTTCCACGGTGGGCAGGTCTTCCGCGCCGGTCAGTTTCAACAGCACCAGCTTGCGACTGAAGTCGTGGGCAACGATCTCCGTGGGAAACTGCCGCCCGTCGGGCAAGAGCGCCACGACGGTGGCCGGAGCGGGGTCGAATCGATAGCGACTGGTCACCACGTATCCGTCGGCCGACAGGATCACGCCGGTGGAAGGTCCGCTGGCCAACGTGACGTCGTCCACGCGATCGGCCCCACCGATGATCTGAAGCTGCACCACCGACGGGCTCACGCGGTCGATCGCCGCGCGGATCGCTTGTTGCTCAAGCTGCTCCACCGACTGAGCCATCGCCCCACCGGCCACCACCAGGGCGGCCAGAGATTGCAGAACTCGCAAGAGCTTCATGGGTGAGCACATCATCTGGGTCGTTGTCCAAAGTACAAAACGAATCACTACGGCATCGCCATCGGCACCAGTTCCACTTCGACCAGCATATTGCCGCGCAGCACCGTGAGCCGGATGGGTTGGTCGCCGGGTAATTGCATCAGCGCTTTCTCGACGTCGATGTGGGTGCCGGTTCGCATGCCGGCCAGGGCGATGATCAAGTCGTCGGGCATCAAATCGGCCGAGGCGGCCGGCGAGCCCGGCAGTACCGCGTCGATGTACGGCGGGGTCCGCGCCACGACGCTCGGCACCAGGCGGAAGCCGAGGCTGGCGAACGTCGCTGGATTCTCAGGCAACTGATCCGCTTCGGCGATGGCCGAACCGAGGTCCCCGCGGAGGATGCGATTGACGCTCTGGCCGACGCGCTCCCACGGCAGTGCGTAGTTCAGCCACGAGCCGGTCAGTTCACTCTTGAGTTCCTTGCCCAACATGCCGAGCGGCTGCCCGGTGGTGTCGAGCAACACTCCGCCCGGTGCTCCAGGGTTGTTGGTGGCCGCGTCCACGATGTACACGTCGCCGCGAAAGCGGCTGCTGAACGCCCCGCGTCGCGCTTCGAGCGGTGCGATCACCGACAGCACGCCGTGCAGAACGCTCACCGGCTCGTCGCCAGTGGCGACGTTGTACAGATTCGAGAACGCGAGCACGCGCATCCCCTCGTACGGCATCTGTTCGGCCGTGAGGTCGAAGTAGGGAAAGTCGGCCTCGTCGGTGTCGAGCTTCAAGACCGCGACGTCCAGCAGCGGATCGACTCCTACGACCGATGCTTCGAGCCGCTGCCCGGTCGAGAGCAGCACGGTCACCGTGTCGTCGTCGAGCACCAAGCTGGCGACCGTCGCGATGTGGCCTTCGGCCGATACCAGCACGCCCGACTGATAGGCTTCGAGCTGTCGCAGGCCGCCGACCCCGTAGATTTTGACCGATCGCTCCTGCGCGTAGCGGTTCACTTCGGCAAACGAGCCGAGCCCTTCGGCCCGCTGCCCAAACGCGGGGAGGCTGAAGCACGCAGCGCCGAGGATCGCGAGGAGAAGATACCTATTCATCGCTCTTCTCCTCCTTGACTTCCTCTTTGTCTTTGTCGTCCTTCGCTTCTTCGGTCTCCGACTTTTCTTTGTCCGCCGCGGCGTTGCTGTAGCTTTCGACACCGAACTCCAGGTAGGCGTTGTCGCCGAAGCGGACGATCCAACGACGCGGCAACTCCAATCCTTCCCAATTCTGGAACTGTCCGAAACGAATCAGACAGGGGTCGCGGTCGTCGGACGTGAAGTGCTCCATGCCGACCAGGTTGCCCGACTGAGTGTCGAAATAAAACTGCGTGGTGTAGCCCTCGTCCTCCGCCATCAGGCAGTCGTGCAATTGCAGCCCCGCGCCGAACGGCAGTTGGCCGTAGTAGTACAACTCGTCGAACCCTTCGCGGCCCTGGTGAAGCAGCTTGTGCCACTGATGCACCGCGGCGAGCAGGCCTCCCGAACCGGGTGGGCCGTCGCCGGCCGTGTCGAGCGAGTCGAACTTGGCGAAGAACTGCCCGCGGACCGAACGCATGCTCGCCTCGGTGCCTGAGTTTTCGATGCGAACTTCGTGTTTCAACGAGTCGCTGCCGGCGATCACCAGGTGCGGCACCGACTCCAGAGCTTTCCACTGGCCACACCGCTCGAACAAGCGATCTTGCTGTTGCAGGTTGAAGTAGTAGTTGGCGAAGCCGCTTCGTTTGGTGTATCGCTTCTCGACTTCCGGCGGCAACTTGGGTTTTTCGGCAGCGCCGGGAAGCTGTGGGAGTTGGATCCTCGGCCGCGGCTGCTCGTCGCCCTCGCCCTCTTCTTCATCTTCGTCCTTGGGGCCGGGCGGTTGAATTTGCGGCGGCTTCTGTGCTTCTTCTTCGATCAGCGATTCGAGCTCGCCTTCGTGGTGCAGCGAAGCGAGTCGCACATTGGCTTCGAAAATCTGGCCGTCGCGAACGAACTCCACCGGCACGCGCCAGTTGGCCGGATAGATGCCAAGCGCGTTCTTCAGCACGTTGGCGCTGGTGACGTCGCGGCCCGCGAAGCTGCTCAGGTAGTCGCCATACCGCAGTCCGCGGCGGTAGGCGTCGCTCTCTTCCAGCAGGTCGTCCACGGCCACTCGACCGTCGCCAGCGGAGGCCACTGTCGCGCCGAGCGTCGCGTGATCGACCACGCGGCCGGCTTTCAGATGGCTGAGGAAGTGTTTGATCTGATTAATCGAGATCGCATAGCCCACGCCCACATTCACGCGGCCCCGCTTCTCGAACGAGCCCCGCCCGTTAATGCCAATCAGTCGCCCCTCGGCGTCCCACAGCGGCCCGCCGGAGTTGCCGGGGTTGATCGACGCGTCGGTCTGCAGGCAGTCGGCGTACTCGAGCAGCGTGCCGGACGGGTATTGGTAGCGATGCGTGCCGGAGAGGATGCCGAACGTGACGGTCGGGTGGTAGTCTTCGGCCAGCAGGAATGGATTGCCGGAGACGATCACCTGGTCGCCAATCTGCGCGGCGTCGCTGTCGCCCATTTCGGCGGGCGGGAAGTCTTCGCGGCCCAAGAGCTTGATCAGCGCCACGTCGCCAGGCGGATCGAGTCCCACCAGCACCGCGTCGTACAACTGGCCATTGTTCAGTCCGCACTTCATCGCCGGCCCGCAGGGTGCGGTGACGTGGAAGTTGGTGAGCGCGTACCCGTCGGGCGAGATGATCACCGCCGAGCCGCCCCCCTGCCCTTTGCTGTCGAACACCGCGACCGTGGACCGCGCGATCTTTTCGACCACGGCGACGCGCGCGGCTTCGGCGTCCAGCACTTCCGGCGGGACCTCGGCCATGGAGGCCGACGCCAGCAGCGCCAGGGTCAGGAACCATGCATGCTTCATTTTACAAACCTCGCTCCACCGAGATGGAGGATGTCGCCCACGCCGCTCGCCCAGGGAGGGCTAGCGGATCGAACCACCAACGTGAGCTGCCGGACACCCGACATATTGCATTCTAGCTCGACGGGCGCGCCATCTCCACGCAAAGTCTCTGTGGCCAGCGTTTTGCCATCGCCCAGCACGCTCAGTTCCACTTGGGCCGTGTCTCGTGAACGTGGATCGATGCCGACGATCGCCCGGAATGTGGTGAAATCCCTCGGTACGCGGTAACCGGCCTCGGTGCCGCCGCGAATCGCCAGGCCTTTGGCGAACGTGCGAATGCCGTCGAGCCCGGAACTGCTGGCCTCGTCGGCCGAAAGGCTCTCTGCCGGGTACGCCAGCGTGAGCTCGGTTTCATAGAATCCGCGATCCAGCGCGATGTGGCCCATCAGTGGTGCAACGTTCGAACCGTTGGGAGGATTCCAATCGTCTTGCACCGGGTCGAGGTCGCTCAGGTACTGCACTCGGGCGAGCGAGTAGTCGACTGCTGCTACCGCCGACATCGGCAATGCGACTGCGCCGAGCGAAGGGCTCTGGACTTGCAGTTGCTCGCCTTCGAGCGATGCGGACTTGATTGGCAAACGGAACCCCGGCCCGGCGACGACCGCTTCGGGGGGCTTGGCTCCGTTGTCCTCGCGGCGGAAGTAAATGATGCCGAACACCTTGGCGCGATTCACGCCGATCACCTCGCCGTCGAGGTCGAACTCCACCGCTTGGTCGGTCACGTCGCCGAGGGTGCCTTCGACAAAGTTCAAATTTGCCGCGCCCGGCTTGCGGATCACGATCAGGTCGCCCGCCGGGTCGCTCCCCAACAGGTCTCGCCAGTCTTTCTGGAGCGTTGGCACGCTGGCGTCGAGCGGCATCATGCGAACCGCCCGCACCGAAGCGAGCGGCGCTTGGAATCCACGAGACTGCACTGAGGCAACAGGGCTTCCTGCAATCGAGCATTCCGCGCTGGTGGAGGTGAAGCCGGTCATGGCGAGTCGACCGCCGTCGGTCAGCAGCACCTCGCCCGGCGGCAGCGCCTCGGACTTTGGTTTGGCGATCGCGTCGACTCGCAGGATGCTGTCCAGCGAGATTTCGGTCGGGTCGCCGTCGGGGTTGGACAATTGCACGTGGCGCTCGTTCCACGCCTGTACGTCGCCGGTCAATTCGCGCTGCTGCAAATCAGTAACGCGAACTTGCACCGCCGAGGCGACGGCAATCAAGGTTAGAACGAGCAGTGAATGCAAGGCAATCCAGCGTGGTGCAGGGGAACGGCGGGGGGCGACTGGCTACGGCTGCGACTCTTCGCGCTCGTCGGTGGCTAGCCGCTTGAGATACTCTTCCATCAAGTCGCGGTAGTGCCCCGGGAAATCGCGGCCAATCTGCTGCATCACCCGCTCACGCTCGCGTGGCGGCATGTTGCCCCAGCCCGAGCCGTCGCCAATCTCCTTGACGTCGACTTTGCCATCGCCCTTCAGCGGCGCAGGCTGGCTATCTTCCATGGGAGTGCCCGATGGCGGACCGCCCGCTTGTTGCTGCTGTTGTTGCTGCTGGGCCTGCTGTTCGAGATTCTCGATCACCTTGTCGAGCGAGGCGAGAATGCCGCGTTCCACTTCCTGCGTCTTTTCGTCGGCTTCCGAAAGGCTCAGGCGGCGCTCGACGTCCGACATCCGTCGCGCGATGTGATCGAGCGAGTCCTCTTCCACCTTGGCAATGTCCGCTCGCATCAACCGCGCGATCTGCGCGAACCGTTCGGGCATTTCCTGTTCGGCGTCCAGCAGCGTGGCGAGCGATTGTTTGGCTTCATCGATCCGCACGAGCTGATGTTCGGCCACGGCGCGGTAGAACAGCAGCGAAGCTGGGTCGTACACGTCGACCGGTTTCAGACCTTCCAGCACCGCCAGCGCTTGTTCGTAGTACTGTTGCTGCGCAAGCGCGCGGCCCACGTACAGCCGTACATTGCTGCGCATCCAATAGGGAACTTCGGCCGAGTCGAGCCATTCGAGCTGCATGGCATCCAGCGGCGACTGGCGGCAAGCTTCGATGGTGTCGGCTGTCTCTGTGGACGACAACGCCACGGCGCTCATCACGGCTTCCAGGCGATCGCCGGAGGTAAACAAGCGATCCAACTCGGGGCGGGCGGCCGCTTCTCGGTCGGTGGCCTCCTGCGGCGTGGCCGACGACTCGACCATCCACTCCACGATGTTCGCCTCGACGCTCTCGGCAGTGGGCGTCGACCATTTAGTGATCGCATCGGCAGTGGTTTGCTCCTCCGCTGCAGAGAGACGGGGAGCGGCGGCGGCGAGTATCAGCCAGGCGACACTCGCACCTAAACAGAACGGCACGAAAGATGACTTTTGCACGTCAGCGGGCCTCGGGTTGTGAGCGGACGCCTGTTTCGCTGCTACTATAGTATCGACAATTCCAGCGGTTCGGACAACGCGTATGCTGCGCAGGAAGGCGAAAAGTGGATATTTCACTGGTTTGCCTGCGTATCAAGGTCATGCGTCGCCTGGAAAATTCGCTCCTGACGCTCGGCTAGCTTCGCCAACTCGCCTTCCAATTCTGCAGGGTCGACCTGGGGATTGTCGGCGAGCGAGCCAAGATCCTGCGTCCGTTTGTAGACGCGAGCTTGCAGCGTTCTGATCATTTTCAATTCGGCAATCATGGTCACCAACCGCGACTCGCCGGCGCCACCGCCACCTCCACCACCGGGGGGCGGAGGGTTGCCTTGTTGCGCCAGTTCGTCGCGGGCTTGTTCCAAGGCTTCGATCATGTCCTTCAAGCCGGCAATGATGTCGAGTTCCACCGTCTGAGTGATCGGGCCGACGTCGGCAGTGGCCAGGCGCGCGGCGGTCGAACGCATGTCTTCAGCGATCTGCTCGGTGGTCTCAGGGAAAGCGACCGAGGTGCCGTCCTCACGCAACAGCGTCAACGCCTTCTCGGCGTCGCGCACCAGTTCCGACTCACGACGCGAAAGACGGATCGACTGCAGCATTCGGTTGCGCGGCGTGCCGTCGGCCGAAGCCGCGGCGATCTCCATCGTGTCGTCGTAGATGCTCTCCTGCTTGGCTAGCATGTCGCGGAACCGCGCGACCAGTTTGGCTAGCAGGCGTTCCATTTCTTCTTCGCGCAGTTGACGCAAAATGCGCTCCAGCTCCGCCCGGGCGGCTTCGAGTTCGCGCTGTGCGTCGCGTTGATCTTCCTTGGCGCCGCGTTGCTCGGCCTCGCGAAGCTTCTTTTCGGCCTCCTCCATCTTCTGTCGAGCACGCTCGACGCTCTGGGCGGCTTTCTTGATCGGGTCGGCGTTCTGCTGCTCTCCCTGCTCGCCTTCGCTTGGTTGGCCTTCACTTGGCTGACCCTCGCTAGGTTGACCTTCACTTGGTTGACCTTCACTTGGTTGACCCTCACTAGGTTGCCCTTCACTGGGCTGGCCTTCGCTGGGTTTACTCTCACTCGATTGGCCTTCCGACGATTCGCCTTCTTTCGCTTCCGCTTGGCTGGGACTTCCCGATTGGCTTTCGCTACCTTCTTCGAGCGCCTGCTGCACTTCGCCAGCCGAGTCGTTTACGTCGCCCTGCTTGTCGGCCAGTCGCTCGGTATCGGCTCCCTCTTCATTCTGGTTGCGGAGCGAGCGTTGCTGGCGGATGAGTTTGTTGATCTCTCGGATTTGCGCTTTGAGGAACTTCTTCATCGCCTCGCGCTCGCTATCGCCCGGGTCTTCGAGCAACACTTGCAGCAGCAGTTCCAACTCGGCTTGCAATGCTGTTTGATCTTTCGCCGCAGCCGACAGTCGTTCGGTCTCCAGCAGCGTGACGATCGCCTCGAATCGCTCGGCGATGCCTTGCTCGCGGCTGGCCTTGATCGCGCGGCGCAACTGTTCGGCCCGTTCCGGTTCGCTGTTGTTAGCCAGTTCGGCCAAGCGGGCGGCCACGGCTTCCAATCGTTCGAAGCGGCTGGCCAGTCGCTGCTGCTCGAGGCTCAGACCCGAAGGAGCCGAAGTCGTTTCGGCATCCTGAGCGTAGGCCGCTCCGCTCAGCGAGAGCGCGAGTCCCAGCAGCAGACAAACGGCTGCTGAGTAGCCGAGATTGCTTCGATGGATCATGTCCTTGTTCTCCATAGCCGGATGAGTAATGCCTGGCCGCGGGCGCCTGCTGTCCTAATTCTTTATAGCGTTTCGACTCAGTCCAAGAGCAAATCTTTCAGATCGCTCTTCTGCTGATCCTTGGTTTTGGTGTTAATTTGCTCTTGTTGGCGAATGATTTCACGCAGCATCGCGACGATTTCGTTGTAGTTTTCCAAACCCTTCATCTCGCGCAGGAGCGTTTCGACTTCGACAATCGCCTGCTGCATTTCTTGCTTCGCCGCGGTGGTCGACGCGCCGGTAGCGACCGCGGCAATCTTGTCGGCCACGCTCGCCATGCGCTCTTCACCCAACTTTCGCAGCGGAGCGGCAATCCGATTCCCGATGCGATCGGACATCTCGCTGTTGTCGATACGGTTGTTAAACAGTTGAGCGTGAATGTCCTCGAACCCCGACGCCACGCCCAGCACTTCGTCGGCAATCTGTCGGGCCGATTCGGCGCTGCGAACCGCTTCGCGGGCGAGCCGACCGGTGTCCGCGGGCTCCTCGGATGTTTCCTCGGCCGTTTCGGCAGCCGCGTCGGGCTCCGCAAGAGTGTCCACGACCAATAGATCATCGTCGTTTTCGACGGACGCACTGCCCTCGAGCGCCTGTTGGTCGAGTTTCTCGACCGCGTCGTACAGTAGCAGCAGTTTGTCCGCCACGGACTCGAAGGTCTGTCGCAGGTTCTGCTCGCTGCTGGCAAGGCGGGACAGCAGGTCTTCTTCGGTGACGATCTCGAACGACAAACTCCGCGCGGCGGTCGCGCGCGATTCGTCGGCCAGGTTGAACTTGTCTTTGGCGCTCGGCGTGATGGTCACCTTGCCGCCGGGCGTGAAGGCGTACTGCGGATCGTCGGGATGCGTCTCGGTGAGTTGCGCGAGGTCGACCGTGGCGAGGGAGATCACGTTGTTGCGATTGCCGGACGGAAGCTTCACTTCCATCCGCGGCAGTTGGGCCTCGCCGTGTTGGATGTCGAGCCACACCGAGTCGACCGCGTAGTCGTCGGTGATGTCGAGTTGGATCGGCAACTGCGCGCGATTGGTAACCGCCATGCCAATCCCTTCGCGCGAGGCGAGCACTTGCGGCTTCTCATCCAGTCGCGAGGCCAGCGTGACGCGGAACGGTTCGGCGCTGGCGATGCCGTCCTTGTCGAGCAGTTCGACTTCCAGGTCGACATCGTGGCGGCCGAGTGTCAGTTGCGACTTGAAATCGTCCGTCGCTTCGTTGGACAGTTGGGGCTCGTCGTCGTCCTGCACCACGCGCCGCCAGCGTACCTCGGCCAGCGGCTTGTTCGCTTTGCCAACCGCGGTGATCACGGTTCCTTCAGGCAGCTCCACTCGGGGGCCGGCGGCCACCGTGCGATCGGCGCGATCGAGGTAGTCGGGGTAATCGCATTCGAAGGCGAGTTGCGTCACTTTGGGGCGTTCGACCACTTCGAGTCGCAATCGACGCACGCGATCGTCGCCGCCGCGGATGTCGAACTCGACGTTCCCTGCGATCCGTTCGAACAGGTACTCGTACCGCTGGTTCTCGTCACGTCCCGGCACGGCGTCGCCGATACGAATCAAGTCGTCGCGGCCCCTTCGTCCTTCGTCCCAGCGGTAACGAATGGTCACTCGGTCGGGGGCTTCCAGGCCATCGGCGAGCGAGGCGAGCACCACCACGGGCACGTCGGAGTTGCGGGCCACTTTGCGAACCCAGCCGCCCTGCCCGTCCGGCTCGAAGCCTTCGACCGTTAGTCCCACGGTCCGCGGCCAATCTTCCGGCGACAGGGCCAGTCGCTGCGTGTAAGTGTCCCACACGCGCGGCATGCCCACTGCCAGGGCGATCACGGAGATGGCCAGCGCGCCGACCAGCAAGGCGAAGCGATTGATTCGCAGCTGGTTCAGCAGGTCCTCGGTGTCGAGATTCCTGGCCGCGTCGGCCGCTGCGCGAATGGTTCGAGCTGCCAGCTCAGGATGCACGTCGGCGTGGCCTTCGCTGTTGTGCAGATCGACCGCCACGCTGAGGGCGTCTTGTAGCTCGGGATGTTTGCGCTCCACGAGCAGCGCCAGGCTGCGGTCGGACAGCGCGACCATCCAGCGGCGGAGACCCCACCAGACGAGAATGCTGAGAACGCACACCACCAGCACGACGTGCACCCCCATGCGCACCTGAGGTGGCGGCTCGAACATCCAATCAAGCACCAACCCGCCCCAAAACACCGCGCCCACCAGCACCAACGCCAGCAACACCGCTTCGGCCCACACGTACGTGCGGATGCGATGCCGCACGTTGCTCAGCAGGCCGCTGACCGCTTGGTAGTCGAGAGTGGGTTGCGTGGGTGCGGACATTCGGAGTTGGTTGAGGGAGAGAATCAGGCGAGGTAACTAAGGCGGCGGATGATCCATTCGAGCGTCAGTGCGCCGGCCACTACAGCGAGCAGCCAGAACGATTGATCGCGGGCGAAATCCTTGTCGATCGAACCAATGACACGTTTGCTCCGCGATTGGCTCGGCGTGGCGGCTACCAGGTTGGGCAAGGCGTCGCTGCCGGCCAGGGCCAGTTGTGCGGTGGGGTAATAAAAGCCTCCCGTCTGGTCGGCGAGGCTCTCCAGCAGTTTAGCGTCCCGCGTGGTTTGGCCCACTTCCAGTTGCGGGGTCGTGACGCGGATCGATCGGCTTAGCTCGTCGTTGGAGTCGGGCACGGCTAGCGAAAGCCGATAGGTGCCCGGTAGTACGACGCGGAACTCGCCCGCGAAGTTCCCCGCCCGAGCCTCGTCGGCGGCCAGCGTCAGCCGGTCGCTCCGCCCTCCGGGCATTTCGATGTCCACGGTCACGCTGTCGGCCACCAAGGGTTCCATCTGCAGGTCGCTCAGCATCACCCGCACCGGCACGGTCGCGCCGAGTTCGTAGCGGTCTTGCGAAACCAGCAACTTGCCGCGGGGCGAACCCTGCAGCAGGCGCGCCTGGCTGGTGTGGCGAAGCATCGAGGTCCACAGCCGATCGTTGTGGCCAATGTCGAGTTTGCGCAGACGCCACAACTCGCCGCTACCGATGAACAGCACCTGGCCCGCCCCGTAGTAGTGGCTCACCAGGTAGGCGGGGCCGTTTTCGTCGTCGTTCAGATCGCTGGCGAAAGCGTACACCGTGGCGCCCGGTTTGGGGCCGTTGTGGTCCAGCACGCTGTACACGCCCTCGAATTCGTCCCAGGCCAAACCACTGTCGCCGGAGTTGTCGCCCAACCACAAGAACTCAGCCTCTTGGCCTTCGCGAGAAAACTTCAACGGCCGCGGTGTGTCGCGATTCTCGTCGTCGCTTCGCAGGCCGAACAGTTGCTCGGGCATGCTCACCGGGTAGAGGCCGCGGATGGTGCGCATGCGGCTGTCGACGCCCCAACGCGGCGTGTTCACGCGACCGGGGATCACAATCAACCCGCCCGCCTGTTGCGCGACCCATTGTTCGAGCCAGCGAACTTGCTCGGCGGAGAGCTGCGACCAATCGGGATCGAACGCCACGATGGCGTCGTACTTCGAGAGTTGTTCGGCCGTGGTGGGGAACTCGTTGAGAATCTCGTTGGCGTCTTGCGAAATGCCAGGAGGGCCGCTGGCCAAGAGCACGTCGACCACGAAGCTGGCGTCGCGCATCAGTTGGTTGCGCAGGAAGCGATAGTCGCGCGTCGGTCCACCGGCAAACAGCAACACGCGCGTCTGACGATCGATCACCGCCACTTCCGCTTGCTGAGCGTTATCGTCGATCATCGCTTCGCGCGGCGCCGGCATCGCGCGGACTTCGTAAATGTACTCGCCCGGCTCCGGCGGATCGGTTTCAATCCGCACGGTCTCCAGCGCATCGCTGCCGGCGATGGGTAGCGTGCGCGATTCAACCAACTCCCAATCGCCCGGCGCGGCTTCTTCGGTGCTGCCGGTGTTCACGCGGCGCGAGAGCTGCAGTTCAATTTGCTGCCCGGCCAGGTCCTGCGCGTGAACGATTGCTTGCAGCGTGAGCTTATCGCCCGGGTAGGCCCTCTCGGGAGCGATCAGTTCGCGAACCACAATGTTGGCCGGTGCGACAGTTGGTCCGAACCCGACCGCGTGCACCTTCACCTTGGCGTCGGCAGCCGCTTCGGCCGCTGCGGCGATCTCGAGGCCGCGGTTCTGCCCGCCATCGGTGAGCACGATGATGCCAGCCAGCGGCAAGCCCTGGTATCGTTCGAGCGTTGCAGCAATCGCATCGCCCAAACGAGTCTCGTGGCCTTCGGGTGTCATCTGATCGGCCAGTTTTTCGTAGTCGAACGGCTCAGGTTGCTCGTCTTCGTTGTTGTTGGCCGCTTCCTCTTCGGAGGCCACTTCCTGCGGCAAGTAAGCCAGCGGGCGCGTCGACTCGCCAAGCGACACGACGTCCACGTCGTGGGCTTTGCTTAAATCCTCGAGCAGCGGCGACTGGGTGAGCAGCGCTTGCACCTTCTCCGATCGCGTGGCCTTGTCGCTGGAGGTCGGTTCGGCGTCGGGCAGGTCCATGCTCAGGCTAGTATCGGCGAGCACCGCAATGCGCGACGGCTCGACCACGCGCGAGCTGCTGCGTTTCTCCAGCCCCAGGAAGAACGCCACGAGCCCGGCGATGGCGATGGTTCGCAACAGCGCGAGCACCACGGCTTTGGTTGCCGAGATGGTCTGCGCTTCGCGGCGGTACACCGACCACACGTAGCCCAACAGCACGATCAGCCCCAACACCAGCGCCGGCGCCACCCACCAGGCGTCGCTCAGCGATTCCAGTCGCGCAAACTCATAGACCGCGTCGCTCGCCACTTCGGTGGCGGCCAGCGGCATGGTGAGCTGCGTCGGGCTGAAGGAAAGGGAGAACATCAAGTGTTGGGAATGCCTATTGGTCTATTCGTGGAAACTACAAACGTAGGCCAAAGCTTGCTCGGCCACGAGCGCCAGGACGAGCGTTGCGAGCAGGATTTCGGTCCAACTCGACTCGCTGGGGTTCGCCTCAGTCGAAAGCTCGTCGGCGTAACGCAGCGCGAACTCGTCGCCGGCGAACTTCTGCCGCAGCGTGGTGTCGGCCGCGAGCGCCAAGTTGCCTTCGCCGCCAGCGGGATTCACGGCCGCGTAGCGATCCTCGGTGCCGCCAGAATTGCGATCGAGTTGCACACGATACAAGCCGGCGCGCTCGATTGGTTCGGAGGCGATCACTAGTTGCTCGGTCGCCGGATCGCCTGAGAGCGTCGCCTGGTAGGGACTGCCGCGACCGACGCGTTGTATGGAGCCGGAGCCCGCGAACATCGCGCGATCGGCCGGCATGCGAAGCACGTCGCCCACGGTCAGCACTTCGTCTGCCGCAGCGCCGTACGCCAGGTAGCCGAACAGTTCGTTGGTCAGCACCACAAACGCCGGGTTGGGGCCGAAGTTCGACCAACTGCCGAGCGTTCCCTCGTCGGGCGAAACCTTCGTGAGTTGCATCACCACTTTGCCGTCGCCGTAAGGCTTCTCGAGCACCAGCGGTGTTCCGTTGGCCAGCGAAGCGATGGTCTTTACGTCGTCGGTCTTCTCGCTCCGCCAGTCGCGCTTGAGCGAGTAGTAGTAGTTCACCCGCATCAGGCCGAGCATGCTGTTGCGTTGGCCGCGGAACACGCTGAACGCGGGATGATCGGTCACAAGGATGTCGGGCGCGGGGTTGTCTTCGTCGTCGGTCTCGGGGATCCACTGCGTTGGCAGATCGGGCGGCGCGGGTATCAGGCCTTCGCCAGCGGCGAAGCCGGCGCCGGCGTAGTAGTCGCGGCGGATCGACTCGCCGAGCGTCACCAACAGTCCGCCACCCGCTTCGACGAACGCCGAAAGCTGCGCGAGTTGATCGTCTTTGAGTCGCGGCACGTCCAGCAGCGCCACGGCCGCGTACTGCGAGAGGTCGCCCGCTTCGGAAAAGTCGCTGGCCTTCACCACGACCGGTTCCCAACCGCTCTTCACTGGCCCGCCGGGCGCGAGCGCGGTGCCGACGTAGTACGACTCCCAGCCGTTGGGCGAGCCAGCCACCAGCAGCACCTTTTGAGCTTCTGGAACGTACGTGGCGTACACGCGGCGGTTGTCGAGTTCCACCGCATCGGCGTCGATCGTCGCGGCCACCCAGTGCGCGCCGCCGCCAACAAAGGTGACGCGGAAGCGGCGATCGACCGTCTCGCCCGCCGGGATGTCGCCCACAGGGACCGAGACCAAGGGGCTGCCGTCTTGTTCGAGTTCGACCACCACTTCGCGGGCGGTTGAGGTGCCGTAGTTCTCCACCGCCAGTCGCATCCACATCTCCACGCCGGCCGCTCGCACGCCCGACTCAGGCGCGAGGTCCACCAGCGCCAGGTTGTCGTGTGGCTGGCGTACGGTGCGGACGAATTGCAACTGCGCGGCTTTCTGTTTGAGCGCGTCGACGGCTTCCTGGATGGCGTCGATTTCATCGACGTTGCGTTGCCGGAAGTCGGACACCACGTGCACTACCAGGTCCTGGTCGGACGGTTGCAGGTCGGCAAGTTCCACCGCGCGACGCAGCGCCGGCAGCAGGCCGACCGCGGTGTCGGTCGCCTGAGCGGTCTCCATTCGCGAGAGGAACTCCTGCCGCGACTTGTCGTCGAGCGCCTGGCGGAAGATGCCGGGTCGGGGGTCTTCGCCGCCCTGTTCTGCTTCGGAGAATCGTAATACGCTCACCACGCTGGCGGTCGACTGATCGGCAGCCGCCTGGGCAATGTCGCCCACCGCGCCGAGGCCTTCCTTCCAAGCGGACGTCTCCGCCCAGCGATCGGTGGTCGAGTAGCTATCGTCCAGCACCACCAAATGGTGCACGGGGCGGTTTAGCAGTTGGCCGATCCACCCGCTTCGCGCGGTCGGTCGGGCGAGCATCACTACCAGCAGGGCGATCGCTGCGGTGCGCAACAGCAGCAGTAACAGCTCCTGCAGGCTGATCCACGTCTTGCTCCGCTCCTGGCTCTCGAGCAGAAACTGCATCGCCGCCCACGGCACGCGTCGTTGTCGGCGCAGGTTCAGCAGATGGATCACGAGCGGCAAAGCCACCAATGGCAATCCAAACCAGAACACCGAGGGATACAAAAACGACACGTCAGTCAGGCGGGCGAGTGGGGAGGCGGGCGGGTTAAATCTTGGCGCGTTGCGAAAGCGCGCGGCGGGCGATAATCGCAGTGAGCGCGGCGTCCAAGGCGTCGCTGGTGCGGATCAACGAGTAGTCCACCGCGTTGGCCGCACACGCTTTGCGCACGCGGGTGAGGAAACGCTCGAGCGCCTCCAGGTAGCCTTTGCGGAGCGCGCGAGGATTGCAGTCGACGATGTCATCGACTTCCATCCCTTCGAACCGCACCGGGCCGCGGAACGTGAAATCGAGTTCCTCATCGTCCATCACATGCAGCACCACCACGTCGTGCCCCATGCGACGCAGCGTCTGCAGGCCTTTGATCAACTGGTCGGTGTCGCACAAGAGATCCGAAATCAAGACGACCATACCTTTGCGCGGATTGGCCTTCGCCACGTGCGCCAGCACGCTGTCGATGTTGGTCTTGTCACGCGGTTCGATCGACTCCAACGCCCTGGCGATGCGCGTCAGGTGGCTCCGCTGAGTGCGGAGGGGCACCTCGTGGCGGATCTGGTCGTCGAACACGGTGACGCCCACCGAGTCGCTTTGCTTGAGTAGCAAATAAGCGAACGCGGCCGCGGCGGTCGACGCGTAGTCGTGCTTGGTCATGTCGGCCGAGCCGAAGTTCATGCTCGCCGAACCGTCGACCACCAACGTGCAGCGCAGGTTGGTGTCTTCCTCGTACCGCTTGATGTACAGGCGGTCCTGCTTGCCCCACACCTTCCAGTCGATGTGGCGCAGGTCGTCGCCTTTGGAGTACTCGCGGTGTTCGCGGAACTCGACCGACTGCCCGAAATACGGGCTGCGGTGCATACCGGATAGCAGACCTTCGACAATGTACCGCGCCCGCAACTCGAGGCGGCCGATGCGACGGACGACCTCAGGAAGCAAAGACTTTTTGGAAGCGGGGGTCACCACTGAGTTGGTCCTCGCGGGCGGGTAGGTTGTCCATTAATCGTTGCACCACGTCGTCGGGCGTAATTCCTTCGCTCTCGGCGGTGTAGTTCACCAGCAAGCGATGTCGCAGTACCGGCGCGGCGAGCGCTTGGATGTCCTCCAGCGCCACGTGCGGCCTGCCCATCATCAAGCTCCGCCCTTTAGCCCCCATCAACAAGTACTGCACCGCTCGCGGCCCCGCACCCCAGGAGAGATTCTCCACCGCGTACGGATCGGCTTCCGGTTCTCCGATGCGAGTCGATCGCACCAGGGCCACCGCGTAGCGAATCAAGTGTTCGCTCACCGGCACCAAGCGCACCATGTGCTGAATCTCCAGCACCTCTTCGGGCGCGAGCACCGGTTGGATCTGGAAGTCCTGCACGCTGGTCGTGCGGCGGGCGATCTCCACTTCGTCTTCCACCGACGGATAGCGGACCATCACCTTGAGCATGAAGCGGTCCTGCTGCGCTTCGGGCAGCGGGTAAGTGCCTTCCTGCTCGATGGGGTTCTGCGTGGCGAGCACGAAGAACGGATCGCCAATCTGATGCCGCACCATGCCGACCGACACTTGGCGTTCCTGCATCGCTTCGAGCAAGGCAGCCTGCGTCTTGGGCGGAGTGCGGTTGATTTCGTCGGCCAGAATCACGTGGGCAAAGATCGGTCCGCCCAGGAATCGCATCTCGCGCTGCCCGGTCGACTTGTTCTCTTCGATGATGTCGGTGCCGATGATGTCGGCGGGCATCAAGTCGGGGGTGAACTGAATGCGGTTGAACGTCAAGTTCAACGACTTGGCCAACGTGCTGATCAGCAGTGTCTTCGCCAGTCCCGGCACACCCTCCAGCAGGCAATGGCCGCGGCAAAACAGGGTGATCAACAATTGGTCGATCACTTCCTGCTGGCCGACGATCACTTGGGAGAGTTGCTGGCGAATGCGGTCGGCAGCGGCGTTGAGCCGATCGACGGCGGAGGTTTCTTGTTCTTGCATGCTTCGCGAGTGGCTGAGTGTGAAGGAGTGCAGACCCGACG
This sequence comes from Aeoliella sp., assembly GCF_965227375.1. Lineage (NCBI taxonomy): Bacteria > Pseudomonadati > Planctomycetota > Planctomycetia > Pirellulales > Lacipirellulaceae > Aeoliella > Aeoliella sp. The sequence goes on from NZ_CBDDFX010000002.1 coordinate 1,245,663, forward strand.
GATTAGCGTTGATAGATCGGCAAGGCTGCGTTGTCGAGTTGCAAGATGATCAAGTTGAGGGAAGTGGTGTAGACCCGCCCAATGTAACCTTGGTCCCAGACGACACCTTTGCCGCTTTCCAGGGTGACGGGCTTCGCTTCGCGGAGCAGCTTGGCGTACGTGGTGGTGCGATAGTCCTGCCAGGTTTCGCCCGCTTCGCGGTACTGCACTTGCGAGTAGTAAAAGTGGGCATAGTGCCAGTGGCCGTAGTTGTTTTGTCGCCCGCCGCCCAAGTGTTGTTCGCAATACTGGAGCATGCGGGGCACGTAGTCGTCGTCGTACTCGCCCGCGTTGAACAGGCAAGCCACCGCGGCGGCGGTAATGGCCGGTCGGCCGCCCCCGCCTTTGCTGCTGTACTGCACGCCGCCGTCGCGGAGGGTGCAGTCTTTAATGTACTTGACTGCACGGTCGATGACCTCTTTAGGCACCGGAATTCCAGCATTTCGGCAGCTCCGCAGGCCTTGTACCTGGGTAATGGTGGTCGAACCCTCGTCAAAACCGTTGCCATCCTTCGCACTCACGTAGCCCCAGCCCCCCGCGTCGGTCTGGGCCTGGCCGGTGAAACGGACCGCCTTGGTGAGCACATTCACCAGTTCTTCGCGCCGCTGCGCGTCTTCTTCTTCGCCCAGCACCTGCGACAAAAACAGCATCGCGAAGCCGTGCCCATAGGTGTAGCGGTCGTCCCGCAAGGGATCGCCGATCAGTCCGTTGGGTCGGCTCTGGCTCACCAGGTAGTCGACCGCGCGGCTAATGTTATCGGCGTAGCGGCCCTCGGTGGTGGTGGAGCCTTCGCACAACATGGCGATCCCCGCCAGCGAGGTCATCGCCGCCGGGTAGCGGCCCTGGGCGGTCCAGTGGCCGAGTCGCTGCTGGCGCGACGCCAGCCAATCGAGGCCCTGAGTCACCACACGATCGACTTCGGGCTCGCTCTGAGCGGCCATCGCAGGTCCGGCCACTACCAACAGCGCAAACGCCACGGCCAGCGAATTCCGTCGGGCAACCATTCTGGCATCTCCGTATACGAGGACCGTACTTGCGCCTGGGGTTGTGGTACTGCCGACGGATGGAGCGTTTGACGCGTGTCAATCGTCGTCGTCGATGGGGGGTTCCGGGCTGAGTGATCCTCCAGACCACTTCCTTAGTATACCAAATAAACCACCACCGGGTCCTTTGGTTACGCCTTCGACGTCCGCCAGGGCCACGGGTTCCGGGGGTCTGGGGGCATCGGTGAAGCGTAAAGTGACCAAGGTGTGCCTCAAATCGATGCTCACCGTGGGCTCCGCGGCGTGATCGATGAGCATGGTCCAGGGGGCCGTATCGGGGTCGCGGAGTTCGTCTTCGCGGATCAAGCTGCGACCGGTCCTTTTGTCCAGCACCAGCAACCGCGTATTCCCGCCCTGGTTGCCGCCCTGCCGTGTTTCTTGCCGGCTGATGAATACCAGTGCCGGCGACGCAGTGGGTTGCATCCGCCACAATCCCTGCCCCCGTACGCTCGCCGGGCGACTCCAGCGAGGCTCGCCAGTCGCCGCGTCGAGTGCGTAGACGTGCCCTGTGATAATGGGAGCACTATCGAGCGCCTGATTTCCGGAGGTGTTGTGTTGGGCTGAACTGCGCGTGTTGGTGGCCACGAACAGTGTGTCGTCCGACGGCAACAGGTGAATCGTTTCCAGTTGGCGTTCGGCCTCGAGTTTCACTGCGAACTGTACCTTTCCGGTCGTGGCATCCACAGCTTCGAGTTCGCCAGTGGGTTCCATCACCACCACCAGATTATCGGAGACCACCGGCTGGGTGGCGGATCCACTATAGCTGCGCTCGGCGAGCACCGTTCCGTCCAGCACGTCCACCATGCGAACCAAGCGGCGGCCGGCGCGAAGCTGAGTGACCACAACGCTGCGGCCGTGCGTGAGGATGGTCTTGCCTTCGGGGTTCTGCCACTCTCCCTGTGTCGAGCCATCGATCATCGAGAGCACCACGCCGGTGGCCTCGCCGTCGGCCTTGAGGAACAGGAACTCCGAGTCGCCAAATGCTGCCCCGTCGGTCGGCATGTCGCGACGCTCCCACAACAGCTCGCCGTCGACGGTGCCGTAGCAACACAACTGATCTTCGTTGCGAAGCACCACTCCCCGCGGCGTGCCCGAACAAAACTCGCCGGTTGGTCCTTCGGAATCGCCCTTTGTGGGGACCGAGCGAATGACCGTGCGGCCGCCGATCTGCACTGCGCGGAGGGTGCGGCGGTTGCTGCGCGAACTCGCCGGGCTGCTCCACAGCAACGGTCCTTCTTCCAACTCGCCTTGGCGCAGGTCGACCACCGCTACCTGGTCGCCGGCGCCCAGCACGGCGAAGTGGCCAAACCGCACGCAGTTGAGTTCCGAGTTGGTGTTCGAATTCTGTAGCGCGACGAACTGCATTTGGATGCCGTGCGTCACCTCGCCGAACTGGTTCCAGGCGAACAGTTGGTTTTGGTTGCCGTACGACAACGCCAGGGTGACGGGTCCGTTGGTCGGCAGCCCGCACGAGCGCGGCTCCACCAGCAGGCGTCCGTAATTTCTGGAGCGAATGCTGCGATTGATGGTCCGGGTGGCCGTGCTGGGCACCCGACCTGTTTCGACCGCGGTTTCTACCTTCCCATCCGGCCAGGTGCTTCGCGATTGGTAGTGCTGCTCCAAGGCGTCGCTCGACTCCAACCCCGGCACCAAAGCGGCAACTTGGGCGTGTATTTCGCTCATCGAGACGTCCGGCGAGTCTTCAGCGGATTGCAATAGTAGCAATTCGGCTTCGGCGAAACGCTGAGCCACAACATACTCGTCGGCCAACTGCAGACTTGCCGCCCGGCCGGCGGGGATTCCGCCAAAGTACCGTACCAATCGCGCGAGGTCGCTGGTGGAGTGATCTGTCTGAGCCTCTTCCAGCCACCGGTCGACGTCGTCCGCGATGGTCTTTCGCAGCGGCTCGTCGGCCAAGTTCCAAATCTGGTTCAGCCGCGCGGCGAACCACCGTTCGGACTGCACGCGATGGCCATCGGCGCGATCGAGCATTGCTTCGGGGTCGATCAGATAGATCTCGCGAGCGTACTCGTACGCGACCTCTGGATCGGACGACGCCAGCGATCCCTCGACGTTGAATCGATACAGCTGAAGTCGCTGGCGGGTGTCGGTCGACAGCGATGCCAATAGGTCGCTGTGCTCTCGATACCGCGGGTAGTCTTTGCGGAGTCCGGTTACCAGCGCCATGGTAAGACGCATCTTTACCAAGGAGTCTTCGGAATCCATCTGGTAGGCTTCCAACAGCAATCGTATCGCTTCGTCGAGATCGCCGTCGCCCCAGGCGAGTTCGCCTTGAATACGCAACGTGTTTGCGTTCGACACGCCGTTCTGTTCATTCTGCGCCAGTTGCTCTCGCAAGAGAGTCATCTGGTCGAATCGGGTGAGCGAAGTCGCCGATTGGGAGACCAATGCACCGCGGTGATAGACCAGGTTGCCCACCGACTCGCCTTCGCGCAGCGCCAGCACGCGTTCGAACTTGCCGCTCGCCAGATTCACCACCCCCACCTGGTTGCCAGACAGTGGCAACATCAGGGCGTCTTCGGTCAGCACTCCCAGTCCGGCCACCGTCAGGTCGCTTGGCAAGTCGATGCGCGAGTCGCTGTTGGTTTTCCCGGTCTTCAGGTCGATCAGGCTGATATAGTCACCGGCCACCGCAATCGCGTGGTTGCGCGTGATGCCGGCAAGATAGTCGTAGTCGCCGCGCTCGATCGCCCAACGCTTCTCTCCCGTCTGCGTGTCCAGGCAGTACAACTGATTGCACTCGGGGGCGGTCACCAGCAGTGAGTCGCCGTTGGCGATCACACGATTGCGCTGCCAGCGAGTCGCCAGCGTTGGCTGGTAAGCGCCAAACTGCTGCTGCCAGCCCGACGTGGTTCGTGTTGCGAGGTCTTCGTCGACTTCAAAGCGAAAGGCCCATTCCAAAGATCGCTTGACCGGGTCCACCGCCACAACGCTGCCCGCGCCAGTGGGACAAAGCACCAGCCCGCCCGCGTACGACGGCGTCGCGCCGGCGAGTCGTCGGCCAATGTCGAACACGACACTTCGTTCGAGGTTCGCCAGCGGCTGCTTCCACAGCAGCCTGCCCGTCTCCGAATCGAGTTGCAGTAAGTGGATCGAGTTGGCGAACTCGGCCAGCACGCACAGCGTGTCGCCCACCGCGATCGGAGCCCCCAGGAAGAAGCAGCCCGAAAGCTCCTCGTTGCTCTCGCCATTGATCTCCCACAGGCGCTTGCCCTCGGTTCGCAGGTCGTACGCAGTGAGCGTATTGCCCGGCTCTTCGTAATCATTGCCGTTTCGACGCAATAGCTGCAGTCGGAACCGCATGTTGCTCCGCAGTTTGATGCTTTCGAGGTTGCGGATGGCGTACACACGGTCGCCATCGCTACTCAACGCGCCGTACACGGAGTCGACCCACAGCCGCTGCTCCAATGCCTCCAGGGCGACGCCTTGGTCTCCCTCGCCACCGATTGGCAAGTTGAAGGTGCCGGTGTCCTCGGCAACCGACTCGCCCCGCGTCTCCCACACGCGCCGCCCCGTGTTGAAGTCGACCGCCACCAGGTTGCTGGGCGTACGAACAATCACGTAGTTGCCCACTGCGATGGGACTGGCAACCAGGCCCCAACTCACTCCGCGGCGATGTTGCCACTTCAAGCGAGCCTCGAGTCGTTGGGCGACGTGGAATTCCTTCACGGTCCGCGCGTCCCAGGTTGGCCACACATGCGGCGCGCCGCCGGCCGTGTAGACCGGATTCCGCGCCGGATCGCGACCCTCTACCAGCCAGGCGTCGTCTTGAGATCGCTGCAGCGCCACGATGGCCTGCGAGAGTCTTGTGAGCCACTGCTTGAGGTTGCTGTTGCCGGTTAGCTGCGCCACTTCGGCGCGGAGGGTTGGCGATTGGAGATTGGTGAGCCGCGCCGAAGCCTCTTCGTACGACGCCTGGTTTCCGGAAGCCGCGTGACAGACCACCAGTCGCACCGCGAGCAACGCTTCGTATTTGGCCGCGGCCTTGGGCCACGTTTGTAGCTCTTCGTACAGCGAGGCCGCCAGCGCATAGCGACCAGCGTCCATCTCGGCCTGAGCGAGTAGCAGCATCGCTTCGCCGGCCGCTTCGGTCACCGGGTAGCGCTGCGCGACGTGCGCGATTTGGGCGAGCGAACCGAGCTGCCTTGCGGTGGACAGTTCGCGTTGCGCTCGGACACCTTGATCTAACTCTAACGCCGCCACACCGTCGGCGGGCAGGCTGGCTAGGAGTTGCTTGGCGGCCGATTTCAAGCTCGTGGCAACTTTGCTGGACTCTCTGCGGTGCGCGAGTTCGAACGTGTCTTCTTTCGCTTCGAGCACGCGATCCACCAACGGCAGCCCTTCGCTATACCGTCCCGACTCGAACAACTGCCGCGCCTGGTCCAAGTCCTGCGCCAGTCGCCGATCGGTTGGCAGATGGGCCGAGTAGTACAGCGAATGCAGGTCGCTCGCCTCCTCCGGCGCCTGCTCGGCACCGGGCGGCAATCCCGGTTGTGCGGAACAATTCGGTTGCCAGGCGGACAGACCCCATGTCACCAGCGCAGCGATAGCCCACCGAGTAATCAGCAAGCGGGCGGGAGCATGCAAGGTGAATAGCGGGATCAAGGGTGGCCGGCGATGCAAGCGGACTTTGCGATGTCCAGAAAGGTGGCTGCGGGCAATCATCCTTTACTCCCCGTCTCGCCTGAGGGTTGTGGAGGTAGGCAGTTGCCATCCCTCGGCTCCATCATACCGGCGGAGTAAGGATTCGGCGACTTCCTTGCTCGCCAAGTTGAACCCTGGTTACAACCTGGCGGACCGATCCTGCGCACGTTTGGGCCGTTTGACCCGGGGCCGAGCTTAGTAATCTCGCTATTTTTCCACAAGCGGTTTCCCCGCATGCCCGCTGAATTGCGGAAGCACCTAGTTCCCCAAACCAGGAAGGCCTACCTGCAGCTCCAGTTGGAGCTGGGGAGCGTGTTTTGCCGTGGAAGGGGCTCAGAGGAAATCCGGAATATTTTCCCCAAGTCGTTTGATCCCAGTGATTTGCAACCTAGATTCTGTAGCAGGCCTCCGCTCCCAGCGAGGTCAGCCATCCCCTCTGCGGGAGGGGTGAGTTTCAGGTTTCCCGGTGCATTGGCGCGTCGGAAACTGGCCGTCGTTCGTGCGATTTGACGAGGTGGGAACGAGGCGGAACGCTGCAAGACCCTTATTTTGTCGAGGTTTTTGGTCCATTCCGCACTTGTATTTTTCCCCCACCAGCGCTCTAATCAGCACGTTCGTTAACGGAGGACGATCCTACTCGACCCTTCCAGCCCTGTATTTCAGACTTTTTTCCGGAGGAACAAGACCCATGGCGAAAGCCGCTCCCAAGCCGCCAACAAAGACGGAAGTCTTCGCGAACATTGCCGAGAAGACCGATCTGACCAAGCGTCAAGTCGCTGCCGTGTTTGAGGCTCTTAGCGAAGAGATTGAAAAGTCCCTGGTTGGCCGTAGCGCCCCCAAGACTTTCACTCTCCACGGGCTGTGCAAGATTGTTGTGCAACACAAGCCTGCCAAGCCTGCTCGCAAGAATGTTCCCAACCCCTTCCGTCCAGGCGAGACCATGGACGTTGCCGCCAAGCCGGCGAAGAACGTCGTGAAGATTCGTCCGCTCAAGCGACTGAAGGACATGGTTGGTTAGTCGACCATCCTTTGGTGTAACTCAGCTACTGAGTGACCCAGCAAGGCGCGGTTATCAAAAGGGCCGGTTTGCCAGGTTTGGCATTCCGGCCCTTTTTGCTTTCCATACGCAAGCTACCAGCGCCAGCACCACCAGCGTTCCCGCGGCCGGTTCGGGGATCGCCGCTTCGCCGACCGCACTGCTTGCTACGACTTGTCCCAAGTTGCTTTTCCAAACCGTGTAGTCGCCCGAGTCGATGCGTTGGTTGCCGTTGCCGTCGGCCGCTAACTGCGAGGTGCTGCCCAGCGAGTTGCGCCATAGTGTGTAGTCTGCCAGGTTCACACGGCCGTCACCGTTGTAGTCGCCTAACTCCGTGGGATTCGGCGCGGTGTCGAGTATGGAGGAGTACGCTTCACGAAAGTTCATACTCCCTTCGCCCCGGTCGGTGATGGAGCCAAACTCGAACTTGTTCGGGTGAGTCGGGGCTTCGGGTACGCCGGTCCACGAGTGCACCAGTTGGTTGTCGAACAGGAACGAAACCGTCTGCGTGCCAGGCGCCATGCGCAACTCGTAGTCGTGATAGCCGGTTGCCGACGCTGGTAGGTTAAAGTCGGTGGTCGCATCGAGTCCGGTGCGGATCGAGGCTACCAGCGTGCTTCCGTTCTTATCGATGGCTACCTCGTAGTAGCGGCTTTCGAACGTAACCGCCAGGCCTTGGCTGGCCATGCCCTGCCCCATCTCCACCAACTGGGCCGTGGCTTGCAGGTTCCAACCGTTGGCGCGTGCTTGCTCGGTGTAGCTGGCAGGCAGGAAGAAGAAGTAGTGCGGCTCGATGCCCGTGATGCCCGGGTTGTGGATTTGCCACGCGGTCACTCCTCCGCCTGCTGAGCCGGTGACACTCGAAACGTATCCGTCGATCGGCTGAGGTGGTTCCAAGTACGAAGGGTCGTACCATCCCCACAGCGAAGGCGACCACGCCACGGACGAGTTGCCGGCGAAGTACTCCGCCAGCGGAATCGGCGCGGCTGCCACCGGCACGGAGGTCCAACCCGCCAGACACAACAAACAACAACCTGCCCACATCGTGGGCAGGTTGGTCGAACTTCTCTGGTTCATACTTCTCGCGGCCCTGCGATCCGTGGTTTCGGTTGATTACGGTGCTCGCCCGACACCGTACGGCGTCGGGAGGTTTGGGCCGCGAATGGTAGTTCATTGCGACGCAAGTGCATACATCGATCCGCCCAAGGCGGCAGCTTTCGCTTCGTACTTCAGACCCAGCACGAAACGATGGCAACCCATGTAGTGCTGGTATTGCTCAGCATCGAGCTCCAGATTCGAACGTACTTGCCGCAGGTTGCCGGCGAGTCGCTCGCAGGCCTCTTCGATCCGATCAGCAATATAACCGGTATCCGACGCGCCCGTCTCTGCTAGCTCGATAAAAAGCTTCTCCAATACATAAGTATCGGCCGCAAAGCTCTCGTGCTGCAGCGCGGCGGGCCAGGCGATCTCGCCGGTCGAGCGATTGAGCTGCATTGGCGACAGGCGATATTCGGCATGCCGCTCCGGCAGCTTGGCCACTTGCAGCTGGCTTGCCAGCAGTTGGTTTTCCATCTTCATCCGCCGCTGCTCCTGCCGCTCGGCCGCTACCAATTGCCGCCGCGCTTGGGCGGCCTCCATGTTGGTGACTCGCAACTGGATCTCCCGAGCGCGAGCTTCGGCCAGCAGGATGCGGGCCTGAGCGTGCGATATCTGCCCGTTGTAGTAGGCCTGCATCACCGAAGCGGTGCCGCGTAGCACCCCTTCCTGCAGCGTCGAAGCGTGGTGCTGGATGGCATTGGGCGGGCCGATCGGATAGCTGGCCGAAGTGTGCGTGGCCGCTGGTCCGTAGGGCGAGCTGTTGTAGTCGGCAATCTGTCCCCAAGCGGTCAGCCCGGGAAGCATGGCAACGGCCGTAAGCATGGCGAATGTGCGTGTCATCGTTTCGTTCCGCGTAATGGTTGGGGTGGGCATTCAGGCCGATTTGGCCGTCTCACCCTTCCAAGCGGAGCCACCCCAAGCATCGGGCAGCAATTTCTGGAAGATTCTCTTCGCTGCTTCGAAAAACGCTAGAAATCGTGGGGCAAATCGAATGACTCGCCCCGCAGATCGTCCCGCCATACGTCCAAGGCGTTGTGGATTCGCTCGCGGAACAAGGTCCGCTGGGCGGCGACCATCTTCCGCTGCGCGTAGATGAATGGCCAGAACAGCGGAATCACGGCAAACAACGCCTGAACACACCCAAACGCCTGCAGCGAGGCCTCCATTGCCTTGTATTCGGAGATGGCGTTGCGGATGTAAAGCGACTTCGCTTTACGCACTTCCTCCTCAGGAAGCCCGGAAAGGCCCGCCAAGAACAGCTGCATGCCCTCTGGAGAGAGCGAACTCGTCGGATCATGGTGGCGATTCATAAAAGTCACTTCGGTTGAGGGGCGACGTTATCGGCCCCGATCTGCTAACGTCCTTCACCCCGCCTGAAGGGGGTACTCAGCCAATCCGCAGAGTTTTGCCGCAGTTCTGCGACAAAACCCCTGCGACATAACTCCCTGCGACAAAACCCTAAGTCGTTGATTCCAAACGCCTTACGAAGCCCGTTTAGGTTTAGTCGCAGGCTTGCGTCGCTCCAAAATCACAACCCCTGCGACAAAACCCCAATAGTGGCCGTTTGCTCCGCAAACGAGCGCCAGCATCACCACCACGCCGCGACAAATCGATCCACCGCGACAAAACCCCGGGGAGCCGGAAGCGCCTGGAGCGTACTTCCACGCCCTACTCAATGACGAGAACGTAGAACACTCCGCACCCCGCATTTTCCCCTAACGAGTGTAAGATTCCAACCAGCACCAGCGAAGAAACGCACTAAAACCGATCGAGCGATAGGACCCCTAGATCGCACCCAAGGGTCCGTACAAGTCGCCGTGAACGTTCGACGAAGCTAGCACGCAGGATGCTCAGCATTCAGGAAAGTGGAAGATTGCGTCAAAAGTGATTGACAGAGAATCTTACAATCTTGACAATACCGCTCGACATAGCCACTCCTCTGGACTTTCACTCCGATGTTCAGTTCGCCACCTTTCGACTCTTGGCGTTTCTCCGCCTTGATGAGTTCTCTTAGCTTCGGCTAAGCGAGTCTCCTTATAGGTCATTCTTACTAAGCACTTGTCAAGGCTCGTGGTCTCCGGACACCCGCCATCTCGGTGCGCTGCGGTCTCTTCCCTGTGTGAACGGTGGTTGCACCGGCGGGGGGCTGGCGGTTCGAGCCTTCTCACTGCGTTGGGGCGTGCTGTATTGCCAACAACAGAAATGCGAACTAGCAATGTCAAAACCAAACATCCCTCTGATCCACAGCTTGGTGTTCGTCGTTTCTGCGTCGATAACGCTGATGTCGAATTCGGCATCCGCCGAACTCATCAGCTACTACTTTCGCCTCCACAACGCAGACGTACTGGGATTCGCTACGTACGAAATCCCTCCTGCTGGTAGTCAGGTTCTTGTGACCACCAACACCTATCGCACCGTTGCCTACCCACTAGATGCGTTCTCCTTTGTTTGGAATGGCGTGCAGTACATCTCCGGAGAATCCAGCGAGCTTCCTTACATTGCAGTCCGCGATGGTTTTGCCTCCGTGTCGTTCAGTTGGGATGACGTTCGCATGGACGCAATCACGAAGTCCGGGGCAGGAGTAGAGATAGACGCTGCGCTCGTATTCGAAGGCATTGATGGTCAGAACACGACACTGACAAGCAATGCACTGCCCGCCGACTTGACCACTTGGCCACACCTGGGCGGACCTCTCTTTCGAGCGTACCTGGGCAACACCCGCGTCTTGTTCGATCTCAACGCTGAATTTGGATTCCTAACGGACCTGTCCAGCGACATAGCCGACGACGACTTTGTGTGGGTCGGAGGCAGCGGGCAGTTCGACAACGCTGGTGCATGGTCAAAGGGCAAAGTGCCAAGCGTGTTTGATAGAGCAATGTTCTCACTCGCACAGGGAGGCGGAGCAGCCGAACAAATCACCCTGACCAGGCAGGCTGTGGTGAGAGAGATTGGTTTCTTAGGCGATCGCGAGCTTCGCTTCGATCTTGGTGGCCACAGTCTCTCCGTGGGTTCAGAAATCGTGCTTGGCGACAGCCAGGGGGAGCATCAAAGTATGGCCTTTGAAGACGGTACAGTGAGTGCATTTCGGTTCATCGTGGGGCGAAGAGGCTCTGCAGAACTGTTTGTAGGAGAAGGCGCGACACTCAGAGACCCACTGGTCATTGCCGAGCGACAAGGCTCCAAAGGCGAAGTGACCCTTTCCGGCAGTACCGCAAGGTGGGAGGTGGAGTACCACCTGAAGCCCGTAGTTGTCGGCGGGGAGGGTATGGGTAGGCTATCCATACTCGATGGATCCGAGTTTAGCATGCGGTTTGGTTTGGACCCCGATACAATCATCGCCGAAAGCCCGGGGTCCGTTGGCGACGTGCTTGTGGACGGACTTGATTCTCGATTGACGGTCGACGGCGACTTGGAGGTCGGCGCCGCAGGGCGTGGTACGCTGAAAGTAAGCAACGGTGCAAGAGTTGGTGGAGCGTCGTTTGACATCTCTCCGGTATCGCTTCTTGCCATAGGCGGAACCAAGTTTGCCTCGGAAATGGCGGAGGGGAAGGTCGAGGTAGAGGGGGGTGGCTCGACCATCATCGCCGGTGAACTTGTTGTAGGCGACCATGGGAGGGCATCCCTGTCCATTACCGATGGCGGCTTCGTAGAAGCACGGTCCCTAACCATGGCTCGTTGGCCCTCGGCCGACGGTACTATCCTCGTCAGCGGCCCCGGCTCGAAACTGCACGTCGACTCGCTCTTTCCAGTCAGTATTGGCGCAGCGGGGCACGCCAGTTTGTCCGTGCAGAATGGTGCAGAGGTCGTGACCCGTGGCGCTGCTAGAGTTGCTCGTACTTTTGGCGAAGGCGAACCAACGACGGTCACAGTGGACAACGCCTCGTGGGTATCAGGTGCGCCGACGCTCTCTGGATTCCACGGGGAAATCGCGTTGCGGGAGAATTCGTTGCTGATCGTGCAAAACGCTGGCGACGTAACGACTGGGAGGCTCAGCGCCGATCTCAACGCCCATATCCGGCTGGACGATGGTCACCTTCAAGTCGAGACGCTCGAACTAGGCGAGTTTGGGACGCTCTCGGGCAACGGGACCATTCGTGGCGACACCGTGGTCGACGGAGTCATTTCTCCCGGCAATTCGCCTGGCAAGCTGTCGTTTGAGGGAGATTTCATGCAATTAGCTACAAGCATACTGCGAATCGAGTTGGGACGTGGTGTCGCGGGTGTCGATTACGACCTCATTGAGGTTGCCGGGATTGCGACACTTGGTGGCACGCTCGAAATCGTCGTATTGCCCGGCTTCGAGCCTCAGTTGGTGGACCGTTTCGACTTCTTCGCTGCCTCCGAAGTGCACGGCGTGTTCGATCAGGTCAGATTCAGAGGTGGTTCTGCTCTGCTTACCTATGGCGACACCGGTATCATGCTGTCGAACGTTGTCTACACCGGTGTTCCAGAACCTCGTTCCATCGTGCTTCTTTTGGGCCTTTTGCTCGCGGGCTGGAAGTGCAGGAGTCGTGTGGCATAGCCAGAAGTTGGCACTCTTGCTTGTTTTCACAAGCAGTCGGTAGATTTGGCCAAGGTTCCACGTCCCACAGCGAAGGAATCAATCGTGGTCCGCTGGTTGAACGCGGAGGCATCTCGCGACGCAAATCTAGCGTGCAAGCGGAAACGTCGCGAGGTCTTGCGGGGCTAATCATATGTCGGACAGGGAACATCGCGCGGCTAAACAGTCCAAGAACGCTCGCTATCCAGCGAACTTAGCGGTAAGGTGTACTTCCAGCACCCTCACCGCACGCACGTTCCGCCCCGCAGAGCAATGAGCTTATCCAATGAAATTCAACGACTCGACGAGCTACGCCGTAGCGGCGCGCTCTCGCACGAGGAGTTCGAACTCGCCAAGCAGCGCGTGTTGCATGGCGATACCGACTACCAATCGTCGTCGCACTTGGAAGAGATCCAGATGCAAAACGCCGTGACCCAACTCGATCGCGAGTGGGAGTTGGAGCGCGAAAACTACATGGTTGCCAACAAGTACGGAGTGCGGCGCATGCCTACCAAGGCGGGGAGCGCCTTCGGCGGACTGATGCTGGCAGGCTTCGGCGTGTTCTGGACCATCATGGCTGCCGGCATCGCCGGCGGCGCGCCGGGCGGCATTGGGTTCGTCTTTCCGTTGTTTGGTGTGCTGTTCATCGTCTTCGGAGTCGGCGCCAGCATTCATGCATTCAGCAAGGCCGACGCTTACAACAAAGCGCAGCGCCGTTACCGCCGCCGACGCCAAGACCTGCTAGGCAACGTTTCGGATTGGTCGCAAGATGGCCCACGCGACGAGCCCTTTGACGAACCTTACGACGAGTGGCAGCGTTAGCAAACAAGGAGAACATCGAATGGACGCCCCCGAATTCTCCGCGGCCCAGGTTGTCAAATACGATCTGCAGATCGCCATCGACTCGGCTTGCGATCGGGTCTGGACCGCGCTGGTCGAGCAGACTAACGACTGGTGGCCGGCCGATTCGCGTGTGCTGGGCGAGTCGTCCGTCGTAACGCTCACCGCCCAGGCGGGAGGTGGATTGATTGAGCAAGTCGATGGCGCCGACAGCCTGCTGTGGGGCACCGTGCAGATGTGCCAGCCCAAGCAGCATACCCTGTACCTCATTCTGCATACAGCGCACGACTGGGGCGGTCCGATGGTGAGCACCATGAAGATCGCCGTAGAAGCGAGTGGCGACGATCGCTGCCTGCTGAAAGTGACGGATGCGATCGTCGGGCGTGTCTCCGAGATAGGTGTCCAGCAATTGCAGCAGGGCTGGACGGACATATTCGCCGGCGGATTAAAGAAGTTCGTCGAGACCAACGCGAGTTGATGCTGCGAAGTCATCGCGAGTCGTTACTCGCTCTCTCCGCCATTTTCTATCTGGCGGATCTCGATGTTGCGAAACCACACTTTGTTGCCGTGATCTTGGATCATGATCCGGCCTTTGGGGTTCTGGAAGATGTCTTCGATGGGGCCGAACTTCGTCTTCTCGATCCGCTTCAACCAATCGTCGGTGTCGGTCTCCACGTCGAGCACTTTCTCGCCGTTCAGCCAGTGCTCTAAGTGCGTGCCGACGGCCACAATGCGAGCGGTATTGAACTCGCCGGCCGGTTTTACTTTCTTGTCCTTCGCTGGCGCCTGGAGCAAGTAGATGGATGCCGCGCTGGTGTCGTCGGACGTTTCGCGAGCGTCGTCCCAGATCTGGTACTCGTACCCCAGCCACCCGGGCCGACCGTACACACCTTTGTCATAGTGCGCCATGCGATACTTGATGCCGCTGTTGCCGCGGCGTGCGATCTTCCACTCGAAGCGGAGTTCAAAATCGCCGTACTCCTTCTCGGTGTAGATGCTGCCCCCTCTAGCGTTGCGAACCAGCATGCCGTCTACGACCTGCCAACCTTTGGTCACAGGTTTGCCATCGGCCGTGGTCCAGCCTTTGAGCGACTCGCCGTCGAACAGCGATTCAAACTCGCTGGTGGTGGCGGATTCCGCGCCCCACGTCGAGGATGCAAAGCATAGCGAGGCAAGGATCGCGAGCCGTACAGCGCGCGGGTAGCTATAAGTCGAGAGCATGGTATACCCGTGGCGGTTAGATAGGTGGGAGCGCCAAAGCTCGTCACTCAGAGGTAACTTCGCCGGCGTGTTGCTTCTCAGCATACATGCGCCGATCCGCCGCGTTAATAAGGTCGGCCATAGAAGCCCAACCTTCGCTCGACAGCGCCGCCCCGATGCTGGCGGAAACCTGGAGTTGGTCCCCTTCGTGCTGAATCACCTCGGCGGCCGCCCGGCGGAGGCGTTGGAGCACCGGCTGCAGCTCGTCGCGATGCTCAATGCCGTTGACCAGCACCACGAACTCGTCCCCCCCATAACGGGCGATCAGGTCGCGTTCGCGAATCGCCCCAGCCAGCCTAGCAGCCACCTCGGCCAGCACCCGGTCGCCAGCGGGGTGCCCCCACTGGTCGTTTACCTGTTTGAAGCCATCGAGGTCCAGAAATAATAGGGCGAAAGGCGAAGCCGAACTCGGCGACTGCGAGAATTGCCGCAGGCGGGCCTGGATGGCCCCCCGGCCGGGGAGTCCGGTGAGCGGATCCCGCTGATGGCTCTCGTCCTGCATGCCTGGAAGCGAAACCATGGGTCGCGGTGCCATGGCCAGCACGGCCACCAGCCGCTGCCCTTCCGCTTCGTAGGGGTGAAGCACCAAGGGGGTCTCGAACACGTCCTCGTCGCCCTTTCCCCATCGCAGCGAATGGCGGACTGGAACGTTCGAGAGCCCTTTGACGATCTCCTTAAGCTGTTGATGCAAAAGGACTTGCGAGTCGTCTCTCAGCAGCGACGCCAGTTGTTGTAGCGACTCGACCAGGTTCCCCCAAGCGGCGTTCTGCCACACGCATTCGCCCGAATCGTGCGCGAACACCGCGCATGCGTCGCTCACGTCGTCTAGCAACGCGAGGGCGGTTTCACCGGGCAAGGAGGGCAACATTGAAGACGGGGTGGTTTAAAGTTGTGGGGTAATTCGCTTGAATTTGAGGAGTGGGGTGAATATGCGGAATATTCCAACTGGATAATCGACAGGCCCGCCGATAGACAGCTTGCCACGGATTCAGTCGCAATCACTCAAAAATATTTCCCAGCCGACGCCAGTCCAATCTTCGCGCTTCTCCTACAGTTTACCGCAGGATTCCATTCAGAGTGCGGTCGGCTGAGGACTTTGCCACTAACCGAACTTGGTGAGACGAGGTGTTTTCCGTTTCTGAGCCAAAGAACCAGCATCCTAGATGCCGTCGCTCGTCGAGTGACACAGCCGAATCCACACTTACCAACTCGTTGCGCCCCGTGGAAGAATTTCAGCATGCCGCGATGTGCGAGCGGTCGATCGGAATGGATCGATTCTGTCGGTGCTGTGCGTTGAGCCGCTCCCGACGCAACCTCGCCCACGGAGCGCGAACATTACACGCTACATCTACCTGTAGTGCGCTCTAGGAAGCTTCCACCGGCTCGCGTTGCTCTGGATTGCCGGTGCAGGTGGGCGAGGGATTGCTGCACAGCTCGCAGGCGGTCTTTCCGTCGCTGCCCTGCAGGTTGGAGATGCCGCCGCAGGTGCCTTTGATACGGCGGTTGCTCACAATCACCCCGATCGCCATGCCGGTGATCGCGAGCACGAAGACGACGATAGTGATTACCAAATACGTGAGCATGTTGCCTTTCTCTGGTTCTTGGGCGGTGGTGGTGGGTGACTTGGGAGCGGCTTGGGGTTCGAACGACGTGTCGAGCTTCTTCCAAGCGGGAGTCACTTGCTCGCGGAATCCCTGCTCGGTTCGCTCGACAAAAATGGCCGCGATGTTGTGGTCGGTAGCCCAGGCGTAGCCCTTCTCGGGGCCCATCACGGACAGCGCGGTGGCCAAGGCGTCGGCTTCCATGCACGTGGGGCAGCGAACCGACACCGTGGCCAGATTGTGCGTCACCGGGCGGCTGGTCGCGGGGTCGATGGTGTGCGAATACCGCTGCCCTTTGGTCTTGAAGTAGTTCCGATAGTCGCCCGACGTGGCGATGGCGTCGCCATTGGTGATCTCGACGACGTGGCTGATCATGCGGGCGTTGGAGTTGGGTCGTTCGATGCCGATCCGCCACGGATCGCCCGACGTCTTGACTCCAAGCGTACGAATCTCGCCCCCAATTTCGACCATGACGTAGTTCGATTGGGCTGCATCGTACAGCATCTCAGCCACCGCGTCCGCGGCGTAGCCCTTGGCGATGGCTGAGAGGTCGAGATACACGTCTGCCTGCGACTTGCGCAGGGCCGGCGGATCGAGCCTCGCCTCCACCTTCGCGTATCCCATCCTCGCTTTGGCGGCTGCAATATCGTCCTCGGACGGAGGTTCTTTGCGACGACCATCCGGACCAAATCCCCACAGGTTCACCAGAGGGCCAACGGTGGGATCAAACTGCCCATCGGTTCGCTTCGCCGTATCGAGCGCCGAGGCTACGACCTTCGCCGTTTCTTCGCTCACGGTGAACCAGTCGGTAGACTCCGAACTGTTGAAACGTGAGAGCTCCGACTCTGGATCGTACGTCGACATCCGCTTGTTGATTTCGACCAGCCGCTCGTCGATGAAGCCCTGCACCATGCCTTCTGACACATCGTGAGCGTTGTAATCGACGGTCGCGTGCCAGGTCGTACCCATGGTGCGACCAGAGAGCTTCGCTTCGCCTACCGCATAGTCCGCATGCGACGTACCAGCGAAGGTGAGTACTGCCACGGCGCAGAGGCTGCCGATACGCAGCAGTGTCAGCAAGCGCAAGTTTGCAGCAAGACTCGGCATGACATTGGTCATTGGGAATTTGGCATTGGTTATTTACCAATGCTATCCGCCGAAGTCGTCGAAGGCGATGTTTTCCTTTTCGACGCCCAGATCGTCCAGCATTTTGAACACGGCCGCGTTCATCATGGGAGGGCCACAAATGTAGTACTCGATGTCTTCGGGGGCCGGGTGCGTGCTCAGATAGTTGTCCAACAGCACCTGGTGAATGAAGCCAGTGTAGCCGTCCCAGTTGTCCTCGGGCAGCGGTTCGCTCAACGCGATATTGAACTTGAAGTTGGGGAAGTTCTTCTCGATCTCGCGGAAGTGATCGACATAGAACAACTCGCGGCTGCTACGGCCACCGTACCAGTAGGAGACTTTGCGGTTGGTCTTGCGTTCCTTGAACAATTCGAAGATGTGACTTCGCAGCGGAGCCATGCCGGCACCGCCGCCGATGTAGACCATCTCGGCGTCGGTGTCCTTGATGAAGAACTCGCCGTAAGGGCCGCTGATCGTGACCTTGTCGCCGGGTTTCTTGGAGAAGATGTACGACGACATCTTTCCGGGCGGCACGTTCGGCAACCGCGGCGGTGGGCTGGCGACGCGGACGTTGAGCATGATGATGCCCTTCTCGCCTGGGTAGTTGGCCATCGAGTAGGCTCGCACCACTTCCTCGTCGACCTTCGAGACGTACTGCCAGACGTTGTACTTGTCCCAGTCTTCGCGGAACCGCTCTTCGATGTCGAAGTCCTTGTAATTCACCTCGTGCGGCGGGCACTCGATCTGGATATAACCGCCCGGCTTGAAGTTCACCTGCTCGCCCTCGGGCAGTTTGAGCTTGAACTCCTTGATGAAGGTTGCCACGTTGTGGTTCGAGATGACCTCGCACTCCCACTTCTTGGTGTCGAACGCCTCGGGCGGGACCTCGACTTTCATGTCCTGCTTCACGGCCACCTGGCACGATAGTCGGCAGCCTTCGCGGGCTTCTTTCTTGGTGATGTGCGTCGCCTCGGTGGGCAGGATCTCGCCGCCCCCTTCGAGCACCTTCACTTCGCACTGGGCACAGGTGCCACCGCCACCGCAGGCGCTGGAGACAAAGATGCCTTCGTTAGCGAGCGCGCCCAACAGCTTGCCACCGGCCGGAACCTGGATGGTTTTCTGCTCGTTGATCACAATCTCCACGTTGCCCGAGGCCACCAGCTGGCTTTTGGCGAAGAGAATCAGCAGCACCAATACCAGCACCACACCGGTGAACATGGCGACGCCGTAAACGATGGTCATAGGATCCATGGCGGATACCTCTTTGTAGAACGGAATTTATTCCGTTGGTGTTGGTTAAGTCTTCTCGTCTCGCAGCGGAATTGCTTCCGCTTTACGGCAGGCTATTCTGGCAGGTCGATGCCACCGAAGGCCATGAAGGCCAGTGCCATCAGCCCAACGGTAATGAACGTGATGCCAAGGCCCCGCAGGCCGTGCGGTACATCACTGTATTTTAGCTTCTCGCGAATGCCGGCCAATGCAACAATGGCCAAAGCCCAGCCAAGGCCGGCTCCGAAGCCATACGCAAGACTCTCGGTGAAGTTGTAACTTCGTTCGACCATGAACAGCGAACCGCCCAAGATGGCGCAGTTCACGGTAATCAGCGGCAGGAAAATTCCCAGCGTGTTGTAAAGCGCCGGGAAGAAGCGGTCGAGCGTCATTTCCAGGATCTGAACCATCGCGGCAATCGTGCCGATGTAGCAGATGAGCCCTAGAAACTCGAGATTGATGTCGGACAGGTTCTCTCCGAACCACCTGCCGAGCGCACCCTTCTTCAAGAGTTGCGTGTAGATCAGGTTGTTCATCGGCACGGTGATCCCGAGGATCACAACTACTGCGATGCCTAATCCAAAAGCGTTCTTTACGCTCTTCGACACCGCCAAAAACGTGCACATGCCGAGGAAGAACGCCAAGGCCAAGTTCTCAATGAACATGGCGTTCAGGATGATGTTGACGTAATGCATCGAATTGTCCTGGTTCGAATTAACCCTGTGTGGGGAATGCAGTCTATAGCGTCGGATCGCTGTTGGTCTGTCCCGGTTTGAATGCCCTGAGCACCCAGATGAAGATGCCAATTAGGAAGAACGCACTGGGCGAGAGCAGCATCAGGCCGTTGGGGGTGTACCAACCTTCCGCTTGGCCCGATTCGGTCAACTCGAAGATGGGCAACACCTCGACGCCCCACAATTTGCCCGAGCCGAACAGTTCGCGGATGAATCCGATGACAATCAGGATGATGCTATAGCCCAGCCCGTTGCCGATACCGTCGAGGAACGACATCCAGGGATTTTCCTTCATGGCGTAGCCTTCGGCGCGGCCCATCACGATGCAGTTGGTGATGATCAGACCGACGAACACGCTCATCGTCTTACTGATCTCGAAGGCAAACGCCTTGAGCACCTGGTCGACGATGATCACCAGCGAGGCGATGATCGTCATCTGCACGATGATGCGAATGCTGCCGGGGATGAACTTGCGAATCGCGCTAACCGAAGCGCTCGCCAAGCCTGTCACCAACGTGACCGCAATGGACATGGTGACGGCCGTTTCCAACTTGGTGGTCACCGCCAGGGCACTACAGATGCCGAGCACCTGCAGCGCAATGGGGTTGTTGTTGAAAACCGGATTGAACAAAACGTCTTTGGGAGTTGGCTTCGCCATCGATTGGTTCCAAAGTCGGTTCGGTATGCGTAAGACGATACAGGTATGGATTTAGCTCTTGGACTGCTTCTCAAGGAACGGCATGAATCCGTCCGGGCCCAGCCAATACTGGACAAAGTCACTCACACCTTTGGTGGTGATCGTCGCGCCGGACAGGCCGTCGACGGTGTAAGCCTTGTCGTCGGGCGCGGCGGTGCCTTTGACCACGTTGATGATCACCTCGCCATCTTCGTCGTAGGCGAGTTTGCCATCCCATTTGGCTTGCCACTTGGCGTTTTCCACTTCACCGCCCAGGCCGGGCGTTTCACCGTGCTCGTAGAAGGTGATGCCGCGGATGGTCTCGCCATCGGCGTCGACGGCCAAAAAGCCATACAGAGTCGACCACAGACCTTTGCCGTAGACGGGCAGCACGTACTTCTCGATCTTATTGCTATCGCCCTTGGCCATGACCTCGTAGACGAATTGCATTTTGGGGCGGCGATCGAGTCCCGGCGTGGGGCCCTCGTCCTCGGGAATCGGCTCGCTATCGTCCGGGTTGTCGGCTGCTTCCTTGGGGTCGTAATTGTCGTAGTCGACCTTGTCCTCCGGCACGATGGAGCCATCATCCAGGTTCACCAGGACACGCTTGATCCGCTCGGAGTAGATCTCTTCGATCTGCTTGGCCGATGGAGCGATCACGGCGGTATCGGCTTCGGCTGCGCCTTCGTCCTCGAGTTCTTTGTCGCGGATCAGGCCGGCTGCTTTCAGGATGTTCTTCTTCTCGTAAAGCCGCTTGTTAGTTTCCTGATAGCCATGCAGGAACACTGCGGCGCCCGAGACGAGCACGGAGCACACCACACAGAGAACTAGCGCGACGATAACGGTTCCTAGAAACGAATCACGTCCCATAGCGGGCGAGCCTCCGTTTGATATTCGCTTGAATCACAAGGTAGTCGATGGTGGGGGCCATGACGTTGCCGAACAGAATGGCGAGCATGATGCCTTCGGGGAATGCCGGGTTGATCACGCGGATCAGCACGGTCATTGCACCGATCATGCCGCCGTACCACCATTTGCCGGTCTCTGTCATCGCGGCCGACACAGGGTCGGTGGCCATGAACACGGTGCCGAAGGCGAAGCCGCCGATCAAGAGTTGCCAACCCGGCGAGATGTAAGCTACCGGGTTGTCGCCGGCAAAGCCGTAGGTCAGGCTGCCCACGGCCAGCGCGCCGAGCACGCAGCCGAGCATAATTCGCCAGGAACCGATGCCGGTCGCGATCAGGATCGCCGCGCCGATCAGACAGGCCAGCGTCGAAGTCTCGCCCATCGAGCCCTGGATGAAACCGATAAACGGATCCCACCAGGTAAACGCGTGGCCCGTAATGCCCTCGGTGACGGCTGTCATTGCCTGTGCGGGGGAAGTCTCCGGATCGACGTTTACCATCTCGCCAAGCGTCGTGGCGCCGGTGAAGCCATCGACACCGGGTAGCTTCTGCACTGCCACCCACACGCCTTGGCCCAGTGGATTGGTCTCGCCCGACAGGTAGTTGGCGAACGCAAAGTACACGAACGCCCGGGCGGTGAGCGCGGGGTTCAGAAAGTTCTTTCCGGTGCCGCCGAACACTTCCTTGCCGATGAACACGCCGAACGCAATGCCGGCGGCCACCACCAACAGCGGTGTCGTGGGTGGAAGTGTAAGTGGGTAGAGCATGCCGGTGACGAGAAAGCCCTCGTTGATCTCGTGACCCCGCACCAGAGCGAAAATCAACTCGATCGTGCCGCCCACCGCCATGGTGACCGCATAGACGGGCAGGAACCACAATGCTCCGTACACGAAGCAGCCCAGCACGCTGGTGGGATCGTGGGCGAGGCCGAGCCATTCGGTGTAAACGACTTCGCGCCAGTCCTCGATGGCGCCGGCGGTGCCCTGGTCGATTTGCAGATTGGCCTGGTAGCCGGTGTTGTAGAGGGCCATCAGGATACAGGGCAGCAGAGCGACGATCACCGTGGACATCATCCGCTTCATGTCCAGGCTGTCGCGTACGTGCGGCCCGTTCTTGGTGACTTCACCCGGCGTGAACAAAAACGTATCGCCCGCTTCGTACAGCGGATACAGCCGCTCGAACTTGCCACCCTTGGTGAACAGCGGTTCTACTTTGTCCAGCAGGTTGCGTAGGAATTTCATAACTGCCAGTGGTCAAATAAAGATTGGGGGCAGGGAGTGGATGAGAGAACTTGCCATTCTCTCACGGGAGGCCCTGTTATCCTTCTCGTTCGATGGTCGTGAGGTTACGTCGCAAGTAGGGGCCAAAGTCGTGCTTGCCGGTGTCGACGAATGTGCAGAGCGCGAGGTCCTCTTCGTCGAGTTCCAAACAGCCCAACGCCTGGGCCGACTCGGTGTCTTCGACCACCAGCGATTTCAACAGCGGTGTGGCGATGATGTCCAGCGGCATGACCTTCTCGAAGGAGCCCAGCGGCACGATCGCGCGGTGGCTGCCTTCGGTGGAGGTGGTCATGGCAAACTTTTTGCCGGCCGAGAGTGCTGAGGCGAAGATTGGCTTGATCGAGAACTTGTTGAACCCAGGTCCCGACCAACCCATCAATTCCCGCTGCTTGCCCTCGGGCACCACCGAGACGCAGTTGTGATAGCGGCTCAGGTAGTTGACTGGCTCGGCCGACTTGCGGCCCGACAGTACCGATCCCGAAATGACGCGAACGCCGAACTCCATGTCGGCACATTCGCCAGCGGTGAGTTCGGTAAGGTTCGCGCCCAACTGAGTGCGAATCAGTCGAGGATTCTTCGCCGCGGGCCCGGCCAGCGACACGATTCGTTCGCTGTTGAGTTGGCCCGTGTTAAACAAGTGCCCGACCGCCAGGACGTCCTGGTAGTTGATGTACCACGCGTGGCGTTCGAGGCTCACCGGCGACAGGAAATGAATGTGCGTGCCTGGCAGTCCCGCGGGGTGCGGGCCGGAGAACGAAGCAACCTCCACGCAGTCGAGGTTCTCACCCGGCAAGCTCACGTCCGCTGCTTTGCACAGGTAGGTCTTGCCGTCGGTTAGCGTGCTGAGTGCTTGCAGGCCAGAAACGAAGTCGGCCTCGCGACGGTCGATGATCACCTTGGGATCGGCGGCCAAGGGATCGGTGTCGATGGCGGTAACGAACAACGCGTGTGGCACCGTTTCCGGATCGGGCACTTTGCTGAACGGTCGCACACGCAGCGCGGTCCACAGACCCGAGGCGAGTAATTGCTCGCGAACCTTGGCCGAAGGGAGTTGAGCAGGATTGCTGTCGGCAAACGACTCAAATTCCACCGAGTCGTCGCCCTCGAGTTCGATAATAAGCGAAAGGAACTTTCGCTTAGCGCCGCGGGCAACCGACTTCACCCGCCCGGGAGCCGGTGCGACGTAGTTCACCGTAGGCAGCTTCTTGTCGGTGAACAGCACCTGCCCGCGTTTCACCACGTCGCCTTCGGCGACCATCATGGTGGGCTTCATGCCAATGTAATCGTCTCCGACCAGGGCGACCGAGGTGATCGGCGGTGCCTCGCCAATCTCCTGGTAAGGTTCGCCGGCGATCGGCACATCGAGACCCCGTTTTATTTGGTGTTGCTGTGTCATGTTTGGCCAGTGCGCCCTGGGTGGGCGGCAAACAGGAAGGCGATGTGAGGGTGGGGAATTAGGGGGATCGGCATTCGGCCGCGGAGATTGTGAATTTTTTCACAAAATCGACGCTACGTCAATGCTGGTAAAGGTTTAGGGTCGTCTGATCCGCCATTAATCGGGGCTGAGGCTAGGCTGGCGTGGGTGATCAGGGCGTCGCGAAGGCCTCAGCGCTAAGGTGGTCGCTAACGCACACCGTGAGATATTGTTACTAGCTCGGCCCGGAATGGGAATGGGGCACCCACCGCAACTGGGGTTCACCGCCTCTGGTGGGCCGGCTCGATAGGCGGTGAGCCTGCTCCTAGCCGGCACGGCCGCGCCCGTTTTCTGGCACACTCGGTACAAACCGAGCGAACCTCTACCCCAATTCCGGCTGTCTTTTCCCACACCCCTAGGCCATGGGGCAGCCACTGTTTAAGATGCAAAGTCTCCCAAGGACAGGTAGCTCAGTTGGTAGAGCACGGCCCTGAAAAGGCCGGTGTCGCTGGTTCGATCCCAGTCCTGTCCACTTTCTTCTTCACCCCCCGCGAGCCGGCTGCTCAGGCTCGCGATAACTTGCTCCACTCGATAGCAAGTTCTTGCGCGATCTCGTCACCCCAGTCATCCTCCGTCGCGTCCTCGCGCGCCAAAGATGGCGGCAGGTCGCGCGCCGATCGCGAGTTCAATGGCAGTTCGGGGGTTGGCGTTGGTGCGATCACATCGGCATCAGACTGTGGGGTGGAATCATCTTGCTGCGCGGTATTCTCCGGCGACTGGTACATCGCGAACGCCGCATCGCTGATGGCAGCAGCCACCGGAATGGTCTCTTCATCACTGCTTCGAATGGTGCCGGCGTCCACCAGTAGGGCGACGCTGGCGCCCAGATTGTTTCGCCAAACGGTGAAGTCGGCGAGGTTAACCTGTCCATCGCCATTGCCATCGGCACCAGCGCCGGCAGTGAACAGCGATTGGCCGAATTGGCTACGCCAAACACCGTAGTCGTCGTGGTCGACCGTACCGCTGCCATCGTAGTCGCCTGCGATTAGTGGTGTTGCCAAACCAGCCGAACCTGGCGAACCGCCCACCGACGCACTCGCTCGCCAATTGCTCGCGTCCGATGGGCTGCCCAGTGGATCGATGATCTCCAGCGAAGGACCATCGCCATCGGTCTCGGCGGGCCAAGGAGCCGAGTCGTCGTAGGTGAAGCTTAGGAAGGGCGCTCCGGCGGCAGTAACCAGGCTGATGGTCTCGCCCCCGTTGCTCAACTTGGCGTCGCCGAAGCCGTCTGGCGCCAGGTTCATGCCGGTGCCATAAACCGACTGGAACACCTCGGGCGAGCGGGCGACGACAATGTACTCGCCGGGCGCCAACACTAAGCCGTCTGCGAATGTGTATCCCTCGGAAGCGAATTCGGCGATTTGGATGCCCGAAAGGTCAATCGATGCGTCACCAGTGTTCAGCAGTTCGATGAACTCCAGGTCGCTCTCGTCGATGGGCTCTGTGGCGGCGGGATGGTAGTGCAGCTCGGTGATCACCAGGCTGGGGGCCAGCGTCGGCGGCGTGGCGAGGAACTCGATCGGGTCCGACCAGTGACTCCAATTGCCCGAGGTGTCCTGCATTCGTACGCGGGCGCGGTACGTCTTGCCGGCCTCGGTGGCATTGGCTGGAATGCTTATTTGGCTGTCGAATGTCGACAACTGGCCCGATTCCCAAGTGCCTTCGATTTCGTAAATGTAGGGTGCGCCCTGCTCGAAATTGGCTACCGACGCGTTGTGAACTTCCGCGATTCGCCACTGGATATTGGCAAACGTTCCCGCTCCCTGCGGGTCGCTGAACGACGACGTTTGGAAGACGAGTTGATCGACGCTATATTCGGCGGCGCCAACGTAACTGATGCTAGGCGTGCCCGGTATGTTGGCGTCGGATCCCTGCGACTGCAGCAGGTTGTAGCCGTAGCCTCCTGAACTGACAAAGTCCTGCATGTAGTCGACTACTCCGTCGAACGTTTCGCTCTCAAGCAGACTCGAGTTGAAATTCTCGTACCAGATGCCCTTCTTTATCTTGCGAGGATGATAGTCCCACATCGCTTGGTTCGCCTCGACATTCGTCAAGTCGTCTCCACCCAATGTGAGCGCGTCGGCAAGTTCCTTGATCACCAGTGCAGCATCGCCACTGTTAAGCAGCAGGTCGGTGACCTCACGCAGCCGGTTGTTGTACGCCAGCTTGGCGGCTGGGTGATGTGCGAGCAACGTGCGGATGTTCTCACGCGTGGTAACCGAGGTGCCATGGTGCGGGGCGTCTTCGAACGTCAGGTCAAGATCCCAGGGGATGACGTACCACTGCCCCGTGACTTGGTTGCGATAGTAATTGACGTTCTCGTTGGGGCGAATGTCGGAGTTGTTCACCAGGTGGTTGATGATGTTCCAAGCGAAGTAGACGTCCCAATTAAGATTCTCCTCCCACCACTCAAGCGTTTCGTACCCGCCATCGATACCAGACAGGAACGCGGACAAATCGGACCGATTGGTCACCGACTCGGAGCCTTGGTGACGCTGCGTGGTCGATCCGAACACCGAACCATGCATGTTGTACATGTTGCCATCTTCGAGCCCTCGCTCGTCGAGGAAGCTACCATCGGGCTGCTCGATCGCAATGTACAGCCCCCAGTAGTCGCCCGCGTATTGATTGCCTCCGGTCTCCGAGGCGGCATCGATGACACGGAAGTTGAAATAATTCGTCTTCGGCGAGGGAGCACCCGCGAGTTCGTAGAGTTTGAACGCGGCCGATTCGAACAAGACGGTCCCTTCCGTGGAGACGTCGTCGCGCCACCAGGGGTTGGTGCCCGGCAGGATGTTGATTTCGTCCCAAAGTTCCTTGTAGGGGTTTCCGTAGTTGTCGTAAGCCTGGAAGTGGTGCCCTTGCAGGAACTCGATCTTCCATTTGTTCTTGCCCACGACATAGGTCGAGGCGACGCCGCGGTTTCGGAACTCGATGTGGTCGTACACCACCCCGTTGTAAACCAAGGTGCCGTTGAACAGCACCTCGTTGTACTGCTGGTTATATTGACTGTTCGTCACATCGTTTGCATTGGCTAGCAGGTGATACGTGGCGATATTGTCCAGCGTATTGCCGCTATATACTTCGGTCGGTTCGACGCCAGGGCGGAGCGACGCGGTGTAGTCGGGCACGCCGTCGTAAACAAAGTAGGCGAAGTTTGGCTGCGGGTCGTCGGCGTACGGTCCGCTAGCGGAAGCACCCAGAGTGTCGGTCACCGTAACGCGATATCGCACCAACCGGCGATGCGTTTGCAGCGAGCCCGGCAGTGTGGCGGAGTAGACATCGTCGCCTGCCACCTGATCGCCACCAAGTCCATCATCGGTCATGACGACGCTCGTCCAATTCGCGTCGTACGCAGCGTCGGAGAGGCGAATGTAGCTGCCAGGATCCACCAGCTGGTACTCGAGCACCACGTTCTGGACGCCATCGGGATCGGTTGCTTTGATTGAGATGACCACGTCCTCTCCCGACTGCGGCTGCTGCACCGACTGCTTCAGTTGGCGCATCTGCGGGGCTGCATTGGTCGCCCACACCAGGTTCTGGCCGCCGGGAGTTGGCTGGGAGATGGTGTCGTCGGGCACGGTCAGTTGCAAGTTGAACGACAAGTCGCTGCTCGACAGGGTTCCGTTGAGCACGTGCACCGCGATCGTATTTTCTCCTGTCACCAGGTGTTGCGACACATTGGTCAGCAGCACCGTTTCCCACTCCGCCTCGTGGTCTGAGCCCGAGAGGCTGTTGTAGTGTTTGGGGCCGGCAGAAACATGCAGCCTCGATACTTCCATGCCGTTCAGGTAGACGATGGCGCCGTCGTCGACGTAGACCCGCAATTCCAAGGAGTCGGGGATGTCGCCGTCTAACTCGAAGGTATGTCGTGCGTAGATCGACGAGTAGTTGTCCCGCATGTCGCTTAAGAAAGTAGCATCGTCCCCGTCGCCGTAACCGATAGTCGTGACCCCACTTTGCCATGCGACGGAGTCGTTCGACTCGACGAAGTCCGTCAGCCGCCAGTCATGCCCCGTAGTGCCGGAATCGATGGGTGGGTTCTCTACGAGTCCCTTGCGATAGCGCCAAGTGCTGCCTGTCGCAATGAGATCCCCACCGGCATTGGGGTTGGAAGAGAGACCAGACGAGCGCCAGCTGCCAGCCAGATCGTTGTCCAGATCAGGATGGATCAACTCCAGCGAGCTGCCGTACTCGCCGGTCGTCGGCCAAGGGAATCCCGGTTGGTAGCTCACCACGTCTATCAAGTTGTTAGGTGCATCCCGGAGCTCGATCGTCTCCCCGTCGTTATTTAGTCGGTCGCCGGTCTCCCACTCGCCAAACGGGGCGAAACCAAACTTAGATTGAAAGTCACCCGCGTTCTGGGTGACTACCAAATATTCACCAGCGGCGATGGAAGCTCCCTGGGGAAACGTATAGTCCACCGCCTCGTCGATGCGCCAATCCGAAAGGTCGACGGACGAATCGCCCGAGTTGAAGAACTCCAGGAACTCGACCTGCTCGGTGTTCAAGTCGGGATCGTAATGAATCTCGTTGATGACCACCGCCAGCAAGTGCCGCGGCTCGAGCGTTTCGATTCCGTTTCCAAGTCGGCGACGCGCTGCCACACGTTGCCTCGGGCGAGGTTTGCGATGCATCTTCTTCTGAACCGCCAGACAATATGAGTGAGATTGCTCGGAGAGCGGTCGATGCAACTCGCGGAGGGCTTGAAGAGGCCATCCAGCAGAAGTTGGTATCGAGCGCGCGCACCCGAGTTGTTGCTACTGCCGGTTACGCAACTGCGCAGCAAACCACTGGACTACTGGCAAGTTGGTGCAGGTGTCTCCAGATGGCAGTGGAGACCAGAGACCAACCCAAGTCGCAGTTGAGCGCTGCTACGGCAGGTGCTTTCGATTATGAAGAGCGGCCCAATTCAATGCAAGTAAACGGTGAAGATCGGCGCCCAAAACCAACGGCAAACCGAATGCAGGCGTCGTGCGAATCTATGGGGGGGTTGCAGGCCGCGGATGCTTCCTGCCTACCCCTCGGCGCGCAGGACAAATCCTGTCGTGTGGCTCTCTCCTGGCGGCAAGACTCTCAATCCTGTCGAGATGCCTTGCTCCTCCAGGCGGAAGGGATCGGGCACGCAGCTATAAGGCTCGATGCAGACCGCTTCGCGATGACCTGGCGTATAGACCACCGCATGTGGGAAATCCTTGGCCGCATAGGTCTGCACCACACGCCGACCGCTGGACGGATCCGCCACCACGGTGATCGCTTCGCCCTTGGTGGTCGACAACCGATATGGAGTATCGAACTCCAAGTCGCCCAACTTTTGCCCAGCGCCCAAGGTCAACTCAGTTGGCAGCTTCGCCAACTCTCCTGTTGGCAGCATGTCGTCCAGCTTCCACTCTCCGTCTACCGGAGCAGTCAGGATCGTGTCGCCAACGTTCGAGCTAGCGGTCAGCGGCACGCGGAAGTAGGCGTGCGTGCCGAAACCCCACGGCAGCGGCGCATCGCCCGTATTGCGGAACGTCGCGCTGAATCGCAGTTCGGGCCCCACCACCTCGTAAGTTGCCTCTACCGCAAAATCGCTCGGCCAACTTTCAAGGACCGATGAGTCGTCTACCGACGCCTGAAATGCAGCCGTCACTTTCGAGTCGCTTTGCTCGACCAGCCTCCATGGGCGATCGAAAATGAACCCATGCAGAGCGTGCGGCCGCGACGCATCGTGCGGGATGCGATAGGTTTTGCCATCGTACTGGAACTCCGCGTGCCCAATGCGTCCTGGAAACGGAAACAGCAGCGGGATGCCGCTACCGCTCGGCCGACGCTCTCCAGTCTCGAAGCCGTCTTCGGCCCACAACAGGTCGCGCGATCCATCGGCGAACTGGACAGACCATTCGTAGCAGTTGAACCCCAGTCCGAGCAGTACTTTGGCCGAGTTGCCGGAATCTGTGTCGTGAAGCGAGATCGTTTGCATGGCGGATGAAGTACTAGGAGGTGAAAGTTACAGCCGGGCGGCCAGAGACATCAGCAGCATAACACCAACCACCATGCCTGACACGAGGCCCGGCTTGGCGGGCGATGCTGGATTGAGTGCGAGCTTGGCAAAGGACATCAGGAGGTGAATGCCCATCAACACACCTAGTACAAGAAGTGCAGTCGCCAGAATCGAGCCGCCGGTGATCCTCTGCGTCTGGTCGGCCGGCAAACAACCGAGCACGGCCGCGCCGCTAACGAATTGCACCACGAGAGCCACAAGTCCAACCACGCCTGCAACTCGGTGCAAGCGAACGACTGGTGCGGCCATCAGTAGCCCACATGACGATACGAGCATGCACATTGCCCAAATATGCGAAGCTTTGGCCATGACCAATGGCGTGTGAAAAAGTTGGACCACGAGCGGCCGTGCGACCACTGATCCGGCAACCAAGTTCGGTTGCTCGACCAGCAAATTCTGTGAGATCATCAACAGTGGAAAGTGGTACAGCAGGTTGGTGGCCCCCAACAGTGCAAGCAGCCCATGACGCCACGGCTTCTGGCTCCAGCGATTCCATAACGCCAGCCAGCCGCCATAGCACGCGATACTGAACACCCACTCGATGGCCACCATCGCGTACGCCCGCGCGGGAAACCGCGCGAGCATTTCGAGGTAACCGCCCTGCCCTACCCCGGCCCGCCATGCCCCCGCCACCAATCCAGTCATAGCCGCCAGCACCACCGCCCCAACCGACCACACGGCCAACTGCCGCAGCCCCGCATCGCTGGCAGGCTCGGTTTCCATTCTCCTCCACCACAGCCTCAACCCAGCCACCAACAGCGGCCCCCCACCCGCCAGTCCCGCCACGAACAGATGGAAAGTCGCCAAAACTGCTTCAATAACCACGATCACCGCAACTCCAACACCACCAGACCACTGAGACTACGAGCGATTTAGAGCCACCCACGTTGACACACACCCCATAGAATGTCTAGCATCGACCGCTTGAGCGAACCCTCGGCACCGCCCAGCGGTCCTTCAGTTCGCACAAGGGCGATTAGCTCAGTTGGCTAGAGCGCCACGTTTACACCGTGGATGTCGGGGGTTCGAGTCCCTCATCGCCCACTATACGAGTGTTCAGTATCTGCAAGAGCTGCACTGTCTCTGCATTTCCTGAGCCGACCAGATTCTCGGCAAGTGCTTGCAACTGGTTAGCAGCACTTTGCGCAGCGCCTGGCGCAGCGCGCTCGGGGCTTCGGGCAGCTTCTTCGAAATGATCGTCGGTGACTTGCCGGTAGTGTTTGTTGGCCACCTGCTGCGTGTGCCCGAGCCAGGCTGCTGCGACGTGACCTGGATACTTGTCCGCCAGCTCGGTCGCCCTGCTAGCCCTGAGGGCATGGAACAGCTTAGGCCACGGTTTGAGACCTGATCGGGTGATGATCTTGGTCATCGTGGTTCGGAAGTTCGCAGTCGCGTCTAGTTGCTTCGTCACAACATACTCGGCCCCCTCCTCCGCTTCGTCCCACGCTTGATTGAGAACCGGAACTAGTTCGGGGAACAGCGGTACGACACGCATCTCGTGACCGACGTGATGCTCGGTTTTCGGGCTGCGAACGATCATTCGATTCTGATCCCAGAGGATGTCACCCCACCGTAGCGCCAGGACCTCGCTAGGGCACCGTAGGCCGCCCCAGCGACAAAGGGCGAAGATGACGCGCCAATCCGTATCAGGGCACGCCTTGAGCACCTTGGCGGCTCCCTGGGCCGTCACGAAGTACTCGCGACTTCGGTTCTCGATGATGGTGGAGGGCAATCCGGCAAACGGGTTCACCTCGATCAACTCATGATCAATTGCCGCGTTGAACATGGACTTGGCGACAGTCGTTCGTTTGCGGACCGTATTTTCGGCAAGCGGTTTGCCCGCAATAGTGCGATTCCCCACTTTCCGTTCCGGTGATCCGTTGGCACACCCGAAGCGCCATCGGCATTAACAGGTACGGAACCGTTGTGGGGAATCTCCAGAAGCATGGCGATGCTGCGGGAAGTGAAATACTTCCCATCGTCATTCCCGATCTTTTTGACGAACCGCGAGAAATGATCATTCCTCCCCTCCTTGACCCTTCTCACCATCGTATTGGCAATGCTCCGCTTTCGTTTACGGTAGATTCAGTTTCTTCCGCAGCCGGAGGAGAACTCTGGCCTCTTGAGCCCTCCGGCGGGAGAAACAGACACATTGAGCGACTCCATACCAGCGCAGCGGTTACCAACTCAAGAAGCTTGTCGAACGGAAGCGCTCACTGGTGGCCTTGGTGGCTGTCGCACTACCAGGGCTTCTCTTTACCTTCGGCGGATTGGCATGGGGATTGCGTCACACCAGCGTCGAACGGGACGAGCTGAAGCCGAGACTCAAAAAGCGATTCTCGCGGCTGAGAGGGCCAAAAAAGCAGAGGCTCGAGAGGCGAATGCACTTAGAGAAGATAAGGAGCAGCGGGAAAACGCTGAAGAGTATCTCGCGGAGTCAAACGAGCTGATTAACTTCTTGATCTATGCTGTGTTGGGCCAAGCCGACGTGCGCACACAAGCTCAACAGGGAATTCACCCGAAACCACAGCTTACGCTCCACGAGGCTCTGAATCGAGCAGTAGAGAGAGCTGATACCCAATTCGAAGAAAAACCACGACTTCGCTGGATGCTATTACACGGATTTGGATTGATCTACGGCGAAATGGGTGAATATGACTAGGCTCTGCCGTCGTTGAAACAAGCTGCACTGGCCAAGGAACGCTGGTGGGACCGCCTTCAGTGAACTTGTTTTGGGGTGCATCGACTTCGCTCAATCGACTGGCACGCTCCGGCGCGTCGGTCTTTGTCACCTCTGTCGATAGCCGGCGACTCAAACCCCACCAAAGCGGAGTGGAGCAGGCAGCACTACGACTTTGTTCAAGTGCGGTCGGTGCAGCTCACCTCAGCGGTTTAGAGAAGCCCACAAACTGCACAGATCAAATCGTTGAACGAGCACACCGCTCCTACCGCCACTCCAGCCCCACCACTTCGGTCGGCTCTCGATCCACCAGTACCCAATTGCCCTTGCGCAGATCGCGAATCCGCCGTGCGGTCATCCGCTCGATGCGGACAGTCTTACAGCTTTGTGGTCCCTTCCAGATGATGTAGTAGCTCAGCGAGGTATGGCCTCTGGTGGCTTCAGGAATAGACGGACACTGGTATCACCGCGCGCAGTATCACTCTATCAGTCTTGCCAGACTCTATTGCGTTTGGTTGCAACGTGCATCACGTAGGCGTATACTCCTTGGTGATTCCGCCTGTCTAACTCCAACGCGAGGGGTTTGAGATGTTGGGTGCATGCATGCTTCGCGTCCGCCTGCTCT
Source organism: Aeoliella sp. (assembly GCF_965227375.1). Lineage (NCBI taxonomy): Bacteria > Pseudomonadati > Planctomycetota > Planctomycetia > Pirellulales > Lacipirellulaceae > Aeoliella > Aeoliella sp. The sequence continues at coordinate 1,278,596 of NZ_CBDDFX010000002.1, forward strand.
TGGCGGGTTTCTTGGTCGCGGCCGTTGGGTTCGTCCCTCTCCCCGCGGGGGCGGTGACCATCAATGTATCACTTTCGCAGTTCACCGATCCTCCCGACGACGACATGACCGGCGCCAAGATGCTGGCCATCGTCAACGCAGCGGCCGACTATTGGGAAGACATCATCGAAGACCCTTTCGTGCTGGATGTAGAAATCGGCTATCAAGACAATTCCGGCGACTTGGCATTCTCCTGCTACGCAACGGGTTCCCTCGATTGCATCGACGGGGACGTGCAGTCCGCCACGCCGAGTTTCGGCCTGATTCGTTTCGATAACTCCAGACCTACAGGACAGGAAGGTACGAATCCTGATGGATCGGTGCGATGGTTCTTCGACAGTACTCCGCTGAACAATTCAGAATTCGACATGCAGCAAACGTTGGTCCGGTCGCTGAGTCCATTCAACGTCGATTTCTTCTACTCCGACACTCAGCCGCCTGGATTGATGGAGGCCGGAATGTTGGGCCATGCCAACGTTCCCGATGATCGTTTCGATGCATTCACCGTTGCACTTCACGAATTGGGGCACCTGCTGGGGACACTGAACGAAATTTCTATTCCGGAAACCATGAACGACAACGCGTATGACGTGAACCCGCTCTTCGTCTACGGGGAGTCGGTGGAGATCGCCATCGAGCCGACCGACGGTGAGCACCTAGCCAACAGCATGGCGCTGCTTCGGACGACGGTGTCGGTGGATCAACGGCTGTTGCCCAGTGCAACCGACGTGTTCGCAATCGCGGCAGGTGCGGAAGTCGACTGGGCGTTTCTGGATTTGCGTCGGCAGGATTTCTTCGGCGGTACGGTATGGGAAGTGCTTGGCAATTGGGAAGGGAATAGCTTACCGGATGAAGACGACGACGCGTTTGTTCGCAGCGGTAGCGACGTGCAAGTGTTCTCCAATCATGAGGTGGCCAACCTGCTGGTGGCGGAGGGGAGCAGCATTGAATTGAACAACGACAATACGCTAACAGTAGGAAACAAGATGACCATCGGTGGCCAGGGCGGCGGCACCGCAGTAGTTTCGGTGCTTGGCGATTCGGCGATCGTGGCCGGGGAAGTTCGTGTGGCGGACGACGGCCGGCTCTTACCTTCAGGCAGCATTTTCGATGTGGATGTCGATGCCAACGAAGTGGTCATCGAGGCGGGCGGTATCGTGATCGGAACAGGCCGAATTCGGGCTGACAGCATCTCGCTGTCGGGGACTTTGACGGCCCTCGCTCCGGTCGGCAGTTTGACGAACGTGCTCGCGCTGGATGCCAAACCGGGCGGCGCGATCGACCTGGATGGCAGCGGTGGCGGGCAAATCTTCGCCGTGCTCGCGAGTGTCAGCGTTTCGGGACCGACCACCGACAGCTTCGGGGGCGAAATCACCGTTGGCGCGGGACGCTCGATTTTCTTCGATGAACCTTGGGTGTTTGGGCAGTTTCAGATTGGAGGCCCCGGTTCGGGAGTACTTAACCTCAATGGCGGCGCCAGCGACACCCAGGAAGCCACACTCAACACGCAAGGCTGGACCGCCCAAGACGGTGAGATCAACGTGACCGGCCGGGGCGTGGTTTTGGGTGCGACAACGTTTGGTCCTGGCGTTGAAGTGAATGTTGAAACGGGTGGATTTCTCCGCCTGGAAGGCGAAACGGAGTACGCCGGCGGCAATTTTCTGGGTGGTGGTACCATCGTTCTCAACAACGACACGACGGTCACCGCACCGACCACGGTCAACGTCAGCCGATTCGACCTCGACGGCGATGACTTCGGCCAAACGATCACGCTCACCGCACCGCTAACATTGAACGTCGACTACATTGATACCGGCAACAACAACGTTAATTTCGACACGATCGACATCAACTTTGGCGGTCAACTGGCGGTGAACCTCAACAGTTCAAACGCCTGGACGATGGGCAGCACGCTGAACATCAATCTTGGTCTGTTTCCGCAGACCGTGCTGGATGGCGATGAAATCAACGTGACGGGCACCCTCAATGCCGATGGGTCGAGTGTCGTCGCCGCCCCGCTCGACGTGTCCGGCACGCTGCACTTCGTCGATACGCAGTCGCAATTAACACTGTCGGCGCCGCAGTTTGTGAGGCTCAATCAACACGTGATCCGTTCCGGTGCAACGATCAGCGGCGGCGGCACCTTGGTAATTGGCAACAATGCGCTACTCGTGTTGGAAGACGGAGTAACGATCAGCGGCAATCTAGAAAACGATGGTGAACTGCGACTCGGCAACTCACCCGGTGAAGCGAAGGTTGGTTTCTATGCACAATCCACCGATGCCGCTTGGAACGTCGAAATCGCTGGTACTCCCGTGTCGGGGGACTTCGATCAACTCGAAGTGGTTGGCCAGGCCCATCTGGCTGGTCTGCTGGACGTGTCATTGATCGACAACTTCGTACCAGACATTGGCGATGAGTTTACGATACTCACGGCTGGCAGGGTACTAGATACCTTCGACGACCTAATTGTTTCCGACGATGCAGGCATCTTCAGAGTCGATATGGTCGCCGTTTACACAGCCACGACCGTTGTGCTCCGAGTGGACGACGTAGGCGTGCTAGGCGATTTTAACGACGACGGCATCGTCAATATTGGCGACTATGTCGTGTGGCGGAATAACCTGGGCTCCCCCGACGAATCGGGCATCGCCGACAACGGGGACGGGGGTGGTGTAAACGCATCGGACTATCAATTGTGGCGAGACAATTTCGGCATGAGCCTCAGCGCGCTAGAGGTAGGAGGCATTTCGTCCGCGGTCCCGGAACCAAAAACTTGCATTCTTCTGACCTTGTCGCTCGCCATGGTGATTGGTCTCGGCAGGAATTGTTTTCCGCAATGAATGGTGAACATTCTCGGAACGTGCTTTCTCATTGCCCAGATTGTATTCGGGCGCAATATCAGAACCTGAGTCAAAAGCTGTTTAACTGGAATCGGGGCGAAGCGACCAATGGTCGTTTTGACGCAAGCACTTGGCTTGGCGTCGCGCCCCCTAGTGCCAATTGTGGGACACCGCTGCAATTCAGCGAAAGGGCTATCTCGCATGGACTGGTCCAACCGCCGCGCCAAGGTTGATGAGCCAAGTCGCTTCGGTGTACCCACCGATGCAGATTCACGAGATAACGCTGCCACACCCTTAGCATCTTACTGGGATAGCGAAGCTAGTCACCCTGCCGTGCACAGGATGATGCGTCCTTCAGTCACGCAGCGTCTCGGAATTAATCTCGAGCGCCAACGGTCCTACAGAATGGTTTTCGGTTCTGCAGGGCGCCGACTCGGCGCATCCCGCGATTGAGCGACTCGGGTCGATTCCGTCGCGCAAGTTGGTCATTAATACAGGGGAATCAGCCAAGATCAACGCCTCCTACGTTTCAAATGAGTCGTTGTTAGGAATATTTCTCGCTGGTGGGCGGTTGTCTTCCAATCCAAAGAGTGCGTTATGATTCTCAATTCGCTATAATAAGTGTCCCGCCAAGGCCTCCCCACCTCGCGTCTCGCGGCCGTCCCGACAGGCAGTTTCACACGCACCTTGGGCATGGATTAGTATGGACAATCTACCTAAGCATGTCTCATTTCTCTTCGCCCGTAACCAACCAGGCACAGCCAAGCTATTGGTTCTGCTCGTGGTTGGACTATTTACTACCTCGACAGCCATCGCGGACGAAACGGAGTCTCCAAGCTACGCCGGAGACGTTCTTCCGATATTCCAGGCCCATTGTGTGGGTTGCCATCAGCCCGCAAAAGCCAGCGGCGCTTACAATATGACGTCGTTCGCGAACCTGCTCGCAGGAGGCGATCGCGGACAGGCGGCAGTCGTGCCTGGCAAGCCCGATGAGAGTCTGTTGGTAACACTTATTACACCGGCAAACGGATCGGCCGAGATGCCCATGGATGGCGATCCGCTGAGCGCCGAAGAGATAGAGCGGATTCGGCAGTGGATTGCCTCCGGCGCGAAGGACGACTCGCCCACTTCGTCCGGGCCCGTGATCGATGCCGAGCACCCGCCCGTCTACACTCAGCCGCCGGTGGTCACCTCGATCGACTACTCGCCCGATGGTTCCTTGATCGCGATTGCCGGCGCGCACGAGGTGCTGTTGCACAACGCGGGCGGTTCCGGCCTGGTCGGACGGTTGATTGGTCTTTCCGAGCGCATCGAGCAGGTGCGATTCTCACCTGATGGGAAGTATCTGGCCGTGGCAGGAGGCGACCCAGGCCGAAGTGGTGAGGTACAGGTCTGGAACGTCGAAGATCGCGAACTCGGGCTTTCTGTACCGCTTGGTTTCGATACCCTCCGCGGCATCAGTTGGTCACCCGACGGCCGGCAAGTCGCTTTTGGTTGCACCGATAACACGGTGCGGGTCATCGACGCCGAGACGGGCGAGCAGTTGCTCTATCAGGGTTCTTCCAACGACTGGCCGCTCGATACCGTTTACTCGGTCGACGGCAGTCACCTGGTGTCGGTCGGTCGCGACATGACCGCTAAGCTGATTGAAGTGGAAACCGAACGTTTCGTCGATAACATCACCTCGATCACTCCCGGTGCACTGAAAGGCGGCATCAATAGTGTGGCCCGTCATCCGTTGCGAGACGAAATCGTGTTCGGCGGCGCTGACGGAGTACCACGCATTTATCGTATGCACCGGCAAACCAAGCGTGTGATTGGCGATGACGCCAACTTGCTGTTCGAGTTGCCGCCGCTCGAGGGACGCATCTTTAGCGTCGACTTCAGTACCGATGGCACCTTGATTGCCGCCGGTAGCAGCCTCGATGGTCATGGGGCGGTACACGTGTATCGCATGGCAGCCGAGCCGAAGTTGCCCAAGAACGTCGAGAAGTTGCTATTCAAGCCAACCCACACTCGGACGGCGAAGGAAACGGATTTGCTGAAGAAGCACTTCGCCGACGCTGTCGAGGTTGTCGCCCAGATTCCCGTTACCGACGCGGCCATCTATGCCGTTTCCGTCAGCCCCGACGGCAAGTCCGTGGCTGCCAGCGGAAGTGGGGGGCGGGTGTGGTTAATCGATACCACAAAAGGTGAAATGACCACCGTTTTCGACGTTGTGGATGACATCGCCTTACCAAGCGTCGTAAGCAGCGAATCGGTCGCGGAACAACAAGTCGTAGCGGCTAAGCTCGAGGAAGCACCAATTCCCGGCGATGTGAACATCAAGCGACTGTTGGTCGAGCCGGCTGAGTTGATGCTGGAAAGCCAGGCCGCGTACGCACAAATCGTGGTGACAGCAGAGATGGAGGACGGGCAGCGCTTCGACGTGACGCGTCTGGCCGAATTGAAGGTCGACTCGTCGATTGCGAACATCGATTCCTACGGCATGCTGGTTGCCAAGGCGCCCGGCTCGGCCTCTGTGTCGATTCGCCTGGATGAAGCTAAGGCGGAAGTGCCGCTATTGGTTTCGGGCGGAGGAACAGGGCATGCCGACTACATCCAGGACGTGAACCCGGTGCTCGCCCGCGCAGGTTGCAATGCCGGCACCTGTCATGGCGCCAAGGATGGCAAGAATGGCTTCAAGTTGTCGCTTCGCGGCTACGACCCGATTTACGACATTCGAGCGTTGACGGACGACCATTCGTCGCGTCGCGTCAACCTCGCTGCGCCCGATCGCAGTTTGATGCTGCTGAAGGCCGTCGCGCAGGTGCCACACGAAGGTGGCCAGGTGATCAAACCCGACAGCCGCTACTATCGCATCCTGAAGACATGGATCGAAGAAGGCGCGCGGCTGCACTCCGAATCGCCGCGGGTCACCTCGATCAGCGTGACACCCACCAATCCTGTCATCGAGCAGATCAATAGTTTGCAGCAACTGCGTGTTGTGGCCTACTATGCCGATGGCAATTCCCGAGATGTCACCGGTGAAGCGTTCATCGAAAGCGGTAATACCGATGTACTAGTCGTCGAGGACGAACATCCGGGCTTGATGCGGGCACTTCGCCGTGGCGAATCGGCCGCGTTGGTGCGGTACGAAGGGGCCTACGCGGCCACCACGCTGACAGTGATGGGCGACCGCGAAGGATTTCAGTGGGAATCACCGCCTGCGAACAATCGCATCGACGAATTGGTAGCCGCCAAGCTCGAGCGGACCAAGACGCTGACCTCGCCGTTGGCAGACGATTATGAATTCGTGCGACGCGTGCATCTCGATTTGACTGGCTTGCCGCCAACCCCCGAAGCTATTCAGAGATTTGTTTCCGACCCGCGCGAATCGCGCGTCAAACGCGATGAACTCGTTGAGCACTTGATCGGTTGCGAAGATTACGTTGAGTATTGGACCAACAAGTGGGCCGACTTGTTGCAAGTTAACGGCAAGTTTCTCGGCAGCGAGGGCGCCGCTGCGCTTCGTGCCTGGATTCGCGGCGAAGTGGAAGCCAACACGCCCTACGACGAGTTTGTCACCAAGCTACTTACCGCGACTGGTTCGAATCGTAAAAACCCACCGGCGTCCTATTTCAAGACGCTGCGAACGCCCGAAGACACGATGGAGAACACCACGCACCTGTTCCTCGCTACGCGATTCAACTGCAACAAGTGCCACGACCATCCCTTCGAAAAGTGGACCCAGGATCAATACTACGAGCTAGCCGCCTTCTTCGCCAAGGTACAATTAAAGGGCGATCCCGAGAGTGGCGACAAGACGATCGGCGCCACGGCCGTCGAGGCGGGCAAGCCCCTCTACGAAATAGTATCCGATGGGGGCGACAGCGAGATGCATCACGACAGGACGGGTGCAGTCACCCAGCCCGCGTTTCCCTTCGAATGTGAGCACAGCGAACCGCAGGATGCTACTCGGCGTGAACGACTCGCTAGCTGGGTGACATCGCCAGAGAATCCCTATTTCGCCCGCAGCTATGTCAACCGACTGTGGGGATATCTACTAGGCACGGGTATCATCGAACCTATCGATGATATTCGCGCCGGCAATCCACCCTCGAATCCAGAGCTATTGGATTACCTTACCGAGGAGTTCATAGCCCACGATTTCGACGCCAGACACGTTATGAGGTTGATTTGCCAGTCGCGAACCTACCAACTGTCTGTCGCCAGCAATCGGTGGAATGCGGACGACCGGATGAATTTCTCCCACGCGGCTGCGCGGCGGCTGCCAGCCGAGGTGCTGTACGACGCGGTGTACCAGGTCACCGGGTCGACTTCATCCTTCCCCGGCATACCGGCCGGCACCCGGGCAGCTGCCTTGCCTGATGCGGGCATCAAGCTTCCGGATGGATTCCTGGATACGCTGGGCCGCCCGGCACGAGAAAGCGCCTGCGAATGCGAGCGCGTGAATGAACTCCAGCTCGGGCCTGTCATGGCCTTGGTAAGCGGTCCAACTGTCGGCCAAGCGATCAGTGACTCGAAGAACGAAATCGCCAAGCTGGCAACATCGGACCTTACTGATACAGAAGTCGTCGAGCAGGTGTACCTGCGCGTAATCAATCGCCCGCCAACGCCTGACGAACTAGACATCGTAGCGGCAATAATTGATCAAGTGCAAGTCGACCATGACCTATTGGTTCGCAAGCGTGACCAGTACATCGAGGAACTGTCGCCAAGGTTGGCCGTCCGCGAAGTCGCACGTCAGCAGCAGGTCGTGCGACTGGAACGCGAGGTCGAAACCCGCCAGATGGCCATCGCACCCAATCGCAAGCGGCTCGAACGCGAGAGAGGCAAACGTATCGCTGCTGCCGAGGCAGAACTCAAAACTTACGAAGACAGGTTGGTGGCAAGTCTACCCGCATGGCGAGAAGAACTTCGAGCCAAATCCAACCTGTGGAGACCGATCGAGTTCACCAAGCTCGAAACAACTATCCCAGGCAAACTCGTGATGGAGAGCGATGGCGCCGTGTTCGCCGAGGTTGGCAACTCTAAAGGTGAGTACCGCATCGTTGGCTCATCCAGCTTGAATCGCATGACCGCCGTGCGTCTGGAAGCATTGCCGGATAAGCGACTCCCTGCCAATGGACCGGGCCGCAGTCCAAAGAACGGAAATTTCGTCTTAACCGAGTTCTCGGTGGCAAAGCTCTCGTCGGCCGAGGAGGCGAAGACGGAAGTCAAGCTGGCCACCGCCCGCGCCGACTACAGCCAGCCCTCGTACGACGTGGCCACGGCGATTGATGGGCAGATTGCTGAGAGCGGGAACGGCTGGGCAATCTCGCCCGAGGGCGGCAAGCGACACGTTGCCGTGTTCGAGTTCGATAAGCCCCTGGCGCTGGAGGAAGGAAGCCAGTTGGAATTCCTCTTTCAGCACATGTTCAAAGACGGCAATCATTCACTGGGTCGATTCCGAATATCCGTAACCGACAGCGTGCTCCCCGCCAGCTTTGGTCTACCGACCGATGTGGAGGCGATCCTGTTGACCGATCCCGCGAAACACACCGAAGAGCAAGCCGCCAGACTACTTGCCTATCGCAAGGAGCAAGATGAAAAGCTCGAGACTCTACAGCAAGCACTTGCCGAGGCGCAGCAGCCCGTGCCTGAGGATGCCACTCTGGCCGATCTGCAGAGTCAACTAGCGGCGGCAAAGCAGCCGATTCCAGTGGATGCCAAATTGCGACAGCTCGAGCACGATATATCGCTTAGCAGCGAGCAGCTTGAAAACCGCCGCCTGACCGCTGTGCAGGACCTGGTCTGGGCACTCATCAACAGCCCCGCCTTTTTGTACAACCACTAACCCGACAAGCGGACGCACAAAACCACGTCGTCGATCGAAAGGGAATACTATGTGGCGAATCGCTAGCAACTGCGCAGCCAAGGACCTGTGCGATAAACACCTTCAACCGACTCGCAGAGACGTCTTGCGGGTGGGTGCGTCTGGTTTGTTCGGCATGTCGCTTTCCTCATTGCTTGCCCTGAAATCTCATGCCTCGGAAAGCGGTAATCACGGCGGTCCCGGATGGGGCAAGGCCAAGAGTATCATCTTGTGCTATTTGCAGGGTGGGCCCAGCCATTTGGACCTCTGGGATCCGAAGGAAGATGTCCCCGACAATGTGAAAAGTGTCTTCAAGCCAATTTCGACCAAAATCCCAGGCGTGAAATTCACCGAAAATCTGCCCCGACTGGCGACGATCAACGATCGTTTCACGATGATCCGTTCGATGAGCTACTCGCCCAACGGACTGTTCAACCACACGGCTGCCATCTACCAGATGATGACCGGCTATACGACCGACAAGGTTAGTCCCTCCGGCCAACTCGAACCGCCGAGTCCCAAGGACTTTCCCAACTTCGGATCGAACATTGTACGCCTGCAGCCATCGTCCGAGGCGATGCTGCCGTTCGTCATGTTGCCCAGGCCACTGCAGGAAAGCAACGTCGTGGGCAAAGGAGGTACTGCCGGTTTTCTGGGCAAGGCGTACGATCCGTACACGCTGTACCCGCCTGGCGACGACCTGTTGATGAGCAAAATGGACAGCGTGCGAGTCGACGATCTACAACTTCAGCCCGACGTCTTCAGCTTGCGTCTCGAGCGTCGTGCGCGGCTCCGCGATCTAGTCGACAGCCATATGCCGGCCATTGAGAAAGCGGTGGCCGGTGACAAACTCGACGAGTACTACCAGCAAGCGATCGACTTGGTGGCCTCGGGACGAGCTCGCGAGGCGTTCGATCTTTCACAGGAAGACGATGCCGAGCGCGACCGCTACGGCCGTACCACCTTCGGGCAAAGCTGTCTCATGGCGCGACGTCTGGTCCAAGCAGGTACGCGGGTGGTGGAGGTCGTGTGGCCCAAGGTGGCCAACTCCGATAACCACTCGTGGGATCAACACAAAGACCTGTCGAAACGAATGAGAGACCAGTCTGCGCCGATGTTCGACGCGGGCTTGACGGCTTTGATTGAAGACTTGGACGAGCGCGGGATGCTCGAAGAGACTCTGGTGGTCGCGGTCGGCGAATTTGGGCGCAGCCCGCAACGCGGCGTCAGCACCTCGGGCAACAACAACAGCGACGATGGGCGCGACCACTGGCCCTATTGCTATACGGCGGTGATGGCGGGTGCAGGTAGCAAACGTGGCTACGTCCATGGCAAATCAGACGCCACCGGCTCCGCGCCGGTGGAGGACCCCGTGCACCCTACCGAACTGTTGGCCTCCATCTATCACTCCTTTGGCATCGATCCGGAAACTACCGTTCTAAACCACCTGAAACAGCCGCGCGAGTTAGTCAAAGCCAAAGCCGTAACAAGCCTCTTTTCTTAAGACAATCTCAGCTTACGATTGTACTTCTGTCAGTGCAGGTCGATGGTCCTTTCGTGTCCGAAGAGACTTTGCTGACTGATTGGAACGCAAATGTTCAGCGCCAGTCATGCCGTGGGGAAGTCGCCGCGGAGACAGAGTATGGATATGTCTCGTTGTTACCATTTTCGGCTTTTCTGAGATTGCCATGAGCTCTGGATTATTTCGCACTTTGTATGACGGGGATTGGCGGCAGAAATAGCCGAAGGCAGCCGTCAAGAATCGCTCACCAACTGGGACCTGCAGCAGAGGATGTAGAAGTATCTCGGTGAACGTTCAGGGTAGATAGTGGCCCTTCGGCGTTTGCGAAATAATGCCCATCGGCCTCACTGCCCTGCAAAATCATGTCGTCTCGAACTGATGGCGGTTGCATCGTGCGCGTTGAGTTGAGATTCGGTGTTCGGCGCAGCTGTCGTTTTCACCTACAGCAGTTGCTGCCGACTAAAAAGTGCAGTCAAGCTGATGACGACAATTGGCCCGGGACTGCCACACCCCACAGCATTGTCACATAGACTCTCAATGGCCAGCTGACAGCTCGTTGCAGGCGGGTTCTGTCTCACGAGTGCTCCGGAGGTTGTGGAACAACTTGGGCCAGGGATCGACGCCAGCCAGGGCTATAATCCTCAGCAACTGTGTTCGTAGGTTGATATTCGACTCGCGGTAACGCGTGATGACATTCACCCGGTCGGGCGAGTCCTCATCTACCAATTCCCAAACCGAATCCAGCTCCTGCTTCAACTCAGGGAACATTGGGAGCGAGCGAGATTCCTTGCCCTCGTGGTGGGCCGTCTTCGGACTTGTAACGCGAATGGTGCCCTTTTCCCAATTTACGTCGTCCCAAGTAGCGGGCACCGTTAGGCAGGTGCAGCTTGCCTACTCGTCGCTGGCAAGGGATGTCGCCCACGATCAGCGGGCAGGTGAGCCACTACCGCTGGCCGCGGCCAATGGCTACGGAGTAGCCGATGGACGACTCCCAGACACCATATCGGGTCCAGGTAAACGCGCCGGCCGCGCCAGGGAACATCCGCTCGCGAGAGTCGCCATTCGACTACGTGAGCGACTGTTCCACGGTCTGCTGCTTCTCGAACCGATACCAGCTACCGCTTCCCACGCCACCCATACGGCCTCCAAACTTCACGACGGGATATTGCCAACATCAATAGGACCCTCTCACCATTCTACCGCAGGTTGCCTGTATCCGGTTTCGCAGCGGTTCGCAGCCATTCGCAAATGCCACCGACGGTCTAGCTTCCCCACCCCAACAGTGAAATCTCGCTCGCCCGGCGCGTCACTTGATCAGTCGCATGTCGCAGAGCGCGACATAGATGCTCGGTATCACGATCAACACCAAAACAGTCGAGCTGAGCATGCCGAATACAATTGAAATGGCGACAGGTATCAAGACCTGGGCCTGGGTACTTTGTTCTAACGTCAACGGCAGCAGGCCAGCCATCGTCGTAGCGCTGGTGAGCACGATGGCGCGAAAGCGTAGTCGGCTCGCCTGACCAGCGGCTTCCAAACTCGACATGCCGTCGCTGCGAGACTGCTTGAGAAACAGGACAAGAAGAATCGAGTCGTTCACCACAATTCCCGCCAGGGACACAAATCCGATCAAACTGGGCATGCTAAGAGACATCCCCATCAACATGTGGCCGAAGATTACTCCGATCAGCGCCATCGGAATGGCGAACATCACGATCAATGGTTCCAGCCAGCTCTCGAACTGGAAACTGAGGATGGAATAAATACCGAACAGGCCCATCAGGAACAGATACATCATCGACGTTCCTGTTTCACTGGAAGCCTCCGACTGGCCGCCCAGCGAGACCTGCAGGTCCGGAAATGCGGCTTTGAGCTCGGGGATACACTCTCGCCGAAATACTCCCATCAACTGGGCCGTGTTGACAACTTGGTTGTCGGTGTTTCCTACCAAAGTAACAGTTCGCCAACCGTCGACTCGCGCGATTCGTGCCCAGCCGTACTGAAAACTTGCATCGGCGACTGCATCCAGCGGCAACTGCTGACCATCGGAGAGCATGAACTGGAAGTCGGTAAACTCCTGCAAGCTGTCGCGGTGCTGCTTTTCGTACTGAACGTTGATCTCGAACTGGTCGTTGCCAACTTGAATGTCGTTGATCCGCACGCCTTGAAATGCTGCGCCGAGCTGATTGGCCATCGCCTGGACATTGAGCCCCATGGCCACCGCATCGGGCTTTAGCCGCAAACGGATCTCCTGCTTGCCCCTACGCATGTCGTCGCTCAGGTCATACACACCTTCGTATTGGGCGAACCAGTCGCGGCCCATTTCAGCGGCCGCCTTGGCGACATCCAGATCATCCGACTTGAAAAGCACTTCTATGGCACGGCCGGCCGGCCCTCGCTGCGACTCGGCGATGGATACGGACAATGCGTTGGGGACAACTCCGACTTCCTCCCGCAGCGCAGCGACAAACTCGGCGATGCTGGTCGAGCGCGACTCGGGAGGCAGAATTTGGGCCGTGACAGTCGCGACGTGCGGCCCGGATTCAGAAGCATCGGTGTTTTCGTTGAACTTCGACAACACGCTGCGCACCAGAGGCTGCCCGCCTGGCTGGTCGGAAAACTGCGCATTGACTCGTTCGATCGCATCGTTGATCTGGCGGACAATGCCCTCGGTCTCGCTGAGCGGTGTGCCTTGGGGCAGCAGTATCTTTGCATCGATCGTATCGCCATCGAGATCGGGGAAGGCGGTGAATGATACGAACCCGCCAGCGATCGTCGCGATGGCCAATACAAAGGCGGCCACCGTTGCGCCGATCGTCAGATACCTCCATCTAATGGCCCAGTCGACGAGCGAGCCGAATACACTTTCGCGAGTCCACTCCACGCCCCGGTCGATGGCGCGTCGAAGGCGACTGCCCTGCTCCGGGTTGTAATGATGCAGCGAGTGGCCAAGGTGGTTGGGTAGGATCAGAAACGCTTCGACCAGGCTGATGGCTAGTGTGACGATAAGAATGGTGGGGATCACCTGCAGTACTTTTCCGAGTGTGCCTTCCAGGAAGAGCAGCGGCCCCAACACACAAGCGGTTGTAAGAAAAGAAGAAATCACACCACCGCCGACCTCGACTACGCCATCGTAAGCCGCTTGCATGGAGTTCTTTCCCATCGCAACGTGACGTGCGATGTTCTCGCCGATCACGATGCCGTCGTCCATGAGCACGCCGATCGCCATCAGCAAAGCGACCGACGACATCATGTTGATGGTCTGGCCGAACATGGGCATCAAGAAAAAGGCAGCCATGATCGACACGGGGAGACTCATGACCACCCAGAACGACAGCCGTAGATTGAAGAAGATCCACAGCGTGAAGAACACCAACACCATTCCCTGCAACGCATTCTTGACAAGCAGGCTGAGTCGATCCTCGATTAGTTGGGCGGTATCCGATGTGACGACCAGTTGCACATTCGGTTGGCGTTGACGTTCAGCCTCGATGAACTCCGTCAATTCCGCGGCTAACTTCAAGGTGTCTTGAGACTTTGTCTTACTGATTTGCAAGATTCCGGCGCGCTGGCCGTCGAGCCAAGCCATTTGTTCGGCATCGGCAAAGGTGTCGACCACCCGTCCGATGTCACGAATTCGAATCTCCGCGCGCCCTGCCACGCCCGAGATGACAATGTCTTCGATCTCCTGTGGGTGTCGCCGCTGTTCGACGAATCGCAGCAGTATGTCTTCATCCCGTGTTTCGATAGTGCCAACGGGAATGTCGAGGTTCTGGTTGCCGATGGTGGTGGCGATATCGGAGGCCGACAGCCCGAGCCGCCGCAGCGCGTCGCTATCGAGTTCGATTCGCAACTGACGGTCCGAGAATCCTTGAACTTCGACCAGCGGGCTCAGTGGCAGGTGGCGCAGACGTCGCTTGAGATCCTCGCAGTAGTCCTTAAGATCGGGTGTGCTCATTGGGCCGCTGACCGCCAAGGTCATCACGGCCACGCTCATATTGAGCTGCGAGATGATCGCGTCTTCGGCTCCAGCGGGGAAGTCGATGATCGCATCCACTTCGGTTTCGATGTCGTTGAGCGCCGTGGTAACGTCGGCCCCATCTTCGATTTCGATCGTCACCGACGCACTGCCTTCCTGTGCGACCGACGTGACCTTCTTGATATTCTGGACTCCGTCGATGGCGTCTTCAATCCGCAGGCAGATGCCTTGCTCGACGTCTTCGGCCGAAGCACCGCGGTAGATCATGCTGATCTGAACCTGGGAAGCGTCAAAGTCGGGAAAAGTCTCCTTCTTCAATCTTGGCAGCGCATAGAACCCAACGCCGATGAAGGCGAGCATCAGCAGGTTAGCCAGTGTTCGATGATTGATAAACCGCTTCAGCACTGAGACCGTCTCTCCCTACCGCGATGGGGAAGTGTTGCCGTCATTGGCATTCGCCACCGCGTTTCGAAGTTCGTCTGCTGTCTCTGCATCTTCAATGGGCTCGACCAGCATCCCGACGATGGCCGGAGAAGGGTCGGACACGATCACTCGCTCGCCAGCGGACAGGCCGGACGCCACGACGGTGTAGTTGTCCTGCGTAAACTCTGCAGCAATCTCCCGCTTCACCAGCCGATTGTTCTGATCCAATGCATAGACGGTCAAACCGTGCACCGCGCTTCGCGGCACCACGACATGCTCGCCGATCGAACGCCCCAGCAATTCGACTTTGCAGAAAGCTCCCTCCAGCACTGGCGGCTTTAATTCGCCGTTGTTGGATGAGATGGAGTTCGTCACCCCGATCACCAGACCGAGCATCCTCGTCTTCGAGTCGATGACCTCGCGCACCCGCAGGAACCGACCATCGTACACAGCATCCGTTCCCGCGCCAGAAACACTCACCTTGGCATCGACCTGGAAAACGGATCTCATATTTTCCATCGTCAGCTCTCCGGGGACCGGCAGTTGGTGCACTGGCTTTTTTAGCAACCGATGAAGATCAAGCATCGACAGTTGGACCTCGATTTCCAACTCCGAAAAGCTGTAGCCTTCGAAGAGCGTCTCGTTCGCGGTAATGAATTGGCCCGGTTCAAGGTCAACGTCGCCAATACGCATGGTGAACGGAGCGCGAATCTCCGCGCGGTCGATGTCGCGCTGTGCCTGCTCGCGTTGTGCTACGGACTGCCGAATCCCCGCCTCGAGCGCTTGGATCTGCGGCTCAATCAGTGACTTACTATTGCCGATGTCCTGGATAACCTGCTCCTGGGCCAGGACCGCGCGTTGCTTGGAGTCGATCGACGATTGCGAACCGGCTCGCTGCGCGAGTAGTGCCTCGGCTCGTTTCAGCTCCTGCGTAAGAACCTCCAGGACGTTCCGCTCCACCGCTAACGTCTTGTCGTAGTTTGCCTCGGTGCGTTTCAGTTGCTCGATCTCCGCCTGCTTCTGCTCGATCGACGCGGTGAGTTCTTCAACGGCGGAACGGTAGTCTGCGTCGTCGATCTTGACCATCACTTCGCCTTCGGTGATGACCGCACCGGGATGCAGTTCCTTGTGGATGTGCTGCAGGCGACCGGCCACTTGAGACACGGCTCTCCACTTCCTGGTGTACTCTGCGGTTCCATAGCCAATGACTCTCGGGCGCACTTCCAATAGGGGCGCTGCAATGACATGCAGGGCGCGCGCCGACTCGGTTTCGGGTCGCACTTCGAGCGGCGGCCGGTTCTTGGCAACGAATACAAACACGACGATCGCCAGCGCAATCGGAGGGATTACCAGCAACCGCTTGCCCCACCGCCCGAGCCAGACCATGTATTGCCTCATCCGTCGTACCTACCGCGTAACTCTGGAACAAATCTGGGGGGGGTGGATCACAACTGTACTACCGCTGCAGATGGCCTGAATCACGCGAACGCTAGCTGTCGTCCTCGACGTTCGCCAGCACGCGTTTCAAAACGCCCGCAGCCAACTTCTGGTCGTGTAGAGAAACGTCGCTGACTGCCGCGTTGGCGGACTGTATGTGTTCGACCAATGCCTCTCCGACTACTTCAACCCCACGCGCGGCCAGGTGGACGCGAACCGAGCGGCGATCGTTGGGATTCGGTACGCGCTCGACAAAGCCTGTCTTTTCGAGTTGGTCGATTCGGTGGGTAAGCGTACCGGAGGAGATCTTCAGCGCTTCCATCAATTCGGTGGGCGTCATCCCTTCCTCGCCGCCGCGCCAGCGAAGCGTTGCTAGCACCTCAAACTCCCACACTTCCAATCCGTGGGGTCGCAGCAGATCCCGCAAGCGCTGCTTCATCAATTCAGCAATTCGAATTGCACGCCCCACGACCGCGATGGGCCTCACGTCGAGATCCGGGCACTCGGCTTGCCACTTTTTAATCAGATTGTCGATGAAGTCCTGCTTCACAGCGGAGTCCCCTGGCATTTATCTCGAATTCAAGATACTCGAAATGGGGGTAAATGGCAAGCTGCGTCGACCTTGGCGGTGCTGAGGGTCGGAGCGGTTCTAACGTGCCGATTGCATCGGTTGCATGAATCTCGCCGAAGATAGGCGTGGTGTGGTTTATCGCGTCTGTGCCCAGTTGATGCGCACGCACCCTATGGTTTCGGACATCCGTAAGTAGACACATGGCACGGCAGAACAACTCACAACCGAAAGACTCACTTCCGTTGGGGTTCCGTGCTGCGGTGTTGGGCCTGGCTCTTTGCCTGCTGCCAGGGTGTGGAGTCCATAACTGGTGTCGAAACGGCTTCAAGGTCGGCCCCAACTACGTCAGGCCGACCAGCCTAGTAAGCAATGACTGGGCTACCGATACGGCGGACCTAGACAAGAGTGCCGACGACGTGGCGTTCAGCCGCGATCGCAATCGACAGTGTTGGTGGTGGAAGCAGTTCAACGATCCCGTCTTGGATGCCTTGGTTGGACAAGCCTTCGAAACCAACCTGGATGTAAAGTTGGCCGCGTATCGGGTGATGCAAGCTCGATGGAATCGAGCTGCCACCGCTGGCACGATCTTCCCGCAGACGCAAACACTCTCTGGCTCGTACACGCGCAGCCTGCGAAGCGTCAACGCCTCCGGAATCAATGGCATCCCTGGCATACCGCGCTACAACACGTCATGGGATACGGGCTTCGACCTGAATTGGGAGATCGACTTCTGGGGGCGCATTCGCCGCTCCATCATCCAGGCCGACGCGGATTGGGACGCCTCGGTGGAAGATCTCGACGACGTGCTCGTGACGCTCGTGGCCGACGTCGCATCGACGTACATGGAGATTCGGAGCATCGATCGCCGTCTCGCGTTCGCCCGTCAGAACGTGGAGATTCAACAGGGGACACTCGAGATCAATGAGACAAAGCTCGAACTCCAAGAGATCTCCGCAATCGACGTGGAGCAAGCTAAAACAAACCTCTACCAGACGGAATCGACCATTCCGCAACTTCTCGAATCACGACGTCAACTGCAGAATCGCCTTTCAGTGTTGCTGGGCATTCCGCCGGTTGACCTGAGTGAGATCCTCGGCGATGGCGACATTCCTGTTGTGCCAGAAACCGTTGTACTCGGTATTCCCGCCGACCTATTGCGGCGACGCCCTGACATTCGCGCTGCCGAACGGCGTGTTGCGGCCCAGTCGGAACAAATTGGCATCACCGCGGCCGATCTCTACCCAACATTCTCGCTGACTGGATCGCTCGGACTGAGCGCGGGGGCACTCGACGATCTGTTTGACCCAAGAAGCGCAACGGGCTCTGTAGTCCCCGGCTTTCGTTGGAACATCCTCAACTATGGCCAATTAACCAACCTCGTCCGTTTGCAGGAAGAGTTCTTGATGGAAGAGGTGGTGAACTACCAAAGTACCGTACTCACGGCGCAGCAAGAGGTCGAAGATGCGATGGCCCAGTTCCTCTACGCTAGAAGACAGTATGAAACTCTCCGCAAGGCAGTAGCCGCGGCCGAAGAAGCAGTGCGGCTCGGCGAGGTGCAATGGCGCGAGGGCGAAGTGGAGTACAACCAGATCTTCAACCTGCAAGCGACTCTCGTATCATTGCAGGACGAACTGGTTCAATCAGAACTTCGATTCGCCCAAGGGCTAGTCGAAGTCTATCGAGCCCTCGGCGGCGGCTGGGAGATCCGCAACTGCAAGTGCATTCCGCCCGCCGTCTACGGCTGCGATCCAACGGGCTACCGCTGCAAGGCACTACCCGTGTTCTGTCCGCCTGGCTGCACATGCCCAAGGTGCCGCGGCCTGTAGTGATGTGCTAAGTTCTGACGCCATCACGAACTATACGAGTGTTCGTTAGGTGTAGGGGCTGCAATTCCGTTGGCCGATGCTGCCTTCGTTGACAGGGTGCTGCTCTTCGGCGATGGAGATCTCCCAGAACTTGTTCGACTTGTCATCGGCTAGTTCGAACGCCGGGTGGAGCTGGTGGGCCTGCTCTTGTCTGAGGCGGCGCTTGGTTGGCTCTAATCTTCGAGCTCGAGTTTGGGCTCGCGGGGAGGTGCCTGTTCAGCTACGGTTGACTTGTCCAGTTGCTCTTCATTGTCAGCAGTGTCGAGACCTACTTCATCGGGCAAAACGTCACCGGACATTAAGGCGAGCAGTTGACTCACCTCCCTATCGGGATCCGCGTACCAATCCTTGGCAAACACCTGGGCAATTCTCCAGCCAAATGCCCTAAGCAGGCGGGGGCGCATCATGTCGCGTTCCAGCAGGTCGTTCTGCTCGTAGTATTTTTGGCCATCGATCAACACGCCGAGCCGATAGATGCTATCCCCCGGCCTGTAGACGGCCAGATCGCAGCGGAAGTGCGATTGGCCGACCGAGCAATCGACAGTGAAGCCGGCCTTCTGCAGGGCTTCAGCCAATTGCTCGGCCACGACTTCTCTCTTTTGCAGATTCGGTGTTTCGTCGTCCTGGTTCCATCGCGAAAGCCCGTGCGTGATTCGCTCGGCGACGGAGCTATCGCCCACGGATATCGCTTCAGCGTATCGCAGGTAGTTCTTCAGGCAGTTGGCGCCGTCGTTGTAGTCGTTGGTGATGTCCGTCGAGTCGATGGAGCTGACGATGGCCATGTGCCGCTTGGCACGCGAGAAGGCGACATTCAGCCGCTTCTCACCGCCGCTCTTGTTGATGGGGCCGAAGTTCATTCGCATCTTCCCGGTAGGCGGATGGCCATAACAGATGCTGAGGATGATGATATCGCGTTCGTCGCCCTGAATGTTCTCGAGATTTTTTACCAACAAGCCTACGAACTGACCATCGTCTTCACGCTCGAATTCCGCCTCGAGAGCTTCGCGGAACACTTTGTCATCCTGGCCCAATCGAGTAAGTGCTTGTTCGATTTCGTCTTGCTGTGCTTCGGAGAACGCAACGATACCCATAGTATTGCGGGCTTCATCAAGCAGCAGTTCACGAACCATCTCGGCGATGTACTCTGCCTCGGCTCGGTTGCGACGTTTGTCGTACACTCCGTGGCTGAGTCGATGGTAGCTGATGGGGCGTTCGAGCGTGGCGGCAGCTCCTGCAGGGCCGTCCTCTGCCCCGGCTGCGACGATCGCCTGACGCTCGATGCCGGCAAGTGCCTCCTCCGGCACCGTAAGTAGCCGGCCATCGTAGAAGGCCCAGTTGGAGAAGCTGATGAGCGACTCGCTGCGGCTGCGATAGTGCCAGCCGAGCATCGTGGACGGCAAGTTCTTCGCAGCGTGGCTAAGAAAGCTACCTGAGTCGAGGTCGTATTGCACCAACTCACCATCGGACTCGATCAATAGCTCTTCCTCTTCCTCTGACGCCTGTTTGGAGGAGAAGAAGTCGGTGGGCGGCAGCTGCATCTCATCGCCCACGATGATCGACTGAGACGCACGGAACAGCGCCGGCACTGCCTCTTCGAGTGTAATCTGGCTTGCCTCGTCGAAGATCACCACGTCGAACCGATCGGGCGACAACGGCAGAGTATCGGAAACACTTAGCGGGCTCATCAGCCAGATCGGCTTGAGATCGTTGATCACATCGCCCGACTCGTCGGAAACCAAGTCGCGGATAGCCTTGTACCGCATCTGCTTGCCAAACTCGTGTTCCAGTTCACGGCGTCCTCGGTTGTAGCGTTGTTTAAACTCCTTCTCGACATTTGACAGCTTGGTGGCTGACTGTTCGCTGATGCGGATGCTGGCTTGAAACCGATCGCGTACTCGCTTGCGCAGGTCCAGTGCATTGAGACCGAGCCAGCGATCGTACTGTTGTTCAAGCCGGCGAGCCAAGGTTCGATGGGTGCGTCCAGTGAACCGCTCGAGCTCTCTGTCTTGGCGATAGAGCTGGGCAAGCCCGTGATCGGCAACTGCCGCTTCGATAGCACTCAGAGAGTGAGGTAAGCTGCGCAGCGTGCTTGCGACGTCCTCAGGTGTTGTTCCGATTTCGCGGAGGCAGTCGAGAAACTCGGAAACCGAATCGAGATGCCCACTGATGTGCTCGAGCGACTGTTGGACCTCGTCCCAAGTCATGCCAGCAGCGCTGTCCGAGAGTATAGCGAGTTGCGCGGTCGCAGCATCGAGTGCCTCACGAGCTTCTGAGACACGCCCCACGATCTCCGCAGACTGTGGCGACTTGATCAGCGCGGCGTGAATATCACTGAGCCACTTGGGCTGTTCGGGCATCGACGTTTTGATCTCCACCAATGTATCGATCAGATGCTCGACGTCATCGGGTTCGACCTTCAAGTGTTCAGCGGTGTCCTGGAGTGTAGATTCACGGAGTTTTCGCTGGTTGTGTTCTTCTGCGAGTTGCTCAAGCACGCGGGACCAACTGGGGCGAATCTTGTGGGCACCGAAGTAGTAGCAGCGATTCAGCACGCCACGCAGCCGCCACCAAGACGGCTTGAGCCACGACAGCATAGATTTCTCGAAACCAACTGCTTGATCGAGTGCCGTGATAGTTTCGTCAGGCGAGAGTCTCTCGACCCAATGCTGGTTAGTCTGCACGGCATCGGCGATAGCTTTTTTGTTTCTGCCAAGCTCACCAAGCTGCGTGTCTAGCCACTTTGCGGGGTCGCTGTTGGTGTCGAACAAATTCATCAATTTGCTGTCGGAGAGTGGCTTCACGCGACAGGCATACTCGACCAGCGTCGTCGCCCTGGCAAGCGTTTCCCAGCGATCGCCGGGGATTCCACAGCGCTCGAGCGCCTGCCGCGCGCTCCCGAGTTGTGCAGTAGCTTCGCGACACGCTGTGGCTATTTGCTCAAGCGGATGGTCAACCGAAGCCAAGCGAGGCGAGAGCAACCGCATCGGATGCTTCGCAAGAATGCTACCGCCGCCGACATCGGCCAACGCCCGCTCGAAGCGGCGGATGGATGCCTTGCTTCGGAGCCAATCAGCGTAGTCGGGTAGCGACTCCTTGGCCAGAACGTCAAGGTTGGGTAGGGCCTCCCGGAGTTGGATACAACTGTCGAGCAGCTGGCGCGGCGTTACACCCAAGGAGTTGTGGGAAGTCTGCATCGACTCATCGAAGTGCTGCAAAGAGCGCAGAGCCTTGCTCAATTGCTGCACGGCTTTCTCACGGCTGGCGCCGTTTTTGCTCTTGGCAGGCTTGCCCAGCAGACCCTCATAGGTCTGCTTCAAGTCCATCACGAACTCTTTCTTGTCGGTTTGCGAGTCGTGAATCAAGCAGCATAAGTCCGCCAGACCGCATTGCCGCAGGCGCGCGTAGACCACATCGATAGCGGCTCGCTTCTCACACACGAACAGCACTCGCTTGCCGCGGGCAACGTAGTCAGCGATCAGGTTGGTGATGGTTTGCGACTTGCCAGTACCAGGCGGGCCTTGGATGATGAAGCTTTTGCCGACGCCCGCCTCGGCGATGGCTGCCGCTTGCGTTGGGTCGCACGGTACGACGTCGAACCTCTCTTCGAGAGGACGTGGGTTGGCTGGCTCGTCGTCCAACGGACGTGGCACAAGCGAGAAAGCCGCTTCGAAAGCCGGGTTGGTCATGCCGTCGTCCAGCAGCGCCTCATAGTCACGCACCAAAGACATGCGACGATACTTGAAGTTTGCCAGCGTTACACTACACAGGTCGAAGGTCCACTCGTAAGGGTTCGTTTCGCCGCCGGACTGTAGTGAGTAGAACTGTCGCTCCTGTTCAACGACCGGCTCTGATACAGGAGTATCCGGCTCAACGGCAAAGTTCCTGGGGCGCGGCTTGTCTTCGATGACGTCACGCAGGTGCGTCTCGGTAGGTCGCACTTTGGAACTGAATAGCTTAATGCCCAGTGGATGGAAGTTGGCAGGGTCGTAGCTGTAGTCGAAATCGAGGAACTTGCGAATGCCTCGCCCGGCGAGCCGCGCGCGTTTACGGTACTGGTCGAGTCTGCGGCGAGCCTTTTCATGTATCAGTGCGATGCGTGGGCGGTCGACCTTCGTGAGCGTGATGGCAGTCTCGGACGCGTTGATTTTCTCCCTGAGCAGCTCGAACAAGGCGTCGAGCGAGCCCTTCGATAGATCAATCGTTTCTGGTAGGTCGATGTCGTACAGTTGCTTGAACTGATGCCGCACGACCGGGTTGATTTCCGCATCGGTCGAGAGTGTGTCGAGATAGAACGTGTCGCGGATGCCCTTCTTCTTGCGCAGTTGAACCGGCAACAACACGAGGGGCGAATCGTACTGCTCGGCGGGCTTTTCCTTGAGGTTTGCCCAGTGCAAAAAACAAACCACCAGCCGCAGTTGCGCGAACCCATACTCCGCCTGGTCGCGCTTGGCCTCGGCGATGAGCTTTTCAAGCTGGCTCGGCAAGTACAGCACTTCGGTGAAGTTCAGATACTTGTTGAGTGAAATTGGTTTGCTGCTGGCCACTTCGCGCTGGAGATCATCGGTCCAGGTGAGGATTTGGTCAGGGCGTATGCTCTTGATGTCGAACGACAGCGGTACGCTGGACTGCGTAAGGTTCACGCTCTGCAGCGTCGGTTTGAAGTGCAACAGCTTGTTGCGCCGCGAAAGCTCGAACAGCCGTTCGCGAAGCTTCGTGAGAATCACGGTCTGCTTGTCGCGTGTCGAACTCGACTCGAATTCTGCTGAGTTAGTCAGATCGAAGAGCAAATCTACTTCCTGATCGCGATAAGTCTCGAGTGTCCGAACCAGCGAACTCAAGTCCTGAGCCCGACTGCGGCGCTCGACTTGCGTCATTCGGACGACTACGCGCGCCACGACCGGATGCAGGTCAGGCGCCAGCGTGAACAGGTTCTTGCGATGGGCCACGAACCGGTCCAGGTCGTCCGTATCGCGAAAGTCGAGACCGCAGGCGAGACTCGCCAGGATCATTCCCAGGCTGAAGATATCGGTGACCGGATCGTGGCAGTCCATGCGGTGTTCCCAGGACTGATAGCCCGGAAGGTACGCGGGGCGAGTGATGGGTTGATCGGTATCGATAATGGCCAGATCAACGCGGCGCTCTGAGCCGTCGTCTACCTCGGTAGTGACACGCAATTCGGAAACCACTTCAACGGCCGAACGCTGCTCGGCCTGGAGTTTGCGCACTTCGGCGTTCGCCCGACGTACCTCGCGCCGCTTCGCTTCTTCGAACCAGATCTGCACTCCTTCGACCTGCAGGTCGTCGATCCCCTCCAGCGGCGCCACCAAGCCCGCAGCATGGGCCTCGTTAACCTCTCGGGCGAGCGGCAGGAACGACGCCAACGCGTCCTCGGTCGATAAACCAGCGCCGTCGAACCTCGACTGCATGAAATCTGCCAGCTTGGTCATGCGTCGACCCCCAGCTTCTCGGCGGCCGTGATGAGCTTTTCGCGATCGTGGTCGAGTTTCTCCACCTGCTTCTTGCGGAGGCGCAATTCCTTGGCAGCCAACTCGAGAAGCCGATCCTTCAGGCCGATCGACTCAGACACGCCAATCGCGTGGGCGAGTGGGGCTTCCTCCAACTCGCGATCGGCGGTCGCAAAATCAATCATCACATAACAAAAGTAGTCGCGCAGCGCGTTGTCGCCACGGTCGATCTGGTCGCGAAGTTCCGAGGTCGCAGTTGCTTCGTCCGGTGGTTGGTATTCGTCGAAGAAGAGTCTTGCGTGCGCTAGCATCAGGTCGCTTCGCATCCAATTTGGCGCAAGGAGCCGATTGATTAGCTGGCGTGTCCAACCCATGACGCGCACTTGAGCAGTTAGATCGAGTTCGTCGAGAGACGGCGGTCCTTCGATCAACTCGGTGATCTCGGGATTCGCATTGTCTCGCCTATCGTGCCATAGCTTCAATACGTGAGCTCGGATGTACGCTTCGGGATGCGAGTAGCCTTCTGTCTTGGTGGGGCCTTTGGCGAGAATCTCTTCAGCCTGATTCAAGTAGCTTTCGGGATTCACTTCCTCCAGGTCCGTGGCGATCTTGACCAGCATTGAGATTACCTCAAGTGGCGACTCGCTCACCTCCAGGGCGACGCGATCACAGAACACTTCGGTGTAGAGGTAGAACAAACGAGCACTGGCGAAGTGGGACACATCGGCCTGGCGGTCGTGCGTCAATGCAGACAAGACTTGAGAGGCGATCAGCAACTCGCCATCCCACTGGTTGTACAGCAGCATATGCCCCAATTCGTGAGCCAACAAGGCTCGCATTTCCGCCTCCGACAATCTGCTTTTCAGCGGACCGTGAAGCACAATGTGGGCTTCTTCTGGCAAGTAGGCCAGCGAGGCGTTGAGCCCTTCTGGGTTCTGGGCTTGATAAATCGTAACAGGCACGTCGATTCCCAGCTGCTCTACTACACCCGACGCCAGGTTGTAGATCGCTGGATCAGCTTCGCGATCTATGCGATAGGTCGACTTCAGCAGATCGACTCGCAGAGCGTCGACATGCTCGCTGCGCACCCGATTCGAAGCGTACCACTCCCAAATCTGAGGTTCTTCTTGCTTCAGATAGTCTCGGATTGCAAGGTGGTACGGAAGCGGCTCCCTCGCAGCAGTATTTTCCCCCTCGGGCATGAATCAATACTCCAATCCGTGTGGCGAATGCACCTATCATCATACCGAGATTGTCAGCCGGAGTGCGACTCCTTTTGTGCGGCTGGACGCCCAAATCAATAAAGTAGCCCGTCCGCAGCGGCGTCGACCTCTGCTTGATATGTATCACATCTTTCGTGTGTAACACCAGGAAGCAAGTCGCCAAATGCGTTGGATTCGAGAACGTAGTGATCACGAAATCCAGGGGTGAAGAGCACATCCAAGCCGAAGTAGAGCGATTCGGAAAAGACATCCGCGCATGTTCTGCAACTATTGAGCATGCTTGCTAGTTGAACTTCCGATATCTGAGAGAGGAAATTCTCCAGGTCTCCGCGCTTATTGCCGAGGTGCAGATTGGTGAGTGGCGTGCGGCTAGTTCGAACAACCATGTGCCTGGGTTGATTGCCTACTACTAGCACGCGAAGATCGAATACTCGCCTTTCGAGGCTTGCCTTCGGCAGCCATCGTTCGACATGCAGGCGATGCCGCGCGAGTTCGTTGATGAGGTCGCACACCTGAGATCGCTCTGTATAGCATCGGGTCTTCAGCGAGTTGTATAAACGAAGTTTGCGTCCGTTGCGAACCATTTCCACCGACGTTATCGCTTGCACTCGTCCGCCGATCTTCTCAATCGCCACGACACCGCTAGCCGAGGAACTGTTGGCGAGTTTGGCGAATACGCGTTGAGTACTCGCTTGTTCCATTCGCTGTAGGAGATCGTCCCA
The DNA here is from genome assembly GCF_965227375.1 of Aeoliella sp. NCBI lineage: Bacteria > Pseudomonadati > Planctomycetota > Planctomycetia > Pirellulales > Lacipirellulaceae > Aeoliella > Aeoliella sp. Next base: position 1,304,542 of record NZ_CBDDFX010000002.1, read on the forward strand.
GTCATCAACGATTCCAATGGACTCCGGTGCCGGCACACCTGCTGCGGCGAGCGAGCGACTGCAAAGGGTCTTGTCGAACTGAGTTCTCAAGTCATCGTAGCTGGTCGTGCATTGCACGCCGGGTTGGGCGGCAATGGCTTCAAACCATCTTCGGCACGATGCCATGTAGCCCAAGTGGTATTGTCGCGGGTGCAGTATCCGTCCGGTGTCTTCATCGAGCCGAGAAGCCGTCTCGGCAGACAGTACTGGCGAGCCTTCCTGTTCGGCTGCGTCGGCGCCGGCAGCCAGCAACTGACGCTCGACAGAAAAGTTCTCACCCGGTGAGTCGAACCTAACGATGGATCTCGCCGGCAAATCGTCCAGGCTCTCGCGCCCCGATAGCAGCCCTTCGTAGCTTCGCACTTCGGCGGGCGGTAAACGCCGGCTCGCGAGGGCGCTTTGGAACATCGAAACGCGACGGTTCTCCGGATTGCAAACAATCACCCAAGGGCGCGGAGACTTCATTCGCCGACCGCGACATATCGATGCGGTTCTCCATCCCAATCATCCGCCTCTTGAGGATCGTCTGCATTCAATTCCGGTACTGCCGCTCGGAGCTTTGAGACGACGTCCTCGGAGATATAGTGAAAGTGTACATCGAGCGTTTTGAGTTGGGCCAGCACACCGCTGGCCAACAGCGTCTCGGCGCCTTCGTCTCCCAATGCTCCGAGGGACAGGTCCAGGCACTCTACAGTGGATGGCAAACCGTTGCTGGCGAGCACCTTTGCTGTCTCGTCGGCACTGCAGTCGTCCCGCAGGCCGAGATAAGTCAATTTGTTGCAAGGTCCATTCTTGAGCAGTGCCTCCACGTCGTCAGTTGTGACCGTGTTGCCGTACCCGTCATCTCCCAGCCACAACTCGAGGTGGGTAAGCGCTGGAAGTTCCGCTGCGGTGACTTCGCGCACGATCTCGGCCGACATTCCGCCCGTCTCGATAACGAGCTTCCGCAGCTTCAGGTGGTTTGGTTTGCCAAGTTGTAGCCCCCCACCTCCTCTAATGTACAGTTCTTCGAGATTGGGAAACGCCTGGAACAGTGGAGACACGTCACTTTGAGTGATCCACGAAATCTCGGACTCTTCCATGACCATTTCGCCCAGGAACAATGCACGAAGCTTTGGCAACTTGTCGCGAGCGCTGACCAGGGCTTCGACGACCGGACCCGAGTCGTTTCCTTCGCCAGTTCCACCCCAGTCGCCCACCAGCAAAGCTTGCACTTCCGATGCATTTGGATCGCCAAGGAAGGCGGCAAACAGTTCCAGAATCGTCTTACCACTATCGTAAGAGTCCCAATCGAGCCCCAATCGAAAGGCTTTTGATTCGGGTTGACTTAGGGGGCTATCCTCGGAATACGAAACTACTGGTAATCCTGCAAACTCTGTGAGATGAGAGTTTATCGTCATCTTTCTGATCCTTTTGAATTAGAAGGTTGGCCGGCCGCCTGAAGCCAGTGTACAATCCGCAGTGTGTTTGGGCGACTACCGCTGCCGAAAACGTTAACCAATGGAGAGGCGAAATGTGGCGTCATGGGGATGTGTTTGTCGATCAGTGTTCGAAGATTCCGGATGCGGCCACCAAGCTTCCCCACTGCATTCTGGCCAAGGGAGAGATTACCGGGCACGCCCATCGAGTCAAGGAACGAGGGGTAGCGGAACTTTTCCGGTCCGGCGACGCGATGTTCTTGCGAGTGACTGGCGACACCGCCACTCTGATTCACGAGGAGCACGCTCCCATCGTCTTTGGGCGTGGATCCTACCGAGTCTGGATTCAACGAGAATATTCTCCACAAGAGATTCGTCGCGTCATTGATTAGGTTGGTCGATGTTTGAGATGTTTCGCAGTGTACTGCGTCGGTTTGGGGCCGTTTCGACGCAGCACACTCATTCGCCAGGTAATGCCATGAAAGCCGCTCCCCCTCTGGAGCCTAACAGCGAGCACGTTACGCTCGACCTCGCAGGCACAGACATCGAAGAATTGCCTGAGGGCATTACTGTGCAGTTCGGCTTGAACCTGCGTGGGTGTTTGCGATTACGTAAATTGCCAAAGGGACTTCGGGCGGGATCACTCGACGTCAGCGACTGTCCCCTTTTGGAGGGTCTACCGGAGGGACTGTCTTGCTCGTTTGTCGACATCAGCGACTGCAGCCACATGCATCGTTGGCCCAGTCAGGCATCCATCAGCGTGGGGCGTCTCCGCGCGCGCAACTGCTTGGGGCTCCCGGGGTTGCCATCGTGGCTGGGGCCGCTGTCGCAGCTCGATCTGGTCGGTTGTGCTCAGATCGATTCGCTGCCAGATGGATTGGAGGTATCCTCTTGGATTGATGTGGCCGACACTGGGATTAAGGAGTTACCGACGGCGCTAAAGGGGGTAGGACTGCGCTGGCGTGGTGTGGCAATCGACCAACGCATCGCCTTCCAGCCCGAGACCATCACCTCGCAAGAAGTACTAGAGGAGCCCAACGCAGAGCTGCGGCGAGTGAAGATGGAGCGAATGGGATTCGCAAGGTTTCTGGAAGAGGCCGATCCTGCGATCCTCGACACGGACACCGACCCGGGTGGGGAGCGTAAGCTGTATCGAGTGGAGTTGGAGGATGACGAACCGCTGGTGTGCGTAGCGGTCAATTGTCCGTCGACGGGCCGGCAATATCTGCTGCGAGTTCCTCCCGAGACCTCTACGTGCCGGCAAGCCGTTGCCTGGACCGCGGGATTCGACAACCCCGACGACTATGCACCGCTAGTGGAGACCTAACGGCGACTAGCCGCGCCGGGCGATGATTTCTCCATGGTAGACGCGAACCAAATAGTGGGCCGTCACGACATGTTGTTCATGACGCTCGATACGCTCCGCTACGATGTTGCCGTGCAGACGCTGGAGCGCAGCGAGTTGCCGAACTTCGCGTCGGTCCTCCCCGACGAAGGATGGCAGCTTCGGCATAGTCCGGGCAGTTTCACCTTTGCAGCCCACCAGGCGTTCTTCGCCGGTTTCCTGCCCACGCCCGCCGGCCCAGGTCCTCATCCTCGGCTGTTTGCAGCCAAATTCCAGGGCAGCGAGTCTACCACGCGCGAAAGCTATGTGTATGACAGTCCCACGTGGGTGCAAGGTCTAAGCGAAGCAGGCTACCGCACGGTGTGCATCGGCGGTGTCGGTTTTTTCAACAAGCAAACGGCCCTTGGGCGAGTTCTACCAGATTTGTTTGACGAAAGTCACTGGTCACCGAACATGGGAGTGACAAGCAGCACTTCGGCCGCCGAGCAGTTTTCGCTTGCCGCCAGAATAGTCAACGACACCACACCGGATCGTCGCATTCTGATGTTCATAAACGTCTCGGCACTACACCAGCCAAATTGCATGTATGCGGACGCCGACGAAGATTCGCCACAGACGCAGGCCGCGGCGTTGACGTATGTTGACTCTTGCTTGCCAATACTCTTCGAAGCCCTGCGTTCTCGTGGCCCGACGTTTTGTATCGTCTGTTCCGATCATGGTACAGCCTACGGCGAAAGTGGTTATCATGGCCACCGTCTGGGGCATCCAGTCGTTTGGGATGTGCCTTATGCAGAGTTCTTCCTAAAGTAACCTCAGGCTATCAGTCGTGAACTCCGCTACCGAACATCTGCTGGACGTCGAGTCACCCTACGTAGGGTACGCGTATTCGTACCCACACAAGTCGGCGTATCGGACGCTTGAGGAGCCCGTGCCTCTGCAGGCGTTGTGGGCGCAAGAGCGGCGAGACGCGATATTCTTGTATCTTCACGTCCCGTTTTGCGAATACCGTTGTGGATTCTGTAACCTGTTTACACTGGCCAATGCCGAACCTGATTGGGCGCAGCAGTACATGGATCAGCTGCAACGGGAAGCCAATGCGGTGAAAGGTTGCCTGGGCCAAGCAAAGTTCTCCCGCTTCGCCATAGGCGGAGGTACGCCGACGTTTCTTGACGAACAGCGACTTGAGCAACTGCTGGATATCGCAAGCGACTTGCTAGGTGGCGATGGTCGCGATATTCCAACCTCATGCGAGGCTTCGCCCGCGACTCTCACTCCACACAAGGCCCAGCTTTTGCGAGCATGGGGCATCGACCGCCTGAGTCTCGGTGTGCAGTCTTTCAACGACGAGGAAGCCGGCCTGCTGGGGCGTCCGCAGAAAGTTCGAGATGTCGAGCAGGCCATTGCAGTTGTCCGCGATTGTGACTTTCCCGTACTGAATCTCGATCTGATTTACGGGGCGGAGGGACAATCGAGCGGAGCATGGATGGACAACGTCAGGCGGGCGATCTCGTATCGGCCGGAAGAGATTTATCTGTATCCACTCTATGTACGCGAACTGACAGGTCTGGGACGCACTTCGGCCACTGCAAGCGACGACCGGCTAGACCGATACCGCGAGGCGCGGGATGCGTTGCTCGACTCCGGGTACGAGCAGGTGTCCATGAGGATGTTCCGCCTGCCATCGCAATCCATCGACGCTGCTCCCGTCTATTGCTGTCAGTCAGACGGCATGGTGGGCCTTGGGTGTGGAGCGCGTTCTTATACTCGCGACCTGCACTATTCTACGGAGTTCGCGGTAGGCAAGAGCGGAGTCCGAGCGATTCTGCAGGACTACCTCTCGCGGGAATGTGAATCGTTTCGTTTCGCCTCGCATGGTTATGTCCTTGGCGAGTTAGAACAACGCCGACGGTACGTCATTCAGGGGCTCTTGCAGGTAGAGGGCGTGCATCTGGACAACTATCGCGAGCGGTTTGGCGAGTCGATCTGGGAGCACCTCCCTCAGTTGGAGGAACTCGTTGAACGGAATTGGGCAACCGAGTCGGACAGAATTTTACGCCTGACTCCGGCTGGTATGGAGCGTTCCGATGTCATCGGGCCATGGCTCTATTCGGATCGGGTCCGCGGACTTATGGAGGAGTTCGAATGTCTGTAGAACTCTCAATCCTCTACCGTGGCACACTTTCGAGCTGCAATTACGATTGTCCGTATTGCCCGTTTGCAAAGCATTGGGAGTCGCCCGATGAACTTGATTCAGATCGAAAAGGTCTGGAAAGATTCATCGATTGGGCAACATGCCATTCGGAACGGCCTCTTTCGGTCTTTTTCACTCCGTGGGGCGAGGCTCTAGTAAGGAGTTGGTATCGCGATGCGGTTGTCAGTTTGACGCATCTCTCTCACGTCCGAAAAGTCGCCGTGCAAACAAATCTCTCCTGCAACCTGGATTGGGTGGGTTTGGCTGAAGCAGGCAAGCTTGGACTCTGGTGCACCTACCATCCTGGACAGACAAGCCTCGGCAGTTTCCTTAAGCAATGCGAGCGGTTGTCGACTAGCGGCGTCAGCTATAGTGTTGGGTGCGTGGGCTTGCGCGAGCACTTTTCAGAGATCGACGAGCTGCGACGTCGGCTGCCCCCGACAGTCTATCTATGGATCAATGCCTTCAAGTCACAAGAGGAGTATTATGACTTGTCGGCCATTGAGCAGCTCACGCAAATCGATCCTCAGTTTCCTGTAAACAACCAGCGCCACCCGAGTCGGGGTAAGCATTGCTTGACAGGCGAGACTGTGGTCACGGTCGACAGTCAGGGAAACGTGCGGCGATGTCACTTTGTAGATGAAGTGATTGGCAATCTATACGATGCGAACTTCGAACACTCCTTGCGCCGACGTTTGTGTCCCAATGATACCTGCGGATGCCACATCGGATACGTGCATCTGGAGCACCTTGATCTCCAGTCCGTGTATGGCGCGGGGATACTCGAACGAGTTCCGCAGCACGTGAAGTCCCTACCGAGCAATAGGTCGCTTGCGTAGAACAGTGCGAGTGGAAAGCCCCTGTCCCAATTGCTTCAGCCAAGGGCGTTCGTTGCTGCAACTCGAACGGCTCGACATCGCGGACGAATTGGACTCGGTCGTACGACAAGTAGGATGCCACCACGTAGAGCAGCGCAGCCTTGATCACCTGCGGTACGTTGTTCGAGGTGTTCTCTATGCGCCTTGAAGGCGTCCCTTGGCCGCGGCAGGTTGTGTTTTGCCGATGCCGCAGCGATTTCACTCCGAGTCTGGTTCCTCCAGTCGCACTAGCAGCCAGTTTTCGACTCGGTCGGGGCCGTAGTGCACCATGATGGGCGCTTCTGGTTGGGTGAGGTTGTAGAGGCCAGTCTCAACGACGATGTCTTCGCTCTCTCCGACTCGCAAGGCGACGCGTTGCGTTTCCTTGTCAACGCGACCCAGCAGGGTCTGTGTGATATCAGTCGACTCGTCGTATAGCGTGCCGCTGACAATGCCTTCTTTGTTCACGGCCAGTTGCACAAACCGAGTTGGTTCCGTCTCTTTCTGGCTGGAAGACACGGCGAACGTGCCGAGTGGCATCCAATCCGCCTCCTCCGCCTGCTGTTCTGTTGCAGGTGGTTCGACGGTCGCCAGGACTGCTGCGCTGGCGGCGAAGTCTTGCGGGGTGCCGACTTCCTGGCCGTCGATGTAGACCGCATTGTTTTCGTAGTAAACGTTGCCGCCGGGACCATAGTCGTAGTAGATCGGCTCTTGCCACACGGGGGTGGGCGCCGGCCAGCTGAACCAATCGGTTAAGCCGACAAACGTGGGAATTGTCCACCAGTAACTCGACGGGTACCGGTCGAAGCAGTAACCGTAGTGCCAGCCGCCGATTCCATGGTAGTGGCCTCCCCACCAGTTGGGCGTGAAGTAGTCGTTGTAGACGTTGAAGTTGTTGTAGTTAAATCGAACGTTGTTGCCCCAATTGTTCCAGCGATCGTAGCGTCCAGGGTGACGGTCGATCCAATTGCCCATGCCGTAACCCGGACGCCCTGGTCGGGGCCAGCGATCGTGGACGTTGTTCCAACCAGGGCGATTAGCCCAACCCGGGCGATTGTGGATGCCACCGTTGTCCCACCAGTTGCCTCCACCGGGGCGGTTGGGCCTGTTGGGCCGATTCGGCCTGCCAGGTCGATCGCCACCGCCGCCAATCCAATCAGGGCGGTCGGGGCGGTTACCACCACCTGGTCGGCCGGGTCGGTTACCTCCGCCGCCCGGGCGATCGGGACGATTGCCGATACCTGGACGATCCCCAACACCACTGCCGGGACGCTCAGGGCGATTGCCAATGCCTGGGCGATTGCCTCCACCGGGTCGATCGGGTCGATTGCCAATGCCGGGACGATTGCCACCGATTCCGGGCCGGTCGCCACCCGTGCCGGGTCGACCGGGACGATTGCCGATCTCGCCGGGCAAGGTTGTCGGCCTCCCAGGTCGATTGGCCAGTCCGGGACGGTCGCCACCGCTTCCAGGTCGCACCGGGCGGTCAAGTCCCAGGAAATCGCCAAGTCCTCCAGGGCTAGGTCGTGTAGATGGACGAGTGTTTGCTCCGGGCCGGTTTCCGCCAGGTCGGCTGGCGATGTCGGGCCGGTTTCCTCCTGGGCGACTGCCAATATTTGGGCGGTTCGTACCCGGTCGTGTCGAGGGTCGTGTGCCAATGTTCGGGCGCTGAGCGTTTGGGCGTTGAGCCACCGAAGGTCGACTTGGTCGGCTATTCGGTCGTGATCCAAAATTCGGCAGGCTGGTGTTCGGTCTTTGGGCGTATCCTGGCCGAGTTGTGGGCCGAGAGGCGCCCGGCCGAGTTGTCCCAGGTCGCGTTGACGGCCGAGAGCTTAAGTTCGGGCGCGATCCCGAGTTGGGCCGAGAATTTGGTCGAGTATTGGGTCGGCTGTTGGGCTTGAGTCCGCCACTGGGGCGGTTGATATTCGGTCGTTGTGTTGGACGATTGGCGGTTGGTCGAGACGACGGACGACTAACACTTGGCCTGCTCGCCGAAGGTCGATTCGGTTTGGACCTGGAGCCACCCATTTTGGGCATACTGGTCTTTGGTCGCGGTGCAGCGCGTTTTGCGCCTCCTCCTCCGCGTGACGCAGCCGGCCGGCCACCTCCCCCTTTCTTGCCGCCTCCGCGTCCTACCGCACGACTGTCATCGGCGACCATCAACGCCAGTGCAACGGCAATCGCAATCTTGGAGACGCTTATCGAAGTGATCTTGAATGTCATCGCGACGCTCCTTCTACAGCAGCAGTCTCTTCCGCGGGAGCCTCTTCAATCTCTGCAATTCGAACAACAGTAATTGGGTCCGAAGACGGAACTGGTTCTCCATCGAGCGATTCACCGATCTTATGAATCTGCAGGGTGTTGTTGTCGATCTTCGTGATCACGGTCGTCCCTGAAGCCAACGTCCCATCGCTGTGCACTTGATTCATCTTCACCATCCACTCATCACCGTTCTTCGACACGGTGCCGTCGCCGAAGGATCCATCGGAGTTGAACGTCCAGGTGCGGATCTGCTTGGCAAGTGGATCCCAACCGAAGATCTGTGTGCCCGAGGTGCCATCGCCATCTTCATACTCAGCCTGGTAGGAGCGAATCAGGAATGCCTGACTCGGCGACCAGCGGATGGTCGAGGTAACCTTGGCTCCGTCGATCTCGTCTTGCCAACTTCCGATCGCCCAAACCAACTCCCTAAGCGCTTCGTGGGATGTGGTTGGAGTGGGGACATCGCGTTCGTGCGAACTGGCAATTAGCCAATGATCGTCCTGCTTCTTGAGCACTGCGGTGAAGGTGGATTGAGTCGGCTCGTCGAGACCGGTCGCCAGAGTAATCGTTCCTTCAATAACTGCGACGTCGGCGCCGACCATTTGCACATGCTCCGTACTGCCGGAGAGCTGAGCTTGCGGGTAGTCAGCGAAGAACTGTTTGAATTCCTTTTGCAGAGCTTCACGGCCTTCGGTCCTCTCGCCGGTTCCCTCCTGAACCGAGACTGCATCCGCGGTCCAGTACATTACCACGGCTTCAGCGTCGTGTTTGTTAAACGTCTCTACATAAGACCCTAATCTCTCTCGAATCGTCTCCGTGGCGTCACCATTCGGTTCTTGTGCATTGGCGATTGCTGCCAGGGTCACAGCGGCGAATAAGGCTGGAACGAAATGTCGCTTCATCGATATGCTCCCATGTAATTAGGGGATGCCAACGTGTAGAACCACCTCGCTGCGGAGTTGGGCGTCGATTGTCGAAGAAAAAAGTGAGAATTGTTGGTCGAATCCAAGTCCGACCGATGCGTTTCGCAACTGAAATTCTCGCTACCGGGACTCGACGGATCCCTGCGGGGTCGCGGTAGAAGTGGACAGCGATTATCCGGCTATAACCAAGATTTGTCAACCATCCGCTTATTCAATCTCGCATCGTGTGTTGAAGCGATGTTGGTGTCGACGGGTAACTCGGTTAACGTTATATGCAAATCCGCGGGCGATCGGTCGAGAGCTAGACTTCTTTTTAATGGTTGAGAAGGTGCCGTGAATTGGGCTGTGGTGCGTCTGGTGGCCGTGGTGTCGATGGTCGTGGACCATGCGGCAATTGTGTACGACGGCGGTTCGGGATGGAGGGCGTTGGGGCGCGCGGCGATACCAGGTTTCTTTTTGTTGCTGCTCGCCGGACTACAGCGAACCAGCAGCCGCGAGATGTACGCGGCGCGGCTCTTTATGGTCGGGGTGGTGTCGCAGGGTATCTACACGGCGTTCTGGTGGAGCGACTCGCTCAACATTCTGTTCACGCTGGGCCTGGTGGTCGTACTGGCCGAGCGGCGTATCGCGGAGGTCGCCGTGGTGGTCACAGCCCTGGCGGCGGTGGAATCCTGGCGGGGCGAAGTAGTCGTCGAAGGCGGCGCCATTGCGGTAGGACTGCTAGTCGTCGGGCATCATGCGGGATCACGATGGTGGCTGCCCAGCGTGTCGGCCGCATCGATGGCGGTGTACTTGTGGCCGCATGCTACGTGGTGGGGTTTGACCTACGGCGCCGAATCAGTCGCATGGGCCATCGTGCTTTGGTGGGGGACGCGAATTGCATGGGATGCACCCCATTGGATACGCACCGGCTGGTGGTGGTACTGGTTCTACCCTGTGCATTTGGCCCTGCTGCTTCTGCTCGACTAGTGCCAAGCAGCATGTGGGCACGGGTAACATGTTAGAGTACACTGCTAACTCCGTCTTGAGATTCGAAAAGTGCTAGTGGGTTCCTGAGTTCAGCGCACGCTACATGCTTCGACACCCTCCTTTCACAACCCGCCGTAAACCACACTTTATGCAAATGTCCTTCGCCCGAGCGCCATTGGCTTCGCTGTTGTCCTTAGTCTTCATGCTGACCGCACCGGCGTTGGCATCGCCGCCGAGAGACTTGAAGGAACGGATCGAAGATACTCCAGACTTGCCGCAGGTGCATGAGAGCCTGCCTGGGCGGGGTGGACAATACTGCGGTCCGGTGGCGGCGAGCAATGCGCTGGTCTGGCTGGCCGGACGTGGGTATCCCGAATTGGTGCCCGGCTCGCAGCTTGAGTTGGCCGAAACACTCGGCTCGCCAGGGCTAATGAACACCGCGAAGACGCGCGGAACGGGCCCTCATGCGTTGATTCGCGGGCTTACCGGCTACGTTGAGGATCGTGGCTACCAAGTCGACCAAGTCGCATACCACGGTTGGCGTAAGGTGAAGCGCGACTTGGTTCGCACCGTGCCAGGACATCCCAATGCGGTGGAAGTTGCCCGACGGCTCGACGCAGATACCATCGGCCTACTAAACGTTGGCTGGTACAAAAAAGAAGGAGGCGACTATCGCCGGTTGGGGGGCCATTGGGTAACGCTGCTCGGAGCCGACCCAGATGATTCCGCGATTCTCATCATTCACGATCCAGCGCGACGTAGCCCTGAGGGTCAGCATGAACGCATGGCCGTCACGAGGATTGAGTCAGGCACGCTCATCAATCCAAATCGCAACACCAAACGCGATGCCGCTGGCGCTTGGCAACTGGGTGGCGAGCTAAAAATCAACACCCAAAAAGGTGCGACGACTTCGGTGCTCGACAATGTAGTGCTGTTGCGACTGAAGTAGCTTAGTCACGGAGCACGGCCCCCGTGCCTGGCGAGTCGGCCAGATTCACTTTGCCAAGCTCGACCTTCACGCCGGTGGCCGGATCGTTGCCGAGTAGGATCGCGCCATCCAGATCAGCAAAATTCAGCAAAGGCAACAGTTGAGAAGCGGCTGAGATGCCGATGGACGTTTCGACCATGCATCCGACCATCGTCTTGAGGCCCATTTGGCGGGCTTGCTTCAACATCTGCACTGCGGGAGTCAGTCCACCGCACTTGCAGAGCTTGACGTTGATGCCGTGAAAGACCTCGCCGCACGGCTCGACGTGTGCCGGAATCTGGCAACTCTCGTCGGCGATCACCGGCAGCGCGCTGCCCTCGTAGACTTTCTTGAAGTCGTCGCGCGGTGCGTCCGGTGGGAGCGGTTGTTCAATGAACTCGACGCCCAAATCGGCCAGTTGCTTCGACTTCTCGATAGTCTCATCGGCAGTCCATGCACAATTGGCATCGATTCGCAGTTTGGCGTCCGTAGCACCGCGGAGGGCCGAAACGATTTCGATGTCGCGCGTCGTGCCGAGTTTCACCTTGTAGTTGTTCCAACCTGGGTTTTCCTTCAGGTCGGCCACCATGGCGGGTGTGTCGTTGATGCCGATCGTTAGGCTCGACTCTGGCAAGCCGGTCCACTCGAGTCCCCAGTTCTCGAAGCAAGTCTTCCCAGCGCGTCTTGCGGCTAGGTCCTGGCAGGCGATGTCGAGTGCCGAGAGGGCGAACATGTCGCCCGCGAGCTGCGCGGCCACGGAGTTGTACACTTCGTCGCCTTGTACGATGTCGAGTTGTTCGATCTGCGGTTGGACGCTTTCGATCGACTGGCGAATCGACTCGAGCGTATGCCCGTAGTAGTCGTTGGCCGTGGTTTCGCCGTAGCCCACATTGCCGTCCTGCTCCATCTTGACGATGAGCACGGGCTGTTCCGTCAATGTTCCGCGGGAGATTGTAAAGGGCTTTTTCAGCGGTGCGGTGCGCTCGTGCAACGAGACCTTCATCCAAGTACCTCGGTTCTCAGTTTTTCCACTGCATCGGCCAGCACACCGGCGCCATGTCGATAGACATCGCAGGCTGGCAGTCCGAGTTCATCCTGCACCCTACGGACCTCTTCGTCCAGGGCCGCATCGTCCAGATTTTTGCCGTTCACCGCGACGGCGATCACGCGGCTGGGATAACGTAAGCCCGCAATCGTCTCGTAGACCCGCACATATTCGCTGAGAGATTTTAGCGGAACGTGCGGCAGCCCTTTCACCGCGGTGCGGCCCGCCTCGTAGCAGAGGATCATGCCCTGCGGAGCACAGCCATGCAGCAGGCCCATCGTCACACCCGAAAAGCTGGGGTGCGAGATGCTCCCCTGCCCTTCGACAAGCATGATCTCGGCATCGGTGTTCCGCAGCAACATTTGCTCGACCGCGCCGCTAATAAAGTCGGCCACGACGCAGTCGACCGGCACGCCATCGCCAGCAATCATGATGCCGGTTTGACCAGTAGCCAGGAAACGGGTGTTCGCACCCCGACGTTGGAGTTCTCGTTCCACTTCCAACGTGACGACCATCTTTCCTACACTGCAGTCATGCCCTACCGCATGGATGCGAAGGTTGTTGGCTGGGAAGCTGGCGTGGTCGGCGACGGTCTTCTCATGGTTGCGACGAACGTCGATCAGCTTGGCGTCATGCTTCCGGGCTGCCGCGACCAATTGAGGATCGTTCACTAGGAAGTCGTGCAGTCCCGATACAACGTCGACTCCACGCTGGAGTGCCTCCAGCAGGATCGGCTTCCAGGCTTCGGGCAAGTTGCCTCCGGCGGGGGCAATGCCAATAAACAGTGCGTCGGCGGTTGGCACTTCGCCCAGTGACCCAACAACAGGTATCTCGCTACCAAAGCCGAACAGCTGCTGAGCGGTAGACCCGACTTCATCGCGATCCAGTATGGCCGCCACATCCTGCTGACGGTAGCGCACCACGCCGGTTGCCGTCTTCGCCGAACCGGAACGCGACGCGCCGTCGGTAAGCAGCACGATGTTCTTGTAGCTGAGGAGATCGGCACGTTCGTGCATTGCCTGAACAGGCGCCGCAATCCGGGCAGTCCGTCGTTCTCGGTGAATTTCCACCACAGTATTTGTCTTCCTCGAATGAACTGAATGCAATTGCCAGGCGCGGAAGGCGATTTAGTCAAGTCGCGACGCGCTCAACTACTATGCTACGCGACGCTGCATCCCGCCGTAGACTCGCTGCGACGCAATAAGCAGTTAATATTGCGCAGCGTGCCGCCTAAAGAAAGTTGCTCAAGCGAATGACCTGAATTCGCGAATCGCTTCGCCGTACGAGCGCGCACAAAACCTTAAGTGCGCGCGAGCCCGGGAAGCTCGCCACCCTAGATGTCCACCCGATGCGTGCTAGTTCAATCTGGCTGGCACAGAAGGAAGGCGAGGTACAACCGCTGGTTGCTGCGATTCGCGGCCAACGCGTAGCTCACTTGGGGTGATGCCGTATTGCTTTCGGAATGCGTGGGCTAAGTAAGGGCCGCTAGAAAATCCGCATGACAGCGCGATGGCCGCTACGCTCATCGAAGTGGTGACCATCATTTGCCGCGCTTGCTCCAACTTCACACGGCGAATCTCCTCGGCTGGCGTCCGGCCCAGCACCTCGCGGAATCTCTGCTCCATCTTTCGCCTCGACATGGCAGCAGCGCGAACGAGGTCGGATACTTGAACGCCGTCGGCCGCGTGTTCCCAGATCAGCCGCACCACGTTCTTCAAATCGGGATCGCCAATCGCCAGGTAGTCCGTCGAGCGACGCGAGCAGACACGCAGCGGATCGATCTGCACGGGCTCTGCAGGCACTTGGCCGGTACGGATGATGTTGTCCAGCATCCGCGCAGCCTCGAATCCAATGCGATGGCTCGCCAACTCGATGCTCGATATTTGAGGCGACATAACTCCACACAGCAGTTCATCCTCGTCGCCCGACAGGATGGCAATTTCTCCTGGAACGTCGATGCCGCGGTGCATGCAGACTTCGGCCAACTGGCGCGCCGGGTAGGGGTCGGAAGCGAAAATGCCTACCGGACGTGGCAGCTCTTGCAGCCACTGCGCCAAACTCTCGCGATCGACGATCGACGTACCCGCCTGTTCTGCCTCGAATGCATGGCATTCGTATCCTGCCTCGCGGACCATATTCCGGAATTGCTCGGATCGACGCTTGGGGTATCGCCCAATCACGGGGGCGTAGCATGCGAAGTGTTGCAATTGCCGCGTGCGGAAGTGATCGAGCGCCATTTTGGCGCGAGCACTATCGTTCGTCATCACGCGGCCCATCCACGAGGTTTCGGGATACATCGAACCGAGATCGACCGCCGGGATCTGCAAATCGCGGATGTGGTTGATCAAGGACTCGTCGCGGATCATCACAACCGCGCCGTCTCCTTCCCATCCCTCGGGAACGCGCAGGCGGCGTTCTGCGTCTCGCGGGGCGAGCAGCAACTGCCATCCGGCGTCATGCGAATAGCGCGCGATCGCCTCTACCACGTTGCGCCCCCAAGTGTCATCGAACTCCACCAGCACAGCGACGCGTCGAGATGGCTGTTCGGCAATCGCCGGATCGGCGTAGGAGGGGTGAATTGGGGGCATCGTATCGCCTGCGGAGGTAGGATTGGGCATGGTGTGGGTGCAGATTGGCCCACGGTGCTGAATATACACAGAACGAACGCCATGGTTGCGAAATTGCAGGTGCCGTGCGCAAAAACGTTCGCAATTCGCGCACGCCCGCGGGCGAAGCCCCTTAGCTTGCGGAAAAGTGTCTCTTTGCCCACGCCACCAAGATCGAAATTCAACCCGGTTTTGCGCACGGCAGTCTGTGAAGGCTCCTTGGCCTCACGCTAGTTTGGTAGGCCTGGCGCGCAATTTCGCGGGCGATGCACTGTCGCGCGTCGACCCATCCCGTTCAATAACTCTTGGAGTCTCACGATGGCCAGCCGATTGTTAATCTCCGTACTTCCATGCCGCCGAACAACGCTTTGGTGCTGCTTTGCGCTGATGGGCCTGGTGGCCATCGACGCGAGATCGAAGGAGGTTGTTTCTATTACCAGTTTGCTGGAAGAGATGACCGACCGCAGTCAGCTATGCCAGTTTCCCCAGCCGGAGTACACGTGCAAGCAGTTTTCGAGCTATGACCGCAGGGCGACGTCGGCGGAGGATCAGGAAAGTTGGTACGCCAACTGGGACCGCAGCCAGTTTGTACGCATCGAGGAAAGAGACGGCGGCAAAGAATTTGTATTGATGGATGCCGAAGGGCCCGGCGCGATTGTGCGTTTCTGGGGAACGTGGCATGGACCGAAAGGAAAACCGTTCTCGAACGGCACCTTGCGAGTTTACCTGGACGGAAGCGACACGCCCGCCATCGAAGGCCCGGTCGCCGACGTGATCGATGGCGGCCTGTTGACCGAGGGACCGCTGTCGCAAGGTGTCTCGCCCAAGACAGAGTACCGCCGGCGCGGACATAATCTGTACCTTCCCATCCCCTACGCCAAGGGCTGCAAGATCACCTATCAAACCGACGTGTTCCTGGATGAAGGCGGTAAGACGGGCGAGGCGCTCTATTACCAGATCAATTACCGCACTTACGAACCTGGAACCCAAGTTGAGACGTTCTCCATGGAACGACTTAGAGCAGCACAGGCTGCGTTGGAGTCGACGCAAGCCGAGTTAACCGCGGGCGGTCGCCCTTCGGGCGCCGATTGGAAGCAGGTGACGTGGCATGGCAACATCGCACCAAAGCAATCGGTGACGCTGGCCGCCAAAGAATCCAGCGGTGCAGTGCGGCGGATTCGCTTGAAGGTCGATCCGAACGCTTCGCTACAAGCGCTACGTTCGACCGTCATCAAGATGCAGTTCGACGGCGAGGAATGTGTGTGGGTTCCGCTGGGCGACTTCTTCGGCGTGGGATACAAGCCCCAGCCGTATCAAAGCTGGTACACGGCTTATTCCGACGACGGGGTGATGTCCTGCGAGTGGGTGATGCCGTTTGCGAAAGGTTGCGACATCTCGTTGGAGAATCTCTCAGGCGAGGCGGTGGCCGTTGAACTGGGCGAAGTATCGTTCAGCGACTGGAAGTGGGACGATCGTTCGTTGCACTTTCACTCCACTTGGCGTCAGTACACCGAGGAGGTGACCGGCGGCAGCGACAGCATGGATGTACCCGACGGAGCCAGCGATAAGAATTACGTGACGGTCGAAGGCCAAGGCGTGTACGCTGGCGACACGCTTACGCTGTTCAACGGAGCCGCCGAGTGGTGGGGAGAGGGAGACGAGAAGATCTACGTCGATGGCGAGACTTTCCCCTCGCACTTCGGCACCGGCACCGAGGACTACTACGGCTACGCTTGGTGTCGTCCCGAGTCGTTCGCCGCCCCGTTCCATGCTCAGCCCGAAGGCGGTGGAAACTTGAAGGGCGGCTTCTCGGTCAACAGTCGCTACCGCGCCCTCGACGCAATTCCGTTTGAGAAGTCGATCAAGTTCGACATGGAATTGTGGCACTGGGCGGCCACCAAGGTGAATTATGCCCCCACCACATTCTTCTACGCTCGTCCCGGCGCTGTGGTCAACGTGGCTCCGGATGCCGAAAGCGCGAAGCTGAAAGTGGTGTTGGACTTGGAGGAGTTCGCCTCCAAGTAACGTCGACCGGCACGCTAATCGCCGCCCGACCGCTAGTCGGTGGCGACGCGCGGCGCCGTGAACAGTTCGTCGAAGGCGAAGGTCGTCCACTCGCGATATGGCGCGTCCCACGGTTCGGACTTCATCGAAGCGACCACCACGTCGACTTCCCGCTGGTTGGGCCGCGTGACGATCGAGTATTCGGTCGTACCGTGGGCAACGGTCTGCAGCAACTGCTGCATTTCGTCCGTGCCGATCGGCCGGCCGATGCGATACCAGGCATCCAACTTGTGCATGCCGGCCTCGTACCGCCATAGCGATGAGAAACTGGGTGTCTTGTCGAACACCTTGCCAGGGCGAGTGGGGGACACTCCATACCCCAAGTGGTGATTGCTAGCAGCGATCGCCTGTGGTACGTAGGGTGCAACGTCTTCGGCGCGGCGGATGTGGTCGCCAAAGCGGTCGCCTTCCAGGATGAACGCGGGAGTTTTTTGCCCCGTGTAAGGCACCGCAAACAGAGTGATGCAGCCCGGACCACAGCAGCCGCCGGCCGAGTTGTCGAAGCTGTCGACCAACGTCTGCACCGAGTCGGGCGTGGCGTCCGCGCCCAGTTTCGCAAGTGACTCGCGCATGGTCCATGAGAAAGGAACCAGACCATTCACCACAGGGCCTGGGCCGGTGAGCCCGGCGTTCTCCATCGTGTAGAAACCGTCTTCGTTGATGCCGGATATGGTTGCCACGAAGCCCGGCCACATCATCGAGACGTATCGCTTCTGGCCCGGCCCGGCAGGATCAACCGCCATCAACAGGAAGTGACTCACCGTGACTCGACGCAGGTCGATCTCGCCATCCATATTGCGGCCGGTGATCATGCCGCCATCGACGTCCGTGTCGGCGGTTCGCTCGCCCCAGGCGGCGAATTGTGTGCAACTGGATCGCATAGCCCGTGTTTCAATGTACCCGTTAATGGCGTACAAGTCGGTCAGCGAGAACTCGCGATTCAGTTCCGGCACCATCAGGTCGGCGCCCGAAGCCTTCATCCCCTCGATGACTGCTTCGCACTCCGTAACGAACTCCGCCGGGTAGTTGAAGTGGCTGTGCAGGAACTTTGCGAAGCCTGCTTCGTACTCCTGGGCCGACTTCATCTTGTCTTCGAGAATGTAGAACCGGAAGAAGTCGACGATTTGATCGGCCAGCAGCTTTCCGTGCGCGAAGCCCCGCAGCTGGGCGTCGCCCGAAAGTTGCAGCACGGTGTAACCTTTGATCTGCGTGATCCGCCCGCCTTCAGTGGCTTGCGACTCGGTCGGCATGGTGTGCGGGGCGGTGAGACGAAAGCTGAGCTGCTTGCTCTTTGGCGAGCTGGCAGCGATGGCATAGCTTCCCGCCGGTTCGGTCGCGTACCAGCCGAACGGCTCCGGCGTTGCTGGGTCCCAGGAGCCGTTGTCGTTGAGGTCCGCGTAAGCGAACACGCAATACGGCCGATCTCCCTTAACCTCAAGTGAGAACTTCCGTGTTGTCACCCGCGCGGTGGCCTGTTGGTTGGCCGCCGCGGCGAGGATTTCGGGCTTCGATGGCGGGATGAGGTGCCCAGTGTCGGTGGTCACCACCGGCATGGCCCACACTCGCAGCGGAGCATCGCCCTGCCCTGCGAGTTCGATTTTTCCTTGCAGCACCTGAGTTGTGGCCATGGCATAGGGAGGTACTGTGAGCGCAATCAGACTTAACAACATCGATCGAACCAGTAACATGAAACTCACTCCTTCGTGACGACGGGTAGCTGGATGTGCGAAGGATGCTCTGTGGAGAAATACACTCGCTGCTCGGCAGCTTGGTAGTCGTCCTCGGTGGCCTGGGGAATGTCGACAAACGTCTGCGGGTTGCGGTCGATCAGCGGAAACCAACTGCTCTGCACCTGCACCATGATGCGATGTCCTTTGCGGAACAAGTGGTTGCGGGTGCGAAGGTTGATCTCGAACTCGGTGACTTTCCCAGGCTCGAGCGGCTCCGGCTTGCTGAAGCTGCTACGGAACTTGCCGCGGATCACGTCGTCGGCGATCATCAGTTGATAGCCGCCCATCTCCGGCTTTTCCTCGTATGTTTCGGGATAGACATCGATCAGCTTGACCACCCAGTCGGAGTCGGTTCCCGAGGTCGAGGCAAACAGCCGGGCGACGATATGCCCGGCGACTTCAACGTCACCGTCAAGCGGCTCGGTCACGAACGTAAGCACGTCGGGTCGGCCATCAACAAAGCGTTGATCCTCGACCTTCCACAGCTTGCCGGCGCGACCAAATCGCGGATCGTCACTACCCTGCATGCCGTGCCAGAATCCCATGATGGGCCGGGCCGAGTAGGGCACGGGGTTCTTAGGATCGGAAGTGTAGCTCGCAAACTCCTCAGTCTGGTCATCACCGGGCG
Organism: Aeoliella sp.; assembly: GCF_965227375.1. Classification (NCBI taxonomy): domain Bacteria; kingdom Pseudomonadati; phylum Planctomycetota; class Planctomycetia; order Pirellulales; family Lacipirellulaceae; genus Aeoliella; species Aeoliella sp. The sequence continues at coordinate 1,323,586 of NZ_CBDDFX010000002.1, forward strand.
CTGTGAACGACAGCCCGCCATTTGGCTGGAAGTAGAGCTTCTGGGGTTTGCTCTCGGCCGGCGGCCAACTTGCATAGTTTTGCCACTTGTTCGAACCGGTTTGAAACAGCGTGGCTTCCGCCAATTTGGGGTCGGGCGCGCCTTTCAAGTGGTGGGCGAAGAACGGCGCTTCGATGGTCTTCTGATAGTGAGCCATAGTGTCCGAGCCGAACTCGTAGGCTCCCAGAGCTTCGCTCGGGCCGCGATACCATTGCCCGTGCGCCCATGGCCCGACGACCAGCCGGTTGAGGTTCTGCTTGTCGAGCGGTTCCATCGTGTCGTAGATGTCGAGCGCCCCGCCCAGGTTTTCCGCGTCCCACCACCCGACGACATTCAGCGTCGGCACGGTGACCTCTGTCAAATGGGGCAGCGTTCCCCCTTCCACCCAATACTTGTCGTACGTGGCGTGCTCCATGAAGTTGTCCCAGGTCGGAGACACATGGTGCAGGTATTTGGCGTTCATGTTCGACAACGGCCCGAGGTCCAGAAAGAACTCGTAAGTATCAACCTGGTCGTACGGAAACCGGGCGTTCTCTTTCGCGTCGAAGTCGAACAAATACGGAAGCTCGGCGCTGGGCTGCAAGCGGAACGCGCCGAAGTGGTAGAAGTCGTCGCCGATGAAATAGTCCGAAGGCGACGCCTGTGGGCTGGCCGCTTTGAGCGCCGGGTGAGGGTCGACCAGGGCCATCGTCACGTACCAACCCGGATAGGAAACGCCGAGCATGCCGACACGGCCGTTGTCGTTGGCCATGCTGCTGGTGAGCCACTCGATGGAGTCGTACGCGTCGGTGCTGGCGTCGATGGCCTGTGGATCGCGGCGGTGGCGCACTGGCCGGTTCCACTCGAACTTGCCCTCGGAGTTGTGGCGTCCCCGCGCATCCTGCACTGCGATGATGTAGCCCTCCTTGGCCATTTCGCGGAACGCGGTATCAAAATACCGCGTGAATTTGCCGTCCGGCTCCGCCACGCGATACGGCGTGCGCAAAAACAGGATAGGCAATTTCCCGCGCTGGTTTCGCGGAGTATAGATCTCGGTATAGAGCCGCACGCCATCGCGCATCGGGATCATGACATCGGTCTTGCTGTAAGCATTCTGGATGTCGATCTCGGCGCGAGTCGTTCGGCAGCATGAAACCAGCAACAGCAACGCCAGCAGCACCAGCTTCTGTGGCTGGAGGGAGGGAGTGAAGTACACGATTGGGAGCACCTTGAGCAAACGGATCTAACGAAAGCAAAAGCCGATTCCGCCATGGATTGCTTCACAGTATTGTAGATGCTTGGTTGGCTCGTCACCAAGCGTGACGCAAACCCCCGACGTTTTCGCGCACCAGGAAAGTTGAACGCGCCATACGGACCTTGTAGGATTGGTGCCAGCGAATTGTAGACGTATTTCACTCGAAAGGCATTACTCCCATGAGTCTGGTTCTCCGCTGCGCTGTGTTACTCTGTTGGATTAGCGCGTTGGCGCCGGCGGCGGCGTTGCGGGCGGAGGATGCCCCAGCGAAGCCCAACATCGTGGTTATCTTCACCGACGATCAAGGCTACGGCGATCTTGGTTGCTACGGAGCGACCGACTACAAGACGCCACGGATAGATGAACTGGCCGAACAAGGAACGCGATTCACCAGTTTCTACGCACAGATCGTCTGCGGGCCGAGTCGCTCCGCCCTGCTCACTGGTCGCTATCCAATTCACAGCCTCGGCTGGTCGATGCCAGCCAGCGAAGTGACGATCGCAGAGTTGTTGCAGAAGGCCGGGTACCGCACTGTGTGCTTCGGCAAATGGGATGTCTCGAACCGTGCCGCGATTCTCGACCGAATGCCGGTGGCTCAGGGATTCGACGACTACTTCGGACCTTTAGGCGCCAACGACAATGGCAGGGTCAAGTTCCACGAGAACAATGAACCGGCTGGCGGCACGGGCGACATGGGCAGCCTCACCGGGCTGTACACGGACAAGGCCATCGAGTTTGTCGAGCAGAATGCCGAGGAGCCGTTCTTCTTGTTCCTGGCTCACACGATGGTGCATTCGGTGATCGGGGCATCGGACGAGTTTCGCGGCAAGTCGGATGGCGAGTTGTATGGCGATACGATGCAGGAACTCGATTTCAACGTCGGCCGACTGCTCGACACGCTGGATCGGCTGAAGTTGTCGGACCGCACGCTGGTGATCTTTACCAGCGACAACGGACCGTGGAGCAACATTGAGAAGCGACTGCGACAAGTCCATGATGGCCAACTGGCCTCAGGGTCGCCGGGACCGCTGCGCGGCGCGAAGGGCTCGACCTACGAGGGAGGACTGCGGGTGCCGTGCATCGTGCGCTGGCCAGGGCACGTGCCAGCTGGGCGTGAGAGCGACGCGGTGTTCGCCACCATCGACTTTCTGCCCACGTTCTGCAAGCTGACTGGCGCTGAGCTGCCTTCGGATCGCCACTTGGACGGAGTCGATCAAACGGCGCTCTTGATGGGCGAGTCGGAAGAGGGAGCGCGGGACGAGTACTTCTACTTCTGCCGCGGCGAAATGCACGCCTATCGGCACGGCAAGTGGAAGCTGATCCTGCCGGACCGCAAGGAGTTCTACGGCTACGTTAAGGATCGCGGCAGCAGTGACGTCGAGCTGTATGACCTCGAGTCCGACATCGGCGAGTCGAACAACGTGGCCGACCAGCATCCCGACGTGGTGCAGAAGTTGCTCGAAGCGGCGCGGGCATACGAGATGCCCAAAGTGCCGTACGACCCGCGCATCAGAACCTAACGCGTCGGTTGTTGCTTCAGTCGACCCGGCGGGCGCACGCCTGACCCTTTCTTCTGCTGTAGGGCATCGCCAAGGTCCTCGCGGGCCTTTTCGGCGGCCGCCTGCAGTCGGGCGACGACTTCTGGGTGGTCGTCAAACACGTTCGTGGTCTCGCCGGGGTCGTTCTGCAGGTCGAACAACTCAAGGCCAATCTTGCTTGGAGAATACCTCACCGGCATTCCATCCTGGCCGCCTTCGCGGCCCTCCAAGGAGGGGAAGGAATGGGGGAAGTGGAGTTTCCACTGCGGATCGCGAATCGCCTGTAGTTCGCGTTGCCAGTAGCAGTAGTAATAGTCGTGCGGGCTCTCGGCGTCGGGCGCGCCGGAGAGGAGCGGCCAGATGTCTTTGCCGTCGATCTGGCGGTCTGTGGGCACCTCCGCGCCTATCAACCCAGCGATAGTGGGCAACAGATCGATCGTGCCTGCCAGTTCGTCGCACTTGGTGCCGGGCTTGATCTTGCCGGGCCAGCGGGCCACGCATGGCACGCGGTAGCCGCCTTCGAACATCGTGGCCTTGCCCTCTCTCAGCGGGCCTGCGGAGCCGGCGTGACTTCCGTACGACAGCCAAGGGCCATTGTCGCTGGTGAACATCACCAGGGTGTTCTCGTCGAGTCCTTCCTGCTTGAGAGCTTCCAGAATCTGCCCCACCGACCAGTCGACTTCCATCACCACATCGCCGTAAAGACCGGCGCCGCTCTTGTCTTTGAATTTGTCCGATACGAACAGCGGTACGTGCACCATGCTGTGGGGGACATACAGGAAGAACGGCTGCTCGCGGTTGCGGCGGATAAAGTCCACCGCGTGCTCGGTGTACTGAGTGGTGAGCTGCTCCTGGTCTTCGGCGGTCACTTCCTCGTCTACCACCTTGGTGCCCTCGTACAATGGCAGCGGCGGGTATCCCCGCTTGCGACGTTCTGCATTGGGCGGCAAGCGAACCAGATCAGGATGCAGCGGCCACATGTCGTTCGAGTAGGGAAGCCCAAACCACTCGTCAAAGCCCTGATTGGTTGGCAAGAAGGGTTCCTCGTCGCCCAGGTGCCATTTGCCAAACACAGCGGTCGCGTAGCCTTTGGACTTGCAGAGTTCCGCGATGGTGATTTCATCCGGATTGAGGCCTACTTTGGAGTTGGGGCCGAGTGCGCCAAGGATGCTCACCCGTGTGGAATAACATCCAGTGAGTAGCGAAGCACGCGATGCGCTGCAAACCGCAGTGGAGGAGTGAAAGTCCGTGAGCACCATTCCTTCGGCTGCCATGCGGTCGAGATTCGGCGTGGTGTAGTCTTCCGCTCCAAAGGGGCCAATGTCCGCGTATCCCATGTCGTCGATGAAGATCACCACTATGTTTGGAGTTTCTGCGTAGGCCGTGGCGCCAGCGACGAGAAGAGACAGTGCTAATAGGCAACGGATCATGGTGGATAGCCTGATACGAGGATCGAGTTGGGGAGCTGCCCGATTATACCCCGATTGTCCTGTAGGACGGCCATTTTTGAACCATGCCTGCCAGGCGAGGGTACATGGGAGCCGAATACCCGGTTCGTTTTTGCGCACAGGCAATGCCAGGGCAGCCGTTACCTAGTTTACAGGGCAACTGCCATTTAAGTGGAAAGCCACCCCCGGATACTTTAGAATAGTGCTCATGCGACACCCCACCTGCATCCCTTCCCCATGGGGATGCGCAAGATGCCGTAAGGGCGGGCGATGCACCCGTAGGCTGCCACCAGCAGCTTTCAATCACGCGGTGCTTCGAGTCCTACTGGGCATGCCGATATTGATACTCTCAAGTTCGGAGTTTGCGAACCTTGGGAGAGTCTGGCGGTTATGGATCGCTGCCCCGCTTGTAAAATGAGCTGGATTGCTCGCCCTCTTGCTGGAGAACTGATTCCCCAATGAGACAACTACTTCGAGTTGTGGTGTTTACGTGGCTTGGACTGGCGGCCACTAGTTTCGTCGTTGGCCAGGAACCCGAGGTTCCCGCAATCGACTTCGCGCATCAGATCGTTCCCCTGCTCAAACAGCACTGCGCCGAGTGTCATGCAGGCGAGCGTGCCGAAGGGGGATTCTCCATCAACAATCGTGGGGTGTTGCTCGACGCGGGGGTAGTGACCGAGGGCGATAATAGCGACTCCTACCTGATGGAGTTGATTACCACGAAGGACAAAGACATCCAAATGCCGCCGGCTGGCAAGCCCCGGGTGCCGGCCAAAGAGGTCGCCCTGGTCGGCCGCTGGATCGACCAGCGGCTGCCGTGGGAGCCGGGATTCACGTTTGCCGAGAACTCTTACGAGCCACCGCTGGCGCCGCGACGTCCAGAGCTACCTCCTGTGGTCGATGGGAGGGTGAACCCTATCGACCGCATCATCGACGCGCATGTGGCCAGCACGGGTACAACGCCCACTGCGGAATTGGACGACGCGGCGTTTTACCGCCGGGTTTCGCTCGACCTGGTTGGCCTGTTGCCAGGTCCGACCGACGTTCAACAGTTCGTGGCAGATCCATCGCCCGACAAGCGCACTCAACTGATCGAGCAACTGTTGGCCAACCGCACTGCGTACGCGCAGCATTGGATGACTTTCTGGAACGATTTGCTCCGGAACGACTACCAAGGCACCGGCTACGTGGACGGCGGTCGCAAGGAGATCGGTGCGTGGCTGTATCGCTCGCTGCTGGAGAACAAGCCCTACGATCAATTCGCGCGGGAACTGGTTGCGCCGAGCAACGAATCGCAAGGCTTCATCAACGGCATCAAATGGCGCGGCACCGTGAACGCCAGCCAGACGCGAGAGATTCAGTTTGCGCAGAACGTTCCCCAGGTGTTTCTCGGCATTAACCTGAAGTGCGCCTCGTGCCACGATAGTTTTATCGATCGCTGGACCTTGGAAGAAACCTACAACCTGGCGGCCGTGTTCTCCGATCACGAATTGGAAATCCATCGCTGCGACAAGCCAACCGGCAAGTTCGCCGAGCCCGGGTGGTTGTTCCCCGAACTGGGAGAATTGGACGGCTCGCAGGGGCGCGAGCAGCGACTCAAGCAGCTTTCCAAGTTGCTCACCGATCCCGAAAACGGTCGGTTTACGCGGACCATTGTCAATCGGCTGTGGTGCCAGCTAATGGGGCGCGGCATCGTGCATCCCACCGATTCGATGCATACCGAGCCTTGGAACGAGGACCTGCTCGACTACCTGGCGGTGCATCTTTCCGACAATGGGTACGACGTGCAGGCGACCCTGCGGCTCATCGCCAACAGCCATGCGTACCAGTCGCAATCCGCGAGCATCGACGAACAACCGGTCTCCAGTGAGTTTGAGTACCAGGGCCCCGTCGCCAAACGAATGACCGCCGAGCAGTTCGTCGATGCGGTATGGCAGATCACCGAGACAGGTCCCAAGGATCCTCACAAAAAGGCAGCAGCTTTTCTAGGCAAGGCCGAAGGAGATCAGCGAGCTCCCAACCAGCGTTATCGCTCGGCGCTTGTGGCGAGCGATCTATTGATGCGATCGCTGGGCCGGCCCAATCGCGAGCAAGTCGTCTCGTCGCGGCCGCCGCTGCTTACCACCTTGCAGGCGTTGGATTTGTCGAACAGTCCGACGCTGGTCAAGACGCTCGACCAGGGAGCGACCAACCTGCTCGCGCGATTCGAAGGCAAGTCGGCCCCTGAGATTGTCGACGAAGTGTACCTGGCCGCTCTTTGCCGACCACCCACCGAGCGCGAGCAAGAGGTTGCTGTGCAGATACTCGGTGATCCGTCCGACAAGCAAGGCCTCGAAGACCTGTTGTGGTCGGTATTTATGTTGCCCGAATTCCAGATCGTCCGTTAGGCGGGAGCGATTTTCATGACCATTTCCCTTTCCAGCAAAGCCGTGGCCGAGCCCCGTTCGCGTCGCGAGTTCCTGCAAGCTTTGGCCGCGGCCGGCACGGCCACTTGGATGCTTGGTGAGCCACAGCTTGCCAGGGCGGAAGAGGCAATCGCCCAGCCACCGGCCAAAGCCGACTGCTGCATCCTGTTATGGATGGCGGGCGGCATGGCGGCGGCCGAGACGTTTGACCCCAAGCGGTACGAGCCGTTCCAAGTCGGCCTGCCGGTCGAGAAGATTATCAGCACCTTTCCGGCGATCGATACGGTGGTCGACGGGCTGAAGATCAGCGAGGGGCTGGAGAACATGGCCCAGATTATGGACCGTGGTACCCTGCTCCGCTCGGTGGTGCTGCCCGACTTGGGCGACATCCTGCACTCCCGTCACCAGTATCACTGGCACACCGGTTACGTGCCTCCGCAAACGGTGGCCGCTCCACACTTGGGGGCGTGGATCGCGCGGTTGCTCGGTCCTTTGAATCCGGTGATGCCGCCGTTTATCAACATTGGTCAGCGGCTCGAGGGAGTGGGCGAGTCCGAAGAGGTCAAGGCGTTCACCACCGCCGGTTTCTTTGGCTCGGAGTTTGGCCCGTTCAATCTGCCTTACCCCGAAGACGCGACGCTTGCGGTGAGGCCGCCCGAGGGAATGACCGGCGGGCGGTTCGAGAACCGCTACAAGCGATACAAGGACCTGGTAGCCGCCAGCCCGCATGCCGAGTACGCCAGCGACTACCAGCAAGAGTCGATGGTCAAAGCGGTCGATTCGGCCTATCGCCTGCTGAGTTCCGAGGACAAGAAGGCGTTCGACCTGTCGTTGGAGCCGAAGGAGGACTTCGAGAAGTACAATACCGGCCGCTTCGGCCGCGGGTGCCTGCTCGCCCGCAGGTTAGCGGAGTCAGGCGCACGTTTCATCGAAGTGACCACCGAGTACGTCCCATTCCTGCACTGGGACACGCACGAAAACGGTCACACCACCGCGAAGCGAATGAAGCAGGAGATCGATCGCCCTATCGCCCAGTTGATCACCGACTTGGAGGATCGCGGCATGCTCGATCGCACGCTGGTGATCGTCGCCAGCGAGTTCAGCCGCGACATGATCATCGAAGGCAAGCCCGGCAGCACCGCACGCGATCAATCGCGGGCCAAGGCCGACGTGTTGGGCGAGATGCGGCATTACGGGCTGCACCGCCACTTTACCGGCGCCAGTTCGGTGCTGATGTTTGGAGGCGGCGTGAAGCAAGGGTTCGTGTACGGCGAGACGGCCGACGAGCGGCCCTGTGTGGTAACCAAGAATCCGGTTTCGCTCACCGATCTGCACGCGACAATCATGACCGCGATGGGAATTAGCCCCAAAACGAAGTTCGAAATCGAACGTCGCCCGTTCTACGTCACCGAAGATGGCAAAGGGCAGCCAGTGACCGATCTGTTCGCTTGAAATAGCTGATTTCGGGGCTTTCGCAGCGGACGCTTGTCCCGCACAATGGACCCGTACGTCCACGCGGCTTCGACTGCCCCCTGATCCTATTCTCCCTGGGAAGAGCTATGTCCATCCAGTCCCATGCGAAAGATGGCATCCTGACGATTCAGTTCACCGACTCACGTATTCTGGACGAAGCCCAGTTGGAGAAGGTCACGCAGGAGGTGCTGGCGCAACTCGACAAGTCGACCGAAGAGAAAGTGATTCTCGACTTTGAGCCCGTGCTGTTCATGTCGTCGTCGATGCTGGGCAAGCTGGTGATGATCCACAAGAAGTGCAAAGAGTTTAAAGTCAAGCTGAAACTCAGCGGCATCTCGCCCGACATTCGCGAGGTGTTCAAGATCTCGCGGCTCGACAAACTGTTCGATATCGCCAAGGACGAAGCGACCGCGCGCAAGGCGTTCCTGAAGCGAGGGCTGTTTGGATAGCGAAACGGCAGGTTTATCAGCCATGACCGCCGTAAGTCGGCGATTCGTCCATCGCTAATCGTTGGAGATGGCCAGGTTGCACCGCTCGAGAAGAACTCGCGGGCGGACAGGCTTCCCGTACAGGAAACCTTGAGCGTGGGTGAAACCCATCTCACTGCAGACCAGATGGTCAGCTTCGTCCTCAATGCCCTCGGCGAGAGGCGAGATGTCCAAGTCTCGCGTCATCTGAACTAGTCGCTCCAGCATTTTGCGACGCTCGGAACACGCAGTTGAAATGCCTTGAATCAGTTGCATGTCGAACTTCAGGTAGTCGGGCGGCACGTCTACCAGTTCGACCAATCTCGCCTGGCCGGCGCCAAAGTCGTCGTAGGCCAACTGCATGTCGAGGTCGTTTAGAGCCGCGCGTAATTCGCGCATCACTTCGGTCTGTGTCGCTATGGCTTCGTGAATCTCTAGCACAATCGAGCGGCACGGCGCGGCTTCGCGCAATTCTCGCAGCGAGTGATGTAGCAATTCGATGTTGGCGACTTCAGATGGATGCGTGTTGACGAAGAGCAGGTGGTCGTCTGGCAGAGGCTGTCCGCTGCGGATACCTTCGGCGCGGAATAGGCGACTCAGTTCTGACTCGAGGTTCAGCTCGGCAGCTGCCATGAACATGGATTGAGGACTGGAAAGCCCATACAACCTGCTGCGCCCCAAGACTTCGTAGCCGATCGTAGTTCTACCGTCCATGGTGACAATGGGCTGAAAGTGCGGCTCCACGGCCCGATCGGTCATCAACCGATCGAACTGGATCAGCGCAAGCGCTCGATCCGAGGAGTCGTTCAGCATGGTTGCCTGCGGGGACGACGCTTCGCAGCGCTCTGCACGGAACACGATCTGGGCAAATTGCACTAAGTCGCCACTGTCCACGACGCACCGGTCGGTTACCCGAGCGCCGTTGACGAACGTGCCGTTGGTGCTGCCACAGTCGCGGACTACCAGTTGTGCGCCCTTGAACAGCAGCTCGGCATGGTGCGCCGAAACAGTCGGGCTGGGTATGGTGAGCGACATGTCCGCGTGACGCCCAATCGTGAATGGGCTCTTGTCGACTTCAAACTCGCGCATGTGGTCGTCGCTGAGGAACTGACCGCTCAGTTTCCAGGACGTAGCCGCAGGTGGAGAGTTCAGGTCCATCGTCTGGGATTAGCGAACTTGCCGAGACTTGCCGGGCATGAGGAGAATCCGCCCAGTCTTCCACCTAAGCTTAGGTCATCGAACGACCAGCGTGTTCAGTTTGCCGCAGCCGTGCAGGCTGCATGCGAGTCCGTGCTCGCGGGCACATATCACCCCTACAACTGATACAGTCGCTAGGATCCTCCAGGCAATGCGTCGGCTAGGCTACCTCTTGCCCGTTGTCACGCCCGGCCAATCGTCGGTTCGCAGCGGGGTGAGCGGCAGCCCGCTGACGGAATAGACGTTGCAGACTGGGTTGTCGGCCCACGCGTAGCGCACGGCTACCGGCTCGGGCACGTCGGGGCTGGAGACGATAATCTGCCGCCGGTTCTTGTCGTTGATTTTGGCATCGGCCCACACCCACTTCTTGTCCTCACCGGCTATCGCGAAGCCGCGCAGTTCGCCCGTGTCGAAAGTGGTCAGCGCGCGGCAGTTGCCAATGGTCAGAATGATCGTTCCATCTTTCACCTCGAACGATTCGAGTGTGGGGCTGTTGTGGGCGATCTCGAAGCCATACTCGTTCGCCAACGCGTGGCGCGCCAGCCGGTCGCCAACCGATTGCTTGTCTTTCGGGTGGATGTCCTTGCCTTCGCCGACGTCAATGATCACCGCCTGGCCTGAGTGTGGCAGACGGTCCAGCGACATGGTTTGCGCTTCGCGAAGCTCGGCCCAATCGCTTTCGCCCGGATCCGCCTTTTCGTCTTTGAAATCGGCAAGCTGAACCCAGTAGAACGGGAAGTCGCCCTGTCCCCACGCTTCGCGCCACGTTTCGATCATCAGGGGGAACATGTCGCGGTACTGTTCGGCGCGGCCAGCGTTCGACTCGCCCTGGTACCAGATCGTGCCGCGAATCGCCAGCGGCATCAGCGGCGCGACGCGCGCGTTGTACAGATTGGCGGGCCGTTGTTGTGCGAGCAATTGATGGGAGGGGCGGGGCCAGTTGGGGATGGGCTCTCCGGCGGCCACGGCTGCCTCCATCTTCTCCTTCCACCCAGCGTGGACCTTTGCGAACTCCGCCCGCAAGGCCTCTTCGTCGTTCTCTTCGACAACTTTCGCCCATCGATCGAGCAGCGGCTGGTACAACTCCTTGCCGGCGAGCTTTTCGTTAGGAATCCAAGCTTCGCAAGCCGAGCCGCCCCAAGCGTTGTCGATCAAACCGATCGGCACGCCGGTCGCTTGCTCCAGCCGCTTGCCGAAGTAGTAGCCCACCGCCGAAAAGTCTCTCAGCGAACCTGGCTTGCACTCTTCCCAAGCACCGTCGAAGTCGTCGGCTGGCGTTTGCACTCCCTCACCCGTCACAGTGAGCAAGCGAATGTTGGGATTTCCTTCGCCAAGTACCTCGAGTTCGCGGTTGCGGCTCCTGCTGATGGACCACTCCATGTTCGACTGGCCCGAGCAGATCCAAACATCGCCGACCAGCACATCGGTCACTTCCAACCGATCGTCCTTGCTCTCCACCACCAGCGAGCGAGGTTCGCCCACCGACAACGGATCGAGCGCAACTTGCCACTTTCCCTGATCGTCGGCCGTGGTGGTCTTGGTTTGGTCGCCGAACACCACGGCTACTTCCGCACCCGGCTCGGCCCAGCCCCACACCGGTGCTGCCATGTCTCGTTGCAGCACCATGTGGTTGCTGAACACCGAAGGCAGCCGCAAGTCGGCCGAGGTGGGAGATGTAAGTGCTGCCAGAATTGCACCAACGTAGAAAGCGGTCTTCAGGTTCGTCATCGTATGTGTCTCCGCCCAAAAGTTAAGATCTTGTGTCAGGAAATCCTCGGAGCCCAGAATATAAACGCTCAGGTGAGCGGCTTCAACTTTCGGCCGAGCCACGCCGCCCAGTGCCCCAAGGGTATCCCCGCCGTGGGAGTCATTTTACCTGCCAGACCTGCAGGCGGTGATTCGAGTACTCGGGCGTGTAGAGCTTGTGATCGTACACGTGGAACCCGTGGAGTTGTTGGATTTGCCCGGGGCCAGTGCCCGCCTCGCCGAAGGCCCCAGCGTACTCGAGGGTGGACTTGTCGAACACCTGGATGCAAGTGTTGGCGACGCCGCCCAGGTAGATGTGCTGCTCGGTAACGGCGATACCATGAGGGCGGTTGAACGGTTCGCCTTGTTGCTTCGAGTAGTTGTCGACCTTGGCGACAAACTTGCGAGTCTCTTTATCGAACACCTGGAAGCGGTTGTTGCCCCACTCGGCGACGTAAATATGGTGCTCGTCGACGGCGATGCCAGTTGGCTTGAAAAAACGTCCGTCTTCGTTTCCTGGTTCGCCGAATTGGGCAACGTTCTTCCGTGTCTTTTTATCGAAGATCTGCACGCGATGGTTTTCGTGGTCGGTGATGTAGATTCGATCTTCGTCGAGAAACATGCCAACGGGCTCGTCAAACTGTCCAGCACCACGGCCCGGTTGGCCGAACTGCTCAAGGAAGGCGAAGGTGGACTTGTCGAATACCTGCACGCGGTGGTTCTTGCGGTCGGTCACGTAGAGATGCTGCTCGTCGACCGCCACTTCGTTCATGCGATTGAACTGGCCCGGGCCAGCGCCCCGTGATCCGAACGCCGCCCGAAACTCGTGAGTCCGCTTGTCGAAGACCTGCACGCGATCGTTTCCACGATCGGCGATGTAGATCGAATCGGCGTCGACACTAATGCCGACCGGGCCCTGCATCTGACCTTTGCCGTTGCCCTGGCTGCCGAACACGGCGATCGACTTGCCCAGCGGTTCGTCGGGTGACGGATTGCCCCCCACCGCCCAGGTTGCTGCGATCCAGCAGCACATGGCGGTAGAAACGAGAAGTCGTCGCATAGCTCGATTATTGGTGGCGAGATAATGCATGTCGTTCGGCGCGGCCCGATGCTTGGGATGCCAGCAGCAACCTGGCGAACGCTGATTCGCAAGCCAACCTCGATCGCAGCACAAGCTATAGCGACTTCGGTGTCACGACGATGGCGGCGAACAGCTAGAACACGGTAAGCGTATAAGTATAATGACTTATCCAGTAGGATGGTCACCAGTTTCCGAGGTTGCCATGATTCGTAAACTTATGTGGGGACTTATTGTCATGACAGCTTCCGCGGCTTCCTGCGCCGAGCAACCTGAATGGCTCGAGGCAACCCAGAGCGTGATTGAGTCGCTCCGCACACAGGCGGAGAACCTATCGCCCGAACGGCGCGAGCTGATGGACGAGGCGGCCAAGCATGTGGTGCAGCAGCTTGAGCAGGGCGAGCACGCCGATCTGGTGTTTATCTGCACGCACAACTCTCGCCGCAGCCAATTCGGGCAAGTGTGGGCCAAAGTGGCGGCCGACTATCACGGCTTGCAGAACGTTCGCACTTATTCCGGCGGAACGGAAACCACCGCATGCAACCTGCGCACCGTGCAATCGCTGCGTCGGGCGGGTCTCGAGGTCGTGGCGACCTCCACCGGCGACAACCCAGTGTACCTGGCGCAGTACGCCGAGAACCGCCCTGCGATCCAGTTGAGTTCCAAGATCTATTCCGACCAACCCGATGAGCTACGCCCGTTTGCAGCCATGATGTGCTGCTCGGATGCCGATGAGAAGTGTCCCGTCGTAGAAGGAGCAGCGGTCCGCGTGGCGCTCCACTACGTGGACCCCAAGGAATCGGACGGCACCGCTCGCGAGTCCGCAACTTACGACGAGCGATGCCGCCAGATCGGTGGTGAGATGTTCTACTTGATGGCGACCGTCAAGCAGATGCTGGATGACTAAAGGTCATTCAAAGCCCTCTTTTCGCATGGACGAGGTGGCTTCGAGCGTGGACCCACCCATGAACCAGGGCGACGGCACCCACGAAATGTCCGCGTAGGGCACGGTAACGGACACCGTGATCACATCGCCAGCCGAGGCGGACGCGGGATCTGGTGAGACGCTCACTGCCACACCGGATACCGAACAGCCATCGGCATAGTCCTCCGCGGCGCTTTTGGCCGACGTTGTACTGCTGTGAAGGCTTATCGCTTCCCGCGCGCCGACGCGCGACGCGTTGGTCAACACCTGTTGAACCATCAATCCGCGACCGAGTTCGACGAATCCGATTACGAGCAGGAAGAATACGGGCGCGACAATCGCGAATTCTACCGCCGCCACGCCGCGGCGATTTCCTGCCCGTAGCCGCCTGCCCGCGGCTCTTTGTATCTTCGTTCTGCGGTGCATCGATGCATTCTCCTTTGGGGGTGCAATCCCGTGCTTACTCGATGAGGATCACAGGCGAGAACACGTAGCTGCTGCCGCCGACCGTGGTCGCGGGGATTACCCCACGCCCGACCGCTGGCGCCATCTGGATGGTGACGTGTTTCTTGCTCATGGGTCCAGTTAGTTTTACGTCCACGATGCGAATGCCTTGCCAGGCGACGATCGTGTAAATCGCATTGTTGCCAGGGCCGTTCACCTCTTCGAAGATCGGGATGATGCGAGGATCGCCGATAATCGAAGCCAATTCGTCCTTCACGCCGGCGCTGATGCCCGTGTCGCCGTTCAGGTAGAGCTTGCCAGAGGAGTCGAACTCCAGCTTGCCGCCGTGGTGGGCCAGGTCATCTGGCGAGATGCCATGGAGGATTTGTCGGGCGATGTCGTTCGTGCTGTTGTTGCTGCTGCCAATGTCGACCATGCCACGGTTGCCAGGCGAGCCGTTGCCGATGGGATACAGGTTCACTTCCAGCTTGCCATCGCCGCCACCGGAGACCACACCACTCTCCTTGTTGTAGGTGTAGCTGTCGGTGCCATAAGTGCCGGCCTTCCAGTCAACCCACGTGTCATAATCCAGGGCAATCGGCAGGATGTCCAGCCAACTGCCATCCGAGGGGATCTCGAATCCATTCACGTCGCGAGCCAGTGCTGCGGTGGCTTCGGCGAAGACGGATTGCTTGTTGACACCGAACACGCGAGCAAAGAACAACGGCAGGCTGCCGTTTAGCGTCTCGTCGCGACGTACCTTCACCTTCACGGCGTTGAAGCGATTAAAGCTGGTGGTATCGAACGGTGCGTTGGGGTTCGAGAAGTCGTTGATGTAGCCAAACACCATGTCGCCATTGGCGGAGTTGGAGTTGTTGGTGTCGAGCGTCAACCCAAGGTTGCCCACCTGGTTGCTGTTGGCGTAGGTGCATCCCTCGTTGCGGGCATAGCACTGGGCGTCGGCGGAGCTGTAGCCGTCGTTGATGCGATCAGCGAATTCCCACGCCGCAGCCAGAGCGGCGGCATCTGCGGTTCTTTGGATTTCTTCCTTCGACGACAGCACGTAGCCGATGTCCACCGCAAAGGCGACCATGCCCAACAGCACCATGCACAAGACGGCGGACAGGATGGTGATCGCACCTCGGCGATTGAGGCGGTTCTTAGGATGTTTGGCGAGCAGTTGCATGGCGGTTTTCCCTAGTGAGGGGCCGGTTGGCTTGTGGAGAGGGGGTTGTGCACTGTCGATTCGGTGCGTCGATAGAGCACTCGGGGATCACGGATCGATGTCGGTATCGATGTCGATCGGAGCCACCAATTCGCTGGTCGTTCCATCGGCCGTCTTCCAGACGAGCTTGGTGAGCACCAGCGACGAGACACGATTTCCAGCGAACGTGATGCCCGACTCGCCGATCGAGACGCTCGGCTGGTAGTTGTTCAGCCGACTCATGGTGTAATTGGTCCACATGATCAAGCCGTCGCCGTTGCCGAAGTTGCCCCACGACTGCGACACGCCATCGTCGACGTCGAACACCACGCGACCGTCGTCGATGCGCAGCTTTTGGACCCAGCTAATCGTTTCGTTGTCGTAGGAGAGGATGCCAGACTTCGTAGAGTTGGCCGTGTACATCAGCGAATCGCCATACCAGCACTGCATCTGCAGTCCGCCCGGGTCGAAGCCGGGGAACGTGGTGTGATTCAACAAGAACACAAAGTGCAGGCCTTCCATATCGCCGGTGGGGGACATGACCAGGGAGACTTGCGGTGCGCAGCGGTCGATCTCCGGTCCGCCGACGGAAAGTTCCCAATGCTCTTCGATGTAGACCACATCGTCAGACTGGGCGGAGACACGCGATGCAGTTGCCAATACGAGTGAGACGACTACCAGGCAGCCTAGCGGCCACCGAAGATGTTTTGCGGTCATGGATCCGGCCTCCTGACGAGCTGGATTCAGCGCGGCATCGACTTAAGGTCAACGCGACACAAGAAGAGATGAGAGGGGGACGACAAGCGGTGTACCGTTAGTACAACCGAGGCGTGTCAGCAAGCTGGGAACTTACTGCCTGCCCAATTTGAAACCTAGTCCGCGCTTCTGGAGGTCGTCGGAGAAAAATCGGAAAGCTGCGGCTTTCCATTACTTTAGCATCCCGTGTTGCTGCCAAAATGCAACAAGGTGCGCGGGGTGCGCACCTTGTTGGAGGTTGTTTCGATGGATATCAGCAGCGCAGGCTTTATAGCGAGTTGTTGCCGGCAAGGACTGGCTGTTGGTCCTCGTGCTCAGCAGATGTAATCGTGTCATCCATGGCGCGATGCGCGTGCTGTGTGTCGTCAGGTAGCGGAGAGCCCAAGCGTTCGGCCTCGATGCGTGCAACGACCTCGTTAAAGGTCTCCGCCAGTTCGTGCCACTGGTCGTCGTCGCGGAAGTGCAGCGGAACCAGTTTGCCTGTGTCGGCGGCCTCGCGCAAGTGTCGTTTGAAGCGGACCATGGGACCCACAAAGCGATGCGAGATGCGAACCATACTCCACAGCATCACGGGTAGCGCTAGCGTCGAAGCAACCATACCCACTAGCACCATCGGCAGGATCTTGCTCATGAAGGAGTCAGGACCCACGAAGCCGTTGATGCCAGGCGTGATGAAGATCCAACCCGCGACGGTCAAGCCGCCGGCACTCAGCAGGCTTACTGCCCAGCAGTTGACCAATTGTCCTAGCAACTTGCCTTGGACCTGGCGATCAACAAAATAGTGGCGACGATCGTGCTTGCTCATGGATATCCTCGGGGCACAGCAGGGGGCAAGGTGAAGGTAGACTCGCTCTACCAAGACAAATCTAGCTTATGAACCACCAGGGCGCCGTCGCGATAACCCGCAGGTGGCAGGTGTGCAGGTAGTAACGATCGCACCGATGCGCCGGGTTCGCCCTACCACCAACCCAGCAGCTTCCACCACATCAGCCCAAGCACGAGCCATACGCTCAGGTGCATCAGAGATACCAGAAAGCCGATCCAGAACCAGCGTTTGATCGGCACATAACCCAGCCCGTAGTAGATGACCACGGGGCCGGTGGAGTAGTTGGTGGTGCAGCCGCAGAGGTTGCTGAAATAGGCGATCAAAGCAACCATCAACAGTGGCGGCGCTTCGACCGCAATGGCTGCCGAAAAGAAAACTCCAGCGAAAGCCAGGATGTGGCCCGTCAGCATACTGAACGCATACATCGAGTAGAAGTACACGAGCGCCAGGATAATCGCTGCGAGGACGCCCGTCGTATCCCCGATGCTCGACTTCACCTGATTGGCGAACCAATCGACAAAGTGGGTGCTCTTCAGAGCGTCGGCCATGGCGATCAGGCCGCCTAACCAAAGCAGCGTGTCCCAGGCGGCCGAATTGCCGGTCAGCTTGTCGTAAGGCAGCACCTTGCATATCACCAGGGCGACCACACCGCAAATGGCAACCCACGTGGTGTGCAGCTTCGCGCCCAGCAGCCACTCCTGAACAGCCCCAGTGGCCCACAGCACCAGCATCACCAATAGGATGCCCGCCATCGTGACTTGCTCGTAGGTCCAGTCGCCCATGTCTTTGAGTTCGCCGCGAATCGCGTCTTGAGCCTCGTGGGCGTCGGTGAGTTCCGGCTTGGTGATGCGGTACAGCGCCCACGGGATGAGTGCCAAGCTTGCCAGCCCGGGAACGATACTGCCCTTGATCCACATTCCCCAGTCGAAGTTGACGTTCAGGATGTCGTCCGCAGCTTTGCTGACCAGGGGGTTGGCCGCCATGCCGGTGAGAAACATGGCCGCGGTCACCAGGTTCAAATGAGCGCCGCACAACACCAGGTATTCTCCCGCTCGGCGTGGCGACTCCCTGGCGTCGGAGCCGAGCACGCCGTTGATGGCGTTGACGATCGGCATCATCAAGCCGCCCCCGCGTGCGGTGTTCGAAGGGATGAACGGCGCGAGCAACAGTTCCGCAGCAGCAATCGCGTACCCCAGGCCCAGCGTGGTCTTGCCCAGCTTGGCGACCATCATCAGCGCGACGCGCCGCCCCAGCCCCGACTCGAGCATGCCGCCTGAAATAAAGAACGCGGCAACCACCAGCCACACGGTCGTGTCGCCAAAGCCGCGGAGCATTGCACTAAGCGACTGCTGCACCTTCTCCTTGAAGGTCTTGTCGGTGATCGTCTCGCGAATCTTGATCGTCTCGTTGTACGAAGGCGAGTACTCGACCAAAGTCTCGGGTTGGGCTTCGGAACGGCTTAGATAGCTCAGGCTTTCCTCATTCAGCCCTCGATCCTCGAGCCAATCGTCCAATGCCGAGGTCGCCGTGGTGCCGGTGCCGGACAGTACCAACAGACCAATCAGCACACACAAGCCCATGGGGAGCGGGCGAAGCAAGAAGCTCACGATCGTGGCGGCGAAAACCGCGAATACGTGCCAGGCTTCCAGCGAGAGGCCCGATGGTGTGGGCCAGTACCACAACGCCAAGCCGACGACCACGCACGCTGCCAAGCGGACCCACTTCAATGGATCTTCTTTGACGACGGTGCTGGTTTCTTCCGCCATGCGATGAGACTTGTGGAGGAGGAACTTGGCTGGCGACGGAAGGGTTCCGCGGCCCATCCGGCAAAGGTAACCTGCTGAAGTACCTTGTCAACCGGCGCGACAACGTTCACCAGCGTGGCTTGCACTTACGGTACTCTATCCGCACTGGCCCAAAGCCCCAATGCCGGTTTGGGGATGTAGTAGACCTCTTCGCCGTCCACGTCGTTTGGACCAGGTTGCAGTTTCTGGGGATCGTACTTCTTGAGCATCTCCTCCAGCGAGCCGTACTCGTAGCCCACGGCCTCGATCTCCTCCTTGGTCAGCCCACCGGGACAGTAGGTCACGCGGAACCGGTTTTCGGGCGAGCCATGGATCAAGTGGGCCGCCGCGCCCAGGTTCTTCCGTAGGTCGGCGTTCTGCTCCACCGCTTTCATGATCTCGGGCGTGGTGCGGTAGCCGTACTTGTAGATCAATCGGTCGATCTCGCGGTCCTCGCCAAACATCTTCACGCCGGAAGCCAGGACGACCAGCTCTCCCTCGTCGGCGATCGCCATCCGCGTGCGGTAGATGGCCTTGTTGCCCAGCCAGGTGCTGTGGAACTTCTTCTCGTCGAGCCACACCACGAACTTCTTGGGAGGCGTCTGGAGTTTGGTGAAGTTCACTTTGACCGACAATTCGGCCGCTCGATGGAAACACTCGACGTCGTCGCCAATGAACAGACCCCGCAGCGCCAGTTGTCCTCGATCGTTCTCGCCCACCACGGTTTGCACGTAAACGAGCGGCCAGTCGGCGCAGAACGTGTCTTGCGCGTAGTTCAGAATCTTCCGCAGCGGCGTGTCGGCCACGCCCATCATCCGCTCCATGCCGTAGGCCGCGCCGATGAAGTGGCTTTCGTTAATGCCCTGCTTGCCGCCGGTGCCGACGAAGATGTTCTTGTTGTAATTGGCCATGCCAATCACTTCGTGTGGAACCACCTGCCCGATCGAAAGGATCAAATCGTGCTGGCGGGCGGAGAGCATCTTGTTCACTTCCACCGGCCACTCGCGGTCGTAGATGCCTTCGGTCACCTCGGCCACAAACTCGCCGGGCACGCGGCCGATCTCGTCCACTTCGGTCCGCCAGCGGTGGGGGCGGATCAGACTCTTCGGCAGCGACGGGAACATGCTCTCGAGTTGCTCGTCGGACATCGGGTCGTGCGTGCCGAGCGCCGGCAGCACGTCGACGAGTCGCTCGCCGTACAACTCATGCACCAGGCACGTGAGCATTCCCGCCTGGCTGTCGAGTCGCGTGTAGTCGGGCGGGATGGCCAGCACCCGCTGTCGATCGCCGAGTTGCTGCATCAGGTCGGCAAGCGCCGCACGGCAGTCGTCGGGCGTCAGTTCGGTGTCGGGGCTACCCGCTGCGTAGTACAGTGTCATCGGTCGAGTCGAAACGGTTCGAGGCTAAAGCGGGGCGATGCCCCAGTAATCAGATCGGCCAGCGCCATGGCCGTGCCGCTGGCCATCTGCAGCCCGGAGCGAAAGTGCCCCGTGGCCACAAACGCATTATGTACTCCAGGCACACGGCCGATATAGGGTAAACCGTCTGCAGAAGCTGGACGCAAACCGGCCCAATGATCGGCAATCGGGTACTGCTGGAGTTTGGGCATCACTTGATGGGCGAACTCTGCAAGTGAGTTGGCGGCGTCAGGAGTTGTCGATTTATCGAATCCAACGTCTTCGACGGTCGATCCGACCAGCAGGCGACCTCTTTTCGGCACGATGTACTGGTCGCCACGATGTATGATGCCCCATGTGAGTGGCTTTTCGAATGGCCCAAAGGACAGCATCTGACCCCGCATGGGACGAACCGAAAGCCGTAGATCGAGCGGCTCGGCTATGGCCGGACTCCAGGCCCCTGCCGCAAGCACTATTTTGCGAACCTCGATCGTTCCGGCCGTAGTGTGCACCTGTTGGACGCGGTCTCCACTGCGGTTCAATTGCCGTACTTCCACTGGGTGGCAAATCCGCACCCCAAATGCCTTGCATGCGGCAGCGAGCCCGCGGCAGTGCCAGCGATTGTCTAACTTTGCCTCGCCAGGCACGTGGTAGGCGGCCAAGACTCCTTCTATATGCAGATTCGGTTCGATTCGGCGGATTTGGTCCAGATCAATCTGCTTAACCGCGATGTCGAGCCTTTGCCAATGATCAAATTTCGCTTCCAATCGCTCCTGTTGACCGGGCGTTGCAGCCAGATGCACCGCACCGATGTGGGTCAGTTGATTGTCAAAGCCAGTGGAGTCGGCCAGTCGGGAGGACCACTCGTGGTTTAGACGTAACGAGATCGCCGCCAGCTGCTCCAGCGCCGGATGATCGTCGTACCACGATCCCGGCGGCAGGATGCCGGCGCCGGCCCACGAGGCTTCCTGCGCGGGAGTCTGCCGGTCGACGACTACTATATCTATGTCGCTCTGGCGGCTGGCGAGTTCATAAGCCACCGAAAGACCAACGACACCACCGCCAATCACCAAGAGGTCGCAGGATTTGGGGAGCGTCGTGGTCACAGCGGGCAGTATTGGTTGTTGGGGTACATGAACGGTCGGTCGCAGGCTGGACTATCGATTAGCTTCTTGCAGTAGTCGATCAAGCAACACCGGATCGATCCTGCCGCGGAAGCGAACCTTGCCATCCACCACGACTACCGGCACGCACGTGTTGTATTTGGTGAGAAGATCAGGCCGTGTATCGATGTCGGTTAACGTTGGCTCGACCCCGCGCGATCGGAGCAACTGGTGTGCATCGTCGCAAAGGTGACATCCGTCACGAGTGTACAGCTCGAACTTCATGGAAAACTCAGCGGATGGAGTGCCCCTCTGTGGAGGGGTGTCTGGCCGGCGCCGACGGGACGACCGGCAAGTTGTCCAGCTCGTAAGCTACGGCCAGATGCAGACTTGGGAAATCCATTTGCCGGGGTTCAGGCAGCCAGCCTACGATGGAAATGGAGGGCCAACCAGCCCCCCAACCCCCCTCGGCCGGCGGACCGCCGGTTACCCAGCTCGCCCTCCTCTGACCTCGTGGTCGAGAACGCTCGAAAGGAATTCGCGGGAACAAGTCAGCGAGCACTGTCGGACTTGAATAACTTGCACCCGGGAGTTCTCTATGTCGCGCCGTCGCTCGCAAGTCGCAAAGACGCAAGTTCGCTTCGTCAAACGACATAACACTGCTTGCGCGACGCGGGACGCCAAGCGAAACCGCCCCCAATCCAGGCGTACCAATGTGGGGCACTCGTCGCTTCGCGAACCGTTCTCGCCGCCGGAAAACTGGTACGAACCTCATGGCGAAGGAGGCGATTACAAGGTCGTCGTGCAGAGCCCTGGCGATGGATATCGCCACGTGGTCACGCCGCAGGAGGTTCGCGACCGCCTGGCTGCACTGCCGCCAGCGTTTATTCAGGACCTGGAGGTCGTTCAACTCAGCCGCATCACCCGCAAGAAGCAGAGCTTCCCCTGCTACGGTATGCAATGGGGCTCGACGTTGTACCTCTATCCTTTGGAAGAATCCCTGGTCGAGAGCTTCGGCAGTCCCCCGCCACCGACGTTCGTGAACGAAGCGAAGATGTATGGCGGGCAGTGGCGCCAGGAAGGTGCAAGCTGGACGCTGCACTGGACCGCGGACTCCATTCGCGACTACTACCTCAACAACATCCTGATCCACGAACTGGGGCACCTGCTCGACGAGCGGAACTCCACTTACATCGACCGGGAAAGGTACGCCGAGTGGTTTGCCACGCATTATGGCTACCTGGCGACGGGCGGACAGGACTCGCGGCGGCCAAATCGCAAGGTTCGCCGCCGGCACCACTGCAAATAGGCGGTTTCGCCGCGATATTTGCCCGACGTTGTGCGGAATCGCAGAACCTGTCGCTACAATGGCGGTAGAATAGTGGAGCTGCTTGACCACATGGCGGATGGCCGCTCCCCAAGTCCCAGTCCAGAGCAGAGGCAGAAGTCGCATGATTCGCACGACGAGCGCCGTCGCCGTGTTCTCTCTATGTTTATGCATGGTCTCTACCTCGCTTGGGGCCGGGCCTACCGAGCAGCGCCGCGAGCTTTCGCGGGCGGCCTCGCAGATCAAGGCCGCCGAGCGATTCGCCAAGGCGGGCCGGGGAGACGATGCCAAGAAATCGATCGCCGCGGCCCAAGAGGCCCTGAACAACATCGCCGATGGGCTCGACAAGCGTTTCGAGGGCCGATTCAAGCGTGCCCAGGACGCACTGGCGAAGACCCACGCCGAGTTGACGTCCGCGGGCATCGAATTGCCACCGCTGGCCAACGTCCAGCCCACAGGCCGCCAGCCGAATCGGCCATCCGCCCCAGCTGGGTCGGGCCCGCCGGCGGGAGGGCAAGTGAGTTTCGTGGACCACGTCCGGCCGATCCTCACCCGGCACTGCGGCAACTGCCACGTGAGCGGCAGCCGCGGCGGGGTGAGCTTCGCCAACTACGCGTCCATCACCGATGGCAACCGCTTTGTGGAGCGCGGTTCGGGCTCGGAGAGTCTGTTGGTCGACGTGATCGCCAGCGGGCAGATGCCACCCAGCGGAAACGGCCCCACTCCGCAAGAGGCTCGCGTGCTGGTGATGTGGATTAACCAAGGAGCGAAGTTCGACGGCGACGACCCATCCAAGCCGCTCGGCCAATTGGCGAAGTCCGCTACTCCCGCCACGCCAGCGAAGCCGGCCGAGCCCAAGCCCGACGCCAAGCCGATTCCCATGGCCACCGGCGACGAGACGGTGAGCTTTGCGGTCGACATTGCCCCGCTGCTCACCGAGAGTTGTAACGACTGCCACGGGACCCGCCGCCCCAGTGCGGGCTTCAGCGTGACGAACTTCCAGCGGCTGTGGGCTGGCGGCAACAGCGGCTCGGCCGTTGTGCCGGGCGATTCGAAGAACAGCCTCCTGGTGAAGAAGCTGCACGGCACCGCCGACGGCGCGCGGATGCCGCAGAACCGTCCCGCGTGGAATCGCGAGCAAATCAACCTGGTGGAGCGTTGGATCGACGAAGGAGCCAAGTTCGATGGCCCCAGCGCCACTGAGTCGCTCGAGCGCGTCTCGGCAGTGGTGCGCTCGCAACGCCTGACGCCCGAGCAACTGTCGGCCGATCGACAACAGAAGGCCGAACAGCAGTGGCGGCTGGCGATTCCCGACGAGAAGTCTACCACGGCAACGAGTAAGAACTTCCTGGCGATCGGCAATTTGCCGCCGCAGCGACTCGAGCAATTGCTCACCGCCGCCGAGGGCCAGGCCGCGGAAGTCGCCAAGTACTTCCAGAAAGCGGACGAGCCGTTCAGCAAAGCTCGGGTGACGATCTTCGCGTTCGATCACCGCGTCGACTACAGCGAGTTTGGCACCATGGTCGAGCGTCGCAGCTTGCCGACGGAGATGCGGGGGCATTCGAAGTTCGATCTTGTTTATCCCTATGTTGCGTTGGTGGTCGATCCCAGCGACGACGATGTCAACCAGTTGCTCGTCGCCCAGCAACTCGCTTCCCTGTGGGTCGCCGATCAGGCGGACGGTCGTTTGCCTGCATGGTTCGCCGAGGGCGCCGGAATGGCCATCGCCGCCCGGGTGCATAAGAGCGACCCGACCGTCGACGAATGGCGCGGCGAACTGCCCGCAGCGGTGGCTTCGCTCAGGGAGCCCGATGCGTTCATCAACGGCAAGCTGCCCCCTGCGGCGACCGCGACGCTGAGCTTCGGCTTTGCCGATGCTTTGCTGCAAAAGCGGTCGAACCTCGAGCGGCTGATGACCGCGACTGCCAAGTCGGGCGACTTCGACGCTGCCTGCCAGCAGGTCTTTAAGCGCTCGCCGAAGGAACTGGCCGAACTGTGGGTGGCCACCGAGCGTCGCCGGCGCTAAACTGCTGGCTGTTGCTGGTTTTCTTTTGACTCTGCGAAGTCTCCTTCCGTTGGCGTAGGTTTGTCGTCCGTTGAAGAGCACCGTTCCGCCAATCCCACTGGAGAATCTGGCTCTGGCCTTGCTGCCGGTGCTGGTGGTGATCATCATCGTTCATCGCTGGGGCCTCGGCGTGTGGACCCCGCTGTACGCCACGGCCCGCATGCTTGTGCAACTGGTTGCCGTGGGCTATGTGCTCAAGTATCTGTTCCTTACTGACAGCCCGTGGGTGGTGCTTGCTACGCTCACGATCATGTTGGTTGTGGCCAGTTGGATTTCGCTCCGACCGGTCAAACACAAGTCGGCGAAGCAATACCTGTGGGCGCTGCTGGCCATTGCGTGCGGTGGCGGCGGGGTAGTGTTTCTCATGACTCAAGGCGTGCTCGAACTCGATAAGTGGTACGACCCGCAGCGCGTGATCCCGCTAGCCGGCATGAGCCTCACCGCGGCGATGAACTGCGTGAGCTTGGCCGCCGAGCGGTTCGAAGCCGAGTTGGGCCGCGACGCCGACCACCACGAAGCACGCCGCCAGGCGATGCACGCGTCGCTCATCACCGTGACCAACTCGCTGCTGGCCGTGGGCCTGGTTTCGCTTCCCGGGCTGATGACCGGGCAAATCCTGGCCGGCATCTCGCCGCTGATCGCATCTCGCTACCAAATCATGATCATGTGCATGGTCTTCAGCGCCGGCGGCATCGCCGCGGCGGTCTATTTGTGGCTCGTCGGGGATAAATCGGTCGAGAGTTAAGTCGCGGTTTTGTCCCAAAACGATTGGCTGCGACAAAACCCCGCGGTGACTTAGCGTTTCCGGCATCGGCGTAACTTGTTGTTGTAAAGCACCTTGCGTCGATGCTCGTGGTCGCACTCGACCAATGGTATCGCGAGTTTTGTCGCAGTAGTGCGACAAAACCCTCGCGGTCGAGAATCGCCAGACAAGCCATAAGGCCCTCTGTGGCCGGTCCTCACTTGGCCGCTGCGTCTAGAGCGA
The DNA here is from genome assembly GCF_965227375.1 of Aeoliella sp. NCBI lineage: Bacteria > Pseudomonadati > Planctomycetota > Planctomycetia > Pirellulales > Lacipirellulaceae > Aeoliella > Aeoliella sp. Next base: position 1,349,027 of record NZ_CBDDFX010000002.1, read on the forward strand.
TCCCCGGAGATCAATCTACCATGGCAAGTGTAAAAATTGGCCCAGGCTGGGTGAGAACGGCCAAGTTTGGTCGTCCGTTATCGAACCACCAACACAGCAGATTCAGCGAACTTTCAGCAATGCGTTAATTCTTTAACGAATTCGCTTGCGGTGCTTCGCGGGTGCTGATAGGATTCCGTTAATTCATTAACGAATCAGAGGAGTCCTGCTCTATGGCCCGCCCAAAAGCGTCGTCGCTCACCGAACGAGAGTCTGAGATCATGGCAGTGCTGTGGGAACTCCAGTCGGCTTCGGCAGAGGAGATACGCAGCCATCTTACTGGAGATCCCCACGACTCGACGGTCCGCACACTTCTGCGCGTGCTGATCTCCAAGGGGCACGTGGTCGCCGACAAAGACACGCGCCCAGCCACCTACCGCCCGGCGGTGAAGAAGCACGCCATGCAGAAGCAGGTTGCCAGTGATTTGCTGAAGCGGTTCTTTTCCGGTTCGGCGGAAGACCTGGTGCTGCAATTGCTGGACGACGAGCGATTGTCTCCACAGCAGTTGAAGAAAATCGAAGCGGCCTATCGCCGCAAGTCAAAAAAGGAGAACGAGAAATGAGCGCATTCGCCACCGAAAGCAGCTTGTGGGCGTGGTATCTGCTCGACGTCGCCTGCAAATCATCAATCCTCATTCTCTTGGTTGTGGTCATCGACCGCTTGCTACTGCGCCGGCGCCCACTCGCGGCGGATGCGGTGTGGTCGGCCACGGTGCTGTTGCTGGGGCTGCTGCCGCTGTTCTGTCTGGCAACGCCGCGGATCTTCATCCCATGGCCAACTGCGGCGTATGCACCGGAGCCCAACAAACCACCCGTCGCGACTGTCCACAATTTGTCCGCGGAAGCAACTAGCCACACCGTGCAGCCCAGTGGGGCGTTGCCAGTGTCGAACACCATTGTGGAGCCCAATCCAGTTGCTATCGCCGCTCCTGCTGACACGCCGACAGTAGCGAAACCCACTGTAGCTGCTCGCGAATGGCCCAACCTGCTGTGGTTGGTCGTGGCGGTCTACCTGGCGGGTGTGGTCCTCGCCGGACTACGGCTGGCGACAGCCTATCGGGCGGCTCGACGACTGCGCTCGAACGCGTCGCTCATCACTTCCGGCCCGTGGGCCGACGCATTGCGCGAATGCAAGGGCCGGGTTGGATTGGCAGGCGACGTGCAGCTCTACGAGTCTCCGGACGTTGCCGCCCCGCTAACGCTGGGGTGGCGTCGCCCGGCCATTGTGCTGGCCACCTCCAGCGTGGAGGGTATCGATGCCGCCGGGATGCAGGTTGTGTTGCTTCATGAACTCACCCACATCGCTCGGCGCGACTTCGCCTGGAACTTGCTTGCCAAGTGCGTTCATTGCTTGTACTGGCTTAACCCGTTGATGCTGATTGTGTCGCGACGCCTTGCGCAGTGTCGCGAAATAGTATGCGATGGCATCTGTGTCTCATCGCTCGGCAGTTCGGACAAGTACGTACATCTGTTGCTGGGCTTCGCGGAGAGTGCTATCCGCCGTAGGCAGTTGACACTAGGGCTGACAATGGTTGGCAAGACGCAACTCGAACACCGCCTCGAGAACTTGACACCGCTCGGCCGCGCGATGGCGAGTAACGCATGCCGAGGGGGAGTTGCTGCGGCTGCATTGGTGATGTCGGTGCTGCTCAGCACTTCCACGCTGGGGCAACCCGCCAGCGATAACGTTGATCGCGACTCGCAGACCAGCATCGATGAGGTGATAGAGGGTCTGAGGAAGGCGGAGGCCGCCATTGAGACGCTCGCGGTTCAAAGCGAAGTCGAGTACGAGTTCAATGTCACCGAACCCGGAAAGCCGCTGGAGGACGAACGTCTGATCGAAGACGGTGCGGTCACGATGCACCGCATTGGCGATGCAGCCTGGGAGATGGACAAGGACGGCAAGGGGCGTGCGGAGACCAACTATTTGAAGACGAACACTCGCTTCGATGGTTCGCAGCGCACGAAGCGAGAAGGGATTGTCTCTGTCTTTGACGGAGAACAGGGAGGATTCGAGACCACCATCTACAGCGACGAAGGCACGGTGCTACAAAAGTGGCGGCAGCAACCTGATGTCTTCATGAAAACGAGTAGTTCGCCATTCGATTATTCCATTCTCCATAACGGCAAAGCAGTTAGCGATCTGCTAGCTGAGCACGAAGGCACCGTAGTTGGCGAAAAGGAGTGGAACGAGCGATCGCTGTTGGTGGTGGATGTCGAACCGGTGAGAGTAAGGGACGACTACATCTACAAACAACAGTTTTGGATCGATCCGGAGAGGAGCTACCTGCCCGTACGCCGGTTCAGCTACGTGCAGCGCGGCGATGAAATGCCGTGGGGGTTGCATTTGCAAGTCGATCTGTCGTCGGTCAAGGAAGTCTCGCCCGGCATTTGGCTGCCGTGCCAAATTGACAATTGGAATTACCATGTGACCGATGCTGGCCAGGGACACTTGGTGAGCCGGGAGCACATCGTGGTGTCCGAGTGGAAGGTGAACGCGGCGCTGGACCCGGATCGCCTGACGTTGGCTCCCCAGTCGGTTGACAGCATTGGCGAACCGATCACCGAGAAGAAGCCAGCCGCGACGCCGGACACGAAAGAACGGACGGATGCCGAGGATTCGCCCGAAGGATTTCGCCCGATGATCGTCCGCACGGTCGATAGCGACGGAAAGCCGGTCGCTGGGACAAACATTTTTGTAAATGTGTGGCCGGCCGGAAAATTCAAAACGCTCAAGCAAGACTACACCACTGGCGAGGACGGAAGCGTGAGCGTGCTGGTGCCCGATCCGCCTCGACTATTCCGCGTTTGGACAAAGAAGCAGGGATACGTGCCGCTGTTCGCGCAGTGGTGGCCGGAGCACCAGGCAGACGGAGACCAGATTCCCGACGAGTTCACCTTCAAGCTGCCCACAGGCACGCAAGTCGGAGGGACGATTCAAAACGACAAAGGAGAACCAATCGAAGGCGTGACCGTCGAGGTAATGCTTGCTAACCAAGTGGATGAAATGGGCCGCCGCCCTGTTCCATCGATCTGGCTGGCCGAGGTCCCCGGTCCTGGCAACAACCCGTGCACTACCAACGCGGAGGGAAAGTGGTCCATCGACAACGTTCCTGAGGGAGACGACATCCGCGTGCGACTCAAACTCACGCATCCCGACTACATCAGCGACTACCAGTGGGGAGAGTTGCAGAGTGAACAGGGAGTGGGCATGGAGTCACTGCGAGACAAGTCGGCGGTGTTGGTAATGCAGCGAGGAGTCACGGTAACGGGAACCGTTCGTGATGCGCAGCAGAATCCCGTCTCCAACGCCGTGGTGATTTGGGGCGACGATCCTTACCTGCAAACAGGTAGCCAAGAGGTACACACGGACAACGACGGCGTCTATCGGTTCGCTCCCCTGCCACCAGGCCCAGTTCGTCTAACTGTGGTAGCGCCGGGATGGGCTCCGCAAACGCGGTTGGTTGATGTGAATTCGGAGGGCGGTCCCGAGGACTTTGATCTCACCAAGGGACAAGTGTTGCGCATCGAGTTCGTCGACCACAGCGGCAAGCCCGTTCCGAACGCTTACGTCCGCATCGACCGGTGGCGGAATTCGCAGTCGCTCTACAATCACCGGCACCCGAACGTGTTGAACACGCACATTCCGATCAGGGCGAACGACGAAGGAATATTCGAGTGGGATTGGGCCCCAGCCGACGCGGTGGAGTATGTATTTTCCGCTGGAGGGCATCGATCGAAGGATCAATCGGTGACTGCAGACGGTACGACGCAGACGATCGTTCTTGATTGAGCCCCTGCCCCGCCGCAGCCCGCGGCGGGGAGGTGCATCACGCCATACATCGGCGTCGCCTGACGAGGGCTCCGGCGACCGCCAGTCCTGTTAGTAGCAGCGACGCTGGCTCAGGAATGGTGGTGTTCGCGAGGGCTCCACTTTCGTCGGTAAGGCCGAAGTTGCTCTTCCACGTGTCGTACTGTGCTGAGCCGATAGTGCCGCCGTCCACATCGTTGGTCAGCGTCCCCGAGGGCGCACCTAGGTTGTTGCGCCATACAACGTAGTCGGCCGCGTTGACGGTGCCGTCGTCGTTGTAGTCGCCCGCCAGGGCAATGAGCGTCACGTTGAGCATCGCGCTTAAGTCGACGAAATCGTCGCCGGGATTGGCGAGCGTGTTCAGGTCGATCTCAAACGGAGTGCCATCGAGCAGCGTCGCCGAAAGGGTAACGCCCCCGCGAGAGAAAATGGTCGTCGGTACGCCCGGCACAAGGCCGGGCACGGGCGCTCCATCGATTTCGAAGTCGCTGCCGAACACATTCACTTGAGCGTTAGCAAATGCCTCGAAGCTTCCCTCGAACTCTCCGCCACGGATGCTCACCACGCCATCGGTTTCGAAGTCGTCGCCAATGCTGCCGCCTGAGATGTTTACCACGCTTGCGACATCGCCAGTGAACCCGTCGCCGATGCTCCCGCCACTGATGTCGAACAAGCTGAAGCTGCGGGCTGTGGCACCGATTCCCAACTCCCCGCCCGTGATGGTTACGGAGGAACTGTCCATGGCGTCGAGACCGTTGCCCACCGAGCCAGCGGACAGTTTCAACACGCCGCCTGTCTCGACGGTTGCAATCGAGTCCACCATCCCGCCAGTGACATTTACGGTGCCGTTGATTTCCAGGAACTGCCCTATCTGACCACCGGAGAGTTCCACTTCGCTATCGGCGAAGACCCGAAAGTGATTGAACACGGCCCCGCCGGAAATGTTCACGCTGCTGCCCGCGAAGGCAATCAACCCAGTGCCAACGGTCCCTCCCGAAATGTTCAACTCGCTACCCGTCTCCACGCGCGACCCGCCGGTCACCTGGCCGCCTGAGATGTTCATCACACTACCATCTTCGGCGTTGAAGTGGCTTACGACCGCCGTGCCGCTGATGTTCACCATTCCGCCCAAACGGGCGTCGAGACCAGGGCCGATCGTACCGCCCGAGATGTGCGCCACGCTGCCGGAGGCAACCGCGAAATTGTTCGACACGTCGGCCGTACCGGAGATGGTTACTGTGGTGTTGTTCTGAGCCAGGAACTGGCTGCCCACTTCGCCACCGGTGACATTCACCACTGCGCCGTTGGCGATGAAAGCCTCGCCGATGCTCCCGCCGGAGACGTTCACCACCGCACCACCCGACGCGGTGAAGTCGCGTGCCACGCCCCCGCCACTCACGTTCACCTCACTGCCGCTGAGCGCCTGAAAGTCTTCGCCAATGTTTCCGCCGGATAGATTCACCTCGGCGGCGATCTCGGCAATGAAGCCGTCATCTACCCGGCCGCCGGAGATGTCAACGCGATTGAACTCCGCGCGGAAGTCGAGTCCGATATCGCCATCGATCAGGTTCACCTCGCTGCCGCCGAGCGCTCTGAAGTTGTTACCAACGGCGCCGCCATCGATGTTCACCTCGGCTCCAGAGGCGGCGGTGAAGTTGTTGGTCGCCATGCCATTCGTGTTGATGTTGAGTTGCGCCGTCTGGCCCGCGACGCCGCCCACACCACCGGAGACCGAGATTCCTACCGGCGGGGGGCTTGGCACGTCAAGCACGGTATCAAATAGGCCGGGTATCGAGGGGCCCGGAGCGAATACCTGGGCCGCGGCAGGTGCTGCGAGCAACGCGTACGTGCCGAGCCAAGCGATGGCCAGGCGATACCCCGATCGCACGCCTCGCTGGTGGAGAAGAGAGTTCATGGTGCCGATCTTGCATATTCTTGGAGATGACGGATTGCTATGCGGCACATTGTACCCACTGGTCGCAACCGCCTCAAAGAATTGACTTTTTGCTGCGATCGGACGCGGATCAGCACGTGGCGGCGAGGGAGCCAATCCCCTCAAGGCATTGCACTATCCACCAAAGAACTGCACGTTCGTCGTTTGGATGCCGGCCAGCAGGCGTTTGAATTCGTCTTTGTTGGGGGCAGCCTCGACGGCGGTCCTTTCGTCGATCATTCCCTTCTTGCACAAGTCGACCAGGCATTCGGCGTAACCCAGCATGCCATCGTCGCCGCTACGGATTACGTCGCCCAGTTCATCTTCCTCGCCTTCGGAGATCAGCTTGCGAACGATGGGCGTCGAAATGAGTATCTCCACAGCGGGCACCCGTTCGATGTCCTCGGCACACGACGGCAGCAACATTTGCGAGATCACCGCTTGCAGGCTTAGCACCAGTGATTGGCGGATCATCGGTTGTTCGTCCAGCGGGAACATGTTGATTAGTCGCGAGATCGATTGTGCGGCGTTGGATGCATGCACGGTGGTGAACACCAGGTGCCCCGTGTCGGCCGCCTGCAAAGCCGCGCGGAACGTCTCGGCGTCACGCATCTCGCCAATCAGCACGACGTCGGGGTCTTCTCTCAACAGCGCCCGCAACGCCAGTTCGAAACTCGGTACGTTAATGCCAACCTCTCGCTGGTCGACCAGCGAGTCCTTGCACTCGTACAGAAACTCGATGGGGTCTTCGATGGTAACAATGTGGTCGTGCCGGGTGCGATTGATACGCTCCAACAGCGCGGCGATGGTGCTACTTTTGCCGCTTCCGGTGGTGCCAGCTACAAGCACCAGGCCCCGCGTCATTTCCGCCGCCTGCGCGATGCTCGGCGGCAGGTGTAGTTGCTCGAAGGTGGGGATCTCGCGGGGCACCATCCGCGCCGCAAGCGACAAGCCTGTCTCCTGTTGGTACACGTTGACGCGAAACCTCGCCTCGCCGCCAAGGTCGTAGGCGATGTCGACCGATCCTTCGCGCAGCAGCGTTTGTCGCTCCTCATCGCTCAACATGCTGAGCACGCGGGATTCGAATTCCTCATTCGGTGTTGCTTCGCGATCGACTTTGCGTAACCGGCCGCCAATGCGGAGTCGCGGCGACTGCCCCGCCTTGAGATGGATGTCGGAAGCGCCCGTCTTCACCACGGCGCGGAGAAACGCATCGATCTCGTCCGACCCTCGGCGGGGACGCGTCTGCTCGAAGGTCTGGTCGACACCGGCTGGTTTGGCCATGGGAGGGGTAGCGGTCTCATCGGTTGACATCATCAACTCGCGGACAGAGGATTAGGAACGAAGAGGGTGCTCTTGCGATTCTAGCCTAGATCGCACTGTAGGTCCGAGTGGCACGAACTCACTTTATGCAGGATCACGTAACCGGAACAAGCAAACGGGTTGCTTGCGAGGCATCCTGTGGCTCTTGGACGATGATTGTAGCGACAGCGCAGGACCAACTCAAGCAATACGAATGCTACGCATCTAAGGGGTAGATTGGCATCGTGTGTGGTAGGGCGCGCCGTTACCTGGCGACTTGGTCAATGCTACTTCCATCGTCGATCTCGATCCCGAGTTCGGGCGCCAGTTCTATCAAGTGTTTTAAGGCTGCCGCGCGCGTGTCGCTGCTCATGTTTACGGTCGTGGGGTCGCCGTGACGTGGTACGAAGGTGACGATGGCAATCCTTCGCCGTTTGCGCCGCTTTCGCGAGCCGCCGGAGCGACGTACTTGGTGAATGTCAACTTCTTTCACGTCTTTCAGGTCGACAGACATCTTAGAAGTGCCGAACAGACCACCCTGAATGTAGAGCGACTCGCGATCCAAGGCCACGTAGGAGTAGGGAGCCGTGAGCAGCGGGCCAATACTGAACACTAGACCGATCAGGGTGAACAACAACCCGGCTACCCGTGTCTTCCCTTTCGATTTCAGGCGTCCAGTGAGCATTGGCACCCCCAGCGACAGAACTGCGAGTCCAATCACTACAAAGATAGCACAGAGCGACCAGTGTTGAGTGAAGATGAGCCGTTCGCCCTCTTGTTGTGTTTGCACGAATCGATCGCCATTGCAACCAACGAGGGGGAGAACGAGCAACGGCAGGGCGATTGGGTGGAGTCGAAGCATCTATTCCTGGCAGGATAAGGTGTATAATCGGGGGGTGACGTTGGAACTACATTTCGTCACCTCGGTGCAGATATTGCCGCAAAAGTCTCCATCACGCGAACGCTGCAGAATAGGGACCCGACCATGCACATTACAAGAGCAGGTTCACAGCCGTCCAAATCAGGTCCCGCCGATTGGTTCACCGGCCGGGTGCGAATCGATCCGTTGTTCCAGGCCCCCGATCCGGCCCGCGCTGTGGGGGTGAGCGTGACCTTCGAGCCCGGCGCACGCACCGCTTGGCACACGCATCCGCTCGGGCAGACGCTGATCGTGACTTCGGGCGTTGGATGGGCGCAATGCGAAGGCGAAGCGGTCGAGGAGATCCACCCCGGCGACGTCGTCTGGTTCCCACCCGGCGTGAAGCACTGGCACGGCGCGAGTCCCACTGTGGCCATGACGCACGTCGCCGTGCACGAAGCGCTCGATGGGAAGGCCGTGGACTGGTTAGAGCACGTCGCCGATGAGCAGTACCAGCGATGAGGTGAGTACTCTTGGAAACGGTGCCACCGGTGCCTAACCAGCCTTCTCTCCCAGAACAAACAGCGCAAACCGGCGCGCTAGGGGGTCCATGACCTTGCGGACCGTCGAAGGACGAACGAACGCCAAGTTGCCGATGAGCATCGCCAGGCCGAACGTGATCATGCCCATGCACGAGGCGATAAACAGGTGCATGCCTACGGCCGTGGCCAGCATCCACGGTCGGGTGAAACGTGGCCAAATTAGGAACGGGTAAGTCAGTTCGAAGAACACCGTAGTGTGCGCCAGGAAATGCAGCACCCAGGGAAAGTGTCCCAGCCAGGTGACGTCAAGCGACTGGTAGCCCGTGTTGGCAATCGACAGCCAGATCGCCTCGCCGGTCCACCACGTTTGCCCTTCCAGCTTGCCCAGGCCAGCATAGAAGTAGAGGGCGCACATGTGCAGTTGGATCAGTCGAATGGCGATGTTCGCCATCACGCTCTTGGGTACCTCGCCCGAGTCGCCCTTGCGCATCCGCCATAGTCGATCGACCGAGTACCGCGCGCCGCACGGACCAAGCATCATGTAAAGCGCCAGCAGGCAGTTGATCTTATCGAGACCAAAGTACGCGCCGGGCGTGACTCGCGTGGCGTACATGATGGCGAAGAAGGCGCTGAGCACCGCTACCCAGCGGCTGAACAGGCCAATCATCAACAGGAAGAAACAGACCAGCGCAAAGATGTGAATCAACCATATCAGCAGCGGCGACTGTAAATGTTGGAACAGGCTCCAAGCGAAGCTCGGCCAGCCTGGGTCGCGGTAGCCTCGCTCGATGGAGTAGAAGTCCATCGGCAGCCACCCGTTGGGGCCGAAGAACGAATAGAGGTCAAACGACCATACCAAATGCGTGTAAAACAGCATGGCGCCGGCAAACACCCGAATGGCAGACAGCGTGGCCGGAGCGGTGGGGGCAAACCAGAACCGATTCCACGCGTCCCACGCGTCGCCCCAGTACTCTGCAAGTCCATCTCGCACCGTGCTCATTGCGGTATTCCTATGGGCTCGGGTTGAGACAACGGTCGCTCGGGTGTTGGTGCTTCTTCCGCGTCGCCCAGTAGTCGTGCATCTGCCGCATCGACGTCCGCTCTTGTTTGAGTGATTCGCATGATTTCACGATCGAGTGTAACGTCGGTCAGCGACCTGCCTTTGATGTTCTCGTCGGGATTGCCCAGCCACTGTTCACGCGGAACCAGCTCGCGAAACTTCTCCGTTACCGTGGCCCGTTCGCCATCGTATTGGCGAACTAATTGCTGCGCGTAACGCTGCAAGATAAAGGGTCGGCGCTCCTCGATCAGTGGATTCGGGGTTTCCACCTGGTCGGCGAGCATTTTGTACCGATGGTAGAGAAGGCGCGGCCAGTGCTCTTTGAGATCAGGCAGAGAGCCTTCCTTGATGACCTTTCCGTCTGCATCCTCAACCGTGTACTCGACGGTGAAGCTTGGCCCGGGATCGGGACCGAAGAATCCATGCCCGTGGTGCAGGTACAGTGGCTCCGCGTACCATCGCAAGCCTCCCCAGTTGGCGATGCGAAGCATTGTGTCGGAAGTGCGGCTGTTGGCTAGCGGATACAGAAACAGCACGAACACATGAAACGCCAGTACGATGCTAGCAACGATGCGCACCATGCGGCTGGGCCCCTGGGCGGGGGCAGATTTTGCCTTGGGCGGCTGGCCCTCCGACTTCTTTCCACCTGTACTCATGCTGCCTCTCCTGCGAGCCTTCGCCCAACTACCTTGTTGGGACCCTCAAGCTACCAAAAATGCCCAAACCGCCCGATAGCAATATGCTTGGGGCTGGGGTCTTGGATTGAAAGGGATGTGTGGCGGACAAACGGAGCCCAGTGAGATGGCTGTGCCCTAGTCCCAATCCCAAACAAAAAAGCCGTCCCTCGCTTGCACGAAGGACGGCTTTGGTTTCTAGGTCATCTTTCGACAACTACCAGCCGGATGATCAGTCACGCAGGGCGACTTGAGAACCGAACTGGAAGTCGAGCGAAGTTTCCTCACCACCAATCAAGGTGATGGTCTTCTCTTGACGCTCGCCAGCGTGCTCGACCACTACCTGATAGTTCGCCCACTCTTGGCCAGCGGGCAACTTGGTGGTGATGTACTGACGCTCGGTGCCGGTGCGCTCGGTGCCGCTGCCAGCCAGGGTTACCTTGGCGTCAGTCGGGACCTTCAGGTTGAGCGTGGTGGCAACCGCTTCGGACTTAGCCGGAGTGGCGAAGGCCAACAGCTCGTCGCTGCCAACGGTCAACGTGACCTGACGCTCTTCGGTCTTGGTCTCACCATCGACGGTGTACTCGACACGCACGTCGTACGAGTAGTTGCGACCCGATTCCAGGCCATGCGAGACGTACTGACGCTCGGTGCCGGTGCTGGTGGTCTTCGTGCCATTGACGTAAACCACTGCGTCGGCGGGAACGCTTACACGCAGCAGACCACTACCGGTGCTGCGCTTGAGGGTCGAGGCACTGTAGTGCTCGTCGTAGACAACGGGAGTGCTGTAGCTGCCAGCCGAGCCGTAGCTGCCGCTGGAGCCATAGCTGCCACTCGAACCATAGCTGCCGCTGCTGCCGTAGCTTCCGCTTGAACCGTAGCTGCCATAGCTACCGCTGGAACCATAGCTGCCACGGGAGCCGTAGCTGCCGTAACTGCCACGCGCTGCGCGACGAGCGACTTTACGAGCATGGATGCGGGCGATCAGGCCACCCCGCGAACCATGGCTGCCGTAAGACCCATACGATCCGCTGGATCCGTAACTGCCACTGGAGCCATAGCTCCCGCTGGATCCGTAGCTGCCACTGGAACCGTAACTCCCATAGCTGCCGCTGGAACCGTAGCTGCCGTACGAGCCACGGCTTCCCCAAAACGCTTGCGTATCGCAAGCCAGTGCTACTAGCGCCACCAGCGCGAGCGAGGTAGTCAACATTTGCTTCATAACTTTGTCACACTCCCTAAGAAACACCTGAAAAGCGAGTTGTGGTTAGGCGCATCGCCCCCCACCAAGTCCTAACCAGCTTAACACCCGCTAGCTTCAAATCAAGCAAGGAGCGCAAAAAACGGCGGTTTTGACGCCTTGGGTGACCACGTAGAGGGGGATGAATAGGGGATATATCGGTCGCCATTTCAGCGATCCCCCTCATGAGCCTCGAATCAAGCCTTCTCAGGGCTTCGTAGCTGCGACATTCAAGCCGTCCACATCCAGCTCGCCTGTGGCCCCAAGTAGGCCAATCCGGATAATCGCTTCGCGGCTTTGCACCGGCACCTCGATCACTCGATCGTAAGTGGTCCAGTCGAACGTCCCGCGGAACGGACCCACTACCTCGGTTCCCAGCATGCCGCGGCGTTTGTCGTAGAACGTGATCGCCACGTACGGCCATTGCGTGCGATCTTGTCCCGGTCGGATCGTTTTGCCTCGAATGCGAAAACTCACGCGCAGGTGCGACACGGCGCGACCATCGATGGCGAAGCCTTGTAGAGCGCGGCAGCCGCGGCCGGGGTCCTCGTTGGCGAAGTGCATGTAACGCTGGCCTTGCGCGGCTTCGCTCTGATTCTCGATCACTTCTGCCTGCCGCAGATAATGCCAGCCTTCGGGCAGTTCGTTCTCGCCGACGACAGACTCGAAGTCGCCATTGACCAGTTCGGGGTTCTTGGGGTCGGGCTGGCGCTGGCGGCGATCTTCGGCTTTGCCGGTCATCGGTACGAATAGAGTCGCCCGCAGTGCTTCGGACTCGAGTTCGCCGTCGCGTTTGCGAAACAGATAGAAATTCTGCTGGTAGCGTTCGCCCACTGGGATGATCATCAGCCCGTCATCGGCCAATTGATCGATCAGCGGTTGCGGCACTTTTTCCGGCGAACAGGTGACGATTATCTTGTCGAACGGCGCCGCGTCGGGCCAGCCCAGAAAGCCGTCGCCGATCTTGGTATGCACGTTCTTGTACTTCAACCGGCGCAGTGTTTTCTCCGCTTGGCGACCGAGTTGCGGCACGATCTCAATGGAGTACACGTCGCGCACCAACCCACTCAACACGGCCGCCTGGTAGCCAGAACCGGTACCGATTTCCAGCACACGGTCGGAGGGCTGTGGATCAATCTGCTCGGTCATGTAGGCCACGATGAACGGTGGCGAGATGGTCTGCTGCGAGCCGATCGGCAAGGCCATGTCGTAGTACGCGCGACTCCGCTCGCTCCGCGGTACGAACTCGTGGCGCGGCGTGCTGCGGATCGCTTCGATCACCCTCTCGTTCTCCACCCCGGCGCCCACTACCTCGTCGTCGACCATGCGGTTGCGCTGCTCTTCCCAGTTGCCCAATGACTGTCCGAGCGCGGTGTTGGCTAGCCACAGCAAGGCGATGCAGCAGAGAATAGGGCGAAGGGTGTTGGGGCTCATCGTCGATCCCGAGTTATGGCCAAGCGAGCGGGCCGTGGCGGCTTCTCGCCTAGGGTGTGCGAAACGCTTACAATCACAACATACCATCATACATTCCCTGTCTAGACGGGTCGCATGACAATCACTTCAGTCGATACAACACGAACTATTGCCGACCTGCGGGAGGAAATGTCCCGCAGCGCGCAGATGGCGTATTTCGACCACGCCGCCCTTTCTCCAATGCCCCGCGTGACGGCCGAGCGAATTGTCCAATTCGCCAACCAGTCGGCCGAAGTGGGCAACATTCACTGGCTCGAGTGGCTCGCCGAGGCCGAGCAATGCCGCGCGGCCGCCGCAGCCATGATGGGGGCCACGAGCGAGGAAATTACCTTCACCCCTAGCACGACATTTGGGATCAACATCGTGGCCGAGGGGCTCGATTGGCGCGAGGGGGATAACGTCGTGACCCTGGCCGACGAGTTTCCCACCAATCTCTATCCCTGGTTGCACCTCGAGTCCCGCGGCGTCGAGACCCGGCAGATTCCCACCGACAACGGAGCGGTCGACTACGACCAGCTGGCGGCGGCGTGCGACGCGCGCACGCGGGTGTTGTCGGTCAGTTGGGTTGGCTACCAGACCGGTTACCGAGTCGACCTCGAGCGAATCGCCGAGATCTGCCAGGCGCGCGGCATCTTGTTCAACCTCGACGCCATTCAAGGGCTCGGCGTGTTTCCGATCGATGTCTCACAGTTGCCAGTCGACTTTCTGGCCACCGGCGGGCAGAAGTGGCTACTCGGGCCCGAAGGCATTGGCTTCGCGTACATCCGCCGCGAGCATTTGGAGAAGCTCCGCCCGATGAACGTGGGCTGGAACAGCGTCGATCACCCGTTCGACTACACGAACATCGATCTAATGTTCAAACCTTCCGCGGCGCGATTCGCCGGCGGCGGTTGGAATATGTGCGGCACGCTGGCGATGGGACAGAGCTTGAAGCTGCTGAACTCGGTGGGCGCGGAGGCCTTGGCCAAACAAGTGCTCGACTATACCGATTTGGCCTGTGAGCGACTCGCCTCGGCCGGCGCGGTGGTGACCACCAATCGCGACCCACAGCACCGTGGCGGTGCACAGCGTTCGGGTATCGTGTTCTTCGACCTGCCCGGCCGCGACCCGGTGGAGTTCCGCAAACAGTGCCTCCGTCGGAACATCGTGCTAAGTTGCCGCGCCGGCCGGTTGCGAATCAGTCCCCACGCGTATAACACCGAGGAAGACCTGGATCGGTTGCTGGAACTCATCAACGAGAACTAGATTTTTGGCCTGGAAAAGTCAGCCACCGCTTGGCACCGTGAAAGGACAGCGCGGCCTAGCAACAACCATAGGTGATTGAACAGGAGACAACGGAGGAATCAGAGAATACTAAGCCGCGACCGTTGGTGGCGCTGAAGAAACATAGCCACGGATAGGCATGATATGCACTCGTCTGTTTTGCTATGGCATTACTAGACTGAACCGCGTTCCAGTTGGGTGAACCAATAAACGGACCGGCCATCCGTGTTCAATCCGTGCCGATCCGTGGCTCAAATCTAACCTATCGATTTACCGAGGAATCGACCATGTCAAGGCGAGCAGTCTACACCGGTTCGTTCGATCCTGTCACGTTGGGCCACTTGAACATCATCCAGCGGAGCTGTCGCTTGGTGGATGAACTGGTGGTGGGGGTCGGTATCAACATCGAGAAGCAGTCGTTGTTCACCGCCGACGAGCGCGTGGCATTGATCGAACGTACCACCTCCGAGCTAAAGAACGTGGTAGTCAAAGAGTTCACCGGCCTTGCGGTGCAGTTCGTCCGCGAATGCGAAGCTCGTGTGATCGTGCGAGGTGTCCGCTCGCTCAGCGACATCGAAGCTGAGTTCACCATGACGCTCGCCAACCGTAAACTCGATCCGGACATCGAAACCGTCTTCCTCATGTCCGACGAAGAGTTCACCCACGTTTCCAGCTCGCTGATCAAGCAGATCACTCCCCTGGCAGGCGACGCGGAACTCGCCCGGTTTGTGCCCGAGTCGATCATCGCCGATATCCGCGCGAAGCTATCGGGTGGGTGAACGCTAACCCACCACGCGGAGCACTTGCATCAAGATGGCCAGCAGGCCAACGATGGCCAGGCCGTTGCGAATGTTATCGAACAGACTGTTACCAAGAAACAGTTCATCCGTCGAGGGAGCCGGCTCGCCACTTGCAGTCGGTTGATCCGTCTCGCGTGGAGGCCAAGCCGCGTCGGGCGGAGCCGTAGAGTCGCCTGGCGCGGAGGACGACCAGTTGAGCGCGGGCTTCTCGGCCGTGTTGGGATCGGGCCAGTCGTTGCCGCTGGCATTGTTTGCTGCGGCGTGCTCCGCTACCGAATCGCAACCAAAGCAAACGTCGCCCAGGTCGCCACGCGGTCGGCACACGCCACCTTCGCAGATCACCCCGGGTTGGCAGTTGGGGCACGTCGGGCAAGTGGGGCATGTTCCGCCCATGGATTGCGTGGGCTTCAGCGCGACTTGCGGTGCGGAGTCCTGCTGCCCGATGTCCGGCGCGAGCGACGCCAGGAAGGTCTTCACGCGTCCTTCGAAGCTGCCGAGCGTGGTGCCCTGGCCTGCCCCAAATAGCACGCCAGCCATCTCGCCGCGGTCGTTGAAGATCGGTCCGCCTGAATCGCCTTGCCGTGCTTGGACATCGAGTTCTACCAGTTCCTGCGGCAGATCGAGTCGCGGAGCGTAAAACTGAGTGCAACGGCCCGTGGCCGCGCGGTAGTTACCGCTGCCATAGCCGCAGATGGTAAGCCGATCGCCGGGCCTTGGCGGTCGAGTGGCCAGACGGACTGGCTGGCACGACGGTTTCCAGATTACCAGCGCTGCCAGGTCCCATTCGCTATCCATCTTCAGCGACCGTGCCTGCGACACGAAGCCGGAGGGGAATTTCACTTCGATAGGCCCTACCGCGCCATGCACCACGTGCCAGTTGGTAAGCACCAGTCCGTAGTCTTCGCGCACGTCGACCAGGGTGCCGCTGCCATACGCAACGCCATCGGCTTCGGGCACCTTGATTCGCGCTACTGCCGGATGGGGAGTCGAGGGCGCAGCCGCGCCCGGCCACTGCGCGCGGGTCGCAGTGGAGCAGCAAACTAGCGCGATGAGCAACAGGCATCGCATCATCGGAGAGAAAGTACGCGGTGGGAGGGTAGGCAGGAAATCGGCAGGTGTGATCGCACAGCACGTCGCCCTCGCAGTTGGCAACGTGGATTGCGCGTTGGAGATAGCTCGTCGTCGGTGCTCAGTTCACCAGACGGAATCGGGCGACCTTGCGGCGCTGTTCGTTCTCGACGATCAACTCGAGCAGCCGCTGTCGTAACGACTGCACTTCGTCGTGTTCCACCTGGTGAAGCTCAATTCGCCGGAGCGGTTCTACCTCCGGTGATTTCGGTGTGGCGAACGCTTTGCGGCGTTCGGCAATGGGAAGGATGTGACGATTCCGCTGGACCGATCGCATGGCTTTGACCTTTCATGCGGCAATGGGACGGCCTCCTTTCAAATCCTCTTTCCGCTCGGGAAAATCCTGCCCGCCGTTATAAAGCTGCTTGAGTCGTTCTAACTCGCGACGAAACGCCTGCTCGGCCAACTTGGTGAGCGTCATGTGGGCTGGATGCCCAGCCAGGTGGTAGGCGGCGTCGCGGGCTTCGTTCAAGAGCTCCGGGGGCAGGTACAGCGTCGCACGTACCTTGCGCGACGGAAAACGTATCGATTCACTCATGGCAGGCTTGGTGGTGCGTTGCGCCATGGGGCCGACCATGCACTACTCGTACGGGCCAGCTCCACGGCTGTTACAGCTTGCTATCTAGAAAATCGGCAAATGTACGTAACGACTGCAAACGTATGACGTTGTGCCGCAAGCCTTCGCCGAGCCGTAGGACAGATAACGGCGGCAAGGTTTGCCTGAATGAAAGAAAGCGACGAGAGGCCGAATACTAGAGTCGAGCAGCCAGAATCGCATCGACCACGCCGTCGATGGTGTACTCGTCAGCGACAGCGGCGGTGGAGTGGCCGAGTTCGTCTAGCACGCCCGCCGTGAGAGGACTGATGGCCGCGAGTTTCGACTTACGCAGCGCGTCACCGAAAATTCCCACTAGCGATCGAGCGATGGCCGAGCTGGTCACCGTGATCCAATCGATCTTGCCATCGGCAAGCAGCGACGCGGTGTGCGAATCGCTTTGCGTAACGTCGGCACTGTTGTACACAACCACTTGATCGACGACTCCGCCGGCTTCGCGCAGCGTTTCGGCCAGTACCTCCCGACCGCGACTGGCGCGGAGCAGCAAGAAGCGTTGGCCGCGCGCGTTGGGAGCGAGTTCCGCCGCCAGAGCCTCGGCGCGGTACTCGGTGGGTTTGAGATCAACCTGCAGATCGCGTTCCGCGAGCGCTTCGGCCGTGGCGGGGCCAATGGCGCCTAGCTTCACCCCGCCCAGGGCGCGCCAATCGAGGCCTTGCTCGCGAATGCGATCGAGAAAGTGCGTTACCCCGTTGCGACTGGAGAATACCAGCCAGTCGTACTCGTCCAACTCATCGATCGCGGTATCCACCGGCGCCCAATCGTCGGGCGGGGTGATTTCGATGGCCGGCTGGCGAAGCACCGCGGCGCCGAGATCTTCAAGGCGGTTAGCCATCGTGTCGGCTTGATGCTCGGCGCGCGTTACCAGCACGGTCTTGCCAAACAGTGGGCGACTGGTGAACCACCGCGCGAGCTTCTCGTGGGCCACCACCGGGCCGACGATCACCACAACCGGCGGCCGTACTTTGGCGGGCGCGAGCAATTCGGCCACTTCGTCCAAGCGGCAAGTCCATTGTTCTTGCGTCGGCAGCGAGCAGCACCGAACCATGGCCACCGGCGTATCGCCCTGCTTGCCCCCGTCGATCAGGGCCTGGCTCCAGTGCGGGGCGGTCGTCACTCCCATGTAGAACACCAGCGTACCGGGAAACTTAGCCAGCGCCGCGTAGTCCAATCCATCCGCCGCGTCCTTGCCGGCCTGCTCGCGGCCAGTGACAAACGCTACGCACGAGGCGTGATCGCGGTCGGTCAGCGTAACGCCCGCGTAGCTTCCAGCGGCGATGGCCGTGGTGATACCGGGCACGATTTCGAACGGAATTCCGGCCGAATTGAGTTCGGTGGCTTCTTCGGCCACGCGTCCAAAAATGCCAGGATCACCTCCCTTGAGCCGTACCACCAGCTTGCCAGCGGCCGCGTGCTCGACCATCAGCCGGCTGACTTCTTCCTGCGACATCAGTCGCCCACCGTGCCGTCCCAGGCAGACGAGTTCGGCGTGGGGAGCCGTATGTCGCAGCAATAGCGGGCTGGCCAAGTAGTCGTACAGCACCACATCGGCCCGGGCGAGGCATTCGGCCCCGCGCACGGTGAGCAGCCCCGGATCGCCAGGGCCTGCTCCCACCAGAAATACTTTGCCACCATGATTCGTCATGATGACCATTCTACGCAGGAGCCGCGGGAGACGTCAGCGGCCGCTTCGGCTGTTTCCGCCAGCACGCACAGCACGCCGACCACAACGATGGCGGCGTCGGACCCTCAGGCACTGCCGACCGCCGAGCAATAGCGCCGTTCCGAGCACCAACTTGGCTCCGCCGGGCTCGGGAACCATCGTCACCAGCGACTGAAATGCGGCGGGGCCATGGATGGCGGTGTAGATGCTGCGAAACTGGACGAAGTCCAGCGCGTCGATGTCCCTGTCGCCATCGAGGTCGCCCGCCAGATAGGCCTCGATGGGTGTCGAACTGGAATGGTCGGCGCCGAAGTTGGCGAGGAAGATGGCCCAATCGTCCGGGTCGATCTCGCCATCGGCGTTGAAGTCGCCCAGTTCCAGGGTATTGCCGCCGTTGCCGAAGTAACGCACCGGGATGCTGGCGACCAGACCGTTGGACAGCAGAACGGCCGCCGATAGGTCTGTCTCGCTGGGCGACGCCATCCAACCGCCGGAGACTGAGAGCGGAAGCGCCGAGCGAGCGAGTAGCGCGCCCCCATCGCCCGATGTGAACACTTCTTCGACGATGTACTCGCTCGACTGCAACAGGTTCCACGGCGCATCGGCATCGACCAGTCCGATGAATGCTCCGCTATCGGCGGCGTTGGGACCATCCGAGTCGTAGTTATCGGCCACCGACTTCCAGGATCCGGGAGCAAGTCCGCCGAGTGGCGAACTAACATGATAGCCTAGCACTTCAAAGTCGGACTGACCGCTGTTTCGCAGCAACACTTCGCCCGAATTGCGATCGACGTCCAACGTAATGCTCGGCGCCTCGGCCGGCGAAGTGAGCAGCGCCAAGTAGTCTTCCAGGTCGGTGTAGCCATTGGAATCGCCATCCGAATTGCGATCCTCCGCGTTCGTCGGGTCGAGATAGGCAATGCTCGACTCGTACAAGTCGGGCATGCCGTCTTGGTCGGTGTCGACCGGCGTCAGTCCCATCGGCAAAGCCGGCCAGCCGCCGACTTCGTCTTGCGAATCGATGAGCGCGCCGGCCGTTCCATGCGAGGCGACGTAACTGAGGATCCGTTGATCGACGTCGTCGCGGTACTTCGATGCGCCCACGGCTGTCATTACCGAGGCGTACGCATCTGCCGCGCTTTGGGTAACCGTTGGTTCGATGGCAAAACGAGTTTCCGACTGGGTGAACGTTCCAGAAATACCGCCCCAACCGAGATCCACTCCGTTGAGAGTTCCGTCTCGGTTTAAGTCCATCAGGTTGCCGCTCTGGTGGATCAGCGTTTCGACGTCGGCGGCAAAGAACAGGTCCTGGTTGCCACTGTTGGTGTCCGGTCCCGAGATGCCGTAGTTGTTGACGAAATTCAGTTCCATGAAGTCGTCGCCACCGTAACCGTACCGACCACCCGGGTTGTAGATCACGTTGTTGACGAAGTCGACGCGCGTAAGTGGCAAGTTGGGATCGATACCTTGCGGTCGCGGATTGCGACTTCGGTTCGAGGCGTAGAGGTTATGGTGAAACGTGATGTCGCCGCCGCTGATGATCGAGCCATAGCCGTGATTGCCTTTCTCGTGGTTCGAGTTGTGCAGTGCTTCGGTGATCATCGACCATTGCACGGTCACGTTGTCGGACAGCGTGGTCGACAAAACCTCGTCGGTCGACCAACTGGCGCTCACGTGGTCCACCATCACGTCTCGACTGCGGACTACGGTCAGAGAGTCGGGCTCGTAGACGCCTGGGGCTGTGTTAATGTCGCCGGGGCGGAATCGCAGGTAGCGAATGACGATGTCGTGGGTATAAACCACGTTATCCAGCGCGTCGACGGTGCCGGCCACTTGCAGGTGGCCCCCCTTCAGGGTGACTCCGCCGCCGGGAGCGGTTTGGCCAGCGATGGTAAGATAGGAGTTCTCCACATAGATGCCCGACTCGAGTTCGATGTTACCTCCCACGTCGAAAACGATAGTGCGAGGACCGGTTTGCGTCTCGACACCATGCCGCAGGCTGCCAGGCCCAGAGTCATCGAGGTTCGTTACGTGATATACATCCCCACCGCGGCCGCCGATAGCAAACTTGCCCGCTCCCTCCGCGCCCGGAAAAGCGGGCAACTGTGCCCTGGCGTCAAGGCCCACGCCTAGGCCCACGACCAAAAAGACTGCAAGCCATGGGCGCATAAGACTTGCAGTTGGTGTCGACATCAGCATGTTCCTACTTCCTTAACCTAAGCGCATACGCTTGGCGCATTACCCCTTCCACCAAAGTAGACCACGGCATCCGCTACTTTTTTGCGAGAATTGGTGCCCCATTCGGAAGTCCACCTGTGGTTCGCGATACCTGGATATATAAAGTATCAGGAAAGCACTGATACAACTTCTCGGGGGCTAGTTCTGGGCTGGTGCGATTATCCGCATGTTGGTTCGAGCCTCCTGCGTTGTGCTTGGGTGTTGGGGAGCGCCCTGT
Source organism: Aeoliella sp. (assembly GCF_965227375.1). NCBI lineage: Bacteria > Pseudomonadati > Planctomycetota > Planctomycetia > Pirellulales > Lacipirellulaceae > Aeoliella > Aeoliella sp. The sequence continues at coordinate 1,369,882 of NZ_CBDDFX010000002.1, forward strand.
TACGAGATTCTTCGCATCGAATAGCGAAAAGATGAGTTCCCGGTCCTGATATCGGACTTTTCCAGAAAAAGCTCGCAAAACGGCTTTCCGGTGGGCGGTTAACAAGAGTTCCAAAGGCAGCCACGGCTTCCGCCAGTACTTTCGCGCAAGCGGTCGCGAGGTGGAGTTCGGCCGCCACTGCTCGGAAGCCCTCGTCATAACCTTGAGCAAACCACAGAGGCTCATAAATCGTGGATGACCAGGACAGCAAAGACTGCTCGCAAGACGAGTTTGTTTCGGAGTTTTCGAAGCACTCTCGCCGCATTTACTCGTTCATTATCACACTCGTCGTCTTCCAGCAGGATGCCGACGACGTGTTTCAAAACACAAGTTTGGCGCTTTGGAAGAAGTCGAGCGACTTTACCCCAGGCACCAGCTTTTGGGCCTGGGCTTGCCAGGTGGCTTACTACGAAGTGTTGCGGTTTCGCAAGCAGACGCGAAAGCGGGTGGTGTTCTCCGACGAGGTGCTTGAGCAGATGGCAACCAGCATGCTTTCCAGGGAGCAAGAGGTTTCCATCCTCGAACAGTCGCTCCGCGATTGCTTGGGGAAACTCGATGAGCAGGATCGAACGATGGTTGAGCTTCGTTACTACCACGAAAAGGCGCCCAAGCAGATTGCCGAGCTGCAGTCTCGCTCAGTGCACTCCATCTACCGCGCATTGAGTCGCATTCACGACCTTCTACACCGCTGTGTTCATCGGCTTTCCAGAGGGGATGCCAAGTGATGACGGAACAAGTTAAACGCGAACGCCGGTTGCGAGAGATTCTAGTGGCTGCCAGCGCAGGCGAGGCAAGCGACAGTGAACTCGAAGAACTTAACGGCATGCTCGCCAGCAGCAGCGAACTTCGCGACTACGCCACGTTGTTTATGCAACAGGTGGGGCAGATTCGTTGGAGTTCTCAGTCTACCATCGCCTCGTCGCTGTCCGGTATCACCCGCACGTGCGGCACCGACGCCCAACCAGCGACTTCGGCGGACAGCGCCGCGAGTGGTGTCCAGTGGGTTCGCGATAGATTGCCTTCCTCGCGAGCGCATCTATCGCAAATGGCCTGGGCCGCGGCTGCCGCCTGCATGGTGGTTGTCGCCTCGTGGGCATGGTTTGCCGCCGAGGAGCCAATCGTGCCAGTGGTGGAAGTGGGGCCGGTCAACGTCGACCAGGGCACGATTCGCATGAAGCTGGTGAATGTTGGCTATCTGATTGCGGATGGTCCCGCGGAATTTGAGCTGGAAGACCCAATGCGTCTGCGGGTCGACAGTGGCCGAGTCAATATCGACGTCACCCAGCCTTCAGGGCATGGGTTCGTGGTTGCCACGCCCGACGGCGAGGTGACCGACCTGGGCACGCGGTTTGGTGTCGATGTGCAATCCGGGCAGGATACCGGCTTGGTGGTATTCGAAGGCGAGGTCGACCTTCGCGTCCCCGGCAGAGATCGCCAGTCGGTCGAACGCCTTATCGGTGGCGAAGGAGTGTTGTTTGGCAAGAGTGGGCAGTTCAACCGCATCATGTCCATTGGAACGGGGCGGACGGCTACCTTCCAGCGATCCGGCGACATTGGTCGGCATAGCGACTTGCCGCTAATCGTGAACGTGTCCGACACGCTGCTGACCGCCGATACCAAACGCTTCTACGAGATCGTCTACGGCGGCTTCAAGGAGGATGCGCTGGCGTATGTCGATCGTCCCTACGAATGGAACGGGATGCGGGGGAAGCTTCCCGAATACCTGCTGGGTGCCGAATACATCAAGACGTTCAACGACTACAAGCAGCGGGAATTCGAAATCACCGTGCAGCTTTCCGCGGCTGCCGATGTCTACCTCTTGTGGGACAAGCGTATCCCTGCCCCACAGTGGCTCGCCGAAGCATTTGAAGAAACCGGCGACGTCGTCGGGCTGGACACCGGCGGATTGCCCAATATCGCCTCGCGACGACGCATAGAGAAGGGGGCGGGACGGAGTATCGACTTCCACTACAACGTCTGGCATTGCAGGGTCGATGGGGCGGGCGTCATTACCCTTGGTTCTCTTCAACAGGGGGATACAGAGACTTCGATTTCGATGTACGGCATTCTAGCGGTGCCAGTAGCTCTCGAGGAATCGGCAGTCCACGCCGTGCAGAAGAGCGACTAGCACTCAACAGTTCTTTTCTTCTTTCTCACCTTTGGAGGTATGTCTAATGAAGTTCTCTTGGCAGGGTGGCGTTGCGAAAGCAATGGCTCGGTCAGTGATGCTGGCCATCGTCGTTGGCGCGATGGGAACGGCGAACTCGGCAACAATAGTCACGGTAAATGCACCGGCGTCACAAGACGCCACGTTGCAGGAAAACTACGGGCGCCTTTCCCCAACACCGGTTGTGGATCCCGTTATTGATCGCGAAACAACGAACGACAACGGCAACAGTCTGCTGATTCGCAATCGCAGCAACTCCGCCAATACCGAGTCTTCACCGCGTCATGAAGCGGCGATCATCGAGTTTCCGCTGGCCCCGATCGCTGCCCAGCTCGCTGGCGGCGGCGTGTTGCAGGACATTGGCTTGAGCATGACGCCTACTTCCACGAGAGGAAACAACTACCTGCGGGCGTACGGTATTCGCGCCGCGGATGACGGTGACTGGGACCAAACGACGGTTACCTATGCCAATGCACCCGCGATGTACCCCGATACGGTGAACGTGTTGGATGGGAACAATGTAGTGGTCGACGTGCTGAACGACGTGAGCGACGAGTACAGTGGTTCGCCAAGTGTTCATCAGCAACTCGACATGGTTCCGCTGGATGCAACCGACAACACTGATTTGATCGGCACCTTGTTTGGTGTCGTACGCGTGAACAACGGCGGTACGGTCGATGCGGACGTTCCGCTGGTCTATTGGTCGGAGAATCCTGGTAGCGGCTTTTCTGGACCCATGTCAGGACTGAAAGACTTCGTCGAAACCGCGATCGCCGAAGGCGACGACTCGATCACTCTGATCATTCATGCCAACCGGGCGTCGAGTCAGAGTTTGAGATACTACTCGACCGAAGGCGCGCCGATGGATGGGTTCGAGCCGCATTTGATCGCTCAGATTGAAGTTCCTGAGCCTTCCACGGTTGCCATCGGCGGGCTTGGGCTAGCGTGCCTCATCGCGGCGCGGCGTCGCTCGAGGCGTTAAATCATGGGGACTTCTCCTGCGGGCCTCGGCTCGCAGGGGAAGTTTTTTTTCCAAGAGTGGAACGAAGTGATAACCAACAGAGAGGTTTCTAAGATGCATCGATGCACGCGTCGGACGAAGAGCGTAGCCACCAGGAGGCATGGCGGCTTCTGTGGTCCCCAAGGCGGCTTCACGCTCGTTGAACTGCTCGTAGTGATTGCCATCATCGGTATTCTGGTGGCCTTGCTGCTACCTGCGGTTCAGGCAGCTCGCGAAGCCGCCCGGCGGACGCAATGCATCAATCAGGAGAAGCAACAAGCGCTCGCTGTGCATGGGTTCCACGACACAACCAAGCACTTGCCACCCTGCCGGACGGAGAACCATCACGCAACCTGGCTGTTTCTGATCTTGCCCTACATGGAGCAGCAGGCGGTGTACGACTTATGGCCCATCGAAGTGGACTACTACGACATGCCGACGTCGTTTCACAAGCAAACTGTGCCAGGCATCATGTGCCCATCGCAAGGCCACGAATCGCCGGTGGTGCGCCGCTTGCCCGACAATGTGCATGGCCATCCCAGGGATGAGTACTATGGTGCATTATCCGACTACATGCCACCTGTCACGTCGACGTGTAACGGAACGGCCTTCGATGGCAAGAATGGCAATCCGACTCTTGCCGACCTGGATGGGGCGATGGTGTATGGGGATTATCCGGGGTTTGGAGATGGAAGCACGCCAAACTTCCCCCGCGACTTGCCGCGTTGGTGGTCGCGTACCAGCATGGCCAAGATCACCGATGGTACGAGCCGGACACTGCTGATCTCTGAGAACACAGCGTATACGTCGAAGAATCGACATGCCTTCTGCGGCGACCACGCCGCTGGGTTTCCGCTGGGGGAAGACTCGCCATTTGTGCTCGATGGCGAGGAAGCGTACGGCTTCGGTAGCTTGCACCCGGGAGTGGTCGTGAGTTGCATGGTCGATGGCAGTGTTCAGTCGCTGTTCAAGGACATCGATGCTCGCGTGTTGGACCGCATGGTCACCCGCGCTGGCGGTGAGCTCTACGACGAGAACGGTTCCGCCAGTTCTTGCATCCTCCTGAACGGCGGGGGCGGTGGAGGTGGACAGCGTTGAGTAACCACCACTTTGTAGCGTCGCTGCTCGCCCTGCTACTGCTCTGCGCCGTGGGATGCGGAGACCCGGTTGGGAATGTCTCCGGCACACTTACCACCGCTGACGGCAAGCCGCTTGTCGGCGCCCGAGTCGTGTTGTCGAGCCTCGACTCGGATGACGCGAAACAATCGGCGCGAGCCATCACCGATGACCGAGGTTTCTTTGACATTGGAAGGCAGGAAAAAGGAGACGGAGCGCCGCCTGGCAACTATGCGGTCGCGATTGTCGAGAACCGCGGTTCGCTGGACAGCGTCAAGCCCAGGACGATTGCCGCCAAGTACCAACGGCCAGCCACTTCGGAACTGAAGGTCGAGGTGGTGAACGGTAGCCGGACCAAACTCGATTTGACCTTAGAGTCTCCATAGTGATTCGGTTGAAAGATCTCAGTATACCCCCACTATCACGCACTTTGACGATTCCATCCTAGGCGGGCCATGTCTCGGCCGGAGTGAAGGTACTTCTTCGGAGAATTGAACAATGGGTAAGAGTCTGCGGTGTCTATCTGTCGGTCGTGTGAGTCGAAGAAACGCTTTCGTACTGCAATGGACTTGCATTGCGGTGGCCATTGGATGTCTCGTGTTGAGTAGTCAGGCCTTTGCCGATACGTTCAGCCTGACTCCTGTGCAAGACAGTTACACGTCCGAGTCCAGCCCCACCGCTGTCCCTGGTGCGGGTAACTCATTGGCCTATCGAACTGCGCCTAGTGGAAGTAGTGCTCGAAACGACATCGCGGCCATCCAGTTCGACATTTCATCGGTATCCGGAGTCATTACGGATGCCTCCCTCACCCTCACTCAAAACAGAGACCGCGATGTCGCTCACAGCTTGAACCTGATCGGCGTGCTCGACAGCGTTTCGGGGGGATGGGATGAGAACACGTTGGCCTACTCGAATGCTCCCTGGCTATTCACCGATTCAGATATCGAAGAAGCAGGGGAGTACCTCTATGATCAATGGGATCTGGTGGCAGATGGAGACACGTCGCCCAACTTTCGGCCTGGCGTGGTCGAGGTTCAAGGGACAGACTCCGCGGTGGGCATATCGTTGGGGAACTCAAGCGTTGGCCAGGTCTTTTCGTTCGATGGTACCGGGATAGGTACGTTTCTTCAGCAGGCGGTCAACAACGGCGATAGCACAGTGACTATGCTGGTTGCGTCGCATAGCAACTTCCTTATGTCGGTCTATAGCAAGGAGGGGGCACCTTCTGCGGCAGAACTACCTACTCTTGCCATCGAGACAACCGAGGCTCCTCCCACACAGTTCGAGGTCAATCGCAATACAGGCGCCATCAGTCTACGGAACCTCGGCTCCAGCACCCTGCTGTTCGACGGTTATGAACTGGAGTCCAACAGTCTGGGCGCACTCGATCAATCCAACTGGAAGTCGATTGCGGACAACTATGATTCGGACGGCCCCAATACGGCCGACAGCGGAGCAATGATCGGATCGGTAGATTCCGACGACGAGTGGACCAAGCTCACTCAGCCTACTTCGGACTCCGATCTGAGTGAATTCGAGTTCGGTGGTAACGGCGGCATGCTGGCTGCCGGCCAGGCCGTTGTGCTGAGCCAAGGCGGGGCCTGGATTCAAACTCCAAACGAAACCGACCTGTCCGCTACCATCGCCCTGCCCGACTCGACAATCCTCGAAGTACCTGTGGTCTACACCGGCAATGGCGATGCCGCCTTGCTGAGAAGCGACTTGGACGCGGACGGCGATATCGATGCGGATGACTTCGAGGCCCTTCGCGCTAATAACCCAGCCGATTTGTCATCGCTAAGCACCGCCCAGTCCTACAAACTTGGCGATATCGACGGCGACGGGGACAACGATGGTGCGGACTTCGTGCTGTTCCGATCGGACTTTATCGCGGCCAACAGCTTACAGGCGTTCTCGGCGATGATTGCGGGTACCTCGGTTCCAGAGCCACCCGGAGTAGCACTCGTGTTGATTGTGGGCTGTTGTGCCGTAGCGACTCGACTGCGCCGCTCCCGCGGAAGAAGCCTTGTGGGGTCTGGTCGTTGGCTCGCAATCGTGTGTGCGGCGCTCACGCTCCTGGCCGCAAAGCCGAGTCAAGCGGTCAATCTGCCGGTGGCTGCCGACACCTATTTTGCCGAAGGGAACGATTCACCGGAGAGTCCGACGACTGCGGACATGCGAATTCGGTACAGCACACTTGAAGAGACAACACGTAATCAAATCATCGCGCTGAAGTTTGATGTCAGTTCGTTGAGCAACACCGTGGTTTCAGCCGGACTGAACCTCACCTCGCAAAGAAATCACAGCCCCAATTACGAGATGAACCTGTTCGGTGCATTCGGGTCGGTTGCTGGCGATTGGACGCAGGCCGATTCGACCTCGACTTGGCATCAGTTCCCGCTCATGCAGGCCGACAACGACAGTCTATTCACCGAGGCGAGCGACTTCATCTACGACCAGTGGGATCTGGTGCCCAACGGCGACACGGACGACAGTAATCTATTGGTGCAGGAACTGGTCGGCGACGAAAGTGGTGGGATTCAGTTCGGCGGCGGTAACATCGACGAGGACGACACCATCACCTTCGACGATCCCAACATCGCTGCGTTCCTGGATTCTGCCCGCTTGGCAAGCGAGTCGACTGTGACCTTCCTGCTCGCAACACGGACCCAGTCGACCGGTGAGTTCCGATTATACGATGAGGAATCGGCTCCGAGTGCGGCATTCACGCCGAACCTTGATGTCCTGACAATCGACGAGGTGCCCAGGATCACCGTCAACACGAATAACGGTGAGATACGGTTTGTGAATCCCACCGCATCCGACATCGACTTCGCCCAGTATCAAATTGACAGCCCGCTGGGCCTGCTCGAAACCGGCGACTCAGAATGGGAAAGTTTGGCCGATAGAGGTATGGATGGAGTCGACGGTGCGGATCCCGGCTCCACCATTGGCGATACACTTGGCGAGCTATGGGCCGAATCGGAGAACGTTGGCCCGAACACGCTTGCCGAGTTGTTTTTGCTCGGAAACAGCACGGTGCCTGCTGGTGGATTCATCAGTCTGGGAAGTGCCTATGATCAAGACGCGCTTGTGGACGATGAAAACATGACCTTCGAGTACTTCGACATCAATGAAAATGCCATTGTGTCGGCGTTCGTCGAATTGATTGCTCCCGAAGGCCTCCCGGGCGACTTCAACGACGATGGAGTTGTCAACCTGGCCGACTACACGGTCTGGCGGAATAACCTCGGTGGCTCAGAGGCGGCTCTTAACGGCAATGGCGACGACACCGGTGGCAGCAGTGGTGTGGTCGACTCCGCTGACTACGCTTTGTGGAAGAGCGAGTTTGGCAACTCGTCCGGGGCCGGCAGCCTGGCGGCCGGCTCGCAGACGAACGTGCCGGAACCCGGAACGTGGGCCCTTCTGTCGATCGCGTTCGTGGCAGGAGTTTGCTATCGCAGAACTCGAACGTCGGTCGCGGCAGTGCGGGCAGCCTTTGCGATGTTAGTCGCGATACTCGCATCGCAAAGCGCACTCGCCGCTACCGACGATCGTTTCTACAGCTTTGGTGAGGACGGAGCAGAAGCGGCCCAAGTGAACACCACACTGGGCAGCAATGGCATCCTCGGCTTTACTCTCGACTCGGAAGGGCCGCAGTTTGGGTTCATCGATCTCTCCGTCAACGGCACACCGACCTACCGAGACGTTTCCGATCGTCCCGGCGCGGGCTCCACGCTCGGCGCTGAGTTCGACGGACCGGGCAGTGGCGACTTCCTGAGCGCCATCATCTCCACCAGCAGCCCCGACTTCATGTGGGACAACACCGACACCTTCTTTACCGACCCTCAGAAGCCGTTCCCGCGCAACTACAGCGGGCTATTCGGCTACGGGATGCAGGCGTGGGTGAAGCCGAATTCTGCGACGCAGAACGTTCGTCAAGACATCGTAAACAACACCGAAGAAAGCGCCATTTACATCACCCCGTCCAACACTTGGGGGTTGAGATTCGATGGCGGCGACCGAGATAGTGGCCAAGCCGTGGCCTTCAACACGTGGACCCATGTGCAAGGTCTGGCCGGCGCGTTCGACACCGTCGGCGGTTCATCTCGCCAGGGTGGTGTGCTCTTGGTAAATGGTGAGGCGGTAGCCGGCAGCACGGGCAGCTACGAAGACTCGGACAACGGCATCACCATCGGAGGCAATCTAAACGGCGACGGCGCTTTCTACCACGGCATCATCGACGAATTCCATCTGTCGGTGTGGGGCGACACATCCGACGAAACGGGTCCCCCGGTAGGCGAAGACTTCGGCGCGTTTAATCCTGCCGAAGACAACGAGTGGATTATGCGAGAGCTCGCCAGCCTGGGTGTCACCGATGCGGCCGATGCCAACATGGATGGCAGTGTCACGCCGGCTGACGTCAACACACTGGCAGCGAACTGGAAGAACGTTCGAGTGGTTGGCGGCGTGCAGATTGGCGACTGGATGAGCCGACAGCAAGGCGATTTGAACTGGGACGGCGAAGTGGACATCCGCGACGCGGTGATCCTCGACCAGGCCCTGAGCGGGAATGGGTTTGGCGGTGTCGACTTTGGTGCCCTGCTGGGTGGTGGAACCACCGTACCAGAGCCCTCGACCATTGCTCTGGCCGCCCTGGCGGTGGTGGTTTTGAGGGTGAATCGCGGCCGACATTTGGGATAAATGAGGGGCAATCCTCCATAAAGACTGCACTCTGTTACAGGAATTGGTGTTCGATCAGATTTCTTCGTAAGATTTCTGCGTCGGCGCGTTATATAGGTTGCGGCGTCGATGTTGGCGGCAGCCATGTTGAGATGTGTCTCAACTACTGCCACAAGAGTTTCCCGCTCCAAAACTAAACTGGTCAGGCGATCTGCGGAATTGACGAATTGATGATCTCAGGTAACAAGCGAGCTTCCAAAGGCCCGGGCGTGGTGGGTGCTACTGCGCGAGTGTCGCTGCTGGCTTTGATTGGATGGTTGGCTGGCCCGGTCTCAGCAACTCGGGCGGACGACAAGCTCGATTTCAATCGCGACATCCGCCCCATTCTCTCCGACGCATGTTTCCACTGCCACGGTAATGACCAGTCGACTCGCGAAGCCGAACTTCGGCTCGACTTGTGGGAATCGGCCACCGCGGAACTGCCTTCCGGTGCGCGCGCGATTGTCCCTGGCGACTTGGAAGCAAGCGAACTGGTAGCCCGCATCACCACCGACGACGGATCGAGGATGCCGCCCGAAGATAGCGGCAAGCATCTGAGCGCGGAGCAGATTGAACTGCTGAAGCGATGGATCGCCGAAGGCGCCGAACATCGTGAACACTACGCGTTCGAGACGATCGAGCGACCAGCAGTGCCGGACGTGACCAATCAGGCGTGGGTGGCAAATCCCATCGACGCATTCGTCGCCGCGCGCCACGAAGCAATGGGCCTCGCGCCGCGCCCGGAAGCGGACAAACAGACGCTCGTGCGGCGGGTGACGCTCGACTTGCGCGGGTTCGGCCCCACGCTGGCCGAGGCGAGCGAGTTCGTCGAAGACGACTCGCCCGATGATTACGAGAAGCTGGTCGACCGCTTGTTGGGTTCGCAGCAGTTTGGCGAGCACAAGGCACGCTATTGGCTCGACCTGGTGCGTTACGCCGACACGCACGGCATGCACTTGGACAACTATCGCGAGATGTGGCCGTATCGCGATTGGGTGATCCAATCCATCAACCACAACAAGCCATTCGATCAGTTCACTATCGAACAACTGGCCGGCGACCTGTTGCCGAACCCAACCCTCGAGCAGCAGGTTGGATCGGGATATAACCGCTGCATTGTCACCACCAACGAGGGCGGTTCTATTCCCGAAGAGGTCTACGTGCGCAACGTGGTCGACCTGGTCAACACCACCGGCACGGCCTTCTTGGGCTTGACCGTGGGCTGTGCCCAGTGTCACGACCACAAGTACGACCCGCTGTCGCAGAAGGAGTACTTTGAGCTCTTCGCGTTCTTCAATAGCATCGACAGCCACGCTATGGATGGCAACGTAAAAGACCACGCCCCTTGCGTCCACGTTTTGTCTGCTGAGGACAAAGTTTGCATTGCAGAATGTCGAGCGAAACAGGATGCCGCCAGAGCGGAAATCGACAGCCTGACGGAGCAGCGAACGAAGGAACTCGAAGCCTGGACGCGGAGCTTTAGCAAGGTCGACGCCCCGATTCCGCCGACTTGCAATGTATCGCAGACTTGCGACGACCTGGTCACGCACTTGCCGCTGGACGAAGCGGAAGGTTTGAGTTTGTTCGACGCTGTCGAAGAGAAATCGTGCGGTTCCATCACCGGTGTGGCCAATTGGCGCCCAGGTCGTGTTGGTCAGGCGCTAGCGGTTAGCAAGGACACCCGAGTTGAACTCGAATCGGGCATCGGTGCATTCAAGGGCAAATCGTCCTTCAGTTTCGGGTGCTGGCTGCGGATGGCCAGCGACGACAGCGGCGCCATTCTGGCGCGAATCGACGAGAAGAGGAAGCTGCGTGGCTGGGAGTTCGGCGTCGAACGTGGCCGGCTCTATGTGTCGTTAATCGGCTCCTGGCCCCAGTACGCCATCAAGGTGATCTGCCAGGAAGACATCCAGCCGGACACATGGACGCACGTGTTTGTCACATACGATGGCAAGGCTCGTGCCAAAGGTGTTCGTCTGTTTGTCAACGGCCGCATGCAAGAGGTGCACACCAAGGTCGATTCGCTCAACTCGAAGGAGCGGCCAAGTATCGACAACGAGAAGCCGATGCTGATTGGTCGGCGCGGCGAGACGAAACTACTCGAAGACGCCCAGTTCGACGACGTAACCCTGTTCGACGAAGAGTTGGCAACCTACGAAGTGGCAGCACTGGCTCAGCAGCCGTTGGTTACCTCTATGCTGGATTCACCCGCGAACGAGTGGACCGAAGAAGACTGGGAAGTACTGCGCCAGCACTACTTCGCCACCAGCGATGCTGACGCTATTGAGCTCTACGAGCAAATCGAAGAGCAGGAAAACAAGATCCGCGAAATAGTTCATCGCTCTCCCAGCACACTCGTCTCACGCGAATTGCGGTTCCCACGCCCCGCTTACTTGCTAAATCGCGGCAACTACGACCAGCCAGGCGAGCGCGTGGAGCGTAAAACGCCTGCGATCCTTCCCCCGATGGATACCTCGTTGCCTCGCAATCGACTTGGCTTCGCCAAGTGGCTAGTCGATCCGGAGCATCCGCTCACCGCCAGGGTGACAGTCAATCGCATTTGGCAGGAGTACTTCGGTACCGGTTTGGTGAAGACGTCCGAAAACTTTGGACTGCAAGGCGAGCCGCCCAGCCATCCGGAGTTGCTCGATTGGCTGGCCGCCGAGTTCATCGAAAGCGGTTGGGATGTGAAGCACATTCACCGCTTGATCGTCACCAGTTCCACCTATCGCCAGGCGTCGGCCGCCCCGCCCGAAGCGTTTGCGGCCGACCCGGATAATCGCTTGTTGGCCCGCGGTCCGCGATACCGACTCGACGCCGAAATGCTTCGCGATCAAGCTTTGGCGGTCAGCGGGCTGATGGTCGACGAACTGGGTGGGCCGAGCGTCAAACCGCCACAGCCCGATGGCCTGTGGCATGCCGTGGCTTACGGCGGGTCGAACACGGCTCGGTTCAAAGCGAGCAAGGGCGACTCGGCCTATCGACGCAGTGTCTATGTGTTCTGGAAGCGGACTTCGCCACCGCCCTACTTCGTGCTGTGCGATGCACCGTCGCGCGAGGAGAGCTTCGCCCGCCGCGAGCGAACGAGTTCGCCACTGGTTGCCTTGATGCTGATGAACGAGCCATCGTACGTCCGGTCGGCAAACGCTTTCGCCAGCGCCGCCTGGAACCATTCGAGCGAGCCACGCGAGCAAGCTGCCTTCCTGTACCAGCGTGCGACTTTGAGCGAGCCAACAGAGGAGAAACTCGACGCGCTGGAGACCGCCTATGGGAAGTTCCTGGCGAAGTACGAAGCGAACCCGGAGGACGCGACCAAGCTGTTGTCTCAAGCGGGGAAGGAGCTTCCGCTCGCGGACGGCGCGCCGCAACCGGCGTTGGCGGCTACGACCATGTTGGCCAACGTCGTGTTGAATCTTGATGAAGTGCTGAACAAGGAATAGTGGTGATGAATCCAGTTGAAATGCTTGCCAATCTGGAGTCTCGCCGGTACTTCCTACGCCGATCGGCGATCGGCCTGGGCGCGGCGACTGCCACCTCGCTCTTTCAGTCGGGTAATGCCCACGCCAAGTCGGCGGCAACGACGGGCCTGCCAGGGGTTCCCCATCTGCCGCCCAAGGCGAAACGCATCATCTACCTGTTCATGGCAGGTGCCCCATCGCAGATGGACACCTTCGACTACAAGCCGGACATGAAGAACAAATTCATGACCGACTTGCGGACCGAGCGCGACGCCAACGGCGAATTGGTGCTGCAGAATCGGGTCACCACGATGACCTCGCATCAGGCGACGTTTCCCATCGCGCCTTCGCCGTGGGAGTTCGAGCAATGCGGCGAGTCGGGCGCGTGGGTCAGCGAGCTGCTGCCGCACACCAAGAAGATCGTCGACGACATTGCCATCGTGAGAAGCGTGTGGACCGAGGCGATCAATCACGACCCAGCGATCACCTACATTCAGACCGGCAACCAGATTCCTGGCCGCGCGAGTCTGGGATCGTGGCTGAGCTACGGCCTGGGAAGCGACAACAAGGACCTGCCAGCGTTTGTCGTGATGACGCCCAGCTGGACCGGGCGCAAGACCGCGCAGGCGTTGTTCAATCGCCTCTGGGGTTCCGGCTATCTGCCGTCCAAGCACAACGGGGTGCTGTTCCGCAAAGGGAGCGATCCGGTCCTCTACCTATCCAATCCCGCCGGCGTCGACCGCGACACGCGTCGGCAGATGCTCGATGCGGTGGCCGCCATCAATCATCAGACCTACGAGGAAGTCGGCGACCCGGAAACCAACGCATGGATCGCGCAGTACGAGATGGCTTTCCGCATGCAGAAGTCGGTGCCCGAACTCACCGACCTATCCTCCGAGTCGGCCAGCACCAAAGCGTTGTATGGCCCCGAGGTCGACAAGCCGGGCACCTTCGCCGCAAGCTGTTTGTTGGCTCGCCGAATGGTCGAACGGGGTGTGCGGTGCGTCCAGATTTTCCATCGCGGCTGGGATCAACACAGCAACCTGGAACGGGACCTTCCAAACCAGTGCCGCGACGTCGACCAGGCTTCCGCCGGATTGGTGATGGACTTGAAGCAGCGGGGCTTGCTGGAAGACACCCTGGTGGTCTGGGGTGGCGAGTTTGGCAGGACTTTGTACAGCCAGGGCGACTTGACCAAGAAAGGCTACGGCCGAGACCATCACCCCAAGTGCTTTTCGATTTGGATGGCCGGCGCCGGCGTGAAGCCCGGCATCGTCTACGGCGAAACCGACGACTACAGCGTCAACATCACCAAGAACCCGGTCCACATCCGCGACCTGAACGCCACCATCCTCAATCAGCTTGGCATCGACCACGAGAAACTGATCTTCAAGTACCAGGGCCTCGACCAACGACTCACCGGCGTGGAAGAGGCCCACGTGGTGCGTGACATCTTGGCGTGATCTAGTACACGCGACGGAATTCTACGCAGTAGCGTCTTGCTGGGCGGTCACGAGTGGGAGAGGCCGCCAATCGGGTTGTCGCGTTCTTTGCAGAGTTCTAGGGTCGCAGGTGGGAACATCGGCCTCATCCTCCGTGGCCGTGGTGGTTGGATTGGGCGAAGGATAAGACGGAGGCAATCGCAGCTGGTTTACTCGGCTGCCTCGTGTTATGGTGAGATTCTCGTCCCACACGGTCAGGAGTGCAGGCCCATGCAATCCTCTCGACATTGGTTTGTATACACAAACGAAAAGCAGCACGGGCCGTACAACGACGAACAGCTGGCTACGCTGGTTCAAGAGCACAAGATCACGCCTGAAACATTGCTTCGCCTAGATGGGGGGAATGAGTGGCGAGAGTCCAAGGAAGTGAATGGCTTGTGGGACCCGGAGGAAGTGGGCAATCCCCGCCTGCTGGACGCGTTGTTTATCGTGGAGTGTCTGTTTGCCGGTTTGTTCGGAATCCTAGCGGTGTCCGCTGGTGGCAATTTGATTGCGGGGATTGGTGCTACCATCTTTGTGCTAGTTGCGCTTAAGAATCGCAGCGACCGAGCTAAGATGCCTCATTACGACCGCAAGTTTCTGCCAAAGAGCGTAGGTGGGATTCTGTTCTGTATCGCGTGTGTAGCTGTCATGGTGGTGGCAGTACTGCTCGCCGCAAGATAGCCCTCGGAGCCGAGCCGCGACGGTTGCCCCCTTGATGTACGACAATGTGAAGTAGCCGGGCAGAGGCTTCAGGAACAGCCGCAACTCGTGGCAGCTGTTGAGGGTGACCACCAGCGAATAATTGGCGACTCGGGGTGCCAGCGGCAGTGAGAATGTCGAGTAACAGCAGCCCCAGCAAATTAAGCACGCCCGACAGGATTCGAACCTGTGACCTGCGGATTAGAAGTAGAAGATTTCCGCTGGACACTTGAGCGGGAAACACTAGGTACACCGTGTTTTACAGTGTCTGCTCGGACTAGGGCCGAACCTCATAATGGCCCGGAATGTCCGTCTGTGGCTGGGTATAGGTGTCGAGACACCCGCAGAACTAATGCCCATAATATACAGGATGACAACTCTAAGAATTAATCTCGATCCGTGCCCTTGCGAAAGCGGAAAGCTTATAAAAGACTGTACCTGCCTGTCGAAAGAACGGAGGTTCCTCCCAACTCCGGTGCAGACGACTATCCCCACTTTGGGCGGCTCGTATCGCAATCCCAAATGCTACGCTTCGGCCTTAGGGGGTTGTTCAAAGAAGCTAAGTCGTGAACATTTCTTGAGTCGATGTGTTTTGGATGCGATTAGCCTTGACGGCAGTCTTGAGGTCATGGGTCTAGGACCAGAAGGGGTACCAGTTCAAACCTCGGTCGCAAACTTCAACTCAAAAACGCTCTGCATGTACCACAACTCTGCTCTTTCCCCTCTCGATACACTTGCCGATCGGTTCTTTCAGAAACTGACGTTTGGCGGAGAGACGAAAAGTGAAACTGTGTACGGATTCAATGGTCACGATTTAGAACGATGGTTTCTGAAGTGCTTGCTCGGGTTTGGTGGGGCCGGACTTGCTCGTTACAAATCAATAAAGTTCCCCAAACTCAACGCACCGTCATGGTTGCTCGATATCCTTTTTGGAAAAGGGGCGTTCGAAGACGGCCTCGGTTTGTACATTTCTCGTCGAGGTGAACTAGCTGAAGCAGGTGTATCGCTAATTGTGCGAGAATCTAGTAATCCGCTTTACACGGTTTGTGGGGCTCGTGTGATGCTCACGGGGTTCCAGTTCGTACTGACTACTTCACGGCCACCAAGTAACCCAGAGCCGAATGCTCTTGTAGGTGCGGTGCACCGTCCAAGTGAGTTGGTGTTTTGGTCTCGCGACGGACGTTTTAAGACAACGCTCCTGTTGGGCTGGTCTCCTCCATGGAAGGGGCAAACAGTGACGATGAAGTTTTCCCCCGAATGCGATTAGGTCAGCTATTACAGTTCCCTAGCCTTTGCTTCTTCAAAGTTCTTGCGTCTATTCTCAACCTGAATAGGCGAATTCACCAAGCCGAGAATTTTCTCAGCTGGTGTTACAATGGCGATTCCCATGTTGATTGATGGGGGACCTGGAGGCAGCATAATGTCTTCTAATGTGTCGTGACCGAGGTCGCCATCGTAGTGACCGTGGATCAATCCGAGCAGCTTTAGTTGATTCCACGCAGGGCCTGTTCGTAATGCACGCGGTCCATCCATGTGCAAGAAAACTGGCGAGCCGCTGAAGCCGCCTATCGAACGGGCCTCCACGAGGTAAGCATCCATTTTGCCATAACGGGAGGTGTGAACCGGCTCTTCTGGCATAGCTGCGATGTTTCCCATTCGCATAATGGGAATATTTGCCGATTCGCCTTTGTGGTGAACGAACAGGCCGGGAAAGATCAGGTTATCTCCCGGTCCAACCTCCAGCTCGCTCGTTTTTTCGTCAGTCAAGAGTTCAGTGTGTAGGATTGAACGATGGTCATCCTTCCCGACATTGATGGGCAGGACCGCAACGTCGGCACTTTCTTCTGGATGATGTATCCACCGAGAAACCGGATATTTGGCAACTCTCATCCCGCCTTTCGGACTGTTAAGTCGCAGGATTGCTTGGCCCTTAGTGGACCTAGCTTCGATGCTCTCAACTACGTGCTTTGCGGTCACCACATAGTGAGCGTGACCATCGTCTGGGTTGTCAGTCCATGGCACTGCGATAAAGAAACCTGTCCCAATGATCCTCAGATCCTCATCTCTTTCGTAGCCAATGAAGATGACAGACTTGCGGACCCAGTCCGGTGGTGGCTGCATGGTTCGTCGCCTCCTAGGTTAGGCAAACACTCATGTTAGCAAAGCTATCGTCGTGCACCTACAATGTACCCGCTCTTGTGCAGGTAAACTCCAATGCCCCGGCCACGGTGCCGAGAACCCGCCCACCTGGAAGCTTTCGGCTGCTCTGACGACTACGCCATCGTTGTCGATATGAGTGTGACGAACATCGTCGTCTGCGATGGCAAGCCAATGTTTCCCACGAATGCTGCCATCCTGCTCAAGCTGCTGGTACACAGAGTCGTGCCCGCTGTTCATCGCAGAGGAGGTCTCGGTCCTGCTGATCCGCAGTGCACGACGTCTGGCCATCGTGCCGCCTAGCTCTTCTCTGATCTTCTTAGCACGCCCGACAGGATTCGAACCTGTGACCTGCGGATTAGAAGTCGCGTCGGAGTTGCTCAACTGTTCCCCAACTGTTGAAAACACCGAGAACGGCGCGCGTTTCATCGTCGAGAATTTAGGTACCAGAGCGGTGCGAGGTACCATTTGAGGTACCACTTTGCTGCTTGTGCTTTTACCCCGGTGCGGATAGGGAGCAGTTAACATTGCCCCAGCAATGCCTTGACAAGACAAAAGAGATTGGTAGCATACAGACTGACGGGGCATGGTGTACGCGTGCTTGAGCGCTGGGGCCATCGTTTACCTCGTCTAACAAAATGCATATAGCCCACCGCTGGGCACCCCAAATGCCAGAATGACAAGATCGGCATGGGAATCGTAGCGTTAATCTAACGCCGGTTGCCATGCCGTTTTTTCGTTTGGCCAACCGGCTAGACCGGGAGGCCAACAATGGCAAGACGAAAAGCAACTACAAACGGACCCGCCGTCGATCCTAGTTTGCTCTACGGGATCGAGGAATTCTTGCGAGCGGCCGGCATCGGCCGCACTACTGTCGCCCGCGCCGCCACTCTCGGAGTCGAGCTCCCCACTCACGACGTTGGCCGACGTGTCTACGTCGATGGTGCCGAGGGCATCCAGTATCTGAAAGACGTGGCCGCTGCGCAAGCTGCGGAGAAGCAACTGGCATTCGCGTAGGAAACGAGAAAACCGCGCCGGGGCAATTTTGGGCTTCGCCTCGACGCGGTTCGAGCAAATGGATGGATCCATGGTATCAAACTTCGACCCGGTTCCCGACGAGATTCGGGAAATAATTCAACAGGCCAAAGCGAGCCCCCGGAAAGCGGCCTCGCGTGACGAGGTTCTCGCGATTATCGCCGCCACGCGCGCTTTCGAGCGTCAATTCGGCCACGATCGGTTCTATGCACGCTGGGCGGCAAAGCGGCGACGCGCGGCCTTACGCGTTCTGCTCGAACGCTGGGGGTCGCAATGACAGCAACAGTAAACGCCGTCGATGCGGCGGCCGAGTATGCCGATCTTGGTTTTCGGGTGTTTCCCCTAAAGCCCGGTGCGAAGGTGCCGGCAACTAAGAACGGCTGCAAAGACGCCACGGGCGACGTAGAGCAGATCGAGCGATGGTGGGGACATACCCCCGACGCGAATGTCGCGATCGCAACTGCCGGCCTGTTGGTGGTCGATATCGACGGGGCCGATAACTCACTGCTACGCAACGCCGACAGGATGCTCGAGCTTTCGGTCGCGCCATACACACAGACGCCGAGCGGTGGCCGCCACTATCTGTTCCAGCAACCGCCTGGCACCTGGGGTAACACTACTAGCAAGCTAGCCCCCAAAGTCGACACCCGCGCCGATGGTGGTTACATCGTTGCGCCGCCGAGCGTGTTGACCAACGGCGGGTACAAGTGGCTTAGCGATCCGCTCGACGTTTCGCCCGAGCGACTACCATTGCCGCCGCAGTGGGTCATCGACGGGCTTGTCGGCGACGCGGAGCTTGCCGAGATTGCAGCAATCAACGGCTCGGACGCTCGCGATCTGGTGGATATTTCGCAAGGCGTGGTCGAAGGCGGTCGCAACGACGCCGCGGCACGCTACATTGGCGAACGACTTCGCGGGCTTCCTGAACTCAGCGACGCGGCAGTACGGTTCGTGCGCGACGCTGCAACCGGATGGAACACACGCAACAGGCCCCCGCTCGATGAGGGCGAACTCGGCAAGGTGTTTGAGAGCATTTACCGCCGCGAGATCCAGCGCAGGACGGGCGAAGCTGCTGTACTGCCACTCAAACCCGAGCAGATCGCCCGCGGCGATGAGCGGGGCGACCTGCGGCTCGAGATCGTCGACTCCGATCCGAGGACTTTCCGGTTGCACTCGTCAAGGTGGGAGGGGTACGTTGTTCTCTCGGAAGATGATCTGATGAGCCCAACCCGGCTGGCCAAGCGTGTGCTCGGTCAAGCCGACTACATGCTCCCCTCGCTGTTTCTCAAGCAGTGGAAGAGCGCAACGCTCCCGCAGCTCTACAACGCTGCCTCGCACGTCGCAGCACCGCGGGAAATGAAGCGATCCCTCGTTGTCGCGGAGCATCTATACAACGCTCTGTCGCAGTGTTTCGACCGCGACGAGCCAATGAAGGACGGACGACCAGTGAGAGTGGCCGATGTCGGGATTACGTTCAAATTCAACACCGTGTGGGAGGATATGCACCTCAGCGCCGACAAGATCACGCGTGCCGAGTTGATTAAGGCGGTCGAGGCCGCTGGCATCGATCAAGAGTACCGGCCGCGGGTCGGCGGAAAGCGGATGAGCTTCAAGGTGTGCACCACCGAGAACCTGGCCAAGCTTGAGGAGATGCTCGATGGGTAGTCCGGTACACCCTATACGCGAGAAAAAAATTCATCGTGCGTTTTTTCAAAATGCCGAGGGACCGAGCGCACCAGTGGTGTTTCTCCCCTGTTCCAATGCATTTTCTGGTGCGCTCGGCGGTGCGCTGGACCACTTTTGCCCAGCGCACCAGGTGTACCAGTCTGCTATCCGACAAACAGTCCCGCGAGTCGTCGGGGCGATAGTGTTTTTCCTCGCGTATAGGCGAGGGTAGATTCAAGTAACCACACGGAGGTGAATTATGTCGAACAGGATTCTCAGCCCCCCTGGTGCACCACCACGGCCAACGCTGGAAGAACAGGGCTTCGATCCCAGCACGCCAGAGGGCTGGGCCGCGATCGAGGCAGCGGTGGAGAAGATCAACGCCATTCGGCGCGCCAGTTGTCCTCGCGTCAGCACGACGGTCGGCGATCAGAGCCGCATGGCCGAAACCGGGCCAAGCCACCTAAGCGAGGCACAGCAGCAGCTCGAAGCCGCTTGGACCTGGCAGTACGTCAACTACTCGTACAACCGCACGTGGCCTGAAGGCGTCACCACGACGATCAACCCGTTCAGTCCGTGCTAGGGTAAAGACATCAATGCGGCAACCCGCCTAGGTTCTTTTTTCGTCGAGTTTTTTTTCGACCCCCAACGGAAGAGCCACATTATCACACTTTCCGTACATTTACTGGAGCAACGATCTAACCATGACCACTGAAACCCCGCAGACTACCCCACCCCGCAGCAATTCGCTCCGCCTCGGCGAGCTTGTCGAGCGAGTCGCCCGGTCGATCCCCGAGGCTCAGTCGCTGATCGACGCCTACCACGTGGCGGCCACCGCCACCGAGGCCGAGATCGAGGGCCAGCACGCGGCCGAGCGATCGCTTGTCGAGGGAGCTGGCAAGGCCTCGATCGCGACGCTCCGCAAGCGCGGCGCCGAGCTGGTCGATCGACGGGCCGAGCTTGTCGAGTCGCTTCTCGGCCAGTTGTGGGCTCGCCACGAGCTTGCCAAGCAACTGGTGCCGTTGTTCGCCGAGCACGGCAACGATTCGGCTGCGACCTACCAGCAGATCCGCGAGGCGGCGATTCAAGACTTCCGCGACCGCGGGATCGACGTCTACGCGGTCGCCGGCGGCTGGCACAACAGTGAAGCGGCCAACCAGCGATTGATGCGGCTCGTCGACGAGCGGGTCGAGTGCTTGCAGGCCTTCGCCGCCGCCAACCGCGCTGCCGCGGCGCTGGCCGAAGTTCGAGCCCTGGCCAAGCACTTGCCGCCGAAGTCGGCGGCCCGGATCAAGTGGCCAACGTACAGCGGCGAAAATCGCCACCTCGCCGAAGTGTGCGGCCTGATGGGGTCGGCCATATGACCTCGATCGCCGACGTAACGATCGCACCCGCCGACGCCGAACAAGCCGAGCGGCTGCAACAAGTGCTCGACTTGGCACCGCACTGGGACCAAACCGAGGCAATCCGATACATCCGAACCGGCCACGGCCGCGAGAAACTGGAGGCACAAGTGACTACCGAACAACTGCAACAAAATGCCCGGGGCATGATGGTCGATCGCATCACCAAGCAACTTGGCTTTGGCAACACCGCATTGCTACCGGGCCACCTGGCGATCATCGGCCGATTAGCCGAAGTGGCAAAGCGCCGCGTCGGCGCGAGGCCGCTGCTGGGACTCGATAACCGCGAGATCGATGCGGCGATCGAGCTAGTAAACCAGTTGCCAGAGACGCCAGAGATACGCGATTGGCTCGCGTGGACCAAGAACCGAAACGCGGAATTGTAGACCGCACCATCCACCTTTTACAGGAAACATAGCTATGAAGTTGAACTTCAACAACGAGGGCTTTTCAGCCCTCGGCAAAAAGAACCCCAAGCCGGCCCCCAAAGCACCCGAGATCACGGACGAGCAGTTTGCGGAAATGTGCCGCCAACGTCGCCTCAATCAAGAGCGGCGACGACGTGCAGCACGATCGCGACCTGGCAAGCTAACCCGACTCACCCGCCTGATTCGGCGCGTTTAGTTTTCATCGGCGGCGAGCCGGCCGGTAGTACCTGAGGTCGGTCGGCTCGAACGATCTGATCGTCCGCCAGCCGCGCGAAAGCATGCCGCCGCTTTGTGATCCTTCAGGCGGCTGCCGGTAGCGCGGCTTAGTATCACAACACTCAAACATTCTAGAGGCAATTTCATGGCACTTTCGCACACAGAACGAGCAGGCGAACGGCAACGCGGCAACGGGTCGGCGCGTCGGGTCTATACGATCACCGGGACCGAGGGCGAGAGCGAAACGGACGTTTATACGTATCTGCTCAACACCGCGGCCGACTCGATCTCGGGACTCGTGATCGCCGACGCGTCTTGCGACGAGATCGCAAACGTCGGCGATACCGTCTATTACGTGGGCGAGGTTTCTTACGGTCTGCATCAACTCCCAATCCCCGCGCAGGCGGTTGATGAAGTGCGAGTAAGCGCGCGGGGTTCTGCTACCACGGTCAACATCAAGCACAGTCAATCAACGCGACCCTATCCGGCACCATGGTGGGTTGGAGATGGCGAGACGCCGGGCACGCCAACAGACTTCAAAGGTAAAGTTGGCGTGGACGAAGACAACAACGTGGCGGGGGTCGATATCTACGTTCCTCAAAACGTGCTAAGCGTTTCCAACGTACTGCCGGCAGCCACGATAACACCAGCCTATCAGTACGCGTGCGAGCAGCTCGTCGGCAAGATCAATTCGGAGGTGTACCGCTCGCGTGCGATTGGCACTTTGCTCTGTAATTCGGTGTCGTTCGCGCAGCGCGACGTTGATAATTTTGCGATTGACGCAGAGTTTATGTTTTCTGCCAACCGAACGGGCCTGACGATTGGCGATGTAACCGGCATCGACAAAGGGGGATGGGAGTACATCTGGGCTTACAATAGGAGCCTTCTCATAGATGGCCGCATTTTGCCGGCAGTTGCCCAGGTGAACGTCGAAACGATTTACGAGTCGGCCGACTTCGAAAGCGTGTTGGGCTTCTAGCGTGCGACGCCAGGCAATGAGCACCGATGAACCAAGGCGAACCACACTACCTGCCGACGCCCGAGGAGATCGCCACGGCGTGCGCGGAGATCCAGGCCGGGGTGAAGTGGAGCGGCAACGCCGGATCGTCGGCGAAGGCGACAAGCCGCCGCGGGTCGAGATCCCGGTGGTCGACGCCGAGGCGATCGGCTGGGAACTGCCGGCGTAGATCTTTGACAACTTGAACCCAGGGCGTCGGCCCGACCCGCGCGGGACAGAGCGTCAGCGGCCGCCGCGCGGTCACCGCAGAATTTGGCTCATGTTGATAACAAGCGGAAACCAGCGAGTCCATCGCAGGGATTCTACGACATCTGATGGCTTTGGTGGAATGATCGGTCGATCGATGTCTGCCATCATCGAGTGCAAGGCATACGTGCCTGGAGCATCTATTTGCATGAGCTCGCCGGGGCCGATGCCGGGATCAGCGTATTTAATAACTGGAGTTCGAATGAGTGTGGTTTGGCCATCTACTGAATACAAGAGGGGCGTTAGGCCAGACTTGACTAAAGTCTTGCTCGCGAGTGCAGGTCGCGCGGATTTCTTTATAAGTTCGCCCCTCTCTTTCCATCGCTAGCTTCTTATCAAGGTCAGTGATGTGCACCTTGATATTGGAAATCGGGTATCGTCCGGAAACGCAAAGGCGGGCTTCGATTTCTCCCGTTCGTTTGGCCCTGGCAAAATGAAGATAGAAAAACCCATCACCGCCAGTTTCGTAGTTAATAAGCTCTCGCTGCAGTTCGCCATTCTTCTTAAGCAGGGCGTTATTCTCCTGATGAAGCGCGTTGGTGGACTTCAGCTGATCAATTTGCGAGGCCTGAGCGTCGAGCAAATCGTCCTGCTTGTCATTTAGTTCGTCCTGTTTTACTCGAAAAGCACTCTGCGATGCCTCCAGCTTGTCTTCCGCCACACCCGCCAGGTATGGCTGCACCACTGCGCTACCCAAGCCCGCAAGTGAAGCGACTGCAAGAGCGATATTCTTCACCTTCTTGGCAAATCGTTCGCGATTGGGTTCATTCGTGTGGTCCTGCCAGATGCTGAACCCAAAACCTACGACGGCGGCTAGCGCAGCGATCCACGGAAAGTGCGTCCCCACAAATGGGGCTATCAAATCAAACATTTCAGAGTGTTCTCCTTCCAACCAATTCATTCGCTGCGGACCAACAGATATTGGAGACCCGAAACGGTGGATTTTCCAGTCGAACCGCCCCAGGTGTCGGTAAACGACACCCCGCCAATGGGGTGGAACTGGAGTTGACGCCAGCGGCGGGCGTGGCACAATAACGGGTGCTAAACCCCGTCGACCGCGGCACCCCCGCGGACGGCAACCGAGGAGTACTAAACTTGCTGAATTCTGTACTAAAAACAGAGCGCGGCCGCGCTCAGGTTTGGGGTACCCGTAAGGGCCCCGGGCGGCTTAGTACCCGCCTAGCAAAGCCTGTGCGCGGTCGCGCTTTCTTTTATGGATCCGGCGCTCTGCCGGTCCAAGGAAGGATTAGCCGAAGATGGCTACTGCAATCGCTTCTAAGACACTCGTAACTTCGGAGCACGTCGCCCAGGTGAAACGCTTGGATGGCACGAGAACGCCGCGCAAGCAGATCGCGGCGGACGTTGGGCTCTCTCTCAAGACCGTCGGTCGCATCCTCAGCGGCGAGAACATGGTCGGAAAGATCAGCAGCGTACCGACCCGCCGCGGTAAGACCTACTGCGAAGTGTGCCACCAGTGGCACAATGGCGACCGTTGCAAGCGTTGCGAGCGCGACCGGAAGCTCGGCGCGAAAGCTCGTCGGCGCTACCGGCTCGACAAGCATCTATCGAGCGAAGAGCGCGCAGCATCCTCGCCGCAGCAACGGCAGCTCGAACGCGAGCTACCCGAAGCGGTGAAGCTCCCGCCGATAACGAAGTGGGACAACATCGAGCCGGTGCATCCGCACGATCTGGTCGACCATATCGCGATGATCGTCAATTGCGACGAGGTTCGCGAGCTGGACGACTTCGATCAACGTTGGACGTTGTCGGAAGGCGGTGAGCTATGAAGCCATCCGATCAGTACGCCCGCCAGATTGAAAACCAGCCGCCGAAGTCGAACGTAACGCCGCCGACTTATCTGCCGACGCCCGAGGAGATCGCAGAGCGATGCGCTGAGTTCCGACGGTTGAGACCGCGCAAGTCGATGCGACCGCGGTACTCGTTCCCTGTACTCTCTCAATTGTAACTTCCCACCGCCCGCCGTCGTTCATCGCGGCGGCGGGCTCTTATTGCCAAAGTGGCAGCCACCAGACGCCTCAGAATCGACGCAAACGACCGAATCCGATACCAAGTACCTTGGAGATAGCCATGCACGAGACGATCAAAGTTCACGTTGTGAAGTATCCCGACCGCACCAACCTGGTGATGCGGTACAAGTGCCCGCTAACCGGCAAGCACGTTCAACGCACCACGGGCACCAGCAAGCAACGGGAGGCCGAGAAGAAGGCCGCGAAGTGGGAAGCCGAGTTGCAAGAGGGGCGGTATCAGCAATCGAGCCGCATGTCGTGGGAGCGCTTCCGCTGGCACTGGGAACAGGCAAAGCGAGGTGCTCAGCGACCGTCGACCGTCACGAACTACGCCGCAACGTTCAATGCATTCGAGAACCTTTGCCGCCCTCAGCGACTGGCCGATCTGACGACCGCAAAAGTGTCGGCGTTCGCCGCCGAGCTGCGACGATCGCAGAAGCTGACCGAGGCCAGCATCGCACGCCACCTGCGCCACCTGAAGGCGATCGCACGCTGGGCGCACAATCAGGATATGCTACCGAAGGTGCCCAAGTTTGACATGCCACGGAAGTCGAGCGCCCAACGCATGAAGGGCCGACCGATCACCACCGAGGAATTCGAGCGAATGCTCGCGGCCACCGAGGGCGTGGTCGGCAAAGAGGCCGCCGAGTCGTGGCGATTCCTTTTGCGCGGTCTGTGGGCCACTGGTTTGCGTCTCAGCGAGGCCATGGCGTTGCGGTGGGATCATCAGGCCGGCGGCGTATCCGTCGCCCTGGACGGCAAGCAGAGCGTCCTGGCGTTCGACGCCGAGTCGCAGAAGTCGGGCAAGGTCCAGCACGTACCACTAGCACCCGAAGCGGTGGAGCTCCTCGAGCCACACCAGCGGCCGGCCGGGTACGTGTTCAACCCGCAGCGCAAGAATGGCGAACCGCTCGCGCGGCACGTGCTGAAGATAGGCAAGACAATCAGTCGCATCGGCAAGGCCGCCGGCGTGGTCACGGATCCCGCCAAGGGCAAGACAGCAACCGCGCACGATCTTCGCCGCGCGTTCGGTTCGCGATGGTCGAAGCTGGTCATGCCGGCCACGTTGAAAGAGCTGATGCGACACGAGAGCATCGAAACGACGATGACCTACTACGTGCAACAGAATGCGAAAATGACCGCCAGCGAGCTATGGGCTGCGCGAGGTACCATTTCAGGTACCACCGATCCAACCAGGGAGAAGCGACCACAGAAAAGGTCGGCAAAATAAGCACGCCCGACAGGATTCGAACCTGTGACCTGCGGATTAGAAGTCCGCTGCTCTATCCGACTAAGCTACGGGCGCGTGGTTGCAAGTGGTAAGCACTTGTACCACAAGCATCATACGTCAAAAACTGACGACCTTCCATAGACCAGTTGTAGTAAGGTGAAGTTCGGTTTCTTGTCCAATTTGAATTTGCACAGGCCGCGCAGGCGAAACTCGTTTCCGCCCCTGGGTTGGTCGTTTCGTGCTGGAGGTCCGGTGCGGAAGTTACTAAACTGCGGGGGCCTAAACTCAATCCATCGCTGCGAACGAAGGGGAGAACCATGGATCTGAAGCAGGAATTGGAAGCTTTCGACGACGCCTACAACGAGGCTTTCAATCGCGGGGACACCGCAGGTTGTGCGGCGTTCTTCACTGAGGATGTCGTGCTGCTGCCGCCTGGCCAGCCGATGATCCGTGGCAGGGCGGCATTCGAAGCGCTGTACGCATCGCGAATGGAGCAATCCACCGGTGGCACGCATACCAACCAGCTGATCGAGTACGATGCGGAGGGGGACCTGGCCTATCAGATAGGCACGTATGCCATCGAAGGCGCGGACCCGCCTGAGCAAGGCAAGTTCGTCAACGTCTTGCGGCGCCAAGCGGACGGCGCATGGAAGGTCTCGGTGTCGATTTTTAACTCCGATCTGCCGTAGCGAAGAACGACTCCGCGTGGCATGCGCTAGTCGCACAGTTCGGCGTACTCCACGCATCTCCCCATCGGCGATTCGGCCATCCCATCGGCATACACCAGTATTGACGTAGTCTTGGGCGTTTGCCGCGGCGGCTTCGTGGCTACTTGTGAGGCCGAGTGCCACTCGTAAGTTCCGTCGTCATACCAGAAGTGATCGCCGAGGTCTTCCGGTTCACCACTATTTGCCAAGGAGACACCGCACCGCCGCGCCAAGCGGCCGCAAAACTCGGCCACCGCTGCAATTACCTCATAACGTTTCTCCTGGTTGCTGCTAGCTTCGTTTACGTAGCAGTAGTAACCCAACAGTTCGTATTGGTCGCTAATCGTGATGAGTTGCCGGGCCACGATTCGTTGGCGGTTGTCGCGGACGAAGATCACGTGCTTGTTGGCGTCCGTGGCGTTCGCCAGCACCGCCAATTGGTTTGCACTCCCGAGGCTCAGGCAGGTGCCGAAGTAGGTTCCCATCAGAAAGATCTCCATCGGATCCGAGGCGACTTCGATGCGGAGCGATCTTCCCCCTGCATTCACTGCCGAGGCACTACCTGCGAGCCAGTCGTCGACGTTCATTCCGCGTGCACGCGCCTGCTGGAGCCACTTTCGGTTCAACGCCAGGTGTCGTTTGTAGTTGCTGCCGTGGTGCTGGTGCGCTTGCAATAGTTGCTGGAGGAGTTGTCGCTCGGGCGTGGTCATGCTGCGTTGCCAATCTGCGAACTCCATCACGCGGCGCGTCGACGCGGTTGTGAGGAGCCGCCCCAATGGTTCGACCAGTGCTGTTCGCGTTCCCTGACGAACGGCTCTCTGAAATGCATCCAAGGCGACGTGTGCGAAAGCGTCTTGCGCCGCCCGCAGCGATTTTGAGAGGTGCCGCCGCGACGGGGTCGGACCTTCGCCGCTGAGATGTCGCAACCGCGCAATCTGCGGAGGCGTTGCCACTCCTTCAGCTTCCAAGTTGCGCAGATAGTTTTGCTCCCGCTGTCGTAGGCGCTTGGCGTCCAGCAGTCGGCGCGCTTTGCCAGGCAGCTTCGCCGGTCGGCCCATCGCTAGTTGGATGTTGGAGATCCGTTGAGTCCAGCTCTGCACGTCGCACGACTCCAAGCCTCGCGGCGTCCCGACCAACTGGATCCACTGCCTAATCTCCTCACGCACGTCGGCAAAGGACAGTCCAGGCAGCAGGTTATCGAACAATGAGGTCGACACAACTCTACTTAGCCGAGGTGTGCGTACCGCGGTGGGAAGCGCGGCGAACCAATCCACAACCGCACGCAGTACCTGAAAACTTTCGAGCGTGTCCGATTTTGTCAGCATGTATCTCAAGTCGGATTGGGGGAGGTCGATACCAAGTCTCTTCATTTGTCTTGCGAGGTGGCGTGCACCACTGGCGCGTAACTTCATTGGGGAGAGTTGGCTTTGCAACTCGCAGCGGATGGCCCATTCGATGTCTTCGACCCGTTGCGACATGCAGAGTTGTTCCCTGACAAACTGCATGCTGTCGATCGGTGGCTCCGCCATCTCATCCATCACTTGCAGCAGTCGGTCGTATCCTGGTTGCTTGCACTGCTGCAGCAGCTCTTCGATGGACCTCGTCATGGTGGCGCTGTGGTTTTCCTCGATCCAGTAGCGTACCAGTTGCTGCGGCACAGGCGCGGTAGCGTTGTCGGTGGTCACCAGCGTGGCGAGTGCCGCGGCCATGCGGTGCCGGCCACCGTCGTTGCACTCGCGGATCGCTTGCTTGCAGTGCGAAATCTGTTGCTCCAGCCGCTGCTGGAGTGACTGCCCCTTGAGCTTCGCCGACACTCCCGCTCGCGCCACCACACGCGGCGGCAATTCGGCGATCCAATGCTCGATCTCGCTTTGGATGCTCCGCGCACGCTCAAGCGGCGCCCGTTGGTGCCAGACGTGCAGCTTTGCCAGCGTTGCCCGCAGCATGCGACGCGATTCCACCTCGGGGCTCTCGTCGAGCAGTAGCTTTGCCGCACCGCAGAAGCGACTCGTCGCTTTTCCACCTGCGGTCCAAAACACCAGGCGCGCCAGCCAATCCAGACGCAGCAGCGAGTCGCCAGATGCCAGTTCATGGTCGACGATGCGGGCCAGTTGCACTTCTTGCCGGTTGTCGAGCAACCATGGCGATTGTTCGGCCGGCGCGTCCGTGGCCGCCCACCGCTTCCACTCGTAGAGCTGACGCAGGCGGCTCTGGAGCGTAGCGATCTCGCGCACTTCGGCGCGGTAGCGGTCGCTGCGGCGTTGTTTGTGCGGCCCGGCTTCGAGCAGGCGACTCCATTTGGTCAGCGCATGGCTTGCACTAGCCAGTTGCGCATCGGTAAGCTCATCGACCGCTTCTCGCGAGATTCCCAGATCAGCGGGTGTGATGAGGTGCGACTTGCTCTGGTCCAAGTGTGACAGATAGCGCAGCATCTGCTCCGCGTTGGGATTGCCACGCACCAGCAGCAGCCGGCCATCCGCAGCGGCATAGACTCGCGCATGCAGCGTGCGCGCAATGGAACGCTGGCGTGCCAGGAATGAACCTGGATATTTTCGATTCTTGAGAGGTTGCATGGTACTGCCTTGTTTCATCGCGTACAGCGACCGCAGTCGGCGAACCGTTGGTCCGCTGAATTCGGCGCGCACTGGTATCACGGCTGGCGACGACCTGAAGTTAGGTCGCCACGATCAAAGGACCGTGAAGGCTCTTGAGAGCCTGAGCGATGAAACGAGCATGGCATTACCTCTACAAACTTGGGCGGACAGGAGTGCCCGCAGTGAGTGTGGCGGAAGGACACACCGAGCGCGGGAGCGGTTCGCAGAGAATCTTGCGCGGCAGTTGCGCAATGGCCCCTAGGGATGCTACGCCAGAAGCTCAGAAACCACCTGCGCCGGTTTCACGCTGGTGAGTTTCTGTTGGAGGCCTTGGAATTCGACGGCCAGGCGGCTGTGTTCGAGGCCCAGTAGGAGTAGCACCGTGGCGTGGAGGTCGCGGAGTTGCACCGGGTTTTCGGCGGGGCGGTACCGCAGCTCGAGAAACTACCTAACTACTGACTATGAAACTCCATGGGAGCAACAAGTATTCTCCGATACGAGCGGCAGGCCGATTGTCAGCGTGTGAGCCGCTCGATCAACTCATGGTGCTGGGGAAACTGTTTGAGCAGCTCGTCCCGCGGCGGCATTTCGAAGTCCTCGAAGTCGAAGCCCGGCGCCACGGTGCAACCGACGAGGCTGTACCCGTCATCCGTCGCGACGCGTGCGCCGAACCAGCTACCTGCTGGCACCACGCCCATGGGAAGCTCGCCGGAGGTCACGTCGCGGCCGAGGTTCAACTGTTCGGCCGCGCCGTCTGGGTGAATCACCTCCACCACCAGCGGCGTGCCATCGTAGAAGTGCCAAATCTCGTCCTGGCGGATGCGGTGAAGCGCGGAGAAGTCGCCCGGCCCTAATAAGTAGTAGATTGAAGTGGCGAAAGACCGCTCGCCGGTGAATCGCTCGGGAAGCGCTGTGTGGGGAATCGATTCACTGGCGCGGTACACTTCGCGGAACCAACCCCCTTCGGGGTGCGGCTGTAGGTCGAGCTCTTCGATCCATTGTTCTTGTGTTCGTGGCATGGCAACCATTGCGGTTTGAGTAAGACAGCGTGCTATCGTCGACGAGATGTCACGGTTGTAAGGGAGGTTCACGCGGTTTGCAATTCTTACCAACCCGCAGGCTCCGCCCTCTTTATCCCGGGCGGAGCGTTTTCTCTGAATGTACGGGCGTGGCGCCGGTGAAGTTTGCCAGATCGCTACAAACCGAGCGATTTGGCCACAGTGAACAGCGCTCGCCCAACAAGATTCCTTTTTTTCTGTTAGCAGTTCCAACTCTGGCATTATGTTTGCTTTAACGTGAAGCGTCGCACAAAGTGCTTGCACCCACGGATCGGGTGACACGAGCGACACTCACGCGGTGTGCCGAGCAGTTCTATGGTCCGCTCGGCCTGACTTCACGGAGGAAGCCATACATGGACGGCGCTCTCGTTCTGGCCGGAGCATCGGCATTGCTTTCAGGACTCGGTGTACTCGAGTCGCATTTGCATAATCGCCTGTTGCGAAAGATCCCCTATCGCATTCACGTTAACGGCACTCGCGGCAAGAGTAGCGTTACGCGTCTGATCGCAGCTGGCCTGCGTGCAGGTGGCATCGCCACTTGTGCGAAGACCACGGGCACGGTGCCTCGGATGATCTTCCCCGATGGCAGCGAGTACCCTGTCTACCGACCTTCGCGGTCGAACATCATCGAACAACTGCGCGTGGTGCGCGCTGCAGCGGCTTGCCAGGCGCAAGCGCTGGTGATCGAGTGCATGGCGCTCAATCCCCAACTGCAGAGCGTCTGCGAAATGAAAATCGTCAAGAGCACGCACGGGGTGGTTACCAACGCCCGGGCCGACCACCTCGACGTGATGGGGCCCACCGAGGTGGACGTCGCCCGGGCGATGGCGGGTACCATGCCGGTGCGTGGTAAATTCTACACCGCCGAACAGGATCACCTGGGCGTGTTCGAAATGGCCGCTCGCGATCGTGGCAGCGAGGTGAACGCGATCGGCGACGAGCAAGTCGCCGGGATCAGTTGGAGCGACCTCTCGGGCTTCGCCCACATCGAACACCCCGACAACGTGGCCCTCGCCTTGAAGGTGTGCCAGGACCTGGGCGTGCCGCGGCAAACGGCTCTAGAAGGCATGTGGAACGCCGCTCCGGATGCTGGCGTGTTGCAAATGTACTCGGTTCGCGAACATGAGAAGGAGATCGCTTTCGTCAACGGTTTCGCGGCCAACGATCCCGAATCGACGGGACAAAACTGGAACATGGTCGTTGGCAGGTTCACCGCGTTCGATCAGCGCGTCGCGTTGTTCAACTGCCGGGCCGATCGCACCGACCGCTCCATCCAACTGGCCGACGCTTGTCTCAAGTGGCAACCGGCCGATCGTTATGTTCTCGTTGGCTCGGCGACCGACGTGTTCGCCCGCCGCGCCCTGGCCAACGGCATGAACCCCTCGCAGTTGCTGAGCGCCGAACGGCTTCCAGCCGAGAACGTCATTCAGAACATCGAACAGCAGGCCAACCGCAGCGCCATGGTCATGGGCATGGGCAACATTGCTGGACCGGGCATGCAGATCATCGACTACTTCCGTTCCCGCGGCATCCAAACCCGCCGCTCCACCCCCGACTACGCGGAGGCCGCTTAAATGGACCCCCTTACTGTTGCCATCGGACTTGGTCTGGTGGTTAGCCTGCTGTTTACCGAGGCGTTCGGCCTGGCCGCCGGCGGCATGATCGTGCCGGGCTACTTCGCTTTGAACTTTCATCGGCCGATGGATATCGTGCTTACGCTGATGGTGTCCTTGATTACCTACCTGATCGTTCATCAGGTGTCGAAATCCGCCATTATCTACGGTCGTCGTCGCATCGTGCTCATGCTCCTGACTGGGTTCGTGATTGGCCATGTGGTGCGAACGTTGATCTCCATGCCGGCGATGGGCATGACCAGTTCGGCCACGGCCGACACGGCCATCGCGGTGATTGGATACATCGTGCCCGGTCTGATCGCCTTGTGGTTCGATCGCCAGGGACTGTTTGAAACACTTGGTACCGTGCTGACTGCTTCGGCGGTGGTTCGGCTTGCTTTGGTTGTGATTGGCATGGAGGTGCTGGTATGAAACGCGTTTACTGGCGACCTCAGAAGATCTCCAAAGCCGCTTTGTTCGCCATTGGACTGGTGGCCGTCGGCGGTACGCTCGCCCTCGAGCACTTTCCCGTCACGAAGCACCATGGCGACGTGCAAACCAAAATCGTCGCTGCCGAACTGGCCGACCGCGGCATGAAAGCCATTCGCCAGGCACGCTTGGAGCGCGGGTACGACATCGACCACCGCTTCGATCCCGCCAAGTCGGGCATGATTGGCGACGCGATGACGCCGGTTACTAGCTTGCCGGGGCATCTCGAAGCGAAACAAACCAGCGTGAATCCGAACTTTGCTGCAGTTGCGGTGGAACTGCTGCAGCAAGCGGGGGTGAGCGAGGGCGACCTGGTGGCAGTGGGCTGCACCGGGTCGTTCCCCGCTCTTAATCTCGCATTGTTCACCGCCATCGACGCGATCGGAGCCGAGCCGATCGTGATCCACTCGGCCGCGTCGTCGCAGTTCGGCGCCAACCTGCCCGACATGCTGTGGCTCGACATGGAACGTGTGTTGTACGAGCAAGGCATCATCTCCTTCCGCACTTCGGCGGCTACTCTGGGCGGCTTCGGCGACCGTGCTCGCGGTATGTCCGACCAGTCGCAATCGCTGCTCACCGCATCGATCGAGCGCAGCAGCGTCAAGCAACTCATGCCCGAGACACTGAACGACTCGATCGCGCTGCGGATGAGTCACTACCAATCCGCCGCAGCGGGCCGACCGATCGCCGCCTACGTGAATGTCGGTGGCGGCGCCGCTTCCATCCACGGCGCCGATGGCCGCACGGCGTTCGGCAGTGGTCTCTCGCAGGACGCCCCGGCCGACGCCGAAGCGGTCGACTGCGTCGCGACGCGATTCGCACTCGAGGGCGTTCCGACCATCAACTTGGCCGGCGCGGTGCCGCTGGCCAAGTCGTACGGCCTGCCCATCGCCCCGCAGGAGCTTCCCACGGTAGGCGATGGCGGAGTATTCACCAGCACCCGCCCGAGCCGCTTGCTCGCCGGTGTGCTGCTGGTCGTGGTGCTTGCGATGGTTCGCATCTACGTTTGGACCGACCTCTGGGCCCGGCTCCGCACCAAATTCTCCGACCTCAGCACCGGTGGCAGCGATGGCGGACTGCGAGTTCACTCCGCCCCGCAAGGTGCGGAGCTGATGGTGTAGCGGTTTCACTCCGCCTTCACATTACTTAGTGCCGAGTCAATCTGTTTCTTCAACTGGTAGACCAACAGTTTGTTAAAACGCCTGATTTGTTCTTCCTGTGAGAGTTCTTCGTCTTCTGACCAGTCGATGTTGGCCGCGGTGAACTCGGCCAACATGTATGCCTGCAGTCGTTGTTCGTCCTCTGGAGTTGCGTCCTCACAAGGTTTGCCAATGATATCTTCCAACCCAGGTGGAGGAACATCGCTATTGTAGACGACGCGTCCATCGGGGCCGATCACGATATGCGTGGGGTAGCTACTTACTCCGTAAGCATTGGCCACTTGGGAGTTGTACTGCATCGTCCCGGCGTCGATTGCTTGCAGGTAATCCCAGCCTTGGTCGGATGCGAATTGCTCAATTGCCTCGGTCGTTTGCTCCGTGTCTGCCTCGGCGGTGTGGATAGCTATGAACGTGACGGGCTGGCCGTCGTAGAGTTGTTGGACTTCTTTGAGTGCAGGTGTCATATCACGACTTGAGCGGCTCCGAAGCCGCCAGAACTCCAGTACAACAACGTTGCCGCGAAATTCCTCGAGTGAATGTTCGCCGCCGTCCAGCCAATGGAGATTCTCCAGCGGTGGGGCAACGGTACCTGCTTTCACGCTGGGCTTAGGCTCCAACGCGCCCACGATCTTCTCCGTTTCCGCGTCATAATAGGTCTGCCCCACAGGGTACTCCGGCTGGAAGAAGTTCTCAGGCAACTCAACAGGCGACTCGACCATGGTGCACTCCCACGTCTTGCGATCGTGCACCGAGTACTTCGTAGGAGCTTCTTTGTCAGTCGAGTAGTCAGCGCCGTAGGTCTCGACTACTGTCACGGTGGGAAAGTAACCACTGCTTGTTAAGCGGCGAATCTTGCTGGCGACAACGGTCCCTTTGGGGGTGGTGGCCGCTTGCTTCTCGCGGTCCATGCCTTCGAATCCATACCACCACTTGAGTTCGGTCACCACACCGCCTCGCGACAGGTCGAGCCTGGCGCGATAGAAATCGAATGCCTGGAAGGTGATCGTCTCTCCCTGTTCATTCGTTTTGCTCGACTGGTAATCGTATGGCACCAGGGCATCGAGCACGACCAATCGACGGTCTCCCACAGTTTCTTCGCGCACCACGATGAACTCTTGCTCTGGGGCTTTGAAGAATTCCTCGATGGGATGTCTAGCCTGGCAGGGATACTGCTCGGTGAATGCATACGGCGGTAGCATCATCACGCTGAAATCACGATAATGGCCCTTCCGTAATTGCACTGGTTTGGGCGATCCATCCGCCCAAAGCCCGCCCCAGACTTGGCCTGCAGGATCGAGTTGGTTCGAGTACGTGAAAATGTGCATCTTGGTGAAGTCCGTCACCAGGCTCTTCGGCGTCAATGCGGATTTGGGGAATCTCCAATACTCGCCACGCTCGCCATACGGCATACGGACTTGATACTCGGGACCGCGGGCAAAGATCTCTACCACATTTTCAACTCGGTCGTTGTCTTGTAACGCCCTGTTGGTCTCGAGTTTGTCCTTCAGGGTGGCGATGAACATCGGCACCGTATAGCCGATCGTCTTGAGCTGTGGACTTACATCGTTGAGGTCGACCTCGCCGGACTCTAACTTCTCGATCAACTGCCCGACCGCCTCCGCTTCCTGGCGGTGGTTCTCCCGAAATGCTTCGGTCCATTCGGTCGTGATGGTCGCTTGTAGGTGCAGGCTGCGAAGTTTCTCAAGGTTCTCGCGGTGAGTCGCCAGTGCCTGTTCTGCCGTGATCGGCTCCGCGTGGCACGGAGCCCCAACCAAGATACCACCAACTGCTGTAAAGCAACTCACGAGAACCAGCGCTGTCCACCGCATCGCACGCTCCTTCGGATGGTGTTTTATTACCAGGGCACACGCAGCCCTCGAGAATCCAACGTATCCAGTTGCGAGCTTGGTGGTCAAGCTTGATTGCAGTGCATGCTGCCGCGCACTCTTGCACCAACCAGTAGCGCACCACCACCAAGCACAAAGAGAACGACACTCGTCGGCTCCGGCACGGCGCTCAGGGTAAATCGACCGTTATCGATCAACACGCGACCCTCGCCCATGGGAGGATTCTCCATCGATCCGCTCCCCACTGGCAGGGAGACGCTGCCGTTGACGAACACTTCGACGGTCCACTCCCCGGCCGGCAGCACTCCCCCTTGTTGGATCGTGGTGTCGAACGCCTGCTGCCGAAAGTCGCTAAATAAGGTATCGCTGTTGTCATAGATGCTGAACAAGTACGTGGGCTGCAACACTCCTTGCTCTTGGAGTGCCACGTCGGCGGTCCACGACCACCGCAACGGCTCATTGGTTTCAAGCGTGACCGACACCTGTCCGATCGTGCTGGTGGTGCTCGACAGGAATGGGTCGGTCACACTCACTCTCGTAAACAGATTGAAGTCGTCGACGGTAAAACCCTCGATGGCATTACCAAAGGCCGGTGTGGCTCCACCTGGGGTGAGGTACGTCGATGTGTGTATGGCCTCGGTATGCCCGGAGTAGAGTCCTGGCGGGTTGCTGCCGCGGACCTGGATGACTCGGATCTCCTGCAGGGTGTCGCTCGGATCGCTGGCTTCGTCCTGCCCCTGGTCTCGAAAGTCGACTGTCACCACGTTGTTGACGATCGCTCGTCCGACCTGGCCATAAGAGACCCGGCGAAAGTCGTCCACCAAGGTGGCCGTGGCCGCCCAGGTGGTTGGAGCAGCCAGCAGCAGAGATATTGCAGCGAGAGGGAGTATCTTCATAGGCTGGTTCTTCGGGGCATGAATGAAATCGCGGAGGGCAAGATGCACCGATGTGACGGTGCGTTGCCTCCACGCAGGACGTCCAACAACTGGCCGACGCGAGCGGTGCCGGCAGGGATGTAAAGTCTAGTTGTGGAGTGCCTGCATTAGACGCGCGGCTCTGTACCGCTACGAACAACGGTAGTGCGATTTAACTCATGACGGATGGATACTTCGCCATCAGCGAGAGCACCTCGTCGATCTGTCCAGGCTTTTCGAATCCGATGGTCATGGCGTCCATGAAGTCGTGTTGCTGGGCATAGCGGATGCAAGCTTCTCGCTCGTCTGCGAGTTGTCCTTCGCCAAGTATCTTCATGCCCAGAATCGACTTGCCGGAAGCTTTGGCCTTGCGAAGAACAGGAATCACCTCCTCAGGCGAAGCGTCCATCTTCACGCCGCGGGGGTTGATCCTCGCCAGGATCACATCGACCCAAGGCGACTCGGCAGCAGCCTTCAGCGCTCCAAAGTCGTGGCACGATACACCAACGGCTTTTACGCGACCGAGTCGCTTTTGCTCGTCCAGCACTTCCATGTAGGGCTTCATCTGGTCGCCCCAGTCCGATCGCATCAGGCAATGCAGCAGCACGATGTCCAGGTAGTCGGTCGTCAGCTCGTGCCGGAACCGCTCGATCGCGGAGCGGGTGACCTGTGCGCGATGTTCTACAGCGGTCTTGTCCTCGGGCCCATCGAAGCGCCACCAAAGCTTGGTGAGAATCGCGACTTTCTCTCGCGGGATCGTGCGGAGCGCCTCGCGGAAGTAGACGTGGGTGCCGTAAAGGTCTGCCAAGTCGAAGAACGTAATGCCGCGGGAGTAGGCATGATGAAACAAGTCGACAAGCTTGGAGAATCCGAGCCGCGTCTGATCCGATTGTCGCTGTCCTCCGTGTACGCCAGTGCCCTGCCCCAGTCGTGAGAGCGTGACGCCCGTATCGCCAAGTTTGACCTTGGGCGGAGGGGGCACCTGCACAGCGGCTTCTTGCGGCGGCTTCTCTTGGGGTGTCGCTTCCTTCGCGCTAACCGCGCCTGTGGCCGCTGCGGTAGCAGCCAAGCCGCCCAAGAATCGCCTGCGATCAAACTCGGCCATAGCAATCTCCCTTCTGAAAAACGTAGTCGTACTATACCAAAGTCACGGGAAGCACTCAAATTTGGGCCAGCAAGCGCCAACTAGTGGCAGTGGTAAGTGTCAGGGGGACGTGGTCTTGTGCACGGGCGGCACTCTTGATCGCTCCTCGATCCGAAATCCATCGATTTTGCGCAACACCCGCAGCCACATTCGAAGTTGTCGGTATTCTGAATTGGGCGCGGCGACTTTTGGGTCGCTCGGTGCGACGAGGTCCTTCGCCCGTTTGGTTCGTAGGCGGTATGCATGATGGCTCGAGTGATTCGATCGGTTGCATTCTTGTTGCTGGGCTGTCTTCTGTGGCAGGTGGATGCTCGCGCGGTCGATATCCCCATCGCCGGGCAGAGTGTTCCTCAGTTGAGCCTCATCGACCAGGCGGTCCTCGACGTGATGGAGGACGCGGACGTTGGCGCCGGGGTGGTGGCCGTGATGCGGCACGGCACGCCCATTTACCATCGCGCTTTCGGTTGGCAGGACGAGGCCCGCGACGAGCCGCTGCCCATCAACACGGTGATGCGTCTGGCGAGTGTCACCAAGCCGCTCACTGCTGCTGCGGTGCGGAGTCTCGAGAGTCCGCGGGTGTTCAGTCTCAATCAACAGGTGTTCGACACCACCGGCGCTGGCAGAGGCATCCTGCCGCATCAGCCGTTTGGCAACGATGTCGACACGCGGCTGAACTCTATCACGCCGCTTCATATGCTGCGCCACCAAGGTGGTTGGGATCGCGACATCGCCGGCGACCACACTTACCGCGAGCGGCAGATTGCCAGCGAAATGGGCATCGCCAGCCCGCCGGGTCGCGACGCCACGTTGGAGTGGATCCTCGGCCAGCCGCTGCAGTTCACGCCGGGCACCGATAGTGCCTACTCGAACATCGGTTACATGACGCTCGGCATGATTAGCGAACAAATCACTGGGCAGGCGCACCTCGACGTGATCCGCGAGCGGGTGCTCGCGCCGATCGGTGTGGAGCCGACGTTGGTGGTCGAAGGCCGCACGTTTGCCGAGGACCATGATCCTCGCGAGCCGTACTACGACAACAACGGTTCGACAACCTTCAATGTCTACTGGCCGCAACAGGGCTCGTTCTTCGTACCAAGGCCGTACGGCGGCTTCGACGTCGATGCTCGCATCGGCCAAGGCAGTGTGGTCGCCAGTCCGCTGGCGATCCTCGAGTTTCTCGATCACTACCAGGTGGCAGGCAACAACATCGGTGGCCCGCGTCCCGGTCCTGGCAATTGGCGGTGGACTCATTCGGGCGGTTACTCCGGTACCAGCACGTACGCCACGCAGCGCGGCGACGGCATTAATTTCGTGATCCTGTTCAACAAGCAAAGCACCGCCGGCGCGCTGAACTCGGCGCTCAACACCATTTTCGACACCGGCCAAATCTCCCAGTGGCCCACGACCGATGTAACGCTCCCACCGGTGCCCTTGCCGGGTGACTTCAATCTCGACAACGTCGTGAACATGGCCGATTACGTCTTCTGGCGAAACAATCTGGGAGCCTACGTCGACCCTTGGACCTCGGCAGACGTAACCGGCGACGGAATCGTCACCCGTTACGACTACGAAGTCTGGAAGGAAAACTTCGGCGATCGCATCCGCCGCGGCTCCGGAGCAGTAGCGATCCCCGAACCCACCGCGGCGATGTTGTTGGTTCCTCTAGTCGCTGCACTCTTGTGCCGCGCCCGCGAGTCGTAGATCTCTCCCCGCGAGCCGGCTCGTCTCCGAGCCCGGAGTCCATTCGGGAGCCAGATCCAATCCGGGGCCGGGGACGGCCCGGTTCGCTGCGGGGGGGGTTGGGCCAATAATCGATTCATGGGCCCAAAACCCCATAGGTTTTGGACCACCCGTGTTTCAAAAACCCCTTGTTTTAAAGTGTTATATGGACGGCCGGTGGGGCAAAACCCATTACGTTGTTCCCCGCATGTTCAGCAGTTGGCCCAAAACCCTCGGGGGTGGACCAAAACTCCCAGTCTCCCGGCGAGCCGGAAGCGTCAGCGCCCGGAGCAATCTCCCACAGCACACTCCGCAGCCCCAAGCCACAACGAGGCCTTATTCCATTCTCCCAGAGTGGCGTCCAATAACTACCACCGGCGGCGAAGAACTTGGAAAGTCATACCAGTGCCAATCCGGGATGAATCCCACCAGCGTTCCGCGCTATAATATTCACCACCCAGTTCGCGCCGCGGGGTTCTTATCTGGGGGGTGCCGTTTTCCGTCGAAGGGAGTGATTGCATGTCGAGTCGAGTTGCAACTTCGTGCCTGACTGCAGTCTGTGCGGTGATGTTACTTGGAGGCACCGTGGCTGCGGCGAGTGAGCTCGAAGCGGACGCTCTGTTCGACACCAGCCGGCTGTTGGAGGTCGAGATCACCCTGCCCGAGGAGGACTGGGACGTGCTGCGGCGGCAGACGCGGGCTGGCGGTGGATTCGGAGCGATGTTCGGCTCAGACCCGGCAACCAAGCCGTTCGATTACTTCAAGGGCGACATCACGATCGACGGCGTCACGATCAAGTCGGTCGGCATCCGCAAGAAGGGCTTCTTCGGCTCGATCGACGAGACGCGACCCTCGCTGAAGATCAAGTTCGACGAGTACATCGAGCAGCACCCCGTGGCGGGGCTCACTCGGCTGACGCTCAACAACAACAAACAGGACGTGTCGTTGCTGAGCCAGATGCTGGCCTACCGCGTGTTCAACGACGCCGGCGTGCACGCGCCGCGTTGCAGTTTGGCGCGGGTGAAGGTAAACGGGCAGGACTTGGGCGTCTACTCGAACGTGGAGTCCGTGAAGAAGCCATTTCTTAAGAACCGCTTCGGCGACGACACTGGCGCGCTGTTCGAGGGAACGATAGTCGACTTCCACCCCGGTACGGTCGAAAAGCTGGAGGCGAAGACCGACGACGCGGACCGCGCCGATGCGCAGCGGCTAGCGGAGTTGCTGGCCGACG
The DNA here is from genome assembly GCF_965227375.1 of Aeoliella sp. Lineage (NCBI taxonomy): Bacteria > Pseudomonadati > Planctomycetota > Planctomycetia > Pirellulales > Lacipirellulaceae > Aeoliella > Aeoliella sp. The sequence goes on from NZ_CBDDFX010000002.1 coordinate 1,410,469, forward strand.
AGGGCGAGCTGCCGATGGAAGAATTGGAAAGGCTGGTCGACATCGACCAATTCCTCCGGTTCTGGGCGGTAGAGAGCCTACTGGGTTTCTGGGACGGCTACACGCAGGACCAGAACAACTTCTTCGTGTACGACAACCCGGCCGATGGCAGGTTCCACTTTATCCCGTGGGGCGCCGACGTCTGCTTTACGACCGGCGGCGGGCCCCTCGCGCGGATGGGCGGCGGGCGGCACTCCGAGGCGATTTACGGTGCGGCCATGCTGCCCAATCGCCTGTACCACTCCGCAGGCATTCCCGAGCGTTACAAGCAGGCCATGCTCAAGGTGCTCGACGAGGCGTGGGACGAGGAGCAGTTGCTGGCCGAGGTCGACCGCGTTCAGGCGTTGGTCGACGGCAAACTGCACAAGGATCAACTGGCCGCCGAGCAGTCTGGCGGCTTTGGGCTAGAGCCCATCACCACCGACCGGGTCAGAAAGTTTATCACCGGGCGCCGCGCCGTCGTTCTGGCGGAACTCGATGAGTGGCCCGTCGAGGTTGCCGCGAAGCCGCGCGTCCCCATGCATACGGTGGTGGTCGGCGCGGCGAGCGGATCGTTCACCGCGCAGTGGTCGGACGACGCCCGCAACGCCCACCGCAGCGACCAACTGAAGCTCGCGCTGACGCTCAATGGCGAAGAGGTCAAGCTCGAACAGGCGACCGTCGTCGCCCAGCCAATGCCGATGCCCGGCTTCGGTCCACCCGGCGGAGGACCAGGCGGCGCTGAGCGCAAGCCGCCCGCGGCGATCGAGGTCCGCGGCACGCGCCCGAGCGACGACCAGCAACTGACGCTGACCCTGATGATCGACCGCGACGCCCTCGCGGCCGGCGGCGAGAACCCGCTGCGGGTAGGCGGCTCGTTGCGAGAGGGACCCGGCCGGTTTGGCTTCCCAGGTCAAATGCTAACCGGCACGCTGCAACTCACCAGCGGCGGAACCAACGAGGGCGACGAGATCTCCGGCGCGTTCGACATGAAGGTCGTCGAGATGCGGGGCGGCATGTTCGACCAGATGCGCGGCGGGGCGCGGTAGGCGGCGGTAGGAATGCCCGTGCGGCGGTCGGGCTTTCCGAATTCTGCTGTGGTGAGCGGCAACGACTGCACTTTGGAAGTACCGCAACTGAAAGAGGTTGTGACAACCGCCCGCAGATAGGTCACCCCGCTAAGTCTCGGCGGTGATGTCCCCCGCCGTCAGATTGGGCGAAAATCGAACCTGCCTAGAAGAGTCACCCCTTTTTACTCACGGCCAGCAGCCATCTGAGTCGTTTTCCTCTTCTTCATGCTCCTTTCGGCGTGACAACTACCCAGCAAATTCGGCCTCGTCTAACAGACTGAGTTGCCTAGTGACATAGCGTCGTTCTGGCAAGCAGTTTAGACTGCATTTTTACCTTCAGCACGAATAAGCCGTAGCGAGTACATGACACTGCCACGAACCTTCCTAGTCCTCGTTGCGACGGTCGTATCTTTCGACGCTTTGGCGGCTGATTTTTTGCCTTTGGGGTCAACATTCCAGGAACTTGGCGGGCTGTCCTTGTCGCGAAATGGAGAGTACGTGATTGGGACACAAGTTTCGGAACGCCAATCGGAATGCGCAATCTTCGCTGATTGTGCGACCGCCACTAATGCTGTTAGGTGGAGCCGCAAGGATGGCCTCGAACCCCTTCTCGATTTTGACAGAGCTACAGCGATTTCAAACAATGGAGAAGTTGCGGTCGGTCGCCGGAGGTCAACCGACGGCTTTGGACCTTTTCTTTGGAACGTCTCCACCGGCATCATTGACCTAGGAGAACTTAGAGAGACCCCCGACCTCGGGTACGCGACTGATGTCAGTGCCGATGGCCGCATAGTAGTTGGTGGCGTTGGAGAATCGTTGTTTGCGACGTCCTACGGAGGAAATCCAGAGGCATTCGTATGGTCGGCGGAGTCCGGAGTTGTCGGACTAGGCGACCTTGACGGTGGAAGCGAACGTAGCTTTGCCACCGCAGTATCTGCTGATGGCTCGGTTGTGGTTGGCGAGGCTACGTCAGCCGGGAGTACCGGTGGCGAAGCCTTCGTTTGGACAATCGACGAAGGAATGATTGGCCTTGGGGAGCACACGCGGCTGGCGCAATCGACAGCGACTGATGTGTCGTCGGATGGCTTGGTTGTCGTCGGGTTCGGCTGGGGAGCGATTGGTCCACTTCGTAGTCCCAGCGGATTCCGGTACCGAAGTGATGGCAACGCAACCGATCACCTTTGCTTTACCCCTCTCGCCACAGACGCAACAGGGAAAACGATAGTTGGCACCTCAGGCGGCGTTGCAACTATCTGGTTCGAGTCTGGGCAAAGCCAAGTGCTGCAGGAGGTGCTAGCCAGCGATTACGGACTGGCCGAGCAATTGGAGGCGTGGACACTCGAGACAGCAGTCGATATCTCAGCTGATGGCAGAACTATCGTCGGATTCGGTACTAATCCATCGGGACAACTGGAGGCGTGGGGTGTGGTCATCCCTGAACCCAGTTCCGCAGTAATCGCGTTGATGTCCTGCGGAGTGCTATCCTCGGTATTTAGAACGAGGTCTTCCTGGCTACACCGCTGTAGATTTGGACGGGTCCCAAAGTGCGTCGGATGTGTCACTCCTCTGCACTTACCGAACCATGCTAGAATGCCGGCTTCGGCCTCCATCTTGGCCTTCTCCAACGAGCACGCAGACCATCGCAACTAGAAGTCATGAATGAAGAACCATCTTTCGAGCTAGCCGAAATCACTGCTTTCACAGGTTCTGCTTCATGGCGATTGAAAGGCAGGCACCTGAGGTTTCGGGGTAAACGCGGAGACGGTTCGTCACTCCCTCCTGTCCAACCCATTCCCGTTAGCAACGAACAGCTCAGGAGGTTTGAGAATAGTTTGCAGTTCCTAGACGTGTGGAGCTGGAAGCCTGAGTACGACCCAATCGAGTGCGGCTACGCTGTTTGCGACGGAATGTCATGGTCCTTTAATGCGAAGTTCGCTGAACGCAAGTGTGCTTCCAAAGGCACCAACGCGTATCCGTCACTCGCCGCCGTTGATGAGGTTACTCTTGAGGCTGAACGGTACGCTTTTCTCGTTTTTGCGTTTCGCTACTCTTTTGGCATTACCGAAGACAACCTTCCGGGAAGTCGGGACTGGGAATTTAAGGCATAGATTTCAGAGGCCGATTACATCCACAAGTTAGTCAGTAGAGCTGGCTGCACTACTGTAGACTTGGACGGGTCCCAAAGTGCGTCAGAGTGTCACTTCGAAGCACTTTGGCTGGACCGCCCAGCGTTAGGTGACTAAGTTGAGTTGAGCAGGCTTATACAGAAGGAATCTAACCAATTACGAGTTATGTGTTAATGGCGCAACGATGAGCTATGACTTATGCCTCTATCGACCTGAATTTCTTCGTCATGCCATTGAAAACAATCTAGGCGACTGGACAGACGCAGACCCAATATCGGAGGAAATGTCCGACTCGATTGTCGCTCACCTTCTACGTCAGCAATATTCCGAGCAACAATACCCGTGGCTAATTGGTCGTTGTTTCTCTCACCCTGATAGTGGCCTGCAAATTGAGGCACACCTTTATACAGGCAGCTTGGTGTTTAGCGTTTCTTATGGCCCCCGATCAAGCGAGGCCGTTCAGGTCGCTACCAATGAAGCACGGTCAGCCGCAAAACTGTTTGGCTTGGGCTTCGTTGATCCAGAAACAGGCGCCATCGTAACATAAACGCATAACAACGCGTTGCACCCGACCGACAAAACGCCTTGTCAAATGGTGCAATCCACCTGCGACGGGTGAACTTGCTCGTATCTGGCCTCGGCCACATCGTCCGAGGTATCGTCCGACAGCCCTCGAAACTCCCGCGGAGGTCATCACCTCATCGTTCCTCAGCATTCCCGAATCTGCTGAGGTGAACTGCACCGCTGTTCGTTGAGGTTGCGCAACCGACAGCGGTTGTGACAAGCGGCGCGGTTTGAATGAGAGATGGGTCAAGTCCTTCGATCGCGATTGAGGATCCTCTGACTCGCAACAGCGTTCACTATCATCGGGCCAAGAAACACAAGTATCGATAGGACACCCAGTCCGATACCCAGGTCCGTCATTGGGCCGAACGCTCCTTTGATGTTGCTTCCGATCAAACCACCGATTCCGCCACCGATAGCTGGTAAAACGAGCCAGCTGAGAATCGCCAGCAGGGGCATTTGCATCACGCCTCGGCGGCGGTACGTCGAGACGTTTTCGCCGGTGTCTTCCCATTCGAAATTCCACGTAGCACTCGGCGTGGCGCAGTTGGCACAGATTGTCCCCATTACCAACTGGAACGGATTGCACACACTAGTCAAGTCACTGCCTGTTACGTTGGTGGCCGTACCGCATTGCTTATGAATGTAGGTTCGGCCTTCAGCTGTGTTGATTTCTGGCAGTTCCGTGTTGGTAGAAGATTGCCTCGCGGTAGAATCTGACATGAGGATACCCCACAGAGATTTCGGACATCGAGAGACTCTTTTCGCAGAGTTAGCTCTAAGACTATCACCCTAGTCAGCGAGAATCAATCGAATCGCGTCACTCCAGCACTCCGCAGCATTTTCCGAATCTGCTTAGGGGAGCAGCTCTGAAGCGAGATGGGGAAAGGTTGACTAGGGCTCGTTGCGCACTGATTGGTTGGGAAGCTACCTACGGAGGTCGTCACTCTTAGTCGTGCTGAATCCTCACGGCGTTTAGTGTTTCCTCCAAAATGACAAGCAAACTGCGGCAAGGAGAAGAACAAGCGTAGAAGGTTCAGGCACGGCTGCAGAATCTGATGCCGCTACCGCTTCTGGATTCGATTGGCCAAACTGCGACTTCCAAATGTCATAGTCTTCGACCGTGATGTTTCCATCGCCGTTTCCGTCGCCGAGGGTATATGGGGTTAGCCCAGTCGATCCCAAGCTGTTCCGCCAGACGGTGTAGTCGGCAATGCCAACAATGCCGTCGTTGTTGAAGTCGCCGGCCAACCCCAGTGAAATCTGTCCGTCGCTGTACAAAGCGGACAAGTCCCAGGCTAGCTCGGGCACTGGCGGCAGATGCAGAATCGAGAAGACTCCGCTAATCATCGTCGCGTCGAAGACGTCGAAAACTTGTCCTAACGCGGGCGCAAAGCCGTCACCCAGGCTCAGCTCTAACGTCCCATCTAGGTGCAACTCTCCATTTACGATTAGTTGGTCGTACTCCCCTGCGCCGGGACCATCTAGCTCCAACTTTAATGCTGCAGCTGGGCCATGGGAAACGCTCCCAGTGACTGTAGCAATGTGAGTTTCACGCCCCACGTCTAACAGTGCAGCTTCGTTGTTCAGGGCACCAGAGAAGGAGTCGAAGCTGAGCGTTCCGCCGAGCAACTCTAGTTCTCCGCTCGCGACAACATTGACGTCAGAGGCGCTAATTGCACCATCTTCCAATCTAACGGTCCCTGACTCCCATATTTGAAGTGTCTCCTCGACTGTCACCAGCCCTCCGTCCACTTGCAGCAATCCATCGCCACCGCTTCCAAAGCTATCGCCGCCTACGCGCAAAGAACCGGAATTGCCCCACGTCGAACTGGCGCCATTCACATACACATCTCCACCACTTCCCGGGTCTTCAGCGATCGAGGCCGTGTCGTTGAACACCATAGCGCCGTCGGCAATGGTTAGTTCCCCTTGGCCGTCCTCCCCAACCTTAAGGTCTCCGGCGTTCGTCCAAACTGTCCCAGCGCCACCGACGAATACGGTCCCTACGCCGTCATTGCCGATAGTGGCATCGTCGTTGGAGACGGTGGCACCATCCGTAATGTGCAACTCGCCAACCCCTTCGTCCCCTACGTCGATATCCGTCTCGACATTGAGCTCTGAAGACACTCCACTAACTGTGGCGGTGCCATTGGAGGTGTCAAAATTTCCAACATTGAATCGCCAGATATTGACCTGGGCACCCTGGTTTACGAGTAGCTCACCTGTTCCACGTTCACCCACCGTCAACCGGTCATCCATCGTTAGCGAAGCACTTTGCCCGGTGACGTGCATAACTCCAGTCGAGTTAGAGTCTGCCGCGATGTCTACTGTGCTGGTTATCAAGGCGCCGCCCGTCAGGCGGAGTTCAGCATCGTCTCCCGACTCCAAGCCAACCACTAAATGGGGCATGAAGAAGTCGCCCGATTGAATGGTCCAGGTATGGCCGTCTAAGTCTACCGTGACTTCACCTGCTCGCACCTGTGTCCGATAGCTGTTGGCATCACTTTCTAAGTGCACTTCGTAAGCGGCGTCGAGATTGAAAACCGCTACATCGTCTTCGTCGGCCACTTCTCCCTGACTCCAGTTGGAAGCAGCCTGAAAACTGCCGCCGAAGGGATCGGTCCAATTATTGTCCAGAGGTGTAAACGCCCACAGATCAACGAAGCCGTTCGAGTCATCACGGACCACCCGCCATTTATAGTCATCTGGCAACGGCGGGAGATCTGTGGAGGCAAAGTCGCCACTAATCGCGCTACCGGTCAGTATCCGATAGATGTCGTTTGGTCCAGGGACATAACCGTCTTCGAGCGAAACGATGAGCTGCCCCCCCAGACTAGCTGTACCCGTAGCGTCGAGGGCATCGAACTCGCTCCCCGCCAGCGTGCCGCCTAGCATGACAAACAACCTGGCGTCGGTGCCAAGCGTAACATCTCCATCCACGTTGAGTGTGCCCGGAGACATTGAGGTTCCGGGGTTGATTAACCCGGTGTTCGCAACAACCACGTTGCCAAAAACCGTCCCCACGCCCCGAAGCGAACCTCCGCTACCGACGGAAACCGCACCGTCCAATTCGGTCGCTGAACCTACAGTGACCCGACCGGAATCGGCGACGCTGATACTCGCAGTCGAGTGGTCGATCGTGAGACTTGTACCAATCGAGGCCGTGGAAATGGGACTTAGTGGAGGATCGAGAGGCGAGCCGATGGCAACGCGGCTCGGTTGTGTGGCGAGGCCGGTGATGCCTCGTAGTGGATCGCCGACAATCATACGTTGCACGTCGAGTAGCGCGCCGCCGGTGACTTCTACTTCGCCTTCGGTCTCAAAATTCGCATCGGGATCACCTGCGCGTGCGCCCACTTCGATCGTATCGGCCTGCACTTGGGAACCAACGCCATCGACGTATAAGTGTCCCGTACCGATCTCGGGAATCCCCTTCTCCCTCCTCGTTCCACCTCCAACAGATAAGTCGAAGTCGTTCTGGAATACCGCTCCGCTTTCGACTCGAAGTACGCCTTCGTTGCCGTACGCGCCGATGAAAGTGCGGCCACCTTCCTCTATGGTCGGCCCTGTATTGTGCCAGAGGTTGCCGGCTCCGGAGAGTGTCAGCGTGCCCGCGCGCACTGGATCGCCGGCTGGAGGGGGACCTCCAATGGTCACCCTAGACGAGACAACAGTGCCAGGTGACGAAAACTGCGGAATGCCCACTCGTAGATTTGCGTCGCCACTGGGGGGATTTATGCCTACAGCTACTGGCTGGCCGTCGAGAACTTCGCCATCTCCCCCTCCGAGAGTCAACTCCCCCAGCGAGTAGGTGAGATTAGGGTTGCCGAAACGAAACTCGTATTCGCCACTGAATACCCATGCGTCTTCACTAAACGAATCGACCACGTGCAACACGCTGATCTCCTGGAGCGTCGTACTCTGTGTGAAACCAAACACCACCGAGTCTCCTGACTCGGGTCCACCCGCTGGAACACCGCCTGGATAAAGCGTCCACGACGAGGCGGCGTCAAATTGCCCGAATGCGGGCTGATCCCACACGTAGACGGCGCCCTGAGCTCGTGTTTGTTGGATCGCGATTGCTAAGAGTAGCAAGTTGATAGTGGCGATGAATCTCATGTGATGCTCCCCCTTCGATCTTGACTGCGGAAACTTCTGTCCGCACGATATCTCAGCGGGATTGACTGATGCCCCCGCAAGCTCCGGGTTCTAAGCTTAATGGCTCGGACATTCGGATGCCAGTTCTCGGGCGGTGCAACGTGATGAGCTTCGGCGAGCCACCCGAAGTAACCCGAGGTTTCTTAATGGGTTAGGTGCTTTCGTGCTTCGTTGCAGTCGATGAAGTTCGACGGAAGTTGTGCGAAGAGGTGCACTCAACGTCCGTCGACACAGTCCAGGTCGGCTGTTTCCAAAGTCTGGCAGAAGGACTGCCAGAACACCAAACGCATCGACAACTCCGGGGTCGACTACGAAGTCGGTCACAACTTGCTGGCTGATTGCGGCCGGGCATGGTAGTGCCGCGCGGAGGCTAGAATCAAACGGTGATAGCGTGGCTAGCAGTCGGCTTGCTCGCACCAGCTGGCTTTCCCAAGTTGCCGACAACGACAACTTGATCAGATTGAAAGCAGGCAACAGGCCAAGTCGAGCGCGCACGGCTCAAGAAGCGACTTAGGCCAACTCGATGTAGTCTTGGAAGGACCTCACGTGTCTCGCGTCGCCTGACGCGAACGGCTGCCGCCGTGCCCCACCTCCAAATTCCCACCTCGCCTCTCGGCCCCGCGCCACCGCCCGCCTCGCACCCCCCTCAAGGATCCAACGGCGATGCGCCATTCGTACGCACCCTGCGCCAGTTCGCTGGTTCTCACGCTTCTGGTCGTTGGGACAGTCGCGCGCGGTGGAGACAATGTGGCGGTAGAGCTAGCAAGCGGCGGACTCGTCGAAAACCGGGCGCAGGAGTTATGGGCCCCTTATGCCGCGGACAGCGTGCCGCAGTTCGACCCGGCCGTGTCGTCGGCACAGTATACCGACACGGACTTGACCCTCGCCGGCCATGGATCGTCCAGCTGCGCCTGGCAGTGGCAGCTACTGCCGGAGGGACTCATTTACCGCAGTTACCTCGCCGGCCCCCGCGAGCCGCGGTTCCAGCTCAACTACTTCGAAGAGACTTCGAGCAACCAGACGTTATGGGACGTGACACTGGGTGGACGGCGGGGCCTCTTGCGGTTTGGCACCGAAGACCCCCTCCGGCCGCAAGGTTGGCAACTCGACATCGAGGGCGCCGGATTCGTGCGTCTGAACATCGACAATCACCACGACGTCGACGTTTCCGACTATCGCTTTGGCATCCCGCTCACCTACGGGCACGGTCGATGGCAATTCAAAATCGGCTACTACCACGTTAGCTCGCACTTGGGCGACGAACTGATCGTCCGCATGCCGAGCGCCCAGCGCAAGAACTACGTTCGCGACTCGATGTTGATCGGAGTCTCGTTTAACCCTCGACCGGCGTGGCGGCTGTATGGCGAAACAGCCTACGCATTCAAGCCAACCGGTGGCGCGAAACACCTGGAGTTTCAAACAGGCGTCGAGTACGCTCAGCCGGGACCGACCGGCTTCCGAGGAACTCCGTTTTTCGCCACCAATGGCCACCTCCGCCAGGAAAACAACTTCGGCGGCGACTACACCCTGCAGCTAGGCTGGCTGTGGCGGGGCCGGACCGGCAGTACTATGCGCACGGGTTTTCAATTCCTCACTGGGAAAAGCAACCAGTATCAGTTCTTCAACGAGTCGGAAGAGCAATACGGCTGGGGGCTGTGGTACGACTTTTGAGTGTCGAGCGCGGCCTCTGGAATCGCAGGCAGACTATCAAACGCTGTTGGCCACTGATCCTGGAGAGGCGGTAGATCGATAGTAGCTGGCTGCATTCAACGAGCCTCGGATTTGTCGTCCTGCGCAGCTTCGGACGGTTCCACCACTCTCGGTGGTGTATATCCCCCCCGGCATTCTGCAGCATCGTCAGTCAGCACGATGCAACCTCGCTCAACTTGCGGCACGGCGCACGCATCGATAAGCTGGGGGCGTTGGGTCACCAATGCGGATCTGCAGCAACCGTTCGGAGATCACCTCAAACGCGGCACCACATGGTATCGCAGGCGTTCGTTTGAGGCGCTAAACCTCATTCCTTTCCCCAGTCACGTCTGGAGCAACCATGAACAGTCGAGCATGGACTTGGGCGCTGTTATCTGTCGCAGTTTGCTACGCTTCCAATGTCGCCGCTGACAGTCTTGAGTGGACCAACCCGATCGACGGTGACTTCGACGATGCCACCAAGTGGACCGTTACCTCCGGAGCCGGCGCACCGCCGCCCGCGGCAGGCGACTCGATCTTTTTGAACGAAGCCGGGGCGTACACGATCAAGCTCACTAGCGACGAAGCCGCCGACTTCTTGCGGGCGACGTCTGGGACGGCTTCGCTCGTCGGCGACACCATCACGACTCACACACTCGACCTGACGACCGACACGGCGGACTTGAGCGTGCGCGGCGCGGGGACGCTGAACTTGGGCGGGATTGGCACGCCGCTGATCGTCAACGTGGGCGATCGGTTCGAGGTCGGCCACGGTTCTGGGGGCGGCGACGGAACGGTCAACCTGTCGGGCGCGGGAAGTGAATTGAACGTGCTCGGAGTAGCAACGCACAACATTGGCATCAGCGGCAACTTGGGTCGCGTTAACGTGACCGACGACGCGGCGCTCAGCTTCGTCGACGGCAGCACGTTGGTGCTGGGCCGCTCCTCGTCCGGCGCTTCCAGCGGGCTCATGGATGTGGTCGACGGAGGCGACCTCACCGCCGGGGACATCGCCATCTCCACGATCGACTCCAATGCCTTCGGCTCGCTCACGGTTCGCGGCGCCGGGTCGACTGCCGCGCAAACGGGCGACTCGACGCTGAGCATTGGCAACGCGACGGCCGCGACCACCCTGCTGCAGGTGATTGATAATGCCTTCTTCACTTCGGGTACCGGCGACATCACGCTCGGCCAGTCGGCAGTGCTAAACGTCGGGACGGTCGATCAGAACACGCTGAACTCGTTCGCCGCGGGTGGAACGTTCAACGCCAACGGGCCAATCACGACGTCGCCCGGCAGCCGGATAGTAGTTGTCGATGGCGTGCTTAACGTCAACGCGGGGCTCGACAATTCGGCCGGAGGGCAGATTAGCCTACTGACTGGTGGGCTACTCAACATCGCCAATGGACTGTTTGTGGCGAACGACGCCACGCTCGACGCGCCGGAGTTCATCGTCGGTGGCGAAGGTGCTGGCGGCGCCACCGAGTTGCAAGTTTCCGGCTTCGGGTCGGCCGACGTCAACACTTTGCTAACGATCGGCTCGACACGTGAAGGAACTGTTACCGTTACCAGTGGTGGGGTACTGAACAACACTCGTGGGGGATTAGGATTCTCTGCCCGCACTGCAGTCGGTGAGAGCGAGACGGGGGCCTTGCGAATTCTGGGTGGAGGAGTGGTCAATTCCGATGAAGATGCGACGATCGGTGGTAGCGTCGAGACTGGAATGGGATCAGTTTTAGTAAATGGCCCTGGCTCGATCTGGAACGTTGCGGAGCGGCTCGAAATTGGTTCTCGCCCGTTTGGCTCCGGCGGTTTGCTAATCGAAAACGGTGGGGTTGTTAACTCGGGAACTGCCGAGGGTGTGGGAGCCGCTAACCTTGTTGCGTTGATCGGTGGCGGGCTCGTCAGCACCGGGTTAGTTATCGTCGAAGGCAATGGGTCGATTTGGAACCACGGAGGATCGATCCGAGTCGATGGCGCCGCTACGGGGCAAGGCTCACTGGAGATAAACGCTGGTGGACAAGTCGTGGCCGATTCTCTATTCGCCTCGTCGGGACAAGTCGATGACGTCCGGGTCTTTGGGACCGGCGCATTGCTTAGCGTCGAAACGCTAACAGTCGGAAACGGACTTGCTGGCGGGATGGTCGTCACTGGCGGCGGTGTCGTGACCGCGACCACGAGCGAAATCGCCACCAGTACGTCGGGCGGAGCCGCTGATGTCACGGTGTTCGGCGCGATCTGGAATGCCGGCGAGTTGAGCGTGGCAGATACCGATAGCGCATCGGTGAGAGTGGAATTCGGTGAGATTAACAGCACCGACACAACAATCGCTGAGCAGGCCGGTGGGAACGGTGCTATTGATGTCGAAGAAGAGGGAACGTTCGATGTGACCGGCAATCTGGTAGTGGGCGGTGACGGTATGGCGCTGCTCCGACTAACGAGCCTGAATGGCTTTGGGCCAACAGCACTAGCAACAATCAGCGGCGTTGTCTCGATCGGCGATCAGGGCACAATCGAATTGAATCGAGGCCGCTTGGAGTTCGGTTTGATGTCGATTGAGGATTTTGGCCAGATCATCGGTACGAGCGGCGAACTCGCGGGCGACTTGGAGCCGATCAGCGGCTTTACCGACGCCGCGACTCTGCCCGCCAGCTTGTCGAGTGAAACACTCAACTTCAGCGAAGTGAATCTCGTCAACCAAGGCATCCTGTTTGGAACTGCGAGTGTCGACGTAGCGCTGCGGAATGATGTAAGTAGCGAAGTCGAAACCAGCGTTGGCGACCGCCTGCGTTTTGGTGGCGTTGGCAACATCAATGCCGGAGAGATCAACAATTTTGGCGGCCAGATTCGTTTCGACGGCGATGCGACCAACCAGGCGACCGGCTTCGTCGGCGGCCGAGGGCAGTTCATCGCCGACGGCGGCTGGACCAACGCCGGCGTCATGGCGTTCACCGCCGGGCCGGCCGATCTGCTCGGCGACTTCACCAACACCGCGGGCGGCGTTGTCGTAACGTCCGGCAACGCGGTGACGACGTTCTTTGACGACCTCGAGCACAACGGCGCCGAGATCCGAACCGCAGAAGGGAGCGCGACGGTCGTGCTGGGCGAGGCTTCCGGCGCCGGCGCCTACACGGGAACGGGAACCGTCTTCTTTGAGGGCGACCTGCGCCCCGGCAACAGCCCGGCAGTGGTCTCGTTCGAAGGCGATGTCTCGATCGGTCAGACGGCCGACACGCTACTCGAACTTGCCGGTACTGAACTGGGCGAGTTCGACCGACTTGAGATCGCGGGCGATCTGTCCCTCGATGGCGACCTGACGGTGGAGCTCATCGAGGGGTTCGCGCCCCAGCTCGGCGCGTCGTTTGAAGTCATCTCCACTGGCGGTCAAATCACGGGTGAATTCGCCTCGGAGACGCTGATCGACCTGGGAGAATTCCTTTCACTCGACGTGGTCTACTTCAGCGATGCGGTGCTGCTGACGGTCGTCTCGAACCTGCCCGGCGATTACAACTCAGACGGAACCGTGAATATCGCGGACTACACGGTATGGCGTAACAACCTAGGTAGCAGCGTCACACTGCCTGGCGACACAACACCAGGCGAAGTCAGCACCGTTGACTACGACGTATGGCGAACCAACTTTGGCGCTTCGCTAGCATCGAGTGCCTCGGTGCTCACCGCTTCGGTTCCCGAACCATCCGCAGTCTTCCTTTTGATGCTGAGCCTGATGTCCATTGGCTTAAGGATGAATCGAATAACTCCAGCTGCGCGGCCGACCGTGGTGAGCTAAAAGGCCCCGCCGCCACCGCCGAAACCTCCGCCGCCGAGTCCCTCACTACCGAGACCACCACCCCCCAAACCATGGGTGCTTTGTTTCGACTTCGCCTTGCGTTTGGCGCGAGTCCCAGATCGCTTATCGTTCTCCTGATGCTCCAAAGGCATCGCGAACGGATGCTGCCTGGCTAGCCTTAACGCCGAGAGGAGATCTTGGATCTCCTGGTGCACCTCCTCTCGGTGTCTGACGACGAGCAAGCTGGGCTGCATGGCTGCAATGTAACCATCGCCGTCTCCCCAGCCATCCACACAGCAGGTAGCCTTGATGATCTGTTTGAGGTGAGCGATATCTTCCGGGTATTGAGCCAAGTTCTTTGTCTTGGTGGAAGAGGCTTCGTCCTGCTCTACGACGAGAAGGTCGCCAACAGGATAGATTCCGGTCAATGGCCAGTCGAGGGCTTCCTCCTCGGTAGTAATCACTACCGTGTCGTGCGCGAGAATGTAGGTTAGGTCGATCTTGTACAGCGTGGTCTTCAGTGCCGCGCCTAACGACATTCCGCTTAAGTTCGCATCGAGTTTATCGTCTGGCGAAATCGCCAAGTCATCGAGAGAGGGAAGGTCTAGCAGTACCTTGATCTTGTACTCTTTTCTGATGAAATCGACCACTTCCGACAATGGCGTATCCTTGAACTCGAAGCCTTCTTTCTTCAGTGGCTGCGCCAGCAGGTGTTGCAGCTTGCCCACCGCTGGCGATGCCCAAATCACTGGCACCTCCGGTCGATCTCTTCTGGCAGCGCTGTTTGACCCAAAGACTCCAAATCGCTCGGCAACACTCTGGCTATAGACTAGACCGTTACCGATCACTAAGGAAAGATTGTTTGGGAAAGGGCGTACTTCCGCTTCGGGCTGTTCCTCATCCGGCTCGTCAACCGATTGGCGCTCGAAGATCTGGTCGATAAGCGCATCAATCGTATCGTCCTCGGCCCGTACCGAGTCATGGCTCGAGAGCCAACAGCAAGCAATCAGCAGCAAGCTCACCCTTGCGACGTTAGGATACTTCACTGCAGAATCTCCCCGGTTGTTTACGAATCGATTAGGTGCCGATGTTCACATCATACACTCGGCCGGCCGCCGGAAGCTGCGCGATTTCACGCGGTTCTCTAACTTCGCCACGCCGTATCTGCGCGTAACTCGTTATCGGCCTACAGCTGAAGTCTTACGGCCCCGTCATCGTGTTCAGATTGATAAACCGATGAACGCCGCCGGTTTCTTCGGCCAGCGGCAGCAGGGTGCAGTCGGGGCGCACCTGGGTGCTGAAGTGAACGATGTGCACTTGGACGCCCTGCTTTTGACACTTATTGATGAGCGAGCGGACGCGCCGTTTGGGTGGGTCGTCTTTCGCCTCGCCGTCGGTGATCAGGAAGATGACGTCGGGCTTCAGGTTCAAACCCAGTTGCATGGCCGACACGTGGTTGGTGGATCCCTTGCCCGGCACGTCGGAGACGAACTGCTGCGCTTGTGCCTTGCGCTCCGGCGAGGCGGGGATCAGGCGGCGTAGGTCAGTGCCGTCGTCGAACAGTAGCGGCTGCTGGTTGTAGAACACGATTTGGAATTGATCGCTCGGCGAGAGCGGCTCGAGGCTGCGGAGCATTTCGGCCTTGGCTAACAACAGCGGAGTGACTTCGCGGACCAGCACGCCCCCTTCGTAGTTGCGGAACGTGCTGATCATGCTTTTCGAGCGATCGAACAGGTAGACGAACTTGGAGCCCTCGGCCGCTAGTCCGAACACACTGGTGTGAGCTTTGCCGGAGCCACGGGCGAGACCACCTCCGCCGCCGGCCAGGTCCATGAAGCCCGTGTCGATCGCCGGGGCGAGCGACACATCGCTAGTGGCAGCGAGCGCCTCGATGTCGGCCATGGGCATGATGGGCTCGAACTCGACAGTTACTTGCGGGGCGGCGACGTCGACGGATTCGAATGCCGTGAGTTCCAACTGTTCGATCTGTTCCTCGGCCAGTTGTTCGCTGGGCAGGATGCTCAACTCGAAGCTCGCCTGCTCCACGCCCTTCAAGGTGAATAGGGCGAGCAGGATGATTGCAATCATGTGCAAAATGGCCGACACCAGCGTGGGCCCGAGCGGCCGGTCGCCGTCGAACGACAGGTGCGAGAGGAGACCGCCAGTTGGCGGCTGGAGCCGGGCGTCTTCGGTGGAGGGCACGTTGGTGATCTCTTCAGGGGCAGGGATCGGGACTGTAGGCAGTTCGCAGCGGGAACGCCGAGCTATTCCAACGGTACGCAACTTCCGGGCCGAAGCAACCCTTGGCGGAGATTTGCCGGCGAGGCGTGCTCTCAGGCGTCGGCTCGACGAGCGCGGGTGTCGCTTCCGGCGACACTTGTAGCGAGCGGTTACCGCCGCTCCATCTGGCTGATCCTGGCGAGCATCTCGAGCGACGCCGTGGCCTCTTCGCTTACCGCGATGTCCGCGCCGGCGTCGGTCAGCTTGGAGACGGTCGACGCGTAGCGGCAGCGGACCAGGATCTGCGCGGTGGGGTTGCGCTGGCGGACCTGCTGCACCACGCGGAGCGAGATGTCGTCGTCCGGCACGCAGACCACCACCAACTCGAACACATGGGCCTCCGCGGCGTCGAGCAGTGTAGCCTCGGTGGCGTCGCCCGCCAAGGTGTGCGCGCCGAGCTGCGCGAGCGCGTGGGCGTTAATCGGGCTGCGGTCGACCAACGTGAGTTGGTAACCCATGGTCTCGAGCTGCGACGCCACGCTCTTGCCCACCGGTCCCAACCCAATGACCATCGCACGGCCGGGCGGTTGCTCGTCGGGGCGTAGCTTGTGGAGCTGCGTGTCGACTTGTTCGGCGTCGGGGCGAAGCTTCGCAAACCGCAGCCCGAACTGCATCAGCAGCGGTGACAGGATCAGCGTACCGACGCCGATGGCAATGAATCGCTCGTTCGACGCATCGCGAACGAGTTGCTCGTGATGCGCCTCCAGAAGCAGCACGAAAGCAAACTCGCCAACATGCGCCAGCCCGATGCCCATGCCCAGCGATTGCCGCAGAGGTAACTGCGTGAGCCACAGCGCTGCCGTGGCGGCGAACGTTTTGAGTAGCAGCAGAGCAACGATGCCCCCGAACACGAGCGCGGGCTCATGAGCGACTTGCGTGAGGTTCATCAGCAGGCCGAGCGACACGAAGAACACCGCGGCGAAAGTCTCGCGGAACGGCAGCAACAGCGCGTCGAACTGGCCGCTAAAGCGATTGCCGCCCAGGCACAGCCCTGCGGCAAACGCGCCCACCGCAGGCGGCAGGCCGAGCGTGCTGGCGAACATCGTCACCGCGCCCAACACCACCAACGAAAACAGCACCGTAAGTTCCAAGCTGCGATGCGACGACAAGTACGGCACCAGCCACTTCGTCAGCACTTGCCGTAGCGCGAGGATCGCGAGCAGGAACATGGCCGAAGCTGCGATGAGCCACAGGTAGTCGACCGCCGTGGGCGGCTCTTTGCCAACCAGCACCGTGGTCAACAACAACAGCGGCACCAGCGCGGCGTCTTGAAACAGCAAGATGCCGATCGCCCGCCGGCCGTGCGGTGTGCCAACGTGGCCTTCTTCGCTGAGCGCCTTGAATACCAGCACGGTGGAGCTGAACGCCACGGCCGCCGCGAGCAACACCGCGGAGGTGACCGGGAAATCGAGCCAGTACAACACAATGCCCGCTGGCACACCACACGCGAGCATCTGGGCTGCGCCGCCCAGCAGGATCGGCCGGCGGAGCCGCGCCAACTCGTCGAACGAAAACTCCAGGCCGATGGAAAAGAGTAGCAGGAACACGCCCGCTTCGGCCAGGTACTCGATCTCGTGCGTTTCCCGCGAGACCCATCCCAGTGCGCCTTGGCCCAGGATGCTGCCGGCCACCAAGTAGCCGACCAGCGTTGGCACGCGGATTCGTTTGCAAATCAGTCCCGCCAGCAAGCCGAAGGCAAGCACGAGCAGCAATTCGCCAAGGAACGTTGGTTGCACAGGTAGCGGAAGCGACAGGAGGTTAGAAAGGTGTCCCCTCTAACTCTATTATCGTTCGCTCCTGGCGGCACACCAGTGGAGTTTCCCGTGGAATGCCGCTACTCGATGCAGAACAGGTTCCGTTCGCCCCGAATAATCAGTTGGTTATCCACCGGCGCCGGCGTGGCGTCGACTGTTTCGCCGACGGAGTTCTCGGCCACGATCTCAAACTGGTCGGAGTCCTTGATCACCACGGTGGTCCCATCGCGATCGGTCAGGAACAGGTACCCGCCAGCGGCAACCGGCGAGGCGTAGATATTTCGCAGCCCGGTGCGCTGGGTGCTGTAGTGCGGCTTGCCGGTGGCAGCGTCGACGCATGTCAGCAGCCCTGACTTGCCTTTGTAGTAATACAGTCGGCCGTCCGAAAGCAGCGGCGAGGCGATGTCGGGCGTGTCGCGACTTACGCTCCACACCACGCTATCCGTGCCGCGGATGTCGCCACTGCCGCCGGGATCGAACGCTGCCAGGAACGAACCGCGGTGCCCGCTGCCGACAAACACCCGACCATCCGAAGCCACGGCCGATGCGACCGGCCGCTGAGTTTGGCCGCCACACCGCCACAGTTCCTTGCCCGACTCCAGATCGTATGCCCGCGCGCAAGTCTGACCGTTCATCACGACTTGCTTCGCCCCGTTGTGTTCAATCACCAGCGGCGTCGCCCAGCAGGTGGGCTCGTCGCGCGGCGTCCGCCACAGGTTGTCGCCAGTCAGCTTGTTGAGTGCGTACAGGAACGACTCTCCCTCGTGGTCCCACGGCACCAGGATCTTCTCGCCTTCGATCGTCGGCGAGCTGCCTTCGCCAAAGCCGTTGCGGGTGCGCATGTCGCCGAAGTCGCGCTCCCAAACCGGCTGGCCATCCATCGTGTAGCAGAACAGCCCCTGCGAGCCGAAGTGAGCGTACACATGCTGCCCATCGGTGCAAGGCGACGCCGAGGCGAAGCTGTTGGTGTTGTGCGTGCCGCCGTAGGGCCGACCGGTCGCAGCGGACTGCTGCCACACCGTGTCGCCGGTCTCGCGATCGATGCACATCAACACGTACTCGAGTTCTTGCCGCGACTGGCCGTTGGTATCCGTCGCTCCGTTCGGCGCGACCGCCGTGGTGACGTAGATGCGATTCCCCCAAACCACCGGCGACCCCGAGCCGCGTCCCGGGATGGGCACCTTCCATTTCACGTTCTGAGTGTCCGACCACTCGGTAGGCGGAGTGGCCTTAGTGGAGACCCCGTTGCCTCCCTCGCCCCGCCAGTGTCCCCAGTTTGCGTGGGTCGCAGGGGCTGCAAGAACGAACGAGAGAATAGCGAGTCCGAGTGGAATGCGGCGAATAGGCATAATGGGTCCTAGGGCTTGGGGGCTTGGGACATGTTGGCTACCGGTATCTTATATGTCCTTTGGGTCCTCTTGGTATCGCATTAAATAGGGAAATGCCCCTCTTTTGCGCAATTCAAGGCGTCCGGCGGTGGTGGTTTGGGCTTGGGCGTTCCCGCGGGGCTGCTATAATCCGCCGCGCTTCCCCCCCCGATAGCTCCCCTGCCGCCCTGCCCTCCTATGTGTTGCCCTCGCCCCTCGACCAAACGACTCGCCGCCCGGCGGCGGGTCGCGCGTGCGCCGCTCTTGGTGCTGTTGGTCGCGGGTATGTTAGCCACCGGGTGCGGCACCACCCGTATGAGCGCCCCCTCGCGGACCGCCACCGAGCAACTGCTCATCTCCGATGCCATCGACCGCGCTGTGGGCCAGGTGAACTTCCGCGCTTTGGCCGGACAGTCGGTCTACCTGGAAGACAGCGCCCTGAATACGGTGGTCGATCGGCAGTACCTTTCCAGTAGTTTGCGACAGCATTTGCTAGCCAGCGGATGCGTGTTGCGCGACAAACGAGACAACGCCGACTTCGTGGTCGAAGCCCGGGCTGGCGTGGTGGGCACCGATAGTCACGACCTGTTGTTTGGTGTGCCGGCGATGCAGGTTCCGCAGTTCTTGCCGCTGCAAGGCGTGGTGCCATCGGCGATTCCCGAAGTGCCGTTTGCCAAGCGCCAGGAGCAACGTGGCCTCGCGAAAGTGGCCGTGTTCGCTTACCACCGCGACACCGGCATGCCAGTCTGGCAAAGCGGTATGGCTATGAGCGAAAGCACGGCCAAGAACTTCTGGGTGCTCGGCGCAGGCCCGTTCCAAAAAGGCACCATCTACGAAGGCACCAACTTCGCCGGCGCGGAACTCAAAAGCGCGCTGGCCATCGGCGGTGGCCGCAGCGAAGACGATTCGGACCCCGTGGCCCTGGGCCAGGAAGCCTCGTTCGCCTCGCCGTTGTTGTTCGCCGCCAAAGACGAAGAACCTGCACCCACCAAACCTGCCGGCAACATTCCTCCGCCGAAGATGGCGACGAAACCTGGCGGGAAGTAGCGTGGTCTTGCCTGCTTCGGTTTGATGAGCCGTGCAAACGTCAAAGAGTGGAACTACTGCCCGAGTGTGTCTTGACTTGCTTGTTCACGGATCTCATCGGCATTGGAGTGAGCCGACTCCCTTCGAGAAGGATACGATTCGAACGTCGCTAGATGGTTTTGTACAATTCGCTTGGCGGGTCCAAATGCCCACATTTTTTTCCCAAGGAACTCCATGTAGTTGCCTGATTCTTCCGCTGCTTTCTCGTAGGGATCGCGCCGCAGATTGAACAGTAGCGGCGCCCCAAGCTTTTCCTTGGGTCCAAACCAGCCTTCATTCTGAACGATGAAGTGCGCCTTCCAGTCGCCATGACGTACTGCTTGGAGGGTCGATCCTTCGTAGTAGATGATCTCTTGACGCTTCGAGGGACCACTTCCCGTAAGCAGGTCGAGTTGGTTGTATCCATCGAGATGTACGTTATACCCTTCGTATCCCTCAAGCAGTTTCTTGGGCAAGTCGTCGGGCCCGCCCGCTGCAGCAACAAGCGTGGGTAGGAAATCGAGTCCTGCAAATAGCTCGTTGTTGACGACCCCTGCTGGAATGTGCCCGGGCCATCGAATGACCATGGGCACTCGGAACCCACCTTCCCAAGTAGTGCCCTTTTCTCCATGGAACGGAGTCATACCACCATCGGGCCATGTCATAATCTCGGGACCGTTGTCCGAAGTGAAAACAACAATGGTGTTTTCAGCAATCCCCAATTCATCGAGCTTGTCGAGTACTTTGCCTACGTTGTCGTCCAGCTCTTTCATTACCACTTCTTGCAGGCCCATACCATCTTTTCCGAGCAGCTCTTCATACTCGTCGGAAAGGTGCGTGTAGATGTGGGCTCGCGCGGGACACATCCAACAGAAGAAGGGGGTGTCGTCTTTGGCCTGTCGCTCGATAAAATCTAGTGTGCGACGAGTTACCTCGTCGTCGAGCGTTTTCATTCGCTCGGGGGGCAAGGGCCATCATCCTTGATTTGCTGACCACCATCCGCGGTTGCGACACAGTCAACGATATTGCGTGGGGCAAACGGTTTTCCTTCCGGTCCTTTGGGAAAGTCGTAGTCACTGGTGTACTCCATGGCATTCAAGTGGTAGAGCCATCCCCAGTATTCATCGAATCCGTGATTAGTTGGCAGAGCTGCATCGGTATCGCCGAGATGGTTCTTGCCGAATTGCCCGGTCGCGTACCCAAGCTTCTTGAGAAGCGTTGCAACCGTTGGGTCGTCGTCGCTCAGTCGTGTAGGGTCGCCAGGGAGGCCAACCGTGTGCAAGCCGTTGCGCGCGGGAAACTGTCCCGTCAGGAATGCAGAACGCCCTGCCGTGCAACTCGGTTGGGCATAGTAGTCTGTGAATCGCATTCCATCTTTAGCGATGCGGTCTACGTGAGGCGTACGGCTGCTCATCACTCCTTGGTGGTAGCAACTCGGATTCGACCACCCTACGTCGTCCGCCATGATGAACAGGATGTTGGGCTTCTCGGCGGCATACGTTGCTTGAAACGCCAGCGTGAGAGTCGTTACAACGATGGCCATTCGACGTAGCATGAGCACAGTTTGATCTCCGATAGGTTGAGTCGTCGTGAAGTTGCGATGTGCTGCGTGAAGCGTGTGAAAAACAAGGAAAACTGCCAGTATACTCACCGTTGCGCGATAGTTTTGGTCGAACTGGCTGGTGGAACTGCACCTATCGCCATCGATGAATCCGCCCAGGTCGTCCTCCTGTATTGTCGCAGTTTGTCGCACCGCCGCGACAAAACGATTACCTGCGACAAAACTCTCGGCTCGCGGAAGCTCAGCAGTCGCGTAAGTGACTTCCCTGCAGCAGGTTACGTCGACCACCCAAATCGCAATGCCGCGGGTTTTGGCGCTCGGTTCACCGCAGGTGCGACAAAACCCCTCACTGCGACTAAACGGCGGCGCATTGGGATCGCCCGCGGCGCTTGTTCGCAGGAGTGAATAGCCACCAACAAGCCTACAGTTTATGGCCTAGAGCCTACTACTTATCCCAGATTGCCAAAGAGCACACGTGTACATAACGGCACGCCAATTCATTAGACCACGCCCTCGCGCCGGTTCAACAGCCATTTTTTGACACGGGCTGTTTGGTACCGAGCAGCTTGCTTCACGCCGTGCGAGTCGGGAGAATGCGAGTCCTTGGTCGCCAGGCTCCAACGTGAGAGTTGCAGCCGCCGCCTGCCTCCCTGTCCCGTGCAACAACCTTCTACAGAAATGGACTACGCGGAATTCTGGATCTTGGAAACGGCTGTTACGGCGGGTGTTCCATTTTCGCGCGTTGTCGGACCACCTGCGGCGATCCAAGCCCAGTGGAACAAGCCGTACCACAATCTCACGCGGTCGGACATGCTCAACCTGCTGGATGGCTTGGCCCGCAATGGCGACATCGTCGCCGGGTCCGGCGAAACCAAATTCACGCCCAGCCGCTTGCAGATCGACGAGTGGCTGGTTTACGATCATCCCGCTAAGACCTGTCGATGGTACTACTTAACGCCGCAGGGTGGTGAGCGCTGGGCGCGCTTCTCCAAGGCCAACTGGGATCGCTACCACTCGTTCGAGTGGGATTGGCACGTCGAGGACCTGCTTGAAGTTGCAGCGACAACTCCCGAAGCGGCAGAGCGTGTCTATCGTTATGTGCCGGTGTGGAATGAATTGCACGTCCTTCCTGAGACGCTCAATCGCAGTACGCTGTGTCCATGGGCCGCGACCTACTGGAAGACACTGCCAGTGGGCTACTCAGTACGCTTTAGGTGTGATTACCTCGAAGAGATGTTTAAGGACTTGGATGACATACCTGCCTACTTCTTTGGCAACCTGTCCGAAGCCGGGATGCGAGAAGCGTACACGCGCGTTCGTCGTGAGTTTGAGTATTTTCATCATTGGTATTTGCAGCATCCCGAAAGACCGTCGGCCAGAAGGTCGGTTTGACGGGGAGTCCGCGGGGTGACGGTGCGACGACGAAAAAATCAAGTCCAGCTAGTCTTTCAAGTGCTCATCTTGCAGGCCACTCTCTGTCGCAGGGCTTGCAGGCCGCCCCAGATGTTTCTCACTTCGGGGCGCCTGCGCTCTTTTAGCAAGTCTTTCGGCCTGCACCTTCAAAATGCACTCTTCCCATTGTTCATGATTCGTTCCGAAGTCTTGGCCCGTTGCAGCGATCAACGCTTCATGAGCTTCCTTCGCCGGCAGGAAATCCTTACTTCCGTGGATTGTCTCTCCCTTCAAGTTTGCAAGTAACCGGAATAGGTGGGTTCGTCTGTTCATGCTGAAGACTAGCCGGTCGTGTTTTCCATCCAAGTAGCGGCCAGTTGTTGGCGCGCCCCCCATCCAGCAATATAGTTCTTGGTGGGTTGAGTGAGAATTACGCTATTTGAACCTCTGTGGCTGGTTTCCGATAATATGCTCTTGGGTAAGGGAGAGTCTAGCCGTGACCGATGCAAACGATACTTGGATACACGAACAGCTTGGCGAGTTTGCTCTAGGCGCCCTGGGGTGGGTGGCGGAGGTCGACTTGCCGTCGTTCGCTCGGTTCGATACGCCGATTCCCAAGGGCAAATACCAACTGGTTCTCGAGCGTCAGTTTGGTGAAGACGCGAGGCCAACTGCCGACATTGCCAGTGCTGCTGCCACCATCGTTGAAACGGAGGCGAATCTCAGCGAGGCGATATTGCAGGCGGTGTGGGATGATCTGAATGGAACCGGCCCAGACTCGCGGAGTCGTTGGTATGGCAAACTGGCGGCCGAGGAGATTCAGAAACTGGCAGTCGCACCACCCACCAAGCCCGACGATCTCGTCACGCACCTCAAATTCTTGTACTGCGCGGTGACGAGTCCTGAGACTGGCTATGAGTGGTGGGAAGCATTGACCTCGCCGATTGCGATGTTCAACTTCAACGCCTCGTGGGACGATGAGCACGGAATCGGAGTGCTTGTGCACCGAGGTGAGATCGTGGGCATCGGCGAGATTGCACAAGTAGAGCCATTTCGAAGGCCCGCTGAACCGCCACGGCAGTACAAGAATCCCTTCACCGGCGAAGTCGTTTCCGACTAGAGTTTACCTCGAGTTGCTACTCAGCCATCGCAGCTGCGGCCGCTTTTGCCGCTTCACGCATATCCTTCCAGATGTCGTCATTGGCATACAGCTCATTGTCAAGCACATCATTGATAAAATGGAGTTTTGCTACGTTGTAGTACTCACCCATGACACTTTTGACAAGCTGGCCTTCACTGGAGGTGAGGATCCCAGCCTTAACAGCCGGTGCCACGTCGTCGATGCGACGCTCGAAGTCTATGAAAGCCTCGAAGTAGTCGACCTCTATGTCGGAATCGACAGCAAGTACCTTCATGATGAGCAACAACTCATCACGGAACTTGTTTCGTTTCGTTGCCACTGGAGATGCTCCCCAATCTGCGTGGTACGTCAGAGCATCCTCAGGACCTCGGCACCCTACCCGACAAAATCGAGCGGATGCTCGCTGTGCGGATCGTCGATCCGGATGCTCTTGCGGCCGGCCAGGACGTCGTCGATCAGCGAGCCGATAAGCTCCTTGCGCCAGCCGCGGGCGAGGGTGGGTAGTTCGTCGGTGTTTTGGGCGTTGCCGAAGTCGAGTTGGTGAGCGATCATTTCGCGAATGTCGGTCGCCGTGCAGGCCAGGCTGGTGGCGAGTTGGGCTTTGCGGCACACGCTGGTGATCGCCGGCACCAGCACCTGGCCCAGCAGGTTGAGTTGCGAAGGCATCGCCTTGCCGCGCGGGGGGCGGATGTCGTCTAGCGGTGCGTCGAGGCCGCGCTGCACGCATTCGGCGATGTCGTCGATGCAGTTCTTTACCGGGCGGTGGTTCATGCCGCGGACCGCGCGGATCTTATCCGGCTTGGCGTTCTTGCGCTTCGCCAGTTCCACAATCAGGTCGTCGCGCAGCACTCGGCGCGGCGGTATGTCGCGGCGCTCCGCTTCGGCTTGTCGCCACATCCACAGTTCGCGCACGATCGCCAGGTTGCGCGGCGCAAGGTTGCCAATGCCTGAGACGCGTTTCCACCGCTGGCGGGTGCGGGCGGCGATCACTTCCTCGACGAACGAGGTGGTCTCTTCCGCCAGCCATTCGGTGCGGCCCAGCTTTTCGACCTTCAGCGAGATGCGTTCGTGCAACTCGAACAGGTAGCGAACGTCTTCCAGGGCGTAGTTGATCTGCGCTGGCGTGAGTGGGCGGCGTCGCCAGTCGGTGCGCTGCTCGCCCTTTTCGGCTTTCTTGCTCAGGATGCGGGTCACCACCGAAGCGTAGGCGGCCGGGTACTCGTGCGAGCAAAACGCGGCTGCCAGTTGGGTGTCGAATAAGTTGGCTGGCACGCGGTCGGTGGCGTTGAGCGAGAAGTTGATTTCCTCGCGGGCCGCGTGGGCGATGGTCACGTGGTTGCCGTCGGCCAGCGCTTCCCAGAACGGCGCCAGGTCGGGCACTTCCAGCGGGTCGATCACCGACATGCCCCGCTCGGTTACCACCTGTACCAGGCAAAGTTGCGGGCGGAAGGTGTCTTCGGAGACGAATTCGGTATCGAAACCGACGCGATCCGAGTCGACAATCTCGCCGCACAGATCGGCAAGCTGGTTCTGGTTGTCGATCCGCTGGTAGTCCACGGGCGAATTGGGCGAGGAGGCGATAAGAAACGAAGAATAGACGATTGTACCAGTTTTTGCCCCAACTGCGAACGCCGCCCCCCGCGAGTGCCCGCTATATCATCTGCCAGGCGACGAACGCCAAAATCGGCAGCAAGAACACACAGCTATATCCAACATAGCCAAAGAAGCTGGGCATCTTGACGCCCGCCTTCTCTGCGATGGCCCGCACCATGAAGTTCGGGCCGTTGCCGATGTAGGTCAATGCTCCCATGAATACAGCGCCCAGGCTAATGGCCACGAGTACCGGGTGCTCGACGTTGGTTCCCGGTACCAGCGGGCCGAACCCGCCAGGCGATGCCTCGGCCGACTTGAAGAACACCAAATACGTGGGGGCGTTATCCAGCACGCTGGAAAGCCCGCCGGTGAGCCAATAGTAATGAATGGGCGCCATCTTGCCACCTTCGGCGCCGACTAGCCTGCCCAGTTCGCCGCCGTACTGACCCAGGATCTGTAGCGCCGGCTGCATGCAGACAAAGATGCCGCAGAACAGCGCAGCCACTTCGATGATGGCGTGGTAGTTGAAGCTGTTGCGCTCGCGTATGGACTTGCAACCAAAGTGCAGTGCGATTGCCACCAAGGCGAGCTGCACTACCTCGCGCGAGAACATCCAAGGATGGACGTTGTCGGTGCCGGGCAGGGTCTTGGTGGGA
This sequence comes from Aeoliella sp., assembly GCF_965227375.1. NCBI lineage: Bacteria > Pseudomonadati > Planctomycetota > Planctomycetia > Pirellulales > Lacipirellulaceae > Aeoliella > Aeoliella sp. The sequence continues at coordinate 1,436,696 of NZ_CBDDFX010000002.1, forward strand.
TCCAACAGCGCCACGGCCAACACCACGCCCAACAGCAGCGGAACATTCAGCGCCAAGCCTTCAAACCGCAGCCTGGTGGTGTGAGTGATGTCGCGATAAATGTCGGCAATCGTCTCGCGGCGGTAGTAAACAAGCTGGTCGAGCAGCAAGTACATGCCGATCAGCAGACCGTTACACAACAGCCACGGTTGCCACAACGCGTGCATGGTCCAGGTGAAGCTCACGCCGTGCAGGTAACCCAGGAACAGCGGCGGATCGCCGATCGGCAGCAAGCAGCCACCGCAGTTGCAGACCACGAAGATGAAGAACACCACCGTGTGCACCACGTGCTGGCGTTCTTTGTTGGTTTCGAGCAGCGGCCGGATCAGCACCATCGCGGCTCCAGTGGTGCCGATGAAGCTGGCCAACAGACCGCCGGCGGCAATGAACGAGGCATTGGTCATCGGGTTGGCCCGCAGGTCGCCGCCGATGCGGATGCCGCCGCTGATGGTGTAGAGGCTGAACAACAGCACGATGAACGGGATGAACTCGCTGATCAGCGCGTTGCCCAGGATGGCAAGGACGATATCCCAGTTGGCGCTACCCGACGTGGGCGCGGCCACGTAGTGAAATGGCCAGTGACCATCGACCGCGTAGGGGTGCATGAAGGCATAGTACAGCAGCGTGAGCACGCCCAGCGAGGCCGCCACTTTGAATCGATTGGTGTTGCTTTCCCACCAGTGTTCGATGCTCGGCACCAGCGGGAAGATAGCGATCGCCCCCAACAACATGACGAACGGAATCACGGTGTAGAACGGCGGAGCGGTCGTATCGAGCGCGGCCGCTTCACCGGGGGAGGCCGCGTGCGGTTCGGCATGTGGGTCGGTCTGCGTGTGCTCTTCGTGCTGCTCGCCGGCGCTGTCATGCGTGTCGGCGTGACTGTCGTGCGCCATGTGGTCGACGATCAGCTGAGTGCCGTGCTGCGGCAAGCCAAGAGCCAACGCGACGGCATAAGCCAGCACCAGGGCCACGATGGAGGTGACAACCGGGGCACTGGAGCCGTGTCCTGAGCTATGCGACATGGGAGCGATGGAGGTGGCGGTAGCATTCATAATTGTTGCTAGTAAGTTTCCGTGGCTGCAGCGTTTCAAGCCGACACGCGCGATGCGCGACGAACTAGAGCTGCGAATGGGTGAACTGCCAACTTGACCAGCGGGGAAGGATTGTCACCTTTCCCGCAGTTTCCAAGGGTAGATCACACCGTGCGCCAAGGCCGACCGTGGCCTCATTGCGGAGTCACCAGCAAAAGTCCGATTTGATAGAATCCGCACTATCGATGCAAGAGGACCCAAAGTACAACCGGATCTGCGGACAACTGTACTGGTTTCAAGAGTCGACTCGGATAAATGGATAAGCATGGTCAAACTGCTGGTTAGTGTCCGCAACGCCGTCGAAGCCGCCCAGGCGATCGATGGAGGCGCCGACTGGATCGACGCCAAGGAACCCGCCGCCGGCGCGCTCGGCATGCCCGAGCCGCGCGAACTGGCGGGCGTGGTCGCACAGGTCGCTGGCCGGCGGCCGGTGAGCACCGCGCTTGGCGAGTTAGGCGATCATGGATATGGGGACCGACTTAGGCAACTTCCCTGGCAAGGCGTCTCGTGGGCCAAAGTTGGCCTCAGTGGTTGCGGCCTGCATCTAGATTGGCCCGCGAAGATTCAGACGCTGCGCGACGAATTGCCCGAGCAAACGTCGCTCGTTGCGGTGGTGTACGCCGATCATACAACCTGCGATGCACCCTCGCCCGAAGAAGTGCTGCGCGTTGCGTGCGATCTGGGCCTTCGCGCACTGCTGGTCGATACGTACGACAAAACGTCCGGAGGGCTCTTCGACTGGTTCTCGCCTGAGCGACTTCGAGAGTTGTTTGCCGCTGCGCACTGTGCGGGAATGCTCACGGTGGCCGCAGGCAGTTTGCGCGCGGCGGAGGTGCCGCAAGCCATCGCGGTGGGCGCCGAGGTGATTGCAGTGCGCGGCGCCGCCTGCCAACAACAACGCCGCGATGCGCCCGTGTGCGCGAAGCAAGTTGCGCAGCTTCGTGATCGAATACCCGCTACAAACGCCGAATTTTCTTGACACGCCCCACTGGATGGGGATAATCCGACACTAGCAGCAGTCGTGCGGGCGATGATGACTGTCTGCGGTGCCTGGCGGCCATCGCGGGCGACTTATCGATTGACACTCTAGCGGCTGTTGCTGAACGAGAATCAGCGTTGGTTAATACTGGGGTGCGGATGGTGGGAGTTCTGGCTTCGGCCGAGATTTCGAGTGCTAGGGATCGGTTCGTACCCCAACTGGGGGGACGTGCGTAGCTTGGCACGCAATCGCATTGGCGAACTACCGCTTATCACGTCCGCAACTCTTCGCATAGGTGACAATTGAATTGGGAGGTCCACGTGAGGCAGGTATCTGTACTGGACGCCATTCGCGATGGAGTGTGGGACTACGAGCCGGAAAGTATTGCGGCCGAAGAGTACACGGCCACTCGTGCCATGCCGGGGACCAGGGACAAGTTGGACGTGTTGGCGATGCGGGCCGAGCAAGGTCTGCCGTTGTGGCACGACGAGGATCGAATGTCCTACGACGACGGAGTGGACCGGCCACCCGACGTTGGGTGAGCCCTTCTTTCACCGCCCAACATCACGCTCATAGGCCAAATCTCCGAATCGGCCGACAATCTTAGGACGTGCGCCGAACGTTTTGGGTGCTTTCGTCTCGGTCCTTCTACGGTCGCGGTGCGCAGTCCGCCTGGGCGAACTGGCGAAGTTGCGGTAGCCTAATCGTCGCCCACCCCTACAATGTGGGATCGAATCGACGTATCCACTCACAGGCCGCCACTCGCTATCGCGACGGCGCCTGGAATTACTGCCCGCAAGCTCGGAGGCTTTTCGCTGCCATGCCCCAATTCAATATCTCGGTGCCCCACTACACCACCAAGGAAGAAGCCACCGAGAAGGTGAAGTTTCTGCTCGAAAAACTGGGCGACGCCTACGGCAATCTGATCAAAGATCTGAAGCAGGACTTCACCGGCGACAAGCTCGATTTCTCCTTCCGGACCATGGGCGCCACGGTCACTGGCGAGGGCACCGTCGACGATGAGAACGTGAACGTCAAAGGCAACCTGCCGATCACGCTCATGATGTTCAAAGGCAAAATCGAGTCGGACCTGAAGGGATCGCTCGAAAAGCTCATGAAGCCCAAAAACGCGTAGGTTCGTCTCTCGCGTTGGCTGTCGAATGAGGAGGTGCCGTGCGCAAATGCCGCTTCAGTGTTCGACTTCTTCTGTTGTTGCCCATTCTGGTTGCTCCCGCGGCCTATTTGTGGGCCAACTACCGACAAGGCCAACAAAACCTCGGACGCACTCAAGCTGCGATCACAGGCGCCGATGGCGAGCAGTGTATCGCCACGTTCGGAATCGAATTGCGATCCAGCTGGTCGCCCATCCTTGAGCGTCGATTGATCCGAAACCGGGATTCCGTCGATCATGCCATCGAACAAGCGATACGAGAGGAACTGACCGGGCGGGTGGACTCGCATAGTCTAGCGAAATTTAAGCAAGCGATTCGCAACTCGCTGAACGAACTGCTTGGCTCCGCAATCGTTGACGAAGTGGTCGTGTATTACTTTACCGTCGAAGCAAAGAACGACGCGCACTGACCAAAGCTCCTTCGTTCGCAGCGGCGACTACTCCTCGTCGGCCACTTTCACACGGATCGATTTGTCATCGAACTCCACCGACAGCCCTGCCGGGCTGCAGGCGGCTTGCAGTAGTTCGTCGAGATCGGCTTCCTTCACCTCGAAGCTCACCCGCTGGTTGAGCATCTTTCGCGTGACCTGTGGATCGATGTCGAGTTGCTTGCCAAGCTGCCGCGCTAGTTGCTGGAGAATCGGTCCCAACGGTTGCTGCTGCACGCGCAGTGAGTAGACCTGCTTGCCGCCACGGCCGGGTCGCGGCCTTGGCGGCGATTCCGCTGGCTTGCTTCCGCCCAGGGCCTCGTGCTGCTCCACCGTGGTTGCGATCCACACCTGCGTGTCGGTTGGCCCGGCGGAGATGGCGCTCTCTTCGAGCTTCTCCGCGGCCGACTGGTCGAGCACCTTGCGATCGTAGAGTTTCTTGAGCACCACGGGCCGCTCGATCGGCACGATGCGAATCGCCCGGCCATCGTCCGCTGGCTCCCACTGCAGGTCGAATCCCACGAGCACCACCGCCAGATGTTCGGCCACCGAGAGCGCCGGCAGCTGCGCGGCTGGCCACACGTCGTGTGGCACTTGGTCGATGTTCTCGACGCGCACGCCACCACGTTTGGCGAGCTGCTCCACGAGCCGCAGCGGCTCCGCCAGGCGTGGGACGTCCATTTCGACCTTGGCGAGCATTCGCCGGCTGGCGGATGGAGTAAGCGACTTGGCCTGGTCGCGCGCGATTGCTAGCAACGTGCGTAGCTCGCGAACGCTTTCCGGCGGCCCGACGTACACAAGATCGTTCTCAGCCGCCCATGCCGTACCGGTCTGTTCGGATAGCTTGTCGAGCAATTCGGACAGTGGTGTTTCCTTGGCGGAAAATCTTACTTCAACGGAGGGATTCACACGACGATCGAGCCACACGCACAATCGTTGCGACTCGCCTAATCGGTTCACGGCTTGCCGTAGCGAAACGCCCTGCCAATGCACGGATACAGGTGTATTCAACGCGCGGGGCGGCGCGCTGTGCGCCAGCGATTCCATCAGGCCAAACAGGGCCAGAATGCCCAGAACAAGCGGCTTTTTGCATCGCCACCGGCGCCGCGAAGTGTGCATGATGCGGGGCGACTGGGGTGCTGTGGGCAGGGCTTCACAGCCGCGCGAAAATACAGGACGGGGCCGTGACAAACGATTAGCCCTCCATTTTAATTGGCTGTACCGGTCGCTGGCAAGTGAAATGCGTTTGCCACGGTTTTCGTAGCAGCGGCCGAAACTTTTGCTTGTGTGCTTTGCAACCTTGATTACACTCAAATTCATGGGCGTGCAGATTGCAGCCCAGTTCGCGATGGGAAGCAGAGCCCAACGCGAAACCTATTGCGACCTCTTTTGAACGATCAGGAACAGTGGTCTCGCTTGATGCGAGACGTTCAGTGGACGAACAACTGCCGCCGGAACCGGTAGTTCGTTAAGCGTCGGGATACGACGCAATGCCCAGTCAGGTAGGAGTATCACCGTGGATATTGATTCATCTCGTGCGCCAATTCTCGTGAAGTTTTATCACGAGTACCTTGATGAACAAGATTCGGCTGCCTTCATTCAACGCGTTGCTCGGCGATACACGTGCGCCAGCCTCGAACGCGTAGCAGCCATGGGCGATCGCATCGCCCGTCGCGGCGCCGTGCTGGCGCTAGGCTTCATGGGCGACTACAACTCCAACGCGGTCATGGGCCGCGCGCTGGTGGATCGCGACCGTGGAGTGCGAACCATCGCCGAAAACGGCATCCGCGACCTCTGGTGCCGCGTCGGCAGCCGCGAACAGCGCCTGACGTTGCGGACCATCATGCGACTGAATCAAACGAAAGAGTACCAGCGGGCCATCGATGAGGCCAACGAGCTGATTCACGAATCGCCCTGGATTGCCGAGGCGTGGTGCCAGCGCGGCATGGCCTATTATCACATTGGCCAATACGACGCGGCGATTCGCGACTCGCATCAGGCGCTGGAGATCAACCCGTACCACTTCACCGCGGCCGCCGGCATGGGGCAGTGTTACTTGCTGCTCGACAATCCCGTCTCCGCACTCGAGTCGTTCCGTCGCGCTTTGCGACTGAACCCCGGTATGGAAGAAGTGCGGGCGCAGGTTATCCAACTGCAACGCTCGATCAAAGGCGAATAGCGTTTGCCTTCTTAACGCAGTAGCCGTCCTTCGGGCGCGTTCATCGCTTGGCGTACGCCATCGGCGTAGCGCTGTGGCTGGTTGAAGAACTTCCGCAGGTTGTCTTCGCTGCTGAACATGTAGAACTTGCCGTGGTACTCGATGCCGTACTCGCGACGGCCAGGCACGTCCTGATTGGAGTCGATCGCCAACACGGGATCGGCGCCAGAGAGTGCCGGCGTGTAACTATCCGGATCGGCGAGGAACCGATCCCGCTTCTCCGCCGAGGCGAATAGGTAAGTGCGGTCGCGGTGGTAGCAGCCCCAGCGGACATCGCCCTTTTGCCAAGAGCAATTGCGGTTCTCCTTCTTGGCCGCTTCCATGTCTTCCTTCATCGATACCGGGCAGTAACCGAAGAAGCCCAAGGGGGGAGAGTTCGGTGGCAACTGCGGCGCCGCGGCGGGCGGAGTGACGGGTTGCACCGAAGCTATCTGTGCCGTGGGTGTCGCCGGAGCCACTGCAGCGGGAGTCACAGGTTGCTCGGGCTGAATGGGGGTGACCGGTTGGTCCGCGTACGGGTTGGTCACCGCCACGGGATTAGCCGCTACGGGATTCGGGTTGGTTGCCACGGGGTTGGTCGCGGGCGGCTGAGTGGCAGCTACCGCAGGTTGCTCGGGCTTGGCCGCCGCAGACGGCGTGGCCGCACCGGGCTGAGCGTACGGGTTGGTGGTCATTCCGGCATCCGCCGCGGGGGCCGTGAACGAATTGTTGTCCGCAGCCACGCCCAGACTCGAGTAGGCGGGATTCACCGACTTGGTCGTGCCATCGTCGGCGGGTGCCGTGGCGAAGTCGCGTGCGAGCTTGGTCTGGTGCTCGGTGGCGATGGTGGTCATGTGTTGGATGTAGGCCATTGGCGTGGAAGGCGAAGTCAATCGGTTGATTACTTGCCCTTGTGGTGTGATCACTACATCGGTCGGAATGCGAACGATGCCAAAACGCTCCGCCGTGGCGGGAAACTCATTGGTGTTGAGCTTCACCGGAATGTAGTGCGAGTGTACCGCCCCGGCCACGTTGGGCTGGTTGAACACGCGTGCTTCCAGCATGGCGCACGGTGGGCAGTTTTCGTTGTAGAAATGGATGAGCAGCAGTTTCTGCTGCTTCTCGGCCATCGCTCGGGCGGCGTCCAGGTCGGTTTGCCATGCAATGCCCGGAGTCATTTGTGCATTGACCGTGGCGGCTTGGGCCACCATGGCGGCGACTACCAAAAATAGCTTGCAAGTCCTCATCGCTGTCATCCTAGACATCGGAGTAGGGTGGGTCGATTTGTGCCGCTCGGGCGTATAAGTATCTCTAATGCCCTGTAGCAGTGCCCAACTGGCGCGCAGGCGGGCTGCTAGGGCCTTTAAGATTGGGCATCCATCGTTGGTATCGGACTGGTCTCGGACGTCACTTGTGAGAAAAACTGCCGATTCTGTCGATTGGACGGGCACAATTTGGAAGTTCGACCTGCAGGTGTGTGATAGCAAAAACCACAGCAAAAGTAGCTAATCCCGTCCGCAATTCTCTATTCGAGGCGGCGATTACGGACCGATTTAAGTTTCTAGCTTGACAGCACCGCCCGGATAACGAATACTGCTGGTGAGTTGAGCGTCCTGTCCCACTTTGGTCGGGCAGGTTCTACAGGCCATTTCGATTGTCGGCAAGGCCCTTCCGCTCGGGAGTTTCGTTCTCTTTCGAAATCGATCCCACAGCGCTTAGGCGTTTCCGACACGTTGGATTTGCGGGACTTTTTGACCTGCACCGAGGCATTCGCTTCTGGTTGGCGGATCCGTCGCCGGACGTAGCGCGAGCGCGAGCTGCGATGGGGACCGGGTTACACCGCCAGTGGGTGATCGCGTAAATCCCTCAGCGGATTGCGGTAGAAAGCTCTCAACAAACAACATCCGGCTGCAACAGTGCCGGCTTGCTTGGAAGGCATTTCTTTTACTAGGGAAATCACAATTTCGGTCAGGTGGGGGTGGGTGAAGACCGCGTTTCTGTCGCGCAGCTCGCCACCACGGACTACGTAGCCCCAGCCAGGAAGCAAAGGGCAATTTCGTACCGAATCCAATCGCTTACCTCCTGTTTGCACGCACATTCGCAGGGCGTGGCGATCGAATCGGTATCAACCAGACACCAATATTGCAGGCGGAAGGCCGCTTGAAGTCGCCCGATGGCGGCTGGTGAGATTCGGCGGGCGTTGCTCAGCAAGCTTGCCACCACTCGGAGTGCAAACGTGTGATTGCCACACGTACCGAGCGGAGATTTTTTTGTGAGAGTGGCAGCGCCGCTCTCCGAGTCGGTCGTGCGATCGCGAGCGTCAGTCAATTTGGACCTTGGCGCAAGGCTGGATTGCTTGCCGGCTGCATTTTCTTGTTTGAGGATTTGTTAGAGATGGGTAAACGGAATAACAAAGGCGGCGGAGGCCGCTACCGAGGTCGTAACAACAACAACAATCGCGGGTCCAACCGAAACAACCGGGGACGCGGTCGACGCGGAACCGCTGTGGTTGAAAACCTGGACCAAAATTATCCCGACGACGGCAGTCCCTTGCCGCTCACGCCGGGCTCGGGCGTGCTGGAGATGCACCCCAATGGTTACGGGTTCCTTCGCGATCCCTCCACCAACTTCACCCGCGAGCGGACCGATCCGTTCGTACCGGGCACCATGATTGAGAAGTACGGCCTTCGCGAAGGCCTGCTGCTGCAAGGCATGGTGCAGCGTCATCGCAAGGGCCAAGGTCCGCGGCTCAAGGAGCTGCTGGACGTCGACGGCATTTCGCCCGACGAGTACGTCGGCACCAAGAACTTCGAAGACCTGACGCCGATCACGCCCGAAGAGTGGTTCCAGCTGGAGACCGGCCCCGAGCCGCTCAGCACCCGGGTGATCGACCTCTTAGCACCGCTTGGCAAAGGCCAACGTGCGTTGATCGTCGCCCCGCCGCGAACCGGTAAGACCGTGCTGATGCAACAGCTCAGCCAAGCGGTGTCGATGAACTATCCCGAAGTGGCCATGATGGTGCTGCTGGTCGACGAACGGCCGGAAGAAGTGACCGACATGCGTCGCAGCGTCAATGGCGAAGTGTTCGCCAGTAGCCTGGACCAGGACGTCGAAAGCCACGTCCGCTTGTCGCAACTGACCATCGAGCGCTGCAAGCGCTTGGCCGAGATGGGCAAGGACGTGTTCCTGCTGATGGACTCCATCACGCGTCTGGCGCGTGCGTTCAACAAGTGGGTCGGTAACACCGGCCGCACGATGAGCGGTGGTGTCGACATCAAGGCGATGGACATTCCCAAGAAGCTCTTCGCCACGGCCCGCGCGTTCGAAGAAGGTGGTTCGCTCACCATCGTGGGCACCGCGCTGATCGACACCGGCAGCCGCATGGACGACCTAATTTTCCAGGAGTTCAAAGGCACCGGCAACATGGAATTGGTACTCGACCGCAAGTTGGCCGACCGCCGCATCTGGCCGTCGATCGACCTCGACCAGTCAGGCACCCGCCGCGAAGAAAAGCTGCTGCCGCCCGAAACGCTGCACGCGGCCACTGCACTGCGTCGCACGCTTACGAGCATGCACCACATCGACGCGATGGAACAACTCACCGCGCGACTTGCCAAGTACAAGTCGAACGAGGAGTTCATCACGCTGATCAAAGGCGCCGCGATGCATTGAGCCGCCAATGCGATTCAGTGTGAAGACGACCTTGATGCTATGCGCTCTCGTCGCGGTAGCTGCGGCCATCGCTGGAGGCGTGATCCGCATGGACACGCGGCCACGGCTAGACCTGTTTTGGTTCGTCGAAACGTGGGTATCATCGCAGTGATCATGGGTTCTGGCACAGCCATCGGTTGGTTGGCTGCACAGAAAACAGCATGGCTACCCGTGAACGTGTGGCCTGGCTTGGTGTTTTCGGTCCCCAATTGGGCGTTCTACGCTCTGGTTCGCTACACCCTGTTCCTCACCTCGCAGTGGGAGGATTACCAGGGCAAGGTCGGAGGATTGCAGGGCCTGGAGAGGCTGGCTTCCTATTACTTGTTCGAAATCGTCGCGATCATCTTTCAACTCGCGATGGTGCTGTGCCTGCGTACCCGACGCCCCAATTGCGCTGTAGTTGTCGGTTGTGTAATTCTGATCTTCTGGATTTCCGTCGTCTGTCTGGAGTTGCTACTCTGCGCAGCGAGTGGGTACTACGCGGACTAGCTAAGTGGCTAGCTCCTTTTGAACCTCAGCAAGCCACGCGACACGAATGCAACGCATCCTACCGCGAGCAGCATCCAAGACGATGGCTCCGGCACGGTCTCTCCTCGTAGCGCGGCCAGTACCGCGGCGCCCATTGAAGGGTCGAACGAGTTGAGGATCGACCAGTCGGCCAGATCGGTGATGCCGTCGAGGTTCAGATCGCCGTGGGCGATTTGCTCCGAGACGGTCCCATGTCCCGTGGTGAACCAACCATTGACGAAGGCCGTGACGTCGTCGACGTCCGGGGTTCCGGTGCCGTTGCCCGAGACGATGCCATCGCCGTTGATGTCGCCCGGTGGCGGACCGATGAACACCTCGCCCGGCAGCAGGACCTCGTTGTAGATCGTCAGCTCGTCGATCAGTCCCGCGAATCCAGTGTCGGCGTCGATGCCGTTGCCAATGTGGAGAAAGCCATTCCCACCGCCGGTTGGCAGATCGGATACCGCGAACGGAACGGTCGCTCCAAGCTGCGTGCCATCGACGTAGAACACCACTTCGCCCGTGTCGGCGTCGCGGGTGACCATGTAGTGATGCCACTCGCCTGCGTCCACGTTGGCGGTTGCGGTGGAGGTGAGTACCACCTGTTCCGCGTTGTCATGCTCCCACATCAGCCGCAGCCGTTTGTCGCTGGTGAGGCTGAGGTGGTACGGATGATTCGTCGATTCTTGCGGTCCGTAGACGCCGCCGAAACCGATAACGGGAATACGGCCTGAGTAGGCGAGCAGCGTGTTCGCCTCGGTTCCGGTCGCAAGGCTGTCGAAGTTGGCGTGTAGAGATAGCGTCAGGTCGGTGAGAATCGCCATGTTGTAGTCGCCGATCGAACCGCCATGGGCATAGTCGTTAGCACCATCGACCGACAACGCGTTGGCCAGCACTCCGCCGGCGACGGTCTCTGCCCCATTTCTGAACGCACCGTTGTTCTGCTTGGCTAGCTCGGTGGGCGCGGAGTCGACATTCGTCGCGTTGCCATAGTTGAAGCCGTAGTAGGCGACCAGGCCGTTCGGTGCGGGGGTGGAATCCACAATTACCTGCTGGTCCATGATGTCGTTGTACATTCCGTCGCCATCGGCATCGCCAAAGAAGGTCGACTCGACCCGCGGACCATTCACATCGATGAGCGTATATCCGTGCTGAGCTTGCCAGGGGTGCCCTTCAAGCGAGCCACCGCCCGTGCCGAGGACCAACTCCCAGGTGGGCGAGGTAGGGTCGGGCTGACTCGGCTGGTAGAGGTGCCAGTGCCCGGTGAACACCGCATCGACAATGCCGGAGCTGGCCATCGACTCCCACCAGGCGCCGGAAGTGCTTGTGCCGGTCTCGTTCGAGTACGTGACCGGGTGATGGCTGATCACAAACACGTGGTCCATGGCTTGCGTGGAGGGCATCGCGAGCACGTTGTTAAACCAGTCGAGCGCCGCTGGCAACCCACCTGCGCCGTGTGCTTGGGAATCGGTCGTGACCGAGATGAAGCGGCTGTTGCCCCGATCGAAATAGTAATCCATCTGGTCGATGCCCTTTTTGCCGCCCACCGTCTGGCTGTCGGGCAGCCAGTCGAACGTCTGTTGCCATTGCACGTCGCCACCAACCGGCAGATCGTGATTCCCCGGAACGGCGTAGCGGTTCGTCTCTCCGCCTACGAAGTGATCTGTCAGCGATTTCCACTGCTCCCACGCGCCGACGCTTCCCGTGCTAACCAGATCGCCTGCGGTGATGAAGAACTCCGGAGTGTAGTGGTTCATGTCGGTGACCAGTTGATTGACCTTCGATAGGCCCTGCGTATCGCCGACCACAACAAACCGCGTTGTCCCTTCCGGCGCAACCACTGGCACGTCGAAACGCGTGTAGGACGGAGGGATGCCAGCTCCGGCGCCCGCTGGTGCGTGGCTGTGCGCCGCGCTGTTGTCATGCTCGTGAGCCGCGTTCGTCGACTCCTCCACGTCGTGGCAGCCGCACTCAGGGCAAGCGAGCACCTGGGAAGAACCGCCGATGGCGCCGACGAAAAGCAGGACTGCCACAGCACTTAGAATGCGTGCCGGGTTAGTCACCACAGAATGAACCTCAAGCATCCTCGAATCTCCGTTGTCTAAATCTGGGGCAGATGCCGTTCCTATGATACTAACACTCCGAAGGCCCGAAACGCGCCGGCTTGCGGTAAACGCTCAACTTTTTTCGGGAGTGAGCCCAAATCGGGGGCTGGGGATGGGTGGTGGATGTTGGTTTTTTGGATCTCCAAGACAGGTCTAGAGTTATTACTTTGCCACGCGAGTTGGATATACTACGGGTCCCCGTTTGGCTCCCTCTCTTCCGACACCCTCAACGAGGCTTGTGATGACAACCCGATCCACAGGTGGTACGACGCGGCGCGAGTTCTGCAAAACCGCAGCCATCGGCGCCGCTGGTACGCTGGCGCTGCCGGCCATTCATACTTGGGCCAAAACCGATGCCGACGATTCCATCGTTGGCGTCGACGGGCACCAGTACCGGGTCGACCATCAGTGGGCGCAGTTGCCGGACAAGTATCATTGGCAGACATCGCACAACGTGGCGGTCGGTAGCGACGGTTTGATCTATGTGATCCACGAAGGCCGCTACGACCTGAAGGATCACCCGGCGATTTTTGTGTTCGACGCCGATGGCAAGTTCGTTCGCGCGTTTGGCGAGCAGTTCCAAGGCGGCGGGCATGGCATCGAGGCGAAGCAGACCGCCGGCGACGACGAGCTGTACGTCTGCGCTTACAAAGAGCAACGCTCGTTTGCCAAACTCCAGCCCAATGGCGAGCAAATCTGGCGCAAAGGCGCGCCCATGGAGTCGGGCTACTACCACGAGGGCGAAGACCAGCACCCCCGCGCCCAGGGCGACAGTCCATGGGGCCGCGATCGATTCCTGCCCACCAACATTGCCTTCCATCCCGATGGCAGCTTCTACGTGGCCGATGGTTACGGCGGCTGGCGGATTCATCACTACGATGCCGACGGCAACTACGTTAGCTCGTTCGGCCAGCCAGGCGATAAGAAGAAGGCCGATGGCACGTTCAACACCCCGCACGGCGTGTGGATCGATTCACGCGGCGACCAGGCCACCGTGGTGGTCGCCGATCGCGCCAACGCCCGCCTGCAGTGGTTCACCCTCGACGGCAAGCACCTCCGCACGCAAGACGGATTCCTGCTACCGGCCAACATCGACACGTTCGGCGAGTTGATGCTGGTGCCCGACCTGGTGGGACGCGTCACGCTGTTGGGCGGCGACAACAAGGTGATCGCGCACCTGGGCGATAACTCGGAGCAGATGAAGGCCGATAGCCGCAAAGCCATCCGCGGCGACGAATCGCGCTGGCAGACTGGCAAGTTTGTGCATCCGCACGACGCGTGCTTTGACGCCGATGGTAACATCTACGTCGCCGAGTGGGTCGCGACCGGGCGAGTGACCAAGCTCACTCGCTTGTCGTAGGTGTATCCGGCAAAGCAAACGCAATGAACTGGTCGCCCGCCTTGGTGCGCTGTTTGCCAGCTCCGCCGGCGGCGATCACGACGTACTGTTTTCCGTCCACTGCATAAGTCGCCGGCGTGGCGTAGCCGCCGGCAGGTAGTTGGTGTTCCCACAGGACTTCGCCGGTCGACTTGTCGAACGCGCGGAACTTCTCGTCCTTCGTCCCGGCGATAAAGATCAATCCGCCGGCGGTGACGATCGTTCCGCCGAACGACTCGGTTCCGGTCGGCGGCACCCCACGTTCCTTGAGCAGGGGGTACTCGCCCAGCACGGTCCGCCAGGCGATGGTGCCCTGATTCAGATCGACTGCCACCAGCTCGCCCCACGGGGGGGCGATGGCGGGGAAACCTTCGTGGTCGCGGAATTGGATGTAGCCCTTCAGGCGATAGTTGCCGTAGTTGTTGTTCGACGGTTGGCCGTTGTCCTGCAGCGTGACGATGTTTGTGCAGTTGGTCACGTTTACGTACAGCAACCCGGACGTCGGATCGAACGACGCACCCGACCAGTTGGCCCCGCCATGGAAACCGGGCACCGCCACGGTGCCTTCAAGGCTCGGTGTGTTGAACGCCGGTCCGGACCGCAGCCCCTCGAGTTGTCGCAGCACGTTCCGGCGGTTAGCTTCGCCGATGTTCGTTACGTTCGACTCGTCGAAGTGCTGCGCCGAGAGCGGCGGCGGCTTCACGGGAATCGGCTGCGTGGGCCACGCCTGCTCGCCTTCCACGGTGCTCGCAGCAACTGGCTGCTCCGCCACGTCGAACAGCGGCTCGCCGGTCTCGCGATCGAACAGGTAGACGTAGCCGGTCTTGGTGACCTGCGCGGCCGCGTCGATCTTCTTTCCGTCGTGCTGCACGGTAACCAGGTTGGGCGGAGTCGGTATATCGTGGTCTAGCAGGTCGTGGTGCACACTCTGGAAGTGCCACACTCGCTTGCCGGTCGCTGCATCGAGCGCCAGCGTGCAGTTGGCGAACAGATTCTCACCGCGGCGATCGCCGCCGTAGAAGTCGAACGACGCCGAACCGGTTCCGGCGAACACCATCCCGCGCTCCACATCCACGGTGAAGCCGGGCCAGGCGTTCGCGCCGCCGCGGTTTTTCCAGGAGTCGCCTTCCCACGTGTCGTGGCCCGCCTCGCCGGGACGCGGCACCGTGTGGAACCGCCAGGCTTGCTCGCCGGTGCGAACATTGAACGCACGGATGTCGCCCGGCGCGGCCACGCCGGGGCCTTCACCGCACGAGTAGCCCACGATCACCAGGTTGTTCCAAACGGCCGGCGCGGAGGTCGGGCCGTACGGGAGCTTTGCTTGCGCCGGCGTGAGTTCGAGTCTCATATCGCGCACTCCTCCGTCGCCGAACGCCGGATCGAGCTTGCCCGTCCGCGCGTCGAGCGAGAACAACCGCCCGTCGGACGTGCCATGCAGGACTCGTCGCTCACCATCGGGCTTGCCGTCCGACCAGTACGCGCAACCGCGGTTCACGCCGCCAGAGGCAGGCGAGTGCGGGTACGGAATCGAGTGCGGATCGAACCGCCACCGCTGCTGGCCGGTCGCCGCGTCGAGCGCCACGAGCACGCGTTTACCGGTGGTGATGTACATCACTCCGTCCACAACGATCGGCGTGCACTCGATCGTGGGGCCGTTGCCGTTGGGCTGGAGTTCGCCCGTGCTGTAGGTCCACGCGGGCTCGAGTTTGGCCACGTTGGAGCGGTCAATCTGGTCGAGCGTCGAGTAGCGGGCTCCGCCGGCGTTGCCGCCGACGTAGGCCCAATCGTCGCCGGCGGGCTTGTCGCCGCGCGCGGGCGAAGCGGACGTGGCCAAGGCCAGTATTGCGCAGGCGACTTGCGAAATATTACCGATTCGATGCATCGTCCTCCCGTTGCCTCCGTTGGTGACGCGGATGGTTTGGATCAACACTGCCGTCGCACGCTCGTGCCATGATAACAAACACGCAAGTCCGGATGTTGCGACCGAGGATGGGCACTTAGCAATCTGGTCCACGGGAAATTGCAGCCCGAGTGCGTCTCGACTATACTCGTGTCGCACCTGCGGAATGGCTTGAGAGTTGCTTCTTCCTATTCTGAAGCCATTCCGAAGACGGGCGGCTCCGTTCGACAGATGGCTTCTACCACTCTGCCGGGTGCAATCCTTGGCGTCTCCGACGCTACCTAATCTTCAACGCGGTGTGACGGAGGCTGATCTTCGATGGGACGTGCCAGCGAATTGCTCGGATTTCCTGACATCCAGATTCGACAAACCGGTAGCGCCTGCGAAGTTCCTGCAATCGCCAAAGTCGTAAAGTCATCCAGCTAGATCCAATACCTATTCTGCGAGGAACGTGATGCTAACCCGAATTCGATTTCCAAGGGCTGAACGAACCGGGCAGTCGCGACGCACCATGCACGGTGCGTTGTGCGCGGCGTTGGTCGGTTGCATGGCACTTATTGGTTGTGAAACCAAGACCGGTACTGACTCAACAGCGAAGGCAGACATGAGCAGCGATAAGAACTTTGGCCAGGACGTGGAATTCCTAAATGAGCACGCCGAGACCCTGGTGCTACGCAGTGAGTCGGGCGACGCCCTCGTAGCCGTGACGCCCGCTTATCAAGGTCGCGTGATGACCAGTTCGGCCACCGGCGAGGATGGCGTGAGCTTTGGCTGGATCAACTACAAGCACGTCGCCTCCGGCGAGATCGCCGAGCACATCAACGTGTACGGCGGTGAAGAACGGTTCTGGCTCGGCCCCGAAGGCGGGCAGTTCAGCATCTACTTTGCCCCCGGCGCGAAGTTCGAGTTCGAGGACTGGCAGACCCCACCGCTGATCGATACCGAGCCGTACGACGTGGTGAGCAAAAGCGATTCGAAGGTTTCTTTCGCCAAAGAAGCGAGCATCAAGAACTACTCCGACAACGAGTTCAAGTTGAAGATCGAGCGCGACGTCGAGGTGCTTGGCTCCGCGGCCGCGAAAGAGTCGTTGGGCGTCGATCCCGGCTCGCTGAAATTCGTCGGCTACCGCACCACTAACAAAGTCACCAACACCGGCGACGACGCCTGGACCAAAGACACCGGCATGCTTTCGATCTGGTTGCTCGGCATGTACAAGCCGGGTCCCAAGACCACGATCGTCGTCCCGTTCGTCCAAGGGGACGAGGCGGAGCTTGGCACCATTGTCAACGACACCTACTTCGGCAAAGTGCCCGCCGAGCGGCTGAAGGTCGCCGATGGCGTGATGTTCATGTCGGGCGATGGTAACTATCGCTCGAAGATCGGCGTGCCGCCCAAGCGGGCGAAGGACATCGCGGGCAGCTTCGACGCTGAGCGAAACATCCTTACGATCGTCAAGTACAACAAGCCTGAGGGCGTGACCGACTACGTGAACTCGATGTGGGAGTTGCAGGACGAACCGTTCGCCGGCGACACGGTGAACGCCTACAACGACGGCTCCCCCGAGCCCGGTGCGCCCCCTCTCGGCCCGTTCTACGAGATCGAAACCTCCAGCCCCGCCTTGGCCCTCACCCCGGGTGAGTCGGGCACGCACATCTCGGAGACCTACCACTTCGAGGGCGACGAGGCCGAACTGAACCGCGTCGCGAAGGAAACCCTCGGCGTGTCGCTCGACGAGATTCGCTCGGCGCTGGAATAGGGCTCGGCGAGGTGACTCATCGAGGCGGGTACGCTTTTCTTCAATCCTCTTACTCGGCATAGATGCATGGATACACAGGACTCCGTTAATCCCTTCGAAACCTCGGATGCAACTCCCGAACACGATACCGAAACGCATCATCGCGTGGTGCCGCACGGCAAGGTCTGGCCGTTTGCTTTGCTGGCGAGTTGCTTCCTGTGGTGGGCGATTGCGAACAACTTAACCGATCCCCTGGTGAAGGTGTTCAAAGAGATTTTCGGGATGTCCACCTTCGGGGCTTCCGCCATTCAGTTTGCGTTCTACTTCGGCTATTTCTGTATGGCGATCCCCGGAGCCATTATCGCCCGGGTGTTTTCCTACAAGACCGGCGTGCTGGTCGGTCTGGGCTGCTATGCCCTGGGCTGTTTCATGCTCTATCCCGCGATGCTGGCCCAGCAGTTCTTTTTGTTCTGTTTCGCCTACTACGTGCTGGCTAGTGGATTGGGAATTCTCGAGACCAACGCGAACCCCTACGTGATGGTGCTCGGTTCGCAAGAGTCCGCCACGCGAAGGCTGAATTTTGCTCAAGCCTTCAACCCCATTGGCGCTGTCATTGGGATCCTCATGTGTCGAAACATGATCATGGCCAACCTGCCCAAAGACTCCAATAACGAGCTATCGATCCCTCCGGGGGAGGCCGACGCAGCGCTGAACACGGTGATCTATCCGTATCTGTCGGTTGCCGCGATTCTGGCCGTGGTCTGGGTGCTGATCCTGATTAGCAAGATGCCCAAAGCATCGGACCGGGACAGCCACGTGCACTTTGGCGAGACAATCGACCGACTTATGTCCAACGGCAACTACCTCTTTTCGGTGATTGCTCAGTTCTGCTACGTCGGCACTCAGATTTCCGTGTGGACCTATACCAACTTCTACATCCCTGAACAGCTAAACGTATCTCAGGAGGAGGCCCTGGTATGGCACACCTGGGCTCTCGTGTTGTTCGGCTGCACGCGTTGGATCTACACCGGATTGATGAAGTTCTTCCGGCCGTCCACGCTGTTGATGTTTGCTGCTGCTATGTGCTGCATCTGTTTGCTTACGGTCATTTTCGTGGGAGGGTACGCCGGGGTAATTGCGCTGGTTTGTGTCTCAGGCTTTATGTCGTTGTCGTTCCCGACCATATTCGGCCTCGGTTGTGCGAATCTGGGTTCCGACACCAAGCTGGCGTCGTCGGGGCAGATCATGGCCATTGTCGGCGGTGCGATCATCACGCCAATGCAAGGCTGGCTGGTCGACCACGTTGGCACCAGCCTCTCCTACTTGCTCCCACTTCTCTGCTTCCTGGTGATTGGAGCCTACGCTGTCTTCGGTCGCCAGTACGAACATTCGGAGCAAGCGTCCGAATAAGCTGACCTCGCAGGCGGCTACTCGCCAGCAGGCGGTGGGCGGGTTTGTATAATGGCGTCTACCGCTGCGCGCTGTCATGCTGCGCACGCGGAGAACCTGTCCGCTCGATCCTACCTCTCTGCCGTGCCAAGGATTCTCGCTATGCGAATGCTGCTTGCCGTTCTGTCGCTCGTTTGGATGATTCCACTCGCCATGGCCAACGAAACCGATCCCCGCGCCGACGCGATGAATGCCGACGTTTGGCGCGCCGAGCACCGCATCATCGACATGCACACGCACATCGAATCGAAGCCCGAGCGGTTCGAGCGCGCGATCGGCATCATGGACGCCGCAGGCGTCGGATTGGGCGTGGAACTCGGCTCTGGTACCATCACCGCCCACGATGGCAAGCTGTCGGGCGTCGAGCGGAACATGCAGATTGCCCAGGAGGTCTGCCCCGGGCGGTTTCTAAACTACATGATCCTCGACTACAACGGCTTCGAGAAAGACGATTGGAGCGAGCGGGCCGTCGAGCAAATCGAAAAGGCCCACCGCGCCGGCGTGGCCGGCTTGAAGGAATTCAAGCGACTCGGCCTCACCGTGCGCGACGCCAATGGTCGGCTCATCCCGGTCGACGATCCGAAGCTCGACCCGGTGTGGAAGCGGTGCGGCGAACTCGGCATGGCCATTTCGATTCACGTGGGCGACCCCAAGGCGTTTTGGGAACCGTACAACGAGACGAACGAACGTTGGGAAGAACTGAAGGACCATCCCAACTGGTGGTTTGGCGATCCAGAGAAGTACCCCTCGCGCGAGAAGGTGCTCGAGCAGTTCCTGCACGTCATCGAGAAGCACCCCGAGACCACGTTCGTTGGCGTGCACTTCGCGAACAACCCGGAGGACATCGACTGGGTGTCTCGCAACTTCGACAAGTACCCCAACATGATGGGCGACCTCGCCGCGCGGATACCGGAGATTGGTCGCAGCGACCCTGAGAAGCTCCGCGCGATGTTCATCAAGCAGCAGGATCGTCTGCTGTTCGGCACCGACTTCCAGGTATGGGATCGCATGATACTCGGCTCCGCCGGCGACGACGAGCGGCCGACCGACTACGACGCGCTGGTGTTCTTCCGCAAGTGCTGGCGGTTCATGGAGACCGACGATCGCGACTGGAAGCACATGACACCGATCCAGGGCAATTGGACGATCAGCAGCATCGACCTGCCGCCCGAAGTGCAGCGGAAGGTGTACTTCGACAACGCCCGCAAGCTGCTGGCGCAGCACTACCCTGCCCCGACGTTCACGGCCGTCCGCGCCGATGAAGATTTCGAACTCGACGGCAAGCTGGATAACCCCATTTGGGCCAAAGCACCGATCGCCCGCATCGAGTACACGCTCAAAGAGTGCGACGCCCGGCCCGACCTGAGCACCACCGCCCGGGCGGCGTGGACCGACAAGTACTTGTACCTGGCGTACGAGGCTCCCTACACCGAACTGACCATGGCCCAGAGCCCCGGCAGCGAAGAACGGCTCGGCCTGTGGGACGAAGATGTCGTAGAGCTATTCATCGGCACCGACATGGAGAATATCAACTCGTACGACGAGTTCGAATGGGCCCCTAACGGCGAGCAACTCGACGTGCGGCTCGACTTGCCGAAAAAGGACTTCAAATGGTCGAGCGGCATGGAGTCGAAAGTCGCGATCGACAAGGAGAACAAGATCTACCGTGTCGAAGCCCGCATCCCGATGTCATCAATCACCGACGAACCACCGACCCCCGGCACCCGCTGGCGCGCAGCCCTCTACCGCAACGACGCGGCGAACGAAGTATTCCTCGCCTGGCGACCGACGCTCACCAACACGGCGCATTCGCCGGAGCGATTCGGGTGGCTGGAGTTGGTGGAGTAAGAGAGCGCCATCGACCGGGCCGCTAGAAAAACCTCGCGGTTGGACCAACTACGTGAACGGCGTCGAGGCGGAGGCCAAATTTGCGCGTTACGAAAGTGTGTGGCCCGGGGCACCCGCTATGGCGAGTCGTCGTGGCAAGTCGAGACAGCGGGAGAGTTAGGCCTGGAGTCGGCCCTCCGCCCCCGGCCGAGGTTGAGGAAAAAGTAGAACGACTCCTTTATTGCTCCCTATTGCTTTATTGCCCCTTACCTGGTTTCGGCCAACGCATGCGCGAAACTTCCCCAGACCAATAGCAACTAGTGTAAGGGCAATACAGCATGTGCTTGGCTCCGGGACTTTTTCATGCTTCACCACGCGAAAGCCTAGTGTTGAGTAACTACTGGTGGCAGGGACCCCATCGCCTGAGTAACCCGAGCCGCGATTCAAGTGGAAATAAGGGCTTGTGAAATTGCTTGTTATCGCAAGCCGTCCAAAATACAGTGCGAGTAGTTGGGAAGAGTTGTCCTCTAACCACTCCCCTACATTACCGCCCTGCCCCGCTACGCCATATGGGCTCAATACTCCTACGTCGGTGATATCGTTCGGTTCTGAGTTGGCATATCCATCATCGAAAATTGCATCGAAAAGTGGGTCGCCAAGCGAATCAATTCCATCAGGGATATTGTTGCTTCCGGTCGGGTATTCATAGAAGGTGCCGGGATAAGCTGGGTCGCCGTATGCAGCGAGGTCCCATTCGTCCAACGTAGGCAGATAATAGAGAGCTCTTGCGTTTCGATAAGGAAACCTGGGGGTGTATCCTACATCCGCTTGTTGCCACTTCTCTGCTCCGAGATCATGGTCAACTACCTTGTATGCCGGACTATAACCACTAGAAGTATTAAGCCAATTGACGAACTTAGCGGCCTCTACCCAGCTGATCGAAGTGGCAGGCTTGTTGGAGCCCCGATTATCGTGGGTGATACCTAAGTTGCCCAATATTAGCTTTATTGATAGCGTCTTCGGGCAGCTCGAACTTCGCAATTTCGTATGACCCCACTTCCACAAACTCGATTTCAAAGGTATTTGCACCTGTGCCGAAAACTTCTCCAAGCGAAGTCTCGGAGGTGTAAAACAACAGGGCAACCAGCAGGCAGGCGATCGTGTGTTTCATTAGTCATGGCCTCCGAGAAAAGTAGTAGAAGTGTGTCTTCGCGAGATTCAATCTCATTGCATCTCTTGACGCGGTTTGCGTTCGCTCCCAACTTCCAGACAGCGGCAAGCCTATGTTATTGTTCAAGCGAGCAAAAAATCCCCTTGCCCGGTAGTGGCTCGACATTACCGCATGCCGTCGGAAAACGAGGGCGCAAGGCAGCTCATCGTACTCCCTTGGGCAGGAGGGAATAAAGGGAACATTCTACCTTTTCCTCTTTCCCCTTCCCCTCCTCGTTTGCTCGCTGCGGTGTTACGGGTTTGCTGGTAGTTTTTGGACAACGGGTGGGGGACAATGTGGGGTGCGGAGCGTTGACGATTTGTGGTTAGGTGGCGGGCCCTACCCTCGCACAAACGATTTCGCGGTTAGTGGTTTCGCGCTTCCAGATCTCTGGGCGCGAAATCGCCCGGGGGAGGGAACATGTGGGGTTTTGGTCCACCTGCGGTTAACCCTGGCCCAAAACCCCCGTTGGGGCAGCATTGCCGATTTGCTGTAAGTTCTTTTACAACTTAGTCTTACGAAGTCGTGCCCCGCGCCTTGTCGGCGGAGTTTTGGGCCAATGGTTCGATATCCAGATATGGGTCAATTGGGGCAAAACTCTAACTGCAAGCTGCGTAACGAGTTGCGTGAATGTGCCGAAGAGGGTTTTGGTCCAGGGGTGGACCAAAACTCCAAGTGCTTGAAAGGTAACCACTTGCGTCGAGCTACTGGTTTTCTGCTAGCCGGAGAGTGGGTCGAGGTTCCCTCTCCCCGACCCCGCGGGCAGGAAACTGCGGAGAGGGAACTTCTTCGAGCTTACCGCGGTTGCAGCCAAATGAAGTCGATGCCGACCAGTGGCTCTTTGCCATCGGCCGGGCCTTCGAATTTCAGTTCCAGCACGTGGTCGCCGGCCGTGAGGTCCAGGCGTTTGCTCGGCGAGCAGCGGATCATCGTGCGGCGGGCGTCGTACAGGTCCATCACGCCGGAGTCGCCGCCGAAGCCGAAGGGCTCGCCGTCGAGCGTCGCGCTGACCTTACCCGAGCGGTTGTCGAGCGCCAGCCCCAAGCGAACCTCGTACGTGCCGGCGTCTTTCACTGGCAGGGTGAGTTTGAGCGTCTCGCCCTCGGCTTTGGGCTTCCACACCATGAGTTGCCCGGCCGACCAGAAGTCGTCGTCTTCGCTCTTCACGACTCCGTCGGTCAGTTTCTCAGGTTCGAGGTACGTAGCATTGTTCGAGCCCCGCACGGCGAGCGGCTCGTAGGGGCCGGGCAGTTTTGGCTTGCGAACGTCTTCTTTGGTGATCGGCCGCGAGTCGTCCATCATCCCCGGGCGGCCATAGTGGTACGCCTGGCAGGCGTAGCTGAAGCCTTCGACCCTCGTGTGAGCGAGCAACTCCATGTAGAAGCTGCAGCGGGTGTCGAACGGTTGGTCGTCGATCACGTGGAAGCGGTTGTTCGTGACGAAGCCGCGGTTCGCGGGACCATCGTTGCGGGGCTGGCCGCAGTAGGGATAGAAGAAGATGTCGGGCGAACTCCACGAGTAATTGTAGTAGTCCTCCGAGCCGGTGCCGAACCACGAAGGCTCCTTGTCGTCGTCGACGAACACCTTCTCGTCGCCCTCGCCCCACCAGCTGCCGCTGGGGTGCGTGCCGCGAGCCGGGTTCATCATCAGCGACGCCGTGCCGACGTACCGCCCGGCCCCATTGGCGACCAGGAACGGGATGTCAATCGGCGGCGAGGTCACCAGGTCGTGCATCACTCGCCAGCGAGCGTAGAAGTGCATCGACCGGTCGTCGTCCCACTTGCGATCCTTGGTGCTGAGCGATCCGTTGAGCACCACGGGCTGATCGCCCAGGTTCTCGAACTCGACGCGGAGCGACTTCTTGTACGGCATCACGTAGCGACTGACCATCTGGCCGTCTTCCATCACCGTGAAGGGAAGCGACACGTAAGGGTTCACGCCAGGCGCGACCGCGAAGAAGTCGCCCACCGGCGATTGCACTTGCGGGTGGCTCCAGCCGTCGCACGAGATGTGCATGACCGTCTGCCGGAGCGCGGCCACCTCGTCCTTGGCCTTGACCAGCAGCGCGAGTTGCTCGACCGCGCCGGGACCGTCGAGCACCACCGCTTCGGATCGATGACCCGGCTCGAGCGAGAGTTCGAACTCATGCTTGCCGGTTTCCTTCAAGTCAAAGTTGGTGTCGGGATCGGCCAGAACCTTGGCCACCTCGGCGATCTCAGGGCCGTAGGTCTTCAGGTCATCGGCCTTAAAGGTCTCGACCTTCACGTCCGGCGAGTCGTACTTGCGCACCTGAACGTAATAGAAGTGCACGCGGCGCGGATTGCCGATCCATACGATGCGGCACCGCTTGGCAAACGGCATCGGGCAGTAACCCGCGTCGCGCTGGTAGAACGTGCCTTTAAGCATCTCTTCGGTCACGTCGCTGCCCTTGAGGAACGTGTCGTAAGGGCGTTGCAGGAAGTCGATCGCGGGCCCGTCGTAGATGGGAGTTTCGCTATCGTCCAGATACACGCGAATCGAACCTTGGATGGCGGCTGTCCAGGTGCGGACGATCACGCCGGGGCCTTCGACGTCGACCATCACGTACTCGCCAACGCCTTGGTCGTTTGGCTTCTTTTGTACGTCCTGGAACGGCGGAATCGGAGCGCCGCCGAAGCCGTCGGAGTTCGAAAACCATCCCGGCCCGTCGGGCACGCTGCTGCGGCGATCGTACGAGGTGAACTGCAGCGTCTTGTAATCATCCTCCGGCATGTCGCTCAGCCGGTCGAGGTCCACCATCTCTTCCACCATGGTTCCGGTGGTGACCGTATCGGCGGCCGAAGTGGTCGAGCAATTTGCGAACAGAACACAAGTGGCAACTAGGGCAGCGACGCGATACTTCATTGCAATATTCCAAGCGGGCCTGAGTGGTAAGCAACCAATCATGATTTCCAATCGTGCCATTGTAAACGGAGCCGGCCGGCTTTGCAGAAACGTGTTGGATTGGCATGTCCGAGTTTTCGGAGACGTTGCAGCCATTCCTGGTATTCGCAGCGTCAGTCGGTGCGCAAAATCGATTCTCACTGGAGGGCCATTCTGTTATTATGCTGCCTTGGCAATCTCAACTCCTCCGCCTGGAGCGATCTCTATCACCGTGGAAACTGTCTCAACGCAACCGGTGATCGCCGCGAACCAGCCGTTGGGAACGCGCATTGACGGGCATGTGTTCACGGGGGCGGGTCGCGCGGTCGTGCGGGCGGTGGCCGAGCACGCCGGAGTCGACAGCCAGGAGATTCTCTCCAGCATTGTTAGCCGGTTGCTGGTGGCCAAAGGCGCCGACTGGACGGCCGTGATCCTCAGCGAGTACCTCGACCTGTACGATGACTCGCGCGGCACGTTTTCGCTGGTGTGGGACGACGCTACCAAGCAACTCGTCGCGCACGGGTCGGTGTTTCAGTCCGCGGCGCACCCTTGGGCGGGATTGCTCGCGCACATTCGCACACTCGACGGCTTCAAGGGGCTGGGCCTCGGCACGCTGGTGACGCACGAGGTGACGGCCGCCACGCTAAACTCCGGCGCGGGGCTGGTGGTGCTGGCCACCGACGACAAGATTCATCGCCTGGACCAGGGCGAGCGCGCCGCGCATTCGATGTACTCGCGAATGGGGTACGCGATCCTCGGCGAAACGCGCTTGGCCGACACGGTCGACTGGCTCATGGCAGTCGACAGCACGCTGCTAACTGCGGCCGACCAGCATCGCGCGGCCAACGATGGGCGTCTGGCGGATGCAGACAGCCAGGCGATGGGCGAGGCGAAAGCCAACTTCGTGGCGACGACGCGCAACATCTTTGCCGCGACGACGTCCGATGCGAAGATCGAACCAGTCACGGCGGGCGACTTGGCGGGACTGTTCTTGCTGACGAACCTCTGCCCTGACGACGACTTTCAACTCAAGCTCAGCTCGTGGCAGATCCATCATGGGCCGGAGCTCGAGCGGACGTTCATCACCACGCTCCGCCAGGCGATCGTCGACCAGGACCGCTTGCAGGACGCTAGCCAGGTGATTCGCGACTCCCAAGGCAGATTGCTGGCAGTGTGTGCGGCGCAGCAACTCGCCCCGTTCACTCGCCAGACGTACGCGATGGATTTTTACGCGTTCCCCGAGTTTGTAGCAGGCAACCGAGAACTCGTCCGCGAGTTGGTCGCTTCGACCATCCAGCGGATTCGAACTTCGCCGCTGGCGGTACGACCCTGCACGCTTTCGTTCACCGGGGTCGACCCAGTGAAGGTGGAGTTGATGCAGTCGCTCGGCTTCAGCGATTCGGGGCGAACGACCACGTATCACGACGCAGCAACCTCATCGCCCGTGGTGGCCGGTGAGTACCTGTTGCCGATCGACTGATGACAACCCTTTTGAAGGAATTTCGATAACATGCAGACCAAACGGCTGTGGCTCGCGTACGCCGTGATTACGATGCTGGCCTGGGGCTTGTGGGGGGCGATTATCAATCTGCCCGAGAAGAACGGCTTTCCCGAAACGCTGGGCTACCTGGCGTGGTCGCTCACGATGATTCCCCCCGCGGCGATCGCGCTGGGCATGGTGGGGTGGAAGCTAGAGTACGACAGCAAGTCACTCGCCCTTGGTCTGGCGGCTGGCTTGCTCGGCGCGGGTGGGCAGTTGTTGTTGTTCCAAACGGTGCCCGCCATGGCGCCCGGCTACCTGGTGTTCCCTTTCATCGCGCTCAGTCCGTTGGTAACAATCGTGCTCGCGGCACTCATCTCTCGCGAGCGAGTTCAACTGTTGGGGTGGATTGGCGTGGCAATGGCCATCGTGGCGGGTGTGCTGCTGAACATGGGGGATGTAGATCCGACAGTCGAACGCCATGCCGCGTGGGCCCTGTTTGCGATGGGCGTGCTGCTAGCCTGGGGCATCCAGGGTTACGTGATTTCGTTCGCCAACAACACGATGAAGGCCGAGAGCATTTTCTTCTACATGGCCATCACGGCCGTCGTCTTGGCGCCGGTGGCGTGGTTGATGACCGAGAAGCCCCTGGAGGCCAACTGGGGCGGAAGCGGGTTCTGGCTGTCGGTGGCCATCGGCTTCCTCAATTCCATCGGGGCGCTGCTGCTGGTCTACGCGTACCGCTACGGCAAGGCGATCATCGTTTCGCCGCTGATTAACGCTGGCGCGCCGGTCATCACGGCGCTGCTTTCGATGGTTCTTTCGCGGGCGTGGCCCAGCGCGGCCGCCGCGGTGGGGATTGTGCTGGCCATCGTCGCGGCGATACTGATGGCCATTGAGGAAGAAGAAGAGCACCCGGCCACCGAAGCGGCCTAATATCTCGTCAAGCCGAACTTTTCGTTTAGCGATCGCAAAGACGCCGTAAAAGTTCAGGCATTCGTCGAGATCGCTATACGAAAAGATTCGTTTGACAATTTACTAGTTGCCCCGAAACGCTAACTATCGACGCGATATAGATGAGCACCGCACCTACCCTCGTTATCATGGCCGCCGGCGCCGCCCGGCGTTATGGCGGCCTCAAGCAGCTTGCGCCCGTCGGTCCTGGCGGTCAGGCAATCATGGAGTATTCGATCCACGACGCGGTGCGGGTTGGGTTCAGCAAAGTGGTGTTGGTGGTCCGGCGAGAGTTCGAGTCGACCTTCCGCGAGGCGTTCGTCGACCGGGCGCGGAGCAAGGTCGACATCGCGTTTGCCTTCCAGGAGCCGGAGGCCTTCGTGCCAGCGGGCGTGGAACTGCCCGAGCGGCAGAAGCCTTGGGGCACCGCGCATGCGGTGCTGTGCGCCAAGCCGGAAGTGGCCGGCCCGGTAGCGGTTATCAACGCCGACGACTTCTACGGCCCGAGCGCCCTGGCGGCAATCGGCGAGTTCCTCGGTTCGCTGGCGCCTGATGATGATTCCAGCGCGGCGATGGTTGGTTACTCGCTCAGCAACACCTTGTCGGATCACGGAACAGTGAACCGCGGTGTTTGCGAGGTGTCGGACGACGGGCAGCTTGTCAGCGTTGTCGAACGTTTCGAGATCGCCCGCAACGCCGACGCAGCGCAGTACCAGGACCCCGACGCCGGGACGCAGCCGCTGGCGCTCGACACGGTGGTGTCGATGAACCTGTTTGGTTATCCCGCATCGATGCTCGAAATGCTCGAACAACGCTTCGGCGACTTCCTGGCCAGTGTGCCGGATGCATCGACCGAGTACGAACTGCCCACCGTGACCAAGCAACTCATGGCCGACGGCAAACTGACCGTCCGCGTGTTGCCCACCGACGAAAAGTGGTGCGGCATGACCTACCAGGACGACTTGCCCATCGCCCAAGCCCGCTTGGCGGAGCTCGTGGCCGCGGGCGTTTATCCCGAGACGTTGTGGTAGGGAGCGGGAGCATGGACTTTCTGGCGGACGTTGCCTCTTGCTTCCGGCTCGATGGAGCGATGGAGAACATCCAGGCGATCGAAGCCGGCCACATCAACGATACCTATCTGGTGGAGACCAGCTCCGCGCGGCGTTACGTCTTGCAGCGGATCAACCACCAGGTGTTTCGCGATCCGCGGGGGCTGATGCGGAACGTTGAACTCGTCACGCAGCACATTAAGCAGAAGCTCGAAGCCACGGGCGAGCAGGATGCAGGTCGCCGCGTGCTGAGTGTCGTGCCCACGATGGACGATGAACCACTGTGCCAATGGTCCGACGGCACCTTCTGGCGAGTCTTTCCCTATGTTGCGCGAACCCACACGGTGGGCGTGGAAGCCACGCTGGAAGAAACCTATCAGGCGGGGCTGGGCTTTGGGCAGTTTGTCGCCCAGTTGGTCGACCTGCCGGCCAGCGAGTTGTGCGAGACGATTTCCAAGTTCCACCACGGGCCCAGCCGCCTCGAAGCATTCCAGCAAGCGGTGGCCGACGACGTGGCTGGTCGTGCGGGTGAGTGCCAAGAGGAGATTGCCACCGTCCAGCAGTACGCCGAGTTGCTCACCACACCGCAGCAGTTGATCGATTCAGGCGAGCTGCCGCTGCGGGTGACGCACAACGACACCAAGTGCAACAACATCCTGCTCGACGATCAGTCGAGCGCAGCGGTGTGCGTGATTGACCTCGACACGGTCATGCCGGGCCTCGCGATGTGGGATATCGGAGATTTGGTCCGCACCAGTGCCTGTCGGGCGCCGGAGGACGAGACCGACCTGTCGCTGGTGAAGGTCGAGAGCGAACGACTGCTCGAGGCCGCACGCGGATACTTGCAGGGCTGCGGAGGACTGCTCACCGATAGAGAGCTTCGCTCGCTCGCCGGCGGACCCAGCTACATGGCGCTGATCATGGCCACGCGGTTTCTAACCGACTTCCTCGCGGGCGATACCTACTACAAGACCTTGCACCCGGGGCACAACTTGGACCGCTGCCGCAACCAACTGGCGTTGCTTGCGGAGTTGGAGAATCAGCGGCCCGTGTTGGAACGCTTGTTCGCTGAGGCAACTTCTAGCTAACGATCAGCCACTGGCGAATACCAAAAAAACGACACCGCCTCTTGCAGTCCTCCGGCTGGAGAACCACTCGAGGCGGTGTCGCTAGACTCCCGAAGAAAGGACCGGCATGTCGCCTTTCAAAGACGACCTGCTGGTGCACTAGTATCGAAGGATCAGGTCGACCGTCAGTCGGTTCTCCAGCACGTCGCGGCGCTCGGTCAGGGGCACTTCCCAGGCGACGCCGAGTTCCATCAAGCGATTGGGTTTGTACTTCACACCGAAGGCGCCTGAAACGATGTTGTTGCCCGCCACGCCGGTCGATCCCAGGTTGAACAGATCGCCGCCCGAGATGCCCGGCACGCCGTTGGTGCCGCTCTCGAGCCAGTGGTACCAGTTGCACTCTCCCAGAGCGTAGAATCCGTGACCCAGGTAGTAGTCCAGGTGGTTCGACCAGTACATGCTAGTAGTCTCTGCGTTGTCGTCCACCGGCAAGCGGAAGCCAAGGCTGCTCAGGTAGTGCCAATCGCAGCACAACTCGGTTCCGCCACTGAGGAACACATGAAACAAGCCATCGCCGAGGCCCTGCTGGGTGCGGTGGCTACCGACAGGAATCTTGTAGACCACGCCGCCGGTCAACAAGCTCTCGGTGCAACAGTCGCGGTACAGGTTGTATTTTAGGCCCAAAGACAGGTCGGCCCAGCCGTCGGCAATCAGTGGGTTGGTGGAAACCGCATAGCCGTCCTTGGTGGCGATGAGCGACAGGCGATCGGACAGCGCAGCCCGGATTTGTAGAGCGTATAGCTGGATGTCTCCACCCAAAGCGGTCTGAGGCACCTTGTGCTGAATGAAGATGCCACGCAGCTCGGTCAGCGTGCGCGGATCCTCGAAGAACACCGGATTGGTCATGGGGCTGATCCAATCGTCGAAGCAGCAAGGTGTGGGGCAGAAGCATCCCAACAGCAACTCGGGCAGCACGCAACCGTGAGTGTCGCAGCAGCCGCAACTGTTGCAGCAACCACAGCAATCCGAATCGCAACATGTCGAGCCACAGCAGTCAGAGCCACAACCACCATCGAAGCAGCACTTCTCGCAGAACTCCGCCGTTAATGAATCCTGACCCATGATCTGGGCAGGAGCTGGCTCGACTTCGTCTTGCTGCATAGGCTCGGTGAGGATGGGGTCGTACTCGAAGTGCTTGGCGAGCGACTCTTCGGCTTGGGCTGAAGCAAGTGTGGCCATAAAGAGCAGTGCAAGACTGGCGATTAAGCCACGACAAGAAGTGTTCATGATCGTTCGAGATCCTTTCGAAGCAAATAAGAGTTCGGGAGCCGCCTGGTCTAAAAGAGGGGGTTGGGCATTCGGCATTTTCGACTCCTCCACTGCCAGAGCTTAAGTACCGCCTAGGCAAGCTGCGTGGTTTGCCATATCGCTATGTCCGGCCCCCACAATGGGCGGGCCAAGTGTGCTAAGTCGCACACTTGGTTGGCTCGTACGGTTCAGTTGGCTGCAACCCGCACTTGGTGCGACATTTTGACACAGTGCCAATTCCACTAGGATTTTGGTGCTGTTTTGCGTTAGAACTTGGGACAGCGAAACGTGGCACATCAGTTGCCTAAGCAAAATAGACATGAGGGTACGTTTACCCTGTTGGAACGTTCCGTTTCCCAACTGAGACGAGAAAGGGACTCCCGTGTCTATTTCGCAAACCGCAGAGTACGCTCTGCGTGCCGTAATCCGCCTTGCTCAACAGAGCGACGAAGCCCAAACCACCCAGCAACTTGCCGAGGCCACCTTGGTGCCACAAAGCTACTTGCCAAAGGTACTGCAGCCATTGGCTCGCGCCGGTATTGTGGTGGCGCAACGAGGTTCGCATGGTGGGTATAAGCTACAAGCGGATCCGGCCATGTTAAGTGTGCTGGATGTCGTCAATTGTGTAGATCCCGTACGCAAGCAGGATAAGTGCATCGGTTACGACACTGTGCCCGAACATCGCTGTGGACTACACCAATTGCTGGACGAGGTGGCCGCGGCTACCCAAAAGCGTTACCGCGAGACGACCATTCAAAGCTTGATCGAAGCAGACGACCATGTGCCGCCGCTATGCCCGGCAGCGAAGGCAACTGTCCAGACCAATGATTCGGATGCGGCGACGCCTACGCTTCGCTAGCAACACGGAAAGCTTGTTAGTTCCAACCTTGGGTAAACCATGCAAGAAGCCACCGCCCCTCACGGGGCGGACCGGTCCAGCGCCGGTCCGCTTGAGTCGTTCAGTTATGACGATGCGATAGTTCGAAAGTTTGTGACCGCAACGCTCGTGTGGGCGGTTGTGGGCTTCCTGGTTGGGATCATCCTGGCCGCCGAGTTGCCCTTCCCGAAGCTCAATGGCGGCCTGGAGTGGATTACCTTTGGACGCCTGCGGCCACTGCATACCAATGCAGTGATCTTTGCGTTCGCCGGTAACGCCATCTTCGCGGCCATCTACTATTCCACGCAGCGACTCTGCAAAGCGCGGATGTGGAACGACACGCTCAGCAACCTCCATTTCTGGGGTTGGCAACTGATCATCGTTAGCGCCGCGCTCACACTGCCTTTCGGCATTACGCAGAGCAAGGAATATGCCGAGTTGGAGTGGCCCATCGACATCGCCATTGCGGTGGTGTGGGCCGGGTTCTTTGGGGTGAATTTCTTCATGACGCTCGTCACACGTCGCGAGCGGCATATGTACGTCGCCTTGTGGTTCTACATTGCCACGATCGTCACTGTGGCGGTGTTGCATATTTTCAATAATATCTGGGTTCCGCTCGTGGCGATGGGCAACCCCGGCACGGTGTTGGGCTGGTTTAAGAGCTATCCGATCTACGCCGGCGCGCAAGACGCCATGATGCAGTGGTGGTACGGGCATAACGCGGTGGCGTTCTTCCTGACCACGCCCTTCCTGGGGCTGATGTACTACTTCCTGCCCAAGGCGGCCAACCGGCCGATCTTTTCGTACCGGTTGTCGATTCTGCACTTTTGGTCGCTGGTGTTCATCTACATCTGGGCCGGCCCACACCATTTGCACTACTCGCCGACGGCCGAGTGGGCGCAGACGCTGGGCATGGTGTTCTCTGTCATGCTGTGGATGCCAAGCTGGGGCGGCATGATCAACGGCCTCTTAACTCTACGAGGCGTGTGGCACAAAGTGACCACCGATCCGGTGCTCAAGTTCTTTGTGGTGGGCATCACGTTCTATGGCATGAGCACCTTCGAAGGGCCCCTGCTGTCGATCAAGAGCGTCAACGCGCTAAGCCACTACACCGACTGGACCATCGGCCATGTTCACGCCGGTGCGCTCGGCTGGAACGGTTTCATGGCTTTCGGCATGATCTACTGGCTGGCGCCTCGACTGTACCAGACGAATTTGCATAGCGTGCAATACGCGAACCTGCACTTCTGGTTGGGTACTGCTGGTATCTTGGTGTACGTCGTGTCGATGTACGTCGCCGGACTGACACAAGGACTCATGTGGCGTGGCATCAACGACATGGGCCAATTGGCCTACCCCGAGTTCGTGCAGACCACTCAGGCGATTATTGTCTTCTATCACATTCGCTTGTTGGGCGGATTGTTGTTCCTGGCGGGGACCCTGATCGGGTGCTGGAACATCTACCTGACTTGGAGCAAGCGTCCCGCAAAGTACGATGTGCCGGTGTACGAGGCCCCCGCCCTGAGGGACGAGCCTTTCACGCCTGAACAGCGACCCGAGTCGGACCTCGTGGCTGTTTTGGAGGTGGGCAAGACGATCGATACTTGGAGCACTCTGTGGTGGCATCGCGTGTGGGAGCGGCTTCCCATCAAGTTCACGTTGATGACGACCCTGGCCGTGGTGCTGGCTTCGGTGCTCGAACTCGTGCCGACGTTCGTCATGCGTTCGAACATCCCGGCCGACGAGCGACCCGTGCCATACTCGCCGCTCGAATTGGCGGGCCGCGATATCTACGTCGCCGAAGGTTGCTACAACTGCCATTCGCAGATGATTCGGCCAATGGTGGCCGAGACCGCGCGGTACCTGCCCCCCTACAGCAAGCCCGCCGACTCGATGTACGACCATCCCTTCCAGTGGGGGTCGCGTCGGATTGGTCCCGACTTGGCTCACGAAGGCGGTTTGCGAGGCAACGACTGGCACGTGCAACACTTCCACGATCCGCAAGCGATGACCCAGGGCTCGATCATGCCGCCGTACCCGTGGCTGATGAAGAAGAAGATCGACTTCGATTCGATACCACTTCGCATTGCCGCGATGCAAGCGCTTGATGTGCCCTATCCGCAGTACGAGGGCGACGCCCGCAGCCAGGCAGCCGAGGATGCACGAGAGCAGGCGGCCGACATCGCGAGATCATTTCAGCAACAGAACGGTGGTCCGTACCGTGACGCCAATGCGAATGAGATTGACCTGAAGGATCGCCAGGTCGTCGCATTGATCGCCTACCTGCAACGCTTGGGAGCCGATCCCGCCCCCGCAGATTCCGCCGGCGATTCGCCCGACGCACCCGAAGAAGGCACCGACGGGGAAGGCGACGGCGAACAAGACGCTGGCGAGCAAGTAGCCCAGTCCGCTGGTGAGAAAGAGGCCGCATGATCGAGTGGCTCCAAAACGACGCGTCCATACAGCTACTGAAGAACATCGCGATGGTGTTGTTCTTCGTGGTGTTCAGTGGCGTGGTGCTGTGGCTGCTCCTGCGCAAGAACAGCGAGATTCGCCGCTGGTCGCGCATTCCTTTGGAAGATTCGGCAGTGCACGACCAGTCGCACCCCAAGGATGAGGACGGCCAATCGCCATAAGCAAGTGCTTGGCGTTGATGTGGTGGATACCCTGACTTCGCGAAACCGACTCTCAACCCTAACGAGTAACTATGTCCGACAATCCGACCGTGTCCCCGGAAGCGGAAGACGACCTGCTGTCGAGCCACAACTACGACGGCATTCAGGAGTACGACAATCCCACTCCCGGTTGGTGGAATTGGTTGTTCGTCGCCACGATCGTGTTTGCTCCGATTTACATCGTGTGGTTTCACTCGCCGACCGACCCACACACAATCGCAGTAGAGTACGAGAAGGCCTACGCGGAGAATATGAAACTCAAGTTCGGTGATCTCGTGATTGATCCGACCGAGGCCAATCTCGTCAAGTACATGCACGACGAAGAGTGGCTCAGTGTCGGCGCGAACGTCTTTGCTACCCATTGTAAACAATGCCATGGTGCGGAAGGCGAAGGTATCTCCGGGCCCAACCTCACAGACGAGAACTACCTGAATGTGAGGAACATCGAAGACATCGCCAAGGTGATCCGCGAGGGCGCCAAGAACGGCGCCATGCCCGCCTGGGAGTCGAAGTTGCATCAGAACGAAATCGTGCTAGCCGCATCCTACGTCGCCTCGCTGCGCGGAAAGAACGTCAAAGGAAGAGTCGCGGAAGGAACTTTGGTTCCGCCGCCGTGGCCAGAATACACTGGCGAGGTAGAATCTAAGGAAGACAACAAAGACCAGGCGCAGGACTCCGCCGAGGCAGACGCAAAGCCGGACGACAAAGCGGAACAGCCAGTCACTGAGTAGCGGCGGAACGATTGAGGCAACTGTTGGAACTTCCCGTTCTCCAACCCGAAGAGCGCGTCCTCACGACGCTCGAAGCCGATGGCAGCCGGCGCTGGCTGTACCCCAAGCTCTCCCAGGGGCGCTTTTGGTGGTGGCGCCGCGTCGTAGCTTACGCGCTGGTCGCCGTGTACGCGGTGTTGCCATTCATTTACATCAATGGCCGGCCAGCCATCCTGCTCGATGTGGCAGCGCGCGAGTTCACGTTCTTTGGCTTCACCTTTTTGCCAACCGATACGTTGCTGCTCGCCATCGCCATGGTGGGCTTGTTCCTGCTGATCTTCTTCCTCACCGCCATCATGGGGCGCGTGTGGTGTGGCTGGGCCTGCCCGCAGACCGTGTACATGGAGTTCGTGTTCCGTCCCATCGAGCGACTGTTCACCGGCACCACTGGACGGGGAAGCAAGCCGAAAAAGGTGGCCCCGTGGCGGATTGTCTTGATGTACGTGGTGTTCTTCATTATCTGTTTGCACCTCTCGAACATGTTCCTGGCCTACTTTGTAGGCGTCGAGAAGCTGCACGCGTGGATCTGGACCAGCACCCCACTGCAACACCCGGCGGCGTTCGCCATTGTAGCGGTGGTCACCGGCCTGATGATGTTCGACTTCTGCTATTGGCGCGAGCAACTCTGCATCATCGGCTGCCCGTACGGTCGCTTTCAATCGGTCATGCTCGACCCCGCCAGCTGCATCATCGGCTACGACGAGCGGCGTGGCGAACCACGCGGCAAAGGACGCGACCGCCAGGCAAAGAACCTGGGCAGCTGCGTCGATTGCAACCTGTGTGTCGACGTGTGTCCCACCGGCATCGATATTCGTGACGGCTTGCAGCTGGAGTGCATCGGTTGCGCCCAGTGCATCGACGTTTGCGACGAAGTGATGGACAAGACCGGCCAACCACGCGGGCTGATCCGCTACAGCTCGCAACAAGCCCTCGACGGTCAGCCGACGCGCGTCGTTCGCCCCCGCACGGTGATCTACCTTGTCGCCATTACCGTGCTGGCGGGGTTGTTCGTGGCGCTGTTGATCAACAAGTCGGCCTTCGATGTCACGCTGCTCCGCGGCATCGGCAAGCCATTTCAGCTCTCCGAGTCGGGGGATGAGGCGTCGAACATTCTTCGCGTCCGAATCGTCAACCGCAGTGAGGAGCCCACTGGTTATCGCATCGAAGTGCTGGAACCCACGGAGGCTCGCATTTCCAGCGGCGATCAGGTCCAATTGGTGGAGCCGGGCGGTTCGATCGAGCAACCAGTTCAGATTTACGTGCCCGTTGATGTATTTCGGTCCGGCAAAGCGGCCTTGAAGCTTCGCATCGTCGACGAGCAAGATCGCGCGGTGGAAGAGAACTTCTTCCTGCTGGGTCCACTCTAGGAGTTCGTTATGCAAGACAACACCGACCCTCCCGTTGGCTCGTTCGCTCCTTTCATCTGGCCGATGATCGTGTGCGCCTTGCTGTTGGGGCATGTGTTCTTGATGCTGGTCGCCGTCACGCTGGCCAACGCCGACCCACCCGAACTGGTCGAAGGCGCTCCCTACCGAGGCGCGCCGCCGGCCGCGGCGAGTGAGACTCCATAAGCTCCTGTCATTCACCGCGCCATGATTGCACCCGTCACCACCATCTTCGTCGCCAGCTTGCTTGGCTCGTCGCACTGCGCTGGCATGTGCGGGCCGTTCGTGGCGTTCGCGTTGGGACAACCGGGCGAAGGCAGTTCGCGTTGGAAGCTGCAGGTGGCCTATCACGGCGGCCGCTTGATTACGTACACCATCTTGGGCGCGGCCGCTGGAAGCCTTGGCGCGCTGGTCGACATGACCTCCACGCTGGCTGGCCTGCAGCCAATCGCCATGGCCCTGGCTGGCGGGTTGATGGTCGCCTTGGGCGTGACCGAGTTGTTGCGTCACTTTGGTCATCGCATCGCCCATATCCAACCGCCAAAACTACTCGTGCAAACGGTCCAGCGCGGCCAACGCATGGCCCTCGCCATGCGCCCCGGGCGACGCGCTCTTGCGATTGGCTTGCTCACCACGTTGCTCCCTTGTGGGTGGTTGTACGCCTTCGCCCTGACCGCAGCCGGAACCGGAAGCCCGCTATACGGCGCGGTAGTCATGCTCGTCTTCTGGGCAGGCACACTGCCGGTGCTGGTATCGCTGGGCGCAGGCATCCAGGCAGCGCTTGGGCTACTCGGCAAGCGATTGCCTGCCGTATGCGCGATCGCGTTGATCGTCGTGGGGCTCACCACACTGGCTGGCCGGATGAATCTCGACTCCAATGCGATCGCCCAGTCGCTTGAATCGAAGCACTCCGCGGCCGACTCCTCCGTGCCCGATCCCAACGAGTTGCCCCCCTGCTGCCAGCCGCAGGAAGAAGGAGCCACCCCGTGACCAGCGCGGAAGTCGAGGGCAAATCGACTTCGACGGCCGTTACTTGCGCCCACTGTGGTCTGCCGGTGCCGAAGGGACTGATCGATCCCGCGGCCGACGAGCAGTTCTGCTGCCACGGCTGCCGCACGGTCTACGACTTGCTTCGCGACGCGTCGCTCGACGACTTCTACCGTGTTCGCGAGGCCACCGGTGGCGACGCCCAGCCGGTGCGCAGCACGGGCAAACGTTACGAAGCGTTCGACTCGCCAGAATTCCAGGCGCAGCATTGCCGTGGTATTGCGGGTGGTCATCTCTCGATCGACTTTCGACTCGAAGGCGTTCATTGCGCGGCCTGTCTGTGGCTGGTCGAGCGGCTGCCTCAATTGCTGCCGGGTGTTTCGTCGACACGGTTGCAGCTTCGCGACGCGGTCGCCCGAGTCACTTGGAACCCCGCCGACGTGCAACTCTCCAGCATCGCTGCGATGCTCGACCGGCTCGGCTATCCGCCACACCCTGCGCGGAA
Organism: Aeoliella sp.; assembly: GCF_965227375.1. Lineage (NCBI taxonomy): Bacteria > Pseudomonadati > Planctomycetota > Planctomycetia > Pirellulales > Lacipirellulaceae > Aeoliella > Aeoliella sp. The sequence continues at coordinate 1,474,381 of NZ_CBDDFX010000002.1, forward strand.
CACCACCGCCAGCGAAGTCCACCGCCGGGCCGAGCGTTCGCAGCTCATCCGGTTGGGCGTTGCCGGTGCTTGCGCTGGCAATACGATGCTGCTGGCCATCGCGTTGTACGCGGGCGACTTCGCCGGCATCGAGGCCGAGTTCGCCAACCTGTTCCGCTACATCAGCGCGGGCATCGGCATCATCTCGCTCGTTTGGCCCGGTAGTGTCTTCTTTCGCGGCGCGCTTGCCGCCCTGCGTGCGCGCTCGGCGACACTCGACGTGCCCATAGCCTTGGCGCTCGCCGCCGGTGGCATCGCCGGGCTGTGGAACGTGATCGCCGGCTCGGGCGAGATCTACTTCGACTCGCTCAGTGTGCTGGTATTCCTCCTGCTGGTTGGTCGGTGGTTTCAAGCTCGGCAGCAACGCTGGGCCGATGAGACCGTGGGACTGCTTAACTCGTTCACGCCGAGCACTTGCCGTGTGGTGCGGGACGACGTGATGGTCGAAACCACGATCGACTCGCTTTCCGCAGGCGACGTGGTCGAAGTGCTCTCCGGCGACCTCGTCCCGGCCGATGGCACCGTAGTCCACGGCAACTCCACCCTCAATCGCAGCCTGCTGACGGGCGAGTCGCAACCCGAGCCGGTCGTGGTGGGCGACCTTGTGTTCGCCGGCACGCAGAACATGGGCAGTGTGTTGCGAGTGCGGGTCGACGTGGTGGGCGAACAAACTCGCGTGGGCCGGTTGATGGAATTGGTGACCGAGGGCGTGCGCGAGAAACCGCCCATCGTCCAACTGGCCGACCGCGCTGCAGGATGGTTCGTCGCGGTGGTGCTGGTGCTGGCGTTTGCCACGTTCGCCTGGTGGGCGGCAACCGCCACGCTGGGCGAAGCCGTGCAGCACACCATCGCATTGTTGATCGTCGCTTGCCCCTGCGCGCTCGGACTGGCGACCCCACTCACCATGGCCGTGGCGATCGGCCTTGCCGCGCGGCGGCACGTGCTCATCAAGAACGCTACGGCGCTCGAGACCCTCGCCGGTACCGGCCGCATGCTGCTCGACAAAACCGGCACCCTCACCCGTGGCCGCCCAACGCTCGTCGAGTGGATCGGGCCCGACTGGCTCAAAGGAGTCGTGGCCCACGCCGAGTCGCGCTCCACGCACCCGATAGCCCGCGCGCTGGTCGAAGCGTTCGGCGACCACACGATCGACGACTCGGCCAACGTTCCGCAGAACGTCGAAGAGCAGCACGGCAGCGGGCTCCGCGCTAGCGTGGCCGAGGGTGAGTTGCTCGTGGGATCTCAACGGTTCCTCCTGCAAAATAGTGTTTCCATCTCCGACGCCGAGCTCGAGCAGATCGCCCGCTTCGAGCAGTCCGGCCTGACCACCATCGGCATCGCGCTCGGTGGCAAGCTGGCAGCTACCGCGGCGCTCGGCGACCAGTTGCACTCCGACGCTCAACTGGCGGTTGAGCAACTCTCGTCCAGCGGCTGGAAGCTTCGCATTGTCTCCGGCGACGCAGCGGCCGTGGTCCATTCGGTGGCCGAGCAGGTCGGTCTAGCAGCCGAAGCCACCAGCGCCGAAGTGTCGCCCGAGGATAAGTTGGCGCTCGTTACCGATCGCAGTGATACCACCGTGATGATCGGCGACGGAGTGAACGACGCTGCTGCCCTGGCGGCTGCCGACGTTGGCATTGCCGTCGAGGGCGGTGCGGAGGCCTCGCTGGCCGCGGCCGACATCTACGTCGCTGCGCCGGGGCTGATGCCGGTTGTCGAGTTGGTCGAACTGGCCCACCGCACCCGACGTACAGTGCGACGCAACCTTTGCATCGCGCTGGCGTATAATGTAGTGGCGGTGTCGCTCGCCGCCGCTGGCTGGATCTCGCCATTGGTGGCGGCCATCCTGATGCCAATCAGTTCGGCCACGGTGATCACCATCGCCATGAGCATCCACCTGAGCGGAGAATCGCGATGAGCATGCTGTACATCATGGTGCCCGTGACGCTCGCGCTAGCCGTCTCGGCGCTCATCGCCTACATCTGGGCGGTCCGCAACGGTCAATTCGACGACCCGCAAAGCCAGGCCTACCGCATGCTGTTCGACGACGAACCCGTGCGGCGCAAGCCGACGGAACAGGACTCGTCGTCCGACGAAGCGAAGTAGTCTGATTCTGCCACGTCATCATTCGGTCCCTGGTTTTGTCCGTTTTGCCCCAAGTATCGATCCATGGGACCAAAACCCCAGACGTTTTGGTCCCCCTTAGCTTGTTTTCGCCCTAGTTTTCTCGGCAAAACCAATCGGGGGGTGCGACAAAACCCCCCACATCACTTTGTGGGTGCTCAAGCCCTCACAATCGGAAAAACCCCTTGATTTGTAGTGGTTTTTCTTTGTTGACCCCATAACCCCGGTAGACGTTCGCTCGCGAATACACCTCGACCTACACCTCAGTGTAGGCGTTCGGGCAGTTCCGCTGCTCGGGCGACCACCCTCAAATGTGAAAGGTATTCGCGAAGATGTCGACTGTCACTACCTCGAAAAAGAAGAAGCCCGCCAAGCCGTATCCCGACTTTCCGCTGTTTGCTCATGCCACTGGGTACTGGGCGAAGAAGATACGTGGTCGCACTCACTACTTCGGCAAGTGGGGCGACTGGGAAGGCGCTCTCCGCACTTACAAAGAGGAACGCGACGATCTCTACGCGGGGCGCGATCCTCGTGCTCGCAAGGGGGAGCTTTTGTTAGCCGACCTGTGCAACACGTACTTGAATGACAAACAACGGGAGGTGGACGCTGATCAGCTCAGTCGGGCTCATTTCAAGGACCTTCACGAGACGTGTGCACGGTTAATAGCGGAATTTGGGCGTGACCGCGCGGTCACAAGTCTTGCTGCGACCGAGTTTTCAGCACTACGGGCAAAGCTACAAAAGAGCTGGGCGCCGACGACCCTTATGGGGGAGGCAGGGCGTGTCCAGGCCGTTTTCAATTATGCTTACAAGACGGAGCTTCTAGCGCATCCGCTTAGAGCGGCAAAGTCCTTTTCTCGCCCGAGTAGCAAGAGCCTCCGGCTGCATCGCCAAAGCATGGCGAAGAAGTTCTTTACGGCCGAGGAAGTGAACCGAATGCTGCAGGCGGCCCAAGGTTCACTGAAAGCGTTTATTTACCTCGGTATCAACTGTGGCTTTGGAAACTACGACTGCGGCTGCGTTACGAAGGAAGCTTTCGATCTAGAAAATGGTTGGCTCGAATTCCCTCGGTCCAAGACCGCAGTTGAACGACGTTGCTGGCTTTGGCCCGAGACGGTCGAGGCGGTTCGCAATGCCATGGCGATCCGCCCGAAGCCCAGGAGGAAAGAACATAGCCATCTGGCGTTTCTGACCCCTCGTGGTACCCCCTGGAACACCGGAACCAACAGTAACCCGGTCGGCCGTGTTTTTCGTGAGCTACAGAAGCTCGAATGCGTGAAGACTTATAGGCCTGGCGTTGGCTTCTACGCTTTGCGCCACACGTTTGCAACGATCGCTGAGGGCTCTCGCGACCAGATCGCGACCGAAGCGATCATGGGCCACGTTGACGGATCAATGGCTGCGAACTACCGGGAGTTCATCGACGACAGTCGACTCCGAGCGGTCGCTGAACACGTCCGCAACTGGCGGTTAGCGGCACAGTCATCCGATGCTGACAAGGAAGCTGCCTAGTAATCGCTCCTACGGCGTAGGTCTAAATTTATGGAAGCACGATTCTCAACCGGCGATGTCGCCTCCAAACTGAGCGTGTCCAGGGCGACGGTCTTCCGCTTCATCAGGAGCGGAAGACTGTCGGCCGAGAATGTGGCTGCGCCGGGCAAACGCCCACGGTACGTAATCCATCAGTCCGGGCTCGACGAGTTCTTGGCGTCTTGCCCATCGAGTCGCCCGGCTACTCCGCGAATCCGTCGCTACAAGAGGACGGATTCGAGTAGGAAGTACTTCTAGGGCTTCCTACGCTCGACTGTGGCTTCATTCTGACACTCTCGGTAATACTTCGAGGCTATCTGACGGTCGCTCTAGAGGCAGTGTGCCGCGCTGTCGAAATGAGACTTGGCTGATCCCTCGCGTCAACTGGGGGCTCGTCGTTTTTGGCCCCTCTTTGCCATTTAAGTGGCTTGCCTAATCGCTACAAACGCGACAGTCACTGCAATCCTACCCCTCCGGGGAAGTATTTCACCTAGCGGGCCAGATATCCCCTTCCGAAGCACAGGGGGTAGCAATCACTCTGTGATTGTACACATGATCAGTATGCACGCGTTTCCAGGCGGTCCCGTTTCCGCACGCCTGGATAAGTTTCCGCCCCAATATTGCTTCTAGCCTGAGGGTCTGGATGCGAAGGGTGCACAACACTTAGACGAAAGCATTCAACAAGCATGAAAGAATCCAATCCTATCACCCCTGACTACCGCCAAGACCTTATCGACCACGTCCTAGCCAAGTGCCCGTTGGTCGGGCCTGACGGCACTCTGGTCGATCCCTGCATTGGTTCCTCCTCACGCGAGCAATTAGCTCATCAGAACTGAGGAATCGTTTCGTTCCCTTCCCTTTGGCTGCGCAGGCGGTTTCTCCGTGCAGCCACTTACCCCCAATTCTCTGAAAGGAGAAATCCATGACCACAACGCTCCAACCCAATCGAACACCCCAACTCGGATACACGGCCCTTCCGCTGGAACTACACAACCAACAGCAGTGGGTGCTGTGGAACGACGACGCTGGCTGGCCTCAAGCCTACATGGCGAAGGGCAAACGCGCCGACTGCTATCATCCCGAAGACTTGGCGACCCTTGACTCCGTTGCTCTCCATCTGATGGAGATGCCAAACCACGGCATCGCTTTTTGGCTGAGCCGGAAAGATCCGTATGCCGTGATTTACGTCAAAGACTGTCGCGATGCAAAGTCAGGGGAGATCGCCGACTGGGCGCGTCCGATTCTCGATGAGTTTTCAACGTACGCCGAGATCAACGAGTCGGGTACGGGCATCAAGCTGTGGACGAAGGCGATGCTTCCAGGACTGCATCCGGGGCTACGTTTCAAGGTCGGGGAGGGGGCGGTAGCAATCGTTGGCGGGTGGTGTTGCGTCACAGTGACTGGCTGCCCCGTCGATTTAAAGACAGGGAAACTGGTCACAGTTCCCCAGTATTGTGAGGTAGCACCGTCAAATGAAGCGGTCCTAAAGTGGTGGAACCATTTCACAGCCTCGGAAGATGAGTTTCTGGGCGAGTTCATCGGTTCGTCTCCCATTGAATTGTGGGGCGATCCCTCACACATGGAGTTTGACGCGTCCTTCGTTTGATCATTCGTTCGGTCGAGGGCGGCGAGCAACTTCACAAGTGCTCGTCGCCATCGATCTCACACAAGTTTTGAATTCTGCCCTTTATCCTCAAATTCCTAGAGAGAACTTATGACAACTTTTCCCATTTCCCCCGAGTACCGCCAATCCCTCATCGCAGCAGCCACCGACTATATGGCCCGAGGCCTCTTGGTCACCATTGCCGACGGCAAAAACCCTGGTGCCGTGATGGGCCACGATTGGCACAATCAACCTCGATCTATCGAGCAAGTCACGCAGTGGATCAACACGTCACCGCACCCAACGATTGGATTTCAGGCCGGTCCTCCGCTGAATGGCGACACAAAGTCCGTCGGCGTGATCATGGTAGATATTGATACCGAGGAAGAACTTGTAGCCGCCAAGGAGCTATTCGACGGCACCTTCCCAGAGTGCTGGTGGGGCGAGACGGGTCGAGGTCACCGCCTTGTGTTTCGATACGACGAGGCTTCCGTCGTACCGGGGCGGGGAAAGATGATGTACAAGGCGAAGAGTGGAGCCGAAGTGATGATCCAGTTCGGCGCGGGTGGTAAAGCGGCTTTCGCGGTCGTTCCTCCAAGTAATCACTTCATGTCTGATGGCAAGGGTAGCTGGACTGCAACTGGCAGAAAATACAAATGGCGATTCGGTTGTAGTCCCGGCGATCTTGAACTGCCAACCTTCCCGGTGGGCGCTGCTAAGAAGCTCCAAACGCAAGCCCAGGCCGACGCGGAACGCAAGAAGTCGATGGAGGCTCGCCTCGAAGGCGTCGAGCGTAAGGAAGGTGATCCCGAGAGCGGAGTTCACCACGCGGCTCTGCAGTACATGCTGGAGAAAACGAAGAACATGATGGACGCACAGGATGGCTCCAAACGCCTCATGGTCTGTGCCTGCCGAGGGGCTGAGTATTACCTCAGCGACGCGTGCTTCATCGCCACCATTGGAGCCTATGAAGAAGAGGCGGGGACGTTTGCCAAGCAATACGAACATGGGGAGTTGATCGATAGACTGCGTCAGGCTGAACGTCGACCCGATGTGGTAGTTGGCGGAAGGCTAGTGGAGTTGGCGTTTGGCGATTTCGCTCCCTACGCGAAACTGGGCATCACGGATACTGCCAACGCACAACGCCTGCACCTGCTATCGGAAGGCAACTTCAAATATGTCCCTGAGTCGGATTGCTGGTACGCATGGTCGAAGAGCGAAGGGCGTTGGTGCATCGACAGGGAGGACCTCGCGATCGCGGCCTGCGCGAGCAAAGGGCTGGATAAGCTAGTGCTCCATGAACTAAAGGAGCGCACCATCTCCGGCGAGATCGACGGATTCGACGGCTGGGATAAATTTGAGAAAGCTTACCGCAGTTTCGCCCGACAATCTGCCAACCTCTCCCGCATCAAGGCCGCCGTGGCTCTGGCTCGTGGCGAGGCATCGATGCAACTGCAAATCGATGATCTTGACGCCGATCCCTATCTCGTGGGTACACCTAAGGGTATTGTCGACCTACGTAGTGGAAAGCTGACCGAGGCACGGCGATCGGCCTTCATTACCAAGTCCACCACGGCTCCCGTCGGCGACGCCGGATCAGCCAGCCGTTGGCTGAGTTTCATTGATGAGACGTTCGGTGGCGACCAGGAGATGATTGCTTTCATGCAGCGACTGCTCGGCCAGTCGCTGATCGGCGAGCAACGTGAGCATGTAATGCCCGTCTTCTTCGGCCGTGGTGCCAATGGCAAGTCAGTGCTGATTGATACGGTATCCACTGTGCTGGGCGATTACGCGTCCCCAATGCCTGATGGCCTGCTGACTGCCACTCGTTCGGACCGCCATCCCACTGAGATTGCGGACCTGCTGGGAGTACGGCTCTGCTTCAGCGAGGAGACGAGCCAAACAGCCGAATTGGACGAGCCGAAGGTAAAGCGACTCACTGGTGGCAGCAAGCTCAAGGGCCGTTACATGAGGAAAGACTTCTTCGAGTTCATGCCGTCGCATACGCCGTTCTTGATCACCAACCACAGGCCAAAGATAGTTGGCACCGATGAGGGCATCTGGCGGCGGGTGCTGGTTGCAAACTTCGACCACACGGTGCCCAAGGAGCAGAGAGACCCTGACCTCAAGGGCAAGCTGCTCAAAGAGGCCGATGGCATCCTCGCCTGGATGATCGAGGGCTGCCAGACTTACCTGCGTGAAGGCTTGAATCCTCCGAAGAAAGTGAAACTCTCGACGGAGATTTACCGCCGGGATTCTGACCCCTTCCTGCAATTCCTCGACGAGTGCATCCGGGAAGAGGGGGGCGAGTTCCTCTTATTCTCAGAGATCGAGAAGCGGTATGGTGAGTGGTCGCTTGCCGAAGGTCGCTACGTGACCAATCTAGCCAGTCAGTTGAAGACAAAGTTCAAATATCGATACGGTAGCAACGGTACAGCCAGGGGCTACAAGGGTCTACGGCTCGTTGAGGAGGGCGAATTATCCCTCGTGGTGTGAGCGGCCGTTGACGCCAGAGACAGGAGCTTGACGACTATTCTCGCCATGGTGTCAGTCATTTGACACTGCAAATACCGATAGATTTTCATTTACTGACAGGACTTACTTCTATTTCCTAACTAGGAACGGAAGAAAAAAGTGGAGTACTAATAATATGTATGTGACTAGGGTCTGGCGTTTAGGCGTCAGAAGGGTCAGTGGTGTCAAAGTCCTTTGCCGCTGCAGGGGGCCGGACTGGCAATGTGTGCCGCCCAGCCTCTCTCATGACGATGACTTTCCCCCCCTATAGGTATACGGAAAGAAAGATGATTTCCGCAAATCAAGAGATTAATCTAAAATTCGCGCCCCACCGAATTGGGCCCTGTATGTACGATGGCTACTCTATCATGAACAATAAACTCCTAATCGGATTCGTCGGTTTGGATGAGTACAACTCCAGACTGTATCGATGCCCGCGCTGTAGCGCCTCTCAGCAGAAGATATTTACCTCAGACGAGTTCGTTAGCTACCTCTTCCATGTCTGCGATGAATGTGGGTGGAACCTGGGTGAGGCTCTGCGTCACCCGGACTAGTCTCGTTTTGGTGGGTTGAGAATTCCTTGATCCACAAAAAAATCAGGCGACCCTCCCGCGGGATTTAAAGATCGGCGCGGTGGTCGCCTGATTCAATTTTATCACCTCTCTTCTGAGCCTCTGCTCCTTGACGTCGCCTCGCCCCCTGGCGATTCGTTGCGACAATCCGCACCGCGCCACTCGCACACCCTCCCAGCGCGCTACAAGAAAAACCTGATCTTGCCAACTCTGGCCAACGCGTAGCATTCCCGCGGAACTCGGCGGAACGTCTGCCGAGCATTCGTCACCCCCGGGAGAACCTTGCTATGCCCATAGAGGCCACTCTGGCTTGTATCGCGCTCTTCGCGCTACTCGCCTGGCTCGAAGCCAGAGAGCATTGAACGCTGGCACGTTAGGTGTGCGCTCCGCTGTGGGGCGCGACCATCAAGCTTTAACTTTAGGAGAATCCGATGTTAGTAATCCCCAAGCTTTTGAGTTCACTTGCACCTCTATGCGATACGGAGTCGAGCCGATACGCCCTGGGCGGAGTTCGGCTTGAACGTGATGGCGAAACCGCCCACGCCATCGTGACTGATGGGCGCAAGCTCGTAGCCGTGGAATGGACCGACAGCGACACGCCCGAAACCGAACGCGTGGAACTATACGCCACTATGATTCCTGCGGCCGCCTGCAAAGCGATTGACAAAGCCGCGGGCCCCGTGAGCAAGCGAAACCCGAAGCTAGGCCGCGTGGCGATCGATGAGCCGTCGACCAATGGCACGATCACCGCCACGGCCTACGGAAAGGCTGGGCAGTCGGCCTTGACGGTGGACACGTTGGAAGGCCGTTTTCCGATGTGGCGAGACGTGATCCCGCCGAGAGACTTCGCGTCGTCGATTTCAGCACCAGCGCAGAAGCTTCGCGGTAATGCGAAGATCACTGCCACGCGCGGCGATTACGTGGCGATCACGTTGGACCCGATCTACTTGGCTGAAGTCTGCACGGCCCTAGCGAAGATCGCCACGACGGACACTTCGCGCGGCGTGGAAGTTTTCGTCCCTGTGGATGGCGAATCGGCCGTCGTTATCAAAGCTGTGGCCGATGACCGCCCCAAAGCAACGGGGGTCATCATGCCACTGGCGCGCGACAAGTAGTCGAGAATGCTAGACGCCCCTGGCCCGCGCGGCAACGCGGGCCGGGGCTAACTCACCGAAACCCTGACAGGAAACGAGAGCTATGGTCGATCATAACCTAGAAGCGACGAATCAGCGAATCTGCCGCCGGCTAGTTGAGAGGGAGGTTTATTCTTGCGTTTCAATGCTAATCTCCCACCTAGCAAGCCATCCCGATACGCTCGCCGGCTCCGACTACGACTGGGAGTCCGATGTCTCACCGCTGTGCTCCAGCGACGATTTTGAGTCGTCCTGGGACTCATGCGGCGCGCTAGTCGCCTGGGATAGCCAGGGCGACGCGTACGCCATTCCCAGCGACTTTGTCGATCGCGTGCAAGGCGTCTATTCGGAGTTTGGCAGCTTGCCCCCCACGGCCCAAGCAGAGTTCGATAGTGTGGCCGAGTATCGTGACAACTTGCTCGCCGAAGTAGGCGCGCCAGTCGATCTGGACGCGGAGCAGTGTACGCCCATCGAAAGCCAGGAGGACTTTCGGGCGTTGTGTGAAGCCATCGACGTCGAGCCGTACCAGCGAGAAGCCTACGAGCATTGGATAGTCAGCGACTGGCTTGCTGAGAAGCTCGCCGAGCGCGGCGAAATGACTGGCGAGCTATTCGGATTGACTCTATGGGGGAGGGGCTGTACCGGCCAGGCAATTTTTCTAGACCGCGTCATTTGCGAGATTGCCAGCGATATGGGCATTCTCGCCGGGCAGCCCAATGCGTGGGAGGGGTAAACAAATGAGACTCTCTGAACACATCGGCCCGCGCGGAACGGTAAACGGCTACACTCTCTGCCTCTCTGCAGCCGAGACGGCGCGTTGGGGCGACGCGTGGCCTTGCTCGACTCTTGCCGGCTCTCGCTTGACCGTGGCGGTCGATCGGAACGGCCTGTTTGATTTGTTGGTAAACGGCCGCTCAGCAAACGTTGACGGCCACGAACTCGACGCCATTGTGGCAGACCACCTCACCGGGCCATATCGACACCTCTGGCCGTGCTGGGAAGCTCCAAAGTAGCTTAGCCTCTGAATACCCTCTGAAAACCCGACGCCGCCTCTGAGCCCGCTAGCACGCCCGCTAGCGGGCTCTTCTCTTGCGCGGCACAGTGTACGCCTGAACCGGTTGCCTGCGATTCTGGGGCGATCTGGGGGGCCTGGTGGGCCTGTGGCCTTTTGGACCGCTGAGCCTGCAAATCAGGGCGGATTCTCGCCTGTGGCCGCTGGCAGTCCTGATTCCCAGGTGTCCAGTTCGACCTGGCGACAGTTTTTCCTGCCGCTTCAGTGAGTCAATGAGATGGCGCTCAATTCCGCTACAGTGAACACATGAGTACTGTACATTGGACCACACTTACAGCCTGTCGATTCTTGGGTCCTTTGCACCGAGTTTTAAGCGAATCCCCCGCCGGAAGAACCCAAGGAAGAGAATTTCCTGTCAGTCGGTCCGAGGCCAAAACGGTTACGTCTTCTGTATTGTCTTAACGCTCACGCAAGCGCCGCCAGGGCGACAGATGCAAGCGAACTAGCGTTCGGTGTGTCGGTCGTGTGTCGGACGCAGGTTAGCGGTTCGGTCGATCCCATGCTTTGATTGCGCACTGTGGGGTGCGTGGTGGGCTCCCAGCCACCCAGTGAGAATAGAACCTGCACCGGCCCAACGATGATCGGCTGGATCGGCTCTAGCTTCGTCCGATACTTTTGCACGATGCTCCGGCGGATGTGCTCTCGTTGGCACGTAATCAGGCGGTACTATGGATTGATGGGTCTCAGCGAGCACATAGAATGACTTCGCTAGTGCCCGCCATAGTTACGATGAAAGTACTGAACCCACAATCCTCATCATCCTGTCGCAACATGTGCTGAAGTTGTGGTGGCGAGTCTTACGGCCATTTGGACTCACCTACGATTCAGGAAACATCTCACGAAAGCATCTGTCGCTTGCCAATCTGATGCCGTTTCCGGACTCTCCAAAAACTGCCGTAAATCTGGTATGCTTCGTCAATACAAGCTCCTCCCGTATGCTGATCGATCAGTGCGGGGAAGAGGCAGGCATCACTACTTGCGGCGAAGGAATGTCAGCAGACCCTGTAGTCTACTGTTTAGAGCACCTCACGGACTATTCTCAGTTCGAGCGCCTGTGCTCCGACGTAATGAATCAATCCGGCTATCGGGACATCGAGCCTCTAGGAGGCACCAACGACCGTGGCCGTGACGCTCTTCACATCTCTCGCGTGAACTCGGATGACGTAACTATCTTTGCATACTCCGTGCGTGGGGATTGGAAGAACAAGCTTCTGAACGAAGACTGCAAGAGAATTCAGGATGAGAAACACGAATTGCAGACTTTGGTATTCGTCACTACCGCAAGCGTTACCTCCACTCAACGAGATAGCGTCAAAGAAGAAGTTATGAAGCGTTTCGGGTGGAATCTTGAACTCTTCGATATCGAACGCCTTCGCATTCGCTTGGTGAACGATCTCCGTTACCTAGTCGCACAGCATCCTGCGATTTTTTGCGAGCCCTTCTTCCCAAAGCGAGGCGGGCTATCGGTTGCAGAGTCACTCGATACGATTGTAGTCGACCATGCTCCACCTGATCATGCGCTGGCGACGTGGCTCGCAAGGCGGCTACAGCTCCTCGGCTACAGAACATGGTGTTACGGAACGGCACCTCTGGCTGGAGAAACGGCCGATGAAACAGTGCGCACTCTCATCGAACGGCGTGCGCTCAGGTACCTACCGATCCTTTCTGGCAACTCGATTGCAAACGCCGATCTGTTAGCGAGGTGTTCAGCAGCATTAGTGCACGGCGACAGAACGGTGCCATGCCGCGCTGACAACTATGACGACTCGACTCTTCCGACGAAGTTGAGCCAGTTGTCGCCGGCGAGATTCTCGGATGGATGGGCGACCGGCTTGAACTCCTTAGTTGCCACCCTTGATGCGCTGAAACCATTGATGACTATTGCTCAGGGCACCGCAGTTGCACTTCGCTCCTACGTTCCTGAGCCAGTTACGAAGGCGAGTCCAGATCCGATCTATGCCAACGTATTCCGAGTAACTTGTCCTACGCAGATCCAGGCCTGCGATCTAAGCAGGGAACTGACCAAGGAAGAGGAGATGGAGCTGCGGAAATCATGGTCCTTCGTGGTCGCTCACTCGACACTTCTCCTATCTTTCGAGAAACCACCCGCGTCCGTCCCTAGGGCTGACGATGAGCGGCCTCCGAGGTATTCATGGATGCGTTGTCGCGAAAAGTTCGGAAAACGGTCCGTGAATGTCGTCAAGGAGTTGGTTCGACGCTCAATGGAAGTTGCGTGCTGGCGAGCGGGCCTTCAGTGGTGCGACAGTCGCCATGTGTTTTATTTTCAAAAGGGCGACAAACCACTCCGGAACGTGAGCTTCACGCATGTTGATGGCAGGAAGACGCGTGTCGCTGTTACCGGTTTTCAGTCCTACGGCAGTGGAGATCACGCTAAACCTTTTCACTACCAGCTGAGCCCCGGTTTTCGAGTCGGCTTTGATGGAAATGGAGCATGTTGGCTAACGCTGAGAGTTTACGTGCGCGTGACTGACGAGGAAGGAGCCCCATACGAAGGAAAGGCAATCGGTCGCCGGCGGAAGAAAGTAGCGAAATCTTGGTGGAATAAGGAGTGGTTTGCTCGTACCATCGGCGTGATGCAAGCCTTGAGCGCGGAGAAGAGCACAATAGTAGTTGGAAGCGGCAAAAGTCGATTAACCGTATCTTGCACTCCACTACGATGGGAATGCCCAGTCGCAATTGACTACCATGCGGTTGAGCGCGTCGGTGACTTCCAAGATGAGATGGCTCAACTCCGGTATATCGAGGATGAAGACGAGGATGAAACGGAGAATGACGCCGATGAGTGAGAGCTTCCACCTTCTCGAAGAGCCATTGCTCGAATTCGGGGAAACGCAAACTGCGGACGATCCGCACGATGGCCTAGCACTTTTCGGCCCCGCGGAATCAAGTTCTGGATTGCCAGACCACGTCGCGATTGGCACCCCGGAAGGATTGGACCTTTGGAATCTGTGGGTCGAAGAGCTGAATTCGGCGGCAGCATGTGACGATGCGGCGCGACATCGACCATGGCCTCCCTTTCCGGGATATGAAGTGGCATTCGGCAGCAGATGGCCATCGCCCGCGAAGTCTTACGCTCTCGATGCAAGTGCACTCGAAGTCGCGGCAATGAAGGCTGATAGGCACGAGCGTGTCTTCGCCGTGTCAAACCTGTTTCTGGAGCCTATTCAATCTCAAATTGGGCGGCTAGATTCCCGACCGGCACTTGCCGTGTGCATTGCGCCTGATCACGTCTACAAAAACTGCCGTCCGAAGTCCTATGTTTCTGCACCCAGTGATGAGCCAAAGAGCCAGTCCGAAAGAAGGTCGATTGGAATCGCCCTTGATGATCGCCGTAGCGGGCAATCCAGCTTTGATTTCGTAGAGCGTCCGCAGAATTTAGAGCAGTACGGCATGTCTCCAGATTTTCGCCGACAGATAAAGGCGCGAGTCATGGAATTCAACTTACCTGTGCAAATCGTGCGTGAGTCGACACTCGCAGTGACTAAACAAGTCCGCAACGGTGAGAAGGGTGTAAATCCGCTTTCTGACCGACTTTGGAACATTGGTACTGCACTCTTCTACAAGTGCGGGCGCAAGCCCTGGAAGACACCTTGGGCTCGCGAGGGGGTCTGCTACGTGGGGTTAGCATATCGCCAAGATGAGCGAGACAAGAGGACTGCTTGCTGTGCAGCGCAGATGTTCCTGGACAGCGGCGACGGAATTGTGTTCGTTGGCGAGTTCGGTCCTTGGTATTCGGAACTGGATAAGGAGTTTCATCTGACTCAAAAGGCTGCCGAAGGTTTGTTGCGCGGTACCATCGAAACGTACATGAACCAAGATGGTCGGAAGCTAACAGAGATCTTTCTTCATGCTCGTTCTGGTTTGAACGACGAAGAATTCGCTGGATTCTCGAAAGCATGCCCTCAAGGAGTGAAGTTGGTCGGCATCCGAGTTCGGAAGGACCGATTGGGTCCGCGCCTATTTCGCCACGACGATCACCCGGAGGCTGCTCGTCGTGGAAAATACCCTGTGCTGCGCGGTACCTTGTGGCAGCAAACGAAGCGGCATGGCTTGCTGTTTACGAGCGGCTTCAAACCGCGCATTGCTTCGTACGACGGTTGGGAGATCCCCGTCCCCCTGTCTATCACGATTCAACATGGCGAAGCCGACTTGATTCAGGTTGCGACGGACATTCTTGGGCTGACCAAGCTCAACTACAATGCTTGCAGGCTGGGCGAGAGCCAGCCGATTACCGTCAAGTATTCCGACCGAATCGGCGAAATCCTTCTCGCGAATCCTGAAGTTCCGAGAACGCATTGGAAGCACAACTTCAAGTTCTATATCTGATTGATAAGCTGTAGACGTAAGCGACTAAGTGTCGAAGGCAAACCTCTACCCAGAAAGTCAAACTCAACACCACGCTCGACCAGTAAACCCGACCCACGCTGGGCAGTGAAGTCGTGCAAGTCAGTCTGCACGGTGCGCAATCGATCATTTCAGGAGCGTCCAGTTGGCGTTTTGCGAAGCACTTTCAGTGCTACAATGCACTCCTGCTTCTGATCGCTGAGTAGTGTGCTAACGAGGTCGAAAGATGTTGTGTCCACCGGTCCCTAAGGTTTGCGTTGTGCTGCCGTTGCTGATGGTGTTGATGCTTAGCGCGTGTGGATGCAATGGCGGAAGCGAACCTGACGCACAACCCGCCGTGCAGCAATTCCTCCGTGCGCAAGAATTGCTGAGCAGCGGAGATCAGGCCGGCGCTCTGGACGCTTTTTCTGCTTCCATCGAGGCCGATCCCACCGCATGGGCCTACCTGGGGCGAAGCAAACTCTACCTCGAGCAAGGGCAAGACGCAGCGGCTATCGCCGACTGCGAGGCAGGCTTGGCGCTGGAACCGGCGAATGCGGATCTGCAGTGGCTTCTCGGTGAAGCAAAGAAGCCGTCAGGAGAACGATTCAAGGGGAAGTTCAAGAATCCTCCCAGTGATTTGAAGTAGATACGAAAAGCCAATCTCTTCGACTACATCGCTACTCTCAATGCGAGGACTGAACCCTCTTTCGGTAATTGGAGGGCGTTTCTCCGGTCGTCCGCCGGAAAACGCGTGAGAGCACTTCCGCGTGAAAAAATCCGCATTCGCTAGCAACCTGCCGGAGTGTTACGTTGGTCTCCGCAAGAAGCTTTTTGGCATGCTCGATCCGCACCCGGCGTATCTCCTCGCCGGGCGAGCGACCAAGCGACTCTTTGAAACGCTTTTCCAGCACCCGGCGCGAGGTTGGCACGTTGGCCAGCACATGCTTTACGGTAATGGGGCGATGCATCTCGGCCGCGATGTACACCAAAGCACGCCGCACCAGCGGATCGTCGACGGCCAAGGTGTCGGTCGAAACTTCCACCAGGATGCGAGCCGGAGGCAATAGGAGTGGCTCGGACGGGGGCTGTTCACCTGACATGATGTTGTCCAGCAGATGAGCTGCATTGAAGCCCACTCTGTGCGGACTCAAGTCGATACTCGACAGGCGGGGCCGCGAAATCTGCGAAGCTAACTGATCGTACTCGCCACCCATGATGGCGACTTCGTCGGGAACGGAAATGCTCGCCTGCCGGCACGCTTCGACCACCTGGCGTCCGCGGACGTCGCTAAAGGCCAGCAAGGCGACAGGCTTGGGTAAACGCTCGACCCACTCCATCAGAGAGTATTGCTCTTCCTTGCTGGGAGCACCGTCTTCAAGACCTAGCTGAGAGGAATACACATGGCAGCTGTGCCCCGCTTGCTCAATCCGCTCGGCGTAGGCGGCGCCGAACAAATCGCAGTACTGGGGACGACGCCGCGGGCCACAGTAGGCAAATCTCTTGAACCCACGGTCGAGAAAATGCTGGGCGACCATCTCCGCCGAGATGCGTTCGTTGGTAGTGCATCTCGGAATCGCCCCGCCTTCGTAGTCGTACCAGGAAACATTCACCGCTGGCACGTTCTCTTCAACGAGCTGGCGAGCAAGTCGGGGGTGAGTGACCCGAGCGATCACTCCATCGCCATGCCAGCCCGCCGGCAACTCCAGGAGTTCGTATTTTCCGCGCGGCTCGAAGTAGATAATCCAGTTAGCATACTTGTGTGCGTAGTCGGCAATTCCCTGCACGATGTTGTTGCCCCACGAAGTAGAGCTTTCGATCAGCAGGGTAATGTGCCGCTGATAACCATCGTTCACCACGCGAGGATTCCTGCGAGCCTCCGCAGCAGGCTCGATTGGCTTCATCGGACCGTTAACCGCGTGCTCTAACATTCGACTCATCTTTCCGCCATGTAGTCCGCTATCGCGCTGTTTCACTCGGCCGCCATGCACGCATGTTATATAACGCTGCCCACTGAGATCCCAACGCTACCAAGATATTTTTTTGCGATACCAGCGGGCTACTACCTGCGGGGACCGCCGGTATCGGCGGGAACTTGACTGGCGCGGGTGGCCATATCGCGGTAGGTGATCTTGTCAATGTCTTCCTGGATAAAATCGACCGATCCATCGCATCGCACCGCCTGCATCCCGCCTGGATGCTCGCTGCCAAAGGCAAGTTGGAGCTTCTGGCAATCAGGGTGTGTGGGACTGCTGCAAGGGTCCTGGTCGCGCAGGGTGACCTGGTAGTTAATGGGGACTGCAGTGGAACCAATCGCTTCGGACAAGTCTTGCCCCGCGTAGTTGTCGATGTCGTCACCACCGAAGTACCAGTGATCTTTCTTGCTGCCGGACGGATTCTCCTGCCGCCCTCGACTCTCTTCCACGGCTTCCGCGTCATGCACGGCTTCGGCAACCAGCAACGTGTTGGAAGCACCGTCGGTGATCTGGCGAAAGCTCACTTCGCTCAACCCAAACAGCACTCCATCCAGCCCGGTCATGGGCAGGTCGCCGTACTGGGTGGAATTCTGGTTGATTACCAAACCCGTGGCCGAACCAAGGTAGGAACACGGAACGCGACGCATGACAAAGTAGGTGGAGGGCCAGGTGGTATGATCCCATTGATGTTCGGGCAATGCCCCGGAAGGACAGCGGAACGATGGAACCACAGTCTCGCAAGCGATGATGTTGGCTCGTCGCGGTTCGTTGGCGATATCCGCATGAGTGTACGGTTGGCTGTTACCCCACTGCCAGCTATCGGAGCTTACGTCGGTGATCGCTTGTGTCGTTCCCTGCTCGATAAACGGCATAATGTAGTACGACCACATCGGCCCGAACTCGTTGTACGTTCCCATAGGGAAATGCTCGAACGTGTCGTGGTGCATTTGCAGCGCCAGGCCTATCTGTTTGAGATTGTTCTGGCAACTGGAACGCCGTGCCGCTTCGCGTGCGGACTGCACCGCGGGCAGTAGCAGGGCAACGAGTATGCCTATGATGGCGATCACCACGAGCAGTTCTACCAACGTGAAAGCTCGTCTGGCCGAGGGCTGACGGCTTTGGCCGGGTACTTTGAGTGACTTCATTTTCTGTTTCTTCCGAGAGTGATTGGAACAATCCATGGCCACACATGTGCTGGGAGGCACTTTTCAGGTGATCATCGCCTGCTAGGGGCGACTTGTCGTTTCGCCACGACGACACCAGCGAAACACGACGCATACGCCGGATGCAGCAATCAGCCACATTGCTGTCGCTGGCTCGGGGACGGTGCTTCCTCCATTGAGCAGCGAGAAGTTCAGCCCTCCCGCACCAGCCTCGACTAGCCCCTGGTGCAGTATCACGGCGTCTTTGTAGTCGGTGATTCCGTCGTAGTTCAGATCGCCGTTCTGACGGCTGATCCAATCGCCGATCTGAAATCCGTCGACCGTCCGCACCTGCAACCACCCTTCGATAAAGGCAGTAACGTCGTCCGTCTCAGCGGGCCCCGACCCGTCTCCGAACACGACGCCGTTCAGATTGACATCGGCAATGTTGGTGACCCCCAATTCGTCCAGTTTCTCCACAATCCAGTCGTTGTCTTCCCCCAGGTTGAAGCTCCCGTAGTCCATTCCCAGTTGGCCCACGACACCTGGCGCGACGGTCGAGTTGTCTCCCCACAGGAACACCCGCAGATCGTCGAGTGTTCCGTTGTAGAAGTTTCCATCGCCGGCCAGATTGGCTCCGATGACAAGCGGTTGATCCTGCTGCGATTCGTAGGCGCCGGTATTCGTTGCGACAGCCACGCCATCGACCCACAGCGCGGCCCCCGAGGCGAACTTGCCACCCGTGGTGTCTACCAGACCGGCCGCCTGCATGAGGTGCGTCCAGCCATGTCCGGATGTATCCACCGCTTCTCCACTGTCGATCCGCAAGTCGTCGTAGCTCATGCCCCAGGTGTCGTTGGCGGTGATGTAGACTCCACCAGCTTCGTCGGTATCGGTAACGATGTCCTGCTCCTGCGATTGCCCCAGTCCGCTTGGGTTTGGCTTCGCCCACAGTTGAACCCCGTGCGAAAACAGCGTGTCGTAGTTCAGTGCGTAGTCCGCTTCAGGGAAGAACGAAATGTCGTCCCAGAAGTCGTTCGGACGGTTCAGGTTGAAGTTCGTTGACAAATAATCGGAACTGCCATTGAAGCTCGCTCCCAGCGAACCTGGGGTCGCACCAGGGCGGGAGGTAACATCCACGTAGGTGGGAGAGCCCTCGACATCGATGTCGATGTAAGTGAAATCGGGGTCGCCTGGGTCGCCACTGTCGAGCGTTCTTCCTTGCGCCACGTTGTTGGTCCCCTGCCCTACCGTGATGTTGGGCGAGGCGTCTTCGAATGCGTCGTCACCAAAAGTGTAGTTACGCTCATTGGCGACCTCTGCCAGAGCCGTGGTCGACAATGGCAGCACCATCGCTAAGGCTGCACTCGCCAACCTGCGGTGGCCCACTCGGCGGTTTCGCACCATTAGCACTGCCACACCAACGGTGGCCAAGATTACGAACGTGGCAGGTTCAGGCACCACCTGGGCGCTGGCCTGCAAGCTCGCGCTGTTGCTGGTGTTTCCGAAGCGGGCTTTCCAGTAGGTATAGTCGTTGGAGTCGACCGTCCCACTGCCATCGCCGTCGGCTGCCAGGCTCGGTCCGGTCGCTCCGAGCGTGTTTCGCCAAACGGTATAGTCGGCCAGGTTCACAATGCCATCGTTGTTATAGTCGCCTTCGACTGCCTCGGTAGTGAATTCGATTTCGCCCGCCACATAGTTGCCCTGGTATCGATACAGAAATTCCATGTTGTCCGTGGACTGACCCGGCATGAAGGCGTTGCCAAGATTCACCAGCAGGCCGTTGGCAAAGTCAGAGCTTCCCGTCAGGTAGGCCTCGACCAGGGCGTTTCCGCTTGGTGTGCCGAGTTCTTCCCAGCCATCGCCACTTCCGGAACCCGATGGCAACGCCGCCAGGTCTTGGTCCTCCAGACTGTTCCAACCGGATGGGTTTAGAGCTCCAGCCCCGCTGGTGATGCGGTAATAGTCGATGTCGTCAAGCGAAATACCCGTTTCGTTTCGCAGCGAGACGCTGCCGGTAGCCGTGTTGACCAACAGTTCCAGTGTCGTAGCGGTATCGGACTGAAAGGAAATATCGAGCGTGGGACGCTGCGCCTCGCCTGCGTATTCGCTACTGGCCATGAACAGACCATTGCCGGCAGCCAGCCCCAGCGATTGAAGCAGGAATCCATGATTCCCCGCTCCATTGGACCAACTCTGTACGATGGGAGTGACGTCGTAAGTCAGTGTCGTGCCTGCCGGGATGACTCCTCCGACGGCGAACGAGGTTGAATCGGCGACTGCTATCGTTGCGGCTTCTACTCCGTCGCGATCGATTCCCTGGGTTGCTCCTCCCACCCATTGTGTCGCGCCATAGGCGTCGGTCTCTTCCCAATCGACCAGCATCTGATGCACGGCGTTCGCCTCGCCATCCGCGTAGGTGATGTCGGACGGTATTGTCAGAGTGAGCATCGCGTTGTCGATGGAACTACCCAGCGGCACACCCAGGCCACCGAAGATGCCATCGAACTTCAGCAGCGACTGCTGGTTAGCCGACGCCCATTGAGCCGAGCGAATAAAGTTCCCCTCAGGAAAACCATCTGTCTCTCCGTTGGTCCGCTCGCTGAACCAAGTGTCTTGTGTTCCGGCGTAGCCGTTGAGACCTTCGCGGTAGGTCAGGGTCACGGCGCTCGATTGATCGGACGCAACAGCTACTGCTCCCAGGCAGGCGACGCCGAGGGCCCGTTTTCTTGCTTTTATCATGTAGGTAATCTCCAGATTGGCCTCTACTAGCGAGTAGGACTATGCTGTTTCGTTTCTGTGTGGATGTACTAGGGTGCCAAGCGGGGTATTCAAGCTCCGGCCTGGCCAACTCTCTTCCGATGCCAGGCTCCGGTGAGCAGCAGTACCGATGCACAGTAGGTAAGCACGGCTGATGGTTCGGGCACCGAGTGCACCATGGTGACGAATGCCCCTGGACCGAGAGCGTCATCGTAGGCAGCTTTGAACAGCTCGAAGTCGATCTCATCGTTGTCCAGGTCGCCGTCCATATCGCCAAACTGGTAGGCCTCGGCCCGGCTCATGTCGGATAGATCCGCCAGATGGTTGTCGCGAAAGATTGGCCAGTCGGCCGCTGTAATGTTGCCATCAAAGTTCAGATCGCCTGGATCGAATGCAGCGTCGCTATTGCCAGTGAAGTTGAGGTCGACGTTTAGCTCGGTGCCATCGACATGCACAATGACCATCGTCAGGTCTTCGTCGGGATTCTGAATCCACACTGGCCCGAGATTGATCGGATCGCCGTTGGGCAGAATGCCCCCGTCGCCTCCGTCGAACTCAAACTCGCTCAAGTCGGTGTGGCTGAGAGAGTGCGTGACGACCGACCAATTGTCGTTGTCGTCGACCATGCCATTGCCGCTCACGTCGTAGTTATCGGCAATGGTTAGCCACCCGGTTTGGTCGAGCGCACCTGAGCTGGAACGGATGACGTACCCGAGAACGTTTTCGACGTCGATCCCGGTTGTATTGGTGACAGTGATTTGCCGCGTGTTGCGATTCACCGTGGCGTCGATCACATTGCCGGGAAAATCGCCTTCAACGATCAATGTTGGGCGAGCCTCGAACCCATCCGCACCGGCGTACTCGCTGGACGCCATGTAGAGCCCATTGCCAGCACTCAGGCCCAGGGACTCGAGCACAAAACCGTAGTTGCTCGCTGGGTTGGCGGACCAGGCTTGGACCGCGGAGGTGACATTGAAGTCGATGGTTGTGCCGCGGGGAATCACGCCGCTAGTGGCGTAGCTTGTCGAATCGCCCAACGGCGTTGCCTCGGCCTCGACGCCATCGCGATCGACTCCCTGTGAAACACCACCCGACCACGCGGCTGCGTTATAAGCGTCGGTCTCCGCCCAGTCGACCAGCATTTGATGCACGGCATTGGCTTCGCCGTCGGCATAGGTGATGTCCGATGGGATGGTCAATCGCAAAGTGGCGCTCGTGATGCTTGAGCCTCCGGGAACTTGCCCCGAATTGCCGCCGAAGATGCCGTCGAATCGCAACAGCGACTGCTGGTTGGCGCCGTCGGTGAAGTCGGGTGCGGTGCCCCACTGCCCGGTGCGTATGAAGTTGTTCTCGGGAAAACCTTCGCTCTCTCCATTGCCACGATGGCTGAACCAGGTGTCCTGCGTGCCGACATAGCCGGCCAGGCCTTCTCGGAACACGAGAGAAGCGGCCTCACTGTTTCCGGCCCCGACAACTGCACCCACACAGGCGGCGCCAAGGTATCGCTTGTGATGTTTCTTCATCGACGTTCGCTCCTGCAAGCTATGGTGATCATGTCGTGTACGACCATTCATCCAAAAAGGGGTCGAGTTGCTCAAGATAGGGCGCCAAGTACTTCCCGTAATTCTTCCAGCGGCCAACCGACTCTCTATACACCCCACCCGCAACCGATGCGTAACTGGGAGAATGCACGTAGCGAGACCGAGCGGTCTGCTGCGTCTGGAGCATCTGCGATTCGTGTGGCAGATCGAGAAACGCTCCCACCGCACGCACCTCCGACTCCAAGTTCTGTATCACGTCTTCGTAACGCGTCTCGCGCCAGGGCAACTCCACGACTCGACGAAACCGCAGCCAAGCCTGCATCACGCTCGCGTAGCGCTTGATTGTCGACTGCAACTCGAGGAAGCACACGCTCACCCCGTTCAATGGCAGCGGTTGCATGAAACAGCTCAGGCAGACGTCGCGCGGATCGCGTATCGCCACAATCAGCTTTGCCCAAGAGAACACGCGTGCGATGGTTGGCACCAAGCGAATGGCCTCGGGGCTTTTGTCCAACAAGAGCCGGCCCTTGAGAGGAGAGCTCATCCATGCATCTGCTCCCTCGAAGTAATCTCGACGGTATTCGGTCAGTTGATCGGGCGTGAGCCGGTCGAGCGCTTCGATAATCGAAGCTTGCTCTCCGCTCTGCGCGACAATGGGATCGTGAACCAACTGTGAGAGCAACGGCAACTCTTCGGCCGTGGCGACGTCGGAGTGGCCATCGATGACTTGTTCCAGCAGCGTAGTTCCCGAGCGAGGATGTCCGACCAACACCGCCAACCGAGGGGACGATTCGGCTGTACGCGAGTGCTGCCAATCTCGACTGTACGCCGGAATCAGCCCCTCGGCCGATTGGCGGAGCTGGTAATCAAGTGCCTCGGCACGCTTGCGAAATCGTGTCGCGTCGGCTTGTAGGATGGCCTTCGCCGCAAGCAACTGCTCCATCGCTCCGTCGTACTCTCCCATCCGATCGAGCACCCGGGCGTGTTGGTAGCGTGCCTTCCAGGAAATCGGGTTGGGCAGATCGCGACGCGATACCAGGTCGCTCAGTCGACGGTCGGCTCGCTGCCAGTCGTTCTCGCGCTCGTCGAGCACTGCTTGCAGCAGTCGGGCGCGTGGATTCTGGGGCGAGATCTTTAGTACGCGATCAGTAAAGTCGCGGGCCTCGACCAATTGGTGCATTCGCTCGGCGAGTTCGCCCAGCGACAACAGCGCGGCTACCGACTTTGGATTGCAAGTGAGCACCCGCCGGTAGGCCTGACCGGCCTTCTCGTGCATGCGCATATGCCCATACAACTGTCCCGCTACACCGAGTATCTCTGGGCGCACGACCGTGCTCGAGATAGCTTGAGACAATAGCGCCAGTGCCTGCTGGCGGCGATGCATCAAGTGATACACTTGCGCGAGTTCCAGCATCACTTGAGCACTGGCCGGTTTGCGCGTCAGTACCTGCTCGAACAACTCGGCCGCGGCCGAGTATTGCCTGGCCGCGAGCGCCTTGCGGGCTCGTGTGAGGGCGGATTGGACAGGTTGTTCGATGGTAATCATGAATGGTAAAGACCAACTTAATCACTATGCAGGCACGTAGTAACACTTCATCCGTCTGCCGAGGGTCAGCCCCTGATGCGACCCTCGGCAGCTTGGCCACTCGGCTAGTATTGCCGCAATGCACGCACCGCAGCGACCATGAGTACGCTTCCCAGTCCCAACAGTAGCGCGGTGGTTGGTTCTGGAACCGTGTAGTTCACCGTCAGTAGTGGTCTGGCCGCCTGGCCTCCGGCGCCGGCGTACTCGCTGCTTGCGACGAACAACCCATTCCCGGCACTTTGCCCAAGCGACTGAAGCAACAAACCGAAGTTGCCCGCCCCATCGGACCAATCCTGCACGACGGAAGTCACATCGATTTCCATAGTAGTCCCGGCAGGAATCACTCCGCCGACTGCATAGGAAGTGGTGTCGGCCACGGCCACCGAAGCGGCTTCGTTGTCGTCCAGGTCGATTCCTTCGCTCGCTCCCCCCGCCCACTGCGTGGCGGCGAACGCATCGGTTTCCACCCAGTCGACGAGCATCTGATGCACCGCGTTGGCTTCTCCGTCCGCGTAGGTAATGTCCGACGGAACAACCAAGGTGAGGGTCGCACTGTCGATGGCCGATCCCAGAGGAATCGCGCCGCCGCCGAAGACACCGTCGAACTTGATCAGCCCTTGTTGATTTGCCGACGACCACAGCGCACTACGAACAAACGTGCCTTCCGGAAAACCATTCGACTCCCCATTGGTACGGTTACTGAACCATGTGTCTTGCGTCCCAGCGTAGCTATTGCTGTCGCCTTCCTGGAACGACATAGTGGCTGCGTCTGCGGTTACGTTCCCAGCTACAACTCCTGCACCTATCGCGGCGGCAACCAGTTTCTGGGCGCGGCGTCGACCATGAATCGCTTTCATTAGAATCACCCTCACATGAAGTACACTGTCAAAGAGAACTGCGGCAAAACGAAAGACCGCTTCACGACTCTCGCTACGATTACTTTCATCGAGTCAATCGAAGCTTTGAGCCTCATCAGGTGTCGAGACCAACCTTCGTTTGGACTCACTTCAAACATCTTCAACGATAATTAACAGGGCCAGCGCATTTGAACATTGAAGTCGCGCTCAATCGCGCCTCGTGTGTTCGGTGCATATCCTCAGCGCTCATGTCTTGCGAGACACGCATGGGTCAAACTCCGCGAGTGGTCGCCCGCACAAAAGTTACAAGTGCGGTTCTTTTTGTGTTGCCGTGCGGCTTTTCAAGTCTTGCAATGCGCTACCGCCTTTCTGCCGCTTGAGAGCGGGTGGACAGGTGTCGTTGCGCCAGGTACGCAGCGCCGCCAATGCCCCACAGAATGGCCCCCATCGGTTCAGGAACGGTTGTAGATATGCGCTCCAGCGAGTTGGGGCCATTGGCCTGCTCGTACAATGTCTTAAAAAGCTGGTAGTCGACTTCGTCGTTGTCGCCGTCTTCGTCCAGGTCGCCTCGAAGATAGGTTTGCCCGAGGTTCAACGCCGACATGTCCGAGAGGTGGTTCTCACTGAAGACGGACCAATCGCCTGCGTCGATCACCCCGTCTTCGTTCAGGTCGCCAAATGGCAAGGCGGTTTCGTGCCCTAGTCCGAACCGATCGAAGAAATCGAGCGTGATCACATACTCCGCATCGCCATCCGCCTGCGTGTCGCCGGGACCGGTGTAGTGATCCACCGGTTCGTTGTAGGGGCTATCGTCGCGCCCCAGGTAGTTAGATGGTTCAACCTGTTGGTGGTCGTCGAGCACCGGCGAGTAGGTGGAAACACGAATTTGGTGTCGGTTGACGTCAAACGTCAGAATGCGAGTCCAACCATCTCCGCCGTTAGGCCGGCGGGAGTAGTCGACTTGCATCTGGTAGACGTCGCTGCCAGCGTCGTTCTTCGACACCAGCAGCCTTTCTCCCTGAACGTGACCGTTAAGCGTGAGGAATATCTGATCGTTGGCTGATATGAACTCGTTGAAAATCGTCTCGGCGGAGTTCCGTGAAGGATCACTGCTATCGTAGGGAGATGTCTGCCGAAGGACCGTGGTTTTGTTGCCGTTGTTGAAAATCCCACGATTGTCATTAAGGTAAACGTGCGTTGTGACGACCGTTGGTAGCCCCTGGTTGCCCGGCATGTCGAGTACCGACTGCGCCCACTCCAGGGCCGCATCCGGCGCGTCGTATTCCAGGTTCACATGCAAGAAATGGCCGCCTCCGGCGTTGATTCGCTGCCAACTGCTCAGCCCCGTAGGCGACGCACCGCCGAACCAGGTATGGCCGGAGTAGCGGTCGGCGCCGAAGTAATCGAGATAGTTCGTTGCACCAACTTGTGGCGGAGGGTTGCCCGGGCTTCCGGTGGTCGACTCGTGATTACCAAACGCCACAGCGTTCGCAATGTCGGCCTGATCTAACACGGCAAGTGCATCGCTAGCCAGATTCCACTCGGCCAGCGTGTCGGGGTGTTCGACAAGGTCGCCGACGTGGGAGATGAACTTGATGTTGCGTAATTGCTTATTGTCGCGAATCCAATCGACCTGCGACTGAAAGTTCGCAGCGAACTGACCGTTGTTGGTCAAGTAACTCTGACTGTCACCAAGCACGATCATTTCAAACCGCTCGTCGGCCGCGTTGGCAGTTGTCGTCACTAGTCCCACGATCGACAACACGACCCATGGCGTCGCGCCGCGGATGCTGGCAAGCAAGCGTTGAATACACTTCTGACACTTAGGGTAATCGGAGGACATCTGGTTGCGAGGTCTAATACTCATCAGTCAGTACGGGCGCCTGTTGCGTGGTGTTATTCTCGGTGATTTCGTACTTGATCGTCAGCTTCGGCGCTAAGCGATGGTCGAACACATCGTCGGAGTGGAAGTGGCTGCGATTGCCACCCAGATCGAGAATGATCCAGCCATAGTTGTCCTGTCCGGCCGCCCATCGACGGACGCTTTCGGTGACGTCCACGGTGTAAGCCTGGGATGCCATCTCAGGGGTGAACTGAGCGGCCGGGTTTTCGGCAAAGTGTTCGTTGGGCAGGCCTCCGTAGCCGAACGACGCCCAAGTGACATTGTCTTCCTGCCATGGAACCAGGATTTCGAACAGACCGACCGGAAACTCCGATTCCGCGTACATTTCGTTCGATGTATGCAGTTGCAGTTGGGCGGAGAGGATCTTCGCGCTGGGAGGAACTTGATGATCGCCGTCGCCAAACAAATCGCTAAACGCCAAGAGCGACCGACTGTGCTCGGGCACACCGGAATCGACAGCCCATTCCTGCGTCAACAGCCAAGGAGATGAATCGAAGTTGATGCCGGAGGTATCTTCCTGGTCGTACGACACATCGGGACTGCTCGCTCTGGCTGACGAGCGAATAAACGTAGCCATGGTTCCCTGGTAACCAGCCAAACCGTCTTGAAAACTATGCTCGCCTCGTTCGCCTGGCAGCTTCTCCTGGTAGGAAGAAACTTCGTCCGACTGCTCTGCAACCGTAATGTCGGGCGACGAGCCATCCGCCCCCAGCGAAATGCGGGCGGTGTATCCGGCCGCCAGCCTCTGTTGTTGCTTGGAGTGCCCCTCTCCTTCCACTGGCACTACGTCCACAACACCTCGTGTGACCCCGACACTGCCGGCCCCCTCCTTGTCCATCTGCACGTTAAACACGGTGCCCAGCACAAGAACATTGGCGTGGCGCGTTCCGACCGAGAAGCCGCGAGAACTCTTGGGTACATCGAAGGCCACGTCGCCGTATTCGAGAATTCCCCTGCGGGCGGAATCGACCACAATCTCGGCCGGCGCGTGGAGCAGGGCTTTGGTGCCCAGAGCAAACTCGATTCGCGCCGAGCCGCTTAATAAGGTAAGCCGCTCGCCCTCTAACAGTTCTCGCCCTAGCGCTTCTTCCGACTTGAAACCCTTCCACTCGCAGTCACGCGCTGCAATGATTCGCGCAACGCACTCCTTTTCTTGCGGCTCAGGCTTGCTGTCCTCGGCGATCGGTTTGGGCGTCGAAAGCGACATGAATACCAGCACGGTGCCAATCACCAACGACGCGGCGATGAGTGATTTGCCGAGAGCCCCGTGCAAGAAACCCCCAATCGGCAGTGTCGGCGCAGTAGCTTGCTGGGTAGAGTGTTCAACCGGCGGGAACGAATTCGAGCCCGCGGCCTTGCGTCCTAGCCACCCGTGGACTTCCACGTAATCGAGATAGTACTTCATGGCAGTGGGGTCGCTTGCCAGCAGCGTCTCGAGACGCTCCATCTGACTGTCCGTTGCGGTTCCTTCGCAGGCAGCACAAACAAGCCGCTGCAGTTCGACGGTAATTCCGCGATCGTCGTTGTGCGAGTCCTTACCCATTGCTCTGATTCGTGTGGAAAAGGCTTACTGAGAATCGGTAGCCAAGTTTTGGTTCATGCACTTCAGCAGCGTGCGTCGCAAGCGATGCAATTGCATGTACAGTGCTTCGAGCGTTACATTCCGATCCGCGGCAATTGTCCGCTTGGTGCGTTTGCCAGCGTAGGCGTCCATCAGCAACTCTCGTTGTTCGTCACGCAACCGGGACAGGCAATGCTCGAGTGCGGTGCGGCGGTGCGAGGAATCGTTGGTGCGGACTTCCATGGCGTCGGCGATCGATTGCAGCAGATCGTCGCTGAAGAAGGTGCGGCCACTGGAGTTCTTGCGGATGAAACTCCGCACCTCGTTGCGGGCAACGGCGAACGCCCAAGGCAAAAACGGCCGTTCGCTGTCGAATCGGTCGATCTTCTCCCACAACACCAGGCACGTTTCCTGGAACACGTCCTCCGCGTCCTGGTGCGCGGGAAGCATCGAGACAATGTAGGCGTAGATCCGGTCGCGGTTCTTCAGCACCTCCGAAAAGTTCGGATTCACCGCCGGTCGATCGGCTCCTGGCTGCTCCTGGCTGTCGGTCATCAAATTCCTCCCCTGAATCTTGCCCATCATCCGCTCTGGGGCTGACTTGGTGCGCAAATGATCATGCGAGGCGTCACCCGCAGTGAACTTTTCTGTAAGCAATAGTCGAGTAGAAGAGAAACCTAACCGGATTTTGCCGGAGAAAAATGCTTGATTCGCCGAAATCCTTCTTTTTCCGTGGTTCCGCCGCCAAAATGCTGATCGAGGAGAGCCGTATTGGCCAAGTGAAGCCCTAGCAAATTAGTCATTTTTTTGTTGGCCCAGAATGCAGAAGTTGCGGACATCCCCAGCAGAAGGATTGTTTTCGTTCGAGGTCGGTAACCTTCAGGAGTGCGGTGAAGGCCCCCGCACCATGCTGGTGTTCGT
Source organism: Aeoliella sp. (assembly GCF_965227375.1). Classification (NCBI taxonomy): domain Bacteria; kingdom Pseudomonadati; phylum Planctomycetota; class Planctomycetia; order Pirellulales; family Lacipirellulaceae; genus Aeoliella; species Aeoliella sp. The sequence goes on from NZ_CBDDFX010000002.1 coordinate 1,503,554, forward strand.
ACAGTTGCTTGAAGACTGCAAAATCGACTTCGTCATTATCGAGGTCTCCGTCTAGATCTCCACGTAAATAAGCTTCGTTTAGCGTCATCGCTGACAAGTCCGCGAGATGTCCCATGCGGAATTTCTCCCAGTCAAGGAAGTCCAGCCTTCCGTCCTCGTTGAGGTCAGCTGGCGCTTCCACCGCCAACTCGATAGTTAGCAGCGGGCGCTCGTTCGCTTCCACTGACTCCGACGAGCCCAAGACCCAACCATCCGCCCCATCTCCGAGTAGAAGCCATCCAAGGTTGCTTTCGCCCGCCACCCACGCGTTAACCGACTAACGTCGAAGTGGCGGGTGCCCACGTCGACTGAACCGGTCCTGAGTTCTGGCGTCTTAGCAGCCTCGGTACCATCTGCAACCACTCCGTCTACTAAGGAATCCCAACTATCGGTGTCGGACCAGTCAACAAGCAGGCGGTGTAACGATGCACCTGTCATCGTTGGCGAGGCTGCTCCCGTGCAGATGGATAGAGTAGCACGAAACACGGTGCCGGGATCCACCTGGCCGGGTCCGTTTCCGAATAGGTCGTCGAATCGGATGAGTGCCTGCTCGCTGTCCTCATCGCCGTCTACCCGCAGGACTGGCGAGCGCGAGAGATTGGCCGTGGGGAGGGTGGACTCGGTACTACTATTTCCGATGTAGGTGTCCTGTGCACCCACGTAAGCGTTGGCGTTCTGGCGGAAGCCAAATCTGATCTTGGCTGGAGCCGGAGAGATGTCGTCGAATCGGGAGGCAAAATTGAAAGGTATAGTGAATTCACTGTCAGAATCCCTCTCAAAGCTATCCAACGTAGGTGAATAAGTCTCAGCGCGGATTTGATTGTTGTCTTCGTCAAACGTCAGTATTCGCAGATAGCCTTCCCCGCCGTTGGATCGCTCTTGATAGTTGACCAACATCTGGTAAACGTCCCTGCCAACTGCATTGGAATCGACAATCAGGTTTTCGTCCTTTTCGGGCGAGTGCCAGTGGCCGTTCACAGCCATGAACACCTGCGGATAGGCGAGGACCAACTCGTCGCGTATTCGCTCGGCGGTGCTGTTGTCGCTATTGCGAGTGTAGGCCTTGTTGGGAATTCCGGACTCTTTGACGTAGGCGTGCGTCGAGATAATGGTAGGCATGGTCGGATGGGTCTTCAGTACTCCTTGCGCCCACTCGAGCGCAGCAGTAGGGACGTCCAACTCCAAATTTAGCACCAAGATCTCGCGGCCAGCGGCCTCGAACGTGCAATAGGTGTTCAGGTTGTTGTCGGATGTCCCACCAAACCACGCTTTGCCCTGGAAATAGGGCGTATGCGGGCCAAACCTGGAGAGATAAGCGTTGGCCGATCCTCGGAGGCTGGTACTATAAACAACGGAATCGTAGTCGTGATTGCCGATAACCGTGCTGAAGGGCACATCTGCGGCGGCCAGTACGTCCATTGCCTCGGTAGCACGGTCCCACTGTACCTCGCTGCTTGCTCCACTCTCGACCAAGTCGCCCACGTGTATGACAAATCGGATGTTGCGTTCTGCTGCTGTTTCGGCGATCCATTGCGTCTGATCGAGAAAGTGTGGGGATCCATTGAGCACGTACTTCTGCGTATCGGGCAGAACGATCACTGACCATGTTTCCGCCACTGACCATGAGTGACAAAGAAATGGAAGCGTTAGAGCAACTATGATTCTAACCATTGGATGACGTTTACTCATGAGTTCTCCTTCGTAATGCTCGATGGGAAGCTGGCTTTAGGCTGGTCGTTCGTAGTTTCCTATACATTTAGATGTAGTTGACCTCCGAACAACCATCGACGCGTTAGTATGGATGTATCGCACCATGGGGCAATCGATCGTTTGCGCATCATGCCGATCGTTGTGCGCAGAGCGAGGACACCAGATAGTCTTGTCGCAATAGGTGAACCCCGCTTCTACCTGTTCGAGCGGGCAAAGGCATGCACCGAATCTGCTAGTCGCCAGACAGTCGGCACCTGATACGCGACCTTAATCTCTTTTCGTGTCCTCGGTGGGGTCTCGCCACGGACGTTCCAATATGATGGACTCCCCGTCGGGAGACACTCGCTGCTCGAACGGTATTTGCTCAGGAAGGTTAACTACAGTAAGAGTGACTGATATGGGACCTGCGTCGGTCGTAAACGCCGAAGGCAGTTGCGATAAGACGAAAGAGCACACATGACGAACCGTCCTGGGGCAATTTCTGGCTCTTCGCAAACCTGCGTCGGCCGTAAACGCGCCGAAAACGCCGGTGCTATTTCAAGATGACTCCTGGCGGCCGAACCTAGACCCACCCCGACCCTGAACACGCGGCACCCTCCCACTGAGACACCTCAGACAAACCAGAAACAGCAAACTAGACCCCAGCAGCACGAGAAGCCATCGACTACGACCGCATCGAAGGTAAGAAGGTTGTTCTGATCGGCGGCGGCGAACTTACCCGGCTGATGATCGACTACCAGGTTGGCGTGGCTTCGAGCAGTACCTACACACTGGTCGACATCTCGCAGGATCTTTTTGATGAGGATGAGAGACGATCGGAAGAGGAGAGGACGGGACGGGGCTGTTGGGGCATCTCCTTGGAGGTGACCCCTACCTCCGTCAGCTTCACTATCTCAATATCTGCGTTAGATGGTCCAACTTCAGCAGGTTCGAGCTTGACACATTCAATAGGCTGCCCAGGCAATCTGCGAATAGATCGGGACGTTATCACGCAAATAGGACGGCCTCTACAGTAGCGATACAGAAATCTTGGACCGCCGCTGCCCGAGTAATTGGGCTGTCACTCTCGCCTTGATTAACTCTCAGGCTGAGTTCTTTTCCCACAGCTCGTTCGACAAGATATCGTCCAGTTCACTTGATTCAAGATTTAATTCCTCAAATGCGATCTGACTCACTAATTCCGCGACAGACATTTCTAGAGGTCCACTACCCGACAGTGGTAGCAGAATTGGACTATCATTACCTTTGATGATGTTGTAGGCGTCATCAAGTTGTCTGACTGCTTGCCTGCGATCAATCAAGCCATCAGTCTCAGCTTGTCGCAGAAGACTGTAGGAGGATCCCCAAGGAGCCCCACTCGCAGGATGACTATCTGAAGGAATCTCCAGCGGTGCCGCGATTGCTGCTCTATAGGCAGCTGCTGTGGACTCCGTCGACATTGCTGGACTTGAATCGGCAGCCAACGCCACTGCAAGTGAATTTTGTTCTGATGCCTCTAGTGGCGGTGGATCAGGTGTCGGCAGGGTTGCTCCCAGGTTGTTGCGCCAGATTGTGTAGTCAGCCAGATTCACTATGCCGTCGCCATTCCCATCGGCTTGCAGTCCAGGCTCGGTCGTTGCGCCAAAATACGCTTTCCAGGTCAGATAGTCCTCGGTGTCTACGACGCCATTGTTGGTGTAGTCACCAGGAAGCTTTACCTCGTTCGATTGCACTTGGATGACCACAGACGCTGGTTCAGAAACCAGTCCTGATTCGTCCGAAATGGTGTATGTAAAGCTATCCTGACCTGTGTACCCATTGTTGGCTTGGTAGGCGACGCCCGCTTTGCTGGATTCCTGTGCCATGACAGTGTCTGGCCAAGAATCCCCAACGGTGTTATCGATCCAGGCCACGTAAGGCGTGTTGGAGGGAAGATCGTTAAACACATGAGTGTTCACGGTTCCCTCGCTAATCAAACCATAGACCTCAAGGTCGGGGACTAGACCAGCCGGTTCAGGAAACTCGTTTTGACCCAACATGATATACAAGACATAGTCACCGTAGTCTGTATGATCACCGACGAAGCTGTAGTCGGGATAGCTGCTCACCAAGAATTCTAGCGTGCCGGAGTCATCCACAACTCCGGCCAAGCCCGAGGCATAGCCATTGCCCACGGGGCTCCCATCGTCATCTGAAATAAAAGTATCGCCCCAGACGACAAGAGTTCCATTTTCGGGATACTCAACAATGTTGATTGACGACCGATCAATCTCACCGGTGCTATCATAGTCGTTGGCAAGAACATCAATGAACGTCTGCTCTTCCAAAATGACCACGATTGTATCATCAGTCGCGATTGGTGGAGAATTGCTCAGCACGGTAATAGTCACGACTGCGATGTTAGACTCGGTGCCTAGTGCATCCTTTACTACGTACTCGAAGAAAACATCGCCGCTAAATTCAGGTTCGGGTATGTAGGTTAAATACCCATACTCTTCAACAAACTGTCCTACAGGCGGAGATGTTATCAATCGGACGGAATCAAAATCGAGATTCAGATTGGGATCGCTGTCGTTTTCTAGCAGATCAATCTCCACCTGTTCTGTGTTGAGCACGGTGGCAAAGTCATCCACGGCGATCGGAAGGGTATTCTCCTGTACATCTAGCGTCACGGTCGCGACGTTTGATACTTCATCGAAGTAATCTCGCACTGTGTAGGTGAAATGGTCCTGTCCTTCAAAGCCGGGGTTAGAAGTATACTGAACCAATCCGGCCTCGATTTGGAGAAAACCACTCTGCGGATGGCTCTCGATGTGAAGAGATCCCCAGTCGATGTTGAGGTCCGGATCTTGGTCGTTGTAAAATAGATATAGTGGCGGACTAGTCCCATCGGTTCCCACCACCAAGTTGAAATAATCGTCTACGGCCACAGGCGCTGTATTCGGCGCTACGTGAATAGTCACCGTCGCCTCGTTCGATATTACACCCAAGCTATCAGCAACTGTGTAGGTAAAGTTCTCGATTCCTGTGAACGTGGTAGCTGGAGTGTAGGTAAGCTGCCCGTATTCCGAGACGACTGCGTCCCCGTACATAGGATGTGTGACAAGCACTATGCTAGAGGAGTCAAGCGCCCCTTCGCTATCCTGGTCGTTAGCCAGAAGCGCAAGAGTGATAGACCCTCCTTCAAGCATCCAACGTTCGTCATCCCCGGCAACTGGAGGTGTATTGCTGATCTCGGTGAGTAACAACTCAATAGGTCCCTGTTCTGGATCGTTGTCGTTCGGGTCTCCGCTATCGACTAGGATGAAATACGTGGTGGCTTGTCCACCGTGAGACACTTGGAACGCCCAACGATCTGCAAGAGGATCATAATGCCGGTTTACGTAAGTTCCGTTTGCATCGAAGACTCTCGGAGATTCATGAATTTGACCACTTGAAGCGGCAATCTCGTAGATGTTATTCGGTTGCACATGTACCCGGAAAACACTCTTGTGCCTAGTCGGCGATATTTCCGCGGCAGATGGAGCGGAGCTATCTGCAATCGGCGAACCCGGCGTGGCTAATGGTGCCGAATCGAAGTCTATCAGACGGAAGGCATAGCTGTCTGCGTTGCCAAGACGACTCTTAATGCGAAGTGTATACATGCCCGACTCAGGAGCTACCCCAATCGAGTATCCATCAACCGCGGGGCTGTAGCGACGGAATTCACTTCCACTCGGAGTAAAGAGCTGAGCATTGAGATAGCCGCCACGACTTGAGAGCGAGTCGAAATAGACTAACTGCCCTGCCGAAAGATCGAAATGGTAGTCTACAACTTCCCCTAAAGATAAGCTGGATTGAACCATTTCTCCTAAGGTATAAGAGTACTGCTCGGGAGTTACTAATTCTGGCTCGAACGATACATCGCTTGGCTCTCCGTCGGCATTGTGTACTATCAGATATATGTTGCCATCCTCAGGTAAATCGATGGCAAACGGATCTGATACAGGTTGGCGAGCATTGAGTGCGTTTCCAAGAGAATCGTAGACTGTCCAGTAAGTGTAGGAATTGGACGAACTGCCGGAGAATGCCAAGCGATCGTCCCGACTACCGTTCCAGACAAAAGCCTTCACTTCATTCGAGCCGATGGTGGTAGAAGTCTGAACTCCCACAGGGAGACTAGCTGAAACTAGGCTGAGGTCGAAAATCCCGAACGTGGTGACATCTTCCACCGTCGCCGACATGCCTTGAATCGAGATAGTAAACGTACCTGTCTCACTTGCCCGAAACACCGCCGTTAGGCTTGCGGATGTAGTCATTACGAGAGTCTCCGACGGCGCCCGAGACTCTAAGAAAAGCTGGCTGCTCGGTGAATCCACTGGAGCGAACAGTAAGAGTTGCCCCTCGATCAGCTCGATTTCATACTCATACTGCTTTAGGGGCTCATCGATGGACGCTATGACAGTTTCGCCAATCTCAATTGCCTGTGTGACAGTCGTAGGGTTATCCAATAATCGGAACTCAACGCTTGCTGGATCAATATTCTCACTAGATACCTTAAGGAGATAGGTGCCTCCTTGAAGAAACACGTCATGCAACCCTTGATCAATTGTCTTCGAATTCCGCTTAAAGAAGCCCCCATCGAGCGACTTCTCGTAGATGGCCCAATTGGTGAGAACCTCAGTTCCATACGGACCACCTAGAGCTGAAGTATAGCTGTCGCTCGTAAAGATGCGGGTTTCACCGGCGGACGCAGTGAATTGGTAGAAGTCCGCCATGCCAAGGGATGACTGTTCGCCGTTTAAGGTCGACGTATAGGTGCCACCTGTCTCAATAGGTGGTGCATCTTCGACATCAAACAGTCGAAACCTGTAGTCAAACGGACCTGCGTAGTCAGACCAGATTCGCAGCTGGTGAGTTCCCGATTCAAGAAGAGAGAATCCATTGGAGTCGTAGTAGGCATATCGACTACCGTAGGAGGGATCGAAGAGATGCTGTCCACTCGGCGAGAGGATTTCCCAGTACAAATTCCAGTCTGTTCCGTCCATGCTGTCGAAGAACAGCGATTGGCCGGCTGTGCCCTCGAACGAGTAGGTCACTCGCTCACCATCACTTTGTATCGCGCCGCCAACTATCTCGCCGATGGAGAAGCTTCCGGCCGCTTCTGTTGTAGACTCCAGGCTTAGTTGAACGGTCCCTAAGTTATCCGCGTACTGATATGCTTCAATGAAGAAAGGCCCGGAGATGGCAGGGTCCACGAAGATGGTCTGACCGGCCCACACACTGGAAGAGTCAAACGCCTGCGTTTCTGAATTGTAGGTAAAGAGCTGGATGTACGGCGCAGCCATACCCGCCGCCGCCTGAACGTCGATTAGAAGTCTTCCATCGTTTGGCTCCTCTAGTCGATTTAGTTCGCCGCTCCAGCCAAGGTTTGACGAGGTTGCATCGACTTCCAGCGTAACAGAAGTACCCAGCGTCAGTAGATCAATGTCACTTGCCTTGACAAACTCGAGGGAGATGTCTTGGGAAGATGACGCATTCTGTGCATCAAAATCGATCGTGTAAATGCCGTCTTCTTCTAAGTGGCTCAAGACAAGTCGATCATAATGGCTAATGTAAGTCCGATCGCCTCCGGGGCTGTTGAGATAGATGCTAGGAACGTCATAGTCATTGACGTCAAACTTGAACGCGACGATATCTCCTGCTGACCCCATGAATCGCCGGTGTTCGGTCAATCCGGGGGCCACTTCAATGATTACTTCGGTGCCTGTCGGCATAGGTTGCTGAATCGCAACCTGCCCCGTAGCGGTTTCAGTGGACGAATCCGCCCCGACTACATAATAGAACGTGTCTTCTTGGTAGTCAGCATGGGGAGTGTAACTCACCGTATCATCTTGGTAGAAGTCTGGGGTCCCGTTGTCATCAATGACGACAGTTCCATGGGTTGCACCACCGGCAGCGATTAGTCTAAGTGGTCCCTCGCCGTCAAAGCCATCGTTTGACAGGACGTCGATCTTAAGGGGATCGACTGACGCCCCCAATGCAACATCGTCAACTGCCACGGGCCCTGGTCGATAGCTTGAATGGACCAAGAAGTTGCTCAAGAGGCCCAGGTGACCTGACAAATGTGTAGCTGTTGAGGCTTCAACTTCCGTCCCAAGACGGGAGTTGATTTCGCTGATGAGGTTGTCGAGATGTTCAACGGCTACCGAGTAGTTTGTCGCTCGAATCGCTTGGGAGACTATTATCAAATCACCTAGTAGTACACCAGAGAAAGCCTCGTCGACTTTTCCTTGTGTAGTTGCTTCTTCCACGAGTGCTGTGACCTCTGCTGTACTCAACAGCAACGATTGAAAGGAAATCAGAAGTTCATACGCGTTTACCAACTGCTCCCGATAGCCGGCGAAGTTATTTGAAGAAATGATCTGTTGTTGCACTTGGTCAATGAAGTCTGCGATATCAAGGAACAAGTTGCCATTCGGAGCTGAGTCGTTTAGTTGGCTCAGCATTCTCGCCTGCTCGGCAGCCATCGCTTGCACGGCCGCTGAGTCGAGAGGTTGCACGGTCTGATTCAATTCGTTTACGCGTATTTCAATCGCTGCCTGCAATTCCTCAATGCTTGAAACGGCCAGGTCTACACTTGCAGCAATTGCCATGACTCTTTGATCACCCGAGGCAAGGCTGGCAATAGATTCTGCGGCCATGCCTTCGAGTCCCAGTTCTAGCTGGTATATTTGCTCGGAAGTGAATCCGAATCCTTGTAGCATTTCTAGCGAGTCAATTGGCAGTCCTACATCGACTAGTCCATCAAATGCAGCCGATGGAATGCCATCGAGTTGGTGCTGAACAATAGATTCTTGAAGAGCCAAAAGACCTGCATTGTTGGCATATGCCAGAGAGGCTTGTCGTGAGAATTGTGAGGCTACAAGCAATTGCTCAGCTTGCCAATATGGATCACCTGCAATCCGCGCTCCATCATGCTTGTCGACCGATCTAGCTGCGGCGACTCTCAGAGAAGCGGCTAACAGTGTGCTGTCGATCACACTTCGGGCAAGTTCGTCTTCAAAGCCGACCGGCAGAGTTGGCTGAATTGGCGTGAGCGCAGCATATTCTGTGAAAACTGGATCAGGGGGGTCTTTGGCATTCTCGTAAGCATCATTTGCATTGATAAGAGCACCGATTCCCCCCGCTATCAAGCTGAGGCCAGTACCTACGAATAGGGGACCCCCACCAAGTAGGACTCCGACTCCCTGAGCGATGCCAAAACTGCCAACCCGATAGTCCCGAGCGAAGTTTTTAAAATAGTCTTGTCGTTGCTTGGGCACCTCAATGGTCTTTCGGACTTGATCACTGACAAAGCCATCATTGTTTTCTACCGTATTGTATCCAGTCGCTCTTAATTCAAATTTGATGGGATGAGTTGGGTTTATCAACTCTCGGGGTATGCCTGAATCCACATGCTGTTGAAAGCTATGTTTGAGGGCGTACAGCTCTATCGCATCTCCCGCGTAAACCCTTATGCCGTTAGCAAAACGCACGATTCCGGCGACGGCTGCAGACTCTACGGCATTGGCAAGGGTCTCAGCTACAGTCGCCGGATTGACTTTCGGGATCCAGTCCCATTGATCGACGACTGTCTGAAGTAAGACCTTACGCTCTTGCAGGGGTGGGACCGATACGGTCAATCTGCCATCCGTTGCAGGGCCTCCTCCAACTATTTGACGGTATGATACCAACTGATCGGTTGAATAGTCTGTGATCTTGTTAAGATGAAGATCAAAAGTATCTGCCCCAAGTGAATTATTCCTAACCACAGCATAAATGCTGTAAGGGTCTTTCCATCTGAGCGTGTCATCAGAGAATTCAATTTCTACCTCGGGGGCTGCAAACCGCTGGATGGAGGCTCCGTTGTCGCTTTCAATAGACTCGTCAATTTCACCACTCTTCTTCGGATCTGTTTGCAGATCCTTGAAGGGGTCTAGGTAGAAAACTAAGTATTTGTAGCCACCCTCTTCCGGGGCAGGAGTGAGATCAGTTAGCGGAACATTGATATCGTAGCTTCCGGGAATCGTGCTGATAGCGATGTCTTTGGCTTTGTACGTAACTTCAGTGAATCCCAAATCTGAGCTGCTGTATGGATCAGGAATGGTTGACCAAAATAAACCGGCTTCAACATCTTCTCCAATCTTACCTTGAACAGTATATGAACCGACTACAGACGGACTGTCTTCGGATACTCTCAGAGATATCACCTCCAAATCGGGCGGAGGCACCCGCTCAACTTTCACTCCAACCTCGATGAAAGTGTGTAGCGTCCCTGCTGCTTCATCGCCGGCATCCCGGTGAAATGGAACGCTGAAATAGCCGCCCTGCCACGTATTCGCTCGTCCAGAAATGTTGAATGTTATCTCAACTGTTTCGCCGATTGGCACCAAGAGAGTAGTCGAATCGGGATTCTCGTAGGCAAGAGTTGAAAACGAGTTACCATATGCCCCGCCGTCGTCTCCTTCGGCTTCATTCGGCTTCGGCGTAGCGGCGCCGGTTTTAATTAGAACGCCGCTGGCATCCTCATAGGAGTAGCTTAAACCGTAAGTCAATCCGGTGTTTCCGATTCCACCACCTACGCGGAAGTAACTATAGAGGGCGGCATCGAGTTCGACGCCCACCTCGGTCCCCTCAACTTCTCCCTCTTCGGGATCGATACGAATAGCCAAAGTGCCCGATACATTGAAACTTCCCTGGCTTCTCTCCCAACGCTCGAGGAATCCTGTTTCGGGATTGACTACGCCACGCAACGCTAGGGGGCCTTCTCCTGCTTCCAGATCCAGTGTGTACGATGCGTCACGTACTCCATCATTGGGAATTTCGGAGAACTGTCCATCGCCACCAGTGGACACACTTGGTAAGGATGTGAACGTGGCAACGGCCAGCATCGCCCTTGTCTCCAGAGGTTCGAACGCGAGAGGGCGGCGCAGTGACAGACGATTTCGAGACATCTTTTCGATACCCCCCACATCCAAGTCTCGATCGAAAGATCGGAAAGACAAGCTAGATTTCACTCGTGCAACTTTACCCCCCACACGGGTCGCCTGCAACCTTTTTCATACCACTTTGGGGGGGCAGAAACAGTCAGGAATGCCTGCGGACAGCAGACCTGCTTCGCGCAAGCCCAATTCTGAGAAGTGTTTGGGGAGAGATTCTGAATTCTGAAGTGCAGTTTGTCCGTAACAGCTAACGCGACACCTTCGAGTTGTGGATTGCCAAATCGAAAGTGCTAGAGACAGTTGCCCGAAGGTCGTATGTGTTGTTGTATCGGTGGCATAGGAGCCTTCGCTGCCCCGCGTAGATTTAGAATCACGTTGCAAACTGTGAAATGCCCATCAATCCCGGGTTGACCTGTGTGGCAGATTTAGCATTCCGCCGAATCACCTGTTAGAGGAGCAAGGCACGAACTAACATCTACCCATCGAGGAATCCGAAAACTGTGCGACCGATCAAGAGAGACAGAGGGGGTCTCGACCTTGCTTCTCTTGTGCGATTCCAAGTCGCTTCGGTTGCATCGTCCGACCGCTGGAAGAGATTTCCCCAGAGTGCAGCGGTATCATTTCTCAAACTAGACCTCTGCAAGTTAGCCTGCTAGCCAACTGCCCGCAGATGGTCCAGCCGACGTCAATTGTGAGTCTTGTAGACTGAAGGCGGTGTAGCAAAAGCCGTAATGTGTTGAGCATGAGACACAGCGCGGGAACTGAGCGAAACGCGTACTATCGTTATCGAGCATGCCGCCGCGGTTTTGCTCCTTGCTTCCATCCGCCTTCGGCGGCAAGAGCGAGAGCGGGGCGACACCCGCCAAGAAAAACGCGCGGCAAGATTTCGCTGTTGATGGACCGTGCCGACCTAGGAAATCGTAGACGAAGTGACCAAGAGTGGGCTGAGCGCTGGTGAGAGTTTGGGCCGTTCGGATCCATTGAGGTTGGTTTATTGCTCGTTGGTGCGAGCTACCTCGATCAGAGAAGCCGAGCGCAGTTGAAAGGAGTTGCATCAGCGGGCTTGAACTCCCACAGCAGATGCGAGTACGGGCGAATTTGTGGGAAGGACAGGCTTCACCAGTCGTCCAAAAGAACAAGAATTCGACGCTTGTCCCTCCAACATATCCGAGGCGCTAGTAGACACTTTCGCACAAGCGTAACTAGCCTTCATGGTGCTTGGAAGCTAGGACTAGCTTGTATCCACTTGGATGCTCCCCGCCCTGCGGGTAATATCGAACGTCAGTTCCACGCAGGGTGAGATCATCGGCGTTCACAGCGCGTTCTCATAGGCAGTGTCAATCAATCCAATCTAGGAAAAACTCAAGTAGTATGCCTGCCATGCAACTCGGCTTCGTTGACGACAATCTCGATAATTTTCACGCCAACACTTACCTTGATGCGTTGCGTGGTCCCCTACGAGACCGTGGCTGGAGCCTGGCGGGGGTAACCGCACTCGCCTCTGGCGAAGGGGCCGATTGGGCACGAAAAAAAGACGTGCCCTACTTCGATTCCGTTGACGAGCTAGCGAGCAAGGTCGATGCATTTGCCGTTTTGGCTCCTTCCACGCCGCACACTCATCTAGGATTGTGCCACCAGGTTTTGCCACATGGAAAACCGACATTTGTGGATAAGGTCTTCGCTCCGAACACCCAGATTGCCGAGCAGATTCTCGAACTGGCCGATAAGTTTGGCGCTGCAATCCAAACTACTTCGGCCCTACGAACTACAAATGTTCAAAGGGCAGTTAGGCAGCTTGAGTCGCCGCTGATCAGTTTGTCGCAGTGGGCCGGTGGAGCTTCTTTAGAGGAGTATGGTATCCATCCAATCGAACTCGCCATTAGTTGCATGGGTCCAGAAGTGGTGCGGGTTGGCGTAGTTGGTGCAGAGGACCACCCGACCGTGGTTTTAGAGTTTTCTGCCGGGAGGGTTGCTACCATCGACTTCAATGCCAAAGAGCACGTGCCTTTCCTGGCCTCACTCACCACAAGCAAAGAAACTTTGTCGCTTTCGGTGGAAGACGCGACGCTTTTTGTGGATGCGATGGCTTTCATTCTTGATTTTTTTGAAGCTGGCCAGCCACTTGTCCCACGAGAAGAAACGTTGACTATTATGCGAGTACTTGATGCCGTTCAAGACTCGCGAGCAAGGACGAATTGGGTTACTCTCTAGATCGTTTACGATATGGCAATGGTAGTTTAAAACTCTGTTGTGTTTCTCTTTCGAGCTAACCATACTGCAAAACGATGGTGCCTCCGCGCTTGGGGCGAGAAGGCTATAGCTGTTCTTAGTGGAGATAGTGATGCGTCTAGGGATTATCGGAGCCGGCGCGATTGGCGAGAGACATGCGGCGGCGGCCGAGCAGGTTGGGGCGAGAGTCACCCGCATCGTGGATAAGAGTCCTGAGCGAGCGGCCTCATTGGCTGCCAAGCATGATGCAGTGGCAGACGTCGATGCCGACACCCTTTGGGATGACGACGCGCTTGATGCAGTGGCAATCTGTGTTCCCAACTTTTTGCACCACCCTCTGGCGCTCAAGGCGATGAGGGCCGGCAAGGATGTCTTGCTCGAAAAGCCGATGGCACTCTCGGCAATCGACTGCGCAGAGCTAGCCGACGTCGCCGAGCAATCCCGACGAATTCTCCAGATCGGATACACGCACCGCTTCACGGCGGTTGGAAGCGCCGCTCACGATTACATTGCGACGGGAGCCTTAGGGGACATTTATCATGCCAAAGCCCATCTCCATCTGCGTCGGGGCATCCCAGGTTTAGGTGGTTGGTTCACCAACAAAGCCCTGTCAGGTGGTGGTGCCCTCATCGATCTAGGGGTGCACTTGATTGATCTGGTACTGTACCTGCTGGGACAGCCGCGGGCGGTGTCGGTTAGCGGCAAGGCCTACTCAAAGTTCGGCGTAAAGATGAAAGATTACGTCTACGAGAGCATGTGGGCCGGTCCCCCAAATTACTCAGGCACCTTCGACGTCGAGGACCACGCTACGGCAATGATCGTGTTCGACAGTGGCGCTACGCTTGATTTGCAGGTAGCCTGGGCGTGCAATTTGCCAACGGGCACCGCCCCAGACTCGATGATTGCCATTCTCGGAGACCGTGGTGGCGTGGCCTTCGAGTTGTTTGGTGATCACCTGCTGCTGCGCAATCAAGTCGCGGGCCGCAATGCCGACTGCAAAATGTCCCTCGCGCCGGCTGAGCAAATGGAGTTGCAGATGGAAGACTTCATGACGGCAGTCCGCACACGACGTCCGGGCATCGGCGCTACTCCTCTGGAGGGGCAAAAAGTTCAACTTATCGTCGACTCCATCTACGAGTCCAGTAACACGAACGTGCCGGTTGAACAGTAAGCGGGTCCCATCGTGAACTGCACGACTTCGCTGGATCTGCTTGCGCTTGCCTCTTTCGGAGACCAGTTGGTAGTCGCCGTCTACTTGATTGGTACGCTTGCTCTTGGGGTGGCGGCCAGTCGCTGGTTCCAAAGTAGCAAGTCCCAAGACTCCGATTCGGAAGATGGTTATTTTCTTGCAGGACGCAGGGTGCCGGGTTGGGCAAATGGCATCTCCTACGCCGCCACGGCCCTCAATGCGGATGTCGGACCGACCTATTGTGGATTTGCGGTCGTGGTGGGCTTACCCATCGCCTTCTTTTACCTACCGCGCTTCGCATTGGCATGGATGATCGCCGCCATGCTGTTCGCAGTACGGTGGAGGCAACTGGGCATCCGTACCGGGCCCGAGTTCTATGCGTTACGTTTCGGCGGTAAGCGAACCCGGTTTGTACGCATCTACTCCTCGCTATTCTCCGTACTGGTCAACATGGCACCTTGGATTGGTGCGGGGCTGCTGGGCGTCCACAAGATTCTCGGGCCAGCATTCGAGATTCCCGACAAGGCGACTACCTTAAGTATCGTACTGCCGGTGCTGATGGTTTACGTCTGGATCGGCGGCTTCGCTGGCGTGGTCGTCACCGATGTGATGCAGACCTGCATTATCGTGCTAGCCAGTGTGGTGCTGACTTGCGTCGTGCTCTACCAGTACGGTGGTCCGGAGTCGCTCGCCAACAGCATTCAGTCCGCACAAGGCGAGCAATCCGCAGAGATCCTATCCACTTGGCCGGTATGGGACCACCGCGTGCTTGGGCCTATGGTGGTACTGGCCTGGCTGATCGTCCCCACGGTAGGACGAGGTGGTTCCGTAGACTTGGAAGGCCAGCGACTGTTTTCCTGTCGGAGTGATCGGGATGCCGCGCGAATGAACATTTGGGCCATGATCGGTCTTTTCATCATGCTACTGTTGCTCACGCTCCCTGCTCTGGGCCTACTCGTTCGATATCCGGATCTGTACCTCGCCGAACCGGCAGAGCGCGAAGAAGCCTATTCCTTGCTCTTGGCCGAGTTCTTGCCTTCGGGACTCTATGGACTTGCTTTGGCAGCCTTACTCGCAAGCGTCATGTCCACGATTTCCAGCCACTTGAGTTACGGCTCGCAGACATTGCTCAACGATGTCGTCCGCCAGTTGTTTCCGCGCGCCAGATCCTTGGAGGCGGGGTCGAAACGAGCTGTCTGGGCTGGCCGCCTATTGATGTTGGTGATCCTTGCTCTGGGGATCGCCGTCACCTTCAATGCGGAATCCCTGATCGGTATCGCCATCGTCTTGGCCGGCATGTATGGGGCCACTGCTACCATTTATTGGGGCCAGTGGTGGTGGTGGCGCGTCAATTTTTGGAGCTGGTTCACTGCCATGGTCGGTGGACCCGCCGTGTACGTCCTACTCGGAGGTTTGTCATTCGGCGGCATCCAAGTGGTAGGTATTCTCGATAGTTTTCCGGCGTGGGCTGCGGCGCGAGCCAAGAGTGAATCGGCTGCACAACGCCTCGACATGGAACAAGCAGCGATTGGGATGGCGATCACCTGCGTCGCCTGGATTCTCGTCACCATGCTGACGCGTCCCGAGTCGATGGACACTCTTACCCAGTTTTACCGCCGCGCCCGACCTATGGGTTGGTGGGGGCCCGTGCGGGAGCAGTGCATTGCTCAGGATCCGAGCTGGCAACCCCCGCCTTCCGGGCTGTTGCGCGAAGGACTCGCTGCTGCGGTGGTGGGTGCCATCGCTGTCTCAAGTGCGGTGTTGGCGGTGTCGGTAGTGTTCGTGGGCCGTTGGCTGGAAGGAGCCGCGTATGCAGGCCTATCTGCGATAGCTGGGTATGCGTTCAAGCATCTGTTTGATCGCCATATGCAGGCCATGGAAGCGAGTAACTAAGGCCGATCGTCTTTTGAGGTATACAAGCTGTCAAAGACTTCTGAATGTTGCTGCAATCCCTGATAGTAGAAAAACAACTCGCCTTGAAATCCCAACTGCCGATTGATCTCAACAGCTGCTCGAACGTGATCACTAGGCAAGTCGTAGCCATCGGCCAGGGCGATGAGCTGTCCCGGCACGATCTTCGGTAGCACGTCTGCTGGTACTTGCTGTTTCACGCTCGCCAATGTCTGCCGGTACGCATCCAAGTCGCGGCGATAGACCTGAGGACAGAACATGTCGCCCCAACCTTCACGTGCCCAACGCGGCCAGTCTTGCAGGTACTGATCACGGCTCCAGGGCCATACGCTGGGGGCCCACGACACGCATAAGTCAGGATCCAGAGCTTTCAACTCGCGGTAAGCACGTTCGACAAACAAACTGAATTTGTCCGCGCGCCACTGCACCCATTCGGCGTCTGTCGGGTCGCTGGGTGGGCTACTGCCATTGTGCTCGTTCTTGTACTGCGCGACCGTCTGGGGATCGTAACCACCCGTGTTGGGCATCGCTGGCAAACGATCGTCACCCTGCACTCCATCTATGTCGTAGTTAGCAACCACTTCCTTCATCATGGCCAGTACAAAGCTCTGCACTTTGGGATCAAACCCATTCATCCATTGAAATCCATTTCGCTCGACCAGTTTCCCGCGAGCATTGAGCGCCGCCCATTGGGAACGTTTCTTCAACAAATGTCCACCGTCTGGCTGCTGGTAGCTCGAACTGAATCCGAATTCGAACCACGCATGCACCTCAATATTCTCCGCATGCGCAAGTTCGATGAGTTCTCTCAGTGGATCTCGACCTTCGAGTTGTGGATCGATCCGTACGCCAAATTCGCGTTCCATGATTGGACTAGGATACAGCGTGTATCCGCGGTTCCACGTGACGACGAAGATGGTGTTAATGCCAACTTCGCTGCAACGCTTGACTACTTTCTCAAGCGCCGGCTTCGAGTACAATGAGTCGCTGCCCACGCTGGCCAGCCAAACACCACGAACTGGCTGCGACCGGGCTTCGTCGTCCGCTGCGTGCGAACTGCTCGATGTACCAACCAGCACGATCAGCAAACCGCCGAAAAGCGCGAGCTTGCGATGAACTGCGACTTCTGTATTGAGTTCTAACTCCATATTTCCCGTCCTGTGGACATCGCGGCGCAGCCGGCTTGGCGGCACCCCGTGGTTTCGGGTGTCGACACGGGCAGGCCGCGATGATAACGCACCGCGAGCCAAGCAAAACACTCGCACTGCAGCGTGTCGGGGTTCAAGTTGCGCTCACTCACGTTGCGTACCTGTTCGAATGTGCTTCGCAGTCGCTCGAGAATGAGCGGGTGTCGACTTGCTGCGCCGGTGACCCACGCCAACTTTGGGTGCTCGGGTAGTTGCCCAATAGCTGACACTACCGATTCCGCGATGATGGCGCATATCGTAGCCGCCCCATCGCTGGGTTCAAGGCCGGACACATCGATCGTTTCAAAATCCGACCGTGTAGGTGTACGAGGCAAGCTTCGCGAGTAAAAAGGGTTCTGCATCGCATACTCAACACAGGCCGCATCGACAGTACCGTCTGCCGAAACGGAGCCGTCATAGTCGTGAGCAGCTTCGGCGACTTCCTGAACCCACTCATCCAGCAACTCGACACCCGGTCCCACATCGCCCGCGATGATATCATTCGCTCGACTGAGCCAGGTTAGGCTCGTGACGGGCCCCAAGTTAAGCATCAGCGCCGGTCGGGGTTCGCGAGCCATTAGCGCCCAGTGATACATTGCCTCCAAAGGGGCCCCTTGTCCGCCGACCGCCATGTCGTAGCGACGGAAGTCGGTTACTACCTGCAGTCCCGTCCTCTCGGCCAGCACCCAGGGGTCTCCAATCTGAAGAGAAATCCCTTCATCGGGCAGCCGGCGGAGCGTGTACCCATCGAGGCCAATCACCTCAGCCTGCGCGACCTCCTCCGGATGCTGTTCTCTCAACCGCTCGACAGCGCGGACGAACTGTTGCGTCAACTCGCGCTCTAGACGCAATACTTCCGTAATCGGAAGATCGTTCTGCGCCGCTTCGAGCAAGCCCCAGTGTAGTGTCTCGGGACAGACAACCTTTGCTCCACCTATCGAACGGATTTCGTCCTGACCATCTGTCTTAATGATTGCGGCTTCGACGGTGTTGCCCGTTACCGAAGTTAGGAGTCCGATTGCAAAACGGAGGGGCGCTACCATGACTTTCTTGTCTCCCAAGCGGATTCCAGGACTGCCTGGCCGATGCGTGCCAATGGATGTACGAACACGGCGTGACCTTCTACACTGTCAGTGGTTATTGCAAGCTGCCGCCACAGGTGTATAGATTGCCGTAAGTAGCAATGTAGGAGAACACGCCGTGTCGGTTCCGGAAGTTGGAGTACTCGTTGAGCCCGATTCCAGTTGGGGACGCAACATACTGCGCGGAGTTGCCAGCTACGCCGAGAAGTTTGGCCCATGGAACCTACTCATCGAGAAATATCATAGCTCCGTCAACTGGACGGTGCCAGAAACCTGGTGCGCTGACGGCATTATTGCCCGCATTTCGACACCGCTGCTCCTCAATTGCCTGCAGTCACTCAAGGTCCCGATCATCGATGTGGGAGATCTGTTTGTTGGAGAGCCCGGCGTCGAATCGGTGCTAACTGACTACGATGCTTGGGCGGACTTGGCGGTGGAGCATTTTCAAAGCAAAGGGTTTGCCAACTTCGCCTACTACGCCCCCCCCAGTCGGGACTACTCCAACCTTCGAGGCGAGGCATTCGCCGCGGCTGTCGAACGCCTTGGTAGAAGATGCAAGCAGTATCGCCCTGGATACCGTATTGGTCGCGAAATTAGCGTTGGCGAACATCGCCGTCGCGTCACCAGATGGCTGAGCCAATTGCCACAACCAGTGGCGATTCTGGCGGCAGACGCGGCCCGAGGAAAGGACTTGGCGGAGGTGTGCATACAATCCGGTCTACGGGTGCCGGACGAGGTGGCAGTTTTGGCAGGCGACTCGGACGATCTCTCCTGCGAGATATGCAGGCCACCTCTTTCAAGCATCCAAGTCGCCAGCCGTCGGATTGGCCTTGAGGCCGCAGCCCTCCTAGCTGAGATGCTAGGCGGAGGAAAACCAAGGACCGAACCCGTCTTGATTTCCCCCGAGGGCGTTCAAGCGCGTCAGTCGACTGATGTCTTGGCGATCGATGACCCGCACGTGGTTCGGGCACTTCGTTTCATGCAGCGGAATGCATATCGAGGAATCAACGTCCGCGACGTCCTGGCCGAGGTGCCGGTCGCACGACGACAACTCGAACGACAGTTTAAGAATTATCTTGGACGGCTCCCCGCTGAAGAGTTGCGGCGATTGAGGTTGGAACGTGCTCGCCAACTTCTCATCGACACCGAGTTGTCAATGGAAGAGATCGCCGAAGCCTCTGGCTACGCCGGTTCCACGCAGTTGGGTGCGGCATTTCGCAACAAGTTTGGCGTCACACCACTCGCGTTTCGCCGCCGCGGCCAACAACGCTAGGCCGTCGCAAACGGTGGAAAAATAAACGCAGGTAAGTTTGACGTTTAATTTCGACTTGAGTAGCTTGAAGGCCGTTCTCAGACGCATTCGATCTGAGAATCCGACTTTCGTACTTCCGCTGCTTTTCTACTCACCCTTTCAAACGCGAGGAAGTCTCATGAGCCGTACAACTTTGCTCTACAACGTTGGCCTTGCTTGCTTGGCCGCTCTGGTGATTTCACCAAAACTGGCACATGGAGTGACCTTTCAGGAGATTGCCCGGTTTGACGTGGCAGCTTCTGCCGAAAGTGCTGGCAGCAGCTACATAGGCAACAATCCCTCCGCTGTGGCTTGGAGTGGATCTCAACTCTACATCGCCGGCTTCAATTCATCCGGCGCAGCCGCGGACACAGCAATTGTGGAGATCACCAACTCAGGAGCCACAGGCCTGAATGCAGCAACCTTCGGCAGCCCGTTTGGCGTGTTAAGCACTCCGAATCTGCGGGGCTACTCAGGAATGGATCTGGAGCGAGGCGTACTCGCAGCGGCCTACGACGACGGCGCCGCTGATCCCAACGGCATTCAAGCATTTGATGCAAGCAACAACACGCAAACATGGGCCAAGAACGCGCGTGGCGGCAGTAGCGCCGCTCACGACCCAGGTTTTGGTGGTGTCGACTCAGGTATCGCCTGGCTTACTTTCGGAAGCGGGCGTCGCTCTCTACAAGACACCGCAACTGGTGCGGACATCTACACCACTGGCGATGGCATGATCATTACCGACTTTGGCGAGAGCTTTTGGCGCGATCTGGATTTCGACCAATCAACCGGTGATGTGTATATGCGACGCTCGAACGATTTGCTCAAAGCAACTCGCACTGGTGGCAATTCGGTCACGGTTAGCATGCTAGTCGACAACAGTTCCAATGGCTCTTTTGTAGCCGGCCAGAATGTCGACTTCATGGCCACCCACCTATTTGGCGATGTGGTCATCTACAACGATCGTCCTGCGACGGGCACCGCCAGCTTTGCAGATGTAGTGAAGTTAATTGATTCCAGCGGTACGCCCCTGTCGGCCACGTTCTCACTCATCGGTGGCGGAATTCCCGACGATGGAGTGGGCTACTATGACTTTGACTTCGATCCTTCTTCGCAGACTCTGGCGCTGTTGGATTTCAACAATCGCAATGTCCACATTTTTCAGGTAGTGCCCGAACCGTCGACCTTCGTATTCGCGATCGCTGGCACGGCCGTGTTGTTCGGATTACGTCGCTGGCGGTAGTCATGGGATGCCGCAAGTGGCGGGGCAGTGACGTTGGCGGCCCGCGCGGCCGCCAACGCTTCCAACCGAGCTTCAGGACAAAACAGAAAACTGTTCAATTCGACCTCAGGACCATTCATGCGAGCGACAACCTCCTGCCTCTTTGCCGTCGTGCTAGTGTCGACCCTTTGGTTGCCAACTTCGTCGCGGGCTATTGAGTTCAACGAAGTAGCCCGGTTCGATGTTAGTTTTGCCTTTGCTTCCGACCTCGTGCCAGACGATGGAAGTGTCGACGACAATCCAAAATACATCGGCACAAATCCGCTAGGTATCGCGTGGAATGGCTCGAAGCTGTATCTCGCCGGCCATGACAACTTTGGTACTTCGCTGCTGCCGATTGGGCTAATCGAGGTTTTGAATCCGACGCGAACAGGGGAAGTTGATCTGGAAGATGCGGATTTTAGTGAGAAATTTGGCACCATCTTCCAACCCACTGGGCGTGGGTACACCAACCTCGAACTACAGGGAAGAATGCTGGCAGCCGGCTACGACGAGGGCAGCGATACCAGCAACGCAATTCAGCTGTTCGACACCGCCAACAACACACTATTGTGGGACCTCAGTGCTGCCGGTATTACCGCCCGCGGCGGTGCGGGCCTGAATTTCGATCCTGGTTTCAACAGCTCAAGTGCATCGCAGGGTGTCGCCTGGACGGCTTTTGGCAGCGGTCGTCGGGCCTTGTTGGACACGTCTGATGGATCTTCGACCTATGTGCTGAGTGGGGATCCGCTCGGTTTCCAGTGGTTGCCCGATACGGTGCCAGGTGGAAACATCGCTCGCGATATGGCGTTCGACCCCGATACGGGCGACATCTATGTTCGTCGGAACAACGATGTCGATGCAGCTGAACGCTCGGGCGATAACGCGACGACCAATCGACGTACGATTGTGGACGACACCACGGATGCGGGAGCCTTTAAGCTTGGACAGAAGATCGAGTTCATTGGTGACACTGAAGATGGAGACCTGTTGATCTACAACGACAGTGCGATCGCCACCACCGACCAAGCTTTCATCGACGTAGTAAAAGTGGTAGACACCGATGGTGTCGCTCAAACGGCTACCTTCAATTTGATTGGCGGACTGACAGGTGCGGATATCGGCGATAGTGCGGGCATTTACGATTTTGACTACGACCCTGATTCCAACACATTGGCAGTACTCGACTTTTTCAATCGAAATGTCTTCATCTTTTCGGTAGGCACGAGTACGCCATCGCTTATCGGCGACTACAACGGTGATGGAACCGTCAATATCGCAGACTATGCGGTATGGCGGAATACGCTTGGCGCCACCGTAACTCCGTTCGATGGGGCCGATGGCAACGGTAACGGGATGGTCGATGCCGGAGACTATACCGAATGGAAGACGAACTTCGGCCAAGTTGCGGCCGTCAGTGCATTGTCGGCGACAAACGTCCCCGAACCCCGCGCGGCTCTCTTGGCAGTCGTACTTGCCGGGCTCGTTGCCGTGAGCCGACACTACAAGTAGCAGGTCATCCACTTCTGACCCGTGTTAAATATCAAAAGGGGTTTCGGATGTTGCGAGCATACGGTCTCGACAATGCTGCCATCAAACGCGGAAGGCCAGCATTTACATTGGTGGAGTTGTTGGTGGTGATTGCCATCATTGGAACCCTCGTCGCCCTATTGCTACCAGCGGTTCAATCAGCTCGGGAGGCCGCTCGTCGAACGTCGTGCACCAATAACCTCAAGCAATTGGGACTTGGATTTCTCAACTACGCCTCGAACAACGTCGATCGGCTGCCGCCAGGGTTTGCCGGTTGGGAGTTCGACCAACAGCGTTCGCAGCCGAAGTGGAATTTCTCCAAGAAGAGCCTGTTTACCCATATTTTGCCCTACATGGAGCAGGAGAACGTCTACGATCAGATCGATTTCGAGTACCAGAACAGTAGCAATCCATACGACGATCCGGCACGCACTACCGTGGTGCCGAGTTATATCTGCCCCAGTTGGAACGTCGGCCCAATTCGCTCGGTTGCCGAAGACGGTCAAGGGCTCGACTCATCTACAGTCTATGGTTACCAACTTGGGGCCCTAGTAACCTACGCTGGCTGCTCGGGGTCGGATGCCGCCACGATCGACAGCTTCGACGGGCCAGTATCCTACACGGCTGAGGAGATCGCGAGACTTCGCATTTCGACTCCCTACGGTCCAGTGTATCGAAACGGCGCGTTTACGTTGGACGTGATCGAGCCAGTCACTAATCGCTTCTTCGGCAAGGAAAAACCGCGGAAACTCTCGCAGATCACCGATGGTACGAGCAACTCATTCATGATAGGCGAATTCGTCGACACCGAGTGCGAAAGCTTCAACTTGTGCAAAGAGCGGCCCTGGTATAACCGACCGTGGTATCTGGGGGGGTTTCAGAACGCGCCATACCATATGAAAGTACTTCTCACACAGCCGAATGCCAAACTGGACAAGTTCTCGGCCCCCATCGTGCAAAGGCCTTTCAGCAGTATGCATCCGGGCATCGTGCAATTCGTCTTTTGCGACGGTAGCGTATCTAGTGTGCAGGAAGATATCGACTTTCTCACCTTTCTTGGTCTCGGAACGGTGAACGGGAGCGAGTTGATCAATGGTCTATAAGTTTCCGAAGGTTGTTCTGAGTTGGCTACTAGCAAGTGGGTTGGTCGCTGGGTGCGGCGACTCGGCGTCACCACAGCCTGTGATCGAAGTGACGGGACGTGTATTTCTAGACGACGAGCCACTTCGATTCGGCCAAGTGGTCTTCCAACCGCTCAGTGGGGGGCAACCCGCCATTGGCAAACTGGAGCCCAACGGCAAATTTTCGCTGGGCACATACGGTGAATCGGACGGTGCTACGATCGGGCGACATCGTGTGCGGATCGTCAGTTATTCGTCGCAGGATCCTGGAAACAAAGACGTCGATTCGATGTCAGACACGCTAGGTGATCTGACGATTCCAGAGCGTTATTCGAGCTTCGCAACGAGTGGCATCGAGGTCTCTGTGCTTCGCGAGGGAAACTCGCCATTTATCTTTAAACTTGAGTCCGAGTCCACTGACCCGGATCATTCGGATTCGCCCGAAGCAAACGCAGAACCGTTGCCCGATGTGGCCGACGACTCCGCGGATGCCAGTTAGCCAAAAACATCACAGGCCGAGGAGAGCCTATCATGATTGCTGTACAAGGATGCTATGCGCGGCGGAAATGGAGCATGATTTGCCTGCTGCTTGCGTTAGCTGCTTCCTCGGGATGCAACGACCGTCCGGAGCTTGGCACGGTGGCAGGTAGCGTGATGCTCGACGGAAAGCCTCTTAAGTTTGGCAAGGTGATGTTCCAACATGTGGAGGGTGGTCAACCCGCAACAGGTGAGATTCAACCAGACGGATCATTTGTGCTTTCGACCTTCCGACCTGAAGACGGAGCAATCGTGGGTGCACATCGTATCCGAGTTGTATGCTACACATCGCAGGACCCAGCGCGGCGGGCCGCCGAAGGGCCGGCAGGAGACGCCTTGGGCGAATTGTTGATTCCTGAAAGCTACTCTTCGTTAGGTGCCAGTGGACTCAGTGCCGAAGTGCCTCCAGAAGGGCTCTCCGAGTTTAAGATCGATCTTAGTTCAAAAGGCCCGAAGAAATGAGCTACGCCCGCACTCGATTTGCGTGCCCATGGCATGCGTTGCTCGTCGTGATGGGTGGTGCTCTAACATCGTCGACTTTTGCAGCGGAGGCCCTTGCGGACGGTTCTGCGTATGACGTCGTGATTTGTGGCGGCTCCGCTGCGGCACTAGCCGCCGCTTTCACCGCGGCCGACGAGGGTGCGAAGGTGGCCTTGCTCGAGCCGACCGATTGGATAGGCGGACAGTTTACCGCCTCTGCCGTTCCCGCAGTTGACGAAGCCTGGCACCGAATCGCAGACCCCAAAACAGGGGAGGTACTGCTAGACGTCGCGAAGATCGCTCGCGATCCCCGAAATATGACGCCCTTTCTTCGCGACACCTTGGCCGAAATTGGCAATCCTGGACGAGGCTGGGTGAGTCGCTACTGCTTTGAGCCCAAGCGGATACTCGATCTGGCATTCTTGCCGCGCGAGCGAAACCTCCGTGACCGGCTGACAGTCTATCGCGACACCGTAGTCAAGTCAGTAGAAGTCGACTTAAGTAGTCGACGAATCGTGAGTGTCACCGCCATTCAGCGAACCGCCAAGCCAACGATCGAGGCAGGTGGGTACGATCGTCCCTTGTCTCAGGATCTTCCCGATTGGTACTCAGCGACGCCTTCCGACCGGTACGACAAGCGGGTACTTACTTTTGGGTCGAACACCAAAGGTTCGACAGTATTTATAGACGCCACGGAGTGGGGTGAGTTACTTGCCTTGTCGGGTGCCTCGTATCTGGTGGGCGCCGAAGTAGAGGATGGTGACCTGCACGGGAACGATCGCTGCGGCCAGGCAATAACTTATGGCTTTGTAATGCGCTACCATGAGAAACCTGTGGACGATCATCCCCAATATCCTACGGTGCCTGACTTGGGATTCGGCAGTTACCGAGACCGAACCGATGCCTGGTCGCAAGTTTGGACCTACCGCCGCCTGAAGGCGGATGCGGATGAGCCAAACCCCGGCGATCTCTCCCTGCAGAATTGGGGCTACGATCCCCGCACGAATGAGTCAGGAAACGACTACCCCAATGGTTACTTGTTCCTCTCGCGAGAGGAGACGGCGAAGCAGCTAGACGATTGGCAGGGTGGCGTCGACCTAAAGACACTGGCCGCAGCCGAACGGCAGGCGCTGGCTTGGCACGATTGGTTTCGCCAAGCGGCGCCTGAAGGCATCCACCCGGACTGCTTCACTATCGACGGGAAAGTGCTAGGTACCACCCACGGGTTGTCCAAGGTGCCGTATGTTCGCGACACGCGACGTTCGATTGGGCTGGATGGTTTTGTACTCGAATTTCGCCATCTCTCGGGGCCGGCCGAGCAGAAGACAGGCACACGATTTGACGACCGCGTGGCATTGGGCGCTTATGCGGCGGATATCCATCCGCTGGCGGATTGCAAGTACCCAGCAGCAACGCGCGCCGATAGTCACACGCTGCCGTACTACCTTCCGTATCGGGCGCTGACCAATCGCGACTTCGATAATCTGCTAGTAGCGGGCAAGACAATGGCCCAAACCTTTTTGACCAATTCGGCCACGAGGCTGCACCCGTCGGAATGGTCTTCCGGGTGTGCAGCAGGAACGGCGGCCGCCTACTTGGCTCGCACCGGCAAGACAACTCTCGACGGCCTGGAGGGCATCGACGAGATTCAAGCGATCGTAGGCGAACACACGCCAACCGAGTGGACGATTGACGCTCAGGATTGACAATCGTCTTGTACGATCGTCGACGATCACAGGTTACTCACGTTGTTGCGAAATCGCTTGGCAGTTGCTTGCCTGTTCGTCTACTTTGGTCTATGTGCATGCGTGTCTAATGCGGGCCCGCCAGAAGTGCGTGGTATCTGGCTGACGACGACTGGCATCGATCACATTGAGTCTGGCGCAAACACCGGGCAGGTGTTGAGCGACGCACGCTTCACACGAGTTCGCATCAACTATGTTTACGGCAGGGCATCAAAGTGTCGAACAGTTTATAGTCTTGGAAGGTCCAATGGAGTCCTCGAGACTCTCAGCGGGATCGCCACCGCCGGCAGTTTCGCGCCGCCTGACCTCGCAGCGGTTGCATCGGCCTCGGTGCCGAAGCGAGCAGCCCAGTTCGCGTCGGTGATTCCGACAGGATGCTACACTTCGGTGATGGAAAGGGAACGGGCTTGACGAGAATACTCAGCCCGTGCCCCGAACTCATGTGGCGACCTCCATTGGCACAATCGGCAAAACCGTCACAGAAGGCAGTCGATAGCACATGCCGCCTTGTGCCGTTTCACCGCTATCATCTAATGAGGCACGGCAATCACCTACGGTCACTTCAGCCTCCTCCCGCCCATAAGCCAAGACGCTTAGACATCAACGCCTCCGTCCCAGTTTCTGAATCACCACCACCCCCCAACGACACAAGGTGTACAAGCCCAGGTGTATATACACCTCCTAGGCACACTTCGGCGCCCTTCCTGAAACAACTTGGCTACTTGCCTCACGACCCAAAACCACTATTATTGCAGTGCGAGCCGCGTTTTTCGGCATTTGGGCAACAAGAGGTGCTAGGGACAAAACTCCTCGCGTTGTTCCCCGCATGTTTGGCCAGTTGGTAGTTGGACCAAAACCCCGATAGTCGCGATTCGCTCCGCGAATCAGCGTCCTCGTCACCGCAACGCGCTCCACACTCTGGTGAGATGAGCGGCGCCCTCCGTCAGGTATCCAAGCTATGCGGCCCGGCGTCCGCCGTCTGGCGACGGCAGCTACCGTGTTGAATACAAATATCCCTCCATCCATTGGACCAAACCACAGCGTGAAATCAACGGCGATTAATTTACACGGCCGGTTTTCGGACAAACGGCCAGCGCGGCGTAGAAGTCCCCCTTCCTTGCACTCTGGTGTAGCGGTTTTCGAGTACACTACCAACTGGCATCCTTCACCAACTATGGGGTCAGGTCGATATGATTCGGTTGCGAGTTCTCCTCTGCAGTGTTTTCGTTAGCCTTACAACCAGCGTGCTGGCGGAAGAGAAGCCGCTGGACGTTTCGATCACCGTCGATGCGGACCAAACCACCGGCCAGCTCAAGCCGATCTGGCGATTCTTCGGCGGCGACGAGCCGAACTACGTCTACATGAAAGACGGTCGCACGCTGACTCGTCGGCTTGGCGAACTTCAGAAGGGCGACGTTTACTTCCGCGCGCACAACTTGCTCACCTCCGGCGACGGCACGCCTGCCTTGAAGTGGGGAAGCACCAACGCGTATACCGAGGATGAGAGTGGCAACCCCGTTTACGACTGGACGATCGTCGATCGGATTTTCGACACGCAGATCGAGCGCGGCGTCAGGCCCTACGTGCAGGTCGGCTTCATGCCCAAGGCCCTCTCGATGCACCCCGAACCGTACCAGCATGATTGGCGGCCCGGTTTCGCGTACGACCGCATCATGACCGGCTGGCGTTATCCGCCGAAGGACTACGATCGCTGGGCCGAACTGGTGTACCAGTGGGCGCTGCACTGCAAACAGCGGTACGGCGACGAGGAAGTGTTGCGGTGGTATTGGCAGACCTGGAACGAAGCCAACATGCTGCCCGGCGGGTACTGGGGCGGCACCCGCGACGAGTTCTTCAAGCTGCATGACTACACGGTCGACGCGATCCGGCGAGCCATTCCCGACGCACGCGTCGGCGGCGCCGACACCGCCGGCGACGGAGGCGACTTCACCCGCGCGTTCCTCAAGCACAGCTTGCGAGGAAAGAACCACGCCACCGGCGAGACCGGCACACCGATCGATTTCGTATCGTTCCACGCCAAGGGTGCGCCGCGCTGGGAGGGCGATCATATCCGCATGGGCATCGCGGCGCAGCTCGCAACGGTCGATCGCGGGTTTGGCATCGTGGCCGAGTTTCCGGAACTCAAGAGCACGCCCATTGTGATTGGCGAGTCCGACCCCGAAGGCTGCGCCGCCTGCCAAGGGCCGATGTTCAGCTATCGCAACGGCACCGTGTACTCCAGCTACACCGCAGCCAGTTTTGCCCGTAAGCATGACCTGGCCGCCAAACACGGCGTGAACCTGGAAGGCGCGCTTACCTGGGCGTTCGAGTTCGAGAACCAGCCCTACTTCGCCGGCTTCCGCCAACTTGCCTCGAACGGCGTGCCGCTCGCGGTGTTTAATGTGTTTCGCATGTTCAGCCACATGGAGGGCGATCGGCTCGAAGCGAAGAGTTCGCAACAGGTTCCGCTCGACGAGATCGTCCGCAGCGGAGTTCGCCAGTCGCCCGACGTTGGTGTGTTGGCCAGTCGTAACGAAAACCGGATTACCATCATGGTCTGGCACTATCACGACGACGACGTGAAAGGCCCTGCGGCCAACGTGACGCTCGCTATCGAGAACCTGCCTGCCGAGTGGAAGGACGCGACAGTCAAGCACACCCGCGTCGACGAGTTCCACAGCAACCCCTACGACGAGTGGCGCCGCATGGGCTCGCCCGGCGCCCCCAGCGAACGCCAGTACCGCCAGTTGATGAAAAGTTCGGAGCTTGCCACCTACTCTGGCGAGACCGAGTACGAACTTGCCGACGGATCGGCCACGTTGACCTTCGAACTTCCACGGCAAGGAGTTTCGCTTGTGGAGGTGTCGCTCGCGGAGTGAGTCTTTGGGTGACGCGACGAAGGAATCTAACTACGACGACACGACGAGCACAACGTTGAGACTTTGATGGCTGGCTCTCAATAAGAAACGTCGTGCTCGTTGTGTCGTTGTGGTTCACTCATCTAGAGCTTCTAGGGCTTGTTGCTGAAGAGGCCTAGCAGCGATTTGCGGAACATTGGGTATCCGACGGCAATAGTTGCTGCACAGAACGCGGCAATCACCAGCGGGCTTGCTCCTGCGGCCAGCAGCCTGGCGTATCGAGCCAGCGGTCGCCCGATAGCCAGGCGAGCGCCAGGTAGACGCCATTGGCCAGCACGCAGAAATTGGCAACAAACCACGCCCACCGCCGCTGGATCACCGCCGCCAGCACCACCGGCGCGACGATACCAAACACCGGCCCACTCCAAAGCGTGACGAGCGGCCGCGGATCAGGCGAGAACCGGCTATGCGGCAACCGCCACGGCCGCAACTCCACATCGACCAACTTGCCACCGGTGCACCAACCGCCCAGTAGATGCCCCAACTCGTGCGTGGTGGTCATCACGCACCAGGATATGGCGAGCAGGAGCAGCAGTTTGAAGTACTTCACGGCCGAGATGGGAGAATGACCAATGACGAATTAACAATGACCAATGAATTGTTCGCAGCCGCTGACTACGACTATTGAACCTTGGTCATTGTAAATTGGGAATTGGTCATTTTCCCTCCATATGCGCGATCAATAGCGCAATATCCGCTGGCGTGATGCCGCTGATGCGGCTGGCTTGGGCGAGGTTCACGGGGCGGATCTTCGTGAGCTTCTCGCGGGCTTCCATGCGTAGTTGGCCGAGGGTGTGATAGTCGAACTGCACCGGGATTCGCTTGGCGGCCAGCCGGCCTTGGCGGTCGACTTCGGTTTGCTGCCGGGCGATGTAGCCTTCGTACTTGATGTCCCACAACGCCTGTTCGGCGGCCGTGGTGTCGATCGTGCCGAGCGCCGGCGCGACCGCGACCACGTCGTCCCAGGTCACCTCCGGCCGGCGCAGATACTTTGCCAGCGGGCCACCTTCGTGCGTGGTGGTGTTGAGCACCTGCTTGGCCTGGTCGATCGCTGTGAGCTTGGCGTTGAGCCGCTCCAATCGATCGTCGCTGGCCAGGCCGACTTCGTGCGCCAGCGGCGTCAACCGGCGGTCGGCATTGTCGTGCCGCAGCAGCAGGCGGTATTCGGCGCGGCTGGTGAACATGCGGTAGGGCTCGTCGACGCCGCATGTCACCAGGTCGTCGATCAACACGCCCATGTACGCCTGATCGCGCGACAGGATGAGCGGCTCGCTGCCGGCTAGCTTGCGAGCAGCGTTCGCGCCGGCGATTAGCCCTTGCGCGCCAGCCTCCTCGTAGCCGGTGGTGCCGTTGATCTGCCCGGCGAGGAACAATCCGCGGCAGCACTTCGTTTCGAGCCATGGCGTCAACTGGTCGGGCGGGGCGTAGTCGTACTCCACCGCGTAGCCGTACCGCATGATCTCGGCCCGCTCGAGGCCCGGGATGAGCTCGAACATCTGGTCCTGCACGTCGCGCGGCAGGCTGGTCGAGACGCCGTTGACGTACACCTCGTGCGTGTTGCGGCCCTCGGGCTCGAGAAACAATTGATGCTGCTGCTTGTCGGCGAAGCGAACGATCTTGTCTTCGATGCTGGGGCAATACCGCGGGCCACTGGTGTTGATCTGCCCGCTGTACATCGGCGCGCGGTGCAAATTGGCGGTGATCAGATCGTGCACCGCTTGGTTGGTGTGCGTGATGTAGCACGGCAGTTGCTCGACGTCGAACTCGTCGGTCAGGAACGAAAACGGCTGCGGCCGCTCGTCGCCCGGCTGTAGTTCGGTGCGATCGTAGTCGATGGTGCGGCCGTTAAGTCGCGGCGGCGTGCCAGTTTTGAATCGCTCGAGCCGAATGCCCAGGCGACCGAGCGCCCCACTGATGCCCGCGGTGGTCCCCTCCCCTGCCCTTCCGCCTTCGGTTTTCGCCTCGCCGGTGTGCATCAAGGCTTGCAGGAACGTGCCGGTGGTGAGAATCACGGCCGGCGCACGATACGTTGCGCCGCCGCGAACGGATACGCCGCGTGCTTCGCCGTGTTCGATTTCTATGTCTTCGACCACCTCTTGCCGTAGCGAGAGGTTGGGCTGCGACTCGACAATCCGCTTGATCTCGGCCTGGTACGCCTTCTTATCCGCCTGGGCGCGAGGGCTGTGCATCGCGGGGCCCTTGCGGCGATTCAACATGCGGAACTGAATGCCGGTGGCGTCGATCGCCTGCCCCATGGCGCCGCCCAACGCGTCGAT
This sequence comes from Aeoliella sp., assembly GCF_965227375.1. Taxonomy (NCBI): domain Bacteria; kingdom Pseudomonadati; phylum Planctomycetota; class Planctomycetia; order Pirellulales; family Lacipirellulaceae; genus Aeoliella; species Aeoliella sp. Next base: position 1,535,002 of record NZ_CBDDFX010000002.1, read on the forward strand.
CTCGCGAACGATTTGCCCCTTGCCCACCCCGCCAATGGCCGGGTTGCAGCTCATCTGCCCCACCGTGTCGCAGTTGGTCGTCAAGAGCGCGGTCTTCGCCCCCATCCGCGCAGCCGCTAGCGCCGCCTCGGTCCCTGCGTGACCGGCGCCGACTACAACGACATCGAACTGGTAAATGGACATTTTGAGGGAGGGGGAGATCGACGACTATGCTAAGCGGAACACTTAGGATACCTTCTGGACTCACTTAGCTGAAATCCCCTTGCGGTGGAACGAAGTATGAAACGATGCGACTGGGCGCTGGCGAGCACCGCGGAAACCGAATACCACGACGCCGAGTGGGGTGTTCCGTCGTGGGACGATTCGCATCTATTCGAGATGATCACGCTCGAGGGGGCCCAGGCGGGGCTCAGTTGGAGCACCATTCTGAACAAACGACAGGGCTACCGTCGGGCCTTTCGTGAGTTTGACCCCGCGAAGGTGGCGAGGTTCACAGCGGCGAAGGTCGAGAAGCTCTTGGGCGACGCGAGCATCGTCCGGCACCGTGGCAAGATCGAGTCGACCATCAACAACGCCAAGGCGGTGCTGGCGGTGCAGGCCGAGCATGGTTCACTGGCCGATTTTGTGTGGCAATTCGTCGATGGCAAGCCGATCAAAAATCGCTGGCGTTCGATGGGCGACATCCCGGCCGAAACCGACGAAAGCCGCGCGATGAGCAAAGCTCTGAAGAAAGCCGGCTTCCGTTTCGTGGGGCCCACTACGTGCTACGCGTTCATGCAAGCCGTCGGCATGGTAAACGACCACCTGACAAGCTGCTTCCGCCACAAACAAGTGTAGGCGTAGGCCGTAACAAGCCTGCGCAGTTACGGCGCACGGTACGCGACCAACAGTCGCGGTATTTTGACCTAACTCGTCGCCCGATCCACACGCGAGCGCAGTTTCGTGCGTGCGCGGCTGAGCATGGGGCCGATGCTGTTTTCAGGAACGTCAATCGCCTGGCTAATTTCACCGTAGGTTTTGCCTTCCATGTGGTACATGCGAACCACATCGGCTTCGGTGCCGGCGAGCGACTCGAGCATCTGAGCCACTTCTTCCTGATCCTCGATGCGTTGCTCGACGCTGGTGGCATTCTCTGGCATCTGCCCATCGTCCAGCGGGGCAGCGGAGTGTGGAGCACTTACCAGTTTGCGAACCACCACGCGGCGGGCGATGACCGTGAGGTACGTGGCCAGCGAGCTTTCGCCTCGGAAGTGACGGAGCACGGCCAGGTCGTTGTCGACTAACGTGAAGAACACCTCGGCGACCAGATCTTCGCGATCGGAGAGCGAGAGTCGCATCGAACGATTCTGGGCTGTGTGGTTCACCACGTGGACCACCAGGCCCATAAACCGATCGACAAAGTCCTCCCAAGCGTGTGGCTTGTGGGACAAGCAGCGGTCGATAAGGTTGCGATCGATTTCAGAGAGCGCCACGTCAGGTCACTCCGCGGAGTTGAAGGGATGGTAAAAGCACGCTGCCTCAGGTGTGGGCGGCGCTTGTCCCATGCCCCGCTAATATCAAAAGGTGGGCAGATTCCGCTCCTGGCAACAAGCGAACACCCAACTCCTGCTTCCCTGGCCCCTATTATTCGATTCTAGGTAGCGGCGCGGCCCGAGGCAAGGCGAATGGTTCGCTGCGGGCCACCAAACCCAAAACCGCCCGCATTTTCGCCCCCCGTCCGCTTGACACCCTACGCAAAATATCACTAGGATCGGGGTCGTACGGGCATTCGCTAAAGAATTGTAAGTGATTGTGCCGTAAAGGTTTGAATGGCCACTGGGTTTGTATGGCCGCGGGGCCGGCGCCACCCTTTTGTTAGAGAGGACAAACGAATGACGCACGTTGTTTGCGAACCGTGCTTTAACTGCAAGTATACGGACTGCGTGGTTGTGTGCCCGGTAGAGTGCTTTTACGAAGCCGAGCAGATTCTGTACATCCATCCCGACGAATGCATCGACTGCGAAGCCTGCGTGCCGGAGTGCCCCGTGGAGGCGATCTTCCACGAGGATAACGTTCCGGACGAGTGGAAAGACTACACCGCGCTAAACGCCGAAATGGCGCCGCAGTGCGAAGTGATTACCGAGAAGAAAGAGCCGCTGGCCGACAGCTAGGCCCGCAGATCGCGGCGACTTGCTGCGAAACAACCTGATGAAAAACCAATAGCCCCGAGCAAGTGCTCGGGGCTATTGTTCTTTACCAAGGCTACTTCAAGTCGACCGACCAGTACGCAGCGTCCAGGAAGGTCTTCCAGCTGGCGTACTTGGGGTTGCCCAACTTGATGGCCAACAGCGGGCTGCGGCGTGGCCGCACCGGCTTGCGGTATAGCGTCATACCGGCCTGCTGCGGCGTGCGACCGCCCTTACGGACGTTGCACTTCACGCAGGCGCAGACCACGTTTTCCCAAGTGGTCTCACCACCACGGCAACTTGGCACGACGTGGTCGATGCTCAACTCGCTGGTGGGGAAGTGCTTACCGCAGTACTGGCAGCGGTTGCCGTCACGCGCAAACAGGTTGCGACGGTTCAAGCGCACCCGCTGCTTGGGCACACGATCGTAGTACAACAAGCGCAGCACACGCGGCACCTGGAGTTCGAAGTTCACACTGCGAATCCAGTCCTGGTGCGGCTCCTTATACTCGGCCTGGAGCTCGCTGATTTCGCGCCACGACTCGAAGTCGTAGTTGCCGTACTGGCCGTCTTCGATGTGGATGACCTCGGCAAGCTCACGGATCAACAGAGCAAAAGCACGACGTACATCCACCACGTGAACCGCCATGTACTGTCGGTTCAATACCAAAACACTCGAACTCAACGCAGTGTCTGCCATCGTCTCAATGGGGGTGTGGTACTGGGGGTGCTTGGCCAGCCAGAAAGCTCCGGCGATGGCGTCGCACTCGGATGTCGATTCGTTAAAACTGGGGATACGGAGGTGCGCAACAGCGAGCCGAAGCGTGCTCCACCGTCACACACGGAGGCGATATCAGAGTACGGAAACAAAGCGCGGGCGGCTGTGGCCGAAGGCCACCGGAGAGAGTGGGTTGGACCGATCTCGCTTACCATTGCCTGCGTTTCACCGTCGAGAAAGCAAAGGAACAGCAGAGAGGTGAGTGATTACAACTCATGCTCTTACTGCCTAGATTTTAGTCCATCCACGAACCCGGGACCAGCCGAACCAGGCCAATTACCGAACTCTTCATCGAAACTTCAGACAGCCCACATTGCGTGCGGGTTCGCGAGTTCCGCAGGGAAGTGTGCAGCTTTCCGCCTCGTTTGAAGTGGGAGAATTCACATCGAATCGTTTGCGCGCAAAAGAATCTGCGGAGCTTTCGGCCCCTGATTTGCAGTGGTCAGCCCAGATTGTGCCAGTACAACTTTTGCCTTGCCTCGCCGGTGTCGCAGTCAGTAACATGAAGCAATGCAGGGGTCAGGGAGGAAGTAACTGGCTTGTCTCGTCCGAGAAGGAACCGAGGAACACGACACATGATTCATTTCACTTGCGATTGCTGCAAACGAGAAATCGATCTGGACACTGAGATTCGTTACGTGGTCCGGATGGAAGTGTTTGCAGCCGCGGATGCCGGTGAAGAGGCCATCGACGAAGACCGCGACTATCTGCAAGAAATCGAAGAGATGATCTCTCGCGACGAAGACTTGGATCCGTTGCAAGACGAAGTCTATCAACAAGCTCGCTTCGATCTGTGTAGCGACTGTCGCGAACGGTTTGTGAACAATCCTCTGGGACGCGCTGCACAGGTGGAGTTGGGGTTCAGTAACAACTGACCTCTAGTTCTCGCACCCATCGCCGCGCTCGACGAGCAAATCAAGAAGCGCACGCATGTCGCGGCGATACTCTCGCAATCTGTTCCGTATCTACTGGTGGATTGTGCTGCTGGGCGTGCTACTCGTCATGCGTGCGCTGTGGAGCACGCCCGACGTGCCCGACCGCGCGCCGCTGGCCGAAGGGCAGCACCGCGTGGAGCGCGTGGTGGATGGCGACACGTTGAAGCTCGCGACCGGCGAGCGCATCCGCCTGCAGGGCATCGATACGCCGGAAACGGTGCGACCCGACTACCCGGTCGAGCCCTGGGGCCCCGAAGCCACCGAGTTTACCGAGCGGTTCATTGCCCAAGCCCGCGACGAGGTCTCGCTCACCTTCGGCGCCGAGCGGCTCGACTCCTACGGCCGGCATTTGGCGTTTGTGTGGCACGACGAGGTGATGTTGAACGAAGAACTCGTGCGAGCGGGGCTGGCCCGGGCTCGGCTCGACTACCGGTATAGCGGTACAATGAAACGACGCCTGGCTGCCGCCCAGCAGCAGGCACGCGAGGCGGGGCTGGGAATTTGGTCCGCTGCAATACCTGCCGGCGCGGTTAGCGATTAAAATCAAAGCCTCATGTTCTTCGCTCCCCACATTTCCGGCAAACGCCTATCCGACCTCAGCCACCGCTTGGCGGTGGGTCTGGCCGCCGGTGTCGACATCCGCAAAGTCTGGAAGCGGGAAGCCGAGAACGCACCGAGTCGCGTCCGCGAGCAGTTCCGCTTGGTGCAGGACGGCATCGAGCAGGGCGATCCGTTCGCCACGTCGCTGGCTAAAACCGGCAACCTATTCCCGCGGCTGTTTCTGCAGATGGTGGACGTCGGCGAGCGAACCGGCCAGACCGCCGAGGTGCTGCACAAGCTCGAGCACCATTACAAGGTGCGCCATCAACTGATGCGGACGTTTCTCGGCCTGCTGGCTTGGCCGATGCTGCAACTGTTTTTGGCCATTGTCATTATCGGGCTGTTGATCTGGATTCTCGGCGCGCTGGATGCCAAGGACCTGGACGGCAACCCGATCGACCCCTTGGGGATTGGGCTCATCGGCACCCGCGGTGTGATCATCTACGCCAACTTGATCATCGCCATCTGCCTGGCCATCGCCGCAGCGGTGGCCGCCATGCGGCGCGGCGTGCTATGGATACGTCCCGTGCAGCGTTTCGTCACGAAGCTGCCAGGCGTGGGCACCTCGATCCAAAAAATCTGCCTTGCCCAAGTGGCCTGGACACTTCATTTGCTGCTGAACGTCGAAATGGACTTGCGGGAATTGGTACCGCTAGTGCTCATGTCGACCGGCAACGATTATTACATCCAGCACACCAAGCAGATGGTGGCCGACGTCGAGGCCGGCCATCCGCTGCACTTGGCGTTCGCCAACACCGGGGCGTTTCCGCCACCGTTCCTTGATGCGCTGGCGGTGGCCGAAGAGAGCGGGCAGATCTCCGAGTCGATGGCCCGACTCGCCAATCAATACGAGGGCGAGGCCGAATCGGCCATGAAGTGGCTGGCCGTCGCCGCCGGCATCGCCGTGTGGGTCCTGGTGGCGGGGCTGATCATCATGATGATCTTCCGCTTGTTCATCGTCTTCTATCTGAACCCCATCAAGCAGGCCACGGAGATGACCCTCTAGGCAAGCCCCTACTCACCTACTCACGCTTCCCTCAAAACGAATCCCGGAACACCACCTCGCTCTTGTCGAGTTGACCACCACGCGGACGGGCAGGTTCGGCGGCCTTGCCGATGACCAGCATCATTGCAATCTCGTGGTCTTCCGGCAGCTTAATCAGATCCGCCACCTGTTGCGGATCGAAGCCGATCATGGGATTCGAGTCGTAGCCCATTGCCTTGGCGGCCAGCATCAACGTTTGGGCAGCGATTCCGCCGCTCCGCATTACTTCGTCGCGCTGCACCTGCGGTCCAGCATTCTCGTAGAAGTTGCCAATCATCGGCACCAATACGTTTTGCGCTTCCTCAGGCGCGTTTCGCCAATACCGCTCAGGCGATTTGGCCCACGCGCGGATGTCTCCGCAGATGACGATCGCCAGTTGAGCATCTTCCACTTGCGCTTGATTCCAGGCGGCCTCGCGGAGCTTCTTCTTCTGCTCTGGATCGCGCACCACCACGAACCGCCAATTCTGGATGTTGAACGACGTGGGCGACAGCAGCGCCAGATCGAGCAGCTTCTCCACGTCCTCCTCGGGCATGGTGAACGAAGTGTCGTACTTTTTGACGCTACGGCGTTCGGTAATGGCGGAAATTGTGTCCATAGAGCAAAATTCCTATTACTTGCGGAAAGGCTGCCAGCGAAACTTGGAGTTCCCGCCGGGGTTCGGGTAGAATGCCATCGTGTCGATAGAGGATTTATAGGTACTTAATACGGAGTTGGTAAGTATGCCCGGACCACACACCGCCGACCGGCGTCAGTTTTTGCAGTACTCGGCCTTCGCCGCTGCGGCTTTCACCACGCCCGGCTTGCTGGCCGAAGAGCTATCGAAGACGCCTCGGATGACCGAAGGGCCTTTCTATCCCGATAAGCTCCCGCTCGACACCGACAACGACCTGCTCATCCTCAACGACGACCTCACGCCAGCCGTGGGACAGATCACGCACCTTAGCGGGCGCGTGCTCGACTCCAGTGGCCATCCAGTGCGTAACGCGGTGGTCGAGATCTGGCAAGTCGACGGCAATGGCGTCTACCTGCACAGCCGCAGCGGTGGTAACGGCGAGCGCGACAAGAACTTCCAGGGCTTCGGCCGCTTCCTGACCGGCAAGTCGGGCGAGTACTACTTCCGCACCGTGAAGCCGGTGCCCTACCCCGGCCGCACGCCGCACATCCACTTCGCGGTGAACCAGAATGGCAAGCGACAACTTACCACTCAACTGTTCGTCGATGGCGAAAAGCAGAACGCCCGCGACGGCATCTACCGCCGCCTGGGCGAGTCGAGCAAACTGGTTACGAGCAAGTTTGCTCCGCTCGAAGGCTCGAAGCTCAACGAACTGGAAGCCGAGTTCGACATCGTGCTGGGCGTGACGCCAGAGGAGAGTTGAAACGCCCTGCTTGGGCCGCACCGACTTGAATCTTGGCGATGGTCAGGTCGGACGCTTTGAACACCGCCGAAATCGCCATCTTGGAAACTCATCCGTTTCATCTAGTTTGCCGCAGTCCGGCTTTTCGGAATTTGATTCATCGGAATTCGCGGGATGCGAGTTGCATTTCCGTTGAAGGCCACCTATCGTACGATGGTGCCCTCAGGCTTTTGCCTGGTCGTCGGGGCATGTACCATGGCCACTTCTAGCAGAGGGAGTTCGCTCAGTTTCGGCGAACGCACCGATTGCATTCAAGAGTTTCCCTCCTTCCCCGGCCATGCTAATCGCTTCATGGCCTTGCTGCCCCCCCCTCACTCGACCTCACCCATACCCCCGTTCCGACCAATGAAACTGATTCCTGCGCTCAGGCCTCCAGCATCTGCTACCGTCTCACTCTGGTGCATCGTTGCCTTGTGTGGTTTCTCTGGCGGATCCGGTCGCTGCTTCGGGGCAGGCGTGGATCAGAGCCTGCCGGTGATTGAGAGTACTTGGCTAGGAGGGGAAGGATTGTGGAGCGACACCAGCAAGTGGCAGCCGGCAGTAGTCCCTCGAAACTCACGCCTAACTGAATTCAATGTGCTGATAGACTCTGGCCGGGTCACGCTCAACACCAATGCCACGGTTAACGAATTCGAGTTTGGCGGCAGGGTATTCGAGGTGGACTCCCGCCTTTTCGTTGACCACTACACCAGCCGCGGATACTACACGGAGATTCGCGGAGGTGTTGTCGTCGAAGGGGACTTTGACCTGATATCCGGCACTATCGGATCTGGTGGTGGGAGCAGCGAAGGAATCCAGGTTGGTGGAGATGTTATCAAATCGGGGTATCAAGCGGCACGCTTCGTCCTTTACCCATCCAGTGAGGCGTACCAATTCCGAATTCGCCAAGGGTCGCTAGGGCTCAGTGATATCAACTCCGATGACAATACCGGCAGCATCGTTGTCGAGAACAATGAATTTGCCGACTTGTCCATTCAGGGAGTTGTTGGGGACGACGTTCACCTGAATAACGGACATGGTTTCGCCAAGCAGGGTGCTTTGGTAGGCGACTCTTCCACCGGAATTAGTCTGAGTTCCGATATTCATCTGGGGGATCAAGGGGCAACCATCAGCGGTCGAAGTACCTTTGGTATCCTTGGGAGCATTCACGGAGGACGATTAGACATTTTCGAAGGAACGATTGATATACGAACAAGTGGCCATACCTATTCCGGCGCAACGGTGCTAACTGGTCTAAAAGAAGGCACCCGGCTTCGGCTATCGGATCAAGGATCTCTGCACTCGACCAGCCGAATTGAATTGCACGACGATGATTGGCTGCAGTTCATCAACGGCTCGGATTCTATCGTCGCTGACCGCCTTGGAGACGATATACCCATTGTTAGCTATGGCGGTGTTGTCGAGTTGTTCGGCCCGGGGTCCTTCGAAGAGCGAGTTGGAAGCTTACAGCTGGAGCAGGGGTATTCACAGGTAATCGCTTTCGACAGTTTCAACGCCCGATTGCGTTTCGAATCGCTGCAGCGAATGGGGTTCTCGACGCTTGCGTTCAGAAATCGACCTGGTAACCCGATGAGCATCGGCTTTGCCGAGGCGCCTGCTTTGGAGAATTCCATTATCGGGCCGTGGGCTATTACTACTTCCGGGAGTACCGACCTGGCCACTTACGATCCAGTGGATGGTGTTGTAGGACTGGGCAATCGGATCGTTCGGCCTGCGGTGATTGAAGGGGCCGCTGCCACAGATCACGTGTGGTTTACGAGCGCAGCTCCGTTGTCCGCCGATCATACAGTTGCAAGTTTAGTTACCAAGGGTGGCGGGACTATTGATTTGGGGGGGCATGCACTGCGTCTTGGACAAGGGGCACTCGTGTTTGCCGACAATAGCTCACTGCTCAATGGCAGCCTCACCGCCGGTGCTGGATCCGAATCCGCAATGATCTACGCTTACGGTCATGGTGGAAAATCGACGATCGCGGCGAACATCGCTGACAACGTCGATGGGGGGAGTGTCGGAATTGTCGTCAATGGGAGCATCGCTCTCACGGGGGCGAACTCTTATACCGGTCCTACCGTGTCACAGGCGACGTTGGCGATAGAGAGCGAGCAAGCTCTGCCGGTAGGGACGGAGTTGATTGTAGAGGGTGGCATTGTGCGATTCGACTACACCGCGACCCGCCCGGCGTTGGTGTCTCGTGTGGTGGTCAACGAAGGCAGACTCTACTCTCCAAAGTCCAACATAAGTGGTGCACCTTCGAAGGTTCTGTTGGATGCCGACGAATTCGAACTCACGAATGGAAGAATCGAGATCTCTCTGACCGGTGACGGGTCATTCAGGAAGACCACTGAGGGGATTGGCTATCTAGAGGAGTCCGCTGAAAACTTTACGGGGAGTATCGTTGTTGAAGAAGGGGCGCTTATCGCGAGTGAAGAGTCTCTCGGAACCCAAAGCAGCATCACGGTACATTCGCAGGCAAAGCTGGTGGGGGGATGGTATTACGGCGTCCGAGGTAGTGGCCAGATGTTTGAGACGCCATCTCAGGTGAGGATTGTTGGAGGCGACTTGGGTGTTTCGGGAGCACCCATTCTCGGAGCGGCCACGCAGACGGAACTCTTGTTCTCAGGAGAAAGTCGGCTTCTGATGTTTGACTACTTCGGAGATACCTACAATGTTAGCGATGAGTCAACTGTTGATCCCATGATGTTCGATATCGGTGGGACTGCCTACTTTGAAAATGATTCGGTGCTCCAAGTGCTAGGGTATTCTGAAGTTGCCTTCAACGCTGGGATCCAAATGGAGGAGAGTCTGTCCATCGAGCTCGATGATAGCACGTTGATCTTCGCTGAGATCACTTCCACCGCTACCGATGCTCACCTGAGCTTCGACGGAAAAGGGCAAGTTCTTGTGCCCTCACAGATACAAGGAACGGCAGCCGGTCAACTTGTGCTCGAGATCGGGCAAAAAGTCGAGTTGAGGACCACGAGTCGGTCGCTGTTACTTTCGCGGCAGCAAGAGCTAGTTCTCAATGGTGTATCTCATGAGTCGATTGCACTGCTGGAAGGAACTCTCTCCGGCGTAGGGAGCGTCGAAGCAACCGTTACCAATAATTCGGGATTGATCTCACCGGGGGAGAGCATCGGCACCCTTTCGATTGATAGGCTCAATCAACTTGCCGGTGGGACACTCTTGTTGGAGATTCAGGGAGGAGACAACGCAGAAGCTGACCTGATTCGGACCGACGTTGCCACTTTGCGTGGAGATGTGGTGGCGGAGTTGACTGCCATGGCAAGCGTTCGGGCTGGCGACACGTTCGACTTGGTTGTCGGGAACTCGATCGATGTCGCGGGTGCAAGGTTCTTCACTCAGCAATTCGACGGATATTTCGAAGTCGTCACCCTCGCCCAAGGGCCGGACGCCGGCATGCAGTCCTTGCGACTTACGGTCGTGGCAATTCCAGAGCCAACGTCGGCATGCCTGCTCCTGGTGCTGTGCCTGGGGCTCAAGGCGAAGAGTCTACGACGGATAGTCGATTCTGTCCGTCGGTAGCCAGGGTTAAGTGCGGCTACGCAAGGCCAGAGGAGAGCGAGTCACTCGTAGTATGGCCGAACCGGCCGTACCTCGCGTTGCTACTGCCGAGGTGGTCATCGTACGGGAGGCCTAGAATTCGTACTCAATCCGCCCGTGCGTCTGGCTGCGGCTGATGCGGTCGGTGGCGTACAGGCCAGCCAGGACGAATTCGACGCAGCTGGCGCGTACCGCTTCGTTCTCGGCGGCGTTCACTTCAAACGCTTTATCCCACACCGGCGGCACTCGCTCGAGCAGCCGGGCGTAGTGGCTCGAAGGGAGCATGTCGCCCACTTCGATCCTCACGCCTTGTGAGAATATCTGGGCGATCTCGGCCAGGCCATGCTCCTCGACGTACTCGGCAAATACGGTGGCCACGGCCTCGGCCAGCACCGAGTCGAGCACTTGTCGCTCGCTCATTTGGTGCGAGCCCATCAGGTCGAGTTCCAGCTTACCAAGCGAGCTGGAATACAAGTGCCCCAGGTCGCTGATCCGCGGCACCGCGGGCGACTCGCCCAGTACGGCTGCGCGGTGCTTGGCGCTGGCCAGCATCGTGCGGTAGTTGGCAATCGACAGTCGCGCGCTAACGCCCGACTCGTGATCGATGAACTTGGAGTTCCGCGCCGCGCGGCTGATTTCCTCAATCAGCTCCTTCATGAAGTACGGCACCACCACTTCCGGGCCCACCGAGTCCTGGCTTGACTCGCGGCTATCGCCGCCGCCGACCACCTCCTGCTCCATGATGGCGATGCCCAGATCGCGCTCCAGGGGGTAATGGGTGTGGATCACCGACCCGATGCGGTCCTTGAGCTGCGGGATCACCTTGCCGCTACGGTTGTAGGTGGCGGGGTTGGCCGAAAACAGGATCATCACGTCGATGTCGAACTTCACCGGATAGCCGCGAATTTGCACGTCGCGTTCTTCCAGAATATTGAACAGGCCGACCTGCACCAGCTCGTCGAGTTCTGGTAGCTCGTTCATCGCGAAGATGCCGCGGTGCATCCGCGGGATCAGGCCGAAGTGCAGCGCCTCCTCCGTGCCCATGCTCACCCCACCCACCAGTTTGGAGGGGTCGATCTCGCCGATGATGTCGGCAAACTTGGTGCCGGGTGCCAGTCGCTCGGCGTAGCGATCTTCCTTGGCCCACCACGCGATGGGCAGTTCTTCGGGCGGCAACTCGGCCACCAGTTGCCGGCCGCGGCGCGTGATCGGCCGCAGCGGATCGTCGTGCAGCGGGATCTGCGGATCGTCGATGTACGGAATGTGGTCGTCCAGAAAGCTGGCCAGCAATCGCATCAGCCGGCTTTTGGCTTGCCCTTTTTCACCGAGGAATAGAATATCGTGCTGCGCCAAGAGCGCAATATTGATCTCCGGCAGCACGGTTTCGTCGTAGCCGACGATGCCGGGGTAAAGCTCGTCGCCTGCGGCCAGCCGAGCGGTGAAGTTGTCGCAGATTTCCTGTTTCACCGACTTGGAGCGCCAGTGAAACTCGCGGAGTTCGGCCAGGGTGGAAGGGAGCGAGGTAGCGGAAGGCATGGCGGCTTCTGAAGGTGCGCGGCGGGAAATTGAGCGTGGAATGCTCAATTATAGAGCCGCAGCACCCGACGCCAAGCATTGGATCTGCAACAGTGGGTTCCAATCGCCCCAGCGACTAGTTGGCCGCTTCTTTTTCCGGCTCCGCAGTGTTCTTTTTGAGGTTTTCCAGTGCGTCGTTCAAGCTGTCCTTCTGAGCATCGTAGTCGGCCGGGTCGACCTTGGCGTCGGCGCCGTGCGAGGGATGGAGTTCAGCGAGAACCTCCTTGATCTGATCGAGAGCCGCATCCACATCGTTTTGAGCGTAGCGATCCAGATTTGAGGAAGCGACCATCTCCTTGGCTTTCTTGACCATGGGGCCCATTTCATGGATGACTTCGTCTACGGCTTTCACGTCGGCCTTCTCGAAGGCTTCCGCAAGTTCATCCCGCATTTCGGCGAGCACCTCGGCTGCCTCGTGCAAGTTCTTGGGGTCCGCGTGGGCGTGGCCCTCATGATCGTGTCCAGCATGTGCGTCGCCCCCACCAGTGTCGGAGCCAGAGTCACCCGAACCCGAGCCGCCGCAGCCAGCAATCGACAGGCCGGCCACCGCTACCAACGCCAACGACCAACGAAATCCCACCATGATTATCATCCTTATTTGCGAATAGTCCGTGAAAGCTCCCAGCGCGGCGGTGCGGCCGCAAACCCTTAACATACACCGCGGTGCAACCTTTTCTCAACCTCAGCATGGGGAATGTTTCGCTCAGGTGCTGGCAGGGCGCCCTCGGCCGCGAACGGACGCCTTCTCCGCTAGGCGCAACGGCCCCATTGGAGGACGATGAACGCTGGGCGGCAAGGCGCACAAGCCGCAACACAAGCCGCCCAGTTTTCAGCTTGTGAGGACCCGTACCATGGCGGAACAAAAGGAGTCGGCCCTGAAGCACTTCATGCAGGGCCTGAAGCGGAGGAACCCAGGGCAGAAAGAGTTTCACCAGGCGGTGCAGGAGTTCGCCGAATCGGTCATGCCCATTGTGGAGGCCAACCCCGACTACCAGCACGCCCGAATCCTGGAGCGGCTGACCGAGCCCGATCGCATCATCACCTTTCGCGTCACCTGGCAGGACGACGAAGGCAACGTGCGTGTGAACCGCGCCTGGCGGGTGCAGTTTTCCAATGCCATTGGCCCCTACAAAGGCGGCCTGCGGTTTCATTCGGACGTCTCGCTGAGCGTGCTGAAGTTCTTGGCCTTCGAGCAGATCTTCAAGAATAGCTTGACCGGGCTGCCGATGGGCGGCGCAAAAGGCGGCGCCAATTTCAATCCCAAGGGCAAGTCGTCCGACGAAATCATGCGATTCTGTCAGGCGATGATGTGCGAACTGCATCGCCACATTGGCGAGGACGTCGATGTACCCGCTGGCGACATCGGCGTCGGCGCTCGAGAGATCAGTTTTCTCTTTGGGCAGTACAAACGCGTTGCCAATCGCTACGCGGGCGTGCTTACCGGCAAAGGGCTTGCCTACGGAGGTAGTCCCGTTCGGACCGAAGCCACGGGGTACGGCTGCGTGTACTTCTGCGAGAACATGCTGCAGCACGTCGACGAATCGGTCGAGGGCAAAACTGCCGTGGTCTCCGGCTCGGGCAACGTGGCGCTGTACGCCATGGAGAAGCTTGTCGCGATGGGCGCCAACGTTGTCGCGGCTTCCGACTCCAGCGGTTTCATCTACGACTCCGACGGCCTGGACGAGGATAAGGTCGACTACCTCAAGGACCTGAAAGAAGTCCGCCGCGGCCGCATCAGCGAGTACGCCGATCGCTACAAGCACGCCAAGTATTTTGAAGGCAAGCGGCCCTGGGGCGTGGAATGCGACATCGCGATGCCATGCGCCACGCAGAACGAGATCGACTTGGACGACGCCAAGACGCTCATCAAGAACGGCGTGCAAGTTGTCTGCGAAGGGGCTAACATGCCCAGTGAGCTGCCCGCCGCCCACGCGTTCCTCAAGGAGAAGGTTCTGTTTGGGCCGGGCAAGGCGGCCAACGCCGGTGGCGTCGCCGTTTCAGGCCTGGAGCAGGCGCAGAACGCTCAGCGAGTGACCTGGAGCGCCGAAGAGGTCGATCATCGTTTGCACAGCATCATGAAAGACATCCACCGCCGCTGCGTCGAAGAAGGGGGCAACCACCGTTACGTCAACTACGCCCTGGGCGCCAACATCGCCGGCTTCCGCAAAGTGGCCGAGGCATTGTTGGCCTACGGAGCGATTTAACTCAACTACTCACTTGCTCAGGTGCAATGCAACTCAAAAGTACCTACCCGTTTTACCTGGCCAATCAGCCTGAGTCGCCCAACGCCGACCTCGAGGTGACCGACAAGTACACCGGAGAGGTGGTCACGGCCGTGGCCATGGCTTCGCCGGCGGATATCGATCGGGCGATTGCAGCGGCCACCGAGGCCGCGCCGGCGATGCGCGAGTTTGCACCGTTCGAGCGGCAGCAGGTGCTCAATCATTGCGTTGCGCGGTTCCAGGAGCGGTTTGACGAGCTCGCGATGTCGCTATGCATTGAGGCCGGCAAGCCAATCAAGGACGCCCGGGGCGAGGTCACGCGGCTGATCGACACGTTTCGCATCGCCGCCGAAGAGTCGGTTCGCATCACAGGCGAGGTGCTCAACCTCGAGATCTCGCCCCGCGCCAAAGGCTACCGCGGCATGGTCAAGCCGGTGCCCATTGGTCCCTGCTCGTTCATCTCGCCGTTCAACTTTCCGCTAAACCTGGCCGCTCACAAAGTGGCGCCCGCCATCGCCGCAGGGTGTCCCTTCGTGCTGAAGCCCGCCAGCCTCACGCCGATCGGCGCGCTGGTGATCGGTGAAGTGCTCGCGGAGACCGACCTACCCGAAGGGGCGTTCTCGATCCTGCCTTGCCACCGCGAGGGCGCTGATCTGTTCACCACCGACGAGCGACTCAAGCTGCTTTCCTTCACCGGATCGCAAGACGTTGGCTGGAAGCTCAAGAGTAAGGCGGGCAAGAAACGCGTCGTTCTTGAACTGGGTGGCAACGCCGCGGTGGTAGTCGACGAGGATGCCGACCTGGACGACGCGGTCAGTCGCATCATCGTCGGTGCGTTCTACCAGTCGGGTCAGAGCTGCATCGGCGTTCAGCGAAT
Source organism: Aeoliella sp. (assembly GCF_965227375.1). Taxonomy (NCBI): domain Bacteria; kingdom Pseudomonadati; phylum Planctomycetota; class Planctomycetia; order Pirellulales; family Lacipirellulaceae; genus Aeoliella; species Aeoliella sp. The sequence goes on from NZ_CBDDFX010000002.1 coordinate 1,550,178, forward strand.
CATCATCCATCAATCGGTGTACGAAGCGTTCAAGGAAAAGCTGGTCGCCGCCACGCGCGCTTTGAAGATGGGCGACCCCAAAGATCCAGAGACATTCATCGGCCCGATGATTTCCGCGTCCGAAGCCGAGCGACTCGAAGCATGGATCCAGACGGGCGTAGATGCGGGTGGCAAGCTGCTTTGCGGCGGCAAACGTGACGGCGCGATGCTCGAAGCCACGCTGCTGGAGGACGTCCCGTCGCAACTCGACCTCTGTGCAGAGGAGGCATTCGGACCAGTGGCCGTGTTGAGTCGGTTTCGTGCGTTCGACGACGCCCTCGCGCAAGTGAATGATAGCCAGTTCGGCTTGCAGGCGGGCATCTTCACTCGCGATTGGGTGAAAGTGCAGCAGGCTTGGGATACACTGGAGGTGGGCGGCGTGGTGATTGGCGACGTCCCATCCTGGCGTGTCGACAACATGCCGTACGGCGGCGTGAAGGACAGCGGCCTCGGTCGCGAAGGTGTCCGCTACGCCATCGAGCACATGTCCGAACCCCGCCTGCTGGTGATGCGGATGCCGCCGGGAGGGTAGAATGGTGCCGGGCCTTCGATCTTTACCAACACCCTTTGGGAATTTCGCGATGAAAACAGACACGGCAGTTCTACAAACCGGCATCGTGTTTCTCTCGCTCGCCACCTCGGTCGCCAGCGCTTTTGAGCCCTGCCGCATCAACATTGTCGACAAAGACACCGGCTGGCCGGTGCCATTGGTGGAATTGCGGACTACACACAACGTGCGTTTCGCCAGCGACAACGCCGGGGTGGTCGCCTTCGACCTGCCCGAATTGATGGACACCGAAACCTGGCTGTTTGTCGAGGGCCACGGCTACTCGGTGCCGGCCGACGGCTTCGGCATGCGTGGTGTGCGAGTCACTCCCAGCGAAGGGGCAACGCTCACCATTGAAGTTACGAGAGAACTTCCAGGCAAGCGGTTGGGGCGTGTATCGGGTGCTGGGCTGTTCGGCGAAGCGCAGCGTTTTGGCGAGTTCAGCCAGTGGCGCGAACAAGGTATCGTCGGCTGCGATAGTGTGCAGTACACCGAACACAACGGTCGAGCCTACTGGGGCTGGGGCGATACCAGTATTGCTCGCTATCCGCTCGGGTTGTTCGACATGCTCAGCGCGACCACGGAGCTCACGCCACTTAGCCGCTTTGAGCCGCCGATCGAGCTTAAGTACGACTACTTCAAGGACGACGAAGGTCGCCCTCGATCCGTGGCCGACATGCCGGGTGATGGTCCTACCTGGCTCAGCGGGTATACGAGCGTGAAAGACAAGCAGGGCGTCGCACACCTGGTGGCCACGTACGACAAGATTCGCGCCCCACTTACCACCTATGAGCAAGGCCTTTGCGAGTGGAACGAAGAGACCAAGCAGTTCGACCACGTGGAAACGCTATGGTCGCGGACCTCCAATCAAGAGCAAGTGCCCGACGCACCGATGGGTCACGTTACACGTTGGACCGATGAAGCCGGGAAGCGTTGGATGCTTTTCGGCGATCCATTCCCCACCATGAAGTGCCACGACAGTTACGAAGCTTGGCGCGATCCACAGCAGTGGCAGTTTTTGAAACCGCAAGAGCACATTGAAACGGCCGATGGTTCGGCGAGCATCAAGCACCACCGCGGTTCGATTGCCTACAATGCGTACCGCGACAAATGGGTGTCCGTGTTCACGCAAATGGGGGGCGAGTCGTCGCCGCTGGGAGAAATTTGGTACGCCGAGGCCGATCAGCCCACTGGACCTTGGCGCGCGGCGCAGAAAGTGGTGACCCACAACAACTACACATTCTATAACCCGCGGCTGCACCACGAATGGGCCGAGGAAGGATCGCCCATTTTGCTGTTCGAAGCGACCTACACCGCCACGTTTGCCAACAACGCCCGCCCCACCGGTCGGCACGACTACAATCAGGTGCTCTATCGCCTGGATTTGAACGAGTTTACGGGCGAATAGCACGCCGTGAATTCGGCGCATTTCGCAACCGATTGTAGCGATCATATCGACACGCTTCGGCTGCCCGCTGCCACCAGTTAGGTGGCCATTCGGTTGCGCAGCCCGCCAGGCATTGAATCTCTTCAGAACGCAGTGGCTTCACGAATTCCGGACTGCACGTTGGTCTGGAAGAGCTACATACGTGTGGGTGTCGCCAAACGTCAACAGCCGAAATTTCTGGTTGGAGATCGGTAGCGACTCACCCTGCATAGGGTTGAATCCGTAGAGCGACGGGATAGATGGGGCAGAGTTTCCATGTTCGGCAGCAGCGCCCGTTCATCGGATTTCACTCCACTCCCATCCGGGAGTTCAGGTACCAGGATTTCTCTTGGCGACTCCTGGAGCGATGTGAATCATAGCGAAAATGCTTAGGGCAGCGTGGGCAATTAGACGAGCGGGCGGACTACCTTCTGGTGGTGCGACCTACGGTCTATCCGGCGGGCCGCGCTGTCTGGCGGCGACGCTTCTGCTAGTGCTGGTTGGCGGCAGTTGGCTGGCCGGCGCAGCACTCTCGCAAACCGCCGCGGTCATCGATCGCGAATACGCCATCAAGGCGGCATTTCTCTATCAGTTCTCCAACTACATCGATTGGCCGGAAAGTGCTTTCGAATCGGGAGGACAGGAGTTCGTGATTGGCCTGTACCAGTCCAATGCTCTCGAGCCCACTCTGAAGAAGATTGCGGCCACCAAGAAGGTGGGTGGGCGTTCCATTCGGCTCGTCGTGCTGAACACACCAGCCGAAGCCAGCGAGTGCCACATGCTGTTCGTTCCCCAGAGCGTCTCCGGCGACCAACTCTCTGCCATTCACCAGGACGGCAAATCCACGGTGTTGATGGTTGGAGAGTCGGATGATTTCATCGCACAAGGCGGCCACATTCAGTTCTTCATTGAGAACAACAAGGTTCGCTTCGCATTCCATTCCAAACTCGCCAACAACAGCGAGTTGAAGGTCAGCTCCAAGCTGCTGGCGTTGGCCAAGATCATCGATGCTCCTCCGCGATCGGACAACGCCTCATCCCAATCGGAGGAGAAGCAATGACTTCCAATTGGTTCAGCAAGGTTCCAATCCGGCGTAAGCTAACGCTCCTGGTGCAGGCGATGGTTGCCGTGGCGCTGATGATGGCCTCGACCGCGCTGCTGTACAAGCAATGGCACTTCGAGCAGACCGCCATGCTTCGTCAGTTGGTTGCCCTGGCCGATGTGCTGGGGGCGAACACCAGCGCGGCGTTGGTGTTCGACGATGCCGACTCCGCCAGCCAGGTGCTCGACTCGTTGCGGAAACAACCATCGGTCGAAGCGGCCTACTTGTTTGATAGCGAGGGCGAGACGTTTGCGTCGTACGTAGTCGACGGGACGCGTCACCCAGAACTCACGGCACCTCCCGAGCCTGGCCAGTCGGAAGTCGAACACGGGTTTGCCTTCGTGGCGAACTCCATCGAGTCGGACGGCGAGGTGATCGGAACGATCTACATTGCGGCGAACCTTGACCTGGTGAAAGAGCAGTTGATCGACTACGCAACCATCGTTGCGGTGGTGATGCTTGTGTGCTTCGCCACGACGCAGTTGGTCTCCTCCCGCCTGCAGCGAACGATCTCGGGGCCGATTCTGGAATTGGCGGGCACTGCCGAGCGAATCTCGGCGGCGGAAGACTATTCCATACGCGTGGCAAAGACCAGCGAAGATGAACTGGGTGTGCTGTACGACCAGTTCAACAACATGCTCGAACAAGTGGAGTCGCGCGAGCAACAGCTGGAGCAAGCACGCGACGAACTGGAAGCTCGCGTCGAACGGCGGACCCGCCAGTTGTCCGACGCCAACTTCGATCTCAGCAACGAAGTGGCCGAGCGACGACGCGCCGAGCAGGAACTCGCGCGCGTGCACCGCGACTTCGTCGAAGCCGCTCGCCATGCTGGTATGGCTGAGATTGCGTCGGGAGTGCTGCACAATGTGGGTAACGTCTTAAACAGCGTCAACGTATCGGCCTCGACCATCTACTCGAGCCTCAAAGCGTCCAAACGGCAGCAACTTACCAAGCTCGCAAGTCTACTGCTGGAGCATGAGAGTGAACTTGGCGCCTTCGTGACCAACGATCCAAGGGGACAGCAGATACCGAAGTTCTTGCAGAAGCTCGCCGAGACGCTCAACGCCGAGGACGACTCCCTGATGAAGGAAGCGTACTCGCTGACGTCGAATATCGAACACATCAAGGCGATCATCTCCACGCAGCAATCGTACGCGACCACCGGTGGGTTGGTGGAGCCGATGAACGTCAACGAACTGTTGGAGGATGCCCTCAAGCTCAACTCGGCTGCCTTCGTCCGGCATCGGATTCGCGTGGACCGCGACCTCGCCGATCTGCCGCCGGTGCTGGTTGACAAGCAGCGGATCCTGCAAATCGTCATCAACCTAATCAAGAACGCCAAGGAGGCGCTTTCCGAACAACATGAGTGCGAGCGAGTGCTGTCGGTCTGTACCCGACAGGAAGGCGACGACTTGTACATCGAGGTGCAGGATACCGGTGTCGGAATCGAGCCGCACAACCTGACGCGGGTGTTCTCGCACGGCTTTTCGACCAAATCAACCGGACACGGCTTCGGGTTGCATAGCTGCGCGAACGCGGCATCGGAAATGGATGGCGAGCTCATGGTCCACAGCGATGGGCATTTGAAAGGCGCTACCTTCACGTTGCGATTACCCTTCGCCTCGGTGCAAAAAGCAAACCGTTAGAACTCAGAGTGACATCAACTTAACACTAGTCACAGGACCATCATGAATCGATCAAACAGCTGCACGAATGATCGCATCCTGATTGTAGACGACAATCCCGCGATTCACGAAGACTATCGAAAGATACTCGAGGCACAACCTGTTGATGGCGACTTGGACGAACTCAGCGCCCTGGTGTTGGGAGAAGACCAGGAGTCGAGCAACGTACCCCAGTTCAAGTTGCACTCGGCCTATCAAGGGCAAGAAGCACTCGAAATGGTCAAGCAAGCCAACGCCGACGGCCAGCCGTTCGCCATGGCCTTCGTCGATATGCGGATGCCGCCGGGGTGGGACGGACTGCAAACGATCGAGCACTTGTGGAAGGTGGATTCTAACCTGCAGATCGTGATTTGTACCGCCTTCTCGGACTATTCGTGGTCGGAGATAATCGATCGCGTCGAGCACCGCGACCGACTGCTGATTCTCAAGAAGCCTTTCGACAATGTCGAAGTCTGCCAGCTCGCCATCTCCCTCACTCACAAGTGGGAGTTGGAGCGCCAGGCGGAAAATCGCATGGACTCGATTGTCGAAACAGCGGCCGATGGCATCATCGCTTTGGACGCTACGAGCTCCATTGAGTCGTGCAACCGAGCGGCATGCGAGCTGTTCGGCTACAGCGAAGAGGAATTGCTGAGCACTCCTTTCTGCAGCCTATTGAAAGACCCCCCTGCCACTTCGTGGGAGGAATGCGCCGACTATTTCCTGGTGAAGGAAAACGGCAAGCACTCGCCGGCACGCGAGGTGGAGGGACTGCAGAAGTCGGGCGGCAGCGTTCCACTGCTGTTAAGTGTCAGCACCTACGATACGCACGATGGCAAGCGTTTCACCCTGATCGCCAGGGATCTGAGCGAGTACAAGCAATTGCAGGAGACGCTTTCGAGAGCCCAGAAGTTGGAGTCGGTGGGGCAATTGGCCGCCGGAGTGGCGCACGAGATTAACACGCCGATGCAGTTCATTTACCAAAACATGGAGTTCCTGCAAACCTGCGCCGACAAGATCGCTCGAGTGTTCGCGGCATTCGAACGGAACCTGGATGTGACCCGACCGAATAGGCCGTGGGAAGACCGCTGGCAGGAAGTCAACGAGGTGCTGAAGGGGCAGCAATTCGACATGGTGCGTTCCGAACTCCCGCAGGCGATCGAGGAGAGCCTGGAAGGTGTGCAGCGGGTAGTTAGTATCGTCCGGGCGATGAAGGAGTTTGCCCATCCTGGACACGGGGAGAAGACTCCCGTCGACATCAATCATGCCGTTGAGAGCACGGTCACGATCACCAGGAACCATTGGAAGGATGTGGCCACCGTCGAAACCCAGTTCGATAGTCACTTGCCAAGAGTCACTTGTGTGCAGCACGACATCAATCAAGTGCTGGTGAACCTGATCGTCAACGCTGTCGACGCGGTGGAGGAGTGCCGTTCGAAGGCTGCTGGGAAGGGAACGATTACCGTCCGGACGCGAAGCGACTCGGAGTATGCAGTGATTGAAGTAGAAGACTCGGGGTGTGGAATTCCTGAGGAATTGCATCACCGCATATTCGATCCGTTCTTCACCACCAAGGAGGTGGGCCACGGTACAGGGCAAGGACTTTCCATCGCCTACAACGCAGTGGTGCAACACCATGGCGGAACCATCGACGTCGAGAGTTCCCCCGGAGCAGGTACGAAGTTCACCGTGCGGTTGCCGATTGGCGACGACGACCCGATTGTGTGCCAGGAGGACGAGAAGGGGTTGTGCGTCTAGTCCCTTCCTTCATCTTGTGGCGATGAGATCCGTCGCGTTTGAAAGTCTTCGGAAATCCGATTCATTGCCTACCGCAGCAATCGGCTACCCGAGCGCTGTTGATTCAGTTGTAGGACTCCGGCAAGGTAGGACTCTTCTTGCCGCTGGGCGAACGGAATTGGTCGGTCGCAACCTGTACGATCCAGCGCACCGCGAGTTCACGGGGCTGACGACCACTACCGGAACGCTTGTCGAAGAGGAACTCTTCACCACGCTCACGTGGGAGTACTAATCACGCTCGCAGCACGCCTTCGTGTCAGCCAACCGTCTACCACCAGTAGCAGTGCGGGCAATAGTAACAAGTTGGCGGCCAAAGCGATGACCATCACCACGCTAATCACGCAGCCAAAGTAGGCGATCGGCAGGAATCGCGAGAAGCCCATCACGGCGAAGCCCGCCGCGATCACCACGCTGGTTAGCGTGCAGGCGCGTCCCACGGAAAGTTGCGTCACTGCAAGCGCGCGTCGAATCCCAAATCCACGTCGCCGGCACACGCGGTACCGCCATAGGTAGTGAATCGTGTCGTCTACAGCAATGCCCAGCGCCACGGCCAGCATCATGGAGGTCACCGTGTTGAATGGCACATGCAACAGGACCATCAGGCCGACGCACGAAGCGCCTGCAAACAACGGCGGCGCCATGCCCAACAAGGCCATCCGCCAACTTCGCAGCACGGCGGCCATCGTGAAGAATACGCCTAGCACGCTCAGCGCCAGCGAGATCGCCTGATCGCGGAGCAGATCGCGAGCGACATGGGCGTAGAAGTAGTAGAGGCCGGTTACGCGCACTCGATACCCGTCGCCCAAAAGTTCCTCGGCTCGCTGCTTGATTTCGTCGCCTAGTTCGATCTTCGCGGTGGCGCCGGGGCCTTCGTAGGCGAAGAAGCCCACCCGCACGGTGCCCGTTTCTTCATTCACAAAGCTGGCAAGCGGGTTTTCACCCAGCACGGCCGACATCGACTTCTCCAGGAACGTCATCCGCCGATCGAGTGCCGCTTGCGACTCGGGCAGCTTGATTCCTCCAAACGTCAGGAAGTCGACCACCGACACCGCCCTGGTGATGGGCCCCTGCCCTTGGTACTCCTCGGCCAGCGTGGCAACGGCCGCCAGCGATTCAGGTGTGAGTGTGGGCGCGCCATCGGTGCGGTCGATCAGCAACTCAATCGATTGCATCGGCGTGAGAGTTTCCTGCACGAACTCGTAGTTGGTGCGAACTTCGTCGTTAGGACGGAAGTTATCCAGGAAGCGGAGGTTGAATTCCAACTGCGACGTAAGCGCTACGCCTGCGAGCCCCAGCACGGCGAACAAGGTTGTGACGAAGCTCGGACTGCTGCGTGCAGAGATCAAGGTCGCCCGCAGCAGTTTTGATATGGGGCGGAACAACATCGGGCGGGTGGCGTGGTGCCTTAGCGAGATGCAACCTCCCGCCAGGCTCAACACGAGCCCCATCGACAGTCCGAGCGCCATCAATAGCGCGAACGATCGCACTGGCTCGAGCGGCGAGATGCCAATCGCCACGAATCCCACGATCGTCGTGGCGACCACTCCACAGCAAGGGCGGAAGAGTCGTCGCAGGGTGGCGACCGCGTTGCCACGGGTCTCGTCGTGCCCCACAGCCAGATGGACACAGTTGGCGATGGTCAGCACGGCTGTCAGCAACACCAGCATCGGCAAATTTAGCGCCGTGTTCACGCCGAACAGCACCGAAGCACCGAGCGCCAGGGCGACACTTGCCGCGCCGACCAGTAACGGATAGCTGGCCAACTTCAGCGAGCCCAGCGAAAGCACCAGTACCGCCAGCGCAGCGGCTGCGCCTAACAGGCCAAATGTCACCAGGTCGTCCCACACCAGGTGGGTCATCTCGTAGCTCAGAACATACGGCCCGGTAAGCGCCACCTGGTAGCCGTCGTGCGAGTCGCGAGCCTCCTCCACAATGCGTTTGAGGTCCGCGACCGTTTGCCCGCGAGGTGTGCCGAGCACCTCCTGATCGTCGCGCATTTGCAGGATGATGCTGGCGGCTTGACGATCTTTGCTCACCAGCAGGCCTTCGACCACGGAACTGCCGACAATGATCCGGCGGATCCACCCCGGCGCTTGCGCGATACAGGCCGCACTATCCACGGCTGGCAGCGCAGTCACCTGTTCGACCATCTGGCTCAAACATTGCTGCGACTCGCTCGACATCACGTCGTCCGAGCGAACCACAATGATGGCTAACTCCACACCAGCGAACTCGTCGATGAAGTTCTCCAGCGTGTCGAACTGCTCGGTGCTACTGCCAGCCAGTGTGCGTAGCGAGTAATCATCGGAGAGTCCCGGTTTCCACAGCGAAATTAGGCTCACCACTGCCAGGGTTCCCCCCACCAGTAGTATTTCCCGATGCCAGCGCGCGATTGTCCCGGCGACGTCCAAGTCTATGCTCTCCCATTCGTCTTCTTACTGTTCGGCGGCAATCCACCCGATCGCATCGCATCGGCGCGCCCACCATACTCGATTACACCGGCCCAATCCAGCCGAGCATCTCTCCCCATCTGCCCTGTTTACCCCGCATTGGGCAGGTCGGTTTCAACATCCGGGCTTTCCGCGTCGGATTCTGTCGGAGTAGCAGCGCGGAGAAATGCGTCGCAGACGTACTTTTGGGCAAGCTTCTCTTGTTCCAAACGCATTTGTTTCTCCGCGCAGTGGCAGTACATTTGCCACTCTTCCTCGTTGAGGTGAGGCAAAGCACGCTCTGGGGGACTCTTGCACTTCTGCACGTACTTCCGATGGGTTTCGTAAGTGGTAGCGTCCATCAGAATCGATTCGGCATGCGGTACTCGCTTGCGGAAGTCGGATAGAATCTCGAACCCCGCAGCGTCGATGTCGCCCCAATACAGGACTCGGTTGTCCGCCAGCCACGGCAGGTCCTTGAGCATGTGGACGCTAGTGCCCTGCCCTGCGATCACCAAGCCACGCGGCAGCGGTGGCACACACGTGAGCGGCGCCTTGTTCTCGACGATCACCACGACTGCGTTTTTCAACTGCAACTCGGCCAGCGACCGCACGGTCGCGGCGAACTCGTCAAAGGGCAAACCGGTCTCGCTCTGTAGAGTCGGATCCAGGAATACTACTTCGCGTGGCTGAAGCGCATCGCGAAGGCCGTAGCGGGGAGCGAATCGTGGTTCATTGACGTCGATCGCCGACGCCGGCAGCAACAGGTCGAGCCACCCGCGGAGCAATGTTTCATGGCGCGATATGAACTTGGTATCGACCTCCACAGGCAACTGTTGCGGATAACAGTCGGGGCGGGGATTGGCAATGAGGAACTTTGCCACCTGGATCGCCCCATTCAGTGTCCACCACTCCTCGGGCAACTGGCGGTGCGACGACTGGATCCACGGTTCCAACTCCGGAAGCTCGCGGCGGAGCTTCTCGACCATCTTTTTCATTCGCTGAAACTCATTGAGCTTGCCGGTCATCCGCAGCAAGTCTTCGAGCGTGTCAATCCAGATTCCGACGGGGCGGATGTTACTGCCGTGGATGGGGGAGTCGACCTGTTGCTCCTCCACGCGGTAGCCCCAGCTCGTTTTGGCCTTCGATTTTCTGCGCAGGGCCTCGATGTCGCGAATGTCGGCGGCAATGTTCTTGTCGCGGAGCTGGAGATTTGCTCGGACGCGGATCGGAAACGGATCTTCCTCGCCGGCGAGCCACCCGCTCACATAGTTGTCGTAGCAGGTCCTGGCCCGTTTCTTGATCTCGGCCGGCGTGATCATGCGGTACCCCTGCCCACTCCGTTGGCTACTTCGGCGTCATTCGCGGCGCCGCCGCTTCGCTCGGTCCGCCAGAAAACTGAGCGACGACTTCTTCGTACTCGCGGGCGGTCATGCTGAACAATTGCGAGCGGCCCGTCGATTCGTCTTTCACCACTTGCAAGTAACTGTTCACATACGGTTCGGTCACCCGAGCCTTGGCGTCGAGCGGCGCCACGATCAACAGTTGCAGCCCGAATCGCTCGAACAGCTTCAGCGCGTATTCGGCGTTCTGGTCGTCGATCTTGGAAAACATCTCGTCGACGACGACAAACTGGAACCGGCCCGACTGCGGCGACTCGGGGTCGAGGTCGTACTGGTAGGCGATTGCGGCTACCAGGATGGTGAACGCCAGTTTGGCCTTTTCGCCACCCGACTGCCCGGTGCTGCCTTCGTGGAAGCTGCGCGTCTCGCCCGACTCGCGATCGAGTTCACGAGCGGCGAAGGTAAACCAGTTTCGCACGTCGATCACCTTGTCGCGCCAGCGGGTCTTCTCGGTGTCGGCCAGCCGCGCGACGAGTTTCTCAATCCGCAGGAACCTCGCTTCGTTCGCTTCGCTCGAGCCTTCGTAGGCGTCGTCCAGGCACTCCCGCAGCGCGCGGCGGAAGTCGCTGATTTCGCGGTCGGACACCTCGCGTGGTTCGAGCTTCATGAACGTGCCAGGACGGTAGCTGAGGGCGGCGAGCGAGCGGTTGAGTTGCGCCACCTTGGTTTCGATCCGCCGCCGCTCTTCGTTCAAAGCGTTGTGGAACAGGGCGATCTCTTGCGTCACCTTGTCGTTCAAGCGGTCTTTGAACTTCTGTTCGTGCCGCGGCAGGTCTTCTTCGCGAATCTGCGCGAGCAGCGCCAGAAACGCACCGAGCGATTCACGCGACGCCGATAGATCGGCCTGCTGCTCGGCAAAAACCCGCAGGAAGCGATTCATTTCTTCGACCAATCGGTCGCCCAGCCGAATGAAAGGTCCGCGGCGACGCTCGATCTCATCGCGCAGCTCCGCGGTCCATGTGCTCTTGGTCGTGGAGAGGTTTTCTGGCGAGAGCGGTTCGGAGAGCGACGCGACAATCGCTGGGAAGCTCTCGGCGTGCTGTTCGAAATCGCCGCTGTTGTGCGATTGGGCAAGCTGCTTTTCGGCGCGTGCGATTTCCGTTTCGCGCTGCGACACCAAATCTTGCATCAACGCCAACTTGCGGTTCAGCGAGGTGCGCTGGTTGTCCAGACTCTCGACCGTTTGCTCTTCCTGTTGCAAACGGTGCTTGAGCGCCTTGACCGCGGTGTTCGACGATTCGAGTTCTTGCTTCTCCCGATCCAGCGAAGCGAGCTCCCGCTCGTGTCGCCCCACGTCGACTTCGTCGAACCGCTTCAGCTTCGAAGCTTCTTCGGCGGCGGCCAACGTGGCGCGCGCGTCGGCCAGTTCCGTCGCCCGCGCGGTAGTGGCCACGTCGAGTGTGGCGATCTCGCCCTTCAGTTGTTCCAGCCGCTCGATAAGCAGCCGCTTTTTCTCGCGGTTGTCCCAGCCCAAAACGTAATGGCGGCGATCCACCGCGCGGGGGCGATCGTCCTTGGTGTGCCGCTCGCGGGAGTACTTGATGTGACGGTTCTCGGTCATCGCCCGGCCGGTGGCCGATTCGAACTCCTCGACCGAGTCGCAACAGCGGTAGTCGAATCGCCGCGCCAATTCCTCCCGCACCCAAGGTGCGAGCGGGTGGCGGTTGCGGAACTGCAGCTTGCGCACGAGCGACTGGGGGTGCAGCCGATCGCCAGTCTGCTCGGCGCTGCGGCCCACCAGCAGGTAGTCGAGCCGCTGCCCGCGGCCGCGTGGGTCGACGAGCTTCGTGCGATCGATGTACGCCCGCACACGCGCGTAGTATGGCTCGGGTACCAGCATGCTCTGGGCGAATGATCGCAACACGAGCTCCGCCGATGCTTCCCAGCGACGCTCATCGGCCGCGACCGTGATCAGCTCGGCGGCGAACGGTAGCTCTTGTGTTTTGAGCCCCAAGTCGGCGCACATCTCCTGCCGCATCGCCACTAAGGCGGATGGCAAGTTGCTCGACCGGTTGCCAAGCGCCGCCAACTCTTGTTCGTCCTCTCTCGCGGCCCGCACGTACTCGCCCCGCTGGATGACCAGCTCTTCGTACTTCGTTTCGAGTTCTTGTTGCCGCTTCGTCGTAGTGGTTGCGCGTTCTTGTAGCTCTAGTTGCACCTTGGCAAGCAATTTCTCGCCGTCGATGGTGCAATCGATGCCAGCGGTGCGAAGTAGCTCGTGGTAACGCTCGGATGCCGATTGTTTCGCGGCAAGGTGTGCTCGCTCGACAGCCATCAGCTGCGGAATCGCCTTGAGCCGCTCGCCACCCGCCTGGTCGATCTCGTTGCGAAGCTGCCGGATTTGCTCGCGGGCTTGGGACTCGCGGAGTTTGATCTCGGCGATCGCTTGCTCGGTTTGGTGGACTTCGTCACGCTGACGCACCAGCGCCGGAACCAGCAGGTCGACGGTTTGCTGATGGAAAAACGTGGCGGCGGCCGCCAGTTGCCGTTCGCGAGCCGACAGCTCAGCTTCTTCGTCGCGGAACCGCAGCCCGAGCGATTCGACTGGCCCGAGAAGTTCCTCCGCCTTGCGAGTGCGGACGAGTTCCTGGTGGGCGACGCTCAGGTCGTGGAAGTGAGCGAGCAGCTTCGAGACGGTCTCTTGCCAATTGTGCCGCTCGAGCATGTGGTCGCGAATGAAGCGGTCGAGGCTTTGGATGTCTTTGACCGCTACGGTCTGGTTGAACATGTCCATCGCCTTGGGCAGCATGCCCGTACGGCGAGTGAGCCAACTGCGGTACTTCACGAACTTCTTCGTGGTCTCGTACCCCAAACGATGCAGGTGCTCGGCCAGTTCGTCCGCTTGTCGCACACCGGCCAAGTCTTCCTCCAGCGCTCGCGGCTCATCTGCGATGGCAAAGAGCTTCTCGGTCGACCCATCACTTGCCAGGTGCAACACCTGGCACAGCGTGAACGACTTGCCGAGTTGCTCGTCGCCGAACACCGCGGCAATTGCACTGAGCTGCGACGCTTGCGGGCGGAGGTACTTCACGACCGCCATGTTCGAATCGTCGCTGGTGCGGGCGTAGGCGCCGCGGATGTAGCTCTTCTCGGTGCGCTCAGTCTTGCGCGCGCCGGCCGCGACGTTGTAGTTTCGCGTGCGAGGCTCGACCAACAGCGTCAGGATCGCGTCGACCAGCGTCGACTTGCCCGAGCCATTGTGGCCCACCAGCAGCGACGTACGGCCCTTGGGCTCGAAGCGGTAAACGTGCCCGTCCGAGCTGTCGAAGGTTCCCCAATTCAGTAGCTCCAGCTTTTGCAGCCGGTAGCCGGGGCGTTCGGGGCGAATGTCGAACAAGTAATCCATATGGGTGAATTCAGGGGTCGGAGGTCAGGGATCTGCGAGCGAAATTATCTACTCGGCGGCGGCAAGCAGACGGTCGCGGAGGGATTCGAGTTCTTCCAGCGGCAGGCGGGCTTTGAGCAGTCGGCAAACTTCCCAGGTGTCGCTGGCGCCGCCGAATTTGCGGACGAACTTCAGCTTCTCCAGCGAACTCAAACCCGCAAGCAATTGCTTGCGGAGCCGCACTTCGTCCTGCTCGCTGGGAAAGAACTGCTTCCAGTCCTCCAGCAGTGCGTTCACGTCGACGATGCACCGCTCGTTGTCGAGGTCTTCGTCCTCGAATCGGCGGTACTCGTCTCGCAGCAGCACGCACAGTAGCGTGGCCGCGTAACCCAACGACGTACGGCGGAACAATCGCGGCAGACGCTCGTAGCCGCCGCTGCGATGGTCCTCGTCGACCTGCTTGAGGTACGCCATGCCTTCGTTGCGGTCGACGACGAGCATCAGCCCGATCTTGGCGAAGTAGGTCACCAGGTCCGACTCGCGCGCCAGCAATGTGTCCCACGCCAGGATGTCGTCGGCGTACAGCACGCCTTGCAGCAGTCGCACGGCGGGTACGCCGAGTTCGTCGAACTCGGGCAGGTCACTTACTTCGGTGGTTTCGAAACTCATTGGATTGCTCCTGCCGCCACGTTTGCTTTCCGCAGACCGCGGGCGAGAAACACCACGCGGGGGACTTCGTAGGTTGCCAGTTCGCCGGTCACCGTTTGTATGTGCACCACATGGGTCTTGTCGGTGGTTACCTCATGTCCCTCGTCGTGTGCGAGTTGCAGGTAACCCAAGAGTTCGATTGCGCCGGTCGTCACGGGGTAGGCTTCGAGCAGTTCCGGCAGAGTCACCTCGTGCCCCGACTGTTCCACCGCGCTCTCCACGTTCTGGTGCATGCGTTTCCAGTCCAAACGCTCTAGCGCCACGAAGTGGCGGAACGCGGCGAAGCGGTCGAGCTCATCCGGTTCGTGCTGCAACAGTTCGCGGACATCGAACTCGGTGGGCGCGGTCCAGAATGTTCGCTCCATGGGATTGGTCAACTGCAGTTGCGTCGCCAGCCGCAGGCCGACTTCGTCGCCCGGCGGGTTGGTGGCCAAGTTGCGAGCCGTGGTTTTGATCTGCGAGAGTACCTCGGCGACTCGCTGCCTCGAGGTGTTGCTCCGCACGTCGAGCAATCGACGCAACGTGGCGCTCAAACGACGGGTAGTGCGGAGCACCTTTTCGGCTTCGTCCGCCAGGTGCGAGATCATGCCCCGCACGCGCTGCATGCCGCCGGTTTGCTCGGCCAGGGCGTCGATCTTTTGCAACTCGGCAACGACCGATTCGAGTTGTTCCTGTTTGGCTGGCGAGAGAATCAGTCGCACGAATTCGTTGAAGCTCACCCCCTGGTCGGCGAATTTCAGGCGGTCCTCGGCCGCCAGGGCTTGGCCCAGGATTTCGCCGCGGGCGGCGCCCGGATCGTTCTGCCGCTGCTGCACCTCGCGGGTGATCGCCTTGAACGACTCCTCCACCGCCCGAAAGTCGCCCTGCAGCGAGGTGAGGTCGGCGACTGCGTCGGCGAATCGCTCGCGAATGGCGGTGGCCGAGTAGGTTTCGACGCCGGTGCCCGACTCGATGGCAGCGATCTCTTCGTCCAGCCTTCGCCGCTCGGCGCGAAGGTGCGCGAGCCGCTGCTCGGGGTCGTCGGAGCTGCGGACCACGATGTCGGAGAGGGCGTCGATGATTCGTTTGAGCCGCGACTCGGTGCCCACAAAGCCCACGCCCCGCTCGAGCAAGTGGCTGAGGAACTTCAGCACCTCTTCGGTGTGCGGCGTCAGTTCATAGACCGGTTCGGCGTGTTCGGCGTCGTGATAGCGTCGCAGCCAGCGGACACCCGCCGATGTCCAATCGTTCAGATAATTTTCCGCGCGGTCGGCGAGACACTCTGGCTCGCTAGCATGAAGTTCGTCAAGGAACTCGGCGAGCCGCTGCACCAGTTCGGCGTGGCCGATGGTGATCTCGTCGCGCTCTTTGAACTCGCGATGCAGAAAGTAAGCGATCGGCGCAGCGTGCGGCGAACGCAGCAGTCTTGCCGCGGGATTCGTCGAGAAGAAACTAACCAGTCGGTCCAGCTTCACGCTTCGCACTCCAGCACCGTCCGTCCCCGCCCGGGCGTCGGGCGGGGTAGTCCTACATTATAGGCACTTGACCGGCTCGATGTGGAACTAGCGGCAAGTGGGTGCTGGCATCCGTGTGTAGGTGACTTGGCTGGCTGCTAAACCGACCAGTTTTGCTCCTTGTTGGAGAGCCACAACAGCACTGGGGAGGCGATGAAGATCGAGCTGTAGGTACCCACGATCACGCCAATAACCAAGGCGAACGCGAAGGCGTGGATGCCGTCGCCGCCGAAGAAGTACAAAATTGCCACCACGATTAATGTGGTGAGCGAGGTGAGCAACGTGCGGCTCAATGTCTGGTTCACGCTGGTATTGATCATCTCGGCGGTGAGCGTGGGGCTCTTGCCCCGCACCTCGCGGATGCGGTCGAACACCACGATCGTATCGTTCAGCGAGTAACCGATAATGGTGAGGAACGCGGCGACGATCGGCAGGCTGATCTGGAATGCATCGATCTGCAGTGGACCAGCGATCCCGCCTGCGTACTCCACCAAGTAGGCACTCAAGGCGATGATGCCCAGCGTCACGAGCACGTCGTGCACCAGGGCCACCACGGCAGCCAAACCGTAGGAGATCTTCTGGAAGCGAATCCAGATGTAACCAATGATACCCAAAAGACTTACGCCGATGGCGTAGATGGCCTGCAGTCGCATGTCGCCGGCAACGCGGCCGCCAATCTTATTGGCCAGTGGGAAGATCGGCTCGCCGTTCTTCTCGTCCACGATGGTGTCGATCACCGCTTGGGCCTGCGATTGATCCACGCCGGCCAGGCGGACTGTCCACTCTGCGTACCGTCGGCTACTACCTTCGGTGTACTTCGGATTGGTGATCACGGGCGCAACGCCCGAGAGATCCATGTCGGCTAGCACGTCACGCACGTCGCTCATCAAGGTGTCGTACGACACGCCCGCCAACGATTCTTTTTCGCTTTCTTCGCCAAAGTGCAGTTTCGATTCAAAGCCGGAGAATTGGTTCTCGCCCTCTTCGCCCTCGGCGAATGCCTCGAGCGGCGTAGCGCTGATCTCGTAGGTTTCCAGCTTGCCTTCGAAGGTCTTCTTCAAGATGTCTTCGACATGCTCTACGGCGTTGGGGATGGTCTCGCCGGTCTTCTCGTCGACGTCGTCCAGCACACTGCAGTCGACCTTGAAGGTCGTGCCTTCGGGGCCGTCCTGTTTCCGCTCGACAACCAGCAAGTTCTTACCCTTGAGTGGCTCCTCCAACGCTTCCTTCACTTCGCCTTGTGTCATGGCGTGCGCTTCCTGCAACACCATGGTGACCGAAGTGCCGCCGGTGAAGTCGATGTTCAACAGGTTGCTTTTCCGCCCTGCGACTCCGAACATACCTGCGCCAATGACCACCAGGGACATAAGCGTCGCGACAGGCCACTTGCTCATGAAGTGGAAGTCGGGGCGGCTGAAGATGTGCATCATGGTGAGCTTGGTGATCCAGCCTCGACGCTCGGCGATGTCGAACAACAGTCGCGAGCAGAAGATGGCTGTGTACATGCTCATGATGATGCCCAGGATGAGCGTGATGGCGAAGCCTTTAATCTGGTCGGTGCCGATCACGTAGAGCACAAGGCCTGTGATCAGCGTCGTTACGTTGGCGTCGACAATCGTGGTGGTCGCCCGGCCAAAGCCGTTGCGGATCGCCATGCGAAGTGTCGCCCCGCGGGCGAGTTCCTCGCGGATGCGCTCGAAAATCAGCACGTTGGCGTCGACCGACATACCCACAGTCAGCACCAGACCAGCCAAGCCAGGCAGGGTGAATGCCGCGTTCAACAGCACCATGGCCCCCACCACCAACACAATGTTCAGTACCAACGCCAAGCAGGCGACGATGCCGGCAAAGCGGTAGTAGATCAGGATGAACGCCAGCACGATCGACATCGAGACAATCATCGCCCGGGTGCCTTGCTTGATCGTGAGTTCACCGATTTCCGGACCGGTGAGTGTCTCGCTGACCGGTGTTTTGTTGAGCGCGGCAGGCAGGCTACCGGCGTCGAGAATGCTCACCACATGCTCGACCTCTTCCTCGTCCATGCCGCGGCCGCTGATCGTGCCGACGCTCGTAATTCGGCTGCGAATCGACGGGGCGGAGCGAAGCTGTTCGTCGAGGATGATGCCCAGGAAGTAGGGCCGCGGATTCGGAATGTACTTGCCGGTCAACTTGCCGAAGCGATTGGAGCCTTGGGTGTTGAACCGGAACTGAACCTGAAAGCCCTCGGGGCCGACGTCTTTGCTGGCGCCGTCCAGGTACTCGCCGGTCACGTTGTAGGGGTCGACGTGGACCAGGATTTCCGGTGCGTGGACGCCCATTCGCTTAACGACCGACTCGCCTCGAATATCATCGGGCTTGGGCGGTTCGTCCAACTTTCCGAATTCGTCGATGTCGTATTCCACCCACCTGGCGACCGGAATGTTGTTGATCTTGGCCACCGTTTGGCCGGGCGGGAGCCGCAGGGCCAACTCGATCTCGTCCTTGAACTCATTGCGCGTGCGATCGGCCAGGATGCGGAACTCGAGTTGACCGAGGTCCGTGATTTTCCTTTTGATATCTTCCAGTTCCGCTTGACCCGCCTTCGGGATGATGATCTCGATACTCTTACCGCGGCTGCGGATGGTGACTTCCTTGGTGCCACTGGGGTCGACGCGTTCCTTCAACGCGGCCAGCATCTCGTCCATGCTGAATGAATCGCGACGCCCGGTTCCGGCTTCGGATTCGGCTTCGGGATCCTGAGGATTGCCCTCTTCGTCGATCAATTTCGGATCGGCCAAGTCGTAAATCAGCGTGACGCCGCCGCCCAGGTCGGGGCCCAGCTTGAAGCCGTTCTCGCGGGTCGAAGCGGATACCACCGCCAGGATGCCGGCCGCGGCGATGCCCAGGACGGTTGCGATCTTCCAGCCGTGGTCGGGCATGTTGAGCGACTTGGCCAGCGATGCGCCAATGAACCCTGGAACGATGAACAGCGCCAGGATGATGGCCGCCATGAGGAAGGGCGACATGCCTTCGCTCGTCTCTGCGTCGGCAGTCTCGGAGTCGGCGCCGCTTTCGCTCGTTCCTTCCTCCGCAGGTCCGTCGGCGGGGGCTTCTTCGGTCGCGTCATCGTCGACCACGACCTCCTCGGTCGTCTCTTCGGTAACGACGTCTTCGGTCGCTCCCTCGTCGGCAGAGGCAGTCTCGTTGGCCGAAGCTGCTTCTTCGGAGGCAACTTCTTCCGCCGGCTGTTCGGCCGTGGCAGACCCCGCATCCTGCGCCAGGCAAACGCTCGGCGTGAGCGTCGCGCCGATGGCAAGCAGGGAGAAGACGATAAGCAGAGCGGTCCACGACCGCAGGTTGATCACCTGGTTCATAATATCGGTTACTTGTCTTTAGTCTTTAGCCTTGTCCTTGCCGCTGTTGTCGTCGTCGCCCAGGATCTGGGCGATAGCAGCCAGGCTCACTTTGATTTTGGTTCCGGTCGCGTCGTCCACCCGCAGGGTCACTCGGCCGGCGTCGCGCTGAATGTTGGTTACCACTCCATAGATGCCACCCGTGGTAATAACACGGTCGGTTTCCTTCACTCCCTGCAGCTTCTTTAGCGCTTCCTGCTTCTTCTTCTCAGGCAGGAACAGCATGAAATAAGCCAATAGTGCGATCAGCACCATGGGGATGTAGTTGATGTACCAGGGCCGGTCTTGGTTGGCGGCCTGCTGAGCAGCCGCTTCCTGAGCCAGAAAGAGGAGATTGGTCCAGTCCACCGGGCGCCCGCCTAACCTTCTTGGAGCAGAGGAATTGGAATGCAAAACAGCAGAATCGACCCCGCCACGCGCACAGGCCGACCCCCGGTCCGCAGACCGAAGCGAGTATCATAAGTCCTTACGCCGTAAGGGGGAAGGGGGATTGGCAGCGATGGGCTGGGGCAGCCGATCGCCGCCGGAGAGGGGGCCCTACCAGCCAAAGTACCCCCGAACCGGCGCGGATGCGGCATCGGGGAACAACGTGATCGTCGCCAACGCGATCAGAATGCCGAGCATCGCGGCCGCGCCCAGCCAGTGGGTCCAGTGCCGGCTGGTGCCTGTGATCAGGTCCTGAGCGGCGGCCAATGCCACGGGAACCGCCAGTATCGTGCACCAGAAATGCCACCCAGCAATGGCCATTGAGAGCACGGAGGCTGTCAGACTCGCGAAGGCAACTCGCCAGGCTAGGCAGCTGTTTGGCGATGCGACTCCTCGCAGCAGGTACGCCAACAGCAAGAGTATCAGAAGCACCCGAGAGACAATCCAGGCGACTGGAAACGCGTCGTGGTTGAGGTGAAAAACCAGCAAGCTGACTATCAACGCGGCGAAATAGCCGATCGCAGCTACGGCTATTGCCACGGAGAGCCTGGCCCCGGGAGCGAGCCGACCACGTAGGCCCCGCCATCGCCAACGCAACTGCACGGCTGTCGCCACGACGCTGGCGGAAACGGCCGCAGCGATGACAACCAAGCAGCCGATAACCACCGGGTGATCGATCGCCGGCCCACCCCGGACCCCGCGATCGAATGCCACGAGCCCCGTTATGGACAATGCACACGTGGTGGTAATGGCCAGCAGGTGACCCAACCGCAGCGGTGGTAGGGGCTGCTCTGGAGAGTCGACTTCGGGCGAGGTTGGATTCGGTTGCACTGGCACTTCCCCCCTTTGCTCGGACCCCAATCTACTCGCTTCGCCAGCCGGCTAGCTTCTCCCGCCGGAAGTCGGCGTAGCGATCGGCCGCGATGGCCTCGCGGGCGGCGGTCATCAGTCGCTGGTAGTAGGTCAGATTGTGGATCGACAGCAGAATCGGTCCCAGCATCTCGCCCGATGTGAACAGATGCCGCAGGTAGCCGCGGCTGTGTCGGCACGCCGGGCAGGGGCAATCGGCATCCAGCGGCTGTGGGTCGGTCTTGTGGCACTCGTTCCGTAGCCGCAGTGGACCAGAGTCGGTAAACGCCAGGGCGTTGCGGCCGTTTCGCGTGGGCATCACGCAATCGAACATGTCGACGCCCCGGTGTACCGCTTCGATCAAGTCCTCCGGCTTGCCCACGCCCATCAGGTATCGTGGTCGGTCGGCCGGCAGGTGCGGCGTGGTCGCCTCGATGGTGCGATACATCTCCTCGGGCTCCTCGCCCACGCTCAGGCCGCCAATGGCGTAACCGGCGAAGTTCAGCTCCACGAGCCGCTCGGCCGATTCACGCCGCAGCTCTGCGTCGAGCCCGCCCTGCACAATGGCGAAGATCGACTGGTCCTCGCGCCCGGCCGCCCGTTGGCATCGCTCGGCCCAACGAACGCTACGCAGCATGGCGTCGGCGATGGCATCCCGCTCGGCGGGTAGCGCAATCACGTGATCGAGCTGCATCGCGATGTCGCTGCCCAGCTTCTCCTGGATGGCGATCGAGTCCTCTGGCGTGAGGTTGATGCGGGAGCCGTCGATATGCGATTGGAATGTGGCGCCCTGCTCGGTGATCTTGACGCGCTCGGCCAGGCTGAAGATCTGAAAGCCACCGCTGTCGGTCAGAATGGGGCCCTGCCAGCCACTGAATGTATGCAGGCCGCCCAGCGTGGCCACCACGTCGGCCCCGGGACGCAGCGCCAAGTGATAGGTGTTGCCCAGGATGATGCCGGCGCCAGTGGCGGCCACCTGGTCGATGGTCACCCCTTTCACCGTGCCCACAGTGCCGACCGGCATGAACGTGGGCAGCTGCACCTGGCCATGCGGAGTGGTAAGCGTACCCAGCCGCGCATCACTACCAGCGTCGGTATGGTGCAACTCGTAGGTCACCGCATGCGAGCGGCCGGTTGTGGGTTGCGGATTGGGCGAGTCCGTAGCCTCGTCTTCGTTCCGCATTCCACGCTCCTCAGGCCGCGTTCGCCCGTTCCGCATTCAAAGCTCAGTCGCCACGCAGCTTCAGGTTAGCGGCTGTGAGCTTCTCGCGGACCTCGTTCAAGCTGGTAACGCCGAAGTTTTTGCACTCCAGCAGGTCGTCGCCCGTGCGGCGGACCAGCTCGCCGATGGTCGTCAGACCCAGGCGGACCATGCACTTGCGGGCACGCACCGAGAGGTTGAGGTCGGAAATCGGCCGATCCAGCAGCGCCCGCTCGTCGTCGGAGAGGGTTTC
The DNA here is from genome assembly GCF_965227375.1 of Aeoliella sp. NCBI lineage: Bacteria > Pseudomonadati > Planctomycetota > Planctomycetia > Pirellulales > Lacipirellulaceae > Aeoliella > Aeoliella sp. The sequence continues at coordinate 1,572,232 of NZ_CBDDFX010000002.1, forward strand.
GGGATCGTAGGCGGGCTCTTCGTCGCGGCGTTGGTGGGCGAATTGTCCCAGTTCCAGGCCCTTGGAGGAGAGCATGTCGCGAATCTCGACCAGCGAAGTCTCGCCAAAGTTCTTGCTGGAGAGCAGCTCCAACTCGGTGGTTTCGGTCAAGTCGCCCAGCGTCATCAGGCCCATCTTCTGCAGGCAGTTGCGGCTGCGGACGGAGAGTTCGAAGTCGGTGACCGGGATGCTCAGCACCTGGCTCAAGCGATCCTGCTCGCGGCGGGCTTCCTCGTCGTAGTACATGTCCCGCGAGGCATCGGCGTCCTTATAGAACAACCGCGCCCGTTGGTGGTTGGGGAACATGTCGAGGATGCGATCGTAGCAGCCCTTGGCCTTGTCGTAGGCCTGCATGTCTTCGTACAGGATTCCCAAGTTCAGCAGCGTGCCGACATAGGTGGGGAACTGCTTGGAGGCACGCTCGTACAGCTCGCGGGCTTCGTCGTCGTTGCCGTGACGATCGTTCTCCAGCGCCAAGCCGAACAGTGCCCCGCCGTGCCCGGGATTGGCCTGCACGGCACGCTCAAGCAGCGTGTAGACTTCCTCGCGACTGCCACCCAGCACCTGCACGGTAGCCGACCGCTGGAAGAGGTACTCAGCCGTTTGCTCCACGGCGCCGGACAGCGAATCGAGCAGCTTGAGCGCTTCCTCGTACTGCTTGCTGTAGCGGAGCGCCTCGGCTTTGGCCAAGGTCACGATGTCGCTATCGTAGCCGGCCCGCTGGGAAGCGTCGTACGACTCAAGGGCTTCGGCGTATCGGTCCAAGGCGAGATACGAGCGGCCCAGGTAATAGTGGGTGAGCGCCCCGCCATCGCTGTGCTTGAGCGTATCGACGGCCGATGAGTAGCGTCCCAGCAGGTACTGGCAAGCACCCAAGCGGGCCGACGCGGCTGGCGAACGATTTTCTTGCGATTCGAGGTCCTGTACGCCTTCCTTCAACTCGCGATAGTTGGCGTAGTTCTCCGATATGGCACGGGTGATATCTTCAATCTCACGCGGACCGAATCCGGTGGACGAGACTACCATCGACTTGATTCCGGCAGAGGGAGCCTGAGCCAGCGACATATTTGGTGACCTTGGGGGTTAGTAGGAATTGGTTCTCGGTAATCGGATGCCAGGCAAGCGGTGCAAAAAACGCCGCTCTGGGGGCTGCTAGAAATCCATTGAGTCCAAGAATTCCAGTGAATCAGATCCGGCCGGGGAGTCGCACCTCCAACCCCTGCATTCCGAATGCAGCTGTGGGGTTGCCGGAAACTCCGTAAATCCTGCGATTTTGGGAAGTTACTGAATATAGCAATGAGCCGGTGATTGCTCAAGTGAACCGGCACAGCCTCGCTGCTGACGCCCGCAATGCCCCCAAGGCAGTCGGATGGCTCCGCCGAACGCTCAGGCCCCGCTTGCCTCGGATAGGTTGATTCGCGTCAGCCGACACCCGCCGGAAGCCGGGGCGAGTGTGTCGCACCACCGCTTGCCTTCGTGGGTATAACGGATCTGCACGGCCAGAGCGGACTGCTCGCGCAGAGCAACCAACCCGTCTGCCAGCGACATCGAGGCATCCTCGACCTGCTGCCGCGAGTGTCGCTTGAGCACCACTTCGATGTCCTGCCCGAAAGCGGCAATGTCGCGGAATAACGCGTTGAGCGTTTCGGCATCGAGCGTCGATTGGTGAACGTCGGGCAGTTGGTTCATGGTGTCTCAGACCCTCTGGGGCGCAGGGATCATCAGCACCGCGTTTTGAGGTGCCGGGCAGACCGCCGCACAATCGCCGCAGCCTGTGCAGACTGAAGCGGCGACCTGCGGGATGCCCTCGTTCACTTCAATCGCACCCTCCACCGCGCAGCGGTCGACGCAAGTGGAGCAAAACAGGCTGCGGTACGCCAGGCAGTGCCGCCCTTGGATTACGGCCACCTGCGACGCGGAATCCGGGCTCGCACCATAAGTTGCTGGCGCCTTCGAGGGACTCCAAATGCCGGACAGCCATTGCCGCCGGCTGATGGGTGGTGCTGTGGAACTCATGGAGCCGGGGTCCCGGCGAGCGTGCCAATTGGCTTGCTTTCCTCACGCGGCGCTGGTTCCGGCACTTCGAGCGGCGACCAGTCGAAGCCTCGGCTGGGGGCGTGACACTGCGTGCAGTTCACCCGCCAGGGGTGGCTGGTGCGGAGGCCCTCTTTGCCGAGCGAGCCGTGGCAGGTCGTGCAGTCCGAGCGCATCCACACCGCGTGGGGGATGGTGGGCGGGGCGCCGGGGCCAATGCGCTCGCCGCGGCCGGGTTCCGCCATGCCGACAAACTGCGACTCGGTCACCTGTGCCGATGCCACCGCCCAAGGGGCGTTCTGGATGCTCTCGACGTGGCACTGCGTGCAGTTTGGCAAATAGTGGTGGCTCATCTTGGGCGCGATGACTTGTCCAACCTTGAAGCCACCAGAGTGGCAAGCCATACAGGCCTGGGCGTTTCGCTCGTCGATCGCGTGCGGCACCACTGGCGGAGCGCCGCTGAACGCCCGGCGCTCGCTCCGCACCGCCACGGCGGCTGCCCGCTCCTCGTCGGTGGCCGACTCGTCGCCATAAAACCGTGTGGGGTCGTCCTGATGAGTTGGTAGCGACTGCTTCCAGTTGGCGTTGGGTCCGCGGCTCACCGTGCTCATTTTTAGGTAGTCCACCACCTCCGGTGGCAGGTTTGCAGGTCGCCCGGCGGTGTCCTCCCGCGCTGCTTCGGGACGGTCAACCTCAGGCCGATCGCGCACCCCGATCAAGTAGCCGGTGACGGACGCTCCGATCACCACCGCAAGCGCCATGTGGCCGAGTCGTTGTCCCGGCGTTGCGACCGTTTTCTTGGGATCACTCACGGCTGAACCTCATCGCTGCTGTGGGGGTCGAGGTCGGCGGTTTTGGTGACGCGGGCGGCGCTCTTCTTGTAGTCGGGTTGCTTCGAGAACGGGTCGATCGCGTCCAGCGTCAGGTCGTTGATCGAAGCGGTCTCGTCGAAGAACGGCACAAACAGCGTTCCGCGCGGCGGCCGGGCACGCCCGTTCAGCCACACCGGCAGACGCATCTTGCCGCGGGCGGTACGCACCTCCACTTCTTCGCCGTTGGCGATGCCCATTTCGCGCGCGTCCTCGGCGTTCATTTCCAGGTACGCCTTGGGCATGGCGTTGGATAGCTGCTTCACCCGCCGAGTCATGGTGCCGGTGTGCCAGTGTTCCAGCACACGGCCGGTGGTGAGCATGAACGGGTAAGGCTCGCTGCAGGTTTCGGCGGGGTCCTGGTGGGGGCGGAACCAGATCAACGCGCGGTCGTCGTTGGTCACCGAGTGGTAGAACTGGAACCCCTTGCCGGGTTCGACGTAGGTGTCGGAGCCTTCGACGAACCTCCAGCGGGTCTCCTTGAATCCTCCGTTGGCGGTCTCGATCACCGGCCACCGCATGCCGCGATGGGCCACAAGTTCGTCGTAGGGCGCGACGTTCTTGTGCTTCATGTACGTGAACTGCCGGTACTCTTCGAACAGCGCCTTGTCGACGTTCACGCGGCCGTAGTAGTTCTCCCACTCCCAGATGGGAACTTCCTCGCCAGCCTCGTCGCGCACCGTGAACAGCCACTCGCCGTCCTTATCCTTGAGGCCCTCGAGGCCCAGCTCGAATAGCCGGCGAGCGACCGCGATGGTCTGCCAGCAGTCGTCACGTGCTTCGCCCGGTGGGTCGACCATTTTGAACCACTGTTGGGTGCGGCGCTCGCTGTTGCCGTAGACGCCATTCTTCTCCACCCACATGGCCGAAGGCAGCACCAGGTCGGCCAGTTCGGTGGTCGCGGTGGGGTAGACCTCCGAGACAATCAGGAACTTGTCGGGCTGTCCTTCTTTCGCCTTGAACAGCTTGTGAGTGTTCGGTAGCGATTGGCCGGGGTTGGTGACTTGCACCCAAATGGTGTTGATTCCGCCTCCCTCGGCCGTGGGCTTGCAGAACTCTTCGAACATCTTCACCGTGTGGAAGCCGATCTCCGGATTGAGCCGGCCCTCGGGCAGGTTCCAGCGTTGTTCGATGTCCGCGCGATGTTCCGGTTTGGCGACCAGTCGACCACCTGGCAGGGCGTGGCTCAGAGTGCCAACCTCGCGCACCGTGCCGCAGGCCGATGGCTGGCCAGTGAGCGACTGCGGCCCGTCGCCCGGTTTGCCCCAGTGACCGGAGAGCAGGTGGATGCCGTGCACCAAGTTGTTGATGGCCGTGCCGGCGGTGTGCTGGTTCATGCCCATGCACCACAGCGAGACGATCTTCCGCTTCTTGTCGGCGAACACCTTGGCGAGCATCACCAACTGCTCAACGGGCACGCCCGACAACTCCGACGCTTTCTCCGGCGTGTAGAACGAGACCAGTTCCTTGTACTGGGCGTAGTCAATCGGCTCGCCAAACAAGCCCGCCGCCCCTTTCTCGGCAACCATGGCGATATAGTCGTCGTGGGTGCAGGACTGTTCGGGCGTGCGATCCGCGCGGAAATTGCAGTGCTTGGCGACGAAATCTTCGTCCACTTCGCCCCACTCGATCAGTTGCTGGGCCACGCAGTTGGCAATCGCCAGGTCGCCGTGGGGCTTCATCAGCAAGTGATGGTCGGCGCGCTCGGTGGTGCGGGTCCACCGAGTACCGATGTCGATGATGTCGATCTTGTCGCCCCGTACGCGGCGGTCGACGACGCGGCTGAATAGCACCGGGTGCATCTCCGCAGGGTTGTTGCCCCACAGGATCAAGGTGTCGCAGGTGTCGAGGTCGTCGTAGCACGACGCCGGCTCGTCGACGCCGTAGGTGCTGAGGAACCCTGTCACGGCCGACGCCATGCAAAGTCGGGCGTTGGCGTCGAGGTGGTTGTTCGACAGCCCGCCGCGCATCAGTTTGTTGCCCGCGTAGCCCTCGGGGATCGTCGACTGGCCCGACAGATACATGCCGAACTTGGGCCCGGCCTCCATGATGCGTCGAGCGACGATGTCGATGGCTTCGTCCCACTCGATCGGCTCGAGCTTGCCATCGACTCGTAGCAGGGGCTTGGTCAGCCGGTCGGCTCCGTAGAGGATGCCGCCGACGTGATACCCTTTCACACACAGCAGACCGCGGTTCACTTCGGCCTGTTGATCGCCGGCGATGGCGACGACTTTGCCATCCTGCACGCCCACCTGCACGTGGCAGCCGGTGCCGCAGAAGCGGCAAGGCGCTTTGTCCCACTCCACGCCGGGAACGTTGGGGTTCGCGGGAACGGGCGGCTCAGGAGCGGCTGAACTCCGGGACGCCATGGACCCTGCAAGTCCACATGCCGCAGACATCGCGGCGACCTTCATTGCTTCTCGCCGATCCAAACTCATGACAGAGCTCCCTTGCCTTAGTACTTATGTCTAACCAATCGCACGACCCACGTGAGACGGCTGTCCGTCGTCTGCGGTCGTTGGGCTAACTTCGTCTTCCAAATAGATGAACGCGATATCCACCGACGTCACTCCTGGCAGCGACCACAGCCAGTCCCAGAGGGCTTTGTCCTCGCTCTTGCCCGCCGTGACGGTCACGATGGGCAATCGTCCCGAGAGCGCCTCGCCGCAGGTAATGCAGTCGCGGGTGCCGAGGGCGGCCAGCAGGGGCTGCAGGTCGGCGTCTTGGCTGGTCGAAATGACGAGTCCGCTGGTTGGCATGGCGGTAAGTTGCTGTGCTTCGGAGTGGCACGAATAGTGGTTCGACCGTGAGTCTACCGGCACTCGTGAGATAAATCAAGAAACAAAGTTCTTTTATTCTTGATTTCGGCGGCCGAACACGATAACTTAACTGGCATCACTCCATTCCTCGTATTAGGGACCCGCAGAAATGAAGCTCAGCCGCCCCGCTGCGATTTCTTGGGGAGGTCTCCTGCTGGCCGCGATTTCTGGCGTGGCGGCTGCCGTGATCTTGTCGGCTAGCGTCGAAAATGGCCCCGTGGCTGCCGATGAGCACCCCCAGGAAAGCACCCCGGCCAAGTTCGCCACCACGATCGTGGGCGCTAGCGAAGCGCCGGGCATCCCCACCGGCGAGGTCGATGCCCTGGGCAACCCGGTGTTGGCCAACTGCACGACCTGCCACGCCACGCGCGAGCCCAACCTCGCGATGAACGATGGCAGCCAGCTGGTCGAGTTCCACAAGGGGCTCACCACTCAGCATGGCAGTCTGCAGTGCGTCGCCTGCCACAACCCGAACGACTACTCTCAACTCCGTCTGGCCAGCGGCGAGGGGGTCGAGTTTACCGACTCCATACGGCTCTGTGCGCAGTGCCATGGTCCACAATACCGCGACTATCTGAATGGGGCGCATGGAGGCATGACCGGCCACTGGGATCTGTCCCAGGGGCCTCGGACGCGCAATCACTGCACCGTTTGCCACGACGCCCATGCTCCGAAGTACCAGCCTGTCCTGCCGGTGTTCCGACCACGCGACCTACCGGATGTAACCCACACGGAGGAACACCCGTGAGCGAGTCGAAAACCATCCAGTTGCCCATTGTCGGTCAGGTCGATCGTCGTACGGTGTTCAAGGTCGCGGGCGCGACGCTCGGCGCGGCGGCGTTCGCCAAGGCCGTGGCGCCGATCGTCGAGTGGGCGTCGCAGGACACCTCGGCCGACGAATTCCTGCAGAAGCACTTCAAGGAACTCTCCAGCGACCAACTCACGCAGGTGATGCATCGCTTGGAGGAAGAAACCAAGGAAGAGTACGGTGCCGACGTCACCATCTCGGACGTCCGCCCGCAGCCAGGCGTGAAGTTCGGCTATGCGTTGAACCTCTCGATTTGCATCGGTTGCCGCAAGTGCGCGGAGGCCTGCCATAAGGAGAACAACCACGATCGGGCTTCTGGCAACTCGTACATCCGTGTGCTGGAGATGGATAAGGGAAGCCTCGACCTCGAGAGCGGCAACGCGGACTACGACCATCCGGTTCGGCAGCCCGACAAGTTCTACATGCCGGTGCAGTGCCAGCAGTGCGACCACCCGCCGTGCGTGAACGTTTGCCCGGTGGAAGCGACTTGGAAAGAAGACGACGGAGTGGTGGTGGTCGACTACAACTGGTGCATCGGCTGCCGCTACTGCGAAGCAGCGTGTCCTTACCACGCTCGGCGGTTCAACTGGACCAAGCCCGAAGTGCCCGCCGAGGAGATCAACCCCGATCAGGGGTATCTCAGCAATCGCATTCGCCCTCAGGGCGTGGTCGAGAAGTGCACCTACTGCCTGCACCGCACTCGCGAAGGTCGCCTGCCGGCCTGTCTCGAAGCGTGTCCCACCGGGGCTCGGGTGTTCGGCAACTTGCTCGATCCGAATTCCGAGATTTCGTACGTGCTGCGCACGAAACGTGTGTTTGTCTTGAAAGAAGAACTCGGGACGCGGCCGCAGTTCTTCTACTTCTTCGATACTTGATTCGAGGCGATTGATGTCCGCTACTTTGTTCGATTCCACACAGAACTCGGTGGGCGACTTGCTGTCGCTCGTCAGCGTCGAGTCCGAGGCGACTGTGACCAAAGCGCTGCTGGATTCCGCCGCGGTACGCTTGGTGCTATTTGCGATGGACGAAGGGCAGAAGCTCACCGACCACAGCGCCTCGAAGACGGCATTCGTTCAGGTGTTGGATGGAGAGATCGAGTTCACTTTGGAAGGCCAAGCTCACAGGCTTGGCCCTGGTGGTTGGGTTGCCATGCAGCCTGGGGCCATCCACGCGGTCGAAGCCACCACACCCGCTCGATTCTTGCTGACCCTCGTGAAGGAACCCTCGGCATGAGCCAAGCAACTGCTGCGAACCCTGCATCCAGCCACGCGGTCACCTACCCGCGTTTTCTATGGAGAGCGATCAAGCTGTCGACCGACGGGCCGTGGTTCTTCTACGCCTGGATGACGTTGCTGACCGCGCTGTTTCTGGTGGGCGTTCACAGTTGGGCCGTGCAGGTTCGCGACGGAATGGTCGTGACCAACATGACCGACCAGGTGTCGTGGGGACTGTACATCGCCAACTTCACGTTCATGGTGGGGCTCGCCGCCGGGGGCGTGATGATGGTGATCCCAGCCTACCTGTACCACGACGAGGAGATGCACGAGGTAGTGATCCTGGGAGAGATACTCGCCATCGCAGCGATTGTCATGTGCCTGGGCTTCGTGATGGTCGACCTGGGACGACCCGATCGCTTCTGGCACCTGATACCCGGTATCGGCCGATTCAACTGGCCGATCTCCATGCTCACCTGGGACGTGATCGTGCTCAATGGCTATCTGCTGTTGAACCTGCACATCACTGGTTACTTGCTCTACAAGCGATTCCGCGGTGAGAAGCCCGACAAGAAGTGGTACCTGCCGTTCGTGTACCTGTCGATCGTCTGGGCGATCTCCATTCACACGGTCACGGCGTTTCTCTACTGCGGCTTGGGAGGCCGGCCGTTCTGGAACACCGCGCTGTTGGCGCCGCGATTCCTGGCTTCGGCGTTTGTGTCTGGGCCCGCGTTTATCATCGTCGCCATGCTGATTGTGCGACGCGTCGCCGGAATCCCCATTGGCGAGGCCCCGATCCGCACGCTTACCGGCATCATGCGAGTGACGATCCTGATCAGCCTGCTGATGGTGATCTCCGAAGTGTTCACCGAGTTCTACACCGGCGGTAGCCACATTGCGTCGGCCGAGTACCTCTACTTCGGCCTGCATGGATTCGATTCCCTGGTGCCGTGGATTTGGACGTCGATCGGCATGATGACGCTCTCGGCCATTCTGTTGCTCAAGCCGCGCGTGTACGACAACAAGCCGCTGCTGGTCACCGCCTGCTGCTTGGCGTTCGTCGGTGTATGGATCGAGAAGGGAATAGGACTCATTATCCCGGCTTTTGTTCCTTCCACGCTGCATGAGATCGTGGAGTACCTTCCGAGTCAGGCGGAATGGAAAATCACCGTCGGCATTTGGGCCTTGGGGCTGATGGTGTTTACACTGGCACTGCGTGTTGCTATTCCAATTCTGACGGATCAGGAGTCGCTCTATCTCACTCGAGGACGCAGGGCTTGATACGCTACGGCAAGACAACTCAAACAGCCATCGCCGCGATGAGTCGCCTAGCGGAGGTGCACGAGTCGGGCCAACAGCTCTCCTCGCACGATGTCGCGCGCGACCGCGAAATCGCCCAAACCCTGGCCGCGAAACTGCTCACCACGCTTTCCCAGGCGGGACTGGTCGCCGGGGCGCGGGGTCCAGGCGGTGGCTACTCGTTGGCCCGCCCGCCGCAGGAGATCAGCCTGATAGACATCGTCGCCGTGTTCGAACGCCCGGAAGGCAATCTGGTTTGCCCGTTCGGTCCCAACTGGTGCGGCACGAACGAGCCCTGCCCTCTGCACGACGACTACGTGGCTTTTACCGATCAGTTCGACCAGTGGCTGAAGACAACCACGCTCGCGGTGTTCACGGCCACCAAAAAGAAGCGGTCAAAGCGGAAGTAGCCGTCGATTGGAACCGAGTCTGCTGCCGCAGGATAGTCTGCCTGTCGCCAGCGGTGCTTTCGCGCGATTTGGGGTAAGATGGACCGCGCTGGAGATCGGCGATCGACACTACCAAACGCTCTGGGTAAAGATGAAGCGGCTGCATATCATTGGTCGAAAGAACCACGGCAAGACCACGCTGGTGGTGGAACTGCTGCAGGAGTTCGCTGCGCGTGGTCTGCGGGTGGGTTCCATTAAGCACACCCACCACGACCACCAACTGGACGTGCCCGGCAAGGACTCGCATCGGCATCAACAGGCGGGCGCGGCGGTAGTGGGCGTGTTGTCGCGCTCGATGAGCGCACTGTTCATCCCGACGCAACTCGGCAGCGCCGCTCCCGACCGCTACGAGGTCCTGGCGCCGGCGTACCAGCACTGCGACCTAGTCTTGGTGGAAGGCGACGTCGAAACCTCGTCGCCCAAGATCGAAGTTTGGAGGGCCGCGCAGGGCTCGGAGCCAATTGCCAGCGAGGTCCAGGGCGTTATGGCGGTGGTGACCGACGATGAGTGCCCAACTGAGTTGCCCACGCTGCCGCGCAGCGACGTAGCGGCCGTGGCAGACTGGATCCTCAACCACTTCGCTTAGAGCGCTGCAGGAGTTAGTCGCGCCAGATGGTCGGTTACTTTCCGAGGGGAAAGCAAAGCCGGCGGGGGGAGTCGAACCCCCAACCCCCGCATTACGAATGCGGTGCTCTGCCGATTGAAGCTACGCCGGCGAATAGACTCAAACCGCCAAGTCTACTGTGTTAAGTCCATTCCTACAATGGGGTTACGCCGCCGTAAGGTCCGTCGGCTGGGAGCCAACCGGGTGGACGGCCGGGCGCTGCAGAAAACCTCATCGGAATCTCCGCTTTTTGCCCGGATTGTGGTCGAAAATCACCCTCCGCACTGAATATCTAAGTGCAGGCTCGCGCTCAGGCGCACTAAACAAACAGACCCACCGGGCGGAATTGGGTTCACAAACAATCGATCGGTATTCGATCCTCACGAACCCCCTCTGCCTCAGCCTGATGGCGGCATCGCTGGTCGCTCGGCCGACCTCCTGCAAGCTTGTAGTGTCATTCAATTCAATTGGAAGTTCGATCATGAGACTTTGCGTTGCGTTCTTGATGCTGGCGACTCTTGCAAACGCGCCGATGGCCACAGGCGACGAGTTGCCGGTAGTGGACGATTGGAGCTATACCTTGGAGCGACCCAGCCAAGGTTGGCAGCAATCGGGATTCGACGCGAGCGGCTGGAAGACGGCCAAAGGTGGCTTTGGCACTCACGGAACGCCCAACGCGCGCATCGAGACCGAGTGGGCCGAGAACAACATCTGGCTCCGCAAGACCTTCGAAGTGCCCGAGGTGCCTGCTCGCCCTGCCCTGCTGGTCCACCACGACGAAGATGCCGAGATCTACATCAACGGTCGGCAGGTCGCCGACCTCGAAGGATACACGACCGAATATAAAGTGGTTCCGCTCTCCGGGCGCGATGCGTCGGCGTTGCGAAAGGGCTCGAATCTGCTCGCCGTGCATTGCCGCCAAAGCACCGGCGGGCAGTTCATCGATGTCCATGTGATCGACGCCGAGCACCGCCCGGAGTTGCCGGTTCCCGCAGCGATGACCAAGCCGTTCAAGAGTGACATGATCACCCGCTGGGGCGCCGAAGTCACCGCGGACAACGCCTGGACCGAATACCCACGCCCGCAACTCAAGCGTGGTCAATGGCAGAACCTCAACGGCAACTGGGACTACGCGATCACCAGTCGCGACGAGCAAGCCACTCCCCAAGCGTGGGACGGCGAAATCCTGGTACCGTTCTGCCTGGAGTCGAAACTGGGCGGCGTGCAGCGATTGCTGCTCGATTCGGAAGCCTTGTGGTACCACCGTACGTTCAAGGTCGACAACACCCAAGGCGAGCGCACCCTGCTGAACTTCGAAGCGGTCGACTATCGCTGCGAGGTCTTCGTCAACGGCCAATCGGTTGGCTCGCATCAAGGCGGGAACACCCCGTTCACGCTCGACATCACCGACGCGGTCAAAGCGGGTGAGAACACGTTGGTGGTTCGCGTGGAGGACGACACCGAGGAGTGGCAACTTCGCGGCAAGCAGGTCCGTAACCCCAACGGCATCTGGTACACCCGAGTCTCCGGCATCTGGCAAACCGTATGGCTCGAGCAGGTGCCCGCCAGCTACATCGAAGACGTCACCCTCACGACCGACGCCAAGGCGGGCAGCATCACCGCACGCGTGGACGTCGACAGTGCTCAGCCCGGCCAGCAGGTCCGCCTGGTGGTGAAGGATGGCGAGAAGACCGTGGCCCAGGCCAAAGGCCCAGTGGGCGAAGTCGCCGCCACGGTGCCGAGCGCCAAACTCTGGAGTTCTTCGAGTCCGCATCTCTACGACCTGCAGGTTACCCTGCTCGACGCCAATGGCGATGAGATCGAAACGGTGGAGTCGTACGCCGGCATCCGCGACGTCGGTACCAAACGCGACGCGCAAGGCAACCTTCGCTTCACGCTCAACGGCCGTACGATCTTCCATTGGGGACCGCTCGACCAAGGCTGGTGGCCCGACGGGCTGCTCACCCCGCCGTCGGACGAAGCCATGGCCTACGATGTCGAGTTCCTCAAGGCGGCCGGCTTCAACATGATTCGTAAGCACATCAAGGTCGAGCCGCGACGCTTCTACTATCACTGCGACCGGTTGGGCATGATGCTCTGGCAGGATCAAGTCAGCGGCGGCGAGTCGCCACGCTGGACGCACCTGGCGCCCAATCCCACCGACGCCGACTGGCCCGCCGAGCACCACCAGCAGTACATGACCGAGCTGGAGTGGATGATCGACGCGCTCGAGAGTCACCCCTCGATCGTGGTGTGGGTGCCGTTCAACGAAGCGTGGGGACAGCATCGCAGCGTGGAAGTGGCGAACTGGATCACCGACCGCGATCCCACGCGACTGGTGAATGTTTCCAGTGGTGGCAACTTCTGGCCGGCGGGCAATATTGTTGATCAGCACAGCTATCCTCATCCTAGTTTCCCATTCGACAGATCTCGCTTCGCCGAGTTCGTCCGAGTGGTCGGCGAGTTCGGTGGCCATGGCTACCCCGTGGAAGACCACCTGTGGTTTTCCGACCGGCGCAACTGGGGTTACGGTGGCCTGCCCAAGAACAAGCAGGAGTACCGCGACCGCTACGAGGAGTCGCTCGACCGGCTTGTGGAACTCAAGCAGCAAGGCATCGCCGGCGGCGTCTACACGCAGACCACCGACGTCGAAGGCGAGATCAACGGGCTGCTGACCTACGACCGCCACACCATCAAAATCCCCGCCGAGCAACTCGCCGAACTGCACCGCCGGCTGCTCGAAGGCGACGAATAAACTCACCAGCGATCACGTGCAAGCAACGGGCTGTAGTGTGGTCGCACTGGCCGTGAAGAATCCTCCCCCCTGACTCCACGGCTGGTGCGCCACGCTACTACCTGCTGCTCGCAGCATCGCGGATCGCTGCCTCTGATTCTTCGGTTGCAGTGATGCCCAATTCCACGCCAGGCAGCGTGGCCTCGAGCTTGTCTATCTCTTCGCGGGACATGACTTGTTCGAACGTGACCTTCTTGAGGTTTGGAAACGAAGCGAGTAGGTCGATGCCTTCGAGGCTCGGACCGCTGAGCTCAAAGCCAAGCTCCTCAATCGATTCCATTCCTTCGGCCGCCTTGAGCACGTCTTCGCTATAGGTGCAGTAGAAGTGGATCTCACGCAGATTCTCAAGCTTCTGGATGGGCGAATAGTCGAAGTTGGGATCGTAGTCCATGTCGAGGAGCCAGAAGTACAGACTCTGAATGTTCTTGCAACAAGCTTCGTCTGCGGCAATCGCCGGGATGATCTCTTGGCAACTGACATACACATCCTGCGATGCGCGTCCTTCCTCAACCGCTTCTTGCGCACTCTGCAGTTCGCGAGCTTTCGCCTTAGCCAGCGCCTCCTGCCGGGCGTGCTCGCAGCCGCTACGAATGGCGAGCGCCGCCACGACGAACAGCGCGCACCCGATGCCCCACCACAGCCACTTGCTGGTCATAGCGTTGCCTCCTCGATTCGCACTACGACGTATTCGCTTAGCCAAACAATCCGATCGCCAGGATCACCAGCACCAATAGCGCCCAGGCGTAGAGCACCGCGCGGTATACCAGGCTCATTCGACCCGGGTGGCGTAAGCGGTCGATGCGGCAGTCGTATTCCGAGTCGATACGGGCCATGTCCGACTCGAATCGTTCGCGTCGCCGTTGTCGAGATTCGGCGATTTCGCCGAACAGTCGCTCGGCGTCGGTGGAGATCAACCGCGGTGTATGAAGAGCCATGGCCTATCCGCTCTCGACCGAAGAGGGGAAACCAACTCCCATCAAGATAGCACTCGTGCAGTGCAATGTCGATCAGCAAATTCGGATTTTTGCACCCCTTTTGGGGGTTTACGGACTCGTCGCTTCGGCCATCTCCGCGTGCGACTCCTCGCCATGCAGCAAGGCGTCGATAGCTTGCCACTCTTGCGTGACCTTTTGCTTGTCGCCGTACGCGAACTGCTTCACGCGAGCCGCTTCGTGCGTGTAGTGCAGTGTGGTGACCTCCAACCCTCGCCGAGCCAGCGCGTCGTACACGCGACTCACATGGCGACCATGGTCGTCGACATACACCACCGCGTCGTACGGCTTTTGCGCCAGGTGCATGAACATCAGCAGCATTGCACCTTTGTGCTGCCCGGCGGTCATCAGCACCCCGTCGGCGTAGCTCACTTCGCGAGGCTTCTCCGGCAGGTGGAACAGCTTCAATTCGTGCGAAGTCAACCCAAACGCCGCTGGCGTGTCGACGTCGTACGGAATGAATCGCGAACCCGTCTCGTAAGGGCGGTCGCCGTTGCGCTCCAGCAAACGAATCGGCGGCGACGTCTTTGTAAAATCGTACTCGGCTCGCTTCAGTTCCCGCATGGTCGACGCACGATAGTCGTGGCCGCGCGAGGTCAGCACCAACGTGTCGACGCCCAGCGATTGAATCGCTTTCACCTGATCGGGCTGCTCCGCTTCGGGCGGGTGCATGTGCTGCGCGGCGAACAGCAGGCCCTGCACTTCCAGCAACTCGCCGAAGTCCTTGCCTACCAAATGCGGCGAATCGGGCTCGTGGTCCAGCAGGTACTCCTGCCACTCGAACCACTGATCGCTGCCCAGGTCGCGGTCCATCGCCAGCAGCGTGTTGTCGATGTCCATCACCACCAGCACCCGGTCGGCACCGTACTGCTCGGCGTACAGTCGCGATTGCTCCACCACGGGCGCGAAGTTTTCCGTCTCGCGAAAATCCGAGGCACTGCATGGCGTATTTGCCACAAATGCCGTGAGTATCAGTACCGCGGTGGGCCAATAAGTCCGATACGTCATAGAATGCCGGCAGGTCAGAGGTGCGATAATGTAGTAGACTTTCTAGCATACGTTGCCCCCTCTCGTTTCGCCACTACACTTCGCCCGATTTGCCCAAGGTAACAGCATGACGAACGATGATTTTCTGGCCGCCGCGATCGCCGAAGCCAAGCTCGGAGCCGAGGAAGGTGGAATTCCCATCGGGTCGGTGCTGGTGATCGACGGCGAAATCATCGGTCGCGGGCACAATCGTCGCGAGCAGCGGTTTAGCGCCATTCTGCATGCCGAAATGGACTGCATCGAAAACGCCGGCCGTCTGAGCCCCGCCGAGTACCGCCGATCGGTGCTGTACTCCACGCTCTCGCCCTGTGATATGTGCAGCGGTGCGTCTCTCCTCTATAAGATTCCCAAAATTGTGGTTGGCGAAAACGTCACGTTCCAAGGCCCCGAAGACTACGTCCGCAGCCGCGGCGTCGAACTCGAAATCGTCAACAACGAAGAATGCATCGCCCTGATGCGCGACTTCATCGAACACTACCCCGAGTTGTGGAACGAAGACATTGGCGAAGTGTGAATAACAAAGTACCCAAGTACCCAATTCCGAAATACCCAATGACTATCTAGCGAGCCTGTCTCTTCATTCATTGGGTACTTGGGCATTTCGTCATTGGGTATTTCAAAACCGGGTATTTCGGATTTGGGTACTTTACCCACCTCTACATCCTCCCGTGCAAAATCGCTTATACCGCGTGATGCCCGTTCCGCGGCTGACGCGGAGTTCGACCAGCGAGCCGCAGCGGGGGCAGAACTCCGGATCGCCGTCCGGCAGGGTACCGGTTTCTGATTTGTGTTGACACTCGGTGCACCGCTTGGTCTCGGGCAGATACTCTAGTCGCTCGGGATCGATCGGCTGGCGGCAAACCTCGCACAGCACGGCCGCCTGCCAATCGCCCGCGTCGTCGTCCCATTCGTCGTCGGCATCGGCGGCCGCCAGTCCCACTTCCTTGCACCCGGGGCAAGTCATTAGCGGAGCGTACTCCGCGAGCAGCGCCTCGACGATCGCCTCATCGGGATCCTTATCCCGCCGCAATTGCCCCAAGAGCCGCAACCGCGCAACCAGATCGTCGGTACCGCACACCGTGCGGAACCCACATCGTCGACATTGAAGAACCTTACGCAGCATGACGAATCGACCAACTCCTTCCGTAGCTTCCGTCGCCAGACGGAGGAGACCTTCCGAGGACCTCCCACCAATAACCAAAGTTCACTCAGCCTCGACCGAGCTTGGTCGAGGCTACCGCACGCGATTAGTTTTGGTCCAGTTTTGTCCCACCTATCGATTCATTGGCCCAAAACCCATGCGTTTTGGTCACACCCAAGTGGCGAAACCCCTTGTTTTACCGATCAAACCATTCGGGGGGTGCGACAAAACCCATCGCGTTGTTCCCCGCATGTTTCCGGTTGGCCCAAAACGATAGTCGCCATTCGCTCCGCGAATGAGCGAAGGAACCACCACGCGCAATTCCGAGTCACAGCCCAACGTGGCAGAAACGCGTCCAGATCCCGACAACACGTAGGTTGTCGGCTAGCAGCTTTCACCTACTCGCCTACTCACCTACCTATCCACACTTCTGTGCACCCCCATTGGATCAGACATTTGTCCAATTACAACCGCCATTATAGCTCGACTCTCCGAGTCGAAATCCACCACCGAAGAGCGGAACGCTGCCACCGCAGCGGCGACCACGGCACTTGTTGCAACTTGAACCTCTTCTTGTCGATTGGTGTCCCAGTGAAGTTCTCAATGCGCCACTGTCGCATGGCAGTTGATGATGGAAGGAGGTATGATTCGTCAGTATGGTTAAGAAGCGATCGCAAAGAACTTGTATCTACTGTGGTGCTAGTGAGCGTCTTTCAGATGATCACGTACCCCCGAAGAATCTGTTTCCTAAGCCGCGTCCTGCCAATTTGATAACTGTGCCGTCTTGCGAAGAATGTAATCGCGGCTTCTCGAAGGACGATGAGTATTTTCGATTAATGGTTGCAATTCGTGAAGACATCGCTGACTCGTCTCAGGCGCATAAGTTGCTACCAGCAATTCATAGATCACTCGGCCGAAGTCGTGGCAAAGGCCTACTTCATGGCTTACTCAATAGTAGCGAGGAGGTCGAATTGGTTACTCAAAGCGGCATCTTCTTGGGTACGTCTGCCAAATACAAGCCAGAATTCGAGCGGTTGAATCGGGTCGTCGAGCGAACAGTCAAGGGACTCTTGTATCGCCATTTTGACGCTCCATTACCATCAGGCTATTCAGTTAGAGTATTCAATGAAGATGGCCTTGAGGCCACTGAGGGAGCGTTCGTCGATGCGGCAAGGCAAATGGCTGCTAAGGTGGTTAGAAACCCGTGTCAGTCAATCGGGGACGGCGTTTTTCAATACTGGTACGCCAAAGTTGCAAGCAAGGACTTTTGTAGCATGTGGGTGATGACATTCTACGAGCGGGCAAGTTGGCTGTGCTTTGTATCCGAGAGCCCGTTAAACAACGATCAGGCGGGCCAATAATTCAGGGATACTTCATCGCGAACCGTTCGAATCACTTTGCCACCATCTGAATGTGGTATCACCGTCAGCCTGCGACAGTTGGGCATGCTGCATAAGTGCGCAGCACGCTACCGAAACGCCGTGATTGTTGATTTGCGGAATCCATCGCGTATCGCCATGGTTCCTGCTTCCGTTGCATTGCGAAGCACCCGAGGCTAGCGTCTACGGCTCACTGGTTGGTGCGTCCTCTTTGCTCAGAAACACAAACGTC
Source organism: Aeoliella sp. (assembly GCF_965227375.1). NCBI lineage: Bacteria > Pseudomonadati > Planctomycetota > Planctomycetia > Pirellulales > Lacipirellulaceae > Aeoliella > Aeoliella sp. Next base: position 1,589,952 of record NZ_CBDDFX010000002.1, read on the forward strand.
CCCTTCTTATTCCCCACTACCAAGTCCGGTGTTTGGTCCTTGTTCAAATCCACCGCGGTTACCTGCGTGCCGACGCCGGAGTCGTTGTCGACTTCAATGGGGGTAATCTTGGGCGGGGCGTCCGGTTGGTGCTCGACCTTGAACCAATACAGCACCGGCGGGGCGCCGGCTTCGACGTCGCCGGTGGGGCCGTGGGCCCAGTAGCGTTTGCCGGTGACGATGTCGAGTGTGCCGTCGCGGTCCATGTCGGCTAGCGCCAGCGCGTGCATCTGGCTGATTCGCAAATCGGGCGACGCCATGTCGGGCTCGGGCGGTAGGATCTCACGGCGCACGAAGTGAATCTCACCGTCGCCGGTTCGCTTCTGCTCGTGCCACACCAGGCCGTAGTGGTGGCAATGCCAGGCGTTCACCACGTCCAACAGGCCATCGCCGTTGATGTCGAGCACGCCCATCTGCGCGGCCGCGTCGGCGAACTCATACGGGTGGCGTTTCCAGGGTCCCTCCGCGTTGGCGTCGGCCGGCTGCTCCCACCAACACTTCGCTTCGACGATGTCCATGCGACCGTCGCCGTTAATGTCGCCCGCGCCGGCCCCGTGCGTGAACTTGTGGTAGCCGCCTTGGGGACTGACCTTGTGAAACGTCCACGGTTGTTCAGGCAGCTCGGGATCATACGATCCGTAGCCGAGGAAGCCGTCGATGTTGAACACCAGATCGCGGCGGCCGTCGCCGTTGATGTCGACCCAGATCGGCGATTCGTTGCCGACGTTCTTGAGCGCGAGGTGCGACTTCCAATGGCCCTCGCCATCGCTGCCGGGATTCTCGAACCAGAATCCATCGGTGCCGGGGAACGGCACGCACAGTACGTCGGGCCACTCGTCGCCGTTGAAGTCGCCGGTGTAGGTGAGGAAGTTGTCGGAGTAATCGAGCGGGCTAAACTCCCGCACCTCGCGATACTCGTGACGCTGCTTGAAGTCGGGTCCCGCGTACCAGAACGGCCCGGCCACCACGTCGAGATGCCCGTCGCGATTGAAATCGGCGTAGTACGCGCCTTCGCTATAGAACTTATCGGACAGCACCAGCTTCTCGTACGCCTGGGGCTCCGCAGTCGCGGTGGATACGAGCAGCGCCGCCAGGGCGATCGTACTGAGACAGTGTTGGAGATTCATGGTTATTGCGCCTTCTGTTTTTCGTGAGCTGCTTGCAAGTAACGTCTCGCCCGCTCAATTGTACCAGGGTCTTGGTTGGTTTCGACGACACGCTCGAGCGCCGGGATGAACTCGTTGAGGTGGGGGTCGCGGAGGAAGTCATGCCGCGCAAGTTCCGCGATCGATCCGCCCGCCACCTGGCAGAGATTGGGCTCGTCGAGGTGCGGCAGCAAGAAACGTAGCGACTTGATCGTTCGCACCGCCGCCGCGCGTTGGAGCACCAGCTTGCGCTCGTCGTCGTGCTCGGCCATTTGGAAAGCGAGCGCGAGTTTCTTGAGTTGCTCCCCAGCCGGCATGGCGTCGGGCAGCGACACCACACGGATGTACGCCCGTAGGGCCCACAAGCGGTGGCGGTCCGTCGTGCTGCTGTTGGCGAGCTGCAGTAGCCGTTCGGACAGCGACGCGTCGGGCCAGTTGCAGAGCGCTCGCACGGCCGCGTCGCTGGGTGGCTGCGAAGTGTCGAGCGCGCTCAGGACAATACGCTGGGCCTCTGGGCCACCGATGCGACCCAAGAGCGGCAGCAGAGCGTTCTGGTCTGTGCTTGCCGCATCGGCAAACGCTTCAAGAACCGGCGCGGACCTGTCCGGCGACGCCGGAACTCGGCGGATCACCAGCATTACTGCCTTTTCGGCGGCGTCGCGCTCGCTACCTTGTTGGGCCGCGAGCACCGCGCGCGTCATGGCGGATAGCTGCTCGCGCCCGGCCAGCGTGGTGAGCGCTTGCATGGCGCGCTCGCGGACTTGTAGCGAGTCGTGCGTTGCTTCGGTCAGAACGATGTCGACCGCGCCGGGCATTCTTCGCGACTCGACCAAGGCAATCAAGTCGGCGCGCGAAGCTGGATCGTCCTCGGCGCGAAGAATCGCGGCCAGTTCCTCGTCGACGCCGGCAGCAAAGATGACGCCCAGGCTGTCGCGAGCGGCTTGCGCGATGTCGCCTTCATCCTTGGTGGCTGCGAGCAGTATGCGAATCGCCGCCCGGTCGCCCACCGCGCCGAGCGCACGGATGCCGGCCAGACGGATGATCGTGTCGTCGCTCTGGGCGGCCGTGAGGGCAACGTCGGCCAGAGATGCTTCGCGTCGCGAGCGAATCGCAGCGAGCACTGCGACCTGGGAATGCGCCGGGTAGTTGGAGAACTCGGCAGCAACGTGTTGCATCGCTTCGGCCGATAAACTGGGCAACTGAGATGCCGCCGCTTGTCGAGCTGCATGGTCGTCGCCGGCAAGAGCGTTGCTGAGCGTTGACGCGATCTCTCCGCCCGCCAGCTGAAACTCGCCGCTGAACGCCCCCACGCGCACGGAGTGTTCCACCTCAGGCTCGGTGAGCAAGTGGTACAACTCTAGCGCCTGCTCGCGTTTCCCTGCGCGACGCCGAGCGTGGGCGCACTGCAGCAGCGCTTGCTGGAGGTGCGAGCGATACTCGCTGTTGGCCGAAGTGTGAGCTTCCAGCAGATGTTTTTCCGCAGCGGGAGTTGCCGTTTTACCGAGAGCGATACAGCAGGCAGAGATCAACTCCGCATCGCCCTCTTGGAGTGCTGCTGCGAGAAGCTCGCCGATGGCATCCGCCGCTTCCGCGTCGCGTCGCGTTCCTAGCGTGTGGATGATGCCAATGCGGGTGAGTCCGTCGGTCTTCGCCAGGTTTTCGCGGAGCGCTTCACTCGCTTTGAGCGATGGCATCGACCCGAGCGCCATCCGCGCCGCATGCGACACGCCTGGTTCGCACAGCATCTGGCCGAGCAGCGGAATGGACTGTTCGGTTCCCAGCGACTGCAGTTGCCGGCACGCGTGTGACTTGTCGGCGTCCGACGCGTCGGAACGAAGCACCTCCAGCAGATCCGTTTCTGACCTTTCCGGCGATTGGCCAATGGCAGGAGCGTGTAAGCAACCAACCAGCAGCAGCGTCAGGGCGTTGCGAAAGGCGGTCGGCGTGTTTGTAAGAATCCACATGGGGTTGGTCCTACGCATTCTGCCATGGTGCGCGTGCGGCGGTACCAAGCAAGCGATTGGCGTCGGGCGCGTCGAGGAACGTCTCATTGGCGGGATCCCACTTCAGTGACCTCCCCAACCGCATGGCGATGCCGCCGAGCAACAGCAGACTCGACGCCCGCTGCGTGCTTTCCGCGTTGCAGATCGTCGGCTGGCGGGTGCGAACGCATTCGAGAAAGTTGCCTGAATGGCTGGTCGATCGATACACGCCCGAGTCGTTTGGAGTGGGCGTGGTGCGAAGCAGTTCGGGAGGGTCGGACACCGACACGTTGCGATGCACGGTGATCGAGCCGTCGGTGCCGACAAAGGTGGCTCCTCCTTCGTCCCACTCCTTGCCAGGCGGAGGAGTTCCAACGATCTCGATCCCATTGGCGTATCGAAACACCGGCCGACCCTGTTCGAGGCGAATCTCCTCGGGGCCCGTGTCGTCGGCATCGGCGCCCCACTGAGCAATGTCGAGATGATGCTGTCCCCAGTTGATGTCGCCATGCCCGAAACGATGCGCCGAGGTGCTGCCATCGTAATTGAACCAGGGTAGGCAGTTCACATAGGCTTCCCAGTCCACGTCACCCGGCGCGTTGCCAGCGGGTGCTTCGGTCTGCGGAGCGGTGACGCTTCCACCGCCTTGATAAGAGTACACCCGTTCGAGTTTGCCGATAGCCCCGCTACGCACTAGCTCCACGGCGCGCCGGAACTTGCCGTCGTATTCCGACCTTTGCTGCGTACCCGCCTGATAGACTCGCCCAAGCGCTGAGGCGGTGTCGGCCACCGCGCGGCCCTCGCGAATAGTGGTGCTGGTTGGTTTCTCGCAGTAAACATCCTTGCCAGCACGCAAGGCGATGAGCGAGTTGGTTGCCGCCGCGTGATAGGCGCTGGCGATCAGCACCGCGTCGATTCGCTCGTCGGCGACCAGTTCACGAATGTCGGTGTGAGCGCGGCAACCAGAGTTCGCAGTGGCCTTGTCCGACTTGCTGCGATAGAAGTCGTCGACGCGTCGCCGTGCTTCCTCGACTCGTCGCCGTTGCACGTCGCACACGCCCAATACTTGCACGTCGTTGCGACCTAGATAACCGCCGGGCAAGTAAGTCCAAGCTCCGCCAAACAGGTGGCCTCCCCCCTGCCCTCCCAGTCCGACAAAGCCCATGTTGATGCGATTGCTGGGCGCCACAGCGCCGCCCCGCCCCAAGGCCGACGCCGGTACAATCAGCGGCGCGGCCAACGCCGCCCCGGCCAGGCAAGCCGCACCACGCAGGGCATCGCGCCGCGAAGGACGCGGATTCGCAACTTCATCCAGTCCCACTGTGAATCTCCCGTACGAGTCGGCACGTCGGGGCCTCGTGGCCCCGTCGAGTGATTGTATCAGATCAGCGGACTGGATGTTAAATCTGACCAATGCCCTGCCAAGAACTCTTCACTCGCCCTCAACATCATCTGCCAGGTTGTTTTCTACCAGCGATTCCTTTGCCGCGGCCACGTCGAACGCGGGGCCACGGTCTTCGGTGCGGTACAGGTCGGTCGCGTTGTTGCCGGTGATCACAAGACGCTGGCACGCGTCGTTGGCCGTGATCGCTGCTCCGGTGAGGCCGGTGAAGGTGTTGCCGGAGAGCACGATGTGGCTGGTGCCTACGAGCTGGACGCCGACGGCCGTGTCGTGCTTCGGCTCGCGAAAGATCTTGCCGCCGATGTGGCTGTTGCAAAAGCTGTTGCCGGTTACCGGGATGCGGCCGCTCTTGGGGCCGATGGTCAGCGAGCTGACCGAGTTGAGTACGAACGTGTTGGCCGACACGGCGCAGCCGTGGGCGTCGACCAGGTCGATGCCGCCGCCGAAGTTGTGGGCGATCACGTTGGCACTGAGCGTGATGCCGTAACAATCGCGGTCGAGCCGCACGCCGACGCCTTGGCACTCTTCGATCATGTTGCCGCTAACCACTGAACCATACGTCTTCTCGATGACGACCCCATTTCCCAGGTGGTCGTCGATGTTGTTTCCGGTCATGCAGAGGTTAAACGAGTCGGTGCAGACTAGTGCGTCGTCGTTTTCCTCGAAGTGGTTGCTGCTAATGACCATGTCGTGGCAAGCGTGGATGTTCACGCCGGCCTTCTTATTGTAGGTGAGGATCGAGTCGCACACGCGGGCGTCTTCGTAGCAATCTACCAGGCTGATTCCATGGCCGCCCATGTGGTCGATCGACACGCCGTGCAGGTAGATTTCGTTCACGCCCTGGGCCAGGATACCGTCGCCACTGCCGGCATCGCCGCTGATGCGCAGATCGGCCAACTGCACGCGCCACAGCTTCTTTCGGTGGTCCTTGGCATAACCGTCGTCGCGGATGTGAACCGCCGGCTGACCGTCGGCGTGTTTGCATACCAAGTGCGTTGCCGCGCCGCTACCTTCGATGCGGACATCGCCGGTGGCGATGACCAGCGGCTCGGTAAGTTCGTACTTGCCCGGCGGAATCGAGACGATGCCACCCGTCGCAGGCACCGCGTCGATGGCCGCTTGCAGACTGTCGAAGTCAGCCGCGTCGACGCGCGCGGCAGCGGCCGCCGTGCTGGCTTCGTCCGCCAGCGCGATCGGCCCCACGAGCAGCAAGGCTCCGATCATCGCGATATGGAGGAGTTGATGAATACGATATTCCAAGCAAGGTCGCGCCACAGAAGACTCCCAGCAGAGGTGATAGGTACTGAAGAAGCCTATTGTGCTTGAAGCAACCGCGGTGCTCAACTCAAGCCAGCGCCAATGAGTACCGAAAACCAAGATGGTAGTTCCGGTCCTCGCAACGCTGCGCGAACTCGTATCGCGCCGCACTAGCCCAAGTCGTTTTTTTGAACACGAGACCACAGAGAATGCGAAGCCATTGGTCCCACTGCTGGATCTAGCTACGGATGAACACGGATGCGCACGGATTGGATTTCGTGAGTCCTTGAACAGGAGCCAACGGAGGAAACAGAGAAGCGAATACCGCGACCGCGGGCCTCTTGGTGCTATCGATCGCCCTCAATCACGATGTGCAGACTCTCGGTCGGCACCTTCACTTGGCTGTCCAAGGTGTAGCGGTCGAACTCGGCGAGCAGCTGCTGTTCGCCGATTTTGGGTAGTAACTTACCGAACAGGAACCGCAGGATCTTGCGGCGGTTTTCTGTTGAGTCGGGGAAGTTAATTTCGAATTCGACCGTCTTTACTTCGTGCGAAATGCCAAGTTGGTCGAGCGCGGCGATCACCTCTTCGGCGGCGTTGTGGGGCACCTGTTGGCCAAGCGCGGCGTAGCCTACCTGCCAGAGCTGCATCAAGAAGTTGCGCCACGGCGCCATCGCGAGAATCATTCGCCCGTCGGGCGCGAGCGACTCGTGCAGCGTACGCAGTGTGCCGGGCAGGTCATCCACGTAATACAGCACGTGATTCGAGACGATCAGATCGAACGGCCGTGCGAAACCCTCCGGCAGCAAGTCCCAGTGTTGGATCTTGTGCGCGGTGAACGAACCAAGTTGCTCAACGGCTTGCTCGCGCTGGTGAATCACCGGATCGACGAGCGAGAGATGCAGTTGCTGCGGCGGCCAGGAAAGCAGGTCGAGCACTCGACGAGTGAACTCGCCGGTCCCACAACCGAGATCGAGCAGTCGGAGCGACGTACCGCGGAGTTGGCGAACTTCGTGCGACAGAGCCGCCAGGTCGTTGTCGGCTTCCGTGGAATGCGCCATGAAGAAGGCGTAGTCGGTCTCGATAACACCGAAATCCATGGATGCCATCTTCGTTGCTCCCGGGCCAGGACGAGATCAATCGGTCGACACCACTTTAATATACGCTACAAGGCACCTTGGAGACCAGCGGGCGAGAGTCGCTGCAGCGCGACGACCGTGCCACGCTATGCTAGCGACAACGCCATCGCCCGCGCCCGGCTGGTTGATTGCTTGGCACGCAAGCAGTGCGCGAGGACGTGCGGAGCGGCCGGCGGCGTCGGTTGCACACGGCTGGCCATCCACTGCCGCGCGGCGTCGTGGGTGGCGTGGTTCGACAACACCACCAGCGATCCATCGGCGGGGCGGCACACCAGGTACCGCGTGCCGGCCGGGTCGAAAGGGTCGGGCTGCGTGATCAGACGGAACGAGGGCATACATAAGCGTAGCCCACCGTTTGCGCCCCGGCGCGGCTTCACCGATTCTTCTTGCCGCAGTCGCCAAAGCAGCAAAATAAGGCCCTTTTTGCCGCGTCTTGTGCCCTGCCGTGTCGACTAAATGACCTCGACATCCGCCCCTACCACCCAACCAGCCTCGCCCGACGGTAAGCGAACCTTCAGCCACTCGCCACGTTGCTTGACCAACTCAGCCGCCTCGCCTTCGGAGAGCGATGCGCCGCTCGTGGGAAAATGATCGCCATCGCCTGCGCGAAGCGCGACCGAGGGCGCGGTCACTACGGCGATCGACTGGTCGGATCGCTCCCAATTGGCAACGTACAGACTTGCCGAGGCGATAGCGACAATGGCCGCGGTTATTGCGACGCTCTTCCATGGAAAGCGAACGTCGTACATTCGCAAACCGAACGCCAGCCAGAGTGCGAACCAACTCAACACCGCCAGGGCGCCAAGTGTTCGGAGGCTGACGTGGTCGGACAACCAGCCGTTGGCGGCGGATGCAAGCTCAGTAAGCCCCGTATCTGCGTCGACGGAGTTCGCCGACTGGACGGACTGCTCGGCGAACTGCAGATTCATCTTCGCTGTGTGGTTGGTCGGGTCGATCTGCAGCGCGCGGCGGTAGTTGGCAATGGCTTCGCCGGGTTGGCCGCTCTGCAAGTAGGCATTCGCCAGGTTCACGTACAACGGGCTGTTCGCAACGCCCGAGTCGACCAGCAGTTGGTACTTCTCGGCCGCGTCGGTAAACGCCTGCTTGGCCTCGGCCGAATCGTCGCCGCGCGCGGTCATCGCCGAGTCGTACAACTCGCTGGCCTCCGTCAGGATGGCCGTTTGCTGCTCAGCAGTCAGCAGCGCGTCGCTTCCGCGAGTATCCATGTTCGCGGAAGCCACGCTGCTGCCCATCGCAAGCGCGGCGAGGATCAACGCGCTCGCGACTTTCTTGCCCGCGGGGCTAAGTTTGCTGAGCGATGGCCGTGCCTTGGGTGCAACACTCGATCGCTCGTGGTGACGTTGAGCATCCTGCAGCACTTCGAGCGCCTCGTGCTTTGCTTCGTCGAGTGACATGGGGCGGCTTACCCCACCCGCGTGCGTCTGCCGTGCCGCGTGGAACACGCGCTCGCAGCGAACTGCCAGCTTGTGCTGCCCCGCGGCGCGGATCGCTCCAAGTATGGCGGCCGTGTCGCCGGAGAACTTCACTCCAAACCGTCGGGCCAAGTAGGTCTCGAGGGCGTGGGACACGGCTGCGAGAGATTCAGCTTGTTGGATGCGAGTCTCCGCGCGATTGGTTCCGAAGCCAATCCGGCTCACGACCGACGACAAGCTGTGCTTGTTCCGCGCCAACCAAATGCCGCCGACGATCACGGGCGGCAACGCCAGCAGGAACAGGAGTGTTCCAGGCACCATGCGGTGAGGCGACTCGCTGCTCAACAGGTAGTCGCCGGTCGCGTTCTGTAGTGATGGGGCCAGCGGGGTTGCAGCAGCCGAGGTCTGGTCGCTGCTACCGGTGGCGGGGGCGTGGCTGCTGACGATCGAGTCGAGCGCGAGCGTATCGGCCGGGTCGACGTGAATGGAAATCGGGCTGCTTTGGACGGTGACAAACCTCTCTTGCTGTGGATCGAAGAACGTAAACGGGATGGCTGGAATCTGCGTGATGCCCTCTTCACGAGGTCGAATGGTGGTGGAGAAGACCTTTTGGTCGCCTTTCACAAAACCGGCTAGCGGTTCGTTCGGCACTTTGAAGTCGGCGGTCAATTCCGACAACTCTGCCAGCGGCGGGGCCTGCACCAGTTCCATGGGGCCGGTGCCGAAGATGCCGATCAGCAATTCAATCGGGTCGCCGGCTTTCACCGACGTCTCTTCAGTTTGCGTGACGATGTGGTACTTGCCCACGGCCCCGCGGTAGTCGGCCGGGCGGCCAGCGGTGGGTATCGGCAGCACATCGATCGGATCGACTGTGGCGTCGCCCACAATGGGCCGTGCCGACTGAACCGCCAGCCGGCGGCCGAAGGGCGAGGCGAAGGCCTCGTCGCCAAAGGGACTTCGTCCGAAGCCGCGGGGCATCATGTCTTCGAACATCGAGCCGAACGGATCGCGCGCCGTGCCGAGGGCCGTCGGGTAGTCGACGATCACATGCACGTCTTCGGCGTTGATCTTGCCAGGGCTCTTGGGGTAGATCGTGGCATCGATCTCGTATAGGAAGTAGCTGTGCTCCACCCCGTCGCGGTCGGTACGCAGCACCTCTCGCGCTTCGGGGCGCTGGCGGTTGTCGGACAGCTCTGTCATCCGATCTGCGAACACGCCCCAACTCGAGCGCGACGAAATCATCTGCCACATGTCGGCGTCTGAGAGCGTGATTTTGCGCTCGGCGTCGCGGAACGGGCGGAGCCAGATTTTGAGCGTGAGGTCCAACGCCTGCCCGACGTAGATCTCCTGCTCCTTGCCAGCGACTTCCACAAACAACAAGTCGCCCGTTTCGCTCTTCGAAGCCACGAAGTCGATCGGTCGGGTGCGTTGCTGTTTGCCGTCGACCTCGATGGTGAACGCCGGAATCCGAAAACTGCCCGCCCGCTGCGGTGTCACTTCGTACGCGTAGGTCTGCGACGTGTTCTTGGTGGTCACCCCGTTCACGGTGGTGATCTGCGTGCTCTGCGATGGAGTGCCGCGCGAGCGAATCTCCAGTCCATCGACCTGCGGGAGGACGGGCGGAGCGACGTCCGAGGCGTTGCTGACCTGGACTTGCACCAGGACCGGCATGCCGACGTAAGTGTCTTTGGTCGAAATGCCGACCCGAACGTCAGCGGCCGAGGCATGGATCGCCCCACCAGCGACCAACGCGGTGAGCAAAAGGGAACGCAAAGGGTTTTGGATAGTGTGTTGCATGGTACTTGTATGGGAAAGTTCCTCGTGTTGTGCGATCCGTTACCAATCGCGGTCGACGGGAATGTGCTGGTTTCGTTCGGTGGCCTGACGTTGGAGGCGGCGGAGCATGTCGCGATCGCGTATCGCTTGCAACATCTTGTCGGCCTCCTCTTCAGTCATTTCACCTTCCTTCAATACTCTCCCTGCAGGCTTCTGCTCGTCGCTTGCTTCTTCCTCCGACTGCTCAGCGGCCGACAACTCACCCTTGGGCGGTTCGTCCGCTTCTTCGTCCGTCGCTTCGTCGGCCTCCGCTGCAGCATCCTGCTCGTCGAACTTCTCGGGTGAATTCTGCTCGCTGGGTTGCTGCTTCGACTGCGACTGAGTCGACGATTGCTGCTGCTGTTGTTGCGAACGGTCCTGCTGCTGCTCTTCGGACGCAGAGCTCTCTTGGTCGGATTGCTCCTCCGACTCCTGCTGCTCGCCTTGCTGTTGCTCCGATTGCTGATCGCTGGACTGGTCGCTTTCCTGTTGCTCCTCTTGCGATTGCTCGCTCGATTCGGAGTCTTGCTGATCGCTATTCTGCTGCTGCGAGTCGTCCTGTTGTTCACTGTCTTGCTCGCCCGATTGCTGTTGGTCTTGCTGATCCTGTTGGCCATCCTGTTGCTGGTCCTGGTTTTGTTGTTGATCTTGTTGCTGCTGATCTTGGTCGTTCTGTTGCTGCTGTTGTTGTTGCTCCTGCTCGTTCTTCTCTTCTTCGCGGAGCTTCTCGATCATCTGGGCGGCCAGTTCGATGTTGGCGCGGGCTTCGGCGTCGGAGGGATCGACGGCCAGCGCGCTGCGGTAGTGCCCAATGGCCGATTCCAGGCGGCCGATGGCCGCCGGGCGGTCCTGTTCGGCTTGTTGCAGGGCAGAAACGTAGTCGCAGTTGCCCAGGTTGAAGCGGGCTTTGGCCGCGATGGCGTTGTCGTCCGCGGCGGCCACCGCCTTGAACTGCTCGGCAGCGGCTGCCACGTCGCCCTGGCGATATTGCGCTACCGCGTGGTTGTACGACAGCTCGGCGGAAGGCGGCCCGAGCTGTTTAAGCTCATCGTAGGCGGTCATGGCGCCTTCGATGTCGCCGTCCCGCAGCAGGCCGTTGGCCGTGTTGAGCTGCGCAGCCACGTCGGGGCTGGTTTCGGCCGCATGGAGCGGGCCGGCGCCAGCGATAGTGAGCAGGGAGATGCTGAGAAAGGTTTTGGTTTGCATGGTGGTCATGCCGCGGTCGAGTGTTCGGGTGTGTTGGTATCGGAATTTGGCGACTGCGCCCGCTGGGTGGTGGCGGACATTTGCTCGCTGTGCGTCGTTGGCCAGGTGGCGATCACCACTTCGCACAGCAGCAGTAACAGCGCCGGGGCGAGCAGCCATTGAAAGCGAGCTTCGTACTGGTTGATCTTTGCGGTTTCGAATTCCATCTGCTCCACATCGGAGATGTAGCCGTGGTAGACGTCCGACATGTTCACTTGCTTGGTGCCCGCGGGGATGTACGCCCCGTCGGTTTCGATGGCCACCTGGCGAAGGATCTTGCCGTCGAGCTTCGACCACACCTGCTCGCCATCGTGCTGCAGGTACGACCGGCCACGGTTGTCGGCCACCGGGATGCGTGCTCCCTGGTCCATGTCGCCCAGGCCCACGGTGAAGATGCGTACGCCCGATTCTTCATGGGCCTTTTGAGCGACGGCCACGGGGTCGCTCTCCTGGTCTTCGCCGTCGGTGAAGATGACCATCGCCTTGTGGGCGTTGAGCTTGGTGAGGAACGAACCGTCCGCGACGCGAATCGCCTCCCCCAACTGTGAACCACCGCGACGGACGCTGTGCGGGCCGACCTCGTCGAGTTCTTTCTTGAAGTCGTCGTAGTGCGTGGTGAGTGGAATCTCCTGCCGGGCTTCGCCGGCGAAAACCACCAACCCAACTCGGTCGCCTGCCATCTCGTCGACCACGTCCTTGATCTGCTGCTTGGCCCGCTCCAGACGACTGGGCGAGGCGTCTTCGGCCAGCATCGAACGGGAGACGTCGAGCACAAACATCACCTCGATGCCCTTCTGCGGCACGTCGCGGGCGACTTTGCCCCAACGAACGTCCATCAACGCCAGCACCATCAAGGCCATGGCCGCGGTGACGAGCACCGTGCACAGTCCGGTGCGGATCTTGCTGGAGGTAGGCACGATGCGACGGATCAGGTTGGCCGTTGCGAAACGCATTCTGGCTCGGCGGCGAGCACCGCTCGCTAACAGTATCGCTACGAGCGCCGCCGCTGGAAGCCACAGCCACACAAGCTGCGTCGGGTTGCCGATTTGAATGTCCATAGTGATTTGTTAGGAAAAACTGTGGTTAGGTAAGTTCGCGGAACAGGGTGTTGCTTAGAACCACCCGAGCGGTGAGCAGCCCCAGTGCCACAAGCACCAGGGGTGGAAAGGTGAGCCTGCCCACCGGGGTGGTTTGAATTGCCAGTTCGCGGTAGTCGACGAAGTGTTGCTCCTCGATCTTCGACTTTTCGAGTTGGTCGATTTCGCGGTAGATCGCGGTGAGCGACTCGGTGTCGGTAGCGCGAAAGTACTTGCCGCCGGTCTCATCGGCGATTTGCCGCAGCGTGTCTTCGTCGATGTTCACTTCGGTCCACTCGATCTGCTCGCGCCCGGTGAACGGATTCACGACCGGCACCGGCGCCCGGCCACGCGTGCCGACACCGATCGTGTAGATCTTGATTCCCATGTTCTCCGCGAGTTCGGCCGCCTGCTGGGGATCGATCACGCCAGCGTTGTTTTCTCCGTCGGTCAGCAGCACCATTACCTTGCTTTTGACCTTCTTCTCCTGGCGGTCGTCGAGCGAGTTGAGCTTCTCCACCGCCAGACTGATCGCGTCGCCAATCGCTGTGCCATCCTCGCTTCGCTCGGTGACGATCTCCTGGTGATTGAGCTGCGACGTGACGAACGCGTGATCCAGCGTCGGCGGAGTGACCGCATCGGCGTAACCCGCGAAAGTTACCAGGCCCACCAGGTCGCTCACGCGGCCCGAGAGACCTTCTTCCTGCGATGCGTCTTCGTCGCCTCCGATGAATCGTCCGGCGACGTTCTTGATGGCGGTCAACCGGTCGACGTGCTCGCCATCAATCTTGAAATCGAGCGCTCGCATACTCCCGGAGCGGTCGACGACCATTTCGATGGCGATGCCGTCGGCGTCGACGATGGTTTGCTCTCGTCCTTCACGAGGGCGAGCCAAGGCAATGATCGTCACGGCCACCGCCAGCAGCGTCAGCACGGCCGGCAGCCAAGCCAGGCGTTGCCGCCAGGTGGGCTGCAAGTCTTGCATACACTCCGTCGAGCTGAACGGCACCGCGCTGCGCCGTCGTCCCGCCCACATTCGCCAGGCGATGATCGGAAGCAGTAACAGCAGTGTGAGTATCCATGGGTTATGCAGCATCTCGCACCTCCCTTTCCAGCGCCTCGCGGTGCTGCTGACATTCCTCGACGAAAGCCCTGGCGTCGGCAAAGGCGTTTTCCATTTGACTCATGCCCACTCCGTAGCGGGCGAACTTGATGTCGTCGGCCACCGAGACGAGCGACGCCAGTCGCTGGCGTGGCGTTTCGCCCAGCCCGACGGTCGCGGCCGCTTCAGTAAGGAACTCACCACTCGTGCGAGTGCGTGTGGGCACGTTGTATTCCAGCTGGAAGTACTCCCGAACCACGTCGACCAATTCGTTGTAGACCAGCTCGGTGTCGACCGAGTCGTCGGCGAGAAGTTGCTCCAGGTCGCCAATCTGCCCCAGCGCCCACTCGGCTGGCGAAGGACCGCGTTGGTGCCTGGCGAGCAGAAACACCGTCGCCGCCGCGGCCAAAGTTGCCGCCGTGCCACCGAGAGCAAAGCCGAGCCAATGACTCGACTGCTGCGCTGGTACGTGCACGTCAATCGTCTCCTTGATGTCGCGAATCTGCGTGGGGTCCGCCCGATCTTCCAGCACACTTGTAATCTGAATGTTGAGCGGCTCGCTGCGAATTGTGTCGAATGTCGAGTTGCTCTGATCGGTGGCAAAGTGCACATCGAGCGAAGGAACCTGCACCGCGCCCGTCTTCAGTGTTTCGAGCGTCGCTTTTAGCACCCATTGGCGGTTGCTGGCGGTGGTCGTGACGGGAATGTCCTTCATGACCTCGCGGCTGCGGACCTCGAAGTCGCCAAACTCCACCGGCAGCCGCGGCATTTCGACGCGCGCGCCCTGTGGTGCGATGACTTCGACCACCAATTGCACCGGGTCGGCGACCTGTGCGGATGGCTTGTCGACGCTTACTTTCAGCGTGACCGGTCCCTGCTTGACCACCGATTGGGGTGGCTCTGCAAGCGGGCCGGCTGCCGGCGATGTGGTGGCAGCGATCATCGTTAATAGCGCGATCGCTGCGTGTTTGGAGTAGCTCATTGTCGATTCTCCCTTCGATGAAAGAACCGCTTGAGTGGCTCGACAAAGTCCTCGCCTGTGTAGATGTGGATGGGATCGAGGTTCAACCGTTGGAACAATGCATCGCGCTCGTCCATTCGTCGCTGAGCGTACTGCTCGTACGCGCGGCGGTTGGAGCGGCTGAACGAGTCGAACGTAAGCAACTGCCCCGACTCGGCGTCGCGCAGTCGCACCAGTCCGACGTTGGGCATTTTCAGTTCCCGCTGATCGGCGACCACCACGGGGATCACTTCGTGCTTGCGGCTGGCGATCTTCAGGGCCTTCTCGTAACCGGCATCCTGAAAGTCGCTGATCAGGAACACGACTGTGCGCCGCGACATGGTACGGTTCAGGTGCTCCAGTGCCGTGGCTAAGCTGGTGCCGGTGCCCATCGGATCGCAGTACAACAGCTCGCGAATGAGACGCAGCACGTGGCGGGTGCCTTTGCGGGGTGGGACGAACTTTTCGATACCGTCGGTGAACAGCGTCAGCCCAACCCGGTCGTTGCCTTTGATGGCGGAGAACGCCAGGGTCGCACTCAGCTCGGTCACCTGCTCGCGCTTGGTCTGCCAGTGCGACCCCATGCCTTGCGAGGCGCTTTGGTCGACCAGCAACATGGCGGACAACTCGCGTTCCTCGCGGAACAGCTTGATGAACGGGCGACCCGTGCGGGCGGTGACATTCCAGTCGATCGCCCGCACGTCGTCGCCCATTTGGTACGGACGCACCTCTTCGAACTCGATCCCGCTGCCGCGGAAGGCCGAGTCCCATTGACCGGCCAACAGCTCATCGACGATTCGCGTCGTATGAATCTCGATGCGGCGGATCTTCTTGATGATGTCGCTAGGAAGCATGATAGTTCAAGGGAATGGATGGAAGGGAAGCCAACAACGGCAGCTAGCGGCGACGCTTTACGGCACGGGCACCGCGTCCATGATCGCCCGCACGATGTCCTCGGAGGTTTTCTCTTCCGCCTCGGCTTCGTACGTGAGGATCACCCGGTGCCGCAGCACGTCGAGCGCCATCTCCTTCACGTCGGTCGGCAGGACATGGCCGCGCCCATGGAGGAACGCATTCGCCTTGGCCGCCAGCGTGAGGTTGATCGTCGCCCGCGGCGAGGCTCCATACTGAATGAACTCGTCGAGCTCCAGCCCGTACGCCTTGGGCTCACGCGTGGCGATCACCAGGTCGACGATGTACTCCTGCACCTTGCGGTCGACGTAAATCTTGTCGACCAGCGAGCGGGCGGCCACGATCTGCTCGGGGCTGGTCACCGCCTTGGTGTCGATTTTCGGGCGCGTTGACGACATGCGGTCGAGAATCACCAGTTCCTGATCGCGATTGGGGTAGTCGACCACCACCTTGAGCATGAAGCGGTCCATCTGCGCTTCGGGCAGCGGATAGGTGCCTTCCTGCTCCACAGGGTTTTGCGTCGCCATTACCAGGAACGGTTCGTCCAGCGGGTAAGTGTGGCTGCCGATGGTGACTTGGCGTTCCTGCATCGCTTCGAGCAGCGCGCTTTGCACCTTGGCGGGAGCACGATTGATTTCGTCGGCCAGGATGATGTTCGAGAAGATCGGGCCTTTCTGCACCACGAACTTCTGGTCCTGCGGACGATAAATCAGCGTTCCGATCAAGTCGGCCGGCAGCAAGTCGGGTGTGAACTGCAGTCGCTGGAAGCCGGTTTGCACGCCTCGGGCCAGGCACGAAACGGCCGTGGTCTTCGCCAAGCCGGGCACACCTTCGATCAACAAGTGGCCGTTGCCCAACAAGCCGACCAGCATGCGATGGATGAGCACTTCCTGGCCGACAATGGTGTTGCCAACTTCCGCAATTAACTGGCGGAACGGTTTGCTATGCGCTTTGATCTGCTGCGCGAGCGCTTCGATGTTTTCGTGAGTTACGGTTGCTGAAGTCATCGTGTAGTTTCCTGGAACGAACGTACGGACCCCAGACGCCAACTTGGCTGGCGGTGGGGGTGATTGGTGGCGGAGCCCGTGATTCCCAAGGCGGGAGCGATTGTTCCGGACGCGTTCACACGAGGAAGAGGCCTCGCCGAACTGCGCCACATCTGGGCTACTTCAGGCTCGGTGGGTTTTTTCGAGCCTTGCTAATCCAGAATACGGATCGGCGTGCGCGAGAGTTCTACCTCTGGCCAAACTTTGCTGGCTTTTGGGGGTTGTCCGCAACCACGAATTGGCCACAGAGGGGCCACTTGGGGCGAATGTCCGGGACCTAGCGGCGGCCGCCGGGCGGGATGGGCGCTGGGTGCGTGTCGAGCTTCTTGCGCAGCTCTTCCACCAGTTCAGGGTAGTCGCCGGCCTGGTTGCGCGTCTCCAGCGGATCGGTCTGGTAGTCGTACAGTTCGTACTCCGGCGGTTCGTCGCTGCCGAACCGCATCCACTCGACCAACCGATAGCGTGACGTCCGCACCGCGCGGCCCAGCCGTCCGCCGCCTCGCGGAAACGCGTGATAGGCGTGGTCGCGCACCGACTCTTGTTCGCCCGACAACACGCCGGCCAGACTCTGTCCGTCGATCGGCTGCGGAACGTCCGGCGTAGGCAGTCCGGCCAACGCGGCGAGCGTCGGATAGATGTCCACGGTTTCAACCAGCGCCGACGAGGCCGAACCTGGCGAAGCCACGTCTGGCCCGGCAAAGATAATCGGTATGCGGTTCGCCTGCTCGTAGTTGGTGTGCTTAGTCCATGCGCCGTGGTCGCCAAGGTGATAACCATGGTCGCCCCACAGGACGACGATGGTGTCGTCCGCCAAGCCCAACGCATCGAGTTCGTCCAACACCCGCCCCACTTGTGCGTCCATGTAGCTCAGCGCGGCATAGTAACCCTGCACCAGCGTCTTCTCAACTTCGGGTTCCAGTGGCGGAACGTGCGGAATCGGTTTGTACTGATTCAACTCGCCATGCTTCTCTTTGCCTGCGTAGCGGGGCGCCCCATCGGGATAGTCGTGCGTGGTGGACAACTGCAAGTCGACGTCGTCGTACAGCGCCCAGTACTTCTCCGGCGCGCAAAACGGCAGATGCGGCTTCGTGAAGCCCAACGCCAGGAAGAAGGGCTTGTCGCTCTCCTTGAACCTGCGAAGTCGCTCGATGCCCTCGATGGCGATCCTTCCGTCGGAATAGTCGTCGTCCGATACATCGGCGCGCTCCCAGGCTGCCCCGCGTGGCAGCTCTCCAATGCGGTCGAGCGCCTGATTGCTGAAGTACGCCTCCTCGCGGGTAAGCTGGCCACCGGTGCTCTCAGTGAGCGCGTAGTCGATCACCTTCTCCGGGTGGAATGGCTCGCTCCACGACTTGGGGTCGCCCGTGTTGCCGTGGCCGATGTGGAACACCTTGCCCACGCCGGCTGCATGGTAGCCGTGCTGCTTGAAGTACTGCGGCAGCGTGATCGCGTCGGGGGCGGCTTTGCGGAAGTGCCTGGACAGGCTGTAGACGCCGAGCGAAGTGGAGCGGGCGCCGGTCAACAAGTTGTTGCGCGACGGCGCACAAACCGCCTGGTTGCAGTACGCCGCCTCGAACCGCATGCCGCGCGCGGCGAGGCGATCAAGGTTGGGCGAGTGCACAAATTCGGCCCCGTACGCGCCGAACGACGGTTTCAAGTCGTCGACGAGTATTAGCAGCACATTGGGCTGCTTGGCCGCAGCAAGCGAACACACTCCACTGGACAGAAACATCGCTGCCAGCGAGAGCACGGTATACAGCAACTTCATCGTGGGGGCTTTCTGTGCGAAGTCGTTCAGTCCGCCAAGTGGACTTTGGGAAGGAACCCAATTGAAGTTTCCATCCAATTGCCACAACTGCAACCCCCGCCTCCCTCGGGCGACAGCAGCATGCCGCCCGCCGGGATGGAACTTAGCCAACAGTCGGGGCGTACACGAGCCCAATGCGTGTAACCGCTACTGCCGGGCGTCCACATGCTCAGCAGTCCGCCCGACCCCGAGCGGAACAGCAAAGCCGAATTAGTGCACGCGTAAGTGCCGCAGCCGCCGACGGGAAACTTGTCGGGTTGCAGCTTGCCTGTCGCCAGGTCGTAAATCACCGGCCGCACAAAGAGCGAGTTGCCCACAATCGCCGGGCGCGCCAGATGCACTCCGTGGTCGCTGCGGCCACCTGGCCAGGGCGTAGTGGCGTGCCAGTTCAGATCGCCAGAAGCGAGGTCGAACACATAGGTGTCGAACTGTTTTGGACTCGACCCGACAATTGCCAGGTGATCTCCAGAAACCGCAGTGTTGATCATGACCGTCGCGGGAACAATGCCCAGAGCTTCTTCCCATACCACTTGTCCCGTCTTGGCGTCGAGCGCCACCAAGTGCTGCTCCTTCCAGATGTCCGCCGAGGCAACGCGTCCACCGCTGCCTTTAGTAACGCTTGGGTGGCGGCACTCGACAAACGTCACCTGGTCATCGTTGGCCGCGATCGTGGAGTTCAAGATCATGCCGTTCTGGTAGTGCCACTTCACGCTATCGGCCGACGACTTGTCGATGGCGAACAGCCGCTGGCTCACCGCCTGATGGGTGTCGGTGCCACTCGTGCCGTCGAACCAGAACGCACCGCCCCAGAAGTCGCCGACGGCCGTTCCCTCGGTAACCACGGAGCCCAGTAGCGTGTCACCCAGCGAACCGATGTAACCCCAGTCGTACTTGCCCGCAGCCAAGCCATCGGTAGGAACGGGCAGCGGTTCCACGTCTCCGTTGTCGAGGTCGATCTTCCATAGGCAGTCGCGCACCGCCAGGTACACGTGCGTCTGGTCAGCGCACCAGTTCGCGCTGTCGCGGGGAATGTTGTAGCGGCGGATGAACGGCGCCTCGATGGCCCACAGGACCGTTCCGTTGTATTGGTCGACCGCGATGATGCGATCAAGCCCTTGTAGCAGCAGCTTGCCACCAGACGCCAGTGGCGAAGGCTTGCGACTTTGGCGATCCGACTGGTAGCGAGGTCCAGGGCGACTGATCCACTGCACGGCCAGGTCGTTCGTTGCGTCGACGCCCGAGAGGGTTTCGCCGCCGAACGCGCTGTTGCCTGCGCCGCCGTATTGGTGTGTCCATTCGCCGGCACCCTCCAGAGGCCGCCCGTGAATCACCCGCCAGTTGCCGGAATCGTCGATCAATGCTGCGCCGGTCGGCGCGAGCAGGCGTTCGATTTCTTTTTGCGCAGGCGCCTGCTCGCCGCGGACCACGATCAGGTTCGCAACTCTTGGAGTCAACCAACCTTCGCCCAGGCTGGGTTGCGACAGCACCTTAACGCGGTGAGCAACTCCCAATTGTTCGATCAGTTCGTGGCAGCTAGTCGCCTGTTGGTCATCGCGGCAGACTACGGTGGTGATCAACTGGGGCAACCCAGCGAGGTCGCGAACGACCGTTTCCGGATCGTCGGCAAACACCAGACACAGGCCTTCGTCAGCGTGTTCGTCGATTGCCTTGCGGGCGATCGGGCCGTAGTCGCTAGCGTTGCCGCGGGTAAAATCGAAGAATGTGTCGCACTCGTACTTGTCGGTAACCTCGCCCGACTGCGGATTGCGAATGCGATAGTGGTACACATGGTCGTGGCGCAACCCCGAGAGTTCTACCTCGTGCCGGGTGGCGACTTCCGGCGAGTCGAACCGCCGCATTTCACCGTCGTCGAACAGTTCGACAACGCCCGGCGTAGGCTCGTTGGTTAGCCACTCCACGCGCGCCCGACCGGGCCCCACAAACCGTAGCCACGGGCCCACCGCCACGCGATAGCCATCGAGCTTGGGATCTTTGTCCTCTTCGTTGCTCGGCTCAATGGGAGGGGGGAAGACATCCACCCTGGAGAGGTAGTTGTCTTTTACTTCCTGTGCGTCCAGAGCCCTCGTGCTGACACGAACCTCGTGCAACGCGCCGTGCAAGGGGTAATACTCGTTCGAGTCGTGGTAAGCTGCGATTTCGTAGAATGTTTTCTCCGGGTAGCTGATGTCCCCCGACTGCTCGTTGCTGGTAGCAGACAACTGACCATCGACGTACAAACGCATTAGCTGGCCATCGTAAACTCCGGCGACGTGGTACCATCGGCCAGTAGTGAACGGCTTGTCTGCCGACATGTAGGTCAGGCCGCTCTTGCCGTCCTTTGCAGCGAGGCCTAGGCAGAAGTGGTCGTCTCGATAGCCTAGCAACCAGCCGAACTCTGTTGGACCGTTGTCGTGTATCACGCCGACGAAGCTGCCCCAGGCGGTGGGTTTGTCGACGCGGACCCAAGTCTCGATGGTGAACTCACGCTCGGGCACTTGGGCATCGTGGTAGTCGTCGGCAATTACAATGCTAGGGCCCTGCCCTTCGACCACCAGGGCCTCAATCTCTCCAAGCCGCTGGATCGGTAGCATAGCGTTGCCCTCTACGTTCTCGCCGCTAGCTAAGTCTCGTACGTTGCCGCCGTCGACGTGAGGTCGCTGAAATATCCAACGCCCGATCAATGCGTCGCCTTCCACCTCAGCAGGCGGGGATGGGGGGCTCTGCGTTTCTTCGGCTGGCGATTCGGAAGATGATGCCTTAGCGGGCTTGCCGGATGCTTGCCCGGGTTGGAAATTCAAGATCGTACCGATGTCGGTCGAGACGAAGAGCGATCCATCGCTGACCGCCAAGCCGTGGGCACGCCCGTCGATCGTTTCTTCCCAGCTGGGTTCGCCAGTCTGGATGTCCAGGGCGGTTACCTTGTCTACAGATCCAACTATCACCGCGTCCGGGGTGGCGATCATCGACAATCCGCCGGCGAGCGACGATTGCCACAACGGCTTGTTCTCTGCCTGCTGCAGCGCCACGACATTCCGCTTGGTTAGCAGGTAGGAAACACCATCCCTGACGACTACCGCCCGCGCCTGCTGGTGGGTGGCGAGTCGCTCGCGGGTCTTGGCGTTGCTGCGGGTGAGCCAGCCAGCCTTGTTGCCAGGTCCGTGCAGCACTTGCTCGCCGGCCACCACGGCGAACGCACCTCCTCCGCCTTCGAGCATGCCAAGTGGCTTGCCATCGCGGCGAGCGAACAGCATCGGAGCAACCCTGCCCTGTGGCGCAACGATCAATTCGCTGGATAGTGCCAACGGCCCTTCGAGCGTGGCTTGATCGAGCTGGCGAACGAATCGCCCGTCGCCGTTAGGCTTGCCGATTCGCACATCCACCGCGCACAGGTACGACTGTCTCCAAGGCAGCAGCGACGCGCCGAAGTAGGCGGTCGGGCCATCGACTACCACGCCGGTGCGAATGGGCCAGGCGGGAATGAAATTTCCGTTGTTCACGAAGAGCCGCTGCTGTTCCTGCGAACCCGACTCCGTGGGTGTAAATCGCCAGACAACCGTGCCGTCTTCAGCATTGAGGCAATAAGCATAGCCATCATCCGAGCCAAACAGCACGAGACCTTCGTGCAGAGTTGGCGCAATCCGCACCGGACCTTGCGTGTAGTACCGCCACAGCACGCCTCCATTGCTCGTGTCGAGGCATGTGACCGAGTTGTCGATGGTCGAGCCAAAGTAGCAGCGGCCGTCGGAGGCCACTACGTGCGGCGCGACGTCGTAGTTGCGCATAGAGTGCAGGTCGGCCAACGTGGCGTAGGCGTCCCATTTGGCGGGCCCGTACCACGCCGGCTGAGGTGTGCCGGTGTCGTACTCCCACGCGCGTTGCAGTCGCTCGACCTCGACGGGATCATCCGTGGCTGCGTTCCGCTCTGGATTGTAGCTTGCAGTGGGCCAATCCGCAGCGGCCGCGCTGCTCAGCATCAAGCAAAAAAAGAGGCTGCTCAGTAAGACCGAAGGTAGTAGCTGACGGCCGCGAGTCGCGAATCTACAATCGCACATTGCGAATGCCCCTATTTGCCTATGTGAAGAACTTGCGAAGTGAAGCACCTTGGCCGTTTTGTGGAGCCTACCACCGATTGCAGTGCGCGGCAACTTTCGGCGGGCAGCGTCTTAGGCGTACCCCACGGTTTCCGCAGTTCGCTTGGCGCAATGCGCAGATTGCATTAACGCGGAAGGTGATGGGTGGTGGACAGTTACCATGTGTTGAACCAATAATGGACTTTCGTTATCCCAGGGGCACGTCTGCACCATATGCCGCGCTTCGCCACATCTTTGCTGTGCCTTCTGCTGCTTGCCGCAAGTGCAAGTGATGCATGTCGCTACAATGTCCGCGACACAGCCTTCGTGGACAGCGGCGAGCCGGCTTACAAGTTGGAAGTTGTCTTGCCAGCTTCGGCAGGCAAAGACGCCAAAGCCTTTGTCGCCGCGCTCCGTGAGTTGGTTGCCGATTGGAACGTGGTCGTGGTCACCGCCGCGGACGAACGACCCGATGCATCCGGCGCACTTCTGTTGCTCACCGCGCCGGACGGTCGTCAATTGGAGTTGGGCGAGTTCCCTGCAGAAGGCAATTCCGCCAAGGGCGTGTTGTCTCAACTGCGCGACGAGAAGCTTGCCGATCAGCTGCGGCGAAACTTGATCACTAATCACAGCGTGGTCTTGCTGGTCGAGTCGGAAGACGATGCGGAGAACGCACGGCTTGGTGGGTTGGTCGACGAGGCCATCGAGAAGGTGATGCAAGGTAGCGCCCTCTGGCCTAAGGCCATTGATGGTCCACCGCTGAAAGTGGTCCTGCCGGCGGACAGCGTACCTGCGCACAAGACGCTATTGTGGTCGTTGAATCTATCGGGCGTCGAGGAAGTCTCGAGCGCACCCCAAGTGGTCGTCCTCTACGGGCGAGGAAGGTCGCTTGGCAAGCCGCTAAGCGTGGAGCAAGTGGCTGACGGCCGTTTAGAGCAATTGCTGGGCGTGGTGAGTCTCGATTGCGAGTGCGAGTATGACTTTGCGCCGCTGCAGGGGCCGTCGATCATCCACTCGTGGAACGAGCAAAGCGAACAGCTGGCGGCCAAGCACTTGGGATTCGATCCCGGGCATCCGCTGGTCACGTCGGAAGTGCGGTACATCCTGTCGCGCCGCGCCGACGCGTCCGAGCAACCAGCGGCAGATCCTGTCGTGGGCTACCGAGAGATTGCACTGCCGACGCTGCCTTCCCATGAGCCTGAGAACGGCTCAGCGCCGAGCGCTCCCGCCGAAACACATGCGCCCAATGAGACTCACGCAATCGATGCGGATCCCCCGCCAACCTCACCGCCACAGAACAACCTTCTGATCACCGCCGGCGTGGCGAGTTTGGTGGCGATGGCGGCTGGGTTGGTGCTCCTGCTGCTCAGGAGGCGGGGGTGAGCATCGTGCGATTGGTACTTCGCGAGATAGCCCATCGGCCGGGCAGCTTTCTGCTTGGCACGTTGTGGATCGCGCTGGCGGTGGCTGCTTGCATCACGTTGGCGTCGCTTCACGACGCGGCGTCGCGCGAAACTCGCCGAATTCAGCGCGATATCGGGTTCAACTTGCGGATCATTCCTGCTCAGGACGATGTCGACAACTTCTTGCTCACCGGCCAGCCGACCGGAACCATGCCCCAGGACGTCGCCAGTCGGCTGGCGAGCCAAGAGAGCGTGTCGTACAACCACCTCGTTGCGACACTGCACGGACAAGTGAAGGTCGACGGTAAGCCGGTGTTGGTCACCGGCATTGCCGAGACGCTTTTTCCCGAAGGCCACAAGAAACCGCCGATGGTGCCCACCATCGAGCCCGGTACGGCGCACGTGGGACGGCAGATTGCCCAGCGGCTGGGACTAGCAAAGGGCGATTCACTTTCGCTCGAAGGTGTCGAGTTTGAGGTCTCACGCGTCGCCCCGGCTACCGGCGGGCAGGAAGATCTACGCGTATGGTTGGCGCTGGCCGATGCCCAGCAGGTGCTCGGCAAGCCGGAGCAGATCAACGAGGTGCAAGCCATCGATTGCTTGTGTGTCGAGCCGAGCGAGGCCCCCCAGGAGCACATCGCCGAAGAGGTCGAACGCGTCGCGCCCGAGGCCCAGGTGGTGATGCTGCAGAAAATCGCGGCGGCCCGCGCGCGACAACGCCGAATGTCGGAAGACTTGGCGCGCGTCGGATCGCCGGTGGCGGTGATCGCTGGCATGGCGGGATTGGCCGTGCTGTCGTGGCTCAACGTGCGACTACGCCTGAGTGAAATTGCCCTGCTCAAAGTGCTGGGCAAGTCGCCCGCGTTTGTCGTCAGCCTCGTGCTCGGCAAGGCACTGGTGTGGGGTTTGTTGGGAGCAATCGTCGGAGCCGCGGTCGGCATTTGGTTGGGCGAATGGTGGGCCGCCCAGTTGTTTCCCAGCACCGGCGCCAAATTCACTACCGACTACGAACTTGTGTGGTGGATCGTGCTGGGCGCGCCGGTTGTTGCCTGCTTCGCAGCTTCGCTGGCCGCGGTGCTGGCCGCCACTCAAGATCCAGCACTCGTATTGCGGGAGGAGTAGCCGTGCTGGCCTGTCATGATCTTCAGAAGAGCTTTCCATTGCGCACCAGCCGGCTTGACGTGCTCAAAGGGGTAGATCTTTCGGTGTCACCGGGCGAGTGTGTCGTACTCAAAGGCGGCAGCGGCGCCGGAAAGACCACTTTACTGACATTGCTCGCCGGCATGATGCGCCCCGATGCAGGCGCGGTCGAGATGAATGGCAAGAACATCTCGCAACTCTCCGCTCGCCAGCGACGAGCTTGCTGGCAAGACGACATCGGTTTCGTGTTCCAGACGTTTCAGCTCGTGCCGTACCTAAGCGCGCTGGAGAACTTGCTAGTCGCCGCGGCCACACCCGCAGCACGAGAGCGCGCGGAAAGCTCGTTGGCCGACCTGTGTCTGCAACCACAGCTCCACAGCAAACCGGCCCAACTTAGCGCCGGCGAACAACAACGTGTGGCCTTTGCCCGGGCGATGGTGAATTCGCCCCGCCTGCTCCTGGCCGATGAGCCAACGGGTAATCTCGACGCCCACTCCGCGGACGTGGTGCTCGATCTGGTGCAGGAGTTCCGCAATGCGGGCAGAGCGGTGCTGCTGGTGAGTCACCACTCGCAAACCGATCGTGTGGCCGATCGAGTGCTACACCTGGTCGATGGTGTATTGAGCGAAAGCCCGGCTACAGTCTAGCGCTTTGGTCTACTAGCGCAGACCGGGCAATTTGGCCGCCTCTGGAGTTCGATGGTGCGAAACTGCATCGTGCGCAGATTGTAGACCAACAGCTTCGACGCCAGCGTATCGCCAAAACCGGCGAGGACCTTGATCGCCTCCATCGCAGCCAGGCAGCCGAGTGAGCCCGACACGGCGCCGAACACCGGGAACTCCCTCCGCCACCAGGCCGGCTTCTCCGGGTACAAGCATGCAAGGCAAGGCGTTTGACCTGGGAGCATGGTGGTCAGTTGTGCTTCCAGGTCGTACATGCCGCATTCGACGATCGGTTTGTTGAGTCGCATGGCGGCCGCGTTCATGGCGTACCGTTCTTCAAACAGCGGGGCGCAGTCGACTACCAGATCGACCGACCCCACCAAACGTTCCGCGTTCTGTTCGCTCAGGTTTTCGACAACCGCTTCGACTTCCACCAGCGGATTGAACTCCGCCAGACGCCGTTTTGCCGTGGCGACCCTTTGTTGGCCGGTACTGTCGGTGGTGAGGAGCAACTGCCGATTCAGGTCACTTGGCTTGGCGTTGCCGGCGTGAGCAAGCACCAGTCGTCCGACGCCGGCCGCCGCAAGTTGCATCGCCACCGGGCCACCAAGCCCGCCCACTCGCGATATAAGTATCGACGCGCCCTTGAGTCGAGCCTGGCCCGACTCGCCGAAGCCATCGACCCAAATCTGCCACTCGTAGCGTGCACGTTCTTCGTCGGTCAGTGGATGTTCGGACATAGGGCCGCCTAACCTCCGCTGATCGCCGAGAGAATGTGTACCTCGTCGCCATCGGATAGCGTCGTCGACGCGGGATCGATCGCTAGTTGGTCATTCACCGCCACCATGGTGCCGGAGGCGAGTTGACCATCTCGCAAAAGCGACACCGACCCATCTTCGAGTTGCCCAGCGACCAACAAAAGCAATCCCAGCAAGCTCGCGTTGTTGTCCAACTCAACGGAGGTCGCGCTGCGGCCCATCGCGTCGGCGAAGCGGTTTCCAAAGCTAACGGTGACAGTCATTGTGCAACTGGAGTGTGATATTTCAATCGGCCCATTCGGCTCAAACTTCGCATTGTAGCTCACGGAGTGCGAAAGCACACCCGCGGTGAGAATTGACGTGGTGCGCAGATTGATGGACATACAGAAAATACTTACTCTCACCCCTCGACGATTGTCCTGTATAATTGGCTGCTGTCAGCCCGCCAGATTCCCCGCCCGTCGACGCTTTGCATCCCATGCACCCATTGCTGAAGTTAGTTGGAGTTGCTGTGGTGGTCCTTTTTGGACTCTGCCTGCTCCTGCCGGGATCGCCGCTTGTTGAGCTTGCCACTGGGCCAGCCGCGAACGACGCACAGGAACTCACCATGTACTGCGCGGCCGGCGTGCGCGTCCCGGTCGAGCAAATCGCCGAGCAGTATCGCCAGCAGTACGGCGTCACCGTCAATATTCAGTACGGCGGCTCGAACACGTTGCTCAGCCAATTGGAGGTCGCCCGGCAAGGCGATCTGTTTCTCGCGGCCGACGAATCGTACCTTCAACTCGCCCAGCAGAAGTCGCTGGTCGATGAAATTCTCCCCCTGGCGCGAATGAAGCCCGTTGTGGCGGTTGCCAAAGGGAATCCGCGCGGCATCGAAACGCTCGAACAACTGTTGCCGCTACGAGTCGCTATCGGCAATCCCGACCAAACCGCCATCGGCCGCACGACCCGGGCGTTGCTGCAGCAGGCGGGCGAGTGGGACGCGTTCAACGCGACCGTACAACAGCGGGGCGTTTACAAACCGACGGTCGGCGACGTGGCGAACGACGTTTCTTTGGGCAGCGTCGATGCGGGCATCATCTGGGACGCGGTAGCGAACCAGCATTCAAATATCGACCAGGTGCAGTTGCCAGAGTTCGCCGCTGGCGAAGCGTTAATCGAAGTCGGCGTCCTTAGTTCCTCGCGCCACCCTACCGAAGCATTGCGATTCGCGAGATTTCTCGCCGCGAGCGACCGGGGCCAGCGAGTATTCGAGCGCGAAGGCTACTCCCCCGTCTCAAGTGACCCGTGGGACGAGCGTCCTCAGCTCACCGTGTACGCGGGGTCGGTGAATAAGCGAGTGTTAGACTCGGTACTCGAGTCGTTCGCCGAGCGAGAGGGAGTCGACGTCAACACGGTGTACAACGGGTGTGGAATTCTAAACGCCCAACTCGAGAGCATCGCTGCCGCCGACGATCTCTACCCCGACGCTTACGTGCCGTGCGATCGATACTATTTGCAGGAAGTCGCCGACCGATTCGAGGGCGAGCAGGATGTGTCGAGCACACCAATCGTGATTGTCGTGGCGAAGGGAAACCCCAAGAACATCTTTACCTTGACCGACTTGCACCGCGAAGGAGTGCGAGTAGCGTTGGGCCAGCCGGATCAATGCACTATTGGCGTGCTGAGTCGCAAGCTGCTGGAGTCGGAGCAGTTGTACGAGCAGGTGCTCGCGGACAATGTCGTGACGCAAACCACCTCGTCGGCGTTCTTGATCGCCCCGATCACTGTGGGAGCCGCGGATGCATCCTTGGCCTACGCCACCGACGCGATGAGCGAAACTTCGAAGCTCGATTGGATTCCCATCGATTCGCCACACGCCAAGGCGGTGCAGCAATTTGCCATCAGCCGGTCGACTCGACACAAGCAACTAGCCGAACGACTTCGACAGCATTTGCTCGACTCGAAGGAGATCTATCTGAAAGCCGGTTTCCGTTGGGAAGCCATTGCGGACTGACGGACGGCGGCGATTACTCCGCTTGGTAGGCCGCCTTCACACGCTCGTACTCCTCGGCCGACAGCGGCAACACGGAGCCGTGGCGGAACTTGAAGGGGAACGAAAAGTCGCCATCCTCTTGGAATTCGCCACTGGCAAGTTCCTGCGTGACATACGGCTGGTAGCCGCGCCCCCGAGCATAGTGGTCGAGAATCAGGCCCCACGTGGCTGGTTGGCCCTCCTTGGCTGGCTGAATTTGATAACAGGCCGGCCCTTCGTAACCGCGGAGCTTGGCCAGAGAGAACTCGGGAATATCCGTCCATGGCCCCTCCACCGCGGGCGCTTTCTCCAGCGTGATAGCTTTGTACTTTTCGTCTTTGCTGAATCGATAGTAAACATCCCCATCGCGGACGATTGTGGTATCGATCACAGTGGTCGGCTTCTCGATGTAGATGAACGGCTCACTGAAAGTCTTGAAGTCCTTGGTGCGGGCGGCCCAGATTCGGTGCTTGGCGTAATCGTCGCGGCGGGTTGTAGAGGCCCAAAATACCAAGTAGTCCTGGTTCTTGTGGTCGTAGATCGCCTCGGGCGCCCACGCACAGCCAGCATCATCGGGGGCGACTTCCACCAGACGCGGCTCGGACCAGTTCACCAGGTCGGTCGACTCCCAGACAACAATCGAGTGACTACCGCCCCGCACGGCGCGTCCCCAGTCGCCGTTGTGATGAATGGAGAGGTCGGTGGCGATCAGAAAGAAGCGTTCACCGTCGTGACCGCGAAGTACGTACGGATCACGAACCCCTTTCTCTCCAAGGTCGCTGACCAGTACTGGTTTGGAGTCATTGAGCGCCTGCCACTTCCGCCCGTCTTCGCTCGCGGCGAAGTACACCTGCTCGGTCATTGGGCTGCCTTCGCCACGGAATGTGACGAACAGAAAACCAGCCGCCTTGGCTGGCGCGTCGTCCAAAGCAACTGCGTCGACGGATTCGTACACGTCCACCGGTTGGATGGAGCCATCGTCGTTGTGACGCAGCGGCGACAGGCAGGTCTCGCGGTGGTATCCGTCGCCATCAGGGATACGGAAGCGGTGATACGCGATCACCCAATCGTCGCTGCCGGGTATTTGGCCAATGGAGTGATGACCCGCTGCGCGGACGTCACTCTTCTGATGGAGGATCGGGTTCTCGGCGGCCTTGGTGAATGGCCCGAGCGGCGAGTCCGACGTGCCGTAGGCCACCGAATAGCGCGGGTCGCGAGTGTCGAACTCCGACCAACTGAGGTAGTACCTTCCATTCCGCTTGTGAACGAAGGGACCCTCGTTGTAGCCAGGCGGCGTGATGTCGCGCACCTGGGCGGGATCGAAGGAAGTCATGTCGTCGTTCAGGCGTACCGCCTTACAGCGGCCCTGTCCCCAATAGAGATAGGCCGCACCGTCGTCGTCGACAAACACCATTGGGTCGATGCACTGCATACCGCGATAGTCGCGTGCTGCAACCAGAGGCTTGCCGAGTGGATCGCGGAACGGCCCCTCCGGCTGGTCGGCCACACCGACACCAATGTTCTTGTTGGCGCTGTAGTAGTAATAGTACTTGCCGTTGTTGGTTGCGATGGCCGGCGCCCAGGCGTGCAGGTCGGCCCACTCGAGGTCCTTGGGCAGATCGAGAATTACTCCCTCGTTCCGCCAGTGCACCAGATCGTCGGACGACCACGCTTGAAACGAAGTCGATCGCCAACCTTCGGTGCCATCAGTTGTCGGATAGAGGTAGCAGCGGTCGCCGAAGAATGCGATGTGAGGGTCCGCGTTCAGCCCGGGCAAAACTGCCTTGGGAGGCTGATCGGTAGCGTGCGTCTCGCCACGCGCGCATGCAGTTCCAAGTATCAGGATGGCCGCGGTGCAACAACAGATTCCAAATCGCATGGCATTTCGAGCAGTTGGGGGAAGTATCTGGCCTTAGTTGGGAGCATCGGCGGCGAAGACTACTCTTTACGCAAGTCACCCAACAACAGTTGGTTCTTCAGGTCGCGCAGCCTGGTTTCCGCGTCGATCACTACCAGCTCTACACCGGTCATTTCGGCAAAGTCCTCGAAGTGTTCGGTGGTGAGAGCCTGGCTGAAAACGGGGTGGTGCGACCCGCCCGCGTAGATCCAGGCGGCCGCGGCGGTTTTAAGGTCGGGCTTGGCCTCCCACAGTGCGCGGGCTACGGGCAGTTTGCCGAGCGGCTCGGGCGGCCGTACCACATCGACCTCATTGAGCACCATGCGGAAGCGATTGCCCAGGTCGACCACCGTGGCGTTCACGGCCGGCCCTTCGGGCGTGTCGAATACCAGACGCACGGGATCCTCCTTGCCGCCGATGCCGAGCGCATGAATTTCGCAACTCGGCCTTCCCGCGGCGATTGTCGGGCAGATCTCCAGCATGTGCGAACCGAGCACCTGCCCGCCATTGGGCGTCAGGTGATAGGTATAGTCCTCCATGAACGAAGTACCGCCGGGCAAACCGGCCGCCATCACCTTCGCCGCTCGCACCATCGCGGCCGCCTTCCAGTCGCCCTCGGCGCCGAAACCATAGCCATCGGCCATTAGTCGCTGCGAAGCGATTCCCGGCAGTTGCTTGATGTCGTGCAGGTTCTCGAACGTGTCGGTGTAGCCCACGAAGCCTTCCGACTCGAGAAACGCTCGCAGGCCCAGTTCGATGCGGGCGGCATCGCGGAGCGACTGCCGTCGCGCTCCTCCATGTGTCAGTACGTCGGCCATCACGTAGGCTTCGTCGTACTCAATGCACAACCGGTCGATGTCCGAGTAACTCACGGTCTCCATGAACTGAGTCACGTCGCCGAGGCCATAGCCGTTGACACTGAAGCCAAACGTCTCCTGCGCGGCAACCTTGTCGCCCTCGGTCACTGCGACCTCGCGCATGTTGTCGCCGATGCGAGCAAAGCGGGCTGTCTGCAGGTCGTGCTTGGCGGCCGCTGCGCGACTCCAGACACCGATTTGCTGGCGAACAGCCGCGTCCTCCCAGTGGCCCACAACCACCTTGCGAGCGAGTCGCAGGCGGCTGCACATGAAACCGAACTCACGACCACCGTGGGCCGATTGGTTCAGATTCATGAAGTCCATGTCGATCGTCGACCATGGCAGCGCGGCGTTGAACTGCGTGTGCAGGTGCAGCAGCGGCTTCTGCAAGACCTTCAATCCATTGATCCACATCTTGGCGGGCGAGAACGTGTGCATCCACGCCACCAGGCCGATGCAATTGCTCGACGCATTGGCTTCGAGCATCACTTGGCGGACCTCTTCGGGACGCGTGAGGATCGGCTTGAAGACGACCTTCACAGGTATCTGTGGATCGGCATCCAGCGCGGCAGCGACTTGGTTGGAGTGGTCGGCCACTTGCGCCAGGGCTACTTCGCCGTAGAGGTGCTGACTGCCAGTGATGAACCAGATTTCGAGTTCTTCGAGTTGGGGGAGAATGTTGGTCATAGTCGGTCGTACTTGTAAACAGTGGGTATCGGTAGGTACTCGTTGTGTTGGAATTGCTGCGGCTCGACCATCTATTCCACCAGTTTGAGCAGCCGGACATCGTAAATGCCACCTGCCATCGAGCCTTCTTTTGCGACGAACTTCAAGGTGAGCACGCCGTCTTTCGCTTTATCTAGCATTTCGTTGGGGATTGGATAGTCTACCTCCAAGAACCGCTCGGGCTGAGGGGCGTCGAGGCGGACCTCGGTGAGCAGCTGTCCGTTGATCAACAGGTCGAAGTGGCGTCGGTCGGAGCCGAAGTAGGCAATGCGGAGCGTCAGGTCCGACTTCTGGCGTGACTGCAAGTCGTAGCTGAACCAGCCTGTCGCGTGTCGGAATCGACGATCCTGCCAGACACCCGTTTCGGTGCGTTCGCCGCGGAAGTTGTGTTCAGTCTCCGGCTGTTGCTCGCCGGGCGTCACGTGGTCGACTGTCGCCCGATCGAGCGCCAGACGCGCGCGTTCGGCTGCTTTGATTTCCTCCCGCACCCGCTCGTACTCTGTAGGTGTAGCGCGACGCCAATAGATCATGTACCGCGCATCGTGTACGCGGAAGAACGGGACCAACTCGAGTTTGACGAACGAATCGGGCCGAATGGCGCTGGCCAGGGTATAGCTCAATGGCTTCCCATCGACGCTCTTGAGCAAGCCTGGTAGTTGATTTGGCTCGCTCACCAGCATGGGAGCTTCTTCGAGCGAGCGGAGCGGACCTTGAGCAACGTGGTCCATACGACCCTCGCCTGCGACGATCCCGGTCAAGTCGTCTTCGCTTGTCTTGGCAGCCAGCAAGATGGGGCCATGCACCAGCGCCACGTAATCGTCCAGGTAAGGTAATGGCTCGGCCACGGTTTGCATCGGCAGTTCGACCTCCAGCCGATCGCCGTCCTGCCAAGTCCGCGTGATGTCGACGTACGATCCAGGTTCGGATTGAGTGGGCCACTCTTGGCCATTGAGTGTCAGTCGAAACTCGCCAGCTCTCACCCACGACGGGTGCCGGACGCGGACCGACAACTCGGAGGGAGCCTCCATCGAAAAGGTGAGCGCGGTGCTGGATTCATCTGGAAAGCGGGTTTGTTGAGTGACTTGGATGCCCTTGTCTTTCCAGTCCAACTCCGAAGCGACGAACAGGTTGACGTACAGAGATTCGTCGTCGTGGGCGTAGATGAACTTGCCGTACTTGGTGTGGTTCTCCATGCCGGAGCCGACGCAGCACCAGAACGATTGCTCGGGCCGCGAGTAAACTCGGTAGTGCCGAGGGCGGGCGGGCGTGAAGTAGACGTAGCCGCCGTGCACCGGGTGGTGAGACGAAAGGATGTGGTTGTACAGCGCCCGCTCGTAGAAGTCGGCTAGTCGTGGCTCGGGGCTGGCTGCGAACAGTTGCTCGGTGAGTCGCAGCATGTTGTAGGTGTTGCAGGTCTCCGGGCCCTCGCGGTGCTGAATCCAATCGATCGACTGGCTGGGCGCGGGGAAGTGCTCGGAGATGCTGTTACCCCCGAAGGCGATGGTGCGCGTGCCGACCACCGTGTCCCAGAAGAACTGAGCGGCGCGATGGTATTGCTCGTCGTCCCCCAGCAAGGCGATCCGCTGAAAGCCGATGATCTTGGGCACCTGGGTGTTGGCGTGAATGCCGTTAAGGCGATCCTGCTCGTTGGCAAGCGGTTCCAGAATCTCCCGGTGCGAGAAACGCTTGGCGAGTTCGAGATACTTGTCGTCGCCGGTGATCTCGGCAACGTCGGCCAACACCTCGTTCATACCGCCATGCTCGCAGATGAGCATCCGTTGTACCTGCTGCTCGTTGAGCGAGCTGACGAGGTTCGCGCACCAGTCGGACAGGTCGATGAGAACCTGCTTTGCTTGCTCGTTGCCGGCGACCAGGTACGCGTCGCGCAGCCCAGCGAACGTCTTGTGCAGATTATAAAGTGGCACCCAGCGATCGTTGAGCGAAAAGCCGGCCGCGCGGATGTCGCCGGCAGCCACTTGTTGCCAAAGCTGGCGACTATTGGGAATACCGCCGACGTATCCATCGCCGCTTGCCTGCTGGCAACGAGCAAGTTCCTCGACCATGTAGTTGAGCCTCCGGCCGCACTCCTCGTCCCCCAGCGTGGCGTAGGCTCCCGCCAGCGCGCTGAGGTAGTGGCCCGCCGTGTGGCCATTCAGCCCGGTGCTTTCCCAGTTGGGATATCCCTTGGCCTTTGGCTCAAGTCCCGCCTCGATGAGGAACGGCGCAAGCAGTCGATCGGGATCGAACTGCAGCAGGTGGTCGCGATTGACCTGCGTGGCGCTCAGGAACGGACCGTCGAGAAGTCGAACGTCGTCCAGATCGAAGTATTGCAGTTGCTGCGCCTGCGCCGGTTGAAGCGACGCGAGCGAAGCTGTCAGCAACGTGAGCAGATAGAGCGAAATGTGTCGTAGTACGTGGATCATGCGCCTCCGCCGGAGCCTTTCACTTTCAAGCGAAGAACGGATACCGAGAAAGCGGGGGCCACATACTCTAGAGGTTGAGCGACTTTCATCGTCGATGCCTTGGGCACCATTGGAGTCTCTGCCTCACGCCCACGGGACATGGGGTCCATCGGATTCGAGTGAACCGGGTCCCCACTCAGCACGTGGACCGTGGCATCGGATTCGGCCGAATATCCCTCGGGTAGCTCGATCCGCGTAACTTCTGACTCTGGCGTAGTGTTCACCAGCTTGAGTACAAGGGTGTTCTCCTTGGAGTCGAACACCGCGGATGCAAATACACCAGTCGACGGATCGCCCGGCTCGCGGCCGGCGATACGAACGTCGAACTGCTGGTCGCCGGAGTGCAGGCTGAACAGTTGCTGGACGTAGTAGTTCACCGTGGGGTAAACCGAGTGCTTGTCGAAGTAGATCAGGTCGGGGTGCCACTGGGTGTGTCCACGGCGCGCCAGCAGCGGGGCGTAGGAAGCCAGTCGCACGATGTCGGCGTTGCGTTCCAGGTGAGTCAGGTAGGCGGCCTCGGCCAGCGCGCTGCGGAGCGTCGCTTGGCGACCGTGGTCGTGGGCCGCGTATTCGCCCAGGTAAACCTGGCTCTTGCTGCGGTCGTACTGGTCGTACCGCCGGGTGTTCTCGAGAAACCACTCGGGCGGCATGTAGTAGTGCTCGTCGACCATGTCGACGCCGAGCGTGTCGGCAATGCTCCAGCCCTGCTCGAAATCGGGTCCCGCTGGGGCGGGACCGACCGTCCCGATCACAGTGATCTCCGGGTGCTTGGCCTTGATCGCTTGGTGGATGATCTCAAATCGCTTCCGAAAGATGGGCGTGATGTGGTCTTCGTTGCCGACGCCCAGGTACTGCAAGTTGAATGGCTCCGGATGCCCCGCCGCGGCGCGTTTCGCGCCCCACTCGGAATCGGCGGGACCGTTTGCCCATTCGATCAAGTCCAGCACTTCTTGGACATAGTCGTCCATCTGGTCCAGCGGCAGTCCTTCCTGGCCCCGTCCGGCGGTAATGCCGGAGTTCTGGCAGCACACGGCTGCGGGTACCACCGGAACGGGCTTGGCGCCGATGTCTTCGCAGAACTGGAAGTACTCGAAGTAGCCGAGCCCCATCGTCTGGTGATATCGCCAGATGTTCGATTGAGCACGGCGTTGTTCAATGGGGCCGATCGTGTCTTTCCAACGGTACATATTGCCGAGCCCATTGCCGTGTACCAGGCATCCGCCGGGGAAACGCACGAACTTCGGTTGCAGCGCGGCAATCGTTTCGGCCAGGTCTCTTCGCAAGCCGTTTTTTCGATTGCGGAAGGTGTCTTGAGGGAACAGCGAAACAACATCGAGAGCCACCGCTCCTTGGGTGTTCGCCAGCAGCACCAGATTGGCGTTGCTCTCCCTCTTGTTGACGGTGATCACGCCGGTGGGATGCTGCCAGTCGCTGCCAGTGAAACGCAGCTGCGTTTCGCCCAGATTTTGACCGTCTCGTGTTTCGAGCCTCGCTGTGAGCGTAAACGCTTGGTCTTCGGGAATTGCTCTGCCGCCCCAACGGCGCTCGACATAGAGCTGTCGCACAAAAAGCGATACGTCGTACTTGGCGCCTTTTACAACCGCAATGCCGTCGAACCCCGAATTCCTTACACCGACTCCGTCCCCCACGTTGTCCACGTACACGACCGCGTATTGCGGATTGTTGGGATGCAAAGGTCGAGACGCATCAAGGCCAAGCGAACCCTTACCACCGCCTCGATTCACCATTTCCCAGTAGCTGAGCGGAGTCCATTCCAATCGATCCAGCGGAGAATACTCAAAGGAGCGATTCTGGATCAACTCAGCGTACAAACCGCCATCGGCCGCGTAGTTGATGTCTTCGAAGAACACGCCAACCAAATCCGGGCTGATCGCTGTCGCCGGGCCTGTGATTTGGATGGCTAGCGGTTCCTGCGCCTGGGAGCTAGTAGCGAGGGATGCAACCAGCACAATGGCCGTAAGCAGTGCAAGCAGGTTGGAAGGGGTGTTACGCATATTCAAAGGTGGGTAAACGGGCATTAGCAGATCAGTGGACGCAGGCGGCCAAAACTGTGCAGCAACGCCAGACAGCCTGGTCCGGTCAGCAGCCATGCAGTCTTCGGCTCCGGGACCATGGAACTCGTTTTTAATGCGGAGGTCGATGTGCTCGCGCCGAAGTTGCTTTTCCAGTTCAAGTAGTCATCGGAGTTGACGACGCCGCCGGCCGCGTAGCTTCCTGCGGCGAACACCGTTGCGCGATCTGCTCCCAATTTGTTTCTCCACACGACATAGTCGGCGAGGTTTACCAGCCCATCGCCGTTGAAGTCGCCAGAGTTCACTCCAAGAAGGCTTTGTACTTGTTCGGGGGCCAGAGCGTAGTCGTATATCTGGAAATCGGAGATGGACCCCTGGAAGAGCGGGTCCGGCCATTGGCTCTTGCCTATATAATTGTTAGCGGGGCTGATGTCGGACGGGTTGAGCAAGATTTGTCCTGCGACTCTGGGGGCTCCGTTCACGTACAGGATGCCGGTGTTCCCTCCGAGGGTGAGTGTCAGGTGCACCCATTCGCCCACCGGAAGTGGATCGGTTTCTAGGACCTGTTCACCGCCGTTGCTGGTTTCGGTGATGGCGAAGCGGAGGGTGTTCTCGGCGCTCGAAGGTGTCAAGAACATGTACGAGTCGGTATCGTTGCCAAAGTCGAAGATCCGCTGCCAAGCGTCACCGCCGTCCCACTTCACCCATGTGGCAACGGTGATGTCGGAACTCTGGGCGATTGTGCTTGGGAGCTGCACGAAATCGTCGCCGTTCAATTGGATAGCAGTATTCGGCGTGCCGTGGGGACCTGGGCCGTAGGTGGGAGTACCAGAAACGACGCCGTGGTTCGTCCCGGCCGAGTCATTTACATCTCCCTGCATGGGATAGTCGGCGGTTGGGCCGT
Source organism: Aeoliella sp. (assembly GCF_965227375.1). NCBI lineage: Bacteria > Pseudomonadati > Planctomycetota > Planctomycetia > Pirellulales > Lacipirellulaceae > Aeoliella > Aeoliella sp. Next base: position 1,627,278 of record NZ_CBDDFX010000002.1, read on the forward strand.
GAGTTGGATTGGCCAACACGAACTGCCACTTCTGTTGAGATCCTCCGTTGTGTTCCCACTGAATGATATTGTCGCTGCCCAGGTCGGCGTCCAAGTACTTATTGCTGTGTGCGTTTCGAATGTAGAACGAGCCGTTTCCTGCTTCGTCGACATACCACTGCTGGCCGGCGTTGTCGGCGGTTCCCCACTGGCGCACATCTGCGCCATTGGTGAGTGAGAGATTAGCAACCTCTGCTGTGCGCCCGCTATTGGCGTTGTGCAGGTGGTAGTATCCATTGCGAGTGCGAGTGATTTGCCACAGTTGGTTGAGGCCACCATTGTCTGTTGCAGTGCGAATCGGTGCGCCGTTGCCGGTGCCGCCCCCAAAAACCTCCATCACCTCGCCGGATTCGGTGCTGACGATCTTCCAGCGGTATCCATCCAGTGCAGGGGCTCCCGAGTTGTCGAAGTCGATGTCGGCGTAGGCGCCTTCGCTGGACCACGACCCAAAATTCTGAAAGTCGTTGTCGGAATCCGACGCTACTTCATCCGGTTTCGTTTGCAGCATGAATTCGCGAACAGGAATGCCGTTAAACCAAACGCTTTGGTCGCTGACGAAACGGTACGAGCTCGGAGAGCCGGTGTAATCTCGTTCCAGCCCTCCGGCAAACGCGTAGAGATTGCCGTCCGGTGCGCGGTACACCGCGCCGGCGGATTGATTCGCGAGATCCTCCGCGTAGCCAAGGCGATCGCCATCGGACGCTCTAATCAACGTGCCACGGCCACGCAGCACGTCGGCCCAAACCATTCCCATCTCCATCCCGCGTTCGGCGCCGGAAAGGATCTCGCCCATGCTGTGGATTTCGGGATTGATGAACGGTTTGCCATCGTTGTTTACGTGGTCGATAAAATTAGTCCAGCTTGTGAGGGAACCAGCCAACAAGTGCGAGGAGCCGGCGGAAGCTTCTGGAACCTGGTCGTACCACCACTGGGCGTTATCGCTATTGAGCGTGCTGGGAGCCAGCAGCAGGGTGTTTTGAAACTCCGAGTAATTCTTCAGTTGGCCAATGATGCTATTCAGGTCCGTGGGGTTCGCCTGCACGAAATTGAAGTCGGGCTCGTTGAACGGCTCGATGGCGTAGATTGGCGACGAGGTGAATCCTGGCCGGGTGTGGATGTACTCTTGCGTGGCTTTTATCACACGGACATAGTTGGCCACGTTGATTCCCGAACCAGAGACGTAGTCCGAATGGATCGAGTCGGGATCACTTCCTCCAATCCCGAAGGTGAGCGGTATATTCGATCCCGCCATGGCTGCGAGTGAAAGATGCGAGTTGATCTTCGCCTTGGCTTCATTCGTAAGGTCGAAGCTGTTTCGGCCGCTGCTTATCAGTGGTTCATCGACGTAAACCAGTACTCGCACCGCATCGACGTTCTGCTGACCAATGTGTTCAATACTTTGACGCACATTATCGAAATGCGGCCAGGCCGTGTCGACGCCCCAGGTTGGCACCGACTTGCTCTGGCCGGCGTCGGAGGGACTGAAGTAAATGGTGTTCACTCCATGGGCGACTAATGGCAGGTTGCTGCAAATGCAGACCGCCAGAATCGATATACCAACTTTCGTTCGCCGCAGTTGCCGCATGCTGCGTAGTGCTTTCAGGGAATCTCAGCGCCCGCAGGGAGAACGCGTCGAATCGATGGGGAGACGGGGGACCGCTGGACTCCGGAGTTGGAGGCGGAGGTCCCGAGGATTACTGATTTGGGCTTTCCGCGGCTTCTCCCAGTAGTTCGCGGTATTGCTTGCGGAATTCAGGCACGTCGTCGCCGCGAAGTGCCCTCGTGCTGATGTGCACGGTGCTCCGAGTTCCCATCAATGGAAGTTGATTGCCCGTCCGCTGACTATTGTGCGCCAGCCATCGCACGGCTTCGTATCCATAGTGATATGGATCCTGTGCGACGGTGGCGTAGATGTGTCCTTGCTCGACACCTTCCAAGGTTGCGTCTTCGGTGTCGAATGCTACGATCTTGACCTTTCCGATCGCGTTTTGTTTGTCGAGCACCGCCATGATCTGTTCGGCGTGGTACGAGTTGACGCCTACGACGCAGGCCAGATCGGAATGCTGCTCGACTGTTTGGGTCAATTGTTCAGAGCATCGTCCGAGGTCGCCCTCATCGGCCAGCACGGCGACGACTTCGTACACTGCGTCGGAGTTCTCCCCTGCCGAAGCGCCGCTTGCGAGCCCTTCTTCCAAGGCTTGCTTGCGTTCAAGAACGTTATTCTTCGTAAGATTGGCGACCAGTACAGCCACTTTGCCGCCATCGGGTTTGGCTTCTTTCACCAAGCGAGCGCACAGCGATCCAGCGGCGTAGTTGCTTGCGCCGACGTAGCACAAGCGGCTTGAGAGCGGAGCATCCGAGTCGATCGTGACAACGACCGTGTCGGTCGCCAGTTCGTTGATAAACCGCGTTTGCTGCACGGCGTCCAAAGGACTGACTGCGATGCCATCTACGTTCGACGCCTCCAGCTTGGACAGCAAATGTGTCTGGCCCTCGACATCTTCGTCTTGCTCCAGCATCATTACTTCCAGGTCGGCTCCGTCTGTTTTGGCTGCCGCCTGGGCTCCATTGGCGATCAGTTGCCAATACGGACTGCTCCCTCCGGTCATCAAGATCAGTTGTGGGCGGGGGTTGGCATCGGGAACGCTATAAACCTCCGAACGGTACCAGCCGACCGCCACGGCCGCTGCAAGCAGCGCGAGAATCACCAACATTCGATTCTTGCTGGCCATTTCCGCTTCCCCTTATTACGCATCTTGACGTTCGCGAGGGCCACACTGGGGCCGCACTATTCGCTGTACACCTCTTCGCCGGCGGCTGAGGTCATGGCATTCCACACTCGATGCTCGATTCCGTCAACCACGAAGTCGATGGAACCATCGCATCGCGATACATTAACCCCACCAGGGTGGTTGCTGCGAGCGGAGACGTGCTGTTGTTTGTGACCATTGCTATCGGTTGTGGCGTCAGCAGGCACGGAGTAACCCCCACCACCGCGTCCTCCACCGCTGGAAGGAACGGACACAGGGGGATCGGGTCTTCCACTCGCGTTGACTGGGATTTCTCGCTCCAGCCACCCGGATTCGACGTTGCTCCACCATTCGCCCTGGCGAGCTAGTCCATCGGGTAGATCGCTATTCGGGACGTGGAAACCAGTAAACACCTGGCCGCCAAGTGCGGTTTGGGCGTCGGAGTAGGGTCCTCCCCAGCCGGGGGTCGTAGGCACTACCACCACCTCTGCCATCATCAGTGTGTTCGACGTGCCGTCGATGATCTTTGACAACTTGCCAACCTTGCGTGGAATGAACGGCGCTCCCAAGTAGTCAATACAGGTAGGAAAGGCGCCGGGGCAGTTTCCCACATAATGCTGGCCATAGACGGTGTTGCCCGCGTTGACTACATAATTGCTTCTTACGCGCGCCCAAGTGGCGATACCCCACTCGTTTTCCTGTAAGCCAATATCCGTGGGACAAGAGTGAATAGGAATCTTGGCCTTGCGTACGGCTACATTGCTTGCGTGGCTGAGCGATGCTTCCGGGTTGCCGAGATCCTCCACCGCATCCTGCTCGATATACGGCATCAGCGGAATGTACCACCCGTGGTCGTCGTACCAACCCCCGCCCGTTGGGGGGCCCAGACCTGGACCGTAAATGCGGCCAACATCGGCTGCCGTCCAGGCCAGGGCCATGGGCGGAAGGCCCCCTTTGGCGCTCTCGTAGTTGAGCATAGCCACGGCCAATTGCCGTAGATTGTTGGTGCAACTGGTCCGCCGCGCTGCCTCGCGGGCCGCCTGCACGGCGGGCAACAACAGCGCTACCAGGATGCCAATGATGGCAATGACCACCAGTAACTCCACCAAGGTGAAACCGCGGCTGCGAATGACAGTTCTTTTCATGGCTAAGCGCCCTCAGTTTTCCCGACTCCCTGGGGGTAACGGCCACAGGAAATCAAGCGACAAGTAATGTCTGTCAGGTTAAACGAGTTGCCGTAATACCCTCCGTGGGCATCGGGCTTAGTTTGTCTTGGGCTACAAGTCGAAATTCTGGTTGGTGTTATCTCCGGTAACCTGCAGGGGAAGACCCGTTGAGTACTTTGCTGGAACCAAGTTGATAACGTCGCTGTATTGCTCGCCAGTTCGCGCACTCGTCTTGGTGGGGCCATTGCGGGTAATGGAGAATGTCACCGTAATTGCTCCCTGCGGCGTATCTGGCGAATCGTATTGGCCGTTGGCGATGGGGACCGAGACCTTGGCCTCTTTGCCTTCCGCAGAACTGTTGACAAACATGATGAAAGCTTCTGCGTCGCTGGGGATCGGTTTTCCACCTAGCGTCACCTTACCAGCCAGATGGGCGGTCGGAACGGAAGAGCCACTACAGCCAACAGCGGTAACAAGCAATGCGATTGCCCACATGCCGCGGATGCCACGTCTTGCAGGGGTGATCAACGCTCGTCCGCACATCGAGTTGGATGCTCCGATCTTTGTAACACGATTTTGCAGGATTGTTGAAGGGGACGGTGTCACGCTCACTTGGTAACAACCGCCCCCTTCAAGCTGCCCAACGCATCAATATCTTGAAGGTCCGTGACCTTTCGTTTCTCTACTTCACACGGCGGCGGATGGCCAATGCACCGCAACCGCAGATTGCCGTCAACAAAACGATCGAACTCGGTTCGGGCACGTTGGCCGAGCCAACGGCATTGGCAGCCGCGGCCACTGCGCCGAAGTTCGACTTCCACAGATCGTAGTCCCCGGAGTCGACCAATCCGGAGTTGTTGCCACTGCCTGCTGACAACGCGGTTTCGGGCGCTCCGAGGTTGTTTCGCCAGATGGTGTAATCGGCAAGGTTTACCACTCCGTCGCCATTGAAGTCGCCTTGCAAGCCGAGGGCGGAAATGCTCAGGGTTCCGTCGACCAGCAGGTTCGAAGTGTCCCAGGAGAGACTTCCACTAAGTGCCGGCAGTAGGAAGTCCATTTCGTCGAACGAGCCGGTGGCACTGGCGAAGTCGAACAGGTTCCACGTGTCGCCGTCGGCAAGCGATGCAGCAGAAATGCTGGCGTCGAGCAGTACTTCGAGGATGAAGCCATCGGCAACGTCGAGGTTCCCTTCGATATCCAGCAGGTCGTTGATGCCGCTACTGCCGATGTCGAACGAAATGGTCGAACCTGCTTCGAGCGATACGTCTCCGAGCACTTTCATGCTCTCGCCGCGAAGTACCGAGCTGCTCGCCCAAGGAGATACGGTCGGGTCGGTGGTCTGAATGCCATCGGCAAACCAGATGTTGTCGATCAGGAACTCACTGCCAGTACGGCCGCCGGCCATGAAGGCCATCGCGTTGAGGATTTCACCTGGGCCTGGGCCGCCATCGGGTCCCCAAGCGGCGTTTTCCGCAAATAGAATTCGCTCGCCGTTGACTTCAACGTAGGCGTCGAAGCTTGGGGCGGTGGGATCGTTGTCGACTTCCACCCAGATGTTAAACCATTCATTGGGGGCGATGGCCTGCCACCAAGGTGCGGTGCCGTCATTCGCAGCGACGAACGGTGTAGTGGGAGCGTTGTCGACGATAACGCGAACACTGTAGTCCGCGTTGGCAGCCGTGCCATCAACGTTCGACACGTTGTGAGTGAGGCCCATCATGAAGTCGTAGAAGCCAAAACCTCCGGTATCGCCAACCGTGTCATAGGGTTGGACCTGCCAGAAGTAGGTCTTGGTTTCGCCCACGCCCACAGAAGCGTCGGTGTTCCGGATGTCGCGTTTGGTTCCACTCCAAGCGGAGCCACCAATGACCTGCAGCGACTGCGTTTGGTCGGACGCGATGATGTTCGCATTAGCGGGTGTGGTGCCCTCGGCTGCCCAAGTTCCATTGGTAGCCGCAGTGGTGCCACCCGTAGTGTAGCTATCGAAGTTGTCAACCAGACCGGCACTGTCGCCTGTGCGGAGCGAATCGCCGCCGACACGAATGGTTCCGCCAGACTGAGCCGTAACACTGTCTGTGAACGTTCCTGTTCCAGCCAGGGTGCCGGTATTGGCGGCGACGACGGTTCCACCAACGCTGTTGGAGAAGCTGGCCGTGGCTCCACCGTTTACGGTAACACTGGTGGCGTTGATCTCGCTACCGCTGAACTCGTAGCTTTCGCCGCCATTGATCGTCATCGTATTGGGGGCGACGTTCGAAGTGATGTTCACCGTGGTGGAACTGGCACCACTGCCAAAGGTGACGTTATCGAGGTCGAGGAAATTGCTGCTGGCGCCGCCAACGGAGTTCTGTCCAAAGTTAGCCGTGCCTGCGACGCTCCAGTTGTTGTCAGGTGTGCCCTTCCAGAACAGGTTGAGTGCTGAACCAGAAACGTTCAGGTTCACCTGATTGGTCGTGGTAGTGACGCTGATCGATTGGCGAATATTCAGCACATTGCCCTGAGCATCCACCGCTTGCACCGTGCCCGAGAAACTCGGCGCTCCGCCATTGTGGTTCATCAAGCGGTAGGTGCCGGCTTCCAGCGAACCTTCAATTGCGTGGATGTTAAATGTGGCGGCGGAAGAACCTGTCAGTTGGCCTGAGATTTCAATCAGATCGTTCTCGGTGCCGCCCACAATGTCCTTGTCGTTGCCAAGCTCGAAGTTGTAAGAGCCAGCGCCGGCCTCAGTGAAGAGGGTTACCGCCGTGTTCAACGTCAAGGTGCCGACGCTGTCGCCAGGAGTGACGACATTGTTGTCACCGATGCCCAGGTCGGCACCGACGACTGTACCTGCTCCACTGAGCGTTTGGTTGGGCCAGAGGTCGTAATAACCACCATTGTCGAAGTCGCTGACATCGAGGGTAGCACCCTCGTTGATTTGAATAGAAGCATTCTGCAGTCGGCCCGTTACGTTATCGACGGCTGCCAGGACCAGCAGGGTTCCTCCTTCGATAACGGTGTTGCCTTGCCAGAAGTCTCGCGGCTCCGCCGTGCCGGGGCCAACGGTCAGTGTGCCGCTGCCGCGCTTGAACACGTGCACATTGCCAGTCGTGCTGTCGCCGGTGATGATTCCGTCGCCATCGACCACGGCATCCGAAATAGCACCCGTCACGTTGAAGTTGCCATCACCCGAGAAGACGAAGTTGCGAGGGCTGTTGTCGGGCGCGGAGATCGTTCCAGCGAGGGTGAGCGTGCCGGAAGTCGATTCGAGGTTATATTGCGTGCCGCCGGCGACGCCCATGACGTTGCCGGTCCAGGTATTGCTGCCGTCGCTCGAAAGGCCAACCGCGTCGGCGGCATCGCCTTCGCGGGCGGAGAATTCGAGCAACTCGTCGGCGACGGTAATGTTGCCAGTCAGGACGAGCTTGCCATCGTTCGCGTTGCCACCGATCACCGTCCGCGTGGCGGCAGTGCCGTCGCCGGCGCCCAGTGCGGAAGCGTTGTTGATGGTGGTCGTGCCGCCATTAACGAAGGTCGCGCCGGTGTAAGTATTGGCGTTCGAGATTACGGCCGTCGAGCCAGTGTTGATCGAAACGGAACCTTCGCCGCTGATGACGCCGGTGAAGGCGACATTCGCACCGTCGTTGACCTCAACCACGCTAGAAGCGTCGATCGAGACGTTGCCGTCGATGGTTAGGGTTGTGTTGGGATCCAGGCCGCTAGCAACGCCGGTGGGATTGCCGTCGGCGTCGCCGAAGAAGGCGTTATTGGAGCCCCAGAATCTCACCTGGGCACTGTTGGTGGCCGTGATGCTATTGCCTGCTGGAATTGCCCCGTTGTTGATGATGGCGAGGTTAGTGCCATCGACAGAGAGGCCGCCGGAGAAGGAATTGACTCCGTCGAGGACCAACTCGCCGCTGCCGGAAGTGTTCAAGCCGTTGGTCCCGGCGAGCTCAGCGCGGACCCAATGGCGTCCCGCTACCGCGTTGATGCCGGCGGAGCCAGTGAGCGTAAGTGCCTCGGGGCCTGCCAGGATGTAGTCGTTGCCATTGTTGAAAGTAACCCGGTCGACCGACGCGGCGCTGTCGAGCGTAACGGTCGCTGGAGCATTGTCCGCTGTCAGCACGCCACCGAAGATCGCATTGTCGGTCGGCACGACGTTGTCCTGCCAGTTGCTGTCCAAATTGTAGCTGCCGCCGCCATTGATGCCCCACTGATTCAGCACGATCGCCGCGGTCGTAAGGCGAATGTCGCCTGCGGTGGTGTAGTCGATGAAGTACTCGTTGTTGTTGCCGTCCATGCCTACCGAGTCGCCTTGGAACAGGCCGGTGAACTCGCCGGCGCTGGTCACGCCGTCGATGAGCAGCATGTCCGTGTGGGCACCGGTGTAGCCCGACAGATCGACGGTCAGGAAGTCGCCATCCGGCGAGCTGAGGTTCACATTGCCTCCAACGCTAACAGTAGTAAATCCTGAAGCGTCGGCAGTGAAACCGATGGTGCCGATCGCGTCGCTGTCGGCGTTAGAGTTCAGCAGGCCAAGCTTCAGGTCGCCAGAGACGTTTACACTGGAGCTGCTGCCAATGACGTTCAGCGTGCCGTTGCCGTTTTCGGCGATCAGCATGTTGGTGGTGGTGTCACCATCACCAGTGTTGATCGTGCCGCCCGTAAGGTTGAGCGTGCCGTTCGATCCGGCGAATGCACCAATCACAAGGAAGCTATCGACATTGTCGATCGCGGCGTTGATCGTGCCGCCGCTCATGTCGAGCGTGGCGTTGCTGGCGCCGTCGCGGCCGACGACAAACCAAGCGTTGGAGTTGATCTCGCCTCCGGTCAACTGAGCGGCTGCGGTACCCCAGCCACCGACGAAGAATTCGTTGCCGGTGTTGATCGTGCCGCCACTCATGTTAAAGAAGCTGTTGCCGCCATGGCCGCTGAACTGGTCGCCACCAACCTCAAAGTTGCCCATCACGTCCACGGTGCCATTGTCGATGTTGAAGGTCGACGTGGGGCCGCCACCGGTGGAGCCAACTTCGATCTCGCCAGCGGCGATCGTGCCCGAAGTGTTGACATTGAGAGTCGACGTGGTATTGGCGTCCCAACCGAGGTTTACCTTGCCGTTTTGTGTCGAACCGCCCACATTCAGGCTGCCGGAGCCCATGGCGTAGCCCGTAAAAGTGCCACCAGTTCCACTGGTGTCGGCCAAGTTGTAGATAGCGGTTGCGGGTCCCGAGCCGTCGTTAAAGCCCATGCGAACCCAGTTGCCTTCGCCTGTGGACATGAGACCGGATGTTTGATCAAGGCGACCAGAAGTGTTAGCGCCGGTGCCGATGTCGAGATCCCAACCGAGTGTGATATCCGAGGTCATGACTGGAATGTTCGACGTGATGTCGTTGATGATCATCGCCCCGTTATCGGCGCTTGGAAGCCCATTGTTCCAGTTGCCAACGTCGGTCATGTCCGAGCTGTTGGTACCCAACCAGGTTGTATCCGCCTGTGTAGGAGTCGCTATAAACGCGATCAGAAGAACGGAACAAAACACATAAGCGAGCCGGGCAGTCATCACTTTTTCTCCAACAAGTCAAAGTTGCCTGAGGAGTTCTTCGACGATCGAGACCTACGAAAAGTCAAGCTGGCAGCGTATAGGTCGAGCACCAACAGGTGCCTCGGAATTAACCAATCGCCACTTTGCCGCCTTGGCGTTGTTGACTCGTGGTCAACCGAGAAGATCGAAAAAGAACCGTCTGGGGTTTGCGTCAGTTTGTAATCGGTCGTGCTAGATAAGGCCGCCGCACGTCCGCGTTTCGATCCATTTTAGTCATCGAAATAAATCTTGGCTCCCGCCGATTCGGGAATAAACATTGCCATTTTTAGAAAACGCGTTACTTTGTGAACTCGAGAGTGTTAAGTCGCCACTTGCGACTGATTGCGTCGCGCTTATCCGAAGCGTCGTCTCGGGAACGCGCGATATACAACCTCTATGAGGCATTCTTAGTACTTGCTCAAGCGACCAACACTGCGTCAGCACTAGGACACGCTGTAGTTGTTGCTGTGGAATTCCGCAGCATCATTCTGTTAGAAAAATGGCGAGTGAGTACGGGAGATTCCAGCACGACAGGAGTAATCGCACGCGTGTGGCTAGAATACCGAAGCCTCGTAGGTGTTTTCTACAGCTGACATGAGCTGGCCCGACAATAGCCCGATTTGTGAACACCTATTGTCATTTTTGGAATGCCTTCGTCCGTGGAGTGATAACGTAGCAAGGTTTTCAGTATGAGCTTATTACACCGGGTGGCATTGCTATTGGACGGGGCGCGTGGATGGGACTCCGGCGTGATGCGCGGCATTGCAAACTACGCGAATCGTCACCGTCCATGGCAGGTCTTAAGGCCAGCAATCACCTACTACCAACGGTTTTCCGGGTTAGCCGAGGTTTCCGTCCAGTCGTTGCTCAAGCATCGCCCCGATGGCGTGATCATGCACGAATCGGAGATGACGAGACACCTGATGCGGTCCGGCGTGCCGACGATCGTAGTGCCAACTGGCACTTTAAAACCCGATGGTTTTTACATTTCTTGCGATAACCAGGGTGTTGGAGCAATGGCCGCCGAGCACTTGATGGGACAAGGGCTGGGGCATTTCGGCTTCGTCGGATTTGCCGATGTTCGTTGGTCCGATCTTCGCCTGGAGGCCTTCCGAAGTAGCCTTGCCGAGCGAGGCCATGAAGTGCATGTCCACCTTGTTCCACTCGCTCCCAGCGATGCAGAACAACCTCGGCTGCATCGATCGCTTACGCGTTGGTTGCGCGAGTTGCCCAAGCCGACGGGTGTGTTCGTGGGCAATGACGATTTAGCGCGGGCCGTGGCGGAGCTTTGCCAGTTGAACGACATCAACATCCCCGACGACTTAGCACTGATGGGTGTTGATAACGATGAGCTGATCTGCGAGCTGAGCGATCCGCCGCTGAGTAGCATTCCGTTCGCTACCGAGAGGGCAGGCTACGACGCGGCGGAGATGCTGGATTTGTTGATGGAAGGGCATGCTCCAGAGACCCGCTGCATCGAAGCGGCCGCACTGCCCGCGGTAGTGCGGAGGTCGACGGATCGACTGGCAATCGAGGACCCAGATGTCCTCAAAGCACTGCAATTCATACGCGACAACGCGTCGCGGATCATCCAGGTAGGCGATGTGGTGAAGGCAACGGCTCTGTCGCAACGCACGCTCCACAATCGGTTCAAAGCCGCGCTTGGCCATTCGTTGGTCAAGGAGATCAACCGCCAACGTGCGCAGTACATCGCCGGACTTTTGATCGACACCAATCAGACGATTAGCCGCATCGCGTGGAAACTGGGCTACCGTGACGATGCCCACCTAGTGCGCTTCTTCCGTCGTGAGATGGGGGAATCGCCTGGCGCCTATCGGCGCAGGCTCACCTGAGGTGGCGGTTTACCGCTTTCCAAAATTGGCAGGACAAATTCAAGATCTGGCTGGTGATGAATCGGCAGATTCTAACTAGACTGCGTAAATAGGCGGTAACTCATCACGGGCGGCGTAGTGCATTCTCACCGTCCAAGCTTGGGACTGCTCGCAGCGTGAGTCCTTTTCTCAACGCACGACCTGACTTTGCACCTCTGTTTGTTCTCCGAGGATTTGTCTCATGAATTCTAGACGCTTTTTGATTCTTGCGGCGTTTCTCGCCGCGACTGTTTGCGTGTCAAGCACGCAAGCAGACACGACTTGGTTGGGTACCAACAGTTCGGACATGACCGACGTTGCCAACTGGAACAACGGTTTGCCAGGCCCGGGCAACGGTGCCATGATCATCAACGACGTCACGTCGAACATTCCGGTCATGGTCGCCGACATCACACTAGGTTGGGATCTCGACATTGGCGCTGGCTCTAACACCGCGGGTCGCCTCGACCAACTCTCTGGCCTCATGTCCACCGGAGAGGGCAACTGGGTTCGCATGGGTTTCAACAATGGCTCGGGCCCTGCTTCGGCCATCTACAACCTGGCCGACACCACCGGCAGCGGCGGCACCTTTACGGGCTACGCCATGGGCTCGGGTAGCCTGAACGTTGGTGGTTCGACACAAAACGGCAAGTTGAACCTTGGCTGGGATGGCGGCACCACCTCCACGATAAACGTTAACACGGCGGGAACCATTTCCGCCGGCGAAATCGAAGTCGGTTCTACCGGTGGGGGCCCCACGTCGACCTTCAACATCGACAACGGTACCGTGAATGTGCTGGGTAACTTTGAGGTTGGTGGCGACCAGTTCAGCGGCCAAGGCGGCAACAGCTTCTTCAACATGAGTGGCGGCACCATCAACACCGGCAACGAGTTCTTCGTCGGTGGCTGGGGCACCATTGCTGCTCAAATGACCGGTGGCGAGATTAACTCCAACGCTTGGTTTGTTGTTGGACGCGACGGCGCTAGCAACGCCACGCTCGACATGAGCGGCGGCACAATCAACGCCGCGATCGACAATGGCAATAGCTTCCTCGTCATCGGCGCGTTCGGTGGTTCCAACGGCACACTCAACGTGTCTGGTGGTACGATCAACACTGGTGATGGTGACACCACCACTAACATGCTGATCGCCGAAGGCGGTACCGGCACGTTGAACGTCATTGGTACCGCTCCCATTGTGAACATCTCCGGCGACCTCAAGCTTGGCCTGTTCAACGACAACAACGATAGCGGCGGCGTGGGAACCATCGGGTTCACCGCCGATGCTTCTGGTGTTGCTGCGGTCAGCGTCGGCAACGACATCAACCTCAGTTCGCCGGACGGGGACTTCCTGACCGTCGATCTGTCGGGCTATTCCGGCGCCCATGTGGATATGCTGTTGATCGATGGCAGCACCCGTCAGGGTGTGTTCACCGGTCTGAGCCAGGGCACGCAGGTGGGAGTCGATGGGAATAACAACCCTTACTACATCGACTACCTCGGTTCCAAAGGCGACGTCTGGCTGCGAACCACCCAGAACGTTCCCGAACCGAGCACCTTGGCGCTGGTGGGCTTGAGCGGCTTGGCATTGCTGGCCTGCCGCCGGAAGTAACCTGCTTCCCGGTTGAGTAGCTCTAATACGAACGAGCCCGCTTCGGCGGGCTCGTTCTATTTCTCCTTGGTCGTATCCGACTCGACTGCCTCGGCCGTTCGTTGTGGCCATCGTGGTGGGACGTCCTTGGGATCGGACAAGCGAACGTCGGTTGCTGAAGGCCAATCGTCATCCGACCATTGCCACGACGCGGTGGCCAGGTTGGATCGCCCGCGGTTCTCCCCGTCGTAGAAATGGAAGGCGAACTGCTTCAGTTGGTCGCCAATCGGAGCGACGTGCCCGGGGCCGATTCGACGTCCCTCCGTATCGAGCACAAGTGTGCCACCACCTTCCAGCAGGCGGCCCTCCTCTCGATCGATGTAAGGGCCTTGGATGTCCTCGCTGCGGCCCACCAGGATGCGATACGTGCTCTCCACGCCGCGGCAGCACGTTCCATGATTGACGAACAGATAGTAGTACTCTCCGCGGCGTACGAGCGTTGCCGCTTCGATGCTCTCGGCGTAGGCCAGTTGTACAGGCTCGGCGGCGTCCTGCAGCGCTCCTCCAGTCTTGGCATCGAGTTCGACCAGGTAGATTCCATTCCAGTACGAGCCGAAGACCATCCATAAACGGCCGTCTGAATCGAGCAGAACCGACGGATCGATGGCGTTGTACGGGGCACCTTCGGAACTGCTCACCACCATGCCAGCGTCGCGCCAGGCGTAGTTCGGATCCTGTGGATCGAGCGTTTCGTTCACGGCCAGACCGATTGCCGAGGTCTGCTTGCCGAACCGCGAAGCCGAATAGTACAGCAGGTACTTGCCGTTGAGCTCGATCAAGTCGGGCGCCCAATAGTGCCCCCGAAAGCCCGGCACGTGCTCGTAGATCCATTGGGGCGTCTCGCTGCGCTCGAACACACGTGAGTCGGTGCGCCAGTCTCGTAGATCGGTGGAGCTTCTGGACGAGATACCCCGCCCCGTGAAGAACAAATAGTAACGTCCGTCGTGCTCGACGATGCTGGAGGGATCATGCGCATTGGACGTCCCTCGGATCAGGGCGTTGTCGTCAGCGGTTGCCACTCCGCACGCCAGAACGGTGATCCATAGTGCAAGGCCGGATCGCTCCAGCAGCGTGTGGTTGTTCATCGCGAGCCTTTCGCGCGGAGAATGGTAAACGAGCAGGCTGGGAATTCGAAGTCAACTGCGCCGTCGTGGACCTGTGCGGGTTTCTCTTCCGGCGCCACCTTCTCGGGCGAGGCAAACGAGTTCACGTCCAGCGGCGAGTCGGAAGTTAGTGTAACCGCCCGCGCGTCGCCAGTGAACTCGCCACCTGTCAAGTTAATCACGCCCCGCCGAGCCTCATCGCCTGCGTTGGCGATTGCCACCACGTACTCACCCGACGCCTCGTCCCACCCCGAAGCTGCGAATATCGCGGGGGTTGGTTTCAACTCTGCTCGCTGTAGCTCCATGTCATCCAGGTAGCAAACAACCGCGGCAGGTTTCACTTCGATGCGTACGTCGTACCAGCGGCCGGTCTCGATTTTCCCAGGGATGCGTTGCAGCGGGATTGTGGGCGACTCAAGACCATGTTCAGTGTTTCCCCAACCACCTAAGTTCCACCAGCTGGTGACGCGCGGGTCGCGCGACGCGAAGCTCACCAGGAAGCCCTCACGTCCCTCCAGTTTGCGAGCTTTCAACTCCAGCGTGTAATCCGTCCAATCTTCGTCGCCGGCAAAGGCGCGGACATTCTCGGCTTCTGAGGTCTGTTGCAGCATTCCGTCGGCCACCGACCACTCGCCGCCGAATCGGTCCCAACCGTCGAGCGTGCCGTCCCACTGGTAGAGCACTTCGTCGCCGCGAGTGACGCGGATGTCTTTGAATTCGGCCTGCGTCAGCCAGGTGCCCACGCCCACCCGACCGCGGAACTTCGGTGGCGGAACCTGCGATGCGTCCACCTTGGTGGGCAGCGAAACGTCGGGCACGTGCTGGCCGTACATCGCTTGCACGTGGTACGACGGGGTGCCGTAGCTTTGCGTGTTGTTGAACCAAATCAGGTCCGGCGCCCACTGCACGTTGCCCTCGCGGGCGAATAGCGGCGCGTAGCTGGACATGGTCACCACGTCGGCGTTTCGCCACAAGCCGGTCATGAACGCGGCCTCGGACACCGCTGCCCGCAGCGTACTGGCACGATTCGGCTCGTGGGCGGCAAACTCGCCAGCAAAGACTTTCGGGCCCTGGGGATCGTATCTATCGTAACGTTCTGAGTTCGCCAAGAACCACTGCGGCGAGCGGTAATAGTGCTCGTCGACAATGTCGGCTGGTACGTCGTTGTCGAACCGCCGCCACGCGTACTGGTAGAACACGTCGTTCGCCTGAGGACCGGAGGTGCTGATGATTTGCAGTTCCGGGTACTTGGCTGCCAGCGCATGGTGGAACACGAGGTACCGCTCGAAGTAGCCCTCCATCCACTGTTCGTTGCCCACGCCCAGGTACTTCAGGTTGAACGGTTCGGGATGTCCCATCTCGGCCCGCAAGCGGCCCCACTTGCTGTCGACCGGGCCGTTGGCGAACTCCACCAGGTCGAGCGCGTCTTGCACCCAGGGACCCAACTCGTCGAGCGGTGCTGGTGCGCCACGGCGTGCCTGGCAAGCCATGCCGCAGTTGACGATCGGCACGGCCTCGGCGCCGATATCCTCGCAGAACTGGAAAAACTCGAAGAACCCCAGGCCGTAAGTCTGGTTGTAGTGTGGATTCTCGCGATTCGACCACAGGTTGTAATTCTGTTTTCGCTGCCAGATAGGCCCGACCGTGTCCTTCCATTGATAGGCGTTATCCAGCGTGCGACCCTCGACAATGCAACCGCCCGGGAAGCGAACGAACGTCGGCTTCAAGTCGGCGAGCTTCTGGGCCAGGTCTTTTCGCAAGCCATTGCGGCGGCCGCGAAACGTATCGACGGGGAACAGCGACACCATGTCGACGTCGTACGTACCCGGGCGATCAAACACCACCTCGAGTTGTCCACCGCGAAGCTCGCTATTGGGTGTGAGTTGGCCTTCGAGTTGTTCCCACTGGCCTGTCGCCGTGCCCAACTCGGCCTTGGCAACCTCCTGCCCATTGGCGCCGCGGAGGACCATCCAAACCTTGCCACCCGACTCGCCCCGCACATGTAGTGAGCCGCGGTACTTCCCTCCCTGCTCGAGGTCAAAACCATCGAAGCCGCTGTTCGCAATGCCAGTGTCAGCCGTTTCGACCACCACCTGGCAGTAGGTCGGGTTGTTCGAGTGCAGTGGCTCCTCGGTGGCGATTTCGGTCGAAACGCCCTCGCCCATTGGCTTCCAGGCGTACCGATGATCACGGTGTTCGAACGATCGATTCTGTACCAGCTCGGCGTACAAACCGCCGTCGGCCGCGTAGTTGATGTCTTCGAAGAATACGCCATGCATGACGGGGCTAAAGCGAATGCCCTCGGCATCTCCGTCGATCGTCACCTGAAACGGCTCGGCTGCCAGGACGCTCAGGGGCACGCAGAGAAGTAGCTGCCAAGTTACGAGGCAAATTGGGCGTCGAAGGCTCGTGTTGGCCATTGTTGAACTCGCTATTTGGGGAAATGGTGGCGCACCCTGGGCGGGAAAATCGCCACGGTGTTTACTTGCTTCCTACCCGGATCACCGTCAGTGAATTGGCGGGGAACTCGTACTCGAAGTTGTTGCCCGAGGCTTCCATTTCCGATTCTTGTGGGCGGATCGTTTGCGGCGATTCGATGGTGTTGAACTTTTCGGGCGAACCGGTCAGCGTGATCACGCGGCACCGCTTTTTGCCGTCTTCCAGCCCGTCGAGAACTAGCTCAACGGTGGCAGGCTCCCCCGTGGGGTTCACCACTTTGACGATCGTCTCGCCCGATTCCTGCATCAGTGTGGCCGAGGCGTACAGGTGATCGGTCGCGGGGGCCGGCACGGATGCTTCGTGTACCAGTCTGCCGTCTAGATAGCAGCGAACCTGCGTGCCTTCCAGTTCAACGCGAACGTCGTGCCACTGGTCGGCGTCGAGTGAGCCTTGCACCTGATCCACCACGTTGGGCGTATCGCTGTGCGAGGCCATGTGGGCCATCAAAGTGTGGTCCGAGTTGCCACCTCCCCCGATGATCCACTCCATATGCGATCCGCTCGGGCTGCAGCGAGAGAGGATGCGGATGCCGCCGCGCCGAGCGTGCTTTCGCACCTTCAGTCGAATCGTGCAGTCGCCCCATCTGGTGTCGCCGATTAAGGCCCTCGAGTTGCCACGAGCTGCTTGCTGGCGGATCGTCCCATCGCCTAGCGACCACTCGCCACCTTCGATCGCCAGCTTAGTGACGTCGTCCAAGTTGGCTGCATCGAAGAGCAGCTGGTCGCCGCTGGTAACCGTCAAGTCGCGAAACTCGGCCGCGGTGCCAAAAGTGCCAATGCCGATCTGTCCGCCGGGCTGGCGGGCGGGCCGGGAGTCGTCGATCTCGACCGGCAGCACCACGTCGCCCCGATGCAAGCTGAACATCTGCTGGACGTAGTAGTTCGGCGTCGCGTAGCTCGAAAGGTTGTCGAACCAGATCAAGTCGGGCGTCCACTGCCAAGCGTCCACGTGCGCCATCAGCGGTGCGTAGGCACTCATCACCACCACGTCGCTGTTCCGCTCGATGCCGGTCAGGAACGCCGCCTCGGCGATCGCGCACCGCAGCGTGTTGCGGTTGTTTGGCGAGGCGATGGCCACCGACTGTGCAGCGTACTCGCCCATGAACACCTGGGGCCCCGAGCGATCGTAGTTGTCGTACCGTGTCGCTTCGCGAAGGAACCAGTCAGGCATGGCGTAGCAGTGTTCGTCGACAATCGGCACGTTCAACTGCTTGAGGATCGGCCACGCGAAGTCGAAGTGCTTGCCCGAGGGGAACGGGCCAGAGGTGGAAATCAACTCGATCTCCGGATGGGCTTGCTGCAGGACCGCAGCGAACCGTTCGTACCGCTCGAAGTAATCGGGGCCCCATTGTTCGTTGCCCACGCCCAATAGCTTCATGCCAAAGGGCTCGGGGTGACCCATCGCCGCCCGAATCGCTCCCCACCTGCTATCGGCCGGGCCGTTGGCGAACTCGATCAGGTCCAAAGCGTCCTGGATATAGGGATCCAGTTCGTCCATGGGGACCAATTCACCGGTGTTGAACTGGCACGCCATGCCGCAGTTCAGGATTGGCAATGGCTCGGCGCCCAGGTCCTCGGCCAACTGAAAATACTCGTA
The DNA here is from genome assembly GCF_965227375.1 of Aeoliella sp. Classification (NCBI taxonomy): domain Bacteria; kingdom Pseudomonadati; phylum Planctomycetota; class Planctomycetia; order Pirellulales; family Lacipirellulaceae; genus Aeoliella; species Aeoliella sp. Next base: position 1,645,513 of record NZ_CBDDFX010000002.1, read on the forward strand.
AAAACCAATGTCAAACGACTGGTAGTAGTCGGGTGTCAGGCGATGGCGGAACTCGGTGTTCCAGCGATTCACCAGCGGCCGCCGTTCGCTCCGTGGCCCAATGGTCGACTTCCACTGGTAGCGATACCTCAGCTCGCTTCCCTCGACGATGCAGCCCCCGGGAAAGCGGAAAAAGGCTGGTTTCAGGTCGGCCAGCTTTTGCACCAGGTCCTTCCGCAGCCCGTGCGGACGACCTTTCCAGGTGTCGTGCGGGCAGAGCGAAACCAGGTCGACATCGAGCGGGCCCTCGGAGTTCATAAGCACGTCCAAATGGGCCTTCGCGTCGGTCGCCGTGGGCGAGAGGTCCGCAGTTACGGGCCTCCAGGCCGAGCCTTCGACCGTCGTGCTAAACTCGGCCAGCGTTTCGCCACCCTGCGATACCAAACGCACCGTCACCGGAACTTCACGTCCCGCCGTGGTGCGGGCGAGCATGCTGAATGCGTACTTCTCGCCGTCGCGCACGCCCATGCCACGGAACCCTTCGTTGCTCACCCCAGCTTCGCCGGGTGTTTGGCCTTCGATGCGAAGGAACGTCGGGTTGCCAGCACTCGCTGGAGCGTCTCGCCCTGCGGAGAGCTTCGCCTCGCCGATCGCGCTCCAGCCAAGCTGGTAAGGTGGGAACTCAAAAGAGCCGTTCTTCACCAGCTCGGCGTTCAGCCCGCCGTCGGCGCCAAAGTTGATGTCCTCCAGGAACACTCCGATCAGGCGGTCGCTCACTTCATGCCCCGGCTGGCCGCAGTCGACGCGAAGCGTCGCGTCGGTGGCATGGCTGAAGTTGGCGGTCGTAGCAACCGCGAGCAGGAGTAGGAAGCGGTAAGTCGCATGCAGTTGCAGAGTGTTCACGGCAGATCGAGCAAAAAGAGGAAGAGGCAATGAGAAAGACGAAGTTGAGAATACAACCACGGCCAACTTGGATCGTACTACGAGCGATGATGTGTCTCAAGCGTTTGCAACACAATCCATCAGTTTAAACGTTGCGGTGTTCCGTTGAGTGTTCGTGATGTCTTTGTCTCAATGCAAGGCGTGGCCGCTGCCGCATCGAATTGACCTCCTGTTGGAATGCATTTACTATACAAATAGGAACTTTGAGCGGGGTCTTCGTTCGCACTCTCCCCTTCCCCGCCACGGATTGCTGATCTGCTGACGGGATCTTTGCTCGATGCTGGCTAGTGCGTATCAACGACGGACGCTCTGCTACTCGCACGTGGTAGCAGTTGTTGCCATTATGTTGGTGCAGTCAGCAGCAACGCAGGCACAGCTCAGCGGCGAACTCGGTGCCCACGACCCGTCCACGGTTGTCTACGACAATGGGCGGTACTACTACTTCTCGACCGGCGACTTACTAGCGGCACGTTCCTCGTCCGACTTGACCAACTGGACCGCCGAGCCCGCTGCGTTCGACCAACTCCCTTCCTGGATTCCAGGCGCGGTGCCCGGCTACGAAGGCCAGTCGCTGTGGGCACCCGATGTCATCAAGCTCGATGGCGAGTACCACCTCTACTATTCCGCCTCGGTGTGGGGCACCAAGCTGTCGGGCATGGGTCTCGCCACGAGTCCTACGCTCGACCCGGACTCGCCGAACTACGGCTGGACCGACCATGGCATCGTCTACGGATCGAATCACGGCACACCGTACAACGCCATCGACCCGTCGATAATGCTCGACGAGAGCACCGGCAAGCTCTGGATGACGTGGGGATCGTTCAACAACGGTATCTACGTTAAGGAGATGGACCCTACTACCGGCCTGCCGCTCGACTCGTCGCCGGGTACCAACGTAGCCGCCCCGGGACCTACGCCGGAGATCGAGGGAGCGGCGATGATGGAGCGCGACGGCTACTACTATCTGTTCACCAACTGGGGCGGGTGTTGCAGCGGCTCGAGTAGCACGTACAACATTCGCGTCGGCCGAAGTACGAGCCCCACTGGCCCGTTCCTCGACGCCGACGGGGTGAACATGCTCAATGGCGGCGGCACGTTGTTCCTGCATGACGATGGTCGCAAAGTCGGTCCTGGCCACTTCAGCTTCGTGGAAGTAGATGGCCAGCCGATGTTCAGCTACCACTATTACGATGCCGACTTGCCATGGGCCGGCGGTCAAACCGGCTTCGCGACCTTTGGTCTTCGCGATCTTCACTGGACCAGCGACGATTGGCCCAGCCTTGTTGAGGTCAATCCGCACTGGACCGGCGAGACCGACAGCCAATGGGCACAGGCGACCAACTGGACCTACGACGCCGTGCCCAACGGGGTGGGGCACATCGCGAACTTTGCCTCGCAGTCTGCGGGACAGTATAGCGTCGCGCTCGGCAGCAACCGCGTCGTCGGCACCGTGAACTTCCGCGGCATCGGCAGCTACACCATTGGCAGCGCGGCGGGACCAATGCTCATCGTCAATGATGTGGCCGCCGAGACGGCCACTCTGAACGTTGCGGAAGGCTCGCACACCATCGCGGCTCCGATCAACGCGATTGAAAACTTGGAAGTGAATGTCACCCCTTCCGGCAGCACGCTTACGCTAGGCGATCAACTCTCGGCGCCTCGGTTGAGCAAATACGGCGACGGAAATCTCCTGCTGGCCGGAGCCAACTCCACGGTAATCGGCAACGTGTTCGTTCGCCGTGGCACGCTGTGGGTCACCGGTTCGCTCACCGCTAGTTCGTATACCAGTGTGGGGCAGATTCTGGGCGAAACCGCCGCGATGCGACTGTCGGACTCAGGCAGCTTTCACGCCAACGCCGACCTTAACATCGGCGACACTGGCGACAATTCCACGCCAGCCGCCGGGGCACTCTATATCGAGGACAACGCGAGCGTTGTGGTGGGCACGGGCGGCGGTTTCTATGTGGGATCGGGATATTTCCAGAACTCGCAGGCCGAAGGAGAAGTGTTCCAGGCCGGCGGCACGCTCACAGTCAATCGCCCGCAAGATGGATCGTTCATTGTCGGCGGGCGCGGCTCGGCCAACGCCACTGGCGTGTACAACCTTAGCGGAGGACAGGTCAACGCTAACACCAACGTGTTTATCGGCGGGCGGGGTTCCGGCACCGTGAACCAGTCAGGCGGTTCGTTCAACGCTGGCGAGTTCCTCGCAATCGGCCGTTACACGGGATCCACCGGCGCGTGGACAATCACTGGCGGAACGCTTAATCAATCCAACTCCAACACCTGGTTGATCGTTGGAGAACAGGGAACCGCGACGCTCACTGTCGACGGGGATGCACTCGTCGATGCGAACGGAACCACACGAGTTGGCTATCAATCGTCGAGTTCTGGCAGGATCGACCTCAACGGCGGCACTTTCCTCGCGCGATCCATCATTGGCGGGGACGGCGACTCCACTATCAACTTCAACGGCGGCGTGCTTCAGGCTCGCGTGAGCACTGGTGTGCTGCTGCAGAATCTCACAGCCGCGTACGTCAACTTGGGCGGCGCGAAGATCGATACGCAAGCCCACAACGTAACGCTCTCGCAACCGCTGCTGTGGAACCCGGCACTCGGCGCATCGCGAGATGGAGGGCTCACCAAGCTCGGTAGCGGAGTTCTCACCCTCACCTCGGCGAGCAGTACTTACAACGGCAACACGAACATCTCGTCGGGCACGCTTCGGCTGACCGGTACGGCGTCGATCGCCAGTTCGCCGACCATCGAAGTCCATCCCGGTGCCACGTTCGATGTGTCGGGGCTGGCGAGCACCTTTCAACTGGCCGACGGTCAAACGCTCAACAATCGGAGCAGCACGACAGTGATCGGCGACGCAATCGCGACCGGTGGCTCCACGGTCAGCGGCGATGGCCAGTTCAGCCACAATGTAACCATGCAGAGCGGCTCGACGCTGATCATCGGCGGAGTGACCGCGAGCACTACACCGACCTTGTCGGTGACCAATGGCGACTTCGAGACCGGCAGCAATCCACCCGGTGATGCGAACGTCGATCTGTGGTACGACGTCGACACGTTTGCCGGCGCTTCCGACTTCTGGAACACCGCACAGCACGAGCATGGACTCAGCCCTACGCCGGACACGGGAGTGCTGTTGGGAGATGGGAATGGTGAGATCGGCGGACCAATCGGCGCCGGCGGCCGCTGGATCTACCAAGGCCTAGGCGCAAAAAGCAGCACCAGCAGCTACTCGATATCGCTCGACTACGGTGGGGACAACAACGCCGTCGCGGGACGCGCGGTTGCGGTGCGGCTGGAGGTCTACCAGGGGGCGTTTCCTGGCGCCGCAGACGATAACGACATCGCCGACGAAGGTCTGGCCTTGATCACCGCTATCGATTCACCCGCGACAAGCCTGTTTGGCGAGGGGAACTATGCATCATTCACCAGCGCACTCGATCTATCTTCCGCCAACGACACCGATCCCCTGTGGCTGCGCGTCTCCAACCTGCCCGGCACAGGTTCTGATCCCGGTTCTTGGGTGGTAGTCGACAACATCATGATCGAAGAGAGCTTTGCAGTTCAGCAGTACGAGACGATGACTGTCGCAGGCAACGTTACTCTAGAAGCAGGCTCCCTGGCGTCGTTCGACATTGCCGAAAGCGGGGTGAACGACGCACTACTGGTTGGGGGCGATCTGCAAGTTTCCGATGGCTTTGTGCTGCAGGTCGTTCTCGACTCGACTCTGCCGAGCGGATCGTTGAACGCCGGCGACTCCTGGGATTTGTTCGACTTTGCAGATGCTTCGGGAGCGTTCGATCCCGCCGATTTCATCCTGCCAACGCTTCGCGGCGGTTTGCTGTGGGATACGTCGCGCTTGTTGCTAGATGGCACGATCGCCGTGGCTTTGCCCGGCCTGCCCGGTGACTTTAATGGCGATGGAGTGGTCAATCTGGCCGACTACACCGTGTGGCGCAACAACCTGGGTGCTCCCGACAGCGTGCTTCCACCAGGGAGCACTACCGATGGATCGGGCTTCATCGATGCAAATGACTACGTGACCTGGAAGGAGAACTTCGGCGCAACGGCAAACTCCCCAGCGGCCGGGCAGACCAACGTGCCCGAGCCATCGACGGTGTTGCTGCTATCGCTTGGTTCTGCTGTCCTATGGGCTTTCGTCGCTGCGTCCCGTCCGTCGGCGGGTGCGGATGCAACCTAGTCCGAGCGATACCGCGATGAGCAATTGAAAGAGCGTGGCTGCCTCCGGCACCTGTGTGATCGCGCCTGGCACCGGAAGCGAGTCGCCAAAGTTTGCTTTCCAGGTGTTGTACTGATCGGCGCCGATCACGCCGCCGTCGGTGTCGTTCGGCAACGTACCGGCCGGCGCGCCGATGTTGTTTCTCCAAACGGTGTAGTCTGCTGCGTTCACGACTCCATCGTCGTTGTAGTCGCCCGATAGTACGAAGTCGAGTCGATAGATGTGGCCTCCCAGTCCCGCACCGTCGTAGCCATGGTCGACGATGAGCAAGTTGCCGAATTCGTCCTCAGCAAAGCTGACAATGCTAACGTAGTTTCCATCCTCCGGAGCGAAGGCATCGGTCAGCAGTACAAGTGAGTCTCCGGGATTGTTGGGATCGAACGATCCGATGTCGTTAATGTCGAAGCCCCAAATGTTGCCGGATAGCGAATCGGCGAAGATGTACATGCCGTAGAATTCTTCGACTGGTCCCCGATACACAAGTCCCGCGGCGACTGAGTCTCCTTGGTAGTCGTCGTTGCCATGCAGGTAGGCGATAAGTGGATCCACGTTGTCACTTGGCGGGCGGCCTCCTACGTTGGGGCCGGTGGGTGTGGCGCCAAACCCTTCGCGCAGTCGCCAGCCAAAGTTTCGATCGTCCGAAGGGCTGATGTCCCCCGGCAGGTAATTAATCTCCTCCCAAGTGGCCTGCCCCACGTCGCCGATGTACAAGTCGCCCGTCGCGCTATCGAAGCCCGCCCTCCAGGGATTGCGAAGGCCATACGCCCAAATCTCATCCGCTCCGTCCGTGCCGACAAATGGATTGTCCGCGGGGATGGCGTAGTTGCGATCAGCGTCGGCAACGAAATCGTCGTTGTCGATATCAATCCGCAAGACCGACCCTAACAAGTGGTTCTTGTCTTGCGAGTAGTCGTATGGGTCGTGTTGGTTGCCCCCGTCGCCAAGCGTTACGTAGAGGTAATTGTCGCCTTCGGCCACTTCCTGCGGGTTAAAACCCATCCAACAGCCGTTATGGTTGAATGCTGGCTGATCGATTTCGAAGATGGTTTGACTGAACGTGGCGCCCGCTGCGATGTTATTCGGGTCGGCCGTGTATTCGCGAACGGCCAGTTTGAATGGCGGCGTCCGCGGGTCGCGCGGCTCAAGGCTCGGCGCAGGCCCGGGGTAATTCACCGCCACGCTAACATAGAACTTGCCGTTGGTGGCAAAGTCGGGGTGGAAGGCGGTGGAGAATAGTCCCACCTCTGGCGCACCAGGTACAGGGTCAAGCAGATTCGTGTCGCCGATGGTCAAGAACGGATTGTTGAAGTCCACCGAGCCGGTATTGCGGTCGAGCAGCACAATCCGACCATCGGCCTTGGTGATGTCGTCGCCGTCGAAGCCATCGGAGTCCAGGCCACCGAGTTGCGACACGAAGTAGTAGTCGCTATTACCCGGCGCCACGTCGACGTCGATGGGTAAGTGCAGCGCTGTATTCACTAAGTGTGGCTGCGAACCAGGGTTGAAGTCGGGCGTCAGCCGGGTAATCTTATGCCCCGCGTACGCATTGGAAGTCCAACCCAGCAGCGCTGCCAGCAAGCCGGTCAGCACATACGCAACTGACGGGCGTTGCGTTGGGCGGAAAAGTAAGTCGCTCGAAGTCTTCATTATGTTGTGCCTCTTCCGAAGTTCACTGTTCTCGGGCAGCGCCCTGCCCTGGCGTGGAGGGCGATTGTATCACGATCCCGGACCGCACTTGCGGAGCAGAGCAATTGCCTTGCACTTGGGCTATCTAGAACCGCAGTTCTTCGCCGTCGCATTGTAAAGCCAGAGTCCGGCCGATGAGTCAGGCAAATGCTATTGTGCGGGAAAAGGCATTTCGCCTGCAACAAACAAGGGACGAAGAGCTGTGCTGCCTCGAAGGAACCCGTTCGCAGTTCTTTACGAACTTGTCGGCAGCAATGAATATGAGTGCTGAAGCACGATTGTCCCGCGCGCTGTTACTAGGCGATCTAGTAGACGCCGAAGGGTGTCGCGTGAATCGGTCGTTTGATCCCTGAACTCCCTCACTCGCGCCCGCGCGAGCTGCCTCAGTCGACGTGCCAACTAATCTCTGTTCACACCTTCTACTCCCACTGGAAAAGCCCCTCGAAATCGAGAGGCTTTTCCAGTGACCCCGGCGGGACTCGAACCGACCAACGGATTAAAAGTCCTAAAGAAGCGTGAGAACGAGGAGCGAACAGATTCAAAAGAGCCTGAAAACAAGGAGGCCGTGCGCTCTGGCGTATACGATCGATGCGGGATTTGGGTAACAGTTTAGGTAACACTTCAGCCCGGTCAGGCACTCCCAGAGAGAGAAGCTCAACAAGCGGCTCTTCTTGGAGCGACTTGAATTCCATCTTGTCGAACATTAAACCACCGTGCTTCGGTCGGCCAAAGTAATGAGGTGGGCACTTTGAGTGGACCAGCAAGTCGCCTAGCAATCGATTTCGTAGCGAAGTGTCTCGCCAAAGTCCCATCCGCACTTTTTGTAGAAACGGAGATCGTATTCCATTAACTCTTGTACCGTCTTAAAATCGGGAATCGAGTGGCCGCACACTGGGTACAGTTCCAGTATCGCGTTGTAGTAGTCCAGTCCAACAATTCCGATCTTAACCTTATCGTGCTTCACGTCGAATCCATTGACACGTCCGTAGCCATCTCGATGTGTTACAAGTTCAAAATCAAGTTCCATAAGGGAAGAATCCATAAAATAAACCTTCTTATCCCACAGTTCAGGCTGCTGAATTCTAGTTCGACTTGGCGACCTATACGGCTGCCGGACAGTGCGATCTCGTCTCCTTAAACTTCGCGCAGAAGAGGAATCTTGTCGTGGTGGCCAGCCAATACCCGATCGGGGTTGATGTCGAGCCAATCAGACAGCAAAGTTGCATAGATTTGGCGGAAATCGAACTGAGCCTTCAGGTCGCCGTCGTCCAAACTAGACAGATCCGGCGCGGCGCCGAATAGGCCTGCCTGTACAGCTGAGCCCGCCAGAAACACTGGCCCCGCAGTGCCGTGGTCGGTGCCTTTCGAATCATTTTCTTTCACTCGACGCCCGAACTCGCTGAACGCCATGAGCACTACGCGATCGCCGAGCCCTTCCTGTTTTAGGTCGTCCATGAAGGCGGCCACCGCATCGGAGAATTCGCGGAGCAGCCGTGCATGAGTGTAGAGCTGAGCCGAGTGCGTGTCGTATCCACTTTGGGTGGCATAGTAGATTCGTGTCGGCGAACCGCTCTTCAGCAACTGAGACACCAACTTGAGCCGAGAGGCCAATTGGGTGTTGGGATAGCTGGCTTCACCCGCGCTACTGCCAACCGACTGCTGCTGGAATCTGGCTGCTGATTGATAAGCGGTGGCGATCTCCTGCGAAACGTATTGATGCAGGGCGTCGCCGCCAAGTGGCGTCGCTGATACGGTACTCGGAGCCTCCAGGATTAGGTCATCTGCCTCCGCCAGCGCGATCGCCTGCGATTTGCGTCCCCACAATGCGACAGGTGTTTCGCCGTTCCCGACATAGTAGGTCGATTCGCTGTTTCGATCGGCCGCGCGGCCCAGCCAGCCGTAAGCGTCGTGGTCTGCTTCGTCAAAACTGCCAGTTTGCCAGATCTTCATGCTACGGAAGTGCGAGCGACTTGGGTTGGGATATCCCACTCCTTGGATGATTGCCACGCGACCGTCGTCGAACAACTCTTTGGCGCGCTTCATGCTGGCGTGCAAACCGACCTGGTCGTCGAGCTTGTGAAGACTATCCGCCTCCAGGCGCAGACTGCTGCGCGCTTGGCCATATCCGTCGTCAGCGTACGGCACCACGGTGTTGATACCGTCGTTCCCACCATCGAGTTGCAGTACCACCAGTACTTTGGCGTCGCGCTCGGACGTGGCGGCCTGGGCTGTGCGCCCGAGTACACAGGGAAGAACTGGCGCCAGCGACAATAGCGAGCTAGTTCGCAGGAAGCTCCTTCGAGAATACATGCGTCACTCTCCTTGGCTAGTTCAGATACGACTCAGGTCGGGTAATCAATAGCGTTAGAACTTCGTTGATGGCTTTCTCGGGCTGGCGGTTCGTCACTTGGTCCACCAAGTCGTGCACGACATGCTCAGGTGCTTTGCCCCACAAGAGTTCAGTAAGCCAGGCTGTTTGACTTTCGAGGATCGTTGTTGCTCCGTTTAGCTCAGCGAGTGTTTCGATGTCCGGCCGCTGCGAAGGCCGCCACAAGTCACCGCTAGCAAGTGCATGGGCGAAGTTAGCCCTCGCGATGATCGCCCGCGAACTGAGCCACGTTCGCCCTTCATTCCATCCGCCCACGTTCGGAGGATAGAACAGATCTTGCCCCATGCGGCTTGACCACTCTGCCAGTAGCAAGGTACTCGGCGGTGGATCTCGCAATTCCAGCGCGCGGAGACTTCCTACGATGTGCTCCACAGGGCCTGCCACCCTGCACCGCAGATTCGATGTCGCAAAAAACAGTTCCGAGCGGAGGATTCGTTCAACGGCCCACTCAATGCTCAAGTTTTTTCCGCGAAGACCTGCCGACAGCTTTGCCAGGTCCTCCTCCGTGGCCACCCCTTCTCCCAGAAGCATGCCGCATAGCCGCCATGCGAGTCGATTCGCAGTCGCAGGTTGGTCGAGCAGTACTTCGATCAGGTCGTCGCCCGTCATGGGCTCTCTCTTACTCAGTACACGGATATCTCCAGCGTCGTGGCGCGCTTCGCGAGTTTCGAACTTACCCGACTCTACGGTCCAGCCCGTAAGTGCCCGAGCGCCCTCGCGGACATCCTGCTCAGAGTAGTTTCCCTCGCCCAGTGTGAACAGTTCCATCAACTCCCGGGCGAGGTTCTCATTAGGATGACCTTTGCGGTTGGAGTCGGCATCGAGCCACACCAGCATGGCGGGGTGTTTGACCACCGCGTGGAGCAACTCGCCGAATGGGGCGAACGCATGCGTGCGCAGCAGTTCGTTTTGATCCCGCATAAAAACGAGGTTCTGTACCTTCCGATTGCTGGTAGCAAAGTGGTTGTGCCACAGAAGCGCTAACCGCTCACGTAGCGGATCGGGCGACATCACCATCCGGTAGAGCCACCACGCCTTCAACCGCCCCGCGCTGCCCGACGCCATGGCGGCGTCACCAATAGTGTCGGCCAGTGAGACGAACTGGCTGTTCGACCCTTTGGGGTCTGGGTTAAGTAGTCGATCGATCGCAGCCTGAGGGCCGTCAGACAAGTCGCGCTGGAGCACATCCCACGGCGCTGCAAAACTGGCGCGCCGGTGGAGGTGTACCACTCGCTCGAGATTCCAGGGCATTTCACCACTCGGCTTGTAGGGCGCCCAGTTACTCGTCGCCGCTATGGGTGCAGTTGGCATTCCGGTCACCTGAGATCGGGGCTGGAGCGGTCGTCACCTGTGTACAGTCAAGTCTTGTGCTAAAACGCTTGGAAAACACGTCGCCATAGTCGCAACGCGCGGTTGCTTCTCGCACTAGTCCTGGGATTCGAGGACGAACTCGCCCAGGTCAAGTGTTTCGCCAGGTTTGACTTCGAAGTCGGTGTATTTGGATAATCTGGCACCGCCGACAATGAGTTTCTTCTCAGCGATGAGCCGATACGTCGCACCTGGAATGAGCGCCGGATAGGACAAGATGCCATCTTTGTCAGCTTTCGCTGAATTGGAGTAGTTCACTCGGTCGATGTTCGCGACGAAATCGGAGTCGGCAAGCACTTCTCCCATGCGTGCTGCCTCGTAGTCGTATGTCTGCTTTCCAGGACTTGCTACGATCCGCAGTATGGGTCTGACGCCCTCCAGCGGCTTACCCTCAGGATCGACAAATCGGGCAGTCGCCACTCCGCATGGTTTCAAGATCACGGTTGGATTGACGTCGCTCGCATCGAGAGTGACGGTAGCACCCAGCTTAAGTTTCGGCTGGAGAAAGCTGACCTGCATCTGCTCGTCTCCCACGAGACCGCTCAGATCGGCTTTGCCGCCTAATACCGGTTTGCGATCGCCGCGCCAGTTCAGAGAATAGGGATGCACACGCAGTGGATTGATGACAACCACATCGTCAACCGGTTGCTCGTTCTCATCCGCCAAGTTGACCGTGATCACGCTACTGGGGGTCAACTCCATCGACACGTTCAGCGGGTCGGAGCCGACCACTGGATTCAGTTCGTAAAAACCATGAGCCCGGATTTGATTGCCACCTTCTTTCCCCGCACTCATTTTGCGTGAACTAATCGACTCGACAATGTAGCGTTGCGTCGCGGCGTGTACTACCAAGCGGCCCGGACCTGGCAGGACGACAATCTCAAAGAGCCCTGCTTCGTCGGTTAGTTGTATATTCTGCCAACCGGTCAGGATGTCGTCCGCGGTATGGGGATTGTTGTTGCTCTCCGGCATATACTGAATCGATGCCCCTTCGATCGGTTCGCCAGTCTCGGAGTTTGTAACCGAACCACGCACCAGCACACCGCGAGTTAGGCTCAGATCGACTTGCCGCTTGGTATCGCCATCGCGCCAGTGGATGGCGTCCTCAAACGGAGTCTTGCGGACCAAATACGGAACGCCTGGCGGTGGGTATGCGCTTATTCCGAAACGAATTCCGGGATTAGGGCTGATCGAGTATCGTCCTTTATCATCAGCTTCGCCGGCTACGGTTATCATCGAGCCCAACTCTTGCTGGCTGGCCCAAATCGTGACGCGAGCATGAGGGGCGGGTTCACCGGTATCAGCGTAGGTGATTTGGCCCTCAAACAACTGAGCGGGGGCAAGTGGCAAAGTCAACTCTTCGCCGACTTTCCCGTTTCGGGTCAACGATCGGTAAGTGCCGTCGCGTGGTCCACGTTGCTCGGGCTGGCCGGTATTCAGGGCGATGCCCTGCGGCGCGATTCGTTTGTCGCCTTCGGTTTCTAGGTAGACGCCATACCCCACCGGCACTCCACGCACGACAAAACGGCCGTCGGCGTCGGACTCTAGCTCCGGAAGCCACGCGCGAGGCGTGTTAGTTGCACCGAACCCGACGCGGTTTTCGCCATACCGAGAGTCGGTCGTTTCGACGACGGATTGAACGCGCAAGACCACGTCCGCTAGCGGTTGTCCTTCCAGATCGAGAAGCTGACCTCGTATCGGCTGTTCAGCGGCCAATGTCAGAGTTACTTCGTTCTGGGGCTCGTCAGGGTTGAGTTGTTCCCAAGCGATTCCGTAGCCATCTTTGCGAGCGACAAGATATGCGGTGTAGTGGGTGTCGGAGCTGACTCCGGAGAACTCGAGATGATACTCTCCTTTTTCATTTGTGATGGACTCGACCACTTCTGCTTCTGGCCCGTCGTGCGTGCCTCCGGGCGACACGGACTTGCTTCTTGCGATCATCGCAATGTGGACTCCCGCCGCGGGTTTTCCGTCAGGCAACGTAACAGTGCCATTGATGATTCGTTGAGGCGAATCTGCATCGGACTGTGCCTCAGCTTCCTTTTGTTCCTCTTTAAGTTGGTTGACTAATTCCTGTTCATCGATAAGACGCACGTTTCCCAGGTCTTTGGATTCGCCCGGCTCTACTTGAATCACCACCTCAAGCGGGCCGGAGATAGTGGGAGGCGAGGTTATCGTAGCACCCTTTCGTGCCTGCACTCGGTACTCAACACCCGGCACAAGCCCGCGAAACTCGAAGTTTCCTTCTTCGTCCGTTTCGTACTGGCCGGAACCCCAGCTCGGCAAGTTGCGCGGTAGGGGTGGCGTGTGCGGACGGTTCATCATTTCCGAAATGTTTCGCATCGGAGGAGACCACGGTATCAATCGACAATTCGCTAGAGGAGCCCCGTCCTCATCGACCAGTCGACCACGTACATGACCGGCAGCCTGCAGTTGGACAACCAGTTCATCCGGCTGCTCTCCCTCCAGCAGTACGTAGGCGGCTAGGCTATGGTCGAGATTGGCAACATACAAATGGCGAGGCTTGTCGGGTGAGTAACCCAGTAGTGTGAACTTACCGCTGTCTGGGCTTTCCCAACTGGAGAACGCTGCATTTCGACCAGAAAAGTCGTAGTTGGTCACAGCTTTGCCATCGGGATCGACGACTCGGCCAACCAATTGGTCGTCGTCGCCGAGCTCAAACTGAAGCTGCGGGGCAGCTTCTGCAGCCACCGGATCAATCTGGGCGACCAGATGGTAGTTCTGTGGCATCAAGTACGAGGGTCGGGTTTTAACCATGTCTTTGCCGAGAGGTTCATTGGTACCATCTGGCTTGATGATGGCTTTTGAACGCGGATAGTCTTGGTGATTGTGTGCTTGGAACGCGAGAAAGCCAGGGCCAGGTAGAACTGCGATCTTGAAACGACCTTCGGCGTCGGCTTGTAGCCGATCGCGTTCATCCACGCCAAGGTTGCGTGCGGTGTCGTACGCCGGATTGTGTTCCGCGACGTAGTAGGACAACCGCCCCGAAACGCCTTCTCCAGATTGCCTGTCGGTGATCTGGCCCGCGAGCCATACACCTCGCACCAAATCGAAATCGATCTCGACGGATTCTTCGTCAGCCGTTGTCTCGGATTGCTTGCTTTGCGAGAAATAGGGCACATCGCCCTCAGGCGCGATTGCAGCGATGCGGTTGTCGCTGCCGATGGGCATACCCTCGAGGCGGTAGCGACCTTGCTCATCCGTGACCGCGCGAACGAAGTCCTGCCCCCAGCCGCTGATCATCTCGCCGTTGCGTTTTTGACTCTTGACGGTTACGCCGCCAATGGTCTCACCGGTTTGCGAGTCGCGCACAACACCCGTTATTGGTGTGGAGGGGCCGGCTACGACGGTGAACTCGGCAGGATAGTAGGTGTAGGTCCCCAAGTCCGGCGACCGCCGCTCCCGTGGTAGCTCGATCGACTCGCCCAACTCGGTTCTGGCGAATAGCTTGGCGGACTCAATACCGGGTCCTTCCATCAGCAACTCGGTGATGCGTCCAGGGCCGATGCCAGTGAGTTCGAACCGACCATTCGCATCCGTGACCGCCGGTGTAACCAGTGATCGCACCTGCGGTCCGTTTATCGCCCTCGGCGTTTGCATGCGGGCAGTATAGTAATCGGCCTTCGGCTCGGCTGCTGCGACGCGCCACGCGGACAAGTCGTCTTGCTCGCACGCCCACACTTCCTTCAACGTAAACCGCACACCCTCCACTGGTTGACCGTTGATATTCATCACCCGACCGCGAATGGGCTGCGAGTCCTCTACCAGTTTGATTGGCTCGCCGACACGTTTAAGTCGCTTTCGAAGCTGTGCTTGCCGGTCGGCGGGAGCTTTTTCGATCAAGTCTCGAAAACGATCTATCCAAACGTCGTCGGTCGAATGAAAACCAGCGATGGACCAACCGAAGCCGTAGCCTTCTTTCACAGCAACTAGACTGGCGGTTTGAAATTCATTCGGCCGCGACAACGGCCCAAACTCGTCGGCGCCGATCGTGAAGCGAAACGCTCCCTTCTCGTCGCACACGGCCACTGGCTTCCAGGTGGGCTCAAGAAGCCCAGTGGCCTGCGGCACATGGAACACCATGTAGAGGCGCGCCCCTGACGCCGCGTCTCCAGATGGCTCCACAACCGCGCCGGCGAACTCGGATACCTTGGGCGAGTTGTCCACAGCGTCTGTATCCGTGTTGGACCCGCCTGGTTTGGTGCGTACCGGCTCGGGGCGTTCGTCGGAGGTAATGTCGATCGTGCCGAGGTCGATCGTCTCGTCGGAGGATACCGTATCAATTTCGAACGTCTTCCCGAAGGCGTGTAGCTCGTACCTTGCTCCCGGAACGATGCGGTCCAGCTCGAACCTTCCATCGGAGTCGACTTCGTCTGACTGCACCCAAATTCGATTGGTGCGCCAACCACCTCCACTCTCAGGCTCGGGAACCTCGGATTTGGGGATGTAAGCCGACACAAAACTCCTGGCAGCGATATCCCGCACGGGCTCTCCCATTTCTACCAATTGCCCGATGATTCTCGCACATGGCTCCAATCGGACCTTCGGCTCCGGAGTTGAATCGAGCACTTTTGCTAAGCCCATCTTCTTCTCTTTGTGCAAGAACACGATCATCCGCTGACCATCGTGCTTCAGCCCCCAAACCTCCACGCTGCTGGAGTCCGATGGATCGACGTTCGAGAGGTGTGAAGATGGGTTCAAAGCCGACAGAGGATACGCACCGCCCACGATGGCGCCGCTGATCGGGCGGTTTTGGGCGTCGACCAAGTCTAGTTGCGTTAGGTCAAGTGGCTCTACTGCGACTTCTACGCGAGTTTCGACTTGGTCGATCGGGACATTGACCTCCTGGACAGTATTTGAAAGTTCGGGGCCGTAAAGGTGATAGACCATCATCCGGTCATCACTGCGAAGATCGGCAATCTTATCCGCACCGTGACCGATCGCGTACTCCTGGGAACGCAGGGCGATGGCTGCCAGGATGCCACGCCCAGGGATGGCCGGAACTCGAAAGTTGCCATTCGAGTCGGTCGCGTAGCGATCGTCATAACCCATCGAGTGGACACCGGGTCGGAAGTTGGCATACTCACCCGCCGCTTGGTTGTCCAAGAAGGGGAAGTAGCTCACCAGCCCTTCCAGCGGTTCGCCAGTAGTTGCATCCACGAGGCGTCCAACCACCCAACTCGCACGCTTCAGTTCGATATCGCACACGGCACCTTCACCGGGCTCCGCTTTTGGCACCTCGACTTCGGTGCGAAAATAGGGGTTCTCTGAGTTTGGAACGACATACAGAGTGATGGGTCGAGAGTCGCGGTCCGGCGCTGGCAGCCCCTCCAACTGATACCGCCCTTGCTCATCCGTGGTCGTGACGACGAAGCCGGCAGTATCCAGCAACGAGTTGCCGAACTGTTTCACCGTTATCGTCTGCCCAGCGAGAGGCTGACGTGTGTCCGCGTCTCGCAGGATGCCTCGGATCGTCTGACTCGTCGCAACCGGGTGATGGAACTTGGCACCATAATAGGACGAGGTCGAGAACCTCGGATCGTTTTGAGGCACCGGCACCGACTCCATTTCATGAGTCACCACATGGAGACGATCGGTCGCAATTCCTTTTCCTTGGATCTCCAGCGTAACGAGTCGATTGGGTCCTAGTGACGGAAGGCGAAACTTACCTTCGGCATTCGTCGATACGTTCGGTACTACCGACAAACCTCCTAGCCTTAGGCGGGGTCCCGAGGGGAATTGAGCGATTCGGTCACGCTCAGAGCTGTCCATGTTGGTAAAACTGTTCTCGGCAACATACTGAGGATTATCTTGTGCTTCATCGAGCCAGGCGTGAAAGTCCTCAGGGTTGCGCGACAGTTGGATGGATCGGACCAAAACAGTCACACCTTCAATCGGTTGCCCCTCAAGCGAGACAATTTGTCCCTCAATCGCCGGTCCAGTGGTGGCGAGTTGCAGTTCAATCGGATCGCCAGGTTTGACGCTTGCCTGATGCTCGAAGGCTGGAGCAAACCCAGGTGCCGCGGCGTAGAACTGGTAATGTTGCGAAGCCAACTGAGCCGTTGTGAGTTTGCGGTTCAGTTTTGGCAGTGTAAATTCAAACTTGCCAGAGATATCCGTAACGAACGAGTCGGCAACTTCCTGAAACGAAGTGTCTCCGATTGCAAGCCTTTCGACCCGTATTGCGCAGACTCTGGCGTTCTCGACGGGATGTCCCTGTTGATCTAGTACGACCCCACCAAAAACTGTGGTTTCGCTGTGGTCACTTGGCGCTTCATCCGAGTTGGGGTCGTCGGCCATGTCGGCTGAAGTGTCCCTCGCTTCCGTCGCATTCGGGCTCAACCCGACCAGTCCCGCCGCAGTTACACCGACGACGCCACTCACAATCACGAACACTAGTAGCAAGTTGCTTACTCTGGTGGAAAGCGTCCGCGACGTATCCATAATGCGCGAGACACGCCGAGCAAGCATTGATCGAAGGGAGACGATTCCCACGCCGGCCTTTGCTAGTGGTGAGGTTGAAAGCTCGGCAATGTCGACCAGTCGATGGGCATACTGCTGTCGGTCGCCACCATAGTGGACGACGAAGTCGTCGCATACCTCCTCCGCGGCGACCTCCATCCGGCGGGAAAGCACCCACAGCAGTGGCTGAAAGAAGAACAGCGCAGTTCCCACACGACGCAGCAGGTTCCAATGGCAGTCGAGACGCGACAGGTGCGCGAGTTCGTGGAGCAGAATGTCCCGCAGGCTCAACTCTCCTTCCTCTTCTGGCAAGAGCACCGCTGGCCGGGTGATCCCTGCCAAGCAGGGACTTGGCAGAAAGGGACTGCGAAGCAATGTCGGCGGCCGGACGCGAAGCAAAGTCGACAGCTCTTCGCATGTGCGAATGGACTTTCGGTCGGCGGGAGTGGCCGAACTCCGCAGTTTGGAGAGGTGCCACCATGAACTGCCAAGTCGTGCAACCAGTGCCACGGCGACTATTACCCAAACGCTGAGCGCTGCCGCGGCCACGATGCCGGCGACATGAAACGAGATGACCCGTCGGGTTCCGAGCGATGGGTTTGGCTCGGGCGTCGCCATTTCAGCAGTGGAATCGGGCACTACTGGCGGCAGCGTGTCTACCGGTTGAATGGTGGCTACGTCGCTGGATAAGCTGCTCTCGAACCGTTCTTTGGCGATCGGCGGGCCGACCACGAGCGTATCATCTGTAGAGACTCTCTTCCCTGTTTGCTCGGCCTCAAGTACGGGTTCAACTTGGACCAATTCCGGCTGGACGACAGGCGGTGTTTGCTTCACTTCTGGCTGGACTACTATCGCGACTTCTTGGTAGCTCCACCCCGCCGGCAGCTTGACTGACCAACCTGGTATGCCTGCAAGTGACATGGCCAACGTCGCCAGGGGACAGGCGAGCACCGCCACCAGCGTTGTGCGGTACACAATCGACTGAGCGGCCGAACCACGGTCTCTTAACAGCCGACTTACCAACAGTCCCGCTGCAATTAGTAGCGTGGACTGCAGCAGCCAATTCACGGCAAACTGCGCCAAGTTGGTGGCTTGGTCGAACATGGCGATCTGCGCATCTAGCCAAGTCATGATATCCTCGCTATTTTTTGCCACGACGGTCGATTAGCTTGCGAATGTCGTCGATTTCCTTCCGCGAGACGCTCTTTTCCTTGAGCAGATGAGCAACGAGTGTGGCTGCATCGCCTCCAAACACCCGTTGCAACAGGTCGCTCGTCGCCCGCTGCTTGAATTTCTCCTCGTCAACCAAAGGGCGGAAGACGAATGTGCGGCCCTCGACTGCGTGGGTGATCGAACCTTTTTCTTCCAAACCACGCAGCAGCGTTTGCACCGTGCTGTGGGCGATGTCATCGCTTTCATTCAATGCGTCGGTGATTTCGCGAGCAGTCGCTTTGCCTAACTGCCACAACACTTGCATGATGAGCAGTTGAACCCGACCAAGTTGGGTAGACGACATGGCAGATTGCCTTCCTGAGTGACGTCACGGATCGTTTAGTGAACTAAATTTAACGTGGTAGACGAAGCCTGTCAACAGTTGCTGAATAAAAATGCGAGCAAGAACGGAAACGGCCGGCGTCCACGCCCGAGTAGACGTGTTCGACGTCGTTGGGCAGTATCAAGAGTGGACGCGAGATGGTCGCTTCCGAAGAGCCTAATTCATGCTTCCGTATTGCCCTGCGGTAACGCAGATCGGCCCGGTGGTCAGCAATCGCGTCGCCAGAATTACCCCCGGCCAGGCGTCCCCATCGACAGAGTCGCCCCCTCCGGGGAATGGTTGCAGGGTAGCTGGAGTGCCTCTACCTTGAGACTTAGGACAGTGGCCAGCCGCTTCGTTCGAGTTCCTGATGCTTCTGTAGGTAGAGCCTGGCCGACGATGCTTCACCCAATACCACTCGATTTCCGCAATGCGGCGCGAGCGCCGCATGACATGACACTTAGCAGCGTCATCAGAGTTGGCGGTGTTCTTTTCACCAACAGAGGTATGCCATGGCCTCCTCGAAGTGTGCCACGCGCTGTCGATATCGCCGCTTGCGACGCCTTTGTCGGGGCTTCGAGCGGCTCGAAGATCGTTGGGTGCTGAACATCGCCTACGGCGACTTCGATGGCGACGGCTTCCAGGACATGGCCGTCGGCATCCCCGGCGAGGGCGTTCCTAGCGTTGGTCCTATTAGCCAAGACGTTATTCGCGCCGGGTCGGTCCAAATCATATACGGTAGCCCCTTAGCCGACCCAACGGTGGACGACCAGTTTCTGCAGCAACGGAGCGGCCTCAACGACCGAGACCGGCACG
Organism: Aeoliella sp.; assembly: GCF_965227375.1. Classification (NCBI taxonomy): domain Bacteria; kingdom Pseudomonadati; phylum Planctomycetota; class Planctomycetia; order Pirellulales; family Lacipirellulaceae; genus Aeoliella; species Aeoliella sp. The sequence goes on from NZ_CBDDFX010000002.1 coordinate 1,664,968, forward strand.
TTATCGACGACTATGCGGAAAGGGACGATCAATTTGGCACTGCCTTGGCCGTGGGCAACTTCAATGGCGACGTGAACCCCGACACCGGGTTGCCCATCGATGACCTAGCCATCGGCGTACCGGGCGAAGACATTCAAGGCGTCGTCAACGCCGGGGCGGTCAATATTGTCTATGGCTCGGTCGATGGGATTACGCTCGAAGACAATCTCATCTTAACGCAAGACACCGTCGGCATGGCCGAACAGGCCGAGGACAACGATCGCTTTGGCTCAGTCCTTTCGTCTGGCGACTACAACGGCGATGGCCTCGCCGATCTGGCCATCGGCGTCCCGAACGAGGACCTCCGCAGTTCCGCTAACTCCATCGAAGCGGTCAACAACGCGGGTCTGGTGCATGTGGTCTATGGACAGCAGGTTGTGGGACTGGCGGTCGCAGGGAACAAGACATTCGATCAGAAACTTCTGATGGGATCGTCCCAACTCGACAATTTCGACAACTTTGGAGCTGCCCTGGCCTCGGCCGATTACAACGGTGATGGCTTCGACGATCTGGCGATCGGCGTACCAGGCGAAGACCCCGAGGTGCCGGACGAGGAAAACGGCGGAACGAAGAAGATTCAAGATGCAGGTGCCATCAATTTGGTTTGGGGCGCCGCCGGCTTGGGGTTGGATGCAAACGCCAATCGCTACTACGACAAAAGCATGCCTGGCGTGCTCGGGGCTGCCCAGCCATTCGCCAACTTCGGTGCGACGCTGGCCGCTGGCAATTTCGATGGCGATCCGTACTTCGATCTCGCCATTGGCGTCGTCAACGAGGACAGGTTCACCCAAATCAACGCCGGTGCGGTGAACGTTCTCTACGGAAACTTCGGCGACACCGGATTCAATCTCATTCGCACCCAGCACTGGGACGAGGGGATGGTGCAGATTCAAGGTGACGCCGAGTCTGAAGATCACTTTGGTGGCGCCCTGGCAACCGGCGACTTCAATGGCGATGGTCTCCACGACCTGGCCATCGGCGTGCCTGGCGAAGACTTCAACGGCAGCGGCTCGACCATCATCGGAAATGCTGGTGGCGTTTACGTCTTTTTCGCGTCGAGCACCGGTACCGGCATCGTGACCACCAATCAGAAAAAACTGGCTCAGTTCATGACTGACCTGGAAGACGACATCGAGAACAACGACTACTTCGGCGGGCAGTTGGCTGCGGGCGACATTACGGGCGATGGAGTCGCTGATTTGGCCATCGGCGTGCCTGGCGAGGACATGCATGGCGCCGTGCATGTGGTCCCCGGACTTCAGGACAGCTTCCTGTTCCAGACGGCGTGGGACAAGCTGTGGAGCCAGGATTCCATCGGCGTTTCCGACTCCGGTGAGGTCGGCGACTTGTTTGGCGGGCCGTTGTCGTCTTGGGTTGGCCCGCAGTACGTCACGTCCGCGATTGTTCCCGAAGAGGCACTGTCGCTTCACAGCAAACCCGGAGCCGCGCACACGCTCTTCCTCGATTTCTCTGGCGGGTTTTCCCCGCACAATCGGTGGGACATCGACGATCAGGATTTCGAAACACCCGTATTCGACTTCGATGGAAACGACACCTACTTCGGCCGATTCGAGCTCGACGTCATCGAGCACGTTTGGGCGATCGTAGCCGAAGACTTTGCTCCCTTCGACATCGACGTGACAACCGACGAAGGTGCCTTCATCCCCGGCCAGCATTTCCGGGTGTTGATCGGAGGCGATGGCACCGAGCGCGGCGTCATCGATCCCGAAGGATCGACCACATTGGGGTGGGCGGGAAACCAACCTTTCGGTGGCGATAACTACCTGCACGCCGACCGTCAGAGCGACGTCTATGCCTTCTCCGAAGATTTTAACCCGGTGGGTCGTATCGCCGTCAGGTTAGCGGCCACCGTTACGCACGAGGCGGGACATGCGTTCGGCCTGAAGCACAAGAACGAGGTCGACTCAGACGGTGAGAATCTCGACACAAACGGCGACGGGATGGTCGACGTCGGGGACGGCTGCAGTGGTCCCGACGCCTATGGAAAAGGGCCCGACGAGTGGTCACCGATCATGGGCAACGACTCCAGCGGCCGAACTATTTGGACAGAGGACGGCGAGGTTGTCTCTCCCAATCGGTTCATCAATGTGCTACTTGCCTGTAGTCCGGGCGGTCAACCCGATGGCACCATCAACACGCTGGTGAGCGGCATGGGACTGGATGCCGACGACCATGGCGACACGGCCCCCAACGAAACTTCGCTGGGCGTCTTGTCCACCAGCCTGCTCGGAACCGGCATCATATCGCGACTCATCGACGTCGATCTATTCACGTTCGAAGTAGCCACCGCAGGCGTCGTGAGCGTCGACCTGCTCGCGACCGACACCACGCCCAATCTAGATGCCAAACTTCGCCTCACCGATGGCAGCACCACCATCGTCTCAGCGACGGTCGGCAACCCCAATGAGTCGGTCGATTGGTACCTGGAACCTGGCGTCTACACCATTGAGGTCAGCAGCGAATCCATAATGGCAGGCGACTTGGGGCAGTACACGGTGCGTATCTCGGTTCCCGATAGTCATCTGGTCGTCCGCGGCACATTGGACGACGACGATATCACCATCCGACAAAGTTCCAGTGACCTCACACAGCTCGAGATAGATGTAAACGGCAACGTTACTACCCATCCGCTGGCCGCCATCAGGACCATCACGGTCTACGGTCGCGAAGGGGAAGACACCATCGCCATCCAAGACCTGCCCGACCAATTCTCGCTGGGCAGTGGCATGGTGACCACCGAAATGACAATCGACGTTCGGGGGGGAAGCCAAAACGACAGCATCGTCCTCGCCAGGGTTGCCGCTGGTGTCACCGTCAATGTCGACGGAGGGATCGACGATGACACCCTGCACTTCGGCTCAGGCGACGTGGGAGCCGTCGACGCCCATGTCAGCTACTTCGGTGCCGGCGGCAACGACGCCTTGATTGTCGACGACACCAATGGCCTCGTCGGCCGCGACTACCTGTTCGATCGCATCGACAACGCCGGTACGGTGATGGCTCAGGATGCCGGACCGGTACAATTCGAAGACGACGTGGAATACGTTCGGCTAAACGCCAGCGACCTTGTCGACCACATCAACGTCGAAGCACTGGCCGAAGTGACCGCCCTCGAATTGTTCGGCTATGCCAGCAGCGACGAATTCCGCGTCGCCGAACTATCGCAAAGTGTCGAACAAGTCGTTGGCGAGCTCACCATCCACGGCGGAAGCGGCAAAGTCCAGGACTTTGTAACGTTCGAAGATTTTGACAATTGGAAGCCTGAAAACAACGACCGAGTCTATGTTTACGACCGCGCGAATCCCATCGTCGGCAACTACAAAGTCGACGCCAGCGGCATCTACAACGACTACGAATTCGAAGGAACCATCGCCCGCTCACAGCCGGGCGTTGACATCAACGGAATGCCCATCGAGGAGCAGGTGTTCTTGGTTACCTACGACGAGATCGAGTTCACTTACCTTTACGCCGACCAAGGCAACAACGATGTCGACTTCCGCGCAGCGCCGCGATTCAATACGCATTCCGTCGAGGCGAACGATGGCAAAGACCTGGTGATCGTTCGATCGACCCCAGCTATGGGACCTCTCTACGTCCAGGGCAATGGCGGAAGCGATACTATTAGGGTCACCGAGACTGCCGATCTCCGCTCGTTACGTAGCGCCGTGCATGTCGATGGTGGTGCCGACGCCGAATTGGACCGGCTGTACGTGAACGATTACGACTCGCCGACGTCGAGCTATACGCTCACCTCTTCCGAGTTCCACGTCACCACCCCCGCGAACCTGGGTCCCGATTCGCTGAAGGTCGACTACTCGGCCATCGAGTACATGGACATCCAGCTTAATAGCCTGCACAACCAGATCACCGTGGTGTCGACCGATGACGACACCCAAATCGACATCGACGGCCGTGAGGGTAGCGACACCATCACCATGCTCTCGACCGATTCGCAGGTGACCTTCTACGGAGGCGTCGATGTGAGCCCGACAAATCTCGATCGGGCGATTTGGCAGGGAGACGGCGAGGACAACGAGTTTATCGTTGCAGGTAACGCCATGGGACAGGGAGCCGGGTGGCTGACTACGGACAACAGCGTCGAACGGCGCGAGATCAACGGCCTTGGTGGAATCGATCTGTTGCGCGTCGAAGGCGTCGCTACCGCCAGCGAGGTGTTCGAGATCCTCCCCAATGGGTTCGAGGCCCACGAAGGCGAGGTCTTGGTTGGCAACTGGCAGCCGGTGTACTACTACCTGGAGGATTTGGCCGTCGTTGGCAACCTGGGAAACACCGATCGACTGCGTGTTCATGGACCAGGTATTGAAGAGAACTATTTCGACATCAACTTAGGTGCGCACGGCACGCACGCCTCTCCGCTGGCCGTGCTAAGCTACATCGGCGGCGAACTGATGCGTTTGCGAAGTGCAACCGGATTGACTTCCGGCGGCACCTTCGCAACCCCAGCAGTGGAGTTCCATGCACCGTCTCTGTATGGCGAGTTCAACGTCATTGCTCCCAATAGTGCGCCGCCCGCCAGCCCCTTGGAAATCTCGGTCTACGGCGAGGGTAGCCTGGCCGAGTTGAACGTGGTCCACATGGCGGGCGCGACGGTCGATCACCAACTGCCCGACGACGCAATTCCCGGACAGGTGACGGTCGACTACGATCCCCTCGCGTACGAGGTGACGTACTATGGCATCAATGCAGTGGCCACCGACGTATTGCTGCCCGGCGACTACGACGGCAACGGCATCGTCGACGAAGGAGACTACGACGTGTGGAAAGACCACTTCGGCGAGATGGTCGAGCCCTACACCAATGGCGATGGCAATGGCGATGGCAAAGTGAACATCGGCGATTACCCCGTGTGGAGAAACAATCTAGGTGCCATTTTGCCGAAAGCACCCATCGCGGCTATTTCTGTCCTCGCGCAGGGAGCACCGTTCAGCGGGAACTTGGTGCAACCCGATAGTTGGATGTTGTCGAATCATGAACGGAGCAATTCAAATGAGGACTATCAAAACCTGCAGTCCACGGCAGAGCCGTTTCGAGGGGCGGGCTCCGATAAGCCACTGACTCTGTTGCCCGTCCCCATAACAGACCGAACTGTGATATTGAAAGCAAAGCCTGGAACGATGCTCTCAAACGATGCTCGAACGGCCAAGCACGCCGCAGTACTGGATACGCTATTTGAGGAGCTAGGAGAAAACCGCTCATACCTTAGCCTGTAAGCGAATGCAGGAAGACTATCTGGAGAACTTCTACGCGAGGATGCTGCATTGCTGGACGTTTGTGGGTGACGAACGAGCTTCCAGTAGACCAGTATACGGTCAGTCTCTTGGATGGCATGTGTACGCACGGCGTTTTCAAGCACGAAGGCCGGAGTACGTTCTTTCTGGACCGGTTGGTCGACCTAGTAAGGCATGAGCGTACACTCGTTGCTCACGTAGTCGAAGGTTTTATCGAGGAAGCGACAGCCGAGTTGGCAGACATCAGTACCGCTTTCGCCGGGGCCGCCCCGCAGTTGGCAGATATCGCCCTGACACTTCAACGCTACGACGATACTCGCGACGATGGTCTGCAAATCTTCGAGAGATTGCTTGAGCTAGACGCTTACGGGGCTCAAGACGCCCTCAACGAACTTGACCAGATACCGAAGAATGCGGCTGCCCATCGCAGTAGAAGGCGTAGGCGACACGGGCCTCGAAAAAAGCGTTCATTTGAGTGAGATGTACTCTTACAACTCGGGAATATCGCAGCCCACAATTTCAAAGCTACTTCTCATAACTACGCAGGACGTAAACGCCGGTGCTCTTTCACAATGACTCCTGGCGGCCGAACTTGGACCCTCCCGCCCATGAACACCGCACCTTCCTACTGAGAGACCGCTGGCAAGTCGCAGAAGAGCAATAGAACCCGCAGCACGAGAGGCCATCGACTACGTCGACAGCATCGAAGGCAAGAAGGCAATACTGATCAGCGGCTGGGAGCTTACACGCCTGATGATCGACTACCAGGTGGGGCGTGCTTCGAGGAACAACTGACTTTGACGCTCTGGTAGGGAGGGGTGTAGCTCTACGGCCTGAACTGCATCGCAGTCACAGTGATTTTCGTAGCGCTAGCTTGTGGATGAGCATCGCTAAAATGAAACTGGTTGCGCCCAGCCAACAACTCGAGGGCTCTGGTACGACGTGGAGCGATACCTCGCTCCAGTACACGTCGAGTCCCGTGCCGCCAACGGAGCCACTGTTAAACACAAGTGAATTCTGAAATCCAGCAAGGCCCTCGCCACTAGTGAGATCGAGGTCTGCGCTCTGGAGTTCTCCATCAATGTAAAAATCGAACAAGCTTGATTCGGCAGCACCCCGAAGTTCGAGCGTGTGATAGTGGTCGGCCGAGCCAGGTCCCAGGTTCACCGGCGTCGCGCCTGACCACAGAGCGACTTCCAACTCATCGCCATTGACTCGCTGGAGCTTGAATCCGTTTAGATTGCCGCTGGTCCCCGCGACTCCCCAGCCGGGATCATTGGCCGTGTCGACTCCCCAGAGCACAAGCCCGCCTCCGCGAACGACTTTGGCAGTTGCGGTTAGGACCCATCCCTGGTCAAACATCTCTTGGAAGTCGACCGCGCCCAGAGTGTCGCGGTACCCTGGATTAGCGTTACGGCTATTATCGAGAATTCGCCACGCAGGCGTGCCGCCATCGTTGATCTCCTGCATCGTCACCCCTGGTACTTGTGCTCCGGTCTCTATGAGCCCCTGGGCAATCGGGTGTGGAATTGCATTGACGCTGCCTTCACTAGCTGAATAGCCGCCGAGCCGATGCGGAGCCTCGACCCACGACTGGCTGTTGAAGGCGTCGGCAAAGCGGCGGCCGATCTCAAGTTTGGCATTTCGACCAAAGTGAATGGCATCGCTCTTGAGTGAAAGGTCGCGAGTGCGAAAAAACGCAATGTCATCTCTGTTATCGCCCAGTTCTCCTTGAAGGTGGGCAGTAGTAACACGATTGGCGGTGGATTGGCTGGCGGCAGGCTCGGCAACAACTGTGTACATGCTTTCCGCAGCATTGGAATAGTTGGCATTGATGTGCGACCGCACGTCTGTGACCAACGATTGAAGTCGGATATCGGCCTCGCCGGCTTCAATGGCGTTGTTGCTCTCTCCTTGTAGGTACATGAATCCCTTCACCTCAAAAGTATGGCCAGCACTTTGTGCTGCATTCAAAGCCAAGTCGATCTGAGCCGTCGCGGAGGCCGAAGTCGAGGCGAGCAGGTGATTGTGCATATGTCCAGTAGTAGGTAGCCAGAACGAATTGCCACCACCTCCTCGACTCAGCTTGACAATGGCGACATTTCTAGCACCCGAGTCGAAGAGAGTGCGCGCGAAGCCGAACTCAGGTCCCCAAAAGTTGGGGCTAACACCATCGCCTTGCTGTATTTGCAAGGTCGAGAATACACCACCAGAATCTCCATACAGAACGATGTGCTTCGGATCTGAGGAAGCGGTTGAAACGTTGGACCAGAAGAGAGCGGTTTGGGAATCTGCGGGATGAACTCCTGGCTCAAAGTCACTACCCTCCAGATTCGTTGTTCCGAGAGAATTACTTTGGCCCGTCAGAACATAGACCTCCAGGTGCTCAGAAGCCGCGTCGACCGCCGAAACAGCCAAGAACACTACAACGAGTGCAGCCCTGTTATTTCTGGTAGAGAAGTGCATGTTGAATCATCGGTGCAACACCCGATTTACAGCGGCCCTCAGGTTTCGCGGGAGTCGTCGGCTTCGACACACCCACAGCAGGAAAATGGCCTGCACCGTCAGTAGCGTCGTCCCAGGTTCGGGAACGATTGTCAGAGCATCAAATGGAAACGCACCCCCCTGTGCCTCTAACGCGGTGTGCAGAATGAACACGTCGGGCAAGTTCGTTTCACCATCGAGATTCAAGTCCCCCAGCTTGACCTTGTCGACAGCTGGCAGTCCTAGGGTGGTAACTCTCCATCCCTCGATCAAGGCCGTGACATCATCTGTGTCAGCAGGGCCCGTTCCGTCGCCAGATACGATACCATCCTGGTTGACGTCGCCCGCGAGCCCGTTGGGGATTTCGCCGTCCCCCAACATGCTCGTGACTGCATCGAAAGTTGTCCCTAACCGCAGATCGTCGACCGACCAAGTTGCGTTGGAGTCTCCTAGCAGCGCCACCGACTCGATGATAGACGATAGATTCTCGCTATCACTACCGACCAGAGTCCAATCGAGTGAAACATCGTCAGTGGGAATGGCATCGACACCGGATTTGAACGCTTTCAAAAACACCTGGTCAGCCGGATTATTTACTCCGTCGTGCTGCGAGACAATCTTGGCTACCAAGAAGTAAGTTCCGCCTCGCTCGAATGCGTCTGTGGCTGTGGTAAGTCGGTCGCCAAGTCCATCAACAAAGAAAGCCTCATTGTCATCGACACCGAAACTAGCTTGTGTTGTTCCGGAGCTGTCGCGGAACTCAACAGCGAACGACTCGTCGCTGCTGTCGTCAGGTGTAGTGTCCAAAGCGCCGGACAATACTAACGAGAGATAGGTCGTCTGCGACTGTCCCAGTGCGAGTTGTGCCACGAGTGAACGACTGACTTCGCTAGCCTGGCCCGCGAGGAAGTCGACACGTCCGCCCAGATTGGTTACGCCGAGTCCAGGGAAAGGCACACTGCTATCGGCGTTGAACTCAGGCTGGGGAACGTTGGTAAACTCAGCGTTTCCTTGCCAACTTCCAGACCAGCCAACCCCACCACGCATGCGATCAATAGAGTTGCTAAAGCCATCATAGTGGGTCATTGCGGCCGAGTACTCACCATGCTCTAACTCCGCTACATCGAAGTTTACGTAGCGGATGGTGTTGTGACCAACCTCGTAAATCAGCCCGATGGTTCCATCCTGCAGTCGATCGATAACCGAGTAGGCGGCAGATCCGCTCTGAATTTGGACCGGATTGATGAATGTTTCTCCTTCATCATAGCTTGTCCACACTCCGATGTTAGAACGCCCGTTGCCGGCGCCGGCTGGACTTCCTAAGGGCCCTGAGAACAGGATGCGATCACGATCATCACCTGAACGTTGAGCCGAGTAGCGAACCAGCGCGCTATCGACGGCCGAGATCGGTATGTCACCCTCGTGTGCATCTACCCAAGTATCGCCGCCATCATGGCTGATTGAACGATTGCGTCCTGATCCACCACGTCGGGTGTCCCACAGAAGATCGCCATTCGTGAGCTCAATGACCTCCGATTCGTCAGCATAGTGCGGTGTCACGCCTGTTCCACGTGTCCATGTGGTGCCTCCATCATCACTGTAGATGGCAACGCCGCGATACGAAGGGGGGCGTTGATGAGCGGGGATGAGAAGGCGACCATTTCGGTCTGGGGCGCCGTCTTGCCACTGGAGTTGGATTCCGAGCCCCGGTCCCGTATTCAGCGACGCCCAACTTGGGTCCTTGACCTGGGCATTGATGTCCATCGGTCCCGACCAAGTCAGTCCGTTGTTGGTGCTTGATTGATAGTAGATTACCGAGGAATTGTTGCCTAATCCCACTGGAACACAAGTTTGCCCACATGTCGTAGGCCATTGGACGTACTGTAGATGAACTGTGCTACTTGAATTGTCGACGAGTGCTCGCGGATCGGAATAGTCAAAACCCGATTGCGCATGCAGAACGGACAGATTCGACCAAGTCGCCCCTCCATCTTCACTTCTTTTGAATACTAGATCGATGTCGCCAGGCGCGCCAGGATCGGCTCCTCCAGGACGCCCTTCGGCAAAGAGTAGAAGTGAACCATCTGCGGCGACGCTGAACCCAGGAATGCGATAAACGCTGTACCCCTCTTGGCCGGCTACTAGTACATCTTGCTCGGTCAGTATCTCAGCACCAGCTTTAGGACTAGGGAGAATCGCTGTCAACAGCACGCCAAATGATACGGCGCGGCAAAGGAACTGAATCACAACTGCCTCTTGTTCTTCTCTATACCACCCTGCAGAAATAGCTGCCCAATGACGACGTTCGCCACTTGGATGCTATCTTGCTCACGCTCTTGATCGTTTGCGGAGCAGGGTGCCGACTGAAATGACTACGATGCCCGCAAGGATGGCCGTCGATGGCTCGGGAACGCCAGTGCCGTTCAAGAGGCTGAAGTTGAATCCGCCAGCTCCGGACGCGGTCAAGCTATCATGCAGTATGTAGACGTCGAGGAGATCGACGTATCCATCGTAGTTCAAATCTCCTTCCTGGCGACTGTTCCAATCGCCAACTTGAACTCCATCGATCACTTGCCGTTTCCGCCAGTGGGTTACAAACGCCGCCTCGTCCGCGGCATCGGCAAGTCCGCCGCTCAGGTTCACATCACCGGGATCAGTCACGCCCATCGATGCCAATTCCTGGGCGATCCACTCATTATTGACACCTCCTGGTCGATCAAGGCTTTCAGGCCTCAGGAAACCAATATCACCCCAATCCTCTCCGTCGGCATTTAGCACGATAGGGGTCGGATCGGGACCACCCGAGTTGGTTCCACCCACGACGCCATCGGCGCCAAGTTGGTCGCTATTGTCACCCCAGAAGAACAGCCTGACGTCGTCGATGACTCCGTCGTAGTAGTTTTCGAACCCCTCTTCGCCGTCGCTGTTGGCGCCGATAACTAGCGGCGTTGCCTCGGGATCGTAGGAAGTGGAGCGAGTGATGACCGCGACGCCGTTGATAAGCAGGGCACCGCCGAAAGCTGCACCGCCAGGATGCGTGATCTCCATTACGTGGGCCCAACCATTGCTGTCGAGAGTATCGACGACGGCCACACCGGTATCGAATCTCTCGTCATCGTACAGCAGCTCCCAGTTGCCAGCGGCCGAGATTCCGATGCCATGCTCATTGGTATCGCTTACCAAAGTTTGTGTCGCCGTGCCAAGCGCGGTCTGATCGGGCTTGGCCCACAGTTGGATACCGTGCGAGAAGATCCCCTCGTAATTGTGTGGAAAGATTTGCGGTGGTGGACCGGGAAAAAACGTTGAGTTGTCCCACATCTGCGCTGGAGCGTTCATGCTGATGCCAGTATTGAGTGCATCAGACGATCCATTGAAGGAAGCGCCAAGGTCTGCTCCCAGAGCGCCAGGGCGATCGTTGACGCTCACGTACATCGGCGAGCCAACGACCGCCAGGTCTTGAAGGTCTCCAGCACCTAGAGATCCCGCGCTGTCAAACGTTGCGCTACTCATTGGTGTGTTCGCCGACGCGGTCTCGCCCGGATCGTCACCGAAATCGTACTGTCGATCATTCTCTACAGCAGTCACCGGTGCGGCGCAGGCAATCATGCACAGCAGAACCAAATATCGTCCTACGCTGGGAACGCGTCGACGAACCACTAGAGCCGCGGCGGCAAGGCCTAGCATGGCCAACGTCGTCGGCTCGGGAACGGTGGCTGGGCTGGTTGCGAGGGCTCCGGCGGTATTTCCAAATCGCTGCTTCCAGTAGGAATAGTCCGAAGTGGTCACTCCACCACCGTCTCCGTTGTTATTGAGCGCCGACTCGTCTGCTGCGCCCAAGTTGTTGCGCCACACTGTATAGTCAGCCAAATTCACCGTTCCATCTCCGTTGTAGTCGCCGGGTACTCCGGCAGTGCTCACGTATTCCACCAGTGCGTCGAACTCCTCGCCACTGGAGGTAGTCAGTCTCAATGTCAGATCCCGATCACCGGGAGCGGTGGCTGTGTTGAAGATGTTTCCAAGTGACAAGCTGGTGGTGTTGTCAAATGTCGTGAATGTCGTCAGGTGACCTTCGGCGATTTCCGTCGCGTTGGGAGTGCCAAGCACCTCAAATCCGATTCCATCGTCGGGTGTCATGCTGGGATCGCCAATTCCTTGGCTTTCGAGGCTGCTCAAACTCCCTGACAACAATTGCCCCAGTGCACTGGTAAGCGAGTATCCAGTGATGTCGAAATCAAAGACGTCGTCGCCAAACAGCGACACATTACCTGTCGTGGTGTTAACACGTGCCCCGATCTCGGCCTCAGTGGTAATCTCCACTTCGTCCACTCCAACGAATGGATTTGTTTCGTTCGTTCCATCAAAAGCGATCGAAATAAACAACTGGTCGCCTGCGTTGATCGTGCCACTGTTGAAGTTGAGCGTAGTACGCTGATCGTCGTACGTGTCATCAATACTACCTTCTACAGCCGCGTTAACGTCTCCCCGTGCTGTGAATGCCTGTGGGCCACCAATCACGCTAGTAGCGGTGCCTTGGGTCTGTCCGACCAGCACGTCGAAGGTCCCAGTTGCGGTGCGAGTGGCCTCGAATGTCTCAGCAACGAACGCCGCGCTAAAGCTGTAGTCAGTGTTGCTAAACAAACCTTCGGCCTCGGTTATACCCCGACTATCGATGCCAGTACCTGCTGCAGCGTTGGCGGCACTTGCAATCCAGAGGCGAGTGCCACCGAAGTTAACTGTGTCGAAGATGCGGCTTGCGTTTGGAGCAGTTCCGACTCCGTTGTGCGTCCAGTTGCTGGTCGGCGAAAAGTCGGCCGGATCCGACAGTGGATACGCCTGAAAGTCGTCCGAGAATATCGATACGGATACCTGAGCGGTTGCGATATTGGACAACAATGTCACGCATGCAATCGCGACTAAAGCAACGGGGACTAACTGAGCGAATCTGGGAGTTCTTTGGCAGCGCAGTGCAACTAAGCCAGCGCCCATTAGGGCCAGAACCCAAGTCGTAGGTTCAGGTACTTGCGCCCCTGAAATGGCCAGCGCAAATGCTCCCGGTCCGTTTGCAGCGTCGAAAAGCGAACGAAACTCGTTGAAGTCGCTGAAATCCGAAGAGCCATCTCCGTTGAGGTCACCGGCAATGTACGCTTCAACTTGTGTAAGTCCAGAGACGTCGCTGCCGTATACGGCCTTGAGTTTCTGCCAGTCGACCAAGTCGATATCTCCATCTGGGCCATCATTAATGGTGGCGCCGGCTAGATCGCCTAGAGCAAACGCCTCATCCCCGTTGCCCTGGTAGCTCAACTGAAAATCGGAGCCGCTGTTCAAGATCGTGCCGTCGTCGAGCAGCAACTCGACTGCCACGTCTTCGAATGGGCTCTTGGTCCAGACGTTTCCGAAGTTCCAAGTACCGGCAGCTGCGGCAAGGTCGCCACCATCGCCGGCGCCTGAAGTCGAAAGTACCGCTTCGGAAAGATCAGTAGTGTCACCGACGGACGTGATGACAGTCCAGTCATCGTCGTCGTTGGCCAGCTGTGTTCCGCTTGCCTGCTGATCCCAACCCGATTGCGTGAGTCCACCAGCGTCGCTCAGGATGGAATAGGCGACGATGTTTTGAATCGGTGAAGACGTCGTGTTCGTGAGAGTGATGTTGCCTGTGTCTCGATCGATAGTAACTGAAGTGACACCTTGATCGGATGTGGGTGAGTAAGCCCCCGTCATGTCGTATCGGATATATTCGATCTCGAAACTCTCTCCAATGCCGCCGAACGTGCTCCCCGCGATATTGGTGCAGCAGTCTCCAACGATTAGCCGCGTACTACCAGTACCCGCTTGTGGAGCGACACCAACAAGCGGGGTCAACTGTACCGCGTCGCGGAAGTAGTGATAGGCGTTGGTATCGGCGTCGTACACCAGGCGAAAGTCGTGGAAGTCATCGGTGTTGCTACTGGTGTTGAAAACCGTTCCACCCAAGTTGGTCACGGCACCTTCCCGAACGGTGAGAATGTCTCGGTTGCCGTTTAGGGCTCCCCAAACAACAAAACCACCGTTGCCGGTTCCCGTAACACCAACTCTCGCTCGAACCTCCATTGTCCAACTGCCACTTCCAAGCTCCCATGGTGTTGAACCGTTATCTTGCTGCAGCCAACCGTTGGTGTCATCGTAAGTCAATGTGACGTTTGATCCGTTCAGCAACAGATCGTCATCCTCTGCTCCTCCGGCGGTACCCCAACCATTAATGGCTGCGGAGCCATCAAAGATCTCGTTGCCGGCGTACTGGTTGTCGAATGTGCTCGATAGCACATTGAAGCCATCAAACGCAGCCCAAAGCGAAGCGCTGCCAGACATCACGGCAAGTACAGCTACTCCCGCTGCAAATCCCTGAACTCGACTAAACAACATCTTATACATCTCCTAAAGATGGATTGGGCTTCAATTCGATCGGATACTTACTAGGTCAACTATGCAAGTGCTCGGTGGTGCAAAATGCTCCATTATGGACCGGTGTTCTCTTGCCCTTGCAAGCCGAAAGCGACTGCCCACGTCACCTTGTAAGGGAATGAAGGCTTGCCGTCGCGTCGCTGCCCAAACGCGACGGCAAGCATCTTCACCCTCGTTGATAGGAGCGAACACCCGCCAACATCTTTTCAAGCTCGCGAACGCAAGATTGCGCACGCCCCGGCTAGTCCAATTCCAAGGATAAGCAATGTCGACGGCTCGGGAACCTCTGTAATCGCCACGTTGTCAATACCGACGAAGGGATTGGACGCGTCGGTGCCGTCGAAGGCGATTGAAATTGTCAGATCGCCACCCGCGCCCGAGTCGAAGACCTCGGTTGTTAATTGGTCATCGTACGCATTGCTGTCGTTAGGGTTGAGCCCATCGGCATCGTCTCCACGTGCGGCAAAGGCCTGAGGCCCACCGATTAGGCTTGTTCCTCCAATCAACAGGTCGTACGTGCCCGTTGCCGTTCGATCGCCGTCAAAGGTCTCTGTGACGATGGCTGCGGAGAATTCGTATGGAGTGTTGGGGGCGAGCGTTATTGTAGCCGTACTATCGATACCACTGCCTGCCGCTGCATTCGCGGCGCTGGCGATCCATAGTCGCGTTCCGCCGAAATTGCCTGTGTCGAAAAGGCGGCTAGCATTCGAGCCGGCACCGTTGCCGTTGTGGACCCAGTTGGCCATTACGGCCGGGTCGGCCGCGGCGTCCGATTCGAAATCGTCGTAGAAAATTGTTGCGCCCGAGGCAGCGACACAACTGGTCGCAGCTAGGGCAAACAGGGCTAGATGAGACCACTTCATTAGAGGCACCTCCAAGGTAGATCGCGCGGGTTTGTACGTGAAGAGAGAAGAGCAAATTGGAGCAGGCAGTCAGATTTCGTGCTGAAGGCCTTTCCAACCCAGTCAGATTATTCCGGCAGTCAAGCGAATATGCTTAGGAAAAGGCGCAATAATTGTCATAATTTGCGCAAGCGGCCGAGCTGGGCACTGAGGCTGCCCGCATCTGGTCAGGGGCGACGCACGAGCACATCCATTTGAATTTGCCGCCGATATTCGCGTGGACTGACGCCAGTCGCCTTCCGAAAAAGACTGCTAAATACCTGCCTGCTGTTAAATCCGCAGGCGAACACAACATGCGTAATTGAGTCCGTGGTTTCGGCCAACAGTTTCTTTGCCATCTCGAGTCGCACACGGCGCAGTTCCATTCCTGGCGTCCGACCGATGGACGTTCGAAACTTGGTTTCGAGAGTTCGTCGTGAGATAGCAGTGTGTTCTGCGATGTCGCTTACTTCAATTGGCAGATGAGCGTTCTCCCGAATGAACTTTAACGCCGCGCGGACATCTTCTTCATCGACAGCAAGCATGTCGGTAGATTGCCGGGCTGCAACTCCCAGTGGGGGCAACCACTTCACACTTGGCTCGGCCTGCTTGCCAGCCATGGCAGCGTCGAGCAGCACCGCGGCCTCATAGCCAATTTGTTCGGCTGGTTGCACGACCGCCGAAAGGTGGGGAACCGTTGACTCGCAGAGCAAAGGGTCGTCGTTGACTCCGATCACGGCAATGTCGTCGGGTACCTCGAAACCGCACTCCAGAGCGACTTCGACAACCAGTCGCGCCAGTCCCGAATTCGGCGTACAAACTCCCAGTGGCTTGCGAGCCAACTTTAGCGCCTTGGCAATCGCATTCAAATCAGGGCGGTAGTGTCCTGAAGAATCTGCGGCAACGTATTCGTTCACATCGAGCTTAAGCCCCTGGCACTGACTTCCAGCTTTAGTGACCGTCTCTTCAAAGGCTTCAAACCGTTGCCGCTCATTCTCCCATCGCAACTCGCTCATGAACAAGAAGTGCTTCAAGCCGCAATGCAACAGATGCTCAGCGGCGAGCTCTCCGATCGCCCGGCTGTCGCACGCCACATTCGCGAATTGGGGGTCGATAATGCGAGATCCAGTGTTAACCGCTGGCACGCCCGCACTGGTTAGTATTTCGAGATGCCGTTCGGAATTCACCACGGCAATCAAACCATCGCCACGCCAGCTTGCAACCTCCTCCCATTGCAGCAATGGATACTGTCCATCGCCTTTGATGCGCCAATGGCGATTGACGCGGAGGAACCGATAGACGCCCCGAGTGATACCGCGCATTAGCTCTTGCCCAGTCTGCATAACTAGGCCTACGCGGAAGGCGTCGGATGTCGGAGATGAGACGCGACGCGCCATACGTTACGACTCGATTGTGACCGGAGATTGGATCCCGTGTTGCGTATATTATGACAAGATTTGCGCCTTTTCGCAAGCATTGTCATCTTCAAATTGAGAGAATCGGAGCCGTATTGGGGGGAAAGTAATTTCGTTTCATATTGTGGCTAACTCGGCTAGGCTTTGTCCGGTTTGTAGATCCCCCGATACGCCTTTTCCAAAGTCATGAGATCATTATAAGGGAAGTGCCATGTGCCGGTCTCGTTCGTTCTTCAAGGTTGAGGTGAAGCGAGGTTTTACTCTTGTCGAGTTGCTGGTGGTTATTGCCATCATCGGCATTCTGGTCGGTCTGTTGCTTCCTGCTGTGCAATCAGCACGAGAGGCTGCTCGTCGAACGCAGTGTCAAAACAACTTTCACCAAATCGGTGTGGCACTGCACAACTACCATTCAACTAACGGGGAGTTTCCTGAGGGACAGATCAACAGACTGACGCCCAGTTACTATCACGCACCCGGATGGGGTGCCAAACTTTTGCCTTTCATTGAGCAGGCCTCGGGGTTTGATGGCTTCCAGGACGGACCGGCTGGCAACATCATCGATCCCGGCATGAGAGAAGTTGGGGGAATTCTCATCGAAGCCTACTTATGTCCGAGTGACGCCTCCGAATCGACGTGGGTCGAAGTTTCTAGCGGCTTCAACGTGGGTCCAGGCCCCAACGACGACTATCGACGCAGCAACATGGCTGGAGTAGCGGGTGCCTTTCTCTGGATCGAAGAGGGATCAATTTCAAAGTGCCGCGACAATGCCCGTGGCATGATGATAAACACCCGCGCGTTACGTGTGAAAGACTGCACCGATGGTACAAGCAACACGGTGATCACCGGAGAAGTGACAGGTGGTCGCGGAAGGCACCCATCGTTTGGTGAAGCATGGATCGGCCACACTTGGATTGGTTGGAATTTGCAGGATGTCAGTCGGGGTATCAATCCTTTTGGTTCGCTACCTGGTGGGCGGGACGATGGCATTGATCCATTCGACGGCGATGGAGGAAATCGGCACCAAGAGTACTACACCGAGGTTGGCTTCTCTTCATACCATCCAGGGGGATGTCACTTTCTGTATTCTGATGGTAGCACCCGCTTCCTAAACGAAGACACCAACCAGAATGTGCTGCATGCATACGCTACGCGCGCAGATGGCGAAATTATCACAGGCGAAAATGCCACCGGAATCCAGGGACCTGATCCGATCTCGCCACCCGTGCGATAGCTCCATTCAAGAGGGAATCGCTTAACCTTCATTAGCCGAACTTGACTCCATCGCAATCCAAAATGAGCTCTTTCCACCCTTTCAACCGTTTCCTCTGGTTGCTCCCTGCAGCGCTGTGCCTAGGATGCGCCGACTCTGGAGGTCTAGACAAAGTCACCGTCGAAGGGACCGTGACGTACAACGGAAATCCGGTACAGAACGGTGAAATCCGTTTTGTTCCCATTGAGGGGACACAGGGCCCTGTATCCGGCGCGCCTATCGTAGAAGGTCGTTATGAGGCGATCGCCAAAGGTGGTGTCCCCGTTGGCAAGCATACGGTTCAAATAGAGGGCTACGACACCAAAGGGGGCGGCGAGAGTCAAGACATGATATCTGGAGGTCGCACAGGCGCGCGTGTCAATTATATTCCCGCGAAGTACCACCGAGAGAGCCAACTGACACTCCAAGTGTCCGGCGACAAGAGTTCCATGAACCACGATTTCAACCTAGACAAATAGAGCGCCAGATGCATCTGGTGCGCAAAATCCCTCACCTGTCATATCACTGCGAATCGCGTCATGCCTATATCCCTGATCGCTCCCCCACCCACTCCTTTTGATGCCAAAGGTAACGTCGATCTATCTCAGATTGAGAAACTGGCTGCGCACCTGAGTAGTTCGGGCGTGTCGGGAGTGTTCCTGTGCGGCTCGACAGGCGAAGGCATGTCACTCTCGGTTCGTGAACGGATGGATATTGCAGAAGCATGGGCTGATTCAGCGCCCAACTACGGTTTGAGAACGATCGCACAAGTGGGAGCCAACAGTCAGCGAGACGCTATTGACCTTGCGGCCCATGCGGCCCAAACCGGCCTCGACGCGATATCGGCTCACGCTCCTTGCTACTTCCGTCCACAGTCGGTCAACCATCTTGTCGCATTCTTCGCCCCCGTTGCGGCTGCCGCAGCGGACACGCCATTCTACTACTACGATATTCCTCAACTGACCGGCGTCGACTTGCCAACGGCTAAATTTCTCAAGGTGGCGCCTACCGAGATTCCCACCCTCGCTGGAGTGAAGTTCACCAACCCAAACTTGGCGTTGCTTCAGGAGTGCTTGCAAGTCGACAACGGCCGCTTCGACATCTTCTTTGGCTGCGATGAAGCACTGCTCGCCGGTTATGCACTTGGAGCGCGAAGCGCTATCGGTAGCACTTACAACTACATGGCGCCGCTGGCTCACCACATTATTCGCGCGTTCGACGCAGGAGACTTTGACCTGGCTCGTTCATTGCAAATGAAGGCCGTTGATGCTGTCAGCATCCTGGCGGAGTACGGCTATCTGGTGGCAGCCAAGTCGATCATGCGAATATTCGATATCGATTGCGGAGGCGTCCGAGAGCCCTTGCACGGCTTGAAGGAAGATCAAAAAGGCGAAATCACTCAACGACTCTTAGATATTGGCTTCCCATTCGTGCACTCAACGCCAGATGAAGCCAGTAGGGTCAATAAGCCTCATATACCTACTTCGCCTTGGAAACGTGATGGCGTAAGCTCTAGAGCGTCATCTCTCTGAAGCAAAGTCACGGGCCAACTGCATTGGCTGCCTTAGTCACTCTCTCTAAACTCGCTTCCAACTCTTGATGGCGTCCTGGCGAGCAAACTGGTGTTTCCGTCTTTCAATCAATGCAGCGTTAGCAAGCGTGCTGCTTTGTCTGGCGAGCAACTGCTCCGCGCGAATCTCTTGGAGCCAATTGCCCCCTCTGCCAGACAAATTTGGCTTCGGTGGACCTGCGGTCGGAGTGCACAACGACGCACTGATAGTCGCCGGTGGCGCCAACTTTCCTGATGGGCCACCATGGACCGGCGGGGCCAAGAAGTGGCACGATGGTATTTTCGTCCTGACGCGGACGGCCGAAGGTGAGCCGGCCGACGAATGGATGATTGGTGGCCGACTGCCTAAGCGGATCGCATACGGTGCGTCCGTGTCGTACCCTCTGGGGGTGTTGCTGATTGGCGGCGAGGAAGATGGCACTCCGGTGCGCGATGTCTTTCGACTTGCCTGGGATGAAAAGACCAAGAACGTCCACGTCGATACGCTCCCGTCACTGCCCAAGGCAGCCAGCTACCTCTCAGGTGCGATGATTGGATCGACTGTCTACGTGCAAGGCGCAGGCAGATCTGAAGGCGCGGATCGGCTAGACGAAAAATTCTTCTGGTCTTTAGATATCGATCAAACTGAAGACGCGGAAGAGTGGAAGTGGACAACGAACCTCCCTGCCTATCCGGGATCTCCGCGACATAAGAGCGTGGTTGCCGCGCAGAGCATTGGTTCTGGTCAAGTTAATCTCTTCCTGATCAGTGGTTCCAATCCTCGTTACCAAGCGGATGGATCGCCCGACTTGGAGAGGTTTGAGCATTTCACGGATGCTTATCGATTCGACCCTATACGTGAGACATGGTCGGCGGTGGCAGAATTGCCAATAGTTCGGGATCCGCGACGAGGCATCCGTTCCACCAAGTACGCCCAATCTAGGTGGCCTGTAGTTGCTGGAGTAGGGCTTGGGCTCGGCCAGAGTCATGTGATGGTTTTTAGCGGCTCTACCGGCAGGTACGTCGTGCTACCGGTAGATGAGCGGCCGGAGTTTCCTAATACCGTTCTTGCATACCATACAATCACCGATACGTGGGCCGTAGTGGACGACATGCCACAGGGCGTTGTGACCACGGGCATCGCTCAATGGGGCGATCGGTATGTGATTCCCAGCGGCGAGGTAAAACCCGGCGTTCGCACCAATCAAGTGCAGTCTTTCAAAGTGTTGACGGCGACTGCCACGTTTGGCGGGTTGAACTATACCGTGCTTGGAGTTTATACACTGGGTATTCTCATCGTGGGCGGGTTCTTTGCGACTAGGACCAAAACCACCAACGACTTCTTCAGAGGGGGGCAACGCGTACCATTTTGGGTGGCTGGGCTAAGCATCTTCGCCACCATGCTGAGCTCTATCACCTTCGTGGCATTGCCAGCCAAGGCATACGCTACCGATTGGAAGTACTACCTTGCACAGTTGACCATTGTGCCCATCGCACTGATCGTCGTCTCCCTGGTAATTCCTTTCTTTCGGCGTCTTGACGCAACAAGCGCGTATGAGTACCTCGAACGGCGATTCAGCTACTCCGTGAGGGTGTTTGCCAGTCTGCAGTTCGTGTTGTTTCAACTGGCCCGCATGGCCATTGTGATGTACCTCCCCGCACTAGCATTGGCCGCCATAACGCCATTCTCGATACTTCAGTGCGTAATGCTGATGGGGATTCTGAGCGTCGTCTACTGCACACTAGGCGGTGTAGAAGCGGTGGTTTGGACAGACGCAATTCAGACCCTCGTGCTGCTGGGAGGGTTACTGCTCGCCTTTGGGGTAGTGGTAGCCAACGTAGAGGGTGGCCTATTGGGCGGTATTGATACAGCCTTCCAGGATGGCAAACTACATCTTGCGGATCTAGACTTCTCCTGGGGAAGCTGGGCGACCACTACCGTTTGGGTTGTAGTTGTAGGTCAGTTCTTCGCCTCCCTCTACTCTTACACCGCGGACCAAGCCGTCGTCCAAAGATATCTAACAACAAGAGACGAACGCGGTGCCCGTCGTGCCATGTGGACTACGGCTTGGATGGGGGTATTCGGTAGTAGCCTGTTCTTTGCAATGGGCTCTGCACTGTACGTCTTTTACAAAACGCATCCCACGCTCTTGGACGTAGGGATGCGAAACGATTCTATCCTACCACTGTTTGTCGCCAACCAGTTGCCGGCTGGAGTGGCGGGGTTGGTGGTTGCGGGGATCTTTGCCGCTGCACAATCCACGATATCTACCAGCATGAATAGCACAGCGACAGCCATTGTCGCCGATTTTTGCATGCCGTTTGGGACCTGCCGCACCGACGCTGGCTACCTTTTGCTGGCTCGCGTAATGACGGCCTCTATTGGCCTTCTTGGTACACTCATTGCCTGTTGGCTCACGGTGGTGGGTGGCTCTATGGCCATCGATTCCTTCATATCCGTGATTGGGTTGTTTGGTGGAGCTGTCAGTGGGCTATTCATGCTCGGGATGCTCACCCTTCGAGGCAATGCAACAGGAGGACTCGTTGGGGCATTCGCGGGCTTTGCGACCGTCTCTTGGGTTATGTTCGATGAGTCTCTAGCGATCAATCGCTTCCTATACGCTGCAATAGGTGCCGTCACCACGTTCGTTGTGGGATACCTGGTTAGCGCCCTCACAGGCGGCAGCAACCAGACTCAGTTGTATGGATTAACGGTCTACGACCACCAGGGCACCCTTCGACAGCAAGTGCGTGCTATCGCGTGAGCAACTCAACTATGAACACTTCACGTCGTCAACAACTAGTTAGTTGCTACCGAGAAGGTCTACTGCACGACGTGCTTCCCTTCTGGATCGAAAATGGCGTGGACCATGAATGTGGTGGTTTCTTTACTGCCTTGGATCGCGACGGAACGCTTATCGACACCGACAAGAGTGTGTGGCAACAAGGGCGATTCACTTGGCTGTTGGGAGAGCTTTACAACTGCGAGTTATTGGTTGAACATGCCTCTCGCGACGAGTGGCTCTCGCTCGCGATTCACGGAGCCGAGTTTCTTGCCAAGCATTGCGTAGACTCGACCGATGGACGCATGTGGTTTCATGTCACTCGCGATGGACAGCCAATTCGTAAGCGAAGGTACGCGTACTCTGAGAGCTTTGCTGCCATCGCCTATGGTGAACTGGCCAAAGCACTTGCGTCTGATGAATATGCGTCGGAGGCTACCAAAGCCTTTGAGCGTTTCATTGATCATAATCTGAATCCCCCTGCTGATCAGGCGAAGTTCACGTCGGTTCGCCCGACGAGGGGACTCGGCTTTCCCATGATCACAATCAA
Organism: Aeoliella sp.; assembly: GCF_965227375.1. Taxonomy (NCBI): domain Bacteria; kingdom Pseudomonadati; phylum Planctomycetota; class Planctomycetia; order Pirellulales; family Lacipirellulaceae; genus Aeoliella; species Aeoliella sp. Next base: position 1,687,626 of record NZ_CBDDFX010000002.1, read on the forward strand.
TACGGCCCAAGAACTCCGAGAGTCTATCGGGCTAGAGAAGGCCAATGAGTGGATTGATCGCAGTATCGAGTCGCTGCAGCGTTACCATCTGAAGGAAGACTTGAAGTGTGTGATGGAGACCGTCTCCGACACTGGTGAAATAGTCGATCACTTTGACGGTCGTACGCTCAATCCAGGACATGCCATTGAGGGTGCCTGGTTTGTCATGCGTGAGGGAGAGTACCGCCAAGATTCGCAACTCATCAAGATGGGCTGCGACATGCTCGACTGGATGTGGCAACGCGGGTGGGACCTTGAGTACGGAGGATTGCTCTATTTCACCGACGTTCACAATTTGCCCGTCCAGGAATACTGGCACGACATGAAGTTCTGGTGGCCCCACAACGAGGCGATCATTGCCACATTGATGGCCCATCTGTTAACCGGTGAAGAGAGATACGCCGACTGGCACGAGCGGGTCCACGACTGGTCTTATCAACACTTTCCTGACCCTCAACACGGAGAGTGGTTTGGCTACTTGCACCGAGATGGCGGCCTTAGCGTGCGACTCAAAGGCAACATTTGGAAGGGCCCCTTCCACTTGCCCCGCATGTTGCTCACGTGCTGGAAGTACTTGGCTTCGCATGGCGCGACCAATTCGCCAAACACAACGATTGCCCAGAGTTAAGGTTTCACAGGCAGTTTGAACGGCGAGGCCGGTAGGCCCGCCTCGTTGACTAGATTGATCGGAGGTCGCGGGTATGGCAACCAGGCATAACGTACAAACCGAGGAGTGAGCACGTCATCGTTCCACACGACTATCGAATTCCTTTCCAAACTCGCGCTGGCTGGAACAAACTTCCCGTCGTTGCCCGCTATTTCGAAGTGGCGAATTGGATCGCCGTCCTTGGACACTAACGCGTCTCCAGTTTCTTCAAAGGTAATCCATGCAGTCTGCCCCTTTATCCTGGCATCCACAGCAATGGGAAACGAATGCCCGTCCGAACGTGCATACACCGTGTCCAAGGCCAAGTTTGCTAGCCGATTTCCAATCGGCTGTTTGTCGGGTGGATGAACATTGGTTGGGTGGCCGAGATCAATGGTTACGACCATGTCAGCATTCTCAATTGACTCACTGCATTCGTGTTGACTCTGTCGAAAAGCAGGCCAGTGTGGGCGATTTAAGCCAGGTAGTTGTACGAACAGGAAAGGCATGCTTGGGTGGCGAAACTGGGTTCGCCAATCAGTCACTAGCGTCTCCAGCAGTGGCCGATGCTGTGCGACAAGATTCGCTGATTCGGCGTTCGACTCTCCTTGGTACCAGATCACGCCTCGCAGCCGCAATCGACGCAAAGGTGCGACTCCAGCTTGCCACATATAGCCTGGCTGATAAGGGTGATACGGTCCCAAGTCATCGCCAAGCAACTTGCTGCGATCCACGACGCCCCAGTCCAAATTCACTTTGGCGCGCTCGCGACACCACTCGCACAAGCCCTGGTTTTCCAGCCAGGGTCCCTTTACAAGCGTCGATAACTGCTGCGACTCAACCAGAGCGTCGCGCCGAATCCAAGCTTCGGTTGGAGTTCCACCGATCGGAGGGCAGAGGATGCCAATGGGCACCTGTAACTCTTGATGTAGCCGTTTGCCAAAAAAGTAGGCTACGGCAGAGAACGACGCGGCAGTCTCCGGGCTGCATGGCTTCCAATCACCGCTTAGGAAGTCTTCAGGCGCGAGGCGAGAGAACTCCTCGGGAGTATACGCCCTTGCACCGGTTGGAGCTGAACCAGCGAGGTGGTACAAACGCAACTCTGGTTGGTCGCTTTGCTCAATTTCACTCTGAGCATTTTCTACACGACTCAACGGCCACGCCATGTTGGACTGTCCGGCGGCCAGCCACACTTCGCCGACAAGAACGTTCTTCACCCGAATTGCATTGCTTCCTTGCACCTGGATCTGAATCGCTTCACGCGAAGCCGCTCGCGGAGCAAAGCTCACTAACCACTGTCCTTTCGCATTCGCAACGGTACTCCGAGTTGCCTTGCCAAGAGTCACGGCGATGGCTTCGCCTGGGGCGCCAGCGCCCCAAACTTCAATGGGCATATCGGCTTGCAGTACCATATGGTCGCCAAACACATGCGCTAACTCAATTCTGGCGATGGCTGGGTGCGCGATACAGAGCAGCGCAATACAAATCCCCATCAACGTCCCTAGGCTTCCGGGCAACCGCCGTTGCTTGCGCGGCGCAACAAGATAGAAACCGCACCCGAAACGTCTTATTGTCCGACTCACAATTGACATGATCACTGAGAGAGCCATGCGTTTAACAACCTCAACTCACTTTGTTGTCGCGATAACAGCACTAGCTGTCGTTTTCGTTTTCGCCAGTTTGAGTATAGCGAAGGATACATTAACAAACGAAGCTAAGGATGCCAGCAGTCTTCAAGTAACGTCAAGGCCTCTCGTAGAACGGATTCGCGTTGCGTGCATAGGCGACAGCATCACGTATGGATCAGGCATTGAGAACCGCCATCGTGATTCCTATCCCTCGCAGCTGCAGCGCATCTTGGGTAGCGGTTACGAAGTCCGCAATTTCGGCCGCCCTGGCGCCGACGTCCTGAGCATCAACAACGGGCCTTACTCCCGCGCCGCCGAACATCTCGCAGCCCTGGAGTTTGAACCCAGTATTGTGGTCTGCAATCTAGGGATCAATGATCATGCGTTGATAGCCCAGAACCAGAACGCCTTTGTGCGAGACTATACCTCCCTGCTCGGGCAATACGCGGCACTTTCTTCCAAGCCTCAGCTGCTCATCTGGACCAAATTGGCTCCCGTGATGCGCGGCCAGAAGAACTATCGGCAGTGCCTTCAGTTGCAGAACACCTATGCGGCATTGCTGGAGCAGGTGGCAAAGGAATGTGAAGCCCGCGGAATCGACATGCATGCCCCGCTAGCCGGACATCCCGAATGGTTTCCGGATCATCTCCATCCGAACGCACAGGGCGCAGAGGTGGTCTCACAAACGGTCGCTGTGGCAGTCGCTCAGCTTAGCGCCGACTCCTCAGTGGAAACAACCACAAGTTCGCAGCGCTGCGACAACGGATTCGAAGGTGCGCCGGTCGGCGAGTGGCAGCAGATGACTACACCACTAGGCGATTGGCAAGCAGCCCCAGAGCATGCGGAGATCAACTCGCAGCACGTTCGGACAGGCAACCGAAGCCTGCGGATCATGGGCGGGAAGAATCGTCACCTGGAACTTTCCGCCTCTTCGGATGGTCAATCCAGGAAGGTGCTCAGCTTCTGGGCGGAGCGCTGGACGGCCCGCCAGCCCTTCCGTTTCCGCATTGAACAACAAGTCGGAGACAATTGGGTCGAAGTCTACGATGGCGACAAGGAGATTCGTGTTGGTGGATTCAACACCCACATTTCAGTTCCTCTGAAGAAAGTGGAACAAATTAAACTCCGTATGACTCTCACAACTCCCGAATCTACAGGGTTGCTTGTGGACGACGTGGAATTAGCCGACGGCACACCTATGATCGCCACGACTGCTGTCGTGGATCAACCCACACTACCTGCCTTGGTAGGAACCGAGTGGAGTGCTGTCACTCGAGTTCGCGTGGATGTCGATGGCAACCTTGGGCCGGCACCGTCACTGACGGCCTTGGAACTCACAACAGAGGGTACGACTGACTTAAAAGAGATCTCGAAGGTGCAAGCCTACTATACCGGTAGCCAACCGCTCGTGACTGCCAGAGGCAATCCTAATGCCTTCGTTGGGGCGACGCCCTTCGGAAAGGAATACCCGTCCAACAACACTATCTCCATCCCGGGAAATCAGACTCTTTCCCCAGGAGCCAACTACTTCTGGATTGCTTGCCAACTAAAGTCAGACGCCAACATCGACCACTTCGTGAATGCTGTACCGACCAAGGCGCAACTAGCGGGTGGACAGGCCTTGACCTTATCCATTGCAGAGGAGCTTGCCGGACAGCGACTAGGTGTTGCAGTTCGTCGCCGAGGAGACGATGGCGTCCACACCTTCCGCATACCAGGGCTGGCAACCACCAACGATGGAACACTGATTGCTGTCTATGACATCCGTCGTCGCGGTGGAGGCGACTTGCCGGGCGACATTGATGTTGGAATGTCCCGCAGCACCGATCGTGGCCAAACTTGGGAACCCATGCAGGTGATCATGGATATGGGAGAGGACCCGAGATGGCGATTCGACGGCATTGGTGATCCTGCAGTCTTGGTCGACCGCGAGACCAATACGATTTGGGTGGCTGCTGTGTGGAGCCACGGTAACCGTGGATGGCACGGATCGCAGCCCGGAATGGACCCCGAAGACACAGGGCAATTGATGCTAGTTCGCAGTGACGATGATGGCGAAACCTGGTCGGAGCCCATTAATATTACCACCCAAGTCAAGCGACCAGAGTGGTGCTTTCTTCTCCAGGGGCCAGGCAAGGGCATCACGATGAGCGACGGCACTCTGGTTTTCGCCGCCCAGTATCAAGACACATCGGCCAATAAACGTCTACCTCGGTCAACCATCATCTATAGTCGCGATCACGGTGAGACCTGGAAAATTGGTACTGGTGCTTTTGATGACACAACAGAGGCTCAAGTCGTAGAACTGGAACCAGGCGTCCTAATGCTCAACTGCCGCTACAATCGTGATTCTAAGCGTGTAGTTGTAACTTCGAGCGACATGGGGCAAACTTGGCAAGAGCACCCGTCTTCGCGGACCGCTCTCAATGAACCCCGCGCGTGCATGGCCAGCCTCATCCAGGGGCCAACCACTAGAGGCGCATCCTGGCTACTGTTCTCAAACCCGAACAATCTACATAGTCGCCGACAGATGACGATCAAAGCCAGCAGCGATCAGGGCCATACCTGGCGAGAAGACAATCAACTGTTGCTCGACGAAGCTCCGTCAGCTGGATACTCCTGTATGTCAATGACAGACATCGACGCCATTGGCATTCTCTACGAGGGAAGTCAGGGGCATATGACGTTCCAGCGGATACCAATGGATGGCGTCGTTGGCAAGTGATCGGCTTCTAGCGGTATCGTTGGGCTCGATGCGGTGAACAGCGACCTCGTTTCCAGCTCGAATTAAACCTTTTGAATCACACCTGCTGCGCGAATCGAGAGCATTAGCGTCCATGGCCAAGCCTCCTGTTCGTCGTTTGCCCCATACCACTCAACATGTTTTGGGTGGCAGTAGTGGGGCAGACAATTGATAATTCCATTCATGCCACACGGGATTCCTTCTATGTCCAAATGCAAGAGAGTGGGCGCGTTCACCGTGATTGCATTGCTTCATTTTTGTGCGAACTCCGCGAGTTGTAACGAGGCGAAACCGAGCCGTCGGGTTCTCCTGCTATTGGACGATCGCATCATCGAGCAAGCCGAAAATGCAGAGCTTACCCTCGGGCAGATATCTAAACACCCGTCCAATCCTCTGATGGTCGAAGATCAACCATGGGAGAAACGATTCGACAATCTCTACCCAAACATTATGTTCGACCCTCAAGATGGCACCTTTCGGTCATGGCATGGTACGCTAGTCATCGATCACTCTGCCCGGGGCAAATCGCCTGAGGAACGCAAGCAGCGATACCGACCTCCTAAAGACCGGGAGACGAGCCTGTGTTATGCGGTATCTCAGGACGGTCTGCACTGGAAAAAGCCGACTCTCGGATTCATCGAGTATGAGGGAAGCAAGCAAAACAACATCCTGGCCCGTGGGCCTCATGGAGTCGGTGTGTTTGAAGACCCACATGACGCGAATCCCGACCGCCGCTTCAAGCAGTTCTGTAAACGCAAGGAAATGTCCGTCGCCTTTTCTCCCGATGGATTGCGTTGGAGCGACTATGTGGACTGCCCGGAGATCGGCGCACGAGGCGACACACACAACAATGCTTTTTGGGCTCCGACGTTGGGAAAGTATGTCGGCATCACACGAGAGGTGAATTCCGAGTTTGGCCGCCTGGTTGCGCGGACGGAATCAGACGACTTTATTCATTGGACGCCCGCCGAAGTAGTCCTTCACGGGTCTGACCGTAACGTTCAGACCTATGCCATGACCACCTTCTTCTACGGCGACGTATATCTCGGGCTTCTGATGATACACGATCAAAAAAGGGATCGTGTTTGGACTGAGCTGGCGTGGAGCCCGGACACTAAAAAATGGCACCGCATCTGTCCTGGCGTTCCTCTCATCCCTAACTCAAGTGAGGAGGGAGCTTATGATTGGGGCTGCGCCTTCGCAGCGGCAACACCCATATTTTTTCAGGACGAGATTCGCGTGTATTACGGTGGCAGTGACGGACTGCACTTCGGGTGGCGGTGCGGGTCCTTGAACCTGGCGACGCTCAGGCCCGACGGCTTCGCGGGATACACCCAAGCTTCGAAAGAGAAGCCGGCGGTGGTGACCACAGTCCCCATCGACGTCGCAGACCGATCGCTTGCCCTCAATGCGGACATCGCGGAGGGTGGTTATGTCGAGGTTGCTGCGGTCGACCGTTCGGGAGTTGAGATCGCTCGCTGCCGGTTTAGTGACTCCTCAACCCACGTCACCATCAAGTGGGATCGACCCATCCATGCCAAGAAGTTTCGAGTAAGACTGAAGTTCTCCGATGCCACTGTATTCTCGCTTCGCCTGCAGGACTCGGTAGCGCTAAACAGTGCTGGAGCGTCACCGTGAGGGCGATACAGCGCGATTGAACACAAGTCGCATGACTCTTTCTCCGCAACCAAGCCCCGATCATGCCAGGTTTACCACCCCAGTTGTATATACACCTCATAGACGCACTTCAGCGCCCTTCTTGAAACAACTTGGCTACTTGCTTCACAAGCAAAAAAAGCTACTTCCCTCAATCCAATCGGCGAATCAGGTCGTACTACCACTCCGATTGTGGGTCGCCAGAAATAGTGGCCGATTATTTAGCCTGCGAAACGGATGCGAATAGCATTTCGATATTCCTTTGCATCGCGTCTGTACGGATTAGGCATCGGCGCCGCGGGCTTGGCAAACCCTTCTAACACGTGCATCCAACAATTCTGCGAATTACAATTGATGCCAGCCAGAATGCCCAGGACGCTGCTGCCAGCCTATGGGCAGCGTTAGGTAACACTTTAGGTAACACCCAGGCTGACGCCCGTTTACCACCCTCCCCCACAACGAAAAAAGCCCCTCGAAATCGAGAGGCTTTTCCAGTGACCCCGGCGGGACTCGAACCCACGACCAACGGATTAAAAGTCCGTTGCTCTACCAACTGAGCTACAGGGTCAAAACCCCGAAACGGGGATTTTGTACGGGCTTGGCCACAACCGCTTTGCTCCCGGCGGTTGGTGGTAGCACGGTATTCTAGCAAGGCGTAACGGTGCGACAAACCCCGGGCGGGGGGCCACGAAAGCCCCTGGAAAGGAGCAATTGACGTAAGAAAGGTTCACGCGCAGGGACAGTTGGAGAGTTCGCGGCCGAGGCGCGAATCGCCGTCGCTTGAAAAATGACTGGGGCTCCATCCTAGCGACTTATAGGCGATCAATCCCTGATAGGCCGAAGAGGTGGGAGCCGCGGCCCCAGCTGAAATGTGAGTATACCAGCAAGAGTTTGCTCGTGGTGCTGTGGTTTGGCGAAAAGTGTTTTAGCTGGGTTCGGCCTCCACCTTGGTGCTATGTCGCCAAGCGGCGCCGTGCGTGAACTGTTGCCAGCCTTGTTTCAGCCATCGCACTAGTGCACTGGCCAGCCACAAAGCCCAGAGCAGCATCAACGCACGGTACCACCACACGGACACGCTGACCGCAGTTGGTTGCGGCAGGTCGGCTCCGCTGCGAGGTTCGAACCACTGAAGGTGCGTCGGTGACGAACCATTGCCGATGACGAACATTTCGGGGTCGCCCAAGAGGCCTTCGCGCACCACCACCAATAGCACCGCTAGAGCACCCAACGTGAGCAGGACGAGCAAGCACTGAAGCAGGTTGAAGATTCCGACGTTCACCGAACGCGCATCCATGCGTCCGCGCCAGGAGAAGGCCAGTAGCCACACGACTACCAGTAACGCCGCCACCAGGTGTACCTGAGTAAGCTCCAGTCCCAATAGCACCCATTCCCACCAGCGCAGTGGCGAGTGAGGCAGTCGGCTAAGCAGCAGACCGGCGAGTATGGCGACCACGATGATGGTCCAGAATCGCACCGCGGGCCCTCGCAGTGGGCCGGATGCCTACAGTAGCCAGCGATCGTACGAAGGTTGAAGGACGGTCGTAACGTTGGCCGACTCGGATGGCAAGGTCACCGCATCAGGCGAAGCCACTCTCTCCATCAGCGCGACCAGTTTCCATGTGACTTCAACCTGTTGCCTGCCGGGCGTAGTGGGGACGATAAGCTTCTCGCCGTCGCGGCGAATGGGTATTCCTCGGCCAGCCAGCTTGACCGTTGTCACTTCCGCATCGGATGGGATTTGAATGACGAAGTCGCCAGCCAGGCTGCGTTCGATTTCCAGCGTAAGCGTTGCAGTTCGGAGTCTTTCGCCCAGCGATGTCTCGTGACGCACTTCGTGGATGGTGACCGTGTCGCCTTCGACGGCCACTGGTCGAGTGAACGAGAGCTTGGCTTGCTCGCCCATGCGAAGGTCCGAGAAGGTAGTCGTTGGACGCGATGGAGCCACACATAGTTCCCGAGGAATGAGGTCCTACGGGTCTTGTTAAGAGTTGGTCACGCGCTAGCTTTCGATCACCGCCGCTACCAAATCGACCATCGCCTGCTTGCCATCACCAAAAAGCATCAGGCAGTTGTCGGCGGCGAATAGCGGATTGGGAATGCCCGCGAAACCGGGCGAGAGGCTGCGTTTGATGACGACCACGGTGCGGGCTTTGTCGACTTCCAGGATAGGCATTCCGGCGATGGGGCTCGTGGGATCGGTATTTGCCACCGGGTTCACGACGTCATTCGCGCCGAGCACGATCACCACGTCGACTTGGGAGAAGTGGGGATTCATCTCTTCCATCGTTTTTAGCTGGTCGTAGGGCACGTCGGCCTCCGCGAGCAGCACGTTCATATGCCCCGGCATGCGGCCGGCGACAGGGTGGATAGCGTATTCGACGGTTACACCGCGGCTGGCCAACTCATCGGCCAACTCGCGCACCGAATGTTGGCACTGGGCCACGGCCATTCCGTAGCCCGGCACGATTGCAACTCGCTGCACTCCGTCGAGCAACATGGCAACTTCTTCGGGGCTGGTGGCTTTGATTTTGCCTTCGTAGACTTCGTCGGCCGAGGGGCCGTCGGCCGAGGGTTCGAGCTTGCCGAACACCACATTTGCCAGTGAGCGGTTCATCGCCTTGCACATGATATTAGTCAGGATCAAGCCGCTGGCGCCGACCAGCGAGCCGGCGATAATCAACACGTTGTTATCGATCAAAAAGCCAGCCGCCGCGGCGGCCAGGCCCGAGTAGCTGTTCAAAAGCGAAATCACCACCGGCATGTCGGCGCCGCCGATCGGCTGCACTAGCGTAATGCCGAGCACCGCGGCTACGCCCAGCAGCGCCCAGAACGCCCACATGTAGCCCAGCACTAGCAGCACCAACAGCACGACCGTGGCCGCCGCTAGCAGCGCACTGATCACCTGCAATCCCGCGGGCGGCTTGCGATCAACCAACGGGATGCCTTGTAGTTTGCCCGCCGCGATGAATGACCCTGTGAGCGTCACCGCGCCGATCAATCCGGCTGCACCGGCTGCCAAGAGAGCGAAGTCGGGCGTTAGCTGCTGTGTTTCTTCGGCAACCGATTTAACATCGACGCTAGTTCTTTGCGCGATCTCCGCGCCGGCGACCAGCAGCGAGGCCGCACCGCCGAAGCCGTTGAACAGCGCAACCAACTGAGGCATCTCCGTCATCTGCACGCGCACCGCCAGCACATACCCAATAGCCGCGCCAACGGCCATCGCTCCCCCGGCGAGGCCGATTGGCATTAGTTCGAGTTTGACGACGGTCACCAGCACAGCGACCAGCATGCCCATGGCGCCCAGCAAGTTGCCGCGCACCGCGGTGCGGGGGTGTGTCATGCCTTTGATGCCAAGAATGAACAGCACCGCGGCCAACAAGTACCCGGCGTCCGCCACTTCAGGGCGGTTCAGGTAGATCGAAATGTCGAAGGAGGATAACAAGAGCAATCTGCAAGCGTTAGTGATTACTTCTTCTTGAACATGGCAAGCATGCGATGGGTGACGAAGAACCCACCTACGACGTTAATCATCGCCAGCACGATGGCCACGAAGCCGAGCGTCGGCGCCAGCCAGGCGGCAGCGAAGTCGGCCCTCATCGCCAGGATGGCCCCAATCAGGGTGATGCCGCTGATCGCGTTCGAGCCGCTCATCAGCGGGGTGTGCAGCGTTGGCGGCACCTTGGTGATGATTTCGAATCCCACGAAGATGGCGAGCACGAAAATGGTGAACGTGGTCATGTTGCCGTGTGCAAACGAAGGAACGGTGCTTAGGTATTGGTTGCGTCGGCGATCAATTGCCGAATGCGGTCGTTGGTGATCTCGCCTCCGCGTGTCACGAGCGTGTCGCGGATGACTTCGTCTTCAGTGTCGATTACCAGTTCGCCCTCTTTAGCGAGCAGCGACAGGAAGTTCACCACGTTAGTGGAGTACATCTGGCTTGCGCTCAACGGCGCCGTGCTGGGAAGGTCGGTCGGGCCGAAGATCTTCACGCCTTGGTGTTCGATGGTTTGATCGGGCTGGGTGAACTCGCAATTGCCCCCGCGCTCGGCCGCCAGATCGACAACGACACTGCCTGTTTGCATGCTGGCGACTGCTTTTTTGGTAATTAGCAGCGGCGACCGACGCCCTGGTATGGCGGCTGTGGTGATCACCACGTCGCATTCAGCGACAACTTTGCCCAGTTGTTCGCGCTGTCCATCTTCCTGTTCCGCGGAGAGTGCCTTGGCGTAGCCCCCTTTGTCTTCGGCATCGTCGGTCGCCAGATTCAATTCGACGGCGCTCGCGCCAAGGCTCTCGATTTGCTCCCGCGCGGCAGGGCGGACGTCGTACGCCTGAACCACTGCGCCGAGCCTCCGCGCGGTGGCGATGGCTTGCAAGCCCGCCACGCCGGCGCCGATCACGAGAACCCTGGCCGGCTTCTGCGTGCCCGCGGCGGTCATGAGCAGCGGAAACATCTTCGGCAACTCGTGAGCCGCCAACAACACTGCCTTGTAGCCCGCCACGGTCGCCATGCTCGACAGCACGTCCATGCTCTGGGCGCGACTAATGCGTGGAAGCAATTCCAAAGCGAAGAGTGTAAGCTTCCGCGAGGCGTATTCGGTCGCGGCCGCGGGGTTGCCTAGTGGATCGGCCGTGCCGATGACCACCGTTTCTGGTTTCAGATTGTCGAGGTCCGTTGTCGCAGCGCCGGGGTCGGCGCCCAGGGTGCGAACTTGCAAAACCACATCGGCGGCTTGGAAGAGCGTCTTGCGATCGCTGACGATTTGAGCGCCCGCTTCGCGGTAGGCGTCGTCCGAAAAGCCAGCGGATGCGCCGGCACTGGTTTCTATCTGGCAGGAGATGCCTCGTTTGGTGATCGCCGCGACTCCGGCCGGCACCACCGCCACGCGGCGTTCAACAGTGCAGGTTTCGCGGGGGACGGCGACGATCATTCAGTTAACCAGACGAGAAAGGCAATGTAGGCTCCGCTGGGGCATTCTTTATCGTACTTGGTTTTCGTTGTCCGTAGTAGTCACATCCGAAGTGGCTAGAAATCCGCTCACAGAACGGCGGACCACGCGCTTGAAATCTCCATGCCATCCAAGCTGGAGATGAGAAGTCACGACGCCGAGTGCCAAGAAGATACTGCTAAGCCGAGCTCACGCCGTGTCCCAAACCGGCAGGCATAGCTGCCCCTCTATGCCTACTGGCCGGGAGTCGATGAGGTCCGACAAAGACACCTGCGACAACTCGTGATTTACGAGGTCGGCGGCGCGAAGCATGGTCTCGTGCAGTTTGGTGTGTGTGTAGGGATCTACCGCTGGCAGCGGAGGAACGCTTGGCACGATGGGGCTGTCGAGTGCTTCGTACAGATCGAGCAGCGTGATGCTGTCGGCGCTGCGCGCAAGGAGGTAGCCACCCTCCACTCCACGCACCGACTTCAGAACTCCATGCCCGACGAGCTTACGGAGAATCTGCAGCAGGAATCGTTCGGGCAGGCTTCCGTGGTTTGCCAGCACTCGGCACGACACGGGCTTTCGGCAGTCAGTATCCGCCAGTTGAATTAGCGATTGAATCGCATAGGCAAGCGAACGAGAAACTACCACAGTACAATCTCCAGAATCCTACAGTCGAAACGAACAAGGGTGCGACCGCTAACTCCCACATCGTCCGAATGCATTGGCGGCAAGTGCGGTTTTTGGAAGCAATGTGGAAAGTGCCATACCGCGATCGCCTAATAGATAGGCTGCCAATGAACAGCTCTGGCATGGGGATTCGGGTTACCACTCCACTCCGTTCGGACTGCCGCAAGAGATGGCCAACTACTGCCAGGTCTTCCAACCTTTTCCAGCGATCTGGGGTTCGAAGTCCTCGCGCCCTGCAAGTTTTGCAATCGCTTCAACACACTGGATAGTCAACTTGGCGACCACTTCGTTGTCGCGATCCTGATCGTAGTATTCGCTCAGATCGATGGGCTCACCGAACTGGAGCTTTACCCTGGACGGCATGAACACCGGCATCCATGGATACTTGCTGTAGGGTGTTCCTTCGAGGTAGCAGGGAAGCACTGGCACTTTGGCTCGTAGCGCCACGACGATCGCGCCTGGGCGGACCGGCAGCATGAAGTCGTTGGAGGTGTTGATCGTTCCTTCGGGGAACATACCCACCAACTCGCCCGCCTCGGCGCGGCGTATCGCGGCGCGGAGTGGCGAGACGTCGTTGCCGTCCTTGCGAACGGAGATCACCTCGAACACATCGAGCATGCGGGCGATCATCGTGCCGGGCTTGTAAAGTTGGGCGACCAGCCAGTGGACGAGTCGTCTCTTGGTGACGACTTGTATCACGCAAGGATCGGCGCTGCTGCGGTGGTTGCAGATTAGCACGGCCCCTTGGTCGTCTGCCAGCGGCAGCTTTTCCGGCACCTTCGCCCACCAGATCACCCGGACGATGAACAGGTTGACATAGTAGAAACACCACTGGACGAAACTGTACGAGCGAGGTTCGGCCATGGATGTTCTGGAAGTTTCGAGGGGACGCCCGAGTGGAAGCGGCGAATGGTGAGGAACGTCGCTTGGCGGCTAGTAGCCAGCCGACGGTCGCCACGATTTCGCTACTCTGCCAGCAGCTTTCGCAGCACGAACTGCAGAATGCCACCGTGCCGATAGTAATCGAGTTCCACTGGTGTGTCGATGCGAACCTTCATCGCAAACTCCTTGGCGCTGCCCGACGAGTCGGCGGCAGAGACCTTGATCGTTTGCCCCGGCTTGAGGTCTTCGCCCAGCTCGGGGATGGAGAAGGTCTCTTCGCCGGTGAGGCCGAGCGACTGCCAAGTGGATCCCGGCTCGAACTCCAACGGCAACACGCCCATCATCACCAAATTCGAGCGGTGGATGCGCTCGTAGCTGGCGGCCAGCACCGCGCGGACGCCCAGCAGAAACGTGCCTTTGGCCGCCCAGTCGCGGGAACTGCCGGTGCCGTACTCGCTGCCAGCCAGAATCACCAGCGGCGTGCCGTCGGCCTGGTACTTCATCGAGGCGTCGTAAATCGGCATCACTTCGTCACTAGGCAGGTAGCGCGTGATGCCACCTTCGGTGCCGGGCGCGAGTTGGTTGCGGATACGGATGTTGGCCAGCGTGCCGCGCGTCATCACCCGATCGTTGCCGCGGCGACTGCCGTAGCTGTTGAAGTCGACCGGCGCGACGCCCTGCTCTTGCAAGAACTTGCCGGCCGGACTGTCCTTGGCGATGGCGCCGGCGGGCGAGATGTGGTCGGTCGTCACCGAGTCGCCCAACAGCGCCAGGCACCTCGCGCCGGCAAGCGGCTTGATGGGCGACACTTCCGGTGTGAGGTCCACCAGGAAGGGCGGCTCCTGAATGTAGGTGCTGTCGTCGTTCCAGTCGTAGATGCCGCCTTCGCTGGTGGCGATCGCGTTCCACTTTTCGTTCTTGTTCCACACATCGTCGTACTGAGTCTGGAACATCTCGGGCCGAACGCAATTGGACACCACGGTCTGCACTTCTTCCTGTGTGGGCCATATGTCCCTCATGAACACGGGTTTGCCTTCGGTGTCCTCGCCGATCGGTTCGTTGTTCAAGTCGATGTCCGTGGTGCCAGCCAGGGCGTAGACGACCACCAGTGGCGGACTCGCCAGGTAATTGGCCTTCACGTCCGGGTTGATGCGTCCTTCGAAGTTGCGATTGCCGCTCAATACACCGGACACCACCAGGTCGTGCTCGCGAATTGCTGCGCTGATCGGCGCGGGGAGTGGGCCGCTGTTGCCGATGCAAGTAGTACAGCCGTAGCCGACGGTGTAGAAGCCGATCTTGGCGAGTTCCACATCGAGTTTCGACTTCTCGTAGTAGTCGGTCACCACGCGACTGCCTGGCGCGATGCTTGTTTTGACCCATGGCTTGGCGGCCAGTCCACGCTCGGCGGCTTTTTGGGCCACGAGGCCCGCGGCCACCATCACGCTGGGATTGCTGGTGTTGGTGCAACTGGTGATCGCGGCGATCACGACGCTGCCGTGCTTGAGATGAAATGTGCAGCCCTCGTTCTCCACGGAGACACCATCGACGCCTGGGTCGGCAATGGCCGTCTCGGCCGTGGCGGCACCAGCCGGATCGGGCACGCCGCCTCCTTCGCCCTCCCAACGTCCCGCCGGCGAACGATCGCCCGGCGTCTTTTCGTACACTTCTTGCAGGTCGGTGTTCCACTGCGACTTCATATTGGCCACGGTGATGCGGTCCTGCGGGCGCTTGGGGCCGGCGAGCGATGGCACCACGTTCGACAGGTCGAGTTCCACCGTCCTGGTGAAGGTCGGCACCGCTGCGGAGTCGGTGCGGAACAGCGAGTTCTCTTTCGTGTAGCGCTCCACCAGCGTCACTTCGTCGTCGGTGCGGCCGGTGAGGCGAAGGTAATCGAGTGTGCGATCGTCAATTGGGAAGAAGCCCATAGTCGCGCCGTACTCGGGGCTCATGTTGGCGATCGTCGCGCGGTCGGCGAGCGACATGGTGCTCACGCCGTCGCCAAAGAACTCGACGAACTTGCCGACGACCTTCTCCTTCCGCAGGATTTCGGTGACCATCAGCACCAGGTCGGTCGCGGTGGCGCCGGCCGGCAGTTTGCCAGTGAGCTTCATGCCGACCACTTCGGGCATGAGCATGTAGATCGGTTGGCCGAGCATGACGCCTTCGGCCTCGATGCCGCCCACGCCCCAACCCACCACGCCGAGACCATCGATCATAGTGGTATGGCTATCGGTGCCCACCAGCGAGTCCGGCAGGGCCACTCCGTCGCGGACAAACACGCACTTGGCCAGGTACTCGAGATTCACCTGGTGAACAATGCCGGTGCCGGGCGGGACGACGCGGAAGTTGTCGAACGCCTTCTGACCCCAGCGAAGGAACTCGTACCGCTCGCGGTTGCGACTGAACTCCATGTCGATGTTCAAATCGAGCGAAGATTCGCCAAGGTAGTGGTCGACCTGCACCGAGTGGTCGATCACCAGATCTGCTGGCACCAGCGGGTTGATCTTGTTGGCGTCGCCGCCCAGTCGCTGCATGGCCGAACGCATGGCAGCCAGATCGACTACCGCCGGCACGCCGGTGAAGTCCTGCAGTACCACGCGGGCGGGCTTGAACGGCACTTCCTCGCCGCCGGTGCCCTTGGTTTGCGCCCAATTGGCCACGGCCTTCACGTCGTCCTGCGAGACGACGTAGTCGTCGCAGTTTCGCAGCACGCTCTCCAGCAGCACGCGAATCGAATACGGCAACTCCGCCACCTTGGTGAGACCCGCATCTTCCAGCGCGGTGAGGCGGTAGTAGTCGGCGGAGCCATTTCCTGTGTCGAAGGAACTGCGGGCATTAAATACGTCGGGCATGGCTGAGATCGGGGTTTTGGGGTCGGTTGGAAAGGTCGGGCCGCCGAAACTACCGATTTTAGACAATTCTGGCATCCATCGGGAGGTGGTGGTACGCCGGGAAAATATTGGCCGCGCCAACTGTTTCGGTGCAACCCGCCGCCTGTCCTAGGGCTATCGCCAACCCTCAAAGCAAGCAGTTGTCCAGGGATGTGCTCTTGGCCATTTCATTAGCGCTGGCAAGCACTTTTAAGCCATTAAAACACATCGTTGTTGTTTTTAAACATTTTTCGAAAACCCCTATTGGAGAACCCTCACGCTAGCACGCATAATCCCTCCAACGTTGGTGACAGCCAAGGAGGGTTGGAACCAGAACTGAACACGGAGGTTCAGGATTTATGTTGCACGGATCGCAACGAGCGGTGGGCCTAATTGCCCTTGCACTTTTTTGGAGCGGTACAGCGTCGGCACCCGCGGCAAGCGTTGCCTCGTCGACACATTTCACTGTTCTCGCTGCAAACCAACGGTTAGCGGACAAGGTTGTCCAGCGAGCCGAAACTCTGTTAACGCGGTTGAGTGCGGCGTGGCTGGGAGAAGTGCTCCCAGCCACCCGCACAGCCAATCCAACCGCGACCACAACCATCTATCTAGAGATCGACGACGATCGATCTTCGGCTCGCACGCTGATCGGTACCCCCGAAGGCGGGCACATGATGTGGCTGTATGGCAGCGAGGAGGAGATCACCGGTTCCTTGCTCGACCATGAGTTGGCGCACGTTGTGCTTGCTTCGCGTTTTGGCGACGCGATGCCGATTTGGGCTAACGAGGGCATTGCCAGTCGTTACGACAACGAGCGGCGCAAGACCATTCGTCAGCAAAAACTGGCTGGCTTCGTTGCCATCGAGAGTTGGCCACACCTCGACCGGCTACTTGAGAGCGAAATACGCCAGCAGTGGCAATACGCGGCCGCGGAAAGTCTAACTGACTTTCTTATCGAGCGGGGCGGCCGTCAGAAATTCGTCGAATTCGTGGCCGACTCGAGAGGCAGCGTCGAACGAGCGCTAGCCGCGCATTACGGCATCCGGTCGGTGTCGCAACTCGAACACCAGTGGCGTGCGGCGGTGAGAAAGCAGGTTTCGCGCCAGCAGCGACCCGTGGCAGCAACTATTGCTGGCGAACCACGCTACGTTCGTTAGCATTCATGCCAGGCGTGCGGACTTCGTACTCCAGCTCGAATTGGTCGGAGCCTTCCACCTTGTCCCATTCTTGAATGCCCTTGAACTCCGGCTCGCCGGCGGGATCGTACAAGAAGGATACGGTGCCAACCGGTGCGTGGACGAACGACTTGCCCGGTACCACGGTCCAGGCGGTGCCATTGATGTACATGACCACCGATTCGTCCGTGGGGTTGTTCAAGCGAACCTTGCCTTGTAGAAGTTCGCCCACGCGGCCGCGTAGTGCAGCGTCCTCGCTCATCGCACCAAGGGTTTTGTCGCGAAACTCATCGGCCGTTACCATTTGACCGATCTTGCTTTGAGCGATGGCAAGGTTTGTTTTTAGGGCTTCCACCTCCGTTTCGAGCTCAACTAGACGAGCTCTCAGGTCTTCGATGGCTAATTGATCGACGGTCAGGGCGGGTGCACCGGCTTCTGCAGCGGCCTCTTCTGGCATGTCTCCGGCCCCTAAGGCATCTTCCGGCGGTTCGGCGGCTGCTTCCTCAGCTGCGGCAGGTTCTTCGTTGTCGACTCCCGCAAACAATTCGTCTGCGTCAGTGCCTTCGGCTTCGCCAGCGTTGTCGCCATCTTCCGCCGTGGTTTCTTTCGGCGGGAACTTTGTGGCGGTGGGTTCTTGTGCCCAACTGCATCCGGCGGTGACCAAAATGGCAACGAGGCAAACGAACAAGCGAGTAACCATGTCAGGGCTCCCGAACTGGGGGTGAATATGGGCTTGGGCTCACAGGCGGGGCTGCGGCTAACCTCTAAGTTGGCTGCCGCCACCGCGGGTGTCAACTAGATGCAGTGAAGTCACTGGAAGACTGGCGAAATAGGGGAAGAAATGCGGCGTTCTCGCGGCAATCTTCGGTGTGCAGCAGTGGTACGGCAAACAGCCCGATGATAAGCTGTAACCAGAGAGGCATTTGGGTGGAAACACGGAACATTGGAGCTTGTGATGCGCGCCCCGTTTGTGTGCCTGCTGTTGGCAGGTCTTCTGGCAGTACAACATCCCCCGGTTCAGGCCGCGGATGCCGAAGATGCCGCCCCTGCCCGAATTACTCCCAGCCAGCGACGCGTCGCCCGGCAGTTGGTAGCCCGTTTTCGCCGCGCCCGACGCGACCCCGATGCCCAGGCCAAGGCGCTTGCCGAGGCGATGCAGACCAGTCCTCTGGCCGTGGAGGATATCTGCGGCTTGATCGAAGCGCAATTGAGCCCCGCGGTGGGCAAGTATCGCCAGGACTTCTTCCGCGCGGCCGAAGGCGCTGCAGAGCGCAAGTTTGCCGAGGCCGACAAGGCGGAGATTGAGCAATTGCAGCAACAGGTCAACGCATTGCGGAACGACCCGAACCTGTCGAAGGACCTGATCAAAAAAGTGGGCGACCCAGCGATGAAGCGCCTAGCGGAGATCGCTCTGGTGGATCGCGCCGACGTGCTCAGTACGAATCGCAAGCTGGTCGAACGCCGCGAGAACTTGCTGCCGTCGGGCAAGCTGTGGGAGGTGGCGCAAGGCTACCTGGCCAAAGCTGCCCCCAAGGTAGCCGCCACCGACGATCAAGGCGGTGCGCTCACGTTCGACGAGTTCCTGACTCAAGAGGAAGAGATCGCGGTCCGCCTCGCCTTGCCGATGTCGGCCGAGCACCGCGCGGTCTTGGCTGCCAACGAGCGTCTGGCGGCCAAGCTCGATCCTGAGGAAGCCAAGTGCGTGTTGTCGCTCAATCTGATGCGCGTGCTGCTGGGCCTCGATCCGCTGCTGGTCGACCTGAAACTCACGGCCGCCGCCCGCGATCACTCGCACGACATGGTCGAACACAACTTCTTCTCGCACGAGTCGCCGGTACCTGGGAAGAAGAGCTTCGGCGACCGTGCAGCCAACTTCGGCGCACGCGCCTCGGGCGAGAACATCGCCCACGGCTACCCCACCGGCCCAGTGGTAAATCTCGGCTGGTTCCACAGCCCAGGGCACCACAAGAACATGCTCGGCGACCACCGAACCGTAGGCGTCGGCCGCGAGGGCCAACACTGGACGGAACTATTCGGCCGGGGATAGCGTTTTAGCCGGAGGCACCCTTGCCTCCGCGATTCTTAACTGCTCGACTCCTAGTGCCCACTGAGCATCTCTTGCCGATAGCGAGCCATGACGTCGCTGCGCAGCAGGAGTCCCACGAGGCGGCGGTTGGCGCCTTTGCCGACTTCCACTGGTAGCGTTTCCACGTCGCGGCTGCCGAAGTCGCTGAGGGCCTCGATCAGGTTTTCGGTGGGCGACACCGATAGCGGCGCGCGGAGCGCGATGTCTTCGGCGTTTACCAGCAGTGGTGAAATGTCGCTGTCGAGCATGCGGTGCAGGTCTTCGGCGCGGATGATGCCTATCAGCTTTCCCTCAGCGTCTTTGACCGGAAGGCTTTCGATTTCGGGATTCTCGCGGGCGACGCGGACGATATCCAGCACGGTGTCGGTGTGCTGGAGCACTGGGAATTGGCGAATCATCACATCGCGGACCATGATATGGTCCAGGTGGTGCAGATCATGCCCTCGCGAGATCCGTTCGCCACGGCGGCTGAGTTTCTTGTAGTAGATGCTCTCTGGCTCGATCACACGGGAGACCACGCTCGACAGGCCGGCGGCGGCCATGATCGGTAGGATGATCTCGTATTGGTCCGTCATTTCGTACACGATCAGAATGGCCGACAGCACCCCGTGCGTGGTTCCGGCTACCACCGCGCCCATGCCCACGATGGCGTACATGCCCGGCGAGGCGGTGTGCTCTGGCACGATCGCGTGCACTACAATCCCCACGCACGCTCCGAGCGTCGCGCCAATGAACAGCGACGGCGCAAACACGCCGCCCGACCCGCCGCCGGCCAGCGTGAGGCTGGTACAGATTGGCTTGAGAAACACCAGCGGCAACAGCCACCACAACTCTCGCCACATTCCTGACGGATCTACTTTGACGTGCTTCTGCGCGGTGTACTGCGTGTTGAATTGCTGGTTGGTTCCCGCTGGTTGTGCCTGCAAATGCAATGCATGATCTACCACTTGGTATCCGACTCCCAACAGCGGAGGCTGCACTTGACGCCCCTTATCCACTTCCATTTGGCGCGACACCGACATGTGAGGCGGCGACGCCGGGTAGATGATGCCGAAGAGGCCTACCACCAGGCCCAATGCCAAAGCTCTTTGCCACCAGGACGGCAGGTAGCGTTGCGTCAAGTCTTCGGTGCCGTACAACACGCGGATAAATCCCACGGCCACGATGCCGGCGATCAGCCCGAGCAGCAGGAACAGGGGCAATTGCAGCCAAGCGTCTTCGAAGTTATAAGTCAAATCCTGGAATGCAGGCTCCTTGCCATGTTCGCCTACTTGCTCTTGCACCACACTGGCAATCACGCTGGCAATCACAATCGGCGTGAGCGACTCCACCGCGAAGCTGCCCAGGATGATCTCGCTGGCGAAGATTGCACCGGCTAGCGGTGCGTGAAACGTCGCGCTGATGCCTGCGGCGCCACCGGCGGCCAGCAGCACTTTCACGTTTCGGGCCGAGAGCCGGAAGCGTTGCCCGAACATGCTGCCCAGCGTCGCTCCGATCTGGACGATGGGTCCCTCGCGGCCAATCGATCCACCGGTGCCGATGCACAGCCCACTTGCCAGAATCTTCACGATCGCCACTTGGGGGCGAATGATCCCGTCGTGCCGAGCAACGGCCGTGATCACTTCCGGAACACCGTGGCCTTGGGCCTCGGGTGCGAAGCGTCGGGTGATATAGGAGACGACCACCAGACCGAGCGCGGGACTCAGCATCACGGCGATTTTCCACGCTGGCTGCGTTGCTGCCAGATCGTTCGCCCACCCGTACGTCCAATCGGTGACCGTGTGAATAATCTGGGTGAACAGCACCGAGCCGTAGCCAGCCAGCAATCCACACAGGGCCGCCAGGGCGATGACGAGCCCCTGCCCTCCCAGCGGGTCGCGCCGGCCGAGCGCAGCGAACATCCCTCGAGCGCGGGCGGTCCATGAACTGGCGTCTGAAGACATTTTTGCGCGAATCGGATAGCTGGATGCGGATGTACGCGGTCGATGGCCCCTAACTGGTGACACTGCACCGCGTTACAATGCGCAGCCACGTTGCGTTTTTCAACATGTCATCATAACCCTACCACTCCGATGACCACACGAAACTACAATTTTTCTGCCGGTCCCGCTACGCTCCCCCTCTGTGTTCTCGAGAAGGCGCAGTCCGAAATACTCTCGCTGCCTGGCGTGGGCGCCAGCGTGCTGGAGATCAGCCATCGGAGTCCCGCATTTATCGAGATCGCCCAGGCGGCCGAAGCCAACCTCCGCGAGTTGCTCTCAATCCCCGACAGCTACTCGGTGATCTTCCTGCAGGGCGGAAGCCGGCTGCAGTTCTCGATGGTGCCGATGAACCTGCTGGGCGAGCACGCCAACTCGGCCGACTATATCCTCACCGGCAGTTGGGGCAAGAACGCCGCGAAAGAAGCCGCGAAGGAAGGCGACATCTGCGTTGCCTGGGACGGCGGCGACACCAACTACAACCGCCTGCCGGCCGACAGCGATTTGGACCTCAACCCCAATGCGGGTTACGTCCACTTTACGTCGAACGAGACCATCCAAGGTGTGCAGTTCGCCAACGAGCCCAACGTTGGCGCGGTGCCGCTGGTGTGCGACGCCTCGAGCGACATCCTGCATCGGCCGCTCGACATATCGAAGTACGGCTTGATCTATGCGTGTGCCCAGAAGAACGCCGGGCCTGCCGGGCTGACGGTTGTGGTCATGCGCAAGGATCTGCTCGACTGCTCCAGCGACGAACTGCCGGGCTACTTGAACTACAAGACCCACGCCGACAACGACTCGATGTGGAATACGCCGCCGACGTTCGCTATTTACATGCTCAAGCTGATCACCGATTGGCTCAAGGACGACATTGGCGGTCTACAAAAGATGCACGACTTGAACAAGCAAAAGGCGGCTCTGTTGTACGAGGTGCTGGACGCGAACCCCGATTTCTATCAGGGCCACGCACAGCCCGAGTTCCGCTCGCTAATGAACGTCACCTTCCGCCTGCCCGACGACGAACTCACGGCGAAGTTCCTGGCCGCGGCGAAGGAGCAACGACTCACCGACCTGAAGGGACATCGCTCGGTCGGCGGCATCCGTGCGTCGATCTACAACGCGATGCCGATGTCCGGCGTCGAGGCGCTGCGCGACTTCATGATCGATTTCGTCGGTCGACACTAGTTTGGCCAAGCCGGACTTTTCGGGTGGCGATCGTCAGGATTGGCTGGCACGACTAGGCCTTTCCCGAGATCGCCACGCGAAAAGATCCGTTTGACGAAGACCATAGTCGGTGCCCGATTGCGACCCTGCTAACACAACTTTATTCAACGTCTAACACCCAGCGAATCCAAAATGGCAAGCGTAATTGTTCTCGACAAACTGGCTCAGGAAGGGCTCGACATGCTCGAGGCGGCTCCTGGGATCGACTACGAAGTAATCACCGGACTCAAAGGCGACGAGCTGCGCGAAGCGCTTACCCGCTTCGACGGTGCGATTTGCCGCAGTGGTGTGAAGATCACGGCCGAATCGCTGGAGGGCAATCGCCGGCTGAAGGCCATCGTTCGTGCGGGTGTGGGTACGGATAACATCGACAAGCCGGCCGCCACCAAGGCCGGTATCGTGGTGATGAACACCCCGGCGGGCAACACGCTGAGTACCGCCGAACACAGTATCGCATTGATGCTCGCCCTGTCGCGGAACGTCGCGCCGGCGTACCAGAGCCTGATCGAAGGGCGTTGGGACCGGGGCAAGTTCATGGGCACCCAGGTGGCCGGCAAGACGCTCGGCGTCATTGGCCTGGGTCGCATTGGCCTGGCGGTGGCCGAGCGAGCGTTGGGCCTCGAGATGCGCGTCATTGGATACGACCCGTTTATGACCGAAGAGCGCGCCCAGAAGTTGGGCATCGAGTTGATCAAAACAGTCGACGAGATGCTGCCGCACGTCGATTACCTCACCGTGCACACGCCGCTCACCGAGGAGACGCGCAACCTGATCGACATGGCGCAGCTCGAAATCATCAAGCCCGGCGCGCGGGTGATCAACTGTGCTCGTGGCGGAATCTACAACGAGGCGGCCTTGGTCGAAGGGTTGAAGTCGGGCAAGCTGGCCGGCGTCGCACTGGACGTTTATCCCGATGAACCTTGCACCGACAACCCGCTGTTTGGCATGCCGGGCGTGGTGTGCACACCACACTTGGGCGCCAGCACCGAAGAGGCCCAAACTTCGGTGGCGACCGAAGCGGTCGATCTGCTTACGTCGTTCCTCACTACTGGCGCCATCCGCCACGCGGTGAACGTGGCCGCGCTCGATCCCAAGACGCTCGAAGCGCTCCGTGGCTACCTCGACGTCGCCTATCGACTTGGCCGCTTGTCGGCCAGCGCGCAGCCCAGCGGCCTCGCGTCGTGTCACCTGCTGTACCGCGGCGAGATCGCGCACGAAGACACCAAGTTGCTCACCTCCGCGTTCGCGGCGGGGCTGCTCGAAGGTGCGATGGACGAGCCAGTGAACCTGGTGAACGCCGAGATGATGCTGCACTCGCGCGGCATCGAACTGGTAGAAGAATCGAACTCCGACATGGGCGCGTTCCGCTCGTCGATGGCCGTGGAGCTTTCGGCTGGCGAC
Source organism: Aeoliella sp. (assembly GCF_965227375.1). Lineage (NCBI taxonomy): Bacteria > Pseudomonadati > Planctomycetota > Planctomycetia > Pirellulales > Lacipirellulaceae > Aeoliella > Aeoliella sp. Next base: position 1,711,579 of record NZ_CBDDFX010000002.1, read on the forward strand.
GTCACGCAGCGATTCAGCGGCACGCTGTTCGGTAAAGAGATGCCGCGGCTGGTGTCGGTCGACGAGCACCGCCTCGAAGCGTACCTCGACGGCTCGATGCTCATCTTCCACCACCAGGACCTGCCCGGCGTGATCGGCGCGGTGGGCACCACGTTCGGCGAGCACGGCGTGAACATCGCCCAAATGGCCGTCGGCCGCACCCAAGCGGGCGGCGAAGCGGTGGGCGTGCTGAACCTCGACGGCGACCCCTCGCCCGAAGCCATGGAAGCCATCACCGCCCTGCCCCACATCACTTCGGCTCAGGCGGTTTGCTTGCCGAAGGCTGGGGAATTGCCGTCTTGGCTGGCAGGGTAGAGAGGCGGCTTGGTGAAGCCAAGACTACCGCGCCTGGTGTAAACTTGGCACATGCCCTTCGACCCCATCGTGCTCGCGTTCTTGCTGATCGGTGGCCTGATTCTGTACGGAATCTGGACCACCGCGCAGCCATCCTGGCCTATCAAGATCGTGGTCAGACGCCGGCGCGTGGTGTCGATTCGCGGGCTTCCCGAGGCTCGGGTCGGTCGCGTCGTTGAGTTTCTGGAGGAGGACGTGGCCCCGGAATCGCGGCTGGTGATTCAAGCGGCACACGCCCAGTCGGGCCGGCTGATGACCAAGGTATCGGGCGCGGTGGACGAAGGCACTCGCCAGCGTATACGCAACTTTATGCATGCGGAACTCTAGTTTCGTGCCCCGCGTAACCCGCACAGGCCGCACGGACTGGCCCGTTTGCCGGGTTTCTCCAGCCGTTAGATATTCTCTACTGAAATTGGCGCAGTTTCTTTCCGATGGCTAATACTTGTAAGCCCTCACCCGAGGCACGCCCTCCGTTCGCCGCCATCACACTGCTGGAGTCCCGCCGCCATGCTCGAAACCGTAAACGAAGTGCCGCAACTCATCGACCGCATCGCCGATGCTCTGAATTCCAATCCTTACATCGCCCCCGGCAAGGTTCGCGTCGAGTCGAGCGAAGATGGCCGCGTTCGGTTGCACGGCCGGGTGCAGACCTTCTTTGAGAAGCAGATGGCCCAAGAGTCGATCCGCCACATCGCTGGCGAAGAACGCATTCTGAACTTGGTGGAAGTTACTTGGTGAGCCCCAACTCAACCGGTGCCCGCGGGCGGGTAAGCTGATATCATTCACCGACGAGCAGTTTCGCTTGTCGCGTTTGATCCACCGCTTCGCACCAGATGGGTTTCACCGTGTTTTGTACATTCGCTAAGTGGCTGGGAATCGGGCACCAAGCGGATCCCGTACTGCGCCGCACGCCGCGCCAGTGGCGCGAATATCTCGATCAGCACATCTGGCAGTACCGGCACCTGAGTTCGCTACAGCGAGCGCAACTGGAAGATGTGGTGCGGCACGTGGTTGCCGAGCGGTATTGGTCGGGCGGAAGCGGGTTTGAGCTGACCGACGAAATGCGGGTGACGGTCGCAGGCCAGGCGGCGCTGATGACCTTGGGGCTCGACGAGCCGTATTATTTTCACCGCATCCCCGAAATCATCCTCTACCCGCACCCATTCTACGCCACTGCGGACCAGACGCGGACGTGGGGCACCGATCCCATTCGCGGCACACGCGACGAAAGCCCGCGATTGGGCGAAGCGTGGCATCGCGGCCCGATCATTCTGGCGTGGGATAGCATCATTCACCCGCGAGACGACCAAGGTTGGCGAGTGAACGTGGTGATCCACGAGTTCACGCATCACCTGGATGGACTCGATGGCGACATGTCGGGTACGCCGCCGATAGACGATATGCAACTCGAGCGCGATTGGTACCGCGTTACCGAACTCGACTACCTGCAACTGGTGGCCCAGGCGGAGCGCGGCGAGCCGACGCTGCTGAGTCACTACGGCGCGACGAACAGGGCGGAGTTCTTCGCCGTGGCAAGTGAAGTGTTCTTCGAGCAACCACACGAATTGCGTGAGCGTCACGCGGGCTTGTACGAGGTGATGGCGAGGTTTTTTCGTCAAAGCCCCGCTGACTACCTGCCGCGCGAGGCACAACCACCACTGAAAGAAGTTGACAAGCGTCCGCGCCGAGTTCGGCGCCCGGTCATGCGTCCGGCTATTGCTAATGATCCTTTCTCGCGCGGCATGGCCGAATACCAGGACGGTGACCACGAGGCAGCCGTGCGGTCGTTCACCAAGGCGATCGCCAGCGATCCAGCAGACAGCGAAGCGTACTCGACGCGGGCGTTGGCCTACTATGGTCTGGACAAGCTGACTGAGGCGCTCGCCGACGCCCAACAGGCTCTTCAGTTGGACCCCGACGACCGCGAGGCAATCTTCGTGCGTGGTTGTGTGTTGGTGCAGCGAGGACAGTACGATGCTGGGATCGAGGATCTGAGGCAAGCTTGTGAGACGGGCGAAATCGCCGAGGCCTACGCCCACTGGGGCTATGCGTGCATGAAGCAGGGCGACGTGAAGCAGGCGATCCGCCGACTGAACAATGCCAAGTCGCTCGATCCTTACGATCCGCAAACCTACCGCTGGCGCGCCGAAGCTTACCGCCTGGCGGGCCAAGCCGAGCTGGCCGCAGAAGACGACGAGCGCGCCCGCCGATTATCGGCGGATGGCGGTCAGTGATGGCGAACCTGCTTCCGCGTCTGCGGCTCCTACTGCTACAATTCGGCGGACCGAAAGTAGCCAACCCAGGAGCCCTTCATGGATTTCAAACCGCATGCGCGTCACTTGCTCGACACGGCCCGCCAATACACGCTGAAACAACTTGCCCAGCTTACTCAGCCTGAAGATTGGGTCTACCGCCCAACGCCGAACGCGAATCACGCCCTGTGGATGGTTGGGCATCTGGCGATCGCCGATAACCGGTTCGCCACGCGGTTTCGCGAAGCCACGCACAACGTTCCCGATGGTTACGAAGCGATGTTCTGGATTGGCACCGAATGCCAATCGTCGCTGGACGCCTACCCGGCTGTTGATGAAGTGCGAGCGTACATGGACGAACGTCGTGAAAACTTGCTACGCGTGCTGGACGAGGTAACGGAGGAAGAAATAGCGGCTCCGCTTCCCGCTATGGATCCCGCCAGCCCCATGGCCACGGCACCCAACCTGGGGCACTACTTCTTCTATGGCGCGGCGCACGAGATGATTCACGCTGGCCAACTGTCCGTTTGCTGCCGCGGCCTTGGGCACGCTCCATTACGGTAGCTCCGCATTTCGCAGGTGGGCAGATTTGTCGTAAGGGACTAAGCTGGAAGGGAACCCGCGTCCCCCTGCCCTGCCCCGAGCTTCATGTCTTCGCCCGCATATTGCCGCCCCTTGGCTTACGACGCATTGCGTCGCGAGCTACCACTGTTAAGCACCCGGCGAGGGCTGGTGCGGGCGGCCTGCGCGGTGGCGTCGCACGAGGCGGGGGAATCGGAAGCCGCGCTGGCGCTTAAGTCGCTCGACGCAATGGTCGAGGCAGTTCGCAGCCGCACGCCGAGCGAGTCGCCCGATGCCTTGCTGGCCCACATGCACGACGTGATGTTCGATCTGTTAGAGTTCGGCGGCAACAAAGACGACTATTACAACCCGTCGAACAGCTACCTGCCGGTCGTGCTGGCGACGCGGCGCGGCATTCCGATCACGCTGGCCATTGTCTACAAGTACGTTGCCGCCGAGCTGGGCCTCACCGTGCATGGCGTCAATTCGCCGGGGCACTTTCTGGTGGCGGTCGAAACCGAGGAGGCGCATCAGCGTTCGCTGATGTTTGTCGATCCGTTCTACGGCGGCACGCTGCTGTCGCTGCCCGAAGCGTTCGACCGCATCGCGCAGACCACCGGCACGCACATCGAACCCGACCCACAGTTGCTCGCGCCAGCGAGCCATCGCACTTGGATCGCGCGGCTGCTGATGAACCTGACCGCCATCTTCGCCCGCGCCGGACGCGAAAAGGATCTTTACGCCATGCAGGAGTTGCTGGACCTGGTGGAGCAAGAGCATGTGGTTTAAGAGTGCCTGGGTGTCCGCAGTGGCCTGCTGGCTTGTAATGATCAGCGGGCAGGCATGGGCCGACGTGATGGTGGTGGCGAACCGCACCGAGCGGCGGGTGCCAGTGGAAATCACGTTGCCCGGCGCTCTGCCGTGGCAGGTGACCCTCTCGCCGGGCAGTTCTCGCCCGATCTTTGCCGACAGTGCAGCGAGCATCTCATTCAAATCGGGACGCAAAACCCTGAGCTACAACCTCGAGCCAGGCGCGGTCTACTTTCTGGGCACTCGCGACGATAAGACGCTCGATCTGGAGCGGATCAGCCTGGGCGACACGAAGAGCTATGTCGCCGGGCTTCCCGGTGCGGCGGCAACCACGCCCGTGGCGACGATTCCCGTCAAGATTCTGGTAGACGATGACGAGCCCACCAGCCGCGTGATGTGGGAGGGCAAGCTCCGCAAGCGTATCGCGGAGGCTTCCAAGATTCTCCACCGTCACGCGATGGTCAAGCTCGAAGTGGTGGCCGTCGATACGTGGACCACTGACAACAGCGTGACGGACTTCCACGCCACGCTGGCTGACTTCGAGAAGACGGCCGACCCGTTTCCTGGGCAGTTGGCCATCGGTTTTAGCAGCCAGTACGAACTTTCCGCCGGCCGCACCCACATGGGCGGCACACGCGGGCCGCTGCGACCGCACATTTTGTTGCGTGAGTGGTCGCGTCATGCCAGCGAAAAGGGCCGCTTGGAATTGCTGGTGCACGAGTTGGGGCACTACCTGGGCGCCGCGCACAGTCCCGAAGCCGATAGCGTGATGCGGCCCGTGCTGGGCGAAAGCTTCTCGCGGCGTAAGGAGTTCGTGCTCAAGTTCGATCCGGTTAACACGCTGCTGATATCGATGGTGGGCGAAGAGATTCGCCGCCGCCGCGTGAGCCGCTTCGACCAGGTAGCGCCAGCGACGCGCGACCGATTGCACGAAGTTTACGAGGTACTGGGCTACGCCCGGCCAGACGACCCCGCGGCCGGCGTCTTGCGTCGGCAGCTTGGCCGCCAACGACGCAGCGATCCGGTCAGCGACGCGGTGCGGGGCGTGATTTCGAAGATGACCCAGGCCGCTCGGACCAACCAGCGACTGCCCGCGGCCGGTTCCGGCGGGGCGGGACCGCATCGTTTCGAGGGCGATGAGTTGTTCGAGCAGTTCGTCCGCCTGGCGGCGCAGGAGTCGGCCAAAGCGCCGGAAGAGGTGCAGGCGAAGGTGTTCTTGATGTCTGTCGGCATCGCCGTGGGCGATCCCGAACAGCTCAACAAGTTGCCAGCCATCGCGCCGGCGCTAGCTCGCGTCGAAACGCCCGCCGAGCGATCGATTCGCAGTAGCTACATCGGCAAGCCCACGGCGCTGGGCCGAAACGACTTGGCGCGGCACTTCACGGTGGCCGCCATGTTGGTCGGGCTGCAGGGGCGCGAGTCGGCCGAGACGCTTAGCATGGCCAAGGAACTGCTCGACTCCAATGGCGGCACCGGGTTCAGCTTCGCCGACCTGGCGGCCGACAAGGCAGGCATCCATCTGGCGAGCGAACTGTTGGACGGTCGGGTGAAGCTCGACACGTTGGCCCGCGAGTTCACCACCAAGGACTACCTGCCCGACGTGGCGGAGCTGCCCGAAGGCATGACCACCATGCAATTCATCAGCCAGTTCGGCGGCCGCGACGATGCACGATTCCAGCAAATGATGGAGCGGATTGAGGGGAGTATCCGCAAGCTGCCGGCGTATCGATCCCCGTAGAACGGAATTTATTCCGTTACGATGATTAGCTTATAGCGTAGCCGGATTCGCAAGAATTCGGACTTAGTGGTTAGGCCTTCTGAATTCTTGCGAATCCGGCTACAACGATACGGGCTAACGGAATAAATTCCGTTCTACGATTTGCTATCTCAGCAGCAGATTCTTGGCGTCCGCCACGTGAGTCCGTTTGTCGCGAAGCAGATTGGCGATTTCCTCGTGGCCTTCTTGCGTCTGCGAGATCACGAGCATTCGCTTCTTAGGATGACATCGCAACGAGGTATCGTTGTTCCACTCGACCGCTGCTTCGCTCAAGATCATGTCCATCACGAGCACGAAGTCGGTGTGTTGCAGCTTTTCGGAAGGTAGATTGCGGGCGTTTTCTTCCAGCAAGTCGCCCACGGCGTATACCACCGTGTGGACGGGCTTCGCGGATTCAGTGGCGGGTGGTTCCGCAGCACCGATCGGTGTGATGGCCGCTTCGTCGGCGCCGATGCGATCGACGGAGAGCTTGGCGATCAGTTGGCCGGGCGTTTCGCCTTGTATGGTGTCGCGGATTTCGATTGACTCGCCCAACTCCAACGTGCGAACGACGCGCCAGGCGTCGGTCTTCAGCAGCGGAGCCTGCGTAGCCGGGGTGCCCTTTGTCGATCCCTGCAGGGTATCGGTGCGAGCGACGTGGGACACGCTGAACGATGCGTCGACGTGTACCTTCTCGTCCTCCAGCGATTGAACGGTCACCGTGCCGGTGGTTCCTTCTCGCATCCGCGTGACCAGCGGCTTCACTTCACCGCTATCGCTGGAACGCATTCCAGTGACAAACGGCAACTCGGCCTGCGTGGCGATGTGACCTTCCTGCCCATCGGTCACCACAATGTGGGGCGCCGCCAGCAGCTTGGATTCTTCCTTGGCATCCTGGGCGAAGATTTCGCACTTGATAACGTACTGCTTGGCCACCGGGCTGGGCGGCGAATTCTGCGGGGCCGGCGCAACGATGGCTTCCGCCGGCGGCGCCGGCAAGATGGCCGGCTCTTGAGCCTCTGTCGGGGAGAACAGCCCCATCGAAACCAGTGCCACCGCCAGTACGAATCGCATACTCGTCGCCTCCAGAGAGAATGGTGCCGGCGCAACATCGCCAGAGCGCGAGGAGATTAGAAAAGCCCGCGCTCGAGGTCAACATTGAATAGACAAGCCTGCTGGTGGCGGGGAGTGCTAGCTTTGCTGCTGATGTTTCGTCAAGCCGCACCTACGGTGTCGTATCGATGTAGCCAATTTCGACGACCCACGGGAGGTTCCGTGGTTTGTGGCGCGGAGGCTGAATCGTCAGACCGATTTCGTGGTCGCCCTGTTGCCACATCAGCATCTTCTGAGTGCCTACCAGACGAACCGAGACGACTTCGTGCGCGTTGTCCGCGTATAGTGCAGGCAGGTGTATCCCATCTTTGGGCCACGCATCGCCGATAACCCAGAGTGTCCCATGTCCGCAGATGACACGCAGGCCCTCCGTAGCGTCATTCGCAATGTATGGCGGCGGCCCAATATGGCGATGGTCCCACGGGCTGCCGTAAGCTTCCATCCACTCTGCGACTTCCTGCAGTGTGGCAAACGCCTGATCGTCGAGCGACCCGTCGGCTTGCAGCGTCAATCGCAATCGAATCCTCGTGTTCCTACTGTCGCTGGCTGCGTCGATCAATTGATCCACAAACTGACGGCTTGCTCCGTCTCCGTTTTCCAGAGTGACTTCGAACTCTTTGGGCCATCTGCGGCCATATCGATTTGGCGGCTGCGCCTCCAGCCAGGGGGCTTTGGTCGCCTCGACGACGGTGGCCGCGAGGGATGGCTCCGTGCTGGCCGACTCCGGCAATCTTAGAACTCTCCATTCAGAACGTCGGTTGCCCGCTGAGGTTGACCACCAGTTGGTACGCTCATCGTCTCGCAGTTCCCGCCGGTATAGCTCATCCTTTGGGGCGGATAGAAAGGCGGCTACGGACGCCTGGTCGGGCAAGGCGATGTAGTCGTAATCGTCGCGGTCGACGAGTTCCACCACCCGAGTTATCCACTCGCTCTGTTGCTTGGCAGACGGGTCCACACCAACGGACGGAAGCACGACCCCCCGACGAACTCCCAAGTGGTTCGCGAGTCGGAGGTACGTGGTCGCCGGTTGGTAGGCAGGCTGACGGGTCCGCGGTTCACGCCGCCAGGGAAGATCGGCATCTTCGACGATCAGGCAACTTGCCTTGGCTCGCTTAACCAGTCGAACAATCTCCTCCGCGCGGCCAGCCATTTCGTAGAAGCCGCTCTGGACGTCGGAGACATCGACTACTACCACCAACGATCCCTGCCCGCACCAGCGAGGTAGTTCATACTTTGCAGGTAGTTCACCGAGAGCCGGAGGGCACGACCACAGTAGCGCGACGAATGAGGCGGCAATTGCAGCTCGGCTGTTCGGGTTTCGCATGAGCTAGTACCTTGCTCCGTTGGAGGCGAAAGGGCGTACCAGCTTAATGTAGCCTATCGCTACTATCGCTGCACGCGCGCCGAGCCGCCGAGGGCCAGGGCTTCGACTTCCGGCAGCGAGGCCATGGAGACGTCGCCGGTGAAGGTGGTGAGTAGTGCGCCGTGCGCCCAGCCCAGGCGGATGCAATCTTCGGGATGGCGATCGTTCAAGAGGCCGTAGATCAGGCCCGAGGCGAAACCGTCGCCGCCGCCGATGCGATCGACCACGTCGAGTTGCATCACGCCCATGTCGGTCTTGTCGATTAGCTGCGGGCGGTCGGGGCCTTCGGCGGGGTAGTCGGCTACCCGCTTGGGATAGCGTTCGCCGTTGTACCACAGCACGGCCGACCAGCCGTGGCGGTTGGTGGAGTGCACCTGGCGAAGCGTGGTGGCGACCACTTTCACGTTGGGGAAGTCGGCCTTCACACGCTCGATCATGCCGAAGAACGCGGCCGGGTCGAGGTCCGACTCTTTCTCCACGTCCTGCCCTTCGTAGCCGAGGCCTTTTTGCAGGTCTTCTTCGTTGCCAATCAGCACGTCGACATGCTTGACGATGTCGCGGTTCATGGCGATGCCCTTTTCCTTGCCGCCGGGCAGCGTGGCCCACAGCTTGCCGCGGAAGTTCAAGTCGAACGACGTGACCGCGCCAGCGCCCTTGGCCGCCTGCATGCCTTCGAGGATCAGGTCCGAAGTGTGCTCGCCGAGTGCCGCGTAGATGCCACCGGAGTGAAACCAGCGAACGCCGTGCGCGAGGATGCTCTGCCAGTCGATGTCGCCCGGCTTGAGTTGCGCGGCGGCTTCGTTCGCGCGGTTGTACTGTACCACTGGCGGTCGCACGCCGAGGCCTCGATCGCTGTAGACCGTGGCAATGTTCGGGCCGCGGACTCCGTCGTGCTCGAAATGCTTGTAGAACGGCCGCACACCCATCTCCCGCACCCGGGACTGCACCAGTTCGCCGATGCCGTAGTTCACCATGGCCGTAGCGACGGCCGTCCGCTGGCCAAAGCAACTCGCCAGGTTGGCCGATACGTTGTATTCGCCACCTGAGACATGGATCTCGAACGACCTCGCCTTGCGGAACGGAATCGTGCCGGGGTCGAGCCGGTGCACTAGGGCGCCCAGCGAGAGCAGGTCGATTTCACATTCGTCGGCGGGTTTCAGATTGAGTACGGACATTCGAGTGGTCACAAGCGGGAGGAAGGGGAACGGTTAGAACAGCTCATTATCCCCCGCGGTAGCGGGCTGTCAAAACCCGATTGGGGGCTCATAGGCATTCGCAGGATGCCCCATCCCGAAAATCGGACTGCCGATTCGCAATCCGTACCGTCGGTTGCAACCGACCATGCCCAGTGGCTGTCGAACGCGCGGCATATTGACGACTTCCGCCATGGTGCCGATGATTTGGTCTTAGCAAAGGCGCGTTCTGATTAACCGAGAGAGAATGTTGCGATGTCCGAATTATGCGATTTTGGCCTCATCGGCTTGGCTGTTATGGGGGAGAACCTCGCGCTCAACGTCGAGAGCCGTGGTTACAAGGTAGCTGTTTTCAACCGCACCACCAGCAAGGTGGACGAGTTCATGGCAGGCCGAGCGGCTGGCAAGCAGTTCGTCGGCTGCCACTCGGTTGAAGAAATGGTGAAGGCCCTCAAGCCGCCCCGCAAGGTAATGATGCTGGTGAAGGCTGGCCCGGCGGTCGACGCGCTGATCGAGCAACTCATCCCGCTGTTGGACAAGGGCGACATCATCATCGATGGCGGCAACACATTCTTCGAGGACACCGAGCGCCGCACCAAGTACGTCGAAGAGCAAGGGCTGTTGTTCTGCGGCACCGGCGTCTCCGGCGGCGAAGAAGGCGCGCTCAAAGGCCCCAGCATGATGCCCGGCGGATCGCCCGACTCGTGGGAACACGTCAAGCCGATCTTTCAGGCGATCGCCGCGAAGGTGGGTCCTAACGGCGACATCCCCTGCTGCGAGTGGGTCGGCCCACGCGGCGCGGGGCACTACGTGAAGATGGTGCACAACGGCATCGAGTATGGCGACATGCAGCTCATCTGCGAGGCGTACTTCCTGATGAAGGAAGTGCTAGGCCTCACCAACGACGAGCTGTACGACGTGTTCACCGAATGGAACAAGGGTGAACTCGACAGCTACCTGATCGAAATCACGCGCGACATCTTTAGCGTCAAAGACGAAGACGGCTCGTTCATGGTCGACAAGGTGCTCGACCGCGCCGGCGCGAAGGGCACTGGCAAGTGGATGAGCCAACTGGCGCTCGACCTCGGCATGCCGAGCACGCTCGTGACCGAAGCCGTGTACGCCCGCTGCTTATCGGCGCTCAAGGATGAACGCGTCCGCGCCAGCAAGGTGCTGAATGGTCCCGAGGTGAAGTACGACGGTGACAAGAAGGAGTTTATCGAAGCGGTGCGTCACGCCTTGTACGCTTCGAAGATCGTGAGCTACGCCCAGGGCTTCGTGCAACTGCAAGCCGCAGCGGCCGAACACGACTGGCCGCTAAACTACGGCGACTGCGCCATGCTGTGGCGCGGCGGGTGCATCATCCGCGCCGTGTTCCTCGATCGCATCAAGGAAGCGTTCGACAAGGATCCCAAACTCGAGAACCTGCTGCTCGCGCCGTACTTTGGCGAAGCGGTCGACAAGGCTCAGGACGCTTGGCGTCACGTGGTTTCCACCGCGGCCACGCTCGGCATCCCGGTCCCCGCGTTCTACACCGCCCTGGCCTACTACGACGGCTATCGCCGCGAGTCGCTGCCGGCGAACCTGCTGCAAGCCCAACGCGACTACTTCGGCGCGCACACCTACGAACGCACCGACAAACCCCGCGGCGAGATGTTCCACACCGAGTGGCTGGACCTGCGAAAGGATCCCTCGTAGTTGGGAGATCCACCAACTTGGCGAGCCGGAAGCGTCAGCGCCCGGAGCTGCGCCGCGGAGGGATTAACCACAGAGGACACAGCGAATGGGGGGTAAAGGTCGTGTCGGAGGACGATGTACTCCTTGTGGAGGGGCAGTTGGGAGTCGAGTTGCCCGAGGTCTATCGTTCTTGGCTGATCACTCTGCCTGATAGTTTTTCAGATGCGGTCAGTGCTCGCATTTGGAAGGAGCTTGGGAGAATCTACATCAGACCGGAGGAGATCATTGACTATTCGCGATTGTTGATGGGCACAAGCTGGCTCCAGGATACGGAGTGGTCCGGTACAGATGTCTCGGACTTCGTTGTGATCGGCGACGACGTTTGCGGGAACTATTATGTTCTTGATCCAGATGATAGCGATCCAGAGGTTCAATACCTGATTCACGATCCAGAAGGACTGGAAGAGTTGTTTCCGACGCTTGACGCATTTTGCAAGAACATTGACAAGTTCCTTTGAGAAGATAAGCCGGTTTGATCGAGCAATTCTCTCCGTGCCCTCTGCGCCCTCCGTGGTTAAACAAATTCCCCAGCGGTTCAACTAAATCCAACAGGCAATCTAAATGTCCTACATAGAAAAACTTTTTAGCTTCGATGGCCAGGTGGCCGTGGTGATTGGTGGCACCGGTGTGCTCTGCGGTGAGATGGCCGAAGGACTGGGGAAGGCCGGTGCGCATGTGGTTGTTGCGGGGCGGAGCGAGGAACGCGGTGCAGCACGCGTCGAGGCGATCGAGAAGGCGGGCGGCAAGGCGTGTTTTGCGTCGGTCGATGCGATGAACAAGGCGTCGATCCAGGAGCTTTGCGACAAAGTGGTCAAGGACCACGGCCGCGTTGATGCGGTGGTCAACGGGGCGGGTGTCAACTCGGCGACACCTTACTTCGACATCGAAGAGGACGAGTTCGACCGCATCATCAAGAGCAACCTGGCTGGTGTGCACTACAGTTGTCAGGTGTTTGGTCGGGCGATGATCGATAGCGGCAATGGCGGGTCGATTCTCAACATCGGCAGCGTGACCAGTTTCCTGCCGCTCTCGAAGGTGTTCACCTACTCGGCCTCGAAGGCCGCGGTGCTGAGCCTCACAAAGAACGTCGCCCGCGAGTTCGCCACCCAGGGCGTGCGGGTAAACTGCCTGTGCCCCGGGTTTTTCCCGGCCGAGCAGAACCGTAAAATCTTAAGCGAAGAGCGCGTGGCCGACATCATGCGACATACACCGATGGACCGTTTCGGTGAGCCCGAGGAACTCATCGGTGCGACGCTCCTGCTGCTATCCAGGACGGCCGGCAGCTTCATGACAGGCGAGGCAATTTACGTCGACGGCGGTTTCACCTCCATGACCATTTGACAAATACCCAATGACGGAACACCAAATGACCAAACTAAAAGTTGGTCGTTAGTCACTGCTCATTGGTCATTCACCACGCCATGCCACATTCCATAGTTATCTTCGGTGCGTCGGGCGATTTGACGCAGCGGAAGTTGATTCCTGCGCTCTATCAGCTTGATCGTAAGGGACGCCTGCCCGCCGATACGCGGGTGATTGGTTTCTCGCGGACCAAGTTCTCGCACGACGAGTGGCGAAAGTCGCTCACCGAGAGCACGCAAAAGTTCGCCGGCAAGAACTTCGATGCCGACTCGTGGGACGCATTCGCCACCAAGGTGTTTTACCACCCAGGCGACATCGGCAACGCGGAAGACTTCGCCGCGCTCGATAAGACGCTCCAGGAGATGGAGGGCGGTGATCAGAGCGAGCGCGTGTACTATCTTTCGACCGCCCCGCGGTTCTACGGCCCCGCGGTCGAGATGCTGGGCAATGCCGGCATGGCGGATGAGTCGACCGGGCCGCGGCGGGTGGTGATCGAAAAGCCCTTCGGCACCGATGGCGAGACCGCCCGCAAGCTCAACGAGGTGGTTCACAATCACTTCGCCGAACACCAGGTGTACCGCATCGATCACTACCTGGGCAAAGAGACCGTGCAGAACCTGATGGTGCTGCGATTCGCCAATTCGATCTTCGAGCCGATCTGGAATCGTAACTACATCAACCACGTGCAGATCACCGTGGCCGAGGAAGTCGACATCGGCAGCCGCGCGGGCTACTACGAGACGTCCGGCATCATCCGCGACATGTTCCAGAATCACATCCTGCAGTTGATGATGATCACGGCCATGGAGGCGCCGGTGAAGTACGCGGCCGATCCTGTGCGGGACGAGAAAGTGAAAGTCCTGCAGGCGGTGCGGCCGATGACGCCCGAGATGATCACCGCCGACACGTTCCGTGGCCAGTACGACGGTTACCTCGAAGAGAAGGACGTCGCCGCGGACAGCCAGACCGCCACGTTTGCGGCCATGAAGCTGTGGGTCGATAACTGGCGTTGGCAGGGTGTGCCGTTTTATCTGCGGAGCGGCAAAGCGATGAGCTGCCGCACCACGCAGATTGTGATCCGCTTCCGCCGCCCACCGCACATGCTGTTCGAGAATACGTCGCGCAACTGCGAAGCCAATCAGTTGGTGATTCAGGTGCAGCCCGCCGAAGGCATCCAGATGCACTTTCAGACGAAGGTGCCCGACCAGGGAATGCGCTTCCGCCAGACCGACCTCGACTTCCGCTACGACCGCGAATTCCAAGGCGTGATGCCGGAAGCGTACGAGCGGCTGCTCTTAGATGCGCTGGAAGGCGACGCAAGTTTGTTCGCTCGCGCCGACGAAGTGGAAGCCGCGTGGAAGATTTGCGATCCGATCCTGCAGCACTGGCAGAACGAAAACCAACCACCGGTCTACAAGTACGAACGTGGATTCTGGGGACCGATGGAGTCGATCGAGTGGATGCGCGAGACCGGTCGCGAGTGGTTCGACACCTGCCCCGTGCTGCATTAGAAAGGTAGTATGGCCGCCCCCGGCCGTACCTACTATCTGTACGGCCGGGGCGGCCATACCACTGAGGGGACCTGCATGAATACCAAGCCACAAGTTCTGGTCGTCGGAGCGGGCCCTACGGGGCTATCCGCCTCGCTGTTTCTTACAGACCTCGGCGTTCCGGTTCGTATTGTCGAGCAGCACAGTGGTTTGTCCGACCATAGCAAAGCGTTTGGCGTCAACCCGCGATCGCTTACGCTGCTCGAATCGACTGGAGTGACCGAACGGCTCTTGCGGCAAGGTCGGCCAGCGCACGGCATGGATCTCTGGCGGCATGGCCGCGTGATCTTCGAGGGCGACCTCACCAAGATCGATCACAAGTACCCCTTCATGCTGGTGCATCCCCAGGCCGACAGCGAAAGGGCGCTCGCTGATGCGCTTGCCGAGCGTGGAGTCGACGTCGAATTCAACACCAAGCTCGAAACGGTCGAAGTCGCAGGCGACGATCAAGTCGAGTGCAGCCTCACTTTGCCTAGCGGCGAGACGGAATCGTATGTGGCGAACATCGTGCTGGGCTCCGATGGTCCGCATAGCACGGTCAGAGAGCAACTAGGCATCGATTTTCCTGGCGATCACTTCGACGAGCCATGGATGGTGGTCGACATCGAACTCGAAACCGATCTGGCGATCGATCGCGTGCACCTCGAGTGGAACGACGCCGGCGCTGTGTTCATGATCTGCATCGCCGACAACCTCTGGCGGATCGCTGGTAACGTGCTGCCGATTACCGATCACCTCCTGGGCAATTCGACCGCCGGAGCGACCGTTTGGGAGAGCGAATTCCACATGCGGCACTGCGTGACGAGTGAATTCGCCAAGGGGCCGGTGGCTTTGGCGGGCGATGCGGCGCATATCCATTCGCCGCTGGGCGGCCGCGGCATGAATCTCGGCATCGAGGACGCCTACGTGTTCGCGAACCTGGTGGCTCAGGGACGCCTCCGTGACTACCACCGACTGCGCAGCCCGGCGGTACACTCCGTGGTCCGTCGCGTCGAACAGATGACGCAAATCGCCCGCGGGAAGAGTCAGCTATCGCACCTCGCGCGACAATTCGCCCCGCTTACGACCGCGGCGATGAAACTGGGCGAAGGAAACCTGCGCAATTGGGTACTGGGGCTCGATCACCCGGTGAATATCGGCTCGCCCACAAAGTGAAGCTACTCGTAGTCTGCCCCTGTGGCGCTCGCTTGGCAGGAGGCTCGCCATTCGGCCAGACACCTGGCGTAGCCGGCGACCTTGTCGGGATGTTGCTTGGCCAAGTCGGTCGTCTCGCCAGGGTCGTCGATCAGATCGTAAAGCTGATAAGTCTTACCTCGGTCGGGGCTGTAGAGTTTGAAGCGGTTGTCGGTAAGTGAGAGTTGCTCGCCCGATTCGAACAGGATTGGCTGCGGTCGTTCGGTCATTTCTCCGACGATCAGCGGCATCAGGCTCACGCCATCCTGGGGACGCTCGGTTGCTGCCGGTGGTTGAAGCGCTAGCGCATCGAGAATCGTAGGGACGTAGTCGTCGGTGACGCACGGCACCTCGACCGTGCGAGGCTTCGTGATCTTGCTCGGCCAAACCAACAGGCCGGGCACGCGGACTCCTCCTTCGTAAAGGCTTCTTTTGCGACCTCGCAGCCCGCTGGTCGTTCCCGGGGCACTGCTCTTGCCTTCCGGTCCGTTGTCCGAACAGTACCACAGCATGGTGTTGTCGGCCACGGACAGTGTGTCGAGCTTTTCTCGCAGCCGCCCCATTTGCTGATCCAATGCGGTCAGGCAGCCGTAGTAGTCCTTGTGCTTGCCGTGGTAGCCATCGGTGTACGGAGGAGCGGAAACTACCGGCAGGTGCGGTGCATGAAACCAAATCACTACGAAGAATGGCTTTCCGTTGGTCACGCTCTGCTCGATGAACTTCGCCGCCTGATCCATGACCAGCACCGAGTCATCGCCCGAGACTTGCTCGGCGGGCACCATTTGCTCGGGACCAGTCCAGTAATGCGTGCCGAACGCGTCGTAGGATCCCGGCTTCCAGTAGGTGGGCACCTTGGCTTCCGTTGAGAAGCACGAATCGAAACCGTTTTCCCAGGGCGGTGAGAAATGGGCGATGCCGCCGGGGCCGCCACGATTCGACTCGTTTACGTCCTTGGTCAACGTGCCCAAGTGCCACTTTCCGAAGTGACCTGTGGAGTAGCCCTGTTCTCGGAGCAACTCGGCTAGAGTGACTTCCTCCGGTTTCATATGCCCTGAATTGGCGGTATAGATCCCGTAGCGATACGGATCGCGGCCCGTTAGGCAACTGCCGCGCGTTGGCGAACAGACGGGCGATCCTGCGTAGAAACGGTCGAACCGCAAACCCTCGCGAGCCATTTGATCGAGATTGGGTGTCTTCAATACGGGGTGACCGTTGTAGCCGGTGTCTCCCCAACCTTGATCGTCGGCCATGCAGAGGATGACGTTAGGCGTGTCCGCCGCAGCTCCACTGTTTACAGTGGCCCCGGTAATGGACATGGTGACCAAGAGCGGCATGGCGTAGGACGTTGCTATGCGAAACATTACGGTCTCAGAGTTGCGTTGAAGGGAGACGCATGTGGAAGACTTCCCGATCCTGCTCTTGGAATCACAGTATAGCTTGCGACTCGTCAGCCGGCGCATGTAGCAAAGGCACCCCCGGCATCGTGGCCGGTCTCTAAGCTACCCCAGTTCCTTCTTCCGCGCTGCCGCCGTGTCAGGCCCTTCGGCGGTCCATTGCCGACCGATGAAGTCCATGTTCGTTGGCAGCGGGACATCGGGCTTGGGCAGGTCGAAGAGCTTCTGCCGGCGCTCGGCGATCTCCTGGGAATCGACGCCGAACTGCTTGTCGCGCGCGGCTTCCATTTCCTCATTCGCCTGACCGTCGCCCATTAGCGACCACATGAGAAGTGGATCGCCCATCGGCACTTTGGTGGTGGGGTCGGGCCACACGTGCCACGCCTTGCCCCAGGTGGGCAGTAGCGCCTTCATAAAGGCGTCTTCCTCCTCCTGGCTCATGTGCGGCGCGATCAAGCCGCCGCCGAGCACCTCATAGGTGTGAGGGTGCCAGTACTTCTTCTCTTCTTCGGGGAGTTCGCGATACATCTTGTCGGTGATGATGTACTCAACGCCCAGCAATTTCGCGTCGGGCGTGCTTTTGTCGTACAGCACGCACTGGTGCATCTCGTCGCCATGCGCGCAGCAGTAGTGTTGCGTTTCGAGTTGGAACTTGGGGTTCGACTTGGCCATGTGGAACCCGCAGAAGTAGAGATTGATGTGCTCGACCGGGGGCATCTTGCTTTCTGCGTGCCCGTGGTCCTGTGCATCGACCTGCGATGCGGCCGCGACACCCAGTCCAACGCCCGCGGCTCCCATGCCCAACTGTTTCAAAGCATCTCGCCGTTGCATGATTCGCTCCCCTGTGGTTGATTCTGTCGATCCACCAACATAGCGGTCGTCATGCTAGGCGAGATTCGCCCGGTTGGCAAGCATTCTGGTCAATCGCAGTAAGGAATTGGCATGACCTGCTCAGCCCGAGCTAGAAAGACTCCCATGGTTTTCGCCACTCGCCTGGCGTAGTGCTCAAGCGAATGGGCTTCCCACTACGGAGTACTTCGAGTCGCGACCGGGTAAGACGAATCGCGTCCTTGTGGGCCTGCGAATCGTCCGACCACTTTTCTCTGTGCTCCAGTACCATTTCCGTTAGTTGAATAGCGTCGTGGAACTTGCCAGCTTCGGCCATAGCGCACGCGACGAGTTCCATTCGTTCTGGGGAATGATCCAGTTCTTGGCTCGCTAGATCGAGAGCTCGCTCACCGTCGCGGTCGGCGTCGAGTGGGGAGCAGGAAAGGAGTTGGCTAAGCAACAGCGCGTTGTAAGGCTCGGCCGGAAGTTTCTCGTACGCCGTCTCGCAGTCGAGCAATGCCGCATGGTAATCGGCCGCCAGGCAGTATGCGATCGCGCGTGCGTGATACAGGTAGGCGGAATCTTCCAACTCGATAGCCGAGGTAAAGTCCTGGATCGCTTTCTTCGGCTGGCCAAGACCATCGTAGGCAATCCCACGGTCCCAATACGCCATGTAGAGACCCTCCGTGTCGGGTTCCCAGTTCTCGATGGCGAACGTCAGCGGTTCCAGCGCGTCTTGAAACTCGTCGTTGATAACCTTGGAATGGGCTTTTGCGGCTTCCAATCGTGCATTCCGAGAAGCGTCGGCTGCAGCTTCGGAGGTTGTGGGAGCCGCATTCAAAGATGGCGGCTGCGGTGATGGGTCTTCCTTGGAGCAGCCAGCTCCACCGGACAGCAGGAGAGACAACGCGATGCCGAAGACGATTCTTTTCATTTCTAGACCTACCGAAACCTCGCCACCCGTGAATGATACCACGCGACGATCAACACAATGGCGAGCCCCGCGAACGCGCCCAGTATTAGGCCTTGGGTGAAGCCGAGTCCCAGGCCGACGTGGACCGGGTTGCCCGACGACTCGGGCGGGATGTTGAACACCGCGCGGTAGTAGCTGGGGACGGCCGTGCCTAAGAGGAGCCCAATCAGCCCGCCCGCGATGCCGAATCCCAGGGTGCTGGCGATCGTGATCACAAATCCACGCCGCACCGTGATCGCCGGCGGCGCGGAGCGTTCGTCGGGGGCCGATTAGGTTGCTGGGGAGGTGAACGGGTTCATGGTGTCTGAATCTGCGCCCAGCGAGGTCAGAACGTACGGGCCAGCTTGTCTGAGCCGCACTCGGGACACTCGGGTACGATATCTCCATACCGTAGGCGTTCCGATCTGTTGTGAATGCGCCGGTCGCGTCGTGCGTACAACAGCGTTGCCACGAGAATAGCCACGGGGCCCACCACGTACAACCATGGCGGTGCATGCAGCTTGAATGCCAGAAACACGGAGAGCCCCACCAGGATGGCAGCGAACTGCACCAGGTAGGGCTGACTATGGACTTTTGGATAGTAGTCGTGACCGCAGGCACTGCACTGCACCAGATCGTCCGAGTAGTGCTGGATGCGATCGGCGGTGAACTTAAAGTGTGTGCGGCTTACCGGGTTTCTGATTGCCAAGAGTTTTCCTGAATGGGGAAGCTGGGATTACTTGCGTTGCTGCGTTTGCGACTCCTGTTGCTCGACCAACTCTATTAAGAACTGCTCGAGGTCTTCTCCTCGTAGTCCTTTCTCGACGATGCGTCCTTCGGCGTCGAGCACGTATAGCGTTGGCCACGAGAGCACGTTCCAGTTGGTCACGATGGGGCCCTTGGGGTTCTCGAACCAGATGGGCCAGTCCATTCCATGCTCTTCTGCCACTTCGAGCGCGACCTCGCGCTGATCGTCGTGGCAGATGCCCAACAAAGCGAACGGTCTGCCTTGGAATGTCTCGAGCAAATTTTTCTCCTCCGGCACCAGGCCTAGGCAGGGAGCACAACCGGGGAACCAGAAAGAGAGCAAGACAACTTTGCCACGATAGTCCTTCAAGTCGAGCGGCTCGCCATGCAGGTCGACACCAGTGATGTTGGGGGCTACCGCACCGATGACCAGGTGCTCGAGAGCGTGGAGGCTCTTATCGGCTTTCTCGCCCAGCGTGTTCAGATTGCGGAAGTAAGGTGCGGTGATCGAAACCGGAATGTCGTGGTAATTCGATTGCGCGTCACGAAATATCTCAATGGCTTGCTGTCGGTATCTTTGCACCTGGGTTGCGTCGATGTACTGCGCCCATTCGGGACTCTCCTGCGATCGAAGGTAGCGATTGAATTCGTTGGTTGTCTGCTGTTGGTCGCGCCGCTGACTCATGGAAGCGAGTTCATACTTTTGGGATAGCAGTTGTGCCAATGCTGTGGTGGCGAATCCTGCCGCTTCGCGGGAAGACTCTGGATCGTTACGCAGCTTTCTAAGGAAGCTTTCTCGCGCGGGACCAGGGTATTGCGCTGCTTGAAGGCATAGCCGAGGCAGGTCGTCGCGATCGGTATGGTGCGTGGCCAGCATTTCCCATGCGGTAGTGTCGGCGGAGAACATCCTCGACTCGGAACTTCCCACGGCGGATACACAGTCGAGAACCCACTGGCAGCATTCATACGCTGCGTCGTCGTCGGGCTTCTCAGAGGCCAAGCGAAGGAAACGTGGCAAGAAACTCCATGCCGGCCATTGCTCGTAGGCTTCGATGCTCCGTTCGGTCGACATCCGCGAACCGTCCGCGGGGGCGGTAAACTCCTTTCGCCAGTCTGCCACTGCCGCGTCGTATTCGCTCTTGAGTGCGTCGACCTGGGCCAACCGATCGCTGGCGAAGCCTGCTGTGTGCACGCTAAGGCCTACTGAGACCAGGATAAGATACCGTAGCATGCGCGGGCCTCCCTAATGATGATTTGCACTGCGTCTTAGTATATCGCGTCTGTAAGAAAATCGCTGTTGAATCGGTGTGCTAGTGTGATCTAATAGGGTTGTGTAAGTCTGTACACAATGGTTGTCTGGCAACCACGTCGTCCACGCCCGGCCGTTGATTCTTCGCTCCGGGTAGTGGCTAGCGCTGTGCGCGTTTGCTTCCGCGAACAGGCATCTCTGCTCGCTGGGCGGCCTCGCGGAGTTGATCGAAAGTGCCGCAGGGGTTTTGTCGCACCCGTTGCGTTTTGCGTGCGACTTAACTGCGACAATTGGATTTCAGGTGGCCGTAAGTGTTTGTGAACGCATGGTTTATGGAGAATGCATGCGTGCCAGGGCTCGGAGGGTTTTGTCGCACAAGTGCGACAAAACTGCGGCTCGGTGGGAGCTAGCACTGCTTTCCGCGGAGGTGGGCTAAGATCGCTATTCCGGATAACCGATACATCGTGTACTTACTGCCAATATTCCATCAGCGGCCCGTGCGAACGATCGAAGATTCGCCGCCGCGACCCATGCCCACTGTATACCGGAGTTTGTCGCGATGAACATGAAGCCAAAGTTGCGTCCCCTGTGGCAGCGTTTGCCCATCATGGGTGGCCTGGCTGGTTTGTGTGCTTGGAAGGCCCTGGGGCTGCCTCGAAACATCCTGCCCCGCGATTTGAAGAGCATCGTGAACAATTGGGATTACGAGATGTTCTCGATGATCCTCAAGTCGCGCGTGCTGCGAGCGTTCATCGACCAACCGTGCTATTTTGAGCAGCCCAAGGTTATCGAGCCGAAGGCCGAAGTGGCGCCGGAGTATCGGTTGAGCCACGATCAGCTCAAGTCGTTCTACACCAACGGCTTCATTGGCCCGTTCGACGCATTCAGCCCGCAGCAGATGCAGAACTTCCGCAATGAACTGTTGGCGGTCGAAGACACCAAGAGCGAGACCTATGGTTTCGTCACGCCGCGCGATCGTCACTTCGAGATGCCACGGTTGTGGAACTACATGAAGCATCCAGCGATCACCGAGCGGGTGGCCCAACTCTTGGGGCCGGACCTCTTAACTTGGCGGTCGCAGATCTTCTACAAGGGTCCTGGTTCGCCATCGATTCAGTGGCACCAGGCGAGCACGTTCATGGTGGAAGACTACCAGGATCCGGCCATCTTCCCGCCAGACTTGAGCGACATCTACCAGCTCACTGTTTGGGTGGCGGTCGACGAGACGCATCACGACAACGGCTGCCTCCGCTTCTTGCCGGGCACGCACAATGCGATTCGCCCGATCACTTTCGGTGGCGAGGAAGGTTTCTACGAAGCCGACTTTGCGCTGGAGTACACCAAGGAAGAGGAAGCTCGCGCGGTGGAAGTGCCGGTGAAGCCCGGGCAGTTCATCATCTTCACCGAGCGCTGCATCCACGGTTCGGGTCCGAACACCACGGACCGGCACCGTCTGGCGTTCAACATGCGGGTGATTCCGAGCAGCGTACCTGTTTACACCGACAAGAAGTACTACCGCAGCGTGTACAACGGCGGCAAGTACCACCTGGACAAGTGGGGCGTGGCGGTGCTGCGTGGCGAAGACCGCTACAAGCTCAGCCGCACGATCCCGGACTACGAGTTGGAACGCGACGGCGTAGCCACCGAGGTGCTGCGTCCGGCCGCGTAGTAACTTTGAACCAAGGTTTGTAGCAGCTCCGACCAGGCTTGATCGGGGCTGCTGCAAGCATGTTTTGAGTATCGATGAAACAACTGCAAGGCAAACGCGCGCTGGTCACCGGCGCGGCATCGGGTATCGGACGGGCGATCGCGCTGGAACTCGCCCGGCAGGGAACGCACCTGCTGGTCGCCGATCGCGATCAAATGGGCATGGCTCACACCGCTGAGATGCTTAGGGAGTTGGGCGTCGAAGTCGAAACGTTCCACTACGACGCCGAGCAGCCTCAGGAGATTGTCGAACTGGCGCAGTTTGCTGCCGCGCTGCCCGACGGGATCGACATCCTGGTGAACAACGCGGGCATCACCTACCGCGGTCCGACCGATCGCATGGAGC
Organism: Aeoliella sp.; assembly: GCF_965227375.1. NCBI lineage: Bacteria > Pseudomonadati > Planctomycetota > Planctomycetia > Pirellulales > Lacipirellulaceae > Aeoliella > Aeoliella sp. The sequence continues at coordinate 1,734,065 of NZ_CBDDFX010000002.1, forward strand.
CCGAGCATTGGGAACGGATGCTCGACGTCAACTTGTACGCTCCGATTCGCTTGACGCACGAACTGATGCCTACGCTGTTTGTGCGACGCGACGTGCATATCCTGAACGTGTGCAGCGTGTTGGGGCTGGTAGGCCTGCCGAAGGTGTGTGCCTACAGCACTTCGAAGTTTGGCCTGGTTGGATTCACGGAGTCGCTCCGCAGCGAGTACGGTGTGCAGGGTATCGGTGTTACGGCCATTTGTCCGGGACTCGTGCGAACCAACCTGTTCAATGCATCGATTTCCAACGGCCACGAACGACAGAAGGATCCGCCCCGCTGGGCGACAACCACTCCGGAACGGGTGGCCAAGGTTGCTGTAAAGGCGATTCGCAAGAACCGAGCTCGCGTGGTAATGGAACCAGTTGGCCGCTTGATGTGCTTCAGCCGTCGGTTCATGCCGGGGCTGTTGGATTTTGCTTTGCACTTGGGCCGGCGCAAGATGACCGAACGCCGGCTGGCCTACTGGCAGTCGTACCAGGTAGAGCATGCGGCGAAGCCAAAGATAGTGCACAAGCACGATTCCACGACCATTCGGCGGGTTGCGTAGTTACTTGCCGATCGGAGCGAACGTTGGCGGAAAGTCGAGCGCGGAGCCTTGGAACTCCTGCTCGAACTCGCCCGGCTTGGTAGGAGTGACCTCGCCGGCGTAGCCGAACGTCTGGCCACGTCCGTCGGACCCTAGTTTAGTGGTGACGCGCAGCCGATAGGTTTGTCCCACGACGAGCCCATCGATCTCGAAGTTGCCATCCTCGTCGGTGGTGTCCGATCCACCGAAGGCAGACGTGGAGAGGCCATCGGGATACTTGATTTCAACAGCGCAGCGGATTTCCCTGTTTTCCAGAGGTACCCCCAGTTCACTGTCAACGAAGCGTCCCACAAGTTTGGCAGCGGGAGCAATTTCGACACTGTAAGATTCCTCTTCAGGAGTGATTCGAACCATGCCGGCATGTTTCTTACCATCGAAGGTGGCGCTGGCATGCAGGTAATGAGGGCCCATGATCTGGCGAGCTTCGAACTGGCCCTCGGCGTCGGTGGTCGCATCGATGTGGTTGCCGCTGAAGCTATCCAAGGGGTAACTAAACACGCGCGCCGTTGCGACCGTTTGCTCCTTATCGCCAGCGATGAGCACGCGGCCTTTCACAATGCGGTCCTTCTTCATCTCCACGGGCTTCACTTCGATCACCACTTCCTTTTCCGTTTCGCCACCGATAACAAAGTCGGGGCGCTCTGCGGTCTCGGGGCCATACATGTAGTACGAACCAGGGCCCACGAAGAACTCGAACTTGCCCTCCTCGTCGGTTTGATCGGATTGGCCAATGATCGGGTTAACGGCGTAGTTGGAGCCCGAGGGGTTGGGGATTTTTTCCGAATCGGGCAGTTCGTAGTAACTCTGAACCGTACGCTGGTAGAGTTGCAGGTACTTGTTGGGCACCGGCTCGCCAGTTCCTTCGACCTGCACGCGGCCAAACACACGGGTTGCCGGCGCCAGACGCAGCGATACGCCATCGACGTCTTCGTCGAGCACTACCACATTCACCGCTGGCGAGGCCCACTTCCGGTCGTCTCTGGCCACCATCTGATAGTAGGTGTTGCGATCGACCAGCACTTCGAAGCTGCCATCGTCGTTCACCTCGACAGCCGTATTGCGAAAGCTGTCGAGGCCGTGGCTGTCGCCCACGATGTGCACCCTGATGTCGGAGCCTTGCACTCCCTCGGGCAGTGCTACGTTGCCGCTGAGCGTGACCATCTTCACCAAGCGGGCTTGTACTATTGGGTCAAGCGACTTGGGGTCGTAATTGGCTCGCTCCGGTGCAGAGTAACCTTCCATGCGGGCCCAGACGGTGGTGGCCCGGTCGAGATCGGCGGGCGCCTCGAAGGTGCATCGCCCCGACTTGTCGGTGACGTACTGGAAATCGGCGATCCCGCCCATGTTGAGGTGCTCGCCTTTGCCCGGTTTGAGATACAACCAGGGATAGACCTTGGCTCCTGCAAGTGGATGGTCGTCCTGATCGACGACCTCGACGGTCACTTTGCGGAACCCATTGAGCACCAGTTCGATGGGCGCGTCGTGTGACTGAGGCAGCAAGTTGGGATTGGAAATGGGCCTACCTTCGTAAGCGAAAGCGAAGTAGTCAAGGCCGACTCCCGGCTTCATGGCGATGATGGCTTGCCGAGGTGCGCTGTGAGGAGACCGCAGCGTGGCATTGCCTTGTTTGTCAGTGCTGGCCCTGTCGCCTTCGCGATGAGCCGTCTGCAGCAAGACGGTGGCGTTCTCGACATCGTTTCCCGACTCATCGACCACGTGGATCTGCATCACACGCGCGGGGGTAAGTTCGATGGTCACGGGCTTGAGAGACTTGGGCGACTGTTGCGACCAAGGCAGTTGTACAAAGCCGAGGTTCGTTCCGTCGTCTGCGAATACCGCCAGCCCCAACGCTTGTTTGGGGGCAACGTTCAAAGTTGCTTGCCCCTGGTCGTCCGTCATCGCCGATTGTGCGGGCAAGTCGAGTCGCTTCTTGATGGAGACTTCCACTCCGGCGGCTGGCTCGCCAGATTCATTGGTCACGGTGACCTTCAGTGGCAGGGTTTCCTTGGACCGCGCATCTTCCTCGGCCAGTGCACCAGTGGCGCCAACAACGAACCCTGCAACCAACAGCGAAAGTCGCCACATCGGTCTGATTCCCCTGCAAAAGTGAATGCCGACCGCGGCCCGCGAGTAGCGGCGAGTCGGCGCAGTTATTCCTGCCTGACGTTAGTCGTCAGTATAGCAGCCTCGAAGGCCGCGCGGGTCGATCCCGCGCAACTAGCGAACTCAGACTTTCGCAGTAGCCGATTGCAGCACGCGGCACATGGCTTCATCGTAGGCGACCAGCAGGATTTCGTCGAAGAAGTCTTCGACCATCGTGAAGCAAGATATTTCACGGTGGGCAATTTTGGCCGCGCGGTGGGCGGGGAAGTCGTACACCCCACAACTGATGGCCGGGAAGGCCAATGTGCGAACTTCGTGTTCCACCGCAAGTTGCAGGCAGTTGCGGTAGCAGTTGGCCAGGTAGTTCGACTCGCCGTAGCCGCCGCCGTGCCACACGGGACCCACGGTGTGGATGACCCACTTGGCCGGCAGGTTGAAGCCCGGCGTGATGCGGGCCTCGCCCGTGGGGCAGCGGACTCCTGGGCGCCATTGTTCGACCTGTTCGCACGCGTCGCGAAGTTGAGGACCGGCCGCGCGATGGATGGCGCCGTCGACTCCGCCGCCGCCGAGCATCTGCTCGTTGGCCGCGTTCACGATGGCATCGACTTCGAGCTCGGTGATGTCGGCTTGAACAACGCGAACGAGTTCCATAAACCTACCCTCCATACGTAGGCTCCGCGCGCCAGACACGCAAAGCGAGATGAGATGTATCGAACAGGTTGCCAGGCTCAGAGAAGAACCCTAAGGATACCACGCTCGGGTGACCGTGCCACCCAAAATCGGGCGATATCGCGTGGTAACCACGGGGGCAACGGGAGCGACTGGCACCACAGGAATTGTCGGCCGGGCCACCACCACTGGACGCGGCGCGACGTAAACAGTTGCCGGGGCGGGTCTTACAACCGTGGTGAAGGGGCGCAGCACCGGGCGATAGACCACCGCGGGTTGCACATAAGCGACTGGGGCCGGCTGGACGTAAGTGACCGGCGGAGCACCGTAGTAGACCGAATACACTTGGGCATTGGCCTGCGGTGCGAACACCAGCGCGGCCACCATTGCCAAGATGAGGGCCAAAGCCAGTATGAGTAAGTGTGTGTATCGCATGGTACGCTCCTCCATTTCAAGTGCCACGAACGACGTGGGTCGCCAACAGACGTTTATTATCTGCAGGTTCCTGCCCGCGACAAGCAACCACCCCTGTATTTCAATGCAGCCGAGTGCGCCAGCAGAACTCCCGTACTCCACCTAAGGTGCTTTTGTTACACTACTTAGGTTGCGCCAGGCGGAGCGCATCGGAGTCTTCCGCCAACTGCCCTCAGGAACCACCCAATGCCCGCCGAATCCCCTGCCACCCCAGCTTCCCGCCCGTCCCGCAACTTCATTCAGCAAATCATCGACGCTGACCGGGCGAAGAATCCCAACGTGGTGGTCCACACGCGCTTTCCGCCGGAACCAAACGGCTACCTGCATATAGGTCACGCCAAGAGCATCTGCCTGAACTTTGGACTCGCCAAGGAGTACAACGGCAAGTTCAACTTGCGCTTCGACGACACCAATCCCGCCAAAGAAGAGCAGGAGTATGTCGACTCGATCATCGACGATGTCCGCTGGCTGGGCGGCGATTGGGAAGATCGGTTGTTCTTTGCGTCCGATTACTTCGACCAGCTTTACGAATGGGCTGTGAAGCTCATCAAGGATGGCAAAGCGTATGTCTGCGACCTCACAGCCGAGGAGATGCGCGAGCACCGCGGCACGCTGACCGAGCCCGGCAAGGACAGTCCTTATCGCACGCGCGAGGTTGAAGAGAACCTGGATTTGCTGGAGCGGATGAAGGCGGGCGAGTTCCCCGATGGCTCGCGCACTCTGCGGGCGAAGATCGACATGGCGTCGCCCAACTTGAACTTGCGCGATCCGGTGATGTACCGCGTGAAGCACGCCCACCACCATCGCACCGGCGACAAGTGGTGCATCTACCCGTCGTACGACTACACGCACGGGCAAAGCGACTCGATCGAGGGCGTCACCTACTCGATTTGCACGCTGGAGTTCGAAAACCACCGCCCGTTGTACGACTGGTTCATCCAGCAGCTCGACATCCATACGCCCCGGCAGATCGAGTTCGCCCGAATGAATCTCTCCTACGCGGTGATGAGCAAGCGAAAACTGCTGCAACTGGTGCAAGAGGGGCACGTCGCCGGTTGGGACGACCCGCGGATGCTCACCATTCGAGGTCTCCGCCGCCGCGGTTACACGCCGGCGGCGATGCGGGCGTTTTGTGATCGCATCGGCGTGGCGAAGTTCAACAGCACCATCGACATGGCGTGGCTCGAGGACGCGATTCGCGAAGACCTGAACGAGCGAGCGATGCGGCGGATGGCGGTCATGCAGCCGCTGCGGGTGGTGCTCACGAACATCCAGCCGGGCGAGTCCATGGAGATGGAGATTCCCAACCATCCGCAGAAGCTGGAAGAGGGCAAGCGGAAGGTACCGATGGGACGCGAGATCTTCATCGAGCAGGACGACTTCATGGAGGACGCACCCAAGAAGTTCTTCCGCCTGAAGCCCGGCGGCGCGGTCCGACTGCGCGGTGCCGGCATCGCCATCTGCGACGAGGTGGTGAAAGACCCGCAGGGCAACGTCGTGGAACTCAAGTGCTCGTTCAACCCCGATACCACCGCCCTGGTAGACGGCAAGAAGGTCAAAGGCACCATCCACTGGGTCGATGCCGAGTCGGCCATCGACTGCGAGGTGCGGCTGTACGACCATTTGTTTGCCGTGGAGAGTCCCGACGTGGCGCCGGAAGGAGGTACCTTCCTCGACAACCTGAATCCCCACTCCTTGGAGACGACCATCGCCAAACTCGAACCCTGTCTGGCCGATGCAAGCAGTGGCGAATCTTTCCAGTTCGAGCGGGTGGGCTACTTCGTGGTCGACTCGGTGGACTCCAAGCCGGGCCAGCCGATCTTCAACCGCACGGTCACGCTCCGCGATACCTGGGGCAAACAGCAGCAAAAGTAGCTGAAAAAGCCGGCGGCACGCCGCCGATTGCTAGTCCAATTGCACGCAGCTGAGTACAATTGGCCCGATCACGTCTACTGCGTTCGGGCCATATGGCACAAGGTGTTGTTAGGCGACGCTCATTTTAGGGTCATCTCATTGTCCTCCGTTCCACGTTCGTTGCTCGAAGAGAGCGGAAACGCCGATCTCCTGCGGTCACTGCTAGACGCGCTACCCGTTCTGGCGTGCTACGTAGACCGTGACCTCGTGTATCGGTTCGTCAACCGCGGCTACGAAGAGTGGTTCGATCTGGACGCCAGTGTCATCGTCGGCAAGCCGGTGGAAGAGGTGCTCGGCCCCGATGCATTCGAGGTGGTCCAGCCGCAGCTTCACCGCGTGCTCTCCGGCGAGCGGTTCGCTGTCGAGCAGTGGATGCCGTACTCACGCGGCGGGCGCAGGTACGTCGAAATTACCTTCGAGCCACGCTTCGATCAGCAGGATCAGGTCGAAGGGTTCTTCGCCCTGATTCAAGACCACACTAGACGGCGCGAAACGGATCGGCGGTTGGAGCGAAGCGAGCGGGAGTTTCGATCTTTTTTCGAGAACTCGAACTGCGGGAAGGCCAAGCTGGATTATCAGACCGGTCGGCTCCTGGTCGTGAACGGCCGGCTGTGTGAAATGACGGGATACTCACGCAACGAATTGCTCGAGATGCAGGCGGCGCAGTTGGTTCACCCAGATCAACGCAAGTCGTTCGAACAGACCAGTCGGCAGAATGTCGAACAGGGAACCGATCGTTGGTCGATGGAGCGGCTTTTGGCAACCAAGAGTGGCGAGCCGCTGCCGGTGATGATCAACGAAACCGTCATGCGCGACCGCCACGGCGAGCCGTTTCAGCTCATCAGCACGATACTGGATCTCAGCGAAGTCAAGCAGGCGGAGCGTGACCGGCTGGAATCGGAAGAACGTTTCCGCACGATGGCCGACAACATCGCGCAGTTTGCGTGGATGGCCGATGGCACAGGTTGGATCTATTGGTACAACCAGCGTTGGTTCGATTACACGGGAACGACGTTCGAAGAGATGCAGGGATGGGGGTGGCAGAAGGTCCACCATCCCGATCACGTCGAGAGAGTGGTCGAGAAGATCTCCTGGCATTTTCAGGAGGGGGAACCCTGGGAAGACACGTTTCCGCTTCGCAGCAAGGACGGCGAGTATCGCTGGTTCCTTTCGCGGGCCAAGCCCATCTACGACGCTGCAGGAAACGTTGTGCAGTGGTTCGGCACCAACACCGACATCACGGATCGACTGGAGATGGAGCATCGGCTCAAGGAACTCGATCGCCGAAAAGATGAATTCCTGGCCATGCTCGGGCACGAACTTCGTAACCCTTTGGCGGCGGTGGTCGGCGGTCTGCAACTCGTGCAACAAACGGCGTCACCCGTGGGGCCAGACGATGAGACCTTCGATGTCATCTATCGGCAATCGCAATTGATGAACCGCCTGGTCGACGACCTGTTGGATGTATCCAGAATCACCCGGTCGAAGATTCAGCTCAAAAAGCAAGTGGCCGACCTAACGGACCTCGTGACGCAGGCCTTCGAAGTTGGCAAGGCTGTCGCAAAGCAAGCGGGGGTGGCGTGTGAGTTGGCAAACTCGGATGAGCCCATCTACGCACGAGTGGATACTGCTCGGGTGTTGCAAGTGATTGGCAATCTGATTACCAACGCTATCAAGTTCACACCGGCCGAGGGCCGGTTTCGCGTTGGGTTGCAGTTAAGTGAATGTGCTACGAGCGCGGTGATCTCTGTGGAGGACTCCGGCGTAGGCATGGACGAGGCCACACTGGCCGCCGTGTTCGATCCTTTCGCGCAGGCAGACACGTCGTTGGATCGCAGTCGCGGTGGGCTTGGATTGGGATTGCCGATTGCAAAAGGACTCGCCGAATTGCACGGCGGGAGTCTCACCGCGACGAGCGACGGTCTAGGTGCCGGCAGTCGTTTTGTATTGCAGTTGCCCGTTTGCGAGCCGAGAGCAGACGAAATCAACAAATCGAGCGAACAGGACCTCCAGGCCGACAATTCCCAGGAACGTCCGTTGAAGATCGTAATCATCGACGATCGGCGTGATTCTCGCTTTCCTGTGGAGCGATTTCTTGCAGGCGAGGGACACCAGGTTCATGCCGCCTCCGATGGGCTGGAGGGAATCGAGCTAGTGCAACGGTTGCATCCAGACCTCGTGGTATGCGACATTGGACTACCGAACATGGATGGCTATGAGGTGGCACGCACCTTGCGAGCAGACGATGGAATGAAAGCAGTCAAGTTGTTCGCGCTCACAGGGTATGGGCAACTCGAAGATCGCGAGCGGGCCTTGGCAGCTGGATTCGATGCACACCTCGTCAAACCTATCGACCTGAATGAATTGCAGCAAACGATCGCCCGTGCGTTTGCCAACTGACTGAAACGGTGGGCCATGTCGCTATTAGTCAGGTCCACCAACAGCATTTCGATTCTACCCAGAAGGGGGCATAAGATGACTACGTTCGTACCCGATCAACAACACTCAGCTTCGCACCTGCGTGTGTTCCTCACCTTCGTGATGCTCCTGGCACCCGTTGCTGTGGCGCAGGCTCAAGAGCCGACCGTTAGCAAGTCGCAACTCACGTCGCAGTCGGTCGCCGTGGTGAGTCTGCGGCCCAAGCAGATGCTCACCAACCCGAAGAACGCCCTGTTGCCTATCGAGGTGGCCGAGGCGGCGGGCGAGAAGTACCTGGGGCTCGACATAGCCCACATCACCCGCGCCGTGGCGGTCATCGAGCCGCCTCTCGGAATGAATATGTACTACGCGGTGTATCTGGAAGCCGACGAGCCTTGGGATCTGGATCAACTATCGCCCGAACTCAAAGCCCACACCGAACCGGGCGAGATCGCCGGGAGAGCTTGCCTGGTGAGCAGAGAGCCCTCCGCGCCCTGCTTCATGGTGCTCAAGCAAACAACCCTCGTGGCGGCTAGCCAAGGCATGCTCGAAAAACTCCTGGCCGCCGATCGCCAGCCGGCCGACTCGGTGCTTGCCGAACTCGTGGAGAAGCATAGCGCGGACGACGACCTGTACGTGGCGGTCGATCTGGAAGCGTTGCGCCCGTTTATCAACATGGGCCTTATGCAAGCGTCGCAGGATGCACCACCCGAAGCGCGGAATTTCCTGAATATTCCATTGCTGCTTCAATCGGCCGAACTCACTGCCACTCTCGATGGATCGATTCCCTCACGACTGGCGTTCCATACCTCAAACGACTCTGACGCCGCGCAAGTGGAAGGAATGCTCGAAGAGGCTGTCGACTTGGCGAAAGCGAATATGCGCGGCGAACTCGCCCGACTGCAAACGAGCGACGACCCTGTCGAGCGTGCCATGGCTGCCTATAGCGAACGGGTGATGGGCGTTTACATGGATATGTTCGTACCCAAGCGAGAAGGAACCACCTTCGTGTTGTTCGACACCTCGGAGGGCAACGCCCAGATGGGGGCAGTCGCCGTGACCGGCATCCTCGTTGCGCTATTGCTACCCGCTGTGACAGCGGCGCGCGAAGCAGCCCGGCGAAACTCGTCGATGAACAACCTGAAGATGCTTGAACTGGCGTTGTTGAATTACGAATCGGCAAATAGGGCCTATCCCGCCCACGCTATCTACAGTAAGGAAGGCAAACCGCTGCTGAGCTGGCGCGTGGCCATTCTTCCTTATCTCGAGGAGCAGCCGCTTTACGAGCAGTTTCACCTCGACGAACCGTGGGACAGCCCGCACAACAAAAAGCTGATCGCACAAATGCCCTCTGTATTCTCCAGCCCCAATTCGTCGCTCGATCCTTCGCTCGGCAAGTCGAACTATTTGGCCCCCATAGGTAAAGGCATGGTGTTCGAGAACGAGGATCGTCAGATTCCGTTACGGCAGATTACCGACGGAACGTCCAACACGGTAAACCTGTTGGAGGTAAACGACGAAACGGCCGTCGAGTGGACCAAACCCGCCGACTGGAAGTACGACGAAGAGGATCCCACCAAAGGTCTCACCGGTGTTCGCCCCGGCGTCTTCCTCGCGGGCTTCTGCGACGGGCACGTCGCAGCCATCGCCGAGTACATCGACGAGGAGACGTTCAAGGCACTACTGAGCCGCAACGGCGGAGAGGTCGTACAAGTACCGTAGCTGTTGTACTCCAATAGGGAGCGATTCGATTGGGCCCAATGCCTCAAATTCGGATCGTGGGCCTCCTGGTCATCACGTTCTTCGTCTCCCTGTGCGCAATACTAGTGCGCTACACCGGAGTCATGTCGATCGTTGTGACCTATGTGTTTGCGCCGAGCATCGTAGCCGGGATATGTAGTCAGATCGAATGGCCGAGAGCTTGGCGACCGCTCGGATTCATCCGAGGAACCTTAGTTGCTGTGTGGTTTTTATCGTTGTTCTTTCCACTTTCGGTGTTGTTGCTTGTTGGGGTAGCAGCGGGAATCACGGTGTTCTTCTGTCAGGTCGCGCTCACCGCGTTCTTTTGGTTCCCTCAATATGTCGTTGTGGTGAGTGCTTACGAATAAGGCATCTGTCGGACCTGTGCTAACTTGCTGAAGCGAGCTCGCCGTGGGGCTTTCGTGAACTTGGGGCATGAGGCATACTTGGTGACTTGCTCGCAAGTTCCACCTTAGCCCCCTAGATTCAACATGCCTCTAGTCGTTGTCGGCTCCGTTGCCATTGATAATATCGAGACCCCCACCGCCCGCCGCGACAACTGCCTGGGGGGCTCCGCTACCCACTTTTCATACGCTGCCAGCTTCTTCACTAGCGTTCGGCTGGTGGGAGTGGTGGGAGAAGATTGGCCGGCAGAGCATACCGATTTGTTGTCGCAGCGAGGTATCGACGTCGCTGGGCTCTCCCAGGTGGCGGGAGGCAAGACGTTCACCTGGACTGGGCGTTACGAGCCCAATATGAACGACCGCGAGACGCTGGAAGTCGAATTGAACGTCTTCGGCGATTTCGACCCAGTGCTTCCGGACGACTATCGCAAGGCGAAGTACGTGTTCCTGGCCAACGGTGTTCCGGCGGTGCAGATGAAGGTGCTGGAGCAAGTGCCCGGTCGCCGGCTGGCCGTGGCCGATACCATGGATCTGTGGATTCAGACCCAACGCGACGATCTGGAAGAACTGATGCGTCAGCTCGATGGCCTGGTGCTGAACGACAGCGAAGCCAAGCTGATCACCGACACCGAGAACTTGGTCGAGGCCGGACACGCGGTGCGGGAGATGGGTCCGCGATTTGTGGTCATCAAGAAAGGCGAACACGGGGCGATGTTCTTCAGCGAGCACGAAACCTACGTCCTGCCAGCCTATCCCACACCCGACGTGATCGATCCCACCGGCGCCGGCGATAGCTTCGCTGGCGGCATGATGGGCTACCTGGCCGAGCAGGACGACTTTGAACCCAACACGCTGAAGCGGGCGATGGCCTATGGTACCCTGGCCGCCAGTTTCAACGTCGAGGGGTTCGGCCTGGAGCGGATGCAGCAAATCACGCGCGACGATATCGATCGCCGGATGAGTGAGTACGAGAAGATGCTCAGCTTTTAACCGGTGCCCACCTGCTCATAAAAGAAGCGACGCCAAGCTTCGGTGCTTGGCGTCGCTTTCGAAGTTTAGGGAAAGTTATTTGTCATCTATTCGGCTGTTGGGGGAGCCGGTGGAGTGCTCCTTAATTCGTCGCGCGCCGGCGTTGGCCGACCCAGATTATCTGACTCACCACGTGCTTCGCCGCGATAAGTAGCCTCCGATCTTGTTTTTATTGTCGGTTGTGCACTTTCCGAGCCCGTACTCATCGTTCGTTGACCGGTCGCAGAAGTTGTTCCTCGATCAACCTGCACGTAAACCCGACGTCCATTCTCGCAAATAAAAGGCCTGCCACAGCGATCATAATGCAGCTGAGCAACGGATTGGCTTTCAGGAGCGGATTGGGATTCCATCGAGGCTGTGTCTGGCGCTTTCCGATAACTCGTTGAGTATGGCTCCCTACCCTGCTCGTGGGCTAATCGTTGCGATTCTGCCCTGTTGAGAACGCTACGCGAAATGGCGGAGTTGAACGGACGCCACTGGTTGCCATCGCGGAGGAACCACTGGCCCTGAGGGCTGTAGTACCACCATTGATTGTTGTAACCTACCATCCGCCAGTCGGCATCGCGAGCAGCCCTTGAGTTGGCCGTAGCGTCGCGAGCCTGGTCAGGAACTGGTGGGGTGTCGAGAGAGGCTTCATTCATGTCCTTGGCGTTTTCGTCGGACTCGGACTGGCGATCCGCTGGCGTCGCAGAATCCCATTCTTCGGCTGGCTTCTTATCATCAATCTTCTTCTGCGAGCTGTCCTGATTCAGCTTGGCATCCGTGGTTTCTTTGTCCGCACTGTCGGCGGTGGCTTCGCCATGCTCAGTAGCTTCCTGTGTCGCCTTCGTGGCCTCGGAGTCAGACGTAGACTCGTCGGCAGATGCTGAGCGATTTTCTGTTTCACTACTGACAGCTTCCGCGGAGTCTTCGGCGGTATCGACTTCCTCGGTTGCCGAGTCAGCCACGTCCTCTGCTGTCTCATCAGCGGTCGATTGCGAATGTGGTTGCGGAGGTTGCGGTGGCGTTTCATCCTGAGCAACCGTAACGGCTCCAACTGTAAGCAAGCCCGCTGCGGCGAGCGTGGCGGCGAATGTGTGTAGTGATTTGCGCATAATAATTCGTCATCCTCGTAAGCAGTCGACCTGGTTTTCAGGTCGAGCAAGGGAATTGGTCGATTTGGCAGCGATGAAGTTTGCTTCACTCGCTGAACGAAGGCGCCTCGCAATGTTCTTGATGCAAATGGCATTCACAATCGAGTGCTATTTGCTCAACAGAACTCAAGTTTTGCTATTTCCTCTGAAAAAAGCTGTTAGCGCGTTGGGCCAATTAACAGTGAGTGGCTTGGAGTACCTGACAAGCGGTCGTTTGCGGGGCAACTTGATTGTTTGGACGACAGGCGTCGTGTGCGGTCTTCCCGGTCGATGCATCGTTCGGTACTTGGTACAACTGATTGCCTACCGGCCAACCTGAGTTTTCTGCTGCCCACTGATGGTCCGATTGAATGTCCAAAACACGTACCTTCATCGCGATTGAGCCCTCGCCCGACGTTGTTGGCCACGCCGAACGAGCGCTGCTGCGATTGCGCCGCCTGGCCGACAACGTGAAGTGGGTGGAACGCGGCAACCTGCACTGGACGTTGCACTTTCTGGGCGAGATCGACGATCAGGAACTCTACGATGTGTGCCAGGCCGTCGAGCGCGGTGCGGCGGAAGTCGAACCGTTCACGCTCGAAGCCGCGGGTGTCGGCGCGTTTCCTTCGCAGTCGCGGCCGCGGACCCTTTGGATTGGCGCCGGAGCGGGCGGCGAGGCAATGGAGCTGTTGCACTCCAAGCTGCAGGAGCAACTGGAGCCTCTGGGATTCCGCGGCGAGAACCGCCGCTTCGTGCCCCACCTGACGCTGGGCCGTGCCGGTCGCGGTTTGCGTCCAGCCGAAACGGCAGCCTTGGCCGAGGAACTGGAGAAGCTCGTCGATTTTCCAGCCGGCAACCAAGTGGTCGACGAACTGACCATCTTCGCCAGCCGCCTGCGTCGCGAAGGCGCCGAGTACACGCCGGTCGCCCACGTTCCGCTGGCGGGTTAGCTGCGCGCGTTGCGCCAGCGGTGGCATAGATCGCGGGCCGCTGCGGGCCAATCGGGATGCTGAAACTTGAAGCCGCTCTCCAGCAGCCTGCCCGGTATCACGCGCCGGCTCTTCAGCACCAGCTCGGTTTCGGTTCGCATAAATATGGCCCCCAATTCCAGCATCCACTCGGTTGCCGGGAGTCCAATCTTCGTTCCCCACGCGCTGCGCAACTCGCGCATGAACTCGGCATTGGGCAGCGGATTCGGGGCGGCGAGATTCACCGCTCCGCTGAGGTCTTCGTGCCCCAGCAGCCAATACACCGCGGCGATGAAGTCGGCGTCGTGCATCCAGGAAATGTATTGCTCGCCACTCCCGGCGGTGCCACCCAGGCCGCGACGCACCAGCGTGAGCAGGGTATCGAAAATGCCTCCGCGATCGGGGCTCATGACCATGGCCGAACGCAGCTTGACTACGCGGGTCGATGGCAGGGAGAACTCGTCGCAGGCCGCCTCCCACGCCTTGGCCACGTCGATACTGAACCGCCAAGTGTCGGGAGCGTTGGGCTCATCGCCGCCCAGAATGCCCGTCGCCTCGTCGTTCGCGGCGTCAAATCGATGGGAGTAGATCGTCGCCGTGCTGGCTTGCAGCCACACCCGCGGAGGTGACGCGGCAGCTGCGATCGCTTCGCCGATCAAACGAGTTGTGACGACACGAGATTGCTTGATCTGCTCGCGATTGCGCTGGTGGTACCGGCAGTTGACGCTGCGGCCCGCCAAGTTGATCACCGCGTCGGCGTTGTCGAGTTCGTGGGTCCAAAGGCCCGGGCTTGATGCATTCCAGTGAACCGAACGCCACGCGGTCGATGGATTCGGCTGGCGAGTGAGGACAACCACTTCGTGGCCATCGCCGTGGAAGGCGCGTGCCAAGACCGTTCCCACTTGGCCGCTGCCACCGGGGATGATGACCTTCATGGTCGGCTTATTCGTTCAGAGAATCTCGAAGCAGATATTACAGCGATCGCATCGAGTCGCGAACCAATGGTTCAAGCTCTTTGGTGTTTCGCTCGATGCCCAGAATGATGGTCTTTTGCTCTACGCCATCGGGGGCGGAGGCAACCACCGGCACCACCTGGCGGCGGTCGGGCAGGTGCATCCGCACGGCGAAGGTTCCATCGGGGCGTAGCGTCACTGGCTCGCCTTCCACGGTTACGTGGGCGTGAGGATTCGTAGCGCCGTAGATCACCAGTTCGGCATCCACTGCAAAGCTCAGCTCTTCACGATCCTCCGCTTGAGCGCCGGCGCCGTTTCCGAAACGCGTTTCGGTGGGGCGGCCCATTCGGCGTTGCAGGCGTTCTTCGAGCAGTTGTTGCAGCTCCATGCTCGTGCCTTGGGCCGAGTAGCCACCGCTCATGGCAAAAATGCGATCGGCGTTTTCCGCCACGTCGCTCCAGTTGCCGTTCACCGCGTCGGTCGAGCCCGGCGTCGGCGTGGCTACTTTGCTGCTGCGGCACAAGCAGTAGAACGTGTCGTTCGCCCCGCTGTACCCAAGTTCGGCGCGGAACTGGCTCGGCGGTTCGCCAACATCGACGTACCAGTGATTCACACCGCCATGAATCGCGATGTCGCGGTACAGAGTCGAACTACCGTCTTCCAATACCTTGTAGATTCGCAGCGTTGGCTTCGCGCCGTGCCAGTTGTGACCCAAAGCGGTGCGGGCACGCTCGACGCTCGAAGGCTTGACTTCCCACAAAGCTTGCAGCCAGTAGGCGTCGCGGACCATCAAGACGATACGGTCCTTATCGGTCGCCGACTCTTCTTCGCTGGTGGAGATGTTTTTGAGCTGCGAGAGCCGGGTGCGGAGGGCATCGATACGCGACTTCGCGCGACGCTGCGCCGGGGTGAGCCGGGGCGTGCCGTTCGACGTGGATTTGCCGTTCTGTTCGACCGATGGTGGGCTATCTCCCCGTCGCTTGCGGCGGCGGGCCGCCTTGGCCAACGCGTCGATCAGTTCTTCCTTCCGCATGGAGTGCCAGCCGGTCACTCCCTCCTTTTTCGCCATCTGGGCGAGGTCCTTGCACGTATAGGTGCGGAGAGTCGCAGCGGTCATGTGTACCTGTTTATCTGTTGAGATTCTGCGCTAGCTTACCCTCGCGCGAGCATTGCGGAGGGAAGCGGCGGCTGGGTGGGACGGTGAGTTTTGGAGGGAATCTTGCGTGTACGGACGAGACGTCGCCGTGCCCTTGCTGTGCGAGAAACCTGCGCAATTGAGCATCACCGCTATGCCCAACCAACGGCCCCGCTTCAGACACGGCACAACAGCGAGAATTCTCCCGCCCGATACACTGCATACTAACCGAAATGCCCGCAGAATGCAACCAAAATCGGACGCTTTTGTTGCTGTAACATGTTGTGGCCAAAGGACTTGTGAAACTTTTCCGATTGCGTCGGGACTACGGCCGGATGACCGCATCCCACGGCAGGTCGGCGCGTGGCGCTGCAATCCAGCACCCATGATTTGCGGAGCGCCTCCATTCGGCATGACGTAAGTCCAAACGCCGTTGCGAGATACGGCGAGGGCTGCATTTGTGAAATTTTTCACGAATTCGCCCTCCCCGCCCGTTGACGCTCCATTTTGGCTGGCTTAAATTGCTGTCACGTAAAGACTTGGGGCGGATTGCGGTAGTGACGCGTTCGCTCCGAGTGTGATGTAAGTCGTTTGAGGAAGGTGATTTACGGTCAAGCGGGACTCCCAGCATGAGTTGGACCGCCAGCAGACCGCCCCTCCCAAATCGCCATTTGCCAACGCCTACCTGTGGGCCTCGCGCATTTTTACCGTCTCATTGGAGATGGTGTTGCCAGGCCTCCTTGGCGTGTGGGTCGATTCGCGATTGGGATGGTCGCCCTGGCTCAGCATCCTCGGCTTCGCCGGCGGACTGGTGCTGGGGTTCTGGCATCTGCTGGTGATGACCCGGCCGCCGACACCTCCCTCGAACAACTAGGCACTGACTTCGCGAGAGGCAGGCGATGCCTCGTTGGGCTACGCAATGGCTGGTTGCCACGTCGGCATTGTCGGCGCTGTTAGCAGCCTTTGCCTACTGGCAAGACGAGCCACTCGCTTGGAAGGGTCTGTTTGCGGGCGTCCTTGTTTCGTTGGTTACGCTGTTGGCTACCAGATGGTCGTTGGCAGCCAGCCGGTGGAGCAATAAACCGCTGCACCGGATGCTGCTGGAAACGTGCATCCGTGTCGCCATGCCGATGGGCTTCGTGCTGGCGATGGCAGTGGCCCGGCGGGACCTGTTAGAGCAGACGTTTTTGCTGTATTTTCTTCCGTTTCAGATTCTTACGATTGTGGTTGGTGTGGCTGATGCGATTCGGCATGTAGGCCAATCGCCCTGACCTTCGACGACTCGAAATAGCACGACGGCATGGCCAAAGACAACCCCCTGAGCGCCGAGCATCTGTTCGAGCATGTGCAGGATCAGCCGCATCTGCACGTGCCCCGCGGACTAGGGCACAACGGACACATCGAGATTCCCCAGCCGTTTCAGACGACTCATCCGTTGTGGGAGATGGACTCGGGCAACCCGACGCTCGACAATTTCTTCCTGCCGTTCGATTTGCAGCTAACCAAGTTCATGCTCATTGAGCTGGGCGTGGCGATTGTTATCGCTGTGTTGTTCATCGGCTTGGCAGCCCGCATTCGCTACGGTGGTCCCCCGAAGGGCCGTCTGTGGAACTTGCTGGAAGCGATGTACATGTTCATTCGCGATCAGGTCGCTCGGCCTGCGATTGGGCACGATGCAGATCGATTCCTGCCATTCCTGCTGACCTTGTTCTTCTTCATTCTTGGCTGCAACCTGGCGGGCATGATTCCTTGGCTGGGTTCTCCGACCGGCGTGATGGCCACCACCGCAGCACTTGCCTTGGTGACCTTCGCAGTGACTGTTGGCTCGGGTATTAAGCAGCTAGGGTTTGCCGGATTCCTTAAGGCACAAGTCCCACACATGGAACTGCCAGGAGCGCTGAAGTGGTTCCTGGTGCCCATGATATGGGTTATTGAGGTGCTTGGGTTGATGATCAAGCACGCAGTGCTTGCCGTTCGATTGCTAGCCAACATGATGGCCGGACATATCGTGTTGGCCGTGATTCTGGGATTCATCGCGTTTGCAGCCATTGAAGGTGGCCCTTGGCTTGCCTCAGGCGTCGCACCCGTTAGTACTGTTGCGGTGATTGCGCTGAGCTTACTTGAATTGTTTGTCGCCTTTCTTCAGGCGTACGTATTCGTCTTTCTCGCGGCGCTGTTTATTGGAGCTGCCGTCCACCCCCATTAGCCGACCGACGTTGCTTCCTCCGTCGGCCAGCAGTTGTTTTACACAGGAGATTAAAAGTCGTGGTCAAGATGTTTCGACTATTCATGATGTGCTTTGCGATGACGTTGATTGCTGCTCCCGCCTTCGCTCAAGGCGACGACGAAGGAGCCGCAGGTGATGCACCCGCCGCGGCGGCCGCACTGACCGCCGAGCAGCAACTGCAACAATCCAATACGCAATTCGGCAAGCTGGCCGGTGGTATTGGCGCCGGTTTGGTGCTGCTGGGCATGGGCCTGGGCATTGGCCGTATTGGCGGACAAGCCGTTGAAGGCATGTCGCGTCAGCCGGAAGCAGCCAACTCGATTCAGACCGCCATGATTATCGCGGCGGCCCTGATCGAAGGTGCGGGCTTCTTCGCGCTCGCGATCTGCGGCTTCTTGCTCTAACTCGACACGGTTTGCGTTCGGCCCCGTCTAGAGGTCGCGCGTTAAGTGGCAATTCCGTTGGCGATGTCGCTGGCGGAGAGCTGTTATTCGACGGGAACACTTGAATGTTCAATAGCATGAGTCCGATCGCCTTGCGACGCTTAGGCGGGATTGTGTGTCTGGTGGCACTTGGGTTCAGCATCGTAAATGCACCGATCGTGCAAGCGGCCGATGCTGCTCATGAGCACGCAGCCGAAGGCGAGCACGTCGCTGGAGAGGAACCTGGTGGTGTCATCAATCCGCTGGTGATCGATCCAGACCTCGCCTTGTGGACCGTGATCATCTTCGGTCTGCTCTTGCTCGTGTTGTGGAAGTTTGCCTGGGGACCAATTGTCCAGGCGCTCGATACCCGCGAGAAGACGATCGAGGACCACTTGGCCGCGGCTGCGGCGAAGCACGAGGAAGCCAAGGGTTTGTTGGCCGCGCACGAGGCGCGGTTGGCCACCGCCAAGGACGAGGTGCGGGAGATGCTCGAGGAAGCACGTCGCGATGCCGAAGCCACGAAGACGCAGATCGTTGCCGAGGCCGAGGCAGCCGCCACCGCGCGGCATGACCGTGTGATTCGCGACATCGAGCAAGCCCGCGACAGTGCCGTGCGTCAACTGGCCGAGACGAGCGCCAACCTGGCGGTCGACCTGGCCGGTAAGGTGGTACAGCAGAACCTGTCGGCCGAGCAACAAGCCGAGTTGGTTCGCGAGGCAACCAGCAAGCTGGCCGCGAGTACCCCAAGTAACAACTGATTCCGAGTGTCGTTCGCTCAGCGGACGGACATCCTTCAACCAACGTTCGGTAATCGAACAACCCTATGCAACCCGATCGATCCACGGATATGACCAGCGCCGAAACGGTGCTCGATATCGACCAGGAACAACTGGCGCGTATTTACGCCAAGGCGTTCTTGTCGGCCACCGCGTCGATGGACCGGGATGCGTTGGTGGAGGAACTGGAGTCGCTGGTGGCCGATGTGCTGGATAAGTTTCCCGACTTCGATTTCAACCTGACATCGAACTTCCTCTCGCACGAAGAACGCGAGGAGTTGATCGACAAGGTGTTCGGGCCGCGTGCCTCGGCGTCGGTGGTGAACCTGTTGAAGACGCTGTCGAAGAATGGCCGGCCGGGCATGGTGCGGTCGGTGGTTCGCACCGTACGCAAGATGTACGGCGAGATGCACGGTCGGCACGAGGTTCGCGTTTATGCACCGCAGGAGTTGAGCGCCGACCTGCAGGCAGGCTTAGAGCAGGCTTTGCAGGCGCGATTGGGAGTAATGGCCGACTTCCACTTTCACATCAAGCCCGATTTGATTGGTGGCATGGTGGTGCAGGTGGGCGACACGGTATTCGATGGTTCGGTACGCACCACGCTCGAGCGTGCCCGACGGAAAATGGTAATGCAGGCGGTCGAGGCCATCGAAACCCGACCCGAGTCGTTTTTCGACGACACAGAAGCGTAAATAGTTAATCACTCACGACGAGTTCAATAGCTGGAGCGTGCGAAGCCGAGTGGTCGGCCCGCTCGTTGTTCTGGAGCCCAACGATGAAATTCAATAGCGACGAAATCGCATCTGTCATTCAGGCGCAGATCGCCAACTACAACGCGGACATCGACGTTCGCGAAGTGGGGCGCGTGCTCGAGGTTGGTGACGGCATCGCCCAGGTGTACGGTCTCAGCGGCGTGATGGCCGGCGAGATGGTGGAGTTCGAGAACGGCGTGAACGGCCTGGCGTTCAACCTCGAAGAGAACTCCGTCGGTGTGATCATTCTGGGCGACTACCTCACTATCGCCGAGGGCGAGGAAGTTCGCAGCACCGGCCAACTGCTGAGCGTGCCGGTCGGCGACGAACTGCTGGGACGCGTGGTTGATCCGCTGGGCAACCCGCTGGACGGCAAAGGACCCATCAACACCAGCAAACGCCGCCCCGTGGAAGTGATCGCCACCGGCGTGGCTGAGCGTCAGCCGGTGTGCGAACCGATGCAGACGGGCATCAAAGCGATCGACGCGATGACGCCCATCGGCCGCGGCCAGCGTGAGTTGATCATCGGCGACCGCAAAACCGGCAAGACGGCCGTCGCGATCGACGCGATCATCAACCAGCGCGACAGCGGCGTGAAGTGCTTCTACGTGGCGGTTGGCCAGAAAGAGTCGACCGTCGCCGGCGTGATTGAGAAGCTCCGCGACACCGGCGCGATGGATTACACCACGGTGATCGTGGCCGGGGCGAGCGACCCTGCCCCGCTGCAGTACATCGCCCCCTACTCTGGCACCGCGATGGCCGAAGAGTACATGTTCAACAGCGGCCACGCATTGATCGTTTACGACGACCTCAGCAAGCAGGCGGTCGCTTACCGCCAGTTGTCGCTGCTGATGCGTCGCCCGCCGGGCCGCGAGGCGTTCCCTGGCGACGTGTTCTACTGCCACAGCCGCTTGCTCGAGCGTTCGGCCAAGCTGTCGGACGAGTTGGGCGGTGGTTCCATTACTTCGCTGCCGATCATCGAAACGCTTGAAGGCGAGGTATCGGCCTACATTCCGACCAACGTGATTTCGATTACCGACGGGCAGATCTACCTGCAACCGGACTTGTTCTTCGCCGGCGTGAAGCCAGCGATGAACGCTGGTATCTCGGTGTCGCGTGTGGGTGGTAACGCCCAGATCAAGGCCATGAAGAAGGTGGCCGGCGGTTTGCGTCTCGACCTGGCCGCGTTCCGCGAACTCGAAGCGTTCGCCCAGCTCGGTACGGAGCTCGACCCCGCCACTCAGGCGCGGCTCGACCGCGGCTATCGCATGGTGGAACTGCTGAAGCAGGGCCAGTACGTGCCGATGAACGTGGTGGACGAGGTGCTGATCATCTACGCCGGCACGAAGGGCCACCTCGACCACGTCGATGTGCACGACGTGGCCCAGTGGGAGAAGGAGTTCATCACCTTCATGCACGATCAGAAACCCGAAGTGCGTCAGGCGCTCACCGACAAGCAAGCTCTCGATGACGACATCGTGGAGATGGTGGAGACATCGCTCTCGGAGTTCAAAGGCCAATGGGACTCGAAGGGAGCCTCGAAGCCGAGCGAATAGCCCACGGCGGATCCAAGGTAATTTCATAGCGATCTAAACGGATTGAAATCCGTTCTATTTGAACATGGCAAATCCACGCGAACTCGATAAACGACGCAAGTCGATCAAGAACATCCGCAAGATTACGCGGACGATGGAATTGATCGCCACCGCGCGGTTCCGCAAAGCCATGGACCGCGCCAGCGCCGCCACGGCCTACACCGATCAGATCATGAAGCTGGTGAAGGACCTGGTGAGTTCTGGTGTTTCGGTCGAGCATCCGCTGCTGGAGCAACGATCGGATGTGAACAACGCAGCGTTGTTGGTGCTGTCGGCGAATCGCGGATTCTGCGGCGGCTTCAACGGCAACGTGGTTCGTGCCGGGTTGAGCCACCTGAAGACGATGAAGGGAGAAGCCGAGAATGTCCGCGTCGAAATCAGCGGCAAGCGAGGCATCTCCGGATTCAAGCAAGGCCGCGTCGAGGCCGACCACTTCTTCACCAACTTCGAAGACAAGCCGGCTTACGACGATGTCGAGCTGATCGCCAACCGCTACCTGGGAGAGTACGCCGCCGGCATGCTCGATCGGTTGGACGTGGTGTACACGCGGTTCGAAAGCGTCTCGAAGCAGCACGTCACCATCGAAACGCTGCTGCCGCTGGGCGGTTTGGACGTCGGTGAAGTTGAGCCACAAGAATCGGGCTCCACCGTGTACGAGTTCCTCCCCTCGCCCGAGAGCATTCTCGAAGAGGTCGTGCCGACCAGCTTCCGCGTGAAACTGTTCAAGTGCTTCCTCGACACGGCCGTGAGCGAGCAAATCGCTCGGATGGTCGCGATGAAGGGCGCCACGGAAAACGCGGGCGACTTGATCAAGCAACTCAGCATGCAATACAACCGCGCCCGCCAGGGACGCATTACGTCGGAACTGATGGACCTGATCGGCGGCGTCGAAGCCCTGAGTTAGGCCCACCTGCGCCAGCCGTCCGATACCCAATCACAATTGACTACCTAAAACCGTCAACAGCAAAACCATGTCAACAATCACCGGAAACATTGGTCACATCACGCAGGTCATCGGCTCGACGTTCGACGTGGAGTTCCCGGAAGACCAACTGCCCCCGATCTACAACGCGGTGAAGATCCAAGCCGAGCAGAAGGGCGTGAAGATCGACCTCACCGGCGAGGTGCAGCAGCACCTGGGTGGCGGTCGCGTTCGCTGCATTGCCCTGGGCACCACCGACGGCCTGGTGCGTGGTCAGGAGTGCGTCGACACCGGCGGGCCGGTCAGCGTGCCGGTGGGCGAAGAGACACTCGGCCGCGTGTTTAACGTGCTGGGCGAGCCCGTGGATGGCCGCGGTCCTGTGAGTGCATCGGAGACGTGGCCCATTCACCGCGAGGCCCCGGAGCTCAAGGACCTGGCGACCAAGACCGAGGTGTTCGAGACCGGTATCAAGGTGATCGACCTGCTGACCCCGTTCGTGCGTGGTGGTAAGGCCGGTCTATTCGGTGGTGCTGGTCTGGGCAAGACCGTTATTCTCACCGAGCTGATTGCTCGTATCGCTACCCAACACGGTGGCTACTCTGTTTTCGCGGGGGTGGGTGAGCGAACTCGCGAAGGAACCGACCTGTGGCTCGAAATGCAGGAAGCCAAGATTGGCGATACTGGTAAGAGCGTCATCGACCAGACCTGCATGGTGTTCGGTCAGATGAACGAGCCGCCTGGATCGCGTCTGCGTGTGGCCCTTTCGGCGCTGACCATGGCCGAGTACTTCCGCGACAAGACGGGTGCCGACACGCTGTTGTTCGTCGACAACATCTTCCGCTTCTCGCAAGCGGGTAGTGAGGTGTCCGCGCTGTTGGGTCGTATGCCTTCGGCCGTGGGTTACCAACCGACGCTGGCCAGCGAGATGGGCGCCCTGCAGGAGCGGATTGCTTCGACCAGCAAGGGTGCGATTACGTCGGTGCAAGCGGTTTACGTTCCGGCGGACGATCCCACCGACCCTGCCCCGGCTACCGCGTTCGGTCAGCTCGACGCGTTCATTTACCTCGAGCGTTCGATTTCGGAGAAAGGTATCTACCCGGCGGTCGACCCGCTGGCTTCGTCGAGCCGTATTCTCGATCCTCAATACGTTGGCGAACGCCACTACAACTGTGCCCGCCGAGTGCAGACCACACTGCAGCGTTACCGTGAATTGCAGGACATCATCGCGATTCTCGGTGTCGACGAACTGAGCGAAGAGGACAAGCAAGTGGTGCACCGCGCCCGCCGTATCGAACGGTTCCTGTCGCAGCCGTTCTACGTGGCCGAAGTGTTTACCGGTAAGAGTGGCGAGTTTACCTCCATCGAAGACACAATTCGTAGCTTCGAAGAAATCTGCGACGGCAAGTGGGATCACCTCTCTGAAGAGTCCTTCATGTACGTCGGCCCGATTGAGCAGGCCGAAGAGCAGTGGAAGAAGTCGCAGAAGTAATCGCACGAGCGTAAGGTTTCACGATGGCAGATTCAGCAAACAACTCGGCCAATCTAAAGCTCGTGGTGGTCACGCCCGAAGCGACCGTGCTCGATGTATCGGCCGGGTTTGTGGTGGTGCCGCTGTACGATGGTGAGCTGGGCATCGGGAGCGGACACGCACCGATGATCGGCCGCCTGGGCTTTGGCGAGCTGCGCTATCGTGTTGGCAACGAAACCCAAAAGTACTACGTCGACGGCGGCTTCGTTCAGGTGCAGGACAATTCCATCTCGGTGCTGACCAATCGAGCCTTGGCTACCGCGGATATCGACGTTGCAGCGGCCGAAGCGCAGCTCAAAGAAGCTGTCGCCAGCAAGACTTCGAACCCGCAAGAAATGGCCATTCGCGAGCGATTGATGCTCCAGGCTCGGGCGCAGAAGCGCATGGCGTCTAAGAAATAGTCGCGGCTACCGCGTGCGTTCTTTTTCGACCGCGAAACACCACGTGTATCAGATGGCTTCCGGCCCGCGCTCGCCGGTGCGTATCCGGATGCAGTCGTCTAGCGGCAGGACGAAGATCTTGCCGTCGCCAATCTCGCCCGACTCGCCGGTGCGGCCGCCGCGGATGATTGCGTTGATCGTCGGTTCGACGAAATCCTCGTTCACGGCGATTTGCAATTGCACCTTGCGAAGCAGGTTCACAGAGATCTCGTGGCCGCGGTAGACCTCGGTTTGCCCTTTCTGGCGGCCGAAGCCCTGGACATCCATGATCGTAAGCCGAACGACTTCGACATCCGAAAGGGCCGCTTTGACGTCTTCGAGTTTGCTGGGCTGAATAATGGCGAGGATGAGCTTCATGGCGAGCTTCTTGCGTATCGGAGGGGGCAGCTAAGGGGGCCGTCGCACTGGCGACCGCCCGTATTTTAGCATGCCCCAGATAGGCCTGTCACGTGCCATCGCCGGGCGGAGTTTTAGGTTGGTTCCTTGCCGAATTCCGGTGTACTGCGACGCGGAATCTGGTTGCCCCGCGCGTCCGCGAGTGCTTAGCCTAAGGCTGTGGGCGACCACCTGGTCGCCGCCCGACTTCCCTGAATCGAAAGATACGCTATGCGAATGGTCCGCAGGACGCTGGTCTGTTGGTGGCTCGTGTGGTTGAGCGCGTCGACCTCGGCCGCCGACCGCCCGAACATCTTGTTCATTTTCTCGGACGATCACGCGTCGAAAGCCGTGAGTGCCTACGATCGCTCGCTCATCGAGACGCCCAACATCGATCGCATTGCGCGGCAAGGGATTCGGTTCGACAACTGCTTCGCTACCAACTCGCTGTGCTCACCCAGCCGAGCGGTGGTGCTGACGGGAAAGCACAGCCATTTGAATAGCAAGAAAGGCAACAACAAAGGGGAAGTGTTCGATGGCAGCCAGGTGACGTTTCCCAAGTTGCTGCAAAAGGCGGGCTACCAAACCGCGCTGATCGGCAAATGGCACCTGGAGTCGGAGCCCACCGGGTTCGACCACTGGAGCATCCTGCCCGGCCAGGGCCACTACTACCAGCCCGACTTCATCACGCCCGAGGGAACAATAAGTAAGCGTGGCTACGTAACCGATGTGGTGACCGATATGAGCCTCGATTGGTTGCAGCGCGAGCGGGATCCCGATAAACCGTTCTTGTTGATGTGCCACCACAAAGCCCCGCACCGCGAAGTGCATCCGGCGATTCGGCATCTCGACTTGCTGCAGAGCGTGGACTTTCCCGAACCGGAGAATCTCATGGAGGACCTCACCGCCCGCTGGGGCGAAGAGGCTCCGCAGGGAATTCGGTTGGACAAGGTGCTCGACCTGACCAGCTCGTTGCGCATTCCGCCGGATGCGCTCGGCAGGAAAGGAAAAGTGCCTCGCAACTATCAGCAAGGACGCGGCAGAATGACGCCCGAAGAGCTTTCGGCGTGGGATCGTGCCTATGAGCAGCGGATCGCGGAGTTTCTCGAGCACCGACCGCAGGGAAAGCAACTGCGGCAATGGATGTACCAGGAGATCATGCGTGATTACCTGCGGACGGTGGTGGCGATCGACGAAAACGTTGGTCGACTGCTCGACTATCTCGATGAGTCCGGATTGGCGGACAACACGTTGGTGGTGTACTCCTCGGACCAGGGGTTCTTCCTGGGCGAGCATGGCTTATTCAACAAACGCTACATGTACGAGGAGTCAATTCGCATGCCGCTGGTGATGCGCTGGCCTGGGCATATACGCGGAGGGAGCCAGTCGGACGCGCTAGTGCAGAATCTCGACTTTGCTCAAACGTTCTTGGACGCCGCCGGCGTGGCGGCGCCGGATGAAATGCAAGGCGAGTCGCTGGTGCCGTTGTTGAATGGCAGTGCGCGGGCCCCGTGGCGCGACGAGGTTTACTATCGCTACTACGGCTCATCGGGTAGCTTCGCCGTGCCGGCCCACTATGGAGTCCGCACCGCGAGATACAAGCTCATTTACTTTTACAAGCTCGACCTGTGGGAACTGTTTGACCTGGAGAACGACCCACAGGAGATGCAGAATCTCGCCAACGATCCCGAGCATCAAGACTTGCTGGCAGAAATGAAGGGTCGATTGAGGGACGTGCAGATTCGCTATCGTGAGAAGCGGCCACTCAGCGAAGCGAAGTAGCCGACACGCAGTGCGTTCAAACACCGCTGGCGAGATCCAGGTAGGGACACCCCGGCTTGGGCGGTTCAGGCGGTGAAACCACCCAAGCCATGTGGGGCATCCTTCTGGATTGGGCGGAAACGCGGCCCTGGTGAATCAGCGCGGCGGGCTGCGAGAGAAAGCAAGGCACTCGCTAGATACTGCCTCAAGAGGCTCCCCTGTTGCGCCAAGCCTGTCGGATGCGGATGAGCCAGGCGGTAAACTCATCCGCACCCGAGCCAGGCCAGCTTGGATTCTGTTCCGGCCCTATGCCGTCTGTCAGCCGGCCGGCCTCAGTCCGAGCGAGCCAGGCGGTAAACTCGCTCGAACTGTTATAGGCCAGCTTGTGTTGCCGCTTGAAGCCGGAGCAAGCCTCGCGGACGTGGGCGGGCCAGGCGGTAAACCCGTCCACGTCCGCTTGGAGGCCAGATTGTGTTCGCTGTAAAGCAGGCCCAGGTTCGGGCAGGCCAGGCGGTAAACCTACCCGAACCATGTGAGCCAGCTTGTGTTTTGTTTTCGCCTCCGCTGTGTGGAGCAGGCCTTAGTTTGGGTGAGCCAGGCGGTAAACTCACCCAAACCTAGTAGGCCAGCTTGTGTTTTGGCTAGCAGGCCCTGAGTTCGGATGGCCCAGGCGGTAAAGCCATCCGAACTCGTGTAGGCCAGCTTGTGTTTTGGTTAGCAGGCCCTGAGTTCGGACGGCCCAGGCGGTAAAGCCATCCGAACTCGTAGTAGGCCAGCTTGTGTTCTCTCTTAATGTTCGTTGTCACGCCTGGCATCTTGTGTAGCAGGCCCAGGTTCGGGCAGGCCAGGCGGTAAACCTACCCGAACCATGTGAGCCAGCTTGTGTTCTGTTCCCGCCTCCGCTGTTTGGAGCAGGCCTTGGTTTGGGTGAGCCAGGCGGTAAACTCACCCAAACCTTGTAGGCCAGCTTGTGTTTGCTGAGCAGGCCCTGAGTTCGGATGGCCCAGGCGGTAAAGCCATCCGAACTCGTGTAGGCCAGCTTGTGTTTTGGTTAGCAGGCCCTGAGTTCGGACGGCCCAGGCGGTAAAGCCATCCGAACTCGTAGTAGGCCAGCTTGTGTTCTCTCTTAATGTTCGTTGTCACGCCTGGCATCTTGTGTAGCAGGCCCAGGTTCGGGCAGGCCAGGCGGTAAACCTACCCGAACCATGTGAGCCAGCTTGTGTTCTGTTCCCGCCTCCGCTGTTTGGAGCAGGCCTTGGTTTGGGTGAGCCAGGCGGTAAACTCACCCAAACCTTGTAGGCCAGCTTGTGTTTGCTGAGCAGGCCCTGAGTTCGGATGGCCCAGGCGGTAAAGCCATCCGAACTCGTAGAAGGCCAGCTTGTGTTCCCAGCTAATGTTCGTTGTCACGCCTGGCATCTTGTAAAGCAGGCTCAGGATCGGGCAGGCCAGGCGGTAAACCTACCCGAACCTTGTGAGCCAGCTTGTGTATCACGCGGTTACCGTCTGCCGCTATCTCTTATTCCAATCGGCCTCGGTTCGGGTGAGCCAGGCGGTAAACCCACCCGAACCGTTTGGAGGCCGTTGGACTCAGTTACTACTCCTAGTGCGTGCTATAGGCTTGCATGCCATGCTCGCTGATATCCAAACCAGCTTGCTCGTCCTCGGCACTCACCCGCAGGATGCCCGCGGCCTTCATGATCGAGAACAGGATGAACATGGTGACAAACGCCCAGGCACAGATCGATACGGTACCGATCAACTGCACTCCGAAAGTGGTGTTGCCTTTTGCAAGGTGGGTGTTCGGCAAGATACCGATGGCCATGCAGCCCCAGATGCCGCAGAGGCCATGCACTGGCCACGCACCAACGGGATCGTCGATCTTGGCCTTATCCAGCATCATGATGCCGAGAATAACCAGCACACCCGAAACAGCACCTACGACGATGGACATCCAGTCGGTCATGCAATCGCAGCACGCGGTGATACCGACCAAGCCGCCAAGGATGCCGTTGAGGCCCATCGACAAATCGGGCTTACCAAACATGGCCCAGCTCAGGAGCGTAGCCACAATGCCACCAGCACCGGCGGACAGTGTTGTCGTCAAGGCGATGTCGGAGACTGCAGTTGCATCACCCGCACTGGCGAAGGCCAACTGGCTTCCGGGGTTAAAGCCGTACCAGCCGAACCACAGGATGAACACACCCAAGCCTGCGAGCACGATATTGTGACCGGGCAGTGGAACGCTCTTGCCGTCGACAAATCGTCCCAACCGTGGACCCAGGATGATGGCACCAGCCAAGCCGGCGAATCCACCCACAGCGTGTACGACCGCGGACCCCGCAAAATCCTGGAACTGATGGCCACTTTCGAACTGCATGAGCCAGCCGCCACCCCACTTCCAGTAGCCGCTGATCGGGTAAATCAGCCCGGTCAACAGGGCACTGTAGATCAAGTAAGCACCCACCTTCATACGTCCGGCCACGGCACCCGACACAATTGTTGCAGCGGTTGCAGCGAACATGGCCTGGAAGAACCAGTCTGCCGCAGGGCTATAGGCTGCCTCGGAGGTGAGTTTGTAGCCGTCGAGCCCGATACCACCGAAAGCAAAGTACGCGTTTTCAGGGTCGCCATAGCTGGCGGGGTACATCAAGCCGAAGCCAATGATGAAGTACAGTAGCACACCGACGCAGATGTCCATCGAGTTCTTGAACAAGATGTTCACGGCGTTCTTGCCAGAGTTGAAGCCCGATTCCACCATGGCGAAACCGGCCTGCATGAAGAACACCAACACGCCAGAGAGAAACAAGAGAATCGTGTTAATGGCGTAAGTGTAGTTCTGGTCGAGGGCAGCCAGCGCCTCATCTCTCGCAGTATCTTCTTCGCTGCTCTCGTCGCCGTCGGCAGCATCGTCTCCTTCGTCGCTATCCGCTGCCGCGTCCGTGTCGGCATCACTCGAGTCACTCGTTCCAGCCTCAGGAGGATCAGCATCCTGGGCGTAGCTCACCGCTGGCGACAACACCAGCGCGAGCATGCTGGCGAGCATCAGCACGCCAAACAATCGCTGTAATGAAACCAAATTCATCGCACACACCTTTGCAAGATCAGAAGGAATTATCCAAACGAGGGGGCTGCCAAAAAATCGAATCCACCCACAGCCGTACCTCGTTGCTGTCCCCGTCGGACAGGCTTTCTTCTTGCCCCAGCGACCCTAGCGGTTCACTCACCGCCCACCCGCCGCACGAGCAACTTTTGGTGACCGAGCAGGTTTGCAAGCACCGTGCCAGAGGTGCCTGCGGACGGCCGATCGCAGGGCGCAAGCTGTTGAAAGATAAGAACTTAAATGCCCTAAAGTTTTTTGACGCCATGGCCGACGTGCAGACCACCAAGCAGGGGGTGCCACGATACTGGGCAACGTGGGCCGCGCTTTCGTGCAGGGGTTTTCCGCGAATCGCCTTAGAGAGCGGCCCGGGAGAAGTGGCCGCAGATCCTCGCAGCCTACCTAGGCAGCGGAGAGTGCCTAAAGTGTCCCCAGCGTGGAGATTCACTTAGGCGAGCAGCTACAGGGCGTCGTCGAACATCTCGTCGACGAATTCGTCGGGGTTGAAAAGCACCAAATCTTCGTGCTTTTCGCCCACTCCCACGTACTTCACCGGCAGGCCGATCTGCTGCCGAATGGCCACCACGACGCCGCCTTTGGCCGTGCCATCGAGCTTGGCCAG
Organism: Aeoliella sp.; assembly: GCF_965227375.1. NCBI lineage: Bacteria > Pseudomonadati > Planctomycetota > Planctomycetia > Pirellulales > Lacipirellulaceae > Aeoliella > Aeoliella sp. Next base: position 1,764,130 of record NZ_CBDDFX010000002.1, read on the forward strand.
CACAATTCCTGTGCAGCCGGCCGCCTCGGCGAAGTTGTTCGCCTGACTGATGCCGTTCTGGCCCGTCGTGGCGTCGAGCACCAGCAGTACCTCGTGCGGGGCGTCGGGGATCTGCTTGCGGATCGAGTCGCGGATCTTGGTCAGCTCGTTCATCAGGTTTTTCTGCGTCTGCAGCCGGCCCGCCGTATCGACAATGCAGACATCGGCGTCGCTCTTGATGGCGTGTTCCACGGCCTGGTAGGCGACCGTAGCGGGTTGCGCGCCTTCGGGGCCCTTCACGCACTCGACGCCCAGGCGATCGGCCCAAATGCCGAGCTGCTCGACGGCCGCCGCGCGAAACGTATCGCCTGCGCCCAGCACCACCGACTTGCCCTCGGAGCGGAACATGCAGGCGAGCTTCGCAATGGACGTGGTTTTGCCAGCGCCGTTCACGCCGCAGACCATGATGATGGAGGGGCCGCTGTCGGCGAACCGAATAGGCGACTCGTCCTGTGCCATGAGCTCTTTGAGCTTGGTTTTCAGGACGTTGATCACGTCTTCCATCTGGACCACGCGGCCCCGCATGCTTTTGGCCACTTCGTCCACCAGCTCTTCGGTCGGCTCGTAGCCCATGTCGGTCTTGAACAGGATCGCCCGTAAATCGTCGAGAAAATGCTCGTCGATCAGCCGACCTTCGCTTTTGAACAGGTCGCGAACGTCGGTGTTGAGAACCTGCTTGGTCTTCTTGAGACCTTGTTTGATGCTATCGAAGAGACCCATGGGCGCGGCGGGGGGCTGGATTGGCGACGAATTGGTAGAGATTGCCCCCAATTCTAAAGCCCCGGAGCGGAAGAGGGTATGGAGGGCTCGGGTGCTACGACTGAGTGGAGTCGTCTTTGCCGCCTTCGGGCGGCTGGTCGCTGGCCCGCACTTTGTCGAGGATTCCGTTGACGAACTGGGCCGAGTTGGCGTTGCCGTAGCGTTTGGCCAGTTCTACGGCCTCGTTGATCACCACTTTGTAGGGCGTTTCGGTGAATTTCAGCTCGAATGCGCCCAACCGGAGCACATTGCGATCGGTGGCCGCCATGCGGTTGACGGTCCAGTTTTGGGCGATGGCGTTTAGCGCTTCGTCGATCTCCGCCTGATTCCGCCGCACGCCGAGGATCAACGACAGGCAGAACTCCTCCATGTCGGGCGAGTTGAGCCTTGCATTGACGAAGCTGGTGAGCGCCTCGACCGTGTCGCGCGGATTCACATCGTCCTCGAAGAGGATTTGCAGGGCGACTTCGCGGGCTCGACTGCGGCGGGACATGGTAGCGAGGGGTTTCAGACTGTTGGGGATAGAGAATTATGGGCGATGGATGGTCGGTGGAGTAGTGCCGAACTCTCTATTCGGTCAGCGCTAGTTCATGGCTTCCAGCAGCCCCACCATTTGCAGGGCCGCTTCGGCACATTCGCTTCCCTTGTTGCCGACATTGCCGCCGGCGCGGTGGATGGCTTGCTCCAGCGTGTTGCAGGTCAGCACACCGAACAGCACGGGCAGGTCGAATTCCAGGGCGATGTCGAGCATGGCCATGCTCACCCCGCGATTTATGTGTTGGTCGTGCGTGGTTTCGCCGCGAATCACCGCACCGAGGCAAAGCACCGCAGCGTACTGCCCGCTTTCGGCAAGACGCATCGACACGAGCGGTATCTCCCACGCGCCGGGCACCCAGGCGACGTCGATTTGCTCGTCGGCGACACCATTTTCGGTAAGCGTAGCCACCGCCCCGTCGAGCAGCTTTTGGGTGATGTTCTTGTTCCACTCGGCCACGACAATCGCGATGCGAGTGTCCGTCGGCACTGGGGCGGGTTGGATTACGTTGGGCATGTTGGCCACCTGAAGCTAAAAAGAAAACCGCTGAGTGAACGCCAATCTACGCTAATTCACGATTAGCGGCTATTGGCGTCCATCAGCGGTTTCAATAACGTTCTGGATGGGCTGTTAAGCCTCTTTCATGCTCATGAGGAACTCCGCATTGCTCTTGGTTTTGCGGAGACGCTCGGTTAAGAGCTGCATGGCGTCGGGCGGGTTCATTTCGCTCAACACCCGGCGGAGGATCGACACCCGGCGGTGTTCCTCGGGATCCATCAGCATCTCTTCGCGGCGGGTGCCGCTGCGGTCGATGTCGATGGCGGGCCAGATGCGCTTGTCGACCAACGAGCGGTCGAGCACGATTTCCTGGTTGCCGGTGCCTTTGAATTCTTCGAAAATCACCTCGTCCATGCGGCTGCCGGTGTCGATCAGCGCGGTCGCTACGATGGTGAGCGAGCCGCCTTCCTCCACCTTGCGGGCGGAGCCGAAGAACTTCTTGGGCCGCTGCATCGCGTTGGCGTCGATACCGCCGGAGAGGATCTTGCCGGAGTTCGGGCACTCGGAGTTCCACGCCCGGGCGAGCCGGGTGATGGAGTCGAGGAAGATAACCACATCGCGGCCGTATTCGACCATCCGTTTGGCCTTCTCGATCACCATCTCGGAGACCTGAATGTGCCGCGAGGCGGCTTCGTCGAACGTGCTAGAGATCACCTCGCAGTTGGGGCCTTTGACCTCCCGCTCCATGTCGGTCACTTCCTCAGGCCGCTCGTCGATCAACAGCATGATCACGTAGGCGTCCGGGTAGTTGCTCAGCACGCTCTTGGCCATCTTCTGCAGCAGAATAGTCTTGCCGGCCCGCGGTGGGCTGACGATTAGACCACGCTGGCCGAAGCCGATGGGCACAATCATATCGACCACCCGCATGTCGAGTTCTTCGGCGGTGGTTTCCATGCTGATCCGCCCGTCGGGGTGAACCGGCGTGAGATCGTCGAACGACACCTTGCGAGCGAGCAGGTTGGGATCGTCGTCGTTGATCGACTCGACCCGCAAGAGCGCAAAATACCGCTCGTTTTCCTTCGGCGGGCGGATGGTGCCACACACCGTGGCGCCGTCTTTCAGGCCGAAGCGGCGGATCTGGCTGGGCGAGACGTAGATGTCGTCGGGGCAGGACAGGTAGTGGTAGTCGGGACTCCGCAAGAATCCAAACCCGTCGGGCAGGATTTCCAGCGTGCCCTGCCCTACCATCATGCCTTGCAGCTTCACCCGCTCCTTGAGGATGCGGAAGATCAGGTCCTGCTTTTTCAGGCCCGTAGTGTCCTTGACCTGCTCGCGCTCCGCGGTGGCGATGAGCTCGGGCATGGTCATTTGCTGCAGCTCGGCGACGTAGACATTGCTGTCGAGTTTGTCGCCTTTGGCAATAGCAGCCCCGGCCCGACGCACCCGCTCAGCGGCTTTGTCGAGTTCTTCGGCAATAGTTAGCGGTTCTTCGCGGTCGAGCTTAGCAAGCAGGGCGGGATCGATGTGGTGTCCGTTCTGTGGGCTCTGACGCTTCCTACGGTGTGGCGTGTGGGAGCGGTCGTGGCGCGCTCCACGGCCATTCGTGTCGGCCATGATGACGATGACTCCTGGAGGAGGAAATGTTCCGGTTTGGCAGCGCGCGGAAGGCACCGCCGGTGGGGGTGGGGATAGTGGAAAAGGATGCAGCAGGCAATTTCATACGAAAGTGTCCACCGCCTCAAGTCACCAACTATTATTGCAAAAACCTATCCCTCATGGGAAGCGAAATCTAGGGCATTCCGCTAGCATTCGCGAAAATTCACAATACGGAAACGCGAAAACACGTGGCGCCCAGTTACAGGACACTCCGCAATTTCGCTTCTCAATCGCCCAGTTGCGGGACGACGACCTCGCGCCAGAAGATGCGGACTTGTTCGCGAGTTTCGTTCAAATCGCCGCTGTTGTCGATCACGACATCCGAACGGTGGCGCTTGATTTCCAGCGGCAGTTGCGCTTCCTCGCGGCGGTCGATTTCCTCGGTCGTCCAGCCGCGCCGCACGGCGTTCGCCGCCCTGTGTTCGTCGGGTGTGTCGACCATCAGAATCGTGTTGCACGTAGCGTCCCAGCCCGCTTCCAAAAGCAGCGGAGCGTCGATCACGAACACTTCTTGCCCCTGAGCGGCCAGCCGCTCCCGTTTTCCTTCCACGGCGAGGCGGGTGAGCGGATGGACAACGCTCTCCAGGTAGTGGCGCTCCTCTTCGGCCTCGGGTGCATCGCCAAAAACCAGCCGCGCGATCGCCGAGCGATTCACGCTACCGTCGGCCGCCAGAATGCTATCGCCCCAGCGGGCGACCAGTTGATCTACGACGTCTGGCTGGGCGAGTACATCGTGAGCCATCCGATCGGCGCTGATAACCACCGCGCCCAACTCGGCGAACATTGCTGCTACGGTCGACTTGCCGCTAGCAACACCACCTACAAGACCGATTGTGAACATTGGAAGAAAGGCGCTAGTGTAGCCGAATTCGGGAGAATCCGGAGGTGAACCAACATGTCCGAATTCTTGCGAATCCGGCTACGTTTGGAAACAACAGTTATTCGCACTTGGCCCAGTTTACACCGGTCTTTACGTCGACGCCCAGGGGAACACGCAGCTCATACACGCCCGACATCTCCTCCACCACCAGCTCGCGGAGCGCCTGGAGTTCCTCGTCTGGCGTGTCGAATACCAGTTCGTCGTGTATCTGAAGGACCATCTTGGCCTGCATCCCTTCGTCGCGCATGCGGCGGTAGATGGCCAGCATGGCGAGCTTGATCAGGTCGGCCGCGGTGCCTTGAATCACGGTGTTCACCGCGGTTCGTTCGGGAAGGTTCAACTGCACCGGCGCGGGGCGATCCTCGAACAGCGCGTCTTTGGGCTTACGAGGCGAGCGAATGCCGGAGATGGCCCGGCGGCGTCCCAGCAGCGTTTTGACGAATCCATCGCGGCGGCAATCGGCCAGCGTTTCGTGCATGAAGTCGCCCACGCCGGGATAGCGGGCGAAGTACTCGTTGATAAACCGGGCCGCTTCTTGCTTCGAGATGCCAAGCGACTTGGCCAGTCCGAACGGGCTCTGCCCGTAGATAATGCCGAAGTTCACCGCCTTGGCGCCGCGTCGCATGTCGCTGGTCACTTCGTCCAGGGCAACCTCGTTCACCTGGCTGGCGACCAGCGTATGGATGTCCTGCCCGCTGGCGAATGCGTCGCACAGCGTCTCGTCCTCGGAGAAGTGTGCCAGCACCCGTAGTTCGATCTGCGAATAGTCGGCCGCCAGTAGCTGCCAACCATCGGCGCCGGCGGTAAACGCCGAGCGGATTTCGCGGCCGACCTCCGTGCGGATGGGGATGTTCTGCAGGTTAGGGTCGCTGGAGCTGAGCCGCCCCGTGGCTGCGACCACCTGGTTGAACGATGCATGAACGCGGCCGGTTTCGGGGTGAACCATTGTCGGCAGTGCGTCGACGTAGGTGCCTTTGAGCTTGGCGTAGCCGCGGTGCTCGATGATCTTGGCCGGCAGCGGGTGCTGCTCGGCGAGTTCCTCCAGCACGCTGGCATCGGTGCTGGGGCCCGTCTTGGTCTTCCGGATGACCGGCAGCTGTTGCTCGGTGAACAGCACCTGCGCCAGTTGCTTGGGCGAAGCGATGTTGAACGGATGCCCGGCCAGCTCCTCGATCTCTTCTTCCAGGGTCTGCAGCCGCTCGCCAAATTGGGTGCTCAACTCGTCGAGTCGGGCGACATCCACGCGAATGCCGTTGAATTCCAACTCCGCCAGCACTTCGATCAGCGGCACTTCGAGCGTGGAGTTCAACTCGTCCAGCTCTTCCGCTTGCAGCCGCTCGGCAAGCAACGGCTGCAGGCGCAGGGGAATGTCGGCATCCTCGGCAGCGTAGTGACCAATCTGAGCGACGGGCACTTCGTCCATTCGCTTTTGGTTCTTTCCCTTGCCAATCAGGGTATCGATCTTGGTTGTCTGATGATCGAGGTACTTCTCGGCCAGCTCGTCCATGCTGTGCGAACGCTCGCCCGCGTCGAGCAGGTAGCTGGCGACAATGGTGTCGAAATCCACGCCAGCCAGCTTAACTCCGGCGGTGCGAAAGACCGTAATGTCGTATTTCAGGTTCTGACCGATCTTCGCGATCGACGCGTCCTCGAGCACCGGGCGGAGGCACTCCAACACGGCTTGTTCCTCGAGTTGCACGTCGCCCTCGGGAGCGCGGATCGGCACGTAGTACGCCGTGCCCGGCTGCCAGGCGAGCGAAATGCCCACCAGCTGGGCCGCGCGAGGATTCACGCTGGTCGTTTCGGTGTCGACCGACAACCGCTCGGCGGAGCGGATTTCCTCGACCAGCTTCGCTAGCCGGTCGAGACTGGAAACCACCGTGTAGTTTGTGTCCAGCTTGGGGGCGGTGCTCTTCTTCTTTGCTTTGCCGGTGAGCGATTGGGCGCGGGTAGCCAAGCCTTTGAAGCCGAAGTCGGTGCACAACTCGGCCACACGTTCGGCGTCGTAGTTGCCCGGCCGAGCGCTGGGCCAGTCGATCTCCACCGGCACGTTGGCGTCCAATCGCACTAGCTCGCGCGACATGCGAGCGTCGTCGGCGTAGTCCTGAAGGTTCTGGCTACGCTTCGCGCCCTTCACGTTCGCCGCGTTGGCGAGCACCTCATCGAGCGTGTTGTAGGTCTCGAGCAGCTCGCGGGCGATCTTCGGTCCGATGAGCGGCACGCCGGGCACGTTGTCGACTTTGTCGCCGACCAACGATTGGAAGTCGACCACCTGATCGGGCCGGATTCCCCAGTCGCCATAGAGTTCGGTAGCACCGAACTCCTGATTCTTGCGGATGTTGTAGATGCTCACGTTATTGGTGATCAGCTGCCGACAGTCCTTGTCGCCGGTCACCAACATGCAGCGGAGGCCTTGCTCGTCGCACTCTCGGGCGATGGTGGCCAGCACGTCGTCCGCCTCGTAGCCCGGCTTGCCGATCACCGGCACCGCGAAGGCGGTGAGCAGTTGTTCGATCTTGGGAATCTGCGGGACCAGGTCCTCAGGCATCTCGCTGCGGTCCGCTTTGTACGGGTCGTACAGGTCGTGCCGAAAAGTCGGACCCGGCATGTCGAACGCGGCGAACAGGAAGTCCGGCTTGCGGTCCTCGACCAGGAACAGCAGGTCGCGCAGGAACCCGTACACGGCCGAAACCGGTTCGCCCCGCGGGCTGGTCATCTCGCCAATGGCGTGAAACACCTGAAAAATCAGCGAATGCGAGTCGATCACGTACACCGTCTCACCCGCTTGGGGGGCGGAATTCACCTCATCGGGCGTAGTCGTGGCCTGGGGCTCTTCGTAGCCGGGCAGTTGCTGCTGTCTCATGCGATCCGTTATATGCGTTTCGTTGACACGCGTTAATCCCCTAACTAAATTGGACTTAGGTCGATTTCGCCTCGACCTTAACCGGAACACCGAAAGCAACCTCGTCGAGCGCTGGGCTTAGACTGTATCGAGACCTTACAGCTCCCTCCATCCCACCTCGCCCCCTTCCCCGCATAGGTACCTCGATGGCCGCCCGTCAGGATCAGACGCTGCAAATCGCCCTCATCGTATTCGCCATTCTGTTGGTTGGATTCATTGCGTTCACGTACTACTTCTACAAGCAGGCGAGCGACGCGAGTCAGCAACTGGCTGCGATGACTGAGGATCGCAACAACCAACGTTCGGCGGCCAACAACATGTCGGTCGAGAACGAGGACCTGCGTCAGTGGATGGGCTTCGACCGATTCGCCGAGCACGAGGCGGTGGTCAAGAAGCAAGTGGAAGACGACATGGCCCGGATGGCGGGAACGCTGCCGGATGACAAACGAAACTACCGCGACGCCTTGCAACTGATGTGGCAGTCGACGCAGGAACTGGCTCAGACCCAAACCGTGGCGCAGGATAAGAACAAGGCGCTCGAACTCAAACTGACAGAGATCGAGAAGGGTCACCAGCGTCAAATCGCTCAACTGCAGGCCGACAAGGAGCAGATCGAACAAGAGGCCGCCGCCCAGCGAAACCAGTTCACCCAAGCCCGCGCCGCACTTGAGCAGAGCAAAGCCGCATTGGCCAAACAGAACTCCGACCTGACACTCGCGTTCGACCAGGAACGCAGTCAACTGGTCGCCGCTCGAAACGAAGCGCAAGAGAAGTCTCGGACGCTGGAGAAGACGATCGTCACCTTGAAGGATCAGCGCAAGCAAGAAGACTTCTCCTTTGAGGTTGCCGATGGCAAGATCACCTGGGTAAACCAGGGGAACAACACCGTGTGGATCAATCTGGGCTCGGCCGACGCGCTGCGGCAGCAGGTGACCTTCAGTGTCTACGACACCGAGGACACCGACGCGGGCAAGGCCGATAAGAAGGGTGCCCTGGAAGTGGTTCGCCTGCTCGGCGAGCACATGGCCGAATGCCGCGTGACTGACGACGATCCGCGGAACCCGATTCTGCCGGGCGACTACATCTACAGCCAGGTTTGGCACCATGGCAAGCCGCAGCACTTCGCCCTCACGGGATTGATCGACCTCGATGGCGACGGGCGCAGTGACCTGCAACTGGCCAAGGACCTGATCGAGCTCAATGGCGGTGTCGTCGATGCCTACCCGAATCCCGAAACTAACGTGATGGAAGGCGAGATGTCCGCCGAAACCCGCTACATGGTCTTCGGCGAACGCTCTGATCGCACCAACGACGCGGCAGTTCGCCAGACCTGGGACGACATGCACACCCAGGCTAGCGCGCTCGGCATCGAGTTGATCTCGGTCACCGACTTCCTCAATCAAATGGGCTACAAGCCGAACGATCGTTCGGTGAACCTGGGCGCCGGCGTCAATGCCAGCGACTTCCGCCCCCGCCCTGCTCCGGCACGCGGCGACTTGCGTCCGCGGGTCCAGTACTCAGCGCCGTAAAACGCACACGAGTCACTACTGCGTAGGTTGCACGGGCGCGCTAACGGTTTCCGGCGCGATTGCCACTATCGGCGGCGCCGAGCTTGGCTTGGCCTGTGGAGTCGCTACCGAAGGCTGTTGCTTTCGGGGCGTTAGCGATTCAAGGCCTGCAAACAGCTTGTCCGCCAACCGCTGGTAGGCGGCTAGCTCCTTCTCGTTGTCGGTCGACATGTTCTCGGCTGCAAACAGGTCCGGGCGAACGAACAGCATGACCGCTGAGGAAATGTCGAATTCTTCGGCCAGGTGAAGCAGGCGTCGCCGATCTCGTCGCGAAAGGCGATGCGCGCGGCACAGGTCGATAAACAGGTGCCGCGGTTCGTTGCTCAACCGCCTCGCTTGTTGGCGGCGATAGATCCAATTGAGCAGCCACACGAGTGCAATGCCCGCCAGCACGATGCCCAGCAGGCCCCACAGGTCGCCCATGTTGAATTTGGTGTGGTCGCCACTGAAGCGATTGCCCAGGCTTTGCCACGCCTCGCGGTTGGCGAGCGGCAACCAGTCGAGATTAGCAGCAGTGAAACGCATCACTTTGCCTCCTTCTCTGGTTGCGGGCTGTTGGCTTCCAGTTCGCGCAGGGCCTCGTTGGCACGATTGCGAACCAGGGCGTTGGCATCGGTCGCCGCTTTGCTGATCGCGTCACTTGCCAGCTTTGTGCGCGACGAAGCCAGCGCTTGTACGGCTTCGGCGCGTACTGCAGCGTCTTGATGCTGGACTTGCTTGACGAGCACTTCGAGTAGCTCGTCCACCACTTCCATCGCTGCAGCCATTTGCAGCCCGCGAAGCTTGCGAGGCAACACGGCCGCACTGATTTCACGTCGCAATTGATCGAGCGCCGAATCATCCGACGAACGAACAATGCGGCCCAAGTCGCGGCGTGCCTTTTCGTCGAGGCTATCGAACTTGCCCGCGTAGCGAAGGAAGGTGAAGTCCTGCAAACTCTTCTTGGCGATCTCGCGTACCGTGTCGTCCGCGTGATCCAGTAGTTTCGAGAGCTGTTCCACGGCGCCGCCGTAGCCGTGCTGGCGGAGCGACCGGGCGGCGAAGGCCGCGATTTGCGGATCGGAGTCGCTCAGCAAGTCCTTCAATCGCGCGGTGACCTCGGGAAGCTCGATGCTTCCCATCGCCTCGCAAGCCGCCATCCGCGCCAGAGGTTCGCCGCGGGCCATGAACTCGTCGTAAATGCCCAGCTTCGTGCGGCGCGAGAGCCTCGAAGCGCTCACCATCTGCACAGCCACCGCTTGCGATTCGGCTGGCAGCTCGAACCAATCGTCCGTGGGCTTTTCGAGCAGCGGAATCCTCTTCAACCGCGCGATGTTCTCCCGCACCCGCGAGCTTGCCGGATGGCCAATCGACTTGAGGAACACTTCGCGGAAGTGCGAGTCGTTACGCTCGGCGGCCGTCTCCAGCAACATGAGCGGAGTGCCCGTGTCTTCGAACAGCTTCGCCAGCACCTCAATGGCCCCTTCCGACTGGCTGGTTTCCAGCAGCGTCATCAGCGGCTTGTGCCCCGGGTGATCGGCGTCGGTCAACAGGCTCGTGAACGTGTGATTGCTGGGCGTGGTGATCAGCAGGAACGCTTCGAGCAGCTCCACACGGCGATGCGTGCTGAACTGGTCCACGGCCTTCGACAACGCTGCCAGCGCCCACCGACGTGCAAACGAAGGATCGCGGCCGCGCGGACTGCGCCGGTAGGACAGAATCTCGTCGTGTAGCGCCCTGGCCAGATCGAGCGACAGGCTGGCCATCGCTTCGCCGCCAGGGTGCTTGGGATCGCATGCCGCGGTGACCAGTGCCGGAAACTCGTCGAACGCCCGGCAGGTCATGATGTAGTGACACGCGATGCGGGACGACTCGCTATCGTGTTCGGCAAGCAATTTGCGTAGCGTAGTACGTAGCTTGGCCGAGATGTCGCCCAGCGAAGAAACCTCCGCTTCCGTGAACTGCGGAAACACGCTGAGGAACTTCCGCTGGCTGGTTTCGTCCCGACGGCGCTGCAGGGCGGCGATCGAGCCATTCCGTACCGCGGCCGAAGGACCGGTGATCCCTTCGATCAGCGCATCGGCGGCCGAACGGTTGGGCGTTCGCCACAATTTGCTGAGCGTGCGTTGAAAACCGACTGCCGCCATACTTTGAGCCTGGTAACGAAAAAAGCGCACCGAGTGTCGAACCTTTCGACAGCCTCGGCAAACTGGAGCTCTCAGATTGAAAGCTCGTCGGGTTTTAACGGTTGTAACGGCCCGCACGCTGCGGTGGACGTTGCACAGCACCACTGCGGTAGGCAAACTAAAGGATATGTCAAAAACGACCCCTCTGGCCGGAGTTTCACCATGACCCCCGCTGAACGATCGGCGCAGCAAGTGCTCGAAGCCGAACTGCTCCCGCTGCGAGCCAAGCTGCTGGAAGTGGCTGCGGGGCTCGACCGCATCGAACGGGCCGTCGAACCGCTGCCCGACGCCCAGACGATGGACACCTTCCGCACCGCCATCGAAACGCTGCTTCGCCCGGGGCCGAACCGTGCCGAGCGGATCCAGTTGCTGTTCAGCCGCGCCTACGAAGATCGCTGGCGCGACAACATGGAGGTCTAGGCGGCCCGTATCCGCCGCGCTCCTTCGCCATTCCCCTCCAGACCCCCTGCCATGCAATACATCGACCCTCACATCCACATGGTGTCGCGCACCACCGACGACTACGAGACCCTGGCCAAGATGGGGTGCGTCGCGGTGAGCGAGCCCGCGTTCTGGGCCGGGTACGACCGCGGCAGCGTCGACGGCTTTCGCGACTACTTCGAGCAACTCACCGACTTCGAGCCGCGCCGCGCCGGCTGGTATGGCATCCAGCACTACACCTGGCTGTGCATCAACGCCAAGGAAGCCGAGAACGTGTCGCTCGCCCGCGAAGTGATCGACATGATCCCCGAGTTCCTGAATCGCCCCGGCGTGTTGGGCATCGGCGAGATTGGCCTCAACAAGAACACCCGCAATGAGGCGACCGTGTTTCTCGAGCACATCGATCTGGCGGTCGAAACCAACCAGCAGATTCTCATCCACACGCCGCACCTGGAGGACAAGTACCAAGGTACGCGGATGATCCTCGACATGCTCACCGGCGACTCCCGCATCGACCGTACCCGCGTGCTGGTCGACCACGTCGAAGAGCACACGGTCCGCCCGGTGCTGGAGGAGGGCTTCTGGGCCGGCATGACGCTGTACCCGGTGAGTAAGTGCACGCCGGAACGCGCGGCCGACATGGTCGAGATGTACGGCCCCGAGCGACTGCTGGTAAACTCGGCCGGCGACTGGGGCCCGTCGAAACCCACGGCCGTGCCCGACTTCATCATGGCGATGCGCAAGCGAGGTCATTCGGAATCCTTGATCCGCCAGGTGGTGTACGAAAATCCGCTGAAGTTCTTCAGCCAAAGCGCCAATTTCGACTTCCAAGTAGCGAAGTAGACGAGTACATACCCATCGCGAGCCGGCAATGAACCTGGTGGTACCGGGTTCGAGGACGAGCCGGGTCGCTTGGCAAATTCGTTCTCTCGTGCGCACTTCATGGCAACCCAACTGTTTGAAACCAAAGCCCCCATGCCCGCTAAGCCGCGGGTGCAGATCGATCTGGTGGGGGATGAGACGCGGTTCGAATGGTACAAGCCCTCTAGGTGGTCTGGTTTCTACCTTGGTGTGTTGCTGTCTGCATTGTCGGCTTTGATTGTGTTTGCAATCCACTGGCTGCTCACTGACTTTCAGTGGTTTGTGCTGCTGACTATTCCGCTGCTCGCTTTGGTTTGGATCTTCTTGGCATACTCATTGGCCATCGTGCTATTTGGCAGGGAGAGTTTGGCCATCTCGCCCGACTCTCTTGAAGTGAAGTACTATTCGCTTGGCTTCTGTGACGCTCGTCGCATCCCCCTCGGTGAAGTTTTGCGCGTGAAACCCGGTTCCATATGGGCTCGACACAACAACAGATTACTCACTCGTTACGGCATCATTGCGATCACTACCTTCGGTAATCCGGCGCAGTTCGCCGTGGGAATTGACGACGAAGAGGCGGAGTGGTTGGCCGAGGTGATTTACTCTTGTATCCGCAGCCGCACACCCCGTCGACCAATCCACCAAATGTGTGAGCGTCTCAGGAAGCTTAACGACTTCGACCCGTGGCCCGACGGTGATCTGGAGGGTAGTGGCGGGATTGAGTTCACGACGGCGCAAGAACGCTACCCCAAGCCATCCGATAGCACCTGGAAGGTGTTGGTGACTGTCGACGCAATTGAACTTTCCAATCGCAGGCGGTGGTCGTTCAGCGACATCGTCGGATTGCTGCTTCTTAATATATGCTGGATGGGAGTAGTTGGTGCCTGGTTCCAGCTTGCGCAATCTAGTGTATTCTTGTCGCTGCTCTTGATTCCGACCGTCGTGCTTGGCATTTGCTTTGTTGCTTCGCTGCTGAGCGAGTTGACGGCGCCAGCCTGGGCCGAACGATACACCATACGAATCGACAGTGTCGAACACCGTTGGTCGTGCCCGCTGTTTGCAAAAACAAGCCTCGTGGAGTTTGACGCGCTCGGCCTGTTGAAGATTCGCGACTACAACCATCGCTCGGAAGGCTTCAATCTGCGTTGGCTCGGTATGCGGCACATAACTTCGGGCAACTGCAAAGTGGTCTTGGTGGACAGCATGCGTAAGCGGATCGGGAGCATCGACTCGCTCACCGCGGGCGAAGCCCTCTGGATCGCCGACACGATTGCTCGGGAACTGCCCGGAGCTGTTCAGCAGGGGCGCTGAACTGACTTTGCCCCGAATCGCAAGGAAATGCGGTACTCCCGTCCAAACCGCCAATCTCGACTTCCGGGTAGCGAAGTAGCAATGTACATTTTGCGGGCCGACTCGCATTTCTCGATTGCTCCATTGCTCAGGATTCATGGCAACCCAACTGTTCGAAACCACAGCCCCCATGCCCGCCAAGCCGCGGGTGCAGATCGATCTGGTGGGGGACGAACTCATCCTCCGGTGGCGCAGGGTCACTTGGGGGCCGCTACTATTTCTCATGCTGTGGCTCACCGGGTGGTCGGCTGGCTGTGGGGTGATGTTCTATAAACTGCTGACCGAGTTCGAGTGGTTTATGCTGCTGTTCTCCGTTCCGTTCTTCACCGCGTGGTTCGTGGTGGCGGGGCTGGTGATCTACATGCTGTTTGGCAGGCAATGTCTGGTGCTCGGTCGACACTCGTTGCAGGCCACGACACAAGCCTTGATAACCATTTCCGACCGCGAAGTGCCGATCGACGAAGTCGAGTTGGCGCAGGTCGACGAGAACCTCACCCACCAGGAGAACGGGCCTCCCACGCGCCAGTGGATGATCTCGATCAACACGCTCGGTAGCCCCGTCGAGTTCGCCAAAGGTATCGACGAAGCGGAGGCCGAGTGGCTTGCCGAGACGATTAACGTGTGCTTGAACCGCATGGCGCCCGACCGCGCCGCCATGACGTCGCGGGATGCGGTACGTAAGCGCGACGCAGAGTCACGCGATCTGGACGAAGGATTCTCCGGCGAACCAATCGAGGACGAACTCGACGACCAGCAGCACGACGTTGAAGAGAGATCGCATCGGGCTGTGGTGTTTGTTCCCTCGCGTGATCGCTGGGAGCGCCCGTCGGACTCTTCCTGGCAACTTAGTCGCGAAGGCCGCGCGCTGGTGTTTATCAATCGCGGGCGCTGGTCGCTCGCGGCCATACTCGGCAGTCTATTCATCTGCTTGTTCTGGAATGGCATTGTCAGTGTGTTTGTGTTGCAGTTGTTCGAGGACTTTCAGTGGTTCCTGGCGATCTTCCTCATTCCGTTCGAGGTGATCGGCCTGGTGATCTTGTTCGCGTTGCTGGCCGCACTCACCGCCCCGGCGTGGGGCTCGCGATACACGTTCCGGCTCGGCCGCATCGAACACCGCTGGTGGTGCCCGCTGTTCGGCAGGACCAAGCAGTTCGATTTCGACCGGCTCGACCGGATTGAGCTGGCGCAAGGAGGCACTTCGAACAAGGTCAGTAATCCCCCCATCAAGTTTTCCACCACGCAAACCAGCACCGGCGAGTACCGCCTGGCGCTCATCGACACCAGCAACACCACGCTGCTGGAGATCGACTCGCTCACCAAAGGCGAGTCGCTGTGGATCGCCGACACGCTGATGTGCGAGCTGCCCGGCATGTTCGACCGCGACCGCTAACCGGGCGGTTCTGCCCCGAAGAGTTTTGCCCCAACACACGATCCATTGGCCCAAAACCGGGGGTTTTGTCCCACCATTCGATCGATGGGCCGAGACTTACTCATAACCAAACTGCTCTACAAAAGGGTTGAGAATCTCGAGCGCTCCGGCTAGGTGTCGCTCGTAGTTTTTCCACCGACCTACGGCTCTGCTGTCAATGGGCTTCGTGATGTCGTCATAAGTTGGAGTTCGCACGGCGGCGCGATCGGATCGGTTCTTCGTGTCGAGCATTTCTGGCTCCCATTCCAAGCCTAGAAAGTCCGTGACACGGCGTACGCAGTCTGCCGGTTCTACTGTCATCCTTTCGTAACTCGTTTCCATCCAGCATTGCTTGAGCTTGGTTTTCCAAAGCAGCCAGTGACGCATGCAGTCGACGTAAAACCTACTTGCCTGTACCACATCGATCGAAGGCGCGCTATTCCAGTTGAGTGGTACCAAGGTGAAAAAATAACTGACAATAACATCCCGGGGATCTCGAATCGGCATGAGCACTTTTGCCTCGGGGAATAAACGCAGAAACATGCATAACTCGGGTGTCGCCAGTGGGTCCTTTTCGACTAGCAAGCGATCGTCTATCCGCTCTCCCAAGAGGGCTTCGCTGAACTTGAGGTAAGCTTGGCGACCTGCGTCGATGGATTGGGCCCCGAATGATCGCAATTCCACCACGGCGTCGAATGCTGTAGCTGCCTCCCACAGGAGCGGAACCGAGAATTGTGTATTGACGATGCCCGACTCATCCGTACCGACGCACTTCGAGTTGCTTGCAAGCACTTGCTCCAATAGTGTCGTGCCAGATCGAGGAAACCCGGCGAGAATGGCCACGTTGTGAGGCTGGCCTATCGATTCCGCATCTCGTTGCCAATTGCGCAGATCGACATCGGTGATCTCCCTGGCAATCTCCCACTGACGATGACGAATTGCGTAGGAGACCTTCAACTGTGGTATGGCTCGGGGGTGGAGCTGGGATTTAGCAAGTTGCAATTGTTCCCAAGCTTCATCAAACTGCCCCAACCGATCGAGTGACGACGCCAACTCGTACCGAAGTCCCCAATCGAAGGAGCTAGGATACTCCTTCAGATGCCGCGTCAACAGAGTTTCGGCAGATTCGTACCTGCCCTCGCGCTTCTCCAGGTGAGCGAGCAATCGTACACCCCGTGCGGAACTAGGGTCGATCTCCAACGCTTTGCTCAATTGCTCCCGAGCTTGTTCGAATTGGTTATCTCTTTCAAGAGTCCAGGCGTACTGGACATATAACTCTGCTTCCGGCATTTTCTGACGGCGAATGGCATGGGCCATAGCATCAACCGACTTACCGAATCGCCCGGATTGAAAATAGCATTTGGCGATCTGAAGAATGTTCTCGATGGTCGAGTGAGATTCTTCTAGGATTAGTTTGAAGAGTTGCTCTGCGCGCTCGTACTCATAAGCTCTCCACAGAGCGAACGCGATTTCAGCCACCTTCGTTGGGTCAAGTGTAGAAAGCGAGGCGGGAGTGTCGCTAATAGCCAGTAAGTGGTTGATGTCGCCAGAGTTCACGGTCGGCTAGTCCGACTATGGGCAAGGAGCGGGAACATATCCAATCCGTACATCTGTTGCTGCCAGAACGACAAACGCCCTCCCCCGAGCAGTGCTTGGAAAAGGGCGGTTTGTGCTGCCTGTCGTTTAGCAAATCTGCGAGTGCTGTTTAACTCTTGCGTCGCATGGCCGCTGCGCCAAATCCGCCCAGGCCAAGCAGCGCCAGCGTGGCTGGTTCAGGAATGGGAGAACCTGTCTGGTCGAATGCAAGATTGTCGACAGCCAAATAGGAGGCTGACCCTGAAGTCTGTGTAAGGCTCAACGTGAGTGACTCGCTCCCAGTGCCAGAGAGACCAATCGGGTTCGTGACTACGCTAGCGTCAGGAGTGCTCCATGTACCACTGCCTAGCAGGCCACTGATGGAGCCTGTCACGGACCAGTCAACATCGGTGTCGCCGCCGCCAGTCCAGACGTTGAGATCGAGGGACGTAAGTGTGACATCCACTCCAAGTTCTGGCGTAAGCACAATGGTATGAGGACTGCCAATGTCGTTATCGTGCTGATAAACTCCATCGCCGGGGTCATTGGGCCAGCCACTATATTGGTCCCAGTCTGAATCCCAGGCCAGAGCTACGTTTGGCGTACCAGGGGCGTTAGAACCGTGATCAGTTGGTACAGGGTCGTTAGTGGAAGCAAGGCCCGTAAGAATTGTGGCGCTAGTTGCATTTTCGGCCAGGACTACTAGGCCACCGGCAGCCAGGGCGGCGGACAGACCTCTCGTCAGATTGTTAACTCTCATTAATCCTATCCCTTCCAAGTGAGCGATTCCAGGTGGAGCAACAGTGAGTGATATCATCCAGAGATTGGCCTCTTACGCTATGATTTTTGCTAGGCCTTGAATCACGTGCAACGACCCTCCGCGCAAACAATTTGGCATTTTTTGCCACGCCCACTGGGATTGCTCTAACCTGCGATTCGAAAGGAACTTACCGCGGGTCCGGGCCGACTGCAACTATGTTTGTAGTTAGAGTGTTCTGCGTCATTTGACACATTTCACTCTCCAGACTTTTAAATAGGCCAAGGCGCTAGGTAGGCAGACTGACGGGAATCGTTTTGCGTCCGTTCATCTACTCTACCCCAGTTCTTTTTCCACTTCTTATGACTCCAAAAACAAACTGCATTCCGAGCGTGCGAAAAATAGCTCTGCTTCTCGAAGGATTGCGTGTCCGTGCAATGCGGATCTGAGTCATCAGGCAGTCGACGAGGCTAGATTGTTCTAGCTGCCGGGGCATGTTGCTGGGCCGATTGTAACCGCCCTTCTCCGTAAGACGCGACGCAAGCGGCATCCCAAGCCCCAGCGTTGACGGGCACTTGGTTGTCGTTCGTTGCACCGTGTAGCATTGCGAAATGCCCGCCACATACGTGGCGCGATCAACGGGCACGCCAAGATCGCGTATGCTCCCGAAGACGACTCGGGCACCTGAGCGATGAGCTGCTGAAGTGCTCCTCTGCCGTTCTGCGCTTCGAAGTTTTGCTTGAACAACATGAAATCGTTGTAGTTGTTCCGAAAGTCGCCGTTCAGATCGCCCAGAGCATAGGCCTGATCGGGTGTGAGCCCGGACATGTCGACGTGTTGGCCGTTGCGAAACTGTTTCCAATCCGCCGCGTCTAGAATGCAATTGCCGTCTAGGTCGCCTAGCAGAGTGCAGACACCTTCGAGTTCGAAGGTAGTGATGACCGCACGGTGGTCCGACGGATACTCGGCGGCTACGATGTCGGAAAAGCCGTCATCGGGGCCAATGGTTAGCGAAACCGTGGGTGTAACCGATTGTCCTCGGTAATAGACCTTGTCGATTCGGTCCTGCGGTTCAAGAACCCCTTGGTTGCTGTAATCAGGCCCATACACGGGCGACCAGGTGTTACCGGGCTTGGCGACTTCGTCGGTGTGAACCCTTCGAAACGAATCCATGTACCCGGCATCGGCAATGGACTTCGAAGTCGGCCAGGCGACCTCCGCCACATGCGTGCCCGCACTGGCAGCGGCTTCCGTCCAATCGAGGTGCGATGCCTCGTTAAAGTCGCCGGTGAGAAAGACGGGCAGTCCCGACGAGAAGGCCTGCTGCATCTCAGCCAATACGCCATCGATCTGGCCACCACGAGCATTGACTTGGTCTTGAATCACCGCTGCGATCTGTGCCGGGTCGTTTGGGTCGTAGATCGTACCGCCGAAATACGGAATGCCATTGAGTTGATAAGGTCCGTATGGTGCATGCGAAAGGTGAACATTAAAAGCATAGACTTCCGAACCAGGGGCCAGTTGGATGCGCACACCATGGCTCATTGATGTATCGACGATGTCAAAGCGTGTGGCGATCTGAGATTCACTGTCGTACTGCATGCCGAGCGTCGTAGCGACCAACGATCCGGCGTTGCTGCCCATTTCTTGGAAACCAACAATGTCCGCGTCACCCGCCTGGACTGCTGTGACGATGCCCGCTCGTCCCCCCGAAGAGTCCTCTGCCGACCACACGTTAAACGTCATAACCTTAAGTGTATCATCTGCCTTGCCGCCCGGGCCGAATGAAATCGTCGACAGAGTAAACAGAATTGCAACTGAACGGGAGAATTGCATCGGATCTCTTGCTTTGAGGTGAATTCGAGTAGGATGCTGATGCATCGCCTCGCGTCATGGCCACTTCTTCGCGCAATCATACTGTTCGAGTCTGAGTCAACTCTGCGACCCCGACAAGCATATAGTGCGCATTTTGTTTGGCGATTTCCGGCTCACGAGTCCTATTTGCAGCCTGGTCGGAGTACGCCATGGGTGGGCGAGTGCCCCGCGCTGGTGTTCCATGCCCATTTCACGAATGATCTGGGTGCGGAGGCCACAGATTCCTTGGGGGCAAATTGGGATGGCAGCACATGCCACACGAGGCTGCCATGCACTACTGAAGGAACTTTCACGTAGTCGATATGCGCGACTATGGATATCAGGCAGAACCCCCACGTGCAGCAGTTGCTGGTAGTGAATTCCAGCGAGGTACTAACAACGCTGCGGCAATCAGCAGCGAAATGGCAAGACCGTAGAAAACGTAGCTCCACACATCGGCCTGCTTGCCCACGAATACCTCGATCCACGCTGGCATAGTGCCTCCGGCAAGGGCGCCGACTGAACCGCAGCCGTTAATCACACCGGCTGCGGTTGATGCGCCGCGTTTTGTTCCGAAGTCGATTGCGGCCGTGCCAGAAATGAGCGAATCAGGGATGTACAGCAGGAAACCAATCAGGAAAAACCCACCGCCAATTGCCACACGCGTGGCGGGGAGTTGAGGAAAGCAAGCCAAGAAGCCGCTGAGCAGCAACAGCGCAATCACCGAGATGGGAATCCGACGAGCACGGAACAGGCGGTCAGAAATCAATCCTCCCGCGAGCACTCCCAGAAATCCAGCGAGGTCGAACATGCTGCCAAGAACGAGGTCGAACATGCTGCCAACAAAACCGACCTCACCAGCAGAGGCATCCAAGCCTGATTGGGTTAAACGATGCTTCACGTAGAGCGGCGCGGAAAACAAGATCAGATACCGCGTTGGCTTCAGAAAGAAGTAGACAGCGGCAAGCAACAGGACCATGCGATTGCACAAAACCTCGACAATCGTAACCCAAGCGCCATCTGGTTCTTCGCTCGGCGTATCGCCCTCCACCACGACCTCAGGCTCCTCGCCATGGTAGACTTCGATGGGTGGAAGACCGACGTCTTCAGGTCGGTTGCGCTGAAAACAATAGAACAGAATCCAGATAACCAGCAAGCAGGCGGCGGGGAGCCAGAATGCGAACCGCCAGGCAAGATCAGCATTGGCACCTGCCTGGGTTGCCCAGACGATACCCAGCACGGCCAGTGAAGAAGCTATTGCGCCCCCAATCGCGTAATTGGTGCACCAGAAGCCCATTACCGTGCCTCGTTCGCGGCGAGAGAAAAACTCTCCCATGTTCTTTGCGAGCGGTGCCCATCCAGAAGCCTGACAGAATCCCTGCGCGGCAAACAGCAGCGAAAACACGAGCACACTCAAGGACGCACCCATGGCGACTGAGATGAGAATGGACATCAACATTCCTGTGAGGATGACACGCCTCGTTCCAAACCGGTCACCAAGAATCCCACAGACAAATTGGCCAATGGCGTAGGTAGTAAGATATGCGCCATCGACCCAGGCCATGTCGGCGAAACTCCAGTTCGCGACCGTTGGCTTTTCAAGCTCTGTCTTGGCAACGGAGAAAGACTTCCGGGTGAGATAGAACCCAGCGTAGGCTAGCCAAGTGATCAGGAAGGTAGAGCGCCGATACCCCTCGTAGACCCGGTCCTGTTGATGCTGATCACCTGCGGGATTCATTGGAATAGGCATGCATGGTCAGGGCAACGAGATCGAACTGGCTCTTGCTGGCCACCCAAGCTCGTGACCGCGTGGGGCTGAGTATACTTCATCTAGCGAACCTTGCGAGATGGAACTCGGAATAGGGCAAAAAGATTGCGCGAATCGTAGGTAGTCTGCAACCTAACAATGGTCGAGAATAGACGAGCATAATTGCCATCAATGGGTGAACATCTCCGTGCAGGAGGGCCAGCTTGCAAAATCACACGCCACGCAACGGACACCAGCGGTCACGTGCTAGTCGTCTGCAGCAGCTCGTTGACGAACGACGTGAATGGAACGCCTTGGTGGGCGATTTCTACCGCGAGCAAGAAGTCTACCAAGCCGAGATCGAGACTATCTGGAAGCGTGATTGGCTGCTAGCTTGCCATACCTGCGAAATACCGAATCCGGGCGACTACGTGACGTTGCGGCTCGAAGGAGATTCGGCCGTGGTGATTCGGGATCACGAAGGGCAGATCCGCGCGCATTGGAATGTTTGTCGACACCGCGGCTCGGAACTGTGTGCGGGCGAAGCGGGCCACGCCAAGCGTCTCGTCTGTCCGTACCACCAGTGGACCTATGCGGTGGATGGTCACCTTGTGGCTTGTCGAGGCATGCACGACGACTTCGACCAATCGGACTTGGATCTAATGCCGGTTGCCATTCAGGAATTAGAAGGCTTGGTTTTCATCAGCTTCGCTGACAATCCTCCCGATTTCAATCAAGCTGCGCAGTGGATGGGGCCTATGCTCAGGCCCCAAGGGCTGCTACGTGCAAAGGTAGCCAAGTCAATCGACTATGAGGTGGCTGCAAACTGGAAGCTGGTGTGGGAAAACAACCGTGAATGCTACCACTGCAAGATGAATCATCCGCAGTACGTAAAAGCGAATTTCGACCAATACGATGCCGATGGTGCCTCCCACCAGGTTAAGGAGCGACTGCGATCGTCACTCCAGCGCCAGTTGCCCAAATGGGAGGAGCAAGGCTTATATGGCGATCACCTGAGTCCTGGCATCGCGATATTTCCAGACGTCGAACACAACCGCTGGTATTCCGCGAATCGCACCGTACTGGCTGAAGGATTCGTAAGTGAGTCAGTCGAGGGTCAGCAGGTTGCTCCCCTCATGGGCAGCTACACGAACCCAGAGACAGGAACCTTGCGAATTCGAACTGTGCCAAACATGTGGAACCATTCCAGCTGCGATCACGCAGTTACCACACGTTTGATGCCGGATGGTATTGATCGCACACGTATTACCGTGACGTGGCTCGTGGACCAAGATGCGATGGAGGGTCGTGATTACGAGCTCAGTGAGCTGCTTCCTTTTTGGCAATTGACTTCCGAGCAAGATTGGAAATTGTGTGAGCGCGTGCAGCGGGGCGTACTTTCGACTAAATATCGGCCAGGGCCGTTGTCGCGAAGCAATGAGTATAATCTTGAGGCATTTTTTGTATGGTATTTGCAGCGGTTGCGTGCCACGACAAGGGTATCAACGATGGCTGACAGGGATTAGAGAGCCGAGTTAGTCTCTTATCGCAAGTGCTGGGCCTTAATCAAATGAGTAATTTGGCCACAATCTAGTGGAGAAGGTGTGAATCGTTTAGAGCCAGAATCGTGTTTCGCTTTTGCGGCTGCGTTCTTTGATTTCGACGGGACCATTGTCGATAGTGAGCCGGCGTCATCGATTGCCTTCAGAGACGTTATCGGAGAACTGGGCACGCTGATAACCGAGGCCGAGTCGGAGGTCTTTTGCTACGGTAGGAGCTGGCACAGCATCTTCAATACCGTTTCTGAATTGCATCCAGAGCTCAAGGGACGCTACCAAGAGTTTGCATCGATGATCGAGGAACTCATCAATCGAGAGGGTGGATACCTCGGAACCCCCATAGCGCCCTCGCTATCGACGTTGAAACAGGTTGCCAAGCATGTGCCAGTCGGAATTGTGTCGGGATCGTTTCGTTCAAATCTCTCGCGAGCCTTGAACACGCTTGGCCTGAGCCAGTACGTTGCAACCATTGTGGGTGCAGAAGATTACACTCAGGGAAAGCCGAATCCAGAGCCCTATCTTATTGCAGCACAAGAGCTTCGCATCAAGCCAGACGCATGTGTTGTATTCGAGGATTCGCAGTTAGGGATCGAATCGGCGCAAGCGGCTGGCATGAAGTGCGTCGCGCTCAACGGACGGTTCGACGCCGCCACGCCGCACCTCGCGGTCAATAGCCTTGATGATGTGCGCGTATGGGACTTTCTGCACACACCGCTTCGCGGACCTCATTTCCGGATTTCAACCAACGGAATGCAAAAGCCCGATGTAAACAGATCAAAGTTGTAGTGCACCGGTGCGGTGTCGGCCAGAGAGGATCGATATCCAGCATGCGTTGCCGATCACGGCTTAATCCATCATGATGAGCGGCTGGAATAAGAAGTCTGATCCTGCTAGTGGCCTCAGGGCTGGGACTTGCGACTCCAGAACCTGCAAGGGCAGTTCGAGCGATCGACATCATCGGTCACCGCGGGAATTCGGAGCAGGCTCCCGAAGGCACCATCATATCCTTGCACCAGGCCTTTGGTCGATGCGCCAGTATCGTGGAGGCCGACATACGAACATCTGCCAACGGCACCGCCTGGCTATCAGATCAGGATAACCGATTGGTTCGAATATCATTCGCCGGAATCCCCATTCGGTTCCATCTGCTCGGTGGATTGACTAGGCCGAAGCAGACTCTTCCTCTGCTGGTGCCGCCAACGCAAGACCAGTATAGCAGCCGTCGCCGACGCGATCGTCGTCGGTCCAGGTTCGGGGACACTCTGCGTCATGGAAGCGAACGAGCCATCGCCGTGTCGTGACTCATAGGCCTGCTTAAAGAGTTGAAAGTCCTTGTAGTCATTGCGAAAATCCCCATTCAGGTCTCCGAGGGCTTCGGCCTCGGCCGGAGTCATCCCCGTCATGTCGACGTGCTGGCCCTCGCGGAATCGCATCCAGTCCTTGGCATCGATAATGCAATCGCCAGTCAGATCTCCTGGCACGTTGCAGGGGATAACGGGCGGCTGG
This sequence comes from Aeoliella sp., assembly GCF_965227375.1. Taxonomy (NCBI): domain Bacteria; kingdom Pseudomonadati; phylum Planctomycetota; class Planctomycetia; order Pirellulales; family Lacipirellulaceae; genus Aeoliella; species Aeoliella sp. Next base: position 1,788,190 of record NZ_CBDDFX010000002.1, read on the forward strand.
AAGGCGGCTGTTGTTACTTCATTCCAAATGACCACTTCATCCAGTAGTCCGTCGAAGCCTCCGACGAGCTTCGCCGCATCTTTCCGATCGTAGTTGATCCCAATTCGCAAGTACCCTTGTCCTCCACCGGTTGGCAATTGGGTTTGGGGATCAAAGGAGAGTTCGTCACCAAGGGGCTGGCCGTCCACGTAGAAACGAACCGCCCCCGCGGTGGCATCGCGCGTGACTCGGTATTCATGCCACTCGCCAGAGACGACATCGGCGGGAACCGTGGAGGTGAACGTTACCTTTTCATTGTTGTCATGCTCCCAGAATAGCACCAGACGGCGATCGTCGCGGATGCGAAAATTATACGGCTGATTAACAGCCTCTTCGGCGTCGGTATATCCCGCCACATTTGCCGTGTACGAAAGCAATGTATTTGCGGAGTTGCCCGATCCAAGTTGATCGTAGTTGGCGTGGATTGAGAGAGTGAGGTCGCGGAGCACGGCCAGATTGTAGTCGCCGATACCCCCGCCATGAGCAAAGTCGCCATCGCCATCCAGCGACAACGCCTGGCCGTGAATTGGCCCGGCTACCGTGTTCGCATTGCCCACGTACTCGCCCGTATTGTCCTTGCCGAGCGGAGCGGGAGCTGCATCGACGTTGAGGGTTGCGTCATGGAATCCATAGTACCCAACAACACCAGTAGCGGCCGGTTGCGGGGCAGACATTACAAAGGTATCGAACAGATCGTCGTAATGGCCATCACCGTCGGCATCGCTATAGAATCGAGCCACGGCACGAGCTCCATCGACCTCAACAATGGTATACCCAACCTTGTTCTGCCACTCATGACCGGAAAAGCCCGAGTTGCCGGTGCCGGCAATCAGCTCCCAGGTGTGATGATGGGGATGGGGCTGGCTCGGTTGGTATTGATGCCAATGACCCACAAACACACTGTCTACCACGCCAGACTCGCCCATGGTCTGCCACCAGGCTCCCGCAGTGCCACCGGTTCTATCGTAGTTGTTGAAAGTGATAGGATGATGTGAGTAGACAAAAACGTGGTCCTTCGATTGCGTTGTGGGATCCTTGAGAACTTTATCCAGCCACTCAAGCGCAGCAGGCTGACCTCCGGCTCCATGCGCCTGCGAGTCAGTGGTCACGGAGATGAAGCGAGTATTGCCGTGGTCGTAGAAATAGTCCATCTTGTCGATGCCCTTCACGCCCCCTACCATCTGGCTATCTGGTAACCAATTGAAAGTCTGTTGCCACTGGGTGTCGCCTCCTACTGGCAGATCATGATTGCCTGGCACCATAAGGCGCATCTCAGGACCGCCGATGAAATGCTTCGTCAGATTGTTCCATTGGTTCCATGAGGCAACGCTCCCCTGACTGACTAGGTCGCCTGGAAACACGACCAACTCTGGACTGTGAGCGTTCATGTCCGTTATTAATTGCGAAACGAACTGCAGGCCCTGTGTGTCGCCCACGACTCCGAATTTGAACGATGAAGCGGACGAATCAGCTTGCGGCGAGACAGTCTCAGCCGACTCGGATGCGTGAGGCGGATGGTCGGCTTCCTGAGGGCCATGGCAGCCACATTCGTCGCAGGCAAGCGTCGAATCGCAAAGCCACGAAAGCATGACGGACATCAGTATCGCTCCGCGAGAACTGCCGAGGAGGTTCGGTTGGTGGCTGATCATTATGGAAGAAACTCCGTGTGAATAGCTTGGCCAATTGGCGAGGCAATGAGAACTGTCAGGCGCACTGCTGCGTCCCCGAAGCAGGTGGTGTCAAGAATAACTCCGAACTGCTGTTTGCAAGCAGCGGAGGATAAGCGGCCCCAGCAGCAGCCCGCCAGTCGCCAAGCGTTGTACCACCTTGGCGGGTCGAAAGCTCAGCCAGCAACAATTGCGATGCGTCTCGCTTAAGTCTTGGCTTCCCCGGTCTCTGCGGCGTTTCACTTGGCGTTGTAGTAGGATGGGGAGTATTGCGTGGACCGACGGTGCCTCGATTGCTGCAAGTATGCTCCACTTAAAACCGCCAGTAACAATGCCAAAGTCGATGGTTCGGGAACTGTGGTGCCGCCCGCGAGTTGGGCCGCGGTGATCGCCGCCATACCTTGGTCTCTTAGCGCCGCTTGCATCATATTCAGGTCGAATATATTCGTTATTCCATCGAGGTTGAGATCACCTTTAGAGTAGCTTTCTAGATCGCCAATCCGAACGCCGTTCACTCTCTTCTCATATCGCCATCCATCGATGAAGTCGGATACATCATCGGGTTCGAGCAGGCCGTTGTTATCGATGTCGCCAGCGACACCAGTTAGAGCGAAGGCTGCGTAAGAATTCTCCGTAGCGAAATCAAAGGCACCCCAGTTTTGCCCAGCCGGGGGGCCTTCGTTTGACGAATTGTCGCCGATAACGAACATGCTCAGATCGTCGATGATGCCGGTAAAAAACTCCGCTGTGCCCCCGGTGAATCCGACGGGGCTATCGCCAAAGCCGTCGTCGCCGCCGGTGTTTGCGCCCAAAACTAGATTGGATGAGTCGGATGCATAGTCGGAGAGGTTGTCGATTGCGACGGCCACTCCGTCGATGAACATCCGCGAACCACTCGCAGGGCCGTTGGGACGAACCACCATGATGTGGTACCAGCTGCCGGGAGTTACGGTGAGCCCCGAGTCGGTATCTCGTCCGTCGTAACGCATTGAGAAGTTACCGGAGGTGTTGATGCGTACGCCGTGCTGATTGCTATCCATCACGATTGACTGAGGACCCACCGCCGAGCCAGGCTTTACCCAGAATTGCATGCCCCGGTCGTCTATGCCATCGTAGTTGATGGTGCCGATGAAATTGCCGCCTACAGCCGAAAGAGACTCCTGAGGCCAGTTTAATGATTGGCCATGCACATACTGCTGCTGGGCGCCGTTGAACTCGATACCAAGGCCAGTACCACCGTCGGGCCTGCCGGAGATCGTTCGGTAGACCGGCAGGGTAATTCCCTTCGGGATGAGCGGCGGCAGTTGGTCCATGCCTGTTTGGCCAACGCTATCCAAGGTACCGAATGAGTTGCCTGATGCCACCGGTGCGCCGTTGCTGGCGTTCTCGGCGGGACCTACTGGGGGATCTTCGCCAAGTTGATAGAAGCGGTCATTTGTAGAAGCCGACGTGTATTCGGCCAAAGCACCCACCATGACTATCAACGTCACGCGGGATGTCCAGTGAAGCAGGTTCATCTTGTTGATCCCCATCAATTGAGCGTGTAACGCCGGGAAGCGAGTTGAGATCTGTAAAGAAGTTTGAAGCGAGCTACGATTCTCGACCGCGAAGCTGAGTAGCGCCGAAAATGCCCGCTACAGCCATGGAAACGATGACGACCGAGGAGGGCTCGGGAACATTGGTAGCTGCGACTGAGCCTGACGATACGTATTTGACAAAGCCGGTAACCAGCGTGCCTGGTCCTTTGTCTCCGGTGGAGCCAAAGTTCTCCTTCCACTCGGTGTAGTCGCCGGGACCGATGGTACCATCGCCGTCTCCATCCGCGCCGGTGCCTTGGGGCACCGTAGCACCTAGCGTGTTTCGCCAGACCGTGTAGTCGGCAATGTTGACCGTGCCATCACCGTTGTAGTCACCAGTGGGTGAGGTGGACTCGACCACGCCGTAGCGAAACGTGAGGTCCTGGGGTTGACTCGTATTGAAGGCATTGCCTAGCGAGATAGATGCGCCCGGCAATACGTTACTGCTGCCGAGCCAGAATGATTCACTCAGCGTGTCAGAGTCAGCGCCACCAGCCTCTTCCCATCCGTTTCCGGAACCATTGCCCGCCGGAAAACCCGCGGCGTTTTCATCCTGGAAGCTTGTCCAATTGGCATCGCCAGCCAGCAACGAGTTGCCGGCCCCTCCATTGCTCATGATCTCGTAGTAGTCGATCGCTACAGCTTCGTCCGTTTGATTGCGAAGAGTGATGTCGCCGCTGGAGGTGTTGACTTCCAAAAACATCGCCAGGTCTGTTGCACCCCCTTCAAGCACACGGAAATCGATGTTGTCCATGTATCCGTCTGCAGTCCCACCTGCTTCCAGAACGCCCCAAGCAGAGATGCGAGCGGACGTAGTACCCGCTGGAACGATGCCCAGATGGGAATAATCCGTCCATTGCGTTAAGTTCACAGACCCAGGAGTTATCTGACCCGTGCCGAGCACGCCACCACTACTGTTCAGAAACTCGACATCCACGACGCCGTGATCGGTTTGAGTAGCATAGCTGCCGAACGTCGCCTTGATCGAGAACGTGGAGTCGCCAGCGGCGATGGCCGATCCCGTTGCACCAGTCGAGACGTCAATTTCCTGCTTTAGTGCGTTGGCGAAGGATTGGGCCCGGCCTAAGGAACCTGGTGTGAAGTAATATGACCCACCTCCTACGGGCGGTTCACCGTTTGCGTAATCGGGTGCACCGCCGGAGCCATCATGCGAGTACGCGAACCCTCCGCCACCAACTTGATTCCAGTCCAGGATCAATACAGAGTTATAAGCACCTGTTGTGCCTGTATCGACGTTTTCGAATCCGCCATTGACGACGAGATTCGTATCAAGGTCGGCTGCAGGCGCGGCGACGGGTATCAATGTTCCCCCGGCCACGAGGGCCGCTGCCAGCTTTCGCCGTAGGTTGGTGACTTTCATCGGGAAACTCCAAGAGGTCGAGCGGTAGAGTATTCGTTATGCAGGCGGTTTGCTGATCGAATCGCTAGTCCGTTGCGCGTCGGGCAACTCCAAACAGCAGAGCCGAACCCAACACTAGCAACACTGTCGATGGCTCGGGGACAGCAACTGGTGAAGAGAGCATTGCAGCGAACGCCCCGGCGCCATTCGCAGCGTCGTACAACTGCTTGAATTCGTTGAAATCGGCGTAGGTGTTCTTACCATCGCCGGTCAGGTCGCCTCGACGATAAGCCTCGGCGGGCGAGAATGCTGATAGGTCGACATGCTGATTGCTGCGAAGCTGCATCCAATCGAGTGCGTTGATTACACCGTCGGTGTTGATGTCGCCTTGCTGAAACGCGGAGGCATTTGTGTAAGTCACCATCCCAGTCACAACCTCGCCAGCGGAGGTGTAGCGAAAGGCCAAATCGTTCTCAACCGGATTGCGAATCCACGTTCCAGTATTTCCAAGATTGATCGACTCTGTGTGTCCTAAGGATCCCCCTAAACCCGATTCGAGGTCCGCCTCGCTCAAGTCGCCACGAGTACTGGGATCGGTAAGCTCCGACCAGTTGTGAAGACTGTCTACCTCGCCGCCATCATCGGCGTCGTACTCGTCGGCGATCGATACCCAACTGGCTGGGTTGAGCGCACCCAATCCGGAACTGATCTCGTAGCCCGCGATGTTTACCGAACTGCCGGTACGGTTGGAGAGGGTGAAGCTTCCATCCGTTCGATCGACGATGAGCTCCAGGCTTGGAAGTAGCGGTTCTGTCGTTATGCGGAAATCGACATTGTCGATGTAACCATCTGGCCCGCCGCTCAGGGCGGTGCCTAAAATCGACACCAGTGCGGACTGTGTTCCGGTGGGGACCTCATCGGCGATCGCATGCTGGGTCCAAGTAGAGACGTCTCCATCGGAAACGGAGTACGTGCCCAGGACGGCCTCACTGGCGTCCCGAAATTCGACTTGTACGGTCCCGAAATCCCCGTCGCCAAGGTAGCTGCTGAAAAAACCGCTCAACTGGAAGAAAGCACTCTCACTGCCGATGGCCGTGGCAGCATTCCCAGTCGATAGATCGACCAATTGGGCTACTTCGCCCGGCTCTGTTATGTCACTGCCTCCATTGGCGGTGAAGTAGAAAGACCCTCCACCAGCCAGGGGGCCACCATTGTCGTAGACGCCACTGGCGTAGGTGAACCCCAACTCGGTTCCGTCTACCCAATCGAGTACGTGTGAGTCACCGGGGTCCAGGCTTTCGAAGCCAGGATTCGTAAGCAAATTGACGTTCAGGTCGGCGGCATGGAGGACCGCTGGCGACATGAGGCCGCCGGCGACCAACGATGCTGCCAACTTGCGACATAACTTCGTGACCTTCATGAACTTACTCCACAGTTGTTACTAGGTCCGAATTGGTTTCCAGATTTGCACATCGAGCGATTCCCGCACACAACAATTCCCTACGGTCCGCCAGAACTTGGTCGAGCATAAGCATCGCCCACGTTGCCATCATTTCTGGCTCCCAGGTTCGCCAACAGCGTCAAGCTGGTATCGTCTGTCAGGAACCGTACCGACCCATCGACGAATGCGAACTGAGCCCCTCCAGGATGCCGACTGCGGTAGTTGCACCCAGCAGTGTAGTTATTGCGATCGTGTTGGTTCTCATCCCAACCGAGGATCGAGAGATAATCGAGGTTAATGCCCCATACGGTTGAGGACACCGTCCAGCTGGACATCCAGCCATTCGAGCTAAAGCAGCCGGGCTCATCCGATCCGAATTGCGCGCCGTGTGTTTCCCCCACATGAATGGTGTTTGACGAACCGTCGGGCACTTTCTTCATTCCAATCTTGTTCGCCCACATGTCGAGCATTCCAGGCCCCCCAGGATTATGACCGTGGAAAAAGCCGCGGTTTCGACCATGGCCATTGCCATATTCACATGGACAAGCGACACCATTAATGCACTGTCCACAGACGTTCTCTGCGCCCCAATCTCTTGGTCCCGACGATACCGGACCCGCATTACCGAAGTACGACGCGCGAGCAGACGAAGCTGGGCCGACCCACGTCGCGTTGTAGGGTGAGATTTCGATCATCACACCATCTTCACTTGGGCAGATGTATTCATGCACCGGGCTTTGCTGCAGTGGCGATTTTGCCCATACGGAGTTAACGTCGGCGCCGAAGCATCCACCGCGAGGATAGTTCTGTTCGATCTCGTCTAGTTGATCGAACAGTGCTTGTTGCTCCATATACGGCAGGATCAACGTTCGCCAAGTGTGCCAACTGCGCTTCTGTCCTGCATCGCAGTCGTCGTCCATCGCCCCATAAGGGAAAAAGCCTTGCGCCGAGTGATAGCTCTGCAGTGCTACTCCGATCTGGTGCAGGTTGTTTTGACAGCTCGAGCGTCTTGCCGCTTCTCGAGCCGCTTGCACTGCCGGTAACAACAAACCAACCAGTATGCCAATGATGGCAATGACAACGAGCAACTCTACCAAAGTAAAGCCGTTCCGTCTCCGAAAGGTATGTGCCACTGTGCGATCTCCATTAAATAGGCGAGTGAGCTAGGGCGGAACACCTAGTCCGTCAACTCGATCTTCTTAAAACCTGTATGTTCGCCATCGACCTTATCGGTAACACCCGAAGTGCTCGGGTCCATAAACCTCTCGGGTATCGATTCGGTTGCCGAGTTCTTCATCGCGGCCTCATACTCTTCTCGCGTTTTCGCTTGGCTTCCGTTGTCAGAGCCGCGTGAGAAGACAACAATCTCATAATCTCCGAACATGGCGCCGTCGCCACCCTTCTGTGTGGTCAACTCAAAGGTGCCATCGGCCTTGATGGGCCCACTCGCCTGGCGGCACTTGGTGGGATCCTTGGGTAGGTACACTACCCGACCATGATTGAGAGGCTTGCCGTTGTAAGTAACCTCGCCACGGATGGGCACCATGTTTGGTAGGCCGTCCGAACCACAACCTGAAAGGACCAGCAGGGCAGCGGTAGCCAACGCCAACGCGGGGTACCGTCCTAAATTGTGATTTGCCAGTGGTTTGACCATTATCATTGCGCAAAATGCCAGATTCCGAATTCGTCAGAATACAACAACACCGTCCCACATCGAGTTAGGTCGTTTCGGGCTGACGTGCTATAGTTTGCATACACAATCAACCGCTTCGGTAAGATGAGACTAAGGGCATTTTGTAATATTCTCGTGAAGAATCCACGATATGAAGCGCAAAATATTGTGCATTTTGCGGGCAGTCTTTGGGCACTGAATCCCTTTTGGGCGATCTCGAATCGCAGCGCTCAATTTCCGGCTTGTGACTGCCTGCGATACCCACTGGGAGTCTGCCCGACTGCGCGACGAAACATGCGGGAGAAGCGATCCTGATGGCCGAAACCGCATTTTTCAGCGATTCGAGCGATTTTCAGGTTTGTCTCGCTCAACAACTTCTTGGCTGCCTCGATCCGAACGCGACGAATTTCCTCGGCGGGCGTTCGATGAATCGCATGCATGAAGCGCTGTTCGAGGCTGCGGCGTGCAACCAGTAGTTCGCCGACCAAGTCGCCCACGCGAATTCCCTCCGTAGCATGTTGCTTTATGTAAGCGACTGCACTACGCACTAAGGGGTCGTCGACGGCCAGAATATCTGTGGAATGGCGGATGTTCACTCTGGTCGGCGAGACAAGGATCGGTTCGCTAGGCGGCGGCTGGCCGTCCATCAGCTTGGCAAGCAAACGCGCTGCTTCGTACCCCACACGCTCTGCCGGCTGCTCGATCGTCGAAAGCGGCGGGTCTGAAATATCCTCCATCAGCTCGTCGTATTCACCCCCGAGCACTGCGATCTCGTCCGGGACTCGAATGCCTGCGTAGTGGCAAGCCTCAGTCACCTGCCGGCCTCGCGCGGCACACCAGCATAGTACGGCAATGGGTTTCGGAAGTTCAGTTAGCCATTCGACAAGGCCAGCCAACTGCTGATTCCAAGGGATCTTAGAGCTTTCCCTTGTCTTCGGTCTGTAGGCAAAAAACTCGTGCGGGTGTCCCGCAAGAGCGTCCCGGAAACCCGCTGCCAAACCATCGTGATAATCAGGCCGATCAAGGGGACCGCAGTATCCAAATCGTGTGAAACCGAGAGTCTGAAAGTACTCGGCGGCTATTTGACCCGTTTCCGACTCGCTGATCGTACAACGGGCAATTCGTGGACCTGGGTGGTCATACCAAGATACGTTGACTGTAGGGATGCCACTCGCCCTAATCTCCTCAGCAAGGCTTGGGTGGTTTACCCGGGCAATCACACCATCGCCAACCCAGCCTTCGGGGAGCTGCAGTCGTTGGTGCCTTCCATACGGCTCGATTTGAAATAGCCAGTTTGCTTCCTGTTGAGCAAATTCGTGAATCCCTCGGATCAGCCGCACACCCCACGACATCGACGTGTCGATGAGCAGAGCGACTCGTTGGGTTTTGGAGTTGAACTGTCTCACCAGAACTGACTTTCAAACGGTCAATGTGGTCGCCCTTATCTGTATTGTAACCGGTGCGACTCTCCAGTGACAATTCTTGTTCGCAGCGAAGTGGGGGTGCTTATCCGAGCAACGCATCACCAGCACGGTCAGGCGAGGCTCTTTCGCAAAGCGGGTGTGGGTATACTTCTTGCTTCGGAAAACATGGCGAAACTTTGGTGGACTCACTCGTTGTTGATAAGAGGGGATTCGGGAACACCGTACGAGTCACGAGCGAGTTGGTCGTTACGAGTCCGGAGATCATGTTCATTTCTCGCACTAACTCTATCCGAAGGAATGCGAATGTAGAACGTTACGAATCCGACGAGAAACCACAGCTATGCCAGAAAATTCATCGGTGCTAGCCACCGAGAACGACAAATCCACTAAGAGCGATTGGGGCCGCCCGCAGATTAGTTACGATCGCCACGCAAGTCGTACTTATTTCGCTCTAATAGGAGGGATTTCCCGGAGAAACCGACGGCTAAGTGGCCACAACTGGTTCAGTGTTCAGGCAGGTTGGTGAAACGGCTCGCTTGGCGCCATTTTGGGGGCGTTGGCAAGCGAACGCGTGTAGCCCAAATGATGTATCTTCGGCAGCGAGACAGATTTCGACGAGGTTCCCCTGCGAAACAGAGTATCATCTTTTCGGTTAAATCGGTGAAATTCCGATCGTGCTACGGTAGAATCAGCTGACCATGAGGAAAAAATCTCGCACCTCGAAGTCGGCTCGCGCTGCGAGCACGCGATCCCGCCAAGCAGTATTGATCGACGCTCAGTCGCCTCGCTTAGTTGCCGCACAGAACCTCTTACGCGCGGGGCGCCATGCCGATGCCCTCGATCTTTACCGCGAGGCCATTCGCCAGGAGCCCAACAACGTCCGTACTTACGTGCTGACCGCACGGGCTCACGCGGAATTGTTCCAGTTCGAGCGGATGGAGGAAGTGCACGAAAAGCTTATACTGCGGGCGCCAAATCACCCAGGCGTACACCATTACATTGGCGAAACCTTCGGCCATCTTCGACTACCCTACCGTGCGATCGACTGTTTCGAGAAAGCAGCTAGCATCGAGAGTTCGGCGCCGCCCACTTGGATGGAGTTGGCGTCATTGTACGAGAGTGCTCATCGCCTAGACGAGGCGTCGGAACTTATCGAGCGGACGGTAAGCAGCGGCTATGATGCCCCCTTAGTCTGGCTGGTCCGCGGACGCATCCAGCGCCGAAGCAAGTATCTGGAATCTGCTGAGGCGACCTTCCGCGAACTGATCAATCATGCCCCGGAGTCGGAGTGGGCTGCGCAAGCGTGGGGCGAGATCGCCTTGATGAAGGATGGCCAAGGTGATTATGCGGGTGCAGTGGACGCCATCCGGAAATGCAAACAATTGCAGATGATGCGAGAAGAGCGCTTCCTCAAACCAGCTGAGCAGGCCCGCCAGCGGATACGGCCACTGTTCAACGATCTTTCACGGCAAGATTTGCGAAAGTGGCGAAACGAGGCCGAGGGCCAGGACGAGATCCGGCTTGCGGTACTCACCGGGTTCCCGCGGTCAGGAACGACCCTTCTGGAGCAATTGTTGGACGCGCACCCTGATCTCGTCAGTTCAGAGGAACGGGACTACATAGGCCGGGAACTGATGCGACAAGTCGTCTTCCGTCAAGGAAGCACGCCCCTGCTCGACCTTCTAAATCAGCTCACTCCACGAAAGTTGAAAGAAGGACGCGAGCGATATTTGCCGGCGATGGAATATCTGCTGGGTGAAAAGATCAATGGCAGAATCCATCTTGACAAGAATCCTGCGTATAACCTCACCCTACCTTTGTTGCTCCGTTTTTTTCCCTTCTCACGTCTGATCGTCGCATTGCGGGATCCCCGCGACGTGGTGCTTAGTTGCTACCTGCGTTACTTGCCGCTGAACTCGGTCAGTGTCCACTTCATGTCCCCTCAGCGCACAGCGGAAAAGTATGCGTTTGACATGCGAGCGTGGCTGCGGATGCGCGAGTTGATCGAAACCCCGTGGTGTGAGGTCCGCTACGAAGACACCGTAGCGGACGCAGGCAGGGAAGCAAAACGGGCGCTTGAATTACTGGGGCTGGAGTGGAATGACGACGTGCTTAACTATCGCCAGCGACTTGGTCGTGACAAAATGGTCACCAGTCCCACGTACGAAGCGGTTGCACAACCGTTGCATCAAGGTGCGATCAACCGGTGGAAAAATTACGAGGAGTTTCTCGCTCCAGCGTTTGAAACTCTTACCCCGTTCATTCGCGAATTCGGCTACTCCTGAGATTCTTTTCCGAAACGAGGATACCCGTAGTGTTATACAAGTGGCGATTGATATCCAAGGCCTGTTGGTGTGCTCGCTACTCTGCATCAAACGTTATCGCGAGTTGCTTGATTGCGTGGTGTTTCCTTTCCGGGCACGCGGATCACACTGTTGCGTGCGCCGCGGACGGGCGCCCCGGGCCACAGTTCCGCGTTTTAACGTGGAACATCTGGCACGGAGGCCGCGAGGACGGAGATCAACTAGGACCTCAACGCGTTGCCGATGTGATTCAAGAGAGCGAGGCCGATCTAATTGCCCTGCAGGAAACTTATGGATCGGGCAAGTTAATCGCCGAGCGTCTAGGCTTTCACTTCCATCCACGAGGCACAAATGTCTCGATTCTAAGTCGCCATCCAATCGTAGAAGACATTTCAGTTTTCGAGGATTTCAAGTGCGTCGGAGCGTTGATCGAAACACCAGTTGGCGAGCGCGTTGCCTTTTATTCGATCTGGCTACCGTTTAATGGTGATATCTGGCTTCCTGGCAACCGCGAACAAGCCGATATATCAGAGTGGCTTTCGGTGTGCGAACCGTCGGACCGCGATTTGAAACGCATCTGGAGCTTGATTCAAGACCGGCTAAGTGGCAGTGAATACGAGGGTGTTGGAATTATCGTCGCAGGAGATTTCAACTCCATGTCGCACCTGGACTACACCGCGGTGAACGAAGACCAATTCGGCAATACTGTGGCATGGCCCACGAGCCAAGTACTCACAAGTGCTGGATTTCGCGATGCTTATCGCGAGATGCACCCTCTAGTCGACCGTCATCAGGACTCGACTTGGACACCGCGATTCCCGGAGCAACAACAGGACCGTATCGATTTCGTTTACTATAAGGCATCCGAATGGCATTGCAACGAGGCCGAGATATTGCGGAACCACCCCGATGGATTTCCTTCGGACCATGCGGCCGTTCTGACTTCATTTCGGACTGGCGGTAATGCACCTCTTTCGACCGCTCACGCCGTGCGGGCGGCAACTTACAATATCCGTCGCGGTCTTGGCATGGATGGCAAGACGGATATGAAGCGAACCGCAGACGCCATCCGTAACCTGAACGCCGACATCGTTGGTTTGCAGGAAGTCGACATGAATGTTGGTCGTAGCGGGCTGCAGAATATGATGCGCGAACTAGCGAGCAGATTGCAGATGCATGCAGCCTTCGCCCCGTTCATGCCACTGGACGAGGGTCGCTACGGAATCGGGTTGCTTTCTCGCTATCCAATTCAGCAGGTACGATCTGTACCGCTCCCGGAGGGCAACGAACCTCGTGTAGCTCTGGCAGTTGAAGTGCTACTTCCTGACGGGAGCACTCTGACGGTCGTGAATATTCACTTCGACTGGGTGAGTGACGATAGCTTTCGCTGGAAGCAGGCGACAGCGTTGCGAGACTCGCTGAACGAGTACGATACTCCACTGTTGTTGATTGGCGATTTCAATGATCGACCTGGGTCGCGGACTCTGAAGATGATCCAAAAGAACTTCAGAGAAGCGGAGAAAGTCGGCATGAATAAGGCCACCTGGCCTGCGAACGCCCCAGAGCGAGAAATCGACTTTCTGTTCGTGGATCGTAAACATGATTGGAATCTGCAAGGCGCTGTGGTGGCCGAGGAGTCGCTCGCGTCCGACCACCGCCCTGTAGTCGCTGTGATGTCACTGACGCCATCGGGCAGCGATGGTGGAAAGTTCAGAGTCGCCCCCGATGCTCCTATAAGCGAATCAAACTAGCAGAAATAAAAAAGTCTCTTCCAATATCGCACCCAAGGCACACCAGTCGTTTAGTACCTCAATCGTCTCAACGCCAACATCTGTCTCTCGAGCCCACGTTCGCTCGTCGACCAATTGAATTGCAGCAAGTAACGTAAAACTGCAATTGCACAGACGCCTGTTGCCCGGCGAGAGTTGACTGGAAGGCACACCGACGAGTGCATGTCACACGCATCTCTCCGTTGGCATTGCAGTCAAATACTTCGATGGCTTCCCGCCTGTTACGGGGCGTGTTTTTTGCCAAACGTTCTGCGCATTAGTTCGTTGTTCGAAGTAGATACTTCCGCGAAGATGGACGGTTGTGAACAAGTCAGCAGCACAGTTCGGGCAGTCTGCGATCTTGGAGAGTTAGCTATTCAAACAAGTGCTTTGGTCGGTGAGGCAAGAACTCGCGATATCATACCCATGGTAGAGTTGGAGCAAACTGCCACTTCGGCCATCGTCCCTGCTTGCTTCCAAATCCTGGCGACTGGTATTGTGTGCAGTGCGCTAACTATTGAATGAATTCTGTACCCCACCCAATCAACATGCTTCCCCAACTTCAGTGGGGACACGACTCATGATCGAGCGACCACGGCTCTCGAGTTTTATCCACGGTCGGGAGCATTCCTCCTCGAACGACGAGTCGCTATCCACTTACTACCCTGCTAAGAATCGAAAGATTTGCGATTTCGACGTTGCGCTGGATGCGGAATTGCAGGCGGCTGTGGCTTCGGCCTCTGATGGACAGCGAAAGTGGGCGTCCTATCCTGGATCTCAGCGTGGGCGAATCTTGCAACGCGCGGCGGCGCTGTTGAGAGACCGCAATGATGAACTGGCCGAACTTGAAGTTTACGATACTGGTAAACCCATCGCCGAGGCAAAGATAGTCGACGTGCAATCGGGGGCTGATGCGATCGAGTACTTCGCGGGTCTCGCGGCAACCATCAAGGGCGAATTCTGCCAATTAGGAGAAAATTTCGCCTACACACTTCGGGAACCGATTGGCATTGTGGGAGGGATCGGCGCTTGGAACTACCCTTTGCAGATCGCATGCTGGAAAGCTGCGCCGGCCCTGGCCGCAGGCAACGCGATGATCTTTAAACCGAGCGAATTGACTCCCCTCACGGCCATCGAACTTGCCAAGACTTTCCGAGACGCTGGGGTACCAGACGGAGTCTTCAATGTCGTGCTGGGAGACCATCGCACTGGCGAACTGCTTGTCAAGCATCCGCGAATTCGAAAAATCTCGCTCACCGGCGGTGTTTCGACAGGCAAGAGAATCATGTCGTCCGCAGCCGGCGAGCTGAAGCAGTTGACTTTCGAGCTCGGTGGAAAGTCTCCCCTCATCGTCTTCGAGGATGCGAACTTGGACAATGCTGTCAAGGCAACGCTTTTGGCCAATTTCTATACGCAGGGCGAGATCTGCTCCAACGCCACTCGGGTGTTCGTGCACGAGTCGGTTAAGCCGAAGTTTTTGGAGAAACTACTGGCAGCCACCGAAATTCTGAAGGTAGGCGACCCACTCGATCACAGTACAGACGTTGGGTCCTTGGTCAGTCCGGAGCACATGCAGCGGGTCCTGGAGTACATCGCACTCGGGTTGCAGGAAGGTGCAGTCCTGCGCTCTGGAGGCACGCAAGTGGGAACTCTGGGCAACTTTGTTGCTCCAACTGTTTTCGATCAATGCCACGACGAGATGACGATTTCTCGCGAAGAGATATTCGGACCTGTCTTGTGCCTGTTTACGTTCCAGTCCGAAGAGGAAGTGATCTGCCGTGCAAATGATACCGAGTATGGCTTGGCCGCCGGAGTCTTCACACAGGATCTAAATCGAGCCCATCGGGTTATTGCGCAACTACAAGCTGGAACTTGCTGGATAAACACCTATAACATTACCCCGGTCGAAATCCCCTTCGGTGGATACAAGAAGTCTGGTTTTGGGCGCGAGAATTCCGAATGGGCGCTGCAGCACTACACGCAGCTTAAGTCGGTTTACGTCGAAACGGGAGATCTTTGATTGCGGTACGACTTCATCATTGTAGGAGGCGGATCGGCTGGATGCGTATTGGCCAACCGCTTAAGCGAAGACCCCAACACCCGAGTGTTGGTTCTCGAGGCGGGACGGCCGGACTACTGGTGGGATGTCTTCATCCACATGCCTGCCGCGCTCACTATTCCTATTGGCAACAAGAATTACGATTGGTGCTACGAGTCCGATCCCGAGCCGCACATGCATGGTCGCCGTATTTATCATGCACGGGGGAAGGTATTGGGGGGGTCGAGCAGCATCAACGGCATGATCTTCCAACGCGGTAATCCTATGGACTACGAGCGTTGGGCGAACGATGCCGGCATGAGCCACTGGGACTACGCGCACTGCCTGCCGTACTTCAAAAAAATGGAAAGCTGCTCGGCAGGCGGAGACCCCTACCGCGGGGTCGAGGGGCCGCTAACTCTGGAACGCGGACCCGGCGTAAATCCACTCTTTGCTGCTTTTTTCGCGGCGGCCGAGCAGGCTGGTCACTCGACCACCAAAGACGTCAACGGTTTCAAGCAGGATGGATTCTCCCTGTTCGACCGCAACATCAATCGCGGGCGACGCTGGAGCGCCGCCCGAGCGTATCTGCATCCTGTGATGCATCGCAGGAATCTAACAGTGAAGACCCGCGTCCAGGTTTCTCACTTGTTGGTTTCAGGGAATCGCGTGGCGGGTGTCCAATGTCGTGACAGTCAATACACGGCGGGCGAAGTGATACTTGCAGCTGGTGCGATCAATTCGCCGCAGCTCTTGCAGCTCTCCGGGATTGGGAATGCCTCGGAGTTGGAAAAACTTGGCATCCGAGTGGCTCATCACCTGCCCGGTGTAGGTGAGAACCTGCAGGACCACCTTGAAGTGTACATCCAGCATCAGTGCAATCAGCCGGTGTCGATGAATCCGTATCTTAAGTGGTATCGCAAGCCCGGCTTAGGGATGCAGTGGCTACTGTTTCGCAGCGGTGCCGCCTCGACCAATCACTTTGAAGCGGGAGGATTCATCTGCAGCAACGAAAGCGTGACCTACCCCAACCTGATGCTTCACTTCTTGCCCTTGGCTGTTCGCTACGATGGTTCGGTTCCGCACAGCACGCATGGCTACCAGGTGCACGTCGGCCCAATGTATTCGGATGCGAGAGGTTCTGTATCGATCACGTCAGACGATCCGACATCCAAGCCGCGACTGCGTTTTAACTATCTGTCGACCGACCAGGATCGACGCGAATGGGTTGAAGCCATTCGAGCCACGCGAGCGATTCTCGCTCAGCGGGCTTTCGATCCGTTCAACGGAGGCGAGATCTCTCCGGGCCCTGGTATAAATACGGACGATGAAATCCTCGATTGGGTTCGCAGAGATGCAGAGACAGCCCTGCATCCCAGTTGCACCTGCAAAATGGGTGTCGATGAGATGTCAGTGGTCGATCCTGAGACATTCATGCTGCACGGGTTGAGTGGTATTCGGATCGTGGACGCATCTGTGATGCCCTACATCACCAACGGCAACATCTATGCCCCCGTCATGATGATTGCAGAAAAGGCGAGCGACGCCATTCTAGGGAATAAAGCCTTGCCTGCAGAAGACGTCGGCTTTTTCCGACGCGATGTCCGAACGAATTCCAGCATCGAGAAGGTTACGTCTTAGCATGCAAAATGTCGAAGACCTACGAATCTGGGTGATTGACGACTCGCCATGCGATGCGTGCTGCGAACGACTGGGCGATGCACGGCATCTCGCCGACAGCATGGGTTGCAGGGTGGGAGTACTGCTGATGCGAGGCAGCGAGCAGCAGGCAGAGCGAATGATCCAGGGTGGGGCGGATCTGGTAGTACTGGCTGAAGCTGGCGGCGATGATCATTCGGTTAGCGTTGAGCAGAAAATTCGCATTGCCCAGGAGGTCATGTTACACGTACCACCGGTATTAGTGTTTGCCGGTGGCGACCCGGCCTCTCGCGAATGGGCAGCACTGCTTGCCGCCGAACAATCTTGGCGATTTGTCAGCCCCGCACTACTGGTTGCTTGGCAAGATGGCTGGATTGCAATCACTCGTCTCGACCACACGGGGAAGCGTGCATGCCAAGTGATGGTAGAGTCGAGCCAACCGGTTGTAATCACTATGAATCCTGGCGTGGCGGAGCCCCGCTCGGGGCAAGCCGAACGCACTGGGCAGTGGCTGAAGCTCAAATTGCCACAGGCTACCGAACTTCCGCCCCCTTCGCACACGATAGCTGCTGACCCAGCGACAGTTGACATTCGTTACGCCAGTCGGCTCGTCGCTGGCGGCTACGGACTGGGTAGCAAGGCCGGGTTCGATCTCCTTCATCGCTTCGCCAACAAACTCGGCGCGGGGGTCGCTGCGAGTCGCAAGGCTGTGGATATGGGGTGGATTGGGCACGAGCGGCAGGTCGGCCAGACAGGCAAAACGGTTGAACCCGATTTGTATATCGCTTGCGGAATCAGCGGGGCTAGCCATCACCTACAGGGCATGGCGCAAGCCAAGCAGGTAATTGCGATCAATACCGACGGCGACGCACCCATCATGGCATCGGCTCATCTGGGGCTGGTTGCCGACCTGCACGACGTTCTCGAGCATTCACTGCGGAGGCTGGAAGCTCGATGAACGACGCCATGTTGCAAACTCGACAGATCATGGGAAATGTACCCGCATGGTTGGTAGTGAGCTTCTACGTTGCGGTGACGCTGGCAATCGTGTGGACGTGCTTCGCTTTGGTGCAGCGAATACGTCGGTACCGAAGCAGCCGCAAGGTCCAAGCGGGCAGGGTGCCTCGGGCGCTAGCTGATTTGCTCAAGCGGGCGTTCTTTCATCGCAAGCTGATGCAGGATCCCTTTGCCGGTGTGGCTCACCTGTTAGTGTTCTACGGATTCCTGGTGTTGTTTTGGGGAACCTGTCTAGTGTTCCTCGAGCACGACACTCCGCTTCATTTCTACTACGGTCGTTTCTACCAGATCGCGTCCTTGATTATTGACCTCGGTGGGCTGGCGTTTGTCACCGGCTTGCTGATGTTCATCTACCGCCGGTTATTTGGAGAGACAAGCCGCCTGTTGAAAAGGGCCTACGTAAGTGCATTGGCTTGGCTTCTATTGGCGATTGGAATAAGCGGCTTCTTGCTCGAAGGTTCGAGAATAGCGGTCGACCAACCCGCCTTCGAAAGATGGAGCATAGTTGGCTACTTCATTGCCAATGGTCTCAACACCATAGGCGTAGCCGGAGACTCCGCGCTACGCATGCACCGGCTGTTGTGGGGGCTGCACGCAGGTTTGTGTGTTGCCTTTTTCGCGCTGTTGCCGTGGCGG
Source organism: Aeoliella sp. (assembly GCF_965227375.1). Taxonomy (NCBI): domain Bacteria; kingdom Pseudomonadati; phylum Planctomycetota; class Planctomycetia; order Pirellulales; family Lacipirellulaceae; genus Aeoliella; species Aeoliella sp. The sequence continues at coordinate 1,806,792 of NZ_CBDDFX010000002.1, forward strand.
TTCTTTTCGCACATGCTCCTTGGGCCAATCAGTTGGGTGCTTCGGTCCGAGTCACCGCGCACGTCGCTGCAGGTGGTTCCACTGACCGATCCTGCGCAGAACCAGGCCTCGCCCGGAGCATCATCCTGGCAAGAGCTAACGTGGTTGGACCTGGTGCAAGCAGATGCTTGCACCACTTGTGGCCGGTGCAATGAAGTCTGTCCGGCAAAAAGTGCCGGTAAACCACTCCAGCCGCGCGATGTTGTCCTGGGTGTCCGTGAGGCAATGCGCAGTGAAGGTGCTCTTGTGAACTCCAACGGTGGCGAAAGCACAATAAGCATCGACGACGATGTGATATGGTCGTGCACCACTTGCAGCGCGTGCAACGAAGCTTGTCCCGTAGGCATCGACATCTACAACAAGATCGTCGATTTGCGCCGTGGTCGGGTTGAGGCGGGCGCCGTGCCTACCGCAGCGGTTGATTGCTTTGACGGCACTGCCGAGCGGTATAATCCTTTCAATAGGCCCAATGCCGATCGTATGAACTGGGCGGCCGGCCTCGACGTGCCGGTCGCCGCGCCCGATCAACAGATCAAACTGCTCTACTGGGTTGGCTGTTCTGGAAGCTTCGACCCGGATGGCCAGGGCGTCAGCCGTGCCATGACAAAAATCCTCAATCACCTGGGGATAGACTACCACGTGCTGGGCAATCGCGAACGCTGCACCGGGGACCCAGCAAGACGTATGGGGGAGGAAGGTCTATTCCAGCAACTTGCCACACTCAATGCGCGCCAGTTGGGTAAACATGGAGTAGTCAGGGTGTTGACCCAATGCCCGCATTGTTTTAACAGCTTTCGCAACGAGTACCCAGAACTACTTGATGTTCCCTTCGCAGTGGAGCACCATAGTCAGTTTCTCGAGCGAATGATCGCCGAAGGTAAACTCAGCCTGACGGCGGGAGTCCAGAAAAACACCACTTTTCACGATCCCTGCTACCTCGGTCGTGGCAACGGAGAGGTCGAGTCGCCGCGAAAGGTCCTTGAGGCCATCAATGGCGTAAACAACGTGGAAATGCCCCGTCACGGGCGCAACTCGTTCTGCTGTGGAGCCGGCGGTGGTAGCCTGTGGTTGGACATCCGAGGCGATGAGCGAATCGAAAATCAGCGGAGCCTAGAAGCGGCTAGCACAGGTGCCGACACGGTCGTCACCGGGTGTCCGTTCTGTAAAGTGATGCTTCGGGCGGGGTGCCAGACTCTCCCCGATGACAATATGGAAGTATTGGATTTGGCCGAATTAATCGTGCAAGCCGAGGGTCTCTGATGGGACTCTTAATTGTTGTTTGGTGCTTGCCACCTTCAGGAGATTGAGGAACATGAAGGCGAACTCTTATTCAGAAGATCACCTCAATGGCAGTGAGTGTGCCTACTTGGATCCCGAAACCTATCGTTTGACACGTCTACCGGTCGACAAGGCTACGACGTTGATACCAGATGCCTACCGGAGCGACGATTTCCACCAGCTCGAGGCACAGCGATTGTGGCACAGGAGCTGGCAGTGTGTAGGCTACGTCAGTCAGGTGCGTGAGCCCGGTGATGTGACCGTGGTGAGTGTTGGTCACGACTCGCTGATGATTGCACGCGACAAGACGAATGAGATTCACGCATTTTACAACGTGTGCCGACATCGGGGTGTCAAACTACTCTCCAAATCGACACATTGCTCGGTGATTCGTTGCCCGTACCATAGCTGGGGGTACAGCCTAGATGGACGCCTGCTCGGCGCACCTTATTTTCAGGGACTAGACGTACCACCTCAGGCACTGGAGCGTTTCCGAAATCGCGCCGAAGCCGAGGGCGACTTCTGTAAGGAAGACCATGGGTTGTTGCCAGTTCGCTTGGATACCTGGGGAGGACTGCTTTTCGTCAATCTTTCGGGCGACGCTCGTCCCCTGGAAGAATGGTTGGGCGACCTGCCGCAGCGTTTTTGTCGCTACCCGCTGGAGGAGCTTCAGTTGGTAAGGCGGAAAGAGTACAAGATCGCAGCGAATTGGAAACTCGTAGCCGAAAACTTCATGGAGTACTATCATCTGCCGACTGTGCACCCTGAGCTGTGCAACGTATCTGGTTTCGACAACCACCATCGGTTCCAGGGGCCCGGGATGTACACCGGCATGTGTACTTCGCCACTGACGGTCGACCCGGAGACGGTTCGCCTTGACTTGCCGGCGTTCAGCGGTCTGAATGCGACTGAGGCGGAGTCAGTCTACTTCATCATGCTGTTTCCCAACATCGCTCTTTGGGTTTTCCCAAACCATCTCCTCACGCTTTTGTTCCGCCCCGAACACACCGCCATAACCCTTGAACATATGGACATGTTGGTGCACCCTTCAATCCTAGAAGATCCCGACAATGAGGAACAGTTGGACCATATCATGGAGTTCTGGGACTTGGTAAATCTGCAGGATGTCGACATCGTTCAACGCGTCCAGCAGGGACTTACGTCGTCAGCTTATCAAGGCGGACGAATGTGCTACGAGTTTGAAGAGCCAGTCCATCGCTTTCAGAACATGGTGATTGATCGCATGCTGGGGATCGAGCACATTCCCCCTGGCGATGCGTGAGAGTCCGTTTCATCCTTCCCTGATTGCCGTGATAGTAAAAACACCTGGGCGTACCGAAATGCATGAACGACCGGAACGCCGTGCCTGGGTTGTTGTGGGCTGCGTCGATGGGTTGCTCAACGCCTCGGATCGCTCTGCCACAACCTTCGCTGTCCAATGCTTCAGCCACGTTACCGTCTGCAATCCAGCTGGCGACGACCCCGCACTGCGTTATGCGCTTGCAGCGGGTTGCACAAGCATCGCGGGCTCGCTCGACGAATGCACTGCGCCGATTTGTTTGATGGGACGTGGCGGAGCTGGCATCGATGGGGAACTGAGTGCGGCGCGCCTGGCCAAGAAGCAGCGCGCGACTCTTATCCTCGATGTCCTGCAAATCGAATGGGCAGGCGATGAGCTTCAAGTGATCCGCGACCTGGGGCGAGGTGCTAGAGAGTGCTATGTCCTCTCGGGGCCTGCTGTACTGATGCTGTCTGAAGACGCTCAGCCGCCCACGTATATCTCCCACTACCGACAGAGTCGCGTTAGCGTCCCCGATGAGTTAGGCACCGACTCTAAAGAGCTCCCGATTGCCTGGGAATCCGTCCGGCTGCGTTCCAAAACCGTTGGGCTGGCAAGCAAAACCGGCGGTGAAGCACGCAGCAGGATGTTCGATGCATTTGGTCTCGATGATTCTTCACCAAGCGACACTCAGCACGTCGTGACAGGCTCCGCCGAGCTATGTGCCGAGCATCTGGTCCGGTTTCTGGCACACCACGGCTTTGTCGCCAGCAGCATTCCCGATGACGGCGAACCGACTTTTGCAAAACTCCCGACAACAGCAACTGACATGCCTTCCGCGAAGCCGATCAATTCCCGAGTTGCAACTGGAGTGCGCGTGCCGCGAAGCGTCAGTCGCAATATGAAAGGTCTACATCGGCGGCCGCAGCGATATGTTAGGCAACAGCATTGCGCGACTGGGAAGCTCCCACGTGGTCCACGTGTTCTTGGCACGCATCGGCCGGCGGGACAACGTGGACCGTTTACCCTATCAGAAAACAGGGATTCACTCGATGGCTGAATTTGAGCATCTGTTTACACCAATCAAGATTGGCCCGCGCACCATTAAGAACCGCATCTGCTGCTCGGGACATGCCGACGCGTTGGCAGAAGATGGCATGCCGGGCGCGCGAGAGACTCGCTACTACGAAGAAAAGGCAATTGGTGGCGTTGGGTTCATGATGTGCTTCGGCTCAGCCAGCGTGCATCCCAGTTCTACGGCTCGCGATTGGAATGGAGTCGAGTTGTTTGACGACCGCGTCATTCCGCATCTTCAAGTGTTTAGTGATACGATGCACAAATACGATGTGCCGGTGTGCTGCCAGATTACGCATCGCGGCCGCCGCGGGCGCAGCATCGACCTTTGGAACCGCATGTACGGGCCAAGCGATGTGCGAGAGCCGAATCACCGTGAGAATCCTCATCCTCTGGAACCAGAGATGATCGACGAAATCGTCGAAGCATTTGCAACTGCAGCTCATCGCCTGCAGCAAGGAGGCTTCGATGGTTGCGAGATCATGGCAAGTCATTGTCACCTAATCGACCAGTTCTGGACACTCAACGCTAACGAACGACATGATAGCTATGGAGCGAACAGTCTAGAGAGCCGAATGAAATTCGGCATTCGCGTCTTGGAGGCCGTGCGAGAACGGGTCGGAAACGACTTTATCATCGGTACGAGAGTAACCGGAGATGATTTGACCGAGAGAGGGCTCGATAACAGTCAGATGCAAGAGATCTGCGGACGCTTGAGCGAGCTAAAACTGCTGGATTACTTCAATGTGATCGGGGGTACGGCTGAAACGTTCGTGGGCGAAGCGGCAGCTGTACCCAACATGGGCTTCAAACTAGGCCTGTATACTTATCTGGCCGCGAGCATTCGCAAGGTCGTTGACGTTCCTGTGATCACGTTCGGACGGATCGTCGACCCTGTGCAAGCCGATAAGATACTGGCGGCGGGGGAAGCAGACATGGTGATCATGAATCGGGCTTTAATTGCCGACCCGCACCTGCCAAATAAAGCACGCATGGAACAACAGGACGATATCCGCCAATGCATGGGTTACAACGAAGGGTGTATTGACCGGATCTACACAGGCCGGGGAGTGACCTGTGTTCAGAATCCGGTGATCGGCCGCGAGGCAGAGTGGGCGACGCTACCACCAACCCAATCTCCGAGGAGGGTCGTCGTCGTTGGAGGCGGACCTGCCGGCTTGGAAGCAGCGCGTGTGGCCGCAGCTCAGGGGCACCACGTAACGTTACTCGAGAAAACCGGCGAACTAGGTGGGCAGACCCTGATCGCCAAACGCGCTCCTTCTAGGCAGGACTTTGATGGCGCGACTCGATGGTCTGGTCGACAGTGCAAAAAACTGGGCGTAGACATTCGCCTGAACACACCGGCGGATGCAAACCAGATTATGGAGCTGAAACCTGATTGTGTGTTGGTTGCCACTGGGGCCGTCGCTCGGCCACACGGACTGGAGGGAACCGAGAACCACCAAATCGTCAGCGCCTGGGACGTGCTTTCTGGCGAATGCAGCGACCTGGGGAAAACGTTGCTTGTGATCGATGAAGAGTACGCTCATCAAGGTCCCACGACGGCCGCATTCCTGCTGGAAAAGGGGCACGAAGTCGATATGATCACCAGCCAGGAAACGATCGCCAACTTCCTCGGCGCGACAACGCGGCCTCCGTTGCTTGCAAGGCTCTTCAAGCAGGGAATCCAGTTCTTTCATCACCTCAAAGCCGTACGGCTCGAAGACAGCTGTTGCATTGCCACCAACGAATGGACAGGCGAACTCTTCCGGGTCGGACCTTACGACGGTTTCGTCTATGCTTACGGTGGCCTTAGCCTTGACGAGTTGTCCGCACCGGTACGCGAGCGGGGAGTCACTGTCCAAACAATCGGAGACGCTTTCGCACCGCGGACATTGCAGCATGCGATCCTGGAGGGACATCAGTTTGCTCGAGCAATCGAGTGAAACAGAGCATTGCTGCATATCTGTGGCATTGATACAAGGTAGCCGGATTCGCAAGAATTCGGAAGCAACTTCTCACGCAAAGGCGCAAAGACGCCAAGGAGTGTTGCGCTGTTGCCTTGCGCCTTCGCTCCTTGGCGTGAGGCAAGTGGCAGCAAGAACCAACGTGAGGCTCCGAATTCTTGCGAATCCGGCTACCTCTCTTTCGGCTGCGACGGCGGCGCGCGCCGCCCTACCCTGCCCCGAACTGCCTCAGGACGATGCCCGCTACGTCGGTATCGGCCATCGGTTGTTCGACGAACACGCCGCGCTCGCTGGAGAGTAGCACGCCTTGTTGCGACTCGTGCCGTACCGGCGCGCCGTGGGAGCCGCGGACTAGAGTGGCGTCGAGCGGAATCCCTTTGGTCGCGGGGTCGAAGAAAAGTTCCACAGGGTCGTAGCCCGGCTTGCGGTGGATGTCCATTTTGCGCGCGTAGTCGGGCGCGCAAGCATTATCGAGCCACCAGTAGTACGCTTGCCAGCTGTTGGGCTCGGAGACCAGCACCACGTCGCCGGCGCGGGGGTGATTCAGTTCGTAGCGGTCGAGCTGGTCGCGCGTCAGCACTTCGGCGATGCCTGGCTCGCGGCGGAAGCGGTCGACGATCTTGCCGATGTGCTCCTCGCCATGGACAAACACGTGCGAATGCTGATGGTCGGCCAAGGCAAACGCGCGACTGCCAGCGAAGTCCAACTGCTCGGTGCCATCGACGTCCGTAAGTGCCAGCAGGCCCAGTTCTCGCAGCACGCGATTGGGATACGTCACGTGATCTACCGGCGAGACCACGTACTCGCTCGCCACCAACCACAGTAGCGACTGGCCATCGTGGATGCGAGCGAACTCGGCGAACAGTCGGCCAAGCTCGGCGTCGAGTTGCTCCAGCGCCATGGCCGCTTCGGGCGAGTCGGGCCCGTTCTTTTGCGTGGCGTAGTCGAGATGCGGAATGTAGATGTACCAGAAGTTGGGCCGATGCTGCTCAGCCGCCCAAATGGCCGACGAGATGATCCACGACGACGAGGGAATGCCAGCGAGCGGTCCCCAGAAATGCTTGAGCGGAAAATGATCGAACGCGTCGCGCAGGTCGCCGTACATCATCTCCGGCCGCGTGTAGCACCACAGCGATTCGCTGCCGTCGGGGTTGTGAATCGGTGCGAACGTGCAAATGTAGTCGGCCCCGCAACCTTTGTTGTTCAAGGCGAACCACATGGCCGAAGTGATTTCCTTGTCGTGCTCATGCAGCAGATCCCACAACTGCGGCCGCTCGATGGCGTCGTTCCACATGGTCCACAACTCCACCTGCCCCGCCTTGTCCTCGCTGCCGGCCGGCGGCGTGTCGCGCCAATAACAACCGTTGGCTACCATGCCATGCTCACTTGGCGGCAGCCCGGTGGTCATGTTCGCCTGCACCGCGCAAGTAACGGCCGGAAAGCCCGCCACCAGCGGCGCGCGATCTCCACCAGCGGTGAGCTGCTTGAGATTCGGCATCCGCGCGACATCTTCGGCTCTTAAACCGGGGATGGATAGTAGGACAACGTGGTCGGACATGGTTAGCTCGGAGGAAGGGTTATCGAAGGGGAACTAGCCACCGTAATAGAGGCAAATGGAACTTGTGTGCTGCCTGCAATGAAAATCGAAGTGTCAGTCTCTAGTGGCTATAGAGGCCATACTAGCAATCTCAGAAAGCGGAATGACCCGAAGTGTGCTTCCATCTACTGCATCAAGATTGCGCGATTGCACTAAATAGAACAACCATTCCCTTGCCTTCTGGTCACTAAGGAAGGAGCACTCGAGGTGGTCGTTATTAAACCTGAATTCCCAATTCTCAACTCGAATTGAATCCCCATCGCAGAACCTGATTGCAGACTCCAAAAGCTCGTTCTCGTATAGTGGCTGCTTTACTTTGGGATATGCCAAGCCAGTCTCTCCATCAACGTCCGCTTCGGCGAAGCTGTCGTCATGAGCGAAATGACCGATATAGAAGAGGAGTCGGTATGCCATAACCGGTTCTCAACTTTCAAGGGTAGATTGGAAAGCACAAATCGCGACCGCTTTAAGATTCAGTTCTCAATTGCCGCAGGAATGACAATGACTGTTCGGCCATTTCGGGTCCGATGTGACTGTGGCGTGGAAGCTCAACGGTGACCGGACCTCGGTATTCGATCGCTTGCAGCGCTGCGATCACCGGTGGGAAGTCGATTTCTCCTTCGCCAAACGGCAGGTGTTCGTGTACGCCGGCCCGCATGTCTTCGATGTGGACGTTCTCCAGCCGGTCGCCCCACGTGGTGAGCTGCTCGGCGATCGGCGTTTCGCCCAAGCAGTGCAGGTGGCCGATGTCGATGGTGAGTCGTAGCGAGTCCGCCAGTTCCTGCGGCAAGGCCTCGAGCAACTCGGCGTAGGAAGCCATCGTGTCGATCAAGTGCCCTGGTTCGGGCTCGAACGCCAGCATCACGCCCTGCTTTCTCGCGTGCTCGATCACCGGGCGTAGCGATTCGACCAACCGGCGCAGGTGTTCGCTCCGCGGGGCGTCGTCGGTCGGTGTGCCCGGCCAGAACGACACGCAGTGCGCACCGAGCAGGTTGGCGATATCGACCGACTTGCGCAGCATGTTCACCCGCCGCAGCCGGTCGCCTTCTTCCGGCGAGAGCATCGTCGGCTGGTGCTTGTGGCGTGGATCGAGCAGATACCGGGCGCCGGTTTCCACAACCGAATTGAGATGGTGCTTTGTCAGCAGCCCGCGGGTTTCGGCAATCTGGCGAGCGAGATCGTCGCCCAGGGGATTGATCGTGTGATGATCGAGCGTCACGGCGATGGCCGAGTAGCCCAGCTCGGCCACGAGCTCAATGGCTGCGGGCAGCGGATGGTCGGCCAGTCCGTTGGTATTGTAGCCCCACTGCATCACGTTACCTTGAACATCTGGCTCAAAAGCATGGCGGGCGCCACGAGCGCGAGCACGGCCAGCGCCCAGTACGGCTCGGCGAAGCCGAGGCAGACCGCCGCGTCGATCACGATGATTGAAAGGATCGCGTAGCCCACCGCCCGCTGCACGTGCTTGGGCCACGGTTGCAGGATGGCGACGATCATCCGCCGCAAAACGGTGCCGGCGACGATGATCCACAGAGCGATCCATCCGTACGGGTGAATCTGCAGGCGGTTGGCGGCCTGCTCTTGCACAAACGGCATCGCGGCAATGAACGCCAGGCCCATCATCGCACCGAAGGCCGACATCGCCAGCAGTTTCGAGTTGCTCTCGGTCGCTTCGCTGCGAGCGAACCAGGAGACGCCCCAAACGAAGATGCCCATGCCGATGGCCGGCAGGATGAGTTGGTCGATCGGCAGAAAGCTCCATTGGATGTGCTCGGCCCCGACGCTCAGGCCCAACAGCACGTTCATGAAGCGGCAACCGCCCATAATCGCTGGGCCGAGCGTGGTGCGTTTGAGGCCAATGTCGTAGGCCACGACCAAGCCGGCGAGCCACCAGCTAATTACTCCCGGTGCTACGGTGGGCGTGATGCGGGAGACGAACCAGCCGGCCGACACCCCGGCGAACAGCAAGCCCCAGCCCAGTAGTCGTGCCGACGACAGCGAAACACGCCCGCTGGGGATTGGTCGCTCGGGACGCTCGCGGCGATCCTCTTCGACGTCGAACAAGTCGTTGAGCACCATGCCCGCCAGGTACAGCAGCACGCTGGTAGCGGTCACTCCCACGGCGGTCCAACCCGGCAGGCCACCGGTCGAGAGGATCATGCCCATCCACACGTTCGACACGGCCGTGAAGACGTTCGCCACGCGCATCAACTCGGCGTAGTTGCGAAGTGTGGAAATGGCTGACATGGCTCTCCGAATACTTGTGGCCTCGCTGGGACCAATGGACCGCTACAGATTGAAACCTTCGACCAGCGGGCTCAAATACTCCATCGCTTCGCGGGCGGCCTGGTCGGGGTCGTCCATGTAGGGATAGAGTTCGACGGTCAGCCAGCCATCGTAGTCGGTCGCCGCGATGGCCGCGAGCGTCGCCCGAAAGTCGATCGCTCCGTGGCCGGGAATCAAGTGCTGGTGCACACGCGAGGCGGCGATGTCTTCCAGGTGGTAGTGCACCGTATGCGGGGCCATCTTCTCCACCCAGTCCTGCGGGTCTTCGCCCACGCAGTAGGCGTGGCCGATGTCGAAATTCAGCCCCACCTGCGGCGAGTCGAGACGGTCGACAAACTCCAGGTACTCGTCGAACTTCTCGATCAACAGCTCCGGCTCAGGCTCAATCAACAGTGGCATCGCCAGGTCGGCCGCGAGCTCCAGGCACGGCATCAGTTCTTCGTAGAAGATGTCGAACGCCTCCGCGCGCGACTGGCTCTCGGCCAGCGGCCCGCCCGGCTCGGTGGTGATGTGCGGCGCGCCGATCTCGGCCGCCAGGCCCAAGGATCGTTTGGTATGTTCGCGGCGGATCGCGCGGTAGTGTGGGTCGGGATCGATCCAACCCGGGTGCCAGTACGGCTGCCGCGGGTCGGCCACGGCGTTCATCATGAACGCGTTGACGTTCGACACGGTGAGCTGGTGCTCGTCGAGCGCCGCGCACAGCGACTCCACCTGCTCGGGCAGCAACCCCGCCGGCCAGGCGTGCGGCACGTCGGCCAGAATCTCGATGCCGGTGTAACCGATCGAAGCAATCCGGCGGATGGTCTCTTCGACCGAATGCTGCAGGTAGGCGTTGGAGCTAAAGGCGAGTTTCATAAGGATTTGGTTTGCGTGATGGAGTGCCTCAGGTGAGAAATCTGAATCTAGCCACGGATGGACACGGATGAAACACGGATATTGGAGAGATCTTTGGAACACTAATCGACGCTAATCAAATTCAATCAGTGTTTGTTAGCGTCGATTAGCATTCCAAAGTTAGACAGGGCATTATTTGGCTGGGTAAGTACAGTTCCTATTGTGAGTCTCTGAATTGCAATCCCCCTTCTTAATCCGTGTTTCATCCGTGTTCATCCGTGGCTCAGTAAAAATTCGCTTCCTTATCTCTCAGCTATGACTCGCCTGGCGACGATGGCGATGCGTTTTTCCAGTACGCGCGTTATCAGCAGCGTGGCGTGCTCGTCGCCTTTGAGTTTCAGGTCTTTGCGGAGCGACTCGGGCGAGAGCTTTACCGCGCGGTGTTTGATCTCGAGTTGGCCGATGCCGCGCTGGCGGAGGTAGGCCGATAGTCTCTTGATGTTCAGCGGCACCACGTCGAGCACCTCGAACGTCGTCCACGCCGGATCGATTTTCATTGCGTCGGCCGACAAGTAGCCCGTGGTGCTGGAAAAAGTCCACCATCCATGCTCGTTTGCCAGGTTGCCTACCAGGTCGCTCGCCAATACGGCCGCATCGGGCTCCATGACGTAGCGGCCAACGCGATCGTCGGCGTCGGGCTGCTGGTCGCCGGTGCCGGTGGCGCTTGCCAAGGCGCGCACTCCGCGGCCGTCGACCTCCAGGACCGTCGCCCGCCGCCTGCCGGGCTGTGTCGCCAGGTCGCCGAACCAGGCGACCAGTTGTTTGCACTCGCCGGAGCGGCTGATCCATTCTAGTTCACCACCCTCGGCCCAGCGAGCCGGCGGCTGGCACGCTGGGGCGAGCTTCACCGCGGCATTCGGGTTGGCCGCCAGCATGGCGTCGATTGTCGCGTCGGACGGTTCGTGCAACTCGGCATGCGTGGTGCGCCCTCCCTCCGGTCGGCGATCGGGATCGATATGCCAGGCGCCGCATTGCTGCAGATCGAGAGAATCGGCACCCACCGTTTTGGCGACGACTTGCGTTTCGACTCCGTTCTCCATCAGATTTCGCGCAGCGAAGGCAGTCATCGTCGGCGAGCGATCGACGAGCGTCAGCTCGCGCGCCACATCGGCCAGCCCCAACGCATCGCCGCCGATGCCGCAGCACAGATCGGCCACCAGGTCGCGGCCAACGAATCGCTGCGCTTTGTAGCGGGCGATCCACTCGTCGCTCGACTGCTCGAAGCCCACGCGGGTGAAGAACATTCGCTCGGCGGCCGTGAACTTCTGAGCGGCCCGCTGTCGCAACTCGGCAAGTTCCATCAGGCGGTGCGCTTGCTCGGCAGAGAGGTGTTTTCGCAGTCGCGTGGCAATTTGGTGCGTCGGTTGATCCGCCGTGCGCAACTCGTCCAGCCACTTGGCAGCTTCGTCGCCGAGTAGCCACTCGTCCAGCGGGTCGGGCGGTTGGTGGCTCATGCGGGGCTCAAGGTTTGCGCAATCGGGTGGATCGTTAGCGGGCGGAGGCCGCGTCGAGTCGGTTCTGCGAGTTACATCGGCAGCGAGCAAACTCGGCAAGCACAGCCGGCAGGACTGCCGAATATGAGGATAGTGCTGCGTTGTTTGTGTCGTGTTATTGGTTCGAAGCGAGAGCGAAACTCATGCCCCGTCCTGTCATGTTAGCCGGTTTGCTCGGAGCCGCGGTAGGCGTGCCCTACGTGGTGGACCATTCGGCCGAGTGGCAGCAGAGCTTCACGCAGTCGCAGCCCGCCGCAGAGCAGTCAGCCGACCAGGCCGCGGTGCAGACGCCAAAGTTCACGATGCCTCCGCCGATGCAGCCTTCGAGCCCCGGCGATCACCTCTACACCAGCCCGGTGCCGCTCGAGGGCATGCCGACTTACTCACTGGCCGAAGTGCTACGGTGGGACATCAACAAAGAGTGGATTTATCAACGCTGGGCCCGCAAGTCGACCGGTTTGGCCGAACCCGAGCTGTTCGGCATTCGCGTGCCGCTGGTGAGTGGCACCCGCATGACCGATGTGGCAGGGTCGTTGACGTACTACTTCGACAAGCAGGGCATGGTGCAGAAGATTCGCCTGGTGGGTAAGACGGCTGATACCACTGAGCTTGTGAACCTGCTCGCCTCGCGGTACGCCTTGCGCCCCGCACCGCCGCTAGTGGCGGGCGAGCAACTGTTCCGCGTCGATCGCGACGGATTGGTGGAGAGCGAGCTGCGAACCCAGCCCGAGTCGGTGCTGTGGGTGACCTCGCCGCACAGCAGTTTTTCGGTCGATCTGGAACTCAATCGCCCTGGTTCGGGGTTTTTCGTGCGGAGGCCGATGCCAAAGCTGCAGGCGGTCGACCTGCCATCGGATCAGCCCAAGCCGCTGTTTGGCGAGCAGCAAGGCGAAACGACCGCTGTCTTTCCGGGCGAATCGGTCGTGCCCTCCAACGGCAAGGTGCCCGCCGAGCAGGCTTCGGCAACCAGCAAGGCGGCTCACCAGTCGAGTGTGCCGCCGAAGTTGCCCAAGCCGGTTCTCCGCTGGCCAAATTAGTCGCATCGGGAGGGAGGCGGCGAGGCCCACTCATGTTATGCTGCGAAGCATGAATCGAACCTCGATCCGCCCATGCCCGCCAGAGTTGCATCGCCAGGCGCTGGAACTGGTGCTGCAGGAAGTGACGCCGCAGTTGCGGAGTGGCTTGGTCGACGTGCTGCGACCCACCGCGGAAAAGGGCATCGACGTGTTCGCGGGCCTGGTGATTGCCGAAGCCGACGGCCAACTGGTGGGAGCATCGTGGTTGCAGCCCCAGGTCGGCCGAACGGCCACGCTGTGGTTGCCCATCACCCGCCCGGCGCAACAAGGCGAAACCGAACGCCAGTTAGCTATCGCGGCCGTCAACAGTTCCCAAGAACTCCCGGTCGATCTAGTGCAGGTGTTGCTCGACGAGGAGAACGCGCGCTACGTTCCGCTGCTGGATGAACTGCAGTTCGAGAAGCTGGCGCAGTTGGAGTACCTGATGCACGCGGTGCCGCGTCGGTATCTCGGCGATCTGGATCCGGATGTTGTGCTCGACTCGCCCGCCATGGATCAGCGCGAGCTGTTGGAACAACTCGTGAAGTCGACGTACGAACAAACGCTCGACTGCCCGGGACTCGAAGGGCGACGCCATATCGGCGATGTGCTTTCCGGATATCAGTCCGTGGGGGAGTACGATCCGCAAATGTGGTACATCGTCCGCTGGAAGTCGGAACCGGTCGGCGTGTTACTCACTGCGCCTTATCCAGACGGCGAGCAGTGGGAAATTGTCTACGTCGGTGTGGCCCCCCGTTTTCGCGGGCAGCAACTAGGGCGGAAGATCCTTGCCCATCTTGGCTCGCTTGCCGCCAAGCGCCGTGTCGATTACATCGTCGTGGCCGTCGATTCGGCGAACACTCCGGCGTTGCGGATTTACGAACAAGCAGGCTACGCCCGGTGGGCCGAACGCACCGCTTACATTCGGTCGATTGAGGAAGACCATGCAGGCTAGAATAGCTGCGCAATCTATCCTGGCAGGCCGCCGGCGACAGAAAATCTTCTCTTCCCGCGGCCGCAACATGTTTTCCACGGCCCGGAATTGGCTTCGAAAAAAAAATCTCGCGGTCAGTTTGGAGGAGTGGATGGTTAATTCTCGATGAATTTTGAGCGCACCGCACCCACTCGCGCGGAGTCCAGCGGCGATTGAAAGTCAACCCTTTGACTTGTCTGCTAGCACTCGTAAAATCGCGTTCCTGGGTGACAGACAATAGCGTGGCTCACGGAGGCACTAAGCCCCCGAACCGCGTGACTCTTTTTCAGTGTGCGAGTGTTGCACCACGTGCGGCTACGGCCGCGGCGGGGCCTTCGATCGGGTGGTCGTGGTTCGCGATGGGTGCTACCGGTGCGCTGAAAAAGAAGGAATATACGAGCAAGGACGGAGATTTCATGGAAGGTCCAGGCGAAGGTGCGGCGCTTCGCGACCGGCTGGCCGAGGCATTGGGGCGCGACCGGTTTGAGCTGTGGGTGAATGGAGATACGATTCTCCAGCAACACCCGGGCGAACTCCATCTGGTCTTTGCCACAAGCTTTCTGTGCGATGCCGCGCGGCGAACGCTCGGCCGCGATCTCTCGCAGGCGGCCAAATCGATGTTCGGCTCGAGCACGCAAGTGGTCTTCCGAGTCGACGAATCGCTCGCCAAGCCAAGCAGCGTCCCTGCCCCACACATTCGACCTGCAGCCACGCCTGAACCAGCACCAGCCCCGGCGCCAGCTGCCAAGTCGCCGACCGATCAAAGTGGCACCTTCGATACACTGGTGGTGGGACGTGCCAACGAACTCGCCGCGCGGGCGGGGGCTCAACTGGCGGCCGGCAACCACGCGGGCGGGCCGCTGGTGGTGTGGGGCCCACCCGGCAGTGGTAAGTCGCACCTGCTCTCGGCCATCAAGAACGAGTTCCGCCAGCGGTTCCGTCGTTCGCGAGTGTTGATGCTCTCAGCCGAGCAGTTTGTCGGCACTTACGTCGAAGCGTTACGCGGTGGCGGGCTGCCCAGCTTTCGACAAAAGTACCGCGGTGCCGACCTGCTGCTGGTCGACGACCTGCACTTCATGTCGGGCAAGCGGGCCACGTTGGAAGAGTTGCAGCACACCATCGACCGCATTACCGCAATGGGCGGCCGCGTGGTGCTGGCCAGTTGCCAAGAGCCGGGTGACATCGACAATCTGGGCCCGGAACTGCTCTCGCGACTCCGCGCGGGCCTGGTGTGCGAAGTGTCGTCGGCCGACTACGCGACGCGGCTCGAGATCGCCCGCCGTCGCACCAACCGGCTGCGGCTGGCCATCGAGGAACCCACGCTGGAGAAGCTGGCCGCAACGGTGTCGAGCGGCGCGCGGGAGCTGCTGGGCGCGATCGAGCGGATCAAGGCACGCCACGAACTGCTGGGCGAAGTGATCGATCGGGCGCTGGTCGAACAGGTCGCCGGCGAGGTGAACTACCAGACGATCCGCCGGGTGGCGATGGACGACATCCAGCGGGTGGTGTGCGATCACTTTGGCATCGAGGCCAAGGCGCTGCGATCGAACAGCCGTCACAAGTCGGTTACCGAACCACGGATGGTGGCCATGTGGCTGGCGCGGAAGTACACGCAGGCCGGCTGGCGCGAGATCGGCGAGTACTTCGGCGGCCGCCGCCACAGCACCGTGATCTCCGCCCACCGCCGCATCGAAGCCCAGGTCGGCCGGCCAACATCCATCCGCACCAACTCGGGTAGCGCCAACCTGGAAGATACGCTTGGCCAGATCGAAACCAAGCTCCGCCAAGCGTAACAATTGTAACTCGACTCTCCGAGTCGAATCGAGTTCTTCAGTGGCACCCGTGTGCCTACGTGCGTGCCATGCCGCGTTCGGGACCGCGTATTTTGGGCCAGGGAATAGCCCCGATGATCAGCACGAGTATCTGGCTGACGATAAACAGCAGTAGGCCGCGGGCCAGGCGTTCGTCGAAGCCGTAGGCGTGCAGGCCGATGCTCAGTTGGTTCACGCCGAACCAGCTCCAGGCGGTGATGATGTTGCCCACCACGGTTAGCATAGCCAGTCCCCGCGAGCCGACCATCTTGCCCCAGCGGGCGTGCAACGCCACGGCGTTCCACAGCACGATCATCAGCGCGCCGTTCTCTTTGGGGTCCCAGCCCCAGAAGCGACCCCACGAGTCGTCGGCCCACAGGCCGCCCAGCACGGTGCCGACAAAGCTGAACAAAATCGCGAAGCACAGCGACCCGTAGATCATCGATGTCAGTTGGCGAGCATCCTTGCGGTCGAACAATTCGAGCATGTGCACCGCCACGATGTAAGCGATGCCCAGGCACCCGGCCAGCATGGTGGCCGCGTAGCCGAAATTGATGCTCAGCACGTGCACGGTGAGCCAGAACTGCGTGTCGAGCACCGCTTGCATCACCGTGAAGGTGTCGCCATCACTACCGAGGAAGTGAGCGATGAGCAGCGTTGCGAAACCGCATGCCGAGGCGACAAATCCACCGATGCCGAGCTTGAAGATCGACTCGAACACCAGCATCAACAGCACCACCGCCCAGCCGATGCAGATGGCCGTGGTGTAGAGGTTGGTAATCGGCGGGCGACCCGAAATATAGACCCGAGCCGCGATCGCCAATGTGTGCACAACCAGCGTGACCACGATGATAGCGATGGCGCTGCGCCCGAGCGTCTTGGGCCACACTAGCCATGACGCGGCCGACAGCAGCAACGCAATGAGGTACATGATTGCGCAATAGAAGAACGGCGAGGCAGCGTTGAACCACCTCTCGAACTGCAGCCGATCGGTGTTGAGTTTTTCGACCGTTTTCAGCGTGCTCACAAAAGCGGCATTTTCCGGATCGTTGAGTTGGCGCTCGTGCTCGTAGGCAATCGACTTCATTTCGTTCATCGCTGCCGAATACGCTTCGGGGTCGCCGTTGCGATAGGCGGCCAGCATCGCGGCCAGCGGCTCGATGGCCTCGCCTGGCTGTACTTCGCCGTAGCGGTCGATCTGTCGGCTCACCCTCAGGGTGAGGTTGCGCAACTCTGCAGGGTCGACCGGCTGCCCGTTGCTGGCGCTGCTCAGGGCGCCGTGCATGGTGCCTGCGATGCGGGCCTGCAAATCGTCTGGAGCGAGCCCGTTCTTGATGATGTAACATTGTTCTCGGAGATCGGCCTCGAACAATGTGTACCACTCGGCATCCACTTCCCGTGGCGGAATCGACCTTATTCCATCGAGGCGGTCAGCCTGCTCGGCTGCCAAAAAGGCATCGACCAGCAGACTGTCGCTGAGGCGGATCTGCGGTGTCTTGAAGCTGTTTGCCAGTTCGCTGTAAGCCATTCGCTGGCTCCACAGTTTGCGCAAATCCCGCTGGTACCGCGACAGTTCTTTCTCTTCGATTTCCGTTGTGGCCATCACTTCTTTGTGGAGCTTCTCGACGTTCTTATCGATCTCGTTCCAGCTGTAGCGGAAGCCCTTTCTCGTCGGCAGGCCGAGCGTTTGCAGCAACTCGAGGTTCGTAACGCGGAACACATAAGCCCCGTCGGCTTCCTTCTTGCCCGACAGTAGGTCGAGCAACCACTGCGACGCGGGGATCTTCTGTCGACCATCTTCCGAGACGGGAGCTTCCTGTCGCTGCGCGAAGTACTGCAGCGTGTTTCGCGCCACGGTGTCGTAAGGCTTCACGCGGCCTTCGTCCAACACCGGTAGTTGCGCGAACTGGTCGATCGACATCTGATTGACGACCAGAGGTTCCGTGCGGAATATGCGAGCGAAGCCGACCATGACGAGCAAGGCCACGATCGTCGGCGCCAGTACCTCCGGCCGGAGCGCCCAGTCGTTGAAGCTGGTGAACTTCTCCTGCTGCATGTCGCCCAGTTCACGTAGACGGCGATTGAGGAACCGCACCAGCGTATAGCCGAAGTGTACCAACATGCCGACCACCACCACCGCACAGCCGATGTAAGGGGCCATCCAGCCTTCGTTTTTTACCACCTGCAGCACGGTGCCGGTTTCGGTCCAGGGGTCGAACTCCGATTGGTAGAAGGTCTCGCCCTCGTACCGCAGCGGATTGTTCATATAGATGTGGTACTTGATGTCGGCCCGGCCTTGCTTGTCGACCAGCTGCACGTCGGACGCGAAGTCCTTTGCCTTACTGCTGCCGGCGTAGCGTTCGTAGGTGAACTTCTCGAGCGTCACCTCGTACGGCTTGTAGGTGCGCGCGTACCGCAAGCCTACGGTCACCGGTTGATCGGCAACGGCCACCGCTTGTGGGCCCGTGGTGAGTGGGTAGGTCTTGCCGACCATGCGGAATTGAGCTTGTAGCCGTGGGCCGAGTCGCTGGTGCAGGTAGTCGTCGAAGAAGTTGGTCACCACGTACCGCCCGAGCGACTCGCCCGACTGTTTGTCGAGCAATTCGACGTGCGCGCCGGGGATGTCCATTTCGGAGCCGGTTTCCAGTTCCTTGAGCGACAGCTCGCGACCGAGTCCTTGCCAAGGTTCGCCGCTGCCGGACGACTGGCGGGGCAGGACCGCGCAGTTGGCGAAGTAGTCGAGCACTCGCACGTCGACCGGTAGGTCCGCGTGGCGGATGACACGCTCGGGCGAGTCTTCATCCGCCTGGGCGGCGGTGGCCAACAGCTGCGCCGGAATCACAGTGACGCGATCGACCTTGTCGTCTGAACTGTCGATCACAGCCAACTCGGCCGCGCGCGGATCGAACACCCAGTCGACCGTCTCGCCTTCGGAGATCATCATGTTGGCTTCGACATTGGTTTCGGCCACGTAGAATTCGTGTGCCATCAAAATGGCGATACCAATGTGCAGGAAGATCACGCCGGAGCGTTTGTTGAACAACAGCCACAGGCTGGCCATCAGCAGCCCGCCGGCGGTGGTGGCTTGGGCCAGTTGCCAAACGATTCGCATGCCGGCGTCGGGGATTCGCCAGTTGGGGTCGAAGAACAGGAAGGCGGCGGCTGCCAGGGCCAGTGCGTTCAGCCCCGCCAGGACGAACCACTCGGGGCGGCGGAGTCGTCCGTACGCCAGTGTAAGCAGGTAGGCGGTGACCAGCGTCACGGCAGCGAACACGCCGCGACAGACATTCCACAGCAATTGGGCAAACTCCGGCGAGATGCTTGCCTGGTGGGCGGAGCTCGTGGCTCGGGCGATCACCAGCCAAGTAACCACCGAGCCGACTGCCAACAGGCCAAGCCCCCACATAAGTCGCGAGCCACGAGCCATGACCTTGTACCGCAGCGTGTGTGCGGCCAGCAGGTTGATAGCCATCAGCAGGCCAATGGTGTAGCCGCCGGGGAACGGGAAGTAGAAGGGTTCTTTGAACTCATACCCCAACGAAGGGGCGAACACGCCGGCCAACGTAGGGAAGATCTGAAAATCTATCTTGGCAATCCACACCCGGAAGTAGCCCTCTTTCATGACGTACCAAACATCGTGATGCGCCTGGGCGAGGGTGCCGGCGAACACCAGCAGGACGAGCAGCGAAAGCAGCACGACGGTCAGCTTGAGTGACCCCAGCGCCTTCCAGACCATCAACAGGGGGGATATCTCTTCCCGTTTGCGGCGTCGCGCCGGAGCCTGCTCTCGCAACTGCTCGGTGTTGGGTAATTCAGCTGTCGCCATGCGCTACTCGTCCTCCGAATTCGGCGGTGTGGACTCCGCGGCTGGCTGGGCAAACGGTGCCCGCCGCATCATGGGTGGCATCGCCGCGCCGCCGGGCGCTGTGCCTACCGCGTCGAACAGCCAGGCTTTTTGGCCGTCGACTTCGATTACTTCCACACCGGCAGCTTGATCCATCGTGTCCGCGTCGTCGAGGCCAAGTTGCCCCCGCCAGCGGTTGATGTTGTCTTTTATGTACTTATCGAGGTCGCCTCGCACAACGAGCTTCGAGATGGCGACTTCCAGTTCGCTATCGGGCAGTTGGAGTGTGGCTTCGCGCATCATCCGCTCGGGGCCTTCCTGCCAACCCTCGGGCGTCTTCCATTCGATGGCCTCCGGTTTGCCATCGGGCAGCGAGATCGACTCGGCGAACGTTCGCAAGTCGTCCGCTGCTTGGTCCACTTCCTGCTCAGCGGCCATGGTCTTGAGGAACCAGGCGCTGTCGCCACGGATGAAGATCGCCGCGATCATCCGCGACTTGTTGGCCGCCGGAGTGGTTGCTTCTTCCGCCGGTTTCTCTTCGGTGGGCTTGGTGGGTTCTGCGGGTTCCGGCTTCGCGGCCGGCGGCGTCGCCGCTGTGCCAGCGAAGGGAGCATTGCCACGCATCATGGGCGGCATCATACCTCCGCCACCTGCGCTGCTGCCTACCGCGTCGAACAACCAGGCCTTCTGGCCATCGACATCGATCTCCAGCACACCGGCCGCCTGGTCCATTTCGCCTGCTGGCTTAAGGCCGAGTTGCCCTCGCCAGCGATTGATGTTGTCTTTCAGATAGGTATCCTGGTTGCCGGGGAACCTGAGCTTCGAAATGGCCACTTCCACTTCGCCATCGGGTAGCTGGAGCGTCGCCTCGCGCATCGTGCGCTCTGGTCCGGTCTCCCAGCCTTCTGGCACTTGCCACTCGATGGCCGCGGGTTGGTCTTCTGGCAGGTTGATCGATTTGGCGAACGTGTGTAGCTCGTCGGCGACCTTGTCGACTTGTTCCTTGGGCGCCATGGTCTTCAGGAACCACGCTTGGTTGTCGCGGATGAAGATCGCAGCGATCATCCGCGTATCGTCATCCGACTTTGCGCTTTTGTCTCGGGGGACATCGTACGAAGAGATTTCGGGCTCTTTCGAGCAACCAGCGAGCAACAGCAGCGCGAGCGGGTAAACGATCAGCGGGCGGCGAAGAGGCCGAGAGTGCATGGAATCACCGGACGGGGTGGGGAAGGCGGGAGCACACCATAAGGCGGGGCTCCAACACCCGCCGTGTGCCGTCCGGGCATTATAGGGGCTGGACGGGGGCATAGTACACCCGTAAGCGACCGACTGCGACTTTTTGTCGCACCGTGGCGACTTGGAGAAATACGGAGTCCTTTACGGGAAAAGGAACGAGCGGAGGCTGTCGATAATCGTGCTGTTCACTTGGTACGGCTCTTCCCAGCTCCACATGCTGCGGATCACGTCGATGGTCATCATGCCGCACAACGCCAGCAGCATCAGGCAGAGTGTGAGGAAGAAAACTTGCCATCCGGTGAACTGGATCTCCTGACGGGGCACCATCGCGGCTTGCGAAAAGCCTCCGGCGGCCGGCATCGCGGCGGCCGCTGGTGCTCCCGCGCCGAGCAGGTCGTCGGCTTCCTGTTGTTCTTCGAACGCGTCGAGCGCGATCACTTGCGAGCTGTCGTCGTCGTCGTCGCCCGCATCTTCTTCTGCCATCGGGGTCAGTTCGAACCCGCCTTCGTCATCGTCGTCGGCCACCAATCCGGAGGCTTCGCCGAAGTCGATGCCGCTACCCACGGCCGAACCACCCAGGTCGAGCGCCGCATCGTCGAGTGACAGACCACTGTCGGCCGGCGAGAGATTGATGCCGCTATCGGCCGATGAGAGCGTCAGATCGCTGCCGTCGCCCAGCACGAAGTCGTCGTCGTCATCGTCGTCGTCCAGTTCCAACGCCGACAGGCCGGTCAGCCCGGCGCCGCTGGCCTTCGATTCGTCGCCCAGGTTGATTTCCGAACCGGCGAGCGAAAGCTCTTCGTCGTCGCCACCCTCGATGCTGGAGAGACCCGATAGACCCCCACTGCTCGAACTGGCCAATTCGTAATCGTCGTCCAGGTCGAGTTCCAGGTCGCTCGTCTCTGGCGACTGCTGTTGTGCTTGTGCGCTGGCCGCCTGCTGTGCGGCCGCTACGTCTTCGGGCTGCAGGATGCGGCTCGACTCGGCTTCGAGGTCGATGCCCAGGTCTTCGACGTCGTCGAAGTCGACTGAGATTTCATCGCCCGCGGGCAATTCGCCAGTGGCGCTTGCGTCGCTGTCCAAGTCCTCGAGGTCGGCGAGTTTCACGTCGCTCATCGCCGGATCGGGCTTGGCCGAACCCGACTCGTCGCTGGCCAGTTCCAGATCGAGTGCGTCGTCAAGTTCCGACTTGCCAATGATGGTGCTCGGCGGACGATCCGAATCGCCCAGTTCCACTTCGCTCAGCAGAATCGATTCGGGGTCGTCGCCCGACTCGATCTCAAGTTCCAGATCCAAGTCGCTGCCACCGGCAGGCGGGATGGCGGCCGACTCTTCCACCGCGGTGGCGTCGGATAGGCTCGGGTCGGCGGTCTTCTCTTCGTCCAGGTCTATTGCCAGGTCGGCCGAACTGCCCGCCGACAGGTCGAGGTCCAGATCGTCGGCCGCTTCGTCTTCGACTTCCAGACTGCCGAACGAGTCGTCGTCGCTTGACTCCAGTTCCAGATCCAACAGGTCGTCCGACTTCGAGGCATCGTCGATGCCTTTGTCGTCGTCGAGCATGAGGTTGTCGAGATCGAGGTTGATGCCGCTCTCTTCATCGATCGCCGGCACGCCTTCGGCGGCCATCCTGTCGATTTCCTCGGTGCGGAACTTCCAACTCGCGCCGTCGCGGTAGGCTCGCAGTTTGCCTTCTTCGCGCAGTGCGTTGAGGTGATCGTGATCGATGCCGAGTTGCTCGGCGGCTTCTTCCAGCTTGATGAACTTCGGATCCATGGCGTTGCTCTGAGTTTGCCTCTCCAGCCTTGGCCGTGGATGCTAAGTCGCGGTCGTACTACTGACCACGCCCACCTTCCAGGCCTTTGCGTATGTCCTCGGGCAAGGGTGCCTTGCCCTGAAAGTGGAGCATTTCGAGATCTTGGGAGATCTGGCGAATGCTCTTCAGTTCAATCTCTCCTGTCACGCGATCGACGTGGTACACGCCGAGCACTTGCTGCTGCGGATCGTAAACCACCGCGGCCATCGGCTCGCCTGGCTCCGAAACCACCTGCAAACAGCCGGGTGGCAGTTCGTTGGAGGGGAGCGAGGCCTTGGGCTGCTGGCGGCCAGGACCCTGGCCGCCGGCGTGACCGATCCACGACCCAGTCACCAGCAAAGCCAGTGCCACGATAATCCATCGACTCGCATACTGCATCGTGTACCCTCCGTGAATACCTTGATCGCTGGCCTCCACACCATCCGCACAACTGGCGAACAGCCCGCAGGCCGAAAATCCTCTGCCCTCATTCTAAACAAGCACCTATCTGGATCAAGCTAAATCCCAGCGCCATAGGGATTTGGGGCACGCCTTGGTGGGCCACACAACCCGCGCAACCGGCCCTCGGTTCTACCACCGCAGAGGGGGGATGTACAGCAGCAGGGACGCACCTGCACCACAAGCGAGGGTCGGAATGGCGGATTTTGGTCGGATGGCGGTTCAGACCCCTGCAGTTTTTCGGGGTTCCTGGTAGCCTGACGGGCATGACCGCAACACTCGAGACCGAAACCAAGAGCCGCCTGGAATGGGCGGTCGAGATTGCTCGCCAGGCTGGCGACGTAACGCTCGAATACTTCCGCAATCCAAGCCTCCTGGTCGAGCGCAAGGGGGACGATTCGCCCGTAACCGCTGCCGACAAAGGGGCTGAAAAGCTGCTGCGCGAGCGGATCGCCGAACGGTTTGCCGACGATGCGATCGTGGGCGAGGAGTATGGCCAGACGCCCGGCACATCGGGTTTCGTCTGGGTGCTCGACCCCATCGACGGCACCAAGAGCTTCATCCACGGCGTTCCGCTGTACACCACGTTGATCGGGGTGCTGCACACGGCCGATGGCAACGTGGAGAGCGGCACCACCCAGCTCGGTGTGATCCGCGCGCCGGCCCTCGACGAAGTGATCTACGCCCGCCGCGGCGCTGGCGCCTGGCACCAGCGCGGCACGGGTGAACCCGTGCGAGCGGCGGTCGCGCCCGATCGCCCCCTGGCAGAGGGGCTGCTGGTGACCAGCGAGGTCGGCAGCTTCCGCAAGCGAAAGTCGGGCCAAGGCATGGAGACCTACCTGGAACTCGACCAGCGCGCCCGACTCGCCCGTACCTGGGGCGACGCTTACGGCTATATGATGGTCGCCACCGGCCGGGCCGACGTGGCGATCGACCCGGAGATGAATTTGTGGGACGCAGCCGCCCTGCAACCGGTGATCGAAGAAGCCGGCGGTGTGTTCGGCGACTGGCAGGGCACGGCGACCGTGCACTCGGGCGAGGCGGTTGCTGGCAACGCAACTGCGATGCGCGAGGTGCTGGAAGTTACTCGCGGGAAGTAGAATCAGCCAGCCGTGCTACTTCTGGGGCTACAGCCATAGAGCAGATGGCATTTTGCTGGTCGGAATTGGGGCCTTCAGCTAAAATGTTCCCCTAGGCGCGAAGCCTTGCGTTCTTCTTTTCGGAACAGAATCTGGGATCCATTCTATGATTACGCGCTGGAGTATTGTGTGTCGTGCTGCAATCGCTTTGATGTTTCTTGGCATAGCCCTCCCCGCTTGGGCAGTGAATCAAGCTCTAGACCTTGAGCTTCTACCTACTACCAGTACGACGAATCGAATTAACATCTCCATATCGGCCTCTGTACTGAGTGATTCAGAATTAACGCGAGTCACCGGCAATTCGCTGGCCACAATTGGCTACGACATTTACCAAGGGCTCCCACTGATTCACTCCATTGAGTTTACAGGAGGACATATTTCGCTCTTGGGTGACAATTCCAACAACATCACCTTGAGTGACAACGTAGTACTGGCTTCGTTCAACGCGGTTGGTTCGGGGCTTGGAGGTGAGCTGGACACACCCAACCCGCCTGGTCCAGTCAGCGATGGCAGCTTTAATACCGCAGACCATCTCGTGCGAGTGAATACGGGAACGCTCAATGGCAGCTATTCTGTTCTTGGTTCCTCCAGCAGTTTTAACTTGGATTTAGCAGCGGACCCTCTAGATTTCACGGCCACCGAAACGGCATCCATCGGCGTATCGTTAGTCAACACCAACGGACTGCAACGTACTTTCGAAGTGGTCACGTCACTTCCAGTGGTCGATACTCAAGTGATCGAAGGCGACGTGGACATCACGGTTAATGTCGATGGATCGGTCACGGCGAGCGACACGTTCACTGTTACCTTCCCCCTCGAAGGAGACTACAACGGCGACGGCCGCGTGAACGCTGCCGACTACACCGTGTGGCGCAACTCGCTAGGCGCCACCGGCGCTGGGCACCCGGCTGATGGTAACTTCGACTGGGTGGTCGACGAGTCGGACTACACGCTGTGGAAGGATCATTTCGGTGAACAGAATCCACGGCGACTGCAGTCCGCTGAAGTGCCGGAGCCGGCGACCGCGATGCTGGGGCTTCTCGCGGTGATCAGCTTGGCGATTCGCGCCACACAACGCCGTCTTCAAACCGCCTTGTAATTCAGCACCGGCTGCAATTCTCGCTCGATCCGCAGCAAATCGCGCTGTGCACGCATCACTTGGTGGATGTCCTTGTAGGCAGCGGGCGCTTCGTCCACGAGTTTGGCCGCGCGGCGATGGTCGAACCACAATCGGCCGACCTGGCGTTGGAACTCCCGACCGCTCACACGACGTCGCGCCTCCGAGCGACTGAGCCTCCGCCCCGCGCCGTGCGAGCAGGAGTAGAGCGACTCGGCGCATCCCCTTCCGGAGGTGTGGAAGCTGCTCGCACCCATCGATCCAGGTACTATGCCCGGCTCGCCGTCCCGGGCCAGTTGGGCTCCCTTGCGGTGCACGATGAGTTGCCTTCCTTCGTGGTCTTCCCGCTGCACGAAGTTGTGGTCGCAATGCACCAAGTCGTCCCAGCAAGTGGAAACACCAAACAACCGCTGCATGATGTCTTCCACCGCCCGTAACATCGCGAGGCGATTCTCCGCGGCGTAGCGTCGCGCCCACGCCACGTCGGCCAGATATCTCAGTCCCGCATCGCCCGACGCGCGGAGCGCGAACAACTGCGTGTTGGTGGACTTGGCGGCCAAATGGTGCTGGCTAATTGCCTGGCCGATGCCGCGGGAGCCGCTGTGAAGCATCAGCCACAACTGGCCCGACTCGTCGGACTGAAACTCCAGGAAGTGGTTGCCGCGGCCCAACGTGCCGAGCTGCACACGACCATCGCGCTGGGCGACTTTGGTGAGTCGTTGATCGCTCAGTTGCTCTTTCCGCAAACAGTCGGGCAGGTCGCGGGGCTGTGGGTGCTTGTTGCCAGGCACACGCTCGTACAGCTGGCGCAGCACCAGCGCAGCCGCATGCTCGCTGTCGAGTAACGCTGCTTCCACATCGAGTGGCACGGCCGCCATGCCGCACCCAATGTCGCTGCCGACCGCCGCCGGGTACACCAGTTCGTCCGTAGCGACGACCGCTCCGATGCAAACTTCGCGACTCAAATGCACGTCGGGCATCACGGCCACGTGTTGTACGTCGTCCGCGCGGCGGAGTCGCTCGATCGATTGCGAAACGTCAGCTGCGAGTGGCTCCACCAGCCACGTGGTTAGTTTGGCCAAGGTTGATTCACTCATCGTTTCCTCCGGCTGTGAGGGAGGTTGGGCCAGCCAAAACGAAGGTTAAAGCTGGCGCTTTGCGCCGCGTGATCGCCGCGGCGACTGCGGAACGCACAAACCCAGTGACTTGGCCGAGCCGCTGGTCCACCTCGCGATGGTCCAGCTTCGCGCCAGGGCTTGCCTCGACGGTGATTTGCAGCCGGGAAGCATCTGGCGCGGGAATCACTTGCGCAACACGCAGTTCGCGCAGCAGGTCGTCGCCAGTCTCGCCAGCGAGGATCTGATCGACCGTTTCGGCCACCTGCCGACAGAGCTGCTTCGCCTTGCGGTCTAGTTTGCTACTATCGCGACCCACGCGGAAGTACTCTCGCGGGTCGATGCCATCGTCTTCGTGAATCTCTCCACAATGCGCGAGCATCGCGTCGCGCGCACGCTTATCCAGTGCCATGGTTACTCTCATGAATGAAACCGAAAAAGAAGTCGGTCGCGCACGCTCAGCGCGGGCCGACGAGGTTGTAGATCGGCAGAGAGAGCCCGACGCGGCGGTTGCCGCCGTTGGCGACCAACGCGCGTCTGGGCTTAGCGCACAAGAGTAGAGAATTTGGATTGCACAACGGGCCTCCTTGGAGCTAGAGGTCTCGGCCGCAAGTGGTAGCGACCGCTGTGCCAAGGACACGACCGACGCGGGTGAGGTTCGGAGCGGCCTTCAAGCCGACTGTTCTTCCCCGCATAATTGCGTCACGGCTGCGTGCCGCTCGCGGACGTCTTCGAGGTCGTCTTGGCAGTAGGATTGCTGCTCGCAGCCCTCCAGTACCATGTCGGCCTGGTGGCGGATCGCCTTCCTGTCGGCCGAACAAGTCACCCGCTCGGCGATGCGAGCCAGGGCTTCCAGCAGCCGGACGGAGACTGCGACGCTCGAGGCACCATACTGCCGAATCTGGTCGAACGCCGCCCGCAGCACCGCATCGAGCGAGGTGGGCGAGCCCAGCACTCGGAGCGTCTCATCCTCGCCAACATCGATGCGGAGCGTGGACGACAGGTCGTGCTCGGTGAGTCGGCACAGCGAGCCACTCAACCGATCGATGCTGGCGATCGCCGTGTGAGGGTCGTTAATGCCCGGCGACAGCGCCCGCACTGCGACTTCGGTCAGTTCGCTGATCGCGCACTCGACGTCCTGCCGCGGTGTGCGACGGTTGCCGAACAAAAAGCAGTGAGCCAC
The DNA here is from genome assembly GCF_965227375.1 of Aeoliella sp. Lineage (NCBI taxonomy): Bacteria > Pseudomonadati > Planctomycetota > Planctomycetia > Pirellulales > Lacipirellulaceae > Aeoliella > Aeoliella sp. The sequence continues at coordinate 1,834,423 of NZ_CBDDFX010000002.1, forward strand.
TTGTTGATCAATGTTGTCGTCAGCGGGGCATTCGACATTGGGTTCCTGCAGGTAACGAGCGACCGCGTCGCCAGCGACCACAAAGTCGCCGGGCTTGCGGGTGACGCGAATTAGCAACTTGTGGCGATTGGCCAGCGAGGCGAGTTGCTCGACGTTGACTGCTTGCACGTACCCTTCGTTTTCGGCAGCAACCGTGTGTCCGGCGTCTTCCTCAAACTGCTGTGCAAGCTCTTTCCGCTGTCGCTCTTTGGCGTTATCCGTATCGTTCTTCAAGGGGAAGATGCGGTCGATGGCCGCGTTCAGATCGGCCGCCACGTCGGTCACCACGTTCATCGACTGCACCGAGTAGGCGACCCAATGAATGAAGTAAACCACCAGGCACAGCGTGGCGAGCGCCATGATCGTCGCCAGGAATACCGCCAGATGAGGCACGAACCACTTGTCGTTCGTGTCGTCGACCCGCCACAACAGCAGCAGACAGTAAATGCCCGACGCCAGGCAGCTGCCCATCGTCACCTGAGTGATGCTCTGCTGCAGAAAGTTGCGGAGCAGCCTGGAACCGAACTGCGAAGAGGTGAGCGACAGCGTGACCACGGTAACCGAAAACACCACACCACCCACGGTGAGCATGGCACTGGCCAGGGCCGACAGCGTGCTGCGAGCCGTGGTGCCGGTGGTCTGCATCCAGTCGGGTATGGTCGGCGCAAGGTAGCCGTCGACCGCAGGCACGGCGAACGCCAGCACCACCGCCAGCAAGATCAGCAACGTGGGAAAGAACCAAAAACCGGTTCGAAACGAATCCCACAGGTTAACGATCCAAGTAGACATGAAGTGGTTTAGGTCCAGAAAAACCGAGGAAATGTGGACATCGCCCCTCGCGCGACTCCTCGACCATCATAGTCCATACGGCCTGGGTAGCCCACAATCGGCCCTGAAAGTCGAGTGTCCGTTGATTGTCTGGCGATCCGCAGCTAGGCTCATGTTGCACACTTGTATAAGACTCAACATTCCCTCGAAGGGCTAATCACCATGCTCCGATTCAAAACGCTGCTCGCAGGTTGTCTGTTGGTATGTACGGCTGTTGCTGTTCAAGCGAAGGAGGCCTACACCACTCGATCGGTGGTCTACAAGAAAGTGGGCGATCGCGAACTCGAACTCATCCTTTCGGAGCCGACCGCGAAGTCGGACGAACCGCGTCCAGCGATTGTGTACATTCATGGGGGTGGCTGGTCGGGAGGAAGCCACAAGTCGTTCGCCGATCGGCTCAAGCGATATGTCCCGCGGGGAATCGTGTTTGCCCAAGTGGAGTATCGACTCATTGGTCGCAAACCCAACGACCCGCCAGTGCCTTGTATCGAAGACGCTAAGAGCGCAATGCGGTGGGTTCGATCGCACGCGGACGAGCTGAACATCGATCCCGACAAGATTCTGGCCACAGGTAGCTCCGCCGGCGGACACCTGTCGGCCGCGGTCACGTTGCTCGAAGGAGTCGACGCGGCGGAGGACGACCTCGACGTCTCGCCGAAGGCTAACGCGTTAGTGTTGTTTTGCCCGGTGCTGGACAACGGTCCGAAAGATGGCTATGGCCACGAGCGGTGCGGGCCGAACTGGAAGGACTACTCCCCGGCCCACCATGTGACCGAGGGCCTGCCGCCGACACTGATCCTGGCCGGCCGCGACGATCCCACCGCGAAGCTCGCGGCGATGGAGCGTTTCACCGAAGCGATGCAGGAGGCGGGCAACGACTGCGAACTATTGGTGCTGGAAGGCGGGCATGGCTTTATGCGAAGTAAAGACCATCCGGAGAACTACCAGAAGACCGTCGAGGCGTTCGACGACTTCCTGATAAAACACGGATGGATGGAGAAGGAGTGAAGATTGGAGCACCGCAGGTTGCAAAAACCCTATGAAATTAGGGATAAGTGCCCAGGTTTGCGGAAATTCCTCCTGTGATCGGTCCCTCGGACCAATCACCGAGAATTCCACCCGCTGAGCTCGACCCCACTTTCCATATCTCGTGTGCTCCGGTACACTTACGAGCTTTCCACAACCAGCATCAGGCTGACTGTAGCGAGAGACGATCATGGCGAAGCAATGTGAAGTTTGCGGCAAGGGTCCGCAGATGGGTAACCAGGTTACGATCCGCGGTAAGAAGAAGTACCTGGGTGGCGTTGGTACCAAGGTGACCGGCATCACGCGGCGGCAGTTCAAGCCGAACCTGCAGCGCGTGCATGTGACCGGCGACGATGGCAAAAACAGGGCCCAGTGGGTGTGCACGCAGTGCATCCGTGGCGGCGCCATCCGCAAGGTGGTGCAGCAAGCTCCGTTCGCCGTTCCTGAGAAAGCCGGCAAGTAGCCCGCAGCCATGTCACTCACAGCCGACGACGTCGAAAAGGTCGCGCTGCTCGCGCGGTTGATGCTCTCGCCCGACGAGTTGGAGTCGATGACCGCTGAGATGCAGCAGATTGTCGGCTACGTCGACCAATTGGCGGAGGTCGACACCACCGGTGTCGAGCCCATGGCCCACGCGGTGGAACTGCGCAACGTGACCAAGGACGACAACGTGGCCCCGAGCCTGCCTCGTGCTGAGGCATTGGCCAACGCTCCCAAGCACAACGACGAGGGCTACCTGGTGCCGGCCGTGCTGGGTGATTGAGCGCCGTTTGTGTTTCGCTATCACGCTCCCCTGCCCCGCCGACATGTCTCTCACCGAACTCTCCGCCGCCGAACAAAGCCGCAAGCTTGCCGCGGGCGAGGTCTCTTCTGTCGAATTGACGCAAGCTTATCTCGACCGCATCGAGAAGCACGATGGCTCCGTGGGTGCGTTCCTGCGGTACGACGCGGAGCGGGCGCTCGCTACCGCGAAGCAGATCGACCAACGTCGCGCGGCCGGCGAGTCGCTGGGGCTGCTCGCGGGGCTTCCAGTTGCCGTGAAGGACATCCTGGCTGAAAAAGGCCAGCGGACCACTTGCGCGTCGAAGATGCTCGAAGAGTTTCGCGCGCCGTACGACGCGACGGTCGTCGCGCGACTCAAGGCGGCCGACGCGGTGCTGATCGGCCGCACGAACATGGACGAGTACGCCATGGGCGGCTCGACCGAGAATTCCGCTTTCCAGACAACGCAGAATCCGTGGAACCTGAAGTGCTCGCCCGGCGGATCGAGCGGTGGAGCCGCCGCGGCGGTGGCGGCCGACATGGCGCCGCTTTCCATCGGCACCGACACTGGCGGTTCGATTCGCCAGCCAGCCAGCTTCTGCGGCGTGGTGGGCCTCAAGCCAACCTACGGCCGCGTCAGCCGCTTCGGCCTGGTGGCCTTCGCCAGCAGCTTGGACCAAGTCGGCCCGCTGGCCCGCAGCGTGGAGGATATCGCGCTGTTGTACTCGGCGATTGCTGGTCACGATCCGCAAGACTCCACATCGCTCGATAAGTCGATCGAGTTTACCACCGCGATCGACAAACCACTCGAAGGACTCAAGATTGGGGTGGTAGCCGAGCAGTTCGCCGAAGGGCTCGACGCGGAAGTCGAGGCGGCCGTTCGCGAGGCGTTCGCCACGTACGAGTCGCTCGGCGCGAAGTTGGTGGAGGTCTCGCTGCCACACAGCAAGTACGCGGTGGCCACCTACTACGTGATCGCTCCGTGCGAAGCTTCGAGCAACCTCGCCCGCTACGATGGCGTGCACTACGGCTTCCGCAGCGATCAGGCGAAGTACACTACCGAACTTGCCGCCGAACGCGCCGCGCTGGAAGAAGCTGGCGAGCGACATGCTGCAGAGGACCTCGATACGCCCTTGGTGCGAATGTACCGCAAGAGTCGCAGCGAAGCGTTTGGCCCCGAAGTGAAACGCCGCATCATGATCGGCACGTACGCTTTGAGCGCCGGATACTACGACGCCTATTACTTGAAGGCCCTGCAGGTTCGGCGGCTGATCCGCCAGGATTACGATAAGGCGTTCGCCGAAGTCGACGTGATCGCCGGCCCGGTCGCCCCCACGCCGGCGTTCGAGCTCGGTTCGCTGGTCGACGACCCGCTGGCGATGTACCTGGTCGACCTGTACACGGTGAGCGCCAACTTAACCGGCATCCCCGCGCTGAGCCTGCCCTGCGGCGCCAGCCAATCGGGGCTGCCGATCGGACTGCAACTGCAAGCCAAACCGCTGGCCGAAGAAACGCTGTTGCGAGCCGGCCACATGTACCAGTCGGCCACCGATTGGCACAACCGCCGCCCGCCGCTATGAGTGGTTGGCAAGGAGACCTCCCACGGCGGGCGAAATGACCAATTAAGAATGTCCAATGACCAAACAACTTGAAAAGCCTCTTGATGATCACTCCTGTTGGTCATTGTTAATTCGTCATTGGTCATTCACACCAAGCGAGTTTACCCTTCGAGTTCATGGCTAGTTACACCACCATCATCGGCCTGGAAGTTCACGTACAGCTTGCTACCAAGAGCAAGCTGTTTTGCCGGTGTAGTACGCAGTTTGGGGCCGAGCCGAACACGCAGACCTGCCCCGTGTGCATCGGCATGCCGGGGTCGTTGCCGGTGATGAACACCGAGGCGCTCAATCTCTCGCTCAAGACGGCCGTGGCGCTAAACTGCACGATTCCGCCGCTCACGAAGTGGGACCGCAAGCAGTACTACTACCCGGACTTGCCGAAGGGGTATCAGATCTCGCAGTACGACATGCCAATGTCCGAGCATGGCTACCTGGAGATCTCCGATTCGAAGGACCGCTTCCAGACGAAGCAGATTCGCATTCTCCGCGCCCACTTGGAGGAAGACGCGGGCAAGAGCGTGCACGACGAAGTCGCCGGCAAGGCGGACAGCGTGATCGACCTGAACCGTACCGGTACGCCGCTGTTAGAGATCGTCAGCGAACCCGACATGCGTTCCGGGCTCGAAGCGCGGGCGTACCTCGACGAGCTCAAACTGCTGCTCACGTACATCGGTGTGTCCGATTGCAACATGCAGGAAGGTAGCCTGCGGGTGGATGCCAACGTGAACTTGCATCTCGAAAAGGGCGGCGAGAAAATCGCTACGCCGATCGTCGAGATCAAGAACATGAACAGCTTCCGCGCGGTGGAGCGAGCCATCGAGTACGAGGCCGGCCGGCAGTACGGCGTGTGGCAGGAGACCGGCGCGAAGCTGGGCGACTCGCCGAAGCAAACGCGCGGTTGGGACGACGCAGCCGGCGTCACGCGCGGGCAGCGGAGCAAGGAGGAGTCGAGCGACTATCGCTACTTCCCCGATCCCGACCTGGTGCCGGTGATGTTTAGCGACGAGCAGGTGAGCAGTGCGAAGGCCTCCCTCGGAGAGCTGCCATCGACGATTCGCGCAGGACTGCAGTCCGAGCATGGCCTGTCGGCGTACGATGCCGAAGTGCTGGTGAATCAAGGCCGCACACTGATGGACTACTACCACGAAGCGGTGAAAGTTGCCGGCGACGCGAAAGGCGTATGCAACTGGGTGACGCAAGACGTGCTGCGGGTGCTCAAGGAGAGCGAGTCTGGCATCGAGACGTTCTCCATTTCCGCCGTCGCACTGGGCGATTTCGTCGCCAAGCAGAAGTCGGGCGAGCTGCCCACCGCGCGCGGCCGTGATGTGTTCGATGCGATGCTCGAGAATGGTATCTCGGCCGCCGACGCCATGCAGTCGCTCGGCATCGAAGAGGTGGACGACTCGGAACTCGAGTCGCTCTGCCAAACGCTGCTCGACGCGAACCCTCGCATCGTCGAGGATGTGAAGGGCGGCAAGCAGCAAGCGGTCGGTGCGCTGATTGGCCAGGCGAAGAAGCAGAACCCGAACGCCGACCCGAGCAAAGTCCGCCAGATCTGTCTCGAACTGATCGCCAAAATGTAGCGACCGATGGAACCCCGCCCCATCATCACGCTGACCACCGACTTTGGCGAGGGCAGCCGGTACGTGGGCGCGATGAAGGGCGTGCTGCTCTCCATCAATCCCGACGCCGACGTGGTCGATATCAGCCACACGGTCCCCCACCAGGACATCCGCCAGGGCGCCCTGACGCTGCTCGAAGCGACGCCCTACTACCCGCCGGGCACGCTGCATATAGCGGTGATCGACCCCGGCGTAGGCACTTCGCGGCGGATTCTGTACGCCGAAATCGACCAGCAGCGATATATCTGCCCCGACAACGGTTTGTTGACTTGCTTGGCGGACCGCGCGAAACCCAGTACGATGCGCAGTGTTGAAAACAGTGAACTATGGCTCGATGGCGTGTCGCACACCTTTCATGGTCGCGACATCATGGCCCCGGTGGCGGCAAGGTTGTCGCTGGGCATCGACCCGACCGACGTTGGGCCGGTGATCGAGGACTACGCAAGGATTTCCCTACCGCGGGCGGAACGAGTGGCACAGAAGATAGAGGGCGAGGTGATCGAGGTCGACTCGTTCGGCAACCTGATCACCAACATCACGGCCGAAATGATCGCCGACGTGCCGCGAGACGAAAACACGCGCGTCCGCTGCGACGAGCACGAAACCCTGGGCATCTTCGACGCCTATGGCGACCAGCCCCCCATGACGCTCATCGCCCTGGTCGGATCGGGCGACAAGCTCGAACTGGCCATCGTGGACGATTCGGCGAAAATCATGCTCGGCGTCGGGGTGGGAGTTCCGGTGACCATTGAATGGTGACCGCTTGCGGTTCTAATGGGGTGATGCACAAAGAACTCTACGACTGGGACCGCACGCATCACTGGCACGCATTCACGCAGATGGCCGAGTACGAGCCGCTGGTGATCGAGCGCGCCGAAGGAGTGTGGCTCTACGACACGCGCGGTCGGCGTCTCTTGGACGGCGCCAGTAGCATGTGGTGCAACGTCCATGGGCACAATCACCCGGCCATCAACGCGGCCATCGAGCGGCAACTGCACCGCGTGGCCCACATCACCACACTCGGCATGACGAGCGACACGACGGTGGAGCTCGCCAAGCGTCTGGTCGACGTTGCTCCAGCGGGCCTCGAGCACGTGTTCTTCTCGAGCGACGGCTCGAGCGCCAACGAGGTAGCGCTGAAGGCCGCGTTTCAGTATTGGCTGCAGTGCGACGAGCCCCAACCGCAGAAGACCAAGTACCTGACGTTTGGTGAAGCGTATCATGGCGACACGCTCGGCGCGGCCAGCGTCGGTGGCATTGGCAAGTTTCACGATCTGTTCAAGCCGTTGCTGTTTGAAGTGGTCCGCACGCCCTCGCCCGACACGCGGCGTCTGCCGGCAGGGCTCACTGGCGACGCTGCGGCAAAGTACTTCCTCGACGAAGTCGAAGAGCTGCTAAAGCAGCAAGCCGACACGCTTGCAGCGATTGTCATCGAGCCCATGGTCCAAGGCGCCGCTGGCATGGTGATGCAGCCGCCGGGCTTTGTGCGCGGTTTGCGCGAGCTGGCCACCGAGTACAACGTGCTGTTGAGCGTCGACGAAGTGGCCACCGGGTTCGGACGGACGGGCTCGATGTTTGTCTGCGACGCCGAAGGCATCTCGCCCGACTTCATGACGCTCGGCAAGGGCCTCACCAGCGGCTACCTGCCGATGGCTGCGACGCTCACCACCACGAAAATCTGGCAGACCTTCCTCGGCGACGCGGCCTCCGGTCGGGCGTTGTATCACGGTCACACGTTCAGCGGTAACCCACTCTGCGCGGCCGCCGCGCTCGCTTCGCTTGACCTGTTCGACAGCGAACAAACGCTCGCCAACCTGCCGCCGAAGATCGAACGCCTCGGCGAGCGACTTGCTGGCCTGGCCGAGCATCCGCACGTCGCCAACGCCCGGCAGCGGGGCATGATCGTCGCGCTCGACCTGGTACAGGACAAGCAAACTGGTGAGGCGTTCCCGCCGGAAGCCCGCGTCGGACAGCGCGTGGCCGAGCTGGCCTTGGAGCAAGGGGTGTGGCTCCGCCCGCGACCGGACATGATGTATGCGATTCCTCCGTTGGCGATTTCGTTGGACGAGATTGATCTGTTGATGGATGCGATGACTGCGGGGATTGAAGCGGTCGATTCGTAGGGTTAGATCGATCATGAGCATGCATGCCAATTGCTCTCGTGGCGAGACTTCTGACCGGCTGTGGCGTATGGGATTCGGCAGAATGTTCACACGAACCTTCGATCTTGCGTCTGGGCGAGGTTGGAAGTTGTTGCAGGTTTTCTATCGGGCAATACAATTCTGCGCACGCGAAGTTCACGCGTTTGGCAACATGAGTGACACGGGCGGGGACAAAATGAGGCACCAGGGAGAGGGGGTGCCTAGTGTCTTGCTGTTGACTGTGACCTGTTAATGCCAACGTTCTGCATTTACCCCGCAAGTCATGCCCAAACAAGTGGTTGCATGAATTGCAATTCCCAACATTGGGTGTGGAGCAAAGCGTTATTTCAGACGGCTGCTTGTTCTCTCATAAGAAACCGGTAGAATCTGTGCGTTGCGAGTTCGTTGTATGTTCCAACTAAAGGGGGTTCAGCATGCTTCGTGTATCTGCCATTCTCATTTCCTCAATTCTGGCTGTGCCTGGTGTCGCTTTCTGCCAAGCTATAGGGTCTACCGGGGGAGGCCGTCTCACCTTGAAATGGGACCTGGAGCAACCAAGTATTGCCGCACCGGTGGACAAAATCAAAGTCTACTACGCAGACAAGACCTATCTCATTTATGCAGCGGGCATGCGGGAATCAGATGATCTTGAGCCGCGGATCGAAGAAATTGCTATGGATGTTCACCCGCCTTCGTTCGCTGTGCGGCTATACGGGACCGCTGGCGCTTTGAAGATACAGCCCTATCAAGTCCTAAAGCTGTTTCGCAGCGATGAAGAAGATCGCATAAAGACAATTACCATCCACACTGCAGCCGGCGCGCAAGAGGTTGCCGTGGAAGACTTGCCGCTTGAGATGCTAGGGAACAGTACCGTCCCCATCATAACGTCCGGCAATCAGCCGCTAGGCGGCGCAGACATTGGTAGCGGCATCGCTCCACTGCTGCTCAACCCAACATCAAAGCCAAAGAATGGGAGGGTTGTTGAGGGGATTTCAACCTCGCTTAAGTTTGATGAGGCTTACCAAGATGCGATCGCGCAACTCAAGAAGGTCGACACCGGTGTTGCCGACGACCGCCTGCAAACCTACCTTGTGTCAGTCCGCACCGTGCACGGGGGAATCGCCGGTGCCGAACTAATGGTAGTAGCCGTGTACGGCATCTTCGATTCGGAACGCCAAGACTAGCTCGATTCACGAAGTAGGTGACTTCGAAGTAGGCCGCAACTGCGCTTAGCTTGTTACGGCCTACGTTATTAATCTTCGTCGGTCTCCATTCCCAGTGCTCGCATCTTGCGGTACAAGTTCGAGCGGTGCACGCCGAGCAGTTTGGCGGCTTCGGTCACGTTGCCGCGAACCTGGTCGATCGTTCGCTTGATGTAGTCGACCTGGAAGTCGTGCGTGGCGTCGGAGAGTGTGAGGCCGGTTTCCATGCCGCCGCTTTTCTTCGCGCCGGGGGAGAGGGTGAACGCCAGGTCGTCGGCATCGATGCGGTCGCCGCCGGCCAGGTAGGCGACGCGTTCCATCAGGTTCCGCAGCTCGCGCACGTTGCCGGGCCAGCGGTGTGCGACGAGTCGCTTCTTGGCCGCGGCGGTCAGTGTGGGCGGTTTGCGACCTTGCTTCTGAGTGAGCTGCCGCAGGAAGAACTCGGCCAGCGTCACCACGTCGTCGCCGCGCTCGCGTAGCGGAGGCAGTTCCAGCGTTACCACGTTCAGGCGGAAGTACAGGTCCTCGCGGAACTTCTTCTCCCGCACCAAGTCCGCCAGGTTCTGATTCGTGGCGGCCACCACGCGGCAATCGGTCGAGATGGTCTCGTGCCCGCCAACGCGGACCACTTCCTTTTGCTCCAGCGCCCGCAACAACTTGGCCTGCCCGCTAAGGCTCATGTCGCCGATTTCGTCGAGGAACAGCGTTCCGCCCGATGCGACTTCGAACTTGCCCGCGCGGGATTCGTTCGCCCCGGTGAACGCTCCCTTCTCATGTCCGAACAGTTCGCTCTCGAGCAGCGTCTCGGTGAGCGCTGCGCAGTTGACCGCGATCAGCGGTTCGGCGCGGCGGGGGCTGCGGTAGTGAATCGACTGGGCGACAACTTCCTTGCCGGTGCCGTTCTCGCCGAGCACCAGCACGGCCAGGTCGGCGTTCGCTACCTTGGCGATGGTCGAACGCAGCGCCTCGATGGCCGGGCAATTGCCGATCATCTGCACGCGATCGGCTGCCTCGTCGACCAGCAGTTGATGACGTTCGAGCAACTGTTCCCACTGCTGCGTGTTGGCCAGCGACACTGCGGCGTAGGAAGCCAGCTCCGTAAGGCCCGTCAGGTCGTCGGGCTGAAAGTTACCCGCGCGCTTGTTGAGTAGCTCGAACGCACCGAACGTGTTGCCATGCGGGCCGACCAGCGGCACGCAGAGGATTGTCTCGGTGGTGTAACCGGTCTCTTTGTCGACCGCTCCGTGAATCGCCGCGCGGTCGTCCATGCGGTCAACGCGCTCCGGCTGGCCCGACTGCACCACACGCCCCACCACGCCCGCATCGTCGGGCACGCGGAGTTCGTTGTTCTCCATGCCGAGCGCCGGACGGCCGACCAGCGTCTTGTGCGAGCGATCCCACAGGAAGATCGTCGCGCGGTCGCAATCGAACTGCGCGGTCGCCGCTTCGGCCATGCGGTTGAGCAGCGTCTCGAGGTTGTCGGTCTGTGCCCACTGGTGCGTGATCTCGAGCAGCATCTCGAGTCGCTCGGCTTGTTGATGGTCGCGCCGCCGACCGCGAACCAGCGCGCACGCGGCGGCCAGTCCGGTGCTCAGATGCACGTCGTCGGTGTCGGCGTCGCCAGAGAGCAATAGCGCCGTTGGCGGCAACGTGTTGTCGTGGGACACACGCAGCGGGATCGCGGCCCACCCCGATGTCCGCTTGGCCGTGCCCGAGTCGAGCGCGTCGGCCGCCAGGTCGAGTGGCAACTGGCCGGCCATCTTGCCGGCCGAGGCGGTGACGATCCACTCGGGCGGTTGCGATCGCACCAGCGCCGCGGAATTGACACCAACAGCGTCCGCCAGCCGGCGGACCGCGGCGGAGTGAAACTCCGCTTCGTCGCGACTTGTGATCAGATCGGCGAGCAGTTGGGACCAGTCGACGGATGGCATAGCGATTTGTGTGGGCGATTGAGAAGCGGAAAGTGTTGCAAGTTTGGGTACAAGGGTAACAATGTGACATCATTTGGCAACAGGCGTGCGCCGCTGTAGCGACACACCCGCGGCCAGCACACCGCCCAAAGTGCGGTTCTGATGGGGGTTTACGTCATACACGATAGACTGGTACTTTGGTTCCGGTGCGGCGCGACATGCCCGCTGGTGGCAACACTCCTCACGGGACTGATACTGCGATGTTCGAAGGCAAGCATGGCCTAATTACCGGTGTGTTCAACAAGCAATCGATCGCCTGGGCGATCGCGGAGCGCGTGCTCGAGGGTGGCGGCAAGTGTGGGTTCACGTACATGCCCGATAGGCCGGACGACGAGCGCAAGAAGAACCTCAACCGCGTGCAGAAGCTGACCGATGGACTAAGCGGTGTCGAGTTCCTGCAGCCGATGGACGCTACGAACGACGAGCACATCGCCGCAGCGATCGATACTTGCAAGGAGAAGTTCGGCAAGCTCGACTTCCTGCTGCACTCCATCGCCTTTGCCCCGCCCGAGGATTTGCGAAAGGACACCATCGATTGCAGTCGTGAGGGTTTCAAGTCGGCGATGGAGATTAGTGCATTCAGCTTGATTGCCCTGTCCTGTGCGGCTCGTCCGCTTCTGCACGAAGGCAGCAGCATCCTTACGCTCACGTACTTTGGCGGCGAGAAGGCGGTTCCTGGATACAACGTGATGGGGGTCTGCAAGGCGGCGCTCGACTCGGTTACTCAATACTTGGCGTACGATCTGGGCGTCGACGGAGTGCGGGTCAACGCGCTAAGTTGTGGTCCGCTACAAACCATCAGTGGCCGCGGTGCCGGAGTCGATGGTATGCTGCGACTGTACGAGGCGATGTCGCCCTTGGGACGCAACATTACGCACGACGAAGCCGGCAACTGTGGTGCATTCCTGCTGAGCGACAAGTCCAGCGGCGTGACCGGCGAGATCATGCATCTCGACGCCGGGTACAACATCATGGGCACGCCGGGCCGGTTGCTCGATAAGTACAAGCCCAGCTAAGCGCAAGTCCGGGAGGGGGCTAAGCCAGTTCCTTGCCCTGCGACTCCTCGACGTACTTGTCGGCCATTTCCGCCAGTTCACCCATCGTGCGACTGAAGCGGTAGCAGTCGAGCGTCCGTTGCAGCGTGGCGTCGAACACGCGGCCACCGACAATCCACTTCGTTACCCGCTTGGTGGGGCCGAGCAACTCGCTGTTCGCCTGGGCGACAAACTTCACCGGGTTCTCCACGTGCGTCACGCTCAGCAGCGCGAGATCCGGTTGGCTTTGCTCGATCGCGGCGCGGATCTCGCTGAGCGGCAGCGCGATGCCCAGCACCTTGGCGTCCCAGCCTTTCTCGCGAAGCACCAACTCCGCCAGTCGCACCGGCAGCTCCGAATGGTCGCAGTCGGGCGTTGTCGCCATGGCGCGGGGAGCGCCCGCGGCAGGCAGCGGCAACATCCGCCGCAAGTTGTGTAGTGTCGCTATGGCGATCTCGCAGGCGCGGCGTTCCTGATGAACGCTCAACTCGTCTCGCTCCCAGCGATTGCCAATCTCGTGAAACACGGGGGCAATCACCAGGTCGGCGATCTCCACCATTGTGTGGCCTGCGTGGTACAGCGGTTCGACGATTGCCTGGCTGGCCGATTCGTCGCCAGCCGCCAGCGCTTCGATCAGTGGCTCGCAGGCCTTGTCAATTTCCAGTTTGGTGTGCTCGGCCGCCAGGCCCAACACCTCGGGCCGCACGATTTGGTAACCCTGCTCGCGGGCCAGCTTCACGACCGCCGCCAGCGGAAGCTTGCGGTGCCCGCCGGCGGTCTTCACCGCTTCGACCTTGCCGCCGTCGACCCATCGTTTGATGGACGACTCGCTGACGCCCAGGGCTTGGGCGACTTGCTTCGGCGTAAACTTACGTTGCATCGGCATGGTGGGGTACTCAAACGTCCCGGCACGACCGCGGGCCGTGCCGGGACATAGGAATCGATTGCGTTGGCGGTTGGCTAACTGAGTGCCACGGTGACCGTCTTACTCTCAGTGTACGCTGCCAGGCCGGCTTCGCCCAATTCGCGGCCAATTCCGCTCTCTTTGAAGCCGCCAAACGGGGCCGCAGCGTCGAAAACGTCGTAACAATTCACCCAAATGGTCCCCGCTCGCACCTTGGCAGCGAAGCGGTGAGCCTTGGCCACGTCGCGGGTCCAGACCGCGGCTGCCAGGCCAAAATTGGTGTTGTTCGCACGCTCGACCAGCTCGTCCACGTCGCTGAACTTCAGCACGCTCAGCACCGGGCCGAAGATTTCATCGCGGGCGATCCGCATGTCGTCGGTCACGTTCGTGAACAGCGTCGGCTCGACGTAGTAGCCTCGGTCGCCGACGCGAGTGCCACCGGTGACGCACTGCGCGCCATCCTGCTTGCCGTACTCCACGTACTGCATGATCTTGTCGAACTGTGCCTGATCGACTTGCGGACCCTGCTTCGTATCGGGATCGAACGGATCGCCAACCGGGTGACTGCGGTTGTATTCTGCAATGCGGTCGACCACCTCGCTGTGGACCCCATCTTCGACGAACAGTCGGCTACCGGCACAGCAGCACTGACCCTGATTGAAGTACAGGGCGAAGTGCGCGCCTTCGATGGCCGCGTCGAGGTCGGCATCGGCGAAGATCACGTTGGGGCTCTTGCCGCCCAGCTCGAACGTCAGCCGCTTCATGTTCTCGGCTGCCGCCCGCTGAATGATCTTCGCAGTGGCCAGTTCGCCGGTGAAGGCAATCTTGTCGACGCCAGGATGCTCGACAATCGATGCGCCGGCCGTCGGACCGTAACCCGGCACGACGTTGATCACACCATCGGGAATGCCGGCCTTCTGCGCCAAACGCGCCATGCGCAAACAAGTGAGCGGTGTTTGCTCGGCTGGCTTCATCACAATCGTGCAACCAGCCGCCAGTGCGGGGCCCCACTTCCAGGCGGCCATCAGCGCGGGAAAGTTCCACGGAATGATCTGTCCCACCACGCCGACCGGTTCGCGGCGGGTGTAGCACAAGAAGTCGCCACGCACGGGAATCGTCGAGCCTTCGATCTTGTCGGCCCAACCGGCGTAGTAACGCAGGCAGTCGATCACCAGCGGGAAGTCGGCGTTGCGGGCGTCGCTGATTGGCTTGCCGTTGTCGAGCGTTTCGAGCGCGGCCAACTCGTCGATCTCCGCTTCGATCAGGTCTGCCAGCTTGTGCATCAGCTGGCCACGATCGCGGGCGTCCATCTTCGACCACTCACCGCCATCGAACTGTGCGCGAGCGGCATCCACCGCCGCGTCGACGTCGGCCTTGTCGCCCTCGGCCACCTGGCAGATGACCTCTTCGGTCGCGGGGTTCACGGTGTCGAACGTCTTGCCACTGGCGGCGGGCACCCACTTGCCGCCGATAAAACACGTGGTCTGCCGAATCTCCGGCGGGGAAACTTTCGTGGGAGCTACGGTCGCCATCTTGATTACCTCCTGTGAACGGTTCGAAGCGCGAGCTATCGCGTGGACGAGTGTTGCTGTGAATTGTAACGCAACCGCACACCCACCGCCCAGCGGTTTCCTGCCTCGCCTAAACGCTAAAGTGAGACCTTGTTCCGCCCAACGAACACCCCTGGCGAGTATTGTCCGTTTTGCCCCAACATTCGATTCGTTGTCCCAATACCCCCAGCGGAGTGATGCGGTGTTGTGGATGTAAGTTGTTGCCTCAAAATGGTTTGCGGTGTGGTTCCGGTTTGTAATCTGCCAGGGTTTTGTCCCCGTTGTGGGCCCATCAGTGGGGCAAAACTCCCCAGCCGCTTCAGGTCAACTGGCTTCGTCCGTCATCCTGACGCTCCGCGCGTTTGTATCACCAGCAGCGCCGATGCGCATACCGGTAGCGCAGGCCGAGCATGGTCGCTGTCGAACACCGGCCGAGGGCAACCCTGTATTAGACCCCATCGCAACACCGAAACAACAACGATTCTTTTACAACCACCATTTTCACCGAATTGACAAGCCGACCGGAGTTGCCGCCAGCAGACGGTGGATTCCATCGGCCGTCTTTGCGTCGATCACCCCCGTAGCGTATTCTCAATTAACACGATTTTCTTGTCGAAGCGCACGAAAGCAACGCCGCATGATCTGGTCGCTCATTCTGCCCTTTAAGATCACCTGTGTGGTGCTCGTGGTGTTAGTCATCATGGCGAACGTCGTCGCGCCGCTTCTGCGTTGGAAGCGTTTGCCTGTGCTGGGGCGTTCGCTCGTTGCAGCGGCCGTTGCGTTCCTTCCCTCATTCTGGGTGATCATGGGTGTGGTCGACCTGGTGCGGTTTGGCACGTTCTACCACTCCACGTTCGACGAAGTCGATGACCCGTTGGTGGAACTCTTCCTGCCACCCGATGCGACGGATATCACGATCTACAAGAACTCCGTGCGGTTTAGGGCTCGGTACACCATCTCGCAAGCCGACCTGACGAAACACGTCAACATCATGTGGGCAAAACACCGTCAGCAAGCAACAAACACGAGTGCGGAAGCGACATTGGGTACGCCTTCGGAAACAACCTGGAGTGAGAACTCGAGCGATCCCATAAGCTCACCACCCCTTACCAACCCGTTGGTGTACGAAGGCCCCGTCGCCGTCAGCGGAGCCGGTTTCACCATCTGGTATAGCGTCGAAGATGGCGTGGCCTACCAGGAAGCGAACTACTGGTAGCCCCCGGCGAGCCGGAAGCGTCAGCGCCCGGAGTTGTGGTAGTACCGAGGTGAACCAACCGCTTCTGCGAACAATGGACGATGCATTTCCCAAACCATCGAAACTACTGATTGCCGCCTCGGTGGCGGCGATTATGTTGAGCCTGCTTCTTGGCTGCTTTTTTGGGGCCATGGTGCTTTCACAGCAAAACGATGCCATTGCATATCATCTGCCAGAGTTGGTGTTCTGGACGGCGATGTCGTGGGGGCTCGCTTTCGAGCAGTATCGAAGTGTGTTTCATTCGGCAACCAAGTCGGCAATGCGGTCGGCGATCTTGCTCTATCTTGGTGGAGCGATGCTATCCAGTATTTTCGTGGTGCTAGGGGCGTCCTCGCCGTTTACGTCATGGGCCCGTTTGCGGGTGTTCTGCTTGGCGTTGTTGGGCCCCGTTGCGATTGTCATCGGCAGGCTGAACCACATGTGGCATCGCGAGCTAACGGACTACCATCAAGCCGCTGGTACTTCGCCCCGCACCAGATTCTCAATCCGTGAGTTACTAGGGCTGATGGTAGTGCTGTCGGTCTTGTTAGCTTGTATTGTTGGTCTGTCGCGATTGCTTGAGCGCTAGCAAGGGCCCAATGGACGAAGCATTTCCCAAACCCTCGAAGTTATTAATCGTCACCTCCGTGGCGGTGATTGCCCTTGGCCTGTGGCTGTTGGGGCTAGCGATCGGAAGTTTGGTTGCGTCCCTACATCCGTGCTCCATCATGGCGCTCTTGATAGTTCTGCCGCTCATCCTCGCGATCCCCGTGCAGCAGTACCGCGGTACCTTTCGACGTGTCGCGTCGGCAGCCATGATGATGGCCACTTTGATGTACGTGACAGGCGTGTTTGTCGCATTCGGCGGCGCCGTCGCGATATTGGAGGCACTCATCGACGGGCCGGAGCCGCGTTGGGACTTGGTCTTGTTCTTTTCAATCTGGCCTGTCATTGGGTTGTTGATCATCGCGCTCGGGTGTCTCAACTCCAAATGGTCTCAGCAGTTGGACGTCGCTGAGGCGAAAGGCCACTCTCTTGGCCGCAAGGGGCATTCGCTGCGCGAACTAATGGGACTTACGGCGGCCGTAGCAGTCGTCGCCGCGATGGCAGCGTGGGCCGCCAAAGAAAGTGCTCCCAGTTTTGCCGAGCACGTACCCGCATCCATGGCGCCGGTGAGCCTGCCTGCGGGCGCGAGCGACATCTCGTACGCGCGAGTAACCGGAGTCGTCTTGGCCTACGAGTTCAACTGCGACGAGGCGGACTTTCGCTTGTGGTGCGCGGCCGAGCGGCGGCCGCTGAGCGAGATCGATCGGCCCGTGTCGATTGCTCGGTACATTTCCCTCGCACCCGATGCAAGCGATACGGAGCGTCACTGGATTACCAGCGGACTCCACTACTCCTGGACGGATGAAGACCGCGGAGTCCACGCCGCCTACGATCGCGAGACTGGGCGAGGATATTACTACTCCCATTCGCGGTAGAGTGCGATTTCGTACTACGGCCGAGGCGGCCATAGTACTCGAAGGCGTGCCACGTACGCCAATATCCGTCGACGCTTGGCGAATGCTATGTTAGTTTGACGAGGCAGAAAATGTATCGAACTCATTCGAAGGGGGTAGGCGCTGGTGGCGAGCAAAAAGAAGAACAATCCCTTTGCGGCGTTTCTCATCGGGCCGATCTTCGTCTGTGTCGGTGTGCTCGCCCTGTGGGAAAACGAGGGGCGGTTCAACTTTTACAAGGCTGCCAAGAACGCGACGGTCGCCCCTGCTGGTGACGCCCCGGTAGGCGAGCCGTTTGCCACGACCGACGCGCTCGACACACAGATTCCCATCGCGGGGCACTATGTCGAGCAGTTCGTCGGATTCCATCGCGTGAACCGTCACGCGACCATCTGGTCTTGGGAAAAGGACGAAGACAGCGACGGTAACACCACCTGGGACTTGGGCTGGCATTCGAGCGTCGAAAGCAACTCGCGAAACTCCGGCATACGTCAAACGCTGCGCAGCGACACGCTCTACCCGCCCAAGTACCAACTTGGCGAACTGGAAATCGATCCCGCCGACATTCACCTCGTCGACAGCAGCGAAACCATCCGCGCCGGCAGCTTGAAGATGGTCGACGCCGGGCGGCAGCAGAATCTGCGCGTCGCTGGCGAGTACTTCTTCAAGGGCCGCGGGTCGATCAACTCTCCCAAAGAGGGCGACGAGCGACTCGGTTACACCGGCATCCCCAACGCGGCGACCGCTTCGTACTTCGGCATGATCGAAGGCGACCGCGCCCGTGGTAAGAAGTACGACATTCGGCAGAGCTTCCTGTCGGGCATCATTCAGAACGACGGAGTGCTGCATCACCTGGTGAACGGCGACCGCGACACGGCCCTGGCCAGTGTGAAGAGCTACTTCAGCAAGGTGATGTGGTTCACCCGGCTGGGCGGCACCGCGGCCGTGGTGATTGGTGTGATGATCTTCATCGGCGGCTTCGCGAGTCTGCTCTATCGCATCCCGATCCTTGGCCGCGTGGTCGGCTGGGCCGTGTTCGGGGTGAGCCTGGTGGTCGGGCTGACGTTGTCGCTGTTGGTGATGATCACCTCGGCCCTGGTGCACCACCCGATCGCCCAGGCCCTGCCGGTGGCGGTCGTGATCGCGGGCATCGTGTGGCTGGTGCGAAGCCGAAGAAAAGCCAAGCAGAACGTCCAGACCGCCCTCACGCACTACCAGCAAGCCCACGCCAGCGATGTCGACGACGGCTTCGACCTCGACGGCCCCGGAATGTCCACCGGATTGGCGGAGAAGACATTCGGCAACCTCGCGAAGCTGGCTCTCGAGGGTGGGCTCAGCAAGCAGGAGAACCGGTTCCTGGTGAAGTGGGCCGAGAAGAACGGCATCGACGCCGAGCGCATGAAGCAACTGTACGACGAGGCAAAACAGGACTCCACGCCCGCCCGCGCCGCCGACCGCAACGACTTCGTGCTGCTAGTCTGCCTGGCCATGGCCGACGGCACGCTCTCCGCCCGCGAACAATCGGTGCTCAAGCGAATGGCCAAACACCTGGGACTCTCAACCGACGAGGTCCGCAAGATTGTGATCGGCGTCGAGACGGGTGTGTTGGAGCCGGTTTAGTCTTTGATTGGATAGTACATCAATAGTGAGTAGCATAGGACGTCGACCGAATGGGTTACGAGTTCCATATTACACGCGCCGAAAACTGGTTTGAGAGTTCTGATACTCCCATTACGCTGAATGAGTGGAGAGATTACCTTGCAAGTGATGATGAGTTCCGCGTCGACAACTACGCGGAAGCGACCACGCCCCAAGGTCAGACTATTCGGATTGAACGCGAAGGAATTCCAGTATGGACAGTATACTCCAAGCACATCGAAGGCAAGGTAATGTCTTGGTTCTATTACTCCCGGGGATGTGTTGTCTGCAAAAACGCCGATGAGGAAGTCCGCGGAAAGATGAAGAGAGTCGCCCAGTATTTTGGTGCTAGAGTTGTAGGCGATGAGGGAGCACAGCAAGCAACCACCGCCGGGGTCGACGATAGAAGTGGTGGAAAACGCCGAGGGCGCCACGTATCGGCTGCAGCCACCTTGCGAGTGGATTGATCGAATCAACACTTCGGTTAGCTTGGCAATTTGTCTAGGCGTGTGGCTCCTTGTGTTTCTCGTGGGCGTGCTCGCCCTGTTGGGGGGACTGACCGGAGGGGGCAGCGGTGTTGGAGTCGCCTTGCTGCTGTTAGTCGTCTGGAGCATCGCAGGTGCGCTGCTGTTTTACTTTGTTGCGCGAAGGTTTCGTCTCGCGGAACCGGAGACTCTTGTACTCGCGAGAAGAAAGTTGCTGTACGATTCGGGTTCGTTGCCGATGTGCCATTCAGCAGCGAAGCAGGCGTTCTACTACGGCAATCCCAATGAAGTGTTTTTTCGTAGCTGGGGGAAGCGAGTGCGAATCGAGATCGAAAAGGGTGAGCTTGGAGTCATGTCTCTCGAGCGCGACAATATGCAACAGCATTTGACGATCCAACGCGGTGACCAACGCATCGAAATCGGCCCGTTCCTTCGCTGGGCGGAGCGAGAATGGCTGGCCGAGCAAATCCAAGCATGGCAGAGCGAGGTCTCGCCTGGCGTTTCTCGAATTCAGTTTGGACAAGGGGATTAATGCGATGGGGGAGACGAACACACAACCGCCAGCTGGGTCGACCATCGAAGTTGTTGAGGACTTCGATGGAGCGACCTATCGTTTGAAGGCACCGCATTCAGGGTTCATACGATACCTTGGTGCATTCTTTTTTTGCGTTTGGCTAGTTGGCTGGGCCACTGGCCTGGTGTCCGTGGTGGGTCAACTGCTCAAGGGCCCTCCGAACGGGGATCAATTGTTCATGGTTGTCTGGCTCGCGTTTTGGACGGCAGGTGGTGCGTTCGCGTGTTACATGCTGTATCGCCTATTCGGT
The DNA here is from genome assembly GCF_965227375.1 of Aeoliella sp. NCBI lineage: Bacteria > Pseudomonadati > Planctomycetota > Planctomycetia > Pirellulales > Lacipirellulaceae > Aeoliella > Aeoliella sp. Next base: position 1,854,800 of record NZ_CBDDFX010000002.1, read on the forward strand.
CCTTGCCAGCCGGAGGTGGTTGTCCTGGGCCGCGAGAGCTTCTTCTACGATTCGGGCGTTCTTACAATGGACAACAGGCTGATCTTTCACGCGTTGCAGCACGGCGATGCCAAGGCGATCATGGGTCGTTTGCATGGCAAGCGAACTCGCATCGAGCTCGACAAGCAGGAAGTCGGCCCCGTGACACTCGAACGAGTCGGCAGTCGCCAGCGACTGCGATTCGACCACGGCGCCGACCGTATCGAAATCGGTCTATTCCTCCGCGAGCCCGAGCGAGAGTGGCTCGCCGCCGAGATTCAGGCGTGGCAGAAAACGTAGCGAGGAAACGGTTCCCCCTGTTTCCTCCGTAGGTTGCCAGTTTTTTCTCGCACGATTTCTCCAAAAAGCGTGCGTCGCTCGGCGGTGCCCCTTATGTTGCTGGTAGCGGTCGAGGGCGGGGTTTCGTGCTGGCACGCGGAGTCTGGACGGCAACACCGACAGAAGAGGTGGTAGATCCATGGCAGAAATCGCTCTGGTGGCGAATCGGCGGTCTGTGGTACCTTGCCTCGCGTCGAAAGGATGCTCGACCGATGCTAGCAGCGTGCTTGGCGTCGCCCCGATTTTTCCCTCCGCGAATTTGGAGTGCAGCATGGAAGCTCGCACGAAGTCGTTGGCCGCGCTGCCGGTTGTCTTCCCCTTCTTGGTGTTGGGTCTGTTGGTTTCGGCCGCCGAAGCCGCTCGTTATCAAACCACCAACTTCGTGGTGAACGCCCCCACGCCGGAGCTTGCCAAAGAGATCGGCGAGATGGCCGAACACTGGCGAAACGTGCTTTCCAAGGAGTGGATCGGCAAAGAGATGCCTCCCTGGTCGCGCCCCTGCCCCATCAAGGCGGAAGTCGCGCCCCGCATGGGCGCTGGCGGAGTGACGACGTTCGTGTTCGACCGCGGCGAAGTGTTCGACTGGAACATGACCATCACCGGCTCCCGCGAGCGAGTGCTCGACTCGGTGCTGCCGCACGAAATAACGCATACGATCTTTGCCTGCCATTTCCGCCAACCCCTGCCCCGCTGGGCCGATGAAGGTGCGTGCACCACGGTGGAACACGAGAGCGAAATCTCCAAGCAAGAGAATCTGCTGATCCGCTTTCTGAAGACCGGCAAAGGCATTCCGTTTGGCCAGATGTTCGCCATGAAGGAATACCCCCGCGACGTGCTGCCGCTGTACGCTCAGGGGCACTCGCTCACGCGATACCTGATCGGCAAGCGCGGCAAGGCGGCGTTCCTCGAATTCCTGGCCGACGGCATGGCCGATGAGAATTGGCCGCGGGCGGTGAAGGATCATTACGGGCAAGACAGCCTGTTCGCACTGCAGAATGAGTGGCTCGACTGGGTGAAGCAAGGCCGCCCCGTCTTGCCGGGCGAGTTGGAAACGGGCCAGACGATGCTCGCCAGCAACGAATCGCCCGCCGCCAGTCCCGCGCCGCGCAACCCGGCCCCCGCGGCATCGACCAACTACGAATCGGCCTACTCGAAAGTCGCCCGCCAGAACAACGCCGCGGTAGTGCGTCGTCCCGAGAGCGACGACCGATTGTTGATGGACGCTCCTCCTGCGGGTCGCGAGAAGACCTTCTGGCGCTAGCGCGTACGGCTCACGCTACCAGCAGCATCCGCGCGACGTGGTAGAACACCGGCGCGGCGAAGCAGATGGCGTCGATGCGATCGAGCACGCCGCCGTGGCCTTCGACTAGCGTACCGAAATCTTTCACGCCGCGATCGCGCTTGATGGCCGACATGGTCATCGATCCGGCGAAGCCCATCACCGCGATGAGCATGCTCACCAGCGCGGTATGCCATAGTTCGCGGAACGGCTCAAACGCCAGGTGGTAGGTCATGCCGACCAGCGCCGCGCTGGCCGCGCCGCCCAGCATGCCTTCCCAGGTCTTGGTGCCATTGATGTTGGGCGAGATCACGTTGCGACCATACAGGCGGTCCCAGGCGAAGTACAGCGCCTCGCTCATCAGCGACATGAACACCAGGAAGAACAACAGTCGCGACCGATCGGCATACTCGCCGTATGGCAGGTCGAGGATCGCCGGCGCGTAGCCCAGGCAGTAGACGCACACCAGCAGCCCGGATTGGATCTTGGCCACGCGCTCGAGGAACCGTTTGGTGTCGCCCGCGATGGCGATCCGCAGTGGGATGAACAGGAAGCCGTAGACCGGAATCAGAATGCTGTAGATGTCGTACAGACCGTAGCCCACCAGCACGTAGTGCAGCGGAGTGAACAGGAAGAACACCCAGAACAGCGCGCGATGGTCGCCGTGCCGAGTGGGCGTGAGCGTGATGAACTCGCGAAGCGCCCAAAAACTGATCAGCCCGAACAGCAAGATCGTCAGGCCGCGGTTCAGAAACGCCACCGACAGCAAACAGCAAATGATCCACCACGCCCGCAGCCGCCCGTTGAAGGCGTTCACCGCCGCGGGGTTGAGTCCCAACTGAGGTTGCCGCGCAAGCAACTGTCCAACGACCGTCGCCACGCTCAATAGCGCGACGATGGTGCCGGCGAGGGCCCAGTTGAGTTGAATGGGGGTCATGTGGGGAGGGGCTGGGGACTTGGGGCTAGGGACTGGGTTAGCGTTCGCGTTCGCGGAGTTTCAGTACGGCCGTTCTGGCGCGTTCGAGGAATTCGTTCTTCGTCTCACCTGCTTCGAGCCACAACGGCGGGCCGAACGTGATGCTCGACAGCAGCGGTACTGGCAGGAATTCGCCGCGCGGCAGGATGCGATTCATATTGTCGATGTAAACGGGAATCAATTCCAGGTCGGGTCGCTTCTTGGCCAAGTAGTATAATCCGCTCTTGAAGTCTCCCACCGACTCGCCGCTGGAACGGCCCCCTTCGGGAAAGATGATCACCGAGTAGGTTTGTCCGATTTCGCGGATCATGATGTCCACTGGGCTCTGGTGGACTTTGATCTCCTTACGGTCGATCAACATCGCGTTGTACACCTTGGCGATGTACGGCCGGATCCAACCACGGCTCCAATAGTCCTTGGCAGCCGCCGGGCGGGTGAGCTTGCGCACGTTGTGCGGAAGCGCCGACCACACCAGCACCACGTCGAGGTGGCTCGTGTGGTTTGCGAAGTACACCCGCTGGCACGTGTCGGGCTGACTATCCACCCATCTCACGCTGGCGCCGCTGAGCAAGCGGGCGGTCGTCGTGAGGATGGTTTCGGTAATCATGCCGGGCGAATGCAAAAGGTCGTAGGCGGGCGGGCTCCGTGGTGGTCCTTCCATTATGCTCACGCCGGGCGGGCACTGCGAGTGGCAGAAATGGACTGTCCCAAGCCGCTCAAACCATGGCCGGTTCGGTCGATTCTGACTCACGAGCCGCCCTGGCCCGTGCGATCCGGCGACCCATCTTCCGCTGCCACAGGCTCTCGAGCAGGTCTTCGTAACCGCCGACCATCACGTCCAGCGACCACCGCTCGCACACCAACTGCCGGGCGTACTCGCCCAAGTTGCCGCGCAGGAGGGGATCGCTCAGAAGCTGCACCACGCGGCTGGTCATCTGGTCGACGTCGCCTGCGGGCACCAGGAAACCGGTCTCACCATCGAGTACCGACTCGCCCACCGAACCAACGTCGGTCGCCACGGTCGGCGTGGCGGTGCTCATCGCTTCGAGGATCGAAACAGGGTTTGCCTCGTTGTGCGAAGCCAGCACGTTCACGTCCGCCACGTTCAGTAGATCGGGAATGTCGCTGCGCGTGCCCAGGAAGTGCACGTAAGGAGCAATCTCGAGTTCGGCCGCCAGTTGCTCGAGCCTCGCCCGCTGCGGGCCATCGCCAACGACCAGGAAGTGCGCGTCGTGCAGATCACGCCGCACTCGGCGGGCAACTTCGAGGAACATCTCGTGATTCTTTTCTGGCCGCAATGCCGCGACGATCGCTGCCACGGGCGACACTGGGCCAATGCCGAGTTGCTCGCGGAGCAAATCAACCTCCGCGCCCGGCGCGAACCGATCGGTGTCGACGCCGTTAGGGATCACGACCACTTTGTGGGACGGGAATCGCTCGTGCTCCACCAGGTACTCGCCATGCGGTCGGGCCACTGCGATGAACGCGTCGGTGATAGGCGTGAGCATGCGATTGAGCCGCCCGACGCCGTCGGGCCAGCCAGTGCTGTGCAGCGCCGAACAAACAACCGGCACGCCGGCAGTGCGCGCGGCCAGCCGCCCCCAGAACATCTTGTCGCCGGCGCCCACGGTCACCACCGCGTCGATGCGTCGCTCGCGGAACAACCGGCGCAAACACGGAAGCACCGCGATGTCGAATTTGTGCCGGATCAACTCGGAGTGGACGGGAATCTCGCCCGCTAACTCTTCGCCCAGCGGCCCGCGCTCCTTCAAGCAGACAAGTTCGGGCTCGATGCGCGTGCGATCGAGTCGCCGCACGAGGTTCACCAGTAGCGTCTCGGCGCCGCCGACCGGCATTGAGGTCACCAGGAACATCACGCGCAGCGGCTCGGTTTTGGGGGAGAGCTTAGCGGCCATCGATCGGGTATCCTTCGCCTGCCAGGGTTGGTTTGAGTCCAGGAATCCACCGCCCGACGCGCTCGCGGACCAGCGTGACGATCTCGGTTCGTTCTCCCGTGGTAAAAATCCACGGCGTGGCCACCGCCGCCAGTGCAATCAGCCCGCCCCACGCTAGCGCCGTAGGCAATCCTTGCGAGAGCCCCAGCGGCGTGGCGACCAAGAGTAAGCTGCCACGGTCGAGTTGCATTTCGAGTCGTCGGTTCACCAGCAACTGCGCCACCAGGGCCAGCATGGTCGCCAACGCGGTGGCCATCACCGCACCTTGCAGCCCGTAGCGCGGCAACAGCAGCAGATTCAGCACCACGTTGCCCACCAAACCGATTGCCAGCGGCAGCGTTGCGTGACGTGTTTTCTCGGCGCACCACACGTAGGTTTGCGATACCAACAGCATGCTGAACCACACGCAAGAGGCCAGCGCCCACGGCAGCACCGCGAGGCCCTCGCTGTATTTGCCTTCGAATGCGACGCGGAACAACACCGGCGAGAACATCAGCACGCCGATACCGGCGGCGAACATTCCCAGGAAGCCGAGCTTCAGCGTCAGGTTCAAGCGTCGCGACACGCTCTGGCGATCGCCCACTTCCCAATCGTGACTCAAGTGCGGTGTCATCGCGCCTACTAGCAGGTTGGCCACCGATATCAAGATCACCGGCACCAACATGCTCGTGTGGTAATGTCCCACCAGGGCCATCGACTGCTCGGCCGGCAAGCCGCTGTAGTGCACCAGCATGTAGCGGTCGATCACTGAGAACAAGTTCGCCAACAGATTGGTCGCCCACACCCATACGGCGAATTGCAACAGCGGTGGCCAGAACTCGCGATGAGGTTCGGCTGCCGCGGCGGCCGCGTCCGACCAATGTCGCCGCTGCGACCACACTAGCACGCCGATGGCCGACGCCAGGCACGCGGTGCCGTAGCCGACGATCACGCTCCAGGAGTCACAACGCCAGGTGCAGAGCAGCGTAAGCGAGATCGCCGCGAACAGCATACTTTGGGCGAACTGCATCGCCGACACCACGCGGAACACGCGCAAGCCGGCGAACACCGCTTCGAGGAAGTGATGCAGGATCACTGCCACCAGCACGCACGCGACCAGGAGCAACAGCCACTGCTCCGACGAATCGCCGAAAACCAGGTAGGCGAACGGACGGCGTCCGATGGCCAACACGGCGAATGCCACTAGCGTGCACGAGGCGGTCCACAATGACGTGCGCCGCAGGAAAGTCTTCAGTTGTCCCCGCCGACGGAATCGCTCTAGGTAGCGGCCGAACGAGCCGGGCAGTCCCAGCACCGCCAATGGGGCGGCCAGCATCAGGAATCCTAGGGCCATGTCCCAATGTCCCAGCGAATCGGGATCGAGCCACCGGCAAAACAGCACGCCCCGGCCGAAGCCGATGCTCCGCTGCACCAGGTTTACTATCAGCAGCACCATCACGCTGGCGAGCAGTGTGTCGGGGCGGACCGGCGATTGCTGCTTCGTGGAGGGATTAGTCATCGACTCAACTCCACCTCGGCGGCCAAAGCGTCGTAGACCGAGCGCTCCGCATCCGGCAGTTCCGGATCGAACGAAGGAGTTCGAATTTGCTTTACGCCGTCGACGCTCAGCCAATGGCGGAACCGCAGAAAGTCGGGGTCGCCGTGGAATCGCTCCAAGTGGAATGGATCCCCGCCCGGGAAGTTGTAGCCCCCGTACGCCGAGCACACGCCGGCGAACCCGGCTTCCTGTGCGACGCTAAATCCCTCAGGTGAGAGGTTCCTCGGCTGCCCATAAGGGAAGGCGAAGTACCGCACCTGCTGGCCAGTGATGTCTTCGAGGTCTTGCTTGGAGCCGACGATTTCGTCCACAAGTTGAGAGTGGTCCAGCTTCGCCAAATCGGCATGCGTGCGCGTGTGCGCCCCGATTTCCACGCCCTGCTGGGCGAGTTCGCGGATGTCGCCCACCGTGTTCGGCGCGAGCGGCACACCTAGCTGCCGGTCGTGCGGGAACGGCTCGCCGCTGTGAATGTTGTCGGACGTGACAAAGTAAGTGAACGGCAGGTTGCGGCGCACTAAGAGCGGCATCGCGAAGTGCATGTTGTCGGCGTAGCCATCGTCGAACGTGATGGCGACCGTGGGTTTGCGGTTCTTGCCGCCGAGGATCCGCCGCTGCGCTTCGGTGAGCGAAACCACGTCGAAGCGATCAACCAGGTAGTCGATTTGCTCCTCAAAGGCGCGCGAGCCGATGGTCCACGGGTTGTCGTGATCGTCAGCCACGCGGTGGTAAAACAGGATCTGCACCGGTTCGTTGCTGCTAGCACGGCGCAAGCGGTCCATCGCCAGCCGCCACGGTGTCGTGGCGTGATAATAAGTGCTAAGCAGCAGTCGCCGGGCGAGATTCATGAGTCCTTCAGGTGCTTTCGTCAGTGCGTGGTGGGAGTCGGCGAGACCAGCGGTCGTAGTCCCGCCTTGAGCGCCCCGGCCATCGACTCGGCCAGGTCGGCGGTCTGCGCGAGCCAGTTGGACGAGTGCGACCGCGCGAGCACACGCAACCGATAAGTCGCGTGCGGCTTCGCTCGCCAGTGAGCTTTATACGGTTCGTCGCCCCGCAGCAGGTCGAACTTGGTGTGGCCAGCGTCGATCGCTTGTTTCACGGCCGAAATGCAGGACAACCGGCCCGGGTTCTGATCGACTCGCTCGGGATCGAAGCCCGCCTGATAGGCGTAGGTGGCCGTGGGGCCGGCGAAGTGGTATTCCACGGCCAGCGGCGCGCCGTCCATTTCGATCCAGCCAAGTCGCAGTTGGTCGTTGACCAACAGTTTGCGAGCCACGGCCGCGTGGAACGCACTAAACCTGGGCGAGGCAAAGCACCCCGGCTCGCCCAGGCTGTTCCGCCGGCGTTGATGCAGGTCGACGAACATTGGCCAAGCGGTGTCGAGTTCCGATTCGGAGGTCACGGTGTGCCACGTGGCCGCGCCGGATTCCAGCACGCGGTCGCCAGTGCGTCGCAGCTGCTTGCGGTGCGACTTGGACTGCATGGCCAGGAACTCGTCCCAACTGCTTGGCAAATCGATCGCCCAGCATTGCCCTTCTGGACGGCTCATGTGCCGGCAGCCGCGCGACTGCAGTTCAGTAGCGAACAGCTCCATCATCGAGTCGTCAGCGTCGAGGGCGTCCAGTTCCAGCCGATTCCAATTGTCCGCCTCAGCAAGATGCGCGGCCAAGTGCTTGGCGACGCGCCGCTCGGCGTCAGGCTCGCACAGCACGCCGAGGTGGTCGCTGCACACCTCGCCACTGCTAAGCCAACGCATCACGGTGCCCCGCGCGCGGGTCGATTCAGCGTACCACGGCGCGATGGCTATTACTTGCGAATCGGTAGGGCGGCTGGTGTCGCGCACCACAACCACCGCAAGCCGCTCGCGCTGCGACCGCTGGTAGTACTGCCACCAAGTGGTGAGCCAATCGAACGAGCGAAACACCACCCCGCCGTCCAACCGCTCCCACGCGGCGCGCAGTGAGTGGAGGTCGTCGAGGCGGTCGATGGTTTGTACTTGAAGGTTCACTGCGAAGAATCCGGATGCGGGGCGTACACGGCAAGGTCTATAGCCGGTAGAGAAGTTTGCCTTAGCCACAGGGTGTTTCAACTCGCACCGCCCGGGTTTCCGGATGCGCCAAATACTCGGCCGCGCCGCGTGTGGCGAAAACACCACACGTTGATCGATCGCCACAGCCATCGCAGGCGTGCAGAATGCACGCTTTGGCAAATTGCGGCCATTTTCGCCCTGTTCTATCGGGTTTCGCTCCATTCGCGGTTCATGGCACGGTGATTGCCATTGATAACGCTGCGTCCTCTTCACGACTGCCCTGCCCCGCAGAGAAATCACCATGCAACGCCCCGCCGTCCAAGGTCTTTCGCCCCGAGAGCTGTTCGAACTCGTCACCCGCCATCGCCGTGTATGGATCGCGTCGATGCTCGCGGCCGCCGTGCTCGCTGGCTGCTACGCGCTGGTCATGCCGCGCAAATGGAAGGCGACCCAAGGCCTGTTGGTACGTCCCGAAGCCGCCAGCCTCGCGGGCGGACGGCTTGGTAAGTTCTCCGACCTTTCGGAAATGAAAACCTTGCAGGAAACGTTGCTAGAATTGGCTCGCAGTAAGACCGTGGTGACCGCCACGCTGGAAAAGGTCGGCCCCGAGAGTTCGTGGTTCGGCAAAGGCCAATGGCCCACCGCACAGGACGTGGCCGACTTCCGCGACGCAATGGTCATGACCCCGCCCGGCGGCGCCGAGTTCGGCAAGACCGAGGTGTTCTACCTGGGCGTGTTGGATAAGGACCCCCAGCGTGCTGCGGCACTCACGACCAGCCTGGCCGAAGCACTGGAGACACGCACCAAGGAAATTCGCGAGAACCAGGCCGACAGCATGATTGCGGAGTTGGAAGAAGGTGCCGACCAGGCAGAGCGCGATCTGGAAACGAAGATCGCCGAGCTCTCGAAGTTCGAGGTCAGCATCGGCGCCGATCTGGTCGACTTGCGTAACTTGATCAACCCGATCGGCGGGGCGAGCGAATCGTCGCAGAATAATATTGCCATTATGGCCGAGATCCGAGCGAACGAAGCCGAGCGTAGCCGCAGCGAGAAGCTGCTGACCGTGCTTCGCGACGCTCAAAGCGATCCCGCGAAACTGGTTGCCACGCCGGCCTCGTTGCTTACGTCGCAGCCAGCGGTGGATCGATTGAAGCAAGGACTTGTTGATGCCCAATTGAAGACCGCCCGCTTGCTCGGCAAGCTGGCCCCCGAGCACCCGTTCGTGATCGCCGCCAAAGAAGCGGAATCGCAGGTTCGCCAACAATTGCATAGCGAATTGGCCTCCGCCATCCGTGGTTTGGAGATCGAATTGGAACTCGGACAACAACGGGCAGAGACCTTGCAATCGCGATTGAACAACAACCACCAGTCGCAGAAGAACCTGGCCCAGCACCGCGCGGCGTACGCCAAGTTGGTAGCGGCTGTCGACAACCAGACCGCGTTGGTCGATGCCGCTCGAACTCGTTTGGCCGACGCCGAAGTGCAGTTGGCCGGTGCCCAGAGTGCGAGTGTGCTGTCGCGCATCGACGACGTGGAAAGCGGCCTGAAGCCGGTTGGTCCCGGCCGTTCGACCGTTGTCGCCGCGGGTGGCTTGTTTGGTTTGCTCTTGGGGCTGGGGATTGTCTTCCTGAAGCATGGTCCGAAGTCGCAGACGGAAGCCGAACTTGATGCGGTTCCGCAGGAAACTCCCGCAGCCCAGCCTTCGGTGCGAAACGAGAGTTTTGGCTACGCCCGACCGGCATCGACGCTCGCGGGCGCCATCGCCACGGGATTCGACGCCCGCCAGCGAGTTGGCGTGCGGTAACGGGCAAAAGCCGCCCCGCGCGACCGCCGTTTGTGAGCTACGCTTGAAAGATCGGTCTCGGCCGATTTTTCACCGGCTCAGCCGCCGCTTTTCTCCTCTTGAACCAGTCATGCCCGTCGTACTGCTCGTCGCCGCCGCCGTGCTCCTGGTGTGGAGTGTTATAGTGTTCCGTTGGCTTTCGCCAGTGGGCGTGGCGGTGGCGACTGTAGCAGTTGGATACGTCTTCGGCCACGAATTCTGGAACCTGCACCTCGGTCCGTTGCCGCTGACGATCGATCGCTTGCTGCTAGTGCTGCTAGTGGCGGTAGTTGCGATTCGCGCCTGGCAAGGGCGGATCACCTGGCAGGGACCGCTACCGGTCGACTGGGCGATCATTGCCCTGCTAGGCTGGCTCACGGTGAGCTGCATCGCCAGCAACATGGGCTCCGGCGTCGAACTGCCCACCTCGCCCTACTTCCGACTACTGTTCGCCTTCTGGCTGCCCGCGATGCTGTACCTGTGCGTGCGCCTCACTCCGCTGTCGACGCGTACGACGACCGTGGTGCTCGCGACGCTGGCCGCGCTGGGAACGTACCTGGCGCTGACTGCTTGTGCCGAACTTGTCGGCGCCTGGTGGGCCGTGTTCCCCAAGTACATTACCGACCCCGAACTCGGCACTCACTTCGGCCGCGCTCGCGGGCCGGCGCTCAACTCGGTAAGCCTTGGCAACTACTTAGCCATATCGATGTGGGCTGCCTGGACGTTGCGACCGCGCGTCTCGCGTGGTTGGCAACTCGCGCTGCTTGCGGCGATGGGCCTGATGGTCGTGGCGATCTTGTTCACGTTCACGCGTAGCGTGTGGATCGGCCTCGCGCTGAGTGGCTTTGTGATGTTAGTGGCTATGGCGCCGCGGCGTCTTCGCCTGCCAGTGGCGTTCGGCACCATGGCCGTTGGCGCGGTGGCCGCCGTGGCCGCGTGGTCGTTGGTGTTGAACCTCAACCGCGAGGACTCTGGGCAGGTTTCGCAGCACTCGGTACAGCAGCGTACCGCGTTCGCATACGTGTCGTACCACATGATTTGCGATCACCCGCTCACCGGCGTAGGCTTCGGGCGTTTCTATGATCAGAAGCTCCCCTATCTGGCCGATCGTTCACAGTCGTTCGAACTCGAGTCAATTCGCGGCCTACATCACCACAACACGTTCCTCGGCCTGTGGACCGAAACCGGCTTGGTGGGCATCGTGGCGTTCGTCGCGATGCTTTGCGGCTGGATCGCCATCGGCGCGCGCATGGCGTTGGGAGAAGGTCACTCGATTGCCACGCAGCAGATGGGCCGATTGCTGCTGGCGGTGGTGGCCGTGTACTTGCCTTCGGCTATGTTCCACGACCTGAGCCTCATCTTCCAGGACCAGGTGCTGCTGTTCCTGGTGGCCGGACTGTGCGTTGCAACGGCCGAACAAGTCACCAGTCGCGCAACCGTGAAACAACCCACTGCGGTTGCTCCCCTGATTCCTACTCCTTCCCCTTTGCTACGCTCGTCATGAAACCATCGTCTGTTTCCCACGTCTCGCTGTTCGGAATGAAGATCGATCGCGTCACGCTCCGCGGGGCGACCGATCGCGTGATGGATTGGTGCCGCGACTCGCGCGGCGAGTCGTGCCGATACGTGGTGACGCCGAACGTCGATCACGCGGTGCAGCTATCGCACAACGTGCCACTGCAGTTGTCCTACGCCGGCGCGGCGATGGTGCTGGCCGACGGCGCGCCGATCGTCGGCGCTTCGCGACTGTTGGGACAAGCCCTGCCCGAACGCGTCGCCGGCAGCGATCTGGTGCCCAGCGTGTTGGCGGCTGCCGCCGATTCCGAGCGGCCGCTGCGGGTGTTTCTGCTAGGCGCTGGGCCCGGTGTGGCGGAGCGAGCTGCGGCGAACATTCACGAAAACTACGCGGGCGTCGAAATCGTCGGCACGCATTGTCCGCCGCTCGGCTTCGAGCACGACTCAGAAGCCAATCAGGCAGCCATCGATGCCGTGGCGGCTGCCAAGCCCGACTTGTTGGTCGTGGGGCTCGGCGCTCCGAAGCAGGAACTGTGGGTGGCCAAGCACCACGAGCAATTGGACGCCAAGGTGGCGCTCTGCGCCGGGGCCACCATCGATTTTCTGGCGGGCGAGAAGAAGCGTTCGCCGGTGTGGCTGCAGCGGTTGGGGCTCGAGTGGTTCCACCGCCTGGCCACCGAGCCGCGCCGTCTGTTGCGGCGTTACGCGACCGACGCGCTGGTGTTCCCGCAACTGGTGTGGCGCGAGTGGCGACGCGCGGGCAGCGTTTAGCAAACCTTTCGGCGGCGTCGGCGGCACTCTATACTCGGTCGGATGAACAGCCGGGTAATGATAGTGCTAGTGATCGACGGACTCCGCGCCAGATCGCTCGGCGCATATGGAAATACGTCGTACGAGACGCCCGCGCTCGACTATCTGGCCAGCGAGTCGCTCGTTTTTGACCGCGTGCTCGGAGAGTCGACCAATCTGAGCGACGTGTACGATGCGCTATGGTCCGCACGCCACGCGCTCTCTCCATTGGCAAGCCCAAGTCGTTCGCTGATAGACGAACTCACCGAGCAAGGTTACCTCTGCCACCTAGTTACCGACGACCCAAGCGTGGCCGAGCTGCCCCATTGCGAGGCATTTGAACACGTCACCCTGCTGGAACTAGAAGCCACCCAGCCCGCCGCTGAGGTGTTCGACACCGCGATGGGCCTGACGATTGAAGCGGCGGCCGACGTGTTGGGCGAGTGGTCGGCCGAGTACGAGCAGCCGCGGCTATTGTGGATTCACTTGCGCGGCATGACGGGCCCGTGGGATGCACCGACCGAGTTGGCCGAGAGCTTGCGCGACGAGGACGATCCCGAACTCGCTCCTTCCATCGAACCAGCCAAAGGCGAAATCGCCGCTGGCGACGCAGGCGCGGACGAAGCGTTCCTGGCCGGCTGCCGCTACGCGGTGCAAGTCATGGCGCTCGATCGCTCGTTGGGGGCGCTCGATGGTCTACTAGCGGAACTCTGGCCCGAACTGCCGGTGACATTGGTACTGGCTGGTGCGCGAGGGTATGCCCTCGGCGAGCATGGCCAACTCGGTATCACGGGACCGGCGTACCGCGAACTGTTCCACGTGCCGCTAATGGTCCGCAGTCCCGAGATCGCCCCGCTTCGTCGCCACGCGGGACTCGTGCAGACCTCCGACTTGTACCAGCTCGTTAGCCACCTTGCGAAGGGCCAAGCTCTGGAGCTAGTCGAGAGAACAGTAGCCGCTGGAGTCTCCGAATCATCCCGTTACGTCGAAACGGACGAATGGGCCTGGGTAACCACGGCCGGCGGCGAAGCTGCCGAACTGTATGTTCAACCCGACGACTTGTGGCAAGCGAATGACGTGGCGTCGCTCTGTCCCTCGGAACTGGAAGCATTCGCCGTGTTGAGCCAATCGATCGATGCAGTCATCGCCGAGGGCGAGGCGTGGCATCGGCTGGAGTTACCCGAGGTGGATCTGCACGCTCCGCCGGACAGTTGAGTGCTCTGTCTCTTCGTCCTCTCCTCTTTCTCGCTATTGAATACGTATGCTCAGCCCACTCTGGATTCTCTTGATCGGCGTCGCCGTGGTGCTGGTCACTATTCTGTGGCTACGGCTCAATGCGTTCTTGGGACTCATTGTTGCTGCGCTAGTGGTCAGCGTGCTTTCGTCGGGCGTGACTGCCAAGGCGGCGGAAGACGTCGCCACAGGATTTGGCGATACCGCTGGCGGCATTGGCATCGCGATCGCTTTGGCCGCGGTCATCGGCAGTCTGCTGGTCGCCAGCGGAGCGGCCGATCGCATCGTCGAGGCGTCGCTCAAGTTGTTTGGCGAGTCACGCGGCGCGGGGGCGATGGCCGCTAGCGGGTTTGTGCTGTCGGTGCCGGTGTTTTTCGACACGGTGTTCTATCTGCTGTTCCCGCTAGCCAAATCGATGTACCGCCGTACGGGGCGGAGCTATCTGCGGTACCTGCTGGCGATCGGCGCTGGCGGTGCGGTCACCCATACGATGGTGCCACCCACGCCCGGACCGCTGTTCATGGCTGATAAACTCGGTGTCGACGTTGGCCTGTTGATGTTGGTCGGCGGAGTGGTGTCGGTGCCGATGACGCTCACTGGGCTGGCGTTCGCCGCGTGGCGCGACCGCCGGATGACGCGGGAGATTGAGCTCGACGATATCGAACTTGCCAGCAGTGCCGAAGAGCGCAAGCGACCGAACCTGTTTCTGGCAGGGCTTCCCATCATGTTGCCGGTCGGCCTGATCGCCGCGCCGGAATTCCTGGAGCCCCAGGTGGGTGAGTTTCCAGCGTGGATGACCTTTTTGGCGAATCCCAACGTGGCACTTCTCTTGTCGGCGATTTCGGCCCTGTGTGTGTACTGGTGGGTGCAACGGCCCAATCGAAGTGAAGTGTCGGCGCTAATTGAACAAGCCGTCGTCAGTGCAGGCGGCATCGTTTTGATCACGGCAGCCGGCGGCGCCTTTGGAAAAACCCTGAGGGAAGCACAAGTCGGCGATGCCATCCAGGAGTTGTTTCAATCCGACTCGTCGTCGATGGGCTTCACCATGTTGTGGATCGCGTTCTTCATGACATCGCTCATCAAATGTGCGCAAGGGTCGACTACGGTTGCCATTACGACCGGCAGCGCGATGGTGGCTGCCATGCTCCAAGACGCCGAACTCAGCATTCATCCGGTGTACTTCTGCACGGCGATTGGCTCGGGCGCGATGATTACCAGTTGGCTGAACGATAGCGGCTTCTGGCTGTTCTGCCGCATGGGCCGCCTGACCGAAGAGGAAGGCCTCACCACCTGGGTGCCGCTGACCGCCCTGATGGGCGTGGCGGGCATGGCGACAACACTGGTGCTAGCAACGATTTGGCCCGGGGGATCTGTTGCCCAATGACGATATTGAGAATGAACGGGAGACTTGATCGCTAGCACGGAATCGCTCTGGTGCTATCTGTCGATCGTAAGTACACTCCGCCAGCCAAATTACAGCTTTTTGCTGTCGCCGACGTGGACAAGGATGTCCCGTGCTGATTGATAAGAAATGGAATTCGATGCCCCGCCGATGGTGGGCCAGCCTCTTGCTTGTGGCGATGACGTGCGCCCCAACGTCCCTGCTGGCTGCGCCGCCCGAGGCCGCGACTCCTACTATGCGCGTGCGTGTGGTGTGGGCCAGCGCGGCGCCGGTGCGATGGTCGGG
Source organism: Aeoliella sp. (assembly GCF_965227375.1). NCBI lineage: Bacteria > Pseudomonadati > Planctomycetota > Planctomycetia > Pirellulales > Lacipirellulaceae > Aeoliella > Aeoliella sp. Next base: position 1,869,976 of record NZ_CBDDFX010000002.1, read on the forward strand.
GCGGCTTTCGGTTGCCGGAGGCGAACTGGCCGAAGTACAGTTGCTAGGCCGCGAACGTGACACGCCCGGTAGCATCTGGACCGAAGACGGCGAGGTCCTAGTGTTCCAGCCTCGCCCGCGCACTTTCGACGGATTGGACTGCACCGCCCGCGCTCCGCTCGACGCGACACTACGAATCGAGCTACGTGCCGAAGGCCAAGAGCAGTCGAATCTGGTGGAGATTCCGCTTGCCGAGTTGATGCGCGACACGCGGCGGAGCACTCTTTCCAGCGGTGCGAGCGAGTCGTCTACCACGCTGGTGGTCCATCGCTTGCAGGACGATGCACTGCGCGTCGACCTGGGACGAGACTCCTTGGTCTGCGATCCGGGCGAGACTCTGCGGATGCAGGTCACCCCGGCGATTGCCGATCTGGAGCCGGGCGGCGCGATCGACTTGTCGGCCGAGTTGTTTCGTGATCGCGGTGGTCAGCGTGAGTGGGAGCACACCACCCGGGTGGCCCTGCCGGTCGATGGCTACGCGAATGTGCCCGTCGAGATTCCGCTGCCAATGGTCGATGGGGTGTACTCCATCCGGCTCACCGCCAGCACTCCGCCGGGCAACAGCGTGCGGCTATGGAAGACACCTACCGGCACCCGTTTGGCGCAACGCACGTTTCAAGTGGTGGTGCTAGGCGAAACCACGAACGACCACTTTGCGGGCGGCACCTGGCGAACCACGGTAGAAATCGACCCGGCCAACCCCAAGTGGTACAGCCGGTTATCGGAATGGACGCGACTCGATCGACTCACAAACCTGGGCAACGGCCCGATGGGTAGCGAAGAGTCTCGCACCACGAACATGGCCGGGCGCACATTGGTGCAGCTTTCGGCCAGTCGGCCAAAGCGTCCCACGTGGCAAGCTTACCCGCTGCCCGCTGCCCAACCAGGCAAGCCGCACGTGGTGGAGGTTGAACTTCCTACCAGTCACGCCCAACAGCTGGCCATTCGCGTTTATGAGTACAACTCCGCGGGCAAGCTCGTGCCCAATGGAACCGGCGCCGGCGTAGTGGTCGACGATCAACTGGCCGGGCAGGATGGCTCTCCTACCGAGAACAGCCGCTACCTGTTTTGGCCACGCACCCGCACGCCCGTGGTGGTGATTGAAAACGTACGCCAGGACACCACCGGGCGGTACGGTCGCATCCGACTACGTGTCGCCGAGCGTGGCCAAGGCGATCCGCCCAGGCTGGAAGATCGAGGGCGCATGGTGGCCGCCTCGTTCGGATGGCAGTCGTTGATCGATCGCACCGCAGTGCGTGTGCCCAACGCCGATGGTCGCATGCCGGTGGACGACCTGCTGACGTTCTATCAAATGGCCGAACGCACCGCCGCCCTGCTTGAACTGTCGGGCTACAACGGTGCGGTCGTCGGCGTGATGAATGGCGGCAGCGCTGCGTTCGACCTGGGCAACGGTCAGTCGCTGCCGATCCTCAACACCAGTTGCCTGATGACTGGCACCGACCTGCCGGCTATCAATCCCACCGAGCTGATGGCTCGCATCTTCTCGCGACGAGGACTTCGCCTGACGCCATCGTTGCGACTGAACAGTAGCCTTCCTGCCATCGAAGCGAACCTCCGGCAGCAGAAATACAAAACGCTCGATGAGTACCCCATCTGGACCGATACGGCGGGGCGTCGACGCAGCGTGGTGCTGCCCGAGTTGGCAGTAGCACAACCCGATCACTACCGTTTGTCGCATCCCGACGTGGCGGCCGAGATCGAGTCGATCTTAGCGCGACTCACCCAGCAGTGCGCCGAGTACCCCGCGTTCGCAGGAGTGGCTCTCGACTTCTCGGCCGACAGCTACTTAGCGTCGCCCCCGGCGAGCTATGGACTCAGCCGAGCGCGTCTGGCCAAGCTCGCCAAAACCATTGAAGCGAGCCCCGAAACGCTCAAGCTCTGGTGCGGCGACCCGCGCGTGATGCTCGCGGACGCCGCGGCTCGCAAGGCTTGGATTGCTCAGCGAGCCGAGGAGTCAACCAGCGCGATCCAAAGGCTCAGTGACGTCGTCGCCATCGTGCCTGGGGAGGCCAAGCTCTGGATCGAGACAAGCCAGTTGTGCGAGATGCGCGAGCTGGACGTGCGGCCCACACTGGTCGGCGAGCGGCGACTCGAAGAGATCTACATGGAGCGATGTATCGATGTTGCCGCGCTGCGCGGAATGGCGAGTATCGAGTCGGCAACCGTGTGGCATCAAACCACCGGGCTGAAGTTGACCGATGCCGCCCGAGCGTTGGAGTTGAATGCTCAGGCGTCGAAGTCCTCCATTGATAAGCCGCATGGAGTGGTAGTTTGGCATCACACCGCGCCGGTAGCCGAACCGGAAGGTGCCGAGTTCGTTGCGGCACGCCACCCGACGACACCGATCGCATTCGATTTGCTCGGAGCCGGTGCTGGTCTGCCGCTGGCTGCTGTTACACAGCACGACGCAGGTGGTCCAGTGGTCGTGGGCGGCTCGGTTGGACCGGGAATGCTGGCCAGCGACGGGCGGCGGGCGATGCTCGAGTTGCTTGCCAGCTTGCCTGCCACAGGCGCACTAAGCGCGAAGTCCAAAGTGGAACTGCCGGTCGTTGCCCGCGTCTACCAGTCGCCCAGTCAGGCGGTGGCCATTGCGACGAACGATTCTCCTTGGCCGGTAACCGCGACGGTAACACTCGACGTGGGCCAGCGCACAACCGCCATGCCGATGAGCACCGATACCGAGAGCACTACACCCACCCTGTACTCCAAAGGCCCCCACGCCTGGAGCGTGAAGCTTGCCCCTTATGAATCTCGCGCATTGCGATTCGAAACCGACAGCGTCGAGGCAAGCAGCGTGCGGGTAGAACTCGATCCATCGGTCCAGCAGACGCTCGCCAAACGGTGCGAGGAACTGGAAAGTCGCGACTTGAAGCCGATCACGCTATCCACGTACAAAGAAATCGCCAACCCGTCGTTCGAAGAAGTCGACGCGGCGGGCGTGGCTATCGGTTGGCAGGGTGGCGACGGTGTTGCCACCGTCACTCCAGGTGTCGATGGCTCACGGGCGGCGGTCATCAAGAGCGACGGTCCCGCGACCAGCATCACCACCTTGAGCTTCCCTGTTCCGGGAACTGGACAAATAGCGGTCACCGCGCAAGTGAAGGTCGTCGAACTCTCGGATGACGCCCAGCTGAAGCTGATTGTGGAAGATTCCGGCAGGCACACTCCCGTCGCCTTGTCGGCCGCGCAGCTCAAGGAGCACAGCGCCGCCAAGGAGTGGAGCAAGTATCAATTCGGCGTGGAAGACTTGCCACTCGATTCAACAAGTGAGATGCGGATTCGAATTGAATTGACCGGTTCGGGTGAAGTATGGGTCGACGACCTGAAACTGCACGAGTTAGTCTATCCGCTGGACATCTATCGCGATGAGTCAAACCAAAAAGTGCTGGCCTTGGTGCAGCACGTGAAGAGTGCCCGTAAGGCGCTCGAGGCGCAGCAATACGCCGAATGCCTGAGCGTGCTCGATTCCTACTGGTCGCGGTTCGTGCTGGAGCACTTGCCGGTAATCCAGACGCCCGAGGCTGATGCGATCGCACCTGTCGAACCTAAACCCAAAGAGCCGGAAGCGACACCTCGGCTCAGCGATCGGGTGAAGGGGTGGTTCCGGTTCTAGCTGGCTCCTGCGTGTTCCATCACCGGAGCTGGCTCGTCCACCTCGGGATGCACACCGGCGTCGTCGGTTGCGTACCAGCGCTCAAGCACCTCGCGCCACGCGCCAGGCTGTTTCACAGTGCAGAAGTTCTGCCGCACTTCGTCCTGCTGGGGGTGGAGCTTCGAATACTTGATGGCGAACTTCCTCATGGTCGGCAAGCAGCGATCCGCGCCATAGGTCTCCTCGGCCAAACGATAATGCTCAGCAATCACGTCGCGCTGCTCAAACACACTCGGCGGATCGGGCAGAGCCTCGCCCTGCGCGAGCGCTCGCGCTTGAGCAAACACCCACGGGTTGCCAATCGCTCCGCGGGCGACGGTCACGCCGTCGACGCCGGTGTAGCGAATCATGTCCAAGCACGCCTGTGCGGTGAACAGGTCGCCGCTACCCAGCAGCACGCGCTCGCCGGCGTGGGCCTTGAGGTTGCGGAGGAAATCCCACCGCGACGGGCCGTCGTACCGCTGCATGACAGTCCGCCCGTGCACCGTGATAGCTGCCGCGCCGCGTGCGTAAGCGCCATCGAAGATGGCGAAGAACTGCTCGCGGCTCTCCGGCGTATCGTCAATGCCGCGCCGCATCTTTACGGTCACCGGAATCTCGTCGGGCACAGCTTCGCGGACTCGTTCGACGATCTCTAGCGCCACTTCGGGCTGGCTCAGGTGGAAACCGCCGCGGCAGCGACCCAGTACCTTCTTCACCGGGCAGCCGAAGTTGATGTCGATCACATCGAACCCAGCTTCTACCAGTCGCAACGCGGCGGGGCCAAATTGCTCGGGTTCCGCGCCCATCAGTTGGCCGCCAACAGGATGTTCCTCCTCGGCGATGTGCAGGAAATGGCTCGTCCGCTTCCGCTCTTTGAAGTTCACGAGAAACTGGTCGAGCATCACCTCGCAAATGGTATACGGCGCGCCCATGCGGCGGGCGATCACGCGCATCGGCGAGTCGCTGTAGCCGCTGAGAGCCGCCTGGACCACGGGAAAATCCAGTTCGATGGGGCCAATTCGGAGCGTGGGAAGTAAATCGGACATGGTTCTATTTTTTCGCACGACCGCCGGGATGGTCAACCGACGTTCTCCGTGGATTCCAGTGCTTCCTTAATCTCCCACAGTACTTCGGGGTCTGTTTCGATGTCGCGCCGCTGCTCGATCGCCGTGCGGCCCTCGTCGCCGTAGTGCCCCAATGCCCAGGCGGCCGCGCCGCGGACCAAGGGTTCGGAGTCGTTGAGCCCCCGCACCAAGGCGGGAAGCGCGGTGGCTGTAGGCCGATTTCCCAGCACGATGGCCGCGTTTCGCAGGATGCCGCGTCGCTTTGGTCGCCACAGCGGGGTGCGGCGGAACCGCGCGCGGAACGCCTCGTCGTCCAGGTCGAACAATTCGGCAAGCTGCATGGGATTGGTATCTCCGCGCGGTTCAAATCGCGGATCGGTCGCTTGCGGCGCGCGATTGTTCCAGGGGCAGACGTCCTGGCATAGATCGCAGCCGAACAGCCACTCACCGATGCCGCTGCGTAGCTCCAGCGGAATCGCGTCTTGGTGCTCGATGGTCAGATAGCTGATGCAGCGTGACGCGTCGAGCACGTGCGGCTGTGGAAATGCATCGGTAGGACACACATCGAGACACGCAGTACAGGTGCCGCAATAGTCGGCCGAGGGCTCGGCGTCGTACTCCAGCTCGAGGTTGGTAAGAAGCGCCGCCAGGAAGAACCAACTGCCTTGCGAGCGGTTCAACAGCAGCGTGTGCTTGCCAATCCACCCCAAACCCGCCAGTTGCGCGAACTCCCGCTCCAACAGCGGCGCGGTGTCAACCACGCCTCGCACGCGCGCTGTGGGGAACTGCTCGGCGACCTGCTGCTTGAGTTGCTTCAGCCAAGCGTGGATCACGTCGTGGTAGTCTTCGCTGCCCCACGCGTAGCGGGATACTCGCCCGCTGCCCTCGGGCGTGGTGGTTGGCTCGGCGGTGCGGTAGTCGACCGTGAGCATCACCAGGCTGCGGACCCCGTCGAGCACGCTTCGCGGGTGGTCGTAGGCGTCGCGTCGATCGGCCAGCCAGCGCATGGTGCCGCCGTAGCCAGCAGCCAGCCATTGGTCGAGTTGCGTGGTGCCGGTGGCCGAAACGGCTGGCGCAATGCCCACCGACGAAAAACCGACCTCGGCGGCTCGCTGCTTGATCCAATCGGTACAACCGGAAATATCCATCCTCGCAATTCTACTCGCTGGGCCGCAGATGCCCAAAACCCTGTGGAATTCGGGACTTGGGGCGAATTTATTTGCCACAAGCTGGCGGTCTGATTAGCGTGGAAAGAAGGTCTCGCAAACGACTTACCCGCTTATCCCGCGCTCAGAGAGAGAATTCCCACCATGAATGCCCGCCTCACACTTGCTGCTCTTACGTTTGCCCTTTGCCTGGGGCTTGGAACCACCACGCTGGCCGACGGCGGTGTCGTCGTTAATCCCAGTGGACATGGACACCACGGCCACGGCGGCCGCGGCTTCGGCTTTGGTGGTCCAGCCTACGTTGGTGGTTACGGCCTTGGCTATGGCTTCGGCGGAGTCGGCGCCCTGTACAACGGCCTCGATTTCTACAGCGACTACCGCGTACCGTACTTCGCCGCACATCCCCCGGTTTACTACAGCCGCCCGGTTCCGCGCACGTACGGCCACTCGCCGTTCGCCTATCCGCCGTACTTCCGCACTCCCGAACTGTGCACCGCGGTCGAACCGGTGATGATCGAAAACCCACACGTGCCCGCTAGCATCAAGAAGGATTCGAAGGAGTCGGACGAGACCGTTTCGGCTCCCGCTGCTCCCAAGCCGCTGGTGGTGATGAATCCGTACGTGATCGACTCGTCGCTGGCCGAATCCGGCCGCTAGGCGATTCGCACAAGCTCGCACTCCGAGCTAGCATCCGCCAGCGACAAATCGCTCTAGACAGCGTCAGGCCTTTTCGCGATGCTTCCACCGCCTCGCGAAAAGGTCCTGCGGAATCGGAACATCCGTAAGGCACCTCGCGAAGCCTGGCTCGAAGGAATCGAGCCGGTAGAGACACTCCTCAATCGCGAAATCTAATCGAAGCACATGGCAGAAAGGACGCTGCCGATGGCTAGCAGCAAGCAATTCAGCCTCGCACTCGGGCGGGCGATGGTACTTGCGCTGATGGGTGCAACCACATTGGTTGGTTGCCGCAGCTCGCAGCAAACATCGATGTCTAACCCCTTCTTGTCGGCCGATCGCGTGCCGGCTCCAGGGTCGCGGATTCCTGCGCCTGGCGCGGCGCAGCCCTACTATCAGGGACAGGCGGCTCCAGGGATGCAGGCGGTGCCCCAGGCGCAGCCCATGCAGCCGCTGGGAGCGTTGCCGCCGTCGGACGACATCACGCCCATCCCTGCTGACGGGTCGCTGGTAAACGCGGCACAGCCCCCTACAGCGGCCTTGGCCGCGAGCGACTCGGCGGTACGCATTCCCAGCGACGAAAGCGAGATGCGTTTCACGGCACCCCCGCTGCAGCCAGCAGCTCAACCTACTCCGCAGCCGGTCGTCGCTACGCAGCCCGTTAGCACACCGCAGCCAGTGGCCGTGGCAGCCAATCCAACGCCGGTGGCCACCACGCCGACCGTGTTTCGCGACAATCAACCGCCGCCCACGGCTCCCGTGATTAACAACTGGCCGCCACAGACCAATCCAGCGCCACAGGTGACGCTCACTCCGGTGTCGAATAGCGACCAGACCGGGTTGTTCCGCGACCCGGCCGTCGGCGTGCAACCACAGCCGCTGTTGCACGAGTCGACCGCACAGCCAATGACCGCTCCACGAGCGCGAATTCCCGGATCGGCCGAGATGATCCGCGAGGAAGTCGTGCCTGGCGCCATTAACACCACCAGCTACCAGGTCGGCATGGCAGGCGGCGGTCAAGGCGATCCGTTGATGATCCCTCCGCCGGGGTACGTTCCGCAGTCGTTCGAGACAGCCGCGCCGACTACGCCAGCGAGCGACGCCTTCGTGCCGCGTGGCACTAGTCGCGATCGGTCGCCCAGCGGATTCGGCGAGTCCAGCGTACCTACCATCCGCGTCACGCCCGGTTAGTGGCGATAGAGTTGTGGTTAGCTGTGCGTAGCCGATGGTGTACAATCGACTGCTAACCCACCCTCGATGATCCTCCAGCAATCGCCATCCGCCCCGTGGCCACCATTCCTCAAGGTATCACTCGCAACGTCCAAGTGGTGGCCGGCAGCCCCACGGCGCGGTTGCTCGCCCGCTGGGCGGGCTACGTACCCGCCATCGGCGCGCGGGAGCCAGCCCTCACCGAGCTGAGCGACTTCGACCTGCGAAAAGAAAGCCTATCGCTGCGTTATCGTGCACGAAGTGGCGAGTCGTTGGACAAGCTACTGGTCGAGGCCTTCGCCTTGGTGCGCGAAGCGGGGCGACGCAAGCTCGGCATGCGGCACTTCGACGTGCAACTGTTGGGCGGCGCTTCGGTGCATCATCGCTCGATCGCCGAGATGCAAACCGGCGAAGGCAAGACCCTTACCGCCACGCTGCCGATGTACTTGGCGGCGCTCGAGGGCAAAGGTGCACACCTCGCCACGGTGAACGACTACCTGGCCAAACGCGATGCCGATTGGATGCGGCCCCTGTACGAAGCGCTCGGCATGAGCGTGGGCGTGATCCAAGGCCAACAGCCGCAAAACGACCGCCGCAAGGCCTACGCCTGCGACGTCACCTACGGCACCGCCAACGAAATGGGCTTCGACTTTCTCCGCGACCGATTGCTCAAGCGGCGGATCGACGAAGGCCACCGCGATCTGTTCGGCGAGATGCTCGGCGGCGAAGCCGTGGCCAGCGAGAAACCGGTGCAGCGCGATTTGCACTACATGCTGGTCGACGAAGCGGACAGCATCCTGATAGACGAAGCCCGCACGCCGCTAATCATCAGTGCGCTGCCGGGCGAGGACGAGAAGATCGCGTCGGAAGCTTACAGCTGGGCGGCCGAGATGGCGCCGCGGTTCGAAGAGGATGTGCACTACGAGTACGACCACAAGGAACGCCGCGTCGACCTGGAGTTGGATGGCCGCCGACTAGTCCGCGAATTGCCCAAGCCGCCGGCCACCGACAAGCTGCCGTTGTCGACCATTTACGAGTACATCGAGCGGGCGATCAAGGTAAAACGCGAGATGATTCTCGACCGCCACTACGTGGTGCGCGATGGCGAGATCGTGATTGTCGACGAGTTCACCGGCCGACTTGCCGAAGGCCGAAAGTGGCGGGCCGGCATCCACCAGGCGGTCGAAGCTCAGGAGGGCGTCGAAGTCACGTTCGAAACCAACCAGGCCGCCCGCATCACGATTCAGGATCTGTTTCTGCGCTATGAGCGGCTCACCGGCATGACCGGTACCGCGAGCACCAGCGCCCGCGAACTGCGGAAGATCTACAAGGTGCACGTGGTGCCGATCCCGACCAACCGCCCGCCGATTCGTAAGCAGCTCCCCACGCAGGTGTACGGCACCGCCGAGCAGAAGTGGCTGGCGATCGTCGAAGACGTGGTGGAGCAGCACCAGCAAGGCCGCCCTGTGCTGGTGGGCACTCGCTCGATCGACAAGAGCGAAATCGTTTCGCGGCTCCTGGAAGCCCAGGGCCTGGAGCACACAGTGCTCAACGCTCGCCACATCGCCATGGAGGCCGAGATCGTCGCCCACGCCGGCGAGATGGGCAAGATCACCGTGGCCACGAACATGGCGGGCCGTGGTACCGATATCAAACTCGGCCCCGGTGTCGAAGAAATCGGCGGGCTGCACGTGGTGTGCACCGAGTTGCACGAGTCGCAACGCATCGACCGCCAGTTGATCGGCCGCTGCGGCCGCCAAGGCGACCCAGGCACGTACCGCCAGTTCCTGTCGCTGGACGACGAAATTCTGCTGATGGGCCTCGGACCGAAACGCTACAAATCGCTGATGGCCACCGGTGAGAAGTCAAACGGTATGCTCAATGGCTACGAGTCGCTCTTCCGCCGCGCCCAACACAAGGTGGAACGCAAACACTTCCGCGACCGAAAGGTGATGCTGTACTTCGAGAAAGAGCGGCAGAAGATGCAGCGACAGATGAGCCAGGATCCCTATCTGGATACCGCGGGATAGCTCCCCAGATATCATGCGTCGGACGATGAAACAAAGGCGATTTCAATTCGGTCTCCGCGACTTGCTTTGGCTAACACTCGTATGTGCGTTGGCGACCGGACTGTGGCACGGTTCGCAACAACTCTCTCAGCTCTCCCAACAACTCGGCTCAGCCGAAGCTAGGATTCAGAGACTTGAACAAACAGTGCGACAACTAGAGAGACGCATTGACCAGGGAGGCCGAGGAGGGCGTTCACGTGGCTGAGTCCGTCCGTAATGGGTGGCCACCGAGTGGTTGACTTATCACCTCAGCAATCTTGGCCCGCATCTAACCTACCCCCGCGTTACACGTCGAGGCAGTTCAGGCAACCTGCTAGATGTGTACCGCCACACTCGGGTCCGCCAAAGGAACATCGGCTGTGACCGTCACCAGCACGCATTTGAACGCCGGTGTTTTACTCTTGGGGTCGAGCTGGCGGCTCACCAACGCGTTGGCTTCGGGGTAATACATGGCCGCGTTGCCGGCGCGGATTTTCTCGAACGCGGTGGCGCGCACTCCGGTCATGGTGCCGGCGGGGCCAGCGATTTTCACCAATTGGCCGTCCTTGAGGCCGCGATCCTTCAGGTCGTCGGGGTGCATCAGGATCACGTCGCGGCGTTCGATGCCGCGGTACAGGTCGTAGTCCTCATACACCACCGTGTTGAATTGCCCTTCGCTGCGAATGGTCATCACCCGCAGCTCATCCGTGGCTTCGCCCTGTAGCTCTGGCAGGTCGTGCGCATGCAAGCTGGCCCGGCCGGATTGGGTGGCGAACTGTGGCTCGTGGAATGTGCGGCCGCTGATCTGGAATTCCTCTTTTGTCTGATGGAGGTTCTCGATCGCTTCGAATCCCGGAATGATTTGGGCAATCGCATGGCGGATGCGGCCAGTGTCCTGCATGCTTTGCCAGTCGATGCCCGCAGGGGCCTTGCTGATTCGCTCGAAGGTCTTCTTCGCGATCGTGGCGATCACTTCCACTTCGCTCGCGGGACCTTCGTGCCGTCGTGGCCCGCCATCGCTCAGGCGGACGAAGTTGAACATCGATTCTTGCGTGGTAGGCTGCGGTTCCTCATCGCGAGCCAGCACCGGCAGGATGAGCGTCTCTCGCCCCGTGCCAAACGCGTGCCCCGTGTTGAGTGTGGTGCTCATGTAGACCACTAAGTCGAGGTTGTTGAGCGCCTGCTCCGCGAACGCCGCGTCGGGATTCGAGCCGTACAGGTTGCCTCCCAGGCAGAAGCCGAACTTCAGGTCGCCAGTTGCCGAGCCCTCCATGCAGTCCATCGTGTCGCGCCCGCGAGTGGTGGGCAGCTGGACGCCGAAATGCTGCTCGAGCCGCTCGAACACGGCGTCCTTCAGCTTGGGCGTGACGCCCATCGAGCCGATGCCTTGCACGTTGGAGTGGCCCCGGATAGGTAGAAGTCCCGCGCCCGGCCGCCCGACCATCGCTCGCATCAAGGCCAGGTTGCCAATCGCCTGCACATTCTGCACGCCGTGGGCGTGGTGCGTGATGCCCATGGTCCATGCGAATACCACCTTCTTGGCGGCCGCATAGGTGTCGGCCATTTCGTCGATTTCGCTTTTGGCTACTCCGCTCTTGGCGAGGATCTCCTCCCAGGTGAGCGACTCGATCCTCGCGCGCAGCTCGGGCCAGTGCTCGCAGTGTTGGTCGAGGAACTCCTGATCGTGTGCGCCCAGCTCCAGCACTCGTTTAGCGATGCCGTACAGCATGGCCAGGTCGCCGCCGATGTGTGGCTGCACGTACTGGCTGGCGATCTCGGAGCCGAACAACAGGCTCATCGGATCGCTCGGCACGCTGAAGTTCACCATTCCGGTTTCAACGATCGGGTTCACTACGATTACCTTGCCACCACGTCGACGGACCTTCATCAGCTTTTCGACCAACCGCGGGTGGTTCGACGCGGGGTTGCCACCAATCACAAACACCAGATCGGCCGCGTAGACGTCCTCCATCACGATGGTGGCAGTACCGCTGCCCGTGACGCTGGAGAGGCCTACCCCGCTGGCCTGATGGCAGTAGTAACTGCAGTTGTTCACGTTGTTGGTGCCGTAGATCCGCGCAAAGAGCTGCAGCAAGAAGCCCGCTTCGTTGCTGCTGCGGCCGCTGAAGTACCAGAACGTCTGGTCGGGGGTGAGTTCGGCCAGCTTGTCGGCGATCTTGTCGTACGCCTGATCCCAAGAAATGACGTGGTATCGACCGGTCTCTCGGCTGTGAAGCAGCGGATTGACCAGGCGGCCGCACGACTCCAGCTCGCGTGGCGAGAGCCCTTTAAGTTGCTCAATCGAGTACCGCTCGAAGAATTCGGGCTGAATCTCTCCTTGCATGTCGGCCACCATGGCCTGCATCGACTTCTTGCAGACCACTGGAAAGTGGCCGCTTTCGTTCACCATGCCGCCCCGCTGACCGCCCATGCCCAGGGCGCACGTCTTGCAGGCGTTGCGGGAGCGCATTGCCTTCCAGAACTTCCACAGGCCGCCTGCCTCGCGGGCTTTGCGCAATGTGTAGACGATCGCGGGCCAGCCGCCGCCTGTTTTTACCTTCTTCATACGCCCTAAACCCCGCCAGAAGTGTATGGTTTGTGTTCCGCCCGCTCCATGCGTTAGATTAGGCGGACTACCTACTCCTAACATACTCGGTTGGGGGCTCCTATGGTAACCACACATAGCGGTGTATTTGTGCGCCGAAAGGGCAACAACATGCGACATCTAGTTCTGTTTTTTCTGACGATAGTTCTAGCAACTCGTATCGAGGCGGCTTCCGTGGACGAAGCCATCTCGGTGGTACGGACCGCTTCGCCCACCACGGCAGCCAGCGACGAATTGCGAGAAGCGTGGAAGACGCTCGCCCATGCCCCCGCGATCGCGATCCCCGCAATCCTACGCGGCATGAACGACAGCAACCCGGCGGTGGAAAATTGGATTCGCACGGCCGTCGATCAGGTAGCGCAGCAAACATTGGACTCCGGAGGCGAACTGCCCAAGGCGGGCCTCATCGAATTGCTGTCCGACACCTCGGCCGCTCCGCGTGCTCGGCGCACTGCGTACGAGTTGCTGGAGAACATCGATGCGGACAAGGCGCACGAACTGCTGGCGGGCATGGTGGACGACCCAAGCCTCGAAATGCGTTACGACGCAATCGCCGCGGGCATCGAATCGGCCAAAGCCGCCGAAGGCGACGACGCGGTAGCCAAGTACCGCATGCTGCTGGAGTCGGCGCGCAATCTGGAACAGATTCAAACCTGCAAGAAAGCGCTGGAGGAAGCCGGCGAGAAGGTCGACTTGGCCACGCACATGGGATTCGTCACCGCATGGCGCGTGATTGGCATCTTCGACAATCGGGACAAAGCGGGTTTCGACGTTGCTTACCCACCTGAAGAAGAGATTGAATTTTCGGCCACGTACGATGGCAAGGAATCGGAGGCGACCTGGATGGAAGGTGCCGTTACCACGGACGACGATTTGGGCAATGTCGATTTGAACGACAAGATCGGCCCCGAAAAAGGCGCGGTGGTCTACGCCTTCGCCGAAATCGACATGCCCGGCGCGCAAGCCGCCCAGGTGCGCTACGCTTCGCCCAATGGCACCAAGTTGTGGGTTAACGGAAAAGAAGTTGCCAACAACGAGGTGTACCACGCCGGCGGAGGAGTCGATCAGTACGTGGCCGATGTGCCGCTGCTAAAGGGCAAGAACACGCTACTGCTGAAGGTCTGCCAGAACGAGCAAACGGAAGCCTGGGCGCAGGACTGGAGTTTTCAACTGCGCGTGTGCGAGCCACTCGGAGGCGGCCTCGAGTTCGATAATCTCACCAGTCAAAACTGATTCAACTCCCCCACGCTTTGCTGACTCAACCACCTCGCAATTGAGGAAATCGATATGAAGTTCACTATGCTTTCTGTAAGTGCACTATTCCTGGCGGCGATGACCACTTCGGTGGCCAACGATTGGCGAGGGTTCCGCGGGCCCGAAGGCAGCAGCGCCACCTCAACCGACGCGCAACCGCCCGACAGTTTCGATATCGAGACCGGCGAGAACGTCACCTGGCAAGCCAAACTCCCCGGTCGTGGGGTGAGCGGGCCTGTGGTGGCGGGCGGAAAGGTGCTGGTCACGGCCTCCAGCGGAGTGAACCGCGATCGGCTGCACGTGGTGGCCATCGACGACGAATCGGGCGAGCAACTTTGGCACCGGCAGTTCTGGGCCACCGGCCGCACGCTATGTCACCCCAGTTCGGCCAACGCCGCGCCCACGCCGGCCACCGATGGCGAGCGGGTGTTCGCGTTTTACTCGTCGAACGACCTGGCGTGCTTCGACCTGGACGGCAACATGCAGTGGTTCCGCGGACTGGTGCTCGATCACCCGGGCCTGGGGAACGACGTCGGCATGGCCTCCTCACCCGTCGTAGCCGGCGATGTGGTTGTCGTGCAGTGCGATTGCCAGGCGAATTCGTTCGCCGCCGCCTACGACTGCAAGACCGGCGAGGAACGCTGGTCGATCCAGCGACCCGCCTCGGCAAACTGGGCCTCGCCGGTGGCCATGGATGTGGTGGTTGAGGGGCAAAAGGTCCCCGCGGTGCTCTTCCAATCTCGCGAAGGTCTAGTAGCTCACGCTGCTGACGACGGGCGGCAACTGTGGAAGTACGGCATGTCCTGCAGTGCGATTCCCTCCGCCTCCGGTGGCGACGGCGTGGTCTACGTTCCCGGCGGCGGAGGCCTGTCGGCCATCGCCACCTCGGCCGACCATGAGGGCGAGCGGCGTTTGTGGAACGACTCGAGCCTGAAGTGCGGCAACGCCAGTCCGATCGTCAGCCGGGCTGGTCTGCTGGTACTGAGCAGCGCCGGCGTGCTGAACTGCGTCTCGCCTGACGATCAAGAGCCCATCTGGCGGAAGAAGCGACTCGGAGGCCGGTTCTGGGCCACGCCGGTTGTAGCGGGAGAGCGGTTGTACGCATTGAGCGACGCGGGCGAGGTGATCATCGTCGACATCTCCCAAGGCGAAGTGCTCAACAAGTGTACTCTGGGCCAGGATCAGGAAACGCTCGGCTCTCCAGCGGTCGCTGGCGGCGCACTATACTTGCGGAGCCACGACTTCGTCTGGAAAATCGCCGCAGAATAAGCGCCACGTTTGAAGCAACTTCATGACCGACTCGATTACGATTACCCCCGCCCCCGGCCCGCTAAACGCTACGGTCACCCCACCAGGTTCCAAAAGCATTACCAACCGGGCGCTGGTTTGCGCCGCGCTGGCCGATGGCACCTCGACGCTCACCGGCGCCCTGGTGAGCGACGACACGCGAGTGATGATCGATTCGCTCAATCGCCTGGGTATCGTGGTCGAAGAGTCGGCCGATGGCACCACGCTGGTGGTCACCGGCGCTGGCGGCAACGTGCCTGCCGACGCAGCAGAGCTATTCATCGGCAACAGCGGTACCACGATTCGCTTTCTCACGGCGCTAGTCGCGCTGGGCCACGGCACCTATCGCTTGGATGGCGTGCCAAGAATGCGGGAGCGGCCGATCGGCGACTTGGTCGAAGCGCTGGTGCAATTGGGAGTTGATGCCCAGTGCCAGTCGCCCGGCGGCTGCCCGCCTGTGTTGGTTCATGGAACCGGCCTGCCTGGCGGAAGAGCGACCGTGCGGGGAAATATTTCGAGCCAGTACCTCAGCGGACTGTTGATGGCGATGCCGACGGCAGCGGGCGAGGTGGAGATTGCCATCGATGGCCAGCTCGTTTCGCAGCCCTACGTTCGGATGACGCTGGAGGTAATGAAGTCCTTCGGCACCACGATCGACGCAGCGGACGACTTGAGTTTGTTCCGCAGCCCGGGCGGCACGCCCTACCAAGCACGAGAATATGCCATCGAGCCCGACGCTTCGGCCGCCAGCTACTTCTGGGCTGCGGCCGCGATCGCGGGTGGATCGGCCACCGTGAGCGGATTGTCAACCAACAGCCTGCAGGGCGACGTGGCGGTAGTCGATCTACTGGAGCATATGGGCTGCGAAGTCGACCGCCAAGCGGAGAGTATCTGCGTCACGGGTGGAAAGCTACAAGGGATTTCGGTCGACATGAACGCGGTGAGCGACATGGTGCAGACCGTCGCCGCGGTGGCCTTATTCGCCGAAGGGCCGACCGAGATCACCGGAGTGGCTCATAACCGCCACAAGGAGACAGATCGCATCGGCGCATTGGCTACCGAGCTGAGGAAGCTGGGTGCCGAGGTAGAAGAGCTGGCAGATGGGCTGAGAATCACGCCAAAGTCGCTTAAGCCCGCAGTGATCGAGACTTACGACGACCACCGCATGGCGATGAGTCTCGCCCTGGTGGGGCTGCGGCTACCGGGCGTGGAGATACTCGATCCCCGCTGCACGGCAAAGACCTATCCGAACTACTTCCAGGATCTATGCCGGGCAGCAGGCACCGCCTGAGAAGAATCTCAATTTGTCGATTCGAGCTGGCTGGTTGCAGCCGCTCGCGCCAGGTTGATACCACTCTGGCGAATCAATTCGTCGGCTCGCTTCAAGATCGCTGAGCCCTCATCGTGCAGGTCGCTATCCGCCTGGTCATTGGCTTCAAAGCGAGCACTGCAATGCTGACATACCACCCGTCTTCCGAGGTACTCCACCCGAACCTGTAGCTTCCGACCGCACGTTGGGCATTCCTGCACAAAGTAGGTGGAATTGGGCATATAAACCTCCTGCTTGGTTGAGAGATGCGTCGCCGTACGTCAACTTAAGAGACTCCTACGGTACCCTCAGAGCCCCGGAATTGCAAATGCCCGAAGCCTGAATGCCCCCTGCATTTGCTACCGGACTTCCGAAGTAAACTACTTGAATTCGGCATTTCCGGTATCTGGAGAGCTGACTTGCTGTATACAGAAATATTCGCGTGCTACCCCCTCTTTCGGGGGTGGAGAGGTATGCTTTCGGATTGCCGACGGGGGAGTCGAATAGTTGGAAGCTAGAATTCGGAAGTCTGAATTGTTGCGGTAACCACCCTAGCAAATCGGGGTTAGGTTTTTGATGCTAGTGAATGCCAGTTGCTCGTAAAGAAGCTCTGTTTGGATTAGACTGCGAGCACCGGCAAGCGCCTGGATTCGGCGCGCGTTGACGATCTGGAGGCCAACTTTGGGTAACAAAGTCTACACCTGCGTGGTGGTGTTGTTGTGGGGCGCCGCCATGACCTGGTTGGTTAGCTCCAAGATCCTGCCTCCGTTTTTTCGTGGCGAAGCACCCCGCACCGGTTTGAACGGTCACCAGCCAGTCTGTTGGCGGGTGCTGGTGGGCGACGAGCACATCGGATGGGCCGTGAGCCAGGCTGTTCCGGGCGCCGATGGCAGTACCGAACTGCATAGCCGCGTGAAACTTGCTAACGTTCCCCTGGCCAGAATGGCGCCGCGCTGGATGTCGACGGTGATCGACAACATCGGACCGCTGGAACTAGACATGCGGTCGCGGACCACGCTTGATTCGCTGGGCAATCTCTCGGTATTCGAGACAAACGTGCAGGTGAACGACCTGCCGTCGGCCATCTTGATGAAAGGGGTGGTCGATGAGGGCAACATCCGGCTCCGCCTGCAGTACGGCGAAGTGGTGCATCGGCTCGATTATCCCTGGCCCGAACACGCTCAGCTTGGCGGCAAGCTCACGCCCGATGCCAAGCTGCTGCAGGTATATACGGGGCGCAAGTGGCAAAAAGAGGTCTACAACCCGTTCGGCGGTCCTCAGGGCGCGATCGAAGTGATCGAAGCCGAGGTGCTGGGCGAGGAAGTCCTGCTGGTCAATGGCGAGCTAAGTAACACCCGGCGGATCGAGTTTCGTTCGATCGACGCCACGGGCGTATCGTCCGAAGACCGCCGCCGCTCCACCGTTTGGGTCAACGAGGAAGGCCTCGTGGTGAGAGAGGAAATCAACCTGATGGACGTGCTGCTGCGTTTCGATCGCGAATCGGAGGCGGCCACTCGAACCATCGCCCCCGATTTGCTGCAACTTGATGAATACGCTACGTTGAGTGCCGAAGACCGTGCCGAGGCGGCAGCAGCATCTCACTGAGGCCCCCGCTAGTCGTCCAGCTTTCCCGTGCTTGTTCCCTTGTGTCCGCTTGATGGCCGCTATTGTCGAGTTTAAAGCTGTCGGACGCGACTACGGTGCGAAGCGGGCAGTCGATAATCTGAATCTCGAGCTGATGCCCGGCGAGCTGTTCGCCCTGCTGGGGCACAACGGCGCTGGCAAGACCACCACCATCAAGATGCTGGTCGGATTGCTGCGTCCGCAGGTCGGAACCGTGATGGTCGGCGGATACGACATTGTCGAGGCCACTCGCGAGGCCGTCAGCATCCTGGGCTACGTACCCGACCAGCCCTATTTGTACGACAAACTCTCCGGGCGGGAGTTTCTCGAATTCATCGCTGGCATGTACGGCTACGATGCGCGCCAAGCGAAGGTATTGATCGATCGCGAGGTCGAACGGTTTGGGTTAGAGAGTTTTGTGGACGACCTGTGCGAGAGCTACTCGCACGGCATGAAGCAGCGGACCGTGTTTGCCGCGGCCATGCTCCACAACCCGCAGGTGCTGGTGGTCGACGAGCCGATGGTGGGCCTCGACCCACAGAGCATCCGCCTGGTGAAGGACTTGTTGCGGGAGGAAGTGAGCCAGGGACTATGCGTGTTCATGTCGACCCACACGCTCGCGGCGGCCGAGGAAATCGCCGATCGAATCGGCGTGATGCGGCAAAGCAAGCTGCTATTTACTGGCACGGTCGACCAACTGCGTAAAGAGCATCCCGACAGCCATGAGTCGCTGGAGTCGTTGTACCTGCACCTGATGAGCGATAACGGTCACCCGACGGAATCGGAAACGTCCGACGACACGCAACCGACCGCCCAAGAGGATGCGAAGTCGCCATGAGTTCGACCAATTCCACCTCAATTGCCATGAATCGGCGCGACGTGTCCGATGAGGCCGAGGCACAACTGTTCTGGCGGATGCGGCTGCGTGTGGTGCGGGCCCACTTGAACCAACTGTACCGCAGCGCCCGGCTCCGTACGACGCTGATCGTAGCGCTGAGCCTGTTGTTCTGGAGCGGATTGTTTGTGCTCTTCCACCAGGGCTTTTATTTCGTCAAGCACCACGTTGGCGGAGCGGGCGATCCGTATCACGCGCAGACCTTCAAACTGGTGTTCCACCTGTTCTTCGCGTCGCTGAACCTGATGCTGGTGTTCTCGTCCGGCATCATCCTGTACGGCACGCTGTTTCGCTCGCCCGAGTGCCGGCTGCTGCTGACCACGCCAGCGCGGGACGAGCGCATCGTACTGCACAAGTTTCAGGAGGCGCTAGCCTACAGCTGTTGGGGATTCTTTCTGCTTTCGAGTCCCATGATGCTCGCCTACGGAATCGTGGTCCACGCGCCGTGGTACTATTACGCGCTGATGGTGCCGATGATCGTCTCGTTCGTCTACATTCCCTGTAGCTTGGGCGCGGTGTTGTGCTTGCTGCTGGTCAGCAAGTTTCCGAAGCTCAAACTGGCGATCGTTGCGTCGGTGGCAATGGCTTCGGTGGTCGTGGCGGGCCGCGCGATCTGGGCCACGGTCAACGGTCCACAGATCGAGCTGTTCGGAAACGAGTGGTTCCAGCAGACGCTGCGGCGGTTCCAATTCACGCAGCAGGAATGGCTGCCCAGCTCTTGGTTGAGTAACGGGTTGCTCGAAGCGGGTCGGACGTTGCCACCCACCGCCGAGACCACCGGTTTCGACCTGCCCATCGTGCAGAGCTGCATGTACCTGGCCGTGCTGATCATGAATGCATTGATCTGCCACTTATTGGTCGTGCACGCCGGCAAGGCCTGGCTCCGCGAGGCGTATAGCACCATCGAGTGCGCGCCGCGTCAGAAGCGGAAGATTCGCGTCGCATGGTTTGACCGCGTGCTCGAGAAGATGCTGTTCAGCTTCCCCAAACCAGTGAAACTGCTGCTGGTTAAAGATTGGCGGCTGTTGCGCCGCGATCCGGTGCAGTGGTCGCAGTTCTTGATCTTCTTCGGGCTACTTGGCCTGTACTTCTTGAACCTCGATCGCTTCCGTTCGCAAGGCAACGACCTGGGGAACATCACCTGGGTGAACATGGTGAGCTTCCTGAACCTGGCGGTTGTGGGGCTCATCCTTTCGACATTCACCACGCGATTTATCTTCCCCATGATCAGCCTCGAAGGGCAGCGATTCTGGGTGCTTGGCCTGCTGCCGCTGCCGCGCGAGACGATTCTGTGGAGCAAGTTCGTGTTTGCTTCGCTGGGGTCGTGGTTGCCCTGCGCGGCGCTCATCCTGGCCAGCGACTTGATGCTCCGCATCGACCTGTTGGTGGTCGGCGTGCACCAGTTTACGTGCTTATTGTTGTGCGTGGGCTTGGCGTCGATCGCCGTGGGCCTGGGCGCCATCATGCCCGACTTCCGCGAGTCATCGCCCTCGAAGATCGCGGCTGGCTTCGGCGGCACGCTCAACCTGGTGCTCAGCGCATTGTACATCATCCTGATCGTAGTGTGCACTGCCCTGCCCTGCCACTTCTATCTGATTGCAGGTCGAGGCAAACTGAGCGAGACCTTCATGCACCCCGACCAGTGGCGGCATTGGCTGCTGTACGGAACCATCGCTGCGGTGGTGATCGCCGCCGTGGCTACCGTGGTACCGCTGACCATGGGCCTGCGGGCGTTCCGGCGGTTGGAGCTAAGCTGACTCTCGGCTCACTCTTCGAGGCGGCACTCCAGTACTTGCCGCTTCGGACGATCGATGCCATACACGATGCCCGGCTGTGTGCGGTCGATCGCGATCCCCTGCCCGGTAATCGGCAACTCAAAAGTCTTGAGCAAGCGCAACTCGCTGCCCGCTTTGGGCAGTGTCAGTTGATAGATCTCACCACGGTCGTGTCCCGTGCAGTAGAACTTGCCATCGACGCCCCAAGTTCCGCCCGAGCAACTGTGCGGCGCAAAGCGGTCGAGCACCTGTTGGGGAAACACCCAACCGGCCACGCGTCGCCACTGGCTATCGAACTTCACCAGCGACGTGTACCCGTGCGGCTTGGCTAGTGGGTCGTCGTTCACTTTCTTCGAGTAGTGGGCGAACACGCACCACCAAGCGTCGTCGTGCCGATCGACTACAGTGAGCGAACCCTCGTAGATGCCGAAACTGTGGTTGCCAACGTGCTCGAGCGTTTCGGCGTCGAAGATCTCCACCGAACTGGTGTTCGGGTACTTGGGGAAGTTCGAGTTGGCGCAGTACAGTTTGCCGTCGATCACCACGCCGGAATTCAGGTGTTTGAGCGGTGCCTCGTCCGTTGCCCGCCAACTGCCGATCTTCTCGCCTGATTGCTTGTCGTACTTGCCAATGGCGCTGTTGGCCACCGCGTAAACGGCCTCCTCGTCCACGGCCACCGCCTGCACTGCCTCGGGGGCGTCGATCCGCCGCAGGAGTTCTGCGGACGGCTCCTTCGCGGCAGCCGTGGCGGTCAGAAGTAGTATGGCGGTCCAACAAGCCGTTTGTCGCATCGAAATCTCCCCACTGGTGTCGATCACAGAGGCGTGGCCATTGTTGCACAGATTTCACCTGCCGTGTTGCCGCCAATCGGCGTTTTTCGAGCATCGCCCCTTCGCGGGACGTGACCGCCGCTGACGAGTCGCGCCCAGCCGGCTATACTTCCGATATGGACCTTGTATCGACCAGCCGCGAAGCCCTACGGATTGGGGCCGTTTCGTACCTGAATTCCAAGCCGCTGGTGCATGGTCTGACGGCTCTCGAGGGTGCGCAAGTACGCTTCGACCTGCCCAGCCGGTTGGCCGACGACCTGTCGGCGGGGCGACTGGATGTGGCCCTGGTGCCGATTGTCGAGTACCTGCGGCACCCGGAGTACCAACTGCTGTCGTCGGCCTGCGTCGCCTGCTGGGGGCCGGTGCTGAGTGTGAAACTCTACTTCCGCACCCCGCCCGAGGAGGTCCAGCGGCTGGCGCTCGACGAAGGCTCCCGCACTAGCGCCGCATTGGCTCAGATTCTGCTCGCCCAGTTGCACGACGTTCGCCCCCAACTGGTGCAGTTGCCGATTGGCGATTCGATCGACGACGTCGAGGCGGACGCGGTGCTGCTGATCGGCGATCGGGCGATGCAGACGTCCGACGACCAGTTCGCCGAAGTCTGGGATTTGGGCGATCGCTGGTGCCGCTGGACCGAGTTGCCATTCGTATTCGCCGCCTGGGTCGCCCGGCCCGACCTACCCGTGCATGCTTCGCAGCTTGCCGACGTGTTCGATTCGGTGCGCGACCGAGGCGTCGCGGCCATCGAGTCGATCGTCGCTGCCGAAGCGGCGAACCTCGGACTCGAACCTGCATTGGTGCGCGACTACCTGACGCGCTACCTGCACTTCACCCTCGCGAAACGCGAACAGCTGGGCGTTGAGTTGTTCGCCAAGCATTGCCGGGAACTCGGCCTGGTGGAAGCTTCCCGTTCCTCCCTTGAACATTCCAGCTAACTACGATGATTGCTCAGCCCACTGACACACCAGCCAGCCGTTCTGACTACGACATCATGGAGAAGGCGATCGCCGGCGAGCGGCTTTCGTTCGACGAAGGTGTGCAGTTGCTGGAGTGCAGCGACCTGGCCGCGCTAGGCCGCGCCGCGGACGCGGTGACTCGCCGGCTGCACCCCGAGCCTTACCGCACCTATAACATCGATCGCAACATCAACTACAGCAATGTTTGCACCGCGGTGTGCGACTTTTGCGCGTTCTATCGCGGTCCCAAGTCGTCCGAAGGCTACGTGCTGTCGTTCGAGGAGATTCTTGCCAAGGTCGAAGAGACCGTCGCGATCGGTGGCGAACAGATTCTGCTGCAGGGTGGTTTGCATCATGAGTTGCCGCTCGAGTGGTACGAAGACATGCTGCGGACGATCAAGGAGCGGTTCCCTCAGGTGAACATCCACGGGTTCAGCCCGCCGGAGATTTACCATTTCACCAAGATGGCGAAGCTCGATACCGAAACCGTTCTCACGCGCCTGCGCGATGCGGGACTCGGCAGCCTGCCTGGCGGAGGGGCGGAAATTCTGGTCGACCGGGTTCGCAAGGCGATCACTCGCGGCAAGGTGCTGACCGACGACTGGCTGGACGTGAACCGCGTGTGGCACCGCATGGGCGGCCGCAGCACCGCGACGATGATGTTTGGCCACGTGGAAACCCTGGCCGAGCGGATCGAGCACCTGGAGCGGCTCCGCCAGTTGCAGGACGAAACCGCCGGGTTCACCGCCTACATCTGCTGGACCTTCCAGCCTGACAATACCGACATGGCCGACACGCCGACCGTGGGGTCGTTCGACTACCTCCGCACCACTGCGGTAAGCCGGCTGTATTTGGACAACTTTGCCAACATCCAATCGAGCTGGGTGACGCAGGGCCTGGAAATCGGCCAGCTCGCCCTGCTGTACGGTGCGAACGACATGGGCAGCCTGATGATCGAGGAAAACGTCGTGGCCCAGGCGGGCACCGTGCATTTCCTCACGCTTGACGATATCCGTAGCGCCATCACGGAACTCGGCTACCAGCCGCGCCAAAGAAACGTGTTCTACGAATTGGTGGACGACGAAATCGAGTCGATCATTCCAACCGGCACAATTGGTTCGACCGACCTGCCGATTGTAAGGTAAGTTGACCCAGGGGCAGTGTTCCCGGCGCCCCGCTTGTGATAGGACGAAAGGCCGCCCCGACGCTGCCGCCCGCGTTGAGCTGTGGCTATCGCCACGGTGTGGTTGCTGCGGTTCGACTGGCGGTTTCCTGCTTCGATTTTCAACCCACGTTTGCTGCTCCCATGATCGAAGCCATCGGCCTCGCCAAGGTATACGACGACCTGAAGCTCGGTCCGCGTGTGGCCGTGGACGATCTGTCGTTCCAAGCCGAGGCCGGCGAGGTATTCGGACTGCTTGGCCCCAACGGCGCGGGCAAGACCACTGCCCTGCGGATCCTGGCCACGCTGCTCAAGCCAACGGCTGGCGTGGCGCGGATTAACGGCTTCGACTGCGAAACGCAGCCCGAACTGGTGCGGCACCAGATTGGCTACATCTCGGCCAGCGCATCGATCTACGATCGCATGACCGCCTGGGAGATGGTGGAGTACTTCGGCCAGCTGCACCACATTGAGCCGCAATTGCTGCGAGAGCGGATGGAACATCTGTTCGAGCGGCTGGCGATGAACGAGATTCGCGATGTGCTGGGCGGCAAAATGTCGACCGGCATGAAGCAGAAGGTCGCCATCGCCCGGGCGATGGTACACGACCCACCGGTGCTGATTTTCGACGAAGCCACCAATGGCCTCGACGTGCTGGTCGCCCGTTCGCTGCTCGATACGGTCCGCGGGCTCCGCGACCAGGGCAAGTGCATCATCTTCTCGTCGCACATCATGCGCGAGGTCGAACGACTCTGTACCCGCATCGCCATCATGTATCGGGGCCGGATTCTGGCCGAAGGCTCCCTCGAAGAGCTGCACGCCGAGTACGAGGGCGAGGACTTCGAAGACGTGTTCCTCGACATGATTGGGCGGGAGGAGAAGCGGCTGACCGAAGAAGCGGAAGCTAGCGGAATGGAGGTCGCGAGGTGAATTGGGACAACATCAAACTAGTCTGGCGGCGGGAGATGCGCGACCAACTGCGCGACCGCCGCACGCTGTTTGTCATCGGCGTGCTGCCGCTGCTGATCTACCCGATGATGGGCATTGCCTTCAGCCGCCTGAGCCAATTCGTCCGCCAAAATAAGGCGACCATCGCGGTGGTGGGCTACGAACAACTGGCCGATTTGGAGAACGTGCCGCCGCTGCTAGACGGCAAGCGATTCGAAGAGGAGTTGTTCCGACAGCCGGGGATGATCGACACCATCGAAGTAGAGACATTTGCCGACTCGGCGGAGAATCTGGAAGTACAAAAACAGCGGATGAACCAGGAGCAGACCGATCTGGTGGTCTACTTCCCGTCCGGCTTCGCCGAGCGACTGGAGAAGCTTCGCCACGCGATGCGCAGCGAGGCCCGCGGGGATGAAGACCAAGCATTGCCGGATCCGCCCAATCCGGTGGTGTTCTACGACGCTCGCGACGAGTCGCAGCTCGCCTACACGCGAGTGCAGGGGTTGCTCGACCGTTGGCAGTCGAAGATCGTACGCAACAACCTGATTGCGGGCCGTATTCCGATCGAGATTACGCGGCCGTTCAGTGTCGAAGCCCAGAACATCTCGCCGGCGGACCAAGGGCAGATGGCTTTCTGGTCGAAGCTGCTGCCGTTCATTGTGTTCATCTGCGCCCTGACCGGTGCGTTCTATCCGGCGGTCGACTTGTGCGCGGGAGAGAAGGAACGAGGCACGCTCGAAACCCTGCTCACCAGCCCGGCGCAACGCAGCGAGATCGTCGGCGGCAAACTGCTGACTGTGATCACGTTCAGTATCGGCAGCGCCTTGTGCAACTTGGCCAGTATGGCGATCACAGGGCAGTTGATCCTCAAGCAGCTCAACGCCATGAGTCCGGCCGGGCAGCAGCCGCTTTCGGCTCCGCCACTGGCAGCCATCGGCTGGCTGTTGCTCGCGTTGCTGCCGATGTCGCTATTGTTCAGCGCGTTGAGCCTGGCATTGGCGTCGCTGGCGCGGAGTACCAAGGAGGGGCAGTACTACCTGATGCCGCTGTTCCTGGTTTGCATGCCACTGATGGCACTGCCATTGATGCCGGGCATCGAGCTGAATCTCTCCACGAGCCTGGTGCCGATCAGCGGCATGGTGTTGTTGATCCAGGCCGCGATGGAAAGCAAGTTGGCGATGGCCGCCACGTACCTGGTGCCGGTGGTTCTGGTGACGTTGGGCTGCTGCGCGGTGGCCGTGCGGTGGGCCGTTAGTCAGTTCAATCAGGAGTCGGTGCTGTTCCGCGACACGGAAAACTTCGACCTGATGACCTGGGCCCGCTACGCCTACGCCCACCGCCCGCCAACTCCCACATTGGCGGCGGCCGCGCTACTGATCGCGCTGATCTTCCTGGCGCAGTTTGTCATGCAGTCGATGCCGCCAGACCTCTCGCAGCCGGGGGCATTCACCAAGCTCATCCTCATGAGCCAACTGGGTTGCATCTTGCTGCCGACGCTCGTGGTGGCGAAGCTCACGGTGCGCTCGTTCCGAAGGACGTTCCTGCTCGACCGCCGGGTGCCGTGGCGCGAGGTGGTGCTTGGGGTGCTATTGGCCATCTGTTTGCATCCCGTAGGAACGACCCTAATGGAGGGGATCGTGCAGGTGTTTCCGCTACCTGCGGGGTTCGTGGAGATGGCCGAGCAGATGGCGGGTGCCAACGATGGGCCTGAGATCTCGCTGCCGTATGTCCTGCTGCTGCTGGCCGTATTGCCGGCGATTTGCGAAGAAATGGCGTTTCGGGGGTTTGTACTATCGGGTCTCCTTTCGCGACTTCGCCCGCATTGGGCCGTAGTGGTATCCGCTGTTTTCTTTGGTTTGGCACACGCAAGTGCTTTGCAGCAAACGATTTCCGCCACATTGCTGGGGCTGGTGATTGGGTATATTGCGGTAAAATCCCGCCAAATTACGCCTTGTGTCGCGTTTCATATGAGTTACAACGGATTGCAGTTGTTGCGAACGAGATTCGCCGACTACCTGGAGGCCCAGCCCTGGGCAGACGCGGTTTTCCGCGATTCGCCCACTCCTGTGGTAGGCCTCGGGTTCACCACTCCGGTGGTGATCCTCAGCGGGTTGGCGGCGATTGCTCTCCTTTGGCAAGTCGGACCCACGATGTACCGCTCGGCGGAGACGTACGGCTTGAAGGATGATGCCAGTTCGCCCCTGCCCAGCGCTGCGCCTGCCAAACAGACGCGGCCGTGAAGCCCGTTTCCAAAGGCCAGAAGCGTACATGATCCGTCACTCTGTAATTGAGAGCACGTCTACAGCGGTCCGTGCTCGTGTTGTTTTCCCCGTTGCAGCTCCGCCCATCTTCGATGGCGTTGTGCACATCGAAGGGGGCAAGGTCAAGCAAGTGGGCACCAAGCCGCCCACCGGCGTGCCGCTCACCGATTTGGGCGACGTGGCGCTGTTCCCAGGCATGGTGAACGCCCACACGCACCTCGACCTGTCCGATCGCAAGAAGCGTCTGGGCAAGCCCGGCACGCCGATGTCCGACTGGGTGCGGATGGTGGTCAACGAGCGAACCACGCCCAAGAAGAAACTCAGCGCGGTAGCCACCGGCGCGTCGCAATCCATCCGCCAGGGCGTGACCACGCTGGGCGACATCGCCACTTACGACCCGATGGAATTGCCCAGCAACGAGTGCGGGCCGCGCTCGCTGCGTTTCCATGAGGTGATCGGCTTCTCCCAAGCCCGCGCCCCTTCGGCGCATTCGGGACTGGTGAAGAAGCTCAAGCGATCCAAAGCCGACGGCGCGCCGGAACTCGAAGGCATGCCGATGGAGGGCGTCGCGCCGCACGCCCCGTACACGGTTTCGCCTCCGTTGCTCCGCAACCTGGTAAACACAGCCGCCGAGTGGGAAATGCCCGTGGCGTTCCACTTGGCCGAGTCGAAGGAAGAACTCGACTTCCTGACGACCGGCGCCGGAGGCTTTCAGGAGATCCTCGAAGAGCGCAGCATGTGGGACCCGTGGGCAGTGCCCCGCGGTTCGGTGCCGCTGGACTACCTGCGAATCCTCACTCGCGCTAGCAAAGCCCTGGTGATTCATGGCAACTACCTGGAGCGGAAGGAACTCGCGTTCCTGGCCCGCCACCGCGACTCGATGTCGCTGGTGTATTGCCCCCGCACGCACAATTTCTTCCAGCACGATCCGTATCCACTGGAAGTCGCGTTGTCGCTAGGCGTTCGCGTGGCTCTGGGAACCGACAGCCTGGCGTCGAACCCCGATCTTAGCATCTTGAACGAGATGCGGATCGCGGCCGCTCGCCATCCGCGGGTGCCGGCCGAGGTGATCCTGGAGATGGGCACGCTGGCCGCGGCCCACGCCATGGGACTCGGCCATTTGGTGGGAGCGTTGTCTGCTGGCCGCTACGCCGACATGACTGCCGTGCCGATTCCCGATGGCATTCCGGATTCGCACGCCGACATCCTGGCGGCCGTGTTTGGCGACACGAGTCCACCTTGCCAAACGTGGCTAGGCGGCGAAGTGGTCGACAACGGCTGCTGATATTTGGCCAAACCGAACTTTCGGATAGTGATCAGAGAGCGCTGCGATAATTCAAACGCTTGTAGACATCACTATCCGTGAAGACTCGTTTGACATAGCACCTGTGCATTCGCAGCGCGCTCAAGTTGAAAAGGTCTAGCGGACTATTCGCTTCGCACGAGCTTGCCGAGCGCTTGTACCACGTCGCCGGGGATCGTGCTGCGAATTGTGAGCGTGGGGCTTTGCGTCGTGACTTCGATCACCACGTTGCTTTCGCACTCCAATGGCTTCGGCTTCCAGCCGACGGTGTTTTCGCCGTTGACGTGCCGTTGAACCAGGTTGTTCCAATCTTGAATGGCCGCTGGGTCGAGCACTAACGTCCAGCCCGCGGGGTTGTCGACCGGCTGAGTTTGGGCGTCGGTGGCCTCCTTCAGCAGGCCATCGCGCAACGCGTCGGGCAGATCGCTGATCAGCACGTGCGTCTTGTCTACCGGTAGCACGTCGGCCACCATCAAACCGTTGCGGCCGTACATTTTGTCCATCACCTGCCGCACTTCGGGAACGTCCTCTTCACGAAACGCGCTCGGTAGATCGATCGAGTATCGTTTACCGCTGTGGTCACCCACGACCAGCGGCTTGCTCTCGAATACGAAGTCGATGTTTCGCCGCGACTTGTTGACCAGTTCGTTCCATTCGGTCATCGCGCCATCCACGACACTGAGAAACTCTTCAGAGTTGGTCACTTCCAGCAGCAAGGCGGAGTTGGACATCGATGGTGCGTCCTTTTCCGGCGTGATCGCCAACGCTCGCATGCTCTGGATCATGCCGCTTGCCTTCATAACCGTCTTGCGCAGGCTGTTGAACTCCGCGGTCGAGAAGTAAGTGATTCCCACGGCGTCCGATCCGGTCGAAGCGTGATCGACGTACATCTTCACCGCCGTTTCGACCCAGGGCGAATTCCAAGGTCCTTCGGCAATGGCAAAGTGACGCTGACCATCGACTTCCACTGCTGGCAGGGTTATTTGGGTGTCGGCAATCGTGGGTGGCTTTTCGGATAGGAGGTGAAGCTCGAGGTCGATGCTCTGCTGCTCACCGACATCGGCCGACAGCACCATGGTGTCGCAGCTCTTGCAGAGGTGAATAATCGGCGCGCGATAGAGCGTTAGCCGCTCTTCCCAATCGCTGATGCTAGTCCAGTTCATCTTGCGATTGGCGAGCATGCGTCGTCGGCTCGCCACGCGGTAGGGAGCTTCGGACCGGGAACTGGCGATTCTGCGCAGTTCGCTCACTCCCTGCGGTGGCACCGCAATGGTGACGAGAGTTTCCTCGTTCACCGCGTCGGTGATCTTGCTGGCAAATTTCTCGTCGAGCCGGCCGAGGTCGTTGACGTCTTCAATGGGATTGATGATCAGCGCCCACTTTCCACGCTGCGAGCCGATCAGTTCCTCGCCGGCTATCGTGAGCGGTGTGTACACGAGCCCCGCATCGCCATCGCCTGCCTGCACAAAGGCCTTGTAGTCGTTGACCGGCAGTAAGACGAATGGCGTGTAGTTGCGGGTGCCGAGCCGCAGCAAACCCACCGCGACGTCTCCGCCCATGTCCACTCCTTCGAGATCGGCGGCGATGTCGCCCACGGCCGGCATATCAATGCCAAACGTGGCTGCCAGCGGTTGGACCAGGTGGTCCAGGTGATCGAGCTGCGAGACGCGCACCGCCACCACTGTGTTGCGAGGCAACGTGTGCAGCACCGTTTCGGCCGACGCGGGTAGGCAGATCGACAAACAGGCGACCAAGCAGCCGAGGGCTGCAGTGTTCCAACGCCCGAGCATGGTTGGGGTCCTTCGAGGCAGAAGTTTGCGCTTGCACCTGGCTCCACGGATAGCGCCGCTGTCGGCAGTGCTATCTGAGCCCCCTTCCATCTTGCGCGATCGTCGCCAATCAGGCCAGCGCGATCTTTGCCGCAGCGACGAGGGCCGCAGCGGTAATGCCCCGATCTTCGTAAACTGCCTGGAATGGGGCGGAGGCACCAAAATCGTCCATTCCGATAAATGTGCCCGTCGTTCCGAGATAACGGTCCCAGCCCTGGCGGATACCGGCCTCGATGGCAACCCGCTTGGTAACCGCAGCCGGCAGGACACTTTCGCGATACTCCGCGTCCTGGGCTTCGAACAGTTCCATCGAAGGCATGCTTACCACCCGCACGGCGACGCCGTCGGCGGTGAGTTTCTCGTAAGCCTCCACGGCCAGCGACAACTCGCTTCCACTGGCCAGTAGGATGAGGTCCGGCTTGCCACCCGCCGCATCGGCCAGCACGTAGGCTCCCTTGGTAACGCCCTCGGCCGAGGCAAACTTATCGCGGCATAGCGTCGGCAGATTCTGTCGTGTAAGTACCAGCGCGGCGGGATGCTCGGTCTGCGAAATGGCGGTCTTCCACGCCTGCACGCATTCGTTGGCGTCGCCTGGACGGAGCACGATCAGGTGCGGGATGGCTCGGGCGGCGGCCAGTTGTTCAACCGGCTGGTGGGTCGGTCCGTCCTCGCCCACGCCGATGGAGTCGTGCGTGAACACGTACACCAGTGGCAGCTTCATGATCGAACTGAGTCGCATCGACGGCCGCAGGTAATCGCTGAACACGAAGAACGTGGCCACGTAGGCTCTCAAACCGGCCAACGACATGCCGTTGCCGGCCGCCGCCATGGCGTGTTCGCGGATACCGAAGTGCAGGTTGCGACCGCCGTAGTTCTCGGCCTCGAAGTCCTGCTCGCCCTTGATGTCCGTCAGGTTCGAAGGAGCGAGGTCGGCCGAGCCGCCGATCATCCAAGGCAGGTTCTTGGCCAGGGCGTTGAGCGCCTCGCCCGACGACTTACGGGTCGCCAGTCCCTTGGCATCGGCTTCGTACACCGGCAGGTCCTTGTCCCAGCCGTCCGGCAGGTCGCCGCTCCAGATGCATTTCAGCTCGTTGGCCAGATCGGAGTGCTTTTCGGCGTATTGGCCGAACAGCGTATTCCACTTCTCGTGGGCCTCGCTGCCCCGCTCGCCCATAGTCGCGGCGAAGTGCTCCATCACTCCGTCGGGCACCAGGAACTTCTCGTCTTCGGGCCAGCCGTACGCCTTCTTAGTGCCGGCGATTTCCTCGTCGCCCAGCGGAGCGCCGTGGGCGCCATGCGTGCCGGCCTTGGTGGGAGCACCATAACCGATCACGCTCTTGACGATGATCAGCGTGGGCGAATCGGTCGTCTTCTTGAAGCTCTCGATCGCCGCCGCGAGCGCCTTGAGGTCGTTGGCGTCGTCCACTCTCCGCACCGTCCAGCCCAGGCCCTCGAACCGCGTGGCGACGTCCTCGCTGAAGGCCAGGCTGGTGTCGCCTTCGATGGTGATGTTGTTGTCGTCGTAAATCCAACACACGTTGTCGAGCTTCAAATGCCCGGCGAGCGAGGCCGCTTCGCAGCATACGCCTTCCATCAGGTCGCCGTCACTGCACTGCACGTAGATGTTGTAGTCGAACAAGTCGAAGCCGGGCTGGTTGTACCGGGCGGCGAGCCACTTCTGGGCCATCGCCATGCCGACGCTATTCGCACAGCCTTGGCCCAAGGGGCCAGTGGTGGTTTCGACGCCGGCGGTGTGCTTCACTTCGGGGTGCCCCGGCGTGCGGCTGCCGAATTGCCGGAACTGCTTTAGCTCCTCCAGCGGCAACGAAGGTGCGTTGACGACGTTGCCATCGTGGTCGATGTCCTGAATGCCCGACAGGTGAATCATCGAGTACAGCAGCATCGATGCATGGCCGCACGACAACACGTAGCGATCGCGATTGGGCCACAGCGGGGCCGACGGGTCGTACCGCATGTGGTTGGCCCACACCTCGTAAGCGATCGGAGCCAGGGCCATGGGCGTACCGGGATGGCCGCTGTTGGCCGCCTGCACGGCGTCCATGCTCAGCGTGCGAATCGTGTTGATGGTGAGTTGTTCGATGGATTGCGTAGCGGTAGACATTGGGTACTAAGAGCGGGGCTAAGTGTTGGCCTGTATATGTTTTGCGACTAGTCTATCGCCCCTGCACGCAGAGTGTCAACGAAGCCCCCAAGCGGTGCACTCTCGGGGCGCAGCTTTGCAATCTCGTGGACCCCGGATGGCACTCTAGAATCGCCGCAGAGGCGGCAAAGTTGGAGTAGTTACTGCCCAAAAGCGGACTAACCGCAATCGATGCGGCGACCTTCCTTGTGGCTCTGCTGCGCGGCGATCACGATCGACATCGCGCGGTAGGCGTCTTCCAGGCTGGCTGATTTGAGCAGTAGGCTGGCCACCTGGCGGTGGAAGTGCAACAGCAGTTGCTCGCCCACCGGCCGCTCCGAATCGAGCGACTCCATGTGCTGGCCTGCCGAGTCGAACCACACCAGCGACGAGGGCAGGTCGACAAAGGCGATTCCTCGCTCGCAAACCACCTGCAGGTCGGCGGGGCGGCGGAACGCGGTGGCCTCCGACCAGGTGTGGCGGACATAACTGCCGCAGGCGATTTGAGCCTGCGGGCGGCTGTGCGCGTTTTCGGGCTTCTCGAAGTCAAGCAGCATTAGCAGATAGTCCTGGGCCGAACCGCCGGTGCTGCCGGGGTTGGCCATGCCCATGACCGATCGCGGCTCGGTGCCCACCAGGTAGCGGCACCAATCGACCATCTCCACGGTCTGCGGCATGTTCACATCGCCCGAGGCGCCGTTGAGCGCGTGGTTGCCGTTCTGCTGGTCGGCCGTGTGGCGGTGATTGCAGAACAGCAGTCGCGGCGGCCCCAGCTTGGTTGCCATGAGTTCCTGCAGGCGGAGCGTGGCAGGTGCCAGCCGGCACGGGAACTCGGCCATGAACGCAATGCCCGCCTCGCGGACCTGCTCGCGAAGTGCAGCCGCCTCCTGGGCATTCAGTTCCAGCGACGCCCCACAGTAAACTGCCTTGCCCGCTTCGCAGGCGGCGACGATTGGCAGCGACCCGAACCAGCGAGCCGAGAGCAGCAACACCGCGTCGACATCTTCGGCAAAGGCCACCTCGCGGAAGCTGTCGACCGATCGAGCACTGAGTTGCGTGGCGAGCTGCTGTGCCCGGTGGGAGACCGGATCGCAGACCGCGCGAACCTCGAAGCGGTCGCTCAGCGCACGCAAGGCGGGCATGTGCCGGCTAGCCCAATGGTTGCCGAGTCCGATCACTCCGAGCCGAAGTTTCAACGTCAATCCTCACGTTGGGCGACAAGAATACCGTCTGCCACCGACGTCCG
Source organism: Aeoliella sp. (assembly GCF_965227375.1). Classification (NCBI taxonomy): domain Bacteria; kingdom Pseudomonadati; phylum Planctomycetota; class Planctomycetia; order Pirellulales; family Lacipirellulaceae; genus Aeoliella; species Aeoliella sp. Next base: position 1,903,255 of record NZ_CBDDFX010000002.1, read on the forward strand.
ATCCTTTCGGTGGTCCTGAGAAGTATACTCCACGGGTGAGCCGAATTGAATCGGCTTTCCGAAGCGGGTTCCGACAATTCGGCAAGGCTAGCGGTCGCCCTCGAGCAACGATTTGACCGCGTCGCTCTCGAGTTCCTGCTGAGCTTTGGTGAGATTGGGGTTCGCCGGCCCCAGCTTGCCCCGCCCTTTGCCTCCAGCGATACGGCTTTGGACGTCTTCGCGGGTCGCTTCGGACTCGAAGTCCCAAAACCGCTTGAGGGTCTCTGGCGGCAGCGGCTTGAGCGAACGAACCACTCGCATGCCGACGCCGGTGGTGGGGTAATCGGTATACCACCACGGGCTGAGCGGCGAGTTCGGGTCGCCCGACTTCCACAGCTCGTCATCGGAGTAGAAGCGAGAGGTGACCCGGCAATCCTCAGGCGCCGAGTCGTAAAAGCCACCACGCAACACGCGGGCTTCGTTCGACTTAGCCCAGTTCACCGCCTGGTCCCACGAGAGCACGTCGGCGTCGGGACGCTCGATTTCTTCGCTGAACTCGTCGATCACCCACTCCGCCACGTTGCCCAGCATGTCGTGCAGTCCCCAGGCGTTGGGCTTCAGTTCGCCCACGTTGTGCGTGCTCCAGTCGGAGCTGTCTTCGAACCAGGCGTACTCGCCCAGGTTGTCGGCCGTCACGCCCTCGGGGTACGCGGTCGTCGAGCCAGCTCGGGCGGCGTATTCCCACTCGGCTTCGGTCGGCAGGCGGTACTCCTGGCCGGTGGTTTTGCCGAGCCACTTGGTGAACTGCTTGGCCGCGTAGGGAGTCATCGTGGCAGCAGGCAGTTTCGGGTCTTCGCCGAATTCATACGTGGTGCCCGGATCGTACAACGGCGTCGGCGCGGTCACTCCGTCCACGTAGGTGGCATCCTGCTGGATGGCCGCTGCGATGGCCGGCGAGCTGGAGACCGCGTTCTTGGCGGCGGCCGCTTCGCTGGGGTTGGTGCTGGTCAAGCGGTTCTTGATGGACTGCAGTTTGACGAAATCGTCGTTCAGCTTCATGTACTTCCAATATGCTTCCCAGGTCAACTCGTGCTTGGCGATCCAGAAGGGAGGAAGCTCCACCTTTACCGCGTCGAGTTCGTACTCGCCGCGATCTTCGTCATCGGGCGAGCTGCCAAAGGTGAACACGCCGCCCGGCACGGGCACCATCTCGATCTTCACTTCGGTGCCCGGCAGGGTCTCGGTGTAGGGAACCATGTAGCCCCCTTCTACTTCGATCGCGGGACCCGACTCGGGCTTCTCGCTCACCACCCCGCGCGGCAATACGGAGTCCTTGGCGCCAGCGGAACCGATGAATGTCAAAGATGCTAGTAAGCAGGCAGCTAGACGCATTGGGTACCTCAGCGGGGTGGGGGCGAGGTGACTTGGCGGCTGAGAGCCGCGACTTTCACCTCGCATGGGGTGGGACACCTATTATCGTCTAGCCGCCAGGCGAGGTAAACACCTGTGCGGCTGCCAGCAACTCCTTCACTCGTTCCATCGGCAGGCCCACCACGTTCGACTCGCTCCCCTCCTGGATGTGAATCCAGCCCAGCCGATCCTGATAGCCAAAGGCCCCTGCTTTGCCCTCCCACCCGCCGGATTCCAGGTACTCTTCGATGGCTGCATCGTCGATGTCGTCCATCCGCAGGGAGGTAACCACCGCCTCGACCAGCGGAGAGTCGGCTTCTCCCTCCACCGGTAGACGCCACAGGCACAGGCCCGTAATCACCCGGTGGAGTTTGCCCCGCATCAGTTGGAGCATCTGCCGGGCGTGGTCTTCGTTGGCGGGTTTGCCGAGGATCTGGCCTTGGCACTCGGCCACCGTATCGGCAGCCAGCAGCAACAGGTCGTTCTCGCGGTTGCTGTGCATCAGTTGCTGGGCCACGTCGGTTGCCTTGCGAACCGCGTACTCGCGCACCAGTTCCACCGGCCCACCGGAACTGCACGCGCCGCACTCGGCGTTGGGGTCGGGACCTACCACGCGAAACGTGTAGCCAGCGTCGCGCATCAGCTCCTGGCGGCGGGGCGAGGTGCTCGCCAGGATCAGTTCGGGGGCGGGGCTTGGTGTACTCATAGGTTACAGGTCACAATTCAGTGGATTGTTGATTCGTTCGCCTGAGTAGCGTTGAAATTGTATGTCGCTCGATGTCTTGTACGAGGATAACCACCTTCTGGTGGTCAATAAACCGGCCGGCATTGCCACGATGGGCGTGCGGGACGATCGGCCTACCATGCTCTCGGTGGCCAAGGAGTACATCCGCACCAAGTACAACAAGCCGGGCAACGTCTACTTGGGCGTGGTCAGCCGGTTGGACGCTCCGGTCACGGGAGTGCTGCTCATCGCCCGCACTTCCAAGGCGGCCCGCCGGCTAACGGAGTCGTTCCGCAGCCGTTCGGTCGAGAAGTGCTACCTGGCGCTGGTCGAGGGCCACCCCAGCGAGTCGCAAGCGACTTTGGAGCACTACCTTCGCAAGGACGAGCGCCACCGCAAGATGCACACGACGTCCGCATCGGCGCCCGACGCCCAGCGGGCGGTGCTGCGTTATGAGGTGTTGAGCGAGCAAGCCGAAACCTCGCTGTTGCGTGTGGAGTTAGATACCGGGAGGAAGCATCAGATCCGAGTGCAGCTGGCAAAAATAGGACACGCCATCGTGGGCGACCGAAAGTATGGTTCCACGCGCGCGTTCCCTGAAGGCATCGCCTTACACAGCCACCGAATAGCGCTCGAGCATCCGGTGCGCAAAACGCCGCTGGAGGTGGTTGCGCCGCTGCCAGCGTACTGGCCGTCGGTCCAGCTTCCCTAATCGGCAACATTCGGGTAATACCTCGAAGCGTGTAAGTCTCTATGGTGTGGCAGTTTACGCCGAACCGGTGCGGCTAACTGAGTTGGCGCAGCAGGGATTCCCGCATTAGACTATGCACAGTGCATCTCGCACCTTTTCCCCACCTGCGCGCCCATGTCTTCTACGACCAAATCGATCCTGCTCGAAACGGCCCAAGCCAGTGGCTTGGTGACCGCCGAGCAATTGCATTTGGCCACCGTTTCGGCGTGCGACGCGGGCGATGAGCACACCGTTTCGATCAGCGAAGTCTCCGACGACGCGATTGGTCGGCGGCTGGTGGAACTCGAGTTCCTCAACCCTTGGCAGGTGGAGCAGCTCAAGCTGGGGCGGAGCAAATTCTCGCTGGGGCCATATCGCATCGTCGACGCCATTGGACGCGGTGGCATGGGGCATGTGTTCAAGGCCGAGCACGAGATCCTGGGGCGCATCGAAGCGGTGAAGGTGCTGCCGCGCCACAAGACCACTGCCGAGACGATCGACAAGTTTCGGCACGAGATCCGCATTCAGGCCCAACTCGATCATCCCAATTTGGTTCGAGTCCACTTTGCCGACCGCGAAGGCGACATCTACTACTTTGTCACCGAATTCGTGCCAGGCACCGATCTGCGTAAGCTGATCCGCCGGCTGGGGCCGGTCAGCTATCAAGCGGCCGCGCTCATTATGCAGCAGGCGGCCGAGGGGCTCGAACACGCTCATCGCCGCGGTTTGGTGCATCGCGACATCAAGCCGGGCAACCTGCTGGTCACGCCCGAGGCGGTCGTCAAGCTGATCGATCTCGGCCTGGCGTGGTACCTGGAAGCCGATATTCACGCGGCCAAACAGGGCGACCGTTTGAAGATCGTGGGCACCGCCGACTACCTGGCGCCCGAGACCATCCGCGATCCTGGCGTCATTGTGCCGGTGAGCGACATCTATTCGATGGGCTGCACGCTGTACTACGCGGTTACCGGCAAAGTGCCGTTCCCTGGTGGCAACCCGGCCGAAAAAATGCAGCGGCACCTGCACGAAGTGGCCCTGCCGCCCGAGCAACTGCAGCCCGATCTGCCACCGGAGTTTATTCAACTGGTGGCAGAGATGATGTCGAAGGATCCCAAGCAGCGTCCCCCATCGGCCGCGGCGGTCGCGCAGCGACTGCAGGCGTTCGCCACGGAGGAGGCCATTGCCGAAGTATCGCAGGCGGTGCGGACCATCCAGATGGAGCCGCGCGAAGCGCGTTCGGAGCGATCAGCCGCGCAGAGTCCGCATCTGCAAGATACGCTCACGTTCGACGATGACCCCTTGGCGGACCTCGACAGCGACGGCCGCAGCAGCTCGCAAGGCACCACGCCGATTCATTCCCCTACCGACGAAACGACACCCCAACAGACGCCCGCCTACGTGTCGCCTGCCACTGCGGAAGCGGATTCACTGGAAGCCGACAGCGGCATGAACCGTCTGGTGCTGGCCAGCATCGCGATCGCGAGCACGGCCGTCATTGCCATCGTCGGTTTCTGGCTGTGGGAAATGTGGGGTTAGGTATCTCGTCAAGCCGAAGATAATTCGTTTGACAGTGAACTATCCAATGCTCCGCAAGTTGCTGCTTGTCGCGTTCGTCGTTATCTTTCCACAAGCCAACGTTTCTGCCGCCGACTACGTTTGGATCGAAGGCGAGGACGCCACTCGGCAGCAAGTCAGCCCGCATGGTTGGTACAACAGCGTCAAGAAGGACGCGCTGTCGGGCGGTGAGTGGCTGTCGCACTTCGACGAGGGCCGTGAGGGAACCGCCGAGTTCGACTTCCAAGTCGAGCAAGCCGGCGAGTACACGTTCTGGTTGCGCGCCAATCCCGTGAAGGCCAAGCTCTCCTTTCGGCTGAATGACCAGCCGCAGCAGGAGGTCGATTTCCGTGGCGACTTGCGAGGGCAGATCAACATCGCCACGGACGACAAGCCCGATCTGCGGTTCATCGGGTGGGTGAAGGTCGGCAAGCTCGATCTCTCGCAGGGCGCGCACACACTTACCTTCCGAATGCACAGCGGGCCGCAGCACCATGGTGGCATCGACTGTTTGGTGCTCGCCCGCGGCACGTTTGTGCCAAGCGGCACGACCAAACCACTCGAAGATAGCGGCCCGGCGAAGCCCGACGAGTGGTTTCCGGTGATCATGGACATCGACCCGCTGTCGCCGAAGTCGGTAATCGACGTCAGCCACCTGATTGACACCCCCGCCGGCAAGCACGGCTTCCTGAAGCGTAGCCATGACACACTGCGATTCGAAAGAGCCAGCGAGCCCACCAAGTTCTGGGGCGTTGGCTCGCCACCGCACGGCAACACGCCGGAGGAGATGCAGCAGGCCGCGCGTTGGTTTCGCAAGCACGGCATCAACATGGTCCGCCAGCACACGATGATCGGCGCGGTAGGCTTGCTGAACGAGCGCGGCGAGTTTGACCGCGCGCGGCTCGATCGCTACGACCGCTGGTTCGCTGCGCTGAAGGAACAAGGAATCTACTCCACCTGGTCGGTCGTCTATCCCCATCACGGTGCGTTCCTGCGCCCGCAGGATCTCGACGCGGACCTGTTTGCCGAACTCGACGCGGAGGACAACTCCCGCGATGGCCGCCGGCAACCGATTGTCTCCAACGACTACATCAACCTCGACCGCCGCATTCAGGACGCCGCGTGGAAATACTTCGACAAGCTGCTGAATCACGTAAACCCCTACACCGGTTTGGCGTACAAGGACGATCCGGCGTTGGCGGTGCTCGAGGTGCAGAACGAAAGCAACGTGTTTTTCTTCACGCTCAACAGCTTGCTCGACCCGCAGCGCGCGCCGCGGCTGTCTCAGGAGATGCGGAAGCGATTCTACGAGTTCGCCAAGCAGAAGTACGGCAGCCAGCGGAAGGCCGAGAAAGCGTGGGGACGCGCGATGCCGGGCGACGACTGGCGTCGGGGCGAGTTGGCCCTGATGGGCGCGCATCACTGGGGGAGCGATGGACCGCAGTACGAGTACGCCGGGCAAGAACGCCGCTGCAGCGACTACATCGAGTTCCTCACTTCGGTGCAGCGTGAGTACTTCCAGCGCCGCATTCAGCAGATGCGCGACGCAGGCTTCCAAGGCGTGACCGTAACCACCGCCTGGAAGTCGGGCGGGCCGGCGGCCAGCCTGGCCAACCTGTATTGCGACACTGCGGGCGATAGCATCGACCGCCACAACTACTTTGGCGGCGGCGACGGTGGCCACCGCATCACCGTAGGCAAAGTGAACACCGACACGCACCTCGACCAACCGGGCCGCGGCTTGTTGGCGGTCGGCATGTTCCAGGTCGAAGACCGCCCGTTCTCCTACAGCGAGTGGTCGCACATGCCGCCCAACCCCTGGAAGGCCGAAGCCGCGCCGCTCGTTGCGTTCTACGGCATGGGACTGCAAGGTTGGGACGCGAGTTACCACTTCAATATGGGCGATCGCCGCATTGGCGATGGCTGGCCTGCGCAGAGCAAGTACATGTCGAACACGCCGCACTACATGGCCCAGTTTCCCGCATTGGCGTTCGCAGTGCACAACGGCCATGTCGAAGAGAGCGTGAGCATCGCACACCGAAGTGTCGACCTGGAGGATCTCTACACGGGGCGCGACCTGCTTGGGCAATCGCTCTCCGGCGGCGGGCACGATAACAAGCAGCTGGTTGGACGTGGAAACACGCCGCCTGAAACGCTGGCAGCCGGACGAGTGACGATCGCCTTCTACGACAAGTCGATTGGAGTGGGACCGCTCAACCTCCCCAACCGCATCTCCCATTCAGGCGAATGGAAGATGCTGCACGATGAGGAGAGCAAGACCATTCGCTCGTCCACCGGGCAATTGTCGTGGCGGTACGGCGACCGCGTCGTCGAAGTTCGTTCGCCGAAAACGCAGGGCGTGATCGGTTTCGCCAAAGACGAAGTCATCCGCCTGCCAGACGTGGCGGTGCGGACGACCACTCCGTTCGTCTCGCTACTGTTCACCCCGCTCGACGACCAGCCGCTGCGGCAGTCAAAACACATCCTGGTAACCGCCATGGCCCGCGACAAGCAAACCGGCAGCGAGTTCAACGAAGACTGGTCGCAACTGCTGACCGAAGGCCGCCCACCGCTGTTGATGGAACCGGTGCAAGCGATGATCCGCCTGGCGGGCGAGGCGCCCAGGAGCGTCACTCCGCTCGACCTATACGGCGTGCCTAAAGAGGAGTCGCTCACCGTCGGAGAAAACGGCACCTTCCAGATTGATGGGACGCATCGGACGTACTACTACGAAGTCGTGCGTTAGTGCCCGTTAATGCGCGTCGCCATCTCGAACCGACTCGAGAAGCGCCGCCAGTTCTTCAGCGACTTCCGGATGCGCACCCGCCACATTCTTGGTCTCTCCGATGTCGCTTTCCAAATTGTAAAGCTGCGCGGGCTGTTTGCCGGCCGGGGCGATGTACTTCCAGTTGCCGCGCAGGATGGCCAGTTGATTGCGGCTGCCGGAGTGTTCGACGATGTAGTCGCGGCCGGCCTGGCTTTCGCCTATCAGCACTTCCGAGAGGTCGGTGCTATCGGGCGCTGCGCCTTCGGGAAGTTCGTACACCTCCGCCAGCGGCGCGAGGGAGGCGATGAGGTCGACCTGGCTGATCATCGCCTGGCTGACGCCGGGCTGCACGCGGGCGGGCCAGTGGACGATCCACGGTACGCGGGTTCCGCCTTCGAACCGGCTGTACTTGCCGCCGCGGTAGGGACCAGCAGGCTGGTGGTCGCCCAACTTTTCTACCGCATCGTCTTTGTAGCCGTCGTCCAGCACCGGGCCGTTATCGCTGGTGACGAGGATCAGTGTGTCGTCGAGCTTTCCGGCAAATTCGAGCTGCTCCACGAGTTGCCCCACGCACCAGTCGAACTCCACCATTACATCGCCCCGCGGGCCGTGTGGTGTTTTGCCGACGAACTGCGGATTGGGTGCACGCGGTACATGAATCTGGTGGGCCGAATAGAACAAGAAGAACGGCTCGTCACCCCCTTCGGCGATGAACTTCCGCGCCCGCTCGGTCAGCACCTCGGCCATCGTTTCGTCGGTCCAGCGCGCCTCTTCGCCGCCAACCATGAACCCGATGCGGCCGATACCGTTGACGATCGAATTATTGTGCCCGCGTGACCAATCCATTTTCAGACTGTCGCGGTGCGTCACGCCGGTGGGCTGTCCGTCAGGGTTATTCCGAAAGACGTCCACCGGGTCATCGGGGTCGAGTCCCACGATGCGATGCCCGTCGACGTACACGCACGGCACGCGGTCGTTGGTGGTGGGCAGGATGAACGAACTATCGAAGCCGAGTTCCAACGGCCCGGGCTTGATGTCTCCCGACCAATCGGGCTTGGGTGGCGAGCCGAGTCCCAGGTGCCACTTGCCGACAATGCCGGTTCGATAGCCAGCGTCGTGCAAGACCGAGGCCAGCGTCGGCGTGCCAGGCTTGATGAGCGAAGAAGCGTTCGGCGGTGCGATCCCCGTGCCGGGCACGCGCCAGGCGTACTTGCCGGTTAGCAAGCTGTAGCGGCTGGGCGTGCAGGTGGCCGAAGTGCAGTAGCCCGAGGTGAATCGCAGGCCGTGCTCGGCGAGTTGATCGATGTTCGGCGTGGGAATCGATTCCGCGCCGTAGCAACCAATGTCTCCGTATCCAACATCGTCACCATAGATGAGCACGATATTGGGCGCCGCGGTACTTGGTGCAACGAAGACGCCTATCAGCAGCGTCCATATGCACAGCAATTCGAAAGGAAGTCGCATGGAGCTCTCGTCGTGTGGCCAAGCAAAGTGGATTCAGGTGTCCAGTGTACCAACTAAGACGCCATTCGGCCGAGTATTGTACCATTGGCGTTGTCAGCAAATCGCGGTTGAAACTTGACAAAACTCTGATCCAATGAGTGTGGCGTTATGTATGGGTGGCCCCGATGAGTAGGCGAGTAGGTTTTCCAGTTTGCCCTTCGCAGACTTGCCCCAAGAGTGCCCCCTAGCCGGCAACCTGTGTGTTGTCGGAAATCAGACAAAAATCTCCCAAGTTGGATTCCGATTCCCAAATATAGCGTGGGCTGCGATCGGGGGTTTTGTCCCCTTTAAAACATGCGGGGAACAACGTGGCAAGTTTTGTCGCACCCCCCGATTGGTTTAGTCGAGAAAACAAGGGAGTTTGCAATTTGGACGTGGGCAAAACGGTTGGGGTTTTGGGCCCATGGATCGTGAACTGGGGAACAACGAACAAAACGGGACACAACACCACTGCCTGCGCGGCAACGACGATGGCGACAACGACATCTTCGACTTCCAGATGTTCGTCGAGTTGTACGACACCACGCACCGCCGTGCCAGAACGTGCCACTTGGCTACTTGCCACGATGGCGGTGGTTGCTGCATTCCGATTCCGGTTTTGCTGAGTGTCTAGTGTAGAGACTCGGAATTTTCGGGCACTTATCCGCACTGGTGTAATCAAAGGGGCTTATCTGGCGCTAAAGTGGGGTGGCAGCCAGTAGGTCCCGTGGTTAGCCTTGTGATAAGCCGTGCTTGTGTGCGTGACGCTTAACTTTCGAACCACGATTCATTTCGGGAAACGCTATGCCAGGTATCCATCGCCGTGACTTCATTGCTGGTACTGCCGCAACCCTCGCGGTCTCTGCAACCGCGCGAGCTGCCGCCAACGAGGCCAACAACAAAGTCGTACTGGCTCTTATGGGAGCTCACAATCGTGGTTCGCAGTTGGCGAAGCGATTTGGCAAGGTGAAAGGCTTCGAGATCGCTTACGTGTGCGATCCCGACGAGCGGCAACTCGACAAGGGCATCGCTGCGGTCAAATCGGGTGGACAGAAGACGGCGGCCAAAGGGGTGCGCGATTTTCGCGAGGCTTTGGACGATGCGAACGTCGATGGGCTGATTTGCGCCGCGCCCAACCACTGGCACGCAGCGGCCACGATTACCGCCTGCGACGCGGGCAAGCATGTTTATGTGGAGAAGCCTTGCAGCCACACGGCCGAGGAAGGCGAGTTGATGATCGCAGCGGCCCAGAAGACCGGCAAAGTGGTGCAGGTGGGCATGCAACGCCGTAGTGGCCCGCTCTACCAGCAGATGGTGGAAAAGGTGCGCGGCGGAGCGATTGGCGAAGTGCTGATGGGCAAGTCCTACTACTACAACAATCGGCCCACGGTCGGTCACGCCGAGCCGGAAACCCCGCCTAGTTGGCTCGACTTCGACCTGTGGCAAGGCCCGGTGACTACGCAGCCGTTCCGCTCCAACATTTTGCACTACACCTGGCACAATTTTTGGCAGTGGGGCAACGGCGAGATCGGCAACAACGGGGTCCACACCATCGACATCTGTCGCTGGGCGATGGGCGTCGACTTCCCCACGAAGGTGAGCGTCCACGGCAGCAAGCTGCGCTACGACGACGATCAAGAAACTCCCGACACGATGAACGCGAGTTTCGAGTGCGGCGACAAGCTGATCACTTGGGAGGGCGTCAGTTGGTCCGATCCTTACCAGACCGGCAATCAGATCGGCATCGAGCTACGCGGAACCGACGGCACCTTGTTCGTCAACGACGCCGGCATGACGGTCTACGATCTTGATCGCAAGCCGGTCGATAAGCTCGAAGGCAGTCGTGGCGACTACGAGCACATCAAAGACTTTCTTTCTTGCATTCGGGATGGCGGCACGACGAATGCCAATCTTGACGAAGGACACCGCAGCGTGATGTTGTGCCACCTGGCAAACATCGCCTACCGCACCGGGCAGTCGCTCGACGTCGACCCCAAGACGGGCCATCTCGTCGGCGCCACGGGCAAAGACCTGTGGCAGTGCGAGTATCGCGACAAATGGATGCCGAAGTTGTAAGCGGCTTGCGACTCACGCCTCGTACCGCTGAGCGCCGGCCAGCAGTGCAGGGGCGATGTCTTGCTGGACGAATTCGTTCACCCAGGTGGAAGTGGCCGATCTATCGGCAAAGTGCTGGAATAGCGCACAGAAGAACTGGTCGGGTACGTGCGATCGCCGCTGGAAGTCGAGCACCTCTCGCCGCCACATTTGGTTGTAGCACTTCTGAGCGAACTTGGCGTTCAACGGAAACCAAAGTTTCTGATCGACCACAGGACGAAGGTAATACAGCACAAGTACTGCCACACCAACAATACCCAGAATCATCACCAGCACCGCAACGAACGCTAGTGTGTCTTGGTTCGCCTGCTCCATCGAGGTGGAGACGCCAGCGTAGATTGAAATGACGATCAGGGAGCCAATTAGTACCCCCACTGCCAGGGCGACCCATCGGGCAAACAAAGCCAGGGACCACGTCACGCCGGTCAACGAGTTGTTGCACTCCTTTTCCAGTCGGGCGAGCAGTGCGGCGCCGCGGCTCACCCAGACTTCCTGGTTGACCTCGGTCTCCTGCTTGAACGACTGTCGTTCCGCCACGTCATGCGAAGCCCACGCCCAGATGGGGTAGAACTTGTGCAGTAGCTCGCTTTGTTCCACCGGAAACTCATCCATCAACGCATCGCCAGCCGAGAGTAGTTCCATCTGCGCGGCGACCATTGAGTGATCGCCGACCTCCTGCGACTCGCTGAAGTAGTCCTTGAGGGCCGCGTCCATGCGGCTACGCAGCGGTGAGCCGGCGGCGAACTGCCGACGTACCAGCAGGTACTCGCGGGCGAGGCCAAGCAGTTCGACGTCCCACTCCAACCAGGGTGGAATGTTGCTGAAGTTCTCCTCGATAAAGCGAAGCTGCGCGGCCGACCAGCCATTGAGCTGTTCGTCGCGCCACAAGGCGCTCTTCAGCGTGTGAATCAGGAAGGCCATCCTCCCCACGATATGCGAGTCGCGCAGTTCTCTTTCGCAGCGATCGTAGGTTGCGGTGAACTGGTTGAAGTTGCACTCGCGCATCACCGTTTGCCAGGCGGGCTCGGTGAGTGGATAGAACTCGTCGGTCCGAACCGCCTTGGCCACCGCCGGTAGTATCTTCAGCAGCAACTTGGCCTGCTGCGGACCGCGGAAGTAATCGTGCAGCAACTGCTTGAGCGCCCCGTCGCGTCGGTGGGTTGCGATGCCCTCGATGAGCCACTTGACGAATCCTGTTGGCGACTTCTCGACCACATCCGATAGCAACGCCAGGGCGTAAAAGTCGTAGGGCGACTTGTTTTCCCGCTGCTTGAGTTCTTGAAACAGCGCGGCGGGCGACTCGGTCTTGAGCCGCTCGGCTAGCGTGGGTTCCAATTTCTGTGGCGTGGCCGCATCCGCAGGCCCGCTCTCGTCGGTCTTCCAATCCTGCGGTGTCGGCACTCGCTGCGGCGCTGCGCCGCCGTGGTAGCGAAGCTGCTCGTCCAGTTGTTCGTACGCCGCGCGGATCTTCTGAAACTCGGCGGGGAACTTCTCTGGTTTGTAGACGCGCAGCAGCCGATTGTAAGCACGCTTCAGGTCCTTGCGATCAAATCCATCCGCCAGCGCAAAGAACCGGATCGGATCTTGAGGCAAAAGGTCCCAGTTGGGATTGTCAGCCGTGTCGGCCATGGCTTCGTGCGATGCAGATAGAGACGTTCAGGGACCTGGCAGGCCGGGGCTGGTCGAGTAGGGGCGGGGAAAGTTCGGACGCGAACGGTTGGAACCAGGCGGGCTGGGAGTCGGCACGTTCGGTGGCCGAGGATACTCGGGCGGCGTGTAACGCTGCCGATTGCTCCTGTGTTCTTCGAGGATCTTGTCCATCCTCGCGCGGGCGTCCTCTATCGACTTGCGGTGTTCTTTGAAGGGGTCTTCCACCTCCCAAACCTCGCGGTCGGGTGGGCCAGTTCGAAACTGTTCCGGCTGAGTTTGGCGGCCTGGCCGATAAGTGTCCTCGAACGTGTCCGGAATCTCGACACGAGGAGGCGTGTAAACAGGCTCCGTGTACGACGAACGCGATTTGGACGACGAACTGCTCTCGTTGGCGATGTGGGCGCAGCCACGAATGACCGGGAGAACAAGCAGGAACAGCCACCAAGGCCAACCGTTGCTCGAGCGTTCGGTCGTAGCCGCTTGGCCCGGTGCAGCGGCCACCGCGTGTTTGCGGGCGGAGTAGCGAAGCAGGGAGTCGAGCCAGTCGGACTCCAGCGCGTATAGCTCAGGTAGCTCCGTCTTGAGCAGACGAATCATCGCCTGGCCGTGGCGACGGTTGTGTCGATGGCGAAAACTGGCGAGCACTTGCTCTCGAAGCACAGCCACGTCGCGCGACGGTGAAACCAGAATCTTCTTGAGCACGCTGAAGAAGTCGCCATCAAACCGGCGATCGCTTGCCAAAGCTGGCAACTTTCCGCGACTCTGCAATACGACTGTCAGTCGTCTTGCGAGTGCAGCCAACTCGGGGAACTCTTGGACAGGAAGCTGCCGGATACGGCCCAGCAGTTGATCCACCGGGCCAGTGAAGCAAGCTTGCCGGATCTGCTCCAACTGATCGCGTACCTTCTGCCGTTCTCCAGCCGAGGGAGCGTTGGCCGACTTGGTCTTCTGTTTGGCTTCGAGGCGAAACGCTTTCGCTCGCGAGCGAACAATATCGCCGCTCTCGTTAATTGGATTGCGAGCAAGTTGCTTGGTCAAATAGTCGACCACTTGCGGCGAGGCGCTACTCATCGCTCGGCTCCTGGGCGGTGTCGGGATCGATGCCAAGCATCGACAACACTTCCTCCAAAGTGCTGCGCGCCGCTTCCACGGTTTCACGGTCGCCGGTGCTCATGGCTTGCTCGAACATGTCGATCGCCACCTCGAATTGCTCACGCTGGTAGGGGCTCACTTCGCCCACCATCCGCTCGGCAAAGCGGAGCAGTCGCTGGTTGGCCATGTCTTCGCGCGGGTAGTACTTCAGGCCCTGCATCTTGGCGACCGCCTCTTCCAACTCCGTGTCGGTCAGATCCGCGGCGTGCTGCGTAACGACAGTGCGGAACTTGTTCTCGGTGCTGCCCACGTAGGCTTCCACCTCGAGGATGCCGTTCAGGTCGTAGGTGAAGCGGATGAACACATCCTGCCCCGCCGGCCCACGTGGTACGCCTGTGACGCGGAGTTCGCCGATCTTCAGGTTGTTTTCGACCTTGCGATTCTCGCCTTGATACACGTCGACCTGCACCTCTTGCTGGTTCGGCACCATGGTGCTGAAGACGTGCTCCTTCGAGACGGGAATCGTGGTGTTGCGATGGATGATCGGCACGAAGTAACCGGAGCGGACCTGTCCGCCCATGTCCTTGGCGGTGTCGATGCCCAACGTGAACGGGCAGACATCGGTCATCACCATGTCGTCCACGGCGCGATTGTCGGCAATGAGCGCCGCCTGCACGGCCGCACCCATGCAGACCACTTCGTCGGGGTTGTAGGTTGCCTCGGGCTCAGTGCCGAAGTAGTCGCGGACGAAATCGACCAGCGGCAGCATTCGCGTTGCCCCGCCCACCAGAATCACATCGTCGACCTCGGACGAATCGGTGCGCCCATCGCGAAGTGCTTTTCCGATCGGTCCCGCGATGCGATCGAGCAGCGGCTTGACCGCCTTGGAGAAGGTCTCGCGATTGATCTTCACCATCTTGGCCTTCTCGGGCAACGTCCCATCGTCTTCCGGCAGGGTCACAGCGACTTCCGCCTCGTTGCTTAGTTGCCGTTTGGCGTCCTCGCATTGCTGACGGAGCCTGGCCACGCGGAGCGGCTGTTGCAACTCTGCCAGCTCGAAGTTGATGCCCTGCTGTTTTAAGATCACCGAGACCAATCGATTGGTGAAGTCCTCGCCGCCCAGGAAGCTCTCGCCAGAAGTGGAGATGATCTCGAGCGTGCCTTCGAACACTTCCATCAGCGTCACGTCGAAGGTGCCTCCGCCGAGGTCGACAACGATCAGCTTCTTCTCCGCTTGGCGGTCGTGGAAGCCGTAGGTCAGCGCGGCGGCCGTTGGTTCGTTGATGATGCGGCGGACCTTCAGTCCTGCCAGTTCCCCCGCCACCTTGGTCGCCTTGCGTTGGTTGTCGTTGAAGTACGCCGGCACAGTGATCACCGCATCGGTGACTTCCTCGGCAAGGAACTTCTCCGCGTCGCTCTTCAGGGCCTTGAGCACCAGGCTCGAGAGTTCTGGGGCCGAGAATGCTTGCCCGGCGAGTTCCACACGCGAGTCGCTGCCCATCAGACGCTTGAAGGTCGACGCGCACCGCTCGGGTTGTGTGACGCGCAGTTCGCGGGCTGCCTCGCCTACGAGGACCTGGCCATCTTCCAGTATGCCAACGACCGACGGCGTGAGCATTCGCCCCAGTGCGTTGGGTATTAATCGCGGTTTGTCGCCCAGGAACACGCCGCAAAGCGAGTTGGTTGTTCCCAGGTCGATACCGATAATATGAGACATGAAATTCCCGTTGATTTCCTGTTGGCCGGCATCGAAGCCGTTCCGGCAGGCCCATTGTAAACGTTGAGGGCGGGGCGTACCACTGAATCGACCGCCGAATGGTGCGCGAAGTTCGCCCAGTACTCAACGCCCGTATGGTTCTGCTATTTTGGGGGAGTTGCGTATCCGTGAATCAAGGTCCGACCGCCCATGTTGCTCAAGTTTCTCACCTATAACATCCACAAGGGCATTGGCGGCGTGGACCGCAAGTATCGGCTCGAGCGGATTATGGACGTGCTTCGGCATCACGATCCCGATATCGCCTTGTTGCAGGAGGTGGACGACGGGGTGCCGCGTTCGCGGGGCGATTGTCAGATCGACTTGCTTCGAGAGGAATTGGGCTACGCCGACAGTGCGTTTCAAGCCAATGTTCGCCTGCGCAGAGGGCACTACGGAAACGCAATTCTCAGTCGGTTCCCGCTCAGCCATCAGACCGATATCGACTTGACCATTGGGCCCAAGAAGCGAAGACGTGCGTTGGTGGCTCACGCGCGACTCGCGGACCAGAACCATACGCGCACGCTGGTTGTTGCGAACTTGCATTTGGGACTTGCCGACTTCGAGCGGCGCATGCAACTCCGGAGGCTGCTAAAGCACGATGCTATCGCGCATCACCACTCCACGACGCCCATGCTGGTGGGTGGCGACTTCAACGACGTGTGGGGCAGGATGGGCAAGCGGATCATGCACCCAGGCGGATTCCATTCGGCGACTGGCAAGGTTCGCACGTTCCCCGCCCGACTGCCGCTCCGCGCGCTCGACGCCATTTACTACCGCGGCGACGTGGAACTCGACCATGCGTTCGCGGGGCATACGCAGCTGTGCCGCGAGGCGTCCGATCACCGCCCGCTTGTCGCTCACCTGCACGTGCAGGTGAGTTGAGAAGATAGCTCAGGCGTTCTCTTGCATCTGCTGGTCGATCCAGCCTTCCAGTTCCGCCAGGTCGACCGGCGGCACGTCGCACAGATCGGGACGCAATCGCTCCGCCTTGCGATGATACACGTGGTGCACATCCGACTGAGCCTTGTCGGTGTTCCAGTGAATGAGCACCCGAATGCACTTCTCGAGCGATCCGGGCACGTAGATCTCGTGGCCGCACAGCAGTGGGACATCGCACCAACCAAGTTGCCGCGCCGCTAGCGCCGGAAACTCCGCATCCAGGTCGACCGTGGTCGTGAAGAAGGCGCTAGCCACGTCCTGCTTGTCGATTTCGTTGTGCCGAATGATCAGCGCAAGCAACTCGCGAGTCGCGCGGAGGATTTCCTCGCGATCATTGTTTTCGACGGTAGTAGCGCCTCGTACGCCGCGGCACTGCATACAAAACCTGGATTGAATAGTGGGATCTTGGGGCCAAAAGACAAGGTGGTCATGTTACCCCAATTCGCCCCGTCTTGATAGCACCTCGCCGGCGGGGAGCCGTGGAACGCTGTAACTGTTGCTTGTGCGTAACCGCACATGTGCGACCGTGCCAGGGTGTTTGTTTCGTCCGTTGCGGGGTTCAACACAGAGTGTCTTCGCAAAAATCAGAAGGTTCCCTACCGGTTCGTGGATTGTTCCGCTGAGGGTGCAGTTTGGCACGGATGGTGCTTAGAGAGCTTCCAGCCCATCCATTAGTTACTCTCCGCACACTCTCTACCAACCTTATCGGTGCCTCGAAATGTTTGTTAGATCCTCTAGTTTCACATTCCTCGTCGCCTGCAGTTTGCTGATTGGCTGCAGTTCCGAACTCCAAGAGCTGGCAAGTTCTTCGGATGCCGACCAGTCGAACACTGCGGCCCCGAAAGTCGAGCAGCCTGCTTCACAGACCGACGCGGAATATCGAGCAGTTATCGATTCCGCCGACCTGCCGAAGCCGGCAGAGTTGACGGCCGACGACTGGCCCCAGTTTCGGGGCGCGAATCGGGATGCAGTCGTCCAGGGGAGCACGCGACTAGCACGCACGTGGCCGGCCGAAGGACCTCCCGTGCTGTGGGAAGCCACGGTGGGGCAAGGATACTCAGCGCCCTCGATTGTCGGCGACCGCGTGTTTTTGAACGACTACGACGAAGACGCCAAAGAATGGCTGGTTCGTTGCTTGTCACTGGAGAGTGGCGACGAGCTTTGGACCTACAAGGTCGCCAAGCGAATCCGCCCCAACCACTCCATCACGCGTTCCGCTCCGGCGACCGACGGTGGTTTCGTCTTCTCGATCGACCCCAAGTGCGAACTGCACTGCCTTGATGCGAGAAATGGCAATCTCATCTGGAAAAAGAACCTGCCGCAATTGTACGACAGTCCGATTCCACCCTGGTACAACGGTCAGTGTCCGCTGATCGACGACGACAAGCTCGTTCTGGCAACCGGCGGTAAAGCGGTGCTCGTGGCGCTCGACAAGGCAACCGGTGAGCCCATTTGGGAAACGCCTAACTCCGATGAGTATCTACTTTCACACTCATCGGTGATGCCGCTCGAAGTCGACGGGCATCGCCAGTACGCCTACCTCACGCTCAAGGGAGCTTTGGGCGTGGATGCCGAGTCGGGCGAATTGTTGTGGTCGTTTCCCTGGAAGTTCAACACGGCTGTAGCTCCTGCACCGCTGCCGTTGGGCGAAGGACGCCTGCTTTTGACTAGTGGATACAATGCACAGACGGTAATTTGCCAGGTGAAACTGGAAGACGGCAAATGGACTGCGTCGGAGAGTGTTGCATTCCAATCTCCCCCACGAGGTTGGAACTCGGAGGTTCACACTCCGATTGTTCATGGCGGACATATCTACGGAGTTGGCAAGACCAAGCGGGGGATGTGGACCTGCCTGGACTTGGATGGCAACGAACTGTGGACTAGCGGTCGTGCCGCGACGTTCGGCATGGGCGGTTACGTTCTGGCCGATGGGATGTTCTTCGCGCTCGACGGGAAAAGCGGCACACTGCGACTCATAGACGCTGAGGCCGACGAGTATCGTCAGTTGGCCGAAGCAAAGCTGCTGTCTGGTCCGGACGTATGGACCCCACCTGTTATTTCAGGCGGAAAGCTGTTGGTGCGCGACTTGGGCAAACTGCTGTGCCTTGATGTTGCGGATCCCAACGCTCCGCTGGCCGCATCTTCCAACTCCAGCGGCCAATAAAATGACAACCAAAACGATGAATGTCGCTCACGTGAAGACGCTCACTGGCCCATCCGCTGAGCCGTTGTTCGATCTGCGGCTGGTTGCGGTGGCCGTTGACCCGAATGATCTGGTCTACATGCTCGGCGACGATCGAGTCCGATGCTTCACTTCCGAAGGTGAGCCGGTGCGGAATTTCCAACTCGACGCGTTGGGATGGTCGCTCTTGGCCGAAGAAGACAAGCTGTGGATCGGTTTCGATGGGAAGGTCCGATCGTACTCGCCCGATGGAAAGCCGTTGACGATCATCGCAGACGCCCGATTGGGGCGTATCACATCGATCGCCTCGGCAGGCGAAAGCTTGGTGCTTGCCGACTCAACTAACCGGGCAGTCCATCGCTACTCGCGCGACGGCAAGTACCTTGGCGACATGGGGGCGGAGGCCAACACGCGAGGATTCATGATCCCCAACGGCATTCTCGACCTGGCCCGCGATCCCAGCACCGGTTCGGTCGTCGTTGCCCATCCGCAGAAGCATCGAGTCGAGCGATACGACGCCGCGGGTCCGTTGCTCTCCAAGTGGGGACGTTTTGGCATGCATGAACCGGGCGACTTTGGTGGGTGCTGCAACCCGACGAACATTGCCGTGGCCCAGGAGGGGATGATTGCGGTGAGCGAGAAAGCCCCACCGCGCATCAAGCTGTACGACGGCGACGGGAACTTAGAACTAGTTGTCGACGAGGAGGTCTTCGATCCGAACACGAAGAACATCGATCTGGCGTTCGACTCGAAGAATCGGTTGTATGCTACCGATCCGCTTCGCAAGGTGGTCGAAGTGTTCGAACTCCAAGAGTCCGAGGAGTCGGAGCCATGAACGAGCAGAATCGACGAGACTTTCTTCGGCACTCCGGTCGGGCGGCTTGCGCTATTGCGATCGGCAGGGTGGGCTTCGAACTAGGCCGGAGAGCCTGCGCCGAAGACGCATGGGTGATTGCGCCCAATCAGTGCATCAACATTCGCCTGGGAGTCACCGGCGCGGTGAACGTGTGCGACGCATGCGCGACTAGCTGTGTGCTGCCACTGTCGGCTGTGCGTGCGGTGAACGATCACTCGGCTTGCGGACGGTGCTGTATCTGCCCGGCTTACTACGACGTGCTGAGTCCCACCGGCTCGGACGGACTGCCGACCAAAAAGCTCTGCCCACGTGATGCGATTACGCGGACGCCGATCGGCGAGGTCGATCCTTATGATCCACTGAATAACTTCTACGAATACACGATCGATGAAGAGAAGTGCAATGGTTGCGGTCAGTGCGTGATGGAGTGCAAGGACCCCGCGGGTCTGGGCTCGATCCGCTTGGAGGTGCGCAACGATCTGTGCCTGCGCTGCAACCGCTGCAGCATCGCGGAAGTCTGTCCCGAAGATGCGTATCTACGCGCCGGCCCCGAACCTCGCCCGTCGCAGCAGTTGGAGGGGGGCCACGGATGATTGTGCCGCGCTGTGCCTCTGGAGTGCACATCGCGAGCCGTCTCGTGGCGGTGGTGCTGGTTGTGGTGCTTGGCACCAGTTCGCCGCAGTCGGGGCTCGCACAGGAATACGAACGCCCTGTGGCCAACGCGCCGCAGGCGGAAGATATCGGCGGTGGTTACGAAGTCCCTGCCGTGCAGCGGACGCCACCGCGCTCGTTGGCGATGCATGTACTCGACATCGTGCTGCTCGTGGCGGGGATGGCGGTTATCGCGTGGGTCGTTCGCCGCGGACGCCGCCGCTGGGTGATCACGTTGGTGACGCTACTGTCGCTGGCGTACTTTGGATTTTACCGCCAGGGATGTGTCTGTCCGATCGGAGCTACCCAGAACGTGGCTGCGTCGTTGGCCGATCCGACGTCGGCCGTGCCACTGGTGGTGCTGGCGTTCTTTCTGCTGCCGCTAATCGCAGCGCTGCTGGTGGGGCGAGTTTTTTGTGGTGGTGTCTGCCCGTTGGGTGCAATTCAAGACGTGGTGCTGCTGCGCCCGATACAAACGCCCCGTACGTTTGATCGCTGGGCTGGGGCCATCAAGTATCTCTACTTAGGTGCAGCGATCTGGTTTGCCGTGAAAGTGGCCGCCCAGCGCGACTTCATCATCTGTCGTTTCGATCCATTCGTGGGCTTCTTCCGGCTCAACGGTACCGCGTGGATGCTTGGTTTTGGTGTGGCACTGCTGGCGATCGGTACTGTTGTCGGGCGCCCGTACTGCCGTTATCTCTGCCCGTATGGCGGCCTACTGGCGATCGTATCGCGGTTTGCCTTCTGGCCCGTGAAGATCACGCCCGACGAGGAACTCGACTGCGGCCTCTGCGTCGACAGCTGCCCGTATGGTGCGATCAAGGACCTCAGGGCCGAGCCCAGCAAGTGCCTGGCGTGCGCGCGGTGCTTCGCCCATTGCCCGCGACAACAGCTTGCTTGGGGCGAGATCGAGCTAGTGCAGCTCGAAGAAATGGTTGCCGAGGCGAAGGCGAGCCGCCAGGTACACGAGGGAGACGCATGATGGCCCTCGACTTAAAATCCCGGTTCATGCAGATCGCCACGATTGCATCATGCCTTCTACTGGTGGGCAGCTTAGTGTTGTTGCTGGTCGATCACGTGCAGTGGCTCTCGAACTACTCGGCCGCCGAGAATGCCCTGCAGGAAGCAGAAGCCGCCGCACAACTCGATTCAGCCGCCAACGACCGGTTCGAGCAACTGGTCGAAACGCAAACCGCGGATTCGCTGAGACTGAAGCGTCGCGAGCGAGTGCTTGGTATCGCTGCTCTGGTTGCAGCCGGTGCGTTTTTGCTTCTCGTGCGTCGTCCCGCGCCGGCGAAGCCTCCCCTGCCCCGCACGTTGGCGGAGTGCATGCCCCAGCGCAGCGGCGAAACCACACCCGCTGAGATTCCCGACTCCGCGGGCGAACCTTCCACACAACCGTCTATTGATTTGCAGCCACTGCGCGAGATCGTTGCACGTGAAGGTCGAGAGTCGCACCGGCTCATTCCGCTGCTGCTAGCCATCCAAGCCGAATACCGCTACCTGCCGCAAGCGGCACTGGACGAACTTTGCCGACTGACGGAGATCACTCCCGCGCAGCTGGCCGGCGTGGCTTCGTTCTACACGAAATTCCGCACCAAGCCGTGCGGCAAGCATCTCGTGCAAATGTGTCGCGGAACGGCGTGTCATGTCGCGGGCGCGGATCGCGTGTTGGAGGAAATGCGGCGTGCCTTCGGAATCGCTCCAGGGCGTGACACGGATCCTACCGGGCAGGCCACCGTTAATTCCGTTGGCTGCTTGGGCTGCTGCAGCCTGGCGCCGGCTGTGCAGGTGGACGACAAGATTCTCGCCAACGTGAAAGTGGAAGACTTGCCGGAGATTGTCGATTATTGTCACGACAAACCCAAAAAACGCAGCGGCTATCTGCCGTTCCGCAAGCCGACGGAGAGCCATTCGTTGGAGGCAACTTCGGCAGAGATGCTACTGGATTCAGAGCAGTCGGTCGCTCGTATTGTAACCGGCGCGTGGGAGACTACCAAAGCGGAAACACTCGAAGAGTACGAGCGCCAAGGCGGCTTCGCTGCGTTGGCCAAGTGCTTGCAGCACACGCCGGAGGAGATCCTCGACGAGATTGATCACAGCGGATTGCGTGGCCGCGGCGGCGGGGGATTTCCAGCGGCACAAAAGTGGCGTCTGGTGAGCCTGCAGAGCGGCGAGAAGTTCGTCGTCGCTAATGGCGACGAAGGCGATCCTGGCGCGTTCATGGACCGTTCGATCATGGAGACCGCGCCCGCAAGCGTTCTGGAGGGAATGCTCGTCGCCGCGTACGCAGTGGGTGCTTCGCGGGGCGTGGTGTACGTGCGGAATGAGTATCCTTTGGCGGTGCGGCGGATGCGCGAGACGGTAGATCGCATGCGCGAGAAGGGCTACCTGGGCGACGGCATCCTGGGGAGCCGTTTCGCGTTCGCCATCGATGTGGTGGAAGGCGCCGGGGCTTTCATCTGTGGCGAGGAGACGGCGCTGCTGCAGTCGGTGATGGGCCATCGCGGGACGCCGCGCCGACGTCCCCCCTTCCCTGCTGAGTCGGGTTTGTGGGAACGTCCGACACTGGTCAACAACGTCGAGACCTTAGCGTGCGTGCCATGGATCGTCTGCCATGGCAGTGAGGCGTTTGCTACATTCGGCACCGCAGGCAGCCCCGGCACCAAGGTCTTCTCGCTCGCCGGTAAGGTTCAGCGGGGCGGACTGGTCGAAGCCCCCATGGGAACGACGATTCGCGAGTTGGTCGAGCAGTATGGAGGTGGAGTTGCCCCTGGCCGGCGATTCAAAGCCGTGCAGATTGGCGGCCCTTCGGGCGGCTGTCTGCCAGCCGAGTTGGCCGATACGCCCGTCGACTACGAGTCACTTCGCGAACTGAATGCCATCATGGGGTCGGGTGGGCTGGTGGTGCTGGACGACACCGATTGCATGGTGGACGTGGCGCGCTACTTCCTCGAGTTCACGCAGCACGAGTCCTGTGGGCATTGCACGTTCTGCCGGATTGGCACGCGAAAGCTGCTCGACCTGCTGGAGAAGCTGTGTGCTGGCAAGGCCAAGAGGCGGGACCTGGAGGAGATCGAAACGCTCGCCCACAGCGTGGCGCAGGGAAGCTTGTGTGGCCTTGGCAAGACGGCGCCCAATCCGGTGCTCACGACGCTTCGGTACTTCAGGGATGAATACGAAGCACACCTCGAAGGACGTTGTCCAGCCGGACGATGCAAAGCGCTGATTGAGTACCGAGTGACGCAGGACTGTGTAGGGTGCACATTGTGCGCTCAACACTGCCCAGTTGCCGCGATCGAGCCCACGCCCTATCGGCAGCACTGGATCGATACCGAGATGTGCACGTGCTGCGATGCTTGTCGCACCACGTGTCCGGAAAATGCCATCGATACCTTCAGCACGGCCAAACCGCCTTCGAATACAGTCACCCCTAACCTGCGAAAGCAACCACAGTTGGTGTGATGGTCCAAGTTTGGATAGACAACGTGAGCATCGATGTGCCGCCGGAGTCCACGGTGCTGCAAGCGGCGCGCAAGTTGGGAGTTGATGTGCCGGCCATGTGCGCGCTAGCCGATCACGAGCCCAACACCTCGTGCATGTGCTGCCTGGTGCGGGTCGATGGTCGGCAGGACTTCGTGCCATCTTGCGCCACCAAGGTACGCGATGGAATGCGCGTGGAGTCGGAAACACGGGAAGTGCACGACCTGCGCAAGACTGGCATCGAATTGCTGCTCGCCGATCACGCTGGTGATTGCCACGCGCCCTGCCAGAACACGTGCCCCGCGAAGATGGACATCCCCAACATGCTTCGGCTAGTGGCCGAGGGAGACTACCGCGCGGCGCTCGCCACCGTGAAACGCGACATTGCCCTGCCATCAATCCTCGGGCGCGTCTGCCCGGAAGTGTGCGAACAGGCGTGTCGGCGCGGGCAGCACGACAGCCCGGCAGCAATCTGTAAGCTTAAACGATTCGTCGCCGATCGCGATCTCGAGTCGCCCAACCCCTACGAGCCCGAACTTGCCCCTGACTCGGGCAAGCGCGTTGCAGTAGTCGGCGCCGGCCCAACAGGACTCACGGCCGTCTATCACTTGCGTCTGCAGGGGCATCGATGCACACTGATCGACCTCGCGGACAACCCCGGAGGTCGGCTCCGCAACGAGTTTTCCAGCGAACTATCCGACGACACCCTGCAAGCCGAAGCCAATACCGTGCTTTCGCTAGGAGTGGACTGCCGATGGAACGAGAGCCTCGACTCGGTGGATGCACTTAGATACCTGATGAGCGAGTACGACGCGGTGCTGCTGGCCATAGGACGCGCGGCGCTGTCGTGCGGTGCACTGGCGGACGTCGCCATGACGAAGAGCGGTGTGAAGATCGAAGCGAGCCGTCGGATGACGTCGCACGAAGGGCTGTTTGCCGCAGGCAACGCGGTGCGGCCGTACAAGCTGGTGGTGCAGTCGGTTGCCGAAGGGAAGCTGGCCGCCGAGTGCATCGATGGGTGGCTACGCGGCGCACCTCCGCCGGATCGCCGTCACGCCTACGAGACGCGCCTGGCCCGGCTCACCAACCAGGAGTTGTGTGACTTCTGCGATGGTGCGGTCCCCACGGCCCGTGTGGATAGTCGCTTGCTCGAGGAAGCCTCCGAGGAGGCTGCCCGTAGCGAGGCCGAGCGATGCCTGGAGTGCGATTGCCGCGCATTGGCCAGTTGTCTGCTGCATCACTATGCGGCCATGTACGATTGCGACGCGCATCGCTACCGAGGAGAAGGGCGTCGATTCGAAGGCCGATTGGTGGGCGAGCGAGTGACGCTCGAGCAGGGCAAGTGCATCTTGTGCGGCATCTGTGTGCAACTCGCTGCCGAAACGCCCGACGCGGCGGGGCTCGCGGTGATGCACCGCGGGACCGCCACTCGTTTGTCGCCGCCGCCCGGTAGTTCGCTGGACGAAGCCCTCGGCAGCGCCGCCTTGCGCTGTGCCGAAGCCTGTCCCACCGGAGCCATCGTTTTGCATGAGACGACCTCTGCGTCTTCTTTGCGCTGACGAGAGTCGAGTTTGGAAAACCAGGCCTTCTGACGCTCACCCTCTGCTGAGAAACGGTAAAATACGTCTTGTTAAAGTAGTTTTATTGCAATCCGCAATCGATTGTGCTACGATCGCCGCCAGCTTGTATTTCATCTCTTATCGCTAGTCGGAGTAGGTATCGGCGTAGTCCCATATACGGTTCGCGGCGCGCAATCCTCGGCGATGTTGCCCTTCGTCGTTGTTGGACCATTCTCTCTTCGCGCCTAATTTGCCGACAAGACTCCGCGGCTGACTGCCCCTTGCCCCTCGTCACCCCCCCAATTTCAGCCAAATGTTCGTCGTCGATAGCTATCCGCTGGCCGTTGTACTGTGCGTGGTCACGATGTTCTGCTGGGGTTCGTGGGCCAACACCCAAAAGGCGACCGGTGACAACTGGCGTTTTGAACTCTTCTACTGGGACTACGTATTCGGCGTGGTTCTCATGTCACTCGTGTTCGCATTCACCTTGGGCAGCATCGGAGAGGGGGGCCGCTCGTTTATGGACGATGTCCAACAGGCGGAGGCCGGCAACATGGGGTCAGCGATGCTCGGCGGGGTGGTGTTCAACCTGGCCAACATTCTGCTCGTGGCCGCCATTGAACTCGTCGGGATGTCGGTCGCGTTTCCCATCGGGATTGGCTGCGCATTGATCGTAGGTGTTGCGGTGAGCTACTACTTGGATCCTCAGGGAAGCGCGGGATTGCTGGCCGTGGGCGTTGGCTTCATCCTCGGGGCCATCATCCTCGACGCCCTTGCCTATCGACGGATCCCAGGGCAGGGCGCCAGCGTCTCTTCGAAGGGGCTCATACTCTGCTTGGCGTGCGGGTTGTTGATGGGGATGTTCTATCCGCTCGTGGCCCGCTCCATGAGCGCGACATCGGATAATCCCATGGTGCTCGATCCCGGCAAGCTCAGTCCCTACACGGCCGTGGTCTTTTTCAGCTTGGGCGTCTTGCTCAGCAATTTGGTGTTCAATCCGATCATCATGGCAAAGCCATTCGCCGGCGAGCCGGTTGGTCTGCGCGAGTACTTGGCCGGCACCTCCTGGCAGCACACCCTGGGGGTGATTGGCGGCATGATTTGGTGCGTCGGCATGACGCTCAGCATTCTGGCTGCAACCAAGGCGGGGCCCGCCATTTCCTACGGCCTGGGACAGTGCGCCACAATGATTGCAGCCATATGGGGCGTTTTCATCTGGAGGGAGTTCCGCACGGCAAGCAAAGGGACTGGTCTACTACTAACGGCCATGTTCGCCTGCTTCGCCATCGGCATTTGGGTACTGGTCATGGCAAAAGGAGCTTGATATGGATGGTGCGCCAGCGACAGGTCCTTCACGCGTTGTCGTTGTGGGAAGCTGCAACATGGACCTGATCATCCATGGTCAATCGTTGCCCAAGCCCGGCGAGACGGTCATCGGTGGCGAGTTCTCGATGGCCAGCGGCGGCAAAGGGGCCAACCAGGCGATTGCCGCCGCCAGAATGGGGGCCGAAGTGTCGCTCGTTGGCTGCCTGGGAGACGATCTATTCGGAAACCAGCTCGCCGGGAACTACCGCGATGAATCGATCTCAACAGAACATCTGAACGTCGTTGCGGATGCTGCCACCGGTATTGCGCTCATCCTGGTGGACCAAGCGGGCGAGAACATCATCTCCGTGGCGGCCGGCGCGAACGCACGACTCACTCCTGACGATGTCGAGCAGGCCATCACCGCGATGGATGAGTTCTCCGTGTTGCTCTTGCAGTTGGAAGTTCCTCTGGAGACCGTGGAAGCGGCGGCCAAGGCCGCCAAAAGACGCGGCGCCACGGTAGTGCTCGATCCGGCTCCTGCAGCGTCACTCCCGCTGGAGCTTCTGCAGCACGTCGACATCATTACTCCCAACGAAACAGAGGCCGCCATCCTCACGGGACTCAAGCCAGAACTAGACAACTTCGCCGAGCTGGCCTCCCATCGCCTGCAAGAGATGGGAGTGGCCAATGTTATCGTGACGCTGGGCTCCAAAGGGTGCTGCTTGGCGACGGATGATGGGATGAGCGTTGTGCCTGCGTACGAAGTGCAGCCTGTCGATACGACCGCAGCCGGCGACGCCTTCAACGGTGCGCTGGCGTCCGCCTTGGCGCGTGGGTTGCCACTCTGCGAGGCGATTGCGCAGATCGCCAGTTTGGCCGCGGCCCTGTCGACCACAAAGCATGGCGCGCAGCCTTCGTTGCCAACCAGAGAAGAGATAGAGGAGTTCCGGGCGGCCGCACGAGTTCAATGCGGCTGACTGGTTATGTCGCTGGGAGGCTACTCTTGTGCCTCCGCCGGATTCCTAAGCTCCTCGTCTATGGGTAGCTCTTCGTCGTCGGGCGCGGGAGCATCGATTGGTTCGCCTTCGGGCGGATTCTCCGGCTGCAAGGCAACAGGAATTGGCTGCGTTAAGTAGGGAGAAGGCCACCCACCGCCGAGAGCACGGTAGATGGCAACCACACCTTGGGCCACTTCGCCCTTGGCGGCCGCGGCCGAGAGTTCCTGCTGAGTCTTGGTGTTCTGCACATTGAACACGCGGTTAAAGTCCCTCTCATCGCCAATTTCGTACTTCTCCGTGATCAAGCGGTTGGTGATGTCTGCAGCCTCCGCGGCCTCGAGTTGCAACTTGAACTGCTCTTGCGACTTCAAAAACTGAACAATGGCATTTTCGGCTTCTAAGTTCGCCAGCAGCACCGTCTCGCGGTATGCGAAGAGCAACTCCTGGAACCTCGCGTCTTGCAGGCGGACATTATTGAGAAGGCGACCGTAGTTCAAGATGTTCCATTCGAGCGATGGCCCTACGGATCCGAATCCCGAACCGCTACGGAACAAGTCCTTAAATTGGCCGGCGCTCCGTCCGACGGTCCCCGTCAACGTGATGTGGGGATAGAGTTCCGACTCCGCGACTCCGATCAACGCACTTTGCGCTGCGAGTTGCCGCTCCGAACGACGCACGTCGGGGCGTTGCAAAAGTGTTGCGGCTGGAATACCGAGGACGATGTCCGGCTCTACGTCTGGTATCTTCCCCTCTCCGAGAGTCTCCTCCAGGTCCTCAGGGGGGATTCCCAGAAGGATGCAGAGTTGATTCTCGGTTTGTCGCAAGAAGATCTCTAACTGGGGAATCAAGGCTTGAGTTTGCACCAAGCTCGACTTCGCCTGTTGGACGTCTACGTCACTCGACTCCCCGGCTTCGAGTCGGAATACCGTGAGGTCGTAGGTCTTTCGCTGGTTCTCGACGTTCTGTTTGGCGAGTTCCAGGCGTACCTGCAAGGTGCGGATGTCGATGTACGTTGCCGCGACGTCGGCGATTAGCGTGACCACCACGTCGCCATAGTCGTAGATCGAGGCATCCAGGTCCGCGTCGGCAGCTTCGATGGCTCGTCGGTAGCGGCCCCAGAAATCGATCTCCCACGCCAGGCCAAACGAGCCTCGCCAAACGCTGAAGTGGCGGTCGCCGATTCCCGTCCTCAGATTGTGCGAGTACGCTGCCGCGAAGTCTTGCTGCTGAGGGAACAGTTCTCCCACTGTAATAGCGCGAATCGCTCGCGCCTGCATGATCCTCGCCCCGGCTTGCCGCACGGTGAGATTCTGCCCGTAGGCATCGGTGATCAGTTGATTGAGCACCGGGTCGTTGAACGTGGTCCACCAAGCGGCGGCTTCCACCGGGTCGTCAATCACCCGTTTGTCGTCGGCGTCGATCCAGTCCTGTGCTACCGGCACAGCGGGAGTACAGTAATTGGGGCCCACTTTGCAGCCGTTGGCAAACCACTGCCGCGGACTTGTGCATCCCTGCAGAAGCAGGACAACGCAAGCAACCACCGCCACGGCTTGAGCTCGCCCGCCGCAGGGGAATTGGCCTCTGTGAGATGCCCTGGTCATTTGCATTGAATATCCGCTACTTGCAGCACGGTCGGTAAACCCCATTTTTTCCTTCTCATCGTTGATTCTGCTTCCAGTCCTACAATTTGTTCTGCTAGACTAGAAAGGCTTAACATCCCGGCGGATCCACGCCCGGCTAGAGCTTTCCTGACCATTAAAAGCGGTAAAGTCTACCGGGAGGCGCGCCAGCGAGCCGGCACCTCGCCGCATCCGTCGGGGTTTAAGTGGTCCCCAGGCCACGTGAGCATGACCAGCTTGCGGTTGTCTGCAACCACTCCCACCTTACATTCCCTCCCTTACCGGCCGCCCCGGCCCTGACGCATGACGACGTCCTCCCATAGATCCACGCACTTGGCCGGCCTGCTGCTCAGGCTTGCGCTTCCGTGCGTGATTCTTGCGGCAGGATGGTACGGGTTCACCCTCCTGTCTTCAGGAGTGGAAAAGGAACCCGAGCCAGAGAAGAAGCGCCAGGTGTTACGGACCAGGGTCCAGGACTTGGAAGTTAGCGACTACCCGGTCGTCATCAGGACGAACGCAGTGGTGCAAGCGCACAACGAAGTGACGCTCTCCTCTCAAGTGACAGGCAGAGTGGTGCGGGTGAGCCCATCGTTCGAGGCAGGAGCCTACTTCGACGAGGGGGAAGTGCTTGTCGAAATCGATCCGCGTGACTTTGAGAACGCCCTGTCCATTGCAAAATCGGAGCTGTCGGCCGCGAACTCAACGCTCACGCTAGCTAAGTTGGTCGAGGAGCGCAAGCTGAAGCTCGTCAAATCGAATGCAGTGTCTCAAGGCGAGGTGGACGCCGCCACGGCGAGCCGCGAGCAAGCCGAAGCCAACGTCGAACTAGCGGCGAGTCGCGTTGAACAAGCCAAGCTGCAGCTTCAGCGAACCAAGATAAAGGCCCCGTTTGATGGACGGGTGAATACGAAGCTGATCGGACTGGGCCAAGTGGCGGGAGCGAACAATCCTCTCGGCGAAGTATTTGCCATCGACTATGTGGAAGTGAGGCTTCCCATATCGGGCCAGCAGAGGGACTTTCTTGAGTTGCCCGAGTTCGCCGACGACGAGCCACTCGAAGTGACGCTGCGAGATGGAATACGCCAAGCGAGCGACACCATCTGGAAAGGCAGGATTGTGCGCACCGAGGGCGTGCTTGACGAGAATTCTCGCGATCTGTTTGCAATCGCCCGCGTCGACGATCCGTTTGGACGCAAGACGGATATGCCGCCGCTGCGAATCGGCCAGCCAGTGATCGCTTCGATTCAAGGCACAACCCTCAAGGACGTCATGGCGCTTCCTCGAGCAGCTGTTCGCCAACTGGACCGTATTGTGCTGGTCGACCCCAAGGATCAGACATTGCGGCCGATGAGTGTACAGGCCGTGTGGTCCGACGCCGAGCACGTGGTTGTGAGGGCGTCTGCCATTCCGCGCGGCATGTGGCTGGCGACCACGACCTTGGCCTATTCACCGGAGGGCGCAAAGGTCGAGATCATTCCCGAGCCTGGTGCAAGCGAGGCGATTGCCGAGACGAACGCCAAAGGCGATGACCAGAAAGCCACAAACTAAACACTTCTTATGATCCGATGGTTTGCAACTAACGGCATCGCTGCCAACTTCTTGATGCTTGCCATCTTGATCGCAGGTGTCTACACGGCGTGGTTTCGCCTGCCGCTGGAGGTATCTCCCGAACGCAGCTTCGAAACGGTGGTCGTCGAGATGACTTACCGTGGCGGGACCGCCAAAGACATCGAGCAGGCGATCCTCATCCCCATCGAAGAAGCCCTCGAAGGCGTCGAGGGAATTAAAGACATCCACGCCGACGGCCATCGAGGCGAAGCCCGCATGTTCATCGATGCCACTTCCGGCACCGACTTGCGGGAACTGATGGACGATATCGTGGCGCGGATCGACACGATTACAACCTTTCCGGACGAGACAGAAAGCCCACGCGTTGTCATTCCCGATTCGTCCAATTGGTGGGAAGTGCTGAGCATCGCGGTAACCGGCGATCTCACTCCTCATGAGCTTCGGGAAGTTGCCCGCAGTGTGCAAGAGGACGTCCTCGCACTTCCTGGCATCAGCCGTGCCAAGGTGCAAGGAGATCGGCGGTACGAAATCAGCGTAGAGGTCGATTCAACCAAGCTGCTTTCCTACGGATTGAGTTTTCAGGACCTCTCGGATGCGATTCGGCAGTTCTCGATTGACCTGCCGGCGGGATCAATCGATAGCGACAGCGGCACTTTCATCGTTCGCACACGTGGCCAGGCCTACTCCGAGCGGGAGTTCAGCAAGGTGCCCATTCGAGCGGCCAATGGGGCGGACGTCTTGCTTGGAGAAGTTGCCACCATCACCGATGGCTTCGAAGAAGGCGAGAAGACCGTCGAATTCAACGGTCGCCCTGCGCTGTTTGTCGAAGTGATGCGGACCGGCAAGGAGAACGCCATCGATATATCGGATAAGGTGCACGAATACGTCCGCAACGCACAGTCGCGTTTTCCGGAAGGAATCGAAC
Organism: Aeoliella sp.; assembly: GCF_965227375.1. Taxonomy (NCBI): domain Bacteria; kingdom Pseudomonadati; phylum Planctomycetota; class Planctomycetia; order Pirellulales; family Lacipirellulaceae; genus Aeoliella; species Aeoliella sp. Next base: position 1,934,603 of record NZ_CBDDFX010000002.1, read on the forward strand.
TGTTCGTTTGGGACGACGAGTCGGTCGAGATTCGAGGTCGCCTGTCGACGCTCATCCAGTCGTTGCTTCAAGGAAGCATTCTGGTAATGCTGCTGCTGGGCTTGTTCCTTCGCCCCGGGCTGGCGTTTTGGATTGTCGCTGGAATCCCCGTCGGCTTCGCCGGTGGGGTGATGCTGATGCCCTGGTTTGGTGTCACAGCGAACGTAATGAGCTTGTTCGGGTTTATCATCGTGGTAGGCATCGTTGTTGATGACGCCATCGTGACTGGCGAGAACGTCTATCTGAAGATGAAGGAAGGGATGCCTCCGCTCGATGCCGCCGTCAAAGGAACGCACGAAGTGGCGATCCCGGTTACGTTTGGCGCGCTGACTACCATGGTGGCGTTCATTCCATTGCTGTTCTTCGATGGAAGTTGGGGTGACTTCGCGTCGCAGGTGCCGCCGGTGGTCGCTCCCGTTCTGCTTTTTTCCCTGGTCGAGTCGAAACTGATCCTGCCAGCTCACCTCAAGCACCTGCGACCCGTTCCGCGGAATAACCCGTTCACCAGGTTTCAGACTTCCGTGGCGCAAAGTCTCGAGTACTTTGTCGATCGAATCTACCGACCTTGCCTCGAGAAGGCGGTTCACTATCGGTACTCGGTAATGGCGGGCTTTGTTGCCATGGTAATGTTGATGGCGGGGTACTGTCTGAGTGGGCGGATGGAGTTCATTGCTTACCCATCGGTCGACAAACGCCGCATTTCCGCCGAACTGGACATGCCGGATGATACGCCGCTGGAGGTCACGGAGCGCTACATGGAGCGGATCGAGTCGGCGCTGTTGCAACTTCAGCAGGAGTACGTCGATCCGAGCGGCAAATCGTTGGTGCAAGATATTTCGACGCTGGTAGGCGCTGCACGAATTCATCGCGACTTCGACAAGACGCGCGGAGCAATCTCGTTCGAGGTGTTGTCACCTTCCCACCGAACCGCGCCTGGACCACGGAACAGCGAGCTGGCTACCCGTTGGACGGAACTGGTCGGGCCAATTCCCGAAGCGACGGAGTTTCAGATTCGCGCCGATTCGAGTATCAACCGCGACCGACATGTCGACAACGAGAATCTCAACATCGAGTTGCGGGGACCAATGTCGCCGGAAAAGGCCGAGGTGGCGCGTGAGATTCGAAGTTTGCTACGAACGTACGATGAGTTCAGTTCCACTTGGGCGAATATTAACTACGGACAAGACGAACTGGAGTTGCGGCTAAAGCCGCTGGCGGCCGAACTGGGATTGACCCAGCAGTTGCTAGCGCAGCAGGTACGGCACGCCTTCTTCGGCGAAGAAGCGCAGCGCGTGCAGCGCGGCATTGATGATATACGCGTCATGGTTCGGCTGCCACGCGAGCAACGCGAGTCGCTGCACACGCTCGACCAAATGCGGGTGCGCACCCCGCGCGGTGCAAATGTCCCACTTTCGGCGGTGGCGGAGATCTCGTTCGCCAAGGCGCCGTCCTCGGTCGATCGAAAGAATGGGAAGGAAGTCCTTCGCATCGGCGCCCGACCGGCTAACGAGACCGTCGATGTGCTGGGAATCGCCAAAGAACTGGATCCCAAGATTGAGCAACTATGTCGCGAGCACAATCTCACCTACGAATACGTAGGATACGTTGCAGAAGCGGAGGACACCCGGCGAAGCACGATCATTGGTTCCTGCTTGCTGGCGTTCACCTTGTATGGCTTGCTCGCCATCGCGCTAAAGTCGTTGACTCAACCATTCTTCGTGTTGCTGGCGGTTCCATTTGCTACCGTTGGCGCCCTGTTAGGGCACATCATCTTGGATATTACACCATCCTACCTTTCGGTGTTTGGAATCCTCGCTTTAGCAGGCGTGGCGGTCAACGATACGTTGGTGATGATCGACTACGTTAACCATCGCCGCGCCGAAGGAGCAAGCATGCGGGAAGCGGCGTTGCAAGCCGGTGCGAGACGTTTTCGACCGATCATGCTCACGTCGGTTACCACGTTCGTCGGGTTGGTGCCGCTGCTCATGGATAAGTCGCTGCAGGCGCAGTTCTTGATTCCGATGGCGGCGTCGCTTGCCTACGGAGTACTATTCGCCACACTCGTTTCGCTATTCCTCACTCCCTGCGCCCTGATCGCAGCCGAAGATGGCGGAAGCTGGATAGCTGCTGCAAGGCGGTGGTACGTTCGCCCCTTTGCATCAGGTACGTCGCAAGCGAAGCAGCAGGCTTAGAGCAGGACGGGTGGTTGGTTCCACACCAAGTCGCTGGTGACACATTACTCACTCCGCCGACCTAGGATTTCGACCGCCCTTTGCTTTGCTTCTTGCGGGCGTCGTACAGTTCGTTCAGGAGTGCGGTGGTGTGCTCGAGAGACTGCTGGAAAGTGTCTTTGAGTTCCTCGAAGCTCTTTGAGTTCTTTTCCGTAGAGATTAGCAGCGGAGCGATGGAGTCCTTCATTAACTCGAATTGACTTTCGATCACTCCTAGAATCGACTTGGGAACCCGATGGCTGACAGACACGCGAGTTGGCTGCGATGGGTCGATCGGAAGGGTGCCGCTCGTTAGCTCGCTAAGCTCGCCAGCAAGCTCCTGCATGGCTTGGATGGCTGCAGCTACGGTAGCGTCGTCGGCGCCCGCGGGCTTGCGAGCTTCGCTTGCAAGTTGTTTCTTGCTCGTGTCGTGGAGCTTCTTCAAGCCCCGTTCGATGGCATCTTGAATGCTGGCCAGCCCCGACCCTACTTCCGATATTCGTTCAACCAGCAGCGACGCCCGCTCCTGCTCAGACTCAATGCGCCGGTTCTCTTGCTCCTGCGCATGTTCGAGCAATCTGTCATTGCTCTTGTTCTCGGCTATCACCTCGGCGTTCTCGGCCAAGGCGGTTTTGATAGCGTACAACCCTTCATTAAACGATCGCAACTGTCCCACAACCTGCCCGATGGGATCTCCTTGGTCGATGCCTTTCATCTTCACGTTTTCGCTAAACGTCCGCTTAATGCTCTCCCATCGCGCGGCCTCGTCGGCGGTGAGTATTCCGAGTAACTCTCGAAGCTTGAGCAGATTCGATTCCGTATCGGACGTGAGTGTCTGGGCGTCGTTTTCGTAGCTGGAAAGGATTAGCGATTGAAGTTCGGCATCGTTCATGATCGGCACTACCTTCTCGGCAATTCGATTCATGTTTCGATACGACCCCTGCAACTTGAAAGGCGGCTCGGTGCGGTAGTCGTCCGACTGGGCCGCTGAAGCGACGTACTGGCGATTGACCTTGAGAATGACGTCGCGGACCGTCATCAGCTTTCGGAGTGTGGATACAAACTCCTCCACTTCGACAGAAGAGTAGCTGCCTTCGAACTCTACCCCCTCGCGCTCATCCGTTTCTGCAATCTTGAGGAACGCATACACGTCCTTTTGGCTTCGGCTGGCGAGTCGACTAAGCGTGGGATTGCTCGTAAGGCAGTTCTCCAGATAGCTCATCTCAAACGCTTTGGCCGAGTCGCCAATGATCTCGCCCAAGTTGTAGATGTCTGCTCGGTTAGAGAGCATGTCTGGAATCTGGAAACGCTCACCACTTTCGGTGTAGGGGTTTCCGGCCATGACCACTACCACTTTGCGGCCGCGAAGATCGTAGGTTCGAGTGTGTCCTTTGTAGACGCCCTCGATCTTGCGAGTAGCATCGCAAAGCGAGATGAAACGCTGCAAGAACTCCGGGTTGCAGTGCTGAATGTCGTCAAGATAGATCATCACGTTGTCTCCCATTTCGAGAGACAAGTTGAGCTTCTCTACTTCTTCGCGGGCTGCGGCATTGGACGCTTCGGAAGGGTCGAGCGACGTGACCTGATGGCCGATTGCCGGCCCATTGATCTTCATGAAGATGATGCCTAGCCGGTTGGCCAGGTATTCCATCAGGGTCGTCTTGCCGTACCCTGGTGGCGAAACCAATAGCAACAGCCCCATTCGGTCGGTTCGCTTTGACTCACCGGCGGAGCCAATCTGCTTAGCCAGATTATCTCCAATAAGCGGCAAGTAAACGGTGTCGATCAACTTGTTTCGCACAAAAGAGGTCAGCACTCGTGGCTTGAACTCGTCGAGTCGCATCTCTTTCCTCGCCGCATCCACTAGTTCGGCCTTGCGGTGTTGAAAGGCGGTGTACCGAGGAACCGCTTCGGCGACAAACTTGTCCAGTTTGGCCATAAAATGGTTGAAGTGAAGAGCGTAGTTTCCCGACTTGATAGTCGGGTGAACGCCAAGCAATCCAGAAAGGTCGGCCGTCACCTGGCCATCGACGATCACTTGGCCATCAACCACCGACTGACCTTCCACGCCGGCAGTTGCGAGATTGTCCGCTTGCATCAATGCGGCCGCAATCTCATCACGATATTCTGCAGGCGTGTCTGTTGTGGGTAAGAATGCCTCGACCCAGCCGCGAATCAACTGAAACCGAGCCGCCGGGTTGTCGGACAGAGGTTCGATGCTGTGGGCGTATTGGTTATCGAAACTGCTGTGACGCAGCAGGCGGCCAAACGCGTCGCAGGCGTCCGCGGCAACACGACTTACGCAGAACGACCCAAAGGGCCGGCCGTCGGACGGACGGGCCAATTCGGCAAACAGGTACCTGGCCGCCTCGTCTACTAGCGAAGCATCGAAAAGCCCCTTCGCATCCACAAAAGAGCTTAGTTGCTGTCGCAACGCCTCAGTGTACAGATACTGTTGAGTGGCATTGGGAAAGACCTGTTCGATCAACGCCACCCCCTGGAGTCGAGCTGCCATGAGCGCCCGCTCCTCTTGATCCATGAAATGCTCCCAGAACACGCGAGCACATGCCCTCGCCTGCGTCTGAAAGCAAAGCAATCCAATCCGGTCGTTCATCTTCAACAGTTCGTGAAGCATGAGGCTAGCGTCATGGTCGGTAACGCCCTTCACGTACGACTCTTGATACCGTGGCCCCATAAACTGCTGAACGCTCTTCGCACGCTCGACTTCTGTTGCGTGCTGGAAGCTTGTGCGAAGCTCTTGGTTCGCCTGAAGGTGCTCGAACATCAGGCGGGCCAAGTACTCGCCCCGGTAGACTTCGTCGTTCTCCGACACGACCTCTTGTGCCCACACTTCGCGAGCGGCTTCCAATTGCTCGTCAACCAGCGGCTCAAAGAAGTTCGTGCCCGTCAAGTGCAAGGTGATGTTTTCGTCCCTTAGAACGGTAGTCAGGTCGAGCGCCTGCACGTTCACCGTAAATTGATGGGCGCCGAGCTTTATCAGGTTGTCGCCGTCGGAGAATAGTTCCCGTCGATCCTTCAACTGCCGGATCGCATCTTCCTTGACCGTCTTCAGGCGACTTTGAATGTCGTCGACTTTGACCGTATCTTCCAGCTCTTGCAGCTGGCGGATCAAGTCCCGGACCTTATCGATCATCAGGTCCGAGGCAAAGTACGAATGGATCTGCTCGATATCGTCAAGTCGCTCCACGCGACTCTGGATGCCCTTCAGGATGCGATCGGCCGCGCTAGCAATGGAGCTCGCCCGACGATTTCGCTTCTCCACCAGCGCCAGCTTCCGAGACTCGAAAGCGTTATAGACCTCGTCCCGCTTCTCGCTCAGTTGAACAACGAAATCGTCAAACTCGGCAAAGCGTCCCTCGAGTTCCTCGATTTGCACGAGGATCTTCGTCAACAGTTCTTCACATTTTTCTGGCGAATCGCATAGGTCGATGTAGCTAACGACGCTTTGGTCCAGCAGTTTCATCTGCGAGCCAAACTCAGCGATGCCTTCGACGGATACCAAGTCTTGGATGCGAGACTTGATCGATGCGCGGGCGCCATTGATGGTTCCGAAAATCGCCGAAATATCATCGATGATACTGGTGCGCTGCGTGGCGTCGTCGATCTTGAGGTTGCCGACTATTTCAATCAGCATCTCCAGTTCCCGCGCCCCCTGATCGATTACCTCGAGCAACTCCTTGGCGTCCGCCACGCGCTCGAGTCCCTCGATTGCCTTGCTCTGCTCCGCGATGCGATCTTGATAAGGCTTTAGTGCCGTGTCGCCGAGCAGGAACTCGACGCAGCGTTGGGCAAGCACATCCGACTGCTCGACAACCTCTTCTTCAAGCGACTCGATCAATGGATGATCGGCGTAGCGCAGGTCTTTCAGCGATATGATGGCGCCGCGTATGGCCCTGAGATCTCCAATCGCGCCCACAAACTCATCGATCGTCTCAAAGCGGCTGTGACTAATCGATGCGAGAAGTTGTTGCGTGCGACTCTGAGTGTCGCGAGTTTGCTGACTGGTCGCGGCGCGAACCTGCCTGACTTTTTCAAACTCATCAATCGCCGCACTGGCGGCGGTCAGGATTTCGCGAAGGGGCTCGCTGAGTTTGAATGCGTCCTCATCGTCGATCCAGAAGAACGAGTCGAGAATGTCACTGGTCTGCTTGGCAATGTCAATGTACTGCTCGGCATAGGCTTCGTCTTTGTCGATCAGTGCCAGCACTGCACGGCATTCCGACATGCCTCGCACAATGTCTCGATTGCCTATCTTGAAAAGCTGCGAATCCGTGTTGGTTGGCGGGACAAAGTTGGGCCCCACGTAGGGAGTTTGCCAGATCTGCAGGGCGTGGTGCTTCTCTGGCTTGTCTGGCGAGCGAAAGCAGACGAGTTCGCCGGCATCGAATAAGGAGCTGCCACTGCAAATGAGAGGTGTGTCGACACTCTGCTCGATCACGTTGTATCGCAGCAGGACATAGACGCCAGTTAGGCGGTTGTAGAAAACGTAGAGGTAGTCTTCACCATTCGGCGATGCGACCCGGCGTTCGAACAACATGCCAGCGGTCTGATGCTCGAATGTCTTGTGCTCGCCATTCTGGAGATAGTAGCCGTTCGAGAAGATCAACCCATGGCCGTCAGGCAGCAGAACGCATGCATGTTCGATGGCATCGATGCGCCGAGCTTCCTGCATCTTTTCGTTGTAGACGATATAGCGAAAAGCTTGTTCCTGATAGGGGCGAATCTTCAGCAGGATCAGATTGCCGACAATCGCGTAGTAGATCAGAGCGTCGTCAAGCGTTTGGTCTGCGTTATCGACAGGCTCGGCGTAAATGCCCTCTCCCGTATCGGTGTTGTTCTCAATCTTGATGGTCAAATCCCCGCCGACCGTCTCCACAAACACCCGATCTTCGATCGAAATGTGGGGATGAACGCCGCTCGAGTGCATGTCGCGCGTTGTGCGAATCCATTCAAACTCGTGTTGCGGGGGAAACTGAACCTCGTGATCACTTCGGCTATCGACGTACTTTAGCTGATCGTCAACGAGCAGCCATTTGAAGCACTTAATGTCGGAGACACTTTCCCCAACCCTGAAGACCATGTAGAGGTGCGGATCGCGAACGAAGAATTTGGCGAAGCGTGCATCCTTGTAGTACTTGTAGAGTTCGCCAAATTCTCGTTGGAATCGCTCGTCGGCTATCAGCGAGAGGGGAGCTGCGTGAAACGTGTTCTCGCGAAACTCATAGGACGCGAAGACGTCTTCGAGATGCGTTTCGCTCTTGAGCCCCAAGTGAACGTTGTAGCCGAACAGAAACTTGTCTCCCACCGACACCAGGTCGCGGGGGACGCAGTTGTTCTCGGTGGTAATGCGTTCGGTTGCCAGCAGCGTCGTGGCGATAGCGCCAAACACGTCCTTGCGCGCAGCGTTTAAGCGATCCAGTCGTTGCCGCAACTCCTGGCCATGCTCGCGCAAACGGTTCCGCAGGATTTCATAGGCCCCGCTTTCAAGCTGGACGTCCTGCTCCGTTTCGCTTGCTGTCGCCTCACTGGACGTTTCGGGCGAAGCCATCAGATCGCTTCCGAGGGGCTAGAGGTTCAAGACACTGCATGGTGACACGAATCAGAGCGACTACTTCTTGTCGTCCGCCACGCCGATGCCTAACGCCGCCAGGCGTTTATCCGACACCCCTAGCTGCTTCACCGTGTCGAGTAGTCGGTTAAGCTCGCTTCGTGTCTCGTCCGCATCCGTCATGCCGAGCATCTTGAGCAGCACAGCGGAGATGGACAGATCCTTGATGTCGTCCGTGCTGAGATTGAACTGCTCGACAAGCTGCATCGTCTTGTCCCTGAAGTACTCCGGGTTGCCGTTGAAGAATGTGTTCTTCACGTCCGTCAACACTTCGCTGTTGTGCACAAAGCGATCGACTGCCTTGCCGCCCTTCACCGAATCGACGATCTTGTCGAAGAACTCGCTCTCGCCCCCAACGATGTCGATGCGGGCGCTCTTGAGTGCTTCGCCGACAAGCTGCGATTGGGCTTCGGCGATTTGTCGCTGGGCGTGAATCGCTTCGATTTCGATCTCTTTGTCTTTGTTCAGTCGGAGCTTGAATTCCTCGTGCTCGCGGCCAACGCCGTCGAAGAGCTTCATCGCTTCGGCTTTTTGGGTAATGCCGTCGGCTTCGCTGCTGAACTTGAGCTTCATCACCGTGGCTTCGGCAGTGCCTTCCTTCTCCTTGGCTTCGGCCATGGCCCCGACGCCAGTCGCCTCGGCGACGGCTTTCTTTTCGATCACATGCGCTTCCGCCTGACCTGTTTTCTCCAGGGCATCGGCTGCGGCGATCTGGACGTGGGCTTCGGCGAGCCCCGTCGCTGCGTGATCGGCCGTCTTGCCTTCGGCCAGCATCTTCATGGCCTGGGTCTTGCGTTCGGCGGCGTCGCGATCCGCGTCGGCTTCGATTACGACCTGCTCGGCCTTGAGCTCGGCCGACTGCTTGGCTGCCTCGGCCGCCTTGACCTCGATCACCAGGTTTTCTTGTGCAGCCATCTCGGCTTTTGTCACCGTTACCTGCTTGAGACGGTCGGCTTGAGCAAACTCTTGCGTGTCCTTGATCTTCTCTTGCTCTTCCACCACCGCTCGCTCGACCACAACGCGCTCGCGGATGACTTCCTGGATGTTGCGATTCTCGACTTCAATCGCTTTGTCTTTCTCGACAACAGCGACACCAACCAAGCGGTCTCGTTCGGCGACTTCCAACAGGCGATCTCGCTCCACCCGTTCCACTTCTACAGCTTCGGTGCGTTGCTTGTTCTTCTCCGCAACGATGATCTGACGATCTTTGTTCTCCTCGGCAACCTTCAGTTCTTCTTCAGTCTGGATACGTGCGGTTTCGGCTTTGAGCCGCTCTTGCTCTTGTACCTTTCGGGCTTCAGCCTCTTCGCGAGCACGGATTTCAGCCGCTTCGCGTTTCATCTTTTCTTCCGCCTCGATTTGCTGTCGATCGAGATTCAAGATGACTTCACGAGCTTCTACGTCCTGCTTGCGAATAAGCTTTTCTTTTTCTCGGGTGATGTCGTTGGCTCGAATGTGCTCTTTGGCCGTAAGATCCGTAATTTTTTTGATGCCTTCGGCATCCAGAATGTTATTCGGGTCGAGTAACTCAACCGAAGTCTGCTCGAGGTAGTCGATCGCGGCGTCGTCGAGCCGGTATCCGTTCAGGTCAACACCAATGACCTTGATGATCTCCGTCTTGAACTTCTCTCGCTTGTCGTACAAGTCGACAAACTCAAATTGCTTGCCAACCGTTTTTAGCGCTTCGGAGAACTTGGCGTCGAACAACTCTGTGAGCGTGCCTTCGTCGGACGCCCGGTGGCAACCGATGGATTGTGCGACTTCCTTGATCTTCTCGTCTTCTTTGTCCACGCGAACGAAGAATGCGACTTTGATATCGGCTCGAATGTTGTCGGCGCAGATCAAACCATCATTCCCCTGGCGGGCGATCTCGATGCGTTTCAGTGTCAGGTCCATACGGTCCACGCGGTGCATGATGGGGACAACCCACATGCCTTGACCGGTGGCAACCGTCAATCTGCCTCCGCCGGAGCGAACCAGCGCTTCCTCCGGAGCAACCTTCCGATAGAAATTTGAAAGCGCAAATCCGATGAGTAGGAGCAAGACGATGGCTGTCAATACAATGCCACCTACAATGACGTACACATCGCTTATTTCTGCCAGCAACATCATTCATCACTCTCTGTTGTTAGTTTCTCGATCTGGTAGGTTTTTGCTGCTTCATCGTAGCCAACCACCATGGCCAGATCGCCTTTCTCAAAGTCTATCTGCCTGGCTCGCACATCGATTAACAGAGGTGCGGCATCCGTAGCCACCTTCGCTTGCCCGACATCCTCAGTAACTTCGCTCGTAGTCACTTCGCATATAGCGCCAATAAGTTTGCCCGGCGTGTAGTGTTCAGTCTCATCAAACATCTTCTGAAGCGGCTCGGTGAGCCCCTTGGCCCCCACAAGTCCAATCCCCAGATTTCGCAGGATCAGGACTGCTCCGTGCCCCCAGGTGATGTCCTCGGGTTTTCCATCCACGAGAACCCACAAAACCAACGATGCCGCCCACCAAATCAGGCCAAAACACGCCAACCATATAATGATTGGGACGTCCCCCAAATTCAAGAATTTTAGGATGGCCATTCCCACACTGGTGGGCGAACCGGTATCGGCGTCGACATCTATGTCGAATTCGAACAAATCCAGGTCGGCAGCCCCCACCAGGGCCACCAAGCCGTAGGCCAAGATCAAGAGGATCAAGGCCGTGGCTGGCAGCACCGGCCAAGCCAGACAGTATTCGAGAAAGTTGGTTATGGTCCTATCCCCCCTTACGCTGTAACCAGCGCCAAAATTGAGGCGTTATTGATCAGTATTCGCCGGGTCCGACTCGATATTGGAGATTATCGTCGAGCCGGCCTGCCCGCGCAAAGCCGCCGAAATGATATCATGAATGGCGGGCCGCAGCTAATCGGCGCCAAACCTCCAAGACCACCCCTTGGCCCTAGGAATAGGGGCTATTACGGGACGATCTTCATCCAGCATCACCGTGGCCGATGGCTTCCGGAACGATGGCGAGGAGAGGCTAGCGACCTGCCTCCACAGCCCGTGCAGCAACGACGTTTGAACACTCTACCGCAACGGCTGGATGCACACACGTTGACAGTCAGGCGCGGCATGCCTCTTCCTGATGGAGCTCGACCCCGCTGTACTGCGAAGTGATCGCCGAATGATCCCGAGGACCATCTGGGGCAACGTCTCATTGGACCATTGTGCGTCAAGCTCCTCCCCAAGAAGGGAGCTTTCACATTTTGAGACTCGCACTGGAATGTGAGTGCTAGCCAGGGGCTGATTTCTGAGAGCGCTCCAATAAGCGAAGATGGCTGAGCTAATGCCACTGCCTCCACCACTGATGTTGGTAGTTGCCTTCCCTCGTTTCGCATTCGATCCAACGGAGCAATGTGAAGATACTATGAAGTTCGCTCTGTTTTTCTGCTATATTCTGCTCTTTGTTGCTTTTTTGAATCAGTTTGTTTGCTGTCCCTACGTCCTTTGGTAGGGAGTGGGGGATACGACGTCTCCATTGGGAAGCCCCCGAAGATGATTGGGTGACACTGACAGCCGGGTTGCAGGACACAATGTCGTCTATACCTCAGAAGGATGTCTCTTCGACGAAAAAGCGAGACCTGGAGCTCTTCACAGAGCTGTCGGGGCGGTACCAGCTGCAAGTCTTGGGATACATCTACGCCACGCTCCACAACTTGGATGACGCGGAGGATGTCTACCAACAAACTTCGATCATCATGTGGGACAAGTTCGACGAGTATGAAGTCGGGAGTGATTTCTTGAAGTGGGCCTGCACCGTCGCTCGTTACGAAGTGCTGAACTTCTTACGGACTGCCAAGAATCGGCCTCGCTATTTCTCTGACGAATACATCCAGCAGGTCGCAGAACTTCCCAGTGGTCACGACTCCGGTCGGCTCGAATCAAGACAGCAAGCGCTCAATGGATGCTTGCGACGTCTTCGGAATCGCGATCAGCAGCTCATTGAACGATGCTATGGCGGCGCCACCAAGATACATGAAGTAGCGAGACAACTAGGGCGGACACCCGAGAGTGTTTACACCTCACTCCGCCGCATTCGCCGGACCCTGCACGAGTGTATCAATCGTGCCCTGGCTTTGGAAAGTGGTCATGAGTAAACCGAATCACTCGTTCAGCGAGTTCTACTCGCTGCTCGATGCCGCGTGCGAAAATAGACTTACGGCCGAGCAGTCACGCAGGCTAGAGGAATTGTTGCGTAGCGATGAATCCGCTCGCAGAGAGTATGAAGAATACCTGCACCTCAATCTGGAGTTGCACTTCGCCTCGCGGGCTCATCGTGCGAAGCATGCCGCGAAAGGAGTGCGTCGGCAGGGCTCGGAAGTTCGCTCGGTAAAACCAGCGTCAGCAAGGAGTTTCTTAGGCTTTGCGAATCAGCGACAGGCGGTCACCTGCGCCGCGGCGGCAGCAGTGTTCTTGGTGCTGCTTACCGCGGCAGGCGTGATCCCTTGGGGCGACTCGGGCGACCCGACAACGGCCATGCCCATCGAGACCGTGGGCAAGCTCACCAACGCCGTGGCCGTGAAGTGGCGAGACACCCAAGGCGCACCTTCGTTGGGTGAAGACCTCGCCGCCGGACAGCGGCTGGTTATTGATCACGGAGTGGCAGAGATCACCTTTAGGGACGGGGCAAAAATCTCGGTGGCGGGGCCGGCGTCTCTGCAGTTGAGCGACGCCATGGCTATGAGGCTGTTCTCTGGCCGATTGACCGCCACGGTGCCTTCCAGCGCGGTTGGGTTCCGAGTGGACCTTCCGAACGCACGCCTGATCGATAAAGGGACCGCGTTCGGAGTAAACGTCGTCGCGAATGGCGACGACGAGATTCACGTGTTCGAAGGCCAGGTCGACGCATTCATCCGTGCCGGTAGTTCTCAAGGATATGACAAACAAGTGCAACTGAGAGCTGGGCAGGCGGCGCAATTCAATGAAAAGTGGTCCGCTGTGCGATTGAGCGAGTCGGAGAAATCGCCCCTCTCGCCTTCGCTGGCGCTCTATCTCGAGAATCAAGGGAAGGACACTGTCGCACCAACGCGGCAGTACATCCTGAGTCAGTCCTACCTGGTCGGTCCTGCCCCAGGAACATTTGCTATTGAGGACGGCGAGATCAACTTGCGTGCAGGACTGGATAACACGGTCTGCGTGATGGTTGATGAGTCGCATTTGTCCCTGCCGAGTAGCGGATACCTGGAGGTGGTGGTGCCACCACTGAAGCATCCCTATGACGGGGTCTTCCTGATGTGCAGTTCCGTTCCCAGACAGCCAGGCGGCACCAACAACTTTGGCCTTCGTTTGCGACGTGACGTGCGTGGCATTTGGGTGATGCCCATCAAAGACCCTGAGTACCGTAGCGTGCTCGAAACGGAATTTGGGAGAGAAGGCATGAACATGCTCCCCGATCCGGGTGGCGCGTTGCGATTCAGCATCGAGCGAGTAACAAGGTCTCGCTTCCGGTGTTACTACCAACCCATCGGGCGTGATTCGGATCCGGTATTTGTAGATGAAATCGTCGTGCCTCAGCTCGAGTCGTATGATGAGCTCTGTGTTGGAGTGCAGGCGTATTGCTTTGACGAAGTACGCAACTATCGATTCACGGAACTAGACGTGATTCCGGTAGCAAGCCAGTAGTTCTTCGTGCTTTTTTGAAATGTATAGAACCGTTTGCGCTCAAGGTGCGCGCCGACGGCCCGCACCGGGACGTTGAAAGCGAAGATGGACAACGCGGTCACGACGTGAATAGCATGGCGAAAACGAAAGCAGCCAACGCGAGAACACTCGGAGCAACCTCGATCGTGAGGCAGGCGCAAGGCCTGCTGCAATCTCAGCGATTCGAGGAAGCCATACAAGTGTTGAGCCGAGCTCGCAAGCGATTCCCGAAGCACGTGGATGTTTGCACCGCACTTGGCAGCGCCTATGCTCGCTTGGGTCGATTTCCGGCGGCCGAAGTAGCCTATTTGGATGCATGTCGACTGGCGCCCCACCGCCCCGACTTACAGCGGATTGCGGGACTGGCGTTACAGGAGATGGGTAGCTACCAGCAGGCCGAGTTGTGCTTCCGGCGTGCTGCGGAACTGGAACCCCAATCGGCTTCGAACTTCGCCCATCTGGCACAAGTACTCGAGCGCCAGCACCGGCTGGACGAGGCTCAAGAAGCTTTTCAACGGGCGCTCGATCTCGATTCGCACTCGCCCGCTGCAAACCTGGCAGCAGCGGTGATTGCTCGTCGTAACGGAGACCTCGAGTCAGCAGAGAACCGCCTGGTTCAACTGCTCGAACGGAATCCGCCCGCCGATATCGCCTGGAAGGCGAACTACGAACTGGCGAAGGTCAGGGATCGCTCGGGTTGTCACGGCGATGCGATGGAGGCTCTGCTTGCTGCCAAACGTTTGCAGGAGAAAGATCCACGTGTGCCGGGTTGTGTTCAACGGGCTTGGCGACATCGGTCGCGGATGAACGAGTCTCTCGACGAGCTATCCGCCGAGCAACTGGAGCGTTGGCATTCAAACGCGCCGGCGACGAGCGACAACTCGCCTGCGGTGCTCGTCGGCCACCCGCGCTCGGGTACGACGATGTGCCTGCAAATGCTCAGTGCCCATCCGGACGTCGTCGGCCTCGACGAAAAGCATCCGATGGGCACGGTGGTGCATAACGGGGCGGTTGAGCGTCTCGGTGAAGAAGAGTCGGTGCCGGAGTGCCTGGATCGGTTGAGCAACAGCAACATCGTGCAGCTGAGGTCTGCTTACTGGCGGGAGGTGGATCGCGTTATTGGTGAACCTCTCGGCTCACGGGTTTTGATCGACAAACATCCGCAGTATATCGCTTACTTGCCCTCGATCATGCGGGTATTCGGTGGCTCCAAGATCATCTTCGTGGTTCGCGACCCCAGAGACGTGTGCCTGAGCTGTTTCATGCAGGCGTTCTCCGTTAATGCAACGAGTGTTTCGTTTCTCACGCTGGAGCGAACCGTTGATCACTACGTCCAGTTCATGTCGTCTTGGCGACGCATAAGAGACCTGTTGCCAAGTGGCTGGACCGAAGTGAAATACGAAGCGTTGGCACGCGACCTGCCGACCTACTCCCGACGCATCACGGAGTTCTTGGAAGTTCCCTGGAGCGAGCAGCTTCTCGCCTTCCACGAACTCGCATTGCACAGCCACAGCACCACACCAAGCTACGAAGCCATTACTCGCCCGATCAATACGGACGCAATTGGGCGATGGAAGCACTACGCCAAGGAGTTCGAGCCGCACCTGGAGAAACTGAGACCGTTTGTGGAGGAGTACGGCTACTCAACCTAGCGGCCATGACTTGCAAGCGCGGAGCGTAACTAGTCGTCGAAGAGGGCAAAAGTATCGGAATTATGCACCAAGTACTGATGAACCGTGGTTTTTGACACTTACACAGCTGGGAGATGACTAATGGGACTTAGCAGCATCATTTTCGACACACTTAAGTCGTTACCAGAGTATCTCGACCGACTTGCAAATCGCAAGCTCTTCATTGGAGCCTGTGGAGCGATCGCGCTGGCCGGAAGTACCGCAGCGTCGGGCGCTTTTATCGACGACTTTAGCGCCGACACTTCGGCCAACTACACGTTCGAGGACTCCTACGGGGGTGGGGGCAGCTTCGAGATTTCAGGAGGCACACTCAACGTTGCCAGCAGTGGCAACAACACGGCCACGGCCACGACCTCCGCCGCGGTGCCATTTACCGTGGGGGAGTCGCTGGGCGTCGACGTCGTGGGCCTCACCGGCTCGGCGGGTGTGTTTCTTACCTTGGGCGAGAATCCTGGACAACCTAGTGGCTCCAACGACGGCTACCGCTGGCGGCGAGACATCAACGGACTTAGACCTCAAGCAGCCAACGACGGAATTCTGATTGTTAGCGCCGATCCCGATCCAACAAGCAACGCAACCCTATGGATCGATCGCACGGCAGCCGACACGTTCGAGTTTTTGTTTCAACTGGAGGGCGAATCGACCCGTTCATCCATTTACACCGACAACTATCCAGCACTTGCTGGTCTGACCGACTTGCACATCGGCGTGCAACATTTCGGCGGCAGTCCCGCGACACGGTCCTTTGACAACCTGAGAATCGTCGCAACATCCAGCCTCGTACCCGAACCGGGAGCGGCTACCGTGGCACTGATTGCGGTCGTCTCCGCCGCAGGGGTGGCGTGGCGTCGTACAGAGCTCACGCGGAATAGCTAATACGACACGAGACTCTCCAGCAAGGCGCCTTGCGCACAGGGGGCGCGAAGCGCCTTGATCCGCGTGAACTAGCCAGAGAATAACGACCCCGCAAACTGGAATACGAAAGCAACAGCAGCAGTGATCAGTAGTAGACATCAATGGTTAGCCTTGTTGGCCTTGTCACTGTGCAGCAGCAGTCTAGCGCAGCAGCCCTGGACGCTGGTAGGCATTGGCGATACGCAGGTGCTCTCGCAGTCGGTGGCCGGAGGTCAGGCGATCGAGAGCATGACTCAGTGGGTGGTCGACAATCAACAAGCGAAGAACATCGTGTTCGTCACCCAGTTGGGCGATATCGTGCAGGACGGACTCTACGGACGAACGAACGCGCAGGCTTCTTCCGTCAACAACGTCGATGAATGGAATCGAGTCGAAGCAGCGATTGCCCATTTGGAAAATGCATCGATCCCTTGGGGTACTGCGGTTGGTAACCACGAACTCGATTGGGTGGATGTCATCCCCGGCGTCACCCCCAGCAGCAACTGGTGGAGCAGCGAGAACCCAGGTGTACCAGTGCCCGCAAGCGGCTTTGAGGGCTGGAAGCAGAGATTTGGCCCTACCACGACGGGCCGATTCGACGATGTACCGCAATTCGGCGGCGCCAGCCCGGACGACGTCGATAGCTACTTCGTCTACAACGCCGGCGGTCGCGACTATTTGCACATCCACCTACAGGTGGATGTACCGGACACCGCGATATCTTGGGCCCAGGGAGTAATCGATGCTCACGCTGGCATGCCCACCATCGTCAGCACCCATGTTTTCGAAGGGACGATACACGGACCTCCCAATCATCCCTACCTGCCAGGTTCCGGCCGGAACAGCGCCAACCAGGTGTGGGACAAGTTGATCAACGACAACAGCCAGATATTCCTGGTGCTCAATGGGCACACAGGTCAGCAGCAGCATCGCACGCGAACCAATGCTGCTGGTAAATCGGTCTTCACGATCGTGCAAGACTATGCGGGCTTCGACACTGGTGGCCAGAACTCAGGCTACATGAGGCTGTACGAGTTCGATGAATCCAATAGCGTGTTGCGCGTGAAAACCTACTCACCAAAGCTTGACGAGTACTTAACCACCGCTTCACACCAGTATGATCTAACACTCGACTGGCTTACCCGTTTCGACATAACGCTGGTAGGCGACCTGGATTTCAACACCGTCATCGACATCAACGACTGGAACCTGTTCCGTACGGGCCACCTTACAGACCTTTCCAGTCTGACCAAACTGCAGCAGTATTCCATGGGCGACATGGATGGCGACGGAGACAACGACGTTTCGGATTTCGCGTTGTTCAAGACGGCTTACGACAACGCCAATGGCGTTGGGCAATTCGAAGCCATGGTGAGCCGCGTTCCTGAACCGTGTAGTTCGAGTTTGCTGGGAGCCTGTTCGTGCTCTTCTCTAATCGTCCTTCGTGGTCGGTTAGGCAGATGCAGACACGGTCGCCGCTAAAAAACAATCAATTGAAGTGTGCTTAGTCCTTCGCAGAGCTGATGCAACAACTTTTGGAGGAATCGCGATGAGATGGTTCGGACCTTTCTACCCAGTCGTCCTAGGGCTGGGTGTATTCCTGAACTCAGCTACACCAGTGTCCGCAGTCTTCCTGGACGACTTTAGCGCCGACACGTCGGCCAACTATGCCCTGGAAGATTCGTTCGGAACGGGTGGTTCGTTCGCTATCGCGGATGGAACCCTGAACATCACGACCGGCGCGAACAACACCGCCAGCGTCACACTCGCCACCCCGCAAAGCTTGGCGGTAGGCGAGTCGCTGGGCGTTGATGTAGGGCCGGTCCAGGCGCCCAACGGCGTCTTCATGACTCTTGGGGCCGACGTTGGGCAGCCGAGTGGAGCCAACAACGGATATCGCTGGCGACGCGACGCTAGCGGAGGCGGCAACAGCATCCGCATCCAGCGCAACGACGCAGGTGTCATCATCGGCCCCGTGCCCGATCCGGATATCACTAAGCCGGCGACGCTGTGGATCGATCGAGTTGCTGCGGACACGTTTGAGTTTTTGATCCAACAAGAGGGTAGCCTCACGCGGACATCCTACGGAACGGACACCTATTCGGCGCTCGGTAGCCTTGACGACTTGTACATTGGCGTCCAGGCATACGACGCTTCCGCTAACACCTTCGCGTTCGACAATCTGAGAATCGTTGACACGGGCAGCATCGGCGACATCAACATCAAGGCCGTTATCGACCGGGACAGTGGCGCGATCTCACTCGTGGGCGATCCGAGCTCAGCAGTCACCATTCTGGGATACACGCTAACTTCAGCTCGAGGATCCTTGGATCAGTCGGGGTGGACCACCATCGCGGGGAACTACGATGGCCAAGGCAACACTTCCGTGGACGCCGATGATTGGTCCGTTCTGGCTCCAACGGGCTCCCACACCTTATTGGCGGAAGCCGAGCTCGACTTCGACGGCGGGGACGGAGCAACCATTGCTGCTGGTCAAACGGTCAACCTGAGCCAGTCGGGAGGACTGTGGATTCAAAATCCTGTAGAAGAAGACGACTTGGAGTTCACTCTGCTGTTCGACAACGGTAACAGCGAAGTCGTGGACGTCGAGTTTTTCGGCAACTCAGGGGAAGCACTCAAGCCGGGGGATCTCAACTTCGACACCCACGTGAATGTGCACGATTGGAACATCTTCATTGCCAATCACCTGGTTGACCTCTCCAGTCTCACTGTGGCGCAAGCTTATCAACTGGGGGATCTCGACGGAGACCTGGATAACGACATCTCCGACTTTGGCATGTTCAAGCTGGCCTACGACGCGGACCAAGGCCCAGGGGCCTTTGCCGCCATGATCAGCCAGGTGCCCGAGCCCTCAACGACGTTGCTGATGGGCACGGCAGCGTTCCTCACGTGCGGCCCCGTGCTGCTCCGACGCCGATGGAAGTCCAACCAGCCATCGTAGCTTTCTATTTAATACCTGATCGACGACCTACACCGAATAAGTACAGCCGCTGGAGAAACGACGATGCCATTATTCGATACGATTTGTTCGGCCTGCCAAAGTCTGGCCGACTTGATTGCTGGGCTAGACAGAAAGAAGTTGCTGGTTGGTGCCGCCGGGTTGGCAGTGGCCTGGGCAGGCCAGTCAGCATCGGCCGATTTCCTTGATGATTTTGAGACCGATACGTCGGCTAACTACAGCTTCGAGGATTCGTACGGTGGCGGTGGCAGCTTTGATGTCTCCAATGGCACGCTCAACATCGCCAGCAGCGGAAACAACACCGCGATGGCCTACACCACGGCCACGGTGCCTTTTGCTGTGGGTGAGTCCCTGGGCGTGGACGTTGCTGGCCTAAGCGGCAGTGCGGGAGTATTCCTCACCCTGGGCCAGGGCGCGGGACAGCCAAGCGGGGGGAACAGTGGCTATCGCTGGCGGCGAGACATTAACGGCTTGCGCCCCCAAGCGGCCGACGACGGCATCCTGATAGTCACGGCCGATCCTGATCCTGCCAGCAACGCGACGCTGTGGATCGATCGCGTTGCCGCCGACACGTTCGAGTTCAAATTCCAACTGGAAGGAGAGTTCGCTCGCACTTCGATCTTTACGGACACCTATGCTGCCTTGGCCGGACTTGCCGAGATGCACATCGGCATGCAGCACTTCGGCGGTAGCGCAGCAACACGCCCCTTCGACAACCTCAGAATTGTCGACACGGCTATCATCGACAATCCTCCCACTCTGACGTTGTCGGTCGATGCGGTTTCGGGCCAGGTCGCCATCATGAATTCGTCGGGGACCAATTTCGAAGTCGACTACTATCTAATCGAGAGTGCCGGTGGGGCGATGAATGAAAGCGGCTGGAACAGTCTGGCCGACCAGAACCTCGATTCGGCGGCTGGTGGAGACTACAACGGCGATGGCTCTGTCAACATTGGCGACTACACGGTGTGGCGCAACAATCTCGGTGCGTCGATCACCCTAGCAAATGAAAATCCTGCAGCCAGCACGCCGGGCGTGGTCGATGCGGAGGACTACGAGTTTTGGAAAAGCCAGTTCGGCGTTGTAGGCAGCAGCGGATGGGGTGAGGCTGGCGGTTCGGACGAATTCAAGTTGGCCGAACTCTCGCTCGCCGGCAGCACACTGTCGGATGGCAGTTCCGTTGGGCTGGGAGCTGCCTTCAATCCAGCCGTGTTTGGAGCGGGGAATGTGGGCGACCTCGAATTCCTCGTACGACTCACATCAGGTCAGGTGTTGACCGGCGACGTTGTATATTCGAACGCCGGCGCAATTGCTGCGACGGTGGTGCCAGAGCCTTCCACGCATTTGCTCATGTTCTGCGGTGTCGTGGGTTTGGGAGTGGTCGCACGCCGACGCTTCACATTGCCCGCCAGAAGTTGCAGGGCAACACACAGTATTGCCGTTTCGATCGTCGCTTGGGCGGCAGTGGGCAGCACCGCCCTTGCGACGATTACTCTCGACCGATCTTATCAGTTTGGCGACCCTGGAACGTCTGACGCGACGCTGGCTCCGCCCAGTGTCGAACAAGCGGCCAATGTTGGAGAAGGCAATCCGATGGGCTTCGTTTTTGGCGGCACAACCAGCACGGGAGACGATGAATCGCCCTTCGTCGATCTGGAGGTATTCGGCGCCACCTACACCTCGACTGCAGCTCGTCCGGGCGCCTCGGCCGGACACTATGGTGCTCACTTCGACGGAGTGAACGACTACCTCCGCGGCCAACGACTGGGGCTACCCTCTACTTCGGTCAACTCAATCGATGGAGGAGGTCCGCTTAACTACAGCGGAATCTCCGATCGTGGACTCCACTTCTGGGCAAATCCAAGCTCTGCAGGCAGTGGCACTGCCCAGTCGTTGATTGCCGATACCGAGCAACACGGCGTACGTATCAGCAGCGGTGGAACCTGGGTAATGCAGTACAACGGTGTGACA
The DNA here is from genome assembly GCF_965227375.1 of Aeoliella sp. Lineage (NCBI taxonomy): Bacteria > Pseudomonadati > Planctomycetota > Planctomycetia > Pirellulales > Lacipirellulaceae > Aeoliella > Aeoliella sp. Next base: position 1,955,686 of record NZ_CBDDFX010000002.1, read on the forward strand.
GTCGACTCGGGCGAGCCGGTGAGCTTTGATGATTGGAGTCACGTGATGCTCGTGCGGCCCTATGGCTCGGCCGGCGGTGCCCGACTGTATGTCGACGGGATCGCCATTGCCGCCGCGGCCGGCGGCTACGACGGGTCGGACCTCTCTCCGCTGGTAGTGGGCGCCAACAGCGGCGACACGCCTGGCACAGCGGACTACTTCAGCGGAGTGATCGACGATCTGGAATTGTTCGTTATGGGCCAGGCGACCGAGTCGCCGTTCGACGATTGGGGAACGTTCGACTACGCCACGGACAATCATGTGGCCGCTTCGATGCTCACAGGTATTGCTGGCGATGTCGATCAGGATGGATCCTTGACACCACAGGACGTCGACGATTTCATCGCCGGATTCTTCCAGAGAAACCTGGTAAACGGGATCCAGGTAGGCGACATCACGAGCATCAAGCAGGGCGACCTGAATCTGGACGGATTTACGAACCTCGACGACGCCTTCCTGTTGCACACGGCACTGGTAGCCAATGGCATGGGCGGGCTCGGCCAATTCGGCTTCACGGTGGTTCCCGAACCTCACACGTGGGCGATCACGATTTCGGCCATAGGGCTGTTTGGCCTGATGCGGAGTCGTAGTTCGTAAAGGGCTAGCGGTAGGGTTGCAGGCGAGAACAAAGAGTTGTTCCAAACTATGGGAAGCGAATATGAACTGCATGCAAATAGGTGACAGGAAGTTGCGAAAAGGCTCTGGCTACGCCAGCCGCGTCGTGCCGAGCGGTTTTACGTTGGTGGAGTTGCTTGTTGTCATCGCGATCATAGGCATTTTGGTAGCGCTGCTCCTGCCAGCCGTGCAGGCAGCCAGGGAAGCGGCGCGACGAACGCAGTGCCTGAACAAAGCGAAGCAAATCGCCCTGGCGTGCCATAACTATGAATCAAATCGCAAGCACTTTCCTTCAGGCGCAGTGACGACGATAGAGTCGAGCGTCACGGACAACTGCACCATCTCGGCAAACACTGCAGGTGGTGTTCCCTGGACGGTGGCCATCTTGCCCTATCTTGAAGAACAAGCCTTGTTCGACCGTTTCGACTTGGAACAGCCCTTCTTTTCCCACTACCCCAGCGGGGGAGGACAAGTTGGCGAGCCGAACGAGTCGGCTCAACTGACGCCGCTCGACAAGTTCAAGTGTCCCTCCAATGGCAGCATCGCGCCCACCGATCCCGCCAATAGTTACTATGGCGTGATGGGCGGAGGGCCGTTGCCGACTCCCGAGTACGGTGGTTGCTCCACCACGGGCAATCAACGCGTGTACTTCTACAACGGCATCTTTTTCAATAATTCCGAGTTGCGCGTCGCTCGTATCACTGACGGTACTTCCAACACCTACTTGCTGGGAGAGACTCTCTATCACCAGTTGAAGGTCAGCCATCCCAACTGGTACGAATCTTGGGCGTCGACACTGTACATTCGCCCGAGTGACTCGCTGTATCTCAATGTCGCTGCGGCGCTGGTGGGTATCAACGCGCTAGATTGCGACCCTGAGTTCAGCAACTGCCACCAGCACGTCACACGTGGTTTCGGCAGCAAGCATGTTGGCGGATGCCACTTTGCGATGGCGGACGGTTCGGTGCGTTTTGAAAACGAAGACATCGACCTGCTGGTCTATCAAGACAACAGCATTCGCGACAACGGAGGAGTGATCAAGGCGCCAAGTCCCCCGCGTAGACAATGACCCGAATTTGGTGCACTTGGAATTAGTAGAATGAAGAAGTACATGCAGAGTATCGCTTACCGTCGACTGTTGCTATTAGCAGCATGCATGGTCATGTCCGCCAGCATCGGGTGCGGCAAACGGGATGGACCGCAGAGATTCAGCCGCCAGGGTGCCATTACATTCAACGGCCAGTCGGTGGGCAAGGGCGAGATCATTTTCTCTCCAGACCGTTCGAAGGGGGCTTCTGGCCCCGGAGCGACCGTCACTTTTGAGGATGGCACTTACCGTACCCGAAAGGGCAAAGGTACGTTGAGTGGGCCACACCTAGTGGAAATATCGGGATACGACGGCAACTCCGCTGCGAAGGATCCCAATCGAGAGCCTCATCCTTGGGGAAATACTCTTTTCGAGAATTACAGGGTCGAGATAGAATTCCCGGCGGAGAATTCTACTCACGACTTCAACGTTACTGAATAGAACACGGTGGGCGTAATGGGCATTGCTACAACTCGGCGGCAGGCTGTTACCAGCCTGTCCCGTCACTCTATGGAATGGGCGGAAGCCGCACAGTCGAGGCGAGCGTTTCTGAAGCAGGGAGCACTCATACTGGCTGGCACGGCCACGTTGGGCTCCATCTCGCGCACTTCCATGGCGTGTACAGACAGCGAGGCGGACGTTGCTCTTCGCTTCGGACTGCTGACAGACTGTCACTACGCGGACAAGCCGAGTTCCGGCAAACGATACTACCAAGATTCCCTTGGCAAGATGCGGGAGGCAGTTTCTCGGTTCACCAATGCGAAGGCGGAGTTTGTAGTGGAGCTGGGTGATCTGATCGACTCCGGATCCAATGTGAAGGAGGAGATCGCTTACCTCCAGGCCATGGAGAAGGAGTTCGCGAAGTTCAAGAAAGATCGACATTTCGTCTTGGGCAACCATTGTGTCTACAACCTGACCAAAGAGGAATTCTTCGACAACTGCGCGGCCAAGAAGCCGCACTATGCTTTCGATCAGGGAGACTTTCACTTCGTGGTGCTTGATGCGTGCTTTCGTGAGGATGGCGTAGCGTATGGGCGACAGAACTACGATTGGACCGACTCGAACATTCCCGCCAGCCAAATCGAGTGGTTGGCCGACGACCTGAAAGAGACCGACAAACCGACGATCGTATTCATTCACCAGCGGATCGACAAAGATGACGTCTACGCCGTGAAGAATGCACCCGAAGTAAGAGAGGCTTTGGAACGCTCCGGCAACGTTTTAGGCGTATTTCAGGGCCATACGCACCAGAACGACTACAACAACATTCGCGGCATCCACTACTGCACCCTGCGAGCTGTGGTCGAAGACCCCGACCTGAAAAACAACAGTTTTGCTCTGGTTGATCTGTTTGCCGATGGCTCCATCCGCGTGGACGGATTCCATCGACAGAAAGACTACACGTGGAAGCCACAAGAGCAGACAACGTGAAAGTCAGACGGGCGAACAGTAGACTTCGATACGATATGGCAAACGGTCATCAACTCAATTCGTCATTGCGCCACACGCTTGGAGTGATGAATGCTTTGGCAATGGCAACTGCGATCGCTGCTGGGGCAGCGGCCAGTGAACCTGCCGCTGCAATCGATCGTGAGTTCATCACAACATTGAGCACGGCAGGTGTATTGACCGCCGCGGAAGAGATGGGACTGGACGCGTCCACCTATCTCTTGCCATTGGCCGAGCGAGTCGATCATCCCTATCGCCAGTATCGTTGGTCGGTAGACTATGCGCCGGATGGGAGTTCGATGATCAACGCCCTCCCGCCTGAGGAAGAGGTGGGCTGGATCCCGTGGGAACGCTGGTGGAGAGACGGTGACACACTGCGGCATGAGTCGTGGGTGCTGTACCCCATCAAGCGTCCCTCTCAGGGCGGGATGCCTCGTTGGTACCAGCTCGACGAAGAAGCCTCTCTCTACCCTCGAATGATGTTCCCACCCAAAGACATTGAGGAGAAACTGCGCCTGGCTCGAGTGGATGAGGCGGCGCGGGTGCTGGGGTTTGATCACCGCGAGGTGTTGCTTGAACCGCTATCGGCCAAGGGTCGCGCTCGTTATCTCGAGTGTCGTTGGGTGGTCATTCCACACATTCTCGGCGCGGACCAACCGGTGATCTACTCGCTGCCGCCGATGCATCGCTCGGACACCTGGCCGTGGGAAACTTGGTACACCGACGGCAAGCGGCCCCTGATTTTGCATGTTCACTACACGGCCAAGTCGCCTCTGACCACGGGCGAGTGGACGCTCCACCCCGGGGCGCCGCAGCGACCTGCTGAACTCTTTGGCCGGCGATGGTATTGGTACGACAAGGCGGACCCCGCGCCCGTCATGTCGAACCCTTGAAGCATTTCTTGGCAGGCGGCGTCTTGCTGCGGCCAGAGAATCTACGTTTTCTAACTGAGGCAACCATGGACAACACGATGAAGTATCTACTAAAGACCCTGTGCCTTTGCGCAACTGTGTACGCGGGCGTGAATGCGGCCCATGCGGCCGAAGAGGACACGACGCTGGACGAAACGAAGCAGCTCATCTGGAAAGCTGCACACGTCACACCGCACGATCGTCAGGTTGCGTGGCAGGAACTCGAATACGCTGCGTACGCCATCTATGGCATGCCCACTTACCATGGCGGTGTCGAGTGGGGCACGGGCAATGAAGATCCACGGTCGTTCAATCCCACCGAGTTCGATGCTCGGCAATGGATGAAGATTTACAAAGACGCGGGCATGAAGCATGTGATCTTCATGGTCAAGCACTGCGACGGGTTCTGCCTATGGCCCAGTAAGTACACCGATTTCTCGGTCAAGAACTCTCCATGGAAGGATGGCAAAGGCGATATCGTTCGCGAAGTGGTGGACGCCTGCCGGGAGTTCGATCTGAAGATTGGATTCTACATCTCCCCCTTGGACCTGCACGAACCAACCTACGGCACACCCGCGTACGACGAGTTCTTCAAGAACCAACTGCAGGAACTTCTTACCGAGTACGGCGAGATCACTGAAGTGTGGCTCGATGGTTTCTACACGGGTCCCAAAGAGGATAAGCACGATTACGACTGGGAGGGATACTACCGCATCGTTCGCAGGCTGCAGCCCAATGCCGTGATCGCCGTCTGCGGGCCGGACGTACGGTGGGTTGGGAATGAGAGCGGTATCGGCCGCGAGACAGAGTGGAGTGTGGTCCCCGCGAGCATCGCCGACCAGGAAGAGGTGTCGAAAGACTTCTTCGAGCTATTCGCGATCGTACCGGAGGGGAGATCGCTGGATCTTGGCAGTCGCCCAAAGCTCTCCGACGCTTCACGACTCATCTGGTACCCGGCGGAAACCAACGTTTCGATTCGCCCCAATTGGTTCCATCGCCCCAGCCAAGACAATCAAATCAAATCGGTACAGCAGCTGCTCGATCTCTACTACCAGTCCGCCGGCCGGAACGGCCTGTTTCTACTCGGAGTTCCACCCGCGGTGAATGGGCTAATTCATGAGAATGATGCCAAACGACTGATGGAGTTCCGCCGGGTGCTTGATGCCATCTTCAATGACAATCTGGCATTGGATGCCACGGCAACCGCATCGGAGGTGCGCGGTGACAACCCTGCACACGGCGCGGACAGAGCCGTTGACGACGACAAGGATACCTACTGGACGACCGAAGACTGGACAGAGGAAGCGGAGTTGGAGTTGGACCTGGGCGAAGAGAAGACATTCAACGTAGTTCTCTTGCAGGAACAGATCCGAGTTGGGCAGCGCGTCGAAGTGTTTGCCCTCGAGGCCTGGGACGGCCAGAAGTGGAATGAATTCGCCAGAGCGACCACGATTGGCTACAAACGCTTGCTGCGATGCAACGACGTAACCACTCGGAAGGTGCGGCTGAAAATTACAGGGTCCCGCGTTTGCCCGACTATCTCAAACTTCGGTCTGTATTACGAACCACCCCTCGAAGAGATTCTTGGGGAATGATCTCGCTTATGTGGCTCGCCCAGATTCTTCGTGGATTTCACGAGGGCTCCAACCTGTTCGGATGAATCCAGGGCGGGCGGTCGTGCGGGCTACCGGTCCCGAGTGTGTAAGAAAATCGCGGTTGAAATCGCGCGCGATTGTGATCCAATAGAAGTGCGCCGTGTTGTGCCTGCTGTGGATCCTTGGCAACTTGGGAGCGGCTCAGGGCGATGAGCTGTCGGCCGGGAGCCTGCGTTCGCGCTGTTCGCCGCTCAACCCAGATCTCCTGGCGGAGCTACGCGCGCTCGTTCGCAGAGCGAACGGGGACCATTAGAGTTTTGTCCCCATCGAAAACATGCGGGGAACAACGTGGTGGGTTTTGTCGCACCCCCTGGATGGTTTAGTCGAAAAATATAGGGTTTTCGCCACTCGGGTGGGCCCAAAACGATTGGGGTTTTGGGCCCATGGATCGATTAGTGGGGCAAAACTCGGCGGGACCGTCTGCAACCTCGGGTGAGCCCATCGGACGTGGTGCAGGAGACGTTGTTGCGAGCGCCCAGCTGGAACGATCGATGCGGATGCCAAGGTTGGCATGGCTTGCCGAGATGCGGAACACTGTGTTGCTGATGGTGTCGCTGGAATACCCCTGCACAAGACAATTTCACTCTCCTTCTGAAAGATACTGGTAGCGGTAATCAACGATCGACACGCCATCCTCGCGACGTCAAGCATGTTTCATTGACCCTAGCTGCGTATCTCATAGTACGATACGACGCCAGTTTCAGTTACCAAGATAAAACCACTCGAATGCCTGGCGGGCAGAATGGCGATCGGTTTCCCAGTGTCGTGTTTATCACCCTTCACTTTTAATTGCTGGGTATTGGATTTTTTCAGGCTTTTGTATGATTGCGATTGGACAGCAGACGAATCGGCAGCGATCAGGAACCCGCCCTGATTCAGCCAGGCGCGTGGCGTCGTCAGTTCCGCAAAGACCGTTTTTGTATAGCCCTCCATACCGAGACGAATGATCGCTACGCCAGTCTCCATCGATGCGGTGAGGATTGGAGCGGCATAGGGGCTGCCACCGCCTAGGCCAATCACGCGACTCGGCAATTGTTCGAACACTTCGACTTGACCGTTCTTCATGCGCAACAATTGGTCCGCAACGGCAATCACGACCTCGTTGCCCGCTGCATGTATAGGTACTGGGTGAGCAACATTTTCCCAGGGCGCATCGGCAGCGGATAGGAGTGACTTGGTAGACACGACCGCACCTTTCGCGTCGACGCAGACAAGGACGGGGTCGTCACGGTTTGCGATGGCCCAAGTATGCCCTGTTTTCCCCAACGCGGCTCCCCAAACCACGTCCAAGCCGCGTGGAGTGCCCGCAGTGATGGCTGACGTGCTCGGTATCGAGGATGGAAAGATCGTTGTTTCTGGGAGCGACTGCTCGCCGATGGCAAATATCCGTACGCCAGTTTGGCTGGCGTGAAGTACCACTCGCGCATGGGACGAGATCGAAATTTTCGGCCATGGCGTTCGATTGCGATCAACTCTTCCGTCCTGGTGGCAGCGGGCAAATACAATCCGACCGTCCATGACTCCCGCCGCAATGATCACGTCGCCCACCGAGACGGCACTATGCCAAACGCCTTTCAGACCGAGGTCCACGTGCTTTGTCACGTGCATTCGATCTTTTGGCGTGGCTGCAATGGGTCTCTTGGGTTCCAGGGCACGCTGGGAGTCCACATACCTCCGACCATCACGACGGAGTAGGCGATCGTTGGATTCCAGTCTCGCGAGTACCGAGACAAGTCGATCGGCTTCACTTGTGGATGCATCTCGCAGACGGTTGGCGATTAGATTCTTAGAGAGCTTTCGCGATTCCTGCTGCACTTGGGCGTCGGGATACTTATCACATACATCGGCAAGCATCGAGGCGACATCGGCGTGCATGCCAAGTGGTTCGGCGTCCGCGTATAACTCGGCAGCGCGCTGCCGAGCGTCCTGGTGGTAGGCCAATCGGCCACGCATTTCGAAGCTTGCAGCAACACAGCGCCCCGCTTGTGGTGTGTTTGGCCAGCCACCATCAAGCGTTTCTAACGCTTGCCGATAATCGTCGAGCTTCTGCTCGTAGATGCGTGATGCACCGAGCAAGTCTTGCTTCCCCTTCAGCTCGTCAGCCGCCGCGTGATAGGCTGCGGCTGCGGCCTCGGGTTGATCGATGTGCGCCAGTAAATCGCCGACTTTTTCATGGCGGCCGAGGTCGCGATAGGCCTCGATCGCCTCGTTCCACAGTTCACCGCGTTCAAGGCAACCGGCGGCGGCTTGGGCGTCCTGGATCTTATCCCGGTATAGCACGGCAGCCTCCCTGAAGTGTCGGCCTTGTTCCAAAGTAGACGCTGCCGATCGGAGGTCGCCAAGTAGTTCAGCGTAGATATACGCGGCGCGGCGATAGCGGCCGAGCCGCGTCTCGCGGGCGGCAAGCTCTCTGTATTTTGTAATCAACTCTTGTTGGTAGTCATGCGACATGTCCCAAATGTCCGCAGGCCCACCACCACCAAGGCGACTCAAGCTGAAATCGACATTACGCCTATGCAGTTGGCCGCCCGGCGCTCTAAGACCACGGTGCGCCCCCTGAGCGCCGCCAAGTGGAATGGCGAACTTCAATCCTTGGTCTGGATCGCTGTCGAGCATGTGCAAGAGCCGCCCCACCTCCTTGTGCCGCTCTGCTTCCAACGACTTATCCACCTTCTGCAACAGGTTGTTCGCGAAGTTAGCCAATCTGCCAAGGCCCGACTCCCCACCGACGACACTGCCGGCTGCAGATCGACGAGGCTGGCCATGTCCGCCCATCGCGCCGGTAGGTATCATGTTTCCGAGCGCCGATAGAATTTTGCCGACTCCTAGGACAGGCAGCGCTACGCCCATTAATGCCGCCCGCAGTGCTGCACCGGCGACTCCCGAGAATGGCTCGTGCGGCGATTTCGGCAGTTGGGGAATTTCACCTGCTCGCTCTCCAATACCATTTCGCCCTTCACCAATGATGTCCTCGAACGACGGAGGCGAGTCGGGCAGAATGGCTAGCAGCCTGTTGGGAAATGCGACTCCCTGTACCGCCTGACTCCAATCGATCATCGCATCGTCGGGAAGTGCGATCAAATCGGCTATCTCTAGTACCTCATCTGGCTCAGCCGTGGTAAGCCCTCGTCCAGGTAGCCACGCGTAGATATAGTCATCCGACAGCAACTGCTGGATCTCATCTTGAGGAGGGGTGGGGAACAGCTCTGCGTCGACCGGCAGGTAGAGGTTCTCGCCCAACCTTCCCAACGCGATGCAATGTCCGCTGGGGGCGAAGGTTGTTGTAGCCGGCACTGCAATCACGCCGGCAATACCTGTGCCATCCGTGTCGCGGATCGCGATCAGTCGAATGGCCAAGTGATCGATCGGCCAGCTTGCTATCTCTTCCAGCCATAGAAACGGCGCATCACCCGGCAGGTACCACGCCGCAGGCTCGAGGGGCCGAGAATCGCTGAGTCGAATGGTAAGTTCAATCTGCGGCACGGATGCCCTCCACAAACTGCATAACGGTCTCCTGATAGATTCGCCGCAGCGGTGCGGCACGCTGACTCGGCTTTTGCCCGTCGGGCAAGAAATACTCTTTGCCGAAGAAACGCCCGTCGCTACACCACCCTGTCAGCTCACCTTCGGCGAGCACGAGTGTAAGTTCGGCAGTTTGAGTATCGGCGGGCTGTAGGTGCAGCAAGCCACGTGAATCGAGCACGGCGCGGTCACCACTCGGCCAAGTAGCGACCGACAACCGATATCTAAATCCGTGATCCGAGGCTGCTTCTAGAAACTCTTGCTCGTTGTGCAGCACGGTACTGCGTGGTCGCTGCCGAAAAACAGGCATGCCGGTTTGCTGCTCAAAGGCGACAACGCCTTTGGTCGACCGCAACGCGAGCGCCCCATTCTCATCAATCCCTATCGCGCGGAACCGCTTGCGGATTGAGGTACAGCGGGCGATGGCGTCGACGCGTGGATCGATGCGATTCCCAGCGCACGTGCGAATCTGCGGGTTCAAGTCGAGCGTTAGTTCGTACTGGACGCGATTTCGATGTTCGTCGCTGAGAACGACTCGGGTGCCATCGTGACTGACATCGACCACGGAGCACTTTCCGATAACAGGCATTCGTGCGAGCTTTTTACGATCGGACTTGGCGGCAAGCAGCCTTCCTCTAGTAGTGACCGCGAGCGGCTCGTCGAATCCCACTGCATCCCAAACATGTACGACCGGGTCGTTTGCTACGCCGAAAGATGGCAATGGGTCAATCGTGGCGGCGTGGCCGTCATGGGACAATGCATGCCAGGCATTGGTTGTGCGATCCACAAAGTACCTGCCAGCCGCCCATTGCAGGCGCGACGGGGTGGTCAATAGGCGGCCTGACTTACCGGTTTGAGGGTTTACCTCGGTTACTCCAAATGGTTGCAGGCAGAAAAAGGCCCCGTTGTGAAAGGTAAACCCCGATGTGACCGGGCACTGAATAGGTGTTTCTAGCAGCTCGCCGTTGGGAATATTCAAGCGGTAGAGCACTGGTTTATGCGAACTGCCATAAACGAAACTGGTCGACCCTTGAATACAGTCCGGCTCTGCCCACCAGAGTTGCCCCTTTGGCAACCGGTCGCTTAGTTGTTCGCCCCCCTTACCGCGGTTCGTCCACCGTAACAGCCGTCCGTCACCGGTGATAGATAACGCCCCCCAATTGCCTATCGACCAACAGGTCTTCGGATCCAACTCAGAAGGCATTCGCAAGGGGAACGGCTCGACGCGAAGCGATGCTGGCAGATTATCGAGATCGCGAGATTCTCTGAGCCGAGAACCATCCGCCACTATCTCATCAAGCGACAACACGGCCCGCCGGATGAGTTTATCGCCACGCAGGCCACGTTCGCAGAGCCGGAACTCCCCCTGCCTATCAAGTGTCGCAACGTATACTCTCTCGGCCTTTAGATCGCGAAGCGAATCTAAAAGAGCTGGTTCGGCGAGTGAGTCGGCAGGCATCAGTACAACTGCCTCGACGGGCTCGTCCGATCTCTCAACCTGGGAAGCAAACTGTGGCAACGCATTGCCCAAATGCGGGTCGGGCTCTAGTGCAGCAAGGTGGTCGATCAGCCCCTCTTTTGATAGTAGGTCGACCGCCTTCAGCTCGCTGCCACTACCGCGATAAGCACCAAACGTGGCACCTCTTGGCGTGTTGGCCGCAAATGCCAAAGCTGCGGCTGCAGCAAGCACTCGTGGAATTCCCCACGCCCGTACGCCGGAGTCTATGAGTAGCTCGCGTCGCAGTCGGGGCGTGCTCGGCGGTGTTTCTCGATGAAGGTACATGGCCTCGTTCATCGCTACACGGACTGCCAGCGTCAGCCCGTCTTGAGCAAGCTCACTCAGTAGCAACCGATCGGGAGTGCCGCGGTTTGCGATGTCGGAATAGCCGCCCATTTCGTGCTCTTGCGACTCCGACAGTTTGCGGGGAAGCGTGGCGCTCGCGATCAGCTGCTTCGCAAGATTCGCCATTGCTACATGCTGTGGCGAGTCGAGTAATTCTTGGATGACTGCACGTGCCGTATCGCTTGGGTATACTTGCTCTGGTTCCTCTTCAATTGGAGCCAGCAAAGGTAACGCATCGAGACCGGTCTTCAGTCGCAGCCGAACGGCCTCCGGCGTCACCTTATCGAGTCCGGGCGCAAGGTCGGCAAGGTCTCGTAGTAGCAGAATAGGCCCATAACTGCTGAAGACCGTGTCGGAAGCTGAGCCCAGTATGGCCAGTAGCCCAGGTCGGATGGCATCCGCAACATAAGTAGCCTGGTCTGCATCCACCGCGAGTTCGGTGCTGTCGAACACCAGCGATGCCAACGCTGCCTTCGCTTCCAGAGAATTACGCAGTGAACGGTCTAAAGCTCGCACGCTGTGGAGCTTCTGGAGGACCTGCTGCAACAACGACAGGCGATCTTCGGCTGAGGTGTCCGAATCGTGTACGGTCCGAGACTTCTTGCGTATCAACCGTGAGGTCAATGTCTGTTGGCCTTCATGGTCAGCTTCCTGTCCGGCTGCCAACATCGACGCTAGTATGCCAGCTTCGCTGCCATCGACTGCCCAATGGTCACGTGTCGCCGCCATTAGCAACAGCAAGGATCCAAATCTTGGTAAACCATGCTGCGCCATTTGCTTGAGAACGTACGAAAGCTCTTCGCTAAAGGCGATCAGCTTTCCGTCTCGCCACTCAACGGCCTCACCATCCTCGTGCCACTGCCAGAAAGAGTCACTCGTTGTTCCGTAGTAATCCCGGATCAGTGCTTCATTGCTTTCCAAAACTACCCCCTTCGGTAAGGCGGACAGCAGAACGCGACGCCGCGACGAACTGCTCGCTACGAATAACGGTGCTGCCACCCTCTGGCAACAGTAGCGCGATGTCGCCCTGTTCTAGGTCGAGCATTTTTTTCAGGACTCCCGCGTCCACCGCGGGAGTCCAGCGGAAACCGACGGGCGCGGCAACGCCATCGCGAAGCCAAAAACAAGTGCTGCGGATTGGTGGTATTGGCTGTCCATGAACAACGGTGTAGCGGTCGCAAGTGGCGAAAACTAGACGGTCGAGCCGGGCTTGGGGCGCATTCGCTGCGTACGACAGCCAGTCGGCACGAGTAAGTCGCGCTAGTGCGGCAGGTTCAACGCGACTCGACCGGGCCAACTTAAGTGGAATGGAATTGGCAGTACGGATCGGAAACCGCCCGGTCGGAAGGACCAGCGTCAACCAGCTTCGCAGCGGAACCCAAGGGCCTTGTGGCTCGTATCCTAGCGGAATGGCCTTGCCTTCAGGCACCAATTGACCATCGCCCAGCGTTCTGTACTGTCGGCAACCCAGCATCGAACGCAAGATGTCGCTAGCGTCTGCATCGAGCGACTTCCCCCGTAGCCACACGACCTCGTTGTCGACAAACACTTCTACGCCAACGTGTTGGCGAAGCGGACTCAGGCGATCCGCTCCTCTGCTAGGCAGGCAGGCGTACCAGTCGTATGTCAAGTTTGACCGTCCAAACTGTTCCATAACTCGTTGGCCTTGTCCTCTAGAAATGTGCGCTGCTGCGCGTCGACAATCCACTGACAACGGGCGGTCAACAAAGTAAGGCGGTCGCGAAGGACGCTTAGGTCGCCTGCGGTTCCGGTGGCGAGCATGCTCGCGGCTTGCGATAAGTCGGCCTCAAGTTGATCGGGGTCGGGGGCATCGGCGACCTGCGAACGCGGGTGTCCCATTGCACGCTGCTCATCGGTCGACGACTCGAGGGCTTGCGATACCAGCGATGCAAGCAGTTCCTGTTCATCTTCGGTGTCCCAAATGTATCGGAGTACCCATAAATCGGTCTGGTTCGCCTCCAATCGTCCACAGAGCAGTGCGCTTGCCCCGATGAGCCGTTGAAGCTTCACGGCGCGGCGGTCGGAGATGGTAATGCCGGCGCTGCGCAGTTTAACAACGAGTTCGACGTACTGCGGCCGAAGTCCTGTAAACTCCACCCGCGATGTAAGTCGCTGCAAGCCACGTAGATCTTCAGCCGTGACGCTAGCCCTATGAACGGGCTCGCGACCGTCCATGCGCCAACCGGCCGCGAGGACTTCCGCCAGGCCTTCATTCGGTACATTGTCGCAATTGACGCGGACCAGGAATCGGTCGAACAAAGCACCGAGCGCTTCGTCCTCGGGCAGGTGATTGCTCGCGCCCACGACCATTAGCGTTGGCAGTGCCCGCGTTTCGCGACCGCGACGGAACACCCGCTCGTTGAGCACCAGTAGGAGACTGTTGAGAATGGCGCTGTTGGCGTTCAAGAGCTCGTCTAGGAATACGAAGTCTGCCTCAGGTAGCATGCCGGAGGTGTTTGTCTCCAGTTCGCCATCGCGGAGCTTCCGTATGTCAAAGGGACCGAATACCTCATTCGGCTCGGTGAACCTAGTGAGCAAATAGTCGAACACACGCCCGTCAATCCGTCGCGCCAACGACTGGACCAGAGCGCTCTTAGCCGTACCCGGCGGGCCAAGCATAAACAAGTTTTCGCGGGCAACCAGGCACAACCCCAAGAGGTCGATGATTTCGTCTTTACCCACAAAACTCTGCTTGAGTGGCTCTAGGACTTCTGCCCTCAGCCGGTGCCCAAGCCGTTGGGTGTCCGGCTCGGTCGGATCCTCGTCAGTGTGCGATATATTCACGAAAGTCTTAGCCTAATGGGTTTCGAGATGTGTTGCGATGCTCGGGCATAGCTGCGGATAGTGTCCTAAGGTCTCCTTGACCATTTCGACAACCCAGTCATCATCGAGCCGGGAATAGTCGCTCGTGGCAATAACCCGATCTACATACAGACGCATCAACGTGGGCGAGGTTCGTATGGAAGTTGTGTCTACCTGGCCGACCAAATCTACTCCAACCGATGACAACGGCCAGGCCACCGCCCACTCCATAAGCCGTTTGACCAAAGGATCGTCGGTCGCGGCCGACTTGGCAAGCTTAATCAAGTCAGGCAAAAACCGCATCGTCAGGTCGACCGAATAGTGAGTACCGGCACTAGCCTTGTCTGGTAGGTTTTGGCCAAAAAGTGTGGGGAATTCCCCTTCTCCAAAGTCTCGATTGATTACCAGGGCTGCCGCTGAATAAAAGGAAACAGCAGCCCAGATGGCAGCCTCGGAGTCGAACGCCGGTGGCTCGCCGGGCAATGCAAGCCGGTAGGCTTGCTCTAAATCGGCAAGGAGTTCCGCTGCTTCACTCCTCGCATCCGGCTCAACCGGCTGTGGAACGCCAATCCGGACGCGACCAACATTCCATAGGTCCCGTAAAAACACAGGCAGCATTGGTTCCTCCTTGCCTGACTTGAAAAATCGCGTCTTCAGGTGATAGGTAGTTCGAGTTCGTTGTCCGAGGATTGGCCAAATTGCAGGGGAGGACGAACAGTCGAAGTAGAGTGATCCTACGACCCTAAGGTTCGGCGGATTAACCATCGGCTCAGCGCGCCGGAGTGACTGCACAGAACGAATTGGGGGCCCGTAACCGTTTCATTTGAGCATCAACACTTTAGTATGGGCAGTTTGACGAATGCAAGTATTTCTAGATTGCCTTTACCTCCCAGACCCCTCGAGCCCATAACAGCCACCTATTAGAGCTAGAAAAGAGCGAGATGCCCACGACATCAACTATCAGCTGTCGGGCCGAAATAGGTTTGAGATGACAGAATAAGGGCGGTTCCCATCGCCAGACGACGTTAAGCAATTGCAGCAAGATGGAGGCACCAGAGTCTAGCTGCCACCGAGCCGGGTCTTTGCCGCGCTTTTGACAATCTCCTGACTAGATTTCTCGTCACTCGATAGGCACCCCGCGGTGCATTTCCGCTATTGTATCTTGGATGCGCTCGACACAACCGCATAAACGTTCACTCCTCTCATCTCTCATGGAGCCTTCCACTGGTCGTTTGCCGTTTCCGTTGCAGAGAGATAGGCCTCGGAACTGCTGTGGTTAATTCAAGTCCAACAAACAAGTTGCGCCCAGACGCACCTCCACTTTCTCTAGCCGGATGTTGCGTTTTTTGTGGTCCGGTGCCGGTCCGATGGGGTATAACCACAGTGGCCTATCGGCCTGGGTATCTCCGTTTGCGCACTCGATGGAGCTGGTATGCCGCGTCGCACAGTCTCACTGCTGCTTTCCGCGATTTTCGTGCCAATTGGCGTCACCCTCCCGCTCTCGGCGGCTACGGTCCGGGAGGCGGAGAAGCTCTTTCTGGTGGGCAAATACGAAGAATGCGTAAGCATGGCGGCGACGGAGATTGAGCGCGAAGTGCGGTACGAGCCGTGGCGACGCGTCAAGGCCGAAGCGGAAATGGAACTTGGCCGCTACGCCGATGCCCGCGAAACGGTAGAGGAGGGAGTCAAATCTTATCCGTTGAGCATCGAGATGCGGCTACTTGCCTGCAAAGTGTTTCGGTACAACAACATGCCGCAGGCGGCCGCGACTCAATTGCGTCAGGTCGCAACCATCGTCCGCACTCGACTCAGCCGCCGTGCCTCGCCTGATGAACGGTTGGCAATGGGAGCATACTTGCTCGAGCAGGGTGCTGATGCGCGCCAGGTCCTCGAACTGTGCTACGACCCTGTTTCCAAAGGATTCCCCGACTACGTCGATGTCCACCTCGCCACGGCCCAGCTCGCTCTGGACAAGTACGACAATCGCTTAGCTGCAAGCACCCTGCTCGCCGTGGCCGAGCACTCTCGCAACCATCCCGACTATCACTACTTGTTGGCCCGTGCGTTCTCGGCCGACGATCGCGAGCGTGCCACCGAAGCGCTTCAAAAAGCGCTCGAGCTCAACCCTCGACACGCCCGCAGCCTGTTGATGGTTGCAGAAAGGTTGATTGACGGCGAACAGTACGACGAGGCGCACCAGACGCTTGCCAAGGTGCTAAAGACCAATCCAAAGCATCCCAAGGCGTTGGCGTACAAAGCCGTACTGGCGAACATTCAAGGTGAGCCAGACCAGGAGAATGCTCACCGCGAGGCGGCACTGGCGAATTGGCCGCAGAACCCCGAGGTCGATTACACGATCGGCGCCAAGCTCTCGGACAAGTATCGCTTTGCCGAAGGCGCCACATATCAACGCCGTGCCCTGACGATCGACAGCCATTACCTGCCCGCGCGAGTTCAATTAGCGCAAGACCTGTTGCGGTTGGGGCAGGAAGACGAAGGCTGGCAATTGATTCAGGACGTGTTTGCTACCGATGGTTACAACGTTGTCGCTCATAATCTAGTCACGTTGCACGATAGTTTGGACGAGTACCGCGTATTGCAAAACGACTCGTTCCGCGTGCGAATGCCCCAACACGAAGCGGCCATCTATGGCGAGCGAGTCCTCGAATTGCTTGACGAAGCGAAGCGTGTGCTGTGCGACAAGTACGAAGTCGAACTCGGTGGTCCGGTCGTGGTAGATATCTTCGCTAACAAAAACGATTTCGCCGTCCGTACGTTCGGCATTCCAGGCGCCGATGGGTTTTTGGGTGTCTGCTTCGGCAACGTCATCACGGCCAATAGTCCCGCCGCCCTCGGGCAGTCCAAGGCCAATTGGGAAGCCGTGCTGTGGCACGAATTCTGCCACGTCGCCACGTTGCAGAAATCGCACAACAAGATGCCTCGCTGGCTGAGCGAAGGTATTTCGGTCTACGAGGAACTCCAGCGCGACCGCGGCTGGGGACAGACGATGAACCCCACCTACCGCCAATTCATTCTCGATGGCGAGATGGCGCCGCTTAGCGAGCTGAGCTCGATGTTTCTGGCACCAGAGAGCCCCATGAAACTGCAGTTTGCTTACTTCGAGTCGGCGATGGCGGTGGAGTACATCGTCGACAATTACGGCATCCAGGCGATCAAGAACATTCTCGACGAACTGGCCAATGGCGAATCGATCAACGAGACGCTCGTTCGCCACGTTGCACCCTTGGGCAAGCTCGATGCCGAATTCCGCGACCATCTGCTGGAGCAGGCTAGACTATTGGGGCCAGAGCTCAACTGGGATGAAACAACTCTTTCACCCAGCGCCGATTCCGATGCAATCGCTCAGTGGCTGGAAGACAACCCCGACAACTTCTATGGATTGGCTCGCTACGCGCAAGCGTTGACGCGCGAGGAGGACTGGCAGGCGGTGCTCGAACCGGCCAAGCGCCTGCGGGAGTTAGCTCCCGAATACACCGGCGCGGGCAATGCGTACGCGCTGTTGGCTCGAGCTTACCGCGAGTTAGGCGAAACGGCCGCCGAGCGCGAAGCACTCGAAGCGTGGAGCGAGCGCGATGGCGATGCGATGGACGCTTATGTACGTCTTATTGAAATTGGCGTGGCAGCCGAAGATTGGCAATTGGTAGCGGCCAATGCTCGACGGATGCTGGCGGTGGACCCGCTCACGCCGATTCCGCACCGCCACATGGCGGAAGCTGCCGAGCAGCTTGGCCAGTCGTCCGAAGCAATTGCCGCCTATCGGGCGCTACTGCAGTTCGATACGGTCAATCCGGTGAACACTCATTTCCGCTTGGCCCAGTTGCTGCGCGACGAAGGCCACACCGATCAGGCCCGACGCGAAGTGTTACTCGCTCTGGAAGATGCGCCGCGATTCTTGGCCGCGCATCGCCTGCTGTTAGAGCTTGCCGAAACAGAAAACGCCGAGATGGACGAGCCCTCGACATCGCTGGGAGTTATCGAAGAAGAAGAGGAGCCATGATGCAATTCACTCAACGTCTGCAACCGATCCGATTCGTAGCAGCCGCGTTGTTCCTGGCGATTGCTGGTGTTGTCGCCGCGCAGCGTGGGTTCGACGATTGGTACAATGACTACGACGACCGCGGCGGCGTGCCCGACTGGGAGAACGAAGCGGGCTTCGAGAAAGATGTATTTACTTTCGCCCGAGTGCAGTGGAGTTCCGATGGCGGCCGTTACGGTGGTGGCAGTCGACGAGGCTGGGGTCGCCGGCGCGGTGGTGGTTGGCGAACCGACTGGCCCCACAGCGACAACAATTTTTCATATCGACTTCAACAGCTGACTTCACTGAAGGTCAATCCGGAGCCCGTGATCGTCCGCCTGACGGATGACGGGCTGTTCGACTATCCGTTCATCTATATCATCGAACCGGGAAGCCTCAGGTTCTCCGAGTCGGAGGTGGAGTCATTGCGACGCTATTTGCTGAGCGGTGGATTTCTAATGGTCGACGATTTCTGGGGCGACTACGAATGGGCGAACTTCGAACGCGAAATCAAGCGTGTTTTTCCTAAGCGTCCCCTCGTCGAATTGCCGCCTGATCACGAAGTCTTCTCGTGTGTGTATCGCCTTAAGGAGAAGCCGCAAGTCTGCAGCTACCATCGGGCACAGGAGAACCGCGATTCAAACGGGCGTGTGTTTCCCGGGAGTGAGACTGTTACGTGGGAAGACGGTCACGGCGGCGATTGCCGGACGGTTCACTACAAAGGCATATTCGACGACAAAGGCCGAATGATGGCCATCATCTGCCATAACACTGATTTGGGCGACGGTTGGGAGCGCGAGGGGATGGCCGAGTGGTACTTCAGCGAGTTTGCTGAGAATAAGTCGTACCCCATGGGCATCAATATCGTGGTCTACGCAATGACGCATTAAGCAGTTCAGCGGGCGAAGAGAATCTCAGGCGTCAATCCTTAACGAGAATGGACAGCGCTGGGCAAGTCATCGTGGCTAGTTGTTGATTGTGGATATTCTGGAAGGCAAGTGCATTCGCAAGAAACGGTGATTAGGTAGTTTCCTCTAAATCAATGGAGATGTCGTGGGCGTTGAGATCGATAGCTGCGAGCAAGAACAAGAGGTCGTCGAGCAAATTCGTGACGGCAATCGGCGAATTCGTGAAGAGTTGTCCAAAGTCATTATTGGCCAGCAGGAAGTGGTCGAGCAGCTCCTCATCACGCTTTTTGCCGGCGGGCACTGTCTGCTAACTGGCGCGCCCGGCTTGGCAAAGACGTTGCTCGTGCGGTCGATTGCCCAAGTGTTCCACCTCAAATTTCAGCGCATTCAATTCACGCCCGATTTGATGCCAGCTGACATTACCGGGACAGAAATCCTGGAAGAATCGACCGACGGTCACCGACGACTTCAATTCGTCCACGGCCCCATTTTTGCCAACGTCATTCTGGCCGACGAAATCAACCGTACACCGCCCAAGACACAAGCCGCGTTGCTCGAAGCGATGCAGGAGCACCAAGTCACCGCTGGCGGAGTTCGCTATCCGCTTGACGAACCGTTTTTCGTGCTCGCGACCCAAAACCCAATCGAAATGGAAGGTACTTATCCGCTACCCGAAGCGCAGCTCGACCGATTCATGTTCAATGTGGTGATCGACTACCTTCCCGAAGACGAGGAAGTCGACGTCGTCACTGCAACGACTTCGCGCAAGCCTGAGCCCATCGAGCCCATCTTCAACAGCGAAGACGTATTGCGGTTTCACGAGATTGTCCGCCGGGTGCCAGTTGCCCGTGAAATGGTCCGCTACGCGGTTCGCCTGGCGGCTGCCTCGCGGCCGGGGCAGGCAGAAACCCCTGCGTTCGTCAACGATTGGGTAAGTTGGGGCGCCGGCTTGCGGGCAGGACAGTACTTGATTCTGGGTGCCAAGGCGCGAGCGCTCTTGCAGGGCCGTTCGCACGTATCGCCCGACGACATCCGTGCCCTGGCTCACGCCACGCTTCGCCATCGCACACTCATTGGCTATCGCGCCGAAGCCGAAGGAATCACGGTCGACGATGTGATCGATCGCCTGTTGAAGCATGTGGCCGTTCCCACCACGTAATGCCACCCCCCACCGCTAGTTCACTCAACCTGTCGCATTTTCAATATGCCTGCTTCGCTGGACAATCACACGACCGATGGTCTCGGGAAGAACGCCGGCACAACGCGTGGCGTGAACTTCATGGACCCGAAGACGTTGATGCAAATCAAGAATTTGCAGATGCGGGCCAAAGTGATTGTCGAGGGGTTCTACACGGGCATCCATCGCAGTCCATATCATGGTTTTTCGGTGGAGTTTAGCGAGTACCGCCAGTACGTACCGGGCGACGATGTACGCTATGTCGATTGGCGGCTGTTCGCTCGCAGCGACCGCTATTACGTCAAGCGGTTCGAAGACGAGACAAACGTGCTGTGCTACCTGCTGGTCGACACCAGCAAGTCCATGGGCTTCGGGGCCAATGGCATCACGAAGCACGAGTACGCTCGAACCATGTCCGCCACGATGGCGTACTTTTTGTACTTGCAACGCGATGCGGTCGGGCTGGCGATCTTCGACGAGCACATCAGCGAGTACCTTCCGCCACGACATCGTACCGGGCATCTGCGGCACTTGATGGCCGCCCTGCAGCGCGAGCCACAGGGAACAGGGACCAATCTCGCGCAGCCCCTCGAACAAATCTCCAAGACGGTTCGCAAACGCGGAATGGTGATCTTGATCTCCGATCTGCTCGCGCCGGTCGAAGTGCTGGCCACGCAGCTCGGATATCTCCGATCGCGTGGTCACGATGTGGTCGTCCTGCGTGTACTCGATCCGAGCGAATCGACCTTCCCGTTTACCAACCCTCGCATTTTCCACGACATGGAGTCGGGAAGGAAGATCTACATTGATCCTCAGGCGGAGCGCGAACGCTACCTGGAAGCATTCAACAACCACGCAGCCGGATTGACAAAGGTCTGCAACGACTTGGGCGTGGAATTCGTCGTCTGCCCCACGGATCGGCCGCTTGAGTTATCTCTGTTCGATCTGCTGCGAGCACGGATGCTGCAAGGCCGCACTCCCTCGCACAACGACCGTAAGGCCAGGAGGGTGACGTGAGCGTACTTGCACCACTCTACTTGCTGGGCCTGGCGGCCATCTCATTGCCGCTGCTATTTCACCTCATTCGCCGCACGCCCCGTGGCGAAATGCTGTTCAGTTCATTGATGTTCCTGCAGCCATCGCCGCCCAGGCTGACCAAACGCAGTCGACTGGAAAACCTGCTGCTGCTACTACTCCGAGGTTTGGCATTAGCGTTGCTGGCGTTGGCTTTCGCGCGACCGTTGTTTCGTCAGGCCGCTCTCGTGACTCCCGAAGACGTAGGGCGCCAGCGCGTGGCAGTGCTGGTCGACACCAGCGCCAGCATGCGGCGGGGCGACCTGTGGCAGCAAGCGGTGAAGGCCGTCGACAAAACTCTGTCGGAGTATCGCCCGCAAGATCGATTCGCCGTGTACGCCTTCGACGAGACGCTTCGGCCGATTGCAAGCTACCAGGATCTCGCCGGTCTTGATCCTGCGCGGCGTCGAACGGCGGTTGCGGGCATACTGAAACAAACCGATCCGACTTGGGCGGGAACTCATTTGGGACAGGCAATGGCCGATGCCCTGGCATCGCTAGAAGACATGCGCGATTCCGACAGCGAGGACGTCGCCACACCGCGGCGGATCGTACTCATCAGTGACTTGCAGGCCGGTTGCCGGCTCGATGCCATCAGTGGCTACGAATGGCCCGAGGATGCAGCATTGGAGGTCATACCCCTGACGCTGGACGATCCCACCAACGCCGGACTGCAGTTGCTCGGTCAGCAGACGGCCCAAACAGTGGAAGATGCCCGCGATCAGCGGCTTCGCGTTCGCGTTACGAACACCGCAGGCTCGAATGTAGAGAACTTCCGATTGCAGTGGCAAACCCCAGCGGGGCAGTCGCTGGAGAGTCCAATCGATGTACACGCTCCTTCTGGGGAGAGCCGCGTCGTCCGTGTCCCACCACCCAAGTCCACCGTCTCTAGCGTGCAACTGGTGCTCGCCGGCGACAGCTTCGACTTCGACAATACGATTCACTACTTACCGCCGGCGCGCGAAGCGCTGCACGTCGTCTGCATTGGCAGCGACGATCCCGATGACACCGATGGAATGGCTTACTACCTGAACAGGGCCATTCAAAGTGATGCTTCGCGATCCGCCGAAGTGGTTCACGTCGCACCCGGCGCACAGGCGGTCATCGAGAGCGAACCGCCACAGCTCGTGGTCGCCACAAGCCCGCCATCGGACTCACAAGCCGTCGAGCTTCGTCAGTTCGTGGAGCGCGGCGGGCTGCTTTTGTACGTGGTGACGGGCGAGGAGGATGCCGCGCCGCTGGCCACGATGCTGGAACAGAGCAAGGTCGAGGTCACTAACGTCGAGCCCAACGACTATGCCATGCTGGGCGAGATTGAGTTCGACCACCCCCTGTTTTCCGCGATGGCTGGGCCACAATTCAACAACTTCGCGCAGATCCTGTTTTGGAAGTACCGTCGATTGAACGAAGCATCGCTGCCGGACTTGAATACCATCGCCCGGTTCGACTCGGGCGACCCGGCTATTTTGCAACGTTACATCGGCACAGGTGAGCTATTGGTCATGACCGCTGGCTGGTCCCCCGGCGACAGCCAGCTGGCCCGATCGTGGAAGTTCCCACTGATGCTCGCGTCGCTCATTGCAAGTCATCACCGCGACAGCACGTTCCGCCCGAGCTACCAGGTGAACCAGCGGGTGCCGCTGCCCCATGGAATCGACTTGCCAGACAGTCCTGTCGTCACCAAACCAGGCGGCGAAGAGATTCACCTTACCAGCGATGCGACGGCCGTTGACGGATTCGACGCCCCAGGCGTCTATCGCGTGGCCACGCGGAGTGGTTCGACCGAGTTTGCGGTGCATCTCGACCCAACGGAAAGCAATACCGCTCCATTACCAAAGGAAGTATTGGAGCAGGCTGGAATTCAGCTGTCGACGGAGTTTGACGTCGCCGCCGAGCAGGCAAAGATGCAGCAGATGCGCGACGTGGAACTGGAAGGCCGGCAAAAGGTCTGGAAGTGGCTCGTGGCGTTGGCAATTGTCATACTAATCACCGAGACGTTGCTGGCTGGTTGGCTGTCTCGTCCCGCCGAGCAGGCACTTGCTGCGGCATGATCCGAAACCCGAGGTAAGTCAGGAACAACGGATGATCCAGGAACTTCACAGAATGCTCCGTTCCGTTCGCTCGCGCATGCAGATCGTGCGGCAGCGGTGGGCGCTGGCAATCTGCTGGCTACTATGGGCGGCTGTTGCCGTACTGCTGTGGTTCAATACGGAGTACTTTGGATTAACCAGTGAGCAACTTGCTCTCACGATTGCTGGTGGTGCAATTCTGACCGCCGTGGTTTGTCGGATATTCATCTTGCGGAGCTTACGTGACCCACATTGGTTAGCTCAGCAAATCGAAGCGAAACACCCAGAGCTTGGTGCTTCTCTGCTGGCTGCGCTCGAGCAGGCACCGTCACCGCGAGTTAGCACTTTGGGCTACCTGCAGTCGTCCGTCGTTCGCGAAGCGGTTAACCATGGCCGCAAGCACAATTGGAACCGCGCCGTTTCCATCGCGCAACTCGGACTTGCCCAACTAGCGCAACTGGTAGCGTTTGCTTTGCTCGTTGCAGCATGCTTGTTGCTGTTGAATCGACGCGAAGCAGTCGCACGGTCCAGTAGCCCTACGCCCGATCTTCCGATACCAACACAGCGACTCGATCTCGACGTGAGCATCCAACCTGGCGACACGGAAATCGAACGCGGGACGACCTTGCTTGTGGTGGCCGAGTTTGGGCACGAAGTTCCCACTGAGGCGACACTCATACTTGAGCCGGTGGGCGCTGCTACGGATCTCAATATGGCTGAAAGAGTAGGCTCTCTCCCCATGACTCGCAGCTTCGAGGATCCGAAGTTTGTCGGTCGGGTGGCGTCGGTCGACAGTGATCTTTTGTATTCGGTCGCGTACGCGGGCCAACAGACCGAGCAATTTCGCGTAACCTTGTTCGACTATCCCAGACTAGAACGGGCCGACGCCGAACTTGTATACCCCAACTACACTTCGCTTGAGTCCAAGGTAATTGACGACGTTCGTCACGTCACAGCGGTGGAAGGCACGCAGCTCACCTTTCGCTGCCGCTTGAACAAAGAAGTGAAGAGCGCCGCTTTCGTCGACCAGGACGGCGAGGAAGTGCCGCTACTGCGGACCGACAACGAGGCGCCGGTCGTAGCCGTGACGCTTACACTCGACGAGACTTGCCGTTACAAGCTTCTGCTCACCGATGAGCAAAACCGTCAGAACAAGCTGCCACCCGAGTTCTTGGTGAAAGTCACGCCAAACCGACCTGCCAGACTCAAGATCGCCCAACCCGCCCGCGACGTACGTGTCTCGCCTATCGAGGAACTCGAAGTGGCGGGAAAAGCGTCCGACGATTTTGGCTTGTTGCGGAGCGGCATCAGCTACTCAATCGGCGGGGACAAGCCGCACGACATTGTGCTAGTCGATCACTCTGCGGAAGACGCCGTGACTAAAAAGTCGCAGTTAGCGCACCTTGTCGACTTCGAGGCACTCGACGCCGAGCCCGATCAGTTGCTGTCGTACTACGTGTGGGCGGAGGATATTGGTCCCGATGGCGAGGTTCGACAGACGATGAGCGACATGTATTTTTCCGAAGTGCGGCATTTCGAAGAGATCTTCCGCCAAGGCGATCAACCCACCCAACAGGAGCAGCAGGAACAGCGAGAGCAGCAACAACAGCAACAGCAGCAAGGACAAGGAACCTCGCAGCAAGCCGAAGAGCTTGCCGAACTGCAGAAGCAAATTATCAATGCCACCTGGGCGCTCATTCGCCGTGAGACCGCCAATCAGCCAACGCCGTCGTTCGTTGACGATGTCAATGTGCTCATCGAGTCGCAGCAACAAGCGCAGGGGCAACTCGAGGAACTGTCGAGCGAGCTTACCGATCAGGAATCGATCGAGCACGCCACTGCAGCACAGGAGCAAATGGAAAGCGTCTTGGAACGCCTCGGAGAGGTCGTCGAAGCGGCCGGCACCAACGGACTGCGGCCCGCCCTGTCGGCCGAGCAGGCCACCTACCAGGCGCTGCTGAAACTCCGCGCGCGCGAGTTTGATGTCGTTCAGGACAATCAGCAGCAACAACAGCAACAGGGTGCGCAGTCAAGCAGCGCCTCGGGGCAAAACAGTCGTGCCCAACAACAGCTCAACCAGCTTGAATTGTCGGCGGATGAAAATCGGTACGAGACACAAAGCCGCGCACAAGATCAGCGTGAACAGGCCCAGGGTGGGAGCGAGCAGACGCAACAGATGTTGGACCGTCTTCGTGAGCTGGCCCGCCGACAGGAAGATCTGAACGAGCGAGTCCGTCAATTGCAGTCGGAACTGGAGGCCGCGCAGAACGAGGAAGAACGCGAACAGATCGAGCGGGAGCTCAAGCGGTTGCGCGAGCAACAGCAGGAGATCCTTCGTGACACCGACCAGTTGCAGAGCGACATGGAAAGCTCGGAAACTCCGCAGCAAACCGAGAATGCACAACAGCAACTCGAGGAGACTCGCGACCGAATACAACAAGCCACTGAAGCGCTCGAGCAAGGCCGGATATCGGACGCCGTTTCTGAAGGCACCCGCGCCGAGCGCCAACTCAGCGAGCTGCGCGATGAATTTCGCCGACGCGCGGCCGACGACTTCAGCGAAGAAATGCGTGAACTTGGCGACTCGGCCCGGCAGCTCGATGAGCGGCAACGCGAGTTGACCGAAGAGCTTTCGCAGCAACAAGAACAACAAAACCGATCGTTGCGAGACGGCGGCGCCCGGCAAGAAATTATGGAGGGTCTCGCCGAGCAGCAGCGAGCGTATGATGAACTTATCGAGCGCATTCAGCAAACAGTGCGCGAAGCCGAAGAACCCGAGCCACTCCTCGCCCGGCAGCTTTACGAAACCGCGCAGGAAGCCAACAACGACCAGGTTTCCGAGGCACTCGAAGTCGCCGAACAACTTCTCGATATTGGCATTGTGAATGACGCCACTGAAACCATGCGCTCCGCGGGCAGTGGCATCCGGCAACTGCGCGAGGGAGTTGAGAACGCGGCCGAGAGCGTGCTGGGCGACGAGACCGAAGCGCTCCGCCGCGCGGAGCGCGAACTGGAAGATCTCGAGTCGCAGCTGAATCGCGAAATTCGTCAAGCCCAGGGCGAAGAAAGCCCCTCTGAACAGCCAGGCGAGAGGCCGTCGGGCGAGCAGCAACGCGAGCAACAGCAAGGCCAACCGGGTGAAGACCAGTCGGGTGAAGGAGAGCAGCCTTCCGAACAGCAGGGCCAGAACGGCCGTGGACAACCTGGCCGCGAACAACAAGCCGAGCCCCAGCAAGACCCCAATGGCCAACGGCCGCAAGGCGAACAATCTGGAGAACAACAAGCGCAACAAGGCCCACAGCAACCGGGGCAGCCAGGTGCTGGTCGAGGTGGCCAACAACAAGACCAACGACCGCAAGAGGACTCCGAAGAGCAATCCGGCCCACAACAGGCAACCGACAGACAGGATGGCCAGCGTGGCGGTGGCTTGCCGCGCGACTTGGCGGAGTGGCTGGGCGCTTCGCCAGCTGGCCCCGGCGGTCCGATCACTGGCGACGATTTCCGTGAGTGGAACGACCGCATGCGTGACGTGGAGGACCTGCTGGACGATCCGGAACTGAGGGCCGAAGTCGCCCGTATTCGCGATCGCGCAGAAGCCGCTCGGGCCGACTTCAGGCGATTTTCCAAGGAGCCTGATTGGGACCGATTGATCGATGCGGTGGCCGAACCGCTGGCCGAATTGCGTGAGCGAGTTCGCCAGGAGAGGCAACGCAGAGAGTCGCCCGACTCACTGGTTCCCATCGACCGCGACCCGGTCCCGGTCGAGTACGCCGATACCGTGGAGAAGTACTACGAACGTTTGGGGAGTGGCGAATGACCGAGTGGGGTCTATGGGGCGCTCCCGAATGGGCTGGTACGGCGCTCGTGTTGTTTGGCATCGGGTTCGCAGCTTTGCTGTGGGGCTACTGGCGTGCGCCGTCATCGATTGGATGGCGTGCGGCATCCGCTGCACTCAAGGTCATTGGGTTGGCTGCACTGGCACTTTGTTTGGTCGAACCGCTCACTAGCGTTGTCCGCCCCCGTCCTGGCGCAAACTTATTTGCCGTGGCTGTCGATAACAGTCAAAGCCTGCGGATTCGCGACTTCCGCGGCGGGAAGACACGGGGAGAAGAACTTCAGCAGATGTTACTTGCCGAAACGCACTGGCAAACACACCTGGACCAGGAGTTCGACGTGCGGCGGTTTGAGTTCGACCGGGGGTTACACGATGTCAAAGATTTCACCGGGCTCGATTTCGCCGGTGAGGCATCCAGCTTCGCTTCGGTGCTAGGTGAACTTGAGCGACGTTTCCGCGGTCTACCGATGGGAGGAGTGCTGCTCCTTACGGATGGCAACTCCACCGACGCGTTTAGTGGATCACTCGACTGGTCCGGAGTTCCTCCTATCTATCCCGTCGTTGTCGGCAGCGACGATGTGCTGCCGGACGTTAGCGTCGACAATATTTCAGTACGACAAACCAACTTCGAGACCGCCCCTGTAACAATTCATGCCGACATACGATCCATTGGCGCCGGTGAGCGGGAGGTCGAGGTGGCGTTGTTGGACGAGAAGTCAGATACGATCGAAACGCAAACCATCCAGGTTCCCGCCGAATCGGAGGTTGCCACCGCGCGGTTTCAAGTCCGTCCGGAACACGCGGGCGTGAACGTTTTTCATGTGACAGCGACCGGCGGTGCCGATGAAGCGGTGGAAGAAAACAACTCACGAGGCGTCGTAGTCGACAACGGCAAAGGCCCTTTTCGCGTCCTGTACGTATCGGGTCGGCCCAACTGGGACTTCAAGTTCCTTCGTCGGGCCCTCGCCGACGACGACCAGTTGGAACTGGTCGGCCTGATTCGTATCGCAAAACGGGAACCAAAATTCACCTTCCGCCGCCAAGGCGAGGGTTCGGGCAATCAACTCTTCGAAGGCTTCAATCGCGACGACGAAGACACGGCCGAACGCTACGACGAACCAGTGCTGACACGAATCGGCACCCGCGACGAAGAGGAACTTCGCGACGGCTTCCCCAAGTCGGCGGACGAGTTGTACGAGTACGATGCCATTGTGCTGGACGACGTCGAGACCGATTTCTTCTCGCAAGACCAACTGACGATGATTGAAGGCTTCGTGAGCCGCCGGGGCGGCGGCTTGTTGATGGCCGGCGGCGTCGAGTCGTTCGCCGAAGGAGGATATCGTCGAACGGCTGTTGGCGACTTGCTGCCAATCTACTTGGAGACGGATCCGGCAAACCACCCTGATTCGCGTGAAGACGGTTTTCGGCTGATCCTAACTCGCGAAGGATGGTTGCAGGATTGGGTGCGGCTGCGAAAAACCGAGGACGAAGAGAAAGCGCGGCTGGCGAGCATGCCGTCCTTCCAAACCTCGAATGCTGTGGGAAATCTAAAGCCCGGCGCCATGGAACTCGCGAAGGTGGCCGACGCTAGCGGTACCACGTATCCAGCGCTGGTCGCTCAGCGATTTGGCCGCGGCCGCTCGGCCGCTCTGTTAATCGCTGACATCTGGCGGTGGGGTCTGCGCCGCGGAGAGGTTGAAAATGACGACCTGGAAAAGTCTTGGCGACAGACGATCCGTTGGCTGGTGGCGGATGTTCCGCGACGAGTGGAAATCGAGGTGGACGCAGCGGCCGACAACGACACCACAGCCAATGCCACGACAATCAAGATTCGTGCCCACGATGCGGAGTACTTGCCACTCGAAAATGCCACTTTGCAGATAGCGGTCCGAACGCCGGATGGCAATCAGGTTGAGTTGTCGGCCGAGGCCGACGACGAAGAGGCGGGCCTGTACGTAGCCCAGCACCACTCGCGCATCCCAGGCCCTCACCACGTATGTGTGACCGTCACCGCCCCCGATGGCTCGCCCGTCGGCCAGTGCGAGGCAGGTTGGGTGGCTGAACCGCTCGCCGATGAATTTCGGCAGTTACGGGTGAATCGCGCACTGCTCGATGAAATTGCGGCAAAGACCGGTGGCCAAGTGTTGGAGTTGGACGATCTCAATGCATTTGTTTCGGGGCTTGATCAACGCGAAATGCCCGTGACCGAAACGTGGATCAACCCGCTCTGGCACCATCCGGCATTCTTCACATTTGCCATCGCGTGCCTCGTGGGTGAATGGGGACTGCGGCGTTGGAAGGGACTAGCGTAACATGAGAACGGTAATTCGACGATTCGCGTTGGCTATCATCCTTGTGTTCTTGCATTCGCAAGCCAGCGGCGATGAAGCTATCTTTCCCAAACAGAGGATTCTCGTTGTCGTCGGCGCTGAAGGCCAGGAAGAGTATGGTCAGATGTTCCGCAAGTGGGTCGACCAGTGGCGTTACGCGGCGGATGCCGCGCAGGCACATTTGCAGGTTATCGGCGAATCCGTCGACGACACCGCCGATCGTGAACAGATCGCCGCCGCGCTGCGGCGGCAATCGAAGGATGGGTCCGACTTGTTTTGGCTGGTGCTCATCGGCCACGGAACCTACGACGGTAACTCGGCGAAATTCAACTTGCGCGGCGTCGACGTAACTGCCGAGGAACTCGCCGAGTGGCTTGCGCCGATTCAGTCGCCGACGGTTGTGATCAACTGTGCCTCGTCGAGCGGGCCGTTCCTCAATCAGCTGTCGGCCGACGGTCGCATCGTGATTACCGCCACCAGAAGTGGTTATGAACTCAATTTCGCCCGTTTCGGTCAGTTTATTGCGGGGGCCACTACCGATCCGCAGGCCGATCTCGACAAGGACGACCAGGTTTCGCTTCTCGAAGCTTATCTCACGGCGTGCCGCCGCGTTGAGGAGTTCTACGAGGAGGACGCCCGCCTCGCCACTGAACATGCCCTGCTCGATGACAACGGCGACGGGCTTGGTACTCCGGCAAGCTGGTTTCGTGGACTACGAGCAACGCAGCGAGCAAAAGAAGGCGCCGAATTGGACGGCGTTCGTGCCCATCAGGCACATCTAGTCGCCAGTGATCGCGAAGCTCGCATGCCAGTGGAACTCCGCAAACGCCGCGACGCACTGGAACTCGAACTGGAGGCAATCCGCGAGCAGAAGCCAAAGCTCGATGAGGAAGAGTACTACAGTCAACTCGAATCGCTAATGCTGAAGCTAGCCACGGTTTACCAATCCGCAGAGGCCGACAGCGAAGCGCCAGAGAACGGCCAGACCGACACGCCCGCGGAATCGAGTGATTGAGTCATATCGGTCCCCGCGTCGACTCCACCGAGCTCATCCGGTCGCCAGCAACTCGCGATTGCCGTGCGACGCGACAATCGTACTCAATGTCGGACAGTAGTCTCGAGCTTCGATTCCGGCGGCGGCGGTGGGGTGCAGGGGTCCAGATAGCCCTGAGACTTCGCGCAGTTCCGTAGCGTGTATGCCGAACTCCTTCAGCAGCTTGAAGCCCAAGCCGCCAGGATTAGAGCCTTGCCATAGAAGCTGTAGGCTTCTTCAAAATCCAATCGCGTCCCACAGCCGATCCTGGAACTTCCGTCCAATCTGCGACTCCTGGTCTCAATCCGGGACTCATTTGTTAGGCGATAGCCAAACCACCCCGCGCTAGCACGCCAATCGCATTAGCATCTAAAGTGTTTCTCAAAAAGAGCTTACAGCCGATTTGGATGCTAGAGCTGGACAAACGAGACGACTGGTCTAATAATTGCAGCAGTAGCGAGCATGATCATGCCGCGACAGAACTTTGTCCTACTTCACTATTCGAGCCGGCTATGACCGTCACGACCACCGACACGAAACAGAGAATCATCGAGGCAGCCGCACATGCGATGATCGAGAAGAGCTACAACGGCGTGGGGCTCAGCGAGATCCTCAACGAGGCCCAAGTGCCCAAAGGTTCGTTTTATCACTTCTTCAAGTCGAAGGAGCACCTCGGCATTGCCGTGGTGGAGAAGGCAGCGGCCGACAAGTGCCATCGGTTGCGCGAGCACTTCTCGAATCGGAAGTTGACTCCACTTGCTCGCCTTCGGGGAGTATTCGAGGAAGTCCGAACAGACGTGTTAGAGGGAAATGTCCGCAGCGAGTGTGTTTTGTGCAAGCTGGCATTAGAACAAGCGGCGCTCAGCGACCTGATGCGGGTGGCCATCCACTCCGCTTTCGATCAGTTCAAGGCATTGACCTCGCAAGTACTGAGGGAGGCACAAGCAGAAGGCGAGATTGACGCGAACCTTGATGCCGAAACACTGTCCGACTTCCTGACGGTCTCGTTTCACGGAGCGATGATTCGCGTTGAGATCGACAATGAACTGAGGGCGGTCGACAATTTCCTGCATTACGTGTTCGAAGTCCTGCTGAAGTGAGGAGGGCTCTGCGCCCACCTCCTTTTTTTACGACAATCACTAGACGACTGGTCTAATCGAAGAGGCTCCCAGCATGATACGCACAGCTTCCACGTTATTCACGCTCTTAGCGTTGCTCGCACCCCATTCCTGGGGACAGCAGCCTCCCAGCACGGTCAGGGCGGCACTAGTTGAGAACCGCGATGTCCAGCACCACCACCGCGTGACCGGTAGCCTTAGGGCAGTGGCGCGCGGAGACGTTTCGGCGCTCGAAGAAGGACGAATCGTCGAGATCACTGTCCGTGAGGGAGCAGAGATTCGTCAAGGCGACGTCATTGCACGGTTAGATCAGCGTCGGCTCGCCGCTCAGCGATCCGAACTAGTGGCCTCTCTCAAGGCAGCCGAAGCAACGGTTTCTCAAACGAAGCTTGAACTGATGCAAGCTCGCCGAGACCTAGAGCGTTCACGAGACTTGGTCGCGTCCCGCGCTGTGACCGTCGAGGAGTTTCAGCACCGAGAGACCAACGCTGCCGTGGCGGAGGCGAACCTCGCCACGAACGAGCGTCGTGTCGCTGAGGAGCAGAGTCAGCTGGAACTCATTGATGTTCGGCTTGCAGACATGGTGGTTCGAGCTCCCTACGACGGATTTGTCGTCTCTAGGCATGCGGAGCCTGGTGAGTGGATACGCCCTGGCGAACCGTTCATCACACTTGTTTCATCGGGAACGATCGAAGCATGGCTGGACGTGCCCGAACGCTTTTCTCAATCGCTTTCCGACAGTTCACTGCAAGTTAAAGCCGAGGGAGTGCAGGAGTCGCTTGGCGCCTTGGCTGTGAAACGAGTATCGGACGTCAACACACGAACACGGACGTTTCCGCTTGTACTAACTCTCGACGATCGTGCAGGACAGCTTGTCCCGGGCATGTCCGTGAGTGCGTGGCTTCCGTTGGGTCCACGCCAGTCACGTCTCACGGTTCCGAAGGATGCCGTGATTCGCAGCGGGCGAACCGCCTATGTCTACAAGGCAGTCGATCAGCCCTCCGGCGCCGTGGCTGTGCAAACGCCAGTGAGTGTAGCGTTTGAGACAGGCGAATCGGTCGTGCTCTCAGGCGGCAACTTGGTGGCAGGCGACCTAGTGGTCATTGAGGGCAACGAGCGGTTGATGCCCGGTTCCGCCATTGTCGTATTCACCCAGCAGTCAGACGGAACGGACGGTAATAAGCGCGTTGCATCACGCGACCATTGACTCACCATTCAGAAGACCCGCTTCCCAGGCGTTCCTAGAAAGATAATGCCATGAACGTTGTTCAGCTTGCAGTTAAACAGCCGATCACTGTTGCCGTCGGTGTCATTCTGTCGGTGATGGCGGGTGTGCTTGCGTTCAATCGGGTGCCCATCCGTATGGCGCCTGAGGTCGAGTCGGTGGTGATCTCGGTATCGACCGCCTGGGAGAATGCCTCGGCACAGGAGGTCGAAAGCGACGTCATCGAGCTACAAGAACGACGGTTGGGCGATCTCTCGGGTCTGATCACCATGACAAGTATAAGCCAGCCGGGCATGGGTCAAATACGCCTGGAGTTTCAGACTGGCACCGACATCGACGCAGCGATGGCGGAAGTAGACCAAAAGCTATCGGAGGTGCCCAGTTACCCGGAGTCGGTCGACGAGCCAAACATCGAGGACTACGATCCGGAGTCAGTCGACTACATCTCATGGATTGGCCTAGCCTCGACAGACCCCACCTTCGATGCGACAACACTGTATGACTTCATGGAGCGACGAATCAAGCCTCGCTTCGAGCGAATCAATGGCATCTCACAAGTCGGAATCCGTGGCGCGCGTGAGGCCGAGGTGCAGGTGCGGGTTGATCCCCTACGACTCGCGCAGCGTGGAGTAACCTACGCCGAACTCGTCGAGTCCCTGCAGGCGAACAACGGGAACTTCTCGGGTGGCAAACTGCCCGATGGAAAGAGCGACATACGCGTTCGTTCGATTGGCCGCTTTCGAGACGCCGAGTGGGTCTCTGGTATCGTCATCCGCCGAGAGGAAGGCCGACCGATATATATCCGCGATGTAGCAGAGGTTGTCCCGACTCACAAGGAACTCACCGAGTGGGTGCGGGCTCGTGGCCAAACGATGCCGTTCTTCAACTTTCAGCTCGCCAATGGCGGCAATCTTCTGGAGACGATGTCCGCCATCCAGGACGAAGTCAAGGAACTAAACGCCCCCGGGGGTATGCTCGAGCAGCACGCCCAGCAGTTGGGCATCAACGGCACGCTGGAACTTGTGCAAACGTATGACTCCACCACCTACGTTAAGGATGCCATTGAGCTGGTGAAGGGCAACATCTTGGTCGGTGGTCTGTTAGCCGTGGCAACGCTGTTGTTCTTTCTCCGGTCACTTCGCACGATCGGCGTGATTGCCATCGCCATTCCCATTTCCACTGTGGTAGCGGTGGTGGTGCTAGTCGTGTTGGGCCGAACGATGAACATCATCTCACTCGCGGGAATGGCGTTCGCGGTTGGAATGGTGGTCGACAACGCGATCGTCGTAATCGAGAACATCTTCCGCCACCTTCAGATGGGCAAATCTCCCAAGCAATCAGCGCTTGATGGCACTTCGGAAGTGGCCAACGCAGTGCTTGCCTCCACGCTTACAACCTTGGTGGTGTTCATTCCCATCCTGCTGATCGAAGAACAAGCGGGCCAGCTATTCCGCGACATCTCCTTGGCGATCATGGCGGCAGTGGGTGTGAGCTTCATTGTTTCAATTACAGTCATCCCGTCCGCCGCCGGGCTGTTGCTAACCACACCCAAGCAGAGGACTTCCAAGCACTACAAAGCTAGCAAAAGCATGGCAGGTAAACTTAGGGCGAAGTTGCGCTCCGCAGTCAGCGCATTAACCAATGTCCCTGCCTTGGTTGGCAAGCTGGTCTACGCACTTACCGGCAGCTGGCTTACTAGAATCGCGGTTGTTGCCGTATTCGGCACGGCGACCATCCTCGGGATCTGGTTGCTCGCTCCTCCGCTAGACTATTTGCCCCAGGGCAATCGCAACATCGTGTTTGGCTTGTTGATTCCACCTCCCGGCTACAACGTCGATCAACTGTCGGCAATTGGCGAGCGAATGGAGCAGCAGATTAAACCCGCCTGGGAAGCTGCTGGGGACAAGTTCGGCGCCGAAGCAGCCCTGCGAGGGGGGCCGTGGGATGGTGTCGACCGCCGAACACCTGTGCCCGTTGCACCGGGGTCGGACCAAGAAGTTCTGCCGCCGCCGCTGGAGCACTATTTTCTCGTGGCCTTTGATGGCCGCGTGTTCCAGGTAGGTATCTCGCAAGACAAGAAGCGAGTCGTGGACGCATTGCCCCTCATGAACAAGGCGGTCGACGGTGAGGATGCGCCTGACGTGATCAATTTTGCCTTCCAGCTTCCGCTATTTCGAACTGGTGGCACAACGGGCTCTGCAATCAAAGTGGATGTAGTCGGCGACGACCTTACCGCGGTGACCAATGCCTCCGCTGCGCTGTTTATGAATCTGGCGAACGAGTACGGTCCCTACAGCATCACCCCTGAGCCGGCGAACTTCCTTCTGCCCACCCCGGAGATTCGCGTCACTCCCGACGACGAACGGTTGCGCGATGTTGGCATGACCCGTCGCGATCTGGGACTCGCCGTGGCAGCCAGTGGCGATGGAATCCTGCTGGTGCGGGCGTTTGACGTGGGTGGTGAACTGAAGGACTTGAAGATCATCAATCAAGAAGCGTTGGGCGAGCATCCCACCGACGCCCTACAGAACACGCCTATCTCGACACCAGACGGAAACGTACTGGACATTCAAAGTCTTTCCACGATCGAGCGAGTTCGCGAGCCCGACCAGGTCAAGCACGTCGATCGTCAACGCGCGGTGACACTGCAATTTACCCCCCCACCGGGAGTTCCGCTCCAGCAAGCGGTGGACGCGGTGAACGCGCAGATCGCCCAGCTTCGCAAGGCAGGAGCGATTGCTCCTGGTGTGGAAGTCAACCTGGCGGGATCGGCGGGGCAACTGGCGATGCTAAAACAGGCACTGCTGGGCGATGGAACCATTGTAGGCACAATCGGTAGCTCGCTGTTCTTGGCATTCCTGATCGTCTACCTGTTGATGGTTGTCTTGTTCCAGAGCTGGACTTATCCGCTAGTGATCATGGTCAGCGTTCCCTTGGCGACACTTGGCGGCTTTCTGGGGCTGGCCATTGTGCATCATTGGAGCGTAGTGGATCGCTATATGCCGGTGCAGAACATGGATGTACTTACGATCCTGGGATTCGTCATCCTCGCAGGTGTTGTGGTCAACAATGCCATCCTGATCGTCTACCAGGCCATTAACTTCATGAAGGGCCGGTCGGAAGAAGGAGAAGACACCTCGCACCTCACTCCACGCCAGGCCATCGCCAAAAGCGTTGAGAGCCGAGTCCGGCCGATCTTGATGAGCACACTTACCAGTGTGGGCGGCATGCTGCCCTTGGTGCTGATGCCCGGATCCGGCAGCGAACTCTACCGTGGATTGGGGGCCGTTGTGGTCGGCGGGCTAGTGGTCTCCACCGTATTCACGATGCTACTTGTACCCGTGCTCTTGAGCATGCTGTTCGACCTACGTAGTCGCCGCGCTGTCGAGCAGTCAGAACTGCCTGATGACGCTCCTTTCGTTCCAGCTTCCAGGCCTGAGGAGAATGGGAATCACGTTGCCGAGAGAGAACTGACCCTGAAGGCTTAGCCGTGGTGGGCGTGCCAAGCTATGAATTCTTCCTCGGGGGGAAGGACAATTTGTCGATCGACGTCAGCCCTTACCAGATAAGAGTACCGGAGGTAGGACTCGAACCCACGCGCCCTTGGGCACTGGATTTTGAATCCGCTATTTGCATGTGGCAGGCAGGTAGCCTTGAGTGGACAGGTGGGTGGAATGTCCTTTTAACCGTTGGCGCCAATCCTACTGGGTAACTGGGTGGCACTTGGATTGGCTTTGCGTGCCCCCAACTGTGACAGGAATGTGACAGTATCACTCGGGCGACCAACGGGCTCTCAGTTCTTCGTTTGCATGAAACGCGCAACCACCCAACGCCGGTCGCGACTACAGATCGGCCGCTTCATCCGGCGACTCAGTCATGCCAGATTCCAGTGGTTGCGGGTGGGCTGGCTCGACATCTGGCACGGGTGTGTTCTTCGACGGTGGAGCAGGCGTGCAGCCAACCGAACACAGAAGCAAGCAGGCGGAAACAACAGGAACCGTGCAGTGCACGATAATCTTCCAGAAGTTCATGGGTAGTTATTAAACTCTCTGCGTTCTGTAGTGTAAGGTACAAGCATTTATGGCGAGGTTGCTTGAGCCAGTAACGCCAATGCGTCGAAGCTGATTCAGCGATTTGGGCCGGTTACTCCTCTCGCAAGACTTCCCCTCCCTGGTAGCTCGCGAGCGACACAAGCGTTTCAATGTCGATATCCTTGGACAGTGAGCGTACCGAGCCATCTCCGAAGCAGAACTGGACTATTCCCGAATGGAGACTGCTGAACTGCAGCAAGTACATCTCGAATGTAATTCCGTCTGGGCCGGGTGTGTTGAACTGCGAAGCGTCCAACCCGTTGGCGACGTACATCGTGGCAGTTCCCGCCCATGCGTGTCCCCACACATAGCCGCCGTGCCGTCCCCCGGCCAATGGAATGTTCTCTCCGCTCATACCCGGAGACTCGCCAAAGAACAGAGTATTGGACAACCCATCCGTGACCCTGCGGGCGGGGATCTCTTTTCTAACTCGAAAGACCCCTGCTAAATCCTCGTCTACGCTCCTGTCGGAGAAGGAATACCCTTCCACGGCGGGAGTCACGGAAGGACTGCCAATCGTAGGCCAGTAGCCCATCACGCCCAGGTAGTGGGTCAAACCAAAGGGCGCGGTCGATGCAAGATCGCCGCTGGCCTTCATCCTCCCCGTTCCAAATCTGTCCCAAAAAACCATGTTCCCCACCGACACTTCAGGTCGGATATCAGTCACGGTCGGGCAAATCAACGATTCGATCCGCGCTTGCGCTGCCACGTTAGCGTTGGGTGCTTTGGTAGGATGGCGCCAATCGCTATTGCCGTAACTCTTTACCGACAATGGAAAATCCATCGAAAAGCGATCGTAGACCTGGTTTTCCTCCATGAACGGCAGCAGAGGCACAATGACCCCGGTAATCTGGTAATGGTTCGGAGCGGGCCGAAACGGATCATTGATCGCATTGAACGGGGACGTCGGAGACCCCAGGTGTCCGGGAGGGAACTTCCCATGCGTTGACTCATATCCAAGAGCGGCCAATCCCACCTGTTTGAGGTTGTTGGTGCAAGCCACCCGACGCGCCGCTTCGCGCGCACTTTGAACGGCCGGCAACAGCATTGCGATAAGAATGCCAATGATCGCAATTACCACAAGCAACTCCACCAAGGTGAAGCCGAGTCGCGTGTGTCTGGTGTTGCGATAATTCATGTCCGTCGTCCTTGGTCACGGGTGGTTGCTCAGCAAGAGCCGGCCGAAGAGAACGCACCCGCCGGCCAGCAGCAGCGACAAGGCTGTCGGTTCAGGCACGCGCATGGCCAGCGGCGTTGGATTGTTTGCAGTGGTGGCGCCGAAGTTGGCCTTCCACCAGTCGTAGTCTTGAGCGTTTACGGCTCCAGTGACGTTGGGGTCGCGCCCTGCACCAAGTGTTTCTCCTGGAGCACCCAGGTTGTTTCGCCAGATCGTGTAGTCGGCCAGGTTAACAATCCCGTCGAGATTGTAGTCTCCGGGGAGAACTGTTGATCCCTGATCAACCATGAAGCGAATGAACGCAGGTCCCAGGAAGTTGTCATCGGTATCACTGAAGGACACCATGGCGTACACCCAGCCGGAATCACTCAACCGCGCTGCGACGAAACCAAACTCTTCCACTACCACGTCCATCAAATCGTCGCCGAAGTCCAATGAAATGGTTTCGCCTTGAGTGAGCAACGCTGTGGTGTTGTTATAGACTAGCAACTCGTCGGCACCTGGGTCGGGGTTTTCGGTATCCCAGACCCAAATGTAGTTTCCGTTGCTGTTGCCATCGATAGCGCCTGCGGCGTTGTCGTCATAGGCGTAGCCATTGGGTGCGATGTCACCAGCTTTGGCAAGCAAGTCTCCATTCTTGATCGCTACATGGTCTCCATTGGTCAAACCACCCAGGACATACCAGTCGCCATTAGATGCAAGCGTGCCGAGCCAAGCAGTGTCGAAAACGCCGTCTCCGATGGGAGTGGCGTTCTCCTGTAACACGGCCGTGCCCTCAGTGCCAACGGCCCCGTAGACGATCACATCGTCCATGGTCACACTTCCGTCGGTATCCCCCTGGAACAAGAAAGTCGCTCCATCTGGAGTAACCACGAGATCACTCTGGTCCCACTGATCCAGGATGCCATTAGGGTAGGCGGTAACTCCGACTTGAGGTCCAATGGCCGTCGAGCCGTTGTTGCTCAGTGCAACACCGTAATTCGAAGGAACGCCTTCGCCAGTGACTCCTTCGGAAAGGAACGCTACTTGCCCATTCTCCAATGCGTTTACGCCGTGCAGGCCATCGGATCCACTACCCCAGATTCCATACTGAGTGCCGGGGTAGGCGGGAATGTCGGCGTGTTCGGCGGCAACAATCGAGATCGCCGAACCATCGTACTGGTAGATGAAGGAGTTCGGCTCGCCCGTCGAATTGGAGGAAGAATTGGAGATAGCTCCGGCTACCATTCCGCTGTTATTGATGGAGGTTTCGAGTGTGAGTCCGTGAGCCGAGATGCTACCCGTCACACCGGGATATGGCAGTGGAGTCACTCCCTCCTGCCAAATAACTTCTAAAGACGAAGAGCCTTGCCCTCGCAAGTGAACATTGTCCGTGGAAGTGTTGCCCGAAATGCTGAACTCTCCCGACCACCAGTTTCCGTCGGGGCTGATGGCGAAGTTCTCCATGTTGTCGATGGGTCGATCTGCGATGCCGATGTCCGATTTGGACCCAAATGTCGCGACTAGCACCTCGGCCTCAATGCCGGTGGCTTGTGTTTCCGAAGCAAGCAGGAGAGTTGCCGCGAGGCAAGTCGCTATGACAGAACTAGGTTTTGAAATGAGCATTCGTTTGCAGGTCACACAGTGTCTTAGTTTAGTCAGTTAGTCTATTTCGCAGAGTGTCGCTCGCAGAACACTGGTCGCATGCGAACAACTCCAACC
The DNA here is from genome assembly GCF_965227375.1 of Aeoliella sp. Taxonomy (NCBI): domain Bacteria; kingdom Pseudomonadati; phylum Planctomycetota; class Planctomycetia; order Pirellulales; family Lacipirellulaceae; genus Aeoliella; species Aeoliella sp. The sequence goes on from NZ_CBDDFX010000002.1 coordinate 1,995,404, forward strand.
CCCACCATTGCGATCAGCATCGTGCAGATTCCTGTGGGTTCGGGTACCGCTGACAAGGAATCAATGCCGGTGGAGATCGACTCGCCGAAGTGCGATTTCCAAAGGTTGTAGTCACCGATGTCCACACCGTTGAGGCCATCGCCGCCGCCGTTCAAGGGAGTTTCGTCCTCTTTGCCCAAGTTGTTTCGCCAGACCGTGTAGTCCGCAAGGCTGACCATGCCATCGCCGTTGAAGTCGCCGTCGAGTTGCGTGATGTCGCCAACTTCAACGAGTTCGATGTAGTTGAAGTACCCTTGATGCGTAACCGGGGTGGACAGGCCGGTTGTGGTATCCAAGACGTAGACACCACTATTGTTCTCGGCTGTGGTGTATAGAATGTTGCCGTTGCCAAGCTCGTACACTCCACGACATGTGGGAGTTGGCCAGTAATTGAGTTGCTCCCCTGTGGTACCGTCAAACCGGTAGACGCCCATGGGGTGGTCGAGTCCTGCGGCAAGTATGTCGCCGTTGGCCGCGAGGTTCATTTGCACGACGTCGTCAATTCCAGTCACTCCGTCGCTATTGACGAGAGTTTCGAGAAAGGATCCATCCAAGCCATAGCGGTAGATCTTGTCGCCGACGTTGACATCGTACTCGCCGATGAGGACATCGTTCTCACGGACCAGGATGTCGAAGGACTTGATATTTTCGGTGAAGAGCGACATCGCACCGGAGTCGAGGTCGATCTCAATCCCCTTGTAGAAGAACAGTGGATGGCCCAGTCCTCCAAGATTCGATACCAGCAACTTCCCTCCAAGCATGTCGCCACCTAAGGCGTTGTACAGGCCATATTCGGTTCCCGTGGCCTTGGTGGCGATGGTGCCTAGCTCTTTGCCGTCGAAGTCATATTCCTTGGTTAGGCCGCCGTGGTCGATGACAATGATCGAGTCGCGGCCGCTGCCAAGGACATTTCGTGGTTGGGTTTGGCCGGTGCCATTCAGGTCCATGAAATTCAGGTCGACAATAGACCCATCGTATGGATCGAACGCGCAGATGCGTTTGAGCGCGGCGTCGGGAATCAGAAGCAGCTCTTCGGCGGCAGCGCGCCTCTCAGTTGCCGACGCCGATACACCAAGCAGCACACCCAGCAGCGTCGCACTATTAAGTAATTTCATTAACCTGTTCATCTACTTACCCTTGCTTCCTCTTCCCCGTGTGCGGGGTGCCTGTTCGTCCCACTAATTGCACTTCGTTGCCTGTTTCAGCTCAACGCAATTTTGCCCTTCTCCCATAGAGCCCGTCGTAAATGCACTGCAGGTAAGGGCCCCCAAAAAAGGCCCCTACCCGCAGGATAAGCACTAGCTGTGCCGCAATTATTACTTCGCCACGGCAAACCGACGCCGGATGCTGCTGCCCAGCGCGACGATCAGCCCGCCAGCAACCAGTGCAATCGAACCAGGTTCGGGAACCGCTCGCAAGCGAATGAAAGCGTTGCCATTGTTGGCTCCGGTGAGTGGATCTCCCAGCGTAACCATGGTGTAGACGTATCCATCATCACCGATCTCTGCAGCGAAGTTCCAAAACTCGTTGATGAGATAGGCTTCGGGCCCATTTCCCATGTCGAGCATCACCTCGTCGCCCTCAGTGAGAAGGACAGTCGAACCGTTGTAGACTAGGATCTCATCGGTAGTCGAATCCGGCTTATCGGTATCCCAAAGTGAGATGTAGTTGCCTGACGAATTTCCATCGATTGCTCCAAACGAGACTGAAGTATAAAGGTGTCCATTTGGAGCCAACATGCCCTCCTGCTCGAGAACCTGACCGTTCCTGATAGTGACATGCGTATTGTCCGTTGTGTCGCCACTTGCATACCAGTCGCCGTTTCCAGCCAAGGCGACCTGGTAAGACTCATCGTAAAAATCTCCTGCAATTGGTGTAACACCTTCTTGCAGGACCACGGTACCCGCTGTGCCAATGGCGCCGTAGACAACAACATCATCGAAGCTTGAACTGGCAGTCGTGTCGCCCTGAAAGAGGAAGGTCGAACCGTCTTCCGACATAAAGTAGTCCTCACTGTCAAAAATCGCCAACGGTGCATCGTTGGGCACTGCACCATAGACGGTTGCGCCCGTTTGTTGACCAGCCAGAACCGTGCCATCGGCCGTGAGGGCGACATCGTCTTCGGTGGTGGGCAAAGACCCTCCCGTGCCATTGGCGATAAACGCAACTTGGCCGTTGGCGAGCATGTTGGGGGAGTGCATGATTACACCGTAAGTTTCGTCCCCCGTTCCATAGCCTGGTGCAGGGACAAGCTGATCTTGGCCAGCGACAATCGATACCGAGCCATCGTACTTGTATATGAATCCATCTGGCTCGCCCGCGGTCTTGTTTTTGATGTAACCAGCGACCGAACCATTGTTGCTAACCGAAGGAATCAGTGTAGGAGAAATAATGTCAATCAAGCCAGTGACACCAGGAAACGAAGTTAACGAAGCAACGCCTTCCCGCACAACGATGTCGGAAACCGCATTTCCCTGCCCTCGCACATGAATGTAGTCGTTATTCGGGTCACTGTTGTCGAGGGCCAGTGTAGTAGACCACCAGCTGCCGTCTTCGCTTAGTTTGAAGTCCCGCATGATGGAAACCGTGCGGCCATCGATACCAACGTCCGCTTTTGGCCCTACGGTGGAGACGATAACCTCGATCCCTGCACCTACCACAGTAGAGGCAGAGATCGCGAACAAGCTCGCGAGGAACATGGTGGCTTGGATGGGGAGCCACTTCACACTTCGGGACATTAGGCTTTCCTTTCTCGGGGGTGATTAACTCAATGTAGAATTGTTGGACTCTTGAACCGTCGGATTTACTCAACACACAAGCGGGTAGTTGTTGTGAGCGGTCGACCGAAGATTCAGCCAGAATATCGATCTGCAGCAATCGGACGTCGGACCTAGGGTCCAAGCATGACAACCTGATGTTTCGCCTGTAGGTGTTAATACCGCCGCAGAGGCGTGGGTCGCCGAAACCCATTTTTTTTCGGATACTACGATGGGGTCCGTTCGAAAAAGCAGAAATGCTGATCAACTCTCCCATTTTGTGCGACCGTTTTGCCGCTAGTGGTATTGGGAAGTGGCAGGATTGCGTAATTTGATCGCCGAATTCTCGGTTGGCCGCAGCCAGAATGAGGATGCCGCCTAGACCACCGAGTTGTTTCCCACAGGCGTCGAATCAAAAGAACTGAGCTACATGATGTCAGTGCCCCCAGAAGACAACGCTTTAAGCACCGAAGAATTTGTCCAGTTGTTGACAAGCGAGCAAGGTCGGTTGTCTAGCTACATTCGTATGCTGGTGCTCGATCATCACGCGGCCAGCAACGTGCTTCAGGAAACCAACTTGATATTGTGGCGAAAGGTAGCCGACTTCCAGCCAGGAACCAGCTTCGCGGCCTGGGCCCGTCAGATTGCCTACTGGCAAGTGCAGGCGCACCTCCGCAATCAGAAGCGGGATAAACATCACTTCGGCGAAGAACTAGTGGAGCAGTTGGCGGAAGCCTCCGTGAATCAAGAGCAGGAGGATGAGATGCGCTCGGCACTCCGCAAGTGCATGCAGGTGCTTGGCCACCCCGAGTTGGAGTTGCTTCGCTGGCGGTATGAAGAAGATACCCCGATTGGCACACTGGCCCAGAAACTCGGACAAACACAATCGGCGGTCAAATCTCGTTTGTCGAGAGTACGCAAGTCGCTGTATGCATGCATCCAGCAACGTTTAGCCACCACTTGAAAGGGCGGTCTGGGACAACCAGCTTCTTGGTAAACTGGGGAACCGGTCGCTGAAGACAAATAGTCATCCATTCCATCCATGGTATTCGTGCAATGGACCACGAACGCTACGAAATAGTAAGACTGCTTTTCGAACTGCGAGACGAAGGCATTGCGCCCAATCGAGTAGCTCAACTCAAAGAGCTACTCGACGGTCGACCCGATCTTCAGTCGTATTACTGCCAAGCAACTCGCCTTGCGGATATGATTCCGGAGGAACTGGGAGCTGCTATTTCGGAAATGGCTGTTGCAGCACCGCAGGCTATGGCTAGCACCGTTGCATTCACCAAACCATCAACGCCCAATACTCGCCAACTCCGCACAGCGACTTGGCGGGTGCCGCTCGCAGCATCACTGCTTGCGTTTGCCACGTGGGGGGCATTCTACTGGGGCTGGATCGACAGGACTGGGAATCCCGCCCCGATTTATCAACCATCGTTAGTGCATCGAGAGTACGTCCAGTCGAGTCCAGAGGGGCTGGTGATCACCCAGCCAAGCGCACTTCGACTGCTGAGCGAGGCAATGCGTCTCCAGCCGCTAAAACGAATTGTACTACCAGATATCAATGGCGAACTCGGCGACACCTCCAGTGCATCGGGAGACAATCGAGTGTGGTTTGAAGGTACCGGCTGGCGAGGCTACGGTCTCCTCCTGGAACTGCCCGGCCATCACACAATGGAGATCGCAGGGCGAACTGGAGTGCGAATGCTGAACACGTTCGCGGCATTAGAGGTGGACTTGGATACCCCCAAGCTGATCAACCTCATTTCCACCCGACCAGCCGAAGGGATCGTGCGGATCGAGCATGAACAAGCTGGTTCACTCGGCCGGTCCGTGTTGAAGAACACCAGTTCTGAAATGCGCCATGTCATCTTGGTGGGGTCGCACGCTCCGCCAAACACCATCGCTCACGGCGATTGGAATATAAGCGACTATCGCATTCTGCACGATTCAAATGAAGTGACTGTTGTAGGCTGGCGGAATGAAATAGCTAGCAAGTCGGAAGAAACAGATAGTGCTGCGTTGTTTGGTGATATGTGCGCAGTCTTGCACGTCTCGCCCCCCAGTCACGAGTACACCTTTGACACCAGCGACATTCTGTTCGATCCCCCGGCAGCCCTGGAAGCAGGGAAATCCACTCCTCAGAGCAGTGATTTGTTGCTGAATCTCAAACCTGACGAACAACTCGTTCTACTGGTTGCCAACTCCTCGCTGGCGCCAAGTGTGATAGAGGTCATCGAACACGAGACCAATCAAGTAGTATGGAAACAAGAAGTCGGCCAGGCCCAAGAGGTAGCCAACGCCCATTCAACTCGCGCCTACACAATGGTCAATCATGCGGACCTTAGTCGTCGTTTCCGGTTGCGGCATCTGGAAAGCATCGTGTCGGACTCTACTGACGTTGCCTGGACCATTCGTCCATTCACCGTTCGTGCGACTGCAGTAGATGCCGAATTAATCGGCTTCGAAGATTCAGCAGACACCTCCCAACTCATCAACTGGGAGGACTCGTCGATACAAGTGTTTCACTTCAAGCCATGAGGGCTGGCGAGGAACATCGAGTACCTCTTCTCGGTTCTCTAGGTAACACGCACGATCTGATTCAGGGAGTCTGACCTGCTATCGAAATCCTGATCCAGTTGTTGTGAAGGTCGAACGAGTCCTTTAGCAAGGAGACCCTTGAGATGAGCACGAAGCGACGTCGGCGTCATTCGCCGGAACAGGTTGTTAAGAAGTTGCGAGATGCGGACGCGATGCTAAACGCCGGACAGGATCTGGCGGCCGTGTCGTTGCTAAGGGATTCGAGAACCAGTGCCGGTTGCATCGTCCTCGCTGAATTGGCATCCCTGGGAACCTGCAGAGGTGTCGACTTGCCAGCGACTCCTCATGCTTGGCTACCGGAATGCTCAACGGATAGCAAAGGGGAGGATTCATTGGCCGGCGAGCGTCATTGTAGCTAAGTCGTTGTGGTGATGCGAGTTATGTCCGCAGAAAAAACGATGAGCCGATTAGGCGACAAATTGTCGCTTCCAAGGACAAGGACATTGGTTCTGCGACTGGATCCATCCAGACCGAGAGTTTCAAGAGCCAAATTCAGCCAACGATAACCTCACCATGCCAACTGAGCCCAAAATGTCGACGACCTTGCCTTTCAATCACGAAATCTTGCCCCAAAACCTCACAGCCGCTGCGGCCTGGGATCGTGGTGGTGCCCACTACGATCGAATTAGTCGCCAAATCGCGGACGCCATCGAGCACTGCGTCGATCGGCTTAATCCTCAACCTGGCGATCGAGTGCTGGACGTCGCGACAGGCACGGGATGGACAGCAAGGCGTGTGTATTGTCGGGGCGCTGCGGTCACAGCGATCGATCTCGGGAAGGACTTGATCCAATCAGCTCGACAACTCGATTGTTCACTCGATTTCTGCGGCCTCCTGGCAATTGAGACCACTTCGCGGCGTCGTACTTCTCATCACCCTGCTTCCAAAACGGCAGCACACAGTCCATGATCCAGACCCTTAGTCCGATGAAGAAACCGGTCCGCCGACTCTTGATCGTCTGGGTACGGATGTACCCAAACTTCACCAGTTCCTGAACGTATCTCTGGATCGACCGCGGGCAACGGTTCATGATCGCCCCCAATGTGTTCTTCGTCGTATCGGTGGAACACCCCTTCCCCGTCCGCGCGACTAGCACCTGCAAGAGCGACTTCGACTGCGGTGTCAGTCGATCGTCCCTGGCAGCCTGCGTGGCCATTGCCTTGGAAAACTGTTTGCTAGGTCGCGGTGCCTGACGTTTGTGCCGATGTGGTAGAATCGACTAACGATCTGGTCACCAGCAGGTAGTCACTGCCATCAATTACCTGTCTACACTGTTCAACACCTGCCGTAGCTACTCACCAGAGTGGTCATCATTCTGACCACCACCCCTCCTCACCACTTCAAGAAGGCTGCGGGCTGAGAAGCATTGCCCTCCAGCAAGTTTCCGTGCTAGGGTAGTCACGCTAGTACTCAACAACCGACCAGTGAGGCCCCGTGACCGCCACCAAGTTTAACATAACCCAAGTCCACCGCATTACGGGCAAGAGCCCAACGACGATCCGCAAACATATCAAGAATGGCAATTTGTCCTGCGAGCGCGACGCGAATGGAAACCCGATTGTCGTTGGCGCGGAGCTTTCGCGAGCCCACCGAGTAGGGGTCGAGGATTTCAAGCGAGCAAACCCGTCAAGAGAATCTCCTGCGGCAGAGCAAGGTGGTGACCACCAACCTAGCCAACTGACGAGCAGTGTGCAGGCGCGACTCGGCACGGAACTCGACGAACGCAAGCAGGAGCGTGAGCGGTACGAGCGCCGGATCGAAGACCTGCACGACGTGTTGAAACGGACCCAAGAGGGTCATGAGCGTGCCATGCGTCTGATCGAGGACCGCTCGCAATCGACCAACGACTGGGAGAAACCACTCAAAGCCTTGCAGGCCAAAGTCGCGAACCAAGAGTAGGCGCAGCAGGTGTTCAAGGAGCAGGCCCGAAAACGAATCGCCAAGCTGCAACAGGCGCTCGAACAAAATCGTTCGAAGCCCTGGCTCGTCAAATTGCTAGAACGGGAGTAGGGGACTCGGAAATCAAGCGTTTACCACACCATCAACCTCCGCCAGGGGCCGATGGTTCCTTTGACCAGTTGGGGGGGAAGCTTCCACAGATTCGTTGCAACGCTTCCCACTTACGTGGCGTTGACCAGCCTCAAACAGGCTTCGTGAGCCTGCTCCGCGATAGAGCCTAATGCACGCGACTGAGAGATCTTGAACGTTGGCATTGCTGCTGAGCTGCTTGGGAGGGGGATTGCGTTGCACGCGACTAGTAGTCGCTTCTTCAAAGAAGAGCCAGTGCGGATTCAAATCCGTCCGTGCAAGGCAATCCAAAATGGTAAGTGATTCAAGACCAGATTGAATTCAGACATTTTATGGTCAGTTATCCGAACATGGCTGAACCGTATTCACAGCATTCCGGCATGACCTAATCTTCCACCTCAAGACTATTGCCAAACCACTGATACCACAGAGCTACTACACCGTGTGGTCGATGTTCGGGACTACGTAGGACTCTACGATACGATGCGTACCGTTTCCTAAGACAAGCTGTACCGGAATTGACTTGTCTATAGTCTCCACCATATTCCGATTGCCCCCTAGATTATTCGGCACATCGAAGCTCGCTGCGCATTTGCCGATAGGCGAGAGTAGGGCACATGTCAATTACTCGCTTGCGGAATGCAAGAACAAAGCAGTACAAATGCCACAGAGTATCAGAAGCGTGTCAGCTGTAGATTCTTCACCGAAATGAAGGCTAATCAGACGCAGAGCAACCATGCCAGAAAGTGACCGATCAGACGTTTGAACTCGTTTCTCACTTCCAATTTACGCCGGTTTTCAAGACCGCTATCTGCATATGGCAGATACTTGGCACTAGGTGGACACGTGGGTGGGACGGTCGACAACTCAAGCCAGTTTCGCAGGCAGTGCAATGCGACTGCACGGCACTTGAATTGGTTTGGAGTGTCACTAACAGTGTCAAAAATGTGTCAGATTCACTCGTTCGTACAGGACTTATCCTGCGTGGGGCCGGCCTGGCAACTCAGTCCGAAGTCGTTATGAGAAGATGGATGCAATGTGCTACGAAGAACGCCTGGAAAACAGCTATCATTAGTGGTTCGCAGTGGCATTAAGATGCAACGACTAGGCCAATGGAGACTCACTCGAAGAGCATTTTTGACGTCTGTAACGTGCTCCGTTACAACAAGGTTATTGGATAGCGCGATACAGTAGTTGAAACTTAGTGGCATCCGGCGAGGTACATGCTGAGGATCCAATTGCCAGAACTAACATGAGACCTACTATGTATTATTCGATTCGGATGCTGCCTCTCGTACTGGGCGTTTACTGTTTTTTTCTGAGCGGGACATGGCCAATCCTCGCGACTTCGCAAGAGGCAATTTTTGGCGTTTCAATCCCTCTCTTGGATTTGGCGAAGCAAGAGCATCGTCAAGTAGTTGTTGATCGCGAACCAGGCCAGTACTTGGGGCATCCAACAACGGTCTTGCTGGAAGATGGGAAGACCATGCTGGTGGTCTATCCCAAAGGGCATGGTCGTGGCGCCATTGTGATGAAGCGGAGCAACGATGGTGGCAAGACCTGGTCGGATCGCCTGCCAGTTCCAGAGAGTTGGGCTACGTCCAAGGAGACCCCAACCATTCACCGAGTGACCGACGCCCAGGGGCAGAAGAGACTTATCCTCTGGTCAGGGTTGCAACCGGCTCGGCTCGCGGTGAGCGAAGACGATGGAGAATCCTGGAGTGAGCTTCAACCTGTTGGTAGTTGGGGTGGAATCGTGGTGATGGGATTTGTGGAACAGCTAAGCACGCCAGGACATTATCTCGCTATGTTCCACGATGATGGGAGGTTTTTTGGGAGTCAGCCAGATAGAGATAACGAAGGAGCTATGACTCTTTTCAAGACTTTATCTAAAAATGGAGGACTTACCTGGAGTGATCCGGAAGAGATCTGGAGCGACACAGAAATCCATCTATGCGAACCCGGCTGCATTCGATCTCCTGACGGGAAGCAATTGGCAGTGTTGCTAAGAGAGAACCGTCGCCGAAAGAACTCCTGCATTATTTTCTCCAATGACGAAGGGAAAACCTGGACGGAGCCACGCGAGTTGCCACTTGCTCTGACGGGCGATCGACACACCGGGAAATATGGCCCCGATGGCAGGCTACTGATTAGCTTTCGCTGTGTATCTCCCAAGCCGCTACAGTTGATTCGGCCATTTGAGGGAGACTGGGCAGCGTGGGTTGGGACCTATGACGATTTAGTCCAAGGTACAGAGGGTCAGTACGCCGTCCGACTCGCCGACAACACCAAGGGCTACGACACCGCCTATCCAGGCGTCGAAGTACTTCCTGATGGTACTTTCGTATCAACTACCTATGGCCATTGGAAGGAAGGCGAGGAGCCCTACATCTTGTCCGTCCGCGTAAAGCTCGCAGAGTTGGACGAGTTGGCACGGAGTCAGTGAGGCAAAGGCTTACCCCCGCCGTGGATCGATTTTCAGTATCATCTCCACTTCTACTGACGCGCCGAGCGGCAGTTGCGCCATCCCCAAAGCGGTCCTGGCATGCTTGCCCGCGTCGCCAAATACCTCACGAACCAGGCTCGAAGCACCGTTGATCACCAAATGCTGTTCGGTGAAATCCGTGTCCGAATTGACATACCCAGTGATTCGCACGATACGCGCAATGTGGTCTAGCGAGCCGACCTTGTCGCGAACCATCCGCAAGACATTCGCCGCGCAAAGGGACGCTGCTTTCGTTGCATCGTCAACAGATACTTCCGAGGGAACTTTTCCACAACTCGTGAGCTCGTCACCGTCAAACGGCACTTGACCGGAAGCGTAGACCACCGAACCATCTATCACCACCGCGTCGACCAATGTTCCTTCGGGAGTGAGGCGCCCGACGGGGTACCCCATGTCTTCAAGACGCTGCTCTCTTTCGCCTATTGGTCCAGTTGTCATTGCGATATTTCTCCTCCCAAGAACCGGCTCTGCTAATCACTGGGAACAGCAGGTACGCATCGCTTGGCGGCAATCGGCAGGTGAGCGCAGGGCGAGAGTGCAAACTACGCTACTCTGGCGCGTCAAGCTCTAGACGAGCCAAATAGATACTGGTGCTTCCCTCGTGGCTGGAGTAGTAGCTTATATAAAGCTCGCCATCGTAAACTACCATTCCTGGATAACTGCTGTCGCCGCCCGAAGGAAGCTGAACTAAGGGTTGAATCTTGCCGGCATCAAGGTCTAGTTCGAAAACTACCGTTCGCGATGTACCGTCAACCGTCAGGCGACCACACCCCACCCAACGGCCGTTGGGAAGTTCAACGAAGTTGGGGCCACCGACTCTTTGCCCCAAATCGGTCCAGGTCCATTCGGTGTAAGGCGACACTGCTTTGCCGAGTAGCGATGTGGTTTTGTCACGATCCACGCGCTGAAGGCAATACGCGGTGCCATCTTTCGCAAACCGAATACGCGCTTCGGTTGGCCATCCCGAACTGAGCATCTCGTTCATGGCGATATCGTACTCTAGTCCGTCCTTGGTGGTGACAAGCTGTGTAGTCGGATAATCCGCGTAGGCAGAATATGAGACACCGTAACCGGTGCCGTTGTGCCAGGTGACCCGCCACATCCATCTTCCCTGAGGAAAAATACGCACGGGCTCCGAGAAAGTCTCTCCATCATCAGAAAGAGCCGCGAAGGTGCCCGTCGACCGTTCTCCATCCACCGTGTGTTGACTTCCTGCGACAACCAACAAGCGGTCGTCTGGCGTAACGGAAAGAGCGGCATCACGAAGGTCGAATTCGTCATCATCAATCTTAGCTACCGATACCCAATTCTTGGCGTCTTGAGAGTGCAGGATCCGCAACCACCCCCGATCGCCTGCGTGTCCTTCGCCCTCGCGGAAGCCACAATACCAGCCATCTCGCCAACGAACCAAATCGGTAAACGCACAATGCGGGGATTGGCCCCAGACTCTGGTAGTTTCAACCAGATTCAGCTCAAGTGGTTCGTCCGCCTTCGTGTCGCCACTCAAGGCGAGGAATGCGGAGAGACCTAGAATTGTTGCCAGAGCGCAGTTTGAAGCATTCATTTACCAATCGCCATTTCGTTATAGGAAATTATTGCCACTAGTGTATCAACATCGTCTGTGTGATGGTGTTGAGTATCGGAGGCGATGCTAACTCATAGTGATTCCGGCGCCAGTATGTTGTCGTGCGAGATCTGTCTCGTACTCTTTGCGGCCCAGGCAATCTTCCTTGCAGCTAACGCCCCGGAACACCATGGCGAAAGCCCGCCGTTGTCGATTCGACGCGATGTTGGGTTCAGCTCGATGAATGGTTTCACCGTGATGAACGACCAAGTCGCCAGCCTGCATGCAGACGAGTTGCTCCTCTGCGTGATCATCCGGGCCGTAGTTGGTGATACCCTGCGAAAACCCGACCACCTTGGTTGTTTGGTGGGGGCGACGGCCCATCCGATGAGAGCCTGGCACGTAGCGGAGAGCTCCGTTCTCTTCGTCGATGTCATCTAGCGCCAGCCACATCGTTACCACTTGAGGAGGCGAGAGCTGAAAGTAGTGATTGTCCTGATGCGGTGGAGTGGGATGTCCTCCGGGAAGCTTGTTAAACCACTCAGGTAAGCCAGCTAGAACTGGCTCGCCAAGCAGAGTTTCGGCCAACTCCGTCCATTGCCGGTCCGATCGATAAGCATCAAAGAACGAGTCCCTCTCCATGCGTTGAAGCTGTCTCAAAGATTCCGGCTTCCCCGCGTGCTGATAGAATGCTTCGGAGGAGGGCAACTTCGGTACAACCTCCGCAATGTAACGATCGATGTTCTGCTGCAGCTCCAATAGTCGCTCGGACGAGAGAAACCTCTCTATCACGACGTAACCGCGTTTGAGGAATTCGTCTCTATGGTCAGGTGAGTTTATCATCGACTTGTCCCATAAGGCTCTTAATCGTGTTTCCTACGAAGAAAGTAGCGCTGACCTCCCGGCGTCGATTGCTCGAAAGTGGCTCGTTGCCTTTCCGCATTTGTATAAGCAACTCAACCACCTGATCGGCAAAGACGAGTTCGTCAATGACAACCTTCGACATATTGGTGCTCAGGGAACCGGCGCGACTAGCCCCGCCAAATCCTACGATGGAAAGGTCTCTCGGAATCGAAAGCCCTTCCTTGACCGCAGAAAGATAGATCGTCTCGGCGTCGGCATCCCATGGGTCAAAAATTGCCGTTGGTCGACGTTCCATAGGCAATCGAATCAATCGCTTCAGCTCGGTTTGTACCTCGGCCACCCGCTGCGGACTTGGGAACACCGTAGCTCTCTTGGGAGGACCCGAGCCATAGTGAATACACTCGTCGAGTAACGCTCCGCCTCCCTGTTCCATCGTATCGCGGAAGCTGTTTTCGTAGATTTCCGATGCGTTCCCTCGGTGGCTGGCAAAGTAGGCAACGCGACGGTGACCACGTTCCAATAGTTGCTCAGCGGCCATCTGTGCGATCTTCGCATAGGGCAGGGCTACTACAGGAACCGACAAGCCATCTATTCCCCGATGAAGCAACACCAAGGGAATCCCGTGGTTGTGGAGCTGTCGAATATGGTGTGCTGGTGCGCCGCCCGCAGTGGGCGGTGCCAAGGCTACACCGGCAACCTGCTTATCAATAAGTTGCAGGACAATATCACCCTGGCGACGTAAGTCGTTGCCAGTCACACAAACCATGGTCTGATGATGCACTTTCCCAGCAGATTCATCGAAGCCCTGAACAAGCGCTGGATAGTGCCCCGTTCCAAGCTCCGGAAGTACGATCGCGAATAAATTCAGCACGGTGTCCGTGCAAGGAACGGGCAGGGAACTTTCCGACGGGACACGCACAACGACGGTGCCCTTGCCGGGGATACGTTCAATAAGCCCATCATTCTGCAGCTCGGCCAGCGCTTGTCTGACGGTTCCGCGTGAGACTAGAAACTCCTTTGCCAGCGCCGGTTCCGATGGCAAGAACTCTCCGCCCTCCAGCGTTCCGTCCTGGATGCTTTGGGCCAAGTGAGTTCGCAGCTGCACATGCTTTGGTTCGGCTAAGTCCACTTCAATACCAGAGTACGTATGTAAAAGGGGTCGGAAGTTTGCGTCCAGGAGGGAAGATGCCGCGGCGATGTTGTATCGAGTTCTCTAACAGCTCCCGCGCTTCACATGACACTTGGCAGTTACGACGGTCAACATGAACAAGGAAGCGACCGCGGGAATAACCAAAGGTGGTTCGGGAACCTGATGCGAATCGGAGGTGACGGTCGATAACGACTGCCCGAAGCTTTCTTTCCATTGATTGTATTGATTTGTGCCAATGGTCCCGCCTATTGGGTCGTTAGCCAGCGCGGCAGTAGAGCCCAGGTTGTTTCGCCAGAGTGTATAGTCGGCGATGCCAACTAAACCGTCGTTGTTATAGTCGCCGACAACTCCAGACTCGGGGACTGCATCAAACTGCAGTGCAAATAGGTCAGCATCCACAAGTTCGAAGTACAGCTGTATCGGCTGGCCAAGAAGCGTCGAAACGCTGGAACTCCCCCATGAAACCTCCTCCCACAGGCTGTCGCCCGATAGAGGCTGCATCGCAGAAAGTTCGAATCCTGGAATAGGCATCCCTTGTTCGTCGCGAATTTCTACAGCGACGAATCCATCCTGACTGGTCTGAAAGTTGAGCAGCAACCGATCTCCTTCGAACACAAACGTTGGGGAGGTGAACCAACCAAGTTCCTCCCCCGCCGACATGGAAGCCATGCCGTAGGGACGGAACGCCAGGCGTCGCAATCGGTTATCGCTCAGGCGGTACTTTTCGGTAGAGTAGGTCGACCATTCATCCTCCCCGGTCTCGATGATGCCCCATGCCGGCATATTGCTCCGTGTTGTATCGAATCCTTCGGGAATCCAAGGCTCCGTGAATTCACGATCCCAATTCACTCCATCTCTACTTGTGATCATCACAGCATCGCTAACCCCGGTTTGTCCCGGTGAAGGTTGATTCGTGCGAGAAGGGTCCAATCGCATTGGGAATCCGACGAGTACACCCTCGGCTCCTGGCAACTGGACGATTGCGTTGGTATAGAAGTGCTCAAGTGGCACATCGTATATAATCGGCTCGGGCGTCGTCCAGTTGATAAAGTCTTCAGATGTGCTCATCTGGATTGCCCGTTTGCCACCAATCCACACGCGACTAAAGGAGCGATACAGCCCGGCTTCAGCGTCCCACATGGCAGTATTTTGCGAATCAAACGCACCGGTAATATCGAGTGGTTCCTGCTGCATCAGCTCCCAATGTATGCCATCGGGGGACTTCATCGCATACATCTGACCGGTCCCACCCAGAGCCTTCCACTTGGCATCCGCCGTTGCGTTGGGGTTGGTATCGATGAATGGCGACAGATTGTGGCTCTGAGGTCCCGCCCAGACGATATGGTTTGCTGTCGAACCGTCTTCCTCGTAGACATTTAGCTCTGGTCGGGTGAAATTGATTCCGTCATCACTTATCGCCATCAGGGTGGCTTCGCCCGCATCGACGTTACCTCGGTAGTACAGTCGAACTTTGTTGTCTTCGTCCCGCAGAGCTGTGAAGTAAGTGGACGTTGTTGTCTCATGAGGACCGTTGAGCTGCAGAGATATCTCTTGGGCAGTTGGTGGATGCAGGCTAAGACTTGCGTTTCCGGAGTCTGCCACCAAGAACCGATCAACAAACACTTCGATTCTCGAACCGATATTGGGCGGCGGAAGCGGTTCCGGCTCAGGTGGCGCCGAAACGCCGAAAAACTCAGCCGCGCCCAGGGAGTGGAGATTAGCGATCTCGTTCGAAGTGAGAGCGCGATCGTACACCAGTACGTCATCGGCGAATCCCTCGAAGGACTCGTTGGTGAGCGAAGTCGGGGGATAGTCCTCTCCGAATCGAAGATTCTGCGCCAAACTCACATTGCCAGATGGAACACTTTCTGCAGCCCCCAGAGGCTGACCGTCGTAGTACAGTTGAACGGCACCATTGTCGTAGGTCATCGCGAAGTGGTGATAGCTGGTATCTACGAACGAAAGATCCCGCTCTACTCGCTGCCCATTGATGATCGTTCGAACCCCAAAACCAGTAACCTCGGAGGGATCGATGTCGAAGACGAATTCGTCTGCACCGACTGGTCCACCATTATATGAGCTAAAAAGCCGGCTGAAGTTGTTGCCAAGTTCGTTGGCCATCACCGAGAGCGTAAATGACGTCCCCAAATTCGAACTCGTGGGAATTTCAAGTGCGCCAAAAGAACTGGCGCCCACTGGGAACTCAATCGCACCTATCCCAAACGCGGCGGAACCGTCTTTCACAATATCATAATTGCCTAGACCAACAGCATCTTGAGATCCATCGGCGGTCAACCAATCACCAATACGGTACGACTCATCGCTATCGAAACCGTAAAGCGATTGCACGGCAATCGCGTCGTGTCCTGCCACCATGACCAACGCAACCATGAGTCCCGGAATTCGCAATCGAACCGATAGCTGACTGGCCGGAGCGAGAATCTGGAAGCAACCGATCATCAATGAATTAAGTATCTCAAGTGGCAACTGGTGGTAGTGGCATTCAGTCGTTGCGAGCCTGACTATTGATCACCGCCGGCGTGATCTCGGGCAAGTTCACTGCAAATACGTCCGCATCTTTCATCACGAATCGCAATTTGACAGGTTTGTCTGCAACCTCCTGAAGCGACGACTCTCCCCCCCAAGTCACAGTGGCGTCGCACTGGTCGCCAACCATCTCGTCGCAGTTCTCAAGGGAGTAGCCGGGTATCACTTCGTCGGTGTCGTTCAAGATTTCGCATCGAACACTGCCGATTGCCGAGGTGGAAAAGTTAAGACGCAGCTCCGAAGGGGCCCCACCCTTGCTTAGCAGCACTGGCTTGGTAGTGAATGCACCGCCACTGGCGGGTGCATTGACCGACACAAACCCGTCGAGTCGCAACGTGTATCGCCGAAGACGAACTGCCTTCCCCTTGTAGTATCCTTCCGTGAGATAAATCGACAGTTCATCGGGGGCGTCCTCAGTATCGGCCTTCGTTTGCACGATTCCCCAAGCTGGTAAGTTATTCCGATTGACCCAACGATTGGGCTGCCTGCCAGGTCTGACGAATGCTTCGTCCCATCGACGAAAGTGAGTTCCGTCGCGGCTGGTCATCAGTACGCAGTCCGATACGCCTGGGTGCCTGTGCTTCGCTGGATTCGGCGATGGGTTGAATCGCTTAGGCAGGCCCACAAAGAACTGGGGAGCTCTGGAGTAGGCAACAATTCCGTTCGTATAAAGGTGCTGCGTGGGGGCGCCGCTGTACTCCAGCCACTCAGCGTCCGACCAATTCTCGAAGTCTTCCGACGTAGAAGTCTTGATGTCGCGAACACCATTGCGGAAGTCTCGATGGAAGTCGACATACCTTCCGCGATAAGCATCCCAAAATCCGAGATTGAGTGAGTCGAATGCTCCGTCAGTGATGACGGGCTCTTCAGATAGTAGTTCCCAGCGAATCGCATCCGCGGACTTGTAAGAAACCAAGCCGCCCTTTCCACGAGTTAACGCCTTGTATTTGGCGTCGGCTGTGGCAGTGGGATTCGTGTCCTTAAACGGGGCGAAGCAATGGGAGTGCGTTGGATTGCCGATTACGATGTTGTTTGCCTTGCTACCCTTAAACTCGTGTAGGCCAAGTTCTGGTTTCTCCCAATGAATGCCATCGGTGCTTTCGGCATAGCAAAAAACTTCTGGATGGGTCGACTTTGATGTCGCTGTGTCGAAGTGCCCGCCCCGGTAGTACATCCGGTACTTGCCGTCGTCGTAAAAAACGCTGTGATAACCACAGATATTTCCCTCCCACGGTTGGTCATGAACGATGACGACCTCTTCTTCGTTGGGTTGCTGTAACTCGAGTTGCACACCGTCCATGGACTGAATCAGATAATCGTCGACGAACAGTTCACGCTTTCCTGACAAGTCAACTGGATCGGCAGCTTGTGCAGTAAGCTGAGAAGTAATCACGACAATCGCAGTGACCACAACTCGAAGAATGCAGCTAAGGCAATGTCTCATTGGTCTTCCAAGGCGTTTAGAGATCCGCTTCATCCACGATTTCACCACCAGCTCTCGTGCCGAGTGCGAAATGGGCATCCAAATCGATATCGTAACTGAGTGCACGCGCCGATCCATCGGCGAACATCACATTGAATGTCCCTGGATGTGCACTTCCCCAGTTTTCGTAGGCGTTGATTCCTTCGGTGTCTGGCAGTGGCGGCGACCCCGATGAGCGAACATTGTCGCCGTTGTGTCCGGTGAGCCACCCCTCGTCGTCGCCATGGTCGGGTGTAGCCGAAGTACTGGCTTCGTAGGCTTCCGGGCGAACTGTTTTCTCACCAACCATGTAGGTATGGGAAGTACCATCGACCACGCGCCGCATCGACACCTCGCTTCGCATGTAGATCATGCCGTCGAAGTGATCCTTGTCCGGCCAGCCAAGATACGATTCATGATTCTCGTAAGTGGGGGACATTGCTGCCCATCGCACACTCACCGAACCTACGCAGCCAACATAGTCACTCCTGGCCAAGGCACTGCCATCGTGTATCCAGTTCTTGCCGCTAAACGTGCCTTTCATCGGATAAACCCTGGGAGGACGCCGCGACGGGCAGTAGAAAATGCCAACCGGGATCTTCTGTGCAGAAAGTAAATCGCGGCGTTTTCGAATTCCAACAGGCCAGCCAGGACTTCCCCTTCCAATGTCTCGTATTGACTGCCCTTCCATGTACGGAAGGATGGAAAACATCCAATTCCCTGGTTGACTGCGCCCAAAGCCCTGATCGGGGTCCGACATCCAACCGCTGCCCCACCCGCCTGATGGAAAATAACCGTGGACGTCGTGGTGCTGATGGCACGCAAGCCCGAGGTTTCTTAGCTGGTTGATGCACTGCGTACGGCGAGCCGCTTCCCGGGCAGCTTGCACAGCCGGAAGCAGCAAAGCAACGAGGATTCCGATAATCGCAATGACAACTAGCAGTTCAACAAGCGTGAATCCACCTGGCTGTTTAGCCACTCGGCTTGGGGCCTGCGATCGAAAACCGAGAACCATCCGCCACGCCTTGCTGACACTAAGTGATGCCATAGAGCGACCTCCCAGAGATATACTTCCAGTTTCTACAAACTCAACTGGACAAGCAGTACGAACAGCCTGTACGCTGCATGCTACTCGATTCACCGATTGTTGCAATCACATTTGCCGCTTTTTTTGTTTTTTGTTGGCTCCGCTGTAAATTGTAAGGGTTAATTGCTCATGCCAGTTTTTCAAACAGCCTGCCTTCGCGGTCGGGGGCCTGGCACCACAATCGTGATACTTGCAACGACCTGCCTTCTCGGGTGCGCAGGCGACCCTGAGGAGTTCGAGATGCCATCCTTCAGCCCCGACCAGGCAGCCAAAACGGCCATGGCTGCGTTGGATTCAAACCAGGATGGGCAACTGTCTGACGCCGAGCTTGCCGCTTGCCCTCCGCTTTTGTCAGTGAAGGACGCCGTGGATACCGATGGCAACAACTCCCTGTCGGCGAACGAGATTAAGGCCCGCGTCGCAGAATATGCAGCGACAAATACAGGGCTTCAGAGCTTAGTCTGCAGTGCGACAGTCCGCGGTAGGCCTCTGGTTGGCGCAGTCGTGAAGTTCATACCCGTGGAGTTCCTAACTAGCGCGATAGGTCCTGCGGAGGCGACCATACGGACTAATGGCAGTGGAGTAGTGCTTACCGGCAAGCTACCCGGCCTTGCGCCAGGGCTTTACCGAGTAGAAGTTGAGGCTCCCAGCAATTCAGGGAGGAGCATACCGGCTGTATACAACTCGGAGTCCAAGCTTTGGTACGAGATGAATCCCAGCGAGCCACCGCACCCCGCTGAGTTTGCTGTGGAAATGCGGTAGTTCCAACCGAACATTGCTGAATTGATCTTTTTTCCTAACAAAGTCTTGCACCGCCAATTCGGTTGGGTACCATACAAGCTGTATGGATACCCTGTCCTGACCTGTTTGGGGAACTACGACCGACCAGGAGGCAAACGTTGGATCGGATAGGTGTTGGCAAGTTGCTGATTCTCTGATGGGGACATTGAAACTTAGTGTGGGCCAAAGCCTTCAAACGGCATTGGCTGAAAGGGCTTTCGAGGTGGTTGGGGCGAATCGACAGGCCACAGTAGGGCAGCACTGTCTGGTTGATGTCGAAATCGCCCCAGCCACTGGAACTCGGTTTGAGCTTTCTGGTTGGCGAGACAGCATCTTGTCGGCCGGAGTTTACTTTCGTGTGTATACCCTCGGTTGTTTATGACTTGGCAACAGGAGTTGAGATCTCATGACTTCGACAATCCGGCGATGCGTCACAGTCAACCTATTTTTCTACGTTTGCTCTGGACTCTCGGCCTCGGCGGTTGAACTTCTGTACAATTTCGAGGGGGATGCGGGGGCTGTCGCTACCGACAAGCTCACCGATGATGGGGCACAGGACGGCACATTACTGGGTAATGTCTCCGTGACAAGCGGAACGCAGGCACCTTTTGGTGCTCAGGCAGGGAAGTTTGACATACCCTTCAAAGTAAACCCGCCATTCAGTTCCGTTCAGGTGCCGGGATCGAGTGTTTTGGGCGACAGTTACACGCTGGCCGTCCACGCACAGATTGAAGACCCAACCCCCTCACCGTTTCGCATTTTCTCTTCTTATGGAGGAACTGGTGGTGTTGGTGCAGATCGAATTCTCTTTGACCACCAGCCCGATTCCCTGCGCGCGATTATTGGAGGAACTTCTGTTTCCGCTCCAACAACATCAACTTTTCCCACGGCCGGATATCACCACTACGCGTTAACTGTCGACAACGGCACAGCCACGATTTACTTCGACGGGCAATCACTTGGGACAGCACTTGTACCTACTGGCAATGCCTTGAGTACCAACCTGTTCGTCGGAGAAGATGCACACGACTTGGGGGGATCCGCGAACGAACAGATTCTTGGGAACGTGGATGACATCGTTGTTGTCGATGAGGTCTTGTCGCCCACAACAATCATGCAGCTTGCATCTGGCGGCTCCGCCAGTTCTGTACTTTCACCCTCAGGTCTCTATGCCGTGAATTACGACTTCGAGGGAGGAAGTCCACTCGATGATAAGTTTGTGAGCGATGGCTCTCAGAATGCTGTACTCACAGTTCCTGTTGCGGCCACGATCGATCCGAACCCAGCAAACGCCGCTGAAGGAATGGGTTCTTTGTTGCTCGAGAATGCAGTCAACTACATTCATCCCAAGAGCCAGATCGATACGTCGGTTTCGGGAACAGACCTTGGCGACAAATTCACTGTTTCTGCGGTGGTCAACGTTCCCCAGGGTGGATATGCCAGCGATGGACTGATTCGATTGTTCACCTCTTATCCTGGTGGTGGCTCCGCTGCTCAGTCAATGATTGTCGACTTCAATCCCGATGCGGACGTCTCCAACATTGGCATACGGTTCCTGCTGCCAGGCTCTAAATCAGCCACCTACGACGGAACGTTCACGTACGACGAGGATCACACCATCACGGCTGTATATAACGACGGGGAGATGAGTATCTACCTCGATGGTACGCTCGTGAAACAAGAAGTTCGTGACGGGGGAGTGGTGGACCTGGGCGCGGCTAGCTTGCTGATAGGAGAAGACTCAGGTGGAGGAGTAAACGAAAACTTGATTGGCATTGTCGATGACGTGTTGATCTTGGATCGAGCAGTGTCTGCAAATCAAGTACGGTATCTGGCCCGATTTGGCGCCGAAGCCATGCTGGCGGTTCCTGAGCCTACAGGCTTGATGACTTCGCTAATTGCAATGCTCACCCTTGGTGCCGCACTTATGCGCTACCGGGCTTCACAGGGATAGCGAGTGAAAGCCCAGTTTCTAGGTGATTGGAAGAGGCAGGCGTTGAACCTATAACATCATCTCTAAGGAGTTCGAAATGCTTTTCCGGTTCCGTTTGTTTGTCTTGGTTTGCTCCTTGGCAATTGCAGCAGGCAATAATGTAGTTGCCGTTGAAATATTCTACGACTTTGAAGGCGCCGAAACGGATTTCGTGATAGACAAACGCACGACGGATGGTTCGCAAGACGGCCAAATCTTCCAGAACGTATATCCCGATGACAATTTCGACCCTGCCTTTGGCAGTGAGTCGGCCCTCTTCGACATTCCTGATCCGGGGGTGGCGGTCCCTCCCTACAGTACGCTCGAGATTCCCGACTCGACACTCGGCACTGATTTCGCTTTGACTCTGGCCGCTTTTATCAAGAATGACGAAGATCCTCAAAATTTCACCCGGGCCTTCAGCAGCTACGCCGGTACGGGCCCAGTGTCGACCGAGAGAGTCCTTCTGGATTTCGATTCTCGTGGCTCCAGCATTCCTGGCATTCGTGCAATTATTGGCAATACGCAGGTGACAACTGTCGAACCGCCAGCAGGAATGTCAGACCCAGGTTATCACCACTACGCAATGACAGTCGAGCCTACTGTAGACGGTGGAAATGTAGTCGTCTATTTCAACGGCGTTGAGGTAGCAAGCGGATCCGTCCCAGCTGGTTACAGCAACATTCAAAACATTCGCCTTGGCGAAGACCCTCATGATATCGGCGGTTCGGCCAATGAGCAGTTGATCGGTAACATCGACGAGGTTTTGATGCTGGAGCGAGCCCTCTCGCCAACCGACATCGCTGCCTTGGCAGGTGGGGCGGCGGTGTCGAGCGTAGTGACCCCCATGGCGAGCGAGCGAGCCGTGTACTATAGCTTCGAAGGGGATTCCGGGACGACGGTGACCGACAGTTTCACGGTTGATGGCTCCCAGGACGGAATCGCACATGAAATTGCCATGGTAGATACAGAAGCTGCCAACGCCAGGCTGGGAAGTGCGTCGTTTGCCACTCAGGATCCTAGAGTTGGCAACCCAGACGTACTACACAGTGTCGTCGAAACGGGGCCTCTGGGCGTCATGGGCCCTCAGTTCACCATTTCAGCAGTCATCAATCCGCTTGGAGCGGGGCATTCCGGTAACGCTTTTTCTCGAGTACTCAGCACCTATGGTGGGGGCGGCAGCACCGCCGGGAGATTTATCCTCGACTTTAACTTGAACGCCGCGGAGGAAACAGACGCGATTCGTCTATTCCTGCCAGATGGTACGCGATTGAATAGCACGACTGTTCCCCAAATTGGTGTCAACCAAACGCTGACCGCGGTCTACGACTACGGTGAAGTGAAACTCTACCTTGATGGAGTTGAGATCGCGAGCGCTAGTGTGGAAGCGACGAGCATGGACTTTGGAGATTTTGCTCTTCGCCTGGGCGAAGACATCGGAGGCGGCGTCAACGAAAACTTCTTAGGAAACATGGACGACGTACTCATAATCCAGCAAGCCTTGAGCGAACAACAGGTTGCCGACCTACACACTAGTGGTGGTGCAGCGTTGTTGGCTACTCTACCTGATCCAACTCTCGATGGTGACTACAATGATGATGGAGTTATCAATCTGGCCGACTACGTTGTCTGGCGGAATAACCTCGGTAGTTCGACATCTTTACCAAATGATAGCACCCCTGGTGTCGACGAGGGTGACTACACAGTTTGGAAGCTCAACTTTGGTTTGTCGAACAACCTCAGCTCTTCTACCTCCACTACCGGGGTACCAGAGCCCAATAGCGTGCTCCTACTGACGGGTGCCGCGGTGCTGTTACGCGGCTTCTGGCGGCGAGTGAGACAATTCACCGCAGTTGGATGAAGTTTCACCAAATGCTTCAGGTCGTGCTTACCGCAAGGCATCGACCTTTAGCCAATGGCTTTGATCGTTTCGCCCTCGCGAAAGCCGAGGCTTGCTGTGAAACGGCTATCGTCGTTTAGGTGAATGTCGCCTTTGACCATTTGTTCAAGCAACTCGACTGCCTTTAAGGCGAAGTGCCTTTCGTCAAGTGTGACACTACTAATTCGACTGCTCAAAGTGCCACTCCCGCTGGCCCCACCGAAACTAACAATTGAAAAGTCATCTGGAATCTTCAGTCCGCGCTCCAGAAGAGCAAGATATATTGCCTCAGCATCGGCGTCCCAGGGGTCAAAGGCGGCTGTCGGACGGCGATCCGGCGGCAGTGCCATCATGGTCTGAAACGCCTGCTCCACATCACGCAGCCGCTGGGTGTCAGGCGAGCCCGCATCGGCCAAAGGACGCTCACCAATCCATACCAACTCCGATGGAAGGTATCCACCATCGGCTTCGATTGTCCGAGCAAAACTCGCTCGGTATCTTTCGGTCGATTCGCTTACATGGCTGCCAATAAAAGCAATCCTACGATGTCCTCGCTCCAGCAAAGCTCGCGCGGCCTTCGCAGCAATCGTTTCGTAAGGGATTTCGATAATTGGGGCGGTAATGCCTGCCACGCCTCTGTGCAACAGGACTACTGGAATTCCGTTGAGTTGAAGCTGACGCAGTTGGTGCGTGGGGACAGCACCAACTGTGGGCGGGCTCAGCGCAACCGCTGCTACTCGCTTGTCGATCAGTTGCAGGATAATGTCGCCTTGCCGCCTAACGTCATTCCCGGTAGTGCAGAAGATGGTTTGGTGCATCAAGTCGCTTGCCGCTTGCTCAAAATGCTGCACCATGGCCGGATAGTGCCCCGTCTTCAATTCCGGAAGCACCACGGTAAAGACTCCGAGCGATTCAGTCGGAACATTGGGATTTGCAACGGGTGTGCCACCCGTCGACGCGCCACCGCCCTTAAGCACCAACGTACCTTTGCCCGGGATGCGCTCCACCAGACCATCGGTTTCGAGTTCCGCAATCGCCTGACGCACAGTGCTCCTAGAGATTTCGAACCTCTTCGCCAGTGCGGGCTCCGATGGCAAGAAATCTCCCTTGCTCAAGCTACCCGTAGCGATCTGCTCAGAAATCAAATCACGTAACTTTGCGTACTTCGTCGTTCTCGCCGAGCCACCAAACGTGTCTGCACCCATCTGTTCTCCGCCAACCAATTTGAATAACACAGGGCTTGCCAAAGACAGCCTGTTCGTACAATATAGTACAATGTTAATTCAAGGGCGTCTGCGAATCAAGCCGGTCA
Organism: Aeoliella sp.; assembly: GCF_965227375.1. NCBI lineage: Bacteria > Pseudomonadati > Planctomycetota > Planctomycetia > Pirellulales > Lacipirellulaceae > Aeoliella > Aeoliella sp. The sequence continues at coordinate 2,019,954 of NZ_CBDDFX010000002.1, forward strand.
GATTTCGAGCAGCTTGCTGGTTTCTGCTCGACCGGATATGTACAGCCTGTACATACAATCGCAATGGGAATCAACTAGGAGATCGCATGGTCCGATTGCTTTCGGAACTCGCTGAGCGTGTTGAGCAGGGCGTTTTTAATAAATACCAAGTCGGCGCCATGAAATACGAGTCCAGCCCCATCATCTCGCATTTTCCGAGCCTGTTCGACCGATCCGGTAGTCACGGCCCAGTGTTTTCCGGCTTCTGCGGCTGCCTTCGCGATTCGAGCTTGAGCGTTAATGATGGTTGGATGGTCGAATTGACCAGGACACCCCATTCGTACCGACATGTCAGCAGGTCCCAACATCAGCATGTCGACACCCCTGATGTGAGCGATTTCCTCTACGAGTTCGATGGATTCGATATCCTCGATCTGAATGATGACAAAAGTATTTGCGTTTGCCCATTCGATGTAGTCGAGCATCGATCTGTTCATGAAAGCGCTGTCAACATTCGCTCCGTCGAAGCCACGCGATCCAATCGGCGCGAACTTTGCCCATCTCACAACTTCACGAGCTTCAGAAACAGATGTGCATCCAGGATACATGATGCCGTGAGCGCCGACTTCAAGAAGGCGTGCCATGCGAGCGAACTCGCCCTTGCCGGGCCGGACCACGACATCGGTCTGCCCTCCGGCTCTTGCTCCACGAAGCAGTTCCGATGCATGCACCCCGTCGTCACTATGATGCTCGAGGTCGAGCCAGATGGCGTCGAAACCAATCGACGCTGCCATCTCGAACAGGGAAGCGTCATGGAGATGAAGCGTGACACCACACGCGGATTCGTTGGAGCGGATTCGCTCGAGGACTTTGCTGGGATGCACGGGAGTCTTCCTTTTTGCCGAGGACCGTCGCCAACCTAATTAGACAACAAGAGGTCAAACCTAACATTAACTAAGCGAAGGGCTGACGCCAAGTCGTTATTCACAGTATTCGAGTCGGCGTCCAAATTCGCAAGCTGTTACCAATCTTTGTTTCTCCCTTCGCAGCGAGATGTGCGATTTGGGTTACTGATCTTATAGACGACGAACGTGCTTTGAATGCATGGCAGGGCGTGGCAATAGGGTGGAGTAATGTGGCAGATGGCTGAGTTTTCACCAACCTCGCTTGGGATACACGTACTATGCAGCTGAAGACTATTGGGGTTGTTGGTCTCGGAATGCTAGGTCGTGGCATCTGTGCCGCTTTGGCCGGACGCGGTTTGACCGTATTTGCCGTCGATCTTCAGGAGGACGGAGTGGTTGCTGCGCGAGATGAAGTTTTTCGAGCAGTCGCAGAAATGCGAGCGCACCAAGTGGCTGGCATTGTGGACGAGAGCGCACTAGCCAGAGAATTTATCGGCACGACTTCGCTCGATGAGCTTTCGGTTTGTGACTTTGTGATCGAGAGCGTGGCGGAGGATATCAACACAAAGCATGAGGTGATGTCCGACCTGGAAGCCATCGTGTCGCCCGAGACACCAATCGCCACAAATACTTCCGCAATACCTATCGAATGTTTGCAGAGGGAGTGCAAGCGACCCGAGCGCGTGCTTGGGATGCACTGGGCTGAACCTGCGTACGCTACGAGATTCCTGGAACTCATCCGAGGCGATGCAACTAGCGAACAGTCCTTTCAGGCTGCGATTGATCTTGCAGCACTCTGCGAGAAGGAGGTGTGCGTCGTGGAGAGAGACTTGCCCGGATTTATAGCAAATCGTCTGGGCTACGCGATTATCCGAGAGGCGGCCAACCTGGTCGAGTTAGGAGTTGCTGACGCGGAGACGGTCGACCGTTCTTTCAGGAACTCTGTGGGGCTATGGGCCGGATTCTGCGGGCCACTGCGTTGGGTCGACATCACCGGGGGACCGGAGTTGTACGCCAAAGCCATGAAACCCGTGCTTCCCACGCTTTCCAACCGAGACGAAGTTCCCGATCTCTTGCGTGGCGCCGCTCAAGAAGCTGCTGACTCTGCCGACAGCTTACACGGGATTCATCGAATGGACCAACAGGACCTCGAGTTGTGGCAGGCACGCTTCCGACACCATGCTTGGTCGATATGGCAGTCTCAGACCTCCAGCCGCGAGGAAGAGCGTTAGATGTTACCTCTGATTGATTCCCATTTGGATTTGGCTTGGAACGCAGTCGCTTTCGAGCGCGATTTGACCCGTTCGGTTGACGAGATTAATGCGGCCGAGTCGGAATGCTCTGACAGTGCGGCTCGAGGGGGAGCTGTGGTGAGCCTCGAGGAAATGAGGAAGGGAGACATCTGGCTTTGCTTTGCGACGTTATTGGCCCGCAACACACCTTCGAAAGACTATCCCAGGATCGGCCCCAAGCGAATCGATCTAGATCATCGCCAACCATGGGGCGCGAACTGCGCTGCGCATGCACAGTTGGCTTGGTATCGCATGATGCAGGCCAGCGGTCAATTACGGCCGATTGGCTCTCGCAGCGACTTGTCAGCTTTCTGGGACGATCGCAAAGCGAATCGCACCAATGCCATTGGCATGGTGTTGGTAATGGAAGGAGCCGATCCCATCACTTCGCGAGACAGTCTTGTTGAGTACCATTCCGCCGGACTTAGGCAGCTCAATCTGATTCACTACGGCACCAATCGGTACGCTTCGGGCACTGGAGCCCAAGGCGGATTGTCGGCAGATGGTCGGCAGTTGCTTGCTTGGTGTTCGGAACTGGGTGTGGCCCTCGATTTGACCCACTTGGCGGATCAGGCGTTTTACGAAGCGATAGAGTGCTTCGATGGCTCCGTGCTGGCAAGCCATCAAAACTCGCGTGCATTGGTGCCCGGCGCTCGCCAGTTCACTGATGACCAGCTTCGTTTGGTAATTGAGCGAGGTGGAGTGATTGGAGTAGCGTTCGACAATTGGATGCTGGTCGATGGATGGAAAACGGGCGTGACACCTCGATCGGCCGTTGATCTTGATACAGTGGCCGACCACATCGATCACCTCTGCCAGCTAGCTGGTAGTCATGCGATCGCGGCAATCGGTTCGGACCTGGATGGAGGATTCGGGAAAGAGCAATCGCCCACTGGGATAGATAGTATTGCGGGGATTCAAAGCCTAGCGGAGGTTCTCGCCAAGCGCAACTACCCGCAAGAAGCAATCGAGGCAATATTCCACGGCAACTGGCTCCGGTGGCTCGAGCATTCGCTCCCGGTAGGTGAGGCATCCGAGGCGACAGCCCCCGTGGCTGTTGTTGAAGGCGCAGTCCCAATCGCTAATGCACAACCTCGTATTGCAAACACTAGTAAGAAACTGGTCGCCGTGGTTGGCGCGGGATCAATCGGCGAACGCCATGCACGTTGCTTGGGACAAACAGGAAGAGCCTCCATCGTCCTGTGCGACGTCGATGCAAATCGCGTGGGCGAAGTAGCGAGCCGCATCGGGACTGAAAGAACGCTCACGAGCTTCAAGGAGCTCTTGGCACTTCCGCTCGATGCTGCAGTAGTTGCCACACCCGCTCCGTTCCACATACCGCAGGCGAAGCAGTTCGTGCTGCACGGGATTCCCGTACTCATCGAGAAGCCGCTGAGCCTGTCAATGGACGATGTCGCAGAACTGATAGAAGTATCAGAACAAGAGGAAGTACCGACGTCCGTCGCCTATGTACTCCGAGGTCACTCTGTTTACTCCAAGGTTCGGGATGTCGTTAATGGCGGTACGATTGGCAACCCGCTCGAACTGATCCTGCAGTCAGGGCAGAACTTTCCTTTCTACCGACCTGCATATCGAGAGACCTACTATGCGCATCGGGAATCAGGCGGCGGAGCCATACAGGATGCCCTGACACACTTCATTAATCTGGCCGAGTGGATCTTAGGGCCCACCACGTCGGTGCAAGCAGATGCAAACCGTCTGGCGCTACAGGGGGTCAGCGTCGAAGACACCGTGCACGTAGTTGCCAGGCACGAAGACGTGATGGCTACCTACGCACTCAATCAGCACCAGGCGGCGAACGAGACAACACTCACCATCGTGGGTACCCGAGGAATGGTCAGAGGTGAAGTACACTCGAACACCGTGCGAACCATCCATCAACCAGATCAAGAGTGGGAGATACAGCGTCTGCCCGAGTTTGATCGCGATCACTTGTTTATGAAGCAGGCCAATGCGTTTCTCGATCAAATCGATCTTGGTACCCCCGCTGCGTGTAGTCTGCGGGAGGCTGCTGCTACCTTGGCGACTCAGATCGCCATCCTGGAGGCAAGCCATCAAGCTGAGTGGAGTTTCGTTGAGAGAGCCGCCACAACCGATGATCGCAAAGGTGTTTCACTTTCTGAAAGGTGAAGTCACGACCTCGTATCACCGCCCCACTGAGAATAACTTCAACCATTATCCATGCAGTTCTATACACTTCCAATTCATCTGGCGGCGATTACGACATTGGACGTCTCGATCGTCGTCATCTACCTCGTGGCGATGGTGGGAATTGGGATCTACTACTCGATATCGACGAGAAACTCGGAGGACTACCTACTGGGCGGAAGGAGGATGGCGAGTACCACAGTCGGGATGTCGCTGTTTGCTTCTATGCTGAGTACAATCTCCTTCCTGGCGTGGCCAGGGGAAATCATCCTGCACGGGCCGACAATCCTGTCCCAGGTTATCGCGTACCCAATCGTCTTTGCAATCGTCGGGTGGTTACTGATTCCGAAACTGGTGCAGTTGCCAGTCACGAGCGCCTACCAAATCCTGGAGGTGAAGCTTGGAAAATCGGTTAGGTACTTGGCGTCGTTCATGTTCGTGCTGCTACGAACACTTTGGATGGCCGTGGTCGTCTACGCGACCGTGGACAAGGTGATCGTTCCAGTCTTCGACCTGCCTCCCTCGGCAACCCCATGGTTATGCGCAGTCCTAGGAGCGGTCACGGTCGTCTATTCCGTGCTGGGTGGTTTGCGGGCCGTGGTGACAACCGATGTAGTCCAAACGCTAATCTTGCTGCTCGGGGCCCTTGTGTCTCTGGTAATCATCTCCTACAAGTTGGGAGGGATTTCGGAAATCATTCCAGACGCTTGGCCCGATAATTGGTCCGCCATTCGGGTGAACTTTCACTGGTCGGATCGAACCGTTTTGGGTTTTCTGCTCAATTTCGTCTGCTGGTACGTGGCGACGATGGGTTCGGACCAGATGGCAATCCAACGATACCTGGCTACTCCAAGCGATATCACAGCTAGGAAAGTACTCCGCACTTCGTTGGTCATCGACGCTACGGTATTCTGCTTTATGGGACTCGTAGGCCTTGCTTTGATGAGCTGGTTTCTCGCCAATCCTAGCTGGCTACGGGAAGGGGAAGAAGTCTATGTCAACGCCGATCGGCTCTTTCCTCGATTCATCACTCTCGGCTTGCCAATTGGGCTGACAGGTCTTGTGATCGCGGGGCTGATGTCGGCAGCCATGTCAAGCTTGTCTTCGGGAATCAACTCAACTGCCGCAGTGATCACCACCGACTGGCTACAAGGACTCTGTGGACTTCGGCTCGACGCGAGGAAGCAACTAGTGGCTGCTCGTGTTGCTTCAGCGTTGATGGGCTGTATCGTTGTCGTAACGTCTACGTTCATGCAGTACATCGAGGGCAACCTGTTTGAATGCACGGTGCGAGTGGCAAATCTAATGACTGGGCCACTGTTCGTGTTGTTTTTCATGGCCATGTTTGTGCCGCGTGCCCAAGCCTCAACTGCCATCGCAGCAGGGTCAGCGGCTATGGCGGTGGCCGTTTCCATCTCCTTTTCTCAACCATTACAGTTGGATTTCATTGACGGGATCGGCTTTCTGTGGATCCTCCCAACGTCCCTCGTTACTGGAATTGTCGTCGGCGTAGTGTTGAGCATCCTCTTCCCGGCCTCCAAGCAGTCAAACTATCAGCCCAATCCATAGAATGCAGACTGAGCTGCCATCCCAACGATCGATGCAACTGTGCGATGTTTCCTCGTACCTTCCGGCGGATGCGTTGCCGGTCGACTGGAGACAGGTGCTGGACTGCGGCAAGCTCCTCACGCCGTTCATAGCCATCGATGGGACCACCGCTGTCAACAACATCCGAGCTCTTAGTGAATACTGCAGCAAATGGGAGATTGCTTTTCGCCCTCACGCGAAGACACATAAATCGCGCATGATTGCCCAATTGCAGTTGAACGCCGGCGCGGTTGGCCTTACCGTGGCCAAGTCGGGGGAATTCGATACCTTTGATGGCGCGAATGTCGACCGACTGATCGCTTACCCACCAATCGCTCCGGGAGCTCTGCGGGTCGCGGGCGATTCTGAGGTGTCGGATCTCGCCATCTTTGCCGTGGATTCACGTGAGGCTATTGATAGCCTGACCGAACGAGTTGCCAGCGCCGCGAAGCCGCTTCGTGTGCTGGTGGACGTCGATGTTGGCATGCGACGAACGGGCGTGCTAACGACACAGCAGAGCCTGGCGCTGGCGCAGCAGATTGATCTGTCGCCGAACCTGCATCTGGCGGGACTCTTCGTTTATCCCGGACACGTCTGGTCACCTCCCTCTCAGCAAGAGACTGAACTGCAAGCCGTATCCAGTGGCATTGGCGATCATCTACAAGCATGGGCGGCAAAGGGACTGCAGGCAGAGATTGTCTCGGGCGGCTCGACTCCAACGGCCTACCAATCGCACTTGGTGAAGTCGCTTACGGAGATTCGCGCGGGCACCTACGTCTACAATGACATGAATACGTTTCGCGGTGGATTCTGCGACCTAACAGCTTGTGCCGCGCGGGTTATCGCCACTGTTGTCAGCACGGCAGTGCCAGGCCAGGTTGTGCTAGACTCCGGCAGTAAAGCGTTGGCCATTGACCGGTGTATTCCAGCGCCCCACACCGGCTTCGGGTACCTGCCAGATTATCCGAATGCGACTATTACCGCCTTGAGTGAAGAGCATGCACAGGTGGCCATTGGTGAATGCGATGCGGCGCCTCAGATAGGCGAGCGCGTTCAAGTGATTCCTAATCACATCTGCCCCGTCATGAATCTCGCCAACGAAGCCTGGTGGTTTTTGAGAAATAGAGAGCCTGTAGTCCTCCCAATTGATGCACGAGGTAGATCGCGATGACCCAAGTTTCCAGCACGGGCGAGTTGAGTGCTATAAAGAGCAGTGACCGTTCCAGCAAAATCCTGCAACGCAACATGCAGTGGATTCCCGGCGGAATGGCATCCGTCAATCGAGCCACGTCACCAACGCTAGCTTTCGCCCAAGCCCGCGGTGCCTACATGTGGGACGTCGATGGAAACAAGTACATCGACTATCACGCTGGGTTCGCTCCCTACATCCTCGGGCACAATGACCCGGATGTGAACACTGCGGTGCGCAACGCCATGGAATCAGGATTAAGCAACTATGGAACGGGCCCAACCGAGCAAGAAGGAACGCTGGCGGAACTATTTCTGCAATGCGTACCGACGCAAGAACGCGTTCAGTTCTTCAACTCCGGGTCGGAAGCAACCGCCCAGTCGATTCGGGTGGCAAGGGCATATACCGGGCGAGAGCACGTGATCCTGATGCAAGGTGGTTACAACGGCAACCAGAATGTGGTCGCTGTGAACCTTATGGACTCCGCCGAGGCCCTTGGTGGTAGTCCTGCGCAGGGAGGTGAGTATCCAAAATGCCCCATGACTGCCGGCATACCCAAAGAGGAGTTGGCACTGTTGCACCCCGTGGAGTTCAATGATCTAGAGGCCGTGGAGGCGATGGTGCGGAAGTACCCGATTGCGGCCCTCGTGACTGAGCCGGTACTGCAAAATGTAGGGGTGATTCATCCTGCACCTGGCTACCTTCGTGGGCTGCGACAGCTGGCAGACCAGTACGGTTTCGTCTTGGTGTTCGATGAAGTCAAAACTGGCTTTCGCGCATCGCTGGGCGGTTATCAAGGCATATCAGGCGTGGTTCCCGATCTATCGACCTTTGGCAAGGCGATGGCAAACGGATTTCCCATAGCCGCCTTGGCCGGCAAGGCCGAACTGCTGGAGTTGACAGTCGATCCAGACCCCAACCGTCGCGTGCTGGTGGCCGGTACCTACAACGCTCATCCGATTCCAGTGGCCGCATCTTTGGCGTGCCTGCAGAAGTTGGCCGACCCCGAGTTGCAGCTATACGCTCAACTAGAAGAACACACACAAACGCTTGTTTCAGGCATGCAGGCGATGTTCGATCGACTGGGCGTGCAGACGTGCCTGGTTCGAGAGGGTAGTGCTCACGTGGTTTACTTTGCCGAAAGTAGACCTACGAACTGGTGGGAATTAATAACGTCGCACGACTTCGAGTTCGATGCCAAGTATCGACAAGCATTGATCGAGCGCGGTATTTACCATTTCCCCAAACCGACCAAACAAGGAAGTGTGAGTACAGCACACACGGCAGCCGACATCGCCCGAACACTTGAAGTGATAGAGGATGCCGTGCGATCACTTGCTGATACAGTTGGGTGAGCCATGATTGTTGACGTGCATTCACACGTGTGGGATCCATCCCGACACATGACATCGGGATTCGTTGCGCAAGCGGCCCGAGCAAGAGGCGGCGATACGCCCGAACTCGACACCAGTTTGGCGGACTATCAGGCGAAGACTCCTGAAGGTGAGGAAGTTGTCTCCATAGTTTTTGGTGGCAAAGCCAAGTTAAGCGGCATCTGGGTCGACGACGACTTCGTCTCCCAGTACGTCCAGCAGGCGCCTTCCAACATGATCGGTTTCATGAGCCTTGATTTGGCCGAGGAGGGATGGGACCGAGAACTTCGTCGAGGACACCTCGAGTTGGGCTTGCGTGGTGTAAAGTTGATGCCTATGTATGCCGGATTCTCGCCAAGTGATCCAGCATTTGACGCTTTTTGGGAATATGCACAGGAGCATCAGCTTCCTGTACTGCTACATACTGGTACGACATTCGTCAGCCAGGCGCCGGTGCGATTCACCTTGCCAAGACTCTTGGACGAGGTGGGGAACCGATTTCCCGAGGTCAGAGCGATCCTGGCGCACCTGGGACATCCTTACGAAGGCGAATGCATCGCGGTGATTCGCAAGCACCCGCACCTCTATGCGGATGTCAGCGCACTCTACTACCGACCATGGCAACTATACAACAGCCTGATGCTGGTGCAGGAGTACGGCGTTTGGGACAAGATTCTGTTTGGTACCGATTATCCTTTCACCGGCGTGAGCGACACAATGGCAGGCTTGCGTCGACTTAACGACATGACAGTGGGAACCCAGCTCCCTCAGCTGTCAGAACAAGCGATCGAAGCGATGATCTATCGAGACTCTCTCTCATTGCTGGGACTTGCTTAGGGCATGCACTATGGAGCAACAAGACAGTTCACCATTCGACTTGCGTGGCAAGACAGCACTAGTGACCGGTGGCAGTGGTTATTTGGGACGGGCATTCTGCGCGAGCCTGGCCGCCGCCGGTGCTCGCGTCGTTGTAGGCAGCCGTTCCGAACAGCGCGCGCTAAATACAGCTGCCGATCTGATCAAGGTAGACGTTGGCGAGCATCATGGTGTCGAGATTGATTATCGGGACGAAGAAGTGATTGAAAGGGGATTTCAAGTTGCCCAGGAGCGTGCAGGCACCATCGACATCTTGGTCAACAATGGGCATATCCTCGACCCTCGTGATTGGAAGGATATTGATGGTCCAGGGTTTGACCAGCAAATGCGTAACGCGACAGGTTACTTCTTGCTCTCGCGTCAATTCCGTGATGCAGCGGTTGCCCATCAAAAACCAGGCTGCGTAGTGATGCTAGGATCCATGTACGGCATGGTGGCCTCGTATCCCGAAGTCTATCACGAAATCGCGCCCGCAAGTTCCGCCGCGTACCAATGTCTGAAAGGCGGCATTCTTCAAATGGTACGGCATCTCGCCGTGTATTGGGCCAAGGATCTGATTCGGGTGAATTGCCTAAGCCCCGGACCTTTCCCCAACCCCGATGGGGCTCCGAGTGAGTTGATCGCTAGACTGGAGAAAAAATCACCGATGGGCCGCGTGGGCTTTGCGTCAGAGATTGGTGGACCACTTGTGTTTCTCTGCTCGGATGCAGGCTCCTATGTCACTGGTCATAACCTTGTGGTCGACGGAGGTTGGACTGCATGGTAGATGGATCGCCAGGGGCTGACCTTCGCCAAGTTGCCTTGAATCAAGGTTTACCGCTACTCGAGGAGTTGTGCGGTGACTACCTGCCCGACACCTGTTTCGATATCCATGCCCACTTATATCGACGCGGAGATGGAAACGATTCGTTGCCGCAATTGCTGGCCGGTGCCGAACGAAGTATTGGCTTCGACGACTGGAAAAGCTCGCTGCGTACATGGATGGGTCATCGCGTTCCGAGTGCTGGTCTCTTCTTTGCATACCCCAAGGCCGATCTCAATATTCCATCGGCCAACGACTATGTGCTATCTCAGTTAGGCCCCAGCAGCGATTCCAGAGCGCTTTTGCTCGTATCTCCGAGCAGCAACCCTGAGAGCATTGAGCAACAGATCCTGGATTGTCATCCAAAGATAGCCGGCTTCAAAGTTTACCACTGCTATGCCACGAGGCGGAATACTCAACAAGCTGAGATTGGCGAGTTTCTTCCAACATGGGTGTGGTCGCTCGCAGACAAGTACTCACTCGCTATCATGTTGCATATCGTCAAGCCGCATGCTTTGGCAGACGTCACGAACCAAGCTTATCTGCGCACGCACTGCGAAACTTATTCCAATGCAAAGCTCATCCTAGCCCATGCGGCCCGAGGATTTTGCGCCGACCACACCGTTCGGAGCATCCGTTCTTTGGCTGGACTCAACAATGTCTATTTCGACACCTCAGCCGTATGTGAGTCGCCTGCTCTCGACGCCGTACTAAGGAGCTTTGGCCCCCGCCGGTTGCTATTCGGTACCGACTTTCCCGTCAGTGAGATATTGGGACGTGCAGTCAGCATTGGCGATCAGTTCGTTTGGCTCGACGAGTCAGTGATTCAAACTTGCTCGGACGGTCGCGTCAAACCGTGGTTGGTCGGCATGGAGTCCTTGAAAGCTCTGCTCACCACTTTTCGCAATCTTCAACTAAACAGCAACGATGCAGAGCTTGTCATGAATGGCAACGCGCGTCGTCTGCTGAACTTAGATCAGTCGTCCGATTCAAAGACAGGTGCTCGTTACCAGCAAGCTAAACAACGCATCCCAGGCGGGACCCAACTCCTCAGCAAACGTCCCGAAATGTATGCCCCCCAGGTGTGGCCTGCTTACTTTGCCGAAGCGCGGGGTTGCGAAGTCGTTGATCTCGATGGACGCAAGTACGTCGACTTCGCTACCTCCGGTATCGGCTCCTGTTTGCTAGGATTCGCCGATCTCGATGTAAATCGAGCCGTGGTACGCCGCGTGCAGCTTGGCTCAATGTGTTCGTTGAATGCTCCCGAGGAAGTTGACTTGGCGGAACGGCTTCTCGAGATTCATCCTTGGGCTGATAGCGCACGCTTTACACGCACTGGAGGTGAAGCCAATGCGGTAGCGATTCGGGTGGCTCGCGCGGCGACGGATCGCGACATGGTCGCGTTTTGCGGGTATCACGGCTGGAGCGATTGGTATCTTGCGACCAACTTAGAAAAGTCAGGCAGCGAAGAGTCGCACCGTGTTGATCGATTAGGTAGTCACTTACTGCCTGGGCTCGATCCGGCAGGAGTACCGAAGGGCTTAGCCGGCACCGCACTTCCCTTCAATTACAACCAGGCGGATGAGCTGGAGCAGATTGTCGCCCAGGCGGGCGACCGCCTTGCCGCGGTTGTAATGGAGCCTTTTCGCTTCACTGAGCCCGAACCGGGATTCTTGCCGAGGGTCCGAGAACTTTGTGACGCCTGTGGAGCAGTTCTGATTTTCGATGAGATTACCAGCGGATGGCGGTTCGCGGTTGGCGGAGTACATCTGCACTTCGGCGTCGCGCCCGACATGGCCGTCTTTGCCAAATCCATGAGCAATGGATTTCCGATGGGAGCAATCATCGGTCGCCAAGACGTTATGGAGTTCTTTCAGAAGACCTTTATTTCTAGTACCTATTGGACTGAAAGCGTAGGACCCGTCGCTGCACTGGCTACGATAGACAAGCTGAGCGACCATTTCGTGCATGAACATATTGCCGCCATCGGTGGCGAATTCCGTAGCCGTCTTCTCCAAATCGCACAAAGCGAAGGGGTGGCCCTCCGCATCTCTGGAAGAGACTCCTTGCAGCATATCCAATTTCAAGGCGGACAGAGCAACGCCGTGAGCACACTATTCACGGTCGAAATGCTAAAGCGAGGTTTTCTCAGCGGTTCTGGCTTCTATCCCACTTATGCCCACAGCACAACGCTTATTGACCAATACTGTCGCCAAGCAGCCGAAGCCATGAAGGTAGTGGCAAAGGCCATGGAGTCAGATCAAGTGGAGTCCATGCTGCCCGGCGGACCACGCCAGACTGGATTTGCACGACTCGTAAAGTAGGTGATTATCGCTTGACGAGAAGCGTCACTCAGCGGTCTTCAAGAGTTTCGCTGCCGCCAATCCTTATCTGTATCCTCAGAAGTGCATGCGCTGCGCTTACTCGAACATCTTCATGATCGGAAGAAAGCAACTTCAGTAAGCGCTCAGCATCATCCGTCGTTCCAAGCTCAGCCAGAGTATCGGCAAGTATTTTCTCGACTTCTTCCGATTGTTCAGCTGCTTGCTTCAGTGCAGTACTGAGCTGCTGAATACTCTGTTCCTTACCTGCTTCGATGTCGTCGTCCACTCCAAACCGTTCAGCAACCTTCCACGCCAAGGCGATGTTCCGCGCACCAGCCATCTCCTCCAGATCCGATTCGAGGTTCAACTGCGCTGTTCGAACCCCAGTGTCAATGATAGCATCACGAATCATCGGCGATTCATTGGACAAATGCCACAGTGCGTAGGCCGAACGAAGTTTGGTCATTTGGTCATCGCTCAGCAGGAGCGAGGCCAGTCGCACATGATTCTCTTCTTTGTCCTGGTTCTGCTTCTGAACCACAGCAAGCCATAGTCCGTAGGCGAGTTCTCCAGTTCCTTTTTCGCGGGTTTTCGTAACGATAGTTTGTAGCTCGCCACTAGGAAGTTGGATCCCCAGCTTGGCAAGCGATTCTACTGCGTGCAAACGATCAGAAGCTTCGGGGTCCGCTGCAACTCCGCGCAACTTCGCTTCGAACTCGAGGCGGACCTGATCAGAGTCAGCCACACGATACGCTAAACGCCAAGCTCCGATTCGCTCCGGCTTGTTATCGGCGTTTTTCTTTAGTTCCCGCGATACTGTTGCTTCCACTGCTTGCTGATTGCCACAATCGAGTAGGAACTCCGCCGCGTGCACCCGAACCCAGAACCCCTTCGCTTCCAAGCCCTGGTGAAGCACTTCGTGCGCCATTGCTTGAGCGCGTCGGGATAACCCTTTGCCTTTTTCGATGGGATTCGCCAGGGCGGTGGAGTGACAAGCCGCCATTAACAAACTGAACACCAGCGCGAATCTACGGACCATGGTAGGAGTTCCTGATCTGGGCTCTGACGAAGACTGGTCTCGAGAGGCAACCACCAACTGGGTACATTATGTCCGAACAGGATGTTCTCGTCAAATCTGAATCTGCTCTCGGATACCCACGGCAGGGAGAAAAGACCAGCTCGCCTATTTTTAAGGGATAGATCGTCATCCAAGCCAGAATCTAGAAGCGGTGTGGAGTAGCACTTACAGCGGGTTGCAGGCTGGGAAGACCCAGGATAGCATACAACCTGTATGTACATAGTGAGCGGCCTAGCTCCAAATCCGAGGTACTATTCCAGGCCCCGTTTCGAGCACGACCATGTCTCCTTATTTAAAAGCACTAACGTTGCTCCTGCTGGTGCCATGCAGCCTGCTGCGTGGCGAGGTAATTCTGTTTGCCGATGACGAACAGATCAGCCAGCAAGAATCCTTAAAGCGAGTCGTCTTGCCCGCTGAGAAGTTACCGCAGCCGGTCATTCGGGGTGACAAGCCTTGGGCCCAGAATCCGTACGCATACGGCTCTTTCCACTTCGATGACGCGACGAAGGAATACAAGGGGTGGTACCAGAGTATCAACAGTGGTGTAGAGCTCCGCATGGTGATGCTGTACAGCCTTAGTACAAACGGCCGTCGATGGGAGCGGCCGAACCTGGGGCTCGTCAGGTTCCAAGGAAATACGCACAACAACATCCAGCTGGCCATTGGTCATCTCTATAGTCCAAGCGTCGTCCGACTACCGGATGCTGTTGATGGAGAAAATCCTTATCGGCTTGCATTCTGGGATATTCGGAATGGCTCCACGTACGATGGAGGTGGTGGAATGTACACAGCCATCTCCTCCGATGGCATCCATTGGGAGCAAATGAGCGAGGAGCCTCGCTTGATTGCGAAAAAGGAGAGCCAGTCTGTAAGCGACGTTATTGATCTCATGTACGATCCTGCGATCGAGAAGTTTGTAGTGCACGCGAAGTGCTGGAAGTGGGACGGTGAGAAGGCGCTCTATCGTATGATCTGTCGCAGCGAGAGTGAGGACTTCAGCAAGTGGTCGACACCCGAGGTAGTTTTCGACCCGCGTGCAAACGATCCAACTTCTGCCCAAACCTATGGAATGCCAGTATTCAAGTATGGTGGCCATTACTTTGGGCTATTGCGCGTTTATCACAAACCTGGAAACGAGACGATTGAAGTGGAGTTGGCACATAGCCGCGATGGGAAGACTTGGCGTCGCGTGGCTCCTGGGGTGTCGTTTGTACCAGTGGGCGCGGAAGGCGATTGGGATGACGGCATGGTTTTCGTTGCCCCTCCTGTGATTCGCGAGGACGAGATGGAGTTCTTCTACGGGGGATGGGACGGCCCGCACAATGTGGGTGCTCGGCGAGCGAACATCGGCTTGGCCACGGTACCGTTAGGTCGCTTGGTTGCTCTTACTCCCGAAAGTGGATCCGGAAAAGTACTGACACAAGTTATTGAGGGTGATCCTTCGCAACTCACAATCAACGTGGACGCGAGCGGCGGAGAGGTTCGAGTTGGGATACTCGACCGGCTGGGCGAAGCCGTGCCGGGCTGTAGTCTCGAAGACTCGGAAGTCTTTCGGGGCGATACCACCAACTACTCGCCCCAGTGGGGAAACCAGTCGGAACCGCCAGCCTTCCCAGCGCGATTTCAGTTGCTGATCGAGTTGACGGGAGACGCTCGCCTATTTGAAGTTAGATACTAGTTCTCTCACAGGAATCGCCATTCCAACACAAGCGCGTGACGTTACGGCGAGCGCCAGAATTGCCCCACAAATCCAGCGGTCGGGGAGGGATTCGAACCCCCGGTACTCTTTCGAGCACGCCGGTTTTCAAGACCGCTACTCCTATGTGGCAGACGAGTTGCATTAGGTGGACAATTGAGTGGAGCGTCCTATACTTGCAGCCATTATCGCCAATACTGTAGGGCAACCGGATGGCACTTGAATAGGTCTCACGTGTCCAAAAGTGTGTCAGAAATGTGTCAGAGTTGTTCGGCTGAACGCCGAATGGTTCATTCGTTGGTCGAGGTTCACAGCCTATCGCGAGGGCGTGAGAGGAACCGCTAACAGCCCGCAGACCGGAAGTACCATGTGGGAAAGTATGGCTGACGCTTGTTCCTCCTTTCCCCGCACCATCCCGTCCTTCAAACACAACAATGACACGTATCCTTTGTGTTTAACCCAACCTGCAAGGCACACTGTTCGGCCTGAAACCTGCGCAATTCAGCTTCGTACTGCTTGCGTCTTAGCGTTTTGCCAATTCCCATCTTGTTCTTTTTACGCTTCGCAGCCATAAAGCACGAGCTCTTGGAGGGGTTGCACGACCTTGCTTTATCACTGCCCGAAGGAACTAGTTCGTGTCAGGCTATGTACTCTGTTGATACTCTCGAAGAGTCGACTCATCGATGAAGTACAGAGTTTGGCCGTCGACTTCGAGCGTCGCTCCAGCTGCGTACTTGGGGAACCTGACCATGGCGATGGGGTCTTCTACCATGTGTTCCTTTAGGTAGTATTGGTTTTCGTTGAGCGAAAGGTAGGTCTTGACGAAACTCACGATCCGATCATCAAACCACTGTGCGACCGCAGACTCGTCGACAGCATCCAATGGGAACTCGATCTCATCGTGTGTATCGAACTTCATAAGCACTGGAATGATCTTCAAGTCATAGGTGAAGATAGCCCTACGCACGTCGGTATCTGGTACGACGGCAAATCGCAGCTGAATGCTGGCCAACTCCGACTTGAAAGACAACGTAGCGCTGCGCCGCCCTGGTTCGATGTGGGGATCTACTTTCACTCGTTCACCGAATTTCTCCGCTAGCGCTGCAAGACGCGGTTTCCACACTTCACGAAGTTGGTCCAATAGCCCATCAAACTGTTCCAATCGTTCTTGGCGTCCTTGATACTCCTGAACCCGATCGGTCCTCATCTGTTCGATTCGCTGATTGGCAGCAGAGAACTCAGCGTCAATTCGACTTAGCAAGTCGCTGGTATCCGGCATTTCTCACCTCCTGGTCGTTTCCCAAAATACTGCTGTGACTGAAATCGCAGTCTGATCGACAGCCCCTAAAATCGTTTCGATGGAAGCAGGAGAGTATCCCTCGGACCCTGCATTCGATTCACTTGTGGAAGACGCCAATGAACTTCCTTAGTGACTTCCAACATACCACTAAATGCGACAATGCCAAGCGTTTATCGCTTCTCGCCACCGGCCCCAGTAGGCAGGTCCAGAAGTGCGACCCCCCATGCCATGCACCTTTCCCAAGGCAAGCTCCAATGAATGGTAATCAATGACGAAATCTGTGGCATCAGGCAGAATAGGGGGCGTCGAGGCTACGACCTGCACGAAGTAGAGGGCGTCAACCTGCGAGACATCGAACTAAGCACTACGATCGAACCAACGAGTATCGTGCAGACCGACGACGGTTCCGGCACTCCGGATGCCATGCGAGCGAATGCTCCCGGACCGAGCGTTGCATCGTACAGCTCTTCGAACAACAAGAAGTCGTACTCATCAACTGTGCCACTGCCATCGAGGTCACCCGCAGCGTGCGCATCCACGGGAAGCAGGCTGGACACACTTGCGAATAGGTTGCTGCGTAGCAAAGGCCAATCATCCGCCGAGATGCGTCCGTCAGCGTTGAAATCTCCAACCTGTATAGGTGCGAGAATCTCTGTGCCCAAATAGACGACTTCGACAGAGAGGTAGCTTCCATTCGTGAGGGACAAGGTCGCCTCAAGTTCCTCAAACGGACTAGTGATCCAGGCGTTCCCCAATTGAAGTTCCGCGTTGTTTGCAAGAGTCAACTCGCCGAAGGTGCCTTCCGCCAGATCTGTTCTACTTCCCGGAGCGCTAAAGCGAATCCACGCGTCATCCGCATCAACCGAGCCATCGCCACCATTGCTTACCGCGTCAGTACTTTCCGCGATCGGTGTCCAAGCTGCAGCGTCTAAGCTGCCAGCGATAGAGATAATGTCGTACTCGTAGAAAGAGATGTCTCCCCCCGTGAGATTCACGAGCGTCATCTCCCCTGAATCGCGGTCGACCTGAAGCTTCACAGACGGAGGCTCTACCAACAGCGGGGCGACCAGGGCGCCACCGGATCCATCGTCGGTCACACTCAGGTTAACTCCCACCACCGGCGAGCTTCCGAACACCGTGAATTTGTTAAGGTGTTCGGAGAGCACATTGGCTGATGACTCGGCCAGGAAATGGATCGAGGCGGAGAGATCAGAAATATCGACAACAGATTCGTTGACCGGGTTTCCCGAGCCGGAAAGTGTAAGTAGGGCCCCTTGGCCAAGCGACACCTCAAGTTCGGCCAGGTACTGCGTCGATAGTTCGCCATTGGAAATCGTGATCGACCCGATCGAATCTGGAGTCTCCAGCACTCCCACCCCGTTGCCGTTAAGAATGCTCAACGATCCTGCAGACTGGATCAAGCCTCCTCCCGCCCGGAACGCTATCGTGGTGGAGCTGGTAATCACGCCAGTTGCCGTATCCACGACGTAGGTGTCAACAAGATTACTTGAATTGATGAATCCGCCAGTGGGAGTGCCCGACCAATTTGCCAGTTGATTGAAGCTCTGCCCATCTCCCCCGCCGGTCCAGGTGAGCGTCACCCCATACGCAGCCTGCACGCAACATCCTCCGCAAAGGATAGCGGCCAGCAGCAGTCGCAGTTGAGTTACGAATTGCATGGAGTTCACCGCGAGTTCGCGTTACGTGAGATCAGGCCACCGGTGATCGTGGTAAACCGGGTGGCAATGCCGAGCACCGCAAATCCTGCCACAGCGACGACCGTCCCACTCGGTTCGGGCACGGCTTGGACTGCAAACTGGGGCGCAGGCAAGTTGGCTGACAGGAATGCCGAACGCAGCAGGGTCCAGTCGTATCGGTCCACAGTTCCATCGAGGTTCAAATCGCCGTTGCGATAGGAAACAATGTCCGGAACGGGTTGCTGATAGAGCCACCCTTGGACAAAGGCGTTCACATCCGACTGATCGAGTTGGCCATCGAGATTGATGTCGCCCGGTTTCAACTCGAAGTCGCCTGCTACTAATACAACCAGCGACCCTGTGTACCGCACCGAAAGCTCCACGCCTGGTACGTCGGGAATCGAGATAGAATCGAATTCTCCAGCTAGGGCTTCTGCACGCAGGAGGGGAAAGAAGTCGTTGTCTTGAGGCTGGAAGCCAGAGGTAAACAGGATGTCCAGAGCGCCACCCAGGTTGGCTTCTCCTTGAACCTCCAGTTGGTCGAACTGAGTTCCGCCGGCAGTTCCCCCAACCTTGAATTCGAGAAGTCCGCTGTCGAGCTGCCGGTAGTCGCCTTCAACGGTCAGGATGTCTGTTCCGCCGCCCTCGCCATGAATGGCGACTCGACCAAAGTTGTAGACGTCGGCCACGACTTGGCCGTTACCCGTTAGAGCGCCGTCGCTAAGCACATCCACCCAACGCACTGATCGTAGCGTTGCATCCTGCAATTCGATCAAGCCATTTTCGCTGATCCGTATTTCGTTCCGCCCCGTTAGTTCTGCTCCCTGCTCGACAATTACCGTCTGGCTGGCAGCGGGACCATTTCCGCGGACTTCGAAGCCCAGAGTGTCTACGTTCTGATCCACGTGGGCGATACGCGAGCTGCCAACTGTGTTAAATACGACCGCCGACCAATTGCCCGCAGGGTTTCCTGTTCCCGACCAGTTGGAGTCCGATGCCACGCTGCCGTTGTGATCGCCAACCCACGTGTGGTACTCAACACTGTACGAGTCCGGTTGCTCGACTCCTTCAGCCAGTGCAATCGACTCGAGCTTTGACGCTAACTCCAGATTGGCAGACACTTGCAGATCCAGTTCATTGACTTCGCTCGGGTCTGCCTGCAGGTCATACAGTCGCAGAGTTCCATCGCTGTACTTGATCAGCTTGTGATCGTCCTTGACGATGGCCCACCTTCCGTTCTTGCTATCGGGGTCTGGACCGTTTCCCTCGTGATGCTCTTGGATGATGTAATTCTTGGGTCGGTCGATCCCCTGGCCGGTGAGTTCGTGCACCAGGGAGACTCCATCGAGTCCTACCGGTCCACGCGTGCCCGCCAACTCTAGCGCAGTTGGCATGAAATCGGGGAGGTCGGTGTAACGATCGGACACACCGCCTGGCGTGATGGTGCCCTTCCAATAGGCGAAAGCGGGCACATTGATTCCTCCGTCCCATAGGTCTCGCTTTCCGCCTCGCTTCTCACCGCCTGCCTGAAAGAAGGATATCGGCGAGCCATCTTCGGCTGTGGCACCGTTGTCGGAACTGAATAGGATCAACGTGTTTTCCAGAACACTATCCGACTTGTCGTTATCGCCGTTGGGGTCGTTTAACGCTTCGATAAGTTGGCCGACAGCCGTATCTAGACGGGTGATCATCGCCGCGTAGGCTTTTTGGTCATCTGTCCAGGATTGTGCACCTGGAACACTGTCGTACGCGGAAAACCAGTCGGAGTACTGTCGAATGGCGTCGATGTCGAAATGGGGGATCGTGGAGGCGTACTGTAAATAGAACGGCTGGCTGCTACCGGCATGCGACTGGATGTAGTCCAGGCTCTTTTGCGTGACCAAGTCGGCCGAATAGTTCGCGTTGAGGTTCGCGTTATTGTTGCCCGTCTTTTCGAGCCATAGACCATGGTCTGCGTTGGGTTGGTACTTCTCCCCGACTTCGTCCATTCCATCCAAGTCGTCATCGGCGGGCTCTTGGGTCGTCCACAACGAATCGACACGGTAGGAATGAGCCCGGGCGTGGTCCAGGTAGCCATAGAAAGTCTGAAACCCTTGTGCGGTCGGTATCGAATTGGGGCCGTCCACCACGGGGTTGGGACTAAGCCCATCGCCGCCGGAGCCCGTTCCGCCGAAACCCCATTTCCCAAAGACAGCCGTGCTATAACCAGCGGCCTGCAAATAGTCGCCTACGGTGTGCCCTTCGGAACGAAAGACATCGCCGTTTAGATTCGCATTGCTATCGACCAGTGTGTGACCGTTGTGAAAGCCCGAATACAACATGGCGCGACTAGGCCCGCACACGGTGGCCGCGTAAGAGTTGGTGAATCGCAATCCCTGGCCAGCAAGTGCGTCCAGGTTGGGAGTCTGAATCAGAGTTTGCCCATTGAATCCAGCACTGCCGTAGCCAAGGTCATCGGCGAAGATGTGAACGATGTTGGGCGATTGTGCGGAGGTATCCGTCGGGCGAAGCACACCAGACGCAACGACTGCGCAGACCACGAAAGCAAAGTATCTCATGATGCATTCTCACGCACTGGGAGCGGCTTGAGTGTGTCGAAGATCCCGGCATCGAGCCGCCGGCACTATTGCCGCGAGGATTCGTCTTGTTTGGTAAGTCGAATCATGTCCGAAGGAACATGAGCGGACTGGATGTCTTGAAGCAACTCCGTAACGATCTGAGGGTGCTGTGCGGCCACATTGTGTTGTTCGCCGGGGTCCGACTCGAGGTCGTACAGTTCGAATTGAGGATCGCTGTTGACGTCCAAGCGGACTCCCTTCCAGTTGCCCTTTCGAATCGCCTGCTTACCACCCTGTTCGTAGAACTCCCAGTACAAGTAGTCATGCCTCTCCTGGTCGCGATTGCCCAGAAGTGTGGGTACGTAGCTGATGCCGTCGACCTCTGGCGGGCAGGTAACACCAGCTAGTTCACACGCGGTTGGCAAAAAGTCCCAGAACGCCGAGACATGATCCGATGTGCTGTCAGGGGCGATGGTGCCCGGCCACCGTACGATGGTAGGCACGCGAATACCACCCTCGTAGAGATCCCGTTTGCCGCCGCGATATGGTCCCCCACTGTTGAAGTTGTCGCGACTCCATCCGCCTTCGGACATGGGACCGTTGTCACTGCAGAAGATGACCAGCGTGTTCTCCGAGATATTGAGCTCTTCGAGCTTCGCTAGCACCTGCCCGACCGAATGGTCGAGGTAAGTTACCATCGCCGCATAGGTTGCCTTGGGATGCGACTCTCCGCGATAGTGCCCGCCATCGTAAGGTTGCTCCTCAAACTCCCCAATGAACTTCTGTTTCCACTCTTCAGGGACATTCAGATCGGCGTGGGGTTGCTGCAACGAGAGATGCAAAAAGAACGGATCATCGGCATGGATTTCCAAGTACTCGAGGGACTTCTCCAAAAACAACTCGCCGCTGTAACGGGTGCCTTCCTTGCCGGAGTTCTGCGGATATTCGATTCGCTCGCCGTTGCGCCATAGAAACGGAGGGTAATAACGGTGAGCATGGGTATGGCTGACGAAGCCAAAGAAATACTCGAATCCCTTCCGGTTAGGGAGACCTCCATCATCGCTGTTGCAAGACAAACCGCTCTTGCCAATCATGGCAGTGTGGTATCCACCCTTGGCGAGCAAAGATGCCACGGTAATGTCGTGCGGATCTTCACGGAATTGAAGCTCGCCGTTGATGCGCTGATAGACGTGACCAGTATGTCGCCCTGCCATCAAGCAAGCGCGCGATGGTGCGCACACAGTGCAGCCTGCATAGTGGCTGGTTAGCAGCATACCATCGGAAGCCATTCGGTCGAGATTCGGCGTCTCGAAGTTCTTCTGCCCCAGGCAACTCAAATCACCGTATCCGAGGTCATCGGCAACGATGAGAATGATGTTCGGCTGCGCGCGATCCTTCGCATGCAAGCAGTTCTGCCATCCGAATACCGAGGCCGCCGCAATGACACTTAATTGCAACGCCCATCGCACACCCCAGCTCATACTACAACTTGAAACCACTATTTGGTCGCCCTGATTAAGTCGAAATCGAAGGTATCATCCGCCGGCGAATTCAATTCAATCGTGAGTTCGGAAGCGTTGTTATAACGATCCGGAATCGATTCGCGTATCTCTTCCATCTTGCCGCCAGGCGCGTCGGGGTGGCTGATCATCTTTCCCGTCGGTTGAGGGGATGATATCCGAACCACAAAGGAGGTGGGGTGCGACTCGACGCTCAGTGGTATAGTGTAAGCCCCTTCCGTGATCGCGGCACTTGCGGTCGAACCACTTTGCGTTGGCTGCAAGGAAATGCGTCCATCGGACAGTGGTGTACCATCCAGAGTTACGGTTCCCTTGATCGTCTGCTGGCCATCCGCCCCGCAACCACTTGTAGCCACGAGCAATAAGGCTATCCCCAAGATTGCCAATGGTTGTTTGTGTATCTGCTGGAAGTGTTGCACTGCTTTTTCGAATGCGGGATGGCAGACTGCTTGCTGGAGTAGATCGTTCATTGCAAACTTGCCGTAACCTCTCCACCATTGATCGTACTGGCTGCTTGCCAGACGGTTAGGTTTATGTCGTCGGAGATGAACTGGACGGAGGCGTCGCAAAGCAACACGACCACTCCGCCCGGGTGTCGGCTGCGGGACATCATGCGGCCTTCCTTGACATCAGTGCTTTGCTGACAAGGGAAATCAATGTCGGCCGACGAACAAGCCGACACGTCCGCACCCGAGCTATTGGGCGTTTCTCGGGTGTTGATTTGGTAGGTGCCGAAGTCGTCGTTCCAGATTCGCCCTCGACGGTCGCACGTCGTTAGTTCAGGAGTCTGCACCATCTCCATCATGGCGAGTGTGTTGCTGGTGCCATCGGTGATATGACGGAACTTTGCTCCCCACTGTAGGTGAAATGGAGCACCGTGCATTTTTACAGCATCGGCAGAGTTGGAGTTGCAGCCTCGCGTCGGCACCACCCCTTCGCGCGTTGAACGCAGTTCGACCACTTGGCAATCGTAGCTCCATGGTCCCCAGTTCACGCCGTAGTTTCCTTTGAAATCTTGGGCCGTGCCGGCATCGCACTTTTGGGTGCGCTGCGGCTGGTCGCTCGGGCAGGTGTAGACGGGTTGTGAAACTACGAACGGCGAGTTCGGATCATTGATGGCCGAATGGTAGTCGTTGAACTGGTACTGCGAATGCAAAGTGCCTTGTTCGATGTAGGGAAAGAGATGGATCGCCATCGGCGAACGCCGGTTATAGGTTCCCGACAGGTTGTAAGAGAGCGATGGAGAAGTAGGGTCTCGTCCTTCCGCACCGAGTGGGAAGGCGCCCTTGGTGTCGTGGTGGTTGTGAAGTGCGATTCCCAGCTGATGCATCCTGTTCTTGCAGTCGGTCCGTCGCGCTGCCTCGCGAGCCGCCTGTACCGCTGGCAACAGCAACGCCACCAGAATACCTATAATGGCGATTACCACCAGCAGTTCCACGAGTGTGAATGCTCGCTTCTTCAATGCTATTTGAACTCGAACAAATCGCATGTCTCTATTCCTTCCCTGCATGCGGGTCTTAAACAATCTAAGTTCAGTTAGAGGTGGGACTGTCTTGAATGGAGTCGTCTGCTTGCTGGACAGAAATGCCATACTTCCCACCCAGGTAAGTACTGACCTTCGCGACGTCCTCTTTCGCAAGTGCCTCGTTGTAGATCAGCAACTCGGCGATGTCGCCACGGAAACACGAGCCATGCAATGGGTGGCGGCCAATGATCTTGCGAGAAGTGAACGACTCACCTGTGGGAGCGTTGCTGCTCCCCTGACTCTGCCCGTTAGTCCATAGTTCCGCGTGATTCTTCTCCGGGTCGTATACATAGGCAAGGACGACAGGATCGTTGTTCTCGGCAGCCTGCTTCATGCGCACCTCGCCCAGATGGGCGTATACACCTTGCTGTTCCAATCCGGCGTAGATGTACGCCCGGTACTTGCCGGGGTTATCCATATCGTCAATCTGGAGAATACGAAACGCTCGCATCGTCTTGGGAAGATCGAAGGGAGGGCCGTTGTAGTTGAGTATCTGCCGTTTCTCGACCTTCGCGAGCGGAGCCTCATGTCGCTGGAACACGACAAACACCGTTTGCTTGGGGGTCGTCAAAAACGGGGTGGTACTCAAGTAGCTCTTCATGCCATCGAAACGCAGCGCTGGCTTGTCGTTGATCGCCTTGTCGACCCAGAGCGGGCGGGAATCCTCGTCGTGCTGCCAGGCATCTTCATCAGACTGATTATCCCCGACGAGAATATCCCGCCACGCAACAACTCGATTGGCACCGTCCCTCTTCACAAGTACATCAGCAGCCAACCATAGCTGCAGTCGTCGATCCGCGGGGAGTGGAGGCAAACTATCCTTGTCCAGATGAGCCGAGATATCACGAACGAAGCGATTGGCCTCGGCGAAGTCTTGTTCCCGGGCGAGGCCTTTCTTGAATCTTGCGGCTTCGTCCTTGACCAGGGAGAGAGCCTCATCGGTAGTATTGCCATCCGTATCGACAGGCCACGTGAGCACTTCGCCTTCGAATACGTGGACCTCGGTATCTCCTTCAGAGTCCACTTCCATCCCGAATTCAGTACCCAAATCTACGACTCGCGCCGTGGGGGTCGAGACACTAAACCCATGGGCTTGAACGGGGCACACCGCGCTGAGCTTGCCAAACGGCATCGCGCAGTCCATCGGC
The DNA here is from genome assembly GCF_965227375.1 of Aeoliella sp. NCBI lineage: Bacteria > Pseudomonadati > Planctomycetota > Planctomycetia > Pirellulales > Lacipirellulaceae > Aeoliella > Aeoliella sp. The sequence continues at coordinate 2,044,972 of NZ_CBDDFX010000002.1, forward strand.
GATTCGACGACGAATTCCACGGGCCCCTGAAGAATCAACTGAGCGCCACTTTCGAACGTCAGCTTGGCGATGCCGGAATCTAGTTTGAGAACTCGTCCTTCCTCGAGTGGTTCCCCATAGGTTGGGGCAGGAACGCCTTTCGCCCAGCGACAATCGGACAAACCGGTTAGTGTAGCAGCTAGCGTCGGCAACGCATCGCTCGTGCGACGGCTATCCTCCGAGCTTGCCACCGTGCCTGGGCCTGCCTCACCGCCGGGAAAATGCAGCCAACCTGCAAGGTACAACAAAAGCGAGGCTGCAATTGCGGACGCCACGGCGCTTACTAGCGGGTAGAAGCTTCGTCGCTGCCTTGCCTGTGGTATTGGAGTGATTTCTTGGCGCTGTGCAGCGGAAGGCAGTGAAGCGGCACGGTCCCGAAACAGCCATGCCAAGTCGCCACACAGCCACGCCATCTTCACGTAAGCTTTGCGAGTGCTGGGGTCTTCGACGATAAGCTGCTCCAGCCGCCGCAATTCGTTGGTGGACAGTGGCTCGTCAGCCATGCGTTCGACGACTTCTTCCATTCGAGGAGTATGTTCTGGCTCGCTCATGTCACGTGCTCCTCCTGCTTGAGCGACAATTCCACGCACTGCAGCAGAGCGCGGCGGATTCGACGAAGCGATTTGTACAGCGTGCTGAGCGGGCGCCCCAACTCGGTGGTCAACTCCGCCGCCGATCGCCCGTTCAGGTAGCGGGCGGCGAGTAGCTCACGGTCGGAATCGGACAGCTTTTTGACACAGCCTTCCAACTGTGCACTGCGACTTGATATGGCGGCTGAGTCCTCTTCAATCTCACGGGCCAGCAGTTCAACTGTTTCCGAAGTGAAAACCAACTTGTCTGCACCTCGTTTTTTTACATGAGCCAACACACGAAAACGGGCAGTCGTTCGCGCCCATGCGCCGAAGTCAGTACCTGGTTGGAACTGATCGAACGACCGCCAGAGCGCAATGCAGGTCTCCTGAAAGACATCTTCCACGTCATCAGGTGAATGGAGCAGAGTGCGGATATACGAGTAGACAGCCCGCTGCTCTTGGTTGTAGAGCCGCAGGAAATCTTCCGTTACCTTCTCGTTACGGGTTTCCATATTCACCTCGATGGTGGGTAGAGTGGCACCGCTGTCGCCTACTGTTAAGCGACCATCTGCGTCCTTTTTACCCCCGAATCTCGGGAGAACACCAGAAAATACAAAAAAAGCCTAAGTGCGTGCACTCATCCTTACCTGCTTCGTTTGCCCCTCTCCGAACCGGAATCGAATTCCTGTGATTTTTTCTTTTTTGAGTAGAAGTTGGAAGCATGGTCGCACTAATCCCTTTGACAGACGTGGTGTTCGCTTGAAGCAGCGTCCATCGCAGCTAAGCTCAATCCCCCTCTGGTGTAGGAAAACCCACATCGCCACACATCTGGGAGAACTGAACCAATGACACGACTTCTCGGAACTCTTCTAACCCTCCATTTCTCGTTGCACCTAGCCGCAGTATCTCAGGCAGCTTTGATTGCCCACTACACATTCGATACAGACGGCACTGCATCGGTCGGCGCCGACGCCACGCTGGGGGCGGCTGCAAGCATCGACAACACGGACTTCGCCGTGGGCACTGGAGCCCTTGCACTGTCCGGAGCTCCTACATCTGATACCCCGGGCGCCGACGGCGCTGTATCGGGAGATGTCTTTGACTGGAGCACTTCGGATACACGCACGGTTGCCTTTTGGATGAAAGCCTCGGCTGGGGACGTTGGAGATAGTGGAAGCACGATGATCTCCCTCGGTTCCGGCACGTCGGCAGGCAATCGTTTTGACGTACGTCTATCGGGAGATGCACTCCGGCTAGAAGTCCAAGCCGGCGGAACTACAACTTCGAACGTCGTCGCCGATGGCCACTGGCATCACATCGCTTTGGTCGTTACCGACCCTGCTACCGTGAGCAACGTTGAATATTACATAGATGGCGTTTCTCAAGGCACTTTCGGGGGGTCGGGAACGGCTATCGCCACAGGTGTTGGGCCACTCCGTATCGGCGACAGCTACCAAGATGTTAGTCGCGATTTCAAGGGTCTCGTCGACGATGTTCGACTGTACGACACGGCGCTAAACTCCGAACAAATCGGCACCCTAATTCCCGAACCCAATGCCATCGCCCTGATCGGCCTGGCCTGCGGCGTCGCCGGACTAGTGAGGCGCAAGAAATAACATCTCTTTCAGGCAATGGCACCGGGCGTGGGCTAACACCGTGCTTACCACCAGAGTTACTTTAATTGAACGGATGAGGAGTCATAGTGGTTAATCAATTGAAGATGGTCCACTTGGTCTGCTGGTTGTCGACGTCCTTCATCGTCACACTCGCGGCTGACTGCCAGGCCGTGATCTCATGGACCGGCGGAGGGTTGGATCCTTCGCTCGTCTTTGCTGAAGACAACTACGATTTGAGCGGATCGACCGTAACAGCAATCGACCCGAATGTGGCTGTGTTCGACGACGTTGTATTTTCGGGCGCCAACATCTCGGCGTCAGACTTTGGTGGAGGCGCGCTCCAGATCGGCGATAGCTACTCGCTTTCTCTCAACAGCACCACCTTCGTTACGGACGCAACGGGCGGCATCTCTGGAGTGGCAGGGGGCACCACTTCGGCCGTCCATCTAAGCAACGGCAGTAGCTTGAGTACTCAATTTGCGACCGTGGGCCTGACAGTCAACGTAGATGCGACGAGCGCTATCACGTTTCGTGGCGGTGGAGATCCCATCAATTCGCAAACGAGCCCGACTCAGGTGCACCTCACCCCGGGGGCCACAATCACCATGGCATCCGATACCGAGTTCAGCGAGCACCTAGCCGAGATTTTCGTCGATGGTGTATCGGCCGCTGACGACTTTTCCATCCTTAGTTTTGATGGAACTGGGATGACCGCCACCGCCGTGGCTCCCGCCCCCCGCTTATTCGTTGAGGTCGATCGCCAGTCAGGCGCGATGACGATCGTCAACCGGTTTGCAACGCCGTTGACGCTAACCAGCTACTCTATTTCCTCGCCTATTGGAGCCTTGAACTCGGATGATGGGGTGTGGAACTCAATTGCCGATACCGGCAGTCCTGACGACGACTGGATCGAATTCACCGCCCCCGGAGATCGAAACAACATCGGCGAGAGCGAATTGCCGGGCGGCACCGGTATCACGCTCGCACAGAACCAATCCATCAATTTGGGCAATGCCTGGATTCAGAATCCTAGCGAAGATTTAACGGTCCAGGTAATCACCTCAACAGGGCCCGCCGCTGCTTCCGTCAAGTGGATAGGGAATCCGTTTGTCGATGGCGACTTCAACTTCGACGGCGAGTTCAGCGCCGCGGACTGGCCGGCCTATCTCAGTGGGATGTTCCAGGATCTCTCTGGCCTCACTCCTGCCGAGCAGTTTCAGAGAGGCGATTGGAACGGAGATGGCTTTAACAATGAGGAGGATTTCTTGATCTTCGAAAACAACTACGACGCCCTGTTTGGCGCTAGTGCGTTCGCTACCCTCGTCAATGCATCTACCGTCCCAGAACCCGCTACGTGGTTGTTGGTCGTGCTGGGCAGCGCGTTTGGATGGACTTGGCGGTATCGCCAGAAACTGGCTCTCGCACCCGTGCGATGCCTGGCCTTGGCGTTCCTTCTGTTCACTTTTGTTCTAAGCCAAGACGCCACGGCAATTACCATCCTTTCGTCCAATTTCGACGCTCACGGATCAACGGACGGCGCGACAGAGTTCACAGGCATCAACTGGACCACGAATGGAGTCACCTCTCCGGGGTCTACGATTGCTCTGTCCGCCGGCGCCACTGTCCAGACTAGCGGGGCAGCGCAGAACGCGGATCGTCTGGCGGTCGCACGCAACATCGACACAGCTGGTCCCTGGAACATCGACCTGACATTCGACGCCACGCAACCTGGTATCCAATTGAGCAACCTGAAGTTTGATTACCAGTTCATCTCTGGCGGTGGAGCGAACCAACTTGGCGCACATCCAAACAGTGGCATCGTGGATGTAAGCATCCTGGATGCGGGCCTCAGTCCGATCTCTACCGTTCAGATTGGACCGCTGGGAACCGTAGACGCCGCCAGCAACGTTGGCACAGGGATTGTGGCCGACTTTCCCGATGTATCACTCACAAATGGGGCAACTTACACGCTGCGATTCGCAGTAAGTAGTGACGCAACTTCTGGAAACAACTTCGCCTTGGACAACTTGTCCCTCAACGCCCCCGCCCCCTTGCTCTCGCTTGAGATCAACACAGGATCGGGGGTGGCGACGCTGAAGAACGACACGTCGACGGACATCGATCTGAACTTCTATAAGCTGACGAGTGCCACCAACTCGCTGGATGTGAACAACTGGCTTCCCATTTCAGGCCAGGGATTGACCGATTTCCCTGCCGGAGACGGCTCGGGCAACGGATGGGAAACGGCGGGCGGGAGCAACGATGGCGAAGTGGGTGAAGCGTGGCTTAGCGGTGACTCAGCGTTCGCTGCAGGTTCGTCGATCACACTGGGAAGCGTCTACAAGCAAGGTTCCGGCATCCCCGATGTTATGCTTCGCTATCGAGACACGGGCAGCACTGCATTCATCGATGTCGAACCTACCTACGTTACCTCAGAGGGAATATACGGAGACTACAACAATGATGGTGTGGTAAACCTGGCCGATTACACCGTGTGGCGCAACAACTTGGGATCGAGCGTGGCGCTTGCCAATGAGAACCCCGACGCGACGACCCCCGGCGTGGTCGACGAGGAGGACTATGCGTTCTGGAAGAGTCGCTTCGGAGCAACCTCCAACCCCGGTGCAATAGCAACAGTACAGGCCGTCCCAGAGCCTTCGACGATGGCAGGAGTGCTGTGCTTGGCGGTCGTATTATTCGCTCGCCGCAGTCGCATGCTGGTTCTTGCGTTGGGGCTTCTGGCGATCCTGCCGGCGGCTGTTCAGGCCAAGCAGATCGATCGTTTCTATCAGTTTGGCGATGACTCTTCCGAAGTAGCTTCGCCTGGCGTCGTGATCGGCGACGGCATCGGTACTTTGGTAGACGGTGCGACATTAGATTCAGAGGGTCCAGGCACCGACCTCGACAACTTTGTTGACCTCTACTTAGCAGGCGGCGACCCCAAGTACATCGACGTCAACCAACTCTCCCGTCCTCTCTCCAATTCGGGCGATTTGGGGGTCGAATTTCTCGGCACCGGTGATTACTTGGATGCGTTTCGACTGGGCTCGCCCAGTTCGTCTTTCAGCGCCGCCACCCAATCGGGCGATCGCAACTACGCCGGCATCGTTGATCGTGGCATGCAGTTCTGGGCGATGCCATACGGCGCCGGAAACGGATCCGCCCAGTCACTGGTCGCTGATACCCCACAACATGGAGTGCGAATCAACGCATCCGGGCAGTGGGAAATGCAATACGCAGGCTCCTCTTACGATTCGGGAGTTGGTGTCGACTTCGACCAATGGTCCCACGTAATGTTGGTCCGCCCCAATGGTGGCGCCAACGGAGCAAGGCTCTACATCAATGGTGAAATCGTCGCTGCTGCCGGCGGCGGTTACACCGTCGTCGACGAGTCTCCCCTCGTAGTCGGGGCCAATTCGGGCGAAAGTCCAGGCACAGCGGAATACTACCAGGGTGTGCTGGATGACCTTGAAATGTTCATCCTGGGCCGCGCCAGCGGCTATCCGTTCGACGACTATGGGACCTTTACCCTGGGCGGGGACAACACCTACGTGAAGGACCTCTTTCTGCCAACCGCCACTCCTGGCGACCTTACGGGCGATGGGCAGGTCCTGGGCGACGGAAGCGGTGGTGTCGACGACGATGTGGCGGCGTTTATTAGCAACTGGCAAGCAGCGTTCCTGGTCGACGATCTCCGCATTGCTGGTCAGCAACTGCGTGCAGGAGACATCAACAGCTATGGCCAGGGAGACTTCAATATGGACGGTGTTGTTGACTTGCTGGATTGGTACGTTATTCTCTCCGAGCACGAAGGAGCCGCGCAACTGAACCTGGGGCAACTGCTGGCCACCAGCCAGGTTCCTGAGCCCTCGAGCCTAATCCTGATAGCCGGTGCTGCAGTGGCACTGTCTCGTAGGCTTCGACGGAGGACTAGCGCCCAATCGCACGTATAGTGTGTGGCTTGCTTACTTTCGTCGTGGTGGTAGTTCACCCTAGGCTGTGTGGCGACACCACAGGCAACTGATGTGAAGGAAAACTTCACTCCGCGGGTGCCGCCCACGGAGAATCTCGCTCCGCCGAGCACCTGTATGGGCGGCAAAAAACGAACATCGGATACAAGAACTCATGGAGGACGTCTTGCGAACGTGATCCAGCAACTCCGACAGTTCGCTAGTCGTGAGAAACAAGGCCGACCACAACTCATCCTGTTCGAGCGCCGAGAGACCGCCGCGGGCAATTCGGCGCTCAATTTCCTGGAGCGTTTGGAATGGCGGCCTGTCTGCCCCCTTGGGGAACCGAACGCCCTTCAGGCTAAACGGACCACTCAAATGTCCGGCATCTCCAGCCCAGTTCCACAGCGTCCGCAAGGTAAGTTCTTTCTTAATCGTCGCCACGCTGAGTTGCCTGCCGCGTTGGCCTGGTTCCCTACCCCGCTTCTCTACATACGCTTGCAAGTCTTCAAGCTGAAGCGTCGGCAAGTCAAACGATGCGCCCATCACTCGCTTCAGATGGCGCAGGTGCGCCTTCATCCCCTTGATTGTCGAAACCTCTAATGCACCCTTGGGTATTGCAGCCAGGAATGCCTCGGACAGTTGCCCCAGCCGACGAAGTTTCCTCTTGTTGACAGTCGGCTCGGCCTTGGTGATGTTTCCGTCCGTCAAGAGAAATGAACCAATGTCGGCGTCCGTTGGCAGCACCAAGCGACCGGTCTCCAGCAACCTCAGGTTCTCCGATACACGCTGAACACGTGCATTGGCTGCACGCAAGTCCTTTGTATGCAGGGTTTTCTTGCACTTAAGCCCCTCATACCGAAAGCCAACATGAAGGTGTCCACTACGGGTCTCAACTCGCGAAGACCAGCAATACGACTGCCCTACAAATGCCAGCGCGCCCCAAATGCGCCCCAAGCTCTGAAGTCTGCTCGGGGAAGGACAATTCGTCGATCGACGTAAGTCCTTACCAGATAAGAGTACCGGAGGTGGGACTCGAACCCACACGCCCTTGCGGGCACTGGATTTTGAATCTGCAACCCCTGCATGTCAATTGGAGGGCATGAGCAGGACATTTGGGTGGCACTACGCGGCGAATTGAGCACATAGCACTTGAGCTCATTGCATTGGGAACGCAGTTGGATTGGCGTAGGAATGCCAATTTGGTACTGAAATGGTACCGAGCACTTTCTATTTCGCAGTCGGGGGCCGCCCGGTGGAGAATGCACCCGAGATTCTCTAAATGCGCTCCGGAGCTCGCTCCACAGCGGAAAAGTCCGTTGTGAGTGGCGTATGCCACAGGCGACGCTGGTCCGAGCGACACGAAGCAGCACGGTCGAGAAAACGCAATTATCATACAATTATGGAGGCGAGTACGACGAAGCCCCCAATCTTAAAGAACACTATCAGAAACGATGCAAGCCCCAGCGAATGCGAACGTCCTTACGATGCTGGGGTGAGGAAGTGCGAGGAAATCTAGCACAAGCGGGCGTTCCGAGTGAGGCAAGGCCCTCACTGCATAGGAACCAGATTCGACGTTAGAGCTGGTAAACTTCGGCGAGCTGCATCCTTCCCTTAACTCACTCCCCAGTCAGCAGATCCGACAACAGAGCCTTGAGTCCCTCAGCGTCTTGCCTTCCGAGGCGACGCTTATAGACCTTGCCATTGCAAAAAACTATCACCGCTGGTGGTGAATCCACTTTGTACGCAGCTACAGTTCCCGGGTTTTCGTCGATGCGCATCTTTGCGACCTTAACACGACCGGAGAAGGCCTGTGCTATCAGCTCGATGGCTGGTTCCATCTCTCGGCACGGCTGGCACCAAGGAGCCCAGAATTCCACCAGAACAGGTTCGTTCACCTGAAGCACCTCCTGCTGGAAGTTTGCGTCGGTCACGTCGACTATGTCGTCCGACGCCGCACCTTCGTACTCTTGCAGACAGCCTAGCTCTAGCGCTAGCGATACAATCGCTACGATAAGCATCGGCCAAGGCACCCCGCCGAACTGCTGAGGGGGTGCCAGGCCGGGTCTGGTCTCTGCCTCGGAGCAACGAGCTTGCTCACTACGCATCATGATTCGTGATCGTGATCATCGTGCTCATGCCCGTCATGATCCCCATGCTCGGCGGATGGCTCTGGTGGCTTTTCACCGAATTTGGCTTCATACTGGGCCGCGAACTTATCTGCTAGTTCTGGGTGACAAATGAAGCACTGGGAATCGGGGCGGCTATGCTCTTCGCACCAGTCGCCCTTGGCCTGGTATTCTGCGGCTAGCCTCGTGTCGCATTGCGCACAAATGTCCTCTGGCACGCCGTGCTCCGAACACCAGAAGCCGTGCAGGTTGTGACCTTCCGCCTCTTCGGAAGCGACCGGGTTTGCTTCTCCGGTTTCTTGGCTGCAGCCAGCCGTCAAGAGTAAGCCGCATGCCATCACAGGCACTATCATCAATCGTGTCCATGCTTGAAACATCATTTCACATCTCCCTGGGAATTGAAAAAGAAAACGTCACACCGAAACCGTCTCTGGCACGCGCCTAGAATCTGGACTTTTCGGTTCTGTAACTTCAAGTGGCTCACCGTCTCCGCCGCGATCTTCCTCCCGTTTGGTTGGGAGGTTAAAAATCACGTACAGCACGCGGAGAACGAGCAGACTCATGATCGTGGCGCTACATACGCCGCCGATCACCACAGTGGCCAGCGGCCGCTGTACCTCGGCGCCCATCCCTGTGCTGAACGCCATGGGCACAAAGCCAAGACTGGCCACCAGCGTGGTCATGAGGATGGGACGAAGGCGGGTCATCGCCGCTTCTTCTACCGATTCGTCCAATGAACGGCCCATCCGGCGAAGGCGGCGAATTGTCGATACCAGCAGCATGTCATCCAACACAGCCACCCCAGACAGGGCGATGAAGCCCACCGCTGCGGAAATCGAAAACGGCATGTCGCGTATCCACAGTGCGACGATGCCCCCGATCCAAGCGAACGGCACGCCGGTAAAAACGCGGATGGAATCGATCATGTTGCGATAGGTCATGTACAACAGACCAAAGATCATGAGCATGGCCACAGGAACCACAATCATCAATCGTGCTTGAGCCCGTTGCAGGTTCTCAAACTGCCCACCCCATTCCACGCGATACCGGCCGGGTGGCAGTGTGATCTGTTCATCGACCCTGCGTTGTGCCTCGGCAACGAAACTTCCCATGTCGCGACCTCGCACGTTCGCTTCAATCGTGATACGGCGTTGATACCACTCTCGCTTGATCGTGTTCGGCCCCTCAATAACTTCGACATCTGCTAGCCGAGAGAGCGGTATACGCTCGCCTGAAGGCGTAGCGACGAGAATGGCACGGATCGCTTCTGGGTCGGCACGCACCTCCTCGGGGAGCCGTATGATCAGTGGGAAGCGAAGCTGGCCCTCGTAGACCTCTCCAACGTGCCTGGTGCCGAGCGACTCCACAAGGTCCAGTACCGTTTTCGCTGGAATGCCGTAGCGAGCGACTTCGTCTTGCTTTACCCGTATCTGCAGCACGGGTTGTCCGGTCACTTGTTCGACCTTGACGTCTGCGGCACCATCGATCGACTTTAGCACCTGCTCAATCTCGCTGGCTTTCGACACCATCAGATCGAGGTCGTCGCCGTAGAGTATCGCGGCGACATCAGACCGCACGCCCGAGATCATCTCGTTCATCCGCATCTCGATCGGCTGGGTCATGGCCAGACGGGGGCCAGGCAGATCCCGAAGTTCTTCTTGGATGAGGGTGGTCAGTTCCTCCTGTGTCTCCGCCCGGGACCATTCATCGCGCGGACGAAGCGTTACAAACAGGTCGGTGAGTTCGGTCCCCATTGGATCGGTCGCTACTTCGGCCATTCCCACTCGGCTCCAGACGTGCACGATCTCGTCGGGGAATTTTTCGAGCAGGACCTTCTCCATTTGGGTGTTGTAACGGATGGTCTCTTCCAGGTCGGTCCCAGCGAGCCGCACGACGTTGATGACGACCGCTCCCTCCGATAAGCGTGGCACGAATTCGGTTCCCAGATTGGGAGCGATCATGCCAAAGGCCACCAGGAGGGCGGAAGCTGCGAAACCCATTACGGCAACCTTGTGCTTCATCGTAAATCGCAACACCGGCGCGTAGAGCCACTTCAGCAGCCGAATAAGGAGCGGCTCTCGCTCCTTTAGATTCTTGGGGAGGAGAAGACTTGCCAACACCGGCATTAGGGTTAAGGAGAGGACCATGGAGCCAGCAAGTGCCATAATGACCGTCAATGCCATCGGCCGAAACAGTTTTCCCTCCACACCCTCTAAGGTCAGGATGGGAAGGTAGACGATCATGATGATCAGTTCGCCAAACATGGTCGGCTTGCGGACTTCGATGGCGGCGTCGCGGATGATCTCCAACCGACTGCGTCCGTCACGGCCATGCGAGAGGTGCCGCACGCAGTTCTCGATCATCACCACCGAGCTATCGACCACAAGGCCGAAGTCGATGGCCCCCAGACTCAACAGGCTGGCGGCGATGCCAAACCGTAACATGCCGGAGAACGCGAACAGCATCGATAGCGGAATCGCGAGGGCGACAATCAGACCTGCGCGGAGATTGCCTAGGAAAATGAAGAGGACCGCAATCACGAGCAGTCCGCCTTCGAACAGATTTTTCTGGACGGTGTCGATGACGTGGTCGACGAGTTCGGTGCGATCATAGACCGTTTGAATCGTGACCCCAGCCGGTAGAACGTCCTTGATTTCCTGCACTTTGTTCTTCAGGGCCCAGGTTACCTCGTGGCTGTTCTCCCCCATGAGCATAAAGCCCAGCCCCAGGACGGCCTCACCTTGTCCATTGGCCGTTACCGTGCCGCGTCGTATTTCGTGCCCAATCTCGACGTCGGCCACATCCCGAACCCTGATCGGCACGCCGTCTTGGGCGGTGATAACGACGTTTTCAATCTGCTCGACATTTACGGTCCGCCCCACTCCGTGCACCAGCAGCATCTGGCTGCGGTCCGTGATAGTGCCTCCGCCCACGTTGTGGTTGTTTTGTTGTAGCGCCGTGGCGACTTCATCAAACGTCAGCTGGTACTTGATGAGCCGATCGGGATCGAGGCGGACTTGGTACTGTTTTTCATAGCCTCCCCAGCTATTCACCTCTGCCACGCCGGGCACCGAACGGAGCTGCGGCTTAACGACCCAGTCGTGCAAAGTTCGGAGCTCGGTGAGCCGCTTCACCCGTTCTTCGTCAGAGACATTGGAAAAGTCGACGCCTTCGTAGGTAACGAGGTAATGGAAGACTTCTCCCAAGCCGGTGGATACGGGTCCCATCTGGGGTCGCTGTATCCCGTCAGGGAGTTCGACGGTGCTCAGTCGCTCGCTGATGAGCTGACGGGCAAAGTAGATGTCGACACCATCTTCAAAAATGACGACCAGCTGCGAGAGCCCAAACTTCGAGATGGATCGCAGATCCTGCAGGCCGGGCAGACCACTGATCGCTTGCTCGACGGGAAACGTGATCTGCCGTTCCACTTCCTCTGGCGACAAGGCCGGGGCCACGGTGTTGATCTGGATTAATACCGGAGTCGTGTCCGGAAACGCATCGATGTCGAGTTGCCTGAGGGAAAAAACGCCGATAACTGCAAACACGACCGTCGCCAGGATAACGAGCGCGCGATGGCGGAGCGAAAAATCAATAAGCGCATTAAGCACGGCTAAGAGTCCTTTCTATTCGGCGCAGCAGCCTGCTCCGAGGCTGTTCTTCAGTAGCTGAGCACGAAGCACATCGCCCCCTTCGGTAACTACCACCTCTCCAGGCAGCAGACCTACGATGACTTCCACGTCGTCGCCATTGACGGCCCCCGTTCGCACCGAACGCAGGTGGAAGAGCTTTGGACTGTCTGGGTCACTGAAGTAGTTCCTGTCGCGGACGAACACGACCTGACAGCAGCCTTCCCAGTGCACGGCACTTTTAGGAACGATCACCGCGGCTTGCTCCTCTCTGAGCATAATGCGGCCTTCTCCAAAGGTCTCGTCTCGTAGTTGACCATGGGAGTTGTCTAGCTCTGCACGGACTTTGACCATGCGAGTCTGCTTGTCGGCCGCAGTGCTAATCCAGCTCAGCTGTCCAGCTACCTCTTCACGACTTCCGTTCGGCAGGAATCGAACCGGCTGCCCGATCTGCAGCAACCAGGCTTCTTCGAGAGGGATGTTGAGCATCAACCACATCTTGCTCGGATCAGCGACGTCAAACAACACCTTGCTCGGGTCGACGACCTCTCCTGCAACCACCTGCCGGTCGACGATGACGCCAGCCATTGGGCTACGAATTGGAATCAAGTTGGCCGTCGCGGTTTGCGATTTCATCTGCTCGGCAAGCACCTCGGAAAAGCCGAGGAAACGCAAACGTTCAACCACCTCTTGCTTGGGCAGCCCGGCATAGGACTCGGCATCCACGGCCAGCCCTAGATTGGCCAAGGCCTGTTCGGCACTAAGCACTTCCGCTTCCGCTTTAGCCAGCACCGCTTCGTTTTCAAGTATTTTCTTTCCCGGAACCACGCCTTCGGTGAGGCCGGTAAGCCTGTCCACGTTCTTCTGGGCAAGGTCCTTCTCGACGATCGCCTTGACCAGGTTACCCTTTAGGCGTCCAACCTCCATCGCGTCAACCACTGCCAGGACTTCGCCTTCCTGCACGGTGTCGCCGATACTCTTGAACACCCGCCATGCGGTACCAGGGACACGTGTAGAAAGCCGGGCAAAGCGGGTGGCGTCATAGCGAATCTCTCCGTTACCGGTCACCCATTCGGTGACCGGAGCCTGATCCACAAGCGTGACCTCCACGCCCGCCTGCTGAACGGCGTCCACGGAAGCGAACTGGATAAACCGCTGATAGACCTTGCAGGCGGCGTTGTTCGTTGGTCGTTCGCGTAGTGACAGAGCTACAGCCGCTTGCTCGAAATCAGCACTCGAGACGACCGGGGTCTCTTTGACCTCGGCGACGTCTGGGTGGTGCAGCGTACAGTTGTGTACGCCGTGTTCTGCACACCAGCCATAGTCTGGTTCCGCAGGCAGCAAGCCTGGGTTGCAGGCAACGCATTGCGATTCAGGAATCCCGTGTTCTTCGCACCAGTCACCCGGTGCACTGGTGGCGGTACCCGTCAGTGCCGAGAATTTGGGGAGCTTCCAATCGGAATGGTGCCCGTAATAGAACAACCCTCCAAACGTCGCCAGGACGAGTAGAGTGGGAATGCGGTCACGAACCCAGGTTGCCGTGCCTCGCAAGCGGGGCTCTGAACGTGTCGTTCGCTGTCGATCTGGAACTGCCGACGGCGTCGTGGATTGTGGCGTTTCGATGACGGTCTGACTCATGGTCGACGTCCCTCGGATGTGAAGTGCAGATAGCGCAGCACATCGCGCAACGGATAGGCACGAAAGGCTGCATGGCTGTCGAAGCAGGTTGAAGATGCTCTACTGATTCAGCAGAGTCGAGCGAACAGCTAGACCGACTGGGGTGGTCGGAGGAGTCGTGTGCAGGGAGACTCTGGCATCAGAATCCACACTTCCGCGGCGTGCGACTCGACCGCTTCAGAATGTGCGGCCACGGTCGTCAACGGCGTTACGCACTTCACACAGTGCATGCAGAAGCACGGACCGTCGGACGGGCAGTTGGGGCAAGGGCAATCGCTAGGATGTTGGTCCTCGCCATCCTCCTCGCCGCAGCAGCCCCTATCTTCCACTTGGCATCCGTCCACTGCAGACATTTCAATAGAACAATTGTTCGCGCCAGCCGCGGCGATGGCGACATCATGCAACAACGCCCCCGGAGCCACGAGTGGTAATGTGGCCAAAAGGCCTAGCGCGATCAAGAATGGGCGAACTGCGGATGACATTAGAGTCAATTTCAATCTGGATACGGAATCTTAGAAGTATAGACTATTGGGAAGAAAATATCCAATTGGAAATCACCCCCCCCAGACGCGGGGTTCCAGGTCGTTTTCCTCGATCACTAGGCGGAGACGGAAGCGGGGTCAACGCCCCCTCTTGGGGGCCACTTAAGCCAAATATCGTAGGGGCAGCAGCCTCATCGAGTCGTGCTCACAAGATTCTATTGACGTATCGAGGTCCACTGGCGATTCACGTCGTCGATGGTTCAAGGCCCTTACCAAAGCTCAATCGATCCGGTGTGCGCTTAACGTGAACAACAGCCAGAGGCACAGCCGCGTGACGGACTTGAACGTGCTCCGCCATACTGCGGAACGGACCGAGCTCCGATCGTTCTTGACGAATATTCTCTCGCCGCGTAGCCACCTTCTTCATCAGCGGATTGGGGCCAATCTTCTGGGTAGAATCCTCGAAGCGGATCATCATTCAACGCCGCGGCCGTCCCGCCCTCGATTGCTGTGGCTGCCTCTGCTGATGGCACGGAACTCGCGGCCACCGTCGGCTGGGCCTCGATAGGAGTAGCACGCGAGTCCGAGCCGAACCCCGGAATTGCCATTGTCGCGCTGTGGCACCCGACTGTGACAGTCATCAGGGTCAGCAACAGAGCGACGTTCAAAAAAGGCCGTGAGTACATAGTTTTATACCCTCACTAGATTTGCGGAATTAGAAAGCTAAAACACATCGTTCACCTTACAAATTGCGACTGCCACCAGGTGCGGCTGCTATGCCACGCAACTCAAAGATCGATCGACGGAGACGCCAAGCTGTCCGCCTGTGATGAGCAATTGGCGCTTGGCCCGACTGGCAGCAGCGGGATCGTGGGTAACGGTGACGATCGTCCGCCCCTCGGCGACGAATTCGTCGAACTTGGAAAGGACCATTTCGCGGCTCTCTGGATCCAGGTTTCCAGTCGGCTCATCCGCGAGGATCACTTTGGGGTCGTTGGCCATCGTACGCGCGAGTGCCACTCGCTGTTGCTGACCAACACTCAGTTCACTCGGTTTGTGGTCAATCCGCTCGGCCAGGTCGACCTCTTCGAGCAACTCTTTCGCCCGCATGTTCTGCACTGCTTTGGGAGCACCGTTCAGCAGTAACGGAATCGCGACGTTTTCAAGAGCCGTCAGATACGGCACGAGGTTAAACGTCTGGAACACGAAGCCAAGGTATTGTCGACGAAGTTCGGTGCGCCTCGCCACAGACAGTTCATACATGGGATGGCCATCGAGTAATACCTCTCCCTCGTCAGGCGAGAGCATTCCTCCCAGCAAGGAAAGCAGCGTTGTCTTGCCGCTTCCACTAGGTCCAACGATTGCCACATATTCACCAGAATCGATAGCGAGCGAGTCGACCTCAAATGCCACGACTTGCTGCTGGCGACGGCGATAGGTTTTCGACACGTTGTTCAGTTGAAACATCATGATTACACCTCTTGAAAACAAATACAGGGATCAAGTTTAGAAGCCGTTCGAGCTGGCCACAGCGCTGCGAGAGTCGTGATTTCGATCGCTGAAGTGACAGCAAGGAAGAGTAACCCGGGAAGTGGAGCGACATGGACACCGGCCCATTGCCATCCCAATACCTGTGCTACCACTACGCCGACCACGCAACCCACGGTTGCACCCAGGATGCCCAGCACCCAAGCCTTGACCAGGAACAATCTTGCAACTCTTCCGGGAGTTGCTCCGAGCGCCATCAGAGTGCCAATCTCTCGACGACGTTCCCGCACGTTCGAGGCAATGGTGCTGGCAACACTCGCGCCACCCACAATTACTAGCACTACGAGGACCATCAGCGACATTCGCTCCATCAGGCGATTCACCCCAACTTGGGTGGAAACGACTTGAGAAATCGTCACCACCTTGGCGTCGGGCAAAAGCTTTGTGAGCGAAGGTACGAGATCGCCAGCTGCATCTTCACAGCAACCGATGACCTCAATGGCGTTGACGACTTCGCCTGCGTTGCTGAGCCGCTGAACCGTGTGAAGGTGGGCGAATGCGCGGGAGTCATCGACCGTGCCCGTACGGGGCAGGACGGCGAGCACCGCGAAATCTTCGCCAAGCAGGTTTGCGTTTTCCCCCGGCTCGACACCGGTGGCCTCCGCTATGTCCGCGCCTAGCACCACCTCGTTTCCCTCTAATTGGTCGATGGAGCGATTGTTGGCCAGTGACTCCGGCGAGTCGTCGTAGGTTTTCGAGCCACAACTGGCCTTGCCGCACCCACCCCCGAGTCCACCATCGAGCAGTGACACCGATTGCCAGGCCGCCTTGGCCTTGAATTCGTCCTGGGGAAGGATGCCCGTGAGGGTCACCTTTTCGCCATCAAGATCCGCCGCGACGCATAGCCGAGGGGATAGCCGTTCGACACCTTCCAGATTCGCCATTAGGATGCTCGACACGTGCGATTCGGGTAAGGTTTGGTCGGTCAGGTCAGCGGCATAGTAGTCCTGCAGCGTCGCTTCCTTGGGCAGCACCAGCACGTTTGCCCCAAGTGATTGAAGCTGCTTGCCTACCTCCTGCTGAGAGAAGTGCGTAACATGACGAATGGCTACCAGGGCAGCCACCCCCAACGCGATGGCGAGCGTGCTGGTGAGCATGGCCGATGGCCGCGCCCGCATCTCTCGCCACACGAGACTTATGAAAGACATAGGATTCTTCCTTGGAACCTGTTAGTGAGTATGAAGTTGCAAGAAAATCGAGGTGAGTGCTCCGCGATGGAACAACGTCACCCCGATCTCCCACGATTTTTCCAGGGATCAGACTACTGCTTGCGCTTGCAGTTGGGGTCGTCGCAGCACCTGCCGGCTTTGGCCAATGCAGTAACGATCGCTTCCTTGCTGGCGTTGGCTTTGAACTGGCCGACCATCACGCCCGGCGGTGCGATCACTACCGTCCTGGTTTCCGTCGCCTGCGGATCGAGTTTCATCTGTTGAATAAACTTGGCCTCCTGAGGATCGGAAACCTGCATCGTTACGGATACAACTCGTCCTTGAAACTCCGGATCCCCCTGAAGTTCCTCAATGGCGGGCGGAGCTGGGGAGTTGGCCAACCCGTGGGCACTTACCAACACTAGCTTGCCTTCCTGTAGCGACTTCATGGTGAACATCATGGTCGGCGTTACGAACGCGGCTTCGACCCTTTCCGGTGTCGTTTGTTTCGCAAACATCCCCGTAATAGCCCCGTTGGGAGCCAAAACTACAGTGAGTGGCATCGGAGCCCTGGCCACGTCGTACTTCTCCACCAGCGCCTGCTGTGCCGGATCGCCAACCTGCACGTACTTGACCGTCGCCTGGTCGGCCCGCGTGGCGAGCGCTTCCTGTAGAGCGGACGCCATTGCCTGCGTGGCCCCGTCGTTTTGTTTGTAAAACACTAGAAATGTATACGGTTGCTCCGCGGCGGCCTGCGGACGACGGACGCTACTATGGGCCACCTGTTGTGCCGCCACGTTGGCGGCAATGGTAAGACCCACCAGCAGTGTTCCGACAGCGCATAGTATGGATAGTTTATATGTCATCTTAGACTCCTTCCTAAGAGGCTAGCTGCCCTAGCGCACTGGTTGCGCTAGCGGTCATCGGATGGCGATGCGCAACGTCGCGCACCGCTTAGCGAGCTTAAAAGTCGGAATGCGTGGGAAGCGCAAATCTTAAGGCTGAAGCATGGACAGCCGTAGGTTAGTTGCTAACTACGCAGGGAGACGCCACCCACGAGGTTGAGTCAACGTGGAGGCGACGTGAACGCGCTACAGCAGTAGAGAAGCGTGCGCAATGCGGGTAGCACGACCCGTTAGGAATGCACCTTGGAAGCTTGGAGTTACGAGGGAGGACTCCAAATGTGCCGACAGTTCAGCCGACAAGGAAATCTCCAGTAGCGGTTGGAGCAACTGCTGCGTTTGGCTAAGCACCCAGTTATCCTGCAACAGAACTGCGCCATGGCAGAAGCAGTCGCCGCAACCGTGACGCTCTGGTTGTGGAGCATCATCGTTAGTCGGCGCGGGGCGCGGGCAGCATGGGCACGCGGGCTTTCCCGATGTTTCTTGCGCATCTCCCCCCGCCATGCACCGTAAAGGGCACGTCAGTACTAGCAAGACAAGGCAGATGGCTTGAATGTTGCGAAACATGACGACGGTAGCTTATAACAGTTCGCGCCCGAGATAAAGAGCAACGTTGCCCCATATGTATTCGGTATTTTCACATTATCTGCTCCAGTTGGAACACTTTAATTCACTCAGATCCAGGTCGTCGTGCAGCCTGGTCCTGGCGGTTCTGAATGGAACAATCGAGGGGCCCTTTATATGCTGCAATTCTTGTCTGCTAGCGCCACCTTCAACCCTCAAGCGTGAGGTCCACAGCCACAACGGCGGCAGATTATCCGCACGCGTGTGGCTTTAGGCCCTCGCCGCCTTCCTATTGCCATGCTGGCCTTTTTTCTCTGCTCCGGTTTGTGTGTTGTTGGAGTAATTGAGTCATGCTCATTAGATTGATTCCGAACCTTCTATGGAATGCTATCGATTAGGAGACCTAATACGCATTCTAATTAAGAACTGCGAGTTGCTAGCAGTCGCAAAGTACTGAATGGCAATTGCTTGCGGAATCTGCTAGCTGCGAGTCTTAGTTAGAAAGCGTATAAGAACCGCGAAGTAGAACCCATCGTTAACTTTCTTTCGGAACGGTTCCACGCAGTTCGGAGCATGCGAGTCTCGCATATCCGCGACACCCACATCGTTTCCAGAGAGCGTGGCCAACGAGTCGAGCGGTAACCTACAGCAGGCACTGGGTGATTGCCATCACCCTTGTAGCCAGTTCTCAGGACTTTGTTTTTTCTCTCGGAACAGTTGAGTGTGGCCTGAAAAGTGGCCCGATAAAGGATCACGGAGAAAGCAATATCGTGCAGCTCACAGCTAAGGGATTCATGTCGGCGGCAGGCTGGCTTAAATAGTTGTATGGCCATTTTGGAAACTCGTCTGTCCACACTAATAAAAGAGCCGCGAAATCTATTATGCAACGCCTCGGGATTGTCAGATCCACGGTAGCTTTCGATCCTGCGCCATGTGATGCAGTTCAGCATGTTCCACAAAGGGTGCAACCATTCGGTGAGAGCTCCCCCGACATGATTGCCTGTCGGGGGAATATCGCCGACCCCAGAGCACTCAAATTACAGCTATCTTTGATTGCACGACGCCCTCGATTGACCACCGAGTCTGCGTCCCAACATCAACTTCCTTAGTGTTGTGAACCTCATCTAACCGGGATTAGATTGGCCATAGGCCAGCAGGCGGAGTGCGTTGAACACGACAAGCAGTGTCGATCCTTCATGGAACAAGACGGCCGCGCCCATCTGCAAACCGAGAACTGTGGCGGGAACCAAAAACAATACCATGCCGAGACTGACCCAGAGGTTCTGGCGAATAATCCGGCTGGTCTGCCGGCTTAGGCCCACGGCGAACGGTAGATGGTTCAAATCGTCCGCCATGAGCGCAACGTCTGCCGTTTCCAGGGCAACGTCGGAACCGGCGGCTCCCATGGCGATACCGACGGTCGCATTGGCCATCGCCGGCGCATCATTAACGCCGTCGCCAACCATTGCGACATCTTCCTGCTTGCGAAGCCTCTTGATGGATTCGACTTTGTCATCGGGCATGAGATCCCCCCACGCTTCATCAATACCAACTTCTTTAGCGACAGCCTCGGCGACTTGCTGATTGTCGCCGGAAATCATGATCATCCTCCGCACGCCCAGCTCGTGCAACCTAGCGACCGTCTGTTTCGCCGTTTCACGGGGCGTGTCCATTAACCCCAGCACGCCCAAATATGTTTCGCCCCGGCGCACGATCATTGTCGTACGACCATCCGCTTCCAGTGCCTCAACTTGCTCCCGAACGGACTCCGGCAACGGAGTCCCCTCAACTTCTCCGAACAAGTCATCCTTTCCGATGTAAACCGCTTGTCCGTCGACCCTGGCTTTGACGCCCCGGCCAGTGATACTTTGCAAATCATGGGCTTGAGGTATCGATTCTCCTCCCAGACGTTCGCGCCCATCGCGAACCACAGCGGCGGCCAGCGGGTGATCGCTGAGTTCCTCCACGGCCACGGCGACCCTCAGCAACTCGTCTTCCGCAACGCCCTCGTGCCCGATTGCATCGGTCAGGCGTGGCTTGCCCTCGGTCAGTGTGCCAGTCTTATCGAAAGCGATCGCTCCCAAGGTACCCAGGTGCTCCAGCGGTCCGCCCCCTTTGACGAGGACGCCGCCGCGAGCGGCGCGGGCAATCCCGCTGAGGACAGCGCTGGGTGTTGAAATCGCCAGTGCACAGGGACTGGCCGCCACGAGCACCGCCATCGCACGATAGAACGATGCGCTGAACGGCTCGGGGATCACGACCCAGGCGAACAGGAGGATTACGGCAAAGGCGAGCACGGCCGGTACGAAGTATCGTTCGAACTTGTCCGTAAACCGCTGTGTGGGCGATTTCTGAGTTTCCGCTTCATTGACCATTTTAACGACGCGGGCCAAAGTGCTATCAGAGGAAAGCTTTGTGACCTGAATTTCCAACGCACCGCTTTCATTGATCGTACCTGTATATACTCTATAGCTTGAATCAAGCTGTTCTGGGTTCTGTGCGGCCTGCTCAGGTTCGTTGACAGGTTGCTTGTCTACCGGAACGCTCTCGCCGGTAATTGGCGCCTGATTGACGCTGCTTTCACCTTTGATCACGAAACCATCCGCAGGAATCCTTTCATTCGGCTTGACAATCACCACGTCACCGACTTGAAGCTGATCCACCGGGACCTCTTTGGAACCACCCTCACGCCGAACGAGCGCCGTTTGTGGGGCGATGTCGGCGAGCGCCTCAATTGCCTTCTTTGCGCGACCCATTGCGTAATGCTCCAATGAGTGCCCAAGGCTAAACAGGAACAGCAGCAGCGCGCCTTCAGCCCATTCACCCAACGAGGCGGCGCCGATGGCTGCCACGAGCATCAAGGAGTCAATTTCGAAACGTCCGGCGCGGATGTTCTGGATCGCCTCGCGGAGAGTGAAGAAGCCACCGAAGTAATAGGCCCCGATATAGATCGCCAAAGGCACCCATACAACAGCTTCGGTTGAGATTGACAACAGCCAACCGATGAGAAGCAGCCCCCCGCAGAGCAAGGAAAACACGAGTTCCGTCTTCTCACGAAACTGGCCACTATGCTCATGACCGTCTTCTTTCTCGGCACCTTTGGTCTCAACCTCAGCGGACGGAGCGAACTTTCGATTCTTCTCCTCAGCGGGTTCTCCAAAGCCGATCTTTTGCAGGCTCGTTCGTAGCGAGTCTTCATCGACAACATGCCGATCAAATTCGATCCGCAGCATTCCTGCAGGAGACATCACAGCTTCTAGGACGCCATCGATTTGCTTGACCCGCTCTTCGGATGAGAGGGCCTGCCGCGCGTGCATCGATTTAGAAGGGATCATCAGGTGCCCATAGCGCTGGTCGAGATCGGCACCCGCACGCATCGCCAGTTTACGCACTTCCCCCAGCGCGACTCGGTTTGGATCATAGTGAATGCAAATCTGCTCCTCATCGGGCGGCTTTCTGTCCGTAAGATGTGCGACCTCAATGCCTTCCACTGTGGCCAACCGCTCGGTCAGTCGCTCGATACAGGCGTCTCGCGTATCCGGCACATTGGGAAGAACCAGCTCAATTTCAATTCTCGTCTTGTTCGTCATCATCCTATCCTACTGTTTTCATCGTCGATGCTGCGATTGCGTTTCTAACGGTTCTGATCAAGTAAATCTGGGCCGCCGCCGTTGTAACACTAACCATAGCAAATACGACCACGACTGCCGCACATCGACAAGTAAGAACTATGCCGCTCTCGACGACTCAAACGCATCACCGCCAGTACTGTTCTCGGTCTGACGGAATGTATACGACTGCGGAGGCCGTGGGCGGGCACTGCGAAACCTGGCATGCAATGTATCCCAATCCAGTATGAGAGCGCCTCCGGTTGACTCATGCTGCTGTTCCCAATCCATCAGGAGTTGGAGGCACGCGTGGTCGATGTAGCTCAAGCCTTTCAATTCGATATGCAGGTTCGTGCTCGGCGGCACCTGTTCCAGCGCCGCAGCCAACTTTGGCAGACGAAGAAAAGTTGCCGATCCCTCCAGCACCAACGTTCTCCGATCACCATTCATGTCGCCACGCGGGACAATAGAAAGTCTGGAAAAGGTATAAATCAACTTGGCTATCGAGAGCCCGATTCCAATCAACACTCCTGTGAGCAAGTCCAGGGAGACGACAGCACCAGCGGTGATGACACAGATGATTCCCTCGCTCCGACTTTCTTCCCACAGCGCTCGAATCGCACGCACTCCAAGCAGTTTGACGCCTGTCAACACAAGTATTGCGGCCAGAGCGGACGTAGGCAACATGCGAAGAATTTCGGGAAACAAGAGAGCAAACACCAGCAGCCATGCTCCGTGAAACACCGTGGACCAACGGGTTCGAGCGCCGGCATCGACGTTGGCCGAACTGCGAACAATTACTCCCGCCATAGGCAAAGCGCCCATGAGGCCGCAGACAGCGTTACCTACTCCCTGAGCTGCCAGCTCGCGGTCATAGCGTGTCCGAGGACCTTGATGCATTCGGTCAACGGCGGCCGCGGTCAAGAGTGTTTGTGCACTCGTGATGAAGGCAACCGTTAATGCGACTTTCCAAACCGATGGACTCGCGAGAAGGGCTGGGAGCGAACCAATATCAATCCAATTCACAGCCGCTCCCAGGCTGTCAAACTCAACCCGCTCGATGGGCAACGACAGATAAGCGGCAACAGCAGTCACAGCAGTGATCGCTACAATCACAGCAGGTATCGCCGCGAGTTTAATTGGGACGACCCTCCTCCAGAACACTAGGATGAGTAGTGTGGCGGCACCAACAAGCGCAGCAGGCAAGTGCCCCGGGTGCCCGTCGTGACCGACGAAGACATGTGCAACGGCTTGTGGAATATTGACAAGATTAATGAGTGGATTCTTGGCAGGAGCGTCGTCCAGGGCAACATGGAATTGCTGGGAGAAGATGACCGCCCCAATCCCAGCCAGCATCCCAAGAATGACTGCAGGTGAAACAGCTCGAAACCACTGGCCTAACCGCAACAGGGCAGCGGCAACTTGAATCAACCCGGCGAGTAGCACGACGACTCCTAACATCCCGATACCCTGTCTCTGGATTATGTCGAGCAAGATCACGATGAGCCCCGCCGCCGGCCCGCTCACCTGCAATGGGCTCCCAGTAATCAACCCCACCAGAATGCCGCCGACGATGCCGGTAATTAATCCAGCTTCCGCCGGGACACCGCAAGCCTTGGCAATAGCTAGGCAAAGCGGCAGTGCAACCATAAAGACCACCAAAGAAGACGGGATATCGCTCTTAAGTACCTCGAACCACTTCGGACGCGCAGCGACTCGCGAAGCCTTCAGCGACCCCAAATCTTCGAGAACTCGTGAACTCGAATTCGCATCAGAGCGGTCAGCATGAACGATCAGCGTCTCCGCTAACGGGGCGAATGTATTGCTGCTATGTTCGTAGGCGAGCACGTCGCCGGTTTCGAACCGTAAGACCCAAGCATGCAGACGAATGGTTCCGCCAGCCAAAGCAGCGGCGACTGCTGGATGTTTCGTCAGGTTCTCGACCTGCAAGAGTACGTTCCGCTCGACCGCTTTGTCCCACAAGGCGTCTCCTTCAACACCGGGGTGTTCCCTGCGGATTGTCTCGCCCGTCTCAGCCGCTCGGGCCAGCCACTCGCTAGTCTTGCACAGGCCAACCGCCTCTTCCGGATACAGAATCGCCCGCACCGCACCGCAACGATAGTGTCCGCAAACAATGATGTCAGTCACATTAAGAGCGGAGACGGCGTATTCGATCGTCGCTGCTTCACCGGTCGGACCCTCACACGGAGGAACCAAATTGCCTGCATTACGTGAGACGAATAAGTCACCAGGGTCAGCCTGCATCAAGGTCTCGGGAAGGACGCGAGAATCCGAGCAAGTGATCAGTAGCGCTTGTGGCTTTTGACCGTGGGCGCTTCGTTCGAATTGTTCACGTCGCTCCCACAGGACGTGGTTTTGAAAGTGACGCAGACCCTCAATAAGCTTCTCCATACGGAGCTCCAGTCCTAATAACAAGGTTGATCACGCGCACGTGGTAGCGTCCCCAAGTTCTGTGACATTCACGGCATAGCTAGGGGGGGAAACGCACCTGCCCAATCGAGCCTCTCGCCAAAGAGGCTGCAAAGAATCAGAGAAAGTACTGCGCGGTACTTCACGATCAGTCGACCAAGCTGATGGTTGAGCGGGAGTGCCTCTACCGCTAGTCGTGGTTTCCGGGCGACTATTGCTGTCCGAGGGTTAAACCTCGAAGCGAGTCATCTCCGCTGCCATCGATCACGGAGTTGAGGGCTCCGGATAACAGGTAGCCATCAACGCGTGACTGAGCCATGGCAAGTTCTGCGCGAGAAGCAATGGCTGCCAGTCTTGTGTCAAAGTATGTGCGGCGTGTTACTAGGAGCTGGATAAAATCTTGCTCACCACCTTTGTAGGCAGTCTCTGCCATATCTAAGGTTTGTTGAGCAGCAGGTAGCAATTCGCCTGAATACATGTTGACAGCTTCCGCAGCCCTGGCGTACTCACCCGATGCCACCGCCAGGCGGGCACGTATGGCATTGTCGATGCGGCGGGCGTCTTCGATGGCTCGGCAGTATTCGGCATTAGCGGCGGCTATGTTTCCCTGATTGCGGTTAAAAACTGGAATTGGTGCACCAACTTGAAGATTCAGCATTCCCGAGTCCGTGCCATTATCGACTCCGGCACCAAGCTGTACGGCGAGATTAGGGATAGGTTGAACTCGTTGCCGCCGCAAGGAAGCGGTTGCTTGTCGGATCCGAGCCTGCGCAGCCGCGTACTCGGGGCTTGATGTGACAAGCTCTTCTTCCAGGGATCTCCAATCAAGCGACTGTGGTTGGACGGGAAGCTCGCCAACAACCCCTTCAAGAATAAGCGATGGCGAGCCACAGAGTGAAGAAATCTCTTTCAATCTTGCTTCGAGTGTTGCCATGCCTTGCCGACGATCAAGCTCAAGCTGCTGGCGTTGCACACGCGTCTGAAGCACATCAATTTGAGTACCTTCGCCTGCCTTTCTACGCTCTTCAGCAGCTTGCACGCCTTGCTGAAGCAAGCCGGAGAATCCGTCAATCGCCACTATCTGCTCTTGTAGGCGCAGGCAGTCGTAAAATGCGATCTTAATGTCCGTGGCAACGCGGAGCTTCTGTGCCTCTAACTCCTGGAGCTGAGCTCGTAGCGCCTCGTTCAGTACGACGCGATTCAACCGTAGCTTGCCACCCGTAACAATCTCCTGCTCGATAAATGCAATGTGTTGGTCTGTGCCCTGGTCTGCCAACTGCTGTCCCTGGTAACCCAACAACGGATTCGCATAGAGCCCAACCTGAGTGCGATAGCCTGCGGCCTTTTGTGTGGTGGCAGCCAGTGCCTTTATTGAAGGATTATTTGCAAATGCCACTGCTAGTAAGTCGTCAAGCGAAGCGTAGCCGCTGCGGACCTTAAGACCCGCGGGGTTCTCAAGTTGCTCGCTCGGTATTTCTGCATTGGCGAGTTCGAGGTGAGACTCCTCCTCATTGTTGGCATCAGGATTGGTCAAGCCTGAATCAAACGCCTCAGGATCCCACTGAGAGTGGCTTGCGAGTTCGACGGAGCCTTCATCTAGCTTCTCTTTTACGGCTTCAGTTGGCGACGCCGATTTAGGAAGTCCATTCTGAATCGATATGTCGGAATGCAGCGAAGCCGGACTAAGGTAGGGCTGTTCAGCAGCACACCCCAGGCACACGCATGCCAATCCTACACCAATCCAACCTTTAATTGAATGTGCCATTGTTACGGCCTTTGGTTTTGGAGCTTTAACGAATACGCCAACCGGCAAAACCTCAAACCGAGGGCATGCCACGTCATCTTCGATTGCGCACCTAGACCGGATTGGCAAACGGAGAGATACAGGGGTTAGCATTCCGGCTCAGATACGCAGAACCACAGGCCTACAGGAGGCGGAGAAGCCGATCAATGAGTCGGCGGTTTTCTGACACCAAAACTTGCTCTGGAAAGCAACTTTCGCGACGTCATGAAGGAGATGTTCACACTGATGCTGAACTTGAATCCCGGTAGCAGTCAGCAGTCCGACAGCACCCATTCTCGTACTTACGCAGGAATGCGGGCATGTCCCGTGGCCTTGCCCACAAGGAACAGAGCTGGGTAGGGGGAGGATGTCAAAAGTCCCCGAGGATACGCTATCGGCAATGCTGCCATTATTGGATGTATCCGTCCCCGACTCTTGTGCCGCCAACATCTGATCGCTGTGCCATTGGCAGTGTTGACAGGGGATTAAGTGAGCAGGAAATACCCCCGTAACAATCGCAACCAGCAATGCGAAGCAGAGCATCGGCTTTAGGTTGCTAGTAACGATCATACGAACTACACGGAGTTATTGGAAAGCAATCGCCCGCAAGACACTTGCAGTGTACGGATCGGCAACCGCAAGGGTTCACGATTAAGGATTCTTGGGATTTCTCCGAATATGCCACGCCATGTAGCCTACCTACAATCGCCTACCGCATCTAACGCACGGGGCCTGGGCAGATTCGTACCCCAGTCGGTACTGACGCCGCTCGCCTGCAATTCATGGGACGATATCAAATGCAGCATAGTTTTACCTATTAAAATCATCAAACTAGATGGGAGCGTAGCGGCTGCTCCCGGTAGCTCCCAAGGGGGCGGCGTCGTCCGTGATGACTTGCATCTGCTCTTAAGCGAGTCGCTGCTGAGCGGTATGGTGGTTACGATTAATCGTCACAGTGGACCACCCACATTTTCAAAAGAGACGACCCATGACTACTAACGGTTGGCTAGAGCGTCGAGTGCAAAGTCAGCGTTGGGGTCGTGCTTGTAAAAGTACTCGGCGATCTGGCGGCCGATGATTCCGATGAATTCACGCTCAAACTGTTTGGCTGGTTTATCCTGTACGGGGATGGCACTATTCTGCGGAAAGAGCATCTCACCCAGCTGTCGCTCCCAGAGGATGGCATCATTGTCGTTGACATCGTATACAGTAAGAGTCACTTCGGCGGTGCCTTGATACAGGGTTTTACCTTTGTAGAGATCGAAGTACGCTAGATCGATTAACACCAATCGGTCTGCTCTCACGGCATGGCCCAATTCTTCTACGTTGTCCCAGTCGCTTTCGTCTAGCCAATTGTCAACTTCGTGAGATTCAACCATCTCAACATTGGGGACGTTTTCGCGGAGCAACTGTGTGATATCGCGGGCCAATCGCCGCGACACACCGGCATGACTGTATCCGTTCAGGGAGGGTGGTCGACAGACTACCACAACTCGCTGGCCCTTAAGTTCTTCACACTGGGCGTCAACGACATTCCCTCCCTGCAAGACATACATACCAGTGGCAATCAGTCGTGTACATCCAGTAGACGTCATTAGTGATAACAGTGTCCCTGCGGCGATTAGCAGGAGTATCGTGCGTCCTGAAACTGGCGAACGGATCATAACTCTATCTGGGGCAAAAGTTGAATAGCGGCGGCAACGCAAGCTGCCGTTGCTCTCACCAATAGTCTAATTGCGCCAACAAATCCATGTCTTTGAGATCACATATCATGCGACGCATTAAGTCGAAACTACCGCAGTAATATCAAAATGGTTCTAGGCAGTAAATGGCAGTGGCTGCGTATTACCCCGCAGCGATGGCACCGCACGACGCGCACCCTTAGCTGCCTTCTAGAGTGGTAGGTAGGATAGGAAAACTCAGTGCTTTGCTGCGATAGTGAAAAAGCATCCCCTCGAGCCATAGCATTGACACATATGAGGGCATGAATTGCCCAGAACGCCGCGCTGAGGTGTCTTAGGTGGGGAAAGAGTTAAGGTTCCTTATGAATAACCGGCCATCTTGGCGTCGAATCCTCGCCGGCATAACTATAGCCCTTCGGACGAGACTTTGATTGGAGTAACCCAAGCAGCGATTCCAATAACGATCGTCAATACTATCGGAGTGCCCACCACAGTCAGAGCTGGCTCGGACTTGTCCAATCCGCGAATGATGCACCACGCTTCTGGTGATTGCAGTTTGAGTTTGACCTTCCCCCCCTTGAACTCTTCACCCGGCGGAACGCTAGGAAGCTTGGCTTTGGGGTCCTGTATCCTCTACACAAAAACCCACGCAGTCTCTCGAGGCCGACCTTCTATGCGCCCATGGAAATCACACGCCGCAGCCCTTCGCCCACGCGTTACGCGGCTTGATGCATCGGAATTAGAGTCCTGCCTGTGCGCCTTGGCGACGAATCAGTTGGCCGATCAATTCCGGGTGCCATGAAGCCGCTCTCGTCAACACACTATCACTTGTATTGATCGCGTAGTCATCGGCAGTAGCGCGAGTAGCCCAGGTCACTATTCTGAGGCATCCATATTCGAGTCTCGGTCCAGTCCAACTCCAGATCGCGTCGGCGCTCATTTTCGCTGTGGAGCTTTGCTTACGACGAGCCTTAATCACTCTGCCATCTCCGTCATTTTTATCTTCTTCCGGTGCCCCCGCCCCCATTGAAACGCATTACTGACGCGGGTTAAGACGGCCAAATAATCGCACATCAGTGCAAAAACCCCGGAAATTACCGCTATTCCCTCGATCGGCTCGGTGACGTATCATTAGGGAGGCATTTGAGCCTGCCGTATCCAATTGCGAGAAGCTTCCGAGTGGTTTTTTTCATCCGTAGCATGACCTCCCTGTCAATCCTGATCCATGGATTAGTAGGGTGCTGCGTGCATGGGGATCACTCAGCATCTTCCAGCGGCTGCTGTCAGGACAGGGTATCCGCAGCCGCGTCTCTCAATGATTTGGGTGATTCTGGTAATGCTGAATGCGCGGCGGCGGTTGATTCAATTCTAGTGCTCGGCTGCCAGTGTAATCATGAATCGGGTGTTCCTCCGAAGCACGAATGCTGCCACGATTCCTGCCACTGGTCACCACCGGATGCTAGTGAGGTTGAACCCTTTCTTGTGAACGGAGCGGGTGCCTTCTTCCAGGTTGCATCTCCGGTTGCCTTTGTAGTGTCGCTTCCTCGCGAGCCTTCTTCTAGCATTGGGGCTTTGAGCTCCTTGCGTCACGCGCTGCCGGTGCGCGCGCATCTGGCCAAGAGCGTGCTGCTCATCTGAGTGCTCATCTAGCCAAGGGCAGCAAGTAACGCTGTTTGATTGGCTTTTCTCTGCAGCACTTTGACGGTTTAACTGCCGATCGCGGCGTAGTTTACTGCGCGTAGTCCGCTTAAACCTGATTTTCCCAAGTCTTTTCGGAGCAGCTCCGGAGCAAATCAGTTTTATGTCTAGAAGTCGATTTAGAAAGCATTTGTCAATCGTTATAGCCTCCGTGGTCTTGCTGTCAGCTGTGCTAACAGCCGCTACGCTGACGAAAGACCACTGGTTGCCGAGTATCACCACCATGTTTACTCGTGTTGAAGCTGCTGGTGGAGCCGTTGCTGATCCGCATGCTGGGCACGACCATGCTCATTCAGGGCATAGCGAAGCGACTTCTATCGAGTTGAGCAACGAGGGATTGAAGAACATTGGATTCACGCCGGTCACCATTGGACTCAAGACCTATGAGCGAACGCTCACTCTGCCAGCGATCATAGTCGAGCGCCCCGGCCGCTCTCAAGTGCATGTCACAGCGCCTCTTACCGGTATTGTGACGACGATTTACGCGGTGAACGGTGAGGCGATTGAACCCGGGGCACCACTCTTCGAGCTTCGGTTGACTCATGAGGAACTTGTAACTGCTCAACGGGATTATCTGACAAGCCAAGCTAAACTTGAAATCGTTAACCGCGAGATAGATCGACTGCAGGGCCTCGGTGAGGGGGTGGTTGCAGGCAAGCGAATCCTCGAACAGCAATATGAAAAACAAAAACTGGAAGTAGCGATTGTCGCTGAAGAGCAAGCCATGCTTTTGCATGGTCTCAGTGAAAAACAAATCGAAGAGATTGGCAAGACACAGCGGCTGTTTCGTACTCTAACAGTGCGAACACCAGAGATTCCTGAACCTGTTGACGCATGTCAGGGCCCTCACCTTTTTACTGTGCAGCGACTGGGTGTATCCATAGGTGAGCAAGTCGAGGTTGGTCAGGAGCTGGCCATACTTTCCGATCATTGCCAGCTACACGTTGAAGGTCAAGCTTTTGAGGATGATGCTTCCCAGATTCGTAATGCAGCAGCTGGAGGAAAGAAGATCACAGCTCGGCTTCTGAAGAACAATACTCCCGGTGCCGTCGTCGAAGGGCTGGATTTACTCTACGTGGCTGATCAGGTTGATGCCGACTCGCGGGCTCTGAAAGTCTTTCTTCGCCTGCCGAACCAAGTGGCTCTAGATCGCTCCGGAATAGATGGCAAACGTGTGATCGAGTGGCGATACAAGCCTGGCCAACGAATGCAGATTAGCATCCCTGTGGAAACCTGGGAAAAGCAAATCGTGTTGCCGACATCTGGAGTCGTCGATGAGGGAGCGGAAGCATATGTTTACAGGCAGAACGGTGATCACTTCGATCAGGTTCCTGTACACGTACTCAACCGCGACCAAGCGTCAGTTGTTATTGCAAATGATGGTGTTCTTTTCCCCGGCGATGTGATCGCTGGCAACGGCGCTTATGAAATGCATTTGGCACTTAAGAACAAGTCGGGTGGAGGAATCGATCCGCATGCTGGCCACAATCACTAAGCAACACGGCAGGGACTACTTATGCTTAACGCCATAATTCGCTTTTCTTTGCAGAACCGATTGTTGGTGATTGCACTTGCGCTGTTGCTGCTTGGCTACGGCGGCTGGCAGGCCACGCAATTGCCAATTGACGTTTTTCCAAATCTAAATAGGCCTCGAGTCGTAGTGATGACCGAGGCACCTGGCTTGGCTCCAGAAGAAGTCGAAACACTAGTCACCTTTCCTTTGGAGACTGTTCTTAACGGAGCAACGGGCGTACAAGCCGTACGCACCTCGTCCGGAATCGGCCTCTCTGTGATCTACGTGGAATTCGACTGGGGCACCGACATCTATAACGACCGGCAAATCGTTGCAGAGCGTTTGGCACTCGCGACTGATACCTTGCCCCCGAATGCAAAACCACAGTTGATGCCGATTTCATCGATCATGGGGCAGATCATGATCGTCGGCATGACAGCTGAAGGCGATACTTCCCCCCTACAGCTACGCACTTTGGCAGACTGGGTTGTGAGGCAAAGGCTCCTGACTATTCCAGGTGTTTCTCAGGTCATTGTCATGGGTGGCGGCCGCAAACAGTTTCAGGTCTTAGTTGATCCGGATGCACTGCTCCGCTACGGCGTGACACTTCACGAGGTAAAACAGGCTATTCAGGATAGCAACCAGAACACAGCTGGCGGCTATCTGGACGAACAAGGCCCGAATGAATTCCTTGTTCGATCCCTTGGACGGGTGAGTACAGTGGAAGAAATTGGTGGTATCGTCGTGATGCAGCGGGATCGTCAATCGGTGACGCTGGCACAAGTAGCAAACATTCTTGAAGGACCCCAGGTTAAACGTGGTGATAGCTCGGCATATGCACGAACCGAGGACGGAGAGATGGAAGGAGGTCCCGCGGTCGTCCTTACTGTTCTCAAACAGCCACAGGGAGACACGCGAACGGTGACGAAAAACGTCACCGCCGCACTTGAGGAGATGAGGGCCTCTCTGCCAGGTGACGTGCGAATTCTACCTGAACTCTACCAACAAAAGGAGTTCATTGATCTGGCTATTGAAAATGTCGTGGAGGCGCTTCGTGATGGTGCCATACTTGTGGTGATCATCCTATTTCTCTTCCTGATGAATCTGCGTACGACGTTTATCACCCTCACAGCTATCCCCTTGTCGATCGTTGTTACCGCAATGGTCTTTGCGGTCTTTGGGCTTTCAGTAAACACGATGACTCTCGGTGGGCTGGCAGTCGCCATCGGGGAATTAGTAGACGATGCAATCGTCGACGTTGAGAATATCTTTCGACGGCTACGAGAGAATCGACAATCAGATCATCCCAGAAGCTCACTGCTCGTAGTCTTTCAAGCAAGCGTCGAGATTCGCAATTCTATCGTGTACGGCACATTGATCGTGGTGCTGGTCTTCGTGCCTTTGTTCGCCTTGTCCGGTATGGAAGGGCGGCTATTTGCTCCGCTAGGCGTCTCGTACATAGTCTCGATTGTCTCATCCCTGCTGGTGTCACTTACGATTACACCAGTCCTTAGTTACTGGCTGCTAAGCGGCAGGGGGACAGAAGGAGGCGAGAAGGACGGGCCCCTGCTGCGGGTCTTGAAAGCGATCGCAGACATTATTATCAGGACGAGCCTGAGGCTTGCTTGGCCGATCATAATTATCGCGACGACGGCAGTTGCAATTGCAGCTTGGTCGTTGTTTCGATTGGAGAGCGACTTCCTGCCGCCCTTTAACGAAGGAGCCGTACAAGTCAATGTTCTGATGCCGCCCGGGACCTCCCTTGCCGCTTCTAATGAGGTCGCAGCGCGTGTCGAAGCACGCCTTGCCACGTTGGATGACCTGACAGCGTTTGTTCGCAAAACTGGTCGTGCTGAACTCGACGAACACGCTGAGGGCGTAAATGTAACTGAGTTTATTGCGTCTGTTGATCCACATACGGAGAAGTCGAGAGAGGAAGTGATCGAAGAGATCAATGACGTTTTAGCGGACATTCCTGGAATCGTCACTGCAGTAGAGCAACCGCTGGCGCACCTGATTTCACACATGCTCTCCGGTGTGAAGGCGCAGGTTGCCATCAAGCTTTATGGTGATGACCTGGACGAACTACGTCGCCAAGCTAAGGGAATTGAAGTCGCGATTGCCGACATACCAGGCATAAGGGACCTCCAAGTAGAGCAGCAGGTCATCATTCCCCAGTTGAGGATTGAGGCTGATGGAGAAAAGCTGAAGCTCTTTGGACTTCGCCGAAGTGATGTCAATGAATTTGTCGAAACGGCAATGCAGGGCGAGGTGATATCACAGGTTCTCGACGGCCAGAGGACATTTGATTTAATGGTCCGATTGGATGAAGAATATCGGGAGGATTTGGATGCGTTGAGGCGTCTTCAGATTAAACTTCCGAGTGGTGGCAGTGTAAAGCTAGAAGACGTGGCTCGTATCTACAGGTCAGGCGGCCCGAACACAATCAATAGGGAGCAGGTGCGCCGACGGATTGTAGTGCAATGCAATGTCTCGGGTCGGGGTCTTGTCGATGTCGTGTCGGACATCGATGAGCGACTGCAGCCAATCCGAGCAGAACTGCCAACCGGCTATTTCGTAGAGTACGGAGGCCAATTCCAGAGCCAGCAGTCAGCTTCTCGCATGATTGCTGCGCTCTTTCTGATCTCGCTCATAGGTATGTT
Source organism: Aeoliella sp. (assembly GCF_965227375.1). Lineage (NCBI taxonomy): Bacteria > Pseudomonadati > Planctomycetota > Planctomycetia > Pirellulales > Lacipirellulaceae > Aeoliella > Aeoliella sp. The sequence goes on from NZ_CBDDFX010000002.1 coordinate 2,078,602, forward strand.
CCTGGTGCTCTACAAGATGTTTCATTCGGCCAATCTTGCGCTCCAGGTAATGGCAGCTCTACCAACGGCGTTCATCGGCAGCGTCGCTGCTCTCTATTTTACAGGCCAAACACTCACGATCGCTAGCATGGTGGGCTTTATCTCGTTATGTGGTATCGCTTCTCGCAATGGAATCTTATTGATCAACCATTACCTGCACCTAGTTAAGTACGAAGGGGAGGATTGGACACAGGGCATGGTTGTTCGCGCCGGCAAAGATCGACTAGCCCCTGTGCTAATGACAGCACTTACCTCGGGTATCGGTCTGGTACCCCTGGCAATGGCGGCAGGAGAGCCAGGAAAAGAGATCCTCTACCCCGTTGCTACCGTCATCATAGGTGGACTGATTACAAGTACGTTGCTCGAGTTCTTTGTTCGCCCCGCCCTGTTCTGGACTCTTGGCATTAGAGCAGCTCGACGCGTAGTTGAGACCGGTCACGAGCGTGTTGTTCTCGTAGAAGAGCAGCACCTCGACCAAGTATAGATTCGGAGTGTTCGGTGCCAACTGTAGGACCGTTCGAGACCGTTATTCGTTCTGCAAGGAGGAAGGTGATGAAGAGAGTATCAATCGGAACTGTGGTGTTAGCGCTTATGCCTCTGCAGGTCGCCGCACAGGCGCCAACTCAGGAGAAGCGAGAGATTGTAGTAGCACATCGGATCAAAGATTGGCATACAGAACATTTTGAGGACTCGACCAAGGCTCAACAGCACGTAGATGCGCTGAAGAAACTAGGGGCTGAGGTGCGCGTCGAACAGCATAGCGGGCATACGGACGTAACCTATCGTACCGTTGGATGGAAGCCGCTTCGAGTAGAAACGGACGACCTAGCGCATCAGTGGCAGGAGTGGCTCCAGCGATCAGGTTTCGAAACAGTTCACGGGCACAGTCCTGACCATGACGAACACGCTCATCACGAAGGACACGATCATGGGGATGAGCACGATGAAGTGGTTCTGTATCGATCCTCGCGCCGTCAATCTCAACATTTCGATAGTGTGGCAGCTGCGAATGAGTTCGTAACGCTAGCTCAGGCACTTGGATGCCGTGTGGAAAAATCGGCACACGCCGGGCATACGGATGTGAGCTTCATCTGTCCGGAATGGACGGCGGTGGAACTTTCCGACCACAAGGCAGCTGAAGCCTGGATGAAATGGCTCCAGACAGCAGGATTCGAAGTGCAGCACGATGATGAACATGAGAAGGGGCACAAGCACTAGCACCACGTCTGTTGAAGGCTTATTGAACTTAACGATTTCCAATGGAGAAATGTAATGAGAAGCAAGTACAGGACATTTAGAAAAACTCAAGTCACAAGTGGGTGCCTAGCGTTGGTGTCGCTCGTGGGGTGTGGAGGAACTGGAGATACTACGACTCCAGTATCATCCGCGCCTCCAGCAACAGTCGAAGCACATCAGCATCCGTCCGAAGGCCCACATCATGGCGGGCTTATTGAATTGGGCGATGAAGAGTATCACGCGGAACTAGTACACAATGAAGAGGACGGTAGCGTCACCATATACCTTCTCGACTCGACGGCGAAGAAGCCTGTCTCAATTGATGGCATCGGCTTGACCATCAATCTCAGTCACGAGGGACAAGCGAAGCAGTTTACGCTAAATCCCAAACCGGATTCCGGCGACTTACCTGGCGCTTCTTCACGGTTCGTTTCATCAGACCCTGAACTTGCTGAGGAACTAGATCACGAAGGCGTAGATGCTCAGTTGGTCGCTTTGATAAATGGCAAGCAGTTTCGTGCAAAGATCACCCACGAGCACGATCACGATGGACACGATCATAATCACTAAAGATCATAAGTCAGGAGTTTACGAGCAAATGAATAAACCCTTTGATCTCTACAAGCTAACATCGATTTCACTTTGCCGCCAAGTTGCTATACACGCTAGCTTGTCAGTTGTACTTGCCTCTTGCTTTCCCTTGCTTGCCGTTAGTCAGACGATACCCAGTGTAGCGCCGGAGGCAGCGGCGTCGGATGCCAATTTATTGGCATCCGCATTTCGTAACGCCGCAAACGGCGCTTCACCGGGACTGGTTACCGTCTACTCCATGCGGGGGCCCAGAATGACGGCTGCGTGGCGAATGAGGGAAGCCCACCTTCATGGCCGATTGGCGGCCGCCACCGGTGCAGCGTTCGAATCTCATAGCCTCACGGATGAGCAAGGTTCTGGACTTGTTATTGATCAGAGCGGACTCATCTTGACGTGCCATCACGTGGTTGCAGCGGCGGACGTCATTGTTGTTGTCTTGCCGGATGGCAGACGATGTGAGCCTGTCGAGGTTCACGGCGATCCTGTTACCGATATCGCAATCCTTCGAATCGAAGGGGCTGGCGACCTAGCAGAAGTCAAGCTAGGAGACTCGACTGACTTACAAGTAGGCGATTGGGTCGTCACGCTAGCGAATCCATTCGAGCTAGATCGCTCGGTCAGCTTAGGAGTCATCAGCGCTACCAACCGCAGGGTACCCGGAATGCGCCACCCCTTGATTCAATATGACGCTTCGACCAATCCTGGCAGCTCTGGAGGTGCAGTATTGAATCTGCAAGGAGAAGTCATAGGGATTATCACCGGAAGCTTTGGGCAAAGTGATAGATTCCAAGGGATTGGAATAGCAGTTCCCTCATCTGTTGCCAAAGACGCTATCCAACGGATCCAAGAACCTCGAAGATTCGAGCAGACAGCCCTCGGTTGCCAAACCAAGGCAATCTCACCTTCAGTAGCCAAAATGCTCGAGTTGCCTGTTTCTGGTGGGCTCTACGTGGAAGCAGTCGAAGCTGCATCTCCGGCAGAAAAGGCTGGCATTCAGGAGGGAGATATCATAACAAGATTTGCGGGGCGGCCTGTGGGCGCAGATTTTGCCATAGACGAGGTACTCGCGATCCCGACTACATCGGCTACCACTACGTTTGCATTGTATCGCGAGGGAGAAACGGTTGAGGTCAGTGTAAAGTTTGCGACTCCATTACCTCGCAACCTCCCACAGAAGAGACCCGAGGATTATTTACCACGTCCAGATCCACAACATAGGGATGAAGCCCTAGGTTTGGGGATCGACGAGTTGAATGACCGCGTAACTGAGGAGCTAGGTTTTCAAGCTCCTACTTCAGGCGTACTTGTAACCGATGTGCACATTGCCGGCAAGGCGTACAAGGAAGGCATCGCTGCAGGCATGATCATAAAGCGAGTAAATGACCAGCCGATCACGGATCTCGCGAGTTATCGGGCCGCTACTACGCAGCATTCGCCAGATAAGCCGCTGCTCATGCTGGTACGGACCAATGAAGGCAATCACTTGGTAGTCTTCGAAGAGTAATAGGACGGCATGTCACTCAGCTTTAGTGGAGATAGCAATGTCAGTGGACGAACAGCTCGAACAACCTTGCGTCCTCAATAGAGAGTGTGCGGTAGCAGCAGAACATCTAACGGTCGCTACTGAAGTAACTTCTACTGGAGGCGTCAAGGCAGAGCCAAGGCGAAGAGAACGTCGAAGGCTATGGCAGGATTACGCCCTCGCTGCCGGATCCCTCTTGGGGGAGCGCTTTGCCGGTATTAAAGATCTCCATTTCGGATTGTGGCAGACTGGCGATGAAATAACACTCTCAAATCTATCCATAGCACAGCAGCGATACAGTGAGTTTGTAATCGGGAGCTTGCCTGTGGAATCCACCACCATATTGGATGTTGGATGTGGCAATGGGCGTTTTGCTGATAGACTCCTGATGGCTGGCAAGTGCGTGACCTGTGTGAGTCCGAATCTCTTGCTTAATAGGGCGGCGCGGGAATTGCTTGGAAACCGTGCAGTAGTCATTGACTCCCGCTTTGAACAAATGCAGACGGCCAACTTGGCTTTCGACGTGATACTTTTTGTGGAAAGCTTCCAGTACGTAGATATGGAGGGCGCGATGAGGAAAGCGGTTTCTCTAATGCGGCCCGCAGGACGCATCGTGATTTGTGATTTCTTTCGGCGCTCGGAGATGGGAGTAAGTCCTATTAGTGGTGGACACGCGTGGGAAGATTTTGAATCCCGTTTACGCGAGAATGGTCTGTTCGTCTCTAAGAGTGTTGACATAACACACAATGTAGCTCCAACGTTTGACTTGGTGAACGATGTGTTCCAAGGCATCGTAGCGCCGCTGTATGCGGAAGCAATAACGACTCTGGAGCAAGCACACCCTGTACTATCGAAGATCGCCCGATGGACACTGCGAAGAAAGCTACAAAAGTTCCAGCACAAATACTTGGGAGGGCAGCGGACGGGAGAGGCTTTTGCATCTTTCAAGACTTACCGACTCGTTGAACTTCGGCATCGATTCACCCGCCACGACAACTAGAACTGCAAGCTTGGGACGATATTGCTATCATCCATGGCCCCAGCTTGGCACTTACCTGAACAGGCTATTTCCTCTTATTAGCCAGCAGGGAGCTAACGATGCGTATTGTAAGTAGTCCAGTACTCCTCTAGTTAACACTTTTCATCTCGTCTGATGTATTATAGTCGTACTCACATCGTCCGAAGAGCTGTGGTGGCAACTCTCGTTCTCTTGTTGTCGTGCCAATCGGCACTGGCGGGGCAGTGCGTCTGTTCAGACAGCCCAAGTCCAATTAGCACCTGCTGTGAGGGTAGTGTTGGCCCAGCGGGAACCTCGCCAAGTGGGCCCGCGTGTGTCTGGTGTTCGGACGCCACTTGTTCAGAAGCACCTTGCGGGGCCAGCTGCGGCCACCGTCATGTTCCTTCGCGGCCTTGCACCTGTAAGTGTCATGGCTCTTTTGTTGGACTCATGCCGGAGACAACATCTTTCAGGTTTGAGCTGAGTGATCTAAATCCTTGCTATTGTTCTTCCGCATTCAACCAACATATTCTGCTTCCTAAACCAGCTCTTGCGGTATTCCAACCGCTTGGAGTGTCCTTAAGCTGGACGTCCTTGGGCATGTGCATACTCCTTTGTCGCTTCTTGGCTTGAACTGCGCCTAACACCCACGGTTTCGACAGCGCCAGCTCCAATTCGTGGGTTAAACGTGCGTTTCCACTGTGTGAGCCACTGTGCTCGCGACCATGTATCAACTTGTGATACAGCATCGCTGAAGTATTCCAGCGAGTAGCGAGACGGCTCACAGTTTCAAGACCAATAAAGGACTATCGATCAATGAATATGGCATGTGTACTAAGTGGAGTGGATGGCGATGTGAGAGGTTTTGAGTCCGGTAATCCCGGCCGTTATGGTCGGTGCCCGCAGAAACGGCAACTACTGCATTCGTCAGCAATTGGAGCGGCCATCATCGTAGAGTTTCGCGATGAAGTGTACGCATCCGTAGAACGTCTAATGCACGGTTACGGAATCGTTACTCATCGAGCGAGGAGTGCGGCCGAGCTATCGGTCGCGATGGTACGCCATCGGGCTGAGCTTGTCCTGCTGAGCGCTACACAGCCAGATGAAAGTGCTTGGCTGACCTCCGCAAAACTGAGGATCATTGATTCCTATCGTTCCGTCTGGATCTATACGCCGCAACAGCCTGGCGCGCTTGACGAGTGGCTGAGCATGGCAGGTGCCGATGACGTCATCGTGTATGGCGGTGTCCTTCACTCATTGATCGATTCACTACAGTTTCGTCTGGGGCTGAGCGAGTGATGGAGCAAGTAGCTCTCTCCTGCAGGCGTGAAAGAGTAGTTGTGTAATGTGGCCGAAAATGTGCTCCTCACCGGTCACACTTGTAAAGTCGTTTATGGAGGTCTAAGGAATGTTCGCAAGAGGTGTCATGTTGTTACTTGTCGCAATCATGCTCAGTGTTGCCGCAACGAGCTGTCAAACAGCCTCCAGAAAGCATCCCCCCGGTGGGTGTCCCAGTTGTGGGCCCTAGATTCGTATACGTCACCTATAACAGAAAGGACTCTCCCCGCCTGGCTCAGTCGGGGGTGTAAGGAAGCACTCCCGGCTGGTCCAGCGCGACTACATCAGTTGTTGGCACGTCAGTATAACACTCAATAGATTGACCTCACTGAAGTGGAGATTGTTGAACGTCTAGATTGCGCTCATTGAAAGCGCGGTCAGTACATGTATTCCCGGGCTCGTTGTACTGTTACCAGCTGTCATGTGTGGGGCACAGAGGATAAGAAATCCATGGAGATTCAGGTGGACACCAGCGAGCCGGCAAACAGCAGCAACCAACTATTGATGCATCCTCACCGGGCCCTACACGCAATACTCGGATTGAAATCGTCCCAATCCATCGCATCGGGGCCAGCGGCCAATTCTTTATCGGGCGATCCCCAATGTCCACTTGGGGCCCCCAAGTCTCGCTACACACTGTTTGCAGGTGCCGCCTTTTTTGTTTCAGGCGCTGCCAGCATGGTCTACGAGGTGTCTTGGTCTCGGCAGATTGGTTTGCTTTTCGGTCATACTGTTCAGGCGACTGCTGTAGTACTTGCAGCCTATTTTGCCGGCATGGCTGTAGGGTATCTTCTAGGAGGTAAGTGGGCAGCGAGGGTTTCGCCACTGATTGGCTATGGTCTGGCCGAGTTGGTGGTAGCGGGTTGGGCCGTTCTGATTCCGTCTATCTTGTGGCGATTTGAGACTCAGGCTTTTGTTATTTTGCTGAGTAGCGCCTCAGCTGGATGGCAGACTGCTTCGAGAGTGATCTTTGCCTTTTTGCTTCTTTTACCGGCCACCACAGCGCTTGGCGCAACGCTTCCAATGATGGCGGAACTTCTCGCCAACCAGAGTCAGTCTAGCGAAACAAATACCCTTCGATTCTCCCGCATCTCAATGGCGTATGCGCTCAATACCGCAGGTGCTTTCGTTGGAACGTTGCTTGCAAGCAGCTTTCTACTTTGTGCTATTGGGGTCCGGACTAGTAGCTACCTCGCGGCCGCTATGTCAGGAGGATGCGCCACCTTAGTCTTCCTGTGGGCACTGAGTACAACTGCCGTGCACCATGTAACATCGACTCCGTGCGATAAGAAGAATGACAATGGCAGCAATCTGGATGAAAGCAGAAGCCGTTGCTGGATGTCACTTGCGGCTATATCGGGATTCGTAGCCATTACCCTCGAAGTACTCTATATGCGAGTGTTTTCACTCGTATTTCATAATAGCACTTATACTTTTGGCGCGGTTATTGCTGTCTGCTTAGCGTCGATTGCCTCCGGGGCCGCGCTTACAGCACGATTACAACGTAGCTTCCATGCCACAACGCTCGTGGGCTGGGTGGCCTGCCTGGGCGCTATAACAACACTCTCTTCAGTGCTGATATTCATTCGCCTTACGAATCTCGACTACTATTCTTATGGCGATTCATTCTTCCAGTACATGAGTAGCGCCTTCACTCTGGTAGCGATCGTCGTATCACCACCGCTCACACTAGTTGGGATGATATTGCCATTGGCCTGGGCGAGCACGGGACATGGCAACGAGGCGGGGCAGTCTGTCGGACAAATAACAGCTGTCAATGCGATTGCAGCATCGTCAGGAGCGATGGTGGCGAGTTTCCTTTTACTGCCATGCATTGGACTGTGGCAGTCGTTTGTAGTGTGTGCGTTGTTGCTGCTCATCACCGGATTACTATTCCTTGTGGCCAATGGACAGTTAGCTTCTGCCTGCTGTTTCGCTCCAATCGTGACGGCTTTGGCGATACTCATGCTTTATTGCCCCATCGACTCGGCCTACAACCGACACCAGCTTGGTGAGACAATCTATCGCCGTTGGAACTCACCCTACGGTTGGATTGACGTCGTTAAGCAGCCGAATAGTTCCTACGCCGTGCGACAAAACCTGCACTACCGGTTCGGGCGAACAGGGGATTTCATCCGCGAGCACCGTCAAGCGCATATTCCCCTATTGCTGCACGAACGGCCCGAAGATGTGTTGTTTACTGGACTAGGAACAGGACTGACTGCTGGAGGTGCAATTTCACATCGCGAGGTGGAAAGGATTGTAGTTGTCGAACTAATTCCAGAAGTAGTTGAGGCTGCGCAGTTGCTCGCTGATTACAATCAGCGAGTGGTCGACCACCCGAGAGTCTCCGTCCGTATCGACGACGCCCGTCACTATCTTCTGGCTTCCGGCAGAAGATTTGACGTGATTGTCTCCGACTTGTTTGTGCCATGGGAGAGCGAGACTGGATACTTGTATACAGTTGAGCACTATAGGGCCGTTCGCCAGCGTCTGAAACCCCGTGGAATATTCTGCCAGTGGATACCGCTATACCAAGTGGGCTGGCGTGATTTCGAGCTGATTGCCGACAGCTTTGCTAGTATTTTTCCCGTCACGACGGTGTGGTGGGGAGAGATGAATACAGCACGCCCGATCGTTGCTCTTATCGGATGTGAAAATGCGTTGGAACTAGATGCCACACGAATAACACAGCGCCTCGCAACTCTACGTCACACCATAGGATCGGCTGACAGCATCCTGCAGTCTGTCGAAAGACTCTTTATCTACTACCAAGGTGACTGGGAGTCTTGTCAGGCCTCTCTCGTCAATAGCGACGAACATCCGCGTGTGGAGTTCCTTGCCCCCGTTTCCAATGGAGATCAAAACATGCTCACGGGTGTTACGCTCTTGGAGTACTTCGATCGTGTATTGTGTGACCTCCAATGCGACTCCGTACAGATGAATTGCTCTACAGAATCAAAGTCCGCGTCCGCTCAACAGCGTAGTGCTTGGCGGCGTCTTATATTGTTCGGAGGAGAGGCGTCAGGAAGAGAGGTTAAGTAGGCTTCGACATTTCATTCTCAGCCCCTACCGTGAAACGCTGCAGCAAGGCGAACACGAATCGGTCTCCCCGTCACCGAATTTGGCCAGTGCAACACATGGTATAAGTCGTTCTCAGCCAGCTGAGGACACCTCACCGGTGATTGCGGCTTCAGGCGATAGCTGTGCTTCCGTAATCGGAACCATTGAATCAGAAGTCCATCCGGCAATCCGGGCGGTAGCAGCATCTCCGCGAATGCCGTTACGCCCCAATAAAGATTCATACTAACGCGGAAAGCATATGTCGAGGTAGTGGTTGTGCCTAACCTGTAGTGTTGCGTGCTACCCCGCGCCACAAATTACCACTTTGCAGTAATGCTGGATAGGATGAAGAAGCGGAAAACATCACATAATCCAAGAAAGAGTAGCCGACGCATTATGAGGGAAATCTCTAAGTTGACGTGGACGCAAATGTTCTGCTGGGGTTTGTTCTACGCAGTATTCGGAGGTTCGTTGTTCATGACTCTTGCCATTCATGTGTACCAGCATCTAGACTTTCCACACTTGGTTGTGGCTGCATTCCTAGTTGGTGGTACGGGCTACGCTCTGTGGGTAAGTAGTCGTCGGAAATGAGTGCTCTTGGAACGAATGGAATGTGCTCGGGCGATTAGTGGTGGATCGGGAGTTGCGATACACCAACGGACGTCGCAGAAACGGCCTCTTGCGAAACCCGTGCTCCGCTGGCGTGCCGAGCGGGGCAAAACGCCCATTGGAAATACCTAGAGCCCTTGCTCTCGCGCCACAGCTCAGTTGTTTTTACTACCGATAGCAACTCCTTGGACATGCTGGTCTAGACAAGCACGGCTACCTCTCAGAGATAGCTGTAAGCCCATATCGCTTGCAGTCAGTCTATCGCTTCTAAGTACAGATTTTGCAAATCATCCTGCATATGCAGCCACTGTGAAATGGCATCATCTAGAATCAAGACCATTGTCCTTACTGGATGGCCAACCTTACCGCGTTCGTGGCAGATATCGGTAAGTTCCCTTTTGAGCTCCAGTTCGATGACGTTGTTAAAAGTCTCAAAGGGATCAGCATCATTTGCACTTACCCACCCTTTCCCTCCGGCACAAAATCTAACCTAGCTCGCGGCGAATCCTTCCAGGCCGTAAGCGCTTCTTCAATAAAGTGCTTAATGGTGTGTGGTCTTCCGGCTTTCTTACGGATGTGGCGAAGTTCCACAATCGCCAGCTGAACACTCTTTCGTGCTTTGGTCGAAAGGTCGACGTAGTGTTTCGGCGCATAAGGTAACGCCTTCGTCGTACTTGTTCGAGTGGATTTCTTCGAGCCCTCTGTGGTACGTGGCACCGCAGATACAGTCATAGATTCTGCCGCCTCTCTCTCCTCCCTTGTTAGGTCACGATCAATAGGCGCTATCTCCGCCCTGGGATCCCTCGGGGCCGGTTTTCGGCTCGACTTTCTCGTCCAGAGAAGTGCAGGAGAAGGTCGGACTCCCCCACTCTCAGCTTGCGGCACGCGCTCGCCCGTGGCTCCTCCTTGCAGTTCTGCTATCGATTTCCCGCTTCACTACGTCGATTGTCCGCCGGGTGGCCACCTGCTCCCCTACCCTGTACGGATCTTCCGCGCACACCTCGGGAAACACCTCCTGAAAACACGGCGTCAATGTATCTACGCTTGGGTCTCGAATGTCTCGAATGTCTCGAATTAGTGACCTGCGCTTTTCCGCCAAGCTAGCTCGCATCAGCCTTGACGGCTGGACTCATCCCTACGACGATGCAGGCTCCGGTAAACACTCAGCTTTTCTGGAGGGAAAGCGGCAAGTTTCAGATATTCTCTGCGATCGTACTGAAAACAGGTCGATAGAATGATAGAGCCTACTTAGATCCAAGAAGTCCTGCCGGCTCAACTTTCGTTTGACTATGAGATTCGCACAGCACACATTCGCCCGAGTCCTGATATGGCTCGCAGCCATTGCGACGCCTCTACAGGGGCTTTCCGCGCCAGCGTGTGGCTGCACCAAAGATGCCAGCGTTGCCGTCTGCCAGGCTGAGTCGACGACTGCCTGCTGTGCTGGGACGGCTCCTAGCGTCTGTCCTTGTACCGGGGCCAAAATCTGTCGCTGTGGTGAGAAGAGCACCTGCTGCCAGGCCAAATCGGGCTGCTGCTCCAGGGCCGGTGACCATGGCCCCAGGGATCAACGGCATTCTTGCTGTCAGCGTCGCTCGTGTTGCGAAGGCGGTTCGTGTTGCTGTGGTCAGGGCGTAAGCGGTACTGGGTGCTCGTGCGGTGACAACTGTCACTGCGGCGAGAATGATTCTCCAAATCAGCCAGCAACGCTTCCTGTAGAGGATAACCAGCCAGAACGCATTTTGGTTGCTGCGACGCTGTCCACTACCGTTGGTCAAGCAGTACTGGCTACTTCGCAACAGCTCTCGGCCTCGCCAGCAGAACTAGATGCCTCCATGTCGAGCATCGACCGCTGCATTTCTCTCTGCCGATTCCGGCTCTGAAACGTCTCCTGCGGGACCGGTGCGCGCCTAGCTAATCGTAAAAAACTGCTAGCGTCCGTGTGCCATTGTCACTGCTTCGCATCGAACCTGATGCAACTAATGTGACTGTCTCTTGATGCCCCATTTGCACGCAGAGTCCACCAAGCCTGTTCGCTTGGAGGTCCGTGCATTCTTCATGTGAACTCGGAGGAGGAGCAGGATGTTCCCTTATGATCAATCGTGGGTACTCAGACTCTCAATCGTGGCCATTGCGATGAGTCTAGCCTTCAGCGGCACGAACGCCGTGGCAGGTTCTTGCTGCGGTGGTGGAGCGAGCACAACGCAGTCGGAAGCTTCCCCTGCACGGCGCGTCCCAATGCGCCAGCAGGTTGCGGACCCACTTTTTCAGGCCCCACATAGTGGCCAACTGACAAAGACCATGTGGAATTATTTTGAGGTCGTTTACGGCCCTCAAGAGACCCGGCTGTACACGTTTAATATGTTTCGCGATCCGCTACGTGTCGGAGGCGTGCAGGGGAAAGTGGTTTTGCACGTGCGAAGCACCGGGAAAAGCTACACGTATTCTCTGCATCACGTTCGCCCAGAAGCAGGACAAGATTACCTGGCGACCAGCGTCGACCTCACGCGGGTGAGGAAAGGAGATATGGACGTGGAGTTTAGCCTGAGTGATGTTCCTAGCGCCGCGGAATCAGAAACCAAGTTTGCCCAAGTGTTTGGATCGCCGGAGCCCGTGGCTGTCGCCCAAGCGAACGAATATCTGCCACCAACTCCCGCGGGGTTATCCGGAGGTCGCGGCAGCTGCTGCGCTGCTGGGGCAAGTTGCTGCAACTCGTCGGCGTCGGGAGCGATTGCCGACTGCTGTGGACAGCATGGACCAAACAATATCGGGATGGCAATGCCAGGTCCAACTGGCAGTCCGTCTCCAGTCCATCGCCTCCCTCCCGTTGCACAAAGCACTAACGGAGCTCAGGGCAGTGCAGCAAGCCCTGCGCCCAAGGTCGCAGTAATTGTAGTCGAGACTACTCCGGCTGACGACGCCGCCATTCGATTGCAGGGCATCTGCCCAGTGATGAAAACGGCGCTCGGCAGCCACGGTCCACCCACCAAGTTGTTGATCGGCGATCAAGTCTTATTTGTCTGCTGCAAGGGGTGCGTGGCCAAAGTGCAGAACGACCCGGCGGAGTATCTGGCGATGGTCGCCAAGCGTTAAATTATCGGAGTTCACTTCATTCACTCGAAAGGAATCGAGGCAAATCATGTTCAAGAGAATGTTCGGCTTCATTGTTGTAGTGGCCTGCTTGTCGTCCGTCGGATGCCTATCCACACGGAGCAGGACACCCAAGTCAACGGACTATTCGGCTCCTGCATCGAGCGGATCGTGTCCCCATTGTGGTTGAGTACTGCCAATTGCCGGTCGGCGGCGAGGATCTTCCCTCGTCGCCTGACCAGCTTCCTACAAATATCGAACGAGGTGCTCGATGAGCAATTCCAATGACCCAACTGTGAAGGACGAGACAACGTCTAATTCACCCACTCCATTGCAGCAGACGCCGACTTCCGGTTCTGTTGAGCGGGGCGACTCGCGCCGTTGGTGGGTGCAGTTGATCGCTGGTCCACTGCTCTTCCTCGCGGTAGGCGCGACTCTAATCGCAGCGCTTGGCCTAGCACAGCGTTGGGGCTGGGTAAGTGCCGGTAGTGGAGGTGAAATTGTAGCCAGCAGCGCAGGCGATACGCGAACCTATATCTGTCCTATGCTATGCACGCCGCCGCAGGTGGGGCCGGGGCGGTGCCCGGTGTGCGAGATGGAACTGGTACCAGCTGCTTCTGGCGGTGGCGCATCGGATACCAAATCGGTGCAGATCGATTCGGCTGGTCGCCGCATCGCTAATATCCGTACCGTGGCCGCACAGTCGAAACCGGTCACCAGGCAAATCCGTGCGGTGGGTGAGTTGCATTACGACGAAGGAGCACTGAAGACGATAGCGGCCTATGTTGATGGACGACTGGAACGCCTCTACGCCGACTACACCGGGGTGGTTGTTGAGAAGGGTGATCACTTGGCCTTGGTTTACTCGCCTCGGCTCTATTCGGCACAAGTTGAGCTACTGCTAGCCAAGCAGGCGCACAACGACAGTCGTGATTCTTCCCTGGCACGTGTGCAGCGTTCGAGCGAGGAGATTTATCGGAGCGCTCGGCAACGGCTCATCGAGCTAGGCATGACCGAAGAGCAAATCCTGGAGCTCGAATCGGCGAGCGAAGCGAACAGCCGACTGCACTTGTGCGCCCCCATAAGCGGAACGGTCATCAAGAAGTACGCCACCGAGGGGCAATACGTCAAAGAAGGACAGCCCATCTATGAGTTGGCAGACCTATCGACCGTCTGGCTGATGCTTCAGCTTTTCCCTGAAGACGCCGCCGCAATACGCTATGGCCAGCAGGTAACGGCGGTGGTTCAGTCGCTTCCGGGCCGCGAATTCACAGGTCGAGTGGCCTTCATTGATCCAGTGGTCGACACACAAAAGCGGACTGTCGGTGTAAGGGTGGTAATGCCTAACGAGAAGGGTCTTCTGCGGGTTGGTGACTTTGCCAAAGCTACCATCGAAACGCCCCTCGGCGCGGCGCCCGGTGGAGGACTCGTGTACGATCCGGAACTAGCCAGCAAGTGGATCAGCCCACGCCACCCGCAAGTAGTTGAGGATACACCCGGCAAGTGCCCGCTTTGTGACATCGATCTCGTGCCTGCCTCCGATCTTGGCTTTACGAGCGACCCGAGTGCCGCCGGGGAGGCATTGGTCGTTCCCCGCAGTGCGGTGCTAGTAGCCGGTGAGAGTTCGGTACTCTATGTCGAGACCGAACCAGGGCGATTCGAAATTCGCAACGTCGTCCTAGGCCCCAGGAGCGGTGACCAGGTAGTCGTTCTCGACGGGCTGGCCGCAGGGGAGAAGGTTGCGGTGTCCGGCAACTTCTTAATTGACTCACAAATGCAATTGGCCGGAAATGCTTCGCTGATTGATCCCACAAAGGCCGAGCCTTCGATGGAGTTCGACCTGGACGAAGATAACCTACCACCGATTGGCATGCCAATGATGATCGCTGCCGACGACCCAACTTCTCCATCTGCAATGACACCTATGAGTTCAGTAAATGCTGAGGACGAAGCCCTGGGTGAGCTATCACCAGAAGATGCGAAGCTGGTTGCACAGCAGGCGCTATGCCCAGTTACGGACATGGAACTTGGTTCGATGGGCATGCCGGTCAAGATGATGGTTGAAGGTCGTACCGTCTTCCTTTGCTGCGAAGGCTGCCGGTCACGGCTGCTAGCGGAACCGGCGAAATTCCTGGCCAAACTCGACTCTGCCGCGAATGGCACGGAGGTGTCACGATGATCAACGGACTACTCAATTTCTGTCTCCGCGAGCGATTGGTAGTGCTGATCGCAGCAGTTGCTCTCGTTGCCTACGGTTGGTACGCCACACAGAAAGTGCCTCTTGATGCGATCCCCAACGTGGGTGAGAACCAGGTGATCGTGCTCACCGAATGGCCCGGACGTTCTCCCAAAGACATCGAGGATCAGATCACCTACCCGTTGTCGGTCGCCCTGCAAGCTGTGCCCGGGTCGAAGAGTGTACGTGGCAAGAGCATGTTCGGCTTTAGCTTCGTGCAAGTTACCTTCGACGACGATGTGGACTTTTACTGGTCGCGTTCACGTGTGGCCGAGCAACTTACGACAGTCGGGGGCACGCTGCCCGAAGGGGTGTTTCCGCGCCTCGCCCCCGACGCAACAGCACTCGGTCAGATCTACTACTACGTCCTGGACCCGCCAGCAGGAATGGACTTGGCGGAACTCCGGTCGAAGCAAGACTTTTTCATCAAGTACTCCCTGCAGTCGGTGGACGGTGTTGCCGAGGTAGCGTCGATCGGCGGATACGTACGGCAGTACCAGGTTGAAGTCGATCCCGACGCGCTGCGGTACCACAACCTGCCGCTCAGCCGTGTGGTCCAGGCCGTCAAGGAGTCTAATATCGACGTTGGCGCAAAGACGGTCGAGACAAGTGGGATGGAGTTTCTGGTTCGCGGTCTGGGCTTCATCGGCTCCGGCAAGACCGAGGCCGAAACAATGGAGCAGATCGAGAATACAGTCGTCCAGACCCGGGACGGTGTCCCGGTGCGAGTGCGCGACCTCGCTCAGGTGCAAGTTGGGCCAGCATTCCGTCGGGGTGCATTGGACTACAACGGCCAGGAAGCGGTCGGTGGCGTGGTGGTGATGAGGTATGGCGAGAATCCACGTGACGTCATCGAGCGGGTCAAACAGAAGATCTCGTCGCTGGAGTCGGAACTCGATGGAATCAAGATTCATGGAGTCTACGATCGGACTCAATTGATCGACGAAACTGTCGCCACGCTAACCGAAGCGCTGAAGCATGAGACGCTCATCACCATCGCCGTGATGGTACTATTCCTGCTCCACGTGAGGGCGAGCATCGTGATCGCTGTTACGCTGCCGATGGCAGTGCTGATGGCATTCATCGCCATGAAGCTGTTTGGTGTGGACGCCAATATCATGTCGCTCGCTGGAATTGCGATCGCCATCGGCACCATGGTCGACATGGGGATCATTGTGCTAGAGAACATCTATGGCCACCTGGCCGAGTGGGAAGCCAGTGGACGCCCGGGCGGCGAGCGGAAACGACTAACCGTGATTCGGGAGTCGGCCAGCGAGGTCGTTCCGGCGGTGGTTACCGCTGTAAGTACGACGATTGTCAGCTTTCTACCAGTCTTCTTTCTAACCGGTCGCGATCATCGGTTGTTCGCACCGCTGGCGTGGACCAAGACGTTCGCTCTAGCGGCCAGTTTGATCGTGGCGGTAACGATTGTACCTCTCTTGTGCCGCATCTTCTTGCAGAGTTCTCGCATGAAACGCGCTCACAGCCTCCTCGCTGCAGTCGGGTTTGGGGTGTTGATTACTACCCTCACTTACTTCTTGTGGGGCGACGAACTGGAACGTCTCACGTCGCTGGCCCCTTGGGCGAGTGCGCCCCTTGCAGGTGTTTTGGGCCTTCTTGTCGGCTGGTGGATGTCCAAGGAGAAGATTCAGCCTCTGGAGGCGAACCCTGTCAGTCGTTTTGTGTTGTGGCTATACGCAGGCCGACTTCGACTGGCCCTGCGCCGCAAGGCACTGATGCTTTCGTTGCCAGCGATGATCTTTGTGCTGGGGTTGGGGGCTTGGATCGGATTGCCGACCGTACTCCAACCCGTTGAAAGTCTGTTCGAGACGTTGGGAGCGGACCTGAACAATGTCCCTGGCTACGTCAAAGTCAAGCATACCTTTACGGGACTGAAAAGCGACGACTGGATCGCCCTCGACGAGGGCAGTTGGTTTTACATGCCCAGCCTCTACCCGGCCGCGAGTTTCTCGCAGTCGATGGAGGTGCTACAAACCCAGGACGTGCTGATTAAACAGATTCCCGAAGTCGCAGACGTATTGGGAAAGATCGGTCGAGTGGAATCGGCGCTCGATCCAGCCCCTGCCGCCATGATCGAAACCTACGTGATGCTCAAACCTCGCGATCAGTGGCGTGAAGGCGTCACGCCTCGCGACGTCTGGGACGAGATCAACGCTGTGGCAACGCTGCCCGGAATCACACCGGCCTCGGCCCTGCAGCCCATCGAAGGTCGCGTAGTGATGCTGCAGAGCGGCATCAAGGCTTCGATGGCGGTGCGGATCTACGGCGACAGCCTAGAAGGCCTCGGTAAGGCTGCCATGAGCGTGGCCGAACACCTGCGAGAAAACCATTACGTTAATGCGGGGACCGTCAATCCCGACATCGTCATGGGCAAACCGTACTACGAGTTTGAAGTCGATCGGGAAGAATCGGCCCGCTACGGGATGACTACAATGATGGTCAACCAGATCGTATCGGCCGGACTCGGTGGTGTCGACGTCACGACGACCGTCGAGGGTCGGGAGCGGTACCCAATTCAAGTCCGCTATCAACGAAGTGTCCGTGAGCAACCCGACGAGTTGGGAAAAGTCTCGGTGGTTACTCCTACGGGCGATGTGGTGCCGCTTGATCGGCTCGCCGAAATGAGAACGACCTGGGGACCTGGCGCTATCAACAGCGAAGACGCGCGGCTTGTGGCTCACGTCTCTTTCTCACCCTCGGGAGCGGCGGGCGACATCGAAACGGTCGAGGCCGTGATGGATTCGCTCCGCTCGGCCCGGGCATCGGGCGAACTCCAGTTTCCTGACGGCAACTTTGAGCTGCAACCAGTCGGGTCGTTCCAGAATCAAATCGAAGCCAACCAACGTCTGATGTGGATCGTGCCCACGGTGATCCTGATCAATCTGTTGTTGCACTATCTCCATTTTCGCAACTTCCCCATTTCGCTAGTCGTATTCTCCGGCATCCCCGTCGCCGCGGCGGGCGGCATGATTGCCGTGGCCGTGATGGGCGTGGAGATGAACACAGCTATGTGGGTGGGGTTCATCGCATTGTTTGGCTTGGCGGCCGACGATGGGATCGTGATGGCGACCTATATGCGCGACACGCTCAAGAAGCGGGACATCCGCTGCGTGAACGACGTCCGTACGGCAATTTACGACGCCGGTTTGAAACGTATCCGGCCCTGCATGATGACGACAATCACCACGATTGTCGCGCTCATTCCAGTGCTGCTTTCCACTGGTCGTGGGGCCGACGTTGCCCGGGCAATGGCACTGCCAATCTTTGGTGGAATGCTAATTGAGCCTTTCACAACGTTTATTGTTCCAACGCTGTATTGTGCCTACGTCGAATTCAAGATGCGGGCCGGGCTGCGGGATGACTATTGGGAAGACACCGAGGCGGAAGAGTACGTCGCTGCGGAAGCGGCCTCCGTAAACCCCGCAGCGTAATTTAGCATTTAGTACTGAGGCGATTTTGACAATCGGGAGACACAACGACGCCGTTCGCGTCACTCCCACATTCTGTTGAAAGGAGATGGTGATGTATCGACTACCAATACTCACGGCATTTGCAGGCATTGTGCTGCTGGGGCAGTTCGCGACGGCTCAGACTGCCGACCAGCAGACAGAACAGCAGCGGCGGCAAGACCAACTGCGAATTGCAGTGCAGGCAATTTGCCCTGTGACCGGTGAGAAACTCGGTTCGATGGGAGATCCGATCAAGGTACAGGTCGGCGAGGAGACGGTATTCCTCTGCTGCAAAGGGTGCTTAAACAAGCAGGTGGATGCCGAACATTGGAAAACGATCCACGCCAACATGGCGAAGGCACAGAAGATCTGTCCCGTCATGAAGAAGCCGCTGCCGGAAGACGCGGAGTCGATCGTCGTCAACGGGCAACCCATCTTCATCTGCTGCCCGCCATGCGCAGATAAAATCAAAACCGACCCGGAAACCTACACCAAGCAGGTGGATGCTCTTTACACCGCTTCGATTCGCGATGACCTGCGTATCGCAGTACAAGACATCTGTCCCGTCTCGGGGCAGAAGCTTGGCTCCATGGGCGAACCCCTCAAGGTGCAGGTCGGCGAGGAGACCGTCTTCCTTTGCTGCAAAGGTTGCATGGGCAAGGAGATCAAGCGTGAGCACTGGGCCACGATCCACAACAACATCGCAAAAGCGCAGGGAACCTGCCCGGTGATGGGGGGCGACCTTCCCAAGACTCCCAAGTGGTCGATTGTCGAGGGGCAAGTGGTCTACGTCTGCTGCCCGCCATGCACCAAGAAGCTTGCCGCCGAGCCAGAAGAGTATCTGCGTAAGGTCGACGAACTCTACGTGGCTCACTTGGCCAAGGAACAGAACTGAGATGTGTTCTACTATGACATCTATTGGGTAACCTGCGAACGAGGGCCGGTCCCGAGCGTCTCGCCTCCCCCCTACATGGGGCGCTCGGACCGGCTTCTCCCGTAATCTACTTGCTAGACTGATGGCGCTCGGCCTAAGAAAGGATTACCTAACCGTTACCACCCAGCACCACCTGTAGGCGGTACGGTAGTATCGGAGATAACCACTTTAACAACGGTATCGCCTTCGCCGATTATCTCTGTGAAGTCTGTCGATGCGGCTACAACGAACTGGAGGGGGCCAAGGATGGCCGGACTACAAAAACTACTACTATGTACGGCCACCATCGCGGTCTTCGCTGCGGTGGGCTGTAGAGGCACTCGCCAGGTACGCGATGCAGAGTATGCTCACATCGCCAGTAACATCCATTACAACGACTCTTTTGCCGCAGCGGAGTCAGCAGTGCCGCCGACCCAAGGGCAATTCGACGGCGTCCAGTCGCTTGATCGTCTGGTCCAATTCGCCCTCTCGCAAAACCCAGAGGTGCAGGCGGCTCGCAAGCGGATGGAAGCAGCGGCCCACCGGGTCCCTGTGGAAGCCAGCTTGCCTGACCCGATGCTGGGAGTCACCGCCTACCCAGAGCAGGTGCAAACTGCGGCCGGGCAGCAAGAGCTTGCGTTGAATGTCAACCAGAAGTTCCCAGCTCGGCGAAAACTGAATACTCGTGCGGGCGTTGCCGAATCGCAAACCAACGTTGCCAGAGCGGAGTTGGCTGCGGTGGAGCTAGCAGTCGTCGAGCAAGTTAAGGTTTCGTACTACGAGCTGTTCTACATCCAGCAGGCGATCGAAATTACCGAAACGGAAGAGGAAGAGCTTGAAAAGATACGAGACACGGCAAACGCTCGCTACAAAGCCAATCTCACCAGTCAGCAAGACGTCCTTCGAGCCGACCTGGAACTCTCGAACATCGCCAACGAGTTGATTCGCCTCCACCAGCAACTCGATAGCACTCAGGCAAAGCTTGCTCGGGCCCTGCACATCTCGCCTCAAACGAACCTACTGGCGTCGGATCAACTTCTTGGTGAAGAAGCTCCGCAGGATCTCGACTGGCTGGAAAGACGCGCAGTCGCTGCGCGACCAGAACTACACGCGAAGCTGGCGGCGCTAGAACGCGACCGACGCACAGCTCAGCTTGCCCGGCTAGACTACGTCCCTGACCTGACGCTCGGGGCCACGTGGATCGACACAGCCAATGCAGGAATCAGTCCGGTCGCCAATGGACAAGATGCCGCCCTGATTACGGCGGGCATCAACCTCCCAATCTATCGTAAGCGACTCGATTCGGCCGTACGGTCCGCAGAGGCCAATGCCGTCGCCACGGCGCGACAGTACGACGCTTTGCGAGATGCCACGTTGGAGCAAGTAACCGACCTCTTCGCCAAGGCCCGCAGCCAGCAGGACCTGTTGCTTCTCTTCCGAGAGGACATCCTGCCGAAAGCTCGGCAGACGCTGGAGGTCTCGAACCGTGCCTACTCCGTGGGCGAAGTGGACTTCTTGCAGTTAATCGATAACTTCCGCCTGGTACTTCGGTACGAAGTAGCCAACAGCCGTCTCGAAGCGTCGTTGCGACAGACAATCGCATCGCTTGAGCGTGTGGTTGGTGGTCCGCTGTCTCAAATGGCTGAGAGCGTACCGCTGCCTCAGAGCAGCGAGATCGAAGATATGGAAGAAAACTCGATGCAGCTGCCGGAACCAGCACTGGCGGAATGACAACCGTAACGACCGCAAGTCACCATGACATGATAGTCAAAAGGGGGAGGCAAATGGGTTCTTGGCGTTCTTTCATCGGAATCACCATACTGGCATTGCTCACCTCAGCCGGGTGCGCACCGGCGTACCACTGGTACGAGGGCTGCCGGGTTCCGTGCAAGTACTGCACACCATCCCCCCTCCCCTATGAGTACTACGACGGATGCCCTTGCCACTCTTGCGCCGCTCAGCCTTATTTTACAAACACCAACTCGGACCTGATTAACCCGGCTGACGCATACGAGGACGGTGTGACAAGTGGAGTGACGCAAGGGCAATAACCACCCCCAACATAGGTCTACTCTGTTTCGCTTTGCTTTCGTTCAATCAGCAGCACGGTCACGTCGTCGGTCTGATTGGCTGAGCCGCGGTATTGCGTTAGCGATTGATTCAAGGCATCGACCACGCCAGTTGCGCCCGCCCCGCGGAACCTCTTGAGATGCTGCCCTATACGCTCACGGCCGAAAAGTTGCCCCGACGAATCGCCAGTCTCACATACGCCGTCCGTCACCAACAGCAGTCGATCATCCTGCTCAAAGTAGGTTCGAACATCCTCCCAGGCTGCATTACCCAAAACGCCAAGCGGCATTCCAGTCGACTCAAGCTGCTTCAATTCGCCTCCCTCACGAAAGAGCCACCCTGGTTCGTGACCTGCGCTCGCATAGTCTAGCCTGTATGAGTTCGGGTCGATACTGAGCACGAGCAGTGTCGCGAAGTCTCCGTCAAGGCTCATCGCACAGAATTGACGGTTGACCTCGGATAGCACCTGGGATGGAGCGAGGCAATGCTGGGCCGCTTGCGACATCAGCGATTTGAGCATCGCAGCGTTCATCGCGGCAGGGATTCCGTGGCCCGAAACGTCGGCAATGCAGAATAGCCATGTGCCGTCCGCCCGCTTAAGCACATCGAAATAGTCTCCACCAACATCGTTGGCTGGCACGAATAGGTGAGCAAAATGCACTCCGTCCGGCTTGACTCCGTTCGGTAGCAGATTGAGTTGAATCTCGCGAGCTTTGGCCATCTGGGTCTGACGAGCTTTCTCAGCTGTTGCCAAGGACTGGCTCATTAGGTTGATTTCTTCAGACAGGTACTCTAGCTCCCTTGTCCGGAATGAATCGGAACGGGCACCTAATTCCCCTTCTCGAATCCGTTGCACCGTCTCTACCAGCGCCTCGATCGGCTTAGTTATCACGTAGAGAAGCACCACATTGATGATCACAGCGGCTACACCTGCGATCAGAGCGAACCCAGCCGACCGACGGAGAACGTCTGCCCGAACCGCTTGCCGAACATTCTCCAGCGATTCCGAAACGTAAGCAGTAGCTAGCGGGGTGCTCTGCTCTGCGACGATCAACGATTCCCCACCCCGGGACGCCAGATGGTCGTTGCTGTCAGCCGTCTTCTGCATTGCCTGGAACATCTCCGGCGACGCACGACCATGAGCTACCGCCTGGAACTTTCTGTTGCCGATCACCACAGCAATATGATGCCCGGGGGAATCTGTGTCATGCATCAGGCCGCAGACGGAGTCGATGAATGCTTGAGTATCGTGCGGTCGATCCGCATGAATTCGGAGCAAGGCGGGTAGCAGTGTTTTAGCCTCTTCCTCCAAAGCAATTCGCTTACTCGTGAGCCCGCGGTTGAACGCGCGATGGTAGTCATAGCTGAGCAGCAGGACGGCTAGGACCAACACGGGGATGTTGACTGCAAGCAACAGACGCTTACCAATACTTGGCATCCGACGACACCTGGACGAAACAACTTCCTCTGCTTGATGTATCGAATTAGTCTCTTGGTACACTTGTCGCCCATCTGGTCATGTCGTCTTGACTTGTGCGTAACGAGCAGGATCTCTTTCGAACAACGAATGACAGTCTTCGGAGCAGAAATAGTAGGGGTGCCCGTAATAGGAACTTGCGGCGTTTGTTTCTGCAACGCTCAGCTTCATACCGCAGACCGGATCCGTCGCGACCCCAATATCACTTTGCCTCTGGCAGTCCAGGCGGAGGTAGGTGTCAATGAATTCCAGCAGTCGCTCCTCAACCCAATCAGCTAAACTGGCGTCGACGGTGTTTTGCAGTGGCGAATGCAATTGATCCTGCTCCACCAATGGGATGAATCTTGGCACTATTCGAGCATGAGAGCGAATGATTAATTGCTCAAAGCGGAGATCGTGCTCTACGGAGAAGGCGACAGAAGCATTAGCGGGAAAACGCTCCGTCCACTGGAAATGACAACTACGTGCGAGAGACTGGTCGCCACTGCAACTTGCGTTGGGAAATAGCCCAGCCACTGCCGTTAGCCGTGGCTGGATGACACCTTTGAGCAGCGTTCTCGCCTTCTCATCGAAAATCTGACGGCGATCTCGAATCTCCTGCATGTATCGACGTGCATCAGCGGTCGACCAGTGCTGCAAACGGCAAGTGTCTGTGACAACCTCGTGTACTCGCTTGGTAAATGTAGCGATGTCGGACACGCTTGCACCTCCTCGCACCAACAATGGTGCGACATAGACGCAACTCATCTGCTTCAAAACGCCTAATTCTCCAGCTTCGCCAAGTACTTGTCAGGATCGGCCAGCAACTTGTCCCGACAGCCTTCGCAGCAAATCCAAACTTGCTTGCCGTTCACGTCGACTTTTATCGGTGCGCCCATGACTCCCAGCATTTCACCGCTGACAGGGCAAAAGTGTTGCTTCATCGCCGAATCGGCGTCTTCGGGCGAGAGCTTCGCCAGCTCGGACTTCATCTGGTCCATGTCTGACATCCCAGTAGCGCCTTGGTCAGTGTGAGCCGCATGGTCGTGGTCGGCGTGCATGTCGTGCATGTCGTTCTGGGTCGCCTGAGGCTCGGACGGCGTCTCCGTCGCGGATGGGGCACCGCATCCAACGGCTACCAAGGCGACTATGGCAACTAGCGCAATTGAAAAACACAACGATGAATAGGTCATTTGATCCTCTCTACAGGTGTCTGAAAGTCGATGGCCCCAGCTCTATTCCTATGCGAGCTGAAGCCACCGACCGGGAGGGGGAAACTGCGGGTCCAAATCGGACGTCAGTAAATGCTCAAATCCTGTCTATTTCAGATAGATGCTCCTGGTTACGAGGTTCTTCACTTCTGTTGAAAAAACAATCCGCACCAAGGGGCTCCCACTCCACCCGAGCGGATCGCGATGGTAATCTGGGAGGTTGGCGAGACTAGAAACCACACTCGAAACCGGGCAGCGACCCCTGGTCTTAGTGTGGCACGGCCTCCCGCAACACTTTTTCCCGAAGAACCAAGCTCTCCCACGCATCTAACAGAGCGACGGAGAGCCAAAGATGCAGGAAGCATGCACCAAGACGACGAAAAACTTGTCCTCGCCTGCAAACGTGGCGACCGAGATGCCCAGAGGCGGCTGTTTGACGAAAGTCACGGCCGAATCTATCGGCTGATGGTCCGCATGGTGGGTGAGCAGGATGCCCCCGACGTGATGCAGCAGGCTTATATCCAGGTCTACCGCAAGCTTGGACAGTTTTCAGGCCGTTCGCGATTGAACACATGGGTCTATCGATTGGCGGTCAATGAGGCCCTGCAGCACCTACGCCGTAGGAAACGCCATCCGATGGCTTCCTTAGAATATGAACCGTGCGATCATCATGAATCGCACGAAAAGAGGACCGACCTCGCCGAAGCGCTGGACGCCGCCCTGGCTTCGGTGGATGAAGAGTTGAAGACCATTTTTCTCCTGCGCGAAGTGGAAGAACTACCGTACGTAACGATTGCTGAGATTCTCAATATTCCCGAAGGGACCGTCGGTTCGCGTCTAAACCGTGCCCGCAGGGAGTTGCAGGATCGGCTTGCGCACGTGGGTTGGAGCCCTTAACGATGAAATGTTCAGAGGCACAAGACCGACTATCCGCCTACGTGGATAATGAACTCCCTGCTGATTTGTGCGAACAGGTAGCGGCGCACGTCAGCAGTTGCTCGGCCTGCGCGGCAAAGGTCGAGTTCGCGAGGGAGTTGGCGGGTGAGGTTCGAGCGATGCCGGCCCCCGCGCCTCCCCCAGGCCTGTGGGAAGCCATCGAGGCACGCCTCGAAAACGAAGAACAGCTGAGTCACGTTGGTGACACGAATGTCCGACGCTGGTGGGCAACACCTCGGGCTGCTTGGGCGATCGCCGCTTCTGTTCTGCTGGCGTTAACCGCAGGATTGTTGGCGACGAACCACTTTGCGGGCGACCACGGGCACGAAACGATGGCCGCCAATTTCGACCTGTACCTCGCGAAGTTTGCTGTGGACCCGGAGCAGGCGCACCAGACGCTAGTGGCAACGTACAACGGTCAGTTGATCACCCCGGAGGAGGCCGAGAAATCTCTAGGTTTTCGCCCCGTTGCCACCAGTACTGCGGGAGACTTTACCGTCGAGCAGACGTATGCTCTGGAGATGCCCTGTTGCCGTTGCAGCCTGTCAGTCTGCCGCCGAGCCGATGGTGGTGTGATGACCGTGCTGGAGCACGTCGATCCACAACCGATGTGGTTCGGTGACCGATCCCGCGTCGAGTGCATCTGCGGTGGCAAGCCGACAAGTGTCGTCGAGCTTAGTGGACAACTGGCAGCTAGTTGGCGACAGGGAGAGCGGCAGATTACGGTAATCGGAGCCGGTGACTTGGAAGAGGTGACGCGCTTGGTGGACAGCCTGAGCAAAGACGCAAGTGGATGAGCCAGGGATTGCAGCGTTTACGTTCTATCTTGAGGAAACCAGCGGCCTGCTCGTCTCCATGGCTGGGGAGGCCGCGTGGTGCAGCCATTGACTCCGCAGTTCGCCGATACCGTTGATGTCGTAGACATCCCTTAATGCCTGGTCGTATCCCTTGCTTTGGGCCAACTTCACCAAGGTCAGCAGCCGCGCAGGCTTGCCGCGGTCGGCCAGGAACTCTACCAGGGATAAACTCTGGCCGTAGAATGCCGCGGCTTGCTCGCGCGATGTGAGACGCTCGAGTTCCAGAAGTTCGGCCAATTCGATAGCTTCTCCATTCTGAAGTGCTCGATGGCAATCGCGATAATGAAGTGCTCGCTTCTCTTCTGAGTCCGCCAGCGTTGCGATGCCTTCGTCAATCCAGGGTGGCGGCTGTCGGCCCTCAAAAAAATCAGCCAGCACGACGTGAGTCAGCTCGTGTGCCAGGGCAGGGCATTCTCCCTTCTCGTTGACAAGTACATCGACCCGCCGCTCGACGATCTGGCCAGCGACACATTTGATGAAACTCGCCCCGGAAGTCTGACCTCCCCCACCACCGACAGCCCGCAAATAGGTCGACCGATTGGGGTGAACCACGATCTCGCAGCGTGGCCGCCAAGGCTGTTGTGGTTCACCGGCGAGCCAGCGACCGTGCGCCTCACGCCTTGTCTTGGTTGCCAGAGCAACCACCTCCGATGCCTTCGGCCCACCAGCGTAGGTGCGGAGGTTGAAACTCTCCGCATCTAGGTGCTCTTGATTGGCAGTAGCTTCCTTCGGTTCGGCCCAGGCGCACGCTCCCAATAGGGACAACAGGACCAGGGCAATCGCTGCGGGCGTTTGCTTGAAAAGCTTATGGGCGAGCAAGTCAGACTATCCAAGTGGGCTGGGAGCAAACCTAACCCACGGAAAGAAGACTTGCGGGTCGGCAATGGATGGCATCCAGAGCCGAGATAGTCAAATCTCATGCCAAAGGTGATTCATTTCTTCATGGCGAGGGGGATGGCGTCCTGCATTCGATAAAACGTGTGCCAGAAAGGACACCTGATGAGTGCAGATTGGCTGCGGCAAATACCGCCATTGCCAGGAAGAGCAGCATGTCCTGCAAAGCTTCTGCGCAGTCCCTGTTCGTTCCCCTTGTTCTCCCAGGTGAACTATTTCCAACGGAGGGATGAAGGAACGCCTGCCCTAGCGCATCAAACTAGGCAGAGAAGACAAGTTGCAGCGAGGGACAGTGGGTCCCCGCTCACTCAAGCGCAGGACGCGATCCTTAAGCTGGCTCACAAGGAGCCGGGAGGCGGAAGATGTTTCGCACAGTTGTATTGTCAGTGGCGGTTCTGGGGTTGGTGCTAGGTAGTGAAGCGTTTGCTCAACGCGATGCCGGAGCCAAAGCACGTAGAGAGTTCGGTAAGGGCTTCTGGAATTCTCAGTCGCGTGCCAGAGTAACCCGATCGACGCCAATTCGCGTGGTCTCGCCTGTTCAAGCTTCGAATCAGGCGAACACAGCGCTGGCGGCCGAGAGTTACCGCAGCTTCTCCTACGAGCCAGCACCTGAGGTAACTAAGGAAGAGACCCCGCAAGCTGCGGCTCCGGCAACCAAGGCCGAGACGCAAAGTCCCTGCCAGGCGACTCCCTCGGTAACCTATCGCAGTTTCTCCTATGAGCCAGGCGCCAACGTATCGCCCCGATACGAGGTGCGACGCAGTAGCGCCCCGCGGCACGTGACCCCGCCACAGGTGCGATTACATCCAGGCACTCGGAGCTATTGACTGCGATTCGAGCGAGGTCCCAAACGAGGTGCATATAGCCTCCTCTGAGCGATGAGTTCCATCGAGCGTACTCTGAGCGACCAATATTCGAAGAGCGGGTACGCCGAATTGGCCAAGCTCTCGGTGACTGTAGACGAGAACGGCCGCGTGGTAACACTACGCGGCCGTGTTTCGTCCTACTACCTCAAGCAACGTGCCCAAGAAGTTGCTAAATTGGTTGTGGAAGCTCACCTCATACGCAACCTCATCGATGTCGCCCATTTCTAGACTATCCATTATGTTGTCAACTAGGACTCTGAATCAAAATACCCTACGGAGTGAGAAGCCGTGAGCACATCCAGCAAGCCGGCCGCATGGTGGCAGCGAATCAACGGACAAGACTGGAAGGGCCTTGCGGTGCAGGCTCTGTTCTTCATTGTGGTCGGCTTCATACTCGCCCTGTTTCTGCGAGGTTCGTCCTCATCGGACAGCGCACTCACTCCGGCAACGACCGCCGTTTCATCGAGTGGGGCAAGCCTGTGGACTTGCTCAATGCATCCCCAGATTAGGTCTACATCGCCTGGCAAGTGCCCAATCTGCGGCATGGACCTGATTCCAGTCGCCAATACTTCTGGCGGGATGCGGACTCTTACGATCAGCCCTGAAACGCGGGCCTTGATGAACATTGCGTCGGCCCCTGTGGAGCGAAAGTATGTCTCGCACGATGTACCGATGGTGGGCAAGGTCGACTATGACGAAACCAAGCTTGGCTACATCAGTGCTTGGGTTCCCGGCAGGCTCGATCGTCTCTATGTCGATTACACCGGCATCGCAGTGAATGCGGGCGACCATATGGTTTACATCTATAGCCCGGAACTCTATTCCGCACAGGAGGAATTGATCCAGGCAATCAAATACCAATCGGAACAAGGGCGTGGGAATCGATTCACCCCATCGCTCGATTTGGTGGAGTCGGCGCGCGAGAAGCTGCGTCTACTTGGGCTTAAAGAGGAACAGATTCGCGAGATCGAACAGCGCGACCAGCCGAGCGACCACCTGACCATCTACTCACCTCTTAGCGGCGTGGTGATCGACAAACTCAAGCAGGAAGGCGACTACGTGAAGACCGGCGAACGGATCTACACAGTCGCCGACCTGGATCAGGTGTGGGTCCACCTGGATGCCTACGAATCGGATCTACCTTGGATTCGCTACGGACAAGATGTGACGATCACCACCGAAGCGTATCCCGGTGAAGAGTTTCACGGCCGCATCTCGTTTATTCAACCGGTGCTCAATGACAAGACGCGCACCGTAAAAGTCCGGGTGAATGTTCCGAACCCTACTGGCAAGTTGAAGCCAGAAATGTTCGTCCGCGCCGTGGCCCGCCCTCAAGTGGCGGCCGAGGGGCGAGTGATCGACCCCAGCCTTGCCGGAAAGTGGATCTGCCCCATGCATCCCGAAGTCGTCAAGGACGAGCCGGGCACGTGCAACATCTGCGGCATGGATTTGGTGCAAGCCGAGTCACTTGGGTTTGTGACGGCAGAGACCGACGAACGAGTGGCCCCGCTCGTGATTCCCT
Source organism: Aeoliella sp. (assembly GCF_965227375.1). NCBI lineage: Bacteria > Pseudomonadati > Planctomycetota > Planctomycetia > Pirellulales > Lacipirellulaceae > Aeoliella > Aeoliella sp. The sequence goes on from NZ_CBDDFX010000002.1 coordinate 2,107,515, forward strand.
ATTCCGCGGCCCTAGTAACCGGGCGTCGGGCGATAGTGTATGTCGAGTTGCCGGAGCTACCCAAAGGTGTAGAAACCGCGTATCAGGGAATTTCTGCTTCGATTCAAGCAGGCGACCTTCAGCAGATCCGTGAGGCGAACGGAGTCTTTAGCAAAGTACTTGACCGAGCGTATGGCCAGTCCGGCACCCAGTATGCCCGTCAGACCTGGAACACGTACGCCGACGAACTCGCCCCCTTCGTATTGGCAGGCAGCCGAGCATCCAGCATTGAGCAAGCGAAACAAGCGTTCGCGGGAATGGAATCGGTCATGGAGCGAGTGCATGAGCAGTTCGCTCCCACGGGGCAGCCCACGTTCGAAGGACGAGAAATCGTACTCGGGCCGCGTGCCGGAAACTACTACCTCGTTAGCCATGGTCTGCAAGAGGGAGAGCTGGTTGTCACGCAAGGCAACTTCAAGATCGACGCTGAAATCCAAATTCAAGCCAAGCCCAGCATGATGACTCCCGAAGGCGGTGGAGGTGGCGGCCATCATCACGGGGGTGGCCCCACCAAGCCGGCAGGAGGTGACGAGCACGCGGGCCATCAGATGTCGTTACCACCGGAATTCGTTGCTCACATCCAAGCTCTGCAAGACGCCTATCAGCAGGTTACTCAGGCGGTCGAAAGCAAGAATCTCGACCAAGTAAGGTTGGCGTTCTCCCAATTCGGATCAAGCCTTGCGGCTGTCGATGGTTCACAGCTGTCTGGCCATGCTCGCATGCAGTGGAACGAGTTCAACATGCTCTTGGGCAACGATGCGTTTGAAGGGCAAGACGTCAAACAGCTGGATGAGGCGGACCAGGTGTTCCTCTTGCTCAAAGGGCACATGCGGCGGATGCGCGAGCAGCTTGGCGTGCAGACAGAACAACCACCAGCTACCGAACGTTTGGCTGTGCCCGAGGAGTTTCAAACCAAGCTTGCCGCCGCGTGGAATCACTATCGGGCTATTCAGCGGGAGCTGGCTGCTGACAATCCGCAAAACGCTCAAGTGGCAGCCATCAGCCTGCAAACGACAATCAACGCAGTGGACCCCACTGGCCTAAGCCCGCGTGCCGTCGAAGTCTGGCAACGGGAACGAGCCAACATGAGCACACTAACTGCTTCCCTTGGCGACAAGTCCGACTTGAAAGACATGCGGACAGCATTCAAACCGCTATCGGAAGAAGTAGGAGTGCTGGCGAAGACGTTCGGCTTTGGCGATGCCAATCCCGTTTTCGAGCTGCACTGTCCGATGGCATTCCAAGGGCAAGGTGCCGTGTGGTACCAGGAGGATGATCAGGTAAAGAACCCTTACTACGGCTCATCCATGCTGACGTGTGCCGACCGTGTGGAACGGGTGGTTCATGACGAACCCACTATGCCAGGTTCGCAGCGCGACCATCAAGACCATTCGCAACACTGAGATTCTCAATATCCCGGAATCGTCGATGATTGACCGTGTCATTCGTTTCTGCCTAGAAAACAAGCTCATTGTCTCGCTGATCGTCATTGCGGTCGTGGGATGGGGCGTGCTGGTTGCGCCGTTCGACTGGGAGGTGGGGGCTTTGCCCCGCGATCCTGTACCGACGGATGCGATCCCCGACATCGGCGAGAACCAGCAAATCGTGTTCACCCGATGGATGGGCAGGTCGCCACAGGATGTCGAAGACCAGATCAGCTATCCGCTCACCGTGGCCCTGTTGGGCGTACCGGGCGTGAAGACGATCCGCAGCTATTCGTTCTTTGGGTTTTCAAGCATCTACGTCATCTTCGATGAAGACGTGGAGTTCTATTGGTCGCGGACCCGCGTGCTAGAAAAGCTGAACAGCCTTCCATCCGGAACGCTGCCTGAGGGGGTGCAGCCTGCACTGGGACCAGACGCAACGCCGCTGGGACAAATCTACTGGTACACGCTTGAAGGTCGCGACCCCGATGGTAAGCCTATCGGCGGATGGGATCTGAATGAGTTGCGAACCATCCAGGATTGGTACGTCCGCTACTCCTTGCTGTCGGCCGAAGGCATCAGTGAAGTGGCATCCGTCGGCGGTTTCGTACAGGAGTACCAAATCGATGTCGATCCCGATGCCATGCGTGCGGCTCGTGTGACCATCGATGATGTCTTCATGGCCGTGAAGAAGTCCAATATCGACGTTGGTGCCCGGACCATCGAAATCAACAAGGCGGAGTACTTCATCCGCGGCCTTGGCTTCGTCAAGGATGTCGAAGACCTGGAGTACAGCGTCGTCGCAGTAAACGACAACGTGCCGATTTACGTCAAAGACGTGGCCCATGTGTCGCTCGGCCCTGCGCTGCGTCGAGGAGCGCTGGATAAAGGTGGCGCCGAGGCAGTAGGTGGTGTGGCTGTAGTCCGTTACGGCTTCAACCCGCTGGCGGCAATTAAGAATGTGAAGCAGAAGATAAGTGAATTCGAAGATGGCCTCCCCACGAAGGCGATCATCGACTATCGACAGGCAACTCGTGAAGAGGCTGCTGACTACGCCGAGCAGCATGGTTTCGACGCCTTTGCCAGCGATGACCTCCTAAATGACGATGAGTGGGTCAAGCACCTGCGGTCCACTCCCCGAAATGAGTGGCCAAGCTGGGTAACTACGAGCCAAGTCACGGTTGTGCCGTTCTACGACCGAACCGGCCTGATTTATGAGACACTCGGCACGCTGAACAAGGCGCTCGTCGAAGAAATCTTGGTTACCGTGATCGTGATCCTGGTCATGGTGATGCACCTGCGAAGCTCCCTACTGATTAGTGCGCTGCTGCCATTGGCCGTGCTGATGTGCTTTATCGCCATGAAGACCTTTGGTGTCGACGCGAACATCGTGGCACTATCGGGCATCGCCATCGCTATTGGCACAATGGTCGACATGGGGATCATCCTCTGCGAGAACATCCTGAAGCATTTAGACGAGACGGAAGCCCAGGAGAACCGACTGGAGGTAATTTACCGGGCGGCCAGTGAGGTAGGAGGCGCGGTAGTAACCGCCGTCTCTACGACGATCGTCAGCTTTTTGCCAGTGTTCACGATGATCGGTGCGGAAGGGAAACTCTTTAAACCACTAGCTTTCACAAAAACATTCGCCTTGGCCGCATCGGTGATCGTCGCACTGACCATCATCCCACCGGTTGCCCACGTCCTGTTCACAACGCGTGTCGACTCGCGCATGCTCAAACGCATCCTTTATGCAGGACTGATGGTCGCAGGAGTGATTCTTGGGGTCTGGATCGCTTGGTGGGCGGGTCTCATCATCGCTGCGCTTGGGCTCTTCAAATTCGTCGAAGAAACTCTGCCGGACAGCCATCAAACATGGCGAGACCGCATGCAAAACCTCAGCCTGCTCTTGGCCAATGGGGCGGCGGTGTTGCTGGTCGGCACCATGCTGACGGAGGATTGGCTGCCATTGGGCCCCGAGAGCGGTTTCTTAAGCAACTTCTTCTTTGTAGCTCTCCTGATTGGCGGCCTGCTGGCTTTCTTTCATCTCTTTCAGCACCACCTGTACCGTCCACTCTTACGCTGGAGTCTAGACCACAAGGGGCTCTTTCTTATTGCACCAGCGCTGGTACTCCTGTTCGGGTTCAGTGCTTGGCTAGGACCGGCGGTGCTGCTAGGTCGCATTCCGCAGCAATACGAGGCACAGGATTTATCCAGCGAAGACCTGCAGCAACTCTCTTCGCTGGAGCGGTTCAAATATGAAATGGCAGGTGTCCGTTCCAAAACTTGGGCCGATGACGTCGCGGTCCGTCCGCTGGGTGCAAGGCTGAAATGGACGCTCGCCAAGAGTTGGGAGGGTTTTGGGAAAGAATTCATGCCGCCGCTCGACGAGGGTTCGTTCCTATACATGCCGACTACAATGCCACACGCCTCCATCGGTGAGGCTCTCAGCGTCCTACAGCTGCAGGATCGCCGCATCAACGCCGTCCCCGAGGTGGAACTGGCTGTTGGCAAGCTCGGACGAGTGGAGAGCCCGCTGGACCCGGCACCCATCTCGATGATCGAAACCGTCATCAACTACAAATCCGAATATCTGGTAGATAAAGACGGACACCGCATCAACTACAAATTCACCCCCGATGAGGTTGACTTCTTCCGTGACGCCAGTGGTATTCCCATGGAAGCAGGAGATGGGCAGCCGTATCAGGTTCAGGGCAAGTATCCGAGGGATGACACAGGTCAATTAATAGAAGATCCCGCCGGTGTTCCATTCCGCCAGTGGCGAGCACCACTCGATCCCGCACTCAATCCTGGCCGGAAGTCGTGGTCCGGCATCAAGACACCGGACGATATTTGGCACGAGATCGTGGACGCCGCGCAAGTACCCGGCACGACCTCCGCTCCACGTCTGCAACCAATCGCGGCTCGCATCGTGATGCTTCAAAGTGGCATGCGGGCGCCGATGGGGGTGAAAGTGAAAGGACCCGATTTGGACACGATTGAAAGCGTGGCTCTCGACATCGAACGATTCTTGAAAGAGGTCCCGAGCGTGCAAGCATCTGCGGTGATTGCCGACCGGATCGTGGGCAAGCCCTACCTCGAAATCAACTTCGATCGCCAGAAAATTGCTAGGTACGGCCTCAACATCCAAGATGTGCAAGACGTGGTAGAGGTCGCCATCGGCGGCATGCCAATCACGACCACCGTCGAGGGGCGGAAACGCTTCCCAGTCCGAGTACGCTACATGCGAGAATTGCGCAACGAGATTGAAGAACTCGAGAAGATATTGATACCTGCCAAGGATGGTTCGCAGATTCCGCTGGCACAAGTTGCCGATATCGAGTACGTCCGGGGCCCACAGGTAATCAAGAGTGAAGATACATTTCTCATCGGATACGTACTGTTCGACATGAAACCAGGCAAGGCGGAGGTCAATGTCGTCGAAGATGCCCAACGTTACCTGAAGAAGAAAATCGACTCCGGAGAATTCGTGGTTCCTCCCGGCGTCAGCTACACCTTCGCGGGCAACTATGAGAATCAGATCCGCTCCCAAAAGACGCTAATGGTTGTCCTCCCGTTGGCGTTGTTTGTCATCTTCATCATTCTCTACTTGCAGTTCCGTTCGGTAATCACGACATGCATCGTGTTTCTTGGCGTTCCACTGGCCTGGTCCGGTGGATTCATCATGCTGTGGCTCTACGGACAGCCATGGTTCATGGACTTCAGCCTGTTTGGAGCCGACATGCAGACGCTATTTCAGATTCACCCGATCAATCTCAGTGTGGCGGTGTGGGTCGGCTTTCTCGCGCTATTCGGCATTGCCACGGACGATGGCGTGGTGATTGCTACCTACCTGGATCAGAGCTTCTACCGCCACAAGATCACTACTACCCAAGAAGCGCGGGCGGCGACGCTTGAAGCGGGACTACGCCGCGTACGACCAGCCTTGATGACCGTGGCGACGACGATCCTCGCTTTGCTTCCCGTACTGACCTCCACCGGCCGGGGGGCCGACATTATGGTTCCCATGGCAATTCCAAGCTTCGGCGGCATGTGCATCGTGATTATCACGATGTTTACCGTACCGGTTCTGTACTGCGCCATCCAGGAGTGGAAGTTGAGGCTGGGAATCAAGGATCCGCGTTTCGCAGCACATGATGCGGAACCGCCTTCAGTCACCACCTGAAGGTGCCTTGAGGGTGTCCGCCGCCAATACAACTTCTTCCTCAAAACCCACACCAGGTAGCGCCGGATGCTGAGTCGCAAAATACTACGGCTACCTTACCGTCTGCTGCAGCGTGTGGTTCCGTTTGAGGCAGCACGCTTGTTGGTTCTTGACTCCAACACTGTTCGCAGTAGCCCGGAAGTTGGCGGTTACACAATCCGAGTTCTCTCTACTTCCGAGGCAAGCGAGTACGCTGCGAGCGGCCAGCTGCTCTTTTCGGAAGAACTCATACCACGATTGATAGAGCATCGCATGTGGTGTGTCGGCGCTGAATCTGAGGCGGGTCTGTGCGCGTTTGCTTGGTTCTATGAAGGGCTAGCCGAGAAAGGCATGAACGTTGGCTACCATCCAGCTACCGCGACTGAAATCCAGCTATCCAGCAATGCTGCCTTTGTCTTCAACGTCTATACTGCTCCTGACTCGCGCGGCCAGGGGCTGATGCCCGCCATGCTGTCATACGCAGCCCTGGAACTGTATAGGACGCGAGATGTTGGTTGGCTTGTAACAACGACGGAGGTCACGAACGACGCCGCTCTGGCCGGTTTCCGCAAGAGCGGATTTCATGAGCAGGGCGTATACCTGCGTTTCGGCATTGGTGCGCATTCGTGGGGATGGTACCCAAAGCTACGGGAGCCAGTTGAAGGGTTCGTACAACCTCGGGCGGGTGCCGATTGGCGTACGAAGGTAGGAAATGAACGTGCTAACAAAGGGCGCTGATGGATTCAATGAGCCTTTTCCACCGCGATCTTGAACAGCGGCAAGCCGCGGTAGGGCATGTGTCTCGTATTCTTCATCGTTTGAGAGTCCTTTCTGCTCTACGCTCGGTCGCCGGTTCGCTCACGATAGTCGGATCCATTTGAGGGGAGAAAGACCACGGCCTCTGCTTGTCGGTTGAACGGATCGCCGAAATGAGAACGACCTGGGGACCTGGTGCGATCAGCAACGAAGACGCGCGGCTTGTGGCCCATGTCTCCATCTCCATCGGGCGCGGGGGCGAGATCGCAATGGTCGAGGCCGTCACCCGACGCGACTGATGTAATCTGGACTCCGCCCACAGCAAGAAGCCCGGCGGTCGCAGTGGTGCCATCACGAAGAAAACACCAACGAGTCTCTTTGGGTTCATGCTCTTGTACAAAAGGTGAATCGGATTGTATCTGCCAATAATCCATTCTTCCCTAACTGGATACGGCACGCGTTTCTTAGATTGTTGCAATGACAAATCATGGTCGTATCGACGGTGGAGCAGCATGGCCCTGACTTCACAACTAGTGTCTATGGTCATGATCTACCGTGTTGGCGTGCTCGTGCGAGTTATCGTTTCCTCCACCATGGGTGTGGCTCTGTCGCACCTCCGGCGTCAATAGCTGTGGATCGATACCAGCCCCGCCGTGATAGACAATGTATCCACCGAGCCCTGAGCCAACCAGAAGCAACGCCGCGCCAATCCATCCCAAAACTCTTCCGAGTGCCCAAGGTGATGATGTCGTTTTTCGCCAGCGCTTCCAAGCAACCCACGCAAACATTGCAAGGACTATCGTCTGAACGCCTGCGTGCCAATACATGAGCCAGTGTGCCTCTTCCGTATGTGCAGGAACCGTGAATAAGGCCAGAACGCCGGATAGCCAGGCGAGCCCGCCCGTTAGCACACCAGCGACGAGCAAGCCCGTGACGACCGAAGATAAGTTCGGCCGCCCCCGCCACCAAGCATACAAATCAACGGCGACGCCGCCGAGCAAAAAAGCTATCGGCAGGTGATTGAGCGCGGGGTGAAACTCCCACGGCTCAAATGGACTGCCCCAGCCGTAACCACCTTCGGTATGTGCAAGGATTGCCAAGTTCATACTACGTCGCTCCTTTCTTGAGCCCCAATCGGCGAGTCATGTCAAGGCAACGGTCTGGATCTGTTGTGCGATGTTGACACTCCAGCCAAGCCGTGCGCTTATGCATTCAGCGAGTTCCTTTGCCGCTGCTGGTTCCCCATTCACAATATGAGTTTGTCTGGGAGCTTCTCGAAAACCTCGCAACCAGCGAAAGATCTCATCTCTATCGGCGTGGGCCGATAGTCCGTCAATTGTCTCGATATGCGCACGCAAAGGGATTTCATGGCCGTGCATCCGGAGCTGTTTCGCACCTTTCTGGAGCAACTGGCCACGCGTATCCGCCGCCTGGAAGCCGACGAGCAGGACTGTAGTTGCCCGGTCAGGTAAACGCTGCTTGAGGTGATGGACAATACGTCCGGCAGTGGCCATGCCACTGGCGGCTATGATAATCATCGGCCCCTTAATGTGGTTCAAGGCCTTGGATTCCTCTGGAGTCCGTGTAAAGGTATCGGGTTTACAGCACAACGGACAGCGACGCTCGTCCATGAGAAGTTTCATGTCGATATCGTGGTCTTCCGGGTGCTGGCAGAACACCTCTGTAGCGTCGGTCGCCATGGGCCTATCGATGTACGTCGGCAGCCGCGGGATTCGATTTGCCTCTTCAAGCTCCCGCAACCGCCATATGAGTTCCTGCGTTCGTCCAACGGCAAACGCCGGAATGAGCAAGGCCACGCCTCGTTCCGCCGCCGCATTGACGACCTTTGCAAGTTGTTCAGAGGGTTCCACATCAGGATGCGTCCGATTTCCGTATGTGGTTTCGACGAGCAGTACGTCGGCATGGGGCACCACCTGAGTATCTCGGATCATCGGTCGGCCCCAGCGGCCAAGGTCACCAGAAAAGACAAGCACATTCGGTTTACGCTCTCCCATTTGAAGCTCAATGCTAGCCGACCCGAGGATATGACCAGCGCGACGAAACGTCGCGCAGACCCCAGGGGTCACCGAGAACGAATTGTCGTATGGCTGAGTATATCCAGCAATTTCAGCGCGTTTTGTGCATCACGAGCAGTGTAGAGAGCTTCCGCTGGCCTGTGCTTCGAGAAGCCTTTGCGATTAGCGTAGGCAGCTTCTTCTTCCTGAATATGTGCCGAGTCCGGCAGCATTATTTTCAGCAGCGATCTGGTGGCTGGCGTACAGTAGAGGGAGCCCCGGAATCCACGGCGCACCAATAGCGGCAGATAACCACTGTGGTCAATATGTGCGTGGCTGAGCACGAAAGCGTCGATCTCCGATGGCTGGAACGGTGGAAGCTGCCAATTTCGAAGTCGCAGTTCCTTCAACCCTTGGAACAACCCACAATCGAGCAACACCTGCTTACCGCCAACTTTCAACAGGTGCTTCGAGCTGGTCACCGTTCCGGCTGCACCGAGGAATTGAAGAGTGTGTTGTTCGTTCACTGCAATCTCCTTCCCACACGCCATTGTGTGCTGACTGCAACTCATCCGGATCGAATTCAGCAAGTTCGTTGCTCTCGGCCCGACAAGCTTCCAGGGGTTACTTTTCTTTAACCTCCAGCGAACGCATCAACGCGTTGTGCTCCGCCTGCGCCTTGTCCAATTCCAGAAGGATGTTGTTGCAGCAGATCATGCAGACGGAGCCATCAATCGAGTCCTTGCAGCACTCTTCGTGGAGCATCGCGTGGTGCTTGGCTGCCGCGGCCAGGTGTTCATTGATCGATTTCACGGCGGCAACCGTTTCAGAGTCGCTCCCTAGGTCCGCACTTGCGGTGGCGAGTTCTTTCTGGCCCTTAGCGATGTTGCGGCCCAATTCCTCGGACTCAGACTTGGCGACGGCTGGTTCGATACGCCCTGCGTCGCGGGAGTAGCGATAAATGTCCCAGGAATAATCGCGAGCATGCCGGACGCTGCGCGACGCGCGTTGATTTGCCCAGCTACCCGGATGCAAACGCTCCTCGCCAACCAATCCGCCCGGGCTCTTCCTTTGGGCCAGGACCTCGGAAGGTCCCAACATGACGGCTGCGGTGAGAACCACCAAGCCCAGCATCAGCCACCTGCTTCGTTCGTGTGACATGACTCAAGGTCTCCTCAGGGAATTGCCCGGAACACGTGGACACCAACGTAGCGGCGTCTGTCGTCCGGGCATGTGTCTGGACTTCTGCAAGTCAGGATGACCCCAAATGCCAATTTGACCTGCGGGTTAAAGCATAACTGTAGATTTAGATGCGGCGTTAGTCGGCAATCTTCACGCAGATTGCAGAAATGTTGGCCAAGATATTGGTCCGGCGTCGACGGCGTGTGCGCAAACGTCCGTTACCGCAAGGGCCGCAAGTTGGAGGTTTCGGTAGGAAATGGCATTGAAATAAGATAGACAAGCCCCCGGGAAGGTTCGTCTCGCTTCTCCGACTTCAAAGAATCTCGGTGTCGGACGCCAACTTTCAGGAGGCCGGCTGTTATTAAGAAGCCTTGTGAAGTATCGGTCCCGCCGTGACATCAAAGAATACGAGAGACCTGCGACACACCCCATGCGCCCGATATTAGCGACGTGTGGATGGGGCGCTGCGCATGGGAGCGTGACGCTCATCGGCGTTTTTTGGATGACCTGTATCGCGAACAGGTATACCGACTGATGGTTCGGACGTTACGCAGCAGACTTTTCTGCAACTGTACCGCAACATTAACCAGTTCGCAGGACGTTCCAAGTTCGTTATTTGGTTATTTCGCTAGACTGCGCTACAGCGAAATCGCTGACGTCACTCACATCCCAGAAGGGACAGTCGGATCACGATTGAATCGAGCTCGACGTGAACTGCAGCGACACCTGGGCGACTTGGGTTGGGAACGATGAGATGAACTGCTCAGAAGTTAGCGAGCTGATTTCTGCGTACTACGACGGCGAGTTGGTCGGTAGTATCCAAACCACTGCAACCGTCCACTTTGAATCCTGTTCTCGCTGTAGCGCCGAACTTGCCAGTTTTAACAAGTTATCAACCGCCATGGCTGAACTCAGGTGTCCATGGCCTCCTGACCTATGGAGCATAATCTCCGCACAGATCACCGCGAGTAATCGCGTTGAACGAAACGAATCGTTTCCCCTAGGTCCCATGGAATGGCTGGAAACTAGCGCCCTTCGATTTGCCGCGGCGATTGCCGCCACGCTTCTAATGACAGGGTGGATTGGTTATAGCTCATGGCACGGTTGGCGACAGCACGCTGAGGTTGCCAACGACTTTTTGCACTACGCAACCCAACTTCAGAGAGACCCTGCAGCCGCGCGAGAGTATTTTGTTATTAAATACGGTGGACAGCCGGTCGATGATAACGTGGATGTGGAGCGGCTTGCTTATCGTCCGACCGTCGCGTCTGGGCTTCCTCCCGGCTATACACTTGTCGCCAGTGACGTGTTGCGTATGCCTGGCTGTGAATGCATTGGATCGCTGTGCAAACGCGACGACGGCAGCGCACTGGCGATTTTTGAGCACGAAACTGAACAACCGCATTGGTTTGCCGATCAGCCGTCGATTCAGGTCCAGTGCTCGGGCCAGCCGACGCAAAACGTCGAACTGGGGACCGATCGCTTAGCTGCTACTTGGCCGATCAACAACCGCTACCTGACCGTCATCGGCGCGCGGGACATCGAGGAGGTCACACAACTAGTCTCCAATTTCACGACTCGAACAGGAGATTTGTAGCCATGTCTGTCAAGACAACTTCTGACCAAAACGTACTATCTTCGATGTTTATACGCGGCGCTATGACGCACTCGCAAGAGTCCAGGCTTGCGTAAAAAGCGCGGTTTGACCAATGTGCGTACAGCCGTTGCTTCTACAAAGTAACGTGGCAGTTTGCAGGTGGCACGCTCATCCTAGAAGGATGCGTTTCCAGTTTTTACCTAAAGCAGATACTCCAAACAATGTTGCAGGATCTCGAACATGTCAATCATATCGTCAACGATGTTGCTGTCATAAGCTCAACCGGTCTAAGCAGCGAAGCAAATCATTAACTTTCCACGCAACCTCACAGCCCGGTCACACGAAAGACTACCTGGCGTGTGTTGCTGCCATCCATTTAGGCGAAGGAGAACGAAATGTCTGGTACACAAGAATCCTCGACCTTCGGCCAGCAAATCCAGCAACGGCTTGACGTGGCTCAAGCCACATTTGAGCACCAACGCGACACGATGAACCACGTCATGGTCGAACTGGAACAGCGAGAAGCCATGTTCAAGGAGTCTGCCGAGTCAATAATGAGCAGTGTCCTTCGGCCTACACTTGAAGAGTTGTCGACACGCTTTAGCAACGCTCAATTAGTTGACTTGGGTTCCCCCTATTTTACGAAGTGCGAGTTATCCCGGTCTGTCCAATTTCCCGCAACGGCCCACGTTGCGTTTGTAGTAACTCACGACGACTCCATTGAGCATTTGACCGTTCAGTACGAAGCGCACCTCCTACCAGTATTCATACAATATGAGCGCAGCGACATGCTGGACCGGCAGATTCAGAACGTAGACGATGACGTAGTTCGCCAGTGGGCGGAGAAAAAACTACTCGGATTCCTAGATTCGTACTTGAAGATCGAAACGCACGAGCAATACCAACACTACAACATCGCCATCGATCCCGTCTGCGGCATGAAGGTCGTGAAACCCAGAGGATTGGCTCACGAACATCTAGGGGAGACGTACTATTTCTGTGCACAACGTTGCTTAGACCGCTTTGTTCAGAGTCCTGGCGACTATTTGCGGTCGACGGATGTTTAGGCTGACATGCTAGCGATCCCTGCATCGTGGATGTGACACGTCGTCCTCGCCACGTAGAAGCTTCCAGCCATGCACTCAGCATTCCTTGTGTCAGGTCCATCATGTTGCCCGAGCATTCGCGGCCTCGTTGTCATGTTTTTCGTTTTCGTGCCACTCCAGGAACCACCGCTCGCCTACGAAAATGAAAATCACTCCAGCAAGTGCGACCCAAATCACGAGAGGGTCACTTGTGAACTTCATCCATAGGAATGCAGCGAGTATCGCCACATCGAACACGATTGCAACAATGGGAACCCAACGGACGGCCTGCACGTCTTGGCGGACGTGTCGCAGCACTCCCCAATGCACGGCAATGTCCATGATGATGTAAAAAATGGCCCCCAAAGAGGCAATTCGTGATAGATCGAACAGCACAGTCAGAGTGATGGCAAAGACGACGGTATAGACTAGCGTGTGCTTCTGAATATCTCCTGGCATCCCGAAATGCCGGTGAGGGACCAGCTTCATCTCACTCAACATGGCGAGCATCCGAGAAACGGCGAAAGTACTGGCGATGAGACCGGATACCGACGCAACGATAGCCAGACCGACCGTGAAATAGGTTCCCCAAGCTCCGAAGGCAGGCCGAGCGGCTTCTGCCAGGGCATAGTCTCGACTCTCGATGATCTTTGAGACCGAGAGATTGCCCGCCACTGCAAATGCCACTAGCAAGTAGACGACTAGACATATCCCCAGCGACAGAATTATGGAACGCCCAATATTCTTTTTGGGATCGACAATCTCGGAGCCACTGTTGGTAATCGTGGTGAATCCCTTGTAAGCCAACAGCGCAAGCGCCGTCGCAGACAAGAAGCCACTGGCGGAGGTTCGTTCAGATACGCCAATGCTTTCGAACGATAGTCCCGAAACCCACAACCCTGCAGCGGCAAATATGAGGACTCCCGTGATCTTGATGACGGCAGCCACCGTGGAAAGTGTTCCGATGAACTTATTGCCCAAAATGTTCACGATGAAGGCCACCACAAGAAGCCCAACGCCAAGTGCTGGCACCAGTAGCCAATTGTCTTCGGCATCAAATAACTGCAGCGTATAGGTCCCGAACGTACGGGCCACGAGACTTTCGTTGATGACCATCGAAAAGTACATCAGTAGCGCCATACCAGCCGTAACAGTGCCCTTGCCGTAGGCTTTCATCAGGAACATGGCAATGCCGCCAGCCGAAGGGTACTGCTCGGCCATCTTCACGTAAGAGTACGCACTGAATCCGGCAACGACGGCTGCGGCGAGAAAGGCCAAAGGGAAGAGCCCGCCCGTCTGCTCCGCGACCTGCCCCGTTAGCGCGAATATCCCAGCACCGATCATCACGCCGGTACCCATCGCGACCGAGCCGGTCAATGAAAGACTGTTCTCTTCGTACTGCGACGACTTGGAATTCGATTCACTCATACATTCTGATTTTAAGAAGAGTTGACCAGCTTAACACCCTGCCGGCTACTCACTGCAAGTAACGGGCCACTTCGTGACAATGTCGCACATGGCTCATCATTGGATTGACTGATTGGTAACTAACCGAGCGCGGTGATGGTTTTCCGTCCAGGTTCTAACTCCCCATGATGAGTGCAGCGACCGCCATGGCAATCATCACGCTGTTTTCCACGATCGTCACGGCAGACATGGGCAGGTTGAAGACGGTGCCGAGGCAGGCACATTGAATCGCACGCTTGCGTCGAACCGCGGCAATCACTCCCACTAAACCGACCGCCATTACCAGCGCTGTCACTGAGTTGATAATCTGCGGCTGTAAGCCCAGCACATAGGCAGCTCCCAAGCCGAACTCGAGGAAAGGATAAGCAAGTGCGTACGTGCGAGAACGTTTTGCTAGAATATCGTACGTAGAGAATGCGTCGGCGAATGCTTGGACGCCCAGCAGTTTGAAAAAGGCAAATCCCAGGAAGAAGCCCCCCATGAAGTACCGCATCATGGCACCTGGAGTCCAAATTCCACTTGCCCAGCACATCGCCAATGTGAAGCCAATGACGTACCCGACTACCAGCACCAACGGTTTGTAGGTCGTGAGACTAAACGGCTGCTCCTTCGTACTTTGCGTTGTTTCCTGCGGCTCCTCTTTCGTCGACGCAGGCACATCGATCGGTTCTGCCACATAGCCAGCTTCTCCGATGATGCGTACAAGGACCTCGTAAGGCCGCTCAGAAGCGATTTCCGCAGTGACGATCTTTCGGGGATCGGATAGATCGGCCGACCATTCGAGCACGTCATCTGCATTATCGAGACCTTCGCGTACCTTTGACAGGCAGGACTGGCAGCGCAAGTTCGTTTGGACGGAGACTGTTGTTGATTTAGCCTCTAATGTCGCGGCGGACATGGTTTACTCCTTTGGATAAATGGTTTAATCGCTTGGACTCTTGGTGATCGATTCGATGATGGGGCAGCCCGCTATGGAGCCTCGCCCGCTACAGCGTTTGTGCAGTTCTGAGAGAGTCGCCGCCAGTCGTTTGAGGTCTTGGATCTTCTCGCGAATCTCTTCAAGCTTCCTTCCGGCAAGCTGCTTGACTTCGGCGCGGGAGCCGCTTTGGTCATCGTTTAGCGCAATCAGTTGCTCGATCTCCGCAAGCGAGAACCCAAGTTCCTGAGCTCGTTTGATGAAACGAATACACTCCACGGTCGCCCCGGGATACTCCCGAAAGCCACCCAACTTCTTTGGCTGTTCAACCAGGCCGCGTCGCTCGTAGAATCGAATGGTTTCTACGCCGACCCCGGCTGACTCAGCGACTTTTCCAATAGTCAGTTTGCTCATTCGGTCCTCCGTTGTTGGTAGTATTATCGACTCCGTACTATGGTACGGAGTCAAGGGTTCTATGTGAGAATTGAAGATTTCTTTTGGATGCCGGAAAGGGAATCTTGGCGTCTCACGTCCTTGGCTATCCATACATAACTCGCTCTCCCCTCCTGAAGTGGAACAACTTCTTTGAAACCTCAAGCATGTTTCACGAACCTTTTGGCCACCAGAGTTGATTCGCGGGACCAATGGGGTTGGTCTTACTTAACCAATTCGAGGCACCTATGCCGCCCGCCCAACATGCGCACAGTCGATCCAATGTGGCTTAGCGTATAACGTCCATGCGGTGGGAAAGACTATCCCCAGTCGACAGCTTCCAAGTACAGCTTCTGCAAATCACCCTGCTTATGCAGCCACTGTGAAATTGCATCATCTAGAATCAAGACCATTGTCCTTACTGGATGGCCAACCTTACCGCGTTCGTGGCAGATATCGGCGAGTTCCCTTTTGAGCTCCAGTTCGATGACGTTGTTAAAAGTCTCAAAGGGATCAGCATCATTTGCGCTTACCCGACCGTTCCCCTCCGGCACAAAACCCAACCTGGCTCGTGGCGAGTCTTTCCAGGCCGTGAGCGCTTCCTCGATAAAGTGCTTGATCGTATGCGGCTTTCCTGCTTTCTTGCGGGTGTGGCGAAGTTCAGCAATCGCCAGCTGCACACTCTTTCGTGCTTTGGTAGAAAGGTCGACATAATGCTTCGGGGCAAATGGGAACTGCTTCGCCGAACTTGTTCGAGTGGTATTCTTTGATGTCTTTGGTTTATTCAGCGCGCCTGATACCGCAGCTAACGACGATGATTCCAATGCCTCGCTCTCCCGCTTCGGCTTGTTTTGACGAACTGATGGTGTTCCTCGATTAGGCTCACTGGCTTTCGGTGTCCGAGTCGATTTTTTCGTCCAGAGCAGTGCCGGAGAAGGTCGTACTTCCCCACTCTCAGCTTGCGATGCGTTCTCGCCCATGGCTCCTCCTTGCAGTTCGGTTGTCGATCTCCCACTTCACCGCGTCGATTGTACGCCGGGTAGCTACCTGCTCCCCTACCCTGTAAGGATCGACTGCACATACCTCGGGAAACACTTCCTGAAACACGGCATCAATATCGAGCGCCGCATCCCTCACCTCTTTGTTCCGGCCCGTATTCCACATAAGCGAACCTGGTCGGTCGACGAGCCCTTTCTGGTGAAATCGCTTGGGAGTAATGTGAATGTGCTTCTGCCGATAAGGAAGTGTCGCGGTCGTCATGCCAAACTGAACCCCGTGGGCAAACTCTCTTAAATCCGCCATCGCCACGTGCCCCTCTTCCGCCTGTACCGGAATGATGGCAGCGTTTGGGAGCAGATACTTGCGTCTTTCATCTTCTGAGATATTCAGATTCTCAATTCCCTCGGGAGCTTCATTGCGAAGTTTCTGAATCTCCTTAATTGTGGACGTTGTCCAATAGAGCCCCTCCCAGTCGAGGCCACTGGTACCGGTGGGGATGAGTACGGCATCCGCATGGGAGAGAATGGCGCCAGCTTCCCTGCCGAGTCCCCCGGGTGCGTCCACCACAACCGCATCGTATTCTTCAGCGAGCCTGGGGAGAAGTTCGTCGATGGCTACCGCCCTCTCCTCTTCTTCGGCTCCTTCGGCAACATACACGTCCACCCCCGGTTCGGCCGTCTTCATCCACCAGGAAGAGAGACGCTGCGCATCGCAGTCGAACAGGGCAGCTTTTAGGTCATAAAGATGGAGCCAGGCGGCAAGGTGAACTGCGAGCGTCGTCTTGCCGACTCCTCCTTTGGCATTGGTCATAGAAATAATCATGACTATTGCAATACTACTCAGAGGCGTTTTGCGCAAGACACTAATTACGTCCCTGGTGAAATACTTCTTGATTGCTCCAGGGCCAGCGGCATTGCCCGGAATCCTGCAGGTCGTCCCGAAAGAACTCACGCTGGATTTCGTGACATCACGAGACCACGAACGAAAGCCCGAGGGCACGAACTGGTTCCCCTATTTCGCCTAGATTCGACCAATACGAACTGGTGCTCATCGATAGATTTGGCGATTAAGGGCGCTCTCGCACTCTCTAAGAGACGATCTCGACTTGGCGAGGGTTGTGCACCGCATGTCACACCAATCTCTTCCCAGAGGCGGTATTCAAACACCCCGGATCCACCTCGTGGTTTCATGCAATGGTCAGAATGGTAGGACAAACACGGGGCATTTTCCTGCACACTTTGCCAGAGCCGCTGGGCAGTCTTTCACAGCCGCTGCCGCAACAACTGCCCTAAGGGCAGCTGGGCATTTACCATCTTTCTAGACCGCCACTTAAGTGATAGCTTCAATCCAATTGAACTGAAGTTAGTTTTTCATCTTGAATAGGGAACCCACCGAAGCAAGGAGGTGCAAGGCACGCAAACAGGGTTTGCAGACAGATATCCAGGCGCAAGTTTACCGAATCCCCATTCAGTAAACTGGCCTGCTATGTAGCGGAAAGAATACGTCGACCAAGAAAAGATCCACGCGTCAAGAACATCCCCAACATTGCACGCCACGATTCCCCGGTCAACCACTTTTCTCTTTCCGCTAGGACAAAATTTACTTGCTGGTCGAGCACACCTGTGCTGAAGCCAGCAGCGTTGGGAAGAACCGAGATATTGGGAACAATCGCCCAGTAACAATATGCGCGGTAGGCAACACTACCTGCCGTCAATGAAATTGGAGTGAGTATGTAACAGGGGGAACTTTAAAAGCCAAACATAGCTCTGGCAAGCAGGGGGCAAAGCCTGCTCGCCAGAGATTCGTTGCAGAAGTGGATTGCGACCCACTGGTCTAAAAATCGGACAGTTTTAGACTAGCGCAGGATCGATCCCTTCGTCAACAACCAACTGCACCAAGCGGTACAGGTGGAGTGTTGCTTGCAGGTTCGCCCTCAATTTGGAGGGAAAGAGAATGTCACGCCGAAAAAACAAAAACAACGTCAATCACTTTGAGTTCCGGGATGGATATGCACTGATCGATGTCGGCGAACTC
Source organism: Aeoliella sp. (assembly GCF_965227375.1). Classification (NCBI taxonomy): domain Bacteria; kingdom Pseudomonadati; phylum Planctomycetota; class Planctomycetia; order Pirellulales; family Lacipirellulaceae; genus Aeoliella; species Aeoliella sp. The sequence continues at coordinate 2,125,665 of NZ_CBDDFX010000002.1, forward strand.
GATGCCGTGCTAACCGCATTTCGCGAGGGGCGCATCCGGAAGAATGAACTCCGCGTTTACGCGGGGCTCTACGAACGATCGCGTCTGTACAAAGAGAGCAAGGTAGATCTCTACCGCATCGTCAATCACAAAACAAAATCCAAAGGTATCAAGCGACTGAGTCACCGAGAAATCGACACAGCTACAGAGGTTATTGAAAGTATCGGCTCTGGCATTGAAGGTGGACCGAAGAAAGCCGTCGCTCGACGGTTCCTGCGTTACATCGCCCGAGGCTCGGCGACAAACGCCGAAGCGATATTGCTATTCTACTTCTGCAAGCGACGCATAAGGCAAGTTCGGCCACTGGTGCGACTCAACCGTCATGAACGGTACGCACGATTCACCTATCGTGAGGTGGCGGAGGCAGCGGGCGTGCGCCGTGCCACACTCTGTGACGCGATGAAGCGGCTCTGCGATCGGGGACTTCTCGCCACGGTTCCGGTTGCCAAGCAAAATGAAAACACCCTCGGCATGCTCTACATTGACGGATTCGCCGTGACGCTTAGTCGGAGTCCTGCCGACTGGAACCGTCGACAGCAAAAAACCGTAACGCCTCTGAATGAAAACCGTAACGCTACCGGTCACAAAACCGTAACGCTAAGAAACTCTAATCCTAAAACCTCTAGTATTAGTTTGTCTGAACGGGAAAGAACGATCGTTCGCCTACGGGAAGTGGCCCAGTCGCCAGAGAACCCCATGGCGCAGTACGCGGTGCGGGAGTTAATTGAGCTGGAACTGATGGAACTGCAGGCAGCTTAGAGCCAGGAAGGCCCTGGCGAAGTGCAGCTGGCGTAGGAACCTTCGTAGTAGTTAGTAGATGCTCTCGTCTTCGCCAACACCAACGGGTGCGGGCGTTTCGTCAGGCTCCTCGTCACTGGGTTTGCTGCCGAGTAACTTGAGCTGGTCCACCTGAACCTTGACGCGAGAACGCTTTTGTCCATCCTTCTCCCAGGTCTCCTGACGGAGACGTCCTTCAACCAGGATGGGGGAGCCTTTGGTGAGGTATTCGTTTACGACCTCGGCGTTTCTCCCCCAGAAGGTGAGGTCGAAAAAGTCGACCGTCTCTACCCACTCATCCTCTTTTCTGTAGCGATCGTTGACGGCCAGGCCAACATCGCACACCGCTTTCTTACCGGCTGTAAATCGAAGCTCGGGGTCACGAGTAAGGTGACCCATCAGCACGACACGATTAAAACTAGCCATAGTCTTTCTCACTTTCTGTCTTCACGTGGAAGACGACTTGAAGTAAGAAAGTTCCTGAACCTTTTGCTGCACTTGCCAGGGCTCTGGCAAATCCCCCTGGCGAGGAGAATCTCCAAGAGCCACAGCTTTCTCAGGCTGCGAACTTAGGTCGATGCCAGCTTAAGCGGGATCGGTGCACCACGGCTGGATACCGCTTCACTCCCACCGGTGGCAGGTGAGACAGTTGCCGCCGAATGTTGGACGTCCTGCCGGAACGCTGCATTCCGCAGGCCTTCCAGTTCCCTGGCCACGATCTCGCACGCGGCAATATAGTCGCGGGTTCCATTATCCATCATCCAGGGCAAGATAGACGACTCGCCCGTTTGGCGATCGATCACCGGCTTGCCAATTTTTCCGTAGTACTGAACGCGTCCACGAAAGACGTTGGAGTAGAGCTGGTAAGCCACACTCCCTACAAGATACATCTCACTTACTGGCTTGTTGGTCTGAGTCATCGCTCCCTCCCTGAGCTACTGTTCTAGATCCATGATACGCAGTAGTTCGACGTAGTCAAAAAAATCTATGCGGCCGATGAGAAGCGTGCCCTCTGATGCCTGGTGATGGTACGTGCCAGCTCCACTGCAGTCCTGGTATCGGCAAGTGCCGTGTGGTCTGGAGTGGTTGGAAGCGAAAAATAGTAGGCGAGTGTTCCGAGCTTGTAATCGTACGGGGGAGCAAGCTCCTGCCGATGCTCGACAAACCAGCGGGCGAGTTGCTCGGTGCAGAGAGCAGAGCGCACGGCCGGAAAGAAGAGGTCAAGACGTCGAAACCAGGCGGCCAATCTCGACGCGTCGAACTCGGCATGATGAGCCGCCAGCTGAGCAACCTGGTAGCGTTTTCCGGTACTGCTCACTTTCTCGATAGTTGCATGTCGCTTAAGGAACCTGGCGAGTTTCGTCGCGGCATCGAGTTCGGGGATGGCGTACTGCTCCCACAGCGTGGGACTGAACTTGGTAACGCCGAGGGATTTTGGGTCGGCGGACTCTATATTGAACTCCACTTTACAGTCGATGGCGTCGAGCTCCCGGTACGTGCCCGACTGCACGGCGACTGCCGCGTACTCGATGATAGGGGAGTCGGGTTTCAGACCTCCCACTTCAACGTCCACGAATATGACTGTCCCGCCTGTTGCCATCCAATAAGTGTAGCGCAAGCGAAAGCTTAAGCAACTCGCCTGCGGTGGTGCCGCGGAGAGTGGGGGAGCGGCAAACGGTACTGGCTTGAACGACCGGGCATCGAGTAGATGTCAAAGTTCGGTGTGCGCTGTCGCCACCGACCAGCGAGAACGAGCAGAGCAGGCATACTGCTGGCGTAGTTAAGTGGTCGATTCGGCTACGATAGTACGCTGCTGCCAGCATCCTCTGCTGACCACGATTTTCACATTCGTGGCATCCCAAACTGCATCGCAAGATGCACGGGTGTGGATTCTTCTATTTGGGGTTCCATACCCACCGACACGTGTCGATTTCGAGATTGCCGTGGAGCTTCCTAGAATCCTAGGAAGTTAGGCTTCTAGACCGGATGCCAGTATCAATGGGCAGCAGGTGGAACGATGTTTGAATAAGAAATCGTGCTGTGATATTTGAGACCTTATGGCAAAAACCAGACAGGTCACCAAACTCTTCCCCGCACCACCGCCCACCAAACGGCGGAAGGCTCTGAACGTCGAAATCGATGGGGCCATCAGCATGCGGATTAAGGCAGCCCTTCTGGTGCTCGAGTCGGAGGGAAACGAAACACCGCAATACGCTTTTGTGGAGCGACTACTCGAACGAGGCCTGGATGAGTTTGACGAAGAGCGAAGGAGCTAGCAGATGGCAAGACGAAACGATCGGTCGCTCGAAGACCAATGCGAAAAAATCACCAGCCGCTTCGACAAGCACTACGCCCGTCGTCTGGCAAAACATTGCGAGGGAACCGGAATGAAACCTGCACAGTTGGTCCGCTTTGCGGCGATGGTGTTTCTCGATTTTGGAACCCTGGACCTCGTCACCAAAATCCAGAAGGTCGAAGACCACCTGGTGTTATTGAGAAAGGATTTTCAGGAAGCTGTCTATAGCGAAGAGGAGTAATGCTGTCGATTAAGGCCATCAGCCACACTGCCGGACATGTTGAATACTACGCAAACCTCGGGTCGGCCGAGAACCATGACTATTATTCAGAAGAGGGTGTCCGCCCTGGCAGGTGGTGGGGAGAGGGGGCAAAACACCTCGGCCTCGAAGGGGTGGTCAGCCCTCAGGTGTTCGCCAATCTCCTCGAAGGTAAATCGCCTGACGGCAAACGACATCTTGTGCAGCAAAATGGCACGGCCACAAGGAAGCGTCGGGCCGGGTTCGATCTTACCTGGTCGGTACCCAAGAGTCTTAGCGTGCTCTGGTCACAACTATCCGACAGTGACCGCGGAGTGCTCGATGAGCTGGCAGAGCGTGCGCTTCACAGAGCCCTGGAGGCATACGTCGAACTCTGCGGCGTGGCACGGCGAGGCAAAAATGGTCACACCCTCGAAGAGGCCAAACCCGTAATAGCCATCTTCAGCCACGACACGGCACGTGCCGTGCCTGGCGAAGTGCCAGATGCCAACCGACACTTTCATGCGATCGTGGCCAACGTCTGTGTGAGGTCCGATGGCACGACCGGTGCGGTAGATAGTCGCTATCTGTTTCAACGCCGAATGAAAATGGCCCTCGGTGCCCTGTTCCGGGCCGAACTCGCAAGACTCCTTGGCGAAGGACTTGGGCTGGAGGTCTACCGACCGGAGCGGGGCAGAAAGAATAAGCTCGCTACCTGGTGGGAACTCGAAGGCGTCCCGGAATCCGCCATCACGGCAATGTCCAAACGACGACAGCAAATCGAACGCTGGCTAAAAGCCCATGGACTCACTGGCGCCAAATCGTCCGACAAAGCGGCCGTTGCGACACGGCAGGGAAAAGAGAGGTACACTTGGCAGGAACTGAACACGGCCTGGGCCGAACTGGGAGAGGAGCTGGGATTTGGACGCGGGGCCGCTGAAAACCTGCTCAGCGAAGGGCGGCAAACCCCTGCTACTAACGCACTGCCAGACATTGCAGCCGAAGCCATCCAAGATCTAGGAAAGACCAAAGCCCGCTTTTCGGAAAACGAAATCGTCGAACAGGCAGCCATTCTGGCGCAAACCCGTGGCATCGGCATCGATGGCGTCCTGACCTCTGTGAAGTACCGTCTTGCTCAGTCACCAGAAATTGTGCGACTCAGGGACTCACGCGGCGTGAGGGCGTACACCACCCGGGCGATGCTCGAAGTCGAACAGCGACTGCTGGACTGCGCTTCACGACTCAGTAATAACGCATCACATGCGGTACCACCCGAAATGGTTAAACGAGTGATTCAAGAGGCAAGCACCTTACGCCCCCAGCAGGCACGGTGTGTACGAGCAATGACTCTCGGCAGCGATGTTGTCTCAGTGACTGGTCTTGCCGGCACGGGAAAAACGTTTGCACTGGGCGTCGCTCGGAAGGCATTTGAGGAAGCCGGATATAACGTCATCGGTACGGCGCTGGCGTCAAAAGCCGCCCGGGGTCTTGAGGCCGGTTCTGGTATTCCGTCAGTCCATCTACACAGTCTGCTGCATGCCATTGACCACCAGGAGCTATCCATCAATCCACGCACCGTCATTGTGGTGGATGAAGCGGGCATGGTGGGAACCAGAATGCTCGACCGGCTTTTCGCCATCGTAGAACCTGCAGGGGCAAAAGTCGTCCTCGTGGGGGATCACCGACAACTACAGGCAATTGATGCGGGGGCACCTTTCAGGCTGATAAGTGAGCAAATTGGGACCACGGAACTCACCGAGATTGTCCGTCAGCGTGAGGCCTGGTCCCGTGAAAATGTCATCCGCTTTCGCGACGGACTGGCAGAGGAAGCACTCCTCGAACTTCACGCCCGCGGACAGCTGACGATCACTCCCTACCGGGATACTGCCATCGACACGATAGTCGCCGACTGGCGACATCTTATTACCTCCTCACAGGCAACTCTCGAAAACACGATGATTCTCGCCGGAACCAACCTGGAGGTCGAAGAACTGAATCGTCGCGTACAGTCAGAACTGAAAGCACTCCGCTACCTCGGAGAGTATGCCGTTGAAGTAAATGGAATGCCTTTTCGTCTGGGGGACCGCGTGTTGGTGACAAAAAACTACCGCCTCCTGGGTCTTAGAAACGGTACGCTCGGCGAAGTGATCGGAGCCTGGGACTCTATGCTGGCAGTGGAAACCGAAGAGGGGTTCGTGGTGGAAATCGATACCCGCGAGTTTACCTACCTCGATCTTGCCTACGCAGTCAATGGATACAAGGCACAGGGAGTCACCCTGGAAAATGCCCTGGTGCTAACGGGCGACTCAACAACCGACCGGGAAATGGCCTACGTGACTGCCTCCCGCGCCCGGGGCAAAACACTCGTCTACGCCGATGAAGAGTCGGTAGCCGACATTCCGGAACTTGCGGACAGAATGTCGGTCTCAAGTCAGAACGAGATGGCAATCGAACACCTAAGGCAGGAGGTGGAATGATAACACACGCTCACCTTGCCATCCTTGCTCTCGGCGGAATAGCCCTGCTTGTTGTCTACCGAAAGCCACTGACGCGACAATTTCGTGCACGTCGTTACGCCAGGGGCCGAACGATTGCCAGTCCCCGGCGGGTTGCTAGACACGCATCGACCTCCGAAGGACTTGTGTGGGGAGACCGTCTGGTGTCTGACTCGGCAGCGACGAGGCACTTTCTGATTGCTGGCACCACCGGTTCCGGGAAAACGCACGTTCAGCGACTGCTCATGCAGCGTCCTCTGCTCGGTATCCGCAGTGGCATCGACTCCAGGGTTTTGATTTATGACGCCAAAGGGGACACAACGGCATTTCTAAAGAGAATCGGCGTGACGGCCCCCGTTTACTCACTTAACCCGTTTGAGGCACGGACTGAGTATCCGCAGGCTGTGAGCTGGGATGCGGGTAAGGACGTAACCTCACCAATGCGGGCTCTTAATCTGGCGGCAGCACTTCATCCAAAAGAGAGTGGGGGAACCAATCAGTATTTTGTGAATGCGGCACGCCATGTTACAGCCGGAGTGATCAATTCGCTCATCCGACACAACCACGGAGCATGGTCCTTTTCGGAGTTTGTGGCGATTTCTCTCAGTCGTGACTTGACTCGCCAAGTGCTGCAGCGTGACTCTGCAGGGCGAAGAGTTGCCGAAACGTATCTTCGTGACGACCGTACCGGAGACGACGTGTTTTCGACTGTCTGTACGCAACTGGCGTATTTTGAACCGGTGGCCGCGCTCTGGAAGAAGAGTACCAAGCGGCTCAGTATTCGTGAATGGCTTGATTCGAGTTCTATCCTGCTACTCGGACAGAACGCCACTGCCTCGGCAGCACTCGACGTACTGAATGCTCAGCTGTTTCGATTGTTTGCCGATGAAGTGGATAACCGGCTCAACTCCAGCACCCGCCGGACATGGGTGTGGCTCGAAGAAGCCAGAGAAGCCAAAGGAATTGTTGATAGCGAGGCACTACAGCTTCTGGCCAACAAGGGGAGAAGCCGCGGGGTGTGCCTGGTGCTTGCCTTTCAGGCCATCGAGGGTTTTCACTCGGCGGCCGGCAGGGAGAAGGCTGAAAATCTCGTCGCGCAGTGCAGCCACAAAGCACTTCTTCGCATGGAGTCCCACGGTTCAGCAAAATGGGCTTCCGATCTTTTGGGTCAGCACGAGAGAATCGAAGTCTTTCGATCGGATACGGACCGACTCTTGGCTGCCGAAGGTCGCAGTGAGCAAAGGGTTGTTAAGGATGCAGTGCTGCCTTCCGAGTTCTATACGCTGCCGGAAACGACCTCCAAGAATGGACTCAACGGATTTTTCGTCGCACCTGGGGCTCCTCCTCGCAAAGTGTGGCTATCGCCACGGGTGGTGGAGAATGTTGTGGTTAGCGATGTGGCGGAACGAACCGATGGCGTTGTCTATCGAGACGAAGTCGAGCAGTGGCTACCGGAACTTACGGCGGAAGAATCTGAAAGGCTCGGAGTGGAGATTTCGCAGCACCAGAACATAGAGTCAGCCCGCAAGCCGTCGAAAAAGCTTCGGCTAAGAAGTGATGCTACCTGGAGCTTCACTCAATTGTCTCAGGTCGCTGAAATAGAACAGGCGTTCTTGATCGATCAGTGTGCGGAACAGCTCAAGCAGTGACTGCGCAGGTAGCGAAGACTGTGCGGCGGCCTTACCAGAATGTCAGCAATCCATCAGTTCTTTACGTCGTGCACGAGCCTGAAACATCCGATTGACCCGTACGCGAAAAACCCGGAGAATAGGTGGAACCTCGGACTAGAAAGGTACTCCTATGTCGGCTTTTGTATTGCGATTTCAAAGTGATATCGCAGAAGTTCGTCGCGATTCTGTGAACGGCAATCGGCGTCCCTTGTCGCTACCCGACGCATTGGCGGCCGGCACCCAAACCATAACCGAAGTCAAACGAGAAGCTGCGGACACGGACTTTCACAACCTTATATATCGAGCAATCCCCAGGTCAAGGCAGAGCTAATGTCAAGTTGTTTTCTACTGCGGTTTGAAGAGTCCTGTGTGGGCGACTCCGAAGCATCGAATAACGCGGGCACCAACACGCAGACTTATGTCCGTCGAGAACAGCCCGACAGCGATGAGGCCAACTTTCGACATCGTTCGATACCAAGACTAGCAATTGGCACCCAAACGGGTACGAGAATTCGCAACGAACAACCTGACGAAGATGCGTTTTCGTCGCTTCGGTGCCTGCCAATGGCTGTGGCTGCCCATGGAGGCGGAACCAAGACCGTAACTAATGTGCGAGCCGAAGCTAGCGACAATGATCCCTCAACCAGTGAACTAAGAGCGATACCTCGATGCTCCTCGTCTTGACTAATAGCCAGGATGCCACCGCTGACTATCTCCTCCCCAAACTTCGGCAGCGTGGAATCGATCCCATCAGGCTTGACACCGATACTCTGGTCGATAGATCAATCTTCACCTTTGATCGACAAGGCCCGCGATTTCGGCTGGAAGGCAGGTGGCATGCGCCTGGGGATTTTCACGTGGTCTGGTATCGGCGTCCCGAGCGTTTGCAAGCTTCGCATCTAACCGGATCACCCGATGGAGAATACATCCTTGACGAGTGGGGTGAAATCGTAGAAGGTTTTCTTGCCCACATCCCGGAGGAGGCTTGGGTCAACCATCCGGCCCACAACTCTCGTGCCTCTTCCAAACTTGAGCAACTCACTACGGCGCAGCAGCTTGGCCTGGAAATCCCGGACACGCTGGTCACCCAGGATCCAGAAACACTTCGACAGTTCTTTCATCAACATGGGGGCGAGGCGATCGTCAAGCCGATGGCCAGCGGGCAGGTACGAAGAGAACCGGCGGAAGCCGATACCCTGGTGTACACGAACCAGGTCCTCGAAAACGATCTACTCGATCTGAGTGACCTCTCCCGGTGCCCGACACTTTTCCAGGCCCTGATTTCCAAAACTAGTGATATACGAATTACGATTGTCGATTCCGAGATTCATGCCGTAAAACTGTTGGCGACCGACGCGGATGGCAGGCAGCGCTGCGACATTCGCAGAAACAACATGAACGACGTCACCTACCAGTCGATCGCCCTTCCCGCCAATATCCAGTCCCAGCTGCAATGCCTCATGCAGCGATATGAATTGCGATTTGCCGCCATTGATATGGTAGTAGACCAACAAGGCAGCTGGTACTTCCTAGAGATTAATCCAAACGGCCAGTGGGCATGGCTGGATTTGGAAGGAGTCACAAACATTGCAGAATCGTTCGCCCGTTCCTTCTCACCCTGAACGCTAACACTCTATGTCCGAGATTGGCGCAATCGAGAGCTGGATTCAATCCGCCTTGAATTGTTTCTACCACGGTCGAGCGTGGCTCGCGGCGGCAGTTGCCTACGCGTCGCTACGGCTCTATGGCTTCGAAGTTTCATTTGCTCACGTTCGCAAAGGCGCTTACGATACCCACAAGCCGGTGCAAGTCACCTTCAAATCAAACAGCGATGTTGTGGGCCTGCTCGAGCTGTCGAAAGAATGTCTCGACAATACGGACGCTCGGCGCAAGCAAGTCACCGACAAATGCAAGACACTCCTGACCCTCACCTCCGTGCTCCTGGCGGTCATTGGAGTGTTCCTACCCAAAACGCTCGCGTCCGACAGCCATTGGGCAGGAATCGCCTTCATCATCTCTGTAGCTGCACTCCTGAATACGTTGATGTTGCTGCTGGTCTTCTTTGACATTGGGATCGAGTCCGAGGTCACCCTGGAACCGGAACTCAACAGTTATAATAGCGACGATCTCAAGAAGCACCTAGTCAATTCGAGGCTTCAATGTGTCAGCGGCGCCCAGAATCGAACAGACTATCTGGTAGACGTCTACCGAACTGCGAGATTCTTCTTTTTATCGGCATTCTCCATTGTAGTGGTGCTCCTCTTCACGAACTTCATAAGAGTGCCGGCTCCCACGTCGCATGAACGGGCCATTCATGAACTGCGCGGTAATCCTGAACTCGTAAAGCTATTGCGTGGTCCGATGGGGGAGCAAGGGGAGCAAGGAGAAAAAGGGGAGGATGGGACCATCGACACCAAAGCGGTCGTAGATGCATTACTCAGAGATCCTCGGCTGAAACAAGCGCTTGAGGAGTGGGCAAACGAAAACAATTCCGCACTGCTCCCTCACAATTCAACTCCACCGACAGGAAACTGAAACGTAGAGCGAACACTTGAAACAGTGGCCAAGCCAAAAGGATCATCTCCTGCGAAGCGAGACCCTCATTCCACCAATAGAAAGTGGATGGGATGGTACAACTGGCGGTAAGTCAACCCCGAGATGGAGGAAAGTAGATGCGGCTAGCAAGGCACTTAAAGTAGTTGCCACTCCACGCAGGACGTCACTAGCCGCATCAGCAGTGTAGCCCCACCAAAACCCTGGCTCGAAAACCACCAGATACAAAAAAGAGGCGGCACCCCCGACAACTTGCGAGAGTGCCACCCATTGCAGCATCGATAACCATCGACGCGAGCCACGCAGAGTATTCCTCGGCCGAGGTTGCTCTTCAGCAGAGCCTCGCCTAATGCTTCCTCCACGCATCGACAATTATACGCGATTGTGAAAACAAAGAAAGCAAACACCCCCTGGAGAGACGGTCAACCCAAGAATTCCAATCATCGAGGTGAGTCTCCATGCCTCAAAAAACTTCCCCAACAACATCCTCGCGAGCTCAGCTCGCGTCCACACCCTCCATCTTCCTCCATACTTCTGCGAAGACCTATAGAATCGGACTCTCATTCCCATGTTCCCCCTGCTCTTTGACAAATGCGGCGGAGGCGCGCTCGAAGATCGCATACTCCGACATGCAGAACTCTACGGCCTCACAACTCCCCACGTCGTTGAGCGACTGTTTATCCACAGCCAAGACTCTACCTCTCATCAAACCAGCCTGGAAAACGCCACTGAGCTCCTCTTAGAACTGTCCGACCGGCGGCGGCTAGCTCGCCTGGAGGGAGCGGACACCGGCTCGGAGGAGAGTTTCGAGCGGAACGCCTTCGTGTACCCCGGCCATGAACTGAGAACTGGGGACGACCTCGCGCGGCTCTGGTTTTGTTGTATGGGCGGCAAGCGTCGGCACGCGATCGAATACCGCGAAATGATTGAACAGTTTAACGCCGAGGGGATCGGTGACCGGGACGGCCCGCACCACAATTTCTTCCATGCCCTGGCCCAGGAAGAAGGAGGACCGGTGCTCTACCGGCTCTACATTTGCCGGGCCGAACGCAAGAACGCGAGAGAGCAGATGAGGAACATCATCGGCAAGAATGCCCGACCGTTTCGCTACTGGATTGATCAAGGAAGCTACGGCGTGGCGGTGCTGGTTCAGAGCCCGCAGAAACAACATGAAATCGAGCAGCTCCTGCAGAAAAGCTATGGAGGCCGCCCCACATTGCATCAACAGGCGCGCTTTATCGTGTCCGTCGTTCCCACCGAAGCGGACTACGGCATGGCCATCAAGAAGTACGAGCACGAAGCGTGGGAGTCAAATGCATGAGCGAGATCGTCCTGGGCAAGTGGATGTATGACGAGAAGGAGCCGCCGGAGCTTTCCAGGCAGGATGCCTGGCTTCCGGAAAGATCATCCAGAGAGCTGGCGAAACAGGGAGACCAGGTCCTGGTGCCCCGCGACCTTCTGAAGAACACCCACACTCATATCCGCGGAAAATCCGGGAGCGGCAAGGATAGCACGCTAATTTTGCCGCTCGCCGCCCAACTACTTCAGCCGTACGAATTGACATGGGAGGAGGCGGACGGCTCGGTCAATACTGTTTCCGAGCGAGACGCGGTGATCATGGTCGACCTGGGAGGCGATAAGGCCACGTTTGGCGCCATGAACGCACTCACCGATAGTGACCCTGATCGCGAGTTTCATTTTCTGAGCCTTGATGCAAACCATTCTCACAAGTTCGATCCTTTCCAGAGTATCCCTGCCGATGGATACCGTATCATTCGACTCTGCAATCTCTTCTTGGAGGCATTTAGCCTCGACCATGGACTGACCTACGGCGGGAGCTGGTATTCGCAGCGGAATTTGCTGTTGCTACTGAACATTTGCGAGCAACTGGTCGCCGAAAGGCGGAAGGGCAAAGAGATCACGCTCTACGACGTCGATCGCTTTCTGGCGGATCCTCAGACTGCCAGCATCCGCGACGCCGAACAGATTCGTGGCATATTCCGATTCCTGCTAGAGTACCCCCAGCTTCAACCTACGCCCCGCGACAAACAGGTGATCAACGTCAAGCAGATCATTAAAAACCGCGGCGTCTTGTTCGCCTATCTGCCTGCGATTGCTGAGGCCACCACCGCACGGCAAATCGCCGGACTGGTACTATACACGGCTGTCAACGCGGCGATGAGTCTCTACGAAGAACTAGACGTGGCGACCGGCGAGCAACGCCCCCATCCGCATACGCATATCTTTGTCAATGAATTTCACTCGATTGCTGGTAGCTCATTTGAGGCACTCTTGACTGGAGCACGAAAGTACAATATTTCCCTCTACCTGGCAAATCAGACCACTGAGTCTCTACGTACACGCGACCTTGATCTATCGGCGACGGTGCGGGACAACTGTGGCGTACGGATCTATCAAACGGTTACCGGGAAGCAGGACATCGAAGAACTGTTGACGTTTTCGCAGGAGACGACCCGTACACTCCGCAGCACAAAACCGAACGAGAGCATTCGGCTCAAAGGTCGCGGCGCACTTGGAAGCAGTTCGCTGAGCGAACAGGTGACCACCCAGCTCACCAAGGCAGAGATCTTGGACATCTCATCTCGAAAATGCGCCGGATTCGCGATCGTCGATGATGGACTGGGGCATCGAGAGCCGATTCCTCTTGAAACGGACTATTACCTTTCGCGGGAAGAGTACCTGAGGTTCCGGGCTACGCCGCTGCCGAAAACGGCGACAACGCCCCTTGAAAGTCGTCCGGGAAGACTGCGAGCCGTAATGCCCGAATGGGAAACGGCGCATCTCGACGCGGGCAAAGATGAGCTGCATCAAGCTCGAATGGATCGACTGAGCGAAGCCCTCGCTCGGTTGATTGCCGAAGAACGAGGCTAATCGAATGTCCGCATCTCGAGGCGGCAAAGTACGGATAACGGTCATCGCTCCCCCAATGGTTTGCGCGGTGGAGTCCGTCATGTGCCGCACATCTTGTGGGTTCGCGCCGAGGATCTCTCCTGCGACACCGAAAAGCTGCCTGCTCAGAATGAACGTTGGCGATTGTCGATCACAACCAGCCTCGTTCTCACCCCGGTCTGACGAAAAGCCTCTGCCCCACTAAAGGCATTCTCGGGGAGCAGGATAGACACCCCGGCGAGTTTGTCGAACCAAGTGCGAAACTCCGATGCCCGCGAATCGCTCCGGAAAAATGACCCTTCACTCATTACCGATACAAGCCTCCCTCCTGCGGCGAGGCACTCGTACGCATGACGAACGTGGTCCATGTCCTGGCCTCGTTCAAATGGCGGATTCATGACGATACGAGCGTACGTGCCCTGATGCTTGAGAAAATCCCCAAACTCCAAGTCGATACCTTTGGCGGCGAGCACCTCAGCGAGCGTACGGTTCATTTCGATAGCAGTCACCAGAGCGTGCGGGTGCCCACGCTGGATTGCTGTGACAATGTCACCTTTACCACAGGACGGCTCGAGGACGGTGTGGCCGTCTTCAATTTGAGCGAGATCGAGCATCTGCTGAATAACCGGCTGCGGAGTGGGAAAGAACCCGGGTAGGTCTTTACCAATGAGCTCGCGTTCCGCGACGAGCACCGGGTCATCCCCGCGAACCGAAGCTTTATGGGGCAGGTATTCCCGCAACGCCGCTCTAAGCTCGTGGATATCACCCAGCTTTGCGCGGTGAAGACGCTGGTAGTGAATAAGCTCATCGGAGGCTCGCTGGCAGTCTATACCGGCAGCTCTGGTACGCAACAGATAGTCGGCTAGAAGCGAGACCTCGTGTTCGGACCGAAAGGTGATGAAGTCATTTTCTGCGGACGCTTTCGGTATGCGCTTACTGAGTTTGGCGGTAAGCTGCTTTAGGCCTTTGTGGTGTGCGGTGGCCGCAGTGAGTTCACGCAGATGGCGAACATAGATGTGCGGATAGGGGTAGTTTACAAACCGCATATCGTCTTCACTGAGAGGCTTGGCCTCCTCTTCGTCGATTCGGAGCCCAAAACCGTACTCCGATTCGTCGCTCGCCTTGCGAATTGCCCGGATTCGTGCCCATCTGGCAAGCACAAGCACCCGGTCCAGTTCTTCAACGTGCGTGCGGTGCCGGACGCCATCCAGGTAATTTACCTCGCCGGTGGAGAGGGCATTCGCCACGGAATGAAGCGTTCTAGCAAGGGCCGCATCCGCATAAGCCCGACCACGAACACCGGCCTGAATGTCAGCCCGCCTGGCAGTATTTTGCAGACTCTCCCCGCTTCGCTGGATCGTCTGCTCGGCTCGCTCCATCATCTCATTGGCTAGTTCGTGGAGCCGCTCTGCAGTTGTTTGTTCTTTGCGTTCTTTCCGCTCGGCGAGAAGGTCAGTGCGGTCGGCATCGCCTGCTAGCAGGCTCGTGAAGCGGGTGGCTGCTTCTTCGCTTGAGAACTGAAACCCGGCGTCGGACTTTTTGTAGCTGGAGTACCAGCCGCCCAGCTGTTTGGCTTTACCGAGAAGTTCGCGGTAGGTTTCTTTCTCGACACGGTCGCCGAGCTGGACAATCCATAAACGGCAGTCCCGTTTCTCGTGGTAACCTTCCTTGATGGTAAATTCCACTCCGTGGACTTCATCGCTTTGGAAGCGAGCGACCGTGGACGCGGGACCGGCCTTTACCCGACGCTCACGAGCAAGGTCGGCGTGGAGCTTGTCCCAGCGGGCCATTTGCTCATCCGATAGTGCCTCTTCTCCTCGGGCCTCAATAAATACCCGAAAGTCTCGCAGGTCCTGCGGGTCATGGAGGGCCTGCAGTTGTTCGGCACGTTTGGCTTCCGCCCCAGCATAGTGGGAAATCCACTGCGCTTCAGTAACGGCCAATACCTTGGCCTTCACGGCATCAAGGTAGCTTTCGCCCATGCCGACAGTAACAGAGCCATCCAGCAGGTAGTAGCCAAGCATCTTGCGGTAAATGCTTTCAGCGTTCTGCTGCTTGTTGTTCTGCCTTGCGTTCCACTCGCCGAGGTTCCCGGCCACGTTCTTAAGCTGCGGAGCTTTATAGCGAGAGAGAAGCTCTGAGATAACAGCCTCACGGCTCTGCAGCAGCCGTTTAAAGTCAGTATGGTATTGCTCAAACGACTCGTGACGGCCGAGATCTTTTATGAGCCGCTTGAACTCGTCAAAGGTGTAGGACGATGGCTCCGGCCGCTGCGTTGCTACCTCCGGGGTAGTCAGGGCGGCCTCTATCCAGTCGTAGACCGCGTTCTGGTCGGACAGCCCGCGATCAAGGACTTCGCGGACATGTTTCCGGGTAAATCCCCACCGCCCGGCAAAACTATTAATGGTCCAGCCGTGATCACGGAGAAGTTTTCTGACTTCTATGCCAGCAAGTGTCGATGGACAATCGCACCGCGTCAGTTCGCGGGCGGTTTCTGGAATCCTCAACACGGAGATGCGGGGTTCACCGTACTGCGGTTCCGTGACGTGAATGACACCCCGGTCGCGCAGTGTGGCGAGGGCCGCGTGTACTGCGTTTTCCTGCGGTCGGTCGGGATCAAAGTCAGTATGTCCAAAGCGCGTCCGAAGTTCGCTCGCGGCAAATTCCCGGCCCGGCGTGGCGGCAAGGTGGGCCAGCATTTGTTTATCGGAAATAGGCTGAGGGACGCGGTCGACGTCCGAGAAGCCGCTCTCGGGTGCGTGTTTCGCGTTGACCTGGGCGACGACCGAGGCGAGCGATACCCGGCGGTCTACTGGCATACCCTCCGGCTCGGGGGCGGGGTAAATGGCTCCGACAGAAAACCATTGTCCTTCGGTGCCCAGGGTAAAGCGGACCCTGACCTGTTTTCGGGCGTGGCTGATTCCCACGACAACTCCAGCCTTGAAATTGTCTTTACCGAACCAGGCTTCGACAGTGTCGTCTCGCTTGATGAGAAAGCGGTGGGCGGCCCCGTCCATGCCGGGCTGAACACGGTCGACGGTAATCGTGTTATGGTCACACAATGCCTCGGAGTCGGGCCAGTGGTGGGGGTTGGAGCTTTCGTAGACGATTTGCCGGTCGGGGCGTACCAGTGGGGGAGGAGGCAGGCAGGTATTCTCTGCAACGATTTCAGGCTCTTGTTGAACGGGCTTCGGTTCCTCGAATCGAAGGGATTTTTGATACTGCATGTCGGCCTCCTGTGGTGCTGTTATGGGCCATGCGATAGAAACCGTGCCTTATAGAGACGGCGCGAGCCTGATAGGCAGGCGAGGACGGCGGCACGTAGAGTTCGTGCGTTGGAAAGGGCTTCCGTGCCCTGGGGGGTCAGTAGGTTTCCTGACCTTCACCACATCCGGGGCAACTCAGGCGTCGCTGTTGCTCGATGTAGCGTGCCAGGAGTTCTTCCTGGGTCAGTTCCTGCTCGCAGCGCTGATGTTGGTCCGAGGACTGAGGTTTCGTTGTGTCGTTGGTGTGATGTTCGTCTTGTATCATTGCTTCTCCCGCGGTGGTGATTGTTGCCCCTCACTGCAAGCTGGGGGTGACAATCACCACCGCGGGATTTGATCCAAGTTAACGCACACGGCCGGGACAAGGGTGTGCCTGGGTTCTTCAATCCAACCAATACCGACAGAGAGCGAATAGCTGTCCGTCAGGTGGACGGTGATGCTTCGCTCCAATTGCGCAGGCCGAGATCGCTACGTCCTGCGTATGGATTTCCTCAAGCGGTCTGCATTACGAGGCCAAGCCAACACCGTCGCCCAGCAATCCAACGATTGACAAGTCGCTTCTCAAACCCGAGCTACTCCGGACGTAGAGAGCTTGAAAGACTGGCCTTTGCTGCACCATGGTCGCCATGTTGGAAGCGATGAATCTAATGAGTGACTGGTTATTTTGGTTTCCAATCGCCATTTTCATCGTAGTTGAAGCTGCGTGCGAAGCCGCATGCATTCCAGACAGCATCAAACATGGGACGAAGGGATTTTGCAACATCTTCGTCAAAGCTCTCCAACACAACATCCGGCATCAGAGCAACCTCCCGGTCAATCACTTGTAGCTCTCCTGACAAGAGCCGTGATGGATGGACGTAGAGGAAAGAGCCTTTGCAGTTGAGCAATGCCATTGATACGTAAACCGGTGGAGCAATGGCAAGCTTTTGGTATCCCTGGATGTAGCTCTCAACTGCCGAAATCACAGACTGTTCGTAGGCAACACTGGCGATGCCACCGACTCCATCTTGTACGGGACTGCCCTGTGCGGCCCGAAGTATATCGGCATATACTGCCTCGACGATGCCGTTGAAGAATAGCTGACAATAGCTCTTGTTTAGCTCCCCGTCTTCTTTGCTGGTAGAGTGCAGTACGAACCCATCCAGGTTGTACCTGTAATTCCATCCACCCGTAGCGATTGGGGGAAAGAGCGTACGCAATGGATGACTGTTCGTAAGGTCAATGCGCCCTGCGGCTGCTAAGCTGGAGAGAGGGATTAGGTGAAGCACAAGCCGATGTGGCGTCTTCAACAGAACGGGTGTTTCATCGGCCACCACCTTGGCAATGCGGTCGATCCGAAACTGACGAATCCGCTGTGCTTGCGAGTCTGTAGCCAGGAATGCCGTGCGGAGTTCGTCGACATCAAGCTGGTATTTTCCGGCAGAATGCCGTGAGTAGAAACGAGAGCTGCCTTTGTAAACGACTGCGTGTGGTGCGGCGAAGCTCTTTGGGATGCGTAGCATAATGACACAACCAACGTTATCTGCACCCCAACCGCTGATAACGCGGATGGCGACGGGGAGGCGGGGGCTGATACCGTTGCGGATTATTTCTTCGAGACGGAGCTTTGCCTCGTCTGTCACTGCTGTCGAAATTGGTTGCACTCCCCCCGCAGCGCCGGTCTTCGTACCTGAGGAGTCCACTTCGGGTTGGATGCCGAACAGGATATCACCGCCGGATGCATTGGCAAACGATGACACATCTGCCAGAAACTCCTTCTTGGCCGAATCGGTATTGCCGGGCAGCTGTTGTTTATATTCCAGTGTTTTCGATTCACTCACTCGATCTGCGATAAGAGCGTCAACATCCTGCCTGTCGATGATATCAATTGGTCTCTTAATCATGGCGTGTTTAGCTTAGCTTTCCCGTTTGAGGATCCCAATGCGTACGCAGGTAGTTGAGGTACGCGGGAACAATCTCATAGACACCCGCGCGTCGATGCTGGCGGATGATTCCCTTCCGAACCAGCATTTCTACCTCAGGGCCCCACACAACTTTGTGGCCACCAATCTCGTACTCGTGAATTTGTGTTGTACCTTCCTCGATATAGCGAAGAACAAAACTACGCTGCCAGTTGGTCAGGCTGAGCAAGGTGTCAAGTAGTCGGAGTTCACGTTGTTGTGCGGTGTCCAATTGTTTGCGACGTGCGTTGCGTTTTGTAGCGACTTGCTGCACGGCTGATGCGATTAGCCAGCACGAGAGAAATGCCGTTAAAAAGATGACAGAGAGAGCTACTGGCAAGCCCAGCGGACCTCGTTTGTCGAGTTCAGCGATCCAGGCAGCGTCAGCGGAGGTAAAATAGACGATTGCGACGACCAGTAGCGCGCACAGCAAGCTCACCGCATTTTTAGCGCGGATATTCTTTTCGAGAAGCCAAGTTGCTAAATCTACAAGTGGTTTCATGGAAAATTCTCCGCCACGCTACGAACCAGCCACTTGCGTCTTCAGTCAATGGACTCCGACCGAAGGTTGTTCACCGCTGTATTGATGGAGTTCCAGCACACGAATGACGCGCTGGAATGTAGTGGGGGATGTGCTGGAGCAGGCTTCTGCAGCCAGTGAGGAATGCTTCGATGCAGTGTGATCTTGCGGACGAAAGTGAGAGCTTCCCTTGTCTCGATCGCATGATCTCCAATTGCCATTTCCTTAGATTTGCTTGAGGTTTTTACTGTACGTTCGGGGATATCTGGTCCAGGCTCGCTGAGAGCCCAATCCCCAGCTTCGCAACTGCTTCGAGAAGTTTACTGACTTCTTGACTACCCATCACGACCTTTCGGCCAACGACGGCGTTTGTGTCTCCCGTAACTTTCATGTACTTTTCGTCGACAACTCCCATTTTATGGGCGAGTAGGTGTCGTTTCTGGAAGCATCGCACGAGTAGCTTCCACTCATCCGCGGAAACCGTGCTGTGCAGCGAGAATCCGAAAAGCGCCTGCAGTGCCTCCTCCGCAGTTGTGAGATTCTGAAATGAGATTGCAGTTGCTTTCTTTGAATTTGATGATCGGTCAGCATAGGTGCCGACCTCCGCACGACCGAAGCCATCGAACGATGACACGGCATTCTCCAATGCGTCGCCAACCAGGTGTTGCTGCAGTTCGGTGTCTTCGGCGGTAGTGGCCAACTCCAGTTCCTTCCGAGCTAGCTCCAGGTTCTTCTCCAGGATTTGGAGCGAATTGTGAACGCCGCAGTCGGGACAAAATCCGAAGACTCCATAGATCGTGTATTGCAGAGAACATGCTGCACATTGGACCTTAGTTTCAAGCTCTTTCTCTACATAGTACTGGATTGTGGACGGTTTTGATCGAACATCCATCTTGAGCGATAGCAGCCCACCGGAAGACTTGCGATTGAAAGATCTGGCTATACCCTTCAGGTCCTTGGTCACCGCTCCCATGACTTGTTGCAAGACGACGGACTTCGCGTATTCCAGTTGCTGGGCCGTGGCGAAGTCGGACTGCTCAGCCTTATGGCCGCAGTAGGGGCAGACACAGGCCGTCACGTTCTCTAGTCCAGTACCGGGCGTGATCTTGAAATACGACTCGCACTCTGGGCATTCGCGCCCAAGATAGCCCTCCTCATCGGTGGGAATAGACACTGAAAAGTTGCTACCGAGACTACGCAGGTGTCGACTCATGATTCCCTCCAGTGTAATGGTGGTATTTAAAATATCCCCAGAGATTAAGTGATACTGAGAGTGTTACGAGTGGTTGCAGTCTCGCTAGTGGTATGAGGAAATAGATCAATTGGAGCGAATAGAGGTTCGCTACGAGTCTGGAAGTCTTCCAGCAAATTGGGATCGGCCGGAACAGCTTCTTTAACTCGACAATCGCAGAAGGACTCGCGGCAGATTAAGGTCGCGGTATCTCCGTGCTAATTCTTGCGTTTCTCCGCTATTACGAGTTCTTCTTCCAACTCTTACCGTCAATCTCCCTAACATGAGGCGAAACAACCGCTGGCCCTCGTTGCAGCTACCACTCGGGTGCCACCATTTTGCACCCTGGAGAGGAGGTAAATCCAACTCATAGAAGGGCAGGATCCCATTATGGCACATGACGCCGAAAATAGCACCGGGAGATTGGGGACTGTGTTGTCGGGCCTGGCGGTTCCGTAGAGCACCTCTGTGGCGCATAGAAGACGCGGGGCTATCGGCCGCATCGGAAGCATTTTATGCGTCGCTGTTGGTCGACGTAGCGGACGTGGAGTGCTTCCTGAGGCTCTTCCTGCTCGCTAAGCTGATGCGATTCCGACGACGAACATCTCGTTGTGTCGGTGGTGTGTTCTTCGTCTTACATTGTCGGCGATCCTGGTAGAATCGGGGTCGAGGTGCCAAGATTCATGAAAGCTAGCTGTGTCAAAGATGCACTGCGTTAGTAATGCTGCATAGGCAACTCAATGTCAGCCAACACATCAGAGAACTGCATGCCATTAAGGTACAGTATCCTCAAGGGCGAAGGAAAGTTGGGCGGCTACCTATGATCTGGATTAGTTGTGAACCAAGCAATTGCAGGGCGTTAGACTTTTGTTGCATAGGCTACCCCTATTATGGTAGAGGTGAAGAACGTGCTGTGCTAACTCGGGGGATGTTGCAATCATGAAGTATACCATTGTATCTGCCATGGCTTGGCTATCCGCGCTAAGTTGGGTCGATGTCGCTGAGGCAAGGCACCACAGTCTTTTATTGCAATGCAGGATTGAATTTGCCGAGCTACGGGAGGGGCATACCACTACGCCCCATGGACTCGATGGTTCACTCAGGTTTGCGATCGACCTTGCGAGAGCACGGGGTCGTACATCTTACATCAAAGTTCTGGAGGTGAACGCTGACAAAGTGGGCAATGTGGCATTCGCAGGAAAGCTGAGAGCTATCGTCAGTAACGTAGGATGGCCGGTCGGGAACGTGGGAGGCCCCCATGAAACGGGCCCGTTAAATCGGAGCCATTATGTAATGAGTATTAGTCACACAAATAACGGCTCCACGGTGTCGTATGCCAGAGCGTACTTCTCGAAGGAGATATTCCCACGAGTCGAAGGCTACTCTGGGGATCACGGCATCGCCGACTATGCCGTTTCCTGTGAACCCATGCGTCGGTTGCGTAGTCGAGTTAACTATAGATTGCGCCACTGACACAAATTACAGATCCTCACAACTCTTGGAGAGAAGTGATGTCCTTTCCACCTTCGCGATGGTCACTTGGATTCATAGCGGCTCTGGTACTGGTAACTTTTTGCTGCCGTAGTAAGGGAGGCTCGCTGCTCCTAAGTGATACCGGGGGCAAAGTGTTTCTGTCCGGCTCTACAAGTCTAGGGGGGGCCGTAACTGTTGAGGCGCGTCTACTATTTACGGACGATTTTTCGGGATTCGGCTTAGTTTTCAATGAATATCGCTTTGCCACTGAAGACAAAGCATTATACGTGGGCCCGGAAAGTCTGCAGGGATACTTCCTGGGTGCTTCTCCGCCGAGTCGCATTGTTGCGAATAGACAGATTCAGTTGAATGTATGGCATCACGTTGCCTGGGAATTGTCCGGTGGTGTAGAGCGTTTATATGTTGATGGGCAGGTAGTTCGAGAGCGAGCCGCGCAGGGAGGAGTCACGGACCATGCTGAAGGGGTTGCCACATTCGGTTCAAATCGCGGCCAGGATGCCATGCTTGGTTACATCGACTGGTTTCGCCTGAGCAATTCGGCTGCATACGGAGGAGTTCCATTCGCTCCGCCGACCGGAGGGGCCGCGCCGATCAGCAATCCAGTGATGCTGTTTAACTTTGACCAAGTGGGAGCGTCGTCCTTTTCAAACGAAGCTGGTGGAGCACATGAAGCCGTATTAGGGTCGTTTTCGCAGGTGGTACCCAGTCCGGCCGCCCCAACTATGGGCGACGCGAACGGCGATGGCCAACTCGACACTATGGACTACAGCGCACTTTGGCTTGGAATCACCAATGCCACCGGTTTTGCTACTACCTACCCGAGTGTCGAACTTGAACGGGTTGGTGACGTGAATGGTAGTGGTGAAGTTGACATCCATGATGCGATCGTGCTCAGCGATTGGTTTCAGTTGCCGTTGCCAGGTGACTTCAACAGAGACAATCAAGTGTCGTTGGCAGACTATACCGTGTGGCGAAATACGCTTGGGGCAAATGGCGTTGGACTTGAAGCTGACGGTGACTTCGATTCGGATGTCGACGCGGGGGATTACCAAGTATGGAAACTTGCATTCGGTCACCGGCGGAGCCCATTGCCGTCCCTGAGGACCTGGACCGTGCCCGAACCGGAGACCTGGATTCAGTGCGGACTAGCACTCACCATTTGCGGATCGTTTGCTTGCCGCAGAGGCATTCACTAACAAGCATAACTTTTCTACAGTCATGTCTTGCGCTGTGGTTGCAGTTCCGATAATGTGCTTTATAGGTCCTCATTTTGAGGTCATGATGGGTCAGGTAGAAGACTGTTGAAGCAGCGACCAACAAGCAACCAAGCATCACATCCGACCATTATTCCGGCGAGCATCGCCGAGCCATTGAACGCTGCCGACCTATCTACGCTCGCCATCCCCGATGATCTCTCGACCAGCGGTCAGGTTGCAAAGTGCCTTCGACGACTCTTACCGACGCTCGACTTAGCCGGTCCGATTGCGGCGATCGTGCCGTGGCTCTGCGATAAGTGCCCACGTGAAAACAGTCGTCGGGCGTATCTTGGTGATCTGGCCGAGTTCTTCCGCCATTTCGATGCTGTTGGCATCGAGCCGCTCGGCATCACAGCCGACCATGTCGCACTCTACAAGGAGTCACTCACCCGGGCCGGCAAGAAACCAACGACTATCTGCCGCATTTTATCGGTCATTCGCGGGGCGTATCAGCAGTTCGGCCGCAAAGGGCTTGTTGGCTGGAAGACTGTCGGGGACATCCAGGCTGTTGAGAGCCCACGAGTCAAGAAAAACACCACGCCTGCCCTCACGGACGTAGAAGCCCGATCGCTATTGCACGCGCCGCATACATCGACACTCATTGGTTGCCGTGATCATGCATTGCTGTTCACCTATTTCATGACTACTTGTCGTGCCAGTGCTGTGGCACATGCCACTGTGGGGGATCTTGACCGGAGTGGTGCCGACTGGTTTCTGACCGTCGTTGAAAAAGGTGGCAAGGAAGAACGTAAAGCCCTAATCGATGCCTCATCAGCTGTACTCGCATGGATTAATCGTGCCGGCATCGGTGACCGACCCGAGTATCCCCTGTTCCCCGCTATCGGTAGAGACAGAAAAAGCATTGAGGATCGCCATCTGACTACGCACCGGATACGCAACATCGTCAGAAAATACGCCCGGAAGGCCGGCATTCAAGTCGAACGCCCCGGGCGACGGTCGATCTGCACCCACTCACTTCGCAAGACTTCCATTACTAGCGCGCTCAACAACGGCGCCACCATGCAACAGGCCAAGGCCCTGGCCGGCCACGCCAGTATCCGCACGACCGAACTTTACTATGAAGAGAATGAACGCGACGCGGAAGAGGCGGCAAAGCGAATTCAGATTCGCTAATGGATCCGACTACAGACCAGAAGACTCTGCTCATCAATCCGCTAGATCAGATGCGGTAAGCGAAGACTTTCGACGTGTAGAATTGCTACGCCCCTACGGGCAGTGGAGCTGCCAGAGGCGGAGCGGGCATTGCCGGTCCCAGAGTCCCAGGGTCCACTTCACCGTCACAATAGTCGAGTTTCGCCAGGTGCACTGCAGAGTGAGGTGTTTTATACGGATTACTGGGGGTCGAAAAGTTAGGGACATAGAACTCAACTTTACTGGATAACGTTCGACAATGGCGCTCTCCAAAACAGATATAGTTGTCTGGAATGCTAGTCGTTACATGGAAGAGAGCATTGAAAATAACTCGCGTTCTCCCAATGAGGCCCGTTGGCCGCAATCGGCCAATCTCGCGATGCTCCTGTAGCCTGATGTTGTCCAATCTAACCACGAGTGATTTTGCCAAGCCTTTAGTGCAATCGGCTGTTTCGTGACCTTTCCTGGGTGGTCGGCCCGCAGAACCATAATAGTATTCAATCCACTCGGTGCAGACGTTGTCGAAGTCCGTCCGCAATATGTCAGGCGCCAGGCCATGCTGCTCAAGCAATCCCAACTTACGGGCGATGCCGAGACCCATGAGACTCTCTAGCTGATACGGAACGAAGAAGAGCGGGAGGTCCGTAATGTGGGGGTGTGCGGTTGCAGAGGCCGGCAGCACGTAGTCGGATAAACCGATTCGCAGTTCGGCCATCTGACGGCGCGAGGGGATTCCGAATGTAACGGTGTCAAGCGTTTTTTCACGTCCAACGAGCACCGGCATTTCAATGCACCTATCGTCTAGGGTACGACGGTATCCGCAGAGATAGAGAGAAGCAGATTTATGCTCCTACCATCCCTTGGATCACATCCCATGGTTTATCTTGACTACAAGATCAAACCCATCAAGAGTTGATAGATTAGGCGCCGCGGCGAGTCTCTGAAGGATCAAAGACGTAGTCGATTTCGTATTTTGAGTCTATCGTTTCGCCGGGCTCTACCTTCTTCTCCGCCCACTTTCTTACCACGGTCTCTTCTTTATCTGCAAATGCAACATGTTCTAACGCAACACCGTCTATAATCTCTCTTGCGATATGCTTGCCCCGATATGGAGCTATAATCTCCTGCCAAGCGATTACAGCGTCCTCACTCTCAAGCTGCGCCGCTTCAATGTCGAATTCCTCAGAACCAAGGGCTTGGTTTTGCTCGTTCTGGAAATAGGAGGTGGCTTCCTCCTCTGTCAGCCGGACTTTCACTTCAGGTGAGCCACTTTGGTCACTCATCGCCAGCGCTTCTGCCTCGAGATCAATGGAATTATCAGAGTTGCTATTCTTACGTCCTCCGGCATGTGATTGCTTTCCCATACGACTGGTCCTTCCTATTCTGTGGAGGCTACTCATGGATGCATGCTCCGACGAGTTGGTACGGATACGGGGACGCGTAATCTCCGTATGATACCAACTCACCGCTACTACTCCAAGGTAGTCACCGATTCCATTCAGTTCATCAGTTCTGCCATAAAGGCAGCAAAAAACCAAGGAAAAAATCGCTGTGCAGGGCCCTAGAGCGGACCTATGAGTCCGTTTGTATCCGGTGACCTGAAAAATGCAATATCAACAAGTAGTTGAAACCCACTAATTTCGCCCATTTAGGCCAACTCTTGCTTACGTTCCCGGCAGATCTTCGCCTATTTTGACCGCGATGCTCCCGACCGGCTTTTCCACGGTGCTCCCGTGAAAGGAACGTGCCTGCATCGGTGACCAACCGGAGTATCCCCTGTTCCCCGCCCCGGCTGTGACCTAAGGAGTGTCGAATACGACCTCTCCACATACCGTATGCGCCGGACATCACTACACTCATCGGCTGTCGCTACCATGCACTCATCCTCCCGCATTTCATGACGGCGAGCTGGGGAAGTGTCGTGGCACGTTCCCCAGTTGGCGATGTCGACCGGAACGGCGCGGACTAATTCCTTACCGTTGATTAAAAAAGGCTGCGACGAAGAAGCAAGTCCTTGATCGATGCCTCATCGTCCGTCCTGGCTTGGGTTGATCGTGCCGGAATTGGCGACCCACACGAGTATCCCCGCTTCCCTGCCATCGGCCGAGACAGAAAAAGTATCGAAGCTCGCCACCTCACCACACACCGTATCCGCAACATCATCAAGAAGTAAGCCAGGCAAGCAGGAATTCAGGTCGAGCGTCCAGGCCGCCGGGCGATTTGTTCCCACTCTCTACGGAAGACATCGATTACCAGTGACCTCAACAACGGTGCCACTATGCAACAGGCCAAGGCCCTTGCCGGCCACGCCAGTATCTGCACGACGGAACGCTACTACGAGGAGAACGATCACGATGCCGAAGAAGCGGCCAAGCGAATTCAGATTCGCTAATTGCGATGAAGCTCGATTGGCTACCCGGGAGGGGGCAACATTCCCTGAAGCTCGTCTGAAGTAACTAACCTGAGATTTGTTAGCCACTGCAGGTAGACGCACGCCTCTTTCCTGGGAACCTTGAATGACTCAACACAATCGCTGGCAAGATAGATGTGGTAGCCGAAGTTGTAAGCATCCACACAGGTAAATCGGATACATACATCACACGAATAGCCAGACACTACTAGGGTATCAACACCGTGCTTAATTAACACGCTTTGCAGCGTGGTATTGAAGAACGCACTGAATCTCGTTTTTCTCACAACCGCTTCATGAGGTAGTGGCTCCAAGCCATCGACAAACTGCGACGACTCTACCCCTTTGACGAGGTGATTACACCAAACATCTGGGCCTTCGCTTTTCCATGCTTCTGGCCAATCGGATTTATCCGATTCGTAAACGGTATGCACATGAACTATTGGCACACAGGTATCCCGCCCCCACTTCAACAGCTTCCTGCAGTTGTCCACAAACCCACATCTCAGCGCAGCGGGATTCTCTCTGAAGAAGAATCTCTGCATATCAATAATAAGAAGAGCACATTTCATCGCGTTTGTCTTCCTGAAGTCGCAATCTTGCTTAGCACCTACTCGACGGCTGCATAACCTTGGCCAGGATATCAAGGTGTGGTTTGAGAGTAGCAACTATCTCACGTGTATCTTCTGGTGGCAACACGCTTACCTCACCGAATGGATGAGGTGTTGACAAATTCAGATTGAGCACTCCCGCCCCGCTAGTTATGGATGAATTGCCCGGACTTGGGATTGACAAAGCGATGAGGGACGCAAAGTGATCTTGACACTCCCATGCACGGTACTGTTCTGTAATCCTCTTTCCCTCGTTCTGGTCGAGATTGTACTCGCTGGGCAGAAGCCTGGTGACCATTCTATCTACATAGTCAATCCCTTGTGATGCGAACGCAGCACCACTTCCTCTCCAAGGCTTGCCTTCAATGTCGATGGGAATGACGCGTGGCGTCGCTGTTCTCGGCACTTCACTGAACACAACTTGCAGCCACCCCAGCGTTCCGGCACTCGCAGATGTTACGAGTTTGGCACTGTTGCATGCGTCAGGCTGCTCAATGCGTTCCATCACGTCAACCCATGCGATATCGGGATGGATAAGAAGCCTGCAAAGCTCGCCCACGTGCAAGAGGTACCTGTCAACCATTTGGCGACTCAACTCTCCTGCGGTCAGCATCTGGTGAGCCAGTTCCACAATATCTCTCACCATGGAGGCTGGTACGTACTCTTGGGCTGCCTCATCCTGCCTCTGTGCCTGCTCGGTGTGAGGTGGATCAATGCGGCGAACCTCCTTGTAAAGCTCCTTGTAGTTGTTGACCTTTAGAGCGGTGCCCAGCTTCTTGTACGTTGGAACACTTCCGCTACGCGTCTCATTGAGCAGAGAAGTAAGCGTATCCTTATTTAAGCCCGCGGCTGCTGCCAATTGTTTCTGTGTATCATAACCTTCCTGTTTCATCCGTTCGAAGATGACATCTAGCTCGGGAATCCGCTCGACGCGCGGCATGTCGGACACCGTTGGGTTCAAGTTCGGATCGTGTTCAGAAGATTCGTATTCTAGCGGGACTGCATCGATAATACCGAGACATTTTCGGCTTTGGACGGAGCAGTTCTTCGCTAATATAGCTGTCAGGAAGTGGGTGCACCACTATTTCGTCCCAGTTGGACCTGGCCCGTTCAGCTTCACCCCATCAGCAGAGGAGTTTGCCATGCAGAAGCGTGGAACCTATGCCCAGCCCTTCAAGGCGGGAACTGCAGCAACCAGCCACGTCACCAAGACGACACTGGGTACGGTTGCTACGAGCGGCCCCAACAAGGGTTGCATCGTAAAGCCTGTACGCACAAACGGTACCTAACCGATAGTGCAAGGCACCTGATTCACCGGGGACGCCTAGTGAATCGTCAACACCCATGGCCAGTCTGGTTGGATCCAGGCTGGCCTTTCTTGTTTGTTGCGTCAGTCATGACGCGCAGCGTCATGACCTGGCGCTGGAACCGGCGAGCGAAAGCGGACCGGGAAGTGACTTGTCGGGTGCAAGTCCCGATGTAGGCCTTGATAACAGGAACTTCTAGCCAAACCGCAAGGGTGGAATCTGCACTGGAGTGCTCGTCCACGCTATCTGTCTCTTTCTTGCTCGTTGGACGCAGAGTCGATTTCAACGATTGTATATGGCCCTGGATCGATTTGACATTGTGTCAACCCACCGGGCAAGGCAAAGCTACTTGACAAGACGCCGCTGACAATATACCCTATAATGTATAGTCGGATGTGGCATGGAAGAAGCAGATAGACCACTAAGTGCCGAGGTGCTCTGGGAAGGCGACAGCCTGGAAGTGCTACGCGGCTTCCCCAAGTCGATCACGCGGAGTCTCGGACGTGAAATCCAGCGATTGCAAGAAGGTGAGCGACCGCTGGATAGCCGTCCGATGCAGTCGATCGGTCAAGGTGTATTTGAACTGCGCCAGGCCGACAAGGATGGCTGGTACCGGGTAATCTACCTTAGGAAAGTCGGCTCCCGGCTATTCGTGCTGCATAGCTTCGTGAAGAAGTCGGCGAAGACAAGTGCCAAGGATCTGTCAATCGCCAGATTTCGCCTCCAGGCGGTGCAAGCGAGACTACTTGAGGAGAAGAAAGATGCTAAAAAACGAAACAAATAAACCGAGCCACGTTTCTACTCCAGACACACTCTGGGAGGACCTTGGCTTCTCACCGGAAGAGGCAGCGGTGGAGCGAATAAAAACTAAGCTCCACCTTGAACTGATCAAGACTGTGGGTAAACGGGGTCTCACGCAGAAAGAAGTTGGCGAGCTACTTGGTATGCGACAACCGCATGTGAGTAAGCTCCTGAAGGGTGATCTCACCCGCACGTCGGTCGACAGGCTAACTAAGTATCTTCACTTGCTTGGCAAGACCGTGTCGGTCTCGGTTCGCACAGCGACGCGTATGCAAGGATCTGAGGTTGCCTAAAGGAGGCGTTCGGCGTAATGGGCTTAGCTTCCCAATTGGTGGCGCAGTGGCGTACCATCTGGTTGAGTGTTTTTTGGGGCTATTCCCCTGCTTCGAAGACCAGAAATGATGGCATCAGGCGAAACGGTGCTGATCAACAAAGAACAGCGAGGGTGCCGATGGCACCCTCGCTGCGATTTGCTAGGCAACGTTGAATCTGTTCAGTACCGGGACAGTGGATGCTGACCGATCGGTACGCACCACAAACCCCGTGAGGTCCTGTTGGGCAATGCCCTTGGCCCTGAGTCCGACGATCGATGGCGACGGGTCCAGGAAACGAAGATCGTTAGTGTCTCCGTCGATGACTGGATAGCCGAGCCACGTGCGGTCCGCTGGCAGGTCGGGCCAGAAAACCATCGCGACATTGGACTTGAGTTCCTTGAGCACTCGCTCAACCCTGCCGTAGTTGTTCTCTTTGGCGCTAAACGTCAAGTGGTAGTTGGTAGGCCAGGAGTTTCCCCCACAGTCACGCTTCCACGCACTCATCGCTTGTCGTTCCATACGCGTGTACAGAACGGTGTAGTCATAGAACTGCACTCGCCCAGCGAACTCGCTGAGAATCTCCGGATGGAGCAACTCAATGGGGATATCGCTCGATCCGTTGATACGGCAGGCAGGCTTAAGGCCAAGTGTTTCAGCGTCGTAACAGAGCTGGTGCAGATCTTCACGAAGAAGTTGCAGGAACGCGGCGGTGTCTGCGGCATACAGTGCCGCCCGCCGATCCCGTGCCATCGTCGCCCGATCGTAGCCCATCCGCCCGCTCGTGAAACCAAGACAGGTTGCTCTGCAGGAAGGTGTGCTTGCCGGGCAGTAGATGGAACTGGTCAAGTAGAGTATGCGTGTGAGCACGCCCTGTTTGAGACCCTTCTCCACCTTGCTACTGGTACTCAACAGCGAACGCGGTCGGCCGAGCCTGTAGAGTATTTCCTCCGGGGTTAAGGTAGTGGTTTTGAACAGCGATTTAGGATCTTCCGTGTTGCGGATGATCTTTAATCGACGCTGCGTCTTTACTTCTTTCATTTTCATCACCATTGCCGTGGTCTGGTTCACCGAGAGGTGGTGACCACGAAAACCAGTCCCCTCGCCTGACGCGAAGCGTCAGGCCAGAGTCCGGTTACGAAAGGTGATGGATTCCAAAGAGGAAAGAAAAGCTAGCGGGTTATACTGCGAATTATAACAACGAAGTAATTAGCGACTAGCGAATTGCTCCGAAGATTGAGAGGTGTCAGCAGCATAGGAAGTTCAATTGGACTCCCCTCGCTGTGCATATAGATAGGATGGAGAGATCCGTTAGCCTATGACCTGAAGAAGTCCGCTTGCAGCCGCTACGATTCGTGCGTTGCAAGTTCAAGAGTGACAGAATGTTACATGTCCTTCACAGGACAGGCAGTTGGAGTTGGCCGTGTGTGATCGGATGTCTTTGGCACACGACGCGTTAGAGGGGCACAGGTCGGCTCGACCATGCAGAGTACTCACCGCCAACCTTACCATCCCCCATGTTCGAAGATCCGTGGGTACCAGATGTAGGTAAGAAAGCAGAGAATTCTAGCCTCGACACCTTGGTTGCTTACCCGCCGCATCTATGTGAAGATTCAGATATCGTTGCAGGTCCGACACCTCCTTCGCCGCCAGTTCGCCAATTGAGTCGATGCCTTGCGTCGGGTGACTTGGAGACCACTGGTGCGTTGCCAGGGTTAAGCTGAAGGTTACCCGAAGGAGGTTGTTGCGATGGACCCGGAAAAGTGCTGGCAAGAGATTACTGAGGCCGTGGAAGGACGACGTAAAGAAGACCTCAATTCTGGAGTCGCTGCACTCACTGAGTGGCTAGATGAAGGTGGCAAGCCGCCGCTACTTCCACTGAACGAGGGGCAAGCAACTTGTGTGCCCAATGACGAAGTTCGGGGTATGATGGTCCGTAGGCTCTGTCGACGATTCCTGCAGGAATCTCGAGATTGGTAGTTGGCACGGCTGGCCCAACAAGGGAGGGGCCGCTAACGCTGCCAGCGGTCTCCTCTCCAACCGCTTACGGTACTAGATTCCAGCGAAGCCAGCGAACCATCCGGTAGTCGAGCGATTGTAAAACAGGGCCCCAATCATTCACCGTGGCAAACGAACGGCAAGCTGAGGAAAACGGCCCAATAACTGATTCAGGCACAGCGAGTGCTTCGGTGACGGCAGGCCATTGATGAGCTGCTTTAAGCGAGTAGGCTGCCAGTCGGGACTGGGTGGCGGCCAGAAAAAGGCCAGCGGAATTCGGGTGGCTCTCGATAAGTTGGGTTCGGAACGAATCGAGCGTAGCCCGGCACCACTGTTCAGCGATCGGAGCAGCTGCCGCGAACTGTTCATAGTCTTCCAAACTCAGTCGCCGCTGGCGATAAAGAAGCCGCAGATAGATTTCATCACCGGTCCAGTCGTCAATGTGGAGCTTCAGTAGTTTTGAGAGACAAACCACTTCTTCCCTGGCGGTTGCGACCCCTACGGCATAGGGCAGGAGTTCCAGAAGCGCATCACGCGCTTCTGCTTCTGATCCCGGCCATCCGTGGCTTACTAGTTCCGTTGTGATGCGTCTCTGTCGGACCGCAATAGTCCCCATGGCTGCACCCAGTCGCCAGCACTTAATGTCAGGCGACAGCGGAAGTGAGAAGTCGGTGGATCGAGCAATCGCTCTTCGCGCAAGATCGCAGGCTTCACCGAACTCGGCGGCAGTTTCAAATCGCTCGGCTGCGTGGCGCGAAATTGCATTCCGGCAGATATCGCGAATTGGTTCGGGGGTGTCGTCGTGAAAGTGAGGATCATGTTTGCCACCAAGGAGTACGGCCTTCACGACCGCGTCTTCCCTTTCCTCTGCTGTCATCATCAGGCTTCCCTGGCAGAGTTGAAACAATAATGTGCCGAGGGCGTAGATGTCTTGCTTCAAGTCGACGTCGGCGGCCACACCTACGATGGCTTCAGGAGACATGAAGGGCAAAGTCCCCCCCGGGAACCCCTCGGCAGCGGTTGAAGGGTCATCTTGGCGAGAGACATTGAAATCAATAAGGTTGATATCACCTGCTTCGCCTACAAGAATGTTAGCGGCTTTGATGTCACCGTGGACGAAACCACATTGATGTAACCGGTCGATTACGCTTGCTATGCGGGCTGCTATTTTAAGCGATTCTTGGTAAGCCAACCCGTGGTGTGGAATCTTGGACTGCAGTTCCACGCCCTGAATGCGATCCATAACGAGAACTGGACCTGCGTGCGTATCCAGGATTTCGATGAACCCCGGAATCCCTGCCCCACTCAGAGACTCCAGGACGCGTCCTTCCGAACTCAGCCGTTCATTTACGCGCTCTGGGGCATCGGTGTGGCGTGGAATTTTGACCGCGAACACATCACCTGACGTGACGTCGCATGCTTCGTACACGGTGCCGAGCCCACCACTGCCAAGACGTTGCAGCAGCGTGAACCGCTGGAACAGGATTTCGCCGAGATAACAGCGGTCACCAGGGCACCGCAATTCTAACTCTACTGCAGTGAACTCCCACTGAGCATAGTCGTTCCAGCATGGTTGCTGCCCCTTGGATACTTGCCCACGGTAGGCATGCTGGAATAGTTCTTTGGATCTCCATACCGACTCAGGAAGCAGGCCTGTGGAGTGCAGGTCTTGTAGCCAGGTAAAGTCAAACAAGGTATGTTCAAACGCGACCATTACGAGAGATACGGCAATAACATCCCGCTCACTTGCAATGGGCCAGCGACTCACCCAGTCCGCGATATGGGTCGTTGGAGCGGATAGGAACTGCTTCTCGAACGCGATGAGGAATTCAACTTCGTCTGGCTCTTCCTGCACGGCAATACAACTCCCCAGCGTATCATGTCTCATCAAGGCCAAAGCGGTTATAGATTATCGCTTTGCGCCGTTGCACAATTTTCTGGATGGTGCGAATGGAGTAGGACTCCTCGCTATCGCCGGAGGCATCAGACGCATCATCGGTCTCAAGCGATGCCAGTATTTCGGAGATCTGATTTCCGTTATAGCCATTCAATATCCCCAGCAAGCACATCATTCGACGCTTCTCGGTCGGCTCCTCGTTGATGCACTTCACCAGCTCAACGGCGAGCTCCTCCGAAGCCACCGCAACTTCCGGACGCTCGATACGGGCGCCTTCCGCGGTGGGCGCATTCACACTTTCCTCGCTAGCTTTATCACGTCTGGAGCGAGATTCGTGCCGTGCGGCTTCCGCAAACGTCATGTTGATGTGCTTACGAAGAAGACGATGAAAGTCGTCACCGTCCAGCGATTTACGCATTTTCTGCGTATTCTTCATGCAACTCGCCAACGCTTCGTGCGCGATCGTCGAAGCTGTACGACGGCCCTTAAGCTGTGCCCCGAGACGGTTTTGGGCGATTTCTCGTGCCCTGCCAAGAAAACGGTCGTAAAGATCCGTCGCTGCATCGTGCCCCTGCTGCAGACTGGCGATGAGGTCGGTGGTTGGAATGCGGTCTTTCATGGCTTGCGGTACAAATTCGTAGGAATTTGAAGAAAGGCGTTCGTTGAGATGGGAGAGTGTCGGATTAACTCAGTGAGAGCCGAGAGTGCTACTCACCATAATACCGCGAATGGCAGTAACCGCCAACTGTTCGACGCCAACCCCACTTCGTAAGTGGAACACGAAAGCAACGAAGGCAATGCCCAGCACCGACTACAGAACATTGCGAGTGCCCGGGTGGTTGCTGGAAGAGCTGCGTCGTCGCGCGGGTCGCTTAGAAGACTACCTCGCTGAACATGCAACCATTGAGCAGGCCAGGGAAGTGAATCTGCCAGCGGAGCCTCACGAACAGTTTGGAATTGCACCTTGGCAAATCATTGCTCGGCTGGTTGCCAAAGAAGAAGCCTACGAGGAGCGACAACGCCGGTATCGCGAAGCACAAAAGAAACGAAGAGCGGGAAAGCGTGAGGAGGGTAGCGAATCACGAGAGTCTTTTTAACTAGATGACACTCATGAGAAATAGCGACAAGTGATACCCAGGACTTCTTAGTTGATCGGTCCTGCGCTAGGGATCCAGTAGAACTCCAGGAGACAAAGATCATGGCACAACATTTTTCACGCGTTGACCTCGTAGGGAACCTGACTGCGACACCCACGTACATCCAGGCTGGCGAAAAGAAGGTGGCAATAGCCGAAGGGGGCATTGCCGTTGAACGGCCGTCCAAAAACGGGAGTTCGGCGGGGGTCGATTTTGTCGACTTCGTTGCGTTTGATGCTTTGGCGGATGTCGTTCGTGAATTGCCCAAGGGAACGGCGGTGAAGATCGAAGGAATACTCCGGCAGGATCGTTGGACTAACGATCAGGGGCAAAAGCGCAGCCGACTGAAGGTGGTTGCGAAACGGGTATACGTACTCCAGGAATTGGCCGCCGAACGTCAGGGAGAGGCATAGTCTCCGATTTGGCCTGAGCAGGAAGAAGTAGCAAGATGTTGATGAGTGGTACCAAGTCGACAAGCCCCTCGTTCAATCAGCGGCGCCACGCGGCTGAAGGCGGCAGGCAGACGCTAGCAGTAGTGGTACCGCCCGATCACTGGGTGTGGCGGATGATGGGAGTTGATCAAGGCGGCATTATCAGAGTGGGTTATGGCGAGGAGCAAGAGTGCGAGATTCAATTGGGAGTCGAATTCAACGAAGAGTTGGCGTTTGACCACCCCACCGACGGCGAGTATCGGCTACGTGTTCGTGGACGGAACTTAATAGAGGTGTACAGGCCGGACGGAGCCCGAGAAATCCTGACGTACGAGTTCAGAACGAATACCTGTCGAGTGGTCCGGCAATTCAGGGACGTTGTTCGAGTTCACGTTGGCGAGCGGAGTGTCTCGCTTACGAGTGATGGTGGTGTCTGGGACGGCGGTCAGCGGCGAGACGCCAAAGACAATTGGACGGCCTCGTTTGGTTCGACCACGGTGATTTGCAGCAGCTGTGTAGTTAGTTGGTGCTGCGGCGATGAACTGCTGTATTTCGACAGACAACTAGGGCGTTGGTTTCAGTCGGTATGTGAAGCAACAGCATGGGCATTTGGCGAAATCCTCAACGGTGAGAACTCACTGAGCGTGAGCCTGTTTGGTGGATTGGTGACGGTGTATGCCAATGGTTGTTTCACGCTTGCTGACACCTACTCGTACGCTCCGCAAAGTCACATAGACCAGGCACTACTTGGCGACGGGGGTGAATGCGCACTCTATGTAGCCCGGAGTGCTGGTAGCGATGACATTTACCTCTACGAACAGAACGCGTCGGACCCAACCGGAGTGCTGCGGTATGTACCGGACTACTTTATTGGGAAAGATGGAGAGTCACAATATCCTGCCTGGCTGTATGCCGCCAGTGATATGGCCGTTCCACCAGGACAGGCCGGGACAAGTTTCTTCGGAACACTGTTCGCCATTTTGCTGCTTTTGCTGCTGCTAATGTCGTTGGTGCTGGTTCCGGCCGCCGTAGCGGCAGCTGTGGTGGTAAGCCTACTCGCGGTGAGTTCGATGGTCGGTGGTTTGATCAGGAACATTCGTGACGCACTAGGAGTTTAGTATGTCACTCCAATTGATTCGTGCGTGGGCAATTTTTGCAATCGCTTTGATAATCTTCATGATGTTGTTATTCCCCACCCCAACCAGTGAAGCGATGGTCACGCGGGTGTGCAGCATCTGGATGGGAACTGCGATGCTAACTATGATGTTCCGCCCGATTTGGTGTCTGGCCGCATGGCTGGTGCACCAATTCGAGCGACTGTTTTGATGTGTGTGTTTTTGTGGGTTGGATGGTTCGTTGGTCGTGATGTGTGTGTTGTTTCAACGGTGTGCTGACTGAGCAGTCGTTGTGCTTCTCAGTGGGCAAACTTGGCGGCTTCCCACAGCGTGACATTCAGTCGCGTTGCTAAACCGCCGCGAAACAACAGGAGATTGATATGTTTGAAAACTCGAACAATCAAGGAAACAACGCATCCTTTTCGCAGGCAACCGCCTACGGAGAGAACGAAAAAGCATCGGTTATCCAGTCGGATAGCCAACTGCCATCGGGTCGCCTTCTAGTGCCGGGTTATCCCGCTTACGAAGGTGCCTGGTGGCAAGCAGCACCAGGGTCGAAGAACGCGGGTGCCATCTACGCGGGAGTGTTCCGTACGGGGCAAGACCGTCGTGGGCGGCGCAGAACATACCGCACCTTTCCGGTCTCAGGTGGTGGTCTGATCGCGAATATAGTGGGCACTATTGAGTTGCTTGCCTACTTCGCAGATGACAAGGCGATTCCAGCGGCGGATCGGAAGCTCAACTTTCAAATCGCAGTCAGTTGCGCGGAAGCGGTGTACCGACACCTAAATCCGCGTGGTGAGTCGCCGCGAGCGAAGTTGGATGCGACTGCCGGTGAATCCCTTGCGGACCTGCTTGGTAGCCGACGCTAACTACCAACCCAATTAAAGTCCGGGTTCCCCAACGGGGAACCCGGCATCTAACTACTTTTACCTTTCGATGGAGATTGCCGTGAGTAGG
This sequence comes from Aeoliella sp., assembly GCF_965227375.1. Taxonomy (NCBI): domain Bacteria; kingdom Pseudomonadati; phylum Planctomycetota; class Planctomycetia; order Pirellulales; family Lacipirellulaceae; genus Aeoliella; species Aeoliella sp. Next base: position 2,162,479 of record NZ_CBDDFX010000002.1, read on the forward strand.
AATGGGGATTCATTTGATCGTGATGGTGAGCAGGAACTTCCATCATTTTCTGCGGTGAATGGCTGTGGCAGCACCACCTCGGCCCGACGGCGTGGCGGTGAGCCATCCCGAAATGGAGAAGACCTGCAAAACAAGGGGGCCGATCCACCGCTCATCAAAGAGGTGATGACGTGCATTGCCTACGTCTACCTTTTTGGTACAGGGATGCTTCGCCGCGTACAGGCGACCGAAGAAGCGGATTCGATTTTGCGTCGGATCCCTGGCCTGAAATTGCTGCCAGCCGACGTAGCGAAGCAGGCGGCCATGAATGGCAATGACGGTGCGGCCGAACAGGAACTTGTTAACCTGTCTGAGTCGCAGGTAGAATCTGCCCGCGACTGGAACTACCTGCTTCAAGTCGCGGAGTCCATTCTGACCGAGGTACGGCCATGGCGGGTAGCGGCCGAGCGGGCGGTCAATGAGTGCAATACCCAGCGGGCCGCCGCTCCACGGTCAAAGTACGAGCGTCAGGGGACGCTTCTATCAGCACTTAAATTCTGCAAACTGCCTGACTGGGTTTGCGTGCTGTTCTTCGCTCTGGTGATCATCACCGGACTTGGCACCGAAATCATCTGCGGGATGCTGTACTGCTACGTATCATGGCCCGAGTTTGTGACAATGGAGTTTGCATTTATAACCCCAACACTGGCTGCCTTTTCATTGACGTTCACTTTCGTCATTGGTCCATTTGTCCTGTTGAAATTCTTGCCTTTTGGCCTCGATTACGACGGGCAAGAGCGGTTCTACAAGAGGTTTCGCCTCCTCGCAGGCATCCTCTGCCTGGTCGCACCGGTGATGTTCGCCTGGGTGCTATCGATCGCAAAAGATTACCCGCCCGGTCTCGCAAGTGACGACCCGCCGTGGAACCCAGGGATGCTCGGATACGTCTTGGTCGCAATGATCACGGTGTGCTGTACAACGACAGCGGCCTCGGTTTTCCTCAAAGCGGCTGTCAACAACCTCTATAGGCTCGTCGAAGTCACCGAGCCGGCTTATTCAGGGTTAGAACACAAGATCGGTTACGCGAACGAGTGTTTGGCAAGTTGCCTCGCCCTGGAACAACGGGCCAAAAGAGCAATCGCCGCCTATCAGGCGGCGGTGACCGCCTCAAAGCTGTCGGCATCGAATGCCCTTGCGATGTACAAATCCGATCGTGAAGCACGCAAGTTCCAGGCGTACATCATCAGGAAAGGGGCCTAGATATGATCAAGCGTTTGGGTTTGCGTCCTGCAGAGGTTTACGCTGGACTACTCGTCATGTTTTGCATCGCAGTTATTGTGTCAGAGTCACTAGCCGCTGCGACGTTGCTGTCTGTTCCTCTGAGTGCACTCGGCATTCAAGGGAATTGGGCCATGTTGTTGTTCGTACCGTGGGTTGCAACTCCCCCCGTATTGCTTATGTCTCGTAATGACGCGCATAGCGTCAGCTCGGTAATCCGCTTGCTGAGAGGGGCAGCAGCCGTGATGCTCTGCGTAGGGCTTGCTGTACTTAGCGGGCTGTTGATGAGAAAGCCTACGCTGTTTCTGAGCGATTCACCGGAGCTTGCTCTCGATGTAGAAGTTGTGGGGTGGATGTTTATCGGGCCCTTGTCGTCAACGAGCTGCCTCAATGTTCTGTTTACCGGTCTTGGACGTTGCACGGCTGTGACGTCCGTCGTCAAAAGTATGGAGACATACCGAAAGGAGCTTAAGTAATGTCATATCGTGCAATAGCCCCCCTAACTGTGGCTCTGATGGAGTTGACTATGGCGGTACACGGTGGAGCGTACGCCGCCGAACCACCGATGGCGGAATTAGTCACTCGTCACATCGATTTCTCGACTGAATGCCGTGAGTTCTTCTACTTTGTTGCCGATGGATTCAAGACAGACCGCCTGGCAGTTGGAGAAGTCGTAGAGACAATCGTCAAGGAAGCACCCGTTGGTTGCGTGATGCACGTCTTCGCCACACCTTCCCATGCCCCAGTGGCAACAATCCGAATCAAAGAAGCAAAAACACTGCTGCGGATGCAATCCCGTGAAATGCAGAAACCGCTCAGCAAACTTCGCCCGTTTTTCCGTACTCCTCCGGAAGATGGTGAATTGGAAATCGACGTATCCCGCATACCCAATACGATTGCCACGGTACGGCAAACAGACTACCCGGCGATTGTAGTGGCGTGTGGAGATCCAATCTATCACGGTGGCAGATTCCACCGGGGATTTAACATGGAATCAGCGGTGGTGCCGGATGATTCAACACTTCTGAACTCATCGCTATCTTATCTATCCCCGTTCTACCAGGGCGTGAAGGATTTTCCTCCGCACACTCTATTTAATATCCTGGCACATAGTTCTGAATGGGGGGCTGACCACCAACACCGACAGGCTGTTGAAAGGTACTATCGACTGTTCGCTCAGGAAAAAGGTGACGCATACCTGCTAAGGATTACCGCCGACGTTGACGCCGCCTTCAACTTCGAGAACCCCGAGCTACCGGCGCCCGTCGTCGCGGTGGAAGGTGAGTTTGGAGTCCGACCTGCGGTAGTGCAATCGGCTCAAGAGCCCAGTGGAGCTGATCCGCTTGTGGTGTTCGTTGGTTGGCCAAAGGATAAACCCCCAGTCACGCAAATTGACCCACCTCAGGGTGTGGAAAGCATCTTTGCTAAAGCGATGGACTCGACTACACACACGCTCATCGCCATCCGCTGGAATATTGATAACAGCAACCTTACCCTAACAGATGTCGACCTTCGCCTGAGCCACCCCGATTTCGCCGATGAGATGTCCTATGCAAACCCTAAGATGCCATTCGCCAAGCTAGTGAAGGATGTTCGCTACGGCGTAACGCGTACCGCGAAAGAGGACCCCGCATCCGCCTTTGGCGAGAATTGGGAGATGGTGGTTGTGCCGAACAAGTACCTTCCCCAAGTGAAGGCTTGGATCAATGTTTTCACCGCGGTGGGCCCCATCAAGGTAAACGTTGCGCAGGTCGGAGCGGGCCAACGGCGGGACGCCTATTATACGATTCCCTCTCGTTTCGGTGACGAAGCACAAGACCGTGACCACCGAGAAACGAGTCGGGCATGGTTCCCTCTCACGATCCCGATGGAGGAGGAAAGCCCCCAACCTGAGGGTGCGGTGTCAAACTGGCAGGGGTCGACAAAGCAGGCGGAACGTGTACCCACCCCGGTGGGTGCCGTATCGGGTCCAGTGGAGATAGTACCCTCGTCCGCCCATTCGGTGCGATCCCTTCAGCAGCACGTTGTTGGGACATCATCAATAAGCACGGATAAGAGGCCGCATGAAACCTCGATACCAGTGTCCACGGCAAAGGCATCGACTGAAGCTGTCACTGTTCGGGCACCTCGATCCATAACAGCGGGGCATGTGATGGTACCCGTGGTCCACACGGCCCACCCGGGGTACCTTCCCCCACCGGCTTGGCACCCCACCTATGGTCCCTGCCAATGGCAGCCGCGCTAACCGACTTTTTGCAGCACTTCCAGTTCCTCGATGTGGCCACAGCCAATTGAGTGGAAGGTGCAAAAAGTCTTTTGCAAGGAGGACAAAATGTCTGTGACTACTCGTAGACAGCAAAGAACGGAAGCTAAACCAGGTAAACGCGCGAAGTACGTTGATCGCCAAGCGATTCGCGAACTCTACTACCTCACCGAGGCGCTAAACAAGCTGGTAGGTGCAGTGGTTCAGTTGGCGTTGGTCGGTGCAGCCTGCATCATCACTGGCATCGCGATCGCTCGAGCCATTTACCTGCTGGGCTGACGCATTGGCCCCAGCCTGCCCTTCATAAGAAGGGCAGGCTTTTAGGATCATTACTCACCTGCGAGGGGGCGAGTCACCCCCCAGAGGCCAACAGTTCCAGATATAAACCAGGCAATCGCCGATGGAATATCATTCACGAATCCGGCTCGACCCAGTCGGTCAGCTAGATCGAGGGATACTGGGAGCGAGACAGTAAAGAGAGCGAGAATCGCCCACCGGCTGCGAATCAATTTACTAATGTTTCTGTAGTTCATGGAGCCTCCTGCAGAATGCGTTGGAGGACCAGATTATCACTCTCGCCCACCGATTGCAAAAGATACTTGGTCGATGAACAACACGAACGCACTAACGAACGCATTAATTGAAGCCCTTACCACAGCGGTGCGTTGTTTCTCGATAGATCAGGTGTGTTGCCACTGGCCTTACAGTGATCGTCACACCATGAAAGCTGCGGTCGATATGTTGAAGGATCGAGCAATTATCACAATTGAATCGCATTTGATTCACCCGCCTCCGGAATCCTCAGGTCCTGAGTTCGTGTGGATGCCGGGTGACGAAGAACCAGACTTCGCTGGGGTCGCCTATCGTTTGCGAAGCCGGTGGAGTCGTCAAAAGAGAATGACTCCACTTGCCTTTCCGACACGTGTTGCCTGCGAGCAATTTGGTGGCACTCGTGTGAGACCGCGGGCGAGCGAACTGTCTCATGACGTTCACTTTGCTGAGGTGTATCTCCAGTGGGTGCGCATTCGTGACAATGTCACGCACTGGAAGTCCGGGGATCTCTTGCGTTTATCAGAACCAGTCGCCCAATTTGGAAGCAATATTCCGGATGCCGTCATACTGAATGCAAATGGGCAGATTGAAAAGATCGTCGAAGGTGGAGGGCGCTATGCCCGTGGAAAACTGGAGCTGCTTCACGAGACCTATCGGGGATATGCGTACGAGCTCTGGTAGCGGCCTACGAAGAGGGTTCATCCAGCTTTTGAGCACCCCCACGGACGCGAAGGACAATTGTACTTGATGCTGATGTGTCACAACATCAACCTGCCAGATATGTTTCGGAGACCATCGCCATGAATCCATTGAAGTCCCGCGAGGTTTACGATGCGGGAGTCAACTGCAGCGAGTCCCACTGGGAAGAACGTCGCCTCGACAATCATGTGGCTAGTGGTGGTGATATCGGCCAAGCTCTCGACAGGCTGATCGACCGTATCGACTCGCTCGAAAGAATCATAGATGAACTTCACGACGCACTGCGAGGACAACAACACACCAAAGAATCCTACAGCACGGCTGAAGTTGCAGAAATCCTCGGCAAGCGACCCTACACCGTTAGAGAATGGTGCCGACTGGGGCGTATCAACGCATTCAAGGCCATGTGTGGCCGGGGGTGTGAGGCAGAATGGCGTGTCCCCCATGAGGAGCTGATCCGATTTCGAAATGAAGGTTTGTTGCCGATTCCACCTCACTATTAAGATTGCGTACGAGTTGCGGACTCGATGTGTCGCAACGTACATCAGTGTTTACGTCGCGTTTACGTCCGATGCAGGTTTGAGGAGCGAGTGACCAGACTCACAATCTAGTACCACCCGTTATGAAGGTAACTCTTGGGGAACGCTTGGCGGCTGGAGCAGAAACCTACTCGGAGCAACCCTAATAGAGAATATCGAAACGCTCGGAAAACACTAGAGCCAAGTAGGTGTTAGCCCGAGAGCGGCTGCCTTGATCTCGAACTCGGCTCGCTCGCGATTGGCTTTCAAGCCATCGCCGTCCTCTGTGATCCATCCGAAAGACTTCGCGGCCTCAGTCGCGTCTGCAACCTTTCCCGCCAATAGAAGGTTGATTACCACCTGGTCTAACCGACTTAATTGCATTGCTTCGAGCCTATAGTCAACGAAGGCTTCCCAAGCCATAGGCACCCACTTTGCGACGATCTCGTTTCCAATCACGTTTGCATATGATCGAATCTCGTATTGAGCGTGGGCGTCCATTCGCAAAGCGAGGAAGTGAAAGAGATTGTGTAGGTCTATCTTCCAGTATGCCTCCGTGTATGTGGACAAAGGGAGGTCTTTCCTTGCTTGCTCGCGCGCAACGCCAGCGTCTAGCCTTTCTTGGTAAATCGTATCGTCGAGCTGATGCAGTTCAGCTTCCCGGTCAGACAACATCTTCCCGATCTCCGGAGCTAGGTAGTCGCCACTTCCCTGTTTATTTGATCGCGACTGGACTCTCCAACTTTCCGGAGTGGTCTTCTGCTTGGCATCGATCGCTTCGGAATAGCGTGTAGAGTACTCATTCACATTTGCTGTGCGATGCCGAATCCACTGTCGCCACGCGTCCATCGGTACGCGAACGTGAAGTTTCACCTCGCACATTTCAAATGGCGTTGTATGACGATTTCTCATTAGGTAGCGAATAAGTCCTCGATCTTCGCTCACCCGCTTGGTTCCAGCACCATAAGAAATTCGGGCTGCTTGCACAATTGATGAGTCGTCTCCCATCGTGTCCACTACTCTGACAAACCCATCGTCCAAGACCTTAATGCTCTCGCCCCTCAAATCAGTTGTGTTCGTCACAGTGCTAAACCTCCTTGCCGTTCGTCTTATGAGTCACGAACTGTGTCAAATGGAAAAAGAAAAAACTGTTCGCCAGGTGCTGAGTAGTTGGCGGTGTTGTAGACATTCGCTTGTGCGTAACAAATCTGTAGCCTTCGGTCTCGCATTCCAGCGATCGCCGCACCAACTGTTGAAATCTTTGTATTCATGGGTGCAATCAGCGTGTTGTATGTCTCGCAATTACGTGCTAGGTCGCTAAGCGTTGAGGCAGTGGCAAGGCTATCGTAACCGTCGAAGGTGAATGTTTGCTCTGCCTTGACTAGAGCTGATAATCGCTTTCGATGCAGTTCGTTTGTCCTCTGGTGCGGTCTTGTTGGCTCGACATTCTCATCGCAAATCCCCAGAGATACTAACGAAGGCTCACACTCCTGTATCAAGCTCAACGCTCTTTGGTACTCAAAGCCGACTAGGACGATAAGATGATTGCGTTTAGATGGAACAATCTCTCCGGGGTAACTCAGGATGGACCTGACCTCACGGATTCCACGCGAGAGCCACTTTTCGTCTTCCGCATCGCCCACGGAATATTCTGAGGCATTCAAGTAGATGAGATTGACAGTGTCCTCACCTCGTCGCAGCTCATTTACTAGTCGCAGCAGAATGAGCAATGCTTCCCGCGTAAATGCAGTTATGTCAATAAGGACATTCTTCGAAGCGCCGGCAAACAGGCTTTCAAGTGGTACTAGCAATCCATCGGCCGTAAGTAGAGGATCCGAAGTATTCGTCTCGGCCGAGACAAATCTTTCTCCTACTGAATCTGCTACCTTTTGAACTTGTTCAGCGGATTCTTCAGCAAAATCGAGGTTCTGTGCGACGATGAACTTGCTGATATCTAGTGCTGAAAGAGCGCATGCAATGGAGATGCTTCTTTCTTCGAAGCTTGCGCAACAAAGAAAAGCATCGATCCCCAGATCTTCTACCTGCTCCAACAATTCGCTAAACCTGCCTTGCATCACGGGCCTCATTCGAAAAGGGACATCTGGCCGGTCTCAATTGTTTCTTCAACGCCCTTTTGCTTCATCTTCCTCAGAAGCGTTTCAGGCTTCTCCATGGCCTGCATCAGCACATCATTGCTGATCCACAAGTAGCCAGCGAACGTCGTTGGGTCGAGTGAAAAGAAAGGCGCCAAGCGTCTTGTCAATACATAGAGACGAGTCCGACCTGTACCGTCCTTGTTTCCAATTGACGATCTGTGGAAATAGCCGTATCGAACCCCCAACTCAAACACTTCAATAATTTCTGCGTCTGGGCGGCCTGAAATTGCAACTGAAAAAACACGTCTCTCCGAATCGTCTGACAACAACTTGATCTTGAACGCGCCGCCAAGGGCCATGATAAGATTCTGAAGACGCTGCATTTGCTTTTGAATTCGTGTTTTTGAAGATGCGGCGTCAATCCCGCTCAGCTGAGCCTCTTCTTCCTCGAGCCTAATTTTCTCGAACTCACTGAACATCAAGGCATCTGCTTCCGCCCGGACGATGTCATTCTGAATTCCAGGCCGAATAGCCTGGACAAACTGGCCAGGAGACCTGCTTTGCTCTTCGTCGAACATCATCGCAGCGGCTTCAAGAAAGTAGCGAACCAAACCGGAAGAAATGTGAACCAAATGTTCAAAGCCTGAATAGCTGTAAGTGCTACCAGACTTTGATCTTCCTGTCAGGCTGCGAATATAATCTGGCCTCGCGTATCGAACGGCGTCGTCCTCTGGCCGATGCCCTCGCCCGCTTTCTTCCCATTGGGCTTTCAACTGGACAGAGATATCTGCGATCGCCGCCTCTTGTTGCTGATCGGGTGGGAAGAAATTCGATGGCGTAACATCAACGCCATAGGTTGTAAGCCGCTTTTGAACAATCTCTTCTACTCGATGAAGATACCGACTTCGCCTGGTGGTATAAACGTCCGCGATATTGATCGCCTGGTAGTCATGAGGTGATTGAATTGGGAGTCCGGAATTTGTCGCGAACGTCTTGTACCGTAGCTGGGTCGATACTTTGATACTTATGTCTTGCTGCGTTCTTGTCGATATCCAAGAGTTAAGAGCGACAGTCTGCGCTCTGTTCAAATAATCGGCATCATCTATCAACAGGTACGCGGGGCAACTCGGTAGGAAGGAGAGTTGTTTTAACGCATTGAAGACTGGAAGTAGAAAATCAACATACCCGCAAAGGGCTGACTCGTATGGCAGCAGTTTGTCTACAGAGAATGAAAGACGTCGTGCGTAGTGCACCACGCTACAGTAAAGAGAATCGCATAATTCTGACAGCGATTCAAAAACATCTTTCGCTGATGAGCAAATGTTCGCCAGCGTAGGATTGGCGAGTCCACATGACAACAAAGTCGGTCGTACAACATTGTGGAAGAAAGCAACTGTCTCCGCTAATGCCTCGTCATCGTCTGGTATGTCGAGCGTACTGAGAGCTCCGAACGCTTTAGAGGCTACATACGAAGTGAGAAAGTGCTCATTGAGAATAGCGTCCGCGTGACGGTCTTCTAGCCTTCTAAGGTCTGTTAGATTTGGTCCCGTGTTTTTTATAGAGATGAGAAATGCCAAGAATTCTAAGTCTCGCAGATTCTTACCTCGGGCAAGACATTGGCAATCCGGCAGCATGTAACGAAAGATCATGCTCTTGCCACAGCCACGTGGCCCATTGACCATAGTGTGGCCAATATCGCGAATCTTATTGAAATCAGTAAATGGATCAACGAAGAGTTTGTGAACGCGTTCGGCATCCATGTCTTCGGGGGTAAATACTTTGAAAGGATTTGGCTGGTCAACCATATCAGACATCATCCTGCCTCCCTTGTAATTCTGACTGAAGGCTACCTCCGTCGTATCGAACGTCAGGGCACATTTGAGAGAACAAAGCCGAGTCGGTTGATGGATAGCCGGACTCCGATAGTCGATAGCCGATTGGGTCGATAGCGGGTGTGATACTATTCTCATCCTCAAATACTTCGACTCGAACGGTAATACCATCGACTCGCGTAAATGGGCTCATGAAACGCATGCAGTACTTGGATTCGAGATACATCTTCAAAGTTCGCTCGAAGATTTCGTCGAGTAGAAAAACGTGCTTCGTGATAGGCGACCCATTGTCGGCGGTCCCAACCTGTTTTCCGAAGGTGCGTGTCGCATCCTCGACGTTGAAATTGAATTTGAGGTCGACCAGTCCTTGGCTTGGGTCAATCTTTAGGGACTGAAGACTTCTTGAATAGGCATGATATATCTCGCTTCGCTCAGGAATCTGGCCAAGTTTCTGCGCCAATCGTGATGCTCGGTAGAAATCATCCGCCAGCTCGTCAGCAAATCGAAGGATCGCGGCAAGGGGCTGAAATCTAACATCGAATCCCAGTACGTGATCAGAAGTAGGCAATGAAGATATTGTGTCCTTGCTCCCGTTGTATGTTCCACCGTGTGCTCGAGCAATAGAGAGAATTGCTTTCCGCTCTACGGCTTCTTCGGCTACGATATTCGACATCTCATCCATAATTCGCTTGGCGTTCTCTTCATGTTGTTGCCGCCCAAAGAAGTTGCCCACGTCATGAAAATGGATCGCCAATACCAATAGGTGTATCTCGTACGCAGAGAACTGCGGATACTTTTCCGATGGGTGAGAGAGCAATCGACCTGCGCGTTCGATCACTGTCTGAATGTGGGCAATACCGTGGTTATTCAAGTACCCGGCGTTGTTTGCAAGCGCCGCTTTTTCGACCTCGGGGTGAACGGTGCTGTTTAAGAACTCTTCGACCGTGTTCAATCGGTTGGCATAACTGATGGACGCCAGTTTAGGAAATGAAGTTGCAGGCTGCGAACGCAACCAGTCGGTCAATGAATACAAACTGGAATTCATTTCTTCTTTCCACCTACCATCTTTGCAATCGTGGCGAAAACGGCTTTGGCGAGAAGCGGTGGTACCGCATTTCCAACCTGTTGCTGTTGAAAGCCAATTGATCCCTTGAACTCGTACTTGTCGGGAAATGACTGTAAACGGGCTGCCTCACGTACGGAAAGTCCGCGATGTTCCGTGGGGTGAATTAACATGTTCTTGCGAAAATTGCCAATCACAATCGAAGGCTTTGAAGACTTGAGTCGGTGATAGATTCCAGTGTGACATCGCGTTCGATCTGCATAGTTATCCATCTGATTCTCAGGTATGTCTTCCCAATTACCGCCTTGGGGGACGTAGGAGTATCGTTCAATGACGAACTCAGCATTCCTTGTGACGAGATTGTTGCAGCAGCCCTTCCGCTTGCCTCGCATTGCCCGTCCATATGGAGAAGGCTTTTTGCGACCGTAACGCTGCCAGCATTCCATTTGGCCGTTTTCAAGGCTCGGGAGATCCCGAATGGCATCATCCACGCTTACCACACTTGAAGACGGCTTGGGGAAGTGGAAGGCTACACCATCGCGATTTGCGACGATAAAGAAACGAGTCCGATCTTGGGGGACACCGTAGCGCATCGCGTTCAGTTTGGCTGAATGAGTCGTATATCCCATCTGTTCGAACTCAGACTCAACGGCTTCGACAAAAAGTCCCCCCTTCGTGTTGGTAAAACCCTGCACATTCTCGAAGACTATCCACTCAGGGGCTAGCAACCTGGCGATTCGAACGAATTCAAGAAAGAGCCAGTTGTTCTTGTTTTTTTCACTTCGGGTTCGCAGGTTGGACCACGAGAAACCTTGGCATGGTGGTCCACCAAACAGGACGATTCCATCACCGTCTGCGAGCCAGGGGCGAAGCTGTCGTCGATTCAGTTTTCGGATGTCGCCGGAGAACAGAGTGGTCGATGAGTGGTTTTGCCGATATGTCGCGCAAGCCCACGGATCGTTCTCGACAGCGAATTGAACGTCGATTCCCGCCAGTTGGGCTCCCAGACTCATCCCCCCTGCACCGGCAAAGAGGTCAATGCCGATCATGATATGATGCCACGGGATTCTGGAGGTCTACCTGGTAAATATACCGCAGTGAACTCGCCAGGGCCAGTAGCCAAGGCACGCTCGATATAGGGCATAAGTCTTTGACCAAGCTGGTGAAGCCTGCAGAATCGCCCTAGTCAATACAGTCCACCTAAGTGGCAGTGTTCGTGCTTTTTGCCTATGGCCAATTGACCGCGAAAGCGATTCAGCGGTCTTGTTGACTGCTGCAGCGACATCCCCGAAATCGGGATTGCTCAACATGGGGGCGGCGCAGATTTCTTCCTCAGCTCAATTGCAGTCGATTCACATCATCTCCGGCTGGGAAGCAATTATGTTTGGACACATCTTAAAGCTGCAGCGGACCATTACGCCGGAACATTGCAGGAGCTATTCGACCGACGCATTCTACAATTGGAGCTTTCAGACCATCGATCGTGGCGGCAAGTGCCTCGGACTGTGACTTTGGGTTACGGTATCTCCCAAGACACTACGACCAGCGGTCGCGCTAAAACAGGTAGGAAAAGCAAGACTGCTCTACGTCAACAGGCGTCAATGATGAGTCCCTAGACTGTGCAGCTGCTCTGAGCGCCTTTAGATACACTCGCCAGTAGTCATCTAAGGCTAGTCCAGCTGGAAGTGTCCCGTGAGTTCGAATCGCCTCCTCAGCGGATATTAACTCAGTTAGCACGTCAGACGCCGCTTGCTTCATCGGTGGCATGCAAGCTGGGTAAGGAAGCGATTCGGAGAGAACCAAATCGACGAGGGCTTCCTCATCAACATAGTAGTGGAGCGAACCAAAATGGAATATAAGTGGACCGAGTTCAGCGTCCAACGATACGGCCATCGACTCCTGAAGCATAGACACAAGGAAAGCATCGTACGGGAATAGCATGGCAGCCGATTGAGATCGCACACCAACCACACACGACAGAGTATCGCCACGCTTTAAGAAATGTAGATGCAGCAGACAAGGGCAATCGCGACTTGGTGATCCAGCATCATCTGGCGAATAAAGTGACACCACTGCTCTGCGTGAACTCGGGTCCCGCTCCAGCAATGACCGGCAAGCAGAGAACTGGTCGATCGTGTCGAGTCCACAAAGTCGCTTGCCTAACGCATTCGGGAGCGTCGCACCGTCATCCGAGAACGGTGTGCCACGCGAGTTGTAGTGAATGATTCTGCTCAGGTCATCTGACCCGGACATTGCATAGATGACATTAGCAAGCAAAAATGCTGGGCTAATCGATCTTGCCTCAGAGTTAACCAAGCGATCTCGCGGTGCCTCCACAGTGATACTCGCGCCCAAGAGTTCAACGTAATCACGTGCTTGCTCACCGAATGCAGAACCCACAGAGAGTGCATCAACCGTACCGGGCACGCACTCTCCTACAGACTTAATCTGTTGCAGAATGCCCCTCCATGCTTCGTGTACACTATGGAAAGTCGTTGATTGCATGTTGCTTGATAACGCTGAGGTCAGTTTGGAAGGCTCAACTCAAGTGGCTCAGGAAGGCCCCCATCTATTGAAATGGGATCTACTTCGAAGAGGGAAACAATAGCACCGTAGTCGCTCTCAATATTAGAAAACTCGCCAGCTAAGCCAATGGGCATTGCCGCTGTTTCCTGAGGCGCCGCGATGGTACGCGAAAACAACCGTCCATCATCGAGATTTGTTGCGAATAGCGACTCAACGCTATCGCCGAATGTATTCGCAGCAGACACCGCAGCTTTCTTGACGGCCGACTGATTGGGGGCATCGCCAACCTGATTCTTCTCAACATCGATGTAAAAGACATATCTCACCGTCGTTCCATCGCTTCCCGTAAAACTGATTGGAACAGTCACGACCATTGCAACTTTATCAACCTGCATACTATGGTGTGGCCCGGTGGCGTGGTTCTCCGGAGTACGAATCAAAAGGTTCCACATGCCATTCCACTGCTCGATACTCGATCCCTGGTGGGCAACAAATCCCTTCCCGGTCCCGATAGTAACACCTACAGCTCCCGGCTTGTGGTCCGCACTGCTGCGGAATACTCGACCTACTCTTCCCTCCATTCGACTTGCTCCGGCCGTTCCATAGTAGGCTGTTACCTGCTGATAGCAGGCAAGATTACCACGCGATGCGTAGTGCAGCACGCGATGAAGTGCCGTCCGATAGGGAAAACCCGCCAGCGCACCGGACGCATCAATGGATGAGCACGCGGACTTCACCAAGATGGTCCCAGCCAACAGCTCTGTCCGAGGCACTCGCTCGGTCCAGTGCTTAGGATCATCAGCGCGAGTTGACTCTGGCGTTTTCGACCACCAACCAGGGGGCCAATGGCTTTGAAGTTGCCACAAATCGGGGGCGTTCCGTTGCCGTTGGTCTAGTGACTCGACATCGTCCCCGGTAAGTCCTGTGGCCTTCAGAATGGCAAGCCGATCGGTTCCATGACGGATAATCGCCTCATCCGGCCACAGCTTTCCATAGCCCTTGATCGAGACCGATCCGTCGAGCGATAAATCAGTTTTGTCAATTTCCCCTCCAACATACGAGAAAGCCTCAACATCGTATAGAAGGCTAGCGGCTAAAACGTTTAGAAATGACCTGCCCTGTAGTGTGAGTTGCTCGTCAAGCGAATGCGCTCGTCCATTCAGTACAACGTGTGTATCGTGCCGCCGTCGCCGGCGAATCATATCCATTACCGCGTCAGCTTCGGCCCTTAGGCCAGGTTCGTTGCAGATTGCTCGTACCGACGCAAGCACAGAAGCCTTAGGGGTGGCGATTAGCTTCTCACGAAGTTGACCCAATCGTGCTACAAGCCTCGGAAAGTCACCGAACAGGTCTTCGATCAAAGCGTCTTGCTTGTAGCCGCGGACGCACGTGCGTATCAGGTCGATGAGCGCTCCATCGCCAGTGCCAGCTATCAAAATCGATTCGGGGCGTTCCGACCTCGCCCCGGGTCTTGGTTGACCAAACCGATCGTTGCGCCAGTAAGAGACTGTTGTTGCGTCTAAGACGTCGGCCTCAATGCCGAACCCTACAGCGACGAATACGTTGTCGAATTCATGTGAGCCGCCTCGCCCCAGCCACCTCTTTCCTCTGACCACCTGGGATGGCTCGGCTGCATTGTCCCAAGCAACACGCTTTCCATCAATTCGGGCATTGGCACGTAGGTACTCGTTATACCTTCCATCGGCATTCTCTGAGATGTTCTCGAACTGCTTAAGGACACTCCTGGCGACATCACCTGCGGTCCCCGCTGACCAGTTTAGAATTGGGAGACGTGCGTCCCTCCTGGTCGACGCCGGATGTGGCCAATCGTAGATCGTCGGGTGCAGGGCACGTATTTCGCAACCAGACTGCAAGTGGCAAAGCTCTGGACGCTGCTCAAACAGGTGCACTTCGAACCCGCGACGGAGCAGTCCCGCGGCCAAAGTTATCCCTGCGAAGCCACCTCCAATGATTGCCACCGATGGCAACTGTAGACTCTTTTCTTTCGCAGCAGTACAGTACTCGTAGAAGGCATAGCCAAGATTCAAAGCGCGGATCTGCTGCCTCAGCACAGTGCCGCCAGTGCGTCGATCGAGCGGTGTCGCCACGTAGATATGGCGTGCCGCTTCTCTCTCAACCCGATGGAGATTGAGATAATCTTGCGCATCGACCGAGGCAAGCTGGCCGTCCGTAGTTAAATCTCGAGCAGGCGACATGCAGCTTACTCCTACGAGGCTCACGCCGGAATCCGCAATCTTGGCGTCCTGGTTCAGACGCAAGCCCGCAGTATACCACCAGCCGTCTAGCAGGGACACCAAGCGCGAGGGGAGTGGGCCGGTGCTTCGCAAGCAAGGAATATGCTCCGGAACCTGCGTCGGACCGACACTCATGCGGGCAAGGATGTGAACGGTGCATCCCGACTAATCGCCAGATGAATGGCAGAGGCGATTCACCCTAGAATCTGGCGACAGGTGGTTGTGAAGTTGGAAAACAGTGGCTGGTGGCGATTTAAGTTCCCCACCCAGGCTACGTCAAGCAGGCCGCTTCGAAGAAAGTAGCTGAGAGTGTGGAGTTTTGACCCCGAATACACTGTCGATGGCAGACCGGCGTTGTCCGGGGAACAAGTGTCGGTATCGCCTGCGCATCTCCTCAGTTTGGTGCCCCATGAATTCGTCGATCACGCGTTCGTCAACGCCTGCAGCAGCGAGATTGGATGCGAAAGAATGCCGAAAGACATGAAATCCTCTAAGAACTTTCCATTCCGTCTTTTCAAGCGTCTTTTTTAGATGGTGGCGGGCCTGCCACGGTGTGAGTGGCTGGGCTTTGCTTTCGATCGACTGTGCGAAAGTAAACTCTCCCCCCGGGTGACAGTCGAACCAATGGTCCAGTACCTGCTCCAACAAGGGGCTCATGTCGATCCGCCGGTAGGTCATAGCCTTGGTCCGGCTCTTTTTCTTTTCTCGAATGATGAGCGAACGCGACGCGAAGTCAACATCCTCAATCCTGGAACGGATCATTTCACTGCGTCTTGCCCCAGTATGAGCGATAAAGACCATCATGGGATAGATAAAGGAGTAGCGGGCCTTCTTCCGGATGACTTCAAGGACTCCGGTAACTTCATCGGTGTCCAGATAGAGTGACTCCCAGTAGCGATCGATTTCCTCGGGCGAGTGGTGCCCGAGGCGAAGGACTCTTTCGATCTCTATTCGCGTTCTGAACGGTGGTTTCTCGTTGGAAAGCGGCAAAGCCACATGTTTGGTGGGGGATGCCCCGAGCAATAGCCCTTCCTCCACTCCCCAGTTCCAGAGCATCCGAAAGGTCACCAACTCCTTGCGAATAGTGTCCGGTTGAATGGCCTTGTCGTGGTACTTCTCCTTCAGGCGCTTGCCAACATATTCCTGCAGGTCGGATTTTGTAACGGTCTGCACCTGCCGGTTCGCCCCGAGATGACGCTTAAAATGCCGAACGTGGATTTCTTCACCGCGAAGAGTATTCGCTTCCTTCCTTCCGGCCGGCATCCTCTCAAGATAGGTCTTAAAGAAAAGTGATAACCCCAGTGGCTTGGGTTGGGCAGCTGGCCTGGTGAGACGACCATCGCTGAGGACAAACTCCACATGATCCGCACCGGGGGGAACCGCAATTCGCCCTGTTTCGATCAAGCGAAGCGTTTCCTCAACCCGCAGGCGAATCGCAGTAGCAGTTTTCCGATTGGGTGTCCCCAGAGACCGATTGATGTTGCGGCCCTGGTACCGAAACCGGATAAAAAAGTTCGGTGATTTGTCGGTTTGTTCGATGCTTGCCACGGCAGATGCTCCCGCCGCGGAATACTACTCTCGCGGCAGGGAAATCCTATAACGCAAGCAAGGGAAAACCAGCGATGCAAATGCCATATGAGAGCCGGGTCGTACCGAACTGGTACTGAATGGAGTTTGCAGGCGCGGATGTCGACACTAAAGAATCGACGTAAGTCCTTGTCAGATAAGAGTACCGGAGGTGGGACTCGAACCCACACGCCCTTGCGGGCACTGGATTTTGAATCCAGCGCGTCTGCCAATTCCGCCACTCCGGCAAAGTGGTTGACTGCAACAGTTTACGGCAATTTCGGGATGTCTCCAAGGGGGAGATACTCGGGAGAAAGGCCGGGGACTCGCGGAAAGTTCGGCTTCTGGGTTGGATACCCCGGTTATTGGCAACCGTTGTCCCGTCGTGCGTCGAATGCGCTAGCGTTGCGCGGACGAGCTGTTGGCTAGCTCGGAGCGTAGTTGTTGCACCAGGCCGGGGGCCAGGAACTCGCCTAAGACATCGCGCGTGTCGCTGAACATTTTTTCGATACGCTGCTGAATTCTGGGATCGCTGCTGGTGATCATTCGCTCCTGCGGGCGGATGCGTTGTTGTTCGAATTCCGCGGCGGTGCGCATGCCTTCCAACTGGCGGATCAGGGCGTTGGCGCCGTCGACGTCGCCGGCTTTGATCTTTGCTCGGGTGCGGAAGGCCAAGATGTTGCGGCGGGCGACCAGATCGATCAGTTCTTCCTGAATGCTGACTAGTCTGGCCTCCGCCTCCAGGCGGCTGCGGTCGTCCATCAGCGGGGCGTTGACGGTTCCGTCGGTGCCAGGCACTACCGGAATCTTAGCGATCCACTGCCCGCCGGCTTGGACAAACACAATCTGGACGGGGGTTTCGCCAGCGGCCACCTCGATCGCCCCATCGTCGTCCGTTTTGCCAATGAACTCCTGGTCTTCGACGCCCGTGTCGCGCTGAAAGACCTTGAATCCGGCCAGGGGTTGATCGACTTTGTCTCGTGCGTGCAATCGCAATCTCGTCTGCTCGTTGCCTGGTCGCACAAATGCTGCCAGCTGATCGACTCGTCCGCGTTGCCTTGCAGCAAGTGGCGATCGCGTGTGACTGACAATGGTCGCGGTGGTAGTTCCGTCATCCATCGAGTCGAGAGTCAGGAAGGTCCAAGGCACGTGTTGAATTCCGTTCTCGACGGGCACGCCGTCGCGGTCTACGCGACGGACGATGGGGCGAAAGACGGCGCCTTCGGCAACCAACCGCATCCGTTCGGTTACGCCCGGCAAGTTGGCGCCGCGGAAGTTCATCTCCACCTTCTCGGGCGTCTCGCGGATCACGCGAAACGTGGCCATGGGAGTGAACGCGCGGCGGATGCAATCGAAGGCGAGTTCCGGCACGGCAGCTCCGTCGCGTGAGTCGGAACTCCAGATCGGTCCCCACTCCTCCAGCAAACAATCGTGCTCCTGTGCGGCCACCTCGAATCCAAGCAGGGACTCGCGAACACGCAACGCAATGACCTTATCGTAGTCGCGGCGCAAGGCTGTTAGCTGATCGTCGGAGATGTCGATTAGCCGATCGGCGGGCGGCCGGGAAGCGGAATCGGGCGCGGACTCGATGGATAGCTTCCATAACGGTCCGAACGCTGCACGCACCCGGTTGCGAAGGAGCTCTGGCAGGGTGGCGGCTAGCCGATCATGCCACACCTGAGAAACCTCATAGTCTACCAACACCTGAACGCGATAGGGCGAGACCTGCCAGTATCGGTCGACAGTAGCCGCACGGGCGTCGATACCGCATACCGCCATCGATACAACAGAGGCGATTGCAGCGAGCAGAAGCCCGGCAATGGAGTTCGGTTCGGTGATACGGGTACTGAAAATCACAGTCGAGTGGCTTTGAATTCAACTTGCCAGTCGGCCAAGTCTTGAAACAGGTGGACTGGTTGTTCGGAAATGCCCGACAGTTCGCGTCGGTGGGCAAAGAAATTCACGGTTTGCCAAAGCGGGATGACTGGCAGGTCGGTGCTGGCAGCGTCGTGGATTTGATACAAGCGGGTTCGGACGTCGTTCCAGTTGCGTGCCGAATCGAGGCGATCGAGCGCAAGTCGCATGAAGTCGCTGGTTCCGGTCACAACGCCACCGGCGCCTAGCAGTCGGCGAGCATCCGTCACTGGTTCCCAAGTCCTGAGTTCGGCGTACTTGAGATCGACGTGCTTCTCCGCTTCGAGCATCTGGTCGGTGGTCAACTCCACCGTTTCAATCGGAATGCCAATGCTGTTGAGGTCCTTGGCAATTTCCGTGCAAGCGGTCCTGGCGATGGCGTCGGCCGAGTGCCCGAGTTTGAGGGTCGGAAGCGGTGTGTCGTCCTCCGGTTCCTTGACCCCATTGGCCTTCTGCACATTATTCCACGCGGCTGTCGACAACACGATCGCCATGTAGGGGTCGAAGGGGCGTGGCTTGACTTGACTGTTGTAGCCGTAGCGAATCGGATCGCTCAGCGTGACGCCAGCGGGAAACGGCCCACTTACCGTTTGAATTCCAGGAATCTGCTGCCCCGCCAATAGCACGTTTTTTACAAAGCGGTCGCGTCGAATGCCATAGCACAGGGCGCGTCGAAACTCGCGTTGCTCGGTCAGCTCGGAACGCCCGGTGGGAATTAACGCATGCACGGTTGGCAACAGGTATCTCTTTACTTGCAGGTTGCTGTTGGCGAGCAATTGCTTGAGCTGCCACGGAGGGACTCGATCAACGATATCGACCGCTCCCTGCGAGAGCGCCGTAATCAATTCGTCGTCGTCTTGATACGTGCGCTCGTGAATCTCAGCGATGGCGCCTCGGTGATCGGGCGAAGCGGCGAAGCGGACGATTTCGTCGTTGTATTCTTCGATGGCAAACACGCCGCGATCAGAGAGCTCTACCAGGCCGGGGCCCATCGGGAAGGTGAGCAACGACTCGGGGCGAACGTGCGGATGCCGGAATCGGACTCGCACAACCTGTGGGTACTCCACATCGACTCGCTCGATCAAATCGGCCAGCAGTTCACTGCCATAGGGCGACTCGATGTTGGCGGCCGCAAGCAACTGGCGAGCCAACGCCGACGCAGCCAGGCTCAAATCGAGTGGTGCGCCTGAGGCCGACTCGATGAGTTGAAAACTAAGTTCGAGTCCTGAAGGAGCGAGTTCCAGTTGTGCGATGGACGATTGATACTCTCCGCCCTCGGCAGTGTACCCACGCAGTTCCACGATGGTGGGACTCGTGAGCGAGGCGGCCCGCGACGAGGCGGCATTGTCGATTCGATATTGCGGATCAGGAGGCGTACGTTCGAGCACACCCAAAGTTACGATAGGGTACTCCTGCTGCAGCCGGGCACGCAGCTCATTGACGCCATCGAGTTCTGGCCAAAAGCCAACCGCCTGATTAATCGCGTCTCGCGCCGCCAGATACTTCTTGGCCTGCAGCAACCTCTCGGCTTCCGCCAGTTGGTCGCTAGCGGCTTTTTGGAATCGCTGCCGCCAGTCTCGAACCACGGTGAGTCGAAGACCCTTGAAGTTCTGCGCTACCACGTCGAGTGTCGTGCGTGCCGACTTATAGTTTCGCTGTGTGATGTACTCTCGGATAATCTTGTCAGCGACCGTATTCACCGCCCCCGCCAGGCCACTGGCGTTGGGCGTGCGCTCGTAGAGGCTTCCGAGGATGGCCAGGGCGCGGTCGAACTCCTTCGCGTTGTAGGCAGCTAGTGCATTCGCTTGCAGGTAGTCGTTGACTGCTTGGTCGAGCCCGCGTGTCTGCGGTGCTTTGCTCAGCAAGTACGAAAAGTAAGGAAAGGCTTCGTCGAACTTTTCCTTCTGCGCGAGATTCAGGGCTTCGCGCATGATCATGTCTTCAAACAGATCAATCCGCTGCACGGCGGACCATGGCACGGCCACATCTGCGGACGTGATCTCCATATCAAGCGGGCGGATGGGCAACTGCCCCGCTGGAAATGGCACCGGAACAACCCGTGAGCCACCTGCAAACCGCAGAGGGTGCACGTCGACCTGCTCTCCGGTGTTCAAGATTACGCGATCGAACGCCTTCTGCATGTACAGCGGGCCTTCGTCTTTGGCCGGCTCGTCGGCGGCGAAGGCGCATGGCCCACCGAGGCTGCCCAGCAAGAAGCTGAGAACCAAGTAGCGAACGAGTTGGCGGCTGCGAACTGGCATCAACGGGCGGCTCAAGGGGATTTGATCACAAGGAGTGCGGAATCGCGGCCGGCGACCACCAACAAGTTGTTGAGCATCACGGGACCTGCGGCGATCGGCTCGCCGACGTCGACCCTGCCCTGCTCGCTACCATCGGCAAGCGAGAGTTTCACGACCGTGCCGTTCTGGGCGGCCAGCACCATAGACTCTCCCTGCACCAACGGCGGACCGGCAAGTTGCATGTCGGTGATAGGAACTTCCCAGGCAAACTTCCCACTGGAATCGATCGCCATCAGTTGGCTGGAAGTTGCCAACAGAGCAATGTCGCCAGCCGGATACGGCCCCCACTCTACGCGTCCGCCGGTGTTCAGCGACTCGCCGACATCAAGCGTTGGCAATTGGTGGATAACGATCTGGCCGTTCTCCGCCAGCGCTATCGCGACGTTGCCGACAACAACGAACCCACTGGCCAGTGGCGACACGTCTAAATCGGCTTCCGCGGCGATGGTAAGCGCCGAGCCCGGTTCGTAGTCGAGCAGGTAGACTTTCGCGACTCCGTCGGTGATTAGCAACTGCTCCCCATCCACGACGGCTGCAGGCAGCCAGGCGACCGAGCGGCCGGCCTCGAGCGGTGGCTGGAATGGGGCGGCCAGCGGCTTACCCGATTCAGCATCCAGCACGAACACCTGGCCAACACTGAGCGGCGCTATCCATCCTTCGGCAAAGGCTGTCGGGCGACATGCAAGCGCCGAGGGTAAAGTGAGTTTGGTGAGCGGCTTGGCACCGCTGGGCGAGTAGAGCAGCGCGGAGTCGGAACCGGGAGCGGCAAACACGGCCGCCCCGCCCGGCAACAGCTCGGCGAACTCATAGAGCACTGGCGCCACGCCGGGCGTCGGTTGATTCAACGACTCGTTTTGGACTCGGTTCTTGATGGCATCGGGATCGAAACGGTACACGCGACCGTTGGCATCCGATTCGAGCAACGCCACGGGCGAGGTGCTCGCCAGAGGATTGTCGGCCGGCGGCGCTGCCACGTCGGCGGCCCAGTAAGGCTTGCCGTTTTGCATGCTACAGGCGGTGACCGTGAAGCCCGCGCGGCGACGCCTGGCACGCGTATGGAACAGCACCCCATCGCGGCCGATTAACGGCCCGACGAACTGCGAGCGGTTGTAGTCGTCGTCAAGCGCTTCGGCCACTAAGCGATTACCAGCAGGTGCGATGGCGTACTTCGCCAGTGAGTTCTCTGCCAGCCAGATCTTCCCGTCGAGCACAGCCGCGTGCGGCGGTGAGGGTTGCGACGACCGCCCTGCCCTGCTGG
The DNA here is from genome assembly GCF_965227375.1 of Aeoliella sp. Taxonomy (NCBI): domain Bacteria; kingdom Pseudomonadati; phylum Planctomycetota; class Planctomycetia; order Pirellulales; family Lacipirellulaceae; genus Aeoliella; species Aeoliella sp. The sequence continues at coordinate 2,184,578 of NZ_CBDDFX010000002.1, forward strand.
CGAGCACGGTGAGTGGATCGCCGTCCGGCCCTGCACTCACTTCGTACACGGTCACGGCGCCACGGTCGGTCACCACGGTGACTCGCCGTCCTTCAACCATCGGTGGAGTCACCACGCGGCCGGCGATACGCTGTTCGGCGAGTTGACTGGCGAGCAGCCCGCTGCCGTCCACCGCGTAGAGCAACACCTTGGAAGTGTCCGCGCCATCGGACTCGGCCAGCAACACCTTATCGAGTGCCACCGCAGGCGGAGCCGTAACGGAGCCTCGGGCGTGATTCGTGTAGTACACTCCCTTGCAGGAGTAATCGTCGGCCGAAATGGTGTAGACACTCGAACGCTCGCCCACCAGGTAAAGCACGCCAGCTTGGGAATTCACGGCTGGCGCCACTCGCAATGGTTGGGCGAACTGCACATAGCCCGTACGCTGCCCGGTGTCGCTGTTGACGATGTGCAACTTGCCAGAAGCGCCGGCGAGCAGGATGTTATTTCCCACCAACACAGGCGGTGCTAGCTCGTCGTCGATCGACAACCGCCAGACCAACTTGCCCGATGCCGCTTCGACTCGGGCGAGCGTTTGCTGCGATTTGCCACCTTCGCCAGCGTGCCATTCCACCAGCAGCACATCGCTGCCAATGCTCACTGGATCGGTCGCCGTGAGCGCGGGGCCAGTGTACCTGCGCCACAGCACGTTGCCGGTGGCCGCATCGAGGCCATAAGCGACGCCGTCGGCTTGAGCACAAATGGCGCCGCTGGCGGGTGAATTCCCGGGCACGCGGCGGTTGGCCACCGCCAAGACAGCCACTAACGCGTTATCAGGCTCGGTGGTTTCGGCGTCGATCGTCTCCTCGACAAAGTGTACGCTCTGTTGCTCTGCAACGGAGATCTTCTGCAAGGCTTCCGCCAGTCGCGCATTGCCGATGAGTGAGGGGTGTTTCTCAACCAGGGCCTCCTGTGCGGCGAACGCGGCCGCGATATCGCCCTCGGAGGTCTTGGTTTCGATCGTGGCGAGTGTTTCGTCCAGGTCGGAAAGCGACTGCTGCCGCTGTTCGATGCGATCCAGCGTGGCGCGAATCTCTTCCAGTTCGGTGTTGTCTCGCCGAGACTTGGGGATGTACTTGGTGTTGTTCGCCCAGCCCAGTGCGGTGGTGGCTTTCTCGAACAACTCCTTCGTGGCGTTCAGGTCTTCGCTCGCCGCTGCGTCGTCGGCCAGTCCGCGGGCGATACGGGGTATCAAGTCGCTGAGGTTCTCTTCCGCCTGATTGAAATCCGGCTGGTCGGCGATCGCACGTAGTTCTTCCTGAGCCTTGTCAAACGCCAGGCTCTCGTTGCCCGTTTCGAGCGTCTGACGGATACGGGCCATGGCCAGTTCGACGCGGGCCTTGCTGAACTCGGCATTGCCGGGATAGTCCTCGACGAACTTTTCGTAGTTGGCAATCGCGTTGCCATAGGAACCGGAGGCCATCTCGCTTCGCGCGGTCGACAGCAGATTGTCCGCATTCTCTGCGAACATGATGAACCAGACCAACAGGCCCACCACCACGAGCAACACCAACGAGCCACCGCCAATGAGCAGCAGTGGCGAATCCCACTCGTTCTGATTCTTGCCTTTCTTCTTCTTTTTTTTCTTCTTCGCGGCTTTGCCATCCGCGGCGGGCTCTGCTTCGGGCTCGGCGAATCCACCTCCGGCAGCTTCGTCCATCGACCACTCGGCCGAGCTGCTCAGATCTTGCAGCTGGTCCATCGGCAGATCGACACCCGACGGTTCGCCGGAGGGTTCGGGCTCCGGCGGTGGCTTGATTTCGCCTCCGGCGGCCAGGGCCTCCATCGCCACCTGCTTTTCCAGCAGCCCTTTGTCGATCAAGAACCGCGCGAGCGACTTGGCCGTAAGCGGCTTGCTCCCGCCGGAGGCCACCTTCTTGCGAAGTTTCTCGATCATGGCGGCTGGCAGCAATTCTTTCGCCTCCAGCACGTCAATGAATTCTTCGGCTGTCATCGATTCTCTGTTCGTAACGTGAATGTGCGTTGTAAGTACCTGTGCGCGCAGCGGTAGCTAGAACTCGTGGTCTTCGAGTATCGAAACGCTGACATCGTTCACTCCGGCGGCCGCGCCGGCGTCGATCGAGTCGACCAGTTTCTCATATACCGCTTCCTCGTGCGCGCGAACAATCAGTCTGGCTGGGCCGGGCGTTCCGCCCTTGCCTTGCCGCGCTTCGCGAACTTTGGCGCGCATATCGAGCGACGATGTCGCCTTCACCGACGGCTCGTCCCACAGCGGCGCGGATAGCCAAAAGATGTTGTCCGCATCGATCGCGATGACGATCGAGTCCTTCTCGATGTCGTCTACAGGCGTTGCCGAAACTTCGTCGTCGTTCACCGGCGGAATCTTCAGCACCTTCTGCAGGGCGAAGGCGGCGGTGACCATGAAGAAGATCAGCAGCAGAAACGTCACGTCCACCATCGGCGTCATGTCCAACTCGTCGTCCGTTCGCTTCTTCGGCGCCGGCGGCGAGTAGTTGTCGGTCGTGTCTATGAGATCGGTGGACATTAAGTAGGGGATTGATGCGGAGGGGTTATCTTCTGCTTAACTCACCAACATTGGCCGCAGGCGAGTAGGTCCCTGCCCCAAGACCTACTCGCCCGCGAACCTCAGTTGGAATGGGATTCAAGGACGCCGAGGTAAATGTCAACTTTATCCACCTTCGACACGGCTTTTAACACGCCGTCGATGTCGCGACAGGCGACGCCGCGGTCGGCTTTTATCACCACATCGGTCTTACCTTCCGCCACCCCCGCCTGGATGTGCTGGGCGATCTCTTCGCTTCGGGTCTCCGGATCGCGCGACAGCTCGTTTTGTGGAAACTTGCCATCGCCACGAAACACGGGCGCCTGATCGATACCGCCTTCGCCGACGGATATGACCGACGAGAAACGCTGGCTCACCGCATCGCCATGCACGGCTTTGGGAAGCTGGATGGCTGTGGTCTCGTCGGGGCGAGACGAAACCAGGAAGAAGATCAAGAGCAAGAACGTGATGTCGATCATCGGTGTGATGTCCATGTCCAGATCTTCCTCGTCGCGCGGCGAACGCGGCGGGCGTACAAATTCCTCGTCGTCCTCGGAGAGGGCCACGGAGCCTTCGGCGCGTTTCATTACGACCGAATCGAGTTTGTCGTTGATGGACATGGTTGGTTCTATCTGCGTTCAGGCGACAGCGGGATACAGCGGAAACTACTTGGAGCGAGCCAATGCCATCTTCAAGGAGTCCACCAAACGGCCGATCCCCAACCCGACAAGGTCTTCCATTTTTCGAATACGGACCACGATGCTGTTGGTCACGATCAGCAGCGGCACGGCAATCGCCAGGCCGCAGGCGGTGGTGATCAACGCAAGCATGATATTGCCGGCCATCGCGCCGGGATCGACATCGGAGCCGCCGACGGCAATGCCGCGGAACGCACCCATCATACCGAGCACCGTACCGAACAGCCCGACCATCGGGGCACTCTTCACCACCGTGGCCACCCAGCTCAAGCGGTGCTCGATATCGGCCAGCACATCCTGCTGGAACCGCTCCCACAGGCGTCGCTGCAGTTTGGCGATGCCGATACTGCGGTTCTCGATCGCGAACAGCGCCAATTGCGGCAGCGCCCGACGATCGTCTTCGCATAGCTCGATGGCCGCCGGGTAGTTGCCTTGGCCTAGGGAGGCGTCGAGTTCGGTGAGGAATTCATCCTGTTCGTCTTCGTCGTCGAAGCGAACTTGACCGACGCGGCGCCACACCAGCACCGCACAGAACGCGCCCCACAGCGCCAGAAGCCCCAGGGCTACGTATACGACAATACCAACTACGTTAAACAGGACGTCCATCGGGTCTCACGGAAAGGATATGCTAAAAGTATTTCTGATCTTCGACGCTAATCTCGTAGTCGCGACCTTCCTTAGTGATACGGAAGACGGTGCGGTCCACGGCTTCCAACTCCTTGACTCCGTTCTTGAACATCATCTTTTCTTCGGCCACGAAGAACTTGTTGGCGGTCTCTTCGGGATAGAACACCAGGATGATGGCGCCCGCCTTCATGATGCCCGCCTTGCGGGCCAGGCGGAGTTCGATTTCGCTGAGCACACCACCGGCGAGCAACCGGTACCGCTGCGCTTTGTTTTCTGCCTCGGGTGTGCCTTCGCGAACCGTTGGTTTGGCCTGAGCCAGGTTCTTGGCGTAGTACACCTTGTTGTTACGCCGATCGAGCACCGCCAACTCGCCACCGAAGTGGTCGATCATGCGGGCGTAGTCGGCGTCGTCGGCAGGGTCGAAGCGAAGCTCCTGCAGTGGCATGTTGCCGCCTTCGCCACCGGTGCCATCGTAGTCCTTATGCCCCTTACCGGTGCCGTAGCCCGACTGCGCGGCATCCGACTGGAACACCTCGTTGGAGAGCATGGCGGTCTTGCTGGTGATCGCGTTGGTCAGCTCCTTGAGCGTGTCCTGCAGTTGCGGTGGCACGTCGGTCGGCGCGTCTTCGAGCCCGGGCGGCTCGATGTCTTCTTCGTACCCCTTGGGCGGCTCGCCCCGCATCTTAGGTATCCGCTGCAGCATCGGCTGCTCGGTCTCCGGACTGAAGCGTCGGAACAAGAACACGATGAGCATCACGGCCACCGTCGTGCCGATCAGCACCAACAGCGACACCAGCAAACTCGACACTCGATCGAATGCGTTAACCTCCAACCGGTACCGACGACCAACGGCACTAGGACGTGCCTGGTGCTGCGGGGTTGTGCTCATTGTCGGCTTCCTTTGCGACCGGGGGCGGTTGACAATCTTTCCAGTATATTTAGGCAGATTGGAATAACTAGGGGCAAACGGCCATTCTGGGCTCACAGCCAACCGTCAGGCCGCGGCTGCAACGCGTGGGCCGGCGGTGCGTGCTAAAAATACGTTTGTTCCTCAACGGCGATCTCAAACTTGTCGCCCTTCCGGGTGACGCGGAACACGGTTCGTTCCACATCTTCCAGTTTTTCGTAACCATTCTTCCGCATTGCCGCTGCTTCTTCCCGGAAGAACTGGTTCGCAGTCTCTTCTGGGAAGAACACCAGGATGATGGCGTCGCGGTGCATGATGCCAAGCTTCGTAGCCAGCCGCTGTTCCAACTTCCTCAGTTCGCCACTCGACAGCAGTCGATAGCGGTTTGCTTTGTTCTCTTCCTCGGGTGTGCCCTCGCGAATCGTGGGCGACTGGTTCGACAGGTCCTCGGCGTAATAGAGCTTGTTGGCCCGCCGATCGAGCACCGCCAGTTCTCCGCCAAAGAAGTCAATCATCTGGGCGTAGTCCAGGTCCGACTTGGGGTCGTAACGCAGCTCTTGAATCGGCATCGGCCCGATGTGGTCGCTCCCGGTCGGATGCTTGTTGCCAACTTTCGGACCGCGGCCAGCAGTGGTGTCGCCCGATGGAATGTCGGCGGCCAGCACGGCGGTCTTGCTATAGACGGCCTGGGTGAGTTGCTGGAGCGTCTCCTGCAACTGCGGCGGAAGATCCTCGGGGGCGTCTTCGGCGCCAGCCGGTTCGATGTCCTCGGCATACCCGTTGGGCAGTTCCGCCGTTACTGGGGGGCCGAACGTTGTTGTTTGTTCGCGACCGACTTCGGGACTGAACTGGCGGAACAGGAACACAACAACCAACGCAGAAACGGTCGCGGCCATCAGAACGAGCAGCGCCACCAACAGACTCGAGACCCGGTCGTATGCATTGACCTGCAATCGATACCGGTGACCAGTTTCACTGGACAGAGTCGGTGGAGTTGTGCTCATTGTCGGCTTCCTGTGCGAGCGAAGGGAAGTTCAAATGCTCGGCGTTCTGTGTAATGGCTCTTTGGCAGATCAATCCAGTACCACTGCCGAGTCGGGTCGAACGCCCTGGTACCATTTGACCCACTTGTCGACTACTTCCAGTTGTTCTTCGCGGGTAAACTTGTCTTTTAATCCGAAGCCCTCAAATCGGCGGCTGATGAACCGCAGGCCATCGCGGGCCTCGATCGCCAAGCGTGGATCGGGATGCGCCAAGGCGTACAGCAGTGTCGGCACTTGCTCGAAGTCTCCGGTCTGGGCGAGGGCCTTGACCGCCACGATCCGTGCGGCTGGTTGATCGCCGCGGACCATCTGCCTGAGTTGCCGGATGCTCTTTTCGTCCACTTCGCCGATATCCAGAGGGCTGTTGCCAGCGATCACGTCGTCCATCTCGGCCAATTTGTCGTCATCCAAGTCGCCCAGAAAGTCAACCAAATTGGCTTTGGGCTTCGAGATCACCAGTTGCCCACCGCGAATCTTGGCGTTCTTCAGATCACGCGGAATACCCCGTCCGGCAAACGCTGCCCCTTCGCCTAGTTTTCCGTAAGCCGTCTCCATCGAACGGATAAGAAACAGAATGGAAAACGCGGTATCGCACTCAAAGCCGCAACCGGTCTCCCACGATCCGTCCTCCCCTTGAGTCTCCATGAGATAACGGACGCCGTTGTTGTACCACTCTGGCTCGGGATCCTTCGATCCGTCCAGCACCGCTTGCAACGACTTGTAGCGTTCCAAGGCGTAGAGGTAGTAAGAGGTATAGCGTTCGATTTTGACTTCGTAGTGCTTGTCCATCCAGGCATCGCCTCGTTCGACCGCTTGCAGTAGCTGCTCGCGGTTGATCGTCGAGCCGGACAAACGCGGACGGCTGGCGTTGCGATCGCTCTTGATGATGATCTGCGCGGGCAAGTTGTTCTTTTCTTTGGCCTTGGCACTGGGTTCGAGGATGCCGATCAGATCGGCGCAAATCAGCAAGCTGCCCATCGCCGCGGAGACCATCGAACAAGTGATCTCGCTCTGTTCTTTCAGCTGGCCTGGCGCGCCGACCACGCCCTGGTAGCCCCACGCGCCGCTGGGGTCCTGTGTGTTGATCAGCCAGCGGGCCACTCTGTCGATCGATCCGGTGTTGATCGAAACGCTGTGTTGGTAGGCTTCCCAGAATCCAAGGCAACCGTACTGCGACTGCGACGTATCACCAGTCTCTCGCCCGTCGTATCCCCAACCGCCGTGCTGCTTCTGGCGTCGGAGCATCGCGTCCATGAAGAACTGCAGCTCTTTCTTGTACGTATTAGCGTCGAGGTCGCTCAGGAAGATGATCGCTAGACCATTGGAGTAGACGTCCCCGGCGTTTCCCTCTCCGACCGCCTTCTGGCATTCCTCGATGGCTTCTTTGACAAACCGGTGGTTCTTCTCCCCTTCCTTGATAAACACCAAACCAATCAGGCAGCGTCCGCCCAGTCGTTGCTCTTCGCTTTTGTCTTCCAGAAACTTCTTGGCCTTGTCCACCATCGCCCGAACCTCTGGGCTCTCTTTGGTGTAGCCGTGTGCGCGGGGGACCGCGCAGGCGAACAAGAGCACCATGCCACATGCCAAGAAGACAGTGCGCGAGGCAGTGCGTTGGGTGAGAAAGGGATGGTCAGAATGCGTTCTAGACGGCCTGGGTCCTGACACGTGGCGACCTCCTAATCGCGTGGTTAGGCGGGGGGCGATAGTTCGAGCATGCGGGAGCTCAAACCATGGGGCGCAACCCCGGCAAGCCGGGGGAATGCCTCGTCGCCGATTCCGGTAGGTAGGTGGGTGTTCCGAGAGATCTACATGATACCCGGCCGCGACGGCCGGTGTCAACGAACAATCATCTACCCATCGTGCCCAGGCAGGGTCTGTATCCGGACAACGGGCAACTGCTTGGCCAACCGTGGGAAGCACTCGTCCACCAGACCACCGGCGACCGCCCGCTGCCAGTCGGACCGCTCTTCGGGCGACGCCTCGCGGGACTTCAGCAGTACCAGACTCCCGGCCTCGAGGCATATAGCCAGCCGCGCGGCGATCGAATCGCTCGTCGCTTGCCAGCCGACCGGCAGCGGATTGCCCGGCAGATCAGGCTCTTCGGAGCGGAGAAACCCCTCGGCCAGAAACAGGCTGACGCCAGGCTTGGCGATTCGGACCAGCAGGTCGTCGTAGCGGTCGACCAGCGGCCATTCGGGCAGCCAATTCCCCACCACCATCCCGGCAACCTGCATCAACCTCACCGCTTGCCAATGCGCCGCCACCGAATCGATGGGCGTCGTGGCGTCCAGCGTCCGCAGTGCGTCGACCAAGGCTCCGCCACCCACGATCAGTACACGATGCACAGCGGGCTGGCTGCGACTGGCCTGTTCGAGCCACTGGCGCATCGCGGGAACGAAGTCGTTTCGTGTGAGCAGGCTTCCTCCAATCTTGACTACTTCTATGGCCGCGCCCACTACATTTCCTCCGCCAGGGCAGCGACCGCCGCGGCTGCTGCGCAGTCGCTTTGGGCCTGGCCAATCCGATCGGACAGCGACACAACCTCTCCCACCAAGTCGCTCGACTGCAACGCGTCGCGGGCGACGGCTTCGCCGCTGCCCGACACCACCGCCGCTACCGAACTGGTCGCCAGTGGCTGCGCAACTTTGTCGATGGCCTGGCGAAGTGAAGCGAGTTGCGCGCACTGGACGTAGCGACTCGCTTCGACCGCATCTTCCAAGGTGAACGATTCGCGGTCGGCGCAGACTTGCCGCGCCAAGCGATCGATGCAATTTGCGACGCTCGCCGAACGACCATCGGCAGTTGGCGAAGAAGCATCAGCAACCGAACCAAGCACTCGATACACGTCCAGTGTTGTGGCAAACAGCTCCGCAGCGATGGGGCAATTCCGCCCGCGGTAGGGCAACTCGCGCACGATGGCGCACAGCGGAGTACGCCCCGCGCCGGTGTATACCAATTCGCCGGCCAGCAGTCGATCGGTGTCGGTTTGCGAAGCGGTGGCGACTTCGCCACGCACGACGGGAATGACGTCGGTGGTGGTCGAACCCATGTCGACCACCAAGCCCGTTCGCTCAGGCAGTTGCCGCGCTGCGTAGCGCGCTAGCGCGTGCCAGTTACTTGCTGCCGCGAGCAGCGGCGCATCGGCTACGTGCTGGGCGTCGCGAAAGCGACCATCCACGCAGTAGACCGCTAGCTGCCGGTCGGCGCTCGCGCGTTGCAGACAAGCTGCGATATGGCGAACTCCCTCGGCCTTGGTCTCGTAGCAGTCGGCCAACTCACCCGTCATGGTGGCTGCCAGGGCGTCGAACGCTGGGGCGTCGGCCAGTAGCGACTCGATGGCGTCCGCTAAGGTGTCTCGGTGTCGCCATAGTTCAAAGGGCGACGAGTGGGCGTAATTCCGGCCGTCGGCAAGTTTTAGATTGGCTCCGCCGACGTCGATGCCCAGCCACTTCGTCATGTTCCAAGCTCAATCGAGAATCCGCACTTCGCCCGTGGCATCCCACTCCACGCGTCGCGAGATCTCGGGCGGCGTTACCTGCTCGCCATTCGACACGGCCAGCGCGAGCTGTGCAAGGTTCTCGTCGTACGCCGCTCGCAGGCCAACGTAAGATGTCGTGCAGCGCGGATTCACCTCGATCACGTAGTCGGCAGAACCATCGGCGGCCTCACCCAGCACAATATCGACCCCCACCAGCCCCCGAGCGGGTGGCATCGCTTCCAAAGCGGCCAAAGCGAGTTTCGCAGCGCGCTCGCGCAGCGGCTCATCGAGAGGCAACGCACCGCCCTGATAGGAAAAGTCTTCACCGCCAGCCAATCGCTGCAGGCAGGGCTCGAGCGGAACGACTTGCTCGGGTCCGCAGATGCACAACACGCTGGCAGGCTGCCCGGCGGCAAATTCCTCCAGCCGGTAGGCACCATCACCTCGAGGCAGTTGGTCGCCTTCTTGCACGAGCTGCACTCCAAGCGAACCACAGCCATCGATCGGTTTGACTACGGCTGGGTAGCGAAAACCGCTGGGGCATCGTTCGCCGGGCATCAGCACCGTCCCCTTGGGTACTGGAATCTTTGCACCATGCAACCGTTCGGCCGTGGACTGTTTGTCGCTGGCGATCGCGACAAACTCGGGCAGTGGCGAAAGTAGCGTTCCCCCCTGCCCTGCGACTCGGTGGCTGAGTGCAAGCAGAATGCCCTCGAACTCAGGTGCAATCACCACCGTGTAGTCGGCAGTCGAAGCGAGCCGGTCAAACGTTTCGTCTCGTTCAGCGCCCGTTGCCACTCGGTGGACCACCGCGCGGTCGTGCAGCGCGACCTTGTCGTCGCTACCCAAGATCAGGTCGACTTCGGCCTCCAGCGCCGCGAAATCCGCGACCACTCCGGCCAACATCGCCGCGCCTTCGGCCAGCAGCGAATCGGGTGGCGACTCGTCGCGGCCCAGAAACCCGCCACCACACACCCATTCGTAGACGAATATCTTCAAGGCTCTGCCGAAGCTTAAAAGATGCCCAACTGATCGCGAGCGTCTTCGGTCATGCGGTCGGGCGTCCAGGGTGGCGTCATCACGAGCTTGATCTCCACCTCGTCCACGCCTTCAAGCTTCTCCACCGCCGCTTGCGACTGGGCCATCAACTGCGGCCCTGCCGGGCAGGCGGGGCTGGTCATCGTCATGTCGACCGCCACGTGGTTTCCACCACTTTCCTGGTCCTCCTGCTTGATGTCGTAGATCAAACCGAGGTCGACGATATTGACGAACAACTCGGGGTCGATCACTTCCTTCAGGGCTTCGCGGATGGTGTCTTCGGCAATGGCCATGATAAGCCTCTCGTGTTATCTACTGCGAAAGTCGTACAAGAACCTGCCCATCTTCCACTTTGACTTCGTGGGCCACCGTCGGTTTGGTGGCGGGCATCGTCTTCGCCGCACCGGTCGCCAGGTCGAATTTTGCACCGTGGCGTGGGCAGGCGATGGTGCAGCCGGTTGGGTCGATGGCGCCGTCGCTCAGCGGGCCGCCATCGTGAGTGCAAACGTCGTCCAAGGCGTAGAATTTTCCACCCGCCTGCACGACGACAACAAGTTGATCGTCGACCTCCACCAGCTTGCGATCGGGATCGCCAAAGTCGCTTGCGGAAGCCACCGGAACAAAGTCGCTCATACTGCTAACCCTGCACTTCCGGCGCCGCCTGTTGGTCGAGATCCTGCACGCGGCTGGCGATCGCGTCGCCCAGGGCGTTGCGGACCGACTCGATGGTGATGCGGTCGAACACCTGCTGGAAGAAGCCCGCCACGATCAAGCGGATCGCTTCGGTGCGGGTGTAGCCACGCGTCATCGCGTAGAACACTTGCTGCTCGTCCACCCGACCCGAAGTGCTGCCATGCGTGCAGCGGACGTCGTCGGCTTCGATCTCCAAGCCGGGAATCGAATCGGCCCGGGCGGTGGGGGCGAGCATCAGGTTGTCGTTGCGCTGGTAGGCGTCGGTCCGCTGCGCGGCCAAGTCGACCTTGATCATGCCCCGCCACACGGTGCGCGAGCGATCCTGCAGCGCCGACTTGTACAAGAGGTCGCTCCTGCAATACGGCGCCATGTGGTGCTGATGCGTGTTGTACGAGAGATGCTGGCGGCCCTCGGTGAACATCACGCCGTTCACCTGCACATCGGCGTCTGGCCCGGTGAGCGCCACCTGTTGGTTGACCTTCGCCAACTTGCTGCCCAGCGCGCCGATGGTCCACTGCAAGGAGGCGTTGCGATCCACGGTGGCTCGCTGATGAGCGAAGTGCCACACGCTATTCGACCAGTTCTGCAGGTTCACGTACCGCAAGTGCGCTTCGGGCTCGACGATCAATTCGATCGACCCGCAATGCAATCCGCCGCCGGTGGGCGAGGTGCTGGCCGTTTCGCTGAGCATGGTGGCTTCGGCGCCCTGCTCGAGGATGACCAGGGTCTTCGACAAATCGACGCCGCCGTCGCTCATGGCCGACATCGCATGCAGCGGCTGCGAAACCGCCACGCCCTTGGGCACATATAGCAGTGTGCCACCGCTCCAGCAGGCCGCGTGCAGCGCGGCGAACTTGTCGTGCGTCCGATTGACGGTCTGCCGTTCAAAGAACGGCCGCAGCAAGTCGCCATGCTCCACCACCAGCCGGTCGAGGCTGCCAAACAGCACGCCCTTCTTGGCAAGCTCGTCGCTAAGCGACTCTTGAGCCGCCGAACTGTCGTAGCCAATCAACTGGCCACCCAACTCGACTTCCGAGGTCAGCAGGCCGGGCGCAAGGGTCGGGGCGGGCGCGGGGTCGATTGGCAGCGAGAACTTATCGAGGTGGAACATGCGAATATCGGTCCGCATCCACTCCTCATCGTTCCGCGCGGGCCAGTCCATTTCGCTATACGCGCGCCACGCATCGCGGCGGATCGTCTTGAGCCACTTGGGCTCGGCCGATCGGCTTTCCAAGAAGCTATCGAACACCGCGTCGGTGAAACCATTGGCTGCAGTCGCAGTCGTCATTCGTCTCTCAATTCCAATCTGGATCGTTATGCAAAACTGATTTGTTATTCAAAAATGTCATCCACCGACATCGTCCAACCGGGCACCGCCGGCTCGGCTTCGGCCGCATCGCCGCGGGCGTACGTGGCGCTCGGCTCAGTGGCTCCTTCGCGGTAGACGCGAATCACCGCATCGTCGCTCAGCAGATCTACATCCCACACGACCTTCGTGCCTGCGGCAAAATAGTCGGCTCGCTTCTCGGCCATCGCCTGCTCTGCGACCGAGCCGTAGTCGTTCTCGCTCCGAACCTCCACTGCAAACACCGGAGCTTCGGGTAGGAACTTCATCTTCGCCCGAGGCCCGGTGTAATAGGACGCGTCGGGTGAGAACGATTTTCTGTGCGGCAATTCTACCAGGAAGGCAGCATTGTCCGTGTAAGCGCGGCCTCCGTGTTTCTTCGCGTGTTCACGCAAGCTAACTGCAATGGCAAATCCTGCGCTGCTGGGATAGTCGCCAGTCGGACTCATGCGTACAATCTCCCCCCCGACGATCTCCGCCTTGCCGTCAACCTCGTACAACTGGGCAATCAGAGCCTGGGTGTCGGTGACTGTCGACATGAGTTCGTCTCCCTCTCAGGGCTTACCCGACACTACCTTCCATCTGCAGTTCAATCAGGCGGTTCATCTCCACCGCATATTCCATCGGCAGTTCTTTGATCAACGGCTCGATGAAGCCGCTGACGATCATCGAACTGGCTTCGGCTTCGGTCAGGCCGCGGCTCATCAGGTAGAACAGTTGCTCTTCGCCGATCCGCGAGACGCTCGCTTCGTGCTCGATCTGCACGTCCTGCTCTTCCACTTCGATGTAGGGGTACGTGTCGCTGCGGCTATCGGGATCGAGGATCAACGCATCGCACACCACGTTGCTCTTCGAGCCAACCGCACCGTCTTCCACCTTGCACAGCCCGCGGTAGCTGCTGCGACCACCGTTCTTGCTGATGCTCTTGGAGATGATGCGGCCCGAAGTGTTGGGGGCGCAGTGCACCAACTTGGCGCCGGCGTCCTGGTGCTGGCCCTTCGAGGCAAAGGCGATCGACAGGATCTCGCCGCGAGCACCCGGCTCCATCATGTAGACGGCCGGGTACTTCATGGTGAGCTGGCTGCCGAGGTTGCCGTCGATCCACTCCATCAGGGCGTTCTCGTAGGCCATCGCCCGCTTGGTGACCAGGTTGTAGATGTTGTTGGCCCAGTTTTGAATGGTCGTGTAGCGGCAACGGCCATTCTTCTTGACCACGATCTCCACCACGGCCGAGTGCAGACTCTCCGTGGAGTACATCGGAGCGGTGCAACCTTCCACGTAGTGCACTTCGGCGCCTTCGTCCACGATGATCAACGTCCGCTCGAACTGGCCCATGCTTTCGGCGTTGATGCGGAAGTAGGCCTGCAGCGGGAAGTCGATCTTCACGCCCGGCGGGACGTAGATGAACGAGCCACCCGACCAGACGGCCGAGTTGAGCGCGGCGAACTTGTTATCGTGCGGCGGGATGATCGTGCCGAAGTACTCCCGCAGCAGTTCGGGATGCTCGCGCACCGCCGTGTCGGTGTCGGTGAAGATCACGCCCTTCTCGGCAAGGTCTTCCTGCAGCGAGCCGTAAACCACTTCGCTCTCGAACTGCGCCTTCACGCCGGCCAGGAACTTGCGTTCGGCCTCAGGAATGCCCAGCTTGTCGAACGTGTCCTTGATCTCCTGCGGCACGTCGTCCCAGGTCTTGCCCTGGCTATCGGTCGGCTTCAGGTAGTAATACACGTCCTGGAAGTCGAGCTTAATGTCGCCGCCCCAGTTGGGCATCGGCTTCGACTCGAATATCTCCAGCGACTCGAGCCGAAACTCGCGCATCCACGCGGGCTCGTTCTTCATCTCGGAAATCTGGGCGACCACTTCTCGATCCAGACCCTTGCGTGCCTTGAACACACCGGTGGTTTGGGTGACAAAGTCGTACTTGTTGATTTCGCCGATGCCAGTTTCGTCGGCAGTCGACATTACGTCAGTGGACATGGATTATTCCTTCGTCGGGCTCTCTTGTTTGGCGCCGTTGGATACTTATCTAAATGCGGGCGAACTAAACCGCCGCGGTTTCTTCGGCTTGCTCTTCTTCGATCGCCGCTTCTTCGGGGTAGGACTCGCGGATACGGTCGTAGCCTTGCGTGTACAACTCTTGGGCGAGCTCGACGCCGCCGGTTTCGACGATCTTTCCGCCGAGCATCACGTGCGTGAAGTCAGGCGTGTTGTAGTCGAGCAGTTTGTCGTGGTGCGTGATGATCAGGATGCCCATCTCAGCACCGCCGATCTCCGCGATACTTTGGCTGGCGAGCTTCACCGCGTCGACGTCCAGACCGCTGTCAGTTTCGTCGAGGATCGCGAACTTCGGTCGCAGCATGGCCATCTGCAAGATCTCGGCACGCTTCATTTCGCCACCGGAGAATCCGTCGTTCACGTAACGGCGAGCGAATTCGACGTCCATCCGCAACTGCGACATCTTCTCTTTCAGTTCCTTGCGGAACTCACGCATGGGGATCAGGTCCGCGCCTTCCTTGCGGTCGGGATTGCGAACGTTGGTCGCTGCGTGACGGAGGAAGTCGGCCATCTTCACGCCGGGAATCGACATCGGACGCTGGAAGGCCATGAAGATGCCCGCGCGGGCGCGCTCCGAGGCGTCCCACTCCAGGATGTCCTGGCCGTTGATCTCGATCGACCCGCCCGTCACTTCGTAACTGGGGTGGCCCATGATGGCGTTGCCCAACGTGCTCTTGCCCGAGCCATTGGGGCCCATCAGGGCATGGGTTTCGCCGCGGTTGATGGTGAGATTCACGCCGCGGAGAATCGGCTTGCCTTCCACTGCAACGTGCAGATCGGTGATCTTCAGGGTTTCGCTCATCGTTTTCCTTGTCTCTGGAGGCAACCCGTTTCGCCGAGTCGCCCAACGTAGGTTACTGCTTCTGTTAGCCGGTAATTTTCTGGTGATCGAACAGCGGCTCGCCATCGGCGGGAGCGGTGACGTAGCCCGAGTGGTGTGGCACGGGCAGTTCGTCGTCGATCTTCACACCTTCAACGCCCTTGGCGATGCGGTGTCCGTTGATCTTGTCTTGAATTCGCATTAACCCTTCCAGCAGGGCCTCGGGCCGCGGCGGGCAGCCGGGCACGTACACGTCGACGGGCACGACCAGGTCGACGCCCTTCACCACGTGGTAGCCGTACTTGAAGTAAGGACCGCCGCCCACGGTGCAGGCGCCCATGGCGATCACAAACTTCGGATCGGGCATCAGGTTGTAAAGCCGCCGCACGCGGCTGGCCATCTTGTAGGTCACTGTGCCGGCCACGATCATCAAGTCGGCTTGCCGCGGCGTGGCGCGAAATGCTCCTGCGCCGAAGCGATCCATGTCGAAGCGACTCGCGCCTGCGGCCATCATCTCGATCGCACAGCAAGCCAGGCCAAAGGTCATGGGCCAAATGCTCGACTGTCGCGCCCAGTTGATCGCTTGCTCAACGGTGGTCGTCAGGACGTTGTCTTCAAAACGGCCTTCAATCCATGGCTCGTTCATTGCAGGGGTCGGGGGTCAGGATTCAGGGAAATGCTTGAAATCGTTACGCGTTATTTAGGTGCACTGCTCGGTTCGAACGAACAACATGCGTCTCCCAACGGGCGGCAGCCGGATAGACGCATCGTCTCGCCCAGCACCTCGGAGAACAGCATGCGCTCCATCGCGCAGATGCTCTTGTCATGTTCCACAAGTTCGGGGTACGGACAAGCCACCGCAGTCAGCACGGGAAGCTCGCCTGAGTTGTCGACCTCGAACGGGATGCGTCGCTCTTGCATCATTTCGGCCAGTCGTTGCATCTTCTCTTCGAGCGATCCACCCGACAGCTCGCCCGCTCGCTCGGCAAGCTGCTTGGCAATTCTCTGCAGCAGGCCGGCACGGATGTCGGGGTCTTCGATCGCGCGAATCTCGGCCCACAGCACGTCGACCAGGTCGGCGTAGTTGTTCCCGCCGGAGCGACGCCCTTTCTCGGTGAGCTGATACCGATGGCTGGGACGGCCCCGCCCCGAGCGGACCACCTCCTCGCGGGAAATGAGTCCCTCGTCCATCAGCCGACCAAGCCGCTGCCGAACAGCGGTGGCGGTGACGCCCAACTCGTCGACGAGCTGACTAATGCCCATCTCGCCCTGCTTGCGAAGCAAGTTGAGCAAAGCGTCGTCGGAATCAGTGACCGTGGGGAACATTTCTGCGCAGGTTTGTGGGGTTCGTGCATCCCAGGCCTGCCTCGATGCAGTGCCTTAACTCTTGAATGGTAAGGATTTAGCTATTATTGACAAGGGACGGTTTGAAAAATAGCCTCCAAAATCTGAGCAAATGTCGCAAAGTCTTGCACCGCAACGGCTTATCGACTAAAAGAGCATACCAATCAGCCACTTCGGATAACCCGTTCTGTAACACTCGCGTCGGCATCCCGTAGGAGCTGGTAGCCCCCTGGCCGGGGGCGCAACATCCCACCGCCCCCTCTGCTACCCACGGAGCTTGCGCATGCTATCGCTTTCCCATCGTACGAAGCCGGTACTTTTTCTGGCAGTGGCCCTGCTGATGGGGTTCTGGATTGCTGGGGGCGGCTACGCTCAGGATCCAGAGGGAGGCGATTCCGCCACTGCGTCTGCCGAGCAGCCCGATGCGACAAGCGATGAAGCTGCGGATGAATCCGACGAGGGCACTACGGAACTAACAGGGTTCCGCAAATGGGAAGCCGCCATCGATGCTTGGATCGGAAAGTGGCTGGTGAAGCCGATGGGCGACATCTTGTTCTTCAACGTCTACAAGTACGAAGCCGTCGACGTGAATGGTGAGACGAAGACTTATGGCTTGCCAGTGGTTGTTGTCTGGCTAGCCGGGGCTGCGCTGTTTCTCACGTTCTTCTTTAAGTTCATTAACATCCGAGCTTTTTGGCATGCGGTCCGCGTGACGAAAGGCGACTACGACGATCCCAACGACGATGGCGAAGTGAGCCACTTCCAAGCGCTGGCTTCAGCGCTCTCCGCCACCGTGGGTCTGGGGAACATCGCCGGTGTGGCGATCGCTGTTGGTTCAGGCGGGCCCGGGGCTATCTTCTGGATTATCCTTGCCGGCTTGTTTGGCATGACCAGTAAGTTCGCCGAGTGCACGCTCGGTCAGATGTATCGCAAGATCGATCCCGATGGTCATGTATCCGGCGGCCCCATGCGTTACCTGCGCGACGGTCTTGCCGAGATGAAACTCGGACCGCTGGGTGTCGTCCTCTCTATCCTGTTCGCCGTGTTATGTATTGGCGGCTCGTTTGGTGGCGGCTGCGCTTTCCAAGTATCGCAGTCCAAGGGTCTGGTGCTCCAACAACTGAACCTCACCGACTCCGCCTGGGCGCCCTGGGCGTATGGTGCCTTGATGGTGGTGATGGTGGGTATCGTGATCATCGGCGGTATTCGCCGGATTGCCTCCACCGCCGAAAAGATCGTGCCATTGATGTGTGGCGTGTACGTCCTGGCGGCCCTCATCATTCTCGCGACCAACTTCAACCAAATCCCCTCTGCTTTTTACAAGATCGTCTCCGAGGCGTTTACGCCGCAAGCCGGCTACGGTGGATTCCTCGGAGTGTTGGTTATCGGAATCCGTCGTGCCGTCTTCTCCAACGAAGCCGGCGCAGGCTCCGCAGCCATTGCTCACTCGGCGGCCAAAACCAAATACGCAGTCCGCGAAGGCGTGGTTGCTCTGCTCGAGCCATTTATCGACACCGTGGTAGTTTGCACGATGACGGGTTTGGTGATCGTGATCACCGGCGTCTACGACATCGGCAACTTCCAGGAGTCTTCGAGTCTGATCGCCGACGGCAAAGGCGCCGAGCTCACCGCGCTGGCCTTCCGCCAGGAACTGTCGTGGTTCCCCGTGATTCTCACTCTTGCAGCGTTCCTGTTCGCTTACTCGACAATGATCTCCTGGTCGTACTATGGCGAGCGATGCTTCACCTTCCTGTTCGGCACCCGCACCTCGATGCTATACCGCGTGTTGTTCTTGGTTGCCATCATGATGGGTGCTCTGGTGCACGCTAACAACGTGAAGGACTTCAGCGACTTCCTCATTCTCTCTATGGCGTTCCCCAACTTGCTGGGAGTGCTGCTTATGAGTGGAAAGATCAAATCGGCCCTCAACGATTACTGGGCGAAGTACAAGACGGGTGAATTCGTCGAGTACAACAAAGTGCAGTCGTAAGTGGTCAGCTCAACTCCGGCCGGCTGTCCCTGCTACCCGCCAGTAGAAGTTCTGGGTGCGTGTCGAAAGCAAGTGGAACGAAACTCGCCGCAACTGCGCTGAGCTTGTTACGGCCAACGTCCTGCTCCCTAATTCGGGTCAGCGTTGGCAATCGTAGGGTGGGTGGTTCTGCCGGCACAATGCCTCGCCATCTTACACGATCATCCACCGGCAGGTTCACCCACTATTTGTAGGGCAATCTATGTAGCTGCCGTCGCCAGACGGTGGAAGCGTTGCCACGAACGTTTGCGGCCCCAATTGTCATGCGCTCTTGGTGGGGCGTCCACGCTCTGGTGAGCGTAGCTACCGTCGTTCGCAGCGCGGAGAGAATAGGTACTTTCTCTTTCGCGATTGGTAGTTTTCTTACACTCGTTTGGTAGAACTTAGGTACGCGTAAATGTACATTTGCACACAAACCTAAGGAGCCCCGAAAATGGCGCGACCACGAGTTTTAGACGACGTAAAGAAAGGTGAAATTGCCGCCCTGATTTCGACTGGGATGAGCATGTCGAATGCGGCTCGGTACGTGGGGTGCGACCGGAAGACGATTCGGCGGGAGCGTGGAATCGACGAGGCGTTTGACGAGCGGATTCGCCGGGCGCAGATGGGGGCCGAATTGAAACCGCTGCAGGCGATTCGGGAAGCGGCTTCCAAGCATTGGCGAGCGGCCGCCTGGCTCATTGAGCGGCAGGATAAGCAGCGGGCTGCGCGTCGAAAAGCCAAACAAGCCGACAAGGTGACCGTGTCTCGCAAACAGCTTGCCAAGGTCGCGGTGAAGGTCAAGCAGGCGGCGTTATCCATGGTCGCGTTTCCTGAGTTCGAAGCAGAGGTGGCGCAGAAGATCGACGAGGCGCTGGTCGAACTCGCGCCGGTGCTGGCGGCGCCGCGAGCTGAGCAGATGGAAGTTGAAGCAGAAGCTGTCGAGCCGGTGAAAGCCGAAACAGAAACGCCCGTTGCAGCCGAAGCAGCGAAGCCGAACGGCGCGACGACTACGTCAAAGTCCTTGCCACCAACCAAACCGACGTGGCAGCAGTCGGCCGCGTTTCTCGAGCAGCTCTACCCGGAGCGATATGGGCCACCGACGGAGCCACAGACGGAGAAGGAATCGAAGTTCGCCGCGGCGCTGCAGGACTTTCGCGACGACTTGTTCGCGGTGTTACGGAAGGAACATGCTGAGCGAATGGGTGAAAGATGCGGGGAACAACCTAGTGGGGCAAAACCGGCCGAGGTGCAAAAAGAGTCGGGAAACACGGAGGTTTGCGAGGAAGGGTAGCGCGATGGACCACGGGGTTTTGGGCCAATGGATCGAATGTTGGGGCAAAACCAACTGGGGCGAAACTAAATCCTACGTAGCACTTCGCGGACCGCGTGGCGGTCCGGCTAGTGGAAGTGGCGAATAGCCGGATTGCCACGCGATCCGTGAATTGTCCAGCAAGTCCTCCGTCTGGCGACGGAATCTACGGGAAGGGTGCGCGCTGAAGTGCGGTGCTTAGCTCGACACTTGCTCGACGGTCGTTTGGGTGGCCAGGTTGCAATGCTGCTGCATCATGCCGAAGATTTTGGTCATCCCCTGGCGAATGAGGCCGAGGTCGTTGCCGTAGAAGATGATGTTGGCGCCCATGGCGATCGCCTCGGGGATGTGTCCCGGGTCGATCATGGTTTGCGCCCACGCTTTGCCGGCCGACTTGGCTCCTGTGGCCACGGCGGCCAGGGCTTCGCGGAGTTGTGGATCGGCAAAGTCGCCAGGGAATCCGCTGAGAATGGAGAAGTCCGCAGGGCCCAGCATGAGTGCGTCGACGCCGGGCACCGAGGCCATGGCTTCGGCTTGACTGACCGCCTCGGGGCTTTCGAGTTGGACAATCAACACGGTCTCGCGATTCGCGTGGGGCAAATAGCTACCCATCGGGCTCGCACCATAATTGGCATCGGCATTGGAGCCGTCGAAACCACGTTTTCCCAAAGGAGCAAACTTCACCGCATCGACAACTTCTCGGGCTTCCTCCGGGCTTTCGCAGCGCGGGTACATGATGGCCTGAGCCCCGGCCTCAAGCAGGCGCGAGATGCTAACGAACTCCCCCTTGCCCGGCCTAGCGATGATGTCTGCGTCGCCTACCCGGGCAGCACGAAACAACTTTGCAGCGGTCTCGAGGCTGTGGGCATGGTGCTCCAGATCGAGCCAAATGCCATCGAACCCAAGGGTACTCACTAATTCAAAGACGGACGGATCGGCCAGGCACAAGTTGGTGCAGAGTGCTGGTTCCCCTCGATCAAGCTTTTCCCTAATTCGGCTCTTACGCATTCCCCACTCCTGTTGGGTCAACTCTCACTGTTTTGGAAGGAGGCAAGCATCTATTTGCTCAATCGGTGAAACACCTTGCTTGCCACAACGCGATTTTAGTTAAGGGAAGTGTTCGTTGATAGGTGCGCCTTGCTGGTTTGGAGGAACCGGGCCACCCAAAAGCGGAACTGGATCGCACTCGGCAAAGTTACAATGAACAGACCATCAATCAGGTTCCCCATGGAGAGTTAGCATGCTCGGCAGAATCTTGATCCTCGCTTCGGTTGTCTGCAGTACTTGTGCATTGCCACAGACTCATGCCGCACCGGCGTATTCCGTTCAGTTGGACGTAGTGTCCGAAGGCTTCGACAAGAAGACCTGCTGGGTGCACCCCCGCGCTGGGATACTCCCTCAGGTGAGCGACGGGAAGGATCCAACCGTTGTGTTGACGCTCAACAAACTTCAGCTTACTGGTAGCGACGTGTTCTATGCAGTGAATTCCATGTTCACCAGCGACCTGGGGAAAAAGTGGTCAAACCCTGTTGCATTTCCGGAAGCACTCGGCCGCTGGGAAAACGGCGATGGCACTTGCCGAAGCGTGTGCGACTTCTGGCCCAAGTGGCACGCCAAGAGTGGGAAGCTGCTGGGCATTGGCCATACGGTGTGGTACACGAAAGACAACAAGGTCATGGTGCCGCGGCCCCGCCACACGGCCTACTCCGTGTACGATCCGCAAAGCCAGACGTGGAGCCGGCGCAAGAACTTGCAGATGCCGGACGAACCAAGATTCGCCAACGCGGGCGCGGGGTCGTCGCAGCGTTATGATCTCCCCAACGGCGATATCTTACTGCCGGTGTATTTCAAGGATCCGGATGAAAATCAGTACAGCGTGACGGTCGTGCTCGCCAAGTTCGATGGGGAAACCATGGAGTACGTCCGCCACGGCAATGAGATGACTGTGCCCATCAAGCGCGGAATGTACGAACCTTCGCTCACCAAGTTTCAAGATCGCTACTATCTGACTATTCGTGGTGCTGACGACGGGTACGTGACCAGTGGCGACGATGGCTTGCACTTCGACGAGCCGAAGAAGTGGACGTTCGATGATGGGGAGTCGTTGGGCAACTACGAAACGCAACAGCATTGGGTCACGCACAGCGACGCGCTCTATCTGGTCTACACGCGTCGCGGCGCCAACAACGACCATGTGTTCCGACACCGGGCGCCGCTGTTCATGGCGCAGGTCGACCCCGAGAGACTTTGCGTGATTCGCAGCACCGAGCGGATCCTCGTGCCCGAACATGGTGCGCGGCTGGGCAACTTCGGCGTTACCGACGTCAGCCCGAACGAAACGTGGGTCACCACGGCCGAATGGATGCAGACCACCAAGCCAAACCCCCGAGACTTCAACGTCCCCCTGAAGTACGGGGCGAACAACCGGGTCTACGCGGCTCGCATCCAGTGGGATACTCCGAATGAACTCGTTACTCCCTCTGGTGATTAGCGCGGTGGAAATTCCGAAGCGTTTTTACCTTGCTTTTCCCTTTGCATTCGCGGCATTTTTGGCGAAATCATCAAGCACTTTTTTGCAAAGTGCAAAGTTTGTGTGGTAATCGATTTCTGCTCGGCAAACCGAGCGAAGTCAGTTTTTGGCTTGTCCTAGAACAGGGCGTGGCAATGTTGGTGAATCTGCCACTTTATTCTTAGAGTAGCAGCATCGGTCCATTGTATTATGAACTGTTGTTTATCGATGGATCGCGAGCTTGTGCTCTTCACCCACCTCTTGTCCGCTCACCAACAAGGATGGCGGTCTTACCTGCCGCTGCTCCCATCGACTATGCCTCACCGATTCGCCAAACGTAACAGCAAGAAGCGTCCGCACAACAACCAGAAGCTGCACTGCGAGCCATTGGAACAGCGCCTGGCCCTGACGGTGGTGATCAATGAATTCCTTGCCGAGAACAACGACGGCATCGAAGACACCGCAGGACATCGCCACGACTGGATCGAACTGAAGAACACCGGCGCCGCGACGGCCGACGTGTCGGGGTGGTACCTGACCGACGACGCGCTCGCACCAACCAAGTGGCAGATCCCAGCCACGGCCGAAACATCCAGCCTTGCCCCCGGCGAGACGCTCCTGGTTTTTGCTTCCGGCAACAACGGCGAGGTAGGCGTGGTTGGTAGCGAGCTGCACACCAACTTTCAGATCTCCCAGGAGCCGGGTTACCTGGGTTTGATTCAATCGGACGGATCCACCGTGGAGCACGCTTACAACCTGTATCCACAGCTGGCGCCGGACATCTCTTACGGTTTGGGCGTGGGCGTGGAATCCACCACGACCGAGACGTTCCTCACCGCTGGCTCGTCGTCCACCGGCGATGGCTCGCCGTCCCAGTTCCGCCCGTTCACCGGCATCAACGCGAGCGTGGACGACCACTGGACCGAGATCGATTACGTCGCGTCCGGCAGTGGTTGGGTCAACACCACCAATGGACTTGGATACGGCTACGGCAGCCCCTGGCAGGATAGCACGGTTTCGCTGTCCGGCGAGGTTGCAGGTTACGTTCGCATGCCGTTTACGGTGACGGATGCGTCGCAACTCACGTCGATGAACCTCGAGCTGCGCGTCGACAACGGTTACATCGTCTACTTGAACGGCCGGGAGATTCAACGCGAGCGGATCTCGGCGTTGTTCAAGATTGGCAACGACTGGAACGACAGCAAACAAAATGGTGGCCTCAACGCCCGAGAGAACTTGAGCAACGGCACGATCACCGGTTCGCCGGCGGTGATCGACCTGACGCCTTGGCTCGATACGATTGAGGAAGGCACCAACGTGCTGGCGATCTACGCCGCCAACCATAACAGCGACACAGGCGACTACCTGGTGCATGCCGAGCTAACCGGCGAGCGCGCCGCGGGCGCCACGGCCGAGTCGTTCATGGTCACCCCAACGCCGGACATGCCCAACGGCGCCGGCTATGTAGGCGTGCTGGCCGATACCGAGTTCTCGCACGACCGCGGCTTCTACGAAGCGCCGTTCGATCTGACGATCACCGCTGTCGGCTTGGATGCAGCCGTTGTGCCAGGCACCACGATTCGATACACGACCGACGGCTCGATGCCGACTCTCACCAATGGCACCACCTACTCCGGCGCTATCACGATCAACCCGGCCACGTTGAGTTACACCGACGCCGGAGTGGTGACGGTTCGCGCTGCTGCGTTCCAGGACGGCTATTACTCGTCGAACGTCGATACGCAAAGCTACATCTTCCTCGACGAGGTGCTGACTCAAGACGGCAGCGGGCTGCCCTCCTTCACTCACTGGGGCAACTCGGGGCCTGACTGGGAAGTCGATCCGAACATCGTCAATTCCGTTGGCGCGGAGAACCTGAAAGACGATTTGAAGGCGATTCCCACGATGTCGCTGGTGCTCGATTGGGAGGATTTCTTCGGCGATGGCTCCCCGACCGACTCAGACGGCGCTGGCATCTATCCGCAAATTGAAGACTGGCGCGAAAAGAGCGACGAGCGCTTTGCGTCGCTGGAGTATTTCACTCACGACCTCACCGAAGAGTTCCAGATCGACGCCAAGGTTGAGATCCA
Source organism: Aeoliella sp. (assembly GCF_965227375.1). NCBI lineage: Bacteria > Pseudomonadati > Planctomycetota > Planctomycetia > Pirellulales > Lacipirellulaceae > Aeoliella > Aeoliella sp. The sequence continues at coordinate 2,209,108 of NZ_CBDDFX010000002.1, forward strand.
GGGTCACTCCAGTACGTTCCGCGCCAACAACAACTGGCGGAGCGACAAGCTATCGCTCGAAGTCAAGTTCAAGCAGCCCTATGACACGAAGCTGTCGTCCGACACGCTGTTCGGTAACGCGGTGAACGCTGGCGAGAACGTAGCGAACGACTTCGACTCGCTGGTTCTCGACGCTCAGTACAACTACACATTTCACAGCAACAACACCACACGTCAGGGTCCCTACTCGACCTACATCCACGATCAAACGGTCGCCGACCTGCAGAACTTGGCGGGCGGTCAAGCGCCTCACGGCCGTTGGGTGCACCTCTACATCAATGGAATGTATTGGGGTATCTACAATGCCCATGAACGTCCTACGGATGCATTCGCTGAAGAGTATTACGGCGGCGACAAGGACGACTACTTCGTTATCAAGGGATTCGAGGGGCAGAATCTCAACCATGGCGGATCGCAGGGCAAGTACCAGCAATCCGACGGGGGCATCGCCTCGCAGATCGCCTACCAGGAGATGCTCGACCAGGTGGACGACAACCTGTCGAATTTGACGGAGTATCAAGAGGTCGCCGAGTTGATCGATATCGACGCGTTTATCGACTACATGGTCGTGCTGTACTACGCCGGCAACTACGACTGGGGCGAGTTGAACTGGTTCGCCTCGTTCAACAGCGTCGACCCCAACGGCAGATGGCGTTTCCATTCGTGGGACCAGGAACACGCATTTCCTAACGATCAGAATGCTGGGGCCGGCGATGGACGCAATCAAGACTACGACCACACAGACCTGGTGGCCAACGACTTTGGCGAACACGAGTACGGCCCCACGGGCATCCATCACATGTTGATGGAGAGTGAGGAGTATCGACTCCGGTTCTCCGACCGCGTGGAACACCTCATGCGGAACGACGGCCTCCTGACGCCAGCGAACGCCCAGTCTGTCTGGCAGGCGCGCATTGACGAACTGGCCGATGCCATCAATGGCGAAGCGGCCCGTTGGGGCGACAACCGCAGCCCTGACAAGACGGGCGCCACCTGGCTGACCAACGTGGAGTACACCCGGGACAATTTCTTCTTCCCCAACGGCTCCTACGATAGTCGCACCGACATCGTCATCGACATCTTCAACAACACGTTCCCGTCGGGCGGAAGTGACGAAGTCGGCAAGATCGACTGGCTAGTGAACCTCGACGCGCCCACGTTCAATCAATATGGCGGAGAGATCAGCGCACCGTTCGGTCTTGTGTTGACCAACCCTAACGGTGGCGGAACCATTTACTACACCACCGATGGCACCGATCCGAGAGACGCCGGCGGAGGCATCAGCTCCTCGGCGATGGCCTACACCGGCGATCCCATCAGCCTGAGTGATTCGGCCCAAGTCCGTGCGCGAGTCTACGATTCGAGTCAGTCCGGCACGCTGAACGATTGGAGCGCCGAGGTCGACAAGAGCTTCGTGATCGACGCGCCACTGTCGCTGCGAATCGTCGAACTGATGTACAACCCAGCCGGCTCTGGAGCCTCGGAGTACATCGAGCTGCTGAACATCGGGACCGAGTCGATCGATCTGACCGGCGTTCAGATCGCCGACTTCTCCACGGAAGGGTTTACGTTCGGCGGCGGCACCCTCGCGGCCGGCGAGCGCATTGTGGTCGCCGAAGACGTGGCCGCCTTCCAAGCCCAGTATCCTGCAGTGACCAACGTGATTGCGACCGGATACTCCGGCAGCCTGAGCAACGGCGGTGAGACCATTACGTTGGTCGACTCGTTTGGAACGGTATTGCAGTCGTTTACTTACGACAATGAATCTCCTTGGCCGACCGCTCCCGACAATGGTGGACCTTCGCTGGAGTACATCGGCCCGCTGACGGGTACCGAAGATCCCCTCGCCACGTCGCCAGCCGACCCGTTCGACGACCCCAGCAACTGGCAAGCGAGCACTGCCATCGGCGGCTCGCCTGGCACGGATGGCAACACAGGCCCAGCACTCGCCGGCGACTACGACAACAGCGGAACGGTCGACAACGCCGACTACACCAAGTGGAAGAGCCAGTTCGGTAGCGTCGTTGCCGCTGGCACGGAATCCGATGGCAACGGCGACGGCCTCGTCAACCTGGCGGACTACACGGTCTGGCGTAACAACCTCGGCGCAACCGCGCCCGCACCCGCCAGCCAGGTAAGCCCGGTAGTGGCTGCAGTGGAATCCTCGTCCGGCGACGAAGTTGCATTGAACGAAACGTCACACTCTGGCGAGCCTGCCACCGAGAGCCCGGCCGCTTTCCTGAGCCTCGGAGGATCGGCTAAATCTACAGGTCAGGACAACACGAGCTCCGATGCCAGCGAGCCACAGGCGAGCGACGACTCGGATAGCTTGCTGTTGCTACTCGCCGACGACCGCGCGCAGCAGCCCGACGCCGATGGCTCAACAGAAGCCGCGCTCGACAGTGACACGGAAGCCAAGAAGGAGGTCTTTGCGACCCTGGATATTGAGTTCGATAGGCTCAGTTAGTAACTACCCCAGTCCGGGAACCTGCCATCCGTCTCGATAGGGTCGGCTGAGCAGCTTGTTGGCCTCGGGCTTGTTGGTGAACTCCAACGCCTCGGCATCCCAAGTGAGTTGCTCGCCCGGAAAACGATTGACGACCGTGCCCATCAGCACGCTCTCCGTCAACTGACCGGAGTACTGGAACGGCGTGGAGGTCTTCACCCCGCGACCGAGACAGGCATCGATGAACGCGCTGTAGTGCTCTGCTTCGCTACCGTCGACACGCCCGACTTGGGTATTGAACTCCTTCAGCTGCGCATCGAGTTCACCCTCGGGGAGCAGTTGGGGCATTTTCCCATGTGGCAGGAACATGAAGCCTTTTTCGCCAACGAACATCGTCCCATCGTTCGGCAGCTTCTTGTCCAGGTTGATAGGCCAATCACGCTTGGCGTCCACCGGGCCGGTGTCGTGCCAGTAGTAGTCGATGTCGCCAGTGGTGTACTGCGTGCCGGGGAAACGGTACTGCACTTTGTTATTGGGCGAGAAGGTCTCCTCAAACGGGGGGCTGTGATGACTCAACACCCACTTGGGCGAAGTCAACTCCAACGCGGTGAACACGACGTCCATCATGTGGCCGCCCATGTCGCCGTGCGCTCCGCCACCGAAGTCCTGCCACCGCCGCCACCAGCGAGTGTGGTAGTAGTCGTGTACGTAAGGCCGCTCAGGCGCCACGCCGAGCCACAGGTCCCAGTCCAGCGAGTCGGGCACCTCGTCCGTGCGGTCGGGACGGACGCGCGTCGGTGGATCGGTAAAGTCGCCGGTGTAGTAGTACCGCAGAATGTCCCACGAATGCACTTCCTTCACTTTGCCAATCACGCCGAACTGGATCATCGCCACGGCGGTACGATACTCGCTCGTCGAGTTCGTTTGCACGCCCATCTGCGTGACCAGCTCAGGCCTTTTGGCAGCTTCTTCCGCAAGCCGGCGGGACTCGTAGATGCTGTGCGTCAGCGGCTTCTGACAGTAAACGTGCTTGCCCATCTGCATCGCGGTCATCGCAATGGGCGCGTGCATATGGTTCGGGACCGTGGCATTGATCGAGTCGATGTGGTCCGCTTCCTCCGTGAGCAACTTGCGCCAATCGCGGTACTGCCGGGCTTTGGGATAGATTTTGGATGCGGCCGCCAGGAACTCCTGGTCGACGTCGCACAACGCCACGATCTCGATGTCCGGGTGCTTGGTGAGGTACTCCAGGTCCTGCTGGCCTCGCCGCGCCGTGCCAATGGCGGCGTGTCGAAGCTTGCCCGTCGGCTTCTCGGCCGCCTTTGTCGACCGGATCCAAGGCCCAGCAACGCCGGCCAATCCGACAGCTGCCGACTGCTTCACAAACGTCCGACGCGTGGTCCTGCGGTTCATCGACTTACCTCCCGTGGGCTAATTTGAGCTAGTTACACAAGCTAATGGTCTCTAATCATTCTCATCTTGGTTTTGGTTGTTGGTCTGCCGGATAACTTCCTCGACGATGGACTCTTCGACCTCCGAGGACCAAATGGTTGGCAGACCGTAGTTCACCATGGATGTCTCGCCCTCGTAGCCCCCTTCGAGCAACACCCGACGCGAAGGGATATAGGCCATCACGTCGTTGGCGTAGGCAGTCACCCACACGTGCTGGGAATCGACTTCCCGCTTGATCCGCAGAGAGTAATCGACAACCACTTCCCCGCCCAGAAACACCCAGGACAACTCGTGCCCAAACTTCCAGACTTGCACGGGGTACGGATAGGTGGCGCTCAGCGTGTCCGCGTGCTCGAGTTGCCTCACCAGCAACCGCGCCCTCGCCGCTACGTACTTGTTCGGCGAGTGCGAGTCGGCGAGCAGTTCCTCTTGCGTCGGCAATTGCGCCAGGCCGAGTGGAATTTCCTCGTAGCTGCAATGCAACCTGTCGCCAACCGGCGTCATGACTCCTGCCAGCACCTCATCCACGGCGTCGGCGAGTGTGGTTCCATATTGCTTGCCAATCCTGTCTCCTCGTCGCGGAAGTGGGTTCTGATCGCCACCGCAACCGGCGCAGAAGAACGACATGGCGCCTGCGTGTCGTTCGTCCAGCAGTTGGTGGGCGAATCCCGGGTAGTCGCCACACCACTGTGTTCCGTTGGTGGTCGTCGCGTGGCAGGCGTAGCCGAACACTACCGCCAGGAGTTCCCCGTCGGGCCCTCGCGCGGCCAGCACCGGCACGTCGTAGTCCACCGGCCCCTTCAACCGCCCCGCCTCTCTGGCGGCGGGCACACCACGTTCGGGATTCTCACGGCGGTTCACGGCAAAGGTCGCGTGACCACAACCATAACTCAAGCTCACCGCCTGCTGACTAGACACAGCCTCGGCGACAACTTCCTTTATCTTCTCGGGAAGCTCGCTGGTGTAACGTTCAACCTTTCGACGCTCCTCTTCATTGAGCACCGCATCGTTCACCACCGGCAAGGTGCGGGCGAGAGCGGGGCCACTGTGCGTATGGGAAACGCTAAGCGCGATCCGCTCTCGTGGGAGATCGACAACCTCTTGGATACTCTTCACCAGCCTCCCTGCCAGCTCCCGATCGATGCCAATCAAATCGAGCGTGACCAACACCGATTGCTTTCCCTCGGCATCAGTCATCACAAGGGCTTTCGCCCACAGGTCGTGCACCTTCGCCCGGGCGGGAGTCTTCCGCCCAGCGTACCCACCCATCCAGATGTATTCATCGGGCGTGATGACCGTACTGGCTACGCCCACCTTCCACTTGGCGTCCGCTGCCTGCGCAATCGCTCTGGCGGGGTCGAGGCCCCAACCAATGCAGGCAATCAAGGCAAGGGCAATCGTTTGGAGGCAAGGTCTCATAGTGCGCGCCTGGTAAATGGAGTGAAGTTACTCATTGCCTCTGCTCCACTCGCTATAAGGTTAAGGCCGGCATCGGCCGGAATCAAACATTTCTGATTACTCGACAAGGGACTACGGTTTATTCGACCGACATGAGTCATTCATCGTGCGCAACACCCAATGCGCGGTGCGCATGCTCGATGGCAACACGGGAAATATTTGGTCCTCGGAAGCTTCAGATGATAAGCTGTGCTCGGCTTGGTCCCACCGACTTGCTCGATCTGATAGAGGAGAACAATGTCTTGCTTTCGCAGCGCGCTGCTGATCCCAGTTTGCCTGGCATCGATGGCTCTGGCTGAGGACAGCCAGCAGGGAGCGTTCGACTTCGAAACCGCTTCGAAGGACGTACCCAAGCCGCGAGAGATCTGGCCGATTGTCAAGCAGCAGATGATCTCGCCCGAGTTCGAGGTGCTGTCGGACGAGATCGTGGTTAGCGACAGCGATCCCACCAAGCGACTGCGCAAGGTGACCGCCCACTTCTGGAGTATCGAACTGGCGGGCAAGAAGTGGGGACACCAGTGCGTTATCTGGCTGCCCGAGAATTCTTCGATCAACGACACCGACGAGCGACGCGGAAAAGTGGTGCTCGTCGGCTCCCCTCCGTACAACTACTTTCCGGTCCATGTCGCAAAGTACGGCGAGCCCATCGCCGCGCGCACCGGCTACCCCACCATGGTCCTCTCCAATCCGGGCGAGTATCCCGACGGCTCCGCCATCGAACACGACATTCGCATTCTCGACAGGTTGCGAAGGGAAACTGGCGAGAACTACTACAACATGAATTGCCAACTGGCGGTTGTCTACATCCAGGCGATGAACGTCGTCCAGAGGTTCCTGGAACTAGACGAACTGCACGCGGTAATTGGTGGCCACTCCAAACGGGGCCGCAGCGCCCCTGTCGCGGCCGCCATGGACGATCGCGTGGCCTCGGCCATCATCATGGGCAACGAGGGGGTCTATTCCACCGACCGAGTCGATTGGCACCTGTCGTTTCATCACGCGTTCTTCCAGGACCAAGTGAACGTTCCTGTCTTCTACCTCGGTGCAACGAATGAAGACGGGTACAAGATGTTCAATGTGAACACGCTTCAAGAACGTCTGGAACGGCCAATGACGATGGAGATGATACCCAACTACCGGCATTCGAACTTCAGCGAGATTCAATACATGGATTTCCTCATGTGGGTAGCCCACGTGTTCGACAAGCGGCCAATTTCCCACATCTCCGACGTCACGCACGAGCGGAAAGGCAATCAGAGCATCTTTCGCGCGAAGGTCGACAGCGACGCCAATGTGCAACTCGTCAAAGCCTGGTATGTTTACAGCGACGACGAGGCGTGGCGCGACCTGATGTGGTACTCGCTGCTGATGCGCAAGGTGGGCGATCACTACGAAGCCGGGCTCCGCGGCAAGGTGCCTGATGCGTTCATGATCGAAGTGGGCGACATCGCCCAGGGGATTCCCGGCTACGTGTCCAGCGTGCCCCACAAGCTGACCGACGCACCGGTCGTTCAGCGAAAGTCCCGTGGTTCCCGCCCCCGCTTGTGGTCGCCGGAGTAACGAAGAAGTGCAACGCACTGATTGAACAGACAACTAAAGGACCTACCACGATGCGCAACGCGATTACTTGGAGCTTGGCGGCACTGCTGCTGCACATTGCGGCTACTGCGGTGCATTCGCAGTCGCTGGAGGCGGTCACTCGGCCCCAGGAAGGTCGATCGATGCGGGCGACCAGTGGCAACTCGGTGGACAACGACGACTCGGACAAGTTCGCCAAGGGCGAGACCAAGACGATTGCCCTTTTGCAGGGCCCCGGCAAGATCTCGCATATCTGGCTCACGCCCAACTCCATGGACATCCGCCATCCACGGGCGCTGGTGCTGCGGATCTATTGGGATGGCTCCGACACACCGTCGGTCGAGACTCCCATCGGCGACTTCTTCGCGGTGGGCAATGGCATGCAGGCCAATGTCGACTCGCTGCCGGTGAAGGTCAGTTCCTACGGCCGCGGCTACAATTGCTACTGGCAAATGCCCTTCGCCAAGCAGGCGAAGATCACGCTCACCAACGAGTCCGACAAGGCCGCGGCCTCCTGCTACTACCAGGTCGACTGGGTGAAGCTCGACGAACCACGCGAGCCGACCATGTACTTCCACGCGCGGTACCGCCAGGAATACCCACCGAAACTGGGCGAGCCGTACACGGCGCTGAAAGCCACCGGGCGGGGGCACTACGTGGGAACGGTTCTTTCGTCTCAGAATGCCATTGGCCATTGGTTTGGCGAGGGGGACGATATGTTCTTCATCGATGGCGAGGAAGTACCCTCGCTGCAAGGCACTGGCACCGAGGATTACATCAACGAAGCGTGGAACATGCGGGTGCACAGCAGCCTGTACACAGGATGCACGGTGTTCGAGCCCCGCGCACCGGACGCTCGAGTCACCGCCTATCGATGGCACCTCGCCGACCCCATCATCTTCCAGAAGTCGCTTGAGTTTCAGATTGAACGTCGCGGCTACATCATGAACTCCGACGGCGAAGTGGTATCGCCATCCGCGTCCCGCCCCGACTTCTGGTCTTCCGTCTCGTACTGGTACCAGGACACGATTGCCGAGCCGTGGTGCGAGTTCCCTCCCTATCACGAACGGGTGAACCCGGAAGTTGTGCTTCACTTGCCGCAGGTCATCGACAGCATGCGTTGTTCGGACGACGTGGAACTCCAACTCCGCGACTACAACCGGGCGACCTACACCAAGCCCTGGTTCCGCGTGAAGAACGAACAAGTGGGCGGCTGGATCGAGATCCCGTTCAACATCGACGAGGCGGGCCGCTATTCGATGTCGCTGTTTCAACTCTTGCGCGAGGACAACGGCATTTGGAAGGTATTTATCGATGGCAAACCGGTCCACGAAGCCGGAGAGTCGCAAATCGCCGGCGGATACCGCGTAAGCCTCGTCAATCAAACCCCGCCTGAAGAAATCAATAAGACGCTCGACTTCTACAACATCTTCCAGAAGGACGAGCACGAAGACTACATCTATGGCCAGCGCCGAGAGCGAAAGATTGGGCTGTTCCACTTCGAGCCCGGCGAGCACACCTTGCGTCTGGAGTGCGTCGGTTCCAATCCCCTGTCGGCTCACCCCGAGACCGGCAAACTACGTTACAATTTGACCGCCGACGTGCTATCGCTGCGACGCCTTCCCTTCGACAACGTCGACGCGTGGATCGAACAGGCGGCAGCCGTCGAAGCGTCGCGTTAGCATTCACAACACCCCAAAGCATTGCGCTATCGGAGCCAATTCAATGCATCTTGCCCGTTCCCTCGTCTTCCTGATCCCCATGCTGGTCGCCCCCTGCCTGGCCGGCGAACCAGAGCTGTGCATCGGCGATACCGAACAGGTCTACGAGGCGGCCAAAGGCAACACGCACATCCGCGGTCTGGCGTGGGACGAAACCTCGGCCGAGAATCCTCAGCTCCTGGTTCTGGATGCGTCCGGCATCTTGTTCCGCTACGAATTGGACAGCGACGAACTGAAACTGATTGACAAAGTCGACCTGCAGAAGGCCATCGGCGTTAAGGAGCTGCACGACCCTCGCGGGCTGGCCCAGACCAGCGAAGAGGGCAAGCCGATTGTCTACTTCACCGATCGAGTTGATGTGTCCCCGCGGCTATGGCGATACGACCTGAAAGACGCCCAGGCCCAGAGCGTCGATCTCTCCAGGTATCAGTTCCGCCTCGGCGATCGAGAAGTGTTCGACCTGGCGCACGACGGAGACGCACTGCTGATCTGTTACGATGCGACCACTCACATCCACCAGAATATTCGTGTCCAGCGGGGCATTCTGCGCGTTGCGTGGGACCAGGCCTTCGGCGATCACCCCACGTCGGTGGAGCACCTTCCCGATGCTGGCACCGAGTCGTCCCATGGGGTGGCAACCATGCGATTGGTGGACTCGGATTACCTCTGGGCCACCATCGGGCACAAGCACATCTACTGCGCCGACAAAGAGACGGGGCGCGGTTTGTTCTTCTTCGATCGGCCTCCATCGGAGGATGGAGAGTCCTTTGGTCTTGCTTTCGGTCAGGGAGCGTTGTGGGTGGCTGCGAGCGCTCCGGGTGCGGATCACTTGCATCGAGTGAACGTCACAAAGAATCCCAACGCCCCGCTGGTAGGACCTCGCGTGGTCCGTCGACTGGAGATGGCGATTACCACCACACCAGAGGTCGAGGGTCAGGACGCCGGGCCCACCTATCACTACTACTCCCGTCCCTACGGGCACGACGTGCTTGGCAACCAGGGGATTTGGCTCGACACCGAAACCGTGGCCGACCTCTCCGACAACGACGACGCGACCATCCGCGAACTCGCGCAGGATCCGGGAGGCGATACCGCGAGTCGGCAGATCATCCAGTGCGTTGAGTATCCCGGCGCACCGGCCTATCCTTGTCACTCGCGCTACGAACTGGACATGTGGACCAACCCCTACAAGAAATGCGTCTATCCTCATCGAGTGGACGACGACGTTTCTCAGCTCGCAGGCACCGACTATCTCCGCGACGATCATGTGCTCTACAACCTGAGCGACACTGCCACCTACGAGGCGTTCATCCAGCGAGTGGAGCAATACATCGCCGACAAGTACGACATCGAACCCGACATGAAGAACACGTACTGGGCCGCCCGCAACATTGTCGAGTACCTGCAGGACAACTATTACTATCCAAGTCCCGACCGGAACATCCCGGCGACGGTCGACTACGATCGTGGGCACTACGATGCGAACCCGGCCAACCTGAAGATTGAGCTGTCAAATCGTCCGTACGACAAGACCCAGATCATCGCCTGCTCGGGAACGAGCGTCATGGTCACCGGCGCGACGCGCCATCTGGGCATTCCGTCGAGGTGGCTCGGCACGGGTACTCCGAGAGGGCCCAGTGACTGGGACACTAACCGCAATGGCCTACTCGACAAAGACGAAACCGCCAGCTGCACCAACGGCCATCGCTACACTCAGGTCTGGCTGGGCAGCGAGTACGGTTGGATTTGCTTCGACGCCACCCCTTCGAGGCCAGTACATTATGACTACGATGTCCCCCCTCCCCTGCAATCGCAATGGCGGTACATGAACCGCTGTGCCGCCGGGCATCGCGAACCAAACCGGATTGTGTTCAACGTCGGCTCGGAATTCATCGAACCGATGTACCGCGCGTTTGAGTACGATCCGCGTCTGGCGGCCATTAACAACTGCGGTGGCGACCAGCGATACAACCTGCAGGGACGCTTTGAACAACCAGAGTTGTGGCGATTGCCGAGACACCGCATTGGCGTGCGGAATCTATGTTTTGTCACGCAGATAGAGGTCGAACCCAAGGGCCGCGACTCGCAGATTTCCTGGCAGTTAGACGGGCAGTGGGACCGCATTCCCGACACCAGCCTGTCGATCTCCTTGCAACGCCGCGCAGGCAAGCGATGGAAAGACGTCAATCAACTCGTCAAGCAGGTCCCCGCCGATGCCGGATCTACGACGACCGATCTATCCGGGCAGAAGAGCGGAGAGTACCGCCTGGTCCTGCGTCGAGTTGGAGACCCTGAAACGGGCGGCGTGTCCGGCGTTTTTGGTTTGTGATTCTTGTCAAACGCCCGGGACTCGGCGGCGTCGAGTTCAGGCCCCTTGCTTATAGTCATCACCGCCGTCCGATCGGCGCAACGGAGGATCGAATTGTCTTCGAGATGGCGAATTGCCGGCATCAACTTTTCCCACATGCACATGGGAGACTTGCTGCGAAATGCTAAGGAGCATCCCACAGCGGAGATCGTCGGGGTGTGCGATGAGAACCGCGATACCATGCAGCCCGCGGTCGAAGCCTTGGATATCCCTCCGGACTGCGTATTTACGGACTACGCGGCATGCCTCGAAGCAACACGCCCCGACATGGTGATTCTGTGCCCCCCCACTGCGGAGCACGCACTTTGGGTGGAGCGGGTTGCCCCTCATGGGGTCCACGTATTCGTCGAGAAGCCCTTCGCCGCGTCGGTCGCCGACGCCGACCGGATGATTGCAGCGGTGCAGAAGACCGGAAAACAACTGGTGATCAACTGGCCGCTACGCTGGGTTCCAAGTCACGTCACCACGCACCGACTGATCGAAGAGGGTAAGATCGGCGATGTTCTGGAGGTGCACTACTACGATGGGAATCGCGGGCCCCTGTGGCATGGCGCGGACAAGGTAGAGCTGGAGCCTACCCCGGAAGCCAAGCAGCAGAGTTGGTGGTACAGCAAAGCGGCCGGAGGGGGATCGCTCCGCGATTATCTTGGGTATGGAGTAACTCTGGGGAGTTGGTTTAATGGTGGACAGATGCCGATTGAAGTGACTGCGGCCATCAATGCATCGGATGGCTTGGAAGTGGACGAGCACAGCGTAACCGTCGTTCGCTATGCAACCGGCCTATCGAAGTTCGAGACTCGCTGGGGCACGTTTACCGACCCGTGGACGCACCAACCGCAGCCCAAGTGCGGGTTTGTGATCCGAGGTAGCTGCGGTACGATCTCCAGCTACGACTACGAACAGACAGTTCGCATGCAAACCTCGCAGCATCCGGAAGGGATCGATATTCCGGTGGATGAACTTCCCAGCGGCCAGCGGAACGGCATCGAGTATACTATTAGCCGTCTCGATCATTCGCTGCCGATAACAGGGCCGCTTTCGCCGCAGGTCGCTCGCATCGGTCAGCTGATTGTGGATGCTGCAATCCAGAGTGCGGAAGAAAAGAAAACGGCTCCTGTCGAAGGCTGGACGCATGGATAATACAAGCAGCGATCCCCGGGCACTCCGAAGCGATCCGCCCGGTGAGGTGGCTGCCCCGTCGCTACCTTATCAGCCACAAAAGCCTCGCAACTACGAACCGAAGATCGGTCTGATCGGCTGCGGGGGCATCTCCTCGTCGCATCTGCAAGCGTACCGCAACATGGGGTACGACGTGGTAGCGTTGTGCGACACACGGCGAGAAGCTGCCGAAGAGCGACGCCAGGAGTACTACCCGCAGGCAGACGTCTATACCGACTATCGCGAGCTACTCGACCGCGCCGACGTCGACGTGGTTGACATCGCGACCCATCTTGCACAGCGCACTCCGCTGGTTCGTGCGGCGCTATTGGCGGGCAAGCACGTCTTGAGTCAGAAGCCTTTTGTGTCGGATCTGGACGTCGCTGAAGAGCTGATCGACCTTGCCGAGCAGCAGGGGCTGAAGCTGGCCGTGAATCAAAATGGACGTTGGGCGCCCTACTTCAGCTACCTGCGCCAGGCGTGCAAAGCGGGAATTCTCGGCGATGTCTGCTCCATCGACATCCACGTCGTGTGGGATCATGGCTGGATTAAAGACACGCCCTTCGACGCGATGCATCATGTCATCCTCTACGACTTCGCCATCCACTGGTTCGATATCGTCGCTTGCTTGTTTGGACCCGCTTCGCCAAGCAGCGTGTTCGCCCAAGTCGATCGCGCGAACAACCAAGAAGTTGCCCCCCCGCTTAACGCTCAGGTAGTGGTGCAGTACGACAGCGGGCACGCTTCGCTGGTGTTCCGTGGGAGTACGAAGTGGGATCCCTTCGAAACCATCATCGTCACCGGCACAGAAGCTACGTTTCGCAGCACGGGCCCGGTTTGCGCCAACGACAACGTCACCATCACAAACTCCGATGGACAAGCGCGCGCCCAACTCGAAGGCGATTGGTTTCCAGATGGATTCGCGGGAACCATGGGCGAGTTGCTGTGCGCTATCGAAGAAGGGCGCGAGCCGGAGAACTCGGCGAAAGCGAACCTTCGCAGCCTGCAACTATGCTTCGCGGCGGTGGAAAGTGCCGAAAAGGGCGTGCCCATATGCCCGGACCGCGTCCGTCGAGTCGATTTCGAACCTGGTAGCGATTGATGCTCGGTCTGATTGCATTGAAACGGAAAGCCGTTGAGGCAGCGTGCATCGGGTGACTGGGAATCCTCGCCCCCCGCCGCAGCTCCGATAGGGACGGCAAGTGACCACCAAATCCGTCGGTGAATTTGACGAAATCCGCATCGGCACCACCTGGGCCGATGTCACCAGCGTGCCTGATCCCTCCACATGGGTTATGCTGATGGGAGCTGCCTCCCTTATCGGCCTTATTGGCCGGCGTCGTCACTTGGCAGAAGGCAACGCCAGGCAGAAGGGACTCAAAGGGCGTACGAGGGGCAGCCGACCGTCCTTTGATACCTCGCCACCGCGGCAGAAGCGACTAGCAACATGAACAACCTCGCGAACTGCTTCTTCCCCCGCCTGCTGGGGCTGCTGATAGTGTCCGCAATCCACTCGTCGGCCTCCGCCCAATTGACGGCCACTCCGGGCGAAGGCTTTCAAGGCATTTGGTACGAGATTTCCGGCGGCGGAGGCAACTACCCCAACAAGTACGGGGGCGGACTGGCCACCTATCCGCAGCAGATCGCTCCGATGGGAGTGTACTCGCCCATCGACGACCGCACGTACTTTGCGTTCAACATGGACATCAATCCCGGGCCGGGCAACAACATCGGTCACGCGATCTCCTACTTCGATCACCAAAGCGGCCTGGTCGCCCGACCGCAGGTGTGGCTCGACAAGCAAACCGGCGACGCCCACGACGCACCTGTCCTGGCGCTCGATGGTGATGGGTATCTCTACCTGTTCAGCAACTCGCACGGCGACTCGCGCGAATCATTCATTCATCGCAGTGCGTCGCCCGGCGTAATCGACACATTCGTCAGCTTGCTGGATAGTTCGAGTTCGGCAGACATGGATGTGTTTGGGAATCCCCCCGGGAATCCCGGGCAGACGGGTGTACCGCACTTCAGCTACGGTTCCGCCTGGTACGTGCCGAACACGACCGAAGAGGAGAAGTTCCTCTTTCTGCACACGCGCTACAATGGTGGCAGACAACTTTACTCCACTAGCAGCGTCGACGGCGACACGTGGACCGAGCGGAAGGGGCTCGCTCAGATCGAGAGCGGTCAGTACCAGAAGAGCTGGATCAAACCCGATGGTGCTTCGGTAGGTACGATCTTCAATGTCCATCCCACGGGGCAGGGACTCGATTGGCGCACCGATCTCTACTACTTGGAGACTTCCGACCAGGCACAGACTTGGCAAACGGCCGACGGACTCACGCTGGTAGACAACTCCGGCAGCAACAACAACCCGCTGACCTCCCGCCCCGATGGCAGCACCGATGGCGCCGCCCTGGTGTACGATGCGGCCCCCAACGAGCGTGTGTACTTGAAGTCGCTGAACTACGATTCGTCGGGCAATCCGATCATCATGTTCCTCAGCAGCCCTTCCCACATACCGGGCGATCACGGCGATCCCGGGCCCGACCGCTTCCTAAAGACGGCTTACTGGACTGGCGGCCAGTGGGAAATCAAGGACTTTGGCACCACCAACCACAACTACGACACCGGCGCCATGTACGTCGAGCCAGACGGCACCTGGCGAGTGATTGCTCCCTTTATCGATGGTCCCCAGCAATACGGAACCGGTGGCGAGATCGGCGTGTGGACCAGCACCGATCAAGGCACGAATTGGGCCCTCGCACAACAGCTCACACAAGGCAGCTACTACAATCACACCTATGTGCAGCAGCCCTTGAACGCCCAGGATGACTTCTATGCATTCTGGGCGGATGGCGACGCCTGGGAACCTTCGGATACGCACCTATATTTCACCACCAAGTCGGGCGAGGTGTACCACCTTCCATATGACTTTCCCGACGGGGCCGATTTCGCGCAGCCCGAGCCCTACACTACCCGCCTGCCCGATACTCCGACCACCATCCGCGGAACGCTCATTTCGGCATCGACCAGTGGCGAGTTCGCCAACCTTACGTTGTCGCATGCCGGGGTCGATCGCACCTTCACGTCGGAGGAGCTGATCGGCGGTCGCCTATCCGCCTTTGGCGGCAAAGATGATGGACAAGGGGGCCGGGTTGCAGACATCATCACCGAACCGGGCTCCAGTTCCGCTCCCCCACCCTCGCAGCGAGACGGTTTGCTGAGCGACGGCAAGATCGATACCGTTTTCGTGAACCTTGTAAGCTGGTCGGTCGACTTCGACCAGCCGATCTACAATCAGGACGGCCCCGACATCGTTCTGCTCGATTGGGGCAGTGCCGACACGGTCGACGTCACCATCCGCGGAACAACAATCGACGACATGACACCGGCGACGGAAGACGTGTTTGGCGAGAGCACCTCCAATCGCAGCCGCTACGAGAGCGACCAGAATGACGTCGACACCCTGCAAGCGCTGATCGCTGCCACATTCCATTTCCATCGCACGACTTCAGGGCGGCACACGGCCTACCTGATCGATCTCTCGGACTTTGGGCTTGCCCACGGGGCAATGTTCGCCGTGGGGGAGGAGGTCATGTTCACGGACGGACAGGGAATCGACCCCTCGGAGGTCTATGGAGTTCCGTCGCTGGGGTTGCCGGGCGATTTCAACCAGGATGGCAGCGTTAACATTGCCGACTACACTGTTTGGCGAAATCACCTTGGCGCAGGATACACCGTCGAAGACTACCAGGTGTGGAAGGCGAACTTTGGAGCCCAACTCACCAGTTCCGCCAGCCACAGCGAAGCTGCCGCTGTGCCCGAACCAATGGCCGCCTGGATAGCACTGACCGGCTGCCTGATGGTAAGTGGCTGGGTTCGGCGCCGCCGCCCTCCCCAACCACCATCCGTCTGACACCAGTTCGCCCACCGGCCAGTTCGTCGAGCCTATCCTGGTTGCCCAACCCCGCTAGTGCGACTACCAGCGTCACAGAGCAGAGCAACTGGCCCTTGCAGTTGCTAGTCTCCCGTCAGCGGCAATACAGGACAGTGGTTTGGCTTGGCTCTCTTATCCGGCTACGATGGTCGTGGTACGTAAACGCTCTTTGGCTCTGCTTCGACGGGAGAAATCGGCGATGGTGTGGAATCGATGTTGGTGCCTTACTTTGCTCCAATTGGTTTGCTTGGCGACATCCTCAACGCTGCTTGGCCAGGAGGTCGAAGCGACCAAGCATCTCGACCGCGACTTTGTCAAAGTGGCCGCCGTCCAGGTTCGCGGCTACGACAAGGGCGATCTCCCTAGAGAGGGTTACGACGTCACCAAGAAGCTCATCCCCTACATCGACCGCGCGGGCAAGGACGGCGCCCAGTTGGTTGTCTTTCCGGAGTACATCCTGGGACGAATCGATGTCCCAGGCGAGACGACGCAGAAGCTATCGGCCGCCGCTCGGGCGAACAACATCTACGTGATCGTCGGTTGTTGGGAACTAAAAGAAGACGGTGAGTTCGCCAACGCGGCGTTGATCTTCGATCGCCAAGGCGAGATCGCTGGCAAGTACTACAAGACTCACGCGGCCGTCGACCAGTACGACCCTGCCCTGCCCGCCTGGACCAAACCTCCCTCCGGGAAAGATCGCGACTGGCTCATCAAGCACGACCCCGAGTGGATTATGGAGAAGGGACAAGAGCTGCCCGTCTTCGATTTCGATTTCGGCAAGGTCGGCATCATGACTTGCTACGACGGGTGGTTTCCCGAACCCGCCCGAGTGATGTCGCTCCACGGTGCCGAGTTGATCGTCTGGATCAATGGTCGAGGCGGCGCGGTCGAAGACTTCATCGTCAAGTCGACCATGTTCCGCAACCACGTCGCCATGATTTCGACGAATCAGTCGTATGGTGGCGGCACCATGATTGGCGACTGCGCCAAGTGGCCCACACACATCCTGGCACGCTGCCCCGACGAAGAAGAGTCGTACATCACCGCTACGATCAATCTGAAGAACATCCGCGAAACCCGGGCCGCAAGCCGCAATTTCAAACAACGCCGCCCCGACCTCTACGGTGACTTGGCGAAACCGGATCTTCCGAAAGAATAGTTGCTAGCGAGCGCGAAGTACTTCTCGGGACTCGCTTGCTTAGCACGCCCTCGCCACGCCACTACCTGTCACAACTCGAGATCCACCCACAGACAGGCGTGGTCAGATCCAGCATGAACTTCCCTATTCAGTTCTTCATAGGTATCCCATCGGACTGGCCGAACCCCGGCCCACATGCCTTTTCGCCACACACCTCCTCGCCGGACGGCTGCATACAGCCTTGGTGACAGCAGCAGATAGTCAATCTTGTTGGTTGCTCGACAAGAACCATAAGTACCTGGGTAGCCGCCATCGTCGAAGTCTGGATGCTCAAAAACGTCCTTTGCAGAAAACCGGTAGTGAAGCGGCCTTAGAGGACTACTGTCGGGAGTGTCGTTGAAATCCCCGACTATCGCGATGTATTCAAAGCCCTCCCGCATTCGTTCACGATAGATTTCCCGCACACGTTCGGCTTGGGATTTGCGTCTGGCATTGTTGGCAGCCTGCGTGCCGTAGCCCTTGCTCTTAAAATGGTTGATCATGACAAGGATATCAACACCAGAGTCCGTAGAAACAAAATACTCCGGACAGTCCCGGCTAAAAATAGGCGGCTCGCCTCGCGATGGCATATCGTGAACGTGGCTTCTCATCAAGCCGATCGAACAGGGATCCTTGACTGCGATCCCCACGTCGATTCCACGAGAGTCGTTGCCGTCAATCAACATGACGCACTCGTATTCTCTACCGCCAACCGCAGTGACGATTTCCTGGTTGAACATTTGCAGCGCGGGTCGGCTCTCGGCTTCCACCATTGCCAGGATGTCCGCGTCGACGTCGCGAATCACGCGAGCGGTCATCAGCATCGACTCGTGGTCAATCGGGGCTTCGACCAGTTCGAGCGAGCCGACCCAGTCTGCACGACCATCGGCGATGATTTCAGGGTCCGCGTTGCGTGGCCGCTTAACCAACCCGCCCCTGTTGCGACGTAGAATAACGGCCGGCCCCCTATCGCTGCGACCTAGTCCAAGTGCAGTGAGCAACCGGACCATCCTGCGTTTCCTGTTTGCGGTGTAATTTGCCTCGCCCAGCAGTGAGTTTAGTTCAGCGAACTGGGCAAGAATCTGCCTACCAATCCCCCAATCTTGGCGATTCATGACTTTGGCGCGGTTAAACAGGTTCTCAACGTTGTAAACTGCTAGACGCATGGCAGTCTCCTCGCCAGATGGGTTAGTTAGGGCTTTCAGAGATTTCGGCCTTCCGGCGCTGCGCGGGATGTAAAACCTCGCCGATACTCGGTGTCGTAAATTTCAACAACCCTGTAAGAGCCGGCCGTCTTACAGGATTTGCCGTCCCAACTCCCATCCGCACTGAGTTGCTTGTCGATGCCGAGCGCGTGGATGAGTACGTATCCGGTCAGCGAGTGTCACCCGTTTGGTCTGGGGCGATTTGCAGTCAAAGACCTGATAAAGAGTTCAGCCACAACCGTTCCACGACCACAGCGTGTCGCGGAGCAAGATATCTCGCAGGTCCGAGTCGTACTAGATACCCGGCTCTAAGTCGGCGAAGAGACCTTCAAATGCTGCATCCAGGCCGGCTACGCTTTCCTCTATAGCATCACCACTCTCGCTCTCCCCATTGGTGAGAGGGTCGACAGATTGCTCACCTCCTTCTAGTAATGGACCTCGTCTGAGCAACAAGCTTGCCCTAGCTGATTCATTCGCAATCGACGGATCGCCATCTTCCTTGCTGGAGAGGACGGTCGATGAACCGTCGATCACTGATGCCAACGCGGGTTCTCCTACGGCTGTCAGGAAATCTGCTAACGGTGCAAGGTTAGATACCGATACATCCAAAGCGAACTGCATCTTGCCATCTTGCTGGCTCCAGGTTCCCCCTTGCCCTGAGGTAGTCCAGCCAGCTGGAACCACGTCGCTGGAATTGAACTGGAAGAGAGGCTCGAGCTCAGCCACTTGTCCAAATGCGTTCTTCCAAACAGCGTGGTCGTCCTGATCGATAACACCGTCTGCGTCGCCATCCGCCCTAAGGTCATCCTGGCTTCCCAGACTGTTTCGCCAAATCGTGTAGTCCGCCAAGCCTACGACTCCGTCTCTGTTGTAGTCGCCAGTCGGAAAGAACCTGCTGGATCGAATCATGACATTATCGATACTTACACCCATGAGGGTTGGGTTCTGATCAGGATCCAGCGCCCTAAAACGTATTCGATACTGACTTTCGGGAGGGACATTGTTGATACTATCACTTTCATTTAAGTCATGAACAAACTTAAGTGCTTGCCTAAACACTTCAATAGGGTACTCGATATACTGTGTTCCCTGTCCGTCAAGTTCGTGCGATTGGATGAGCGCTTCAGCATAGACGTCGGTGGGTGCCTGATCATCTAACCGGAGTAAAGACACCTCCAGTGACTCCTGTTCGGCGAGCTGTGTCACCCAGTCAATGGCAAGCTCTATATTTGCAGATGCCGCGTCGAGAATCAGGAATGGTGCCGTCAGTACATCGACCTCGATCTGAATCGTGGAACGGGGACTGATGACCCGCAGGTCAAAGTCCCCAGAATCGTCATCGTAGTAGTATCCACCGCTGGCCGAATCGACACGGAAGTAAACTTCTTCGCCATCGGACAGGCTCAGAGTCAAGTTCTCAATTCCTCCGTTGCCCGTTTCGTCCACTGGACTGGCGTTGAGTCGATTTCCAGCAGCGTCAAAGGCCAGCAGCGAAAGGTCTTGACCGGAGCCGGCGTCTACTTCGATGTCCCATTCACCAGAAACATTTGCAGTGAATGTGTACCAGCGAACATCGTGAGGGCCATCCAGATACTCTTCGCTTTCCGCCTTGCCGTTAGCTCCGATTTCCAGCGATTCCACGGCTTGGGCAGGCAGGTCAATCTCCAACGAATACGTTCCCGAAGCTGCAACCGCGGCATTCCAGGTGGAGGAACTAGAGTTGTTGGCAACGATCTCTGGCGCGACTCGAGTTCCGTTGTCGTCATCGTACCACTCGACGTAACTGTACTCGCTGCCCATCAGAGCTAGCACGCTAGGACTTCCTGAGGTACGAAATGTTGCCGTGCCGCCACCTGGGGCGTTGCTTGGGATCAAGTAATCATGAATCGTCCCTGAACCACCTCCCAGACCAGTCATCAACGCCTGACCGTACTGGTTGGTATGAACCCGGATGGCTTGTGGATCGTTGTAGGCGAAGTAGTATTCAAATGGATTGGGGCCACTGACTTTGATGTCAAACGTTCCGGCAGACCGTCCCTGACTGTCGACACGCAGGTAGTATGAGTCGCTATACGAAGACACATTGTAACTCTCTGTCTGCCCAGGCCCTCCGCTGTCCAGCGCGTAGTCGAGGGGATTGTCGCCCTCGAACAATGTAAGTGCCACGTCCAGGTTGCCATGGGGAATGACTTCAATGAGCCAATCTTGACTGGTGTCGACAGGAGTGAATTCGTACCAGCGCACGCCGTAGCGGGTGTTGAGAGATTGGTTGAGCGCCTCGCCAAACAGCAAAGTCGAGTCTATTGCAAGGGAGTCCACGATCTGATTCGGACCGTCGATGTTCAAATCGTATGAGGAGTCGGCCGACACAGCCAGTCCCAATGGACTATTTGCGGTTTGCTCCACGCCCGCAATCTCGTAAGCGGAATCATCGACATTCACTACCTGGGAAGGCTCGCCATCCGCCGTGTAGATGGCGATCTGCTGAATGTCATAGGAGTAGTTGCTCGATATGGAAGTTTCGCCCGTGGCGTTTGAAAGGACCAGATAGTTCGTGATTCCACTACTTCCGCCGAAGTCGTACGTGTCTCCGTAGCGGTCCGTGGGCACTATTTGCATATTCGAGAGAGGAAAGGTGCCAAACGGGGAAGGCCCTTGAACGTTTACAAGAATATTGTCGTTCAGCTGATAGTATCCTTCCGCAGGATCGATCCGCAGGTACAAAGTGCTGTTGGCGGCAACACTAGCAGACAACGTCTCCGTACCACCTGCGCCGACCTCGTTGACCCACGTTTGCAAGGCATTGCCGGATCCATCAAAGAGAGAGACCGCCATGTCGTCGTAATCATACTCCGATTCCGCTGAAACAGTCCAAGTGCCGGTGTGCGTGGTGGTAAATCTAACCCACAGGGCCTCGCCTTCTCCCGAGGGAGGGCTGAACTGATCTTCGCCAAAACGACTGGTGCTTGACACGTTAAGTCGACTGGAAGATGGACTGCTGCTATCGACGTGGACTGTGTAAGGAGTCGAATCTTCTGTAAGCACAGCAAGCCCTACAACACCCGCTTCAAACACACTGTAGTCAGGCGTATTGGTCGAGATAGAAGCATTGTTTCCACTGCCACTGTTGTAGTTGACTATATCGGGGCATGATTGCTCGCCGTAATAGGCCAGTGTGGTATCGGCCGAACCCGAAGTCGAAAAGGTCGCGTAGGTCCCTGGGTTTCCCAAGCGGACTTTGAACAAATCCGTACTATCTGGATTGGATACGTAGTACGATGTGTCGCCAAACTGATTCGTTAACAGTTGCAGCCCGCCGAATGGGTAAGTCGGAAAGGGATGACACAGCAAAAAACGCTTTTCCAGGCTCTCGAATCTAATTCGGCGGTTTCTATTGGCAATTCTATCCATGTATGCTGAACCCTACCCGAGCAATTCGGGAGAGGTTCCCCCCCAGTGAGTTTGAGAAAAAACAGCAACGGTGACGGAATGAGCCTCCCCCGGTCGTTGGGAAGTGTATATTGACCCCCAGTGTATGAGTCCTTGGAGCGTCAATCAACAAACTACTGTCGTAGTATGTTAGTATTTGAATCTGCCAGTCCATGGGAGGCGTCGCATTGTGTTGAAGCAACGCCGATCGCTTTGAAGCAACAACGACCTATATGCGGCGCGCCTGATTCCACCCCACAGGGGGGGGCGAGGTCTGCATTTACCTTGGTAGAACTTCTGGTGGTCCTGGCGATCATAGGTGTTCTGGTGGCGCTACTGCTACCTGCCGTCCAGGCGGCTCGTGAGCGGTCGAGGATGTCAGTTTGCTCCAACCATCTTCGACAACTCTCATTAGCCGCCCTGAATCTACACAGCATCCACGGTCACCTCCCGTCAGGAGGATGGGGTACAACCTGGACGGGCGATCCCAATCAGGGGGTTGGTCCGACGCAGCCAGGCGGCTGGACGTTCAGTCTATTGCCTTACGTCGAGCAAGGGGCCACGCTCCATGCGCTCGGTAAAGGGCAGAGTGGCGAGAGTCTTCGCGAATCGCTGACCTCAGCAAGCCAAGTACCGCTTCCCCTGTTCCATTGCCCTTCTCGCCGAGCATCACAGCTTTACCCCAACGCGAGGCCATACGACTCCATGAACGCCAACCAAGCTGAGGCAGTCGCGCGGGGCGACTATGCTGCTTGTGCCGGAGACCGAGGCAACAACATTGCAATCCGGGAACCCGCTACCATGGAAGAGGGGCTGGGTGACTATAACTGGCCATCGACACGTGGGTACACAGGAGTCGTGTTTCAACGCAGCACGATAGACTTCCGCCAGGTCACCGATGGAACTAGCCACACGTTGTTGCTCGGCGAGAAGTACCTGTGCACCAAGTTCTACACCAACGGTGGAGCGACTTCAGATCGAGGACACTTGCTGATTGGATTTGCGCCCGACACGATTAGGATCGCCCATTCTTCGCTCACTCCGCGCAAGGACGGCGACCGACTGTCACCAAAGAGTTTTGGTAGTGCCCACCCTTCTCTGGTTTACTTCGCCTATTGCGATGGTTCGGTGCGTGGGATGACACATGACGTTGATGTATCCGTTTTCACGTCCGCCGGCAATCGTAAGGACGGGTCCTGATCCAGCCGTCGCTATTCGTCCTCTGCCAAGGTGCGCGCTATTCGAAAACCAATCGCCAAACCGGGGTCTTTGTAAACTTCGGCGTAGTTCCACATAGCACTACTGGGAACTATGATGTCTCCAGCAGCACCTCCTCGAGTGTACACACTGCCATCTTCGATACCGTGGCACAGTTCATCTGCATTGCCGTAAGTGTCGAACAATCCAAATTCGTTAGGTAGATGACGACCCACTAAGTGTTTTCGGCCGAGTGGCGAATTTGCCGGAACCGCGGCATATTGCGGAAGTAGCTCTATGCCGAAGCCAAAAAACCGTGGCGACGTTGTCCCCGCGCGACATGCAACCTCCCACTCAAGTTCCGTGGGCAGACGATAGCCCAATCGATGTATGGCATCGGGTGCCTCGGTTAGTCGTTCGCCTGATGTCGTAGGAACATACGCCCACTCTTCCTCGGGAAGACCGGCCTCCTGGCTGAGCCAGTTGCAGTAGCGGGCGGCCAGCGACCAGTTCATGAAGTAGGCGGGCGCGTCGGGATCGTCGATGTCGTACCCCAACGAACTCCAAGTGGCGAACCGGCGATACTGACTTACCGTGGTTTCGCAACTGGCGATGGCAAATCGGTGCGGCGACTCGGCAAGGATCCGTTTTTCTTTTTGGCCAGGGTTTTGGAGGTTTCGTTCGCGCTTATCAGGAGTTGCGTCGCCTGTGGTGGGCTCGAGTCGAATGGTCTGAGGATCTGCTTCGAGTAGCACCATGGTGTGATCGTGTGGCGTAGCATACCAGTTGTGCTCGGATCGCGACCGCCAGCCCACGAGTTCAGTCGGCAATGGTTGCTCCAGCAATTGCGGCTCGTAGCGCAGCAATACCACTCGAGCCGCAGCATGCACATGAGCCGAAGTATCGTAATGGTATGCGCCCTCTGCTCGCTCCACTAACTTATCGCGAATCGCTTGGCCAAGCTCCTCAGCAGGGAACCGACTAAGAGTGAGCAGTAGGACACTACACAGGCACTCGTCGTCCAAGGTGGTGAGCAGGCTCGCGATGGGCGACGGCTCTCCACCAATCTCCCGGTACCGATTCACAAACTGTGCCCGCGCACCGGCATCGGATTCTAGTAGCAAGTTCAGCCCGGACTCCGTTCGGCCAGAGCGAATCAACGCAATCGCTCGATTTGCCTCGGCAATAGCCTGATTGTCCGGCCGCGACGCATGCTCCCCTGCGCTACTGTCATGAATTGGCGATTGAGCCCAGGCAATGATGTCGGAGGAGTCCAAGGTGCGGTAGACGGATGCAAACTGCCAGCTTTCTGCTGCGTCAAGTAGCCTGAGTCGGCTCTCGGGATCGGGAGCCAAGTAGTCGACAAGGAAGTTCGTTGCTTGCGTTCGTTCGGATTGAGATCGACTCGGGTCGCGGTAGATCTCTCCGAAGGGGCCAGCTAGAACCTCCGCAGCTGGTTCGAATAAGGTCCCCAGAACCGCATAGTCCTGAGGTTGTGTAACAAGCTTATCAAGGATCGCCTCTGCCAGCCAATTTCGATGAGATTGCAGTGCATCTTCTTGGTCTTCAGCCATCAGAGCCGCTGCCCGCACTCGCTGCCCTTCAGGCGTTGCAACGTCATCGAGCGCAGGCTTAACAATCGGACGTAGGGTAACCTGCGCATCTAAGGCAGCCTGCCTCACTAACAGGACATCTCCCAACTCGGCTTCGAGCGCTAGATTGACCATGCTATCAAGGTATTGTGGCCGCTCGCCTAGTAGCGGCAGCATTGCACGCAAACGCTCCCTTGCCGATACGTCCGAACCACCAGCCAGATCTTCGAGCTGATTGGTTGCCGCTGGAACATAGGGCTCGAGGTACTGGAGCAGTTCTGGAACAGCTGTCGCGTCGGCACTGGTGAGGCCCAGGACCTGCGCAGTCGTCCTGTCATGTTCGGCACGGAGAGTTGCCAACCACTGATAAATTACAAGAGTCATCCCAACAACCACAGATGCCGCCAGAACGCTCCCAAGAATTGCCTCAACTGGGTGTCGCTGACACCATCTCTGCCACCATTCCACGATTCCTACCGGCCTTGCCGAGATTGGCTTATTGGCCAGAAAACACTCTAAGTCGCTGGCGAGACTTCCCGCGGATTCGTAGCGCTTGCCAGGATCCCTTTCCAAGCACTTCAGCACGATGGTTTCAAGGTCGCGCGGAATGCTGGCGTCGCGCCTTCGTGGACTTGGAGCTTCGTCGACAATGGCTTGATGCAACATCATCTGAGGAGAACCGCTGTATAGAAGTTCGCCCGTGATGAGTTGGAACAACATCGCACCCAATGAGTATACGTCCGTCCGGCCATCGACTTTCCCGGACTCACCTCGCGCTTGTTCAGGCGAGAGATAGCCTGGCGTTCCCATAATGTGACCGTCGAGGGTCATCGTTGCGTCCGCTTGTTCCCATTTCGCCAGCCCGAAGTCTGTGAGTCGCGGCTGGCCATCCAAATCGACCATTACGTTATGCGGCTTCACGTCGCGATGGATGATGCCGCATTGGTGTGCATAGTCGAGAGCCCGTGCAACCTTGGCAGTTAGTTGCACCGCATCATTTCGACTGAGCTTGGATTTGGCGATCTGTTCAGCAAGTGTCGCGCCCTGGATCAACTCGCTGACAATATAGAGTGTGTCGTTCTCGCGGCCGACTTCGTGCACTGGAACGATATTTGGGTGAGAAAGCTGAGCTGCCGCCCTTGCTTCGCGAAGAAAGCGCTCCGCCTCATCCGGTCCAAGCTGCCCCGGAGCGGGGATCTTTACGGCCACGAGACGATGGAGTTTCGTATCACTCGCCTTCCAGACGCTTCCAAAGCCGCCTTTGCCCAGCCGGCTCAATAGCCTGAAGTGGCCCAGCTCAATGATTACTCCTGACTGAGGGTCCTCATTGTTCGTACTACCCACGAGCTGGAATGTCTTGTGGCAAGTGGGGCAGACAATTCGACTTAGATCGGCGTCTGTCGCAAGGCCGAAGGACTGCTGGCACTCGGTGCATCGCGCCTGCAATTGCCGTGCGATCGGAGGGTATGCAGCGGCGGGTCGGTGGGCGACGGTCCGATCGAACACGTCGCGGATAATCGCGTCGTACTCCGGAAGCTCTCGGAGATATCGATCTTTGGTGAGTGGATCCCCCGCTTTCTCACGCAGCTCGATCTCAATCAACAAGAGTTCCTCAAGCACTTGGGGCCGCTGCTCCGGTTTGCACCGAGCGATAATGTCGGCAATCGGTTCGGCATTGCCAGCGCGCAAGGCGTGCTCATAGCGACTGTAGACTTGCTCGAGAGACTCCCAGTCGGCCTCGCGTCCTCGTTTCGTATCGTTCTCTTCGTTGGCCACTGACTCGTCACCCTTAAACCTGCTCGCACTCTTGGGCAAGCTCTTCCACTTCGGTTCGGATGCGCTGCAGTAGTCGATGCACGCTTCTTTCCGCGCGTCCCACGATCGTGCTAATCTCGGAAACCTTGTGGCCTTGCAGTCGCAACAGCAGCATCTGCCGCTTGTCTGCAGGCAACGGCTCGAACAGATGACTCAATAGATCCGTCAGACAAACGACTTCTTCGGGCGAAGGTTCGCGAGTCGGCAACTCCGTCGCAACGCCGGATTGGCTCTCGTCTTCGCTATTGACGAGTTCCCTGCGTATATCTCTGCGAGCCGCCCGCTGCGCATTCGCCGCACGGGCGCACTTTCGCACTGTGATCATCGAAAGCAGGGCCCACAGGCTATCCCAACTATCAAGTTCGAATGCGCCTTCCTGTTGTCCGCGAAAGAAGCTGCGGTAGACGGACTGCACGATGTCGTCGGGGGCAACACGTTGCTGCACGCGTGAGTCGAGCCGGGCACGTGCAAGTGCGACGAGCCGGGCTGTGAAACGCTCCCACACGTCAAGAGCGGCGTCCTCGTCGCCAGCAGTCAATCGATCGGGCAGATCTTGAAAAGATTCGCTCGACATGAGTCCCCCCAGGTCTAGAGCATAAGATTACGTCACGAGAAGGTCGACCAACGGCTTCCCCCCAGCAACTACAAGCAACCTGTTCCTTTAAATGTGTCGCCGAGACGTTGATTATTCAAGCCCTAAACCGCCATGCCGGGGCCAGTTGAATCGGCCGCCCGCACGAATCGACGCCCGCCACTCGATCTGCTGGTCGCCAGGCTCTCTATTGGGAAACACGCCTGGGGAGCGTGAGACTCCCCAGGCGTGTGACGCAAGTTGCTAGGCAGGATAGAGGTCGACGTGCACACCGTCCGGGAAGTATTGGAAACGGTAGGGCTTGCCACCGATCTTAGGGTCGAAGGTGGTGAAGAAGTCGAGGTCGTAGTACAGATGGGTAACGCTGGAGTCGCCACCCACCCAGTCAAAGCGGATTTCCGGGGCAGGAGCGATTCCTAGCAAGTCCAACTCATATGCATGCCACCGTGAGTATCCGGGTGGAATGGAGTAGGTTTGCCAATCTCCTTCCCCCCAGCGAACTTGATACTTCATGGTGTTCGAAGTTGGGTTCAAGATCTCGAAGGCGCCAAACTCTTGTGCTTCGACGGGCGTTCCCATCGAGGCGCACACGAGGCAAGCAGCGAAGGCCATTTGAGCAAAGTTAGCAAGCATGACAGGTTCTCCTTGTGATTGTGGTGGACTTCTCACGCGACAGATAGGGTGTTGCCAGTCCTGCAGCACGCCCGCCGACCACTTCGCTCCTTGTATTTGTAGTTGCTGGAAGGATGCGTGGGGCGGAGTTATGTAGTCTGCAAGGACTCGCAACGCCGTTAACTAGCTAATGCCCCAAACGGCCAACCAACTGACACGAATTCCAGACGAGTTTTCTTAGCTTCACAATAGCCACGATAAACCGTGGTTTTCGGCCACGTTCAAGTTGCGAGGTGATTCAGTGTGTCCCTCTTGCGCGGTGGGCGTGAGGTCACCTTGAGAAAATCTTGTTCTTTTCTGGTGCTGGCTGTCAGCTTTCCGTCGGCACTCTGCATTCACCCTGTAGAGCGGACGCCGCGGCAATGCTTTTGTTGCCGACGGATAGATAGGACCAGGGATAACTGTCGGTCCTCTAACTAAAAAGGGAGATGTAGAGATGATTGGCACGTCCTTGAAGTTGGCAAATGCTGTCGATGTTCCCCACGCATCGCGGAAGACTCCTGTGTTGCTGTCGCTGACGCTTTGCCTAGCAACCACAGGTTTGGTGAGTGCCTACCTGATCAAGGAGATCGACGCCCAGCCCGAAGTGGCCGAGGTCGAGGTTCAGGAGCAGTTCGATCGTACGCCCAAAACACAACGGAGCATTGAAGAGATTGTAGAGCAGTCCAGTCGGTCGATCGGCATTGTCGAAGGCAGCCAGCAGCACGGATCCTGCTTCTTAGTAGGCGACGGACTGCTGGTTACCAATCGCCATGTAATCGAGGGGGAATACGCAAGGGACCTGCGGGTAAGTTTCCCTTCGGCTGAAGACTTTGCCGGCCAGTGGTTTCCTGTGGAGGTTGTTGGTGTCTCGGATGACAGGGATCTTGCCCTGCTTCGTTGCGACGTCGATCTTCCGGGGCTTTCGATCGCACCCTCGGACGAGTTCCGCAAAGGTTCTATGGCGCTACTTATTGGCAGCCCGGGAATCGGCAACGGAGAACGACTGGAGAACGCCGTTCACACCGGAGTCTTCAGCACGATGCTGCAGTTCGACGGTCAGTACTTTCACCAACTCAGCATCGCTATCAATGCTGGAAATTCGGGGGGGCCTGTCCTTAACTCCGACGGTCAGGTGGCGGGTGTTGCCACGCTGAAGTCGTTAGTTGCCGACCTGGTGGCGTTCGGTATTCCTGCATCTGAGATCGCAGAGTTGATAGAGGCCTATTACCAAACGGACTCGGTTAGTCACAAGCGGCATGGCGGCGCTCACGATGCTCGCGTCGCGATGCACCGCCTGCACTTCCTGACACTATTGTGCTCCGAAGCTTGCCACGACCAATTGGAGCGACACATCGCTGGTCGGCAAACTCCATCGGCCTCTGATTCGCAACATCTGCATGAGGTTTCTCTGTACGAAACTGAACTAGGCTTCGACATGGATAAGCCGCTCGAAAAGGTGCTTGCGGACGAGAACCTGAGAGATTGCGTTAAAGGCGATCTATCACAGATTTTCCAGGTGTATCTCAGTTTTAAGGACTTGATGTCTAGGCGTCCGGATCCCGCGTTTGCCGCAACACTGATTTCGCTGGACGAGCGGTACCTCGAGTTGTTTGACAAGTGCTGCCAGGACTTGGACTACCGCCCAGAATTGTTCCTTGAATAACTCTGCTAGTGGATGCACCTGCATCAAGACCCATTTTCTGATAAACGCAAAAGAAAGTAGAGCATAGCTATGAATACAACCTACGCCTTGAATGATTCCAGCGTCTTTCCGCGATATTCGAATTCCGCAAAAGATCAGCATCGATCCGAAAGTGTGCCGAGTGAGTGCGATTCGCCCTGTCATGATTCGTTCAATGGAGTTTCCGAAGGCCTACGGACCGGCGACCAACGAGTGGCACAGCAGGTATGCAAGCGATTTACGCATCGGCTCCTGTCGTTGGCGAATCGACGCCTCGAATACCACGTCAAGCGAAAGGTGGACGCCGATGACGTGGTACAGTCCGTCTATCGAAGTTTCTTCCGCCGTTGCCTGACGGGCGACTTCGAAATCGAAGACTGGAACGGGCTCTGGAGCCTGCTGTCGCGCATCGCAGTACGCAAGTGCATTCGCCACTCGAAGCGGATGCACGCAGGCTGCCGCGACATCAGTCGAGAGACGAGCATTCATGGCGAAACGAACGACGCAGCTCCATTTGAATTACCGGATCGCGAACCATCGCCAGATGAAATATCAGCGGTTCGCGAGACGTTGCAGTTGTTGCTGGAAGACCTGCCCGACACGAAGCGCGACATCGTCGAATTGCGGCTTGCCGGGTTCACGGTAGCCGAAGTGAGCGATCGGGTTGGCCGAAGTGAGCGATCGGTACATCGAAGCCTCGAGCAAGTCCGGTCTCGATTGCGGCAGTTGACCCGAATGTAGTCGCGAGCCGCGAGGTGCTGCGACAAGAGGACTCTGCGGCCACGACGCAATCCGGCTGCTAACGCAACGCAGAATCCAACGCAGCACCTGCACGCAAGCTCTCGCACTGAATGCCCAGGAACGACGCAAGCCCAGGCGGAGCCTGGGCGTATGCGTAAGGCTGCGAAACATTACGACGCAGCGCCGATTGTCGAAATGGCGGGGACCTACAAGTTCGCTCGGGGTAGTCCAACACCCAAGTAAGATTGCCGAGGTCGAGTAGTTGGCTGAACTGTAGATTAAACCGAAATGTGCACTCGATCTCAGTATGTGTTAATGAGCCTCGAGGAGGTGTTGACGGTCAATCATTGCAGGCCATATGGCCCCAAGCAACCAGTTTCGATTTGGACAAACCAACGTAGACACACAAGGTTAAGCAGCTAAGTATGGCAGGTACCATCCAGAACGCAGCCCAATGGTAAGGAGCAGGAGACTCTCCCACGGGAGTCAGAAAGACAACTTGGACGTAACCAACAAGGACTCCTCCAAGAAGGTGACCGACTCCTGATACGGCGACGGAGTGCAATCCTTGGGCGGCGCCTCGAAAGACGGGACCGGCCAGTCGATCGACAAACATCAATCCCACGACATACACGAACACAAAGCAGGGACCATGGATCAAAATTGCCAAATAAACTGCCCATGTGAACCCGAAATGGGCACCGGCCGCCAGACAGAAATAGCGAATCGCCCACGCAGCTACACCCACAGCAAACAGTCGGCTCAGGCCGATGCGAGAAATCAACCAAGGCGTGGCCCACAAGCACAGCATATCCGTTAGTTGCCCAATCGTCATGAGCGCCGCCGGACGAGGAAATTGGGATCGATTCAGGAAGAGGTTGCCGTAATTCCCATACGCCATACTGGGCGCCGCTGCCAATACTGAAATGAGCAAAAACGCTAGGAGCGGTCTGTTCGAGAACAAAGCGGATTGGTTGCGCAACGAGTCGTCCATCTCCAATACGGCAGGCCTTCGAGGTGGGGTGGCAGGTAAGTCAAAGGAATAGAGGAACATCGCGCAACTGACTGCAGCCCCCAGCAGAAGAGGCACGGCAGTATTCTCAATCGAATCTCCTGTGATGCTGGGCCAGATCAGGCCAACCACCAGCCCCGCACTTATCCAACCTAGCGTGCTAAAAATACGAATCAGTGGGTATTCAACTTCAGGGGTTTGCTGGTGCCGCAGACAAATGGTGTTGGTCAACGTGCATCCAGGCAGGAAGCAGTGGTAGTACACCAGCAACCACACGAAGAAGGCCGCTTGCGAACTACTGTTGTACATGCCCACCGCAGCCACTGCACAGCCAACGTGCGT
Organism: Aeoliella sp.; assembly: GCF_965227375.1. Lineage (NCBI taxonomy): Bacteria > Pseudomonadati > Planctomycetota > Planctomycetia > Pirellulales > Lacipirellulaceae > Aeoliella > Aeoliella sp. The sequence continues at coordinate 2,240,705 of NZ_CBDDFX010000002.1, forward strand.
GACGGCCAACAAATGTTGGGCTTGAAAGAACCGATCGCTCAAGTACCCAACGATAAACGGCGCCAACAGGCTTCCGATCGCTCCAGCAGCACTGCTGTACCCAACGAATCCTGGCGTGAATGCACCGCTGCCTTCAGGGACAGTATTGGCTGCAATGTATGTTCCCACGGTGACGCACCACAGCCCCAGCGAACTGTAGTGCAAGAACATCATCGCTGAGAGTCGCACGCGAGTATGGAGCGGCGTAACCGACTTATCCTGTGCCGCGGGCAGGTGTGACATGTGTGTTTTGAGCGAGGCGAAGTACAGCGGAGAAAGTCAATCCGTAGCAGCCGCAGGGGCGACGGACTCGAAAACGCTGGTCTTACCACCTTAGCTGAAATCAAGTGGTGTAGCGACTACCCATCTTCGAACTGACGACGGGGCTTGCCACAGCAGCGACAGCCTCACTCAGCGCGTTCTTGTTGCTTCAGAGCTATCCACAGTTGGCGCAGCAATCTGCCGACTTTCTCCTGTGTGCGGTCCGGCAAGCAATTCGACTTCGGCCGCGAGCGTGGCAGTTGAGTCGCTGCCGACCCAGATGTCGAATACGCCTGGCTCGTGCACCAACTCTCCCTGGGAGTTTCGATATGTGAAGGCTGCAGACGGCAGCGCAAACTCCAGGACGGTCGATTCCTTAGGCTGCAGTTCTGTCCGTCGGTAGGCTCTCAATTCACGAACGGGGCGCACGACACTCGAGAATCGATCACGAATATAGACCTGGGTTACCTCCGTACCGACAACTGATCCGGCGTTCTCAAGCTGCACCCTCAACCCAAGGACACCGCCCGGCTTGATAGTGGGCGCTGACAGCTCAAGGTTGGAGTGCTGGAACTTTGCATAGGAAAGGCCAAAACCAAAAGGAAACAGTGGTACCGGCGGGACATCCAAGTAGTGCGATCGGTACTGAAACTCCTGAGGCAAATCGTCATCGCCCGAACCCATAAGCGGCTGATAGTCAGCGGGAGCAGGCCGCCCCGTGTTATGATGGCTGTAGTACAAGGGGATCTGACCCACGGTCCTGGGGAACGTTATTGGCAACTTCCCACTGGGCGCGACATCGCCAAACAACACGTCGGCGATCGCTGGACCAGCCATAGTGCCGGGGTGCCAAGCGTAGATTAGTGCGTTGGAGGCTTGGACTTCCTGGTCAATCGTTAGTGGACGACCAGCGAGCACTACGATCACGGTCGGCGTTTTCGTCTCGGCTACTCGCGACAGAAGCTCTTGCTGCACGCCTGGCAAGTTCAAATCAGCACGACTGCGTGCCTCGCCACTCAAGGTGGCGTCTTCCCCCACAAACAGCAGTACCACATCAGAGCGGCTTGCCATGTTGACAGCTGCATCAAGCATGGAGGCTTCATCCGTAAAGCTACTTCTGGCCCCTTCCGAGTAAAGCACTTTTGCTCGGCCCGCCAAACGCTCCTGTATTGCCTTCAGGGGGGTTATGCTGTCCTCTGCTTTTCCATCCAGCGACCAACAACCTAACTGCTGCAACGGGCGATCCGCCAGCGGACCGATGACGGCCACCGACTTTAACTCCGAATCAACAAGCGGTAGCACGCCATCGTTTTTCAGCAACACCAGACTTTGCCGAACCATCTCGCGGGCGACGCTGAGCGACTCGGGGCTTGCGAGTTCTGCTGAAGATCCAACTTTACGATCGACGTAGAGATCAACCTTCATGCGGAGTGTACGCCGGACGGCATCGTCCAAGCGCGATTGAGGAATGGCACCGGACTGAACAAGTTGTTCCAGATGCTTCGCATAAGTCGGGCTGCACATCTCCACGTCCACACCAGCCATTAGAGCTGCCGCGGCAGCGTCGCTCTCGTTGGCACTATACCCGTGAGCGATCATCTCGGTTACGGAGCCCCAATCGCTCACCACCACGCCTTCAAATCCCCACTGCTGCTTCAACAGACCGTCGATCAACTCGCGATGAGCTGTACCAGGGACACCATTTACCTCGCTAAAGGTGGTCATCAATGTACTGCACCCGGCATCGATACAACTCTGAAAGGGAGGTAAGTAGATGTTATGAAGGTCGACCGGCGCTACACTGACACGGTTGTAGTCCCTGCCACCTTCGGACAATCCGTAAGCGACAAAGTGCTTGGCACATGCCGCAACTCCGAATGTCTTATTCTCTCGACGCTGCTGAAACCCACGAACCATGGCTGCCGCCAAGTCGCCACAAAGCACAGGATCCTCACCCATGGTTTCGGCAACGCGTCCCCACCGAGGGTCACGAGTGATGTCGACCATCGGGGCGAAGGTCCAGTCTATGCCTTCCGACTTCGCTTCGTTTGCCGCCACTGTAGCAGCTTGCTCGACTAATTCTGGATTCCAAGTGGCCGCTTGCCCCAGCGGAATGGGAAAAATGGTGCGGAAACCATGCACGACATCCCGCGCGACGACCAACGGGATTCCGAGGCGTGACTCGCCTGCGATCTTCTGGGCTTCGTCCACTAGCTTGGCATCGCCGGTATAGAAGATCGATCCGATCTCTCCACGGCGAATCTGCGCGCGAAGTTCATCACTTAGCTTCTCGCCTTCTGGATACACTTGCACTAACTGGCCAATCTTCTCGGCAAGGGTCATGCGAGCTAGCAAGGCATTGATCCTCTGATCGACATCACCTGCGACCAAGTCGAATCGAACATGGGAAGCAGGCTGCGCATCCGTTTCGCCGGTTGCAGCAGCGGGTCCATCCAACGAAGGATGGTAGGCTGGGCCGGTCGTCTGAGCATCAGCGACCGAAATGCAGAGCAGGCCAATGCACAGCCCAAGTAGCGGCCTGCGCAGGTGTCGAATTGGATAGCTACAATACACTGGGTACATCGTCGATGCTAGCAACAAAAAAGGCGAGCCAAGAACAGTGCGGCGACGGAGGCTACAGCGGTCGCTCGCGTAGATGCTTCTGGCACTAAGGAAACCAAGCTGGACTGAAGCACCTGGCCAAAGTTCTCTTTCCATAAAGCGTAGTCAGCAGAGTCGATTACACCGTTAGCGTCAGCATCGGCTGGGAGACTCCCGCCCGAAGCCCCCAGGTTGTTCCGCCACACGGTATAGTCGGAAAGATTAACCAAACCGTCTCCATTAAAGTCACCGACGCTTGCGCCGGGGTGGGTTACACTGAACGCCACATTGTCGACATACACGGCCCCAGCACCGTTGCTCGGCTGATCGAATACAAACGCCACGCGTGCTTCGACGGCTCCGACCGGGGCCACTCCAAGCAACTCGTGCTGCTGCCAAACGTCGGTGGGCGAGGCGGCCGTGACAATTACCTGTTCTTCCACCTGGAGCATTGCGTCGCTGCCAAACTTGGCCCCGTACTCGTCGTAGAATTCGATCTTCATGCTGAACTTATTGTCAGTTCCGTTAAGACTGTCGTTCGATTTGACGTATGTCTCAAGGGAAAGTCGCACCTGCTGACCACCATCGACCACAACATCCTGGGCTACGCCTGAGTATCGGTCGCCCCTGCCAAAGGTACCGAAGATTTTGAGTGCTGTGGTGTCGCCTAGAGCCTCGTCTTGTGAAGCGGAGACGTTCGGATTGGCTAGAAAGTCGTTGCCAAACACCGACCAGCCAGCCAATGTGCCACCACTGGCCTCAAAACCTCCATTGACAAGTTCGCGTGAATGCGTGGCTGGATCAGGAGTGTAGACCCGCACTGAATCAATCAAGAATTGCTGCGGCCAGACGCTGGTGGCATCGGGGTTGGGCAAGAAGTGGCCGCCAACCGCCGTGTTGATCACCAGCTCCATTGGCTTTACTTGTGATGTAAGGAATCCTCCTACATCTTCGTCGTGTACCGTATAGTAGTGAACATCATCTACGTAGAATCGAAGGTACTTTTCTGTCCAATCCACCGTGTAAGTGTGAAAGTCTTGTGTGTAGTCAACGAGTGAACCACCGACTCGCGAGGTCTGCTCACCGTACACATACTGATGGGCGTAAGGTGGATTGGTGCCATAGTGAAATGCACTGCTAGTGAGCGTGGTCTGATTGCCACGATTCTCCATGATGTCGATCTCGCCACCGCTCGGCCAACGAAAGTCATCGACGTCGGGCAGTAGCCAAATCGCGGGCCAGGTGCCTTGCGTACCGGGCAACTTGGCACGAACCTCCCAACGGCCAAATTTCTGAGACTGCTTGGTAATGACCTGCCCCGATCGGTAGGGCAGACCACCGGAGGGAAGATCCTCCGAAGTGATCACAAGATTGCCACCCGACACGGTGACTTGGCTGGGCAAGTAAGCGTGCTGTGAGTTATTGGTAGGCTCGTGGCTGTTGACTACCTCCCAGCGGTTGGTGTCCAACTGATCGAAACTGTCGCTCCACGACAGCTGCCAACCGGGGCGATTTTCCTCCTCCCTGGCCGAAACGCACCACGCCGTTACGGTCATTGTCAGAAAAAGGGGGGCTAAGAACTTGGTAGTTGACTTAAGTGGGTGCACGAATACTCTCAGACTGAATCAGTTGATGCCTTAGCGACGACGCATTTGCGATTGAGATTCCAGATCGAAGTCGAATGTGTTGCTGCCCGGTTCGACTTCGACCCGGAATCCGGATTGACGGGGATCAGCGTACTTTCGGGCGGTAAGTGGCCGTCCAGTAGGAGCCTCACCAGGTTGCTTGGGAGGAATGATCTTGGTGGCAGACACGGTGACGATGTAAGCGCCAGGCTGCACGCCCGACTTTGAGCCAGTGGCTATCTCGTACCTCCCAGCGTCATCCAGCAGGCCGACTGCAGGTGCGCCCGATCCGCCCTCAGGGTAGTAATAGACGGTAGCCCGGACGGCATCGCCACCAACCAACGGCTGACCATCAAGAGTCACACTGCCACTTACAGAAGCAAGCGAGCTTCCACATCCAGAAGCGCCAGCGACTAGAAGAGCTACCCCCAAAACGGAGGCAACTCGTACTAATGCTGAAATTTGCGAATCGATCTTCATGGTTATTACTCGCCGTTACGGTCATTGCGATTGTCATTGAGATTTTCGCTGACGTCGTCGCTCGACTCCTCCTCGCTCTTGTTTTGCTCCCCCGACTCCATCTCCACATCCGATATGTCGTCGGCGTCGCCTTCGGCCACAGTAGCAGCGACACCTTCGTCCGCGGACTCTTCGTCCAGTTCAGCCTCGGGGATAGCCATCTCAATTTTCTGCGGCGGTCCCGCGCTTGAATCAAGTTTCAAATTGTGTTGGGATGTGCCAGACTTCACCGAGACAGTCAAACCAGATTTCAGTGGGTCCGCGTAGATTGCCGGGGTAATAGGGAGCCCCGAGGGTGCCGATCCTTTGGCTCCATCTTGCTGAAGCTGCACCACGCGGACTGCGACTAAATACTCACCGGGCCTAATGCCCGCGGCGCTACCAGTCTTTAGTGAGTAGCGTCCTTCGCCATCGATGAAGCCCGTTGTGGTTGGCCCACCATCCACTGGGCGAAAGACCACTAGGCCCCGCTGGTCGTCGTCCACCTGAAGTGGCTTTTCGTCCAGGAACACCTGGCCTGTGACATTTGACGATAGATCGCTGCAGCCCACGAGCACAAGGCTCGTGGCCGCCAGCACAACATTAGCCAGTTTTGGAGCATGTCTTCGCATTATCAAAAGACTCCTGGAGCTGCTAGTTGTAGACTAGAAGGACTCACTAACCACTTCCCCTCCATTTCGAGTGCAGGAAGTGCGGTAGAGCGTATTGTCTATGGTCTCGGCGATGAAGCGAACGCTGCCATCGACCAAGCAGAAATTCGCTCCCCCAGGATGCTGACTGCGGAAACCTTGTGCGTCCCACCAAGCGAGGGAGAACGAGTCGGGGTCGGGTTGATTGAGTCCAAAATTTAGAGGAATATTGCAGCTGCACCAGTCGCCGTTCGAGTAGAAGGCCGTGGAGTGGCGATTGTAGAGTGGTACGTCCTCACCGATCATGAAAGTATTGCTAGTACCATCGGTGACCTTGGATATCTTGACCGGCTGCTGGAATGACTGACGGAAGAAGATTCCACGGCACCGCGTATCGCGATGACAGTCGCGAGGGTCTGGTTTAAAGGCAGGCCCAGGCTTGTTGTATTGACCACTCGGATACTGTGATTCGTCATTGCTGAAGATTCCACCGTCTTCGCGCCCCAACCAGGTATCTCCGAGAACACCCTTGTAACTTGTGAGCGACACTTCACAACCAACCCACTGGAATTGCTGTCGGGAGTTTTGTGCAACCGACGCGTCCGACGGACATTGCAAAACAGCCAACTGCTCCCTCATCAGTTCGGGCACCGAGATTCCGTTCTTTATCGAAGCCAGACCGAAACCCTCGCGAGGTTGACGGCACACACCGATGGCGAAGTTGCCTTCAAAAGCGCCACCTTCCTTAAACCGATCGTAGAGCGCCTGCTGTTCCAGTTGCGGTAAAGTCTGCAAAATCCAACCAGCGGCAGGCTGTTGCTTTCCTGGAGCTTCTGGCGGATCGACGTACCCCATGCTTACCGGGAAGTGCCCATTGGTATCATGATGGTTTAGGATCGCCAGACCAATGTTCTTGAGCTTATTGGCGCAACTCATCCGTCGAGCTGATTCGCGGGCCGCTTGAACTGCAGGCAGCAACAGACCAACGAGGATCCCAATTATCGCGATCACCACTAGAAGTTCGACAAGCGTGAAGCCCTTGTCGGAACGAGACAAGCGTTGAGACATGAGTAAAGGCCTTTCGTGGGAGGATAAGGGCACAATCTCGATGTGGCCAATGATTTCAGACCGAGCGTACACGTCGCAGGCAGTAAGCAGTTCCAGCCGCAAACACAAGTAGCAATGCCGAGGTCGGCTCAGGCACACCTGCAGTTGCCAGCGAACTGGACAGCGCAGTTGAATCAAGACGTAGCAATGATGCCTCGTCGAAGATCACCGCACCACCTTCACTATTCAGTTGCACGAAGTAGAGGTTCCAGCGAACAAAGGAAGTTCCGGCTGGTGCGATAGCATTCACTTGATACTGAATCCACTGATCTTCGAGCATGCCGAGATTTGGATCACGACCGTCGAAGATCGGGACGTCTTGCGCGTTTTTGTTTACTAGATTGCCAGGATCGGCAAACGCCTCTTGTAATACGTCGCCATTCGCATCGTGAAAAGTCAGTACAAGTTGCGTGTAATTCTCGCTACTGGCTGTATTTCCAAAGTTCTCTTGCCAAAGCTCGTACTGAGCCGCTCCAACGGTCGCCTCACCAGTCGTGTCATTAGGCAGGCTGGTGCTGGCGCCGAAGTTATTCCGCCATACTGTGTAATCCGCGATATTCACCGCTCCATCGGCGTTAAAGTCGCCCGCTGCTGGACGCAGGATCGAGTCATTACTTGGTGAATAAGCCATAACCGAGGCCTCGAACTCCTGCCCAGGCGATGCTGCAGCGTTTTGCCACACCCCCGATGCGTCGGCCGAGCCGTTGAACGGCCCGTACAACTTGAGGGAGGAAAAACCATCGCTGGCCAGCGTATCGAACGGCGTATTGCCGAAACCGATCCAATCACCAGTTCCCTTTGCTGGGTCGACATCACCAGGAATGCCAAACCCAAAATTGTAGATTGGCTCCGTTTCGAAACTTCCATCAACCAGAAGTTCGGTCGCGGTAGTGTTCACCCGATTGACTTCCACATGGTCGACTTGCACCTGGTACTTCGTATTGTCTCCGGCGGAGGTCACCGGCTGGAGTGCAGCATCGAAGGCTTGAGAAAAGTCGCTGTCTGGCGCCCACAGGTTAAAGTGCAGCTTCATCGGGTCGTCGGGAATATTGGACGTTTCGGTTCGAACGAGCGTATTGTCGACGAACCACTGGAGTTGCCCGGGAGCCCACTCGACGCGGTAATCGTGAAACTGGGTGAGATCAAACCCGGTAACAGAGTGGAATTCAAAATCCCCACCCGAACCCGGTCCCGAGAAGGGACCGTCGTTCCAATAATTGCTCGCCGGATTCTGCGTACTGCCGGCTACCTGGTTGCCGAGCAATTCCCAATCGATTTCATCGCGCACTTGGTTGCCGGATCCAGGCGGGTCGTCGCGCTGCACATCGTACAAAAAGAAACCGCCCACGGTTCCACCCGCCGAGGTAGGCTTCAGCCGCATCCGTGCTTCAATGGTGAGCCCACCAGCTCGTGCGAAGTTTCGCTTCGTGAGAATGTCCGTACCAAGAAACTGATTGCCGGGGTCGATGGGACTGAATGTATCAAGGTCAATCTCCAGCACCTTTCCATCCGACGCCAGAGGTTCGGCGACTCCCTGCAGAGGCATGTCGGTGGATGGGTTTCCGCGATACTGGGTACGCCCCACGAAGTTACCTTCGGTATCGAAAGGAAGCCGCCACACAGCGGGATCTACGATGCCACTGCCATCAAAGTCGTCGCGAAGGATAAGCTGACCGCTGGCCGCAACGCTCAGGATGTGCATACCCAAGGCGAAACAACAGCACTTGAGTGTTGATACAAAAGAACAATTCATACTGACAACTCCAACACGCCTGCCTGACAGCAGAACAATGGATCGATTAGCTGAGTGAAATCTGGACGCAGTGACGTGGAATCCAGTCCACGCCACTGCAGTTTTAGAATCGCTACGAGACGCGACGCCGACGCGCCAGGGCGCCGAGGCCCAATGCGCCGCAAGCGGCGAGAATCACCGTCGAGGGCTCTGGCACTCGTGTCGCGAAGAATGCGTCGTCGAATTTGGGGGCGCCACCACCACCGGTCATCCCGCCTCCACCGAACTCACCAGTGATGAGAACCAAGCGGGCAAACGCTGTTCCGTCCGGCGCTGCACCACTAATGGGGCGCAATATCCACTCACCCGCCGGCGTTGTAGAGATGGTATCGCCGTTGGAGATGAAGTCGATCAGTTGGTCATTCGCATCACGCCACTCAATATTCACTGCCGCCACCTGGCCGCCAACCATAGCGTCGACTGGATCATTGAGCACGTAGGCGCCGCCATCCCAGATTTCACCAGGGGAAGCTGGGAACTGCTGAAATACCCCCGATGCCGCTCCAAACACCTTCAGGGACTGATCCCCGGAATTCGGCGTGACCACCGCGCTGTTGACGGTAAAAGCCGCATTGAATTGACTCCACCCTGTCGCCCCTGGGTATTCGACTCCCGGAGCTGTAGATGGCGTCTCAAAGCCTGGATTCACCAACAAGTTAGCGTGAGCAATGCCACACATCGCTATGCACGCCAAGACAAAAGTACCCGTCGCTAGTTGCATCTTCCTCATTGGAACATCTCCCACGAGTTGAAAAGAGTCCGCCAAGCCGCTTTCACGAACAGCTTTAGATAAGTTGCCGCGGCCGGCCGCCAAAACACGCCGCTGTTATTAGTATTAGCAAGAAGTCGCGAAATGACCTGTCATCTTCGTTTGAGGCCGACTCCTGCCCGAGCTGCGTAACAGCCCGTAACTGTTAGAAAACATTTTACACCCATAGACCCTCGGTTGTCAAACACTTTTTTCCTGCTTGCAAAAGAAAGGCCCGAAACGCCATGCGACAGCACACAAAAATCAACAAATTATGTGAATCGCTGAATCTATTGACATGCGAGGTTCGCAGCGTATACTGCCTATGTAACAGTTTCTCGCTGCGATTAATTAACCTTGCTGGAGCCCGTGAAAATGTCTTCCATTCGACAAGTCGCCAAGAAGGCTGGCGTGTCTATTGCAACGGTTTCCCGCGTTATCAACGGGTCCGATAACGTGGCGCCCCATCTGCGGCGAGATGTCCTGGAAGCAGTAGCTGCCTGCAACTACACACCATCCGTTGGTCGCAAGCAGCACCAATCCATAGCACTGATCTACACAGGGCTATTCACAATCGGATCGCCTTACGACTCGGCTTGCGTTGAGGGAATCGTCTCGGCCATGCGTGAGTCTAGCTACGACCTATCCATAATCGACTTGCATCGCGACATTGGTAAGCAGGAGACACTCGCTCAGTTCTTTGCCCGCAAAGGAATTTGCGGTGCCATCTTGCGTTGCACCTTTGAGGAACGCGATTTTGTAGACCAACTATCGCGGGAAGGTTTACCGCTTGTTGTCCTTGGCGACCACTTCGACCACCCAACTCTCACTTTTGCGTATACCGAATCGAAGCAGGCTAGCCGCGAGGCGATCGAACACCTGGTGTCGCTGGGGCACCAGCGAATCGCTTTCGTCGCCTGCGAACGGGAAGACGGCGATCACGCAGATCGACTAGACGCTTACTGTGAAGTACTCAGCGAACATGACTTACTGAGAAACGATCTGATCTATCGCGTGCCTGCATCGCGAGCCGATGGTGGCCCCATTCTGCGCCGCTTAGTCGGGATGTCATCTCGGCCGACCGCGCTGTATGTGGCCGACCCGCTCGTGGCCGCTGGTGCAATCAACGAAGCCCACGCTTTGGGTGTCCGTATTCCAGAAGATCTCTCCGTCATCGGTTTCGACGATACTGACTTGCGAAACCTAATCTACCCTCGCATGTCGGCTGTATGCCAGGATTCCGAGACGCTGGGCCGCACCGCTTTTAAACTCGTAGAGCGGTTAGCCAAGGGAGAAGAACTGACCCAGGTCTCTACTCGCGCATCGGCCTGGCTGGAGATCCACAACACGACTGCACCTCCGCCGCTCGAACTGCAGCGGATCATGCCCTCGGGCAGCCGCTTGCCTGCATAGCTGCCGTAAAGGCAAGCAAGCATCTGGCTCTAACTCGCGTTCCTTCGCGATTATTGAGATGCTCTTGGACTTAGAAAAAGTGGCGGGGGCCGGAACTATCCAGTTCCGTAACTCCGATGACGACCGTGGATGGATAGCGGAAATCGCTAATAGCAAAGTACTTACGCTCAATGCATTCTAAGCATGATCTCGGTGAGATTGCCCCCCTTTCTTGGCTGAATCACGGGATGAGGGCATTGAGTGGTCACCTACCTCCGAGTAGTCGGTTGCGCAGAAGGCAGGCAACAGGCATACTAATTCGATGAATGAACACCCCAAAAGAAGCTCTCAGGCAACACCGCTGCCGCGTCGATTATCAGAAATCACCGTGCGAGACATCGCTTGGATCGTAGCCGGCATGGCCTTGGCTTTCCTTGCGACCTCGCTCTAGCAGCAGCCTTGCACTCCTCATCGCTGGGCCATCAATTGATCGATTCTGCGGTCCAGTGCAACGCTGAATTTCGGACCGAAGAGTCGAAGTCGAGTGCGTGCTTGTCGCAATAGTGGCGTAGGTCCGTCAGGAGATCGGTTAGGACATCTTGCCTGGGTTCGGCCGCGTAGAGACTTCCGGATCGACTTAGCTCGTCCACGTATTCGCTGAGGATATATTCAATAACGTGCGATCGATGCATCGGGCTCATTGAAATTGCTCCCTTAGTGAGTGGCGGGCTTTCGCCCGCCAGTGTGTAGCTATTCGTCGTCGTCTTCGACATCGTCAGTTAGGTTGATGATATGATCGAACGCTTTATTCGCCGCGTATGCTACTTGCAAGAGGTCGTCGCGCGAGAAGCTCTCTGAGTCCTGGAAGTCGCCATCGTCGTCTTTATAGATGCGGGTGATCGTGACGTTAAACCACTCACCGTTCTTGTTGCTGTTTCTCCAAAGCTTGGCAACTACGCCGCGTCCAGCTTTGATGCGAATGGGTTTCTGCTTTTTCTGTTTTGCCATTTTCAGTTCCTCCGTTGGGAAATGTTCTGTTGTTCATTCACAACTGCTGATGGACACGGAACATTTCAGAGGAGGAACGCAGCGAGCTTGCTAGCCCAAGCAATCGACGGCAAGGGCTGCAAGCGAATGACAGCTACCGCTGGCATGAGGTTGCTTCTCGCCGGTCAATAACGGGCTAGCGCGAGCGAATCTATCCACTGGCAAAACGACTTGGCAGTAATCCATTTCGCCACATGTAGGCACAGGCGCAACAGGCGTGCATTGAGCACGACAACGAGAAGCCCCTGAAGGGAATGGTCTCCTCTGAGGAAGGCGGCAGGTTTTGCGCCTGGCATCGAGTGCTACTAGCGATGACAGGGTAGCATTGCGAACCAAAGGAAAACGTTTGCCACAACACTACGAAAGTCGGACTACGACCATGATTGGTCGCGGGCTGAGCCATGACGGGGACTTGCTGACAGGAAAATGAGCCCCGGTTGGCGTGCAGCAAACCAAGGGCTCGGATCGGAGTTTGTCAGACGGAGAGTTACCCTTCGTCTGCCAGCGGCCGATACGTCGGATACATGACCGCTCGATAAAGGTCGCGGTTCGCTCGATGTTGTTGGATGCATTGCTGCATCAGCAACCGACGTTCGGCTTTGGGAAGCTCACGAAAAGTCTTGTATCCGCGCCGAAGTTTGGAAACGACATGACGGATGACCCTGCGATACGATTCACCAACATGGCAATCTCGGTCGATGATCTGCCTGACAATTGGATTCACCTCGATTGGAACGGGATTATTCATGCCGCCAGCTCCTCCGCTTCAGAATCTAGTGAAGCGACACGCGACTTGATGCCAGCGAGAATCTCTGCTGCCGTCTTCTGAATGTATTCCATCGACTTGGCAAAGACTTCAGCGTCGCCATTGTAGAGCTGGATATAATCCGCACAGTGCTCCAAGGTGTTGAGACCAAGTGCTTGGCAGACAACGTGGGCGACCGCTTCGGCTTCCGTTTCGCGGATCGTTTTCGTCGTCTCCTTGCGACGATCGGCGTCGGCATGAAGTCGCTCGTGAGACGCCTCATGCACCAACGTCAGCAATAGCTTCGCCGGTTCCAAGTCGGGATCGATGACGATCGTGCCTTTCTTGGACAATCCATCGGCGCCGCAGGGAATCTCCTCATACACGAGTTCGATCCCCCAATCACGAATCAGCGATTCGACTGCCGGGATGTTCTCGCCCGGATCGCCCGACACTTCGGCGAATTCCGGAAGGTCATCGCCTTCGGTCTGCGAGACATCGAAGACGTGAACGACCTTGAATCCGAAGATCGATTTCTCGCCGTCTTCATTGGCCTTCGCATCTTCGTCTTTCTTCTTGCCGACCATCGGAGCAATAATGCCAATGCCTTTCTCGCCCTTCTTCACGGTGCGGCCAAGTTTCCGCCAAGCGTGGAAACCCTGAATCAACTGGGCCTCCGGAAATTGCAGCGCAATGAGCATACAGTTGTTGAAGCTGTACCGCGGAAAGCGGGCCATCACGTTGAGGTATTGCTGCAAGCGGTCACTCTTACCGGCTGCTAGCGCTTCGTTCAGCTCTCGAACGCCACGTTCCACCAGTTCTTTCACTTCTTCACGTTTCATGGGATTTCTCCTATGGATTGCTGCATCCGGCACGGCAGCAAGGAATCGAAACGAGGGTCTGCCGGCGACCCTCATGAAGTGGGGCACGGCAGGTCAAGGTGGAGTCTTTCGCCCTAGCGAAAGCAGCAGCGCACGCCAACGGCGATCGCGGACCTTGGCCGCCGTGGCACAATTAGTGAAGTCGCCGAGCAAAACTGCTCAGTAAATTACAGGTAGAGAGAAACCCCGCTCAGTTCGCAGAACTTCTTCGTCTCACCGTCAGTCAACGTGCGGACGGAATAGTCATTCCGATGCTGAATGAAGAGGCTAAACGGGCCGGTGCCCTCACCGAAGGCGAACCAGTCGCCATGCATCCAACGGGGCGGAAGTAGTTCCAAATAGCGCCAGTAGGTTGCTTCGTCGATTCGGTAGTAATTCCCAGGCTCGTGCCAAGGTGGATCGTCGTCGGTAAGCTGGCGGGCTTCGCTCGCCACCAAGCTCCGAAGAAAATCCCAGAATGCTGGTTGGTTCTCTGAGGAGATCGCCATCTTGTACCTCGTTCGCTGAAGGACAAAAACCACGAAAAAAACCGATGCACGCCACCGGTTCTCGGTTGACTTTCGCAGGTCAACCGAGAATGCAGCAGCTATTACTTCCCGAAACAGCGAAGGAAGGAGCGATGCCATTCCGATAGCACAATCCCGATAAATAAACAAAGAAATGTAGGCGCTCCTCTAGCCTCATGATGCGATACGAGCAAATGATGGGATGAAAAAACCGCCCGAGGACCGGGCGGCTTGAGTGCGGAGATGCACGCTAGGATTCGTCAGACAGCGGTTCAATGGAGAGTGCCTGCTGCTGAAGTTCCGGCGGCTGCCAGTCGAGTACTTCGGCGAAGCGACTCCAAAGCTGCTTCACTTGAGTCGGCGAGGTCGCCAGCCAAACCGTATCGAGCAGTTCCTCCTTTTCCCGCTGCAAGTGAAGAATTTTCTGACCGAGGGCCGATTGTTCGAGTAACTCACGCTCATGAACAAGGCTGCGACGCCGGACTGCCGAGGCAATCTCACTCGGCTGCGAATAGTGACGTCGACCGTCGTCAGCAGGTTCGCCACTCACAACCGCGAGCATATTCGCCCAGAGTTGCTTGCGCCGTTGGTCAAGACGTTTTTCTTCTTCCCTTATTTTCGCAACTTCGTCTTGCATTCCTTTTAGTCCGAGCGAGGCCCAAGCTTGCTGCTCAGCTTGATTGCGAACACGCTCGAAAAGGCCGGGATCTTCAACGGCCTGCAATTCTTCGATGGTGTGGTCTATTCGGCGAGCGATGCGATCACGCCAATGTTCCTTTTCACGCAATGTAAGTCCCATAGTGGTGTCTCCTTTTTCGGCGACCGGCAATTCGCCGTTATTTCAATCTGAATCAAGAGCCAGCCGGCGGCTCTCAAGACAGAGAGCCACGGCAGGTCAAGGTGGAGTCTTTCGCCCTGGCGAAAGCAGCAGGTCGCCAGCGGCGACCGGACCTTGAACGCTGTGGCAGAATTATTGAGGCCGACGGAGGAAACAATCCTAGTCCGTCTACGATTAGATTGGTCGTCGCCGGGGCAGTGTTTAACGATGGATCGTCCGGCAGCCCATTGAGACAGCCCGCTCGCTCAGCAGGCGAAATGCGAGTTCGGGTTCGGCAGCTTGCAGTACGCGCCGCACATCGGCCAAGTCAGCCGAATCGAGGACTGCCCAGATCGAAGCCGCAGCATCGACGGTGCGCTCAAAGTTCGGCTCGCCTTCGTCTTCCAAGCGAAGCGATTTGAGCCCAAGGCGATTAACGGTGGCGATGACAGATTGAAGCATATTCTGTCGTACCATGATCTGTACATGAGAGTAAAGCGAACGCGATACTAGAAGTGAACTCTACAAACGTCCTACACGCTGTTGGAGAGGCCGCCTCGTCGCATTCTTCGATTGAGCTTGGAAAATCGCAATTCTTTTGCAATAGAACCAACTTCGCTTAGCGGTTTGTTTGGAGCTGTTACAATAGCTTGATATTGTTGCGTATCCGGTGGCGAACTTCTTCCAAAGCGTCGGCTAGTCCAAGTTCGACTTCGTGGTAATTGGCCTTTGATTTCGATGACACCGTGATTCGCATCCCATTTTCGGCAAAGAACGTGAGTTGGACACCGTCCTTTGGATTTCTTTTTGACTTTCCTCGCCTTTGATTGACTTGTTTGACCGTACGGGCGTGCGGCAATTCGCCCGCGACAGCCTTCGCCGCAAGCTCCGATTGGGCTTTCCCGTCAGAAAGTTTGCTAAGCTCGTAGGCCGAAGATTTTGGAAGGGTTCCAGCATCTACCTGCTGCTGAACCTCGGGCGGCAAGTCCAGCAAGGCGAGCGATCTGCTTACTCTGGATGTTGTCACTCGGAGTGCCTCTGCGACCTGTTTGCCATTCCAGCTATTGAGGTCCATCAAGGACTGGTAAGCCTTGGCTTCCTCAAGTGGTTTGAGATCAGTGCGAAGTAGGTTCTCGACAAGCTGCTGCTCTCGCAGTTCTGCTTCCGTCACGTCCCCTTCAACGAAGAAGCAGTCGATGACCGGCAATCCAGCTGCTTTCGTCGCTCTCCAGCGGCGTTCCCCGGTGACGATGATCCATCTGCCCGCTGCTTCTTCCCAACGCACCCGAATTGGATGTAGCTGGCCGTGGGCGCGAATGCTACCAGCGAGCCGTTCGATTTCATCACTCTCAAATTCGGTCCTTGGCTGGGCGGGGTCTGGAATGATGCGATCCACTTCCACTGAACCAAAGGTGCGAAGTGGACGTCGGCCAACATCTTTCGCAGATGAGACTGGGCTCAGTTGCGGTGAACGTTCGCTGCGACGTAGTCCCATAGATTCGTCAACATTGAGGCTTACTTCTTCTAGTGCGTTTCTTGTGCTTGCCATGACTAGGCGACCTTCCGTTTACGTTCATCCAGACTGATTCGGTCAAGAATCTCACGAGCAAGAGAAAGAGTCAATTTTGCAGCCTTCGACTCGGCATCGTGAAACTGAACCGGGCGGCGACGTGTCAAAGCGACTTTGAATGCGGATGCCTCTGTGATCACGGTGTCTAACACCATTTCGCCGTACAACTCGCGTAGCTTTTGTTCGTACATGCGATGAACCAACAAGCGCTGGTCGCAGCGCGTAATCAAGTGCCCCAGGCGTCGAAGGTCTGGATTGAGCTGTCGGGCTTGCTGGACGCATTGGTGGACCGCCCGTAGACCTTGGGTGCCAAAGTCCTCTGGTGGAACGGGAATCACCACGTAGTCAGCGGCAACCATTGAGGTCCAACTACAGCGATAGAGGTTTGGTGGACAGTCGATCAAGACGACATCGTAGTCGTGCTGCTCAGTCAGGAACTCGCGAATTGCGTATTGCAACATGCCGGTCTTTTCCGGTTCTGGGGCGTTGAATGGCGCTAGAGTTTGGTTTGCCGGACAGATGGTAATTCCGTCAAACTGCGTTGGGTGCAATAGCGCGTCCCGCGACTCAAAGAAGCTGCTCTCATCAAACAGCATGGTCATAGTCTCTTTACTGCTGAGAGACTCTACAAACTCGGACCCAAGAAATCCTTGGCTCAGTGATCCCTGAGGGTCCATGTCCAATAGTAAGACATTCATGCCGAGTTCTGCAAAGGCTCCTGCGAGGTGAAAGCAGGTAGAGCTTTTGCCACAGCCGCCCTTCTGATTGATGAGGCAAAACGTCGTTGCCATGTCCCTCCATGAAAATTGCAAGTTGCAATTCCGGGCAAGTGTCCGCAATCTTTAGCGGAATCGTGACATGGTCTCAGGAAGGTCGTCAAGAACTTTTACGATGCGAACGTCACCTCTTGCTATCGACCCACTTGTATAGCGTTTGACCCTCTTTTGGACGCGATTGCAACTTGCAATCCTACGGAAGTCCCTGTCACCGTTGAAGGATTCAACGGCAACTCGCCAAAACGTATCTTCGCCAAACGACTATTCCGAATCTTAGGTGACGGAGCGTACACGCCTAAAGCGAGTTTGCTAGATCACCTTGAGACAGTTGTGCACAAGACTCATCTGATTCTTCTTGCCTGATCGAGCGTACGTCAATAGGTTGAGTCCTGGTTTAAGCAACTTAAAGTGTCAATGAAGAAACGGTCGGCTCTCAAATCAATCTCAACCTCAGTCCGCGTTGGCATGGGTGAATTGTCGTTGGTCGAACACGCCCTCTGCCCTCTCGATTCTCGACAGTCACTCAAAGAGAATCTGCTCCATTTTAATGAGTATTTTTACACGGATCGTAATCGTCATCAGAGAAAAGCGCAGGCAAGGATATCGGCTCCCTTGGGTCTTTCGTCAAAAGATGAATTCTACCTTTGGGGCCTCCTTTCGCTTACTTGTTCGCAACCAAAGCCTGAGTCAGAGCTGTACGCAACACCCCACTATTGCTTGCGTCAGTTGGGTGTCATCGACCAACGGTCAAAGCGAGGTGGTCGGCAGTATCAGCGTTTCATGGAAGCAATGGAGCGGCTAGCGCTGGTGAGCTATCGAAACGATGCGTTTTACGACCCGATTCGCGGTGAGCATCGGAAAGTCGCATTTCGCTTCTTTAGCTATAGCCTTTCCGTCGATCCCAAGTCTTCGCGTGCTTGGCGAATCTCCTGGGACCCAATCTTCTTTGAACTTTGCATGGCTGGTAGTCAGCAATTCCGATTTGACCTGGCAGTCTACCGAGACCTGGATTGCGCCTCTCGACGTTTGTTCCTATTGCTCCAGAAGATGTTCGCAAAGCGTCTTACAGAAGCTCGCTTTGAGTTGCGGCATCTTGCCGTTCATGTCCTGGGCTTCAATGAATCGCTGCCAACGAAGACGCTTCGCAAGAAGCTCCAAACGACGCTTGATCGATTGATCGCCGTGGGCGTTGTCAAACCCGCCACGACTTTCATCACTGGTAAGCGAGGTGGGTCTTATTCGGTCGCTATCGAGCGTGGTGCGTATTTTACTACCAGAGCACAATTCCGGATTGCAGCAGACCTCAGTGCTTCTCCGCTGTATGACCCGCTCAAGGCCGTCGGATTGGATGAAGCGGCGATCCGTCGCTTTGTGAGAGATTTTGAGCCGCGACTGGTGCAAGAATGGGCCGACATCACACTGGCCGCTATGGAACGTAAGGGGAAGAACTTCTTTCGTCGCAGTCCGCAAGCCTATTTTGTTGATAACGTCCAAAAGGCTGCCACGGGGAATCGAACGCCTCCGGATTGGTGGCACGAATTGAGAAGTGTTGAAAATCGCGAGCCGCGTCAAGTCGGCAAGACTTCGCTTACGCCTGTAGGCGAACTTGTTGAGCAATTGTTAAGCTCGATCTCGGATGACTCTTAGTCAAATCCCAAAAGCAGCGTCTTTTGTTTCCAATTATTTTTGTACTCAGTACTTTGGCGCACCGGCGTTTTATTTAGAAATCCAATGATTTTAGGATGTTGTGCGTCTTGAAGCGCCTTCTTGGGTGACGGCAGCGACACGTTGGGAGGTGAATAGAGTGACGCAAGCGACACGTCTAGGGGCCGATATCGGGTGACGCAAGCGACACCTTGGGGACAGCTCACTTTGGTGAGTTATCCACAAGCCACCTTTGACGGCTCAGTCATCTTTTTACGATGTTGCGAGATTGCTCGCAATACTCCGAGAGCAGCCCTCGTATCCGCCAGCGCCTCATGGGCTTCATTGGGATGCAATGGAACACCAAAGTACTCACAAAGCGTTGCTAATCGAAAGTCGTCTGGAGGAACCAAATCGGGATGTTCCTGGAAATGCCAATAAGCTCGCTGGAGCGTGCAGAAGACGCGATAGGAAGCGGGCAAGAAAATACCCAGTCGGTCATACCAAGTAGTCAGGAATGGGCCGTCGAAGCTGCTGTTGTGGGAAGCAAGTTGTGCGACTCGAAAACTGGTCATGTCTCGCCGCAACACTTCGACCGATGCGTGCTTTCGCAGAAACCGCGAGAAGGCCCAGGCCGCCTTCTTCGGTGAGACGGCCGACCGCTTCCATTCAGCTCGGCGATAGTGGATTCGGCGTAATGCATCAGGGCATGCCTCGCTTTCATCAAACTGGATTTTGACCTCGAACACTTCGCACTCGCTGAGCTGTCGATCGACGGCAATCGCCGCGATCTGGATGATTGGCCGCGATGGTTCGAGCCCACCGGTCTCCAGGTCGAATAGGACCAGTTGCGTATCGGTCGTTGCCGTTTCGACTGTTGCTGTCGTGTTGTTTACAGTTTTCATTTTCCGACTAAACGCCTACCACAATTAGGGCATAACCGCAAACCGTGGTATTGAGACTTTTGTGGTCGAGAATCGGACTCTCAGACCACGGCTGTTGTTTTCGTCGAACGCGTTGCTGCGAGTGAGTCGCTAATTCGGCTCACCAGTGGTGACACGCATGACAGACGTTAGCAGGCAATCGCACCCGGTAAACTTCGGCTCACCACCGAAGCTAAGGGCGTTGGGCTAACCTCCAACGACGCGATTGGCCCGTAGAGCTGGATGCATCGAGAGGTGCTTGTCCAGTTCGACGGAGGCTTCGTCGAGTAATCCGGCCTCGACTGCTGACATTTGTACGTCAGCAAACGCGATGGCTGAGTAATCCGACGATTCGATCCGATAGTTCGTTCGGGATGACGGCGTGAAGCGAAGATGGCTTCCTCGGGGTCTTGAACTAGCGGGGGCGATGCGGAAATACCTTGGGACGTTCCCAAGGCCGCTACTTTTCAAAGCAGGTGAGGTATTCTGTGATGAAAGAATTTCTGACATCTATGATGCGTAATCCTGCACAGGGGGTCCGAGGTCACCGACCTCGTTCAACCTGTCCGGCGTGGGGAGTTTCGAGTCTGGCGACAGACCGAACCGCAGAAGACTTTCTGCGGCGATCGTTGGCAAATCCAACGACGGCGAATAGCTCAACCATGAAAGGCCCGCGAGGGCTTGCCGGTGAGTTTTGCGGAAGACGCTGCCGAGCAGCGAACGGCTTTGGCTGGTGGGTAAGGGGGTGCTTCTACGTTCGGCCCCCAGAAATGATGGCAAAATTGCAAGTTGTAATTCGCCATCGAAACTATGACGGTTCTGGCGAACTGGACATACAGCCAAATCCCCTCCCGGTCACACGGGATAGCGACGTGATCTGCAAGACGAAGGAAGTAGCTAACGCAGGAAGCTCTATGGCAGCCGGTGTGGTTACCGGTGCTTGGCTTGGTCAGTCAAGTGCTTCAAACGCCGTAGAGTGGGAGTGTGGCCTGAATAGAAGTCGAGTTCTTAGCAAGCGGGAGCTTGCCAGAGAACTTGAGCGATGGCTGTGCAAGGCAGTGCAGTCTCGTTGGCGTTGTCGGGTGGTGCCGACAACTGGCCTCGACGAAAGGGCTGACGGGCAGTTTTTCTGCTAACGATTTGTGCTGTCAACCGGAGTAATTTTGGTTGACAGTTCTTGGAAGGACGCAAGCGGTCACAGAAGACTTGTGCGGGAGCACTGGCCTTCTGTGGCGATGACTCGACGGCGGTACCCCGAAGTGCGTCTGCACTCTGGGGCTACCGTCGGAAGGTTGTTTGCGTGAAGGGTAGTATGCATTGGCGTGGCACAATACATGAATGTAGTGCCGCGACAGCGTGCGACTCTGCTGTGGCGTTTCTGCCCTCTGTGCGTTGACCTGGATGGTTTTCGCACAGAGCAGGCGCTGCCAGCATTCCGCCAGCGTTTTTCCATAGAGCGGCTTTTTGGAACCTGTGCCGCATCGAAACAGGTTCCACCTTTTTGCTTGCTTGTAACTTTAGGAGCATGGAGGCTTAGGTGAAGTACCGAGCTGTAACCACATCAGTTGAAGGATTCGTGCAACAGATTGCTTGCTGTTACTTGCGCCACGGATACTGGTTTTACGTGATAGGACGTGTTCCTCTCGGCAAGCTGCCCGAGTCCATCGACGACAAACTCATCAAGAAGTATCGCATCGGTGTCAGCGAATCGACGCGGGCACGCCGCAAGAAAGCTGGCCGCGCAAACTTACAATACATCCGCCACGAACGAACGTTCGTTCTCCTGGCTACGAAAGGAGAGCACCGCTTCTTCGAGGAAGAAGCCAACCTCATTCGCGACATTCGCCGTGTGCCGATCCGCTACGCCGGATACTCGATCAGTTACAAGCCCGGTGGTCGGAAGAAGGACGGCAGTAACGACGACAAATGGCACGCCCATGTGGAGATCGACCGGCCGCAATACCTGGACTTACGAGCCTGGTTTTCTGAGCGGGCTTTGCGGGATTCGCCGGACCAACTCACGAAGGCGTTTCACAATCTTCCAATCGCCCCGTACGCTCCCGTACGTCGGCAGTTGCTGATGATGCTTCGTGAGGTCAATCGCGTCAGGAAGGTGGCCGGCCGCAAACAACTGTCCGATGAAATACTGCCTCTACGACGACGGGTTGTCCGGCCGTTCGAGGAATTGGCGCAGCATAGCGTTGCAGCTCCGTTGGACGACGGTCGTGCCGCTAGTGACGGTGGGCATGGCCGTCCGAGTGACCATGATCCGCTGGAGAATCTGAGTCGTGATCCGATTGACCGTGTTCATGACCCGATCCTAAGGCTTCGATGAGCTGCGTCGTTTGTTCTTCGCTGAGCGTTGGCAGAGTCCGGACGAAGCTGACAACCTTCCAAATATCGTCGTCAGTATGTGTCGGACCGAGAGCTGGCATCCCCGTCATGCGAAGGCCGTTCTTGACGATCCAGAACAGCTCAGCGTCGCTGCGATTGTTGAGTGATTTAATCAAATTGGGCGCTGGCGGATTCAAGCCCTTGGCGAACTCCTTGGGTGGAACTCCAGGCGCTCCATGACAGGCGAGACAGGTATCCGCGTAATGATCAATGCCCGCCGCTTCTGCTTGCTGGGTCTGGCGTAGGGGTTTGTCGCTTCCGGGACACGCCAAGCCATGGAACGTCTGACGGCAAACCTGGCGAACGCGACTTCAGCCGCGCTAGGGCCAGCAGTCGCTGCCACGTTGACGACGCCACTTGCGACAACGAGCAGTGGAACAACTATCGAAATGAGAATACCCAGGACTAATCCAGTCCAGAATCGTTTCATGGTGGTGAACCTCCGAGGCTATTATCTGCAACTCGAGTGTAACATGGACTCGCGCACCTCAGCCAAAAGACCGAAAGTATCTTGATCTATCCACCAGTCAACTTTTGACGAAGCTATCGAGACGCCGTACGCACTGCCTCGCGGCAGCGCGTACTAGCGTCGCGGGCAGTAAGGCCTTTCGAGCTACGCCGCCATAGAGGCGCAGGACTCAGCGCACGCTCGGCAAGCTTTGACGCACTTATCCATCCCGCCGACTTTCTCGCAACTGTCGGCACAGGCACGGCAGACTTCTGCACAAGCTTTGCAGTAGAGGGCGTGTTGGTCCGAGTTCCGCGACATGAAATCCACGCAGGCGGCACAGGCTGCAATGCAGTCCAGCATCGCCTTGACGTGATCCTGCCGGGTGTGATCACCGCCTTTTTGTAGGCAGTGTTCCGTAAGCATCTGAGCACACGTCACCTGACACTCGTGGCAGTTCTGGATGCAGGTGTCTTGGGAAGTTGCTGTCTGAGGCATCGTTGTTCTCCTTCAGTTATTCAGTTCTTCTGAGCAAACCGTTCGCTCAGCCCTTGGCTTTTCCCAGCAAACGGCATACCGTATAGGGGTATCGGCGCAAAGCTAGCAGACGACCAGAAGCAGGGCCATGCGACAGATCATAAGGGGATAAAATGAGCAAACTGGACATCAAAGCAATCGATCCCGTCTGCGGTATGACGGTTGATTCTGAATCAGCGCGGTCGTCGAACTACCAAGGCAGCGTCTACTTCTTTTGCAGCGAGTCCTGCCAGCGGAGATTTGAGGACGACCCGGCTGCGGCGCTGGCGAAAGCCGCTCAGCAAGAAGCCGATAAGAGGGAGAGGACACGCGACGATCATAGTTGCTGTTCCCACGGTGGAGATTTACGCGTTAGAAGAGAGGCGGCTGCTGCTTCGTCGGCAGCAGACCCCGATGCGATTTACACCTGTCCGATGCATCCAGAGGTTGAGCAAGTTGGGCCGGGCGATTGCCCCATCTGCGGAATGGACCTTGAGCCGAAGTACGTCAATATGGCGGAACACGGTGACGAAGAGTCGTACCGAGATATGCTACGGCGGTTCTGGGTGGGGGTCGTATTATCGGCGCCGCTCTTGGTGCTGGCGATGGGACCGATGGTCGGCTGGAATCTAGCTGAACAGATGTCGGATCGCGTGTTCGGTTGGCTGCAACTCGCTTTCGCCGCGCCGGTCGTGTTTTGGTGCGGCTGGCCACTCCTGGTTCGTGGAGTGAAATCGTTTCGCACGTTGAATCTCAATATGTTCTCGCTGATCGCCGTGGGAACGCTTGCCGCGTTTCTCTTTAGCCTATTTGTTGTGCTGTTTCCCACGATGATCCCCGAGGCGTTTTTTGAAAATGGAAAGCCGCCGCTTTATTTTGAGGCGGCGGCGGTGATCATCACACTGGTCTTGCTGGGCCAAGTATTGGAGCTACGCGCCC
The DNA here is from genome assembly GCF_965227375.1 of Aeoliella sp. Lineage (NCBI taxonomy): Bacteria > Pseudomonadati > Planctomycetota > Planctomycetia > Pirellulales > Lacipirellulaceae > Aeoliella > Aeoliella sp. The sequence continues at coordinate 2,264,624 of NZ_CBDDFX010000002.1, forward strand.
GACAGCAAACCAGCGGCGCGATTCGAGAATTGATGCAGCTTGCTCCCGAGACTGCCCATCGAATCACCGACGACGGCGAAGAAGAAGTCGCGCTGGGCGACGTACATCAAGGTGACCGGTTGCGTGTGCGACCGGGTGAAAAAGTTCCCGTCGATGGAAAAGTTATCAGCGGCAGCAGTAGCGTGGATGAGTCGATGCTCACAGGGGAACCGATTCCAGTCAAGAAAAGCGAAGGGGATGAAATCACTGGCGGCACACTCAATCAAACCGGTGCGTTAGTGATGGAGGCATTGGGTGTTGGCGGAGATACAGTGCTCCATCGCATCGTGCAGATGGTTGCTGAAGCACAGCGAAGTCGGGCACCCATTCAAAAACTGGTTGATGTTGTTTCACGCTATTTTGTTCCGGCGGTCATCGTCTGTTCGATTCTTGCGTTCATCGGCTGGGCAGTGTTCGGGCCGGAGCCTCGTTTGGCTCACGCATTTGTGGCGGCCGTGGCCGTGTTGATCATTGCGTGCCCGTGCGCGTTAGGGCTGGCTACGCCGATGTCGGTGATGGTTGGAGTGGGTCGCGGTGCGAAGGAAGGCGTTCTCATTAAGGACGCAGAAGTCTTGGAAGTGATGGAGAGCGTCGACACCGTAGTCGTGGACAAAACCGGTACACTGACTCAAGGCCGTCCAGAGGTGACAGCGATTGAAACCTTTGGAGACTGGAGTGAAACGGAAGTGGTGAAGTTGGCTGCCGCTGTGGAAGCCCAGAGCGAACATCCCTTGGCTCAGGCAGTGGTTCGGCGAGCTAAAGCCGACGAGGTTTCTGTGCCTGATGCCGCAGAGTTCGACAGCATTACCGGCGGTGGAGTTCGTGCAAGTGTCGATGGTCGCGATGTGCTGATCGGAAAAGCCGACTTGCTCGATCAGCAGTCAATCTCGGGCGTCGAAGCAGGACGCGAGCGGGCAACGCAGCATCAATCAGAAGGAGCCACGGTGATATTCATTGCCATCGACGGCGAGCTTGCCGCCAGCATGGCCATCACCGACCCGATCAAAGAAAGCACGCCAGCGGCACTCAAAACGCTTCATGAACTTGGGCTAAAAGTCGTCATGCTGACGGGCGATGCACAGCCGACCGCAAAGGCCGTGGCAGAAAAACTCGGCATCGACGAATTTCACGCAGGTGTTTCACCCCAGGACAAACACGATTTCGTCAAACGACTCAAGGAGGAAGGCAAGACCGTGGCGATGGCGGGCGACGGAATCAACGATGCACCGGCTCTGGCGGAATCCAATGTGGGGATCGCCATGGGAACCGGCACCGGCGTTGCGATCGAGTCGGCGGGAGTGACGCTTGTCGGTGGCGATCTGCGGGGAGTTGCGGCGGCAAACAATCTCAGCCGCAAAACAATGAGCAATATTCGGCAGAATCTATTTTTCGCATTCATCTACAACGCGCTGGGATTGCCGGTTGCCGCTGGTCTGCTTTATCCATTTTTCGGTGTGTTACTCAGCCCGATGATCGCCGCAGCCGCAATGAGTTTCAGCAGTGTTTCAGTGATTGCCAATGCGCTGCGATTGCGAGCCGCAAGACTGGTTTAGGAAATCTTCACTGGCATGGCTTACGCAACCCGCAGAGTCGCCCAAGAGGAGGCGATTTTGCGAAACAGAAAGAAATCATTTATACCCAGTAAGGGTATCCGACGATGGTAATCGTACGGGATTTCATGGACGAGAGCCGAGAGGTCGCAGAGAGGCATGCAAAAACATCGTTTTCTAGCAGCTACCCTGCTGCTACTGTTCTTCCCTGAGCTATCGGGCGCGCAAGAGCTATTGCAGCCCCCCGTTCGCATCGCAGAGCCGCCGGCGGCATCTGTTGGCAGTCGCTTCACTCAACCGCCAGCACGACCATCCCAGCCGGTGTCACTTGGCGATGCTCCCCTCACTGAGGGAGAGGTTCTCGACCTGGAGACCGTATTATCTCTGACAACGCAGAACAATCCGACGCTTCGGCAGGCGCGTTTGCAGATATCAGCGGAGCTTGCCAAAGCCCAGCAGGCGGGGCTGTACCCGAATCCAACACTAGCCTACGCCGGTGAGCAAATCTTCGTCGATGTGGAAGGCGACACAGATTCGCCGGGTGAATTTCAGGGCGGCATCCTTTCACAACGCTTCATTACCGGCGGAAAGCTGCGACTAAGCCGAGAAAAGTACCTGCGGCGTGCCCACGTCAGCGAGCACTTGGCCGTTGCCCAGCAGTATCGTGTTTGCAATGACGTTCGGATTCACTTCTATCGCACGCTGGCTGCGCAACAGCGACTAGAAATGCATCGCGAGCTGCTCAAGACGGCAGAAGACGCGGCGGTCACCGCCCGTGAACTATACAACGCCGGCCAAGCCAACCGATACGACGTTCGCAAATCGAACGTGATGCTTCAGCGAACGCGGCTTGATGTGCAAAGAGCGGAACATGAATACCGGATGCGTTTTCGGGAACTGACGGCACTCGTCGGACTCGATCTACCGGTAGGCGCGGTGGTTGGAACACTGGCGACGACAGAATCACTCGCGACTTTTGACGCCACTCTGGCACGAATCGTCGCCGAGAGTCCGGAAGTTCTAGCGGCAAGAGCCAAGCTCGCTGCGGACCGAGTCACCATTGAACGTGAAGAAGTCGAGTGGATTCCTGATATCGTGGTTTCGGCAGGTAGCGGCTACAACTTTGACGCAAGAGAGACCGTTGCCGTGGCGGACGTCAGTATCGAGATTCCGCTGTTCGATCGCAACCAAGGCACCGTCGCGCAGGCTCGGGCGGACTACAACCGTCAACGTCGTGAAATTCGCCGAACCGAGCTGACTCTGCGTCAACGTCTGGCGATGGTCTACGAAGAATATGCAATGGCGTTTGAGCATGCGACCGAATATCGCGACTCGATCGTCCCTGAAATGAAGGCCGCCTATCGCGAGTTGCTAGGCAGTTACAAAGAGAACCGCATCGAATGGCCCGATGTTCTACAAGCCCAATCGGATTACGCGGAAGTTCGACTTGCACAAATTAACTTTGAGGAGCAGTTGCGACGTAGCGAGGTTCTCATCCAAGGCTACCTCCTTGATGGCGGACTCAACGCCGCATCAGGTCCGACGCCTGCTGGACACATCGACTCCGTACCGAAACCGCGCTAACAGAGGGCGACATCATGAAAGACGAAAACGAATCGAAGTTGCTGCAATCGGTCGGGCGGCGAGAGTTCATCACCAAAGGCACTGCGGCTGCCGCAACGGGAGTGACTGCCGCGATGCTGGCGTCGGTAGCGTCGGCTCAGGAAGCTCTGAAAATGGAACATGGCCACCAACATTCGCCAAGACCGATTGGCAATCCCGATGCCCAGCCGAGCATTCCCGCCGGAACGAATGTTCGAGAAGAGTACGATGGCTATTCCCGTTTCAAGCCGGGGCGCGGACACGATCCCGATTCGGACTATTACTTGGGTAAATTGGTGCCCGGTTTTCGCAAAGCGGAAGATGGCCCTGCTCCCTTTGAGGCACCGGATTTAGAGAAGCTGCCCTGGAAGATGGTGAATGGCGCTAAGGAATTCCACTTGGTTCCGATGGCCGTCGAGCGCGAGTTCCTGCCCGGTTACAAAATGAATGTCTACGGCTACAACGGCAGCATGCCGGGGCCGACGATAGAGGTCAATCAGGGAGATCGCGTTCGCATTGTGGTCACTAACGAGTTGCCTGAAGACACCTTCGTCCATTGGCATGGATTCGAGTTGCCAGTTCAGTATGACGGCGCCGCGACGCTCAATCAGAATCCGATCAAACCCGGCAAGACGTTTGTCTACGAGTTTGACGTGCATGAAGAAGGCACGTTTTTCTATCACTCGCACGTAGCCATGCAGGAAGCATTCGGACAGGTCGGATGGTTTATCGTCCATCCGCAGAAAGTGTTCGACCCTCCAGTTGACCGCGACTTCGGGCTGATCTTTCAAAACTTCTTCATCGGGCCGACGCAAACGGTCTCCGATAGTTGGTCGATGGATTGGAATTGGCACACGATCAACGGTCGCAGTGGACCTTACACCACACCTCTGGTTTGCAAGCATGGTGAACGCGTCAGAGTGCGGTTGCTTAATTTCGCACCGATGCAACATCACCCCATCCACCTGCACGGGCACACGTTCTGGATCACGGGACACGAGGGGGCGCGAGCGCCTAAGAGTGCTTGGATTCCTCGCAACAACGAATTAGTGGGGGTGGCACAGGCTTCCGATTTTGAGTTTGTTGCGAACAATCCTGGCGACTGGATTTTCCACTGCCACATGGTCCACCACATGATGAACCACATGACCAAGCAGGTGGGGCCGCATATTCGCAACGATTCTTCCGTCGACCGCTACTTGGCAAACCTCGACAGCAGGCCGCCCGTTGAGCCTCCGCAGGGAGAAGGTTTCAACACGCCTGGCTATCCTCAGAAGATGCAGGGAATGTCGATGAGCAAACAGGACATGATGACCTATTGGAATCGTCGTGCGGTCCAAGGCATGCGTGCCAATTACCTGATGGCGGTCAAGGGTTTGATGACCGTCATGCGCGTGCTGCCCGATGACCTCTATCGACTGGTGATGGAGTCCGACGAGAAGATCGAGAAGGGAGCAGTTTTCTCTGAGATCGTCCGGCGGTTTGGCAATCCGGACGACTACGAGCCAGCTCCCAAGCACGGGATGATGTCCATGAAGGGCTGATCCTGTCCCCAATCGAGGAAATACGCTAGAATGTGTAGTTCGCTGTATGCTGCCTGCGCGTCATGGTGGAATGGCGGAACACGATGACGACCGTGTCACTGGTAGGGAAAATGCTTAAGTCCGACGAAAAAAAGAAGGTGCTAAACCGCATCAAGCGGATCAACGGCCAAGTTGAGGCGGTGGGCCGGATGATCGATAACGAGGAATACTGCGTTGACGTGTTGATGCAGATTTCGGCGGCAACGGGGGCATTGGCCAAGGTCGGGCAGATTGTTCTGGAAAACCATCTCAAAACCTGCGTCATGGAAGCGATGAAGAACGACGACGATGCAGACCGCAATCAAAAGCTGGAAGAGTTAATCACACTCTTTCGCAAATATGCCGGTGCGATTGATTGAACGGTATCGGTTCTCTGCTGTGTACGGTCTTCGGATTGCTGCTAACATCGGCCGCCATCTTTGAAACGTGGATGGCGGTGTTGTATCCGCGTGCGGTAACCGGGCCAATTACTGCCGTTACCTATCGCATTTACCATCACATTTCTCAACGTGTCCTTGGTCCGAAAAGTACGCTACTTCTCTTCAGCGGCCCCGCGCTGATTGTGACTCAGGCTATGGTCTGGGCCACGCTTCTACTGATCGGTGTCAGCCTGATCGTATGGCCGCAACTGGGAGTGGGGATTGTCAATTCCAATGCCCCGGCGACGGAAACAAGCCTTTTTGCAGCAGTCTACTACGCAGGATTCTCTGTGACGACTCTCGGTGTCGGCGATCTTGTTCCACAGACGACCTTCGCTCGGTTAGTGACCATCACGGCAGCGGCCATTGGATTCAGCTTCTTCACACTGGTTCTGGCTTACATCATTTCGGTCTACAGCGCACTGGGCAGACGCAATCAGTTTGCATCCGAGATCGACTATCGCACGGGAAGGACCGGAGACACGTTGGCATATTTACAACCTCATCTGGCAAGCGTTGATCGAGCATTGCTCAATCAAGACCTGTGTGACTTGGCATCCAAGTTGGCCGACCTTCTTGAGTCACATCATTTCTATCCGGCCCTGCACTACTTTCGTTTTAGTGAGCCACGATATGCCATGAGCCGGATGCTGCGATTCTGTCTGGAAACGGCGTCTCTGCTGCGGGCGATACATGAACTGCATTCCGAGGAGTCGTCGGTGAATCCGGAACCCATTGAACGACTCTGGCACGCGAGTCTGCAAACCTTGGAAGACGCAAAGAAGCACTTCGTGATTTGCCGGGTCTCGCAGAATGACGTTGACCTGTCGCTTGCTGAACGGCTTGCGAATCAGAGGGCGCTTACTTCCGCGATTTCGTCGCTCTCTCCAGGCGTCCTTGCTGCGGCGTATGCGAACCACTGCCGCAAATGGTCTGATGATTTGGCATCACTGGAGCGATGCACGATGACCGGCAGCCACTGCCCCCAAGACTCTCACTAATCCCCTGCACGGGATGAAGAAACCGGAGACTCGTGCATCAAACGGTGTGGAGCCATGCGCCGTGCGAGCAGGAGAGTCGGTCTTGTGAGAATTGAATTTTGGAAACGCCTTCCGCTGCGGCGGCAACTGATGCTGGCCGTCAATGGCTTGCTACTACTTGTCGTGGTCTTGTTTCTTGTTGTTGGTCATGGGGTGCGGATTCGCGAGGCGAAGCAGGAAAAGCGAATTGCGCTAAGGGAGGAAGCGAAGACAGTTTACGAGTCGATTGATACAATCGCGAATCGCGGCAATGAGGCAATACAGCAGTTGATTGACGATGTCTGTGCCCGCATGAACTCGTCCGAATCGCCGGGGCATCACATCGCGGTCGAGTGGCAAGGCAGTTCAATGCAGGCCAAGTCACACGGTCGAGCTTCTCACGATATGTTTCGTGCCATGCGTGCTGCGGCTGGAGACAGCAATCATCCGCCCACAGACTCGTACTCACTCGTGGCCGCGAAGTTCGCTGGCCCGCACGGCGCCATCTACGTGTCTGAGTCAGAAAGCACGGCGTTGAGAGGCGCTCGGCAAGAGCTACTTCGACAAGTGATCGTAGTGCTGTTCGGTAGCGCGTTGGCCGGATTGATGGTTCACTTGGTACTGCGAGGAGTTATCACCAAACCACTGCGACGCCTTGTCGACACTCTCGGCCGCATTGGTGATGGCGACCTTGAAGCCAAAGCGGAAGAACGTAGTTGCCAAGAACTGACCTACCTGTCAGAACGACTCAACGCGATGACCAAGAAGCTGGCGACTGCGGATCGAGACCGAAGGCTTCACATGAAAAAGGCTCGGGACATCCAACAGCACTTGCGTCCGACCAATGGTGAGATTGAAGGAGTCGAAACCGCCGAGTTGTTTGAGCCGGCCGATGACGTCGGCGGCGACTACTACGACGTTATTCCGCTGGGCGAAGGCCGATGTCTGCTGTGTCTTGCGGATGTCTCAGGCCACGGCGTGCCGGCCGCGATGGCGGCAACCGTGATCAAATCGCTGGTGCTTGAGGCGATTGAATTGACTGACAGCCCGGCGGAGATTCTCACGCGACTCAATCGCCGCTACGCGGCGATCATCATGGCCGGTCATTTCGCCACAATGGTTGTTGTTGTGCTGGACAACACGGCTCAAACACTCACCTGCGCAAATGCCGGGCACGAGCCTCCCTTCATTCAAGAGCCAGGCCAGACAGTGACCCGACTTGAGATCGGCGACCTGATGCTGGGCGTTGACGAGACGCTCTGTTACACCGAGCAATCACGGTCAATTTCCGGCGGGTCGAAGATCGTCCTTGTGTCTGACGGCGTAACGGAATCGTTCGACCCGGACGATAAGCAGTTTGGGACCAAGCGTGTTTCGCAAATCATGGCCGACTCGACGAACGGGGTGGCTCAGCTCGTCGAGGATTTCTCGGAAGCTCTCAAGCGGTTCCGGCGATCACGTCCGCCTTTTGATGACACGACTCTATTAGCCGCAGAGCTGGTCAAAGGCTGATTCATCGAGGTCCGCTTCTTTCGTTGGGGTCGGGAAGTATTCGTCAGGGATTTGCTCGTTGTCGTAAGGTGATCGGATTCTCAGCCGAGCGGAGGGATTCTGAAACATTGTTCCAGCCATGCTCGATAAACGGCCTCAATCAGATCAGATTGCTTATGAGAAAGCCTAGAAATGGCGCTTGACTCCGTACTAAGGTACAGAGTGTAAGCTACAGGCATGAAAGGAACCCTAGCACGATGAGCAGCCTCAGAACTGGTGAACTCGCTAAACAGGCAGGTGTCAACGTCGAGACGCTGCGTTTCTACGAGCGAGAGGGGCTTCTCGCTGAGCCACCCCGACGAGCCTCCGGCTACCGCGAATATCCGGCGGATACCGTGCAGCGGATTCGCTTCATCCAGCGGGCGAAGGAACTCGGTTTTACGCTACGAGAAATCAAAGGGCTGCTGGAGCTTCGCGTTGACCCGGACACCACCTGTGCTGAAGTGAAAGAGCAGGCGGCAGAGAAAGTTGCTGCCGTGCAGCAGAAAATTTCCGACCTGAAGAAAATTGAACGGGCCTTGAACAAGCTGATGAATACATGTCGCGACACTGCCTCCATCGACGAGTGTCCCATTCTCAACCATTTGGAAGAGGAGCTGTGATATGTCGGAGGTGCTTTTGCTCTACGACAGCGATTGCCCGAACGTAACCGATTGTCGCACGAATCTCATCAAAGCATTTGTCGCCTCCGGCACCAAGCCCTCGTGGCGGGAAGTGGACCGCTCAGCGGATGATACACCGCCGCGGCTTCGAGGTTACGGCTCACCAACTGTTCTTGTTGGTGGGTTCGATGTCGCTGGCGAACAACCTGGCGACATCGGCGCAAGCTGCCGTCTTTATCAGACTGTGGATGGTGAAGTTGCCGGAGCGCCTTCCGTTGAGCAAATTGCTGAACGGCTCTCTGAAGGTTTTCAGGACAATGCCCTAGTCGTTGGTCAGGGCAGCCGTGACAGCGATTGGACACGAATGTTGGCCGCGTTGCCAGCAGTTGGAGCCGCCCTGCTTCCAAGCATCACGTGCCCAGCGTGTTGGCCAGGTTACGCCGCCGTACTTTCCTCCATTGGCCTTGGCTTTCTTCCCAGTAATCGCTATTTGCTGCCGCTTACCGCAGCGTTTCTTCTTGTTTACCTGTTTATGCTCGCCTGCGACACATGCAAGCGAGGCCGCTTCGGCGCCCTTATAGTCGGCACGTTGGGTTCCACCGTTTTGCTTGTCGGCCGATTTGTCCTGGAGTCCAGCGCGGTGTTGTATGTGGGAATCGCAGTCTTGATTACAGGTTCGTTGTGGAACGCGTGGCCCATACTAAAGACCAAGTGGTTTGCACGGCATCAGGCTGCGAAAGAATGTCTCGTTTGTCAATCAACTGTCTCGTTCGCTGGGAGTGAGCAAGCACCGGAAGAATCGCTTGACTCCGGACTTGACTACGGGCCGTAGACAGTAATTGTGTGGACCGAAACAAGAAGCTTGAGGAGGTAACTTCATCATGAATGCTAAAAGAAAAATTGAAGTGTTTACTGCTGGCTGCCCTGCTTGTGAAGAAACCATTGCCCTGGTCAATCGGTTAGCATGTCCGTCTTGTGAGGTCGAGATTCTCGACATGCATCAACCGGAGGCGGCAAGCCGAGCAAAAGAATACGGCGTGAGTCGTGTGCCGAGCGTGGTTATCAACGGAAAACTGGCCGATTGTTGCTCGGCGCAAGGCCCAGACGAAAAAGCGCTTCAAGCAGCCGGTCTGGGACAGCCGCAAACGACCGCGTGACTCCGGACCTAGGTACGGAGGGTAGAATGTTTGTCACTTGGGATTCGGCCAACCTAGCCACGCATGTCGCTGGCTGTCGAAACCCACGAAACACGTAGTGGAGGTTGTTGTCATGAAGAAACTAGCCGTAGTACTGTGCCTGGTTGCGATTGCCGTGGGCGGACTGACTACCTATTCGCTCGCGCTTGCAAGCGGCGATGGCAGCACGTGTCCCGGAAAGGTCGTTTGCCCCATCACCGGTGATGAGGTGTGCCAAGACGAGTGCCCACTTAATGATGCGAACCGCGCTGACTGTCCAGGCAAGGTTGAGTGTCCGCTTACCGCCGAGCTGGTATGCAGCGACGAATGTCCGCTTGGCTTGGAGTCCGCAGTGACTAAACCGAGTTGCTGCACCGGGTCGAAGTAGTTACACGAGTCGGGCTCGCAGCTAACGATAGGCCTTCGGGTGCAAACGGCTTTGTTCAACGTTGCTTTTGGGTCACCAGTCGCATCAGCCCCCAAATCCGCAGAACGCGGACCTTCCGAGCGGACACCTCCTTCAGTCCCGCTTCTTCCAATAGCATGCGGCATCGGCGCAGCGAGTATGTTTTATGGAACGCGGGATCTGTCCATCGTAACCATAGGCTGCACAATTTGCAGGTCAGGTAGTCGTCGCACCAATCGACGAGAATGAATGTGCCGTCGGGACGCAATACGCGACAGATTTCCTTGAGCGATTTCTGCGGTGATGAAAAATAGTGAAAGCTGTTCACGCACAATGCATAATCGAAACTCTCATTGGAGAATGGAAGTCGGGATACGTCAGCTTGCGCCCACTTGACGTGGTCCGCAAATGACTTAACTCGAGCTTGTTCCAGCATTCTTGGGCTGAGATCGACGCCGGTGATTCGTAGGTTGGGCCACTTTAGCAGCAAGCGCCCTTCAAGTTCACCCGTTCCGCAGGGAACGTCCAGCAGCGATTCATCGCCGCTCAGCGCTAGCCCCTTCAGTGTCGCGTCGATTGTCGCATCAACATACCGCTGCCACCGTTGGTCATATTCAGAGGCCAACGAGTCATAGGTTTTTTGGACAACTATGGTCTTGGAGTGTTCTGCGTTCATCCAAGAGGCGTTATCTGAAATGGACGTGGCTTGATCAACTGGTAGATCTGCACATGCAAAAACTCATTAATAAAAAGACAAATGAGTCGAGGTGCGGGCACAATGTCTATAGGACAGATACGTCCTATACAGCACCCACAGAGCGTCGATCTCCTCTTTATTTACCGAAACGAACGCTCCCAAAGACCGGGGTCGGCGGGTACTTCGCAATGGAAATCGGACCGATGCGGAACAGCCACGCTCTTCCAAGGTTCTGAAATCCCATGCGATGAAGCGCCTTGAGCGAACTGGTGTTCATCACATCAGTTGTCAGAATAAGCCGCGAAACGCCTCGCGATTGCATCCGCTGGGCGAGCTTGCCCATGATGCTTCCGTACAGTCTGCGACCTCGATAATTTGGAAGGACCAATACGTTGTAGACATATCCGGTATCCGCCGGCAGGTCGATTGGTAAGCCAGTTCGGACATCACCGTTGTGGTTGGACTCCGCAGGAATGCTGCCAATACCTAGCCAAGCAAATCCCGCCAGTTCGTCTTGTTGAAGAACCGCAATTCCAAAAAACTGGCCGGTCGTAAGTTGCTCGGCTTGGCGCTCATCGAAAAATTCCGGATAAGCCGCGCGCATTTCGCGAATGTTCTGGGAAGTAATCTCTACAAACCGGAATTCCTCTTCGAGTTCTGGCGTATGCAGTTGGCTGGTTTTGATGCCAAGGACGCAGCTCATGTCTGCTGTGCCGATTCTCCTTATCGCACGGTACGGCAGGAACCGTATCTGATTTATCAGTTTGCTTGGCAGCATTTTGACCTACCGTCTAGTTTAGTGACAACAGCTATCGGAACCGCTGCTCTGGCTGCGTGAGACTGGCGATGCGGGAGTGTAGGTCGATTCCGATTCGGGCGGACGCCGATATTCACTTGAGTCGCCGGGGGCAGAATCGTATTGAGCTTCTGTGGCGACCTGTTCGTAATAGGCATCCGTGCTATCTGCAATCGCTGATTGCTTCTTTCGCCAAGGCGGCGACGAACAACCGGTCGCACCAACTGTGAAAACTGTGCTGAGAATAATGCTGATGTAGAGTGGTCGAAGTGACATGAGTGACATCCTTGTCGTTAGAAGTGATTGATTGCTGACAGTTGTCATGAAAATAAAAAAGGGCAGGAGCGGCGTGATGCATCATCACGCCCGAAGGCGCGAATCGTCACGACACCGCCCCCGCGAATCGTGCGACGGGCAGACACGTCGTGTGTTTTGCCTACCGTATTATAGGTGCGTTGATTCCTTGCTGAGCGAGCACTTGAAGATACCTCTGAGGGTCCGCTGCGATTTTTTTGGCACAGCCAGGGCAACAGATGTAGATGGCCTTGCCGGCAGCGTTGACTTTATAGGGGCCGCCCATAGCATCTAACGGTTCATCCATCACCGGACATTTCTTCTGGGCAGCAACAAACGGAGCATCGGCCGAGGTGACCTTGAAGACTCCCGGACGGACCTGTTCGCTACCAGCCGGAACGACCGCGGCTGTGTCCTCGGTTTGCAGTGCCGGCGGGTTCACACCTTGCCGAGCCAATACGTCGAGATACTTTTGCGGCTGGGCAACGATCTTCTTCGCACAGCCAGGACAGCAGATATAAATGGCCTTGCCATTGGCATTCACCCGGTAGGGTCCGCCCATCCCGTCGAGCGGCTCATCCATTACCGGACACTTCTTTTGTGCCGCGACATACGGCGCATCAGCAGCCGTCACTTTGAAGACTTTCGGTCGCACTTGCTCGCCCGCAGCTTCAAGATTGCTCTGCTGGGTTTGATCGCCGTAGACCATCGCTAAGTACTTAGCGGGTTCAGCTTGAATTTTCTTGATGCATCCTTTGCAGCAGAGAAAGATGGGCTTGTCACCAATCATGACTTTGATTGGCGTTCCCATGCCGCCAAGTGCTTCATCCATCACGGGACAAACTTTCTGAGCAGCGATCGCGGCCGCGTCAGCAGCAGTTGACGTAGTGATTGTGATTTCAGGTCGCCCGGCGGCGTACTTTGCCGGATCGGACCGGATGGCGTTCACGCATCCGTTGCAACAGGCGAATACCGTCTGTCCGTTAACATCGACCGCCACGGGGTGGCCCATGCTGCCCAGCGGCTTGCCGCTAACCGGGCAAATCTTCTGACGTGCAATCGCAGCAGCCGCGAGCTGCTCGGGACTTGCCGGCACGGTAGCGACTTCACGCAAGGTTAACGGGCGACTTCCGGCGCCCGGCAATCCGACCAGTTGCAAGTCGAGTTCGATTTGTCGTCCGGCGATCTGAGACAGGTTAACCGGAGCGGTGAGCGCCCCTTTTCCGTCAGGCAAGAGGTCGTAGCGATAACGTTTGGCATTACCTTCCACTCGCAACGACGCCGCGCCGCGTCCTCGTTCGACCGCCAGCGGCTGGCCATCGCGAGCAAAGACAAACATCTTGATGCCGCCCTCTGAAACAACTGTCTCCAACTGGAGTTCGCCGATTTGTTTCAGCGTGCCGCCATTGGGACCGCTCTGCGGAGCGGATGCCTGATTGGGCATCGTATGCTGATGACCGTGGGCTTTATGATCCGATTGGGCAATGGCAGCGATAGGGGCAGTGGCAACCAGCATCCAAGCCAGCGCGAACTGCTTGAGTGAGTGATTTCTCATCCTTATTCTCCCAGTAAAGTGCTTGGGGTGAAAATGATCCAAGGGCCTCCGTGACGCTTGGATGCTTTGAAGGAACGATTCCTTCAGCAATAGTTAAGAATATTTCTAGGCAGCATCCATGAGTTCCTCCTTTTGAGTCGTAGGCATATCTTCGGCGCCTTCCCAAAGTGGATCGTGGAAGCCGAAACGCATCTTCGTTTCCAAGTAGGCAGAGTAGAGCGTCGGCACAATGAAAGAAGTAAACGGTTCGGCCAGCATTCCGCCGAAGACGGGAATGGCCATGGCACGCGCTACATCGGCGCCGCGCCCGGTTGCTATCAACACGGGAACGAGTGCAGCGAGCGTCGTGACCGTTGTCATCACGCACGGTCGAATGCGTTTGAGTCCTGCGTCGTAGACAGTGTTGCGAATGTCTTCGACGCTTCGTACCTTCCGACGCTTCAGCAATTGGTGGATGTAGGTCGCCATCACGACGCCGTCGTCAACAGCTAAGCCGAAGAGCGCGATGAACCCTACCCAGACGGCGGTGTTCAGTTCGACCTCCATCCAGGCAACCAACACCATTCCGCCGGCGAAAGCGACCGGAATGCCGGTAAACACTGCCAAGGAGATCGGGAGATTGCGAAACTCGAAATAGATCAAGAGTAGGTTAATGAGGATGACGACGGGAATGATCCACATAAGTCTCGTATTAGCTTCGATTTGATTACGGAAGCTGCCAACTGCCTCCAACGAATACCCTGCTGGAAGCGCCAGTCGATTTGGATCGGATGGCGGTAGCAACTGGGCCTCGCGAAGCTGGTGTTCGATCGCAGTGACAGACTCCAAGTCGCCTTTAGCGCCGCTGGTCATGAAGGAAACATGAGCCACCAGTCGGCCGTTTTCGCTATTGATAGCGCCCGGCCCCCAGGTGGTCTCCAGTGTCGCGAGTTCCTCCAGCGGCACCACCGCGCCGTTGTGCGTCACGACCGGCAAGCGGCTCAGTTGATCGATCCGTTCACGAAGGTCGCGGTTGTAACGAAGACGCACGGGATAGCGTTCGCGGCCTTCAACCGTTTTTATCAGGTTCATGCCGCCGAGCGCGGTTTCGATTATCTGATTGACCATCGCCGCACTCATGCCGTAGCGAGAGGCGGCATCGCGGTTGACGGTGAATTCGATATACGGTTTGCCGAGCACAATGTCGGGATTAACCGTTCCGGCGTTGACCAGCGGTGAGGTCTTCAGAGTAGCTCCCACATCCATTGCGGCATCGGCGAGCGTGTCTAGCTTGTCGCCGTAGACGCGGATGGCCATCGGCGCTTTGATGCCCGATTGCAGCATTACCACTCGTCCTTCAATCGGTTGCAACGCGGACGCGGGGGTCACACCCGGAAGCGTCGCGACTTTGTTGATCTCGTCCCATACATCGCGAGGGGTGACGCCTTCGCGCCACTGGCTCTCGGGCTTAAGCATCACGTAGGTTTCGACCATCGCAGCCGGCGCTGGGTCGAGCGCCGATTCAACGCGACCGATTTTGCCGAGCACATCTTTCACTTCTGGAATCTGCCCAATCAGCACGTCCTGCGTCTGCAAGACCTGCATTGCCTGCGAAAAACTGGCGGCCGGATATAGCGTCGGCATATAAAACCAACTGCCCTCATCCAGAGCGATCCAATCGTCGCTCTGTAGCCCGGTAAACACATGCTTGGCGTCCACATAGCCGGGGAACTGATTGAGGTCTGCTCCAAAAACACGGGCGATCTTCTCCACAGGACGCATGACCGTTGGCATCCCAATCCAGGCGCCGACACCGACAACCAGCAATAACGCAGGAAATGAAAGGGCAAGCACCTTGTGGTTGAGTGCTTGCCGCAAACGAGCCGCGTAGAGCCAGCGAACAAAACGACTGGAGGGGATCTCTTCAATCGGGCGAATTCGTTCCTGCATCAACTGCCATGCGGCAATGAAGCCCACAGCTACCGCCAGTGCGGTTATCGACCAGGTTGGGATGCCGAGATGGTGGGCTAGTCGCATCCCCCACAGGTAATGAGCCGCTAGTCCCAGAAGAGTCGCCAGCCCCAGTCCGGCAGTCAGCGCCGTTCGTTTTCGATACTTGGCGCTGCGGAGCATGAGACGACACATCGCCGGAACGATCGTGACGGCTGTGATCATGGCCGCCGCAATGGCGAAGGTCTTCGTGTAAGCAAGCGGCGAGAAGAGCCGGTAGTCTCGCCCGGTCAGAAAGAATACGGGTAAAAAACTAACGATGGTCGTCGCAACGGCTGTGACAACCGCCGGAGCAACTTCGACTGCCGCTTCATAGACGACATCTGCGCGAATCTTGGAACGCTTAATCTGCTTCCCGCCGTTGGCTGCCTGATCCTTTTCCCAATCCGCAAGATGCTGATAGATATTTTCTGAGACGATGATGCCCATATCGACCATCGTGCCGATGGCGATGGCGATCCCGGCGAGCGACATGATATTTGATTCAACGCCCACAACGTGCATGGCGATAAATGACATCAACACGGCGGCAGGCAGACAGATCGCGACAATGAAGCTGCTGCGGATGTGTAGCAAGAAGAGGAGAATGATGACGGCGGTAATCAGGATTTCGTCACGTAGCGCGTGGGTGAGCGTGGCCATCGTTTCGTCGATGAGACCCGTTCGGTCATATACGCCGTGAATCGTGACTCCCTTCAGCGCCGGTTCGATTTGAGCAATTTTCTCTTTGACACGATCAATCACGTCGCGAGGATTCTCACCGTATCGCATCACCACCACCCCACCGACTGCCTCGACTCCGTTATAGTCAAGTGCTCCCCGGCGGAAGTCCGGGCCAAGCTGAACTTTTGCAACGTCGCGCACCCGAACCGGTACTCCGTTTCGCTGAGTAATCACCGTCTCTTCGATGTCGCGAATGGCTTTAAGTTGGTCACCATCGGTGCCAAGAAATCCTTTGCCACGCACGATGTACTCCATCCCCGTTGTTTCAACGGTCTTGGCTCCCACATCCAAGTTGGAGCCTTTGATGGCCATCGCTAAGGCATCGAGCGGTAGATTGTGGAAGCGAAGTTTGTCCGGATCGACTTCGATTTGATACTGGCGAACATAGCCACCGATCGACGCAACTTCACTCACCCCTTCCACTGCCTGAAGCTCGAACTTGATGACGAAGTCCTGCATGCTTCGTAAGTCCGCTAAGCTCATGCCCTTTTCTGGAGGTTGTAACGTGTAGTAGTAGATTTGCCCAAGTCCGGTAGCGTCAGGACCGAGTTGAGGAACGACTCCATCGGGCAACTGAGACGCTGCCGAGCCAAGTTGCTCGGAGACGCGACTGCGCGCCCAATAGAAGTCAATCTCATCCTTGAAAGTCACTTGCACAAAGCTGTAGCCGAACATGCTCTTGCCACGAACCGATTCGGCGCCGGGAACGGCGAGCAGTGACACACTGAGCGGGTAGGTGACCTGATCTTCGATGTCTTTCGGCGAACGCCCCGGCCACGGCGTGAGTACGATGACCTGGTTTTCACCAACGTTGGGAATGGCGTCGATGGGAACTGACTGGTAGGCGAACCAGCCGCCAACGCTCAACCCAATCGCCAGCAGCAGGACGAGCCACGGCTCTTTTACACAGAAGCGTATGATGATGTTGAGCATGGGGATTCTCCTAGTTCGGCACTTTCGCAACAGAAGGAGCCGAAACAGGCTCGTCGATCGCCATATCTCGCACGATCTCGCCGCAGCGAAGCATCTCATCCCCCCAATACGGATTGGCAAGTTCTCCGCCCGGTTGCATCCAGTCGCCACCGCCTCCTGGGACCATCGGACAGTAGTAGTGCGTCAGTGCTTCTGCCGTCTTGGGTCCACGGGCGACGACAGCGGCACGCAGCATCCCGTGGCTAACGGCCCGATAGGCCTCACGTGCTGTCTCCAGTGAGCCATCCATTCTCAAGGCGGCTCGGCGGGCTTTGGCTAACTCTGTTTGAGCCTCGTCGGGAACTTCAGCGGACATCGCCAAATGTGCAAGCGAATCCAATAGGGTATTGAGTGCGACTGGTGGCGGAGTCATGTCCGCTGCCATCGCACACTGGATTTCAAAATAGGCGTCGTAGGCTCTGTCGAAATGGCGAGCCGCCTCGTCGGCAAGTAGGACGGGTTGGCTCTCAGGCAATTCCAGGGGGCCGGGGGAATAGCTCGGTGCCTTGGTAGGGTCCATCAGTGACGGGTTGCCGGCCAACTGCATTTGCGAGTCAATCAGAAAGTTGCCACCCGTGGCGACGGTCTCACCCGCAGCCAGCCCCTCAATGATCACCGCCTCGGTATCGTTCATCGGCCCGACAGCGACCCGACGAATCTCGAATCTTCCTGGTTCGGTTTCGACATAGATCACACCATTGTCGCCCGTGAGCAATACGGAATCACGGGGCACGGTTACAACCCGCTGTTCGGGCTGTGGTTGTGTGGCGTAGCCAAGCTGGCTAGTCGGCACTAAGTCCCTGCCACAGATTGGGCAGTCTCCCGGCTCGTCACGAATGACTTGGGGATGCATGGGACTGATGTATTTGCCCGATAGCGCCGGGTCGTAGACCAAGTCAATCGGAATCGCAGGCACGGTGATCCGCGCGGTAGCGTAATCGCCAGGCCTCAGCTTGCCATCGAAGTTCATGACTTCAACACGAACTCGTACGGTACGAGTCTGCAAGTTGACCGTGGGATCGATAAACGCCACACGTCCTGTAAACACTTCCCCTGGCATGGATTGAATCTCGGCCTCGACTTGCTGACCGAAGCGGACCGCTGCCGCGTCGTCGGGAAATAGATCAAGCATCAGCCAGACAGAACTCAAGTCGGCGATGCGGTAGAGCTTCTGTCCGGTTTTGACGTAGTCGCCTTCGACCGCCGTCTTTTCAATGACCGTTCCGCTTTGTGGTGACTTAATGCGAATGCGGGATTGCGGCTTGCGACTGTTCCGGAGTGACTCGATCTGTTGTTCGGTCATCCCTAGTTCACTGAGGTTCTGTCGAGACATTTCCTCCAGGTTGCTATCGCCGATTTGGAATCGTTTGGACGCGTTGCCTTCGAGGCTCGTTATGTACTCTGTCTGAGCGGAATAGAGTTGAGGACTGTAGATCAGCGCAAGGTCTTCACCTTGAGTGACCTCGGCGCCGACGTAGTCGGCATACAACTTCTCTAGTCGTCCGTCGATGTAAGCGGAAATCGTAGACAGTCTGCTTTCATCGAAGTCGATCGAGCCAATGGTGCGAATGGTTCGGGTCATTTCGCCCATCCTTGACATGGCGGTCTGGATGCCAACGAGTCGGCGGGCAGACGATTCGATAGTGACCGAAATCCCGTCGCCGCCACCATCACTGGTAGCTTCCACCAGTTCCATCGCACACACTGGACATCGCCCCGGTTCGGTCGATGGCGGGGTACACATCATGGGGCAGATATAGCGTTTATCTTCGCCTCCTGCGGCGGCATGGGCAGCAGTATCGTCGCCAGTGGCGGAAAAGCCGTCGGCAGTCACCCATTCTATGCGCTGCGCGACTCCTATCAGAAACAGCAGCAGTGCTCCGACGGCAACAACCCCAAGCGATTTCACCGCGAAGCGCATGAGCCAGGCCCAACCGCCAAGCTTAGAATCGGCTGCGGCAGTAGGATTGGCTGGTGAGGGGACCTCTGCCCTTACTATCTCGTCGGCTGCCGCGACATCGTGACTGGCCGAAGCGTCAGAGACAGATGTTAAGCGATCAGATACGTCATCCGTCATATCTGCTCTAGTTTCAGAAGTGGTTTCTGCGTCTTCAGCCAGTCCGCGAGAGGGATTGACTGCGCCGTCGTGGCCGTCGGCCGGGTTTGGCGTTTCGTGATGCGTCATGATCTATATCTCATTTTCGTGCGAATGTGGTGCACGAACAGGAGTTGCGGTCGCACGGTTAATTGAGTGCGGCCGAAGGGTTACTGGCAAGGCGACTGCGGACCAGGAGTCATCGCGCAGCATCAAGCTGCATTGGTTGCCGGAAGGTCCGTTTTTTCAAAGCAGGTCAACAAACTCGCGAAGTGCGCGGAGTCAATCTGATTGCCTGCATGATGGAAAGTGAGCACGAATACGCTGGGCGCGCAGTGCTCCTAGAAGTTGGCGTTTACAATCGCCAGACGCAGTAAGAAATCTGCGTGAAATGAGCCGCAACTGGCGCAGGTGCGGCGTCCAGCGTAGACGCGCGCGGATGCTCATCTGCGGTGTAGACGACGCCACACTGAGCGGTGCTCGAAATGAGAACTTCTCTCAGTTCCGTAATTGGAGAGCGTGGCGTAGGGGCATCGAGCGGGTCACGGTTTTTCAGGCAATGGCAAGCAGTTGTTAGACTCTCTTCGGAAATCTCTTGCTTGCTTGCCTGGGCTTCATTGCTGGGCTGCTGGGAATTCTCCGGCACCGGACCTGCTTCAAGGACCATGCCCGCAAATGGGTCGGCATCGGCAACGCTGGGCTCTTTAGCTTGCTGTGACTTGTCGCGCTTACCATGCTCACAGCAGCCTTGATGCTCATCGGAGAGGCTGCCACTACAACAAGGGCACTTCGCCGTCTCAGACTGCACCTTGCAACAACCGCAGCCTTGACAGGTAAATCCAGACGTGCAACCAGCAGAACAGTCTTGCTGGAATGCGAACGTCAGCGTCGGCTGCATCGTTATCGCAACGATGAGTAAAAGATTGACGATGATTCGAGTTGCACGGGCCATGCGAATTATTGGGAAGTTTCCCACTGTACGTTCCGATAGATACCCTCTGGCGGTATATCAACTATATCGGAAAAAAAGCCTGATGGTACAAGCCCAATTTGGCATATTGAACAGGTTACGGACTCATCTCTGCTGGCGGAGCAGCATTCTTAATGCGACATAACAGGAAAAACCAAATGTATTTTCGCAGAAAGATGCGATTCTTACTAGCCACGCTGGCTCTGATTGCAGTCGGTGGATGTGCGACGACGCAGGAATACGGGCGATCGAGCGCCAATCCTAAAAGCATTGCGAACAGCGAAAACCGGGTAAGGGCCGAGGCGCCCACTGAGGATTCAGCCACGGCGAAGAGCCAAGTCCAGCTAGCCAGTCAAACCGAAGACATCAGCCCGTCAGCTCCCTTGCCGGGTGCTCTTCAGGACGAGGAGGAAGAAAGCAGTGGCTCTGGCCAGCAATCGGGAGAGAATCAAACAGCTTCCGAAAGCACAGCAGAACTCGTGCAACCGTTGGAACTGACTTTGGCTCCACCGGTGGCTGAGCGACAGCAGCCCGTTGATTATTTCGTCCAAGTGGCCCTGGGTGGGCATCCGAAAATTCGAGCGGCCCGCAACCGCGTAGCGGCCGCAGCGAATGTCATCCCGCAGGCGCGTGCATTGCCCGATCCGAGTTTCAACAACACCTTCTGGCCGATTCAAAACCAAGCCCTGCAAACGGCCGGTGGTCGCGTGGGGCATCAGTTCCAACTTGGGCAAGGCGTCCCGTGGCCAGAGAAGCTACGAGCAAAAGCCGCGATTGCCAGTCGCGAAGTTCAAATGGCGCAGGCGGAACTCGATCGAATCGAACGCGAGATCACCGAAGCGGTGCGTCTGGCGTATTACGAAGTGTGGTTCGCAACGCGGGCGATCACGATTGTCGAGGAGACTCGCGAATTAGTCGACGACCTGACGCAAGTGGCGGAAGCCCGTTACAAGAGTGGCGGCACTCAACAAGACGTACTGCGAGCGCAACTGGAAGCAGATCGACTGGACGACCAACTGGTAGGATTGCGAAAGCAAAAGGAACAGGCGCAGGCCGATTTGGCAGCGTTAGTGCAGCAGCCGGTCACTCTTATTCCTGAAGCACAACAAGATATTGGGCTAAGGGATGTGCCTGAACGGTTGGAAAACTTACTTGCTCTTGCCGAGCAGTGCAGTCCAGAGCTACGAGCTATCGCATCAGAGATCCAGCGCGACCGTCAGAAGCAACGGCTCGCCTGTCTACAAAAATATCCCGATTTTAACCTTGGTCTGAACTACGCAATCATTGACGATGACACCAATGCGATTAGCCCCGTGGCAAACGGCCACGACAACATCAGTTTCATGGTTGGCGTAACCCTTCCTATATGGCGTGAGAAGATCAACGCCGGCATCCGCGAAGCGGCCAATCGGACCAGTAGTTCGGCGCAACGGCTGGAAGCCGAGCGCGATGTCATCCAAGGCAAACTGCGACGATTGTTGGCACAGGCCGACGCATTGGTCGAGCAGGCGGGTATTTACGAAGACCGGATCATTCCGCGAACCGAGGATACGCTCAAACTCTCGTTCGCCGACTACCGTGGCAAGCGAACCGACTTTTTCGCACTCATCGAGACGTATCGCGAACTGTTGATGTTCGAGACCCAGTTGGCACGCATTGAGGCAACACTTGCTGGGACAGTTGCTCAAATCGAACGTACCGTTGGGTGTCCCTACGGAGGTTGAGTTGACGGTCGGACTCACTCCCAACCGAGCTGCGAAAGTTCTTCGCGAAGTACTTTTCGTGCCCGGTTTAGCCGTGAACCGACGGTGCCCTCGGGTATGCCGATAGACTCGGCGATCTCGCGGTAAGACAGATTCTGCTGTTCTTTCAGAATCAGTATTGCTCGAAGTTCCGGTTCGAGCTGTGTCATCGCCGTTTCCAGTAGCTCGGCTTCCTCGGCTTCGCCGATGGAGTCCGGATCATCCGTCGCGGGCTCGGTGACAAGGGGTGCCGTGGATCGTCGTTTACTGCGGCGAAGATGTTGCAAGGCTTCGTTGCTTGCCAAGCGGTAGAGCCACGTTTCGAGTTTGGATTGGCCGTTGAACTGGTCCAGCTTGCGGAACATCTTGAGAAATACTTGCTGCGTAAGATCGTCAGCGTCCTGCCGCCCGACCATACGGACCATCAATCCATACACGTTGTCAGCGCATTGCTCGTAGAGCTGCTGCATCGCGCAGCGATCTCCCGCGAGACACGCGCTAACCAACTGCTGCGTGGCAGCATTGGCCGACGAATCGCGAATCGACGTGTTTCCGTTTTCGTGACGTGCTTCATTCAAACGCAACGGCTCCGTATACGGAAGTGACGCGGGTGACGCCTTTGCAAGAACGCGTCAGCAGCAGGTGTGCTTTCTCATTTTTTGGTGAAGGAACCGGCATGAACCGCATCGAAAGTTCTGGCAGAATCAATCGACCGTAGCTGCGCTGCTCCCCCGGTCCAGTCCGGTCCGCTGCGACAGTCATATATTGGTCACCAATGTCGTTTTCATCGAAAACCTACGTGCATCATCAGGAATCCACGGAAGTTCCTCAATCCGCCGTGGGACGGGTGGCTGCAAGGGTAACTACGCAGAATCACAAGGGTAACATACCCTGAGAGGGTATTGAAGGGCGGCCCGCCAAACGTTGTTTTGCCGAGCCCGATTCGGTACGCAATAGTCCCGATCAAATAGGAGGATTAGCCATGAAAATACTAAAGAGAACAGCGCTTGCGTCCGGCATTTTGGCCTGGGCACTCTTGATTTCACCAGTCTTGGCTCAGTCAGCAGACCAGCATACGCACGGTGATGAGTCGCCAGCGACCGCAGCATCTGATCTCGGCGCGGAACTCAGGCAACTACAAAGCAAGGTCGCAGAACTGGAGGCCGCACTCGTGACTCAGCACCGCAAAAAGTACGGCGCCGATGGCCCGTCCGGCGGAGGAACGATGAAGTCCATGAAGAAAATGGGCGGCATGGGGATGGAAAAGATGGGCGGCATGAAGGGCATGTCTCAGGATTCGGATAGCCAAATGTCGGGCATGGAAATGGGCATGATGGGCCAAGGCATGAGCGGCATGGGAATGATGTCCATGATGAAAGGTAAGAAGGGAATGATGGGCATGGGGATGATGGGAATGAACCCCGCCATGGCATCCGACTCAATGGTCGGGATGGATATGCCGTCGGCATTGCCCGGATTCCCCGGAGCGTCGCATGTGTATCACATCGGCCAGACCGGGTTCTTTCTCGATCACCCCGAGCACATCACGCTGACCGACGAGCAACAAAAGAAACTCAACACGATCAAGGAATCCTCGTTGCTGGCGACTTCAACGGCCCAGCGCGAAATCGCAGAAGCCGAACAGGAACTGTGGAAGCTGACGGCTGCCGCCGAACCAGACATCAAGAAGATCGAAGCGAAAGCCAAAGAGATTGCTCAGCTCCAAGTCGCTACTCGGATCGCATTCATCCGCTCTGTCGGAGAAGCGGCCAGTGTATTGACGCAAGAGCAACGTCAAGCATTGGTTGGAGAAGGACAAAAGTAGCGCCGAAGCGAAACGGCCAAATAGTTGCTGACACTAACCAACAGAAAGAAGGAGACCTTCATGCAAACGACAACCAAGTACATCGGTGGAATCAGTGTGGTTACGGCAATCGCTCTTGGGATAGCGATCACGTTCACTGGGCTGGCACACGCTCAGGACAAGAACCACGATCCGCACGGCAAGAAGCACGATCATGCCCACGCGATGAAGATGACGAAAATGACGCACATCACAACGCAGGCCGAGGCGGAAGCGCTCAAACCGGGCGATTCGATTGCGATGGTATGCAGCATGTGCAAAATCGTGACCGTACATCCTGTCGGCAATGACAAATCACACGTGAAAATGATGACGGTCGGTAACACGCATACCTGTTCCGCTTGCGAAGGCAAGGTGACGGTCGAAGGCACTGGCAAAGGAAAAGGCAAGCATCAAGAAGTCAAGCATGTTTGCGGCGAGTGCGGCGATGATGCGATGTTTGTGGTTGCCACGAAGGCGGGCGATCACGACAAGCACAGTCAGCACAAGTAGTTTGACTTGAGGAATTCCGTGAAGAATCACGCGGCTCGCGCATCAAAGCTCACGGAGGTGGGCTCGGTGTTCGGGTCGCGTGTTGTTTGCTGAATGTGAATCTGAAAGGCTGCCATGTCGGATCATGACGACATCTTCGAGAATGCACTTCTTCGACTCGACCGAGCGGCCCAGTTTGCAAAGATTGATCTCGAAGCTTTGGATCGTCTGAAACATCCGAAGTCGGTCGTGCATGTCAGCATTCCGGTTCGGATGGACGACGGATCACTGCGAATTTTTGAGGGCTACCGTGTTCGTCACGACGATACTCGCGGCCCGACCAAAGGCGGGATTCGTTTTCATCCGCAGGTACATCTTGGCGAAGTCAAAGCACTGGCATTTTGGATGACGTGCAAGTGTGCCGTGGCGGGCATCCCGTTTGGTGGTGGCAAGGGCGGCGTGATTGTTAACCCGAAAGTGCTTTCCCGCATGGAACTGGAACGACTCAGTCGAGGCTTCGTCCAGCAACTTGCCGATTTCATTGGCCCTGACACGGACATTCCGGCTCCCGACGTTTATACGAACTCCATGATTATGGGCTGGATGATGGACGAGTATTCCACCATCCAGAGGCGACGCACGCCGGATGTCATTACCGGCAAACCGATTCCACTTGGTGGCAGTCTTGGTCGCGATGATGCCACCGGACGCGGAGCTTACTACTGCATCAAAGAACTGGAGCGGATCAACGACTGGACTCCCGAAAACGTGCGAGTTGCCGTTCAGGGATTCGGGAACGCTGGTCAGCACGTGGCACGCCTGCTTCATGCGGATGGCTATAGGTGCGTCGCCATCAGTGACTCCAAAGGCGGAGTCTACCGCGAAGACGGTATGGATATTCCGCGAGCCATCGAACTGAAACGTTCTCAAGCATCCGTATCGAATGTGTACGGCGAACGCAGCGTCTGCGATTGCCCGGAATGCGGTTGCGTGGAATGTCACTGCAATCCTGATGATGCGGGTAGTGGCGCCGTCATCACGAATGAACAACTACTTGAGTTGGACGTGGATGTGTTGATTCCGGCAGCCTTAGAGAACCAAATCACCGGCGAAAATGCTGCGCGAATCACGGCACCCTACATTGTCGAAGTTGCCAACGGACCCACAACGACGGAAGCCGACGACATCCTGAAGGAACTGGGAGCAACGGTCGTTCCCGACATCTTGGCGAATGCTGGCGGCGTCACGGTCAGCTACTTCGAGTGGACTCAGAATCGGGCAGGCTACTACTGGAGTGAAGGCGAAGTTCATGAACGTTTGCAGAAGATTATGGCTCAGGAATTCGGAGCTATTCACGACTTGAGCGTCGAGACAGAAATCGACATGCGAACGGCGGCCTACGCCCATGCTCTTAACCGTATCGGCGAAGCGATGGAATCGCAGGGAACCAGTCGATACTTCAACGCAGCGATGCAAACGACATGAACGAAAAGAATGGAAACACAATCAGCAAAGCGGTGCCCCGTCACACGTGGCCAACAACCTTCACAGCGTTAGTGCTGTTGTTTGTCGTGACGGCTTCGACCGCGATCGCTCAGGTATCGCCCGAAGAGCACGCAGCACATCACCCTGAACAAGCTGATGCGAATGCCGGCGGTTCGGGAACTCGTGGCATGGGAGGTCCGCCGGACGGTGCCGGTCCCAAAAATGGCATGGGTGGCATGATGGGTGGTGGCATGGGCGGCATGATGGATGGCATGATGGAGAAGATGGGTGCCCCCAAGCCCAAAGACCTCTATCCGTCTTTGATGGAACTGCCCGATTTGCCGATAGAACGTCGCGGGGAATTGGAGCAGGAAGCTCACGGACGAATGATTGCCGGAACTCGCTTGCTGGGGGAAGGCTTTGACGAGCTATCACGTTCGGCTGCCGGGGACGATTTTGCTGCAATGCAATCCGCCACTGCGAAGATTCGCGAGGGCTTGAATGACTTTGAAAGCGGTCTCGCGGCTCATCGTGCTCTGCGTGAAGGCAAGGCTCCTCGAAATGTCGCATTGCAGTGGTTCAAACGCGAACTCAACATCGACGATGCCGTGAACACTGCCTCGTCAAACGCATTGCTATGGGGCATGTCGCCGTTTCACACCAGCTTGATGGCTGTTCTGATCCTGTTCGCGGCGGCGATGATCTGGATGTACTTCTTTAAGATGCGACGTGCTGCATCACTGCTGGAAAGACTCTCGACAGCGAACGCGGGTGCTGGCGGGGGCCAAGCTGGGAGTGGGGGAACCGGGAATGGCGAAGCGAACACACAATCGACCGCTCCCAGCACACTTCCCTCGGACTCTGGACCTTCAGCCTTCGACTCTCAACCGGTAAGCGATTGTTGTGCGACTGATGATGGCTGCCCGACCGAAGCCCCCACCGAAGGAGTTGACGCCAGCGGATTGATTCCGGTTGCGAAGAAAAAACTCTGTCGGCTGCGAGTTGCCAAGATCACCGACGAGACCGAAGACGTCAAAACGATTCGGATGGTCGCCTGTCATGGCGGGAGAATACCCTTCAATTATCTACCCGGTCAGTTTTTAACCTTCACGCTCCCCGTGGGAGAGAAACCGATTCGGCGAAGCTACACAATCTCTTCCGCTCCCACGCAGGCCTACTACTGCGAAGTCACCGTGAAGCGAGAAGACAAGGGTGCGGGGTCACGTTATATCTGCGACCAACTGAAAGTCGGCGACACGCTGGAAGTGAAGGCTCCCAGCGGTCGATTCACATTTAGCGGCGAAGAGTCCGACAGCGTGGTGCTGATCGCTGGTGGCGTTGGCATCACGCCGATGATGAGCGTGACGCGGGCGTTAACCGATATGTGTTGGCCGGGCGAAATTCATTTCGTCGTCGCCTGTCGTGATCCGGAACACTTCATCTTCGAGTCAGAAATCAAACGACTCGACGAGCGGTACGACAACTTGCACGTGCATGTAGCGATGAGTCGCATTGAGAAGGACTTGGACGGTTATCGCAAAGGACGACTGAGCAAAGAACTGCTTGCTGAATGGGTGCCTGATATCGCAACCAAACGGGTTCATATCTGTGGTGCTCCGGCAATGATGGAAGCAACCAAGGGGATGCTGGCAAAACTCGAAGTTCCTGCGGACAACGTTCACACAGAAAACTTCGGCTCGACGCAAAAGCCGAAAGCCAAAGTTGCCAAAGGGCAGGAAGCTTACGAGCCGAAAGCGACGGGAGCCAAAGTCACGTTCGCGACTTCCGGCAAGTCAACGGAATTGCTGGCAGACGAAACAATCCTCGAAGCGGCTGAACGTGTTGATGTTGAAATCGACTACTCGTGCCGCGTTGGAACCTGTGGCATTTGTGTTGCGAAGCTGCTCTCCGGCGAAGTCACGATGGACGTCGATGACGGTTTGGAGCCGGAAGACCGTGAAGCCGGGATGGTTCTGTGCTGCCAAGCGAAAGCGAAGCAAGACGTGAGCATTGACGCATGAAGGAACGGGAGAAAATCGTCGTTACCGGTCTGGTCATGTTGATGTTGCTCGCATGGCTTGGCTTTCCGCTGCACCACGCACATCGGTTTGCAGGAAGTTTCTGGGGTGGGGTTTTCGGAATCGCCGGGGCAACCCTGATGCTCGTTCCGCTCGCCTACTTGATCGTCAAGCGCAACAAGAGGCTCAAACAGTCCGTCACCAAATACGTCTCTTTGCGGACACTGTTGGCGTGGCACATTTACGCGGGCGTGCTGGGACCGATTCTGGTCATCATCCACAGTGGTCATAAGTACGAAAGCGTGGTTGGGATTGCTTTGACCGCGATGACGCTGCTGGTTGTCGTCAGTGGTTTTGTAGGCCGCTACCTGATGTCCGGTTTTGCCAAGGAGATTCGCGAAAAGAAAACGATGCTGAACGAGTTACAAACCGCTTATGACGAAGCTCTCCTGACTACACAATCTGATCCGACTGCGGCAAAAAGCCTACGCCCATTCTCTGGATTTTTCAGTCGGCTGATGGCTGGATTCTTCCTTCCGGAACCGAGCACGGAGCCATCCGTTGCCAGAGCGGATTCGATCACGTTGGTGCGTCTTGCTGAATCTATCGCGGATGTCGAATACGCGATTCAGACACACGAAGACTTCAAGGCGTGGTTCGGCAAGTGGCTGAAGTTCCACATCGTGATTTCCTTCGTCTTGTACGCTCTGATGTTCGTGCATGTGTATTACGCCGTCTACTTCGGCTTGCGTTGGTTTGAGTAGCAGGTGATGCAATGACACGATGGACGATCATCATTCTTGTTCTTATCGCCGGAGTTGCGGTGGCCTATGGAGCAGGATGGATTCCGAGTGAGGCGAGGGAAGTCGTTTCTCATTCGATGCACCAAGCAGTCAATCCGGGTCCGCTGTCAGCCGCTCACGCGAATCTTGCGAACAACTGCAACGCTTGCCACACGCCAGTGAAGGGAGTGGACACGGCGAAGTGCGTTCTTTGCCATGCCAACAACGAATCAATCCTGCAAAGACAACCAACCGCATTTCACGCCAGTGTCAACACCTGTAAGCAGTGCCATCTGGAGCATCGCGGCGTCGATGCAAAATTGTCGTTGATGGACCATTCGCTGCTGACGGGCATCGCTATGAAGCAAATGCAGGATGCCGAGCCGGGAACGGAGGAACTCGCAGCCTATCTGCGGCTGAGTGAAAAACTCGATTCGGGCGTTTCGCCGCACTCTCGCATCAGCCTGAATGAGTCAGTCTTGGACTGTGCCTCGTGCCATTCCAATGACGACCGGCATCAGAGCTTGTTCGGTTCCGATTGTGCTCAATGTCACGCGACTGACCGTTGGACGATCCCTGAATACAAACACCCTACGCCGCAATCGACCGATTGTAGCCAATGCCATCAGGCCCCGCCGAGCCACTACATGATGCACTTCAAGATGATCTCGGCTCGCGTTGCCGGAAAGCCACACGCCAGAGTCGATCAATGCGGCCAGTGCCATCAGACAACTTCCTGGAACGACATCAAGCGTGTCGGTTGGTACAAGCATCACTGAGGAGACCGTGAACCATGCCTGAGGCTACCAGCATCGTCGAACACAACGTCATCTTGATTGTTGGCTGGGTGAAGCTGGGGATTGAAGTGTTTGGCGCTACGCTGGTCACAATCGGCGTGGGTGTGGCAATCGTTCACTGGGTTCGCACCGTGAGAAGTGGGAAAGAACAAGACTTCGCTCAGACACGACTGATTCTCGCTCGCTACCTCTCGCTGGCTCTGGAATTTCAACTGGGTGCAGACATTCTCGGGACAGCCGTTTCACCGAGTTGGGATCACATTGGAAAGCTGGCCGCAGTCGCCATCATTCGGACTGGCTTGAACTACTTCCTGATGATGGAAATGAAAGCTCAGGCTCCATTAGACAACCATGCAGCGAAGTTGGAGTCGCGGGAAACAAGTTTGAGTGGGGCCGATCCGTAACGCGGTAGGTTTCGTGTGGTCAAACGTGGTTGTGCATTTTTTTTGCGCTGCGCGGTGAAGAAGGGAGGAGGTTGAACATCTAAACGGAGAAATGAAGGAGATATTCCTATGAAACACTTTTTGCACATGCTGATCGGTTGCGGTCTACCGATGCTGCTAATTTTCGTCTTGCCGTTGTTCGGTGTCAGCGAAGGAATCACGATGACCGTGTTCATCGTCCTGATGCTCGGGTGTCATCTGCTGATGATGCGAGGGCACATGGCCGATCATTCGGCTGACCATACAAGCCACCAAGAGGACCGCCATGAATAAGTTGAGTATGCCCCGATTCGGTTTCGCTGTTGGAATGGCCTTCACGATCGCGTACATCGGTTGCGTTTTCGTGATGCTGACCGTGCCACAAGATGTCGCAATTCGCTTTTTCAACAGTCTGATGCACGGCGTTGATGTGACAACAATCATGCGTTGGGACATGCCTTGGTGGGAAACGGTGCTTGGTGTCATCGAGATTTTCGTACTCGGCTGGCTATTCGGAGCCTTGATTGCCGGGTGCTACAACTGCTGCGGCAAGTCACGGGCCTGACGAAGATCATACGTCGCGCGGGCGGAAACCAACCAGTTCGATCGCCAAACAACCAGCCCGAGATCGTGGCCGTCTTTTTGCTGTTGGCGACGACGTCGTGATACCCTGGCGCGGTATTTGCAAAGTTAAAACAATCTCGAATCGAACACAGCCGACAAATACGGGATCACGGGTTTATGAACGACTCAAAGTCATCAGGAAAGTATGAAGAAAACAGTCTCACGCTAACCGGCTCGGTAGCGATGGGAACTGGCGTGATGATCGGTGCTGGCATTTTCGCGTTGACGGGCCAAGTCGCGGAACAGGCGGGAGGACTATTTCCGCTGGCATTTCTAGCTGCTGCGATCGTTGCCGGATTCAGCGCCTACAGCTACGTGAAGATGGCAGAGCAGTATCCCTCGGCTGGCGGCATCGCGATGTTTCTGATGAAAGCGTACGGTAAAGGAACCGTCACGGCTGGCATGGCCTTGCTGATGTATTTCTCGATGGTCATCAACGAGAGTCTCGTGGCCCGGACGTTCGGAATGTACACGCTGCAACTCTTCGACGCGAAAGAGGATCAGTTCCTTGTCCCTGTGCTAGGTGTTGGACTGCTTGTTGCCGCATTCATCGTGAATATTTTAGGCAACAAGTTCATCGGTACATTTTCTACGGTGACCGCCGTTATCAAGATTGCAGGTATTGTCGTATTCGCGGCTGCCGGATTGTGGGTCTCAGGTCTTACTCTTGAAAGCGTTGGAGTCACCGAACGATCATCGGCGGGTAGTTTTCTGTCGGCGACAGCTTTGGCACTGCTCGCCTACAAGGGCTTCACGACGATAACCAATAGCGGTTCGGAGATCATTGACCCCACGAAGAATATTGGCCGTTCGATCATCATTTCACTCGCAATCTGCTTGCTTGTTTACCTTTTAGTCGGGTTCGCTGTTGCCGGGAACCTTTCGGTCTCAGAGATCATCCAAAGCCGAGATTATGCACTGGCCGAAGCCGCTCGGCCCGCGTTCGGACAGTGGGGAACTTACTTCACGGTCGGTCTTGCAATTGTGGCGACAATCTCGGGGCTGATCGCCAGTACCTTTGCCGTGTCGCGGATGCTGGCGATGCTGAGCGAAATGAAACTCGTTCCGCACAAGCACTTCGGGATGCCCGGCGATATTCAGAAACACACGCTGGTCTACACGGTGGTGTTTGCAATCACGCTGACGATCTTGTTTGACCTGTCGCGAATCGCGTCGCTGGGAGCCATCTTCTACATCGTGATGGACATGGCTGTGCATTGGGGTGTCTTAAAGCACGTTCGAGAAAAGGTCAACGCGAACCGTTGGGTGCCGATCACAGCACTGCTGCTGGATGCCACAATTTTGGGTGCGTTTTTGTGGATGAAAGCCAATAGCGACATGCTGGTGATTTGGGTCGCTCTGGGCGGAATGGCTTTCATATTCGTAGGCGAGCGACTGTTCCTGACGTGGAGTGATGAGGAAGAACACGCGGAACATTCCGATGCGACAGTGTAATCGAGATAGAACAAAATGAATCGAAGCAATGAGAATAAGGGAGGACAAACCAATGGCTAGGCAAGACAGCAATGGAGGGACGCGGCCCGCATCAGGTTGGTTGAATCTGCTTTTCATTCTCTGCCTGCTGATTCCCGTACTTTTTCTGCTGACGATGCCGGGCGGAACGATGATGGGTGGCATCGTCTGGTTCTGGCTGATCATGCTGCTGTGTTTCTGGATGATGGGTAGTATGGTCGCAGCAACGGACGAGGAAGGAGGCTGCCATCGACCTCGTCAGCAATTGCGGATGCTGACTCCTGAAGAACAGCCCAGCATCATTCGTCGCGTGATGGACGTGCGATTGGCCACCGAGAATCAAGGCATCAGCGTCTTTCGCGGGCCGCTGCTAGAACCGGCGGAACAAGCTCTCGATGATTTGCAGCGCGAGTTTGAAGGCCAAAGTGTGCCGTTGATTCAGGAAGATGACGAGCTGGGCAATTCGATTCTCCTGATGCCACGAGTGGTCGAGCAAGAGGTTTTGAAGAAGCCAACTCGTCCGTGGATTCACTGGTTTCTCTTTGGACTCACGTTTCTGACGACAACTTGGGCCGGTGCGGTGCATCAAGGCGTCAACCTGTTGCAACAGCCGGGATCGTTTACCGTGGGTTTGCCGTATTCAATTGGACTGCTGTTGATTCTCGGTGTGCATGAACTTGGCCACTACTTCATGGCCAAACGGCACGAGATCAATGTCACGCCGCCGTTCTTCATACCGGTTCCGTTTGCCTTGGGAACTTTTGGGGCCTTCATTCAGATGAAGTCGCCGACGGAAGATCGCAGATCCCTCTTTGATGTGGCTGTCGCCGGTCCACTTGCCGGTTTGGTCATCGCCATACCGGCTTTGCTCATCGGCTTACAAACTTCACAGGTGCTTTCGCCCGGAACTGAGGGAGCGGAAGTCGGTCATTCCATGATGCACGGAACTTCAGTCGGTTCCTCAATGCTGTTCGCGTTGTTGTCGAAAGCAGTCCTCGGCGAGCAACTCCAGCACGGATACATGCTGCAACTCAGTCCATTGGCGTTTGCCGGTTGGCTCGGTTTGCTAGTCACCGCCCTCAACCTGCTTCCGATCGGGCAACTCGACGGTGGGCACATGGCTCGCGCGATGTTCGGTCGTCGCATCGGAGAAACCATCAGTAGCGTCGCCATGTGGTCGCTGTTCCTCCTGGCGATCTTCGTCTGGCCGGGCTTGATGCTGTGGGCGATCATCGTCTTTTTCATCGCCGGTCGCGGCACACCTCCGCTCAACGACATCACGCCGATTAGCACGGGCCGTCGCTGGCTCGGCTACGCCACGTTCCTGATTCTGGCCATGATCTTAATTCCGTTGCCACATGCATTCTGGCAAGCGGCAGAGATTTACTGTCCTTATCTCTAGCTTCACAACGAAAGGAACATATACTTTTGAACGCTTCTACGAAAACAATTCCGTTGCTCGACATCGGTGGCGAAGGTCGATACGTAACGGCCTTGAACCTAAATCCAAATGCTGTGAAGACTCTCGGCCCCGAGAAGGGCCAGCCAATTCCGAAACGGCTCAATGGTCGCATCGAACACATTCCGCTGCCGGACAATTCGGTGCAGATGGTCGTCGTCGAGCGAACACCGCTGACGAACGAAGCGATTGACGAAATCAACCGCGTCATTGCTGATGGAGGGACATTGGTGTTTCGGCATGTCGTTGCTGATGAGGCGAATCCTCACCAGCGGGTCCGCGAGCGAATCGAAGGGACTGTCGATATGGAAGACATCGAATTGGACGGACAGCAAGTTCAACAGCTCGTGATCCGCCGCTCCGAATAGTGCGGTTCTAAATCGGCTTGCTTCCGGTTTGCTGATATCGGATTCGCCTACATTGCCTACGGAAAAAAGCAGGTCGCTATAGAGTGATATCTACGAAGTCCCTAACTCACGGGAGGCGAACGGCACATGAGGGGCACCTAGAGGATCGCCCAACGCCGTTCCATGGCGTTGAGCGATGTTGCTCTGAATCCATGCTGAGGATGGCGTTCTGCCAAACTAAGGGCAACAGCTACGTTTCACCGTGCAGCAATATGCTCGCTTAACGCAGCAAGACGGGCTCGCCACAGCCGCCGCCTCGTCTTGCATGATGATCGGTGCTTCTGGCGTAGTGGGAGGGCTTGTACCTGGGGCTGGGAGTGCAAATACTGTTGCAGTAATAAGGCCGAAGGCCAAGGCACCAGTAGCAAGTATTTTGGACATCGTTCTACTCCTCTTGCAAAGAACCTCTCGAAAACGTCACAAGAGTCAGGCACAACTGCTGATGCTCCCGCGTTCTCTGTCATTTTGATGCACGTGGCGTACATTTCTTCACTTGAGACTGGCGATTTTGTTTGGCTTGGGCCGGACACTTCGACCACGCAGTCTTTGGGCGTTGCACAGCCAGTTCGGCTGGGGCTCAAGGAGTTCCGGCGCACTTGGACCCGACAGTGTGTGCTCAAGTTGCTGGTAGAAGTAGGCCGTCTGACTGCCATGAGGGATGCGCCCTGCTGAGAGCCGATTCCGATCGGCATATTCGCCGCCGAAGCAACATTGCATTTTTTCGTCTCCTCAACTGAAGAAATCGGTCCGACCTGACATCCAAAGGGGCATGCAGGGGAGACCCGTCAACCGTGGTGGGATCGCGACCCAGCTCTTTGTCCACAGCTCGGGCAGTTAGAACCTTTTCCCAAAGGCTGGTAACTCCGAGCAAATTCCAGAGGAGAACGTGTGCCATGTATTACGAACACAAGCGACTGCTGAGCCTGGCGGTGATTATTCTCACCGCAGTTGTTGCGGCGGGGCCAACTGTCGCCCAGGCTCAAAAGAAGAGCCCTGGAGGCCTTACGGGCGGAGATCGTTTGCGTCCCGGTAGCTCTTACAGCAATCAACGCGCGTCGCGAAGCATTCGTCACGCTCGGGACTACT
Organism: Aeoliella sp.; assembly: GCF_965227375.1. Taxonomy (NCBI): domain Bacteria; kingdom Pseudomonadati; phylum Planctomycetota; class Planctomycetia; order Pirellulales; family Lacipirellulaceae; genus Aeoliella; species Aeoliella sp. Next base: position 2,299,291 of record NZ_CBDDFX010000002.1, read on the forward strand.
CGCGGGACATTTATCACTACTCCCGAGTCCCGGGAACAATCCAGCCGAGTGTAGCAAAGGCTGACGCAGAAGATTTGGGACGCACCATCACGACGGCCCAACAGCAACTAGACACGGTCCGTCAAGAAATAGGCAATGACCCTGCTGCGGCGACTCCGCTCAAAACGATCGATCAGCACCTTGCCACTGCTGAAAAGCAGCACAAGATGCTTTACGAGGAATGCTGCAAGGAATCGGTCGATGGCTTGGCTTGCATGAAGCACTGCAATCAGATTCTCCTGGAATTGGATAAAGCTCAAGCCGAGCACGATGCCTTGATACGATCGCTGGAGATTAAGGCGCAGCCAACGCAATGAGCTAGCACGGGAGGCACACATAAGTTTTCAACCCCCGTCATTGCAGCGGCACTGGCTCGAATATAGCGAGCCAGTGCCGATTGTTCCGCGTCAGAGCTATGGTCATGCAACTTTGCATGCCGAACCTCGACGTGGTTGCTCTGTCGGGGGACCACATATTTGAAGTACGAGCCGGTCGCCCAACCGGCACTGCCTGCTTTCGTTGGCTAAGATGCCCTCAGAAGACACAATCACAAACTGTACGGCGAGCTTGGATAGCCAGCACCCTCTGATAAGCAGAAGATGAGATCGCTCTTCCAGTCGCCTACATCATGCGTTCTCGGCAAACCTTGGATCGGCGATGCCGAACTTGAGCTTCCACTCCATCACCGAGCAGTAGAGTACCGGGACAACCAGCATCGTGATAATTGCAATCACCATGCCGCCGAAACTGGGGATGGCCATGGGGACCATAATATCGCTGCCTCGGCCAGTAGACGTCAGCACCGGGATCAACGCGAGAATCGTCGTCGCGGTGGTCATCAGGCACGGTCGAACGCGACGCAATCCAGCGGTAACGGTGGCTTCGCGGGCGTGCTGAGCACTGGTGATGCGGTCTCTGCGGAAACTGTCTTCCAAGTAGGATGCGATCACAACACCGTCATCGGTGGCGATTCCGAATAACGCGAGGAAGCCGACCCAGACCGCGACACTGAGGTTGATCGTGTGAACCTGAAACAGCTCTCGCATGTTGGTGTCGAACAGACTGAAGTTCAGAAACCAGTCGGTGCCGTACAGCCACAGCATGATAAAGCCGCCTGACCACGCGATCATGATGCCGCTGAATACCAGCGACGTGGTGATGACCGATTTGAACTGGAAGTAGAGAATCAGAAAGATGATGCCGAGTGCTAGAGGCAAGACGACCATCAAGGTCTTTTGCGATCGCAGTTGGTTCTCGTAGTTTCCAGCAAAGGAGTAGCTGACGCCAGCAGGCAGCGCGAGTTCACCGCTGTCGATCTTCTCTTGCAAGAATGCCTGAGCGTCTTCCACAACATCGACTTCCGCGTTGCCTGCCTTCATATCGAACAACACGTATCCCAGTAGGAATGTGTCTTCGCTCTTGATGACCTGCGGGCCTCGGACGTAACGAATGTTGGCCAACTGGGCGAGGGGAATTTGCTGCCCCATCGGCGTTGGTACGAGGATGCGTTCCAGCGATTCTGCATCGTCTCGAAGTTCTCGTGCGTAGCGGACACGCACGGGGTAGCGTTCACGGCCCTCGACTGTTGTGGTGATGCGGCGTCCGCCGATTGCGACTTCGATCACGTCCTGAACACTGCGGATATGCAGGCCGTAGCGTTTGATCGCGTCGCGGTCGATGTCGATTTCCAGATACGGTTTTCCGACGATGCGGTCAGCGATCACGGCTGACGCCTGAACTGTAGGGACTTGTTTCAGCAGTCCTTCAATCTGTAAAGCAACGCGTTCGATGGTTTCAAGGTCGGGGCCTTTGATCTTCATGCCCATCGGGGCACGCATACCACTTTGCAGCATCACAATACGTGCGGCAATCGGTTGTAACTTGGGAGCCGACGTGGTGCCGGGAATGTCGGCTGCTTCAGTGATCTTCTGCCAGATATCGTCTGGCGAATTGATTTCGTCACGCCACTGCCGAAACGGACGACCATCGGGGTCTTCGATGAGTTCGCCTTGCTGATCGCGAGCATATTCCTCGGCGTCCTCGTCGTAGCGGAATTTGAGGCGATTGCCGTTCTGATCCGTCTTGTATTCCGACTTATAGGTAATGAAGGTCTCGATCATCGAAATTGGAGCTGGGTCGAGCGGACTGTCGGCTCGACCAATTTTTCCCACGACGGAATCGACTTCGGGAATGGAAATGAGAAACTTGTTTTGCAATTGCAGCACATCCATTGCTTCGCCAATCGAAGCGTGGGGCATCGTCGTCGGCATGTAGAGAAAGGAACCTTCGTCCAAAGGCGGCATGAACTCTTTGCCGATGCCGGGAAGCGTTTCGCTGGCGGCTGTCCACGGTTTCGATTCGCGGATCGTCGATTGCTCAATTCCGACATTCGATACGAGTTTCGGGATGAATGAAGACACGCGGTCAAAACCAAGCCACGCACTACCGCCAAACAAAAGAATTGCGGTTGGAATCGATAGGAACATGACCTTGTGGGCGAGACACCACCGCAAGACTGGCTCGTACAAATAGCGTTGGAAGATCGTAAAGAACCCAAGCAAACCGCCGATGAGCAGTCCAACAAACATAAAATTTCGCGTGAGTCCTTTTTGCGGCCCCAGCGGTAGCCAGTGTTCGGTAAGCACCACGCCAACAACCAATACCGCAATGGCGCTGGCAAGGTAGGGGGCGTAGTGGTTGTATTTGACTGGGATGCGTGGTTCGAGCTGCTTGTAGACGCCAAGCCCGATGACGATTGCTCCTACCCACCACGAGATAAAGAACGTCGCCAACGCTCCGGCAGCGATAAGGGCGAGCATTGAGTAGCGGCGAAGCAAACCCACCTGCATCCGTCCGCCCATGAGGATGTGAGCTGCCGGGGGAATGATCGTGAGTGCGACGATAACCGACGCCGCAAGTGCAAACGTCTTAGTGAACGCGAGTGGCCGAAACAGTTTTCCTTCGGCTGCAATCATCGTAAACACGGGGAGGAAGCTGACTACCGTTGTTGAGACAGCGGTCAAGACAGCACTGGCCACTTCGTGCGATGCGCGAAAGATTACGTGGCCGCGATCTTCGTTCGGGTCCGCCTCGTCCAAGTGTTTGAGAATGTTCTCACACAGGATGATTCCCATATCGACCATCGTTCCAATAGCAATAGCAATACCAGATAAGGCGACGATATTTGCGTCGACGCCAAACGTCTTCATAGCGATGAAAACCATCAGGACGGCCAGAGGCAGCAACGCACTGATGAGAATGGAGCTGCGCAGGTGCAGCACCATCACCAGAATCACGATGATCGTAACAAGGATTTCTTCGGAGAGTGCGGTATTGAGCGTGCCCAATGTTTCATAAATCACACCGGTGCGGTCGTAAAAGGGAACCACACGGACCTGGCTTGTCGTGATCCAGTTCGGCCACTGGTCGCGTGGCGTGCCGCGTAAGTGTTGAACCCACGGGTCGTACTGCGGATCAGGTCCGGTGAGGGAAGGAAGATCGTTCGCCTTGGCGTACGCATCGACTTGGGCAGCGGTTGTCTGCGTGTAGTCCACGAGGACCTTACTCGGAAGCCCCGGCGAGACCTCAACGATCTTCTCCTTGACGTTCTTGATGGCTTCGAGTGGATTGAATCCGTAACGCACGACGGTTACTCCACCGACCGCTTCGGCTCCTGCCTTGTCCAAGGCTCCACGACGCAATGCCGGGCCAAGGGTCACCGTCGCCACATCCTTAATCGTGATAGGCACATTGTCAGCCACCTTGACGACGGTCTTTTCAATATCTTCAACATGTTCGATGAAGCCGAGTCCGCGAATGACATACTCAGCCTTGTTGAGTTCAATGGTCCTCGCACCAACATCCACGTTTGACATACGGACGGCTTGGAAAACATCCGCCAGCGACACCTTCGCGGCTCGCATCGCATCGGGATCGACGTCAATCTGGTATTCCTGAACGAAGCCGCCAATGGACGCGACTTCACTGACGCCTTCCGCAGACGCGATCGCATAGCGAACGTACCAATCCTGAATCGTCCGCAGCTCATGCAAATCCCACCCGCCGGTTGGATTACCGTCCGGGTCTTGGCCTTCTAGCGTGTACCAGAGAATCTGTCCTAGCGCCGTGGCATCTGGCCCAAGCGTAGGCTGCACACCTTCGGGCAGCGTCCCCGCCGGTAGGCTATTGAGCTTTTCCAGCACGCGTGAACGCGACCAGTAGAATTCGGCGTTCTCGTTAAAGATCACGTAGATCGTCGAGAAACCAAACATCGAGTAACTGCGGATGGTTTTGACTTCCGGGATGCCCAAGAGGGCAACCGTCATCGGATAGCCGATTTGATCTTCAACATCCTGCGGACTACGGCCCATCCATTCGGTAAAGACGATCTGCTGGTTTTCGCCAATGTCAGGAATCGCATCGACGGGAACTGGATCGCGCGGCAGACTACCGACCTGCCAGTCAAACGGGGCGACCATGATGCCCCAGCCAATGATGGCCAAGACGAGTAAGAAGACAACGAGCTTGTTGTGCAGGCAAAACCAAATGATTCCACCGAGCAGGGTTCGCCGACCGCTTTTGATATCAGGGGCTATCTCATCATTGGTAGAATCAGACATCAATGCGGTGTATTCTCTTTGTTGGTTTCCATAAAAGTTTTTGCCTCAGAGATTTGCACGCTTCTTACCTCCTTACCCGTGATTGCTCCCGGCGTGCTCATCGCGTGGCGGCTCTTTTTCACTCAGCGGCTCGACCTTGTCCGCACATTTGAGCATGGAAGCTCCGTAGTACGGGTTGCGAACTGCGTCGTCAGCTTGAATCCAACTGGCTCCGCGACCCTCAAACGCCATCGGACAATGCAACTCGAAGAGTTGATCACTATCGGGCAGTCCGAACATGCGTTGAAGCGTTAACAGTTGGTCCGACAAGAGAGCGAAGGCCGAACGGAGCGACTTGAGATCATTGGCTTTGGACAATCGCGCAGTAATTGTCGAAAGACTGTTGAGTTCTGACTTCCAACGCTCTGCGGCTTTACCTGATAACGACTGAGCGCTGATTTTGCTGACGGTCTGATGGAGACCTGCTACGGCGTTCGTTGCGGCGTTGGCATCATCTGCCGACAGCGCCTGCGAGATCGCAAGGTAAGGGTTAACGAGCCCGCTGAGTTGAGTGCGAAACTCAGCAGGGACATCGAGGCTTTCTTCAGTCATCTGGTGTCCGGCGTGAGATAGCCCAAACATTTGCTGCAACCGCTCAGCGTGTCGCTTCGTCACTAAGAAGACTCGGTCTGCATCTTGTAGTGTCCGTACGGCTTGACCTTCGATCGCATCGTTTCTTAACAGCATGGCAAACTCTTCCAGTTGCGCTCGCATGTCGCCGGACAACTGGTCAATCTTCAAGCCAGCGATGCCTTTTCCAAGTTGATTGAAGCCAGCGCGAATCGCGTCAAGTTCTGCGGACTCGATGGCTTCGCCGATTGTCTCGACCGACTCAATCGTTTGATGGAGTTGCTTTTTCAATTCCTGTGGCAGCGACATTCCCGTATGCTCGGCCATCTGCATCGGCTCTCCGTCCGCCGCAGGATTCGATTCGCCGCCGTGATCATGGCCTCCACCTCCGCCGCCACCTTCGGGAGTCATCATGGAGGGCTTGGCAGAAATTTGCAGAGCACTATCCAATTTGAAATTGCCGTTGGTGACAACCAGTTCGGCTTCTTCCAGCCCGCTTTTAACGAGGTAGTAGTCCCCGGCACGCGGACCAAGCACAACTTCACGACCTTCATACGTCGGTTCTTCGGCGTCCGGAACCTGCACGTAGACAATAGCACGCGTGCCGGTGAGTAGTGCAGCGGAAACGGGAATTACTAGCGGCTTGGCCGTGTCACTCGGTTCTGCTGTCACGTAGCCAAGCGTCTCGGCTCGCACGAGTGGCATACCACAGACATCGCAATTGCCCGGTTCGTCTTTGACGATCTCGGGGTGCATCGGGCTAATCCACTTCCCGGCGAGCGAGGAATCAAGAACTCGTCCGCCGGCAGCAATTTTGGATTCTACGACCGCGCGCACAAACATTTCCGGCTTGAGTCGTCCATCTTCGTTCGAGACGTTGACTCGCACCTTCACCGTTCGAGTCGCTTCATTGAGAACTGGGTCTATGAATGCGATGCGACCATGAAACACTTCACCAGGGTAGGCTTCCGTGGTGAACTCCACATCCTGTCCGTAGCGAAGCCACGGCAAGTCGGATTCATAAGCATCCATCTGCACCCAGAGGTGGTCTAGGTCGGCCACAGTGTAGATGCGATCTCCGGTGCGAACACGATCACCCTCCTCGCGGTGTTTCTTGACGACGATGCCGCCGGCGGGTGAGTAAATTGTCAGGTGCGTACTCGGCTTTCCACGCCGTTCGATCTCATTGATTTGCTTATCGGTGATGCCCAGCAGCCGTAGTTTCTCGCGAGCTGACTCAGCAAGATTCAACGGTTCCACGAAGCGTGACGAAGGCCGCTCGGCCTTGGATTGCAGGGCGGAGACCAGCTCTTCCTGGGCGGTATAGAGTTCTTCGCTGTAGATGTAGGCCATGTGGTCGCCTTCCTTGACTTCCACACCTTCAAAATCGACGAATAGTCTATCCAAGCGACCGGCAACCCAAGCCGTAATATGAGCCAGTCGGGTCTGGTCGTATTCAATTTTGCCTACCATGCGAACGTCGGCAGTGACATACCGATGTGCAACTGGAACTGTCTGAACTTTCATCAGTTTCTTGACGTTCGAACTAATTGAAATGGTGCGAACACCAGCGACCGACTTTTTTACCGGAACCAAGTCCATTCCGCAGATTGGACAGCTACCCGGTCCGTCACGGCGGATTTGCGGGTGCATAGAGCAAGTCCAGATTTTTGCTTCATATTCGCTGGCTGACGCATCAGCATGGCCTGAATGGTCTTCCTCGGCAGACGTGCCGTGAGTCATCAACCCATCGCCGCTCATCGACATGCCCACCAGCAAACCAATTCCCAGCAGCGCTATTGCCTGGGCAATCCACAGTTTGCTTCGATGTTGTTGGTAAAACTGACTAAGTCGATTCATTGCGGTTGATCTATCCATTTCCTCGTTTGTGAGCCCCTTCTTACAGTGCTGATCCAACTTTCGCGTCCAGCCAACTCACCAGTGTGTTGACTTCTTCCACATCCCGAACACCAACGGCAGTCAGTGATCGCGAACCCCGTCTCCAAGTGGCCGCAATGCTCGAATCAAGGTCGACCAAACAGCATTCCTTATCTCCACACATTGCCATGTTTGACGGACGATCGCCAAACCATTCTGTCTTCTCGTCGTCATGTTCAAACAAGACGAGTGTTGAACCATCTTGTCGTTTACACACCGCTTTGACGCATGTGCAGCAGGGCATTTTCAGAACGCTTGTAGAAGCCAGCGAGTAGCCATCCGGTAGTCCCTTGGAAACGGCAGGACGATAGCCAACCAAATGGACTGCCTCGTCCGCATTGACGCGTTGACCATCGTACTTATTCAAGAGGAACTGCTCAGCCGCATCGGGATCGGCAGGAAGCTGCCGCAAATAATGATCCATCGTCGCCACGAATTCGGCACTATGTGCTTGATCACCGAAGTGAGAGTGGTCTGTACCTCGACTCATCCAGTATCCAAAGCCCAACATCAGCAGCACCGATGCGGCCAATGCCAGTTGCCGCGACGATGACCACCAGTACCGGCTTTGGTTTTGGGATGATACTGGCTGTGGTTTGGCCGAGTCATGCGATTCTCCAGCCGCCAATTCGACCGCGAGACCATTCCAGACCGCTGGCGGAACCTTCGGCTGAGGCATTCGGTTCACAGCCCGCGTTACCTCCTGGAAGCCCGCAAATTCGACAGCGCATGACTCACATGCGGCCAGATGCCGAGTCATCGCGGCGTGCGACTCATCGGACAACTCGCCGTCGTAGAACGCCGAAAGCTGGTCTTGAATATCGGTGCATTTCATGGCGAAATATCCGTCGAGGAGACGTAGGAGCAAGATATACGCATTATGCCGTGCTCTCGCCGCTGGGAGAAGCGATCTTCGCGAGTACTATTTGGATGCTCGGCATGAGTATTCCTTCACGCTTTAGACAGCAAGAAACTGGAAGAAACGTGGCCGAGCAGGCTCGGCTCGCAGATTTTCAGATTTCCTGTGAAGAATCCCCGAGCATCGGCATCGAACCCTACATCGGGTCCCCAATGACCTAGTTCACCGTTTTCCTGGGAGCGAACCCATGCCGCTAAAGCTCTTGCTCACCGTCGTACTAGGATTCGGGCTGATGGTAGCCGTCTCGGGGTGCGGTTCTACCGAATTGGACACGCCAAACGCTTCAACATCGGACGCCGAGGCAGATTCGCACGCTCACGAAGATGCGGAGCATGGCCATGCCGGGCATGACCACGGGGACAGCGACGACACGGGTAAGACCGATATGGAGAAAATGAAAGATTCGCTAGCTAGCTTCTCCGAAGAAGATCGCGAATCAGCGATGAAGCAACACATCTGCCCGGTCAGCGGCGAAATGCTTGGCACGATGGGCGAGCCGCAGAAAATCGAAGTCAAAGGCCAGTCGGTTTGGATCTGCTGTGACGGCTGCAAAGACCAGCTCCTGGCCGATCTGGACAAGTATCTCGCCAAGCTCAACAACTGACCGCCATAGGAGCGGTGTCAGCGTGCTATTTTAGTCGGCTTCGACGACACCGCATGTGAATTTACAGGGAGGCCTGCTTGCTAGACTCCCTATGGAGTGTTTCCTGTTTTGAACGAAAGAGGCAAAGATGAGAACCTTATCCCTCACAACGCTGGTTGTAGTTGTGTCGATTGCCGCACAGTCCACTCGTGCCCACGAAGAACAACAAACAGAAGAGCAGGTGCGGCGCGAACAGCTACGAATTTCAGTTCAAGCGATTTGTCCAATCTCGGGTGAAGAACTCGGCTCAATGGGCGATCCAATCAAAGTGGCCGCAGGTGCAACCAAGGAAGAGATCTACCTATGTTGCGAAGCATGTACGACGGGAAAGATTAATCCGAAACTTTGGGCAAAAATACACCGCAACATCGCTGCCGCGCAAAGTAATTGCCCCGTGACGAAGAAAGCCCTTCCTAGAAAGCCAAAATCGACAGTAGTCGAAGGTCAAGTCATCTACGTCGGCCGCTCTGCGAGCATCAAAGAGGTTGAAGCTAATCCCGAAAAGGCCCTCTCGCAAGTTGATGATTACTACATTGCGTACCTTAAGCAGAACCAAGAAAAAGAGAAACAAGATCGCCCAGCTTCTCAGCATAGCCAACACGATCATGCCACGACGACAAACGACGACCACGGTGATAGCGTAAAGGGGCCACATGGCGGTACCGTTCAAACGGTCGGATCACATACGATCGAAACGGTTATTGTTCCGAAAGGCATCATGTTCATGTTGCTGGACGAGGAAGGAAAGGTGCTCGCAACTCCGAAGGCGTCTGGGGCACTAACCTTGCGAGTTGATGATAACAGCAAGGAGTACCCGTACGAATTGAAGCCACTTAAGAATAGCGCGATAGGTGTCGGCGTTGACCTATCGAAGATCATCGGTCGCACCATACATATGGACGTGACTCTCGATGGCATTGCGGCACAACCGGTTTCATTTCACGCGATGGGCACAGTGACAGACGATACGTTGGCCGATGCAGTGCTGATCAGCTTGCAGCGAACTTGTCCGGTTAGCGGCAAGAAACTCGGTTCGATGGGCTCACCGCCGAAGATTATGGTCGACGGAAAGCCGCTGTTCGTCTGCTGTGCAGGGTGCAGCGAAAAAGTGAAGAATTCCCCGCAACAGTACCTTGCAAAATACTACGAACAAAAAGGAGAGCAGGTGCGTCCCGGTGTCTTCAAAGCCACGTTGGCCGATGCCCAGGCGATCGCCGCACAAAAGGTGTGCCCGGTAATGGACGAACCGCTCGGCGGGATGGGTGCTCCGCTAAAGGTCGATGTCAAAGGTCAGGCGGTCTACATTTGCTGTGCGGGATGTGCGAAGAAATTGCACGCCGAGCCCGACGTGTATCTCGCAAAGCTCAAGAAGTTAGGGGTGAAACCTCCATCAATTGAGTAAACTCGCTATGTGCCGCTCGGGCACGAGAGACGTTGGTATTAGTCCTGTTGGGATTGCCTTTCATAGTGCCCTCGCGTTCGCTAAGCGATCAGGACTAACCTGCTGGCACAGATCGAGCGAACCGTGGGATGCGAAGTTTGAAGCCTGCTAAGCAGCAGATCGCAGTTCTGCGTGCGGCACTAAGTCACTTGTCCGTCTGGACTTAGGATGTCTGGCTACGGCGGATGTGCGGAAGTCCTGGAAGCCTGTGAAGTGGATTTGTCCCTCAGATGCAAAGCGTCTAAACTTAGGGACTGTGCCGAACCGATTGGTTAGGTAGGTACGCATGCCTTTCAGGCCATCCCAAAAGTGAGACCAGCGTGTTTCGTCGTTACGACAACTTGAAGCGTGGAGTTGCCCTACTCGGGGTAGTGCTCGCGTTGTTGTCTGGCGTGGAGCATACGCATTTGCTTTGCCAATTAGGCGGATGTGCGGAAGTCGTTGCGGACCAGTCGTGTAAGCATCGTGATGCGGATGAGTCTGCGGCAACGACCTGCTCACACTCTTGCAAGTCATCCGTTCCACGGATAGCTGCAAAATCTACGACTGCGAAGCTAGCCGATAGTGGCTGCGGGCTGGTTCACGAAGACGGCTCATGTCCTTGTCCTCCTGACTGCTGGTGCAACCGAGCACCGCAGCCGTTGGAGCTGCCTCGGGGGCCGTCGGAATCGAGCGTAGCTCAGTTAATCGTTCTGCTATCGAGTGGTTGCTTCACATCTGTCGCTATCAGCGTTGATGCAGAGCCGTACAACGGTACTAACGAATCAAGTCTGCTCGCGCAGACTTCGCCAGAGCGTTGCGCTTCGCTTTGTCGCTTTCTAATCTGATTTCTTTGCCGCAAGCCTTCTGCTTGCCGCCTGCGTTTCCGCTGCTCAAAGCCGTCCCTTAGAGGCCGTGTCGATTGAGCTATTCGCGGATACCTAGTTTCCTGATTTGCTGGCAGTCCTCGCTTCGTTTAGTTGCGCGCACTGTACCTCTACAGTCAGTTCAATTTACAAATAGGAGAAGATGATGCACAGGAAGTATTTTTCAACCTACGACTTTGCTACGGTGTTGGCGATCGGCGTCTTAGCAATCAATTCAACTGCTGCGGTCGCAGCTCCACGTTTGGCTGCGACTCAAGTACAAATTGTCGATGAGGCAATGTGCTGTGCTGGTTGTGCCCGCAAGGTATCGGGACAGCTTTACGCCACGCGTGGCGTCAAGGAAGTGGGCGTGGATATGAAGTCACGCACGCTGACAGTTTCGCTGCCAGAATCGACTCCCGCGATGCTCGGCCAACTCTGGCACGCCGTCGAAAAGGGTGAGGGAACCCCGACAAAGTTAGTCACCGCAGAGGCGACTTACACCCTGCTCAGTCCCAAAGTCGATCCGACAAATCCGCAGCCACGCGTCGCGTCGCCGCTAACCATTGTGATCGACAATCTCCACTGCCAAGGCTGTGCGAAGAAAATCGCGGCTCAAATCTACACGCTCAAGGGTGTTACCAAGGTTAGCGTGGATATGAAAAAGGGAATGCTGTTTGTGGAGACGCACCGTGATGTGCAGATCTCGCCGTGGGCCCTAGTTGACGCAGTGTCGAAGGCCAAAGAACGGCCCCTGGCCATCCTCGGCAGTCATGGCGAACTCAGAGTTGAGTATGCGTCCAAAGCAGCCGCGAAAAACCATCACCAAGCTCAACAAACTAACTTAGGAGGTCTTCAAAGATGAAAGTCATCTATTCCACACTACTGATTTGCTCACTGACCATTGTCACCGCGACTGGCTGTGGTACCGCCGCGAATTCCGCAACGAATACGACATCCAACACGACAACGACTGCGGCAGACATTGATGCGAGTCAGTACCAACTCGCCGAAGAACCCGCTGACGCGATAGGCGTGATCGCCGCTCGTGAATCTGCCGTAGACGGTGCGCCCTTAGTGCTTGTAGGTCGTGTCGGAGGCTCCGCCAAACCCTGGATTGATGGCCGGGCTGCTTTCACGCTGCTTGACGCTTCGATGTCGGTCGTAGCTGAAGGAGAAGATTCTGGCGAAGAGGGCGAACTATGCATGGGAGATTGCTGCGCCTTGGAACGTAAAGGATGCACCACGCTCGTGAAAGTCGTCGATTCGCAGGGCAAGCTCGTGCCGATGGACTCACGAGAACTGCTGGGCTTGAAAGAGTCTGACATGGTCGTGGTCCAGGGGACCGCCCAGAAGGACCAGACCGGGAATTTTGTGATGCTCGCCACGGGCGTCTTCATCCGTAAGTAGGCGCGAGGCGAGCAATCGCCCGCTAATCCCGAAGCCGGGTATCACGAACACTGGAGACAGCAACCATGTTAGGTCAAAAACTACTGCCGTGGGACTACGGCGTACGGAACTTGTTCCGCCGTCCGTCCCGAAGCGCACTCACGCTTGGCGGCCTGACGATCGTAGTGCTTTTGGTGTTGGTCGTGGTAGGATTTATCCGGGGACTAGAAAAGTCACTGGCCGCCACGGGTAATCCCAACGTGGTTTTGGTCTACGCCCTTTCGTCGGGGGCTGATATTGAGAATTCGTCCATACCCGGACGAACGCCCGCGTTGCTTTCGGCAAGTGTGGATGGCGTGCGGCGTCAGCATGGTGTTGAGTACGTTTCACCGGAACTGTATCTCGGGACGCGGATCACGACGGCAGGCATGACCGAGCCGGGCATGGGGCTCGTGCGTGGCGTCACCACGACCGCGCCACTTGTTCGTGGCCAAGTGCAAATCATCGAAGGTGCCTGGCCTCAGCGTGGCGAGGTGATGGTGGGCCGGCTCGCCCACTCCAAACTCAGTGCAAGCAAGGAAGACCTGGCGGTAGGCCAGCAGGTGACGTTCGATGGCCAGTCCTGGACCATCAGCGGCCTGTTCAACGCCGCCGGTTCAGCATTTGAGTCAGAGATTTGGGCGCCACTGGAAGAATTGCAGACGGTCCTCAAGCGGCAGGATCTGAGCATGGTCGCAGTGAGTATGGATTCGCCCGACGGTGCTGCCGATGTCGAGTTATTCTGTCGCGAACGGATTGACCTAGAACTGAAAGCCGTTGCCGAAAGTTCTTACTACGCAGCAATGCAGAAGCACTATAAACCGGTTCGCATGCTGGGCTGGGTCGTGGTGGCTTTGGTAGCCGGTTCCGGAATCTTCGCGGGGCTCAACACAATGTACGGCGCGGTGGTGGGCCGGATACGCGAACTGGCGACGCTCCAGGCTCTTGGCTTTCGCCGTCGAGCAATCCTGCTGACGCTGGTGCAGGAGGCAACGCTGCTAGCGTGTGCCGGCGCTATCATGGCCTGTCTCACCGGGCTGTTGCTTGTCGACGGCACGGCGGTCCGTTTCACGATGGGGGCATTTATGCTGTCGGTCGACAGTGTCGGTATCGCTGTAGCCTGCGGAGTTGCAGCGCTGCTCGGCGTGGTCGGCGCGTTGCCTCCAGCGATCAAGGCAATGCGGCTCCCGGTCGTCGAAGCTATTAAATCCATTTAGCCGGTGATCCGAATGCGATCCCGGTTCGTTGCATAAGCGAAAGACCTCGGAGTATACATGTCAGATTCATCTTCACCGCTTGATCTCAGCCAACTCGCTGTTGACCGTAGTGGGTCGGCTAGGAAGACAGTCATTCAAGTCAGACGGTCGTGGTTCACGAAGTACGTGCTGCCGCTCGGCATTCTAGTTGGGTTTTTGAGTCTCTTCGGCTGGGCAGCCAGAGATAGTTTCCTGCCGGCTCAGTCGATCACGATCACCCCGGTCGTAGTGAGTCGGGCCGAAGTGAAGCAGGAGGGGACTCCGCTATTCCAAGCAGCAGGTTGGATCGAGCCTAGGCCTACTCCCGTGATGGCGTCCGCGCTTGCAGCAGGGGTAATTGAGGAGTTGCTCGTTATCGAGGGCCAACACGTGAAGCAAGGCGAGCCGGTTGCTAAGCTGATTGACGCCGACGCACAACTAGCTCTCGCCGAGGCGCGCGCCGCTCACGCCTTACAGGTGGCCGAGGTGAATCGTGCCGAAGCCACGCTTGTTGCGGCAAGGACGAACTTTGATCAGCCGACCGAGCTACAAGCGACTCTGGCAGAGGCAGGGGCCAAGCTACACGAAACCGAAGTGGCAATTAGCAATCTGCCCTACGCGATCGAAACCGCCCGATCACGGCTCCAGCTAGCCACGGAGAATGAACGTCGTAAAAAACTAGCCGGGCAGGCCATCTCTGGTCGAGTGCTACGCGAAGCGCGTGCCGAGCTAGCGGCTGCGAAGAACACTGTAGCCGAGCTTGTTGCCCGCAAGCCGAAGCTCGAAGCACAAGCCAAATCGCTCCGTGAAAAGCGAGATGCTCTAGGCGTACAACTTCGCCTGCTAACCAACGAAACGCGGGCCGTCGCTGAAGCGGAGGCCAATCTCGCTGCGGCCCAGGCTAAGCTCGATCAGACCCGGCTTCGGGTAGAAACGATGGAGCTTCAACTGGAGCGAATGATTGTTCGATCCCCCATTGAAGGGTGTGTGCTGAGCCTAGACGCGCGTCCGGGACAATGGCTTTCTGGAGTGGGCTCCAGTTCCTCACAAGGTTCAAGTGCCGTCGCTGGACTCTACGATCCTGAGAACCTCCAGGTGCGGGTCGATGTTCGCCTGGAGGATGTACCCCAGGTGCAAATTGGTCAGCCGGCGCAGATTGAGACAGCAGCCCTTGCCGCGCCCATTGAGGGCGAAGTGATTTCCGTCACTACCTTTGCGGACATTCAGAAGAACACGTTGCAAGTGAAGGTGGCCATCAACGCTCCCCCGGCAGTCATCAAGCCCGAGATGCTTGGCAAGGTGACTTTTCTGGCACCCCCGTCCCCCGTTGTACAAGACGAACCGGGCGAGTCGCCGCTCAAACTCTTTGTGCCGCAAGCATTGGTTTCGATGGGCGAGGGGAATTCAGCCGTGTGGGTCGTCGACCTCACCGCAGGGATTGCCAACCAGAAAGCGGTAGAGGTGGGGCGGGGCGCTACCGAGAGCGGACTGGTAGAGATCACCAGTGGCCTCCAACCGACCGATAAGCTGATCGTCGCGGGCCGCGAGTCGCTCGTGGAAGGGACGCGCGTTCGCGTTTCAGGCGAAGACCGCACTCTGGGGGGGAGCGGCAGGAATAGCAGCACCAACAGTCCCGTAGCCCGCACCGCCCAAGCCAATCCATAGCACAAGACCACTCTCCCCTCTCACGCATTCACTCAGAAAGCAGGCCCCACTATGTCCCTTGTAGAAGTCATCAATGTCACTAAAGAGTATGCCAACGGCGAGGAGATGATCCGTCCATTGGACGGGGTCAGCCTCAACGTGAACGAGGGCGACTATGTTTCTCTGATGGGAGCGAGTGGCTCGGGCAAGAGTACGCTCCTTAACCTCATCGCGGGGATCGACCAGGCGACCTCCGGCGAGATTGTCGTCGCCGAGACCGACATCACAAAACTCTCGCGAGGCAAGCTGGCCGATTGGCGAGCAGCCCACATTGGCTATGTCTTTCAAACGCACAACCTGATTCCCGTCCTGACCGCTTACGAGAACGTCGAAATGCCGCTGCTGCTATTACCCATGTCGGCTTCCGAACGGCGCAAGCGGGTTGAGATTGCGATGGAAGCCGTGGACCTCACTTCAAGAGCGACTCACTACCCACGACAAATGTCGGGTGGTCAAGAGCAACGGGTCGGTATCGCTAGGGCTATTGTCTCCAATCCTACGGTTGTTGTTGCCGACGAACCGACCGGTAGCCTTGATGATGAGACGACCGAACAAATTCTCTTGCTACTGAGCCGCATTAACGAGGAACTCGGCATGACCTTGCTGATGGTCACTCACGATGCGGAAGCAGGAAAGCGTGCCAAACGCCAGATCCGTCTCGAACGAGGCCGCTTGATGGAAAACGGCAAACAAGTGCAGACGACTCAACTACGGACCGCCTAGGAAGGAACTACTCCCCATGCACAAGTTTATTCCCTACGTCTTCAAGAGCCTTTGGCGGCACCGCGCTCGTACGCTACTGACCGTGAGTGGCACTGCGGTGGCGTTGCTGGTGTTCTGCTTCATTGGAGCCGTGCAGCAAGGGCTACTGGCCCTGACCTCCGGTGATGACGCAGGAAGAACGCTGATTGTCTTCCAGGAAAACCGCTTCTGCCCGCAAAGCAGCAGGTTGCCACAGGACTATGCGGGTGACATCAAGAAAATGTCCGGCGTGGTGGATGTTGTGCCTATCAAAGTTTTCACGAACAACTGCCGAGCGAGCCTTGACTCAATCGTGTTTCAAGGGATGGAACCGGAAAATATCAAAGCGTGGCGAGACTTTAACTTGCAATCGGGAGACTGGTCATCGTTCTCGGGCCAGGACGACGCCGCTTTGGTGGGCGCTGACGTCGCTGCGCGGCGTAACCTGAGTGTGGGAGATAAGTTCACGATTGGCGATGTGACCGTTGTCGTACGAGGGATCTTTCAGTCAGCCACAGCTGCCGAGAACAATCTGATCTTTACTCAGCTTGATTTTTTGCAGCGTGCTCGTGGGGCGAGCGATGTGGGGACTGTCACACAGCTAGAAGTTCACCTCAACGATTCGGCCGATCCCGAGGCATTGGCAAAGCAGATCGATCAAACCTTCCATGCCGGTCCGGTCGGTACGACGACTCGGACCAAAGGGATGTTCCAGGCCGACACGCTGGCTGACCTAGCAGAATTGATCGGATTTGTGCATTGGCTCGGTTACGCTTGTGTTGGGCTCGTGTTGTCGCTGGTTGCGACGACGACTGTGATGGCCGTACAGGACCGAATCAAGGAGCATGCCGTGCTTCAAACCTTGGGTCTTCGCCCGTTGCGGGTATTTGGTTTGGTGCTGACCGAGAGCCTCTTGCTCAGCACATTGGGTGGCATTCTTGGCGTGGTGGGGAGCGTGTTGCTTCTATCTTTGAGCGGGATGTCGGTGGCGGCCGAGGGAGTTACCATTGCCTTTGAACCTTCGCTAACACTAGCAATTCAGGGAGTCGTGGTAGCCGTTGTTGTCGGCATCCTGGCCGGGATCGCGCCCGGGTGGCAAGCATCGCGTACCGAGATTGTCTCGGCTTTGCGTCACGCCTAGTGGTTAGAATTCGAATTAAATTGGCGGAATACCGTTGATAAAACCGATAGAATGCACAGAGTAGATAAAATCATTTCACGGAGGTCAAGGATGACCCAATATCGAATCTACGGCGTGGTAATCCTGTTGCTAGCAACAGGATGTGCCGCGGGACCACAGCATTTCGCCTCGCAAACGGAAACGCCGGACGCAGAGAGTGTCGTCCTGAACAAGCCTACAATCACCAAAGTGGATTATGAAGAATCCATAGCGCCCGAGCTGATTCAACCCTCAGCAGTAGCCGAGAATCCTGCGTCCGAACCACTTGGCGGCCAGCCAGAGCGGTTGCCGGCGACGAACGACATGTCTCCCGTAAGCGGACTGTCGCTAGAGGCGCTTGAGCAAATCGCCTTTAGCAACAATCCAGCTATAGCTCAATCTTCGGCTCGCGTACGTGCTCTGCGAGGGAAATGGGTCCAGGTCGGTCTAGCACCCAATCCGACCCTTGGATACACAGCTGGCGAAATCGGTAACGACGGCGCTGCAGGACAACAAGGCGGATTTGCGGGACAGACGTTCATTACTGGTGGAAAGCTGGAATTGAACAGAGCGGTCGTTGCAGCGGAGATTGAACAAGCGGAGTCACAACTTAGCGCAATGCGTCAGCGAGTTCGCACGGATGTTCGTTCCAGCTTTTACAACACCCTACTGGCGCAACGTCGAGTGGAACTCGCCACAGAGATAGTGAAACTCACCTCCGAAGCTGCGTCGGCTTCGAAATCACTTGTCGATGCCGAAGAAATACCCGTCGCGGGCTTGCTCCAAACCGAGATTCAGGAGCAAAACGCGGAAGTGCTGCTGAGAACAGCGGAAAATGGGCTCGACCAATCGTGGCGGCAACTTTCCACTGTTATCGCTGCCGTTGATCTCCCGAGAGGGCCGCTGCAGGGTGATGTGAGCCAAATTCCCGAAGGGCTTGACTGGCAGGAGCAACTCGCCCGATTGCAATCAATGAGTCCCGAGCTGGCTGCCGCTATGGCGAACGTTGAGCGGGCGCGTCGAGCACTGAACCGCGCTTGCGTAGAACCAGTGCCGGACGTCAGCACACAACTGAGCGTTCAGTACGACGATTCTTCGGGTGATACGATTGCTGGTGTCCAGGTAGGCCTGCCAATTCCGATTTGGAACCGCAACCAAGGCGGCATTCGCCAGGCCCAGGCGGAAGTAAGCGAGGCTATAAGGAATCTGGAGCGTACGGAACTCAATCTAGGGAGCCGGCTTGCAGATACCTTTCGTCAATATGCTGATGCACATATCACAGCGGAGAGGTACGCCAGCGACATCCTGCCACGTTCGCAAAGAACGCTGGGCCTCGTCCAGCGGGGCTACGAGCAAGGAGAACTTGGCTACCTTGATCTACTGACGGCTCAGCAAACATTTTCACAGACGAATCTCGCCTACCTGAACGCATTGGGCGACCTGTGGCGAAGCTACGCCCAGATCGACGGACTGCTCCTCTCAGATAGCCTGAGTGTAAACAGCCAGTAGATACTCGAAGCTACTTCAATGCCGAAATACTACGGCATTTCTTGAATATCACTCGTGATTCTTGACGCAAAGTAAGAACGAGCCTACACTTGCAGAGTGGCCGACTACTCTTGGTGCAACATACAAAACACTTGTGTTCCGAATCCCGATCATCGCGATTATCACCCTGCGGGTGACCTTCTGCCCGTTGCTCTGCATCGGTTGCGATGACGGTGCGCAGTCGTTCCAGACGACGGAAGCTCATGTTTGCAGTTGCGCTGATAGCGACCGTGAACCGTGCGACAGCGATCAATCTCAGTTCCCCTTCGACGCTCCGACTGACTGCCCGTGCCCTTGCGACACTGGCTGCGTCTGTCAGGTGACACCGGAACTGAACAACCGCACGGCCTCGATTGACTTCGCATTGGCGGTCGATTTCCTGCCCGTTTGCTTCGACACGCTTGACTTCTCGCAGAAGATTGCGTTACGCGGCGAGGACCTGTCGCATCGACTCGACGTGATGTCGGGGCGATCGGTGCGACTCGCCCACGCTTCTCTATTGCTCTAGGCCCTGCTGGCCGTCGCTCGCTGACCAGCGAGTCGCTCTTTGAAATCGCGGGTTTTTCCGTGCGCTCATGAGTTCCTAGCCGGTCAGCCTGCCCTCGCTGCACTTGTCGCTTTGTATGCGGCTCGTGCTTGTCCGGGATTTCACCAGCAGGAGTTCTACCATGAGCCAATCAGTCGTCCGTTCGACTACCGAAGAGTCGCTACAACAATCCTCCGCACCGTCTGCCAACGGTCGCTCGGTGCAGACCTCTCCGTCGGAGACAAGACAAAAGCCACGCGGTTTCGTACGGGGAACCGTTGGGCTGACCCTCTCCAGCATTGGCCCGACGTTGGTGCTGATCGGTTTTGCGGCGGTGTTCTACTACGGACACCACAACGATTGGCGGATACCGAAGTTTGCGGCACTGACTGGCGAAGTTGAACCAGTCGTTGACGATTGGTGTGAAGAACACGCGGTGCCGGAGTCTATCTGCGTCGAATGCGATCCGACGCTGATGCCCAAGGGGCCGGACTACGGCTGGTGTCCCAATCATGGCGTTCACAATTGTACGCTGCATCATCCCGATGTGGCTCAGTTGAAAGAATCGCCGTCACCGGGAGAACTCGCTGCCGACTTGCAACGCGCCGAGCGAGCGTTGGCAGTTGCTCCACGCAAGGAGAACAATAGCGGCTGCGACGTTTATCAAACGCGAATCCAGTTTGAATCGGTGGAGGCGGTGCAGCAGGCCGGAGTTGACGTTGAATTGGTCGAACGAAAACCGATCGTTGAGTCCATCACGGGCAACGGCGAAATCGTCTATGACCCGACCCGACAGGCCAGTCTCGCGTCTCGCGTTCCCGGTAGTGTTTGGACCGTCAACAAGCAGGTTGGCGATCGGGTCACGAAGGGAGAGGTACTGGGGATTGTGGACGCCGTCGAAGTAGGGGACCTGAAGACTCGCCTCCTGCGTTCACTTGCCGAAGAGAAACTTCAACGACAAAACGTCTCCCGGCTCACTGAGGCTCGCAATGCAATCGCCGGCTCGCGAATTCTCGATGCTGAAGCAGCTCTCGCAAAGGCGCAGGCCGATGTGTTGAGTGCCGAGCAGTCGCTGCGAAATCTTGGACTGCCGGTGCTGGTCGAACGCCTGCGTCAGATGACGGAACCACAGGTCCTTGATCACCTGCGATTGCTGGGAATTCCCGATTCGGCGCGATCCCAGCTCGACCCGCAGACATCGACGGCAAATCTGCTGCCCGTCGTCTCACCGATGAACGGCGTTGTCATCGAGCGCTCGGTAACGCCCGGTGAAGTCGTCGACCCAACACGTATCCTGTTTCAAGTGGCCGACACGAGTCAGATGTGGCTCCGGCTCAGTGTGCCGCTAGAGAACATAGACCAACTCGCGATCGGGCAAGCGATTCGTTTCACTCCCGATGGCAGCCGTCGTGTAATCGAAGGCCGATTGAATTGGATCAGCACATCGGCTGATACGGAAACGCGGATGTTGGAAGTCCGTGCAGTGCTGGCCAATACCGACGGTCGGCTGCGAAACGAAACCTTCGGTACGGGTGACGTCGTTCTCCGCGAAGAACCCGCAGCGATTGTGATTCCCAAAGGCTCATCGCACTGGGAAGGCTGTTGCCAAGTCGTCTTCGTTCGCAACAAGCACTACTTCGATAGCCCCGACAGCCCCAAGGTGTTTCACGTTCGCAGCGTTCGCTTGGGGGCGTCGAATGAAGATTACACGGAAGTGATCTCAGGTGTTTTACCCGGCGAAATCATCGCGACAGCGGGTAGTGACGTGCTGAAGGCACAGTTACTGAAAAACAACCTTGGTGCAGGCTGCGACTGCGTCGCTGAATAGGGAGAGCAAGGATGCTGAACTGGTTAATTGATTTTTCGCTGCGTCACCGGGCGTTGGTGATTCTGGCCGCCGGACTGTTCGCCGTGGTGGGCGCGTTCTCACTCCAGCAACTTGATATCGACGCATTTCCAGACACCACGCCGGTACAAATCCAAATCAATACGGTCGCTCCGTCACTAGCTTCCGAAGAAATTGAACGGCAGATTACCTTTCCGGTCGAACAGGCCATCAGCGGTCTGCCGGGGCTGCATGAGCTGCGTTCGATCTCCAAGTTCGGTCTGTCGCAGGTCGTCGTGATCTTTGATGACGGCATCGACATCTATTTCGCACGGCAGCTTATTAACGAGCGACTATCCACAGTGGAACTGCCGGACGGGATTGGCAGACCACAGATGGGGCCGGTCTCCACGGGACTTGGTGAAGTCTTCCATTACGTTGTCGTCTACGACGGTGTCGATCTCTCGCAAGTCTCGCGGGAAGAGCGAGTCAAGCGGCTGACAGAACTGCGAACGATTCACGATTGGGTGATCAAACCTCAGTTGAGGTCAGTTCGTGGTGTGGCCGAGGTCAACAGTTGGGGCGGCTATGAGAAGCAATACCAAGTTCGCATCGACCCTGATTTGCTTCTGAAATACGGCTTGACGTTCGAGCAGGTCAGCGAAGCGATTCAGGCGAATAACGAAAATGTCGGCGGCGGGACGGTGACCGATGGCAGCGAGATGCTGTTGGTGCATGGTGTCGGACGGACGGTGAACATCGAACAAATCGAGGAAGTCATTGTCACGGCCAAGGATGGAGTTCCGATTCGCGTTCGTGATGTAGCCGAAGTTCAGATTGGACATGAAATACGCCGAGGGGCGGTGACGGCAAACGGTCAAGGTGAAGCCGTGCTGGGCCTTGGATTCATGTTGATGGGCGAGAACAGCGATCAGGTGACATGGGCGCTCAAAGAGAAGCTGGAGCACATCAAAGAAACACTTCCGGCGGGAGTCACGATTCAAACGGTTTACGACCGCACGGAATTGATTGACCACGTCATCCACACGGTTCAAAAGAATCTATTCGAGGGCGGTCTACTCGTCATCGCCATTCTGTTCATCTTCCTTGGCAACCTACGTGCCGGCTTGATCGTTGCCTTGGCGATCCCCCTTTCAATGCTGTTCGCGTTTTCTGGAATGCTGAAGTTTGGCATCGCTGCCAGTCTACTAAGTCTCGGGGCAATCGACTTTGGATTAGTCGTCGATAGTTCAGTCGTGATGATCGAGAACTGCGTGCGACACCTCTCGCACCCTAAATCCGGCAAGAGTCGATTGGAGATCATTCGCGATGCGGCGATCGAAGTTCGCAAGCCGACGATGTTTGGTGAGCTGATCATCATGATCGTCTATTTACCGATCCTGACGCTGGAGGGAATCGAAGGCAAGCTATTCCGACCGATGGCCTTGACGGTGATCATGGCCCTCGCCGGTTCGATGGTCCTCTCGCTCACGCTGATGCCGGTTCTGGCAAGTATCTTCTTGCCGAAGAACATCAAAGAAAAAGAGCCTCTGCTGATTCGGGTACTCAAATGGCTCTACGCACCCGTGCTGCGTTTCACAATGCACCACAAGACTTTCGTCATCGGGTCCGCGTTACTTCTGCTCGTCAGCGTGTTCAGTTTGGTGGCTCCTAACCTTGGCAGCGAGTTCATACCCCGGCTTTCTGAAGGGGCGATCACACTCAATGTGGTCCGGCTCGCGGGAACGCCGCTGGAAGAGTCGATGCGCTACAACACCCGCATGGAGCAGGTGTTGTTGGAGAAGTTTCCCGATGAGGTCAATCAGGTCTGGAGCAGAATCGGTACGGCCGAAGTGGCCACAGATCCAATGGGCACGGAACTGACCGACTTGTTTATCACTCTGCATCCTCGCGAGCTGTGGACACGAGCGGAAACACAGGAAGAGTTGACGATGCTCGTGCAACGGGAGCTTCGTGACTTGCCCGGTCCGCGACTCGCACTTTCGCAGCCTATTGAAATGCGGATGAACGAGATGATCTCGGGTGTTCGCAGCGATGTGGCGGCGATTCTCTACGGTGATGATCTTGACTTAATGAATGAGAAGGCCGTTGAAATCGAGCGTGCCTTGAACTCGATCGGTGGGGCAGAAGACGTCAAAATTGAGCAGATCTCCGGCCAGCCGGTGCTGCAAATTCAGGTCAAGAAAGACGAGATTGCCCGCTACGGAATTCCCGCTCAGACGGTGATGAATCTCGTTCGCTCGCTCGGCAGCAATCATGTGGGCGAGGTGTACGAAGGGCAACTTCGATTCCCCTTGGTGATTCGTCTGCCCGAAGCTGCACGAGCCAATCCGGAAGCAATCGGCGAGATTTTGGTCGCGACACCTTCGGGGCAGCGAATTCCGCTCTCGCGACTTGCGTCCATCGAACGCGTCGAAGGATTCAATACGATCAAACGAGACTGGTATCAGCGACGCATCACCATCGAGGCCAACGTTCGCGGACGTGACCTCGGCAGCTTCGTCGCCGAAGCACAGCGATTTGTGGATGAAAAGGTACAACTTCCCGCTGGACGTTACCGCATCGAATGGGGTGGGCAGTTTGAGAATCTGCAACGTGCTCAAACGCGGCTACTAATCGTCGTGCCGATTGCACTGCTAATGATCCTCTCGCTGCTATACATGACCTACCGCAACTGGGTCGACTCGTTGCGAGTCTTCACAGGCGTTCCCTTTGCTTGGATAGGCGGCGTATTGGCGTTGTGGATTCGGGATATGCCGTTTTCGATTTCCGCAGCAGTCGGCTTCATCGCGTTGTCCGGTGTAGCGGTGCTGGATGACATGCTGCTCGTGTCCACGATTCGTCAGCTTCGACGTCGTGGTCGCTCGCTGGACGAGGCAGTCGAAGAGGCTGCGATGATGAGGCTGCGACCGATCCTGATGACCACGCTGGTGGCGAGTCTCGGTTTTGTGCCGATGGCGTTAAGCACGGGAATGGGAGCCGAAGTGCAACGGCCCTTGGCGACCGTTGTGATCGGTGGGGTGTGTAGCGCCATGATCATGAGCCTACTTGTGTTGAGAGTCCTCTACGTCGTGTTCAATCTGCCGACGGAGAGTCATGATGAAGATGGAGGAGGCGATGACGGTCATCGTCTTGAACCGGAAGAACCGATCGACCCGGAGGCCGGACTATCGTTTGACTCAGAGCAACAGCATGAGTCCCAGCGATGGTCCGAACCGACGGTGGTCTCACCCTGAATTCGGCAACGCCGAAGGAGAACAAAATGAATTGGATGATGAGCCTCAAACGTCTGCCGCTGGCACTGGCCGCTGTGTTGGCAGTCGGAGTTACCGGATGCGGCAACACCGAAACGGCTTCCGAGCCTGCCGAATCCTCGGCAGCCGCCACTACGCAAGTCGATCACAGTCACGGCGGCTATTGGTGTGTTGAACACGGAGTGCCAGAAGGTGAGTGTGCTCGCTGTGACAAGTCGTTGGTAGCCAAGTTCAAAGAGGACGGCGACTGGTGCGATGAGCATGACCGCCCCGAATCGCAGTGCTTCATTTGCAGCCCAAAACGAGCGGATAAGTTCATTGCCCAGTACGAAGCCAAGACTGGTCGCAAGCCACCGGAGCCGACGGAGTAACGAATGCTTGAAACCAACACGCCGAGCGTTTTGGGGTCGCTCCATGCGACGAACAACCAGCATGTTGCTTTCCCTTGGACTGCTCATTCAGCCGGGTTGCATGTGCGGTTGTTTGTCGCCGCAACACACGGCATGCCACGTAGAAGACTGTCAGCAGCCAGTCTGCTCGCGAATCGCGGACCTCACGCCGCCATTTCCTGCGGCAGTTGAACGTAATGAAGACAACATCACGCCAGCCCAGTGAAAACGCTCGGCCCCAGCCACATTTGTCGACGAATCACATCACTCAAACCGAAGGAGGAATTCGCCATGTGACGCAGACAAGTAAGCCACTGACCATTTTACCAAACCAAGTCCAAGAGAAAGGAATCTCACAATGTACCGAACCTCCCTGTGTATCGCCCTGACGTTTGCCTTTGCCCTGTGCCTGTCAACGACAAGCTCTGCCGCTCCAGCGGAAACAACAACCAAGACTACCATCACGCTCAAAGTGCTGAGCTGCGAAGGCTGTGCGAAGCGAGTGCGTGAAAAGTTGTCGGCAGTAAGCAGTGTTGGTGATGTCAAAACAGATTTGAAAACAAAGTCCGCTATCGTCGTGCCCAAACGCGATGCAAAGCTCTCGCCTCGACAGCTTTGGGAAGCCGTGGAGAAGGCAGGTAAAACGCCGGTCAAACTGCATGGCCCCAGTGGAACCTTCACATCCAAGCCCAAGGCATGATAGGTGTGATAGCTGCATGAACGCGTTGCGGCTACCGGAACGGTCTCGTTCCGGTAGCCGTTTTATCAACAACAGTAACGATGACCTTGGCAAAACAAAACATTGAACGAGCAAACAACATGAACTGCGGCTGTATCGGATTCGCAGACAGAGGACACCATGAAGTCGGCAAGAGTGGATCACGTTCTATCGAACGGGTTGCTCTAATGACTTCGGTTCCCCTGATATTCGTCCTTACTGGTTGCAACAATTTCAGCCCGAACAGTCTGGAGCATCAACAGCCGACTCCACTGACGCTCACGGACAAGAACTTTCATCAGCAGGTCATCGAGAGCGAGTTGCCGGTGCTCGTCGATATGTGGGCGCCTTGGTGCCAGCCGTGCATCGAGATGAAACCAACCCTCCGCCATCTCGCGGGCGAGCTTGATGGTCAGGTGAACGTGGGCGAGTTAAACGTCGCTGACAACCCTTTCATTAGAGAGAAATATCGCGTCAGCCAATACCCAATGCTGCTCCTGTTCGTCGACGGGGAGGAAGTGAAACGCATCATCGGATCGCAATCGAAAGACTCGCTGCAAGAGAGTCTTCGCGAGCACATCAGTAACGAAGAAGACCACCAAGGTAGAGTTCAACAATGAAGACTATCATGACTGACAGCATCTGTGATCGTGACAGACTGCTGAAGGCCACCGGGGTTTCCAAAGCATGAAGGAGGACTCGAAGAAAATCCAAGGCATTCGTCGTGGCATGTACGTCGAGATCGCCAGCCTGCTTTACAACATCGCTGAAGTGGCAGTGTCGTTGACGGCCGGTTTCATGACAGGCAGTTCGGCTCTAATCAGTTGGGGCGTCGACAGCATTGTCGAAGGCAACTCGGCTGCTTTCATGATCTGGCGGCTCAATGGTGAAGTGCAGGGAATCCCCGAACAGCAGGTCTTGAAGCGAAAAAAAGTGGCGTTGTCGGTGCTCTCTTTGGCATTCACAATTGCGGCTCTGTTTATCTGTTACGAAGCGATCGGCAAGTTCATCAGCGGCGAGAAGTCGGATATGTCTTGGTGGGGCATCGGCATCCTGCTTGTTTCGCTTGTTGTGAATCCGTTGTTGGCGTGGGGCAAATACTACTACGGAAGAAAGACGGATTCACCAACGCTGAAGTACGACGCGATCGACACGATGATTTGCGAGTACCAAACGATTGTCGTCTTGATCGGCATCGGCTTGACCCAGTGGCAAGGCTGGTGGTGGGCTGATCCTGTTGCTGCGTTGCTGATCGTTCCCTATGTCGCGTGGGAAGCCTTTGAAGCCGGACGTGATGCTTGGAACGTCAATCCGACAAGGGCTCAAGGTGAGAACGGATGAACAGATCAACGACAAACCACGTCCAGAGAGAGTACGACAGACTTGCACCAACGTACGATGATCGCTGGAGCAGTTATATCGACGTTACGCTGAGTAGGACACTCGACTCGCTTCAATTTGACGGGAATGAGCATGTTCTTGATGTACCGGTCGGCACTGGTGAACTTGCGGTGAGACTGCTGAAAACGTGGCCACGCCTCCGAATCGACGGCGTTGACCTCAGTCCCCAGATGTTACAACAGGCAGCGGCCAAGAGATCTCTGTCAACCGTAGAACTACACGAAGCCTGCGTGACAGAACTTCCGTTCCCGGACAACGAATTCGACTGCGTGTTCTGCGTCAACAGCTTCCACTACTTTCGGGAGCCACGATCTGCCCTCGCTGAGATCCGTCGCGTGCTTCGTGATGGCGGACGACTGGTTCTTGCCGATTGGTGCGATGACTATCTCGCATGCAAACTGTGCAGCTTTTGGTTGCGGATTGTCGATCCGGCGTTTCATCGTACCTATACGCAGCGAAGTTGTGAAACACTGCTAGCGAAAAGCGACTTTCAGATCTTGGATGTAAGGCGATTTCGAGTCGATTGGGTTTGGGGCATGATGCGATTCGAGACGCGCGCTGGATTGGGCTGAGTCCAACGATGAACAGATTCGCGAGTGGAACGTTTGGTCCACTACGTTTTATCAAGCGACAATACAAGTCGCTTATGACATCAAGAGAGGAATTGTGAGTGAATAGTGTAGAAGACAAGTCCAGATTACAGCTACGCATACACGGCATGGACTGTGCCGAGGAAGTTTCCCTCATCAAGCGTGAATTGGTTCCGCTGCTGGGCGACGAGGACCGACTCGCGTTTGATTTGATACGCGGCAAGCTGACTGTTGATCTCACCGGAACCGATAAAGTACAGGGCGACATTGTTGCCGCTGTCCACCGTAGCGGCCTGAGAGCGGAGGTGTGGGACGACGATCCACAGCCAGATCGTGAGCTGACGTTTTGGCAACGCAACCAGCGAGCGATATTTACGACCGTTAGCGGCGTGGCCGGATTGATCGGTCTTCTGCTTCACCTCAGTTTACGACCCAGCGAAGAGGTCGTACCGACGGTGGCCATCGTGTTTTATTTGATCGGCATCGTGGCGGGATTGGTGCTCGTCGCACCTAAAGCGTGGCGTTCGCTGATTGCCCTGCGTCCCGACATGAACCTGCTGATGACGGTAGCGGTCACTGGGGCCGTGCTGATTGGCGAATGGTTCGAGGGGGCTGCCGTCGCGTTTCTGTTCGCGGTGTCACTACTGCTGGAATCATGGAGCGTTGGCCGGGCGCGTCGTGCGATTGCTTCATTGATGGACTTGACACCACCAACGGCCCACCTACGAGATGAAACTGGCGCGGTGAGTGATGTGACTCCGGCGGATGTGCCAGTTGGTTCCACAGTCATTGTGCGTCCCGGTGAAAAGATTCCGCTTGATGGTCGCGTTCTCAGCGGAATCAGTGGCGTGAATCAGGCACCGATTACCGGAGAAAGCGTGCCTGTCGAAAAAGAAATCGGTGATGAAGTGTTTGCCGGAACTATCAATGGCGACGGCTTGCTGGAAATTGAAACAACCAAAGCTGCCGACGATACGACGCTCGCTCGCATCATCAAGATGGTCGGTGACGCCAGTTCCAAACGTGCTCCATCGGAAAAATGGGTGGAGAAGTTCGCGGCAATTTATACACCGATAGTCATGATCGTCGCCTTATTGATGCTCGTGATCCCACCGCTGGTTTTCAGTGCTGAGTGGTCGGTATGGCTGTATCGATCGCTTGTTCTGCTGGTCATCGCGTGCCCCTGTGCGTTGGTCATCTCGACTCCTGTTAGCGTGGTCGCATCGTTGGCGGCTGCGGCCAGAAACGGCGTGCTCATCAAAGGTGGCGTGTTCGTCGAGGTACCTGCGCACCTAAAAGCAATAGCAATGGATAAGACGGGAACTCTCACACAGGGTGCGCCCGCTGTCGTTGACGTTGTTCCCATGAACGGACACGACGAAGCAGAGCTACTGATGCGAGCCGGGGCGTTGGAGTTGAATAGCAATCATCCGCTGGCCCGAGCGATTGTTGAGGAAACCAAACGCCGGAACCTTGAGGTTGATCCGGCCGATGAATTTGAGACGATTCAGGGGAAGGGGGCGTCAGGCGTCATCAACGGGAAACGATTCTGGCTTGGATCGCATCGCTATCTGGAGCAACGCGGGCAGGAAACACCCGAGGTTCACAAACAATTAGAGTCGATGCAGGAAGCGGGACGAACCGTCGTTGTGGTTGGAAACGATGAACACGTTTGTGGTTTCATCACACTGGCCGACGCCATTCGGGAAGAAGCCCGCGATGCGATTCGTCAGCTCCACGAAGCAGGTGTCGAGCAACTGGTGATGCTGACCGGTGACAATGAAGGCACAGCCAAAGCAATCGCGAAAGAAGCAGGTATCGACGAAGTTCACGCTGAATTATTGCCTGAAGACAAAGTTGTAGCGGTCGAGAGACTGGTCAATCAGTATCAACACGTCGCAATGATCGGCGATGGCGTCAACGATGCCCCGGCACTGGCGCGTGCGTCGCTTGGACTCGCAATGGGTGCCGCCGGTAGTGATGCGGCCATTGAAACGGCAGACATCGCGCTAATGTCCGATGATCTCTCAAAACTGCCGTGGTTGATTCACCATTCACGCCGCACCCTGCGCGTAATTCGCCAGAACATTATCTTTTCGCTCGCCATCAAGGTGCTATTCGTGGTGCTTACCTTTGCTGGGTTCGCATCATTATGGGCCGCTATCGCTGCCGACATGGGAGCGTCTCTACTGGTGATTGCCAACGGGCTACGCTTGCTCAAATCGCAATAATTATTAGGTTCTACCGTTTTCGGCAGCACACGCACCCGTGATGAGACTGTGGCTCCAATGAAAAAAGGTTGGAAGCAAGTCGCTTGCAGATTTCCAATTTGCAAATATTCATGAATCGCATGGGCGTACTACGCCCAGTGCTTGGAGCTGGAACGAACAACAAAAGACGACGTCCCAGGACTTGGCACGTCAGGAGTTTCGTTTCTGCATCACATGTGAGCGGCAAAGCCGATCGCTGCTTTACCGCCGTTTCCCTAATGTTCAGCGATCGGCTGTCGGGTGAATTCGTAGCTTGTCGCCACATGGCAGCGCGCCACAGCAATCACGCTTCAGAACGAGGTCGGCTAGCTACGGCACTGTAGGCGGCGGAGGAACGTTGACCGCCGCGGGCGGTGGAGGAGGTGGGGCAACCTCCTCGCTCTGTGGGGCAGGCGCCGATTCCGTAGCATCCCCATCATGAGGCTTGACCCCGATGTCATTCATCAGATGGTGTAGTAACGCTTCCATCGAATCTATTTTTGTGACGATGCCCGCCTGACCAATCTGCTTTTGATGTTTCCTACTCCACCCACGGACTTCGCCCTGCACGTGATGAAACAGAGGATCAAGTGCCTGAACTTGGCGTGCAATTTCCTCCCGGTCGTCCTGATGTTCCTTCACATGCATGGATTTGGCGGCGTCAAGAATCTGATACGCTTCACGATAAGTCTCGTTGAAACCTGGGTTGTGTGCGTAGTTGTAATGCAGATCAAGGCAGAGTTCATTCGCTAGACGCTCGAGACGTCCTGACAAGTCGTCCACCTGTGAAAATCCCCCAAACTCGATGGCGATCGGCTTGGCGACAACGTGAGTGTTCGGGGTGACCGCGTACGTCCGAGGCTGGTAATAGTAGGCCCCGGAGTCTACCCAGTAGCTGCCGTGGTGATGGCGGTCGTAGTGAGGAACAACGAAATGTCGTCCGATATGAACATCGACATGACCGAAGCTGTGGCCAAATCCATGGCCGCCATGATGGTCATGCCCCCCGTAATGACCACCGCCGATATGTCCACCGAAGTGGCCGTGGCCGCCATGGTGTCCGTGTCCATGCTGAGCCACGGCAACAGGTGTTTGCCAGAGCAGGAGCGTAGTAGCGGCTACAACCGAGAAGAGTCGTGCAGGGAATTTGTTCATTGTTTTTCTCCTCATTCGACCATCGTCAGTTATCGGTCCACATGAGCACGCGAACAGCGGAATCTCGGTAAGAAAGGACTATTCCCAGTTGGATTGTGCGGGGGATAGCGAAAGGACCGCGGATTCGTCCCTGCTAGCACTATACGCCTTCGACTAGATCGTTAGTAGGCATGTGTAGTGTGATGTGAGCCTACGGTTGAGCAGAAGAGTCTTGCAAACCTCGAGGAAGAGGTCATTTGGGAACTACACGGGGCCGCAGGCTCTGAACTATGGCTTCCCTCCTGGCGAAAAACGGAAGTTGATATCGCAAACGGAAGAAACCGGGAAAAACGGGGCGAATATCCCTATTTGCCTGAACGGGGCCAATAGGTACAATTCACACTCAAATCAATTGCCCCCGTGGGACAGTTCTGTTGAATTCCTTTCTGCGTAGTATGACCGCCTCAGCAATCCTAATACACGGATTGGTGGGATGCTGCGCGCATAGTGCTCATGGCGCCGCGTCAGAAGGCTGTTCGGATCACGCTGACGTATCGTGCTTCCACGCCGATGACGACGACTGCCACGAACTGGCAGGTGACCTACATGGTGAACCGCAGGCTTCGGATATTTTGACACTAGGAGATTCCTGTGATCACCAGCCGAACCCCGCTACGCCGCACGAGTGCCGCCACGGTTCATGCCAATGGACGGTCGCTGATTTCAGCGGCCTCCAGCTGCTTACGCAGCATGTGCAACTGAATTACGACGGACTTGAAATCAATTCAGGCGACAGCCAAGCTTGGAAGTCCGTTACTTCTTCTCGCTCTCTTGGAAAGTCGCCGCACCCGCTGCCGGTGCGCGCACATCTAGCTAAAAACGTGCTTCTAATTTGAAGCAGCGTTCTCGCCTTTGACAGCGCTATTCGCTGTTTGGTTTGGCGATTCTTCGAAATGCCTTCGCCTGAGTGCGTAGGTGTTGTCTGAAAATCAGTATGCGCTATTTGCGCTATAGACTGATTGCCTCATCCTTTCGGGTAACTTCCAGAGTCCCTTGACTATGTCTACGAATCCACTCCGAAATCGACTAACGCTCGGCATTGCACTGGCGGTCTTGCTAGTCGCTTCGCTTGGCGCAGCTGTGCTCACAAAAGACCGCTGGCTGCCGCAACTACGATCCGCACTGGGGCAAGAGGCGTTGCACAATAGTGCCGCCACCGATGAGCACGCCGGCCACGATCACGGAGATGCCCACAACCACGGACACGAAGGTCATAGTGAGTCGGCATCGATCGAGCTAAGCGACAAAGGGCTGAAAAACATAGGTTTTGAACCTTACTCCATCGAGCCGACGGCGTACGAACGGACGCTCACCCTGCCGGCGATCGTTGTAGAGCGACCCGGCCGGTCTCAGGTTCATGTCACCGCTCCCTTGACGGGCATAGTGACCACGATCCATGCGGTTAATGGAGAGGCCGTCGAACCTGGCGCGCCCCTGTTTGAACTTCGATTGACTCACGAGGAGCTGGTCACCGCGCAACGGGACTATCTTACTACCCAAGCCAATCTTGGAATCGTGGAACAGGAGATAGCGCGGCTTGAAGGACTCGGGGAGGGAGTCATTGCTGGCAAGCGGATCTTGGAGCAAGAGTACGAAAAGCAAAAGTTGGAGGTGGCGTTCTTGGCAGAGGAGCAGGCGATGCTGCTGCATGGCCTTAGTGAGGAACAAATCACCGAGATTCGCCAGTCGCGACGTCTCTTCCGTAGCCTGACAGTGCGTGCGCCAGCCCTCGCAGACGCAGGCAGCGCTTGTCAAGGACCTCACTTATTCACGGTGCAGAGGCTGGGGGTCGCCAAAGGCGAACAGGTGGAGGTGGGACACGAGTTGGCAGTGTTGTCCGACCACTGCGAGTTACATGTCGAAGGACAAGCGTTTGAGGATGACGCGTCTCGGATTCGAACTGCCGCCGACGCAAGAAAGAGCGTATCCGCGCGTCTGCTCAAGGGCGAATCACCGGGAGCGGTCGTGAAGGGATTGGAAGTGCTTTACGTGGCGGACCAGATTGATCCAGAATCGCGAGCCTTAAAGGTTTACCTGCGTCTCGCCAACCAGGTGGCTGCAGATCGGTCCGGCGGCGATGGCAAACGATTCGTGGAGTGGCGATACAAGCCGGGGCAACGAATGCAAATCGGCATACCGGTCGAGACATGGGAAAACCAACTGGTGCTTCCGGCGACTGCTGTCGTCGACGAGGGCGCCGAGGCCTACGCCTATCGGCAGAATGGCGACCATTTCGACCAAGTGGCGGTGCATGTGCTGTACCGAGACCAAGACTCTTTGGTAATTGCTAATGACGGGGCGCTCTTCCCTGGCGACACCATCGCCGGTGAAGGCGCCTATCAAATGCACCTTGCCTTAAAAAATAAGGCGGGTGGAGGCGTTGATCCCCACGCTGGCCACAATCACTAATGGCGTCCTTACAGTCGCTTCAAAATTAATCACTTAGGTCTACCGCAACACGCCATGCTCAATGCCATTATTAGATTCGCTCTCCAAAACCGCCTGCTGGTTATCGCTGCCGCGGTCTTGATGTTGGGCTACGGTGGATGGCAAGCAACACAGCTGCCGATCGACGTCTTCCCAAATCTCAATCGCCCTCGGGTTGTGGTGATGACCGAGGCCCACGGTCTAGCGCCCGAGGAAGTCGAAACTCTGGTGACGTTTCCTATCGAAACTGTTCTGAACGGCGCCACGGGTGTCCAGGATGTGCGGACTTCCTCAGGCATCGGTCTTTCTGTGGTCTATGTTGAGTTCGATTGGGGGACGAATATCTATAACGACCGCCAGATCGTCGCCGAGCGTCTGGCCTTAGCCAGTGATGTTCTACCAGATGACGTATCACCACAACTAATGCCAATTTCGTCAATCATGGGCCAAATCATGATCGTTGGCGTGGCTGCCGAAGGGAGTACGACCCCGATGCAGTTGCGCACGCTATCAGACTGGGTGATCCGCCAACGCCTCCTGACAATTCCTGGCGTCTCGCAGGTTATCGTTATGGGAGGAGATCGCAAGCAATTTCAGGTACTAGTCGATCCCGACCTTTTGCTGCGTTTTGGGGTTACGCTGCATGAAGTCAAAGAGGCTATCCAAGGCAGCAATCAGAACACGGCCGGTGGATATCTCGACGAGCAAGGACCGAATGAATTCTTGGTTCGTTCTCTAGGGCGAGTCAATACCATCGACGAGATTGGTGACATTGTGGTCAAGCAACGCGATCGGCAGTCGATCACGCTGTCTCAAATCGCAAAGATTGCCGAGGGCGCCCAAGTAAAGCGTGGAGATAGCTCGGCATTTGCACGTAATGCCGGGGGCGAAATGACCGGGGGACGTTCAGTCGTATTGACCATCCTCAAGCAACCCGACGCCGATACTAGGGCGGTTACGAACAAGGTGACCGAGGCACTGGAAGAAATGCGGCCTTCGCTACCAAGCGACGTTCGTATTCTTCCTGAACTCTATCAGCAGAAGGAATTCATTGACCTAGCCATCGAGAACGTAATCGAGGCGCTTCGGGATGGCGCTATCCTCGTCGTTATCATTCTGTTTCTATTCTTGATGAACCTGCGAACGACATTGATCACACTCACCGCGATTCCCCTGTCGATCGTCATCACCGCCATGGTTTTCACCCTTTTTGGCTTATCGGTCAATACGATGACGCTTGGCGGACTCGCCGTGGCGATTGGCGAACTTGTCGATGACGCGATTGTTGATGTTGAGAATATTTTTCGTCGATTGCGCGAGAACCGTCACTCTGCCAAACACAAGAACCCGCTTGTAGTTGTTTTCCAAGCGAGTGTCGAGATACGTAACTCGATCGTCTATGGCACACTCATCGTCATGCTCGTGTTCGTTCCCTTGTTCGCCCTTTCTGGCATGGAAGGGCGTCTCTTCACGCCGCTTGGCGTGGCATACATCGTATCGATCGCCTCTTCACTGTTTGTGTCGCTCACCGTGACGCCTGTCCTGAGCTACTGGTTGCTGAGGGGGTCCGCAACCGAAGGTCAGGAGCGCGATGGAATATTGCTACGTGGCCTCAAGTGGCTGGCGGACTTGGTAATTCGCCTGAGCCTGAGGCTCGCGTGGCCGATTCTCATCGTTGCCGCCATCGTGGTCGGAATCGCCGGTTGGAGCGTCTGGCAATTGGAAAGCGACTTCCTGCCGCCGTTCAACGAGGGGGCGGTACAGATCAATGTCTTGCTTCCACCTGGAACGTCCCTGGAGACAAACAATCAAGTCGCCGCGCGGGTCGAGCAACGACTGGCCAAAATCGACGACTTGGTCGCTTTCGTCCGTAAAACGGGTCGGGCAGAACTGGACGAGCATGCCGAAGGGGTCAATGTTTCTGAATTCGTCGCAACCGTAGACCCCAATACGGAGCGTTCCCGTGAGGAGGTCATTGAAGAGATCAGCGAAGCGCTCGCCGACATTCCGGGAATTGTGACAGCGGTAGAGCAACCGTTGGCTCACCTCATCTCGCATATGCTCTCGGGTGTTAAAGCGCAGGTAGCAATTAAGCTGTATGGTGACGATCTCGATGTGTTGCGTCGTGAAGCTGAGGGGATGAAAGCGGCGATTGCCGACATTGAGGGTATCCGTGACTTACAAGTCGAGCAGCAAGTGATCATTCCTCAGCTTCGCATAGAAGCCGATGGGCAAAAGCTCAAAACGTTTGGCCTACTACGTAGCGAGGTCAACGAGTTCGTGGAGACCGCTATGCAAGGAGAAGTCATTTCTCAAGTGCTTGAAGGCCAACGGACATTCGATTTGATGGTGCGACTCGGTGAGGAATTCCGCGAGGATCTCGAAGCCCTTAAACGCCTGCAGATCGACTTGCCAGATGGCGGTAGCGTCAAGTTAGAAGACGTGGCCCGCATCTATAAAGCTGGGGGACCGAACACTGTAAACCGCGAGCAAGTGCGACGCCGGATCGTTGTTCAATGCAACGTATCTGGGCGTGGTCTGGTGGACGTCGTCGGCGACATCAAAGAGCGACTGGCGCCGATCCGCGCCGAGTTGCCGACCGGGTATTTCGTCGAGTTCAGCGGTCAATTCGAGAGTCAACAATCGGCCTCGCGGATGATCGCAATACTGTTCGCAGTTTCACTGGTGGGCATGTTCCTCGTGCTTTTCAAGATGTTTCACTCAGCGAACCTAGCCCTCCAAGTGATGGTGGCGTTGCCGATGGCGTTCATTGGTAGCGTGGCCTCGCTCTACCTGACCGGACAGACACTGACCGTTGCTAGCATGGTCGGGTTTATTTCGCTTTGCGGAATCGCCTCTCGAAACGGCATCTTACTGATCAACCACTATTTGCACCTTGTCAAATACGAAGGGGAGCAATGGACACGCGAGATGGTGGTCCGCGCCGGCAAAGACCGACTGGCGCCTGTCTTAATGACGGCCCTGACGTCGGGTATTGGACTGGTGCCGCTAGCGCTAGCTGCCGGGGAGCCGGGCAAGGAGATCCTTTATCCAGTTGCGACCGTAATTATAGGCGGGCTTATCACCAGCACCCTGCTTGAGTTCCTGGTTCGCCCAGCCTTGTTTTGGAAAGTAGGCATTGGAGCAGCGAGGCGAGTTGTCGAGTCTAGTCGCGACCGGGTCGAACTTGTGGAAGAAGATCATTTAATCGAGGAGGGGCATTAGCATGAAGTGTAAACCCGGTTTGCGAATGATGCGTGGAACAGTTGTCGTTGGCTGTTCCGATATGGTTTCTCTACAAGGAGGAAGAAAAATGAAGTACGTGATGTCACTATCGGTTGCGATCGTTAGCGTGATGGCGTCGGCAACCTTCGCTCAAACGCCGGTAGGCGAGGAGAAAGAGGTTGTCATTGCTCATCGTCTACAAGAATGGCAAACGAAGCACTTCGACGACCCCGCCAAGGCTCAGCAACACGCGGATGCCCTCAAGAAGCTTGGCGCCGAAGTCCGCTTCGATCAGCACAGCGGTCATACGGATGTGGCTTATCGCTCCGTAGGCTGGAAGCCGTTCCGAGTTGGATCGGACGAACTGGCACACCAATGGGAAGACTGGCTGAAGGCATCCGGTTTCGAAACGATTCATGGACATAGCCCGGACCATGAAAAACACGCCCATCATGAAGGACACGATCATGATAGCGAACATCACGAAGTTATTCTCTTCCGCTCTATTCGCCAACAATCGCAGCACTTTAACGATGCGGCTGCTGCCAACGAGTTCGTCACGATTGTTCAGGCACTTGGGTGCGATGCTGACAAGAGCGAGCACGCCGGCCACACGGACGTTCGCTTTGTTTGTCCGACATGGATGGCGGTCGAGTTTCCCGACCACAAGACAGCCGAGGGATGGATGAAGTGGTTGAAGTCAGCCGGCTTCGAGGTTCAGCACGACGACGATCACGAACAAGGGCATGACCACTAAACGCGAGCATTAACATACGCTTGCACAATTCACACTAGGAGAACCATGATGAATACATTGCAAACAAATCGTTTATTTAGCCTTTCGGTCGGCTTCGGAATTGCGTTACTTGCGTTGTCTGGGTGTGGTAAGAGCACCGATAATAGCGCGTCCGAGACATCCGCACCTCCGGCGACAGTCGATACTCACAATCACCCCACAGAAGGTCCTCACCATGGTGGACTCATTGAATTGGGTAACGAAGAGTACCACGCAGAATTAGTACACGATGAAGCTGGCGGAAGCGTGACCATCTATCTTCTTGACTCGGCAGCAAAGTCTGCGGTTCCAATCAAAACCGCTGAATTGACCGTGAACCTCACCCACGACGGCCAGGCTGAACAATTCAAGTTGACCGCAAAGCCAGACGCGGGCGATCCGAGCGGCACGTCGTCCCGCTTTGTATCCACCGATGCAGAACTTGCGGAAGAACTTGACCATGAAGGAGTCAAAGCCCAATTAGTTGTTTCGATTGGAGGCAAGCAGTTTCGCGGAGAGATAAGTCACGACCACGACCATGAAGAGCACGCTGATGAAGAGCACGATCACTAAGCCTCGCTGGCCACTACTCGTAGCGTATTATAAGAAGGAGGAACAATGGGCGCAGTAAGTTGCTTCAGAGGACGAGCGGTTCTGTGCGCATGTATCGGGATAGCGTCTTTGGGACTACCAAGTAGGGCTGAAGAACCTAGAGGTCTTCCCGAAACGGACAAGGAATCCACAGCCCACAACCTGTCGGAAGCCTTTCGGAATGCAGCCGACCGAGCATCGCCGGCGCTGGTGAGCGTCTACTCGATGCGAGGTCCGCGAATGACGGCTCGATGGCGACAGAGAGAAGCGTCGCGACATGGACATTTCATGTCAAATGACAAGAGGCCAACGGGACCATTGTCATCGAGAAGCCGGACAGACGATCAAGGGTCGGGAATCGTCATCGATAGCGATGGGACGATTCTCACCTGCAATCATTTGGTTGCGGCTGCTGATGCACTCATGGTCGTGCTCCCCGACGGGAGCACTTTCGAGCCGGTAACGGTCTTCAGTGATCCCACTGCGGATTTGGCCTTAATCCGTATTCAAGGAGCCGGTGAACTGGCCAATGTGGATTTCGGAGATTCGGACGCATTGCAGATGGGGGATTGGGTCGTGACGCTCGCAAACCCATATGAATTGAAACATTCTCTCAGCGCCGGAGTCGTCGGCTCCACAAATCGCTGGGTACCAGGTACGCACCATCCGTTGATTCAATACGACGCCTCAACCAATCCTGGAAGCTCTGGTGGTGCGTTGCTCAATCTTCGTGGCGAAGTCGTCGGGATTATCACTGGTAGCTTTGGCCAAAGCGAAAGCTTTCAAGGCATCGGGTTGGCCGTTCCCATGAGTGTTGTGAAACGGTCCATAGAACAGATGCGTGATCCCAAAAAGTCGCAGCATGCGTACTATGGTTGGCAGACCAAAGCACTGTCGCCTGTGGTGGCAAAGCAGCTAGGTTTACCAGTGGCAGGAGGACTCTACGTTGAGGATGTGGAACACGAGTCACCTGCGGCAAGAGCCGGAATTGAAGAGGGTGACGTGATAACCCACAGCGGCGACCAACCCCTGGATGCACATTTCGACCCGACACAACTTTATGAGAACCGAGTTTCGGGAGAGAAGCATTATTTCACGCTGTTTCGTGCAGGCAAAGCCATCGAGGTGAATGTTCGGATAGATGTGACGGAAGACCGGAACGGTGCATTAGAGCACCATGAGAAGCGGCCGCAACAACACACATCAGTCTATTTTGATGATCGACTCGGCCTGGGCCTTGATGAGCTAGACGGCAGCATCGCTCGCGAACTAGGCTTTCCCGAGGATACGCGAGGCGCGCTGATTAGCTACGTGGAAATTGGAAGCCCGGCGTACAAGGAGGGAATTGCCGCGGGAATGATTGTAGTACGCATGAACGAGTCCGCCATTCGCGACCTTGACCGGTACAAACAAGTCGCCTCGACAAGCCCGCGTAAAAGCCCGCTGTTGATGCTGATTGAGACTAACGAAGGAAAACACTTGGTGGTGTTCGAAGACATAAGAAATGCCACCGCCGTTGGGCATTGAGGCCAATGGTGAACATACAGATTGAAAGTAACCTTTATCGAAAACGAACAGGACCGCAGAGGCGTTTTCAATGTACATTACTTACCAGCTCGTGGAGCTGCGCCCCCCAAAGCGAATGCAAGAGTTAAATGCTAGCACAATAACGCAAGTGAGAGAAACGCTGAGCGAGGGCATCCATCAAATTGGCGTATACGGCAACTTTGACTTTTTGATGTAATGAAATTAATGGCGAATCGACGATATTACCTGAAATGATGTTCCTTCGATCTACCAACCCTTAACGTGCATGATGCTCAGAAACGCCCAACTTGTCCGAAAGGCCGTGGCCATATGCCTCGCGGTCTTGCTGTCGTGCCAAACGGCACTGGCGGGACGGTGCGTTTGCTCAGAGCGCCCGGGGGAATGCATTGCTAGCTGTACGTGCAGAAGCGACTTAACGCATCGCAATGCGGGTGCCTCATGTGCTGGGTGTCTACAAGGAGCGTGTTCCGGCACTTCGGAGCCCGGAGATGTGCCAGTACACCCGTGCCACTGCCAGTGTCATCAAGCTCCACTTGCTGCCCTACCGCAGTCGTCTGTGACGGTAGTAGGATTATCTGATCTGGTACAGTTCTTCGACTTTCCGTCGCACATATTGCCGGCAGTACACGGGAATCTTTCACTTTCCGCAATCCGATTACTTGATGTAGGCGGTGCCTGGTCACCGCTGGACACTTGTGTCCTCTTCTGCCGCTTCTTGGCTTGAAAAACGTCCACTGTTTCCGTTGGTCGCACGCAATGCTTGCCGAACAGCGGGTGTCATGACGTTTGTGTTCATCTGAGCTGTCGCCTGCGTACCTAAAGCGATACTGCTGGTAGGCATCTACTGGCATCCTTACAGATGCCGGCGGCTCTCCATTTCCAAGCCTATAAAAGGGAGTTTTACAATGTTAGCCTCTACATGCGCGCTGCGCGGTCTTGAAGGATACGCAAAAAGTGTTGAGTTCGTTGGTCAAAACAGCATTCGTCGCCGGGAACAGCCCATGCGATCCCGTGGGCGTTCTGCGGCGATTGGAGCAGTTATCGTCGCAGAGTTTCGTGATGAGGTCTATGCGTCGATTCAACAACTGTTGCGTCGCTATGGGATAACGACCTATCGGGCCCAGAATGCAACCGAGCTTGCTGGGGCGATGGTGCGTCACCGGACGGAACTTGTTTTATTGAGTGCTACGCAGCCTGACGAGAGCGCCTGGCTGTCGTCGGCAAAGCTAAGAATTCTCGATTCGCACCGGTCGGTCTGGATCTACACACCAACGCGACCTAGCGCACTTGACGAATGGCTGAGTATGGCAGGCGCCGACGATGTCATCGTTTATGGCGGCGTGCTTCATTCGCTGATCGATTCGTTGCAGCTAAGACTTGGCTACCGAGAGTTCAGGGCTGAATCTATCTCCGCGTAAGTCATGTAGCGAATCCAGTGTTTTGTCGAACTGTATCGTGCTGCCTGTGTGAGGCAGTGAGTGTTTTCCCCGAATCATGGAGGATTCAATCAATGTTGAGGACCAGTGTACTAATGCTGTTTATTGCAGCCACGTTGTGTCTAGCCGCGACTGGCTGTCAAACCACAGGTAAGAACCATCGTCCCGGAAGTTGTCCCAGTTGCGGACCTTAGTCCTGCCTCATACTCCTAGCTGAAAGGAAGGGAAATGTTCGGAGTGGGCGGGGCGCTAGGATGCACCCCGCCCAGTCTGGCATCTGCCAACAAAAGTAAATTTTAGCAGGCATTTTAGCGACGGTGTGGCAAGTCAGGTGCTTTTCTCAATTTTGCATTGCTACAAGCATCCAATTGTTTAAGGAGATGATATGAGACTACGAGTAATCTTACGCGCCGTGCATCGACTCGCGAGTAATTGGGATGAAGAACTCTTGCTGTGCTTCGGCGCTGCGATAGTCTGTTTCCTACTTGGCGCTATCGGCTGGGTTGCTAATCAAATTGCGCCGGGCGCGACGTCGCTGCACGGACTGCTAGTTGTTAGTGTGTTCTACTTCGGACTTAGCGTCGTCCGGATGTTGAAAGATATCTGGCATGGCGCACGGCGCGGGTCGATCCACGCCAGCTTTAGCTCGTTAAATCATGATCCATCAGTCGAGAACGAGGCAACCCGGTCTGCTGCCTAGTCGCAAGACTGGTTCACTAGCGAACAACACCATTTTGTGGAAAGCGTACGATGACGACATTTTGGACGAAACTCTACCAGGATCTTCCGGCCTCCTTTGTCGTGTTCCTCGTAGCGCTGCCACTCTGCATGGGGATTGCCATAGCTTCTGGAGTTCCCGTCGCAGCAGGCTTGATCACCGGCATTGTGGGCGGCTTGGTTGTAGGGTGGCTGGCAGGATGTCCGCTACAGGTAAGCGGACCAGCGGCGGGTCTAACGGTCATTGTCTACGAGGCAGTGCAAACCTACGGATTACAATCATTAGGATTGATTGTCCTCTTCGCCGGATTGATTCAGATTACAGCCGGTGCTCTACGGCTTGGCCAATGGTTCCGCGCCGTTTCACCAGCCGTCATTAAGGGAATGCTGGCGGGAATTGGCTTCCTGATCATGGCTAGCCAGTTTCACGTCATGATCGATGACGCTCCCAAGGGCAGTGGCGCAGAGAATCTGACCAGCATTCCTGCAGCGGTAGCGGAGATATTCGCTCCGCCAAGTTTCCCGAACAACAGCGTGCGCGCCTTGCGTTCGCAAGCGCTGCACGAGATTGGCGAACTGCATCGCCAGCAATTACAAATTCAAGAACGCCTTCGCGAGTTGTCCGACCAGGAGAGCCAGTCAGCAGTCAGTGGTTTGCAGAAACAACAAGAAAAAGTCGCTGCTCGATTGAGGGAAGCTATTGTCCCTCTGCAAACCGCTGACAACGCGGGAACTGCCTCTACACCCGACGCAGAGATTCTCACTGCTGCGTTGCGTTCGTGCCAATCAGCTACAGAGATACTGGAGGTAGGGTCGCTCAGCGCCGCACTTCAAGCTCAGGATCGCGCGGTGGAATCCTTAAAGTCACTCTTGGACGGCTTAAAGAATCACCAGCTAGCAGCCTATATCGGTCTGTTGACAATCGCCTTGATCATCCTTTGGCAAACACTCGCACCTAAGTCTTTGAAAGTCATTCCGGCGCCGTTAGTCGCCATCTTGGCCGCTTCCATCTTGGCCACAGTTACAACGCTCCCGGTACTATATGTTGAAGCTCCCACGAATCTTTTGGAAGATGTCCGCATTCCAACTGTGCAACTACTTACCAATTCTTGGTCGAGTCTACTATCCACTGCCCTCCTTATGGCAATCGTGGCCAGCGCAGAAACACTGCTTTGTGCGACTGCCGTTGACCAGCTTCAGCATGGGCCACGCACCAACTATGACCGCGAACTCATGGCCCAGGGGGTGGGAAACAGCATTTGTGGGCTGCTCGGCGCTTTGCCTATGACAGGGGTGATCGTACGAAGTTCGGCCAATGTTCAGGCCGGAGCAACGAGCCGATACTCGGCCATTTTGCACGGGATGTGGCTCTTGTTGTTCGTCGTCGGACTCACTTTTCTGCTTCACTCGATCCCTACGGCAAGCCTAGCGGCCATGCTCGTGTTCACTGGGTACAAACTTGTGGATGTTAAGGCTATGAGCGAGCTGCGCCGCCATGGGTGGGGCGAAGTTGCCATCTACGCTGCGACAGTCGGCACGATTGTATTCGCCGACCTCTTAACTGGAGTCATGGTCGGTATGTGCCTGTCGGCAGCGAAGCTGCTTTACAGATTCACTCAGATGACCACGACACTCGAACTTGACACGGCGCGTTCTGCCACGGTGTTAAACCTGCAAGGATCCGCTACGTTTCTCCGGCTACCCACTCTTGCCGCAAGCCTGGATCAGGTGCCTCAAGGAACTGAGCTACATGTCAACATCGAGAACCTCAACTATATTGATCACGCCTGTCTCGAACTGGTGAAGACATGGGCAAAGCGGCACGAATGTTCCGGTGGAAGTCTAATAATCGATTGGATTACACTACGATCACGGTCTTCGCACGTCAACGAACGCCAGAAAGTGGGCACTCCCGTCAATCAGCGCTTACAAAACACGGACGTGAGTGCTGGACAAGTCAGGCCGTTAAGCGAGAATGTCACGATGAATCCAAGTGTTTAACAAGCAAGACGACATGAATAATTACTTGTGCAGACGTGGCGTGAGCTGCAGGACGAGAGTAAATGATGGTGTGCTAAGAATGCATGCTGCCAGGCCATTGTTGACGCAGTTTCGCTGCTTAGACTCGTCGCCGCGTTACGCGTTAAAAGCGATGAACAATGGCTAACATGAAACCGCTGCTTGATCAACAATGCCGACTCGCAGTGAGAGTTACAGAACCGCACGGACTTTTTCCGTTATTCAAAGCTCGAAATGCTCTCGCCTACTGATCAAGCCCATAACACCGAACAGCT
Organism: Aeoliella sp.; assembly: GCF_965227375.1. Classification (NCBI taxonomy): domain Bacteria; kingdom Pseudomonadati; phylum Planctomycetota; class Planctomycetia; order Pirellulales; family Lacipirellulaceae; genus Aeoliella; species Aeoliella sp. The sequence continues at coordinate 2,343,339 of NZ_CBDDFX010000002.1, forward strand.
CCGTTACAACCAAGTTACCTGGTCGCTCATATGAAGAACAAATTCTCACAAAGTCAGACGCTCGTAGGAGCCTGTATTGCGTCGGCCATCATCGCGGGAACTGCCATGTATTTCTTGTTGCTGTATTGGCCCGGTGACGTACCCATTGAGAGCAGCACAGCGATCACAAACGACCATGGCGAGGAAGGTCATGCAGAATCTGGGCGCGGTGATGACGCGGATGAGCGCAGCGTGCTACTTCCCAAGGAGATGCAGGACGCTGCTAAGCTGAAAGTCGAGACCGTTACGCGCCGTTCAATCACCGGAGAAACGTGGGCGACTGGCAAAATAATGCTTAATGAAGACCGGACCGCTCACATTTATTCCATTACCGAGGGCCGTGTCCATAAGGTACTCGTCGGCCTTGGTGACCGGGTAAAAGAAGGGCAAGTCCTTGCAGTCATTGACAGCCGAGAAGTCGGTACGGCAAAGCTGGAATTGTATCAGGCTCGCCTTCAGGAAGACTTCGCGAAGCAAGCTGACGATTTTGCACAACGAGTCAAACAGAATGCGTTACAGTTGATTGATTCCCTCGACGAAAGGGCATCACCGGAGCAGATTGAGGAGACACTAAGCGATAAGCCTATCGGCAAATACCGCGAGCAACTACTCGGCGCCTACGCGGGTTTTATCGAAGCTCGAAGCAACTATGAGCGTCTCAAGCCTATCGCTGAAAGTGGAGTCGTTGCCGGCAAAAGATTGATCGAAGCTGAGGCCAACTACAATGGAGCGAAGGCGACTTTTGACGCCGTCGTCGAACAACTGCGTTTTGCTGTTCCGCAAGATGCGCTAGATGCAAAGCAGGCTCTTCAGCAGGCCACGCAGTCAGTGGCTGTGGCGAAAGCAAAGTTAGAGATTTTGGGTTACTCGGACGAGCAGCTGAAAGATATTGAGCCTGATCCTGAAGACGGCCATTTGTCTCACTACGAAGTGGTGGCGCCGTTTGCCGGAACAATCATCGCTAAGAATGTCGTGTTGGCTGAACGAGTCGGTACAGATACAGAAATGTTTCAACTGGCCGATCTTTCTACTGTCTGGATTCAAGCGGACATCTATCAAAAAGACCTCTCGGCGATTCCTAAGCTGGGAGACACACTGACATTCCGTGCTCCACGAATTGACGACGGATCGATGCATACGCACGCGGCAGACATCTTTTATCGAGGCGATGTCCTTGATCCTGATACTCGGACGCTACTTTTGCGAGCAGTGTCCAAGAACGAAGATCGCCATTTAAAGCCCGGCATGTTCGTGGAAATTGAGATTCCGCAGGAAGAGTCAAGAGAGGTCGTGACGGTACCTGCCGAAGCTGTTCAAGACTTCGACGGTCAGTCGACTGTCTTTGTTCAAGAGTCGGAAACAAAGTTTCGAGCCGTGCCGGTCGTTGTGGGTGAACGGACAGGTGACTTCATTGCCATCCGCAGCGGCGTCAAACCGGGTGATAAGGTCGCAACATCGGGTGCCTTTGCTCTCAAGTCGGAAATGATGAAGGGAGAGATCGGCCACGGCCACTGATTCGCCATGATAAATCGCGTTATCGATATCTCATTGAATAATCGCATCGTCGTCCTACTGGGGGTCGTGCTGCTGGTGGTAGCTGGTATCTACTCGATGCTCCGACTACCCGTGGACGCTGTGCCCGACTTGACCAACGTTCAGGTACAGGTCCTGACAACCTCGCCGGCACTTGGACCGGTGGAAATGGAACAGTTTGTCACCTTCCCGGTCGAAACCGCAATGAGTGGTATTCCGAAGGTGACGGAAATTCGCAGTGTCACCCGGTTCGGGCTCTCCAACGTGACAGTCGTCTTCGAGGAAGGCACCGATATCTACTGGGCGAGACAGTTGGTCGGAGAACGATTGACCCAGGCACGCGCTGAGATCCCCGCAGCTATAGGCGTGCCGACGATGGGTCCGATCGCCACGGGGATGGGGGAAATCTATCAGTTCGAGGTGCGATCTGAAGCCGGATACGACTACAGTCTGCAGGACCTTCGCACAATTCTCGACTGGAACATCGCCTTTCAGTTGCGCGGCGTTCCCGGTGTGATCGAAGTCAACACGTTTGGCGGCGAATTGAAAACCTACGAGGTCCAGATTGACCCGACCGCGATGTTGAACTACGGAATTTCGCTTCAACAGGTCTTCGATGCCCTCGACCGCAACAATGCCAATGCTGGTGGCGGATACATCCAGCACTATGAAGAGCAGCGTTTGATTCGTGCGGAAGGGTTGGTTGAATCCCTTGAAGACATTGGAGATATCGTTCTGGACAGCCGCGAAGACGGCACGCCGATTCTGATTCGCGACATCGGCGAGGTTCAGTTCGCACCGCTACTGCGTCAGGGATACGTCACTCGCGATGGTCGCGGCGAAGCAGTCGTCGGTATTGTGATGATGCTGATCGGCGAAAATTCCCGTGTCGTCGTCGAGGACGTCAAGGCTGAAGTGGCCGAGATCGCCAAGACGCTTCCCGAAGGTGTCGTTATCGACCCGTTCTACGACCGTACCGAATTGGTTCAACGAGCCGTCGATACGGTCGTTGAGAATGTCAGCGGTGGCGCAATCCTGGTTATCATCATGCTATTTCTGTTGGTGGGTGACTGGCGGGCCGGTTTGATCGTCGCCTCGGCAATTCCGCTGTCGGCGTTGTTCACGTTCATGTCAATGAAATACTTCGGTGTATCGGCCAACCTGCTCAGCCTCGGGGCGTTGGACTTCGGCATCATCGTCGACGGCGCTGTCGTGATGATTGAGAATGTGATCCGGCAAGTCGCGTTGGCGAAGCAACGCAATCCCGACTTGCAAAAAGCACCACTGAGCGTATTTCGCGAAGCCGGACATGAGGTGGCTCGTCCGATCCTCTTTGCTGGCGCGATCGTTATCATCGTGTTCTTTCCAATCCTGTCGCTCCAAGGTATTGAAGGAAAGATGTTTGGTCCGATGGCGTTCAGCTTTATGTCGGCGCTGGTTGGTGCGTTAATCGTCTCGCTGACGGTGATGCCGGTACTGGCTTCACTGTTCCTCGCACGCAAATTTACGCAAAAAGACCCGCTGCTGGTTCGCTGGGCCAAGCGTGGCTATGAACCGTTATTGCGAAACAGCATGAAACATCCTGTGGCGGTCGTGTGTCTGGCAACCGCTTCGCTTGCCATCGGAATCTTCATGGCCAGTCACTTCGGCGCGGAGTTCGTTCCGAAATTAGACGAAGGCGACATGGCGATCCAAGCCGTTCGCCTGCCAAGCGTTTCGCTGGAACGGTCCATCGAAATGACGACCGACATCGAGAAGACTTTGATGGAAGAGTTCGGCGAGGAGGTCGAATCGGTGGTTTCCAAAACGGGCCGCCCGGAAATCGCGACCGACCCCATGGGTGTCGAAGCAAGTGACATCTTTGTCATCATGAAACCGCGGGATGAGTGGCGGTTTGATGACAAACAGGCATTGATTGCTGCGATGAGCGAATCGCTCAACAAACGTATTCCCGGAAACAACTTCAGTTTTACACAACCGATTGAACTGCGAGTCCAGGAATTATTATCCGGCGTCCGCAGCGACATTGGAATCAGTCTCTATGGCGACGATCTCGAGAAGTTGCAGAAGATTGGTAACGAGATCGCCGGAGTAGTCGCCCAGGTGCCAGGTGCGGCGGATGTTCAGCCCGAGCAAACAGGCGGCTTGCCGTACATTCAAGTGAAAATTTTACGAGACCAGATTGCGCGTTATGGCATTAACGCCGGCGATGTACTCGACGCCGTCGCAACCATTGGAGGAAAAGATGCCGGTGAAGTCTTCGAAGGTCAAAAGCGATTTCCGCTGATGGTTCGCTTGGCGCCAAGGTTTCGCAAAGACCTAGAGACGCTCAAGAAGCTTCGAATTGCCGATAAGAGTGGGCGTCAAATCCCGCTTGAGCAATTGGCGAACATTACCGTGGGACCCGGCATCGCACAAATCAGTCGCGACGAAATAAGACGCCGCTTTCTTGTCCAGGTCAACGTTCGTGGTCGCGATCTGGCCAGTTTCGTGGGGGAGGCTCAAGCCGCGGTTGAATCCAAGGTTAACCTGCCGCCCGGTTATCGCGTGACGTGGGGAGGCCAATTCAAGAACCTGCAAGACGCGGTGGGCCGATTGTCTGTCGCTGTACCGCTAGCGCTCTTTCTGATTGGATCGCTGCTGTATCTAACTTTCAACTCGGTCAAACTGGCGTTGCTGATTTTCCTCAACGTTCCCATCGCGACCGTCGGCGGGATTCTTGCGTTATGGATCCGTGGTATGCCGTTCTCAATTTCCGCGGGTGTGGGGTTCATCGCGCTATTCGGCATCGCAGTGATGAACGGCGTTGTGTTAATCGAACATGTTCGCGCGTTGCGCGAATCCGGCAAGGAAGTGGGCGACGCGGTCTTCACTGGCGCGGTCGACCGGTTGCGTCCCGTGCTGATGACGGCAACTACCGACGCATTGGGCTTCTTGCCGATGGCGTTTTCGACCAGCAGCGGTGCCGAAGTGCAACGACCACTGGCGACCGTCGTCATCGGCGGCGTCATCACGTCCAGCCTGCTGACCTTAATTGTGCTTCCATCCATCTATCACTGGTTCGAACCTGCCGAAGAAGCGGCGGAGTCAGACGGTCCCGAACAAGGCGGAGTCTCAACTCCTAACTCACATGCTCCTCATTGAAGAATTCGAACGATCCGGAGCTTGGCTGTTCCGTTGGCGCAGCTACCTTCCATTCGTCTTACTGCCGATGATCGTCGGTGCCGCGTCGCGATACACGACGATTGAAACTAATCCGAGTTTGCATTTCGCTTGGGGTGCCTTCAGTCTCGGCATTCCGCTGCTTTGGCTTGTCCTGCGATGCCATACCGTCGGGCACGCAGCAGAAGGAACATCGGGTCGAAATACGAAAAAACAGAAAGCCGAGTCACTGAACACGTCCGGGTTTTACTCGGCCCTTCCGCATCCTTTGTACGTCGAAAATTTTCAGATTGCTTCGGGGATTGTGATGCATTCACTGTCGCCGTGGCGATCTGCAGATTGCAAATTGAAGTCCACCGAGAATGGGGGTATGGCAAACTCGTTTCCCCCATTCTCAATTTGCAATCTGCTATTAGTGATGACCGCCAACGCCCAGGTGCAGACGTCCGACATCAAGGTGAACTCCGCCGTGGCCGCGGTAGGCCGGTCGGTAAGAGCGATAGCTGGTTGCGTCGTGGCCACCATAGCTGGGCGTGTAACCGCCGTATCCCGAACCATAGTAGCGGGAGGTTACACCGTGTCCCGTGACGCCATGACCACCATAGTACGCGCGACGGCCGGAGTAGCCGTGTCCGGAGCTAGCGTGACCGCCGCCATGACCAACATAGCCGTGGCCGCCGCCGTAGCCGTGGCCACCGCCGTGATGCAAGTCAGCAGCCGTTGCGTCAGCCGATGGAATCAGAATGGTCAAAGCAGCACCAGTGAAGGCAACCATCAAAAAGCGTTTCATTTTTCGAGTCCTCTAGAGGGAGCGGGGGGTGAACGAGATATCGTTAACGCTCATGGCGTGCCAAACAGTGCAACACCCGTAAAACACGGCGTTTTGACGTTCCCCAGCCAATCAGAGACGACGGAGCGCAGTCCATACGACGGCACGTTGCCGTCAGTTGGGAGTCATTATTTTAGTTCTTCACCTGCGAGTGGGGCGATTCGATGAACGGAAAGGGCGACTCGCGAGTCACCAGACAAGGGCTGAGGTTTCATCAAGCAGCGGTGTGCGTCGCCGGCGCAGCCATCTTGTTTGCTGCCTTGACCGGCCCTCAGTGCCACTGCCGATTCGCCAACGCACACCAGGCGGAACTGGGGCGTGGCGAATTAGCATCACAGGCATCGACGTGCGACTGTAGCGGAACTCGCCGAGAGTTTGGGCAGGTGCGATCAACCTCTTGCAACGCCGAAAGCCTTGGCTGCTTCCGCCCCTGTTGTCAGGAAAAGTCCTGTCCATGCACCCCGTGCACCTGCTGTGACGCCAATCCTTTGGTGTATGCGGAATTCGTCACTTCATCGCTAAAACCCATCTCGCCGTCGACGCAATACTCGTGTTTGCCACCCCTGCGACCCACGATGACGGTATTGATTCGTCGTCGAGACGGACGCGGTGCGGTTCAGTTTGAAACCCCTTCGAAGCTTTGTGCGCGACTTTGTCGTTATTTGATTTGAGTCATCACTCGATCGAAAACCGTCACGTCGGTCGGAAATGTTCCCGGCATCACAACATTCAAGGCGGAATGGTTCTGCCAACGCTTCGAGGATATTGAACCATGTTAGTTCTTTCAAGAAAAATTGGACAATCGATTTGTTTGCCCGGTTCCGAAACCACCATCACTGTCACCAAGGCAGCTCGCCATCGAGTGAGTCTGGCGATCCAGGCTCCTCGCAAAATCAAGATTTCGCGTGGCGAGTTGGAATGGCCTGATAAAGAAGATACGGTCGTCGAGGAAGACACCACACTTCACTGGCGACCGAAGCCCAAATCACGGGCGATCCAAACGGCAAAATCATGCAGTGCCCAGCGAGAGCGGGCAAGCATCCTGGTGGCCATCACTGATTCTGACGAGCGGCGACGTTATGCCGACGCCTTATGTGGGGCTGGCTATCGTACAAGCGAAGCTACCGATGGCTTGTCCTGCTTGCTTGCACTCCGTAGCACCCCACTGGACATGTTGGTCATCGATCAACATTTGCTGTGGGGCAGCGGAGACGGTGTCATCGAAGTAATGCATCACGACCCTTCGATTAAGGAGATCCCGGTAGTGCTGCTGACCTTTCCAAAGCCGGACGAACCCACGACGGCTCTACCCAGTCAACGAGAGTTAGATTGTGACGAGATCATCAACATCGTGCAACGAAGTCTTGCTGGCAGTATGTGATGACCGACAACGCAACAAGGAAACACCGTAGTACACATTCGACTGTGACGCTGTTGTTGTTGGCGGTGAACCTGCCGCTGGTTCTGCTCGTCGGACTCTTGCTGGCGTGGGATTATCACCGAGAGATACGGCGTGCGATAGATGTGCGGCGTGTCACGCTCACCGACGAGGCGAGTGTCATTGGCAATGCGCTCTTGCGATTGAGTGAGCCAGATGACATTGCCGCCATCTCGGCCTTTCTAGAAAGGAGTTGCGCCGAAACCGCGGACCCCGAAACACCACGACACTGGATTGACGTGCGTTGGAAGGGCAAGCTGATCCACGCCCATTCCGGACCCCAGGGCGCACCGCTAAACCGGCAGACCGGAGACACTATCGTGGGTCGTTTCACGGACGACGACTTGAATGTCGAAGTTATCGAACGTGCCGTGGAGATTCGACGCAGTGCCAGGGGCGAGATGCTGGTGCACCTGAGCGGCATCGCTGCACTGGCAACGCTGGCGGCACTGATCGTTGACATTGTCTTGGTGATGCTGATTGCCAATCCCACGAGGCGACTGATCGCGGTGGTTGAGAACATTCAGTCCGGTCAGTTCGAGCTACAACCACAATCGTTTACTAGCCGTGAACTTAACGATTTGAGTTCAGGGATCGTTGAGATGGCGGAAGCACTGCGTAGTGCCCAGGTCAATCGAACGCTCGCGATGAGTCGTGCGCGAAACATCCAAAACCATCTGCTTCCACGACATATTTGCGTCCCCGGATTGGCATTCGCGACTCATTATCAGCCAGCTGAGGACGTCGCCGGCGATGTCTACGGGGTGATGAAACTGCGGGACAACTCATGGGTGATATACATTGCCGACTTGGTCGGTCACGGCGTCCCTGCCGCGATCAGCGCGACCGTCCTAAAAATGCTGATCGACTCCACCGCCAATTGTACAACGGACCCTGGCGGGATCCTGAATCGCGTCAATCGACTACTGCCGCAGTACCTAGCCGACAGCGAGTTCGCGACTGCGGCAATTCTACGTTGGAATCCGGAAAAAGCCGAGTTGTCATTTGCAAGTGCAGGGCATGAACCGGTCTTACTCATGACCCAACATCGCCTAGTCACGTTGGACGCAACTGGTATTCCGCTGGGAATTGATCCGGCGGCCTGCTGGTCAACAACACATCACGTTTTGGTTCCTGGAGACCGACTCTTGTTGGCGACCGATGGCGTCGCGGAAACGCACGATCCCGATGATAAAGAGTTCAGCCGATCTCGGATGACAGAGATGTTCAACAGCAGTCACACCGCTGATATAGAAAGTTTTGCCACGTATCTCAAGAAAGAAATCGCGTTGCATCGAAGCACCGCGTCAATTGAGGACGACATCACGTTCTTGGTCGCCGAATGCCAGGTCGTGGAAAAAACGAAATACTGTGCCAGGAGACTTGGCAATGAAAGAACCCCTTCACGAAATGACTGAATCCGCGCCAAAGGAGAGAACCATGTTTAATAAGATTCTGTACACAACTGATTTTTCGGATGAATCAAAACGTGCCTTCGCTCTGGCCACCTCCATCGCGGCAACGCACCAGTCGAAATTGTTCATCGTTCACGTCACTGAAACAACGGTGCCGGTCACCGTTCTGCCTCCCGCCAGCGCGGCCACCAGTTTGCCACCGGTCGTTCCAACACGCGACGAGCTATCAGAGCAACTTAATAGAATCACCCCAGGCGATCCGATCGTCCAGTACGAACAGGAACTGTTGTCCGGTGTTGCCGGCAACGAGATCGTCAGTTTTACAATAGACACAGCGATCAATTTGACTGTGATGTCGACCCACGGTCGAAGCGGCCTGGAGCGATTTTTGTTGGGTAGCGTTGCGGAGTATGTCGTCCGTCACGCAACTCGCCCCGTTTTGACCTGCAATGCCGAGTTCCAATGATCCAACACAATCGCACCCGAATCGTTGCCGTTGGACGGGCTTTGCTGTTTGCGTGTCTTTTGGTTCCCGGACTGTTCCGTGCAGCCAGCGCCCAGGCCACACAGACCGCCGCGCAAGCGCCAGGGGTCGAGTTCGATGCGATCGATGGCACCGACGTCCATGAACCCGCGGATCACGGACTTCCATTCCCACCGATCATTCTCGAATTGGGAGTTGTGATCGTCGTTGCCGCGACCGGACGTTGGGCTACAAAACCCCCGAAGCATTCGAAGCCGAATACGCCCCGGCTGTAGCGGCGTAACAATCATGGCCCGCTGCTGTCCGAAAGTATTGGGTTATCGCAATGGCGGATGTCGATTCACTGGCGGATGACGAATAACGAAAGAGTAATATGACACAAAAAATTACACTAAGCCTTGAACCATTACTGCCAGACATTGCGGATTCACAGGACCAATGTGTTGAACGACTCGCAAAACTGTTGCAAGCTAAAGCCGGGATCGATTCGGCGCATGCGCTGACGACGACTGATGCTGAAAATCAGTTGTGCATACACTTCGACCCCGCAATGGTTTCGGTAGGCGAAGTTCGCGAGTTCGCACGACGTGCCGGCGCCACGTTGAACCAGCGATACGGTCACCTGCTACTGAGAGGAGATGCGACTCACGCTCGTCGCGCGTCAGCAATTGAAGCGAGGCTTTCCCGGATTGACGGTGTCCTCGAAGGAGTCGTCAGCCCGGACGGAACTGTGCGAGTGGAGTTTGATCGCGAGGTGACCACGAAGGAGGCTATTGAGTCAGCACTGGGAGACGGGACACAGCCAGTTGAGCCCGCATCAGACGATCATGTCGGCCACGACCACGACGATGAGGGGCATGAAGCGGACCATGATCACACCGGCCACGATCACGCACACGGCGGGATATTTGGACCGAAGACTGAGCTAATCTTTGCAATTCTCTGCGGCCTATTCTTGCTCATTGGTTGGTTGCTTGAAACATTCACCGAAGTGGCTGAATGGATTCCCGTATCCACACTAATTATTGCGTATTTCTTCGGCGGCTACTTTACCGTTAAGGAAGCAATCGAGAAGATTCGTAGCGGCAAATTCGAGATCGACTTTCTGATGTTGATTGCCGCTGCTGGAGCCGCTGCATTGGGCGCCTGGGCTGAAGGCGCCTTGCTACTCTTCCTGTTTAGCATCGGTCATGCTTTGGAAGGCTATGCAATGGGCCGAGCCAAGCGGGCTATCGAAGCCCTCTCGGAACTGGCTCCGCGAACGGCTCGCGTTCGTAGAAATGGACAAGAAACGGAAGTTGTCGTCGAAGAATTGCAAGTGGACGACATCGTGATTGTGAAGCCCGATGAACGTATTCCAGCGGATGGATTTGTCATCGAAGGCGAAACCAGTGTCGACCAAGCACCCATCACGGGTGAAAGCGTGCCAGTCGATAAGCAGCCGGTGGGCAATCGCGATTCCGCCGCAGCCGACCCCGAGTCGATTGCCGCTGAGCATCGCGTATTCGCTGGGACGATTAACCAGGCGGGCGCCATCGAAATTCAAGTCACCAAGACTGCCGCTGAGAATACGCTCGCCCGCGTGGTCACGATGGTGAGTGAAGCGGAAACACGGGTATCACCCACCCAGAAATTCACGAAACGGTTTGAACGCTACTTCGTGCCGTCGGTTATCGTTACCGTCGTGCTGCTGTTGTTCGCACCACTCGTTCTGGATGAGTCGTTTAGCGATTCGTTCTACCGGGCAATGGCGGTCCTCGTTGCCGCCAGTCCGTGCGCCTTGGCGATTGCTACGCCTAGTGCGGTGCTGAGCGGTGTGGCGCGTGCAGCGCGTGGCGGAGTCCTCGTAAAAGGTGGGGGACCGCTGGAAAGTCTCGGTCGATTGGATGCAGTCGCTTTCGATAAGACAGGGACATTGACTGAGGGCGAGCCTCGCGTGACCGACGTTGCCCCCGCAGAAGGCGTCAGCGAGTCCGAACTACTTCGCATTGCCATCGCGGTGGAGGATCTTAGCAAGCACCCGCTGGCCAAAGCGGTCGTTCGTGACGGCAAAGCACGGCTTGCCGAGGACAGCGGTGGGATTCCCGAGGCGACTGATCTTAAAAGTATTACTGGACGCGGTATTCAGGCCGAGGTTGAAGGACAACTGGTTCACATCGGGAAGGACGATTTATTCGCAGAAGTCGATGGGCCGGCCTTGCCCGAAGCGATTCGCGCCGCGGTTGAATCCCTAGAAAGCGAAGGCCGCACCACAATGATCGTGCGTCATGCTGAGCGCTATCTCGGCGTGGTGGGTCTGATGGATACGCCACGAGAGGCCGCCAAGCGAACGATCCAGACGCTTCGCGACTTGGGTATCAAGCGAATGATCATGATTTCTGGCGACAACCAGCAGGTCGCCGATGCAGTCGCTCGCGAAGTCGGTTTGGATGAAGCGCGCGGGGACTTAATGCCCGAAGACAAAGTGGAGGAAATTAAGAAGCTCAATAGTCAGTCAGGGGTCGCGATGGTCGGCGATGGGGTGAATGACGCGCCCGCTATGGCATCGGCGTTAGTCGGCATCGCGATGGGGGCGGCTGGCAGTGATGTCGCCTTAGAAACCGCAGACGTTGCTTTGATGGCTGATAACCTCGACCACTTGCCGCTGGCCATTGGCCTCAGTCGAGCCACACGACGCATCATCCGTCAAAACCTGTGGATGAGCTTAGGGATGGTCGCCTTCCTGGTGCCAGCCACGATGTTTGGGCTCAATATCGGACCAGCGGTCACCCTCCACGAGGGTTCTACACTGGTTGTGGTCTTTAACGCCCTGCGTCTGCTTGGCTACAAAGCGGAAAATGCGAAAGGGTAATGGGGTAGAAGCATGGAGCAGCAATACATCCAAAATATTCGCCGCGGTCGGTACGTCGAGACAGCCAGTCTGATCTACAACCTGATCGAAGTCTTTATTTCTCTCACGGCAGGTTTTCTGACGGGCAGCTCAGCGCTCGTAAGCTGGGGAGCGGACAGCATCGTCGAATCAAACTCTGCGGCCTTCATGATCTGGCGATTGTACGGAGAGGAAAAGGGCATTAGCGATCAAGAAGTAGCCAAGCGAAAGAAAACCGCTTTGGGCGTTCTGTCCGGAGCGTTTACTGTTGCTGCGCTATTCATACTGTATGAAGCCATCAGCAAGCTTATCAGCGGCGAGACATCAAGCATGACCTGGTGGGGCATTGGCATCTTGTTGGTTTCACTGGTGATAAACCCATGCCTCGCTTGGGCCAAGTTCCACTATGGCAAAAAGACCAATTCGCCCTCTCTGAAATACGATGCGATCGACACAATGATTTGCGAGTATCAAACGATCGTCGTGCTGGTAGGCATTGCGCTGGTCCAGTGGAAAGGATGGTGGTGGGCCGATCCGGTTGCGGCGCTGTTGATCGTACCTTACGTGGCATGGGAAGCATTCGAAGCTGGGCGCGACGCTTGGCAGGTTGATATCGCCATACACGCCGATGACAAGTAGTCCGTCGCCGCTTTACGAGTTCTTACGAAAGGAGTGAATGGCAGTGGAACTGAAACACCTAATTCTTGGCTTGTTGGAGGGGGTCGTGTGGTATGCGTTCATCTACTGTTTACTCGACACGATGAGGAAGCCTGAGCGCAACCTTTGGGTCGTCTCCGCCATCCTACTTGCCCTGTTCTATCTCGGTTTCGTGCTCTGCCCTTGGGTACGGCACACGCCGGCATGGCAGCAACTCTAAGATGATCTATTCAGTAGCATTCGCGACAGGTGTGCTGGTTATCGCGGTCAATGCGATACTGGTTTACTCGATCGTGAGACCCACCCGTCGCATTTGGCCGCCTCCGGCGCAAAAGACTTGGCAGTACTATACTGTCTGGTTGTTGACGATTCTCTCGTTCGGCGGGTTTATCGTCGTCGGCATTTTGGACTGGAACAGCTTTGATTGGCCGAGCGTTGTGCGCTGGCCAATTGGAGCGACGTTGATCTTGCTTGGAAACATCTTGGCTTGGGTCGGAGTGCGTCAACTCAGCATGAAGACTACTTCGGGTGGTGCGGGCCCGTTGGTCACAAACGGGCTGTATCGCTATAGCCGCAACCCTCAGTACAGCGGTGACATCGCTATCATAGCGGGCTGGGCAATCTTGTCGGCATCATGGTGGGCGTTTCCACTCTGCATTGGCGGCATCGTGGCATTCGTCATCACACCTTTCGCGGAGGAACCGTGGCTGGAAGAGCTTCACGGGGAAGAATACACCGAATATCGCAGGAAGGTTCCTCGATTCCTGTAGTTGGCATTGCCAAGCTAGTCGAGAGTATCGCTATCTGGATGCCGGTAGAACGTAGCATAGAGTGTCGGCAACAATAGAAGCGTCAAAATTGTCGCCGACATGATTCCGCCAATGACAACTGTCGCCAGTGGGCGTTGAACTTCTGCTCCAGTGCCCGTTGCCAGAGCCATCGGAATGAAGCCCAGAGCGTCAGTAACCGCTGTCATCAACACTGGTCGCAGTCGCGTGACTGCGCCATCGACGACAGCGGTGCGAATGTCTCTCCCGTCCTCCAGTAGCTGCCGTATGAAGCTCACCATCACGACACCGTTCAGCACCGCGACGCCGGAAAGGGCGATGAAGCCGACTCCTGCGGAAATCGAGAAGGGGATGTCTCGGATCGCAAGAGCCACAATCCCGCCGGTCAACGCAAACGGAACGCCCGAGAAAATTAGGAGGGCATCACGGGTTGAATTGAAGGTCGAAAACAGGATGACGAAGATTAGGAGCAGGGAGACTGGGACCACAATCATCAGGCGATTCGAGGCCCGCTCCAGATTTTCGAACTGTCCACCCCAGCCATACCAGTATCCTGATGGGAACTGGACTTGCTGCTCAATCAACTTCGACGCGTCAGCCACAAATGATCCCATATCGCGGCCTCGGACGTTGGCCTGAACAACGATTCGCCGCTTAGCGTTCTCGCGACTTACCTGATTCTGCCCCTCGACGATGGAGATATCTGCCAGTTGTTTCAGCGCGACGACACGTGCCTCGTAAACTGGATTGTGACCACCCATCTTCGACTCGCCGCCGCCGTCACCTCGAAGTGGAATCGGCAACTGCTCAATCATCCGCAGGTTTTCACGCAGTGATTCCGGCAGCCGCAGGACGATATCGAATCGCTGATCTCCGTCAAAAACCTGACCGACGGTTCTTCCACCGATCGCCATCGAAACGACTTCCTGCACGTCAGCCACATCCAGCCCGAAGCGTGCGAGCTTCTCACGGTTCATGTCGATGCGTAGCGTCGGAAGTCCGCTGACCTGTTCGACCTTCACATCACTGGCACCTACAATTTGGCTCAAAAGCTTGCTGACTTCGTTCGCTTTGGCCTGCATGACGCTCATGTCGTCACCGAAGATTTTGAAGGCCACATCACTGCGAACACCGGAAATCAGTTCATTGAAGCGAAGCTCAATCGGTTGAGAAATCTCGTAGGCGTTGCCGGGAATCTCTTCGATGGCTTCTTCTACCTCAACAATCAATGCGGCTTTCGATTTACTCGGGTCTGGCCATTGGTCTTTCGGCTTCATAATGATGTAGCCGTCAGCAATGTTGGGGGGCATTGGGTCGGTGGCCACTTCCGCCGTTCCGATTCGAGCAAAGACGGTTTCGATCTCCGGGAACTCAAGCAAGCGTTTTTCAAGTCGCTCTTGCATCTCAATGGATTGGCTCAGCGAGGTCGCCGGAATTCGCAGCGACTGGATGGCAAAGTCTTGCTCATCCAGCGAGGGAACAAACTCGCTCCCCAGTCCGGTCGCAATCCACCCGGACACCAAAAGTATGGCGACCGCGACTCCAATGAACGCTTTTCTGAACCGCAGTGACGCGAGCAAAGCACGCCGATACCAGTGTTTAGCAAACGACATGATGCGGCCATCGCCTTCGCTGACCTTGCCGGTGAGAAACAACGCCGCCATCGCGGGGATGAATGTGAACGAGAGAATCAGTGAGCCAAGCAGAGCGAGCAAAACGACTTTGGCCATTGGCACAAACATCTTTCCCTCGATGCCCGTCAAGGTCAGGATCGGTAGATAGACAATCATAATGATGCCCACTCCTGAAAACACTGGCGGTGCGACTTCGCGAGCGGCCTTGAACGTCTCGGTGAGGCGTTCAGAGCGGGTCAGCGTTCTTCCAAGGACATGTTGTTTCTCCGCAAATCGGCGGATGATGTTCTCAGCCATCACGACCGAGCCGTCGATGATGATTCCAAAGTCGATCGCACCGAGACTCAATAGGTTTCCACTGATCTTGTTGCTGACCATGCCGGTGACGGCAAACAACATGGAAAGCGGAATGGAGAGTGCGACAAACAATGCCACCTTGAAGTTGCCGAGAATGGCAAACAATACTGCGATGACAAGGATCGCTCCTTCCATCAGGTTGTTCTGGATGGTCTCGATGGTTGCATCGACCAGTCGCGTTCGGTTGTAGACGGTTTTCGCGTGAACTCCCGTCGGCAATGTGCGGTTGACCTGTTGCATGGCTTCGTCGACCGCCTTAGCGACAGTACGACTGTTTTCACCCACAAGCATCATTGCCGTACCGACTACGGATTCAGCTCCGTCAAGCGTTGCAGCGCCGGTCCGCAGTTCCTTGCCAAATTCGACGCCAGCCACGTCCTCGACGAGAATCGGAATGCTGTCGCGAGTCACCACGGGAATCTTGCGTATCTGCTCCAGCGTCGAAACAAGTCCGCTCATCTTGACGATATATTGCTCGCCACGATGTTCAATGTAGCCGCCGCCTGCGAATGCGTTATTGCGTTCAAGAGCCTCGGCTACGTCCTGAAAGGTCAAGCCAAGTGAGAGCAGGCGAGCCGGGTGCGGGGTTATATGAAACTGTTTGGCGAACCCGCCGATTGAATTGACCTCAGCAACACCGGGGACTGTCAGCAACTGCGGTCGTATGATCCAATCCTGAATCGTTCGTAGGTCGGTGGGGGTGTAGGCGGTGCCATCAGGTTTCGTCGCGTCCGGTTCGGCTTCCACCGCCCACATATAGATTTCACCAAGCCCGGTACTGATCGGACTCATCGACGGTTCTGCTAAACCTCGCGGTAGCGCATCCTTTGCCGTTTGCAGGCGTTCGCTAACCAATTGGCGAGCCAGATACAGATCCGTGCCGTCTTCAAAGACAACAGTGACCTGCGACAGTCCATACCGAGAAATCGAGCGAAGTTCTTCCAAGTGAGGAAGGCCGCTCATGGAGACTTCGATCGGGAACGTGACTCGCTTCTCAATTTCGATGGGAGATAGTGCAGGCACCGAAGTGTTGATCTGCACCTGTACGTTGGTAATGTCGGGAACGGCGTCAATCGGAAGCCGCGTGAAGTTGTAGGCTCCAAGGACTGCGACAAAGAAGGACGCAAGGACGACAAGAATGCGGTGTTTAATGGAGAATCGAATGATCGCTGTCAGCACGGTCCCTCTTAGTGACTATGTTCAGCAGAAGATTTTCCCATCTCCGCCTTGAGTAAGAACGTGTTTCCGGCTGCCACGATTTCGTTAGGTCTCAAACCATCTTTGATTTCAACGAAGCGCCCATCTGAACGCCCTGTTTTCAGGTGCCGCAACTCAAAGCCCTCGTCTCCATCCGGAGCTTTGGCTTTCATAAATACCGAAGGTTTGTTTTCGATCAGCATGACGGAACTGTCAGGCACGGCCAAAGGAACATTACGCTCGGATAGCGAAACCTCCACGGTGACGAACATTCCTGGCGGCCACTGATGCTGTTGGTTCGGCAGTTCCAAGCGCGCGTGCCCCGATCTGGTCGCTTCTGACAGAGTGGGACGGATGTAGCTGATCTGAGTATCAAGTCGGGCATCTGTCGATTGCGAGATCACGGTTGCTGGTGTGCCGACTTGGAGTGACGCGAGCAATCTCGGTGGGACGGCAATGTTGGCCCAGGTGGTTTCGAGATTTGCCAGTTTGAACAGTACCTTTTCGCTCGATACGAATTCTCCCTTGGTGGCATCCTGATCAATGATGACGCCATCAATCTCGGCCTTTACTTGGTAGTTGGAAAGACTTTCATTGCTTTGAACCGTCGCCAAGACCTCTCCTGCTTGAACGGTATCACCAAGCATCTTAGAGACTCGAGTGAGCGTGCCGGGAAACCGGGGCACAACGTGAACCAACGTATTGCCGTTGATGACTGTTTCACCGTAGAAGCTTTGCTTCTCCTGAATGACGGCTGGGCCAACCGCGACTACTTCAATGCCTTCGTGTTCTGCCTTCTTCCACGAAAACTCTAAAAACTCATCGGAGGTGTCGCCGTGTTCATCGTGGCCATGCCCGTCATGCTTCTCGTTCTTATCCGCGTGGTCGTCGTGGTCGTGGCCAGCGTGGTCCGTTTCTTCCTCCGCATGGACGAATCCTCCGATGGACACGCAAAGGAGAACTGCGAAGACGTAACGTGTAATTAAGAATTTATTGGGCATGGCATTCTCCTTGATCCATTAGCGTGAGTCGTTCGTGAAGCGTTCCGGTGAGTCGTTGAATTGCGACTTGAACGCGAATCGCTGAGAGTGTGACGGTGACAAGGCGCTCGCGGCGATCGAGATAAGTCGTCTGAGCATCGAGGTAGTCGAGATAACTGATACGCCCGAGCCGGTAGGCATCGGTTGCAGACGCAAGCACTTTCTCGGTCTGCGGCAAAAGGCGTTGCCGAAGGAGCTTTCGCTCACGCAAGTGCAATCGCAGTCGGTCACGAAGAGATTTAAGTTCGGTCTCGACCGCGATCTGCGTGTTGGCCAGATCGAACTGACTTGCCTTCAGTCGCTCATCGGCACCCTGTGTGGCGAATTGATTTCGGTCAAAAAGTGGCAGAGGGATCGCAATGTCCGCCACAAAGGCGTGATCATCGGTGGCATCAAACCGCCGATAACCGCCTGATACCGTGATATCGGGAACGGCCAAAGCACGTTGCAGGCCGGCAGACTTCGTTGCTGCTTCTCGCTTCGCCGTTGCGTAAGCGACATCAGGTATCCTATGCATATCTGTCGGCGAAAGCTCTAGTTCAGGTTTGTGTAGTCGCAACACTTGGTTGGTAAAAACCACATCCGAACCATTGGCACCCCACAGTGAAGTCAGAGTGCGTTTCGCGATCTGCAATTCCTGAACTCTCCGGTCGCGGACAACTTCGGCGGATTGCAGTGCCACTTCCGCCTTATCCACTTCAAGTCTCAAGGCTCCGCCGTGCGAAGACTTGCGTGAAATGAGTCGCTGGGCTTTCCTGCGAATTGCGACCTCTTTTTCGGATAGAGCCAATCGAGATTTGGCGGCGATCACTTCCGCATACGCGACGCGAGCCTTCGCAAGCAATTCTGCCGTGGCGATTCCACGACCTAGCTCAAATGCGTCGGCATTGGCCTTCGCCAGTAAAGTGCGTGCCCTCCGCTTGCCCGCCGTCTCGATTAACTGAGAAAGACCGCCGGTGTATTCCACATCGTCATCGGAATGGCTTCCGCCAAAGTTCTCTGCCTCAAAAGTAATGACGGGATTCGGTAGCAGTGCGGCCTGCTGAGCCTGAGCACGAAGCGAACCAAGCAGCGCCGATTCGCGCTTCAATTGAGGGTTTCCCGCAAGCATTCGTTCTTTGACCTGCGAAAAACAGGAAATCGAAGAAGTTGTTTGTCTGCGGGAGAGCAGTTCGTTTGCTGATGAGGGGTTCTGAGCCTGAGTTGCATTGACAAAAGTCAACGCTACCACTCCAGACGCAAGCAACCCGAATGTTGGATGCCATTTCATAGTCTGCTTCACAATCGAATAGAGTCATAAAGCGGGGCGTTGCCGTCCCGAGCATGAACTAGATGTATTCGATGGGATCAGATTATAAGGACGGTAATCCTGCGGGTATGCAAATGCGGCGACGGGACTTGGTCAGGAGGGACGACAGACTGCACGTAGGCGACGATGCTCGTAGTTAAAGCATCATGCAGGGGATCGGTTGCAACGGCGACTGGCGGAAGGGTCGTTTCCTCGACAGATTTCCACTCTACGGCGAGAGTCGGTTGGTGAAGGGAACAGGGACATAGCTCACATTCACATGGTGCGCTCTTGTGAGCCGGCCCATTTGTCCAGTCATCCGCATGGGACGCGTGAGCATCACAAGCCAGATGTGACGATGTCACGGCAATGAGAATGGTTGCCGATAAGGTCGCTAATAAGCGTTGGACGATTTTGCTGAACACCCAGACTCCGTTAGCATTTACGAAGCACCCATGCAATGACTTTGCGTTCTAGCGCAAGGTAGGGGGCTCGATGTGTTTTCTTGGCCCATCCACCAACGGAGCAGGATAGGCATTTCCGTCATACGGAAATACGTTCAACGATGTTGCGGGTGACCTTTCGTTTCCGTCGGTCGTAGAGTCGAGTCGTGCGTGGATCGGCGTGGCCAGCCAGATTCTGTACGTCCTCAAGAGGAACTCCTTGGCTGAGCAGGTCCGTAATCGTGGTCACTCGGAAGGAATGCGGTGAAAGACGTGACGGCAGACCGGCATCCTTCATCCGCCGCTTGACCATGCGAGCCATGTCGCCGGCTGTCATCGGATTCTGAGTGAGAGTCTTGGTCTTTCGGACGGTTGTGCGAAATAGAGGCGTCGACTTATCCGCGTATTCCATTCCACCAGCCGCGAGGTACTCCCCGATGAACTTCTGCAAGTCGTGTCGCACGGGAATCTCACGGGATTTGCCGCCCTTCTCACTGAATCGAAGACAGTGCTGGTTTCCCAAGTCGTAGAAGTCACCGCGTCGCAGTGCGGCAACGGCGCCGACGCGAGCCGCCGTGTAAATCATGATCGTGATGATGGCGCGATCTCGAAGCCCGACGATGTGACTGGTGTCGAGTGACTGCATCAGTTGTCGGGCCTGTGGAACCGTGATTTCGGGAGTCTTTCCTTCAACAACCTGCAATCGCTCCCCGCGCACCGAGTGGGCGGGATTCAACATGATGACATGCCTTGTCACCAGTACGTCGAAGAAGTTGCGAATTGCTGATAGGTGCAGTTTCTTGGTGGCGGGTGCGTAGTCCTGCTCGTCGAGATAGCTTCCCACGTCGCGTGGCGACACTGTGGGAAGTTCTTTGTTTAAGGTCTCACAGTGGGCTAAGAATCTCTTTATTGCCCGTTCGTAGGCGGCACGGGTATGAGGATTGCGAATTCGCCCGTAGATGAACTCTTCCCAGGCGAATCGAGCTGCGGCGCCTGCGCTCGCGACGAGAACCGGAGCAGAATCGTCATGACCGATGGCGACGATGGGCGTCGGCGCCACCACAGGCGTTTGCTTGTTTATTCCAACGTCTGCTTTGTCAACTGATTTCTTCACTGCCTACTCAATAAATTGCAGGACTCCACTAGCAACCCGTTTGCTCATACGGCTGCGCGGAAATCACGATGCGGTGAGTTTTGGATTGGCTCTACCTTAGCGCAACATAACGTCCTTTGTCATGCACTAAGTTCGTGCCAGAGAGAGGCCATGTCGATAAACGTCGAAAGGCGATTCTTGACCGGCTTAGTTGCTTTTCGCCCTTGGCTTGTGCTAATTCTGAGGGAGCTAGTCGGGAAATAGCGCGCTGCCCAAGCCGTTCCCCTCGGCATTCTCTTTTCCGCTTTGAGTAGAAGCCTGACCTTGCGGTTCGGTCGACCCGCCATCGACGGAGCCGCCGGCTTGTGTTCTGCGGTTTTCTATTTATTTGCGCGGCGCCACTCTGGGCCGTGAACTCTTGAAATGGAAAGGAACCCCTATGGACCCCAACGCTTGCTATCGAGAAATGTGTGATGCATTTGAGGAAGCGCATCGGCAGTTGGCCAATGCACGTGAGCGTGCGCTCGCGCTGCACGGTTGGTTGGCGAAAGGCGGAAGCTATCCGGCCGATGTTCCGGAATCGGAAGTCCGTACTGTTATTAACCAGGTGTTTTTTTCCACCGAGGAGGCTGATGATGAGTAGCCAAGTAACAGAGCAATCGACGGCACACGCCGATATTCGAGAGAGAATGTCGAAACTAGCGCAGGAATTTCCTACGCTGCGTGAAGAAGTCCCCGGAGTCGCCACTTGGGACGCCTGGTTAATTGACGATTGGTCTGCCACTAGCGGCCAAGCAACTTCGGGGTCTCGCTGTGCAGTGCAGTTCTTGCTTTATGTGTGGGACCCTGGGGCGGAATGGCGGTCAGGACCGTTCTCGCTTCGAGAGGCATACGGCACCTGGGATTACGCTCACTGGCAAGTGCTGGAGCGTTTCATTCGAGTTCCGTTTTTCCCGTGATGTTCCGTGATTTTGACGGCCACACTGCTCTGGAAGGAGATTGCTATGTCGACTTCGTTCACTTGGAAGCGGGCAAATCTGCCGATGCCAGAACCTCTCAGAGAAGCGGTGCAGGCAGGGATGTTCGGAGTTTGCGCGGATGGTACGCTCACACCCAGTCCCGCAGAAGTGGCATCGCTCACGGAAGAGCAAGCCCGCGAATTGGTAAGCACTCTGTGCGACCTAGGTCATCTGAGGCGATGCCTGGAGCGACATCTGAATCCCCATACCCGACTACCACTGCGGAGCTGGGAAATTAGGGAAAAAATTGAGCGGTCGATGCGGCAGGGCGTCGAGAATCTTGAGGCTCGTTACGCAGCGAGTCTGGAGGCCTATGTGGCAGCATTCGGCGCCAACGCAGGTGAGCAACTGGATATGTGCGTTCATCGTCTGCTCCAACGACCGGAATTTGCTCTGGAGCCGATCGAGATTCAGCGGTCTCTATTCTAGCGACCGGGTAGACCGGCGGTTTTGTTGAGGTTTTGACCCACACCGCCGGCTCTATTTTTTAGACATCAAGCCTCTCCTCGAACGCATAACCATCTAACAGATCGCTCTTTGGCAGTTATTGAGTGTAAATTGGCTCTCAACGGAGTCGCCGCGAAGGAACGTCTTTCGCAGTGAGTCCGGAAATGGAAAGGTTTTAGAAGAGTTTTTTGGGCATAGGTTTCGGACGAGGAGTGGGATCACTTGAACGCTGGCAACGCTGCAAGTGTTCTTCGATTCCACTTGCCCCGAGGAGAACTATGAATTCCCAAACTGAGGTGAACGCGTCGAGACTGAACAATGAAAACGCAGTGCAGGCAACACGCTCCGACATCGTAGCGTTGACCGGTGCGGTATACTTCCTGACTGCTGCGGTGCTGTTCGTTGCCCTGCTGGTCTTCGTGTCGTCGCTCGACATGCAGCTTACAGCGGATGATTCTGCCCGTAACATCGCCCGCTGGATCATGGGAGCGATTTTCCTAGCTGGCGCTTTTGGCGGCTACAGCATGTGGATCGCCAAGAGGTTTGCCCCCAGCAAGTAGCGAATTTGGTCTCTGCGCCTATTGTGCCGCCTGTAAATGTCATTCATCGAGCGGCCTACCCGCGAGCCCATTCCGGACTCGCATTTCTTTCATTCGAGCGACTGCGGGGGGGCGTCACTCGACAGAGTGTTGCCGCCAATCGTATCAGCGAATGCGATGTTGTCTGAAGACCTACATCGAGATCTGGTCCTACGACGTGTTCTCATTTGTCCACCGCAGTACCTAGCGACATCAAAGCACCCGAGGTCGCGGAGCAATTTGCTCAATGTGCGATAGCCCCATTTGTCTTTTGAGTAGCTCTCGGAATGGCACCGCAAGTAATCGGAGACCGCGGACAGCTTGGCCCAGCCATTCTTGTTCTTGTGCAGAGCGATGGCATCGTTGAGGAGCATGAGCTGGAGAGAACTGAGGTCGCTTGGGTTGGGTGGCTGGAAGTGGCCATCTAAAGCGACATACTGGTCGCAGGCATCGACCAGTTTGCGTGACGCAAGCGCAGGAGCCGCAACTAGGAACAGTCGCTGGGCCTGCTGGAACGTGTCCTCCAGACAGGCAAAGTCTCCATCGGAACTTGCAACGCAAATGCCATCGACCGTCGCAGTCTTGGCTAACGCTTTGGCATGAGCGATAAGCGCAACGTCTGTGGCTTTACTGCCTTGATGTCGCCGATCTACATGGACTGACTCGATGCCGAGCGCTCGAACCGCTGGTGAAATCCAATCGGTAGACTCCTCCCCTAGAAAATCTCCAAACACCTGCCGAATCACGACGTCACCCTCCGCGACTAACTTCGTCACGATTTCCTCAGCGTAATGGGGCGAGATATTATCGCCATCAATCAGCAACGCGAGTCGAATTCGTTCCTGGCTGGGGTCGTACATTATCATTAAGGGTGAACGAGGGCTGCGAACTTATCGGACGGAAGTGAATTACGCAGCATTGTCGGCGAGTGAATGCTTCCAGATTCGGACACGTCCGACCATTTACCAAATTATACAAACGTCGCCGCATCGCGAGCAAATGCAAACCTGGGCGTACTCGGTAGACAAAGTCAGCGCGTCAGTGGGATGACTTAACGCTTCTGCGGAAAACTATGCACAGGGAGGGCGGTTAGAATGGCCGTTGGCGTGCAGAGCAAACCTTCGGCCAGAGTAGTCTACGACTGCCGGTAGGCGTCATCGACCTTGTGGCCTAGTTCTTTTGGCGACCACGACGGCGATGCGTTCGTCTCATTCCAAGCGAGCATCGCGTCGAGGGCCTCGGCGGCGGTGAGTCCAGAGTCCCGGAGCTTGCACGCTGCACGAAACGTGGCGTTGTGCCCGCCATTGCCGGCGACTGCTTTGATACGACCGATGTAGGCCACGCCGTTGCGAATCATAGCTTCGTGACGGCAAGAATACGAACGCCGGATTGGCGATCTGCGCTCGCAGTCAGCAATCCATTCCACCTCGAAAACTGGAACCTTTTCAATCCGGCACTGGAATCCATCCTTCCATTGGTAAGCCCTCCCGGTTTCCGGATGAATGGAGGGTGGAGCAATCACTAGCCCGCCTTCGGCACGCAGATCAATAGCGCGGCCGAACAATCGTGAGCGATTGCGAACCATGTCTTGCGGATAGCGATAGTAGCAGTGTGCTCCGCCACCACCCGTCGCGACAACAAGCGGTGTAGCGGGAAACGTTGCCTGCCACCACTGCGAGTCGTGCTTGGAGTCGCAGTCCACTACCACGAGGCCAGCCAGACGCCCTGTAATCACTGCTAGATTGTATTCCTGGCTGAGACTGAACCACTCGCGCACCTGATCGGTCGTCGGCAATTTGCGTTGGTAAATCGCCCACGACTCAACCGGTTGCTTGCCTCTAGCCGGGATCACCGGCCAGCCATGCCGAAGATATTCTAAGGCATGCTGCAATACGTCAGTCATGGGTGACCTCCTCTTGAGCATGAAGAAAACGGGCACCCAACCAGCGGAACACATAATCGACAATGCTGTGAGCAGTACGAACTTCCGGGTTCTTGGTGAGTCCAGAAGGCTCGAAACGGACGTAGGAGAGCTTATCGACCAGTGTCTTCAGCGGTACGCCATGCTGCAAAGCGACTGACGTGAGGATGCCAACCGCGTCGAGCAGACCTCCCAGCGTCGAACCTTCTTTACCGATCTTGAGAAAGACCTCGCCGGGCCGGCCGTCCTCGTAGAGACCGACGATGATGTAGCCGTCTTGGTCGGCGATCTCGAATTTGTGATTGATGGCCGTTCTAGTGATGGGAAGACGCTCGCGCTGCGGTAAAAGTGAAGCCGCTTCCACGGAGGGCGCCTCGATTCTTTCGCTGCACATGGTGGTGAATCTCCTTCGGAAAAAGAATCATAAAACCGTTCTATACGCCAAACGGCGGACGAGTGAGAACACTCGACCGTCGTTTGCAGGTGTGCT
Organism: Aeoliella sp.; assembly: GCF_965227375.1. Classification (NCBI taxonomy): domain Bacteria; kingdom Pseudomonadati; phylum Planctomycetota; class Planctomycetia; order Pirellulales; family Lacipirellulaceae; genus Aeoliella; species Aeoliella sp. The sequence goes on from NZ_CBDDFX010000002.1 coordinate 2,368,060, forward strand.
TCCCCAAGAGATAGAGCAAAGAACGGGCGCGCCCGACAGATTGTGGGGCTAGTCTGGGTTGAAGCATCGTCTTCGACGCTTCACCAGACGAGGATGAGAGAAGGGGCCAGCGGTCTCGAACCGTGTCAAAACCGTTGGCCAAGTGTGGGGACTGAGACGCGCATCCGACATTTCGGAGCGCACACAACTCGAACTCACGCCACCGCTTGTCGCGATTCGCTCGTTTCGCTCCCTCCGGTCTGCTGGAAGATCCACAGGTGCGCTTGGTCAGCGACCTTGGCTACCAGCGGTAAATCATCGCGGCCGAAGCTGGGCGAATCCTTCCATTCTTCACCATCCTTATAGAGCCGGCTGAGGGTCACATTGTGCCGCGTGCCGTTCTGGGTATCGTTTTCCCAGATAGCCGCACGAATGCGCCCCAAGCGAATCTCATGGACCGGGCGAGTCTTTGTGGAACGTGCCATTTTCATACCTCCAAAAATAGAACACAAAAAAGTCTGTGTCCGACATACGCAGTCGGGCCACCGATCACCTCAACAGGTAATCGACAACCCGGCCGATGATGGAAGTATCGAGAATGTTTGAGAAAACCTGATGAGACGACCGGCCTCCCAATCTCAAGACTTATTCAAGACTGGGAAGCGGTGTTTGGGCTACTACTTATCTGAGGACGGCAGAGAACAACATGCTTCGTATTTCCCTACCATACTCCTCGGCAAATGTCACGTCGCAACCCATTTACCTACTGACTGGCGGCTGGGGCCAGCACGGCTTCATCGTCAACGACCTCCGAGTTCGCTGCACCCTCGTCCAGCTCGAAGATGTGGAGAACTCCTTTGGCAAACGCGACCATGTGACCGCCGGTGGGAGAGAACTCGATCATTTCCGGCTTGGCCCCCAAAATGTTATCGCCAATCAACCCAACTCGTTCTTTCGATTCAAGGCTCGCCATCACGATTTCCCCAGTCTCTGAACCGACCGCCAAAGTGCCGTGGGGCGAAACATCGAACAAGGCAAGCGAAGCGGGTTTAGAATACACGACCTCTCGCGATGTTGTGTACAGATCTCCTGGCAGACCAAGGCCGAGCGGAATTCGGCGATTAACGACGCGGCCTGCATCGGCATCTTCTGGCGGCGTGAGGACCACGGGATCAAGCCATTGATCTTGCTCGATGTCGTAGACTTCGATGGTGTCACGGGTGCCGACAAGTATCTGGGTCGAATCAGGCGAGAATCGCAGGTGACGATAGTTGTTCACGTCGAGTATTGTCGATCGTTTGAGCTTTCCAGTCGCCAGATTGTGAACCTCGACACAAAACTCTCGACCGTTGACAGGCTGGGACAACGCTCCAAAAAGCCGGGCATTCGGTGAAATGGCAAATTGCCCCCGTTGCTTCAAATCGCGGAGCGATATGAATGCGACCATCTGCATCGTGTCTGCTGACAAAAACTGCAACGCACCGCGAGACAGTGAACGTGCCAAGCTCTCATTGCTGTTAGGCAATTTGGGTTTTGTGCCCGCCGGCCACTGACGCTGGACGGAAATGTCGATAGGCTCTGATTTTCCCCGTCGGCTGAGACGCAACTGCACCCAGGTCCCCGGCTTACCCTTCATGGCTTCAAGCGCTTTTTTGAGCGATTTGCCGGCAATCATCTGCCATTCGCGGGAATCGTCGTAGCGCGTCGGCTTTTCTCCCGCGTTGATAGCGAGTACCTCGTCACCAACTCGTAATTGGTCGTCGATTGTAGGATTGCTCTCCGCATCGACTTTCGTAATTAGCAGCTTGCCGTTTTTCTCTTCCAGACTAATGCCAATTTTGCCCTGCACATCGGGCACGTTAAGTTTCTGGCCGCGAAGACTCTGCACATCGATGCGTTGAAATCCGGCGTAGTTACCGATCCCTGCGACCTTGCTCGAATCACTGGAGAAGGCAAGCGTGAAGAATGAAAAGCTGCCGGTTTGACCGACCAGTTCCTGGTTTTTCAAATCGACGATCGAAACGCCCGACTTTGACCCGGTGTTGCGGGAATTGAAACTCAGAGCCAAGTAACGACCGTTTGGCGAGAATGCATAAGCATTGACTTGCTCTGGCTTACTATTCTTGGTGTAGAAGCGGATGGTTTCATAGTCAACTTCCCGCTGGCCCCAAGCTTCGGCAGGAAGAACCGCAGCGATTGTGAGAATAACGCCCAACAGAAAGATTCGACTCGGAGACGATGACATACGGCTCGATCCTTAATTGGATGGTTGCGGCATCGGCTCCTTCCACCGGGAAGCACCATCATCGTGTGGCGTAAAACCCGTAAGCATAACCGGTTTAGTGAGAAGTACAATCGCTCGTCGGGCTGGGGCTGACGGTCAGTTTTTCGCCAGCCGCCCCCTCGAATCAGGCCTGATCGAGGTTCGACCATCTAGCACCGTTTGAGCGGCGAAAAACGGCCGAAAGCAAGACTTGTGCCGGTAATCCGTAGCGGCGATACTTACTGGTTTCGTTTTCCCAACTCCCAGCCACAGGAGGTGGCCCTGGCGCAGAAGGACGCCCCCTATGCCTGAACGCGATCTGTCGCCCCTTTCTGACTCGCCCCGACCGCACTCGGCGGGACGCAAGCGCGTTGATGACGACATCGAACTGCCACCCCTACGTGAATCTGAGGTGGGCAGTGATGCAACCGGGAACTGGACTGCCGAGCATGACGGCCCGCCAAAGTCGAACGGGTTCGCTTCATTTCTTGGGGCAGCGGCCCTAATTGCTGCGATCGCGGTGGGCGGCTGGTTTTTCTTGGACAGTGGTGCGGCCGAAGACCAGCATCCAAACTGGCAGCATGTGGCTGCGGCCACGGATGCCTCGGGCGCCGATGCCAACCAACTCGTACGTCTGGACGCCACTGGTGAGACGCAAACGCTTCCAACCATCGAAGTCGCTTCGGCGGACCGAGATCGCACCGCCACTCGAAAAATTCGCGCTGCACTAAGGCGCGACAACCTCGTTTTGGCTACGGCGGAATTACAAGCGGCCCAAAGCCTCGCCAGCGCGTCACAAAATCCAGAAGTCCGTCCCCCGGAACTGGTCGCCAACTCGGACGTCGTCGCAGCCCTCAGGGAGGGGCGACAAGAGCTGTTCGAGATCGAACTGTTCGACTGCTGCGACGAGGATGGCGACGTGGTGGAGGTCATCGTCAACGGCTCGCTATTCGCGACGGTTCCCATACTCCACAGCGGCACGAAGGTATCGGTCCCCTTAGCACCGGGCAACAACAAGATCGCCATTCGCGGAGTGAAAGACGGCGGCGGGGGAGTGACGTTGTCGTTTCGCACCAGTCGCGGCGACTACTACGCCCGCTCCATGAGAGTCGGCCAGCAGTACGAAATGGGAGTCGTCGTGCGATGAGTTTCCGATCCGCTTCGACATTCGTTTCGCTGTGGCGTGAGTCGTGGTTTTTCCGAGCCAACGTGGTGCTTTCGGCGATGGGTATGTTGTACCTCCTAACCCGCTAAACGAAAATCTACTGTGTCCCTTAAGTTGAGTCTGCCGTGCGTGCCTTTCAGCTATTTCGGATCATCGCCTACGCCCTTGTGGCGTGGCTCGTGGTTTCGATGCTGGGCCGCTGGCACTGGCTGTTGGCGCTACTTGCAACGGTGTTGGCGATCTCAAACGTCGCCATCGTGTGGATGCTGCGAGATGCTCGCCGGCCGCTCGCAATTCTCTGCCGACGTCGTCTAGTCAGGACCTACGTCGGTTGGATCTGCTATCTCACGGGAGAGTTGCTTCCGCTTGAAACAGAGCAACCGACGAATCGAAAGGTGTTGTTGCGCACGAAACGCGACTTTGAGGAGGCGGCCTCGCGGGCCAAGCAAGTCGTCCGTGGACACGACGACGTTATTGTCGCCGCACTTGCTCGCATCTACGAGAATCTGACGCTGCGGAAATCGCGAGGAAATTCTCGGACCGGCAGCCCGCTGGCGTCATTCTTAATCGTCGGCCCAGAAGGGGTCGGCAAACGCTACCTGGCTCGGGTCGTTTCCAAAGTTCTCTATGGCACCAGCGCGATTGAATTGTTCGATTGCGAAAAGCTCCATGTCGATACGCTTATTGGGTCGAAGGATCGCGAAGACCCGCTCCTTGAATCGGTGCGGTCACATCCTTGCACACTGCTACTCTTTGAAAAGATTGAGCACGCGTCTCCCGACGTGGCTGAACTGCTCACCGGACTCATCTCTTCCGGACAAATCAAGCAACCCGGCAGCGATGCCAAGACCTCGTTTCACGATACGACGGTTCTGTTCTCCACAACCCAGTCGGCGGATTCCCTCGCATCGCTCGTTGACACGGGCCTCGGAGAAGCCGTCTTGCAGCAGCGAGTCATGGAAACGCTCAGCGGCGAAACTGCGATCGACTCCAGCCTCTTAAACGTGCTGAGTGAAGTTCTGGTCTGCCAGCCCGTAACCGACCGCACTAAAGCCGAAGTCGTGGCGCTGCTGATGCAAAAAGAGTGCCGCGAACATGGCGTCGAGTTGTCAAACGTGGACCCCGAAATTCTCGCTACCCAAGTCATTCAGCTTGAGGACCAAGACGGATTCGCTCCAGCGCCCGCGCGCGTCAAGAAACTGCTTCGCAAGCCGCTGGTGGCGGCAACTCCTGAGCGCCCGCCCTCGCTCTCTCTCCGCGTAAAGGCTCCCTAGCGGCGCCAAAAAAGGAACTGAAATGGACCCCCTCGACATCACCGATAAAGATCGCCTGTTTGACATGCTGGCTGCCCGCCGCAAAGGCAAGGCCCGCGTCATCGATGAAGCCGATATGCAAGCGGCCCTCAAGCGTCGCGTGCAAGGTCAGGATCATATCGTTGACGCTCTTTGTAAGTTTATCCGCCTGCAATGGGGCAAAGAGCAGCGCGGCAAGCCCATCGCGAATTTGCTCTTTGTCGGCCCGCCCGCGACGGGCAAGACGGAACTCGCCAAAGCGATGGCGGAATATCTGTTTGACGACGAAAAGCACATGCTCCGTTTCGATTGCAGTGAGTTTTCCGGTGCGGAAGGGAAGACACGGCTGATCGGAACCCCGACCGGATACCAAGGCGCCGAACAGGGCGGTCAGTTGACGCGGCCCATGTTTGCCAATCCCCGGCGACTGGTGTTGTTCGATGAAATTGAGAAAGCGTATGCGGGCGTGTTCGACTTGATGCTCTCATTGATGGGAGAGGGGCGACTAACCGAACAAGGCTCTGGCCGCGTCGCCGACTTTACCCAAGCAGTGATCGTGCTGACCAGCAACGCAGAACACGACAGCATCGGGCGGTTGGCCGAGCAGATCGACAAGCCGCAGGAACTCGACGCTGCTGTGCGAAGCGTGCTGAAAGAGTCGAAAACATTCCGTCCAGAGATCATCAGCCGCTTTGATCACGTGTTTGTCTTCAAGCCGCTCGATGACCAAACCCAGGCCCGCATTGCGGGACTCAAGATCGCCAAAGCTGGCGAGGAGTACGGCGTCACCATCCAGCAGATTGCCCCAGAAATCGTCTTTGAAATTGTAACCGTCGGCGAGGAAGAACAAGACGCCAGAGAACTGACTCGGCTGGTTGATGCGAAGCTCGGCGAACTACTGCTCGAAGCCCGTGAGAAGGGATTTACGTGCGTCACCATTCATGTCGGTGAAGATGGCCAACCGGTCGTCGAACAAGCGGCAGAGGACCGGTGAGGACGCAACGATGGAACTCGAACAACGCAACTTTCGCGCTGATCCCTTGAAGCTCAAGCGGCTCCGCATCGCGGCAAGTCTGTCGGCCAAAGACTTTCAGAAGGTGTCGGGGCTCAACAAGGACACGACGCGAAAGTTGCTGCGCGGCGAGCCCGTCTTTTTGAGTACGCTCTCGCAAGCGGTTCAGGAAGCGTTTGGCATCGAGAACCCGCTCGAAGTACTCCACCCAGACGAGCTGGCTGCTCTGGGAGTGCAGACTGAAGTGCCGTCCCCGGGACATGTGTTGGAATGGGAAATTGAGGAGTACTTGAGTGGCTGGCAGAAGACTTCCAATGGGTTGCAATATCAACTGCTCCGCTTGCAGCATCGCTTCTTAGCAGGCCGACTGGCACGCGGAAAGTGCTACGAACTGCGGCATATGTCGAGTGCCGAACAAACGCGCGTGGAAGGGTATTTGCGGCGGCACGTGGAGGTGTGCGAGCAGATTGGCGGCCACGACAACATTACCGAGAATCTGACGGCGGCCCTGGTCGATGGGCTGTGGTGGGTGCTTGATCGCTGGGAAGCGGGAGAATCGTTGGCGGAACGACTGCAAGCGGGTCCGCTCGGTGACTATGAATTGCAGTTCATTATGAAGGGGATCGCAGAGGGGCTGGCTGTGTTACACAAGAGCGGCGTCATTCGCCGCGAATTATCGCCGCAGTCAGTGCTCCTGCGCGAAAGTAGCGATCGACCGATTCTCACCGATATGGAATTGGCCAAGGTCGCTACGGGTGGACCGACAGTGTCGCCAGAGGAGTGGCCAGACGACCCGTATCGCGCGCCGGAAGTGGCTGGCGACGGTCCCTTCGATGTGCGGGCCGACATCTATAGTTGGGGACGCATCTTTGTGCATGGGGTGACAGGAAAACTCTGCGAGCGCGGGCAGGAGAAACTGCCCACTGGTAGTGCGATTCCCAACGCGGTGCGAGAGGTTGTTCTGCAAGCGGTTGAAGTGCTGCCGTCCGCGCGGCCAAGCGATCTCAAGCCGGTTCTCAAGGCGCTCAGGAGCTGGCAATGAGTCGTAAAGTCTTTGAGTATTTTTTTGACCCAGACGACTTGGAGCCGTTCTATTCCGAGCTGCCTCGGTCCAAGCTCACCGCGATCAACCCACTTGAGATGCGAGACGAACGCCTCGCTGAAACCGTCGCGGATTTGGCTGACGGGGAAGGTTCCTCCGTTGGCGACACAACTGCGTCGCCCATGGGAAATGGCGACAATCATTCCCCAGCTAACAAGCCGCCGAAGTCGCAGCGGACAACCAACGAAACAACGAGAGTGGCGAGCGATTCAACAGCAATGCAAATCGGGGGTGCCGTTGCTGGTAATAATCCGGCTGACCAATCCGGCGTGGCGCATCATACGCGAGTCCGTCGCCTGATCAGCGTCCATGCACTCGGACAGTACGTATTCTGTGTCCGATCCGCGATTCTGTCAGCCGAGCTAGGCGACCAGCGAGACATTGACGAACCGCTGGGTCGCTTTACCTATTTGCCGAATTTTGATCGTGAGAGAATTGAAGAGCTGCTCTCGGCGAAGATCACGCAGTTGGGCTTTTTCGTGCTTTACGGAGTTTGCCTAGCGGTGCTGATGAAAATGGGACTTGCCGAGCAAAAACGGTGGGTGTTCTACCCGAGTTTAGCAGGGCTATTGACGCTGACCTTTTGGTCGCTGAGCGTCTTCGTTTGCATCCTCGACTTGGCACTCCGCCGCCGCGCGGCGATCCATGCCGAAGCCCGCGAGCCCGAGCCCAGCATCACGAGTATTGAGCGGATCAACTGGTGGTCAATGCTGCAAGCGGGCTTCGAGCCGGTCGCATACGAGCGGCCGTTTCAGCACCCCGAGTTGCCGCTGGAAGGCTCCCCGTGGCGTGTGTTGCAGCGGGATAGCCGCCGTATTCCGGTCATCAAGTCGGGCGCCCGCGAGCTGGGTCCGAAGCAGGGAGAACTCTACGCCAAACATCAAGTTCGCTTGGTCGCCTACGCGCTGCTGTTAGAAGCGGTGAGTCATATCGAGGTTCCTTATGGCCTAGTGTTTCCCGTCGATTCACCTCACGGTCTTGCCTTTCCGATTTCCGATGAATTGAGAGAGCGTTGCCGGAAGCTGCTCTATGATTTCGAGCAGAAACTGGGCGAGTCTCAGCATGAGAACATCCAGCCGGGGCTACCGGACAACCGTAACCGCTGCTCGCGATGTGACTTCGGAAAACCAGTGCAAACAACGCTCAAAGAAATCGAGAATGCTGACAAAGCAGGGGAGCAACTGGTGGTCTTGCAACATTCCTCGGGCGACCTTTTTCGATGCCAGTGTGCGGATCGATTTGGCTCGGCGCCCCCGCACGAACAAATCGTGAAGCGGGGACTTAGAGTGGTGGTCAGGTAGATGCGAAGTAGATCCGCTACGGTGTTTTCCGCGTCAGATATTTTGCTACGGCGTCGATTCCCGCGACAATAACTGTTTCGATCCGCGAAAGCCGCGCCCCTTTTTGCAGGCTCAAGTGGAGCTTATCCCAGGCGGTTAGCCATTCACTCGACGTAGCAAATCTTTCATCGGGATGAAGTTTGAGGCCGCCACCGACGCATAAATCGAGTAGGCGTAGCGTGCTGCTCGTGATGCGATCCCGCGATGGAATCTTGCGCGACGGATCGCAGTAGGCACTAGCCGCCTTGTTCGCCAGTTGCGGCGTTCCTGCCTGACCGCCAAGCCCATCGTAGGGCAACATGAGCGTCAGCAATTCGTATGCAATCGCGGTGAGCGAAAACATGTCAGAGCGAAAGTCTTCTACCGCGTGCTTGGCGATCCGTTCAGGCGCAGCATAGGGCTGCGTATAGGCGTCTTGTTGTCGCTGGGCAGCTCGCTCGATCGGCCAAGCGGCCCCAAAATCGATCAAAACGAGATTCGATGTGCCCGATGTGATGACGATGTTTGCTGGCGATAGATCGCCATGAATCACGTTCGTTCGGCGATGGTAGTGTGAAAGTCCATGCACCAGTCCGCGTACCAGTCGCACAACCTCACGAACATTCGGGCGAGGCGTTTTTTCATCTCGAATGGAAGCCAGATAGGTGCGCAGATCGACGCCGTGAACCCAGTCAATGATGATGAATAGATCGCCGCGCTGCCTCACAAAATCGACGAGGGCAGGGAAGTTCCGATTTGCGCTCGGTCCGCCCAGTCGTCGCAAAACTTCGAGTTGTTCACGCGATATTTGAGACTGGGACACTTGATGCAAGACGCGGTAGTCACCTTGCGGGCCGGCATGCGGATCGAACACCCGATACGTCCCGCGACTACTGAGTTTTTCGAGTGCGAAATAGGTTCGGCCCCGGACATGAAACGACTCGATCACGGGCTCGGTACGGCCCCGAAATCGGATCGTTTTGCTGTGAGGGCTCGCCATAGATGTCGCTACGTGCCGCTGATCGCTCAGCCGAGCCGGCCTATGCGTTTACGGCGCAACTTTGGGGATCAATGGTTGTGTCTTATGAAATTGGTCAGGAATCCACCCAAAGGCTGATTCTACAAGAGCTTAAAGGCCCTGTGGGGCCAATTCTTTCTCGTCTGGGCCGGACGCATTTTTCGCGGGCACTGCTGCGGCGCAAGTTGCGGGGCCCGAACGAAGCAATTCTCGCCCCAGAATAGCCCCAACATCGTCACTTCTCGGCGGCTACCCGGCGGACAATGCCTAGCAGTTGATTCGCCACGGCTAGGGAGCTTCGCCGATGCTGACCTTTTTTGATTACCTGCGACAACGAGCCTACGAGTCGATCCTCTCCGGTGCTCAGGAAGCACTGGAGGAAATGGAAACCCAGCAAAATCGCAAGGTAGGGAAATCACGGAACCTCAAGTTACCCGCAGCCGCGCAGGACACTCAAGCCGAACGGTCTGGGGAGAAGTCGAATCAACCGTCCTCTCCAGCGAGCGATTCCGAGAGTGACGAAGAACTGCTGCCAGCCCCACGTCGCCGTGGCCGACCGAGAAAACAATCGAAGGGGAAACCGTGACAAGCCACGAAAAACAGATCGTCCGGGTGCTCGCCGAACGGGTCCGCGTTCTCACCATGCGTCAGATCGCCGTCACATGGTGGACCGACACGCGGTGGGGACGCGGCCGAGCTAGCGCCGCCATGAGAAAGTTGGCCGACGCAGGTTGGCTGCATGACCAGCAAGTTCTCACCAGACCGGTCCAGTCATTCGGCACTCCGTTTGTTGCGTGGCGTCCAGGTGATCATTGCCCTGACCTTGCCGCAGTCGCAAGGTCGCTTCACCGTCGCGCGATGGTCGACGCCAAGCCAGTAAAAGTTGTGTTTGCTACGGCCCGCGCTACGACTCTTTTTAGTTCTGGGCGGGCTCCCTCGGTGAAGCTGACTCAGATGACGCATGACCTCAACGTCGCGGAACTCTTCTTGCACTACTTACGGAGCGGCTTACCGGGTGACCGCTGGACGAGCGAAGACCGTTTGCCTCGCGACTGGCCAATCAAAGCACGACCAGACGCATTGGTGCGAAACGAAGCGGGTGAGATTCTCCGCGCGCTCGAATACGGCGGCGACTATCCGGTCAGTCGTTTGGCCGAGCTGCACGATGGACTGTCGAGCATCCACTTAGCCTACGAGATTTGGTAGCCGACCGAGCGAGCCCCTGATGAAACCTTACCAGCGCCATTTGACCGAGCGGGACCACGACATCTTGGAGTTTGTCGTTCGCTACCGCATCGGCACCACGGACTTACTGCGTCAGGCGTGCTTCGAGCCAAACACAACCACTGAGAACGTCGCTCGCGTACTTCAGCGGCTCCAACGCCGGGAGCTGATTCACCGAGTTGTCGCTCCCAGCGGATTCTCTTACTGCACCGCGACGCGGAGGACGTTGGAACTTCTCGGCGCGGAACCCCGCACCCCACGACCGCTGACGGAGCAGACTTTGCCCGTCTTGTTGGCGGTCGCAACTTACTGCGTAGCCAAGGACATCCGCCGACTGACCAGTCACGAATTCTCTGACCTCTACCCAGAGCTTTGGCGGCCCGGAATGCGATCGTCGAGCTATGTGCTGGTCGAGATCGATGAAAAGTTGCGACTAGAACTGCTCATCGTCGATCGCGGGGGCGCTGCCCACCGCATCAACTCGCGAGTTCGTCGCGTGATCGCCCAGCGAAAGGGGCTGCCCAAATTTCATGCCTTGATGAAAGCGGGCCGCTTTCGCATCGCAGTCCTCACCGGCACGCCGGAGCAAGCCGAGAAGATTAACCGCCGCGTCCATCGTCGCCCCTTTGGTCCGATCGAAGTAACGACATTCGTGATTCCCGAACTGGCCGAACTCTTAATGAGAAAGAGATAACATGTTTCAGATTTTTCCTGGTGGCGCCGACGACCTGCTCGATGCTCAAGCGTTGCCGCCTACCGGCAACACCGAACTCAATTACCGAACCCGCCCGCTGTCCCCAGGGCAGGAGTTGCGGCTCACGCTACTGCTCCTGTTCACGACGCTGCCCATGCTCGCCGTTTTAGGCGTCACGCTGCACTTCATCTGTGAACTCATTCCAGTGCTGCGGCACGCTGTGGTGGCGGTTGGAATTCTGCTGCTGATCTGGATCGCCGGTCGCAAGTTGAGCGGGGCGCTCCAAAAACATGATGTCTATGCGGGGCTTGTCTTCGCGGTGATGTGTCTGAGTAGCCTCGCTTGGCACGGGGCCAGTTTGTCAGGCGCTTGGTCGCTGCGAACGGGTTTGATCGCCTGTTGGCTTGCCAGTAGTCTCATCGCGCGTCAGGCGGCAGCCTGGATTCTAGTTGCACCCACGGTGGACCACGAGCGAATGAAACGGTGGCGAGTCAATCTTCCGCAGATCGTTCCGCACGGCGTCTCGCTAGACTGCCCGGAACTGCTGACCTACGCCGTCAGTCCGTTGCTTGTGTTGGTGTCCTGGTATCTGTCGCTGTGGATACTGATTCAGGTCGATGCCGACCTCTGGTTTTGGCCAGTGGCGTTCATCGCCAGCGTGCAAGGGGTTTGGTTCGCTTGGCACCTTCTCGCCGTCGTCTTGGTGCCGTTTCCCAGCCCAGACGAATCGCTGCGGGCAACTTGGCGGGCATTGGTGAACTTTGCCACCTACGACGTTTATCAGACACCGGCAGCCGGCGTGTTTCGCTTTCCAACGCGATGGCTTCGTTCGCCGTGGCGCCGGTGGGCACTGCTGACTACGGCGCTGGTCACACTGGGCTACGGCTACGGTGTTCAGTGCCCTTCGCCGATTGCGATCCTTCAGCAAGGCGGTTCATTTTCGATGCAGGTGCTGGGCAACTTGGTGCTGATGAGTCTGGCTGCTCCGCTGGTGCTGCTGGCAATCATGTGGCTCTCGACGGGATCGCTGCTAGCCCGCTTCGAGAAAGACCTATCCGAGCATCAAGACGAGGAAACTACCGACTGGGATAACTACGTCGAACGGATTGTCAACTCAAGCGACTCGCTCGAACGCGAGCATCTGCTATTGGGAACCAGCGAAACGGGCGACTACCCGATTCTCGTACACCGGGAAATTCACGACCAGCACGGTCATATCTTAGGCGACAGTGGGGCCAGCAAGACAGCGCTGGCAATGGGTCCGCAGGCAACCCAACTGATCGCGCGGGCCGACTCGACGGTCGTGATTGTCGATCTCAAGGGGGACAAGGCGCTGTTTGAAAGTTGCCGCCGCGAGGCGGCCCGCACCCGCAAGTTGCGTTTTCGCTGGATTTCCAACGAAGTCGGCAAATCGACCTTCGCCTTCAATCCGTTCACGCAGTCGCACAACTCGCAACTGTCAGTCGAACAACTTTCGCAGCAGCTCCTCCAAGGACTATCGCTCGACTACGGCATCCAGTACGGAGCGGGCTACTTCACGGCGATGAACGAGATCGTGCTCAACAACGTGCTTCGCCAGACTGGCTCGCGATCGTTTAGGGAACTGAGCGGTCACTTGGCGGACCGCGACTGGTATCGGAGGATTGGTTACGAAGAGGATTGGAAGCAAGCCCGCCACTTGGCGGCGCTCGTCGCCCGGCTAGGAGGCAGCCAAGCGATGAATGTGGTGCCTAGCATGTTCACCGACCAGCCGGAAGTTCACAACCAGGCGATCGATGTCGCTAACTTGTATGAGGAGCCGCAGGTGATCTATCTCTGGTTGCGCTCGGCGGTCGAACCGACCAACGCGCCGGCGATGGCCCGGCTGTTCTTGTGGGCCATGTTCACCGCCGCCAGTCACCAGCCGCAGGACCAGAATCGGGTCTACTTTTTCATCGACGAAATGCAGCAGATTATCAGCGACGGGATTAAGCTCATCTTCGAGCAGTTCCGTGATCTGGGTGGCACCATCATTGCCGCCCATCAAACGGCGGGCCAACTCCGACGGCAAGGGACTGACTTGGGAGATACCATCGACTCCTGCACGGCGGTAAAGCAGGTGTTCCGAGCGTCGGACCTCCATTCACTCGAACGGCTGGAAAAACTCTCCGGCATCAAACGAGAAGCAGCCGCTACGTGGTATCAAGCCTACGAGCGAGGCAGCGGCGACCTAACGGATCGGTACGATGAAATCCACGCGGAGGAGGGGATGGTCCGGGTCTCCGAGAAAGATCAGAGTCGCTATGACCGCGAAGCCCTGCAAGCAATCAGCTCACGGCGGCATTCGAGCCTGGTTCGCTTTACCTTCGGGAGCGGCTACACCCAGTTTGCCGGCAGGTCGATCCCGATGAAATCCGAATACCACATCAGTTATGAGCAGTACCTCAAGCGTCGTCAGCAGCCGTGGCCCACGGCTCCCGGAGCCTTTGTCATCCAGCCGCCGACTCCCGACGAGCCTTCGGCAACCATTCCGCAAGAAGCCTCGATGGATGAAGGGGAAAAGGAATTTGGCGGGGAATTTCAAGATCGGGGCCGACCTGCAACAATATAGGCGTCGTTTTGGTCGAGTACGTGCTCGCTGGCGTCACTTGACCACGGTTCGCCCGTGAGGTTGTCGCGGAAGGTTCGCAATATGCATTATCTGTTCTACAAAGCGCGTTGGTACATCGGCGTTGCGCTCCTGCTCTGTCTGGCGATCACCGTGATGAAATACTCGGCCTGGATCGATCGCAAGTTCTTCGGCAATTCCCGTCAACCGGCAAACGTCTCACAACAAACCGCGCCGGGCGGCCTGCCCAGCAACGCGATCTCATCGACAAATCAACATTCACTGTTGGCATCGCCATCGTCGCCGAGCGACATTCGCACACAACTTGGTCAGGCCCAGTCGCTGTTAAGCAAGGCGTCGAATTATGCGTCCGATGCACTGGAACAGACCTTCACATGGGAAAGTGAAATCGAGTCGCTCAACGAGCAAGCAATGGTGGAACCGTTCGCTGGGGAAGAGGGCGGGGAGACGTCAAAGTTGTTTGATCGACTCGCCTACGTGGTCCGGCGAGAACGAACGAGCGCAGAGGAGCTTCGCGAGGCGACAACAAAGATTGAGTCGCTCCAGGCGAAAGTCGAAAACCTGATGAATCAATCGAGTCCGGCGGCACTCTCGCCCATCGAACTTGCCGACATCAGCCAGCTTCACGCGACCAGCAAGAATGCGAGCGAAGATTGGAAACGGGACGTCGAACAGGCATTGGCAATCAAGCACCTCATCGAAACGCGAAGCCAGAAGGCTGATAGCGAACTGGCGCCTGCGACCGTGGGCGGCAAACTCAAAGACGCCGAAGCCCAGGCAGCCCTCGATGCCCTGGAGAACCAAATCGAACGCGAAGCGGAGCAAGAAGAAGCGCGTCGAGAAAAAGAAGTTCGCGAGGCGGAACTACTCGCCAGAGCCACTTCTCCAGATGTGAAGGCGATCCTAGCGCCTTTCCTCCAGCCACGGGATGTCCAGCCGAGAATGTCGGGCGCGTCGATTGCCTTCACGCGAACCACCGACAAGAAGCCAATGTCGCTCTCGGCGCTCTATGGCATCAACGCCCTGGGGGACTCGATCGAAGGCTTAAAACGACTCGCAAAGTTGGGTGGCCATCGCAAACTGTCCGAACCACGGTGGTCCGTGCATTCTCAGCCGAATAATTGGAGTGAGGATGACAAAGCGATGCTCCAAGAAGCTCAACAATTGCTTCGCGATTACGGCCCGGTGCTGGTGAAGGCGGGGTTGCTCTCGGAATGAACGGCCATCAGGCGAGGTCTCGCGGATAGGAGTAAAGAATGATTGACTTGGGAGACAGGATGATCTGACAAGTAGATGGCATATGGATAGCGAATCATTACGACAACTGGTGGCTGGCGGAGAATCGGACCGACTGGAATTCAAGCGGACGACGGGTGAGTTGCGGCCTGCGATGGAGTCACTGTGCGCGTTTCTCAACGGCAGCGGCGGGCAAGTCCTGATCGGCGTTTCCGATTCCGGAAAAATACTTGGTCAGCAAGTGGCCGATTCAACATTACGCGAGGTAGGCCAAGCTCTCCAACGCCTTGAGCCGCCAGCAGTCATCGAGCAAGAGCGAATCCCCGTCGGCAACAATTTGGAAGTCTTACGTTTTGCCGTCGGTCCAGGTGACTCGCAACCGTTCATGTACGACGGTCGCGCTTGGCGGCGTGTGGGGACAACGACTCAGCGGATGCCCGCGGCGGAGTACGAACAACGCTTGTTGAGCCGTCTCCATTCGCAGCATCGTTGGGAGAACCGCGTTGCCGAAGGCTTCGCTGTCAAAGAACTCGATACAGGAGAAATCGTCGCGACCGTGAAGTCAGCCATTGACGGCGGTCGCTTAGACGCCTCAATTACGACCGCCGACGAAGTGCTTACCCGCCTCGGACTGGTAGTTGACGGCCAAGTGCTGCAAGCGGCGGTCGTCGCCTTCGCCAGCGACGTCTTGCCCAAGTATCCGCAATGCGGACTTCGCTTGGCCCGCTTTCGCGGCGTCACAAAGACCGAATTTCTTGATCAGAACCAATTGACGGGTCATGCGTTTGATTTGCTGAGTGAGGCAAACCTGTTTATCAGGCGTCATCTGCCAGTAGCGGGAAGAATCGATCCGGGTGTGTTTGATCGGGAGGATCAGCCGATATTTCCACCACTCGCCTTGCGGGAAGCACTCGTCAACGCATTCTGCCATCGTGACTATTCGATTCCCGGCGGCGCAGTCAGCGTAGGCATTTTCGACGATCGCTTGGAAATCACGAGCACGGGCGTTCTCCCACAAGGTATTACTGTCGACGACCTCAAACGCGAGCATACTTCCCAGCCCAGAAACCCGTTGTTGGCCGAAGTGTTTTATCGCCGGGGTCTGATTGAACGGTGGGGACGCGGAACGCAAAAGATCGTCGAGTTGTGTCAGGCAGCCGGCCACCCCGAACCAGAATTTGAGGAGCGGGCAGGCGAGGTTGTAGTACGATTTATCGCTGGCGACTACACGCCGCCGCATCGTGTCGGCCACGATCTAAACGAGCGACAACGGGAACTATTGCAGATTCTGGCCGATGGCGGGACGAAACGGTTCAGTGACATCTACCAGCAGATCCAAAAGCCGCCTGCGGAGCGAACCGTCCGCGAAGACCTTCGGCTGCTGCGGGAACTGGGGATGGTCGAACTGAGCGGCCATGGCGCCGGGGCGCGTTGGAAGCTGGCCGAACAATAAGGCAGTCCGCCGAACTCAATGCACTGGAGCAGGCCCTCTCGCGGTGAAGTAAGCCTTGTCATTTCAACGGGTTAGGGCGACTGGTGAATAAGGCAGAATAAGGCAATTCTGGCCCTCCTCAGTGTGCCACGTCCTCGCCGCTGCGTCGCGAATCCACTGCACCCGCGACTCTTCTCCATCGAGCTGCGTGGGCCGAGTCGAATCGGCGCCAGCTCACCGATTCGCCTCGGGCGATTGCCTCAGAATCGCCCCAGAATCGTCTCTCTCGCCGCATCCGCGATCCTAAACTTAGGGCATCACTGAACTCTCTTACCTGTCTCCGAGAGACGCTTAAAGAAGGGAGACGACTTCCGACACCTGCCCGGAAGAAAAACTTGGCAGCAGACATACGCAAACGCTTACGCCGGAGAGATTCAACGCGGCAATCAACGTTTCGTGGCGAGTTCCAACGGCCAAAGTGTGTATGTCGGCAAGTGGCTCCATTGTGGAGCCATTTGCATAGAGTGTTCTCGCGAGGACCCAAAGCGATGTTCGTTCGACGATCCACGACGGAACGAGATCGCGGTAACGCCGTTAGGCGTCGCCGGGGAATTCAGACCGAATTCCATGAACTAACTTGTGGCTGCAAGCCGCAACTAACAACAGGAGACATCGCCATGGCATTGGAAGCTGGTGGTCAAAGGTTTTGCAAGGTTGTTCACTCCGAGAACGGGCGAACTTCGACGCGGAGGATTCACACCATGACGGTGCAAGCTGCTGACGGCAGACTGCATCATCTCGATGGTCGTAGTCTTCCCGATTCGATTTCGC
Organism: Aeoliella sp.; assembly: GCF_965227375.1. Lineage (NCBI taxonomy): Bacteria > Pseudomonadati > Planctomycetota > Planctomycetia > Pirellulales > Lacipirellulaceae > Aeoliella > Aeoliella sp. The sequence goes on from NZ_CBDDFX010000002.1 coordinate 2,385,235, forward strand.
TGTATTCGGGCGTCTCTTATCGCGGTGCGCACTTGGCCGAAGTGCTGTTGAACCCTAAGGACGCGAAGGCTTCTCCGATTCTGCCAACCACCGGTTGGATATCGAAACGGGACGCTTTCTTTTTGGTGTTGGGCTTTTTCTTTTTCAGCGCGATTCGTTTTCTCGCTGAAGAAACAGCCCTAGCACTGATGTAATGCTTAGCACATGAGAGACCAATTCGGCCTGGTCCTCTCGTGTGCTTTTTTTCGCGGCGAACAGCCACTTAATGTGGCTCGCTTGCGACCTAGAGTCTGAGTTTCAGAGTCGACGTAGGACGGCGACTTTGGGAGCGCGTGATTGGCTATGCCATTCACATGGTTGAAAAACAAAGCGGTCGGCACGGGTATGGATTCGGTCGGTCGCGCAACGAAAGGAGGTGTCATGGGGAAAAAACAACCTGCCCATGAGATCAAGTTGGGGAAAATCAGAGTCGCGATTTGGGCGAACGAAACGGAGGATCAGAAAATCTGGTTCACCGCAGTCGTCTCGCGAATCTACAAAAGTGGTGACCAGTGGCGGGGCACGACGACGCTCAAGCATGATGACTTGCCGATCGCGATGAAGGCGATCGACATGGCGTATGCGTGGATTTGGGAGAAGAATGTCCAAGTCGAACGAGCCGAGCGTAGTGCAGCCAGCGAAGTGCTGGCAGACGCTGGGAGGTAGCCATGTCAAGAATCCCAATCACGCTCATGGCAATGCAGCTTGGTACCCACTACGTGTCGCGGAAGGCAGCGGGGCGTCTCAACTCGAAAGACGCAATGGATAGCCTAGACCGTCACATGATTGGTGATTACGGGGACGTGGATGAGTTCGATTGGAAAACGAACGACCTTGCTTGGGAATATGGTTTCCCGGTCGTCTCGTCTTACGTCGATCGCAAGAAAACCCGTTTTCTGATCATTACGGAAGCGGATCGTTCAGCAACAACGATCCTACTCCCGGAAGAATACTGAGCTGATTGGTAGGTTTGTTTCCAAGGTTTTTGAGGGGGAGTGTTCACAGCACTCCCTCTCGCCCTGGTTTTCACGATTAACCGTGCCAGAGTATCGCAGCGATGGCAACTCCCGAGAGCAACACGAAAGACTCTTCAACAAGGATCATGTCATGGCCAATAAGTTGTCCGACGCGAAGCAATCACTCATCCGTGCTCAGGACGCCGCCCACACACGACTAGAAGAATTGGACGCTGAACGCCGCGAGATCAAGGCGTCTATCAGGTCGCTTGCTGCGGCCCTCAAAGCGCTCGACAAACCAAGCCGGCGTGAACCGAACAAGCAAACGGCGGATTCTGGCCCGGTGCGGCCCGAGCCGACCAGTCGCGAGCCGTAGTTTCTCGTCGCCACACGCATCGGACGCCTGGAGCACCAAGCAATATCGTTTGTTTATTGCTTGGCGGATTCTGACGCCGAACTTCTTGCGGATGCGCCTTTCGGAAACGGCTCACCGGTACAGACAATCTGCGCCATAGCACAACGCTCGTCGCGGCGAAAACTCTCAGGTCTGAGATTGGCCCCAGAATCGGATTCTTGCTGGCCGCTTTCCTGCGAACATAGCAGTAACAGACTTTGACTCCTACAGCCTCGCTAGATTCGTAATCGGAGTGATGATGCACAGCAACAAACGCCCCGCGCATGAGTTTCGCCTAGGGTCCATCCGCGCGTCGATTTGGGCGAATGCGAACGACCGACAAAATGTGTGGTTCAACGTCTCCATCGTGCGTTGTTATCGAGACGGCGAGGAGTGGAAGACAACCAGTTCGTTTGGGCGTGATGATCTACCGCTGGTCGCGAAAGCGTCTGAAATGGCGTACGCGTGGATTTGGAACCAACGGGGAGAAGACAATGCCTCTTGAACAGCAACGCCGTTCGCAGCCCGTAGCAGTCTTGGGGGCTGGACAGTTGGTCTCCCATCTTTATCGGCACGATGGGGAAAGCGGCCCGTCGGAATATCGGTTCAGCGTGTGCCGAATAGCCGAATCGTTGCAAACGACCCACGGGCTCCGTGCGGGTGATCTACGGGACTTGGTCAAGCTCTGTCAGGTGCTGGCCTTTGCCATCGAAGACGACGGTTGGCTGTCACCGGCAATGCAAACGGAGCTACGAATCCTGTTCGACGAACTGGATGAAATCACTCGCCGCTGGAGCGAGGCAGCACATGGCTAGGCCAATCCTGGAACTACGACGAGGTTTGATCAAGGTCCGTGTCTGGCGACGCAGGTCGAAGCGAGGCGGCTTTTCGCTGAGCGTAGTGCGTTTGTTCCGCAACGGTGATCAATGGAAGGAATCATCCCGGCTAGGTCGGGACGACCTCCCGCTGGTCCGCCTCGTACTTGACGAGGCATACGAGTGGATGCTGACCAACGAGGAACGGGCGAAGTGAAACAGGGACTTGGCAATTCGGAAATCGAATCGGGTGCGTCTGCGGCCGCATCGCCGCCAACGATCGCGACCGACTTGCCCGCGTTAATAAGCACCGGCGTCAAGTTCGCCACGGTGTTGGCCGATCCGCCGTGGCGTTATTCCAACACCGCCTCGCGTGCGGCGGCCGAGAACCATTATCGCACGATGACGATCGCGGAGATTTGCAGCGAGCCGATTTGTGAATTGGTGCTAGACCAAGCGCATCTTCATCTCTGGACGACCAACGCATTTCTCGAAGCCGCCTTCCGTGTGATTCGTGCCTGGGGATTTCAATACAAGTCGTGCATGGTGTGGGCGAAGCCGACGATCGGCATGGGGAACTACTGGCGTGTATCGCATGAATACTTACTGCTGGGCGTCCGTGGCCGCCTTCGCTTCCGCCGCAATGACCTAGCGAGTTGGCAGGTCGAGCAGAGAACGCAACACAGCCGCAAACCGTTTCGCTTCCGCGAGCTTATTGAAGAAGTCAGCCCCGGTCCGTACTTGGAACTCTACGGCCGTGAAGAACAGCCTGGCACGGGCTGGACTGTCTATGGCGATCAAGTGGAACGCCGGTTGTTTTGAAAAGCGACTCGCGATTATACCTCTCGATTTCACAATAGAATAATCGATCACTTTTCGAAGTGCCGCTTTGAGTCTCAAGCGACGCGGCAAGAAAGTGCGCTACACGACCGTTGACAAAATCGCTCGTTTTCTGACGGCCAAGCCACGCTGGGGTGCGTATGCGCTGATGACGTAAGTTCGGCAATCGAAGCGGCGCTGGCTAAGGCTGGTGTTAAGCCAGTAGCGGCTATGCGTCCTCTAGGGGCGGAAGGGGACGTGGAAATGCAGGAACCGCCGAATAGGGAATTATCATAAGTCGATACGACCGCAGATGCATGTTACTGATGCGGCAGCGGGCTCTGTAGATACTCAAAACCAGTAACTGTACCTTTCTGCCGCCCTTTGTTGGTCCGTATTCGCATCCACATCCCCCCGCTTTACTTTGTCGATCGCCTGTCCCAGGAATACTTTCTCTATCTGGTCTAGTCCCCAGCTCCCCAAGACTTGCTCAAATGCGAATCCCAAAGACGTACAATGGATGAAGGTCTCAACTGACCAGTTCTTCTTTACGCAATATTCTAATAACCCCATCCGTAGTTTCTTGCATCGATCCCACCACATGCCACTCTGTGGCAATCGTGCTTGAAGCATATCCCAATGGCGATCGGATACCTCATTTTGCATCGCTGCTTCGTACACGGCAGGGAAACACACACGAGTAACCGACTCTGCCAATTGCTCGTCAGTTGTGTCAAAAGCAGCGCAGAGCATTATCACGTAGGCGTGGCAAAGCGTTTGCCGAGTCAGGTCTGGGGTTCTGGAATGCGCTTGCTGCCAAGCTTCAAGTAACGCAACGTCGAACTTGTCCTTCGATATATTCGTGCCCAGCAACGCTAAGCAAGCGGCCTCCGCACTCGCCTCGCCTTGACTCCTCAGCCAAGCCAAGCATTCATCGCTATTGTTCCGAAGTGCGGCATGCCACTCTCCGGCCTGTCTGTCCATTAGCGATAGACTACACGGCTGCAAGGATAGTAGTAGGGGGACGATGCTCGGGCCGATCGAGTCTGTCAATTCCTTCCCGCAGTCTTGCCGGCCAGCAACGATCCATGCTGCGAGGACACGTTTTGCAGAGTCCGCATTCAACTTTGCTTGTTGAATAAACTCGTCGCTGAGAGATGACAACGTCAACTCTGGACATCTCCAGACCTCGCTTACGCCAGCAAGCGATATGTTTTTTTTCACCACCTCCGCTGCCAAATCGCAACGCTCCGCCGCCATTCTGGCGATGCTGTCTTTGCTCATGACCTCAGCAACAGCGGCTGTGAGGTAACTCACCATTTCTGACTGCTTTCGGTTCGCCACTTCTATGAGCAAACTCCAAGCCTCTTCCTCTTGTCCCGTCCACAACGTGCTGAACCGATCGCAGACTGCCAGCGATGATAGATCGTATGCGCTAGACGCCCTCTTTTGCAGCAGAAGGGCCCGTAGTACGTCTGCGTCCTTCATCTTCTCGAAAAAAGTTCGCTGCGGTTGTGGTCCGGCAATTGCAGTCTTGAGCGTCCCAGCTTCCTTCTTCTTCGGAAACTCTCTGGCAACAGCAGCGACAATTTCCGTCAACTGTTTGTCACTGGTCAATTCGGCAAAACACACGCTATAGCGTTGGAAATCAGCCCGAGTGTAATGTTCTGAATCTGCATACACTTTGAGGAATCTCTTTAAGCTGCCGTCACTTTCATCGAGAAGGTCTCTGGTGGCCGCTATCATCCATACATGGTCTCTGTGTCTATCGTGCCTTTCATTCAAATCTACGACTCTCGCTTTGCTGCTCGCCTTCTGCACAAGTCGCTTCTCATTGGGGATGGACTGGACATCGAGGCGGTTTTCGCCAACACGTAGCTCCAACGCACCAGTGCAAAATGAGAAATGGTTGCGGAGTGATGGCCATTGTTGTCGCCAGATTGCGAGCATAAGCCCCTCATACTCTCCCGAACTTTTCGTTGGAATGGCAACGATCTCTTCAGGGTATCCGTAGACAGCGTCGACTACATGCTTGATACGGTCGAATTGGTCGGTGGTTTGTATCCGTCCGCCTGACTCTGGGAGCAGCACAGGTCTTGAGTACTCCTTCACATCGTCGCCGCTAGGCTTACGAAAAGCCGCTAGCAATTTGTCGAATGCTTCGAAGCGGCCCAGGTCCGCGAATTGAATAAGGAGTGTATGCGTCCACACGCAACCAGGCCTAGGTTGCTCCTTGGCAAACCAAGTCCTAGCAACCGCGAACAACTCGTCTTCTTTGAGCGGGTATCCTGTTAGGTAACCATCGAATCCTGACTTGTATGAAGCACCTGACAGATCGCTCATCATCCTGGCATGTCGTTCTCCGGACTTGGAAAGTGAGCAAGATGCAGACAGTAATCTATGTCCCCCGGAGTAACCGTGCAGCATTTGCTCCATGCAGATTGTGTTTTCGCCGGTCGCGCTCATAGGTCCACCGCCGTCATCAGCCAGCGAAGCGGTGTTGTAATGTCATTGCCTGTTTCGCCGCCTTCACCAACAATGTGAATTCGTTCGATGGGGCGATCTAGTTCTCGCAGTCTTTCGGCATCGCGGGGAAGCTGTCCTCCCTGCGCGCTGACGCCGAAAAAAGCGACTTCCAGACAGTCGTCATTGCAGCACAGAAACTGCCACAGCAGCGGCAATTCGCGTTTGATCCAGTCAGAGGGGGAATTCACCGCGTCGATCCGATCCCACGCCGACACGACCACGCCCAACCGCAGGGGTCGGTTTGCGTTCAACCGGAGCACACACTGAAGCAGGTCCACCAGTTGTACCTGAGTTGGCGACTGCTGAGCGTCCCATTCCGTCAACTCCTCTACATCGTCTTCCTCGTCACCATCCTCTTCCAATTCCTCGACGATTTCGGCGGTTTCGCTGATGAGGATTTCTTTCTCGACCTGATCAGGATGCACGAAAAGCAGCATTCCTTCCGCACTGATTATCGCTTCGGCACGTTCGCGATTGAGCTTTCTGTAACTCCAAATCGACTCGTAGGATTCCCCCGACAGGTCAGGGATGCAGACCTCTAGTTCGCCGTCTATCGCATCACAAGCCAGAATCATTGACACTTGGCTTTCAGCACTCGGCACAGTTCGATCTTGGATTTCTGCGTTTACCCATCTCTCCCGAATGGAATTTAGATACTCGTGATCGTCGTGGAACCGTTCCAGGCGCAAGTCAGTACCGGAATTCGCGGAACTGAGTACGTGCCACAAAGCCGCAAGGAAGGTGGTCTTGCCTGTTTCTGGCAGCCCGATCAGTACATGCTCTTGTTTCACGGACATTCGCGACCTCCATCGACTTCGGCGCCTTGACGGAGGAGAAGCCGATCGAATTCAGAATGACAATTCGCGTCGGACACGCTGCTAGTAAGGTCAATTTGCCGCTGCGGACGTTCTAACCACGAGGCAAAGGGTGAGCTCAATCCGTGGCCAAGCCGAAATTCTGACGTCTCTCGTCTTGGTCGTGCGGCAATATCGCCTACCGATAAAATTGCGACCTTGCCCTGGAATCGGCCGACGATTTCATCCTTCAGCAGATCTGAAAACCGCTTTGCTGCCTCGTCGGCAAGCAAATCGCATTTCCCCACCAACACATGAACATTGCAGTTACGGTCGAAATGCCCAGCGTCGTGCAGAAAACCCAGAAACTGTTCCACTTCGACCTTGGCTGCATGCTTCTGACCGGAGTCGGCGATGCGTGCACCGTCAACGAGAATGACAATGTGGTCGGCCCGTTGAAACAGTGCAAACTTTCGACACTCATCCATCGAGTGCCGAATGTCCTCATACTCTTCTCCAGATATGTCTGTAATCAAGACGTCTCGTGCCTCTTCGGTCAGATCCTCTGACCGTACGCGGAAATGAATCAGCCTCTGCTCTGTGCCGACCTTCGTTCGCTCCATATTCGGTTCTATTCCACGGGAGATCGTCCTCCCTAAGAAGCAACGCCGATCCAATCCGATGCAAGTATCCGATCCGGCGAACATGAACCCTGCAAACGGTCCGCGCTGGAAGCAATGGAAGAGACTGGCGATGAGAGTCGTCTTGCCTGATCCTGGTGATCCAGCCACCACTACCAGTGAAGTTTCTCTGGCGCATGTGATCTGGCGTGACTCAGCGATCGTCAACGCTTCGCCCGAGTATAGCGCAACGTGCTGCTCCTCCTTTGTTTGCCTTTCGGGCGTTGCCTCGCTCATTGAGCCACTCCGTCGTTACTTATCCTAACTTCCGAAACATGCACTCGCGGTACATTTGGTATGCCAACTCAGTTCCACTAAGCTTTGTGTTGGCCGCAACACCCGTGAGCGACTGGGCTGCACTACCCCACGACCCATCTATGTCGACCGAGTGCCTAATGGCTGCCGTCAGCGGACAGAGCGAAAGCAAATCCCGGTTCCCGTCGGCCGCAAACCACTGATTTCTCCATTCCGGCGGGGCCTTGTTGACTGCGGTCGTCAGCGTTACTGATTCGGACGGATTACCTCCGACATCCTCTAAGCATCGATTTAGTACTGCTTGCGTCGCGACAGGTCCCGGTTGTTGTTCGATCAAATCGGCAAGCTCCTTGCCAATCACGATTGCCGCACCCGGAAGCCCGATGTCCTTCAATGGTTGACTGAGATCCCTGCTGTAACGTCCTGTCATCCACCACAGAATATCCGAGTCTTCCCGATACAACGCCTGTGCTTTTTCCAGTCGATTGGCTTTCTCCGATACTGCGGCAATGCTGCTTCTGAGTTTTTCGAGTGCCGCCCGCACGTGTGGCCCGCCTTGCTGGAAGTTGTTCGCGGTCTCCGCCTCCTCAATTTTCGCCGCTTCGTCTGCAAGTTTGGAGACCGGGGCTCTCTTCGTAGGAACGTGCTGGCGAAGCAGACTAGAAGCGCGGTCCAGGATGCCGCTTGCCGCCTCGGGAATCGAGGGGGCGAATATCTTGCTCCTTCTGCCGAGCAGCGTCGGACACACAAGAGCATACGCTGCCATATGTCCGGTTTGATCATTTTGCTGCGCTGCGACATGAAATAGACACACCCCAGCGAGTAGCCTGACTTCGACCGTGTTCTTAGTGGAGAAAGCGTTGTCTGCCTCGAATAGGGCTTTGTGGAGGACATCGCGCGTCGCACCGCTCTCCGTGAGCCCGTGAAACAACCGACCAAGGCCGACGATTCCTGAATCGTCGATATCCTCCGCCGACAGCTCAATCGCAGTCCAGCGCTTCGTCAGCGTTTCGTGCTCAGGTTGAATGTCGGCTTCCCTGTACCAGTCACCGAATTGTTCGTTCATGTAGACTCCTCCTGAGTGCGGTATGGGTTAGCTTTGTATTCTCCGTCCCCGTGCTGTTCCTGTACCTTGTCCCACAAGTCTGCTAAGACGCCTTCGTCGCGTGCTCGCAACATGATGCTGTGAAACAATTCCGTATCAGAAAGCCCTTCATCCTCATCTCGAATAAGGTCTAAGTCGCGGACAACATCAAGGCGCCTTACGTGGGGAAGTTCGAAGAACCGGTACGTCAAAATTCTGCTCTTCTTCATCGCATTGCCCTCCTCGTCCAAGGGCTCGCTCTTCTCCGATCCTCGGTCGCCCTCAGTTTCTGCCGCAATCGGTTTCTGCGCGCTCCAAGGCTCAAGATCAAGAGTATGCTCTACGCATTGCTGACCGCCGCAGCTATTTGAGTCGGCAATAAACTTGGTGGCTTGTGAAGACCATACCCGCGGAAAGACATTTACTACGAGCTTTCGCGAATCGCCTTCGCCGACCACGGACACCGAGAGCCAGTTGTACCGGGGTTCCCATCCATCCTCACGACGATCCGGATGAACTGCCCCTGCCGCTAGCACAACGCTGTTGTCTATTCGCTTTAACCGATGGTGGTGTTTATGACCGAACAACTGCACATGGCATCGATTTCCCATGTCATCCGAAAGTTGCTCTGAGTCCTGCCACCAATCCGGGGGATGATGGCAAAGTAAGAGATCAGTGACGCCGTCATTCCGGTTCGGGAGTTGGTATCTACCGAGAATTATCTTCTTGTGGATATTGTCCTGGTGATCAGACACGATGGTGGAATTCACGCCGTTGATGCGCAACTTCGAGGAGTCGTTGAGCGTGAAGGTTTCCGACCAACACGGCTGTTGGAAGGTGATCTCACATCCGAATTTGCGCCCGAACCATGTGTTATATCCCTCGATTGTTGAGTAAAGCGGCTCTCCGGCTGCGGAATCGCCGAGGAGGTCCGCGAGCACAGCGTCGATCTCGTTCTCACCAGCCTTCCGAAGGCTTTCGTGAAGTTGCTTCAGTAAGCCACTCCGCTTTACCGTACCTTGGTCCACATCGTGGTTTCCGGGAACACACCACACATAGAGGCCATCCCGACCTACCGCCTCACAGAGTTGGTCGACCCACGCTTCGGCAATTTCGTACTCTCGTTGCTGACCGCTGAAGCCGATGTCTCCCGAAATCAGAATCCCGTCTGGCTTCCCGTGCTCGCCTACAAATGCCTTCGCATCGAGCACAAGTTCATTCCGTAAGTCCTCATCGATGTCGGTTACATCGCCGCTGGACTTGCGGAAGTGGATATCCGAGATGTGCAAAAACAAAGTCATATAAGAGGCAGCCCCAACGTAAACCCTTTCTTGAGAAGAGTTTAGTGAATATACCGGCGGCTGCTCGGTAATTCAATCGCACATGATATTTCGCACCGACGAAGGCACTGGTAAACCAGCGGTTTTCGCGAAGGCAGACGACGCATCAAGGTCGCCTATTTGCTAATGCATGCGGTCAGGAATGGCCCTTCCGCCAACTTTCCGAGCTACCTGCTTGTCCAACTCTAGATTCCGCTCAGCGTCACCTGAGTGACATCGGCCGTCTCGTAGCCGCAGATCACCTGGGCGGCTGCGATTCCGAAGCGACGGCGAATCTCGGTCGCCAAGATGTGTCGCAGCCTGTTTGGCGCCCAGCGTTCAATGTCGTGCCCTTTCCACCGCGGTGGATCGCCCGCCAGTAGCTACCAGTGCTGCTTTGCTCCTTGGGTTTCCGCTTGGGGTTGGCCTTGCCGTTCGAGCCTCATCGGTTCCTGCTGGGGAGGAGGAGTCTTGCGCTCGGCAGTTGGTTCACGCAATCGTGTGACGCTCATCGTGGGGGGGATTCTCGGGTCTGAGATTGGCCCCAGAATCGGATTCTTATTGATCCTTTGCGAGCGAACATAGAGGTAACAGGTTTTTGCCCATACGGCCTGGATTGTCTCGATAACAACCGAACACCGCCTGGACTGTGCATGGCAATCGAATTGAAAGGCGTTTGTTCTGACACGTCACGGAAGCTAGACCATTGAAGAAACCCGTTGAACTAGCCGCTGCGAAGAACGAGTCCGCACAGGGTAGCGATATGTCTGCCGATGGGCGTAGCGGACTACGAGCTATCGGCACGGAATTGTCATCGGACGGGCTAGAGCAAATCGCCATCCTTCTGTTGGCGCTTGGTCGCGAGAACAAGCCTGCGTCTAGGGGGCGCTCCAAACCGAAGTAAACGCGGCTGAGTAGAAAACGCGGCCAGCGATCTTGAAAGTCGGAGAAAGTACGCGACAATTTCGGTATTCCCCCACATATGAAAGGAACGCCGATGTACAAGGCAGTTGGTTATTTACGTCGCAGCACCGACGATAAGCAGGCTGACTCCATCGAAATTCAGCGGGAAGAGATTCAAGTCTACGCCGCCCAGCATGGGTACGAAATACTCCGTTGGTACATGGATGACGGCGTCTCTGGCCACAACGTCGATCGTGACGACTTTGTTCGCATGATCGAAGACGCAGAACTCAAAAATGATTTCGACTTTGTGTTGGTTCGGCATCAGAGCCGATTTGCCAGATTTCGTCCTGCCAAGACGATCCGCTATCTCGATCGTCTGGACGATGTCGGAGTGAGGCTCGTTACGAGCAAGCAAGGCGTCATCGACATTAACGATTTAGCGCAGTTCTTGATCGCTTCGATCGAAGCGCAAACGGACCACGCATTCAGCAAAACGCTCTCAGAGCTAACGATCCGAGGACAGTCGAAGCAAGCCAATAGCGGTTACTCGGCAGGACAGGCGGCGCCCTACGGCTATGACCGAATGCTTGTCGATGAGGAAGGCAATCACCGCACGCGCATTCAACGTGGCGAGAAAGTCGCAAAACCCGATGGCTGGCATACGACATTCGTGCCTGGCGACCCAGCGCTTGTTGCTCACGTCCAATGGATATTTGCCCAATACCTGAGCGGCGACAGTCCCTGGACGATCGCCAAATCTCTGAACAAACGCGGTGTGCCTTCGCCACGGGGCGGCAAGTGGAACAAAGGCACTATCCGCGACATGCTCAAGAATGAAATCTACTGCGGCGACTTCGCTTGGAACAAGACTCGCCAAGGCAGGTTTCATTCACTCGTGGACGGCAAGGCGACCGAACGGACGCGAAGTGAGAATGCGCCGACGAAGACCGGAAGGCGTAAGCACAAGGTTCTTGCGAACGACCGCGAGGATTGGGTTATTGTGGAGCAGAGCCACGAAGCGATCATCGAAAAGTCAGATTGGCTGGCGGTTCAGGTGAGAATGCGAAAGAACGCCACGCATCCTGGCGGGGCCCATGCAAAAAAGGGCTACGAGTATTTGGTTCGCGGTCTGGTGCATTGCGAATGCGGCGCAAAAATGCACGGCCGCATCACGAGGCGACGAAAGAATGGCAAAGTCTACGAAGCCCGTAAATATGTCTGTGCTGCCTATGACTCAAACGGCACATGCAAACATAACTGGGTCGCTGCTGACGAACTCCACGAAAAAGTGGTAACCCAATTTGTTGGAATCCTGAGAGACCCGCAAAATCTTGCTAGGCTTACGGCAATGATCAATCACCGCTTGGCAGCTCCCAATTCAGACGACGCCCAGGTTCAGTCTCTAACTCGTCAGCTCGCTGCGGCGGACCAGAAGCTCCAGGCCGGGGAAGACCGGCTGTTGAGCGTTCCTGAAGACATGTTGGAATCGGTCTACGAACAGATTCGCAAGGCAAAAGCCCAACGGAGGCATATCGAAGAAGAATTTCGCACACTCCAGGCAAAATCCAAGAAAGCTGATTCGGCTTGCTGGTCAGTTGACGACGTGCTGGCGACCATCGAGAAGCTGGCTGAGCAACTCGGCTCCAGTGAGCCGAAAGCGGTCCAGGCTGCTCTGCAAGCGAATATCGAGACAATTCAGCTTAGATTCCGGACCGAGCAAGACGGAAAACGCCGAATCCAGCGGCTTGCTGGGGGCGAAATTCATCTTGTTACGGAACGGCAAGTGGCGGGGGCCGGATTCGAACCGACGACCTCGAGGTTATGAGCCTCGCGAGCTACCTGGCTGCTCCACCCCGCGATAGGTGATTTGCTCAGCGGACGGTTTGCGATAACCGTTCCGCGTGAGTCCCACATTCTATGCCCGCTTACGGGTCTCTTCAATGGGGGACCGTGCCGATTTCCCGCTGCGACTGCCCGAATCGCCCGCGGAAGACTGCCCAAACGGCCATCTGCGATGGTTCGGGCGGCTACGGTATCTGATGGTTTTCGGCTCTCCGGCGGGAATGCTTGAGGGCGATTTGGCGAACTAACGGGAAAGACACCCTCGGCAGCCCGCTGGTTCGGGTGAAAATGCCGGTTGTCTTGCGAGTTCTGGTTGCCCGCGGGCCAGGAGGCCGATACCGTGAATGTGTACACCCCAGCGGCATGCCTCCTCTTGCGGCATCCATCCAATTTGCTCCACGCAATCCCATGCCGACAGCGGACCTCGAACTCGACTACCTGCAACGAGCCTCGGTCGAGACGCGTCCCGACCGCACCGCTCCGTCGTCGAGTGCCACGGCCGAGTTGCCGCCCGAGCCGCAAACCGCTTCGCTCATCGACCTCAGTGCGTGGATGCAGGAATCGCCGCCGTGGTTGATTAGTGCTGTCGTTCACATGGTAGCGCTCATCGTGCTTGGTCTGCTGGCCATGGCGAGTGTGGTAGAAGCTCCTTTCCTGCTCAACGCTCGCTACGGGGAGGAACTGGGCGAGATCGACCTCGACTCGATCGACGATCTCAACGTGCCGCAAGACGTTGTGATTGAACAAAGCGAACTGGCGCCGAACGAACTGCCCGAGGTGGTCGATCCGCTGAGCATGCCCGACCTGGTTCCGCTGAGCCCCGACGGACTGCTGGCTGCAAGCGATAGCCCATCCATCAGCGTCGGCCTGGCACTCAGTGGTCGGAACCCCGGCATGCGCGAGGCGCTGCGCGACGCGTATGGCGGAACCGCGTTGACCGACCAGGCGGTGATGGAAGGCCTGCGATGGCTCGCCCGCCAGCAGCGCAGTAATGGATCGTGGAGCCTCCGCGGGCCGTACCGCGACGGTGGCAATCGCGAGAACCGCGAAGCCGCCACGGCCATGGCGCTCCTGGCGTTCCAAGGGCACGGTCACACTCACAAGCCGCTGCCGGGCGATGAGTTTCCCAATGTCGTTGCCCGCGGCTGGAACTGGCTGCTCGCCCAACAATACGACGACGGGCACTTCTATGGCGACGTCGGCGACGCCCGGTTGTACACGCATGCCCAGTGCACGATCGCCATTTGCGAACTCTACGCCATGACTCGCGACGAGGACCTTCGCAAGCCGGCGCAGAAGGCGGTCGACTACTGCGTGAAGTACCAAACCTCGGCCGGCGGATGGCGGTACGAGCCCGGACGCGACGAGGACCTCTCGGTCACCGGTTGGTTCGCCATGGCGTTGCAGAGCGCTCGCATGGCGGGACTCGAAGTACCCAGCGAAACGTTCCAGCGACTTAGCGACTACCTCGACACCGTGCAGCACGAGTACGGAAGTCGCTACTCGTACCGCGCGCGCGGACGAGGAGCCACCCCAGCGATGACCGCCGAGGGGCTGTTGTGTCGGCAATACCTGGGGTGGGAACGGGACGATCAGCGTCTCCAGGACGGGGTTAGTTACTTGCTCAAGTTTTTGCCGGAGTGGGACGAACGCAACGTTTACCACTGGTACTACGCCACGCAGGTGATGCACCACATGGAAGGCAAACCCTGGCGGGAGTGGAATAATGTCATGCGGCAGCTGCTCCCCGAGCAGCAGGAAAAACGCGGCCGCGAACGAGGCAGCTGGGACCCCAACGGAGACCGCTGGGGCTCGCAAGGCGGGCGGTTGTTCACCACCTGCCTGTCGATCTACATGCTCGAGGTGTACTACCGCCACCTGCCGCTCTACAGCCACGAAGCGGCTCAATAATTCTCTGGGCACGTCTCCTATGTTTAGTTTGCGTAGCCACGACCAAGTTTGGTCGGGGCTCTTCGCGTCATTTGATTGTTCCGCTTTGTCCCAACAATTGATCCATTGGCCCAAAACCGGGGGTTTTGTCCCCTACATCGATCCATTGGCCCAAAACCCCAGGCGTTTTGGTCCCGCTCAAGTGGCGAAACCCCTTGTTTTCTCGCTAGAACCATTCGGGGGGTGCGACAAAACCCTTCGCGTTGTTCCCCGCATGTTTTGCGGTGGGACAAAACCATAGTCGCCGTTCGCTCCGCCGCTCCGAGCGTCCGTATCCCCTCCTCCGGGTGATTTGGCGAAGGCGACGCTTCGCTACCAATCAACTCTTCCCGCCAAATCGTTTGGGGGAGGGTTAGGGAGGGGGCCTAACTCACCAGAATACGTGAACACCCCAAACACCGCAGCAGTCCATCCGCCGTCTGGCGACGGCAGCTACGATTCCCATGAATACATTAGGCTGCGAACCTATTAGATCACACGGGCGCGCGGTTTCAACGGCGATTTTTTTACAACTGGCATTTCTTACCAAGGTGTCAATGACGACCGCCAGTAAAGCCAGGATACCGAAGCAGGTCCAACCGCTGAGACGTACTTCGATCGAGGCAGTCCCCAGAAAGAGAATGCGTCAGGCCACACAGCATTTCTCGTGTGAGGACATGCACGCTACAACAAAACAGGCAACTGCTATTGTAGTTGTCACAATAGAACTCGGTTCGGCCACAGCGACAGCGTTAGCGACGAAGAATCCACTTGAGCCGTCAGTAAACTCAGCATAAAAGGCCAGCTGTCCCAGGTCATTGAATCCACTACGGCGTCCGTCAGCGTTACCGCTTTGCTCAGTCATAACCAGCCGCGTTACGGTCCGAAGATCCTGAACGAACGGGTCGTCACTTACATTCATCTCTTCACCAGCGGCGACAATCAGCTGGAGATTTCCTCGAATGTCCTCTGCAAAGATCGCCGTCCGCCCTCGCCGATCCGTTAGCGGCTGCGTCAACCACGCTTCAAACGCGGTCTGACCGAGGCGATTGGTTGACACGGGCTGAAACGAATAGAATCGCTCGCCTTGAGCCACGCCAGGGGCTTGCTGACCGGCCAGCGCAACGATCGCGATTTCACCTACAGTGTCTTCCTTGAACACTCCCTCGCCACTGAGTTCCCCAAACTCTATGCCGGCAACTTCTCCATTGAATGCAAGATGGCCTTTGCTGTTCACTACCAACGAATATGCGTCGAATAGAGTCAAGCCATCGGGACCGTTGTTGAATGCGTCTCCCTGTTTGATTACCAATTCAACGTCGTCGACATCGCCCCGAAATATCGCGTTGCGAGATGTTGTCGCGCCTCTGAGTTCGGCATGAAAAACAACTTCTCCTGACGGTCCTACTACAGGTGTCGACCCGAGATCGTCGTAAAATACGTCGGCGTAGAGGAACCCTGGAGCAACTAAACCTTCTCTGGCAATTAACAAAGGCTGGCTGGATATCGAAGATCCAAAAACGGCAGTATCGTTTCCGATTATTCGCCGTGGGTCATCAACCTCCGCTAAGAATGCCAAATGACCGTATTGATTAATAGCGACTGAACTTATGGCACGACCGTACTTCTCTCCAGCCGTCGTGGCAGGCAGTGGATCTCCTTCTCGCAAGATGATATCTAAACTACCAGATTCCGTTAAACGATAGAGAATGTTGTCGTTATCACTCGTAACGTTAGGCCCACGCAATGTCCCGCGAGCGGCCAGGAAATTGCCGCTAGCTGAGAAACCATTTACGCCTACTGACGTAATCGATGCCAAGGCGACCTCCGATTGACCTGTCGGCATGTCACCCTCTCTTAGTAGGATATCGGTGCGCCCATCGGTTCGTGTGGCTGCAACGACTCCGATGATCTCCGGTCCATCAAGAGCGGCCAATACGAGCGTATCTCCAATATTGTTCAGACTAAAGAAATTCGCACTCAACAAACGGCGCGATTCTGCTGGCGAGTCTGGTAACGGGAATCCCTCCCTCGCCACAATACGAAGTCCATTGCCCACCGACTCGCTAAGGATAGCGCGATCGTTCGACTCATTGACTCCCGGGCCCGTCAAGAACCCTTCGAACGCTACATTCCCACGGGCGTCAACTACTACCCGCGATAGTCCGCTCTTTCGGATGCCAAGTTGCGTGTCGTTGCGAATTGGAACATCAGACAAAGCCACGGTCCGCACAAGATCTGCGGCGACCACTGCTTGCCCAGAAAGACACGCGAGCAATACAAAACTCAGGAATCGATAGTTGCTAGTGAATGTGTCCATGAGATTCGATCGTGGGAGCGGCATGATGGCGAAGCTTCCGTCTGGTACTTGTGCCGGTAGAATAGCCCGCACGCGCCGGCCAGTATCAGCACCAGAGTGCTCGGTTCGGGGACGACGGTCACGGTGTTTCCCTCGATGGCGTCGAAGGCGTCCAACTCGGCCGCATACAGCGCGTAGAGCGCCGGATCGACCCTCACGTTGTCGAGCGTGGAGATACTCAACAGCGAGCTTAGGTCGCTAGGGCTCGAATCCGCGAAACTCAGTCCGACTAACGACGCATCGATGACTTCGGTCGTTTCGCCGAGTATTGTCTCCCACGATTCCTGCGACAGTTCAGCGTCGTCAAGGCGCAGTGTGGCAATCTCGGCACTGTCGATGAACAATTGGATGAGATTATGTAACGTTGCCTGGGTGAGGTCGAGTTCGTTCAGATCATTCGTGTCAAGATAAAGCCCTCTTAACTCCGTCAACCCTGCCAGCGCACCCGACTCAATGCTCGTGATCTGATTCCGCGACAAGATGAGCCACCTCAAATTGGGCAGCCCGCTGAAGTCGCCCGACTCGACGCTCGTAAGTTCATTGTACTCCAAGTCGATCTCTTCCAAGTTGCTCAACGCACTGAAGTTACCCGACTCGATGCTCGTTAAATGATTGCCGTACAGCTCGATCCACTTCAGGCTCGTCAGCCCGCTGAAACTGCCCAACTCGATGCTTGTCAGTTCATTCTCGCGTACTTTGAGCGACAGTAGATTGGTCAGCCCACTGAAGTCGTCGAGCTCGATGCTTGCAAGTTCATTGTAGTCCAAGTTGACCCCTTGCAGGTTGGTCAGCCCGATGAAGCCGCCCGACTCGATGCTCGTGAGCTTATTGTGCTCCAAGTTGAGCCATTGCAGGTTGTTCAGACCGCCGAAGTCGCCTGTTTCGATACTCGTTACTTCATTGTATTCTAAGCCTAGCGATTGCAGGTTGGTCAGCAGGTTGGTTCCATCGAGATCCTGGATGGACCGCCTGTCAAGAGTGAGTCCACCGGTAGCTGCGGCGGGGTCGGCAGGAAAGCCAGGCGCTTCGCCGACGTCGAGCAGGCCATCGCCGTCGTCTACAAACGCCCGTGCCTGGCTAGGACTCAAGAGCGCAGCAAGCAGAAGCCCTGCTGCGCACGTGCGGAACCGTCGAATGTAAGAAGATTGGTGCGACGTGATCGAAATAATGAAGCGAATCATTAGCAAATTCCGGTAGGTGCGTTCTCACTAACAGATTCGCAGTATATCTTCAGCGGCGGGAACCTGCAAAGCTACGCTGACCAATCGGTTTTGCCGCGGCGTGTTCCCTACCCTCTGCACCCAGAATGTCTCCGCCGAGGCTCGCCGCCAGCTCAACTCGAGCCATGGAAGCGCGCGGGGGCCTCCAGAGTGGCAAGTTCCAACCACTCTGATTCGTGTTCGTCCGCCAGATCGAACTCGAACTCGCTCCACACCTGCTTGCCGCTCAGTGGCAAGCAGGAGCGAGTGGCTGGACTGGTGCTTGATAGAGTATCCGCACCGAGTTGCTCGAACCACGCATCAACCGGTGCTTCGTTGGGTTGCGCCGGCGGTCGCGATACACCTTCACGCGACTGGTTCGACGTGGTTGACTTCAATCAGACGACTCTCGCTGAAAGCCAATGGGACAGCTTAAATTGACACTGACCTTCACGCAATCAAATGGCCAAGACGGGCGGCGTCAGAAAGACAACCTCCAGGATCACCGTCGCTGCGCAGATCTAGCACCGAGCAGTAGCTGGTTGCTCCTACCCCTGCGCCCGGAAAGTCTCCGCTGAGGCTCGCCGCCAGCTCATGTCGATCAATGGGTGGCCGCACTTGCCGTCGAGAAGTTCGCCATCGGTCAGAAAGTCGTAAGCCTCTTCGTACGACATGACTTTGGTGGGGCTGATCCGTTTGTAGACGTGCAGCGGCTTGAGTCCGTCGGGGGTTTCGAGGCCCATGGCGGCCACCATTTCGGCCAGCGTCTCCATCGTGTTCTTGTGGAACCGGTAGGCGCGTTCCGACTTGCCGGCCACGTCGAGCGCGCGATAGCGCTTCGGGTCCTGCGTCGCCACGCCCACGGGGCAGGCGTTGGTGTGGCACGCTTGGGCTTGGATGCAACCGACCGACAGCATGAAGCCGCGGGCGACGTTGCACCAGTCGGCGCCGATGGCGACGTTGCGAATGATGTCGGCCGCGGACGAGACCTTGCCCGCGCACGCGATCTTGATCTTGTCTCGCAAACCGCAACCGACAAGGGCGTTGTGAACGAACACCAGCCCTTCGACCAGCGGCGCGCCCATGCTGTCGGAGAACTCCAACGGCGCGGCGCCTGTTCCGCCTTCGCCGCCGTCGACGTTGATGAAGTCGGGCAGCTGTCCGGTCTCGAGCATCGCCTTGCAGATGGCCAGGAACTCGTGGGGCATGCCGATGCAGAGCTTGAAGCCGACTGGCTTGCCGCCGCACAGATCGCGCAGTTGCTGCACCCACTGGCACAGCTCCTTTGGCGTGTGGAACGTGGAGTGGCCGGGCGGCGAGATGCAGTCCTGCCCCATCGGCACTTTTCGCGTCTCGGCGATCTCCGCAGTGATCTTGGCCGCCGGCAGTACGCCGCCGTGGCCCGGCTTGGCGCCCTGCGAGATCTTGATCTCGATCATCTTGATCTGCTCGTCCACCGCCTGCTCGGCAAACAGGTCGGCGTTGAAGGTTCCATCGTCGTTGCGGCAACCAAAGTAGCCGGTGCCAATCTGCCACACGACATCACCGCCGGGCCGCCGATGGTAAGGGCTGAAGCCGCCCTCGCCGGTCCAATGGGCAAAGCCACCCTTCTTCGCCCCGGCGTTGAGCGCGAGAATCGCGTTCGGGCTGATCGCCCCAAAGCTCATCGACGAGACGTTGAGGAGCGAGCAGGAGTAGGGCTGCTTGCACTCGGGCCCTCCTACCATGGTGCGAAAGTACTCGCTGCTCTTCTCGCACGGCGCGATCGAGTGCGGGCTCCACTCGTACTCGTCGGAATAGACGTCGAGCTCCGTGCCAAACGGCTTGAGGCCTTCGATGTTCTTGGAGCGCTCGTAAATCAGCGAGCGCTCATCGCGATTAAACGGCCGCCCACTGGTGTCGTCTTCGATGAAGTACTGGTGGATCTCTGGGCGGATCATCTCGAACAGAAAGCGAAAGTGCGCGGCCAGCGGATAGTTGCGCAAGATGCTGTGAGGTTTCTGCACCAAGTCGTACACGCCGAGCAGGGCGAGCGGGCCGCAGATTACCGCGCCGATCAGCCACCACGGTGATACAAGGCCACCCAACGCGAGAAACATCGCGGTTAGCAGCACGACAACAACGAACGGAAGGAAGCGCATGTAGGTAGTTCCTGAGCGGCAGAATCAATTGGCCGGTGATGGTGGATCGGAGGTTGGCTTGGGCGCTGGCGCGTCTTTGGGGCGGCGGGTTTCGAGGAAGTCGACGATGTCTTTCAGTTCGTCGGCGGTCACGGAACCCGCGAAGGCAGGCATGTTGTAGCCCCCGTTGTTGATGCGAATGATCAAGTCCTGCCGCGTTAACTGCTGGCCAATCGTGGAAAGCTCCGGCCCGCGATGGCCGCCGTGGCCGTCGATGTTGTGGCAGTAGAGACAGCCCTTGGAATGCACCAGCGCCCCCCCATGCGCCACGGGGCCCGTATCGGTGCCGATGATCTCTTTCGTCAGCGGTTTCACACCGAAGTCGGGCGACCAGGGTTCGTGGTAGCCATAGATGGTCAGCACCACCAAGCCCGTCAGGCCGGCGACGACGATGCCAATCGCCCAAGGCCGCTTGCTCGGCGCCCGATGCCCTTTGTTGGAAATCAGCGGGAGCAAGAAGAGTATTAGGAACCCCACGACCGGAGCGCCGAGGATGACCCACGTCTCGAGTTCGGCGGGCAGCATCGAAAGCACCGCGAAGTACCACCAGAAGTACCAATCGGGCATGGGGTTGGCTTCGATGCTACTGGGATTCGGCGGGTGGTCGAGCGACGGCGGCCCGATGAAGACCGAGCACAGCAAAATCACACCCACGACGATCGTGGAGAACACCACGTCGCGCCACATGGCATTTGGCCAGAACGGCACGCCGGACTTTTTGAGTCGCCCTTCGTACTCTTCTTTATAGGTCTTGGGATCGACCGGCTGGTCGGGCTTGGGCATCTCGGATACGCCATGCCGGAACAGCAACAACAGATGCAGCCCGACGCCGGCGAAAATCAGCGCCGGAAAGATGAACACATGAATCGCAAAGAACCGCGTGAGCGTGGAGCCGCCAACGGTGGTTCCGCCCATGATGAACTCGGCCATCGCCGGCCCGATGATCGGCGCGCGACCCGCCATCTCGGCAGCCACGGCCACGGACCAGACGCCGTTGGCGTCCCAACGCAGCAGCTGCCCGGTGAACGCCATGCCGAGCACGACGAACAGCACCACAACGCCGCTCATCCAATTGAGTTCGCGCGGGTACTTGTAGGTGGCGTGCAGGTAGACCTGCAGCATGTGAACGACCGCGAGCATCACCATGGCCGAAGCGCCGTAGTAGTGCATGCCGCGGACCACGCTGCCCAGCGGCGCGGTCTCGGTGATGTACTTCAAGCTCTCATACGCCTGATCGCCGCCCGGCACATAGGTCATCGCCAGGCAGATGCCGGTGACGACTTGCACGAAGAACGCGGTGAGCGTGGCGCTGCCGAACACGTACCACCACCGAGCGTCGCGGGGCACGATGTGCGTGACCAGCGGCACGACGTAGTCGGAGAAGCCCGACCGCTCGTCGAGCCATTTCCCCATGTTGCGTAGCAGTTGTCGGACCATGGATTAACGATCGATAGCTGGCGGTTGTTGGTGAAACGTGGGACGAGAAGGCAATTACACTGGGGTGGTGGTGAGCGGCACAGGACCCGTTTCGATCTGCACTTCGTCGTTCCGCACTCGTACGGCGAGCCTCTTGAGCGGCTTCGGTGGCGGACCACCCGCCACGGTGCCGTCGGAGTAGTAGACACCCCCGTGACAAGGACACATAAACAAGTTGGCGTCGTCCACCCAGCGCACGGGGCAGCCAAGGTGGCGGCAGTTGATCGAAAAAGCGATAAAGTGCGAGTCGTCCACACGTCGGAGCCACGCCCCGGTCTTCGCCGTGACGCCCGCCCACGGAACCGACGAGGCGTCTTCGAAGTTCACTAGCGACGTGGAGCCAACCTTGAACTGGTCGACCTTGCCCACAGTGCGCCAGTCGCGTGGCGGTTTGCGCACAATCGGCGCGAGGACGTAGGCGAGTCCCGGCACGACCATCATCGCACCGATGACCAGCGACAGGCCGACCGACAGCTTGGTGTAAAACGAACGCCGCGAAAGCTCCTCGGGGCACTCGGTCGTGTTCTCGTCCGCTTCATGCTTCATCTTGTCGTCTCCACTGATGGCAAATCTCGCTCATCCAACTCCATAGCGCCCAGACAAACAGCCCTGCGCCGGCCAGCGACATCACCCAATGCGTAAGGATGCCCCACACCAACATTGCGATCCCGAGCGCCATCGCGACCGGTACGTAGGTCGGGTCGGGCGGGAGTTCTGGCGGCAGTTCGTTTTTAACAGTCATGATGATTCTCTCACTCCGTCGAGCTATTGAGCGGGCGCCCTAAGCCAGCCGTGGCGTTAGGCGGGGTAATCGTTTCGATATGGGAATACCAACGGCACAACAGGCTCACGATGACGCAGACATACAAGCTACAAGGCGGCACCCACATCAGCAGCCCGCCCAATTGCTGGTCGATCGCCGGCGTCAGTCCAGCATCGTATAGCGACGTAAGGATATGTAGTCGGTCAACCGGGTTGGCGAACGCGGGGCACACGGTGATGGTGGTGAACGTAATGTAAATGCCCAGCAGCGTACACCCGATGCAGGCGGAGAAGAGGTACGCGATGCCATTTAGCGGCGGCAGGCGGTATCGTTTGACCGGCGAGAAGATGGGCCACCAGAACGCGAGCCCGGCGAGGATAAACGAAGCGTCGCGTAAACCGCCGATGGCGGGATTCAAAGTCGCCGCCGAACACAGCACCGGCACGTGCCAGAACCACATCGCACCCACCCCACATACCCAACCGGGCACGGGACGCGCCAGCATTTGCCCCACTCGATCGAGCCGCGCGCCTTCGAACCACTGGGTGAGCTTCTCTCGCGGCAAAGCAATCAACAAGCACATTGGCACCACCAGCAGCAGCAACAAGTGTTGCACCATGTGGGCGCTGAAGAGGTAGCCATCGGCCAACACACCAATCGGCGACACGAACGCCAACGCGAGGAAACCCACGCCCAGCACCAGAATCAGCAGTCCCTTCGCGCGGCGGAACGCCACCAGATACAGCGCGACCAGTCCCAAGGCGACCAGCCACACGGGCGACGTCCAGTTCCAGAGTGCTTGGTCCCAGATCATTGCAAGAATCCCAAGTAAACGATCACAAACACGGCGATCCAAACTACGTCGACAAAGTGCCAATACACGCCAATCGCACCGAACACTTTTGAACGCTTCGGAGTGAGGTAGCCACTGCGCGCCATCAGCAGCATGATGCCCAGCGCGACTAACCCACCGGTAACGTGCAAGCCGTGAAAACCGGTTAAAGTGAAGAACGTGGAGGCGAACAAATTACGACTGATGGTGACGCCATCCTGAATCAACTCGTTGTATTCGACCGCCTGACCAAAGAGAAAAACCACGCCCAACCCTATGGTGATCGACAGGAACTTGCGGAACGCAGCCGTATCGCCGCGGCGAAGGTGCTGCTCCGCCATCCAGAACGTGACACTGCTGGAGAGCAAGAACAGGCTGTAGATACCCGTTCGTGTCACGTTCAACGCGGTTGCGGCCGTGGGTCCGTCGCTTTCGGCTTGTGCGTTGAACACCACGTAGGAGACGAGCAGCAGAATGAAGAAGATCGCCTCGGAGACAATAAACGCCCACGCGCTGACCTTCGCCTTGTCGGGGCGGTGGCCGCTGTCTTCGGGCGTTTGCGACGACTTCCAGTCCGCAAACTCCGGATGGCTTTCATCCCACACCGGGCGGCGACTCTTAATCTCCGGCAGCGGCGACTCAAAGTTCTCTACCGGCGGCGGGGAAGTCGTGGCCCACTCCAGTGTAAACGCGTCCCAAGGGTTGTTGCCGGCCGACTGACCACGCAGCAGGCTACGGATGACATTCCACACCAGCACCAACGTGCCGGCCGCCATGAAGAAGGCGGAGACGGATGAAATCGCATTTAGCGTGGCCCAGCCAGGGTTGTCCGCGTAGGTGTAAACGCGCCGCGGCATGCCCATGAATCCCAGTACGTGCTGCACGCCAAAAGTGCCATTGAAACCGATGACCCACAACCAGAATTGAATCTTGCCCAAACGCTCGTCGAGCATCTTCCCGGTGATTTTTGGGAACCAATAATACGTAGCCGCAAACAGGGCGAAGACAATGCCGCCGATCAATACGTAGTGGAAGTGAGCCACCACAAAGTAGGTATCGGTCAACTGCCAGTCGATCGGCACGGTGGCGAACATGATACCCGTCAAGCCGCCGACGACAAACTGAATCAAGAACGCAATGGCGAACAGCATCGACGCGGTCAGGCGGATCGACCCACCCCACAGCGTGGCGGTCCAGTTGAACACCTTGATGCCGGTAGGAATCGCGATCAACAGCGTCGCAGCGGCGAAGAAGATATTCGCCCCCATGCCCAGCCCCACCGCAAACATGTGGTGCGCCCAGACACTGTAACTCAACAGCACAATCACCGACGACGAACCCGCCACGAACGCGTAGCCGTAGATCGGCTTGCGTGAGAAGACGGGAATCACCTCGGAGATCATTGCGAATGCCGGCAGGGCGAATACGTAGACTTCGGGATGCCCGAACATCCAGAAGAAATGCTGCCACAACAAGGCCGAGCCACCACGAGCGGGCTCGAAGAAGGCCGCGTCGAGCCAGCGGTCGATCAGCAGCATGGCCAGCGCCGAGTTGAGCGGCGGGATCGTGATCACGATCAGGATCGCCTGCATCAGCATGATCCACACAAACAGCGGCACTCGTTGCAGGCTCATCCCCGGCGCCCGGCAGCAAAACACCGTGGCGATGATGTTGATCGCGCCGGCGACCGAGCCAATGCCCATGACCGCCAGGCTGATGATCCAGTAATCCACGCCGGGCAGCGAACTGTACGGCTTGGTGGAGAGCGGGGCGTAGGAAAACCAGCCCGCGTCTGGCGCCGAGCCGGTGAGGAAACTCCAATACAGCAGCACCGCCCCGAACGGCAGCATCCAGAAGCTCATCGCGTTCAAGCGTGGAAATGCAACGTCTTTGGCGCCGATCATCAAAGGAATCATGTAGTTGGCGAAGCCAGTGAACACCGGCATGCCGACCAAAAACACCATGGTCGTGCCATGCATGGTGAACAGCTGATTGAAGAACTGCGGCGAAAGGAACGTGTTGTTCGGCACCAGCAGTTGAACACGGATCAACAACGCTTCGACTCCACCCACCACCAGAAACACCACGGCCAGCAGCATGTACATCAGACCGATGCGTTTATGGTCGACCGACGCTACCCATGACAGCAGCCCCCAATCGGAGCTGGCTTCGGCCGTTTCGAGTTGTGGGACCGCTTCCGTGCTCACTTCATCGAATCCAAATAGGCGACCAGTTGTTGGACCTGCTCGTCCGTGAGATTGAAATTGGGCATCTTGCAGCCCGGCTTGAACTCTTGTGGATCCTTCAGCCAACGGCCTAGGTTCTCCGGCGAATTCTCCAGCACCCCCCCGCCGAGTTCCTTGCGTCGGGCAATGTACGTCAAATCGGGGCCAATATTTGCCATCGCTGCGGTGCCCTCAATCGTGTGGCAGTTCACACAGGTGTAGGAGAAGAACAACTGTTTGCCAGCCTCGGCAATCGCGCTGGGGGTATCGGTGGGCTTGGCCGACTGCTCCGCCAGCCAGGCATCGTACTCTTGGGCATGGTGCGCGTAGACTTTGAAGTTCATCCACGCATGTTGCGTGCCACAGTACTCCGAACAAAGCCCCTGATACACGCCCGGCTTGCTCGCTTCGAGCCAAATGTAGTTGTCGCGGCCCGGAATGACGTCCATTTTTCGCGCGAGCTGCGGTACCCAGAAACAATGCACCACATCGGCCGACTGAAGCTTCACCCGAATCTTCTTGCCGGTCGGGATATGAATCTCGTTGGCGCTTTTCACTCCGGAGCCATTGTACTGGATCTCCCACCACCATTGGTGGCCGGTGACCGTCAACTCGGTATCTGCCGGCGCATCGCGAGGCGGATGCACCCTGGGCACCGCGTTCATGGTGAGGATGAGCTTGGTACTGATGGCGGCCAGCCAGAGCACGACCAACACCGGACCGACCATCCAGAAGATTTCTTTCTTGTGACTGCCAAAATCTTGCTTGGGCAGCTCGGTTCGCTTCCGCCCACGGAGAATCGCCACGACAATCAGCCCGGTGACGATGAAGAAAATGCCGGCGCTGATCCATATCACCTGCAAGAAGACATCGTAGATCGCCTGAGCTTGGGGTGATTCTGGCTGTAAGACAGGTAGATCAGACATGCCCTCCCTCTATGGGCAAGTGGGTGTCTGCTGGCGGAGGAACCCAAGCACTTGAGATTAAAGCGGGCAAGGCACGGTTGCGTCAAGAACGGGCTGTTCAAAAAACACAAGAAACTGACAACTTTGGTGCGCATTGTGAATTTGGATTGACCTTTAGAGAAACTGTGAGCGTTGCCAACGCTTGGCGATCGCATACAAGTCGTTCGGCTTGACAGTCTGGGCAACTCCCAACGAAAATTGCCCCGGCAACGAATGCAACGCGGTTCGTTGTCAGGCAATCAGGCGTACTTCAGATAGACCGGTTTGTGATGGATAGTGAGTCAGGAAAGCTGGGCACCCTGTCTGCGCTGTCGATTGGCATTGGCGGCATGGTGGGCGGCGGCATCTTCGCCACCACGGGGCTGGCGGTGCAGTTGACCAAAGGGGCGGTGCCCATCGCATTCATCGTCGCCGGGATCGTCGCCCTGTTGACCAGTTATTCCTACTTAAAGCTATCCATTGCATTCCCCGGCGAAGGGGGCACCGTCGAGTTCCTCAATCGTGGGTTCGGCACCGGCATTCTGACCGGTGCCTCGAACATTCTGCTCTGCTTCAGCTACATGGTGCTGGTGGCCATCTATGCGTACGCGCTGGGAAGCTACGGAGCGAGCTTCTTCCCCGCCGATCAAGTCGATCTGTGGCAGCACCTCATCCTCAGCGGCGCGATCGTGCTGCTAACGATCGTGAACGTGCTGGGAGGCAGCTACGTCATCCGTTCGGAGAACGCATTGAACTTGGCCAAAATGGTCATCCTGGCGGTGTTCGTCGTGGTTGGATTCTGCACGCCGATGGCGTGGCAGCGGTTGGGGCCAGAGCACTACGTGCCACCGGTCGCGATGGTCTCCGGGGCGATGATCGTGTTCTTCAACTACGAAGGGTTCGAACTGATCGCCAACGCGGCCGGTCGAATGAAGGACCGCCGCCGCGCACTGCCGGTAGCATACGTCGGCGGAGTGCTGCTGGTGATCGTGTTCTATGTATTGATCACCATGGTGGCCGTGGGACATCTTTCCTTTGACCAGATGTCCACGGCCGGCGACCACGCCCTGGCCGCGGTCGCCAATCGCCTGATGGGCCTGCCCGGACAGATGATGATCGCCGTAGCGGCGGTACTCGCCTGCGGATCTGCGATCAACGCCACACTCTACAGCGCAGGCCCTTTGACCTATACCGTAGCGCGGTCGGGCGAGTTGCCGAAGGAGCTGGAACGCAATATTCGCGGTCTGCCACTAGAGGGGATGTTCGCATTCGCCATCGTGGCGCTCGTCTTGGCCAACTTTGTTCCCCTCGACGCGATCTCCACCATGGCAAGCGCCGGATTCCTATTTATATTCATGGCCGTAAACGTCGCCAATGTACGGCTGGCGAAAGAGACGCAATCCCGGCGGTGGATCTCGGCGCTCGGAGCCATCGTCTGCGGCGCGGCGCTGGTGACGATGTGCGTTCAAATCGACGAGAACTCCAAGAGTCGCATGCAATTGTGGATTCTCATTGGCATGGTCGTCCTCTCGCTACTCATCGAAGTCGCCTACCGCGCCTGGAGCGGACGCTCGATCCACTTGGTGCGGCGGCGTCCTTGAACAACTGCTTGAACGCATGAGCCCACTGCAATTTTTCTTCTAGTGGTGGAAACCGGTCGCTTCGTCCGCCGTCATCGGCGTCTCGATGGGATGCTTCTCGAAGTGCTCGAGCGCTTGCTTCATGTCTTGCAGCAACAGCGAACCAAGATCGCGGCTGACGCCGTGCCGCACCAGGATTCGCTGAATGGCAATGTCCTGGCAGTTGGCCGGCAGGGAATAGGCCGGAACCTGCCATCCGCGGGCGCGAAGGCGATCGGCCAGGTCGAACAGGCTGAAACCCGGTTTCGCTCCTTCGCGGATCTTCCAACACAGCGCGGGGATGCCTCCGCCCATGTCGCCGTTATACAGCATCTCGAACGGACCAAGCTTCTCGATCTCGCCAGCCAAGTACTGCGCTGTCTCGTAGCACGCCGAGTGGATCTTGCGGTACCCTTCCCTGCCCAGCCGCAGGAAGTTGTAGTACTGGCAAACCACTTGCCCACCCGGTCGCGAGAAGTTCAGCGCGATGTCCCTCATGTTGCCGCCCAGGTAGTTCACCCAGAAGACCAGATCGTCCGGCAGATCGGCTGCGTCGCGCCACAGCACCCAACCCACGCCCAGCGGAGCGAGACCGAACTTGTGGCCCGAACTGTTGATCGACCTGACGCGCGGGAGTCGAAAATCCCACTCCAAGTCGGGTGCACAGAACGGCGCCAAGAACCCACCGCTGGCTGCGTCGACGTGGATGGGAATGTCCCAACCTTTGTCCTTTTGCAGTTCATCCAGCGCGGCGGCCACTGCTTTCACCGGTTCGTACTGGCAGGTAAACGTCACGCCCAACGTTGGCACCACGCCGATCGTGTTTTCGTCGCAGCGACTCAAGACCTCCTCGGGCGTCATGATCAACCGCCCCGCGTCCATCGGGATCTCGCGATGCTCGATGTCCCAGTAGCGCGTGAACTTGTGCCAGCATACTTGCACGGGGCCGGTCACTAGGTTCGGCTTGACCGTCGGCTTGCCGGCCGCCTTACGCCCGGCCTCCCACCGTCGCTTCATCGCCATGCCGCCCAGCATCGCCGCTTCGCTGGAGCCGGTCGTTGAGCAGCCAATATGATTCGCGTCCGCGGGTGCGTTCCACAATTCGCCCAGCATGTTCACGCACCGCGATTCGATCTCTGCGGTTTGCGGATACTCGTCCTTGTCGACCATGTTCTTGTCGACGCACTCGTTCATCAACTGGTGAACTTCCGGCTCGAGCCACGTTTGGCAGAAGGTTGCCAGATTCTGGCGGGAGTTGCCGTCGAGCATCAGTTCGTCGTGCACCACCGAGTAGGCGTGCCGCGGCTCGTGCTCCTTCAAGGGAAACCTGTGCTTGGGCAACGCCGTGGAGAGATCGACCGACGCGTAAATGTCGTCTTCGAGTTCGTCTTTAAACGTGTGTTTTTCGTGTAGCGTCATCGCTTGCGATCCTTCCAGGTTGGCTAACTCCAACGGAGACTGTCATCGTCAGATTACTAATAGAGCTCTCGCCCACCATGCTCAAGGCTCACATGACTCTCTTTACGGGTAGGCGTAATACTGGGTTCAATTCTGTTCCACCATGCGAAGAAACTCCTCCGCCTCTACGCTGCCACTTAGCTTGGCCAAGTCGCGGGAAGTCTCGCCGCTCTCCATTCTTGGCTGAATCTCCGCACCCTGCTGAACTAGAAACTCCAGGACGCTTAGGTGGTTGTTTTCGGCAGCGGCATGCATTGCCGTGTATCCATCCTTCGCCACTGCGTTGATATCATGCCCCTCTCGCACCGCGCGCTCCACCATCCTCAGATTTCCCAACGAAGCCCAATACTCTACTTCGTTAGCTTCAATGTCGTTGTCATCAACCATTTTTCCTAACTCAGGGTAGGTACACTCACCAACGTCGATGTTGTAGCACAGCAGTGATCCTTGGTCGACTCCGCTGGCCCCCTCGCTAGTAGATAAGACTGATTAACTTCTTAAGCCCCAGAACTACCGCGACAATGACCACGACGATCGCTGCGACATTGAGCCCCCTGCTGTTGCAGTACTCACCCAGGAGTTGGGGTCGGTTCATTGTCCAGAGAAGAAACACCGCCACGAGTGGCAACAAGAGGCCGTTGGCGGCCTGGGCAAAAACGATGGTTGCTTGCGGGCTGCTGCCGAACGCGGCCGCCAACCCGGTTCCCAACAGCACCACGGCTATCGAGGCTTGCTTGGCTAGCGACGCAGACCCGTTCGGCACCGACTCGGCGACAACGTACCCGGCCGCCAGCGGCGCGGTGATGGCGCTCGTCAGGCCAGCGGCCAGCAAGCCTGCGGCGAACAGGTACTTGCCCTTCGACCCAAGCAGCGGCTGGAGTTGCTCGGCGAGTTCGTCGGCTGTGAACGCACCATTCGGATCGCCCCCATACGCCACGGCGGCCGTGACAAGAATCGACATGGTCACCAGCCCGCCAAGTGTGACGGCCAACATAGTGTCCACGCGAGATTCGCGTAGCGATTCTCCGAGGCCATCGGCCTGACTCCAGCGCTCCTGGACGACTCGCGCCTGCAGGAACAGGTTGTACGGAACAACCGTAGTGCCAATGAGCGCCATGGCGGTGAGCAGCGACCCCGCAGGCAGCGAAAACGTGGCGGCTTCCTCGAGCATCTGCGATGCGTCGGGCCTGGCGAGAAGCGCGGTGCCGACGAACGCGATGCTCATCAATAGCACGATCGCGACGAGCAAATTCATCAAATGCCGTGGCCCCGTGCCGAACGCCAATAGCAACGCAACGACGACGCCACTTGCGACCGCTCCTAAGCGCGGTGGCAAGTCGGTCAGGATCGAAAGCCCCAACCCGGCGCCTGTCAGGTTGCCGGTCTGATAGGCGGTGTTTCCCACCACGATGGCCGACAGGACCAAAGCAACCGCAAGCCGCCTGAACGAAGCATTAGGCATCGACTCGCTGATCGCCGCGGCCAGCCCGCTTCGCGCCACCAACCCCAGCCGCCCGGCCATCTCTTGCAAGACGATGGTCGCGACGATCGCCAGTAGCAGCGTCCATAGCAAGGAGTAGCCAAACATCGCGCCGGCGCGGCCGGCGGTGATCACCGTGCCCGGGCCGATGAACGCAGCGGTGACGACAAACCCCGGGCCGAATCTCCAGCGGCGCGCCGAGGTGCGTTGGTCGCTGCTCATGGCTCGCAACCAACCTGGGTTAGCAAGTAAACGGAGAACGTCGCCAGCCAATGTTCGCCCTCGTAATGGCCGCTGAACACGTACTTCATTCCCGCTTGGGTGTGGGCCGCAACCGATCGTTGCAGGACCTCGCGGCGAGGATCGTCGGCCGGCAGCGCCGAAAGCACTCCCTGCTGCGTCCAACCGCGCGACAGGTTCAGTCCCACCAGATGTACGATCTTGGGATCGGTCACATCGGATACCTCCGCCGGCTGGAGAAGATTCGCTGCGTCGGAGTTGGCATCGGCCAGTTTAGGCAAGAATTGCTCAAGCCACTCGGCGAATTCGTCCGGCGGTAGCACTCGCCGCATCAGGTCGGCTTCATTCCAAGCGGTCGAGAAGAAATCTTCGCCCGAAGGCTCGAACCGACTGGGATAGTTGCGATCCGACAAGTACTTCTCGCGACTGTATGACGTGATGAGCGTCTCGAGTTCCTCGTTGTCCACCATCCGCGCGTAGTCGAGCATCTGCCCGAGCGCGAACGCGGTATCGGGGTGCACTCCCGTGCGGATTGGATACGTCAGGCGAGGTAAGTAGCTCTTCGTCAGTTCGACGATGCGATTTTCCAGCGGCGCCAGGTTCTCCGCCCATCGCTTGGCGTCGGGGTCGTCCCACTGTCGCAGCTCGGCGGCCAGTCGTAACGTCCACGCCCAGCCGTAGGTGCGTTCGAAGCTGAGGTTTTCCTTGGCGTCGAAGTACTGCGCCTCGACCAGCAGTTTGTCGGCAGTCAGTTGATCGTTGAGCAGCGTCCGAATCTCGCCCACCACCGGCGCATCGGGATACAGCTTCGCCAGTCGCACGAGCATCCAGTGCCCGTGCACTGAAGAATGCCAGTCAAAACACCCGTAGAACACGGGGTGCATCTCCTTCGGCGATTGCAGCGACTCCCGCCCGATCATCACGTTGCTGGGCTTATTGGGATACTCGCGCACGATCCCGTCGAGCGCCAGTCGGGCAAACCGCGACACCTGCTCGTCGGAGAGCTTCCCGCCGGGCAGCAGTTCATCTGGTTTACACGGAGTCGTCGTCATCGAGATGCCGATCAAGACCAAGAACAGAGTCAAACGCATTGCACTACACTTTCCTGAGACTACTCAGGATTACTTTCACACAAATATGAAAAGAGAGACGCGGTTGGCTACCAGCGTCTCTCTATGGAATTCTAATGCTGAACCTCGATGATTAGCCCTCCGCGCCCTCGTTCGGCGCGGACATGTGCTTGGCGATGTAGGCCGGCTCGCCCATCCGCTCTAGCAGGTCGAGTTGCAGCTCCAGCCAGCTCATGTGCCCTTCTTCGTCTAGCACGATCTGCTCGAAGATGCTTCGCGATCCAATATCGCCGGCCTCGTAGGCCTTCTTGGCTGCGCCGGTGTAGAAGCAAATGGCTTCCTTCTCGTCATCCAGATCCAGCTGGAACATCTCCGCCAGCGACTTCGCCACGACGGGAGTCTTGTCCAACGTCATCTCGGGCGTTCCCTTAAGGAACAGGATGCGATCGAGAAACGTCTTGGAGTGACCGAGTTCCTCGGTCATCTCTTCGCCCATCTGCGCGGCGAGGCGGTCGATGCCCCAATCGCTTAGTACGCTACCATGCAGTTGGTACTGATGAGCGGCGGTGAGTTCCATGGAGAGCGCCTTTTGCAGGTCGGCGAGCACCTCTGGGTTGGTAGGCATTTGGGGATGGACCTCCATTCCTTGATTCTAGACCGAAGGGGATGGCGCAGGCGGACTCGTCCTCGCTCCCCCGTAAATGGGTGAGAACTCAGTCTAGGAGTTGCCCAACATCGGTTCAATCGGACGCAAGTCGACCAGGTGCCGATATCGACAGACCTTTCGGTTTGGGCAGCTTTTCGACGGACGGCCGGACGCCCCCCCCTGCAGAGGGTCCTCCACGAGTTGCGTAAAACCGATCGTGCGCCACTCGTGAGTATTTCGTCGCGAACTGGCGGCGGGCCAGGAACCTCTGCTAGGCGCGCAGATGTCGAGTACACCGCGCACGTGCGCCCAACCACGCTTGCATTAGCGAGTACATCCGCACTGTGTGTTGCCATGGGACTAGAATCTCGGCAAAAACCCAAAAATAGTCGTTGCGCAGCAACTTCTGTAGAAACCGAATGAAGCTTCGCGGTATGACAATTCCAGCTGGACATTCTTGCTAGCGGCGAAGTAAAATCAGAGGACGTGGCGGGGATATCGACTCATCCCACCAAGTGCAGACAAGTGCCCTGTGGGAAGAATCTGTCCCTTGGAAAAAGGACTACGCCACGACTCATCAGGTGGAGCGACACAACCATAATGGATAGCAGCACTACGATTCTACACTCACCGCGCACGGTGGGGCCGCATGAACGCCCGCCCGGCCAAGACGTGGATGAGATTCTTCGTTCTTACGGCGAACTGATACAGCGAAGTAAACTCGGCTGGACTGAGCATCTGCGGCTCAGGCGACTGCTCGGAACCGGTGGTCAAGGACAAGTATATTTGAGCGAGCGCCGTGGCTCCGACGGCTTCACCCTGCCGGTAGCACTCAAGTTCTTCTCGCCAGAGCGGTTCGAAGGCGAACGCGACTACGTCGAAGCGATGCGGCGGATGGCCCAGGTGGGCTGCCACGTGTCGAAGATTCAGCACGACAACCTGCTGGACGTTTACAACTTCATCGAGCGCAACCGCGTCCGCATTCTCGAGATGGAATGGGTCGACGGCTATGATCTCGACATTCTGCTGACGCCCTCCATGCTCGAGCGCGCACGGCAGCAAGTGGGCTGGGAACGTTGGGAGTACATCAACAATGTCGTCGTGACCCGCGGCCCGGTGCGCCCCCGCCTGAAGCCGGGCATGGCCGTAGCGATCATGCACGAAGTGCTCGCGGGACTCGCCGCGCTGCACCGCGAGGGCATTGTGCACGGCGACATCAAGCCGTCGAACATCATGGTCAAACGCACGGGGCATCCGAAGATCATCGATATCGGCTCGGCTGTGGAACTTTCGAACCTGCCACCGCAGCGAACCTGCACACCGCAGTACGCAGCGCCCGAGATCCTGGAGCGCGAAGACGTCTCGCCTCGCTCCGACCTGGCCAGCGTGGGCTACGTACTGGTCGAGGCGCTGTCGGGTCGTCCCCTGTTCGCGGGCATTAAGGACTACGCGGCGATGCTCGAAGCCAAGCGCACCTTGCCGCAGCGGCTGGAGAAAGTGGTACCGCCCGAGGTTCGCGACAGCGAACTGCTGATGACCATTTGCCGCCGGCTCACGTCGCCCGATCCGATGCTGCGGTACGCCAGCGCCGAAGAGGCGATTACTTGCGAAGACGGTTTGGCCGAGTTCGAACGGACTCTCGTGCGTGGCGACCTGGCCAGCGAATACGAAAACGAAATGCGGGTGTGGCTGGAAGAACTCGACTGACCTTTGCAGGCAGCCGCGCACTCCGCCAAGCCCCCCAACGCAACACTCCAGTCAGGAAGGAACTGACCGATGCGTTTGCTCGCCACTCTCTTGTTGCTGCCCGCCGCGACGACGCTTGCCCAAGGCAGTCGCTACGAATCGCCGCTTGGGCCACCTCCCGAGCCCGCGGGTAGTGCGACCACTGGGAACGAAGCACGCGAGTTACTCCGCAACTTTGATGTTTCGCAGGGCAACTTGCCCGGTGACAATCGTACCGCTCAGCCCGCCAGCGAAACGCCTGCGGCGCGACCCATCGCTCCGCGCGACACCGCCACCCCGGCTCGCGCACCGGTCGCCACACCGCCCAACTCTTACACAAACGAATCGCCGTACGGGGCCGCGGCATCCGCAGCCACCAGCAGCCGCACGCCCACCGGATCTAGCGCGCCCGCGGACACCGAACACGCGAAGAGGCTCATGGAGGCGGCGCTCACCCCACCTGCCAACACGCAACTTTCCGGCAGCGCTGTCTACCTGGTGGACGTGGTGGCCCGGGTCAGTTCGCGCAGCGAGCAATCGGAGTGCATCGGCGCCTACTGGGATCTCTGCAGCGGTGCGGCCGACTACTATCTAAGCCTGCGAGAACTGTCCGACTTGGGCAACGTCGTGGCGCGGTACGGCCAAACGGCGACTCTGCAGCAGTCGATGAAGAAACTCGAGAAGCGTCGCGACACCGCGTTGGCAGCCGCTCGGGCGTCGCAACGCCGGTTGGCATCGCTGATGGGCCGCAATCAATCGTCGCCGCTACCGCTGCCAGGCGATATGCCTCATTGCAGCGGCTACAAGACGTATCACGCGCAATACTTCCCGACCAGCGACTCTCCCGAAGCGGCGGAACTCGACAAACTGCTGCCGCTGCGTCACGCCGAACTGCTGGAGGCGGCGGCCACTGTGTCGCAGGCCGAGAAGTTTTTCAACACGTTCGCCAACCGCCCGATGAACGATCAAGGCGTTGAGCTGTTGATGCACCTGGAGGGACTGGCGCTCAAACGGCGTGCATTCGTGCAGATCGCGCGCGACTACAATAAGCGAGTCGCCCGCTACACGGAACTTGCCCGCCCCGGCCAATTAGGCGCGAACCGTTTGGTGTCGATGCTGATCAAGACCAATGGCAACGTGGCGAGCCGCACTTCGGAGCCAACCCAGCCTGGGCTGAATACTCGCTCGGAGTTCGAACCTCCCCGCACCTTTCAGCCGGGCGGCAATCCCCTCCGCGATACTGCACCTCGCTTGGACGAGGACGTGATGACCACCAGCGGCGAATCGCCTAACATGGTAGAGAAGGTCGCACCGGGAGAAACCTCGGTGTTGCGCCGCACCGAAGCCGAGTAGCCCGCTCGCAAACAGAGCTTGCTCCGTTTATCCTGGTGCTATGCTCCTTTCCACCGAAGTTTCACGAAGCCCTCGTGCTTCGAAGCACCTGCGTCGATGACCACGTACCACGGCAACTCGACCCGCGCGCTGGCGCCCCCGATTTGGATCGGCCCCCTGAAGGTCGATCCGCCGATCCTGCAAGCGCCGATGGCGGGCTTCACGAACTATCCGTTTCGACAGATCGTCCGGCAGTTCGGCGGCGCGGGACTCCTGGCGACCGAGATGGTGAACGCCAAGGGATTCGTGTGGCTCGACGAACAAGAAGCCACCCACCCGGATCGTTTGTGGGGTGTCGCCGACGAACCCCGCCCGCTGGCGGTGCAGATTTGGGATAACGACCCACCGACGCTGGCCAAGGTCGGCCGGCGGCTGGCCACCGAATACAAGGTTAGCGTGGTCGACATCAACTTTGGCTGCCCAGTGCGGCAAGTCACCCAGAAGGCGCACAGCGGCTCTTACCTGCTGAGCCAGCCGGAGCGGATGGGACAGATCATCGAACAAGTCGTCGCTGCGTGCGCCCCGACACCGGTTACCGCCAAGATTCGCCTCGGCTGCACGCGCGACAAAATCAACGCCACGGACATTGCCCAAGTGGTGGAAGGTTCTGGTGCGGCGGCGCTCACCGTACATGGTCGCACAGCGGCCGACATGTTCCGCGGCGAAGCCGATTGGGAGCAGATCTCCGAGATCAAGCCCTTTCTGAAGAACATCCCGCTCATCGGCAATGGCGACCTCGACACGCCCGAGAAAGTAGTGCGGGCATTCCAAAATTTCGACGTCGACGGAGTGATGATCGCCCGAGCAAGCTTAAACAAGCCGTGGCTGTTCGCGCACGCCGCCGCGGCAGTGCGCGGCGAGCCGGTACCACCTGAGCCGTCGTTGGAAGAACAACGTCAACTGATGATGCACCACTATCACCTGGTTTGCGATCGCTTCGGCGTGGAAAAGGGAACCGTTTTGATGCGCAAGTACGCTTGCTGCTACGCCCAAGGCCGCCGCGGGGCCCGCGACTTCCGCAAGCACGTGGCCAAAGTCACCACGCGCGACGAGTTTCATCAAGTGGTGGACAACTACTTTCCCCGCGATCTTCAGCCGGCGCCGGTATAGCCAAACGGGCCCTGGACGTTTCACGAATCCTGCTTTTTTCAAGCAATTCGTAGAAACACATTTTCAGCGCAAAGCAACCACCTGGAATTGTTGATAGCATGCGACTGCGTGTGCTACGATGATGGATAGTTCCGGTTGAATCATTGCTTCCCTCTCTCACGCCAGGCGACGATGCAAACTTGTAGGCAGATTGTTTATCTATTGCTTTGTTTGTCACCCGTGGCCGCTGCTCCTTCCGCCCAAGCGGTCGACTTCCGGCGTGATGTGCTTCCGCTCTTGTCCGATCGCTGCTTCAGTTGCCATGGTCCGGACGAACATGCGCGCGAGGCCGACTTGCGACTCGACGATCGTGAGGCGGCGCTCGATTACGGCGCCATCGTGCCGAACGATCCTGACTCCAGTACGCTGGTCGAACGGATCTTTGCCGAAGACGACAGCGTGATGCCTCCCCGCGACGCGAAACAGAAGCTCTCGGCTGCCGAGCGCGAAATCCTCAAACAATGGGTGGCCGAAGGGGCCGTGTACGAGAAGCACTGGTCCTTCGTACCTCCTGAGAAAGCGCCTGCGCCTGAGGTGGAAGCCAAGAGCTGGCCAGCGGGCGCGATCGACGAGTTTGTCCTGGCGAAGCTCGAGTCACTGAACCTCAAGCCGAGCGCTCCAGCCGATCGCTACACGCTCGTGCGACGACTATACCTCGACCTGACCGGCTTGCCGCCATCGGCCGAAGAGGTGCAGGCGTTCGTCGAAGACGACTCGCCCGATGCCTACGAGAAGCTGGTCGACCGCTTGCTCGCGAGCCGTCACTTCGGCGAGCGGATGGCGCTCGATTGGCTCGATGCGGTGCGCTACGCAGATACCAACGGCTACTCAATCGACGGCGGCCGGCACATGTGGTTATGGCGCGACTGGATCATCAACGCGATGAACCAGAACATGCCGTACGACCAATTCCTGGTCGAACAGTTGGCTGGCGACTTGCTCGAAAACCCCACGGATGCGCAGTTGATCGCTACCGGCATGCAGCGGAACAACATGGTGACTCACGAGGGGGGAACCATCCCGCTAGAGAACCTGACAAACTACAACGCCGACCGCGTGAAGACCCTGGGCGAAGCGGTCATGGGCCTCACGCTTGGTTGCGCGCAGTGCCACGACCACAAGTACGACCCGATCACTCAACGGGACTACTACCGGTTGTTTGCCTACTTCAACACGGTTAGCGACAAAGGGCTCGATGGCAATGGCGGCGTCAACCCGCGTCCCTACTTCAAATCGAAGTCGGTGTTGCAAACCGGGGAAGAACCGGAACTGCGAGTCACCATCGCCCGACTCGAACAGCAGCTCGCCAATCAAAACGAGGCCGACATCGCCGTGTGGGAAGATGAGCAGCGCGCTGCACTCAGCCGTCGCGGCGTCGACCTGGAATTACACCCAACGCGTGCGCTACGAATCAGCACTCCCAACGCTGGGAGCGGATTCGACATCCAGGGTGAGCGAGAAATTCGCATCACCTCTCCTCCTTCGTTCGCTGCCTTCGACGTGCTGCTCGAACTACCCCAGATCGACACCGACATCACCGGTGTTCGTGTGCGATTCCTGCCCGATGCCGAGCGTGGTGGAGCGATTGGCCATGGCAAGGTGAATAAGAACGATTCTCGCGGCACGCTGGCCTTGTCGGCCCTGTCCATGAGCGCCGACCCCGCCCCCGGCGATCAAGTGAACCTGCACCACTTGCGCGGGGCGAAGCAAGTTACCGCGAGCAGTTGGCGCGAAGGATATCGCCCTGAATTGGTGCTCGACCCTCGCCGTCGCAATGGCTGGTCGCCCAGGACCGAAGGCAGCGGCCCGCAGCATGTAACATACACGTTCGTCGAGCCCGTTCGCGCCGACCAGACGCCCTACCTCACGGTGCAACTCAATTTTGGCATCGGCAAGAAGTTGGTCGGATCGAAAATGGAGATCGATGTGATCACCGGCAACGACGACGGTAGCACGCTGCCGCCAGAGATAATCTCGATCATCGAAACGCCGCCTGACCAACGCACGGAAGAACAAACACAGGCTATCAAGGACTACTTTGCCAAGCACTCCGCAACCACCGAACCACTTCGCATCGCGCTGGCCAACGCTCGTGAGCGTCTGCGTGTGGTGACTGAAGAGTTCACCACGATGATCATGGACCAGGCGCAGAAGCCGCGGACGACGTATATCCTGGCGCGGGGCGACTACTCGCAGCCGGGCGAGGTCGTCACGCCAGGCACGCCCGAGGTGCTACCCACCATCGAAGGCACAACTCCCGACAACCGTTTGGGCCTCGCGCTGTGGTTGGTCGACTCCAAGCACCCGCTCACCGCCCGCGTCGCGGTGAATCGTGTGTGGAAGCAGTTCTTCGGTGCCGGGTTGGTCCGCACGCCGGCCGACTTTGGCCTGCAGGGCGCGTATCCCTCACACCCTGAGTTGCTGGACTGGCTGGCCGTCGACTTCATCGAGAGCGGTTGGGACGTGAAACGCTTGGTGCGAATGATCGTTACCTCCAACACCTACCGCCAAACCGCGGCCGCGCCCAATGAACTACTTGTTCGCGATCCGCTGAATGAACTCCTGGCCCGCGGCCCACGCTTTCGCCTGCCCGCTGAACTGGTCCGTGACATGGCGCTCAGGACCAGTGGCCTGATGGTCAATCGCCTGGGTGGCCCGAGCGTGAACCCCTACACGCCCGGCGACTTGTGGCGCGAGGTGAGCCATTACGGCAGCACACCGGCCACGGCTCAAGCCTTCGTACAAGACCATGGTGAGAAGCTCTACCGCCGATCGCTTTACACCTATTGGAAACGCACCGTTCCGCCGCCCAACATGGCAGCGTTCGACGCGCCCAGCCGAGAGACTTGCGTGGTGAAACGCGGGGCGACGAACACTCCGCTGCAAGCATTGGTGCTGCTGAACGATACGCAGTTCGTCGAAGCCTCCCGCGCGTTTGCCGAGCGTATCTACGCACACGACTCCAGCGACGAGGTCCGGCTGCGCTGGGCGCTGCTCGAAACGCTCTCGCGCCCAGCTACGGAAGCCGAGTACGATGTCGTGCTGCAAACCCTCACGCGCGAACGAGAACGTTACGCCAACGACGCCGAAGCGGCGGAGAAGTTACTGGCTGTAGGCGAATCGCTACGCGACGTGTCGATCCCGGCCGCCGAACACGCCGCCTGGACACAAGTCGCAACGCTAATGTTGAATCTGAGCGAAGCTATCACCCGAAACTGATCTCACCATGAACCATCCGGCTTACCAGCACGAGTTGAATACCACCCGGCGGGCATTCCTAGGCCATTCGGCGCGTGGCATCGGCGCAGTTGCGCTCGGCACGATGCTGGCTGCCGACCAAGTGTCCGCCGAATCGGCGGTGGCGGACCTGATTCCGCACTTCGCCCCTCGCGCGAAGCGCGTGGTGTGCCTGTTTCAGGCCGGCGGTTTGTCTCACGTCGACCTATTCGACTACAAACCCACACTCCGCAAATTCCACGGCCAGGAAATCCCGCCCGAAGTGAAGGGCGATCAGCGCCTTACCGGCATGACGAGCGGCCAGTCGGCCTATCCGGTCACGCAGCCCCTCGCACCCGGACGGTTGTGTGGCGAACATGGCACATGGATCAGCGATCTGTTGCCGCACACGCAGAAGATTGCCAACAAACTGACGATCGTCAAATCGATGTACACCGAGGCCATCAATCACGATCCGGCCATCACGTTCGTCAACACGGGCAACCAACAGCCGGGATATCCGAGCATGGGCGCGTGGGCCAGCTACGGCCTGGGCAGTGCGAATCGCAACCTGCCGACGTTCATCACCATGACTTCGCAAGGATCGGGTAAATACCCTGGTCAGCCGATTTACTCGCGGCTGTGGGGCAGTGGCTTCCTGCCTTCCACCCACCAGGGCGTGGGACTCCGCCCCGGGGCGAACCCGGTGTTATACCTCGACAACCCACCCGGCGTTTCGCGCGCGCAGCGCCGTGAGCTGCTCGACGAGCTTGGGCAGATGAATCACATGGCCGCCGAGCGGATGGCCGACGCCGAAACACTGGCCCGCATCGACGCCTACGAGATGGCGTTCCGCATGCAGATGTCGGTGCCGGAACTGATGGACCTTAGCGGCGAGTCGCCTGAAACGCTGGAAAGCTACGGCCCCGACGCCATGCGCCCGGGCAGCTATGCGGCGAACTGCCTGCTGGCTCGCCGACTGCTCGAGCGTGATGTGCGATTCGTGCAACTCTTCCACCGTGGCTGGGATCAGCACATCGCCCTGGCGAAGCAGTTGCCGCGGCAATGCCAGGACATCGATCAACCGACTGCCGCGCTGGTGAGCGACCTGGAGCAGCGTGGCCTATTGGATGATACGTTAGTGCTGTTCGCCACGGAGTTCGGCCGCACGGTGTTCACCCAGGGCAGGTTCGAATCGCCAGCCGCGGGGCGCGATCATCACGGTCGCTGCTTCACCATTTGGATGGCGGGCGGGGGTGTTCGCGCCGGCATGGAGTACGGGAGCACCGACGACTTTTGCTACAACATTGCCGAGAACCCCGTTCACCTGCGCGACATGCACGCCACACTGCTGCACTGCCTGGGCATCGACTTCGAGCGGTTCACCTATCGATTCCGCGGCCTCGACGTCGGCCTCACCGGGGTCGAGCCGGCGCGAGTGGTCAACGAGATTCTGACATAAGTGCGTCGCGCACTTCCAGCAACTGCGCGGCGATGCTCACGGCAATCTCCGCGGGGTGGTTGGTGCCGATCGGCAATCCCACCGGGCAGTGAAAATCGATCTTCTCAGATGGAATGCCCGCCTCGGCAAGGTCCTTCTTCAGCACTGCCGCCTTAGTCTTACTGCCGATCACGCCAACAAACGGATACGTCGTGTCGCCGGCGAACAACCGTTTGAGCACCGGCAAGTCGCTGCGATGCCCTTGCGTCATGCACAGTACAAACGACTTGGAAGAGAGACTCTCGACGTAGTCGGCAGGCGACGCCAGTTGGATAGCCTCCACTTGCTGCGGCAGATTCGCCAGCCACTCCGCACGCGGATCGACACACGTCACACGGCAGAGCAATGCGACCAGCAAGCGCGTCAGCGCCTGCGCGACGTGCCCCGCGCCGAACACCACGATGTCCCACGCGGTGCCACCGAAGCATTCGAACAGCAACTTCACGCGGCCGCCACAAGTCATGCCGACATCGGCCTTCAGGTTCCAATCGACAAAATGGCATGTGCTCGCATCGGCCTCAAGCATCTCGCGGGCCTGATCGATCGCTTTGGCTTCGACGCGCCCGCCACCGACGGTGCCGCAAGCGAGACCGGCGGTGGTGACGAGCATTTTCGCGCCGGTATCCGAGGGCGTCGAGCCGGACGCCTCGACGAGTGTGACCATGACGCAGCGTTCGCCGGAGCTAACAAGTTCCGCACACCGCTGGAGCAGTACGTCGGGAGTCATGATCGACCCGCCCGGGGCTTCACCGCGCCCACTCCGTTAGTCGGAGCACCGTTGTCGGCCGACTTCGCGTCCCGTGGCGCGGAGGACGCGGTCAGATCGGTAAGTGTCATCAATAGCTCCTCGCCCGTGGCGGGCAGGGCTAACTCGAATGGCTTGCCATCGGCCACAGAAGCAACTGCATTGCGGGCGGCCAGCCAGACGGCGAGCCCCAGCATCAGCGGCGGCTCGCCCACGGCCTTGCTATGGCGAATGTTCTTCGTGTGTTTCGTGTTCGCGATGAAGTCGACGTTAAACGTGCGAGGCAGGTCCGTGATGTTCGGAATCTTATAGGTGGTTGGGCCCGTGGACAGCAGCCGACCGGTGTCATCGAACAGCAATTCCTCGTTGGTCACCCAACCAACGCCCTGCATGAAGCCACCGATCACCTGGCCACGGTCGATGCCCGGGTTGATCATCTTGCCGACGTCCATCAGCAGGTCCGCCCGATCGAACACCAACTCGCCGGTCAGGAGGTCGATGGTCACTTCGGCAACCGCCGCGCCGGTGGTGTAATAAAAGAAGGGATTGCCACGCCCCGTTTCGCGGTTGTAGTCGACGCCCGGCGTGGCGAAAAAGCCGCGGGCGCCCAGGTCGATCCGCTCTCGCCGGGCAATGCTGCAGAACTCACCAAACGCCAGCCGCGCGTTGGGATCGAGGTCGCGGTCGTCGTAGACCAAGCCCCCTTCAATACAAATATGCTCCGGCGACGCGACGAGGCCTTTCTCGACGTCGGCCAGCAGCACGGCGGCAAACTCCCGCATGCGGTGCTTGATCTTCTTGCACGCGTTCACCGCAGCCGCCCCGTTCAGGTCGGCGCCGGCGCTGGCGGCGGTGG
This sequence comes from Aeoliella sp., assembly GCF_965227375.1. Classification (NCBI taxonomy): domain Bacteria; kingdom Pseudomonadati; phylum Planctomycetota; class Planctomycetia; order Pirellulales; family Lacipirellulaceae; genus Aeoliella; species Aeoliella sp. The sequence goes on from NZ_CBDDFX010000002.1 coordinate 2,428,668, forward strand.
GCGAAGTGTTGATGTTCTTCTCGGTCGAGGTGGTCATTAACTGCACCCGATCGATCGAGAGCCCAAACTCGTCGGCCACAATCTGCTTGAGCTTGGTGTTGAGCCCCTGCCCCATCTCGGTGCCGCCGGTCGACACCTGCACGGTGCCATCCATGTAGACATTCACCAGCGCGTTGGCTTGGTTCAAAAACTTGGTGGTGAACGAGATGCCAAACTTCACCGGCGAAAGGGCGATACCTTTCGCATGAGTGCGACTCGTGGAGTTGAACTTCTGGATCTCGCGGCGGCGACTCTCATAGCCGGAACTCTCGGCAAGTTGCTCGAAGATCTCGTCGAGCACATGGTCGCGAACAATCTGCCCATAGTGCGTCTGTTGCCGCCCGGCGACGCCGTCCTGGTAGAGATTCGCGCGTCGCACCGCGCAGGAGTCGATGCCCAGGTGTGCGGCGATTCGCTCGATGCCGTTTTCGATGACCGCAATGCCCTGCGGTCCACCAAAACCGCGGAACGCCGTGTTGGGAGGCAAGTTCGTACGGCAAACCTGCCCCGTGACGCGCATCATCGGGATGCTGTAGGCATTGTCGGCGTGCAGCATCGTTCGCTCGAGTACCGCCGTCGACAAGTCGGCGAACGCACCGCCGTTGGAGTAAAACGCCATCTCGGCCGCCAGCAGGCGACCCGTGTTGTCGAAGGCAATGCGATAGTCGCACTGGTACTGATGCCGCTTGCCGGTAATCGCCATGTCCTGGGCGCGGGTGAGCACCAACCTGGCGGGCTGGCCGGTGGCCGCGGCGACTATCGACACCATCACAGCAGTAAGCGACGATTGGGTTTCCTTGCCGCCAAAGCCGCCGCCCATCCGCGGGCACTCGCACACCACCTGATGCATGCCCATGCCGAGCGCTTCGGCCACGACCGTCTGCGTTTCCGTCGGATTTTGCGTCGACGAGATCACCCGCACCACGCCGTCTTCGCGTAGTTCGGCGAGCGCGGCCTGCGTTTCGAAGTAAAACTGCTCCTGCCCGTTGCTGTGAAACCGCCCGGCGAGCGTATGCGGTGCATCGCGAAAGGCAGCGTCGAATTGCTTATCGTCTTCCGCGGCAGGGCTCGTCATGTGCCGGTGGGGGCCAATGAACGACTCGCACTCGATGGCTTTGTCGATCGACAGAATCGGTTCGGCAGCCTCGCACACCAGTTCAATCCTAGCGGCCGCCTCAGAGGCGGCTTCTTGCGTATCCGCTCCGATGACCACGACGGGCTGGCCGATGTAGCTGAGTTGTTCGTCGACCAGAAACGGCTCGTCGGAGATGATCGGCCCAAAGTGATTTGGCCCACCAAGGTCTTCATGCGTGAGCACGCAACGCACGCCGGAAGCCGACCTGGCCGCTTCGAGTCCCTTGATTTCCTTCAGCCTGCCCGCGGCGATTGGCGAACCGACGAACGCCACGACCAACTCGCGCTCGCGACGCGGCAGGTCGTCGATGTACGCGGCCGTGCCGGTAACATGGCCAACGGCCGATTCGTGCGGAATGGCGTTTCCAACCTGGGGCATAGTCAGCTTACGGGGACAGTTAGGCTCGTGGAGAGATCGAAGTAACACTTGGTGAACAGATTCTCGACCAGTTGGCTGCGGTAGCCGGCGGTGCCGCGAACGTCGGAGATCGGCTGCACCAACCCGCGGGCAATGCTTCCCGCCAGCTGGAACGTGGCTAGCGTGAGCGGTGCGCCGGACATGACCTGCTCGGCTTTCGGAAGTCGTACGACGGTTGGACCCACACCTCCAACAGCGACGCGCACACCCGTGATTTGGTCGCCATCCAGTTCGAACCAAAACGCGGCGGTCACCGTGCTGATGTCCATGTCGCGACGCTTGGAGATTTTGTAAAGCTTGATGGCCACGTCGCTGGAGGGCAGCGGAGTTCGCACCTCGGAGATTACTTCATCCGCCGCCAGGTCAATCTGCTTATACCCCTGGTAGAATTCGCCGATTGGCAACTGCCGCGCGCCGCGGCGGCTGGCGAGCGTGAGCGTCGACTCCGCAACCATCAGGAAAGGAATCGAGTCGGCGATCGGCGAAGCGTTCGCCAGATTGCCCGCCAATGTGCCGAAGTGCCGCACTTGGGGGCTGCCGAAGCGGAGCAGCACTTGATGGAACTCCGGCAAGCGGTCGGCGATCACCTCGTCGATCTCGCTCCAGGTCGCCGCACCGCCGCAGACGAGTTCATCGCCATCGATCCCGACCGTGCGCATTGCCGGCACTTGGCCGGTGGCAATCACTTGTTCTGGCTGATAGCGACCATGGTTGTGCTGCACGCCAAGGTCGGTTGCGCCGGCCACCAGGCGAGCGTCCAGATACTTGGCGCGGACTTCAAGCAAGTCGTCAAGGCTCCGCGGCACGGCTACCAGCCGCTTGTCGCGTCTGGGTGCAATGCAGACGGATTGTTCATGCAGCTTGGCGAGTTCCTGTAACATCGCCTTCGAGTCGAACAACGTATCCATCAACTCTGCAGTGCTGAGATCGACTCCGATCGCCGCCTGCAAAATCTGTAAGTAGCCGGTGCAGCGACACAGGTTTCCCGAAAGCCCCAGGCGTACGTCCTCTTCGTCCAGATGTTGGGTCTTACTTGCGGCCTGCTGCTCCTCGACCATCCCGTGCATCGCCATGACGAAACCTGGCGTGCAGAATCCGCACTGGCTGCCGTGACAATCGACCATCGCCTGTTGGATACCGGTCAGCCCGCCTGCTTGCCGCAATCCTTCGACCGTGACCACGTGCCGACCATCCATCTGAAACACAAACGCGATGCAGGCGTCGACCGATTGATACACGACCGACGTGCTGTCCGAGTCTGGCGTGCCAACCAACACCGTGCAAGCACCGCAATCGCCTTCGGCACAAGCGATCTTCGTGCCGGTGAGCCGCTCATCGTCGGGCGGGTGATAGCACAGCCGTAGATAGTCGGCGAGCGTTTCGAGAGCCGCATCGGTGCCGACTTCTCTTCGTGTGCCGTTGACGTAGAGTACGATTGAGTCGCGCATGGCGGAGGCAGTTTCTCCCGAGGAACTTAGCGACAATCGCTTTCCGCCGGCAGCAGATTGTCTCTTAGCTTAGCACCAATTATGATCTAAGTCGATACTACATTACACGTTAGAACGAACCACCGCGGTCGTCAACTCGTTTGTTGGCCGCGTTTGCAGAGCTTCGACTATGGACTCACGCGCAACCACCCTGGCCCAAAGCGTCCTCGCACGCTGCGACGAGTTGGGACAGTGCTCGAGCGAGCCCGGCAGGATCACGCGACTGTATCTCGACGAACCGATGCGCGCGGTTCACGTGCGATTGTCGGAGTGGATGCACCAGGCAGGCCTTTCGCCGCACGTGGACAATGCGGGTAATTGCATTGGGCGGCTACGTGGGCACCGCGAAGAGAAAGTGCTGCTCATCGGCTCGCATCTCGACTCGGTACCAGGCGCCGGCCGGTACGACGGGGTGCTGGGCGTGCTGATTGCCGTGGCCGTGAGCGAGCTATTGGCCGACCACCAGTTGCCGTTCCACCTGGACGTGATCGGCTTCAGCGAAGAGGAAGGGGTTCGCTTCAAAATGCCCTACTTGGGCAGCGCCGCGGTGGCTGGCCGGTTCGATCCCGCGTGGCTGCTGCGCGAGGACGAGCAACGCATCACCATGCGCGACGCGATGAGCTCGTTTGGCCTCTCGCCCGACGACCTCGACTCCTGCAGGTACCACACCGATCAGGTGATCGGCTACATCGAGCCCCACCTGGAGCAAGGCCCGGTACTCGAGCGCAGCGGTCAGCCGCTGGGAGTAGTCACCGGCATCGTGGGGCAGAGCCGATTGCAGCTTGCGTTCCGAGGCGAAGCGGGCCACGCAGGCACCGCCCCCATGGCCGGGCGCCGCGACGCCTTGGTCGCCGCCAGCGCGTTCATTCAGGAAGTCCGCAACACGGCACTGAATATCGATGGCCTTAAGGCCACCGTCGGCTCGATGCGAGTCCACCCGAACACTCCGAACGTGATTCCTGGCAGCGTCGAACTGACGCTCGACATCAGGCACTTGGCCGACGACGTGCGAAACCACGGAGTCGAAACGCTTGTGGCTGCCGGGCATCGCTCGGCCGAAGCCGAAGGTTGTACGTTCGAGGTACTCGAAGAGACTTCGCAACATTCGGTGAATGCCGACGCACAACTCATGTCGATGCTGACCGATGCAGTGAACGAGTGTTGCGCCGGGCCAGTGCTGCTCGAAAGCGGTGCGGGACACGATGCGGTGATCATGGGACAGCATTTCCCCATGGCCATGCTGTTCCTCCGCCATCCAGGCGGCGTGAGCCATCATCCCGACGAGCGGGTAGAACTGGACGACGTTGCCGTGGCCATCGAAGTCCTTGGGCGGTACGTTCTACGGTTGGCGGAACAATTTACTCACCAGCAGAGTGTCTGATATGCAACAATCCCCGTTTGGCGAAACACGCACGCGAGTCGAGTTCAACCACGCGCTGGTGGCCGAGGATGGCCACGTCGTTTCGCCGCTGGTGGGTTGGAACAATGCTGAGGGAGTCGTGCTCATCTCTCCCGCCATGAGCCACGGTGCGGCGACTCCTCGTTTTGTACAGTACCTGGTCAATGGCAGCGAAGCTTGCACCACCACCGGCGCCGACGCGCCGATTGAACGACTGGTGTACGTGCTCGAAGGCGACGCCAATCTGGATGGCGAGACGCTCCCAGCCGATTCGTTTGCGTGGTTCTCGCCAGGCGACAGCTACACGTTGAAACTGCCCGCAGGCGCTCGCGCCTTAGTGTTTGAAAAGAACTACGAACCCCTAGATGGCCACAACACACCCGAGCGAGTCGTCGGCACACTGGCCACCGCGCCGAAGGATCCTTTCCTGGGTGATCCCGAGGCGATGCTGGCGACGCTGCTGCCGGTCGAGCCGTCATTCGACATGGCAGTGAACGTATTCGAGTACACACCCGGTACGACGCTGCCTTTCGTCGAGACGCACGTCATGGAACATGGGCTCTACATGCGGTCGGGCCAGGGAGTCTATCGCCTGGGCGATTGCTGGTATCCAGTGCAGCAAGGCGACACGATCTGGATGGCCAGCTATTGCCCGCAATGGTTCGTTGCGATGGGCAAGGAGAGTGCGTCGTACATCTACTACAAAGACATTCACCGCCCGCTGCTGACCAACCCGGCAAGCTAAAATGGAATTTCCCACCCTGCAAGTCGATGCAGCGCAGTTGGTTAGCGAACTCGAGCAGCTCGCAACCTACTCCGATTGCAGCGAACCACCACCCGCGGTAACTCGGGTGGTGTTCACCGAGACCGACCTTCGCGCGCGCGACTACTTAAGAGGGCTGTACGAAGCGGCCGGACTTACGGTGAGAGTCGACGCAGTCGGCAACACCTTCGCCCGCTGGGAAGGCACGGAGCCCGAATTGCCAGCCGTGGGAACCGGCTCGCACACCGATGCGATACCGCACTCGGGGATGTACGACGGAACGGTCGGCGTGCTGGGCGGGCTCGAGGCGATCCGCGCACTAAAGCGCAGCGGGTTTCAGCCCCGGCGATCGATCGACGTGGTAATGTTCACATCCGAAGAGCCCACGCGCTTCGGCGTTGGCTGCACCGGCAGCCGATTGATGAGCGGAGCGATGACGCCCGAAGAGCTGGCGGGACTCCAAGACGAAGCGGGAACCACCTACGACGAGGTGCGCTCACAGGCGGGATTCGAGGGCGAGCTAACCTCGGCTATGCTCGACAAAGAAGCCTACAGCGCATTCGTCGAACTGCACATCGAGCAGGGCCCTCTGCTCGAGCAAGCGGGCGAGGCCATCGGTGTGGTCACCGCCATCGCCGCCCCGGCGACCGTGCATTTCGAAGTTACCGGCGAGGGAGGCCATGCTGGCGCGGTACTGATGCCGATGCGCCGCGACGCGTTGGCCGCGGCGGCCGGCATGGTTTTGGCCATCGAGCGTTTGGCACTCGATAGCAGCAGTCCCGATCTGGTCGCTACGGTTGGAGAACTCGACGTCCATCCCGGCGCGGTGAACTCCATCCCCAGCCGGGTGCGTTTCACGCTCGACCTACGCGACATCGACGGCGAGAATCGCGACGACGTGCTCGACTCGATCATCGCCGCCTGCACGCAAATCGCCGCTGGGCGGCGGGTCGAAGTATCGCACAAGGTGCTCAACGCCGACCCGCCAGCGGTGTGCGACGAGCGAATCGTCGACGCCGCCCTGCAAGCGGCAACGAAGCTCGGACTGCCGCACCGCCAGATGATCAGCAGGGCGTACCACGATTCGTTGTTCATGGCCCGCGTCGCGCCGACAGGCATGATTTTCATCCCTTGCCGCGGCGGAGTGTCGCACCGCCCCGATGAGTACACCTCGCCTGAGCAGCTGGAATCCGGCGTGGCGACCTTGGCGCTCACGCTCGCACAGCTTGCCAGCTAACGCGCGACGGTGGCCGTGATGTAGCCGAACGGTTCGTCGGTCACCACGAACACCTCATTCTCGTTCTCCATGCCAAATCGGGCGAGGTCGGCCAGGATGTGATGCTTGTTCGGCAGCGTAAGCGTGATCTCCGTGGCCGCCGAACACGCTTCGAGCGCCGCTGCGCCCATCAGATACAGTGTCTCCTGCACGCTCTTACTGTAATGGTCGATGAACTTCGCCAGTAGCGAGTCGACGATCGCCTTCCGCGCAGCCGCGTAGTCGACCTTCGAGCCATCGTACTGCCACTCGGCCGTCACGTCGGTCGCCAGGATCCGATCATCCGTGTCGGGCAGGGTTCGATACCGGCTCTGGTGAAAGTCGGCAAATCCGGTCTCGGTGGTCTTGGCGATCAATAGGTGCTCAAACCCCGCGGCGACCTGCGGATCTTCGCCGCGGGACTGGCGAACCGTGGCGGTTGGGGTCATGCCACCGCTGGCGACAAACGAATGCGGCGAATCGAGCAAGCGGTTCCACACTCGCTCTTCCAGCATCACATGACACGCGGTCACATGTTCGTACTCATCGAGAAAGTGCCGCGTGATCGTCTGGCCGAACGACTCGATCGAGGTCATCGGATCGTCTTTGGCCAGCACATAAACCGTGTTCTTGCAGGTATCGGTCGCTACCACCGCGCGGTTGTCGCCGTCGAGATACGCCGCATCGAATGCCCCTTCGATTTCAACGTCCACCGACACTTCGACAAACTCGTGCGTCTCGTCCTTCGGTGCGGCAGTGCGTGGTCGGCGGACCTTACTCACGCGAACACGATGCTTACCATAGGTGTGCTTCGCCAGCTTTGCAGCCATATCAACCTCTTCAGGGTCCTGGTATATTTGCTCTGTGAAACGCCTATGATAGTGCGAATTCCGCCAACGATGCCAGACGACAATTCCAAATCGCCGAACCAGTGGAAGCTCAGCAGCCAACGCGTCGTGCTGGCCGATGGCGTTCGGCCAGCGACGTTAGCGATACGCGACGGTCGAATTGCCGCAATCGAACCTTATAGCGCCACCGCTGATGTCGATTACGCCCAAGTCGCGATCCTGCCGGGCTTGTTGGACGTGCATGTCCACTTCAACGAGCCGGGCCGCACGGAGTGGGAAGGCCTGCAATCGGGCACCGCGGCCGCCGCCGCGGGTGGAGTGACTTTGGCTGTCGACATGCCACTGAACAGTTCGCCGGTGACGACAACAGTCGAGGCGCTCGCAGCAAAGCGGCGAGCGGCGAGCGGAAAGCTATCTGCCGACGTCGGTTTCTACGGCGGGCTCGTGCCTGGAAGCGAGTCGAACGTTGCGGATTTGCTCGACGCTGGCGCGCTCGGCATCAAGGCTTTCCTGTGTCACAGCGGCATCGACGAATTCCCCGCGGCTACCGAGCGAGAACTTCGCACAGCAATGCCGGTGCTCGCCGAGCGCGGCGCCCCTCTGCTGGTGCACGCCGAGCTAGTCACACCAACGCCTTCGATGAGCAACCCGCGGAGCTACGCCGACTACCTCGCCACACGTCCACCGAAGTTCGAGCAAGATGCCATCGAGTTGCTCATCCGGCTCTGCCGCGAGACTGGTTGTCGTACGCACATCGTGCACCTCTCGGACGCCGGAAGCCTGCCGATGCTCCGCGCGGCCCGCGAGGAAGGGTTACCACTAACAGTGGAAACCTGCCCCCACTATTTATACTTCGCCAGCGAAACGATCCCCGACGGCGCGTGCCAATACAAATGCGCCCCACCGGTGCGCGACTCGGCGAATCGCAAACTCTTGTGGCAAGCACTCGAAGCGGGCGACATCGACTTTGTCACCTCCGACCACTCCCCCTGCCCTCCCGCGGACAAGCGACAGGACGAGGGCCGCTTCGATCTGGCGTGGGGCGGAATCAGTTCGGTGCAACTGACACTTCCCATCGTGTGGACGAAGGCTAAACAATGCGGCATCGGGCTGGATCGCGTAGCCCAATGGCTGTCCGCCGCGCCTGCTCGGTTTATCGGCGTTCCTGCCGGCATCGAAGTCGGCCACGAGGCAAACCTCGTGGCCTTCGACACCGAGGCGACGTTCACCGTTCGCGGCAGCGAACTCCTCCACCGCCACCCGATCACGCCCTACGAAGGCCAAACGCTTACCGGCATGGTGAAAGCCACTTACCTGCGCGGCGAGCCGGCTACTATCGGCAAAGGGCGGGCGTTATGAGCCAGGACTTCATCGAGCAAATCAACTCTCTCTCCGACGAGGCGACTTACGAGAAGCTGCTTGCCTGCTGCGGCTCGAAGTGGTGGAGCCAGCAGATGACCGCCGCGCGGCCGTATGCAAACGTCGATGCACTGCACGCGGCGGCCGATAAGGAGTTCGACCGGATGCCTCGCGATGCGTGGCTCGAAGCCATCGCCAGCCATCCGCGGATTGGCGACCTCGAGTCGCTGAAAATGAAGTTCGCGGGTAACAAGCAGTGGTCGTCTGGCGAGCAAGCGGGCGTCGCTTCTGCGCACGACGACGTACTAGAACGGCTGAAAACCGGCAACGACGCCTACTTCGAGAGGTTTGGATACACGTTTGTCGTGTGCGCGACTGGCAAGAGCGCAGGCGAGATGCTACAAATCCTCGAAAGCCGCCTCTCGAACGATCCGGAAACCGAACTACCAATCGCAGCGGCCGAACAACGCAAGATTACTCACCTGCGCATCGACAAACTCGTCGCAGACCACCCGCAGTAGCGAGCCTCCCATGAGCGGCATCTCCACCCACGTGCTCGACACCTCCCGCGGCAAACCAGCTGCCGACGTTCCGGTCACGCTGGCACGACTCGACGAGTCCGGTCTCGTGGCCGACACGTTTCACGGAGTGACGAACGACGACGGCCGAGTGGCCAACTTGCTGGGCGCGACATCGCTGGCCGCCGGCGACTACCGCATCTCGTTCGACCTTACGACCTACGCCCAGCAGCACTTCACCGCCTCGTTCTACCCGCAGGTCGATATCACGTTCACCGTCGGCGACGCTTCGCAGCATTTCCACGTGCCGCTATTGCTCTCGCCGTTTGGGTATTCGACGTATCGCGGCAGTTAGCGAGCAGCGAAAAATAGCCCCAGCTCGCGCTGCTCACACCAAGTGCAATTCCGTCTGCCGCCCGTCGATATAGTGTACCCCATCGGCCGTGATCGCCGCATCTTGCTCCACCGGGAACGCAACGAGCTGGTTACCCCATTCGGGCACTTCGACGTCGACGCGTAGCTCCACGGTGTAGGCCGTGTTTTCGTGCATCACCACGTCGCCACGGCCGGCGATGGCCGTTTGTTGCCAGGGCAGGCCCATCAGCGGGCCGGGTTCGTGCAGCAGGTGGCCTAACGAATGGGAGTAGATCTTCGGGTGGCTGAGTCCCTCGGCGTGGGCGCGCTGCAAGGCTCGCTCGAGAATTGCATTGCCGCTGAGGCCACACTCCCAGCTTTCGGTGAAGATGTCCTCCAACCGATTCGCTTCGTGCAGCCCACGAGTCAATCCTTCGGGCGCAGCGGTCTCGCCGGGGCGCAGCACGTAAGCGAGTTCCTGGTGGTCGCTCTTGAGTCGCAAGTACTCGACGCCCACGTCGCAGTGCAACATGTCGCCCGGGTGGATGACTTTGGGGTTGCTGCCCTCGGGCAGCGGGATCCGCTCGTCGCGGTACAAGCGGTAAAACGGCTTGAACGACAGCGGCAATCCTAGGTCGCTGGCCAACTGCCAGTACGCCCATTCGAGGTCTTCAGTCGTGGTGACTCCAGGCGTGATGACATCGCGCGAATAGATCTGGCGCATCATCGCGTGGGCGATCGCGCACGTCTGCTCGTACAGTTCCAGCTCTTCGGGCAGTCGCGTTTCCAGCCAGCGAATGCACAGCGGCTCGGCCGATTGGCACCGCGAGGCGAGTTCGCCACCGATCGACTCGAACAACCGCGCTTTGAGCGACGAAGTCAAACCGTCGGCCGCCCAGATCACGTCGGACGTGTTGATGCCGATCCGCTTGGGCGAACGTTGCTCCAACGCATCCCTCAGCAACTGCCATTGGTCCTTCTCGCCGAGCGGCTCCCACGTCGACGGGGGCATCAACCCCAGCATGCTGGTGCGTGAGATGTTGATCCGCTCGATCTCGCTGCCGTTGTCGTAAAACAACAGCACTTGCAGGATTGGCGCCCAAACTTCCATCGGCACCATGGTGTTAAACACCGGGTCATGATTGTCTTCGTGGCCAATGATCAGCCACGCGTCGAAGCCCGTCTCGCGCATCACCGCCGGGAGCAAATGCTCCAAGCGATGCCCGAGCGTCTGATTGACAATGCGCGCCTGCTCGCGGATCGGAAGGACCGACGGAAAACTCATCGCACAACACCTCCATGAGGAACCCAAAACACCTGCAGCGCGCACTCCCTCGTGCTCAGTCGTAGAGCTTGGGCTCTTTCTTCCAGTCCTTGTCCTTGTCGTGCCCCATCTCGATTACCCGCGGACGACGTTCGCGCAAGCGAACCGACTCGAGGCCCAGGTAGTTGCCCGACGACTTGTGGTTTTGTCCTACGCACTCCAGCCGCAACACGTGCTCGCCCGGCTCGGGCCAGAAGTCGAGCAGGTGGTACTCCCACTCGTCGATGCCATCCTTGTAGAAGTCCATGGTGCCGCCAATCGCCACCCCGTCGAGCGTCGCGCGATACTTGCCATAGTCTTCAGCGCGGGTGGCATTGATCAACAGCCGCAGCGGCTCCTTCTTCTTCACAGTGAACGGAATCTCAATCCAGCCCTCGTCCTGGCTTTCCGGTTTGAAGAACACATGCCCTTCCGGATAGTTGTTGATATCCTGGCGGCGGATGTGGCCGTGGCCATGATCTAAATTGTCGAGCATGGCCGTAGCGTGGAACGTCTCGCGCTCGATGCTTGGCAGCGTGCGCTCCTTGGCATGCGGCGCGCGAGCCTTGAACGTGGGCGTGCCGGTCTGGTACCAAAATGCAACACTCGAATAATCGTCTTGCCGCTCGTTCCAGCTATTGGCCACGTACTTGGGATTCTCATCGGGCGACATCCAGCCGAAGTGCTCGATGGTGACCTTGATGCTCTTATTGAACACCCACGGATCCTGCACGTGCCAGCGGTACGCGCTGGTATGGCCGCCCACAATGCCCCACTGGTCGAAGTACGGCGTGCCAAAGTATGGTGTGCTCGTTGTCTGAAGGCCCCAGGCCGACAGGAAATAGTCCTCGGTGCCAGTGCCCCAGATCGAAGGCTTCTCTTCGCCATCGATGTACACCTTCTCGTCGCCCTCGCCAAACCAGGAAGGACTCCGCGAACGCACGGCCAGCACCGTGCCCACATAGTGGCCCTTGCCCTCGGTATCCAGGATCACGTAGTCGCTGCCTTGCTTCACCGGGTATTCCTGCTTGTACTGCGCGTAAAAGTAAGGAATGTCGTCGGCGATCGATTCCTTCTTGATCCAGTCGATGTTGTAGTACAGCAGGCTCACCGGCTTTTCGCTTTGGTTCTCCACCTCGATACGAATCGACTTGCGGAACGGCATGTGCCAGAAACAGTTGTACGAATCGGCATCCTCAACCACCACCGGCACACTGATCACTTCGGCCCGCTTGCCGAAGCAGTTGGCGAAGAAGTCACCTACCGGGGCCTCGACCGCGGGACGGTCGCTGCCATCGTAGTAGATGCGAAGCAACATTTCCTGGTGATTGGCCGAACCGTCCTTCGCCCAAGTGTGCTTCTGCGGGCCGAGGAACGTCATCCAGATGTGTGTGATCACGCCGGGACCATTGGCCTCCATCAAGACGCGCGTCTTGCCAGGGTCCAGATTCTTGTTGTCCCAATTGCTGTTGGGGTCGAGTTCGCCGTTGGGATCGAACTTGCCATCCGGGCCAACACGATGGGCCGAGGTGGCGCGCATGCTGCGACCTTCCATCGGTCGCGCGAGATCTGCGAGCCCTTGCGCCAGGATGGGACTGGCAAGCGTTGATAGTGCGACTACCACAAGCAAATAGGAACGCAGCAATGAATTCATCGGTGGTGCCTCTCGAATAAGGTCCAACAATATTGGCAAGAGTTGTAAGAGTATCTCGATGTTCGGGCGACGGGTATCGAACTGAGAGAGATCCTTCCGGTCTGCGAGCGCACCGCCAGCGCGATGGGCAACCTATGGAGATATGTCAGCAATTCGAATTGTTGCAGACATTTCTTAGAACTCGCCCTTATCTCCCCTCGCACGAACGAATCCCGTTATACCTTGGCCTGCATGGGCTTTCCACTGAGAGGCGAAAAAGCAAACGACCTCAAAGGCTGAACTAAAAACCTGAACGCGGCCGCTGAAAAACGGAGCCCACCGCAAGCCGAATCAAGAGAAACCCCCGCGCCGAATCCCCATCGCCTTGAGCCGGGAGTTAAGCGTCGTCGGCTTTAGTCCCAGCAACTCCGCAGCACCGCCAGGGCCATAGACCTTCCCATCCGCAGCTTCCAGCGCCCGAAGCAGATTGGTTCTCTCGATTTCGCGCATCTGCTGGTCCGTGAGCAGCTCTGCGGCGGCGGGAACGGTCGCCGCCACTGACTCGGGCGGTGGCGCATCCAGGCTTACCTTCAATGGCCCGCCGCGCGACAGGATCACGGCGCGTTCCACCACGTGCTGCAACTCTCGTACATTGCCCGGCCATTCGTACTGTTCCAATTGGCGCACCACGGCTTTGGTGAGTCGCGGCGGCGCGACGCCAAACCGACGGGCCGCCTGCTGCAGGAAATGGTCGGCCAGGATGCCAACGTCTTCGCGACGCTCGCGCAGCGGGGGCAACTCGATCGGAAATACGCTCAGTCGGTAGTACAAGTCTTCGCGAAACCGCCGATGACGCGATTCCTCGCGGAGGTCGCGATTCGTAGCGGCAATCACTCGCACATCAACGCGCCGTGTCCGCTCCTCGCCGATCCGCTCAATCTCGCCTTCCTGCAATACTCGGAGCAGCTTGCTCTGCAGGTCGAGCGGCACTTCGCCCACTTCGTCCAGGAACAGCGTACCGCCATCGGCCAATTCAAACCGGCCCACCCGGTCGCGCAGCGCGCCGGTGAATGCTCCTTTCACGTGTCCGAAGAATTCACTTTCGAACAACTCACGCGGGATGGCCGCGCAGTTGACCTTGATCAACGGCCGCGAAGCGCGGTAGCTCCGGCGGTGAAGCTCTCGCGCCACCAGTTCCTTGCCGGCGCCGCTTTCGCCAAGCACTAACACGGTTGAGTCGGTGGGGGCAACCAGTTCGATCTGCTGCCCCACGTTCCGCAGCGCCGGGCTGGTGCCGAGCATCTCCCCGAAGCCTTGCTCTATCGCGACCTCTTCTTGCAGATACTCATTCTCTTCTTCCAACCGCGTACGAAGTCGCTCCACTTCGCCCCACGCCTGCGAGTGAGCGATGGCGACCGCCGCATGGTCAGCAATCATCCGCAACCAATCGAGACACGCGGTGCCGATCTTCACGCGGCTGAACACTCCAAGCACGCCGAGCACCACGCCGTGGTGCATCAGGGGCTGGCCCGCGAAACCAGTCACGCCTTCACGCTTCACCCAATCGTGGTCGACGATCCACTCGGGCGCTTCGGCCAGGTCGGGCACCTCGAGGGCTTCGCCGGTATCAGCAATCCGGCCAACCTTGCGCACCCCGATCGGGAAACGGCGAAAACGCCCGTCCAGTCGACCGAGGTCCTCCGGCGGCTCGGCGATGGAACGCCCGCTGCTGGCCACCAGGTGCAGGCACTCCGTACGGTCGGGACACTCGCCGGCCATCGGGCAGGTCTCGCATCCCTCTCCCGGCTTCACCAGCCAGAGCCGCGCCAGGGCAACCGCCTCGGAGCTGCCAATCCGTGTGACCAATAACTTGAGCAGCGACGCGGGATCACGCTCCTGCGCCAAATCGAGCAGCAGTCGCTTGGGATTGCCAAACAGCGCGGTCATGGGAGGCATGGCGTTCATACCTCAAGAATAACGACATTTCGTGTGCTCGAACCGACATTTCACTGTTTTGCGATATTTCGTTACGTGTCGCTATCACGGGAAAATTGCCACAACTCCTTCAAACACAACCACTTAAGTTGGCCCATGTGATTTTGGCACGGCGTATGCCTAAGCAAGGAAACAACGAGCCTCGAGCTCAAATGATCACAAAACTTCGTTTCAAAAGGAGAGTGTCATGTCCCGTCTACCTCAAATCCAAGACGATCAAGCTACTTCGCCGCAGGCTGGTTTGTTTGCCGCAGCCAAGTCGAAGCTGGGCAAGGTTCCCAACATGGTCCGCGCCATGGGCAACTCGCCGGCCGCCTTGCGTGGGTACTTCGAGTTCTCAGGTGCGCTCGGCTCTGGCGACGCCCTCACCGCCAAGCAACGTGAGATCGTCGCCCTGGCGGTGGGCGAGGCCAACCGCTGCGAATACTGCCTGGCGGCCCACTCGACGCTGGGCAAGATGGCCGGCCTGGAGCCGGACGCCGTGCAGGCGGCCCGCCGTGGCGATGGCTTGGACGATGCCAGCCGCGCCGTGGCACGATTGGCCACGCAAGTTGTCGAGAAGCGTGGCCGCGTGGCCGATAGCGAACTCGAAGCGTTCCGCGCCGCTGGATTCGGCGACGACGCGATTGCCGAAGTGGTCGGCAACGTGGCGCTGAACATCTATACCAACTACTTCAACAACCTGGCGGTCGTGGATGTCGACTTCCCCGCCGCGCCGGAATTGACCGGCCAGCACGCGGAAGCCTGCACCACCGGTTGCAGTGCTTGAGTCTTCACGCCCGGGCCGCCGCGCGCGGCGGCCCGGGCTTTCTTTTTGGTCTAGTTGACTAGTCCACGACGGGAAATGGAAAACCCAATTCCTTGTCGGTCACGTTCTTGAGTGTCTCGCCGGCGCGGTAGCGGCGCAGGTTTTCGCAGAAGAAGTCCGTCATGTCCTCAATGCGAGTCTTGCACTGGCCGCCAACGTGAGGAGTGAGCACCAGATTCGGCGCGGTCCACAGCCGGCTATCTTCGGGCAGGGGTTCGATTTCCGTGACATCGAGCCCCGCGCCCCACAGGTGGCCGCTTTCGAGGGCGTCGACCAGCGCGTCTTCCACGACCACGGGGCCGCGGGCCATGTTCACCAGCACGCTGCCGGGCTTCATCAGGCCGATCCGCCGCGCGTCGAACATGCCGCGCGTCACGTCGTTGAGCGGCACCGCCAGGATTACCGTGTCGCACCGCGGCAGCATTTCGTCCAACTGATCAGCCGCCAGCAGCTCGGCCACGTGCGGTGGCTTGTTCACCGGAAACCAGTCGGTCGCCAGGATGGTGGTCTGAAACACGCTGAGCACCTCCGCCAATCGGCGGCCGTTGCCGCCCAGGCCCACGATGCCCACCGTGGTGTGGTGCAGATCTTTGGTCGGGCGGCGGATGAACTCGCGCTTGCCGGTCGCCTCGAAGAACACCGGCAACCGCCGGAGCGACCCGCAGAGTAGCGCCATCGTGTGATCTGCCACTTGGTTGGCCAGCACTCCCGAGGCGCTGGTGACCAGGATGTCGGACTTCACGACCGGCGGCACCAGGCAGTGATCCATGCCCGCGGCCGACGACTGAATCCACTGCAAGCGGCCAGCCGCCACGACCTCGTCCCACGGCACCGGGACCTTCGCATGCCCACAGTAGATGTCGGCCGTTGGCAGCAACTCCGCAATCCGCTCCTGCCCGGCGTCGACCACCTCCCAGTCGGGCGCGGCGGCTTGGATTTGGGCAATATGCTGGGACTCTACCGGGTAACAAAGGACGATTCGCATCTGGCGGTGGGGCTGTGGGCTAATGAATGGGGGACTGGGCTAACCGATCGCAATTCAGCCCTATTATGCCAAGCGGAAGGGGGCGCGACGATGGTGGGTACACTCGAGAAACGGCGAGTTTCACTGTCCAAAGTCCCGCCGGGTTGCCATTCCCTTGTGGGGCGAAATACGTGGTTGCATTCCGGCCATCGCCAACGTACGGAATAGGGACCAGCGGCTGCTTGCTTCCTGCTTTTGGGGCGCCTCGAATCTCTTTTTTCCGACTATGTTGGCAATTCTCCTGCAACTTCGCTATCATGTTCGTAGCGACTGGCTGGAGCCGTCGCTAGCGGCCGATGTGATGCACTGCCCCGTGCACGTCGGCGGCTCCCTCCCACCATGTCAGCAGGCGGCCGCACTAGGCGGTGTTGTCTGGTCTCCCATCACATAGGGCACAAGCGTGGCGAACAACGGTTATCGCATCGGCGCGTGGGCTGCGGTTTCCATCGTAGCATTGCGACTGATCATCGGTTGGCACTTCCTCAGCGCAGGCCTGGAGAAGTTCGAACCCGGCTGGACATCCGAAGGCTTCTTGCGCTCAGCAAACGGCCCGATGGAGGACTTCTACAAGTCGATGGCCCCGCTACCGCACGAGTGGGACAAGTTGGTGACCGAAGAGTGGCCCGGCGAGTTTGAGCATGAAAAGGATCGTCGGTATCTGAGCAACACCGGTTTGCAGGAAGAGCCGTATGTAGCCGAGCGAAACGAAGAAAAGAAGATCATTGCCAAGATGCCGGATGGCTCCACGGCGGCAGATGACAAAGTGGGACACATCCCATTCCCAACTAAAGCTTACGGTCCTTGGGCCAGCCGCATCGCCAAGGACTGGACCGACACGGCCGAGAAGTTCAAGAAGATCGGTGGCATGACTGAGGAGCAGATCAAGCTCGTCGACTACTACACGCTGCGTCAGCTCGAGCGGCTGTCGAACTATTTTGACCAGCGTCGTGCGATCGTCGCCGAATATCACCACGAACTCGACCGACTTCGAGGAATGCTCGACGAAAGCGAGTCGGGCAAGACGGAGTTGGCCTACCTGGAAGACCGCATCAAGCGGAAGGAGGCCGAAGTGGAGGCTACACCCCGCAAGTGGGTAGCCGATCTCGAGGCCGAACAGGCCATGTTCTACGAGCAGCTTCGCTCGCTGGTGAGCGAAGATCAACTGAAATCGGCCACCACCAAACAGCGGCTCGCCACGACGTTCGATCCCCCCAAGAAGATCCAAACCATCGACAAGGTGGTGACGTGGGTCACCCTGGGCGTCGGCGTGCTGTTGATATTCGGCCTATTTACCCGGCTGGCAGCGGTGGTGGGTGCGGGTTTCCTCCTTTCGGTCATCTCGACCCAACCGCCTTGGGCCGAGGGAGTGCTGCCAACCATTAAGCTGCTGACCGCGTACCAAGGGATAGAGTTTGTCGCCCTGTTGGTGTTAGCCGCAATCGGCGCGGGCACCTGGGCGGGGCTCGATGGGCTGCTGTTCCGTCGGGAAGAGTAATAAGCAGTATCGCACAGAGTCACGAGATCAATCATTACGGCACTCTCAGGTGCCCTTCATCCAAGTCGCTGGAGGTTATCAGGCGATGCAATTGACTGACGAACAAAAGAAAGAAGCCAAGGCTCACTATGAGGAAACGTTGCGAGTCAGTCGTCGCGGCTTCCTCCAAACAGTCACCGCCACTGCCGGCGTGGGCGCTTTGGGCTTAGGCGCTGCCTACTTCTCCTACGAGAAAATTGACGAACCGCTCCGCGTCGGCATCATTGGCACCGGCGACGAGGGCAACGTGCTGATCGGCGCGCTGAATCCCGACTACGTCGACGTCAAAGCGATTTGCGACATTCGCCCGTCCAACGTCTGGCGAGCCTTTAACGGCGACTGGCCCTCGAGCAAGATGCAGCCCGCCCGACCTGGGTTGGTGAACGTCTATGGCAAGGCGAAGGGCTGGAAGAACGAAGAAGATGCTCGCCAGGACGTGAAGGTCTATACCAACGGATACGACGAGCTGTTGGAAGACGACGACATCGAAGCGGTGATCATCGCCTTGCCGCTATGGCTGCACGCTCCGTGCGCCATCGACGCGATGAAGGCCGGCAAGCACGTGCTGACCGAGAAGCTCATGGCCCACAGCGTGGGCGAGTGCAAGGAAATGGCCCGCGTCGCCGAGGCTGAAGGAGTGCTGCTGTCCACCGGACATCAGCGTCACTATAGCGTGCTGTACGCCAATGCGGTGGACACCATCCAACAAAACATCATCGGCGACATCCACCACATCCGCGCCCAGTGGCACCGCACCGCCGACAGCTGGCGCCCGCCGCTGCCGGAAGCAAAATTCACTGCCCGTGACTTCGATCTGGGAATTCGAGCGTTAAGAAAGGAAGTTGCCGAAGCCAAAAAAGCTGGCAATAAGGAGCAGATTGCCAAAGCCGAGGCGGCCCTAAAGGCCTTTGACCAACTGCACGGCGTGATCGGCAAGCACAAGAGCGTCGCTGGCCGAGTGAAAAGCGGAAAGTTCGAAGGCAAGGAACTCGAAGGCTGGAAGATGTGCCTGGCGCAGCTCGACAAGCTGATCGAGGATGCCAACGTGAATGCGGCCGCCTACGGCTATCAGACGCACACGCTACCTGGCGGCTACGTCTGCCAGCCACTGGAGGAACTGATCCGCTGGCGACTGTGGAACCGCACCGGTGGCGGCCTGATGGCCGAGCTTGGCAGCCACCAGCTCGACGCGTCGGGTATCTTTATCTCGGCGCAGTTCAAGGGCCACCATAAGGTGAATCCGCTAAGCGTCACTGGAGTGGGAGGTCGGCACCTGTACAAGGAAAACCGTGACATCGACGACCACGTCTATTGCACGTTCGAGTATCCCGGCAAGGGCTACTTCATTGACGATGACCCCACAAAAGGCGAGAAGGATACCAACAAGAAGGTCGTGGTCACGTACTCTTCGATCAACGGTAACGGCTATGGTGGCTATGGCGAAGTGGTGATGGGCACCGATGGCACGCTGATTCTCGAGCGGGAGAGTGAGACCTACTTGATCGGCGGCAACAAGCCAACCGAAGTGAACGTCGCGGCTGCTGCAGCTCAGGACACTTACGAAACGGGCGGCGGCACCGCTGTGGCCGCAGCGGTACCCACAGAGAACGTCAGCCGGGGCTACCAAGAAGAGATCGAGCACTGGGCTTGGTGCATACGCAACAACAAGCCCGCCTCAACACTGCACTGCCATCCCAAGGTCGCGATGGCCGATGCGGTGATCGCTCTGACCAGCAATCTGGCGATGGAGAAGAACGAGCGGATTGAGTTCAAGCCTGAGTGGTTCGAGATCGATTCCGACGAAGTCCCAGCCGGCGAACCGCCGAGACAGGCCGGGGACATCGAGAAGTCGATCTTCGGCGCACCGCAATCCACCGACACGACCGCATAGCCATGCGGTCAATTCGGCTGTTGCGCAACCGCCGCACGGTGCTCTGTTAGCTTCGCGGTGGGTCGTGCTACAATTCGTCGATGCCCGACGTCGTTCCAGTATATGGCATCCCCGGATTTCGCGAGCCGGTCAGCAGCATCACGCATTTGATTGGTGCGGTGTTCTGTCTGGGCTACGCGCCGGCACTCGTGCGGCGGGGCTGGCGTCACCATTGTAGTCCTTGGGCGCTGGTGGTGTTCGCGTTCTCGTCCGTGGCGCTGTTGTCGCTCAGCGGCGTCTACCACATGTTCTCTGAAGAGGGCTTCGTGCGGCCCATCATGAAGCGGCTCGACGTAGCGGCCATCTTTGTGATGATTGCCGGCACCTGCACACCGCTGTACATGATCCTGTTCAGCGGCATCGCCCGCTGGGTGCTGATGCTGTCGGTGTGGGCGGTGGCCATTGCAGGGCTGACGCTCCGAGTGATCTACTTCGACACCTTCTCGCCCTGGTTCGGCCTGGCGATCTTCCTGGCGATGGGCTGGATGGGCGCCGCGGCGGGTGTGGTGATCTGGCGGCGGTACGGGCTGTACTACCTTCGGTACCTGGTGGCCGGCGGACTGTCGTACACGCTGGGCGCGGTTTGCCTGGGCCTGGAATGGCCCACCCCGGTGCCGGGCTACGTGAGCTACCACGAGGTCTGGCACCTGGCGGTGTTAGCCGGCATTGGCTTTCACTGGGCGTTCACCTGGCAAGTCGCTGGCGGCCCACCGACACCGCACCACGACTGGGAAGAAACCGTACCAGTGCACTGGGAGGCGGATTAGTTGCTTCGCTGCGGATAGATTGTAGCCGGAGGCACACCTCCTGCCTCCGCGAGAACCGGCTTTCGCAATTACGCTCCGCTACCGCTTGTCGCGATCGACGTAGTCACGCTCGGTGGGACCCATGTAGACCTGGCGGGGACGGTAGATGCGGCTGTTGGAGTCGCGAACTTCCTTCCAGTTGGCGATCCAGCCAGGCATGCGGCCGATGGCGAACATCACCGTGTACATGTTGGTGGGAATGCCGATGGCCCGCAGCAGGATACCCGAGTAGAAGTCGACGTTGGGGTACAGGTTGCGGCTGACGAAGTAATCGTCGCTGAGGGCAACTTCCTCCAGCCGCTTGGCGATGTCCATCAGTGGATCCTTGCGGCCCAGCTTGTCCAGCACCTTGGCAGTCTGCTTGCGAAGGATCATCGCCCGCGGGTCGTAGTGCTTGTAAACGCCATGACCGAAGCCAAATAGCTTCTCCTTTTTCTGCTTGACGTCTTCCATCAGTTGATCGACGTTGGTCTCCGACTCGTGCAGCCGCTCCAGTTGCTCGATGACCGCCACGTTGGCACCACCGTGCAGCGGCCCCCACAGGGCACATACGCCGGCGGCACACGAGGCGAACAGGTTTGCACCGGCCGAGGCGACCATTCGCACGGTCGAGGTCGAGCAGTTTTGCTCGTGGTCAGCGTGCAGAATCAAGAACAACGACAACGCCCGCAGGATGTCGGGGTCGAATTCCTGCGCGTGCGTGGGCTGCGAAAACATCAGGTGCAGGAAGTTGCGGCAGTAGCTGTAGTCGGGTTCGGGATAGATGAGCGGCAGCCCCCGCGAGGTACGGTAGGCGTACGCAGCGACGGTGCGAATCTTCGACAACAGCCGGGCGGCGGCGTTCTCGATGTCCTTATCCCCTTCGATGTCCCACGTATCTGAGTTGTAGCAGGACATGGTGTTGATCATCGCCGACAGGATCGGCATCGGATGGCCACTCGAAGGAAATCCGAGGAACGAATTGCGCATTCCCTCGTGGATCATCTCGTGCTCGGAGAGCAGGTCGCGGAAGTGAGCAAGTTGATCCTGAGTGGGAAGTTCGCCAAAGATCAGCAGCATGGCCGTTTCGACGAAGGTCGATTTCTCGGCGAGTTGTTCGATGGGGATGCCACGGTAGCGGAGAATACCCTCTTCGCCGTTGATGAAGGTAATGTCCGACCTTACCGACCCCGTGTTGCGGTACCCTTCGTCCAGCGTAATGACGCCGGTCTTCTCCCGCATCTCCGAGATATCCACCGACACCTCGTTCTCGGTCCCCACCACCACAGGAAGGTCGAGCGACTGATCACCGATCTTCAACTCGGCGCTTTTGGGAACTGACTTGGATGGTGTCGTCATATGCTTTCTCCTTGTGATCGGACCGGCTGGTCGCGGTCAATGCGGCAGTTGTTCCTATGTATTCTTACAGCAGTCAGGCTCCGCTCAACCGGGTGGGTCTCCCCGGAGTGGGCCCAGCGGACTGCTCTTTTCGTTCCCTCCCACCTGCGGCGTGAATCGACACCCAACAGGTGCGTCCCCCGGGTGGGTGGACAGCACTGTTAGCGTAGCACGACTACCGCAGTTCGGCTACGCCCTCCAGGGCAAGCCGGAGGACTCGTAGCCCACAAAGTCCGTGCGTTTTTCCACTTTTTCCCATTCGGAACTCGTGGAACCCACCAGTGCGCTATTGGTGCGTGCTGCGGCAGCTACGAGGTCCCTACGAAACGGGTCACGCCTTGTCGACAGGCTGCCGCTGCTCAAGGCCGCGAGCCGCCTGCTGCAGCCACTCGTCGGTCGGCAGGCCGTAGGGACGGAACTTCTCGGCCTCGCCAGTCTCGTCGTTGTAGATCAACGCGCGATGCGGTGAGAGCTGGCTGGCGGCCGGCGTGTCGAGCAAATTGCTGCTGTCGGCGGCCGACATCTGGAACACCACCCGCATTTCGAACTCACGCAGCGCCAATCGGTCGAACAACCGAGTGACCGCGTTGTAGCCGTCACACCACACCAAAGTGTGGATTCCCCATTGCGGGCCGTTCTTGAGGATCTCGGCAAGCTGCTTGTCAGGCGCTGGTGGTTTGTCGCGGTCCATCGAGAAACTGAAGTCGTCTTCGCTCTTTCGCAAATCGCGTAGCCGCGATGCATTGTGAATCACCAGGAAGATGGGCGACGCCGCGTCGTCCCCTTTGGTGTCGCGGCGGGTGAGCTCTGTTGTGACCTGCTGCAGCACATCGGGCACGTTGCGTGGCTCGACAAGTTCCGCCGCGTCGCCCATCGCCGCTGTGACTCGCTGCCACATCCCTTCGCCCACTTCGCCCGGGCGGGTTCCGTCCATCACGTAGAACTTCGCCTTCGGCTCGACGGCGGCCAACGAAATCACCGCCGTGGTCATCACGCCAAGCGCCGCGGCAGGCTGTTGGCCCACGACCAACAGATTGCTGCCGCCGTGCGGCGCGAAGGCAACCGATGTGGGCGGCTTTATCGCCACGGCAGAGCCCAACCACGCGGTGGGTGGTGTGTTGGAACCGCTCGCCGCGACGCTGGCTACGTCCCCTGCCAAGAGCGACACCAAGGCCATGTTCTCCAACGGGTCGGCCGGTGCGTTGCCTTCGAACACAATTGCCTCGTGCGGACCGCGTCCCCGCTGGCTCCGCAACTGGTCGACCTCCGCCAAGTGCCCCGCCCGCTCGCGATCGGGCAGCCAAACTACTTGGAACGGCTGATTGCCGGACACGAGGCCATTCTGGTCGTTGTAAATCGCCTCGCCGGGACGACTAAGGAATCGCGCGGCCTGATTGCGCTCGTCGCTCAGGATCAGATGAGCATCTGCCTCGCTGCACTGCAGCGCCACCCGGACCGCCATCTGTCCCAACGTACTGCGGGCGAGCGAATACGCTCCTGACAAAGTCTGTGAACCCAGCAACACGTGCATGCCGAACGCACGACCTTGCCGAACCAAACGATCGAGCAGCAGCCCGGCCTCTTGAGCCAGCTTATCATCTTCGACGAACAGCTCCTGGAACTCGTCAATCACCAGCAGCACGCGAGGCATCGAGTCGCTGGGATGGTCGGCGCGGTAGTCGCCCAAACTCTGCACGCCCGCTTCGCGGAATTTCTCACCGCGGCGGCGGAGTTCCTCGTCGAGGCGTTCCAAAACGCTGAGGCCGAACTCACGTTCGCTCTCAATCGCGATCACCTCGGCGTGAGGCAGGTTGTGCGTCGCGTACGACTTGAACTCAACGCCTTTCTTGAAGTCGACCAGGTAGAACTGCAGCTCGTCGGGACTGAAGTGCATCGCCCCGCTCGTGACTAGCGCGTGCAGGAACGTCGACTTACCCGAACCGGTCTTTCCGGCGACCAGCAGATGCTGCGCGGTACCTTTGCCCAAGCGAACGTACTGCAGGCGGTTCGCGCCGGCACGGCCAACGGGGATGGCCAACTCGCGATCGCACGTGCCAGTCCACAATTTGTCCGCGTCCGGCGCCACGACTTCGAACGGCACTTCCACCCGAATCGAGTCCTTGGCCTCCTTGCCCGCTTGTTTGATCAAACGGACCAAGGCTTCGCTTTCCAAAGTCGGTGGCAGCTCTAGCGGCATGCGTTCGAAGGCCGGGTAACGCCACACAAACCGACCGGCCGACTCGACCCAATCGAGGAACACCGAAGGCGACACCAGATCGTCCATCGCGAAATCGTTCGGCATCCGCTGCTTGCGATCGTGCGACAGCAGCACATAGATACCGCATCGCGGGCCGCCGGCCACGAGGCTCAACAGGCGACGTGCGGAGGTGTCGGAGAAACCGTGCGGGAAGTTGGCGATCGTGAGCACCTGAAACGGCTCGGCCACCTCGCCCGCCTGCTCGTTGTACTCGTGGATCGAAGCGTACTCGTTCCGCAGATACTTCTGCAGAATGGTCTCCATGTGGGCAGTGAGTCGGGTGAGTTGCTCGTCAATGTCTCGCGATTCCGACCAAATGCGGCCGTTGATCAACCCTTCGTCGTGGTCGGCAAGATGCATGAACGAAGAGAAGCTCTCTCCCAGGCTCACCGGATCGCAAATCGTGAACCGCACCTTGCCCGGCGGCATCGCGGTGAGGAAGCGAACCATCAGAGTTTGCAGCAGTTCGACCGCCACCGCCCTGCCCTCGCCGTCGGCGCTAGCGACCAACGAAGGTTGTTCGCGGAGCGTGACCAAAGTAGGTAACTCGAGTTCGGATACTTCGGGGCGCAGCTCCGGGTTGCTGCTGAGGGTGTGTTTGACCTTGGCCAGGTCCAACGTCGCCGCGCCGAACTGAATCGCTTCGGTCGGCTCGGTCGGCTTTGGCCACGCCGCATAGTCGGTTTGGTTCCAGTCGGGGAATAATTGGTCGCACCGCCTATGCATCTCGCCCAGCTCGCTGCGAATTGCCTCGAAGCCGGTGAACCATGCGTCGCGCATCGCTTGCCAATCGCCCTGCTTTTGTTCGCGAGCCGCTTGGAGCGCCGCGTCGCGGTCGGCTTTGGCCTGCTTGCTCGCAGCATCGTGCTGCTCGCGCAATTGGAGCATGGTGGCCCGATGTTCCGTCTCAGCCGTGGCGGTGTCTCGCTGGTTGTTGTCTTTCAGCTTGGCGAGCAGCGCTGGATACTTCTCATGCGCGGCCGACAAGGTCGACTCTTGCCAGCTTTCGATCTCTGCCAGCGCGGTGCGGGCGGTAGTTTCGGCTTCGGCGAGGTCTTTGTCGCGAATCTCGATCAGTTGGGCCGCTTCCCGCCGGCTCTGATCGCGGGCGACCAGCACTGCCAGGTCGATCGCCCCGCGCGAGGCAGCGGTTTCCGCGGCGAATTTGGAATAGGCGTCGGTGGCCCATTTGACCAAACGCCGGCGAAGCACGAAGCCGCCCAGGCCGCATACCAGGGCCGCGCCTGCTAGGCTGCCGGCCAGCCATACTGGCCAGTTGGGCCAGCCGACGACGAAACCCAACGCCACTAGCAACACGAGCCATACGATCACCGGCACCGCGAACGGGGTGAATCCCTCGAATAGTTGCGAACTCCGCCGACTTTGCATCTCGCTTACCAGACTGCGCGCCGAATCGATCCGCTGAGCGATCTTGGCCTTGGCGACCTCCACACTCTCGGGCTTCTCGGCATCTTCCGAGTTCGTCTCGGAGGAAGGCGGGAGTGAGGGAAGCTCTTCGCGCCATAGCCGCCGAGTGCGGAGAATCTCCTCCACATCGGCGTGCAGTTGATCGATGTGCGCTTGCTGGCCGGCGAGCTCCTGCTGCGTGGCGGCAAGCGCCTCGCGGGGATTGTTCTTGGCTGCATCGAACACTGCTAGCGCTTGCCACGCCGCCTGTTTCTTGTCGTCCTTGGTTGTGCGGACAGTCGACGTGTACTTCGCTTCGGTTTGCTCGCGAATCTGCTTGTATTCGGCTTGCGTGCTACTGCGAACCTGCTCGTACTCCGTCTGCAGCAACTCGATGCGGCTGTTGTGTGACTCTTCCTGCTCTTTGGTTTGCTGCTGGTACCGAGCCTCCGCTTGCTCGGTGCGCTCGGTGCACTGGCCTTCTGCCGACTTTCTGGCCTGCTCGTAATCGCGAGCAATCCGCTCTTCTTCGAGTTGTCGCTGGTTGGCGAGCCGTTGCAGGTCTCGCATCAGTTCGAGTTGGCGTCGAGTAGAAAGCAAGTCGATGTCCGAAATTCAAGTACCAAAGGCCGACGAACTAAACGTCGCCAACAGAAAACAAATCCTCAACGCTCGCAATCTCGCTGGGCTTCCCGCAGCAGCAGATCCATCCTGCCTATGGCGTCCAGTGCGGTCTTCACCACGGGAATCACGGGCTCCAAGTGATGCTCCTGGAACGCGCGGCTCGCCTCGTCGTTCCACTCGTCCGTGGCTTCCGCCCAGGCAAGTTCTAGATGCTCCAGCGCTCGGCGGATGCGACCTGCGCCGGATTGTAAATCACATGATTTCATCGTTCGAATAGCTCCACATTATTCGCTGTCGCGTTTGACGTCGGTCTCATCGGCTTCCTGATCCGGCTCGTCTCTCGCGTTGCCCATCACGACTGACATGTCCAACTTCGGAATCCCGCTGGGAGAGCCCATCTGATGATACTCGTCGATGCGGGCGAGCAAACGCCCCAGGGCGGCCATCGCCTGAGGGACGTCGATCTCGCCGCAGGTCTTGAGCTGGGCGATGCGGCCTTCGTATTCGAACAGTTCGTGGCGGACTTCGCGACACCAGTTTTTCAGCCGCTCGGACTTCTGCTCACAGTAAGCCAAATGGGCCTGAGCCTTCTTCAGGGCGGCGCGCTGCTCCGTGCAACTGGGCCGTTCGTCGGCCACCGGATACATCAAGCAGCGATGCAGGTCCTTCTTGGCCTGCTCCACCGCGTCCCACGCCATGCGCACCTGGTTTTTCCAATACCGCGGCCGATCGTGCTCCAACCAGTCCAATAGCCGCCTGCTTTCGGCGGCAATCTCCGTGAGCCCCTCGTCGATCTCGTGCGCAAACTTCGCCAGCGCCACCCTCACCTGCTCGATGGCTTCCGTGTTGTGAACGTAGGCGGGTCCGGACATTACTGTTTCACCACCGAGGGCACAGAGATCTCTTCAATCTATCTGATGGAAACTCACAGCATTTGTCACGAGGTTAATCGTTGCCACCGTGAATTGATCCGCACGATGAAGCGATCCAGGGCACACTCTCCTCACCTGTCCTTCTATCCAATCGGCTCTCTCGTGAAAGTGCCCCGTTAGCAAAAGCTCGGGGTCGCTGGCCAAAACGGATCGCAGGTCCGACCGAAGATGGCCGTGTGTTACACCGATCCGACTGCCGGAAACCTCAAACGTGCCCCCCCACTCCAAACAGTTCGC
This sequence comes from Aeoliella sp., assembly GCF_965227375.1. Lineage (NCBI taxonomy): Bacteria > Pseudomonadati > Planctomycetota > Planctomycetia > Pirellulales > Lacipirellulaceae > Aeoliella > Aeoliella sp. The sequence continues at coordinate 2,456,109 of NZ_CBDDFX010000002.1, forward strand.
GTCAAACTCTTCCGCAGCTTGCATCAACTCCGGCACCATATCGCAGTCGTGATTTCCAAACACAAAGTAGAACGGTAGTCTCGAGCAAGCCTCGATGATGGGGCGAGTTGTAATGTCTCCACAATGTACCAGCAATTCCGCTTGGTTGCACTGCAAGAGAGAGACGGCGCGTTCGGTGCGGTCGAGCTGATCGTGAGTGTCGGACAAAACGCCGATCACCATAGCCGTTGCTCCCAGTCCCTACCGCTGCGTCAGGTAGTCCTCGATCCGCTCTGCTTTGCGGATCAAGAACGGGGCGTGTTCGTTCGTAGCTTCGATGGTGCGGGCGATGGCTTTGATGTGTTGCTCGAACTCCTCGACGAACTTCTTGTGCTCTTGGTCGCGCCAGGTGGCGCTCAGCGAGTGCAACTGCCCGGAGAGTGCGGTAAGCCCCGCCTCGAGTTCGGCGTTGAACTTCTTCAAATTGGCGGCAAATCGTCGCAGTTCATTCGGGTCGACAATGGCTTGCGACATGGCAATCTCTCATAGCGTGGACAGAGTATAGGAGAACCTTCATTATATCCCCGCAGAAGGCCTCAAGCGAGCACTTGGCGAACCAGGTGCGTTAGCGACTGGAGGTGTAGTCGCAATGGCACGCTTTCTCCGGGCGCTGACGCTTCCGGCTCGCCTAAGGATTTATGCCGCTGAATTGCTTTTGGCTAATTCGCGTGCGTGCTTGGCGGTCAGGGCCACAGTGGTGCGAATCTGCTCGGGCGTGTGATCGCTTGTGAGGAAGAATCGCAATCGCGCGGCCTGCTCCTCCACTGCCGGGTGCAAAATGGGTTGCACGTTGATGCCCGCGCGGAACAACCGATCGGACAGCCGTAGTGCAATGGGCGAGCTACCGGTGATGACCGGAATGATGGGTGTTCCGCGACTGGCGCCCGTGTCGAGCCCAGCTTCGTTGGCTAGCGACAGGAACAGCGAGGCGTTTTCCTGCAGCTTCGCCACTCGTTGGGGATGTTGCTCGATCTGCATGAGCGACGCCAGCGCCGCGGCCGTATTGGCCGGCGACAAACCAACGCTATAGACGAATCCCGGTGCGGTGTACTTCAGGTACTCGACTATCTCACGGCGAGCAGCGATGTAGCCGCCACAACTGCCGAGCGACTTGCTCATAGTGCCCATCCACAGGTCCACACGCCGGGCGTCGATTCCAAAGTGGGCCGCGATGCCACGACCGCCAGGACCAATGGTGCCCAGCGAGTGGGCTTCGTCGACCATCAGATAGGCCTTGTACTTCTCCTTGATCTCGACGAATTCCGGCAGCGGGGCAACGTCGCCATCCATGCTGTAGACGCCTTCGATCACGATCAACACGCGACGATACTCGTTGCGGCACTTGGCCAACAACTCGCGACAAGCTGTGGGATCGTTATGCGGGAACGCCCGCCGACGGGCACCGGAGAGCTTGCAGCCCTGCACAATGCTGTTGTGCGACAAGGCGTCGTGCAGAATCAGATCGCCGGGACCAAACAAATGTCCAATCGTGGTTTCGTTCGTGGCGTGGCCGCCGACCATCGTGATGGCCGACTCGACGCCAAGGAAATCGGCGATGGCGGTTTCCAACTGGCCGTGCAGTGGCTTCTCGCCGGAAACAAGTCGACTGGCGGAAACGCTTGTTCCGTACCTAGCAGTGGCTTGCTGCGCAGCAGCCACCACCAACGGGTCGCCCGACATTCCCAGGTAGTTGTAACTGCAGAAATTCACCATCCGCCGACCATCGATGGTCGTGCGATCGTTAGTGACCCCTTCGTGAACCGTGAAGTAGGGGTTGGGCAGCCCTTCCTGCTCGGTCAAGGCCAGAGAATTCTGCAACGAACGATACTCAGGCGACTGGGCGAAGTCGTAGTCGCCGGGTTCCGGCTCGCGTTTCTCCTTGGGCACAGCGTTCAGGCGACCGAACTCGGATTCAATCTTCTCGACGATGTCGGCCGGAGTCTGCATGTCGAGCACGGCTTCTTCGGAGAAGCGGCCGCCGAACGTGTCTTCCAGCAGGGCGACAATCTCCATTCGCTCTAGCGAATCGAGACCCAGCGTTACCAAGTCGGTTTGCAAGCCTACGCCACGTGCACGGTCGCCGGCAACTTTGCGGATGACCTGCAGGACTATATTCGTGGCTCCACCGTTTGGAGTTTCGTCATGCATTAGTGATGCAGCGTTGCTTGTCGAACTAGTAGTGGCAACGACGTTCAACTCGCCAGCCAGATACTGCTGGCGACAGGCGTAGCGTTGCAGTTTACCGCTGGAGGTTTTGGGTAGCGAGTTTGGCGCGACCATCACCACTTCGGTGCACGGAACTTCGTGCACTTCGGCTACTCGACGGCTGATAGCTTCGGCCAGCTGGGCCGCCTGCTGCTTCTGGCGGCGGGCCAGTTCTTGGACCACTACCAGTTGCTCGCCACAGTCGCCCTCGATGGCGAACGCCGCGGAACGAGTGCTCGACAGCGCGGTGTCGACCGAACGAGCCGAGTTCTCGATATCATGCGGGTAGTAATTCACCCCGCGAATGATCACGAGATCCTTGCGACGACCGACCACAAACAAACCGGCCCCGTCCGACACGCCTAAGTCGCCAGTTCGCAGGTAGCGTTTCTCGTTGCCCGGCAGCTTGGCGGCGAACACATCGGCAGAGAGCCCCTCGCGCCGCCAGTAACCTTGCGAGACGCTCGTGCCAGCTACCCAAATCTCGCCCACTTCGCCATGGGCGCATTCGCGTTTTGATTCGGGGTCGACAATCCGGACATCCTGATCCAGAAGCCCATGACCACACGACACCAGAGTTTGCATGGTGCACGTCTTGTCGTTGGCTTCAGGCACTTCGAGGCGACCCTCCTGCAGGGCCGAGGCGTCCACCGTGCTGGTCCGCGGCGCCGGCAGACGCTCGCCACCAGCGACCAACAGCGTCGACTCGGCGAGTCCATAGCAGGGGTAGAAAGCTTCGCGGCGGAAACCGTGCGCGGCAAACTTTTGGGCGAAGCGGTCAAGCGTCTCGGTACGTATCGGCTCGGCGCCGTTGAACGCCAGACTCCAGCTACTTAGGTCGAGAGCGGCCGCCTGCTCGTCGGTAATCCGTTCGACACACAGGTCATAGGCAAAGTTCGGCCCACCGCTAATCGTTGCGCCGGTCGTGGAGATCATCTGCAGCCACCGGACCGGCTGCTGCAGGAAGTGAGCCGGTGACATCAGCGTGCAATACGTGCCGGCGTACAATGGCTCGATCACTCCGCCAATCAATCCCATGTCGTGATACAAGGGTAGCCAAAACACCGCGCGATCGTCTCGCGAGGTCTCGAACCCTTCGCGGATCACCGCGGCGTTGGCCAACAGGTTGCGGTGCGTGAGCATCACCCCCTTGGGATCGCCAGTGGAGCCGGAAGTGTACTGCAGGAAGGCCAAGTCGTCGGGCCCTGCAAGAGTTGGCTGCCAATTGCTGGCCTCGGACGAATCAAACTGATCGGTCGCCCACCAGGGAAGCTTGCGCAGCACCGCTTCGGAATCGAGCATGCCATCGGTGCGCAACAACGCGTGCTCGGTGGAGAGCACTACCGAGGCATCCGCATCCTGAACCACGCGATCGATGCGGTCCGCATTCCGGTTGCGCCGCGGCGGGTAAGCCGGCACGGCGACGACTCCGGCGTACAAGCAGCCGAAGAATGCCGCTACGAAATCGAGCCCCGAAGGATAGAGCAACAACGCGCGGCCGCCGGTGAGCCCAGCTTGCTGCAATCGGGCCGCAATGGCACGCGCTTGCAAGTCGAGCTCGGCATAAGACAGGTGCTGCAGCTTCTGATCGCCATCGACCGCATAGCTAAAAGCCAGTTGGTCGTCCAGTTCAGCGGCTCGCATGCGGAGCAGTTCAACCAGAGTATGGATGGAGAATTCGACTTCGCTGGAAATGGAGGGTTTTGTCGAGTCCAAGGCGTGCCGGTCGACGATGGGTCGACCACTGCCCCAACTGGGCAGTGTCACGCGTGGCGACCGAGCCGCACTCGTGGCGGAGGAGACATTCATGCTGGGTTGGGGGGCTTGGCAATGACTGGGGGGAGGGGATGAAGCACACGATCGGATTTCGTGTACTCTCCCTTCATCGACCAATCATCGCCCTCCAGCGGTGATCGTCGGACTTCCGCCCTATTGAAACGGCTCTAAGGGTCGCAAACGTCACGGTAACTTCAGCGGCCATTCCGGCCACACCGGCACTCTCACGGGTCAACCATCCAATACATGACCATACAATGCAACATTGTTACCAAACAAAGAGCCGCTAGCAACACGTGGGTTGCTAGCGGCTTCTAGGCTGAGTTTACCGGTTTTGCACGTTTTTGACGTTTCTCAGGACGACCTACTGGCGGATTTCCACGCCGACGTTCACGCCGGTGGAGAAGATATCTTGGGTGCCCGCATCGCGGAAGCCCATCACACGGCCATCGTCGTACAAGGCGTAGTCGACTGCCACGCCGGCCCGGCGGACGTTGTCAACGAACGTTCCCGTCCACCCCAGGCGGACATCGATGTTGTCCGTCAATCGGTACTTGGCATTCAATCGCAGTTCGCCCACTGGAGAGAACTCGTTGGTTGCCTTGCCGTAGGAGAACGACTTGCCTCGCAGGAAGTAGGTGCTGTTCACTCTCGCCGGAACGGCTCCTTCCATGATGAAACCGGTTTGCGTCCAGTCCTGAATATTGTAACCGAACATGAACTTACCATCGCTCTCAATAGTCCAACGTCCTCGTTTGTGCCTCCAGTTGAAGCCCACCTGGGGACCAACGATGTTGTTGACAATCGTGGTGTCCCAGCGGCCGTCGCCCATGATGAAGCCATCGTAGCCGGCGAACAGGAAGTTGTCGTCCAGCTGGTAGAATCGAGCACCAGCGCTCACTTGGAAGAAGTTATTCTGATTCCTGACCAGGAAGTGGTCGTTCTTCAGGCGGTAAGCCCTCATCATCTCAAAACCGTTGATCTTCAGCGTGTTGCGGACCTCAACCGTGTTATAACCGGTGGTCAAGGTGACACCATCACCATAGTCGGGTGGGAATCCAAAGATCAGTGTGTCGACCACGCCGTCGCCGTCCAGGTCGAAGCCCTGGGCACCGTGCTGACCGTTGTTGTTTCTATCGTCAGCCACGTCGTCGCCATCGAGCCAGCCATCGCCATTCGCGTCGCCCGGCAGAAGACCTCCGACCACCGCACTATCGTCCAGGTCGAGGAAGCCGACCAGCAAGCCAGGATCCGTGCGGAACGATACAAACACGGTTCCCAAAGGCGAATAAGGTGGGCCGTCATCCGGCAGGAAGTTGTCGTCCACAACATCTGGATCATCGTCGTCGTCGGTATCAGGCTGGTTGGCCGTGCCACGCACCGTCTGATAAATACCAAGGTTCACACCTTGAATATTGTCCGGGCCATTCAGCACGCTGAACAACCAGCCCTTGCCGTCTTCGCTCCAGTAGCCAAACTCGTAGCGATCGCCGGTGTCGAAATCCGCTCGTGGGACCGCATTGTGAATGCTGTTGGTAATGGTGGGCGGCTGAATAGGCTGCGACGTGACCGGATCGAGTGGGACGCCACCGTACACCCGGAACGCGGTTTGAACCGTATTCGGATCGCCCACCTCCACCCGTTCCCCGGTACTGGCCCAGGCAAGCTTGTCGTAGTGGAAGAAGAAGCCGCACTGGCAATCGCAGCCCCCGCAGTCTAGGTCGAGGTCCACCGGTTCAAAGAACCGCATGTCGTTCGACTCGCAGTAGAACGGACTGCACTGGCTGTCGATTTGAGCAGATGCATTCGTTGCGAGACCTGTCGCAATAAGCACTGCCAGCAATGTGTTTTTGAGTGAAGAGGCAGACATGTGCGTTAACTACCCTTTTGCTGAGGCGCGGCGGGACGGCGCGTGTCTATCGCGCCGACCCCGAATTGGAGTTTGTCTGTGTGGGTAGTATCGGAAGCGCCGGTCGTAGGAGTTGAGTAACATTGGTAAGGAGTAACGAAAATCGCGAGTTTCACGCCCACGTGCCCCCAGATACGCCGGTATCGAACCCCTGGCTGATCTGAAGTGCGAATTGCCGCCAACCGGGTGGCGAACGTATACTTAGGGCGTGTTTTTGCCAAATATCCCGGATTGCGAATTCCCGTCATGAACCAGACTGCCATCCGTTTGACTCAGATCTCGACGATTCCACCTTGCTTGGGCGTCCTGGCCGCTAGCATCTGGCTAGCCGCCAGTGTGGCGAACTCGCAGCCAGCAGTGGCTCCGCCTGCTGCGGAGCCCGATACCGCCGAGGCCGAGAAGCTCGGCAGCGAGTGGGTGCGAGTGAAGAAGGACGACAAAGGCACCCCGCTGGCCATGCAAACGGCCATCATCCGCTATCGCTCCACGCCCGAGGCCGGCAAGCCAGCGGTCGTGGTCGATCTGGTAGGTGCCGTACACGTGGGCGACGCAGCCTACTACGAGGTACTCAACAAACGATTCGAGCAATACGACGCTCTGCTCTATGAATTGGTAGCCCCGGAGGGTACCCGCATCGAACCCGGCACCAAGGCCTCCAGTCGCCATGCCCTGGGCGCCATGCAGAACGGGATGAAGTCGATGCTGGAACTGGAGCACCAACTGGAAAAAGTGGATTATACGAAAGAGAACTTCGTCCACGCCGATATGTCGCCCGATGAATTCTTCGAGAGCATGAAGGCCAAAGAAGAGAGCTTCCTGAAGATGTATTTCCGCTTGATGGGCCAGTCGATCGCCCACCAGCAAGCGATGAATGCCGAAGGAGCGACTCCAGACATCGACCTGATGCAAGCATTGTTCGCCAAGGATCGCCCTCGGCGGCTGAAGATTGCCATGGCCGGTCAATTGGCCGAGATGGAATCGTTGCTTACCGCCTTTGGCGGCGAAGAGGGCTCGACACTGATCACCGAACGCAACAAGGCCGCCCTGGAGGTGCTGCGCGAGCAAATCGATGCTGGCAAGACCAAGCTGGGAGTGTTCTACGGCGCGGGGCACCTGGACGACATGGGAAAACGGCTTGAGAAGGACTTCGGACTCAAACCGGTCGAGCTGACCTGGCTGGACGCCTGGGATTTGCGGGCCAAGTCGAAGTAGGTATTCGGGTCGTCCGAGCCGTTCCCGCTTGGCGCTTTCTCCCACCGAGCAGAATTGCTATACTGCGGGGCTTAGGCCGCTTTGGCGGTCGTCCGTAGCTAGCCCCTCCCCATTTACCTCCCCACTACGAGATATTCCGATGGCCAAGCCCGGTAGAAAAGTCAAGAAAGCCAACCACGGCGCCCGCCCTGCGTGCAGCCGCCCTCGCAAGGAACGTCGCCAAAAGGTGAAGACCTAAAGCCCTGCCCGGCCTACGGGCCTTGGCGGCGCCGACGGCGTTCGAGTGCGCTGCGCTCGGTTGCAACAACATTCCTCCTCTAGAGAACCTGGCGTGCCCGAGAAGGACCTGATTCTCGATCCGGCGGAACTCGACCTGAACCGCGTGTTGGCGGAAATGGACGAGATACGCAAGCACATCCCGCAGCGCCACGAGATGGAGCAAATCTCCGCGGTTGTGTACGACGACCCGGAACAAGGCATTGCAGCCGGCTACAAAGACATGACGGATCAGGAGTTCTGGATCCGTGGCCACATGCCAGGCATGCCGCTATTGCCGGGCGTGTTGATCTGTGAGGCGGCCGCCCAGCTATGCACCTATCAGGTGCAGAAGCACGGGGCGATGGATGTGAACATGATGGGGTTTGGCGGACTCGATAAGGTGCGCTTCCGGGGCATCGTCCGCCCGGGCGACCGCCTGCTATTGGTCTGCAAGCGGCTGGCTATCCGCCCGCGGGCCATGATTCGTTGCGCATTCCAGGCATTCGTCGACACGGCATTGGTGTGCGAGGGCGAGCTGGTGGGCGTTTCGATTCCGGTAGAAACCATCCAGGACATGGATTCCAATAAGCGGTAGCGCCGCAGGCACTCCGCGTCGCGCGAAGGATCGATCGAGCGGCTGCGCACCTTCACGCACACGCCATGATCCCACTCTACGACATCAATCCGCACCGCCGCTTTCCGCTGATGACCATTCTGCTCATCGTGGTGAACGTGTGGATCACGTGGCAAACGCATCTGCTTCCCGCTCGCCGACAGGCGGAGGTCGCGTTCGAGCACGGCTTTATTCCGCTGCGGCTCACTCACGTTGACGACCCACAGCCAGTCCGCATCCGACAACCCATCGGCCCGGAGAAGGTGCTTCCCAACGGTCAAAAGGCTCCGCAGGATATCCTTGAGCTGGATCTGCCGAACAACTCGCTGTCGGTCTACAGCACGATGTTTACCACCATGTTTATGCACGCAGGTTGGCTGCACCTGATCATGAACATGTGGATGCTCTGGATTTTCGGCAACAACGTCGAAGATCGGCTGGGCCATTTTGTATTCGTGATGTTTTATGTGGCCGGTGGCGTGGTGGCGACTCTGTGCCATTGGGCCATCGATCCCGAGAGTAAAATCCCCGTGATCGGCGCCAGCGGTGCCGTCGCGGCGGTGCTGGGCGCGTACGCGCTGACTTTCCCATGGGCGAAGGTCAAGACAATCGTCTTCCTGGGCATTCCCCTGCTGCTGGATGTTCCGGCGTTCATTCTGCTGGGCCTGTGGATGGTGCTGGAGACCCTGGCGGCCATCCTCCAGTGGAACGTTGCCTCAGGCGTGGCTCACTGGGCCCATATTGGCGGGTTTGTGGCAGGACTGCTGCTCATGCCGCTGCTAGCCATTGGCCGCCCACCACCCGGCGAGGACTGGAACAAGGAAACCGACAAGCTGTTCCAATTCGAAGATCCCAAGCCGCTGACCGAACGCCAGTAGCGTCGCACCAGACAAACACTTTCCTCTCTTGAGTAACGACTGAATTCGCTTATGGGCCGCCGGGCTGTACCTTCGATTGATCCTTCGCTCGACCTCCATCGGCATCTGAAGACGCTCGACCAGTTGCCCGAGCCATGGGACCCGGTTGCATTGTTCGGGCGGGAGGCTCCGCTGGAGGTAGAAGTGGGGAGCGGCAAAGGACTGTTCCTGCAGAACGCGGCCCGAGCCATGCCAGAGCATAACTTTCTGGGCATTGAGGTCGCCCACAAGTACGCCCGCTTCTCGGCATCGAGACTCGCCAAACGGCAGCTGGACAATGCGGTGATGGTCTCTGGCGATGGCCTGCGACTGTTTCGCGAGATGCTGCCCAACGCCAGCTTGGCAGCCGTGCACGTTTATTTTCCCGATCCCTGGTGGAAGAAGCGGCATCGCAAACGCCGAGTTCTCACACCGGAGTTTCTGGCCGATGCAGCACGAACTATTCAGTCGGATGGCTTGTTCCATTTTTGGACCGACGTAGAAGAGTACTTCCACACAACTCTCGAATTGCTGGCCGACGTCGCCGACTTGCGTGGCCCGGAGCCGGTAGAAGAGAAATCCCCAGAGCACGACCTCGACTATCGCACTCACTTTGAGCGGCGAAAGCGGAAAGATGGGCTGCCCATTTACCGATCGGTCTTCACTCGTGTTTGAATGCAAGTTGCCAACGAAGCACCGGTCCAGCTAGACTATGCTTGTGGCGGATGCGGCTTGCCGAACAGCGGTCGCGGCAAACCTCACCCACGTTAGCCTAACGACCTGCTGCGTTATGCCGATCGAATCCGACGTTGCTGACTCTTCTTCCCGCGCGGGCTATCGTTCGTCGTTCGAGCAACTGCTGACGTCGCTCAGCACACGGTTTATCAACCTGCCCGTCGAGTCGATCGACGACGGCATCGTCGAAGCCCTCGAAAAGGTAGGCAGCTACACCGACGTCGATCGCTGTTTCGTCTACCAATACAAGGACGCTGAGGAGAAAACAGCGCAGCTCACACACGAATGGTGCGCACCGGGCATCCCCAGCCTCAAGGAGCGTCTGCAAAACATCGAAGTGGCGCCGCTCTCCTGGATCACCAGCCAACTGGCGGCCAACCAGCCAGTGCACGTGCCGGACACGCACGGACTGCCAAACGACGCTGCCCCGGTGAAACAGTTGTTCGAGAAGTTGGGCATTCGCTCGGCGTTCTATTTGCCACTGTTCTTCGAACATGGCGGCACCGGCATGCTGGGCTTTTCCTGCGTTAGCCATAAGAAGGCCTGGTCGAGCGACAGCATGGCGTTGTTGGAGGTCGTGGGCGAAATCGTCGTCAACTCGATAGACCGTCAGCATACGTTCCGCGAGTTGGAAGCCAGCCGCGAACAATACCGATCGGTCGTCGAGGACCAATCGGAATTCATCGCCCGCTGGAAGCCGGATGGCACGCAGACATTCGTTAATGGTGCACTCAGTCGATTTCTTGGGCTGACTCCAGAGGAGCTGCTGAAGCGGAATGTCTTCGAATTCATCCACCCCGACGATGCCGAACCTCTAAGGAAGAAGGTTGCATCACTAACTCCCGACCAGCCAGCCATATTCGACGAGCAACGCATCGTGCAAGCCGACGGCACTATAGCTTGGCACGAATGGTGGGATCGCGGTTTGTTCGACAGTGATGGCAATCTCTACGAGGTTCAATCGGTAGGGCGCGACATCACCGCCCAGAAGCAAGCACGAGAGGAACTCGACTACCGCCAACAGTTGGAGTCCCTGATCCTGAACCTCACCTCGAGGTTCATCAACTTGGAACCGGACGAGCTTGGCGACCAGATTATCGACGCACTTCGGCAGGTAGGCGAGTTCGTCGGTGGCGATCGTTCGTACATCTACCTACTCCACCAAGAGGCCGGAGAGGTTGAACTGGCTTACCAATGGCTCGCTCCTGACGCTATCGAACCACCTCCGGAGCTGCAAAGGGTTTCGACGATCGAGAATGCATGGGGAATGCCGGCACTCGAACAAGGTTTGCCGCTAATGATGTCGTCGCTGGACGAGATTCCCCCAGGCAGTGAGAAGCTCCGCAAGGACATCGAGAGTATTGGAATTCAATCTTTCATCGTGGTGCCGACGTTCTTCGAGAATCGTCTGTTTGCCTTCCTGGGCATCTCCAGCAAGGAGCGTGGCAGGGAGTGGTCGGAAGAAACGGCCGCCATCCTTCGCTTGCTGGGCGAGGTATTTGTCAACGCACTGGCCCGCAAGGCGGCCCAGGAAGCCTTGGCGACGAGCGAAGAGCGACTGAGCCTGACGATCGACGCGGTGGCCGATGGTTTCTACGACTGGTATATCCCCAGCGATCAGGTCTATGTGAGCGACAACTGGCTTGCCAGTCGCCGCCTGCCACTGGGCAATAACTCGCTAGACATGGAGGATTGGGAGAAGTCGATCCACACAGATGATCTCGCCGAAGTTGCAGATCGGGTTGCCGACCATCTGGCAGGACGCACGGGAGTATTCCAGTGCGAGTACCGTGTCGTCTTGAGCGATGGATCGGTTCGCTGGATGCTCGATCGAGGTCGCGTGATTGATCGCGACGAGGCCGGGGCGCCGCTGCGGATGGTGGGCATCGACCGCGACATCACCGACGAAGTCGAACGACGGCAGCGACTCGAAGAGTCCGACGCTCGCCTGGCGCATTTGGCGCGCGTTGCGACCATGGGCGAAGTGGTTGGCGGCATCGCCCACGAAGTGAATCAGCCTTTGCACGCTGCGGCAACGTTTGCCAACGCGATGACGACGGCCCTGGAGAACAAAGAGCCTGGGTTTGTAGAACGCGTAGCGGTAATGGGTCGCAAGATATCCACCCAGATCAATCGCGCTGCGGATATCATTCGGCGCCTACGCAACTTCACCCGTCCGCAACAGGTGCACATGGCTCGCTTCGACTTGAACGGGCTGGTGAGGGAGACGGCCGAGATGCTGGGCTTTGTCTCGCGTCGCAAGAACATCCGCGTCGAGTTTCACCTCGACGAGTTCCTGCCCAAAGTAACCGGAGATCAGGTACAGATTCAGCAGGTGATCGTCAACCTGTTGCGAAATGCATTCGACGCAGCAGGCGAATCCTCTGCTTCGCCACGGCGGGTCTCCGTCTCCACCTCGCAGAGCGGGGATGGTGTGTTGATGGAAGTTTGCGACAACGGCACTGGGCTGACCGGCGGGGTGGAAATCGAATCGCTGTTCGACGCTTTTACCACCTCGAAGGAGGAAGGTATGGGCATCGGACTGGCGATCTGTCGCTCGATCATCTCCAGCCACCACGGTAAGATATGGGGACGAGCAAACGAAGATGTTGGCATGACGTTTTCGGTCCTACTGCCAGCCGATAGGGAGGCTGATTCATGAGTGATTCGCCCACCGTATATATCGTGGACGATGACGACGCTTCGCGCGAGTCGGTCGAGATGCTGCTGGACGAAATGAAAGTGGCTTATCAGTCCTTTGAGTCGGCAGAGTCGTTTCTCGAAAGCTACCAGGGACAGCGACCGGGGTGCCTGGTGACCGATGTGCGCATGCTGGAAATGAGCGGGCTGGAACTACAGGAGGAACTTCAACGGCGCGGCATCAGTTTGTCGGTGGTGGTGGTAACCGGATACGCCGATACGCCGGTCATCGTCAGGGCGATCAAGGCTGGGGCGGTCACGCTGTTGCAGAAACCGGCCCGCAACCACGAACTGTGGGACGCCATCCGCGAGGGGCTGGCGAAGGACGTCGAGAACTACGAGCAGGAACTGGAGCAAAAGGAATTGCAGTCCCGCCTCGAATCACTAACCCCCGCTGAGAATGAGGTGCTGAACATGATCGTCGATGGCGTACCCAATAAAACGATCGCCACACGGCTCGATATCAGCGTGCGAACCGTCGAGGTTCGTCGCCAGCACATCTTCACAAAACTGAAAGCGGATTCCCTCGCCGAGCTGGTCCAAATCGTCATGAAAGCAAAGCTCTCATCGTAGGACCTGCAGATTGCCGACGCGTTATTGTGGGCACCCACATTCCGACTTCGGCAACCCACCTTATTCCGCGGAATTCCCCATCTTTTTTGCTGATAACCGGCCCGTATTCTTAACATAGTCATCACATTGGCGGCCGAAGAACGTTAAAGGCCATCCGGGATGACTCACGCGTACGCCCGTACGGATTTCACCTCACACAAACGGGCGTCGGGCACAGGCAAGTACGCCAAGACTAATTGATTGCCACAACAAATGGCAATGACTTTTTCTACGGAGACCGGAAAGATGGCATTTATAGGCACGGAAATTGGTGGTGGTACCAGCGTTATGAGTGAAACCCAAGTCGACACCGTTTACATCGTCGAAGACGACGACAGCACCCGCGAAGCTCTTGGCGAATTAATTCGCCCCACCGGCGCGCGGGTCGAAGCGTATCGTTCGGCCGAAGATTTTTTGAAGGCCTACGAACCGCGCAACCCAAGCTGTCTGTTGCTCGACCAACGCTTGCCAGGCATCAGCGGCTGCGAGTTGCTGCGACAACTTCGCAGCGAAGGAGTACCGGTTCCCGCCGTATTCGTCACCGCCTACGCCACGACTCCCATGACAGTCGACGCGATGCGGATGGGTGCGGTAAACGTATTGGACAAACCGTGCTGCGAAAACGAGTTGCGGGATGCGATCGGGCTGGCCCTGTCGGAGCACCGTAAGCAACTCCGCCGTTCCGCAAACCGACGCGAGGCCGCTTCGCGGCTGGAGCAGCTCTCCCCCAGCGAGCGCGATGTGCTGACCCGCGTGCTCGACGGCGTGCCCAACAAGCAGATCGCCCGCGAATTGAGCGTCTGCATCCGCACCGTCGAGGCCCGTCGGAGCCGGATTTACAAGGCGATGGGCGTCCAATCGGTGGCCGAATTGACCCGGGCATGCGTCTCGGCAGGCTTCGTAGACGCCTGAACAGACGATCGTGGCAAAAAATCTGGGTGATTTTTCCCTCGACGCGTAATCTTTTGCTCCCTGGAAGTGCTTTCCTCATAAGCACTTACAGAGCAGTTCAAGCTGCCGGCGCCACGGCAAACGCCCCCTCCCCTATCCGTGGCGTCGGCCGGCTTGACCCTCGACAGCCCCTCGGCGGCTGCCTATGCTCTACCTCTGAAAAGCAAGATGCGGTTCATCCCGCCAGGCTCACCGTTGAGCCGACCCATAACACGCGGCATTTAGCGTGTTGTCCCTTCCCACCGAACTTTTATGTTCACTACCAACCAATCAGCGGTCGCCGCGAAAAGCGGTTCCGCCGAGCGGCCCTCCTTCCGCGTGGCAACGCCTGCTGGCGCAACCGCCTCGCCCACAGCGAGCGACTGGCTGCACCAGTGGAATGGCCGGGTGGTCTCCACCGCCGCGGCCGTGGGTGCGTTGGTTCTCTCCGAACAACATGGCGGCCAGCTGGGCGACAGCTCGCAGCCGCTCGACATCGACTCGGCCTACCAGGGCGACCTCAGCGAATTGATCGTCAGCAGCATGCACTGGCTGGCCCGCCGGCAACTCGCCGATGGTGGTTGGTCCAGCCTGGCCGACGACACCTCGGATGCATCGGACTTGATGACCTCGATGATCGTCCGCGCCGCATTCCAACTCACCGGCGCCCCAGCAGCTTATGCCGAGCTTGGCTCGCAGATGAACACGTTCATCAAAAAACAGGGCGGCGTCGAGAGACTCAAGTCGCACTTTGGCCCGCTGCACAGTGCAACGCTCCTGGCGCGCGGCGCTAGCGCCCTGGCCGAAGTAGTCGATTGGAAACAACTACCTTCGATCCCGATCGAGACCGCGAACTTCGGCACTTCAAACTCGCGCGTCGAGTTCTGGACCGATCGCGAACCGGTGCTTCCAGCCATTGTGGCGCTGGGAGTCGCTAGTTTTAGTCTCAATAAACCGGTGAACCCAATCACTTACTGGCGCAGGTCTCGCGCGTCGCAGCGCGCCATCGACTGGCTGGCCAACACCCAGTCGGAAGACGGCAGCTTCTACCACAGCATTCCTGTGACCAGCATGGTGCTGATGAGCCTGTCGAGCATTGGCCACACCAAGAGCCCTGTCGTGCGACGTGGTGTCGAGTACCTGTTTGCCGAAGTACGCGGCGACGGAAGTTGGCCGGGAGCATCTTGAACGTCGGCCGTCCGGAGCGAGGCAATTCAGCAATGGCGGAGTCGACCGGCGTCACCCACCAAGTTAGCCAGTCCCGTACCGCGGAACTCACCGCGCGGGCGGCCATCTTCTCCACTGACCTAGAGCAGCTTGGGCGTTTTACGCCCGTCGGCGAGGACGACCTGCCGGCTTCCTACGCCACGCTGCTGGCACACCACGACCACATGACCGTCACGCTGGAAGCGTACTGGGAATCGCTGGTGGCCGTGCGAGTGGTCCGGGAGCGGCTCGACAGCACCATCTACGCCCGCCAGAGTTTATTAGCTCGTCATTCCGACGGGGCGGTCGTACAATATGGGATAATGAGCATCGACCTGGCCGACCTGCCCCCGAACGTCCGAGAGGCGATCGAAACGGGCTGTGCGCCGCTGGGTCGAGTGCTGATCAAGAACAACCTGTTGCGCGACGTGGAACTGCTGGCGTTGTGGCGGATTGAGACCGGCGACGAACTCGCCAAACACCTCGGCGTACCGGCGGGCGACGTGATCTACGGACGCTCGGCCGCCATCCACCTGTCGGGCGCGCGAGCGGTCGACCTGTTGGAGATCGTCACCGACCACCCCACCGTCCCGCCGGCCGAATCACCTTGACGCTGCGAAGATGTCCGATCTGAAACCGAGTTACGACTGCATTGTGATCGGCGGCGGCCCCGCCGGCTCCACCGCCGCCGCATTGGTGGCCGAGGCAGGGCACTCCGTGCTGCTGGTCGAGCGCGACAAGATGCCCCGCGAACACGTGGGCGAGTCGCTTATGCCGGAGAGCTACTGGGTGTTCGAACGGCTCGGCGTGCTCGAGCAGCTCATCGCGTCGAGATTCTCGCGCAAAGTGGGCGTGCAATTCGTCAACAACACCGGTCGCGAGTCGCAACCGTTCTTCTTCCGCTCGCACGACCCTAGACCTTGTAGCGAAACGTGGCATGTCGACCGCGCCGAGTTCGACAAGATGCTGTTTGATAACGCCGCCACCAAAGGCGCCCATGTGCGCGACGGAGTGCGCGTGGTCGACATCCTCATGCGCGGCGACCGTGCCGTCGGCGTGGTTGTTCACCGCGACGGAACGGAGCATCGCATCGCATCGCAGGCGGTTATCGACGCTTCGGGACAGCAGACAATCTTGGCCAACAAGCTCGGACTACGTCGAGTAAACCCCGATCTGAAAAAGGCCGCCATCTGGCGGCACTACCGCGGTGCCGAGCGCGATGAGTCGGGCGGCGGGGTGAAGACCATCATCCTGCACACCAGCGACAAGAACGCGTGGTTCTGGTACATCCCCCAAGCCGACGACCTGGTGAGCGTGGGCTGCGTTGCCGACAACGACTACCTGCTCAAAGGTCGCGGCAAGCCCGAGCAGACCTTTGAGGAAGAACTCGCTAAGTGCGAAGGCGTCCTGCAACGGGTCGCTGGTGCGGAGCCCCTGGACGATCTGCGGGTGGCAAAGGAGTTCTCCTACATGACCGACCAGTCGGCCGGCGATGGCTGGGTGCTGGTGGGCGACGCCTGGGGCTTCATCGATCCGGTCTACTCCTCCGGCGTGTACTTCGCTCTGCAATCGGCCTGGCTGGCCGCCGACGCGGTGAGCGAAGGCCTGAAGCAAGGCGACACCTCCGCGGCGCAACTGGGCAAGTGGGAGCCCGAGTTCAAAGCGGCCACCAACTCGGTGCGAAAACTAGTGCACGCCTTCTATTCGGGTGAGTTTCGCGTCGGCAAATTCGTCACCGAGCACCCCCATCACCACGGCAATCTGACCGATCTATTGATCGGCCGTATCTTCAAGCCGGGCGTCGCCATGATGTTCGACGACCTCGACCCCTGGCTCCAGCAGCAAATAGCCGAATCGAATTCGCGCGACGCTGTTTAGCCTGACACGCAGGTGTGGTACACTCGCACGCTGTCGTTTGGGGCAAACCAGACCTTTCGTTTGGCACTGCGCCATCGCGTCCAGCAGGCGGAAGCATCCGCCACTCAAGTCGGGAGTGTGGCCACAACATGAAGCATGCGGTTTGGATAATCATCGTTGCGTTGTTGATTCTGCATCAGGACTTTTGGTGGTGGGACGACGGATATCTGGTATTCGGCTTCATGCCGATTGGCCTGTTCTACCAAGCGTGCATTTCCCTGGCGGCGGGCATCACCTGGTATCTGGCGACCATCTACTGCTGGCCCGCCGAGCTTGAAGGCACGGAGGGAGGTCCGCAGCAATGACGCAGCTTGTGATAATCGCGATCTACCTCGGTATCGTCCTCTCGCTTGGCTTGTTCGCCAGTCGCTTGTTTCGCGGCACTTCGAGCGACTACATGCTGGCCAGTCACTCGATCGGCCCGTTCCTGTTGTTGATGTCGCTGTTCGGCACCACGATGACCGCCTTCGCTCTGGTGGGTTCCACCGGCGAAGCGTTTGTCCGCGGCATTGGTGTGTATGGAATGCTCGCATCGAGTTCTGGCATCATCCACTCTTTGTGCTTCTTTGTGCTCGGAGTGAAACTCTGGCAGTTTGGCAGGAAGTACCACTACCGCACACAGATTCAGTTCTTCCGCGACCGACTCGAAAGCAACTCCATCGGCCTGGTGATGTTTCCGGTGCTGGTCGCGCTGGTGATTCCCTACTTGCTGATTGGCGTCATGGCCTCCGGCACGGTGATCAACAAGGTCACCGCCGGACGCATCGACAAAGGGCAGGTCGTGGCCGAAACGGTCACCTTCGAGCAGGGAACGTTCCCCGACTTCTTGGAACTCGGCGAAAACAAGGACGGCGAGATAACATTCGCCGCCGGTTCGGCCGGTGGTGTACCGAAGCAACTCGCGTCACTCGCCATCTGCTGCGTGGTACTGACCTACGTGTTCTTCGGCGGCATGCGTGGCACCGCGTGGGCCAATGCCCTGCAAACTTGCATTTTCATGGTGCTGGGAGTGGTTACGTTCTACGTGCTAGCCAACAAGCTAGGCGGCCAGGAAGGGTTCTTTAACAACCTGAAAGCGCTCGGCGAGAGCATCCCGGAGAACAAAGCCACGCGGGTAGACATTTCGAAGTTGAAGTTCACGACCTATCTGCTGGTGCCGCTGTCGGTGGGGATGTTCCCTCACCTGTTCCAGCATTGGCTCACCGCCAAGAGCGCGGGCAGCTTTAAAGTTCCAGTGGTGCTCCATCCCATCTTCATCATGATCGTATGGGTGCCCTGCGTACTGATCGGCGCTTGGGCTGCTGGCAGCTTGGTCAACGTGCCAGCGCCGGTCGCTGCCAATCAGAACGCCGTATTGCCGTTCATGGTGAATCAGCTCAAGATCCCGGAGCTTGCCGGCTTGCTCACCGCCGGTATTCTGGCGGCCATCATGTCAAGCCTCGACAGCCAATTCCTCTGCGTCGGCACCATGTTCACCGAGGACGTGCTGGTACACTACGGTGGACGTGACCGTTTCACCGACAAGCAAGTCATTTGGGCCGCGCGAGTCTTCATTGTGCTGATCGTGGCGCTCACCTACTTCTTCAGTTTGTTCGATCCACGGGGAGTGTTCACACTCGGCGTCTGGTGTTTCAGCGGGTTCAGTAGCTTGTTTCCACTGGCATTGGCTGCGATCTATTGGCGGGGACTGACCAAAGCCGGCGCGTACGCATGTGTGCTGACGGCCATCGGCACTTGGTTCTATCTGTTCCGAGCGTCAGGATACGCCGAAGACGAAACCTACGGAGTGCAGCTACCCTTTGCGCCCGAGGGATACGAAGTGATGCCGGTAACCTACATGATTGCAGCTTCCACCGTCGCCATGATCGTCGTCTCCCTGGTTACGCCCAAACCCTCCGAAGCGACGCTCAAGAAGTTCTTTGCTTAGCGAGCTACTCGCTCATAGCCTACAGCTTCCAGCCCAGAGCCACGCATGCGCATCGCCTACATCGCCGCCGGGGCCGCTGGAATGTATTGCGGCAGTTGCCTGCACGACAACACGCTGGCCCGTGCGCTGATGGACCGTGGGGAGGACATTCTGCTGGTGCCTACGTACACGCCGATTCGCACCGACGAAGTCGATGTGAGCCACCAGCAAGTGTTCTACGGGGGCATCAACGTCTACCTCCAGCAGAAGTTTCCGCTGTTCCGTCGCACTCCGCGTTGGGTCGACTGGCTGTTTGACCAGCCATGGATGCTCAACATGGCGACTCGGGGCGGGCCGAGTGTCGATGCGTCGAAGCTCGGCGACATGACCGTCTCGATGCTGCAAGGCGAGGCGGGCCACCAGCGTAAGGAACTGGTCCGTCTGGTCGACTGGCTGCTCGACGAAGTGAAGCCCGATGTCGTGCACTTGTCAAACGCCATGCTGATGGGCTTCGCGCGACTCATCGCCGATCGTGGTGGACCGCCGGTCGTCTGCTCGCTGTCGGGCGAGGACATCTTCCTCGAGAAGCTCACCCCGCCCTACTACGATCAGGCGCGAGCGCTACTTTGCGAGCGAGCACGCGACTGCAACGCGTTTGTGTCGCTCAACGAGTACTACGCAAACTTCATGTGCGACTACCTCGACATCGATCGCGACCGCGTGCACGTCATTCCGCACGGGCTCGACCTCGAGGGGCACGCGCCGGCCGACCAGCCGCCGCGGCAACTCGTTGTTGGCTGCCTCGCGCGAATCTGCCACGACAAAGGGCTGCACCTACTGGTCGAGGCGTGCGAGCACTTGAGACGTACCGCACCCGAAATCGACTTCCGGTTGCAAGTGGCCGGCTATCTGGGCAAGTCGGACGAGCCGTACCTGCGCGAGATCGAAGCGCGCGTCGCCAAGGGGCCACTCTCCGGACGTTTCGATTACCTGGGCGAACTGGACCGGGCGGGCAAGATTGCGTTCCTCCAGTCGCTATCTGTGTTTGCTCTGCCCACGGTGTATGCCGAGAGCAAAGGGCTGCCAGTGCTCGAGGCCTGGGCCAACGGGCTGCCGGTCATCCTGCCGGAGCATGGCAGTTTCACCGAAATGGTGACCGACACCGCCGGTGGGGTGCTGCACGTGCCGCACGACACGCTCGATCTGGCGGGGCGGCTGGCCGAGTTGCTGGTCGACGCCGAACTGCGAGCCACGCTGGGCCAGGCAGGCCGGGCGGCCATCGAACAGCGTTATCGGGCCTCGCACATGGCCGAAGCCCACATGCAACTGTACAGGACGCTCGCGGGCAGCCTGAAAACCAGCGGCTAATTGCCGCTCGGTACGGGTTGCATGCCACGCGTTTTGCGGTAAAATGTGGGGCTCAAACCGTTCCTAACTCAGTTTTCATACAGTCGAGGTTACCACCTTGCCCCCCACCAGCCGCCGACCGAGCCGTCCGTCCAAGCGACGCAGTTCCGCCAAGAAGACGCCCAAGAAGGATCCGATTTACGTCGATGGCGTTAAGCCACGCCCGATGTACGTCGACTACAAGGACCTGGAGCTCCTGGCGAAGCTCACCAACCGCCACGGTCGCATCGTCAGCCGCCGCAAGACCGGCTGCAACGCCGCCAGTCAGCACGCGGTGTCCCGCGCCATCAAGCGGGCACGCTTCATGGCCCTCATGCCGTACGTCGGCGACTGAGTGCGGCCACAAGCTGCCGACCAACCGAATAGAACAACGTTAGCCCTTGGCCGCAGGTCGAGGGCTATCGTCTTTTATCCCCGCCACCAGTTCTCTCCCCCGCCAACAACGCAGCTTGATGCCCAAGACATTCACCACCAAGCGAATGGTCGAGTTCTCCGATACCGACATGGCCGGCATCATGCACTTCGCCTCGTTCTTCCACTACATGGAATCGGTGGAGCACGAGTTCATTCGCAGCTTGGGGCTCAGCATCTACACGAAGATCGACGGGCAGCCGATCAGCTTTCCTCGAGTGGCCGCCAAGTGCGATTTCAAATCGCCTGCCATGTGCGAAGACGTTCTCGACGCAGAACTGTACATCTCGCGCATCGGTCGGACCAGCATCACCTACCAGATCAACTTCTCCAACGGCGGCAAGCCCGTGGCCCATGGCGAAGTGACTTGCGTCTGCTGCAATATCTATCACGACCGGCCGCCTGAGTCGATTCCGCTGCCCCAGGAAGTCGTCGACTTGCTCTCGCCTTACGTAGCGGCCGCCTGATGGAGATGCTGGAAGTCGACAACGTGACCAAGGAGTACCCCACGCCGGCCGAGCCGCTGGTGGTGCTGCGCGGGGTGTCGCTCACGCTCGATCGGGGGCAGAGCCTGGCCATTGTTGGTCCCAGCGGCTCCGGCAAGAGCACCCTGTTGGCGATTCTGGGCGCGCTCGACCGGCCAACTTCGGGCAAGGTGCAACTCGGTGCGGTCGACCCGTTCGATCTCTCCGAAAGCCAGCTCGCAGAGTTCCGTCGCGACCGCGTGGGCTTCGTGTTTCAGGACCATCACCTGCTGCCTCAGCTTTCGGTGCTCGAGAACGTGTTGGTTCCGCTGCTGGCCGACGGACAGCCGGCGGCCGAGGACATTCAGCGTGCCGAAACGTTGCTGAGCCGCGTGGGCCTCGCCGAGCGAATCACCCACCGCCCTGCCGAACTGTCCGGCGGCGAACGACAGCGGGTGGCGATCGCTCGGGCATTGATCCGCTCGCCAGCACTACTATTGGCAGACGAGCCGACGGGCAATCTCGACTCGACCACTGCCGAGGCCATCGCCCGCTTGCTGGTGGAGCTGCAACAGGAGCATAATTCCATCCTGGTGGTCGTCACGCACAGTCAGTCTCTGGCCGGCGCGATGCAACAGCAGAAGCGAATCGAAAACGGACAGTTGATTTAACCACGGCCCCTCGCCCCCCATTCCCTCGCCCCCTCCTCCCATGCACATTTCCGATCTCGGCAACATGCTTTCCTCCAGCGACGTCAGCGAGCGGCGCCGCGCCGCCGAGCTGCTGAGCCAAAACGCCGACGTCGCGGCCGACGTGGCAGTGGAACTGGTCCGTGCAGTGGGCGACGCCGATCGGCAGGTGTCCGAGTACTGCGTGTCGACGCTGGAAGAACTCGGCGAGCCCGCGCCGAGTCACTTGGAGCCGCTGTCCGAACTCGCGACCAGCGACAACGCCGACGTCGCCTACTGGGCCGTAACGCTGATGGGACGCGCAGGCGTGACATGTGCCGAGCACTCGATGCTTCTGGGCGACATCGTCGCCAGCGGGGCCGAGCCCCAAGTCCGCGAGCGCGCCGCCTGGGCCCTGGCGAGGATTGGTCCCGCGGCGGTGGTGGCGGTGCCACAACTCGAAAGCTGCCAGGACGCCGAACCCGCGAGCCTCGCCCGGGCGGTGACCAAGGCGCTCGAGGCGATTGAGCAGAGCGAATAACGCCCACGCCCCCGGGGCAATCACTACAGCCGCGCTATTCCCACCCCCTACGCTTCAAGCCGCGTAGTTTGTCCGGCAGCGGCGGCCAACTAGAATGGAGGGATCGCCCTGCCCTCTTTCTGTGCCACCCGACTGCGATGAAGATCACCACCATTCCGCAGATCCCGCGCAACATCAATCGGTGGCGCGAAATCCTCTCGGTGCTCAGCAAGTATGGGCTGGCGGGATGGGCGAGTCGGTTTGGCATCAGGTTTGGTTCCAGCTTGCTCCGCAATCGGCAAGGCAAGACGCTCATCGACGCACGGCACGAAGAGCGGATTCGCCTGGCGATCGAAGAGTTGGGGCCGACGTTCATCAAGCTCGGCCAGGTACTCAGTACGCGGCCCGATCAGGTGGGCTTTACGCTGGCCGACGAGCTGAGCCTGCTGCAGCAGAACACGCCGGCCGATTCGGCCGAGCAAGTGATCGCGGTGGTGGAAGCAGAACTCGGGCGGCCGCTGGCCGATTGCTTTGCAACGTTCAACCACGAGCCGATCGCCTCGGCCTCGATCGGCCAAGTGCACCGCGCCACGCTGCCCGACGGCACTCCGGTCGCCGTGAAGGTGCAGCACACTGGCATCGAGCGACAAGTGCACGTCGATCTGGAGATTCTCTCGGGGCTCGCGCAGTTCGCCGACAGCGTGCCCGAGTTTCAACCTTATCGCCTGAGCGCGACGATGAGCGAACTGCGTCGGATGATGAGGGCCGAACTCGACTTCTGCCGCGAAGCACGCAATCAGCAACAATTCGCGCGGCACTTCGCAGGCGACCCGCGCGTCCGCATCCCCGAGATCTACTCCAACCTGTCGACCAAACGCGTGCTCACGATGGAGTGGCTCAACGGCGAGAAGCTCTCAAACCTGGTCAACGATCCGACCGCGGCCGACAAGCTGCCTGAGTACGCCCATCGGGGCGCGGGTATCTACCTGAAGATGATTTTCGAACACGGCTTCTACCACGCCGACCCGCACCCTGGCAACCTGATGCTGATGCCCGACGGGGCGATTGGGCTGCTGGATTTCGGCATGGTGGGCCGCCTGGGCGACTCGCTCCGCGAGCAAGTGGAAGACCTGCTGCTCGCCTTGTCGATGCGGGACTCGCACCGGCTGACCAACGTGGTGATGCGGATCGGAGCCACCCCGCCCGGCCTGGACGACGTTGCCCTGTCGAGCGACCTGTCCGCGTTCGTCGACCACTACGCGTACCAGTCCATGAACCAGTTCGACCTGTCGGGGGCGTTCACCGAGTTCATCGAGATCGTACGTCGCTACGAAATCATGCTGCCCAGCTCGATAGCCTTGTTGATCAAGACGCTGGTGATGCTCGAAGGCATGGCGCGGATGATGCAACCGAATTTCTCGCTGATGGAGCTGGTCGGACCGTACCGCGGCAAGATATTCCGCCGCCGACTGTCGCCCAAACGCCACGCCCGCAAGGTGCGCGGGATGCTCGCCGAGTTGGAGCAACTGGCGGAAGTCGCGCCGCGGCGGCTGCGCGAGATCCTCGAGCAGGTGCAACGCGGCAAATTCGACGTCCACCTCGATCACCGCGGACTCGAACCGTCGGTCAATCGCCTGGTACTTGGCATGATCACCAGCGCCCTGTTCGTCGGCTCGTCGCTGATGCTCAGCCGCGAGGTGTGGCCAATCCACGGCATCTCCATCCCGGGTACTATCGGCATGGTGTTCAGTGCCATCCTAGGCCTGAGAGCAGTTCGCGCGATCAACAAGTCGAGCCATCTCGACCAGCGAAAGTAAGCTCGGCCCCACGACTTCACCCTCCCGCTTGCGGGAGGGTCGCACCTGCATTTGGTGCGGGGAGGGTAACGGAGCCTCCAACCGGCCAAGATTCGCCGTCCACCCCGACATTACGCTTGCGAGCTGTTCGCCGCAATCGCCGCCTCGATTTGCTCGTTAAGCTCTTCGAGCTGCGAGAGAATCTGCGTGTGCCGACGATCGATGTCGTCGAAGGTTTCCGAAACGTCGGCCATGGAGCAATTGCGGGCGGGAGGCGGAGGGGGGAGCGTCGCGCGGCTTTGCTGACCGTTTAGCCGCCGCGCGACGCGGGGGACAGCAGTGTAAATCGGCTGTCGATGCGGCCCGCTGCCGACCAGTTTCCCGTAAACATCGACGCTAGCAGTTGTGGCTGGGTAAACCTTACTGGCAATGCCGGTGGTAGGCCCTTCGGGCCTAGGAATCGCCGGTTTACTGGCGTAGCAGGTCCAGTTTGGCGGAGGCGCCCCCGAAGGTTCGGCGAGCGCCTCCTCCAATATGCCCAACCGTTACGCTTTCGCTTCGGTGGGCACCTCGCTCACCAGTTGCTCAGCGTACGACTCCAGCTCCTTCCGCTCGCTGGCGTCGCCGCTGAGCTCGAAGCCGGATCGCTCTGCCACCAGCAGTTCGATCAGCGTGCTGAGCAGCCCTCCGGGGGAATTCACGCCGCCGCTCTGCTCGGTGCCGCCGGCCACGAACAGCCGCTCGGGCACCAGCGGTTGCGCGCTGTGCGACAGGTTCTCGGCCGCCTGCGTCAACGCGTACAAGCGGGGATCGCCGAATGAGCCGATTCGCTTCAGCAGCACCGAAGCCTCCGCGAGACCCACCTGCGCCACGCGCTGCGCCTGGGCTTGGCCGGCCAATTGGTCGCGTTTGGCCTCCGCCTCGGCGACCACCACGGTTTGCTCCGCCTCGCGGCGCGAGCGGGCCAATTCGGCGTCGGCCACCACGACCGTCTGCTCGGCTCGCTTGCGGGCCTGAGCCAAATCAGCCTCGCCCTGGCTTTCGGCCACCTGCACTCGCGAGCGCGAGTTGGTGATCTCGGTCTGCATGTCGGCCAAGGCTTCCGCCTCGTACAACACCCGGCGTTTATCGGCCGCGACGCGCTGCTGGGCGAACGTCTCAACCTGCTCAGTGGAGAGTTGCCGTAAACGGAGTTGCTCCAAGAGCGTCTCGATCTTGTCGTCACCTTCGCGCGGGTCGGGCTTGCCGATCAACACGTCGACGCACTCGATGTCGAAGTCGTGGAACTTGTCGCGGAGTTTCTTTCGCGCCTCTTCCTGGATCGACTGCCGGTCGTGCAGTAGTTCAAGCATCGTCTTGGTGTGGGCGATGTCGCGGAAGAACGCGCTGAGCATCGGATCGAGCGTCTGCGTGATCAGTTTCTTCACGTCGCCAAACCGTTGGATCACGCCGGGAGCGCGCTGGTAGTCGATGTGCACCACCACCGACAGCGGTAGCAGTGGTTCGTACGCATCCTTCGTCACCAGGTCGATCGACTTCAGACTCTCGTCGAAGCGATGAAGCTCGGTCTTGCCGGTGATCCAATGCAACACGAAGTTGGTGGTCGGCACCAGCACCACGCTGCCGGCCGATGTGTTGAACGCGTACTTGCCTGGCCCCAGCGGGCGTTCGCGGACGCCGCGTTCGCCTTCGCCGACGCGCTCGCCGTGCCGGAATCCGGCGCCGGTGACGTCCTGCCCTTCGCGGCCGTAGTAGCTGACCACCACGCCCACCGATCCGATCGGCACGACGGTTTTGGGGATCAACTCCACCGACGCGAACCAGCGGTTGAGAAAGTAGGTGCCGTCGGTGAGCGGAACATACTGCCGGCCGCGGCGACCGCCGGAGGCCAGGAACGCTTCGGGATCCTGGTAGTTGTTGTGGTAGTGCAAGTCGCTAGACGTGGTGCCGACCGCCGGGGCGATGATCTCGCCGGGTGGCAGCGACGGTCCATCGTGCACGGTGACGATGCCGATGCTGTCGATTTCGCGGCATCCGCCCTCCTCTCCGTCGCCCACAAACTGCACCCCGCGGCCAATCACCACGGGCCGGAACCCATCCACGTCGGCCAGCGCGTCACGCCAACCATGGATGGCGGCCGTTTCGTTGCGGTCGAGCAAATGGCTCAGCGTGTGGACCTTCGACTCGGTGATCACCGTGAACACCGCCAGGTTAATCGCGTACACCCCTTCGCGCAGAATTGCCCGCTGGCGCCCGCGCTGACCGCGGATCTGGCCGATGAGAAACTCCGTCGCGTCCTGATAGTCGTTGCACGCGACCACGCGGCCGAGCGTTTGGCTCGACGGCAGCGGCTGACCATCGCGGGCGTAGACGTAGGCAATTTTGCCCTCCGAGACGGTCACCAACCGCACCTTGTGCACCGCGTACTGCCAACGCCAATAGCCCCAGTGAAGACCACCACGAAGCAAGCGGGCCTGGTAGCCGGCCTCGCCGTTCATGGCGATGATGCGGCCTTCGCCGACGTAGCCTCTGCTCGACCACAGCTTCTCGACAATTCCGACGCGGTCGTTAGGGATGTAACGCACGGTGAGCCACAAGAAACCCAGCACAAACAGCGGCACTGGCAAAACAAGCAAGTGCCATGGGCTGAACCAGGCAAACCAACTCGCGTCTTCCGTGGCCGCTAACAACAGCGGCGACTCAACAGCACCAACAAGAGACATCTTACGAGCCTTTCCGTTGCCCCGAGCGCAGCGTGCCGCGTGCGCGCAGCATGGCCGCTGGTGGAATGCAAAAGTCCACGCACCGACGCTTGCCACTGCAGCGACGCACCGAACATGGGAGCAACAAAAAATCGAAGCGCCAGAGAAATGGTGCCTCGTCGCCAGCGGTGGGCGACCAAGATACCCTTCCAATTGGCCGGACCACACGTCCGACCGGCCGACGAGGTTAGCTGACGGGCTAGAGCTGGAAAGTGCTCCGACTCGCACACAGCGAATCTGCGCCCCGGGAAGCGATGGTCAGGCAAACACGCCACACCGCCGACTTCCAATTGGGTCCCCCGTATCCACGTCCTGGCGACGCGGAATTAGGCTACTGGGGCGCAATTTATACACGCTGGCCGTGGAGGGCAAGAGGGCAATATTACCTCGGCTCCCCCGAATGGGTTATGCTGGACGGGGGCGCAGCGAACGGTCGAGCAGTAATAGCACTGCTGGTCTATACGCCACTCAACGCGGGATAGCGTTAGGGCGTTTCTGGGAAGCAGATCGCACCCGAGAGGAGGCCATCAGAAATGAACCTGGAAGAGTACAGTGATATCGGACTTAAACTGCTCTGCCCATCGATTCTGCGGATCAAAGAGAGAACTCCGAATCTGTACGCCGAGTCGCAAGGCGGAAGTTCGACAATGGTGCTTCTGTTAGATCCGCCCGGTGCGGTTTGGAGAGAATGGCGGAATCTCGTGCGCGCTCCGTTGGGGAAGAATCCCATGCTAGAAACGACAATCCTGCGGCAAGGCGAAGTGAATTTACCTTACGATGGATACGAGATCGTTACCCAGCAACGCGTCATCGCCACAGGCGACCAGAGTTTTGGATGGGCGATGGTGCTATCGCCACGGGACAAGCGTGTCGTCTGGACTATTGAGGACGATGGAGAATTTAAAACCAAGAAGGAAATGTGGACGGAGGTCGTTAGATCATTGCGGGTCGAGTGAATCATACGGCTGGGTGTTACCAGATTGCGCACCTCTACTCCTTCACCGGCCCGTAGAATTCCACTTCCCACACACGCGAGATGTCGTTCTGGGTGTTAAGGATGGTTAACCGGACGCGCTGGGTTTTCACCGAGTCGAATTTGGTGGCCCAGTTGATCGCCTTGTTGGCTTTCACGTCCACGCCGGTGGTTTGCCATTCGGTGCCATCGAAGTATTCGAGTTTGAAGTCTTCGATGGGAGCGTTGATCTCACTGCCGGTGTTGTAGCCCGAGACGATGCGGGCGGCGCCGACTTCGATGGGCTTGTCCCACTCGAACTCGACGACATGCGGCAGCTCACTGCGCTCGAGCCAGCGATTGCCGTTGGTATCGACTCGGCCGTTGCCATCGTTCAGCAGCAAGTAGGACTTCACCTTGTTGGTGGCTGCTGGCACTTCCACCTTGGCTTCACGCGCGAGGTTTTCGCCAGCCGACTCGAGCCATTCGACGACTTCGAGCACCATTCTCTCCGATCGGCCGGGGCCGGGGCTGTCGGTGGCCGGCTTGCGCCCCATGCCGCTTGCCATGAGCACCTGCATCTCGCTGAAGTGATCCTGGTACACGCCGCGCGGCGTGGTGTTGTGCTTCTTGCACAGGCCGGCGGCCATGCCGATGATTTCTCCCTGGCACCCACAGGTTCGCATCACGCGCACGGCACCCAGGGCGTCGTGCGTCACGCTGATGCAACGGCCGGCCATCAGCAGGTTGTCGATGTTGCGAGAGTACAGCGAGCGATAAGGGATCCAGAACGGCCGTTGTTCGGCCCGGGCGGGGAAGTCGCCGTGATTTGCCTTGGCGATGAACGCGTCGCCTTCGAATCCCTTGTTGTACCGCTTGTCGGCATAGTGCAAGTCGTTCGACCATCCGGTGGGCACGCACCCGTCGAGGAATTGGCGATCGGTCTTCAGGTCGTTCAGGTTCAGAACCACGTCGCCCATCAATCGGCGCGACTCGCGCTTGCCGAGAATGTACGCGCACCAGTTCAGTTCGTGGTTGGGCAGCACCTTGTCGACGTTTTTCATCGCGTCCCAGGCGCCGTACATGGCTCGGAAATTCCAATCGCGGACGTATTCCATTTCCTTGATCGGATCGCGATCGAAACCGCTTTCCCAGTACCAGCCACCGAGCTTCAACGGATTGGGTTTGTCCTTCGACCGCCCCGGGAACGGCTTGTCCGACAGGTCCAGCGCCCACGGGCAGCGAGGAAACGGCACGGGCTCATCCGACACCTGGGTGCCGGTGTTGATGGCGTTGAGGTCTTTGCACTCGCAAACGCTCCACAGATTGCAGGGACCCATGTGGTCTTCGGCCTGCATCTCGAAATCGGCGCCGGCCAAGGCGCCGACGCAGGCGTCGCCTGTGCAGTCGGCGAACAGGTCGGCCTTGAAGCGGAACCGCTTTCCGGTGCGAGTCTGTTGAGCGATCACCGCGTTGATGTGTCCATCCTCGGCCTCCACGCCATTCATGCGATGCTCGAGGAATAGATGAATGTTGGGCTCCGCCTGCACAACGCCCAGCTTCTTCTCGTCTTCGTAGATCTCAGCCGTGTTATCGGCGCCGTAGTGAGCGGTCTTTTCCTGCTCAAGTTCCGCCACCACGTCGCCGATCCGCGGCCACGGCACCTTGTTTCGCGCGCCTTGCAGCCACACGCGAACTTCGGAGCTGTTGTTACCGCCCAAGACGGGACGATCCTGAATCAACGCGACCTTCAATCCCATCCGCGCGGCCGACAGCGCGGTGCAGGTGCCTGCGATTCCCCCGCCGGTGACCACCAGGTCGAACTCTCCGGCGAGTTGCGGTTCAGCTGGCAGGCCGAGGCACACACGGCGGAATTCGGCCATCTCGGGATCGGCATTCGGCGGCACGAAGTCCGGATCGCGGGCGAGCAAGATGGCGTCGCAGCGCCCTTCGAAGCCGGTCAAGTCGTGCAGCACCACGTCCGTTTCGCCGGCGGGCAACTCGATCGAACCACCATCTTGCCAGTGCCATTCGGCGCCCACGGTGCCGAACGTGGTCTGCAACGTCTTACCATTGATCGCGACCTGAAACATGCCAGGCGTGCCGGGGGCGTTCCAGCGAGCGACCCAGTCCTTCGTGCGAACCCACACTTTGTAGGTGCCGGCCTTGGCGATCTTCACCTTGGTCACTGCGTCGTCCACTGGCTTGCCCAGCCCGTGAGCCAGCAAGTAGGGCGACCCCATGTTGTCCATGAACTGCGGGTCGAGCGCCCATCCGCCGTGCTGATCGAAACCTTCCGCCTCGATCAACACCAACGAGTCATCGGCAGCCACTGCTCGCTCGGTCAACAGCCAGCCCAAAGAAGCGACCACCATGAGGACCAGCAGAATACGCTTCGTGTAACAACTGCGCATGAAAACCACCTTGGCAATTGGGATCGGAACTCGATAGAAGAGTACACCGTGATCGGGAGTGCACGAATGGGGGGCTCTGTATTGTCACGAGGTTCCGCGCTGCCCGCAACTGAAGAAGTCACATCGGAACGAGAACGCCCGAGAAATGCCCTGCGACTTTCCGGGTTTTGCGAACTGCTTTTCGGGAAATCGGACTTCGTCGACACTGAATGCCGGCTCTCTCGATTTCAAGAGCTTCGACGCTCAGTAGCTCTAATCCATCGAAACCCACCGCGACCACGCGCTGACTGGCCCTTGCTTGCCGCGATTCGCTCCTGGTTTGGTGGGCACGGACTGCGTATCGGTGGGGAACAAGAACACACCACCCAGCAGCACTTCGCGCGGGTCGATGGCTGTCCACTCGTAAACTTGCAGGCTGCGGAGCACTCCGCCGCTGGACCAGTAGGAGTTCCAACCCGCGGCGGTGGCCAAGAGCAACAGGTTTTGCGTGGCGGCCGAGGCGGCGGCGATGTGTTCCATGTTCCGCTGAGTCGGCGCGAACTGCTGAATCTCCAGCGGCGGGTCGTGAGGGTCGGGCAGCCACGTGACCACTGCCATGGCGTCCGCCGTGGCAAGCATCTTGGCAATGTTGCCCGATTCGATTTGCTCCGCCTGGAGCCGCCCGAGCAGTCGCCGACAGTTCTGGCCGTCGAACAAATGGAATCGCCACGGGACGGGCGAGGTGAGGGGTTCGTCGCGGTGGAGAGTGTCGGCCGGGAAGTGGAACGGCGCGCAACTGGCAGCCTCGAGCAACTCGGCGAGTCTCGCGCGCGACTCGGGCCCCGGCGCCTCCCAGGGATGCTCCGGGTCACCAAGCACCTTGAGAGTATGCCGGGCCTTGATCGTCGATTGAAGGGAATCGAGGTTCATGGTTGGAATGATAAACGAGTCCGGCTTGCGGCTACAGGGGGATGCACTCGGTGGTTCGCTCAGCATGATCACAACTGGTGGGCTTCGCCGACGATCCAGCGGACCAGGCCGGTAATGGCGAGTCCTGCGATCAGGGCCACGTAGCAACTGGGGCGGCAGCAGTGTTGAATGAGTGTCGCCCGCTTCATCTCGTGCAGCGTGCCCATGTAGAGAAACGTTCCGGCGCCGAGCGACAGGACGACCGCTTTGACGACGAGCGCCGAGTCGGTGATGTACTCCTCGGCGAGACCACCGGCGACGATGCCGAGCGGCGTGATCGAAGCGAACGCGGTGAACAACAGTAGCGTTTGCCCGCGCGAGAGCGTGCTGCGGACCATCGCCAGCGCGAGTGCGAATGCTGCGGTGCCCTTGTGCAGGATGATGGCGATGAAGATGAGTGCGGCCGCGTCGGGATCGCTCATGCCGAGCATCGCCCCCAGAAAGAACGACGGCATGGCGATCATGGCGGTCAGGACGATGGGAATCGCCGCCGGTAGCGTTGCGCCGGGCGACGCGGGCTGTTCGTGCGACACGTAATGCCCGCTCAAGTGCTCCATGGCGAGCATCGCCAGGAACGCCACGATGGCGATAGCCGACGACCAGGGATAATTCATATCGGGCACCGCCTGACGAAACACCACAAACGCCGACGGCAACATCATCGTGAGCGAAAGCGCGAGGAACACGCCCGACGAAAAGGCCTCGCCGAGCGGAAAGCCCTCGCCCAACCGCGCCCGCTCCGGGCGGGACAGCGGAATGTAACCGCCAGCAAACGCGCATAGGAGGATGATCACCAGGTAGACCCATTGCAGAGCGGTTAGCATGATTTGTCTTTCTGGCGATTTTTTTGGGGTGGTATTTAGAACATCTAGCGATTGTGTATGCGACCTATGCCAACGATTACCACTTTCTTTCTCGCTGGTTGTAGTAATCTTACACACTCATGGGAAAATGCGTGTGCCGTTAGATGGGTGGGCAGAATACTCCGGGCGGTGAGGCGTCCGGTGGTGGATTGTGTCCGCCGCGGCGATTTGGGTTTTGTCCCCTAGAAGAACATGTGGGGAACAACGCGCGAGGTTTTGTCGCACCCCCCGAATGGTATTACCGAAGAAACAAGGGTTTTTACGCCCGGACGGGCCCAAAACGCTTGGGGTTTTGGGCCAATGGATCGTGTAGTGGGACAAAACGGACAACACCGTTTTGCGTCCCGTGGATTCTGTCGACCGAAACAAGAAGGAGAATTAGAGTCGCTTGCCGCGGCGGGAGATGTTGACTCCGTCGACGTCCTGCACCGATTGTTGGTGGGGGTGGTAGAAGATGGTGATGGTCACGCAGTCGCGGACCAGGTCGATCTTGCCGATTTCGAGCCGCGAGATCGTTAAACCGGTCCGCTCCTCGAGGTCGGCCAGCAGTTCCTCGTAGCGATCGGGATGCACGAGTTCCATCTTCTCGTACAGGACCTCCTCTTGCGACTCCTGGCGCAACAGCGGCATCGATTCAAGCCACGCCGGCAAAGCGGTCATCACCGAGTTGGCCATGATCAACTCAAGCCAGCTCACTTTCAGATTGGCGAGCGAATTAATCACGCCGATGCCGATCACCGTGAACAAGTAGGACATTTCGCGAATCGGCATGGTGTCGGTGCGATACCGAAGCACGCCAAAGATAGCGAACAGGCCCATCGCCATGCCGAGTTCGAGCTCAAGCTTCTTCAACGTAAAGCAGATGAAGAAGACCACCGTGCTCAGCATGTAAAACGTAAACAGATAATCCTTACTGCGAGAACGCCGATAGTAAACAAGCCGAACCAACACGGTAACGGTCAGCAGGTTGATCGCATAGCGACCAATCATCTTAATGAAATCATCGTCGTAGAGCGGTACTTCAAATAGCTCCATGAAAAAGCAACTTTCACAGGGTGTGCGAACCGATGGCCATCAACTTGCGTTTGAATCGGTTGCGTTTGAGATTGGGGTCGAGGATGGCGCTGCCGATGCAGTATTTGCTGAACCGCATAGGGCGAATGCCCATCTGCCGGAGGCACTGTCGAATGGGAGAGTTTCGTTGATTGCGTTCCTGCTTCACTTCGATGATCATCACATCGCTGAGCGGCTCATCGCGGCAGTCGTCGCAGAACCTGAGTTCCGTATCAATGGTCACCCGCTCTGCAATGCCGATGCCGGCGAGCGTAATACGAGAAAACAGGGTCCAAATCTGGGGCAGGAGTTGGGTGTACTTGGAGTTCGTGCGACCAAGAAGATCCCGCGAGTCGTCGTTCAGCTCTTGTTCGATGGTGGGGATGGCAATGCGTTTCTTGTCGGTCCTGCCACGATTGGTCTTCCGCTTGACCTCGAAGAACGTCACGCCCGAACTCTTGTATCGACGCTGGCGAAACTTGAGCCTGGTCCCCCGCTGATTGTGATGATCGAGGTAGCAGTCGCGGCGAAGAGTATCGAAGTAGAGCGATTCGTACGGCGAGCGCCGCAGCCCTTCCACTTCCAATACTTTGTAGGTGTCGCGCAGTTGAGCGAGGAGCGTTGGCAGCACCTGATCGCTGGCCACAAACTTGGTATCGACCCGATTCATCAGGCTCACCGAGTCCATCTCGCTGAGCGTAATGGGCGTCAACCTGGCCAACTCCGAGTCGATCTGGTCGGACAACGTGGTATCGCTGGAACCGGCATTAATCATTGCTGGAGCGCCTCGACGATCTCTTCGCCGTTCCGAGAGCAGTAGCAACGCAGCACACTAGGTTCCATGTCGTCGGTAAGAAAATGAACCGAGCCATCCGCCGCCAAAGCCATTGCACCACCCGAGTGATCGGAGAACACGCGCTCGTTCTCCCACACCTTGGGCGGTACTTCGTCGTTGATGCCCTTCTTGATATGCGTGATGTTGCCACCGAGCGCCCACGCGCCGGTCAAACCCTTCACTTCGCCTTGACTGTTAACGTCCGCTCCTCGCCCGGAGCACTCCACCACCATCAGCGTGTTCGACAACCCGTCGGTCACCTTCGCGGCAGTCACCGCAGGTGGGTCGATAAGCACGTCCTCTTTCTCGAGCCCCTTGGTGCCGAGCAACATGCCGCGCTGTGGTCCGTAATCCATGCCGGAGGCCGGGTTCGTCTTCTTTTTATCAGGTCCAGATACGCCCAGGTAGTCGATGCACCCCAACCCTTCGCCTTGTTGCCCGCCAAGACCTTGAATGAAACCCGCAGGCGAGCGATGCTCTTCGAGCGTTGCAGCACTCGGGCAGAGATAGATGGGAATCAACTGACTGGTCGCGGCGATGTTCTCCGGCGCGATCAGGCGGTAGTTGAAGTCAATCTTGTCGTAGAGCGCCTCTTGCTCGAGGTGATTGAGAATGATGCACGCCCACGCGTAGTCGTAGGTGTTAGCATCGGTTCTGGGGCCGGACCAGCGTTTGCCGGGGGGGAACTTCTTGCTGGTGCTTTCGAAGTTCAGAATGCCCAGCCCCACCTGGCGGAGATTGTTCTTGCAGGAGGAGCGACGCGCCGCCTCGCGGGCCATCTGCACGGCCGGAAGCAACAGGGCGACCAAGACCCCGATAATGGCCAGGACGACCAACAGTTCAACCAGTGTGAACCCGGATTTCGAGCGAGAAAGACGATGCTGTGGCAAGGGAGTTCCTCAAATAATGCCTGGGCGTGACATGGGTAGGCCGGTCACGCCGCACTTCTGATTCCGTTCGGCCTCTTCTTGAGATCTATTCTTAACAATTTCTTAACACCATTCTATATCCAGAAGACCGTTTGTAGCCAATTTTTTGGAAGTTCTTTTGTTCAGAAGAGGATTGACAGAGTCAACTCCAGTGAATTCGCGTGGTCAACCGCAAGGCCTTCCATCCAATTACCTTCGAACTGTGCCAGGACGGTCCAGTTGCCGTTACCTAACCGCACACTGGCACACCGCCAGAAAACACGAGCCATACTCCCCTCAACTACACATGAATCACCACATCACGATCCGCGACGAAACAGCGGCCGACATCGACGCGATTACCAACGTGACGATCGCCGCCTTCGCGACCTTGGACCTAAGTAGTCACACCGAACAGTTCATCGTCCGAGCATTGCGCGCTGCCAATGCTCTTAGTGTTTCGTTGGTAGCCGAATACAGCGGCGCGATAGTAGGGCATATCGCGTTCTCCCCTGTCACGGTGTCCGATGGCACGTCCGACTGGTACGGACTCGGCCCGGTGTCGGTGCTGCCTGAACACCAACGCCAGGGCATCGGCAAGGCGTTGGTACATAGCGGTCTATCACGGCTCGAAAAGTTGAATGCCAATGGTTGCTGCCTGGTTGGGTATCCGGAATACTACGGTCGACTTGGCTTTGAGAATCCAACCGACCTTTGTGTAGACGGAGTTCCTCACAACGCGTTTTTTATCCAGCGGCTGGCCGGCGAAACACCGCGCGGCCATGTCGTGTTCCACGATGCTTTTTCAGCAACTTCCTAATGGACGAGAAAATAGTCGTATAATGCGGGCTGAGTCTAACAAGCCGTCGATCATCCGGGAACATGTAATGAAGCTCTTTGCAACGATTGTCGCTGTGGTTTCGCTGCTGGCCGCTGCCGAGTGGGCCACCTCGGCCCAAGATGCTCCATCCAGTCCGGACAAGGTGCAAGTGTTCATCCTGGCTGGTCAGTCGAACATGGAAGGCAAGGCCTCGCTCGAAACACTTCGTCGCCAAGTGAAAGCAGACCGCACGAAAGAGTTGTTCGCGCCCTTGCACGACGGCCAAGGGAACTACCTGGTGAGAGACGATGTCTACATAACGTTCTTCGACCGGCACGGACCGCTGGAGGTTGGGTACGGCAGCCGTGGTCGATTTGGACCCGAACTGGGCTTTGGCTGGAAGGTTGGCGACGTCATCGATCAGCCGGTGCTGATTATCAAGGTCGCTTGGGGAGGCAGGTCGCTGTTCCGCGACTTCCGCCCACCTTCGGCGGGGATGCCGGAACAAACACGACTCGAACAAGACTTGCAAGCAGCACGCAAGAAGAACCCGGAGGCCACGCTCGACGACGTGCGCAGCAGTTATGGAAAGTCGTACCGAGACATGCTTGAGGAGATTGCTCGCGTTCGAGAGAACTACGAGGAACTCTTCCCCAAGCTTAGGGGCAAAGAGTTGGAGTTAGCCGGGTTCGTTTGGTTTCAGGGCTGGAACGACATGGTCAACGAAGAGTACTCGCGCGACTATGCCAGAAACATGATTCACTTCATTAGAGACGTTCGCGATGAACTAGAGTCCCCCAGACTACCGTTCGTTATCGGTCAACTTGGAGTGGGCGGCCCCTACACCGGCGACAATGCAAGGACCGACAAACGAGAACAGTTCAAGGCGAGACAACTCGGTGCGGGCGGGCTGCCGGACTTTGCAGGCAACGTCCAGGTGGTGAAGACCGACCAGTACTGGGACCCTGAAGCCGCCGAGGCGTTCAAGACTTGGCGCGACGACATCGACGCGTGGCGGAACTTCGGCGACGACCGGCCGTACCACTATCTGGGCAGTCCCAAGATCATCTACGAAATCGGCCAGGCGTTCGGCGAGTCGGCCCTAAGATTGAGAAAAATGGCTGCTGTGCGCCGACAAGCAAGCTAAAGCGCTTTCAAGTTCAGTTACGCCAGCATTTCCTTCACCACGCGCGCCGGCTTGACGCCGGTGAGTCGTTGGTTGAGTCCCTGGTAAGGGAAGATGAGTTTTTCGTGATTCAGACCCATCAAGTGCAGCAGCGTGGCGTGCAAGTCGCGAACCTGAATCGGTGTGCTGGTCGGGCTGTAGCCAATCGGATCGGTCTGACCAATGTGGGCGCCGCTCTTCACCCCTGCGCCGGCCAGCCAGATCGTAAACGCGTGAGGATGATGATCGCGCCCGATGTACCTCATTTTGCGACCGCCCCGATTCTCGCGCATCGGCGTGCGTCCAAACTCTCCGCTCCACACCACCAACGTTTCGTCCAGCAGCCCACGTTGCTCGAGGTCTTTCAGCAGGGCGGTCATCGGCTTGTCGATTTGCTGACACTTCCGAATGAACCCCGCGTTCAAGGCCTCGCCTTCGGCTGCGCCGTGCGAATCCCACCCCCAATCGTAGAGCTGAACGTACCGCACGCCACGCTCGACAAGCCGGCGAGCAAGCAGGCAGTTGTTGGCGAAGCTCTCCTTGCCCGATTCTATGCCGTAGGCAGCGTGGGTATGAGTCGACTCTTGGTTGATGTCCATGGCGTCGGTCGCAGCCATCTGCATTCGGTAGGCCATCTCGTACTGCGAGATTCGTGTGACCGTTTCGGGGTCGCCCACTTCCTGGTAGGCCGATTGGTTAATGCGACTGATGGCTTCGATCATCCTGCCGCGCAGTTCGCGATCGATGCCGTCGGGGTTCGACAGGAACAACACCGGATCGCCCTGCGAACGACATTGCACTCCTTGAAACACACCCGGCAGAAAGCCCGATCCCCAAACGCTCTTGCCAGCGCTGGGAGTCTTGCCACCAGAAACCAGCACCATGTAGCCCGGCAGGTTCTGGTTTTCGCTACCCAATCCGTACGTTACCCAGGAGCCAACCGACGCGTAGCCCAAACGCTGGTCGCCGGTGTGCAACAACAACTGAGCCGGAGCGTGGTTGAACTGTTCGGTCTGCATCGAGTGGACGAAGCAGACGTTGTCGACGACGCTCTCGAAGTTCGGCAGCCGATCCGAAACCCAAGTGCCCGACTCGCCTGCCTGATGGAACGGAAATACCGGCCCCAGGAGTTGCGGTGTGCCCTGGATGAACGCGAAACGCTGCCCTTCGATGAACTCTTGCGGGCAGTCCTTGCCATCGAGTCGCTCGAGTTCTGGCTTGTAGTCGAACAGTTCCAACTGGCTGGGCGAGCCGGCCATGTGCAAGTAGATCACCCGCTTGACCTTCGCGTCCCAATGCCCGGAACGGGGGCGACCTGGGTTCGCCGGATCGATCTGGATCTTTTCGGCCGACGCTTCCTGTGCGAGTTGACCAGCCAGCCACAGCGACCCCAGACCAGCCATTCCCTTGCCCAAGAACGTGCGGCGGGTTTGCGCCTGAAGCGTGTCGCGAACGTATTGCTGCGCGGGTTGCATGAAGTTAACTCGGAAAGGATGTCACTCGGCTACTTGGTTAACGAACCGTCGAGGTTGAGGATGGTGCTGGCCACGACCGTCATCGCGAACTGATCGGCGGAGTCATCCGGCGTGTCGGATGACTCCGAGGGGCTCTTCTGGAGTGCCTGCTCGTGCAACAAACACAACTCGTCGATCACCGCGTCGGCGGCTGGCTGGCCGGTTGCCTGGCGATAGGCCCACGCGATCTGGTCGCGAGCGTTGGCTCCTCCTTCGTTGCGAGCGCGCTTGGCGAACGAGTCGGCCAGTTCCATGAACGCGGGATCGTTGAGCGTTACCAAAGCCTGGAGCGGAGTGTTCGTTGCAATCCGCCGCGCGACACACACCTCGCGGCTATTCATGTCAAACGCCAGCATGCTGGGGTACGCACTGGTTCGCTTCCAGTACGTGTAGATGGCGCGGCGGAAACGGTCCTCGCCCTGCGAGGTCTGCCAACTACTTCCGTTGTAAACCGATTGCCAGACCCCGTCGGGCTGGTAAGGCATGACCGCCGGTCCGTACAGATGCTGCGAGTACCGCCCGGAGAGAATCAGCGCCTGGTCGCGCAGCATTTCGGCTTGCAAACGGCCCCTTGGACCGCGAGCGAGCAACTGATTGCGGGGGTCACGCTCCTGTAAGTCTCGGGACACGCGTGCATCCTGCCGATACGTGGACGATAGCACGATCTCCTTGAGCAACCGCTTAACGCTCCAGCCCAACTCTCCTTGAAACTGCATCGCCAGGCAGTCGAGGAGCGCCTGGTTGGAAGGCTCCTGCCCGCTGGCGCCGAGGTCTTCGACAGTCTCGACGATGCCGAGTCCGAACAACTGCTCCCACAGTCGATTCACCATGGTGCGACTGGTGAGTGGATTGCTATCCGATGCGATCCAGTGGGCGACGTCGAGTCGATCGGCCGGGCCGTCACTCGCCAGCGGCGGCATACTCGCCGGCACGCCTGGCTGCACCGTATCACCACGTTCGAGCCAACTTCCACCGACGAACACTTGCGTCGGGCGCGGCGCAACTGGGTCGCGTTCTTCAAGCACCGGAACAAGTGTACTCAGAATCGCACGCAACTGCTCACGGACGCTGCCAAGTTGGTCGCGCAGCGTTTTGTACTCTTGGCCATTCAGCAACGTTGACCACTGTGGATTCGTCGACACGCTGAATCTGCCCCGACGGATCACCTGCGAGGCCAGTCCCGACGTGTTGCGATTCTGGTGCAGCACCAAACGCAGTGTTTCCCCCTCGGCTAGGTGGAGAGGCTCGGCCAGCAGGAACACCGCATAGCGGGGGTGGTAGATTTTGGTGAACACCGACCAGCCACTATGGTTGTCGTGCAGACTGTCCTCCGGATCGAACTCGGGATCCAACTCGTCGCAAAAAGCAGCCTGCAAGGCAACTTCCCGCGTCTCCGTCCCGTCGCTGGAAACGACGAAGCACTGTAGTCGCGACAGGGCGAATCCCTCCTCAGGGATGCGTAGCGACTTCTCGGGATCCATCGGCAACGCATCAATCCGCAGGGCGGTGATCGGCTCTTCGCTGGAGGCGGCGCAGTCGATCGTATAGCGCGACCCTTGGGAGATGGTGCCGCCGGCGACCAACTCGTTGTGCCCATCCGACTCGCGAATGGTCAATTCGGCCGCCCCAGTCGATTTAGCACCGGTGAGTCTCAGATTGTCCCACTGACGAGCGTCCGACATCCCCTCGGAATACAGACGGAACAACTCCGTGCGAAGTTCCACCTGGCGCTGCTCGAGTTGCTCGCACTCTGCAACTTGGTCCTGCGCTTTTGGCACGCGAAGCACGGGGTAATCTTCGGGCAGGTCACAGTCTCGCGTATTGTTCAAAACCGCGAGGAACTTGTAGTACTCCTCGTGCTCGAACGCATCGTACGGATGCGAATGGCATTGGGTGCAGCCAAACGTCATTCCCTGGAACACTTGCCAGGTGGTGTTCACCCGGTCGACGACCGCGTTGAGGCGGAACTCTTCGTCGTCGGTGCCGCCTTCGGTGTTGGTCTGCGTGTTACGGTGAAAGGCGGTTGCCAGTCGGTCGTCGAGGCTTGCGTTGGGCAGCAGATCCCCGGCCAGTTGCTTGACGACAAACTCGTCGTACGGCATGTCGGCATTCAGCGCGCGGATCAACCAATCTCGGTAGGGCCAAATCTCTCGGTGCGGATCCTTCTCGTACCCTTGCGTATCGGCGTAGCGGGCCAGGTCGAGCCACATCGAGGCCCACCGCTCGCCGTAGGCGGGCGAAGCCAGCAGGCGGTCGACCACTTTCTCGTAGGCGTCGTCCGAGCTATCGGAGAGGAAGGAGTTCAACTCACTTTCGGTGGGCGGCAGGCCCGTCAGGTCGAACGTCACCCGCCGCAGCCACTGAGCTTTGGGCGCTGCCGGCGAGGGAGCCATGCCTTGCGATTCCAGCCGGGCCAGCACGTGGAAGTCGAGTGGGCGGTTGGGCCAGTTGGTGTCCCTTACCGCTGGCTCGGTAGTTGGCTCCGGCGGAACCAGCGACCAATGCTCCTGCCACACCGCGCCCGCGTCGACCCACTGTCGCAGCAGCGAGATCTCTTGCTCAGTAAGAGCCGGCCCGTGCTCGGCGGGTGGCATGCGATAGTCTTCGTCGGGGTCGGAAACCCGTTCGATCAAATACGACTGCTCCGTGCTTCCGGGAACGATGGCCGGCTCGCCGGAATCGCCTACGGAGAGCGCCGAGGTGCGGTACAAGAACGAGATGCCCCCCGCCTGTTTGGGACCGCCGTGACACGCGACGCACTTGGCAACGAGGATGGGTCGAATGTGCTCGTTGAACGAGATCTGCTGCGGCTCATCGGCCGACGCGTGAGGAACCGCGAGCAGCATCGCGATGAGCAACACAGCACAACCGCCGGCGCCAGGCCGGTGGAACATCGTTCGTCGTTGGATCACTGAGTATCGCATTCGCAATTACGCTAGAATCTCGTCGACAACACGCCCATGCACGTCCGTCAGGCGGAAATAGCGTCCTTGGAAGCGATACGTCAGCGCCTCGTGATTGATGCCCATGAGGTGCAAGATCGTTGCCTGAAGATCATGCACATGCACGCCGCCTTCCGCCACGTTGAAACCGAATTCGTCCGAAGCGCCGTAGGTGATACCCGGCTTCACTCCGCCGCCGGCCATCCACAGCGTGAAAGCATACGGGTGATGGTCGCGACCCCACCGCGGGCGGTCGTCGATGTTGCCTTGGATGAACGGCGTACGCCCGAACTCTCCGCCCCACACCACGAGCGTGTCATCCAGCATGCCGCGCATCTTCAGGTCGCGGACCAGCGCCGCACTCGGCTGATCGGTATCGACGCACTGCGTGTATAGTTCGGTCGTGATGGTATTGTGCTGATCCCAGCCGGCGTGCATCACCTGGATGAACCGCACGTCCCGCTCGGCCAGCCGCCGCGCCATCAGGCAGTTGTAAGCGAACGTACCAGGCTCGCGAACCTGCGGGCCGTACATATCCAGTATGTGATCCGGTTCGTCGGAGAAGTCGGTCAACTCCGGCACGCTGGTTTGCATCTGGTACGCCATCTCGTACTGCGCGATGCGGGTTTGAATCTCCGGATCGCCCGCCTGGGCGTGCTTGAGCGCATTGAGTTCGGCCAGGTCGTCCAGCATCGCGCGGCGGAGCTCCGGTCGGACACCATCGGGATTGCTCAGGTACAGCACCGGATCGGCGCTGCCGCGGAACTTGGCCCCCTGGAAACGCGACGGCAGGAAGCCGCTGCCCCAGTAGAAATCGTAGAAGATCTGCCCGCAGGTGGTTCCCTTGCTCACCGAAGTCATCACCACGAACCCCGGCAGGTCCTCGCACTCGCTCCCCAGCCCGTAGTTGAGCCACGCGCCCATGGTGGGACGCCCGGGGATCTGTGCGCCGCTGAGCATGAACGAGATCGCCGGGGCGTGGTTGATGGCGTCGGAGTGCATCCCCTTCAAGAAGCACAGGTCGTCGACGATCGTCGCGGTGTGCGGCATCAAGTCGCTCACCCAGGCGCCGCTCTCGCCGTACTGGTGAAACGGCTCGACCGGCGCGAGCATCAACTTGCCTTGCGCCTGCCCTGTCATCGTGCTGAATCGTTTGCCGGCGATCAGCTGATC
This sequence comes from Aeoliella sp., assembly GCF_965227375.1. Classification (NCBI taxonomy): domain Bacteria; kingdom Pseudomonadati; phylum Planctomycetota; class Planctomycetia; order Pirellulales; family Lacipirellulaceae; genus Aeoliella; species Aeoliella sp. The sequence continues at coordinate 2,498,638 of NZ_CBDDFX010000002.1, forward strand.
CGGGACCGGCGTACCGTGCAGCTCGTGCAGCTTCGGCTTGTTGTCGAACATGTCGACGTGCGTCGGGCCACCGTTCTGAAAGAGGTAGATAATCCGCTTCGCCCGGGGAGCGTAGCTGGGAAAGCGGCTCCGCACCGCATCGAACGACTCCGTCGCCGACGACTCCTTGCCCATCAGCGACGCCAGCGCGGCCACGCCCACCGCACCGGCCGAGCGGCCGAAGAGCTGTCGGCGATTGATCGACAGCTGCCCTTCTCGCAGCGGCGATGGTGAATCGGGATGGAGTATGCGGTAACTCAATGGACTACTCTTTGGTAAGCGTCTCGTCTAGATTCAGCACGTTCAGGCAGAGCGAGGTCCATGCGGCGTGCTCCTCGGGCGGAAGCGAGTCGTCCCGCTTCGATTCCCCGAGCGCCAAAAACTTCTCCGCTTGCTGGGGATGCTCGGCATACTCGGCTTGGGCCGTTGCAAGGGTTCGTTTCCAGATAGCTAGTTCGTCAGGAGTAAGCTCCCTGGCCAGAACCCGCTGGGCTAGGTCCTGCAGCCTGGCGTTCTCGTCCTGGCTGGCTTTCATAACGTTCTCGGCCAGTTCCCGTGCGCTTTCGACGTAAGTGACGTCGTTCAGCACCGCCAAGGCGTGCATCGGTGTGTTGGTGCGTGCGAGGCGGACCTCGCACACCTGGCGCTTGGCTGAGTCGAAGAACACGGTCGGCCCCACGATGCGACGCCAGTAGACAAACAGACTGCGGCGATACAGTTCGTCACCCTGGCCGGCCTTGTGCACGCTGTTGCCAAACGTGGCCTCCGACCACACCCCAGGCGGTTGGTAAACGTTCACTGGCTTGCCACCGAGCTGAGGATTCAGCAGCCCCGAGACCTGCAGCGCCTGGTCGCGAATCATCCACGCGGGCAGCCGGAAACGAGGGCCTCTTGATAGGTATCGGTTCTCTGGATCGAGTTCGTACGACTCGCCCGAACGGTCGTACGAACTTCGGCGATAGGCGTCGCTGGTCACAATGATCCGCAGCAGGTGCTTGGTATCCCACCCCGACTCCATGAACTCTGCCGCCAGCCAGTCCATCAACTCGCCGTTGCTGGGACGTTCGGACTGAACCCCAAAGTCCTCCACCGTCTTCACCAGCCCGACGCCAAAGAACATCTGCCAGAAGCGGTTCACGGTTACGCGCGAGGTGAGGGGCTGATCGCGAGAAACGAGCCAGTTGGCCAGCGCCAGGCGATTGGGCTTTTGGCCTTCGGCAAGCGGTGGCAAGGTCGACGGTACCGCTGCGGGTACTTCTTGGGCCGGTTGGTTGTAGAGCCCTCGGTCGAGCACGTAGGTCGGCCGCGGCTCGGGCAAGTCTTCCATCACCATCACGCGGCACACGCCCTTTTCGATCTTGTCGCGGCGATCTCGAAGTTGCTGCCAGGAGTTGCAAAACTCAATCCACTCGGGCGACGAGTCCGCAAAGTGCTTCTTCAGTTTCTGCCAATCTTCCTTCCCTCGTTTCTCCAAGGGTTTTTCCATCACCGACTTTACCGTGTCGGGCAGTTCGACCTCCGACGAGGAACCGCCAGACGCTTCGGCTTTCGGCCAGAGACGCGATTCCATATCGGACAATTGCTCGTACGCTTCGTCGAGCGAATCTCCAACTAGCTGCAGGTCTTGCTGCTGCTGTGGAGTGGGAAGTCGCATCACCGGCTGGGTTTGTGGATTGCCTCCATCGCCGGTGACCGGTGTTTGATTGAAGAACGCAGTGAGCGAGTAATACTCCTGCTGGCTTAGCGGGTCGAATTTGTGGTCGTGGCAACGGCAACAGTTCAGCGTGAGCCCCAACCACACAGTGCCCATGGTCTCGGTCATGTCCATGACATAGTCGACCCGATTCTCCTCGGGTATGCGGCCGCCTTCGCCGTTGATCATGTGGTTGCGATTGAACGCCGTGGCGAGCACCTGATCGCTGGTGGGTTCGGGCAGCAGGTCGCCCGCGAGTTGCCAGACCGTGAACTCGTCGAAGCCCAGGTTGTCGTTGAACGCCCGCACCACCCAGTCGCGCCAAGGCCACATGGTGCGTTCCGCGTCGCCCTGGTAGCCGTTGGTATCAGCGTAGCGCGCCGCATCGAGCCAGTCCCAGGCCATTCGTACGCCGAATTGCTGGGAGGCGAGTTTTCGATCGACCAATCGCTCCCACGCATCGGGCCGCTCGTCTGCCAGAAACTCCTCCACCTCCGCAGGAGTGGGCGGCAGCCCGGTCAAGTCCAACGAAAGACGGCGTATTAGCGTCCGCTTGTCAGCCGCCGGAGCGACTTTCCAGCCGAGCTCGTCCAACTGCGCGTTCACAAAATAGTCCACCGGATGCTGTCCGACAGGCACCTTGGGCCGCTCCACCCGCTCGAACGCCCAGTGATTTCCCCACTCCGCACCTTCCAGAATCCACTGACGGATCGTTTCGATCTGCTGCTGGGTGAGCTTACGATGCAAGCTGGCCGGCGGCATCTGCATCGAGTCGTCGGTGGTAGTGATTCGATTCCACAACTCGCTCCGCGAGAGATCCTTGGGCACCACGGCTGCGTAGTCGCCCCGATCGAGCTTCACGCTCTCCTCTTGGTCCAAACGCAGATCCGCTTCCCGGGACCCTTCGTCCGGACCGTGGCACTGGAAGCACGCGTCCGACAGAATCGGCAACACGTCCCGCGAGAACGTGACGCGGCCCCAACTTGAAGCCGGCGCCAGCATCGCACTGGCCACGACGACCAGCCAACAGCGGGTGAGATTTTGCATCGAGAGCTTCCGCCTTCTCATCAATGCCACAAAGTCTCGCTTCCTCAAATGAACTCCCCCCAATTACGAGCAATTTTCATCATAGACCATGATGAAGCTCATCGATATTGTCATTCCACATCCTCTACAGTCTGGTACGGAAAAGACGAACTTCGCTGTCGGTTTCGACCACTCGACACCCCCAAACTGGTGGGGCCGTGTAGCTCTATCTTGGGCAACCGGTATTCACTAGTCTTTGGCGGGATGGCACCTAGAGCCGCAGTGGTACTACAGCCTCCTATTTTCACGAAGACCCGCTTAGCCGCGTCGCAAATGCAACGCGACTAAGCGGGCTCGGCTGCCATTGCTTTGTCGGCCTTACAGGCTCTACGTATCAAGACTTCCTGCGGTTGGCGATTCCCAGGCACAGTACGCCCAATCCGACCAACGTGGCCGTGGCGGGCTCTGGCACCCGGGCGACACGCACCGCGTCGGCGATCACAAATTCGTCTGCGCCATTGGTCATGGTCACGGTGATCGAAGTGCCCATCGGAACAAAGGTACCAAGCGACTGAAAGTGCTTGGCAATCCCAAAGTCGTCGAGTTCGTACGCATCGGCTAAGGGTTCGAGCTCCTGATTCACCAAGACGGTCTGATCGCCACCATCGATTCCACTGATGGTATAGGGGACGTTCTGCCCACGGTTGGCGTGGGGCAACCAAGTCGTCGAAACGTCGACTGGCACGCCAGGCGTGAGGCCATCGAAAGTCCACTCCGAGCCCAGTACACCACTGTGACTCGCGGCACCGTCCTCCAGGTCGTACCAGTGGTCCTGGTTGTAACCCGATACCGTCGTGTTGTAGCCGTAGTTGTTCCAGATCCAGAGAGAGTCGCCACCATTGGCCCCGGTGCCTGTGCCTTCGCCCAAGAACGTGTGGGTTGGATCGCCGTCGTCCACCACGGTACCCTTGCCCAAACCGGGAAGGGTCGAGACTCCAGGCATGGTGCTGATGCGAATCGAGTCGGCCATCATAAAGACATCGCTAGTGAGTGCATCGCCGTCGTCGGCCAGGCTCACGGTGAGGTCGCCATCGCTCACAGTGACCTGTCCCAGGTTTTTCCAACCGATTGGCTTGCCAGATACCAGTTCGTAGAAGTCCCTGGTGGAGTTTTGCTGATCGACAACCACGTCGCCCAAGCCATCGCTCACGGTGAAACGCGCCGTCGTGGTGCGGTTTGGCTCAGCCGTCCAGTTGGCCGACACGTAGTAGGTGCCATTGGCCAGCCCGGAGAAGGACCACATTGACGTGGCGTTGTTGTTCGCACCCGACTGATAATGCTCTCCTAGTCCCAACCCCGTAAACGAATTGTCTGCCCAGTCTCCCGGGTCACTCACGCCGTGCTCCGCATCGCCAAAAACAATGATGGTCTCAGCATGGGTGTTGCTCAAAGACAAGAAGGTTACAGCAAGCAAAGCTGCCACGACCCCGTAGCACTTACCAAAGATTCCACTCATTAGGTCGCTCCCAGAGAATTGTTGAGGACTGCGGCACCCCGCTTCTCAGCAGCCCCCTGCGCTGCATGGTGAAGCGGTGCTTCCATCCAGGTGTCAAAACATCAGACGCGCGCTCTTCTAGTTCTTGTTCCTAACGCCTGTCAGCTAGAAATATTTTTGGTGTGACACGCCCGCCATCCCCCAAAAAAGTCCCGCCATCCCCGCAGCATTGTGTTGATCCAGACCTTCCTCGGGGAGTAATGTAGAGAGGCCTGTTGGATTGCAGAGAAAAATGGAAATATGTCCAAATTCAGCAGCCACTGATCCTTTCTTCTCGTCTCAAGCTTTGCAGAATGTGGAGGCTCCTTCCTTCAATACACCTCGAATTGCCGTGTGACGCGCAAATTTGAGTTCTTTGACTTTTTTCTCTGCAATTTGTACTTCCGTTTCACATATCCCATTGTGGCGGTGCAAAACGGGCGGTGGGAAACGGGGAATACCTGCATGACGGTAGGCTTCTCGGCCACCAAGTCAGTGTTGTGCCCACCGGAATTGGGCATGAGTATCCTCTAGGTGCCACCGACACAGAATTGCCTCATGAAGAGCTCCTCCGAAAAGCAAACCAACCGCGCGAAACTCGATAGCGACTACATGCGATTGTGGGCGGCGAACCAGCGACGCGTTCACGGGTTCATCCTCACGTTGCTTCCCTACGGGCTTGATGCCGACGAAACACTTCAGGAGGTGAGCATCACAGCCTGGGAGAAATACGCGGACGTCGCCAATGACATCGCCGGCTCGTCGGAGGCCTTTGTCAAATGGGCATGTGCCATCGCAAGGTTTAAAGCACTGGACTGTATTCGCAAACGAAGTTCCTCCGGCCGTATCGTGTTCAGCGATGAATTGGTTGAAGAGCTCGCCATTTTGCAGGAATCGCAAGCCGAGTACCTGGAATCGAGAAACGACGCCCTGATTGGCTGTATTGCCAAGCTCAGCGAGCGCGATCGAAACCTGCTACGTGGGAGATACGAGTCGGAGATGTCTGTCAAACAGATTGCCACCGCCGTAGGACTCTCGGTGCGAAGCGTGTACGCCTCGTTGCAACGCATTCGACTGTCCTTGCTGCGGTGTGTGGAAGTTACCCTGGATTCAGGAAGCGTGTAGTGGACGACCCCAACCAACAACCCGTTCGACTCGCTGAACTCATGCAACTCGTGAGCGCCTGCCGCGAAGGCGTGGCGACCGACGAGCAGCTCTTGCAACTCCGCAAGGCACTGGAGTCCAGCCTCGATGCACGGCAAGCGTTCGTCGAGTTGATGCATCTCGAGAACACGCTGAGCTACCAACTCAGCGGCCACCCTCAGTCCGGGTCGCTGCTCCCCACCGAAGGCGTGTCGCCGATCGATGCGTCCAGCAGTCTCCCCCCGAACACACCACTGAGCACGCTTCGCTCTTTGAAGCAGTTGGAATCTCACTCCGATGCCCGAACATGGTCGCTCCACCGCGTCGCCTGGGCCGGCCTCCTGGCGTCGTGCCTGGTATTGGCGGGCTGGCTGTTTGGGCGGCATTCCCAGAACGACTCCAAGCAAGTAGCAGTCGCCTCCGGCGGCACTGCCCAAGGCGACGACCAGCAAGGCTCCATCCCGCTGGCAGCGGAGATCGTGTCGTATTCTCCCGGGTCGCGTTGGGGACTCATGAACCTGGCAGTCATGCCCGGCGGCACCAGCCTACGTCCCGGGCAACCGGTGCAGCTGGAGAGTGGAACCGCAAAGATTCGTTTCGCCAACGGCGGTATCGTGGTCTTGCAGGGCCCTGCGGTGTTGGAAGTGCAATCGGGCGAAGCCGGCTTCCTGCGGGTGGGCAAGGCGACGCTTCTCACTTCTGAAGGTCGCGGACCGGTGCAACTTACAACTCCCAGCAGCAGAGCAACCGTCCGCAACGCCGATCTAGGTGTGGTGGTGAACGAGACCGACGGTTCGGCGGATGTCTGCGTCCTGGCGGGCAATGTCGAGGTCGCGCTGCTGAACGACGTGGGCATCGAATTGAAACGTGAAACGATTGCCGAAGGGTTTGCCGGTCGTTTTCAAGCATCGCGGCGCGCGATGTTCCGCATCGAACTCAACGAACAGACGTTCATCCGAGAAGTCCCCGAGGCCTACATCGCCTATCACAATCTCCCCGGATTCCCTGGCGATCAGGTGGATTTTGAAGGTGCCCTCGGAATGGACTTTGTCGTGAAAGACCCCATCGAGATTACAAAACTTGGGGTGTTTGATAGCGATGCCGACGGGCTGCGTCGCACCATCACGGCTGAGCTGTGGTCGCGCAACGAAGCAGGCACCGCTTATCGATTTGACGACGACTTTGGCGGCGATCTGTTAGTGCGAGAGGTATTCACCGAAACCAACCCGGGCGACTTGGTCGCGTCGAATCGATTCAAGTCGCTTCGCACTCCGCTCCACCTGGAACCTGGCGCGTACACCATCGTCGCCTATGGATATGGCGAGGAGGAACCAAACGGCAACGAGGGGGATCGTTTCCGAATGCTACCCAAAGCTCAAGAACAGGCAAGCTACCGGAAGTCGCTTGCCTCCAAGACACTAGACGACGGCCGTGGCGCCATTCTTTTTGTTGGTTCCGCGCGGTTTGCATTCCGGCCAGGTGTCTTTCCTGCCATCGTCGATCCTGGAAGTGTCAATCGCTACCGTGCTGGCACCTTCGAGTTCAGACGCGCGAAACCGGAGAGAGATAAGCGCGCAACTCAAGACTATTCGATCTAAGGTCCTAGCATACACAGTTGGATGAGGAGCCCCTGACGCGTGCGATATGTACACATAGTTCGAATAGCGGCGTTGGCCTGCATCGTCGTTACGACGCTTGGCTGCAGCGGAAACTCGCGTCCCAAGACCATTCCCATATCGGGCTCCGTCAGTTACGGCGGAGGCGAGTGGCCGGCCGCCGGACAAATCCACTTCCTGCCACTGGAGCCCGCCGAAGGATACCCTCGCCGCCCTGCCCTGGCCAACTTCGACGCGGACGGAAACTTCGATTCCCCTACGTCCTGGGAACCAGGCGATGGAGTCGTACCAGGCAAGTATCGCGTGTACATCGAGTGCTGGAAGATCAAACCAACCATCGACGGGCCTCCACCGGTGAGTTATGTAGCCGACGAGTTCATGTCGGGAGCCATGTCGGAAATTGAAGTGGACATCACAGTCGACTCGCGGAACGAATCATTCCATTGGGACATAACGCCGCGAAACGGGTAAAGCAACATCTACCCGCGTACCTCAGACAGATCAAGCCATCTGAACGGGATTCTCTTCGAATGCACAGCCTAAGGACATCAATCATGAGTGGTTTCACGCTGTCCCTGATATCTCAACGGACGCGCCTCCTCACGAGCCTCCAACTATTCTGTTTTGCAGCCATCGTTGGCGTCGCCGACCGCGGAACAGCTCAAGTCATCGCCCTGGAAGTCCCGTCGCCGTTGGCTGGCAACCAAGGCTTTGGCGGTGAACTTGGCATGGACTTCGACGTCACCACGTTCGACATCGAAGTCACCTCGCTGGGCATCTTCGATTCATTGCAGGATGGCCTCACTGGTGCTGCCACAAGCGTCCACGTCGAACTATGGGAGCGAGACAACAACGGAACTCCGGATACGCCTGGCGATGACACGGGCGTCTCGGTTCTCGCATTTCAGACTTTCACGATGGGAGACGATGGCACCCTTATGGCAGGAAGCCGGTTCAAGGACATCTCGACGCTCACCCTCACGCCTGGAAGCTACTCAATTGTGGCAGGTGGCTTCACTGCAGACGACCCGCTGTGGAACTTTGGCATCCCCGGTTCCACCACGGAGCAACTCTCCACCATCAACGGCAGCGGCGGGAACGTTCGCTTCGTGGGTCGCAGCAGATACGGTGCTAATTTTGCCCCAGGCAGCTTCCCTGGCGTCGTAGACGTAGACTTGGTGAACCGATACCACGCTGGCACATTCATCTACGAACAAACGGTCGACTTCGATGTCGCGTTGAAGCTGGAAGTCGATCGCGACACCGGCGAGCTCACGATCGTCAACCGCACTGGATCGAACACCACGATCCTCAGCTACGCCATTCGATCGGCCAACGGCTCGTTGGATCCGATGTCCTGGACATCGATCGCCGAAAACTACGATGCAGATGCCCCGCTGCCCGATGGTGGCAGCGTGGACCCCGACGACAGCTGGGTGGAACTCACCAATCCCGCCAACCGCACCGACCTGAGTGAACTGGAAGTCGGCGGCATTGGACCTTCCAACGGGGCGACACTTGGACTTGGTCAGTCCATCGATTTGGGCGTCGACGCTTGGATCAGATCTCCTACAGAAGATATCACGTTTACCTATCTGCTCTCGGACGGTTCTATCGTCGAAGGCCTTGTGGAGTTCTTGGGCACCACGCAGACGCAGCCGTACATGGTGGGCGATTTGGACTTTAACGGAACGCCGTACGAAGTCGCCGACTTCACTTCGGTGATGCTTCCTAACCTGATCAGCGATTTGGCATCGACGCTGTCTCCAGCGGAAGCATATCAGATGGGCGACATGAACGGCGATCTGCGTGTGGACGAATTGGATTTCCGCATCTTCAAAGAAGCCTATCTCGCTCAAGGCGGTTCCCTGGCGTTGCTCACCGGTACCACTGTTCCCGAGCCAGCCACTTGGATTGTCACCTTCATCTTGGGAGCTCTCTGCATGACTTGCGTGAGAAAGTCGCACGGCGTACTTGGCAAACCAGTGCGAGCTTGGTTGGCAGTTGGTTGCTTCGTAGCTCTCGGCATGCTCCAGCAAGCGGACGCCCAAATTGTTGCACTGGAAGTTCCCACTCCGCTGGAAGGAAACCAAGACTTCGGTGGCGAACTTGGTATGGACTTTGTCGTTAACGAATTCCCCATCGAAGTCGGCTCGCTCGGTTTCTTCGACTCGCTGCAGGATGGCATCATGGGCGCTGAAACCAGTATTCACGTCGAAATCTGGCAGCGTGATGACGGAGGAACACCCACGGACCCCGCCGACGACACCGGCATCGCTGTTGTCGCGAGTAACACCTTCACTTTTGGAAATGACGGCACTCTCAGTGGAGGAAGTCGCTTCCAGGACATAACGCCTGTCACACTCGCGCCTGGCAGTTACACCATCGCAGCTGGCGGATTTACGGCGGACGATCAACTCTGGAACTATGGAATCGGCTTCGACGACACTCAGCTCTCCACCATCAACGAATCGGGCGGTATCGTGCAGTTCGTTGGGGCGTCCCGATTCAGTGCTCAGTTCGCTCCCAACAACTTCCCTGCCTTCTTCGATGGCGGGCCGGAAAACCGTTACCACGCTGGTACCTTCAGCTATTCTTTTGACGTCGAGCCCCTCGTCCTGGAGGTAAACCTCACATCCGGCAACGCGACGATCCTGAACGAAGGAGACGACACGTTCGACATCGATACTTACAAGATCCTCAGCGACACCGGCGGCTCTGGCTCGCTCGACAACAGTTGGTCGGGGTTGGGTGGCGACTGGCTCAAAGGTGGAGCCTCGGATGCTTACGCTCTCTCGGAGTTCAATCTCGGATCGTCGCTGGTCATCGGCCCCAGCGGAAACCACTCGCTGGGTGGTGTATTCAATACGAGCACCGGAGCCGAGGATCTGAGCTTCGTCTACACCACCGGAGGACTGGTCGTGATGGAGGGCACCGTCCGCTACGTCACCGGCGGCGTCGATGCCGACTTCAACGGCGACGGCACCGTGAACATCGCCGACTACACCATCTGGCGAAACTCCCTGGGCGCCACCGGAATTACGCCCTACGACCTGGGCGACGCCGATGGCGATGGCAACGTCACCTCCACCGACTACGATCTGTGGAAGTCCAACTTCGGCACCGGCGCCGCTGCGGCCGTTGCCACGGCCCAGGTCCCCGAGCCCTCCAGCGTGGCTTTGATTGCCATCGCTTTCGCCGGAGTCTTGCTTGCAGGATTCCGTAGTCGCACAGCATCCCTGCGTTTGGCACCGGCCCGCGCGGTTGTTCGGTCGTCGCTGGCTCTGCTGGCTGCCGCCGTGTTGAGTCAGGTCAGTCTGGCCGATGTCACCAACGACCGACTGTATCTGTTCGGTGACACATCGGCGGAGGACGCCGCCAACGCACCGGGCTCGGTGGTTGGCAATGGGCCGAGCAACGTTTCCCCCGGAAAAACACTGGACGACCAAGGCCCGAGCGGTGCCTACGACGACCTGAACCAGAATGGCGATCCGGTTTACGCCGACGTCGGACCCGGTGGCCTCAACCGGCCGGGTGCTGGTGTCGGCGACTTGGGCATTCGATTTCTCGGCGGCGACGACCGGCTGTTCACCGACCAGGAGAATACCTTCGCCCTGAATCGTCCCGATGAACTGGCAGGGCCGACCTCGGTCGGAGTCGATACACCCATCCTCCCCAGCTACCCCTTCAACTACGACGGCATCACCGCCCGTGGTTTGCAGGCGTGGGTGTACCCCGACCAAAGCGCACTCGGCACTGCCCGTCAGGGCGTGGTATTTGATACCGTCGCCGCTGGTGGCGTTGCGATTACGGCCGATGGCTATTGGACTCAGGTGAACGATGGCCACTTCTCGGACAACAGTTTCCCGGTCATCCAGCAGGTCGACGGCGACCAGTGGAGTCACGTGATGCATCACATTCACCGCACGAACGATCCCGGCGCCCCGGGCGTGCTTCCAGGCACAGGCTCCAGCGACCTCGGTTTCACCGCGGTGCTCTATGTAAATGGCATCGCAGTATCGGCCAACAACGACACTCCTGCACCCGGTGACATGTTCGCCGGGATGCGAACCGGAGCCCTGGTAATCGGGGCCGAAGAAGTCTCCGGCGATGGCATCACGGCTGCGTTCGACAACCACTTCCAAGGTGTGATCGACGACCTGGAAATGTACGTCTACGGCGACAACTCCAACCTGACCGGTCCTCCAGCGGGACAGGATTACGGCCAGTTCGACTTGTTTGCCGACAACAAGTGGATCGCGGACGCCATCACCAGCACGGTTCCTGGCGGGGAGCTCAAGACGGGCGACATCAACCGCGATGGGAATGTCGACTCGCTCGACATCGACGCGTTTGTCGATGGTTGGCTGAGCCAGAAGGTTCTCGTCGGCGCTCACAACAGCGCTACCGTCGGCGACTGGGAGACCTGGGGATGGGGCGACATGGACCACGATGGTTTCGTGTTCATGAACGACGCCTACTTGCTGCACGAAGCGCTGCTGGCCAATGGGCAAGGTGGTTTGGGCATGTTTGGCTTCCCCGGCGGCGTGCAGGTGCCTGAACCTTCGAGTGGTGCCATCGCCCTGCTGTCGGCGCTGGCTATCGCACGCGTGGCGACCAAGCGGGCGACTTCCAAGTGACACCCAACTAGTTTTCGCATGAGAACTGCAACGAGCAGGACCCTCAAGCCTCGAAAGGACAATACCGTGAGAAACCGAGCCACTCAGGGAAGAACTAAACCGTTCTCGGCAATCGCAGCGTTCACACTGGTCGAACTGCTGGTGGTGATCGCGATCATCGGTATCCTGGTAGCCCTGCTGCTGCCTGCGGTGCAAGCCGCGCGCGAAGCCGCTCGGCGTTCCCAGTGCACGAACAATCTCAAACAGATTTCGCTCGCGCTGCACAACTACGAGTCGGCTCACGGAAGCTTGCCCAACGGTTCCACGGCCAGCTACTGGACAGGGCTCGGTGGCACGTGGATCATTCGCATCGCTCCCTACATGGAGATGCAGAACATGTCCGACCTCTACAATCCCGCACTCGCAGTGCAGGATCCGGCGAATCGAGCGGCCATCACCACGGTGATTCCCGCGTTGATTTGCCCCAGTGATCCAACGAGCAACATACCCCTGCAAGGTGGCAACGACTTCCAGCCCTACAATCCCAAGGGTGCAATGGCGCTGTGGTATCCAGCCTCGATGGGCCCCACGCGCGACGGAACCGCCGTCGGCAACTCCTGTACCTTCTGCCCGCATCGCCACCCGAGTTGGTGTTGCCTGGGACACGACTATGGGCGTGGTGGGTTCAAGGATTTCGCTGGGCTGATTGCTCAGTCGGACGATTCCGTGAAGCTCCGCCAGGTTACCGATGGCCTGAGCAACACCTGGATGGTCGGGGAATCGATTCCTTCGCATTGCTCGTTCAACGGTGCTCATAGCCATAACTTCGCGGTGGGCGGAACCTCCATCCCGCTGAACACGATGATCTCCAACGAAGGTGAGAACAACACCAAGTGGTGGTCGGCTTGTGGTTACAAGAGCTTCCATACCTCCGGCGCCCACTTTGCTATGGGCGACGCCAGCGTGTCGTTCATCTCCGACAGCATCGACTACTACGTCTACAACGCCAAAGGCAGTCGGGCTCAGGGCGAGACCGATACACCTCCGCCCGAGGACGTCCCCGATCGTCGGTAGGTCGACGCCGCTTCTTGCGACAAGCCGGACTCCAATCCCTTCACTCCCTCCCAGGTGGTGACCCGGGGCATCTACGCCCTGGGTCACCGCGCCTGGTTCGCTATGCCCAACCCAGTCCAACTTCCGCCCCGACTCGAAGCTCGACGACTGCTGGCGATGATCACCTTGCTCGCATGCTTCCTGCATGGCGCGGCACTGGCGGTTACCCCACCGCCAGTCGAGTCGGGAGACTTGCACGTCCGCTTGGAAACGATCGCTGCGGGACTCGATAGCGTGCCGAGCGAGTTGCTTCCCATCGATCTTGCCGAGTTTCCCGATCAGAGCGGGCGATTGCTGGTCGGTACGTTTGGGGGCACGCTGCGAGTGATCGACGAAACCGCCGGCCTGCTGCCCGATGCGTTCATGACACAGGGGCAAACCAACAACTCGGTCATCGGCGTCGATGGCGATCATGGGCTGACCTCTGTGATGTTCCACCCCGACTTCGCCGACACGGTCGCTCCGGGTTATGGCAAGCTCTACACCATCACGTCCGAACTCACCGGCTCCGGCACCGCCGACTTCGGCGCTGGCAGCCACCATCAAAACGTGATCCGCGAATGGGACCTCTCCGCCGGCGGAAACACCATCGGCTCGAACACCTTCCTCGGCTCGGTCGCCAACTCGCGCGAGGTGCTTCGTTTCGATCAGCCCGGGCCTTTCCACAACGTTTCTGATCTTGCTTTTGACGACGACGCTTACCTCTACATTGCGGTGGGCGATGGAGGATCGAACCCCAGCACCGCGCAGAACGTTAACACCGCGCTGGGTAGCGTGCTGAAGATCGATCCACTCGATCCCACCACGACCGCTACCGGCCGAGGGGCCGCAAGCAACAACAACCAGTATCGGATTCCCAGCGACAACCCGTTTGTCGGCGCCAGTGGCCTCGACGAAGTGTGGGCGTACGGTTTGCGAAGTCCGTGGCGATTGAATTTCGATAGCATGACAGGCGACCTGTGGGTTGGCGACGTCGGGGCCGGTAGACGAGAAGAGGTCGATCTGGTCCAGCGGGGCGACAACCATGGTTGGAGCACCTACGAAGGAACCGCTGGCGTCGCCGCCCCTGACTCGATCGTTGGGTTTACGTTTCCTGTGCTCGAGTACGACCGCGACGAAGGGGTCACCGTGATCGGCGGCTTCGTATATCGCGGTTCTGCGATTCCTGCGTTGCAAGGCAAGTACGTGTTCGGCGAACTTGGCCAAGGACTGCCCACCTCGCGATTGTTCTATGGCGAGATCGACCCGCAAGCGGACGACTATGGAACGATCTACGAGTTCCAAATCGATCCGACCGGCGCGCTCTTTCCCGGCGACACCGCCGGATCGACCAACCTGCTGCCCGACCGAATCATCAGCATTGGCGAAGACAGCCAAGGCGAACTGTACATCATCGCCGGACAGGACCCGCGGACGCACACCCCCAGCGCTCCAGGCGGATTTGTCATCCGCATCGACCCGGCGGCCTACGTGCCTGGCGACTTGAACGGCGATGGCGTTCCCTTTCAATACGACGACTTTCACGACGTGATGCTCAACTACCTCATCAGCAGCCACCCCACGCTCGACCCTGCCGAAACCGCGCTGTTCGGCGACTTCGATCGCGACCTCGACGTCGACGAAGACGATTTCCGCTACTTCAAACAACGCTACTTGGAACTCGGCGGCAGTGTCGCCCTGCTGGCTGTGCCCGAGCCACCGACTGTCGCTCTCGTGGGCATCCTCTTCGCCGTCTTGCTCTACCAGCCGGCCCGACGCACCCTGCGCTGCTTGCCAGCGTAAGGGGGTTTTGTCCCAAAACTCCATCCATTGGCCCAAAACCCCAAGCGTTTTGGTCCCCTAAGGGTCGAACAACCCCTTATTTTCTCGGCAATACCATTCGGGGGGTGCGACTAAACCCGCCGCGTTGTTCCCCGCATGTTTTCGTTGGGGCAAAACCCCGACGGTCGCCGTTCGCTCCGCCGAACGAGCGCGCAGCTACACTCGCCCAGAGCTTGGACGCCCAACAAAGACATACGATGATGCGGCCACAAAGACGTTAGTGGCGCGTCGTCCACCGTCTGGTGACGGTAGCTACCGGTGGCGAAGCAGATATCGCCCCACTCATTAGATCACGCCGGCGCGCGATTTCAACGCCGATTCTTTTACACTTGCGTTTTCTATAGCGCGGCCAGCAACGGCTACTTTGTGCACTCTTTTGTCACGACGGCATCGACCAACTCCGAGAGATTCTGCAGCACGGCCGTGGGTCCCGCTTCCAGCAGTTGCGCTTCGGATTGAGCGCCAGTGGTGACGCCAAAGGTCATGCCGCAGCCGGCGTTCTTGCCTTCGTCGATGTCGATTTGCGAGTCGCCCACTTTGGCGACAGCCTCGGCAGAAGCAACGCCGGTCAACTCCATCGCCTTGTAGATCATGTCGGGGTGCGGGCGGTTGTTCGGTACGTCGCTGGCGGTGACCAAGGCGTCGATCTGGTTGCCAACTTCCCAGCCCAACTTCTCGACGAGCGACTCGGCCGTCGCGCGGTCGTATCCCGTGTTCAGCACCGACTTGATGCCGTGCTGGCGCAGCGCGGCAAACACATCCGCCGCGCCCGGCTGCTCGCGAACATTCAAGTCTCGATACGCGGTCGCCAGCCGCTGTTTGAAGTCGGCGAAGATCTTTTGCACCTCTTCTTCACTGTGCTCCTGGCCGTCGAGCGCGAGCACGTCGCGAATCGCCTGCGACTTCTCCTTGCCGGCACCGTAGGCTTGCACCTGGTCCTGCGTAAATTCGTAACCGGCCGCGTTCACCGCCGCCCGCACGGTCTTGTAAACCACGTTATCCTCGTCGACCGTGGTGCCGGCCATGTCAAACACAACGAGTTCAATCACGATAGATGCTCCTCAAGTCATGCTGGGCGAATCCGGCGCTGCTGGTCATGCCCTTGCCGCCGATCGCCGTGGCGATGTGAATGTTCGGTTCGACCTCTTTAGTGAAAATGCCCGTTGGGTGGCTGGTCTGGCAATACACGCCATACCACGCGGCCTCGACGTTCCAGCTCGGCAGGTCGAAGATCTTCCGGCCTTCGGCAAGGAAATAGTCGTTCACGTCGCCGCGCAGCTCGAACGAAAACTCCTCGCGGGCGGGGACGTACTCGTGCGAGTCGCCAACGATGATGCCGCCGTCGGGCTCCTGCTTGAATAGCATGTGGATTCCGAAACGTTTGTCGAAACTCTCCTTCGGTTCGCGAGCCTTGATGGCCGACCACGACGCACACTCGCTGAAGCTCTCGTAGCGGCGAATCGTCAGCCCGGTCAGCACGTTGCCTGGCAATGTGGCCTGCGGTTGGGGCTCGAGTCGTAGCATCTGCAGCTTCACCAGTTCGATGTCGCTCTCACGAAATACCTGCGGATACAGCAGCTGCAACTCGGCGCCGCAGCACAGCATCACCTTCTCCGCCCGCACCGTATGCCCGTCGGTAGTGACGACCGTGACTCCGTTGGACGAAGGCTGCAGTTCGGCAACGCAGGTCCGAAAGAAGCACTGAAAGCCCGGCTGCTCGCGGAGATAACCGTGCAGCCGCTCGATCAATAACCGTGGCGTTACGGACAGTTCTTCCGGAAAATACAACCCGCCGCGGCAATAGTCGCTGCGAAGCTGCGGGTAGCGATCCCGGCATTGCTGGGCAGTCCACAACTCGGAGGGATAGTCGACCGCGGTGTTGCGCTGGTGCAGTTCCTCCAGCAGCGTCATCTCTTCCCGGTCGCTGGCCAGGTAGATGCTGCCGAGTTGCCGCATCGGCAGCGGCCACTGCTGGTGGATGGAGTGGTAGATCTTCAGACTCTCCCGCCCCAGAGTCTGCCACTCGTGATTCATGCCCGATGGGACCACCTGCCCGAAGTTTCGCACCGAAGCCCCTTGTGGCGCGGCAGTGCGCTCCACAAGCACCACCCGCAAGCCTCGCTTCACCGCGTGGTAGGCGTAGAAGGCGCCGAGGATGCCTCCGCCGATGACGAGCAGATCGGTCTCGCCGCTGGGATGATCGGTTTGCATGGCTGACTACGACTGACCTCCGACTCGCAATTCAAGATGCCGTGGCGGGATTCGGTTCGGGCTCGCCGGCCGCCGGGAAGTCATCCGCGACTTCAACGTTCGACGTAACCCGGTAGTAGTGAACGATCAAAAACACGGCGATGGCCATGCAAATGATCGCTACACCCATCGAAATCCACAACAACAATGGCAGGTAAGTCATCTCACCCGACGATAGGTTTCGGTAGACCATCACTCCCACGTAACCAAGGTAGCCGATGGCGTCGGCCAGGTACATTAGGTACCCGATGGTGGCCGTTTCGCGAAACGTGGCGATCATTCGCTCGAACACTGTGGTATGGATGATCACGTAGGGAAGGTACATCCCGGTGCCCAACAGCACCATAAAGACCATGGGCGCAAAGACTTCGGACTGCTGCTGTCCACAAAGTCTCGCCATCGCCGAGAAAGCGCCTGACTGCTGGCCCACCACCGTTGCGCCCACAATCAAAAACCCTGCGCAGAATATCCCTAGTGAACCGAGAAACGCAGCACGATTACTGCGAATCCAGATCGTTAGCCCTGTAACGATCACCACCGCGATCATTACGAAGAACTCCGACCAACCAAACACATCCGGCTCGCCGTCGACTCCAAGTTCCTGCCAGATCTCGACAGCAAAGTCCTCGCGGATACTCCGAACGATGGTCAGCAGGATGTAAATGATAATGATGCCGATCAGCCCTGTGGCATGTCGCCGGAAAAAGCTGTGGCGTGCTTGGCGATTCATCGTGGTTCGTCGAGTGCGTCGCTTCTCGTCTTCGGCTGTTGGTGGAGGTATTTGCGACAGCAGCCACACCGACAGCAGCAGTGGCACGACAAAGATCAAACCCGCCAGGAATGGCATCCAGTAGTCGCTGACGTCATGGTAATCAATCAATCTTCGGCCCACGGACTTCACGGCGCCGGAGCCAAAGATGAAACTCGCGCACAGCCCGGCCGACAGCGCCTCGGTCACTTGCCGGCCTTCCAGAAATCCCAAGACGAGGCCAAAGACCATGCCCAATGGCAACCCGTTCACAAACAGCCAGAATACGTTCCAACCTGGCGGCGTCACGGCGAACAGCAACAGCGCCAGTTCGGCGACGCCGATTAACCCCAGCACCCCTACCGCTCGGTAACGTGGCGGCATCTCCGACACCACCTTGATGCCAATGAACTTCGAGATCGTGTAGCCAAGCAGTTGGGCGGCCACCAACACCAACTTGTAGTCGACACCCTGCCAGGGGCTCTCGTCGAACGTGGCCGCTTTAAAGGGCTGCCGAAAGGCGTACATACAAAAGTAGGTGCCAAACGCCGCCACGATACAGTAGGCGGAAAACACCGTGGGCGGCGCATGAGAAAGCCAGTTGCGCACGCGGAGACCTTGCTGTTGCATGAGCCCGATTTGTAAAGATTAGGTGAAGACACGCAAGCCGCCCAACCGCTCGCCACTGCAAACTAACAGACAGTGGCAAGCGCCGTAAAGTATGCCCGCAATGCCGAATGCTCGATGGCTCTCTGCAGTCGAACCATCGGCGTCACCGCCAGCCGAGTTAGCGTCCCAGGAACACGCCCAACGGCTCGAGTCGCGGTTGGCTGTCGCAGAAGATTTTGAGAATCAGCAAGTACGGCACCGCCAGAAAGATTCCGCCAATCCCCCAACACCACCCGCCCAGGAAAACCGCAATCAGTATCACGACAGGATTCAGGCTGACCGACTTTCGAAGCACCGAGGGTGTTACCACGTTGGCCTCCACCCCATTGGCCGCCAGGTAGATGGCGGGGGCGAGCAGCGCGTGGGGCAGCGAATCGAACTCCGCGGCAGCGACCACGAACACCACGCACGTACCGATCACCAACCCCGCGAACGGAATGTAGTTCAGCAGCGCCGCCAGCACTCCCCACAGCAACGGTTGAGGCATGCCAATCAACCACAGCCCGCAACCAATCACGGCGCCAAGTCCAATGTTGATAAGCGTAATCGTCCCCAAGTAGGTGGACATCTTGTGTTCCACCTCCTTCGCCAGGAGCACGGTGTCCCACTTTTCTGTCCAGGACTTCTTCAGTTGCACCGCCTTCTCGAGAAACTGATCGCCGGCGGCCAACAGAAAGAACAACAGCGACAACGTAATGCCCACGGACGCGGCAAAACTCCCGGTGGTGTTCAGCAGTTGGCTGGTCAACGCGGGTTGCTCGACACGGACCTCGGTGAGTTCGTTGCTCTGCTCGCCCTCTGTCATGGACGTCAGCTTGTCGAGTTCCTCCTCCGCCTCGGCAATGCTTTCCAGCGGCCCTCCCATGCCTTCGAGTTGTTCACGAACCGAGTGGAGGCTCGTTGGCACTTGGTCGAGCCAGTGGTTCGCGGGCACCCAAAGAGATCGCGCGACGACGACCAGCACCACAGTGAACGCCAGAAAGACAACCAAGGCCGCAGCGATTCCCGGCAGGCCCGCGCGCGTGAGTTGCCTTCGCACTGGCTTAAGCACTAACCCCAGCACCACGGCCATTGCAATGGGCTGCAGAATCGCACGGGCGAAATACAGCGTGTGGAACACCGCGAGGATCGCCAGCACAACAAGCAATAGCCGAATGCGGCGCAGTTCGACACTGGCAGGCGTGGCGGAATCGCCCGAGTCCTCGGGCGCGGCCGCAGGTTGCAACCCTTTATCCACCCGCTGATGGTGTCGGGCAGCACCGGGAGTCTCGCTCTTAGTAGGCACCGTTTCGTCGTTCATCGCCGCCTCACGGATTCGACGCACCAATTACTGGAGGAAATCGACACCACTTCGAAAAGTAATACCCACCAGCACTTGGCGAGTCTATAATAGTCACCAGGCTTTTCAAAAACACCCGGTGAGGTGTTCGAGGTCTCGATAAATTGGGTCCTCGCAACTTGGGTCGCCGGGCGGCCTCGGGGATAGTTGCGATTCTACTGAACCAGGTAACAAGAATACCAGCGGTGGAGAAGAAAGATGGCCACACAAAGTCAGATTCAAGGCGGTTGGACGGAACTTAAGGGGAAGGTCAAGGAAGCCTGGGGACAGCTGAACGAAGACGAGTTGCGTGAGTTCCAAGGCAACCTCGATCAGTTCGTGGGCTGGATTCAAAGGAAGACCGGACAAAGCCAAGCCGAAGTGGAGCGCTGCCTGGCGGATCTCGAGCAGCGGTTCCGACCCGTCTTGCAGCAAGTGACCGAAACCGCTCGCGAGTACTACGAACAGGCCGTGGGCACTTCGGGCGAGGCGGTGGATCGCGTGAAGGGCGAGATCCAAGCCCAGCACGCCAAAGCCGAACAGTTGGTTCGCCGGCGACCGATGGAGTCGGTGGCCGTTGCGTTCGGCACAGGGCTGGTGGCCGGGGCAGTTGTCGCATTGATTCTTCGCTCGAAGTAACCGAGGTATCCCCGCTATGGCCTCGCCGAACTCTGGCCACTCGGCATCCTCCGACCCAGGATCCAATGGCCGACCCAAACCCGATCCCGCAGAGTTGCGAGCGCGCATGGCCAGCGTGCGCAGCGATCTGGAGCGAGACATTGCCGGAGTGTCGCACAAGGTTCACGATGCAACGCACTGGCAGTACTACGTTAAGAAGTTCCCCTTCGTGTGCCTGGGCGCAGCCATGATTGCTGGCTATGCGTTGGTGCCTTCGCGAAAGCAAGAGCCTATTGCGCTGACCGACGAGCAAATCAAGGAGTTGGCCGACGCCGGTAAACTTCACATTGCTCCGGAACCCAAGGGCAACCAAACCGCCAGCATGGCGCAACAAGCGGGGCTCGCCCTGGGCTCCATGGTCGCCCGGGCTGGTTTGGATTACTTGGGAAAGATTCTCGCGCAGCAAGGCATCAAGAAGGACGAATAACCACCGAGTTTGCAGGCACCCACGATGAACGTTACTCCGACACAAGAAGTTCCTAGGCCCGCGGAGCAGGCGCCAGATCAAAACACGACCGCAAGCGGAGTGCAGGAGAAGGTTGCGGAGTGGATTGGAAACCATCCGGTGCTGCTATTGGGGACCGGCGTGGTCCTCGGTGCGACGATCGGATGGTTGGTGAAGCGAAAGCAGTAATGCCATGAACGACGTCGCAAAACCTCCCGCCAAACAATCGTCGCGGCACCTTATTCGCAACTTGCTCGAATTGGGCGAATTGCAAATTCTGCTGATGCGCGCGGACGCGGCTGCGGCCATCCAGGCCACCCGAATTGCCGCCATCTGCGTGGCAGTCGCCTTGTGCTTGTTGCTGGCCGCCGCGCCTGTATTATTGCTGTCTCTGGCCGCGTGGCTGGAGACCTTCGAATTCTCCAAGCCCGCCAGCCTTGGGCTGGCAGGCGGAGGCGGTGCGCTACTGGCCGGCGGCCTGCTGCTGACCGCCCGCTCGGCCGTGAACCGCGGCCTGGCGATGCTGTCGGATACCGTGGACGAGTTGGTGCAGAATATCGATTGTGTCAAACGAGGACTCGCCGACGCACAAGAAAGCGAAGGTTCCCACGAGAAGGCTTCACAAAACGGGCGAGCTGGCAGTAGTTAATCCGCTGGCTGGAAGTGCAATCCTGAACGAGATCACACGTAGAGGAGATAGAATGGAGATGTACGAGACACCTGCTGACTCGAGGTCGCACCAGGATCACCCGCCGGAGCAAAGGGACCGAACGGACATGCACCCGATCCCCGATTTCGTCGACTACGTTCACGAATATGCTCGACAAAAACCGCAGGTGGTCGCACTCTGCTGCTTGGGCGTGGGGTTTGTCCTCGGCTGGAAGCTGAAGCCGTGGTAGATTGAAGGCCGTGCCGAGCGCAGCCTGCGGCAACGAATTCACCATGACTAGCTGCTACTGCTCTCCGCGCTGCGTGAGTCTGGAACAAGGGAATGTCTCGCCAACCTGCAAGTGATTTTCCGTTCTACGTAGTGCTCGTCTTGATCAGCAGCACCTACTTGCTGCTGATCGCCGCGATGCTGGTGGCCGACGCAGTGTACCTGTTCGAGCCGCCGACGGCCGAATCAGCCGATTCGGACCGCGCGGGCAATGCGATTCTCCGGTCGTTGGCCGATCCGAACATCCAGTACTCCATCTGGCTGAGTCTGGTTTCCACCTCGATCACGGCCATCCTGTCGCTACTGTTCGCGGTACCGATTGGCTATCTCTTCTCGCGACATCAGTTCTGGGGGAAGAACTTCCTGGACGCGATGCTCGACATTCCGTTCGTGTTGCCGCCGCTAGTCGTGGGCCTGAGCTTGTTGATCCTGTTTCAGTACTTCGACGAGTCGATCCGTTCGCGCATCGTCTACCAAGTGCCAGCCGTGATCCTCGCGCAGTTTGTCGTGTCTTGTGCACTGGCGGTGCGCGTGATGCGGGCGACGTTCGACCAAATTGAGCCGCGACTCGAACAAGTCGCGCAAACGCTCGGCTGCAACCGCAGCCAGGCCTTCGCCCTGGTCGTGTTTCCCGAAACCACCCCCGGCCTGATCACCGCCGGCACCTTGGCCTGGGCTCGGGCGTTGGGCGAATTCGGGCCGCTGCTGGTGTTCGCGGGTGCGACGCGCGGCAAAACGGAAGTTCTCTCCACCACGGTGTTTCTGGAACTCAGCATCGGCAACCTGCCGGGCGCGGTGGCCGTTTCGCTGCTGATGATCGCCATGGCGTTCGTGGTTTTGGTGATTGCACGCCGCTGGGGATCGCGTCACCTGACGCTGTAGCGATTCTTCGCCACGCGGTATGATGAGGCTTGCGGGTTGGTAAAACCGCTTCCATTCGAACAAGTCCCAGCGAAAGGACTCCGATGATTCGTTACCTTCCATCGATTGCCGCCGCCCTGCTCTGCTTCGCCTCGCACGCACCGCTGGCTTTTGCTGAGCAGGATCAGCCGAACATCATCTTCATCCTGGCCGATGATCTGGGCTATGGCGACCTTGGTTGCTTCGGCCAACAGAACTTCGAGACGCCGCACCTCGATCAGATGGCCCGCGATGGAATGAAGCTCACCCAGCACTACGCCGGCAGCACGGTCTGCGCGCCGTCGCGGGCTTGCTTGCTGACAGGCACGCACACGGGGCACGTTTATCAGCGATTCAACGGTAACATCCAGTTCCGCGAAGACCCGCACGACATTACCGTCGCCAAAGTATTGAAAGAGGCCGGTTACCACACCGCCATGATCGGCAAGAGCGGACTTTCCTGCCGCAGCGAAGACGGCGCCATGCCCAACCGCAAAGGCTTCGATCACTTTTTCGGTTACATCGGCCACGGCGCGGCCCATCGTTACTATCCTGAGAAGCTGTATCGCAACGGGGCGGAAGTGCTCTACCCCAACAATCACGGCAAAGAGGGCGATCAATACAGCGGCGACCTGTTCCTGGCCGACGCGCTGGACTATCTCGAACTACACGCGGGCCAACCGTTCTTCTTGCATCTGTCGCTGCAGCAACCGCACGCGGACCTGGCCGCTCCGGACGAGTGGAAGGAGCCCTTTGTCGACAAATTCGACGACAAGCCTTTCATAGGAGATCACTATCGGGCGGAACCACATCCCAAGGCGACCTTCGCCGGCATGGTGACCTACCTGGACGACACGGTAGGCAAGATTCGCGCGAAGCTCGAAGATCTGGGCATCGCCGACGACACGCTCATCATCTTCAGCAGCGACAACGGAGCGATGAGCGAGGGCGGCTGGAGCCGCGAGAACTTCAATAGCAGCGGCCCCCTGCGTGGCGGCAAACGCGACCTGTACGAAGGCGGCGTCCGCGTGCCAACCATCGCCTGCTGGCCTGGAAAGGTTGCCGCGGGCAGCGAGTCGTCGCACATTTCCGCCTTCTGGGACTTCCTACCCACCGCGTGCGACGCCGCCGACATCGACACACCCGACGATCTCGACGGCATCAGCTACTTGCCAACCCTGCTAGGCGAAGGCGACCAACCAGAGCACGAGTACCTGTACTGGGAGTTCTACGAACGAGGCGGCAAGCAAGCGGTTCGCTGGGGCGACTGGAAAGGCGTGCGACTAAACGTCAACGACGCGCCCGACGGTCCCTTGGAACTGTACGATCTGTCGACCGACATTGGCGAAACCAACAACGTGGCCAGCAAACATCCCGACGTCGTAGAGAAACTGGCCAAAATGATGGACAAAGCCCACGTCGATTCCACGCTGGTATCGTTCGGCAAACGCGCCAAGAAGGCGAAACAATAGGCCGCGCTAGACAATAATGTCCTTCACCACGTGGCCGGCGACGTCGGTCAGGCGGAAGTCGCGGCCCTGGTAGCGGTAGGTGAGCCGCTTGTGGTTGATGCCCAGCCGCTGCAGCATCGTGGCGTGCAGATCGTGCACGTGCACCACATTCTCCTCCGCGTTGTAGCCCAGCTCGTCGGTGTTGCCATAGGTGACGCCCGGCTTGATACCACCACCGGCCAGGAACATGCTGAAGCCCTTGATGTGGTGGTCGCGCCCGAGGTTCGAGTTGCTGCCCTTCTTCTGGGCCATCGGCGTGCGACCGAACTCACCGCCCCACACCACGAGCGTGTCGTCCAACAATCCGCGTTGCTTCAAATCGCGGATCAGCGCGGCGGTCGGCTGATCGGTTGCGTTGCAACAGATATCCATGTACTTGCGCAGCCCGCCGTGGTGGTCCCAACCACGGTGGTACAAGTGAACGAACCGCACACCCCGCTCCGCCAAGCGCCGGGCGACCAGGCAGTTGTAGGCGAAGCTGCCGTCGGCCCCCTTCACGCCGTAGCTGTCGAGCACGTGCTGCGGCTCGTCGGAGATGTCGGTCAACTCCGGCACGCTCATTTGCATGCGGAACGCCAGTTCGTACTGGGAGATACGCGTGCTGATCTCCGGGTTGTGAACGAGCGACTCTCGCATGCGGTCGAGTTGCCCAATCGTATCGACCACGTCCTGCTGCCGCGAGCGGGTGACGCCCGCCGGATTCGAAACGTAGTGCACCGGGTCGCCTGCGGAGTGGAACAAAACGCCCTGGTACTTGCTCGGCAGGAACCCGCTGTGCCACTGACGCGAAGCGATGGGCTGAGGGTTGCGTCCAGCGCGGCTCACCATCACCACAAAGCCCGGCAGGTCGTCGCTCTCGCTGCCGAGGCCGTAGTTGACCCATGCGCCCATGCTCGGCCGACCGGAAATCTGCGTGCCGGTGTTCATGAAAGTGTGGGCGGGATCGTGATTGATCTGTTCGGTCTTTAGCGAACGGACAATGCAGATGTCGTCCGCGATTCCCGCGATATGCGGCAGGTAGTCGCTAATCACCTGCCCGTTTTTGCCGTGCGCGCGAAACTTGGTCTGCGGTCCCCAGCAACGGAGTTGCTGGCCCTGCAACTGCGCGATCGGCTGTCCGGCGGTGACCGACTCGGGCATCGGCTCGCCGTCCATCTGGGCCAACTTGGGCTTGGGGTCGAACGTCTCCAGGTGCGACGGACCGCCTGCCATGCACAGGAAGATCACTCGCTTGGCCTTGGCTGGGTAATGCAGCGGCTGCACTACTCCTTGGGAGATCTGGTCCTGCACAGCCTTGGCGGCAGCACCGGCATCGCGGGCCAGCAGTTCGCCGAGGGCCAGCGAACCCATACCCAGAGAAGTGGTCTTCAGAAACGTACGGCGAGAATCGTGCGACATGAGTTCCTGGAGGGCAGGAGGAACGGGAGGCGGGAAGCTCACCCGATTATAACAGCTTTCCCCGCCTGCGGGTAAACCGTTGCGAGTCAGGCAGAATCGCTAAATTCGGCCTATCTGGAATGCCGAGTTTGCCTTTGGACATTTGCCGAGACGACCAAATCGCCGTAGAATGTGGCCAACATGGGCAAACTTTACCGCCATCCGCTGCACGCACTCCCTTTCGCACGCTGCGTCTGTACCAGCCCGGCGTAAGCGCCGGACCCTGCGCCCGTCGAGCGAAGCGGCACGGCTGCCGCCGCTCTCCCTTTCTCTGCTAGCTGCCCCGCGCTCCCGAACTAACGAGCGCTCCCACCGGAAGGAACGTGACCCATGGCGACCGATTTCCGCCTGAAAGACCAACTGCCCAAGCTTACCAAGCGACTGGTCGAAACCTACGACAACCTCGGCACCATCAACCACCTGGGCCACTGCCCGCTGCCGAATTATGACGAAGTGATTTCCGTTATTCACGACCTGAATGAAATTCTCTTCCCAGGATTTCGCCGCCGCGAAGGACTGCACCGCGGTAACGTGGAGTTCTACGTCGGCGACCTAGTCGATCGTTTGCACGACTGCCTCACTCGCCAGATCGGTCGAGCGCTGCGGCACGAAGCTGGCGCCACCGACACTTGCACCGAAGACGAAGATTACGAGGCGCTGGGCCAGGCCAAGACGCTGCTGTTCCTCGACCGCCTGCCCGAATTGCGCAGCACGCTGGCCACCGACGTGCAGGCCGCCTACGACGGCGACCCCGCCTGCAAGTGCCGCGACGAGGTGATTTTCTGCTACCCGGGCCTCGAGGCAATCACCGTCTACCGCCTGGCGCACCTGCTGTACGAACTCGACATCCCGTTCATTCCGCGGATGATGAGCGAGTGGGCCCACAGCCGCACCGGAATCGACATTCACCCCGGTGCGACGATCGGCGACTACTTCTTCATCGACCACGGCACCGGTGTCGTGATCGGCGAGACCTGCCACATCGGCGAGCACGTGAAGATCTATCAAGGCGTGACGCTCGGCGCGCTGAGCTTCGATACCGATGTCGAGGGCAATCTGGTTCGCGGGCAGAAGCGTCATCCGACGATCGAAGATCATGTGGTGATTTACGCCAATGCCACGATTCTGGGCGGCGAGACGATCATCGGCCACGATGCTGTCATTGGTTCTAGTGTGTGGATCACCAAGAGCGTCGGCCCAAGGACCACCGTGCTGCTGGAAAAGCCCCAACTCCGCATGCGAGCCGAGGTGTAGTTTGCTCCCTCGCCGGAGGCCCACTTGCCTCCGCGAGCACCGATAGCGTCCTATACAGCGAGGTTGTGGTCCCGCATCACAGCACGTGCTAGACTGGGCCGCATGGCATTTCGCATCCTCAGTCACTTGGTTCGCTCGCTGTCCCAGATATTTGGGCCAGTGTTCAATGTCGAGATGGTCGCCAACGGGCGTCGGAAGCGATACTTCGCCCTGCGCGTTCTGTTCGGCTCATTGCTGCTGTTGTGCTTGTGGTTCTGCTACATGGAGGCGGTCGGATACAACAACCGCACAGGGCGACTCTCGATCGACGATGCGGCGAAGCTCGCTTCGGGGTTCTTTTGGACCTTTGCTTGGCTAACCACCGTCGCCGCGCTGGTCATCACGCCCGCGGTGGCGGCGGGGGCGATTTCGTCGGAGCGCGAACGGCGTACCATCGAATACCTGTTCGCCACCGATCTGTCGAACGCCGAAATCGTACTTTCCAAACTGGCGGCCAAGCTCTTGCTGTTAGGCAAAATGGTGCTCGTGGCGTTGCCAATCCTGGCGATCTTTCGATTGCTAGGCGGCATCCCAGGTAACCTGCTGGTGATGTTCTTCGCCAGCCTGGCCAGCACGGTCACCATGATTACCGTGGGAGCGATCGCCATCTCGGTATGGACTCCCAGGGCCCGCGACGCCATCATCCGTGTGTACCTGGTAGAAGCTCTGGTCTTCGTGCTTCCGTTCATCTTTGGGATTACGATATTCACCATCGGCACCGGCGGCACCCTCGGCTGGCTGATCGATTGGCTGGGGCACGCGTTCTCCTTCTTCATGCGGATCAATCCACTGGCGCTGCTCTTGGAGCAACAGACACTCACCATGAGTGGGATGGCGGCCAACTCCGCCAATGTGTGGAAGTCGATCGGGCTACAAACCGCCACGTCGGCAGTGTTGGCGGTGCTGGCCGTGCTCGCAGTTCGCCGCGTGCATCTCCGTTCGGTCAGCAGTGGCGAGAAAGAAAGCCGCTTTGACCGTTGGACGTCGTCGTTCCGCTACCGGCCGGCGCTCCGCAGCCATCCCATGCTGTGGAAAGAACTATTCGCCCGCTCGGCCGTCACCAAGTTGGGCATCCTGGGCCGGGTCTCCATCGCCCTGTTAATGCTCTCCACGCTGACACTGGCCATTGGCGCCTACATCTACGTCCTCAGTTCCAACTTTGGCGCCTGGAACACACCAGGCGAGATTTACTTCGCAACGTCGATTTCCATCACCGCCGTGTGGGGCGTCGGCATCGCGATTCTGATGGGGCTCCGCGCTGCGGGACTCGTCACCTACGAGAAGGAACGCGATTGCTGGCTGTCGCTCATTTCCACTCCGCTCAGTGGCAACTCCATCATCGGCGCCAAAGCACTCGGTAACATGTACGCTTTTCGCTGGATGTTTCTGCCGCTCGTCGTCGTTTGGTTCCTGCAACTTACGCTGACCCCGCTGTACCTGATCGCCATTCCCCTGAACCTGCTCGCCATCGGTGTCTCCGGCTTCTTTGCCACGACCGTGGGACTCGCCTACTCGCTGAAGCTATCCACGTCGCTCAAATCGATCGGCGCCACGATGGGCACTCTGTTCATGGTTGGCGGTGGCTACCTTTTCTGCTGCTGTGTTCCCATGGCAGTCAGCAGTGGTCCCGGCGGTGGGGACGACATCATGAAGATCGCCATGATTCTCTGCATCCCATTCCTGCAATGCGTACCCGGTTTCTTCGTCATGGAAGATGTGCTCTCACATGAGCCATGGATGGTGATCGACTACGTCTTGGGCGTTGGAATCTATACCGTGGCCTCCGTAGTCATCCTGACGACTCTCTCCACCCGCTTCGACGAACTGGCGGGCCGATCCGACGCCGCCCACGGCTACCCGGTCGGGCACACACCGCCCGCGTCATTCACGCCGCCAGCGGCGGGGCCGATGGGGTAAGACTGCGCGTCACGGTCCGGCCACCGCCCGCTCGTCCGGCAGCGGCAACAAGTGCGGCGACATCCTGGAGAGCTTCACCCGCCCAATACCGCTCACCTCGAGCAAGTCCTCCCGCGTACGAAACGGCCCGTTCTTCTCCCGCGTCTCAACAATCCGCCGCGCGAGGATCTCTCCTATTTCCGGCAACTGTGCCAATTCGGGCCACTCCGCCGAATTCAAATCCACCAAGAACTCATAAGGCACCGGCTCCGCCTCGTCGACCTCAATCAACCGCCCCGACCGGCCGCCCGCCACCAGCCACGCCACCAGTGCAACGGCCAACAACACGGCGACAACCGTGGCGATGGTGCTTTGCTCGGTGGGTTTGAGGAGGGGGCGGGGCATGATCGGCCAAATCGTCGAAACGCAGTAGCCTTAAATGACTCCCCAGATATCTCTTAGATTCCCTGTAATAAGGTATCCCAGACCGCGTGGAGAATATGGCCTGCACACTCTCATTTGTTCAGTATACCACACGACATCGGCTCACCGCAATAATCGGTGCTGTCGCCCTTTCAACTTTTGGCTCCCCAACCACCTAAACTCCAAACAAGGAGGCCTGTGATGCCGGTACTTGAAACTCTCGGCGGGTTCCTGGGATCGCTAGCGATGGACGCGGTCGTCCGCAAAGTAAAAGACGACAGCGTTGAAGCGTTGATTGAGTACATATCTGATGAAGCCAAAACACAGAATATCGAATTGACGCCAAGAGATTTGACCACCCTAGTGGGACTTCTTTCGGGTTCCGAACAGCTTATTCGGTCGCTGGTCGCAAAACTCATACCTACTCGTTTTAGTGGCGTCACCCTGTGCGGAGCGTCTGGGTCAGGCAAGTCGTCAATCTGTCATTTTTACCTTACTGGCGATCTGATGTCGGCTGGACAAGCTGTCTCAACTCATGAGACACTTAGTAAGCCAGCCAGACAGGGAATCTGGTCGTACGAGATAACGGACACGCCAGGACAATACACCGATGACCAGCATGCCCGTGAGGCTGAACGTGAAATTGAACAGGGAAAAAAGAGGGTACTGCAACTTGTGTTTGCAGCAGGCCACCTAAAGACTGCGGACGGTCGCCTACAAGACAAACAACGACCGGGACACGACCCTGCCACGGACTTGGTGTCTCTGCTTACCCAGACCGCTGAGGAGGAGATTGAGTGGATTGACAAAGCACTAAAAAAGGTTGGTCCTCTCGGAGACGGAAACAAATTTGACTATCTGATGATAGTGATTAACAAGATGGACTTATGGTTCGACTATTACGATCATGTGCGTTCGTACTACTCGGGCACACTAAATGCCGAGCCACCCGCGGGGGCTTCTCAACACCTAACCGTCGATCGCTGCAATCGACTGCAGGACTCATTGAAAGCACTCACGGGCGCATGGTTGAAAGCTGACCGGACACCATCTCTACATTGCGCGGCATCACAGTGCAACGTATTTGAAGACGAAGTACGACCTGCTGTTGGGCAAGAAGCAGCACTGCAAACGATGCGCCTTCTCAGGGCAGAGACCTTTCGTCGATTCATGGAATAGAGCAATATTTTAGCATGGGTGAATCTAAATACACTAAAGAACCACTCTCGATTGAGAGCGAAGTCAAGTCGTATCTGTACGCAATTGCTGCTTGCGCACTATTGGCGCTGCCCGGATGCTACATGAGCCTACGGTGCCAGTCCGACGCAATGAATACCGTCAAGCTATTGCACGAATTTTCGCCATCGGGCCCTAAGCAAGTACCCGTGCTGACAAGGTATAGCGTTCCACTGACGTTACACTTGTCGTGTCTTACGGCAATGCTGGCGACCATGCCCCCAGGCTTGATTGGTCTCACCTACTTAACGAAGTACCGCAGGGCGGCCAATGAGCTTCGGCGAGAATTTGCATCAATTGCTAATGTCGAAGCCAGCGTTTCTGTGGTTCGTTCTGTCCCCCTCTATGCTCACAAGGAATTTGCAAGAGCCACTTGGTATATCACACTATCCTACTGGTTCATTGTACTATTGATTACATGCCTAGCATCCTGGGCTGTGATTGACCTACGGAGAGCAGATACTTCTACAGTCTCCTCGGCAAGCAACCTTGTTCAGAATCCGTGTGTGGACATTCGCAAGTCTTGACAGATGGGTGGCTCAGCCCTACTTGGTTTCGGCGTACTATCGTTCGATGCTTATCTTCCGGCAGTCACAGTCCGCTCAATTTAGAACGAGCTTTGAACACCGCGCAGTCCGACCAACCACAGCCGGCGCAACTTCAGCCTGGGCTAGCCTGACCAGAAGGACCTCAGCTGCTCCATTCAAGCCCGGCGAATGCCAATGGCCGAGAGTAGGTTCTCGTAAATACTGCACAGAGCGCCCCAGCGGATCGAACAGCTACAAACTCGTTACTGCAGGCCAATCGGCCGCGTTCACGTCCACCAGAAACTCATACGGCACCGGCTCCGCCTCGTCGATCTCAATCAACCGCCCCGACCGGCCGCCAGCGACGAGCCACGCCACCAAAGCAACCGCCTATAGCCCGGCAACAACCGTGGCAATGGTGCTTTGCTCGGTGGGTTTGAGGAGGGGGCGGGGCATGGGGTGCTATGCTCTTGGTCCTGCACGTAGAATCTAAGTTTGCTGAACGCTATCGCCGATGAGCTACGCCTCGTCGGTCAGAACCTCCGAATTCTCGTGAAACACCAATTGGGAACTTAACCATTGTGAACACCAACTTCCAGCAAGTCGACTGGTCGGACGAAGTGGCCGAGGCTGCTCGGCAGTTGATTCGGCTGGCCATCCGCGAGGACGTCGGCGAGCAGTGCGACTGGTCCACTCGCTGCCTGGTGCCGCCGGAGGCCAAGGGGCGGGTGGCGATCGTGGCGCGGCAGGCGGGGGTCGTCGCCGGGTTGCCGATCGTGCCGCTGGTGCTCGAGGAGATGGGTGCGGTGGTGGAGTTTCAGTCCCTGGCGAGCGATGGCGACTCGATTGAGCGCGGGCAGACGCTCGCGACGCTCGACGGCTCGGCGGCCGACATTCTCACCGCCGAGCGGGTGTTCCTCAACTTTCTGGGACGACTCTCCGGTATCGCCTCGCTCACTCGCCAGTACGTCGACGCTGTCGCCGGCACCGAGGCCGCTGTGTACGACACCCGCAAGACCACACCCGGTTGGCGAATGCTGGAGAAGTACGCCGTGCGGCGCGGCGGCGGTTTCAACCACCGCTTGGGATTGCATCGCGCGGTGATGATCAAGGACAACCACGTCGCCCTGGCCGCCCAGGAAGGAATGACCCTGCCCGCAGCGGTAGCGGAAGTTCGCACCAATCTAGCGGCTGCCCAGGCGGAAGTCGAAGCCGTCGAAGTGGAAGTCGATACGCTGGAACAACTCGAAAACGTGCTGGCTGCCGCGCCGGACATCGTGCTGCTGGACAATATGACGCTCGACCAGCTTCGGACAGCAGTAGAATTGCGGGCGGAACGCGGCCCGCAGATCGTTCTCGAAGCCTCCGGCGGCGTAAACCTCAAAACGATCGGCGATATCGCTCGTACCGGCGTCGACCGCATCAGCGTGGGGGCTTTGACCCACTCGGCTGTGGCGCTCGACGTCGGATTAGACTGGCGTGGCGGCTGAAATCAGGGCAATTCCCGCCGGGTGTTTGACACCCCCTGCTGGTGGCCTAGCTTTGCGGTGAAAGGCGGACTCCGGGGAGGGGTCGCCAATCGCCGACGCGGCGGGTTTTAGCTGGGAGCTAGAGGGGACCCCGTCGCGTCATTTTTATGCGCTATGCCAGAATTCCTCCCCGTTCCGCGCAATCGGGAATCTCGAATTTATCGAAAAAGCTCGTTGACAGCATTTCTACGGGCGATTATCGTGAAAGAGTGGCTATGTAATAGGTACGTGGCCAGGGTAGATTTATTCCTTCACAGCTACGGGGAGCCGTCCTCATGAATGTCCGAAAAGCGGCGATTAGGTGGCGCTGCCACATCGCTCGCTTGGCATTCACAAGCCACGGCTCCCAATTCCTCACATAGCTCCCAGCTTTCTCTCTGATGGCTGGTTGGTTCTTCCGGGATTCGGGAAGTGCCGGTTTGCACGTTTGTACCGCCTGGGAACGGTCCGTTTCGCGTGCGCGTCGGTAGTCGCGGCTTTGAAAAAATCCGTCTCCACGCTCGTTCGGCAGCGAGGTGTTCGCCCCGGTTGTGTCCATACGCAGCCTGGTGCGAGTCGATGCGGCCGTGTGTGACGCCGAATGTCCAGGTGTTCGTTCGATGGCAATGTCGCGCGCCCTCGGAACTGCGCTAGCGGTCCCCAGTGCGCCTCACACGACTAGTCTTGCCGCTCTTTTAAACACTGCTCCCCTAGCGCCACGACGCTCGCCATGCGGCTAGTGTCTTGCAGCGTTCAGGCAGCAGTTGCGGTCGACCTTTCGCACTCAGCCATTGCTGCTGCGCAGTGCGGTACGACCCTCGTTTTGAAACCAGTATCGACACCACAGCATCCCTGCCGCGAGTGCAGGCGACTGCTAGATCCAATTGAGGGAAATTCTATGACTATTGCACACAACGGTGCGCGCTTCGCGAGCTTATCTGGGCTTGCATTGTGCCTCTGTAATGTTGCCGTGCTTGTTGCGAGCCCCGCTCACGCGGTGATTGAGACAGCCGGCTTTGAAGTTTCATTCTGCGAAAAGGAAATGGTCCTCGAGCATCCAGACGAGATGCAGTACATGAAGTTTTCCATGTGGGACACTCCTTACGAGCGCATTCGCAATCGCAGCATGCCCTGGGTCGAGGTGAAGAATCTCGACAATTCCGACGGCAACCTGACCGAATACAGCATGACGATTGGCGACACCGACTATAACTTCTCCAACGCCCACTATGGTGCGTACGCCATCCTTAGCGATTCGACTCCCGACGTACTCATTCAGTCCATTGTCTCTACAGGCGATCAGCTGACACTTACGTTTGGCAACGGCGGCTTGGCTCCTGGTGAGACCGTACGCTTTGGTATCGACATCGATCCCGATCCGAACATCGACGGCCTCTTCCCGCATCCTGACTTCCGCCTGGTGCTGTTCGACATGAACAACATGGACGGAAACGGAACCAACGACAACTCGGAAGTGTCCGCCAAGTTCGAGGATCCCAACGACAGTTCAATGACGGCGATCGCTTCGACCCAGTTGCCGGACTATGAAGTCACCGGCAACCAGAGCGACTACTACAACCAGTTCATTCGTCCGTACGGCGTGATGGAAGGCGTCGACATCTTCAGCGATGGCGGCCTGGTGACCAACCCGATCCCTGAACCGTCCTCGGGCGTGGCCGCTATTTTGGTGGCAGCATTGGCCGCCGGACTGTGGCGTCGCCGACGGCTTTAGGTCGGCCTTCACGTCTGGTTGTTACAAATCAACTCGATGGACGCACGCCTAGGCTGCAAACGCCCAGTCGCTGCCTTACATCGACGCGTTTTGGGGTACTTGAAATGCTGGCACAAATACAACTCGTTGGCTGCGCGAGGGATCGCGGGATGGCCTACGCGTGCCTGGGGCGAAGGCCCCGGGGGCACGCAGGCAGCTCGCGACGCCGTTGCCGGGCAACGCCATGCCGGCGGCGACGCCGCCCGACCTGCAGGCGGCCCCGCCGTTAGCTGAACCGCTAGCTGAGTATTAACGAAGACACCTCTCAGCGGCATTGTGGTCAATCCCTCAAGCCACAATGCCGCTTCTTGCTGCGCGCTCGCAGCCGTATGGCCCTTGGGCGACTTTGCCGATTCTACCGAAACTACTGCTTTCGCCAGTTGTGCCGAGAAAAAGCAAAGTAGCAATCATCCCGATACCGATTACTTTTCATGTTCCGAAGACTCTCGGGGCGCGCGGGGTGTATCCCACAGGCGGCTAGCAAATGCTAGCAGGCAACCAACACCCCACCAAAGACTCAGCACTTGGGCCTGGCCAACGTCGCTCGGGGGAGATGACAGTGTCGGGCTGACTACGATTCTGGGGGGAATCAACACATGTCACGCGTATTCTCATTCTGCGCCAGCCTCGCGCTGGTGCTCGTCATGTCCGGCGGCGCCTCCGCCCAGTTGGTACAGTCTGCCGGCTACCAATCCGACCAAGAGACCAACGATGTCTCATGGGCCCAAGCGCTCGAGCAACTCGATGGCCAGGGCAACGACATCGAACTGGCAAGCTGCTCCACCTGCTCCGACATGGACGGGGTCGGCTTCACTGCACCGAGCGGATCGTCGCTCAAGCTGCTCCCAATGGGTCGCGGTTCGCGGTTCTTCGTGGGCGGCGAGTACCTTTACTTGCGGGCCAATCCCAGCGAGGCGGTTGCCTACCTGGAACGCGACTTGGTCAACTTGACCGACACGTTCCATCAGTTCGACTTCGACTACAGCAGTTCGTTCCGCTTCTACGGCGGTTGCCGCAACTGTTGTGGCGAGGAAGTTCGCTTCACGTTCAGCCGCTTCGACACTGGCAGCGACTTTATCAGCCCCACCGAGACGTCTACCATTCAGATCATCTCGCCGCTGGAGCAGACACCCATCATCGATGGTTCCCGCGTTACCGGCTCGGCGGACATTAAGCTCGACTCGTTCGACCTGGGTTGGTCAAAGACCATTCCGATCGGCTCGCCGCTCTGCTGCGAAGATTCGTGCTGCGACCCTTGCGGTGACTGCTGCGATCCCTGCGGCGGCTGGTGCCCGGCTTGGGACTTCACCTTCACCGGTGCGGTGCGTGCCGTGGATCTGTCGACCAATCGCACATTCAACACCATCGACGCCAGCGACGACCTGTTGGAACAAGGTACTGCAATCTCCGACTTCCAGGGTGTTGGTGGTCGCGTTGGCTTGATGGGTCGACGATACTTTGGACGCCGTGGTATCTGCAGCGTCTACATGAAGGGCGACCTGTCGTTGCTCATTGGCGAGTACGACTCGGTGCTGAACTCCGTCGACTACTCCGGCACCGTGCCGGTCGACGCTGGCACGCAGTCGATTAGCTGTCGCCACTTGATTCCGGTCACCGAAATCGAGGCCGGCGGCACCGTGTTCGTCACTTGCAACACCAGCGTGTCTGGCGGTTACTTCTTCTCCGCTTGGCACGACCTCGGTTTCCGCGACGAGTACAACTTCC
Organism: Aeoliella sp.; assembly: GCF_965227375.1. Classification (NCBI taxonomy): domain Bacteria; kingdom Pseudomonadati; phylum Planctomycetota; class Planctomycetia; order Pirellulales; family Lacipirellulaceae; genus Aeoliella; species Aeoliella sp. Next base: position 2,534,514 of record NZ_CBDDFX010000002.1, read on the forward strand.
TGCTGCAGAGCAGCTACGACGATGCCAACATCATGGGCTTCGACGGCTTTTTCCTGCGAATGGAAACCTCGTTCTGATCAAAGAGACGAGACACTTGTAATACGAGCAGCAGAACAGCCGGCCCATTTGGGTCGGCTGTTTGCGTTGATCGGTTCAATGCGCCACACATCCGCTTCGCCAAAACCTGCGTCAAACAGATCTTTTTGTGTGGCGACCTCTGTGCGCGTTGGAAGTCGCCGAAAACTGAACTGGTCGCCACACGAAAAAGTCTGGCTTGACCAGATAAAGTCTGGCTTGACCAAACTCAGATACGGCCGAGCATCCGCTCGCGGCGGTTGCGGCGCTGAGCGCGAAGGCGGGCGCGACGCTTCGTCTCGCTGGGCTTCTCGTAGAACTCGCGAACTCGGATTTCTTTCTTGATACCGCTGCGTTCCACCAATTTGCGGAACCGACGCACGGCCTCCTGGGCTGTCTCTCGTTCGCGAAGCGTTAACTTTACCACGGGTACTCCGATACTCCTGGGATGGGGATACAACTACTCGGCGACCGAAGCCACAGTCAGCCGAGTCGCGTAGTATAGTCTATCCTGCGATTCTAAGTCCAGGCGGCACAAGGCTTTTTGATCGCTTGACTACGCTGCGAAACGACGACCTCGTGTTGGGCGTTTTGGGCCCAAAACGGGGATAAACGATCCATGGTACCAAAACTCCGTCGCTCCAGCCGCCTTCGATACTCCCAAATCCTTCTATAGCAACAACTTGCATCAACTGCCAATGTTAAAGTCCCATGAGTTTTGGGCCCCGGTTAACCGCAGTTGGGACAAAACCCAAAGTGGGACCAAAACCCCGATATCGTTCTGGACCTTTCCGATGACACGTAGGTCAACGGCTATTGGCATACCCAACTGCCCAGTTCCTCACCTACTCACCTACTCACCTACTCACCTGACATATACACAAGTTCAGTCACCCCATTAGACCAAACCGCAGTATGAATTCAACCGCTTTTTTGTACCTTGGCTGCTGACAAGCACTGACCGAATGCGTCGCGGACCGGAAACTCTCCATTGATCGACGCGACTTCACAGGCCCGGCCAGATAGAGTATCTGCAAGACTAGTTGTGGCGAACACACGGGACCGGCCCAATGGAATGCCTTCAATTCAGGCAACTGGCTTACTGCACATTACCTCACCTCGCGGATAAGATCCTCCTCCATCCGAGCGAGCCCATCCTTGCCGCTTGGTCGAACACCAGATTGTCGGTTCTACAGGTGGTCCCCGAAACGACAATAGCTTGGGAACTGGTGCTCGATACCGAGGCGGAGAGTCTGGCAGCTCTTTCCTCTTGCTCGATACAAGACGCAGACTGGTTTGGCGATAATCTGGTGGTCGCTGAGTTCGGCAGCCCAATTCAAATGCTAAACAAGGAAACGGGCAAGTTGGTGCGCGAATTGGGCGCGGCTGGCCTGTCGGCACGGTCGGGTTATCAGGCAGTTTTAGCCGATCACCTGTCTCACCAACTCTTCGCCAGCAAAGGCAAGCCGGAAATCACAGAGGTATACGGTGGCCCGGAACTAGAGTTGCAGGGAACTTATTCCGGCGGAACGTCTAACCTGCAGTTGCATCCAGGCGGAGACCTCGTCGGTCAGATACTCTGGAACACTCTCACCCCGCTCGTCCTGTCCAATCGGCGACCTCCATTCGGCGTGTACACAAATGCGGGAGTGGCGAGTCCTCCAACCGCTTGTTTCGCATTTCTCGCCGATGGCGAGCATGTGGCCTTCGTCTCGGAAAGTGGCCTTCTCCAAGTTGTTTAACTCTCTAGTTGGACTCTCGTGAGTTCGACAACTGTGGCTGATAAACAGCATGGCCCTGGCTGCGACAATCTGATGGCCCTTTCAGATGGATTGCTGCTCTATCCGGATCCGTTGGGAGCACTAGTGGAGTACGACGCTTGGCATGCATCCACGACCGCCGCATACAAGCTTCATAGCGCGCCAATCTGCTCCTTTAGTTTCTCCATCAACCAAAACCTCATGGCGAGTGTTGATTCGGCGGGCGACCTTGTTGTGTGGACCGTGAAAGGACTGCCACCAAAGGACGACTTGCAGCCGCGCACGCCCTGCATTCAGGGCAACTTCATTGAAGATCGCGCGGTACTGGATGAGGAGTTCAATTTCCGCAGTCTCGCAAAAAGCGAGTAGTCTCCTTGTTGCAACACAGCAGGCGCCTGAGATAAAACCTGTGTAGTGGATAGCCGCCTCACACCATTCTTGCTTCCTCATGCCACCACCCACCCGCAACGTTGCCCTCGCCTTCTTCGCTCACCCCGATGACGCTGAGATTCTGTGCGCAGGCACACTCCTTCGCTTGCGCGACTTGGGCTGGGAGATCCATATAGCCACCGCCACGCCGGGCGATGCGGGGACGATGACCTTGTCGGCAGAGGAGATCGCCGCGATTCGCCGGGGCGAAGGAGCAAGTTCCGCCAGGTTGGTAGATGGCACGTATCACTGCCTGGAAGAGCGTGACGCGAAGGTCGTGTACAACGAGCAATCCAATCAGAAGGCGATCGACCTGTTTCGCCAGGTGAACCCCACTCTGGTGTTCACGCACCCCCGCGAGGATTACATGCTCGACCACGAGCAAGTGCACCTCCTGGCCCGCAGTGCGTCGTTCGCTTTCGGTGTGCCAAACGTCTCGGAGGTGCCGCGCCCAGACGGGGCGACGATTCCTTGGCTCTACTACACCGATCCGGTGGAAGGCCGCAACCCGTACACCGGCGCCGAATCACCTTTCACCACGATGGTCGACATCTCGAGCGTCATGGATCGCAAGGTAGAAATGCTCGCCTGCCATGCGTCGCAACGCGAGTGGCTGCGTGCGCATCACGGTATGGACGAGTACATCGATGCGATGCGCCGTCACGGCTCGCAGCGAGGCGAACAAGCGTGCGTGCCATACGCCGAGGCATTTCAGCAGCACATGGGACATCCCTTTCCGCAGAACGACCTGCTTACCGAACTTCTGGGAGGTCAATCGTAGTCATGGCCCGCGCAATCAGCAAAGTCGCCCCCGATTGGTGGGACTACACCACGCTCGATCCCGAGATCCTGGCCGATGCGGCCCGTTTGACCGCCGACGACTTGGCCGCGCTGTCGCGCCCCGGCTTCCAAGTGAACATGTACGACTCGCTCGAGGGGCTGTACTGCGCCGAGGCGCTCGAGTACGTGAGCGTTTGGAAGCAGGCGACCGCGGATGATCCGGTTGGTATCTGCGGACCGATTGGACCCACCGAACAGTTGCCGCTGGTAGCCCAGATCGTCAACGACCTGGATATCGATCTGCGACACGCCCATTTCTGGGGCATGGACGAATGGATCGAAGACGGCCAGCCGGTCGATGCGGAACACCCGCTGTCGTTCGCCCGCGCCGACTTGAACTTGTGCTTCAATCGCATCCGCCCGGAGCTGCAGATGCCGCGAGAGAACATTCACTTCCCGGTCGACATCGACGCCTACGCGGCTAGCTACGACCAGGTGCGGTGCCTGCTGATGCAGGGAGGCCAAGGTGAAGTGAAGCACTGGGCGTTCAACGATCCGCCCAAGCGCGAAGGCGCCTACCAGGACGAGCCGCCACCGCCCGAAGAGTACTTGAAGCTGGGCACGCGGGTCACGGATCTGCATCCGTTGACCGTGATCCAGAACGCCCGCACGTCTGGCGGCGGGTACGTATCACAAGTGCCCACGCAGGCCGCCACAGTAGGCCCGCTGGAGACCTGGAAATCCGACTGCGTCTCGATCTGGCACCCCGGCCACCACGACAACGCGTTCGGCATCCGCCTTACAGCGCTGATGATCTCAAAGAACATCGTCGACACCTCGGTGCCAATGTCACTCCTCGCCCGCCACCCGAACGTGCGGTTCAGTTACTATCGTGGTGGGATTGGGCGTGTGGAGGTAGATATTCACTAACGGACTTGTGCGTTTAGAAGCCGGCCCCTCATTCGTGCGGTTCCCTTGGCGTCATGACAATTCGCTACAGTTTGCGAACGCTCGTCCTGTTCCTACCGTTCGCGTTGGTTTACTACCCGTGCGTGGCGCTCGGCGGATTGCTGATTCTGTTTGGTATTGCACCATTGGCATTCCTCGCCAGCGGTTCGCTGGAAAATGCCACCGACCGCACCGTGTGGGTTACGCCTGTGGGGACCGTGGGACCTCAGGGAGATCGCCATCTGCTGCCGCTCTATCGTCCCTCGTGGCCAATGTTCATCAAAGCTCAACAAGGACACTTCCGCGTCGAGCCAGGGGAGACCTTCGAGTTTGTCTACGATATGGACGACATCAACTTCTCTGAATTGGTGATCGAAGACGAGAACGGCGGCATGGGACAAATTGTCGTCAACCCAACGCCCACGACGCCGCAGTACATCGTACCCGCGCAGACAGATTATGTGCTCGATAATCAGACGGCCCTAAAGCCCGTGCCAGCGAAGGTGGCCGCAGCAGCACGTGGCGGCACATGGAACGGCCAACTCTGGTGGATGTACGCCGTGTGCGTACCGCTCGCGTTGTTCGAACTACTCCGTCAGTTGTACCTTGCTTCGCGACGCAAGTGATGAGCGTTACAAGACAGAGAGGTCTAGAAAATCACCGCCGATAGAAGAGTCCCGCGATGCAGCCGAGTAATGCAGTGCAAACGGCAGTCGGCTCGGGTACCCGCTGTGCTGCACTGAGTGCACTGGAAATCTCGGGCGTCGTGGCGCCAACGCGCTCGACCCAGAAGAAGTAGTCCGCGATGTCCACAATGCCTGGCGAGACTTCTTCGTTCGCCAGCGTAGTACCGCCCAGACTGTTCCGCCACACGGCGTAGTCCGCCAGACTAACCACACCATCGTTGTTGTAGTCGCCTTGCACATCGGTGGCGCCGACATAGATTCCCTGCTGGAAATTGTTGAGTACCTCGCCGGTGGTCAATACGCCGGTGTGAACTCGAACATCGGCAATGTAACCACTCCACGGATCGGTGACTCCGTCGCGAGCGCCGCCTACAGTGATCAGCCTGTGGGTGGTGTCCAAATCAGAACCACTGCTGTTCGCGTCCACCGTGTCGAACGTGCTGTTGAGCCTGCCATCGATGTAGCCGCGAACCAGGTCGCCGTCGTAGGTCCAGGCGAGGTGCTTCCAGCTACCCGTGTTTACCGAACCGGAACTCCAACCGCCATCGTTGTTCCAACCGGAGAACATGCCGTTGGATTGCGATGTGTAGCGAAAGCTGCTGAGTTGGTCGTTACCGCTCTCGCCCCACGACACCGCGGTGGCGCTGCCCGATGTGCTGCTGAGGTACACCCAGGCTTCGACGCTGCGGGTGTTGTTGCCTTCAATAGACGAAGGGGTCTGCGACTGCGAAATCACCGCATCCCCAATGTCGAGCGGCACGTAAAGTGCCTTGGGAACGCCCGCGGCGCTGGCGACGTTCAGGCTACCACCACCTACCGTGCCGAAGTTGCCCACCGAAGCGCCCGAAGTCGCGAGGTTGGTCCAAGTGGTCGCGGCCGAGTCGAGGTCCCGCGCCCGCAAGTCGACCACCAGATCGCCAGCGGTAATCACCGCCGCACTGGCATTCGAAAGCGAAGCGCAGGCTGCCACTAACACGATCGCTACGCCAAACATGCGGCAGCGACGCACGACTGGCACCGCGATCAACGCGAGGGCCACAATCCAAACCGTGGCGGGCTCGGGAACGTTCACTCCCGATGCCGCCGACCCGTTGGCCACGAGCCACAGCGAATTGCCAATGGTCTCCGTGCTAAATCCCGGCGTGATGGAGTCGAAGTCGCCGACCAGCGACACGGCCGAGAGGATCTCCCAACTTGCGCTGCCGGTGATCTCGAAACCGCCGACAAGTTCCACCTCCAAGTGCCCACCCAGTTCGACAGCGCCAGAAACACCGTAACTATCCGAGAGGCCAATGCCAGCCAAATCGATGGCCAACCCGCCGGACATGATATTCAAGTCGCCTTGGATGGTCGTGGTGCTCGCTCCGCCATCGGCTGTGTGGAGCGTGCCGCCCGCGATCTGCAGGTCGGCGTTGATTTGGTCGGCGGACAGCGTTCCGCCAGTGAACAGAAACTGGCCGTCGTCCTCCACCACCAGCAGCGGAGTGCTGAGTGTGCCGCCATGCAACTCGTACTTTCCATTCTCGATCGTAACGGCTCCGTCGAGCACTCGCAGTTCACCACCATACTGTCGAACGCGTCCTGTGGCCGTACCGCCCACCACGAGATCGTCGGTCACTTCGAGCCAACCACTGGTGACATACAGCTTGGCATCGGACCGATCGCCGACGCGGAGCGTGCCCGCCTTCTGCCCTACCGCGTCGATAAACGCCGCACCGTCGTTCACGCCGACATCGTCCACGCGCGACGGCTCCCAACGGTTGGTCCAGCGTTTGGAATCGGCGTAGCGACCGACGCCGGAGAACTCTACCGGCCCCACCGCGGCGAACGCCGCCAAGTCGTTCAGGTACTCTTCGAGGTCGGTGTATCCGTCGAGGTCAAAATCGTTGTTGTTGGAGGCTTGATTCGGATCGGTGCCGTGCTTCTCTTCCCAGTCGTTGGGAATGCCGTCCTGGTCCGAATCGGTAGGCGTGGGCAGTCCACCGAGGGTCGGATAGCCGTTATTGCTCACTGGCAGTTGGTTCTCATGGCTCACGCGCGAACCCGTACGGTTCACGATGTTGTCGTGCACCAGTTGGTCGACTTCGTCGCGAGCCCACGGAGTGGCGCCGAATTCGGCCAGCGTGCGAGTGTAAGCCGATGCCGGGCTGCCGGATTGCCACACGTCGGGAGCATCGAACGGCGTGGTGTACCAGTTGTAAGCGCTGCTGACGATCGACTGATCGGCCATCGCTTCGGCCCGGCTGTAGGTAATCGGATCGTCAGACGAATCGCCGTCGCGATCGAGAGCGTTCTCGGCGTAGTAGAGGTCGAAATTGAAGTCGCGGCCGCCGGTCATCATCGGGCGACCGTCTGAAATGTAAGTGTTGCCGTCGAAATTCGCCCGCCAGTGCGGCGAGACGGAATTTTCCGATTGGCCCGCGATGAAACCGTTGTGGTAGTCGTACACCACGTTGTCAAGCCAATCGACCAGGTTCGCCCGCGCTTTGGGATTGCGTGTCTCGTTGTGGGCGTACACGTTGTGATGGAACGTCAGGTTGCCAGCGGCGCCGCCGTTGTCTTGGATCAGTGATCCCGCCGAGTGATCTTCCATGCCGAAGCTGACAGAACTGTACTGCAGCGTGTAATTGGTGCCGGCGACCGGCAGCGACTCGTCGTAGCTGAAGCCGGCGGAGATGTGATCGTAGATCACTCGGTTCGACTGGTTGTTGGCGCCAGCGGCGTCCACCCGGCCTGCACCCTTACCCGGCCGGAACCGCATGTGCCGCACGACGATGTCGTCGCCACCGATAGAGAACTCGGCGTTTCGCACGCCAATTCCGCCAGGAGCCGTCTGGCCGGCGATGGTGATCTTGTCGCGGGTAACGCCCAGTTCGCTGTTGAGGTGAATCCAACCACCCACGTCGAACACGATCGTCCGCCCGCCGCTCGGCGCGTTCTGAATGCCGTATCGCAACGAGCCCGAACCGCTGTCGTTCAGATTGGTAACGTGGTACACATCGCCACCACGCCCACCTTGCGATGTCGCGCCGAAACCCTCCGCCTGGGGAAACGCCTTGACCTGGGCAAACGCCGGCGACGACGCCAGCAACAGAACGAGCGCCAGTCCAAGGGCACCCATGCCACCTGTTTTAGGACAATTTGAATCTCTAGTTTTCGGTTCCATCTGCATTACAACGCGTCTCGAGTGCATTCTCTGTAATCTCTCAGTCTGTTCTTCGGCGCAACCGCCCGCAAGCAGTTTGCCCCTGGAAACAAAGGCTTTGCGGAAGATGACAGCGCGTTTGCAGGCAGCGGAGATTGGGCGACCGTAATTGCCGCAGTGGCCGTCTGCTACGACCCGAACAACAACAACTCCACGCACCCAGAGTGGCTATGGCTCACGGCGCGCAGGTCGATTAAGTTCAAACGAGTGTCGCCTGCCAGATACGAATGCCATCGTCGCACGCGACCACGCATTTTACGCCGATTGCCTCCTTGTCCCGCTTATCCGAGCAAGTCATGAAAATACTCCCCGCATGCTTTGCCGCCCTGCTCTTGGCGTGCATTACCAACTCCTCGCCTGCCGACGATGCGGCCATCGGCTGGCATTCGGTCGATGGCATTGTGCAGCGCATTGGCACCCCGCAGTTTCCCGACCGGGAGTTCAACGTGGTGGACTTCGGCGCCAAGGGCGATGGCACCACCAACAGTCAGCCAGCCATTCGCGATGCCATTGAGGCCTGTCACCAGGCGGGTGGCGGACGCGTGCTGGTTCCGGCCGGCGATTATCGCGTCGATGGTCCGGTGCGACTGAAGAGCAACGTCAACCTGCACCTCGAAGCCGACTGCACGCTGCGGTTCAGCACCCGCGCTAGCGACTACTTGCCGGTGGTGTTCACTCGCTTCGAAGGCACCGAATTGATGAACTACTCGCCGCTGGTCTATGCCTTCGAAGAGACGAATATCGCCATCACTGGCGCCGGCGTGATCGACGGTCAGGCGGGACACGACAATTGGTGGAAATGGAAAGGCGCATGGGACGGCACGCCCGATATCGGCTGGAAAGAGGGCGATCCCGACCAAACCAGTGCGATAGATATCCTCCGTTCGCAGGCCGATAAGAACGTTCCGGCCGAGCAGCGGGTGTACGGCGAGGGCTCGCTGCTCCGCAGCAGTTTCGTTCAGCCTTATCGCTGCAAAAACGTGCTGATCGAGGGAATCACCGTGCGCAATTCGCCCATGTGGTGCGTCCATCCCGTGCTGTGCGAGAACGTCGTGGTGCGTGGCGTTACCGTCGATAGTCACGGGCCCAACAACGACGGCTGCAACCCCGAGTCGTGCCGCTACGTGCTGATCGAAGACTGCACGTTCGACACCGGCGACGACTGCATCGCTATCAAGTCAGGACGCAATACCGATGGTCGTCGACTCAATCGGCCGAGTGAGTACTACGTGATTCGCAATTGCACGATGCGCGACGGGCATGGAGGCGTGGTGCTGGGGAGCGAGATGAGCGGAGGCGTCCGCAACATCTTTGTCGAAGACTGCCAGATGGACAGCCCCAACCTCGAACGGGCGATCCGACTGAAGTCGAACTCGAACCGCGGCGGTTACCTGGAGAACCTCTTTGTCCGCAACGTCACGGTGGGGCAAGTGAGCGACGCCGTGCTGCGCGTCAACTTGTACTACGCCCACGAAACGGGCGATTACCCACCAACCGTACGCAACATCTACATCGAGAACCTCACTTCCCAAAAGTCGCGTTACGCGTTCTACTTCCGCGGTCTGAAAGAACACCCGATCGAGTCGATCACGATTCGCAACTGTACGTTTGCGGGAGCGGAGAAGCCCAGCGTCATCGAACATGTTCAACAACTCACCATGGAGAACGTCACGTTTCCGCTGGAGTAGGGTTTACTGCATCGTGGATTAATGCGGTATGGCGCTCCCCGAATAGAGCTCGGAATTGAATGCGGAAAAGGAACCACCCATTGCAAGATTGCATCGTTGAAGCATTTTGAGTCGGGTCCTAGTATGGAAAACATCGGCACATAGTTGCAGCTTGCAACTTGCATTAACACTTAGACGCTTTTCTCTCCACACGCATGTGGATCAGATTCATGGAATCTGGAATCGGATCAACGAACACTCCTCACGCTGTGAAGCGTTCGACTTCGCTGCGCGTCGACCCTAGCCACACCCCAACGGATCGCCAAACCGAACTGGCGCGCATCGTCCACTCGACGGTGCACTCCACACCGGTGTGGGATCTGCATACCCATCTTTACCCGACTGGCTTTGGCTCGCCGGTTCCGACGGTAAGCGACTCGGTCGATCCTCAGGGGCTTTCCCTGTGGGGCATCGACGAGCTGCTCACCTACCACTACCTGGTGGCCGAAGTGTACCGCGTCGTGCCTGCCACACGTTTGCCGTACGAACAGTTCTGGCGGATGAGCAAGTCGGAGCAGGCGGACCATATCTGGAAGAACCTGTTCGTCGACCGCACTCCGCTGAGCGAAGCTTGCCGTGGCGTGCTAACGACGCTGTCGCTTCTAGGGCTGGACCCCAATGAGCGCAATCTGGACAACCATCGCAAGTGGTTCGCCGAGCAATCGCTCGATAGCCACATCGACCGCGTGATGGACACCGCCCGGGTGTCTCGTATCACCATGACCAACGCGGTGTTCGACGACAACGAGCGCGAACGTTGGCTGGCGACCCCTTCGGCGGGAGCCGATGCTCGCTTCGAGGCGGTGCTGCGATTCGATCCACTGCTGCGCGACTGGCACTCGGCGGGTCCCAAGCTTCGCGAGTGGGGTTACGAGGTCGATCAAGATCTCGACGACAAGACAATCGGCGAGATTCGCCGCTTCCTGCGCGACTGGATCGGCAGGATGAACGCCATTTACTGCGCTGTGAGCCTTCCGCCCAGCTTCCGTTACCGCGGCGCCGAAGATCGCTCGCCCGGCAGCACGGTGTTTCGCGAAGCAGTGCTGCCGACCTTGGCCGAAGCCGGTTTGCCGATGGCCATGATGATCGGCTCCCGCCTGCAAGTGAATCCATCGCTGAAAGACGGCGGCGACACGGTCGAAAATTCCGACGTCGCCTCGGTGGTGCAGCTTTGCAGCGACTTCCCCGACAATCGTTTCCTTTGCACCATGCTAGCCAGAGAGAACCAGCACGAGTTGGCCGTGGCCGCGCGCAAGTTCGGCAACCTGATGGTCTTCGGATGCTGGTGGTTCTTGAACAATCCCTCGCTGGTCGAAGAGATCACGCGAATGCGATTGGAGCTGCTTGGCACCACGTTCGTCCCCCAACACTCCGATGCCCGGGTGCTGGATCAGTTGATTTACAAATGGGACCACAGCCGCAGCATCATCGCCAAAGTGTTGGCGGATAAATACGCAGATGTCGAAGCCACAGGCCGACGCGTAAGTGAGACCGACATCCAACGGGACGTGCAGCACTTGCTTCATGGTGCATTTGCCGACTTCCTAACACCTTGAAATCAATGCCTGACTCATCTACCCAACAGGCCACCATGTCGCCTGTACCGCTTGGATTAGAACCCACTTTTGGATTTGGCGATCGACTCGGAACCGCCACCGCAGGGCACCTTGCGTCCTTGAGAGAAGCTGGTGGGGCAATCCGTGGGATCTTCGCACAGCAGTCGATTCGCGAGATGACTCGCACCAATCGCACTCCGGACGAAGTGATGTCCTGTGCAGTGGGCGCACTTGAAGCCAACGCGTTCAGCGACCCTTGGGGCGCCGACGCCGATCACCTGAAGACCGAAGACGATGTCCGCAGCATGATGGCCGCCGGATTCGTGTTCTTTACGCTCGATCCCTCGGGCGACGTAGATCAGGAAGCCGACAACTACGACACCGCGCAACTGGCGGAGCGATTCGAGGCTTGCCGCGACTTCGCCCCTTGGTACGACTCCTACCTCGGCCAAACGATCCAGCTCGATTCGACCACCATCGACTTCAACCAGGACACCCTGAGCCGGGCGGCGGTGAAGTACGGCAAGTCGATCCAGGCGGCGGTGAAGCTTGCCAGGTTCGTAGAGTCCGAAGCGCAGCGTCTCGGCAAGTCGTTCGAGTTGGAACTCAGCGTCGACGAAACCGCCCAGCCAACCACACCCGCGGAGCACTACCTGATCGCCGATCAGTTTCGTCAGGCAGGCGTGAAACTCATCAGCCTGGCTCCTCGTTTCGTTGGCGACTTCGAGAAGGGTGTCGACTTCAAGGGCGATTTGCAACAGCTCGAAGCATCGCTTCGTGTGCACGCCGAAATTGCCGAGCGAATGGGCCCCTACAAGCTGTCGTTGCACTCGGGTTCCGACAAACTCGCTATGTACCCGCTGCTCGCTCGCACCACGAGCGGGCGGTTCCACGTCAAAACGGCAGGCACAAGCTACCTGGAAGCCTTGCGCGTCGCTGCACACAAGGACCCCAGTTTCTTCCGCGAGATTATCGACTTCTCCCGCGCCCGTTACGACGTGGACAAAGCCACGTATCACGTGTCCGCCGAAGTGAGCGAGTTGCCGGAGACTTCGCAGTTGAGCGACACCGATGCCGAAGTGGTTTACCTGGAGCGGTGGAGCGATGTCCCGACAGGTAGAGGATTCACCCAGCCCGGCCGCCAGGTGCTGCACTGCACGTTTGGCTCCGTGGTCACGGACCCGAATCTCGGCCCGCGGTTGAAGGACCTGCTGGCATCGCATGCGGAAGTCTACACCGAGGTCCTGCGTGACCACTTTGTGCGGCATCTGCAGGCGCTTCGTTGATGGATCACGCTCTCGCCACGCTCCGGTTATCCGCGTTCGCCGTGGTCCTGTGCCAACTCGGCGCCGCCGTGGCCAATGAGCCAGCCGATTTGCTCGTCGCGGCCGACGGATCGGGCGACTTTACTTCCATCCAGGCGGCGCTCGACTCGATTCCGGTTGGCAACGATCGCCGCGTTGTGATCCACATCGCGCCCGGGCAGTACAACGAGCGAGTTCGCGTCGATCACCGTTTCGTCACGCTCCGTGGCAGCGGCCCTGATCAAACCAAGCTCAGGTACTTCTTTCCGCGGGAAGATTACCATCGTCGCTACGACCGGTTCGGACCGGCAGTGCTCAACGTGTTCGGCGAAGACGTCATCGTGCAACAGATGACCATCGAGAATACGCAAACCGAGACAGACGTGCACGCGTTTGCTATCTACGGCCAGCCCCAGCGTTTCATTCTGGACAGCTGCCACGTGCTGAGCGAGGGAGGCGACACGGTCTCGCTGTGGAACACTTCTTACGGCATGTACTACCACCGCAATTGCCTGTTTCGCGGTGGGGTCGACTTCGTCTGCCCGCGAGGCTGGTGCTACGTGAGCGACTCGCGCTTCGAGTCGACCAACGGGAGCGCCGCGATCTGGCAGGACGGACACATGGACCTCGACATGAAGTTCGTCCTCCGCAACTGCGAATTCGCGGGACCTGAGGATTTTTCGCTCGGTCGCAATCACTACCCTTCGAAGTTTTATCTGCTCGATTGCCGCTTCGATGAGTCGATGGCCGACAAGCCCATAGAGGTCGTAAGTCAGCCGAAACAGTACTACGCACCTGAAGTCTACCAGCGGAAGTACTTCAGCAACTGCCACCGCGAAGGAGGCGACTACGCGTGGCATGCCGACAACCTGCAAACGGCCCCCGGCACACCTTCCGCCGACCAGATCACCCCCGCTTGGACGTTCGACGGACAATGGGATCCCCAGCGCAGCGACTCGCCAACGGTCGCCGCCGTGGAGTCGGAGGGCGACGAAGTGCATGTCTACTTCTCCGAACCCGTCGCGTGCAAGGTCACGATTTCGGTCGTTCGAGAAGACGGCACCCTCGCTCCGCTATTTCGCGGCATGGGTACCTCGCACCTGGTGTTCAAAGGTGGCACTGCTTCCTCGGCAGCTGCACGGCTGCAAACCTCCGGCGCGGCGATCCACGCGGTTACGGCCACGATAACTCCACGCTACGTCGAATCAACGGACCTACCAGGGTCGTCACCTCGGCAGAACCACAAAGTGCTCCTGGTCGGAGACTCGACCGTTGCCACTTATGAGGCTAACAACACTTCGCAAGGATGGGGAGCCACCTTCGGCCAGATGTTCGACGACCGGGTCGAAGTGTTAAACCACGCGCGCGGTGGGCGAAGCTCGAAGAGCTTCCGCGACGAAGGCCTCTGGGACATTGCCCTGGCGACAGAGCCCGATTTTGTATTCATCCAGTTCGGCCACAACGATAACCCAGGCAAAGGACCGGAGCGGTATACCGATCCAGCCGAAGGGGGAGAGTATCGCGCGAACCTACGGCGGTACGTTCGCGAAGCGCGCGAGGCGGGTGCCGTGCCGATCCTCGTGAGCCCTCCGACTAGGCGGCGATACCTTCCCGACGGGCAGATCGATCCTCAGGAAGGCAACACCCCGTACGCCGAGGCGGCCAAAGCAGTCGCACTCGAAACGGATTGTGCGTTTGTCGACCTGAACGCCGAAACCCGCCAGCTATTCAACCGGCTGGAAGAGAGCCACAGCCATTGGATTCAGCCGCTCGGCGACCGAACGCACTTTTCGCCGCGGGGCAGTCGTCGCATCGCACAAATCGTGGCGGCTGGCATCCAACATCAAGTTGAACCATTAGGTCGTTTCATCATCCAAGAGCAACTCGTTCGGCCGTGACATGGGGCGCATTCGGCCGATGGCGGGCCATCCCCAGTGCACCTACCTTCGGCTGCTAAGGGTAGCTATACTGAGATCCTCTTCCTGAAGCGCGGCCGGAGTGAATAACCGCAGGTGACCATGAGCAAGACTGTCTCGCTACTGCTAGTCGGCTGTGCTGCTTGCCTCTTGATCGCCGTATCAGCGGTTTCGTTCGTCGCGGGCGCCTCGACCACTCCCACCGATACCGTGGAGTTGAAGTTAGGCCACTCATTGGATCAAACTCATCCCGTGCACCTGGCGATGGAGTTTATGAAGGAGCGTCTGGCCGAGAAATCCTCTGGCACAATGATCCTCGAGATTCGACCCAATGGCCAGCTAGGAGCGGAAACCGAATGCGTGAGCCTTGTGCAGCGTGGCGTACTCGGCATGACCAAGGTCTCTGCAGCGCCGCTGGAGAATTTCGTTCCCGACATGGCAGTGTTCGGCATTCCTTACCTGTTCGAAGACGAAGAGCATTTCTGGCGAGTTCTTCATAGCCAGCTCGGCCGCGAACTGCTCGAAGCGGGCGCGGAAAAAGGCCTGCGAGGGCTTTGCTATTACGACGCCGGAGCACGAAGTTTTTACACCATTTCGCAGCCCGTGATGAAGCCCGAAGACCTGCAGGGGCTGTCGATCCGTGTGCAAGAGAGCCCCACTTCGATCGCTATGATCGAAGCCCTGGGTGGCTCGCCCACGCCAGTTGACTTCGGCGAACTCTACACGGCGTTGCAGCAAGCAGTCGTCGACGGAGCGGAGAACAACCCACCCAGCTTCTATACCAACCGGCACTTCGAAGTCTGCAAACACTTGTCGCTCGACGAGCACACGCGCACGCCCGACGTGTTGATTATCAGTGAACGATGGTGGCAGCGACTGACGCCCCAACAACAACAGTGGCTTACCGAAGCGGCCGAAGAGTCCGCGGAGTACGAACGTGAGTTGTGGAAGGAGAAAACCCAGGAAGCTCTGGCGGGCGCCAAAGAACGCGGCGTCACGATCCATCAGCCCGACCTCGAACCATTTCGACAAAGCACTTCCGAAATGGTGAAATCGTACGCAGGTACCTCGACAGGCGACCTGATCGAGAAGATTCAGGCCATGGGAGGCGAGCAATGATCCAACACTTGAAGAGCGTCGAACAGGCATTCGTTCGCGTGCTGGAATGGGCGGTGATCGTTTTGATCGTGGCCCTGGTGCTCGACGTGCTGTGGCAAGTGGCCTCTCGCTTTTTACTCGACGACCCCAGCACGTGGACGGTCGAAATGGCGCGGTACTTGATGACCTGGCTTGCCATGCTGGGCACCGCGGTAGCCTTCGCACGCCGCGAACACTTGGGACTGGACTACTTCAAGCAACAACTCCACTCCGACGCCCAGCGGCCCGTGGAGATACTCGGGCAGCTGGTGATCATCGCGTTTGCGGTGTGGGTACTCCTGGGTGGCGGCACGCGTTTAGCCACCGAAGTGTTTGCCTCGGGCGAGCTTACCCCAGCGTTGGGCGTGCCGAAGGGAGTGGTGTACCTGGCACCCCCCATCGCCGGAGCGTGCATCCTGCTGATCTCCGTGATCGAGTTGCTCGAGATGCTCACCGGCGCGAAGCCGGCCTCCGACTCGAGCCCGCAACCTGATGTCGACTCCGCCGAGGACGGCGATTGAAATAGCGTGGATACTCAACTACTCATCCTGGTCCTGACCTTCGTCGTCCTGCTGCTGATCGACGTACCGATTGCGGTGGCGTTGGCAGTGGCGGCTGCGTTGTCGCTGCAGTCGGCCGTGGGCGACGCAGCCAGCAGCGTCGTGGCGCAACGGATGACCGACGGCGTGGCCAGCTTTTCGCTGCTGGCCATCCCCTCGTTCATCCTGGCTGGCCGGCTAATGGGCGAAGGAGGCATGGCGCGCAGGCTGGTGCAATTTGCCACGGCGCTAATGGGTAACTCGCGCCGTTCGCTCACCTACGTTACGACTATCTCCTGCATGCTGTTCGGCGCCATTTCCGGTTCCGCCACCGCAGCGGTTTCCGGCGTGGGAGGAATGATCCTGCCCGAGATGAAGCGCAAGGGCTACCCGGTGCCGTTTAGCGTGACGCTCACCACGGTCTCGGCAACCACCGGCCTGATCATCCCGCCCAGCAACATCATGATCGTGTACGCCGTGGTGGCCGGCAACGTTTCGGTCGCCGCCATGTTCTTCGCAGGCGTGCTGCCGGGTATTGTGTTGGGCTTGGCCATCGCCGCGATGAGTCGGCTCATCACCCCCAAGCTTCAATTGGCCGATGTCGACGAGGGCGAATTCGACGGCATTCCGCTCGGCGAGGCGACCCTGCAAGCGTTGCCAAGTTTGCTGTTGATTGCGATCGTGCTGGGCGGAATCCTGTTTGGCGTGTTCTCTGCCACCGAAGCGGCGGCCGTTGCGGTGCTGTACGCGTTCGTGCTCGCGGTGCTCGTTTATCGCGAAATCCCCACTTCCGCCCTGCCCCGCATTTGTCTCGACTCCGGCGTCACCACCGCGGTGATCTTCTTCCTCATCGCCTCGAGCCAGGCGGTCAGTTGGATGCTGGCGTACGAGGCCATTCCACAGATGGTGAGCGAGGGACTGTTGTCGCTTACCGATAATAAGATCGCACTCCTGCTGCTGATCAACGTCTTGCTCCTGATTGTCGGAACGTTCATGGACATGACGCCTGCAGTGCTGATCTTTGCGCCAATCCTGCTGCCGATCGTCACCAGCCTGGGCATCCATCCGGTGCACTTCGGTATCATCATGATCACCAACCTGTGCATTGGGCTCTGCACCCCGCCTGTCGGCACTTGCCTGTTTGTCGGATGCGGGGTTGGCAAAACCACCATCGCGCAACTTGTTCGTCCACTGATTCCTTATCTGGCTGCGATGTGCGTTGCGCTGCTATTAATCACTTACTTGCCGGAGCTTTCGCTTTGGCTGCCGCGATTGGGTGGACTGTTGGACTAGGCGCGAAAGCCGTTTGGGATATCCACACCGAGACATTTCGGAATCGGTCACCCCGTATGCAACCACAAGGCTGCACTACGAATTACTGGTTGATACCGGCTGCCAAACATTGCACAATGCGTTCGGCATTGCCGATGAAGTCCAAGTGACTAGTATCCTATAGTCGCTATTAAACACCCAAGGTGTAGAACTTGTCGTGACAGATCGCAACCAACAGATCGCGCTAGCATTTCCGCGTGGTTCTCATCAAGAAGTATTGATCGAAGGCGTTACTCGCTTTGCTTCTGAGAACGCGCTGCGGTGGTCGTTGACGATTGCACCGGAATCCTTGCTGCTGTCGGTGCTCGACCTCGAAGGCTGGTCGGGCGACGGGGTGCTGGCGGCTTTGAACACCCCTGAGGAACTGGAGTACGCGGCCAAGCTGTCGATGCCGGTGGTGAACATCTCCAGTGCGCTAGCCGAGTCCCCGGTTCCACGAACCATGGTGGATAACTACGCGATTGGCGAACTAGCAGCCGACCACCTGTTCGCCCGCGGATTTCGGGAGTTCGCGTTCTTCGGCCTCGAAACCATTCACTATTCGCTCACTCGTTGGCGGGGCTTCAGCGAAAGCCTGGAAAAACAGGGGTGCAGTTGCTCGAAACTGCTGGCCACTCCGACCTTCCGCTTCGATGGGGCCACGTGGGTGGCGCAACACGAGCAACTCTCGAATTGGCTGGAGTCCCTTCCCCGACCGTGCGGCGTGTTCGTCGTGTCCGACTATCGTGCCTGTCAGGTTCTCGAAGCCTGCCGCGAGCAAGGCATCAGCGTGCCAGATCAGATTGCGGTGGTGGGAGTCGACGACGAGCAGGTGATCTGCGAACACGTTACGCCAACGCTCACCAGCGTCGCCCGCAACGATGCCTTGGAGGGCTACAAGGCCGCCGAGATGCTCGACATGTTGATGAAGGGCGAGGACCTGCCATCGGGCGAAGTCATCGTCCCGCCAAGCGAAGTCGTCACGCGCGACTCGACCGCGGCGTTCGCCGTGTCCGATGAGCGATTACACAAAGCGCTGGCACATCTTCACGAGCACATCCACAAACCAATCACCATCGAGGAACTCGCGGCCCATGCGGACGTGTCGCGACGGTGGCTCGAGTACGCATTCCGCGATGTGTTTCGCGAAACGCCCTATCAGTACATACGCCGTCAACGGCTGATGAAAGCCAAGCAGTTGCTGGCCGACGAGCCCAAGGCCAGCATCACGAGCGTCGCCAAGCGAACCGGCTTTGCTTCGGTCAAGCAGATGCGCATCGCCTTCCAACAGGCGTACGGCATGAGCCCCGGTGAGTTCCGCCGCTCCTTCGACAGCTAGTCCGAGCCGCGCCGGTGTGTAGTCATGCAACTTCATTTGCCAACCGTCATCTTCGGCTCCAGTGCGCTGGGCAACTTGTACGAAGCGCCCAGCGTCGAACAGAAGCTGGCGATCACTCGAGAGTGGTTGGCCTGCGGCGAGAGCCCCACGGTGATCGACTCGGCCGGCAAGTACGGTGCAGGACTCGCCCTGGAGGCAATAGGCAACAACCTGCGGGCGTTCGATGCCGATCCGGATGAAGTGCTGATCAGCAACAAACTCGGCTGGGTGCGCACCCCACTCACCACGCCCGAACCGACATTCGAACCGGGTGCATGGGTCGATATTGAGCACGACGCGGTACAGAGGATCAGCGGGCAGGGGATCCTCGACTGCTGGGAGCAAGGCCTCGAATTGCTCGGCGCGCCGTACCAGCCGCAACTCGTGTCGGTTCACGATCCCGACGAATACCTGGCTGCAGCCACCGACGACGAAGACCGCCAGCGACGCATCGAGAATCTGTTCGATGCGTACGACTCGCTGCTCGAACTTCGCGACCAAGGTGTTGTCCGGGCGGTGGGCGTAGGTTCCAAAGACTGGCGCGTCGCGCAACTGGTCGCCCAGCGTGTGTCGCTCGACTGGGTGATGCTGGCTAACAGCTTGACCATCTACACGCATCCCCAAGAGCTGCTCGACTGGATCGCCACGCTTCACGATCAGAACACCTCGATCATTAATTCGGCCGTGTTCAACGCCGGCTTCCTGGTGGGAGGGCGGTTCTTCGACTATCGCGTCCCCTCTCCCGAAGCGCCTGCCGACCAACCGCTGTTCGCGTGGCGAGCGTCATTCCTCCAACTTTGCCAGCAGCATTCGGTAGTTCCGGCGGCGGCCTGCGTGCAGTTCGCCCTTTCCCCGCCTCAAGTTGCTTCCGTGGCACTCAATACAAGTCGCCCTGAACGAGTCGCTGATTGTGTTGAGTTGGGCCGCACACGAGTGCCCAACGAATTCTGGATCGACGCAAAGACAACTGGTTTAATCGCCGACGACTACCCTTACCTGCCTAGCTAGTGCGAGCCGCACCATGAGAGTTCTTCAAATCACCAATCCGGGCGAAGCCCAGTTGATCGAGCGCCCCGTGCCTCGCCCCGGCCCAGGCGAGGTACTGCTGAAGGTCCGCACGGTGGGCTACTGCGGCACCGACCTAAGCACGTATCGCGGCGCAAACCCCTTGGTCCAGTATCCGCGCGTTCCCGGTCACGAGGTGGCCGGCACCATTGAAGAGTTCGGCGACGGGGTGAGTGCAGATTTATCCATCGGCCAGCACGTGCTCGTGTTCCCCTACACCGAGTGCGGTCAATGCACTGCCTGTCAGGCGGGCCGTCCGAATTGCTGCCAACACAATCAAACGCTCGGCGTGCAGCGCGACGGAGCCCTGGCCGAGTACGCCTGCCTACCCGCCGAGAAACTCATCGCCGCCCCGGGACTTTCGGATCGCGATCTTGCTCTGGTGGAGCCGCTCACGGTCGGCGCCCACGCCGTGGCGCGGGGCGCGGCGAACGAGAACGACACAGTGCTGGTCTTTGGCTGCGGCGCCATCGGGCTGGGCGTGATCGCCGCGGCGGCGAGTCGCCAAGCCCGCGTGATCGCCGTGGATATCGACGATGAGAAACTGGCACTCGCAACCAAGTGTGGCGCAGCCGAGTGCGTGAACTCCCAGTCCGAAGACCTCACCGCGCGCATCCAAGAACTCACCGATGGACATGGTCCCCACTTGGTGATCGAAGCGGTGGGACTGCCGCAAACGTTTCGCGCCGCGGTGGACTTGGTCGCATTTGCCGGCCGAGTGGTCTACGTTGGTTACGCGAAGGCCCCGGTGGAATACGAAACCAAGTTCTTCGTGATGAAGGAACTCGACATCCGCGGTTCCCGCAACGCCCTGCGGGCCGACTTCGACGCGGTGATCAAGATGCTGCAAGGAGGAACGCTGCCGGCCGACGAGATCGTCAACCGCACCACGAGCCTCGACAACGCCTGCGACGCCCTTGCACAGTGGGCCGCCAGTCCCCGAGAGGTAACGAAGATCCACGTCACGCTGGATTAACTACGGAGACCGTAGAACCGAGCGCAGTTCTTCCCCAGCACTCCCGCCTGCTCGGTGGGCGAGAGTCGCTTGAGGTAGTTGGTGACAATCTCCATCACGGCCGAATGCTCGCCAGCCAGCTTGCACACGGGCCAGTCCGAACCGATCATCAACCGCTCTGGGCCAAACGCTTCGAACACCACATCGAGGTACGGCTCAAAGTCACTCGGCTGCCAGGCTTGCCATTCGGCCTCGGTCACCATGCCCGATAGCTTGCAGTAGACGTTGGGAAACTCGGCCAGCGATTGGATATCCTCTCGCCAGGGCGAGAGATCCCCGCGCGCAATCGGCGGCTTGCTGATGTGATCCACGACGAATGGCTGATCGGGAAACTCGTCGACCAGCCTGCTGGCAACTGGCAAGTGCTTGGGAAAGAGCAACAGGTCGTAAGTGAGCCCATAATCGGCCAACCGCCCAATGCCATGGCGGAAATCGGCGCCGAGCATGAATTGATCATCAGGTTCGTCGTGAACCACGTGACGTACGCCCTTGAGCTTTGGGTGCGGGGCAAATCTGTCGAGTTGGCCCTCCAACTCCTCCGATCGCAGGTCGACCCAGCCTACGACACCTCGAATGAACTCGTATCGGTTGGCCAAATCGAGCAGCCACTCGGTTTCTTCGAGATTCTGTCGAGCCTGTACAACCACGCTGCCGTCGAAGCGGCTCTCTTTCAGCAGTGGCTCGAGGTCGACGGGTAGATAGTCGCGCTTCAGTGCGCCCATCTGCTCGTTCATCCATACATGCTCGCGTGGACTATAGCGCCAGAAGTGCTGATGAGAATCGATGCGCATTGCGGGTGTAGAACTTCTCTTCATAGAGCCTAAGAGATGATATCGTTGACCAACTCGCCATGCACGTCGGTCAGCCGGTACCGCCGGCCTTGGTGTTTGTAGGTCAACCGCTCGTGATCGATGCCCAGCAGGTGCAGCATCGTGGCGTGCAGATCGTGAACGTGAACCGGGTTGCGGGTGAGGTTGTAGCTGAACTCGTCGGTTTCGCCATACACCATGCCCGGCTTCACGCCGCCGCCAGCCATCCACATCGTGAAGCACCGCGGGTGGTGATCGCGGCCATAGTTGTTGGCCGTCAACGTGCCCTGGCTATACGCGGTGCGACCGAACTCCCCACCCCACACCACCAACGTATCGTCGAGCATCCCCCGCTGCTTGAGATCGGTGATCAAAGCGGCCGCGCCTTGGTCGGTGGCGCGGCACTGGCGGCGAATCTCGCTCGGCAGGTTGCCGTGTTGATCCCATCCTCGATGGAAGAGTTGAATGAAGCGCACGTTGCGTTCCGCCAATCGGCGCGCGAGCAGGCAATTGGCCGAGAAGGTTCCCGGCTCCCGCGAATCGGGACCGTACAGTTCGAACGTCGCTTCGCTTTCGTCCGACAGATCCGTCGCCTCGGGCGCGGAGGTCTGCATGCGAAACGCCATCTCGTATTGCTCGATTCGCTCCAGCACGCGCGGGTCCTGCGTCTGCTGGTACTGCAATTGGTGCAGCTCGCTCAAACGGTCAAGCATGTTCCGCCGGGCCTCGGGGCTCACACCGCCGGGGTTGTTCAGGTACAGCACAGGGTCTTTGCCGCTGCGAAACTGCACGCCCTGATGCGTCGACGCCAGGAACCCGCTACCCCACAATCGGGAATAGATCGGCTGCCCCGTCCCCCCTTTAGTCACCAACACGCAAAACGTTGGCAGGTCGTCATTCATGCTCCCCAACCCGTAGCTCAGCCACGCCCCGATCGACGGGCGACCGGCATTTTGGGATCCGGTCTGAAAGAACGTGATCGCCGGATCGTGGTTGATGGCCTCGGTGTGCATGGAGCGAATGATGCAAAGGTCGTCCACCACCTTGGCGGTGTGCGGCAGCAGTTCACTCACCCAGGTGCCCGATCGCCCATGCTGCGCGAACTGAAACTGCGCACCAGCCAGCGGCAACTTGGCCTGGTTAGCCGACATGCCGGTAAGTCGCTGACCTTGCCGGACCGAGTCGGGCAAGTCCTGACCGTTGAGTTCGTTGAGCAGCGGCTTGTAGTCGAACAGATCCATCTGCGACGGACCGCCGCTCATGAACAGGTAGATCACCCGTTTGGCGCGCGGTGCGTAATGCAACACATCCAGAGCGCCTGCTTTGGCCGCCGCGGTCGCGTCGTTTGGCAACAACTGCGAAAGTGCCGCCGCACCGAGCGACACCCCTGAACGAGCCAGGAAGTGCCGCCGGTTGGCGTACAGCGACAGTTGATCTTCTGGTGATGGGGAGGGGTTATTCATCAAAGAACGCACTCGGGGATTGCAAATCCAATTAACGTTTCATCGTCGCCGCATCGTGGTTCAACACCGCCTGAGCCACGGCGGCGAGTGCGGCCATATCCGCAGCCGTGGCAGCCTCGGGTTCTGGCAAGTCGCCAACGGACAGCAGCTGCTTGGCCGACTCAGGATTGTCGGCGTAGTACAGTCTCTGGTCTTGGTGGAGTTGCTTTAAGATCGCCAACTCTGCGTCGCTCGCGTGACGACTGGTCACCAGTCGGAAGAGCTGGGCGAGTTGCTCGTCCAGACTCGGCAGCTTCAGATCTTTGATGCGATAGGCCAAACCGCAGGCGGCTTCCACGTGCTGCGGGTCGTTCAACAGCACCAAGGCTTGCAGCGGTGTGACGGTCGATTGACGCTGCATGGTGCACACTTCACGGTCGGCCGCGTCGAACGACATCATCGCTGGCGGCGGGCTAGTGCGTTTCCAGACCGTGTACAAGCTGCGGCGATGGCTACCCGCACCGTGATCGCGTTTGTACGTGGCGGCTCCCTTTTCTTCCCACAACCCGGCAGGCTGGAACGGATGCGCCGGAGCGCCGCCGAGTTGTTCAAACAACAACCCGCTTGAAGCTAGCGCGGCGTCGCGAATCATTTCGGCACTCAGTCGCCCACTCGGTCCGCGAGCCAACAGTTCGTTCTCCGGGTCGCGTTCCAGCAGTTCGGCGTCCGCTCTCGACGACTGCCGATAAGTGGCCGATGTGACCATCAGCCGCACCAGAGCTTTGACGTCCCAACCCGATTCGACGAACTCCACCGCCAGCCAATCCAAGAGCTCCGGATGCGTCGGCGACGCGCCTTGGCTGCCAAAGTCGTTCGCCGTGCTTACCAGCCCCCGCCCGAAGATGGATTGCCAGAAGCGGTTGACGGCCACGCGCGAAGTGAGCGGGTGCTCGGGATGGGTCAGCCACTCGGCCAGACCCAGCCGATTCGGCGGCCCGACAGGCAGGTCCGGAGCGATCATGCTGAGCGTGCTTGCTTGCACGACCTCGCCGGGAGCATTGTACGCACCGCGCTCCAGCAAGTGAGTTTCGCCAAGGCTCACTTGGTCCTGCATGACGGCGATCTGATGGATCTGGTCGCGCAATCGATCGCGTTCGCGTCGCGCTTCAGTCAATTGCCCCACGGCCTCGCTGTAATCGGGATTCTGCCAAGCCAAAGTGTGTGCGAGCCACTCGCTTTTCGATGCCTCCTCGCTGGAGCGACCGCACAACTTATGGACCTCCAACGCCGTAAGCTGCTGGTCGTACACGTGCAGATCGTCAACCGCTCCGCCACGGAAGCCCGTATCGCGAAACCGCTGCCCCACGGCGAGCCGAACGTGCTCGTCGCTGGCGATGTCGCCCGCGACGTAACGGATGGTCCGTGTGAGCGAATCGTGCGTGGCTTGCGTGCTCGCTTCGGTGCCGTTGACGTACATCCGCACGCCGGCAGCACGGCTCGAGCCATCGTAGGTGACGACGAGCTGCGTCCATTCGTTCAGTGGCAAAGGCTCCTGGGCCACGACGTTGATCGCATCGCCCGGCCAGAAGTGCACCAGTGAGAACGCCGCTCGCCCTTGGTCGAGTACGATCTGGTATCCACGTCCGCAAGCGTCGAGCCATGCTTGCGAGCGGTGGACTACCACACAGCTCTGCTGTTCGACTGCCGGTCGTACCCAGATGCTCAACGTGAATGGATCGCACCGCTCAAAAGCGTGCGTTGGGCCGGTCCAACCATTGTCTCCATCGAGTTCGATACCGCGGCCTACCGCGCCGGCAATCGCCTTCGGCCGCCCCACCCAGCTTTCACCGTCACGCAGCGTTTCCATGTCATAAAAGCCGACCGGTGTGGGCAACGTCACTGCTGGTGGGCCGCCCTCCAAGTGCGTTTCGTTCGCCGCCTGACCAGCAGCGTCGACCTGCTGCTCCGCTTCCGCAACACGTGCCTCGAGCCGGGCGAGCTCCGCCGCCTGGTCCGTGGTCGGCAACTCCAGAGCCGGCGTGGGGACCGCGTCGGTGAAGTGAGAGTACAGTCCCAGCTCGCCCGTGTTGTTGAAAAAGGCAAACAGTTGGTAGTAGTCCTTCTGAGACACCGGATCGAACTTGTGATCGTGACACCGGGCGCACTCAAGCGTCAGCCCCAGCACCGCCGCGCCGAGCGTGTTGGTGCGATCGGCCACGTTCTCGGCACGAAACTCTTCTGGCAGGCTGCCTCCTTCGTTTGTCTCGCGATGCAACCGGCAGAACGCGGTCGCCAGGCGTTGCTCACGCGAAGACTCCGGCAGCAAGTCGCCAGCCATTTGCCAGGTGATAAACTCGTCGTAGGGTAAATTATCGTTCAGCGACTTGATCACCCAATCGCGCCATGGCCACACGCGTCGGAAGCGGTCGTTCTGATAGCCGTAGGTATCGGAGTATCGAGCTGCGTCGAGCCAGTCGACTGCCAACCGTTCGCCAAACCTTGGCGACGCGAGCAAGCGATCAACCACCCGCTGGTAGGCATCTGGCGACTCATCCGCCAAAAACGCGTCGATCTCGGCAATCGTCGGCGGCACACCGGTCAAGTCGAGGGTAACGCGGCGCAGCAGCGTCGTCTTCTCGGCGGCCGCGGCGGGACGCAATTCTTCGCGTTTCAAACGCTGTGCGACAAAATGGTCGATTGCATTGTTGCCCCACCCATCAAACGCCGGCGTGGGTGGCGTTGCCTTGTCAGGAGTGGCGAACGCCCAATGCTCCTGCCAGGGCGCTCCGGCGGCAATCCACCTCCGCACGAGGTTCTTCTCTTGGTCGGTCAGCGTGACCTTGAACTCCGGGGGCGGCATCTGCTCGTCAGGATCACCACTTTCGATGCGGCGAAGCAACTCGCTTTCGTCCGGCTCGCCCGCCACCACAACCGTGTAGTCTTCACTATCCGGTGCGGCGATAAAATCAGCGCCGACGTCCAAACGCAGATCCGCCTCGCGTTTGTTGCTGTCCGGCCCATGGCAGGCGAAGCAACGATCCGACAGCAGAGCGCGCACTTCCCGCGCCAGCGAGTCTGGCGTCTCGGCCAATGCTTGGTAGTCGAAGCACCACAGCAACATCAGCCCAACGAAGAGCTGACGCGCACCGACAAACTGTTGCATGGAACCATGGCACATCATACGCACATGATAGCAGATCGAACGCACAGACGTTCAGGCGGTTCCAAACACGCAATACATGCCGATCGCTTCACGTCCGACTGACTCGATGCGAGCGCACATACCTGAACTGCCGCCGCTCTTCCCGCAACACTTTGCCTATCGACCCCAAACTGGTCAGACGAGTGCCCCGCCAGCCATTCCTTGATTGGAAGACTTGAATGGAATAACGGTGGTGCAACCTTGTTGCTGCAGGCTCTCTTTGGTCAATGTTGCAACTCCATTGGGGGGGACAGCGGATGAATTCACACCCGCGGCCATCCGCACGAGGGCGATTTGAGAAGGTGCAGGTGCATTGTGCCAAACTGGACTTCACCTCCATATCGATGTCCAGTTTGCAAATGATTGCCGCACAAGTGCCGTATTCTGCAAGGGGAGGTCTAATTTGCGCAGGGGGTAACTATGCATTGCCAAAGGAGTCCTAAAACAGGGGCGCACGACGCGTGCAAACTCGGATTCTATGGTTATCTTGGAATTTAGTGAGTGGGCAGCTCATCTTTGGTAATCGCATGTGGTTACCTAGTCAGTTTGTGTTTCCTCTTCGACTCATTTGGTTGCTTCGGGTTTGCTTGAGCCGTGCCAACGATTGGCGGTCCCCGGGTAGCGTGAAGGAGGTATTAGCTCTTCTGTTTGGCTTCGCTGCTTGTGATGTCTGATACGGACCTGGCGAAGGGTCCAATTCAATTTCTTTCTTGTTTGGGAGTGAGATTCTTATGAAGATGTTCAACTGTGGATTAGCGATCCTTGCGATCGCGCTGTTGGCCACGCAGGCAAAGGCTGATCTCTTTGCCTACGAAGGTTTTGACCCTGCCGGCGCTACGCCCGACCAGGATCTTGTAGGCACCGCCAATGGCGCCACGAGCATGGGCTTCACCGGGGGCTGGGTGCTGACAAACGGCGGCAACGGTGCTTCCGCGTGGCGTGACGCTGGTCTGTCCTACCCCGGCACCTACGCCGGAACGAACACTGCGGTTGGAGGCCACGCTCAAAACACTGGCACAAACGTGAACTCGCGTATTGCTTCTGCGTTCAACGCAACCGCTGACGCCGCGATCAATAGCGCGGAAATCGTGTGGATGAGCTGGCTGGCCGAACGCGTCGGACCAACCACGACCGAGTACGGCGTAATTCCCGAAGGCGATCGACTGCTGTTCAACCGGCTTTCCGAGTATCCGCGCAACTTTGGTATGAAGATCGGCATGGAGGCTGTGAACAACAACGGCGATGACGGCCAGATCGGCAAAGGTAGCGACTGGAACAGCACCGGCGAGGTCTACGGTGTTGACACTCCACCGCACCTGGTCGACTCGTGGGGTGTAAACGACTTTGAAGACGTGGACGCTGTCTACACCGGTGAGTACTTTGACGATGGCACCGACCACATCGTGCTTAGCGTGTACCCTGCGTCGTCCACCTTCGCACTGTGGATCAACCCTGCCGCGGGAGATGCTCCGGACTATTCATTTCAGCACACTGATGAAGGAACGCTTCAGGAATTCGTCATGCACGCGATCGGCTTCGACGCCGGCAGCGATAGCGGTGATCGTGCGCCCGGCGACTGGGTGGTTGACGAAATCCGTATCGGCGACTCGGCGATGGACGTGGCCGGCCTCTCGTTGCCAACGGTAATCCCTGAGCCCTCTTCGCTCGTCGCGCTCGGCGGCCTGATCGGCCTGGCTGGCTTGGCTCGCTTGCGACGGCGGAGCTAGTTTGCAACAGATTTTGAATTCGAATGAGTAAGGATTCGGCGTCCGCGGCCATGGCCGCGGACGCCTTCCTTGCCAAATGCGTGCGGAACAGAAGACCGCTTTGGAGATGAAGCAGTCACATAATACATTTGGGAGCGCGACTCATCACGCTGCTCCCCTCGAAGTTCTAGGTTGTTCGTTCTAAAGATCGCCCCCTCAAATAGTACGGTGAGATGCGGCAGTTGATGACCGCGGGCGACAATTGGTTTACGCATAGGTACTTTCCTATTGCCCAATATCAAGGAGGCTCCGCCTGGCTGCGGAGGCTAGCGATGATTCGACGCGCCTTTGTTGTATCCCTATTTTCGGTTGGGCTTGTGTTTAGCGGGATCACAGCTCCTGACGCATTCGCTGAGGGAGAGTCGCTGGCCGAGTTCGAATGGAACGAGTTGGCAGGCGGAACCCACAACTGGACCGACACGTCGCCCAGCAACTGGATTGCGCCTACACCAGTGGACACCGGCAACCCGATGTACCCCCTGTGGTCGGACATTCCCGGCAACGACGACTACCCGGACGATCCCAGTCGCACAGACGCGGACCCCAACACGATCGCCCCAGTCGTGGGCGCAAACCTGTCGGTCGGGTTGACCGGCGACCTGACGGTCGACATCCCCACAGACGTGACAATCGCATCGCTCGAGATCGGTGTCGCGGGTCGCACCACAACCGTCGGCAGCACTGGCGGGCGGCTGCTGATGAAGCATGACGAGCCTAACGTCACAGTAGAAATCCCCGACCCCGACCCAGAAGCAGAACCGGGCACGATGGTCGACGAGTACACATTTGCGTACAACGCAGGACTCGCGATTATCAAAAGCAACGGCAGCGGATCCGCATCGAACGTGCTTGGTGCGGTTGTGGGATCGCAAGAGACCGTAGAGTTTGCCGGCGATAACTCGATTACGCTCTCCGGTGGACTTCAAGAAGTCGCATCGAACATTGGTGACGACACGATTGCCAACAACACCAATTTTCGTAGCCATGTCGGCTCATTTGACCCGATGCAACCGATCGAGGCGCAGACACGCGTGATCGTTACCGGGCTAACGACCACAGTCGTCGATAACCTGCTGAACGCAGACGATAACCCGGAGGACGTGCCGCTCTCGTTTAACCGGGGCGGGGCAACCACCCAGGAGTTTATGTCCGACAACAACCTCGAAGTGGGTAGGGACCACCCCCATGGCATCCTGGATCTGGTGGGGGGTATTACTGGCAATGGCCGCGTTAGGTTTGGCAATCAGTCGACGAATGAGGGCGCCACGCCGCTCAGCACGGTGGTCTTGTATGACAACAACGACATCGGCACGACGTCGACCGGCGCAGTGCTAACCGGCCGCGTCTTTATCGACCGCGGCAACGTGGTCATGCGCCACAACAACGCGTTTGGAACTGGCACGGTCGTCAATGGCACCGCCGCGAACCAGGTGGGCATGAACCTGGTCGTCGCGCCGGGACCCACTGAGTCTGGCAGCGTCGAGCGTGTGCTCGAGAACAACTTCTCGCTTCCGCACGACTTCACAGTAAAGAGCTCCGATGGAGACCATTCTCTAACTATCAACGGCGACACCGACGCATCGAACAGCGGAGCGTGGATCAACCTACTCCCAGACGGCCAACAGCTCACCATCAATGGTCAGGTCTGGACCAACGAAAATCAGGAAAACCGCTATGGCTTTGATGGCTCGGGCAAAACGATCGTGCGCGGACGCATCATTGCCTGGGACTCGGCAATCAAACCCATGCTGCCCCCCAACGGCACCACCACCCGTATCGAAAAGCACGGCACCGGCGCAGTGTACATCGAGTCCAGCCTCGGCCCCGACGGCGTGGTCGGCGGCGGCGACGACCACGACAACAGCACCACCTGGACGAACAACCTGTCCAGCGTGTCCGACGGACAAGAAGCAACCATTATCATCGGGGGCGGCAACCTGCACTTTCGCGTTGTGAGTGACATGGGCGCGTCGAATCTCATGGTTGAATCCAACGGCGGAGCGACCGGAATCGACTCCGGTACGATTGCCGCGGCCAGCAGCATCAACTCGCGATTCAGTCGCTCCCTCGATTACATGGGCCCCTTCGAAGGATTGCCTTTTCCCACACTCAGCCAGGACGTGGAGAGATCCAACGCCTGGGACCACGGTGGCCTGATGCTCACTACGGCCGCAGACGCCTCGGCCAACCTTGATTTCACCTCGGGTAGCCTCGTAAGTATGCAGGACATGACCGTCGCCGCGCCCGAAGGCGGCATCACCTACACCGGCACGATAACGCCAGCGGCGCTCGAGTACCGCATTGGCAACATCACCGGCAGCCCGACCACCTATCGCCTTGGTGGCGGTAGCGGCACGCTTACGATCCCGACCAGCAAACTCAGCGGTAGCAATGCGCTGCTGGCCACCAACGGCGGGGACTACAGGAATCCCAACGGAGAAGACCGCGTGCGACTGGGCATGGTCAAGCTGGAGGGCACTAACAGCTACACCGGCCCCACTACCGTCACCGGCAAGTATCAAAACACGCTGCAGGATGTCGCGTTCGCGGACAGTGTGAGTCTCGCAGAGACCCGGCAGTACAACGGAACCACGCTCGCGGTCGACCAGATGGGTGCGATCGGCTCGGGCCCGCTGATGATCCAGGGCTCCACCCTTCGCTATGAGGGCGTGGGCGAGAGCACCAGCCGCTTATTTACAGTTGGCACCCACGGCGCTACCCTCGATGCATCGGGATCCGGTGCAATCAACTTCTCGAGCACCACCGCGCTCACCATGGATACAGCTGAAGCACGCGGCGCGAATATCTCCGCAGGGTTCTCGCAGGGTGCGAACCAGTTGGTTGGCTTCTTCCATACCGATGACCTGGTGATTGGAATGGAACTTAGCTACCCCGACTCCGGAGGAGGGGACCCGCACGAAACCACCATCACGGACATCCTAAGCCCTACCCGCATTCTGGTCGAGGATGAAATCACCGACGACGCCACGACCACAGTGAGGACCGTCACGTTCACCGACACGGAGCGCACCTTCGCGCTCACCGGTGACAACACCGGCGACAACATCCTGTCTCCCGCGATCACCGACTCCACTAACAGCGGCGTGGTCCACGTCGAGAAGTCTGGTGTCGGCAAGTGGATCCTCAATGGCGCGAACACCTATACGGGCGACACCAACGTGCTACAGGGTACGCTCGGAGTGATGGATGGCATCGGTACTCTTGCTGCCGGCACCAATCTGATGCTGGAAGACGGGGCAGCTCTCCAGTTCGAGATCAACAGCGCCGGCACTCCAGGCACCGACTACGATCAGCTCACGATTGCAGGTGATGCTACGCTTGCAGGCCTGATTGATGTCTCGATCTTGGGTGCCGCTACGGCGGGGCAGACGTTCGACATCATCACCACCAGTGGTGGAACCATCGACATGACGGATCTCTCCGTCGTCGGCGATGGCAACTTCACGCTCTCCTTGGAGAGCATGGACACGATCTTGCGACTGACGGCAGGTTCCGCAGGCGGACTTGCCGGCGACTACAACGACGACGGCGTAGTGAACATCGGCGACTACGTGGTTTGGCGAAACAATCTTGGCAGCACAACGGCAATGCTGCCAGGCGACAACACGCCGGATATCGTCGATCAGAACGACTACACCGTGTGGAAGGACAACTTCGGCATGACGTCTGGTGCAATTGCGGGCATCTCCACCCAGCAAAACGTACCTGAACCCTCCACTATCGTGATGCTGCTTGCTGCGGCCGCTCTTGCCGTAACTGTAAAGCGTCGCGCATAAGTATAGACTTTGACAGAGTATTGAGATCGGCGGGTTCCACCGTCAGGTCAGATCCTGCCGATCTCCTCAGTTCGTGCCTCCACGCCCCGGCTTTAACCCTAGGCGTCAATTCTGATCATTACTGCCGCTGTTGGTTCTCTGCGCCCGTCGCGCGGACTCTATACAGCGGACAACTGAACCAAAGTCTGCAGCAAATGCGCTCGGCGATTTTGTTGGGCCGCACTAGTCGCCGAGGCTAAAGAAAGAGTAGCGGAAACTAGCTCTGAAGTACGCCACCCAACTTGGGTCGGGAGTCAAACTGGAGTCGGTGGCAAGGTCTGCTGCAGCAGTAACCTTCCTTTTCCCGCAGCCACTGCACACAGCCGCGCACCAGTAGATGGCAGACTCTTGTGATGACTTTCTGTGTGCCCTCGGCGAACGGTAAATTGTCCGAAAAGAAGCTGCCGCCCGGCAAGTTAAAAGACCGCTATCTGGTATATTACCAGGGTATTCGGTTCCCCTGGATGCCTAACACAGGAAAGGCTAAGAGATGACACGCAATCGGAACGCAGTGTGCGACCGAAGCAGTTCGCTGCGGGGTTTTACACTGGTGGAATTGCTCGTGGTGATCGCGATCATCGGCATTTTGGTCGCGCTGCTGCTGCCTGCTGTGCAGGCGGCGCGTGAGGCGGCGCGCAACGCGCAATGCAAGAGCCAACTCAAACAGATGGGCATCGCTTGCCTGAATCACGAGTCAACCTACAAGCACTTTCCATCGGGGGGATGGTCGACGCGATGGGTAGGTGACGCGGATGCTGGCTACGGCACCAAACAGCCTGGCAGTTGGACCTACAACATTCTGGCTTACACGGAGTTTGGCGCGCAGCGAGATCTGGGGCGTGGAATCTTGAACGGGATCATGAACTTGCAATCCCCTACGGCGGAGCAGCAGCAAGAGATGCTCACGTTGGTCTCCACCCCGATCGGATTGTACATGTGCCCATCGAAGCGACAGGTTCAAGCGTTCCCCTATGCGGACGAGCAAGAGTTCTTGGCTGAGAACGCTAAGGCATGCGTCTCCGGTGAGTGCCAGGTAGCACGGGGAGACTACCGGGCGAATGCGGGAAGTGCAAGAACTGGTGGAACGCAACCAAGCGCGGCATTCGCAATTAGGCAGTGGCTAACCCAACCGGTCGACAACAAGGGGTTTAACGGCGTCATCTACTCGCGTAGCACGGTCAAGGTGTCGCGGATTACCGATGGCACGTCAAAGACGGCGCTCATTGGCGAGAAAGCGCTGCGTCCCAACTACTATTTGACCGGCACTGACAGCTCGGACGACCAGTGCCTGTACACCGGGCATGACCAAGACAACGCCGGA
This sequence comes from Aeoliella sp., assembly GCF_965227375.1. Taxonomy (NCBI): domain Bacteria; kingdom Pseudomonadati; phylum Planctomycetota; class Planctomycetia; order Pirellulales; family Lacipirellulaceae; genus Aeoliella; species Aeoliella sp. Next base: position 2,567,721 of record NZ_CBDDFX010000002.1, read on the forward strand.
GTAACCCGCTTCAACGGAAGCCCTTGGCCACCGATACCCGACGAGGACGTACAAAGCGACGCGGAGATGCGTTACCGATTCGGCGGTGCTCACGCATCCTCTTACAACATGCTGCTTTGTGACGGGTCGGTGCATACCTTCACCTACGACGTCGACCCTGAGGTGTTCGTCCTGTACGGTGGTAGGGATGACGGGGACGTGCTTACTCCATGAGCGGCTTGGAACAGACTAGATCGGCGCCAGCCTCCGCGCTACAGTCGCCGCAGCGAGTGTCCCGCGTCGCATTGGATCGCGAACACGCGAGCACTTGAATAGACCAGTTATCTCACACACTTTGGAGCCGCTTGTGGCAAAGTGCCGCTAGCGTAGAAATGGCCCCGCCTAACTTGTTTTCGTACACACCTCCCCCCGAACGGCTTGCCGTCCATGCTTCGACTCTGCCTGCTAACGTCGCTGGTGGTCATCGCAACCGCACCTCGCGGGTATTGCTCCACCGACGACCAGGAAGCAGCTTACCGTCAGGTCATTCAGGAGCGGGCGACTAGAATTGTCGGACCGCTTGGGATCGAAGATTCAGTCAAACAACAAAGAGTTGCCGACCTGGTCGCCGGCCAATATAGAGACCTTCGTGACATCCATGACCGACGCGACGAAGCGCTCGCAGCGGCCGGCGATAACCAAACACCGGCGCAAGATGCCTACCATCGCGAAGTAGTCGCACTGCATCGTAAGTTCGTCGCCCAATTGCTGACGGAACTCGAGCCACAACAAGTGGAGCAAGTGAAGGACGGGATGACCTACGGAGTCGCCCCTCATACCTACAGGGCCTACTTGAATCTGCTGCCCGATCTGTCGGATGAGCAGAAGCGATACATCCAAGCCAACCTGCTCGAAGCCCGTGAGTTCGCCATGGACGCGGGCTCGTCAAAGGAGAAGCACGCTTGGTTCGGGAAATACAAAGGGCGGATTAACAACTACTTGTCCAAGGCGGGTTTCGACCTGAAGCAGGCCGAGCGCGACCTGGCGGAACGATCGAGGAAGGGAAGTTGAATGTCGGACTCTAAACCGTACTTCCATACTTTCGGGCGAGCATTGCTGGCAACCACGATGATGGCCTCGTTGCTAATGACGTTCTCCCGCGCCCAGTATCCCACGATCAGCAACGACGTGGCCGCCGAAAGCGAGCGACGCTTCCGAGCAACCAGGCAGCACTCGGACGAAGCTTGGCGGGCCGCCCAACCGGCCATTGAAGCAGCGGCAGCCAACGGCAAGCCATTCATTCAAGATGCTCGCCGCCCGGATGATCTTCCCCAGGCGGACATCCCGGCATTCCCCGGAGCCCAAGGCGGCGGCATGTACTCCTTCGGAGGGCGCGGCGGCAAGGTCTATGTCGTCACTTCGCTTGAAGACAATGGGCCTGGCACCTTTCGCGAGGCCCTCGAGGCAGGTGGTCCGAGGATCGTCGTGTTCAACGTCGCAGGCATCATTCGCTTGGATGGTCCCGTTGTTGTCCGCGCACCTTACCTGACCATCGACGGATCGAGCGCGCCGGGCGATGGCGTTTGTATTGCTGGCGCAACGGTCGAGATCGACACGCACGACGTGGTGATTCGCCACCTCCGTTTCCGTCGTGGTGAGACGTGGGTCGGCGACCGAAACGATGCGCTCGGGGGAAATCCGATCGGCAACATCATGATCGATCACGTGTCGGCAAGCTGGGGTTTGGATGAGAACCTTTCGATGTACCGACACATGTACGAACCACCAGGCGAGTCAACGCGAGTTAAGCTGCCCACCGTGAACATCACCATCCAGAACTCCATCTTCAGCGAGGGCCTCAATACCTACAACCATGCGTTCGGTAGCACGCTCGGTGGCTACAACAGCACATTCCACCACAACCTGTGGGCGTGTAACACGGGACGCAATCCCAGCGTTGGCATGGTGTACGACTTCACGTTCATCAACAACGTGATCTACAACTGGCGGCACCGCACCATCGATGGCGGCGACCACCGCAGCTTCTACACAATCATCAACAACTACTTCAAGCCAGGCCCGGTCACGCCCAACCGCCCCATCGCCCATCGCATTCTCAAACCGGAGAAACGACGCAGCCCCTACTTCAATCTCGATTTTGGCAAAGCGTACGTCGCTGGGAACTTTGTCGAGGGCAACGAAGAGGTCACCAAGGACAACTGGGCCGGCGGTGTGCAACTGGAACTCGAAGACATGCTGCCAATCCGACAGCAGCTCACCCAAAAGCAGGCGAGCAACTACCAAGCCCCGGCCAGCGAGGACGAAAGGCGAGAGATCGCCGAACCGCTTCGCGAACAAGCGCTTGCCGAAATCCGCTCCGCTCGTCCCTATCCACACTCTTACGTGGATATCCAGCCTGCGGAGGAGGCGTACGAGTACGTGCTGGAAAACGTGGGTGCCACGCTGCCAAAACGCGATGCTGTGGACGAACGTATTGTAAAAATGGTTCGCACAGGCACCGTCACGTATGATGAAGGCAAGGGCATCATCACCGACATCGAACAGGTAGGCGGTTACCCCGAGTATAAAGGCGAACCTTACAAGGACAGCGACTCGGATGGCATGCCAGACGACTGGGAACAAAGCCATGGCCTCAATCCGCAGGATGCTTCCGATGCGGCCGAAGATCTGAACGGCGATGGCTACACCAACATCGAGGACTTTCTCAATGGCCTTGATCCGGCCGCGCCAAAGCAACAGTGGCCCACACCAAGAACCTATGAAGACCTGTTCTGGCAAAGCTTCTAATGGGTTCGGTTGGCGGCGGTGTGCAGTGCTCGCTATCGGCATCTTGTCGACGAACACTGCCACGGCAGAAGATGCAACCGTGCTCCCGCTGGATCACTCCCACCAGTTTGTCGAGCGGCTGAACGCCGCGGACGACGAGTACGTCGTCAACCTGATTCCCAACGCTGACGCTGCGGCGTGGATCGCGGACAAGGCTCCGCGTTTCGATTGCCCCTCCACGAGATTCGTCGAGACGTTCTACTTCCGCTGGTGGACACTCCGAAAGCACATCAAGCAAACACCTGATGGCAGAGTGCTCACCGAATTCATCACCCCGGTGAGCCATGCAGGCGCGCACAACACGATCTCTTGTGCCCTAGGACATCACATCGCCGAAGCCCGGTGGCTACGTGACCAGTCGCTGCTGGATGAGTACCTCCATTTCTGGCTCCGTGGAGGCCCCATTGCGGGACCGCAACCTCATCTGCACAAGTTCAGCAGTTGGCTAGCCGCTGCTATCAATCAACGAAGGCTGGCAACGGGCGACGATGCTTTTGCAACGGATCTGCTGGACGACCTGGTGGCCGACTACGAGCGGTGGGAAGACGAGCGACAGCTACCGAGTGGACTCTTCTGGCAACACGACGTGAAAGACGGAATGGAAGAGTCGATTAGCGGCGGGCGGCGCGTGCAAAACATCCGGCCGACCATCAACTCCTACATGGTTGGCAACGCGGAGGCCATCGCCGAGCTTGCGCGGCTCGCAGGCCGCGATGACCTGGCTCACACTTACCAGCAGAAAACCGAGACGCTAAAAGCACTGGCGGTCGAAGCCATGTGGGACTCGGAAGCGAAGTGCTTCAAGGTTCGTTTAGAGAATGGCGAACTCTCCGGCGCCCGGGAGGAAATTGGGTACATCCCCTGGCTGTTTGGGCTAGCGACCGACGAGCACGCGGTCGCCTGGAAGCAGACCCAGGATCGCGAAGGGTTCTGGGCGCCCCGAGGTCTGACCACCGCCGAACGACGCCACCCGGAGTTTCGCTCGCATGGCGTTGGCACCTGCGAGTGGGATGGAGCCGTGTGGCCATTCGCCACCAGCCAGACCCTCGGCGGAATGGCCAACGTGCTGCGTGGCCCAGAGCAACCTTACGTCACCCGCCGCGACTACTTCGAGCACCTGTTGCGTTACGCCGAATCTCACCACAAGGATGGCGCTGCCTACATCGGCGAGTACCACGACGAAGTCACCGGCGACTGGCTGATCACCGGACCAAAGGAACGACGAAGTCGCTACTACAACCACTCTACATTTTGCGACCTGGTGATTACCGGTCTGGTCGGCGTGACGCCCATGGACGGCGACCAGATTCGCGTCTCGCCCCTCTTGCCCGAGGACTCGTGGGACTGGTTCTGCTTGGACGGTCTCCCCTATCGCGGGCGGGAACTTACCGTAGTGTGGGACCGCGCTGGTACAATGTATGGGCTGAAGCCGGGACTCACCTTGCTATGCGACGGTGAAGTATTAGCGCATGCGGACACGCTCACCGAACTCAACGCTCAACTTCCACCCAAGGCTGCAAAGGATCGCACACCGTGAGACTTTCTCAACTTCTCCCCCTGCTTTTGGTGGTAAGCTGCGTCTTCACGAGCGCCCTGGCCGACGGCGGTCCGTGGGAACTGAAGTACTCTTCGCCCGCAAAGAAGTGGACCAGCGCTCTGCCTATCGGCAACGGCCGCATGGGCGGCATGGTGTTTGGCGGTGTCGCCGAAGAGCGAATCCAGTTTAACGAGGACTCAGTCTGGACCGGAGGCCCTCGCAGCTACGCCCACCCCGGTGCGTCGGAACACTTGGCGGAGATTCGCCAACTGCTGCTGGATGGTAAGCAACGCGAGGCAGAACTCCTGGCGTCGCGCACGTTCATGTCGCAGCCATTACGGCAAGAGTGGTATCAACCGCTAGGCGACGTCACCATACGGTTTGAGAACGAACCAGGCGAGGTAACGGACTATCAACGCACGCTCGACCTGTCTCGCGCCGTTGCGACGACCACCTACTCGCAAGCTGGCACGCGAATCACCCGTCGGGCGTTTGCGTCCTTTCCCGACCAGGCGATCGTCCTGCAATTGGAGTCGGATCGTCCTGGCGCGTTGGAGTTCGTGCTGGCGCTTACCAGTCCGCATGATCGCTGCGAGACGACCATCTCCGACGCCCGGGCGCTGCTACTCTCGGGCCAGGTAAACCCTGGCCAGAACGGAGATTCTCCGACCGATGGCCAGGTGAGCTTTGCCGCGCAACTGCGTGTGCTGGATACCGATGGCACGGTCACATCGGAAGTGAAGGAAGGAGATGCAGAACTCCGCATCGCCGGCGCCAGCAGGGCCACTATCGTTTTGTGTGCAGCCTCGTCGGTAGTCGACTATCGCGACGTTTCGGCGGATCCCAAAGAGCGATTACGGCGCGACATGGACGCGGTTGCCGAGAAAACATTCGCAAGCTTGCTCGCGCGTCACGAAGCAGATCACCGCGAGTTGTTCGGTCGTGTAAGCTTCTCACTGGGTGAGACGCCCGAAGCAGTGCGCGACCTCGATACCGACGATCGGCTGCTCGCCACGAAGCAAGCGGACGATCCCGACTTTGCCGCCCTTTTGTTCCACTACGGTCGGTACTTGATGATCGCCTCGAGCCGTCCGGGTGGACAGCCCGCCAACCTGCAAGGCTTGTGGAACCAGGACCTTAGCCCTGCCTGGGGTAGCAAGTACACTTGCAACATCAACACCGAGATGAATTATTGGCTCACGGGGCCCTGCAACCTGGGAGAATGCAACGAGCCGCTGTTCGAAGCCTTGCAGCAGATTGCCGAATCGGGAAGCGATACCGCACGCGTCCACTACGACGCTCCTGGCTGGGTACTGCACCACAACTTCGATCGCTGGCGGGGCACTGCACCAATCAACGCTTCGAATCATGGCATCTGGCCCACCGGCGGGGCGTGGCTGTGCCAACATCTATGGCTGCACTACCAGTACACTGGTGACTTGTCGTTTCTCGAACAGACCGCCTACCCTCTGATGAAAGGCTCTTCGGAGTTTTTTGCCCACTATTTGATGGAGGATCCACGCACTGCAGATGGCACGTTCATCAGCGGTCCGAGCAACTCGCCGGAAAATGGCGGCCTCGTCATGGGACCGGCCATGGATCACCAGATCATCCGCAACCTGCTCGCCAACACCATTGAAGCCAGCCAACTGCTGGGTGTCGATTCGGAACTTCGCGACCAATGGATCGACGTCCACCGGCGTATCGCACCCAATCGCATTGGCAAACATGGCCAACTGCAGGAGTGGCTCGAAGACAAGGACGATCCCAACAACCGGCACCGCCACGTGTCGCACCTGTGGGGACTGCACCCAGGCAGAGAGATCCACCCAGGAACTCCCGACCTATTCGCCGCCGCCAGGAAGAGCCTCGAAATGCGCGGCGACGGTGGCACGGGGTGGTCGCGCGCGTGGAAGATCAACTTCTGGGCGCGGCTTCGCGACGGAGATCATGCTCACTTGGTCCTCACCGGTCTGACCACACTCACAGTATCGGATAAGACCGACTACCGAGGGGGCGGGTTGTACGAGAACCTATTCGACGCCCATCCACCTTTTCAGATCGATGGCAACTTCGGCGCAACGGCAGGCATCATCGAGATGCTTGTGCAGTCGCACCTGGAGACCGAGGATGGCGTCCGCCGCGTCGACCTCCTCCCCGCTCTGCCATCCGCCTGGAGCGAGGGAACTCTGCAAGGCGTGAGGACACGTGACGGATTCGAGCTGGATATCACTTGGGAAAATGGCGAACTACGTGAGTGCCGCCTTACCTCGCATCTCAATCGACCGATCGAGGTCCACTACGGCGACCACACCATCCGTTCGGACATGAAACCTGGAGAGACCGTAGTTCTGAATAGCGAATTGAAGCGTGACGATGAATCCTAAGTCCTTAACTCAACGCATAGCGGCATTGAATTTCGCTTTCTGGCTAGTAAGCGGCGTTTCCTGGTGCGCAGAGCCGGTTGCGATCACAGACACCAGTCACAGTCGCCACGCACTGTTGCGACCCGTGGGTGTCGACGAGGTAGTGTGGACCGACGGCTTTTGGAAAGCTCGTACCGACGTTTGCGCTAATCAGACCCTCCCCTCCATGTGGGAATTGATGCGCGATTCACGATACAAACCGTTTCTCGAGCACTTCCTGATCGCAGCCGGGGATCAGGAAGGCGACTATCACGGTGCAGCCTGGAACGATGGCGACTTTTATAAGTGGATTGAAGCGGCCTGCTATGCGATAGCGGACAACCCCAACACTGATTTGTCAGCCGCCGTCGATCAGGCGGCGGCAGCCATCGTCGCTGCCCAGCGGGACGACGGCTACATCCACACGCCAGTGCTCATACGCCAGCGAAACGGCGACCAGACCGCGCAGCCGTTCGCCGATCGTCACGACTTCGAGGTCTACAACATGGGCCACCTGATGACCGCAGGCTGCGTGCGGTATCGGGCGACGGGCAAGCGGGATCTGCTCGACGCGGCGCGCAAGGCGGCCGATTTCCTTGTCGAAGCGTTCGCCGACCCCACTCCACAAATGGCGCGACAGGCCGTTTGTCCGTCGCACTACATGGGCTTGATCGAACTCTATCGCACCACGGGTGAGCAGCGATACCTCGAGGCGGCCCAACATGTGATCGACCTGCGCAACCTGGCCGCCGGGCTCGATGGCGGCGGAGACGACAACCAAGACCGTATTCCGTTTCTAAAGCAACGCGAAGCGGTGGGACACGCCGTGCGCGCAAATTACCTCTACGCCGGCGCTGCCGATCTGTACCTGGAGACTGGCGATGAGCAACTCGTCGAGCCGCTCGAAGCAGTGTGGCAAAACGTGAGCAGTAAAAAGCTGTACATCAACGGCGGCTGCGGCGCCCTGTACGACGGCGCTTCGCCCGACGCTTCGCGAGCCCAAGACCAGATCACCCGCACCCATCAAGCGTACGGACGCAACTATCAATTGCCTAACATTACTGCGCACAATGAAACGTGCGCATCGATCGGCGCTCTGCTCTGGAACTGGCGGCGACTGCTAGCCACCGGCGAAGGCCGCCACGCCGATTGGATCGAACTGGCACTCTACAATTCGATCCTCAGCGGAATAAGTCTCGACGGCACCAAGTATCTGTACGTCAATCCTCTGCGTGTGGTCGAGTCCGACCCCACGCAGTTGCGTTGGTCGCGACAGCGGAAACCGTTCATTGTCTCGTTCTGCTGCCCACCCAACGTCGCTCGGACGGTTGCCCAAAGCAGCGGCTACGCGTACAGCCATTCACCGGGCGCACTTTGGGTACACCTGTACGGCAACAATCACCTCAAGACCACCGTCGACGGCGAGCCGCTCGAAGTTGAGCAAACTACCGAATACCCCTGGGATGGCGAGATCACGTTCCGCTTCAAGCAATCGCCAAAGGGCAAGGTCGCCCTTAAGCTGCGTCAGCCAGGCTGGGCCAAGAAGTGCACGGTCATGCTCAACGACGAACCCATCGAAGCGGAGTCCAAGAATGGCTATCTGACACTCGACCGCGTCTGGAAAGTTGGCGATGAGATTCGCTTATCGCTCCCAATGCCAATTGTCACGCTAGAGTCGCATCCGCTGGTCGAGGAGACTCGCAATCAACTGGCAATCAAACGGGGGCCTATCGTCTACTGCCTGGAGTCGGCGGATCTACCTGAAGGCGTGGCGATGGACGAAGTAGGCCTCACGACCAACTTGGATCTGCGACCCATCCACAAGCCAGACCTCTTGGGAGGAGTGACGATACTTGAAGGAGAACTGCCCGTGCGCGAAGCGGGCGAGTGGAACAGCTTGTATCGAGTCGCCAACGAGCGCGATTCTCGCAAGGTGCACTGTCGGCTGGTTCCGTACTACACGTGGGGCAACCGTAAGCCGGCGGAAATGACGGTTTGGATGCCGCGGATGTGACCTCCTTCGAGTCAGCTACTCAACCGGTGTCAGCCACACGACCGAGGTCCGCATGGTGGTCGTGTCTCCTGCGTCGTACTGCGACTCTTCAACCACCTTGCCGGTTCTCGCATCAATCCAACGCGTGCGGAAGCGTCGCTTGGAATCGGCTTGGGGAATCTCTAGCTCTGCATTTGCGTCGACAGCATAACAAAGCTGTTCTCCGGAGTCGCTAACGAGTCGCAGCAATCCATCACCACTTTTCTCTGCGGGCAGCATACCGACCAGCGCCTTCCCGAGCTGCATTGGCAGCGGAGGAACCTCCGCCAGCGATCCGCCCGCCATCAGCACAGCCCATCCTGGGTTCGGGGTGGAACACACGCGATGGGCGGAGAAGATTACGGGCTTTTTGGGGAAACGCGTGCGGTACTCGCGCACGGCTTTGGCGACAGCCGAGAAGTCACCTCCCGCGCTTCGCATCTGCCGCTGGTGCTGCCGCGGCGCCATGTTCGCCCCGCCGGGGGGAGCATACACCCGGCCGTCCCGAGTGTAGCACCAATAGCGAACGTCTATCACATCGATCTTGTCGGACCGCGTCGCATCGTCGAGCATTACGTCTTGCACGTCCTTGGTAGCGCTAATCGCAAGCAGACACTCCGCTCCTGACTCTGCACGCGATTGGGACATTGTGTCGAGCCAGAACTCGGTGAACTCGAGCGGCCCCGTGTACTCAGCACTGGTCATGTGAATCACATTGTGTCGATCGGCGAACGCCGTGACGCATTGTTCCAAGTACGCTTTGTGCAACGCCCGCAGCGGTGCGTTGTCAGGGCTATAGAACTGATGGGCGATGAAGATCCGCTTGTCACCAATATAGGGCGGTGGTTCGCTAAGGCCGGTATCGTTGATGTTGTTCACCGGCCGCCAGGGACAGTCGGCCCAGTGGGCACCGGCCTCCAGAATGTTGTGTTGGAAGTAGCACTGGTGGATCAACAGCTTCCCTCGCTCGTCGCACAGGCGGGCCATCTCCGACAGTCGCGACCAGTACCACGGGTTGTACCGCGTCACATCGTAACGGCTCAAACCATCCCACGCTTTACCTCCACCGGTGCGCGCGAATGGTTGCTCGAAGAACGGAGGTACCACCGCGCTAGTGGCACGACGGACCATCAAGTGATCGTCTCGACGCCGGTCGTACCACAAGCCGTAGTGATGGTCGTAGGCAACTTGTCTGCGAGCGTCCATCTCGTCAAGCAATTTAGGCAACTCGTCGGTTAACCCGACCCCGTAGCGTCCTGGCGCGAAACGTGTGATCGAAGGCCCGAAGGCTGGCGCATCGTCGGGCCGAACCGTGCCCCGCCACCAGGTCGGCGACAGCGTGCCGCCCGTGAGCACCTGGCCATCGACCGTCAGCCAGCCGTTGACGATCTGCACTTGCTGAACCTCTACCGGCGGACTTGCAGGTGGCGTTTCGATTCGCTTGGCAGTACTTGGATTCGGTGGAGTCTCCGCCTCCCTGAAACGCTGTTCAATCACATCGCGCAATGTGCGAGCGGGTTCGTTTGATTCGGCAACGAACGCCTCGGCTTCTTTGTACGTGGGACTCGTCGAAGCGCGGGGGTTGAGCAAGAAGGGGCCAACACGCTTGGCAGCCTCTGGTCCGTGATGTTCAAGCACTTGCTGCTGAAAGAGGCTAATCGGGCGGACGAAGTCACTGTCTCCTTGAATCTCACCATCGCCTACCGGCTGCGCCCAGAAACCGACTACCCAGTTCGCCGCGCCGGGCGGGTTGAAGCAATGGATCTGCGCAGCCTGGCACTGCCACGCCAGACAGTTGGCAGCCGACCACCCTGCCCCCAGCGGATCGAGCCAGCGATTGCCAAAGAACAAGTTACCTCCGTCGATCCGCACATTGTCGTACAGCACTCCGGTCGCCCAACTTTCTAACGGTCCACTATCGCCGTGGGTGTTGTAGGCGTAGCAATGGACAAACGCATTGGGCCCCGGTGCGCAGTGCCCAACGGCAAAGTCGTTCTGCCCATGCTCGGCCCAACATCGCAGGAAGAGCGTCTGACCTCCCTGCGTGAAGAAGCTCTGCCGACGGTAACCGCCGACTTCCGAAATCGGATCGAGGCTGATGCAATCTTCAACCGTCACCCGAGAGCACCCTTCCCTCAACAGCACTGCTCCGCCTGCGAAGTGTTCGAAACGCACACGCCGAATCCATATGTCGCGGGCGTGGTTGGCCACTACTCCGTACCAACTGTGCTCTTCGTCGTGAGGATGATCGCTACTAAACTCGCTACGGAGCTGTAGGTCCTCAATACCAATATTCTCGATGCGTCCGCCGGGCTCGTAGCGGCAGACAGTGCCCATGGTATCGACTTCTCGATCCATCGCGCAGGTGAGCGGAACATCGAGCGCGATCTTGTTGCCATCGACCTGGCTAATGGTGCGTTCCCACCGCAAATCGCACCGCCCCGCGCGCCATCCGACGCCCAGCACCTTGGCGTCGAGCTGCTTGATCCAGGCATCCGAACTCGGGCGCGTGATCAACACTCGGTCGCCGGGGCGAAACTTGCTGGCACTCGCTAGTCGCAGTTCGGTCGCCCCGACGGGCACGTACTCTTGCTCGATGGTTACCGGCTGGCCAAAGTCCGGCACCGGGACGTCTCGTGGGCAGACTCGGATCAGTGGGCGGCGTCCCTCACCGGTCGCGATGAGCGTTGTCCCTTGGTCCGTCGCTCCCGCGCCGCGCAGCACGACTCCACTCTCGGCGATGCGTAGCTGGCCTGCCACACGGTGCTCACCTGGGGCGAGATAGACGGCGCCGCGGAAGCCCTGTTTGTCGAGTGGCAACTGGGCGACTGCATCGATAGCAGCCTGAATGCGCGATGTCGCGTCGCCTGGCAATGCTTCGACCACGAAGTTAATCTCAACACTCGGCGGCGACTCCGCACTGCCGCGATACCCGCAACTGGAAAAGTCCGGCACACGATCTCCAGCCGGAGTTGCGTGGTATTCGAGCCGATCGCCGCTCCCCAAGCTAACGGGCCCCTCTGCTCTGCCCTCTTGCCAAACGCCGGCAATCACGGCAAGCAAACCGGCGACAATAAAACTAGCTGTGAATCTCATGCAGTTCACCTTCAACTTCCAGCGACTCCGTAGAGGCAACGCCGGTAGGCCGGCGCCTCCAGTAGTTGGCCAGCAGCGAGCCGGAGACATTCATCCAGGGACTGAACAGGATCGGCGCCAGCCCCACTGTAGCCATTTTACCCATCGCGTCGGCCAGCGTGACACCCATTGCCCCGTTTTGCATGCCCACTTCAATAGCGATGGTCCGAGCACCAGAAACATCCATACCAACCGCTCGGCTCAAAGTGTAGCCAAACAAGTAACCCAGTGTATTGTGCAAGACTGCCGCTATCAAAAGCACTCCGCTTAGATCGATGAGCTGGTCTCGCCCATCGGCAACAGTAATGGTTGTAAAGTACAGAATCCCTATCATGGATATGACTGGCATCCAGTCGTGCAGCCGCGGATATCGCTGGATCGCCAAGTGATAGGTGACGCCTGCCGCAATTGCTCCCAGCAAGTAATTGAGCAAGGTGACAACCTCAAGAATATTGGACTGTTCACCGACACGCGACTCAAACCACTGCCACCCGCCGAACACTAGCAGTAACAACCATGCTGCGGCCAGGGCCCCGATGGTGAAGATGGTTTTGCGAGTCTTTTGCGGCGCTGCAATCAGCACATCGTGCAGCATTGCCGCGGCGATGGGAACGATCATGATCTTGATGATCGTCAGCATCATATTGACGAAGTTGACCGGGACAAACTGCCCCGCGAGTAGCTTCATCCACGTGGGCGTCACCACCGGCGCCATGAGCGTGGCCACTGCGGTGAGTGTTACCGACAACGCCAAGTCGCCACGGGCGAGGTGCACCATGACGTTCGATGCCAAGCCGCTGGAGCAGCAGCCGATTAGCACCACGCCAGCGGCAATCTCATCGGGAAGTTGCAGAGCAAGCGCCAAGCCCAAGCCGACGAGTGGCATGATCGTGAATTGGCACACCAGTCCCACTACCACCCGCAACGGAGTGCGAACGACTCCCGCGATGTCCGCCAGACGCATCTGGGTGCCCATACCGAACATCACGCCTTGCACCATCAGCAGCTTTAGCCAGCTGTTCTGAAGATCGATCGAGTATCCCAACAACCGCAAGTCCAGCAGCAATTGCGGGTAGAACATTGCCAAGGCGATCCCTGCGACCATCCAGGCGGTAAATCGAAACGGCGCCACCGACTGGCGCTCCCCCAGCCCGATGGCGAGCGATACCAACCCACCAATGAGCACGGCCGCGCCCGACGCCCGGCCCGATGCCAAGAAAGCTGCACCAAGCGCTATCATGAAACCGGAAAGTGCCAGAAAGATGCGGTACAACTTCGCCATGATCTATCCCCGGCAATGCTCCGCTAGGTAGGCAACCGCCAACCGAGGACTGGAGAGGATCGGCGTACTCAGCTCCCCCAACTGCTGTACCACTCGGGCCATGGAGGCCTGGGCCAGAACGACAACGTCGTTCTCCTCGGCCAGCTTGGAAAGCGCCTCGGCGACCATGACGTCGTGCCGCTGGCTGTCGCCAGACATCAACGCTTCGAATGCCCCTTCGCACAGTTTGGCCGTGAGCTGAATCCGCTTTCCGGCAATGCTCGCGCGACGCTCGATCAGCGATGCCGTCGGCTGGAGCGTCGTCGGCAATGTGGCCGCTACACCGATTCGCTCGCCGCTCTGCACCGCCAGATCGGCCATAGGCTGGTCGACTCGCAAGACTGGCGTCTCAACCAGCGTGGCGGCGCGCTCCACGGCGTCGCCAATCGACGAGCACGTTACCAGAATGTGATCCGCACCCGCTTCGCTGGCCGCGATCACCTGCGACGCCACGCGGCGGGAGACACTCGGCGTGAGTCGGCCCGCGGCGATGACGTCCTTGATCAGGCTGTCGTCGGCGATATTGAACACAGCCACGTCGGGCAGAAGCTCCTCGCAAAGCTCCGCGAACACCGGCACCAGTGTAGCCGAAGTATGGATCAGCCCCAGTTTGTTCATGCCTGTACTCTCTCTTTCGTCATCAGGTTCGCCAGAAACTCAGGCTGACCAACCTGGCCACCTTTTAGAACGATCTTGAGGCCATCGAGCCATGGCTCCGGCGACGCAACTCGGCACACTGGTGCACCAGTGGTCAAAGTAGCTGCCATCTCAAGGCACTCGATCGGCAGCGATCTGGCAGTGTGGCTCGACGTGTCTCCCCCCGCGATCACCAGCAGATCGGGCCGCGATTGCTGGAGTACCAGTTGACATAGCCTGCCATAACATCGCCCGAGTAGCTCCGCTGAAAGCTCGCTGCCTTCGGTCTTGGCTTCGGTGGCTACAATTACCGATTGCGATGCCGCCATGCAGTCGACCACCTGCCGCGCAACCTCCGCGACCCAACCATCGCCAGAATTGAGTTGCTCGACCGTAAGCGTCAGTTTCTCCATGCCGGCCGCTTGAGCGGCTGCCACCTGCCCGGCGGTGACCGGCGAGCAGCTACCCGCAAGCACGAGCACTGGCCCTTGAATACTCGCGTCCTTCTTCCGATCGCGCTGGGTGATTCTACCTGTCGCGTTCCACTCCGCAGTGAGCACTGACTCGGCTGCCGATGAACCCACCCAAAACAACGGTTCATCGGGTGTGCCCAACGGCTCGACCAAGGCGCCGATCATTCCGAAGTGTTCCTCGGAGAGTGTATCGAACAGCACGACTTGGTTGCCCTCGTCGTTCACGAGTCGCTCCAATTCCGAGGCGGCGTCCTCGGTGGACTGATCGAGGGTGCGTATGTCGATAAGGCCGATCTGCTTGTCGGTTTGCTTCGCCAGGTGGAGTCGCAGGTCGGATTCGTCTGCCGGTGTTGTCGGATGCTGGCTTATCGAGGGATGTCGATCGAGCCGGAAGGCTGGGCCATGGGCGCCGATGCCCATCGAGGCGAACAGATTGCCGAACACACACCACCTTCCTAGCGTCGGGGTACCGACGACCACTGGGATGAAGGGCCCACTGAACACCTCGGCGGCCACGTCGATCACACGGCCGATGTTTCCTACAGCCGGAGAGGAGTCGAACGTTGAGCAGACCTTGTAGTGAACGTGCGGAGCTCTCAGATTCCGCAAGGACGCAAGCGCAGGTCGAACTTCCGCTTCGAGTTGATCGGTCGGCATCGCCCTGGTGGCTCCGGCGACGCCAACGGCTTCGATACCGGGATAATTGGCCAACGTTTCGATAGTTGGTGGACGGAGAAATAGCGCAGTCGGCACGCCTGCCAGTTCGAGCCGCTCCATGGCGTCGGTCGCGCCGGTGAGGTCGTCTGCGTAGTAGGCCAATCGCAAGTTAGGGCCGGTGGAGGAAGTCATGCACTGCCCCCGGCGATCTGTTGCTGAAGGTCCGGGCCGCCAAACTTCTCCACCGATTGACGGAACTCCGTATAGGTGCTGGCCGCTTCGACGAGCGACAACCCGCCGACGGCCGCCTGCCATGCCTGCTGAATCGCCACCACACCTGCCGCAGGTCCGCCGGGGTGAGCCATGATGCCTCCGCCCGCCATGTACAGCAGGTCAGTCGTATTCGTGAGGCGATAGGTCTCGAACGCTTGCCCGCCCCACTGCCCTGACGAAACGACCGGCAACAGCGGCCGAAGCTCTCCAAGCGACTCCCCGCAGGCAGCGATCGATCGAACCACCGAGTCGTCGGACTCCCAGAACTTGTTGTCGATTCCGTTTACGTGCAACTGGTCGACACCGGCTAATCGCCACAATTTGGCGTAGGCAGGAAACTCGACGCCGAGCATGGGGCAGCGCGTCATCATTCCCCAGCCGTTGCGGTGAGCGTGAATAGCGAGGTCGCCATGCTCGCACAGCTTCTTTACGGCCACCAGCCCGACGCTGTTGATACTGACCATCGCACAGGTGCCGCCCGATTCGACAAGCATGTCGTAGTGCCGCAGCATGGCGTCGAGTTCGTCCGTGACGTTCATGGCGAGCATCACGCGCTTGCCGTTCCGATCGGCGTGCCGATTCACCACGTGCATGAGCGCGGCCAGTCGCTTCTCGAACGGCGAGTGCGGCGGGTTGGCCATCAATTCGTCGTCTTTGATGAAGTCGACTCCCGCGGCCACGATTGGTTCGATCAGGTGCGCGGTTTCTGTCGGGGAGAGTCCCACGCTTGGCTTGATGATTGTGCCGATCAAGGGACGGTCGGCGACTCCAGTAAGCTCGCGACATCCTTCGACGCCATGGCTGGGGCCTGGGTAAGGCGCCAACAACTCGTCAGGAAAGCGGAGGTCAACTAGCTTAAGCCCCGTAAAACAGCGTAGCTCGTAGAGGTTCCCGCCCACCGTGGAGGCAATGGCTGGCAAGTTCGCGCCGAAATTCTCTACGGACCAACTCACGCTAATTCTAACCCGCTTGTACTGCTCGCCGGGCCGGCCTCCAGGTAGGCTTGGCTGGTCAACAACCTCCAACGGTTCGATTCGTTCCACTCGAGCGGCGAAACGTTGTTTGAGCTCGTCCGATTCACCCGGCACAGAGACGAATGTGCCGGAAGACTGCTCGCCAGCCAATTGCGCAGCCGCATCCTCCACCGGCATCGGAGTTTCGACCAAGTACGTGGCTGTTAGGCGAGACATAAACGGGTGAGAGTAGGACTAAGGAGCGGGCGAGCCGCTGGGTTGCTTTAACGCAGCACTCGCTCGACGGCCACATGCCAGCCATCGACCAGTTTGCTTAGCTGATCGGACTTCATCTGTGGCTTGAACACGGTCGCGTCCCGCGGTAATTGCCGCAGCGACTCCATCGAGTCGACCATTCCCAAGCCAAGCATGCAAGCCATCGCTGCGCCGAGCGCCGAAAAGTGAGGTGAGGACGCAGAAACTAGTTCCACTTGGGCGATGTCCGCCACCATCTGCATGAGCAACTGATTGCGAGTCGGGCCACCGTCGACGCAGAGCGAAGCGGGCCGCACGCCGCTCTTGGCCAGCATCTCCATTACATCGCGGACCTGAAACGCAATCGACTCGAGCGCAGCGCGGCACAGGTGCTCGCGCCCGGTGTAAGCGGTCATTCCAACAATAGCCGCCCTGGCGTCGGGCTGCCAGTAGGGAGCACTCAGCCCCGAGAAGGCGGGAATCAAGTAGACTCCCCCGCTGCTGTCGACCATCCGCGCGAGTTGCTCCGCCTGTTCCGGAGACTCGATCAAGCCGAGTTGATCTCGCAACCAGGCGATCGTCGCTGCCGAGTAGTTGATGAGCCCTTCCCAGGCGTAGGTCGGCTTACCATTCACCACCCACGCCAGCGCCGCCACGGCGCCGCAGTCGGGCATCTGCAGATCGCCGATGTTCAACAACACCGAGGTGCCGGTGCCGAAAGTGGCCTTGGCATCGCCCGGAGAAAAGCACCGCTGAGCGAACAACGAGGCCTGCGAGTCGCCCATCACCCCGCAGATTGGCACACGTGCCGGCAGCGCGCCACCCAGGTCGGTTTCGCCAAACGTGCTCGTGTTCTCGCGGACTTCGGGAAGCGATTCAATCGGCAACTCAAACAGATCGCACAACTCGCGATCCCAACTTCGCTTGTCGATGTCGTACAGTAACGTCCGACTGGCGTTGGTTGGATCACTGGCGTACGTTTGCCCTCCAGTGAGGCGATGCACCAAGTACGCGTCGATGGTCGATACGCATGCGTCGCCCTGCCGGGCGGCCTCAGCGATATCGGGCCGCTCTCGCATCAGCCATGTGATTTTGGCGCCAGAGAAGTAGGAATCGATCCGCAGCCCGGTCTTCTCCGTCACTCGCTGCTCGTGCCCCGCCTGACGGAATTCCTCGCAAACGCTGTCGCCGCGGCGGCACTGCCACACTACCGCATTGGCGAGCGGCCTGCCGGTGGCACGATCGAAGGCGACGAATGTCTCCCTCTGGTTGGTGATCACGACGCCTCGCACCTGAGCAAGCTTGTCTGAGTTGCGGCTGCAGAGTTCCCGGGTGCACGTCAGCAGGTTCTGCCAGATCTCCTCCGCGTCATGCTCCACCCAGCCCGGTTGCGGATAGTGTTGGCGGTGCTCGCAGGATGTCGAGTCGAGTACGGTCGCTTGCGAATCGAACAGGATCGCCTTGGTTGCCGAAGTGCTCTGGTCGATGGCAACTAGCAGGCTCATAGGGTGGCCCCTTCTGCCGCCAGCGCCTCGCGCGCCTGACTAGCAATGCCCTCCATCGAGATCCCATAGTGAACGAAGATATCGGCCTGGCTGCCGGTGTAGGTGTCTTCGTCCGGGATGGCGACGATGCGGAATGCTGGCGTGACTCCCGCGGACAACAGCGTGGCGGCACAAGCCTCACCAAGTCCGCCATGGACCGAATGCTCCTCAGCGGTGACCACCGCACGACATTCGCGCCCTGCCGCCAGAACGGCCTCCGCATCCAGGGGCTTCACGCTCGGCACGCTCAGCACACGAGCGTCGATGCCTTCTTCCTCTAGCTGTGCCGCGGCCAGCAAGCAATGAATCGTCGCCTCGCCGGTGCCGATGAGCGCCACGTCGGATCCTTCGCGAAGCACCACCGCTTGACGGGGATCAACTGGAGCCGCCGAATCGCTCAGGTCGTACATTGCGGCTTTGCCGAATCGCAAGTACACCGGCTTGGCGTGGCTCGCCGCCCAACGCACGGCGGCCTGGGTCTCACGATTATCGCCGGGCGCGAGGATCGTGATATTCGCGATCGCTCGCAGCGCGGCGAAATCGTGGAGCGAATGATGCGTGCTGCCTAACGCACCATAGCTCACTCCGGCGCTAATGCCGACCACGTTGACCGGCACGTCGGAATAACACACGTCGTTCTTGATTTGCTCCAGCGAACGAGCGGTTAGGAAGCATCCGGGGGAAACTGCGAAGACCTTCTTACCCGCGGAAGCCAGCCCCGCCGCGACGCCCACCAGATTCTGTTCGGCAATGCCGACTTCGACAATCTGCTGTGGAAGCGCCTGGCCGAACGGCTTCAGCTTTCCCGAACCGCGTGAGTCGCTGGTCACCGCCAGTACGTCGCGATCCTGCTCGGCCAGAGCGTGCAGCGTTTCGGCAAAAACTTCGAGATTCGCGCGACCCTTCTTAAGGCCGAGACGGTCGATCTGCCGCTGAGCTTCAGGCGAGTAGACACTCGGGGCGGGCGCACTCATGTGGCCACCCCCTTTAGCTCGTGCAGCTGATTCTCCAGTTCCTCGATTGCCTTTTCGTATTCTTCTTGGCTCGGCACACCATGATGCCAGGCAACGACATTCTCCATAAAACTTACCCCTCGCCCTTTCGTGGTGTGGGCGATCACGCAGGTGGGCTGGCCGGGCGTGGGGCTCTGGAGTGCATCGGCGAGAGCCTCCATCGAATGTCCGTTAACCTCCACGACTCTCCAACCAAAGCTGGCAAATTTCTCGTCGAGCGGATCATTCGAGCAGACGTCGCGAGTTGGCCCGGTAATCTGCAAGGTGTTGCAATCCACAATGGCCGTGAGATTATCTAGCTCGTAGTGCGCGGCGCACATTGCGCCTTCCCAGTTGGAGCCTTCGGCCAATTCGCCGTCCCCCAGCAGGGTGAAAACTCGGTAGGGCGACTCGTCCAACTTCGCCGCCAGGGCCATGCCAACCGAAATAGGCAGGCCATGCCCGAGCGCTCCTGTGTTCATCTCGATGCCCGGCACCTTCCGAGTCGGATGACCCACAAACGGCGAACCACCGTGACAAAGCGTGGCAAGTTGATCGGCCGGAAAGAACCCCTGATCGGCCAGCACCACGTACAGCGCCTCGACCGAGTGCCCTTTACTCTGCACGTAGCGATCCCGATTCGGGTCGGCCCAATTATCCGGACCAACGTTCAGCACGCGATTGTAGAGCACGTTTAGGATATCAACGCACGACAGGCTGCCACCAGTGTGCCCGGCGCCAGCATCGTAGATGATGCGCAGCACGTCTCGACGATACTCGAGGCTCTTTACTTGCAGTTCATGGTTGGTGAACTCTGAAACGCTCATCGATGGCTAACACTCCCCGTGTACATAAGTGGGCCAATCGAGATACGTTTCGAAGGCTTCCGCGAGTACAGCGGCGGTGTGCGACTGAGTCATCACGACGTGATGCTCGAACCCCTGACGGCACACGTGCTTCAAAAGTCCTTGCAGGTTGGGCACTTCGGCGACTGCGCGAGTGCCAAACGTATCGAGTTGGTCGTTGGTAAGCTGCCCCTGGCCGACGTAGGCGCGGACGCGACCATCGCAGTCGGCCGTGGTCAATCGGCCGTAGGTGAGGGGACCCTCGGGTGTGCGGCCCTTGAGTGCCCCGTAAGTGTTTTCTTCGCCGAGCGTGCTACCGAGGATAGGCGCCGTGGCAATTTCGATGTCCGGCAGAAAGCTCTTGGCCCAATTGCCGCAGTGGAATAGTGTGCACTTGTCGTCATAGTCGCCGTAATTGTTATTCCAGTCGACCAAGGCCGCTGGTGTCGACGACGCGAGTTGCATGGCGTACATGGTGAGCGTACCTGTCACGTCCACCTCGCAGGCACTGGGCATGAACCGCTCGCTCATCATGCTCATCAGCGTACAGACGTTGCACCCCATATTTTGTTGCACCGACGTCCAGCACTGAATGGCCGTCGCATCGAGCGCGTTCTCTTCCATCCAGTCACCGAGCACCACGCCCATGCGAGCCATCTGAACAAGCTTCTCATGCGGCACGCCCGGCGCGGGTGCGTAGCCCTGGATGTCGTCGAGCTTGGCAGCCACCCGGCCGTCGTCGGCCGGGAGCTTCTCGGCGGTCGCGATGAACTCAGAGAGATCCACCGTGGTGACGCTGATGCCGTTGCGTTCCAGGATCTTCTCGCTGTACCGCACGGTGTTAAACGCCCCGGGGCGCGCACCAACGGCCCCCAGGCGCACGCCGCGTAGGCCGTTCACCACTCGGCACACGGCAACGAACTTCACCAAGTCGCCACGAAAGCTGTCACTGGAAGGGGCGGAGACGTGCTTCTCGGTAAGCGTAAACGGCATACCCGCCTGAACAAGATTGTTGCACACCGAGATTTTGCCACAGAACGCATCGCGACGCCGCGACACGCCCAACTGATTCAGGTCGTCAGGATACCCCTGCACGAGCACGGGCACGTCGAGGGCCGCCAGTTTAAGCGTGTCGGCCACGCCTTTCTCATCCCCGAAGTTTGGCAGGCAGACCAGCACTCCGTCGATCTCGTCCCGGCGGCTGCGAAAAAGCCCCGCGCACCGGCGCGCTTCGGCGTGCGTTTCCACGCCGCCCAGCTTCGACTCCTCTTCCGATAGCCACACCGGCGTGATGTTTAGCTCTTGAAACAGCGCAGCAATGTCGCCGCGAGCTTCGGTGATCAATTGATCGGGGAAGAAGTCGCGATTACCGACGATCACCCCTAGTGTCGCAGGACGGCTCTCGGACAAGGATATCTTAGCCATGATGCTGTACCCCACTGAGGGAATGGATCCATCGCATGCCAATATCTCCGCCGCCAGGGCACATCGACGAGCGGACTGGCTCGTGGCAGCTTTGAGCTTCTTCATTCAATGCGCTCGAATCGGCATGTTCTTCTTGCTCGCTACCAGCCTTCTGCAGACCATCGAGCACCCGACGTTCGACTTTTAGCACGGTGCCATGTTTGTGGCCTTGGGGAAACTGAACTTCGTCCTCCAGGTCCTCGAACGACTCGAAATCGGTTGTCGACACCGCTCGGTATTGGTGGTCGCCGTACTGGTCGAAGTAGATCAGCCAACGGTCGCCCACCTTAGCGACCGAAGGACCTTCGGTCTTGAAGGCGGTGATCGGCTTGGTGACGTTCCTCCACGGCCCGGTCGGAGAATCTCCCTCAGCCACACGCAGTGCAAGTACGGGGCGGGTGTTGTCTTTGAGCACTAACTTATAGGCCGGACCTTCGTCGCGGCCCCAAGGTACGATCACCGCGTCGATCACACTGAAGCCGGGTTCGCAAAACAATTGCGCCGGCGAGAACTGCTTGAAGTCCTTGGTGCGTGTGTAGTACATCCGATGGTTGTTGTCTTCGCGTTCCTCGCGGATTGGATAGCGACCAGGAATGGTCGAAGCCCAGGCAATGATGAAGTCCTGGCTCTTGCTGTCGTAGAACAACTCTGGCGCCCAGACGTTCACCGTGCTGGGTTCGTGCTCCATGACCGGAATGAACCGTTGCGGCGACCAATGCACCAGATCGCTTGACGACGCGTACCCGAACCCCAGGTCACCGCGCCAATTGGTGGTCCACACCAAGTGATAGGTGCCGTCCGGCCCCTGCACCAAGCTGGGGTCGCGCATCAAGTGGCCTTTCCCGGCAGCGGGCTTCATGAACACCCCCGGCACCCGTTTCCATTGGAGACCATCGCCACTCCACAGGAAACGCAGCCCGGCAGTCGCAGGTTCCTCAAAAGAGGTAAACAGATAGACTTGCTGCTGGTCAGCGGTCGTCTCATCCGGCTCTTTCGCGCGGAGCAAGCTCCCCATCCAGACGTACACCCCGAATGCCACAAGGCACCAGCAAACAGCGCTAGCAGGGAGTCGTCGGTTAGCAAAGGCGGCCATGATGTGGAAAACGCAGCACTGAATGAAATCGATCGAGCCAAATCAACGGAACGCTGACACTATTCAATTGGGGCGTGCAGTTCTTCGGTCCCCATAGCGCGCCGTTGAGGCACCCTAGAGCGTTCCAACGCCGGATCGACAACATACTCCTAAGGAGCGTGCGATCGCAGTAGGCGGGACTCAACGCTGTGTGGAGGCCACAAGGGACTATCCGTGCGATACTCATCACCGCCCTCAACGTCGCAATACGGCAACAGCTTCGCATCGTCTTCAATCGCAACTGTTTGCCGAAAGCTACCAATGCCAGATCCGTTGGAACTTGGATATCCTTAACCACGCTCTCGGTCGCGGAAATCACGCGGAGGCAAACCCTCTCGCTCAATGAACATGATCCGCATCCGCTCGCGGCTGGGAAAGCCAGACAAGTATGAGACCGTCTTGATAGGCAGATCGGTCTCCAGCAGCAAACGCTTGGCTCGAGCGAATCGACAAGCGTTGATTTCGTCAAGAACACTCCTCCCAAGCGACTCCGAAAAGCGTCGATCAAGGGTCCTACGGGTGACAGGAAGTTGTCGCGCCACATTCGCAACCGCTAATGGAGGTGTGTGGGTATCGTTCCAGATGATTTCGATAGCCGCGCGAACAATTTCATCCTCTATTTCGCTTGCTTCCGGCGGAGTGGAATCATCCCTCTCTTCATCGCTGTGGAAATGGAAATCCGTTGCCTGGTTGATCGCATCCCACAGCGGGCCAAGTGCGGCGGCCGCCACGGCGTTGCCATTCTGGCTCGGCGAGTGCTGTACGGTTCGGAGCAACCGATCAAACCCTTGTCGCAGCGACTCTACGTGATTGGGCGTGACGATGGCCCGTTGGGAGGTGACACCACCTTCTTGCAAGCACTGCGCGACCGCGGAACCACTCAGCGACACCCATCGTTCCGTCCAGCCAGTGTCGTGCACAGGGCGATAGCGGTGCCAGACCCCGGGAAACAGGAAGAGCAGCGCGTCGCCGTGGAAGCGAACCAGTCCCGTTGCAGACGATTCGAACTCACCATGGGCATCGGTGATGTAGACAATCTGATACTCCGGCAGCACTCGCCCCGTACACCACTTGAAGTTGTAGAGATTCGGGTGGTTGCCGTCCGCGTAAGACTCGCCAGGCAAGACTTCACGCATACCAACACCATTCACGACGGCTTGCCCCGCATTGCAGGCAGCCACAGGCAGGTACCTAAAGAACTGCCGCCCACGCTCAGCCACACGATGCTTCTGCGTTCGAGGCGCGGCCTTCCGACTTTGGAGTCCAAATGCGGATCGAGGAAGACTCGAAAGCAGTTCGTGAGAAGCGGGAAAATTTAAGGCTGTCATACCTGTTACTCACCAACACAAGCTAATGGAAACGTACTGTCACGCGACGAGGATTACTTGGTAACAGCCTTGAGCGCCATGCGCATCGAAGGCGGCAGGTTCAATGTTCCGAGGTTTATCGGTGCATCGCCATTGTCTTCACTTCGCAACGATTGATCGCAGGAATGTTGGATATGGTTGATCACCAACTCAGAAGCTCGCGCCGAATCTCTCGCTACCAGAGCCGCTAAAATTTTGCGGTGCCAATCGTTAGCGTCAATCACTCGCTGGAGGGAGTGCACACCACGACGTGCATAGAACATCGAAGAGATACTTCGAGTCTGCTCGAGAATATCCCCTAACCTGCGGTTTCGCGCCGAAGAGATAATCAGCATGTGGAAAGCCATATCGGCTGCCAGGAATCGATTGAGGGCTTCGCCCTCTAGCGCGGTGGCACCACTTGATTGTGCCGAAGTTATTTCTGTATCGATTGCCACGCAGAGAAGCTCCAATTCTTCGAGCACCTCAGCGGTGATACGGTCGGCCGCTTTCGCCGCGGCCATTCCCTCCAACGCCTGCCTGATCTCAAACAACTCGCGCAAGTCTTCTTGAGATAGACTGCGGACCACCGTGCCATAGCGGGGGATCTGGTCGACGAGGCCTTCGTGTGATAGCCGACGCAGCGCCTCCCCTACCGGGGTGCGGCTTAGTCCAAGCTCTTTGGCAATCGCGGCCTCAGATACCATTGCCCCTGAAGCGAGTTCTCCGGAGGTAATTCGCTCGCGAATCGCCGCATAGGCGAGCTGCGAATGGCTTTGCCTGTTCTTCATGGTGATAGCCACTTCTGCCGTGGGTCGGCTCGAGCACAAGCACTCAAAAGTCGATTCAGCGAAAGTGTATGGATGGGTCGAATAGTTCTGGAAAAGACAAGCCCAACCTCCGGAAACCGGGAAAGCCGCAGCTTGGATCGCCTTACGATCCCACTGGAATCCCAGTGGATCTTCACCCCATTGGACACCACTAAACCCTTACAGTCAATGAATTTAGGTCGCACAGTTTTTGCAATCACAGCGCCTTTGCTTGCAACACAGGGGTAACTTGCGAACTGGCCGGTCCAGTCTACGCAAACTCCCTCCGCACCTATTTTCCGACACCTCAAATGTGGAACTATTCCTTTTGGTCAGAGGGGTGATGATATGCCAAATGGGACGTTTCTCCCTTGTAGGCAGCCACGCTTATAGTAACTGTCTCAATTCAGGTCGGACCGCGCGCCTGCTCGTTACATAATGGCTGTTATGCTGAAGAGACGCGTGTTCTCTCCCGCATTGCACTTCGCTGCGCACAGGTAACTTGATGCTCTTATCGCGTTCCATTCGATTCGGCCAACCGACTTCATGCGCGCTGCCGTTCTTTGTTGCCTTCGGGTGGACTCTCGTACTCGTCCTGCCCTCCTTAGCGCCCGCTGAAACGGTTAACAACAGCGCAGTTGTCGCTAGCGAGTTCATCTACACCGATGCGCCGTTTCCTTCTTGCCACGCTTCGACCTTGGCAGAAACACCGGAGGGTCTAATTGCGGCGTGGTTCGGTGGCACGCACGAACGGCATCCCGATGTTGGAATTTGGGTTTCCAGAATGACACCCCAAGGTTGGACCGCCCCCGTCGAAGTGGCTAATGGGATCACCGACGAAGAACGCTTTCCAACTTGGAATCCTGTTTTGTTTCAGGCAGCCGAAGGACCGTTGCTGCTGTTCTATAAAGTAGGTCCTACACCACGTGACTGGTGGGGCATGTTGATGAAGTCCGATGACAACGGCAAGACATGGTCAGAACCCACACGCTTGCCGCCGGGAATCATGGGGCCCATCAAGAACAAACCGATTGAACTTGCTGACGGCGTGCTGCTGTGCCCTTCGAGCACGGAGGACCAGGGATGGCGATTGCATTTCGAGTACACCGCCGACCTCGGCAATACTTGGCGTCGCAGTTCGCCACTGAACGATCCAGAACACATCAAGGCGATTCAACCTAGTGTTCTTGCCTACGGACCACAGAAGCTCCAAGCCATTGGTCGGACGCGCGCCAGCGGAATGTTCCAGGTTTGGTCCGAGGACGGAGGGGAGACCTGGGGCGAAGTGACCAAGCTAGGCCTTCCCAATCCCAGTTCAGGAACCGACGCGGTTACGCTGGCCAACGGCCAGCAGTTGCTGGTCTACAACCACAGTCCTACCTATAAGGTCCGTAGCCCCCTGAATATCGCCTTGTCGCGAGACGGACTGCAATGGAACGCTGCATTGGTGCTGGAAGACAATCCCGACGCACCTGCAGGCTTTTCCTATCCAGCCGTTATCCAAACCTCGGATGGCTTGGTCCATGTCACCTATACATGGCGGCGCGAGCGAATCAAGCACGTGGTGATCGATCCACAGCGACTGCGATCCGAACCCATCGTCGACCTTCAGTGGCCCGATGGCATAGAGGAGGCGCCGTGAATCTGCCGATCGTCGACCTTCTCGTCATAGCCGGGTATCTGCTTGGCGTATTCGGGCTGGGATGCTGGTTCGTCCAGCGGAGCCGGACCACCAGTGGTTTCATGGCCGCAGGCGGGCGTCTACCAGGCTGGGCCGTGGGGCTTTCGATCTTCGGCACTTACCTATCCAGCAACACGTTCCTCGGCGTACCTGGTAAAGCCTATGGCGCCAACTGGAACGCATTCGCGTTCTCACTATCCCTACCACTGGCAGCTTGGATTGCGGTCCGCTGGTTTGTTCCGCTGCATCGCAACAGCGGTTCGATCTCTGCCTACGATCACCTGGAGAAGCGATTCGGCCCTTGGGCCCGCACCTACGGCGTGGCATGCTACATACTGATCCAGCTTGTTCGCGTGGGTGCCATCCTGTTCGCCGTGTCATTGGTCCTGTCAGCCCTCACGGGATGGTCGCAACCAGCAATCATCATCACCGCCGGCGCGTTGGTCACCGTATACACGGCGCTCGGAGGAATCGAAGCGGTAATCTGGACCGACGTCATTCAATCGATAGTGCTGACAGTGGGCGCGGCCATTCTTCTACTGCTCATGCTCTTTGGTATGCCGGAAGGACCTGGACAAGCGGTGCAAATCGCCAGGGAAAACGACAAATTATCGCTCGGCAGTATTTCGTTTGATCTCACCACGTCGACTTTCTGGGTACCGTTGTTGTATGGTTTGTTCGAGAACCTCAAGAACTTCGGCGTCGATCAGAGTTACGTTCAGCGATACCACGCATCGCCAACAGAAAGGCAGGCCGCGCGAAGCGTGTGGCTCGGGGCCCTGCTCTACCTACCGGTCTCTGCAGCCTTCTTTGCCATTGGTTCAACCGCCTACGCCTACTACCAAACCCACCCGAAGATGCTTGCCGAAGTCGAAGCCCAAGTGGCCCAGCGGGCGGTGGACGCCGGGGAACAGGTTCCTGTGATGACCGACGCCGCGGTGGGCGACAGCGTACTGCCGCATTTCATCGTGGACCAGCTACCCACGGGCGCTACCGGGATATTGATTGCCGCAATCTTTGCCGCGGCCATGAGCAGCATCGACACTTCGCTCAACAGTTCCGCCACAGTAACCCTGCTGGATATCTACAAACGTTACCTCCGCCCCGATTGTGGAGAACGCGAGTCGATGGTCGTGCTCTACGCGGCCACCGCAGCCATGGGCGCGGCCGGAGTGGCCGTGGCCCTGGCTCTGATTGGCACCGAAAGCGTATTGGATGCCTGGTGGACGTTGTCAGGCATATTCTCTGGAGCATTACTGGGCATCTTCCTGCTAGGTGTCGTTAGCAAGCGGGCCACGCGAACTGCGGGTCTGATCGGTGTGGCTGCTGGCTTGCTAGTGATCCTTTGGCTCTCGCTGCCGCAACTGGAGAAGGCAAACCTAGTCTCGTTGTCTTCTCTGCTGCGGAATCCGCTACACGAACATATGACGATTGTCGTCGGAGCAATAACCGTTGTCCTGGTGGGTACCGTGGCCGCATTGGTCATGACGAGGAAATCAGCCACCGTTTAGAAGTTGGGAACGCATGTCAGATTCACTTTTCTCCAAACCGCTGCGAGGTGTCGTGCCTCCGCTTGTCACGCCACTGGTCGATGACGAACTCGACAAAAAAGGGCTCGATCGGCTGCTCAGTCGCATGATGGCGAGCGGTGTGCACGGGCTCTTTCTTCTCGGCACTACAGGCGAAGGTCCTTCGCTGAGCTATCGCCTGCGACGTGCACTAGTGGACTCGGTGACTACTATCGTAGCAGGACGAAAGCCGGTGTTCGTGGGCATCACCGATACCTCGCTGAGCGAATCCATCGACGCCGCTCGATGCGCTGAGGCAGCAGGAGCCGATGCGGTTGTGTACGCCCCGCCTTGCTATTTCCCCACAAGTCAGCAGTCGCTGGCCGATGGGTTGCGGCAATTGGCGGATCAATCGCCCCTGCCGGTGCTGCTCTACGACATGCCCGCTTTGACGAAAACCAAGTTCGAGATCGACACGGTGGCCAGCCTACTCGACGAACCGAACATTGTTGGCCTCAAAGACAGTTCCGGCGATTTGGAGTACTTCCGGCAGTTGCTCGATCTCAGAAAGGACCGTCCAAGCTGGACCCTAATGACCGGCCCCGAACACCTCATGGCACCGAGTGTTGCGATGGGCGGCGATGGCGGCGTATGTGGCGGCGCCAACGTCCATCCGGGGTTGTTTGCGGAACTTTTCGATGCCGCTGCAAATGGTGCAGCGCCTCGCGTGGAAACACTTCAAAAGAAAGTAGAGATACTGGGTGGACTTTACTCGCTAAGCGAAGATCGCGGAGTGGCCGTCATCCAGGGAGTCAAAGCGGCCTTGGCGGCTCTTGGCATTTGCAGTTCCGAATTGTGCTCACCGTATCACCCCCTACCGGCTGATCGCGGCCAAGCGGTATTGGAAGTGTTGTCCGAGGTGGGGTTGATCGAGCCCGCAGCCAATCACACCCCCAGCCCCTTGGCTTCGACCAACAGTTCGTAGCTGAACCAGTCTCTTTGCAGCATGCCCCGCCAAACTGAATCTGAGCGATTCCGTATCTCGCGCCATCGCGTTCTACGATGTCTCGGTGGACGCCAGTACCATGTTGATGGGGATGTCTTCGCACTACTGGGTGAACGGGATGATCAGCCAGATAGCCACTAAGACAAGCGGAAGTCTCCCTAATTTGGGACCTCTTGGCGAGCAATCGTGTACCTTCCTTGGTTCCCCTGAAAACCAACAGCTTGCTCAATAACGGGCGTGGAACGGGGCGACGATCGCATGGAAATCGGCTATACTGAGCGTCAGGTGGTGCACTCTTCCTCTGCGGAGACTTTTCGATGATCAATAAATGGCCTTTTTGGCTCGTGGTCGCAGTCGCTCTAGTAGCCATCTTGGCATATCGCAAGACGATTCCTTCGGAGACCATTCAGGCGCCTCCTCCAAGCAGGATCGCCATCGTCACTGGCGGCTCGGGTGACTATTGGCAATCCGCTGTGGCTGGTGCGCAGGCAGCAGCCAAGGAACGCGGAATCGAATTGGATGTCCGCATGCCGGAATCGCCAGAGAACATTGAAGAGCAGATGCAGTTGCTATCAGCGTTGGGCACGACCGACGTGGACGCCATCGCCGTCAGCCCGCTGGACGAAACCAGCCAACTTTCGGTGATCAACACGCTCGCCGCCCAGAGACCCGTCGTCACCTTCGACTCCGACGCCCCTCAATCGACGCGTCATGGGTACGTAGGAACGAGCAACTTCAGTGCGGGTCTAATGGCTGGCACCTTAGTGAAGACGGCAATATCAGACGGCGGAAAAGTCGTGGTGCTGATGGCCAACACCACCAAGTCCAATATGCAAGATCGCAAGGCGGGATTCCAGACACGCATCGCCGAGTCGCCTAACCCAGAGGAGTCGCCGGTCGATCCACGGTTCAACGTCGTCGGTTTCCTGACGGATGACGGCGACAATGAGAAATGCGAACAACTCTTGAACGAGACTTTGAACGAACACCCGGATCTGGCTTGCGTGGTTGCCATGAACTCCAGGCAGGGCCCGATCGTTGTCAAGGTGCTCAAACAGCGCGAAAAGGCTGGGGATATCAAAGTAATTACCTTCGACACCCCAGAAGAAACTCTCGCGGCGATCGAGGAAGGGGTCGTGTTCGCCACCATTGCCCAAGATCCTTACAAGTACGGCTACGAAGCGGTTGCTATGATCGACAAGCTGTGCCGCGGCGACAAACGGTATTTGCCTATGGTGGGACGTGGCGCAATCCACGTGAGCGTGGAGCCCATCAAGAAAGACGACGTCGAAGCTTTTCGTAAACGCACCGCTTCGCGTAAGCAATCCGACAGCGCATAGTGTTCTAGCTCTCGGCAAGACGGATTTCGCCCGCAATGTTGGCCAAAGGGGCCGCTATGCGCTCGCAGGAATGGTAGATAGATAACACAGGAGATGGCACCTTGAGAATTGTGACGCTTGCTCTGCTGCTGGCGCTGCCAATGGTCGGCACGGATGCCAGCGCCTTGAAGGTCGTTGGACCGACGTGTGAGTTTGCAACCGACCCGCTGGGAGTCGACACGCGTCAGCCGCGTTTGTCCTGGCAAGTCGAGTCCAACGAGCGTGGCGCACGACAAACGGCCTGGCAGGTCCTCGTTGCCACGAGCCCCAATCTGCTGACCGATGGCGTTGGCGATTTATGGGATTCCGGAAAGCAACAGGGAAGTGAAACACTGCTGATCGGATACGAAGGCAAACCGCTTCAATCGAGCCAGCAAGTCTTCTGGAAGGTGCGAAGCTGGAACGTAGAGGGGGAAGCCTCCAAGTGGAGTCCAGTCGCGACCTTCACCATGGGCATCTTGGACGAGGCCGAGTGGCGTGCCGAGTGGATCGTTGCGCCGTGGCAAACCGAGTCGGTCTTGATGCGCAAGAGTTTCCCGGTAAAGGCGGGCTTGAAGCGGGCCGTGGCCCATGTGTGTGGCTTGGGGCAGTTCGAGATGTCGCTCAACGGACGGAAGTCGGGCAAGCACCTCCTGGCGCCAGGTTGGACAAAGTACAACCGGACCTGTTTGTACGAGACCCACGACGTCACTTCGCTGCTGGAGGAAGGCGAGAATGCCGTTGGCCTCGTTCTTGGCGACGGAATGTACCATACTGAGCGGCGCAATCGCTTTAGCAAATTCCAGGGCACTTTTGGACCGCAACGTGCCTACGTTCAAATCGAGCTGGAATACGAAGACGGCACCAAGCAACAGGTGATCACCGACGATTCCTGGCGCGTCGCCCCTGGCGCGGTGACCTACAACGACATCTTTGGCGGCGAGGACTACGATGCGCGCCGCGAGCCACAAGGCTGGGACCAAGTCGATTTCGACGACTCGTCCTGGGCTCAATCCGTTCCGCTGGTGCGACCAAAAGGTAAACTTCGTGGCCACACGTACTCGGCACCATCCATCGAAGCGATAGAATCGCGCGACGCCACGGAGGTTACCCGCGAAAGCGATGCGCGCTACATGTTGGATTTCGGCCAGAATACGTCGTACATGCCGCGCATCACCGTTAGTGGTCCCAAGGGGAGCACCGTGCGTCTTACCCACGCCGAGGTGCTTGATGAACAGGGCAATATCGATCGCGGCACTTGCGGTGGAAACCGGGGCCCTGCCTACTGGCAGTACACCAAAGCTACCGACGGCCCGGAGGAGTGGTTCCCCAAGTTTTTCTACGCCGGGTGTCGATTCCTGCAGGTGGACCTCCTACCGGCCGAGTCCGATGGCGCTCTGCCGAAGCTCGACCACATCGAAGGCGTCGTGGTGCACTCCACCGCCCCGCCGGCGGGTGAGTTCGCTACGTCTAATGAGCTACTCAACGAGATTCGCACACTTGTGAGGTGGGCCCAGCGGTCGAATATGGTCTCGGTGCTGACCGACTGTCCGCATCGCGAGAAGCTCGGGTGGCTAGAGCAGTACCACCTGAACGGCCCTGGCGTGCGGTACGAATTCGACGCGCATCGCATTTTCATCAAAGGAATGCAGGACATGGCCGATTCGCAGCTCGACAACGGGCTGGTACCGAACATCG
Organism: Aeoliella sp.; assembly: GCF_965227375.1. Taxonomy (NCBI): domain Bacteria; kingdom Pseudomonadati; phylum Planctomycetota; class Planctomycetia; order Pirellulales; family Lacipirellulaceae; genus Aeoliella; species Aeoliella sp. The sequence goes on from NZ_CBDDFX010000002.1 coordinate 2,599,607, forward strand.
CGCCGGAATACGTGGAGTTCCCAGGCACGTTTCGCGCCGCCGCCGAGTGGGGATGCGCGGTGGTGCTCACGCCTTGGCAACACTACCAGGCGACCGGCGACCGGAAGTTGCTCGCCGAATACTACAAAGTGATGCAGCGCTATCTGGAGTACCTCGAGTCGATTGCCGAGGACGGAATCGTCTCAGAGGGTCTTGGCGACTGGTACGACCTCGGCCCCGCCGACCGCCCCGGCCACGCCCAACTGACTCCCCCGCCGGTGACCGCCACAGCATTTTACTTTCGCAGCGCCGAAGTCATGAACCAGATTGCCGAACTACTCGGCAAATCAGAAGACGCTGAGCGGTATCGGGAACTCGCCGATTCCATCCGCGACGCGTGGCAAAGAGAGTTTCGCAACGACGATGGCACCTACGCGACCGGTTCCCAGTGCTCCAACGCGATCGCCCTGGTCATGGGGCTAGCTGCGGAGGAAGACCGAGACGCCGCACTCGCTGCGTTGGTCGAAGACGTCGAGTCACGCGGCAACGCGATGACGGCTGGCGACGTCGGATTTCGTTATCTGCTGCAAGCGCTCGCGCAAGGTGGTCGTTCGGATGTAATCTACGCGATGATCAACCAATCGGATCGCCCCGGCTACGGCTATCAGCTTGCGCACGGCGCAACGAGCCTCACCGAAGCCTGGGACGCCAACCACCATGCATCGCACAATCACTTCATGCTGGGGCACATTACCGAGTGGTTCTACAAAGACCTGGTAGGCATCGCACCGGATCCCTCGGATCCCGGCTACAAGAAGATTGTGATTCGCCCCAATCTGGTGGGCGATCTCAAGTGGGCCGATGCTACCCACCACTCAGTGCGCGGGCCCATTCATGTGAAGTGGGAGCGTAGTGGCAAGGATCTGACCCTGAGTGTTTCGATCCCCGCGAACACGACTGCCACGGTGTTTGTCCCGGTGGAAGAAGGACAGCAAGTTTCCGAGTCGGGCCACCCTGCCGCCCAAAGCCCTGGCGTCAAGCAACTCGCTGGCAAACCGGGTCGGGAAGTGTTCGCAATTGAGTCCGGCGAGTATGAGTTCGTCGTCCGGTAGGCGATATTGTAGTGAGCTACTGGCCGATAATCAGCCTGAATCCTCCCACGAGTGCCACGACCATCACCCAACCCAACACTATTCCCAGTACCGAGGTGATCGAGGGAATGGGAACCTGCAGGCCCCACCGGTCCAAAAGCATCTGTCGCTTGGCGGGTGGGGTTCCTTCGGGAAGATGGCAAGGCTGCGTGATTTCTTCACCCGGGCGCACTGGCGTGTAGATCAGATCGTAGAAGCGGTTTAGCTTCTCTTCCGCCACATTGCGGGTGCCTAAGCTCACCACAACGCACGCGACGACTCCACTCGTGAGATAGAAGACCACCACCCAGGGATCAGAGAAAACCGTCCCATCTCCTTCCCTCAAGACGATGCCCCAATTGGTGGCCCACTCGTACCGTGCGAGCCAATCGACGAAGCTGTTAACATTGGTGAGCGCCCACGCAACGACCGCCGCCAGCGTGCCCGCCCAAGCGCCCTCGACGGTGGCTCGACGCCAGAAAAGTCCAATCCAGAAGGCGATGGCTACCATGGGTGCAATGCGGAACCACACGTTCAACGCATCAACCACCCCCTCGACCGAGTAGGCGAAGAGGACTCCTCCGGCGACGATGCCAACCGATGCAATGCGGCCTACCGTGAGGTAATGCTGGTCGCTGCGGTTCGGTTTCACGTGCCGGTAGAAGTTCTCGGTAAACAGCGCCGAGGCGCTAATCATGATTGCGTCGCAGGAACTCATGATCGAAGCCAGCAGGCACGACAGGAAGATGCCGAGTAGTCCAGGAAGCATGTTGGGCAGGAACTCACGGGCGACGTGCCCGTAGAGGTAGTCGGGATCGATCGTGCTCAGGTCGACTCCGCTATTGAGGTACCAGGCCACTGCGGCGAGCGACGTCACGCTCCAAGCCATGGTGCAAATACGTTTCACGATGTTGCCAATCATGAAACCCACTCGGCCATCCATCTCGGTCCGTCCCGCGCCGCATACGCCCATGATGAAGGGCTGCGCGACAATGCCCACCAACGCCTGGATCGAATACATCACTACAAAGAACATGCCGAGTTTCCCCGGCCGGACCAGGGAGAGCATAGCGGGGTTGTGTTCGGTCAACGTTGCCTGCATTCCCTCGAGCCCACCGGTCGCCTGCAACACGAACGGAAGCAGCGCGAAAGAGAACGCAATTGTCATTAGCCCTTGAACAAAATCGGTCACCACGGCAGCACCAAGCCCGCCAGCCATCCCATACACGAGAAACAGCACGGTGACCACCACGATCGCGTAGTTGGCATCTATCGTTCCACCGGTACAGGAGTCCACCATGGCACCCGCGCCCTTGAGCAGCAACCCGATCTTCACCGCCATGCCAACCACGCCAAATACGCAGTACAGCAGGGCGACACTTCGGTTGTAGCGCAGTTCGTAGACGTCGGCCGTCGTAACCGCTCGCAAGCGGCGCATAATGGGCGCGATCACCCAATAGAACGGCGTAGCCGGCAGCCAGACCCACTGCCACCATATGGCCGAAAGTCCATTGGTCAGGGTTTTCGATGCAACGGTCACCGCCTGATCGGACGAAGTGCCGGTGCCGAAGGCGAACGTGATCATCATCGCCTTGCCGAATCGGCGTGGCATAAAGAAGTCGCTCGACGACTTCACACGCCGCGCAGTCCACGCCCCGAGCAGCGTGATTCCGATGAGATAGACTGGCAGCACGGCCCAGTCGATTGGCATCATGTCGAAGACACCTCGAAGCGAAGCCAGGAGTTAGGGATCGGAAATCTTTGAGTAGTCACGGTACTGGCCTTCGAGTTCGTCGGACGAGAGCGTCTTGCCCGAATGCAGTAGCACCCCGTACCGCAACCGCAACGACTCACCGGGCGAAACGGTCACGCGGCTCGGCTCTCCGGCATCAAAGGCCGCCAGGGCGAATGGATTGGCGGCCAGAAATCCGTAATCGCGAGCGTGCATTCGCGTCGCGCGGAAGTTGTCGGGATGGCAAAACAACGCAACGCCCGCTGGCTCTCCTTTGAGCTTGCCGCGATAGTCAATCCAGCGCGCCGACTTACCCCAAATCTGCTCGGCGTTTCTGCGCCCCTCGTTGTCGATTATTTCTCCCGTGCCAGCGGGAACGGGGTCGGGCCCTCCCTGCTCTACTCTCAGCGGAGTGGCCACACGCAGGCCGAGGCCCATTTCCTCCTGGTCGCCAAACCAGAACGGCTTGTCGCTCGAAAAGGTCGTATCCCAGGTAAGCAAGATGCCGTGCTTGGTACGACGCAGCGTGTAGCGCGAACGATCGCGACAGATGGTCGACTGCTGGTCGCCGGCGGTGTAACGATTCTCGACGCGGATTGTCACGACTCCGTCTTCAAGCTGCGGCTCTTCAAGAAATCGCTCGTGCACCACCGCGGCCTTCAGCCGCCAGTTGTCGGAACCACTCAAGTCGCCGAATGCTAGCCATAGCCCGGGATGATACTCGGGATGATCCATCCGATCTTCGCCTTCGATCGGCGGATGATTACGGGTCAATCGCGTTCCATCGGGCGAGCTCAGGTTGGCGAAGTACGGGCGACTGATCTTGGGATCGTCGTACGCGTACTTCGCGATCGGCTCGCCGTCAAACAGAATACGGACCTCGCCCGACGTGTTCTCGGTAGAAAACTCACCGGCGCGGCTCTGGATCGGCAGAACGAGCACCGTGACGAGTACAAATAGTAGAATGCGCACCACTGCTAAACGTTGGGGGTCGCCCAATGCCCTCCGTCGCGATACTTGCGGCCGAGCAACTCTGCCGCTTCCTTGTCACCAACGATCTGTTCGGCCTTCGGGTCGAACTCGATGGAACGGCCTGTCTTCAACGCGATGTTTGCCAGATGCACCGGGGCGATGCTACGGTGGGCCTCGATCAACGGCGCCGCCAGTTCGGCGTTGCCTCGCACAGCGTCGAGGAAGTTATCAAAGTGCGCAAAGCCTGTACTACGTGGGACTTTTACCGCATCGATCCGTTCGTTCTTGGCCCCCAGTATCTGTAGTTTTCCCCGTTTGCTGAGGAACATCTGGCCTTCGGTTCCATAGAACTCGACACCTGAGTCGCAGTTCATGGGGTAGTTGGTCGACCACAGCCGCATCTCGAAAATGAGCTGCTTGGTCTTCGCCCCGTTGTCGCCTGGGTACTCAAACACGCAAGTGGCCGTGTCCGGGAATTGCTGATCATCGTCGTAGAAGTACTTGCCGCCGGTGGCGTTGACGCGACTGGGCAGCGAGTCGACCCCTAAGCCCCAGCGGGCGTAGTCGAGTTCGTGGGCGCCGTCGTTGCCGATGTCGCCAGTGCCGAAGTTCCACCACCAGTGCCAATCGCTGTGCAGGCGGTTTGCTTGGTAGGGCATCCACTCGGCGGGCCCTACCCAAGTGTCGTAGTCAATTGTCGCCGGCGGTGTCGAGGGATTCTGGTGACCAATCGAGCCACGACGCTGGATGTTCCAAGCTTTGGCAACCAGCACCTCGCCGATCACTCCTTCGTGCAGGCGCTGAATTGCATCTCGAGTGAACTCGCGGGAACGCTGCTGGGTGCCGTGCTGTGCTACCACACCGCTTGTCTCCGCCGCCTGGAGCAACAGCTGGCTCTCGCGCAGATTGTGGCTACAAGGCTTCTCAACGTACACATGCTTCCCCGCCTGGCAGGCGAGGATAGCAGCGGGGGCGTGCCAATGGTCGGGCGTGGCGATTACCACCGCGTCAATGTTCGGATCGTCCAAAAGTCGCCGAAAGTCGGTCACTGCGCTAGCGCCCGACACGCCACACGCTTCGGCCGCTGCGGCCAAACGTTGCTGGTCAGGGTCGCACACGGCTACCACTCTTCCGTGGTAGGCTCTGCCGCGCACGCCACAGCCGACCAAACCGACGCGTACCTCGGAACTCGGCGCGTTGGCCCAGCCTCGACTTGCTGCTCCGGCTGCGACCGCCGCGGCGGAACTCAACAAAAAATGCCTGCGATGAACAGCCACTACTTACTCCTCACGGATTGAATCTCACCTTGCAGCACACGCACAATCGCACTGTTGTCCAAATCGCCCAGGCCCATCGACTCACCCAGTTCGAGAAGCTGCAGGTGCGTCTTCGACAACGGCAAATCCAGATTTCTCTTCGCGGCTTCCTCGAGTATGATCCGCACGTCTTTGGCGTGCTGCGTCAATCGGGCCTGGGTGGCAAAGTCGCCATCGACCATCTTCCGCCCCTTGGTATCCATGACTCCCGAATAGGAGTTGCACTGCTTGAGCACGGCCAGTGTGTTGGCTGTATCCAGGCCGAGACGATTGGCCAGCACCAGCCCTTCGGCTAAGGCAACACGATTGAGGCCGAGTATCAAATTGTTGACGAGTTTGAACTTGGCCGCCGCGCCCCACTCGCCGACATAGTGCGCAGCAGCCGTGAGAGCCTGCAACAGGTCTTGGTTTTGCTCGAGAGTGCTCTGGCTGCCCCCCACGAACGCAACTGCCTGTCCGCGGCGAGTTTGATCGCTAGAAGCAGCGATGGGCGTCTCCAAATACTCTACACCCGATTCTGCAAGCCAACCGCCCAGTTGCTGCGCGTCGTCGGGGCCACCGGTCGTGGCGTCGACCACCAACTGCCCTTGCTTAAAACCGCTTGTGAACCTCTCCAGGCACTCGCGGACGGCGGCAGAATTGTAGAGACACACGACGATTCGCTGGCACTCCTCCAACGGATTGTCAGACCACACCGCACCCCGATCGATCAGCGGCTGCGCTTTCTCCTTGGTACGGTTGAAGCATCGAACCTGCCAGTGCTGGCCTAGCAAACGATCGCACAACGCCGACCCCAACAGTCCCAAGCCTATCACGCCAATCGGTGCGCTATTGGTGTTGGACTGGGGCATGGTTGCGGCTTTGAAAACAGGATTGGGCACGGACCGTGTAGGCAAACCTCTAGGTTACCGGCAGAGCGGGCGCGTGCCACGCGGTTAGGGGCCGGTTGTCCGAAAACGGGGCCCAATCGGGGCCCTGCCAAGTGACTTGGTGCTGGGTTGCGACCTACTCCACGAGTTGATTCAAGTACTCCTCGAGGTTCGTGTACCCATCGCTATCGGCGTCGGCATTCCGATCCCCTGGGTCGTCGGGGTCTAACCCTTGGGCGGTCTCCCAATCGTTGGGCATGCCATCGTTGTCGGTGTCCCAAGCGGCTGGTCGAGTCACCTCCGGGTAGTCATCCCATCCACCCACATCCTCTTGCGAGTCGGGAAGGCCGGGCTTGCCGCTGATGCTGCCTTCGTAAGTGGTCTTCCCCTCGCGTGTCTCGCGCAGCACTCGTTGGTCGTGCTCGTCGAGTTTCGGAAAGTTACAACCTACGTCGCCGACCACACTTTCGTACGCTTCTTGAGCGGTCTGCGTTTGTACGTAGGGGGGAAAGAACGGCTCGTCGTGCATGAAGCTCGACAGCGGCTCGCCGCGCGGCTCGACGATGCCCGTGTAGCCTTGTTGGTTGTCGTAATGTCCCTCCATCACGTTACCCGCCGCGTAGTAGTCCTGCGGGCCGAAGGCCTCGATGAAGTCGCGTTCGGGCTTCAGCACATGAAATACGCGCGTCGCGGGCCCAGGTTTGTAGTAGTTGTTGACGAACTGCACAAGCCGCGCGCCGCCGTCGGTAGTGCGGTAGTCCCAGTTGTAGACAACATTGTTGCGGATATCCAACACGCCGCGATGCCGAGTCGCCTGATTAACACCACCGGCAAGGCTCCAGTTGCGCCCCGCGCAATGGGCGAGCAGATTGTGGTGGAAGCTGCCAATGTCGCCGCCGATGCTGGCCGCGAAACCATGGGCTTTTCCTTCTCCATACTTCTTGTGGCCCGCTATGTTAAGGGCTTCGGAGATGAGCGTACGCTGCAGCGTGATATTCAACGCCCCGCGGGAACTGAACGACTCATCCTGCGTCCAGCTAATCGAGCAATGATCGACGATAGAATGATCGCAACTCGCCAGCCCCATACCGTCGAGCGTCCTGCCCGCAGTATCGCCGGGACGGACTCGTAGGTAACGAATCACCAAGTCGTCGGCACCTAGCCCTCCCAGGTTGTAGTTGCTTACGCAGATACCCATCCCGGGTGCGGTTTGGCCAGCGATGGTAAGTTCGCTATTACGCATGATGAGCCGATCCTTGAGCACGATGCGGCCCGAAACGTCGAACACCACTGTACGGGGCCCCTCGGCTTCGACCGCCGCCCTCAAACTGCCAGGGCCGCTGTCGTTGAGGTTGGTGACTTTGATCACTCGCCCACCGCGCCCACCACGTGCAAAACGGCCGTAACCTTCCGCACCAGGAAAGGCGAGGTGGCGAACGCGGAAGGACCACAACTCACCAGGCGTGACCGAGCCGTCAGCATCCACGGTGTCGACCCTCCAGCAGTAGCAATTCAGGCTATCGTTTTGGTCGATCGGAACTTCGATTCGTGGTTCAGCGGTCGTGGCCACTGGTTCCGCCGATCCGCACTGTTTTTCTGCCGACGCTGGATCCGGATTACTCGCCAAGTAGACTCGGTATTCCTTCGCTCCGGGCACTGGCTCCCATGCCAGCTCTACCTGGCCGTTGTCGCCATCCACATGCCAGTCGTAGTTCGCCGGGGTGGGGGCGCGGGCCCTCGACCGCGGATCTGTCGCATCGAGTTCCAGCGCGTTAAGCACTACTGGACCACCGCTCGCACTCTCCAAGCGCAGCGTCACAGGGCCCTCGCCAACTTCGAACTCGATGTACGCCGACGCCATCTGGTGATCTTGCTCAACCGCGGTGCTTGGAGTGACCCGCTCGGATTTCTCACCGTGACTCAACGTCATCTCAGCGGCATCCCCTTTGGGCAAATTGTGGTACGTTGCGAGGCGATGTTTGCCAGGAGAGAGATTGGACAGCACGATCTCGATCGCTCCGGACTCGCAAGTAACGCCATCGGCTGCGACGCTTGCGCCAGTGGCAAGCGCCGGCTTGTGCAAAAAGCCTTCCAGCGTTCCCTCTTTGGCGCGAATTTCCAGACTGCCATCCTCGAAGGTTTGGATGGCTGCTGCTTCTGAACCAATCTCCCACTCCTGCCAGCCGAGCGTCTCGGCATCGGAGCGACCCGTCGCAGCGCTGAGATCGAACCGCTGCGCCGTGCATGCGGTGCAAACACACAGGGCGCTCAGTGTGGCGACTACGGTGGACTTCGGCATCGACATATCTGGCTTCCTTACTTCGGCTTGAAATTCAGTTCGATCTGGCATTCAGGCAGACTATCGCAGTCCGCCGAAAGCGTGGCCGTTCCCCCTTGTCCGGTGCTCCTTAGGACAACCAGCGCCCGGCCTTGGTGCGTCGGCCATTCCAGATCCGTATACGCCAACCGGCTCGTTGGATCAGCGTTTCCTACAGCGATGATCTCCGCAGGCCCAGCAACGGAGAAAGCGATTAGGCGCTCTTCGGTCGGGTGGGTCATCCCTCGGCTGTCCGTGACACGCACATTGACAAACGCGATGCTCTGACGGTCCGCAGTTATCGTGTCCTGTTCCGGCGCCAGCTCGATACGCGTAGCTGCTTCGGCAGTGGCAAGTTCCACCTGCTGCGCGACTCGCCCCTCCTGCAAGCCCTCCAGTACCAACTGCCCGGGTTCGTAGGGCACATCAAACACCGTGTGGAACTCCTGGCCCTCGCCCGTCGGCGCCTCGGCCACGACCCGACCATTAAGCGAGAGCCGCACTCCGGGATAGCGGCTGTAGGCGTGAACCTTCAGAGGTGTTCCTTCGGGAACCGGCCAAGTCCAACTCGCCTGACAGGGCAAGATCGACCACGGCGTGAGTTGCCATTGACCGCCATCGGGAGTTGGCTCTTCAACGGCCAGGTACAACTTCTCGCCACGGTCCCACACGATGTTTCGATAATGGGAGATTGGCTTGCGACGCCCCACCAGGTCGATATCTCCACACAACGCAGCGCGCCACGGAAAGTGATCGCCCTCCCAAGCCTTGCGTGGCTCCTCCCCTGGAGCAAACACCCGCCCGATGGCTGCTTCGCCCAAGTAGTCGATGGCCGACCATACGAAATCGCCAATGACATAGGGATGCGACTGTACCGCTTGGAAACTCTCAAAGGCATCGTGAGGGTAGGACTCGCTAGCAAACATTACTCGCTGCGGCATTCGTTTGTGGTCGGGCTCGTAGCTGATCGACTGATAGTTGTATCCCGCCACGTCCACCGGATCGAACATTGGATCGAGGGGTTTCCACTTGCCCTCGCCAACTCGGTTGAGTCCGATGGTCACCGGGCGGGACGAATCGATCTGGCGGACGCTGGCGGCAAGCTCCTGCGCCAGTTGTGGCCCGCTTTCCTCACCGCGTTCGAACACTTCGTTGCCGATACTCCACATCACGACGCACGGATGGCGGCGATCGCGAACCATCGTGGCCGTGAGGTTCTCCTTCCACATCGGTTGGAATCGCGGCCCGTAGTCGCGCCGGACCTTCGACTTCACCCAACCATCGAAGAACTCATCGATCACTAGCAATCCATGTCGATCACACGCGTCGAGGAATGCCTCGCTGGGTGGATTGTGAGCGGTGCGCACCGCGTTGAAGCCCGCCGCTTTCAGCAACCGCGCCCTGCGGTCTTCGGCCATGTCGTACGACGCCGCTCCGAGTGGACCGTGGTCGTGGTGCACGTTGCCGCCAAACATCTCGATGGAGCGGCCGTTGAGCAGCAAACCTCGCTCCGCGTCGATGGTCACTGTTCGCAGGCCAAACGCATGGTCGACCTTGTCGATCTGCGTGCCGTTGGCGTCCTCGGTCGCAAACACACGCAACTGTAGTTGATGAAGCGTGGGCGAGTCGGGCGACCACGGTTCGGCTGAATCCAGGCTCACCTGGCGTTCCACCTCGATGCTCTCACCAGCGCCGACTTCGACTCGACGCAGATTAGGATGATCAGTCTGCGGCGCCACATCGGCGAACGCTTCCTCGACATAAACCGTGCGATCAGCATCGGTTGTATTGACAACCGTGTAGTGGAGTGTGAACTTGCCAACCGGTCCTCGTGGCGAGGCCTCGGTCCACACGCTTTCTGGCAGGATATGCACGGGGGCGAGACGGCGGAGCCAAACATGTCGGTAGATTCCCGATCCACTGTACCAACGACTGTTAGGCTGTTCGGAATTGTCCACCCGCACGGCGATGGTGTTGTCCGCTTGGGCGCCGTGCTTCAGGTGCGGTGTGATGTCGAACGAGAATGGAGTGTAGCCGTAATCGTGCCCGCCGAGTCGCTGCCCGTTGAGCCACACCTCAGCATTCTGATACACGCCTTCGAACTCCAAGCGGAACCGTTCGCCGGGCGACTCTTCCTCAATGGCGAACGGCAGGTGATACCAGCCGATCCCCGTCTGGTGGAATCCCCCGCCACCTTGCGACGGGGCGGCTGCTACGGGTGGAGCTTCGGTGCTCCAATCGTGTGGCAGGTCAACGCGACGCCACTGGGTATCGTCGAATGCTGGCTTCTGCGCTCCCGGCGTATCGCCACGTTTGAACAACCATCCTTCGTCCAGCAGACGACGCTCGCCCGCAATCAATATCGAGGGCGCGATGCAGAACAGGATGGTGAGAAGTCGCGTTAGGCGCATTCTGTTATTGGACCTGAAATATGGGGCAATTCGCCACCATCTGACGCAAAACAAGGCACGAAACAAGCGATCTTTAATTGGTGTCGAATTCGCTAAGCGTTTAGCATAAATGGAACACTAGGAGGAAGTTGTTTGAACGCCTTGTCCCGATGCTGTGCATGGCTTTGCTTGATTGCGGTCCTCGGGATCGTTGCGTCGTGCGAATCGCCGGTTCATAGCGCTAGTCCGAGCGAACTCGAGCAGTCTTTTCGCTCCCCGGGTCCAGCCGCAACCCCGTGGACATTCTGGTATTGGATGAATGGCCGCGTTAGCCCGGAGGGAATTACCGCCGACCTGGAGGCGATGCAACGCGCAGGCTTGGGTGGCGCGTACTTGATGCCGATCCAGGGCCCCGAGTCGCCACCTCAATTCGAGCCATTGGCCACGCAACTATCGCCACGATTCTGGCAGATGGTGCGTCACGCGGCTAAGGAAGCCGATCGGCTGGGCCTGCAACTGGGCGTCCACGCCTGCGATGGGTTCGCCGTCGCCGGCGGGCCGTGGATCACCCCCGAACTTTCGATGCAGCGCCTCGTCTGGGAGCGGATTCCTATTGCCGGCGGACAAGTCGTTCGGCTGCAAATTCCCAAACCGGCGCACAATCACGACTTTTACCGCGATGTAGCTGTGTTGGCATTTCCAACTCCACCTGGGGGAAGCGTTCGCAGTGACCAACTCTCGCCACACGTTACCACCAGCGACAACGAAACTAACGCATTGCGATTGGCATCCGCTGGCAACACCGACCGCTATCGTTCGGAAACTCCGTGCTGGATTCAATTCGAGTTCGATGAGCCACTGACTTGCCGCAGTGTGACAATCTCGCCCGATGGGAATAACTATCAATGTCAACGGATGTCGATTCTGGCGAGTGAGGACGGGGAGAACTTTAGGCTACTCAAACAATTCGCTCCCCCCCGCCATGGCTGGCAGGACGAAGCAACACCCTGCACTCACTCGATCCCTGCAACGACCGCCAAGTACTTCCGCTTCGCCTGGTCGCCCGAAGGTTCCGAACCTGGCGCAGAAGACCTCGACGCGGCCAAGTGGTCTCCCGTGCTGAAGCTCAACTCGATCCTGCTACACAGCTCGGCCACCATTCCTTCGTACCGCGGTAAGAGTGGCACCTTGTGGCGTGTGAGTGAATGGGCCGATTCCGATACGATCCCCAGCGACGATTGCGTGCCGCTTGAGCAGATTATCAACTTGAGCGACCATCTCACCGACGACGGACGCCTGGAGTGGAATGCCCCGCCAGGTGACTGGACGCTACTGCGAATCGGACACACCACGACCGGCAAGACGAATGCCACTGGCGGCGTTGGGCTCGGACTGGAATGCGACAAACTCAATTCGGCGGCCGTGCGCCTGCAGTTCGACCAGTGGTTCGGTGAGTTCCGCCGCCAGATAGCTGATGAACTGGGCGAAGAGGCAACCGCCCGCGTCCTGACCACGTTTCACGTCGATAGCTGGGAATGTGGTAGCCAAAACTGGACACACGACTTTGCGGAGCAGTTTCGTCGCTTGAGAGGTTACGATCCGCGGCACTATCTGCTCTGCGTCGCCGGCATCCCAGTCGAGTCCGCGGAGTCAAGCGAGCGATTTCTTCGAGACCTCCGCCTTACAATTGACGACTTGAAGACAGAGGCTTTCTATGGCACGCTGCGCCAGCTCACCCGACAGCAAGGCTTGAAGTTCTCGGCCGAGTGCACCGCGCCGACCATGACGGGCGATGCGATGCGGCACTTCGCGCAGGTGCACGTACCAATGGGCGAGTTCTGGCTCAACAGCCCCACCCACGACAAGCCGAACGATATGCACGACGCGGTGTCAGCAGCGCACATCTATGGCAAGTCGATCGTTCAATCGGAGGCATTCACTCAACTACGAATCCGCTGGGACGAAACTCCCCAGCAACTCAAGGCCTTAGGCGACCGCCAGCTGGCACTGGGGACCAACCGGATGGTCATGCACGTCTTTACGCACAACCCTTGGCTGGACCGCAAACCGGGGCAGACACTCGGCGGCGTAGGGCTCTACTTCCAGAGAGACCAGCCTTGGCTTACCGCCTCGCGCGGTTGGATGCAGTATTTCGCTCGTTGCAGCAGCGTGCTGCAGCAAGGTCGCCCGGTAGTCGACATTGCTGTGTGGACCGGCGACGACATCCCGAGCCGCTCTCACACGCCCGAGCGGCTCATCACCACGCTGCCAAGGCTCATCGGCAGCGAAGTTGTAGAGCGCGAGCGCAAGCGGCTTGATAACCAAGGCCAGCCGCTGCGCGAGAGACCAACTGGCGTGCGAGCGTCGGCCAACATCGTGGATCCAGCCGATTGGGTGAATCCCCTTGGTGGTTATAAGTATGATTCAGTCAACAGCGACGCACTTCTGCGGCTGGCAGCAGTCAAGAATGGCAGAATCGAGCTTCCAGGTGGAGCGAGCTACGGCTTGCTCGTCCTGCCAGCCGCCAACCCGATGATGCCCGAAGCTGCGCGCGTCACACCAGAAACTGCCGAGAGGTTGGCCGATTTCGTAGAGCAAGGAGGCACCGTCTTATGCTGTGAGCCGTTCGACCACTCGCCAAGCTTATCGCAAGAGGATGCCGACACACGGGTTGGTGCAGCACTGCAACGACTGAAGGCTCACCCGGATCGGTTTTTTGATAGTGTTTGGGAAGAGCCAACACTGACACGCATCGGAATGCTACCCGACCTAGCGATCGAGTCCAATTCTTCTGGAAACTCCCAAGCATTGGCCTGGAATCATCGAACCGGCGACGGTTGGGACGTCTACTTTCTCTCCAATCAATTGAATTCTGCGCTCGAGGTCACACTCTCAGTCCGGTGCGTGCGACGCCGAGTCGAGTTATGGGACCCCGTGACCGGCACGATCCGCCCGCTTCACGCGGAGGGTGTTACTGAAGATCGAACGAGGTGCACCGTAGCACTTACCCCCTCGCAAAGCCTGCTGTTGGTGCTGCGAGACGATCTGCCTTCCTACGCAGACGAAAATTCAGAACGGGCATCCACCACAACGGCTCTCGCCGGTCGATGGCGTCTGCGTTTCAAAGCGGCCGTGGGCGACAATCCTCCGGAACGAGAGATCGACGAGTTAGCGGACCTCTCGCAAGACGACGACGACACGCTAAAACACTTCGCCGGGACAGCGATCTACGAAACCGCCTTCTCTTCCGAGCCTGAGAGCGACCGGAAGACGTGGCTGGCTTTCGATAAGGTCGCGCCGCTCGCGGAAGTCGAGGTCAACGGGCGAGACTGCGGAGTGGTGTGGACCGAGCCCTGGAGAGTGGATGTCACCAAGGCGCTACAACCGGGTGAGAACCGGATCACCGTGCGCGTGCCGAGCACCTGGAAGAATCGCCTGATTGGCGACGCTAAGTTGCCGGAAGCCGAGCAGGACACCTGGACCACGGCTCCCGTCCGCCTGCCAGACAACGACCTGACCCCTTACGGTCTGATCGGGACCGTTGAACTAGTCACCGAGTAAACTATGAATCGCATCGCTTCCACGCTCTTGCTTTGTGTCGCCATTTCGCCGCTGTCACTGGCGGAGGAAGCCGCTATTCCCGATGACACAATGCAAGAGGTCTACGAAAAGCTCAAGACCCCGTATAAGTACGGCCCACTCCTCACTCCGGGAGAGGACGAATACTACGACTGTCCCAACGTATTCCGCCACAACGACAGGTGGCTGATGGTTCTGGCGCGATTCAAAGACAAAGTCGGCTACGAAACGATCCTGGCTGAAAGCGACAACTTGGTCGATTGGAAGATCACAGGCACGTTGCTCGGTTTCCGCGAACAAGGATGGGATCAATGGCAGGCAGATGGCAGTATCGCCTTGATGGATCCCGAATGGGGCGGGAGCTACATGCTGCAGCAACACGACGGCAAGTACTGGATGTCGTACTTTGGTGGACACAAGAAGGGCTACGAAACCGACCCGCTCTCCATCGGCATGGCCTGGACCACCACGCCAGATGAGCCACAGCAGTGGACTCGGCTAGCGCAAAACCCGGTAATGACGCCCGATGACACAGACGCGCGCGACTTCGAAAAGAAGACGCTCTACAAAAGCCACATATTCCATGATCCCGACCAGACATTGGGCGCACCATTCGTCATGTTCTACAACGCCAAACAGCAGGGCGACTGGATCGAGCGGATTGGCATTGCGGTTTCCGACGACATGCGTAAGTGGCGACGTCACGGCGATGGACCTGTGATCGACAACTTCAAGGGCATCTCCGGCGATCCGCAGATCATCCGTATGGGCGACCTGTGGGTAATGGCCTATTTCGGCGCTGGCTGGAAGAATGGGGCGTTCGACACGTTTGCCGTCTCTCGCGACCTGGAACACTGGACCAAATGGGAAGGCAAGGACCTGCTCGAGCCTTCAGAACCTTGGGACACTCCCTTCGCTCACAAGCCTTGGATCATTAAGCACGACGGAGTCGTGTACCACTTCTATTGCAGTGTCGGCGGCAAGGTGCGGACGATCGCTTTGGCAACGTCTCACGATCTTCGCAAGGGAGAATCGAAGGACACGCCGTGACGCACTGCACTCGCTCACTAACATTTATTGCCTGGCTGGCTGCTTCGCAGCTACTCGCCGCTGCGCCGGATTGGGAGAATGAGCAAGTTCTCCACCGCAATCGCTTGCCAGCCCGTGCGACGTTTTGGCCGATGGGCTCGGAGCAGAACGCAATCTCGGGCAATCGAGACGAGTCTCCATGGGTCCGCTCCCTCGAAGGCGACTGGCACTTCCACTGGTCTCCGACCCCCGAAGCAAGTTCGCAAGAATTCTATTTGCCGAAGTTCGACAGCAGCAATTGGCCGACGATTCCGGTGCCCTCCAACTGGCAGATGCATGGTTACGGCACACCCATCTACAAAAGCTCCGGCTACACGTTTCGTATCGATCCGCCGCGAGTGACGTCGACACCGCCAGAAGACTGGACAACCTTTCTCGAACGCAATCCAGTCGGCTGTTACGCACGATCGTTTGAGATCCCTGGCAACTGGTCCGCCCGCAGGACTTTCCTGCACTTCACCGGCGTGGAAGGGGCCTTCGAGGTGTGGATCAACGGGCGCGCGGTTGGCTACAGCCAAGGCAGTCGCTCGCCGGCTGAGTTCGAAGTGACCGATCTCGTTCACCCAGGCGAGAACCTGATCGCGGTTCGCGTCTATCGCTACAGCGATGGCACCTACCTGGAAGACCAGGACATGTGGCGACTCAGCGGCATTCATCGCGAAGTCATGCTCTACTCGACACCACAGGCGAGGTTCGCTGACTTTACCGTTCGCACGCTCTTGGATGAAGACTACCAGGACGCCACACTCGATATCGATGTGAAGCTCGACGCGGCTTCACCAGCCAGCATCGAAGGATGGCTGGTAGACGCTCGACTATACGATCCATCGGGCCAGCCGATCTTGCCGAGTTCACTGCACCATGACGCGGAACCGATCCTGAACCGCGACTACCGCGCCAACATTCTGGTTGAACGAACGCCCCAACGTGGCGTCGGCCCTTTCGGATGGCTTCGTACCAAGGTAACGAATCCCGCTAAGTGGACCGCCGAGACGCCGAACCTCTACAAGCTAGTGCTTTCGCTTAAGGACGCCAACGGACGAACACAGGAAACCATCGCCTGCGACGTTGGATTCCGACAGATTGAAACGCGCAACGGCCAACTACTCGTAAATGGCAAACCAGTAAAGCTACGCGGGGTGAATCGCCATGAGCACGATCCGGTTCGTGGTCACGCGGTGACCTACGAGCAAATGCGCCAGGACGTCCTGCTGATGAAACGGGCACATGTCAATGCGGTGCGGACGGCTCACTATCCGAACGATGCTCGCTGGTACGAATTGTGCAACCAGCTTGGGCTGTACGTGTTCGATGAGGCCGACCTCGAAACACACGGTCTTCGCGGGCGACTGGCGAATGATCCACAATGGGCGGCCGCCTTTTTGGATCGTGTGGTGCGGCTGGTGGAGCGTGACAAGAACCAGCCGTGCGTCATCTGCTGGTCGCTGGGAAACGAGTCGGGCTGGGGACCAAACTTTGTCGCCGCGTCGGCCTGGACCAAGTCGACCGACCCCACTCGCCTAGTGCACTACGAAGGAGCGCAGGGCGCAAGCGATCCGGCCGAAGTGGACTTCATCAGCCGCTTTTATCCTCGACTTCGCGCGGAGTATCTCGATCCCGATCTGCCCGACGACCCCAACGCCGAAGACCCACCCGAGAACGCCCGCTGGGAAAGATTGCTGGACGTCGCCGATACACAACCGGGCGAGCGACCGATCATCACCAGCGAATACGCCCACGCAATGGGAAACGCGGTCGGCAATCTGTCGGAGTATTGGGAAGAGTTCGAATCGCACCAACGGCTCGCTGGCGGATTCCTCTGGGATTGGGCCGACCAGGCTTTGGCAATCGAGCGGCCAGACGGCGTCGCGTACAGCTACGGCGGAGCTTTTGGCGATAATCCTAACCATGGCGGCTTCTGTTTGAACGGAATCGTAATGGCCGACCGCCGCCTGACTGCCAAGTACTTTGAGGTACAGAAGGTCTATCAGCCCGTCCGACTGAAGTTTCTCTCACAAACCTCCGAAGGTGTTCAGGTCGAGGTGACCAACAATCGACACGTGTTGGATCTGTCCGATCTGCGGACAGTTTGGCGTCTAGTCGACTCGAGTGGTTCGGCCATCGATGGAGAAGGTCCCCAGGCAACTGCCGCACCGGGCGAGTCGACCGTACTCGAGCTGCGACTACCAACGAGCAATCTTGAGGGCGACATCTGGCTCGCTGTAGCGTTGGTGCAGAAGCACGGCAACGATTGGGCGCAGGAAGGGCACATCGTGGCGAGCAGCCAGTGGCAGTTGAGTGGAAAGCGAGAACCTAAAGAACAACTAACGCCTGACGCCCAAGCGCCGCTACGCATTATCGATGGCGACGATCAACTAGTCTTAGAGGGCCGTTTGCTGCGGGCGACATTCGATCGGAATGCCGGCTGGCTAACGCGATTGCAGTACGATCAACACGATGTCCTCGCTACGGACGACACATCCAGTCCACGCCTGCAAGTCTTTCGCGCACCGACCGATAACGATCGTGGCTTCGGCAATTGGCTTGCGAAAGCGTGGCGCGAAGCTGGCCTGGAGAGCACGCAGCTCATTCCGCGTGGCAGCAGCATCGAGCGAATCTCACCTTCAGCGGTTCGGGTGCTAACTTCGTACGATGGGAAGCTTGCGCTGGGAGGAGTTATTCATTCGGTGGAGTGGATCGTCCACAGTAGCGGACACCTCCAGATGAACAACCGCTTCGAACCCTACGGTAAACTGTCGCCGCTGCCGCGGATGGGGGTCGTCATGCATGTGAATGGCGAGTTGCAAGAGTTGGAATGGTTTGGTCGCGGCCCGCACGAGAACTACCCCGACCGCAAACAGTCGGCGTTCATCGGGCGGTGGAGCAGCGTGGCGTCCGAAACCACCACGCCCTACCCCCGGCCGCAAGAGACAGGGTCGCGACAGGATGTACGATGGGTATCACTCGTCGACAAGTCGCGGCGTGGGCTGCTCGTCGTCGCGAAGCAGCAGCTGCTGGCATTCTCAGCGATACCGTACACCGCCCAGCAACTAGCCGCTTCTCGCCAGTGGCACGAATTAACTCCGCGTGACGACGTGGTGCTTTCGCTCGACGCGACTCAGTGCGGGTTGGGTAATAGCAGTTGCGGCCCCGGTGTGCTGAAGAAATACGCGGTCATGCCGGAGCCGATCGAACTAAACCTGACCTTTGCCCCACTCGCCCCTGAAGACGACCCGGGCAAGGTAGCACAGAGACTAGCGCGGCAGGACGAATCTCAGTCCGATTGAAACACTTCCTTCAGATAGCGCACGTTCTCACTGAAATTTCTTCGCACGTTGCGGGCGTCGTTCGCATCGCGAGACCTCTCGACCACCAACCAGCCCGACCAGTCCATCTCGTCAAGCGTTTGCTTCACCGCTGGCATATCGAGCCGCTCATTGTCGCGCAACAGCACACCATCCTGGTCGGTGCAGTGGATTTGACAAATACGTTTTCGGCCAAGCGTCTCAAGTTCCTTGAAAAGGTCACGATCGGCTTGCAGTGCGTTGGCGAAGTTAAAATAACTGCGTACCGAAGGCGAGTCGATTTCGTCGATCAACTCTGCCTCCTCAGCCGCCGGCAAGGCGGTCTCCAATCCGATAACCGCTTTGACCTTTTCCGCTCTAGGGGCTAGCTGCTTGAGCCGCTCCACGATCTTGGGTCGCAACTCTGGCTTCTGAACCAAGTCGCCCTGTACTCCCAGCGGCAGGAACGCCACCCGCACCTGCATGGCCTCCATGGTGTTCAGACAGTCGCCCACCATTCGGGGTACGGTCGGTCGTTCGGCGAACGACTGGGCGTAGAAGCCCGACATCGCTAGAGAACAAATTGCTACTCCGCGGTCCTTCGACTCGGCCAGGAACTGCTCCCGCGCTTCTGGGTTGTTGAGTTTGCTCTCGAAAGTCTCCCGCGAGCCCAGCGAGCCCATGTCGACTTCCAATCCGTCCGCGCCAATCTCCTCCGCCAGCGCGAACGCACCCAGCTTTTGCCGCTTGAGAATCATCCAGTCGCACACGCCGATCCGATAGCGCGGCGGGGCTTTCTCCGTCGCAGCACACAAAGGAGATGCCAATTGGCAGCCCAAGGCGGCGCCCGCTACCTGCATGAATTGTCTTCGGTGCATGACGAATTACTCCCTCCACGAGAAAGGTACAGCTACTGTTGAATCTGCACGGATGACGGCTCTGCCCCATCATGCAGCCGAACGTTGTCGCCCGAAAGCGGTGGCGTTACGTTACTGAACGCAATATCCTTGGACTGGGGACCGGAGACCTCGATCTCTGGCAATCCGTCGGCGACTACCAGTCGGCAGTTTTCGTACATCACCCGCACTGCGTCCAGGAACTTCAATGCGGGTTGCTCCGCTCGAAACGTGCAATCAACAAACTCGCAATCCGCCACATCGGCCAGATTAGGCAATCCGGGACCCGTGATCGAGAGTCGTTCGAACAATAGATCGCTAGCTGGGCTCTCGGGGATGCCTTTGATCTTTAGTGCATTCCCCGTGGCACAGGTTCCTTCGAGATCGCGAATAGTCAGATCCCGATAAAAGGGCGTCAGCCGGGTATGTTCCCGGCGTGGCAACCGATTGCCCAGTTCGCCGACGTACATGGGCAAGCCGATCATGTCGATGAGAACGCCGTGGTAAGTAGCCGTAAATCGCACTCGCTCAATGTTGATTCGCTCTCCACCACCTCCGCGAGGTCGGCGCGTCTTGATGTAGACCGCATGGCGAACGCCTTCGAACACGCAATCGTGCGCGTAGATATCACGGATGCCGCCGGCAGTTTCGCTGCCGAATGCAATACCGCCCGTCCCTCCTGTGGAGTGATTGAACCGCAGCACCACGTTTTCTACAGGCTTCGAAGTACGCAATCCATCTTCGCCGCGTCCGGCTTTCAGGGCGTAGCAGTCGTCGCCGGTGTTGGTCGAGCAATACTCAACCAGCACATTGCGACAGGAAACTATGTTCACTCCGTCGCCATTTACCACTTCTTGACTTTCGATCGTGACACCGCGGACGATCACTTGCTCGCAATAAATGGGAACAATGTTCCACATCGGGCTATTGCGCAGCGTCACACCCTCGATGAGCACCTCGCGACAGTCAAGCAAGCAGACAAATTGTGGCCGCAAGTAGTGCCGGCCATTGCGTCCATCCATCACGCGTTGCTCAACCGGCACACTTGTGTCTAGGAGATCGTCTATCAAGCCCTTCCGCGCCTCACGAAGCGGTCCACTCTTGGGCCCGACCAACTTGCCGCCCCCAGTCACGGCGATGCGGTGGGCATCGCGGGCGTAGATAAGGGCGCCCACCGACATCACTTCCGTGCCTTCGTAACGCGTCTGCACAACCGGCAAGTAGTCTTCAACCTGCCCCGAGAAGTTGAGCGTCGTGCCGCGAGGCACATGCAGATTCACGCCCGACTTCAATTCTACTCGGCCCGTAAGCCACTCGCCCTCGGGTAGCACCAGTGTGCCGCCTCCAGCGGCCGACAGTTGATCGATCGCCACCTGAATGTCGCGAGTAACAAGCGTGGTTCGTTGTTTGGCAGAATTCAGTTCGAGCGCGACGCGGCGATCGCCAAAATGAGGCTTCGCAAGGTCGCCCATCTCAAATGGAGCGGTGATCGGCGCTATCTCCGGCGGCATCGCGCCCGGTCCAACCTGATCTGAGGACAGCGTCGAGGCCTCATTCGCCAATGCAACCGAGCACAAAGCACCTACGACTAGCGCGGCGATGCTCCCAAGCACTCTTAAGTGTGCCTTCCGCATTGCATAACTCCTTAGCGGCGGAGAATCAGCACCCAATCGGTACTGGAGTTGGGCGGCTGGACCTTCACGCGGTGAGTGCCGTCGAGTCGCTCATCGGGCTGATTGGTAGCAACCTCATTTTCGGCGACGCTTAACCTAGCAAACGGCTTTTGCTCTCCGGTCTTGGCGTCGACCCACACATTGTTGGTGTACTCCCCTGGAGTCAGGTGCACCGAGAACGGTTCGCCGCGAGTGGCAAACACCAGGTACTGCGCGCCCTGCTCGGCGAGGCACCACACGCGGAACGGGTCGTGTTGAGTCAGCAGATAGTCCGCTGGCTGCATCGCGTGGAAATCGACTTCCTCATTGATCACATCCGCGAGGATGTCGATGTACTTCGCTGAGACCGTGTAGGGGTTGTCGTTGCCATGGAAAGGCATCCCCTCGGGCCCGCGGACAGCCAACTCGTATTCCTTCGCGTGGCCGTTCCAGCAAAACGATGCTCCCGCCAGCGTACAGCCCCACGCGGCCTGCCTCAGATCGTCTTGCGTCGCTCCGGTTCGCTCGTGCCAATAGCGACGCCACAGCGCATTGCCTTCGGACATGTATACCGGCTTGCCGGGCACGTAGCCTAGCAGGCAGGCTTGATGATGAGTCCACGCGGTTTTGTGATAGAGACGATCGATTGGCTTCTCGGGTGCGGCAATCTGGTGGTTTTCGATCGCCGCGAAGTTGTACTCTGGGCGGTGATATTCATTGTCTCGCGGAAACTCGTCTTCGTAAGTCCGCAGATGATCGAAGACGTCGTACTTCTGGACGAGGCGGGCCCATCCCAACGCGTGACTCTCGCGATGCCCGGGATCTTCCCATACGAAGTTCCAACCCGACAGATTCGCGTACGGTGCCAATCGGGCGACCGTGTAACGAACGTAAAAGTCCTTCTCTTCGTCGGAGAGCTTATCCCAACTCGGACCGTCATTCTTTCGGCCCTCGAAACCCAGGAACATGTGGACATGCACATCTCGATCGTTCAGCCAGCCGAGATGCCGCTCCATCCGCTGCCAGACATCGAGCTGCATGGTGGTCGACGCTTTGCCTTCCTGATACAGGGCGAGATTTTGTGTCGACGGTGGCGGGCCGTCCAGGTAGTATTGGCCAAAACAGCACAAAGAAAGAAGCCAATTCACCTGCAGGTGGTTGTACCCGCGGTCGAGGAGCGGTTGATACACGTTGGCGGTCACCCAGTCGAACGGCTGGGCAATGGAGCCATGCCCGGTCTCGTAGTAGGACTTGATCCACACCGGATCGGTGCCGTTGTATGCGAACCAGCGAGGATTTTTCTCGTACGGTCGCAGCATCCCCTTGCCCGCACCGTCGGTCACGCAGCGAAAGCTGCCCTCGCCGCCAGGTGTTCCGTCGCTCCAGGTCCAGTGGTAAGTCCACTTGCCCGGTTCGTCGGGCATGAAGCGGAGCTTCCAGACGTTGCCGTTCGATACATCACCGCCACCACGACCGTCGCCATCGTAGAAACCAATGAACTCGACCTCTCGCCCAGTTGGAGAAACATACTTGCAGCGGAGCTCGGTATCCGTGAACTTGTTTGTGTAGGCCTTGTTGTTCTCGATGGAGGCTTCGAACACGCGGTACAGCGGAACATCATCGGCCAACACCGAGCCGCTTGAGTACGCAACACCGACAACAAAACACAGAACAGTGAAGCAACACAAGCATCTGTTCCAAAGTAAGCAGTTCATAGTAGTTCACAGAAATGACATACAATACGAGAGACTAGATCCGCCGATCACCTAGCAATTGATCCTATTCCAAGAGGCTACGTGATTCAAACCTCCTTTTACGCATTCCGGCGGCCCATTCTTGAGTTAGCGGTCGTGACGGAAGGACTCTGTTCATGCCCAACTCTGAGCACTCTTCTATAGTCGAGCGCCTTGATGCACTGTACGAGTTCGATCGAGAACCCGTAAGCGAAGACAAGCTATACGGTTGGCGGACGTTTATCGCCATGTTTTCCAGTGAGCACATTGCAGGAACCGAATTCGTCCTCGGCCCGTTGCTTGTCCTGCATGGCGTGACTGCTTATGACGTGTTCGTCGGCTTGGCGGTCGGCAACGTGCTGGCGGTGTTGAGTTGGGTGCTCATGTGTGCGCCGATCGCGGTACGCGAACGGCTGACAGTGTATTGGCAAATTCGCCGCATCGCGGGACCGTATCTTACCGTGCTGTACTCGGGCTTGTTCGCGGTCATTCTCTGCCTGCTGGCAGGAGCGATGGTGAATGTCTCAACCACGGCAGTGGCAAACGTGGCTGGCGTCGAGAGTCCCAATTTCGTGGAGAACGAGTACGTCCCATCACTTCCCTGGATTGGCATCGCCGTGGGGGTAGGCGTCATTGTTGCCCTGTTGGCCGTACTGGGTTTCGAGCAACTGGCTCACTTTGCAAAAGTCGCTGCGCCGTGGATGCCGTGCGTGTTTCTCGCAGGCGGACTGGCATCCCTGGCTTCACTAGGAGTCGAAGGACCAAGCGATTTCTGGCGCGTTGCCAACGACAAGATTTGGACCGGCGTGCCGGAAGAAGGCGAGATCCACTACGGATTCTGGCACTGCGTGGGCCTCGCTTGGCTGTGCAACATCTCCCAGCATATGGGCATGGGCGACGTTACGATCTTTCGCTATGCCAAAAAGTGGCAGATGGGGTTTAGCTCCGCCTTTGGCATGTTTCTGGGGCACTACATGGCGTGGATCTGCTCGGGCATTATGTGCGCCGCGTTCAAATACGCGGAGATCTCAGCAGGCGTGGCTGAGCCGAACGTCAATCCCGGCAACATTGCCATGTTCTCCGCCGGGTACGCGGGACTGGTGTGCGTCGTGCTCGCCGGGTGGACCACAGCGAACCCAACTCTATACCGCGCTGGACTCGCGTTTCAGGTCGCGACGCCCAACTGGCGACGTTGGGCGGTGACACTCTTCGCTGGCGCGATCATGATCGTTGCCGCATGCATTCCTGCGGTGATCCACTATCTGGATCGCATCGTGGCCTACTACGGCTTGTTCTTTATGCCGCTGGGAGCGTTCATCTTCATCGACTACTGGGTGTTTCCCCGGCTCGGCTTGACTCCGTACTTCGCAGAACGCAAGCGGCTGCTCTGGAGTTGGCCAGCCGCTGTGGGTTGGCTGGGCTCATTCGCCATCTGCTTCCTATTGTACGCCAAAGATCAATACCAGGCATTTGAGTGGCTGAACAGCTTCCTCCCCGGATTTCTCGCAGGATACAAAGCCGACATGTTCCTGCAAGTGCTACCCGCTTGGGTGATCGCTGTGTCACTATACACCATCTGCAGTCTATTGCAGCAAATGACCTCGCGCGAAGACTACAACATGGAGAGCCAAGTATGACAGGCCCACTTTCGTCCGTGCTCAAGTTCATCGCCATTTTAGGACTGGTAGTATCCGTCGCTTCCGGAGTCTCCGTACTTACCGGCGCGATTAGCCACGGGACCTACAACCTGCTCATGGTGCTCGGCATGCTCATGTGGTTTGGGTCCGCCGTGTTCTGGATCAAATCACAACCGCTTGGCGAATAATCCGCACGATCAACTACCATTCGACTGAAGCTTGATGAGCACCCCATCCCGCGTGACCCACCTGCGATGCGAATACCTCGAGAACCCGCTAGGCATCGATGAACTACGACCTCGGCTAAGTTGGCTCTTGGAGTCCCGAAGGCGCGGCGCCCGGCAAGTTGCCTATCGTGTGACGGTGGCAAGTTCCGCCGAGACTCTCTCCGCTGGCGAGGCTGACCTGTGGGATAGTGGGCGAGTGGAAAGCGATCAGTCCACGCACGTCGAGTACAGCGGTGCGCCGCTCACCTCTCGGATGGTGTGTCATTGGCAAGTGACGATTTGGGACGACTCGGACAGCGAACTGACAAGCGCGTCTGCGCTGTGGACGATTGGCTTGCTCGAAGCGACTGACTGGCAAGCCACCTGGATCAAGGCCAATCCAGAAGTGATCGACCGCGACGCCGAAGCTAACCAGCCAACGGAACTGCAGCCTGGCACGCCGACCTTGTTTCGCAAGCCGTTCGCAGTTCCCAGTGGTGTTCGCCGCGCTACGCTCTACGCAACCGCTCGCGGGCTTATCATCCCGCGGTTAAACGGAGAGGAAGTGACGCCCGACAAGTTCCTGCCCGAGTGGACCGACTACCACAAGCGTTTGCACTACCGCACGTTCGACGTGACCGAACAGGTCCGCGAAGGCGAGAACGCACTCGCAGCGACGCTAGGAGATGGGTGGTGGAGCGGGTACATCGGTTGGCAAGAGACGCGCGGGCAGTATGGCACGCTCGAAAACAGCCTGCTAATGCAACTGGAAATTGAGCTGGAAAACGGCGAGCTGCTGCTGGTGCCCACCGATACTTCATGGAAATGCGATACAGGGCCGATTCTCGAGAGCGATTTCATGATGGGCGAGACCTACGACGCTCGTCGTGAACAGCCAGGCTGGGATTCCGCCGGGTTAGACGACTCCCAATGGCTCGACGTCCTCCAAGCCGATCCGCCACGCGTCCGCATTCCTGAGTTCGGGTTCTCTAACAATCAACAGGTCCAAACGGAACAGCCCTTGCCTTTGGTTGCACAGCGGAGCGAGCCAGTTCGAATAGTCGAGACGCTGGAGCCCATCTCAGCGCACCAGGTCGAAGGCGGAGGAACCGTATACGACTTTGGGCAGAACTTCGCGGGCTGGGTCGAGTTGACGCTCAGCGGCCCCGCCGGCACGCGGGTTCAATTGCGACACGCCGAGCGGCTCAATCCCGACGGCACGCTCTATACGGAGAACCTCCGCCGCGCCACCGCTACCGATGTTTACATACTAAACGGAAGCGGCACCGAAGTTTGGCAGCCGAGTTTCACATTCCACGGTTTTCAGTACTTGGAGATCACCGGACTGCCCGAGCCGCTTCCGCTCGACCAGGTGCGCGGCTGCGTGGTGATGTCCGACACACCACCGGCCGGCGAGTTCGAATGCTCGCACCCGCTGGTGAACCGCCTGTGGAAGAACGCGCTGTGGGGGCAGAAGGGCAACTTCCTTTCGGTCCCCACCGACTGTCCGCAGCGTGACGAGCGCTTGGGGTGGATGGGCGATGCGCAGATCTTCATGCGGACCGCGACCTACAACATGGACGTGGCCGCGTTCTTCACCAAGTGGATGACAGATATCGCCGACTCGCAGGACGTCGATGGCATTTTTCCTGACGTCGCACCGCGCTTGAACGAGGGCGATAACTTCATTGGGCTCGATGGACTCGGCGGCGCGGCCGGATGGGCGGACGCGGGGTGATCGTGCCTTGGACCATGTGGCGGGTGTATGGCGACCGCCGCATCGTCGAGCGGCATTGGGATTCGATGGTGCGATGGATCGACTGGCTCGAATCGACCAATCCCGACGGAATCCGCTGCAACCATTTGGGAAACAACTACGGCGACTGGCTGTGCATTCCCGCCGACACCACCTTTCGCACGCATTCCGAGATGAAAACCCTACTGGCGACAGCCTACTGGGCTCACGACGCGGCCTTGTTGGCACAATTGGCGCGCGTTCTCGATCGCCATGCGGAAGCAGATCGCTTCGAGGCGATGGAAGCCCGCGTCCGCGACGCGTTTCAGGGGAAGTGGCTCGCAGATGACGGGCGTCTCGCGGTCGAAACGCAAACGGCCTACTTGCTCGCCCTGGCGTTCAACTTGCTGCCTGAGGAAGCTCGAGAGCCTGCCGCTACGCAATTGGTCGCCTTGATCGAAAAGGAAGGCTGGCACCTGAGCACCGGATTCATCGGCATCAAAGAACTGAATCCAGTGCTCACGCTCACCGGCCACGCCGATGTTGCTGGGCGGCTCCTAGTGAGCGAGGACTACCCGTCTTGGCTCTACCCAGTGGTGCACGGCGCCACCACGATTTGGGAACGCTGGAACGGCTGGACCGCGGAAGAAGGGTTCTTCAATCCCCAGATGAACTCATTCAACCACTACTCCCTCGGTTCGGTAGGCGAGTGGTTGTATCGGCACCTGGCGGGCATCGAACTCGACACGGAATTCTCGGCATTCAAACGCTTCGTCATCAAACCTTACCCTACGGGCGGTCTGCGGCAGGCCAGCGCTAAGTATCGGTCGATACATGGGGTGATCGAAAGCCGCTGGGAACTGTCTGGCGAGCGCTTGATGCTGTTTGTTACGATCCCCGCCAACACACAGGCCACGGTACAAGTCCCGTGTGGTCCGGAGGTCCAGGTGCTGGAGAGTGGTCAGCCAGTGGACAGCTCCGAATGGATTCACTCACTGGGCCACGACGGTAGGTATGCCGTATTCGAAGTTGCCTCTGGCAGTTATGAATTCAGCATGGCGTAGCTACCCGTCATGGTGAAGAAGCATCGAAGAAGAAGCTCACTTTGCCTTCGTATCGTCCCTTAGCCTCCGCCAACTGCCCCATCGGCCCGGTGGAGTCGGCCGGCTTGAACTTGCTGCCCACGGGAGGAATGGCGTTGAGCAGAGCGACCCCGCACTCAGGCAGGGTGAAGCTGGTCTTCCCCCGCATCTCCTCAGGGGCCTGAGAAGGCAGCAACACTTGGACGAAGATGTCACGTTGGTGCGGTACCATCGTCACCCGCCCTTCGGTGGTTTGCAATTGCATCCAATGCACATTGGCAAAGCAACCCTTGAATTCCGGATACTCCCAACCGGAGTAGCCAGTGATGGTGTCGTTATAGTCGTTCTCCCAGACACCCAACGTCACGCCAGCGCGACGATTCTTCCACACGCGAAATGGTCCATCTCCCAACCACCGCTTTGATTTCACTTGCGATTCGGGATAGTCAAACGTTACGCCACAGTACTCCAGTGGGCCCTTTGCTGAGTACGCATACTCGCAGTCGATCCAGCCATCGCTGCGAACGGTCCAAGTCACACTTTGCAGCGCACCGGAGTACGCCGCTTTGATCGTTGCCACGCCTCCGGCGACGGAATGCGACAACGACTGCAGTTGTGATTCACCTGTGGTCGCCACCGGACCATCCTTGAACGAGAAAGCTACCCCGGCACGGGAGACATTTGCCAACATACCGTTCTGCTTGTTGAAACGGACGAGAAGGTCGCCAGTTGTGACGACAACTTGCCCACCCACGACCTTCACCTTTGCCGAAGCGTTCCTATCCGAGCGAATGTAGTCCTGCGGCTTCGACTCATGCACTGGCCACACCCAAGTCCAGAGTTCACGGCCACTGGGATCGTCCACCCGCACCGCCAGGGCGTCGGCCGAAGTAGATTCGCCTGGAAGGTCGAGCAGAAGCTCACCTGCTTCCCCCGGCGAGATTGTTGGCAAGGACATTTTTCCCGATGCAAGCACTTCGAATCCAGCAGTTCGATCCTCTGGCCGAGGGAGTCTTCGCAGCTGCCACGTGAGCGGACATTCGTCTGCATTGGTGAAGCTGTAGTCGTTTTGGATCGCCAAGCGATGACCATCGGCGAGCTGCAGTTGAATGGGCGACCATAGCTGCTGAATGGTGTAGAAGCTGGCCTCGCGCTCGCGGTAGGGCCCCACGATCCCGTCGGGCGCCTGGTTGCCCGAGCAGTCGACCGTGCCATCGGGGCGCCGGATGCCCTCGTCGAACAGGTTCCACAGGAACGCCCCGCCGAGAACCGGGCTCTGGCGCATCATGCTCCAGTAGTCTTCCAAGCCCGCGCCCGATCCGCCGTCGTACAGTCCGTGCAACATTTCGGTTGGCATGTAGATATACTTATTGGGGTCGTTCACGTCTTCCCACTCTTGGTACTCCTCTCCAGTTCCGTGCCGGGTAGGCGCACCGCGACTGGCGACGATCGCCCGCTCGTACTCCAAGTAGTGAGCCGTGTTAGTTTTCTTGTATGCCTCCCACGGATGCAGCACCTCGCGTTGCTGCGGATCGTACCAACCGAACACTTCGTCGAGCGAGAGGTTGTATCCTCCCTCGTTCCCGTTGTCCCAGAAGATCACCGATGGATGATTCACATCGCGAGTCACCATCTCTTCCACCAGCTTCCGCCCCACGTGCGTATCGTACGCCCAGTGCCAGCCGCCTAACTCGTCGAGTACGTACAATCCCAATTCGTCGCAGAGGTCGAGAAACTCGGTATCCGGCGGATAGTGCGACATCCGTACCGCGTTCATGTTCATCGCCTTGATCGTCTTGATGTCCAGTCGATGGACCTTCTTGCTAAGGCATCGCCCTGAATCCGGCCAGGTCGAATGGCGATTAACGCCCTTGAGGACAACGCGATTTCCGTTGACGTAGATTCCATCGTCGCGACGAACTTCAACCGTGCGGAAACCGAAGCGTTGAGAAACTTCATGCACCACTTCGTCTCCCCGCAGTAGGCGAAACCGCGCTTCGTACAAGTTTGGCTTCTCCGCCGACCACAGCTTTGGCGACCCGACTTTCCCCGCTACCCGTGTGGGCCCGTCCGCCGTGTATGCGGCAACGAACGCGTCTCCCACCGCCTCGCCTGCGAGCGTATAGACTTGTGCTTCCACACGTAGCGCAGCGTTCTCGGAAGCATTGATGGGCACCTCGGCCGCGAACGAGCCATCGGCACGAGCGTCGATTGCCACTCGTTCGATGAACTCGCTCGGAACGACCTCCAGATAAACCGGCCGGTAGATGCCACCAAACACCCAGTAGTCAGCCAGCCGCTCGGCCTTGTTAACAGATGCATTTGCGGAGTGCTTGGCCACGTCGACTTCCAGCAGGTTCTCTTCGCCTAGTCGCAGCAAGTCGGTGATCTCGTGAGAGAACCGGTAGTAACCTCCTTGGTGAGTGGGTCCGACAGTCTGCCCGTTGAGCTTCGCCGCGGCGTCGGTCATCACGCCTTCGAACACTAGCAATACACGCTTGCCTTGCCAACTAGCATCGGCACCGAAGCGATGCTTGTAGAGCCCACGCTCGTTGGCAGCCTCACCGACATCCTTCTTGTAGTTGAGCGTGCCAAATCCTTGCAGTTCCCACTGCGACGGAACAGGTATCGTCGACCACTCGCCCGAGTTCCGGCCCGAGGTACAGTAGAACTGCCAGTCGACCGTGTGATCTTTGTCGCGTCCGGACAGGTAGACGCGGTTGGTCTCCTCGCCAGCGCACAATGAGGCCACCGTGGCAGCGAGCACAAACAAGACAGCAGTTGATCGCATTGTAGAGTCCATCATACGCAGTTTCTGTCGAGCAGTTACCCAAGTTTCAATCAGTCGCTGGACGCGCGTTGGGCGTGCTGCAGCAAGTCACGATATTCGCTTTCTAGGCCTGCACGCTGCTGCACCGACTCGGAGACAGTCGGGCCGTTGTTTTCCCACACGTTCCCCGGGCCAACCGCGTTGGAGAGGAATCGCTCGGCAGGGCACCAGTTATTGCGCACGGTGATGTCCGACGATCCTTCGTCCAAGTACAGATAGAACCAGTGCTCCGCGTCGTGCACGTAGGGGCTCATCTTGATGCTGTGGATGTAGTTCTCTTCGATCACCGTTCCCGGCTGTGCCGAAAGCGTATAAACGCCGGCGGTATCCGACATGCGGGTGGCGATATGGTGAATGTGATTGGCCGCCACGCGGTTGTTTCGCATGGCGTTCGCGTCGCGGGTCCATCCCCAACCGAGGCTGATCCCGGTATACGACAGATTGCACACCTCGTTGTGCTCAACGACCACCTCCCGCCCGTAACCGATGCAAATGCCGACGCAGCCCCAATCCTCAGTGCCGCAGTCGGTCACCAGGTTGTTTGTAATCTTCTCGCGTTGGCAAATCACGCGCTCGTCGCTTGGATCGTAGGCCAGGTGCGTTTCAATGGCTCCCTCCTGGAACGAACCAAGTTGCAAGCCGTTGCCGCCGATGTCTTGGAACGTGCATCCTTGAACCAGATCGCCGTGCGTCGCCCAGCGAAGATCGAGTCCCGCCGACGCAAGGTGTTCGAATCGACAGCGATCGAAGACAATGTGATTCGCCCCTTCCACCAGTACTGCAGCCGGCGGCCGGCCGATCCAAGCTTGGTTGTCGAGGCTGCGCCACTCGGGCGTGCCCTTGGGCCGCAGCTTGTAGGCCTCGGTCAAGTACAAACCGGCCTGCAGCGGAACGTGCCCCTGGCGCGACGGACGTAGCCATGTGGTGTGCTGGAAACCGATACCGCGAAACGCCACGTGGCTGACAGGTCGGTCCACTGAGCCAGCAACCTCCACCAAACTCTCCAGGGCGGGCACAACCACCTCATCCTGCTGCAAGTCTTCTCCACCTCGCGGCCAGTAGTAGACTCGGCCAGCCCTGCGGTCCAAGTGCCACTCACCCGGCTGATCGAGTAGCTCGAGCGCACCAGAGAGAAAGAACGGCGCACCTTCAGGTTCCATTACCGGTGGCGGCCAAGGATGCTCGAACTCCAATCGACTCTCTGGCTGGTGGAAGCCGGCGAGAGACTGATTTGCGTCATTAACCAACGACTTGATGCGGAGGTTGGCAACCTCCCACATCTGTAGCAGCGTCATCTCCAGATCATCGGCGTTGTGATACGGCCCTGCGAGAGACCGGCGAATGCCCGCCACCCGGTCATCGCGTTTCCAAGCGGTGAGGCGGGCCATCGTCGGTGCGTCGGGTTCACGGGCGCGGGTGGCTTTCTGATTGTCCACCCACAATTGGCGAAACTCGAGCGCACGGCCATGAAACTCTGGTACGTCGGCAACCCATACGTGCCCCTGCGCTGTTTCTGACAAACCCGGCGGAGCCTCAGTCACTCGCCGCCAATCCGATAGAACCACTCCGCCACTGAGCACGGGGAACTCCTCGGGCGCGGCCTCGAATACCAAACGACCATCGGGCGTACCGGAATCTTCCGGACGGACGCAAAGTGGGCTGGTCAATCGATACACCCCACCGCGCAGGATGATTCGAACTCCGTCGGCGATCTCAGGACTCTTGAGTCGTCGCATCTCCCTCGCGCCGCGAAGCGCGGCCTCCGGCGAGGCGAACGG
Source organism: Aeoliella sp. (assembly GCF_965227375.1). Classification (NCBI taxonomy): domain Bacteria; kingdom Pseudomonadati; phylum Planctomycetota; class Planctomycetia; order Pirellulales; family Lacipirellulaceae; genus Aeoliella; species Aeoliella sp. The sequence goes on from NZ_CBDDFX010000002.1 coordinate 2,631,813, forward strand.
GCGCTCGCGAGTGCCGTCGCTAGTGTCGGATCCGTCGGGCGAGACCCACAACTGCACCTCGGCCATGGCACAAGGTGGGCAGTTACTACCCACTGCAGCCACAGCTGCTAGCAGCAAGGCGGTACGCATTGGCAATCGAGTGAACACGGCGACCTACATGACAAACTGAAAGAAGCAATACAAACTAACCATGATCACAGCCAACATTCCCCACCCGACTATGCCCGCGCCGCCCAAACCGTGCTGCGTGGCGTAGGCCTCGGCCAGCGAGGGAAGTGGTGTCTCAGTTTCACTATGCACCGTGGCGAGCGACACGGCAACCATTAACACCACCAGCACGGCAAACAACACAAAGGACTGCGTGAGAAAGTGAAGGCTACAGAAACGGATCACCAGTTGGGCAACAGGTGTGGTCGCCTCGCCGACCGATAGCAGCGAGTCAAAGTCGCTCAGGTTGGCGATCCCCACCGCTAGGCAAATCGCACTGCCAAGCACCAAAGTGGTTAACGCGGCAGCGGCCGTTGCCCGCCTCCAGAAAATGCCGAGCACGAAGACCGCTGAAATTGGCGGCGCCATGTAGCCAATAATCGATTGGAACAGGTCAAACAGATTCAGGTCGCCCGACTCCTGCGTATGCCTCAAATAAAAGGCGATCCCTACCGCCATCAAACCGGAAAGCAAGGTGGTAATGCGGCCCACCAGCTTGGCGTGATGCTGCGAGTGGTTGCGCGAGAGCCATCGCTGATGAATATCGAGCGTATAAATGGTACTGAACGAGTTGAGCCCGGAGTTCAGCGTCGACACCACGGCTGCTACCAGAACCGAGACGATCAGGCCCTTAAGGCCGTAGTCGAGGTATTCGTTGACGAGCAGGAGGAATACTTGCTTATCGTCGTCAATGCCCGGCAGCGTCTTGGCGGCGCAGATGCCCGGCACGAGAAAGATGAACGGCGGCAGGATCTTTAAGAATCCGCAGAATAGCGTGCCCCCCTGCCCTTGCCGCAGGTCGCGCGCACCCAACACCCGCTGCACGATGGTCTGGTCGGAGCACCAGAACCAGAGCGATAGGACCGGATAGCCGAGCAAAAACGCGTACCATGGTGTTGCGTCGCCAGCGGGGCGAAGCAGTTGCCAGGTTTGTTCGGCGGGGACCTTGGTGACCTCAATCTGGCGCAAAGCATCGAAGCCGCCAACATGCGACAGGGCGATGATGGACAAGATCGACGCCCCAACAATCATCAACACCGATTGAAACGAGTCGGTCACCATCACCGCCGCCAGCCCGCCGGCAATCGTGAAGCTGGTGGCCAGCACCGCAAGCAGCCAGATGCAAATGGCGATGTCCCAACCGAGCAGTTGTTCGAGTAGCGCACCGCCGGCAAACAGGGTGCCGCCAATCCAGAGCACTACGGTGCTGAACAAGGCGTAGAACGACATGAAGGTGTAGCACTTCCGCCCGAATCGCTTGTTCAGAAAGGCGGGCATCGTTGAAATGCCCGTCTTCATGTAGAACGGCACAAACACCATGCCCAACAGCAGCAGAAACACCCACGCCATCCACTCAAAGTTGGCCGCCACCATGCCGGTGGTGTAACCCGCGCCACATACAGCGATCAAGAACGTAGGCCCAATGTTGGTGCCGAAGATCGAGAAGCCCACATTGGCCCAGCCCATCGAACGTCCGCCCAGGAATAGATCTTCGCTCCCCCGCCGGCGATAGCTAACCACCCCACCAATCACCAGCAGCACGACGATGTACGTGAAGAACACCGCCAGGTCAAGCCACGACATATCTAGGTCGCCGCTCGCAAAGGCCAAGATAGGGGGAACGTAGTGCATAGAGGAGGTGAGTCGTAGTAAGCAACCCAAAGGCTGGGCGACTCGAATGCCAGGAGGAGTCTAGTTGTCATTCACTTTGCTTAGCGGCGCCCAAATGCCTTCGGTTGCATCGGGAAAAGGCTGCTGGCAGGCGTCGGTCAGTTTCCACCATCGCTGGCTGATGGGGTCCTGCTTGCTAGCCCGATCGTCGGCTGCCTGGTTGTTGCCCATATACTCCAGGTACAAGAACTCGACCAGTTTGTCGTTCAGCTCCACCATGAACACACTCAAATTGCGGTTGTTGCCCCTCACCACCTGATCGACCACGCCGGGCCACACGGTCTGGTGCAGAGTGCGGTACTCGCTTTCCTTTTCCGGCTTCACGGTGGTGCCAATCATCAGTGTGCTCGTCGGCTCACGGTCGACATCGAGGCCGCGAATGAAGTTGATCCACTCCATCTGCAGCCACCGCCGGCCATAGGTCTGAGCCCGGCGGTGCGAAGAAGTTGAATCTTTCCAGTCAATCGACTCGGTGGCCGCTTCAAATGCCTTGGCGGCTTCAAGATACTGGTTGTCGCCGTTGAAACTGAAATAGGCCACCGCGTACTGCTTGCCTTCGATCTCACGCGTGAAGAACTGCATGCTGCCGATGCCAGCAGTTTCGAGACGTGCGCGGACTTCGGCGGACTGGCAATCGCGAACCGCTTGTTGAAACTCAGCCTCCTTACCCGGCTCAACAATCGCCAACAGCCCTACATGCGTCGGCTTGCCAGAATGCAAATAGGCTTCGTACGGACCGAAGGATAATGCACGGGGCATGAAGAGGCAGAGCACTGCCACGAGCAAGAAAGGGACTTGGTATCTCATCACTCTCCAACCTATTGGATGGGAAGTTGCGATCCATCGCGGAGGAAAAGGGGGATTCGCTCGAGCGGCGCAGCGACTACTATCCGTTGGCCACCGGGATGCGTCTCGCTGGTCCACGCGTTGGTCCATTCGGCGCCGGCTGGCAGGTAAACCGAGCGAGTGTTCGCCCCCGATTCGAGCACCGGGGCAACCAACAAAACAGGCCCGAATAGGAACTGATCGTCGCACGTTACGGCTTGCTCGTCGTCGGCAAAGTCGAACAACAGCGGCCGCATCAGCGGGCACCCCGTTAGCGAGGCCTGCTTCATTTGCTCCATGATGTAGGGGCGGAGGCGTTCGCGGAACATCAGGTATTCGCGCAGAATTTCGTACGCCCGTTCGCCATAGCTCCATACTTCGTTCGGGCCGCCTTGGGTGGGATCGCTCGATTCGGGGTGATCCAGCGAACTGTTACGCCACCCATGCAGTCGAAATAGCGGGCAGAACGTTCCGTACTGGAACCAACGGACCAACAGTTCGCGAAAGCCCTCGTCCTCGACTTGCCCACCGAAGAAGCCGCCGATGTCGGTTGTCCACCATGGGATGCCGCTCATCGCCGTGTTCAGTCCCGCACGCACTTGCTGGCGGAGGTCGTCCCAAGTGGAGTGGATGTCGCCCGACCAGAGCGCGGCGCCGAGTCGCTGGCTGCCGGCGAACGCCGCGCGACCTAGCGTAACGATCTCCGTTTCGCCCTCGCTCTGCATCCCCTCGAAGAAGGCACGCTGCTGCTCGAAGGGATACATTCCAGCGACTTCTTGACCGTTGCCGAGGTGGTAGCGGAGGTTGCCGTGGTCGTAAGTGCTCATCTCCGGCTCGATCGCATCGAGCCACCAGATACGGATACCATACCGAAAGTAGTTCTCGCGCACTTTGTCCCAAAGGAACTCTCGAGCCTCGGGATTCGTTACATCGAGCAGCGCCGAGGTGACCGTGTGATCCACGCCCGAATCGGTGAAGTCGACCAAGCGGTTGAGCCCCTGCTCGGTCTCGACCAGCAAGCCGCGGCGGGCGAGTTCGGTAAAGTTTTCGCTATCCGGGTTCACGGTGGGCCAGATCGACACCATCAACCGCACGCCTAGCTCGTCGAGTTCGTGAACCATGGCCTCGGGATCGGGCCAGCACTCGGGATCGAACTTCCAGTCGCCCATCTTGGTCCAATGGAAGTAGTCGGACACGATCACCGACAGCGGCAAGCCCCGACGCTTATGCTCGCGGGCGACTTCCAGCAATTCCTCCTGCGTCTTGTATCGCAGCTTGCATTGCCAAAAACCGGCCGCCCACTCCGGCAACTCAGGCGGATGGCCGGTCAGGTTGGCGTATCGCTCGAGCACCTCGGCATAACTGTCGCCGGCCATCACCACGTAGTCGATCGCCCGCGTGGCCTCGGCCACCCAACGCGTGCGAGTGCGGCCGAGTTCCACCCGCCCCACCGCTGGATTGTTCCACAAGAGGCCATACCCGCGGCTGGAAACCATGAACGGAATCGAAACTTCGGAATTGCGATGCGTAAGCTCCAGTACGCAGCCCTTCTGGTCGAGCAGGCCATGCCGCCGCTGCCCAAGGCCGTAGATGCGTTCGTCTTCCCACGCGGTGAAGCTAGCCGTGGCATGCAACAGATCGCCGCCGACGGACTTGAACGTTCGCGAAGGCGGATGGTTCGTACGGTAGGCGATTTCTTCCAGTAGTGGCTCGGTCGCACCGTTTCTAAAGAACCGCACGCGTCCGCGAGAATCGACCGCAGCCGAGAGTCCGCCATTGGTGATGCGAGATTCGTCGACGCCTAAGTAGATTTCGGCTTTGGTCTCGGCCGGATCGAGCAACGTCCAGTCGCGCCGCGGCATCTCCGCAGCAATGGTCGAGCGGACTCGCAAACAATCCCGCCCCCAAGGTTCGATCCACAGAGTTTGCCCGCGCTGTCGCCAGACGAGTCGCTGGCCTTGCTGCGAGAAGTCGCTCTGGGAAGCCAATGTCATACGCTCGCCACTGCCGATGGATAGTCGCGTGAATTGCTACTCGGGGAAAGGGCCGTACTTTGCCGCCGAGTCTTCCATGTGGTCGTACACGTTCTGTCCGTCCGTAAGGAATGGCGTAGCCATCGCCCAGGGCTTGCCGTCGGGGCGGCGGATCGGCTCGCAACTGTACTGTGGCAGGTAAACGCGTCGCATGCGGTTAGTCTGGTTCGCACCGCTTCGGTGCAGGTTGTAACTCGTGAACGCCACAACACTGCCGGCCGGCACGATAACCGGATCGCCCGGGTCGTCGCCATCGTAGCCAATCACGTCGTTGGTGCCCGATTCGAGCGTGTGTTCCAGCAGGCAATCCTTGGTACCGCCACGCGAGTGCGGCAGTAGGTACACGGTTCCGTTTTCTTCGCTCACGTCGTCGAGCGTGCACCACACGGTAACGTACGGCTTGTGGTTCGCGCCTTTTTCGTAGTGCTTGACGTAACCGCTGTCCTGGTGCCAGCCGAACTTCATCCCCTGCTCGGCGCCTTTGACCACCCACTGTTCATGGAACAGATACACGTCCGGCCCAAGCGCCGCCTGCGCCACCTCGGCCATCAAGGGACTAAACAGAAACTTCCACATCCGCCGACTGAGCCGATAGCGGTTGTTGATGAAGTACCGCTTGCCACGGTGGCACAGATTGTCGACCTCCACTCCCTTGGCGTCCATGATGGAGTCGAAGTAGCCCAAGAAGTACGAACACTCCTCGCGTAACATCTCGAGCATGTCCTGCGGGATCACCCCCGGCAGGATCATGAAACCCTCTTCGTGGTATTGCTCGCGTTGGTCCTGCGGAACGACGCTCATCTCTTCATCCATTGTCTTAGTGACCGAACATACCGTGTGCGGGCCTGCATTCCCGCGAGTCTTTCACTCTAAGAGAATTCGTGGCGGTCGTCAGGGGAAAATGGGCCCTGTTTTCGGATACGGAGCGGACGTGCGGTGGCCAGTTTGGTCTGTGAAAGAGTTAGTTGTCAGCCCCGTCTACTCCCCCTTCGAGGCGACAGGCGAATCAGGCCGGCCAATCCTAATGCACTTGCCACTGCAAAGTGCAGAAGCAAACTTGGCTCTGGTACGCCGGTTGCGCGAACCATAGCGTTCCCATCGACACCAGGAAACGAGAAGTTCGGTTCCAGGTTGCTAGTGTCGATGTTGGGCGTAAGAAGTGTATAGGTTGCGCCCTGGAACATCGATTGGTCTGTTGAAATCGGCGTGGGACCTGCGGATAGATTTCGAACCAGTGCCGCGGCCAGGAAGTTGCCGGCGACTTCAGTGGGGGTGATTGGATACTCGACGAATGTATTGCTATCGGGATTGGTAATGGTTCCAGATTCTGACGTGAGCAACACCAAGTCATCCAACACCCCGTCGTTGTTGGGGTCGTCGTACAAGAGAACTTCAATCGGAGTGCCAACCGGTGCGTGGCCAGGATTGTTTGGCGACCCCCAGGCCACCGCGATAGCTGTTATCACGCTGCCGCCTGTCTTTGCTGTGAAGAGATTGCCGATGAACCCATCTGCCCCATCAAAACCTCCACGAACAACCTCTGCCGATCCGTCGTCGACAGAGTAGACGACTCCAGCATCACCCACGCCGGCAATTAAGAACCAAAGGCCACACACGGGAATAAGCACCTTCATCTTCTTCCCTCCCAACATAGACAAGTAGCAGGACGAGAGAGGCGAAAGCTCCTTGCCGTCACCTGATATTAGCATAACCCGCTCCAGTTGGAGTTCAACCAACTGAGCAACCTACAAACTATCTAGGCTTTCGTCGCTGCAGCGCTTGGGGCTGCAACAGGAGCCGGCGTGCGGCTGAATACCACCATGGCGCCGGCGGTGAGGAACAGCGCGCAAGCGGGGTAGAAGGTCCAGTTGGGTGGCGACTCGCCCAGAATGTAGTACCCCAGCACGCCCGCAAAGGCAAACTGCATCATGCTAGCCAGGCTGACGACCTGCCCGCGGATGTATCGCATGGCGTTGCTCAACAGCGAATGACCAATCACTGTTGGGATGAGCGCCAAGGCAAGCACTAATGGCAATTCGCGAGCCCAATCGACCTCGGCATCGCTCGCCACAAATGGAACAGCAGCAAACGCGATTGCCGCCGCGTAGTAGTACAACGGAACCACGTACAGCCAGATGGTTGGATGCTGTCGGTACCGGCGGGCCAGCGCCAGGTAGACCGCCAACAACACCATGGCGGCCAGGCAAATAACATCGCCACGGAAATGGTCGGCGCTCAGATGGAAATCGGCAAAAAACAACAACATCAAACCAGCGAGGGTGATCCCTGTCGCGGCCAACTCTGTGCGGTTTATCTTCTCGCTGGCCAACCAATAGAGCAAAAACGGCATCGCCACCGGTGCGAGGTTCACCAACAAGATGGCGTTAACCGACGTGGTGAGTCGCGCTCCCACGATCCAACCAAAGAAGTGAATCGCCAGCACGACTCCCGGAATCAGCGGAGTGATAAAGTGCTGCCGAGTCAGCGTATCGCGGTGCTTGCGAAAGTCGCGAATGAAAAGTGGCGTCAACACGACTGCGGCAATCGAGAGCCGCAAGGCAGTGAGCAAGAACGGGTCAATGTGCGACTGCTTGATCCACAGCACCGACGTCGAGCAAGCGAAGACGCCAAGCAAGAGAAGAAACGACTGCACTAGTGGATACTCGGATCTCGCGATGCAAAACACCTGGCCAAGGGACGACAGTCCTGCACCTTAGCAAAAAGAAATGTGATCGCAAGCTCTGTGGCAATCAGCGGCCACGGCTTCACCGCAATCACAGGGAAGGAACAAGTCGCGAACACAAAAACCGGTACTCAAGAACTCCAAAACCGGTGTGCAACTAGCGCCTCACAACTATTGGCGCGACAGTTCCTCAAGAACCACGAGCTGCTCCGCACGTCTACGTGAGCCGGGATCGAGCGAAAGCGCTTTGCGCTGGGACACAAGAGCCGCTTCAAGGTCCCCCGAGAGTTGCTCCGCGCGGGCGAGAACCGACCAGTACTCGGCGTCCTCCGGCCGTAGATCGCAGGCGCGTTTCGCCGCGCTGACTGCGAGTGTCGCGTCGCCGGGTAGAACGTGCTCTGAAATGTAGGCAGCTGACATCGCAAGCCTGGGATGATCGTCCCAACATTCATCCACTACCTCCTCCATAAGCACCACGGCACGATCTTTCAAACCCGCTCGGCGTAGGTAACTTGCTTTGACCATCTTGGGTTCCGGCATCCCGGGGCGATCGGCAATGATCGTGTCCAGGATTTCGAATGCCGTATCCCAGTCTTTCTCCCGCGCTGCTTTTTCGATCTTCTGCCGATCTTTGGCTACTTGCTGAATCATCTTGCGCTCTCGCGCCAGCGTCAAACGATAGGCGTCGCGGTTCCAGTTGCCCTCGAGCACGGATGCCAGCACCACAGGCAATCCAGCCGGATCTCCCATCCACTCGATCCGGCCGTCTTGGCCGATGATGAACGAAACTGGCACGCGCGGTGCTCCGCTGCCGCGAACGTAGCGGTTGGACGTCACGCTGTTGTTGTCGATCGCCACAGCAAAGTCGAACACACTCTCCCGCCTTTGTCCGTAGTCCCCCTCACTCTCCAGAAACCGCTGGAGCGTCTGCTTGGGTTCCGCCGTGATGGCGATGATCTGGACGCGGTCTTTGTAGCGCTGCTGAAGCTCGGTACGCCGTGCCATCTGTTGCACGTACGGCTGGCACCAAGTGGCCCAAAACTCGACGACGATCACATTGGAGTCGCCGAACTTGGGCGTATCACCAACGAGGCATTCGGCAACTGCAAACGGAGGAGCCTTGTCTCCCACGCTCAACAAAGGCCTCTCCGACTGAAGCAACTCATAGGGTTGAGCACCGTTGGGATTTTGCCCCCAAGCAGGCGCACCCGCGAAGGCAGTCATGGCAAGCAACAGACCACACGCGGCAATGCAAGATCGTTTTATGCTTCGCTTGTAGCACATATTTAGTCTTGAAGGAGAATCACGCTCATCCGAAATCACAGTGTTCACATGGCACGCGTGCGGATACGTCAGATCCGCATCTACAATGCGTACTTATCGTTCAGGTACTGCTGCACCTTCGTCCGCTCGTCTTGCGAGAGCGCGGAATTGTAGACAATCACCTCGGCAATATCGCCGCAGAACTTCCAGACATGCGGAACGTTGTGACAACCAATATAGGGTTCGACTTTGGCGCTGGCCGGCTGCTGGGCATCCGCCTTACCCTGGCTGCTACCATTAACGAACAGTTCGGCTGCGTTTTCGGAGTGAGCATAGCGATAACACAACGACACCGGTTCGTCTTCCGCTGGTGCCGGAGCGGTGATCAGCCCACAGTTCGTAGGTTGACCTGCCGCACCAGCTCCGAACGACAACCGCGTTCGCAGCTCATTGCTACCATGCAGCTGTTCGACTAGCACCGTCGGCGAGCCCACGAGTTGGAACAGTTGAGCCCGACTGGTTCTCTCCGGCAGTGGGCTTTGGCCATAGGGCGAACCGTGAGAATCGAAGACCATGAAGATCGTCAGGTCCTCCTGCGTTTCAAGCGGCGAGACATTCATGCCCGTGGAGATTCCGTCGAACCTCAAGCATGGCTTCCCGTTCAGGCCATTGGCTATCCACAGCGGCTTGGCAAAGTTCTTCACCTGCCAGGCGTTTTCCGCTTTCTGATTGTCACCTACCAAGATGTCTCCCCACGCGCTGGCCGCCAAGAAGCGATCACCTTCGTTGCGTGGTCCTTTGCGAACGTTGCAGTCGGCCGCTAGCCACAGGGCGAGCGAGCGATGTACTTGCAGGTCCGGCATCGTGAACGACTCGCCAACCTGCTCCAACGACCGACTGAAGGCCTCGGTGGGCGCGGCCAACGACTGAGGTTCAGCAGCCTTACGGTCGTACCGCACCGTTTGATCCTCTAGCAGGCTCACCGGTTTGGTGCGAGGTTTGCCTTGTTCGTCGAGACGTTCGACCGTTACTTCTCCGTCGAACACGTGCACTTCGGCATCGCCCAGCTCTTCCACCCGCAGGCCGAACGAAGTGCCATGATCGACGAGCCGAGTCTCGGGCGCATTAACGGCGAACCCCTCCGCTCCATCCGGAACGTCGGCCGAAAGTGTGCCGAAATGCAGGTAGCCGCCGTTAGGTTGGTCGGTGGTATAGCGGGCGGGCCCTTGCAGGATCACGCGCACGCCAGTCTTGTACTGGAATTCGATAAGACCGCTATCGATCTCCAGTGTCTGTCCGAGCCGTAGCTTCGAGGAAGACTCCACCGCCCATCGTTCGTCGCTACGAACGCAGTCGACCTTGCGGGTGATCCACGCGACGACATCGCTGTCGCCGCTCTCGATGGGACTGTTCTCATTGGGCGAGAAGTCCTGCGGCTGCTGCTGGGCCACTTGTTGGGCTGGCTGCGAACCGCCATCCATCCAATGGCGCGCGCCCAGCGCACCGAGCACCGCCGCAACACTGGCGCTGAGCATCAGCGCGGCCGCGATGGTCCAACGGCTCCATTCCCGTGCGGCCGGCTGCTCCTTGGGTCGGCGGTTAACCGAGGGGGCCGCGTCGGCGGGCGTACCTTGTGCGATGCCGAGTTGGTCCAGCACCTGTTGCTGAGCTTCCTCGGACGACATCCACTGCAAGTCGGCGCATAGGTGCGTGTACTGCACATAGTACTGCCGTGCTTGGGGATCGGCGAGCAACTCGTCCAAACGTTGGGAATCGGCAGGCGTGAGGTTCCCCTCGCGCAGCAAGGAAAGCAACTTGCGAAGTTCTTCCGGTGGAGTGTAATTCGTGTTCATGAATGTCCCTCTGCGCTTGTCCTGCGCGTCACGCATTCGAAAAGGCTGTCGTGAATCCTGGTCAACGATTTGTATACTGGGCGTGCTGGCCGCACAGGCGAGCGGACGCGCAGGAACAATCGGCAACGCCCCCTCAGCCAGCAGGTTTAGCTGCTGGGACTTGTGGCCGCCACTGGAAAGGAATGGAAGATGCTATTCTTCTCGATCTTGCTAGCCTGCGGGTTGGTCGTGAACTGCGTTTCGATTCACTACGAAACGTTGCGACTGCTCACGCGGATGTCGCGAAAACAGAAACGGTGGTACTCCAATCGCTTCCGCGCTTGCCTGCTGGTGCTCGGCTGCATGGCAGCCCACGCAATGGAGGTAGTCCTTTTCGGATTGGGGTTTCAACTGATTGAATTCGTAAACCAGGGATCGGACCTGCACGGTTCGACTCCCGACACCTTTAACTGCAACTACTATTCGCTGGTCGTCTATACCTCGATTGGCTTCGGCTACGTGGTGCCCGTGTCGCGCGCCATGCGGATGTTGACCGCGTTCGAAGGCCTGACCGGCGCGATCCTCATCGCCTGGACAGCTTCGTTCATGTTCTTTCACATGCAACAGTTCTGGAGGTTTGAAGAAGAAAACTCCCCTTCCAGTTGAGAACCGCAGCATGCCCGCGTGAATGGACGCCGCCCCACTCTCGACGACTAGCCCACAAGACGTTTTGGTCCACCTGGTCCATTACTGCATTTGCCCACTTTCATAAGTCGTTACTTGCCAGCGGCTTACGGTTTCGCCCACCCTGAGTAGTTCCCCGATTTCGATCCGTGGTACCAAAACCCCGGCCACGGAAATACCCACCCGCTGACGTAAGTCGTTTTGCGACAGCGAGTTACTACAACCACCCCACCGGGACGCCCGCGGAGTTTTGTCCCTGGTAGTTTTACGGGAGGACAAAACCCGCCAACAGTGATTCAACAGGAACGTGCGGCCAGCGAGTCACCTCACCGCAGCCGGCACCCAGCCGACTGCGCATACCGCCCCCCGCCAACTGCGAAGCAGCCTTCCTCATTAGATCAAATCCGAGAGCGGATTCTACGGCGATTTTTTTACAGCCGGGATTTTGAGGGGAATAGAATTCGCCAAGGTGCCGCTAGATTTCCACGTGCATCACTCCGCCAACTTCGTCGAAGTGACCAATCTTGAGCAGCACGCCGGGCGCGTCAGGCATTTCGGCGACGAACGCCGGGTCGCACACCAGCACCGGTGTCGAAAGGTAGAGACCCAGCGACGTGAGGTACGACACGGTGAGCGACAACGCGACGAACCATGGCACCGCGCCAGCCGCCATTTCCAGTAGTTGCTGGCGTTTGGCCCGCGACAGTTCTTGCTCGATGCAGTACTGATCGATCACCTCCCGGCGGTCGAGCGGGTTGGTCAATTCGAGCATGTCGTCGAACGTGCAAGGCGTCGTGCGGCACTTCTGGTAGGTGCGCGCGGCGCCCATGGCGGTCTTGCGACGTTTGAACTCCAGCCTCGCTTGCAGCGCGTCGATCTGCTTCTGCCGGCGTTGGACGTAGTGGTTCACGACCAGCCGTGGCAGGGCCAGTGCGGCATTGCCCACCGACGCGATTGCGTGCGTCGTACGTTGGAACACGGCCTGGCGGCGGTACTCGGCAAACACTTCGGCTTGGATCTTCTCGATCGCCCGATTCAGATCTTCGCGGGTGGTGAGAATTAACTCGTCGCCCGACTCCACGCACAGCGGCTTGAGGTAGTAAACCTTCACGCCCCGCCGCTGCCCCGGCCCGGCGAGAAACTCCTCGAGCCGCGTCTGCACACACGCGGGCACGGTGTCTTCAATCGTATCGAAGTCCTTCTGCTCGGTAACACTCACCAGGAAACGGCCCTTGGGCAGTCGGATCGAAGGCGCCAGCAAGTCGATCTCGCGAACCTGAGTGAACTCCTGCCGATGCTTGGCTTCCACCGCATCCCACCGAGTTTCCTGCGAGGCAAACGGCCGCGTCTGGCGGATCATCGTCTCGGCGAGGGCCGCGTTTTGATCCTTCGGCGGCACCCAAATCGGCTCGCCAACCCAATGCCCGAACGGCTCGAGCTGTTGTTCGAGCGTAAACGGTTCGCTGGTCGCCGGGTCGAGAATCGAAGGCCGCACCGGGCGCGTTCGAGATCGAGCAACTGGCTGACGATGCATCGTGGTGGGCATGTGACGGCTCCAAAATGAGAGAAATCAGGCTACCAAACTCGATTCGCGCTAGCAGCCGGAGGGCCCCGGCCAAATAGCGGGAAAACCCCGCTCATACGCGTTCGCTGTTCAGCACCCGATTTATTCGCCCCGGGCGAACACTTCTTGGAACAAACCAATTGTTAAAATGGGCAGCTTGAAACCAGTTTCGATTGCATGGTGACCATTTTATAACCAAGGTATGTGACGCAGGCTGGGCCAACGTCCTTTCTCGCTTCCGAACACAGATGCAAAATTCGCCTCACACCGTGAACTTGAGAATCGCAACCGGCTGCTTGACGGCATTCGCTGTACTCGGTTTCGTTATAATTCTCAGCGGCCTTACGCTTGAACTGTATGTGTATGAGCGATATGAGGCTGCCATTCGTGACTTCCCAGCCGTTATTAACGGTTGGTGGCTGGTTGGTATCGGTACCGTTTTTGCCGCAGTATTTGCTGTCGCCCGCTTTGATCCACGCAGCATACTGACTATTGACTCCTCGGGCATACGAGCCCCAAGACATGGCGTAGAGACTCCGATTGGTCACATACGAAGCATTAGGCTTCTGAAGGACGAGGAGGAACGCTTAGCCTTCATCGCTGTAGACGTGACTAATCCGGGCATAATTCGAGGTGCAGACAAACCAAAGAACCGATATAAACTCGAAGCACTGCACCTCGACGCCAATACGATACCCTTCTCACTGGCTTTTCTCGTCTTCGACGAGCAAGAACTCGTAGCAGCAATCGATGAATTGAACGCGATGATTGAACGAACGCACGTAAACGACACATAGCAACCGGATAGGTCGGATCGCGACTCACAATCGCTTCAGCAGCGAAGCGACAACCATCGCCAGCAGGTACACCGAGGAGGGTTCTGGTACAGCGGTGATCTGTTCTAGCCCATCTCCGGACATCGACTTACCGAAGTTGGATCGCCACAGCAAGTAGTCGGCGGCGTCTACCAAGTTGTCTTGGGTGCCGTTGCCAGAGAGCACGGCGGCGTCCTCCGTGGCGCCCAGGTGGTTTCGCCACACGGTGAAGTCAGCGAGGTTCACGAGTCCGTCGCCATTGAAGTCGCCTTCGAGACGCATCGCGACGGAAATCGTTCCGTCCAATGGAAGACTGGAAACATCCCAGCGAAGTCCGGCCCCCAGTTGTGGCAACTCGTAAGTGTCGAAGTCCCCCAGGGCGGACTGAAAGTCCAAGAGATCAAAGTCGTCGCCAGGCACGGGAGCGGGACTTCCTTCCGCCAAGGTTACCTGCAGTGTACCAGCCAGACTGGCAACTCCGTTAACAACGAGCCTGTCGTGCACTTCGCTCGTGCCGATGTCCAGGGCAAGGATCGCACTCGCACTCTGCGTGTAGTCGCCATCGACCGTGAGCGTGGCACTACCTGTGATCACGGTAGGCCCAGGTGGAAGCTGGCTGTACGAGATATCGTCGACGTAGGCGTTCAAATCGGCGTGGTTATTGGACAACGTCATGAAGGTGACCAGGTCGTTGTCCGAGGGGCCGTTTCGGAAGGCGAAGTCGTCGGCAAACTTGATGGCCGTAGCAATGCCATTCGGGTCGCCGCCTGTCGAGTAGTAGGCATCGTAGGTATCCGAGTCGTTGTCGACCACTAGCCAGATGTCGTACCAGGTGTTTGCGTCGAGGCCGGTGACGAGTTGCTGGAAGGTGCCGCCGTTGCGTGCGCCCAGCGTGGGTCCACCGTTGTTAACCAATGCGACTTGCACCTCGTATTCGCCGTATGAGAAGCTGTCGCCGGAGGCAACGTCCGACAAACCATAGGACACGTCGGGAGACGCGTCGTCGGTGCGGATTCGGAAGTAGTACGTGCCCGATTCCCCATTGGCGATGGTTGGTGCGGTCCGGGTTGCGCCACGCTGCCCCGCGCCCCAGCCAACCGCAAGGTGTTGCGTGGAGCCATTGTCTTGGATGGCCACCAACCCAGTTCCGGCATCGTTATTCGTTGTCCATGGGCCACCGTTCAGTTCGAACGCGCTACTGCCAGCGGGGTGCGCGTTGCCGACCGAATAGCTCTCGAAGTCGTCAACGAGGTTCGCCGCTCCACCTCCCGGTATGACGGTCAAACCACCCTGCCCCACTTGGATGACCGTTCCGGGCTGGGCGTTGAGGGCGCCAGCGATGGTTCCCGCTCCGGCAACCGTCGAGTTGCTGGCGGTGAGGCTGCCTTGGAAGGATGCGTTGGAGCTCAACTCGACGGAGGAGTTGTTTGTGGCGACCAGGTTCCCATTCACGCTGCCCTGGATCGTCAGTTCCTGACCATTCAGCGAGTACGCTCCGCCAGCGGCCGCCGTGGTGTCCAGGGTGCCTTGCCGCCCGACTTGGATGGACGGAGTGCCGGAAAGCTGCGCCGCGCCGGACAGGGCGAGCGTGCCGCGGACAATCTGAGTTTCGCCGGTGTACGTGTGATTGCCACCAGCGATGGCAACGTTGCCACCCCCGATGACCCGCAGATTGCCGGAGCCCGCAATGCCCGCGCCGGTCACGGTGTAGCTCGCACTGGAGTTGCTAAACGCAACGCCCATTGGAGCGAGCGGCGCGGCGAGGTGCACCTCGTAAGAACTTGCCGAGTCGTCGAACGCGACTTCATCTCCGTCGCTGTACACTTCGACCGTCCCGCCGCCGCTGTCCCAATTGGCCGTGACGCCCTGGTCCCAGGCGGTGGGATTCGTGGCGTCGCCGCGCCATAGCAGGGACTTGGGATCCGTTGCTGCAAACGACAGACCGACGATTTCGGTATCCCAGTTGGTATAGCTGTTGTAGTTGCCCCGCATCCAGGTGACGGCCGTGTTCTGACCGTTCCACTCGGGTACCACCGGGCGAAGGTTGTCGATGGTGGAGTTCTCCGTAATTGGCGTCCAGGTCCACGACTTGCCAAAGTCGCTGGTAAATCCTTCGTACAACTCGTACTTGTCGGTGCTCGACTCGTCTCGTGGATCGATCGTCGACGACATGTACACGACATTGGGATTGCTGGGGTCGACGGACGCCAGCCCTGTATAGTCGGATTCCGCCGAGTAGAGGAAAGCGCCCGCCTTGGCCATCTCGTTGACTTGCCAGTTCGCTCCGTCGAAGCGTGCGTAGAAGAACCGATGGTCTTGATTGCTGTCGTTGACGCGAGCGGAGAGAATGCCGACGGGGTTGCCTGTGTTGTCGATCTCCAGGTTGATGGTCCAGGCGCGATTCATGGTGACACCATCGAACTGCGACCCGTTCTCGAACACCCGCGAGAGCGACGATGGCGCGACACCATTGGCGTCGAACAGATCGCCATCGATGGTGGTTCCGTCGCTGTTGTACAGCACGCCGTCCTGAACGTAGCCGTGATAGACGCTGTTCTGGTAGTTGCGCGGATGGCGCTCGGTGGCGATGAAATGAATCTTCTTGCCGTCCGATGCGTAACGCAGGTAAGGTCGGTCCCCTCCCCCACCTTCCGTGAGTAACTTGCCAGCGTTCGTCCACGTGGTGCCGTGGTCGTTGGAGATCTGCACGTTCGGATCGTAGTTGACGGTCCTGGTGAAGTTGTACGTGCGACCAGCTCCATTGTTGTCGTCCGGCAAATAATACGTGTTGTTGTAAGTGGTCCCGGCGCCGTTGTTGAGCGTTTGTTCTGGCCCCCAGCTTGTCGCGTCGTGTGGATTGGTCGAGATTCGCCAGCGCGTGAGCGGGTCGGACCCGTGCTCGGAGTACATCGCCAGATAGCGACCATCTGGCCGAATGTAGAGCGCAGCCGAATTGTGATCGTCCTGCTGAAGCTGGTTGTGCAACTCATACGAACCCTGCACGCCAGTGTTCAGGTCTCGCCACAACAGATCGATGTCGCCGTTCTCGGGGGCGGAGCCAGCGGAAACAGAGCTGACGAGCAATCGCGGGTTGCCCGGATCGCTGTTGTCGACAATAGCGCGCTCGTCCTCGAACCAACTCCATACGCCGTTCGGCGCGGTGGACGTGTTGGTGAGCGTGAATAGCGATCCCGCAACGTCATCCACCGCGCGGGCGGGGGAAACGCATAGCAGCACGGCCGCTGTCCAGCAGAACACTCTCTGTATGGTTGGAAAAGCCTTTTTGCAGTGGCGTTTGTCTCGTTGCAGCGTCTCTCTCATCGAATACTCGAGTGTTGTGAATCAGTTGCGTCTTGCTTGATCGACGAGCAACAAAAAACCCCGCCAGGTGCATGCCTTGCGGAATGCTGCTGGCGGGGTTGTGTTGTTGCTACAACTCCGACCGGCCTAGCGAACCCGGCGGTAGGCCAGCAAAGCCACCGCTCCCACTGCTAGAGCGATCGTCGAGGGCTCGGGCACGGTAGTTCGACTGTAGTAGATGTTGTCGAGGTGCGCGGTGGCGTCGGTCGGGTTGCCGTTTGGCTCCAAGACCATAAAAGTGACCAAGTCGTTGCTCGCTGGGCCGTTTCGGAAACCTAGACCCTGCCCCACCAGCGAACCCAACGCGTCCGGATCGCCGCCGTTGGCATCCATGTAGACCGTGTAAGTGTCGGTTGCATTGTTGACGACCAACCAGATGTCATACCAGGTATCCGCAACCAAGCCAGTGGCCAGATCGACAAAGCCATCGGCTCCGTCTCTTGCGATCAGTTTGAATTCGCCATTTCCATTGTCGCCATCGTCGACGAGAGCCACCTGTGCTTCGAAGTCGCCAAAGCCAGCGCCGGTAGCCGTTGGCTCGTCGGACAGTCCGTAGGACATGTCGGGGGTGTCGTCGGTGGTGCGAACCTGGAAGTAGTAAGTTGCACTGTCTCCATCGGCGATGGGAGTGGTGGATGGCAGGTAGGCCGAACGCGTTCCGGCGTTCCAACCAAAGGCGAGATGATTGGTGCTGCTGTCGTTCTCGACTCGAATGAGACCACTACCGCCAATATCACCTCCACTATCGCGTGGCTGCCAAGGGCCGCCGTTGCCCGTAAATGCAGTGCTGCCACCGCCATTGGCATTGCCAGTTGAATAGCTCTCGAAGTCGTCGACAAGCACAAATGCCGCCAACGATTGCCCAGCCGCCAACAAGGCGACTGCAAGCGCGGGGAAGAGAAATCTCAACGTACAAGTCTTCATTAGTTGCTACCTCCCGGTTTGTGGCCCCAGTGGCCAGTCGAGTTCTAGGAATCTGCTTGCCTACACGACCCGCAGAATCTCCCAAATTGATAAGTGTCCGCCATCGACTCAGCCAACCACCCGGCTCGCGCCGCTTGGCGTGTATTCCCAGTGCTAGGTGGCCGCATAGGTTGGCTATGGAGCATCGTTGGATGAATTGCCCTTCTTGCGAGGAATCTCAAATAATCGCGCATAAATGCCTGCGCCACCCCAATCGGGGGGGCGCGTTATCGCGTGACCTGTGCGGCTTACCTGGCGTCGCTAGGGACGGGACGAAAGCGGCAACGTCACATCGTTCGTCTCTCCGGCTTTGACATTGATCGTCAGGCCGGAGTTGAGTGGATTGTTGTACTTCTGCGGCACCAACGCCTTACTAGGGGATTCGGGGTTCTGGGGATCGCTCGATTCGAAAGCCACCACGCCAACACGATGCAAACCTGGTACCGCTCCATCGCCCGCATCACGCGTCACGAGCACGAAGCGTCCGTCGCTGCCAATCTCGCCACGAGCCGCCGGTCCTGTGGCAGGTTGGGTGACGACGGTGCCTGTTGTCAGTGGCTTGCCATCCAGAAGCACTTGCCCCTCGACGTTTGACAACGTCTCGGTGTCCGCACCGCAGCCAAGGAGTGGAAGGGCCATGAGCGCTACTGAGAGTTTCAGCAACCCACGCTGACACTTCAATGACATCTAACTTCTCCAATTCACGTGGATGAACGGGCTAACGAGGGTCGGTGCCGCCACCGCTCGGGGTGGCAGGTAGTGGATTCTGGGTATCGTCGTTTGCGCGAGTGGCGTAGGCCCGGATGACGTGCACTTCCATGTCGTCCGACTTAAAGTGCACCGAAGCATCTGCCAGCAACATGTGCGCTCCCGACGGGTGTTTGCTGCCGATGCTGCCATCGTTGTTGAAGTAACCGCTTGAGGCGTTTGGCTGGCCGAACGACTCACGAAATGCCACATGCATCGGCCACATGACGTTCTCAGCGTTGTAGGTAAATCCACCGGAACTTCCGACGATCCACGACCGCGTGGGGCCCACGTCCCACGATTGCTCGCCGACCATCATCGTGTTGGAAGTGCCATCGGTTATGCGTTTGACAGAGACGCCACGGCAGCGGGTTTTATTGCCACTCGCGTTGAGCACCATCACGATGGTGCCGTTGTCGGCCGTGCCACCGGCAGTGCAATCCGTATTCCCGTTGACAGTGCCCATCGTATAACCAGAATCCGGCCAACCAATGTTCTGGGGCATCCCTTTCGGCCAGGAATCCACGCAGCCGAACTTGGCACCCATAATCCCAACGTAATGAGCCCTTAGCGGCGACATATCCAGGCTGCTTGTAATGTCCCCAACACCGCCGATGTATGCGGGCAACTGGTTGCCGGTCGAGGGGCACTGGAATGCCGGAACGATAGTCGCCTCTGCTGCATCATTCGACACGTCCGACCAGTGCGCCTCCTCGTTGATGAGGTCACGCAACTGAACCTGCTCCATGAAGGGAAGAATCTGTGCCAGATAGCTCATGTCGGTTGCAGCGTGGCGGACCGTTGGGAACATGCCCATGGTGTCGTGGTAGTTGTGGCAGGCAATGCCGATTTGCCTCAACTGATTGCTGCATTGGAGACGGCGGGCTGCTTCGCGTGCGGCCTGCACTGCCGGAAGCAGCAGGGCCACTAAGATGCCGATGATCGCAATCACCACCAATAGCTCAACGAGAGTAAAGGCGAAACGTTTGGTTCTACACATTTCGTGTTCTTCCTTGTAGGAGTTCAACTGGATTGTCGAACCAGCAAAATCGCCGGCTCCTGACAGCGAAACCGTGTTTCGCCGCCAGGAACCGGGCTGCCCATAACTTCTGTTTCCAATGGATAGTCAATCCGGTTAGTTACTTTATTGGTCGCCGCAACTGGATCGCTCCCAGTCCCAGCAAGCCAACCAGAAGGCACGCAGCGCCCGGTTCGGGCACGGCTGCCTGGTTGCCTTGCAACGTGTTGAGAGCGCCCGCGGTGGCGCCGAAGTTGTTCTTCCACAGGTCGTAGTCGCCGGTGTCGACGCCGTTGAGGTCGTCGCCGTTGTTCGTTAGCACCGACTCGTCGGGGTTCCCCAGGTTGTTACGCCACACGGTGTAGTCCGCGAGGTTGACGATGCCGTCGCCGTTGAAGTCGCCGTCCAGTCCGGCACTGAAAGTCAAAATCAACTCGGTCAACGCTTCGTTGTACGAGGCGGAGAAGTTGTCGGGCAGGCCGCTGCCGAAGTCGAGGCTGCCCAGCGGAGTGCTGATGCCGCCGTCGGCGGTGAGCAGCGTGTACTGCATGCCATCTTCCGGTGCATCTCCAACAAGGTTGACGTTGATCGTGCCTTCCAACAGGGCCGTGCCGGTTACGGAGATGGAATCTAAGCCAACCGCACCAATGTCTAAATCCAAGCTACCGTCGGAGTTGAGACTCAAGTCGCCGTTCACGGAGAGCGTTTCGCCACCGCCGAACACATTGGTGACGCCACTGTTGTAGCTCAAGCCGTCGTAGAACGTACGGTTGTCACCTTCGTCAGTCCCTTTGTCATCGATGTAAACCACGAGGTTTCCGCTGCCATCGGTCATATATTCACCCAGTGGTGCACTATAGAGCGTACGATTGCCAGCAGCGGTGCTGAGTTCCGACGTGTGGATAAGGGTCGAGGTAAGTACACCAGCGGTTGCGTCGGCGACATTGTCGCCGGGATTCGCGTAAAGCGTAAGATTGCCAGGAGTGTCGCCCGCTTGAACTTGCCAGCTCGACCCAGTGGCGTCCCAGAAGTTGGCGTAGACGGTATAGGTCGTATTGGGCGACAGACCGGAGATGGTTGTTTGAATCTCCGGAGCAGTGGCTGGGTCGTTAGCGTCAGCCTCATATATCGAATCCGAATTGCCGCCGATACCGGTCCGAACTTCCCAAATGTCGGCGGCTGGCACCAGAGCTCCGCCACCAGACAACGCGGTGTTCGCGCCGTGAACCGCATCGATGTAAGTGAATTCCGGCAACGGCGAAAGTCCGGAGGATCCCACCACGAGGGAACCATTCACCACCATCGAGCCGGTGGAGGCAGTATCCGTTTCCAGCACTGCACCGCTGGCGATGGTTGTCTCGCCTGTGTAGTTGTTGCCGGAGTTCTGGAACTTCACGGTACCGGCGTTCACATTGACCGCTCCAGAACCTTCGATGCCACCTTCGCCGGTGAATGTGTAGGTGCTCGCCGAGTTGAAGGTGGTGCTGCTTGGAGTTACCGCGGCATTCACGACAACGTTTTTCTGGGTTCCACCACTACCAAACGTGACACTATCCAAGTCCCTGAATCGGTTGTCTCCACCGGTCCAGTTGGTCGACGTGCCCACATCCCAGGTGTTGTTGCCAGCAGAACCATTCCAAGTGCGTGCTTCAGCGGCGCCAAAGGTGAGGGTTACGTTGTCTCCGCTAAACGCAACCGTAGGGGATTGTCGCGTGTTGAGCACGGTGCCGTTGTTACTCACAACGTTCACGGCGAAATTGCCAATGGTCGAAGTACCTGCGCGGGTGTCCGCTGTGATAACCGTATAGGTCCCAGGTCCAAAGGCACCTTGGGTTGGAGTGACATTAATCGTGTGCTCACCGCCGCCGGAAGCACTGAGTGTCAAAGTTCCGTTGACGTCGAGCAAGTCATTGACGCCGCTGCCAGTGGTGCTGGACTGCGCCAACTCGAAGTGCAACCCGCCATTGGCGTTGGGGCCCGAGGGCGTAAGGCTCATGTTACCATCGATGGTAAGCGTTCCGACGCTATCGCCGGGTGCAATGACCGAATCCTCGAATGCGCGGATGGTACCCGTCCCTGTGGCGACAGTACCGGAGCCGCTCAGGCGTTGGCCAATCTCGTCGCCGTTGAAGGGCGTTCCGTCAGGATCTTCCACAATCTGCAAGCTGTAGGTATCGAATGCACTGGTGTCGAACGTGGCACCGCTGCGTACCTCAATAGTGGATGAGAGCAGCTCACCAGCATTCGCGGTCTGCGAATCGACCACTGCCAGCGTCCCTTCTTCGACAACCGTGGTAGCTCGGTGAAAGTGGACATTGTCCGCGGCTGTCCCCAACCCGCCGGTGCTGATGGTCATCGTGCCCGAGCCGCGTTTGATGACATGGACGTTGGCGCCTGCGTCGGTGCCATCGGGCACGTTGTTCATGTCTTCATCAATGAATTCACCATCCGCATCGGTAGCCAGGTCGGTGATGCTGCCCGACACGTTAATGGCACTCCCGCCTTGCGCGTCGAACACATAGTAGCGATCGTTCGGCGCTGCCTCGTCCCAAGCCGATATAATGCCGCTGAGTTCGAGCGTGCCCGACGTGGCTTCGATCTTGTAACGACTTCCTTCGCCTGGTATGTCGGCTTTGACATTGCCGGCCCACGAACTCGATCCAGAACTCGAGAGGTGAGCTGGTGTTCCCTCGTCGGCACGCTCGTCCAGGTACAGCACCTCGCTGCCAACGGCCATACCGTCCAGCACCACCTGGGCGGTTCCGCCGATGCGAGTTTGTGAGGCAGACGTGCCGTCGGAGGCTCCTAGTGTGCCACTACCGCTCAGGGTGAGCACCGTATCGGTTCCCTCCACAGTCGTCGCACCCGAGTAGGTGTTAGCGCCGGTCCAAGTGACCTCGGCGCCCAGGGTGACAATCGTCGAACCTTCGCCAGAGATGACACCATTGATGGTGCCGCCGACGTAGCCGCCACCGGTTGATCCGTTTTCGACGAAGAAGCCGTTGTCGCCTCCGAACTGGAGATTCGATCCGGCGGCCGTAAGTGCAATGTTCTGTCCACTTGGAATCGCGTTGGGGTGCGTGACGGAGAGTCTCCCATCAGCAATAGTCAGGCCACCCGAGAAGGAGTTAGCGTGATCGAGGACAAGTTCGCCCGTGCCTTGCTTCGTCAGACCGGATGTCCCAGCAACTTCGAGGCTTAGCCAGTGACGTCCGGTCGAGGTGACCGCCGCCTCGCCGGTGAATGTCAGTACTTCGGTACTCTCTGGAACCAGGAAGTAGTCGCCATCTCCGGTATTGCCGAACGTAATTCGGTTGAGCGAAATGTTGTCATCCAGGGTCACGGTTCGGTTCTGCGTGATGATGTTGCCGAATAGTGCGTCGTCGTTGGCGGAAGGAGCGTTGCCACTTAGCCAGTTGGAACCAACAGAAAACACTCCATCGGCGTCGACATTCCATAACTCAACGGGAGGCGTGGCAGCGACTGCCGGGTTGGTTAGATTCTGGCCTGCCGTGTCGTACCAGATGTTGTCGAGCCAGTAGTCGCTGGTCCCATTCAGGCCGGGATAGAAGACCGAGATGTCGCCGGCGGTAGTACTGCGAAAGCCAAAACTCGAAGTAGCTCCTGCGCCCGTGGTAACCTGTGTGCTTGCATCGGCGTCAAAGCCACTGGAATACCACAGGTCGAATGTGTTGGCCGCGTTGTCAAATACCACCCAGAAGTTGTACTGCGTGTTCAGACTGATAGCCTGGTCGGTATCGACGTAGCTACCGCCGTTGCGCACCTCCAGAACTCCATCGCCTGGCAAACGAAATAGCACGTTCAGTTCGCCGTATTGCGTCACGCCTGAAGGCCCGAAAGCAAACAGGGAGTCACCCCCGGCATTGGCAATATCGGTTTGAAAGAAAACGGTGCCGGTAGTTCCTTCGGCGGCAAATGCGGGCGACGAGATTCCGCTTTGCCCCAGTTGGCCACCCGAGTTATTGCCCGTGAAATTCAAAACTTTGTCATGAGGCGCACCGGTGGACGCTATTGAGGTGGCCGGGCCGTTGAAGGTTTCAGTGAATCCGCCGTCGGTGCCATCTGCAAATCCGTTGAAGTCCTCCAGAAGCGACCACGCGGCCTGCGTAGGCTGCGAAAGTAGCCCCAGACTGGCGAAAGCTGAAGCAAGCAGAAGTTTCCATGTCTTCATTGTTGTATCTCCTGAACGAAGGCGGGCAGTGTATCTAATGTGAGCATGCAAGTGAGATGTGGTCGGTTGAATTGTGGAAACCAAATCGGCAAGTCGTGAGTATCGAAAGACGGGTCATCGCCATACACGAATGAATGCCAAAGCCAAGAAGACGAGTGACTTGGTAGCCGGCTCGGGCACTGGCGTGGATGCGACCAATGTGGCTGCACTCCCATAGTGAGTTTTCCAAAGCTGATAGTCCGAGGAATCGACGAGCCCTCCATCTCCGTTGCCCTGAAGCACGACGCCATCTTCCGCAGCTCCCAAGTTATTGCGCCATACGACGTAGTCAGCCAGATTCACCGCACCGTCGTTGTTGAAGTCTCCAGACGAAGGAGCAACGTAGACGACGTCGCCTTCCAGTAGCGTCGTGCCATCGGCGAGTCCGTAGTAGAAACTCAGGTCTTGGTTGGCCAAGAACGCCCCGCCTGAATAGGCAGTGCCAATGGACACACCGGTCTGCGGGCCGAGTGAGGTCATGCCGAAGAGATTGGCTTCGACAAGCAGCGTGCTGCCCACGCCCACTTCGCCCTGTTCCCAAGTGAACTCGCTGGGTGGAGCGTCGCCATCAATCCCGCTCCAGGAGGTAAGCAACGATCCCGACTCGCTGCGAACCTCGTAGTAGTTGATGTCCTTTGCATCCGAAGCGGACGAATTCAGGATTCGGGCCACGCCATTGGTGTTTACTTCGAGCACCAGTGGTTCAGGTTCGGCGATACCCGATCCCTGCATGAAATAGATGTTGTCGACCTGTCCACTCTCGTTATCTCCACCAGCCAGGCCGAAGATCGCCTGGAGATTCTCGGCAACGCTTCCACCACCTTGGCTGCGAAAACCGAAACCATTTGCCACCAAGGTGCCGAGCGTGGCGGGGGAGCTGTCGGTGTCGAAGTAAACGTCGTAGGTGTCCGTCGAAGTATCGATGTCGAGCGTCACGTCGTACCAGACGTCGGAATCCAGTCCCGATTGGACCACGGAGAATCCTGCATCGTCTCTCGCTAGAAGCTGGTAACCGTCGATGCTGTTACCTTCGAGAAGCACCTGCGCGCGGTAGTCGTCAAACCAAGTTGGATCCGCAGAAGCCGCCACGCCAAACGACGCATTGACGCTCGAGCTGGCGGCGGCCCTCAGCTGGAAATACAAGAGATTTCCCTGCGTCTGGTCCGTGATCGAGAAGCCATCCGTGCGAAAACCACCACGAAAAGAGGTATTCCCATAGGCAAAGAAATGGTCTCCTCCACCTTGGTCGAGAATATCGGCATTAGCGGTGAACTCGGGCGACTGCTGCCAAACGCCGCCCGTCACGTCCGCGAGTTGCTGACCAGCACTGCCGTTTCCGATGCTGTATGCATTGAAGTCGTCGAAGAGAGTCAATTCAGCCATCGCCGACGAGGCGCAGAACCCCAGCACCACCCCAAAGCAATGAGGTAGCAGGATCGTGATACGAAATGAAACGAGATGCGCCTGCAAACCCGGTATCCACCTGGCTCTAGGTTTGATGGGAGCAGATTGGCCTAGTAGTTTCGGCCTGACGAGTTCACTCTGCCGCCACAGTTAAATCATCGAAGAGGTGCGGTTTTTTGCGAATAAAACCGCAGCAATTCGGAAAGCAGGACCGCCCGATCCCTAAGTGCTTTCGTGAGCGAGACTTACGGGCGCAGAAGAACATCAAAAATGCGCGGGAGCTGGCAGACGACGCCTGGTATGTGGACGTTTGAGGTTTTCTGCGCAAAAATCGCCTCACCCGGAACGATGAACCATAGTCTCACGCCATGCGGCTCGCGACTTTTCCATTCGGCACGCTTGTGGATTACCCCATTTATGGCTGACGTACCGGACTACGATGAGGCAAAGCACTCGATCCAAGAAGACTTTGTTGAGATATTCACGGAACACTCCCGGCAGATATACCGTTTCATCCTGACCCTCACGACCAATCGGGCCGATACGGATGATGTTTTCCAGGCGACGAGCATCGTGTTGCTGAAGAAGTTTGATGAATTTGATCCATCCAGAGGCACATTCTACTCCTGGGCGTGCCGGATTGCCTACTTGGAGGTATTGAACCTCAGGCGGGCGAAGCGGCGGGCTACAATGCTGAGTGAGGAAGTGCTCGAGATGTTGCACGCCGATCTAATGCGTCGCAACAGCGAGCTCAACTCCCGCGAAGCCGTGCTTGAGGAGTGCCTCAATAAACTACCGGGCGATGAGCGGCATCTCATCGAAGAGCGTTACTATCACGAATACACACCGAAACAGCTCGCCCAGCGCGCCGGCTGTTCGGTTCATGCCATTTACCGGTCGTTGGCCAAGGTGCATGGTTTGTTGCGTCGTTGTGTCGATCGGTCGTTTGCTGCGGAGAACCGGTGATGGAGCGTAAAAGTCAATTGACCAATGAGCACACGGCTTTGGTGCTCGAGGTATTGAGCAATGAAGCCACTGCTGAGCAAGTGTCGAAACTCGACCAGTTGCTCAAGTCGCGACCCGAGTTAATCGAATCGGTTGTCGACCTGGTGGGACAGGACGCCTGGCTAGCATGGTCGTCGACGGACGACCTGACTCAGCAGGACGCCAGCGGCCTTGTTCGGTCAATGCAGGTCGTCGGCAGCCACGACGAGCTCAATCGGGTCTTGTCGCGCGACTCGTACAAAGCACCTGTACCCTGGCCCTGGTTGTTGGCGGCATCTGTCGCGTTGTTGGCCACCGGAGCACTGGTTGGCGCGATTAGCACGTACAGCTATTCGTCAAAATCGGTCGTTGCAGACTCGGACCCATCTTCAAACATGGCTGGCGAGTCCGAGGCCGAACTCGACTACTCCGCACGAGTCGTGGAGATGTCGGCCTGTCGTTGGAATCCGGCCAAAGGCAACTCGCTGCTCACCAATAGCGTCATTCGCAAGGGCGAGTCGATCAACCTCCTCGAAGGCTTGGCGCAACTTAGTATTGAAAACACCAGCGGGCGATCGACTTTGGATATCGAAGGGCCGGCGGCAGTAGTGCTCACGGCCGATGTTGGATGCAGCGTTAGTCACGGGCGGGTTTGTGCGGACGTGCAGTCCCTGGGCGATCCCTTCACCATCGACACTCCTTGTTGCCTGGTGCGAGCCACAGGAGATCACAGCAATTTTGGTGTTGCCGTGGACGGACGCCGTGTGGAAGTGCATGTGTTCGACGGCCAAGCGAGTGTCGTCGTACCCTGGGGTGTGGAACAGGTCGATTCGTTGAGTTCCGAACTCCAAGCGGGCGAGTCTCTCATCCTGGCGCCCGACTCATCGGGCAGAATGGTGCACACTCGGGCCAAGAGCAATCCCCTCAGTTTCACGGCTCGCACTTCGATGAAGTCGAACCACCTGGTCATTCCTGCTGAGTACCCGGATGCGGTGTTGTCGCACGATCCATTGCTCTACTGGCGATTCGAACAAGCAGATTCACCGGAAATCAACAACGAGGCGGGTGAGCGTTACCGCGGCATCGTGCACGGCAAACTCATCGCTCGCACCGATGGAAGCAACGGCTACATCGATTTCGGTGGAGGTGTTTCCGAAGAAGAGTTGGCCGCCTACATTGCTACGGAGGAGCCGGTTGCCATCGAGGCGAGCGACTCCTACACGTTGGAAATGTGGGTGAAGCCAAGCCACTGCCACCACTGCGCCCTGGCGAGCGTCATCTTGCCGGAGCCCAACAAGGACTTCAAGAAGCACGGCATTCTGCTCGAACTTGGTGGCCCCAATGCCATGGAGTACTCCTTTGTGGTGCCTGGCAAACTGCGATACGTCCATCGAAGTGTACCCAGCGACGTGGTTAGCGCAGGGACCTCGTGCTACTCGGAGACAAAGTACAAGACCCGACAATGGCAGCACCTCGTCGCGATGAAGTCGCCGGAGCAACTGCAACTCTACTTGGATGGAAAGCTAGTTGCATCGGCAGAGGACAACACCCACCTGACCGATTCGTTGCGGGTGGTGCTTGGCCAGCTGGACGACCTGCGCTATCTGCGGCGTTATGTGGGCCAGATGGATGAAGTCGCGCTCTACCCTTCGGCACTTAGTGAAGAGGTAGTGCTGGAGCACTTCAACATGGTGAAGGATGCCGAGTGCGAGCATCGCGGCAGAATCAATACGGACGACATTTGAATTGGCCAAGGATCGTTCTCCCCCGCTGCCGCCGACGCCCTCGTTATGCCCCTTCGTACATCGCACCTACAAGCGGTACCTCTCGTCGCGATGACCTTATTAGCTTCCCACGCGCCGATCGCTGCTCAAGCCGACTTCGTACCGCTGTTCAACGAGGTCGATCTGAGTGGTTGGCATGTGGCGGGAGGCGACGCCACGTTTGAGGTCGCCAATGGCGAAATCGTCGGGCGTTCCATGCCGGGCACACCGAACACCTTTCTCGTTACCAACCAAGCCTACAGCGATTTCGACTTGGAACTGGAATTCACCATCTCCGATCCTGCATTCAATTCCGGCGTGCAGTTGCGTAGCAGTTCGCTGCCGGAACACAACGGCGGCCGTTTGTTTGGCTACCAGGTCGAGATTGATCCTTCGAGTCGATCATGGACCGGAGGTCTCTACTTTGAGGGAGGAACCCCCGATCGTTCCGCCGGTTGGCTCGACGACCTGGACGACGACCCAACCGCCCAACAAGCGTTTGATTTGGCGGAGTGGAACCACTTTCGCATCCTTGCCCGCGGGCGTCGGATTCGCACCTGGATCAACGGCGTACCGGCCAGCGACTATCTCGATTACGACCCCGATGCGTTTCTTTCGACCGGGGTCATCGGGCTGCAAGTTCATTCGAACCCAAGCACGACGCCATTGGAAGTTCGCTGGAGGAACATCCTGATCGACGAACTAGAGACCGGCCCCAACCTAACGCTCGGCGATCTGAATGGGGACGGAACAGTCGACTTCGACGACTATCAAATGGTCGTATCGAACCTGCATCGGGACGTCAGCGACTTGTCGTCGGCGGAGGCCTACCTGCTTGGCGACCTCACCGGGGATCGCCTCATCGACTACGCGGACTTTCTTGCGGTTCGCAGTTGGTATCAAGCCTCGCTGGCAGAGGGCGCGCCAGTACCGGTGCCCGAACCGGCAAGCGCCTTGTTGGTCCTGGCCAGCGTGTTGGGCGCAGCCAGTTTCCGCCGGTGTGTGCTGTCTAGACAACTATGAATCAAGCATCTGTTGAAATGAACTTATCGCATCTCACGTTCCGGCGGCCTGTATGGCTCAGCCTGATGGCGACACTACTCGCTTCGGTTGCCCAAGGGCAACTTGTCGGCCCCATCACCAACCCGATTCCCGACCCGATCGTGAAGACGGGACTGTCGGCAACGATTCAGGACTGGGCACGCCTGCCCAACACGCAAGACACCCTTGGTGGAAAGCCCGACCGAATCAACACCGACACGCGAATCAACTTCCTGCGCCAGTCGCCGGATGGCCGTTACTTTGTCAACGATCTGCGAGGGCAATTGTACGTGCTTGGCGAGAACAACTTGCCGAGCCTGTATGTCGATCTGGATATCGAAGGCAACTCGTTCTATCCCGATATGAATTTCGATACGGGCCTCGCCTCTGGGTTCACGACCTACCAGTTTCATCCGGAGTTTGAGACCAACGGCCAGTTCTATACGATTCACTCCGAACGGGTGAGCGCCTCGTCTCCTGCACCCACTTGGGTAGTGCCCGATGCCGCTGAAACCGGCAACTCGGTGAAGTTCCATTCGGTCATCACGGAATGGACGGCCTCCGACCCGGCGAGCAGCACTTGGAGCGGAACGCGCCGCGAGATGGCGCGATACGGGTTCACGGCCGAGCGACTCTTCCATCCTTTCGGCGACATTACCTTCAACCCGCACGCCAACCCCGGAGATGCGGACTACGGGATGATGTACATCTCGGGCGGCGATTGGGGATTCGTCAACGGCACAAGTCCCGACCAGATTGGCGTCACCGGCCGCCCCGAGCAACTTCAGCGGCTCGACACGCTCGCCAGCACACTAATACGCATCGACCCCCGCAGCCCGAGCGTCTCCGGTGGTCAGGCGGGGCATGGCGATTACACGTTGCCCACCGATAACCCCTATTTCGAAGACGCCAACAACGACAACTTGGACGACGATCCCAACACCTTTGGCGAGATCTACGCATACGGCTTTCGCAACGGGCATCGAATGGATTGGACGGCCGACGGTAAGTTGCTCGTATCCGTCATCGGCCAGGCTCAATTGGAACCGACGTACATCGTCGAACAGGGTGCCAACTACGGCTGGCCTCGTCGCGAGGGCACCTACATCAACGGCGTGAACGGCTTCTACGATAGTCCCGGCGACCCCGACTTTGGGGCCGATGGCGACTCGGAGCATGTTTACCTGCTGCCCGGCGACATTGCCGATGGCACCATCGACGATGGCTTGTCCTACCCCGTCCTTCAGTTTGATCACTCGGAGGCCATTGCCCATGCGGGTGGCATCGTTTACAGCGGCAGCTTGATTCCACAACTGCAGGGTAAGTTCATCTTCGGGGGCGTGGTGAATGGGCGCGTGTTTTACAGCGACTACGCGGACATGCTGGCCGCCGACGATGGCATCCCCGAGACCACGGCCGATGTGTACGAGTTGCAGTTGGTTCAGGGAGGACAGGATGTCGACATGAACAACCTGGTGTCCGGACGCGTTGACCTGCGCATCGCCGAAGACGCCGATGGCGAACTCTATCTGATGTCCAAAGGCGATGGTTTCATTCGAAAGATCGTGCCCGACATCGTGCTCGGCGACTTCAACGGCAGCGGGTCGCCGGACCTCGACGACTACTTCACACTGGTGCGCAACCTGCACCGGGATACCGCAGGTTTGCTGGAATACCAAACGCACCAACTTGGCGATATCAACGGCGATCTGGCGATCAACCATCAGGACTTCGTCCAGTTCAGGGCGGCCTACCCCGGCCTGCTAGAAGACCTCGCCGGGCTGCAGGTACCCGAACCCTCGGCGTTTTGTTTGGTGGCCCTTATTGCGCTGCCATTTTCGGTATACCTGGCAGTTCGACGGCGCGAGCAGTATAGAATGGAAACGAGGCAGCTACGTTTGTCACAGAGGCGGAACATGAAACACACCCCCGGCGGCGTTGCACTGGCGGCTTCTGCGCTGTTGTCACTCTGTTTGGCAACTGCCGATGTTGCTTTGGGACAACTGCCCGGTGGCAATTGGCAGTTTCACTGGGGCGACGAATTCTCTGGAACTTCGCTCGACGGCACCAAGTGGAATAACGGCTCTCCAGACTGGGGCATGTCGACGGCCGCGCCGACTCAGATTCGGCAGAACCTGGTCTCCGTCGACGACGGTGCCCTAACCCTTACCGCCACGCGCGTTAGCGAAGGCGGAAGCGAGCCGTTCGCTGGCGGCATGATCTCGACCTACCAGAAGAACAACTTCAACGGCGGGTACATCGAAGCCCGCATCTTCCTGCCCGACACGCCGGGATCCTGGCCGGCTTTCTGGGGGCTGTACGATGGCTGGCCCCCCGAGGCGGACATCATGGAGTACCCCATCGATACCGCCGCCGGAAGCGGCTACGGCCAGGACGAGTATCACACGGCCTTTCACTACTCGACCGGTGGCGGCAACGCAGCCGGGGCGGGCAAGGTGAATCCCGGAAGCGCGGGCGACCTTGGCGGGACGTACCACAACTTCGGCATGGAATGGCGCGAAGACGACTGGGTCGGGTTCTACTTCGATGGAGCGCGTGTCAGCGAATTCGGCAACAGTTCCGCTGTCGCGCAGATGCAACACATGTACCTGATTCTGAACTACGCCGTGGCGGGCTGGCCGGGTACGCCAAACACCAGCGAGTGGCCCGTTGGCCACAGCGATGAGATGAAGGTCGACTGGGTTCGAGTGTGGAAGCAAACCGGCACCACGACCAGCAGTTGGAACTACTCGGGCACCGACGAGTACGCCGAATGGAACGACTCGGCGAACTGGACCAACGGAGCACCGAACCTGGGCGGAGCGACGGTCAACTTCGACACCGTTACCGGCGTGGCCGAGCAGCGCATCGACTGGTCGGGCCGCCGGACCGTGAGCGTGATGAACATCGATGGCGACACCCGATTTCGCTTTGGCTGGCCCAACGATCGGTTGGTCCTCGGTTGGGGCAACAATGGGTCGATCAAGCCCACCGTCAACATCGCCGCGTCGACCACCTCCGAGCACGAGGTGCACGGCGAACTCGAGATGGCCGGGGGACTCGACATCAATAACGATTCAGCCCACCCGCTGTTGCTCACCGGCCCGGTTTCGGGCGGTGGCGGCAGTGTGCGGATCAACGGTCCAGGCGTGGTGAGCTTCGATGGAAACAACAGCTACAGCGGCGACACCATCGTCGACTCGGGCGGCCAGGGCCCCGCGATCGCTCGCGCACGCGGCCAAAACGCCTTTGGTATCGGCGGCACCGTGATCATCGCCGAAGCAGGCAACGCCAGTACGGGTCGCATCGAGTTGGAGAACGACTCCCTGGTATCCAACAATATTGGCTTCCGCGGCCGCACCAATGCGACACCTGCGATTGTCAACAACAGTGGCAACAACACCATCTCCGGAGCCCTGAACGTTGAGTTCGGCGGCAGCACCTACCTCATTCGCTCCGATGCAGGCCGCTTGGAGCTTTCGGGCGACGCCGATCAGGCGGGTGGCGTTTCGCTGCGCACCGCATCGAACATGGGCAACCGCGTGGTGACGCTCGATGGCGCCGGCGATGGCCTCATTGGCGGCGCCATTACGAACGACAGCGGAACCACCTTGAGTATCCAGAAGTCCGGCACCGGCTCCTGGACACTCGACGGCTACAGTTCCTATAGCGGCACCACGACGGTTAGCGAAGGTGAACTGATCGTCGATGGCACGACCGGTTTGGGCGATACTTCGGTGGCCGGCGGTGCAACGCTTGCCGGGCATGGCATCGTGCGCGGAAGTCTAACCGCCGCCAGTGGCGCAACGGTGCGAGTGGGTGGCCAGGGACTACCTTATCAGTTCCCGCACATGGTCGTCGACGACTTCGAGAGCTACGCCACTGGCAACGTGAGCGACGTGGCCTCGCCGCCATGGACGGCTCACGAAGGCACGAGCTTTGCCGACATCGAGTCGGACCGCGG
The DNA here is from genome assembly GCF_965227375.1 of Aeoliella sp. Taxonomy (NCBI): domain Bacteria; kingdom Pseudomonadati; phylum Planctomycetota; class Planctomycetia; order Pirellulales; family Lacipirellulaceae; genus Aeoliella; species Aeoliella sp. Next base: position 2,664,865 of record NZ_CBDDFX010000002.1, read on the forward strand.
TAACAAAGTGCTCACCTACGGCTGGACGGGTGGCTTCCGCGGTGTTTCCCGCGAGTTGGATTCCAGCAACGCCATCCAAGAGGGAGAGACGGCCACCTACTTCTTCCGCATCAACTCCAAAACCGCTGAGCCCGATCACTCGGTTGGGCTGGGCGATATGGCAACCACGTCCGGGGTGAACTTCGGCGACTTCGAAACGCAGCTACGACTCAAGGCCGATCAGACTTCCAGCACTTTCGCGCTCGACGCTCGCGATGGCAGCGGCTTTACTACAACGCTCGCGGATGGTTTGGCGCTTCACTCGTGGCACAACGTCTGGATGGTGGTCGACCACGCAAACGACACCTACGACATCTACTTGAATACGGGAAATGGAGACGCCACGGTTGCCCACAAGATCAACAGCACTCCCCTCGCGTTCCGCAACGGCTCGACCACCCCTCTCAATCAGGTGCTCGCCCTGGCAGGGTCGTCCATCGTCGACAACGGTGTCCGCGTCGACGACCTCAGCTACCTTCCAGGTGTCAACTTAGCAAACCCGCTGAGCGCGACGTTGGAGATCACCAGCGAGCAGCTAACCGTGGAGGGCGACTTTACCTTGGCCGCAAATGCGGTGCTCGAAGTCGACTTGGATGGCCAGGCGCAGGACTCGCTACTGGTGAGTGGCGCCGCTAACCTATCGGGCATCCTGTCGGTGGAATTGGAACCAGGTTTCACTCCGTCGCCTAACCAGTCGTTCACCGTGCTTACCGCCGGCAGCATCAGTCAGAGCCTCACGCTCGGAGGAGCGGATGGATCAAAGTTCAGCCTGGCGGGTAGCACGAGCAACGAGTTGATACTCACCTTTGCCGCCGGACTACCAGGCGACTTCAACGACGATGGCGTCGTGAACCTAGCCGACTACACGCTTTGGCGCAATCACCTCGGAGCGGCCGACGAAACCGCCCTCAACTTCAACGGCGACGGCGGCGACATCGGCCCCAGCGACTACGTACTCTGGAAGTCCAACTTCGGCCAAACCGCCCCGTCGGCCAGCCAATCCTCCCCGCAAGCCAGCGTGCCTGAACCCTCCACACTGCTGCTTGTCGCCTTGTCGTTCGCTGGCATCTTCGCCGCTCGCAAACGACTTTCGTAGTTGGTCGAGTAGTCCAGAGCGTTCGTCACATGTGTACATCCTAGCCGGCGAGCTACGCCTCGCCGATTGGAGATTCTGAGTGTTTTAGGGCCGGGTTCTTGCTCCCGCCGCGTGGGTTTTAATATATCGGTGTTGTGAGTAGAGACTCCGGCATTGCCTCACCAATCTCCGCCAGGAGGATAGTCGCCAAGAAAACTCCACGGGCCCGTTCGCTGCCTGTTCGTTGAGCTTCTTCAAGTACTGATCTAAGTCGTGATCTACAAGGCAGCTGATTCTTATCCTTCTTCGTCGCGGGAGCAGGCTTTTTTCACAAGTTGCCGCCGATTGGTCTAAGAATTCATGGAATCAGAGGCTGGTACGAACTTTGCTTCGCAACGTCGCGCCACAAACCGCGTCTGCCCTCGCGGCTACCTGTCAAAATCAAAATTGCGCCACTCGGACCATTGGCTTCGCTTGTCGCCATCTACAGAGCGCACGCGAATTCGTCCCTTGTTTGCTCCTCCGTGCATAGCCACGTAGTAACACTCCGCGGTTTTATGCACGTCGCTGCGCCACTTGCCAATTCCCATGAGTATGGCGTGCTCCACTTCGTAGCTGACATTACCTTCCGCTGCTGCTGGGAACCAGCGCACATCGATGTAGCGGGGGTAGTGATGGAAGTGAGCCTCGGCAGACGGCAAGATCAGCTCTGGCACCGCGGGTAGCTCGCTTACGTCGACATTTGGTCCATAGGGCCATTCTTTGGAAAGTACGGTCATGGAACTGCCCCGAATCCACACCTTGAACGAGGGCGGATTGGGCCAGAGCGGTGATTGTTTCAGTGGGCTGCCGTATTCGAGCACTGCTGTGCCCCCAAATTGCTCGAGCTCTCTTATCGCTGACTCGTGGTTTAAGGGCTCGCCCAAGCGGGCCAAGACGGTGTCGTAGGACGTACCTCTTTCGATCATCTGCCATGCCACTAGATTGGGCAGCTGCTGGTCGGTCGTCGACTGACTGAGACCGACGGGTGGGGCCTGTGCCTCTTGCACTGCCACTGGCTCTGGCGTTCGTCCCGCCTGGTTGGCCAATAGGCCCAGGGCCAGTTCATTCGGGTCTCCATCGCAGCGCACGAACCCGGCTTCAAGCGATCTTTGCGGTCCTTGCCATTGGTTATCCTCTTTCGACCATTTGTACTCTGCCACAGGCTTAAACTCGCCTGAGTCAGTAGTCCCAAGTTGGATCGTGGGAAGGCAGCGCAAATCGGGTCGGTGCAACTTCCAATCGAGTTGGTCCTGGGGCCAATAAACGACCAACGCAGCCTCAAAAGGTTCTGCAATCGGCACCAGGTGCAGGCCGGTGAACATCCCCTCTTTGGCCTTCCATCCCCAAGCGCTAAGGTAGTCCACCACGCCATCACCATTGAAGTCGCGAAAATGGCCATGGAGTGAAATCGCTCCTTTGTAAAACGGCAAGACCATTCCATCGCTGCGAATCACAATGAAGTGACCACTTCTCGGGGCGACGTCTTCCGGTTCCCACTTGTTGCCGGCGAAAACCGTGACCAAAGGTAAGCCACTAAGCTGTGCACAAAGGACGACTTCCTTCACTCGAGTAATGTGTTCGCCGTCTTCTTTGTAGCGTGGTTGGTCTGGGTAGTTCGCAGCTAGTAGAATCTGCCTGAGTGCTTCGTCGCGTTCTTCAATTGAAAACAACCGCAGAACGTCTTGGTTCCAGACAACGTCTTGCTCCTCGCCGATGGCAGACGAAGTCACCAGCGAGAACGAGATCGCGAGAATCGCGAGAGGACGTTTCACCTTCTCCCCCTCAAGTTAGGCGCCATTGCTCAGCTTCTACATCGCGAATGCACACGGGTGGTCATCTTGCAATGGCAGCACTGACCAATCGCAAGCCATCTTCCCCGCATCGAGAGCCGACCCACCGAGTATCAACGCTCTTTGTCGCCGAATCAAGCTACCTTTGGTGACCTCGATGAAGCTGGCGCATTCCACCCGCCTCGCAGATTCAAGCTACCATGCGCGCGGTGCGTCTCGTCAGACCCCCATTCGCAGGGTCAGCATCGGTCCCTTGCTCTGGCCAGGGAACAGATATCCATCGTCTATGTGATGGATTGGTGCGGTAGAAGTTGTTAAGCGACAATCCGTGCAGTAGGATAACCGCACCTATTCTGCTTCACGTTCGTGACAAGGCGCTGGTACGTGGAAAGCACTTATCCATTTCTTATACTCGCCGTCGGTTTGGCGACAGTAATCGGCGGAATCGTCGCTTTACGCATCAATGCTTTTCTATCGTTGCTTTTGGCGGCAATTGTCGTGAGCTTAATGGCACCAGGAGATTGGGAAGGGAAGATTCCGGCCGTGACGGCGGCGTTCGGAAGCACCGCGGCTAACATCGGCATCGTCATTGCGTTGGCTGCCGTGATCGGCAAGACGATGATGGATAGCGGTGCGGCAGATCGCATCGTGCGTGCTGCACTAGTGTTGTTTGGAGAGAAACGGGCGGCTGGGGCAATGATGGCCAGCTCGTTCACCCTCGCAATTCCTGTATTCTTCGATACCGTCTTCTACCTCATCGTGCCTTTGGCTCGATCCATGCATCGCCGGACAGGCAAGAACTACTTGAAGTACCTGCTTGCCATTGCGTCAGCAGCTTCAGCACATGCTCTTGTCCCGCCAACACCGGGTCCATTGGCAGTGGCCAGTGAGTTAGGAGTCAATTTGGGCGTGATGATTCTCGTTGGCATTGCGGTTGGAGCGCCGGCAGCGTTGTTGAGCCTACTTTTGGCTGCATGCTTGAATCGGCGCATACCCGTAGAACCACCAGTCGACGGCTTCTTGTCGCCAGATGTGGAAGAGCCACCTAGAGCCTCGCCAGGCTTGCTCCTGTCGCTGACTCCAGTCGTTCTGCCAGTAGTCTTGATTGCCTCGAAGACAATTGCAGATGCAAGTAGTGGAATCGAGGATCTGGGCACTCTCTATCCAGTAGTGGCTGTGCTTGGCAACCCAAATGTGGCACTGCTGATCTCTTGCACATTTTCGATGCTAACCTACTGCTTTTACTTCCGACCTACAAGAACTCAGTTTGTCGCCTCTATTGAACAAGCGCTAACCAGTGGCGGGATGATTATCTTAATCACTTGTGCTGGAGGAGCGTTTGGGGCAATGTTAAAACAAGCCCAACTAGCACCAGCCATCGAATCCAGCTTTGGAACGTCAGCAAGCGGACTAGGGCTCTTGCTCCTGGGGTTTGGCATCGCATCGCTATTGAAGTTCGCACAAGGTTCAAGCACGGCTGCCATGCTCGTTGCGGCGGGCATGATGTCGGCTATGATGGGAGAACTTTCACCGGCGTTTCATCCTGTCTACTTGGCAACTGCGATTGGCAGCGGCTCGTTGGTTGGATCGTGGATGAACGATAGTGGGTTCTGGATTTTTTCCCGCATGAGTGGTCTAACCGAGCTCGAAACCCTCAAGACTTGGACGCCGCTACTTGCCATGCTCGGGCTTACCAGTATGGCCATGACCCTTTTGCTAGCGACCCTCATGCCTTTAGTTTAGTTGCGCTGGTGCCGCAAGCCATGAAAGGTCTCGATGGCTAATACCAACCTCTTTGACACTAGCGATGCACAGATCTTCGATGTGCAGACCTCGGCCCCAGGCCCCTTGGGTAGACTGCCATTCACCGAGACAATGTTGCGTGATCGGCCGAGTGGCGATCTGTTTGGTTGGAGCCAAAACGCAGGAATGGGATGGGATCCCAGTCAATTGGGTGGCGACGAATACTTGATTCTTAGCACGATGGGCGGATTACGCGATCCCGATGGGCGGCCGATCGCGCTAGGGTATCACACCGGTCACTGGGAGGTAGGCCTGCTGGTCGAGGCGGCCGCCAAAGAGTTAAAGCAGCTTGGTTTCCTACCCTTTGCCGGCCATTGCTCCGATCCTTGCGATGGGCGCAGTCAGGGCACCGCTGGTATGTTCGACAGCCTGGCTTACCGCAACGATGCGGCTATTGTATTGCGACGGTTGATTCGGTCGCTACCGACCCGGCGCGGAGTGCTTGGGGTAGCCACCTGCGACAAGGGACATCCGGCCATGATGATGGCGCTGGCCGGTTGTGGCGACTTACCCTCCGTGTTGATCCCGGGCGGGGTCACCTTGCCTCCTCGGTCAGGAGAAGATGCCGGAAGAATCCAGTCTCTAGGCGCGCGGTTTGCCCATGGAGAAATCTCTCTTAGAGAGGCGGCTGAATTGGGCTGCCGTGCGTGTGCAACTCCAGGCGGTGGCTGTCAATTTCTAGGTACGGCCGCGACCGCCCAAGTTGTCGGCGAATCGCTGGGGTTATCACTACCCCACTCAGCCTTAGCCCCGTCCGGGCAGCCGGTTTGGCTCGATATGGCGAAGCGATCCGCTCAAGCTGTAGTTGCGCAATCGCAACGTGGGCTCACACTTCGCGACATAGTCACAGAGTCATCGGTCCGCAATGCGATGGTAGTGCATGCCGCTTTCGGCGGTTCGACGAACTTACTGCTTCATGTTCCCGCAGTAGCCCACGCGGCTGGATTGCGTCGACCAACGGTTGAAGATTGGATAGAGGTAAACCGTATCACTCCGCGCCTCGTGAGTGCACTCCCTAATGGGCCTATTGATCATCCAACGGTGAGAGTCTTTTTGGCCGGTGCGGTGCCAGAAGTTATGCTCCATCTGCGCGAATTGGGATTGCTTGATTTGGAAGCGTTGACCGCGTGGGGAGTTCCTCTGAACAGCGTGCTTGATTCATGGGCAAGCAGCCAACGCCGCAAACGCTTGCGAGACCTACTCCTTCGGCGAGATGGCATCGACCCAGAAGACGTTATCTTCAGTCCCCAGGAAGCCGAAAACCGCGGCCTGTCGCGGACGCTCGTCTTTCCCGTCGGCAACATCGCACCGGAAGGCTCGGTCGTCAAAGCAACAGCCATCGATGCCGAGCTTTTCGATGAGGGGGTGTACTCTCATGTTGGCAAGGCCCGGGTGTTCACATCGGAGGTATCAGCCATTCAAGCAATCAAAGGTCAGGGTGAAAGGTCACTTGAGCCTGGCCATGTGCTAGTGTTGGCAGGCTGCGGACCGGCAGGCAGTGGCATGGAAGAAACCTATCAGCTTACAGCTGCCCTCAAGCACCTCGCTTGGGGAAAACACGTGCCCTTGATTACCGACGCGAGATTCTCAGGCGTTTCGACAGGTGCTTGCCTGGGGCACATCGGACCAGAGGCTTTGGCCGGCGGGCCGCTGGGCAAGCTGATCGACGACGATCTCATTGAAATCACCGTCGACACCAAGGCATTCACGGGTTCGATCGATCTCGTCGGCCACGGAGATGTGCTGGCCGATGCTGATTGGGGAAACAAAGAGCTTTGCCTCCGACCAACACGACCCGACCTTGCACCGGCAGACAATCTACCTGACGACACACGACTTTGGTCTCTGCTACAACAAGTCAGCGGCGGCACTTGGGGAGGTTGTATCTACGACCTGGAGGCGATCGCTCGCCGATTAGGTTATGCTTAACCACCGCGCGCCCCATCCATCAGCTTCTGCCAATCCACCTGCAATAGGCCGTTTGCGATAAACCAGAATGTAGGTACTGCAAGCGGTGGCCAAGCGAGCCACTTCCAAACGCCACCCAACTGGTTGCCCGATCGAACGGCGATCAGGCAAATCAATAGCCAAGGTGGTAGAGCGAAGATTACCAGCCATCCTCGGGCGGCCTCCCCGCCGATACCTTCGGCGGCAAGCCACGCCAGCACTCCACAAGCAACATAGGCGGCGCCAATGCTGAAACTTCTCAAGAAGGGTCCTGCAGACTTCTTCAATAGGTTCATACGCGCTCCCTCAGTTAGATGAGGGGATGGGATTTGAGTGTTTTGAGGCCCACTCTTAGTCACGCCGAAGCCAAACCGACTCTTCAGCTAGCTGATCCTTCAACGCGTCAACTCTTTTTGCATCAGTATGTGCTAGCCAATGTTCGATGCAGTTCAAGTACTCGGCGGCAGCTTCAGTGTTCGCATAACCAATCGCGGCATATGGATTCAGTTGGCCCAAAACGCGAAGTGCTAGCGCTCGGGCCGTTACTATTGGATGATCGTAGGGTCGCCGCTCACTGCCCGCAATCTCGCATAGACGTTCACAGATACTCTGCGACGCAGATTCGATTGCACCCAAGGCGTAGATCGCTCCTGCTACCACTTCGGGATTGCTCTCATGGGTCAACAGCAACAGCCAATCGCGGACTTCACAGTGTAGAGGATTGGATTCGTCTAACCCAACCGCACTGAGAGTCATTCCCATGGTGTATCCAGCCGCATTCAGCAACTGCGAGTCAGCCCAAGAGAGTATTAGCTTGCCACGATCAGCATTTCGACTGACCTCTAACAGCAACGGTATGTATTCATACGCCTCGACGCCAAAATGCCGGAGCTGATAGGCAATCCACACCTGGCGGCGCCATGATCCGGACTTAAGATCTTCCGCATAGCCCATCAGTCGGCCACCTGGCACGGTGTTGGGAGTGTCAAGTAACGAGGTTTCTAAGAGCTTAACATGCCGGTCCGGCCGATTCTGCTTTCTATGGTGGTTTTAAGATCGTCAACTTGGAGATTCAAAGAATGCCATCCAACATCTGGCGCAAAGCCCAACTGCATCCGAGATCACTTGTGGTGTTTCATTCTTCAATCCGCTAGCTAATCACCCCCATCAGTCGAAGTGTCACTCCCTCGACGGGCGACTTCGGGTTGATAAGCCTCCAGTATGCCTGCCTGAGGTGGATCGTCGCCTTCCAGTGCCACCTCGAACACATGCGTGCCTGGTGGTACGTCGTCAATCCAGTGATGCTGGCCTTCGCTACGGACTTCGATGAGGTTTCCATTGTGCACGACCTGCATCGGAACCTGACCGTCAATTGTTGGCAGTCCAATCTCCGCCATCGTATTGCCCGGAATTGACACGTCTAGTCGATAGTCACTCTGCGACTTCGTATAGTCAACTACAACTGGCCCACGAATCGTGGGCACCTTCGCAGAGAACGACTGTAGGGATGCAGGTTGAGGTTGCACCACGATCTTCTTAAAACCGGGTTCGAGCGGCCGCACGCCCACGACATGCCTAGGGATTAGGTTGGCAGGCGCGGCTCCCCAAGCGTGATTCCAATCGAGATTGCGCTTGTAGTCTTGATCCCAGGCTTCGAGCGTGATTGTTGATCCAACGCGAATCATGTTGTACCAACTACGCTTCTTCTTTGAGGTTAGCAGTTGCAGACCTAGTTCTGGTTGCTCGCTTTGGTAGAGTCCGTCCAGCAGGTACTGAGCCGCATATACGCTGCATCGCATCCCACGCCTTTCAAGAAACGCAACAACGGGTTCGACGCGATCGCTGGGAACCAGATCGAACGCAAGTGGGAACAGGTTGGCATGCACGGAACTGTGCCGACTGCCTAACCCATCGACGTAGCATTCCCGCGATTCATCCCAGAGACTTTGATTGAATTGCACCTTGAACGATTCGGCCTTTTGTTGGAATTGCGCACTGTCTTCCGATCGACCTAGCACTTCTGCAATCTTGGCCATACGAACCAGCGTGGCGTAATGGAATGCGTTGACGACTGTATTAACTTTGCGCATGTCATATCGATCGCGCTCGCCTCCGGGCCAATCGACGATGTCGCGGAACTCCCCCGTTGAAGTATCCAGCAACCCATCTGAACGCTCGGCCGACGTCAGGAGCTTCTCACGCTTGAGCTTCTCGTAATTGATCTCCAATGACTCCGTGTTTCCAGTATACATGAAGTCCTCCCAAGCCATGAGAATCGAATGCTGCTTCCATTCGGTCGGCCAAGTGGGGTGTTGCAACAAGTATTCGTGCGAGTGACGAGCCAGTGCGTACTCGCTGTCGACGCAGTAGTGTGAGAGTTGGTTGATGTATGCGTCTGCTTCGTAGGGTATGCGTTCACGGTCGCCATCGACATAAACGCCACAAAAAGTCGTCGCACGGATCGAATACTTGCACAGGCGCCAAATGGCATTCAAGGTGTCGTCCGAGGACTCGAATTTTGAGGCTGCCTCATTGAACGGATAATCGACTCGAATACGTTCCAATTGATCAGTGTTGAATCGATCCGGCATTCCGGACAATTCAACGTAGCGAAAAGGCGCAACCACACCGATTTCCTCCGGCAAGAGGATAGCTGCTCCGCTTGTATTTCGCCGGTTCGCCGGTGGACGAATGTCGAACTCTGTGCTGCCTTCGGGAACCTCGACCTCGACTTCGTAGCAACGGATCGTTCCACCGGGGTTTTGATCTATCCTATCGCCCGCCAACCTCTCGCCAAATCTGGCGTTCAACGTAAACGACTTGCTAGTGGCTTTTGGGAAACGCAACTTGAGAGAGCCAAATGCAGCTCTCCCAAAATCGACGAAGTACTCCCCGGCGGAGGTCACTTCTGAATGAATGGGCGACTCGGCCGATTGTTCAACCATATACCGCGAAGTCTGCGTTGTGGTCGGCTGGCTAGCCAGTCTGAACTCCTGTAATTCGGACCATGGCGAGACATCCCCCTGTGCATTCCACGATCTCACCCGCCATACGTACTGCCCGTTGGCCTCCAGAGGCGCTCCTCCGTACTCGACGTTAATGGAGCGATCACTTGCAACGCGACCAGAGTCCCACAAAAGCGCATTCTGAAACTCCCGGCCAGCCCGCTGCACCTGTATACGATACGCAGCTTGCGTGTAAGCGTTGCTGTCAGCGCCACATACCCAGGCAAACTCAGGCTGCGGATCGTAGATTACCGTGCTATTCGGGGACTGCAGGAATTCGCACGATAAGCCCCTTGGCGCTGGAGGACCTGCGCCAGGAGTTACGTCCTCCGCGCGGCAAATGTCGACAGCCGCCGACAAACAGGTCAAGACGCCAAGGGCGAAGCAGACAAACTCTTTCATCTCCTCGTCCTTTGGTAGATTGCTAAAACTAGATTTTTGTCTCAGTGTATGTGCGAAGTAGCTGGCAGGATCATACCACGTTGCCGTTGTGCGTTACACGTCCAGTAAACGCCCCACACGCCAAGGACAGACAAGAGCACGAAAGTCGAAGGCTCGGGCACTGTTGCATACTCGGCCGGGCTGACTAACACCTGCCCGAAGTTCGATCTCCAGAGTTGGTAGTCGAGCTCATCCACATGCAAGTCGCTGTTGCCATCGGCCAGTAATCCGGTACCAGATGCGCCAAGTGAATTTCGCCACACGGTGTAGTCAGCGATGTTCACCACATTGTCTCGATTATAGTCTCCCGCCAACCCCTCGACGACTTCCAGCACACCTTCTGTCAGTATTCGGGAATTGTCCCACAACAAGCCCGTTGATAGCTCCGGAACCGAAAGGGCCTGGAAAACCCCAGTCAATGAGTCGAAGTCCAGCAGATCAAAGGAGTCGCCTGCAGTCAGTTCAGCTTCTTCGGACAAGCTGACCTCCACGGCGCCATCGGCAACAAACGCTCCTACAACCTCTACCCGATCGAAATTGCTGATACTTGCAATATTCAACTGCAGCACGGCGCCGGGATTCAAGTTAAAGTCGCCTTCGATCAACAGCGCCTCGGGGTCGGATGGTTCGTCCCCATCTCGTAGTAGGCGAAAGAAATCGACGTCTCCCACAACGTCACTGTGAGAAACTGCAAAGCCAACCGCACTTATGTTCTCACTGAGCAAAACGACCGGACCAGCTACCGAAGTGTACTCCAGATCGGTTGGCAACTTGGCAAGGAACTCGGCCGTGTAGTTTCCAGCACCACCGGTGGTGTCGAGCACAACACGGGTCTGCATGTCGCCACCGCTGGTATTGAGGGCCGACCAGGGAGTGACGGCAACGGTGCCGCTTGCACCATCGCCCAGCAGCGTTTGGTTATCGCCGGTGGAATTGTCACCGCGAAACAGCATCCAAGCCTTGCCGGTTGTGGGGTCGGCGATAAATCGATTCCCATTGCTGGTGCCACCGTTCATAAGCCCCTCGAGAAAACCGACTGCAAACCAATCGGAGTCGCCAGTCACATTCTGAAAACTAGCGTCCAGCGTGTATCGATAGCCAACCTCCACAGTCAACGGTAACGTTGCAGAAGAGCCCCCTGGAATGCTGATGGCAACTGCATCGTTGGCGATACTAGCGTGGGCGGTCCACACTTCGCCACCCGATACGGTATCGGGCGACATGCCGTTGAGTGGCGCCGAGCCATCGCACGCGAAGCGTTCCTCGTACACCACACCGTTGTTCGTCGCAGCAAAAGGGACCACGCGAACGACTGCCCCTCCCTCGGCAGTCAGATTGCCACGGACAACCGCGCCGCTTTCGAATATCCCTCCCGATTCCACCAGGGTGCTTCCCGCACCAGTGGCAGTATCGACGATGAGAGTGCCGGCGCTAACGACCGTGGGACCACTGTATGTGTTCGCTCCCGAAAGACGCAGTACGCCGCCGCCTTGTTTGGTAAGACCTCCAGAGCCGGTCAACGGGCGGCTGAAGGTAGCAGTAGCACCGTCTTCGACATGGACAGTCGTGCTGTCGCTGCCCAATGCTATGTTGTCCGCCAGAGTAACATCCAGCCCAGTCTCGATCCTTAGTGCACCACTACCGTCTCCGGCACCAGCCACATCAAGCCCTTGTTGGTAGACACCGCTTTGGGTTAGTACCAATTGCCCTCCCGCATCGACTCGGACCTTGGCTTGGGTGGAACCTAGACCACTCACGGTATTGGCGACGGCGGTCGCACCGGAAGCTACCACAAGCTGACCGACGAAATCATCGTTATCATTCAAATGAGTAACGTTGTTGAGCACTTCGATGCGACCTTGACCGGTCACGTGCTGCAGGTTGACGGGCTGATGCACGCGTATCAATCCGTCATTGAGGATGGCGGTGGGACTTGCAGGAAAGACTGTGCCAGTGGATGTCGGTGTACCGATCTCCAGCGTTCCCGTCGGCCAGATCTCGAAACTGCTGGACATATTAGTGGCATCCGACGAGTCCATGACCACAGTGCCCCCATCGGCGGCGATGACGGTGCTGACCATGGCGTTCGCATCGCCCGTAATCTGGAGGGTCGCATTCGAAACACGCGTAGGACCAGTGTAGGTGTTTCCGGAAGTCGCCAGGTTAAGCGTACCACCTCCTACTACGGATAGGCTCCCGGCCACGAGGCTTCCAGCCCCTTCAAACGTGTACTGCTGCGTGCTATCAACCACCACCTTGCCCGCACTGATGCTACTCGACAACTGGACGCTAGTTTGGGCCGCGGAGTCGTCGAAAGTGACGTTGTCGAAGTCCACGAAGGTGTCGTCCATCCCGAGGTGGCTGAAATTCACCGCTGTAGTGTCCCAGGCCGAACTTTCTGCGCCGCTCCATTTGAGCACCCGCCCCATCGCGGCGGCGGCATCCCATTCAAGAATTGACATGGGGCTTCCACCGTTGCCACTATTTCCGTCGATCGTTTGAAGAAGCACGTGCAACTTCCGATCAGTAGCCCATAGGTCGCGGTCAATCGTTGGCTCGTAGTATCCGAGATTGTCGGTTGTAAGCTGGACGAACTCCCAATCATCACGAGACTCGACCTGCGAGTAGGCTACTGTGACACCGCCGCCGTTATCATTATCCTTGTAGATAACAAACGCACGATTGTAGTCGTCGAAGACAATTTGCGGTCGCCCCATATGATTTGCCCCAAGCTGCGATTCTGGCACAGGGCTGTTGGGGTCGGAACGACGGTGAGTGATCTGCGATGTAAACCACTCGTTCCCATCATGACCGACGTACATGTACTGGCGGCGATGGTCAGGCGTGCTGGCGTACGCCAGCGGCGCCCACCAGGTGGCGATCGCGGGGCGGTCGTTTGCATCGATCGCCTGTGTACCCGTGTTGATAAGACTCGATCCTTCGGGAATGTCCACTATGACCTGAGAGTTCTGTTCATCAATGTCCGACTGGTACTGCACGTTGGCGTCGAAATCCTTATACCAAGTCGTTCCGTTGTCGGGTGAGTAGGCGTAGAACAGGTTGTGATTGGTCTGGAATCCTGAATGGCCAGTTGGAGACGAACTGTTGTAGCGATAGGTCCAGCTAGCGTGCAGCCCGCCTTGCGAGTCATACGACAAGTTGTGGGGGTAAGCGTTGTACGTTAGTCCAGACGAGTCCGTGTTCTTGATCCAGACTTGGTCGGCCCACGACCAAGTGTCTGTGCCATCATCGTAGTGCGTAATGCGGTAGGTGCCATTGCCTGACCCACCGGTTCGATAATTGAAAAGTAGGTCGTTGGACCCAGGAATGCGCTGGAAGTTCGGGTAGGTGGTGCCCGTTTCATTCGATCCGGTCATTGTATTGATTGCCGAACCGTTTCCGACGGAATCGCCAACAAACGCCATCGGTTGGCCGCCCGTTACCGGCGTTGTCGTTTTCGAATAGAGCAGTGGATTGCCGTGAGTACCCCAGGCCAAGTGCAGATAGCCGTCGCCGTCCAATCCTAAGACCGGCACATTGTGGGCGTCGTTGATGTTGAAGGAAGTGAACTCAGTGACGCGGATGTCCCAGTCATTCGAGATTGCCGTAAGATCTCGACGACCAACCAGCAGTTTTCCATCCTCGCGATAGAAGGTAGTGAACTGATAGTTGCCGGCAGTGACAATCGACTCATTCTTGAACGGCGTAGAGTTGATGGACACGCGATCGCGGCCCACCTCGTTGGTGCCGGGGTCATTGTCCGTGATTGGAGTAAGTTCAAGGAAGTCGAGAGGATTGAGCTGGCCGAACGACGCAGAACTGGACACAACCAGTACGGTCAACAGCGAAAACGTTGCGCATGGCAAACGACTAACATTCATGGAAGCCTTCACGTCACTTGGTGCTATGCTTGAAATCTCGGGCGGCGGGGACCACGTCAGAACTTGTCTACAAAGGTGCCAGATTCTTTGCAGCCGGCCCAAGTTAGCTCGATTCTTAGATCTTCAGTTGGCCCGTCTATCGTCACCCACAAGTCCGAGCTTACCTTGTTGGCGTATTTCTTTGGGGCGTGCCAGCGGTTCGACCGTTCGTTGATCGACTCTACTGCCGAAACCGTGGCTAGGTGCGTTCCCATCGGGGCTCCATCGCTCAACTCGAAACACGACATCGTGAACGACCCATCGGGCTGGATTCTGCCCATGGCCGGACGGTGGTCCTTTGCCAGGATTCGCACCTGTCCAACGGTGAGCGGCTTCCCATCGATAGTGACCGTACCTGAAACGGGAACGATGCCCTCGTGGTTGTTCTGACAACCCACGCTTGCGGCAAGTACCACCACTACCAACGTCGCCTTGGTGGAGATTTGTGATCGAAGCATTATGCGAACTCGGAGGAATTGAAAGCTGGGATTAACGTGGACCGGGAGTGGTCGGAACCGTTTGTATGTAGTCGTCCGCATTCGTCTGGCGTGTAGACAACTGTCGATACACATCCTCAGACACATCCTCCGTCAGATAGCGAACACTACCATCCCCCATGCCGAAATTGGCGCCGCCCGGATGACGACTATTGAATCCACAATGTGTACGAGTTCCTGTGTTCTGAATCGATTCACCCAACTCGGGAATCGTGTTCAGCGGGTTTACCGTCGTACGCATAGAAGAATTGCAACGGTTGCCGTTGCTCCAGATGTTGCTTGCCAACAGGTCACTGCTGCCGTCCTCAGCCTGTCGAGCGTGACCATCGATGGTCTCGCCAAAGAACATCGTATTGGACGTGCCGCCTGTAATCTCTCGGAGTTTAATGTTGCGAACGTAGAAGAATACTCCTGTATTGTTGTACTTGAGGTCGTAAGGTTTGCCTTTGGAATCGGAGCGATCATCGAATAGCGGGTCGGGGCCGTTTGGAGGACCTACGTCCCCAGCAACGCCAGCATAGCTGCCGGTCGCCGCACGCACCTGAGTACCAGCTGCCTGATGAGAGTAATCAGCATACTCCTTCAACTCACCATCGCTGGGACACTTCAGCTCAGGCAGGGACGTGCCCACTGCGGCGATGATCTGAGGATCCGACAACCAACCGCTCCATTGGCCGGCATCCCAGACGGTCTTGTTCTCGATATCGAACATATCAAACAGGGCTTGCTGCTCCATATACGGCAGCAACTGAACGAAGACACTGGCGCCTTGGGTCTTCAAGTTGACACCTGCAACGTTGCCGGATTGACGGATGTGGTCGCAGGGAGTCAAGTAGCCATCGCAACCAACTCTGGCTGTGGGAAGATCACCATAGGAGCTTTCGTAGTTTAAGGCCGCGAGCGAGAGTTGCTTTAAGTGGTTGGTGCACTGCATGCGGCGGGCCGCCTCGCGAGCCGCCTGAACAGCCGGGAGCAAGAGTGCAACTAAAATGCCGATGATGGCAATGACCACCAAAAGCTCCACCAACGTAAAACCTCGCCATTTGGCCTTCATATCGAGCTCCATTTTTGTACTGGTTCGGTGATCGCGTTCTTCTCGTGCGATCACGCACCTGCGCCCTGTCGGGCGCGAAAAATATTGTTGAAGGGAGTGGTCGCGTCGTTTCGACGACGGAGGACCACTCCCTTCAAGCTGCCCTTTGCTTCTAGTCAGTTGTGGGCTCAACGCCCGATTTCAAACCAACCGTCTCCTCGCACAGGCGACCGCCGCCATGCCAACGAGTGCCAGAATGACCGCAGACGGTTCGGGGACCGTAGCCGAGATCGACA
Source organism: Aeoliella sp. (assembly GCF_965227375.1). NCBI lineage: Bacteria > Pseudomonadati > Planctomycetota > Planctomycetia > Pirellulales > Lacipirellulaceae > Aeoliella > Aeoliella sp. The sequence goes on from NZ_CBDDFX010000002.1 coordinate 2,680,753, forward strand.
GTTGATTAAACGAAGTCGGCTCGGATGTGGTCTCCATGAATACGTAGTTGCCGGTGGTGTCGATCCCGCTCAGGCTGCCGGTTGTCACTGAGTCACCATCGACGAACACTTCATAGTCGAAGGATGTCGAAACGGTTCCGTAACCGACGATGTTCGTTGCCGCGATCTCAAGATCGAAGGACCCGCTGGGAGCCGTATAGTTTGGTACGACTGAATCAGACCCTTGGCTCCATACGGCCATTTCGCCATTGCCTCGCTTGAACACGCCAATCCCAACGTCGGCAGCGTTGATATTGACTGCACCGCCACCGGCAGCGGGAACGCCCACTTTGAACATTCCAATGGCGCCCCAATTGCCGCCATTTGTTTGAGGGTTGAAGTCGTCGATGCTAACGCTAAAGGCCGTGGTCGGATCGCCCGGCAAAACATCAGTAAAACTGAGATTCGGCCAAAGAGCGGTCCGGCCCGACCCATTTGAGTCGAGAGTCAACACTCCGCCAGTCTCAGCAATCACTGGTCCACCGCCACGGTAGGGGATCTGGTCGTTGCCCAAGTGATTGGCGACTCTGATACTGACAGACAACGACGCATTGTCGGCCAGCCCGATCGGTCCGCCCATGTCACGCGGATCGGGATTATTTACACTGCCTGCTTCATCATCGAACGTATCGTCCCAAAGATCGATAATAGTCGACGCGTTCGCGAATGACGCGAATGATATGGTGGCCACCAACACGAGCATGCGTTGCCAGCACATTTGTTTGCATCCCAAAAACATCATTAGTCGTTACCTCCAGAGAAGCAAGGAAAACAAGAACATCAAGTTGTGACTTTCGCCATTTTTTGGCGTGATCGCAGACAAACCAGCGCAGCCAATCCAAACACTAGTGTCAGCCAAGTTGTGGGTTCCGGGACTGCGGACTGCTCCGAGACGGCGCTGGCCCCCAAGAGGCCGTTACCAAAGTTGGCCTTCCACAAGGCGTAGTCGCCGGCGTCAACTCCGTTCACTCCGTCGCCGTTACCCATCAGGGGTGTTTCATCCACCGCACCGAGATTGTTGCGCCAAACGGTGTAGTCGGCGATATTGACGACCCCATCGCCGTTGAAGTCTCCTTGGAGCCCAACGGATAGCACCAAGTCGGTCGCATCGACAATCGATGCGCGGAATCCGTCGGGCAAGATGAAGTCTACCCCCAAATCGGTAATTCCTTCGACGGCTGAGAGAATCGTGAACTGCGTTCCACCGGCAGGCGTGAAGCTGCCGAGCTTCGTCACGTCGATCGTGCCATCGAGCGTTGCTGATCCAGTAACATCGACAAAGTCCTGACCGATCTGGGCAATATCAAACTCCAGCGTCGAACCCGCTCCCATGATCAAATCACCATCGACGGTTAGTGTTTGCCCTTGCAGTCTTACTTCTGCCGGCTCGGTGCCGGTGAGCGAGAACGATTCAATGGTACCGGTAATGTCCGCGGAGTTGGAGTTGGCCACACCCACTGAGTTGATGGCTTCGCTAAGCAGCGTCTCGGTGGCACGAATGGTTTGGAAACCGCTTCCAGTGTCGGCTTCCAAAGTGGCGGTCCAATTGCCGGCACCACCTGTCGTATCGAGGGTGATCCGCAGCGAAACATCGCCAGCAGCAGTTTCTTCGTCAACCAACCAGGCTGCAGCGCTAGCAAGGCCGCTGTTTGGCTCTACGTTTGGATCACCAAGGAAAGCCTGATTCGTAGTGCTGTTTTGAGCGCCGCGATACAGCATCCAGGCAATGCCTTCGACGGTGGCTGTTATGAATCGACTGTTGGCGCTATTGTCCGCCGACTGCCCGCTTGCAAACCCAAGCGCGAACCAGTCGGTATCGCCAGCAATGTTGGATATCGAGGTCTCCAGCACATAGGTGGAACCATGGACCGGTGTGAAAGCCAGCGTGGCGGAGCCGCCTCCTGTACCATTGACGCTATCCCCATCGGCCTCGAACGTCGGCGCAGCGACCCAAGCACCGCCGTCGAATGACGTGTCAGGCGTTGTGCCATTCAGCGGCGTCGCGTCAGCCCCACTGAAGCCGCTAGTGTAGAACGTCCTGGCGCCGCCGATTGCCACGCCCGCGCCGCCGATGGATAGGGTGCCGTTCACCAACATATCGCCGGTGGTTGCCGTGTTGATTTCCAACGTGGCTCCGCTGGCAACCGTCGTCGCGCCGGCGTAGGCGTTGCCGGAGTTTTGCAGCTGCACGGTACCCGAGTTCACGTTGACGGGGCCAAAACCGGTCATGCCACCTGACCCCGTGACGGTATAAGTGGAACCGGCGCCACCGTTGAAGGCGACACTGCCGGGCGCTACACTTTCATTGACCGTTACCGTTTTATTGGCAACGTTGCCGAAAGTCACGTTGTCGAGTTGACTAAACTGAGGTCCTCCAGTGCCGCTCCAGTTGTTACTAGACTGCACGTCCCAAGCCCCGTTAGCGGGACCGTTCCAGTTGAGGTTCGCCGACGATCCGGTCACGTTGAGTACCACACTGGTACCAGTGTTCGCGGCAGAGACCGTTTGTCGCATGGAGGAGGTAATGTCGTTTCCCTGTGCGTCGAACACGCGCTCGATGTAGGTGCCATTTCCTGCAGAGCCAGACACGGTTAGCGAGTTCGCTTGAACCAACGTGTACGCTCCAGAACTGAGTGTGCCGTCAACGGGAGTAATGTTGACGTCGACTACATTGCTGGCCGAACCGGCATTAATGGTGGCGGTACCGTCCACAAGCAATCGATCGCTGTCGCCCACCGCGGTGGTGTTTCCGAGTTCATAGTCCCACGACCCTGCAGGTGTATCGGCGAAGGTCGAGTACGAGAAGTTACCATTTAGCGTCAGCGTGCCGACGCTGTCGCCCGGTGCTAGCGACGAATCATCGAAGGCATTTAGCGAGCCACCCACGTTGATCGTTCCGGCGCCGGTGAGGGTCTGCCCCAGTTCGTCACCGGTCGAAAGCGTTCCATCTGGATCTTCAATCGCCTGCAAGCTGTAGGTGGTGAAACTACTGATATCGAATACGGCGTCTTGCCGAACTTCAATCGTACTGCTCCACAACTCGCCCTCGGTGCCACCTGTGGATTGAACCGCCAAGGTGCCTTCTTCGATCAAGGTCCGCCCTTGGTGATAACCATCTCGAGCGGTAGAGAGGTTCTCGGGGTCTGAGTTCTCTGGTGGAGGCGTAGTCGCAATCGTCCATGTGCCGCTGCCAGACTTGATGACGGTCGTACTAGCATTCTCGGCGCCGTCCCCTACGGTGAGAGTTCGGTCGACAATAAGACCTTCTATCCTGCCACTACCACTGCCGGATAGATGGAGTAAACGTTCACTTGAATCCGGCAACATGATGTTCCCTGATAGGGTCAAGCTTCCGGACTGCGATTCGATGTTGTACTGGTTACCTCCAGTGTTCCCGATCACATCGCCTGTCCACTCGCTAGTTCCCTCACTGGATAGGTGTGCTGCGGTGACACCCGGTTGTCGGCCAGTGATTGCAAGTCGTTCGTTGGTAACGGTGACGCTGGACAAGTGAATTTTGCCTTCGGAGAAGCCACCATCCACGGTCGCACCGGTTGCTGCCGTGTTGTCGCCAGTTCCCAAAGCACTATTATTCGCTACTTCGAGGGTTCCACCACCGACGCTGACTTGACCATTGAAGCCGCCGTTTGCCGAACTTATGGTCACCACTTCAGACGTTAGTCCATCGGTGTTGGGATCGTTTATGTCGATGCCCTCCAGACGAAGTGTGCCGTCGCCGGCAATTGCTTCGCTCAGCGTGCCACTCGCCCCATTGCCTTGCCCGTCGCCATTCAGGCGCAGAGTGGCTCCCGCAGCCACATTGGTTTGGCCAGAAGCTGGATTGATGGCGGCAAGATCCGTAAGATCCAGAATCCCGCCCGAAACGGTGGTATCCCCGGTATAGCTGTTGGTTCCATTGGTCAGCACAAGAGTACCGCTGCCACTCTTATTAAGACCACTACTTCCCCCGATCTGGGCATTAATGGTGTGGATTCCCTGAGTCGCATCAAGGCGGGCCATGCCGTTGAGCGTCAATGTGGCGGGGCCGTCCAGAATGTAACTGTTCGCGTTCTGAAAGCTGAGATCACCTATCGATGCCGGCGAGTCAACTGTCACCGTGGCGGGGGCGTTGTTCGCAGTTAGCGCACTTCCAAGAATGGCCGAACCTGTTGGGACGACGTTGTCTATCCAATTTCCAGCAGTGTTGAAACTGCCGCCTCCGTCGACGTTCCACTGGTTGGGGGGAGCAGGACCTTCAAGCAGGAGGCTAGTGATGCTGGTGGTTCCAGAAGCATCCGTCGACGAAAAACCGACGTAGCCAATGCTCGGTACATCCGCGGCGGGTACAGTCGCTGTACGGTCGACGCCGTCGCTGTTGAAGTCCCAAGTCACTTCCCAATCAGGATTGGTCGTATCGAGAGTTATAATCAGTGAGGTCGCACTAGTAGTGCTCGAACCTACGCCACCAAAAGTATGGGCTCCGCCAGCGTATCCGAGAAACGACTGATCGGGATCGGTGCTGCCTGCGGCGCGCGAGAGAGCCCACAAAGCAGGACGAGAATTATTGCCCCCGTCCAGCCATCGTTCTTCGAGACCGGTACCCGAAGGCGCCAGGGCTTCTGCGAACCCGATTGCGAGCCATTGGTTATTGCCGCCAACAACATTGAACTCTGTGGAAAGTGTATAAAGGCCGGCTCCTGCTTGTGGCGTGAATGGCAGAAGGGCCGTAAATCGCCCAGCGCCGTCCTGGACACCATTGTTTAGCAGATGCGATCCGGATGCCCACGTCTCAGCAGCAGGCGCCACATCGGGCGCTGCACCGTTCAGACTGCTAAGTCCGTCACCACTGAAGTCGTCTTGATAGAGAGTCACCGCTTGGGCCGGCGCACAGAACAGCACGACCACCACTAACGTACACAAGTGCGCAACTAAACTGCGAGTCATCTGTTGTCCTCCTGAGCCAGATGCCGCCATCATCTCACAGCGACACGCTAGCGAAATCAGCCGAAAAGTAGTTTATCAATCAGCGTCGAAGAGTTATCGCTTTCGAGTGACGAGCAACACCTCCTGTAGAGTTTCGAAGAGTATACACAAGCTAGAATCTTAAATCTGTCAACAAGGTTCGAACCGGTGCGATTTGAAGGCTCCTGTTGGATGCCACGTCCGACCGTCGGCCGAAAGCACACCACTCAACGCGTAGTGCCATCGGGTTTGGAGTGGTGTTCATGTCGGACTTTAGTGATCCAAACACACCATTCCACACATCGATTTCCACAACATTCTTGCCTTGAACTAACCCGCCGGTAATATCGACGAAACGGAATTGATCGGGGCCGAATTTTTGGCCCAATAAGTTGTCGCTCCAGCTCTTGACTTCCACTGCGTGACCATTCACTCGAACGTTCTGAATGCCATTGTCGGCGAGGAAACGCCCAAACAACTGAATGGTCGACAAGTCATAGCCAGTCAGATCGAAACGTGTCTGGAACGTGAAAGTTGAATTTGCCGTGGCAGTTCGCCAAGATGGCAACGACACCCACTGCGACAGCTCGGGGGCGTTGGCTAGGTAGCGTTCGTCGGGAACGCAAACCATGGCGTACTCTGGACGCTCGAAAACGCCGTCCGGTCCGGCGACGATTACCCAATGGGGGTCTTCGTCGCCAACCTTAAGACCGAGTCCTGTGTTATAGAGCTCAACCGGGTGATACGGGACCACCTTAGACAACTCACGCGAATCGATCAACTGATCTGGCAGAATCAACTGGTTTTCGTGCCGGCCGTCAGGAGCCACGGTTAGTGATTCACCTTCACTTACTAAGAAGCCGCGTTCTTCACTAACGGATGCGGAACGCGGATGCACGCGTACCAAACCCTTGTGGACGCGAGTCTCGTCCTTGCCACCGTCACCAGCGGTCACGGTGAAAGTAGTCCCTAAGTCGACAACTTCCATAGAGTCGGTCACAACGGTGAACCCCTTGGCCCACTCGGCAACGTGCACGGTAACCTCACCGCTTTGGAGCTGCAGCCGGTCGTGGGCTAGAAAGGTGAGCGACGATGGCCCCTCGGTAGCGATCTCCGCACCAAAACCAACACTGATCTGAGCCTCACCCGTCAGTAACTCGATCGTATCGCCTTCTCGGAAGGTATGGCCGATAACCCATTGTTGTCCTTCCCACTTGGCATCCGACTGCAACGATAACGTGGCGACCGGTGCAGGTGGGCGGGAGGCTGAGCATATCGACGTTATGGCCACCTGAGAGGGCGATTCGTCGAGCGGCCCACGGTTTAGCACGACCATAACGAAACATACGGCCGCTGCCAATCCGCCAAGCAGTGCGGAGTACAACAAAAACGCTATGCGGGGTGTCGCCTGCTTTTGTATGAGTGAACCGTTCGCCGCGATGCTACCTTCCAGCGAACCTCCATGGACGACGGTTGCTTCCGCTTGCAGTTGTACCTCCAACTGCATGTAATCACGCATGTACCGTAGCCGCTCCGGATTCCCACGCACCAGCCGTTCCAGACGGTCGCCCTCTGCGAGCGTAAGCGAGGAGTCGACTACCTTGGCCAGTAGCACATTGAGTTCGCGCTGAATGTCTTTTGTTAGGTTCAAGACGCTATCTCCTCGGCGATCCTCGATTCCACGCACCGAAGCAAAGCTGCCCGAAACCGAGCAATCATCTTTTCCACAGCGCTGACGGTTTTGCCGACTTCGGTGGCAATATCCCGCATTCTTAGCCCATTGCGATAGCGTAGCAGGAACAGCTTCCTTTGCTCGGGGGTAATGCCTTCCAAGCACTTCCCCAAAGCGGCTTGCCGAGTTTGAAACACGTCATCCTGAGTGTCGACGCTAACGGCATCTGCCAGTTCCGAGACCAGTTCGTCACTAAACACAAGCCTCGATCGTATCTGCTTCTTGCGGTGGGCTAGCACCTGGTACCTGGCGATCTGAAACGCCCAAGCAATGAAGTTGGTTCCTGGCACAAACTCGCCAGCCTTATCCCAAATCACCAAGTTGGTAGACTGCAGAATGTCTTGGGTCGCTTCGCGGTCAGCGGTCAGCGTGAAGATGTAGGCTTGCAGCCGAATCTGGCTGGAAGTCAACTTGGATACAAGTTCTGCGGTCGCGTCGTTCATAGCGCCTGGTCTATGAGCAGATAAGTGTTGCGTCTGGTTTAGGAACGCACCTCAAATAGCAAATAGCCACGGTAGTCGATTTCAGACAACAATCTCGTGACAAAACCAGAAAAAGCCGTAAGTCGCCGATCAAATCCGCCACCTGCGTTTCTGCTCTTCAATAAAACTGGTCCTCAATCTCATGGCGCCCGGCTTCCATTACGGCATAAGTCGTGTCACTACAACCTGTTGCGTGGAATCAGCCATCTGGGCGCAGACGGTACTAAAGCGCCCGTTCAGGTTAGTCTCAACAAGCAAATAAAACGCTGAGCTACGTAGTGAGGCACTCGAGTATCGCTCTGACGATGGACACCTACGGCCATCTACTATCAGGTCAGGAGGTGGAGTCTGCGGATCGACTGGGTGCGATGGTGAGCTGCACGTTGCACGCTGCGCCATACGCTGCGCGGTCGTTATTCGCAGGGTTTACGGCTGGTCGTCCTGCTTTCGGGTGCATCCGCATGCAATGGCATGCAAGATGCCGACGATGCAGCGGGCACCCAGGAACTACAGAGCCAATCATCGCAAGTCCAGAGGGGACAAGAGTTAACGCAATGCAGTGCGAGCCTGTGCGACAACAAGCAGAAGCGGAGGGCATGGGACTCGAACCCACAACCGGTTTCCCGGCACCTGAATTCCAATCAGGCCGCTAGCCATTCGCTTACCCTCCACGCCGAAGATGGGCGTAAGTAGTTATGATAGCTGAGGTTGGGCCTTTTTCAACGGGCCCAAGCGTAGCGACACCCAATGCGGTCGCAGAGTTCACTCGGGCAACTGGTAATCCCGCCATAACCAGCGTAACGAGTCGGGCAGAATCGCCCCGCCGTGGTTGCCGTTGTGGGCCCCGGTGCCGTACACGAACTTGTGGTCGTAGTCGCGGAACGCGAGGGCGGCGGCCATCTGCTGGTTCGCCAGCGGCCAGTTGCCGTGGGCGTTGTCCAGGTCGGCCGAGCCGTCTTGCAGGAACACCCGCAGCGGGCGTTTGTCGGCTTTGCGGATGATGCCCGGGTAGGCGTCGCCGCCCCGGATGTTGGTGAAGCTGCCGATGTGGCTGAGCACTTTGCGGAACGCGTCGGGCCGCTCCCAGGCGACGGTGAACGCACAAATGCCGCCGCTCGACAGGCCGCAAATCGCCCGGCCATCGGGGTCGTCGGTAATCCGATACTCTTTGGCCACTTCCGGAATGATCTCGGTGAGCAGGAACTCCGCGTAGGCATCCGACAGCGTGTCGTACTCGACCGAGCGGTTCTCCGGATGTGGGTTCCAGCCTCGCACTTCCGGCAGCGCGTCCTTCTTATGCCCTGGATCGATGAACACGCCAATGGTGACTGGCATGTCGCCCGCGTGGATCAGGTTGTCGAACACCACCGGCACGCGCATGTCGCCGTCCTCGCTCACGTACGCGTGGCCGTCTTGAAACACCATCAGCGCGGCCGGCTTGTCAGGCGAGTACTGCGCGGGGACGTACACCGAGTACCGCCGAATCGTGCCGGGGAACACCTTGCTGTCGAGCCACTTGTGATCAGTGACCGTACCGCGGGGAACGCCCTCGTGACGCTCGGAGTCGGGGCCGTGTTCGTATGGCTTTTCTTCGGACATAGCAAGCGAGGCCACACCAACCATCAGAGTAAAAGCAACACAAGCACGCCGACAGTGCAGAAGCATGATGTCATCTCTCTGGTCGTTGAACCGAAGTACTACTCGCCCTTGCGAACCTCGTTGCGGATGCGGATCAAGTCCTTCATCACGCCGGAGAGCGAACCGCTAAAGTCGGTGGTGCCAAACGCGTCGTGCAGGGTACGGTAGACCTTGTAGAGGTCCGCGTACACGGCTGCGTTCTCGGGGATCGGCGTGTAGACGGTCGCTTTGACGCCGGTCATCTTGGCCTGGGCCTCTTCGACCGTTCCGTACACGCCGCCGGTCACCGAGCCAAAGACCGCCGCGCCCAACGCACAGGTTTGCGCGGAGCGGCTGATCTTCATTGGGCGGTTGCACACGTCGGCGTAGATCTGCATCACCATGGCGTTCTTCTCGGCGATGCCGCCGCAGTTGACGACCTGCTCGACCTTCACGCCATACTCTTCGGCGCGCAGGATGATGGTGAGCGCGCCGAACGCGGTGGCTTCGACCAACGCGCGGTAAATCTCGGGGGCTGTGGTATGCAACGTTTGACCGACCAAGAGTCCCGTGAGCAGCGGATCGACCAAAATGGTGCGATTGCCGTTGTTCCAGTCGAGCGCCACCAGGCCCGACTCGCCCGGCTTGAGTTTTGAGGCTTCTGAGGTCAGCTTTTCGTGGGCGGCACCATCGTTGCCATACGCAGCGGGCGAGAGGTGTTTGACGAACCAGTTGAAGATATCGCCCACGGCCGACTGGCCCGCTTCGAGGCCGTACATGCCGGGCACGATCGACTCGGGCACGATGCCGCACATGCCGGGGATGTCGGCCATCTCGCGATCCATCGGCGACGGCAAACAATCGCATGTGCTGGTGCCCATGATCTTCACCAGCACTCCGTCCTGCGCACCGGCGCCAACCGCGCCCATGTGCGCGTCGAACGCACCGACCGAAACGGGAATGCCCGCGGGCAGGCCAACCTGCTGCGCGACTTCGTCGGTCAGGTCGCCCGCCTTGTGGTTCGACGCCACGGCCTTGGTGGTGTACCGCCATTCGACCAGCTTGGGATCAAGCGCTTTCAGGAAGTCCTCGCTCGGCAGCCCGCCCCAAGCCTCGTTGTACATCGCCTTGTGCCCCGCCGCACAGATGCTGCGGGCGAGCGTCTTAGGGTCGGTGTTGCCGGTGATGTACGCGGGCACGTAGTCGGCGCATTCCACCCAACTGGCGGTGGCCGCGGCCACTTCCGGAGCGGTGCGAACGCAGTGCAGCATCTTCGACCAGTACCACTCGGAGCTGTAGGTGCCGCCACACTTCGCCAGATAGGGCTCGCCGCGCTGGCGGGCCAGCTCGGTGATCTCCATCGCTTCGGCGTGCGACGTGTGGTCCTTCCACAGCCACGCCCCGGCGGCCAGGTTGTCTTTGAACTCCGGCAACGTACCGAGCGCCACGCCATCGGCGTTCACGGGAATGGGCGTCGAGCCGGTAGTATCAACACCAATGCCCACCACCGCATCCGCAGAGAACCCCGGCACGCTAGCCGCATCGGCCACTGCCGACTTGACCGAAACCAGAAAACCCTGGATGTAGTCGGCCGGGTTCTGGCGGGCGAGGTTTGGGTCGCGAGCGTCGAGCAGGATGCCTGCTTCGCCGCTGGGATACTCGAACACGTGCGTAGCAATTTCCTCGCCGGTCGCCACGTTGACCACCAAGGCGCGGACACTGTTGGTTCCATAGTCAACGCCAATGGCAAACTGATCCGCCATGGATTCCACCTCTACTGCTTGAATTGGGATAAGTTGGTCGATTGCCGGAGCGCCTTACCAGGCCGCCCCGCCTTTGCGGGTGCCGCACACGGCGACTTCCATGCCGAGGGCTTCGGCCATGGCCGCTTTGGCGAGCATCGCTTTATCGGCTTCTTCGGCGCTGTTGGCGTAGGCCACCTGGATGTGGTTGGCCTTGTGCCGGGCCATCATCTGGTCGCGCGAGACGCCGTAAGTTACTGCGTGCATGATGGGCCACTGCGGTGTGGTGTCCTGCCAGCGACGCTCGGTCTCTTCGATCGGCAGTTCCACCACGCCTGCGCGGCCGACATCCATTTTGAGCTTGTCGTCCTCGATATAGATGCGCGACCACACGACCTCGCCTGGGTGCGAGATGCCTTTGATGGTGCCGCCGCCGGCGGGGAAGTACATGGCGGGCTGACGGACGCTGGTCGCGCCGGCCCAACCGCCAGTGAGGTGCGTGGGGGGCACGCTGCCGGAGATTTCAAACACCCACACGTACTCGTCGGTGGTGCCCGATCGATCCCAGTCGCCCCACCGCAGGTCGTGCAGCGTGTTTTCTACCGGCTGCCCCATCGCCTTATGAACGCGATAAGTCATCAGCCCATCCAGGCCAGCACACTCGTCCACTTCGTTGAAGTGCGGCAGTGGCTCGCCTTCGTACAGCACGCGGCCGCCGTCGCGGCTCTTGACCGGCGGGCGATTGGTGTCGTTCAGGGTGCCCTCGACCAGATCGCTGGCCGGCATCACGTCCTTCAGGCCTTGTTGATACTGAATGCCGATCAGGCTGCAACCAAAATCGTCGGCGATGCGAACCGCGGCGATGTACATCTTGCACTGCATCAAGATCTGCTGGTCGGTCAGATCGGTCTCGTGGGTCGGGCCGGTCTCGAACTTCAGCCCCATCTCTTCCATCCGCTTGCGCACCGCCAGGGCCTCGTCGTCGGAAACCTGCGTGCTCTCGTAGTACAAGGCCGACTGGCTGAGCCGCTCCTTGTACACGCCAGTGGGGTTGAGCAAATGATCGGGGATGATGGCGTTGAACATGCCCATGCACCCTTCGTCGAACACGCCCATGATGGCTTTGTCGTGCTGCAGCTGTTCGGCCAAGGCCTTGCCAAGCGCAGCCTCGTCGCTGCCGACGGAGACCGAAGAAAGCGGGTGGACGTGGTCGAGCGGATGCTCGACCTTGCCGGTCTTGAGCCACGTGGAAAGCTGTTCCTGGAACTTCGGATCGGCAAAGTCGTCGGCCCACAGCGTGCTGTACTCAACGCCCGCCTTGGTGAGCGATCCATTGAGGTTGAGCATGCCCACCAGCCCCGGCCACGTGCCCGACCAGTTGGCCAACGTGAGGATTGGCCCCTGATGCGTGATCAGGCCGTGCAACAAGTGATGCGAGTACTGCCAGACCGCTTCGGCCACGATGAGCGGCGCGTTGGGGTCCAAGCGGCGGAACACTTCCATACCTTCGGCCTGCGAGGAGACAAAGCCGTGCTTCTCATCTTCCTTGTAGGGATGCGAGCGAACGACGGTCCATCCGGCCGTGGCGACCGCCTTCTCGATGTCCTGTTCCATGGCGTTCTGCGCGGCCCAGCAATTCTGATTGGCGCTGAGTCGCAAGTCGCCATTGGCCATCAGATAGACCTGCCCGGCAGGCAGCTTGGTGGTTTGCCTTGGACTGGGAACGGTGTAAGCCGCCATGTTGGTTCTTCTCCGGGCTAAAAGCCAAAGGTATGGAATGCGCCGTCGCTAACGATTCACTCCGTCGAGAATCGGAAGACGGTAGTCGTATCGTATTTGTCGCCAGGCTCGAGCAGCGTGCTGGGGAAGTTTGGCTGGTTGGGGCTATCCGGATAGTGCTGCGTTTCGAGGCACAATCCGCCGCGGTACACGTAGGTCCGCCCCGATTTGCCCTTCAGGCGACCATCCAGGAAGTTGCCACAATAGAATTGAATGCCGGGCTCCGTGGTCAGCACTTCCACTACGCGGCCGGTCGAGGGTTCGCTAAGCCGCGCGGCGAGCGTCATCTGGCCCTCTTTGCCTTCCTTGTCGAGCACCCAGTTGTGGTCGTAGCCGCCGCCGAAGTTGAGTTGCTCGTCGGCCTTTTCGACGTCGCGACCGATGGGCTTAGCCTTAGTGAAGTCGAACGGCGTGCCGGCCACGTTTACCAGCTTGCCGGTGGGAATCAAACCTTCGTCGACCGGCGTGAACTGCTTGGCGTTGAGCATCAACTCGTGGTCGAGGATGGTGCCGTTGCCTTCGCCCTTGAGGTTAAAATAGGTGTGCTGGGTGAGATTCACCGGCGTGGTCTTGTCGGTGGTTGCCTCGTAATGAACCACCAGTTCGTTGTCGTCGGTCAGCGTGTAGGTCACCTTGCACTGCAGGTTGCCGGGGTAGCCCTCCTCCATGTCCTTGGCCAGGTAGGTCAGCTCCAGCGAGTTGTCGCCCACCGGCTTGGCGTCCCACACCACCTTGTCGAAGCCCACGACGCCGCCATGTAGGTGATTGGCGCCATTGTTCACGGCCAGCTCGTACTCCTGGCCATCGACGGTAAACTTGCCCTCGGCGATGCGGTTGCCGTAGCGGCCGACCACCGAGCCGAAGTAAGGCTTGTCGACCGCGTTGATGTACTCCTCGACGCTGTCGTATCCCAGGGCGATGTCGCCCATTTCGCCGTCGCGGTCGGGCACGATGATCGAGGTGATGATGGCGCCGTAGTTGGTCACCTTGATAGTATTTCCGTTACTATTCTTCAGTGTGTAGAGCATGATCTTATCGAAATCTTGAGTCGTTATTTGAGCACTCGCCGTCTGGGGGAAGCAGGCCAAGAGCAGAATCAGGGGAAAAAGGGTGCGCATCATCGTTGTATCTCCAAGTTCAATGTGGGGGCCGTAGAAGGTGCCAAGATTAGCGAGCCGCCACCCATAGAATAGTGCAGCGCATACCCCCCTTTCAACTACCGCTCCCACGCACTGGTGCTGCGAAAACAGGCCAGGCCGCAAGGGGCGGTTGCCCGCTTGCGGCCTGGCAGGGTCCTGGGTGGAGTGCAACCCAAGGAGTGATTGTGGATAAATCTGGCGAGTTTCGCCTGGCAAGCTCAGTAGTGAACGTAGCGGCGGCCGTCCATGCCGGTGTACCAGTGGGCCTCGAACCACAACTGGCCGGGCTTTTCTTCCAGCTCGAAGCAGAGCACCGGGTCGATGCTGGTCCGCCAGCGTAGCTCGTCGATCGCCCGACGCAGCCGCTTGGCGTCTTGATCCAAGCCATGCCCGTCGGCACGGCGGGCCAGTTCGGTCAACGTGTCGTCGGCCAGCAGGGCGGCCAGTTCGTCGGCGTGCAGCGGCCGGATTCTTCGCGAGGGGAGAAGCTCGGTGGCCAAGAGCTCAATGGCCCAGGCCGCGCCGCGCATCGCCATGCCGGTCAGGTCGCGTCCGCGATCGGCGGTCCACTTCCCAGCGCGGTGTGCCCAACCAAACTGCCAGGCGATTTGCTCGCAAGCGCGGCGATCACCTGCCGCCTCGGTTCGCAAATCCTCTGGCGTGTAAAGTCGGTAGTACGGTTCACTGGTGAACACGGGCTCGAGCAGAAAGAACTTCGCCAGCGGGTGCGCCATCATTGCTTCCAGGTGACGCATCATCACGCCCTGCGGAGGATTGTCCGGCAGTTGAATGGGGTTCTGAATGACCTTGAACACCACCTCGCCGCGCGGCAGGAAGAAGGAAGGCTCGTCGAGTCGCGCGATTTGATAGTGAAGGAACAGCCCACGATTCTCTTCGGCGCAAGTGCGCCACAGCTCGTCGCGCGATAGCTCTTTGCGCCGCGGGTGGGTAGCCAACTGGTACGCCAGGGAGTGAATCGCGCCGTCGCGCACGACGGAGATCTGCTCGCCCCACTCGCCAAACCGAGCGAACTCCGGCGTGGTGTCGATGCTGGTGAAGCCCAGCTTGCTAATCGCGGAACTAGCCGACTTGAGCGGAGTAGGCTTCAAAGTGGTGGAGGAGTTGGGCGCGGCGGCTGTGGCCGTGAGCGTGATTGCCATAGGATTCTCTCCTTAATCGAGAAGGCAATTGGCGTAACTAGGTCCCGAACGGGCAGAAAAGAAAAGCGTCCTATTCCACCCATTCGCCTCATCGCCTTCGCACTATTCCCGAAAAAGGGAGAAATTCCTCCGGAGGGTCAATCGCCGATCGCCGCCAGGAATTCCTGCCGCCCGCCATCCTTGCGAACCGCGTAGCGGTGGTACAGTCGGCCGTCGAGCGGCGTTGGGGTGGCAAAGCACTCGTCGCCCAGCTTGTTCTCCGCGACCAATGTAAACTCCTGGGGCGTGGTGCGGAACACGAAGGTCGTCGCTTCCTCGTTGGTGACGTACACCTTCCCATCGACATAAATGGGCGAAGAACTCACCGGCCCGGCCAGTCGCTCCCGCCACTTCGACTCGCCGTCCTCGCCGCGCACGCAGTGGGCGATGCCGTTGTCGGCCAGGGCATACAAGTAGCCGTCCACGAGCAGCATCGACTGCTCGTAGCATCGCGGTTGCCGCTTATCCCAGACGATGTCGCCATTACCCCGAACCGCTAGCGCGAACGTACCGGGATACCCGCCGCTAGCAAACGCCAAGCCGCGGTCGGCGTCCCACACCATCGTGCCACAAGTAGCGTTGGTGGTGCCCGCTGAGCTCCAAAGCTCGCGGCCGGTCTTGGGATCGTACCCTGCAACCATCTTGTTACCACTCATCACTAGCTGCTTCGTGCCATCGAGCATCGCCGGAATGGGAGTGGAGTACGACAGGCTCTCCGGCCGCGGGGCGTGCCAAACCTGCTCGCCGGTCTGGCAATCGATGGCGTAGACGCCGCTACCCCGGCCGTCGAATTCGGTGGAAAGCACCAACAGCCCGTCGACCAAAATGGGCGACGAGCCAAAGCCGAAGCGGAACTGCTGGGGATCGAACGGCGCGACGTTCTTCTGCCAGACGATCTCCCCGTCCAGGTCGAACTTGGTGACCCAGCACGCTAAGTCGTTGTTGAACAGCGCGTAGACGTGCTGGCCATCGCAAGCGGCCGTGGGGCTGGCGTGGGTGTTGTTGCGGTGGATGCGCGGCGGCAGTTTGCCCTGGTGGGCGACCGTCTGCTTGAGCAGCTTGCCCGACTGGCGGTCGAGCACCAACAGCATTTGCGTCTCGGCCCCTTCGTCGCAGGTCGTCAAGTAAATGCGATTGCCAAACACAGTGGGCGACGAATGCCCCCGACCCGGGATGGGTATGTTCCACGCCAAGTTTTGGCTGTCGCTCCAAGTGTCGGGCGCGGTTGCGCCGGCGGCCGCGTGGTTTTGCCCGCTGGGACCTCGCCACTGCGGCCAATCTTCGCCACGAGCCGTTCCCAAACCGAGCACCATCACCAAGACGATTACTGCACGCATACTTCGCAACCTCCGCAAGCGGGTCAAACTGGACAACACTGTCAGTTTTACCCGCCGCACTCGCTGGTGGGTAGCTCAGCAAAGAAAAACGCCGGCCACGAAGCGCTCAAGGCACCCCGGGACCGGCGTTGCGTGCATCGCTCTAACACTAATGGGCGTGCTTGCGCTCGATTTCCATCCGCATCTGCTCGATGGCCTTGTTCAGCTCTTTATCGAGTCCCAACTTCACGCCAATCTTCGTTGCTGCGCTGGTAAAGCGTTGGATGTTCTCCGGAGAGAGGTTGCCTACGACGTTCAGCACGACCAGTTCGCTCCGCTTGCCGGCCACAACACACACGCCGGTGATCGACTCCCCTTCGCGGAGAGTGTAGATGCGCACCAGTTCGCCGTTCTGACGGGCGCGTAGGGTTGGCTCCCAACCAGTGCTGGGTAGCGTCTCGTCATAACGCTCGATCAACTGAGCAGCCGCTTCCACGGCGTCGATCTCCTCGTTCCACACGCGGATGTGAACTTCCTGCACCACTTCGCTGGCGATGTCGCCCAATTCGCGAGCCGAGGTTAGCTGGTTGGCGACGAATTTCAAATTCTCGCTCGAAGCCGCGTCGGGCGAGGTCGACAGACCGTCGAGAAATCCGGCTGCCGCAGCGTCGCCCATGCTGAAGAACTGGCGGATCAGACCGGGACCGAGGTCCAACTCCACCGTGGCGGGCGGCAGGTCGCCAACGTCCGATGGCAATCGAGCTCCGCGGGCCGGTGCTTCGGTTTGTGCCCAGGCCGAATAAGCGCCCATGCTCGTCACCACCGCGACCACCAACACTCGGCGAGCTGCCCGCCGAATCACATACTGCCCCATACCCATAGCGATGTCCTCCCAGTTAGCGAATAGAAACAGGCGGCACGCGCCGCCCGGAGGGTTATTCGCACATCGTAAGCGAGTGTTGGAAGAACTTGGCAAGATTTTCGAAAATTCGCCAATCACGCCGCGCGGCGGATGGTGGGCTGCTCGATTACCTCTTCGAACGCCTCTCGCACCAGTCGTGCACGCTCAGGATCGTCGACAATTGCGCGCACTTGGGCCACTGCGTAGCGGCGGCACTGGGTGCGGATGGTCGGCAGCCCGGCGGCAGCCAAGGCCAGGGCTGCCAGCACCACGGTCACGCCGGTTTGCTCCACGCCGCATGCAATGAGCACGAAGCCCGTGAGCACCAGCACCACGGCCGCTTCGAGCACGATCCAGAACCAGCTCCAGGTGTCGAGCGCCCGCTCGATCAGCAGTTCGTCGATCTGGGGCCGGCGGCCACTGACGAACTGATAGAATCCGTGCCGCATAATATGGTATCGCCGGCGGACCAAATGCTCGTCCGGCACGTCGTCGAGCGACACACCGGTGCGGTACGCCAGCTCGTGGATGATCACGTCGATCTCGAACCGCTCGCGAATGCCCAGCCACTCGGCCACCACGCTATGGATGCGAAAAATCCGCGACACCAGCCCGATTGCCAACGCCGGCACCAGGTAGCCGCCGGGCACGGGCAGGATGCGTTCGCCATCAAGTTCGAGAGTGAAGTCGATCGTCTCGAGCAGTCCACCGACGGGTTCGATGTGCGTGCGCAGCAACCACACCGCCACCAGCGCAGCGCCCGACGTAAACCAGAAGATGCGGTTGAGCATCGATTGGTAATCGGTCACTGGCGTGAGCGGATTGAGCGACATGGTAATTTCCTTCGGACCAAGGGGGCCGCGGACTATACAGAAAACCACCTCTCGGCCGAACAGCAATTGGACGCGGCTCCTGAGGTCGCGACCGCACTGCTAGCAGAATCTGCCTTGCAAGCATCCCGCCAAACGCGTACTCTCCGCGGTCCCTATCCCGCACGCTCCTCTTACGTTCGAGTACCCCTCTGAAAATTCGCAGCAAACGCCTGAATTCGATTGCCACCTTCACCTTCGCCGCGCTGGTGTGGCTGCTGTTTAAAACGCTGAGAATTCGCCTCCTCACGCCGGGAGACGAGAATACCAGCCCCTACAACCGCAACTGCAAGAAGCGCTACCTTTACTCAGTATGGCACGACTCGATGGTCCTGCCCGTGTTCGGCGGTCATCATTGGTGCACCACCGCGCTGACCAGTCAGCACAAAGACGGATCGTTCGTCGCTGGCGTGCTTCGCTGGCGGAACATTCCGGCCGTGCGTGGCTCGACCAGTCGCATCCGCACCGGCGCGGTGCGTGAGTTGATGGAAACAGTCGCCTCGCGGCACTTGGTTATCACGCCCGATGGCCCGCGCGGTCCCAACCGGGTAATGAGCCCCGGCATTGCCTACCTCGCTTCGCGCACCGGACGGGCCGTTGTGCCCGCTGGCTTCGCCTGTACGAGTTGCTGGCGGTGGAAGGGAAGTTGGTCGGATTTGATCATTCCCAAGCCGTTTTCCACCATCGTGCTAATCGCTGGCGCGCCGATCCATGTTCCTCGCGACCTGCACACCAACGACTTGCCGCACTACGTCGAGACCATCCAAGCCGCGATGGATCAGCTCGATCGCGAAGCTCATGCGGAAATCGGAGCCGAGCCCAGTTTCGTACGGATGCCCGTCGTCAGCGACAAAACGGGCGACCAGGTGATCACACTGCCGCTCCCCACGCCGACCCCGCCACCCAAGCAGTCCCGTGCGGCATAATCGCCAAATCCTCGCAAATGCCGGCGCGAACGCTCGGCGGCCTTGCCGCGGCGTCGCATCGTGGTATACTTGTCCACTTACCAAGGTGTGAGACTTTCCGGCTGAGCCCGCTCTCCGGTCTGTTCACTCAAGCTCGATACCCCGCCTTCCAGGTCTTCGCCCCCCGCTCGGCGAATTTGGTTCGCGCCCTCTCGACCGCGAATGATTCTCTTGCCCCTTACCGCCTCCGGCCTTGGTGCGTGTGCGCCTGGCCCCAAGTTTCCCCCTGGGAAGTAATGTCACGAAGCCCGTGACCCACGAGGCGTGCAATACGGCAAAGCTCTCTTGAACCGAGGGCCCACTCCGCGCGAACGGACCACGCTGGTCGTGTAGACCAAGGTCCCCGCGCAACAGCTACGAAAGAATTGAATTGGATACTGCGAACACCAAGTTCTCCGAACTCGGCCTGGCCGAGCCCTTCCTCCGCGCCACCGAGTCGCTCGGGTATGAGTACGCCACGCCTATCCAGGCGCAGGCGATTCCGCTCATCCTTTCCGGCAGCGACCTGGTCGGCTGCGCACAGACCGGCACCGGCAAGACGGCCGCGTTTACGCTGCCGATGCTCGACCTGCTGCTGCAAAAACTACCACCCAAACCAACCGGCCCGCGACCGAAAAACCAGCGCCGCAAAGGCCCTAAGGGCTCCAATCCGCGGCCACGCACACTCCGCGCGCTGGTGCTCGCGCCCACGCGTGAACTATCCGCCCAGATCGGCGATAGCCTCAAACGATACGGCAAGCACACTCCGCTCCGCCACGCGCTAGTGTTCGGCGGCGTGTCGCAGGTGCCGCAGGTGCGCACGCTTCGTCACGGCGTCGACGTGCTGGTCGCCACGCCAGGTCGGTTGCTGGACCTGATGGGCCAAGGGCACATCGATCTGTCGAAGGTTGACATCCTGGTGCTCGACGAAGCCGATCAGATGCTCGACATGGGCTTCCTGCCCGACCTGAAGCGAATCGTCGCCAAAGTGCCCGAGCAGCGGCAAACGCTGATGTTCTCCGCCACGATGCCTCCGGCGATTCGCAAGTTGGCCGAAGAGTGGCTCACCGAACCGGAAAACATCCAAGTCGCACCAGTCGCCACGCCCGCCGAGCGAATCGCGCAAAGCGTGCACATGGTCGACAAAAAGAAGAAGCCCGAACGGCTCGTCCAGTTTCTGCAGGACACGCCGCGGAAGCGGACGCTCGTGTTCAGCCGCACCAAGCACGGCGCGGATAAGATCGTCAAACGCTTGAACCGCGACGGCTTGAAGGCTGCCGCCATTCACGGCAACAAGAGCCAAGGCGCCCGCACGCGGACGCTCGAGCAGTTCAAGAGCCAGAACCCGCCGATCCTGGTGGCCACCGACATCGCCGCGCGAGGCCTCGACATCCGCGACGTCTCGCACATCGTGAACTACGACCTGCCGGAAACGCCTGAGACCTATGTGCACCGCATCGGCCGCACCGCCCGGGCGGGCGCCGAGGGCACCGCGATTTCGTTCTGCAGCAACGACGAACGCAAGCTACTGCGAGCGATCGAGCGATTGATGAACTTCCGCATCGAAGTCGACCCATCGAGCGACCTGCCCGAGCCGCCACGCCGAGAGATAAAAGACGACTCGCCCCGTCGCGGCCCGAAACGCAAGAAGTTCAACCCCAAGAACCGCCGCCGCAAATTTAAGCCCGGTGAGAAGAACGGCAAGCCGGGTGAGCGAAGCAGCAAGCCGGGAGGGAAACGCGATCAATACGGCAATCGCATAGCCACGCCCAGCGAGGGCCAAGGCAATTCCAGCCGCGGCGCCTCGGAGGGAGGCAACACCGGTGAGCAAACGGCCACGACAGGCCAGCGCCCCCGCCGTCCCAAGCGCAAACCGGGCGAGTACAACCGTAAGCCCAAGTGGAAGTCGGGACAGAAGAAGCGCAGGCCGCAGCCGAAGTAAAACTCATAGGGTGGGTAATTCTGCCGGGCCGTGGCCATTTCGCACAATGTCCCACCGGCAGGTTTACCCACCATCAACACACCTTCGGTGGGTGCACCCGTCGGCGTCAATGTTCGCTAGGATTCGTCCTTAAAAACAAAACCGTCGCCATCGCATTGCGGACATCGATCGTCGACCTCCACTGGGACGCCGCCTTCCATGTGGCCCCAGCCTACCTGTCCTCGTCCCCCGCACATTGGACAGTCGATAAAGTGGTTCGCCAAATCAGCGGGGATTGGCACTCCACGACTTCGCAGATCCGCGAACCTTCGGCAGAGGATGCGTCTTTTAAGCTCATCTGATGACACAGTAGAAATGTCCTGCAAGGTGATGGAGTCTCCCCGGTGCCTGGTCATTCTACACAATGTTCCACCGGCATGATTACTTACCATATCAAGGCCCCTAGCGTGATTGCAGGCATTGCCTGCAACAGCCAGCTCATTTGAACACATGAATCCACGCACATTTTCGTGACGCAGTGGTGTTTGTGGAAGAACTCGCCAGTTCGGATGAAGTGCGTCCAGGGGTTTGGTCGAAGCAAACGGCAGCCCCCCTTTGCTTGATCGAATCCTATCATTTGGCGGGGTGTCGCAATGCGGTTCTATGCCAGGGCGTTAGTTCTTACGTCGTTGCTCGTACTGGCCAAGATCGGGAGCGCTCAGCTTTTGGCCCCGATGGTTCCGCGAGGTCCAGTTGGGCAGCCAGTGATGCTCAATGAGTCAGGCCGCTTCGAGGCTATCCCCAGACCAGAAGCCGATCCTCAAGAGGACTTCTTCATTCAGCAGGAGATGGTCTTCAGCGATTTGAGATTGTCGGTCTATCGCGATAGCGCTGGCGTGGCTGCGACTCTGTTGGATTTGTTGCCCACCCCCAACGATCCCAGCGACATGCAATCGAGCGACCTGTTGCGGACGAAGACCATTCGGACCTACACTCCCGTAGCTACTTACGGAGCCACAGCAGTTCCAGTCGCTGGCGGCACCGTGGGCCAGCTAGGCATACAGGGAACCTTGGGATTCTTCTACGACACGGGATACGCGGGTGGGACCAACGTATTCTCCCCAGCCAACATCGCAATCGATGGCACCAGTGCTGCCCACAATCGTGGACAATTCAAGTTCGTCGACGCCAACCTCACCGGACTGCCAGTTCGCGTCCAGCTTGGCACGCAATCGCGGGAGACGGCCGTGGGACTCGTGGCAACTTACGCGGAGATCTACAACGGGGACGGAACCAACGGGTTTGACGTTCGCAGGGGGTACGTTCGACTGGTCGATCCCACAGTGACCCACTCCGTCGCTTTGGGCAAGTTCGACCCGTTGCTTGGCGACCCAGCCTCTCTGCCCATCTTTCTCATTCCCGAATCACGACCAATCGGCGCTGTGGGTAATGTGGACGTGAACAAATGGAAGAGCATTCCCCAAGTGCGATACTCCTTCCTGATGGATGAGCTTGCCTGTGCAGACGATCGATTGGAATGGAGTCTGTCGATGGAGGACCAAAGCATCCTGAGTGACGTGCCATCGCCCGCGGGGGGAGCAACACTGCAGCGGTACCCGGCGTTTGCCACTCGATTGCGGTATCAACCATCGACTCAAGGATTTGCCAGCTTCCAGGTGGGTGCGGTGGCACGTCCCATCGGAGTAGAAGATGCCGCCTTCGTCGAGTACTTCGAGCCAGGGTGGGGCATTGCTACCATGGGCCGCTTCGAGTTGCCGACACAGGCTGTGGACGCGGTGTATTTCGGCGTCTGCGGGGGAAAGGGCACCGGTGGCTATATCTGGAACGGAACCAACGCCGCCAATTTTGCTAGTGGCACTCTCAATACCCTCTCGAACTTCGGTGCCTTCACCGCCTACCAGCGGTTCTGGGGAGATCCTCAACTCAACAACAACTTGCTCTCCAATTTCATCATCGGATATGTCCAGGGTGATGCCCCAGCGGCCACTGATACACAAACACTGCACCAAATGGCTGCCAATCTGATTTGGAACTTCTCGGCCACGAGCGCTGTGGCCGTCGAGTACCAATACGGACGGCGCGAAGTGGGCAGCGGCGCCACGGGAGACGACCATCGGATCATGTTCGGACTGCAGTTCACGCCGTCGAAAACACGCGAAGGCGATTCGGGCAGCACCGCTGCGGCGCCCGCCTTCGGCGACGATGGCCCATCCTTTCGGAACTATGGCGGTCCTTCCGCTACGCCGCAGATGGCCCCGCGGTCCCAACGATCGGGAATGTCGAGCCTGCGACTCTAGAGCGCGCTGGTCACTTCCACAACACACTCCCATTACATGCAAGCAGGAGCTGCTTGTACTCCATCGATCTCATCGGCGGGCACGCCATGACCGCATCGCAAAACACTTGTGGCGGCCGGTAGTGGTGCGCGTTCATGTAGTGCGTGATTAACTCCGGGCACACGTAGATCTTCTCCTCAAACGGGAAGAAGAGGTTCTTGACTCCGCGAGCCTCGCTTTGGAACTGGCAGATTCCGCATTCGTGGATTCCACAACACGCGAATGGTTGCCAAGGATCCTTCGCAAACTCCACGAGCCGGCTGTAGATCTCGCTCGGCGTTGGTCCCGTCAGATAGGGTACGTCCCGAGCAAGCCACCCAACCGACAGAATGTGCTCGGCAGTACGAGGAAGGTAAGTGCACGTTGACAGGTCGGACAGATGGGACATTGTAGCGTGGATGATAATGCGATCGGTGATCACACTCCGCTGGAGGGAGGCTCGTGGATCGTGAGGTTTTCAATGACCTGAAAACTTGGAAACGCCAACTCCAGACTCTGACGGCTGCGCATCGCTGGTGGTAAGTCCACAAGCAATGCCTGGTCCAGGTCCCCGTCGTCAATTTGGACTTTTTCGACGGAGGCGTTTGGGATCCACCAGACAACCGGGCTGACGAGCCCTCGATTCCAAGAGTATATATAGTCGACTACGAGCAGTTGAGTCTCAGGGGAACCTGTCACTTCATTGATATCAACGCCTCGCTTACGCAACTCACTGCGATATTTTAGACGTTTTAGGAGTAGTGATGCCGCTGCCACCGAGATGACTATGGCCACCGCCAATATCAAGGAAATCACGAGTTCGGTCATCAAAGAACCATTGGGTCGCAACTCACCAGGCCAATCCCACTACTCCGTCTGCATTGCGGTTCACGAGGAACGCGGGCGAGAGGGATTGGTGACCATACGGATGAGGAAACTTCTGCTACGCCTCGTCCCAGTCTTCAAGGATCGCGCCGGTTTGCCGGGCTTGGGCTTCGGTCGCGGGGTCGAGTTCGGCGTCGCGGAGGTCGACCAGGTAGAAGTCGACTCCGTCGGTTTGCGCGCCGCGGAGGCGGGCGCCGCGGAGGTTGGCTTTGCGGATCTGCTCGGGGCGGCGGAAGTAGAGTTCCGACCGGTCGTCGGTGTAAAAGCCGGTCATGCTGCCTTCCAGCGCGGTGGGGCTGCCAACCAGCCCGCTGCGGGAGGAACCCATGTGGAACGAAGCACCGCGCAAGTCGGCGCGACGCAAATCGACCCCTTCCCAGTCGACATCGGCCAGGTGAGCGTCGACCAGACGAGCCTGGCAGAAGTCGGCCGCGGGCATTTGGGCACCGGTGAGGTGCGCATGCGACAGATTGGCTTGATAAAACCGCCCCGCTTCGATGCTAACCTCTTCGAGTTGGGCATGCTGCAGGTTGGCGCGGAAGAAGTTCACTCCGTCGAGCACCGCGGTACGCAAGTCGGCGTGGGCGAGTCGCGCATTGCTGAGGTCGGCGCCCATCAGGTCGACTCCGTCGAGCTTGGCCCCTTCGAGCCGCGCGCCGGACAGGTTGGCTTCGGGAAGGCTGGCTCCGACGAGTCGCGTATTGGTGAGCAGCGCGCTGGTCAGGTCCGCTTCGCGGAAGTCGGCTTGTTCGAGATTCGCTCGCGAGAAGCTGACCGATTGGCAGTTCGCCCCAACGAGCGACGCCCCCACCAGGCTGGCATATGCCGCGTAGGCCTGATTGAGCATGGTATTGTTCAGGTTCGCGCGGTCGAGCGTGGTAGAGCCGAGCATCGCTGAGCTGAGCGTCGAACTGGCGAGGTTCGCGGAGGTAAGATCGCACTTGGTGAGGTCGGCCCCGGTCAGATCGATCTCGTGCCACTCGGCGCGCGGGAAACTGCCCGACACCAAACGCCAGCGACGCGATCGGGTGGAGTCGGGCCGCCAGGTGGTATCGAGTGAATACAGGATGCTCGCAGCCATGGCGTCGGAGGCCGAGTAGCGTCCCGACTCGACGAGTTGCTCCAGCGACTCGCGCGACTCCCCGCGGACCGCGAACCGCTCGGCACACAACTCGATCAACTTGCGAGGCAAAGGTCGATTCAAGCGATTATTCAGACGGCGGATGTTCGGGGCCGAGACAATCCACTCGGCAGCCAGGGTGAGCTGCACATCGCGGTGCCGCAGCAGTATCTTCAGTTCGTCGGGCATCTCGCGCTGGAACGGTTTGAGCCACGCCTCGAACGGCGAGCTTTCGCGGCGGCAGAGCATGGCAAGACTCGCCCGCAAGGCCTCGAGATACTGGTGCTCGTCCCCTGCCCTGTCACGCACTTCCATCCGCAGCGCGGCGTTGGGGTCGGTGAGGTCAGCATCTCGCTCGAACCGCTGCAGCACGATGGTCGCCAGCTGTGGATTCCACGCCCGCTTGGCATGCTCGCCAAGTTGCTTCATGACTTGCTTGCAACCATCTGGGTTGGCGGCCAGCAGGTACTCAACCAGGTCGTCGCGACTCCACGGCAACAGGTGAAAGGCGCCCGACGTGGCTGGCGTTTTGCTGGCAACGGCCGCCACGGCCAGGTTTGTCTCACCAATCACCTTGTCGGCATCGGCATGATCGGCCTCGGGAAACTCGAACTCGGGAAACTGCCGCACCAGGTACTTCAGCGCGGTGGACTTTCCGCTACCGGGACCACCAACGAGCCAAAGCACGCCGTTGGTGCCGGCTTCGAGATGCTCGGCAACGAAATCCTCCAGCAGTCCGACTTCCCCCGCGGGTGCGCGAACCCTGGGACGAACCATTGCTCTGGCAGGTTCGAGAGATGGCATATTCAACAACCCCTTGAGTGTCCCCTATCAACTCTCTTGATTTTAGCGATTCGAAACTCAGCGTCAAAAATAGTCTCCCGCCTCGGCAAAAATGAAGAATAAATGAACGGAGCGTGGGAGTGACAGCACTCAGTCAAAACTTGCCCGACAGCCGGGGCGTCGTAGAATGCCGCCACTCGGTGCCCCCGGTGGTGGGGCGGCGCGCGGGTTGTCTGGTCTTACGCCTTAAGGAGAAAGCCATGAGAAATGACCTTACGGACATCACCCTTGTCGTTGATCGCAGCGGCTCAATGCACCAAGTGCAGCAGGACGCCGAAGGGGGCGTGAATGCGTTCATCGCCGAGCAGGCCAAGCAACCGGGCGAGGCGCTGTTGACGCTGGTGCAGTTCGACACCGAATACGAGTTCTTGCATCAAGGAGTGCCTGTCGATCTGGTACCTCCCTACCAACTTCTCCCCCGAGGATCGACCGCGCTATTGGACGCGGTGGGGAGAGCCATTAACGAAACCGGCCAGCGACTGGCCGCGATGGACGAAGAGCAGCGACCGGGACTCGTGGTGGTAGTGATCATGACTGACGGACTAGAAAACTCCAGTCGCGAGTTCACCAACACGCAACTGCGGGAGATGATCGAGCATCAGCAAAGCGTTTACAATTGGCAATTCACGTTCCTGGGCGCCAACCAGGACGCCTTCGCCGAGGCGGGCCGCATGGGCATCGCGCGGAATGGAGCCGCCAACTATCGAGCCGACAAAGCCGGCGCCGCCTGGGCGGCCACCGCCACCAAGGTGGCCAGGATGCGGACGGCAACCTTCGTCGGCGACACGGTAGAAAATCGGTTCACGGATACTGAACTTGAGGAAATGCAGTAGGCGGCCGGCGCAACTGGCATCGCGAGTTGCCACCTACTACAATCGAGCTAGCAACGACAAGCCTGTGCGATGATTGCAGGGCGGGCCGATTGACTTCCTTCATTTTGAGGTTGGGGTGGCGATGAAACAGTTTGCAATCGTGCTAGTAGCAACAGTGGTGGCATTGGTCAGTTGGTCGGCTGTCGCGGTGGCTCAGCCACCTGGAATCGACCTGCCCGACATTGATTTGCCCGGGGTCGACGCACCGACCGATCCGCCGCCCATGGACATGCCGGACGACGATGCCGCGGAGCAATCCCCCGGCGAGGTGGACATCGAAGCGCATGTGGTGAAACTGAACGTCACGCACCGCCGCCCCGACCACTATCGCCCGTGGACCAAGTCGAGCCCGCAAAAGTCGTCGGGGTCGGGGGTGGTGCTGCCGGGAGGTCGCATCCTGACCAACGCCCACGTGATCATGCACGAGAGCCAAGTGCTGGTGCAGATGCGCGAAGGCGGCGACCAACTGCCCGCCCACGTCGTGGCCGCCTCGCCCGAGATGGATTTGGCAATCGTGGAACTAGACGATCCCGCGCCGCTAGCCAGCCTGCCCGGCCTGGAACTCGCCGACCGCCTGCCAGAAACCAAGTCGCGCGTCAGCGTGTATGGTTACCCCACAGGAGGCGAAGATCTGTCGGTTACCACTGGCATCGTCTCGCGAATCGAATTCACGTCGTACTACTTCACGGGCGCCGGAGTGCGAGTGCAGGTCGACGCAGCGCTCAACCCTGGCAACAGCGGCGGCCCCGCGATTCAGGACGATCAGATCATCGGCCTGGTGTTCAGCAAGATTGAGTCGGCCGACAACATCGGCTACCTGATTCCCACCGAAGAGATCAAGCGATTCTTGGAGGACATCGAAGACGGCAACTACGATGGCAAGCCGTTGCTGCTGGACGAGTACCAGTCGGGTGAGAACACGGCCCTGCGCAACTTTCTGAAGATGCCTTCGGAGGCGACGGGCATTGTGGTCACTCGCGTGAATCCAGATGTTGAGGATTCCCCACTGCAGAAGTTCGATGTGCTAACCCATATTGGTCCGCACGAACTCGACAATCAGGGATTCGTCGAAGTCCGCCCCGGTCTGCGGTTGCGGTTCATGTACTACGTACCGCTGCTGGCCAAGGATGGCAAAGTGTCAGCAACCATCCTGCGCGACGGCGAATCGCAGGAGATCGAAATCCCCGTCCGCAACGCACGCAACCTTCTGATACCGCTGCTGAAGAACAACTACCCGGAGTACTTCATCTATGGGCCACTGGTGTTCACCACGCCGACGCAAGAATCGGTTCGCGCATTGGGGCCACTGTACATGACCGCCCTGGCGGCCCGACAGAACCCGCTCGTTTTACGGATGTTCGACCGCCCCGCCGAACCCGATGAACAACTCGTGATGATCGCAACGCGGATGTTCCCGCACCGCATCACGCAGGGCTACTCCAACCAGCCATTTGCAGTCATCGAACACGTCAATGGCACGCCGGTGAAGAGCCTGAAGCACATGGCCGAGTTGCTGCGAGACAGCGAAGACGAGTTCCTCGAGTTTGGCATCGATGGACAGGGCGAGACGATGGTCTTTCGCCGGAAGGAACTAGAGGACGTGTCGGAGGAGATCCTGGTGGACGAAGGAATCCGGTACCGCGCGTCGAAGTCGCTTCGCTCGGTATGGGACGACTAGCGGCAAGACCATAGCGGCCATTACGATGCCCGCCGGCTCTGGCACTTGGCTCGCCGAGGACGTAGAGGGAGTTCTCGCCAATCCCAGGTGGTTTCGCCAAACGTGGTAGTCGGCCAGGTTGACGACTCCGTCCCCATTGCCATCGGCGCTGGAGCGGGGCTCAACCACGTCGCCGAACGTCGACTTCCACTCAACGTAGTCGTTGGCGTCGACCAAACCATCGCCATCGTAGTCGCCCGGCAATGCCGGCGTCGGTTCTTCGGCGCTGATTGTCACCTGCCAGGTAACGTACTGCTCGAGCTTCGACGTTTCCAACCGCACCCAGCCATCGACCGGATCGAAACCAGTCGGATCGAACGCCCTCAGGGTGACTTCGTACTCACCAGCACCATAACCGAATGCCGTTGGATCGAATGTGGACTGGTCCGCGGATAGAACCAATGCATTGTCCACGAACCACTCGAACTCAATCACCTCTTCATCCACCGACGTAACCGACAACTCACTGGGATCAACCAACGGAATCGTGTTGTCCGTCCAGGCGTCGAGGGGATCGACCAGTTCGTAGATATCCAGCACAATCTTCTCGCGGCTCACGGCGTTAAACGGCCGACTGAGGTTTCGCATTTTGGAATCGATCGATGGCCGATACATGCCGGTCTTGTGGTACTTGGCGCCTTCAAAAGCTCCGATGACTCCAACGCCTGGCTGATTGTAATTGAGCCAATGAGCCCACTTCGCTCCGGTAGGATCCGCGGTGACATTCACCTGCGTTGGTTCCGGGCCATCGTAGTGCGACGGATCCGCCCCGTAGGTGTACTCGTCGGCTAAGTTGCTAAAGGAGTGTGCCACCTCGTGCAAGGCGATCTCGCTACTGGAGCCACTCCCACCAGCAAAGACTGCGTAGGAACCACCCGAACCACCGTACTTCGTGTCGTTCACCACCACATACTGCATCTCGGCTGCAAACTCAGCGTCCACCAGGGCGGCATTGCGGACACTGTTTGCTTTGTTTTTGTCGATGGTCAACAGACGTTCGGTCACTCCGTCGCCGAAGTACTTGGCATCCAGAGCCGTGTCCCGAAAGACGCCGCTCGGAGGAATGTCGGCGCCTGATTCGTTCGACACCACTTCAACCGCATGCACGTTGAAGAATTTCCGATACCGATGGAAGGGCTCGGAGTTGAGCGAGGCGGCGAACATGTGATCGAGGTACGAGTCGATGTGCTGCTCGTAAACACCGTTCGCCAGATCGGACTCCGTGTAGCCATCGCCCAGCACGACAATATCGACCCGGTTGGCCGACGGACCATTGTCGAGGAGCGTCGTCCACTCACCAGCCGCCAGCGAACAGTTGGCGAAAACGGCCATCCATGCCAAACTACAACGCATGTTTCGAAAGACATGCATGGTGCGCACCTCCATGTTCCTTGCCCGCTGCAATCTAACATAGGCATTCCGTTCGGGGAAGATGAAACGTGCGCCATTTGCTATCGCAACACTTACCAGATGCACACGGTTCATTCGAGCAACACGGAAACACTTTACTCCTCACAATTGGACGTAAAACACATGGACACAACACTCAGCCGCGTTTCGCTCGCCAATCTGCCAACGCCGCTTGAGCACCTTCCAAGGCTGTCGGAGAAGTTAGGCGTAGAGATCTGGATCAAGCGCGACGACCTCACCGGGCTTGCCACAGGTGGAAACAAAACGAGAAAGTTGGAGTACCTCATCGCCGACGCGCTGGAACAACAGGCGGACTGCGTGACTACTGCGGGCGGCCCGCAGTCGAACCATTGCCGGCAAACCGCCGCGGCGGCTGCCAAATTCGGCCTCGAGTGCCACTTGGTGCTCGGCGGCGAACCGGAACCTCCACTGGGCAATCTGCTTCTCGACCAGATCCTCGGTGCGAAGATTCACTGGGTCGCCAAACCGGAGCGAAACCAGAAGATGCAACAACTGGCCGAGCAGCTAACCGAGCAAGGCCGCCGGCCGTATGTGATTCCAATTGGCGGATCCAACGCCATCGGTGCGGTGGGTTATGTGCAAGCCCTTCTCGAACTGAAGCAACAAACGGACGAGGCTTCCGTCGCCTTCGATCACATCGTCTTTCCAACCAGTTCCGGCGGCACGCAAGCCGGGTTGGCACTTGGCGCGAAGCTGGCAGCATTTGCTGGCCAACTGACCGCCGTGAGCATCGACGTTCAGCCCGACGATCAGGCCTTCCTGCAGGAAGTTGCCGACATCGCAAATCAAGCGGCTGAGTTGTCAGGACGCTCCGAACGAATCGCACCCTCCGATCTGCTAATGGACTACGACCACCTCGGCGGCGGGTACGGCGTTGTGGGCCGTTTGGAACAGGACGCCATCCGCCTGATGGCGGAAACCGAAGGCATCCTACTGGGCCCGGTGTACAGCGGCCGCGGTTTTGGCGCACTCGTCGAGCGCATCCGCAGCGGAAAAGTCGCGTCATCCGACCGAGTTCTCTACTGGCACACCGGCGATGAGTCGGCGCTGCACGCGTACGCAGACGACGTCCTGCCCGCCTGCGAATGAAGCACGTTGCAATCAGTCTCGCCGAGATCGTCGCCTTACTAGTACACTGCCTATCAGCAGGATGGATAGCATCGTCACCGAAGTTGGTTCAGGCACGGCGACGTACTGAATGGCGAACGGCAGCCCTTGCGTCTCGAAATCAAAGTTCGTAGATCCAAAGCCGGCTCGTCCAGCAAACGTCGCTTTGGTGAACACCGCCTCGAACTCCTCGGGTGCCATTCCCTTCTCTAGAATCTTACCCAACTTGTACTTCCCAGGCTCAATGAGATCAGCGAATAACCCGATGACCGACTCGTTGGCCTGTGAAAATGGTACTGTGAGTGGAGCTTTGTAGTGCTCAGGCATGAACTCACCGACCGATTGAAGTATGTATCCGGTGATGTAGCCGCCTTCCGCGCCGTTGGTCACCAAATCAACTTTGCCATTGGCTGCGTGGTAAACCAAAGTCGCCTGCTCCGCCCAGGTCAGCGAATCAGGATCAATGAGATCTAAGCGATTATCAAACTCCGCATTTGGCAGCCCATAAACGAAGTCTGCTTCGGGTGGCTTGCCGCCTCCAACAACATCTGTGTAGAAGTCGTGGCCGAAACCCTGATCAGCGGAATTGTAACAGCATGGATAATTCTCGTCGTCAAACAAATTCAGCCAAGTTTCTTCAGACAATCCCGATGGCAGAACTTCGCCAATCGAATAGTAACCTACTATATTCGTCGACAAGGAGCCTTCCGCTACCTGCGTCTCCCTGCTCTCGAAATACGTTGTGTTCGTTAATCGTAAGTGCTCTTCGGTTCGGAAGCGGATCTCAGATGCTTGAGGATTCAACCGCAAACCAAAAATGTATACCCCACCACTTCTCGTACCAGCAGTGTCAATGGCGACAGTGCCCGTATCGGGATCGTAATAGTACGTAAGCGCAGCCCCTGCCCTCCCAGCGGCAGATACGCCCAAAGACACCGTCGCCATGCAAACCAGAATGGTTCGTTGCACACGATTCATCATCTGTTCCTCCTCAAATAAAGCCCCGGACCGGATCGTATCACGAAGAGCGGTCTACCGCAAGATTCCAAATTCGAACAATCTCTGCCCCGGACGACTTATACTAACAAACAGGCCACTTTTCTGGGCTACCAGATAGTCAACTCCACTTTTCACACCACAATTCGAACACGCCGCATCATCCCTCCGGCGCCGGGCGGGCTTGTTGCAGCGAGTCGATAATCTCGCCTTGGATTGCTTCGATTTCCTCGCGAAGCACCTTGTACTGCTCGCCATCATTCTGGGCAGCGTAGGACAGATTGATCAACACGCCGCGGACGAAGGCCGCTCCGCGCAAGGCTCGCTTTAACTGGAAAACCGCCAGGCCCCGCTCGTCTGGGTCGAACTCGTACGGTGGCGGGAGCGGCAGCGCCTGAGCTAGGCCGCCACACACCTCACCCGCGTGTCGCAGCAGGTCGACCACGCCTGGTGACGAATCGGTCTTAGCCAACTCCATGAGCCGCACGTAGAAGCGGGTCGCCCGATCGAGTAGCGGGTCTCGCTCCTTGCGCGACGTTTCGAAAGACTCGCCATCGGCGGCCGCCAACTCATCCACCGCCGCGAACGAGTCCTCGCTTGTGTCGCACCACTGACCTTCCGACTCGCGCGTTGCGTTCGCATCCTCACCGGGCGGATCCCCAAGAACTTCATCGAGGGCGTCTTCGGCATCCTTTCCGGCCAGGAATTGCTCTTCTATCTCTCGCTGCGTGCGGCGAGTTCGCGCGTCATTCTGGCGAACAAGCTCCGTCCACTCGGCCTCAATGTCACTCCAGCGTTTCGTGAAATCGTCGTCAACGAGCTCCCCAGCTGTTTGTGTTGCGTCTGGTTCCTGAAGTCGCCCGTGAAGGATTTGAGCTACTCGCTCGATGCGGGTGGCAACGATCTCCGGATCCTCTAACGCCTCGTGACTCAGCGACGTCTCTTCCAGAGCCGACGCCAATGCGTCGATGGCCCTGGCGTTGCGCTGGATAGACTCGGCCATCTGCCGCGCGTCGCGGTGTTTCCAATAGCCGGTTTCGTCCTCCACTTGCAGGGAAGGAATGAACCGGTCGCGAAGGATCGTGAGCAACTCCACCAGTGCGGCGTGCCCCACCGGCGTGCCGAACTGCGTCTTCACGAAGCACGTAGAATTTTCGCCAGACTCACCGCGTTCGACCTCCTTGATCTCAATTAACGAAATCAGCCAACCCTCCGGCGAGAAAAGCAGGCTCATCGT
The DNA here is from genome assembly GCF_965227375.1 of Aeoliella sp. Classification (NCBI taxonomy): domain Bacteria; kingdom Pseudomonadati; phylum Planctomycetota; class Planctomycetia; order Pirellulales; family Lacipirellulaceae; genus Aeoliella; species Aeoliella sp. The sequence goes on from NZ_CBDDFX010000002.1 coordinate 2,713,939, forward strand.
CTCCTGCCCGGGCTCCAGATTCACCAGCAACCCTCGCACCACGCGGTCTGGCTTTTCGACCGACGCGCTCCGCCAAACTTCCACGTTGCCGCCGATCTCGAGCACCAGATCGATGACCAGGTCTTCGAGTTCTTCAAGGCGGCTCGGGTCGGCCAACTGGCCGCTGTAATGAACGGTCATTCCCATTTCGAATTCCCTTGGAGTTAATCCGCGTGCACCGAGTTTTGGGCCAATTCCTAAGAATCACAACCACTGGCCCAAAACCCCAGGGGTTTTGGTCATCCCCCAAGTGGTGAAACCCCTTGTTTTCCAGTGCCAAACGCTCGCCCGGTGGGACAAAACCCTCCGCGTTGTTCCCCGCATGTTCGGCCAGTTGGCCCAAAACCCAATGGTCCACAACCCAAGACAGTCGCGATTCGCTCCGCGAATCAGCGAAGGCACCACCACGCATTTTTTTGGGAGACAGATCTCAACTTGGGAGAGACTCGTCTCGGTTCCGACAACGCGTAGGTTGTCGGCTAAGGGATCACTCCCAAAGCAAATCCGCGAAGGGCCATACTATACATAACACCACGCAACCCCATTAGATCACACGCCCTTGCGATTTCAACTGCGATTTTCTTACAGACCTGTTTTCTTCATCCCATCAATAGCGGTTCCTCGATGCACCATCTCGACGGAGAAACGTGGGCCGCAACAAGCTCAGGGCCGTGGCGGCAAGTGTAGACAAACAGAAGGCCGGAGAGGAAACAGAGTCAACTGAAGAGCGCTTGCTGACCGATTACTAGACTCAGCGTCTACGGCGGGGTAGCGTATTCGCCCCAACCAGAACGATGGCAGCCAAGCACAACGACACCGCACTGTGAGGCTCGGGCACGGCAGAAATCGCGTCAGCGAGGCCGCCCGTCGACTGGCCGAAGTGCTCCTTCCAAACGTCGTAGTCGGCCGCATCGACGATCGAATTGCCACTACCATCAGCGGCGAGCCCCGATCCGGTAGCGCCCAGGTTATTCCGCCAGACGGTGTAGTCGGCGAGGCTCACGGTGCCATCGTTGTTGTAGTCGCCGGGGAGCGACTGCGGGACGGCGTAATGGATTACGAGCTGTGGCCGTGCGTCGCTAGAGCTAGCCTCGGAGCTAGCAAAACCTAAGTACATAGGGAGGTCCAGGCTCCGAAACTGTAGTCCCAGATGGCTTGCTGTTCCGAGCAACCCCTGAACGAATGACACGTTAATGGGTATTTCGATCGAGCTATGCGATGCACTTAAGGGATCAGTCGTCGCGACAACAGTGCCGTTGGTAGCTGCGTCGGACAGCGATGCTAGACCGTCGCCTGCGTAGCCCCTCAATTCCATCCGCGGCTCACCGGCTGATGCCCTGGGATCCAATGTCAGAACGACGCTATCAATGGTCGCATTCACGGGAATCGATTGGAGCGAGAACTCCATAAGCACCCGCTCCTCCGGATACTCAGTCGAGAAGCCAAGGCCGACATAAAGGCTGCTGGCACCCTCTTCAATAGAGAATGTCTGCCCGGGATAATGCGTGACGTCGAAGGTGGGAATCAATGTCAACGACTCGTTGGAACCGAGTTCATCGAAGGCGAGACGCGCCATCCGCCATTCGGACTGTACATTGGGTTGATCGATGGTGTATCCCCCAACCACCAGCTTGCCATCCTTCTGCCAAGCCAGAGACGTCACCTTCTCCCGCCACGACGTCCCCAAATCGATATCGAACGTTCCCCCATTTCCGAACGTGGTATCAAGCGTACCATCGGAAAGCAGCCGAGTAACGGAAAATGTGTTGTCCCCAGCGAGTAAAATCCTTCCCTGGGAGTCCAGCAGCATGCCGGTGGGGTCGCTCCACGATGCGCCAGGGGGGCGCAATGATCCTGCCGCCGCTACCAAACGTGGAGTCCAGACTACCGTCTGGGTTGAGTCGGACTAGAACAGTTTCACTGCTTACGCCACTGGTGGCTAAAATCTTGCCATTCTCCAGAAGGACCATATCCGTGATCTCTTCCAAACCATACGCTTGGTTGCTAAGCCGCAGTACCTGTTGCCCGTTTGTCCCAAACGTGGTATCTGGCAGACCACTGGGGAGGTACTTCGAAATCGCATGAACGTAGTCGCCATTGCTCCCTGACTCTGTATTCGTGTGCCCGCCAGCTAAGATGTGGCCGTCGGGAAGCAGAAGGAGCGACTCCAAGTTGTCGGAGGGACTGGAAACACCTTCGCGCGAGAAATTGGTCACAACCCGTCCGTTCGTGCCAAAGGTGGTATCCGGTTGACCTGTCGACGTGAACTGCGTAAGCACGAAATCCCAATCGCTATTGAAGATGTCGTAGCCACCAATCAATATCCTGCCATCCGGATGAACCAACATGTCACGAATGTAAACTTGAGATTCGACTTCAATGAAGCCCGTACCGTTCACACCGAAACTAGCATCAGGCGTTCCGTCGGCGTTGTATTGCATTGCGCGGAAGCCCCGTGTTGACCGCAAGTCCGGCACACCAAGGAGAAACTTGCCTTCTGGCAGGGCATGGATAGCCGGCGAGCTTGCCGAATAAGGCACCAGCAGTTTGCCATCGTGGTCCAGAGTCGAATCCAACTGACCGTTGGGTAAGTAACGGGCCACCTGCATGCGGTTAGACGAGCCGCCGGTACCCACAGCAAGAATGGTCCCATCGGACTGTACGGCGACTCCTTCCAGCTCGTCATAGGCACCGCCGAAGTCGGTCGTCACAATCCCTTCAATGCCGAAGCTCGAATCTAGTCGAGGCAGGGCAACAGCCTGACTCGCGCAGAATATCAACGACACCAGCCAAGCAGAAAACGCCGAGTTCCAGTTGCCGAGAGTCCTTTTTTGATTCATGACTTGCCGCCTTCAAAGAAGCTAGCTGGTTTATTCGCTTATAGATTATATCTTAGCAACGTTAAGAATTGCCCTTGATCAGAAGATCGCCTTGCGAGGGCAGTCGATTCCCCTAGTGGGAATTTACCAGGAAATCGAGCGGCTCTTCCGAATCACGGATGGTAGTGCCAACACCCAACCGAGTATAAGCCACGTTGCCGGCTCGGGCACCTGTACGCCGGTGATACCCGACTCCGCCGACTGCCCGAATGAAGACTTCCAGACAATGTAGTCCGCCGCGTCGACCACCGCGTCGCCATTGCCATCGGCGGCGAGACCGATGCCGGTCGCGCCGAGTTTGTTTCGCCAGACGGTGTAGTCGGCCATGTTCACGGTGCCATCGTTATTGTAGTCGCCGGGATCACCCGACACCGCAGTCGAAACAAATACACCGCTCGATCCATCTTCAAAGATCGCCTGAAAGACGAGTTCGCCAGCGTTATTGAAACCCTGCGGACCAAAATTCAGTTCGGTCACAAGGCGGAAGTCCGGATCAGAAGCATCATCGCTCACATCCAGGTAGTAGTCCTCGTCCGTACCTGTGGTTAGCGCAATCAGGTGCAAGTTGCCGCCAAGGTCTGTGGCCCAAATGCCCGTGGCACTACGGGGACGGCGGCTATCGGTAGGCTCAATGACTCGTCCCAAGAATGCAACTTGCCCAGCGTCGTTCATGGCGATCGGCGACTGGAACGACCCCTTGAAGGGGAAATCTGTGCCTGGGGCGAGATCGCCACCATAAGCAACGAGGGACAAATCGCCCTCCGTATTTTCAACCCAGAGCCCCTCGTCATACGGGTCGACGTCGCCACCGTTGAGTTGGGCAACAAAGGCGAGTTGCTGGGAGTTATTGAGAACAAGCTCCTGGAAGTCATCGAAGAGTCCATTGGTGCCGGGAGCCATTTCGCCGCTTCGGTATGGTAGTTCCGCTAAAACACCACTCCGATCGCTCCAGATACTGTCTCTTTGGGTCGTGCCGTTTTGGTCAGTGAGTCTGGCAGCAAATGCGATCTTGCCCTGGTCGTTCAATTCAGCCTTGCTGGCGCTGTCAATGAACAAAGATGTTTCCGGAACTGGGTCCCCTTGTCGAACAACAGCCTGGTAGGTACTTGCGTTCTCTCGCCACAGCGTTTCGAATTCGTCGAAAGACCTAGTTGAAAAAATGGTGTCTCCTGAACCGCTCAACACCGTAGAGCCGACTCTGTAGGGTATCTCAGAATCACCAGGAACCGGCTCACCCTCCAGAGCAACAACCTGAAGTGGCTCTCCAACATTCCTTTTCCAGATACCATCGCTCTCAAGTCCACTAACGGGATTCGGGCTCGCCCCTTTCCCCGATACCAATACGTTGCCACTTTCGCTTAGACCCTCTAGATACAAATTCTCGAATATCAATGTGCTTCCGGGGGCAGGATCACCCTCCCTAGCGACTAGCTCCAAGCCGCTACCTCCTGCATTGGTCCAAACCGACAAATCGTTTGTTAAGTCGACGGCTGGGCCTTGAATCAAAGTTTGAAATGCGATTTCACCACTATCGTTCAGCCGAATGTAACTGAAACCTCCTAGACTAAAATCCGTGCCCGGCACCTGGTCTCCCTCGTGCAATATCTTCATCAGAGACCCATCCCGACTGCTGACCCATAGTCCTTGATCATTGTCGATACCAATACCCTGACCTGCAACACTTGCTGTAAAAGCCACCTGGCCTTGTCCGTTGATAACCGGTGCATAGAGATAGTGTCCGGAGTCGGAAACAGCTTGAAACGCGACACCACTACTCTGCTCTGACATACCTGTCACCGCAATCGTGGAGAATCGTTCGCTAGCAGACGCACACTTCGCGGGCGCACTCATCACCAATACCGTGAATAACAGTGTGGCCCCGAAACCAAATTGCTGCATCTGGCTGAATCTCATTTAAGAAAAACGATGATTGAACACGCTCTAAAGCAGTCTCAGTAACGTGACGGATACACGGGACATACCTTGAAATGATTACCCCCAATACTAAGGTGGATAGCGGTCCCCCGCAACTGTAAAGTGACGATCTAGAAACGCAAAAACCCCGCTTGAGCCGAAGCTCAAACGGGGTTTTGCAATCTTCCCGAAGTAAGATAAAAACTGGCGATACCTACTTTCGCACTGGTAGGCACTATCATCGGCACCGAAAGCTTGACTACTGTGTTCGGAATGGGAACAGGTATTTCCTTTCGGCTATGGTCGCCAGAAATCGACACGCCGGCGGTGAAACCGAGCGTGCCGCTTTGACTTGGTGATATATCCCTGAGGATAAGAGCAAGAGTGTCATGGAGAGTGTGAATCTCTCCCTCTTTGGCCTTACTACTCGCTGTTTTAAGAGCGAAAGATTAATGTGGCCAAGCATTCGTCCGTTAGTATCGGTTAGCTGAATACATTACTGCACTTACACATCCGACCTATCGACCTGGTCGTCTTCCAGGGGACTTTCGAGCTATTAGCTCAACGAAACCTCATCTTGGAGCGGGCTTCACGCTTAGATGCCTTCAGCGTTTATCCGTTCCGACCTTAGCTACCCTGCCGTGCCGCTAGCGCGACAACAGGAACACCAGAGGGTCGTCCTTCTAAATCCTCTCGTACTAAAGAAGAACCTCCGCAAGTTTCGTACGCCCACAGTAGATAGGGACCGACCTGTCTCACGACGGTCTGAACCCAGCTCACGTACCACTTTCATTGGCGAACAGCCAAACCCTTGGGAGCTTCTCCACCCCCAGGATGTGATGAGCCGACATCGAGGTGCCAAACCGCTCCGCCGCTATGGACGCTCGGGAGCGATAAGCCTGTTATCCCCGGAGTACCTTTTATCTGTTGAGCGATGGCCCTTCCATACGGAACCACCGGATCACTAAGCCCTACTTTCGTACCTGCTCGACTGATAAGTCTCGCAGTTTAGCACCCTTCTACCTTTGCGCTCGATGCCTGATTGCCAACCAGGCTGAGGGTACCTATTGGGCTCCTCCGTTACTCTTTGGGAGGAGACCGCCCCAGTCAAACTGCCCAACTGACACTGTCCGTTGCCTGGATTCACAGGAATCAACGTTAGAATTAAACCATGAACAGGGTGGTATTTCACCAACGGCTAGCTCTGAGCTAGCGCCCAGAGATCGAAGCCTCCCACCTATCCTACACAGTACATAGCTCAACCCAATATCAGCCTACAGTAAAGGTTCACGGGGTCTTTCCGTCTAGCTGCGGGAACGTGGCATCTTCACCACGACTACAATTTCACCGGGTCACTGGTTGAGACAGTATTCCTCTCGTTACGCCTTTCATGCAGGTCGGAACTTACCCGACAAGGAACTTCGCTACCTTAGGACCGTCATAGTTACGGCCGCCGTTTACTGGGGCTTCGGTCAGAAGCTTCGTAGTTAAACTAACCTCTTACCTTAACCTACCAGCACCGGGCAGGCGTCAGACCCTATACTTCCTCTTGCGAGTTTGCAGAGTCCTGTGTTTTTGATAAACAGTCGGAGGAATCGATTTACTGTGGCCGGCTCTCACCGGCATCCCTTATCGCGAACTTACGGGATCATTTTGCAGAGTTCCTTAACCAGTGTTCTCCCGAGCGCCTTAGACTACTCGTCTCGCCTACCTGTGTCAGTTTTAGTACGGTTAGCTATGCTTCAACCCTTAGAAGCTTTTCTTGGACGTCCTTCTAGCGACTACCTCTGTAAGTCGAGTTCGGCGCAACAGCTTGGTTTATATGGGCGGATTTACCTACCCAACGCCTCGCTGAAGCCCACGGGCTGATCTAAGATCCCCGATCGCTTTTCGGACGCCGTCCCTCCATCGGTCCACATAGCTAGCGCAGGAATATTTACCTGCTGTCCATCGACTACGCCTTTCGGCCTCGCCTTAGGAACCGGCTAACCCTGGGCGGAATTACCTTCCCCAGGAAACCTTAGGCTTTCGGCGGGCAGGATTCTCACCTGCCTTATCGTTACTCATTCCGGCATAATCACCTGTAGGCCCCAACACCGCTCCTTTCGGTACGGCTCGTATCTGACCTACAGCGCTCTCCTACCAATCTTTCGATTCTATGGCTTCGGTGTCGTACTTACTCCCGTTCATTATTGGCGCAGAATTGCTCGACCAGTAAGCTGTTACGCACTTTTTAAATGATGGCTGCTTCTAAGCCAACATCCTGGTTGTCTCAGCAATTCAACTTCCTTAGTGACTGAGTACGACTTCGGGACCTTAGCCGATAGTCTGGGTTGTTTCCCTCTCGACCGCGAAGCTTATCCCACGCGGACTGACTCCTGAGATAGTTACATCGGTATTCGGAGTTTGGCTCAGAGGGGTACCCCGCGAAGGGCCCACCTCCAAATCAGTATCTCTACCCCCGATGCATAGTGGCTCAAGGCTAGCCCTAAAGCTATTTCGGAGAGAACGAGCTATCTCCGGGTTTGATTAGACTTTCACTCCTCCCCACAAGTCATCCCCTCGGTTTTCAACCCAAGTGGGTTCGGTCCTCCACGCAGTACAACCCGCGCTTCAACCTGCTCATGGGTAGTTCACCCGGTTTCGCGTCTACCACCAACGACAAAAACGCCCTATTAAGACTCGGTTTCCCTGAGGCTTCGGTCCGGAAGACCTTAACCAAGCCGCTGACGGTAACTCGCCGGATCATTATGCAAAAGGCACGCCGTCACCCGTTGCCTAAAAGGCCATAGGGCTCCGACCGCTTGTAGGCGTATGGTTTCAGGTTCAGTTCCTCCCCTAGCAGGGGTTCTTCCCATCTTTCAGTCACCATACTGAGTTCACTATCGGTCATTAGGTAGTATTTAGCCTTACGGAATGGTCTCCGTAGATTCAGTCGGGATTCCACGTGGCCCGACCTACTCAGGTACCTCTCGAGAGATTGCTAGCTTTCGCATACGGGACTGTCACCCTCTATGGTCGACCGTTCAAAGTCGTTCTGCTAGCCGGCAATTTTGTGACTCTCATTTGAAAGGCCCTACAACCCCGCGAGGGAAACCCTCACGGTTTGGGCTGTTTCCCGTTCGCTCGCCGCTACTGAGGAAATCGATTTTTCTTTCTTTTCCAGTGGGTACTTAGATGTTTCAGTTCTCCACGTTCAACCAGGTATCCCGGGATCATCGCTTGTTTGTCAACTCCCCCAGGCTTTTCGCAGACTTCCACGCCTGTTCACCTAATGCCAAGACATCCCCCATACGCCCTTAGTAGCTTGGCCACATTAATCCAGCGCTCTCACTAACTAGCACTTCGGTGCGGGAAGCCAAGAACCCGGGGGTTACTCTATCGAGAATCGACTCTGATGGTTGGAGAGTCGAGGGAGATGGAGAACAATCCGGGGTCGGGGACGACCCGGCTCGCTGTGCAGATGCGAGGACAAGAGATTAACGTGTCTCACTTACTATGCCACCGCTTGGGATGACCCCGTAGGGTCGGCGGTGGCGAGTAACTAGATCCACATTGTTTTACTTCAATCCCCCTCGACGATATCGAGGTGTCTAATTGGGACGGAAGCTTTGTCTAAGGACAAAGAGCTCGGAATGAAGACTCACCACATCTGCTGCAAACAGATGGGGCTATCTTCAATTTCAAGATGCCACTCTTGCTTGTATCACCAAATTGTCAAAGAGCGATTCGCTGCCCCAAGGGGCTTTGAATCAGCCGGCCTCATACTGCCGGCTCCTGGGATGCAGCTGTCAGGCTTCCGCCCTTCAGCACCAGGGAAACACAAATAATAGCGGTGCTTCTCAGAGTCATCAAGGGCCCCCGGAAGAATTTCTACCAGATTTCCGGAGGCGGCTCTGAGGCACTTCCCCGCTGGAGATTACAGCAGGGAGTAATGTGCTATCGGCGAGAATTCTACGCCATCTTTAGCCCAGGACAAGGGGGGCCAGTAAAAGGTTCGCGCAGGAGTGCCGAATTGGGAGTCATTCGATGTGGTAGGCGTCCGGCGCGTCTGCCGACAGTGGGGTGGAAGTTGGCGGTGGTTCGTCCGACGGCTGGTGCGACTCGGGCTCCCAGAACTGTGTCGCCCGCAGGGCAATCCAACCGCCAAGCAGCGATAGACCGATGTGCTGCAGAGGACCAATCAGCGTCCAAACAAAGAGGGCCGCCATGGACGATAGGCCTCCGCGATCGAGCAAGTAGGTGGCGAAGGCGGAGGATGGTGTGCCCCACAGCGAGATCGCCAGACCAACTCCCGCGGCGATGGCGAACAACCTAGTTCTGCCCTGAGCCACCATCGCACCGGCCACGAGCACACCCGCGTAAGCGACCAAGACGGCGGTCACCAGGATGCCGACTACGGCGGCCAACAACCCTGGCATCGTCATTGCCAAGGTGCAGATCACGGCCACCAGCACCATGGCGCCCAACAACGACGCGGTGTTGAAACGCGGGACGAACCTACGCCCAGCAGGCGCATTCGATGGCGGCGGTTCTTTCGGCGAAGTCATCGATTCGACCTAAGGGCGGCAGTCCAGTTGGATTTCCCCCCCAAGAGTCTATCAGAACAGCCTGGCGGCAGCAGCCGCGCCGACTTCCCGCCTCATCGGATCGTTCAGATCGGCTTCGGCTCGTCCTACGAGCACCTCGACGGAGTCGCCCGTTCTGTGCTGCGACTTGCCTGCACTCAGCACTAAGGCGACGCGTTGGTTTTCAAACTCGAAGGGGCACTGCCTCAAGGCTTCGGACGCTCTTGAAACCACACGTTCAGCGGTCTCTATGTCGTTGTCGGGCAGCATCACGGCGAAGCGGCTCTCGCTCAGCTGGGCGAGCAGATCCATTTCGCGTAGTGAGTTCTGCAGCACGGTCGCCACGCCCTCCAGGGCGGTGCCGGCGACCTCGGCTCCAAAACGGGATCTTATGTCTTGAAATCCATCCAACTCGACGACTAGCACGGCAATCGGCTGCTCGGTGCGAGTGGCCTCGGCCATTCGACGGCGCAACTCGTCGGCAAACCTTGTACGGTTGGGAAGCGACTCCAAAAGCGAAGGGGCGGATGGAGCACTCTGTTTCTGCGCCGATGCATCGCCACTCGTGCTAAACGGCAACGGCTCTTGTCCGTCGTGCCAGTGTCCGCAATTGCGGCCAGCGCTCTTCGAAGCGTACAGGGCGTCGTCGGCCCTGCGTACCAGCTTCGCCTGATCTTCTCCTTGTCGGAACTGAGCCAAACCAACACTCGTGGTGACCTTCAACTCCTGCCCTTCGAACGTTACCGTCATTGACTCGATCGCTTTTCGGATGCGTTCGGCGGCGGTCTTCGCCTGCTCCGCGACTGTCGAAGGCATCACCACGGCAAATTCCTCTCCACCGTAACGACATGGCAAATCCATATCGCGGCAGGTCTTGAGGAGCATTCGGCCGAACTCCCGCAGCACCTCATCTCCCGCCTGGTGCCCGTGGGTGTCATTGAATTTTTTGAAGTAGTCGATGTCCATGATCAGCAGCGACAGCGACGTGCTGTTTCTCACCGCTTCACTGCAACGACGTCGCATCTCTTCATCGAATGCCCTGCGGTTCGCCAGTCCGGTCAGCGAGTCGGTGCGTGCCTCGGACTCGTGCAGATGGATTTCACGCGCCTGGGCGGCTATCTGTTCCTCCGCCTTAGAAAGTCGTTCTTGCAGCACTTCGTTGGCGGCCACAATCCTGGAAAGGGCGTTCACCAGCCCCACTCCGGTGGCCTCGGCATCGGAAGTATCGAGGGTGCGGAGTCCCTCGGTGATCTCGCCCATCGTGCTGGAGTGCTTGCCCACGTCGCAGGCGACGCCAGAAGCCAAATCACGTAAACGCTCCGTGGCCATTGCGGCCCGTTCGCGCTCGAGATGTTTCTGCCGCTCAAGCTCCTGTTGCTCCTCGCTGAGGCGGTCCTGCCGAGCCTTTCGACCTGCGGTAAACCACGCGCCGAGGACGAAGCCTACTACCAAGGCTACGACAGCAAAAACAACATTCAGTACTAACAACATACTCATCATGGGTCTCTTCTCGGAAAGTCGGCCCGACCCTCTCGGAAATTGGAGCTTTGCCCACTACCTCGACTGTGACTGGGCAGCCTCAATTCCCGAACAACGGCAGATTTTATGGTTTGCCGCAGAAGGTTACGTTGACTAGCGAACGAGTCAAATAAGAACCGCTCGGTTTAGTGAGTAGACCGATTGAAGCGGTTGAAACGACTCGATCGCGGTTCCAGAGTGGTGGCACTGCGAATCAAGCCGATACATCAGTTCCCACCTCATGACTGGACTTTCAACGAACCGATCACTAACGCAATGACTATCGCATCCCGCCGAGCCCTGATCGTCGATGCTGATGCCACCTGGCGGGATCGGCTGTGCGCTGCGCTGAGGAAGGAACAGTTCGCTTGCGAAGTGGCTGCCGATGGCCAGCAAGCGATCCAACTACTCGCTGCGAGGCCCTATGATCTGTTGGTGACGGAGATGGCGCTTCCCAAGGTCCACGGTCACGCGCTGATTATCCATACACTCAGCCGTAGCCCGACTCCGCGTGTCGTCGTGGTCAGTGCCCTGACCGACCATCGTCTGGTTCGTGATGTTTTCACTCGAGGTGTCGACGACTACTTACACAAGTCGACACCTTTCGAACTGCTGATAACGAAGCTGCTGTCGTTGTTCGACGTGGACCAGTGGCGCGCTGGCCAGCCAATAGTGACCGACAATCCCGTTTTCGAGTCCCGGGAAGCGGTGCTAGCGAAAATCGAGAAGCGACTGTTAGCTGTGTCCGAGTGTTTTGCCGACCGTTTGGCTCCCTTGTTCGAAGAGGAGTTTCACGTCACGGAAACGCCGGCTGGGGTGATGGACTTTGTGGATCGGTTGCGCATCGACGAACGTGCAGCTGGTACCGCAGAACTACATGAAGCGGCGAACACACGCAATGCCAAGCGAGTCGACGTGCGCACTACCGGTATCGTCATCCAAGTGAATGAGCAGATGCTCGCCATCGATAGCCCTGTGCAAGTGGTGTTGCTCGACGTATCGATGACAGGCGTGAGACTAATGCATACCAGGGCACTTCCGGCGACCGATCTGGTGCTATCGTGGCAAGCGGAGTCGATGCCCTTCCAGAGTTTCCGCTTGCCAATAAGCGTCACGCGGTGCCGTCCCATCGGCCGGTTCTACGACATCGGCGGCATGTTCGACATACCGGTAGAAGTCAATTCATTGGAGTAGAACCTAGGGCGTTCGCGCTCAGCGGCAGCGGCACGCCTATCCGGCGACTGCGATTTCGTTCGGCCTACCAGTTGATACCGATCGCCGAATTGAATCCGAAGAATCCCACTGCGCCGTCCTGGCTCGAGGCGTTGCCCGCCCCATCCCACAGTTGGCCTTCCATGGCCACCGAGTAGAACGGTTGCCAGCCGCGGCAATCGGCCATCGCGGGACTCCAACGATATCCCACCTGGAGTTCGCAGATCGACAGAACGTCGTCACTGGCGGTGGTGGCGGTCGTATTGACCGGAACGGACAAGTTCAGGTCTTCCCCACCCCGCAGGTTGCTCTTCGAGTCGCCAAACAAGATCGACCCGCGGGCCTTGCAAAAGATGCCCGCCCGGCAATTCAGCTGTCGCAGCGCTTCGAACGACACGGTAGGACCAAATCCTTCAATCGAGTGACGATAGTCGATCGTCCCCAGTAGCGTGTCCGTGTTATCGGTCAGCGAAGCGAGATAGCCCTGTTCGATATGGGCGTATCGAAAGCCGCATCCCATGCCGAACTTCCAGGAACAGAAGTCCGTCATTTTGGTAGCTTCCAGATCAATGGTGTAGGCGTTCAGATCGGTTGCTGCCGCAAACACGTCGGTGGGAATCTCGGTAGAAATGTCCACGTCCAGGAAGCCCGGGTGGGTAATCTCACCGGTACCGCTGGCGGGAGGACTTCCGCTGGCAGGAGCGGCGTCGTGGTCGAACTGCCACCAGGTAGCCCGAAATCCGACGTCGCAGCCGCGCTGCCAGCCCACAAATACGCGGGGCGAGAATTCCAGGTCGTAGTCGAAGTCAGTTTCCGACGCCGTGACCGTGGTGGCCGTGGTGTCGGTGGTGGTGAATGCCAGGTTGCCGCTGCCACCAAAGTGGGGCTTGAGGAAGGTCGCTTCGAAGCCGGTATACCAGCAGCGAGGAGCACAAACCCCGACACCACACCCGACCGAGTCGCAGCAAGCCGCGTCGCCGCAACACACGTCGCCGCAAAAGTCGGGCTCGCAACAGTCGTCGCAATATTGCTGTCCGCACTCGCAATAGGAGGCTTGCTCCACGTCGCCAAGCGGCGAAGCTTGGTGCAAAGCAGGAGTTACGGGCGGTTGGACAGGCCGTTGCTGATAGCGCGTGTCCCGCTCTGTTCGCCCGGTTACTGGGTTGTAAGCCATCCGAGCCGAGGTCGACCGCTGAGCGCGGGCCGCCTCCGAGAGCAGACCGGCAATAGCAAGACAAGTAACGACAACCAGTTTCGTGCGGCGGCAATCCATTGCGCGGCCCCCAAGCTTTGCGTTCAATGCAGATAAGATTAGGCAACACAGGGTGCGCTCCCACGCACCCTGTGCTCGAAAGTCATTATCGGCAAGCTGCGCAAAGACATCCAGTTAAACCGACTTTTCCGGCTCTGAATGCTAGCAGCGATGGAGTCTGGGTTGCACGACTATACTTGGCTGGCCTGGACATCGAAATCGAAGTCGAAATCGCCATCCAGCGAGTTGCCCGCCAGGTCGGCGATGTCCAGGTTGTCCAACAACAAGTTGTAGCTTTCCAGCGCCAGATCGGTCGCCAACGCAAGCGTCGCGGTCATGTTGTCGCTGGTGGTGACATCCGAAATGGCAACCGCCTGTCCGTCGTTCGCTCCGCCCACAATGGTCAGCGTGTAGTTGGCTACATCGAAGGCTTCGGTGCCCATCATTTCGCTGAAGGTAACCGTAAGCGAGTTGACCGGCGCGATGATCGTGCCCGTAGGAGCATCGGTGACCATTGGCGCCGTGGTGTCGGCAACCACAGTAAACACGACCTCCTCCTGGTCCACGCCACCGGCTGCGTCCGTGACGATAATGCGGAACGAGAAGGTGCCCGTGGAGTCGGGTGTCCAACTGAAGACTCCGTCGGGATTGCTGATGCTCGGCTCCGCAGCGCCCTCGGCCAGTCCGCTGCCATCGAGGTCGATGGAGTAGAACAACTCGGATGCGTCGTGATCGACATCGGTAGTCGTCGCGGTGAACTCAACCAAGTGTCCCTCCATGATCTCCACCGGCGACGACGGGTTGTCGTACGGCGCTGGCAGGGTCAAATCGGGGAAGTCGTTCTCCTCGACCACGGTCACGGTCGCCACCGCAGCGGCACTGTCGGTCGTGCCGTCGTTCACTACGATCTCGACGATCCGGTCGCCGGGCGTTGGGTCCTCGGAGGTGTTCTCGTAGGTGAGTGATGCCAAGACAGTCTGGTAATTGGCAATCGACTCCTCGCCGCTCAGTGTGAGGACTCCTCCGTCATAATTGGCCGTGATGCCCGCCACGACGGTCACTGCGAGTGTCTCGCTGGCAAGTTCTCCCGGGTTCGTGAGGGTGATGGTCGCCGACGCGATTGTGGTGCTGTTGTCGCTGGTGATCGTCACATCGGGTTCAACCAGTCCAACAGGCGGATCGCCTTCGGTAAAGGTTGCGGCCACGCCGGTCCCTGGATCGTCGCCGTTGAGGTCAACAACCGGTCTTGGCGCCGAGACGGTCGCGGAGAACGCCTCGCTATCGGCACGCACTGGCGCGCCATCGTCGTTTACCAGCACGACGAAACCGATCGCGTTGCCCAGATCGCCTGCGGTGGGCGTCCAGCGGATTTCGGCCGTGGTGTTGCTGGTCTGTGTGATGGTTGCCGTGGCGGGCGAGTTGTCCGTATCGAGATCGAACGTCAGCGTATCGCCGCTATCCGGATCGCTCGCGGTAACCTGCACCACCAATTCTTCTCCGACAAATGCCTCCTGGTTGGGGATGGCGGCAAGATTCGGAGCGTTGTTGATGGTCGTGATGTTCACGGTCGCGGTGCGTACGGTGCTCGCATCGTCGCCATCGTCGACCACCACCTCCACAGTGCGTGCGGTGTCTGTAGGATCGGTCGACGTGTTGTTGTAGGTCAGCGTGCGGAGAACCATTTCGTAGTTGGCCACGGTGTCGGTACCGGTAAGCGACAGCACTCCCGTCGTATCGTCGTACATGGCAACGATGGAAGTTCCCGTCGTGTCGACAGCCAACACCTCGGCGACGCCGTCCAGCAAGTTGGTAATGGTCACAGTGGCCGACTCGAGTTCGGTGTCGTCCACATCGGTCACGGTCATTCCAGCGTCGACGATGGCGACTGCGCCGCCGCCTTCTGCGAATGTGGTTTCAAACTCGGCGTCGGGATCAGCGCCATTGAGGTCGACTTCGGGCGCGTCGTTCTCGGCTACCACGGTCACCGTGGAAGTCGCCACGGTGCTGTCGTCCGAACCGTCATTGGCAACGACTTCGATCACTCGATCACCGGCCGTGGGGTCCTGCGACGAATTGTCGTAGGTAAGAGTGCGGAGCACCTGTTGGTAGTTGGCCAGCGTGTCGGTGCCTGTGAGCGAGAGTTCGCCGGTCGTGTCGTCGTAGTTGGCCGTGATGGAAGTGCCCGTGGTATCGACCGTCAACAATTCGCTTGCGCCATCCGCCAGATTGGTGATCGTGACGGTGGCCGACTCGAGGTCGGTGTTGTCGGTGTCGGTGACGGTCAACTCGGCCGAGTCGACAGCGGCCACGGCGCCGGCGTCCTCGGTGAAGGTCGCGGCGAAGTCGATGCCCGTGTCGGGGCCGTTGAGGTCGACCTCCGGTGCCTGATTGCCAGCCAGTACCTCGACCGTGAACACTTCGGCGTCCGCCAGAGGGGGAGTGCCCTGGTCCACCACGAGCACAACGATGCTAAACGTGCCCACCTGCCCTGCTGTCGGGGTCCAGGTAAATACACCATCGCTCGAAATGCTGGCGCCGTCGGGCGTTTGTCCTGGGACATCGGGATCGAGCAACCAGCGCAACGTATCGCCCGTGGGACTACCGGAGCCGTCCAGGTCCTCGGCAGTCGCGCCCGCGGCCAGCAGGTCGAGTGTGAGCGTTTCGCCCACGGTCACTTGCTGGGCGGCAACACCCGATAAATCGAGATCCGGCGGGCATTCATTTCCGGGCAACCCAGTACCATCAAGCACCCAGCGCGCCTCAAGACTCTCGAGCCTCAGGTTGTTGCCGGCACGCTTCGCAATGCGCCGCTTTTTGTTGCCGAACCACTGAAAACGCCGTTTTTCGCTTCTGTTCGAACGTGCCACGATGCCTGTTCCCCTCTGGGTAAATCAAGTTGAAAACTGAATTGAAACGAGACCAGCCACCCATTATTCCCGGGCGACCCCGGTTTGCAAGTAAAGGTGGCGGTTTTCAATAAAAAACCCTTGCGCCAACAACCTGGACTCCAATGCTCGCTTAACAAATAGCGCAAATCCCTGAGCTGCGGAGCCTACGCCCCACTCATTGGTGCAGTGACTTCGATTGTTAGCAACTGAGAATCAAGGTCGCTGTCGTTGATGGGCGTTTCTCTCCTGACAAGAACTTCGATTTCCATCGTTCCGGTAAAACCGTCCGGCGGCGTTACCGTGAGTAGCCCATCGGTAGTCAGGTCAAACGTGTAATCGACCGTGCCTGACTTGAAGGCTTCGTACACTACCGGATCGCCTTCGACGTCTTGGGAGGTAAGCTGAATCATCGCGCTCGTACCCGACTCGATGCTCACCGGTGCGATGTCGTCGAGGAACGGACGACCGTTCGTGCGCGACTCGATCGTGTCCAAGTCATCTTCGACAGTCACGGTAAACGTACGCTGGAACGAATTGCCGGCGGCATTGGTCACCGTGACCGTCACGTCAACCGGCCCCGACACGCCGGGATCGGCCTTGAGCATCAACACAGCGTTTTCAGTGTCGGTGAAAATCTCGACGTCTTCCATCACCACATCGACAGTCGGCCGCGAAATCTCCGTACTGGTTGGCTGCTGCTCAACAGCCGTATTGCTGATCGCTTCGCGGTTGGCTTCGCCTTCGACCAGGATGCCAAAGATCGTGTGGTTGAAGTCGAGGTTTCGCAGGCTTGCGCTATCCCCTTCGGTGACGAAGAACTGCGAGTCGTTACCATCCTCCACTCCCTTGGCGTAGCTCAGCAATCCGGTGCGATTGTGCTGCAGGTCGACGTGGAACTGATCATCGAAGTCGCCGAGGGTCGAACCGCCGGAGCCGGTACCGGTGGGATCGCCGCCTTGGATGACGAATCCATTCACCACGCGGTGGAAGATCACATCGTCATAGAAGTCATCCATGGCGAGTTCAATGACTCGATCCGTCGCCCGCGAGGCACGGCCTTCGAACAGTTCGAACACCATGTCGCCAAAGCCGGCGACGTCGACTCGCATCGAACGGTTGCCGGTGAGCAGCGTGGCCGTTACGCCAGCGTTGTCCGTGGTGACTTCGTACATGAGCGGTTCGCCGTTGGGATCGTAACCATCCAGCGGGATGTGCAGTGGCGATCCGACCAGCAGCGTGTCGTCCTGAACTTCTGCCATGAATGGGGTGTTGGATGTGGGAACCGTTACACCGGCTGCCGCCGCCAGGGTTTGCAGACTGACAACGCCTTCGATGCGCGTACCATCGCTGAACACCCAGGTGGGCAGCATGGTGATGTCGTTGGCCATACCGACATCGTTGAGCGAACGGTCGGGGTTCGTCACCTCTTGGAATGGCAGGAACTGGCCACCATCCTCGAACAACTCCTTCTGCTCGGTGCAGAACGGGCACCAGGCGGCGCCGAAGAACGTGGCGCCCGAATCGGTGATCGCCAGCGCCAAGCCAACCAGATCGATCGAGCCAATCGTCAACTCAATCGTTGCCGAGTTGCTGGTCTCCACTGCGTCGGTCACGTCGACCGTGATGGTGCGCGTGCCGCTGGCGTCGCCGTCGGTGTTGTCGTAGGTGAGTGTCCGCAGCACCGCTTCGTAGTTGCTCACCGTGTCGACACCCGAAAGCGTTAACGTGCGGGTGGCGGAATCGTAGTTGGCCGTGATGCCTGTGGTGCCAACGTCCACGGCCAGCGATTCTGCGTCGCCATCCGGCGTGGCGGCCAGGGTGACCGTGGCGCCGGACACCATGCCGCCGTCGGCGCCGAGGATCACGAGTTCCTCGCCAACGATGGAAGTCGGCCCGGCCAGTGGCTCGAACGCGCCGGTCAGATCGTTCTCGCTGACCTCCTCGCCCGTCAGGTCGATCACGAGTTCGACGTTGCCCACCGTGACGACAAAGTCTTCAGAATCCGCAAGCACCGGGTCGCCGTCGTCCGTCACTAGCACGCGGAACGCAACCTCCGTATTCTCGTCCGCCTCGGTAGGAGTCCAGCGGATGATGGCCGTGTTGTTGTCGGTTTGCTCGATGGTGGCTCCATCGGGCGAGTTATCTTGATCCAGATGGAACGTCAAATCGTCGCGCGAGTTCGTATCGGTGGCAGTCACTGTGACCACGACTTCCGTTCCCACTTCGCCGGTGGTGTCCGGAATCTCAGCCAGATTAGGCGCCACCTGCGGACCGTCGTCGATCAGATCGATCTCATAGTCCTGGCGGTAGACGCCATGACGATCGCCCGCGCCGTGCCCCGCCCACACGATGGTCGCCAAGTCGTCCGACATGGCGATCGACACATGGTGCTGATGCCCGGAGTTGGCGCCGGCGGTATCCTGATTCACAGCGAACGAGTCGACTTCGGGCGTACCGTCGCTCTCGTACGTGCGGGCGGCGACCTCGAAGCCTGCGCCGTCGGAATCGACGGTGGTCCAGGCAGCGACCCAAGTGCCATCGTCGGCGATGCCGATCGTCACGTCGAATTGCTCGCCGTCGGTTGTGTCGTTCAGCAGTATCTCGTCGCCGAAAGTCATGCCGTCCGCGTCGAGTTTTCGCGCGGCCACTCCCCAACCATCGCCATCCTGTCCGCGAGTTTGCCAGGCGGCCACCACTTCGCCATCGGTACCAGCAGCCAACACGACGCCCATCTGGCTGTTAGTCGTCGTGCTGTTCCAAACCATCTCTCCACCGATCCGATCGCCATCGGTGTCGAACCGCTGACCGTAGACACCCCAATCGCTGGTATCCTGGCCCAGGCTGCTCCACGCGGTCACCAGGTTGCCCGCGGCATCGAACACCATGGCGAGTCCGGCTTGATGGTTGTCGGTGGTAGTGTTAACCAACACTTCCCCGCCAACCTTCTCGCCGCCCGCAGTGAATCGTTGCAAGTACACGCCCGAGGCGTCGCTCGTACTCTGGCCGCTCCAGCCCACCGCGAACGCTCCTTCGGCGTCCATGGCAATCGTGGGATCGATTTGCTTGCCGGCCGTGGTGGTGTTGACGAGCGTCTCTTCGCCGAGCGCCGTGCCCGTCGCGTCGAAGCGTTGCAGGAAGATGCCCTGCAGATCGCCCACGCCTCGCCCCGCCCAGACAACTACGAAGTTGCCCGCAGCGTCCATGGCTACCGATGCGGAGGTCTGATCGCCTCGCACTGTCGAATTCACCAAGAACGCGTCGCCGTCTGCCACGCCATCGGCGTCGTACAATTTGGCGAACACACCGCTATCGTCGCCGGGGCCGTTGCCGCTGAACACGACAACTTGAGCGACCTCGCTCACGGCCACCGCCGCTTCGGCCGCTTCGGTGGACTGCGTGCGGAAAACCAAATCGTTCACCATCACTTCGTCGCCCATCACATCGACGGCCATCAGCCAGCGGCCTTCAAGATGCTGGCAGGCGAGTCGGCGGCCGTCTCGAAGCTGGCGCACCTTGCGTGAGGGACGGCGGAAGTAGCTGTGCCAATGCGAGAGTTTCATCGGTGGTGTATTCTCAGGGGGCGTCAAACTGGCGAAGGCAAGATTTCAGTATGGATACCAGCGGCCAATCGCACAAACATTTGGCCACGCCAGAGCGGTTTTTCGGCTGTCCGATCGTAACGACCGCTACGATTGTACTTCTCTTGCAGCAAATCGGGGTATAATTGGCAGTTACGCCCCCTAGGCACCCGTGAGAGGTTTTCGAAGATGCTGCCCTTTTTCTCCCGCAAGGACCAAGAATCCCGTAAACAAGAAGCCGAGCGGCTCTACCGGGAGAGTATTGAGTACGTGGGCGAGGACGAACTGTCCACCGCCGCCGATCTGGGCGAGCAGAAATATCGCCGGTTGGAAGACGAAGTGCCCAACGCCCTGGCGGCCATCTGGCTCGAAATCCAGCTGCTGCTGGCCATGCTGCGCGACTACGTCCAAGGCACCTACCGCCAGATTCCGTTCGGAACCATCGCCGCGGTGGGGGCCGCCGTGCTGTACTTTGCCTCGCCAGTCGACGTGATCCCCGACTTCATCCCGGGCCTGGGCTACATCGACGATGCAGCGGTAGTGATGACCTGCCTGCGCATGGTCCGCGGCGACCTGGAAACTTATCGCCAGTGGCTGAAGCTATACGTCGAAGCCGCCTAGCAAATCGCGTTCAGAGATTAGGCACTAGTGGTGATGCCCGCCCGGCCCGTGGATGTGGCCGTGCGAAATCTCGTCGGCTGTCGCTTCGCGAATATCTTTGACTGTGACATCAAAGTTTAGCGGCACTCCTGCCAAGGGATGGTTGCCGTCGACGGTCACCACCTCGTCGCTTACGCCTACGATGGTGAACACCATCGGCCCCGCGTCGGTCTGCGCCTGAAACTGCATTCCTTCCTGCAGGTCGTCGGCGTCTCCAAATTTATCGCGAGAGACTTCCTGCTGCAGTTCTTCTTTCCGTTCGCCGTATCCGTCGGCCGGAGCCACGGAAACCTGCAAGCGGTCACCCACACTCTTGCCCGATAGCTCCCGCTCCAGGCCTGGGATGATATTGTCGAACCCGTGCAGGTACCACAGCGGCTCGCCCCCTTGGGACGAGTCGATCACGGTCCCCTGGTCATCGGTCAGGGTGTAATCAATGGCGACGGCGGAATTGGATTCGATCTGCATGGGTTGCCAGGCCTTTCGGTGGAAAGTGTCCGTGTGGGGCTTGTTTCCCTCTCCAACCTAACGGATTCCGCGAATGGATGTCACCCGGCCCCACCGCGCATGGGCAACAGTTCGCGGAGTCTTGCTGTGCGAAGTTCGCCAAACCATACTTGGCAGTAGCTATCGCCTGTTTCGCACCCGACCGAGCCCATGGAAGCAGCAATCTACTCCTGGGCGGCTTTTGTCGCACACGTCACGACCTTTCTGGTTGTCGCTTTTCGCGTGATCATGCGTAAGCCGGCCGTCGGAGTTGCGCTTTCCTGGTTGCTGCTGGTGGGCATCATTCCGCTGGTGGGCGTATTGTTCTACCTGCTGGTTGGCGAACGCCGCGTCGGTCAGCGCCGCGCGAAACGCATCGCCCAGCTGCATACCGACTATTCCCTGCTGGCCGATCGCATGGTCGATCCGGCGATGACCAACGTCGACTGGTCGCCACACTCGCCTGCCGCCCGAGGAATGGACCAACTCGGCAACACCATGCTCGGCATCCCGACCGTGGCCGGCAGCACCGGAGAACTCTTCACCGACTCCGCCGAAATCCTCAAGCGACTGGCCGCCGACATCGATGCAGCCCAGACCAGCATTTTGATGGAGTTCTACATCTGGAATGTGGGAGGACTGGCCGACAAAGTCACCGAGGCGTTAATTCGCGCTGCCGAGCGGGGCGTTCAGTGTCGCGTGCTGGTCGATGCCGTGGGGGGCGGCAAATGGTGGAAGAGCGAGCAACCGGCCCAAATGCGCAAGGCCGGCGTGAAAGTGCTGCCCGCGTTCCCTGCGGGGATCTGGACGGCCATCTTCTCTCGCAACGACCTGCGCTTGCACCGCAAGATCGTGGTGATCGATGGCACTGTCGCCTGGACGGGCAGCATGAATCTGGTTGACCCAAGTTTCTTCAAGCAGGATGCCGGCGTGGGGCAATGGGTCGACGCCATGGTTCGCGGCGAAGGCGCGGCGGTGGCGCCGCTGGCCATGACCGTGATTGGAGATTGGATTGTCGAGTCGAACGAGACGATCGAAGAGCTGATCGAGTCGACGGGACTCAGTCGCATCACGCCTCAAGGCACCGCCGCGGTGCAGGTGATTCCCTCCGGCCCGGTCGAGACGACCGACACCTTGTTGCAGATGCTACTGGCGCTGATCAATTCCGCGCGGGAAGAACTGGTGCTCACCACGCCATACTTCGTGCCCGACGAGTCGCTACTCCGCGCCATCTGCGGCGCAGCCGGCCGTGGCGTGAAGGTCCACCTGGTGATTCCCGAGCGTGTCGACTCGCTGCTCACCCGCTACGCCAGCCGTTCCTACCTCGAAGAGCTCATCGACGTGGGCGTTCAGGTGCACTTATTCAAGGATGGCCTGTTGCACACCAAGAGCATCACCGCCGACCGCGCGATCTCGATGTTCGGCACGGTGAACCTCGACATGCGTAGCATCTGGCTAAACTACGAAGTCTCGTTATTCGTCTACGGCGCCGAGTTTGGCGAACACCTGCGAGACCTGCAGCAAACGTACATAGATCAAAGCGACCCGCTAGATCCCGAAACGTGGGCCGCGCGGCCGACGCGAGAGAAGCTGCTGGAGAACACACTTCGGTTGATGAGCCCGGTGCTCTAGTGCCGCGACAAGGCAAGCCTTGTGCGGAGTCGAATTGGCCAACACAAAAAAAGCGCCGAGGCAACCTTGCCCCGACGATTTTAGCTAGAACCCCAACGGCTTAACCGCAAAGTCGCGTAGCGTGCCGGAGTAGTTCTCCTTCTCACCCGCGAGTACGTAGCGAACCAACAGTTCCGAGGCCACCGCCACAGCCAGCAGCACCAGGTTGCGCGCGAGTGGGTACTCGCACACATCGCCTTCGGCGTCGGCGGGCACGCGGTAGAACTCGTCCCACACGGCCTCGCAGTAGTCGGCGTAGAGTCCCACGTGCAGGCACTCGACACCCGCTTCGCGGCAATGCTGTTGGACTAGCTGGCGAGACGCCGAGTTGTCGAAGGTGTCGACCACCAGGTCGGCGCCCTTGAGCAACTTCCGCACGTTGCGCTCGTCCAGCTTCTTGTCTACCGCGTCGAGTTCCACCTCGGCCGCGCGGAACACCTGGTTGCGCAGCACGTCGACCTTCGGCGCGCCGACGTCGGCCACGCCGTAGGCTTGCGTGCTCACGTTGTGTTGATCGACGCGGTCGAAGTCGACTACGCGCAGCTGCAGAAAGCCCTGCCGCGCCAGGTTGTCGACCAGATTCGAACCGAGCGCGCCGGCGCCGCACACGGCCACCAACGGCTCGGCCAGCTTGGTCACTTCGCCAGCGCCGCGGTAGATTTCTTCGTGCAGGTACTTGCTTCGCATTGGTTCCTCCAGTTTTCTTCCGTTTCGTCTTCGGTTCGATCGTCGAACATCAACACGATTCCGCGAGGCAATCGCTCGCAGGCACACAGCTCCACACCGCTGCGGAGTCGCCCATCGTACAGGTATGCTCGTGGGCGATCGTCGGCTTCAATCACACACAGCAGTGGCTTGCCAAAGCAGGCGACCCAGGCTGCCATGGTGCGGTCGTCGCGCACGCTGGGCGTGGCCAAGCCCGACGGGTGCGTGTGGTAAAAACCGACGAGGTCGCCCTTCGCTTCCTCCCGGGCCAAAGCCCAGTCGGCGTCGAAGGCGACGCTCGTTGGCTTGCCAACGCTTCGTTGCACACGCCGCGCGTACCAAAACGGGCCTTGTCGTCGTCCCACGAGCATCCAGCATCGCTCAACGACGACTTTGCGGCTCATCGGTTTCTTCGCGGATGAATTTGCCAATAGTCTGACTCCAGAATTCCTTGGTCACCTACACGCAGGACGTCGCCGGCTCCTTCCCGCAACACGCCTACCAGGCTGCCAAGGTCGAACTTCTCGTCTTCGCCACTTAGGCAGATGCCAGCCACCTGCACGGTGAGGTCGTTCTTGTCGACACTCGACGTGTAGTGCTGACCGCCCACCTGGTAACGGACACGAAAACCGTCCGCACGTTCGAGGTAGTCGACCAATTCGGCGCCGGCATGCGAAAGACTCTCCCGCAGCCGCCTTGCCACCAGATCGTTGTCGACCGGCAGCTCCACCGCGTGCCGACCACGGCGACGCTTTGCTCGACGTTCCTCAGGCGGACGAACCAACTCCCAGTAGGCCAGGTCGTAAGCCGCCCGCTCTTCGGCGGTGAGTCCCTTGCGGGCCACCTCGGTGGGCACCACGCGCTCACTCAAAGCCTCGCGTAGGTAGCTCGCCTGACGCGGATCGTGCCGGCGATCGACTTCGTCGAACCAGAACAATCCACCGTCGAAGCGGGCGCTGACCACGTCGAACTGCTGCACCTCGGTAGCCAACTGAATCGGTGCAGCGCCTACGAGGTCGATTCGACCATCGCCAAAGCGGCCCGCCGAACCGAACCACATGTCGCGGGCACGGCGGCACACAACCAGCCGCACGTCCGGCAGCAACTTCAAGTACGCGCGTCGCTCGGCCAGCGAAGCCTCGCGTTCGAGCAGCGCCTCGGTGTGCGACACGGGACGAAACACGCCCCAGCCCACAAAGTCGGCTGGCTCGACCCGCAACTTGCAGATCACGCCGCCCACGCGCACGCGGACCACGCCGCCGCTCACGACGGGCGCAAGGAACTCCTGCTCCAGGAAGGAGTTTTCGGCTGCCGCCAGTCGGCGGAGCAAGGCGCTAGTCTGATTTCGCGTTCGGCGAGTCATTGAAATGGTAGTAGTACAGATACAAAAAACGAGAGCCGGCCTGCCACACGGACAAACCGGCTCTCGTGCAGGTTACAACAAGTCACAGCCTACGCACTCTTCCGCACGGGAAGTGGGTAGTCCATGATCTCCATCAGCAGCTCGAGCTTGCTCGGGCGAGCGAGCATTGGCACGAGGTTTGGCAACGAGTAGTAGTCGCCTTCGAACTTGAAGACGTCTACCTGCACACCTTCACGTCGGCATTGCTGCTCGACATAGTCGCTACCGCCCGGCGTGCGGACGATCACGACCGTCGGATCAGCGCCAACGGTTGCCCGGTACTCGCGCAGCGCTGGCACGAACGGTGGCGGCGTGTTCTGCTGTTCGTCGGTGATCATGATGATCTGCTCGACGTACTGCTTCTTGCGCTCAAGAGCCTTGACCGCCACGCCACACGACGTTGCGCCGTACGCACCGATGCCATCGAATGCACGCTCCCAGTCGGCCAAGTCGTGACCGCTAGCAACAATTTCGTGAGCCATCGTGTCGAAAGCGTACGTGTACAGTTCGCTCTCGCAGATCGCCGAGATCATCGAGCCGATACGCTTGCCCAGCTCGATAGCGCTGGTCATGGACGACGACTTGTCGACAAACAGGGCCGTCGGCCGCGTGATGCGACCCTTGGCCTTGATCTGCGTATCGGCGACGTCTTCCAGAGCACGGCGCAAACCGTCCGCAGCGCCAGCTGCCTGAATGGCCTTTTCGGCCTTCAAACCGCTCACGCGATCAGAGGTCTTGGCCGACGCCAACTTGGCCTCGACCAGCGAGCTGATCTCCGGCACGTCGAGCGCACCGCGTCGCTTGAGCGCTGCGAGGCTGTTGATCAGTTCCTGAGAACTCATCTGCTCCACCAGCGCCACCAGCACGGTAGGCGTCATCTGCCGGATGACCGTCGCAGCCACACGGTACGGAATGTTGTACCGCACGATCGCTTCGGCCTGTTCGGCCGGCGTGTCGGCAGCCGCCAGCTGACGCAGCGCGTACACACGGCTATCGCTCGGCGGATCCTTGTCGAACAAAATCCGCTGAGCGCGATCGCCCGGTCGGACGTGCAACAGCGCGTACAGCCGCTTCATCGCCTTGCGGGCGTTCAGCACGCTACCGTCGAACCACTGCGGATCGCCCTCCCGCTCGCGCAGGTAGCGGGTGACCTCGGTCTTCATGGCCCGCGGAACGTTGCGGAACAAACCGTACTCTTCGGTGAAGGTAGTCGGCAGCTTCGGCGTCTGTTCAGCAGTCTGCTTGCCACCGAACAGCTGTCGGGCAAAGCTCTTGCGAGCCTGCTTCGACTTGGCCGCCTGCGCAGCAAGCTTCTGGCCCTGACGCAACCCACGCGTCTTCTTACGACCAGCGATGAAGTCCACCACGCGTGCTACCTCGTAAGGCGGCAGCGCGCGGAGCATTGCCAATCCAACGTCGCGGTGACCAGCGAACTTCGACAGCACTAGGTTGATGATGAACATCTCCTTGTGGTCGCGAACGTCGCCGTTCTCAGCGTACCAGGCTGCCAGACGCACGTAGAACCGCGGGTCCTTGGCAATCAGGTCCTGGTGGACCGGCCAAGTCTTGTCGAGCGCACGATGCGGAGTGGTGAGCAACGTATTCAGAATCTCTACTCGAATGTCCTGTTCGCGATCTGCCATGGCTCTCCTCCTTCCGCAGTTAAAGTAGTGTTGTGTTATAAGGGCGTTTGCAAGTTTCGAAAGCCGGGACTCTGCCTTGGAAGGGCAGTGACTTTTCAGGTCACGTGTTTGTAAGCTTTCGCGGTTGGGCAAACCCCCATGGAAGCTATGTCCGTACGAGTCGCAAGAGCGATTAACCTCGCCCGAGTGGGTTCTCAAGCGGCGAGGGAAGGGTTCGAACCTACACATGGCCTGTGGCCATGCTTTCCAGTTTGTAAGCTCATGCCATTGGGTACGGACGTAACTGACTGCTATTGATTCCTAAACTAATTTCGAGTGTTCGATTGCCTGGCACTCGCCGTACAAGTCGCAGAAGCAGGCACAACTTCTCGGCCGTCCTTACGGATCATCAATACAATGACCAGCAGTGGACCCACTCGCGACAACTCCGCAGAGCCTGGCGAGCTTCACCTTGACCGAGTCGCCTCGGCTTGGCTACCTTAGGACCGTCATTTAGTTTGTAAGCTTCTACCGTTGGGTACGGCGCATTTGCCATTGGCGGATCGATGTTTGAAACCCCCGTACGAGTCGCATAAGCACGAAAACTAAGCGTTCTACCATTGAACTACGGGGCTCAATTTTCCAAATAAATTGCCCCGGCAGGAATCGAACCTGCAACCTCTCCAGTATGATTGGAATGTTTGTACGCTTGTGCCGTTGGGTACGGGATGTTCTCTCTAATTTGAAGTGCAAGTCGCGTGCGAGTCACATAAGCATCTGGTGCAACTGTCGGAATCGAACCGACAACACCCGGATTATCATTCCGGTGCTCTAACCTATTGAGCTAAGTTTGTAAGCTCATGCTGTTGGGCACGCGACGTGAATCGGATCCGGCCGAAAGCGAGCAGAAACTGCATGCAAGTCGTAAAAGCGGCGAAAACATGGTCGGTGCCAACCCCTGGATTCGAACCAGGCGGACCTCAGACCTCGCGGGGCCTCTCGTCCTTCCATGACCAATTGATGGTGGCGCGTTGTTTGTAAGCTCTCACCATTGGGCACGCAGTTTCTACTCGCAACTCGCAATCCGTTGGAACGCGAGCTTTCAGTCGTAATAAAGGACCCGTACAAGTTGCCTAAGCACGAAAACTACGCGCTCTGCCGATTGAGCTACAGGCGCCAAGAAACTCTGCATCGAGAGCGCCCGGTGGGACTCGAACCCACAGCTTCGTCCTTCGAGGGAACTTGTTTGTAGGCTTAGGTCGTTGGGTACGGGTTGTTTTGTTAGCCGAACACGGCCTCGGGTCGAACGGTCAAGTTGCCCGTCTCGTGCCGGTCGATCGTGTAGTCGCGCAGTCGGTCCGGGCGAACATCAAGGTATCCGCCAAGCGCCTGCTTGAGCTCTCGATCGCTCGACAACGCGCCGACATCGAGATCGGCCAGCGGAATATCGAAGCTGCGACCATCGAATCGAATGTGCAACAGAGGTGCTTGCTGAATCTTGGCAACCATGTTAACTCCTTCCCACACAGATCGCGGGACGGAACCGCCCCCTCGCGTCTGTGTTGCCATTTAGGACAAGCGCAGGCCACCCAGGTTCTCGAAAATCCTGGTAAAAAAGATGGAGAGTATTCGCGCGGGCAAGAAGTGTTGGACGCCTGCTCCGGCGGCAGAACCTTCGATTGGCGGCTTGCTACTGGGACCTGCACTCCAGAGGTCATGTTGTTACGATACACCGGGATACAACCTCTCGCCCCATCCTCTTAGCGCATTGAGCCATGTCACACACGATGCAGATACCGACGGACACTCCACGAGCGGAGAAGTACGAATTGCTGCTGCAGCAAGCGCAAGAGCTCGTTCGCGATGAGCCCGATTTGATTGCCAACCTGGCCAACATCAGCTCACTGGTCCGGATGTACTGTGACTTTCTTTGGATTGGATTCTACCGAATGGTAGGCGACGAACTGGTGCTGGGGCCATTTCACGGCCCCGTGGCGTGCACCCGTATCGCGGTAGGCAAAGGAGTCTGTGGTACAGCTGCACGCGACATGAAAACCATCGTCGTGCCGAACGTGGACGACTTTCCGGGGCACATCGCATGCAGCAGCAGTTCTAAGTCGGAAGTCGTGGTGCCGCTGGTTGCCGGAAACGTGGTCGAGCTAGTGCTGGATATTGATAGCGAACAGATCAATGGTTTCGACGAAACGGATGTTCGCTTTTTCGAACAGTTGGTCGAACTCATCCGCCTCGCTCACTTTGAATAGGCGGAGTTAGCGGCGGACATGCACTTCGCGCGATAGAAACTTTCTGGGAACCGCGCAATTTGCTGCGAATGCAGCTGAAGGAACACGCGTGGGGAGGTCTGGTTGGTTCGCCTACTAACTCCGGCGAATACGGTGCAATCTGAAGGTCTCGCATTTCGGATCCACGTGTAAACGCACCTTCCAAGGTCACACGAACTGCGAGAAATATATTGTGCCATCGCGACGCCCTATGTGCACAAGGTTACAATAAGGTCTATTCGGCGGGCCTGGCTCGGTTCCAGGCGATGGGTTGAAGCGGAGACTCGGTTCAGAGAGGTAGCATTGCGATATCGGGTACTGTCGCGCAGGCATAGTACAACCGCACGGCGGCGAACCTCGTCCGCTTCTCGTCGATCGCCGACGCTTGGCGTTGAACACTTGGAGCCGAGGCTCGTCCTATCGACGACTCCTGTCATCACAGAGTTCTTGGCCTCCAACAGCTCGATGGAGGACGGCGACGGGAATAGTTCGGATTGGATTGAAATCCACAATCCCACCCCTGAGGCGATCGATCTGGCGGGGTGGCACCTGACCGACAATGCAGGGGAACTCGACAAATGGACCTTTCCCAGCCTGCCGCAGTCGGTACTGGATCCCAACGAGTACCTGCTCGTGTTCGCCTCCGATCAAGCCACTAGTGGCTATGTCGACGCGAGTGGTTTTCTGCACACCACCTTTGCTTTGGCCGCCGGCGGCGAGTACTTGGCGCTCGTGCGGCCGGGGGGCATGGCAAGCGATGTCGTTTCGGAATTCGGCCATGCCGGCAGCGACTATCCCGAGCAAGAGACCGACATTTCCTATGGCCTCGAAGTGATTGGTGCGACAACCACTTTGGTATCGAGCGACGAAATGGGACGGATGTTGATTCCGACCGATGGATCGCTCGGCCAAACTTGGACCGGCCATCCGGGCGAAGAGCCGTTCGACGATGATCCAGGGCAGACCGACTGGTTCGATGTCGCGACTCCCGTTGGTTTCGAAACCGAGACTCCGCTCGATCTGGTTGCCTACTGGGATTTTGACGACGACGTATTGGACCAAGTCGCCAGCAACCATGGCACGCAGGTGGGCGGTGTTTATGTCTCTAACATTCCGACGCAACTTGGTGGGGGCAAGTCGCTGAGCTTCAATGGCGAAACCGACTACGTCGATTTGACAGGCCATCTATCTTCGTTTTCGTCGCTCAACGAGGGAACCATTTCGGTGTGGTTCAACACACCAGGCGATGGCGGGGCGAGCGTTTTGGTGTCGGCTTACAATTCGTCGCAAGGTTCAACGGAAGGGCGGTTCTTTTTCGAGGATGGCACCGCGTTGACTTGGGATGTTCGCGATGAAGGTGGCAACCCGAATGGCGAGAGTGGACAGATCGTCGGCCTCAATTTCAATGACGAACAGTGGCATCATGCAGCGATTACGGTCGATAGTACCCAACAAGCCAAACTTTATGTCGACGGCGCCCTGGTATCGACCGGCGTGGAGCCGTTTTGGGGACAGATTCAAAACCTGACTGGCATGGCGATCGGCCGCAATATCGATAGCGGCGGACCCCAGTGGTACTACAATGGACTGATCGACGACATGGCGATCTGGGGCGAGACGCTGGACTCTGATCAAATCGCTCTGCTAGCCGCCGGCACGTCGCCTGAACTACTCTCTGGCATAGGAAACCTCGTTCAAACCGATGTCTCGAGTGCGATGCAGGCTGTTAATGCCTCGGCCTACCTGCGAATTCCGTTCACCGTGGGAGAGACTGCGGAGTTTGATCAGCTGTTTCTCGACGTCCAATACGACGACGGCTTTGTGGCCTATTTAAATGGAGTCGAGATTGCCAGGCGCAACGCCCCAGCGATACTCGATTACGATTCGTCTGCGACTGCCGAGCAACCTTTGGAGTCGATACTGGCTGGTGAGACGATCAGCGTCACCAGTCATTTGGGCGAGCTGTTTGCCAACCAGCAGAACATCCTGGCAATTCAGGGGCTCAACCTATCGGCAAGCGATAGCGATTTCGTCTTGTCTGCCGAGCTTCGTGCGGTCGAGAATCAACCGCCGCTAGAACGCTATTTTCCCGAGCCGACACCGGGGTCCATCAATGGTGCAGGCGTGGTGGGCTTTGTCGCCGACACCACCTTTAGCATCGATCGCGGCATTTATCAGCGCGACGAACTGGGCAACGGGATCGATGTCGAGGTTTCGACGACAACGCCGGGCGCCACGATCGTCTACACCACCGATGGTCGCCCACCAGTAGTGGACGAGTCGGGCACTATTGTTCATGGCACCGAGTACACATCGGCCATCGCCATCGACAGCACTACTACGCTAAGGGCCATGGCCTTCCTGACGGGATACCTGCCGACAAACATCGACACGCAAACCTATCTCTTTCTCGAAGACGTGCTGAACCAGTCGGGCGCTGCGCTCGATCCGGCCGACT
This sequence comes from Aeoliella sp., assembly GCF_965227375.1. Taxonomy (NCBI): domain Bacteria; kingdom Pseudomonadati; phylum Planctomycetota; class Planctomycetia; order Pirellulales; family Lacipirellulaceae; genus Aeoliella; species Aeoliella sp. The sequence continues at coordinate 2,745,073 of NZ_CBDDFX010000002.1, forward strand.
ATCCGTCCGATTGGGGAACACACAGTAACTTCAGCGCTGGTGGCTCGCTGTACACCGCGATTGCCGACTACGACATCGATCCGAACGTCGTCAATGATCCTCGCTATGCCGATACCTTTGTCGACGACTTGAAGTCGATCCCGACGCTGTCGATTGTCACCGATCCCGATGCGTTGTTCGACGAGACGACAGGCATCTACTCCAATCCGCTGCAAGAAGGGATCGCCTGGGAACGCCCTGCATCGGTCGAACTGATCAACCCCGACGGCTCCACTGGGTTCCAGGTCGACGTGGGGCTTCGCATGCAGGGAGGAGCATCGCGACGACCCTGGACACAGCCTAAGCACCCCTTCCGACTCGTATTTCGCGACGAGTATGGCGACTCGGAGCTCAACTTCCCTTTGTTTGGAACGAGTGCCGTCGATCACATCGATTCGGTCGTATTACGTGGGGCTTTCAACGATAGCTGGAATATCGGAAACAGCTATCGCCATCGTGCTCTCTACATGCACGATCAGTTTATGCGCGATACGCATAGGGCCATGGGGCATGTTTCAGCCCACGGCACGTTTGTGCATCTCTATCTCAATGGAATCTACTGGGGGCTGTACAATCCGAGCGAGCGGCCCGACGACGACTTTCAAGCAGACTACTTCGGGGGCAACAAGGACGAGTACGACGTCATCAAGCACCGGGATTATACGGTGCAATCGGGCAATGGCACCGCCTGGCAGCAAGCAATCGATCTGGCCAGTGCCGGCATCACGAACCAGGCGGAATACGATCAACTGGCCGAGCTAGTCGACGTCGAGAGCCTGGCCGACTACATGTTGCTCAACTTTTGGGGCGGTACCGAGGACTGGCAGTCGAACAACTGGTACGCCGCACGGCGGCGGCTGGACGGGGAGAAGTTCCGCTTCTTCGTGTGGGATGCCGAACTCGCGCTCAAGTCGCCCACGAACGACCGAACCGAAGTCAATGCCAGCGGCACCCCTTCGCAGATCCATCGCGCGCTGCGGGGCTTCTCGGCCTATCAAGAGCTGTTCGCGGAACGAGTTCAGAGACATTTCTTCAACGATGGCGCGCTTACCACCCAATCCGCTGTCGCACGCTTCGAGGAATTGGCCCTTAGCATCCAGCGGGCCATGGTGGGTGAATCTGCTCGCTGGGGAGATGTGCGTAGCGAGCCACCTTTCACGCTCGACGACGATTGGAATGACAATCTCGACGAAGTGCTCAACGACATCATCCCGGCCAGACACATAAATGTGTTGGCTCAGTTGAGAGCCGATGGTCTGTACCCTGAGATCGACGCCCCGGTCTTCAACCAGTTTGGCGGGCAAGTGGAGAATGGCTTTCCAGTGATTCTTGGCGCCCCAGCCGGCACGATTTACTACACGCTGAATGGCCCCGACCCGCGCCTGCCCGATGGCAGTGTCGATCCGGCCGCTCAGGTCTTCGAAAGTGGGTTTACAACCACTACGTTGATCGCCCAAGGCGCAGAGTGGAGCTATCTCGATGATGGCTCGGATCAAGGAACGGCTTGGAAGGAGCCTGGCTATGACGACAGCTCCTGGAGCGTCGGCAACGCAGAGCTTGGGTATGGCGAAGGCGACGAAGCGACGGTTGTCAACTTCATCGATACCGATCCCGTTGAATCGGGCGTGCAGAAGAACATGACGACGTACTTTCGCAAGACGTTCGACGTCGACGATGTCGCGCAGCTCACCGGCCTCACACTGCACCTGAAGGTCGACGATGGAGCGGTCGTCTACCTGAACGGAAACGAGGTCGAGCGCTCGAACATGTCGGGAGTGCCAGGAAGCCCGGTCGCGTACGACACGCCATCGGCAGGCAGCTCGCCGAACGATGGCAAGACGTTCTTGACCTTCACGCTCGACCCGGGTGACCTGATCGACGGCACCAACCTGATTGCGGTGGAAGTTCATCAAAACACCCCAAACAGCAGCGACATCAGTTTCGACTTGCGACTACTGGCGGATGAATTGACGGGAGTATCTGGGATTCTCATCGACGATCGAACCGTAGTGAAGGCCAGGGCATTTTCCGGCGGAGAGTGGTCGGCCTTGAACCAGGCGACTTTCACCGTCACTCCGCAGGCAGACTTCAGCAACCTCCGAGTGACCGAACTGCACTACAATCCGGCAGATCCCTCAGCAGCCGAGAGCAACGCCGGTTTTGACGACAACCAGGCGTTTGAGTTCATCGAGTTGATGAACACCTCGGGCGATGCGATCGATCTGGGGTCCGTTGCACTATCGGGAGGATTGGATTTTACCTTCGACGCGACTACCATCCTGGCTCCAGGCGAGCGAGCGGTCCTGGTCGAGGACCAAGCCGCGTTCGAGTTTCGGTATGGCACCTCCATTCGCATACTCGGCCAATGGTCAGGTGCGCTGTCGAATGGCGGCGAGACAATTGTCCTTACCGATCGCACTGGCGTGACGATACAACACTTCGAGTATCAAGACGGCGACGACCCCGGCGAGGAGGCCTGGCCTACGACGCCCGACGGCGCCGGACCGTCGCTGGTCGTGATCGACACGGCAGGCGATTACAACGATGGTGCCAACTGGAAGCCCTCGAATTCGATTCATGGTTCGCCCGGCAGCGCCGAGGTCCCACTCATCCCGGGCGATTACGACAACGACGGCACGGTTGCCCCGGGAGACTACTCGCTGTGGAAGTCGACTTTCGGCTCAACAACCGACCTCCGCGCCGACGGCAATCAGAACAACGTTGTCGACATTGCCGACTACGTCATCTGGCGAAATCATCTGGGCCAAACGGCATCAGCAAGCATCGCAGCGGCCATCTCGAGCCCAGCATCGACAGCGTGGTTTTCTGAAGAGACCTCCGCTACCAGCTCAAAGGATAGGGCGTTGGTTGACCTCAAGCCTAGTTCTTTCAGCTCGCTCCCCGAACCAGTTTCTCTGGAGGCAGACCAGGAGGAAGAGGAAGCGGACAACGACTCTACTGCAGTCGATCGTGCAATTCGCGAACTCGCCGAGAAAGATGAGGACGATTGGCGTGACTTTGATGCAGACGTGCTAAGGGAGCAGAATTGAGAAGTCAGGGATCGACTCTGCATTGTTGAGCCATCCTAAATAGGATGCCCAGACCGTTGTTGTTCCCACGTTCATGGAGACACCAGAAAGGCCTCAACCACCAGAAGAACGATGCCCCCATCGCAACGTTGCACCTTCGCCCGCACTCGGACAGCTGCTGCCTGGGGTGGCGAGCATACCCCCGAGTTTCGCGCACGGAAGATACGAAATACCGTTGTGGCCAATGAGAATACTGGCCGGCAAGCGAGAGAAGAGGGTATAGACCCGCGCCTGCGAAGATGCCTGTTGGGCCCAGAACGCGATGGTCTATTCGGCTACGCTCTGGCCGCCAAGTCGAGGCAATTCCTCATGGATAATGGGTACGATTGGCAATGTACGCGAGAAAGGCCGATTGGAACGATGGCCAGGAGAGCTCGGATCCTCATCAACAACCATCGCCTGTTGCCTTGAATAATGCCTGGCGACCCGACATGCGAGCCGATCTCCAAGACGGATTCTATGCCCACGATTTGCGAAGAGAAATATCGCTTAAGCGCACACCGCAGATAAATCATTTGACCTGCGGGGCTCCAAGTGGGTATATTCCGCAACACCAGGCGCACAATCCTTGGAACGATCCGGCGTCGCCAGATCGTTCATTGACTATGGTGTATCCAATGCGCGTGTTCCCCTGGCAAAATCGGCCTTTGGGTCTCGTCTTTTTGTATTGCTGCAAGTGCTTCTTGGCTAGCTGGCTCCGTCGCAGTGGTGTTTGTTCCTCCCCGTCATAGTATCGGTCGGGAGTCGCTGGATATTCCCACCTTTGCCGCACCTTTGGAGAAGTCTCATGAGATGCCTCGTTGTTCTCTCGCTTATGTCCCTGGCTGCCATGCCCGCATTCGGGCAAACCTATTTCTACGTTGGCCCCGATGGCGGCGACTTCTACGACGAAGCCAACTGGAATGACGCCGCAGATGGGACGGGTAGTCCGTTGGCCGATGACCCGCTGGTAAACAGCGCAACCAATGCGATCGCGCTCGACCTGGTTATTGACGGGGCGTCGGTTGAGGCCGCCGGTCAAGTAGATTTTGGCGATGGTTCGCTGTCGCTGCTCGGCGGCGCAACGTTCCTAGTCTCGGGGGCAGACAACGCACTCGACATGAACTCGTCATCCACGTTCTCACTGGTCGATTCGACGCTGACAGTCGACGACGATATCTTCTTCGAAGGGACAGCTTCCTTCTCCGGCGGTATGGTGACGTCGCTCAATGATGATATCGAATTTCAAGATAACCTCACCAGTCTCACGATTGACGGAACGGCTTTCGATGCGCCGGTTGATAATCTGATCTTCGATATTTCTAACGACTTGGTCAGTTCGATCAGCAACGCAACGTTTGCAACCGTCGATCGTCTTGCGATACGCAACATCTCAGCCGACCCCACGGCCAGCATTGCGATGACCAACACGGCGATCGACGTTAATGGCGGCGGTGGCGATGTCGACGACGTGTTCGATACGAACAATGGCAATGGCGCGATACTGATCCTCGACGGGACCTCAACACTGCTCGCCAACCAGGTCGACGATGGCATCTCGCTGGTACTAGGCGGATCCGCGGTTGCGACGCTCAATACGGGCGCGGGCGCTGTCGATGCCGCCAATGGTGGAACGATTACCCTCACGTCTCGCGACGCGATGCTGGACATTGTCAATGCGTCGAGCAACGACGTACGTGCAGCCATCTTCAATGCCAAGACCGGATTGAGCTACGCCGACGACTCTTCGACCTGGAACGTTACCGACTGGGACGGAGCGGTTCCGGTGAAGCTGCAGATTGTGCCAGAGCCATCTAGTTGGCTACTCGCCTTGCTGTGTGTTGGTGGTGCGTCTCTGGCAGTCCGCCGACAGGCGTAGCGGATAACCCAAGGATCTCCAGCCAACCCGAACGTTGACTTGACAAGAGCTAATTCAATAAAGATCAACCGGAGCCACTGATGACTTTCGCCCGACTCGTTGTATTTGCTACGTGCGTGACCTCGCTCGCTATCGGTGGTCAAGCACTGGCGGTACGATTCATAACCGACCCTGCCACTTCGCCCGGCGACCCGCCAACCGATTTCGTTTCGTTCTCGCTTACGCCTGACGGCACCCAGGTGATTGCCGCCGCAAACTTCGACGCGGATGACGACCGGGTTTACGGCTTTACGATCCCTAACGACCTCTCCAGCACGGTAAATCCGGTGCAACTAAGCACCACAAGTTTCCTGGTGGAGAATTATGACGTCGACGGCGTACCGATCGTCTCGCCCGACGGCAATACGATTCTGTACATTCACGACGGACGCCAGCGCGACCCTAGCGAAAACACAATCCACACGATGCCGATCACCGGTGAGTCGGGCGACTTCAACGGGCTGTTCTCAGGCACCGCCGCGGGGCCGAACACGGTTGCGCCGGGCAACTCCAATTTTACGCCTCGTTATAGCCCCGACGGTAGCACGATCTTCTTCATCAACTCCGAGTCAGGCTTCGGCGGAACCATTCCACCGTGGGACACGGGAAGTAACGGAGCAAACAGTCCATCGACGTTCCCCTCCGTTTGGGCAGCTCCCGACTGGGACGTTTTGTATTCGGTGCCTGCGGCTGGAGGTACGCCAACCGCTGTGACCATGCCGTCCGACGGGGACATCGACGAAGATTTATACGCGGTGACTCCCAATGGCGCCACCATCGTCTACGCACCGGATGCACCGATCGCAACGCCGCGAAACAGAGGCGACGATCGTCCAACCATCTACACGGTGCCTGCTACCGGAGGTGCGTCGACTGCGATCTCGATGACGCCAGGACCGAACGAAAAGTTCACCGTCTCAGGCATGCTCGAGGTCACTCCTGATGGCCAGAATGTGGTGTTCATCGGCGACTACGATACCGCTGGCAAGAACGAGCTGTACTCGCTGCCACTGGCCGGTGGGACGCCAACCAAACTCAACGACGAACTCCACTTCGCCGGCGACGTGCGCAGCTTCGCCATTTCGCCCGACGGGCTTTCGGTTGCTTACGCCGCCGGGCAGACAGTCGGAAGTACTAGCGAGCTGTTCTTCAAGTCCCTCGCGGGAGCGGCTGGTACGAGTGTCCGAATCAGTGATCCGGCGCCTTCCAACACCGCTGGGTTCGACGTGAGCAACGGCTCCGGTGCGGGCAACATTGCGTTTAGCCCGGACTCGCAAACGGTATACTATCTTGGCGACATGACCAACGCCGGGGCCGTGGACCTGTATGCGGTCGACACGACCGAGAAGACTGGTTTTTCTCCCTCAGCTTACACTTATGTAGGGACGGATGGGGGCGACTTCACACTCGCCGCTAACTGGGAGGACGCCGACGGCAACCCGCTTCCTGCGAATATCAGCACCATCGACAATCAGGGTATTACTCCCTACACACTAATTGTCGACGGCGATCTGATCGGCGGTAACAAGACGGTGACTGCGGAGTTTGTGGAGCAGATCCAATTTGGTCTGGGCGCGAGTCTCGAGATCAAAAACGGGGCGGAGGTTAGGTTGACCAATGGAATGGGTATCGCGGACCCCGCCGACATCATTGCGACCGTCGACTTCGACCCAGGTTCGGCGCTTAAGATCGTCAATGGATCGCTGATCGTGAACGACGACGTCTTGTTCGACGGGATGCTCTACATGGAGAATGCGACGCTGGAGTCCACTGCCGACGATATCGAATTCCAGGACGAGTACGATGGCACCATCATCAACTCCACATTGCGCGCTGGCGACAACTTGCTTGTGGATACGGCCATGGGCAATATAACGGGCTCCAACTTCGAGATCCAAGACGGCCTTTCCATTCGATTCGATTCAGACATCACTGTGACCGACACCGACATTGTGATGTCGTTCGATGTCGAGCCGCTGTTCACGTGGTCGGATGGTGAGGGCACAACGCTCACGCTCAAGGGGACCTCCACCCTGACCGCCGATTCGGTCAACGAGGGAAGCGATCTAATCCTTGAGGACGAGTCGTTCGCAAGCCTTGGTTCGTTAGACATCGACCCAGCTTCTTCGAGCGCCAATCCACCGTCGATTATGGTTGCGACGAACACGGTCAATGACTTTGGCTACGTGGGCGAAGACTACGTGTCGCAGATTATCTTCATGTCGTACGACGCAGAACTCGAAACGCGATTCAGTGTGCTGGAAGACCCCGACGGCGTGATTGATGCTCGCTCGTTAATCATCAATGGTTTGACCGGCCTGTCATACCTCGAGGATCCATCTGCATTCACGGCAATCGTCGACGGCGTTGAAGTCACATGGGATGGTGACGCACCGCTTGATTCCTTGATGCTTGCCAGCACCACGACGGTTCTGGGAGGCGACTTCAACGATGATGGCGTCGTCAACATCGCCGACTATGTTTTGTGGCGCAACAACCTTGGGTCGCCTGCTGGCACCCTGGATAACGATACGGCTGGTGGCGATATCGGAGCAGCCCAGTATGATCTCTGGAAAGCGAACTTCGGCATGACGCTCGACCCACCAGCAGCGGTAGCCGCAGTGCCGGAGCCAAGCACGATTGTTTTGTTGTCACTACTGTTCGCGGTCACCGGCAGCCAAGTGCGCCGGCGCCGCGTTTGACAAAGTCGCGTCGGTGTGAACCTGAGTGTGAGCGCCAACCGCGCAAGGCTTTTTGGGGAATTAGAATTGAGGACAATTGAAATGATCCCGTCTGCCACGGAACGCAGGTGTAGCCCGATCAGGCGCCTAGTGCCTTCCAGTCGGTCTGCATCCTGCGCAGGTTTCACGCTAGTAGAGTTGTTGGTGGTAATTGCCATCATTGGCATCTTGGTCGCATTGTTGCTGCCCGCCGTGCAAGCCGCCCGCGAGGCCGCGCGTCGGACGCAGTGCATGAACAATCTGAAGCAGATCGGACTTGGTCTGCAAAACATCCACGACACCGAAGGCGCTTTGCCCCAAGGCGTCTATACAAATCCCACTGACGATCAGTCGCCGGGGCTAAGCTGGCTCACCCGGTTGTTGCCGTTCATCGAAGAGCAAAACAAGTTCGATCGGATTGCCGCGCACTATCCCCCGGGCTGGAGTGGAACTGCGTGGGAATTCTACCGCCACTTCGACTACGCGAAGTCTGAGGACCGCACGATTCCGACCGGCGACCAGCCAATCTCCACATTCAGGTGTCCTTCGGCCGATATGCCCGAGGTCATCCCGTTTGACTCGGAGATCCGAAGCTCCGCGCGTGGTTATGCGACCTGTTCCTACAAAGGCTCCAAGGGCATCGGTGGGAGTGGCCTCCTCATCCGGCCTGACGCGGGGCGGGCCGGTGATCAGTACACGATCAATTTTAATGATGGACGTGTCCCCGCCCAACACCGGATCCTGCGCCCCAAGCGAAAGCGGTATCGCTTCAAGGACATCACCGACGGCCTGTCCAATACAATGGCTGCCGCCGAGTCGTCCTATGCCATCGAGTACTTCAACAATCGCCAGCGATGGCCAATGTGGATCGGCACGCCAGGTGGCGACTGGGATGAAGTAGTGCTGTTCAAGACAAACTTCCATATCAATTGCGGGTTCGGTGAGAAGAAGTGGTTCTGGGAGTGGGATGATCCGCAAGTGTTGGCCGCTCGAGCGGAACTCGACGCCTTCGGTGATAGCCGCTGGAAGAGCGATGTGAACGACTGTGCTTACGGTTGGCATCCTGGCGGTATTCTCGCAGTTTTCGCCGATGGTTCGGTCCACTTCGTCACCGAAGACCTCAGCATCCGCGACCACGTCTATCTGGGTGACCCAAAGGACGGCGAGTTGTTTGTGGAGTTGGATCTGTGATTCAACTCCAGGCGTTGCGGAGCAGTAACCTTCGAAGGATTTCAGGATGGGCCGCGAGTGTGATGCAGTTAAGCATCCTGTGCGCAGCGCTAATTCTCTTACCCCCTCCCGCGCAAGCCATCCAGATTACGCTCGACTACACGCTCGACGAGCAGAACGAGAACTGGTTCGACCCGACATCAGAGGTCGGTTTGATGCGACGCGGCGCCGTGGGCGCAGCGGCCGAGTTCCTCTCACAGATTATCACGAACGACGACTGGAGCCCTTTGAACTCGCTCGACGAGTCCTTCACACTTACGGATATCGCTGCTTCGACAATCCGCGGCCTGAATGGGCAGTTGCTCACAGGATCTCCTGAGAGCGACGGGGAGGGCTATAGCTACTCGAGCAGCAGCAACAACATCGACACGATCAACCGTGACAGTGTTGCCGCGAACGAGTATGTCGTGTACGTAGGTGCGTTCGCATTCGACTCGGGTACGTCGTCCAACGCCAAAGGCGGCTACGACAGCAACGACCGACGCAACTCGGCGGGGTTTGCTGGAACGGAGTTCAATACCTGGGGTGGGAAGATCTACTTCAACACAGCCAAGACCTGGTACGCCGGTTCGCCACCGGGGATCGACCCTACAGACAACTATGGTTACCAGGATCCGGACAAGTCGCCATCCAGCGACTCGAGCGACGACAATTGGGACTGGTCGACCTCTTCGGACACTTGGAAAGGATTCCAGCTCAGCACCATCGATCCTTCGGCAAGCGGCAACCGTGACCTTTACGCCACTGCGATGCACGAATTGATGCACGCGTTGGGTGCAACTACGAGCATCATCGAGGACTATGTCGGCGTTAATTCCAGCGGCGACTTTATCGGGCAGAATCTGGTGGCGGAGTACGGCGGGCCTGTGCCTGGCGATGGCGGGCATTTCGAGACCAACGTTCAATCGATTGTCTGGGATTCTGACGACATTGTTTCGGAAGTGGTGCTCGATCCTAACTCTCTTGCAGGTGTGCGTAAGTACTTCACACGATTGGACGCAGCGTTGCTGCGCGACCTTGGTTACGATGTGCTTGATTCGTTCAACCCACCGCCATTGATCGGCGACTTCAATGCAGATGGTATCGTCGGCATTGCTGATTATACTGTATGGCGTAACCATTTCGGCGGCTCGGCGATCCTCCCGAACGACAATACACCCGGCGCGGTGCTCGTCGAAGACTACAATGATTGGCGGCTCGCCTTTGGCAGCAGCTTCGGTGACAGCGTGGCAGTGCACGCCGTCCCGGAGCCGGCGAGTCTCATTGTCAGCCTTGCACTCACAGTAATGGGATTTCGACTCCGCACCCAGTTCTCTGCATCATGATGGAAAGCTGCACTCACCGTGTTTATCGGCGGCGACGCTTAGGTGTAACTGCACGACTTATGGTCATGGTCGTGGTCCCGATCGCTGGTTCAAGTGCCCGCGCGGACGATCCACGCGACTTCCTCGAGATAAGTGTCGGGACTCTGCCAATCATCATTACTTCTCCGCATGGTGGAGGGATGATTCCCTCCGATGTTTCGCCACGGGTCTGCGACGTAGATGGGGAAGTCTGCCTGAACGATCAAAACACCCATCTGATCTCGGCCGCCCTGGGTGACGAGCTGGAGCTGCTTACCGGCGCGCGTCCCTATCAAATCATCAATCGTATCGACCGTCTGTACATCGACCAGAATCGAAGCAACAGCGCCAACCCCAACGGCGCCAATGAGTCATATGAAGATGGCGACGCTCGACCATACTATGAGTTCTATCACGGCGCGGTCCGCGAATCCCTCGATCGCGTCCTGCTGGACCACGGTCGGGGTTTGTTGATCGACGTACATGGGCAAAGCAGCTACCCCAACACCGTGATTCGCGGTACCCGCAACGGACAGACCGTTACGCAGTTGTTGGAACTCCACGGCGAGGAGGCACTCACGGGTCCAAACAGCGTGTTTGGCCAACTTGAAACACTTGGATATCCGGTTACTCCGCCGAACGTGCCGCTATCAGAAGAACGCGAAACGATCTACAACGGAGGATACACAGTCGCAACCTACGGAAGTCACCGGACAACTGGAATCGATTCCATCCAAATCGAATTCAGTCGAGAGTTCCGCACTACGCCTGGCAATCCGGATATTTGGCAACAGTCGGCAAGAGACCTCGCTAAGGCAATTGAAGTTTTCTACAACACTTACCTAATTGAACCAACGATAACAGGTGACTACAACAACGATGGCTTCGTAAACTTGGCCGACTACACGGTGTGGCGCAACAATCTGGGAGCAGCGGACGAGGCGGTGATTAACGACGGGGGCGATGGCCTTGCGGGGGTCGACCTCGGCGACTACGAGGTATGGAAGCAACACTTTGGAGCTGCGATAGGAAGTGTCGAATCGTCGCACGGCGCTCAAGTGCCCGAGCCGAGTGCTGTTCTACTCCTACTCTTCACGCTTGCGGGTGTCGTGCCTTATCGTCCCCGGTCCGCCTGAGCCCGAACCGTCGGTGCGGTAATGGACTCCTTAGTTAAAGGCTGCCATGTCGCCGGCGAGGGCATCATCACTGAAGGAATCCTGCAGGGGATGCGAAGCGCGCCCCTCAGGGGAGCCACTTCGGAGGCCTTCTCGTCCCCATACTTCCGGTCTGCTTCTGGCAGCAATACCTTGGGCCGAGATAGAGTTTTTGGCATCGGTGCGGTGCCTCCAAAACTTGCTAAAGGTAGCCAATGGCTACCTTTGTGTTTTGTCGGCCGCACCTCCAACCATTGGAGGGTCGCCTCGAAGGGCTTATCGGCAAAGAACTTGAGTGGGCGACACTGGATTCGAACCAGTGACCTCTGCGGTGTGAACACAGCGCTCTAACCAACTGAGCTAGCCGCCCATCTTTTGGCGTTCGGGACGCCGGATCGGAAGAGGAGATTTTAGCATTCGATGCCCGAAGCCACCAGTGGCTTTCGCCCATGCTAGAACTGCAATGCGGTCTAGTTAGCCGCGGAAGAGCCGGAGGTGGCTTCTTCTTCGCGGGGTGGGCTGGTGGGGGGTTCGAACTTTGGTGCGGGTTCGTCGCGGTGGTCGTCCAGGTCGAAGCGGGCGGCGTCGGCGCCGGAGTTTACCGCATCGTTGAACTCGTCCTTCACGCCCTGCACGCCCTTCTTAAATTCCGTAAGGCTCTTGCCCAGCGAGCGAGCCACTTCGGGCAGTCGGCTGCCAAATAGCAGCAGCGCCACGACGCCGACAATCATCAGTTCTGGATAGCCGATTCCGAACATACTTTTCTCACCTTGCCCGCTCTAGCAGAGCTAATGAATTTCTGCGTCGAGTCTAGGGCGTCGGATCCTTGCTGTCGTCCGCCGGTTTTTCATCAATCTCCTTGATGCCCTTCTTGAATTCGGTCAGGCTCATGCCCATCGAACGCGCAAGCTGCGGAAGGCGGTTGCCGAACAGGAGCAACACAACAAGTAAGACGATCAGGATTTGCCAGTGGCCGGGAAACATCTCTGAGTACCTCGTAGCGAGGAAAGCCGCTCGGTGCAGTCCAAACGGAGGGGGTGGGCAATCGGACGCAAAGCCGCCCGACCGTTGACCTTACAGTATAGACCAACGCTGACTGTAATTCTACAACCGCGCGGGGCCTCGTCAAACGCGGCCAGTCGTTATAACCGCAACAAATGCCGTATTTTGCCGGTCGAAAGGCCCCGTGGACCTACCGCTGGGTAGATTCGCCGCGCGGACGACTCGCCACCCAGGGGCTGTTGCCGCCACCCGGAGAGCCGTACCGATAGTAGACCTCCAGGCACATGGCGGCCATGGCGGTGGTGTAGACGCGGCCTCCGTAGCCTCCCCAGACCGTGTTGGGACTCCAACTGCCGGTGTTCGCACCGTCGGTCACTTGGGCGCCGATCAATTCGCGCTTCATCCGCTGGTTCCAACGGTCCCAGGTATGCTGAGCCGCCAGTCCATCGTTTTGTGCGTGATGCAAAGCGAGCGCCGCGTAGTACCAATAGTAATAGTTGGTCAGGTCGTCACCTGGTAGTTCGCTACCCAAGGCATTGAGTGCTTCGGTTTGCGCGCCGCCCTTCAGCGGAACGCCGAGCACTTGGCGGCAGTACATCGCCTCGGCGGTCATCGAGCGACTCCAATTGGCCTGGGTATTGTAGGCGGCCAAACCTCCCTGGCGGCCGCGAGCTACGCGAGCCAGGAAGCTCTCGACGCGAGCCCAAGTTTCGTCGGGCACGTGGACACCGGCGAGTTCCGCGCTGCGCAGCGCCATGATGATCCACCCCAGCTGACTGACGTCGCCCGGGTCGCGAGGTCCATACCGCCAGCCACCTACCGACTTATTCTCGGTGGATAGCAAATAGTCGACCGCGCGGCGGACCGATGGTTCAAGTCGCTTGTCCTTGGTGAGTGCATAGGCCTCGGCCAGAGCGAAAGTCGACATCGAGTGGCTGTAAGTTCGGGCGTACTTGGTGGCTCCTCCCGCCAGACAGCCTTGGTTGTCTTGCGAACGAATTAAGTACGCCAAGCCGCGGGCGACTTCGTGTTGATAAGGTCCGTCGAGGTGGGTGTGCCCTGCCCCGAGAAAGGTCAGCAGCGCCAACCCGGTCACCGCCGTGTCGGCCTGGCTGCCGGCGCTCAGGCGGTTGTGACCGAGTACGTACATTTCGCGCCCCGCTTGCCAACGGCTGGCGTCCCAACGTCCATCGGCGGCTTGCGCATCGGCCAACCACTCGAGGGCCATGCCGACCGCTTGCTCCGTTTCTCGGCTACCACCTTGCTCGATGACCGACTGCAATCGGTCGGGTTTGATCCGTTCGGCAAGCGAAGCAGGCACCGCGGGCGGAGCGAGTTCAGCAGCCGGTTGCGGTGGAGCGGGTAGTGGAGTGGGCTGCGGCGCGGCTTGCTGTGGCGGCTCCTGCTGCGCGACCTGCTCCGGTTGCGCCGGCTCTGGAACCTCCGCCACCGCTTGTGGCTTCACGGGCTCCTCCGCCATTTCACTCGGCTCCGGCTTTTGGACCGGCTCAACAACTGGCTCCGCTTCAGGTTCCGGCATCAAATCCGGCGGCGTCAGTGGTTCCTCTGGCTCTGGTGGCGCTGGTTCTTCGGTGGGTTCCTCGCTGGGCGCCTCCACTACTTCAGGAACTGGCTCTTCGGTCGGCTGCTCTGACACCTCCGGGGTCGAGGTAGGCGTATCGGGTGCTTCGATCGAAGGCTGCGGCGCCATCGAGACGATGGTCACACGAACCGGTTTGTCCTTCTCCGCGCCTGGCGGCATGCCAACGAAGCGAATCGTCGCCGCAATGCCGATCAGCATGGCGTGCGCGGCGAGCGACATCAACACGCATCGCCACATCGGCCGCCGGCGAGCCCATTCGGTGCGTAGCAGCAGAAGCGACCCAACGCACACCACCCCCATGGCACCCCACAGCGCGAGGTACCCTACCGATACGGCGACGATGATGGGCGTGGTGGGCACGTCATTTACGCGTTGAGGATTTGCTCTGGCTCATGGCCGTTGCCAGTTCGACCGTAATGCCAATCTGAGTGACTTCGGCCTCGTGGCACGCAGCCAGCGTGTCGGCCACATGCTGGAACGGGCAATTCGCGTCGCCATGTAGGATGACGTCGAGGTCGGGCGTGGCTTGCCGAGCTGCGGTCAGTTGAGTCACCAATGTCGCGCGGTCGACCGACTTGCCGTCGAGTTCGATACGACCGTCCGCAAACACGGTGACCGCCTTAGGCTTGTTCGGCACGGCGGCCTCGCCGGCGCTGCCGACCTTGGGCAGTTCGAGTTCGATGCTACGATCGATTTCGGTGAACTTCGTGGCCACCATGAAAAAGATGATCAGCAGGAACACGACGTCGATCATCGGCGTCAAGTTCAATTGGATCTGATCGTCTTGGCTGGTCTTGAGTGGCATAGTGTGGGGCTACGCGGCCTTCTTCTTGCTGCGGTTTTGGCTTGCTTCGGCGGAGATCAGGTTCACCAGCTGCTGTCCATGTTGGTCGATCTCCATCACCAGCGAGTCGACGCGGCCGACGAAGTACATGTAGAAGATCAAAGCAGGAATGGCGACGAACAGGCCCGCGGCGGTGGAGAGCAGCGCCTCGCTTATGCCACCGGCCAATAGTTCAGGGCGTCCCATGGCGTCGCTGCCAGCAATGGCGTTGAAGGCCTTCATCATGCCACACACGGTGCCGAGCAATCCAAGCAGCGGGCAGACGGTGGCGACGCCGTTAATCACGCGCAGGTATCGGCGAAGCACATTGGCGGTGCGTTCGCCTTCGTCCAGGATCGCCTGCTCAACCTCGACGGCCGGTTTGCCCCACTTCCGCACGCCCGCGGCAAACACGCGGGCCATGTGGCTCGAGTCGTCTTCGCAGTACTCCAGCGCTTCGTGCCGATCGAGCGTTCCGTCTTCCACCTGCGACAAGAAGCAATGGATGTACGGCCCCGGCAGCACACGCCCGCGGCGGAGGCTCACCAGTCGCTCGAACACGACCACCAGCATGACGAACGACGCCAGGGCGATGGGCCAGATGCTGAGCCCGCCGGCCAGGGCCATTTCGAGCAGGCTCTGGGTAGGTATTTCGGTGGTGGCTTGTGTGGCTAGCATGCAGGGACCTCACGATACGCCGCTAGCCCCGTCCAACATTGGGCGGGGCTAACAGGCTTTCCGACTATGGTTTACTTCGGCTCGATGCGGCTCAGAACTGAGCCGAGCCACCGTCGTCCACATTACCTACCATGTGCAGGTGGTTGTGGTCGATGTACAGCACCTCTCGGGCGTCTTCGTCCACCAGGCGGTGCGGCACCGGCCAGCCGATGTTGCGTACGTCCTCGTAGTACACCGTGCACTTGTAGTGGGCGTGGTGCTGCTGGGCGGGACCGATGAGCGGATAGACGCGGGGCGGATCGACGTAGTCGGCGATCTTCTCCTTGACGATCCGCACGTTGTTGCGGTTACGCTCGTACAAGCAGGGCCAGCCGCCTTGGACCGGGTTGGCCTTCTCCATGGCGACCATCACTTCGTCGTCGCTAGGAGCATCGAGCGCCACGGGCTCGCTGCCCGAGGTGATGGGGCCCAGGATAGGAACGCGGGCGTAGCGTTCTTTGTACCAGAACTCGTCTTCCTTCTTCTTCTGGAAGTACGGGCTCACGGGAATGGGAATCGACGCCATGCCGAGGCTGGGGCCCAGAGTCTGCAGACCCCAGAAACAGCCTGTCGAGCAAAGCGACGAAGCGCCAATGATGAGTCCCATGGCCAGAGTAATGGCCCTGCGCGGTGCGAATGTTGGTCGAGCGGTCGGTTGCATGGATCAACCTTTGATTGCAAATGGGAGATAGCCGGATGAGTTGGTGGATAAGCCACGCCACGCGAAGCGGGCAAGTCGCTGCTGTTGTTATCGAGATAATCTGGGTGGATCTTGCGGGTTGTTTGGAATTTGACGAAAAAAGTTTCGCGGCCAGTTCGCTAGCATCCACAAGGTCGCTCGCTAACTACGAAAAAACTCGGCCTTCCGAGGAAGGCCGAGTTCTCGTTTGCTGTCGCTAGCATCGCTCAACAATCACTGAGTTTTGCAGTGGCTGAAGTCGAGCATCCACCAGCCATCGTCCCATTCCAGGGTGACCTTACGCCATCCAAGCGGCACTTGGGGATAAGGATAGAACGGGCCGATGTAAGGCCAGGCAGTCGGCGAGTACTGCTTGGGGTACGTCAGAGCCGAGTAGTTCGGATAAGCAGCGTAGCTGGGCCAAGCGTAGTTGGGCATATGAGCGTTGTCGTAGCTCATGCCAACCGCGCCGCCGTTGGGCACGTAGCCCGAGGGCATGGGACCCATGCCTCCGCCGTATCCGCCGCCCATGCTGCCACCCATACCACCGGGGCCGCAGTAGCTAGCAGGAACGGGGCGACCTTGGTTGCCAGCAGTGCGAATGACATTCGCCTGATGAGGAGTCATCGGGCGGGGCATCCGACCGGCCGCCGCGGAGCGACGAGCCATCTGCGGGCGAGCAACCGGAGCCTGTGCTGTCGCTGCAGCCGGAGCTGCGGCCTGCGACTCGTTGCTGGCCAGCGAGATGCCAGCCTTGCTGGCGCTTTCGGTCGGAGCAACCTGCGCCTCGGACGATGCCGATGCAACCTGCCCTTCAACCTCGAGCTTGGAGATCACCTGGTCAACGCCTTGGACGCCACGAGCCAGTTCGACCGCCTGCTGCTCTTGTTCGGTGCTGGTCACGTTGCCCAGCAGCCAGGCCACGCCGTCTTGATATTTGACGCCCAGCCGGTAATTCGAAAGTTGCCCACTCTCTTTGATCGAGCTAGCAATCTGCTGCGCCATCGCGGTGTCCTCAGGCGCTTGCGCCCGGACCGAGTTAGCAGCCGTGGCTACTAGCAACGCGCAGGCGTACACGAGATGAATCGAACGCCTTCCCATTTTCCCCCCTCCTAGGTTTTAGTGAGTCGACGACCCCTGCCAATCCAAGGATCCCCAACTTCAGCCCGACCCTCTCCGTCGGGACTCGAGCATTGATTGAAGTGCCCCCTGGCATGCACCGCTTGGCAGCGCAGCGAGGCGACGCTATAGACTTCGGCAGACGGTGGTAGCGAAGGGGAGTTTTTTTCCGGTTTTGCCGGTCATTTCACCGCGGGCGTGCTAGCAGCGGCCGGTTAGCCCAGTGGTTGCTCTTCGCCAGCGGCGAACGCTTGGAGCACTCGATCAGGCTCGTAGCTCTGCCGTTCGAAGCAGGTAACCACGGCCATTAAGCCCAAAGTGGTGCCCGAGGCGGCCCAAAACGGCTGCTGTGAGAGAAAGCCCACCACCGCGACTACCCCGACCAACGCCATGACGACGGTCATCAGAAAGTTGGTGCAAAACGCGCAAGTGGGCCCCAAATGGCTGCGACTGGAAATAGCGAGCACGATTCCAACGAGGTGAATGGCTAGCCAGACGTGGGGCGGGACCCAGTGAACAGCTTCCATGCTGCGAACTCCGGGGCGAAGGCGTGGGAGGGAGGTTGGTGGGCCGAACAATAGGTGCAATCGCCCCAGGCGTCAATCGAGAATTGCCCCAACCCCAAGTCTTTTCACACCTTACGCGCAGCTTCGGCATGATCGTTGCTTCTCTAGTCCAGGCGGTGCACTGCGCTCATGGTTCGAGCGTGCGCACATCCACCCTTGCAATCGTCCCACCACGTGTGCGGACGAGCGCAGGAAGTACCGATTTCCGGCCGGCCGCGACCTGCGGGGCTTGCCAGGGAGTCCGTCGTCCAGTGCTTCCGATCAGAAGGCACCTACAATCAATCGCGTGGGGCTGCAACTGCCTCCAACCACGGACATGCGGGGACCGCTGAAGGCTGAAACTTCGGTGCGGGAGCGTCCAAATAGGACTTCTGCGCACCTGACGCCAAGCGTCCTTCGCTCTTCCGGAGTGGCTGCGCAACCCCCATTTCGCCCCTACAGGCAAGGGCTGTACGACCGCCCATGCGCCATCGAGGAGCGGAAAGACCTGCGCCAAAGTTGTGTCGGCTCAGCGAGCTGACGACAGCGCGTGCGCCCCTTGCGATGCCCCCTGCGCCTGGCGCGAGAGCCACCAGGGGAGTTCTGCGCTCTCTGTGCAACCTTGGGCGTTTCACCAAAATGGTGAAACTGCCTCCCTATTTGTGTGCCTTCGTCGCAAGGTATTGCGCCAGCTCGACTTAAGTGATGCGTTGACAGCGACTCCGAAGCAGCCGAGCCAGTCGTCGGGGATCGCAGTCAACTGCAAGTCTTTACTAGGGCTCGATTTAGCTCCTATAGCGGGCGACGTCACTAATCTCGTGAATTTCGCTGGCCGCCGGTTCGAACCGCAGGACCACCTTCGAACTAAATCTCGAATCCCTCGGGACCTCTCTCCGCTGAGAAATGCGTCCCGCAGAGTCCGAAACGGGGCGGTTTCGACGAACATCGGACTGTTCTGGCCCTTTGGCACAGCCATTGCATTTGGCGGTTGCTGAGTGCGGATGGTGATTAGCCATCCGAAGAGTTTGATGAGTCACCCAGTCTTTCGGCGAAACGGACCTGACCCAACGAATCGCCTGTTCGTCGAGATAGATAGCTATGAAGGAGGGGATGATGAGCTACGGAAGTCAAAACATCGATTACGCTCTACGCGCCGGTTTGATCGACGCTGTTGATACCGAAGATTACGCCGAAGAGAAGCAGCCACGATACAGCCGCAAGCGCTCCACCTTGGCCCAGCGCAAACGGGGCCGGAAGCGTACCGCGAATGCCCCGAGCTGCGGAATTGGCGGGCGTCGTAATCGCCGTTACCACGTTTAAGTCAGCGGCAGCGACTGAGACCATAAAAAAACCACGTGCCAGTCCTCGGTCGAGGCGGCACGTGGTTTTCTTTTTTGCTTCGCTACAGACAGAGCTAACGCGACTTAGCGGCGGCCGATTTGGGGCTCTTTGCCAAGCACGCGTTTTAGTTCGTTCTCCAGCTCGGTGATGTGGACGTTGCGGTTGGCCACTTGGCCCTTGTCGTCCACCAGCAGCATCAGTGGAAGCGTCATCACGCCCATCTCGTTAGCAAGGCGGCCATCAAGCCCGCCCTCGTCGTACACGTGCTTCCAAGGCATGCGGTTTTGCTTCAGGTACTTCTCGGCTTCGGACACGCTGCTGTCCAGGTTCACGCCGATGATGTCGAACCCGCGACGCGAATACTTGTTGTGGAGCACCTTCAGCTCTTCGATGTCCTCCTTGCAGGGCTCGCACCACGTGGCCCAGTAATGGATGAGCACGTACTTGCGGCGGTAGCCAGCCAGGTTAACTTTGCCACCTCCCACGGCATCGCCGGCCAGGGGCATCGCCTTGCCGATCGATTGCAAACGACGCACCGCTCCAGTGGCCTTCTTACCGGCGTCGCTGTTGGGGAACTGCTTGGCCAGTTTGGTGTACCATTCGATGGCCGATTCTTCCTCGCCCGCGAATTCCTCCTCCATGCCCAACTGCAGCATGGCCTCGGCCGTATCGGGGAAGTTGGGGTAGTCCTTGGCAAACTTCTGCAGCGATTCGAGCCATGCGTCGCGGACCTTCGTGTAGTTGGACTTCGGGTCCATGCTGGACTTGATGTACTCCGACCACAGCCGGCGGAATTCGACATGCGCCTGCAGTTCCTTCGAGGCTTTCTGCTTCTTTAGCTCCGTGGCAAGCTGTTCGATCTGCTCGATGGCGTCGTAGTACTGCATGGTCTGCACGGCGGCGCTCAGCATATCGACTTGCTGGCGTTGCCATTGTTCTCGATCGCTACCCGCGGCGCTCTCGGCGGCCAGTTTCTCCAGCACCGCCACGCGTTTTTTGGTAACAGCGATTTGCTGGTCGTTCGATCCTCCCAACTGCGAGTCGAGCTTTTCCAGATCGGCCAGCAGCTGCTGCACTTTCTCCGAAGGAGCGTCGCCGCTTGGCATCGCGGCCATCGATTCGGTTTGCGGAGCGGCGAACAGCTGCGCCACGGCGGACGAGTCGCCGATCTGCGGCAACCCAATCAGTCGCCAGGTGTCGCCCATCTGCACCATGGCGCCCAGGTAAACTTGCTCCGGCTTTCCACCGTTGTCGACCAAGGCTGCGACGTTTTCGTAGACGTGCAGGTCCTGCTTCACTCCATCGCCACCGGCAGGAATAATGGCCGGACGGCTGGCGCCGAAGTCGAGGAACATCGTCGACTTGCCCACCAACTTCTGGTCCTTGGCGAACTTGGCAAAGTCAGACTCTGCTTCACTAATGCCCTTGGATACGCGGTCCTTGAGTTCGCCGCTGAAGCCCAACCTGTCGATGTCCTTGCTCGAAGGCAACAACGTGGCGTACAGGCGGGCGTCTTGGTTCTGGATTGCTTGAATGGCGACTTCGGCCACTTCGTAAGGGGAAATCCGCTTCCAGGAGTCGATCTTCCCGTTTTCGTCCTCATCAATGGCCCATCGCGTGCCGGCCGAGTGGAACCAACGGTACTGGTCGGCCTTGCCGTCGAAGTCGGCGTCGATGTCGCGGTAGACTTCCAGGCCGTTCTTGAAGTAGCTCCAGGTGTCGATCACCTTGTCGGAGTTCGAGTCGCTGAACCGCCGCAAGACCTTACCGTCCGGGTCGGTAACCACCCAAGTGGTTCCTCCATCCACCAGCTTGATGTTGCACTTCTCCACGTCGCCGCTGTCGGGCTGATCGTAGTCGATATTGGCCTGGATGGGCTTCAAACCCAGTGCTTGCTGGATGGTGGCGCTCTGGGCTGCGGTTGCCACAGCGAGCGTGAGAAAGGTGCTGGTAATGACGAAAGCCGAACTTCTTAGCGACATGGCGGCATCCTTGCGAACTGCGGGGGGCAGAAAGTGGCCCGTTTAAGTGCGAAACCTGACGTTGGCAAGGAAGAATATCGAACCTTCCGCCCTGCGACTAGGTCAGTGTTCTAAAGACGGGGAAGAGGTCGCCCGACCGATATAACCGGTGGAGAGGCCCATTTTGCGGCCCGATCGCTCCACACGGCCGCCGGGTGCCCTTTGACAGTTGCCGCCGCCGACCTAGAATACTGGACTTGCCACTTTCAGTTGGCAAAACGCGGGTGCGTAGCTCAGTTGGTTAGAGCGCAGCCCTGATAAGGCTGAGGTC
Organism: Aeoliella sp.; assembly: GCF_965227375.1. NCBI lineage: Bacteria > Pseudomonadati > Planctomycetota > Planctomycetia > Pirellulales > Lacipirellulaceae > Aeoliella > Aeoliella sp. Next base: position 2,766,666 of record NZ_CBDDFX010000002.1, read on the forward strand.
CCAAGTTCGAGTCTTGGCGCACCCACTCCCCGAAGCGATCAGCCCTCAGCCCTCTTTGGGGCTGATAGCTGACGCTGACCCCCATTTGGGGCCGTAGCTCAGTTGGGAGAGCGCTAGCTTTGCAAGCTAGATGTCGCCGGTTCGAGCCCGGCCGGCTCCACTTTCGCAAGTGCCGTGAAGTGTTCTGCTCTATTTCCTGCCCGCGTTTGGCAGTGCGGCGCTTCCCTCGGGCGGTCGCTCGCTGCGTTCCGCTGCCCCATTTGCCTCACCAGCAATGGCCAGTGCACGCCTGCCTCGCATGTCCATCGTTGAATTCTCCCAGGACCAGCCCAACATGGATTCTTCGATCACGATCACCGACTGCCAAGTGGTCGATCTGCGGTTTCCGACGTCGGAGGAAGCGCATGGCTCCGACGCCATGCACACCGACCCCGACTATTCCGCCGCCTATGTCACGCTCGCGACCAATCGCGACGACCTGTTTGGTTACGGCCTGACCTTCACCCTGGGCCGCGGCACGGATCTGTGCGTCAGTGCGATTGAGTCGCTGGCAGATAAAGTGGTCGGGCGGTCGCTCGGCAGCCTGGTGGAATCCTTCGGCGAGACGGCTCAGCAGATTGCCAACGATTCGCAGCTGCGGTGGCTCGGTCCCGAAAAGGGAGTCGTGCACCTGGCCACGGCCGCCCTGCTGAACGCCATCTGGGACCTTTGGGCTCGAGTGGAAGAGAAGCCACTCTGGAAGCTGGTGTGCGACCTGCCCGCCGAGCAACTGGTCAATTGCATCGACTTTCGATACCTGACCAACGCGCTCACACAGCAGGAAGCACTCGACATCCTCCACCACAACGACTCGACCCGCGCCCAGCGCGAAGCCCAAATGCAATCGACGGGCTTTCCTGCCTACACTACGTCGGCAGGCTGGCTGGGCTACTCGGACGATCAAATCCGCGCGCTCTGCCGCCAGGCGCTCTCGGAGGGTTGGGAACACTTCAAACTCAAGGTCGGCGCCAACCTGGACGACGACAAACGCCGAGCAGCGATCATCCGCGAGGAAATTGGCCCTGACCGCCGCCTGATGGTCGACGCCAACCAGCGCTGGGAAGTGGCCCAAGCGATTGAGTGGATTGGAGAACTCGCGGAGTTCGACCTGTGGTGGGTCGAAGAACCGACCTCGCCCGACGACGTCGTCGGCCACGCAGAAATCGCCAAGGCAATCGCACCGATTGGCGTCGCGACCGGCGAGCAGTGCCAGAACCGCGTGTTGTTCAAGCAACTACTGCAACTGGGCGCGATCTCCTTTTGCCAGATCGACAGTTGCCGCCTTGGCAGCGTGAATGAGATCCTCGGCGTGCTGCTGATGGCCAAGAAGTTCAACATTCCGGTCTGCCCCCACGCGGGCGGTGTTGGGTTGTGCGAGTACGTGAACCACCTGATCATGATCGACTACATTCGCGTCGCCGCGTCGCTGGACAGCCGAGTCGCGGAGTACGTCGACCATCTGCACGAGCACTTTGTACACCCAGTCGTGGTCCGCGACGGATGCTATCTACCACCGACCGAACCAGGGTATAGTGCTGAGATGCACTCGGCGAGCATCGAGCAGTACAGTTACCCGCAAGGGTCCGAGTGGCAAAAGCGTCTCGCGTGAGCGACGTTACCTCCCAGCCTACCAGACACGAGAGAAATGATGGCCGAACGATTGCAGGGCAAGACCGTGTTGGCGACTGCAGCCGGACAGGGCATCGGCAAGTCATCCGCGTTGGCCTTCTGCCGCGAAGGCGCGCAGGTACTGGCCACGGACATCAACGAGCAAGCGCTCGAGCAGCTCCAGCGCGAAGAGCCGCGCATCGAAGTGGCGGTGCTGGACGTGTGCGATGCCGAAGCGGTTGAAAGTCTTGCCAAGCAGCAATCGAGTCTCGACGTGCTATTCAATTGTGTGGGCTACGTTCACCACGGGACCATTCTCGACTGCGAGCCCGACGCCTGGCAGCGGTCGGTCGACATCAACATCACGTCCATGTACCGCATCACCCGAGCCTTTCTGCCCGGCATGCTGGCCTCGGGTGGTGGTTCGATTGTGAACATGTCGTCGGTTGCTTCGAGCGTGACCGGCGTGCCGAACCGCTTTGCCTACGGCGCCACGAAAGCTGCGGTTATCGGGCTCACCAAGTCGGTAGCGGCCGACTTCGTGGGGCAAGGCATCCGCGTGAACGCCATCTGCCCGGGCACAGTGCACTCGCCGTCGCTCGACGAGCGCATTAAAGCACAGGGCAACTACGAAGAAGTGCTCAAGTCGTTCATCGCTCGACAGCCGATGGGTCGCATCGGAACCCCCGAGGAGATCGCTGCGCTGGCCGTGTACCTGGCTTCCGACGAATCGGCCTACACCACTGGCGCCATCCACCTGATTGACGGCGGCTGGTGCATCTGACGCCCTCGGCCTCAAGTTCCCTGTCGCGGGTTGGCGGCCGTTTCGGCGTGCGGCTCGTCGCTCACCGCCTTGGGGGCGATGGGGTGGAAGCGAATCGCAATCCCTCCGCCCGGCGCTAATCGCAGATCGAGGGTTGCCTGCGAGTCGACCTGCTTCGACTCGATCGTGTACGCGGTGGGATTCGACTGCCAATCGGCATCGTCGGCGTCGCGATAGATCTCGGCCATGTACTGGGTGTCGGCATCCAGAAACGACAGCGGTACCTCGAGGCTGCGCTGCTCTCCGTCGGTCACTCCGCCCAAGTACCAATCGTCGCCGCCCCGCTGCCGCCGGGCGATGGTCACGTAGTCGCCGATCACCGCATCCAACACGCGTGTCTCCTCCCAGTCGGTGGGAACATCGCGGATGAACTGCAAAGCGTCGTCGTGCTGGGCGTAGTGCTCCGGCAGGTCGGCGGCCATGTGCAGCGGGCTGTAGAGCACCACGTACAGCGCCAACTGTTTGGCGAGTGTCGTGTTCACCCGGTTGTCCGGGCGATACTCCGGATAGGTGAGCTTGAAGATGCCCGGCGTGAAGTCCATCGGACCCGCCAGCAGCCGCGTGAAGGGAAGGATCGTTTCATGCTCCGGAGGGTTGCCGCCATCGGCGCTCCAAGCGTTGTACTCCTGCCCGCGTGCGCCCTCGGCGGTCATCAGATTCGGGTAGGTGCGTCGCAGACCCGTCTGTTTGACCGGTTCGTGCACATCGAGCATGATCTGATGCTCGGCCGCCTGGTCGACCACCCGCTGATGGTGGCGGACCATGAACTGCCCGTAGTGCCACTCGCCCAATCGATTGCCTTCCTCGTCGTAGCGGGGCAACTCGTCGGCGAAGTTCACGTACCCCGTCTTCACGGCGCGAATGCCAAGCTTCTGGTACAACGCAAACGCGTCGCCCACTTGTTGTTCGTAGTTCTGCGCGGCTCCGCCGGTCTCGTTATGACCGATGAGCCGCACACCGCGTTGTTGGGCGTACTGGGCTAGCTCCTCCAGATCGTAGTCGGCGACTGGTTGCGTGAAGTTGAACTTCTCGCCGTTCTTGATCCAGTCGCCATCCCAGCCGGTGTTCCAACCCTCGACCAACACGCCATCGAACCCGTTGGCCGCCGCGAAGTCGATGTAACGCTTGGTGTTGGCCGTGGTGGCGCCGTGCTTCTCGCCGGTCGCCCAGGTCGACTTGTTAAGGTGCATCTCCCACCAGATGCCAACGTACTTGCCCGGCTTGATCCATGAGGTATCCGCGATCTTGCTGGGCTCGTTGAGATTGAGGATCAAGCGCGACTCGATCAGGCCGCCCGGCGTGTCGGCGATTTGAATCGTACGCCAAGGCGTGCGATGCGGGGCGCGGACCTTCACCTTTACGCCATCCGACCAAGGAGTCAGGTCGGCCGCGAGATTGGAGGTGCCATCGCCACGCAGCGACATGCTCGAAAAGTCGACTAACGCGGCTTCGTGAATACTGACCACCGGCCCATCGGCGAATTCGAACGTGGCCGGCGTGTGGGCGACAGGAATTTGGCTGACGGGCGTGTGCCGGTACAGGTACTCGTAGTGCTCCCGCTGGTAGGACGGAATCCACCACGCCTGGGCGTCTTCAGCGAAGTTGAACTCCGTTAACTCGCTGGCGATCTGGAACTCGCCGAGCTGCTTCTGCTCCGGCCACTCGTAGCGAAAGCCCAACCCATCATCAAACACGCGAAACACCAGCACCATTCGCCGCGAGAGCGGGTCTTGCTGCTCGATGGTGACGCGCAGCTCATTGTACTGGCACTCGACCTGCCGGCACTCGCCCCAAGGTTGCTCCCAAGGCTCGTCGACCGTCCGGCGCTGGAGCCCGACAACCTCGAAGTTCTCCGCCAGGTCCTGGCCACCGACCAGCCGAAAGCCGAGGCGCGATGCATGGAACAAACTGCGCCCGTCTCGCTTCACCGAGTAACTGGGCGCTCCGTCGTCGACCGTAAGCGTCAGTTGGATCGTGCCATCGGGCGAAGCAACTTGGATTCGCTCGGCCGCTTGCGTGGTTGTTGCCGAGATGAAGAAGAGGAAAAGTGCCGTAACGGATGCCGATGAGAGCCTGCGCAACTCGATCATAGATTCACTCGCCTTGTCGCTCGCCCGACTTTGCCGGTCGACTCGCCTTTGAACAGATTCGATTTCCTAGGTTCCAACAGTCGCGTCCCTCTCCACTGCCTGGCGCTGGCGAACCAATCGAAGCACTCGGCGAGCACTTCCGACAGGTCGGGGGTCATCAATCCCGTGATGGAAGGACAGAAGTACTCGGCCGGCGGCTCGAGGTTCACTGCCGCAATGGAAAGGTCGTTGCCAACTTCGATGTCTGCTTCGTAGCATGCTCGGATCGCGCCCACCGCAGCAGGACAGGTCGTGCCGATGAACGCCGTGCAGTCAATCTCATCGCGCTCGATGATCCCCGACATCAGCCGGTAGGCGACCGCGGTGGGGTCGGTGAACACCGGCGCCGGGTCGTCGTGCAACGTGCCGGTGCAGTCGCGGCGCTCGAGCCAGCGCTGCCAGATGTCGATCCGCCGGTCGATTTCCGGATTCCGATTCTGAGTGTTCAAACAGTCGATGCGTCGATGCCCGAGCTGATAACAATGCTCGAGCACGCCTTCGATGCAGACTTCGGAAAACAGCCGAACCGAAGGCAAACCGTTGTCGGCAAAGTCACCGTCCAGGATGGCAACCTTGTTACTTCGAAATTGCTCAAGCAATCGTCCTGGAATGCTGGGGCCGTAGGGAATCACGATGGTTCCCTTCGCCTGCTCCACCACATCCATCAACGCTTGCTCGTCCCAGTGCACGTATTGACCAGGCCGCAAGGCGATGCCGCGGCGCTTGGCCGACTCGGTCACAATCACCCTCAGCTGGGTCAAATAGCTGGACGGGTAGGCCGGGTACAGCAGCACCACTTCGGCTGGGTTGATCTGCTCGTTGTAGTCGGGATGCACTTCGAGGGCGCCGGACTCGTGACGAATCAGCACCTTCTCTTCGAGCCAGTTCTGCACCGCGCGCCGCGCGGTCATGTAGCTCACCCCCGTTTCCTCCGCGAGTCGTCGCTCGCCAGGAATACGCTCCACCAGGTAATCACCTTCGCGGATACGCCGCTTGATGACCGACATTACCTCGTTGTATTTCGCAGGCGCCGGCATGGGGGTTATCGATATTGGTGGGGTAAGTTCAACACGTTTAATCGGCCACTGGCGTGTTCTCGCCAGTAGTTGGTACGCAGCGGGATCGCCAATTGTGTTCGACCATTTGGGCCGGACCCAAGAGGAGTAACTTCAAAAAAGCGGGGCAAGTAGCTTGACACTCGCCTGACGATAGTATAGCATGACCGCTATACGAAGCAAGAGGCGAGACAAAATCCCGCTTCTCAATTCGCAAAGATCTTTCACGATCACAACACGGCTTCTCGGCTTCGACACATCGAACCGAGTGCCGCTTTTCAATCGAACACAACTTGGCGGTGTCTATTTAATGTTTCGAGACGACGGAGGCATTTAACTCAGGCGCATCCAGTGCTTTCTCCAGTGACTGAGATTGCGACTCCTGCAATCGGTGTGGCAGCTACCGATTCGCAGTAGTCGCAATCGAAGTCGACACGCAACTTCCCTTCGCGCACCGGTGCGATACGCCGCGCGTAATGAGCTGCGACTTCGAGAGCGACACTGGTGATGGCTCTTTGATGCAATCTCTTCCTTTGACTTGACTTATTGGAGGTGCTAATCATGAAACTTTCAGCTGTGTGGAGTCCTCTTGCTTGCTTGGCGGTCTTGGCGATCACCGCAAGTTCGCTCAACGCCCAGACCGTGTTGATCGACTTTGGCAACGACAGTAGCTTTCGCGGAATCAGCGTCCCAGGCCCTGATTCCAACGGCAACAGTTGGACCAGCGTGTGGTCCGGCGCTTACTACCCGAACCTGGTGGACACCGCGGGCAATCCCACGCCGTTCGCGTTCGGCTTCGATCCTTCGGCGCCAGGCGGCACCGATAGCTACAACGGCCCCGCCGGCGCAACCGATAGCGGTGTGCCCGCTGACCATCTGGTCAATGTGGACATCGACGCAGCAGCACTGGGCGACCTTGGTGGATCGCTGGAAGCTGCCATCGATTTCTCCGACAACGCTCGCTTCCAAGTTCAAGGTCTGGACCCCAGTAAGACGTACGACCTGACGTTCTTCGGTTCGCACAAATACAACAATAACAACACGACGACCTACTCCCTGCACGATGTTGGGTTTGTCAATCAGTTCGAGTCGGTGGACTTGGTGGTGGGCGTGAACGAACTTCACAACCGCGACATGACCGCCACCCTCAGTGGTGTATCCCCGCAACCGGACGGCATCCTCTACGTCCAGTCGCTCGGATACATCAACGCCATGTCGGTTACCGCAGTGCCCGAGCCGGGCGCAATTGCACTGCTGGCCGGCGGCTGCGGTTTACTGGCGATTGTCGCCCGACGACGCAAGCGTGCGTAGCTCGGATGTAAGATACGCAAAAGGGTGCAACACCTCCGCCCAGCAGGGAAATCGCAGGGCGGAGGCACCCCATACACAGGACCATCTCCTTTCGTTAAGTACGACCCAATTGCTTGTTACCGGCGGAGTTCCTTCGATGTCTCGCTACAAGTTGCTCGCTCATTGGCTTCGACCTACTAGCTTGGCTGTCAGTCTGCTGCTGGCGTCGGTTTGCTCCGCTCAGACTTCGGTGCTGATTGACTTCGGCAACGACGATTCGTATCGCGGACTCAGTGCGACCGGCGCCGATACCAATGGCAACTACTGGACCAGCGTGTGGTCCGGGCTGTTCTATTCGGACGTCGTCAACACCACGAACACTCCCACCCGCATCGACGTCGGCTACGACGCCACCTCGCCCAACGGCGGAACCGACAGCTACAACGGCCCCGCCGGTCCGACCTCCGAACTGACTCTCAACACCGACGTGATCTTCACCGAAGTCGACGCGGAAGCTTTGGGCAGCCTGGGAGGATCGAACGAGGCCGCGTTCGACTACTACGTCTCGTCGCGATTTCAGGTTCAACAACTCGATCCCAAGAAGATCTACGAATTCCGACTCTTTGGCTCGCATCGATACAACGATGTCGGCCCCGTGCCGGATGATGTGACCCGATATACGATCTACTCCAACGATGCCTACACCAACGTAGTGGCCACCGCCGATCTGGAGATCGGCACCGTCGATGGGCACAACCAGGACATGGTGGCGGTGCTCACCGACATCCAAGGACCGACGACCGCAAACAACACGTTCTATCTGGGATTCGACGGCGCTAACGGCGGCTTCGGGTATCTCAACGCGATGGAGATCCGGGAGATTGGCGACGCGCCGATCCCGACGGAGATCATCGTCTCCGATTTCAACAACCGCCCACTGGGCGGCACGTTCGACAGTTGGTCGTCGGCCACCATCACACCCGGCGCCGACGCCCTGCGTGTCGAAGCCACGGGCTCGGGCGGGGGCTTTGGCGTGCAGCAACTGCCCAACGCGTCGCTTACCAACACCATTGAACTCGACGTCACGATCGACTCCGGCACCTCGACCGGCGTCGTCGCCCTGCTCGAAGACGCCGACGGCACTCAATATCGCTACCGCTTCCTCGACCTCGCCGTGGGCGACCACTTGTTGTCGTTTCCTCTCACCCCCATCGACCAGACCATCGGCAACAACATGAGCGACATCGCCGTGCCAGGAACCGTGGCCGGCCTCGATCTCACGGACATCACCGCGTTCCAGATCCATGTCGAATCGGCGATGGACGACAGCTACGACATCTCGTTTAACAACTTCCGCTTGTACCAGGCCACCGCGGTTACCGGCGACTACAACGGCGACGGCGTCGTGAACCTGGCCGACTACACCGTGTGGCGAAACAACTTGGGCGGCGACGCCGAAACCGCGTTTGCCGCTGGCACCCGCGATCCTTCCGAGACCGGCCCCATCAGCACCGCTGACTTCACGTACTGGAAGTCGCGCTTCGGCAGCAACTCCGCGGCAGTCGCTGGCCTGAGCTCCGCGTCGGTACCCGAGCCGGCGGCGATTTGGCTCATGGCGGGCGTTGCCTGTTTGCTGGCCAAGGTTGGCCCAGCAGCGGCTAAGCCGCGTTTGCGATAGACCATTATTCCTTCGATCTCGAAGAGGTAATCCATCATGCGAAGCAAATCCAGCAAAGCGCCTCGCACCCCATCGGCCCGAGGCTTTACACTCGTCGAACTGCTGGTGGTAATCGCCATCATCGGCATTCTGGTCGCCTTGTTGCTCCCCGCCGTGCAAGCGGCACGCGAAGCGGCGCGTCGCACGGCGTGCGTCAACAATCTCAAGAACCTCGGCTTGGCGGCGCTCACTTACCACGACACGCACAAGCACTTTCCTGTGAACTACGGGGCAGCGTGGGGCGACGAGTCGCCCAAAGACCGCCCGGCGGTGGGTTGGCTGCTCGACATGCTTCCGCAGCTCGAGCAGCAACCCTTGTACGATCGCTTCAAGCAAGGCGGTGCGTACGAAGGCAGCTTCCGCGCCGACAAGGCCAAGTTCGTCGCGCCGAACATCGGCATCATCTCCACCAAGAATGGCATCTCGTGCCCCGAGTTGCTGAGCACCGAGTTGGCCATCCTGGCTTGTCCCTCGGACAACGACAACGAGAAGGTAAAGACCAACCAGTTTCAGTTCACCGACTGGCCCGTGTCGGTCACCAACTACAAGGGAGTGCTGGGCGATACGTTCCTGGGTCAGACCTTCGGCGGCACGTACGTGAACACCGCACCGCCCAGCGGCCTGTACCCCAAGCCACCGCCCGCGAATCTGGGCAACCAGTGGGAGAACGACTGCCACGCCGACACGCGATGCCGCGGCTTCTTCTTCCGCAACTCGTACCTGCGGCCGGTGAAGATCAGCACGGTGACCGATGGCACAAGTCATAGCTTCATGATCGGCGAGGACCTGCCTGCGTATAACCGGCACTCCACCGCGTTCTACGCGAACGGCAGTTGGTGCAGCTGTAACATTCCGCTCAACAACCTGATCAACCTCGAGCCCGAAACGCTCAACCTGGAGTACTGGTGGGACCAGCAGGGATTCCGCAGCCTGCATCCCGGCGGGGCCAACTTCTGCCGCGCCGATGGCTCGGTGGAGTTCATCACCGACTCGATCTCCCACACCGCCTACCGCGCGCACTGCACCCGCAATGGCGACGAACTCGTGGCGGGAACTCTGTAGGATCATGGAAACGATGCTGAGTATGAGTTGGTTGCGATGCATGGTAGTGCTGGCGTTAGCCGTTCCGCTCGTGGGCTGTGGCAATGGGCTCTCGCGGGTGTCGGGCAAGGTCACACTCGACGGGCAGGAACTCACCGCCAGCGACGATGTGCGGGTGACCGTGTTCTTCAATCCCACCGACGGCACGCGGGCTTCCGCCACGGGGCTGGTCGACGAGCAGGGAACTTACACGGTGAGCACCGGAGCCGAGGCAGGGATTGCACCTGGTGTGTATAAAGTAACTATCTCGGGCTCCCAACTTATTCGGTCGGCCGACGGCGGCGCGCCCGGCGGCAAGCGAATCACACCGCTCCGCTACGCCAGCCCCGACACCAGCGACTTGGAAGTCACCGTCGAGCCGGGTAGCAACGAGATCGACCTCCATATGACATCCAACTAGCGACAGGGTTCTTTGGGACAGGAACCAATCGCAGCCGAACCGAAAGCTCTCGCGATGAGTTCGAAGCGCCTTCTCTTCCACGCCCCGCTCGTCTTGGTCTGTTTGTGCTCGGCAGCCCAAATCGCCATCGGCCAGACGATCCTGTTCGACCTGGGCAACGACCTCAGCTACCGCGGCGCGAGCGTTACCAATCCCGACCCCAATGGGAACCACTGGAACAGCGTGTGGTCGGGCGCGTTCTACAACGGCGTGGTCGACATCAGCGGCAACGCGACGAACATCGACTTCGGATTCAGCTCCGCGACCGGCAACGACAGCTACAACGGCCCCGCTGGCGACACGACTATCTTTGGTCCAGGCGACACGGTCTACGATGCGGGAGCCTTGGGAAACCTGGGCGTCAACGAGGCGGTGTACGACTACTACGTCAACTCGACGCTGCAGATCCAGAACCTCAACCCCGGCAAGACGTACGATCTGACGTTCTACGGATCGCACAAGTACAACGACGACAACATCACACGCTACACGCTCTACTCCGACGCGACGTTCACGAACCCCATCGCGTCGGTCGATCTGGAAGTAGGTGTTGGCAACGCCCACAACCAGGCCAACGTCGCCCGGCTCACCGGCGTCGCTCCCCAGGCGGATAACCAACTCTACATCGGATTCGAAGGCACGAACGGGGGCAACGGCTACCTGAACGCGATGCGGCTGGAAGAAGCCGCGCCGCCTCCCTCGGGGCCCAAGGTCTACATGCACTACATGCCCTGGTTCGACACGCCAGAGACACTGGGAGCGAACAACTGGGGACTCCATTGGCGCGACACGCGCGGGAGCACGACCAACCCGAACATCGTGGACGAAACGGGCAAGCGGCAGATTGCGTCGAACTACTACCCCAAGATCGGCCCGTATCAATCGTCGAATCCGCATGTGATCGAGTATCACATGCTGTTGATGAAGATGGCCGGAGTCGATGGCATCCTGATCGACTGGTATGGTGTGCAGGGCGCCAATGGCGACGTCGGCACGCTGCTGGCCAACTCCAATGCGATTGTCGACAAAATGGACGACTTCGAGATGGAGTTCGGCGTGGTGCTCGAGGATCGCTTCTCGACCCACGGCATCAACGGCTCGCCCGACATCAGCAAGGCCGAAGCCAACGTGGCTTACCTGCGCGACCACTACTTCAACCGCGGCGAGTACATCCGCATCGGTGCGGGCAACGACCCGCTGCTGCCGGTGTTCGGGCCGATCACCTTTGAGCAGGAATCCCAATGGACGCAGATTCTGGCGCAGGCCAACGAGGACGTGGCTTTCCTGCCGCTGTGGTACGAGTCGGGCGACGGCGGCAGCAACTCCGATGGTGAGTACTCGTGGATCTACGAGGACGAGCCTCAGGACAACTATCTCAATCACCTCCGCAACTTCTACATCAACCGTGCGCCCACTTTGGACATCGCTGGCGCGTCGGCGTTCCCGGGCTTCGACGTCTTTGGCGGGGCGAACTTCGAAATCCCGCACGACGACGGACAGACCCTCGCCAGCACGCTGAACCTGGCGAACCTGTACAGTTCCAGCTTTGACTTCCTGCAACTGGCCACCTGGAACGACTTTGGCGAGGGAACCATCTTCGAGCCGACCGCCGAGTTTGGCTTCGCGTACCTGCTGCAACTGCAACAGTTCACCGGCGTGCCGTTCGGCGAAGCGGAGTTGCAGATGGTTTACCGTTTGTACCTGGCTCGCAACAAGTACGAAGGCAACCAGGCGATCCAGGCCGGGCTGGATGAGGTCTCCGGTTTGATCGTGGATCTCAATGTCGAGCAAGCGCGTGCCCTGCTCAACACGGTCGCGCCAGCAGGCGACTACGATGGCGATGGCGACGTCGACGGCGACGACTACAGCTTGTGGCGAGACACCTTTGGCTCGCAGACCATCCTGGCGGGCAGCGGGGCCGACGGCAACTACGACGGTGTCGTGAACATCGCCGACTATGCGATTTGGCGGAACAATCAAGGTGCCACCTCCGCTACGTCGGCACTGCTCGGATCCAACGTTCCGGAGCCGGCTACGCAGTCGCTTACGGGCATCGCCATGCTTACGTGGTGCATTCGTCAATTCTCGAGTCGGGGTCAGGTCCAAGCCGACTAGCCGCACTGGCAGTCGGCGTGGTTAGCTACTAGGCTAAGGACCATCGTTACTTAGCCCTCTCTCCCACTGCTCGCCCTGTCTGTCTTCCGTCGACCTGGCAGGCGACAGGACATCACCATGACCGATCGCTCCGACGAGTCTCGCCCCGCGCACACGCCGCTGGCGACGAGACTTCGTTTGTCGGCCATGATGTTCCTGCAGTACATGCCGCTCGGTTTGTGGGGTGTCACCGTGGGCACCTACATTGCCGCCAACACCGGCGAAGCCGGCGCGGGCATCTTCGCGCCGGGTTTCATCGGCTACAGCACAACCGCGGGCGCCATCGGCAGCCTGCTGGCGCCGGTGCTGCTGGGCTACCTGAGCGATCGCTACGTCGCCGCCGAGCGGTTGCTCGCCCTGACGCACTTCGTGTGCTTCCTGGCCGCCCGGGGCATGGCGTACAGCGAATCGCAAACCGCGTTCTACTTGTGGCTGCTGGTGTACTTCCATTGCTTCCTTCCTGCTTGTGCGCTGACCAATAAGATTGCGCTGAAGCACCTGGTCGACTCCGAGGCGGAGTACCCACACGTCCGCATCTTCAGCACGCTGGGCTGGATCACTGCTGGCCTGCTGGTCGGGTTCGCGTGGCCGACGCTCTTCGGCAGTTCGATCGAAGCGACCGCCACGCCCATCTTGCTGGGTGCGTACGCCAGTCTCGCCATGGCGATCTACTCGCTCACGCTGCCCTCCACTCCGCCCGAACCGAAAGCCGGCAAGCCGGGCGTGCCTCGCCTGTCGGGCAGCTTGCCGCTGTTGTCGAACGTGCCGCTGATGGTGTTCCTGGCAATCAACGTGCTCGCCTGCATCCCCACCATGCCCTACAACAACTACGGCAACCTGTTCCTCAACCGCCACGACTACCCCAACCCTGCAGCGCTGATGACACTCGGCCAGTTGTCCGACCTGTTCTGCCTGTGGGCGTCTCCGTGGCTCATCGCGCGGTTTGGGTTGCGACGACTCTTCTCCTTCGGCATCATCGCATGGCTGCTTCGCTATGTCTTGCTCGCGGTGGGCGGTTACTATCAGTTGAGTTGGGCGGTCTATTCGGCCATCTTGATTCACGGAGTCTGTTACGTGTTCATCTACGTCGTGGGCGTGATGTACGTCGACCGCTTGACCGACGCCGCGTACCGCGGGGCCGCACAGGGTTTGCTCGCCATTGCCACGATGGGTGTTGGCAACTTGCTCGGTGCGTTGGTCGTGGGCTACTCGGAGTCGACGTTCCTCACTCCGCCGGGCGTCACTCCTGCTCCTTACCATTGGACCCCGTTCTGGATGGTGCCCGCGGCGATCAGTCTCGTTACGCTGGCGGCGTACTACCTGGTGTTCGTGCCAATGAATCGTCAGTCGCCAACGGCCGAGGAAGGCTAGCCCACCCGTTTTGAGCCATTCATGCCAACTCCTGCCGATTCTGCTATCCTGGTGAGCAGCCATACTTACTCCGTCCAGGTTCCAGGTTCTCAAAGGCGTTAACTCATGACACCACTCCGCCCTGCCCGCTTTGGTGCGTTGCTTGCTGTGCTCTTGGCAACCTCGGCTCACGCCGATGAGGAGCCTCGCCTGCGTGTGGGCCACGCCCAGACCCAACCCGACGCGGCCGCCGAACTCGCCGCACTGCGCAATGAGCTGCCGGATCTCGAAGCCTGGCAGCAGCGGCGGCAACAGTTGATCGACGGCATCGTGCATGGCGCCAAGCTCGACGCGCCGCCGGAGAAGACACCGCTCAATCCCATCACGACGCGCAAGCAAGAGTTCGATGGATACACGATTGAAAACGTCGCCATTCAAAGCTCTCCCGGGTTCTACGTTACCGGCACGCTGTACCGCCCCACCAAGCAGTACGACTCCTACGCCGGCATCCTTTGCCCCCACGGGCATGGTGGCCGTTTCAACGACAACCGGCAGATCCGCTGCGCCGTGTTGGCGAAGATGGGGGCGGTGGTGTTTCAATACGACATGGTTGGCTACGGCGACTGGAAGGAAGCCGGCTGGGACCACCAACAAACGCCCGAGGTCCTGCGACTGCAAACCTGGAACAGCATCCGAGCGATTGACTACCTCCTTTCGCTTGACGGAGTGGACGAGGAGCGGATCGGCATGACCGGCTGCTCCGGCGGCGGCACCCAGACGTTTGTGCTGGCGGCCATCGACCCGCGGGTCCGCGTGTCGGTGCCGGTGTGCCAGGTGTCGGCCCACTTCTTCGGTGGCTGCGTCTGCGAAAGCGGCATGCCTATCCATTGGAGCGACTCGCACAAAACCAACAACGCAGAGATCGCCGCCCTGGCTGCTCCGCGTCCTCAACTGATCGTCTCCGACGGCGGCGACTGGACCCTCAACACACCGGACGTTGAATACCCACACGTCAAGTACATCTACGACCTGTACGGCAAGCCCGACATGGTCGCCAACGCCCACTTCGCTGACGAAGGTCACGACTACGGCCCCTCCAAACGCCAGGCCGCGTACGAGTTCCTCGCCAAGCACCTGTCGCTCGACATCACCCCGCTCCAACTCGCCGATGGCAGCGTCGACGAGTCGTTTGTCGTCGTCCAACCGTACGAGGCGCTGTTGGTGTTCAACGACGAGCACCCACGACCAGCCGACGCGGCACCGCCGAACACCCGCTTGCCGTAGCTCTCCGGCGAGTTCACTTCCCGCTCGCCATCTGCTACCATCTGCTGTTTGTCACTCTAAAACCCGCTGTCCGAATACAGGGCGCGCCGCGCATGCGTATTGCAATCGCCTCCGATCACGCTGGCTATCACTTGAAGCAACACCTGATCGAGCATCTTCAGTCCACTGGGTACGAGGTGATCGACTGCGGCGCCGACAGCGATCAATCGTGCGACTATCCCGACTTCATTCGCCCGGCGGCCGAAATGGTCCCCGCCGGCCAGGCCGATGCAGCCATCGTGCTGGGCGGCAGCGGCAATGGCGAAGCCATCGTCGCCAACAAGGTGCGCGGCATTCGCTGCGCGGTTTGTTGGAACGAGGAATCGGGCCGACTTGCCAAACAGCACAACAACGCCAACGCTATCGCCATCGGCGAGCGGATGGTCACCCTCGATCTCGGCGCGCAAATCGTCGACGCTTGGCTCGGCGCCACCTTCGAAGGCGGCCGCCACCTGCGGCGGATCGAAAAAATCGAACCGGCAGTCTAACTGTAGCGCTATGTGGATTGGCAGGAAACGAATTTAGCCACGGATGAACACGGACACTAAGAGCGGGTTTTGTCGCACCGTCGCGCAATTCGATTTCCTGCGACAAAACTCCCCAGTCACGTTGCTTCCCGGCGCTCGTTGGAGCCTGCTTTTGCCGAGGTTTTTGCAGCACCACCCACCGGCCAGTCAGGCCGTTGTTGCGCGCGGTTGTCCGCAGCTGCGGCAAAACCCTCGCTGGCCGCGCTCATCACCTCGCGCCGGACCTCGGCCATCCACTCAACAAGGCTCTCCCGATCGATCTCGAAACTGTCTTCATCCGCATGCTCGTTGTGGATGTCCTCCTCGAGGAGATCCTCATCCTGCTCGGCATCCATTTCATCATCCAACATGTCCTCCATGGGGGCCACGTCCGGGTGTTGCTGACCCTCGGACGCCAAGTGCGGATGCGACACCGGCCATGGCTCGAGCGACGGAACACTCGGCGCCTGCTGCCGCCGGGTGTTGCGTTTGGCCCGCTTCTCGGCCGAATCGGGACTACAGAAGATCTCGTCGATCGCTTGCTGCAGCACCAGTTCGGTCACTGGATCGCTCACCTTCTCGGCAACCGCCTGCTTCACCGCGCTGGCCAGCTGCTGGAGGTTCGGCGCGACCCGGCGTCGCTCCCGGGCGGCCCGCTGTTCGGCCTCGCGTCGATCCTGCCGATCGAGCAAATAGGCCGCCGCCCGCCAATGCGTCTTCGACACGTTGCGCAGCGTCTGCAGCGGCGAGAGCTCCTGCGCCATGGCCGCCCGCCGCATCCGCTCGTCGAACTCCTCGTTCGTTTTCCGCAGCCGCTGAATAGTCCGCCGATCGCACCCCACGTAGTCGGCAATCTTCGTCAGGCTCATCCCAGCGGTCACCAACGCACACACCTCCCGCTGCTTCGCATCGTCCAACACACAAGGCCGAGCCATCACACACCTCCAAAAACCAGGTCAAAAGAACGTATCCAGGCGTACAGTATTCGCCGAGTCTGTTCTACCATGCCTGGTGTAAGAAAACGACCAGGAAAATGGTCGGTGAGCAGCGAATTGGAAAGCTATTTCGCAACCAAATTCACCCTCCCCCCGGGAGGGTCGCCGCTGCATTTGCGGCGGGGAGGGCGAGCCACACAACACGACGAACCTTCCACAGCCCCTGTGCGTCACCTGTCATCCTGAGGGAGCCTAAGCGACTGAAGGATCTCACGGGGCCAGCCGGCGACGCCCTCGCCAACTGTGCTTCGCCACGGACGAACCCAGCGCGACCGCGACACAACGAAAGTGCTTTGAACAGGAGGCCGCAGAGGACACAGAGAACAAACGAACCGTGAACGCCGGTCGCGTCGGAGGTTTGCCCACGAATCCACGCGGATTTCGCGAATAGAAGACCGCAACTGGGCCGAGATCACAACTCGCTCACTTCCCCAGCAACTTCAAATTCTGCTCCGCTCGACTCTTGTACTTCTCGACCGATAACAACTGCCGGAAGCACTCCCTGGCGCGGCCCACTCGGCCGAGGCTGGCGTAACAGACGCCCAGGTTCAGCACCGCGTCGCCGCGCATGATGTCGGGCTGGAAGCTGTAGCCTTTGTCGTAACGCTCGCTCTTGCCCAATTCGATCACCCGCTCCAACAGCTCCGCGCTCCGCGCGAAGTCGCCCGACTGGTATGCCCGCAGCGCCAATTGCCATAGGAGCGGCACCGCATTGGGAAAATGCTCCAAGGTGAGCCGCGCCGCATCGTCGTGCGACAGCGGAAAGCCAACGGGCAAGGTTTTCGCGGCCAGTAACTGTTCTAGCAGTGTCGCCAGCAGGCTGCGATTGGCCAACGCCTCTTGCGGATTATCGCGCACAACTCGCGCTGCCTCGGCAACCAGCGCGACACCCCGCTCGTCGCGGAGCTTCAGGTAGGTGCGGCCCAGCTCCACCAGATAGTAAAACTGCCCCGGCCGGTCTTCGAGTTCCAGTTCCATGAGCCGCGCCGCCCGCGTGAGCTTCGCCAGCTGGTCGCCACCCGCGTACCCGTGATGCAACAGTTCCACGTCCGAGTCGCGCAGCCGCAGCCCCGACTCTTTCTCGATCGATTCGATCGGCGTAATGAATTTGTGATGAATCCGCCCCACAAACCGCAAGTCGGGCCGATTGCGAAACAGCCGCACGTGCAGCATCTTGGTGTAAGAGTCGCTCTCCGGCCCGTACAGATCGCGCCGCAGAACCATGTAAGCCAGCGCCGCTGGGTCGGCGATGCTCTTGCGCACGGCGTCGACACTCGCTGGCAACAGCTCTTCGTCCGCATCGATCTGCAATATCCACTCACCCTGCGCTTGCTCGATGCAGTAGTTGTAAGCCGCCGAGAAATCATCGCACCACGCAAAGTGTTCGACGCGCGCCCCCAGCGACTTGGCTATGTCGATCGTCGCGTCGTCCGACCCCGTGTCGACAACAACCACTTCGTCCACCACCGGCAGCACCGACTCGATCGCCCGAGCGATGGCCGATTCTTCGTTGCGAGCGATGATCGTGGCGGAAAGTTTCACTCGGATTCTCCGCGGGATCGAGCGTAAATGGCGATCATGCCGAACGTTGTTACAAGTAGAACGATTGAGGTTGGCTCGGGCACGATCGTTACGTTGGCGGTTCCTGCGAAACGGGTTGGTCCAAAAGCGATTAGTGTTGCCTCACTGCCGTAGTCTGCTAAGAGTGGCCTTTGACTATAGCCTTCGGGGTATTCAGGGATATCGGTAAGGAACTTTGAAGAACCAACGAGTTCAGCGAGTGTCGTCCAGTTCCAATGGTGAAGCCCCCGAGCAAGTTCTGCAAAATACTCGTCGACAAGTTCATCTTCTGAGCTTTCCGGATGCCACGGCCGCGCAAAGTCGATAAGTTCCTCCCACGACTGTTGGGTGTCGATTGGTGAGCTGTCGATGTAGGAAACGACTATTCCATGCTCTCCATCGAGTTCGTAGATTCCACCGACTGCAAAACCAATTTCAGCATTCCCGCCGGGTTGATAGTATTCAGGGGTGTCGTCAAGATAGAAGCCACTCGAACCTGGCAGGTTAAGTAAGAAAGTGTGAGGCTCGTCGGCACTGAGTGAACCGAGGGGATAAGCGTTTGCACCTGTCGCATTGTTCCCAAAGTACACAAAAGCATCCAACAGATCATGCGCCGGAGTGACCTCCACCTTGAATGTGATATCGGCCTCCGCTTCGCCGCCCCAGGCAGTAGCGAGGCCCAATGCGACACAAGTGGCCGTGGCCAGCGTACGCGGCCGCCGAGGCCGCAAGAATCGGCCAAGCTTGTTCCAGAGCCAGGTCCGCCAGGTTGTGAACTTCATTGGGCTCGTCCTTGAGAGAGTTTATTGCCACCGGTCGCCAGCGTCATGCAGGCAAACGCGACGACGTAGAACACCGACTGCGGCTCGGGCACGATCGTGACGATGGCCGTCCCGGCGAAACGGGTGTCGCGGAAGCTGATTAGCGTGGCTTCTTTGCCGTAAAGCGTTAGGTACCGTTCGTCTCGGTACTCCTCAGGGACCGACCGAGAATTGTTGTATGACTCGGTATAACCATGGTAAATGTAGGGGATCACCATCGACCAGTAGTCTGGCTGCTCCATCGACACACCAAGGTACTGATCCGCGACCTGCTCTTCGCTATCATCAAACCCCAACAAGGGTGGCGCACTCGCGAAGTCTTCCCACGAGCCCCCTTCGTCAAGTAGTAACCGGTCGGGCATCGAAACGGTTATTCCGAAGTCCTCGTCACGCTGATATAGTCCAGCGACCGCGAAGCCAAGTGGGAGCTTACCACCGTCTGAAAACAAAGTCTCGAATCTAGCAGGAGAATGCTCAAGTTCTGCAGGCGTAAGCGTACAAGTCGATTCATGTGGCTTACCGCCTTCGAGTGGTCCCAGGGATCGAAGAGTTGGAGCGGTGGCATTGTTCCCAAAGTACACAAACGCATCTAGCAGATCATGCGCGGGAGTGACCTCGACCTTAAAGGTAATATCCGCCTCCGCTTCACCACCCCACGCGGTAGCTAGCCCCAACGCAACACAGCCGGCTGTGGCCAGCGTGCGGGGGCGTTTGCGTCGCAAGAATCGACCCAGCTTGTTCCATAGCCAAGTCCGCCAACTTGTGAATTTCATTGTGCTCGTCCTTGAAAGAGCCTGTTGCTACTGGTCGCCAGCGCCATGCAGGCGAACGCGACGACGTAGAACACCGATTGCGGTTCCGGCACAATCGTGACGATGGCCGTTCCGGCGAAACGGGTGTCGCGGAAGCTAATGAGCGTAGCCTGCTTACCGTATGCGGTTACATGTTGCTGTTCGCGCAAGTGCTCGTTCAGTTCGTAGTAGTTGAACACCGTCGTGTAGCTTTGATAGATGGTTTTAAGTGAGGTTTCACTCAAGCGGTATGTTGTGTCTTCTAGTGCTTCGAGATATTCGTCTACGACTTCTTGCTCACTCGGAATGACCACTAATCCGCTGATTGGTGAGTCTGAGAGATCAAAGAGCCCCTCCCAAGACTGGCGCGTTTCTATTGGGCTGTCGGTAGGAAGTGATAACGCTAATCCAAATCCATCCTCGCGTTCGTAAATCCCCCCAACTCCAAAGCCTGCGGGAAAGCTCCCACCGTCTTCGTAGTACTTCGGAGTGTCGTCAACGAAAGTACCTGGAACGCCTGGATATCTTTGAACTAGCGTGTAGGTATCGCCCGCTTTGATGGGCCCCATCTGGAAGATTCCGCCTCCAGTCGAATTATTCCCATAGTACACAAACGCATCTAACAGATCATGAGCAGGAGTGACCTCCACCTTGAAGGCAATGTCAGCCTCCGCTTCACCCCAAGCGGTGGCAAGCCCCAACGCAATACAGCCAGCCGTGGCCAGCGTGCGGGGGCGTTTGGGCCGCAAGAATCGGCCAAGCCGGTTCCAGAGCCAGGTCCGCCAAGCCGTGAACTTCATTGTGCTCGTCCTTGAGTTTCAGATTCCGTCCGCTGTGTGCGTAGGATACCACGGCTCGCTTAAGGGGGCCAACCTTGATCGTGGGCTTTGTTGGTGTTTGGGGTCCGTGTTTTGCACCACGCTTTTTCAAAGGCAGCCCTCCCCGCGGCTGATACCGCGACCCTCCCGCAAGCGGGAGGGTGAATCGCTCGCCCGCACTCGCCCCCAGCGCGAAAGTGGCTAGCCGCCGCCGTGGCTGTTATACTGCAGTTCTTACCTCTATTCCTACCTTTGCATCCCTCCTTGATTCGCCTCATTTGAAATCATGATCCACAGGCTCTTTGCTGCGCTGGCCGTGCTGTTGTTGGCGGCTCCTTCGTTTGCCAATCATGCAATCCAACTTCCCAGTCGCCCTGCGCTTTCGCCCGACGGCAAGCGGGTGGCTTTCGCCTGGAACGGCGACTTGTGGCAACTGCGACAAGGGCAGCGGTTCCCGCGGCGGCTTACTTCGCACGACGCGCGGGAGAACTTCCCCGTCTACTCGCCCGACGGCAAGCGAATCGCGTTTGTGAGCAATCGCACCGGGTCGGATCAGGTGTACGTGATGCCGGCCGCGGGTGGCGAGCCGCGGCAGGTGACCAGGCACACCGAAGGTTACCAGGTGCACGATTGGTTTCCCGACGGCAAGTCGCTGCTCTGCACCGGCGAGCGCGATCATCACTGGCGCGACGCGTCGCGGCTGATTCGCGTCTGGATCGACGGCTCGCGCGGCGAGCAGGTGCTGGCCGACATGGCGGCCGACGAACCCTCGCTCTCGCCGGATGGCCGGCGCATCTTGTTCAACCGCGAAGGCGAGCGGTGGTGGCGCAAGGGCTATCGCGGTTCGCGGGCCGCGCAGGTTTGGATGCTCGACGTCGAGACCGGCCGCGTGGTCGAGTTGCTGCACGACGAGATCGACTGCTACTGGCCCACGTGGGCGCCCGACGGGAAGTCGTTTTACTTCGCCGCCGGAGCGAGTGACGGATTCGACCTGTGGCAGGCGGACATCGCTCCCGCCGTGTTGGAAGGCAAGCAAGCGGATCCGGCAGTTACCACCACACGCGTTCTGCAACTCGACACCCACTCGGTGGTGTTTCCCACGGTCGCGCGTAACGCGCCCGAAGTGGTCTACCGCCACGGCTTTGACCTCTATCGGTGGAATGCCGAGGAAGGCGGCGCGGCGGAGGAGATCAAACTCATCGCGCGGGACGATCTGACCATCCCCGACGACCTGGTGCGGCGTCGACTCGATCGCACGTCGGACGTCGCCTTCTCGCCCGACGGGCTGGAGATTGCTTTCGTCGCCGGCGGCGACGTGTGGGTGATGGATACCGAGTTCCGCGAGCCAGCCCGCGTGACCGACACGCCCGGGCACGAGTCGAGTGTCGTCTGGGGGCCGAAGGGCGACTCGCTGTGGTTCACGAGCTCTACCGGCCCGCGCGTCGACATCTACACCGCCACCCGCGACAACGAGGACGAGTACTGGTGGCGCAACACCGAGTTCACCACCAAGCAGGTGACCGACGACTTGGCGGTCGAAAGTCGCCTGATGCTCGACCCGACCGGCAAGAGCTTGTTCTACTGCCGCGGCCTGGGCGACATTTGGGTCCGCAACTTGGAGTCGGGCGAAGCGCGGCGGCTGGTCGAAGGTTTCGATCCGCCCGACTACGACGTCTCGCCCGACGGTCGTTGGATTGCCTACTCGCAGGAAGACAACAACTTCAACAGCGAAGTGCACCTGCTGCCGATCGACGGTTCGCAGCCGCCGTACAACGTGTCGCGTCACCCCGACAACGACACCCACCCGCGATTCTCCCCCGATGGCAAGGTTCTGGCGTTCACCGGATTGCGGTTCGGCGAGGAGTCGGACATTTACTACGTGTACCTCGAGAACCGGCTGGACGAAAAGACGGCGCGCGAGCGAAAGCTGGAAGCGGCCCTGAAGAAGATGGAGAAGGAGCGCAAAGAGAAGTCGAAGAAGGACAAGCCCAGCGGAGAGGAAAAGAAGGAAGAGGGAAAAGAGAGCGCCGACGAAACCGAGGACAAGGAGGAAGCAGAGGACAAAGAGGACGCGAAGGACGAAGAGAAGCCAGACGTTGAGCCGATTGTTGTCGACCTCGAAGGCATCGAGCAGCGGCTGCATCGCGTGTCTCTTCCCGGCGTGGCGGAGCATGGACTGGTGTGGCTTGGCGGCGACAATCAGCGGCTGGCGTTCGAAGCCTCGATCGACGGCCGCCGCGGCTACTACACGATCCAGCTTCCCGACAAGCTCTCGGCGAAGTTCTTCACCGACACGACCGGCGGCTCCGCCCGCTGGTCGAGCAAGGCCAAGGCCATCTTCCTCAACTCCGGCGGCACGCCCACCAAGATCGACGGCAGCGGCAAGGTGACTCGCTACTCGTTCTCGGTGGTGCAGCAGTACTCGCGTTCCGCCCGCTTCGCCAACGGCTTCGATACCGCGTGGCGAATCATGCGCGACCGCTGGTACGACGCCCGCACCGGCGGCAAGAACTGGAACCAGATCCACCGCCGCTACCACGACGCGGCCGCTCAAGCGATCGACAGCCAGGCGTTCGGCACCATCGTCCAACTGATGCTTGGCGAGCTGAACGGCTCGCACCTCGGCTTCTATCCCAGCCAGGGGAACAGCTTCGACGCGCCGGACTTTCCCGACCGCACCGCGCACCTAGGCATTCGCTTCGAGGCCAACTCGAAAGGGCCTGGACTCGTGGTTCGCGATGTTCTCACCGATGGGCCGGCCGATCGCGAGGACGTCGAGATCGCACCGGGCGACATCGTGCTTGAGATCGATGGCATCGCGCTTGATCCCGACATGGACTTGGCCAAGGCACTCAACGGCCGGCCCGATCGCGACGTGGAGATCACCTTCAAGAAGCCCGATGCCGACGAGACGCTCACCGCCAAAGTCCGTCCCACGAGTTACTCGCGAGCGCGGGAACTCTTGTATCGCAAGTGGCTCGACGACTGCCGCGACCGGGTGACGCACCTCAGCGGCGGTTCGCTCGGTTACTTGCACATCCGCAAGATGGACATGCCGAGCTTCACCGAGTTCGAGCGGCAACTCTACGCGGCCGGGCATGGTAAAGAGGGGCTAGTGATCGACGTGCGCGACAACGGCGGAGGCTGGATCACCGACCTCTTGCTCACCTCGCTCACACAGCCACGCCATGCGATCACTGTGCCCCGCGATGGCAAGCCGGGCTATCCGCACGACCGCCAGGTGTTCGCCTCGTGGCACAAACCGATCATCGTGCTGTGCAACCAAAACAGTTTTTCCAACGCGGAGATCTTCAGCCACGCCATCAAGACGCTCGGCCGCGGCAAGTTGGTCGGCGTGCCCACTGCCGGCGGTGTGATCTCCACCGGCGCGGTTGGCGTGACCGACGTCGGCCGCATGCGGATGCCGTACCGCGGCTGGTTCGTCGTCGGCACGGGCGAGGACATGGAACTCGGCGGCGCGGTGCCTCACACCATCCTGTGGCCCGCACCCGGCGAACTCCCCACCGGCACCGACCGCCAGCTGACCGAAGCGGTCACGCAACTTCTGGTCGAAGTTTCGCAGCAACCCAATGACCCGCAGGTGAAGTATCGCTCGGAAGATGATGAGGCGGAGTAGAGTTGATTCACCCCCTCACTGGGGCGCTGCCGCATTCAACTTCTTCAACTTCATCACCGGCGTCGGATCAAAGAGTTTGCCGTCGAAGTTCTCGGCGACAAACTTCCGCCAAGCTTTCGGCTTCGCGTCCACGACATACACGTGGCCGATGTTCGCTTCCTGATCGGGGTCGTGACCAGCAAGCTTGTCTTCTTTGGTCGCCGTGGATACGAACTCGTAGTCGAGCACTCGCACTTCGAAGCCATCCTTTACCGGAGTGAGCTTCAACACGTTGTAACTGACCAACTTCGGATCCCACTCTCGCTCTGCCGACCAGAACATGTTCTGGATGTTGTCGTATTCCTCTTCCTCTGTTGGCTCCTCCTCTTCCTTCTCGGCGTCTACAATCTCCACAACAGTTGCTGGCTTCTCCTTGGGATTGGCGTATGGCATCTGCAGCAATAGGCCACCATCGAATGAGTCGACAAACACGACCGCGCGGAACTTCGCCATGTCTTCGCTCACTGGCGGTCCGGACTCGTTTGGCTCCTCAGCCAGCAGCAGGCAACCCTGTGGCACGCGGTCGTCGGCTGGGTGAAACCGCAGCACGGCACCTTTTCGGTGTTCGATTAACCTGCCGAGGAAGTACCGCGTTAGGTCGGCAATCGATTGCTCGCTCGCCTTCGCCTGCCGGAACTCCTCTTCCGAAATCACGTTCATCGGCTCGATCTGGTAGCGGCCGATCACCGTGTCGGACGATTTCCCTTCGGTGGGCGAAAACGTCGGGTACTTCACATCGATCAAGTAACAACCGCTGCAGGCAATCAACATCACCGCAAGGCCGAATCCTGCAGCGATCCGCTGGGCTCTGGGAAGTACATTACGCCGAGAGTTAGGCAGTCTAATCATCACTCGCCCCCAGGTTAGTTGGTTATGCCCATGTTGGTTCGCTCCAGCGAACATGGGTATTGCCCCGCGAAACGGCTCATTGGCCCAAAACTCCCACGCGGTGGCTCCGACGGCAAGCTGCAAACCGTTTGACAAGAGCACCTTACGGCGTCGAGTGCGTTCTCGACCTCCGCGATTATGCCCCTTCGATTTCGAGCACCTGGGACAATACTCCAATGCCCACCTACTAAATGTACCGAACTCGCCGGGGGCTTCTTTGTAGCACAGGGAGTGTAAGGAAACCACAACGACATGATATTCGCCCCTCGGCATCGGAGCTCTGGATACAATAGTACACAGCCAATCTCCTCGATGTCCCACTTCTCTTGAAAGTCCCCCCATGAACCGCGTCACTCTTGCTGTCCTGTCGTGGATACTGGCTTCAAGCCTCTTGGCCCAAACGCCGGATGCCGCGAGCCACGAGCCCGTTGATGATTCCGCGGCCGCCACAAGCGGCTCCTTCAGTCTATTTAGCACCGCCAATCTGACGGAGAACACGGAGAATCTGGTAAAAGCTTCGGCGTCGCTCGAACGATTTGGCGATTCGCTCGAGCGGGTGTCGGTTGCCTTGGTCGACGGGCTGGCGAGGATGAGCAGCGGGTTTGATCCGCTCGGCTATCAGGGCGCGTTTCGCACCATTGGCCAGCAGACCGAACTTATCCAACAGCAGCAAGCACAGATTTACGAGTTGCAGCAGCGCGAGATCGAGCGACTGAAGAAGGAAAACAAGCAACTGCAACGCCGAGTGGCGGAACTTCAGAAGCAGGATCGATCGACGAAACGCAAACCAGGTCGCAAACGTGGGAATTGAAATGAGTGATTTGGGGAACGTTCCGCCCCAGGTCTGATTCCGCCCCAATCCACCGCCGTCTGGTTCGTCGTCGGCACGGGCGAGGACATGGAATTCGGCGACGCGGTACCTCACACGTGGCCCGCGCCCGGTGAACTCTCCACCGGCACCGACCGGCAACCGAAGCAGAGCCCGAGTAGCAGGCCAACTTCATCCTCCCGCTTGCGGCGTGGATTTTTGTCCGTTTTGCCCCCCCCAAAAATCGATTCATGGGCCCAAAACTCCTTCGAGTCGGCCCTGACGGCACGCTGTAAACGGTATGGTGATATCACCTTACAGCAACGGACGCGATTCTGAACCGCCGGGAGTTTCGCCCCTTCGATTTCTCGCGATGGGATAATTCTCCCCACGGCGTCCGCTTCCGCCGACGCGCGTTTCCCCAGCACGTCTGCCTACGTCTTCCGATTAGTTTGCGAATGCTCAAGGCTGGATTTGACTTTATCGAATAATCTTCATGATAGTGCAATAACATCCGAATACACTATCGATCTATGGTCTATGCCATTTCGGGTGTGTCCTGAATTCCTGGGAGTGAGCCAATGTTCGGAAGACGAGTCTACGCCAGCCTACTGCTATTGCCCCTCGCGTCGGTTGCACTGATATCTCCAGCCGATTCCGCGACGCTGGCAACCAATTCGCAGTATGAATTTCAAGGGTCCTTACAGAGCATTCCTGCAAGTCTACAAGGTGTGCTTGATCCTTTTGAGACCATCGAGGGGTCGGTGGTGCTGGGAAGCCCCCCTCACCTGTCGCGACCTGGACTTGCGATGTATCCGCTATTGCAGCTGGAGTTCCAAGTTCGCGAAGCTCTGCAGTTTCACATGCAGTCCAGTACTTCAGAGTTCACCATCAATGACAATCTGACCTCGGATATCGTTTCTACTCAAGTTACTGTCAATGATCTGGGAAACACGGTACAAGTTCCCGGCACCCCACCTGTAGAGGAATTCCTCCTGCGATTTGTCTACCTTTCCAACCAACTCGCAAGCACGGAGCTCCAGCAGGAGTTTGTTAGTCCCTTGGGAGTCTACTCGGGTACCGTAGTTTTTGCAGGCGAGAGCGAGCCCTTGGAGTTTAGGATTACCGGGTTCACTCGCATACCCGAGCCAGGTGCGATCTGGCTGGCTGGTATAGGTCTACTGGGTGGCTTGGGACGTTGGGGATGGCAACGGTCCGGCTTCCCACTTCGCTAGCCACAATACGAGCGGTCGCGTTCAGTCGTTCTCCAACCGCTTGCGGTAAACTTGCAGTTCCGCGCGGCGGGCGTCGGAGACTTCGGGGTAGTGCATGTCGAGCGACTTGAGTTCTTCGAGCACGACTTGCGCCACGATCAGGCGCATGTTCCGTTTGTCGTCGGCCGGGATCACGTACCACGGGGCGTGCTTGGCGGCCGTGGCGTTGATGGCTTCCTCGTAGGCCTTCTGGTAGGCGTCCCAATGTTGCCTCTCAGAGACGTCACCCTCGCTGAACTTCCAGTTCTTTTCCGGTTCGTCGATGCGGGCGATGAAGCGGTCGCGCTGTTCGTCGCGCGACAAGTTGAGAAAGAACTTGATCACCCGGGTGCCCGAACGCCACAACTGCCTCTCCTTGTCGCGGATCGACTCGTACCGATGCTCCCAGAACTTATCCAAGTCACGGGTGCACTCGGCCGGTAGCTTTTGCGACTTGAGGATGATCTCGGGATGCACCTTCACCACCAGCACTTCTTCGTAATAGGAACGATTGAAGATGCCGATGCGGCCGCGTTGAGGCAGCGCCTTGTTGGTGCGCCACAGGAAGTCGTGGTCGAGTTCTTCGGCGCTGGGTTGCTTGAACGCATGCACGGAGATGCCGTGCACGTTGACGCCCGACATAATGTGCCGAATGGTGCCATCCTTGCCGGCCGCGTCCATCGCCTGAAACACCAGCAGCAAGCTGTATCGATCGTGGGCGTACATCATCCGCTGCAGCTCGTTGATTCCCTCCTTGCACTCATCGAGCATGTCGCGGTAGTTGCGTTTGTCCTTGTAAAGGTCCTCTATTTTGGTGTCGTGCTTCTTGAGCTTGAACTTGCCCTCGCCGGTCACGCGGAAGTCTTTGGGGTCGATAGCGATATGCATGATGAAACCCTTGGCCCAAAAAACAGACGACCGTGCCCGGCCTTACTATGTCGAGCATAGGGCCGAGCACGGTCGATGTGTAGTGGGGTTGTCCCAATTGGCGAGTCAACTGCAAGCGTTGTCTCAAATTGCATTACCGCAATTAGTTGTTGCCAGCCTCCTGCAGCTTCTTCATAACTTCGTCCAAGTTGAAGCTCGCTGGCTCCTGGCGAGGCGGATATTCCTTGAAGGTCTCCAGGAACTTGCCTGCGTACTGCTGAGCCGGCACCAACAGGAATGCATGCTCGAACAACCAGTCGTAGTAGGTATTGGAAGTGATGTCGGCCTGCTCGTAGGGATCAGCACGCAGGTCGAACATCTTGGGCAGGCGAAGTGGTGTGAATGGTTCGGCCCAGACTTGGAGCGTCCCTCTCACACGTTGCTCCAGAAATACCAGCTTCCAATTCTCAAACCGCATGCCGACCATCTGGCCATCGTCGTTGAAGTAGAAGAAGTCCTTACGAGGCGACTCGTCCGCCTCGCCTGTCAGGTACGGCAACAGGTTGTAGCCATCGAGGTGCACCTTGTAAGTCTTGCCGCCGGCTTCGTGCCCCTTAAGGAGCTTTTCCTTAATGTCGTCTTCGCCCACCGCCGCCAAGAAGGTAGGCAACCAATCGAGACCGCTGACGATGCCGTTGGATACGCTCCCCGGCTTGATCTTGCCCGGCCAGCGGATCACGCACGGCACGCGGAACGCGCCTTCCCAGTTCGAGTTCTTCTCGTTCCGGAAGGGGCTCAAGCCGGCATCGGGCCAGGTGTTCTTGTGCGGGCCGTTGTCGGTCGAGTACAGCACGATCGTGTTTTCGTCGATGCCGAGTTCCTCAAGCTTGTCGAGCAACTTACCGACGTGGTTGTCGTGCTCGATCATGCCATCGGCGTACTCGGTGCGCGACGTCAGACCGGGCTCGTCACGATGTTCTTCGCGGACGTGGGTGCGAGCGTGCATCCGTGTGGAATTGAACCAGCAGAAGAACGGCTTCTTGGCTTTGACCTGTCGCTCCATGAAGTCGACGGCCGCATCCGAAGTTTCGTCGTCCACGGTCTCCATCCGTTTTTTGGTGAGCGGGCCGGTGTCTTCGATCCGCCCATCGGCATAGCTGTGAATCACGCCACGCGGACCAAACTTCTTGCGGAACGCGGGGTCGCGGGGATAGTTGCGGTTCTCTGGCTCCTCTTCGGCGTTCAAGTGGTACAGGTTACCGAAGAATTCATCGAACCCGTGAGCCGTGGGCAGGAACTCGTCTTTGTCGCCCAGGTGATTCTTACCAAACTGGCCAGTGGCGTAGCCGTGCGGCTTGAGCAACTCGGCGATGGTGGGATCCTCTGCCTGCAAACCAAGGTCCGCGCCGGGAAGCCCCACTTTCGACAAACCGGTGCGGTAGGTGCACTGGCCAGTGATGAAGGTCGACCGGCCGGCCGTACAGCTTTGCTCGGCGTAGTAGTCGGTGAAGATCATGCCCTCGTTGGCAATGCGATCGATGTTCGGCGTGCGATAGCCGACCAGTCCCATCGTGTAGGCCGAAACATTGGTCTGCCCAATGTCGTCGCCCCAGATAACGAGAATATTCGGCTTATCCTGGGCAGTTGCGACGCCTGCGACCAGCAGACACATCGCCAGAACAGAAAAACGTCTGAGACAAAGCATAGAAACACCTCCCCGATTACTATCAAGCTGGTTGGCCACGGAACGAGAAACGTGTGGCCACTGTTCCCGAAGAACGACCCATACAGCCGATCCTACCCGATTAAGTGTAGGGGCTCTATCGCGAGGGGCAATGAAATCCTGCCCCGAATTCGACGAATTCTCGGACGTCCGAACAGCCCAGAACGGCGAGGAAGGCTAACTCCACCCGTCCTTTTTTCGACGAGCCTTCCGTTTTTCGGCCGGCGTCAGCGTTTCCGTCGACTTGGTGATCCGGTGCTTGATCGCCATCCGCGTCAGCAAGGCCACCTTACGAACGCCAAGCTTCGTCATGGCGTTGGTCCGGTGCGTGTCGACGGTCGACACGGCGAGGCCCAGGATGCGGGCGACTTCTTTATTACTGCAGCCCAGACTGATGAGTCGGACTACTTCCCGTTCGCGATTTGTGAGTTCGATTGCCATGGTTGGCGGTTTTACACTAAAATTTCACTTCGGCAACCCGGTGCGGCTCACCGCAACCCCTCGGTTGGGTGGGTCAGAAACCTCGCCCCGGTTGTCGGTAAACCACCACGGCGAACCACGCACGACGCCCATTAGCCTGACACGAGAGCGTTCTGCTCTCAGGAACTTACATGAAGTGCTCCGGAACACGTTTCCGGATAGTGGTAGACGGTGGTTGCGCTATTTCATCCCGGGGTAGGGCTGACGATCGAATTCGTCAGACAATCTGCCGCGCTATGCTGCAAGCTCGGAACCAGCGACCTGACGCTCGACATTCGCGAGATCCAGTACTTTTGCAACGCGCTCGCTTTACCGTCGGCTCGCACACCGGCTCGCCCCTGGTTCAAGTTCCCGAGCCAGCAAGCAGTCTACTGCTGCTGGCGACCGTGAGGATCGCGGCGACCTCCCTCGTGCAGCGAAAACGTCATGCTTTCCTATCAATGTGAAACTCTCCCTCACGCCCGCAAGTTGTCGCCCACCCGGCCATTTACCCTAATCGGTCGATGACGGAGCATTGCAGGTCGCGAGGTTTCGAGAATTCATGGAGTATTCACCGCAGGATGGACGAATTGATTGCAGAATGTTGCGGGGACAATGCAAGCGTACGTCACAGGCAGAAACCTGATGCCGTTGGCCGCTGGAGCGCCGGATGTCGACTGCCCAAACTTCGTCCCAAATCATCGTCGATGCGCTGTGGAAGCAAGCGCACTCCACGGTCCAGCTTCCCCCCACCATGGAGTTACACTCTCCCCACGCCAAATCACCGCCTAAAATCCACACAGCCCTCCATTCCTTCGATTGGTACAAGTGGCAAACTCGCTGCATTCTGCTGTGTGGCGAGACCCTGTTCGGCATTCTCTCGCGCGACCTCTCGCGCTCCGGCATCGGATTCTACTCGCCCATTGAAGTCCGCCCTGGCGAGACCGCCGAGGTGGTACTGCCCAGTTTGCGTGTGCTGAAGATCAAGTCGCTCCACTCCACCAAACTCAACGACGTGTGCTACGAGTGCGGCGCCTGCTTCCGAGGCAACACCGGAGCTTCTTCGGCACCAGCCTGAGTCCAGGCGAGCAGGTCTGGTCCTGGTGGCCGGGTTTTGGAAGTTACGCCGCCAGGTTACTGGCTGAGCCAGCTGAGAAAGAAGTCTTTGGCCACCGGGTCGACGCCCCGCATGTCGATCACGTGCGACCCCAATCCGTATTGGGCGACGACGTACTCGCCGATGCCCATTTGGGCCACGGCCGCGTATCCGCTGTAGACAAACTGGCCCACGCCAAACGCTGCGGCCATGGCCGCCTGGCCTACAGCCAAACATCCGGTAGCGGCTTGCCCGAACCCGAAGCCAACACCCAGAGCTAGCTGCCCAATCGCCACTAGGCCAACGGCCATCTGACCGATAGCCAGCACCCCCGTCGCGCGGCGACCAATGGCCAGAATTCCCACAGCGTGGATGCGTCTGCCGGTTTCGGGGCACTTGCCCCAAGTGATGTGCACCAGCGGCAAACGGCCGAAGCACACCGTGGAAGTGTATTCCGCGAACATCGATCCATCGGAGTACATGAATCGCCGCCACGCTCCCCGTGGCGTGCGGGTCCACTCGTAGTCGACCGGCTGTTTCAGCAGGTTTTCGCCAACAGCTGGCGTGGCTGCGTGCATGCGTAGAGTTCCCAAGCGGTTTCCGGCGTGCGGATTCTTGGGACGCGAAACGAGTTCTCGGTGCGTGGGCCAAACCCAACGCACCGATTCGACTCTATCAGCCTAGTTGCCTTATTTCGCGTCCCACCACCACTGCTTTTCGCTGGCGACGCGGTTACCTTGGGAGGCAGCGGCGATCTTTTCCGTGCTTTCGCTGTGCGAGAGAATCTCACCCGGCAGGATCTGCACACCGCCCGACGCGCTCACCAGCATTTGGCCGCCAGAGCGGATCAGCGTGGTTTGCGTCGACACCTGCTTGGGAGCCGCGAACTGGTCGACCTCAAACTTGCCAGCCAGCCAAGGCATCTCCAGCCCGACCTGCTCGGCCAGGCCTTCGTGCACAATCAGCGTGGTGATCACGGCCAGATCCATCGCGTTACGAAGGCTACCGAACGACGAGTCCTTGTCGGCCAACTCCTCAAAATTCGCCGTGAACGAATCGGCCCACTGCTGTGCCGCAGGGCCGGCCTTGCTGCTGCCGGTCTTTTCGCCTTGGGCGTTGAAGTGGTCTTCCT
This sequence comes from Aeoliella sp., assembly GCF_965227375.1. NCBI lineage: Bacteria > Pseudomonadati > Planctomycetota > Planctomycetia > Pirellulales > Lacipirellulaceae > Aeoliella > Aeoliella sp. The sequence goes on from NZ_CBDDFX010000002.1 coordinate 2,799,087, forward strand.
CGGTCATGCACTTCACGCCTTGACCGCGAAGCTCCCACGCCAAGCCAGCTTCGTCACGTAGCAGCGGCTGGTAATCGGTCGCCAGCCACCAACGCGGCGTCAGATTTTTCGTCACGCGCTTTCGCTCTTTGCCCACGATATCCAGGTAGTTGGGCATGTCCTTCACCGGCGAGGGGTCGAATCCCATAGCCAGCCGCTTCATGCGAAAGTCGGCAGCCACCAGCGTGCGGGCGAAGTGCGAGCTGTCGGGCACTCCGGTTACGGTGATGGTCTGATAGCCCATGGCGTCGGCAATGGCCTTGGCGGCGCGCTGGGGCGACATGTTCGCGGTAAGTCGCCGCTGGACCTTTTGGTAGTTGGCCATTCCCTGCTGCGTGGGATTGATCGAGCAACTCATGCCGGCTCCGGGTTGCGCCATCGCGGCACGCAGCGCCACCATGAAGTCGTCGAGCGCCACGACCGGACGACCGGAGGTTTCGCCCACCACGGTGCCCAGCGCGTCGACACGCCAACCTTCGGCGGGCCCGGCCAACACGATGTCGCCGATTTCGGGATAGACCAGCACGTACTGCACACGCTGCAGACCGCCCATCAGCATCACTTCATCGGGCACTGGCAAGCCGGCTTCGCTCTTCTCGGCGATGATCGCTTCAATCTGGCGAAGTGAGATGAAGCGCAAGTCGCTCTTTTTCGCCAAGTCACCCGGCACGGCGTCGAGGCCATTTTTCCAGGCGGCCTCCAGTTGCTGAGGATCGCCGATCTCGGGGTTCGACAACACGCCCTCGGGATCGATGCTGACGCCTCCCACGGCGTTGCTGCGGATAAATCCTCCCGCAAGTGTCGGGTGCTGAGCTAACAGCACAGCAGCTATGGCCAGGGCCAGCAGGCTGAATCGCGGCATGAATCGCATCTCATTCTCTCCGGGGTCTCACAGGCGGCCGCGACTGCGACGGTCTGGTGGGGTTGAATATGGGGTGCTGAGGCGGGCAGTGCCCTACTGGCGCTGGTTGTCGCGTCAGCCCATCTACAATAACTGCTAAGTTGGTAGCTCGCAACAAGTTTCGTTCTGCACCAAGCGGACAACCGACTCCTGGACGGTGCCCTGCGTCCGCTCAACCGATTCTCCCCTCAAACGCCGAAAATGGGCAACACCAATTCTACGTAAGTTCTGTCTATCAGCCCATTTCCGTACTTCAGGCTTGCTCACTTGGGTATGATGAGAATAGGCTGAAAGGGTTGGCGGCAAACGGGGGGCCGCGGCAGCCCAGCCCCGTTGCCGAAGCCCGGCTCCCGAATCGCAGGAATCAAACGAACTATTCGATGACCGCCTACCTGGTTATTCGCGAAGGCTCCAAGTGGACCGACGTTTTTCGTCTGGTCGAGGGCGAGTCGGTGACCATCGGTCGGGCGCCCACCAATGCGATCGTCGTCAAAGACGAGCGGTGTAGCCGGAATCACGCCGAAATCTTCCAGGTCCAGCACCAATGGACCCTCCGCGATCTGGATAGCCGCAACGGCACCCAGGTCGACGGATCCGCAATCAAGGTCGACTACCACCTTGAGCCCGGCGACATCATTCGCATCGGCAACTCGCACCTGGCATTCGTCGACAACCTGTCGCACGCGTTTCCCGATCCCACCAGCGTGCTCCGCAAGTCGCACCCGATCGGCGACGAGTTGGATGTGCTCGACCCGGACGATGACGAGAGCGTGTTCGAACCGGTCGAGCCCACGCAGATCACCCACCGCCGCGGGCAGAGTCGGTTCCTCGAAGCCCCGCCCCCCGGCGAAGGCGAGGACGAGGTCGCCACGCCCAAAGTGGGCCGCGCGGCCGCCAAGCTGTGCCGCCTGGCGTTTGAGTTGGCCAAGACCACCGACGTTGTCTCGCTGGCCAACAGCGCGCTGGGCGCACTGTTCGAGAGCACCCAAATCGACGCCGGCGGACTGCTGCTCCGCGGTCGCGACGCACAAGGCGGTCGGACGCTCGAAACGCTGGAGGTAATCGCCTCGCGCAGCGAATCAGCGCACAAGTACCACCGCGTGAGCCAGTTCCTCGCTTCGACCGTGATGCGCGATGGCCAAGGCGTGCTGGCGCGGAACGTGATGGACGACAGCCAACTCGGCGCACGCGACTCCAGTGGCGACATCCTGGCCACCAGCGTGATCTGCGCGCCGATCCGGCAAGACGGCAAGGTGCAGGGCATTCTGCATCTGTACTCCACCGACGCCGCGCGGCCGCTAGATCCCGACGATCTGGAGTTCTCGCTGGCGGTGGCCGACACCGTGTCGATGACGCTGCAAAACCTCGACCGCCGACAAGAGTTGGCCGAGAATCTGAACTTGATGCGGGACGAGAACGTCCAACTGCGCGAACAACTGGGCGTGCAGAGCGAAATCGTCGGCGGCAGCGAAGCCATGCATCGCGTCGCCCAACAAATCGGCCGCGCCGCGCCGAGCCGCGCTACCGTGTTGATCCGCGGCGAGAGCGGTGTGGGCAAGGAACTGGTCGCCCGAGCGGTACACTTCTCGAGCCCCCGCAAGAAAGGCCCGTTTGTGTGCCTGAACTGCGCGGCGCTCTCCGAGACGCTGCTCGAGAGCGAACTGTTCGGACACGAGAAGGGCGCGTTCACCGGCGCCACGCATCGCAAGGTCGGTAAGTTCGAGCAAGCGAACAAAGGCACGCTGATGCTCGACGAGATCGGCGAGATGAGCCCCACCATCCAGGCCAAGTTCCTTCGCGTCCTCGAAGGGCATCCTTTCGAGCGGGTCGGCGGCGCCGAAGCCATCAAGGCCGACGTGCGGGTGATCGCCGCGACGAATCGCGACTTGGAAAAGGAAGTTTCCGAAGGGCGCTTCCGCCGCGACCTCTACTTCCGTTTGCACGTGCTGGAGATCGTGGTCCCCGCGCTTCGCAAGCGGCCCGAAGACATTCCCGAGTTGGCCAAGTACTTCCTGCATCGCTACAACGCCGAGACGGGCCGCAAGATTCGCGATTTTACTCCGCGGGCACTCGAAGAGCTACAACAGTACCGCTGGCCCGGCAACGTGCGGGAGATGAAGAACGTGATTGAGCGGGCGGTGGTGCTGGCGCGGGGCGAGTTCATCGACCACGACGACCTAATCCTCTCCACGCTGAAAACGGCGGGCGATACCGAAACCGGCGGCAGCGCCAGTCACTCGGGCGACGACTTCACGCCCTGCTCGCTGGCCGAGATGGAGCAGCAGCATATTCTGCTCACGCTCGAATCCACGGGTTGGAACAAGAGCAAAGCCGCGTCGATCCTGGGCATCGAGCGATCGACTCTCGACCGCAAGATTCAGCGGTACGAACTGCTCGACCGTCGTCAGACCGCCAAGTAACGCGGTTGTTACTCTTCGATTCGCTTGGCCGGGAGTTTGAGGCCATTCTGGTGCAATGTAAGCGACGTGCAGTTCCCTTCGTCGTCGACCTCGAACACGATTTTGGCGTCCACCACTTTGTAGAACCACTCGGTTTCGCTGCGCGGATGCACTCGCGCCTTGCCTTGGCCGGTGCCTTGCACGTACAGCTTGCCGTCGTCGCTCGTTACGTCGAGCGCGAACACCGGCGCTAGCTGGTATCTGCCCACGTACCGATCGAGCACCGCTTGATCGACCTGAATCGGCTTTTCGAACTTGCGCGGTTCGACCTTCACCCCCGCGAGCATCTGAATCGTCTGCTCGGCTAACACATCGAGTTCACCCGTCGCGGTGTTGGAAAGCACCACAACCGCGGCGTTTATATCGCGATTGACGAACATCGCCGAGTGGTACCCGCCCGTCTGACCGTTGTGCCAACGCGTGGTTCCATCGCGGGCGATGTGCCAAGCGAGCCCCATGCTGAAGTCGCCGGCGCTCAGTGGCGGTTGATGTTCTTTCCACGAAAGCTCGAGGGCCTCGCCGATCTCACCTTCCGGTGGCGACAGCGCGGCCGAGGCCAGCTTCAGCATGTCGCTGGCCGTACTTCGAATCCCCCCTGCTCCCGCCAGTGTGGGCAAGTCCCAATTGGTCGCCGCGTCTCCGTCGGCGTTGTGTGGCTGGGCAAGGCGCGACTTCTGGTCTTCGCTCAAGGTGATGCGCGTATCGCTCAAGCCCAGCGGCCCGGCGATTCGATCCTGCAGCAATTCCTCGTACGACTTCTCGGCCTCCAGCGCCAGCAGGTGGCCGAGTAGTCCCATCCCGAGGTTGGAGTACTCGGCCCGCTCGCCCGGTTCCCGATACAAACGGTAGCGACCCAAAAAGTCGTGTAACTGCTCGACCGTGTAGTCGGCGTAGGGATTCGTCGGATCCTGGCGGGGCATATTGAACGGAATTCGCGGCAACCCGGAACTGTGCGTCGCCAGGTGCCGCAGCAGTATCTGGTGGTCGCCACGGGCCGGCATGGTCACGCCATCGGGCAGCAACTCTCCGGCGGGTTGGACGAGCTTCACGCGCCCCTGCTCGACCGCGTCGGCGAGCAGGATGCCCGTGAACACCTTGGTGATCGAGCCGATCTCGTAGAGCGTATCGCCGTCAGGCGTTTGGTCGCCGTCACTGGCCATGCGGCCATAGCCGAGCACCACGGTTTCGTCATTGTGGACTACGCCGACCGTCATCCCCACCACGACGCCGCTGTCGACATAAGGCTGCGCCAAGCGATTGACGCGATCGGCCAAGTCATCGGCGAGCACTGACGACGTGGTTAAAGACACGAGCAGCAAGACGACCAACGGGCCGGCGATGCGCGCAATACTCATCGTTTCCACTCCTTCGCATTGAGGACGTTGGAGTCTACTTCGCCACGAAAATGGCGATATTGGAGCCTGCAAGAAGTTTACTTGGCGAACAACTGCCGCTCCATATCGGCAAACGCCTTGAACTCCAGGGCGTTGCCGCTGGGATCGTAAAAGAACATCGTCGACTGCTCGCCCGGCTCACCGGCGAAGCGGGTGTGGGGCTCGATGACAAACTCCACACCGGCGGTCGCAACACGCTCGGCCAGCGCGCTCCAGTCGCTGGGCGACAGCACCACGCCGAAATGCGGAACCGGCACTTTATCGCCGTCCACCGGATTATGGTACCGCGCCGCCTCGTAGCCGGGCACGTAATGCACGACGAACTGGTGCCCGTACAGATTAAAGTCGACCCACGCCTCGGCGCTGCGGCCTTCAGCGCAGCCAAGCAGTTCGCCATAGAACTGCCGAGCCGCCGCCAAGTCAGAAACCGGTACTGCCAAGTGGAAGGGATTCATAAGAGGCTACCAACGAAATGGGGTTTGCATGTTGGGCGCTCTGACCAACACTGGACGTAACTCGCCTCGCGATTCCGCGAGGCACATGGTCTCCGCTTAGGGCTCGGCAGCAGCAAGTGTCTTCGTCTCGTCAAAGTCTCACGCAAGCCATTTGCAAGCGTACTCAATCGGCACTGCTTCAAATAACGGAGTGTGGGACACGGTGTTGAATCTGTTCTCCGCGTTTCAATGGCTACTCGTCCGCAGCCCGCAGCCACGGCGCGATGGTCGGCGTGTTGTCCACCAACTCATCGGCCTTGAAGTACAGGGCGATTTCGCGCTCGGCCGCTTCGGGGCCGTCGGAGCCGTGCACCAGGTTCATCTGTCGGCTGCTGCTGTAGTCGCCACGGATAGTGCCGGGCGCGGCCTTCAAACCGCTGGTGGCGCCGAGCATCTCGCGGACCACGGTAATCGCTTCCAGTCCCTCGAGTACGGCCGCCATGATGGGACCGCCGGTGATGAACGACTCGAGCGTCGGGTACCACGCCTTCTCCACATGCTCGGCGTAATGCTGCTTCGCCAGATCCGGCGTGACCTGCATCAGCTTCATGCCGACAAACGAGAGTCCCTTGTCCTCGAACCGCGAAATGATGCTGCCCATCAGGCGGCGTTGAACACAGTCGGGCTTCAGCAGAATAAGTGTGCGCTCCATGGCGGGATGTTCTCGTACGAGTAGGAATGGTGTAGGGTGGGAAAACCGCGATTTTACGTCGCGCACGGCCCAGGTTCAACGGGCCTCGCAGCCCATACCCTGTTGGTCATTTGGCCCTTCGTCATTTGGCCCAACTCAGACCCTTTCCACTTCATTGAGACTCGGTCCACCACTATGCCCATCCTCGGCGCCCACATGTCAATCGCCGGCGGCTACTACAAGGCCGTCGAAGCCGCTGAAAAGGCGGGCTGCGATTGCGTGCAGCTTTTTACGCACACCCCTTCAAATTGATGTCCTGCAATCCCCACTCGATTCGCTCTGCGTCAATCGTGTAGGTCCAGCGACCGGGACGATCCGTCTTGCGTGGTCGCGATGGCTTAGCCTCGGCGGCGTGCCATTCGCGATTCCAATACAGTATCAACTTCTCGAACAGTCGCCGCAACGCTTCGCCCTTCGCTCGCGCTTCCATGTTCGGCCAATCGACGAGCAAGTCACCGTATTCGGCAATGCGTGAGTCGTCCGCGTCGTGAATCGCCCTGATCTTGTCGCTGAGGGGCATCGTACGCGATTCCCACTTATCTAGTTCGGCTTCGATCTTCTCAAGTTCCGCAGACAGCACGACTCGTTGTCGGTCGCTGGCGTCGGCTTTGGCAATCGTATACTTGGTGTGCTTGTCCTTGAGGCCTTCAACTTGTTTCGTCGCCTTGGCAATGGCGTTGCATTCGCAGTCGGCAATCGCCTTTTTGAAGTCGCGGAATTCGACGGGCAGTTTGTCACGGTAGCGACGGGACAGTTCGCCCGCATTGTAGAACTCGTCGGCACAGCGTTTGATTTCCGATAGCTCCTTGCTCGTCAGGTCGTAATGCTCCTTGAAATACGCAGTCAGCGCGATCGTACCGTCCTTGACTGCGGCGGCCATTTGTTCGAGGGCCTCGTCGCTGGCGTCCTGTAGATGCTCAAGACGGAGTGTTGTGCTTTCGGGCGTTTCGATACCCTCGGGCACGTTGACGGGGATACCCAGCTCGGCAGCTTTGGTGAGCAACATTCGCTCAGCATCGTCGTGGGCGATACGATGGTATCCACATTCCTGGGGATTGCCGACCGTGCGGGCGTTGACGTAGCTGGAACAGACATAGACAACCTTATTCCCGTTTTCGGTACGCCCGATCATGCCTTTCCCGCAATGACCGCACACCAGCAACTGTTTCAAATAGTAATTCGGGTTCCTCGGCGCGAAGCTAGTGCGTTGTTGCTTGCGGTCGGATTGTTCGCTCGTGATCTTCGCCTGTGCAAGTTCCCACGTCTTGCGGTCGATCAGAGGTTTGTGGGTGTCCGGCATGACCATGCGTTCGGATTCGTCGCGAGGTATCGCCTTGTTGCGAGCAGTGTCCTGGCGTTTCCGATCTTTGAACTTGAGTAGGTTCCCATCCTTATCGAACGAACAGTAGACGCCGCTTTGAGTCTTACCAAAGTGAGTATCGCCGGCGTAAGCGGGATTGAGCAGGATCTCGCGAACCAGTGCAGGCGTGAACGGCTTCGCGTAGTACTGCCGTCCTTCATCGTTCAGACGCTTTGCGATGGCGCGACGGGACAGTCCTGCCCGGGTGAACCAATCGAAGATGAGTTTGACCGATTTGACGTACTGCTTATCGCGGTGCGGTATCAACTTGGTGATGCCGCGTTCTTTCTTAGCACGCGGTGGGATCTTCGTGTCCTCGGCACTCTCCGTCAGCTTACCGTTGGCGTTTGCTAGGTAGACACGCCCGATCGTTCTTGAGGAAGGATGAAACTCCCATCGCAGTTGAGCGTTGACGAAGTACACTTTGCCGTATCCGAAGGGGTGACACCCCGTCGGCCACGAACCAACCGTCTTGAAATTATCGACTTTGGTTCGTGTCGCGAATGTCGCGGTGTCTTCAAGTTGCTTTTTGTTCGTGTGGGCACCCACAAGTCCGGTAATCTCGGTGCCGATGTCGTCAGATGTTAGTTCTTTTCGCTCGTCGAGATCCCACAGTTCTGTATCGTGGTCACGCAGGATGCCGATGACACCAAACCAATTAGATGAGTCCGTTTGCCCGAAGCGATTAGCTTTCTCCACGAAGATGATACCGATTTGATCCTGCTCGACGAGCGCGAGCAAACGCTTAAACTCAGAATCGTTACGAACCACGCGACGGGATGCGGTCGTATGGAACCAATGAACGCTATGTGGTTCCTCAATGCCCTGTTCCGCGAGCATCTTCTTGATATTGCTAACCTGTGCTTTGTCTTCCTGAGCGTCGGTCGACTTCCGAACCCAAACCACGTTGCGACGAGCCATAGTTCATAGCCTCATTTCGTAGCCAAAGTGTAAGTAAACGAGGGCGACACGCAGCTGAGGCTACGAAAATACTGCTACGCCGGGGGATCAATCCCGACGCGTCGCCCTCATCGCCTATGGAACCCGAAGGTGTCGTAACCTTGTGGGGCACCGTGTATCAACTCAATCTCTATGTGCTTGCAGTCGCGGAGCAATCGGTACGTGACATACTCTGCTGCTGCCGCTTGTTTCGGCGTCATCGGTTTGAATTTTCCATCACAACCAGCCAATCGCTGTACCTCACGCAACATCCGTGGGCGTCCTCGCCACGAACCATCGTCGAGGTACAGTAGTCCAAACGTTTCGCCCAGCTTCGGGATGGTCACACGTAGTCGAAACATCGTTGGTACCAGTTAAAGGTGACGTCCGGGGCAAGTCGAGGAAACGCGAGCTCGACCGTTCGGTCGGTTGCACAGACCTAGCCCCGGCGTCACCGACCCTATACTGTTCGCATTCCACATCCAGCTCTGATCGAACAAGCACCTTCCGTATGAGGCAACAACGCCAAGTGGTTTGGTAGCAAACCACGTCCGACAATTGCACCAGTCGAATTGCGTGTGCTGCTGTCGGAGATATACAGTCCAGTGCTAACCTCAACGGTCTGACTACTACCAATCGCCTGCAGCACGTTAGGTGCGATGGCTTCGAGCCGCTGAATGTCGAGCCACGCCTCCGCGTTTAACGCGTGGCCATTCATTGCAGCATTGAACACCGTGCCGACACGTTGGCTGTCGTGTACCTGGGGTGTGCCCGCAGGCCCCATGGGTGGGTGTTCCAGTAAGATCGGCACGCCATTCCACAGCGAAGCCGTGGCAGCCAGTTCGTTGTAGCTGTATTCAATCAGGCCGTTATTGCCCTCGTGTTCACCTACGACCAGCAAGGTCGCAGGGAACACGTAGTGCGGACGACCTTCAAGCGTTCTTACCTTCCCAGTCATAGTCGGGTAGTCCTATCCCAAGTTGGTCATTCTGAGTGACATCGGTAGGCCACCCAAAGTCCGATGCCGTCGGCACTCCGAGAGCTTCTTGCTTTTGGTTGCAATTGCATGCCTCGTGAGTGACATAGAGCACGGTGCTGTGTTGTGGTCCATCGCCGGATGACTTCATCGCCGCTTCGTACTCGTTCAACGCCAAAACTGCTTTCTCGCTCAACATGGCGAAACACTCCTTTCGTTAGATGTTCAATTTTTCGAGTTGACGTTCCGCCTCCTCGATCTCTTGGGACAACTCTGCTTCCCGCTCGCGGTCTCGCTTAGACCGAGTTGGGGGTTGGTCGTTCGCAGCGGGATCGTACTTCTCCAGCCCTTGGCGTGCTTTCACGACCTCCAGGCGAAGCTGTTCGAGTGTCTGCAGTTGCTCGTCTACATTGGGTGACCGATTGAGTTTCTTTGCATCCTCAATCTGCTTCTCAATCGCTGTCCTTGACTTCTCGAACTTCTGCTCTGCCACACGCAACCGAAGTCGCCAGTAATGCAACGCTATACGTTGGCGGTCGATATTATCGCGGGGCTGGTTAGCGACACTTACACCAGCGGGATTCTTGTCACGTTGGCTACCATCCTCGTAGTACAACTTGCCCTTGAATTCGACCGGCTCGCCATGCTCCTTGTCGAACTGGGCAGCGACCAAAGAGAGCTGTTCATGCCGCGATGGCAACGGTGGTACAGAAGTGTAGGAATCTGCGGAACCGATTCGCTCTTCAAATCCCTCGGGTGGACGATAATGTCCTTTCAGCTTCCAGTAACGAACGGCCGCTTGAACTCGCACCTTTGGGTTAGGATCGGGGCCGCAAATTCGACCACCTAGTGCCTCGTCGCGCCAGGCACCGTTTTCAAAGATAAGTTTTCCGTCTTTGTAGACAGGATCGCCCCCATTCTGTGCGTCGAACTTGGCGACTTGCTGTTCCAGGTGGAGACGCATCGTGACGTTAAGCATTTAGAAACTCCTCAACATGACAGATGAGTGCGATTGAAGTGCACCAACCTTCGTTCTACGCTTGCCGCAGAGCCACGCAGCTCCCGCAATCGCATTGGCAAGATCGTCGTGGTTTCCTGTTGCGTGGTCGACTATATCGCGGCTGCCTGACCGAGCACGACGTTCTAGGAACGACAGCTGATCGACGAGACGTGATATGTCAGGCAGTTCGATCCGCTTTGCCGATAACAGCGGTAGCAACTCGATGTAGAGTTGCGACTTAGCGAACTTGCATTTGTGGTAGCGAACACCGTGCGACTTGAACGCCTGCTCGACGAATTCGGCTGAGTAGGCATCGCCAGTCACGTTGCTCACACCGTACCGTCGTAGTTCTTCGCCCATCTCACGAATGACGTGGTACGGATTGAACGGAGGTCGCCACACAGCCAACCGGTCGATGACAGTGTGGTGGCGACGACGATGAGCGATGGCCAGCGTGGCGTCATCGTGACGACCGCCCGAGATGTCCACGAATCCATAGTACTTTCGGTCAGTCGGCTGCAATTCAGTGCGACCTGCGACCACACAGGCTTCAACAATTTCGCGACTGACGAAAGCGGCAACATCGTCGCGGAACTCGCCGAGGTACTCGGACTTGGCAGACGCTAGGTCCTCAGCTAGGGCTGCGTCGACAATCGACTGGGGCAGAGTCGGATTTAACGAGCGACTAGGGGCGTTCACCACAAGTGTGGAAGCAAGATTGTTGCCAAAACACTTTTGCCACTGACTGAAGGCCCATCCACGCTTGGCAAAGGGACTGCTAATTGCGATCAGGCGTCCGCCTGTGGTCGACAACCCAGGCAAGATCGCTCGCACCAGTTCCGTGTCACTCTTCACCCTCGATTCATCGCTGCAGCCGAAGAATGCAACTTCGTCGACAATGGCAGCGATCAAACTGAAACCTCGCACCATGCGGTAGTCACCAGCCAAAATGAGAATGCTGATTCCATTTTGCAGTTCAATTTCGTTCTTGGTGGTGCGAACAACCTGCTTCCGGAGCAATGGCGTCGACTGCAAGATGGCATCGATGTAGTCCTTTACTATCTTCGATTGCCCGCGTGTCGGTGAAATCACAGCGACCACACCTTGTTCGCCGCGATGCAGTTTCTTTTCGTGGCCAGCGATCAGCGATTCGTAGCCAGCCACGACCGATGCAATACGTGACTTGCCGGATCGACGACCAGTCAAGAATAGCGACTGATGAAAAACACTCTCTGGCAGTTGTGAAGCGTCGCGATCGGCAACATCTTTGATGACCTGACGACCGGTCCGGGAACGAATTGGCAATCCGTATACGGCTCGCAGGGTAGTGAGCCAACCTGACCAACTAGAGAGGTCGCCACCATCGTCGAGGAACCGACGAAACAGATTCTCGTCGTGGATGGCTTCAATGATGTTCACTTTCTGGAACTCTTCACGTAGTTGGCCAAGTCGTCAGTGTCGTCCGAATCGTCGTCAATCGGTTCGATGCCCAGTTGCGACCATATCTTTTGTTCTGCTGCGACCAGTCGGGAGAACACCACCGGGTCGATGAACTCGCCCTCTGCCTGCTGAAGTTCCATCCGCTCGATCAGCAGTGCCATGTGGATCGCTCGCTCGCAAAGTTTCTCCTTGGCGTAGGTGTCAGCTCCCGTCTCATCAATCAATCGCTTAATGCGGCGTTTGATCTCACGGATCATCGATTGCCGCTGATCCGCTTGGTCGTAGAACTTGGGGACAAAGCGATCGGGCACCGTGGCCTTGTTCTTTGCTCGTCGTCCGGCTCGTGTTGTCGGCTGATTTGTCGGCATCTGGTAGGTAGTGGGTTTCGCAAACCGTGCATTGATGTTTTTTGTTTTATCGCTTACTCGGAAGGTGGGTAAATGCAACGGACTATTGGCCACCAACGGGTTCCCGGTTCGCCGCAAGAAGCTTGTAGATCGTTGTGCGTGAAAGTCCCTCGGACCTGGCGATGCCCGATATGGGAACACCTTTCTCGAACAGTTCTAGCACTTTGCGTTCAGCCTTCTTGATCCTCTTGTGACGACGACCCTTCTCCGAGCCACCCCACGGACAGGTGCCGCCATTGGCGTCGCGAGCTGCCTTGATGCCGTTGCGTTGGCGCTCCAACGACACCTCGCGCTCGAATTGTGCGACCGATGCGAGCACACCAGCCATGAGCCGCCCTGCGGGCGTTGTCAGGTCGAGTCCGTCCTTGAGGCTGACCAAGCCAATACCGCGGTCAATGAGATCTGCAAACAGCTTTGACAGGCTCACCAGCTTGCGACCAAGGCGATCGATTCTCCAAACGACGATCGTTGACACCTTTCCTTGCTGCATGGCAAGATCGAGCTTCGCCCAGCCGGGGCGCTCATTGGGTTTCGTCTTGCCGCTGACCACGTCGCGGTACCACACGACTGGCTCTGATTGTTGGGACGCCCAGACCTTGAGGTCGGCTAGCTGGGAATCGTGTTTCTGCTGGTCGCTACTGACGCGAGTGTAAATCGCAATGTGCTGCTTTCGTTTTGGCATCGCAGGGGCTCCTGTGGTTGGGTCTCCCGCGCTGTTGAGCGTCAAGCCGTCAAATCACCCGGCTTGTACGAACGACACAGGAGGAGGCGGTGCAGGGGTTCAATCGATGAAAGTGATCATTCCGTGGGATTCGCGTTCGACGACCTCGCAGGTGTGGGCGTAGTCGCCGCTTGTCGCATCCTCCAGGAGGTCAGGCCACTCTTCGTCGCGTCCCTGTTCGGTCATCAGGCGACGAAATACGCCCAGGATGAAGAACACGTTGCCTTCGGGGCTGCCTCGATCGATGGTCATTGCAAGTTCCTCGTGTGAATGGGGGGTAGTGTTCTTACACTATCGCATTATCACACGGGACCTCAGTGAGCGCAATCGTGTGTACCTGATTTCTCACAGGTCACACGAACACGCGACGTGCAGGAATCCCGGGTTTGAAGTTTCAGGATTCAAAACACACGATTTTGGACAACCCAGGTCTAGGTCCGAAATGCAATTGAGTATGGAGTCGCTTATTTCGATCCCATGTTGCATCTATCATGCTGCACCGACTGAAGGAGCTTCAGGTGGGCGATGTCGGTTGTTAATAAGTCGTACGAATTGCCTGAACGGTTGCGCTTTTCCCATCTCTTCAAAGCTCACCAATATATTCGCATCTGGGATGAAGCGATCGGGCGACGTTTCCCAGTCACAAGCAGCGGCAAAGTAGATCTGGCACTGACGATCGTGGCGACGTAGCTCTTCTTGTAATTTTTGATAGTAGCGAATATTGACTATGTATCGCACGGCGGCACAGTTGGTCAGCCCATACGGGATGTATCCTTCGTTATCGAAATCTTCGTCTGGGATCAGGCCAAGCGGTAGCTGATGTTCTTCTGCCAATTGACGAGCGAGTGGAAGTTCTTTACCTGCCTTTACCCCGCCTACCCGATGGCGACTCTCTTTACACGTGTAATCACCGTCCTGCGGGATGAGTACTGATTTATGTTTCTCTGCCGCGAGCTTCCAAGTCGTTCCATCTACGCTGTGCCACCGGTGACGCCAGATGGTCTGGGCGGACATCACACCAAAGCCGTGCAACCTGATATTGTCGCCAGCGATCTTGAAGCAGTCCTCTAGCCATTCTTGGCACTCTGGCTTATTGAGATTTCCTACCAATCTCCCGAGGCCGATGAATTCATATCCTTCGTCTATGTACCGGCGTAGCTCATTAGTGTTGGTCCCAAAATGGACAACGGGAACGGGACGTAGGCCGTGTTGCAGTTCCAGGTAGCGTTGGTTTCTTCTCGTCAGAGTGGCATTGCCAATTACGTCGAGGTTGGCATAGGCTGTGACGCGGTCTCCCCATTGGTGCAGGAATGTGGCGTACCTTTCCAGGTAGTCCCAGTATTCCGTTGAGTGGTAATAGGCTTCGGGGCCACCACTGAATTTTTCCGACGCCTGGACCTGACTGTAAGCCCCGCTGTCGAGGAGCAGTTGATTGATGGGCATGGCGGGTGCATCGTACCAGGGGCACACGTCGCGGAAGACACCATCGAAGAACTGTTCTTCGCGCTGCCACTTCGCTTCATCCACTGTCCGAGCCAGCTGATAGTAGTAGTCCTCACGGTGGCATTTCAACATCGCCGCCATCGTGGGATACTCGGCTTCTGGGTTATACGGCTTGCTTCGCTCCTTGATGAGTTTGACTACATTTTCCAGATTGCTTAGAGACTCCAACTCTTCTTGCTCCAGAAAATGCCAGCCTTCGTACAGGTCACGGTACTGCTTGGACTGTTTGCGCTGGAAGCCAAATTCTGCCCACACCCAAGCCTCGAACTCGCCGTGCTTCAGTTTTTTCTTCAGATAGATCAAAGCACGCCCCATCTCCTTGTAGCAGAGAAATTTTTCTACATTGTTCTGCTTGGCACGCAGGTAGTACTGCTTGGCCGTGGCTTTGGCTGCCTCGACGTTGGCAAACTCAGCGGGCTCGGGCTGGGAATTGTTACGTGGGCGAAACATTTGCTCGCCGCTAATCAATTCGACTACCTCTTTTAGCCAATGTCCGGTGGGGCCTTGGCTCAGCCCCTTAAGCGGTCGCCGTACCTTAATCTTGAGCCGTGACAGATGAGGCTCAATGTTAGCCCAGTAGTCCTCGGGGGCGAGCATCAATACGCAGTGAAGGTCGGGCACCCGTTCAAGTAAATCGTGTGCGACTCTCTCGCCCCACTCTTTGTTTTCCGGCTTGGTGGCCTTCGGCAGCTTCTGGTCGTACGGCTCTATGATCTCATGTGGGGCCAGCAATCCGTGCTTAGCCGACGTGATAAACCAGGAACCGCGTCCTCCTGCCGTGAGCCATTCTGAAATGATACGTTTCTTGCAAAAACCATCGGACTTGTCGTACAGGTCCTGTGCTGGCGCGGACTGTGAACGCTTCTCCTTGGTGCAGGACACCAATACTGCATATGACATGACAACAACCTCTCCGCTAGGGCGTGCTCCGTCATAGAAGCTACTTCCCAGCCTAATTTGGCACGACGACTCCGCGTCGTGTTGGTTAGGGGTTGCCTAAGCCGATCGAGCGATCGGTGCCGAGCGGGCCAGAAGTAGCCAGACACTTTGTGATACCAGAGTGGTGCTCGGGGGCACAAGCGAAAAGCATAGCAAGTTGGTCCGCAAAGTCAAGATGCGGAAAGAAAAATCCTTCGTGATACAATGCAAGCCAAGAGTAGGGTCCTGTTAGCGAACACTAGTTAGGCATGAGTCCGGTTAACGCGGAGCACAAGAAAATGTCCGAATCTAAATCGACAACTGATAATTGGGGGAAGGTGGCTGTAGTTATCTCACTACTTGCGCTGTGCGTAACTTTCCAGCAACGAACCGAAAGTAACCGCAACGATCTTGAGGGCAACCAAATAGCCAGAGAAGGAAATGAAATTGCGGTTAAGGCGACGCCGGATTACTATGCTAGTCCTGAGGACGTTAGTTATTACTACAGCAGAGAAAGGTCATGCCGAGGACATGCGCCGGGATCAAATGAGTGCACGCCGGGACCAAGTACGCTACGAATGTATGTGGTAAATGAAGGTGGGAGTCCCGCCAGAGACATTGAATTGCTGGTGTGGCCGCTAACCAATTCCCCAAGTATAGAGTCGAGCCACACAATCACCACAACAGATGTAGCAAACGGCAGGAAGCTAATCAAGCTAAAGCAACTTGGGCCGCACTCTGAAGCTTTCGTTGAGCTTGTCGATAGTGGCTTCGACGAGTACGCTATACTCGCCATCAGCACAAATGGCGACAAAAGCAAACATATCTATCAGCACGTCGCAGAGATTGAAGACGCACGGTTTGAGTTTGGCCAAATCCCCTGCGAAAGGGATCGTTGTCGTGAGTGTGCAGGGCACAAAACGCTGAACGCATCAGGTGTGAACTTGTCGGCACCATTTATCCGAACGCGTGCCCGAGAAGTCGTCTATACACCGGCGCTGAATAATTCCATGTAGATTTACTTCATCGCCGGCGCCGCAGAGTTTATTCTTCTATCTCTTTGAATCGAGCCAAAGCCACGGCCATAGCCAGTAACAACAATACGCATAAATTGGTGGCGGGCGTCCGCCTGCGGCGGGGGCCGGTTCGATCCCATCCCATATACCCATGCGAATTGACAGAACATCAAATTCAACAACGCTTTGCGTCGTTGAGAATTGACTATTCAGAATACCCGCGTGATGACGGGCTCGTGGAGCATCATGCGTTCGTATTGTTCGACCATCACTTCGTGTGCCCGATCCACGTCCGCACGCCGAACTACCACGGCATCGTGAATGCCAAGCGCAGGGATGTTGTCCTCGGCGAGCGATGCAAGCACACCCTTCATAATCTGTCCGTCAACGGTCATCAGCTGCACACCGAAGCCCGAAAAGAAACGATCATCGATCGGCGCGTGGATTGTCATCAAGCGTGACACAATGTCCTGCACTGTGACATGGTCCCAAACATTCATGACGCCATGCAATGCATCCCGCTTTGGATGCTCGGACAGGACGTGTGCGATGCTCGAATGAGCTTTCTCTCGTGTATCGACATTCCAGCAGATGTTGGTTGCCTGTTTCACGAAATCGCGGACAACGGCTTTCTGCTCATCCGTCGGATTGCCTTTCTCGTAGAAAACCGGAAACACACGTTCCGGTTGGTAGATATCTCCCTCGGGGTCGAGACCGGCGTAGTGATACAGCATCCGCGTTGCCATGCCCGAGTAATCGAGTTCTGCGGTGGGTTGGCCGTCGATCAGCATTTCTTGTCGCTGCTGTTTCGACAGATTCTGACCTGACAGCGCCGACCAGCTATACAGGCGACAAGCGCGGAAGAACTTACCGACGTGGATTTGGCGCAAGCACGGATTGGGTTGAAACGCAACCTTGCGGCCGCTTTCGGGATCGGTGAGGTACGCAACCCAAGAGTGCTCAAGGTTCCGCTGATTGATGTATTCAATCCGGTCCTCGGTGTGTCGCCAGAACGCCATGCTGTTCTTGATCGCTCGCGGTGCCACTTGGCCCGTTTCGTCACGCTGACCGTATTCCATGATGTAGTCGAAGAATGAAATCGACTTCTTTTGCAGGTCCTCGGGCAGTGGAGTGCCGGTTGCCAGATCGGTGCGACCGGTGTGCAAGTGCACCAGTGCAAGATGCGTGGGGTCAGTAGGTCGTTCCGTATTGCGGGCCAGCTGCGTATCGAGCAGCAACTGCAATTCCCACAAGCCACGAAGCTCAAGTAGCTTGCTCGTGGCACGATAGCGAGTGTTGTAGCCCGATTCTTGTGACCCTTTGCAAACGTCCGCGAAGCCGGCACGGATGATACTGTCCCATACCTGGGTACGCAGTTTGACGCCTGGCAACTTACCGTCCCGATCATCGGCGACGACTTTGCCTCCCAAACCCGTCTGGATCAGCAGGTTGGTGCATTGTGCGGCCAGTTGTCGCTTTGCCTCGAGTTTGTAGCCACGGAGTTCGAGGTGCGGCAGGATGGCGTCGTTAAAGAATGTGATGTATAGCGGTAGCAAGTGCTGTTCGTGAAAACGCATTGATTCGAGTTCTCGGAAGTGTAGGTTCTTCGACATGGGGCCCTTTCACACATACATCGCTTGCCGAAACGATGCATGCGATTGTGACGGTGCCCGATGAGGCTGCCGAGAGCGAAGACTCCGTGGGACTGGCTGCTTCTCGCATAGAGAATTCCCTGAAGCCAGGAGAATCGACGGGCGATGCGAGGTAGATGAAGATCGGTCTTCGAGGTGTGCTAGCCCGCGGCATCAATTGAGTATCGCTCCCCGATTGTTTCGGTGAACTCAGAGTGATGACAATGTCCCGTACCAATCGGTGGGAATGGCAGGTGAAATGAAATGCCGTATCCGAGGATGGGAACAAAAGTGGTCACGGGAGTGGGCGTATTGATCTCGCCGGGGCCAGACTTCTTTCGTAAAGCACTCGGCCGAGTCTACACTTGGGCCGAAATCGA
Source organism: Aeoliella sp. (assembly GCF_965227375.1). NCBI lineage: Bacteria > Pseudomonadati > Planctomycetota > Planctomycetia > Pirellulales > Lacipirellulaceae > Aeoliella > Aeoliella sp. The sequence continues at coordinate 2,817,356 of NZ_CBDDFX010000002.1, forward strand.
GCCGATTTGCGAAAAACGAGAGTCGCAGGCGAAGACGGTAGAGGCTCGGGAGCAGACGATAGGGTTAGGCGGGATCAGCAGTCAGAGCGAGTGTCACGTCTGCACTAGCCGGCGGGTTGAGGTGGCGACTTCAGAGAAATCCGATTGTATTGGGAAGGCGATGACTGTTTGAGAAACGCTTTCTAAGTGTGCATCTGTTTGACGAATTCTTGAACAAGTTTTGCAATTATTCCGACAGCCAACACAATCTGAGAATAGACACCCTTCTTTGTTTCAGATACTCGCAAGATGATCTGGGCTGCGAAAGGACCAAGAACAGACTCTGCTAGCTTGCAGAATATCAATATCCCGGTGAAGCACAAATGCACTGCTGTTGGTAACAGGCTCGCAATGGCGATACAGGTCAGAGCCAACTCAACACTAAACTCCGTAATGCCAGGCTTGCGCGTAAAAAGCAATGCACTCAGCATATAAACAAAAACCCGAAACAACGCGCTGGCAATCAAATAGTCAATGACAAGGTACATCAGCAAGCGTGAGGTCGTACGGGAGCGTCTTGCCTTGGTGACGTAGTAGATGGTTAGTTTCCACGAATAGTGCCAGGCTATGGCTACCAAAGAGCCCATGTAGAACACGCCGAGGCACAACTCAAGATACGTGAGGTAGATGAACCCCACAGTCCCATATTCAGATGCGTCTTGCAGGCTGGGGTGGATGCCTCCAGGCACAAAGAAACAGCTAATGATCTGCACCGGCAGAAGCAACAGCAAAATCACTCCTCCAGGCACAAATGGGAGCAACAAAGTGCCAACCACTCGTGATAGTTTTCCTTTGCCAAATTCTCGCATGCCCTTCAAAGTTGCCGTACTATGTTTCAGCGTTCTTCGGATAATAGATGCGTAGCTGAAATCCGAGAGATGGCACCACCAGTCTTCAAGTGTTTCTCGTGTCCTTTGATCTGCTGCCGGCCCCCTATACCAGTCGATAGCCGCGACAACTGTGCAGACCAACGCTACGCACAAAAAGAAACTGTCAAAAAAACCCGAAGCCATGCTAATTGGCACCTGTACTCGGTAGTGAAAGGGTCACTATCGCGACTTGCACTTTCGGCTGCTATCCCCCACAGATACCACACTTCGCCAATCCACCCGCACCAACGCTCCCAGGCACGCCGCTCTTTCTGAGCGTGTAATTGAAGGGGTCGGCCTTCGTACTTCTTCGGAATCGAAAACCCATGATGAGCCTCGCTACGCGTGATCGAGAACATTAGACTTACGGGTCTGATCGATTTCAAGCATAGAAAAGCATGAGTGCTGGGGAGCGAAGTCTGAAAACTAGTGGACTTCACTTACCCGATCCACTTGTCCCTGGAATTGCCTGGATTGCCCAACCGGCAGAGTAATCGGCACGCTCACCAGCATGATCAGCTCTAAAGGTGGTGCCATCGTTGCGTCACCGAATCTCCCCAATTAAGCTAGGAGGTGACTTATCTCTGAGCCTGTCGATGAGGAGCTTTCTCAATGCGACTTCACCTTTCGTGCATCTTGGCGGCTTTGCTTTGGAGCTCGTGCTGCGGCGTTTCCTACCCGCAATGTCCTGTGTACGTCGATCAATGCTGTCAACCAGTGATTATGGAATACCAACCAATCTGCGTTGCAGGCTGCCCTGTGACCTTTAAACCTGTCCAGGAGTGTTGCTTTAGATCAGAGTCTCCTAGAAGGACTCAGATAAATTGGTGCAGTGGTGTGACTCCAACAAAAGCGGCTGACAATGTACCTGATACATTTGACAATACTCCGCTGCCAAATTCGTCAAGCGATCCATCAACACAGCACTGGACTGACGTTACACTCAGAAACAACACAGGCAAGAACCTGCAATTGTGCATGAAATATACAATTACAGGTAGATCTGACAGGCATTCTCCCTGTTATTGGATTCGAGCAGGTGAGACTTTAAAGGTAGCACTACCAGAGTATGTTCAGTCTACGCTCATGCAAAATGGAGAAAGGAAAGTACACCTAGCTATTACCGGCATTGATCCCGAAAACGGCGAGGTTAAGTTACTCGCAGGCTGGGTTGAGACAGACAGCTACCATGCGGTCAATGGTCGTGCGAAACTATCTATTCCCCTGAGGTGGGAACGGGACCGTTAGGCTCTTAATTTCGTCTATCACCAAGAATGTAGCCAGCGAGAGTTCCAAGCAGTCCCATCATGCCGGCAAGCTGGTCTTGATTCCATCCCACGACAATGAGAAACAACCCCGCAAAGACTATCAACGTCAGTGAATAGGCTCGAAAGTACTGATCGGTGAGACCTGCCTTTGATTTGAACATTAAGCCGAATAGCAAACCCATTATAATCAGAGCCAATACGACAAGGGGCCATACGATCCACGGCACAGTCTCACGCCAGAGTTGATATTTCGACTTTGAAACGCAATCTTTTGAACTATTGTCTATTTCTGGCGGATCCTCCATCGCTGGGTCTGCCCTTACGCCCCCCACTTCTTCCGCGGGTTGAGGATCAATCACATCTTCCCCTCTTACAGTTGCAGTGCCGAGCAAAGTGAGAGTTAGTGCCAACAGCAGCAGGGAGTACCGCATTTCATTCCTCACATTTAGGAGAAGCAACGTAAGACAACTGGTGTCTATAGGTTACTTAGTGCCATATGAGGTTGCCATCATAAAAACGGTGTACATCAATCCATATTCTGCAGATTTCCCTCCGATCAAGCTCCGTCAGAACGGCCATAGCAGGCTCCAGACCGTGCTGGCGAACGCCACGCGACAGACATAGCTAAAACCTTGGATCGCGATTACCAAGTGCAGTATCAAGCCTAGGCAATACAAGCGAAAGCATATGTAACGCATCGCAGGCCATATCTGATCTCCGGTATCACGAGCAAACCAAAAAGCACTGGCAAGCTGATCCTCCTTAAACACACCAAGAAAGACTGGCAATGAATGCGGAGCCAAAGCAAGTGTCTCGCCAACACTTCTACCGCTGCTGCTTTTCGACGCCGTCTCTCTCAGTTGCTCTACGTACAGGCCTGGATTCTCGATGGTCGTGTAGAGTTCAATAAAATGGCTAAGGCAAAGATCGCCCAGCTCTAGATTATTCAAATGCAAGATAGCATGAAGCATTTGTTTTGTGATGAATTCGCTCCCCCGTCCCTCGTCTTGGTACTGGCTGAAACTGGTATAGTCTCTAACCAAAGGAGGTGAAAAGGACGTGTACAGCAAAGCCCCAACGGCAAAGCTGACCGCACCAAAATAAAACAACTGCCAGCTAAAAGGCAATCCAACTGGTATCACATATATCTTCGAACCAAGAGTGAAGGTAAGATTCGGACCTATGTCCTTTAGCAAATAGGCCGCCAAAGGAACTACGATGAACCAGATGTAGGATGACCGTACCCAAGTGATCTTGCTAATACGACTTAAGGACGACCAATGTGGCTTATACAGCAAGGAGTAATAGAGCAAGTCTTTTGCAGCCTTCTCTACTCTCCACCATGTCTGAAGTACGAGAGCCTTCGCGCACTTTACGCACAACGATAATACGCTAGCCATCACCATCAACCTGAGGGTCCGCGAACTAGTGGAATGATAGTATTGGTTTTAGTTGGTGTGGAGAAGCCGTGCGCCAGAAGTTCCTCCAAATCCCTTGCCCACTCCTCCAATTCCCACCGGTGCCTCCGCGTCAGTGCATCCAACGCGGGGTCTCTACTTCCGACGCATGCCAGCTTGGGAGACGCACGTGATCGCTTTGCACGGTCGATGTCGCAAAGGCCGGAACCTGATAAAGCCTGAGCGAGACTCCGTCCCGGTTATTGACTCGTAACAACACATTCCACGGCCATCATGTCGCTTGGCGAAGTACACCAAGTAAGTCCCGAATGCTGGCTGAAGAGTGTGTATCCTCACTCGCATCTACTGATCTGCCCAAATCAAGGCCTGAACGATCTGCCAGCAATCGATCGATGACGTAGCGGAATAGAGCCTTCTCTTCATCAGTTTTTGGTTGTGCCTCAAGCAGCAATGCATACTCTAGCCTCTCATAGTAGCTAACCTTGTCAGACGAGTTTCTCGAAATCTGAACCTCCTTAGTCTTTTGTCTGAGTACCGCAGTTGCAGCAGCTAAGAAAAGAAACCCGACCGATACTCCACCTAAAAGAACTTTCCAGTCCCTCTGTACAGAGACATCAACTGTGCTGGGTGTGGCGTTAAGTTCTTTGATTCGTTCCACCACGATGTCCGTCAAGGGCTCAACTCGCCAGTAGATCCACGCACCGCCAAGTGGTCCAAGTAGAGCGATACCCATGAGAATAACCCCCCAAAAATACATGTGGTCAGCCCTGATTAAGGCCTTTTGGAGTGTTGTGTCTTCCCGCAATCTAGCGCGACGAACGAAGTAAACTGCAGCATCCCTAAACGAGGCGTCGCTGGCCAGCCCTTTATCAAGTTCTTTCTTGTTTGCCTCAACGGATTCTTTTGCCGACCGTATATCTAGACCGGTGTACTCTACCAAAGAGCATACTCCAATCCATATGAAGGCCAGAAAGCCAAGGAACAGGATGTCTGCTGGAATATCTGGGGCAAGGGCTTGTGTGTTGTCTTGCCTATCGATCAGGAACATGGCGTACTGAGCAGCGTAGCTCAATGCTGCCACGAGTGCTGAAGTTGCGAGAGCGACGAGAAAAGCAGTCATAAGGGTGGGAGGCTTCTCATCCAGCAACATCTTCAAGGAGAACTGTTCTCCAGCTATCACCCTCGTCCGAAAAGAGATTGCCAAGTATACTACGACTGTGATTATTAGTATTGCAACTAACATTCCAAACCTTCTTGTTCTCTATTACTGCGCTGAATCGGGCACATGCTACCAACATTGTTTGCGTGTCGAGAGAGCTCCATCGCTACCCCTGGTGTCGGCTTCCAATCAACGCAGGGTGCCTGTACCGTGTTTATGCTACCGTTTAGTGCGATATCGACGCAACGACCCGTCTGAAATTGAACATGGCGAACGCTACCCTCGACGATCGAGCGTCGATCGTTTAGCTTCTTCACATGCCGATCCTGGGAGCCCACATGTCGATTGCGGGCGGCTGTCACAGAGCCGTCGAGAGAGCAGCAGAAGCTGGGTGTGACTGCGTGCAGATATTCACGAAGGCACCTCAGCAGTGGCCAAATCCACCAAGGAAAACAGCAACTCAATCTGATGGGTTGTCGACCAAGAACAACAACCAATGGCGGGCGAAGGAACTCACGGACGAAGACGCCGAGCGGTTCAAGGCGTCGCTCAGCGAGCTTAGCATCGCGCACCCGATTGCGCACGACTCGTACCTGATCAATCTCGGCAGCCCCGACGATGAGCTGTGGCAGAAGTCGATCGATGCGCTGGTGATCGAGCTGCAGCGGGCGGCCAAGCTGGGCATTCCGTACGTGGTCGCTCACCCGGGCGCGTACACCACCACGAGCGAAAAGGTCGGTATTCGACGGATCGCCAAGGGGCTGAACGAAGTGCACAAGCAGACCCGCGGCATCGAGTCGCAGGTGCTGCTGGAGAACACGGCCGGGCAGGGATCGAACCTCGGCTGGCGGTTCGAGCACCTTGCGGAAATCATCGACCGGGCGCGCGACCCCGACCGGCTGGGCGTGTGCATCGACACGTGCCATGCGTTTGCGGCCGGCTATGCGATGGAGACCAAGAAGGAGTACCTGGCCACCATTCGCGAACTCGACAAGACTGTCGGCTACAAGAAGGTGAAAGCGTTCCACCTGAACGACAGCCTGAAGCCCTTCGGCTCGCGCGTCGATCGCCACGCAGCGATCGGCAAGGGCGAAATGGGCCTCGAGCCGTTTCGGCACCTCTTGAACGATCGACGATTCCGCAAAGTGCCGATGTACATGGAGACGCCCAAAGGCACCAACGACAAGGGAGTCGACCTCGACGTGGTAAACCTGCGAACGCTGCGCAAGTTGGTCGCCAAGTGAGACACTCCCCCGAACTTGTGCAGTCCGGGGGAGCGTATCCGTGTTGCCCGTAGAGCTATCGGCGACGCCCAACTCCTAGCGCGACCAGCGCCAGGCCAATGCCGAGCACGTAGGTCGACGGCTCGGGCACCGCGCGGAGGCTCAGCAGTTCGAAGTTGACGAAGTTCTGGCCTTCGAAACGGATGTACCCCGTTGCGCTTTCCGCCAGACTGATGTCGGGTGGCGATGCCGGCAAGTCGTCCGACGTGAGCATCGCGCCGTCCTCGTCGAGAGCGTCCAACAGAAACTGCTCGACGGACAGAGCATTCACATCGGGTCCGACCAAGGCGTACGAGACAACGTAGTTATCGCCGCCGGTAGGGAAGGCGTTGTCCAGCAGCGTCAGGTCGATCGTGTCGGCAAGATCCAGGCTCGCTGTGTAGCCGGAACTGACATTAACAATCGACGCGGTAAGGTGACCTTCGTAGGTGCCGACGTCTGGATCGGGGTTCGAGTCCGCTACCGTGTCGTCAAACGAATAGAATCCGGCGACTTGGTCCCCGGGGCTGAAATCGGAGCTGAGCGCCGCGTCGACCGTGGTCACTTCTCCGGTGAATAGATACTTCTGCACGGCTGCATTGGAATTCGTCGCGGCGATCAAGGCCACCAGCACACACACTGCCCACACCATGGATGTCATCTTCATTAGGCTTCCCTCGTAGCGTTGTAAAACTCTGCCCCTGGTGCCGAGAGCGATTCTCGGCCCTAGATTTCACGACGATCCTACCGGCGGGCCGAATGCCACGTCAAGCGTTTCTAGTAGACTACCCGATTGTCCTTAATCCGGAATCTCATGACCGTGGGGATCTTCGGCATCAGCCATTAACTTTGCGACGGAGCAATAACAAGCCGCCAAAGAGCCCGACGCATAGTAATACACCCGAAGGCTCCGGCACCCGACTCAGGGTCAGAATATCTAATCCGAGATAGCCGTCCTCCGCACTTAGCTTGGCGTCCGTGTAGGAGACTTTTGACAGATCGGGAGGAGTCTCGCTTAATGTCAAGGATGGCAGCCAATCACTGTTTCCCGCGAAGCGCAATGACAAGCTATTAAATGGCACTTGCTCAGATAGGGTGGTCACTAGTGGAATAGAAACATCGTAGACATCGAATGAACCAAGAATGCCATCGCCATCACCTATGTACGTGATTTGGTCTGCTCCCCCCTGGCCCAGCATAGCGGTATATCCCGAATCGAATGACACGGAGGCGTCGCGTATGAGACTCTTGTATAGGGTAAAGTTCTCTCGAGACTCTGACGCCGAAGCGGGAGAGTCAAACGCATACGTACCAGAAATTCCCTCGCCAACACGGAACTTGTCAGCGAAATCAGGTGGGACGGTGGCGACAACACCCGAAAAGCTGAATCGTACAAGCCTCGCATCGCACGCTGAGTCAGCGTTGATTACATGCAAGAGAACTGCGAAAGCGATTGCGGCTCGGCGAGTTGCGGACATTGCCCATCCTTGGGTAGAAGCAAGACTCGGGACTAAGCTGAGAACTGAAACTCCTAGAATCGCTCCATCGGACCAACAATAGCGTCGCACAGGCTCGAGCGTCAACGTCGATCGCCTACTCCGGTATTTCACGGCCGTGCGGATCTTCGGCCCCTTCCGGCAGGCGTTCGGCCAGTTGTTCGCGGATCTCGTCATCCAAGAAATGCTCTACACGGTGGGCCGGCTCGTGCACGTGGTCCAGTGGCAAACCGATCTCGTCCACCAGGTAAGTCTCCCACAAGCGGTGCGTCCGCACGAGCTTCGCCGCCTTGGTTCGCCCGCTGTCGTTTAGCAGTAGCCCCTTGTCGTCCATCGCGACATCGCCACGTCGCACCAGCGTGCGCAGTGCATGGCGAGCGGGGAAGCCTCCACCGACGGCCTCCAGGGCGTCGGCGCGGGCGAGACGACGGGTGTGATCGAATTCCTCCACGCGATATAGCATGGCGAGGATGTCTTCGCGAACAATCCGCGCGGAGGTTTGATAGTGGAACCACGCCCGCGATGCGAGTCCGCCGGTGGGCGAGAAGATGGCCGCCAAGGCGTAAACGCCGCCCGACAGCACCGCCATGGTGCCGGGCACCGACAGATTGTACCGCACCGCGACCAGCGTGCCGACGATGCCGACCAGCGCCCCAATCGCACAGGAGAGCGCGACCATCCGTCCGAGCCGTTCGACGCATAACTGCGCGGCGGCCGGCGGGACGATCAGCATGGCCACTACCAGGATGGAACCCACCACCTGAAACGACGCCACCGCGGTGAGCGCCACGAGCGTCATCAAGGTGTAATGCATCACCGGCGCCGAGATGCCGATGGCCGTGGCCAGCGCCGAGTCGAACGTGGTAATCTTAAGCTCCTTCCACAGCACTCCAACGACCAGCAGATTCACCAGCAGCACCGGCAGGGCCACAAGAATCTGCTTCGGCAGTTCGAAGCCGGCGAACTCGAATGTGTCGAGCACCATGATCAACGAGCCTTCGTACACGCAGGCAGCATCCAAGTGCACCTGCGACCCGAACAACTTCAACAGCACCACGCCCAAGGCGAATAGCGATGTAAAGACCACGCCCATCGCCGCGTCGGTCGACAGCCGCCCGTAGTGGTGCATTGTCTGCGTCAGGAAGGTAGTCGCGACCCCCGCCAGCACCGCGCCGATGAACATCGGAAAGATGCTCAAGCTACCCGAGAACAAAAACGCGACCACCAGACCAGGCAACACAGCGTGCGACAACGCGTCGCCCATCAGGCTCATCCGCCGCAGCACGAGGAACGATCCCAACAACGCGCAAGACAGGTTCACCAGCACCGCCATGACCATGATGCGCAGCACCATCGGCAGCGTATCGGGGTCAAACACGTTGTTAAGTGCCAGCAACATCTGTTAAATGGTTCCTAGTTGGCCTGCTGTGGATCAATCGCATGCGGCGAGCGCGGCACCTCGCCCGGCTCGTCGGCCGGCAACCGGCCTTCGGCTCGCAGCGCTTGCTCCAAGTGCTGCACCACCTCGGGCGGAAGCAGGTGTTCCAGGGCGTCGGCGTCGTGGTGCACGTCGTCGGGCGAGCGGTCCCAGCCTTCCACCACGTACATTTCCCACAGTCGGTGAGCACGCACGAGATGGGCCGCGTGGTCGAATCCCGTCGGCGTGAGCCTAAGTTGCGAGCCCTGTAGTTCGATGAGGCCTTCGCGCTCGGTTCTAGAGGTCTGCTTGGCGAGCGTCGCCGCGTCCCAACCGCCGTAATGCCCAAGGCGCTCAAGGTCGATCCACGGGCGGTCTGACTCCGGTGCAGGGCTGAGTTCGTAGATGGCTCGCAATAGATGGTCGCGGACGACCTTCCGTTGCAATTTGTGATGGCTCATCATCCGCGCGATCAAGCCACGCTGCGGCGCCACGAACATCGACAACAACAGCAGCCCTCCGCCAGCCAACACAATCAGTGGTCCGGGAGGAAGCCCAACAGGCGTGCCCGCAGCGGTTTTGCCCAAACCGATGGACTGCACGACGTTCGGAGCGGCAATCATGCAACCGATGATGCCGGCTAGTGCTCCGACCAGCGACGAGATGGCGAGCATCGCTCCCAAGCGATTGGTCCAAAATCTGGCGGCCGCCGCCGGCGTGATGAGCATGGCGGCCATCAGGATCACACCGCAGATGGGAAGCCCGATCACCGTCACGACGGCCACAGCCGCGAGGACGACGAAGTCGAGCCAAAACGTGGGCCAACCCTGGGCAGCCGCGAAGCCGCTATCGAACGACAGCAGTTGCAGCTCCTTGTACATCGCCAGCACAAACACTAGCAGCCCGCCCGCCATGGCGATGATCACCCACAGGTCGCGCGACCGCAAACTGGCAATTTCGCCAAACAGAAACGAGTCGAGCCCCGCCTTGTCTCCTTCGGGATTTGCCTGCAACACCGTGAGTAGCACGATGCCGAGGCCGAAAAAGGTACTTAGCACAATGCCGAGCGCAGCGTCCTCGCTGGTGCGAGTCCAACGAGCAATTGTGGCGACGCACGCCACGCCCAACAGCCCCGCAACCAAGGCGCCCGCCGACAAGGTCAACAGATCGCGCGAATGCCACAGCATGTACGCGCCCGCTATGCCCGGTAGCGCGGCGTGCGCGAGCATGTCGCCCACCAGAGCTCTGCGGCGTAGCACTGCAAACGTGCCCACAAAGCCAGCCGCCGCGCCAAGCAGCGACGCGCCGAGCATGACTTTCCAGATGATGGACGCTGGGAGCATGGTAAGTGGAGGGTGGCCACCAGTTTCTACTGTGGCGAACGGCGGCGGACTGCTTCGGCGGCTTGGTCGAGAATCGTCAGGCGGCCGCCGTAGGTGCGTTGCAGGTTTTGTGGGGTAAACGTGCTGTGCATCGACCCACACGCCAAGAGTCGCATGTTCAGCAGGATCACCCAGTCGAAATACTCTTCAGTGGTCTGCAGGTCGTGATGCACAACGAACACGGTCTTGCCGGCCGAGCGGAGGTTCTGCAGCATGCGGAGGATGGCCGCTTCGGTGGCCGCATCCACGCCAGCGAACGGCTCGTCCATGAAGTACACCTTCGCGTCCTGGGCTAGCGCCCGCGCCAGAAATACGCGTTGCTGCTGTCCGCCCGATAGCTGGCGGATCTGGCGATCGGCGAAGTCGGCCAACTCAACCTGGTCGAGGCACTCTCTGGCGAACTCTCGCTCGCGATGACCGGGCCGGCGGAACCAGCCGAGTTTTCCGTAGGTGCCCATCAGCACTACATCGATGGCGGTCACTGGGAAGTCCCAGTCCACCGTTTCACGCTGCGGAACGTAGCCCACGATGCCTCGTTGTTGGTAGTACGGCTTGCCATAGATCTCGACTTTGCCGCTCGCGAGCGGCACCAGGCCCAGGATGGCTTTGATCAACGTCGATTTGCCGGCCCCGTTGGGGCCCACGATGCCTACCAGTTGTCCTTCAGGCACGGTGAGGTCGATGTCCCACAACACTGGCTTGCGGCGGTAGGCCACGGTCATGTCGTGCACTTCGAGCGCCGTGGTGACATCCGTGGCGGCGGCCTGCTGGGGCTCGGCAAGGTTGCGGTGCATCACGGCTGCTGCTCCCCTGCCAGCCCGTCGACGATGGCCGACACGTTGGCCTGAATCATACCGACATACTCCTCCGCTCCCGAACCGGCACCGCCCATCGCATCGGAGTAGAGTTCTTCACCAAGGCGGACCTCGTGCCCTGCCGACTGACATTCCTCAATCAGCTTGTTGACCAAGCGGGGCGACGTGGACGACTCGACGAACACGGCCGGCACCCGGTTGTCGACCAGAATCTTCCGCACCGCGTCCAAGTGGGCGAAGTCGGCTTCGTCGTCGGTGCTGATGCCTTTCAAGCCAATGGTCTTCAGCCCGTAAGCCGCGCTGAAGTAACTAAATGCATCGTGAGCGGTAACCAATAGCCGTTGCTCTTGGGGAATGGTCTCGAGTTGGGCGCGAACTTCAGCGTCTAGTTCGTCGAGTTGTTTGCGATACGCAGACGCATTCGCCCGATAGTCGTCCGCCCGCTGGGGGTCGAACTCGCACAACTGCTCGGCGGCGTAGTCGACGCAGTCGGCCCACAACGACACGTCGTGCCATACGTGGGGATCATGCACGCCGGAAAAGCCAGTTGGAGAGAGGAGCCGCGAATCGTGGTCTGCAACCAGTCGCCCAGTGAGCGGCACCACCGGCTTGCGACTGGAGAGTTGCTCGAGCGTATCGGCAATCTTCCCTTCCAGATGCAACCCGTTGTAGAAGATGATGTCGGCCTGCTGCAGCTGCAATATCACCGAAGGCTTGGTGCGGAACAGATGCGGATCGACCCCCGGCCCCATGAGTGCTTCGACCTCCGCATGCTCGCCAGCGATGTTGCGGACCGCGTCGGCCACCTGCTGCGTGGTGCAAACGATCGACAACGGAGGCTGGCCGTCGAATTGCTGGCTCACCCCTTTAGCCGAGTGAGCCGACTCCGAACCAGAGGGCGAGTTGCAGCCGGTGCAGACCGACACCGCCAGCACCGCCACCGCGCACCACGTTTCCCATCGAGAGCTTTTCACAAGAAAACCCTTCGCTTGCCTGCTTGCTTGATATTTTTTGACTACTCAAAATCTACTCAGCGGACTACCACCGGGTCAAGTGGAACCAGTCCGCTACGCCCCGCCTGCGGTGAATCTCACACGGGCGGCGATGGGTCTCTCGACGCAATCCCTACAGCCCCACCCGGCAGCGGTGGTTTGGTGCGCGTCTGGGACAGCGGAAAGTTTGACGGCTATTTTCCAGGGCAGTACATTGCAGATGCCGTGGTCCAAACTGGAGTATGCCGCGTGTTTCCCTCGTTCGTACCTTCGGGCTATCGCTTCTGGCCGTTTGCGGTTGGCAATCAGAAATCCAAGCCGATGAGCATCACCTATATCAAGCGATACCGCATGGAGGTCGACCTCACCAGGCAGACTCTCTCGCCGCCTCGTTTGCCGGCCGGATATCGCTTGCGGGCATGGTCGAGGAATCTGGTCGAAACGCACGCCGAGACGAAGTACTTAAGCTTCCACGGCGAGTTGGATGCCGCCGTGTTCCCCAGCCTCGGTACCCCCGACGGATGCCAGCGATTAATGCAGGGCATCTCCAGCGGCAGCGGCTTTGTGCCCGAAGCAACTTGGCTCATCGAATTCATCGATCAGCAAGGTCGACGTGAGCCGTGCGCTACGATTCAAGGAATGAACCTCGACTATCAGTTTGGTTCCATCCAAAACGTGGGGGTCGTTCCCTATCATCGTGGCCAAGGCCTTGGTTCGGCGCTGATCTTGGCGGCCCTGATCGGATTCCAACAAGTAGGCCTGGCGCGCGCTTGCCTGGAAGTCACGGTGCGCAACAAGAACGCCGTGCGACTCTACCAACGCCTCGGGTTCCGCCGCGCTAAGACCATCTACAAGTCGGTCGAAACCGCCCACGCCTGATCGCACGGCATGACGTGGTGCTCACCAGGCGGTTACCGTCTTTAAGCTGCAGAGCGTTGCTCTCATACGCTCAGGTTTCGAAGCGCACATCGGTCGATTGGCGTACCTTCCATTGCAAGTCTTGCTGTGGAAACTCACATCTGCCAATTGCCATGCAGTCGATGTGAAAACCCGCCGTAGCGCTGATTGATGTGGCTAACCCTTCGCGAATGCGAAGCGGCAAAATTGAGAGCACTTCTCGCCACCACTTCTCACCACGACAACGATGCGAGCTTGCGCGTTTTTGCTCTGTCGAGCAGTTGATGGGTGTTTGTCGAGTGAAAGTCGACGTTTATGCGGAAAGCTTTTTTATTTGTCGACCCGCAGTCGATAGCCCGTGTTAACCACCACCACGATAATTACCGCAAGCAAAGGCAACACGTTAAATGCGGCACTCCGAATCGGCATCCCGCAGCACCACTTTTCGTTGCCCGGTATCCAACTTTCCTTTTGCGTTGAAAAATCGTATGTACTTCTATCCTCCCCCCAAACTTCACCCCCAGGCATCCACGGATGGCATCACCACGATGATTGATGGTCCCGACCCGGCAGACTTGCCAAACCACGAAGTCCCCACTCGTCCCATGCTGATTTGCTCTGCGACAAACAACTTCGTCCACGAACTTTGTAGCCTCGCCAGAGACCAAGAGTTGCAGGTTGTTTCTTGCACCGATCTCTCCAGATTCACCTCAACCCTGGCGGAGGAACAACCTGGCTGCGTGATCCTCGAAGGTTCGGACGAGTTCATCAACCGAGCGCTGCGTTTGTTCGAACTGATGGACAACTGCGACGCGACGCTCTTCGTCTGCACTCCCAACGAGTCGGTGAACCTCAACGTCTCCAGGGCGCTCAAGCACCCGGTGGTCGTGGTCGGAGCGCCGCGAGATCTCTCCGAACTTCTCTTCATGGCGCGGAGCGCCAACGCCATCCATGGTCTCAAGCGACTCGCTCGCAAACACCTGGATCGGTACGCCAAAGCCATTGAGCGGCTGAGCGACGCGCAGCGCGACGTGCTGCACGATGTTTGTGCCGGCAAGCCCAACAAGTCGATCGCGTCGAAGCAGCAGGTCAGCTTGCGGACCGTTGAGCAGCGACGCCGACGGGTGTTCGACGTGCTGGGAGTCCCTTCGGCAGGCCCACTGGGGTATGAGGTTGGCTTCGCTGCCGCGCTGCGGTTGCTGGAGACGGCCACCACCAGCGAGCAGGTTTGCTAGCGAATCCACTGGTGCGTGTAGCGTTGTTTCCTTGAGGAAACTGCGAGTAAACCACCACCAACGGCGCTACACGCCCGGGCGGACTGCCGCGGACCGCACTTGCCGGGGCGGGCGGAATGAAGGACATTAGCGGACTTACGCTTGTGTCCTTCACCTCCCTAGAACCAGCAAGATCCGCGTGCCATCCGAATTCGTCCATCGACTCGACAACGGCCTGGTGCTGCTCGGCGAACCGTCCGACGCGTTCCAGTCCGCCGCTTTTTCACTGCTGATTCCGGCCGGCTGTGTCCATGACCCGGCAGATAAGTCCGGCCTGGCCAGCCTGGCGTGCGAAATGATGCTCCGCGGCGCAGGCGACCGCGACAGTCGGCAACTGATCAGCGACTTGGAAAACCTGGGCGTCGAACGAAGCGAAACGGTCGGCGTCTCGCAGGCGAGCTTCAGCGGCGCGACCATCGGCGACAGCCTGCTGCCGGCACTTTCGATCTACGCCGACATCGTCCGCCGCCCGCACCTGCCGACCGACCAACTCGAAGCCGGCCGCTCAGTCTGCATCCAGGAACTGCGTGGCGTAGAAGACGACCCCGGCCAAAAGCTCATGATGGAGCTTCGCCGGCGGCACTATCCCGATCCTTGGGGCCGCCCCAGCCAGGGCGATCTCGGAGCGCTCGCACAACTCACCGCCGAAGACGTCGAACTGTTCTTTCGCGAGCGTTACGGACCGCGCGACGCCATTATCGGTGTGGCCGGCAACTTCGACTGGCAAGAAGTGTGCGACGCAGTCGACCAACTGTTCGGCGACTGGGCCGTGCAGGCCGAGAGCGGCGCAGCGTTGGAGACACCCAACAGCCAACCAATCCATTTGCCGCACGAGTCGAATCAATGCCACATCGGCTTGGCCTTTCCTTCCATTCCCTATCGTCACCCACAGTACTTCGAGGCGTGGTCGGCGGTGGGCGTGCTGTCGGGCGGGATGAGTTCGCGGCTGTTTAGCGAGGTTCGTGAGAAGCGCGGCCTCTGCTACACCGTGTACGCATCGCTGCACACGCAGCGCGATCGGGCGGCCGTGTTCTGTTACGCTGGCACCACGGCCGAACGAGCGCAGGAAACGCTCGACGTGACACACAGCGAGCTAGTGCGTTTGGGCCAAGGTGTCGAGACCGAAGAACTCGCGCGTCTCAAGGCCCGCATTAAAAGCAGCCTGATCATGCAGCAGGAATCGACGTCGGCTCGGGCCAGTTCGCTATCGCGCGACTGGTACCATCTGGGGCGTATCCGCCCGGTGGAGGAAGTGGCCGCCAAGGTCGACGCTCTCACGGCCGAGAGCATCAACACCTACTTGGCCGAAAACCCGCCAGAGTCGTTCACCTGCATGACGCTCGGCCCGCAACCGTTGGAGCTTCCTGATGGAATTTCGTAAGCACCGCCTGGCCAATGGTCTGGAAATCGTGGCCGAGTGCAATCCCGCTGCCCATTCCATGGGCATTGGTTTCTTTGTTCGCACTGGTTCGCGGGACGAAACGCCGGAGCTGGCTGGCATCAGCCACTTCCTGGAGCACATGGTGTTCAAAGGCACGCCGCGTCGCAGCGCGGACGACGTGAATCGCGAGTTCGACGAAATCGGCGCCCACTACAACGCGTTCACCAGCGAAGAAAGTACCGTGTACTACGCCTCGGTGCTGCCGGAGTATCAGGGTGCAGCGCTCGACATCCTGGCCGACATCATGCGGCCTAGCTTGCGCGAGTCGGACTTCGAGATGGAAAAGAAGGTGATCGTCGAGGAAATCCAGATGTACCTCGACCAACCTCCTTACGGTATGGACGACCGGCTGAAGCAAATCTGCTTCGGCGACCACCCGATCGCCAATAGCGTGATTGGCAGCGAGGCCAGCGTCACCGCCCTCACTCCCGAACAGATGCTGTTGTACCACCGCGATCGCTATTCGGCCGACAACCTGTTCGTCGCTGCGGCCGGTAAGGTCGATTTCGACGCGCTGGTCGAGCAGTGCGAAGAACTCTGCGGAGCGTGGGAATCGACCGGGCCCGAGCGGCCCACTCCGCCGGCGAAGATGAAGCCGCAGATCGAAGTGAAGCCCAACACCACTTCGATGCAGGAGTACGTGTTGCTGCTGCGCGACGCCCCGGCGGCCGGTGACGAAGATCGCTTCGCGGCCAAGCTGCTCACCACCATGATGGGCGACGACTCCGGCAGCCGCATGTATTGGGACCTGGTCGACAGCGGCCTGGTCGAGTCGGCGAGCCTGGGCCACTACGAGTACCAGGGCCTGGGCATGTTCTACACCTGGCTGGCGTGCGAGCCCGAGGATACGGCCGAGAACCTGGCGCGGCTGCACAAGCTGTTCGAAGAGGCCGAGCAGTCGGGCTTCCAAGCCGAGGAGCTGGAGCAGGCCAAAAACAAAGTGAAAGCCCGCGTGGTCTTGGGCAACGAACGCCCCCGCAGCCGCCTGTTCAACGTCGGCGGCAACTGGCTGCAACGCCGCGAATACCGCGCGGTGACCGACGACCTCGAAGCGGTGAGCGCCATCACGCTCGACGCGGTGAATGAGGTGCTGGCCAAATACCCGCTGACGCAGCATGCTACCGCGGCCGTGGGACCGTTGGAATCGCTGGAGGGGTGATTCCGAACCACTGTTAAGGGTCACATTGATGCGCTCAACACTGTCATTTGTCTTGGCTTTCGTTGCTTGCATTGCAACCGGTTGCGGCAAGAACACGCCACCGTCTCAAGAGATGCCAAACACTGTTATCGGGATTGATGAGACGTCCAACGAACCACGTTTTACGTTCAAGGCACCAGACGGGTTTGTCTGGAACGAGGAGCACAAGCTCTTTCACCATGAGGAACTGCGGGCCAGTATCACCATGGCTCATGCTCCAGAGCAGTCGCTCGAATTCGTAATCGAAGACTTCTCTGCCGATCGCATGCTATCAGCGAACATGGAACTGCTTGAGAAGGATGTACGGGAGGTGAATGATCGGAAGACACTCCTCGTCAAAGGGAACCGTCTCAACGCTCTCTACCCGCAACAGTTTTGCACCGTCGCCTATGGAACCGATAATGGTTGTGCTCAACTCACGGTCATCTACCCGACGGACCTTTCCGATGAGGTAAAGTCGGAACTAGAGTCCGCGCTGCTCAATTCAACTTATGGAGTACCTAACTAGCGTTGCCACGGTGAAATCGTTGGCGTCATCATCGGACCGCATGGCGGCCCGGCTATTGGTCACCAGCGGGGATAGTCTCGATGAAGACCGCAGTCACACTGAACGAAGCCAAACTTGCGCTCGAAAAGTACCGCGAAGCGGTGCTCCTGATTCGCCGTTTGCTGAGGTCGGCACTACCGCGTTGGTCAGGTGGCATGCGGACCTGGTTCCCAGGAGAACATCCTCCCTCGGAGTTAGCCTTCTCCGCTGACGAACCAGAGGAACCGGAGCTCACTTACAACGAAGAGGAACTAGCAACTTATCGCATTGCCAGGGAACTGCTGATCGAGTCGATCGAACTCAACCCCTTCTACCCCGATACCTACGTGCTGCTGGGGAATGCCTATGGCGAAATCGACGGGGACATGGACAAGACGATCGAGTACTTGTCCGCAGCACTACAGATCGATCCCAATGACGACGAAATCGTGAACGGCCGCATGGCGATGCACTTGAATGCCGGTGATCTCGAAGCAGCTCGCCTCGACCTTGAGCAACTCGAAGCGTTGGAGTCGTACTACGCTCGTTCAATGCGCGAACACTACGAGCAGGCAGTAGCCGAGAAACGAAGCTTGGACAAGCAAGCAGATTAGCTCTGCGTGAGCTAACTCAATCGCGTTCGCATTGCCAAGCGTAAACAGGCGACGCCTAGCAGCGTTATGCCAAGCGAAACGGAGGCCGGTTCAGGAATCGAATTGCTGCCGAGCTGAATCTTCCAGTAACCGCTGCCGTAGGCAGTGTCCGAGCTTCGGACAGTATTAAACTGAATCACTTGAGCGTAGTACTCCAGCGAATAGTCCTCTCCAGGCTCAAGCGTTCCTGTGGAACTGCCGACCAGTGTGTTGCTGAAATTGCCTTCCTCCTCGCCCAGCAAGTATTCCGTTGAACTCAGATTGCCACCCGACTGTAAGTTCTCGAACAGTGTTCCATTGCTATCTGTCAAGCGGGCGTACAGATTGTAGCCATTGTAGGTTGGAGGATCGCTGGTGGTCGTCGAGAGAAGCCCATCGATGGAGTACGGCGTCGACTCTTTAACCGTGAAGTTGAGTCCGCCGATAACTTGGGTCATGCTCTGCGTGGTCCCCGCTCGAACCATCGAGAAGTCTATTCCTAGATACAACCCGTCTGCGTCGTTCAGTACGACATAGTCGGCGGTTGTGCTGCTGCCACCGTTGCTCGCCGACTGAGAAAAAGTCGCCAGGCCCGTAATGGTATCGACGTCTTCAAAAGAGTCGTTGTCCTCCGGGACATTGCCATCTCGAGCTTGTGACTGTAATGAATGCGAATCTGGCGCCACTAACACTGCCGCAGTGGCCGAGTTGGTAACAGAGATCGCTACCACGGCGATAAGAACGATGTACATATTGAGAATAGCCCCAGGCCGGATCATCAGTCCCCTCCACAGTTGAGTTTCAGCGTATTCCCGCCAGTCTTATTACAGCGCGGGACCGCTGCAACCCAAATGGGCCTTTTTGGAGTATTTGGGCCTAAATCTCCTCTGGGTGGCGATGCTTGCGGCTCACCGTTCTACCCCCACCGCGTATAGACCATCGGCGCTTCCATCGGCTGCGAGTCGAGTTCACTGCGCTCGATGTGGTCGGGGTCATCGTGGTCCCAGTCGTACTCCACCGGCTCAATGCGGGGGGCAATGTCGTAGTCGTACTCCACTTCGACCTTCGGTTCAGGCTCTTGTTGTGGTTCGGGTTTCTTGCGGGGCACGATGGTGGCTGTGTAGTAGTAGTCGGGCTCGGGCTCCGGCTCCGGTTCGGGCTCTTCGGCCACTTCTTCGACTTCTGGCTCCTCGACCACTTCTTCTACGACAAGCTCTTCAATGACCTCCTCGATCACTTCTTCCTCGACGATCTCCTCGACCTCTTCCTGGAACTGCTCGCCGAAGCGGCTGGGCAGGCGGCGGCAATCGGCCGAGAGTTTCTTGAAGATCGACAGGATGTGCTCGTGGCAGGTGAACACCAGCAATTGGTGACCTTCGGCGGCGAACTCGGTGAGCACCTTGGCGGCCACCGCGGCGCGGCGTTCGTCGTAGTTCACCAAGACGTCGTCCAGGATCATCGGCAGCTGAATGCCGCGGCGGGCAAACATCGAGATCAGCGCCATGCGGACACTGAGGAACAGTTGCTCGCGGGTGCCGCGACTCAACGACTCGACGGCCAGCGACGTGCCGTCCTCGCGGTCGACGAACAAAATATCGTTCGCCAGCGGCGTCCACACCCGCGTGTAAAGCCCGCCGGTCAGTTCGCGGAAGTAGCCGGTGGCTTCCTGCAAGGTTTCAGGCTGCCGGTGCAGTTCGTACTCGTGCCGCACCCGCTCCAGCATCTGGCTCACCACGGCTCGCTCGCGCCAAGCTTCCAAGGCACGGTTGAGATTCGCTTCGACGATGCCTAGCTCGATCTGCTTCTCCGAGAGCGTTGTGTCTTCGGTCAACGCGCGTTGCTTTTCGACCAGTTGGGCACGCTCTTTGAGTAGCGAGTCGAGTTCTTTCTCGGTGGCCTCGTGCTCGCCAGTCAGCGATTCCCACTGCTTGTCGAGCGTACCGACCACTTCCGGAGCAAAGAAACCAGCGAAGTCTTCCTCTGTGCCCAAGTTGCCAATGGCCGCGGCGATCTCGCGGGTGAGCGACTTTCGCTCGCCTTCAAGCTTGGCTCGCTCTTCCAAGTCGGCCGCCAGCTTGCGGTAAGCGGTTTCGTGCTCGACGCCTGCCTTCTGGAACAGAGCATCGCGCTTGCGAGTGAGACCAATCGCGGCGCGGGCGTGGCGGGCTTCTTCGGCTTTGAGTTCCTTGGCCCGGTCTCGGAGCTTGTCGCGGTGCTCGATGTGGGCCTTCTGCAAGCGGCTCTCGCTTAGCAAGTGCTCGAGCTGCTCCAGCGGCTCGGCGTCTTCCATCACCAGGCCGGTCTCTTCGGCCAGTCGCTCGATGCGTGTCACCACGCGGTCAAACTCGCGTTGGCGACGAGCCATGTCGTCGGCGCGGCTCAGGGCTTTCTGCTCAAGCTGTGCGAGCTGCTCGTACTGCCCGGCCAGCAGATTGAGTTCCTTGGGCGAAAGAGCCTCGGGCAGGCCCAGCGCCTTGAGCGAGCCACGCCAGTCGCGGCGAGTCGTTTCGACGCGAGCCTTCGCAGCATCGTAGGTCGACTTCGCGCTGCGGCTCGCTTCGGTGGCACGGCGACGCTCGCTTTCGACCGGCAGCATGTCCTCCAGTTCGGCCAGGTGCTTCTCGGCCGTTTGCAAACGCAGCACGATCGAGCCATCGGCTACCGGCAGCTCCTCCTCCAGTCCGTCCTTCTCCGCGCGAGCCGCGATCAACTGACGATTCAGATCCTCCAGTTGCCGCTCGACGCCATCGAGTTCGTCGGCGGCTTTCTGTTGATTGGCCCACCGGAAGGCCGGGATCAACACACTAATTATCGTCAGCAAGCCTCCCGCCTGTCCCAGTTCGGGGTGGCTCTCGGTGATCAGCCATGCAAACAAGAGCGCGGCCGCCCCGAACACACATCCCCCCCACGCCACATACAGGCGCAGGGGCATCACTTGCCCATCCAGCAATTCTCGAGCCTGCTGCTCGAGTTCCACACCGCTACGACGCGTTTGTTCGATCTTCTGTTCCACGTTCAGCCGCTGTCGTAGCTTGGCAACCAGCTCGCCGGCGTCCTGCAGGTTGGTCGGCAGGCCCAGCCGTTCGCTGCTAGTGGTCGCGGTGGCAAGTTGCGCGGCGACCTTCTCCTCCTCGTTGCGATGGGCTTCGTACTCTTGCTCCTCGATCTCGAGCTGCGTTTCGGCCGCTTCCATGGCGATCCGCTGCGGAGCGAGCTTCTCCAGTTGTTCCTTGGAGAGCACCAACCGTCGCTCGCTGTCGCCAAACCACTGCTGCGCCAGCCGGCTGGTCTCGCTTTCGAATCGCGAAGCGAGCTTGTCCGCTTCGGCCTCGAACTCGGCGCCCTGGGCGGCCAGCGACTCGAGCCACTCCTGCTGCTCGGCCAAGCCTTCGATGCGGCAGCAATTGCGAACCAACACTTCGTTAATGCCCAGGTCCTCGGCCTCCTGGCGGAGTTGATGCCGCTGGCCTTTGTGGATCTCGCGTTGACGCTGGTGTTCCTCGATGCGATCGTTCAGTTCGTCGAGATCGGCAATCGCACTCGCTTCCAGCGGGTAGAGCCCCGCGAGCGACTTGATGCGGGCGTCGGTCTCGTCGCGTTTGAGCCACTGTTTGCGAATGTTCATCGCCACTTCGACGCGGCGGGCACGGCGCTCGCGCTCGCGAGCTTCGGCGCGGAGCGTGGCCACCTGCTGATCGATCTCGTCGATCTCCAAACCACGCTGGCACCAAGTGCGCGTTTGACCGGCGAGTTCGGCAATCTCGGCTTCGAGTCGTTCTTTGTCGGCCAGCAGGCCCGAAATCTTCGAGCGGTTGTCCGCGCTGTCCAGCAGCTTCTTGCGACTCGACCGCAGGCCGACGATCACGTCGTACAGCATGATGCGGTCGAGGCCCGAAGTGAGTCGGTAGATCCATTGCGCGGCCGCGCTGCCACCCAATGTGCCGAGGTGCTGGATTTCGTCGAGCCCCAGCGCGAACACGTTGTTGAACGTGGCTTCGTCGACGTGCTCAATCGCCTCGCGCAACAGTCGATCGCCCTGCTGCTCGCCATCGGGCATGTCGATCGTCACGCGGCCGTAGTCGGTGTCGCTGCGGTCGGCGTAGCGGTTGATGCGGAACGGTCCGTCGTCGGTCACCACACCCAACGAACCACCAGGACGGCCGCCGTCCACCGGCGGCAGGTACACCGCACGGCGCTCGTCCGACACGCCGTACAGCACGCTTCGCAGGAACTGCATCAGCGTGGTCTTGCCGGCCTCGTTCCAACCATGGAACACGGTGACTTCGGGCGACAGCCGACGCAGATCGAGGTCGTGCCAAACACCAAAGCCGTCGACGGAGATGTCAGTTATACGCATAGCGGGGAAGGTGGGGGTCGAGGGTTTGGCGAGCCGGAAGCGTCTGCGCCCGGTGCTGCGGAACGTTGCATCCTCAATCGGACGTAACCAGGTCTCCGGTAGCTTCAGGCGAGGTAAGTAAATCGATGCCCAGTTTCTTGGCGTTTTCCAGCACCACGGTGCGATGATCGGAATTGTCGAACTTGGCGGCCGACTTCAGCCAGTTGCTGGCCAGTGGCTCGGGCAGCAACTGTTCGAGGCCAAGCGACTTGCGGCTGTCCTCTTCGAACTCGGCCAACTGTCGCAGGTAGTCGCCCAAGATGGTCTCCTGGTCGTACCACTCTTCGGGCACGGTGGCGGGAGCCAAGCAATTAACGCCCACCGTCCAGCACAATGGCGATCGCTTGGCAGCACGTCGTTGCAGCCGAGTCACCAACGCGTCGGTCTCGGTGCCGGGGCGGAGTTGTGTGATCAGCGGCCCAGTGCCGCGGATGTGGAACGTGACGAGCAAGTCCGTGCCTTGCGATTTTTGACGGAGCTTGTCGAGTCGCTCGTCCATGCGATCTTCGAGTTGTTCGAGCGTGGTGCTGGCGGTGACCTCGATCGACTCGTCAACCCAGCGGATGATGTCGGTCGAGATGAACTTGGTATGCGTCTTGCCATCCACCACGTGCACCAGCGTGCAACCACACGGGCCTGATTCGGCTGGCGAGCGGCCTTGCGGCGTGCCCGCGTAATGCGCGATGCCCGGTTCCGTATCCACCGTGGCTCGACGATGCCGACCGCCGAGCGCCATGTAGTGGACGCGATCGCCTTCGCGGCCCGGCGAGTCGTTCGTGCTGTAGGCCACGCCAGCGGTGAATACTCCGTTGGCGTCGCGATGGAAGCCACTGGCTTCGACGCTGCCATCGTCTTCGCTGCTGACACCTTGAATGCGGGCAATCGTTTTGCCGTCGCGCTTCAGTTCAATGTTCTCCACATGCCCGGTGCCGAAGCGGTGCACGTTCTCGGGCAGCTTGGCGACGACGGGCCACTCGTCCGGCCCATCGACCACACCGCCGGCCCAGAAGACCTCGACGTTGCGAGCGTTGAGTCGTTCGAACTGTTCCTGCAAGAACACGATGGCTCGTGGACCGCTGCGGGCGAGGTCGACAATGTCGCCAGACAGCAACAGAGCGTCGGCGCCTTCGACCAGCGTGGTTTCGACAACCTGTTGGGCCGCCATGTAGGCTGCGTCGCGCGCCAGTTCGCGCAGGTCGTCCGACAGACTGGGGAGCCCGGCCAGGGGGGACTCCAAGTGCCAGTCGCTAGAATGTACGAGACGAATCTCAGGCCGCTGCATAACGCCTCCCTGCGTCAATGGGGATCCAGTTGTCCCGCAATTTACACAGTTTCGCGAAACGGGCCAACTTCAGATTGCCGGCGATGCTAGCTTTTTTCGTACCTATCCACCAATCGCCAAATAGCCGTCGGGCCACGCCCGCCGCGAAGGGCCAAGCCATTGGCTACAATGCAAGCAGTCTTACGATTACGCCAAGGCTTCCTATCCTATGCATCTACCCGATCTAACGAGTATCGAGCATCGCCCCTGGCCGATCCCCGAGCTGCCATGGACCTGGCAGCAGGCGTGGTACGATTTGCTATTCGCCCACTGGCCAATCGAACTCGATGCGCTCCGCCCGCTGATTCCCGATGAGTTGGAAATCGACACGCACGAAGGCACCGCCTGGATTGGCGTAGTTCCGTTCAACATGCGGATCAAACGCCGCGGCCTGCCGGGCATACCGACCGCTGCGCACTTTCCGGAACTCAACGTGCGAACCTACGTGAAGCTGGCTGGCAAGCCCGGCGTGTGGTTTTTCAGTCTCGATGCTGCCAGCCGATTGGCCGTGTGGGGCGCGCGGCGGTACTTCCACCTGCCGTACTATCACGCCGACATGCGCATCGCGAGCGATGGCGATGCGATCGTGTACCACAGCGCCCGGCGAGGACCGCAGCCAGCAGCGTTCGCCGCGCGGTATCGCCCCATCGTGCCGGTGACGCTCGCCCAGCACGGCAGTTTGGAACATTGGCTCACCGAGCGATACTGCTTGTTCGCCCGCTCGAAGTCGGGCGTGTACTGGTGTGGCGAGATCCACCACGAGCCATGGCCGTTGCAGCAAGCCGAGGCGGAGATCACGCAGAACTCGATGCTCGAACCACTTGGCCTACGCGTGCCCGACACGCAACCGGTGCTGCACTTCGCCAAGTCGATCGACGTGGCACTGTGGCCGCTATCGAAAGCGAAGACGCCTTAAGCCGCCATCGAGCGAGCAAAGTTTGGCGAGCTGCGGCGCAGCGCCACGCGGTACTTGTTCCGCAGGTCAACCATGTTGATCCACTGGAACGCGTTCACCAGCGCCGAAGCGATGGCGATGGCCCACGCCCACACGGCCGCCGGCACTCCGGTACTCTTGGCAACTTCAACGGCCGCATCGCCTACGCCAGCCCTCTGGGTATTGCTATCAAAGTCGTAGTTGGGGTGCTCAGCAATCTGTCGAGTAGGCGAGCTGTTGTCGGTCGCAGCCGTATTGCCAGCCGCTTCCCGACTATTCTCGAAGGGCGCATTGAAGGAACTTTCGCGATTGCTCGCGGCCGTGATGGCGGGCGCGGCAGTAGGTTCAGGACCATGAGCTTCAGCCGTTCCACCATGGGGCACCATCGAGCGCACCAAGTCAGTCGGGCGTTCGGTAGTCGTGCCCGACGGGATTTCCGGCAAGGCCTCCATTTGTCGTTTCTCAGGAAAGCCCGGGCCTTCCATGGCGGCGGTTCGCTGTTGCTCCGCCGCCAAGGCGGATTGCGCCTGCAATTCGCGTTGCCGTTGCTCCTGCCGCATTCGCGCCCAGTACTCGTCTTGGGTTTCCGTCATGCGGTTGGTTGTCGTCGCGGAATTGTTGCCACGGCTGACCATCACGGAGCGATCGGCCACCTGCAGTGGATTGCCCGCGCTATCGGTCGTCCAGCCAGGTGCTGGAGTGGAACCGGCAATGCCGCTGATGGGGTTGCCGTAGCGGTCCACCATGCCGCGATTGGCGGCCGTTGCCTGGTCGATCGAGCTCCGCATGGCGTCGGTGGTGTTGCGAAACTGATCCTGCGCGTTGGCTGTTGTCGGAGCAACAAACCGCTCTGGGCTGGCCGAACGCGTGTCGGGCGGAGCGATCAAGTCGCCCATCGCCTGGCGGGTGTCGTTGATCACTCGCTCGCTAGTGGCACCCATTTCGTTCAGCGTGTTGCGCACTGCATTGCGAGTGTTGTCGAAGCCGTTCTGAGCCGCCTCAAAACCTGCGTCGAGTTGCGACTGTGCGTCGGGCATGGCGCTGCGTGTGACCGTGGGTGTGGTTGGCGGCGCGGTGTACGAGCCACCCGTGTACTGGTTGGCTTCGTATCGATTGGCGGGGTTCGGATTAGCTGGCGGCACGGTCACCGGAGCGGAGGTCACAGCGGGGTTGGGCTGCGACGCGCCTCGAGTGACGGAGCCATTGAACCCGGTGGCATTGCGGCCGAATCCACCCGCCGGGCCGGTTTGAGCCAAGAGATCAATGCTCGGTGATCCTGCGTCTTCCACTTCGGGCCGGAACGTGGTTCGAGACACCGCGCCAGGTCGAAGTTTCTTGGCCAACGGCTCGGTACCCACTACCACGCGAATGCGACGAATCGGCGAAACCTCGGGGGGAATATTCGACTCAATGACTTGGGCGTTGCCCTCCTTCATCTGCTCCAGCAGTTCCGGCTCCACCTGCACGGTGTAGTCGTAGCCAACTTCCGCATCGCTGGAGGGTTCGTATCCAAACGACACGCCCAGCAGAGGAACTAACAGCAACAGTGCAGGAGAAGTCATGATGAAGTAAGCAGGTAAGAGGAACAGGTCGGCGCAGCGTGTCGCGACGCGCGTCATGCTGGAAACTGCTCACGCAAGAAGAACGCACGCCGCGCTCGTGGCGCGCCGCACAACGGATCCTTCCGCAAGGCTAGACTCCCAGTGGCAACGGCATTTCGGCCGCAGCCAGACGATACAACGGTTGCTATCAGACGTCGATTCTAACGAAAGCCGCAGATTAGGCCTAGAGAAATACGCAGCCAAATAACCAATGCGGAATCACAAATGACCAAATGGCCCAAGCTCCTCCGCTGTGCTAGCATAGAGCGATGAGCACCCGCAGAATCATCGAACGATTAACCGGATCGCCAGTGGCAATGCGGCTTGTTCGGTGGGCGGTCACGCTGCTGGTGGTGTTCGTGGTGCTCTGGTTCGCCGGTGGCACCGTGCAGCAAGGGTGGCAGCAGCTAGCTACCAGCGAGATCGACATCGCTTGGCCTTGGGTGGCCGCTTCGGCCGGGCTGTATATTCTGGGGCTCGCGCCGATGGCCTTTTTCTGGCGGCTGGCGCTGCACCGTTTGGGCGAGAAGCCGCCCGCGATGGCCGTGGTGCGGGGCTACTACCTTGGGCACCTAGGCAAGTACGTGCCGGGCAAGGCGATGGTGGCCGTGCTGCGGACCGGCGCGCTGGTGCAGGCGGGTTGCCGCGCCCGCTCGACCGTGGTCAGCGTGTTCCTCGAGACACTATCGTTCATGGCCACCGGCGCAGTGCTCGCCGCGCTGTTGTTGGTGGCAAGCGGCGACGCGCCGGCAAAGTACGCCTGGCTCTCCGTTGGGCTCGCGCTATTGGCCGGGCTGCCGATCACGCCGCCCATCGCCCGCAAGTTGGCCGGTCGGGTCTTGGCCAAGCAGCAGGCTAATGGTGACAACTCGGATCCGCTGGCCGGCATCACCTGGCGACTCACGGCCGCCGGCGTGGCCTGTAGCACCGTGGCCTGGACCGTGCTGGGTTTGAGCTTGTGGGCGGCAGTGCAGTCGGTATCCAGCGTTACAGTTTCGCCATTCTCCCAACTTTCGCTCTGGATCGAAGCGGTGACGCTGCCGGTCGTGGCAGGTTTTCTGTCACTCATCCCCGGTGGGGCCGTGGTTCGCGACGTCCTGCAGGCGGAATTGCTCACTCCCACGCTGCCCAAAGCCACTGCTCTGCTGGCCGCCGGATTGTGGCGACTGATTTCTGTTTCCTCCGAGGGGGCCACTTGTGCTATACTGGGAGCTTCCCGCCTGTATCGTTCACAGCGACCCACCTCGAACGATACCCATTAAAAAACTGCATCCGACCACTAGCGAGCAGCGTGAGTGCTTCAGGCGGCGCCACGCGGCCTTTCGATATCTCGCTACAGTGGCATGCACTTCGAGCAATCTCGAATGACTCCAATCACCGTCGTCATCCCGGCATTCAACGAGGCGGAGAGCCTTCGCGAGTTGCATCAACAGTTGCACGACGTGGCGGCGGCCAACGACTACCGCTTGCGAATCGTGATGGTCGACGACGGATCGACGGACGACACCTGGCAGACAATCGAAAAGCTGTCGGCCGACGACGCGAACCTGTTGGGCGTTCGCTTCCGCCGCAACTTCGGCAAGGCGGCCGCGTTGACCGCCGGGTTCGATGTGGCCGAAGATCCCTACGTCGTGACGATGGACGCCGACCTGCAGGACGACCCCGCCGAGTTGCCGCTGCTGCTGAAGAAGCTTAACGAGGGCTTCGACGTGGTAAGCGGGTGGAAGATCCATCGCCAGGACCCATGGCACAAGACGCTCCCCTCCAAGGTGTTCAACAAGCTCGTCGGCTGGCTCACCGGCGTGAAGCTGCACGATCACAACTGCGGTTTTAAGCTCTACCGCCGCGAAGTGTTCAACGAAGTACGCATCTATGGCGAGTTGCATCGCTTCGTACCGGTGCTAGCGTCCGCACGAGGATTCAAAGTGGGCGAAGTGCCGGTGAATCATCGGCCACGAAAGTTCGGCCACTCGAAGTACGGCTTTATGCGTATCTTCAAAGGCCTGCTCGACCTGTTCACCGTAAAGTTCATCACGGGCTTTGGCCAGCGACCACAACACTTGCTGGGCGCGACCGGGCTGGTCGCCTTCCTGGTGGGCTTTGTGATCTTGAGCTACTTGGCCGTGATGTGGTGCGTCTCGCGCATTTGGACTGACATTCCCGAAGTGCACCTGCACGAGACGGCCGCACTGTACTACGCCCTGGCGAGCTTCCTGATCGGGGGCCAGTTCCTTTCGGTCGGACTGCTGGGCGAAATGATCACTGCCTTTCTGATTCGCAAAGCGGACATGTACTCCATCTCCGCCTACACGGGGCCTGAAGAACGAGTGACCCCGGCCGGCGGCCCGCACACTCCTCCGGTGCCTCCCGCGCACGAAACGCATGACCACTGAACAACAGCCCGACGCAACGCCGGGCGATCCGCACGCCGCGCTCCGCCGCTCGATCTACGCACTGCTCATCGTGATTGCAGTGGGCCACATGTCCGGCCGCATCCTGGCGGTAAACTCCGAGAACTACGCCAGGCTCAGTCAATCGCGCATCAATCAGCGACTGGACCAGTTCCGTGCTCAGCAGGAAGCATCCGGTGCCGACGAAGCCACCATTGCCGACCGCATGGATCGAAAACGGGCCGAGCTCGAAGAGAAGCTCGGCATGGAACGACCATTCCTTAGCGCGAACGATCGCAGTCGCTGGCTTACGGTGCGTTCGCTGGTGGAAGAAGGCACCTACGAGGTCGACAATTTTTTCCGCGAGCCGCGGTGGGACTCCATCGACATGGTCAGCCACTTGGGCCGCGACGGCGAGCGGCACTACTACTCCAGCAAGCCGCCATTGTTGGCCACGATGCTGGCGCCCAAGTACTGGCTGATTACAAAAATTACCGGCTGGAACCTCGGCACGCATCCCTACGAAGTCGGGCGGTTGATGCTGCTGTTGACCAATGTGCCAGCGATGATCGTGCTGTTTGTGGTGATCGCCGCCCTGGCCGAGCAACTCGGCACGACCGACTGGGGGCGAATCTTCGTGGTGGCCACGGCCTGCTTCGCCACGCTGCTCACCACGTTCGCCGCGACGCTGAACAACCACATCATCGGTGCGACGAGTGCCGCGGTGGCGATTTACTTCTTTGTGCAAATCGCCCGTCGGCCCGAGCCGCGCGGTTGGCACTTCCTAGCGTGCGGCCTGGCAGCGGCATTCACCGCGGCCAATGAATTGCCAGCCGCGGCGTTTCTTGCTCTGTTAGGGGTGATCCTCCTGGTGCACGATTGGAAGCGAACTCTCATTTGGGGTGTGCCGGGTGTGCTTTTGGTAGCGGCCGCGTTCTTCACGACCAACTACATCGCCCACGACAGTCTGCGGATCCCCTACATGCACCGCAGCGATGATGACCCAGCCGACGACTGGTACACCTACAGCTACGAAAAGGACGGCCGCATCATTCAAAGCTACTGGCAAAACCGTCAAGGCATCGACATCGGCGAGCCCGACCCGGGAGTTTACGCGCTGCACGTACTGATCGGTCACCATGGCGTGTACTCGCTCACGCCAGTGTGGTTGCTCACGCTGGTGGGAATGGGCATCTGGGCCGCTAAGGGCCGGATCGAGCGCGAAATGGCCCTCATGGCCTTTGTCCTCACGCTCACCTGTTTTGTGTTTTTCATCGTGCTTCGCGACCAGGACGACCGCAACTACGGCGGCATGACGTCCGGCTTTCGCTGGATGTTCTGGCTCGCCCCGTTCTGGCTGGCCGTGCTACTGCCGGCGGTCGACTGGATGAGCCGTAAACGCTGGGCGCGGGGAGTCGCACTAGTGCTGCTGTGCCTGTCGCTAGTGTCGGTGAGCTATCCCACCTGGAACCCTTGGCAGCAACCGTGGATCTACAACGCGATGGAACACTTCGGCTTGCTTTAGTCGCGAGCCCCTCTTGGAAGTTCAGAAATCAGACGCGGATTGTCGCAGATTTGGGCGGATGTTCGCGGATCCGATTCGTTTGCAACAGTCATTCCAAATCAGCGCATATCCGCCCAAATCCGCGCGCATCCGCGTCTGATTCTCATGCCGTGCCGACAGCATTGAAGTCCACCGAAGCGGCATCGGCTACTTCATCTTTACCTGCGCTTCCATCAGCGCACGTGCATCGCGATTGGCCGCTTTCCAATCGCCGCTGACTGCTTTGTCGACAATCGCTTGCAGCATCCCCGCCTCGGCGTCCGATAGTTGGCCATCGTCTGCCGCTTGCGCAATCTGCGCGGTAACTTCGTCCAGTTTGCCCTCGGCTTGGCGATTGGTGATGGAGTACAGCGCTTTGGAGTACTCGTACGCCTTGGTGCTGACCTCTCCATAGCCACAGCCGGGCGCGAGCAGCAGGGCGAGCAACGGGAGAGTCAAGAAGTATTTCGCGCGCATGCTACAACTGCTCCCTGGAAGTTTCGCCTTCGTTCATGCTGGAGTACTCCGCCCACAGAATGAGGTCGACGTCGTCGGTCACGAACCGCACCGAACCATCGCCCAGACACACGTTGCCGCCGCCGGGATGCTCGGCGTACATCTGCCCCACGTGATAGGTGGGAAAGTTCACCGGATGAATGATGGGGAAGCCAGTGATGTCTAACTCGCCACCCGACGGACCGGCGTGCACCAGCACGGAAGTGGCCGCTGCATCGGGGCCGTTTTCAGGCGACTCGAACCGCGGATGGGTATACGCCCCGGGCACCACGCCGACCCACGTCTTGTCGCTGAGCAGCGAACTGTGCTCGCCCAGGAAGATGGTGTTCGACAGGCCATCGGTCACCTGGCGGAATTCAGTCTTCGAGCCACGGTAGAACGGTCCATCGGCCACGCGCGACGCGTCGCCGTTGATCTCCACGGTGGTGGTTACGCTGTTGTAGATGTCGGTGAAGATCACGCCCGACGAACTAGCACCGCACTCGCCCCAACAAGACTCCTGTCCATGACTCGCCACGTAGTGCGACCGCCCGACCAGCACCTGGGTGCCGGCAATGGTAAGCGGATCGCCCGACGAGTCGGCCACGAAGAACGGATCGCGCGGGCCGGAGGAACTGGGGCAAAGGAAGACGGCCGGCTGCTGCTGGATGTACGCCGTGTGCTGTGCGTGCCAGATGGGCTGCTTGTAGTCAATCTCTGCGGCAATCGAGCCCTGCTCCAACTGGTCGAGCAGAAAAGCGCCCCATCCCCAGCCAGGCGGAGCGTCCCAAGTCTCGGGATCGCGTAGCGGCGAAGCAGGCGTGGCGAGCGAGTTGGAACTGTACCCCGGTGGCAACTGCCGTTTTGCCGACTCGTAGTTGTGCAGCGCGAGCCCCAGCTGTTTCAGGTTGTTGGTGCACGCGTTACGCCGCGCCGCTTCGCGAGCGGCCTGCACGGCCGGCAAGAGCAGCGCGATCAGGATTCCCATGATGGCAATCACCACCAGCAGTTCCACCAACGTGAAGCCGGACGCACACTTTCTACAACGATTCCACATATTTGCACCTCGCGGTCGACTGAGGTTTAGCCTATGCTAAATTTTGCTGAAGTTTAGCCGATGCTAAACTGCTGGTCAACCACCCTGATTCCGGATACATTGGAAAAACACCGCAAACACCCCACCTCGGGGGGTGAGAACCAGGCATCCCCGTCGAATATGGCCCAGTCGCAAAAACGAGCTTCGAACGAATTTCGCCGCACCCGGCGCGATCACGCCACGGAAACGGCCGAAGACTACGTCGAGGCGGTCGCCCAGATCGAAGCCGATTCCGGCGAGTGCCGCGGGGCCGACCTCGCCCGACTGTTCGCGGTGAGCCACGTGACGGTCACCAAGACGATCGCCCGCCTGAAGGAAGAGGGCCTGGTCGACACTCGCCCCTACGGCCCCATCACTCTCACCGCCCGCGGCCGCCGCCTGGCCCGTGACTCCCAGCGCCGGCACGACTTGGTGTACGAGTTCCTCGTCGCCATCGGCGTGAGCGACGAAACGGCCCGCATCGACGCCGAAGGGATCGAGCATCACGTGAGCAAAGAAACGCTGAAGTGTTTTAAGAAGATCGTGGATGGCGGAAAGTAGCGTCGCGCGATCACAGCTCCGGCCAGTAATCTGGCAGCGGCGCCTCGACCACCACTTGCTCGTCGCGCATCGGGTGGCGGAAGCCCAATAGTCGCGCATGCAGCGCGATGCCTTGTTCGCGGAGGTCTTCGACCACCGGGCCGAACTTCACAGTCGAGCCATATTGCGAATCGCCAATCACCGCGTGGCCACGCGAAGAACTTTGCACGCGAATTTGATGCGTGCGACCGGTCTCGAGTTCGATCTCCAGCCACGTGCCATGCTCCACGTGACCGCGAACCCGATAGTGCAGGATGGCCTTCTTGCCACGCGGGTCGTCCTCCTCGACGACGATCGCCTGGGCCATTCCGTGCCGCTTGTGCAGGTAGTCGACCCAGGTTCCTTCGTCCGGTTCGACGTTTCCTTCGACCAGCGCCCAGTAGGTTTTGCTTACCGTGCGATTCTGAAACTGGTCGGCCATGCGTTTCGCCGCGCGGACGTGTCGGGCGAAGGCGATCGCGCCGGTCACGGGGCGGTCGAGTCGGTGGATGATACCAAGGTAGATGTTGTCGCTGGGCGATTTGCCTTCCCGCTCGCGGTAAAAGTCTTTCACCGCCAGTTCCAGGCTGTCGATGCCCCGCGGCGCCTGGGTGAGCAGCCCCGCTGGCTTGTTAACCACCAGGCAGGGGCCATCGTCGTAAATCACGCTGAATGGTTGACTCATCCTGGCTCGCCCCTTCAACGATTCGCTTTGCGGGCGAGCTTGGCCATGACGCTGTCCACCAGGGCGGGCGACAAACGGTGCGCGAACAGCATCCACCAGCCGCGCCAGTTGGGCACGATCTCGTGGCCGCCGCGTGAGATGGCCTTCACGGTGGCCTCGGCAACATACTCGGCGGTGACACCCCTCATGCCCGACCACGGCAGCTTGATCCGCTGCTCGACCAGGTTGTCGGCCAATTCCGACTCGGTGGTGCCAGGCGAGACCAGCAGCACGTCGATGCCTTCGGTGGAAAGCTCCGCCCGCAGCGACTGACTCCAGCCGGTGATTGCAAACTTGCTGGCGCAGTAGGCGCTGGTGTAGGGAATGCCTCGATGGCCCAGGATCGAACCGACGTTCACAATCATCGGCGTGCGACCTTGACGCAACAGAGGAATCGCTTCGCGAGTGAATTCGGCAGCGGCGAAGAAGTTGACTTCGAAGATCTTCCGCTGCACCTCGGACGACTCGCCGGCGAACTCGCCGCTGGCACTGATGCCGGCGTTATTGACCAGCAGGTCGAGCCCACTCAGTTCACGCTCCGCGAACTCGAGACACGCTTTGCGTGCCTCTGCGTCGGTCACGTCGCCAACCAGCACACTGGCCTTCGAGCCCAGTTGCTCCGCTTGCTGACAGACTTCGTCCAAACGCTCCGCGCGACGAGCAAACAGAATGCAACGCACGCCCGCGCGGGCCAGTTCGAGTGCCACAGCGCGGCCAATGCCGCCCGAGGCGCCGGTGACAATCGCTCGCAATCCCTTCAGTTCGCGGCGAGCCATCAGGCAACTTCGTCCACCGTGGTTGGTAGTGAGTCCTGCTGGCCTTCGGGCAGGGCTACCGATGGCGAGCGCTCGCGGATTTCAGCATCCTTCCGGTTGATGCGTCCCAGGTACTTGCGCGGCATGCGGCAATGGATCGTGGTCCGCATTCCGTCGTGCGTGCGGCTGAGGATCTCGCCATACTTGGCGATATAAGCGGCGAGCTTGCCGTTGTCGATGGCAAAGTCGATGTCGGCGTCCACGAAGTTGATGCTCAAGGCCTCGCTTACCGCGCGAGTGAGCTTGTCGACTCCCTCGCCGGTGGCCGCGCTCACAGGGATGGCCGTAGGGTACCGGTCGAGCAACTTGGTCAGCTCGGCTTCTTCGGCAACCTGATCGACTTTGTTCAGCACCAGCAGAGTGTCTTTCTGCTCGATGCCCAACTCTTCCAGCACCGCGTACACGGCTGAAACCTGGTCGAGCACCGCCGAGTTACTCGCGTCGGCCACATGCAGCAACAAGTCCGCCTGGTGTGCTTCTTCCAAGGTGGCCTTAAAGCTGGCGATCAGTCGGTGAGGCAATTCGCGGATGAAGCCCACTGTATCGGAGAGCAACACGGGCCCCCAACCGGGCAGGCTCCAGCGACGCGTGCGGGTGTCGAGCGTCGCAAACAGCTTGTCCTGCGCCAAGACGCCGGCGCCGGTGATGCGATTCATCAGCGTGCTCTTGCCAGCGTTGGTGTAACCAACCAGCGACACGGTCATATGATCGCGGCGACCTTCCACTTCGCGTTCGCGGCGTTTGTGGATCTTGTCCAGATCGCGACGCAAGTCGACAATCCGTTTCTCCACTAATCGGCGGTCGGTCTCCAATTGCTTCTCACCAGGACCACGCATGCCGACGCCCATCTTCAGACGCGACAAGTGAGTCCACATCCGCTTGAGTCGGGGCAGCGCATACTCCAACTGTGCAAGCTCCACCGCCAGGCGGGCTTCGTGCGTTTGCGCGCGGGTGCTGAAGATGTCGAGGATCAACTCGGTGCGGTCGAGTACTTTGACCCCCACCGACTGCTCCAGGTTGCGCACCTGGGCGGGCGAGAGGTCATTGTCGAAGATCACCACGTCGGCTTCGGTGCCTTTGACCAACTGGGTGAGTTGATCGAGCTTGCCTTTGCCCAGATAGGTGGTCTTGTCCGGCGTTTCACGACGCTGCGTAAGCCGGGCAACCACTTCGGCACCGGCCGTTTCGGCCAGGCCCGCAAGTTCTTCAAGAGGTTCTTCAGAGCGAGAGGTTCCGGGGAGTTCGACACCCACGAGGACTGCGGTTTCGCTATCGACTCCCTGTTTGCGATCGATGTCCGTTGGCAACTGGTTCGGGGCTCCTATGTGGGGAAAGTGACCAAGGGCGGAAATGCCGAGCCGCAATTGGCTCGCCCGCCCTGCACATTTCTATTATACCTCGCCCATCAGCACTGCCTACAGTCGTTTTCAAAGGGCGCGAGGCGGCGAATTCGGTAAAAAGACCGAATTCGCCGCCGTGGGTTCGCGCTTCCCTCCCCCCAAATATGCTGATTACCACACAAATTCCAGGCCGAGATTGGCACCGTGGTACAGTACCGAACTCTCTTCCAGCAACACGGGTGTTCGTGAGCCGCCGAGGAATATCTGGTTATCGAAGTTCACGTTGTTCGGCGCCAATGCCACGGTGTTGATGAACAGAACATCGTAACCGGCCTTTAGCGACCAACTTGGCAAGATGTCGCAAACCAGGCTCACGCCGCCTTCGCCGATGAACGACACATGGTCGCCACGGGCGAGTTCAAAAGCGGTGGTTGTGGTGCCATCGATATTGGTGCGTTGCTTGCAGTGGTTGTTGTAAATACCAGCCTTGCCGTAACCGCCGACACGACAACCTTGACGAACAGTCACCCAAGCGTCACCGCCGAACTGGAAACCTACCAAGTGGTTGAACGTGGCAACACGGTAGTCCATCTCGGCCGGAACATTTGTCTCGGTATGCCAGATGAAGTCCTCGTTCAAGACCGTGTAGCGAAAACCACCCATGATGGTACCCGACACTCGCGGATTGAATCCGAGCCAGTAGCGTCGGAAGCTAATCTCCGCGTTGTGCAGTTCGCTCCAGTACTCGATTCGGTGCAGGAAGGCCGCGTCAGTTTCCGTCAGGCCGATACCATTAACCGGATCGGTACCGAAGGCACTGAAGCCGGAGAACAGTGTGTTCGCCGCAGTAGTCTCTGCGGAATCGGACCACTCGAACAAACCTGAGTAGCTAACCTCGAGCAACGAGAGTGCCCCCAGGTCGTACCGACCGGTGAGCCGAATGCCTGGCTCCACATCGAAGCTCAGATTGTCCGTGCTCAGCGCGGCTTCTCCCGGCGCCAGTGGCGGCGGGATGACACCATTGGTGGTGAAGTCGACGCGGGGATCGCCCGTCTTGGCTCGCTGCCAGAAGAGCGCCTCGGCGGAGAAGTCGAAGTAGTGCGGTCCACACTGGTCGACGGGACGCATCAAGCCGGCGTCGAACCATCGGCAGAAGCAGCAACGCCCCAGCAGCCCCCCTCGGTCGCAGGGATCCTCGCATTCGCACTCTTGTGCGTACGGCGAGTACTGTCCCGGCCATCCACCGGGAGGAGCCTGCATCTGCACACCATTAGGTGCTCCGTATGGATAAGGGCCGGCTCCGCCAGTGCAGCATGCCCCCATTCCTGGCCCGCCCATCATTCCGCCAGGCGGGCAGCCACCTTGGCAGTAACTGGCGGGCACGACTACGGGTTCACCGTAGGCGTTAGTCCATTCCGAGCCGCCCGACGTCCAATGATTGGCCGTTTGGGCAGGCATTTCTTGCTGACCGCCCGGTTGAAACAGCGCCTGACGCACTTGGGCATTGGCCGCAGCAGGCACGAGCAACGCGACGGCAACCGCCCAAGCGGCAACGCGACGTCCGTGAAAAGATGCCGAAATCATCAAGTCTTCCCCCCTCGAAACCTGGCCTGGTACGTTCGAACGAGTGCAAAGCACTAATCGGCCAAGCGTTTGATTCATATGCCAGGCCCGCCCCCAAGCGTGCCTTTTTCCCTCTGTGTCACGTACACAACTCGTGTCCGCTAAAGAGGGCTGCAAGAACTATCGGACCGGAGCAAGCCGAAAAAGCAGACTTCTCGTCAAAACCGACAAGGTTTTCCAAAATAGTCCGGTCCCCAGGCGTAGATTCCGGGGTTCGCTGAGTTAGAGAGTACCGTGGCACCATGCTGTCTGCCTACAAATCCGCCCTAAGTTGGGGCAATGGATAGCATTTTTGGACGATTGGGCAAACTCATGGCTCGAGAGGGAACTGGCGTTGGTCTTGGCGCGTCAAAATTGTTGTAAACCGTTTACAACCAATAATTTGACACCATTTTTACTCGTTGCTACTATCGAAGGATGCGGAACAACCGCACGGAACCCACCTCCCCTTACTTGCCCTGCCATCCAACCCTGCGGACCGCAGGCGCCAGGCCACCCCGGCCGGCATCGGAGCACCGAAGCGAGGGATCCCGGAACCAGGCGGGGCAGACCTCAAGGGCGCTGCCAAAACAAACTCTCTACCACGGAACAGATTCCCCAAGGCACGAATCGCCAGCATCTACTGCTAACAAACCAGTCCCCGCTGGCGGCGCATCAAGTGAGCTACGAATGAGCAAGAATCGAAAGAATCGGTCCTCCCACCGACGGAAGAATTCAAAAGGACGTCGCAGCACACAGGCATCCAACCGACAACTCCGCACTACGCAGCTCAATGGGGTAGAACTCCTTGAGCCGCGGGAAGTGCTCTCGATCTCGAGCTTGGACCTAAGCGGGGTCGTGGAGAGTGCGTGGGAAAGAGCTGCCGACCTCCGTCAATACTCGCAAGAGCAACTTGATTCGGTTCAATCTTGGGTGATTCGTGGTTCGAGTGGCACGACCATGAACTCCTTGCGAAATCAGATCTTGCAAGGGCCATCCGACTTGGTCCTGCAAGCATACTCGGGCAGCGCAAACACCTGGATCGCCTACTGGAATAGCCAGTCCTCGCAGTCAATTGTGAATGCCTTGGGAGGTGCGACATCCATCCAGCATTTCTACCCAAACGTAGCTCGCGATATCGAACTGCTATCCATTCCAAATGATCCACTGTTCGATGATCAATGGTATTTACGTAATGTTGGTCAACTTGTTAGCCAACCGGACAACTTCAATACCTACGCCACTTGGGGCGAAGATATCCGGGCCGCGGAGGCTTGGGAAACAGCGACCGGTGCCGGAGTAGTGATCGCTATCGTTGACGACGGCTTCTACTATGGTCATCAGGACCTGGGAGCATTTGGCACGGATGATTACGATCCGAACAAGCTTAACCCCGCTATTGGGTTCGACTTCTCCGAAGAGGACCTGCTACCGCTACCGGATACTGCCACTGACTTCCATGGGACCGCGGTAGCAGGAATTGCTGGCGCCACCGGAAATAATGGCGAAGGAATCACCGGTGTCGCGTACGATGCAACCCTCACCGGCATACGCATTCTTGGCCGCCTTGATCTGGGTGAATTGCATGGTCAAACCGATGATAGCCTCGGCCGCGCACTGTTCTTAAATCCGAACGAAATCGACATCTACAACAATAGTTGGGGCGCGGGTGGACGCCAGATTGTTCCCATGGGTCCGCTGGAAACGCAGGCTATTATCGACGCCGCCTTACGCGGCCGCCTTTCGGAAGATGGCGTGAATGCACTCGGCACAATTCTAGTGTTCGCGGCGGGAAACAGTGGCGCAGCACAAAGCAGCGCCAACTTCAAAGGCGAGACCGCATCGGTCTTCACCATTCCCGTCGGAGCGGTGGACCATACCGGTGTTGCGACGAGCTACACCGAAACAGGCGCCAATATTTGGGTAGTCGCTCCGTCGGGAGATGGCGCAAGCGGCCTGACGACGACCGACTTGGTGGGAGAAGTTGGTTACAATGCAACTGGGCTGTTGAACGACAATATTGGTCGTGACTACTTGGAGGACATCGACTACACATCCCGATTCAATGGCACCTCAGCCGCCGCACCTGTAGTGTCCGGCGTGATAGCCCTCATGCTCGAAGCGGCTGCCAATAATGGCACCGAACTTACCCTGCGAGATGTGCAGGCAATTCTGGCAAAATCCGCCAGGCAAAACGACGTATTCGATGCAGGTTGGCAAGCCAACGCCGGAACCACCTGGTTGAATCCAGTCTTCGGCCCAGGCAATGGTGATGAACCCGATCCCGCCATACCGGAGGATACTTCGCAGACGGTGACAGACGGAAACATCGCCCCCACTCCGTTCCCCGTCACACCGCCGCCGGATTACGACCCCAGCTATCTCGATCCATTCATCGTCGGCCAGGGACTTCAGGATGCAGCGACACTGCTTAACGCGGCCCCACCAAAGTTCGTGAATGGCGCTGGCTACACCGTTCACAATCAGTCACAGGCCGGCTCGGGTGGCAGTCGCACCTACTCTTATGGTCATGGCGTCGTCGATGCTGAACTCGCTGTCTACCTAGCTGCGAATTGGAACCAGTGGGATTCGATGGGGACCGGTGTTCAGCAATACGCGCTCACAACGAACACGATCAGCTTCCCCGGAGTCTCCGGCGATATTCCAGCCGCCGAGGAAATCGTACCCAACAGTTGGGTACCCGGCAGTATCGGTGGTGAAAGCGGGTTCGGTGAGTGGTTGGCGGAGTTCTACAATCAGGAACGTGTACCGTTCAGCGAAGAAGACGAACCTGAATATGTCTCGCGCGGCAACTATTTCACGTTTCCTGGACCTACCGACATGCTGGTCGAGCAGGTCGAACTAACGGTTAATATTAATGTCGATCCCGACGAGGTGGAGGACCTGCGCATCGCGCTGATGTCGCCAGACGGGACCATCTCGGACTTCTTGAACTATACCGAGGGTGTTGGAGACTTGACCCCGCTTGTGGCTGATGAGAACCTGACCTGGACTTTCTCGACTGGCGCCTTCTTTGGCGAGAAAGCTTCGAAGGAATTCTGGGATCCAACCATCAGCCCACTTCTCGGCACGACGGTGCAAAAAGAGTGGACGTTGATTATCGACAACTATTCACGCTCTTCCACTGCCGACCTGCAATCGATCGAAGTCAACTGGTATGGCAAGCAGGTCGCCGAGGGACGAATCAAAGGCTTCGTTGGCGCAGACATCGATGGCGATGGCGCCGTGATCTACCCGGACGATACAGCCAATTTCATCCCAGGGCAGTTGGATGAAGTGGTCGGCAAAACGGTCGTTTGGCTCGACATTGATGGCGATGGCGGGCGTGGCGCAAACGAACCCTGGCAAATCACCGGTGCGGATGGCAACTATTATTTCGATGTCCCCGTGGGCACGTGGCAAGTTGGAATCGAGTTGCCTGATGGATATCAAATCCAAACCATGCCGGACCCCTTGGACCCCTTGGGCCCTGAAATACCGGTAAATCCCGCTTACACGATCCCCGCACTCTTCCCTAACAATGTCGTGCAAACCGTCGAGGTCGGACTCGACCTTGATCTGGCGGTTCCCGACGATGTTCAGAGTGCGTACTTCGATCTGTTCGGCGACACGGTCACAGTCTCTGGTACCGTTTACGCCGACGTCAACGAAGACGGCTCCCCCGATGGCGAGCCCACCTTGTCGGGTCGAACTATCTACATCGATCTGGATGAGAATGGCGAGTTCAACGATCCGAATAATCCACTAGAGCCCTTCCCCGATATAATCACCACTCAAACGGGTCCGGATGGCACTTGGTCGATAACCGCCCCCCTGACACCAGGCTACTACACGATCGCCATTGCTCCCGAAGATGGGTTCACGCCTAGCAATCCTGCAGGCGGTTTCTACCGAATCTACGTAGGTCCCGGCGACGTAATTACCGGACTCGACTTTGGTGCAGCTCCGATCCAGGGCGACATTTCGGGCATCGTGTTCTACGACGAACTCGAACCCAATAATGCCCCTCCCAACGGCATTCAGGACCCTGGCGAAGGGGGCGTCGCTGGCTTCGAGCTCTACATCGACCTTAATGGCGATGGCACCCGGGGACTTGGCGAACCGCTTGTTTCTACCGACGAGAATGGTGAGTTCTCCTTCTTCGGCCTGCAGTACAGCACCTACGACATTCGCGTACTGGGAACGCCCGGCTGGTCGATTACCACTGCCAATGGCGGTCTGGAATCGGTCGAAGTAGTGCCCGGCCAGGTCGTGAGCGGGTTGAGCTTCGGTGTTAACAACGAGTTTACTACCGATTACGGCGACCTGCCCGAGTCGTACGGGATGGCG
The DNA here is from genome assembly GCF_965227375.1 of Aeoliella sp. Lineage (NCBI taxonomy): Bacteria > Pseudomonadati > Planctomycetota > Planctomycetia > Pirellulales > Lacipirellulaceae > Aeoliella > Aeoliella sp. The sequence continues at coordinate 2,858,606 of NZ_CBDDFX010000002.1, forward strand.
TGGCACGACATCGTTCCGTCCGTGTATCTGGGCAGCACCGTGGACGGCGAAGGCGCACAGCTACACAGTTCCAACGCCCAAGGCGACGACGATCAAGGCGACGATGAGGATGGCGTGCAGGTCGAGCCAATTGAGCCCGGCGAGATCATCGAACTCACGGCAACCGCCAGCTCGGGTGCGTACTTCTTCCAAGGTTGGATCGACTTCAACAACAACGGCGTCTTCGACGCCAGCGAGCATCTCGAGTTCCTCGACCCGGACACTGGTGCGGTGCTCGGCAAGCAAATCCGGCTCGATGAGAACGACAACCAGTTGGCCTTCCTCGCCCCTGAAGGGATCGAGGCAACCACGCTGGCTGCTCGCTTCCGATACGGTGTGGGTGGCGGCGCCTACCATGGCAAGGCCACTGGCGATGGGTTGTTTGGCGAAGTCGAAGACTACTACCTCGCTACGAACGCATCCACCACGTTCGTGGTGCCGATCGCTGGCGACTACGACGGCAGCGGAGTTGTCGACCAAGCCGACTACCAGCTATGGAAGTCGAGCTTCGGACAAACGGTCACGCCATTCACCGGCGCCGACGGCAACGGCGACGGACTGGTGAACCTGGTCGACATGACCATATGGCGCAACAACCTGGGCGCTGTAGCACCGCTGCAGACGCTGTCCGCACCGCTGGCTGCGAGTACTTCGGGCGACGACCAAGCTGGCCTCGACGCCGCCCTGCCGTCCGCATTGGTCGCTGCTGCTCCGAACCCTCTGGCGGCATTCTCGTCATCGACCGACGACTCCGATAGTTCCGCTCCGGTTGGCGACAGCAATTACGCAGACAGCACCCATGCGGTCGATCTGGTGTTCGACCTCTCGGAAGAGGAAGAGGACAACTACGATCCCGAATTCGCGGCATCCTCGGATACAACTGCGGAGGCCCTGGCCGTGGCCCTGGAAGACGACTTCGGCAACCTGCTGTAGGCTGCATATTTCTCAAAACCACCCATCGCGGGCTCGGATTGCTGCTGGCATTCCGAGCCCGCGTGTTTGTTTCCGCACTCTTGCGACTTGGGAACCGTGGGCGGTGGTGTAGAATGGAGCTACACGCAGAGACCAAGGCAACTTCTCCTTCCGCGAGCCGGATGACCAGCGATACTCCCACGCCAAGGCCAGGTTCCACGTTTGTCGGCAAGGACAAACTGGAGGAACCTGCTGCGCCGGAAGTCGCGGACACCGATCAGTTCGTCGACGAGGACCACACTACCATTTCGTCCTCCCCGCCGCTCGATATGCGGAGCGCCTATTCGGGGCTTCAGCCTCGCGACCTCGGTCGCGCGTTGGTGGGGCATCGAATCGACGACGTGCTGCTCGAGGAGTTCGTCGGCGGCGGCGGCATGGGTGCGGTGCTACGGGGACGCGACACCGTGCTGCAGCGCGACGTGGCCGTCAAAGTGCTGTCGACTCATCAGGCTGGCGACGAAGAGACCGCCAAGCGGTTCCGCATGGAAGCCCGCTCCGCGGCGCGACTCGACCACCCCTGCATCGCCCGCGTGTACTACGTGGGCGAGGACCGCGGCCTGCAGTACATCATTTTCGAGTACATCGAGGGCATCAACGTCCGCGACCTGGTCGCGCAGACGGGCCCGCTCAGCATTGCCGACACGCTGAACTACACCATCCAGATTACCGACGCCCTGGCGCACGCGTGGCAGCGCAGCGTGGTGCATCGCGACATCAAGCCGTCGAACATCCTGATTACCGCCGACGGCCAGGCGAAGCTGGTCGACATGGGCCTGGCGCGGCTGCACGAAGTGGAGCAGCGGGCCGAGGCCGACGCCGACCTCACCGCCACCGGCATGACCATCGGCACGTTCGACTACATCGCCCCCGAGCAGGCACGCAGCCCCCGCGACGCCGACGCCCGTAGCGACATCTACTCGCTCGGCTGCACGATCTTCTACATGCTGACCGGCCGGCCACCGTTCCCAGGAGGCACGCCGCTGCAGAAGCTGCTGAGCCACCAGGGCGACCAGCCGCCGGCGCTCGACGCGCTGCGTCCCGAAGTGCCCGAATCGCTCTCGGCCGTGGTCAGTCGCATGCTGGCCAAGCTGCCCGATCAGCGGTACCAGACACCGACCGATCTGATGACCGCCTTGCTGGCCGTGTCCGACCAATTGGGCGTGGTGCGTCCCGGCCTGGCGACCACGTTGGTGCCCGCCCCACCGCAGCGTGAATCGTTCCTGCAGCGAAACCTGCCATGGATCGCTCCGGTGGTGCTTCTGGTGGCGGGCGTGGGGGCGATGGCCCTGTTATGGCAGCCCGACCAGCCGCCGACGAACTTCAACGACACGCCGCTCTCGCCGCCCGAAGTCTCTTCGAGTGCCGACCGCCTGGAAGAACGCGGCGGCAGCCTCTAGCGGCACGGCCCAAGCTCGGTAAAAACCGCCCTGTGGCATCGAGCGGGCGATGGGTTACACTGTGGACTCCCGCCACTGGTCTCTGTCCGTCCACCCCGGCTGTTCGCAATGTCTGATTCTCCGTACAAGAGTCCTGAAACTCGCCCTGAGTCCGAGTCCGATCTCAAGGGTGGAAAGCATCAGACAACGCCGTTCGACATCAGCACGATGCCGCCCGGCATTCCGTACATCATCGGCAACGAAGCCGCCGAGCGGTTCAGCTTCTACGGAATGCGGGCAATCCTCTACGTCTTTATGACCGAGCACCTGATGGGGCTGTCAGGTGAACTGGACGTGATGAGTGAAACAGAAGCGAAAATCTGGCAGCACAACTTTATGACAGCTGCCTACTTCTTTCCGATCATCGGAGCGGTCTTCTCCGACTGGCTGTTCGGTAAGTACCGGACGATTGTGTGGCTGTCGCTCGTCTACTGCGCTGGGCATGCCGTGATGGCACTGGTGGATTTTCCGGCGTTCACCCAGCTCGCGCCACGCACATGCCTATTCTGGGCTTTGTCGCTAATTGCAATCGGCACTGGTGGAATTAAACCCTGTGTCTCATCGCATGTGGGAGACCAGTTTGGCAAGCGAAACGAAAATCTGCTTGCCAGAGTGTTCTTTTGGTTCTACTTCTCGATCAATCTCGGATCGGCAATCTCGACAATACTCACACCGCGATTGCTCGAATCATATGGTCCAGGCGTGGCGTTTGGTGTGCCTGGCGTGCTGATGGCTATTGCAACGTTGCTGTTCTGGATGGGGCGCAACAAGTTTGTGCATATCCCCCCGACAGGCAACCGGCTGTTTTCCGAGATTGTCAGTTGGCCAGGGATTCGGGCGATTATCAACCTGATCCCCCTCTATTTCTTCATCGCCATGTTCTGGTGTTTGTTCGACCAGACCACTTCAGCCTGGGTGGAGCAAGCCAAGCACATGGATCGCGTGGTATTCGGCTTCGAATTCAATCCGGCGGAAGCCCAAGCGATGAATCCGATCTTGGTGATGATCCTCATCCCCTTGTTCAGCTATGTGATTTACCCCGCCATCAATCGCGTGTTTCCGCTGACGCCGCTGCGTCGGATTGGTATCGGGCTGTTCCTTACCGTTCCCGCCTTCGCACTACCGGCGTGGTATCAGATGCGAATCGATGATGGTATTGCCCCCCATATTTCATGGCAACTACTGGCCTACATTGTGATTACGGCCGCTGAGGTCATGGTTTCTATTACCGCTTTGGAATTCTCCTACACGCAAGCCCCCAAAACGATGAAATCGTTCATCATGGGCTTGTACCTGCTGTCGGTGGCGCTCGGTAACAAGTTCACCGTATGGGTGAACGAGTACATACAAAGCCAACAGGAAGCGGGTAACTCCGCCCTTGAAGGAGCAACCTATTACTGGTTCTTTACCGGAGCAATGGCGGTGACCGCTGTGCTGTACGTGGTGTGGTCGCAATTCTATTTTGGTAAGACCTACATCCAGGGCGACGAAAACTAACGCGGTACAGTAGTTTTGCCCTTTGGCGACCTTCCCGGCGCTGGCCTCCGACCGTTCCCAAACCGCCCCCGACCGGCTATACATAGGGGCTACTTTGTGGGCGCTCCGATCCGGTGGGGTGCTCCGCTATCCAGTGCTGTTGTAACGGTTTGAATTGTCATGGCTAAAGATTCCGCCAAGAAGCCCAAGCAGGTTCTTCTGGTAGACGACGATGCAGAGATCATCGAGTCGCTTCGGCTCGCCCTGGAAGCGAAAGGCTTGGGGGTGCTGGTGGCCCGCGACGGCAATCAGGGCCTGGCCATTACCGAGCGGGAGGATCCCGACCTGGTGATCCTCGACATGATGATGCCCAAACGAAGCGGTTTCCTGGTGTTAGAAAAACTACGCCGCACCCGCGAGAACCCGCCGCGGATCATCATGATCACCGCCAACGAGGGGAGCCGCCACAAGGCGTACGCCGAAATGCTCGGTGTGGACGACTACATTCGCAAGCCGTTCCCGATGGACCGTCTGATGCAGAGCGTCGATCGACTGCTAGCTTGAAACCGACTAGAGCGCACTACTGGTAAATAAAGTGCGTCACAGACGCTACACGCCCGTGCGGCACGCTCTAGCCCATCGCGATGGTTCGCGCCAGTGGTTCTAGCACGCTGGGCGCGACGTAGTCTTCGACAATCTCGCGGCAGATGCGGTCGAGTTCGTCCAGCGCGTCGCCGTAGGTCTTGCCGGGATCGAGACTCCCGTAGCGGCGAGCGGTGACGTACACGCTCAGTTGGTCTTCCTGAAACTCGCCTGTGCGAACGTGGTACGGCGAGGTGCGGGTCTCGATGCTCACGCGGCACTGCACGCGGCAGTCGTCGTCCAGGGCCAGCGTAATGTTCGGCTCGTTGTTGATGAACGACGTGCCCGGCATGGCGGCCAGGCGATCGAAAGCGGGGCAGATGCCGAGCGCCTCGTTTACCAATTCGTTGTGATTGCCGCGATAGGTAAAGTCGAAACCGGCCAGTAGATCGAGCGCCTCGCAATCCAGCGGGCTCACGGACAGGGCGTGCGGCGCCAGTTCCAGCGCCGAGTGGTGCTGGTCGATTGCGTCGGCGTACGACTCGAAATTCACGCTGCCGGAACTCACGCGGCGGGGTTCTACTGCACTCCACCGATACTGGCCGCTGTCCTTATCGCCCTCCAGCACGTAGTCGCGCTTGTTGCGGGCGTAGAAATTCCGCATGTCGGGATATTTCTTCTGCATTTGCTCGACGTAGTACAGCACCGAGTCGCGGGTGCCGGCCAGCTCCATTTCGGTGCTGAGCGTCAAAGTCGAGTAATGATCGTCGGCCAGCGATGGGTAGGAAAACATGGCGAAACTCCTTGATGCTCGATGCCCGACCTGATGTGCTAGCCTGAGGTGGCAGTCGTTGCCTGGCCTGTACGTCTGCCCACAAGCGGGTGGCTGACGTGTTGCTGATTCAAGTATAGAATGCGAGGCAAAGAACTGTCAAAGCATCGGTTCCCCCGCACCGCCCAACCAGAAGGAGCGCCCCCTATGCCGGCCACACTCACCAAGACCGCTACTGACTCGATTGCCGTCTGTTTCGAGTCGAACCTCGGCTGGATGGCCGTTGGATTCGACGATCAGCAGCTCCAGCGGGTGTTGTTTGGACACTCTCGGTTTCCGTCGCTGGCCAAGGCCTTGAAGTCTTTGGATCTGGAGCCGACCGAGGACCTGGCCAACTGCCCCGCGTGGGTGCAAGACCTGTGCGATAGCCTGCAGCGACACGCCGATGGCGAGCCCCAATCGTTCGACAACGTGCCAGTGTCGACCGAGCACCTCACGCCGTTCGCTCAGCGGGTGATCACCAAGTGTCGCCAACTACCGTGGGGACGCGTGGTCACCTACACGCAGCTTGCACGATTGGCCGGTCGGCCGGGCGCAGCAAGGGCGGTGGGCAACGTAATGGCCAACAACCGCCATCCACTGGTGGTGCCATGTCACCGCGTGGTGGGAGCCAGTGGCAGCTTGGGCGGATTCTCCGCGCCTGGCGGACTGGACACAAAGCGCCGGTTGCTCGAGATGGAAGGCTATCTATAACCGAGCGCCTGCGAAGCTGCTTACGCGGCTTCCAACGTGCGTCGGTTCTCGGCCCAGTACACCCACTTGGTTGCGCGCTCCAGGTCGGGTGGATCGCTACCACGTAACACGCGAGTTCCCTCGGCAGTGGCCGTGTACGACTTCGCGAACTCGTACAAGTCAGCCGCTTCGGCCGATGCGATTCCTTCGGGCGTGGTGAAGCCGCAGCCTACCAGCACCTGGGCATCCCGCGCCAGCAGTTCCGGCACGCGACACATCAGTTGCGATTGGTGCTGCCAGGCGACGATCTTCTCGGCGGTGATGTGCCGCGTGTCGAGCGCCTCGGCGGTTGCCTCGGGATCGGCCTCCAACAGATCGACTACCGTGCGGATGCCAAGTTTGCCAAGCCGCTTGGCGGTCTTCGGCCCAACGCTCGGGGCGTCGACCACCGGGCTGGTGCGCGACAAGCGGAACCGCAATGGACGATTCCGCTTCTTCGCCTGATTGCCACTTGCGCGGCGTTTGCCATTCCGCGTGGTCGAACCATTGCGGCCGTTGAGTTTTCGCCGGCGAGGCGAACCGGCGCCCATCGACGAGCGACGCGTGCCACGACTGGCGTGCGGAGTGTTTTCCCAGCGGTGGCGGTAACGCTCGGCGTCGGCGATCCAAGTTCGCACCGAATCGCGGTTCAAATACGAACGCAACCCGCGATGGCGGATGCCACGAGGACTTTCCAGGTACTGATGAATGGCATCGTACAGCTCATCGGCGTCGGCCGTGGCGAGCTGCGAGAGATTCTGGATGCCGCCGCCGGTAAGCAACTGCACTTCGGCCAGCGATAGGTTGGGCACGTACACCAGCATCGTAACGTGGGTTTGCCACAGGTCGACCACTTCGACGGAGATGCCTGTGCGGTCGAGCGAGTGCGACACCTGCTCGGCGTCGGCGGCCAGTAGCTCGGCCAAGGTGTGAATGTCAATTTCGGCGAACAGCGAAGCGGTGTCGTCGCCCAGCACGCGGAAGCGACCGATCGAGTCTTCCAAGTCCAAGGCAAACGAGTCGGCCTCGTGAATCGCCAGCGTGGGCTCCGCCAACTGAACCGGCTCGACCGGTAATGGTTGGCGTGCCGCCGTTTCGAGGTTCATGATCGGTTGCCCCAGCGAACGGAGCCGGTCGACCACCGTCTGCGAAGCGGTTACCAACAACACTTGATGCCCCGCGCGGGCCCAATCGTGCAGCACGAGCGTGAGGATCGACGCCTCGGCCGAAGGTAGTTCGGCGAACGGGTCGGCCACGACCAGCGGCAACTCGAGGCCCCACTCGGCGGTCCCGGCCACGGCCGCCAACTGCAAACTGAGGCAAACCAGCCGGCGGTCGACGTCGTTCACATCGGCCTGATGCACCACGTGACCGGTGCGATTGACCACCGTGGCGGCGCGGCCGTGGTCGCTCAGGCGGATCTCCCGCAACCGGCCGTCGGTCAACTTGGCCAGGATGTCGGAAGCTCGCCACGGGGCAACGCTGCGGACGCTACGCGAAGTTTCCACATTGCCCGACTCCAGGCGGCGATTCACCGATTCGAGCTGCTCCCGCAAACGGGCCAGCGACGAATCGTTCAATAGCTCCGTGCGATCGCGTCGGATTCGCTCGCCGCGTGCGGCCAGATCGGCCAGATGACGCTCTCCTTCGACAACCTTCGCGTTGAGTTCGCTGCGGCGACGGTCCAACTCGGCGAGCAGCTTCTGCAGGTCTTCGGGCAGTTCGAGCGACTCAGTCTTGCGCACTCGCGAAGTTCTGAGCCGCGACTGCCGACGGTCGAGCAGTTGATCGATCGTGCCACGAAGAGCGGTTTGCGAGCGAGCGAGGTGCTCGGCTTCGCTCTTGAGTTGCTCCACCTCCACGGCCGCTTCGTACTGTTCGACCAAATGGGCCAGCTTGTCGACTTGCTGCGCGAGCGTATCGACCAGCGGATGCAGCCGGGCGTGGGTGTGCTGGCACAGGCACGCCTGCGAATCGGTGGGGCGGGCGTAGCGGGCTACCTCGCTGTCGAGGTCGGCCACCAACCGCCGGGCAATGCTCACGCATGCACGTTGGTCGGCCAGCGGCAGCAGTGGCGACGATTCGTCCGGATGCAGTTGCGACAAACGATGACGCACGGCCGCGTCGCGGGCTTCCAGCTCCGCCAAGGTGCGTCGCCACTTGGCAATTTGCTCGTCCAAGTCGGCGAGCGCTGGTTGCTGGTCGGCATGGTGCGCTTCGTCGGCTTCGCGCTCGACGAATTCGCTCAGCTCGCGATAACGAAGCTGCGTCTCCAACTCGGCAAGCTGACTTAGCACGTTGCCAAGCTCTCGACGATGCTCCTCCAACCGCTGCTCGACTTCCTGCGACTCGCGCTGCAGCTCCCGCAGCGCGGTCTCCATCGCCTCGCTGCTGCGCCGCTTATCGGACAGCAGCATTTCGATTTGATGCGACAGGGCGTCTCGTTCGGCAAACAGGTCGTCGCCAACTTTGTACGTGGACGTCGTTTCGTAAGGCGAGCGACGCTCGAGTTGGTGCAGTTCGGTCGCCAGTTCTTCCGACAACAGCCAGGCAAGCTGCGCATCACCGGAACTGCGGAGCACGAACAGTCGCGCGGCCACCTCGGGCGAGATACCGGCCAGTAGCTCGCGAGTGGTTTCGGCTCGGGCGGGCTGGCCATCGAGCGCGGCCACGGTCAGGCGGGGTTCGACGAATGTGCCACGGTCGACTTGTTGCGAATGACGCTCCAGGCGGTACCGACCCAGCGAACTGGAGATGTCGACGTAGCCAATGCGCGCCGAGTAGGGATTCGAGTCGCGGTGGACGCGGGCACCATAAACCAAGTGGCCCACCAGGTCGTACAGGCCTTCGCCGGTGGTCGAGTCGACGACCGAAACCGCGTTGAGTCCTTCGTTGAATTGGAGAGTAGCGTGGGCCGTGGCGCCTGCGGAGGCTCCCACAGCGAGGTGCTGAAGTTTCATCGCCAGGTTTTCCCTTGCTTCCATGCGGGGCGGCGGCTCAGTGGGCGTCGGGGGCCGCCGGTGGGGGTAGGTCCTTACCGCCCGGGCTCCAGCCCAGGTTCGGCAAGTCGCAAGCTACCCAAATTCGCAAAAACGGGCAACGTCGATTGCGTGTCGAGCTTCCACAAAACTGGAGGTTTGCACGGTCTTCGTTGCTGCAGATAGCCGCGAGGCCAGTAACCTGGGAGAGCACAGAGCCGCAAGATTTGGTATCCTCCCGCCTGCCGTGGTATGTTTATTGCTCGTACAAGAGCTTCAACCGCGGGACAACGGTCGGTGCTGCTAGCGGGACTGTTTTTCGGATGCTTCGGGCTGCGATGCTCGAATTGTGAACGTCTTGTGCGCGCTTGTTAGGCAAGGCGGTGGACTAGAAACCAGGATTCGGCCACCAGCGGAAACCAGCATGATCTATGAATCTGTCGGCTACGACGAGATGTTCTCGGCGGAAGGTTCGCCCCGAGCCGCCTGCGAGAACTTTGTCACCAAGTTGCAGGCGATACCGGACGGCGAACTCCGAAATCGCCAACAAGCGGCCGAGTTGAACCTGCACAACATGGGCATCACGTTCAACGTGTATGGCCACGAGGACGGCACCGAAAAGGTTTGGCCGTTCGATCTGCTGCCCCGCATCATCGACGCCGACGAGTGGCAGCGCGTCGAGCAAGGCCTGAAGCAGCGGATCCACGCGCTCAACTTGTTCGTCTCCGACATCTACAACGAACAGAAGATTCTCCGCGACAAAGTCGTGCCGGCCGAACTACTGGCCACGGCCAAGACCTATCGCGAGCAGATGGCCGGCTTCAAACCGACCGAAGGCGTGTGGTGTCACATTAGCGGTGTCGACCTGATTCGCCACGCCGACGGCACCATCTACGTGCTTGAAGACAACCTCCGCTGCCCCTCGGGTGTCTCCTACGTGCTGGAGAACCGCGAGGTGATGAAGCGGGCGTTCGCCAAGGTGTTCGAGGGCATGTCGGTGCTGCCGGTCGAAGAGTACCCCGAGAAGCTGTTGCAGACGCTGCTGGAATGTGCCCCGCCGCGGGCCTCCGAACCGACGGCCGTGGTGCTGACGCCGGGCGTGTACAACTCGGCCTACTTCGAGCACACCTTCCTGGCCCAGCAGATGGGCGTGGAGTTGGTGCAAGGCAGCGACCTGATTGTCGACAACGGCTACGTCTACATGCGAACCACCCAAGGGGTGCAGCGCATCGACGTGATCTACCGCCGGATCGACGACGACTTCCTCGACCCGCAGTGCTTCCGCGAAGACTCCTGCCTGGGCGTGGCCGGGTTGATCGACGCCTATCGCCGCGGCAACGTAACGCTGGCCAACGCCCCTGGCACCGGGGTGGCCGACGACAAAGCGGTGTACGCCTACGTGCCGCAGATCATCAAGTACTACTTGGGCGAAGACGCCATCTTGCAGAACGTGCCGACTTACATTTGCTCGGACGATTCGCAGCGCGACTACGTGATCAATCACCTCGACGAGCTGGTGGTAAAACCAACCAACGAGTCGGGCGGGTACGGCATCCTGATGGGCCCGCAAGCTTCGCAGGCCGAGCGCGACGAGTACGTGGGGCTGATCAACTCGAACCCGCGGAACTACATCGCCCAGCCGATGTTGCAGCTTTCCACCGTGCCCACGCTGGTGGAAGACAAGCTCGAGCCGCGCCACGTCGACCTCCGCCCGTTCGTGCTGTGTGGCAAGGACATTTACGTGATGCCAGGCGGGCTGACTCGCGTAGCGCTGCGAAAGGGCTCGATGGTGGTCAACTCGTCGCAGGGCGGCGGCAGCAAAGACACTTGGGTACTGCGATCGGACGGACCGCACTCCGTCGGCAATCAATACGCGCACGCGGAGAACGGGTCGAGCAATGCTTAGTCGGGTGGCGGAAGCCGTCTATTGGATGGCCAGGTATATCGAACGGGCGGAGAACGTCGCTCGTTTCATCGACGTCAACTACAACCTGACGCTCGGCGAGGGCTCGCCGCTCGGTCACCAGTGGGCCCCGCTGGTCTACACCACCGGCGACGAAGCCTTGTTCGAAGAACTGTACGGCGAGCCGACCAAAGAGTCGGTGCTGCAATTCCTGGCCTACGACAAGCGCAATCCGAATTCCATCCTGTCATGCGTGGCCAGCGCCCGCGAGAACGCTCGCAGCGTGCGCGAGACGATCACCGCGCCGATGTGGCAGCAGATCAACACGTTCTACCTGATGGTGACCTCCGCCGCACGGCAGGCCCAACCGCTCAGCGAGCCGAATGAGTTTTGTGACGCGGTGAAACAGGCCAGCCACACCATCCTGGGTGAAACCTACGCCACGATGTCGCACGGCGAGCCGTGGCACTTCGCCCGTATGGGCCGGCTGATGGAGCGGGCCGACAAGACTTCACGGATCGTCGACGTGCAGTATTTTTTGCTGCTGCCAACCGCCAATCACGTGGGCACTAGCCTGGACGTGGTCCGCTGGTCCGCCCTGCTCCGCTCGGCCAGCGCACTGACGATGTACCGCCGGGTGCATGGTCCGATCACGCCGAACAACGTCGCCCGATTTTTGGTGCTCGACCAAGATTTCCCCCGGGCGGTCCACTTTTGCATCATGCGAGCGCAGGATTCGCTGTGCCACATCACCGGCTCGGCCCCAGGCACGTTCAAGTGCCGCTGCGAACAATTGATGGGGCGGCTGCGGATGGAACTCGATTACACCAGTATCGAAGATATCATTCGGCAGGGAATGCACGAATATATCGACCTGTTCCAATCACAATTGAACGAATTGGGAATCGCGATCCACAACAACTTCTTTCAATTGCCGACAGATAATACCGAGGCGGCACAATCGCAAACCCAATCCGCGTCGTAGACGCATTTCGAAGAGTAGCCAGGCGGCGACCCATCCAATCAGACTGCACCAAGAAAGCACTTGGCGACGGATCGCCCCATCCGGTTGAGCCCCAAATAATATGAGTATCCGTGTCGCCCTGCATCACAAAACCACTTATCACTACGACCGGCGCATCTCGCTCGGCCCGCAGGTCATCCGCCTGCGGCCGGCACTGCACAGCCGCACGCCGATCGAAAGCTACTCGCTGAAGGTCTCGCCGGACGACCACTTCCTCAATTGGCAGCAGGACCCGTTTGGAAACTACCTGGCGCGGTGCGTGTTCAATGGTTCCGTGGAACACCTGTCGGTCGAGGTCGACCTGGTCGCCAACCTGTCGTCGATCAACCCGTTCGACTTCTTCCTGGAGCCGGACGCCGAAGAGTACCCGTTCAAGTACGCGGCCGAAGAACTGGACGACCTGAAGCCCTACTTCGCCACCGGACCAGCGGGGCCCAAGTTCTATGGGCTGTTGGCTTCGATCGACCGCACGCCGCGCAAGACCATCGACTTCCTGGTCGAACTGAACCAGCGACTACAGCAGGACATCGACTACCTGGTGCGACTGGAGCCAGGCGTGCAGACGCCCGAGCAGACGCTCGAATTGGGCAGCGGTTCGTGCCGCGACACGTCGTGGTTGCTCACCCAAACGCTGCGGCATCTGGGCTTCGCCGCGCGGTTCGTGTCGGGCTATCTGATTCAGCTGGTGGCCGATCAAAAGCCACTCGAAGGTCCCGAAGGCCCCACGGCCGACTTCACCGACCTGCACGCCTGGACCGAGGTGTACCTGCCCGGCGCGGGCTGGGTGGGTCTCGATCCCACGTCCGGTTTGCTGGCGGGCGAAGGGCACATCCCGCTGGCTTGCACGCCTCATCCCGTTTCCGCCGCGCCGATCACGGGCTCGCTGGGTGAATGCGAAGTCTCGTTCGACTTTGAAATGTCGGTCGAGCGAATTCACGAAGACCCGCGGGTCACCAAGCCCTACACCGAAGAAGAGTGGGCCAAGATCGAAGCGCTCGGCCACGAGGTCGACCGCCATCTGCACGAGGGCGACGTGCGACTCACCATGGGCGGCGAGCCGACGTTCGTGTCGATCGACGACATGGACGGCGACGAATGGCAAACCGCGGCCGTCGGTCCCAACAAAAAACAACTGGCCAACAACTTGCTGCTGAAGCTCCGCGACCGCTTTGCACCGTATGGCCTGTTGCACTTTGGCCAGGGCAAGTGGTACCCCGGCGAGTCGCTGCCGCGGTGGGCCATGCACTGCTACTGGCGCAAAGATGGCGAACCGATCTGGCAGAACCACGCGATGCTGGCCGACGTGAACGTCGACTACGGCCACACGGTCGAGGACGCCGAGAAGTTCGCCCGCGCGCTAGCCGAGCGACTCGAAGTAAATCCAGAACACGCGGTGCATGGCTACGAAGACGCCATGTACTACACGTGGCGCGAACGCCGGTTGCCGGCCAATGTCGACGTGCACGACTCGAAGCTCGAAGAGATCGAAGAACGCGAGCGAGTGGCCCGGGTGTTCGAACAAGGCATCACCAGCCCGGTGGGCATGTTGCTGCCGCTGCAGTACCGCTGGTGGGAACCAACGCCCTGTTGGCAAAGCGGCCACTGGGTGGTCCGCAGTGACGAGTTGCTGCTGATTCCCGGCGACTCGCCCATGGGCTTCCGACTGCCGCTGCAGTCGCTGTTGTACGAAAGCGATCCTGGCTACCCGATCGACTATTTCGAACAAGATCCCATGGTCGCGCTGGCCGAACTGCCGACGCATAAGCAGCTTCGCAACCGCGAAGACTGGTTCGGCAGCGGCACCACGGTGATTCGCGAGCGGGCGCGGACCGCGCGGCTGGAAACGCCAGTCAGACAGTACGCCGGCGTGGGGGGCAATGGTGGTTCGGGCAGCAACGGTAACGGCGACGGCCAAAACGGTTGGCACGACGACCCGTCGCAGCCACCGAGCGACGCTCCGCTGTTTACGGTCGACACCCAGTACGACGATCCAGCCCACGTGGTTCGCACCGCGATGTGCATCGAGCCGCGGGAAGGCAAGCTGCATGTGTTCATGCCGCCGATTGATCGCGCCGAGGTGTACCTCGAACTGATTGCGGCCGTGGAAGACACCGCCCAGTCGCTCGAGTTGCCCGTGGTGATCGAAGGCTACCTGCCGCCGCACGATCCGCGGATCGAGCACATCAAGGTCACTCCCGACCCAGGGGTGATCGAGGTGAACGTCCACCCGGCGCGCGACTGGAGCGAGTTGGTCGACATCACCACCGGCGTGTACGAGGACGCGCGGCAGACGCGGCTGGGCACCGAGAAGTTCGACCTCGATGGATCGCACACCGGCACCGGTGGCGGCAACCATGTGGTGCTGGGCGGCTCGACGCCGGCCGACAGTCCCTGGCTGCGTCGCCCCGACCTGCTCAAGAGCTTCGTCGGCTACTGGCTCAACCATCCGTCGCTGTCGTACATGTTCTCCGGCAAGTTCATCGGCCCCACGAGCCAAGCCCCGCGCGTGGACGAGACGCGCAGCGACTCGATCTACGAACTAAACATCGCCTTCGAACAACTCAAGTCGGGGCAGCCTGTGCAGCCGTGGCTGGTGGATCGCATCTTCCGCCACCTGCTGGTTGACGGAACCGGCAACACGCACCGCTCCGAGTTCTGCATCGACAAACTGTTCTCGCCCGACTCGACGTCGGGCCGGCTGGGTTTGGTGGAGTTCCGAGCGTTCGAGATGCCGCCGCACTCGCGGATGAGCCTCACGCAGCAACTGTTGATTCGCGCGCTGGTGGCCCGATTCTGGGAAAAGCCCTACGAGGACGAGCTAGTCAGCTGGAACACCACGATCCACGACCGTTGGATGCTGCCGCACTTCATTTGGCAGGACTTCGAAGACGTGATCGAGGAAACCCAAAAGGCTGGCTTCCCGATCGAAGCCAACTGGTTCGCCGCGCATCATGAGTTCCGCTATCCGTTCATCGGCACCTTTACGCAGCGCGGCGTGAAAGTCGAACTCCGTCGGGCGATGGAGCCTTGGTACGTGCTGGGCGAAGAGCCCGGCGGCGGCTACACCGCGCGGTATGTCGACTCGTCCGTCGAGCGGTTGCAGGTCAAAGTGCAAGGCTTGACCGATCCGCGGTACGAGCTGATTTGCAATGGCCGCCGCGTGCCGCTGCACCCGACGGGTGTCGAAGGTGAGTTCGTTGCGGGCGTGCGCTTCCGCGCGTGGCAACCGCCTAGCTGTCTGCACCCGACCATCGGCGTCGACGGCCCACTGGTGTTCGATCTGTACGACGAGTGGCTGGGTCGCTCGATTGGCGGCTGCCAGTATCACACGGGCCATCCAGGCGGTTTAAACCCTTCGACCTTCCCGGTCAACGCCCTGGAAGCGGAGAGTCGGCGGGCAACGCGGTTCTTTGGCTTTGGCCACACGCCGGCGGCTGGTACAATTGCTGAAGAATTGCCCAGCCGCGAGTTTCCGCTGACTCTCGACCTTCGGCGCGGCAAGCACTGATCAGTGAGCAGCAATGCAAAGCCAACAGCAGTCCACGGCTGGGCCTCCGACCAGCCCGTCGGTTGTAACACCGACGGGCGCGGCCGACTTGTTTGCTGGCTACCAGGCGGAAGCGGGCCGCTACGATGAACTGTCGCTTGCCGATGGCGGACGCCGCGCGACGTGGGACAAGTTCTGCCAACTGCTCAACACGATGGGTGGCAGCGAGTTCTCGCGCCGATGGGAACACTCGCAGCATCTGATCTACGAGAACGGTGTCTCCTACAGCGCCTATGGCGACCCGGAAGACAACGCCCGACCGTGGGATCTCGACGCGTTGCCGATGCTGATCGACGAGGCGGAGTGGAAGCACGTTTCGGCGGGCCTCGCGCAGCGGGCGCAAGTGCTGCAACTGGCGCTGGCCGATCTGCTGGGGCCGCAACGACTGATCAAAGATGGCGTGCTGCCCGCCGATCTGTTGTTTGGCCACCCTGGTTTTCGACTACCGGTGCATGGACAGACGCCGCCGGGCGGTTCGTTCCTGCCTTTTTACGCAGCCGACCTGGGCCGTTCGCCCGATGGTCGTTGGTGGGTCTTGGCCGACCGCACCGAAGCCCCATCGGGCATGGGATTCGCGCTGGAGAACCGCGTGGTCATCTCGCGGATGCTGCCCGACATTTTCCGCAACCTGAACGTCCATCGCCTGGCGCCGTTCTTTATTCAATTCAAAGAGAAGGTGCAGGAACTGGCGCCGCACGGCCAAGAGAACCCCCGCATCGCCATCTATACGCGCGGTCCCAAGCACGAGAATTACTTCGAAGACGCCTACCTCGCCCGGTACCTGGGCTACAACCTGGTGGAAGGCGACGACCTGGCGATACGCGAGAACCGCGTGTGGCTGAAGACGCTGGACGGCTTGCTGCCAATCCACGTGCTGGTGCGGCGGCCGAACAGCGAGGCCTGCGACCCGCTCGAGTTCAGCGACGATTCGACCCTGGGCGTGGCGGGACTGTTGAACTCGTCGCGCGATGCGGAAGTGTCGGTTGTCAATCCAATGGGCAGCGGGCTGGTCGAGTCGCCTGCGTTCATGGCCTTCCTGCCGCGGCTGTGCAAGTTCTTCCTGAACCAGGACCCGATCCTGCCAGGCGTGGCCACGTGGTGGTGTGGCGAAGCCCAATCGCTCGAGCGGGTGCTAAGCAACACTCAGCAACTGGTGGTCTCCACCGCCTATCGCTCGCGCGGCACTGGCTACGACAAGGACAAAGAACTCAACTCGATGGAGCCCGACAAACTGGTCGAGCTGATTCGCGCCAACCCGTCGAGCTACGTCGCGCAGGAACGCTTGAAGCTGTCGACCGTGCCCACCTGGGAACAAGGGGCTGCCGGCACCGCGCACCTGGTGTTGCGATCGTTCGCCGTGGCCGCGGGCGACTCGTACAGCGTGCTGCCGGGCGGGTTGGCCCGTACGAGCGACGCCGCATCGCCGTCGCCGCTGGCGATTCCAGCTTCCAAAGGCAGCAAAGACGCGTGGGTGCTCAGCGCCGAACCGGTCGAACACGTGACTCTGCTTTCCACCACCGAAGAAGCCGTCGAGCTGCGTCGCACCGCGACCGACCTGCCAAGCCGCGTGGCGGACAATATCTTCTGGCTCGGACGACAAATCGAGCGGGCGGATGCTTCGGCGCGGCAACTGCGGACGTTCGTGCTACGACTCACCAGCGAAATGGCCTCCGGCCCGAGCGCCATTCCCACGGGACTCTTGCGCGCGCTGGCCTCGCAGGGTCAGATCGAGCCGGACTTCGCACTGGACGACATTCGTCCGCAGATGCCCAAACTCGAACAAGCGCTGCCGAGCCTGGTGTTCGATCGCACCCAGGTCGGGTCGATCCGTTCGGTGCTCGACAACATGTTCCGCACCGCCTCGCTGGTGCGCGATCGTATCTCTACCGACTCGTGGCGAGTGCTGGTGCGGATCGATCAAACCTTCCGTATGCCACAGGACGGCATGCTCGACCTGACCGACCTGTTGAGCATGCTCAACCGGCTGGTGGTGCAACTGGCTGCCATCGAGGGCATGTGCGTGGAAAGCATGACCCGCTCGCACGTGTTCCGGTTCCTCGAACTGGGACGGCGGATGGAGCGGGCGCTGCAATCGGTCGGCCTGCTGCAAAGCTGCTTGATCGACTCGCCGCTGCCATCGAGCGAAGTGCTCGAGGCGCTGCTCGAGATCGCCGATAGCGTGATGACCTACCGCTCGCGGTACCGGGCAAGCTTGCAACTGCCGGCCGTGGTCGACCTGCTGCTGACCGACGAATCGAATCCGCGCAGTATTGCGTATCAGTTGGGCACGCTGGAGCGGGTGAGCCAGCAACTGCCGGGCGAAGACTATCCGGCCGGCTATCTGCCGCACGAGCGGTTGATACTGTCGATGGTGCACGCGGTGCGGATGGTCGACGTGATGGGCGTTTGCGAAGCGTACAGCGTAGGCGAACAGCAGCGACTCGCCGAACTGCTCGACTCGCTCGATCGCGACTTGAAGCACCTGTCGCGGGAGATATCGCTCCGCTACCTGGTCCACGCTGGACCGTCACGACGGATGTCCACGACGGACGCAAAACGGACTTAGCAACGATTGGTGGCGATGAAATACCGAATCAGTCACACCACCAAGTACGCCTACTCCGAACCGGTGCCGGTTTGCCAGAACAAGGTGCATCTCCGCCCGCGGAACAGCCGGCGTCAAACGTGCAGTTCGTACAGCTTGATCGTTCACCCCGAACCCGTGCTGGTCGACACGCACCTCGACTACTTCGGCAACACGGTCGAGTACTTCTCGCTGGTCGACTCGCATCGCGGCTTGACCGTCACGGCCACCAGCGAAGTGGAAGTGAAGCCGGCCGAATCGACCAACGGACTGGAAGCCACGCCGCCGTGGGAGTCGATGGTCGAAGCGCTCCGCAGCCGGCCACCTCAGTCCGACGTGAACAACTGCTTGTTCGCTTACGACTCCGACTACGCCAAGGCGAGCGAAGCACTGGCGGAGTACGCGCGGGCTTCGTTCACCCCCAAACGCCCGATTGGCGAAGCGGCCAACGACCTGACGCGGCGGGTTTTCGAAGACTTCGAATACAACCCAGGAGCGACGAACGTCAAATCGCAAGTGTCCGAAGTGTTCGCCAACCGCGCTGGCGTGTGCCAGGACTTTGCCCACCTCGAGATCGCCTGCCTTCGCTCGCTAGGTCTCGCGGCGCGGTACGTAAGCGGCTACCTACGAACCATCCCCCCACCCGGCAAGCCGAGAATGATCGGCGCCGACGCCTCACACGCGTGGCTGTCGGTCTACTGCGGCGCGGCCGGCTGGATCGACTTCGATCCCACCAACAATGTGATCCCCGGCACTGACCATGTGACCATCGCCCTGGGCCGCGACTACGCCGATGTCTGCCCGATCCAAGGTGTGTTCGTCGGCGGTGGCGACCACACGCTCAACGTGTCGGTCGACGTAGCACCGCTGGGGCAGGCTCGCTGATTCCCTGTAGCCGGATTCGCAGGAATTCGGACGCGGCTGGGGTTCTCCGAATTCTTGCGAATCCGGCTACCCCTCTTCGGCACTTGTAGGAATTGGACACCAGTTGTGAGACAATGCTGCGGGGACAAGTGCGCTTGGGGTGCGCGCTGGCCGGCGTGGTGAATCACCCACGGGGTTTTGTCGCACCCGTTGCGTTTTGGGTGCGACATTACGCGGGGTCTGAGGTGCGACTTTACTCGCAACCTGTTTGGCAAAAACGACTTACGACCACACCAAAACGCCGTGTGGAGGGTTTTGTCGCAGGGGTTTTGTCGCAGAACTGCGACAAAACTCCCGCGGACTGCCAATCGCGACTCGCAGCCCCTGAATCGCCATGAACGCCTTGGTAAACTATTATAACACGATGATTTTTCTCCCGTTTGAACTCACAGGTGGACAAGAGATGCTCAAGAGGTCCTTTCTCGCGGTTGGTTTGTGTTTCTGGCTGGTGGCTGCGTGCTCGGCGGGTGAGAAGGTAACCACCGGGACGATTGTCGCGGAGATGATCGACTTCGATCGTCTGTGCGAGATGCCCGTCGAGTCGTACAAGACGCTGCAGTTCAGCTCCTACGATCGCCGCAGCAACCTGCCGGGTGGGCCTGAGTGGATTTCGAACGCCGACGGTTTTGGCAACTCGCCGATTCCGCCGTTCGTCAGGACGCTCAAAGAGCCGAACGACCAGGGCATCGGCGAGTACGTGATGGCCGAGGTCGAGGGGCCCGGGGCAATCGTGCGGACCTGGACCGCCGACATCAACGGCAGCATTCGCGTCTATCTCGACGGCGCCGACAAGCCGGTTTTCGACGGTCCCGCGCGGGAGTTCCTGCATCATCCGTACAACACGTTCGTCGGCGAAGGAACGGTTGATCGCGACACGCTTGAAGGAACGTTCTACCAGCGCGACGCGGCCTACTGCCCGATGCCGTTTGCGAAGAGTTGCCGCATCGAGTGGATCGGCAACCCACGCCGGGTGTACTTCTACTACGTGCAGCTTCGTCAGTACAAGAACCAGGACGTGGAGGTCGAGACGTTCCAGCCCGAGGACCTGAAGACCTACGCCGACGAAATGAAGAGCGTCGCCGCGGTAATGAACGATCCCGACAGCTTGGTTGGCGAAGCGTCCAATCACGAGATCGATATCACGCTCCAACCGAACGAGCGATCCACCGCTCTGGAAGTGAAGGACTCGGCGGCCTTGCGCCGGCTGATGCTGCTGGTCGAAGGCGACGACGAGGTGGCCGCGCTGCGGCAGACGGTGATGCACATCACCTGCGACAACTGGCAGTTCCCCCAAGTGCAATCGCCGGTGGGCGACTTCTTCGCCGCCGCGCCGGGGGTGAACCCTTACCAGTCGCTACCGTTCACGGTGGCCGAGGATGGCTCGATGATCAGCCGCTATCCGATGCCATTCAAGGAGTCGCTGAAGATCGAGTTCCACAACATGGGCGATCAGCCGGTGAAGATCACTGGCAAGGCTCACACCGACGGGCGGGAGTGGAACGACGATCGCACCATGCACTTCTACGCGCGCTGGCGGGTGACGCACGACATTCACACCCCGCCGGCGCTCGACATTCCGTTCCTCTTGGCTAACGGCCAAGGTCGCTACGTGGGCACTGCGTCGCTGATGATGAACACCGCCCAGGGAACGCACATGGGCGGCACGTGGTGGGGCGAGGGCGACGAGAAGGTATTTGTGGACGACGACCAGATGCCGAGTTGGTTCGGCACCGGCTCGGAAGACTATTACAACTACGCCTGGAGTGCGGTCGACATCTTCGACTACCCCTACTGCGGCCAGCCCCGCAACGACGGACCCGGCAACCGCGGGTTCGTGGCGAACTACCGCTTCCATTTTATCGACGACCAACCGTTCCACGAGCGAATCGCGTTCTACATGGAACTGCTCACCAATCACGAAAACGAAGGCTTCAGCTACGCCTGCCAGTCCTACCACTACGGTCGGCCCGGCATCATCGACGACCATCGCGTGATCACCAAGAGCGACGTTCGCGTACCGCAGCTACCAGGCCCTTGGAAACCACGGGCATACCACGCGTCGACCGGCGCCACGTACTATGAGCCGGAGACGTTGACGGATCAAGCGATGGAAATCGAGCACGACCGATTGTGGTCCGAGGGCAATCTGATGATCTGGAAACCGTCGGCGGTGGGCGACACGCTGGAACTGACCGTGCCGGTTCCCAAGCCCGGCAAGTACGAACTTCGAGTGGGTCTGGCGCTCGACAACCGCTCCGGCACCGTGAGCGCGACGCTCGACGGCAAGTCGTTCGGTTTCAACCGCGATGAAAAGATGGACCTGTTCGACTCGCGGCGAACGATGCTACGCGCCTCGACCGGCAAGCCGATCGAACTGGAAGCCGGCGACCACGTGCTGACGCTGAAGTTCGAAAAGCCCGCCGATGGCCAAGAGCCGCTGGTGGGCGTCGACTTCATTTGGCTGCAGCCGCGGTAGCCGTTACTCTCCAGCGTCGCACCTGGCAAAGTAATCCCGCGCGGCAGCCATCACGCGGGGCGAGAGCAACAGCGTGGCGGTCATCGTGGGAATGGCCATCAAGGCAAACGCCGTGTCGATGATGTTCACCACCACGGTGACCGACACGACCGCCCCAACTGCCAACGCGGCGATGTAGATGTAGTTGTAGAAGTCGCCTCGTTGGCGGCCCAGCAAGTACGTCATGCACTTCCGGCCATAGTAGGAGTAGCCGAACATCGTAGTGAGCGAAAACAAGATGACCGCAATGGTCACCAGCCAGGAACCTGCGCTGCCGAGCACTGACTCGAACGCAGCGGAAGTGAGCGCCACGCCTTCGAGGTCCTTGTTTTGTCCGAGGTCCAGATCACTGGCGAGGATCACCAAAGCAGTCATGGAACAGACGATGATAGTATCGATGAACGGGCCGAGCATGGCCACCAGCCCTTCGCGCACTGGTTCGTCGGTCCTGGTCGCCCCATGAGCCATGGGTGCGGTGCCGATGCCAGCCTCGTTGGAGAACGCCGCTCGTTTGACACCGATAATGATCACCGAACCGGCCGCTCCTCCCCACATGGCCGCGGGAGAAAGAGCCTCCTGAAAGATGGATAGCATGACGCCCGGCAGCCTATCGACCCGTAACGCCAAAACAACCAACGACGCCAGGACATAGATGCCGCACATGGTGGGCACCAGTTTTTCGCTGAACTTGACCAGACGCTTCAAACCGCCAAACACCACCACAGCTACGACCGCGGAGATGAGTACTGCCGAGAACCACGGAGTGAGTGAGATTTGTTCATCGTTAAACTGCAGCTCCGTTCCACCCAGCCCCACCTCGGACCAGATCGGCTCCAGTACCACGGCCAGTTGATTCGCCTGCAGCATCGACAAGCAACCAACCAGACCACAGATGGAGAACATCACCGCCAGCGGTTTGAACTTGGGCCCAAGGCCAACCTCGATGAAGTACATCGGCCCGCCTTGGGGAACGCTCGACTCGTCGACCTTGCGGTACATGCAAGCAAGCGTACAAGTGAAGAACTTGGTGGCCATGCCCACCAGCGCCGCGACCCACATCCAAAACACCGCGCCAGGACCTCCCTGCGAGATAGCGATCGCTACGCCTGCAATGTTACCGACACCGACCGTCGAAGCCAGTGCGGTGGCCAGCGCCTGCAGGTGGGTGATTTCGCCAGGGTCGTTTGGGTCGTCGAACTTGCCGCGCAAGACGTCCAACGCGTGGCGGAGCCGAAGAAATGGGATGCCTTGCGAGAAGATGGTAAGAAAGAATCCACCGCCAACCAACAGCACGACGAGTGGTGGGCCCCAAGCCAGTTCGGAGATATCGGTGGTGAAATCTTCAAGCCAATCCATTCGCAACCCAACTCTCTCTGCCTGGGATAGTCAATGCGTTGTTCAATCCACGCAGGCGAGAGACCACGCGGGTAGGGATGAATATAGTTGGTCGCACACCCCGACGAAAAGAGGTAACGCAGCGGTTTTCGCAGAGCTACGGCGGAAAGTCGGTGATGAAGTAGTCGATGTCCGGGCGGGTTCGCCGCAACTCGGGCGGGACATCGTGTTCGGCTTGCGGGAGACCAACGTTCTTCACCGACGGCATGCCCAACAACAACGCCAGCGCATCGTCGGAGCAATAGCCCGACGAACCGCTGCACGAAAAGGACTCCAGTTTGGTCAGCGCAATGAGTGGACGGAACGCATCGCCATCGACGCCCCCATCGATGTCGATACTGGTGATGCTCCCAAGCTTCGCCAAGACCGCGAAGTCCTCGGGGCTTCCGTCCTCGGTCCATCCATACAGATATACTTTTTCTATGGTGTTGAGCGTTTCCAGATGCTCGGCGGCCTCGAGAAACGACGGGTTCGCTCCTACACCTCGCTTAATCGAGAGAGAGGTGAACCGCACCGGCTCGAGCGCCGGGATGCCGTGCCAGGGTTGTTCGTTCCGCCCCGGAGTGAAGGAGACATTCGCCTCGGTGAGCAGTTCAGCAACGCGCTGACTGGTGCGGACATGGTGCATCCGCCAGGCGAGCAGAATCGCCAGCACAGAAGTAACGATCAACAACCCGCGCAGGGAGAAGCGCAGCCAGCGGCGGCGCGACTTGCACGGCGGTTGGTCCATCAATAGTCGTCCACGATTTGAGCCGCTTGCCAGAGTTCGCGGAACTTATCGGCGACGTAGGGATTCAGTTGATCGGCGTAGTCCTGCGAGAGGTCGTTCACCTTGATGAGTTGGATCGCATCGTCGAGGTCCCTTGGTCGATGCGGTGCGGTCATGCCACTAGCCAGCTTGAGTTCTAATAGCGTCTTGAGCGCTACATAGGGAATACCATCTTCACTGACTTCGGCGACATCTTCGGGAGCAGGAAAGGCAACCGGCTTGGGTTTGCCGTCGCCGGGAAACTCACCAACCATCAACGCATCAATATTCACCCCCGTCTCGGCGTCGCGGAAGTTCTTCGAACCCTCGAACTTGTCGACCCACCCCAGACCAATGTGCTGCGACTTGAACCTCGCCAAATTCTCACGATCGATCAGGATATCCACATCGGCGGTCGTCCGATGATACCCATGGGCGTTGGCTGCCATGGCGCCGGCGATGGCAAACGGGATGTTCATCTCGCCCAACGTCTTGCTCAGACGGGACATAGCCTGATGGATAGGCGAGGTTCCCATGAAGAACTCGTCGGCTTGCTTGGCAACTTCGAGCAATGGTTTGGCCATGGTCGCGGGTGCAGTTGGATGCGAGAAGGCACGTCAGACACTTATTCTATACGCGCGCAGCATCCGAGGGCTATGCGAAAACTAACACTTCCATTACTGCAGCGAGTCTGGCGACTACTGATTGCCCGCCTGCATGGCTGGGAACATCTCGTTGATCATGGTGATGGCCGCGGGGCCAACCAGGACCACGAAGATCGCCGGGAAAATGAAGATCACCAGCGGGAAGATGAGCTTCACCGCGGTCTTGGCCGCTTTCTCTTCGGCCATCTGACGCCGGCGCGTCCGCATCGAATCGCTTTGCACACGCAGCGCCTGGGCGACGCTCGATCCGAACTTGTCGGCCTGAATCAAAATGGCCGCCAGGGCCTTCAGGTCGTCGACGCCGGTCCGCTGCCCGAGTTCGTGCAGCACGTCGTTTCGCGCGGCACCCATCTGCAACTGCAGGTTCGACAGCCGGAACTCTTCGCTCAGCACCGCGTAGCTCTTGGCCATCTCTTCGGCCACCTTGCGCATCGCCTGATCGAGACCCAAGCCGGCCTCGACGCACACGACCATCAAGTCCAGGGCGTCGGGAAGGCCGAAGAAGATGCAGTCCTGTCGGCTCTTCTTGCGGATCCAGATAATCGCATCCGGCAGGTAGAACAGCACGCCGGAAACACCCACGGTGTACATCAACGTTTGAGCAGTGACACCCTTGAGGTACAGCATGGTGCCGCCGCTGACAAAGAACCCGAACAGCAAGCACAGGAACTTCATGCCCAGGAAGATCGTCACCGCGTTCTCACTGCGGTAGCCAGCGTGTTGCAGCTTCTGTTTGAGCTTGCCGGCCTCTTCCTCGGTCTTCGGTCGCAGCGGCGCGGACAGTTTGGGAGTCGCCTTCTCGATGAGCTTGGTCATCGAGTCGGTCTTCTGATTGCCTGCCTGGCGCGCGTTGCCACGGTGATCCTTGAACTCGTCCAAGCGTTCCTCGGCTCGAGAACGTCCTCCGGCACCGAGGAATTCCATAGCAGCCCACACACCGGCGGCCACGCATCCAAAGATGGCAAGCTGAGTCAGAAGGGTGCTACTGATGATGGCGATCATGATTGCGACAGGGGGCTAGTGGAGTTGGGACGGGGGCAACCCGACAGACGCGGGTCTCTCGATCCTCACTCCTTACACACGGATGTTGACAATTTTGCGAATGACAATGGCGCCCAACAACTGCATCACCAGACCGCCCACGAGCATCTTCTTGCCCAGGTCGTCGGTGAACAGCAGCATCAGGTAGTCAGGGTTCATGCGGTACACGGCGACAAACAGCGCTGGCGGCAGGGCCAACAGCACGATACCGCTCAAACGGCCTTCGCCGGTGAGGGCTTGCACCTGGCCCCAGATCTTGAAGCGTTCGCGGATCAGGCTGCCGATTTTGTCCAGAATCTCCGCCAGGTCACCACCGGTCTGACGTTGCAACACCACGGCCGTGGCGAAGAACTTCAGGTCGAGGTTCGGGATGCGCTCGGTGAGGTTGTTGAGCGCTTCCTCCAACGGCATACCGAGGTTTTGCTCTTCGAAGGTGCGGTTGAACTCGGTGGAAATGGGAGCCGACATCTCCTGGCCCACCAGGTTGAATCCGGCGGCGAGACTGTGGCCAGCTCGCAACGCGCGGGAGATCAGTTCGAGGGCCTCCGGCAGTTGAGCGGCGAACTTGGCCAGGCGACGCTTGCGTTTCATGATCAGCCACATGAACGGCATGAAGCACAACACCACCGCGATGATGGGTGCAAACTTCACCGGCATGCCGGCTGCCGTAGGCAAAGCAACGCCCAATGCACCTGCACCGCCAACGATGGCAAGGAATTTGCCAACCGTCATATTCACGTCCGCCTGCTCGAACAGCAGGTTGAGGTTCAGATAGTTGCTCACCATCTGCTCGAAGGCGTTTTGCGTACCTTCGCGCGAGGCATTGAGGATCTCGCTGGTAATCGAGGCCTTCTTGCTGTCGTCGTCCTTCGAACCGACAGTCAACGCGCTGAGTCGCTGGGCAACTTCGTCCTCACGGTCGCCGCGGTAAACGGCCGCGATCCCCGCCACCAGCGCCGCCACGCCGCCGAAGACGCAAATGTAAATAATCCAGACAGACATGGTGTATTACTGGGTTGGGGTGTAGCTGGTAAGGTTCAGGTCGGCTCAGTCTTGCAGCATGACACGCTCGCGGAACGTGCTGGCAGGCAAACGGACGCCGGCCGATTCCATGCGGTCCATGAAGCTCGGCCGGATGCCCGTCGAAATGAACTTGCCGACGCAGCGGCCGTTCTCGTCGACGCCTTCGGGCACGAACTTGAAGATGTCCTGCATGACGATGGTGTCTTGTTCCATACCGAGGATTTCGGTGATATGCGTCACCTTACGCGGCCCGCCCTGCAGGCGGTTGGCCTGCACGATCAGGTCGACCGCACTGGCGATCTGCTGGCGCATCGCTTTGATGGGCATTTCGAAGCCCGCCATCATGATCATCGTTTCCAAACGAGCGATCGCGTCGCGGGGCGTATTCGCGTGGCAGGTGGTCAACGAACCTTCGTGACCGGTGTTCATCGCCTGCAGCATATCGAGCGTCTCGCCGCCACGACATTCGCCGATGATGATGCGGTCGGGTCGCATACGCAGCGAGTTCTTCACCAGGTCGGTCGCACTGATGCGTCCCTTGCCTTCGATATTCGGCGGACGGGTTTCCAAGCGGACCACGTGGTCCTGCTGCAGTTGAAGTTCCGCCGCGTCTTCGATGGTGACGATGCGGTCGTCGTTGGAAATGAAGCTCGACAGCGTATTGAGCAGCGTCGTCTTACCCGAACCAGTACCACCGGAGATGATGATGTTGAGCTTGGCCTTCATGGCGCCTTCGAGCAGCATCACCATCTCGGGCGTCAGGCTTTTGTAGTTCAGCAGGTCTTCGAGCTTCAGCGGGTTGGAGCCGAACCGACGAATGGTGACACTCGCACCGTCCAGCGCCAGGGGCGGGATGATCGCGTTCACACGCGAACCATCCGGAAGTCGGGCGTCGACCATCGGGCAGACTTCGTCCACACGTCGTCCCACGCGGGAGACAATGCGGTCGATGATCTGCATCAGGTGCTTGTTATCGCGAAACACGGTGGACGTCTTGACGAGCTTGCCGCTCTTTTCGACGTACACGTTCTTCGGACCGTTGACCATGATTTCGCTGATCGTCGGATCCTTGAGCAGCAGTTCCATCGGTCCCAGGCCAAAGGTCTCATCGAGAACCTCTTCGACCAACCGATCGCGTTCGTTGCGATTCAGGAAGGTGTCTTCCGTGTCGCAAAGATGCTCGACCACCAGGCGGATTTCACGACGCAGCACGTCGCCTTCGAGTTCGCCAACCCGAGACAGGTCGAGCTTGTCGACAAGCTTGGTGTGAATGCGACGCTTGATGTTTTCGAACTCGGCCTCGCGGTCCTGCTGGGACAGCATGGACGAGCCACCGGCGGAAGCGCTCATGGGTATTCGGTCTATAAGGGGATGCGGACGTACAACGATCGGCCACCGGGTTCTCGCACCCGGGCGCGCGGCTTTCTGTCAAAGCGTAGCTCAAAAGGAGCACCGTGCAGGTGGATGTGCCGAGAATGGGGATAACGGCAGGTTGATAAGGTGGGGTAAACCTGTTTGGGCTATGACGATTGCAAGGACTTCCACAGAATGGACGCCTCACAGAGGGAGATGCGGAAATCCGCATACACTGGAAACCCTAGAATTCAAGGGGCTTTTGGCTAGGGCGCTGAGGACAACCGAATCTTCATATAAAAACTGTTGCGACCCTCCCAAACCATTACTACATTAGGGATACATCAGGCGGGTCTGCGATGAGCGGCTCCCCGGACGACTGGCCGTTTGGCCTAACATTTTCAACGCTACACCATTGAACAATTGTCGAAAGGCAGCGAGTCTAATGACCCGACAACACCTGACCGCACTCCTTGCGGTTACCGCCATTTTCGCTCTCCCTACAATTGTTCGCGCTGGCATGATTGAAATCAGCATGGCCGGCACGAGCCTTACCTACTCGGACCCTGATGGCAGCGGTGCGGGTACTGGTACTCTCACCAACTCTGGTGGCGCCACGGACTCACTAAGCAGTCTGACCACTACCGAAGACGGTGGCACGCTGGGCGTGCTGGTCAATCCTCCGACGCCGCTGGCATTCGACCTCGATGTCTCTGGCATCCCCTCGATCACCCTTCCGCCAGCTAACGGTTCGACTTCCGTAACCGCCCCCGCTGGTGGATCGTTCGAACTGTTTGTGGATGGCTCCACCGCTTTGGAACTCGACCTCGATTCCGTGGAAGTGGTTTACACTCGCTTGTCGATTAGCAGTTTCGACATCCGTGTGCTGTTCGCTGGCACCGTGGGCGAGATTGCCCAGCAAGACCTGCCGTTCGACGTGAAAGTTGCCGAGCCCGTCACTCTGACGTTCAACCTCCAGCAAGGCACCTCGACGGACGATGGCACCCACTTGATCAGCTACGTCGGCAACGGCACAGGTGTGATCTCGTCGGTGCGTGTGCCCGAACCTTCCACAATGCTGCTGGCTGGCAGCTGCTTGGCTGGCTTGGCTCTCATTCGCCGCCGGATGCAAAGCTAAGCAACGTCGCCAACAAAGTACAAACAAACGGGGGCAAGCCAACTGGCTTGCCCCCGTTTATTTTTTGATTTGCACCGAGCTGGTTATTCGGCGGTAGCGACGTCGCCACCCGATTTACCGGACTTGCCAGATGGCCAAAGCCCCAGCCAGCTCGTCTTCTTCGAGGTGGCATCCTGCTCCACGGGCACGGAGTCGTGGCCATGCAGAGCGGCGGCCAGTTGGCCAATCGATTGAGTGATCATCGCCTTGGGTGCCTGCTCGATCAGCGGCACGCCATTGTTGCGCACTTCGACCATCACCCGATAATCGTTGGGCAACTGCCAGAAGATCTCATGCCCCAGCGTGTCTTGGGCCTTGCGAATGCTGATTTGTGCTGCCCCATGGCCCACGCGGTTCACCACCACCCGCAGCTTCTCTTTCAAGCCCTCGGTTTCTCCGAAGGCCATCATCAGCCGGACGACGTTCCGCAAGCACGGCAAGTCGAGCTGGGTGACCATCAGGATGTCGGTCGCCATATCCATGGCGAACATGTCGAGCTTGGTAAACGACTTGGACGTATCGATGATTAGGTGGGAGAAGGTGGCTTTCAGCAGCCCAAACATTCGCTGCATGTCGTCGATGGAAATATGACGACCATCTTCCAGCGCCACTGGCCGGGGCAGTAGATACAGCCCCGAGCTGTGCTTGGTGAGCGATCGCTTGAGCAGCGTGAAGTCCAGCCGCGACACGTTCTGGGCCACGTCGCTCAACGTATATTCGGGAATCGTATCCAGGAATACATCGGCGTCGCCAACGGCCAGGTCGAGGTCGACCAACACCACGCTGTTCTCTGGGTTGCCCGCCAGGGCACAGCCGAGATTCACCGCCAGACTGGTGGAGCCAACTCCTCCGGTAGCGCCGGCCACTGCGATGACCTTGCACCCCCCGCGCCCGCCGCCAGTGGTGGCGCCGAACTTACTCCGAGCGATGCGATGCAACGCAGCGGCCAACTCTTCGGGCTTCACCGGCTGGGTGAGGAACTCCTTGGCGCCCGCCCGCATGGTTCGCAGGATGAGGCTGCCATCGGTCGAACTGCTGGAGACGAGCACCGCCATGTCGGGGTGCGAATGCGTCAACGACTCGACGAGTTCGACGCCGGCCTCGGGGTCGCTATCGAGGTTCACCAGCCCCACGTCAGGGTTGGTCTGCGATGCGACATCCGAGAAGAATGCGTACCGCGAACACTCCGCCTCCAACCAAACGGTGTCCAAACCGAGCAGCGTCGATTTGAGTGCACCGCGGGTGGTGTCGTCCGGGTCGACGATCGCGATACGTAGGACGTTACTCATGGAAAGTTAACTACTAGTGGTTGGTCCGTCGGCCTGGTGCAAATCTGTGGCGGAGTGAGGTTTCGGTGACTTTCTACCGTCGTCAGAAGCGTAGCTCACATGGGTCGTGATGCTCGTTTCCTGGACAAAATGTCGACCATTCCGATCCGCAGCTCCCTCCTGGGGCTAGTCCTGGTCTGACTACTCGACGTCATAACCCACAGGACCAATCAGGCCGCCATTTTCGGCATGATCCGTCGGCGAGGGCACGGCGGGTGGCACCGATGGGGTTGCCGCGCGGCGGTAGTTCGCCGTACGTGGCGTGCTGTACCCGCCCGGCAGGTCGCCGGGGCGAGTGGCCCGTCGGACTCGCTCTCCCGCCGCAGGCACATTGGCGCCGGTGTTCGGCATCTGCAGTTCACCGTGCGTCGGGGCCTCGGCGGGAGCCGACTCGTAGCTCTCGTTGTAAGGCATCGGCTCGGGTGTCATGATCTGCTCGCCCGGCATGACGGGAGTGGTGTAGTTGCCCGGCACGCCCACGGCGCCGTTCATGCAACCGTCGCCGGTGTTGCACCCGCCCTGACAACCTTGTCCGCACGGGCCATAGGCGTTGGGCACTTCCAAGTGGCCACCAGAGTACAACTGGCAGTTGTTCGGCGACATGCTGCCCATGCCGGGGCCACATGGTGGCACCTCGTGCGGGTCCATGGCGTCGATGAACTCAGGCGTCACGAGAATCAAAAGCTCGATTTCGTTGACTTCTTCTTCCACCTTGCGGAACGGAATTCCCAGCACAGGAATGTCGGATACGATCGGCAATCCGCGATTGACCGCCTCGGTCTGGCGCTGGATCAACCCCGCCAGAGCGAACGTTTGACCGGCACGCATTTCGACGGCCGTATCCGCCTGGCGGACACGGAAGCCGGGAATCGATTGGTTTTGCAGGACGATGCCAATGCTGTCGTCGATGGCGCTCACACGAGGACGAACCTCAAGGCGGATGTTACCGTTGCCCAGAACGATCGGCAGGAAGTCGACTTGCGTACCGAACGGCTTGAACTCGATGCTGCTGGTACCCAAGCTCTGCGGAACCAGGATCGGAATCTCACCACCCTCGAGGAACTGAGCCGGACGACCGCTTACCGACACGATGTTCGGCTCGGCCAGGATCTTGGCAATCTGGTTCTCTTGCAGGGCGTCGAGGAAGGCAAAGAAGCTGCTATTGGCTCCGGTGACACCAAACGCGTAGGTCGATCCCGTCTGGGTAATTTCAGTAACCGGCGCTGTGAAGCTGTTGGAGATCAAACCGCTTACGCTATTGATCGCAAAGTCGCCGCCCGCTCCGAACGCCGCCCAGTCGACACCCAACCGGCGAAGTTTGGTGCGCGATACTTCGAACACCTTCACTTTGAGCAGAACCTGCTGCACGCCACCGACGTCCAAGGCGTTGATCACCTTGGGCGCGTAGTCCTCGGCGAGACGCATGATCGGTCCCACGTGGTCGGGGCTATCGACGAAGCCGGTGAGCATCAGGCTCTGGCTGTACTTACGAACGGCCACGGACGCGTTCGGGAACTGGGCTCGCAAAGCGTGCTCCAGTTCTTTGACGTCGCCGTAGATGATCACATCAAGGGAGTGCAGGTTGTTGTCCTGATCCCACAAGTTGATTTGCGTTACGCCTGGCTTCTTGGCAGACACCTGAATCTGCGTGGCCGACAGTGGCGTCACCGACACCAACTCGGGATTGTTCACCTGCACGCGAGGGATGTTGACGTCCATCGTCAGAATGCGGCTGGCGTTGGCGGTCATCTCCAAACGCTCGCTCTCGCGGCTGATATGCCGGATGATGTTAGGCGTGGTGAAATCAACGGACGCCGCTGAGTACTCCTCGGCTAACGCCATTGGCGCGGCCGCAACGGCCCACGCACAGGCCATAGCGCCTGCAATCCACGAACGAGCGAAACGACCGAAAACCGGCTGAATATGATCGTACATCCCTGTACTTCCTTATTGTCTCGCCGCCCGCAGGCGACACGAGTCTCTCGGCCGCAACCGATCGACTCACCCCCGTTTACACACCTGTTGCGACTGACCAAGTCCCTGGCAGTCGCCACTGGCATGGGCGATCGAAGTGATCGCCGGTATCTTTACTGCTGATTAAAATCGAGATCGATGGGGAACTTGCCCCCGAACTCTTTCTGAAACTCTTCCGCACCAGGAATCTCACCCTGTGAGGGCTTCTTCATCGAAGTGCTTGCCGGATGGGCTGGCACGTGCATGCCGCCCATCGAAGCACCTTGGTCCTTCGAGTCCCGAATTGGCTTGCCCGTGTAAGGATCGAAGTCCACCTCGCGAACCTGGTCGGCTTCGAGGATCGTCATCCTGAACGGCGGCCGTTCATCGGCGGCTTTCTTCACCTGCGCCATCAGTCCACTCAGGAATCCACCACCTTGCGAGCTCTTATCGGGTCGCGGGCCTTGCTCACGCTCGCGCGAGTTGTGCGAGTTGACGTCGCCGAACAACCCAGCGATGTCCAGTTCGACCGCGTCGGTCACCGCTTCGTCGCCGGGACTACGCGGAATCAGGTTCAGTTCACCAACTTGCTCCGCCAGAGCGACCTTGTTGGCCTGCTCGGGCGTGAGGACCAGCGAGACGGTCTTGGCAATGCTACGCCCTTCGCCACCGTCGGCGGCACGTTGGACGGTCTGGTCGACCGCGAAGATTCGAATGTTCTGCAAGATCACCCGTGTGCGAGGCGTGTTGAATCCTTGCGCGGGGTTGCGGGCGACAAACAACTGGATGTCGACGCGGTCGCCAGGGCTCAGCAAGCCAGCGGCACTCTTCTCGGCGTCGACCGAAATGGTCTTCAGACGCATACCCGGCGGGATGTTTCCAATCGGGTCGTACACTTCGCCTTCTGCCAGCAGCTTGCCTTCGAGAATCGGCTCGCCCTGGATGATGGTCGTGCGAGGACGACGGTTCTCCAACTCATCCAGCGAGCGGATGGCTCCCTGCGGAACCTTGTCTTTGGGCCAGTCTTGCAGCGAAACCATCGAGGCATCGATGGGATCGTTGAGGTTGATGTTAACCATCGCGACGTAGATCGATTCGGTCTCGTAGGAGACCACCTTCTCGCCGCTCTTGTCCATCACCTGGCTGATACCAATCGACGCAACGAGGCCACAGCCGAGTGCCAGCGCAAGTAGTAGTAGTGACTTTGGTCGCATCAGAACCTCTCACAGGATTTGCGGCGCGGCGACGCGTAAGTCGCAGGGCCAGGTTCAGTTGTGGCGGCATGACCACCATCCGCGCACGGGTGCGGAATGGGAACCTTGTCGCTTTCTTCGGCAGGATCCGCAGATCCGGTCCAGCAAAATGTCTAATGTCGGGTGCTAGCTGTGGTTAAACCAAGAGCCCAGCCCATCCAAAGTACATGATCGTGCCAATAGCGATCGGAATTCCGTAGGGCAACAGCTTCATACTAGGCTTTCGCTCAGCTGCAATCTCTGCCAGCTTCTCCGGATCGCGGACGACCATGATCTCGTTCCAGATGCTCCAGAACTGGGCGTAATGTTTGTTCCACGCGCCGCTCAGCAACACCATGGCAACTGCCATGATGCCACCCACCACAGCGGCCACGGCAAAGGAGTACAGGGTGACTTCCACCCACATCCAAGCTCCGATGCCAGCCATCATCTTCACGTCGCCTGCTCCCATGCCTCCGATAGCGTAGGCGGGAAGCAGTGTCGCCAGACCGACAACGGTGCCCATCAAGCTGTAGCTAAGCCCTTCCCACCCGGGATAGGCGCTGAGCGTATAGCTGTAGACCCAACCCAGCACAATCATGGGGTAGGTCAACGCGTTGGGCACTCGCAGTTGAATGCCGTCGATAACGGCCATCACTACGATGGTGACCGTCACCAGCCACACGTGCCAGTTGGTTGTCAGAGCGTCTTGCCAAACTGCCAAATCGAACATGGGAGTATCTCGCGAAATTCGTGGTCATTGCTTCTAGTGCCGTGCCAATTTGCCGTGCGCGAAGCCGACAAAGCACTTAGCGTGGCTCAATCTACGGGCCACACGCGAAAACATAGCTCACGAATCAAGCGGTCGCTGGCGAGTCGTGCAGATTTGTACGGAGTCGGTCCAACGGTGCGAATGACCGTCGCAACACGAAAAATCCCCCTCACCGGCGAACCGATGAGGGGGATGCGCTATACATGGGTCACCTTAGGGTGTAAGCCCGGGAGGGTGTAACTATTAGCTACCACCACTCAGCTCGGTAGCAACCGACTGGAAGGTGCTGTTGGCGTTGGTACCGATCGAGCGAATCGCTGTCAAGCAGACGATCACGATCAGAGCCAGCATCACTGCGTACTCAACAGCAGTGGGGCCATCTTCCGACTTGAGGAACTGTTGTACTTTCTGGGCGAACTTCTTCATAGCATCCTCCGGGTTGGTGCCGGCTGTCGAGCCAACACCCTAAGGTTGTCAGGAGCGGTTGAGCTCCCGGTTGACGGCCTCGCTGCAGTACCCCCACCGCTACGCGGTGAAGTGAGCCTGGTTGTACTACGAACGGGCCAAAAAGGTAACTAGCGTTTGCGTACCATCTGTCGTCAAGCGCTTCATGCAAGCGGTCGCCTCTCGGCGGCCCGCCATCGTCCTTCGGTAGCCTGGCTACCAACAATCGGTTAGGAAGTTGGTCCTGGGCTTTGCGTCCCAGCCTCACGACTGGTTTGCCTTTGTCGAGAATGATGACGCAACAGGCTCTAGGTCGGTAATTAACGACTCGCCGAAGCGAATCGAGGTGTGCGAAAAAGTCGCTGATGAGTCCTTCACGATAAGTTCCGCGTTCGACTTAGCAGTGCGTTGTGTGTTGCATGCTCGTCGAACACTTGAAACCTATGTCAGCTACGGCCGAAGTCAAACTGCATGAGTTGAGTTTTTCCCAAATGCTCGTTCTCAACGGAAAACTAGGCATACGCGCCAGGGCACCGAGCACTTGCACCACACCAACTCATTCGAAATCGGCAGCGGACAACATAGGTAACCTACCTTTAAAAGGGCGCACGGAAGAAACAAGCCACCTAGAAACAAATGCACTCCCTACTCGACCAACTCCAAAGCCTGACTCCCGGCGGTTACACGACCGGCGGACCTCCGGTAGCCGAACCGGTGGCCTGGGCTGCGCTCGCAATCGATCGTTCCGGTTATGACGATGCTGCGGATCGTGCCGCGCAGTGGCTCGTCGAGCGACAGCTTCGCGATGGGTCGGTACCCGCCAGCTCGACGCAAGACGGCCCGTTTTGGACCACCAGCCTCGCTATCCTGGCGTGGCACGAAGTCGATGCGGCGCGTTACGAGCACCAGATTCAGCGCGCTGCCGAGTGGTTGCTGTCGAGCGAAGGCCGCACGATGCCGCGCAACCCGAACATGGGGCACGACACCACCCTCGTGGGTTGGAGTTGGAACCCCGAGACGCACTCGTGGCTCGAACCCACGGCCTTCGCGGTCATGGCGCTACGCGCGGCCGGACACAAAGATCACCCTCGTACGCGCGAAGCGGTGAGATTGCTGGTCGATCGGTTGCTTCCCGAAGGTGGCTGCAACTACGGAAACACGGAAGTACTGGGGCAAATGTTGTTGCCTCACCTGCAACCCAGCGGCGTTGTACTGTGGTCGTTGGCCACGGAGGACATCGACGATCCGCGAGTCGACAAGTCGCTGGACACTATCGAGCAAATGCTTGAAAAACCGACTGGTTGCAGCTCGCTCGCATTCGCGCTACTGGCGCTCAGCGCCTGGAAGCGCACTCCCAAGTACGCCGACGAGTTAATCGCCGAAGCATTAGAGCGCCCGTCCACTTGGCAAAGTCCCTACAAGCTGGCCTTGCTGACGCTGGCGTCCCTGGAATCGAACTCCCCCCGCCAGAGCGAAGTGCTCTCCGTCACTTCCTAAGCGAGGTTATACGTATGGCTCAACCTGACCACAACGCGTCCCCTGAGAACAACGTCGACCGCCGGACCCTGCTCGGCGCCGGGCTGGCGGGGGCGGCTGCGTGCGTCGGCGCGCCGGCGCTGTACCGTTGGATGCACCCGCAGGCCAATGTGTTTGTCGCCCGCAACCAGAAGTACGACGGCTCGCTGGTGGCCACCATTCGCGACGGGCTGACGGCCACCGGCATCGACCCAAAGTGGCTCGCAGGCCGACGCGTGCTGTTGAAACCTAACTTGGTAGAGCCCCGTCGCGATCGCCCGCAGATGACCACCAACCCGGCGATGATCGTGGCGGCGGCCGAAGTGTTTCGCAGTTGGGGTGCTTCGGTCACCGTGGGCGAAGCCCCTGGACACGTCCGCGACACGGAGATGGCGCTCATCGAGTCGGGCGTGGGCGAAGCACTGGCCGATGGCGGACTCGAGTTTGCCGACCTGAACTACCAGGACGTCGCCTGGCGTGCGAACCGCGGCCGGCGAAGTCCTCTGCGCGGATTCTGGTTTCCCAAGAGCGTGGTCGAAGCCGACCTGGTGGTGTCGATGCCCAAACTCAAGACGCATCACTGGGTGGGCATCACGTGCAGCATGAAAAACTTCTACGGCGTGCTGCCCGGCATCAAGTATGGCTGGCCGAAGAACGTACTGCACCACGCCGGCATCCCCCAGACCGTGGTCGACATTAATGCGACGCTGCCCAATACCATCTCGATCGTCGATGGCATCGAGTGCATGGAAGGCGATGGCCCGATCCTCGGCACGTCGAAGCAGATGGGATTGGTGCTCGTGGGCAGCAGCCTGGCATCGGTCGACGCCACGGCGGCGCGCATCATCGGCCTCGATCCGCTGAAGGTCGATTACCTTCGCCTGGCCGTGCGTCGGATGGGTCCTCTGCGAGACGCACAAATCGAGCAACGAGGCGAAGCCTGGCAGGAACTGGCTACGCCGTTCGAGATTCTCGACAAGCCCCATCTGCAACGATTGCGTATCGACGAACTCGGCCCCGCGGTAACCTGAACGCCGCCGTGCGTTTCACACCGCTTCATCGGGTTCGATCTCACCGGGCATCACCTCTCGCGCAAAGCCCATCAGCAGCCAGAACAGTCCGAGAGACAGCAGACCGCCGAAGGCTCCGACGAGAAAGAACGAGTGCCAATCGTACGGCGGAACGGCGCTGCCCGGCGGAGTCAGGTAGCGGGCTTGCATCCAACCAGTCAGCAGCGAACCCACCAAGTGCCCGAGGCCGGTCGTGACCATCGCCAACAGTCCTTGGGCAGCGCTTTGGGTCTGAGGCGTCGCGGCGTGGTCGACGTAAATAAAGCCGGTGATGTAGACAAACACGTAACACACGCCATGCAGCAGGATGCCAACCCACACCAACAGCAGCGGCAAGCCCGAAGCGTCGCCATACGCCAGGCTGACGTACCGCACCGTCCAGGCCATGACGCCGATTACGAACACGCGTTTCGGTCCCCAGCGATACAACAACATCGGCAGGGCCAGCATGCAGAAGATCTCGACAATCTGCCCGCCGGATAATTTGGTGGCCGCGTGAGGAATACCGAGTTGGTTCAGGTAGAGGTTGGCAAACAGATTGTAGAACTGCGCTGGCACGGTTGCGAAGAACGACACCAACAGAAAGCGAACCAACCGCGGTTGGCTGCTTAGCAGTTGGAAACTTCCGTCCAAAAGTCGCCGCCAACTCGACGCCGATCCCAAGGGTGGCGTTTTGGGAAGTGTCAACGAATACACCGCGACGACCAGGTGGGCAATCACGGCGAACCTCATGGGCCAGAGAGAGGTTTCCAAACTCTCGGAACTCTGCTGCCACCACCAAGGCACCACGCTGCCGACGACCCACAGGGCGACAATCCAGCCGACGGTGCCACTGACGCGGATGGCCGGGAAGTACTGCCGCTGCCCGCCCAGATGCCGGAGCGAAATGCTGTAGTTCAGCGTGATCGCAGGCACGCTGAACTGGTAGTAGGCGATCATTACCAACAGAAACCACCATTGACTCTCCGCCGAAACCATCAGCAACAGCAGCCCCGCGCAGGCCAGATTCATCACGGCGATCATTCGCTCGGTGCGAAACCAGCTATCGGCCAGCGCGCCGAACAACAGCGGCGACACCAATGCGCCAATCGCCCCGGCAATGCCGGCGATGCCTACGAACGCCGAATCGAACATGCCCGAGCCGGCCGAGCCCGTGTTTGCACCGATGTAGCTGCTGAGAGTGACGGTCCAAAGTCCTGGCGGAACGAACTGCAGGAACATGACCGTCGACAGCCGAACCAACAACCGGAGATCGACCTGATGCGTGATAGTCGAATCGGTCGCGGCGTCTTGGGTCTGATCGGCGGCCGGCGGCGGGGGAACAGGTTCGCTCACGGCCAGTCAAACTACCAGGCAAGGACCCTACGGTGCCAGAAAAAAAAACACCCGCCGCAGCCAACGGCATGCGGCGGGGTGGTAAGTGGAGGATAGCGGGCTCGAACCGCTGACCTTTTGGCTGCCAGCCAAACGCTCTCCCAACTGAGCTAATCCCCCGGATAATCCGGTCCCCAAAGCTTTGGGGGGCGCCGACGCCCATTCGGATGCCGACCCAGATAAAGTATGTTTACGTGATTACCCTCGATTGTCAACGCCCGCTACGGGCGACCGACAGGCCCTCAACACCCTATTTTTAGCGGATTCAACTCGAATGTCCAAGGCCGCGACAATTCGACACCTGAAGTCCGTCGCCAAGCTGCTGTTGGGGGTGGCCATCGTTGCGTTCTTGTTTTATCAGGCGAAGAGCGGCGAAAATTTTGAAGAGATTGTACACAAACAGAAAAATTGGCGACTTCTGGCCGTTTCCATGGCCTGTGTCGCTGCTGCCGTGCTGTTCGGATTCCTGCGGTGGTATCTGTTAGTGAGGGCGGTAGGGCTGCCGTTCACTTTGCGGGACGCGTTTCGGCTCGGCTCGCTCGGGTTTGCACTGAACTTTGTCGCCCCGGGCGGTGTCGGTGGCGACTTGTTCAAAGTCGTCGCCCTGGCCCGCGAGCACTCGAACCGTAAGAGCGAGGCCATCGCCACGGTGGTGGCCGACCGCATCATGGGGCTCGCGGGGCTGCTGCTGGTCACTTCCGGCGCGCTACTCATCACTCGGTTAGCATGGGAGCCCTCCTCGACGCCCGCCATCAAGACCTTGAGTTACTTTGTGCTTTCGGTCACCGCTGGGTTGTTCGTTGGCCTAGGCCTGCTGATGATTCCAGGACAAATCGGCGAGACGGTCGCCCGCACGCTGGCGAAGGTGCCGATCGTAGGGCACTTCGTCTCCAATCTGTTCAGCGCCTGTCACCTGATTACTCGGCAATCACAATTCCTCTTTCCTGCATTAACACTCAGCGTGGCGGTTCACCTGCTTTTGGTCATGTCGTTTTACTACGTGGCAGAAGCATTGCCGGTCCAGCATCCTTCGCTTGCCATCCACTTCTGCATTGTGCCACTCGCCGAAACCGCAGGTGTCCTGCCCCTAACGCCCGGTGGTTTGGGCACCACCGAGGCCACACTCAGTGCGCTCTACATCGCCGTGGGCGCCGATGGCGACGTTGGCACTTTCGTGGCGTTCGGACAGCGACTGGTTATGCTGTCGGTTGGTGCGTTGGCGATCGTGTACTTCCTGATTCAGCGCAAGAGCGTCGAAGCGGCGCTGCATGAGGCCGAGGAAGAGCTCGACGCGGAAGAACACGGCGCCGGCGAATTCTAGAACGCTCTAAGGCCCCAAGACTGCCTTGCCATTGGCGGTCAAACTGCGCCCTCCCGACTCGAATGCCGGCGCGCCGCTGGTGTCGACGTCGCAGTCGATTAA
Source organism: Aeoliella sp. (assembly GCF_965227375.1). Classification (NCBI taxonomy): domain Bacteria; kingdom Pseudomonadati; phylum Planctomycetota; class Planctomycetia; order Pirellulales; family Lacipirellulaceae; genus Aeoliella; species Aeoliella sp. The sequence goes on from NZ_CBDDFX010000002.1 coordinate 2,898,642, forward strand.
CTTCAGTTCGGCCAACCCCTCGGTGCGGACTTGCACTCGACCGTTGTCGTAAAAGTTACACTGCACCGCCTCGACTCGCGATACACCGCCCACGCTCAATCCCGCTCGACCGTTGGCGCGGCAATCCACGTCGACCAGTTGGCAGTCGCGGACTAGTTCGTGAGCGTTAATGCCGTCCTGCTGGAAGCCTTGTATCACCAGGTTTTCGATCCGCACGTGCCGTACGTCGTACAACGTAACGCCGGTTTGCAGGAGCGTGTGCCGAAGTCCGTAGTTCTCGGGAATCTTGGTCCCTTCGGTACGAAAGAACATTCGCCCGTCCAGCAACGCCCACTCGGTGGGCTGAAGCTGCGACACTTCGTATTTGGAATAGAGCACGGCGCGCGTGAGTGGCTTGCCGTTGCTGAACAGTTGCTGATAAGTGAGCCGGCGTGGGCGGAGGGCAAACACGTTGCCCTCCACGTGCTGCCAGGCGCCGGGCTCGGCGGTGACGGTTCCATCCAAGACGGCCCCGTTGCCCTCGATGACAAACGGCCGGCCCTTGAAACCGCTCTGATGCGGGCCCGAGAGGCTGATCATCTCGCGGTACGGCTCGCCCGTGTTCGCCAGCACAATGCGATCCGCCCGACCGGCGCGGGCGAATGCTGCGCAAAGCGTCCTCACGGGCCCATCGTCCGCTTGCGGCTCGGCCGATAGCCCTGTCGCGCGGTCGCTGCCGAGCAAGTTGTTCACGTAATAGGTTGCGCCGCGTGCCGAACAGGCTACGCTGGTCGCGACCAGCAGCGTCAGTAGACCCAACCGCCTCGCCATGACTTCCTCGTTGCTCGTGCCGAAAGTGCGCACCATGCGCTTATCGAACCTCATCGGCGAGCATCGCTGGCAGGTTGAGCCTAAGATGAAGCCTCAGGTGCTAGCACGGCGGCGTGCCACAACGATTCCAACCACCAGAGTCGCTATCGAACCCAGCAGCGTAGCAGGTTCAGGGACTTGTACCGCCGCCAGCAGGCCATCGACTCCGATTTCGGCACCTAGGTTGTTTCGCCACACGACGTAGTCGGCCGCGTTCACGATGCCATCGCCGTTGCCGTCGGCGGCCAACGAGCTTGAGCTTCCGAACGACTCTCTCCAGACAGCGTAGTCCAACGCGCTGACCACGCGGTCGCCGTTGTAATCGCCGGGCAGAGTCGCATCGGTATCGATGCGGTAGATCTCGCCGTCCCGATCAGCAATGTAGAGGTTCCCATAGAAGTCCTCGCCGAATGTAGTGGGGATACCGATCGAGTTTACGGTTGGTCCGAGCGTCTCCTCAATGTTCAGCACCGTCGCAGCCGGCGAGTCCGGATCGAACGTCCAAATCTGGCGTGGGAAGCTATCGCCGAAGAAGTAGCGTCCATTGACTTCTGGATCAGGACCGCGATACACGTAGCCACCAACCACCGAGTTGCCACCATACAGCCCGATCCCGTTCGATGTGTATTCGTAGATGGGACCGACATGATCAGGTGGCTCGGGACCACCCACGCTACCCGGCGTCTGGATGTTTCCCTCGCGGAGTCGCCAACCGTAGTTCGCGCCGCCGGCGCTGTCCGCTGCCTGGAAGTCGATCTCTTCGCGAGCCCCTTGCCCGACGTCGCCAATCCACAGGTCGCCCGTGAGTCGATCGAAGCTCGCCCGCCATGGATTCCGTAGCCCATACGCCCAAATGTCGTCCAACGTGTCTGGCTCTCCGTCACCCACAAACGGATTGTCGGAGGGCACGGCATAGTTCTCATTGGGATCGGAAGGAAAGTCGTCGTCGCTGATGTCGATGCGCAGCATTTTGCCCAAACGAGTGTTCAAGCTTTGCCCGCGGTTATTCGGATCGTTGCCCGACCCTCCATCCCCGGACGAAATATAGAGCATCCCATCGTTGGGCGAGAAACCCAGCCAACCACCGTTGTGATTGTCGAAGTCTTGTTCAAAGCTCAGGATGGGCACGCGGCTCGCAGAACTCGCGACAAGGTCACCGCCTTGCATTTGAGCGGTGTACTCATCCACTCGGGTTCTATCCAATCCCGGCCCGGGATCATGTGTGTAGTTGACGTAGAACTTGCCGTTGTCTTGAAAGTCGGGATGAAACGCCAGGCCCAACAGGCCCTCCTCATCGGCAGATCGGTCGACGAGCCCGGTGATGTTGAGGAAGGCCGTCGACTGCTTGGCGCCCGTGGTGCGGTCGAAGATGCGAATCGTCCCCGCCTGCTCGACGACGAACATGCGATCCGCATCGCCCGGCGCGTGGCCCACGAAGGTTGGATCGGTGTATCCCGCCACGACGCGAGATAGGCCGGAGATTTCGGCCAACGCAGTTGGCCCCCAAGAAGTCGCAACCGCGATCGTTAGACAAGCCGCATAGCATCGACGCATGGTGTCTCCTCTCCGTTTCTTCTCTGTTCATCGAAAAGCCGCTGTTCCTGCCGCCCTGCACAGTATAACCGCTTAGCAGCCTGGGTGTCGCACGATATAATCGCGTGCGACATGCCGCATAACTCACAACAAATCGCCCGACTCCTGCAGTCGCTGCTCCGGCAGGGCCGTGGCCGGCTGTCTGGCAAGTGGCTGCTCGTATTGTTCGTCGCAGCCGTGGGCTACTTGTTGGCCGAACCCGCCCTCGAAGCGCGGTTGGGCGTCGACCTGCCTGGCGCCCACACCCCGGAGGGGGTGGCTGCCGAGCAACCAGCGACTAAGCCCCAGCCCACCGCCCGCTCCCAATCCAACGCAACCGATCGTTCGCAGGGCGAGTCGCCCGACCTCCAACTCACCGACGTGCTGGAGGAGATCGGCCGCGACACCTATCGGACCGAAGCGGGACTCGTGTTTGGTCGCGGCAGTGTCGATCGAACGCGACTGGCGCACTTGATGACCCACGCCGACGACGAGCCAAACCGGCCGGGTCAGCACGGAGTGTTCGACGAAACCGATCAGGCGCGACTCGTGCAACTGGTCGACCGAGCGTATCAACAGGCGCTCGATGGAGTGAAGTCGACCAAGAAGACCGAGGGCAGACGCGACGTGTACACCATCGACCTCGGCCGCCGCATTGGCTACATCGGCGGCGAGTCCGGCGGCCGGCGCAATCATCCACCCGCCCGACACATCCGCCTGGTGGTCGATGGCAACCGATTCATCACTGCGTTTCCCGTAACGCCCTGAGCAAGTATCGTCTTATGCCTGACCACGACCCGCAGTTCGATTCTTCTCCCAAGTTCTACGTGGGTATCTGCAAACTCTGCGAAACCGGTCCGCTGGGCCTGCGTGTGTGCGGCGACTGCGGTGCGGTGCTGGTGGTATGCGACGAATGCGACGCCGCTTGGGCCGGCGCCGAGACCGACCAACCACCCACCACCACCGGAGTGACCACCCTGCCCTGCCCCCACTGCCACAGCGACTTGTTCGAACCACCCGCCCATTGGGCCGACGCGGATGAGGTAAGAGCCTGTGGTTGGGTCGACGTTGCAGTTCAGCGGGGAGTACTTGAGCTTAAGCAAGACGGAGTTGAACATTAAAGCATCCGTTTTTATTGCAGTGAGCTTGGATGGTTATATTGCAAGGCAAGATGGAGACATCGATTGGCTAGGCGAGCCTGCCGAAGATGGCGAGGACTACGGGTATGGCAGTTTCATGGAGTCGGTGGACTACCTGGTGATGGGGCGCAACACCTACGACAAGGTGCTGACCTTTGGCCAGTGGCCCTACGCTAAACCGGTTGTGGTGTTGACCAACCGGCCGCTCGAGCAGCCCGCTGCTGCAAACGCACAGATTGAGAGCATATCGGGCACGCCCATGGACGTTGTCCAGGAACTTGCAAACCGCGGTGCAAAGCACCTATACGTAGATGGCGGACAGACGATACAGAGTTTCTTGACTGCAAATCTGATTCAGCACATTACCATCAGCACCATCCCCGTGCTGATTGGACAAGGTATACCGCTGTTTGGCGAACTCCAGGGCGACATTCGCCTCCGACACTTACGCACGCGATCTTTTCCCAATAGCACCGTGCAGTCCGAATACGAAGTGATCCCGTAAGCAGCTGTCGGTCCCTCTTCAACTCATCCCCAGGTCCCTGTCGAAACGAGCCTCTGCTCGTACTTCAGACTCCTCGACGCCAAGGTTCCTGGCGACAATTGGTCGCAGTTCCTGGAGAATGGAATCGAAGGACTGCAGCTGCAACTGTCTCGTCGCAACTGTGGTCCCCGCGATTCGCTTGGCAATCGCGCCAAGTGTCTCCCACTTTTCGGGTGGATAGACGCAAAGCCTGGTGGTCGACCAGAGCATAGCAACAATCACCACCCCTGCAACGAGCAGCGTCAGCGGGAGTATTGCCCAGTCAATCCACCCGGCCACATTGACCGCAAGGATAAACACGACGGTGGCGCACACTTGCAACAGTTTCCGCGCAAACTCCGAACGTCGCATGGTTGGAATGGATCCGCCAATCAATTCAGCTAGTCGTCTCCAAAGCTCGCGGCGTTGTGATGGCGCCAACACATCTACAACCCGGGTGCTTGGACGAACTCGCAACTGGCTGTCGGACGCTACTTCGCGGGCAGTGGATCTCAGCAACAGAAACGAACTCAGGATTGGGCAAGTTGCACTTTTGGCCGCGTCGATCCGCGATTGCACGAGCTCAACAAGACTGCCCACCGTATCTACACGCTGGGCCTCGTGATCCTGAATGGAGATCCCAAAGTGATCCTCCACATCCATTACAAGTTCAACGGCGTCGAGTCCCATCTCATGGCCACTCTGGGGATAACTACGACTTGATCGTATCGCGCAGGCCTGCCCTGTACCGACGACATTGGGCAGCCTGCACTTAGCATTCGACAAAAGTGTGTCGTAATGCATGATACAAGTTTCGATTGTAGATTGCTCCCATCTACTTCCAATACCCCCGATCCAGCATCCGGTAATTCACCGCCTCGCTCAAGTGCTCCGGTCGGATTGCTTCGCTGTGCTCCAAGTCGGCGATGGTGCGGGCGACTCGCAGGACCTTGTCGTGGGCGCGGGCGGAGAGGCCGAGTTCGTTGATGCTCTGCCGCAGGAGATTGGTGCACACCTCGTCCAAGGGGCAGCTTTGACGAATCTGGCGCGAAGTCATCTGGGCGTTGGTCCGCGTGGCGGTCTTGGCAAACCGCGCGGTCTGCAGCTCGCGGGCGCTGCTTACTTCGCGCCGCATGTCGGCGCTCGACGTGCCGTCTTGCTTGGAGGTGAGTTCCTTGAACGGAACCGCGGGCACTTCGATGTGCAGATCGACACGATCGAGAAGCGGACCACTGATCTTACCCATGTACCGCTCGATTTGCATGACGCTGCAATGGCATTCGCGGCGGGGATCGTTGCGGAAGCCGCACGGGCAGGGATTGAGCGACGCGATGAGAATGAAATCGGCAGGGAACGTCGTCGACGTTAACGCGCGGCTGATGGTGACCGATCCGTCTTCCAGCGGCTGGCGGAGGACTTCGAGCGTTTGTCGGTTGAACTCGGGCAGTTCGTCGAGGAACAGCACCCTAAAGGGGGCTAAAACGAGTTTGGTTTACAACTGGTCAAAATGGTCGTATTTAGCCTTATACACTTTCCTTTAGGGGCTAAAAATGAAAACCGTCAAAGCTTATTCCTACGTCCGATTCTCCAGCAACGAACAGAAAAAGGGATTATCCAAAACCCGACAAACCGAGGGTGCGGAAACCCTCTGTGAGGAAAACGGGTGGACCCTGGACACAGATTTAACAATTTCTGATCTAGGTAGATCAGCTTTCAGGGGGGACGCTCAAAAGGGGCTACAGGCTTTCTTAGACGCTATCGAATCTGGCCACGTATCAAAAGGCTCGGTTTTGATTGTCGAGCGACTAGACCGCTTATCGAGGGCAGGAATCTATAAAGCACAATCCCTCTTTGGATCGATCCTGGAAGCTGGCGTAAAGATTGCGACCCTAGACCCAAAAAGAATCTACACCAAATCGAGCCTTAACGATTTGGGCGAGTTGCTAGAAGCAACAATGCAATTCTATTTGTATTGGCGAGAATCAGAAACCAAAAGCCAGAGGGCAACTTACAACTGGCAAAAGAAAAGGAAATCAGATCAACCACTGACAACACGCAGACCAGCTTGGATTGATCTAGCTGGTGATGGCACAACTTTTGTTTTGAATGCAAAGAAAGCAGAAGCAATCATTATGATTTTTAGAATGGCAATTCAGGGGCTAGGAGCAAGGCAGATCGTCAAAGAATTGAACACAAATAATATCGAGAACATTGCAAGCACCAGAAAAGGGAGTCAAAAGCATTGGAACAAAAGATACGTTGAAGCAATCCTAGACAATCGTGCAACGTTTGGTGAATTCCAGCCAATGAAGTTTGTTTATGATGACAAAAAGAAACGTGTTGCCGATGGCCCCCCACGAAAAGAGTATTACCCCCCTGCAATCTCAGAAGAAACATTCTTTGAAGCTCAAAAGGCAAAGCAACTGAGAACCAAGAAAGCTGGTAGGCCAAGCTCTATTGATATGGTCAACATCTTTCAGGGGATTTGCTTTGACGTTGCTACAGGCTCAACAATGGTTTTGACGAATAGCTCGGTACAAGACAAGAAAAGGGGCGTAATGAGGCGGCTAGCTTCTTATCACTCTGTTGATGGTGCGGCAAAAACTACTAGCTGGTGTTATCGATCATTTGAAGATTTGTTTTTACGATGTATCAAAGAGCTTGGAGAGCAAGTTGCATTATCAGAACGTAAGACTCCTAACCAGCTACCGAAGCTGGAAGCCAGATTAAGAGAAGTACAGAAACAAATTACCGAAGCTCAAACGGCAACCGAGGGCAAAAACATTTCTGCCCTAGTTGGATTGCTGACAGAGCTTGATAACAAACGAGAAGATTTGGAACGACAAATAGAAAATGAGAAGATCAACCAGTCTGGTAGCTCGGTAGACATTACCGAATTAACAAACGCTGTTTTGTATGAGGGCAAAAGAGATCGTGCAACAATGCTGAAATATAAACAGGCAGTGGCCAGATTGATTGATTCAATTCATGTTTTGATTACGCCAGTTGACGGCAACCGCTTGAAAAAGTTTTTGGTTGCTCAAGTGTTTTTGAAATCTGGTGGAGTCAAAGCAATCTTTTGTGAAACCTACAAAGGGGAACCGATGCTAGAGGGTTTCAGCAACCTGTGCAAAAAGGGCTATCGAACAAAAAGCCAGAAGCCAGAAAAGTACTATCAGCAAGTTGGCTCTAAAGGGATTGCCGATTTGAGAACGTATCCGAGGTAGCTACATAAACTGACAGTCAGTTATATCTATTAGCAGAAGAAACCCCCGCCAACAGGCGGGGGTTTTTTGTTTGCTACTGAATAAATAAAGGCAAAGGAGAGAGATTATGACTTTGCTCGTAACAAACGAGGGTGAAACAGCTTTGCTCGATTTAATGCTGTCATCCGATACCGTCCTAAGACTGTATTACAACGATTACACGCCGCTAGAAACCAGTGTGTACGCAGATTTTGCCGAGTTAAACACTGACGGTTACGCACCAATAACACTAACAGGGGGAGCGTGGGTTGTCGGTTCCGGTACCGCCACGTACAGCGCACAAACGTTTACGATGACTGACGCTGTTGACGCTTTCGGCTATTACGTCACGACTGGCACCACTTGCTTGTGGGCCGAGAGATTTTCTGGCGCTCCGTTCCCAATCCCTGATGGCGGCGGCACAATATCCGTCACCCCCACGATCAGCTTGGATTGAATTCAAAAACCCCCGCCAACAGGCGGGGGTTTTTTGTCGAAACGCACGAATCGGACTCATTCAGTTGGCACGATGCCAAATCTACTTTTCGTTTCGCCGTTTAGCAACTCCAACTCGTGACCTTGCCGTTGTGCCGCCGCCTCTTTGTTGACTGTCAACTGTAACTCTTGGCGGACGCTTTCAATTAACTCAGCCGATATGTCAAAGCCATCGTCAGCAATCATGTATTTCTCTTCTGCTAATCGATTTGCAATCGCATTTGATGCCAAGTCAATTTGCTTTTTCGTTTTTCTTTTTCCGATCATTGTCAGATAACGCTTTGCCCAGTAATTGATAATTACGTCATCGCTGACACGAGCGTAGGCTTTTAGTGTTTTCATATAGTCTCTCCGTTTAAAAGGTGTTTCTCTATATAAGTAACATTTTCCTTTTTTTCTTGGAAAAACAAATTTGCAGCACTATATAAACCTGAACCAATAACCCTTAGGAGAAGAACATGGAAAAGAACGATCCAATCACTGTTAACATTGCTGTTAGGTTGACAGGCGTCTCGGCTGCGAGTTTAAAAAGCTGGTTTCCTAAATTAGGACTAGACCCCAATAAACTTGTTTTTGCAGACATTAAAAAAATTGAAAACAGCACTCAATACAAACTGCTACAGACAAAAAGAGCTGTCAGACTGGCCCTTAAATAACAAATAAAAAACCCCCGCCTAGTGGCGGGGGTTTTACCCAATAAGAACCCATATAGGAGAACCATACAGGAGACCTAATGTATATAGACTCAAACAACCCACAATTAAAAGAGAAAGACAACGACGATTTTTTTGATGAACTTACAAAAGAAGAAAGAATCGAATTAGAAAAGTTAGAAGACCCTGACGAAATTAAAGAAGATGAAAGCCCCTTTGCAACTGACGAGACGACAACTCGCTATCTGCTAAATGGCCTACTCACAAGAGAAGATAAACTAGCTCGCTGGTCAGCTTATCTTGGGCCAAAATCATTCAAAGGGGATTATGGTATTGTGCTTAAACATCTACTGGATGGTTTCAAAGAATCAGGCACTTTACCAGAAGCACACGAAATTACATCTAGGATAACTCTAGCTTTCCAAGATAAAAAAATACGTATTGTCGAGGTTGCTGGATTACATAATACGTGTCGCAACTACTACGATCCTGGAAGCTCTGAAGATTACTATGACAAGATAATGACAGAGCACATTGCAAAACAGCGATGGCAAAAAGTACATGTGCAATTGTTTGATCGAAGCAAGGCTGGGAATCCGTTGCTTCCCAACTTGGAACAATACGCTTTAGACGTGCAACAAATAGTAGCAGACTCAATATCAGACGATACGTTTGCAACTCTGAATGGCCGAGAATTTTTAGAGTACTGTGAGGATCAGTCTACCGAGTGGATCATTGATAATTGGTTGCCGCAGGGTGTACTAATTGTTTTTCATGGTAGAGAGAAGTTAGGTAAATCAACTGTGATTTTTTCTTTGATCCCTGCTTTGATGACTGGCGACAAATGGCTAGGCAAAGTAGAGGTTAAACAGTGCCCAGTACTGCTACTAGATTTCGAGAACCCTGCAAGTTACGCCAGAGAAAATTTGATGCAATATGTTGATCGTGAAAAGTTTGTTGAAAATGAAAACAACTTCATTACGCCAAAGCGATTACCACCATACCTAAGCGGAGCTTGGCTCAAACAGCTTTTGTTAAAGAGCGGATTAGCAGAGCACAAAAGAGGCGTTGTAATAATCGATACCGCCCGTGCTGCATTTCAAAATTTTTTCTCCGATGTTACTGATTGGGAAAATAAACAATCAGAAGTTAGGAAAGTGCTCGCACCAATACAACAGGTGGTTAGAGAACTTGGCTGGACTGCTATTGTTATCCACCACGAGAATAAATCAGGGTCCGCTAGTGGCTCGACAGACTGGCGGGGAGCCTCTGATTTAACTTGGGAATATAAACATGTATCAGAGACCGAAAGGCGCTTAAAACCAAAGGGAAGGCTTCTGGCGGAGCCAGAAGCCTTTATCTTCAAAAAGGTAGAATCGAAAATCGAGATCAAGACTGCAAGCGAAGTGAGAATAGAAAAGAATTGTGAAGATCGAAATGACCAACGAGAAAGAATATTAGCCGCAATCCCGTTGATTGAAGCTGATAAGGTTGATGCTAATAACACAACCACTAGGAGCAAGATTGCTGAAGCCACTGGCCTACATCACTCCAGAGTGGTTGGCCCCGTACTAGAGAAGCTGGTAGAGGCTGACATAGTCCAAACCCAGCATCATAAAGCTGTTAATAAAGCTGACTGGTACTGGCGAGAGCTTGCTATTAATCCCCTTGATCCCGTTTGACAGTGGGGATTCCGTCAGACACTTATGGTGTCTGACGGGAAGTTATTTCGTACAAACAACTTACGGGCCATTTGGGGCGTCAGACAACCACGCCCTGTGACTCTGTCACAGTGGTGTCTGACGAAACGGCTGACCGCCCCAGTATGGCCATTGGAGAAAAATGAAAACATGTAGATTCTATCCAGGAGACCACGAGTTATTAGAGTTGAGCATTGCAGCACATAAGAATGTTCATCCAGAGGCCAAAGTAGAAGACATTACAAAAGCTAAGGGTGGATACAATGTGGTCTACAGGCACGCAGACGATATTGTTTGCCAGCTACACAATCAACTTGGCACAGTGGCAGAGATGATTGCGGATTATTCCGAGCCAGCACAGCAGAAAATTACTAAAGCAGCCGACGTTGCACCAGCTACCGTGCTTGCAGCGATAAGAGAATTTTGGCTTGATCGGCAAATGGTTGTTAAAATATGCGAAGCAATTACTACATAAAGAGGATTGCCTTTATAATCGCTTGCCCCCTACGGGGGGCAAGCATCCTAAGAGAAGAAGCCTAGTAAATCTTTATTCTCAATTCCCGAGCCAACGTGTGTTACACGTTGGCTTTTCTTATGCAATCACAAAAAAAGGTTTTGAGAATTGTTAGCAGGCTACTAAATAAAAATAGACTCAACTTGCCGTGGTCCTTTAACAAGCACAGTTGTACTCAAATGAAGAGTACAAGCTTGGGCAGCTTGCGGGTTGATCGGGAACCCCTGCCCCCAGGGGTAGGGTTTTTTCTCACAAAAGAAAACATATGAAAAAGAAACCAGGAAAACACGTTAGCTCTTTTGCAGTAAGTGAAGAGCAGCACGACGAGATGAAACGAGACGCAAAAAGGCTTGGCCTAAACCTAAGCGAGTTTATTAGAGAATTGCATGACATCTACAAAGAATTTAAAAAGGAAATCCATAAGCGATGGAGCAAGAAGAATACGAGATAGAGATCGATCACGTTGAGGAACAAGAACCAACAATCACGCTAGTGATTGTTGGTTCTAATCAACACTTGATTGAATCGATCATGCAAAAGGCCAACGAGCAAAGTCTAAAACCCGAAATCCAAGTTGTTACACCAGATTTCAAATTTGACATCCAAACAGATTACGTTTGCTGGATCGATGAGAATTACAATTTTGGTGACCACAGAGTTTTAGAGCAAGCACTAGAGCAATTTCGCATGTGGGCCAGCCCTGTTGGATTTGAGGGTGTCTTGCTACGGCCAGACCAACATTACCGAGATTGTAAAAGAGTAAGAAAGCAAACACGCAGGGTCGATATGCTTACGTCCAAATTTTGGTTTGATTTGGCTAGAGAAGACACTGATCCAACGATTATATTTTCATTTTTTGATGCCTATGTAGTGCCATTGAATATTGAAAAACAATGGGGCAACTGGTCAGAAGATTCTGAACAAATAGAGAATGATAGGAGAGAGAATTTTGAAAAGTGAAGAGCACACAACGGAATATAGACTTAGACGATTTAACCAATGGATGCTTGGCATATCGATTGGGATTGCTTTGTTATCGGTTGTAATATTCGTTGCTGCGGTTTTGATTCTGGTTCTGGGGGGATGATGAAAAGTGAACGAATAACAATCACTGTTGATCCTCAAACCTACAAACGAATTGTGGAGACAGCCAAAGCAGCTAATATGTCACTCTCTCACTTTGTGAGAGAGTCAGTAAAAGCAGGGATGGAGCCATTGTTGAACAATACAATTGCTCAATTGGAGCAATATGCCACAAAGAGATAAAACCTGGAACAGACACCAAACAAAAAATGGTAGGCACCCTGATTCAGCCAAACTGTACGGATCAAGATGGCGTAAAGAACGAGCTTCTTTTCTAAGTGCAAATCCGTTGTGTGCTTTGTGCGGTGCAATAGCAAATGAAATACACCACAAGATCAGACACCACTGCAAGCCAGAATTGTTTTGGCTTGAACCGCATAAGAATTGGGAAGCGTTATGTAAGCGTTGTCATATTGAAGAGACGATTAAAGAAAGAAAGGGGTAATGATGATGGATGGAAAAGGGATAATTGTTGTTTTTGGATTTGTAGCATTACTGATCGTTGGTGCCTTGTGGGCGTTCCCGCAATATAGAGTTTATTCGCAACGACTAAAAGGCGAGGCTGCACTAAGAGAAAGTGAGTACAGCAAAAAAGTAGCTATCGAAGAAGCAAAAGCAAAACTAGATAGTGCAAGTCTGTTGGCACAAGCCGAAGTAGAACGTGCCAAGGGTGTAGCGCAAGCAAACGAGATCATAGGACAATCGTTACAAGATAACGAAGCATATCTACGTTATCTCTGGATACAGGGTTTACAGGACGGCACAAGCGAAACAATCTATGTTCCGACCGAAGCAAACCTACCGATCTTGGAGGCAACGAGGCGGTAGCCCCAAAATTTTAGAGCAGCAACAGGATTAAAGAGCGGCACCAGCGTGTAGATTTTTGAGGGTATTTTTTGGGGTAGTTTTAGGTAAATAAATTATGGAAACAAGAAAAGAGAATATTAGATTGTGTGTAGCCCCTGATGGCTGCGAGCTAGTTGATTGGTACGAACCACAAGAGCTAAACGGGCAAACTGTCTCTAAGCATGTGGGCTATCGATTTACAAAAGTAGACGCACAACATCTTCCGAAAGTGTTTGTTTTAGATCAGCAGGAATTGGAACGAATAGGAACAATGTTGAAATGGTTTGAGCAATCAAACGAACTAGGTTTACTAGAGCATCTTCGATTATCAAAAGAAGCTACAGACGAAGATTTGCTGTTGGAGGACAATGAAAACTAATTCCCCTAAATGGCTCGGCACCGAAGCCAAGAAACAATTTCAAAAGCTCATTAAGGATTTGCCAGAGCTTACAGCGGTGCAGCTTTCTTTTGTCGAGATCATGGCCGACAGCTACGAAACATATCGGGGAGCAGCACAAGAGCTTGCTGCCTATGCTGCCAGTAGCGGTAGTTTCAATGTACCTGGAAGCCAGGGCCAAGTAGTCCCCCACCCTGCCCTAAAGATTATTAGGCAAGGTGCAGACACATACAGCAGCTACGCCAAGTTGTTATTGCACTCTATTAGAGCAAGCGGGGAAGTTGCAGAAGAGTTAGAAAACGAAGTTGATGATTTGATGACCAAAGTAAGGGGGTTAACGGGGTGAATCAGATGATGATTGTTAGAGCTTTTTTCGAGGGCCAATGAAAATAACCAAAGATGATCTTTTCCAACTCCCCACGGATTCTAGAGCCAGGGACAACGGCTATTACGTCGACACTCGATTAGCTGATCTTGTCGAGCAATACATATCTAGATTCAAAATCTGTTCAGACGATTTTAGCGGGAAAGCTGGTAGATCGTTTGAGCTTCTGAGATGGCAAAGAGCAGCAATCAGAACGCTTTACAGTTGGTATCGTCCCGACGGCACATATCGTTTTAGACGTTGCCTCTGGTGGCTCCCACGTCGACAAGGCAAATCAATTCTGACTAGCTCCATACTTGGGTTTACCATGGAGCAAAACATAGGTGCGGAAGCTTATGTAATCGCTTCCACAAAAGAACAAGCGGGCATAATTTACAATTACTCTGAATCCTTTGTGCAATCTGCCAACAGACCGTTTAGGTGTGTACCATCGCACAAAAAACTAGTCTGCGAATCAACAGGATCAGAAGCAAAGGTTTTAAGCTCGGATCGAATGCAGGGCAAAAGCGGTACAAGTACCAGCTTATTACTGTATGACGAAGTACACGAGCATGTAAAACACGCTGCGAGAGAAACTTACTCAAGACTAATGCCGTCTTTAGGATCAAAAAGAAATTCTCTTTTCATCTCGATCAGCACAGCAGGACACGATAAAGACTCACTCTCTTTTGATTTGTGGAAAGAATCAAAAGACATACTAACAGGGAAAAACACTGATCTACATTGTTTTCCAATCATCTACGCTCTAACAGACAAAGATGATTGGACCGACGAAAACAACTGGTGGAAAGTCTTGCCTAGTGCTGGTGTCACAGTACCAAAAACGTTTTACCAAGAGGAATTTGATAAAGCGAAAAACAATCCATTTGAAGAGAACAGTTTTAAGCGTCAGTATCTCAATTTGTGGACTGGCAGCTTGGCACAATGGATACCGACCAATCTTGTTGATGCATGTAAATCTGATTTCCGTGAATCAGATTTCTATGGTTGCGAAGTTGTAGCAGGCTTTGACTATGCTGCTAGCTACGATCTTTGCTCCTACGTGTTGATTGCAAAAAAAGATGATAACTTTTTTGTAATTCCACGATTCTTTTTGCCAAGAGAAGTTGCGGAAAAGAAACAAGAGAAAACTGGAACAAGGTATTTAGATTGGGCCAAAGATCAAGCAAACAATTTTCATTTAACCGAGGGAGACACTGTAGACGCTGAATACCTTTTAGAACAAGTCAAAAAGGATTCAATGTTGTTTAAGATTCGATCCGCCTACTATGACAAGACAAGAATGGAGGTAATCAGGCAACAGATAGCCGCTTTAGGAATAGAAACCGTTGGCATAAGCCAGGGCACAACGACAACTAGCCCTCTCTTCAATTACCTCGAAAGATTGCTACACGATGGCAAATTGAAATTCCCCCGCAACAACATCATGTATAGTTGGTGCTTGGATAATTGTGAGGCAAAAAGGGACTCAAACGATAATCTGATCGTCAAAAAATCCAATGACGAAAGCAAGATCGATAGTGTTGACGCCACTGCATTTGCTCTTGCTCACTGGGTTACAGAGCAAAAAGGCATTGGACCCCCACCAGAAGGCCAGAAATTAGCAATGATTTGGTAATAGCAACCATAGATAAGACATGGTTGCAATCAAAAGAAACATACAATTAACAAACAACTCTTCTGACGAGTTAATCAATCTATTTGCTGGGCCAAGATCAGAAACGGGCGAGATAGTCAGCCCTACAACGGTTTCTGGTATCCCTGCTCTGCTTCAAGCGGTAAGGATCATTGCCGATTCTTGTGGTCGTTGCACGGTAAAACCCTACCGAGTCTTAGACGATGGCGGCAGGGTTGAAGATGAAAATAACCCAGTACACGACCTACTGAGCCACAAAGCAAACCCGTTTCGCAACAGTTTTTCAGTAATACACAACTTGGTGGCTCAAACCATCATTCACGGCAAAGGGTTTTTGTACATTGATCGAGATGACGTTGGTACACCCATTGGTTTATACAATCTGCCTAGTGCTGATACCTACACAATCACTGAATACGACAACGGTAGACTTACTGCAATTTGGTACGGTTTGAATTCGGAAGACGGCAAGCAATATGTTTTTCCAGCGGAAGATATCATCCATATAAACTCAGTTAATTTTACAACTGGCGTCGAGGGTTTAAGCTTAATCGACAATTGTAAAACTGTACTTGGTCTGAGCATCGCTCAAACCAAGTATGCTTCGATTCTGTTTAAGCACGGTTCCCACATACACAAAGTATTAAAAGTACCATTCTGGCTTTCTCCCGAACAAGCTGAAGAGACAAAAGCAACTCTGGCAGCTTGGCATACTGGTGTTACTAATGCTCACAAGCTGGCAGTTATCCAGGGTGGAATGGACCTTGTTAGTATGCCAGAGAGTGCAACCGATGGTATGCAGTTATTGGAATCAAGAAACTTTTCTTTGATCGATCTAGCAAACGTTGTTGGGTTACCTGTTTGCTTTTTGCAGGGCCAGGGAATGACCTCTTATAGCTCTTT
This sequence comes from Aeoliella sp., assembly GCF_965227375.1. Taxonomy (NCBI): domain Bacteria; kingdom Pseudomonadati; phylum Planctomycetota; class Planctomycetia; order Pirellulales; family Lacipirellulaceae; genus Aeoliella; species Aeoliella sp. Next base: position 2,914,582 of record NZ_CBDDFX010000002.1, read on the forward strand.
GGAGCAAATGAATTTGGCTCTTCTTAATTTGTGCTTAGATGCTTGGTTGACTCAATTAGAAATTGAATTTTGCAATAAGCTCATAAAGCCTCGAATGAAAAAACGATGCTTTATCGAATTTGATAGAGACTCATTGTTTGCTTCTGATCCATCCTACAAGCAAATGTTAATTACACAGTTTCAAGCTGGTGCAATAAGTTGGGAAGAATTACGCCAGAAAATAAACCGTACAACTGATCCAGGATCAATGCATTTTGTCAGCCCTGCAAACTTAACAGAGTTATTCAAAGAGCCAGAACCAACACAACCTGTTGACGATCAACCAACAGAAGAGGTTGTAGACGATCAAGAGGAAACAGTAGAAGAGCCAGTAGAAGAAACTGAAGATCAAACCGTTGAACGTGCAAAAGCTTTGACAATAGCAACACTAGATAGATTAAAAGCAAGAATAATAAAAAGTATGGCTAAGGATGGCATTCTGCAAAAGCATTTCGGTGTTTGCAGGGATGCTTTGCCAGGGATGGCAACACCGCTTTTAGATTTACTTGAGTCAATAGCGGATGAAATCAACAGCGTGTTGCCCGAGTACAGACAACAAATAATAGAGGAAAAATGGATATCACAAGAGATTGCAAATCAAATTTGGAAATAACAACTTCTAAGCCTATCGAGCTTGTTCGAAGTGGCAACCAAGAATTTTTTAGAGGCTATGCGGTGGTTTTTTTCAATGGACAGGAAGAAACAGAATATCGAATTATGCCAAATGTAAGAGAGCGTATCAGCCGCACTGCTTTTGACAATGTATTAAAAAACACTCCAAACATTATGGCTTGGTACAACCACAACGAAGATTTTATGTTAGGCCAAACCGAGGATGGATCATTGAGCCTGATTAAAGATGATCGTGGTATCAGCTTTGAAATCCCCTTTGATGCTGACGATCCAGACCACCAGAAAGTGAAAGCCAAAATACTTAAGGGTTTTGCAAAAGGGGCGTCTTTCCAAGCTAATGGCAATACATCTATGAAAAGAAGCGGGAATGAATTCATAAGAACGATCGAAGAGATTACCGAGCTATTAGAGATTAGTATTGTGAATCGACCGGCTTATCGAGGGACCGAAGCGGTTGTTAGGGACATAAGACGACTAGAAACAGAAGAAAGAATAAGACGCAGCACATTGTTGTAAACCCTTGTGGTCCAAAATCCCCCGCCATTGGCGGGGGATTTTTTTTTGCTACGTGCCTATATAAATCCAGACATAGAGCAGCCGAGTATTGCTCGTTTTTGGATTTAACAATGGAGTCTGAATTAACCCTCAAAAGAGAGGACAGAGAAAATACAGTCAACGAAATGAAAGCGTTGGCTGCAAAAGCAAAAGAAGAGAAACGCAGTTTTACTGATGATGAAATTGCAAGATATGACGAGCTACATAAAGTTCAAAAAGAATTAGCAAATGAAATTGCAACTCTTGAAAGAAGCGAACGTTTAAAGGATTTGCTGCCACCTAATCCCCACGCTGATCGTACAGCACCAGCGGTTAGGATTAGTCGAGCAATCACAAGAGACGATCACAACAACTCTCTAAAGGCTTGGCTTGTCAATGGCAAGTGCGAACCCAAAGACGACTGGAAACGCTCGTGCGACAAATTAAACGTTAACTGGCAAGCTGACAGTTTTGATATTGTTAGAGATCAAACATCTGATGTTGCTGGAGAAGGAAAGAACGCAACCAACGACAGCATGTTTCAAGCGCTAGAAGTTGCTAAAAAAGCTTTTGGTGGTGTGGAATCTGTCTCAACTGTTATTCGCACCAGCACAGGCGAGGGCATTCATTTCGCCACTGTTGACGATACAGCAAGTGCCCCTGTTTACTCCGCACAAGCTGAAACCGTTTCAAATGTTGGAATGAGTTTTGGAAAAGTAGTTCTATCAAGTTACGAGATCAAAACTGCTGTTTATCCTGTTTCGCTAAGCCTCATCGAAGACGCATCTTTTGATGTGCTCAGTTTTATTGGTGGTGCTTTAGGTCAACGTTTAGGGCGAGCCTTAAACCAAGACTTTACTACAGGGGTTGGAACAACCGAGCCAACTGGCTTTACAGCTTCCACTACTCAGGGCACAACTGGCTACAGCAACCTATTGAGTGACGAGAATTTGTATGATTTATACTTTTCGGTTGATGCCGCATATAGGAACAGCCCTAACTGCGTGTGGATGATGAACGACTCGACTTTGAATCATCTATGCCAACGGCTGCAAGACACTACTGGCCAGCCAATTTGGGGTCCAGGAATGGACGCTTCCCCGAGTTTAAGCTTGCTTGGTAAACCAATCGTTATCAACAACGACATGGACACCATGGCCCCTGGCGAGGAAAAAACACCAATTGCTTTTGGTGATTTTGCTGCTTACAAGATTCGTTACGCTGGTAACACTCGTATATTGAGAGCCAACGAGAGATGGATCGACCAACTTAGCGTTGGTATACTGGCTTACGCCAGAGTTGACGGTAAATTAGTTGATGCTGGTCAAGCACCAATTAAGCACCTAACCACCGGTACATTATCTGGCGACAGCTAATGTTTTCAAACTCCCCCTGCACAGCAGGGGGAGTTTTTTTATGCGCAAGCATAAATATCGTATGGTCCCTTTTAATCTAACTTTTGTAAACGAGCCTTTTGGCTCCAATACGTTTGATCCCTTGATTTTTGACAAGATTCATTTTGGGGACAACGAGTATCGCTGCCTGATCCTTCACAACAACGATCAGACTTTCAAGCTCTACCGCACAGCAGATTTTTCTACCTTCACATTGCTTGACGCAGATTGGCATTCAGAAATTGAAGTCTCTGGTGAAACGACATTTCAGGATCACTTTGTGCGGTCAGATGGCACTTTTGTTTTATATCAAAACGATGGCGACGACACGACAACTGCGGTTTGGACTGGTCCCGACCTGGAAAACATAACTAGGCTCGGCCAAGTCTTAAATAACGAAGGTGACTGCGGTGTTTATTATGACGCCGAAACCGAAACAGTTCACATTTACACCGAGGACGCAGACAATCCATTTGGTTCTGTATCTGCGTCCGTATTATCACATTGGACAACACCAGCCTTTGACCTATTAAACGCCACACAACAAGCTAACGCTGTTGATTTAGGTGATCGGGGCACTGGTGACCCCGATGTTATAAAACTAGGAGATAAATACTTTCTCTTTTGTGACAACACAGACGCCCACCCAAATTACAACGTCGCCTGTTATCAATCCGACGATTTAACAAATTGGACAAAAAATCGACTACGTATTTTGCCAATTAAGGGAGGTGACCTTGACCTAGTGAAAACATCCGATACGCAATGGATTGGAATGACAGAATACAGCGATTCGGACGAAAGTGGCGTTGGTCTATTCACTATAGACGTTTTAACACCGGACACTACAGCTTTGTATGTCGAGATTACTGCGCCCGAGCCAAGCGAAACGCACGAAGAATTTACTTTTGAGTTTGATTTAGAGAACATGCCCCAAACATGGTGGGATCAAGTTGATACTACCGATGGTTCAAAAGGCAGAGTAGCTGATGATGATGGCAATTACTTTGCTGCGGATTGGCCTAACTTCGATCCCTCTAATCAAACTGGTAGATTGTATTTCTTTTTGGGCGAATGGAGTGAAGCCAAAACATTTAAGATTTATCCGCCACAAGCAGCCCTAGACTCCATTGACCCTGATTCGCTAATCGGAAGCAAGTGGGCATATTCTTCTTACATACAAGGCGTTTGGCCATTAGCCACAGATGCAAATGACAGATCGTACAAAGAAAAAAATGGCACTGGGGCTAATAGTATTACACTAGGCGGTGTTACTGGACAAATAGACGAGGCAACTGATTTTGACGATTCGTCAGATCAATATATTGATCTAGGCTCAAACCCAAGCATAGCCGCAGGCTCAAACCCACGCACATTAATTGCGTGGGTTTATCCTGATACAGCCACAGGCTTTTTTTACTTTTTTTGTGCTGGCAATGACGGAGTAGCAGGACGATCTTGGCGATTAGCAACCACCGACCTCACAGCAAGAATAGAGCTGCAAGGCAGTGGCTACACTAGTTCGTTATCTTTAAATCTGAATTCTTGGAACTTTGTTGCTGTTACGTTTGACGGCACTACGTTGGCAGATAATCGGCTATACGTAAATGGCACAGCAGAGCAGGCAAGCGGCGGCAACTCTGTCAATACCGCAAATGATTATTTGAGAATTGGAGCAAGAGAAACAGCGAGCATCGCTGCTTGGGCGGGGAGAATACAAAACGTTCAATATTATTCTGCCACCAAATCAGACGCTTGGCTTGATGACGTTTATGCGATGGGGCTCGATAATCAATCGTTTTGGTCTACTCCCGCAATTGGTTTTACTGGCTCAGGCACAGTTGACTTGAGCGGCGCAGCGAGTTTTGTTGGCGGCTTTGTATATACAAGTAGCGGCGGCATTGGATTAAGCGGCACAGCAACTAATGCGTTTACAATCTTTTTTCCGTTCGCCTCAACTCGCACCTTGATAAAAATAACATGATCGATTTAGACGACTTAAAAGAGCATTTGAATATTGATTTAGATACCGATGATGATCGATTAACTGCGTTAATCGATCAGGCTACTGACTGGATCGAAACGCAAACAAATCAAAAATACACAGCTTCAACGTATTTGTATTGGTTGCCTTGCTTTCCCAGCGGATTCATCACGTTGCCAAAGTCACCACTGCAAAGTGTAACAATTGACTACTACGATAGCGACAATGTATTACAAGAGTTGACTGACTTTTTTGTTAGGTATCAATCTCATGTGCCCCTGGCTGGCCCCAATATCCAATGGCCCCAAACGTACACCAATCGAGTTGACGCAGTTAAGATCACTATGGTTTGCGGTGTAGATTCAGACGATATACCGCCAGCAATCAAACAAGCTTGTTTACAATTGTGTACGATTTGGAATGAGCAACGAGAAGGAAACGTTTCCGAAATAAAACAGATTGATCGAATCATTGCTGCATATAGAAGAGGCTTAATCGTATGAAAGTTGGCAAGCTAAGACACAAGATTGATATTGCGTATCGCACTGCTTCTACTGGCAGCAGGGGTGGGCCGACAAGCACTGATTGGGAAGACCTCTATACCAACGTACCAGCGCACATTGAGCAGCTCTCAGGCACAGAGCTAGAGCAAGCTCGGCAACTCGTGCCAGAATCAACACACAAATTTGTAATTCGATATCACGGTGGCGTGTCGTTGGGAGATCGAATTTTATTCAGTGGAGCTTTTTACTACATCGATTCAATCAACAATGTTGAAGAGCGTAACTTTTGGCAAGAGATTGTAGCAACAAAATCAAACGAAATAGTGCCAATTGAAACAGTTCCAATTTAAAGAGGGCCAATGAGATTTGATTTACAAGGCGACAAAAAGCTAATCAAAAAACTAGAGAAGTTGGCAGCAGCCGAGCAAAAGAAAGCAATCAGAAAAGCATCTAGGGCCGGTAACAAAATCCTCTTGCAAGCTTCAAAAAAAGAAGCCAAGAAGAGCAAAGACACCGGTGCGTTTTTGAAATCACTAAAAGTAAGATCAATTCCACGCAGCAGGGTTTGGGTAGGCACAAAAGTCGTTTCAGTTGGATTGCGGTATTCTTCAATGCTCGAATTGGGAACAAAGAACACTGGAGCAAAAGAGCATTTGACAGACGCAGCTAAGGCTAATGACGATAAAGCACTAAAGAAAGCAACCGAGATCATTAAAGAGGAAATAGAAAAATCAATGAAGAGACCCTAACTAGGGTATGATCGACATTGCATTACGTACCCTATTATGTTCCGGCACAACATTACAAAGCGAAGGCTTAATCGATTGTTCTGCTATTGGTTCGATACAACAATCCACTTCTGACGAGACGGCTCCGCCAGATCGCATAATGTATTACCGCACTGGTGCAGAGCCTAGTTTATGTTTAAACGGTGAGGCCGATATACAGACAACATCGTTTGATATCGAATGTATATCGAACTCAATCGATTTAGCGATGCTGATGGCTGCTGCGGTAAAGGGTCTAAACGGCTACTCTGGCACTGTTGGTGGAGTCAGAATTTTTAATATCGATATCACAGATCATTCTGACGATTACGAGCCAAAGAGCAGCAGATCAGAGGGGATTTATATAGCTTCCCTTTTTGTGGAAATGATCCACTGACGCATACATAAAAGTAAACACTATTAGAGGTTTACTTTTATGGACCGTAGAATTGGAAACAATCAAATACTTTCCGTCGATGCCGCTGGCGGTAGCTCTTTTACCGCAGTTGGATGTATCAGAAATGCTTTCAGCGTTGATGCCACAAGAGCAGACGTTGATGTAACTTGCTTGGGCGATGAATACGATCAATTTGTTGCAGGCTCAAAAGCTGGTGGCAATCTGAATTTAGAAATTTTATATGATCCGAATGACGGCACAAGCCAAACCGTAGCTGATCTATACGAATCTGGAGCGGTTGCAACTTGGCAAATCACTTACAGCACAGAGACAGGCGGAAGCGATACACAAGTTTTTGCAGGGTACGTCAACAACTTGGCCCTAAACGTGCCTCGAAATGATGGCGTTGCTATGCAGGTTGGTGTCAAAGTTACTGGTGCTCCTGGATTTGAGGAGAGCAGTAGCTAATGCCATTTGATCTTAAACACACATACAAACCAAAACCTGTTGAAAAACGAGTTGATACCCTAGATGATTCCGTTTTTGTGAAGCCATTAAAAGTATCAACGATCAAAAGACTTTCAGAGGAAAGTAACGGTTTGGTTGTAGCTTTTGAATTTCTAACAGAATGCATTGTTGACGAATCTGGCCACCAGCTTTTCAACACGGTTGAAGAATGTGAAAAACATTTTGGTGACTATCCGATGGAAGTTGTAAACGAGTTGGTAGAAGCCGTGAACGAAGTGAGCGGATTAGACTCTAAAAAAAACTAAGTGATATTGATTTGGTTTTGTTTCGATTCTGCGAGATCACAAAAACAATACATCCTGATTTCATACCAGAGCAAGTTACATGGCGGCATATATCAGACTGGATGTTGTATATGGCGGCAAAACATAAGCTGCTTACTGGCGAGCCAGAAGAGAAGCCATTAACAGGCAATCAGCTTTATCAATTCATAGAACAAGCAAAGAAGAAAAACCCCCGCTAACAGCGGGGGTTTTTTTGTGGCTAGTGCTAAATACTGTATGGCCGCAGTAATCTCCAACTTAAACATTTTGCTAAAAGCAAACATCTCTGGTCTGTCTAAAGGACTGGACAAAGGAAAAGAGAAGATCAAATCTTTTGGTGCTTCGGTAAAGAACTTGGGCGGACGACTAGGATCAGGATTCTTAAAAGCAACCAAACTTGCAGGTCAAGGTTTGTTGGCCCTAGGCGCAGCCGCAACGGCTGCGGTTACTGCCCTAGCTGCCTTGAGCTTTTCACAATTTGAGACGATCACGCAACTACAGCGTATGTCACAAATAACAGGGGCCTCGATTGAAACTCTGTCTGCTTTGGGATATGCGGCCAGACAAACAGGTGTTGATTCTGAACAGTTGACAGATGCATTTAAAGAGATGGGGATCAGATTGGGCGAGTTGTCTGCCTTAGGGTCTGGCCCTGCTGTTGATGCTTTGGCCAGATTGGGAATTCAATTTGAGGATATCAAGAATCTTTCACCAGACCAACAGTTTGCAACACTGGCTGACGCTCTAAGCAAAGTGCAGAGTACAGCCGAAAAAGTCTTTTTGGCTGAAGAGCTTTTTGGTGGTCCAGGATCAGAGATTCTACCTTTGCTAGATCAGGGTTCCGAGGGCCTTGCCAAATTTACCGCAGAGGCAGAGCGATTAGGTTTGGTTGTAAGTAAAGAATCTGCTGCTGGTGTTGTGGAAGCAACACAAGCAATTAGCAAAATGAAAGACTCGCTTAAAGGTGTAGGTACATCTTTAGTAGGCGTCTTTGCTCCACTGATTAGAGCAGCCGCTAACTTTGTAACAGAGATTAATGTAAGGGTAACAGCGTTTTTCAATTCCTTTAAGGAACAAATGTTGGTCATTGAATTTGCCGTAGACAACATGGGTAAGGCTTGGAGTTTTGTAATTAAAAACGTGTCTTATGAATTGGTTGCTTGGGCTGACCACATAAAAGGAATTTTTTCCAACCTAGGCAAAAACCTAAGTGAGTTTGGATCGCAACTCAAAAGCCTATTGAGCGGTGACGGTTTCCAATTCAGTTGGGATACAGCACTTGGCTTTGAAGAGTCTGAATTAGCAAAAACTCTAAAAGACGAAAGAGACAAATTTGCTATGTCGCTTGCTCAAGACTTTGAAAAGTTTAAGGCTGATAGACTCAAAAAACTTTTTGGTGCTGATGCAGTTAAACTTGGTGACATTGTTGATGTTGATGATGCTGCCATTGCTGACAAAATCAAAGCTGCTTTGAGATCAGGTGCAGAAGTGGCACCACAGTTTATTGCAACCGGCTCTGACGCATATGCGAGGATGATCGTCGAGGCTGCACAGCAGCGAGGCGAGCAAGCCAGAAGAGACAAAGAGTTAAAAGCACTAGAGGCAACACGAGAACATTTAAGAAAAATGCAACTGCTACAAGAGCGGTTAGCACGCAAACGACAGATTGTTGCCGAGGCAGCAAATCTATAGGGGGAGAGTGACTGTAACATTTAGAAACGAATTACCCGGAAGTCCAGAGTTAACGCATAATACCGGAATAGAAGAGACATCGATTACTGTTAGACGCAGATTCAGTTTGTACTCTGATTCTATCAATGATGGTCCAGCCGAAGTTTTATCAAATGCATCGATACCAGCAGCACGAGAATACTACCAATACGGTGGGACAGAACAGCACACGTTATTAAAAGTAATATCAAGAACAGCCACCAGACAAGAAAAGAACGCATTAGAGTGGATCGTAGAAGTTGATTATGAAACAGCCGATTATGATGACGATTGGAGCAATCCGCTAAACGATCCTGTTGAGATCGTTATGAGCACTGAAAAAGAACAGGTAACAGCGTTTTGGGCTGTAAATTCTTCCGGCGTGCCAACAACAGTCTTTTTAACCAGTGCTGGCGAGGCATTAGAAAATTACCCCACAAAGCAAAAGTCTTGGGCTGTCTTAGAATTCACCAGAAACGAAGCTCTAGCGACTAATGTAATTGCACTAGCAAATACTTACATCGACGCAACTAATGCTGATACCTTTTGGACTGCAACCGCTGGTCAAGTTAGGTGTGACGATATCGGTGTTGAAAGAATGGTAAAGCAACTCCCCGATGGAACAGACTTCCCTTACCTAAAAATCAAATATCGATTTGCTTTTAGGGATAGTTGGCTTTTAAGTTACCTCGATAAAGGTAGTTACTATCTTTATCCTATCGGGGTTGGATCAAGCACACGCAAGTTTAAAACAGAAGATGGTAACCCAGCAATCGGCAACCTTGACGGTACGGGTTATCCAGATACAGAGCCAGCGATTTTGGGGCCATTCAACATCTACAAAACCGCAACGTTTGGTACCTTAAGTTTGCCAACTAGTTTTGCTAGTTAATTCATACATAGAGTATGAATGTAAATTTTCTAAAGCCAAAAGACGTTGCGAGAATAAAGAAGCTGTTGGGAGATTACGAGGGTGGGAAATTTAACCCACCACCAACACCAACAGCTAGAGACGCTGGCGGCCCAATTGAAACTTATATTGGTCGGATTACCTCCGAGGTAAGTGCAATTGATGGAACCACGCCCGGCGACGGTATCGCACTTATCTATACCCTAGATACCGATGGTGATTTAGACGCTGGCACCTATCCGATTAACGTGTATCAATTTGGAACAGACACCATTGCTGTTGACGAATACGTCAATCTAATTCGGGAGCCTATCAGCGGCACGTATTGGATTGTAAAAGGTGGTGCAGGCACAAGCGTCTATAAAGGCGAAGCCATCGATCAAATCGATGTTGATGATACGGGAATGGTTGCAACCCTAACCATTTCCGAATGTGGGAATTCTTCGGGATCGTCACCGCCAACAGTAACAGTTTGTAATTACAAGGGGAAGACGATTTGGGAAGAATCTGTTTTGACCTACTATGCTGCGGGCGGTGAGTACCACGCTATAGCAAGCAACTCTGCTTATCGACTAATCGCAGAAGCCACAGAAGAAAGTAACGCCGGAAATTCGTATGCAGAATTTAACGTCAATAATGTTGTTGCTCAAGATGGTTTCTATCCAGAAACAACCATTGATGACGTACAAAATGATTTTGACCTATCCATAAACTATGGCGACAAAGTTGTTTTGAGTTGGGAGCAAAGCTCCGAAAGCTGGATTGTACTTTGGGTAAAACCACCGCAACCAGCCTACGCTAAGCACGGTTACACTACGGAGGTAATCACAGGTCGTGTTGGTGATACGTGGGGGCAAGGCTCGGTAAATGTATTTGAGGTAAGTCTTATTTCCTCGACGGCAATCGAGGCCGAGCAAACACCAAGTGTAATCGAGGTTTGGCGCAATAAGAGTGTAAACGAGATTGCCTCTGGCTCCAGCGTTGTTGCTGTACCCACCCCTGATACAAACGGCATTCTAGTAGACTTAATAATCTACAAAGATTGTGAGGGGGACTCGTGAGGAATATGTTTCAACCCGGTGACGGGTGCGGCTGTTGTACTTGGTGCGGAGATATCAAAGCATGCTTGCAAGTTGATCGTGGACATAACCTAGGAGCACACGAAGAGGTTTCTACTGCCAACAGTCCAAGTTGTATAGTCACTGTTAGCGGAATTGCCAATGATGGTTGTGGGGAGTGTACTGATATGAATCAGAGCGGCGAGCTATCGACGATCTATGCTTACGCCAGTTGGGACGAAATGAACGATGTCGATGGTTGCGGATATTTTTTTGGCGGTCCTGCACTTATTGGTTTTGGAGCAAGGGAGATACCTTTGACTTTTTGTAGTATTAGAGATGTTTATTTGACTTGTGGTGTTGTCTATAACTTCCAGTATCCGCCCGCCGCTGGTGTTCCTACAGGGCCAGATAGAATCATTTTGGCTGGTGGTTGGCTACCACAATTTGCCTCTGATCCTTACGCAATCAAATCGGTTGATTTGACAGAAGAGATTTTGCAACAACTTTGCAACGGCGATGAGATTGAACTGCCCGACGTACTACAGGTGGGGCCTGGGTGCGACACAACAAACATTGCTGTAACAATCCAACTGGTATACCCCTAATGTTGTTCTGCGAGTTTTCAAATTTTAAAAAAGGCACCAAATGCTTTAACTGTGGGTACGAGTTAATCCGTGATTTTGAGAACGGATTTAAGCGCAGGTGCGTTAAACCAAAATTTAGAACGCTACCTAAGCGTAAAGGGTGCGGCTGCAAAAAGAAAAAATGATCTGTGCAATTACCTCTTATTACAATCCGTTGGGCTGGAAGAGCAGACTAAGAAACTACCAACAGTTCAGAGCTAAGCTACATTGCCCACTGATTACAGTTGAATTGAATTCAAATGAAATTGATGACGCTATTCATCTACAATCCCCTGATCTACTCTGGCAAAAAGAAAGACTTTTAAACGTTGCCTTAGACCATTTACCCCCCAATTGCGAGATCGTTTGCTGGATCGATGCCGACATTGTTTGGGAGAATGATTTTTGCAAACAAGTTGAAACTGCATTAACCAAATACGATTTGGTTCAGATGTTCTCTGTTTGCAAAAGAGAAAAGCAAAACCAAGTGAGATCAATTACACTTGGGGGCAATGGCGGAAATGGTTTGGCTTGGTGCGCAAAAAGAGAAGACATAGAAGCAACCAGATTCTTTGACTATTGTATAGTTGGTAGCGGCGACTCTGCTTTCTATTGTGGAGCCAGTGGCAATGCATGGCGACACAACGTACCAAGAGAGCTAAAAAAAGAATGGGAGCAATGGGGAGTCAAAGCTTCAGAAGTCTTTAAGAGGATCAGTTGTTTACCAACAACTTGCAAACACTTTTACCACGGAAGAGCCGTTGATAGACGGTATCGCAGCCGTTGGCGGCTTTTAAATGGCTTTGCCCCCTCTGATCTTTTATTGGTAGATCAGGCGTACCAGTGGACCACTGAAGCTAGACCCCGATTTGCTCATAAATTGGAAGATTATTTCAGGGGTCGAAGAGAGGATAGTTGATCGCTTGGGGTTTTTTGCGCCTAGAACTTGACTCGAAATAGCCCCTTATAGTACCCCATTGTGCGCGAGGCTGATTTCGCCGGGCGCGGGTGTCGACCCGCCGCCTACGAGCCCGGCGTTGCTGATCGTGTGGTGGGGCGAACGAAACGGGCGTCGCGCCATGAGCGGCTCGCCGGCTTTCAAACGCCCCACCGCGCTATAAATGCGCGTGGTCTCCACCGACTCCTCAGGCGTAAGCTGCGGCAGGATGGTCGGCACTCGTTTGGCGAGCATCGTCTTGCCGCTGCCAGGCGGACCAAGCATCAGCAGATTATGACCACCGGCCGCCGCGATGGTGATCGCCCGCTTGGCCATTTCCTGCCCGCGGACGTCGGCGAAGTCGACTTCGTAGCTGCCATGTTCGTCGAATAGTTCGCGCACGCGGCAAGGCTCGGGTTCGATGTCAATGTTGCCGCCGAAGAAACCCACCGCCTGCGTCAGGCTGTCTACCGCGATCACTTCTAGCCCTTCGATCACCGCGGCCTCCGGTGCGTTGTCCTTGGGAACCACCAAGCCGCAGACTCCTTTGATGCGCGCCGCAGCCATGGCCATCGATAGCACTCCTTTGACCGGTCGCATGGTTCCGTCGAGCGCCAACTCGCCCACTACCGCGTACTCGCTAAGCCGCTCCGAGGCAATCTGACCGCTACCCGCTAGCACGCCCAGCGCAATGGGCAAATCGAACGACGCAGCTTGCTTGGGTAGCTCGGCTGGAGCCAGGTTGATCACCACGCGGTCCTGCGGGCGGACGAAGCCGCTGTTGACCATCGCCCTGGCGATGCGATGGGTACTTTCGCGGACCGCTGCCTCGGGAAGGCCAACGAGGATGGTCTTGGGGATGGCCGCGCCCGACACGTCGACCTCGGCCACGACCGGCAAGGCCTCGATTCCGACTAGGCTGAAGGTGTGAATGCGAGCTAGCATCGGTGCCCCCTCGGCGACGAACAATACGTGCGTACACTATATCCATGCGTTCACTTCCATGCAAGCACCGCATGCGCGTTTATTCGAAAAATCCGCAAGTTCTGCCCCAGGAAGGACCTCGTTGCCCGTAAACCTGGGCGAATTGCGCAAACTAAACGCGTCCTGCCACAAGTTCCGTAGCTGCGGCGCAGAGAAGGTCGATACTGTTCGCAGTTGGGTACCCGCCGCACGAGCGCGCCGGTTCCCACGTCTCCCCGCCAGACCAATTCACAATCGCCCGCGGTGTCGGGTACGAGGGTATTATGCAAGCGATCACCACAGCTCGGACCGTCTCCCGCCGCCTGGCCACGTTGCTGCCTGCTGGGCTGCTGACGACTGCGATCATGGCTGCTCCCGCCTCCGCGTTCTGGGGCACCCAAGGTGGTAGCTGTGGCGATGGTTGCTCGCAGGGAGCGTGCGCTCAGCCTCGCCCCGTGAAAGGGGCTGCTCACGATCTCTACAACCACCTGGAGAACGGTCGCGCGGCCAACGCCATGTGGCCCTATCCGTATGTCTGCCCCGACCGAGTTTGGGCGCACGGTCCGTTCGACATCATGGTGGTCAACGGCTGGCGTCGTCAGAACCTGTTGGGCGCCCACCACTTTGACCACGAAACTGGCAAGCTCACCAAGGCTGGCAAGCTCAAGATCGAGTGGATTTTGACCCAGTCGCCTCCGAGCCGTCGTCAGGTATTCGTCGAGCGATCGATGAGCGACGACATCACCCAGGATCGCATCGCCAAGGCAACCGAGTTCGCCGATGGTCTGCAGCTGGATGAAGGCGAAGCCATCGTTCAGGACACTTTCGTTCGCAGCCCACGTCGGGCGGCGAGCATGGTCGATGGCGAGCGTAATTCGTACATCGAGAATCGCAAGCCGGCCGTATTGCCTGCTGGCACCACCAGTACCAGTTCGCAATCCAACTAAATCAACCTGCTGGGCATGCCTAGCAGCCACGTGCGTACGCACCAATTCCAGGGAGGGAAAGCCGTGCGGAAAGTCCTTATTGCAACTCTGATTGCCACCACCGGCAGCTTCGCGACAGCGGCGCCGTACTTCAACAGCAGTACGACCCCGACTCCCCCCAAGCAGGAGTCGTCGGGTTGGCATCTGCCGAAGTTCTGGGGCAAGAAAGAGGTCGCGCCCGAACCTCAATTCATGTACCAAGCGCCGGCGCCGCAACCTTCCACCACGCAGCGGATCACGTCGGCGTTGGTCGACAATCGCGCCGTGGCGGCCGCGCGCGGCTGGATGAGTTCGGAGGGCGAAGCGGAAGCACCGAAGCCGAATCCCATCTCGCTCAGCACGCCAACCGGCCCGCCGACTCCGTCGTTGATGGTTGCGATGGCGCAGGTGCAGGAGCAGCAGGGCGACGTGGAAGGTGCCCGGCAGGTCTATATGAAGGCACTGGCCGCTGGTCCCAAGAACGTGAAGACGCTTCGCGAATTGGGACACTTCGAGGACCGCCAGAACCGACTCGCCGATGCGGAGCGCTACTACGCCGAAGCCGCCAAGATCGACCCACAGAACCCAGCCGTGCTGAACGACCTGGCGCTGTGCCTGGCTCGTCAGAACAAGCTGGCTCCTTCGGCGCAGTTGCTCGATCAGGCGATTGCTCTGGAACCGGCCAAGCCGCTGTATCGCAACAACATGGCCACGGTGCTTATGGAGATCGGTGACCAGCATCGTGCGATGAGCCACCTGATGTCGGTGCACCCGCCGGCCGCGGCTTACTACAACATGGGACATCTGCTGGAGAAAGGTGGCCAGAACGAAGCGGCCGCGGCCCACTACGCCGAAGCCCTGCGTCTGAATCCCAACCTCAAGGCGGCCGCCACCGCACTGGCCAAGATCGCCCCGCCGAGCCAGACCGAGGTGCCGCAAACGGCCATGGCTCCCGCTGCCAGCCAGCCAGCGGCCGCGACGCAAGAAGCGTGGCCTTCCGAGCCGCTGCCGAACAGCACGGTCAAGCCGGCCGCCAACGAGCCGCAGTTCGGCCCGCGGTTGCTGCCGTAGATGCACTGGCACCAAGGCCGGAAGCCTCCGGGCTTCTGGCCGATTTGCTCCGCTGTTGCTTGACACGCCGCCCATCACGTGCGACCGTGGAAGTTGCTCGCCGCCTGTGCCCCAAGAGCACAACGGCATCGCTCCACGGACTCTCCTCGTGAAAGGGACGACCATGTTCAGGCGGATTCGCGACCTTGGTGGAATCGGCATACTGGCAACCATCTGTGCGTGCTGCGGAGCCCAGTCCGCTTGCGGCGACGAAGCCTGGCAAGAGAACGTCGAAACAGCGCTCGCCCGCGTCGAAGCCGAGCAACAGCACGTCTCTCCCACCGAGCCCGGCGGCGTGGTGCTTCGCAACGTGCACAAGAACCTCGTCGCCACGCTGGCGTTGTACGAGTCCGACGGTGAAGCATTGCGTCGGAACCAACCACAACTCTTGCAGGTGAACACCAAAGAGGCGGGGAAGCCAAAGCAGCCAGCGGCACCCAAGGTACACGCAGACGAACCACAGCTCCTCGGCCCTGTGCGAGTAATTCTCGATGAGGATGTCGTCGAAGTGGAAATCGAGAAACAGCAAGCACAAGAGCGTGACCGAAATATTGACCGGATTAAGGCATTCCGCGAGCGTATCGCGCAGATGGAGCGCGAACGCCGCGCACCACGCGAGCGCCGGTCGGAGCGCGAGTCGGAACGCCCACGGGAAAGGGAACGCGACCAACCCGAAGCCAGACGCGCTGAACGTGAGCGTACCCAGCGCGAGCGGCCACAACGAGAACGAGCCGAACGCGAGCGAGCCGCTCGTGAACGGGAAGCGGCGCCGGCCAAGCCGCACCCACGCATCGTGGCCGCAATCGGGTCGCAGCAAGAGGAACTCAAGCAGCTCGCCGAACGGGTCGAGCGGATGGAACAGCAGTTGCGCAGACTGCAACAGATCCAGCAGCGCCAACCTGGTCGGATTATGCAGCCACGCGATCGCGAAACCGATCGCCCCCGTCGGCCGGGCCCACCAGCAATTCGTGGGAACGAAGAGCGCGCTGCCCAGCGAGAGCGTGCCCTGCAGGAGGCTCGCGAGCAGTTGGAACGGCGAATGAATGAACAGCGCGAGCAAGCCATGGCAGCACACGAAAGAATGGTAGAAAGGAGTCGCGACCTCGAACGCGAAGTCGACAAGCTCTCCGAGCACAAACGCGAACTCGAGATCCAGCGCGAGCAATCTCAACGCATGCTCGAGCGGGCGCAAAAGGAGTTGATGGAAAGGACCAAGCAGCTACACGAAGTCGAAAGCGAACTCGCAAAGCTCAAGGTGGAAGCCTCTCGCAACTCCGCCGAACGGCGTATGCACGAGTTCCGTCTCCGACAGCTCGATCGGCGTCCTGATGCCGAGCGACCAGCACGCGACACCCGGCGGCGCGAAACGCGCAAGCCAGCTGTGCCGGACGACGCGATCTAATTACCGCTTAGCGGTACAGCGAAGGCTCGCGGGCCAGGTCGATCTGCTTGCCCTCGATCGACGGGGGCAGCATGTGCCAATTCGATAGCGGCAGTTCGTGATTCCACTGCTCGCCAGCGGCCGGCGGTTCCACGCTCGGCAGCGGCAGCACTCCGGAGGTCTGCGGGCGCAGACGATGCACTTCGTCTTCCGCGGGCTCGATGGCCGGCGCAACGGCCTTTTCGACCGTCGTGGTTTCCAGGCGCGGCGTGTCGGCCGCTCCGGTCAACAGCCGCAACACTCCAAAGCCGGACAGCAGTAGCACTGCTGTCACCAACGCCAGCACGCGAGTGTGGTCGTAAACGCGAAACGGCTGCGCTCGACGCGCGGAGTGCGATGGATCGGTAGCGATAGCGGCAGATGTGGTCATGGCGGGGCGAGTGGCGGGCGAGTCGGCGGTGGGACGGGTTGTGTTCAAGGTCTTACAACTTCTATCGGCACAATCGGTACGCTCGCTACGGAGCGACTCGCTCAGCAACACGCAATTTTGCACTTCTTGACCTCGGGTTTACCGATTGCTCGGCAGCCGTGGCCACTAATGGTTTACGAGTAATCACTTCCAGCTGTTCAGCATCGCGAAACGCTAGCTTCACCATGCGATCTTCCAACGAATGAAAGCTGATCACCGCCAAACGGCCACCGACCGCTAGCAACGACGGCAGTCGCCCCAGGGCCAGTTCCAGGCTTTGAAGCTCGTCGTTTACAGCAATTCGCAAAGCTTGAAAAGTGCGAGTTGCCGGGTCGATGCGATGGTTCTTCGACCTCGGCACTACGCTTCGCACCAAGTCGGCCAGGTCGCTCGCGGTCTCAATCGGCGCCTGCCGCCGGCGCTCCACCACCTTCCGCGCAATCCGCCGACTGAATCGCTCCTCGCCGAACTGATAGATGATGTCGGCCAGGTGCTCGGCGCTTAAACGTGCTAGCAACTTACTGGCCGGCTCGCCGCGCGTGGGATCGAACCGCAGGTCGAGCGGCCCATCGGCTTTAAAGCTGAACCCTCGCTCGCGATCGGCCAATTGATCGCTCGATAGTCCAAGATCAAGCAGAATGCCATCGACCGATTCAACGCCCAGCTCTCGCAGCACCTCCGGCGCGTCGGCGTAGTTGGCATGCACCGCTGTGACGTTTGGCAGATCGGCAAGCGCCGCGGCGGTTCGCTCCACTGCGCCTGGATCGCGATCGAGCCCAATCACCCGCCCGGTGGGCCCGACCAGTTCGGCAAACAGCCGCGTATGCCCCCCGCCGCCCATCGTGCCATCGACCACCGTCGCGCCTTCAGTGAGCGCAAGCTGCTCCAGGACCTCCTTGGGCATAACAGGAACGTGTTCGGTGGTGGACATTGAGTTGGGACGTCAGAGTTGTTTGGTGCCGTGAATTGGTTTTGTCGCAGTTGGGTTTTGTCGCACTGGTTTTGTCGCACTAGTTTTGTCGCACCGTCGCGACAAAACGATTACCTGCGACAAAACTCCACCGAAACGCCCGCGACCAGTTTACGTAAGTCGTTAGCAATCCAGCAGTTGCAGCAATCACCTTTTCTCAGGAGGCAGGAGTTGTTGCGCTCGGTTCACCGCAGGTGCGACAAAACCCCAAACTGCGGCAAAACTCACGCCTGGCGAGCCGGGTGCATCATCGCCTCCGAGCAACCCAAAACTCGAAGCCCGCGCCAACATTCCAGTGCGCCGACACCGAGTTCTTAACCCTGCATTGTCCCCCACCGCGTGTAAAATTCCTACCGGCACATCAGAGAAAGGTCAAATCAGTGAGTCGGCCGTCTCGGCCGACACCAAGCAGGATCCTCGCACCATTTGATCGGATTCCGCCACCGCTCTTTGCCGGCAGCAACGCCAAACTCATGAAAAAGTTTCAGCGGGCATCGGCAAAGTGGCTTCACGAGCCAATTGAGGATAAGCTCTATCTCAATGCAGTTCCTTCCCAAGGTTGCAACGGCTCAGAGATTTACCATGAGTGACAGTGAGTACTTCTCCGCTGCTGATCACGAGTTGAATGCTCGCATGGCTCGCGGGGAGTTGCACCGCTACGACTGGGGAGTAGAACGGATCAAACGCGAAAACGATACACTTGATGCGCGTGAGTGGCTGGAGGCCGCAGGCGAAGACTACGGCGTTATCTACGAGCTATCACACGAAGAGAGCCTCGACGCTGTCGAAGAGTGCTACCGTCGTGGGGCGGTACTCGTCGAGGCAATGGGACATCTGCCCGAAGATCCGGCCGACAACTCTGTCGACATGCTCTTGATTACACTGCCCTCGGACAAGGCGAGTCGAGAACTTCTCTTTGAACTTGAGGAGTTGATCGCGGGCATGAGCGGCTATCAGCTTAGTGTCGACGAGGGCCAGAACTATCTACTGCTGCTGTTCAAGTAGCATACCAACCACAGCGAATAGCCATGAAACGCCTCCTCCTCGCACTCCTAGCACTAGTAGTCGGCAATGGTTGCTCTCGGCAGTCGGACTCCTCCCCCAAACCTCCCATACGCAGCTTGGAGGACATCCGCCAACTGCCAGTGGGCATAAGTGTGCAGCACAATCCGAATCCTGCCCATGCGGTTCTTGGTGGAAGAAGCGGTCGCAAGTACACCTGGCCAATTAGAACCACGGTGAGTGCGATCAATGAAGACGTCACGATCATCGAGTTTGGCGCGTTCGTCGAATGGAACGGAGAATGGGTTTTCTCGACGTTGACTGGCGAACCGTTCACTCCGCAGGACTTTGCCGAGTGGTATTCCTGCGAAGGAGCATCGCTAAGCCTAGGTGAAGACGTAACCGACCCCAACAACTGGGGTGGCGGGGACAAACTGATGGACTCGAAAGCCATTTGGTATTTCATTGGCGAAACAAAAGATGGCAAGCGTTGCTACGGAGAAGGAGAGATCGTGGAACTCGGCCAACTCGTGGGAGAGTGACCCGCACCCAACTGGCCGAACGCGCGAAGACACCCTGGAACAAAACTTCGCTCAGCTCCGCTGTAGGTGAACCTGCCGGTAGAAAGTTCCCTACAATGGCAACGCGTCTTGCCGGGAGGTCTTGGGGCATTCGTGTGAACTAGTGAAATGAGGTGCACTCGTGACATTCGATGCTTCACGTCCTGAAACTTGGTTAGACTTATCTCAGCATCCCTCTTTGTGTGACAAGCCATTTGATCCTTCGTGGTACGATGGCGATGTCGAGTTTGAACTTCGTCTACTTCGAACACTTTGCATTAGCATAGAGCGACTGGAAGCGGAGGCAAAGTTTAAGTTCGTCGTGCTCGACGACTACACCTTCTATGCCATTGTGTCAAAGAACCACAGGTGCTGTGAGGTAGTCCCCGCTTTGATGGACCACGAGTTAAGAACTAGAGGCATATACATTGACTTTCTGGACCACCGACCAGAAGAACTGCCGATTCAACGTGTGGAGCAAGCCCAGTCTTTAGTGCTTGCATTTTTTGCGGGGCGAAACCCTGAAGAGTTTTGATATAGAGTTGCCTTGTTGAGAACATGACGACGCGTCTCGCCGACAGAACCACCACCCGACGACCTACAAGGAACGCCTCCACGCAAACGTAGCCGGATTCGCAAGAATTCGGACAACCAACCACAATTGGCGACGTGGCTCCCTTAGACCTTTACGATTAAGCTGATTCCAGGAATGCCCGCGAATCCACGCAGATGGACGCGAATGGTAATGACTTAGGCCCGGCGTTTACGCCGGGTTGGAGCAAACCTCTGAACGAAAACCCATAATGCTCCCCAAGCCTCTCTCGAATCGGGGTCACCATGAGCAATAAGCCAACCCACGCATCGGTGACCAGCGTGCCCTGCACCTGCAGCTATCTCGAGCGAGCAGCGGACGAACCTGAGAATCCGATCGTCTTTCATGAGTCAACGGGCGAGTATCAGTTCACCTACCCCGATTCGGTGGACGGGGGAACTGCCATGCTGGTAATCTACCACTGCCCCTTCTGCGGAGGAGCAGCTCCAGACTCGAAACGTCCCGCGATGTTTCATGTGGTCTCACGAACCGAGACCGATCGCCTGCTCACAATACTCCGAGCATGCAAGAACGTGGAAGATGTACTCGCAGCACTGGGGCCACCCGACCGTGATGATCCGACGGGCTGCAGTTCCACCACTTTTGAAGAGGTTGATTGTCCACCTCAAATCACAATTGAGCGGCTACTCGTATACGAGAACTTGTCCGACGTGGCCGATGTCCACGTAACCGAGCGGCCGAACGGAAAGATTGGATTCTCGATCTCGGGCAAGCCAAAGTCAGCTAGCTACGGGATACGCATAAAGGACTGTTAAGAATAGTCGCAAGGAAGAATGCGGCTCGCCGACAGAACCACCACCCGACGACCTACAAGGAACGCCTCCACGCTAACGTAGCCGGATTCGCAAGAATTCGGACAACCAACCACGGCCTCTGAATTCTCACCCGCCATTACGCAACAAGAGGTTTCAAATTCATGGTTACCTTTTACTCGCCACTGGCGAAGTGGCTCAGGTGGCGGTTTGCGGATAAGGATTCAACATGTTTCATTTTTTGAAGATTTAGCTTATGAAAAGACATCAACTTCTTGGCCATCCCGAAATCGCTAACAAGTCGCTATCCGAACTCGCTGCAAGTTATCCAGCGCCGTTGGAAGACTTTTTCGGACTTGGGAATTATCCAGCGGACTGGAATCATACTGGAATGCGGTGGAGTGATGTGAGTAAGTGTCTTGAGATTGTAACGTTAGCACACCTGGGATACTCTCTCCGCGACACCAATTCCGGCGCGTTTGCGATCGCAGGTGCCAGAATCGCAGTTGACTATTTTTATGGCGACTATCTATCTCTGGACGATTGGTCAGAAGAGATGAGGAGAAGCCAAGACAACGATTTCCTATTGTGGTCAGGTGTCTTCCGTGACGGTCTCTTTCTGGCGACTTTGGTTCATGCACAGGAAGACTCCCGAAAGCTCTGCCAGTGGGTCGCTCCATGGCTCCCCTACGATGAATCGGAGTACGATTTCTCACGACAGGGAGTAGCCTACCTCAAATTGCTAGCTGCAGTAGTCGATGAGCGAACGGATGAAATGGAGTCGCTCAGCACAGAGATTGATAAAACTCGCACGAAGCGCTGGAAGTTACTCCGAGACGCACTTCTCGCGATCCAAAACCAAGATGCAACCTCGTTTGGGGAAAACATCTCTACCTTCCTGCAGCACTATCTGAAGGCGGAGCTAGGTAGGCAGTTCGTTAGCGACTGGGTAAGTTTAGACGCCAGCACGCTCTGGAATCTTGCCATCGATAGACGCATGGCAATGCCTGATCTTGACGACCGCGCTGCCGCGCTGATTGTCACTCAAGACACTATCACAGACGCAGCTTGAAAGATCGACATGTCCTACTCTGTATTCGCATATCTGGTGGACAAGACGAAGCTTGATTCGGTTATAGGCTGCAAGGATCGAGCGACACACCAGCGTATTGCTGATGCCAACGAAGGCATGCTTCTTCCAGACGAAGGCGAACCAGAGGAGCGATTGTTGGCCGAGCAATCGCTCACGGCTTTGATCGAAGGAGAATTGCAGAATGAGGGCTTGGACTATCTCTATGCCTTGGAGATGGTATGCAATGCGAATGGCGAGCGAGTAGACCTGCCTAGCCTGGAGGGTGTTCACTGGAGTTTTTTTGATGAACTCGGAATGCTTAAGGAGGCATCCTCCACTGGACTGCCTTTTCCACCGTTTGCAGGTGAGTCTCGATATGAACCGTTGTACTTGAGCCGCGAACAGCTGCGGAAACTGATCCAGAAGTGGGACGACGAGTCAATCGCCCACGAAGACAGAGAGGTTCAAGCCGCACGCTATGAGTTGCTTGAAGTCTTGGAGTCGGCTGCCGATGACGGATTGGATTTTATCGGCTTCTATGGATAGGGTCGGTTTCGTAGTTAGTCGATGAACAATGAACCGTGGAACGTAGGGTGGGTGGTTCCGTTAGCGGCCTAATTGCGGTCTCGGTCATGCTCCGACTAGTGGAAAACGTGCCCCTCGACCGCTGCTAGCTTCGCTTCTTCAACCCGGGGCGGCGCTTGGCTCGTTCCTCGCCGGCGCTTGCCCCGGGCTACCATATTACGCCCCTTCGGGGCTGTCTGAACATATCGCACTCACGCAATTCGACCCGTGCCCATCCGTGTCTATCCGTGGCTAACATTACAAGCGTGGAACGGCCACGGCTTTGTCATCTCTCGTCTTCTCTGTTACCTCTGTTGCCTCCTGTTCCAACAGATTTAGTTGTGCTCTGCGGCGCTGAGTCCTCCAATGTCTCCTGTCAAAACGTCTTTGCCAGCAGCCCGGGCCGTGTGAAGCTTTAACGGCTCGGTAAGCTCCTCCATCTGCGTAGCGGCTTCGGGACGCTCCGGAAGCAGCGGTTGGTTCTGAATTGCCATAGTTTCCGTGCGCGCCGAACCGATCGGTTTTGCTAAGTACCTTACCAGTTCGACCGAAGCGAGAGGTATGCCCCTTCCCCTTCGACGGGCACAGCTTCGGTAGACCCAGTAGCGAGAGGATTCGGCGATGAAGTCCACGCAATCACTGCAATCGTGCCTCGCGGCGCTAGCCGCCCTCGTCATGACCTCTGGCTTGGCGCTGCAGTCGGCGACCGCCCAGAACCTGGTAACCGCTCTGCCGGATGCGTTCGACGTGCCGGAACTGGCGATGAAGCCCAGAGCCGCGATCACTCCGGTGCAGAACAAGGCGAAGATCGAGGTCTTTCGCGAGCGCTACCCGAACGGCAACGTGCACATCGAACGGGAAGTGACGCTCGACACCGATGGCAACTACGTGAACCACGGCTCGTGGCAGATGCTCGATCCATCCGGATCGTTGATCGCCAGCGGTCAATACAACTACGGCAAGCGAATTGGCACCTGGACGCTGAGCCTGGACCGCAACAACGCCGAAATCCTCCGCGAAGCGCCGTTCCGCATGTTCAAGGCGCCGTTCACTTCGAACGCGAACTTCAGCAACGACAAGATCGACGGCGATTGGCTCATCCTGGACGCCGAGCAACGCAAGGTCAGCCAGATCAGCTTCGAAAACGGAGTGCGCCACGGTCTGGCCATGACCTGGCTGCCCAGCGGCGACGTGCTCCGCCAGGCCGAGTACAACCAGGGCACGCCCGTCGGCGAAGTCCTGCAGGCGAACAACTCCACCGGCAAGCTCGAGCGCGCCGCCACGTACCTGGATGGGCGTCGCATCGCCACGAACGTGGAGTACCACACGCGAGCCAAGCGTCAGAAACGCATCGAAGAAATGTACTTGGCACCGAAGACCGTGCAGAAGACGGCCGACGATTTCTGGAACAGCAAGTTCGCCACCTACGACCAGCAAGGCGAGCCGCTCCGTCACGGAACCTCGAAGTCGTGGTACACCAACGGCCAATTGGAGATCGAAGGCCAGTACGAATACAACAAGCGGGTGGGTCACTTCCGCTTCTGGCACCCGAACGGTCAGATCTCGGCCGAAGGCGACTTCAAGAACAACGACTACGCTGGCCACTGGGTGTGGTGGCACGAAAATGGCCAAAAAGCGATCACCGGCTGGTACGACAACGGTCGCAGCATCGGCGAGTGGCGGTGGTGGGACGAAAATGGACAACTTGCCAACCGCTCGACGTTCGACGAATCGGATCGACAGGCGGAGCACTCCGAAGAATCGGACATCAACCGCACCAGCCAGGCGCCGATGTTGGAGTTGCGCCAGCCCAGGTAACTCGGAATGGCAAGCCAGTGCACATCACTGGCTTGCCACTCGCTGTTTATTCCAACAGAAAGTCGGCGAAGTCGACGACCGTGCCATTGGCGTCGGCAATGTACACGCGGGCGATGGTCGGCCGGGCGAGCTTCAGCTCCGGCAGGTCGAGGTTCACGAGAGAGTCGGTCCACTCGAGCGTCTTCAATCGCAGCGCCCGACCGTCGACCAGCAGCACTGCCCGCCCTTCAACGTCGCCCGCATTGCGAGTGTTGAAGTTGAGTGACTCGCCACTGGCGAACACGGATAGTTCATCGACCGACAGGGTGGGTTTGCCCCAAGGATCGAGGTTCACCCACTTGCCGTCGAAGAACCGGGCCGAGGTCGGTGGGCGAACCGCATCGGCGGTGATCCAGGGCTGCGACCCCGTTGCACCCAGCATGGTGTTGATGCTGCCGAAGAACGGGTCGGCGGGAAGCGGCAGTCGCGGCAGCGGAGCAACCTCTTCGGGCCCCGGCGCGGCAGGTTCTTCGATCATCGGCTCGGCAGGAGTCGGCGATTCGTCCAGTGGCTCTTCGATCATCGGAGTTTCTTCGGCCGCTTCGATCATCTCGTCCAGCGGAGCCGGCAATTCCGTTGGCGACTCAGCACGCAGGTCGACCAGCGGCAGTTCGTCGAGCCCAAGTGTCAACAACTCGTCGTCGTACTTGAATCCGCCTGCTTCCTCTACTGGCTGCTGCTCGGTCGTCTCAGGCTCCTCGGCGGGTGGCATGTCGGCTTCCACCGGCATGGGCCCGTCCGTATCGTCGCTCAGGTCGTCGGACTCGTCAGTGGTCGGATCGGTGGGGAGGGCTTCGGGCTGCTCAGGTAGCTCTGGCAGTTCGGGAAGCGGTGGCGTAGCTGCCACCTCGGGCTCGGTCGCAGCCCAATCCTCATCGTCCGATTCGGCAGGTTCGAAGTCCGTGCGCGAGCTATCGCTCACCAGGGCCCGGTACAAAGCGTTCGCCGGCACCAGCCGCATCAGGTCGGAACTATCGGCCCGGGCGACGCCAGAGACCGAAAAACCCGCCAGAACCGCTGCAAAAGCCGAAAATGAAAGTACCAGAGCCCGCATGATGCACCTCGCAATTCCCTGAGATTATGTGAAATCCGCCACCCAACCGGTGGCTTCACGATCTCATACGGGGGGATTCTAGAGGTGTTACAGCGGGAAACGAGGATTTCTGGAACAAGGGCAAATGAGACTACCTCATATCTGACGCTCGCGGTGTCAAGACACGTTGTATTTGATGCAGAGTTCATCACAGGATATCTGGCCCGCCGCTGCGAGTTCAAAATCGGACTGCGTGACTTCGATACTCTTCGCCATGCCAGCCAACTCCCCTGAGATGTATTCGAATATGTACCTGCTGTCTACCTTTCGTATGCTCCACCCGTCTCCCACAAACTCATTCTCAGTAGAAACTCTCGATTTCTTCGGGTACTCAAGTGGTATTTCTTCGTAGTATTCGCTCATGGCTTACTCCTGAGCTTAAGCTCTACAATAGGTGGTTTGTGCAAGAAATTCGTTTCATCCTTTAGAGGGCCAATGAAGTTACTTCCGCATTGTGTAGATCCTTCAGTCGCTTAGGCTCCTTCACGATGACACGGCGAATCACCCCTTGCGCGTCTTCGCCCCGGGACGCCGCTGCCCGCCCTTGGGCCCTTTGGCCGCGCGTTGGCGTTTCACGAAGTTCTCGGCTTGCCCGGTCATTTCGAACAGGAATCGGCTGGGGATCGTCTCGCGCGGCTTGCCCCATTTCCGGCGCGTCAGGGCCATGGTCATCGTCAGTTCGTCCTGCGCGCGGGTCACACCGACGTACGCCAGGCGGCGTTCTTCGGCGATGTCTTTCTCGGTGCCTTCTAGGCTCCGCTTGTGGGGCAGGATGCCCTCCTCGAGGCCGACCAGGTAGACGAACGGAAACTCCAGACCTTTCGAACTGTGCAGCGTCATCAGGGCGATGGCGTTTTGCGAGAGTTGTTTCTCCTTCTCGCGGCTCTCGTCCTGGTTGCCGACCAGCAGATCGTCTAGGAACGCGATGATGCGATCGCGGGTCGACTTCTTCCGCGATTTGCGTCGCGTGTCGTAGCTGGCCGCCGCGTTGGTGATTTCCTCCACGGTGGCCCAGCGGGCGTCGCGGTCGTTGGGGTCTTCGTACAGTCGCTGCAGTTCCGACTCGTACCGCGTGTCGTCCAGGATGCGACGGAACATGTCCTCGACGTCCATCCCGTCGGCCTGATGCTGCCAGTTGTGCACCATGTTGCGGAATTCCAGCACGCCTTTCATCGCCGCCTTCGACAGGCCGGTCACGCCGGTGGGACTTTCAATCATGTCCCACACGTGCTTGCCCCGCGCAGCGGCCTCGGTCACCAGGGCCTTACGGGCTGCTTCGCCGATGCCCCGTGGGGGAGTGTTCAGCACCCGCAGCACCGCCGGGTCGTCGCCCGGATCGGCCACCAATCGTAAGAACGCGAGTAGGTCGCGCACTTCGCGGCGATCGAAGAAGCTCATGCCGCCGATCAGCACGTACGGCAAGTTCGCCGCCCGCAGCTCGGTCTCAAACGCCCGCGGCTGCTCGTTGGTGCGAAACAGGATGGCGAAGTCCTTCGCGCCGCGGCCCATGCCCATCAGCCGCTGAATGTCCTTCACCACGCTAACCGCTTCGTCCTGCTCGTCCTTGAACTGCAAAATGCGCGGCGCAGGCCCCTCGTGCCGCGCGGCTTTGAGGATCTTGTCGTGGCGCTCGGCGTTGAAGGCAATCAGCGTGTTGGCGTGTTCGATGATCGCTGCACTCGAGCGATAGTTGTCCTCCAGCCGCACCACCTTGGCGTCGGGCCAGTCCTTGGCGAAACGCAGAATGTGTGTGACCTCCGCACCGCGCCAGCCGTAAATCGATTGATCGTCGTCGCCCACCACGCACAGATTGCGGTGCCCCATCGCCAGCCCGCGGACGATTTCGTATTGGCTGTGGTTGGTGTCCTGGTACTCGTCGATCAGCACGTGGTCGAACCGCGCGGCTTCCGCGCGACGTACATTGGGATGTTCGGTGAACAATTTCTCGGTCAGCAGCAACAGGTCGTCGAAGTCGACGATGCCGCTGTTCTTGAGCGCCTTCTGGTACCGCCGATACGCGGCCGCGGCCAGGTGCTCGCGGTCGGTCTCGGCCGCGCCCATCGCTCCCTCGGGCGTGATGGACGACATCTTCCAGCGGCCGATGAAGCCCAGCAGGTCGCTCGGCTTCAAGCTATCGGCCGGGGCGCGAATCTCGCGAAGGGCCGCTCGGGCGGTGCTCTCTTGATCGCCGCGGTCGCAGATGGCGAACCGCTCGGGATAGCCCAGCACGGGTGCGTGGCGGCGGAGGATGCGGACGCACAGGGCGTGGAACGTGGAAATTTCGGGCCGCGGGGCGTCGGCCTTGCGGTATTTGCCCGGCAGTAGCGCGGCCGCTCGCTCCTGCATCTCGCCCGCCGCCTTGCGGGTGAATGTCACCGCCAGGATGCGATCGGGCTTGATGCGGTGACGGATAAGGTTCGAGATGCGGAACGTCACCACCCGCGTCTTGCCGGTCCCCGCCCCAGCCAGCACCAGCAGCGGCCCGCCGAGCGTGTTGACCGCGTCGCGTTGTGGTGGGTTCAATCCGTCGGACATCGTAGCATCATGCGGGGAGGACAAAGGTGGCATGGCATAATACCCGGGCGAGCCGCTAGCGTCGACGCCCTGAGTTTCGAGTGGTTTGCTCCGGGCGCCGACGCTTCCGGCTCGCCAAGGAAAATCCTCCGCTTGACGTTAAACCGCTACAGATTCTACACTTACGGTTTCCCAACCAACCACAAACGTCCGCCCAGGCGAAAACGATGAAATCCGAAGAACGTCACGAGCTGGAAACCAACTCGCTGGCCAAGCTGCTCACCACTGCAGGCGAGAAGCTCGGCCCCTACTCCTCTTACATTGTGTATGGCGTGCTGGGCGTCGCTGCGTTGTGGGCCATCATCAGCCTCACCACCAATAGCGTGCGGAGCAAAAAGGACCAGCAGTGGGACTCCTACACCATCGCCACGCTGCCGGGCAAGTACGACGCTCTGGCGCTACGCACCGCGGCCGATGAGCACAGCGGCGAGGCGGTGGGCGAACTGGCCGATATGGCTTGGGCCGATGGGCAACTGGCCGAAGGTTGCCGAAGCTACTTTTCCAACAAGCAGCAAGCGATCGAGGCGCTCGACGCGGCTGCGACCACCTACAAGCAACTTATCGACTCCGCTTCCGACGATGTGCTCAAGAGCCGCGCCCAACTGGGACTTGCCAAGGCACTGGAAGCCAAGGGCGAAATCGCCGAGGCGATCGACGCCTACAACAAAGTGACTGGCACTTTCAGCGAAATAGCCGATGCCAGAGTGACGGAGCTCGAAGCAGTCGATGCCGCCAGCTACGGCGATTGGCTGGCGAGGGCTCAGGGAGCCAGCATGCCGAGCTTCGGCCGAGGCGGCATGCCCGGATTCTCGCCCGACTCACTTAACTTGCCGGGCTCGGATGCCGACTCTACCCGACGTCAGGGCGAGATGCTGTTGGACAAGCTGAACCAGTTCCAGAACCTGGCGCCCGAGTCCAAGGGCAACCGCTACGACGACATGCCAGCCGACGACGAAGGCCCCAAGGTGGATCCCTTCGCCGACATCCCCTCGCCCGAGGCCACCGAACCGGCGGCTGGCGAAGGTCCCGCCATGGAAGAACCCAGCAGCGAAGAACCCGCTGCTGAAGAGTCCGCGACCGAAGAATCGGTGACCGAAGAGCCAGCCACCGAAGAGCCCAAAGAGTAGACCTCAACACGTACTATGGCCGCCATCGGCCGTAGCACGAATAGCTAGAAATGGCCCAGGCGGCCGTGCTCCGGGTGTCGTGCCCCCAATCTTCACTGCCGCGATGACCGACGCTGCGCAACCCGATTGGCCGCAGGTGCTCGTGGTCGACGAGTCGGCAGCAGGGCAGCGGCTCGACGCGTTCGTTGCCGCGCAGCTCACCGCCTACAGCCGCGCCGCCGTGCAGCGGGCAATCGCCGCAGGCCAAGTCTCGGTCGACCAGGCGGACGTAAAACCGTCGCTCCGCGTTGAATTCGGCTGGACGGTGCGTGTTGCGCAGATCGAAACGGTCCGTCCTGGCCCCGAGCCCGAAGAGATCCCGCTCGATATCCTGTTCGAAGACGATTGGATGGTCGTGGTCAACAAACCGGCCGGCATGATCGTTCACCCCGCCAAAGGGCACTGGAGCGGCACGTTGGCCTCCGCCCTGGCATTCCGCTTCGGCCAGCTCAGCACCACCGGCGGCCCGCAGCGGCCCGGCATCGTCCATCGACTCGATCGCGACACCAGCGGCGTGATCGCCGTGGCCCGCGACGATCGCTCGCACGAAGCCCTAGCCGCGCAGTTCAAAGCCCGCACCACCGAAAAGGAGTACTGGTCCATCGTCCGCGGCGTGCCCGACCGCGACGCCGACGTAATCGACCGCCCCATCGGCCCGCACCCCAAATTGCGCGAAGCGATGGCCATCCGCCCCAACCACCCCGACGTTCGCGAGGCCGTAACGACTTTTGAAGTACTAGAGCGATTCGAGCGCTTCAGCCTGCTAAAAGTACTCCCCAAAACGGGCCGCACCCACCAAATCCGCGTCCATCTAACGAGCGTCGGGTTGCCGATTCTGTGCGATAAGCTCTACGGCGGCTCGGATAGGATCACGGCTCAAGAACTCAGCCGGGTGCCTGGGGTCGAGCTCCGCGAGCCCCCAGCGAATGCCATCCTCCAGCGCCAAGCCCTCCACGCCCGACGGCTATCGATCAACCACCCCAGCACCGGCGAGCGGATCACGTTTGAAGCCCCGCTGCCGGAGGATATGGCCAAGGCGCTGGAATGCTTGCGAAGCGTTAAGAATTGAAGAATCACTTCCGCCTCATCCACTTCATGCTTTTCTGCTATTTTTCTTGGTCTCGACTTGCTGGCAAACAGCAGGATGTTCCGATATACTCAAGAGGTATTGGAGAGCTCGCTTGAGGGGCAATTCTCTCACCTACCACGGAACTCGATATGTTACTCACCTACAAGAGTTGGGCAGGCATTGTTAGTTCTGTGCTGCTTGTTATGTCTTTCCAAGCAGAAGCAATAGGGCAAGAGTCATTCGAATTGAACTTCGAAGTGGAACTGCTTACCCCCAATCCCACACCATTTGAAGACACGGAAGTCAGGGCTCAGATCACGAATTTCGGTGTAGGTGTTCAAGCGATCTTTGAGCCAAACGTTACCACGACTGACAATTCAATTCTGGTCGATCTCATCTACTTCCCACCAGACTTTGGTCCTGACGGGATTTACTTGCCAGCAGCCAAATTTATCGACGAGACCATCAGCCTCGGCAAATTAAGCCCCGGCAACTACGAGTTGGTCGTCAGGAAGCAGAGAACGGAAAGCGAATATAGCTATTCGTCCCCGCTTAATTTCACAGTCGTGCCCGAACCGAGCACGGCCGGCTTTCTCTTGGGCACGCTCGCTTGCTTTTCCCTACTGCGTCACATAGCAGTGAAATCGCAGCTTTGGCGAGCGGATGACGTTCGAAGCCCCGCTGCCGGCTAACAGCAGGTTATTCCGATATACTTAAGAGGCATTGGAGAGCTCGCTTTAGGGGCAATTCTCTCACCTACCCCGGAACTCGATATGTTACTCACCTACAAGAGTTGGGCAGGCCTCGTTAGTTCTGTGCTGATTGTTTTGTCTTTCCAAGCAGAAGCAACAGGGCAAGAGACATTCGAATTGAACTTCGAAGTGGAACTGCTTGCCCCCAATCCCACACCGTTTGAAGACACGGAAGTCAGGGCCAGTATCACCAACTATGGAGTGAATGTACTATCAACGTTCGATCCAACCATTGTGATAGACAATGGATCGATTGTCATCGACTTCAACTATCTTCCTCCGGACATTCCACCTGGCAGCACAGCGTTTCCTGCTTTCTTCACCCCCGACGAGGTCGTAAACCTCGGCAAGCTTGGCCCCGGCACCTACGAACTGATTGTTAGTAAGCAGATCGCCGAAGACACGCAGTATTCCGAGCCACTCTATTTCACGGTCGTGCCCGAACCAAGCGCCGTTGGCATCCTCTTGGGTTCGCTCGCCGGCCTTCCCCTACTGCGTCGCGTAGCAAACAGGCGACATAGTTAGCACCACGACGTTGATCGGTGACATTCGCTTCAGGGGTATTCTCTCGCTGCTAGTGCAGCTTCGACGCTGAGCCCGATGGCGATCAGTGCGGAGTCGTAATCCGGGCGGCCGTCCAACTCGAAGCCGACCGGCAAACCATCGGTTGTGACACTTATCGGAAGAGATATGCCTGGGGCGCCAATAACACCAGCGGTGGCCGCGTTGCGAACATACGTCGCCGTCGTGGGAACCTGTTTGCCGTTCAGCACAACGGTTTCCGCTGTACCGTCGATAGGCTGCGCTTCGAGGGGAGCAGTTGGCCAGGCAACGGCGTCGAGCGAATCTCTGTCGAGAACGCTCAGATACTCGGAGCGGATCCGGTCGACTCTCGCCTTGGCTTCCAGATAATCCGCCTCGCTTGGGGAGTGATTTCCGACGACCGACTGCAAATAGACTGATTTAACGTCGTCGCTCGCAATCTGTTCCACCAGTTCGTCGATTGTCGTCTGAGGTTGATGTAGTTCGAGAAATTCGATCATGCGCCACTTCATCTCGTAGAAAGCTATCGGATAGCCAATCTCGAAACACTGCTCCACGATCGCAGAAAGATCGACTTCCAGCAATGTCGCGCCGCTTGCACTCAAATGAGAACGCGCGGCAGTGAATGCAGCCGCAACTCCAGCGCTCGTATTCTCCGACTGCGGCCGCGCGACGCCGATCCGCAAATCACTCAAATTTCTGGGCGTAGGCACGCTGTCATGGGTCATGACCGATGCCAGCAGGGCGACGTCCGCCAAGTTCCTTCCTATGGGCCCTATGACGTCGAACGTCGGAGCAGCCGGCACGGCGCCACGTGGGTCCACGCGCCAAGTCGTTGGCCGAAACCCGACGACACCGCACAGCGAGGCGGGCTGACGAACCGATCCAGCGGTATCTGTACCCAGCCCTCCCAGGACCACGCCTGCTGCAACCGCTGCCGCCGTTCCGCCAGACGAACCTCCAGGGAACATCTTGGGATTCGCAGGGTTCCCCACCGCTCCAAATGCCCGATTGTTCGAGGTGACGCCAAAGGCAAGTTCGTGCATATTGGCCTTACCAATAACGATGGCACCAGCCTGTTCAAGGCGCGAGACGGTCGAAGCAGACGTCGTGGGAACGTAGTTGATCACTCGCGTTCCAGCCGTCGTAGGGAGGCCCCCGACATCCAAATTGTCCT
Organism: Aeoliella sp.; assembly: GCF_965227375.1. NCBI lineage: Bacteria > Pseudomonadati > Planctomycetota > Planctomycetia > Pirellulales > Lacipirellulaceae > Aeoliella > Aeoliella sp. The sequence continues at coordinate 2,947,517 of NZ_CBDDFX010000002.1, forward strand.
TGACCACGATGGGCACACCAGCAAGTTCGCCGGGATGCTCGCCCGCAGCGACTCTCCCATCAACTCGTGCTGCCTTGCGGAGCGCGCCGTCCGCATCGAGCGTAATGAACAAGTTCAGAGCGGCGTTCGCACTCGCTCTCTCCAGCGACTCCTCAACCAGCGTTGTCGAAGTAGTCTCGCCACAGCGAACGCGCTCCGCGAGTTGGGCTATCGAGCACCTCAGCATTGGCTGATTTCCCTTCTATGCAGGCCTTTCAAGTTGAACACCCACTGAAGATTGTACCACCCGTCATGCACTGGTAGTCGCTGTGGTGGCTGAGAATTGCCGGATGGAGACTCACGGTGTCCCGACCATTTCGGTGTTTGCAAGGCGACCTGGATTTTGCGTCTTTACGCGCCATCCACTATCGCCGTCACACCGCACGCAAACTCCAGGCTCGGGGACGAGCCGGCTCGCTGGGGTACTCCCTTTCGACAGGGACTGTCGAACTACAATGGGGTGGGTCGTCTTGCCACGTACAGGTGGTACGGACAACCCTCCTCTTCCTTTGTCTCTTCGAGTTCGAAGCCGGTCTTTTCCAGGATTCGAATCGACCGGGCGTGCCCTACGTCTACGGTGGCGACCAGACGATCTAGCCCCAGCGAATCGAAACCGTGTTGGACGATCCGTGTTACGGCCTCCGTTCCGAAGCCTTGCCCCCAAACCTTGGATACGAACAGATAGCCCAGCTCATAGTCTTCCGCTTCCCCACCAACGATAAAAGCATGCCCGATGTATTCTAGCCCTGCTTTACTGACAATGGCCCACGAGAAGGACCACCCAGTTCTCTCAGCAGCCAGAATCTTGCTGAAGAGGCTATCTGCGGAATCAAGAGAAAGCGGACCATCCATACGTTGCCGCACGTCAGCATCGCAGTTCAGAGAAACAAATGCCTCCCGGTCGCTTTCCTGGTAGGGACGAAGAATCAGGCGTGCGGTTTGAAGAGTGGACATCATACTCATCGGAACCAAGTTACTCATCGCCATTGAACCAAAGAAAGATCCCCAGCGAGCCGGCTCGTCCTCAAGCCCGGAGTTTACATGTGATGTGACGACGATAGTGAATGACATGCCAAGGCGCAAAGGCGCGGAGGACACTCTCATCTTGAATGATTACGAATCGTCAGGGGGGAGTAACTCAACAAGGTCCGAATTAGAGAAATGCTGGCCGTATGGAAGGTCTAATCCGTGGTGTTCCAGGACCGACTGATAGTGGAGCATCCGGTCGATCAGGGCATTTGCCAATTCCTCGATTTCTCCAAGGAACTCATCGGAAGCTGTATCACCAGACTCCACGTGCTTCACGATTCGAAGCGCATTCCTACACAGAATCCCCAGAGAATCCCCTTGAATCACCGCGCCTGGAAAACGGCGTCCCGGTGGCTTGATTACAGCGTAGTTGATATCGGTTGAGTAGACTTCAAGTGCCTCGATGTGCATAGTCACCAGCCTATTCGTATGAATGTGCGGACGACGAGTCGGCAAATCGTCGCCAGGTTGTTCGTTGGACCACCTCTCCCTCCCACCGCACGCAAACTCCAGGCTCGGGGACGAGCCGGCTCGCTGGGGAATCCATTCGGGGCAATGGGGCCGCGCGAGCTTAGACTCGTTGGCCCCAATCTACGAAACTTGACTTCATGCCCCTGCAACAATCTGCGGAAAATCCCATCCGTTTGCGTTCCGACTTCTGGTCGAATCATCTCACCACGATACGATAGCGTTCGCTCCACTTAGGGAGCTTTACACAGGCTTGTCTATCACCGGAGGTGCGATATGGGTTTGCTGAAGGAGTTTCAGAAGTTCGCCATGCGGGGCAACGTGGTCGATATGGCCGTGGGCGTGGTGATCGGTGGGGCGTTCGGTAAGATTGTCACTGAGTTGGTCGGCAAGATCGTCATGCCGATCGTCGGCTATCTCACCAGTGGTGTGGATCTGGCCACCGCCACGTACGACATCACCATCCCCGCCATCCAGGAAGGAGCAGAAGCTACGACGATCTCGATCGGCTGGGGCGCTTTCGCCCAATCGATCATCGACTTCTTAATTATTGCGTTCGCCATCTTTATCGTCATCAAGATGATGAACAAAGCCCAGGAACGCTTCGCCGAAAAGCCTGAGGAAGAGAAACCCGCCCCGCCGGAGGATATTCAGCTCCTGAGGGAGATTCGGGACGCGCTCAAGAAGGCATAGTACCTCAACGGCTATTGTAGCTCGACTCTCCGAGTCGAAGGCAATTGGACACGCATTGCAACTTCATCCGACGACAGTTTTGGAACCACTAGGTGCTTCATTTCGACAGGGACTGTCGAGCTACAATAGGCCCATCACGTCCCTGACCCCCACAGCGCGGGGGCTCGATAGCCGTTCGCCGCGTTCAAATCCGGCGGCTTCGCCGAAGTAGTGGGCCATGGCTTCGAGTCGCTCGAAGATGTGCTGCTTCTCTGGTGGGAACTGCGTGGCGTACGCTTGGACCGAGGCGATCTTCTTTTCGTAGGTCGAGCTAATGTCGACCACGAAACTATTGCCGTGCGGTGGGGGTTCGAGCGAATAGAAGTTCAGCGAATAGTACAGCAGGCCGTCGATTTTGTGGGGCGGCAGGTGGTCGAACTCGTGGTCCCATTTGGTAAGCCGTGAGTAGAACATGGCCGCCTCGGTTAACTGCACCGCCTGCCAGTGGTCGGGCGAGGCGGTGGGCGTGCGTTCGCCGAGCGACAAGATCAGCCGCGGCCGCCACCGCCGGAATTCCTTGGCCAGCTCGACCCGCGACTCCCAGTCGTCCATCAGCCGGCGGTTGACCAGATCGAGCGTCGTGCGGTGCTGCACCCCCAAGATGCGGGCAGCCTCGGCGGCCTCCTCCGCCCGTACGTGCGGGCCAGGCGAGATGGGGGTGGGCTCGCCGTCGGTCAGGTCGACAATGCCCACGCGATAGCCCTGTTCGACCAATTTGGCCAAAGTACCGCCGCAGCCGATCTCCACGTCGTCGGGGTGGGCCCCTACGGCAATCACGTCCAAAGGTTCGATCGAAAGGTCGTCGCTCATGAGTGGCTATTGGCTTTCGGCTCTAGGCTGTTGGCGATCCCTGGCGGGGGGCGGAGGCCCGCTTGATGCAGAAACTCCAAGCCCTGGACCACTTTACGCGCTTGACAGACCGCACGGTGGCCCACGAAAATCGCTGTTCCACGCTAAGGGAAACCTAGCGAAAGACGGACGCCCCTACAAGCTGCAGGCGGGTAAGTGAGAAGGCGAGAAGGTTGCAAAACGTCTCCTTCCACCCACTCACCTACTGACCTACCAACCAATTTATCAGATTCCATGCTTATCGACCCTTCGCAAGATCCCACCAGTCCCGCCCCCCTGGCCAACGAACCCACGCCTGCGCCGACGGGTCTTCCTGAATACCAGTTTGAATCGGCCTCCGATCCGTTCGACGATTTCGACGACGATGATTTCGACGACGACTTCGACGACGACTTCGAAGAGGAGTGGGACGACGAAACGATCGAGGACGAGTTCGCCGACGAATTCGAGCCCGACGAAGAAGAAGTCGAAGAGGAGATCGGCGAGGAAGAGTACGAGGATGAAAAAGAAGACGGCGACGACAAGGATGGCGACAAGTTCAACGACGACGAAGATTTCGACGATTGAGCTTTAGGGGCCAGGGGTCGGGATTCAGGGGTCAGGGAATCGCGACCAACGCCAACCGTATCGCTTGCGTTTCCCTGACCTCCGACCCCTGACTCCTGATCCCTCTTATGTTCTCCCCCGTCGAAGGTTCTGTCTCTTTCCCGAAACTCGAAGAAGAAGTCGGCGCGTTCTGGAAGGCCAGCGACATTTACCATAAGTCGCTCGCCCAGCGCGAAGGGGCCGAGCCGTTCGTGTTCTACGAAGGCCCCCCCACCGCCAACGGCATGCCCCACCCGGGCCACTGTTTGACGCGGGCCATCAAAGACCTGTTCCCGCGCTACAAGACCATGCGCGGCTACCGCTGCGAACGCAAAGCCGGTTGGGACACGCACGGCCTGCCGGTCGAGGTGGAGGTCTGCAAGCAGCTCGGCATTCACTCGAAAGAAGAGATCGAAGAGTACGGCGTCGAACCATTCATCCAACTCTGCCAGGCGAGCGTCTGGCGGTACATGCAGGAATGGGAACGCCTCACGTTGCGACTCGGCTTCTGGGTCGACCTGGAGAAGGCCTACGTCACCTACCACCAGAGCTACGTCGAAAGCGTGTGGTGGAGCCTCAAGAACCTGTTCGACCGCGGGCTACTGTACCAGGGCCACAAGATCGTCTGGTGGTGGGCCCAAGGCGGCACGGCGCTCTCGAGTGGCGAAGTCGGGCAAGGCTATCGCGAGGTGGCGGATCCTAGTGTGTTTGTGAAGATGCCCGTGGTGTCACTCACGCATCCTGCATTGGAGAACCAAACAAAGCGATTGAGTTTTCTCGTTTGGACGACGACGCCGTGGACGTTGCCAAGCAATCAATTCGTTGCTGTAAATCCTGAAATCAGATACGCGATCGTTACAGACGAAGCTGACGGTGCCCAGTACATCGTTGCTCAGGATACGATTGAAACTATCGCGACGAAATTGAAAACAACGCTCACAAAGACGAAGTCGTTGGCTGGAAGCCAGTTAGTTGGATGGGCCTATGAGCCGCCGTTCGACTGCTTCCGTGACGACAAGTCTAATCCTTTCGCTGCTGGTGCTTGGAAAGTTGTTGCGGCCGACTTTGTTACAACTGATAGTGGCACGGGATTGGTCCATATCGCACCAGCATTCGGCGAAGACGACTACAACGTCCTACAGAGGGAGCGTGACGCGCTAGGCGATAACGCTCCTCCCCTCATCAACTGCGTCGGCCCTGATGGCAAATTCACCGACGAAGCACCCGAGTTTGTGCGTGGCCGCTGGGTCAAGGATTGCGATAAGGACATCATCCGCAACCTGAAAGAACACGGGCTCTTGTATCACCAGGAGCAGTACCTGCACGACTATCCGTTCTGCTGGCGGGCCGAGGACGATCCGCTGATTCAGTACCCGCGGGAAAGTTGGTTCATCAAGACAACCGCGTTCAAGGACGCGATGCTGGAGAACAACCAGCAGATCAACTGGCTGCCCGAGCACATCAAGGACGGGCGGATGGGCAAGTTCCTGGAGTCGAACGTCGACTGGGCACTCAGCCGCGAGCGCTACTGGGGAACACCGCTGCCGATCTGGCAGTGCGAGGAGACTGGCCAGCAAGAAGCGATCGGTGGCTACGACCAGCTGCTGGCCAAGCCGGGCGTTGCCGGCACCGAGGTGTGGGACAAGGCCAAAGCGGCAAACCCCAAACTGCCCGACGACCTTCGCGTCCACAAACCATACATCGACGAGGTGACGTACGACTCGCCATTCGCCAAAGGTGCGCGGATGCGCCGCGTGACCGAAGTAATCGACTGCTGGTACGACAGCGGCGCGATGCCCTTCGCGCAATGGGGCTATCGCGGCGAGCCGGAAGCGCCAACGAACAGCGATACAGCGCCGGGAGAAAGCGGAGCCGCTTCTCGTTTCCATCAGCAATTCCCCGCGGACTTTATCAGCGAAGCGCTCGACCAAACTCGCGGCTGGTTCTACAGCCAGTTGGCGATCTCGACGATGCTGTTTGGCGAAAAATCAGACGCAACAACTCCGGGCGCTAACGCTTCCGGCTCGCCAGCCTCCAGCCCCCAGCCCCCAGTCTCGGTGGCGCAGCCACCTCACCCCTTTAAGAATTGCATCGTCCTCGGCTTGATGCTCAGTGAGTGGTACGAGGACAAGAAGGACTCGAAGAAGCTATTCCTCACCGAGGAAGAAGCCAAAGCCGCCTGCGGCAATAAGGGATTTAAGCATGCGGTCGGCAAGATGTCGAAGAGCAAGCGGAACTACCGCGAGCCGAATGAGATCTTCGACCGCTACGGCGCCGACGCGCTGCGGTGGTATCTGTTCGCCAACCAACCGCCCTGGACGTCGATCCGCTACAGCGAACAAGCGATCAAGGACAGCATTCCCGAGTTCCTCCTGCGGCTGTGGAACTGCTACAGTTTCATGGTGATCTACTCGAACATCGATGAGTGGGATCCGGCGCAGGAAGTGAACGAGCAGTTCACGATCACCCCTGGCGATACACTCGAACAGCATTTCACCCAGGCCAAGAGCTACCGCCCGGTATTCGACCGCGATCAGATCGACCGTTGGATCATCAGCGATCTGCACCGAACGATCGCCTTGGTGACCGAGAAGATGGATGCGTACGACAATTTCGGCGCGTGCGCGGCCATCAACGACTTTGTCGATGCTCTCTCGAACTGGTATGTCCGGCGAAGCCGCGATCGCTTCTGGGCGAAGGAGAAGCGGGCGGTCGACAAGCTCGACGCCTATTGGACGCTGTACGAGTGCCTGCTGACGACCACCAAGATGATCGCCCCGTTCGTGCCTTTCCTGGCCGATGGCATGTGGCGTAATCTGGCCGGCGTGTTCCCCGGTGCCCTCGAGTCGGTTCACTTGTGCGATTACCCCGTGGCGAAGTCGGCCTTGATCGACGAAGCGCTTTCGGAGCGGATGGCCGTGGTGCGGCTGATCTCGTCACTTGGCCGCAGGGCTCGCGAGCTAGAGAACCTGAAGGTCCGCCAACCGCTTTCGAAAGTCACTGTGATATTGGCCAACCCCGAACACCGGGAATGGCTCGAAGAAAACGCCGGTGTGATCGCCAACGAGTTGAACGTGAAGGCTGTTGAGTACTCGGATGATCCTGAGAAGTACGTCCAGCACGAAGTAATTCCAAACTACCGTCTGTTAGGCAAGAAGTTCGGCAAGCTGATGCCGGCGGTGAAGGCTGCTTTGAACAAGGAGTCGGCCACCGAGCTACTGGCAAACATCCGCGACAATGGCAAAGTGAATATCGCTGTCGATGGCCAGGAAGTAGAACTGCTGCCCGAAGAGATCCAAGTTCGCATCGCGGCCAAGGAAGGCTACGCCGCAGCCAATGACAAAGGCGTCGTCGTGGTGCTCGCCACCGAACTGACGCCGGAGCTGGTGGCCGAAGGCACCGCCCGCGACCTGGTGCGCGTGATCCAAGACACCCGCAAAGACAAGGGCTGCGAGTTCACCGACCGCATCGAAGTGGGCATCGCCACCGACGACAAAACCATCAAGGCGGCCGTGGAGCAGTTCGCCGACTACATCGCCGGTGAGACGCTGTCCGACTCGGTGACGCTTGGTGCGATTGATGGCATTGAGGCGATTGAAGTCAAACTAGGCGACGCGGTGATCGAACTGTATTTGAAAGTAAAGAAGTAAAAGCAACTTGGTAGCATGGCCGCCCCGGCCGTGCCACCAGTAGTTCATGTACGGCCGAGGCGGCCATACTACAACCTAATCCAATACGACCGGGACGGTCGTGTTACCATATGAAAATCGCCGTCCTTATCTCCGGCTCCGGCCGGACTTTGAAGAACTTCATCGACCTGGTGGCCGAGGGCTCCCTGGATGTCCAGATCAAGCTCGTTATCTCCAGCAGCCCGGAGGCCGGTGGCCTCGAGTTCGCTAGCGCGGCCGGCATCGCTTCAGCGGTCCTGGAACGAAAGGATTACGATTCGCACGACGCCTACGGCGAGGCCATTTTCGGCCGGTGCCGTGACGCGGAGGTCGAACTAGTGGCGATGGCTGGCTTCTTGAAGCTTGCCCCGGTGCCCGATGACTTCGCGGGGCGAGTGGTGAACATTCACCCGTCGCTCATCCCGTCGTTCTGCGGTCACGGCATGTACGGACACCACGTGCATCAGGCGGTCTTGGACTACGGCTGCAAGATCACCGGGCTCACGGTACACTTTGTCGACAACGAGTACGACGCCGGGCCGATCATCTGGCAGCAGCCGGTGCCGGTATTCGATGACGACACGGCCGACACGCTCGCCGCGCGGGTGTTCGACGCCGAGAAGGAAGCCTACCCGCACGTGCTGGGCCTGTTGGCCGCTGGGCGGATCAAGCTCGAAGGGCGGAAGGTGACCATCGGCCGGCGATGAGCCAGTGAGCGGCCGCTACTCCACGTACCGCACATCGTCCAGGTAGAACGTGACCGCTCTACCCTGCCCTGCCAGCGAAAAGCCAAAACCATTCTTGATGCGGCCGAGGTCAACGCCCGAAAGCGGGATGCGATAACGCTTCCACTCGGTGGTGAGCTGGACGTCGGCGAGTTGGGTCTTGCCAGTGTCGCGATAGACGCCGTCGGTGGTGTTGAGTCCCACGAGGAACGTCACCCGCTCCGCGCCGGTTTCGCCTCGGGCCCAGAACTCAAGCGCGGCCGCTTCGCTCAAATCGAAACCGCCGGGCCGCTGTCCTTTCCAATCATTGGCCGGCGACTGCCACACCACGCCGCCCCACTGATCGGGCGCGTTGTACTTCACGCGCAGGCACGTGTCGCCGGCGTGCGGTTCGACAGTTGAATCGAGATCGAATTCCAACGCCTGCGTGTTGCCCATGAATCCCGAAGGCGTGTACGGCTCGCTGGTCGTGCCCTCCGCGTACACCACCAGCGGCAGTTTCGCCCTTGTTGCGACAATCGGCTTGATCGGAGCGTCGACGTACAGCGGCACGTTGGCCACCGCCCCGCCACCGTGACCGTCGCGGACGTACACAAACAGCCGGTACCCGCCCCCACCCGCCGGCATGTGAACTTCGACCTGGCTACCGGAACCCACGATCGCGCCGGTCACTTCGTTCTCGGCCGCTTGAGCGTCGTTGCCGTTGGCGACGACTACCGCATCGCTGCGGAGCACCCATTGGTACTCGAGCTTGTCGCCCTCGGGATCGGATGCTTCGACAGCGGCAAAGAACTTCTGCCCTGGTGCCAGCTTGCTGACTCCGCCCACGTTGAGTTCGCGAATCTCACAGCAGCGATTCGCCACCGGCTGGCCGGTCCACTTTTCGCTCATTGCATCTGCCGCAGCGAGTCGCGTACCATCGGGCAGCAGCATGCCAAACCACGTGGCGGTGGTTTCCTGCTTGTTGCCCCATAGGAACGAGTAGCTGCCGAGGCACTGGCGCGGGTTCTTGGCTACCGCGTGACGGTAACCTTCGGCATAGTGCTTGGATTTGGCCGTGCTGGTCGCCTCGATCGGCGCACCCCACGTGGTCTTGGGCGATTCCCACGGACCGCGCGGACCGTGCTCGGTGATGATGTACGGCTTGCTGCCGCCCTGTTCGCGATACCGCTGGGCGACCGTGACGATGCTGCCGTACGCGTTGATGCCGACGATGTCGATGTGCGGGCAGAAGCGGTGCAGGCTTTCGACTTTGTGCTCGCCGAGTTCGGCAATGACGGTCATCGTCGGATGGTTGGGATCGATGCGTTTGATTTCGCGGGCGATGTGATCCACCGCGTACCACACAGCCGGGTTGTCGCCGCCCTCCTCCATCTCGTTGCCGATGCCCCACAGCAGTACCGCGGGATGCGACTTGAACCGCTCGACAGTTTTCAAACACGAATCGAGCTGCGCAACGACCGCTTGCCCGCTAGAGTAGTCGAACCCGCGCTGCGGATGCCCGAGCCACATGCCGACGCACACGGTAAGCCCCCGCTGGTGAGCCGCGTCGAGCAACGCTCCCAGGTTGTCGGCGCCCCAAGTACGAACGGAGTTGCCGCCGAGCTGCTGAAGCAAATCAAGCTCCACCTGCCCGCCCACGCCGCGAATCGAATAGCGCTCGCCGTTGCGGAAGAGCTGATAGTCGCTCGTCTCTGCAGCACGTTTTAGCACGACGCGCGAGGACTCCTCGGCAGCTACCGTCGCCACGCTGTAGGCCAGCAGTATTCCCCAGGTGATCGCCCGACATTGACTGGTTGCGTACACGCGTAAGCCTCGACATCTCTTGGTAGCAAACGAATCGGAGAGTCGATTATACTTACCCGAAAACTCCCTCGCACCATCCGAGCATTCGTTGTGGCGGTCCCTTTCCACAAAAGAGATACACGCATGCGTACGCTACCAATACTCCTGCTGGCCACCTTTCTTACGGGTTGCCACACTCAACCTTCCAGCGATCGAGGAGAACACCCCAAATTGAGCGAACAAGCAGGGATGGAGTTCTTCAACGAAATCAGCGGTGAGTTAGAGATCGAGCTTTCAGAGCCACCAGAACGAATCGCGGAGAATCTAGCCAACGAGGCCGCCACGCCAGAAGCGAAAATCGTATCGCTAAAGCTCGTCGCCGAGTGGTTTGAAGAGGACTCGAGCGAGTTCCGGCCGCTCACCGAAGAGGAACTAAACCGCACGGCGTACGTAGGCCCCACAATCAAGCTCGGCGCAGACTCGCGCAACGTAGTGGAGCACGAAGCGCCAAATGGCGAGTCGTTCACAGTTCGCGAGTTGCTCAAAGCGGTCGAAGAAACCGAGCGACAGGAGCGAAGCAACACCGAGTGGTTCGGTGGCGTCGACGTGCATCACGTCTTCTTCGAAGGACTGTATGAAGAGAACGGCGTGTGGTGGATGTCTTGGGGATCCTAGCCTTCGTGCGAAGTGCTAAGCCGCGCGGCGCAATTTCATCGCCTTGGGCAGTGCGACGATGTCGAAGTGCTTGCTGGCGGTCATTTCGGCGCGGTTCATCTTCTCGCCCGCTCCCTCTTCGATGCCTAGATACCGAACGACGTCGTAGCCCAGGCCGGTGAAGAAGTCGAATAGTTCGTAGCGTTCGCTGGCGACCAGCTTACGGAACACTTCGCAGCGAATCACCGGGCGGCGTTCGCTGAGCGTTGGCAATAGCGTGCGGAGGATCTTCAGGTCGTAGCCTTCGGCGTCGACCTTCAGGTAAGTGAGCTTGCTGAGCCACTCGGGGTAGCGCGTCTTGAGGATGTAGTTCAGGTTGCGACCTTCGACCAGCAGCGGATGGCGGCGGCGGAACAACGGCCACTTTTGCTGGGTCTTGAAGCCACCGTTGCAGTACATGCCATCAGTGTAGTGGAACGTGAACTGACCATCGTCCTGCGTGGCGGCGAAGTTCAGCGCGTCGATCCGCGTCAGCTCCGGATTGAGCGAGGCGTTCTTCGACAGAATCTTGTACACATAGGGGTTCGGCTCCAGGGCCAGCGTCAGTCCCGTGGGGCCAGTGGCCAAGGCCATGGGCAGCGTGGTGTCGCCGGTGTGGGCGCCAATGTCGATCACCAGGTCGCCAGGCTGTACGTATTGCTGCACTGCGTCGACCATCGGCTGCGTGATCGACTTCTGCGTTTCTTTGGGATGTTGCCACTGGGCGTATTCAACGCGGCCTGTCCGCTCGAGTTCGAACGACTTGAGCTCGTACCCAAACTCCTGCACATTGCTGGGTGCATCGCGGCGGAAAGGGATCAGGTTGATTAGCGACATGACGAATCCTCGTGTAGGATGATAAGTACGGCGGTGGGTGGCGAACGTTTAGCAGAACTGCCCTGCCACGCCTACACCTATCGGAAGCGAAACGACAATTTGTCCACCTCTGGTGCCCCAACCTTGCAATCACTCGCACAGACCATCGCCGCATCGGTAGCCGCGGCCGACCAGCCAGTCGGTGTGGTGGTGGTGGATCATGGTTCGCGTCGTTCGGAGAGCAACGACCTTTTGCTAGCAGTGACGGCGCTATTTCGCTCTCGTAGTGAACTTGCCATCGTCGAGCCGGCGCACATGGAGTTGGCCGAGCCGACCATCGCCCAGGCACTGGCCAAGTGCGTTGCGCAGGGAGCACGAACCGTGGTCGTATTCCCCTATTTTCTCTCGCCCGGCCGGCATTGGTCGGAGGACATTCCACGGCTGGCCGCTGAAGCAGCGGCCGATTTTCCCGAGGTAAAGCACCTGGTCACCGCGCCACTGGGGCTGCACTCGCTGATCGCCGACGTGATGTCCGAGCGGATCGCCACCTGCTTGATGCATCAAACCACTGGCGGCGAAACCTGCGAGCTGTGCGCAGGCGACGCGCGCTGCCAGCTTCGCTAGCAGCAACGATTCGCGTAAACCGACAGCGTGCAGTTGAATTGCATGTTCGATCTTGTCGATACGAGAAGTGCAATCGTACTTTTTGCTCAATCGCCCCTACGGCAAAGGAATGCTGTAATGCGTCGTTACTTCGCTATCGCTGGTTCGCTCGCCCTCGCGCTGTTGCTTGCTGCCCCCGTCAGTGCAGATGAAAAAGACGACTCGATCGCCGACACGGTGGGCGAGGACGAAGCAGGTGAAGAGCAAGCCCCAGAGCGGGAGCGGCCAGTGGCTCCGCGCAATGCGTTCGTCCCCGGTACCGGGTGGTTCCTGCCTGGTTGTAGCGACGACTTCGAAGACGAGAAGTGGAGCTACTCGCTGCGGCTGCCCAAGAGCAGCTTCGAGCAGGACGACAATCAGCGCGGTCCTGGAGGCATCTCGAACAACCGCTTGTGGCACGAAGGTGCCAAGCGAGGCACGCCTGACATCGTGCGCCGAATCGCCACGCCGCCGGGCGGCATCGAGGGAAGCCTCGGCGCGCTGATGTTCCAGACCAAGAACTCGGGCATGCCGGGACGGATTACCAACGAGCAGATGCAGGACGACCTGCTGATGAAGTTCGACTCGAAGCTGGGCCGCCCCATTCCAGTGGAGTGGGAGCCAAGCTGCACCGTGCGGGTTTACTTGCCGGAATTCGACAAGTGGGAAAATCGCACTGGTGCTTCGTTCGGCATGCGGGCCGACTGCCGCGGTCGCACGCCGCAAGGCGAAACCGATGCCTACTGGCCTGGCATGTTCCTGTTGTTCCGCAGCGAGACTTCGCGGAACATCCAGGAGGACTTTGCCCAGATTTCGATCCGCTCGAACAACCGCGGCCAGGACACTCGCAGCCTGAAGATCACCGAACCAGGTTGGTGGACCATGGGGCTTTCGTTCTCCAAGGACGGTATGATTCACTACTACGCCCGACCCGGCGTCGAAGACTTGACCGAAGACGACTACCTCGGCTCGAACTATCCGTACAGCTACAAGTGCTTGTGCATGCGAAACTTCTTCTTCAACGTGGCCAACTGGGACAACGGCAAGTCGTGGAGCACGCCGTGGGTAATCGACGATCCGAAGATCTTCGTGCAGCCGCCGCAAGGAAAGGTAGCCGCCGACATCTACCGCAAGAAGGGTCAGCGGGTGCCGATGTATCCTGTGACCAAGAAGAAAGAGAAGGAACACGGCAAGTACAGCAATCGCGGCTTCTTCGGGCTGTTCAAGTAACCGAAGACTGGTGCAATCAGTCACAGTTGTGAAGTTCGGTGCGCATGATCTCGCGTCGCCAGTGAGGTTCGTGCACCGGCCAGCAGCGGATGATGGCTCGCGTCCCTTCGGCCAGTTCGATTTCCTGGGCCACTGGAGTGGCCCAGTGGTGACACTGCTGCCAACAGTCGTGCTCGGCGGTGAGCAACGCCGCCGCGCTGCGCCCCAGGTTACACCGCCGCCAGGTGATGCGCCCTTCGTCGAACAGCGTCATCACTACCGGTGGTGTGCAGTCCAACAGTCGCCGAGCGATAAACTCGTGGCTGGCGGTCCAGTACATCTGTTTCAGGGCCGCGAGGTCCCAGTCGCACATCTCGCCCGACTTCTGCAGCCATCGCTGCGGCAACAACAACCGCCCCGCCAGGGCGTTGGCCACCTGCTCGCGACTGCCAAGCGGGACGTCGCGGGGATCGATCGCCAGATGGTCGAACACCCGCACCGCAGCGAACTCGCCCAACTCGTGTGCCACGGCGAATTGCCGCCGTTCGAAGCGGAGTTCCTCCCCTAGCACGATAGTCGGTGTCGAAGTGTCGGGTTCCACCTCCAGAACGGTCGACGCTAGCCGATCGTCCAGCCGAACCAACTGCGCGCGGCCGGGCAGCGCGACGTCCTCGGTCACCACAACGCCTAACCGCATGGCGATCAGGAACACATCGACCGGCGGCTCATGCACGCCCGCCTCCCACAGCAATTCTTCGGCCACCGCGTCCAGGGCCGTGGTATAGTCGCGCGTTGGAACATCAAAGAACATCGCAGCTCCTGGCTTGATGAGCATGGGCCTTGTCTCCTAATTCCATTTGGATTTAGGCATACCCAGTTGTGTGAAGTGGTTTAGCAACTTGCATCTCAAGCGGACCTCGATCCGTTGGTTCTCGAAGGCTTTGTTTTTCAGGCGGTTGCCGAACGCCTGTTTCAAGCGAAACATGCTCGTCTCGACCAGGCTCCGCCGATGGTATCCGATCTCTCTTTTCCAACTGCTTCGTCCCGTTCGTCGAATCCTGCGAACCGCCTCGTCGCGAGCTAACGGCTTGGCTTTGCAGTTGCCATGCTGCTTGATGACCGCCCCTCGTTGAGGCGGAATGATCGGGGCAATTCCTTGTTTTTCCAACTGCTCATGAACCGCCCAACGATCGTAGGCTCCATCGCCGTAGAACTTGTCGATCGGCTGATCCACTTGCTTCAGCAACTCCGGCACCGACTCTGCATCCACCTTGCTCCGCGTGGTCAGCACCTCGGCCATGATCTCCTGCGTCTCGGGATTGATCGAAAGATGGAGCTTTCGCCAGGTCTTTCGTCTACACGTCTGGTAAGCGGCCGAACGCCATTCCCCTTCGCCTACTACTTTCAGGCCCGTGCTGTCGACCACCATATCGATCGGACCACGGGTATGCGAAACGTCCAGCGACGTCTTCAGCCTTGCCGCTCGTTTCGCTAGCAGCGTGAAACTGGGAATCGGAACATCCACGTCCATCAGTTGCACCAGCGCCCGCCCCAGACCTTCGGTCTGGCGATAGGGCAAGCGAAACAACTCACGGAGCATCAGCAAGCACTCAATCGCGGTGTCACTGTAAGTAAAAGGGCGCCCTCGCTTTACCTCCTCGTTAGCATGCTCCCAGGTCGCTAGCGCGTCCTCGTCGAACCACAAAGTGATATCACCCCGCCGCACTAACGACTCGTTGTACTCACGCCAATTCGTGACCTTGTAAGCAGTCTTCCGCTTCTTCCCCATGACAACGCTCCTTCAGATAAGAAATAGAATCCATTCCTACCCGTAAAACGCTTGGTTTGAGGGAATTGTTCGACAAGGCCTGCGTTTAGTATACACGCGACCACCACCAGTGCAAGCACTTTCTGAGGAAAGCACTGGGGGCCAGATCCACCAATCCCAATCAACGCTCTACGAATCACCTTCTGCTAGACCACCTTCGCAGGGAACTCGAACGGGAGACCCTGCCATGTCCTACAAACATACCCAGCACGGATACTTTCATTGGCTCATGTACCCCATGGCCGCTGTTGTGTTCATTATCGCTTGGCAAGCGAGAGCGGACTCGGTACCTGCCATCGTGCTCGCGTGCATCGGATTGCTGGTTGTCGCCATTGGATTCTGTTTCCAGTCGCTCACCATCGCCGACCGGGGAGATCGACTCCAACTCACTTTCGGTCCGCTGCCGCTGCTGCGCAAGTCGTTTCGCTACAGCGACATCGAAAGCGTAGAGCAGGGAAAATCGCACCTCATCGATGGCTGGGGGATCCACTGGGTGCCAGGACGCGGCTGGACCTACAACCTGTGGGGATACGATTGTGCAGTACTCCGCATCCACCATCGAATTGTGCGAATCGGAACGGATGAACCGCAGCAATTGGTTAGCTTCCTGCGTGAGCGGACTGGTCGTCCGTAAGGGGAGAATCTCACCGCACCCACTCGCCTAAAGTGGTTTTGTCGCGTAACTTAGGAGCATGGAAGAATTGCCCATCGCTCCCAACTGCTCCACCGCCCCTGCCACGGCCAGCCCTGGCGGTAAGGGGAAATACGCGTTCATTAGTCTTGGCTGTCCGAAAAACCTGGTCGACAGCGAGCGGATGCTGGGACTGCTGCAGCTCGATGGGTACGAGCTGGTTCCAACGCCAGAGGACGCCGATTTTGCCATCGTCAACACGTGCGGTTTCATCGAGTCGGCCCGCACCGAATCGTTCGCGGCCATCGACGAGATGCTCGACCGCAAACGCCAAGGTCTGCTACGGGGAGTGATCGTCAGCGGCTGCCTGGCGGAGCGCCAACAAGAGCAGTTGCTCAACGACCGACCGGAGATCGACCACCTGGTTGGCGTGTTTGGCCGCGAGGAAGTCACCAAGGTGGCCGATCGGTTGATCGGTGGCCTGGACGAACAGCGGTTGGTATTTAAACCAGCGCCGGTGCGAGCGCTAGTCGACACCCAGCGGATGCGGGTGACACCGCGTCATTTTGCGTACCTGAAGATCTCCGAAGGCTGTGACCGACTGTGCACGTTCTGTGCGATTCCCAAGATGCGGGGCAAGCACGCCACGAAGCCGATTGAGGACGTGCTGACCGAGGCCAACGAGTTGGCGGCCGACGGCGTGAAGGAACTGGTGATCGTCGCCCAGGACACCACCTACTACGGCATGGACCTGTACGCCAAGCCGCGATTGGTCGAGCTGCTGCACGAGCTCGAAAAAGTGAACGGCATTCAGTGGATCCGCTTGATGTACCTCTACCCGATGTACTTCACCGACGAGCTGATCGACGCGATCGCCCAGTCGGACAAGATCCTGCCGTACCTGGATATGCCGCTGCAGCACATCAACGATCGGATGCTCAAGCGAATGCAGCGGCGGGTGAATCGCGCCCAGACCGAAGAGTTGGTAGGCAAGCTCCGCGAGCGGATCCCGGATCTCGTGCTGCGATCGACCATGATCACTGGCTTCCCTGGCGAGACCGACGAGGAGTTTGCCGAGTTGCTGGAGTACGTCGAGCGGGAGCGATTCGAGCGGCTGGGCGTGTTCACTTATTCGCTGGAACCCGACACACCGGCGGCGCGGCTGCCCAACCACGTCGACCAGGCGGTGATGGAGGCGCGCCGCGACGAGCTGATGGCGCTGCAGCAGCAAATTGCGTTTGAGTTTGCCGACCAACAGCTCGGCACGCAGCAGCCGGTGCTCATCGACTCGCCGGTTCCCGAGGAGCCCACCGCCTGGATCGGCCGCACCATTGCCGACGCACCAGATGTCGACTGTGTGGTGTACGTGACCGGCGAGAACCTCTCGCCCGGCATGATTGTCGACTGCGAGGTCGTGGCTCGTAGCGACTACGACCTGGTGGCAGTGGCGCTGTAGAACCGGGGCGATTCCGTTACACTGCTGATAGAGCGTTTGGACTCTTCGCAACGCAGTGAATCAATCAGGCCATGGCAACCGCAACCGACGGAATCGTCTGGAACGTCCCCAACCGGCTCTCGGCCGCGCGAATTGGGCTCTCGCTCTTATGCTTCGTGGCCGTCAGTCTCGGATGGTATCTGGTAGGGCTGCTGTCGTTCCTGTTGGCATCGGGCACCGATTGGCTGGATGGCTGGTGGGCGCGAAAGTACAACCAGATCACGCAGCTCGGGCGGATTCTCGATCCATTTGCCGACAAGGTGCTGATCTGCGGTACATTCATTCTGTTGGGCGCGGCCGAGGATTCGCTGATTCCCGCCTGGGTAGCGGTTCTCATCACTGCCCGCGAATTGCTGGTCACCGCGCTGCGGAGCTTGATCGAGGGTCGCAGCATGGACTTCTCGGCCCAGTGGGCAGGCAAAGTGAAGATGGTGGTGCAGTGCGCGGCGGTGATTCTGAGCCTGTGGCGGCTGTACCAACTCGATCGCGGCCTGAGCACCTCGCAGCCGTTCGACAACGTGCTGGTGTTTGTAGTTATCGCGGCGGTGATCTCGACCATCTATAGTGGATGGGGCTACGTGAAGCTGGCGATCAGCATGCTGCTCGAAGGCGACACCGAAAAGTAACCATTCTCCCGCTCCCCACCGGTTAACGCGATGCCTGACTCCGACGTCGAGGTGCCAGTTCTCGCCGCATTGCTTTCTCTGTTCGTGATGGTCGCGGCGATCACGGCGTTGGTGCTGTGGATCATGCGGTGGTGTCGGCAGGGCTACGTGCTGCCCTACGAACCACGCCGCCGCACGCCCTGGGGGCCTGTGGCGGGAGTGCTGGCGGTGATGATGACCGCGATGGGCATTATGAATGTAATTATGTTCCGCAATGCCCAGGGCGAGGGGGCACAGTGGACCGCCGAGGAATTCGCCAACGCCCAGTTGACGATGAGCCTGATTCAAATCGGCTTTGCCGCGGCGATCGTCGCGGTGCTAGTCGTCGTGAACGGCGCCAGCCTACGCGACTTGGGGCTGCCGAGTTCGTCCGACCAGTTGATATACGACGTAACGCTTGGCATCTGGATCGCCTTTGCCGCCATGGTGCCGGTGTGGGTGCTGCAGTTGGGCGCGATCCAAATACTGCGCGTTCCTCCCGGCCATCCGCTGCTCGATCAAATGCAGCAAACCCCTGACTGGACACTGTTCGCCGCGGCCATGCTTACCGCGGTCGTGGCGGCGCCGGTTTTCGAAGAACTCGTATTCCGATTGCTGCTGCAGGGAGGTCTTGAACGGCTGGAAGACGAGTCGGTTGGCTGGAAGTTCAGCCTGCCGACCCGCAGGGAACAGCGTGTACTAGACGACTTGAGCGCCGAAACGAACTTCCGGATGGCCGCTAACGTCCCGCTGGAGAATGAGGACATCGAGGATGTCCCCCTCGAGCCCGATGCCGCTGCAACGACCGCACGCCTGGCAGCCGGCGACGAGTTGTGGTCGGCCCGGTTGCAGCCCCAGGACCTTCCCAAACTGCCACCCGGCGGAGACGGCATGGCCCCCGGCCTGAATCACGGCTGGATGCCAGTGCTGATATCGTCGTTTCTGTTTGCCTTGGCGCACCTGGGCAATGGGCCGAGCCCCATTCCGCTCTTTGCGCTGGCCCTGGTGCTGGGCTACGTGTACCAACGCACCCATCGCATCCTGCCGTGCATTGTGGCCCACATGGTCATCAATTCGGTTTCGGTACTGATGTTGATCCTCTTGCTCTCCGATTCCGGGGCCGCCGAGTAGTCATGGTTCACCTGGTTGAACACCCCGATGGCACGCTGCTGGACGTGCGAGCTCGTGCCGGGGGTCGTGTGAATGCTGTAACTGGCGTTCGCCAGGGAGCGCTGCTGGTATCCGTCACTCAGGTCGCTGAGCGGGGCAAGGCAAACCAAGCCATTGCGGCTGTCCTTGCCCAGGTATTTGGCTGCGGAAAACGTCAAATCGAACTGGTACGTGGAGCCACGTCCAGCAGCAAACAATTCCTGCTGCGGGGAATTGACCGAGATACAGCGGCCCATCGAATCGAGGCGGCCATTGGCGGCGGTTAACTGCGTTGTCGAGTGGCTCTTTCGGGGCTATGATACAGCTACGGTATGCGACCGCCATTTCGCCCTCCTGTGTGCAATCTCCCGCCCCATTTTCCCACCCTTTGAGCCTTCCCATGCCCCAGTGGACGCAGCATGCCGCCCGCTACGTCGCATTGACCATCATCACGGTCCTCGCGATAGGCATCATGGGTTGGGTGAGCATGCGCGACAACTCGGCGGCCAAGCATGCGCGCGAGCAGCTTACCACGCAAGTTCCCGTGGTGGCCCAAACCAAACCCCTGGTGGCGGCCAAGGCGGTGAAACCCTCCATCCGCGAAGTAACGGCCAAGTTCAGCGGCAAGATCCGCGCTTGGGAAACTTACTCGCTCGGCTTTGAACAACCAGGGCGTATCGTCGAGCTTGGCAAAGACGAAGCTGGGCGTCCCTTGGACGATGGCAGCCGCGTAAAAGCCGGACAGGTCCTCGCCCGCCTGGACGATCGTGTCTGGCAGGCGCGAGTCGCCGAAGCAACCGCCAACCTGGAACAGGCGTCCAGCGACCTGAGCCGCGCGCGCGACGTGAAGGCGAGTGGATTTCGCGCGATCACCGACGCGGAATTCCAGCAGTACTTAACTCAAGAAGCGCTGGCCAAAGCGGCGCTAGAGATCGCCACCAAGAATCTACAGGACGCAGTGCTGTACGCTCCCGTGGAAGGAACCATTTCCCGCCGCATGGCGGAGCCGGGCGAGTTCGTTTCCGCAAACGCCACGGTGTTTGAGTTGGTTGAAAACGATCAATTACTGCTGGTGGTCGATGTACCGGAGTCGAAGATTCGAGAACTGCATCACCGCATGCGGGCGGTCGAGCAGGCCAGCGCGTCGAACCTCAGCGATCCGGAAGCCGGAATATTTCGCGCACGGGTGAGTCTCGAGTCGCTCGATCAGTTCGGGCGTCCCCTCCCGGACATCGACGCCGATGTGTATCGCATCGCCGAAATGGCCGATACTCGCACGGGACTGTTCGAAGTAGAGATCCGCGTGCCGAACGAAAATCACCTGCTGCGTCCCGGCATGGTGGCCACGTCTGAAGTGGTGACCGACCGCATCAGCGCGTATCGCATCCCCGAATCGGCCGTGCTCTTCCGTGGCGACGAGACGTACGTGTTCGGCCTGGAAGAGGTGCAAGAGCCGCTGCAGGTCATGTTCTGGGAAGTGGATGAGATCCCGCAGGCCATCGCACGTAAGATCGAACTCACCAAATGGATCGACCAGGGCGATCACCTGCTGGTTCCCTCCACGTCTGCCGAGATGCGCCATGTGATCGTGCGTGGCCAGCAACGCCTGAACGACGGCCAGCACGTCCGAGTGATCGACGGAGCCGATGCCGACGATACGCAGTACGTCAGCCCAGAAAAGAAGAACGGCAAAGTCGCGAACGCCCGCTCTTGAGTCGATTGCGTTGCTGTCGGGGCGATGGGGATTCGAAAGTGAGCCGTTCGAGCTAGCGTCGCCGGCACCAGCAAGACAACTCAACATAGTTCAAGTCTGCCTTCCGTGAAGATCAGCAACTACGCCATCGAACGACCGCGTCTGGTAACCGTGTGTACGGTGATGGTTGTGCTGCTGGCTGCGTTTGCCTTGCTGCTCACGCCGGTGCAGCGCTCGCCCGCCATCAGCAAAGCGGTCATCCTGGTGGCGATTCCGTATCCCGACTCGCAACCTAGCGAAGCGGAGAACGAAATCGCCCGCAAGGTGGAAGAGGCGCTCACCGAGTTGCAAAGCGTCGACTTCATCGCGTCGACCAACGTTCGCGGTTCGTCGGTCACGCAGGTTATCTTCCTCGACGGGGTGACTCCCGACGATGGTCGCCGCGAAGTGAAGGACCTGGTCGACCGCATTCGCAACGAGCTTCCCGCTGGGCGGGAAGTTCAACCGGTGATTACCGACATCGATTTTGAGAACGCCCCGCTCATGCTCGTGAGCATCACCGCGCCCGACGCGGTGGACGACCGCACGCTCAAGGTGATTGCCGAGGACGTCCAGGAGCAGCTCGAAACGGTCGATGGCGTAGCCAACACGCAGTTGTTCGGCGGTAAGGAGCGCGAGATCCACGTCAACGTGCTGCCCGACCGCATGGTGCAGTACGGGGTGACGCTCACCATGCTCCGCCAGGCGCTCTCCGACTTCCACGCGGAAGTGCCCGCTGGCGCGTTCACCACCGGCGAGTTCGATCGGCAGGTTCGCAACGAGTCGAAGCTACGCGATGTGGACGACATTCGCGAAGCGATCGTCTCCAGCCAGGAAGGCCGAGTGATCCGCGTCCGCGACATCGCCCGCGTGGTCGACTCGCACCGCAAGGTGATCAATCTAGCGCAGCTAAATGGCCGGAAGTCGGCCACTATCGTGATCAACAAGGAATCGGACATCAACACGCTGGGGGCGGCCGAAAAGGTCAACCAGAAGGTGGCCGACCTCCGTGACCAGTATCCTGACCTGGCCTTTTACACTTCGCGGGACGCCTCGAACGAGATTTGGGTAATGTTTCGCGTGCTCGGCTCCAGCGCCCTGTTTGGGGCGATGCTGGTGCTGGTCATTCTGGGCTGGACGATGGGCCTGCGGATGTCGCTGCTGGTGCTGATTGCGATTCCGTTCAGCACCGCCGTGGGACTGGTGTTCCTGTTCGCCGCTGGCATTCCAATCTCCAACATGGTGGTCTTCAGCTTCATCCTGGTGCTCGGCATGGTGGTCGACGGCGCGATTATCGTGGCCGAGAACATCCATCGGCACATCGAGCGCGGCGAAGACCCGATGGACGCGGCCAAAGTTGGCATCGAGGAAGTGGGCTTGCCGGTGATTGCCGCCGACCTGACCACCATCGCCGCGTACCTGCCGATGATCCTGGTGCCCGGCATCATGGGCGACTTCATGGGCGTGATGCCCAAGGTGGTCAGTGTGGCCCTGCTCGGTTCGGTGTTGGTCGATCACTTCGTGATCCCGACGCTCGCCGCCCGCTGGTTTGGTCGTCGCGAGCCTGTGGGCGACGAATCGCAGTCGTTCGCCCGGCTCACCGCCACGCACGACAGCCACGAAGCCAACGAATCGGCCCGCGTTCGCCCCAACGTGGGCATCTTCACTCGCGCCTACGCGTGGGTGCTCCGCCAAGCACTTACGGGCATCACACCGCTGTTCGTTCTGATTTGGTGTCTGGTGGCCGTTTTTGGCGCGGGCAAGCTGATGAGCCATCTGGGTTTCAACTTCTTCCCAGCCAGCGACCGAGGGCAGTTCATCGTCAAGTACGAACTGCCGCTGGGATACAGCATCGAAGAAACACTGGCCGCGTCGCAGGTGATTACCGACAAGCTGGAGGACTGGGACGACACCGGTATTCTGGTGAACTACGTCACGTCGGTCGGTTCCGCCTCTGGCATGGCGACCCGCGTGGACGACGATCCTGCCTCGGGACCGGAATTCGGCCAAGTACAAGTCGAGTTGGTCCCGCCGATGGATCGCTCGATTCACACCCGCGAGGTGATGAACTACTTGCGCCGCAACGTCGAGCTGCTGCCCGGCATGAAGATGACCATCTCCGAGGTTCAAGACGGTCCGCCCGGCGGTGCAAAGGTTTCGGTGCGTTTCACTGGCAAAGACCTCGACCAACTGGGAATCATCGCCAAGGCCACTCGCGACCGGTTGAAGGCGATTTCCGGCACCGTGGATGTGACGACCGACTACCGCGACGACGCTCCCGTGCTGGTCATCGAACCGAAGCCCGAGGTGGTGGGCCTTTCCGGCTTGACCGAAATGCAGATCGCCCGGGCAGTGCAAACGGCGATTGCCGGCGACACCACCGTGCAGATCACGATGGACGACGAGGACATCAATCTTCGGTTGCAGCTGGCGCCCGAGTATCAAGAGCATCCTGAAGACCTGAAGCGTTTGCTGCTCACCAGCCCCGATGGTCGCCGGGCTTCGATTGGTTCGTTGGCCGAGATCCGCCGCGACGTCGACTTGTACAGCGTGAATCGTTACGACCGCAATCGTGCGGTGGTCGCCAAGTGCGACGTGGACGACTCGAAACAGCCGGCCGAAGTGTTCGAAGTGCTGGCCAAGGAAATCCTGCCCGACCTGGGCTTTCGACCGGTCGAAGGAGCGGAAAGGACGGTCGAGGGGTTCGCCAAGCAGTTCATCGGCAAGGCGGCCACCGATGCCGAGGGCATTCAGGCGGAGTTCGCCGGCGAGAACGACGAGCGCGACAAGAACTTCGGCTACCTGCTGCGCAGCATGATCATCGCGGTGGTGCTGATTGCGGCCATTCTGGTCGTCCAATTCAACAGCTTCCGCCAAGCCGCGGTGGTGATGATCACGGTGCCACTCAGCTTCATCGGCGTGATCCTCGGCATGTGGGTCACCGGATTCCCGTTCAGCCTGGCCACGTTCATCGGCCTGGTAAGCCTCACCGGCATCGTGGTGAACGACGCCATCGTGCTGGTCGACTTCGCCAACCAGGCCCGCCAACGCGGCTTACCCGTGCGGCAGGCATTGGTCGAAGCGGGCGTGAATCGCCTCCGCCCAGTGCTGCTCACCACGGTAACCACCTGCGGCGGACTCCTGCCGCTGATGCTCAATATCTCCGGCGGCGCCGAGTTCTGGCAGCCACTCACTGGGGCGATTGTGTTCGGGCTGATGTTCGCCACGATTCTGACGCTGCTGGTCATCCCGTGTGCGTACATGCTGGCGTACCGCTTGCCTGAATGGCTGCTAGTTTTTGGTACGACCGTGCCGGCGGCCCTGATGATCGGCGCGCTGATCGGCAGGTTCGCGTCCTCTATCGACGCTGCGACGATTATCCCACCACTCTTAGTCGTCGCACTAGCAGTTACCGTCACAACTGCGGTGCGCTCCTATCGGAGAAACGAATCGCTAATTTGGGTCGATCGGTAGGGATGGCCAGAGACGGGCTGGGGCGAGCTCTTGGGCATATCCGAGTCTTCCAGGCAGTAAGTGCAATTCACGACGCTACGAAGAGCGTTCACCGAGCTGGCGATTGGCTCAATCGCGGGGGGACAGTTCTCCCTCTGACACTAACTCCGAGGGCGGCGACATCGCTCGCATCTATCGCGGAAACTCTAAATTGCATTAGATCCTTCGCAGGGCAAATATTCGGAAGGCTGGGGCGAAGTGCTGCCAATTCAATCTCCCCCACAAGGACCCGTCTCCTATGAAAGCCCGTTTCGCCGTTGGCCTCCTCTGTGCAATCTGTCTTGTGGTCTACATTTGCCGCGTCGCTGGCTGCGGAAGCTCCAACTCGCCAACCACCGCAGGCGTAAACGCGATCGGCTACGACGACGTCATGGCGCAGTGGAACGCAGGATCGAAAGACGAAGCCGTCGATACGCTCACGAAGATCGACTGGAGTGGTGAGCCATTCGCGGGAAACCAGGCGCTAACGATCAGTGAGACGCAGTTTGCCATGAAATGGCAAAAGTCTCGCAACGCCCTGATGAACGAAACCATCGATCTGGTGAACAAAACCAAAGAACTTGCGCGGCATGCGATGGCTCTCGCGCAGCAAGCCGAAGCCGAGGGCGATAACGAATTGGCGGAACGTCGACGCCAGGCGGTTGACGCCTTGGGCAACGAACTGGCCAACGGCAATCACCTGCTGGTACTCCAACAGACAGGTGCCGCACTTCAAAGTATGGCCCAGGAGCAAACGCCCAGCGGATCGGAATAGCCACGGACCACAACTGGGCGTGGAAGTGCTAGTCTTCGTCGAATCGAATTTCGAGAATCTCAAACTTGTTCACACCGGCGGGCACTTCCACTTCGGCCACATCGCCCACTTTCTTGCCAACCAGGCCTTGGCCCAGCGGGCTGGCGACGTTGATTTTGCCGTTGTCGTAGTCTTCGTCGCCTTCGCCGACCAAGGTAAACTCTTCCTTGTCGCCAAAGTCGAGGTCCTTCACGGTTACCGTGCAGCTAAAGACCACTTCGTCCTTGGGCAGCTTCGACGTATCGACGATGTCGGCCCGCTTCAGCTTGTCCTTCAGCAGGTTGATCTTCGCCTGCAGCATGCCCTGCGACTCGCGCGCGCCGTGATACTCGGCGTTTTCCTTCAGATCGCCCTCGGCGCGAGCCTCGGCAATCCGTTTTTCGATCTCAGGCATCTGCTCGTTTTCCATCACTTCGAGCTCGGCTTTGATCTTTTCGTAACCCTCACGGGTCATGGGAACACGGCCACTCATGGCGAACTTTCCAGTCTCTAGGCGACAAGAGGTTTCAGCGAAGTACAAAACAAAGACGGGCACCCGCACCGGGGCGCCCGTCTTAGTAAACCCTATTTTGGTGAGTTGGCCGGGGCGTGTAAACCCCTTTTTGCGGGCCGTTCACTCCGGCAGGTAGAGCAGCCGGCCGCATGCTTTGCAGAACGTTGGGCGGTGCAGCAGGAGGTCGTTCTGCATGTTGGCGGTGATCTTCTGCCCGCAGCCGTTGCAGACCCCATCTTCGGCCTCGCTCAGGCCGTCGGCGCCTTTGACTTTGACCACGCGGTTGTAGTCGCCGCGGAAATCGGCTGGCAACTGCTTCTCGGCGTCGGCCAGATCGGCCTCCAGTCGGGCGATGTCGCCGCGAATCACTTCGGCCGCCGACTCGATTTGGGCTCTCACTTTTGCCAGTTCGTCCTCGGTCGCCTTGACGGCCGACTCGGCCGTAGCGACCTTCTCGCCCATCTTGTCGATTCGCTCGAAGCTCTCCAGGATTTCGTCGGCCAGCACGCTGTTGGCCATTTCGGCCGCAGCGATCTGATCCTTGAGTGCCTGGTACTCCTTATTGCTGCTGGCCAGATTGAGCTTCATTCCCCAATCGACCAGGCGTTGCTCGGAACTCTTGAGATCCAATTGCTGCCGATCGGCCTTCAGCTTCGCCTGTTTCTCCGCATCGCGCACCGCGGCCAATTCCGCCTCTCGCGCCTCGACGTTCTTCTGACGCAGCGAAATCTGCTTGGGACCTCGCTCCAAGCGGTCGCGAAGATCCGTCAATTGCAGGTGCAAACGATGCAGCGTACGAAGCAAGTCGGCAGTAATGGCCATGGAGCGCCCGGGTTGCGAAAGTCTTGGCAGTGTGCGAAAGAGCTACCTCCGTTATCCCGCCAATCCTCGATGTTGCCAAGCCCCTGACTTCACTGCAACAAAAAAACGGCCGCGGAAGGCATGCTCCCGCGACCGTTGTGAATGTTTGTCGAACAATCGCTTAAGCCGCTACCGGCAGTTGTGGCACAAAGTTCGCCAGCATCTGGCTGCGGACGGGGTGTTGCAGCTTGGCAACGGCTTTCGCTTCAATTTGCCGGACCCGCTCACGAGTCACTTTGAAGATGCGGCCCACTTCTTCCAGCGTGTAGCTATAGCCATCGTGCAGGCCATACCGCAGGCGGATGATCTCCCGCTCGCGGAACGTGAGCGTCTTCAAGAGTTCCTCAATCTGGTCGCGAAGCAGACCGTTGTTGGCCAGCTTGTGCGGGCTTTCGGTGTGCTGGTCTTCGACAAACTCGCCGAAGCTGCAATCCTCGCCGTCGCCCACGGGGCGATCAAGGCTCACCGGGTGACGGCCGATGTCCAGCACGCGTTCGGTTTCGTCCAGCGGCACTTCGGCGGCCGTGGCGATTTCTTCGATCGAAGGCTCGCGGCCCAACTGCTGCTGCAGCATCTTCGCCGTATTGCGAAGCTTGGTAAGCACGTCAATCATGTGCACCGGAATGCGAATGGTGCGCGCCTGATCGGCAATCGCCCGCGTGATCGCCTGGCGGATCCACCACGTGGCGTAGGTGCTGAACTTGAAGCCACGGCGATACTCGTACTTGTCGACCGCACGCATCAGGCCGGTGTTGCCTTCCTGAATCAGGTCGAGGAAGCTCAGCCCGCGGTTGCGATACTTCTTGGCGATCGAAACGACCAACCGGAGGTTGCCGCTGGAGAGTTCGCGTTTGACGTTTTCGAACGCCTTGAACTGCTTCTTGAGCAGTTCCACGCGACGTCGCAGCGTTGAGGGGCTTTCGAGCACGTTGACCAACAGCGCCTTGAGCTCCGCCTGAACCGAGGCGATCTTGTCAGCCGGTGCGTTCTCGTCCTTCAGTTCGCGAAGCTGCTCGCGTACCAGGTCGATCCGCTGGCTAAACTGCTCGAGTTCTTTGATCAGCGGCTGCACTCGGCGAGTTCGCAGGCTTAGCTCTTCGACGAGCACCAGCATCTTCTCGCGGCGACGCAGGAACCGGCGTCGCACCGTGCGGCGTTCGTCCTCCGTCAAACTGCGGCGCGTGAGTTGAGCGAAGTCGGCCTTCTGGGCTTCGATCAGGTGGCGCAACGTCGCCAGGTTGCCTGGCATGCGTCCCTGCACTTGCTCCTTGGTCAAGTTCTCGGTGAGCGAGACTTTGATCGTGCGATCGAACGGCAACTCGCCACTCTCCACACGCTCGAGCGTCTTGACGGTCGCTTCCAAGGCGTGGAACGAACGCAGCAAGTTGCGACGGAACTGCTTACGGGTCAGCTCGATCTTCTTGGCCAGCGAGATTTCTTCTTCGCGGCTGAGCAGCGGGATCTCCGCCATTTGCGACAGGTACATGCGAATCGGGTCGCTGTTGTACTGCGGCATCGCGTCGGCCAAAGCCTTGGCCCGATCGTCGGATCCATCGGCTACTGGCTCTTCGACGGTCGGGAACTTGTGAATCGTGGGATCGTCCACGATCTCGATGCCCATCGAATCGAGCGCCTCGAGCAACCGGTCGACTGGCTCCGTGCCATAGGTCTCGTCGGGCAGGTAGCTGCTAACTTGCTCGTAGGTAAGAAAACTTTGCTGCTTGGCGATATCGAGCAAAGCGCGAAGGTCCTGGGCGGCCTGCGGGGTCATCGTCGTACTCCTTGCATACATCATGCATGCAGTTGGTGGGAATGACGTGGGGCGTGCCTGGTGGAACGAAACGGGAAATCCAGGCAGCCTTGCGCCGGGCAACCACTCTAACCATCCGTGGAGAGAGACCCTGATTGCCGGCGTTTCAAGTTGTCGAAGAATTTGTTAAGCAGTTGCTCCTCTGCGTGAGGGTCGAGGTTACCATCGCGAAGGTTCGCGATGTCGGCTCGACGGTTTTGTTCTTCGTGGTGTTTGCGGTAGTGCTCTACCAGGTCGGTGAGACGTTGGTCGTGATCGCTTTCGCGTTTCTCTCCGGCCGACTCATCTAAATCAATGAGCAACTTCTGTTGTCGCTCGTGCGTGGCCTGAGCCATCAGTTGGTCGAAGGTAACGGGTTGGTGGGCCGAGTGCAACCGGTGGCACAACTCGTACAACCAACGGGCGGGACGACTCTCCATCGCCTGTTCAGGGATGTTATCAAGAATTGGACCGACGAGCGCCGAATCGGACAAGACCAATTCAAAGATTTCTTGCTCCCACCGCGATAGCAATGCTGGCGCGATTTGGTCGATCACCATCGGCGGTTCCTCTGGCGCATCGTGCACGAGTCGCGTGGTCGAACGACGCAAAGCCTTCAAACGCCCGCGTAAATCGTCCTCGCGCAGATAGAATCTGCGGGCGATCCGCCCCAGTGCTTGCTGCTCTCGCAACAGCGCGGACGAACTGGTCTCGCCAGCGGCTACTTCCACTTTCGCCAGCACGGCCAGCAGTTCCTCCACCGCTTCGGCGGCGATGTGCGTCGGTGGATTGGGGCCAACACGCTGTTCGACCAGCCACATTTTGTGATCCAGCGCGTCGCGCGCAGTGTCAATCAGCGCCTCCCATGCCTCGCGACCGTTGGCGCGCAAGTAATCGCACGGATCGAGCCCAGCGGGCAGCGTGAGCACGCGCAGATCGACTTGGTTGGCCACAAACAGTTCCAGCACTTCGCTGGTGCGTTTCTGCCCGGCTTCGTCGCCATCGAGCACCAGCACCACCTGATCGGTAAAGCGACGCAGCAGGTGCAGATGGCGTTCGCCGAGCGCCGTGCCGCAGCAAGCCACCGCGTTGTTCACACCGTGCTGGTGCGCCATGATCACGTCGGTGTAGCCTTCCATCACCACGATGTTGCCACGCTCGGCGACCGCATCGCGGGCAATGTCGAGCGCGTAAAGTTGTTCGCTCTTGCTGTAAAGCGGTGTCTCCGGCGAGTTGACGTACTTGGCCGCGCGATCGTCGGCAAATTGCGGCAGCACCCGACCACCAAACGCGATCGGTCGACTGCGAACGTCGCGAATCGGAAAGATCAAGCGGCCACGGAAGCGATCGTAGTGTCCGCCACCGTCGCGGCTGCCAACCAGGCCCACTCGCTCGAGCACCGCTGGCGAAAACTGCGTCGCGCGAGCCTGGCGGACCATCCATTCCCAGTCGGGCGCGGAGAAACCGATCTGAAACTGGTCCCGCATCTGGTCGTTGATACCGCGATCGGCCAGGTACTGCTGCACCTCGCCGGCTTCGGCCGCTTCGTGCAGGTGCCGATGGAACAGTTCGGCCGCCCAAGCCAAGGCGGCCAGCTGGGTCTTCTTGTCGCCGGGGCTGCCGGGCTCGTGCTTCGGCGCGGGGCCGCTGGTGAGCTGGATGCCGGCTCGCTCGGCCAGCATTTCCAGGGCTTCGCGAAACTCCAGCCGCTCCATCCGCATCACGAAGCTGAACACATCGCCGCCAATGTCGCACACCCAGCACTTGAACGTCTGCCGCTCGGGATTCACCTGCAAGCTGGGGCGGCTGTCGTCGTGCCAGGGGCAATGGGCCACGTAGCCACGACCCTGTCGACGCAGCTGCAAGTAGCTGCCGACCAGATCGACGATATCCACCGCCTGGCGTACTTGCTCCTTCGAGTCGTGGGCCGATCCAAAGTCCACCGCGATGATCCGTCAAATAGGGGTGATAGGTCCCTCCGTCGACAAACAGAGAGCTTCGATGCACGGACAAGCCTGCAAGAAACCGCGTCGCTCACCAACCGGATGGCTTCGGCTTGACCAGATATTAGCTTACTGTGCGAGTCGCTCGAGTCGAGGGGCCGCGCCAACGGTGACTTCCAGCTCCAACTCCTTCGGCTGGCTACGGACCAGGCGGCAGATGATGAGCCGCGCTTTGGATCCGACCGGCGTGTCGGCGATCGCCTGCGTGAGCAGGAACGGGTCGCTGGCGTTGTGCTCATTCCACTTGAGGATCACGTCGCCACCCCGCAAACCAGCCCGCTCGGCCGGCGTGTAGGGCGATACCGTGGCGGCCAGAACCCCTTCGCCTTCGCGGAGGTCCAGACGTCTACGGAGTCGATCGCCCAGAGGCTTTGGCGACACGCCCAGGTAGCCGCGCTCGACCCATCCGTCGGACTTCAAACGCGTGTAGGTGTCCTTCACCAAGTTGCTGGGAATGGCCAGACTGATCCCCTGGTACACTTGCCCCACGATGGCGGTGTTGATGCCGACCACATTGCCGTCGAGATCCACCAACGGTCCGCCACTGTTGCCAGGGTTCACCGCCACGTCGGTTTGCAGGAACTCCTGGAACGGGGTGCTCTGCAGCCCCTGCAATGAGCGCTGCGAAAGGGTGCGGCGTTGCTTCGCGCTGACGATGCCAAAGGTCACCGTATGGTCGAGCCCGAACGGGCTGCCGACGGCCCACACCAGATCGCCAACTTGCAGGGAATCGCTATCGCCCCACTCCGCGGCAATCAGGTCGGGCTTGTTGATCTTCAAGAGCGCCAGGTCGATTCGCATGTCGCCGCCAACAACGACGGGCTCGGTCTCCACCCGACCATCGGCTAGGATCACATGCAACCCGGTCGCGCCCTCGAGCACGTGATAGTTGGTGATGATATAGCCTTCGGGATCGACGATCACGCCCGAGCCCTGGCCTTCGACGCCCTGAATGTCGGCGCGGTGAATACTCACCACGCTAGGCGAGACCCGCTTGGCCACCAGGCGCGATGCGGTTACCAGATCGCTCAGCTCGGCGCGGACCTTGGTCAACTGCGTGGAGGCCACGTCGACCTCCGCCTGCATTCGAGCCCTGGTGTCGGCATACCGGAAACGGCTGAGTAAGTAAGGTCCGGCCAGGATCACAACCAGCACGGCCAACAGCACCACCAACAGACGCAGACCGCGGGTGCCGTCGCCTCCTGTCGGATGGTTAGGTTGGGATGATGGAGTGTCCGGCAGGGGGTCGTACACGGGGTCGCTGGCAGACATAGGCGGGCATCTTCAGGATAAGGGGGCAGCAAATGCGTCGCTCGAGTTCCATTATAACGAATCGATCGCGAAGTGGCGATTATTTCGCCCATAACAAAAAAACGCCCAGTTAATCCGCTTTACCCAGTCAACCTGGGCAACTCCGACCAGGAGATCTGGAACTACTGAGTTGCGGGCCGCCGT
The DNA here is from genome assembly GCF_965227375.1 of Aeoliella sp. Taxonomy (NCBI): domain Bacteria; kingdom Pseudomonadati; phylum Planctomycetota; class Planctomycetia; order Pirellulales; family Lacipirellulaceae; genus Aeoliella; species Aeoliella sp. Next base: position 2,979,143 of record NZ_CBDDFX010000002.1, read on the forward strand.
GGCGAGCTAAGGTTACTTAAACCACTTGGTCTCCGAGATTCCGCCTCTGTCTTTACCAGTGAGCACGATCGCATGTCGACGTTTGATCCCTTGGAAGATAGCCAAACCGCGCTGCTCGAAGTCCCTGTAGACGGGACCGAAAACGACGGCGCACCCGGGTACGCTGGGCCGGTTTGCTCGAAGTGCGAAGCTCCGATGCCCGACGACCAGATGGTTTGCCGCAGTTGCGGTTGGTATCCCAGCCTGGGAATCACCGTGGAAGTGGATGCGGATTGGGAACGCGTCGCCAGCCCCGAGGCGGGCCCTGCCCCGCCCAAGCGGAACCCCATGGAGGAGTTCTGCGCGGCCATTCCTTCGTGGACTTGGCCACTGGTGGGCACCAACCTGCTGATCCTGGCGGCAACCATTGCAGGCCGGTTTCTGCTGCCTGCCACTTCGGTGGTGTTCGAATTTTGGGGTGTTTGGCAATTAGTGGCCGGTTTGGCCCTGGTGGTCGTGCTGCACGTGGTGTGCTTTGTGATGACTGCCTCGAGCGATACATCGATCGGACTGTTCGATATCCTCGTCAGCCCGCTAAAGGCGTGGTTCAAAACTTGCCAGCGCTTGCCCGAACGCAAGTGGCTGGTGATCGGCGCCACGAACGGCGTGATGCTCTCATTGACGGCCGCATTGGTGGTTGGCCATATCAACTGGGATCGTCTGTGGGACTGGAATATCAAGGCCCATACCAAGACCAGCTTGGTGGAAGCCATCGCATCGGCAGCCGGCAACGGTCCCGTCGAGGGCGACCTGGAAGACTCCATCGAAGACTTTACCGGTAAAGCAGGTCAGGTTAGCGATGCAAATGCGGGTGGCGCCAAGAAGAACACGCAGCCCGTGAACATCGAGCGCCAGAACGCCGACTGTTTGATCGTTGGTTTCGAACTGAACGATCTGGAGCAACTGGACAAGCTCTACCTGGCCCACGAAGTGAATGGCCGCTTGTACTACGCCGGCAACCTGACGCCGAGCCTCGAACCGGAAGAGTCCGCGAAACTCAAGGCGGGCTTAATGCGTTCAATCACTGGCACACCACTGGTCAAGACCGGACACGTTGCCACGTGGGTCAAACCACGCTTCCCGGTTCGCGTGTCGTACACGGTGAAGTCGACCGACGGCAAGCTCCGCGAGATGCAAATCGAAGAATTGCTGCCTGAAATTAGCCTGCCTTGGTAGCAACCGCAGGACGCCAGCCGGGTTTGTCGCTATGCTCATGGTATGAGCGTCGACCCTCCCAGCCCCAGAGCCTCGCGGCGGCCGCGGTTCTTTCCGCCGCCCGAGTCGGCCGGTCCCGAAGGGGCCCTGGTCATGGGGGGCGATTTGAACGCCGAGTTGCTGCTCGACGCTTACTCCCATGGGATATTCCCCTGGCCTCACAGCGATGAGGAACCGCTGGTGTGGTGGTCGCTCGATCCACGGGCGATCATCGAGCTAGGCGACTTCCGTCCGCACCGCCGGGTGCTGCGGAGGTTGCGCAGCGGGCAGTTCGTGACCTCGGCCGATACCGACTTTGCCGGCGTGATGCGCGGCTGTGCGGTGGGCCCCGGACGCGAAGGCGGCAGTTGGATTACGCCCAACATGATCCGCGGCTACACCCACCTGCACCGACTAGGACACGCCCACAGCGTCGAGATTCGCTCCGATGGCCAACTGGTGGGCGGCGTCTACGGTGTTTCGATCGGCGGCCTGTTCGCGGCCGAGAGCATGTTCCACCGCCACCGCGACGCGTCGACTGCCGCACTGGCCGTGCTGATCGCGCACTTGAAGGCCCGCGGCTACGGCCTATTGGATATACAGCAGTGGACCGAGCACACCGGCCGGTTGGGAGCGATCAAGATTCCCCGCCGCGAGTACTTGGCACGACTCGCTATCGAAGTCGAACGCCCCGTGACGTTCGGGCACCGACTGGAAGGGAACGTCGAGTCGCTGCGAGAATGACGCCTCGTTCGCCCTACTCCTGCGAAACGCTCCACAACGACTCCACCTGCGCGGCCAGCTCGTCAATGCGGTCGTGACGCCACCAGTGCAGAAAGGCTTCGCTCTTGCCGCGGTACTGTTCGCGCTCGTCCCGTTCGTACTGTTTTAGGAGTTCCCGCTCGTCCTCCGACTCGGCGTCGGTGCACCAAGCCGCCAGCTTCTCAGCCGCCACGGCGTGGTCCTGTATTTCGCCAAGCTGGCCCTGTAACTGTTTGACCTGCGGATAGATCTGCTTGCGAACCGAACCGGGCAGGCCGTTGTGCAGTAGCTCCAAGACGTAGCGAAACCGTTTGGTCGCGATGCGAAACGCGTGCAACTGCTCGGCGGTGGGTTGATCGTCGGGCACCTCCGCAGCGAACTCCTCCCAGGCCCGCTCGAGTTGCCTGGCGGCCCATTCGCCAAACGGCCTGCGTCGCAGGCGCTTACGAGCGTGCTTCTCCACCTTGGCAACCAGCCTAGAAACTTGCCTCCGGAAACGCTGGTTGTACAGCAGCGGCGAAGCACATTGGATGATCGGAGTCTGAGCGTGCCGGCGGTGGCGTTCGAGCCGGTGATAGAACGACCGCGCGGCCGGCTCTTCGGCGGCGCGAAAGCGCTCGAGGTATACATCCAGATCACGAGCTTCGTCCATCGACTTGCGAATCTGCTTGAGCGACACCTTTATTCGCTGGCGTTTCGACTTCGGCACGAAATCGCGAAACATCGCCAGCGCCGCCCCGGCGCGGCGGGTCGCCACGCGAGCTGAATGGACGTACTCCACGTCCTCGTCCGCCAAGTGGGCCGCCAACGGCAAATAGTGAATCACGTTGCGCAAGCGCAACTCCAGCGCGCGCTGAGCCACCTCGCCAGTCGGCGTGTCGGCACTCGCTTCAGATATCCACTTGTCGATTGCTCCCATGCGAGCCATTGTAGCTGGGCACGCTGGCCGCGACCAATCCGCTCGTGGGACCTAGCCCATGAACGTCCGCAGCACGTTTCGCGAGATTCGCAGCGACTGCTTGCGGAGCTCGAGCGTCTCGGTAAATGCCTCGTCCTCCACTTCAATACAGACTGGACCATGATAGCCGGCATCGGTCAACGCACCGACCCACAGGCCCCAATCGATGTCGCCCAGGCCCGGAATCTTGGCGGTCGAGCGGTCCATCGGCGGCTCCAACGATCCGACGTCGTTGAGCCGATGCTCGTCGACTCGCATGTCCTTGGCGTGCGAGTGAAAGATTCGCGGGCCGAATTCGCGAATCGGTGCGATGGGATCCATCAACTGCATCCGCAGGTGCGAGGGATCGTAGTTTAGACCGAAGTGGTCCGACGGGATCATCTCGAACATTCGCCTCCAGATTGCTGGACTGCGGGCGATGTTTAGCCCCTGCGGCCACGTCTTCGCGTACATCATCGGGCAGTTCTCAATGCCCAGGTACACGCCCACCTGTTCGGCGTGTTTCACGATCGGTGGAAACACCTCGCCAAACAGGGCCAAGTTTTCCTCCAATGTCTTGTACTGGTTGGCCCCTGCAAACGTGTTGACGTTCTTCAGTCCCAGCATCGGCGCAGCGCCGATCACCTTATGCAGGTGCTCTACGGCCGTGGTTGCTTGCTCCTCGTCGGCCGAAAGCGGTATCGAGTAATAGCCGAGCGCGGAGATGGCGACGCCGTACTTATCGAGCAACGCGCGGACATCGTCGGCCATCGCCTGGGTGAATTCCGACACATCGATGTGCGTGACGCCGCCGTACTTGCGATCGGGCCCGCCGGGTGGCCAGCACATGACTTCCACGCAGTCGAACCCTTCGTCGGAGGCGAACTGCAAGACCTCTTCGAATTTCAGGTCGCCGAAGATGGCGGTGACAAAACCAAGTTGCACGGTGGACTCCCCATCCAGAATCGGGCTCAAGAAAGACAATGCAAGAAAGTCTAGAGCCTCAAAGGGGCATGTTCAACTGCGCGGTGGAAGCGTCGCCAAGGCGTTGCAGTGGGCCTTATTTGTCGCGGCGCAAATCGACATGCACCAGCTGAGCCTGCGTGGCGTGCCACTTCTCCCACAATTCTTGGTCGTAACCAAAGTGCTCGCCGGTAATCCGTACCAGCGCGCCGAGCACAGCGGGATTCTTCAGCATGCCGGAGATTTCTTTGGGCCCACCCCCACCAAACGACGACATGCCGTTGCTGGGTGTAAACGAGTAGGTCGTACCACCGCCACCGCCGCCCACGACCTTCTTGTGCTTGGTCACTAGTGCGTCGATCAGCGGGCCGATGGCGCTGTCGTCCTCCAGGCTGCTCAGCGCGACTCCGGCGCGATTCACCACCTCGTTGTCGTTGCTACGCAAGGCTTTGACGTACGCCTCGGTCAGTCCGGGGCGCTTCGAGTCGATCAACCACCCCAGGCAGTTGAGGCGCAAGTCTTCGTCGGGAGAATTCAACGACAGCAGCACCAGCGCGTTGACCGTCGACTGGTGATTGATTTGCGAGGCTGCCTTGGCCATGAGCCGCAGGGCCGCAGGGTCTTTCTCGTCCTCCATCAGCTCCACCAGCGGCGGTCCCGCCATGGGATCGTTCACCGCGGAGAAGTTCGCTACCGCCTCTTGCACGCGTTCGGGTCGGCGGTCGTTCAACCAACGACGCCACTTGCGAATCTCCGACGACCAGTGCGCGGCCAGCTTGGTCTGTTTCTCCGACCGCTGCATCAGCGCGATTTCCTGACGAGTGCGGGGGCGGCCGTTGTACCAAACCATGCCCCGTGATTCCATCACCTGCTCGCGCGTCATCCACTCGCCGTCGACATTGCGAAAGTTCAGCATCTGCCGCGCTTCGGCATTGCCCGGCTCTAACTCGATCACTCGTTTGGCATGCCGCGCCGCGCGAGCGTTCAATTGGTGCTCGCGACACCACTTGGCCAGCTTCAACTGCGATGCCGCGTCGTCTGGCGTGGTCCGGGCGCGGCCTTCGTAGGTTCGCGTTTCGTCCGAGTCCTCGTCGACCTTCGACACCTGCGAGCGGCCCAACGAAACGACCGTGCCCGACGGGGTGGTTACGCGATAGCTTCCATCGTCCACCTGCTCTACCTTCCCCTCAATCTGCCCGCCGGCGCTTAGATGCACCAGATCGGCCGCGGCGGGCGTGGCGACTAGCAGCAGTGGCAGCAGGAAGGTTCGCATGAGGCTCTGGCGGTGGGGATGGTCTACCGCAATGGGACTACTCGCTATTATAGAAGCCTCGCCGCCCGCGTGACCAGCAGACTAATTCCCGTTTCTCCTGGCCGCTGGCGGAATGTTCCGGTTTTGCGGGGTGAATCGCTAGTGGGGCCGCTGGGAGGCCAAACCGCTGGGGAAACGCCATCCTACGCCCAAATTTACAACACCAACCAAACTCCATGTCTGTTAGCCAGCATCAACAGTCCGCCAAGTCGTCTCTCCAAGTGGCGGTGCTCACCGTAAGCGACACTCGCACTCTCGAAACCGACAAAGGAGGCGGGCTAGTAGCCGAACTGCTCGCTGCCGCCGGCCATGTGGTCGCCGATCGCGAAATCGTGCCCGACGAGCCCCTGTTGGTCAAGGAACTCGTCACGCGGTGGATCGCCGACCACGCAGTCGACGCGGTGCTGGTCACTGGCGGAACCGGCATCTCCGCGCGCGACACTACCTGCGAGACTGTCGTGGGCCTCATGACTAAGCTTCTCCCCGGCTACGGAGAATTATTCCGCATGCTCAGCTACGACGAGATTGGTGCGGCCGCCATGCTCAGTCGGGCGGTGGGCGGTGTGTGCGACCAGACGATTGTACTCACCATGCCTGGCTCCACCGCGGCAGTTCGACTGGCGATGGAGAAGCTCATCCTGCCCGAGCTACCACATCTGGTGCACGAAGCAACGAAGTAGCCATTTCAGGCGTTGTGCTGCAGCTGCTGGGCCACTCGCCGCAGGACCCAGGCGATGGCCGCGGCGTTGAGCACGAAAAACAGCAGGAACACGCCGAAGCCACCCAACTGGGCCGAATCCTGCGTGGCCTCTACGGCCGGCTGCCAGTGGCCAACCTCCACCAGCGCAACGTACCGCCGTACTTCGCGCAGCAGCGTCGCACAAGGGATGGCGATCGCCATTCCACCGGTCGCCAACCACAACAGCATCGCGGGCATGCGGCCACTGCGGGCCATCTGCACCCAAGCGGCAACAAACACCGCGAGCCCCACTCCGCCACCGATCACGAGACTCAGGTTCGCCGGCTCGGCGATCGCGGTCCGCACCGCCTCCGGCAGCGCGGCCCAATACCAACCCGCGGCCAGCACCGAGCCAACCGCACCGCTTAGCCCAACGAGCGCGAGTCGCCGCACGGTGGTCGAGCTCGCGCTGCCGCGCAGCTGCCAGGCGACCAGCACCGACAGCGTCGAAAGCGAGCCAATCATCCACAGCAACAGCCGAGGCAGCGTCTCCGGTGTCTCGTACCACATCCGCCCGGCGGCATAGTGCTCGGTCCACTCTTGCTGGCTGGCGAGCGACAGCAGGTGGTTCTCCGACCAACTCCAGGCGACGAACAGGAACATCGCCAACACGCCCAGCGCGACCAGCGCCCGGACGAGTTGGCTTCGCCGCTCGATCCACGCCGACTTCTGCAAGTAGAGCAGATAGAACGCGATGATCAGCACTGGCAGGATGGCCATCCAGCGGTGAAACAATAATAGGTTCGCGGTGTAGAACGCGTGCTTGTACAGCAGCTGAATAAACAAGATCGGCGCAACGCCCAGCGTGATGGTCACCCCGAGCGCTAGCGGCAGCCAATCCTTGATCACCGCGACGATCGACCGCGTGGCGTCGCAGTAGTTGCCCACCACGCGATACACGGTTGCGCCGGCCACGACCATCGCTCCGCCAACCACGTAGTTCATGGCGACCACGTGCAGCATGAGCGTTACCAGGTAGAGCACCAGGTACAGCAGGTTGTCGGCGGGTAGGTCGAGGGCGAACATGGGCTACTTTGGCGGCGGCACCATCGACTGGGTGCCGGCTTGCTTCATGTATTCGGCGATCTGCTCCAGTACCTCAGGGTCGCTGGTGTCGGTCCAATCTGCTGGACGGTGTTCGTGCTCCCAGCGAATCAGTTGCACCAGGTCCTCGAGTTCCTCCGACGTGCCGGCGAATGGCGGCATGAACGGCTTGGTGTGCTGCAGTTTGGCGATGTTCAGCCGCAACTGGTCCTCGCTCCACGTGCCGGCCAGATGCATCAGTCCGTTGGCACCATCCATCGTGTGGCAGATACTGCATTGCATGCGAAACACCTTCGCACCCAGCTGCAGTTGCTCGGTCGGGTACTGATCGGGATCGACCAACGGATAGGGGTCCTTGGTCACCGAGCCAATCTCGCGGAAGTGGGCCACTTCGTCTTCGGTGATGCTGTTGGAATACAACGCGTGCCGCACCGTGTACGGCTTGCGGACGCCTTCGCGGACGAACTCACCTCCGGCCGTGGCGGCGAACGCCAGCGCGCACAGCAGTGCCGCGGTGGCGCCGTTCACGAACAGTCGAGGCTTGGCGAACATGGCGATCGCGTAGGCGCCGATCAATAGCGACGCGCCCGCGCCAATCGCAAAGAACATCGTCATCGCGATGCTGCCGCCCATCACCCAGCCGCGGCTATCGGCCGGCAGCACCGCCAGGAACCACGCGCCGATGATCGGCATCAACGCCATGGGAGCGAGGAACCAGAACACGCGGCGAACCAGCGTTAGCTTCTCTTCGGCATCGAACGACCGCGCCAGGTTCACCACCACCGCGGCCACCAACGCCGCAATCGCCATGCTGGCGAGCGTGCGATAGATGAGCGAGGGCCAGAACGTGGCGTTGAAAAACCCGCTCCATACCCCGCCCCCGTCGAGCCACCCGCCGGGTGTCAGTTGCCAGGCGAGGATGCCGTTGATCCAGAACAAGCTCATCCACGCGGCCACCGCGTATAGCGTCAACAGCGCGAGCCGCGTGCGGCCATCCAGCACCTTGGCGTAACGGTAGAAGGCGTAGCCGCTGCCGACCTCCAGGCAGAAGAACGTCCACTCGGTCGCCCAGATCCAGTGGAATTCGTCGACCATCATGCCAATGGTCCGCGGGCTGATCTGAATGGTCGTGAACCACATGGCCACGCCGGTGAGCGCTCCGGTGACGAAGCTCACCAGCACCAGCCAGCGGAAATAGCCATCGACAAACCGCCGGGCGAGCGTGTCGCCGTAACGATTGTCGCGCCACTGGAAGTAGCAGAGCAGCATCCCCCCGCCGATGGCAAACTGCGCCAGGAACACGTGAAAGATGCCCAGCCCCCCGATCACCATCCCCTTCATCACGGGGCCAAACTCGTTGATCGGATAGTAGGGAAACACGTGGCGAAGGGGATTGCGTGCAGGAGTTCAGTTGAATCCAAGGCACTTAATCCTACCACGAATGTCCACAACGTGAATGCGGCAAAACGTCGCACTCAAGCAAAAGCAGCCTGCGGCCCCGCTGTTTCGGCGAGACTCGCAGGCTGCTTTGATACTACGTCTTGTTGTCAGTCTATCCGAACTATCGGCGGCGATAGGCTACCGCGGCCAAACCTACCGCAAGACCAAGAATCAGAGCAGTGCCAGGCTCGGGCACGGCGCCTACGGTTTGCGGCGCGAGCATGAATTCTCCCGACGTACCAGGGATTTCCTGCGCCACCAGACCACCAAAGGTGAGCATGTCTCCATCGGCTGTGGTGGTGAACTTCATCGCCGGAGCCGGCACCGCTTCGGTGAGAAACTCAGAGCCAGCCGGCAGGAAGATCGCGTCCACGAGACCAGCGGTCATCTTGGCGGTTGTCGATTGGTAAGTCTGGATGCCCTCGACAAAGTCACCCTGATAGGGATCATCTCCTGGAAAGTCATCGAATTCATCGAACGGCGCCAACAGCATGACACTCGAGGGTATCAAACTACCTGCGGGCATCTCGTAGCTGAAGTTCACCGCGAGGCTCCCCCCCACACCGCGATCGGGATTGTCATCGGGCGGATCATAGAATCCGGATTCATCCGGCGTGAAGTAGACGGTCCAGTTGATGAACTCTCCGTCACGAATGCCGATCGCCGAAGCCGTCGGACCGTCGGCGGCGGGCAGAGCGCCACCCAAGGTGGTCAGCAGTGCGGGACTGGGAACGTCCGCTCCAAAGTTCTCCTTCCACACCGTCAGTGTGTCCGAGTCGCCACCGTCTGCAACCCAGCCGTTGTAATCAGTCAGCCCGAGCTTTCCGTCGCCGTCGTAATCGGCGTCGCCCAGACTGGCCGCGCCGACAACGCCGGGCGATACCAAAACCCCCATGGCCATCAGCCACAGGAGGCCCCACAAACTCTTCCTAGTCATTGGATCTAACCTCACAGAATAAAGACGCGTAGCCCGAAGCTACTGTTGCCCCACTGTTGCGGCCCATTGGACAAAGAGAGCGTCCACTGGCCAGGGCCGCCTACAATTACGAACAGCAGGGTAACGCCCCCCGACGCCTGCGGTCAAGCAAGAATCACCCGATTTACTCGGTTTCTTAACGCAGGTGTGAGAAATCCGCTGTTCCCTAGAAGACATGATGGTGCAGAAAGGGGAGAATCCTTCTGTTATTCCACACTCTCAGTACGGGGGCCGCCTATTCGCTACCCTTCTCCAGTCCCTTCAGAATTGCTTCCATCCGCTCGATATGTCGCTTCTTGCGCTCGATGCGAACCGCGACGCGCGGATCTGCGTCGGCTGCATAGACTCTCTCAAGATCCGCAATCTCCACCCTGACCCGCTCCAACTGGTCGGCAAGGCGGACAAGTTTGCTGGCTCGTTCCGCATCGGGAAAGAACACGTGGTCGGCGGCGGTCGCCAACCCCAACTCGCCGGTATTCACTTCCTCCGGAATCACTGTCGCGTCGTCCGCCAGGCGGCGCTGGTTCTGATACACGGGCGAAACGATCTCGATGCCCGCCCCGTGCAGCATGTCGATCACCATCTTGCGAAGGTTCGACCGGGCGGTGACCATGGCGTTCACTTCCTCCAGCACGCCGGCCACGCGGTAAGTAATGGAGTAGTCACCCAGTTCGGTCACCTGCACGCGCGGATCGCGAAGTTCGGCGGCCAGCGCTGCCATTTCGAGGACGCGCTCGATCTCGGCTCGACAGATCTCGTAGCCGAGCGAAACCGTGCAAGCGATAATGGTGCCTTCGGCGTGCACTACCTTCACTGGCCGGGAAACGATGTGAAGGCTCGGCACGCGCATCAAGTCGCGATCTTCGGTCTGCAGTTCGGTGTACAGCAAGCGAACCTGGGTGACTCGCCCGTACGTGCCATCGAACTGCAGGATGTCGCCGGGCCGGTAGGTTTCCTCGAACAGCAGCATCGCCCCGGCCATCAAGTTGGAGAGCAGCGGCGTCGAGGCCAGAGCAAGTCCGCCCGAGATGATAATGCCCACCACGGCCAGAAAGTGGTGCTCCATGTCGAGCGTGGCGAGCGACAGCGACAGGCCCATCACGCCGACGAACGTCAGCACGGTGCGCCGCAGGAGTCGCTGGTCGTCCAATTGAGGAACACTGCGGCCCTTCCTTAACCGCTGCCGGATGATGATCAGGGCAACAATCGTAATGAACAGAATCAGGCAGAACGGCCAGTGACGAATTAACCAGTCGTCGATCATGCTACCGCCCCATCACATCGACAATGCTGCACGCTTGCACCACGTTCAGCCCCAACGCGCGGGCCTTCTCCACCACCTCTGGTGCATCGCTGCCAGGGTTGAGCCACAACTCATCGCAACCCTTCGCGGCGATCTCGTCGAGCATCGTCACGCCGATCGCCGGCGGCAGGTACACACTGATGCGATCCAACTTCTCAACCGGCACATCGGCCAACGACGTATACACGACGAGGCCCTCGATCTCGCCCCCCTTCGGGTTCACGGGATAGACCTCGTAGTCGGCCGCAAGATGCGAGCGGATCGACTTGTAGCCAAACTTCGAGGGATCGGCGCTCGCGCCAACGATGGCAACGGTTGGCTTGGACATGGCGGTGTCCTCGTGGAAAGCAGGGGAAAGAATGGAACGCGGTTTTTCCAGAACTGGCGCAGAGGAGTCGATACAAGTGCAATGATAAGCTCACTGCGCCCAAAAACCAAATCGGCGATCATCTGGCCAGTTCCGCGACGGAATACGAAGCTTCGAAGCCCTATCCAATCGCCTGAGCCAAGTCGTCGCGGAGATCTTCGAACGCTTCCAGCCCCACGCTCAAGCGGATCATGCCGTCGGTGATGCCGTGCTTGGCTCGATCGGCCGCGTCGTAGCTGGCGTGCGACATGCTGGCGGGCTGCTCGATGAGCGACTCCACCGCGCCGAGACTCACCGCCAGATGGAACAGCTTGGTCGATTCGACCACCCGTTTGGCGTCGTCGAACGTGCCGTCGAGGTCGAACGACATCATGGCGCCGAAGCCGCCGTCCATCTGTCGGGCGGCCAACTCGTGCCCCGGATGCGTGGCCAAGCCTGGATACCGTACGCACGCCACGCGCGGGTGCTGCTCGAGCCAGTCGGCGAGCTGCATGGCAGTCTTACACTGTTCGCGAACGCGAAGCTCCAGCGTCTTGAGACCCCGTGAGCAGAGGAACGATTCGAGCGGCGCCATGATCGCACCGGTGGAGTTTGCAACGAAGTACAGTTCGTCGTACAGCGCTTTGGTGTTGGCCACCAACACGCCGCCCATTACGTCGCTGTGGCCGCCGATGTACTTGGTGGCCGAGTGCATCACGATGTCGGCGCCCAGTTCGATTGGCCGAGTGAGCACCGGCGTGGCGAACGTGTTGTCGACGCCCAACACCGCGCCGGCGTCGTGGGCAATCTTCGCACACGCGGCGATGTCGGTGATCGTCATCCGCGGGTTGCCGGGTGACTCGATCCACACCAGTTTCGTGTTCGGCTTGATCGCGGCCGCGAAGGCTTCCGGATCGGTCGAGTCGGCCAGCGACGTCTCGATGCCCGCGCGATTCGACACCTTATGCAGCAGTCGATAGGTGCCGCCGTAGATGTCGCTGCCGCACAGCACATGGTCGCCCGACTTGAGCATCGCCATCACACAACTGGTGGCCGCCATGCCGGTGGCAAACGCCATGGCCCCGGCGCCGCCCTCCAGATCGGCAATGGTCTGCTCGAAGCACGACCGCGTCGGGTTGCCACTCCGCGAGTAGTCGAACTCCCGCCACTTGCCCGCCTCGTGCTGCATGAAGGTGCTCGCCATGTAGATCGGCGGCACCACCGCTCCGGTTTGCGGGCAGGGCTCGTTACCAACGTGAATTGCGCGGGTTCGAAATTTCATCCGGCCAGTATGGGCAGCCGCCAAGTGAATGTCGAGGGCCGAAGCCGTGGCCTTCAAGTGTAGCTGGATTCGCAAGAATTCAGTGAATCATCAGCAAGTTCAGCAACTTGCTAAACATGAAAGTTCTTTAGTAAGCGAGGGTTAGCCCGGGGGATCGACCGAGATTCGAATCTCCGCTCCATCGGGCAGGTCACGCAGTTGGTCTGCTAGTGCCGCGTGGGCGTGCAACGCGTCGAATACCGGCACAGTTCCAAGCGACGGCGGCTTCTCGGATTTCACGACAAACGGTGGATAAGCAAAGAACACCATCCCCGGCTCCAACGGTCGCTCAATGCTGAACGAAAGAAATCCTTCGGGGTCTGCCAGGTAGGCTGCAAAGAACCCATCGAGACTCAAGTTCAGTTCTTCCAAACCTCCGTCTTCCGCCTTCAGCCGAACGACGTGGCTCTTGCGCAACAGGAATTGATCTCCCATGCAGTCTTGAGCAAACGGCACGTCAGTCGGCGCAACTTCGGCATATAGTTCCGACAAGGCGTGATCGTCTTTCCAGACCTCTCGCAGGGAATGCCAATCGGGAGCGGTACAAGCACCACGAACGTGCAATCCACCACGAAACAGGATGAACCCGTTGCACTGCTTCAGGTAGTGCTGCAACTCATCCGGGCACGCAGCAAGTATCGCGTCATCGTCGAGTTCAGGCCCAGACCAAGTCGCATCCTGGAGCAACTCGGCGATCATCACCACCCCTTCACACCGCAAGCCTCTTGCGCTCGCTTGAGCGTGTCGCCAGCCTTGGCCCGCGCCTTCTCGGCACCGGCGGCTAATATCTCACGCACCAACTCAGGCTTAGCAGCAAACTCCTCGCGGCGTTCGCGCACTTCGGCCCAGTACTCTTGCGCCGCGTTGGCCAGGGCTTTCTTCACTTCGCCGTACCCGAAACCACCTTTACGATAAGTCTCGCTCATCTCGGCGACTTGCTCGTCGGTGGCGACCAGTTTGTAGAGGTCCATCAGCACGTCGCCTTCGGGGTCCTTGGGATCCTCCATCGGGCGGCTGTCGGTCTGGATCCGCATAATCTGCTTTCGCTGCTTCTTCTCTTCGTCGAACACGGCCAGCGTGTTGTTGTAGCTCTTGCTCATCTTCTCGCCATCGAGCCCAGGCACCTTGGCGCTTTGGTCGAGCACCTTGCCTTTGGGCATGACGAACGTTTCGCCGAAGTGATGATTGAACGAACCGGCGATGTCGCGGCAGACCTCGATGTGCTGCAGCTGGTCCTCGCCCACCGGCACGATGTCGGCGTCGTACGCCAGGATGTCGGCCGCCTGCAGCACCGGGTAGGCAAACAACCCCGCGTCGGCCTTCAGCCCCTTGGCAATCTTGTCCTTGTAGCTCACGCATCGCTCCAACAGCCCCATCGGCGTGCCGGTCATCAGCAGCCAACACAGCTCGCTCACTTCCGGCACGTCGCTCTGCACAAACAGCACCGCCTTCTCGGGATTGAGCCCCAACGCCAAAAGGTCGGTGGCCCCGTCGAGCGTGTACTGCTTGAGCAGTTCCTGATCCCGCACGGTGTTGAGCGCGTGCAGGTTGGCGATGAAGTAATACGACTCGGTGGCGGTGTGCTGCAGCTCGATGTACTGCCGAATGGCGCCGAAGTAGTTGCCCCAGTGAAAAGGGCCGGTGGGTTGGATGCCGGAAAGTACGCGCATGGTGGTGGAGGGGTCGGGGTTTGTTGTCTCGAGAGTTACTAGCCCCGGCATTTATGCCGGGGGATGATATCTATGTATCTTCATCCTTATCCCATGGCATGAATGCCAGGGCTAATCAACAGCTACGCAACCAGCGTCCCCACGACCTCGGCCACCGAACTCGCTCCCAACTCCTTGAGCGCACCCGGCAACGCATCCAAGACTTCCATACTAGCTTGTGGTTTGTAAAAGTTCACCGTGCCGAGTTGAACTGCGGTGGCGCCCGCCACCAGGAACTCCATGGCGTCGTCAATATTGGCAATGCCACCGATGCCGATAATGGGGGTGTCGGTCACCTGCCGGGCCTGGTACACGCATCGCAGGGCGATTGGCTTGATCGCGGGGCCGCTCAGTCCGCCCATCACGTTGCCCAGCATTGGTCGGCGGTTCCGCCAGTCGATCGCCATGCCCAGGCACGTGTTGATCATCGACAACCCGTCCGCTCCGCCCGCCGAGGCCGCTTTGGCCATGTCGGCGATGCGAGTGACGTTCGGCGTGAGCTTCGCCAGGATCGGCACCTCGGTCGCTTCGCGACAGCGACGCACCAGGTCCTCGCACATCGCCGGATCGGTGCCGAAGTCCACCCCTCCAGACACGTTGGGGCAGGAGATGTTCAGTTCCACGGCCGCCACGCCTTCGACTCCGTCGAGCTGCTGGGCGAGCTCCACGAACTCGTCCGCCGTGCGGCCTGCGACGCTCACTACGATCGGCACGCCGAGCGATGCCAGGTACGGCATCAGCTTCTGGAGGAACGAGTCGATACCGTCGTTGTCCAGGCCGATGGAGTTCAGCATGCCCGCTGGCGTCTCGATGGTTCGCCAGGGTGCGTTGCCCGCGCGGGGCTGCTTGGTGATGGTCTTCGGCAGGATGCCACCCAGACGCCCCAGATCCACCAGACCCTGCATCTCGCGGGCGTACCCAAACGTGCCGGAGGCCACCATGACTGGGTTGGGTAGCCGCAGTCGGCCGAGCGAGACGGACAGGTCCACGAGCGCAGGTTTCCTCAAGCGTTACTAGCAAGTCACAGGGTCAAACCGGCAATGTACCGCGCGTCCCACGGCGACGCGAGCGGCCCAACTGCTGCGGTGTGGCCCGAGTGGCTGCTAAATAACGCCGCCGTGCGTCACGAACGGCTTCATGTGGCTTGGCTGGTCGAGGAACCAGATTCGCTCCCACTCGTCCATCATCGCGCCCAGGTCTTCGGAGGTGAAGATCAACTGGCGGACGCGGCGAGCAGGGTCGCCCGAATAAAGCGGCAGCAGGCAACCGACGTTCGACATGAGGACGCAGGCCAGCAGGCCGGTCAACAACCATTTCCGGGAATGGCACTTACGCATGGGACTGGTACTCCTCCTTGAGTAACCACCGGCCCAGTGGGCGAACGCCCTGGAGGCTCGGGGAGACGTGATTCCTACTGTTGCGGCCGAAGCCGCGGGGTGACAAGTTCTTGGGATAAGTGTTTTGCAGCCAACAAGTTGCGCGGGCGATGAGCCGGCGATGGTCGGCTTTCCTTCAATCCTTTGAAGGAGTGTCTCTCGCCTGCTCGTCTACTCGTAACTCGTTTGTTCGCTTGGTGTTGGCGTCGCTGGGGGCGGCGCCGCGGCGGTGTGGCCTGACGAGCCGTTCATCTCGGCCGCCTCGGCCCGCTCACGGGCTTCGCGTTCCTCGTTAGCGCGACGTTCCAGCTCGCGGACGCGTGCTTCCATCTCCTTACCAGGCTTGAAGGTTACGACGAATTTCTCCGGTACCGATACCTTCTCGCCGGTGCGGGGATTCCGCGCCTTGCGGGCCGCTCGTTTCTTCACTTCGAAGACCCCGAAATTGCGAAGCTCGATCCGATGGTCCTCGACCAGGGTCTCCACAATCGCGTCGAATGTCTTCTGGACGATCTCTTTGGTCTTGAGCTGGGTGAGCCCAATCTCCTCGGAAATGGTCTTTACGATCTCTTTTTTGGTCACGACAGAATTTCCTCGTCCGAAGAGCTGATTTGGGCAGCGAAAATGGCCCTGATGACGACGTGCTGTCTTGCTCCAAGTGTAATTGTAGCAAGCACTAGAGTCAAGATTGACGCTTCGCCGACACCCGCTCTGGTACGGGATTCTGCCGCGCTCTGTTCGTTGATTCTGCTGCCAGCTGTGGGCTGAACAAAACGCACTTAAACCCAAATTGTCAAACAACTTACGAGTCGCCACCAGGCTCGCGAACCGGCTCGATTTGGAGAAAATCGCTGCAAATCTATATTTAACAAAGACTTGCGAAAATTCTCGCCGCACTCGGCCTATCGCTATCCGCGCAGTCCAATGGGGACTCACAACTAATCATCGGTCGCTCCGATCAGCAAACTTCATCCAATCGGAAAAGTTTCTCAAATCCCTACGGTCCTCTATCCGGGGTCGAGGACGACCCGCCTCGCTAGCACTTACAGCAAGCTTCACACGCGGATCTTCGCTCGCTCCGATTCGATGTGCTCGATGTCGTACAGCTTCCCTTTGCCCGCGCCGGGGCATTCCTCGCAGGTCGCTTCCCAAGTCTCCGGCGTGCGGAGGTTCGAGTCCCAGAACGGCCAGGTGCGGCACTGGCGCGGTCGGGCGGCGTAGACTTCGCACTTGCGGGTTTTGCCATCGAAGAACACGCAGTCGCCGTTGTCGAACTCGATCAGGCTCTTCCGCACGCCCACGCTGCGGACGTACTTGGCTTCGAAATCCGGGACTTCCATCTCCATCTCGGCCGCCAGCAGCTCAATGTCGGCCTTGTTCACCCACACGTAGCCCGGCGCCCCCGTGCAGCAGTCGCCACACCCGGTGCATTTGAACCGGAGACCGTCGGCGTACCAGGGAGTGGGGGGCTTCTTTGCAGGCATAGGTTTCGTCGGTGGTTCGATACGAGGGAAGTTTTTAATGACCAATGACGAATGTCCAATGACCAAATGCGCCAACGTAACGGGTTTGCCGACGAAGTATTGGTCATTGTTAATACGTCATTGGTCATTCATAACTACCCTCCGATCTGGTACATGGCCCTTTGCGGCCGCAGGAACGTTTGGTCGTCGATGCCGTGGCCGGGCTTTTTGGCCGCGATCGACTCGCGGACCAGTTGTTCGATTGCTCCGTCGCTCGCCCCCTCACGCAGCAGCTTCCGGGCGTCCGACTCGGTTGTGCTGAACAAGCAGTTGCGAATCTGGCCTTCGGCGGTCAAGCGTAGCCGATCGCACGCCCCGCAGAAAGGCTCGCTCACCGGGTTGATGAACCCCACGCGCCCGCTGCCATCGGCGAAGTCGTAGTCCACCGCTGGCTGACTGGTGTCGGTCCGCTCGGCAGGCGCCAACGGGCCCAGGTCGCGCTCGAGGATTCCACGAATGGCCTCGCCGGTCAGCACACGATCGTGCTGCCAGGCACCTTCAGCATCCAGCGGCATGAACTCGATGAACCGCATCACCAGCCCCCGCGACCGCGCGAACTGAACTAGCGGCACCACTTCCTCTTCGGTCTCATCGCGAATCGCCAAAGCGTTCAGCCGAATCGATGCAAACCCCGCCCGCTGCGCCGCGTCGATACCCGCCAGCACTTGCTCGAGTCCCTGCCTGCGCGTCATCCGCTCGAACTTCGCCGCGTCGAGCGTATCGAGGCTAATGTTCAACCGATCGAGTCCCGCCTGCTTGAGCGGCTCGGCTTGCTCGCCCAGCAGCATGCCGTTGGTGGTGAGAGCCAAGTCTTCCAGACCATCGATCTCACGGAGCATGGCGATCAGCGTCGGCAACTCCGCCCGCACCAATGGCTCACCGCCGGTGATGCGAATCCGAGTCACACCCATCGGCACAACCACGCGAACGAAGTGCGTGATCTCCTCGAACGACAAGATCTCACTCCGCGGCAAGAACCGCACCCCTTCGGCCGGCATGCAGTAGAAGCAACGAATGTTACACCGATCGGTAACGCTGAGCCGCAAGCTCGTATGCGTGCGATCAAACGAGTCCACAAGCGGAGGTCGAGTTGGAAGGGAGTCAGCCAAGTTAAGTGAGCCGACGGCGCTAGCCGCGGGTAACGTTGTGAGTAGGTGAGTAAGTGTGCTCAGTTCCCTCCCCCGGGCGATTTCGCGCGGGTGGGAGTCGACACGGCCAAATGACTTGGTCGCGAAATCGTTTGGGGGAGGGCTAGGGTGGGGGCCGAATTGCCAAGCCATGATCCCATTAACCGATCCCCGGATGCACCCATTCGGTCTCCCCTCCTTGGTAATGTTCCTGCTTCCAAATCGGCACGTCCTGCTTCAATGTATCGATGAGCCACTCGGCCGCCTCGAAACTCGCGCGTCGATGAGGGCTGCTGACCACCACGGCGACGCTCGCCTCGGTGATCGGCACTTCGCCCAGCCGGTGCACAACGATGCACTCCACCAGCGGCCACCGCTTCCGCGCGGCCGCTTCCAGCTCTTCGAGCTTCGCGAAGGCCATCTGCTCGTAAGCCTCGTACGCCAGCCGCTCGGTGTGCTTGTCGCCCGCCGCATCTCGGGTTTGGGCCCGGGTGATGCCGACGAACGCCACCACCGCCCCGGCAGCCGGCTGACTGGCTCGCGCGACGAGCGGGGGGAGTTCGATCGGCTTGTGAGTCAGCGAGATCACCGTGGAGAATTCCGAGGTCTTAACTTAGTTGTTTTCTACTAATATTCGACGCCGGCCCAAAACGGGTTTTGGGCCAGTTATGGGGATAAACGATCCATTGGCCCAAAACCCCATGTGGCTTTAGGCCCCATTAAACTCGTAAACCACTTGTTTTGCAGCCTCTGGCTAGTGGTCGCGGGACCGAAACGCGAGGGGTTTTGCCCCAGGGTTAACCGCAGGTGGACCAAAACCCCAATTGGCCCAAAACCCTCGGCCCAATCTCGGTGGGGCAACTCGCGGCCCACGTGGCGGTCCGGCTCGTGGGTTCGACCCCCCAAATCCGGAAGGACTCTCCACCTAGCCGCAGCGTCCGCTCTGCACCGCAGAGCACGTCCATTAGAACAGATTGGTGTGCGATTTCTACGGCGGATTTCTTACACTTGTGGGATTGGTGCGGAAGCGGAACGAGGATCTAACTTTGGAGGGAAATCCGGTGCGGACCATACTTCTATCCTGCTGCGTGGTGTGCTGCGTCAGCCTGGCCTCCGCTCAACAAACCGTAGTGGAGGTGAGCGCCCCGCTAGCTGTTCTGAGCGATGACGATTCCCACGTGACGCAGGCCAGTTTTCGTCGCATTGATACACAACAGCAGTGGTCGCAGGTGTGGCTCGAGCACCTGGACATTGAACCTGTTTACGACAATCCCAACCGCGAGTCCTTCCAAGTCGATTTCAAGCGGTGCATGGTGGTGGCCATCTTCGGCGGCGCGACCACGAACACCGCAGGCTACAGAGTCGACACGGTGACGAACGAAGTAAACACTGTTGTCCTACGGTTCGAAGCGAGAACCTACCAAACAGCGGGCCCCAACGGAGGTGCAGCGCATGTCACCCCCTACGCATTTGTCGTACTTCCGAAAACGACAAAGAACATCGTGCTGGAGCGTTCTGCAGAGCGTTACAAGGGACAGCCACCAGTGTGGAGGAAAGTGGCGGAACTTCCTGCTGCCACCGTCACGCCAAATGCACAACGCTCGAGCTTAGCGCACCCGAAACGTGTTGATATCCCAGACGACATTCCTTTCGTGCTTGTCCGCAACGCGCGGGAGAAGGATGGCACGGTGTATAAGCAGCGTCTGCACGCTGCATTCTCCTACGAAAGCGCACATCATCAGGCCTGGGAAGACTGCCTGGAGTGGATTGCTTCTCCCTATCGCAAATCGGGCGCATTCCGGGCACCCATCCCTCAAACGAACGACCCCTACCTACTCCGCGGCCTGGAGGATGGGTCCAATGATTGCATGGCTAGGATTCAAGCGCTTCGCGAAGCGGGACACACTGATGAATCGATTCGCCAACTAGCCCAACAAACGCTACAGCAATCCGGCGTTTACTCTTCCGCTCCACCACCACCTCCTGCCAATTGACTTGAAGCCACGGAGTGGCGACCGCGCATAGCCTGGGACGTCAGTCCCAGGAACAGTTGAGAATCTATCTCCAGCCGCGGAGCGGCGACAGCGAACCCTGGTGGCTAAATACGGTCTTACTCGCATACGGCACCTTATTGGTATGCTGGGTGAGTCAATGGTCACGTTCCACCGAGTTTTTCATCATCACGGTCGCGACTGCCAGCGTGTTCAATCTCCAATTCTGGACAGTAGCAGACGTGAGGAATTCAGCTTTGAACTTTCAGCCAGATTGTTCATTCATCAGAGAAGGGAAACCGCTCGAGGAGTGGCTATGGCTGCTGCTCGACGAATCGGCTTCGGTACGCATCCACGCTGGCGAAGTGCTACAGGCGATGGAATGGGGGATGCCTTCGGCCCACACCGACTTTGAAGACATGGCGGAGATGCCAGATGTCGAGTCGCAATCTCCTCGCTTTGCGGCACACCTCAAAGAAGTTGTTGGTGGTGCCGATTTCGATTCGGCGCAGTTTGTGGAGAAACTCGGTGCTTTTAAGTTGGCTTGTTCGAGAGATTGGAATCAGCGCGTTCGGAAAACGTGTACACAAACTTCCGTGCGTGATGGAAAATACCATCGCATCGCCGAACGTCTCCTGACGACCATCAATTCTACAACGGACAGCGACGAGAAAGGAACGGCCGAGAGTAGATTGGCGAAGCTGAACGCCGCTTATTGGCGCGGCGGTTGTGATGTCGATAACAACATATTCCAAGGAGCGGAAGCGGCCGCAGCTTCAGGTTTTGCGGCTAACCGAGTCTTCGATCTGTTGGACCAAGAACTGCTGGCCGCACCCTCCGTGCTGGAAGCCTTACTGTCAGAGTCTCAACTTCGGCACCAAGCCTTGTCTGCTATTGAGAGAATCGGTCCCGCTTCTGCTCAATTCGCAGACAGATTGATCAACGACATCGATCGACAGCTTGATGAAGACAATGCGAGCCATTGGTTTGACGGGGCTGGTGCACTTGGTTCCGTTGGAAGAGACAATCCTGCCATTGTGCAACGGATGATTGATCGATTGACCCACGATTCGAGCATTATTCGCTGTTCAGCGGCAAGTGTGTTGGAGCACATAGGGCTAAGCGTCTGCGATCGGCATGAAGAGATATGCAATCTGCTGCTCTCCTTGCTGGACAATGACGAAGACTGCTGCGCCGCGGTGCTCGCGCTGGCGTCGGTTGGTAGAGACTTCGCCGCGGTGCGAAACCGAGTGCTGATGCTGGCCCAGCCTCGAGAAGCAAAGCTCAGAACTTATGCTGACTATGAAGACACGCAATACGATCTCACCATGCAGGAGCGAGGTGTTGCGATCTCTGCAATGAAGTACCTTACTTCTTATCCGGAAGAGTGTGTTCCGGTGCTCGTGGAGGCGCTCGATTCGTTCGAGGAGTACGATCCAGATCACGGCTACCATGGTCCTCACGCAAGGGTCGCTGATGTCGTTGCAATGTTCGGTGAGTCTGCATCAGCGGCGGTTGTCCCGCTTGCAAATCATCTACAGGATGATCCAGATGAAATGCCAAGTAGCATCTTAGAGGCCCTTGCAAGCATCGGACCCGCGGCGAGCGCTGCGATTCCGGCGCTGCACGACCTTCGCGAAAGGTTCTCCGAATATTTTAGTGACGAAACAGAACTCTTCGATAAATCGGACAATCCTGTGGGCTGGACCATTCAGCAGATCGAAGGGACTCCTGAGGAGTAGGCAGTGGCTCGGGAGTGTGTAGTTACTGCCTAATATCGACGAACAACACAAGCAGGTCGTAGAGTTGGAAAAGATGCACTTGGAGATGCTGAAAAAGGCGCTAAGCGAACGTCCCAAGCGAGGAGAAGCTGACAACCATCGCACTTCATAGCTAGCGATGGCTACTCATAGATCTGGCCACAATAGACAAAGTCCTTGAAATCCTCCCATCGAATGGATGCTATCTCCATCTGCGGACTTGGCACGTCCTCCGGTTCCAAAGCGCAGATTGAACCATCTTCTGCAATAGCTGCCATTTGACCCGGCACAAAATCGCGTCCTGTGTCGTCACCCGGCTCCCAACCACCTAGCGAGCCAGCTGTCGCGCATTCCAGGTACCCATGAGGTTCGAAGTTGTACCATGTCGATCCGCGTGGAGATTCCAGGCCAAAGTAACGCCACTTGTTTTTCAGATCTCCCGATTCATCCATTTCGCGCAAATCGATTATCTGCCGAACCACTGTGGCGTGCCAACCAGCATATTCCGACGCTTCGTGGGGAAGTTCCTCGTATTGCTCTCGCCATTCGTCCTGAAAGGGCGCAGGATCATCCGTAAAACCTGCGGCAAGGATACCGTAGAACTCACTCAACTTGAGTGACGCGCGGTCGCTGAGAGCCGCGGCGTTGTTGAGAACTGCGAGGAGATAGCGTTCCAGTGACCGTTCACTATCCTTGTGCTGCTTTAACAATTCATCGATGGCGAGATAGAGATCGCGATTTGTTCTCAAGTCATTCATCTCACTACCCCCCACTCACCGGCGGAATCAGCGCCAATTCCGCTGCTGTGTCCACCGCCGCATCATCGCTCACGAACTCTCCCCCCGCTGCCAGTCGGCTCACAGTCACCAGAGGTGCGAGCGGTGGGTATTGTGCGGCGAGCGCGGCTTTCAATTCTGCGTAGCTCGCGCCGTTGGGGAGTTCGACGCACGCGGTCGACTCGCTTGCGACTTCGCGGGCGGCGGCGAAGAGGAGGACTTGGACGGTCATGGAATGGGGTTAACGCTACTTGGTGGTTCGCCCTCCCCGCGGCTGAGACCGCGACCCTCCCGGGGGGAGGGTGAGTTCCTTCTGCAAGGGAAAGGGGCTTATGGCTGACTACTTGCGGGGTTCTTCGGTCTTGTTTTTAGCGACTCGGGCACGTCGATCAGGCCGTAGGCGGCGGCTAGGACTTTGATGGGGTGTAGCGTTGGTTTGTGCGTGCCGCCGTCGATTTGCAGGGCGCAGGTGCTGCACTCGGTGACCGCCGCGTGGTACGGGCCGTCGCGCACTTCCGAGATCAGCGGCAGTCCGATACGCAGACTGTTGCGGTAGTTCTTGCGTTTCAGGCCCCATGTGCCCGCCATGCCGCTGCAGCCTTTTTCCACCTGGTGCAGGGTGAGCCCCGGCACCAGCCGCAGCAGGTTGCCCGACGGCGTGCCGACCTCCAGCGCCCTCAAGTGGCAAGGCACGTGGTAGGCTACCTCGTAGTTCTGGTACTCGAAGTCGAGCTTCAGGCCGCCGCGCTGGTGCAGTTGCCACAAGTAGTGGCTGGCGTCCTGCGTGTTCTCGGACACCAGGCGGACGTCCTCGTCGTCTTCTAACAACGCCGGGTACTCACGCACCAAAGCAAGCACTGCGGTTGGCTCGGTGCAAATCACCTTGTAGCCCAGCCGCACCGCCTCGACCAACGCGGCCACGTTGCGATGGGCCACTCGCCGAGCGTGCGAGAGGTAGCCCGAGCTAATCAGCGGCATGCCCGACTGGTGCTGACTCGGCGGAATGTAGACGTCGACTCCGTTGTGGTCGAGCACTTTCAACAGCGCGTCGACCAGCGCGGTATCGAAGTGATTCGCAAACGTATCGACAAACAGGGCAACGCGATTCTCCGACTCGCTATCCGGTTGCTTGCGCTGCTCGCCCGACAACGACTTCATGAACGAGCGGCTGGCGAGCTTTGGCAGCTTTCGCCCTTGGCTCAGGCCGAGCAGCTTCTCCATGATCCACCGCGCCTGAGGGTTGCCGAACAACCAGTTGGAGAGTCGCGGCAAGCGGCCGGCGATACGGATCATCATGTCGATGCGGGCCATCAGCCAGTCATACACATTCGAGCCGTTGCTGGCGACGTACTGCCCCTTGGCTTCGACCATCAGCCGCGGAATGTCGACGTTCGCCGGGCACTCGATGCGGCACATGTGACAGTGCACGCACAGGTCGGCCACCTCTTTCAGGGCCTCCGAAAGCGTGGTGTCGGGTGGCAACTGACCGGTGAGCACCGCCCGCATCAGGTTGGCCTTGGCTCGCGGCGAGGCTTCTTCGCGCGGGGCGAAGCGATTCACGGGACACATCCGCGTGCCGGGCGCACGAGTGCGGCAGGCTGCGCAGCCGTTGCAACTGCGGGCCGCGTGGGCCATCTGATCGACGTTCCAATTGAGCTGCAACTCGACCAACTGCCCTGCCCCGCCAGTCTTGGCCACGGGAAGCGAGTCGCCACTACCGCCGGTCGCGCGGTCGACGTCGGGCGACACCTGGCGCAAGTGATGAATCATCCGCGCTCCGGACTCGGGCACCACCTTGCCGGGATTGAGGATGCCTTCGGGATCGAAGATGCGTTTGAGTTCGCGGAACACGTTCACCAGCGGCCCGTACTGCCCCGCGACAAACGGCGTACGACTCAGGCCATCGCCGTGTTCGCCACTGATGGTTCCGCCCAGCAGCCACACCTTCTCGTACAGCTGGCTGGCAAGGCGTTCCATACGGCGTTTTTCGTTGGGGTTCGCCAAGTCCATGAACGGCCGTACGTGCAACTGCCCATGCCCCGCGTGGCCGAACAGGCTGGCGGTGACTTGCTCGCGTTTGAGCACGTCCTGCAGGTGACGCAGGAACACCGGCAGCGCGCCGACCGGCACGGCCATGTCTTCGACAAACGGCACCGCGCGACGCACCCCTTGCAGGCGATGCAGCGTGGGAACAAATCGCTGGGCGAGCTCCCAGAACAACGCGTTGTCCGATTCGTCGGTGGCAATGTGCGCGCCAGCCGCCAGGCGAGTGACGTTCGTTACCAGGTCGACCGTCGCTTCGAGCTTCTGGTCGACTTCCTCGCGCGTCTTGCCGTAGTGCTCCACCAGCAGCACCGCTTCGGCCGCGCCGGGGATCAGCAGTTCGTAGCGAACATCCAGCTCGCGCGCCAGGCTCAGGTGCCGGCGATCCATCAAGTCGCAGGCAACCGGCTTCAGTGTCAGCACTTCCTGTACCGCCCGGGCAGCGCGGTCGAGGCTCTCGAAGATGAGGATCGCGCAGCCGTGCTCGGTGGGCAGGTCCTGCGTCTCGACCACCAACTCGGTGGCCAGCGCGAGAGTTCCCTCGCTGCCGACCAACAGGCGTGCCAGATCGAGCTGGCCGTCTTCCAGCACGTCGCTTAGATGGTAGCCCGACGAGTTGACGTGGCTGTGAATGTTGGTGGAGCGGATGGTGCCGCGATTGCGATCGATGAGCGTCGCCACCGACCACACGAGTTCCTGCAGTCGCTCGTCGGCGGTGGGCGTTTCGGAAAGCACCGGGGCGGCCTCGGGCACCGGGTGGCGGCCCACGTCGAGAACGGTTCCATCGGACAGCACCACGCGCATCTGGCGAGTGTGATCGCGCGGCGTGCCATAGCGGAGAAAGTGGCTGCCGGTGGCGTTCACTGCCACCACGCCGCCCATGGTCGAGACGCTTGAGCGCGCCGGGTCGGGCCCGAACACGCGGCCGTGCGTCGCCAGCAGGCGATTCAGCTCACCATGCACCACGCCCGCCTGCACGCGCACGGTGTCGGGACGAAGCTGCAACACGCGACGCATGTTGCGCGAGAAGTCGACCACCAACCCACGCCCCAGCGCTCCGCCCGCCAAACCGCTGCCGGCACCACGGGCGTGCAGCGGCAGGCCATGCTCGCTGGCGTAGCGCGCGGTGGCCACTACGTCGTCGGTGCTGTTGGGTCGCACTACGCCATGCGGTCGGATTTCGTAGCTACTGGCGTCGGTCGCGTACTGCTGAACGGTAACGTCGTCGCAATGCACCTCGCCGGCCACCAGCCCGCGAAGGTCTTCTTCGATGCGTTGACGTTCGGGATCCATGCAGGAGGGAAGAGGGCGTTAGAGACTAGGGAAAGGTAAGTATCGAGGGGCAAGGGGCGAGGGGCCAGAGGCGAGGAAATGCTCGCCCCCTCGCCCCTCGATCCTCGTCCCTAGCCACCATAGATCAGGTTCATCACTTCGCTGCGGCTGGAAAGGTTCGAGCGGAACAGGCCTTTCATCGCGCTGGTGACGCACAGGCTGCCCGGCTTGCGGACGCCGCGGATGGTCATGCAGGAGTGAGTGGCTTCGATCACGACGGCCACGCCTTTCACGTCGAGTTCGTCGATCAGCAAGTTGGCGATGGTCTCGGTCATCCGTTCCTGCACCTGCGGCCGCTTGCTCACCACTTCCACGACGCGAGCCAGCTTGCTCAGCCCCACCACGCGGCCGTTGGGCACGTAGCCGATGTGGGCCTTGCCGCTAAACGGCAGCATGTGGTGCTCGCACATGCTGTTGAAGCTGATGTCGCGGACCAGCACCAGTTCGTCGTATTTCTCGGTGAAGAACTTCTGCAGGTGGACGCGGGGATCGTCGTGCAGGCCGCTGAACAGTTCGGCGTACATGCGGGCGACGCGGGCTGGCGTTTCGAGCAGGCCTTCGCGGTCGGGATCTTCGCCCACGGCGGCCAGGATCTCGCGAACCGCGGCCTCGATCCGCGGAAGATCCACCTCCGACGGAACTGGAACATCGGTCGAAGTCGCCTCGCCGTCGAGCGAGCCGGTTTCGCTGGGACTTTGCACTTGTGTTTCCTTCTTTCGAGTCGTCTCGGGCGCCCTGGCACGGGCGGCCCTCCCAATGAAGATTATGGTTGCTACCACTGCCGAGCGAAAGTCGCCCATGTGAGCCGAACGCCCTAGCGTCGGGTGGCCCGGCCGCGAACGTCAGCACTAGGGAACCCGAGGTTAGCGCCCCACGGCTCACACGCTAGTGCTTTGTCAAACGAGTCTTTGCGGATAGTGATCTCGACATCCGCCTGGAAATTTCGGTGACGTTTTGCGATCGCTATCCGAAAAGTTCGGCTTGACGAGATACTAATTCGCACTGAACGGCGGCGGGAAGCCCGAGCTGAGCCCCATCGAGAGCACGCCGGGCTGCGAGGGTGAGACGTCGGCGCCCAGGCAATCGAGCAAGGTGCGGGCGCGGCGGGCGACGCATGGTTCGGCGAGCAACTCCAACTTCTGGCCGCTACCCAGTGGCAAGGCGTAAGCAACCAGGTCGGTGAGCGCGGCCAGCGGCAGATTGTTCTGCAGCAGCGGCTTGAGCGAACAAGGCGCGTCGCCCGACGCCATGCGTCGCTGAAACACGTCGACGATGCGCTCGTGCAATATCGCGGCCTCGTCGTCTTGCTCGCACACAGGAATGTCGTGCACTAGCTCCGCTCGCGCTTCGCGGAAGCTGCGTAGCGGGGCGAGTTCTTCCTCGATCCGAATCCGCGCTACGCCCATCAGCAGCAGGTTGTAACAACCATCGGGCAGTTTGTTGTGCAGCACCACCTTCCCCAAGCAGGCCCATGGCTCGACTGGCGGGCGGCCGGCGTAGTCGGGTTCCCAACCGGGCTTGAGCACTGGCATGGCGAGCAGTCGATCGCCCACCAAGGCGTCGGACATCATTTCGCGATACCGCTCTTCGAAAACGTGCAGCGGTTGCACCACGTGCGGGAACATCACCAGGTTCGGTATCGGAAACATCCGAACCGTGCCGGAAAACTCTCCTGGATCGAACTCGGCGTGATCGAAATCAGATGGAGACATCCTGAATACTCTACAAGTCGCGAAAGCAGAATCGATGCGTGGTAGGAGGTCCGTCTTCTATGTTCAATGATAGACCCCGACGCGAAATTGAATAGGTTAGTACGCCAAATCCCGAAGAAAATCGGCATTCTGGGCACAAAAAAACCCGACCGCAAGCGGATGCTTGCGGCCGGGTGTGGGGATTATGCGGGCTGCTCAGTCACGGCTCGAGAACGCAATCACGATTCGCAGGATGTACCAGAACAGCAAAGCCACCGAGGCGAACAGCGCCAGCGAGGCAGCCACGTGCTGCGTGGTGCGGTAGTGGTGCAGCACGTTTGACGTGTCGTACAGGATGTAACCCGATGCAAGCACCACCAGGGCGATCGGGAAGATCAACCCGGATGTCAGCCCTTGGAAGAAGAAGCTGGCGATGATTACACCGAAGACGATCATGCTGGCAATGCCCAAGATCGGTCCGAGGAACGAAAAGTCGGCCTTGCTAAAGAACACGCCCGCGGTGAGACCTGCAAACACGAAGAAGGTTAGTACTGCGGCCACCAAAATGGGATTGAATTCGATATTCATCCCAGGGATGGTGGTAACGTAGTGATTTGCAATCCACAACAGAGGCGCCAGGAAGATCGACTGGGCGAATACGTAAAGCCCCAGCCCCATGTACTGTTTATTGACGCTCGCTTCTGACTGGGCCCAGTTCTCAGCGATCCATCCAGTGATCATGAACCCGCCAAACATAATCAGGATCCAGAACGAACCTAACAGTTGTGGCATCCATCTTTCCATGGCCTCGCCGAAAACGCCGAAGTAAATGAACTCCAACGTCACCAAGGCGTAGACCGCCAGCATCAAGTGGATGTAGGTACGCTTGATGAACGCCAGTCGCTCGGCAGCCGGCGCGTCGGCGGCGATTTGACCGAACGTGGCATAGGGGTTGTTGGCTTGGAAGTCACCTTGGCTCATGGTAACGAGCTCCGCGGGATACTTGGGAGGGAGAGGAGAGCGCAGCGGCTCGCCGTATATTGCTAGTAAAAGGTATGCTCGGCGAGTTGCGGCGTCAAGAATAAACGAACGGCAAAACAGGTGGGATGTTGCCGGAATTAGCAGTTATGGGGGAGTCGCGTGGGTGGAAACCGCGGTTGGGCACCCGGGGGCCGGCAGGAAACTGCTGCCCACTCCCCACGGCGGCCCGGCCGCGTACAATCGGCCACATGGCCAAGAAAAAGATCGCGAAGAAGACGCCCACCAAGAAGGTGCCCGCCAAGAAGAAAAAGGCGCCCGCCGCCGCTGCGCTGCCGCCGGAGGAACGGAAGAAACAAGCCTCAAAGGTCGTCCGCCGGCTCGAGGCCGACTACCCCGACGCCGAGTGTGCCCTGGTGCACGACACGGCCTACCAGCTATTGATCGCCACGATCCTCTCAGCCCAATGCACCGACGAGCGGGTGAACATCGTCACCAAGGAGCTGTTCGCCGAGCTGCCCACGCCGGCCGACATCGCCGGGGCGTCGATCAAGAAACTGGAGAAGCTCGTCCAGAGCACCGGCTTCTTTCGCAACAAGGCGAAGAACATCAAAGCCTGCAGCCAGGC
This sequence comes from Aeoliella sp., assembly GCF_965227375.1. Taxonomy (NCBI): domain Bacteria; kingdom Pseudomonadati; phylum Planctomycetota; class Planctomycetia; order Pirellulales; family Lacipirellulaceae; genus Aeoliella; species Aeoliella sp. The sequence goes on from NZ_CBDDFX010000002.1 coordinate 3,008,453, forward strand.
GCTGGTGGACGACTATGGCGGCGAGGTGCCACAGGACCTCGACGCCCTGGTCAACCTGCCGGGCATTGGGCGGAAGACGGCCAACGTGGTGCTCGGCACTGCCTTTGGCATTCCCACCGGTGTGGTAGTCGACACGCACGTCGGCCGCTTGTCTCGCCGGCTGGGCCTCACCGACAACACCGACGCGGTGAAGGTCGAAAACGACCTGATGGAAATCCTACCGAAGAAAAAGTGGATCGATTTCTCGCACCGCATGATCCACCACGGCCGCGCCATCTGCAACGCCCGCAAACCGAATTGCGAAGAATGCTCGATGCGTAAGTTCTGCCCGCAGATCGGGGTGTGAGGAGTCGCCACACTCAACTGCCACGTTTCTCCCCGGTTTTCCGGCGGGTTGAAAACCCGGGCCGCCTGGGGTGTAATTGCGGGCATCGGTTCGGGCACCGTACACGGGCAATGGAGCGGCACCGTCATGATTCTCTCCGGGCAGCAAATTCGCGAGCGATTGGGCGATGAGATTCTCATTGATCCCTTCGACGAAACAAACCTCAACCCCAACAGCTACAATCTGTCGCTGCACAACGAGTTGATGGTGTACGAAGAGCTGGTGCTCGATATGGCCAAGGCCAATCGGGTGCGGCGGATCGAGATTCCCAAGGAAGGGCTCACGCTCAGCCCCAACCAGTTGTACCTCGGTCGCACCATCGAGAAGACCACCACGCACAATCTGGTGCCGCAGATCGAAGGCCGGTCGAGCGTCGGAAGACTGGGCCTGTTTGTGCACGTTACGGCCGGCTTTGGCGACGTGGGATTCTCGGGCTACTGGACGCTCGAGATGTTCGCCGTGCAACCGATTCGCATCTACCCTGGCGTGCCAATCTGCCAGATCTTCTACCACGAAGTGACCGGCGAAGTAGTCGAGTACGCCAGCAAGTACCAACACAACCGCGACATCCAGCCGAGCCTGTTGCACGAAGAGTTCGCCGGAGGCAAGACACCCGACCCACAGTTGCCGCTCAAGTTTGGCAACGGAACCCAACGATAAGCAGATGTGCCGCGGTTGTTATTCACCCTCCCTCCGGGAGCGCTGCATTTGCGGCGGGGAGGGTGCGTCTCCACGGCCCACCGCTTACATCACCGCGAAGTAATTCTCCACGGCGAAATCGAGGCTTTCATTGGTCATCAAGGCCGGCTGCTTTACGTAGTGGCAGTAGTTCTTGATCTGCAGCAGCAGGTCGCGTGGCTGGCAGCACCGCATTGGACGCGACACAGCCTTGTAGTGCGTCGCGATCAGGTACTCGAGCGCCGATTGGTTATACTCGACACCGATGATGGGGGCCATGATCTGGAACAACTCGCGGAACGCGGGTTCCTCGGGATCGCCCACTTCGATCTTGTAAGGGATACGACGTAGGAACGCGTCGTCTACCAGGTCCCTTGGCTCCAGGTTCGTGGAGAAGATGATCAACTGGTCGAAGGGAACTTGAATCTTCTTGCCGCTCGCCAGGTTCAAAAAGTCGTACCGCTTTTCCAAGGGAACGATCCAGCGGTTCAGCAACTCGTCGGTGGTCATCCGTTGACGGCCAAAGTCGTCGATCACCAGCGTGCCGCAGTTGCTCTTGAGCTGCACCGGCGCTTCGCTCACGTTGGTGGCGGTGTTGAGCGTGACCTCCAGCGAGTCCATCGTCAGTTCACCACCCACGACGATCGTCGGTCGGCGAATACGGACCCAGCGGTTGTCGATCTTGCGGTTGTCCAACAGGCCCTCGAAGTCCTCCTCAGGCGCTGGCTCGTGCATACTGGGGTCGTACAGCCGCATGATCTCGCCGTCGATGCCCAGGGCGCGGGGAATCCACACGTACTCACCGAACGCCTTGGTCACCCGCTCGGCGATACTTGTCTTACCATTACCCGGCGCCCCGTACAGGAACAGACCGCGGCCGGAATTGATGGCGGGCCCCAGTCGTAGCAGCATCCGCTTGTCGATCAAGAGGTCGTCGAACGCCCGATGGAGGTCTTCCTCCGATGGGTGCTGGTCGGCCATTGTCTGCTTGGCGACGCTATCGATGTAGTGATCGAGCATGACCGGCGCTGAACCAAAGTAAGTGCAGTGCTCGCTGAGTTTCTTGGCGCGTTCACGACCTTTGTTCGTGAGTTGGTAGATGTAGTCGTTCATAACCGAAGCGCCACGATGCGCGACCATCTGATCCTGCTTCATCTGTTGGAGCAAGGGATCGACCAACCGGAACGGCAACTTCGCCTGATCGGACAGATCACGACCACTCGCCTCGCTGCGCGCATTGAGAATCTTGAGCAGCAAGTCTTCCACTTCGCTGTCGGTAAGCCCGGCGCTGCGCAGGTCGTCTGGTTCGCTAGGGAACCACGCGCCCTGACTATCGCGTTGGTCGGACATCGGCTCCGACTCCAACGACGTCCGAGCGGCCGGAAGTGCGGTGGTGGAGGGAACGCTGTCATTCACCTCTGCAGGAAGCGCCGGCATGTTGGCCGAGGGAGCTTCGTCGGCTGCCGTGAGTTCGTGAATCCGCGACAGCAGCACATCGAGCCGGTCTTCCGCGGCTTCCTTAGGGGCGACTTCCGGAGCATTTTCTGTGGTAGACATAGTATTTCGCTCAGTGTTATCGCGCAGAGGGGGCTATACACCTGGGGGCAGGACAAGGTAGGCAGCGCACGGGCATAGCGTCGGCGACCACCTGCCCGCGCCTATGGTAAAGGCTACTTCGATTCTGGCCTTGAGCAAGCAACAACCGGCCGACAACCACACCGGTGTAGGTGGTAACGATTGCAGCGGTTATGCAAGCGGGGTGCGTGCAACAGCGGCTTGCCGGGTTGCGAGATTCTTTCTCTCTCCCAAATCACGCGAGCTAGGTTTTACTGTCGCGAAGCGCGGGGTGCGTCGGTCATCGTCCACCAATCTCGCGCGCCGACGTAGCAGGCGATTGACTCGCTTCCCTGACCTTTAGCCCACGACTGTACCGTGACTGCGACCGCCACGAATGCGAAAGATGACCTCAGCGAAGGAACGCTAGAACTGCACAATGAGGCGCTCGAAACACTGTTTCAGCGACTCAGTGAGCTGTCGAGCTTGCCATCGATCGCGCTGCGAATCATCGAGGCAGCTGTCGACGAACACACCGACGCGGAAGACTTGCGGCAGTTGATCGAGCGAGATCCCGCGTTGGCGGCCCGAATTATCCGCATCGTCAATTCCTCGTTCTACGGGGTTCGCCAGGAAGTGGCCGACCTGCGGAGTGCAATCGCCCTGTTGGGCACCAAACAGATTCGCAACGTGGCGATCACCGTGTTCGTGTCGCGGCAGTTCAGCCCGTCGAACACCAAAGACACACTCGACCGCAACCAGCTGTGGAGCCACTCGATGGCCGTGGGCGCGGTGGCCCGATTGCTCGCCAAGACCTTACATGTAGCCGATCCCGAAGAGGCTTACCTGGCCGGGCTGCTGCACGACATGGGCCTGCTGATCATCGATCAGCACCTGGCTCGCCACGTGCCGAGGATTCGCACCTCGATGCAAGAAGGCCTGTCGCTGCACGAAGCGGTGCACAAGATTCTGACCTTCTGCCCGTCGCAGCTGGGCGCTTACGTAGCCTGGCGTTCGAAATTTCCCTCGCGCCTGGTCACCAGCATCGAATTCCATCACAAGCCGGAAGACTACAAAGGCGACGATCGCCAACTGACCGACCTGGTGGCCGTGTCGGACTACATCGCCACCCGCAGCGGCGCCGGCGTGATGCAACAAGCCGACCCGATCACGCCCAACCAAGACGTTTTTGAGCGACTGAGCCTGAACGAAGAGCGGTTGTCGGATATCTGGTCGAAGATCGACGAGACGCTCGAAGCCACCAAGGCCATGGCTGCCGTGTAGTGCAAGCCGCATGGGCGCGTGTGGCGGCAAGTTTGTCAGCATTCTCGCACAAACACACGCCACAAGTACTTGTAGTGCGCTCTGGGGCACCGTGCCGGAAGGCGCGACGTCCGCTAAACTGGAATTAGCTATTCGCTCCCTTCCGCTGTACGTATCGTCGCCATGCAAATCGTCATCACTGCCGTTGGTCCCGACAATCGCGGCCTCGCCGACCCCATCGTTCATTCGGTGACCGGCCTGGGAGCCAACATTGCCGAAATTCAGATGTACGACCACGACCAGCAATCGGTCTTCTCGATGCTGACCCGCGTGGAAATCGACAGCTCGCGCTGCCAAGAACTCCAAGACAGCATGGAAGAGGTGGCGCGGACGACCGGACTGTCGGTCCGAACGTGGTCGCCCCAGATCAAAGGTCGCAAGCCACGGCTGGCAATTTGCGTGACCTATCGTCACGAAACGCCGCTGGCCGTGTTGCGGGCGATTCGCGACGGGCACATCAAGGCCGATGCCACCGTGATGATCGGCAACCGCGAAAAGTGCCGGCACTTGGCCGAGCAATTCGATGTGCCATGGGAAAACATTGCCGACGACGGGGGCAACCCCAACGACGAGCGGTTGATCCACATCTGCGATGAGCACCAAGTCGACTACATCGTGCTCGCCCGCTACATGCGTGTGCTACCCGCTTCGAGTTGCTGGAAGTACGCCGGTGGGCGGATCATCAACCTGCACCACGGGTTGCTGCCCAGTTTTCCAGGCATTCGCCCGTACCAGGAAGCGTTCGCCAGTCGCATGTTGACCTACGGGGCGACTTGCCACTTCATCGTGCCGGAACTAGACGCCGGCAACCAGATTATCTACCAGTCGACGTTTACCGTCCCACCCGGCATGTCGTGCGACGAGATCATTCGCCGCGGGCAAGAGGACAACGAGCCGCACTGCCTGGTGGAGGGAGTCCGCCGCGTGGTCGACGGCGAAGTGCAACTGCACTTCAACCGCGTCGTAGCGGTCGACTAGCAGCGAAACAAAAGAACGGCCGGCGCCCCCCAAGAGGCGCCGGCCGCTACAGCGACTATTCGAAGCCGTTTTCGGTTGTTTACTGTGGCTGCTGCGGCAACGGAATGTTGCCCGCATCGTTCACGATCACACCCGTCTGGTTGAATTCACCCGAGTTGTTGGTCGTGAGATCGGCCAGATCCTCCACCTGGAAAGTACCCGCGGTGTTGGTGAGGAAGTAGTCGTCGTTGCCGCCCACGTTGCCCGACATGGCCGAGTTGCCGTTCAGGTTCAGGCGAAGTGTCGCCGCACCGTTGTTGGTTTCGGCCAGGAACGACGGGCCAGGCGTGTTGTCGCTGTTGACGAACGAGTTGGTCAACACATTGGCGTTCACCGTGGCGTTGCCATCGATCAAGATGTCGGCGGCACCGGCAGTCCCATCGTTGTTGCTGAAGTTGTTGTTCTGCACCAACAAGCTGACCGTCTTACCCGAAGCACCACTTGCCACCAGGCTGAACGCAGCATTGTTGCTGGCCGAGTTGTCGACATTGTTGCCATCGACGGTGATGTGCACCGTGCTGGCGTTGTTGTCGATATTCAGCGCGATGCTCTCGTCGGCATTGGTGTCCATGGTGTTGTCGTTCAAGGCCAACCGCATCACGCCCGAACCAGTGGCGTCGAGGCTCACGCCTTGAGCAGCCGAGTTGCGAACCACCGTATCGGCGATGGTCACGTTCATCTGGGCGTTGTTGTCGTTGGTCATGGTAATGCCGTTGCCAAGGCTGCCCATCACCTCCATGTGGTTGATAGAGATGCTCTGGACGTTGGTCAGCACAATCGAGTCACCCGTGGTGTTGGTGAGCGTACCACCGTCGCCTTGTGAACTTCCGGTGGAGCCGATGCTGATCTGACCACCGGTCACGTCGTCCATCACGATGCCGTTGACGGCCCCGGTCACGGAGACGCTGTCGATCAGCATGCCAGACGAATCGACCTCGACATTGTTGAGATCCAAGGCCACTCCAGTGGTCGTGGTGATCGAGTTACCCGTGCCAATGATGCCAAGTCCCTCGGAGCCGTTGGCCACCAAACCGTTGCCGGTCGTGGTGTTGATATCCAGGCCGGAGAACACCGTGGTGGTGCCTGTGTTGTTGGTGAGCGTCACCGCATCGTTGGTGGTGGTATCCAGATCAAGTCCGCCGAGGAAGTTGAAGTCGCCGCCGGTGTTGTTCTGAACCAGGATACCCAGGTCGGTGCTGGTCACCTCGCCACCGAATGTCACTGTGCCACCGGTGTTGTTCTCAATGCGAACAGCGTGGCCAGTGTTATCGGTGATGGTGCCGTTGTAGTTGACATCGGCGTTGCTGCCAGTGATGACGAACGCGTCGCCCGTCGGATTGGTGATTTCCGAATCGCTGGCGAAGGTGAACGTGCCCGACGAACCATTGATGATGTCGATGCCCGCGTCGCCACCGTTCAGCACCACCGCGTCGTTGAAGTTGTAGGTACCGTCGGCGTTATCGAACTGCAGGCCGGTGCCATTGGTGGCTTCGACCACGCCCTCGCCGTTGGTGACCTCGTTGAAGTTCATCACTCCGTCGTGTCCTCCGGTGACCGAGATAGCCGCCACATTGTTCGACTGCTCGATCTTACCGGTGAAGGTAACGTCGGCCGAACCACCCACCACGTTCATCGCCACTCCCGTAGGATCGGTAATCGTGGTATCGCTGAAGGTGAAGGTACCGTCGGAGTCGTTGATGATATCGATGCCCGCATCGCCACCGTTCAGCACCACCGCGTCGTTAAACTGGTAGGTGCCGTCAGCGTCGTCGAACTGCAAGCCGGTGCCGTTCGTGGCGTCGATCACGCCGGTGCCGGTCTCCGCTTCGGAGAAGGTGAGCGTTCCGTCATGTCCACCGCTTACCGAAACGGCCGCGGCGTTGTTCGACTGAGTGATCAAGCCGGCGAAGTCGACGTCGGCGGAACCGCCGTCCACGTTAACCGCTATGCCGGTCGGATCGGTGATCGTGGTTTCGGTGAAGGTAAACGTACCGTCTGAATCGTTGGCAATATCGATGCCGGTGTCGGCAGCCACGGCCGAACCGTCCAGCGTGACCGAGCCCACGAATCCATAGTCGCCATCAGCATCATCGAACTGCAGACCCGTGCCGTTGGTGGCGGAGATCACGTCGGTGCTGGTGTCAGGCGACAGGAAGGTCATGGTGCCGGTATGGCCGCCGGTAACGGACATCGTAGCGACGTTGTTATCCTGGGTGATTTCACCCGTAAAGGTAAACGTCGACGAACCGCCATCCACGGAGATCGCCTCGCCGGTTGGGCTGGTGATCGTGCCGTCGGCGAAGGTGAAGGTACCTTCGCTGTCGTTCAAGATGTCGATACCGGTGTCGGCGGCGTTGCCGGTGCCATCGAGCACCACCGCGTCGTTGAAGATGTAACCGCCGTCGGCGTTGTTAAACACCATGCCGTCGCCGTTGAAGGCATCAATCACACCGCTGTCGGCGTCCAGTTCGTTGAATGTAAGCGTGCCAGTGTGCTCGTTCTCAACCAGCAACGTGGTGACAGCGTTATTCTGCGTGATCTTACCGGTGAAGTTCAGGCTCATCTCACCGCCATTGAACTCCAAGGTAGTGCCAGTGGTGTCGGTCACCGTGGCGTCGAGCATGGCGATCGAGCCGTCCGAGTCGTTCGAGGCGTTGATGGCCTGCGTGGTGTTGGTCATGGTCACACCGTCGACGAACGTGTAGACACCGTCGGCGTTGTTGAACACCATGCCGTCGCCACTAGTGGCGTCGACCACCCCATCGTCTTCGGTGCCTTCAAAGAAGTCGAGCGCGCCGGTGTGGCCGCCTTCGACCAGCAGCACTTCACCCAGGTCGCCCTGCGTGATCTTGCCAGTGAACATGATGTCGGTGGCACCGTCGTTTACGTGCATCGCCGCACCACCGGTGTCGGTGATGTCGAGGCCGAAGGAGTGCGAGCCGTCGCTGTTCACGACCGAGACACCCATGCCAGCGTGGTTAGTGATGCTCGAATCGGTGATGTTTACCGAGCCATCGTTAGCCGTCAGCAGGATGCCCGAGGTGCCGGTGCCAGAATCGTTGGTGTAGTTGTCGATGGTCGCCGTGCTGCGAGTGTTCGCCAGATTGATACCGACCCCGCCGTTGTTGGTACTCGTGACGTCGGAGATCGCAATGCTCTCGGTCACAGGCACACTGGCTGCTTCAGGCGAAGTGCCGTCGAGGTTGATGTCGTCGCCAGCCACGTTGTCGAACGTCAGGTCCGAGAGCATCGGAGTAAACTGAACCGCCAGTTCGTCGGCCGAGGTCGACGGATCGTCCGGAATAGTGCCGGGCGTCAGTGTGATGCCGTTGCCGGTCATGTTCGAGATAGCCAGGTTGTTCAGGTCGACACCCCGTGTTCCACTGGGCGAAACGATAGCGTTGGCGCCGCCGTCGATGGTGAAGTTCGAGACTTCCAGGGTGTTGCTGGCCAGCGTGATGACGTCTTCGCCCGCCCCGCCGTTGATGATCGGCACAACACCGGTGGATGCACCGGCTGAAGTCTCGGGCAGGGTGACGTCGCCAAAGTTGGTGGTGCTGACGATATGCTCGATGCCGCCACCTTCGCCCAGCATTCGCTGGCCGTCCAGCAAGGTAGCCTGCTCGCCGGTAAACGAGCTGCCAGCGTGCACCAGCACGATGCCTGGCGAGGCACCGGTGTCGTCGATCTCTTCCAAATTGTTGAGCGGGTTCTCGAACGAACCATCGCCACCCGCGGCCGCCGCACTGTCGACGTGCACCACGCGGATCTCCTCGACTTCGCCGTCGCCGTCGAGGTCGCCTTCGAGGATCTCGCCACCCAAGACGGTGTCCTGCTTGACGGCCACGTAATCGTTGCGAATCACCGGCTCACGCATCCGGTTCATCAACGATGGGTTGCAGTACGAAGCATCCCGCGTACGCCCGATGAACCAAGTGACGCTGAATACCGTGTTGGTGCCGAACTCGTCGTCGTCGTTCACTGCCAACTGCACCGCCAGGTCGGGCGTCAGGTAACCGCGCGCACCGAGCTTCAAGCCCAAGGTGTCAACGGTCTCGCCCCACAGGCCGTAAGCGCCTGCAAACAGCCACAGATCACGCTCGCCCAAGCGTCGCGCCAGTTCCACGTCCTGCACGGTCAAGGCTTCGTCCGTGCCAGCGATGGTCTCCTGCACCAGGAAGTCGCCCTGGTAGGTGATCGTGTCAGTAGCGACGAAGTCGCCAACTTCGATGTCGGCGAATGGAATGTAGGTATTCGCGCGGGCGTCCCAGAAGTCGCCCAGGTATTCCAGCGAAATGCCGACCTGTGGCAGGAAGTTCTCGTTGATCGTGGTCGAACCGTCCGTCCAGAAGCTAATACCAGCAATCTTCGCGCTGTCCGGGCTGTTGGGAAGCAGCGGCAGGGTCATGAACCGGTAGCCGATGCCCGCGTTGTAGCCCACTTTCGATTCGTCGTTGAGCGTTACCTGACCGTCTACGAACCACACGCCTCCGTTTTCGGCCTCGAACACCTTCATCGTGCCGAGATCGAGATTGCCGCGCACCTGGCCGTAGCTCTTGGTGTTGTAGCGCGCCCGCAGATGCATCCCCAAGCTGGGACTGTAGTTCATGCCATAAGGCGAATAGCTACTGTCAGGCGTGGCGATGTAGCTGGAGTCGGTCGAGTAGACGACGTCGCCCGCTGTTACACCGTTATCAATAGGCGCACCTTGACCGACGACTTCTTGCGCGGACGTACACGTGGCACTGACAAGCCAGGCAATCGTCATTGCAGAAACAATGCCACGGCCTCGCCGCAGGAGGTACTCACAGCCTTGCACGATAAGCTCCTAGAAAAGTGCTGGGCCAAGGGTGTCGTTAGGGTATGCTTGGCGCTCGCGGGGCGGATTCTAGCTTCTCAGCCAAACTCGGCAAGGTCAGCTTGATCCGCAAAGTCTATACAGTCGCTACGACGGTCATCGGCAGAACCGTTAGCTCTTCACCAGCCAATTCCGATAACTTTATCGGCAGGGTTTACCCAGAGTGACATGTGGGCGTTAGCAGCCGCACTATCAAGCAAGCTTTGACAGCCCAGCCCGTGGGCACACTTGGCTCCGCGAGCTTGCATCGCTGGCAAAACAGTGCCCTCTGCACGATCTCGCTTGCCACGCGCGACCAGTTTTCCTACATTTCGCGGCCCCGGAGATGCGGGAGCGTTACAGACCAGAATTCCTTGGAACGGATACCTTGCCATGAACAAGTTCATTACAACTGTCGCCTTTGCCTGCCTGGGAGTGCTTTCGATTGGTTGCAATCAGATGAACCAACCCGCAACGCCAACCGCCGAGGCCAAGCCTTCTGCGGGCATTGCCATCATCGACCTCGACGAAGTCGCCAAGCAGCTAGGTAGCGACAAGCAGATCGTCAACTCCATCCAGCAGCGCAAGGCCGCTCTGAACACCAAGCTGGTCGAACTGGCGCAGAACTACACCACTGAGTTCAACAAGCAAAAAGAGGCCATCGAGGCACAGCCCGAGAACAACGAAGGCGCCGTGCAGTTGGCGAGCTACGAAAAGCAGGTAAACCAACAATTCAACACCGCCCGTTCGCAAGCTAAGCAGAACTTGGTGCAACACCAGGTGAAGTTGGTCAAGCAGTTCCGCGACGCGGTTCGCCCCGCGGCGCGCAAGGTGGCCCAAGTGCGAGGCCTGTCGATCATCGTGACCAAACAAGAATCCTGGTACGACTACGACTCGGAGTGCGATATCACGGCCGACGTCGTGAAAGTACTCCGCGAATCGGCCGCCACCAGAAAGACAACCGCCGCGAAGCCTGCAAACCAGAAGGGCTAGGCACACTTCAGACACAAAGATTAAGTCCCCTCTCCCGGACCCTCACCTGAGTGAGAGTCCGGGAGAGGGGACTTTTTTGTTTCTACCGACGTCGCATCCGCGACGCGCCCCACAACGCCAGCGGGGCTAGCAACCACAGCGCCGACGGTTCGGGAACATTGGTCGACATCAATGCCGATGTCGCCGGGATGTCGCTACTCAGGCTGGAAGTCGACAGGCTGCTAAGCGCCGAGGAGTCGCTGCCAAGATTCTGCTCCTGTAGCGCCGTAGCGATCGGCCCCACAAACGAGAATTCGTCATCGGCTTCCACCACGGTCACCCGACGAATGAGCACCAGCCTGTCCTCTTCGACGACGGGTACGTCGATGAACGTAAGGTTGCCGGGCGAGCCGAAATCGTTGCTGAGGTCAACCTGGTCGAGCCCCATAATCGTGTCGATGGTCGACATGTTCTGAATCTCGGCGAACGGTACGAAGCCTTGTGAATCTAGTGATGAGTTGTTTCCTAAGTTGATGAAGAAACTGCTCGTGCCACTGTTCACATCGCTACCGGCCAACGCAAGCGACACCGTGCCGCGCGTGTTCGAAATCGAATCAAAGTCCACATTTCCATCGCCATTCTCGTCGACAATGGCTTCAGGCAACCGCTCAACAGCACTTGCGAGTTGCGGCCACATTCCGGTTGTTGGCTGAAATGCCAGAAAGCCACCCATCTGCAGGACAAAGTCGTCCGCTGGATTGTCGTTGTCACGATCTACCGCGCGGTTAATAGCCGTGAAGTGATACCGGCCCAGACCGACGTACGCGACCATGTTGTCGACCAGTGGCTGCAAGTTGGGATCGTCATTTGGATTCAGCACCATGTCGAAGTCGCCAACATTGGTCTCGAACCGCAGGGTTTGGGCCATCGCCACCGTGCACGTTCCCAACAACACGATAGCTACAAGTAAGAATCTGGACATGCGATCAAAAGCCTATGGGTGCAACTTCAAACAATAGAGGAGAGCGAGGCCGAGCGGTGCTTGGGGGGATTTGCTGGACCGCCGAGGGGCAGCTCGCGAGGGGTTCTGTTCCGGAACCTCTATTCTACTCGGAGCTGCGGTTCGTGCAAAAAAACTGCGCCAGGAACTGCCAAATCAGCTCGCTGGCCGACAGCCCCAGCGGGGAGGCACCCAAAAAACACCAGGGCGGGGCTTCGCCCGGCCAGGTATGGCCGCCGCCGGTGATCCGTACCTCGACAACCTGGTCCACACCGTCCTGCGTAGCGTAGACCGCCCGATGGGCGTCGAGCGGCTGGTCGTTGGCCAGGGTGCGGTCGTAGGGAATTTGCTGATACTGCGGGTCGATAGTCGGCAATCCACAAGCGGCTGCCCATTGGGTAAGCGAATCGTGCACCGACGGAAACTCGAGCTGCCGCAAGCTCCGCGCGCCGCCTCCGCCAAAGTAAGGCACAAAATGATCCGCCGTACCATGAATGTGCAGTGCCGGCACCACGCGCGGCAGCGGTTCGGGCTCGAACGCCAGGCAACCGGCCACGGGTGCAATGGCTGCAATGCGTTGCGGCAAGGCGGCCGCCAGGCGGTAGCAGAACATGCCGCCGTTCGACATACCGGTGGCGTACACCCGCGCTGGGTTCACATCGTAACGATCGAGCAACAGGTCGAGCAGCCGCGCGGCGAAGCCTACGTCGTCCACCTCGCGCCGCGACGCATGCCCGCAACAGATGCCGGCGTTCCACGTGAGGTACTCGGGCGAGGGTCCGCTGCCCGAGGGGAACACCACGGCAAACCGATGCCGGGTGGACAGTTCGGCCAAATGGCAAAACCGAGCCATGTCGAGCGGCGTGCTCCCTCCGCCATGCAGCGCGAGCACCAGCGGCAACGACTCGCCCGGCGGCACGTGCGCGTAGTAATACCGCCCGGAGTCTTCGCCACTTAGTTCCACTCGCTGAAGCATTCGAACCACCGATCCATAACAAATGTACGTGCGAGCGGCTATTATTACTTGTGAACCGGATTCCGACGAGGCGTAGCTCGTTGGCTATTGCTCACAGATTTTTCGATTGAGTCGAGATTCCCATCCATCAACTGATTGCAACAACCGCGTTTGGTCTCGAAAAGCTCGCCGCGCGTGAGCTGGAAGGCTTGGGGTACGCGCCGCGCGTGGTGCGGCCCGGCCGCGTGCTGTTCGAGGGCGACGCCGCGGCCATTTGCCGCGCAAACCTGTGGCTGCGGACCGCCGAGCGTGTGGTTGTGCTGGTTGGTTCGTTCGCAGCCAGCGACTTTGGGCAGTTGTTCGATGGCACCAACAGCTTGCCGTGGGAAGCGTGGATCCCACGCGACGGAGCGTTTCCCATCCGCGGCCGCTCGCACAAGTCGCAACTCTCCAGCGTGCCGGCCTGCCAGAAAATCGTGAACAAGGCGGTCGCCGAACGACTGCTCGCGGCCCACGAAGTCAACTCGCTTCCCGAGACCGGCGCGAAGTTCGGCATCGAAGTCGAACTGTTCGACAACACCGCCTCGCTGCTGCTCGACACCAGCGGCGCAGGGCTGCACAAACGCGGCTACCGCACCAGTGTGGCTGAAGGGCAGCTTCGCGAGACGCTGGCCGCGGCGATGGTGACCTTAAGCGTGTGGAACCGCGACCGGCCGATGATCGATCCCTTCTGCGGCACAGGCACCATCGCCATCGAGGCGGCGCTCATTGGTCGCAACTCGGCGCCGGGTCTCGACCGCGAGTTTGCCGCCGAAGCGTGGCCCACACTCGATGCGGCGCTGTGGCACACCTCCCGTGAGGAAGCCCGCGACTTATGGCAACCTCCGCTCGAGCAGCGCATCATCGCCACGGACCTGAACGCCAAGTCGTTGGAACTCGCCCGACACCACGCCGAACGAGCCGGCGTGGCAGGCGACATTCACTTTCAGCAGCGGGCGTTCGAGGACCTCACCAGCAGTCGCAAGTACGGTTGCATGATCTGCAACCCACCGTACGGCATTCGCATCGGCAACGAAGCCGAGTCGGTCGCGCTGCACAGAAAGCTGCCCATCGTTTTGCGACGATTGCCCACCTGGAGCCACTATGTGCTCACCGCGCGGGGCGACTTCGAGCGGCTCATCGGCCAAGAGGCCACACGGCGGCGGAAACTGTACAACGGGCGTATCGAGTGCACGTACTACCAGTTCCTGGGGCCCAAGCCACCGCGCGGCGACGGGGAAACCGGAGCCAAACCGCAATCGGCCAAGGCGGAACCTGTGTTTGGCGGCCTCAAGGAAGACTCCGCGCGTCAAGCGACTGAGTTCGCCAATCGGCTCACGAAACGCGCGCGGCACCTGCGACGCTGGCCCACACGGCGAGGCATCACTTGCTATCGGCTGTACGAACGCGACGTGCCCGATGTGCCGCTGATCGTGGATCGGTACGAGGACGCACTGGTGGTGGCCGAGTACCGCCGCCCCCACGACCGCACACCCGCCGAGCACGCCGACTGGTTGGAGTTGATGCTCCGCACCGCGGCCGAGACACTCGAAGTGGATCGCGACCGAGTGTTCCTGAAGACCCGTGAAACGCAAAGTGGCGAGAAGCAGTACGGCAAATTCGGCGCGGAGAGCGAAACGATGACCGCTCGTGAGGGCGGGCTCGAGTTCCTGGTGAATCTGTCCGACTACCTCGACACGGGGCTGTTCCTCGACCACCGCCAGACACGGCAAATGGTTCGGGATGAGGCGGAAGGCAAGCGGTTCTTGAACCTGTTCGCCTACACGGGAGCGTTCACCGTGTACGCAGCGGCCGGCGGCGCGGCGAGCACCACCACGGTCGACCTGTCGCGTAACTACCTGGAGTGGGCCGAGGAGAACCTGAGGCGGAACAAACTCGACGGCCCACCGCATCAATTCGTCGCGGCCGACTCGCGCGAATGGCTCACCACCCTGCCCCGCGAAGCGATGTTCGACCTGGCCATGGTCGACCCGCCGACGTTCTCCAACACCAAGCGAACCACAACCGGCCGCCAGGAAATCGACGACTGGGACGTCCAACGCGACTACGCAGCGCTGCTGGAGGAACTCGCCGCGCGAATGCCGGTGGGCGGCGTGGTGTACTTCAGCACGAACTTCCGCCGGTTCAAATTCGACGAGAAGCTGCTACCGAGCTACCAAGCCCGCGAGATCTCCAAGCAGACCGTGCCGGAAGACTTTCGCAACCAGCGAATCCACCGCTGCTGGCGGTTGGTGCGGGAGTGAGGTTGACGAAGGCCCAGGGCGTGGTAGAATGTAATTACATTGTTATCACATACGGAGTGCCCTATGGATATCAACCTTATCCCAATCGGAAACTCCCAGGGAGTACGGTTGCCTAAGTCGGTAATCGAGCAGGCCGGCCTCACTGGCCCGCTGCAACTGGAAGTCGCGGACGGGGCGATCATTATCCGACCCGCCAAGAAGAATCCACGCGAGGGCTGGGAGGAAGCCGCTGCCGAGATTGCGGCCATGGGCGAAGACAACGTCGACGATTGGGATGGAACTCTCAACGACTTCCACGGCGAGTGGGAGTGGTAATGCAACGCTTCGAAGTATGGCTGGCCAATCTCGATCCGACCATCGGGGCGGAGATTCAAAAGACTCGTCCCGTTGTCATTGTCTCTCCTGACGACCTCAACACTCAGCTCCGAACGGTGGTCGTCGTCCCTCTCACGACGGGGCGATCCTATCCCTTTCGCATCGCCACCAAAGTGCAAGGCAAGAGCGGCGTTGCAGCCATTGATCAAATTCGCACCATCGACAAACGCAGGCTGGTGAAGAAGCTGACCACGCTTCGCCAAACCACTGCAGATAAACTTCTTGAGGCACTGGGCGAGATGTTCCAGCCGTAGACTTGTACGCTGAAACTTACACCAGGCGACATCATTGCCTATTGAGTCGCTGCTCTGCTCTCCGTACAGTCGGCAACCTGATGCAGCGTTTCCACATCAAGGTGAGGTCCGTGAGTTAGTTTGCCTTTGTACTTGAAGTGCTCTCGCACGCGATGTTCGGCGGAGGTGAGCACGCACTTCAAGCAAGTTTGGACCACTTCGCTGCGGCAAGAGTGCACGCTTTGGTACCACTTGCGGGTGGTTTGAGTTTCCAGCGTTCCGGTGTGGATGTCTTCCTCGTCGTACTTGGCGTAGATCAGAAACCCATCCGTTCCGCTGCTGGGGTCCGATACCTTTCTTACCAGAAAACGGTACCCTGGAAACGCTACGTCGGTCAGTACGTTCGAAATCTCTTGGAAAGTCATGCCTCATCTCCCACTTTGAAACACTCACAACTTCAACTGCTTCTTGAGCTCCGCCAGTTCCTCGGCAAAGCCGCTATTGAGAATCGGAAAGCGACACCAGCTCTTCGGGTCGAGGTTCTCGTCGTCCACGTGGAAGCTGGGGGCGTAGCGTTCGCGTTTCCACTGGTTGCGACACCAGAGTTCGAAGAACCGTACTACCCATTGGCCGATTTGCTGTTCGGTGTGGTCGGGGAATTGCGCCCGGATCAGTGCGAACACGTCGCGCGGCAGTTGCTTGTCGCGAATCGCCGCTCGCTCGATGGCGTCGAGCACCACGTACGGCATCAGGTCGGCCTCGTCGGTTTGACCTTCGTCGTGCGGGCGTAGTTCGGCCGTCGGCTTTTGCGAGGTGACCACGCTCAGCTCGGGCAGCGGTGCCAGATCGTCCGGCCCGGTGGTTTCCATCCAGCGAAGCCACGACAGCAGGAACTGCTTGTCGATGCCCGCGACCGGAGACAAACCGCCGGCCGTGTCTCCATCCATCGTGGCATAGCCTACGGCCGCCTCGCTGCGGTTGCTGGTCGACAGCAGCAGAGCTCCACGCAGATTCGCCAGCAGCCACGCGCCCGGCGCTCGGCTGCGGGCTTGGATGTTCTGCAGGGCCACGTCGTCGGAATCCCACGAAAGCTCGCGGCCGATGGCCTGCGAGACCAACTGCACGTAGCTCTCGTTCACCGCGTCGACGTCCCACTGCAGGAACTCCGCGCCTACCGCCTCGGCCACGGTGCGGGCCGAGTTGCGGGTGGTGTCGGTCGAGTTCCGCGTCGGTTGGTACACGCAAGCCAGCAGTGCACCGGTAAACGCTTTGGCCACCGTGTCGTGGTCGCTGGTGTCGATCGACTCCTGCACCGCGGCCAATCGCAAGGGTGCGCCCAGTCGTTCGACGAACTCCGAAGGCGACATCTCTTTGAGCGCCCGACGGACCATTAGGTGCACCAGCACTGCGACGGCCGACGAGTCGGCCCCGCCGCTCAGGCTCACCACGAATCCTTGCGTGCGGCTTCTCCGCAAGTAGTCGAACAGCGCCAGCGGCACCGCCCGGCTGAACTCCTCGTGCTTCGAGTCGTCGCCGGTCTCCCACGGTTCGGGCTCGGAGGTGTGGTTCACGAGGCTTGGTCCCGCGTCGTTCCAGTTGAACGACACCAACTGCAACGTGTCGCCGTGCCGCTCGACTTTCATCCGCGAATCGAACGACAGCCCGCGCGCCAAACGGTTGCGGTGCACGTCGAAATCGGCCACGGTTAGTTCGACGTCCGAGTAGCTGAACAATCGCCCACGGGCGGTCATCTTGCCGCCGGTGGCCATGAGCACTCCCCCGTCGTACAAGCTGCGGCCCGACTCGTTGCCTAGCAGATTGCAATAGACGTAGGTCACACCAAACGCCCGGGATCCTTCGAGCACAAACCGCTCGCGAACCGCTTGCTTGCCGAACGCGAAGTGGCTGGCGCTGGGATTGAGGATCACGTCCGCGCCGCGGCGAGCCAGCCGTCCGCCGGGGCGTTCGGCAATCCAGGCGTCGCGGCAGATTTCGAAGCCGATTCGCACGCCGCCAACGTCGAACAACAAGTCGCCCACTGGATAGAGTCGACCTTGCCACTCAATTTGACCCACCACCCCAGCCGGCCAAGGGCGGAACCAACGCGGTTCGTAGTGAATGCCGTCGCTGGCCATGAACTGCTTGCACACGATGCCAACCAGTTCGCCATCGACCATCAACGCGGCCGCGTTGTAGAGGCTCGCTTCGTAAAACAGTGGCAGCCCCACTGCCACAACCATACCATGCGTGTGCGGCAGCAGTTCGGCGATCTCGTCGAGCGCCCGGCGCTGCACGCCGACCGAAAAGAACATGTCCTCGCAGCCGTAGCCAGTCACGGCTAGCTCGGGCAGATTCAGAATCTGGGCCCCGGCGGCGCGGGCTTCCTTGATGGCCGAGAGCAACCGCTCTCGATTGCCACTCCAATCGAGCGGAGTCTGATTCACACTGGCCGCAGCA
This sequence comes from Aeoliella sp., assembly GCF_965227375.1. Classification (NCBI taxonomy): domain Bacteria; kingdom Pseudomonadati; phylum Planctomycetota; class Planctomycetia; order Pirellulales; family Lacipirellulaceae; genus Aeoliella; species Aeoliella sp. The sequence goes on from NZ_CBDDFX010000002.1 coordinate 3,026,542, forward strand.
ATACGAATGTTGTGCATGGTTCCATAGAGCGTTGAGTGACATTTGCCGGGCCACGCTTAGGTGAGCCCGCTGACTTAGTGTACCAATGACACTAACTGGCGGCAAGGGGTTCGCAACTCGAATGAATTACGACTCGTCCCTCACCAATCGCAGTCGCAGCACGTTCAGGGCACTTTTGGCGATTCGCGGACCCACGACCGCCGGATGGCCTCCCAGCGTGAAAGTTTCGTGCTGGACATTTTGGCCGTCGGACATGGCGACCTCCACGTTGCCCTCGGCATCGCCGGCGCCGATCGCCAGCCCGTACGTCGCGTTATGCTCCTCCCGGGCGTTCTCGGCCGCGGCAGCTGCTGACTCGACGTTTGGCACGACCGCGCCGCCGAGGAACACCTTGGCCTCCGGATCGTCTTCGGCCAGCCAGCCGGCGACCAAACCGCGGGTGCAGCACTCCACGGTGGCGAGCGTCTGTTCGCGCTCTCCCAACTCGTGCAGCAATGCGTGGTGCAGGTCGATCTCGCCCTCGCCAAAAATGAACCGCCCAGCCGCCGCGTATATCTCCTGAGCCGTGGGCTCCATCGCAGCCAGGCAAGCTTGTTCGTTGGGGCCGGAGGCGGTGATTCGCAGCGTGAGCGTCGCACTCGACGCGGTGATGCCGACACGCGGCTCGCGTCCGCGACACACCAGGTCGGGTAGCATCGCTTCGAGTTGGCTCTCGCCGGGACCGAAAATCTTGATCGCGCGGTGCCGAATGACCCGCTGCTCGCCGGTAAGCACCATCACGGCTGGGGCAACAGTGGCGGTGTACATTTCATGCATCTCGGCCGGCACGCCCGGCAGGGCAAACAGGTGGCATTCGCCGCCGGTTGGTTTGGTGGCCTTGGCCTCGATGCCCGGGGCGGTACCGTTGGGATTGGAGATGGGCACCGAGCCGGCCGGAAAGTACGCCTGACGCTCGTTACGCTCCGGCATCGGGCGGTTGCGACGGGCGAACAACTGGCGAATATGCTCGAGCGACACCTCGTCTTTCACCAGTTCGACACCCATGGCTGCGGCCATCGCGTCGCGCGTCAAATCGTCGGCCGTAGGACCGAGACCCCCGCTGGTGACGACCACGTCCGCCCGAGCGATGGCGGTGCGAAATACATCGACGTTGGCCTCCAGGTCGTCGCCCACGGTGCTGTGGAACATCACTTCGAGACCAATATCGGTGAGCTGCTGGCTTAGCCACTGGGTGTTGGTATCCAGCCGCTCGCCGCTGGTAAGTTCGTCGCCGATGGCTATGACTTCTGCACGCATGGGGTACATCGCAGGTTGAACATGGAGAGTTTCGGCGAGCCGGAAGCGTCAGCGCCCGGAGCGAATGGCCAGAGCATACACCACTTCCAACCCCTCCGGGCGCTGACGCTTCCGGCTCGCCGTGTACTCTCTAATTCTGGCCTGCGAGAGTCATTCCGCACAGGGGCGGATTAGAAGAGTAAAACTCACTCGTGGGGAACCATCGCGGGGTATTCCACGAACACATTAGGGTCCAGATTCACGCCGGCGGTGACGGAGCCGACGTTGCCAGAAATCTCACCGCCGACCGTACCTCGCACGAGCATGGGGATGCCAACGCGGCGTTCCTCGTTGGATAGCAAGCCAGAGAAATTCTGCGTTTCAATTCCCGACAAGACGGCATGTTCATTTGGGTTATAGCCCGGCAAGTCCGCCGCAAACCACGGAACTGAGTTGGCTTCGTAGATCACAACATCGTCAACCATGCCATCGCCATCGAGCCAGCCATCGCCTCCGCCGACGTCAAATAGACCGAAATACTCACCAGGGTCTGCAGCCGCGATATCCTCGGCACGATTATCCTTGAAGTCTCCAGAAATGTTCCCGCTAATTGTGATGCCGTAGCATTGACTCTCGTCGGCCACGTTTCCGGAGATGTTTCCGTCGACGTTTCCGCCAACAACCATCCCTCCTCTTACGCCGTCTCCCCCAATGTTGAGGTTGTTTCGCAGCAACTGGTTGTTGACGATGTCACCCGTCACATCGCCTATGATCAATAGTCCGAAGCGAGTGTTATCGTTCATCGTGTTATTTGCAATCGTTCCAGAGAATCCTTCGACGACAAGTACCCCATAAGTCCCACTAGCTTGTATCGTATTGCTTTCGATGATCGACGCGCCATGCACATCTTCCAGTTCAATACCGGAATCAGCTCCGACAACTGCATTCCGGTTGATGTTTAAGTCATTAACACTCCGCGCCACGATGCCGTTGCCGGGATACACGCCAAAGACTAAAAAATGGATACGAGCAGCACTGGGATAGTAGACGTCTGTCAATGTATGAAAGGGATGCAGCGAACTTGAACTCACAGAATAATCGATATAAAATCCCGAGACCTCCACGCCATCGGCGGCGATAGTAATCGCATCGCCCAATCCCCCAGTAATCACTGGACTCACCCCACTACCCACCTCCGGCAAAACAATCGTTCCCGCCTGAGTCTCCAGCGTGTGCGACACGCCTTCTGCCAGCACGCGTTGGCCTGCGGTGGTGGTAACAAAGTGCTCGCCGACGAACTGGCTGCCGCCGTGCACTAAGACGATATCCTCGGGTTGGTTGCTGGCTGCGGCCAGTGAGTTGCTTGGCGACTCGAAGGTGCCGTCGCCGCCGGGTTCGGCCTCGGAATTGACGTGATGGAACGTGTAGGCGTGGCCGCCGGTGGTGGTGACCGCTTTGGCAGTGGAGGGGCCGCCGATGTAGTGTTTGATGGCGATCTGGTCCTGTCGCTCCACCGGGTCGCCCAGGCGGCAGGCGACGCTTTCGCTGGAGCGGCAACGCTCGAAGTGCCGCGTGAGGCCATATCGCCAGGAGATGCTCACGGCGGCCGTGGTGTCGAACTCGTCGTCGTGCTGCACCGAGCCGTTGAGCCATAGTTGGTCGCCGACGCGCAGCTCCAACCGCGCCCGAGGGCCGATGGCCGCCACGCCGGTGTTGGGATGCCACAAACTGTAGATGCCCGCTCCGCCGCGAAGCTGCCACACGCCCTGGTCGAGCAACAGGCCTACCGCTTCGCTATCCACACCGCGCAAGGCGACTTCCTGCGGGATGTCGGTGAAGTACAGATGCGAGCCGATGTAGGTGGTACTCGCCGCGTCGATGTAGCTGTTCCACGTGTTGCCCACCGGCAGGTAGGCGTTCACGCGGTAGTCGAACAGGTAGCCCAGGCTCTCAAAACCCCACGACAACTGGTTGTAGTGCGAGTGGCCCGTGTCGCGGTAGTCGTAGTAGAAGTGGCCGCCGTACACCCGATCGGTCACCGAGTCGTACGCCCGCACGCCGAGGCCCAGGTTCACGCCGTCGGCTTTCGACTGTTCGTTGAACAGCACCAATCCCAGATCGGCAAACACGAGTGAGTAATCGCTTGGACCGATAAGCGGCAGGAACGAATTGAAGCGCGTGTAGCCGTCGTCCAGCCCTGGCAGCTCGCCCGCGGTGTGACTGAAGCCGAGCCGACTGTCGACGCCCTGCGCCTCGGCGGCTTGCACCGAGAACCACAACACGGCAACCAGGCACGTCAGGGCGCGCAGCGATGCCGCAAGGAGTTTCGGCCAATCGCGTTGAGTCGATGGCGCTGGCATGGCAAACCGAGCGGCGGCCACTCACTGGGTAGCCGCGAGATATGGGTTGAGGAGGAGAATAGCTCTGGGGTAAGTACAGGACCCTGCTGGAGACCGCAACCCCAGCAGCGCCGCACGACTGATTCGCGCGCCATCAAATGCGCAACAGTTGCGCAATCCCCGCGAATTCCACCAATTGCGCCCGGAGCCTACAAATACAGTGGTTTTAGAGCATCCAGAGGATCCAGGCACGCCAGCTGCAGATGTTGGCAGTAGCTGTAACAGCCCGCCTCTCAGGAAAGGATCTCTACCATGTCCCGCCTCGAATTGACACTTTGGGCCGCCACGATGCTCGCATTGGGCCTCTCGGCCACCGCCAAGGCCGCCCCGCCCTACCTGCCTGGCCCGCCGCTCGAGCAGACTTACGCGCTTTCCATCGAACTGAGCAAAGAGGCGGCCGCGATCACCTACGACATTGATCAGCTACTCCGCGGCAAGGACCGCAAGGAAGTGCTGGAGGAACTTCGCGACCTGGCCGATGAGCTGCAAGACCTGTACGAGGCCATCGAGGACGCCAACTTCAAGCCGAGGAAGTGGAATCGCGTTCACAAGCGGACCGATGACGTGTTGGAGGAAGTCGCCGAGCTGGATGAGGAGATTCACAAGGCGGTCGACCACCTGAATGACCGCCCTCGCCAGACAGCGATTCCGCCGCGCGGACCGGCGTTCTACCGTTCGAATGCTCGCTCAGGACCGGGCGTGAATGTCGCCATTCGTATCGATGGGCGTGGCAGGTCTCGCTGGCAGGCTACCGAGGAACGGGCCAACTCGCTTGGTCAGCCGCAGAGCGTACCCTATCGTGCCGCTACGCCACGATACGTCCCCTTGCGAGTCGGAACCGAGCTGGAACAGCGCGTGCACCGCATGCTGGCCATCGCCCAGGAACTGGACCGCCTGGCGAACTTCCGCTGACTCCAGTGCGAGGGTAAAGAGGGGCAGCGCCGGCTTCTGGTGATTTTAGAACGCTCTGTTCCAAGTTTCCGGTCTCCGGAAGTCGGCGCCTTATAAAATCGTGGTCTCATGGAGTGTCATTCCGACGGGAGTAACACGACCGAGGAATCTAGCCTGAACTGGGCAAAGCGGTGCAAAACTTGGGCGGCCCTGCCCTTCCAAGCTCCCCCAGCATCCGACTCGCCCCGGTGCCGCAGCGTCGATTTCTCAGTCGGCGAGCCCTCCTTCGAAATGACACAATGAGCGCACCCAGCTTCGCTTTTCTCAGCCACGGGTTTGCCGAATCGGCCGGTTGTGCGATAATCCGGCCCTCCGAGCGTGAGCACGCTCCGGCCGCTTGTCCATGAAATCAGCTGCAGAAAAGGATTGACCCATGCCCCGCAACCGAACGTACGACAACGCCGCCCAGTGCATTGGCGAGACGCCGATGATCAAGATCAACCGCCTGGTGCCGGACGATCATGCCACGGTGTTCGCGAAGTGCGAGTTCTTCCAGCCGCTCAACAGCGTGAAGGACCGGATCGGCGCGGCGATGATCGAGGCAGGCGAGCGCGACGGCAAGATCAACGCCGATACGCACATCATCGAGCCCACCAGCGGCAACACGGGCATCGCCCTGGCATTTGTGTGCGCGGCCAAGGGCTACAAGCTTACCCTCACCATGCCCGAGAGCATGTCGCTCGAGCGTCGCGCGTTGCTGCGGGCGATGGGCGCAAGCCTGGAACTCACGCCGGCGGCCGACGGAATGAAAGGCGCGATCAACAAAGCCAAGGAAATGACCGAGGCAGGCCAGAACACTTTTATGCCGCAGCAGTTCGAGAATCCGGCCAACCCGGCCATCCATGAGAAGACGACCGGGCCGGAAATCTGGGAGGACTCGGGGCACGACATCGACGTGATCGTGGCCGGCGTCGGCACCGGCGGCACCATCACCGGTGCTTCGCGATTCCTCAAGGCCCAGAATCCCAATTTCAAAGCGATCGCGGTCGAACCGGTCGATTCGCCAGTGATTTCTGGTGGCGACCCTGGGCCCCACAAGATTCAAGGTATCGGTGCGGGCTTCATTCCGGGCAACCTCGATACGTCGCTGGTCGACGAAGTGGTGACCGTGAGCAACGAAGAGGCCTTCCAATGGGCCCGCCGTCTTGCGAAAGAAGAAGGCATCATGGCTGGCATCTCCAGCGGTGCCAACATGTGCGCCGCAGCGAAAGTTGCCGCCCGACCGGAATTCAAAGGCAAGCGCATCGTGACCATCATGTGCAGCCTCGGCGAACGCTACTTGTCGACACCGCTGTTCGAGGGCCTGACCGGCTGAGCTTGGGCCATCGACTCCAATCAACCTGACTTTTCATCGCTTGCCGGGAGATTGACATGGCCAAAGAGAAATTCGAGCGCACCAAGCCTCACGTGAACGTTGGCACCATTGGCCACGTGCAAGGCGTCGAGGGTCCAGCCGGACTGACGGTCGACACGGCCGAGTCGACCTCGGCTGGCAACCCGCCGGAAAGCTACGAATTGTCGGTCGATATCCCAGCAACTTCGGCACCCGAGTTGGCGACTGTGGTGATCCCGCTGGACGATGATTTCTTCTTTCGCCTGGAAACCGGCCCTGCGGTTTCGCTGGACTTCTCGATCGATGTCCTGCCGGCGGCCGTCGAAGGTACGGACGACGTGGATGTATCGCTCGCCATTCTGCAACACAGCCGCTTCTTCCTGGCTCGTCCTTCCAGTACCTTCGATCCTCCGTCGATCGATGGAGAAGGGTTGCAGTGGACCAGTTTGTCGGCACAGGATCTCACGGCCGACGAGTTCGACGCGGTGGGCGGTCGCGTAGGCCATCCCGATTTCTCCCAGCCGTTCCAGTTCGGCTACGCGCTAACGAGCGAGACTTCCTCGGCAGGACAACACCTGGAGTTGAGCCTCGACAACATGGTGGTGGAAATCACGACTATCCCCGAACCTGGCACCATCGGGCTCGCCATGTCGCTGGGTGCAGCCTATTTGTGGCATCGCTGGCGGGGCGATGACGATTAGCGGTGGGGCAGTAGGAGAACCGGCCTCGGGTGCCTAAACTATTGGTATGAGCAACTCCACGGAACTGCCGATCGTCACCCGCCCTCGACTTCCCGAATGGCTGCGTGCCCAACCACCGTCGGGCGAAGCGCTGGCAATATTCAATCGCACGCGCGGGGCGGTCGACGATGGTGGACTGCATACAGTGTGCGAAGAGGCCAAGTGCCCCAATGTGCACGACTGCTGGGGTCGCGGCACCGCCACGTTCATGATCGCCGGCAAGGAGTGCACTCGCGGCTGTCGGTTCTGCTCGGTCGAGACTCTCCGCGCACCAGAGCCACCCGACACGAACGAACCGCAGCACCTGGCGGAAGCCGTCGCGCGGATGGACCTCGACCATGTGGTCATCACGGTTGTCAACCGCGACGACCAACCCGACGGCGGCGCGGCGCACTATCGCAAGTGCGTCGAAGCCGTGCACAACACCGCGCCACACGTGACGATCGAACTATTGTCCAGCGACTTGGCCGGCAACTGGCAAGCGCTAGCCGAGATGTTGGATGGCATTCCTCTGGATGTGTTCGCCCACAACGTGGAGTGCGTCGAGCGACTCGACAGCACGGTGCGTGATCCGCGGGCGTCGTTCGCGTTGTCGCTGGAGATGCTTCGCCGTGCGAAGGAGCTGCGCCCCGACATCGTGACCAAGAGCAGCTTGATGGTCGGGCTAGGCGAAACGATGAAAGAAATCACCGAGGCCATGCAGCGGTTACGGTCTGTGGACGTCGACCTGATCACGTTTGGTCAGTACCTGGCCCCAGGGCGTCCCGGCGAGCGCTACCTGCCAGTCACGCGCTACGCCACGCCGGCCGAGTTCGACGCATGGGCCGACGAAGCGCGACAAATGGGTTTTGCAGGGGTGGCCTCCGGGCCGATGGTACGTAGTTCGTTCCGAGCCGGCGAGCTTCTGGCCGCCGCACGAAAGGGAGGGAAGAGATGAACTGGAGACACTTTGGCTTGCTGGCGTTTTCGTTGATCCTGTCGGTCGGATGTCAGACGCGTTTGTCCGACGAGAAGACTTACACGTTGGATTCCGCCGACATAAAGACATTGATCGTCGATGGCGTCCCGCGGGAGCGAGAATTGAAGGTCACCGCTACAGCAGACAATCCGGTTAGCCTGTACGTCTACTTAGAAGCCGACAAGGCGGAAGTGGAACCAAAGATCGACGTGGACGTGGCATCGGATAAGGTGCTGGCCCATGCGAAGGACAGCAAAGAGGTTGAATTGACCGCGACCATCCCATCAAGTGAAACCGCGATGATCGACGTCAAAACCAAAACCGATGGCACAACGGTCACTGTAAAGCTTTCCGACTAAGCTTTATCGCCCTGGTGGCGGTGGTAGTTCCTCGGGCGGGACGGTCACGTCGGGCATTACCGGAGTGTCGGGGACAGCGGGAACGTCTGGCACCAGCGGTGCCACGTTGGGGTCGGGCCGTCCGGCGCTGATTAGCACTCCGGCCGACAGCGTTAGCGAGTCGTTTGCGCGGAGCAGTTCGGCTTTCATGCCGCGGAACCATTCCAGCAGCGGGAACCGATAATCGCCGGGCACTTCGGTGAGCAGGAACTGGTTGTTCGGCGCGGCGGCCGTGGAGGTCCACGCCTGAATGCCGCCGGGCACTTCGGCCAGTACGTAAGTACCGCCGAGCGGACAGACAAACTCACCGCCTACCAGATCGTTCGCCATCCCCTGTGCGGCCGACGGTTCGATGTGTAGTTGGCGGGTGAGTGAATTCATGAACCGACTGCCGCTGGCCGAAGTGTCGCGCGTGCGAGCGTAAGCAAACGCGGTAGCAACCTGCTCGTACTGCGTGCCCACCAGGTCGCGCAGCCACAGCCACGCTTGGGCCGGGCGCTGGGCTTCGACCATCGCCAGTTGGCTACCCACCTCAATTAGCACTTCGCGTTTAAACGAGAACAACAGGAAGTCGTCGGCCCGCCGGACCCACATGTCGAACAGCCCGTTGGTGCGAGCCAACCCATGAGCATCGTACGGGCCGGCGGGTCGGCCGAGCAGTCGCTCGAGGAACTGTGGCTTCGGCCAAGCGCCGACGTACGCCTGCACGGCCGAGGTTAGTTGCATGGGAACGTTAACCTTGCCCCCCGAGACGACGAGCGGCAGGTGGCCATCCCGCACACCACCAAACAGGTGAAACGGCTCGCCGCCGCCAAGCACGCCATCGAGCACCACGTTCAGCGAGACTACATCGCCGAGAATCGGCGCCACGCGAAGCGGAGAAGGTGGGCCGAGCTTCTTGGCCCACGACACCAGGTTCGTTGCTTCGTACCGCTGCAAGTGCACGTCGATGGCAATGTCTTCGAGCCCTTCGGCCACTTGCTCGTGGTGCACGGTCACGGTGAGTGGAACCAGGCTACCAATCTCTCTGTGCAAGTCGCCAATAAACCGCTGGTAGCGACGCGCCTCACTAGGACTGCAGGTGGTAGGCAGGTTATCGGCGATCGGCGTGAAGCTACCGCGGTAGCCGCGCAGCGACTCGATGACCCGGCCCTCGGCGTCGACGCCCCAAGTCGCGCCGTCGGCGCGTGTGGAGAAGCCACCTGGCAGGAACGAACCGGCGACCAACTGCTCTTCGGTCTCGCCGGGCAGTTCCTCTTGCGCCGCGGCCAACTGCGCAAGGATCATCGCCCACTGAGTTTCCAGCGACCTTAGCCGGCGATCGAGTTCGATGCGATAGGCGGGGCTGATCAGGTTCTTGAGGAACGCGCTGGAGATGTGCACAAACACGCGGTCTTCCCTTGTGATAGGGTAACGCGTGCGAGCGGTGAGAAAGTCGCCGGCGGCTGACAACGGTCGGTCCCCTGCGCCGGCCGCGTAGAAGCGCTCGATCAGCGCCCGCGACGATGCAACAAAGTGAAATTCACCATCGGTGGCATAATAGGAACAGAGAGAACCGTCGGGCGAGGACAAGTAGGAGACCTTGTGGCCGGCGATATCCACAGTCTCGACTTTCGCACCTTCGACCTCCTTGGCGGCGGCGGAGCGTTGCTGGCTGAAACTGGTGCTGAGCAGGAAATTGTTTTTGGCGTGGAACAACACGCCGACCGACGCCCCGTCGCTAAAGTAGGCGTCGAAGCCCACGAGCGCCACGTCCTCGATGACTTGCGGCCCTAGGATGGCCGACATCTTCGATTCCTTCAGCGCCAGCATCTGGCCAATCGCATCGCCTGTGTTGCGACTGATGCTGCGCTGGATTAGCATGTTGCCGATGTCGCCCTGCCAGCGGCCGAGGAAATCTTTGAGCCACAAGTAGTTGGTGAACGTACCAAAGCGAACATAGAAGCACTCCTCGGGCACGTGGGTGGCCATCGGCTCGATGGCAATCTCGGTCCCCGCTTGAGGAAGCGGCACATCGGCTACCGGCAGTGGGATATTTGGCAATGGCTGTGTGGCCGCGTCGGTATCGCCTTCGCCGAGCATCAGATCGCGCAGCACCGACGCGCGATAGGCTTCGTCGGCCATCAGCTTACCGGTGACGGTACCGCCCTGCTGCTGCTCGCGAATCAGAAAGCCTTCGAGCTTCGGCATCTGCTGTCCGAGCCGCCCCGCCCACATCGCGGTTAGATAGGTTTGCACGCCAACGGGATACTCGGCCTCTTTGTGCACGCGTTGATACAACCCGACGTACGCCTTCCACCACTCGTTGAGCAGTTCGTTGTACTTTCGCTGGTCGTACTGCGGAGTGACGGTCACCTGCACCTGGTCGGGCAGGTAGAGATCGAGTTCGAGCGGCGCATCGCCTTTGAACAGGAAACAGAACGAAAGCTTCTGAGGCAGGTCGATCCCCAGCACACTGCCTAGGATTTTGCGCACCTTTCTCTGGCCCAACGTCGGATAGAGCACACGTCCCGCACGATCGCTCACCGTAAAGCGATCGTCCTGGAACGCCGCACTCGCCTGCTCCGATGGCATGTCGATCTCCACGCGGGCCACGCCAAGTGGCTGGCCGGCGTAGGCTTGGACGCGGATATCGGCCACCGCAGGCGCAGTTGAGAAAAGGCCAATGGCCACCAAGGCAAAAGGCAATATTCGATAGTTTTGTACGAATACTTGGCAATTGAAGATCGACATAGCGTAGCTCGGCAATATTTGGAGGCAGACAATGCGTTTATTCATTACACTACCAGCTTAGTTTTTCGCGGCGGCCCGACAACCAACACCAAATTCCTCTTCGCAAGGGGTACCCGATGCTACTTCCCCGTTACTCCATCCGCACAGTGCTGTACCTGGCAATTCTGTTTGCTGTGGTGGGTCTGGTGGCGGGGCAAGCGGTACAAGGTGCGCACTGGGCGCAGGCGGTGACCGTGGCGGTAGGAAGCCTGGCGGTGCTGTGGCTGGTATTCGCCCTATTCTACGGCATCGTGGCGCTCTTTGCGCTGGCGACCGAAAGGCGCTCGATGGATGCCGCACAAAGCTACTATCCCGCGAGTCGGCCAACCCCGCCGCCAACGGACACTCCGCCCGTAAACCCACAGGACAGCTAGACTTGCACCAATCGTGTCCAGCCCCGTTTTGCTTCTGGTTCGTGCTGTCGCTAGCGATCGGTGCGTGCTGGACGACATGCTGCGAGGCGCAGACGCTTCAGGGCAACAGTATCGTGTCGAAGCCCGCCAAGGGTGTCTCGAAGATCAGCGGCCTATCCCTCCGAATCCGCGACGACGGGCTGGGCAATGGGCAGTTTGGATATCGCCGTTTGTTCTTCGACGTTCAATCGCCCACGCCGGTCACGGCAGACACCCAGATCACCGTCAGGGCAAGCGTCTCCGTTGGATACCGTTCGCAAAGGGCGACCACCATTGAAGTGGATGGAGTGCTTTCTGCAGGACAACAGATGACGACACTCGTCCTCCGATTTCCGCAGACTGCCGAAATGCACCTTCTGTGGTGGGACGTATGGATCGATGCGGTGCCGGACAAAGCCTTGTCACAAAATCGCGAAGCCCCTCATCCGTTGGGCGACTCTGGAGATAGCAGGTGGCGAAACAACCAGTTGTTGATCCTCGAAACAGAAGCTAGACCGGCCACAACATCGACTGGGCAGCGAGTGCGCAACGCACAGCAGAGTCTGACGTGGAGCGCGTCGCTACGAACTGGGGAGTTGAGAGAGAACTGGCTCGACTTCACCCCGTTCGACATCGTGTATAGCGACATCGACACCTTACTTACAACTGCCCAGGATGAACCGCAGCGGATGGCCGCGCTTCGCAAATGGATCCATGCAGGCGGCATCCTTTGGGTTCGTCAGGAAAGCGACGACTGGGAGGCCCTGCACGATCTGGCCCCGCTGTTCGATTGGCAGCGGGGCGAAGGACCGGTCGATCCAACCAAGCCCGTCGGGCTCGAGCCGCCGGGCGTGGGGAGTTGGAGTTACGTGAACCTGCGTCCGATAGGGCCGTCCGAACAGCAAGACGGCTTGGTGGCCGACTTCGATCCGGATGCGCAGCCCATGGCGGCCCCATCGGCTCCGACTCCCATATACACCGAGGACTGGTTTGTAGTGCGTCGCCATGGTTGGGGAATGGTCGTTGCATTCCAGGGCGACTTCGCTGGCGATCGCCGACAGTGGTTCCCTGATAAACTTCAAAGGGCCAACATGTACTGGCATTCGCAGTCGTGGCCCCAGCGGCACGGGCTCGTGCCCGGCAACGCCAACACCGACTTCAGCAATTGGCTGATTCCCGGTGTAGGCCTCGCGCCGGTGGTTACGTTCCAGGTGCTTATTACTCTGTTCGTGTTGGGCATTGGACCCGCGAACTACTGGCTACTAAAACGAGCCGGCAAGCTGCACCTCATGGTGCTCACCGTGCCAGTGGTGGCCCTCGCCATCACGCTCGCGCTGCTAAGCTACGGGCTGCTCTCCGACGGCTTCGCCACCCGCTTGCGAGCACAATCCATCACACTGCTCGACCAGCAGACGGGCGATGCCACGAGTTGGAGTCGGTTGTCGTACTATTCTGCATTTGCTCCTCGAAACGGCCTGACGTTCTCCGACGAAGCCGCTGTGTACGCGATCCACCCTGGATCGATTGAGGCCTACGACATCCGAGTCGCGCAATCGCCACGCGAGATCCAGTGGACCGAGGACCAGCAGAAGCTCACCAGCGGGGGGCTCGCTTCGCGCACGCCAACGCAGTACCTGGTCGTTCAACCGCGTAGCACCACCGCTGGACTTACACTGAAACAAGTCGACTCCAGCACCAATGTGGCGAACCAATTCGAATCGGCCGCCCAGTTGATCGTCGTCCACGACGATCAAGGCGCGTGGTGGTTGGCCCATGATGTGCCCGCCGGCGATACTGCCGCAATGGAGTCGGTCGAGTACAGCGAAGCGGTCGCTGCACTGCGCGACATACTTAGCGACCGCCAACCCCGCTTTCCCGATGCCTTCGCGGCGGCCGAAGATTCCGAGTTGCTCTACCAGCAACGTCGAAATATGAGTCGCGACTACAGTCGCGCCGGCATGGACTACGCGCACGTGTCCGCGAGCCAGAACCAACTGTCGCAACGATGGCGGGAATTGCTGGGCTTGGCTGGCGGGCAAGCGCTCAACCTTCCTCCCGGCAGCTACGTGGTGGTGAGTGACCAAGCGCCGCTAGCGGTGTCGGAAGACGACTTTCCCGAAGAGGAGTCGAGCGTGCACATCGTGATTGGCAAGTGGTAAATCTGGTTTAACCTATGACCTCCATGCCTCAAATCGAACTCCGCAAAGTGCATCGCTGGTTTGGCGATACGCACGCGGTGAACGACGTCTCGTTTGAGGTGCACGCGGGCGAAGTTTTCGGCTACATCGGACCCAATGGCGCCGGCAAGACCACCAGCATGCGAATCCTGGCCACGCTCGACGAACCGAACGAGGGCGACGCGTTGGTGGATGGGTTCTCGGTGGTCGAAGACCCCGATCGCGTGCGGCGGCGACTGGGATTCATGCCCGACTACTTCGGCACCTACGACAACGTGAACGTGCACGAGTACCTCGACTTCTTCGCTCGAGCGTATGGGCTGCGGGGCAACGATCGAGTGCGGGCGCTGACTTTCGTCAAGGACTTTACGGGACTCGATAAGCTCGCAACCAAGCCGATCAACGGGCTGTCCAAGGGCATGAAGCAGCGACTCTGCCTGGGACGGACGATGATTCATGATCCATCGGTCTTGGTGCTCGACGAACCGGCCGCAGGGCTCGACCCGCGAGCGCGGATCGAACTACGCGAAATGATCTCGCGCCTGGCCGATATCGGCAAAGCGGTGCTCATCAGTTCGCACATCCTGACCGAACTTGCCGAGGTGTGCGACCGCGTTGGCATTATCGAGCAAGGCCAATTGGTGGCGGTTGGCTCGGTGGATGAAATCAGCCGCAAAGCGGAAGCCACGTCGATGGTGGAAGTTCGTTTCGTCGGCAGTATCGAGCAAGCCCAGGCATGGCTGCATCAGCGAGACGACTTGCACGAAGTGCGAGTGGATGGCCGCAAGGCAACTTTGACTCATGCAGGCGACGAGGCTGCCCAAGCGGTGCTGCTGCGGGAGATGATTCACGCGGGGCTCGAAGTGGTCGAGTTCCGCTGCCGCACAAAGTCGCTGGAGGATATCTTCCTGGAAGTCACGGAGGGTCGAGTGCAATGAGCGACGCCGCTGCCATTGATCCTCCGACCGCCATCGACCAGGGCCACAAGTCCGATTGGTCCGGTCGGCTTGCGCAGCTCGACGGATGGCTCGTTGCGGCTGGCGATCGGCTCAACCCCATCCTGGTAAAGGAAACCCGCCAGGCAATCAAGAGCCGACAGTTTGCGATCACCTTCGTGTTGTTGCTGCTGTTATGCTGGGTGGTGACCATCGCGGGGATCAGCTTGATGGGGCCTGGCATCTATTACACGGCTGCCGGCGGAGGGTTGCTGCAGGGGTACATGGTGCTGCTGCTGTTTCCGCTGGCCGTGGTAGTGCCATTCGGGGCATTTCGCTCGTTGATCAGCGAACGGGAAGAGAACACCTACGACCTGCTACGAGTTTCGACTCTCTCACCCCATCAGATTATTCGCGGCAAACTGGGCAGTGCCGCAGTGCAAATGGGTGTCTACCTTTCGGCCGTCGCCCCGTGCATCGCGTTCACCTACCTGCTCCGCGGTGTGGACGTCGCCACGATTGCGGTGTTGTTGTTGAGTGCCACGCTCGGATGTATGGGTTTATCGATGATTAGCCTGTTTTTGGCCGCGCTAGCTCAGGGCAAGCACGGACAAGTGCTGCTTTCGGTGGGCGTTGTGTCGATGTTAATGCTCAGTTTCGCCGGCGGTGTGGGATCGACTTCGATGTTCCTGCTCGAGGGTGTCCGAGAGATGCAGGATGAGGAGTTCTGGATTGTCGCCGCGATGATGCTTGCGACCTATCTAACGAACTTCGCTCTGATTTACTTGGCCTCAGTTGCCTTGGTGTCCTATCGCTCTGAGAACCGCTCTACACCTTTGCGTTGGGCAATGATCGTGCAGCAGGCGGCTTTTATTGGGTGTATAGCGTGGCTCTGGTTCCGTTTTGGCTACGAAGATGGGGCGCTGATCGTGGCGGTGATCGTGAGCGTGGTCTACTGGTATGCTATGGGCACGTTGCTCACCAGTGAGTCGCCCGAGCTATCGAATCGCGTCCGCCGGAGCTTACCGCAATCGACGATGGGCCGAATGTTTCTTGGGCTATTGAATCCCGGCCCCGGAACAGGTTTCCTGTTTGCCGTGGCGAATTTCACTGCCTTGGTTTTGATTGTCGGCATTGCGCTGGCTTGCGTGCGGTATATACCACTACCGACTCGCCGCGTCGGGTATCACTACCAGGAAATCATTGGGGCGATGATTATCTACTGGTGCTACCTGGTTTCGTACCTGGGACTTGGCAAGCTGCTGATCGCCGCCATTCGCCGAGTCGTCCCTGTGAATGCGGTGGCGGGTTTCTTGATCCACATTGTCTTCCTGATGGTGGGCGCTGGCATACCGATAGTCATCCAGCTCTCTTCTAGAAGCCTGCGAAACGTTGGCTACACTGCCCTGCAGTGGCCCAATCCGTTCTGGACGCTTGAAGAAGTCCTCAAAGGACGGGTTTCGTATCAGGAACTGTTATTGCAGTCGATTGTGATGGGCACGGTGGCGATTTGCATTCTGCTAGTCAACATGCCAAGTACGGCCCGCGAGTTCTGGCAAGGTCGCGTGGCGCTACCTGATCGCATCGCTCGGGACGAAGCCGAACTGCACCCCGTGGAGATCAAGCCTCAGAGTCCCTGGGAAGAAGACCAGCACGCACCAGCGGCTGACAGCAGTGCCTAGAGGGCACTGCAGATACTTGCTGCACTAATGCGAGACCGGCGGCACGCACTAATCGAGCGATGCGGTCCATTTGGTCTGTCCGCGCTCGAGCGTCACCTCATCTCCATCGATCGACACAACCTTGACGCCGTATTTTTCTTGTCCGACTGGCACCAAGGCAGTGGCGCCTTCGATGTCGAGGATCGCTCGGGGCTCACCAAGGTCCACCAAGCCGCGCAGCTGAACGTTGCCATCGCTAACGGACCTCGCCTGCTGCGGCGCGTCCTTAGGCGGCACGAACAAGTCGCTCCGCCCGGGATACGGCGCCACGTAGCTGGCCATCGCTTCCCGAAGCACCTGGCGAGGGTCGACACTTGGCTCGATCGTAGCTGGTTTCGCTTCGGCGATCGGTGCGGCGACTGATGGATCAGCGGCCGGCTCAGGCGCAGCCCGCTGGCAGCCCGTTGCGATGAGCAACAGGGTCGCGCCGAGGCACAAACTGTAGGGACTTCTGGACATTAGTTGGCAATGGGTTCGGCGCCGCCACCATGCTGTGAATTCAGTCGGGGCGGCATAGAAACGTAGCTTGCAGCCGGGATGCTGAGTGCTGGATTCACCGCAAGGTGGCTCCGACGCACCACCAGAAGATGCCGGCTAGATCGATTGCGCCGGTTGGTCGTGGATTTGCGGATCCCTACTCATGGCCACCGCTGCGCTGTCGGCGCAGGCTGAGGCTGTGGCAACCGCCGCACGCCTGGGTGGTCGCTGCCGAATGCCCGGAATCGCGCTTCGTAAGCAGGCCGCATGAGCACTTGGGCTGGCGACGTTGTCGTGGGCGACTGCACCATTTTCGGCGGTGCAGGAGTGGGCGGGGGAAGTCGACGTACTTCCGCCGGCGGAGGAGGCAAGCGGTAGATGACATTCGCTGGAGGCACAATGCGGGGAGCTGTTGCCGCTTGCGGTGGAAGGACCATTTCGGGTGCAGGTGTCGGTACTTGCTGCATCGGCGCTGGCGCGGGTAACTCGACAGGCACCGCCGGTGACGATGGACGTTCGACCCAACCATTCACTTGCGGTGGGCCTTGGTAATAGACGCCGGCAGAATGCGGGCCAGCGAAGCAATTGTTAGCGCACGGTGGGCATCCTTCGGCACGGGGAATGCGGTTCAATCGGCAATCGACCGTATCCTGCACCAACTGCGAACGGCAATCCATGGGGCCGCTGTAACCCACGATCCGTGGCGTGATGAACACCACCAACTCGCTCTCCCGAATGTCCGTGCTGCGCGAGCGGAATAGGTGCCCGAACCAACGAACATCCTTTAAACCCGGCACCGCTCCGAAGTCGCCAACGTCGCTGCGTTGCCGCATCCCGCCGATCACAAGGGTATCGCCGCTCCGCACGCGGACGGCAGTCGAGGTGGCGCGGGTGTCGATGATCGGCTGGTTGTCGCCAGGCGTGAACCCGGTGAGCCGGCTGAACTCGGGTCGGACGATCAGTTCCACCGTTCCGTCGGCTGCGATCTTGGGCAAGACGTCGAGCTTGATACCAGCGTCCTTGAACGCCGTGCCAGCCAATTGCCCGCCCTGCTGGGTCTGCGTAATCTGCTGGTAGGGAATCTGAGTGACCGCTTCGAAACTGGCCTCCTCGTTGTCCATCACCGTGACGTTGGGATTCGCCAACAGCCGCGAATCGCTGGCACTTTGAATTGCCTGGGCGACGGCCGACAGATCGAACGTGTCGCCGAAGTGCTGGAATGTGAACAACGCGCCCGACGCGGAAGGGTTGAACGGATTGCTGATCTGCAATTGGGTGTTGGTGGGCAGCGTGCCAGCGGTGCGTGTATTTACCGCCTGCGCCCAGTTGATGCCCAGTTGCTCGATGTCGGTGAGGCTCAAGTCGTAAATCAGTGCGGTGATCTGCACTTGCGGGCGAGGCCGGTCGAGATTCGCCAGCACGCGCTCGACCACCTGCAAATTCTCCGCGTAGTCGACCACCACCAAACGGTCTTCGCCGTCCACGGCCTCCACTCGCCCTACCGCGCTAAGCACGGTCGACAGAATCTTCTTGGCATCGGCCACGGTGATGTACTGCGTGTGGAAGTAGCCGACTTCCAGCGGCTTGGGGCGTCCCATGGCATCGAGTGCACCGGGCCCGCTGCTGGCGGCGTCGACGCTGGCTACCAACTCGCGAATCATCTTCACCCGCTCGGGGAAGTCGATCACGATCAAAGTCCGCGCCGAATCGATTGGCTGCACTTGCCCCTGCGGCGTGCTGAGTAAACGGGCCGCTTCGACCAGCTCGGAGGGACTGACGTTGAGCACCTGAATGGCCTCGGAGACAAAGAAGGGATTGATCCTCCCCAGTTGTTCGAGCTTGCTCACCACAATACTCTCGCCCACGATGCGATAGCCGTAACCGTTGCCCAGGAGAATGGTGTCGAGGATCTCTTTGAGCGGCGCATCCTTGAACACGCCGTTCACTTGCCCCTCGACCTTGCCGGCGATGATGTTCACGCCCCACAGTTCGTTGATCGTGAAAAGTGCGGCGTCCAGAGTCGAACCTCGCAGCACCAAATCGCCGCGACGCGCCAGAGCGGAGAGCAATTCGGGACTCGGCGCACGCAGTGCGGCGGAGGAGATATCGAGCTGGGGTCCAGATTGTGCCCAGCAGGCCACGGGCATGGCTACGACCGGCAAGGCTAACAGAAGCCATACGAGCGCACGCGTCCCACGGCGCAGGGGGTTCCTGCGCGCGGCCATCGGCGCTAGTGTCTCTCGCAGCATACGTCCTCCAGTGACGCTTGCCCTGCTTGGTTGACACTCCCAGGGGCTATTCCATTGCTATCCTACGCTGCAGTTCGCTCAAGTGTGAAATACCACAGTTCCATTGTGAGTTCCACGCGGCGACCGTTTCCAGCGCTCGGTTTCAAATCCAGTGTTTGCAGGTGCACTTGCTTGTCGTGCTGCTCGAAACGTTCGATCAGTCGTCGCACACTGGCGGTAGGTCCAGAGAGCGAAAGCGACACCTGACGGCGCTGGAGTTCATATCCGGTTGGCTTAAGTTTTTTGTTGTACGTTTTCTCCAGTGGATCGTCGTCCCGCCCCCAATCGCGAATCACCGCCGGGCTGACATTGAGCCGACGGAGTTGACATCCCGAGTCGCGAACCAGCTTCACCAGGCTGCTGCGGTACTCCGCTTCGTTCTCTTCGGTCAGTGTTTCCGCTAATTGTTCAGCGAGCAGCTCCGATTGCTCGGTGTAGCGCTGCTCGTAGCCGGGCAGGAGCCGTGCGGCCTCCTGGGCCAACGTTAATTCTCTTGCAACTTCCGTTTTTTCCCTACATACCGCAACATAGTCATCGACTTGTGGCAGCACGAACACAAGCACGAGAGTCAGGGTTCCCGCGATGACGACCAGCCAACTTCGCCGGTCTTCGCAAAACTTAACGATTGTATCGTCCATTACAGCGACTCCTCAGGCTGCTTCGCCTGACCGTTAAAGTCGAGGTCGAAATGAATGTCGAAAGTTGTGGCGTTGCGGTGAGACGTACGTCCTACTCCGGTACCCTGCAGTCCCACCGAGGCCACGCCTGGCAAATGCTGCAGATGTCCCACCAGATCGTAGATACTGCTCTCTACGTAGCTGCTTCCCGAGATCGTCGCCGTCTCCCCGCCCTCGAAGTGAACGTCGGAGAGCCAGACCTCGGCGGGCAGACTCTGTGTCAAGTTGCCAAGCAACAGCGAATACGGCTGGCCAGCGATGTGGTTGCCCAGACTCTCAAGTTCTCGACTCTTGAGTTGCATCGCGAGCGATTCTCCCCGCACCGCGGTGGCCCGCGCTGCTTTGGGGGCGAGCAGCGAAAGCTCGGCTTGCATCTCCGCCACTTCCCGATTGGCAAGCCAATTCAGCACTCCAAACACGGTGGCCACCAAAACGGCAGCCGCCACGGGAGCCAGCTTGCGAGCAAGCATAGGTAGTACGGCCGGCCGGGTGGTCGATACAAGTTCGTCCATCAGGTTGGGTCCCTGACACGATTCTTCCTCGTCAAGCGCCAAAGCGCAACCAACCGTGGCGGCCATCTTGGGAGTGAGGGATTCTCCACGCAACTGCCAGGGAAGCTGGATGTTTGCGGGATCGACCACCGACACGCTTAGTCGCTCTAGTTGCCGCATGTCGCTCAGCACCTGCTGTGCGACGGTTTGCTCTCCGCTAACCACCACGTGAGTTAGCTTGTCCGCCTCGAGTCCGTGCTGACGCTGACAGTACCGCTGCAAGCGCGTGTGGTGCTGCGCGACCAGGACCGGGGCCTGCTGAACACCCGCTTCGCCACCGGGACGATAGTCGAGAAATAGCCGGCCGGCCTTCATGATGCCCAGTTCGATGGTTTTGCCATCGACACCAATCGCGAGCGCAGCGGGGGCACCTTCGCCCTGGGCTTGGTGTACCGTGTGAGCCAGGGCGACTCGCGCAGAGCGGATGGCCACTAGCTCGATGCCGGCCGACTCGATCGCCTTCGTCAGGACGTGAAGCGTTTGCTGCGTGGCCACGGTGAGCAGCGCGTGCGAATGCCTGGCGTCGAGCGGCGTGGTGGAAGTAGCGGTTACCTTTTTGCCAGGTCCGAGCGACAAGTAGAGCTGGCTTCGATCGCGGAGCGTGGCGATCTCGCGTTGCACCTCGTCGATCGTTCCCGCCACCGCTCGGGTGACGCAAAGTTCGGTGCCCAGGAGCACTTGGGCCTGCGCGCCGGCCAGTCGTTCCTGGCTTGCCAGTTTGGCAACGGCCGCTGACAGTTCGGCCTCGCCTTGCGGCGAGTGCAGTGTCTCGGCGTCGATTCTCCACGGCGCTGAGCGGCAAACGGCCAGTGGTTCTTGATCGCCAGTTCGGTGCACCAGCACCAGCAGTCGCAACTCCGACTGGGTAATGTGCAGAATAGCGGTGCGAGTTTCCGAGTTGCGACGACGATCGCCTCCGTTGCGACGGTCGTTCTGTCGTCGATCGCCTGAGGCTCTGTTGTCATTGTTCACCGATTGTCTCCTTGATCGTCTACAACTCGACTGTGGCTTCCAGCGTTCTGGTAACATCGCCCGCCACCCCGATCGACACGATGTCTACATTGCCACCGGTGCCGTCGCTGGCGGTCGCCTGGTAGGTATCGTCCGCGGGGTAGAGACCATCAGTCACAGTGCCCCGCCACGATGTATCGGCTTCCAGTTCGGCACAGACGTGGTGGATGCCTGCGTTGGCAAGGTACAACGCTCGTTCGTAGTCCTGCACATTTCGGGCGGCGGCGTATTGGATGGTTTCGGTGTTGAGCATCGATAGCACGAGCGAACTGACCATGAACACCACGAACAAGCACAACATTAGCGCCATGCCGCGACGTTCGCGGCGTGCGACTTTGCGTTGCGTCGGATTGCTGAACTGGAGCTTCATGCGGTGTTACCAACTCCTGATCCACGCGTGGCTCGAAACGGTTCGAGTGGTGCCGCCAGCCGCTGGCATCGTGACTTGCACGGTGCATTTGATCGAGCGAATGTCGGCCACCGTCGTGGTGGCGGTAGTGCCGTCGGCTTCGTAGCCGACGAAGGTCATTTGGTCGATGTTGTCGGCCAGCAGTTGGTCGGCACTACCGGGTGCGATGCCAAACAGCACCTGCCCCCCTACCCCACTGTGCTGCCACAACAAGGTGTCGCCCGACTCCATGGCGAGGGACAGATTGCCCGAAGTGTCCCCGGAAGTCGAAATTGCCGTAACGGCTGTCGCCTGTCGGGCACTGCGAACAACGTGCCGCAGCGTGGCATACGCTGTCTCGGCGGCTTCCATGTCGGTTTCGTGCGCCTGCCACACCGCGTAGCTACTCCGCACCAACACGACAACCGACGCCATTAGCGTCGCCATGATCGTGGTGGCGGCCATCAACTCCAGCAACGTCATGCCGGCTCGATTACGGTGTGGCGAGTGCCTCATAGGTTGCAAATTTCCCGACCTTGGTGCGGAACACACAACGCTTCTCCTCCGCGTCGAGTGTGTCGTCGCTATCGTCGTCGATGTAAGTCGTCACTTGGATATGCATCAATTGGTCCACCAAGCCTCCGTCGATCACCGCGTCGGACCTGGTCGCGGTGAAACGCACATTGGCATGACCGTCGCCCGTATAGTCGCCGGAGGTGGTCGCCGAACTCCAGTTGCCAACCACCACTGCTTGCTGCTCCTCGAGCTTGCTAACAGCGTAGTTGGTCAACATCTGCCGCTCGTCGATCGTGGTGCTGGCCTCCATTCCGTCGCGCAGCATCGCCAGCGCACCCACCAGCGCAATGGCCGCCAGGGAGGAGGCCATCACCACTTCTAACAACGAGAACGCCCGCAGGCGCCCCCGATGGCGAACCGATAGCGGGTATAGCGGGTGCATGCAATAACTCGACTGCGCAGGGCGTTTCGCACCGCGCGAAACGCTCCTATAAACGTAGGACACCTGTTAGCAGAATCAACGCTGTTGGAGTGCGCCAGCCAGCAGGTGAGGCGGCGAGAGAGTTCCCGATGTTCCGAGCAATCGTTACAGAGCTACCTTCGACAAGATCACGTTGCCTGTGGCCAGGTAGACCGTGACGGTCCAGGTGTAGCAATCGCCGGTCACTAACATCACGCCGGTGCCAGTGCCGGCCCCCAGGGAGCCGTCGAACTCAAACTCCCACTGATCGGTCGCCGTGGTGATGGTGACGCCGTTGGGCACCGCAACAGTGCGGTCGACCACTACGTCGCCACCTCCCGTGTCGCGATACAAGGTGTAACTGGCTACTACGCCACTGGTGCGACTCAATAGCACATAGTGGTTGTCGCCCGTGCTGATGGTGCGGGCGCGGGCCTGACGCAGGTCGAGCATCAGGGTGCGAACGAAGCCTTCGGCCGTGGTAGTACGGTAAGCCGCGTCGCCGAATCGCAGAAAGGCCATCGACGAGAGCAGCCCGACGATAGCCATCACGGCCATCAATTCTATCAATGAGAACGCACGTCGCATTTGCATGCGACGTGCTTTCCGTTTCTCTCGCGGTGCAACGAGCATCTTCAAGCTGGGACTTTGCCGTTAATCGACTCGGTGAGTCGTGTTGTTCAAGGCGTAGGCACTGCTATCCACCGGGTTGACGGGGATGCCATCGGGGAAGTAAGCGGTGTTGGCGCCAATGTCGGTCAGATCGTCGGCGGGCCAATCGCCCGTTTCGATGTAGTAGCGCTCGACCGCCGAATTAATAGTGGCCTTGTTGTGCTCGTGCACCTTTTGCTTTGCGGTAGCACTGGACACGCTGACGCGTGGCACCACGATCGCCGCAATGATGCCGAGGATCGTGACCACGGCCAACAACTCCATCAAGGAGAATCCATGCCGTTTGTCAGTCTTACGTCGCATTTCTCAAACCTCGTCACAGGAGGGAAACGATGCTTGCCCATCAACTGGGCGGGGATTTGCCAATCAAGTTGCTGTACTCAAATCTTTACGAGCGAGGTGCTCGTTTGTAATAAGATAGGTTGCCTGTTACGGCTGTCCTCATGAAGCTTAGCATTTTTCGGTTAATGCGAGTGGCCTGTAACCAGTCCCGTGGTTGTATCGATCGTATAGGTTGTGCCATCGACGGGACATGTCGGCAAGCCGCCAGGGAAGTATTCGACGCTCGCCCCAACTTCCAACAAATTGGCCGCAGGAAAGCTGCCATTGTTGCGCTGCCAGAGTTGGCACTGCACCTCGATGTTACCTTGGTTGGTGAAGCATGCTTCGCGCTCCGCCTCGTCGACGCCGGAAGTGGCGCGAGGTAGAAGAATCGCCGCCAGAACTCCCATGATGGCGACCACTGCTAGGAGTTCGATGATCGAAAAGCCGTTCTGGTGATTCTGTCGAGGGTGCATTGTTACTTTCCAACGGTGTTGATCATGTCGAACATCGGCAGGTAAATCGCCATCAGCACGGCCGCCACCGCGGCAGCCAGTGAAATGGTGAGGATCGGCTCAATGGCAGCCACAAAGACATTCGCCTTGCGCTCGATTTCGGATCGTAGATGTTCGCAAATGTGTCGGGTGCTGCGTGTCAGCCGGCCCGTTTGTTCGCCAATGATGACCAGTTGGCTGACCATCGGCGGAAAGAACGAAGAGTGTCGCTCCATCTCGCGGCTAAACCGCTCGCCCCGAATCACCGCACGCTGCAGCTCTCGCACGCGTTCCTTACCCGAACGATTCGTCACCGACTCGGCGGCTTCGCCCAAAGCTTCAGCCAACGTGAATCCAGCGTTCAGCAACTCGCCGAGTACTTCCATCATCTGCAGTAGGGCCACGTCCCGCAACCACGGGCCCACTAACGGCGCGCGTAGGATCGTCTCGTCCATGCGAGCCGCGAATTCCGTGTTGCGCCGTAGTTGCCGCAAGGCAACCACGGACAGGAAGACGCCCGCCGCGACAAAAGGCAGGTAGCTGCGAGCAAACATGCCCACGGCGATCAAGGCCTGTGTGATGGCCGGCAGCGGCACCTTGGCGTTGGAGTAGGTCTCCTGAAACACCGGCACGACGTAGGTCAGCAGGAACGTGATGACCCCTGCTCCCACGATCACCAGCATCGCCGGGTAGGAGAGCTTCTTGATGATCTCGCCTTTGAGTTTGCCCGCTTTCTCGCGTTGTTCCGCCAGCAGCTGAAGCGATTCGCCCAGGTTGCCGGCGCGCTCGCCCACTTTGACGTGGCTGATCAACACCGCGTCGAACGTGGCTGGGTAGTGACTCATCGCCCCGCTGAAGCTCTCGCCATTTTCGATTCGCTTCCTGAGCGACTCGAGCATCGACCGATAGCCCTCGGTAGCCCGTTCCTCGGCCAGCGTGGCAAGCGCCTTGGGGAGGGATACACCGTTTTCGAGCAACGTCGACAGGTGACGAAAGACGTACGTCACCTGCTTGGTCTTCAAGCGGGCGGTGTCTTCCACGCGCCTGTGCTGTCGCCGTGCCCCGCCGCGCGCAGCAGCCTTGGGACCTTTGCCTTTCCAAAGGCTGGCGAACTTCGAGTTGCCTGTAGTCGACTTCATCAGGTTTTGCGGTGCTAGCTGGAGATTTTGTAATGCACTTCTTCCAAGGTGGTCTTGCCGGCCAGCACTTGCTCCAAGCCAGCCTGCGCCAACTCGACCATGCCTTGGCTCACTGCGATCTCACGCAGCTTGTTCACGGGCAAGCCTCGCTCAATGCCATCGGATAGCTCAGGCGTCACGGCCATGATCTCGTAAATGGGCAGTCGCCCCAGGTAGCCAGTCCCCAGGCACTTTTTGCAACCTCGCCCGCGGTAGAATACCGCATTGTCAGGCAAGGGATGGTTCTTGGTCAGTGCTTTCAGCAGCGCGGGATTCGGCTCGACCGGCTCCTTGCACTCCGGACAGATGGAACGCAATAGACGCTGCGCGACCGATCCGAGCAACGCACCACCGATCTTGAAGTTGTCGATGCCCAGATCGTTTAGTCGACCCACCGCGCCCACGGCGTCGTTGGTGTGCAGCGTGCTAATCAGCAGATGTCCGGTCAGCGCCGCCTGCACACCAGTGGTGGCCGTTTCTTGGTCTCGAATTTCGCCCACCATAATCACATCGGGATCTTGTCGCATGATGTACTTCAGCGCGTTGGCGAATCCCAGACCATAGTCGTTGTCGGATGCCACCTGGTTGATACCAGTCAGACGGTACTCGACAGGATCCTCCACCGTCACAATGTTGCGGTTAATGCTGTTGAGCTGCGCCAACAGGGCGTACATCGTGGTCGTTTTGCCGGAGCCAGTGGGACCGGTGAGCACCAGCATGCCGTGGGGCTTATCGATCAGCGACTGCAGCGTGCTCAGGTCGCGTTGGTTCAAGCCCAAGGCCTTGATGTCGAAGACCTTGCTGCCTTCGTCCAAGAGCCGCATCACGACCTTCTCTCCACCTACGGTAGGAATGGAACTCACACGAAAGTTCACCCGGGTACCTGCTTCGTGCACACTCAACCGCCCGTCCTGCGGACGGCGGCTTTCGGTGGTATCCATGTCGGCCATGACTTTGATGCGAGCAACCACCGCCTCTTCGATGTGATTGGGGATGGTCATCACCTGCTGCAGTTCGCCATCCACGCGGTATCGAACCCGCATCTCGGGTTGGTGCGGCTCGAGGTGGATATCGCTGGTACCAGCGTTGATCGCACCCATCAGGATCGCTCGCACCAGGCGCACAACGGGCGCCAAGTCTTCTTTGTCGGCCTCTGATTCAGCAGCCTCGTCCACTTCGACATGCTCAGCGGCTTCCAGGTCGGCCATCTTCATGTCGACGATGGTCTGCCGAGCGACGATACGATCATCGAAGCTGCGATCCAAGGCCGCCTGCAAAGGTCCTTCTAGCGCCACGACCGGATCGACGTGGTAGCCGGTGATCAACTCCGCCTCGGCGATCACTTCCATATCGTCGGGTGCCGCCATGGCCAACTGCATGCGATGCCCCGCCACGTTAAGCGGAACACACGAGTGCTGCCGCGCCATTGGTTCAGGCACCAGGCGAGCCACTTGCGGATTGACCGCCTGTGGGACCACCTCCACGTACGGCACGCCGTACTGCTCGGACAAAGCTTGCCCCAGTTGCTCGAACGACACCAACCCGCGACGCACCAGGATCTGTCCCAGCATGCCGCGCTCGTTGCCTTGAGCGGCCAGCGCACTTTCAAGCTGATTGGAGGTAATCCAACCGTGGTTAATCAGAATGTCGCCAAGTAGGGCCATTGCTCGTACGCTGGAAGGTGTAGGCTCAGGATTCGATTGCCATCAGTCGCTCAACCTTTTGCTCGAGCGTCCTGGGGTCGAACGGGGTCACCAGATACTCGTCCGCCCCTGCGTTGAACGCCCGCTGCACATCGTCGAGTTCCGAATTCGGCGAGAGCAAGATGGTCGGAATGTCGGAGGTGCGAACGTCGTTGCTGATGCGATTTAAAAAGTCGATGCCGTCCATGCCGGGCAGGAAGTGGCCAATGACGACCAGATTAGGCAGTTGGTCGCCCAGCCACACCAGCGCCTCTTCAGCCGAAGCGAGCCGCTGAACCGTGTGCCCCAGCAGTTCGAGACGAAAACCCGTTATGTCGGCTAGAACGGGCTCTTCCTCGATGAGTAGAATGTGCTTCTTGCCGTGGGACATGGGTGGGAAAATCCAAGGTTGGAGTGCGCCGAATCACCTTCAAATCGCCTCGGTGTGCAAAGTTCGACAGCAATACGTACCTTTTCTGCCGCATGAATCAAGCAGAACCATGCGACGCCGAGCACGCCAACGCAGTAGAGCCGGCTGTATCGATTAAACCGGTCGTCGACGGCATTGAACCAGCGGTCTTCCGCTAGCGGGCCTCCACCCATTTGATGATTCGAATCCCAGTTGTGGTCCCGGAAGAGTAGATTTGATCGACTTCCTCGGCATTGAGCGGTCGGTTGTAAATCCGAACGCCGTCGATCACGCCGTGTGCCGGCCACCGCCACTCGGTCAAACCCGGACCGCCGATTCCAATCCGCCAAGGCGTCGAACCAAGATCTTGCCCGGTCAAGCCGGGAGTGAAAGTATCCGTTCCTTGCAGTTGCCCGTCAACGTACAGCTCTAACGTGCCATCCGGCAAGTTGACGACGCCCGCCAAATGGTGGAACTTCCCAGTTGAATAAGTCTTCGACCAAGTCCCCGTACCTGTCCAGTTGTAGCCATTCAGATAGTTGACGAACTCGAACCGTTGTTCGTAGTTGTAATATAGTCCCGTGTGCCAACCCTCTTTGATGAGCACCCCCTGGTACGCGTGGTTGTCCGCGCCGGACCCGGTCGGAACGGAAAGCGGCTTGTACCACGCTGTGACTGAGTAGCTGCCTTCGTTCACATTGTTGAGCACGGTCGTGGTTGGCGCGGTGAAGTAATCGTCGCCATCGGAGTAGTCGCATCCACCACCTCCATCAATCTGGCCGCTAATCCAATCTTGTGTGCCTGTGAGGGTCGCATCGTTCCCCACGCCCGAGGAGTCGTACGCAGTGAATCCGCTCGACTCGTCAAGCCTCCAATGTGCCACGAGGCCGAATAGCTCGGCTACTTCACTCTGGCTAAGCGGGCGGTTGTACAGTCGCACGTCGTGCATCCGGCCCTCATAGTAGCCGTCGCTCCCCCAGTTGCTCCGACCAATGTATGTGTTGGATCGCTCGTTGTTGTTGGGAACTCCAGTGGTTCCGGTTTGAAGCACCACCGCATCCCGATACAGTACGGCGTTGCCGTTGGAATCGACCACCGCCACGTAGTGATGCCACTCGTTCTGGATGATGCCGTCGATGGCCTTGATATAGCCAGAACCAATCGAACCATCGTGTATGTGAAGCGTAAGGTCGTTTGTAACCGACTCGCGGGCTAGCAGGAAATTGTCTACCCATTCTCCGTTACCCATCTCGAAGAACCTGGCCCACATCTTGTTGTCCGTCGGTCGCGCCCACACGGCCATCGTCACCCCATCGTCAAACTCGGACGACACCGCCGGCAACGACACGTGGTCGTTCAGACCATCGAACTCGGCCGCCGTGTCACCTAGACCAGGATAGGGCCCCTCCGCATTCACCGTAACACCATTGGTGTGCATGCCATCGGTCCCTTTCAAACTGGTGTCGTTGGCCACGGTGCCGCTGCTCTCGTCGAGTTTCCAATGGCCAATCAGCCCGTAGAGTTCTGCCACTTCGGTCTCTGAAATCTCGTAGTTGTAGACGCGTACGTCGTCCAAAGCGCCGTTGAAGCGTTCGCTCGATCCTGTACGAGCCCCCAGTGAGAGCGTAGCTGCACTCTGGTCGGTTACCGTCATCGATCCGCTAGCAACCAACCCGCCGTCAAGATAGACCTTGAACTCATCGTCCTCGTCGTCATAGATGGCCACCAAGTGGTGCCACGCGCCGGCGTCCGCCGATCCGCTAGGTGTCTGGCAACCAGAGGCAACGCCGTCTCCGCCGAGATCGATGTAGATGGCCCCCCCACTATCGGTACGAATCCTCCAGTCGCCACTTGTGCCAAGCAATTGCTGCGCACCACTAGGCGCATCGCTGAAGCGATACCAAAAGGCCACACTGCCTGTAGCAGGCGGGTCGAACGAGGCATCGGTGTCGGCATCGTTCGATCCGTTGAATTGCAATCCACCGCTGCGGACTCCGGATACCCAACTCGGCGTTCCAGTGTTGAAGGTCGCGTCGTTTCCGTTGGGCGACGAGTCAGCCAACGTGCTGCCCGAAGTTTCGTTGAACTTCCAATGTCCAACAAGTCCGTAGAGTTCGACGATTTCGGCATGGCTCAGGATGTAGTCGTAGATACGAAAGTCATCGAGATATCCATCAAACGCCTGAGAAGAGACAAATCCGCCTCCAGGGCTATCTTGTTCCTCACCGATAACGAGACCATTTGAAGCAATCTCATAAGTTCCCGTCCGAGCGGGAAAGTTGAGTGTCCCCGCCGACAAACCATCGATGAAAAGTTCAGAGTCGCCAGTGGTCCGATCGTGAGTATAAACATAGTGGTGCCAGCGTCCATCGGCAATCGAAGCGATGGAGAGCGATCGGTTTGTACCGTCCATATAGGGTCGAAAAGTCGTGTCGCTGTAAAAGAAGATCAGGAAGGCATTGGCGGCCGAATAGCTACTGTTTGCTCCGCTGAGAATAGCCTGTTCGCCAGTCTTTGAGGTTCTCATCCACCAAGCTACACTGACTTGTTGCCTGCCATCGATGGACGAAATCGGAACATCAATTCGATCATGCTGCGTGTCGGCCTGAAGACCGATGGCTGAGCCTCGCTTACCAGTCGCGCCCAGTTCCGGCGAAGCGACGTAGACAGCATCGTTTCCGTTGGTCGACGAGTCAACCGCAGTGGTGCCGCTCGTTTCTTCTAACTCGAGGTGCAGGAGCAACCCCGATCCTGCCCCACCGCTTGCCCAATTCAGTGCGTTCTGGGTGAATAACAACCCTGTCGAGTTGAGGTTATCCCAAGTTCCGCTCCCCCAGGGGAGCCTCACTCGGCGACCAGACGCCGAGCTGTTGCCGCTGTAAGAGTTTGCCAGCGCTCCGCCCGTCTCGATTACTCCAACCGAGAGTGCCCCATAGTTCATCGTACCGAGCACTTGCACGCCGGCACCGAGAGTGTTGCCGTTCACCGACAGGTTCTGCGAGGTACCCGTGACCACATTGTCGCCCGATGAGAGCCCACTGGTCACATCGTGAGTGTTGTCCACTCCTTCAATCGTGTGCCAGGAGTGATTGTATCCGCCACCAGTGGCGAACCCAAACTCATCGTCGAGGTTCATGTGCTCATTCACAACTCCGCAGGTGGCCGTGCGAAGCTTGTAGGAGACATCGGGATCGTCCACGGTGTGACACACGTACACCACATCAATGCCGACCAATGCGGTGTCGTACTCGGACTGACTGAGTATGTCAGTGATCGTAGTGACCGTATGCCCCCAGCTTTCAAAGGCCGTCTTGCGACTACTCTCTTCTGCAATTATCGAATACCGATCAATCACCATCAGCACGTTCGCCGCCTGGCAATACGCACTGGCTACCAAAGCAAACACCGCAAGCACGATGGCCGGGCTTGCGGCGATGGCTCGTCTCGGATTGGGAGACATTCGATTCGACCTCACAATTGTCGGCCGCAGCTTAGGCGGAGCAGACAGGGGCTTCGGCCGTGTAGAGGGCCTTCAGCACGTCGACGCGCGATATGAGCCCGACCAGACGACCGTCCTTGACTACCGGCAGGCGGCGAACGCGGTGGACGATAAACTGGTCGGCCACGCGGTTGACCGGCGCCTTGGCGTCGACCGAGATCACTTCGCGAGTCATGTGCTGCGCCACGGTTTGATGGGTGACCGTCTTGTCGTAGGCCATGGCTAGCAAGGCGTACTCGCTGAGAATGCCGACCAGGGTTCCTGAACGATCCACCACCGGCAGGCCGCTGATCCGCTTGTCCAGCAGTTTCTCAATGGCTTCGCGAATGGACGATTCCGGTCCAATCGTGTGGACGTCGGGTGTCATGATCTGTTCGGCAGTCAGCATATTCGAGTCCTCCCGAGGCTCGCCTGCGATGCCGTAAGACATCTGCCCGGCTGGTGTTCTGCGTGGACGGCGCCCTGCCATCGCTTGTCAACTCTAAAACAATAGTACATGCAGAACACGCACCGCCATTTTTCTTGTCTCTGCCAAGACCCGCAGGTACAGTTGCAAACATCCGAGGTTCTGCCGTTCCGTTTGAAACGGTTATGCCAGTTCAATGGCAAGCCGTAGCGAACATTCGTTAAACTCTGCAATCGACCGTCGCCGCTCGCTCGCGGCGGACGATGTTCACTTGTGAATCCCCTACTCCAGGCATCGCAACATGGCCTCCCCTCCTCTGACCGCCGCCGAGCAGCTTCGTCAAACAGTGCCGCGCTCGGCGTTCGCTTTCCGGGGCTACAACATCACGAACTTGGGCCGGACGCCCGAGTTGTGGCAAGTCGACGCCTACCGCCCTTTCCTACAGCGATGGTTGGAGGTCGGCAGCGATGTCTGCCACCAGGCGCACGGGCAGCGGTCCGACCTGGTCGCCCGCGTGGTTGGTAAACTCGAAGCCGATTTGGAGCATTATGCCGAGGCTGTGGCGTTGGTCATGGCGGTGGAGTTAGCTCAGCTCGACATGCTCGCTGAGATTCATGGCGTCGAGTACAGCCAGGCGCCGCTGGCCTATGGCTACAGCCTGGGCGAATTGACTGCCACGGCGGCGAACCAGATGGTTTCGGCTGCCGAAGCGATGCAGGTACCAGTGACGCTGGCCACCGACTGCGCAGTGCTGGCCCATGATGTAAAGATGGGCATCCTGTTCTCGCGGACCGAAGCGATCGATGAGGCAAAGATCATTCACCTGTGCGAAGAATTGACCGCTGAACAGAACGGGGTAATCGGCATCTCAGCGGTGCTCTCCCCCAACACCTACTTGGTGCTAGGGCAGCACGATTCGTTGGCCCGCTTGAAGAGCACCATGCACGATATCCTTCCTGCAACAGTGTTGCTGAAGCGCGACTCGAACCTCTGGCCACCGATGCACACGCCCATTGTTCGCCAGCGGCATATTCCCGATCGTGCCTCGGTGCTGATGGAAGCGATGTCGCCCGAGCCTGGCCTCGAAAAGCCTGTGCTGTTCTCGCTTGCCACCGGCGACACCAGCTACCAGAAAGAACCCGCTCGCGAAGTGCTCCGCCGGTGGGTCGACCATCCACAACGACTGTGGGATGCGGTCGCTTACACGCTCAAGGAAGACATCAAGCTGGTGATTCACGTCGGGCCGGGACCGAATGTGATTCCCGCCACGTTCCAGCGACTCAGCGAGAATGTTTGCCAACAATTAGCCAGGATGTCGCTCGGTGGCATCAGCATGAGGGCGGTGTCCAATCTGGTGAATCGCCGCTGGCTAGCCAATCTGCTGCCACAACGCGCTTCGCTGCTACGTGCGCCGAATGTCCAGCATGTGATTCTGGAAGACTGGTTGCTCGAGAACGCCCCAAGTTGATGCGGCGCGCATCAGCCGACTCCCACCGGAGCGGGCGTTGGTTCGAACGGGGTGTCGTCGGCGGGCTGCTGCTCGTCCCACTGATGGTGCTCAGGCTTTACCTTCGCGCCGCCGAACACTTCGAGCATCAAGCGGAACAGCGTCGGCACGAACACCAGCGTGAAGATGGTCGATACCACCAGACCACCTAACACCACGCTGCCCAGACCTCGGTACAACTCGCTTCCTGCACCGGGGAACAGCACGAGCGGCGCCAAGCCCAGCACGGTAGTCGTGGTGGTCATGAAAATCGGCCGAATGCGGGTACGAACGCTTTCGAGAATTGCCTCGCGGGGATCCATCCCGTCGAACCGCATGTGGTTGAGCGACTGGTGCACAATCAGGATGGGGTTGTTCACGACCGTGCCAATGAGCACCACGAAGCCTAACATCGTGAGCACATCCAGCGGCTGCAGAATGAACAGATTGAGGATGGCCAAGCCAATCACACCGCCGGCCGCTCCGAGGGGGACACTGAGAATGATCACCAGCGGGTACATCCACGATTCGAACAGGGCGGCCATCAGCAAGTAGGTGATGATCACCGCAAGCAGCACATTGAACCTCAGCGCCGTCCATGCCTGCGTCAGTTTGTCGGCCGTTCCGGACAGCGAGATCCGGTAACCGCCCTCCAGTTGCCCCGAGTCGCGAATTGGCTGCACGATCTGGCTGTCGATCAGCAACATCGCGTCTTCCAGCGCCACTTCGGCGGGTGGGGTGACTTGGATGGTAATTGCCCGTTCGCGTTCGCGGTGATTAACCTGCTCCGGTCCTATGGAAAGTTCGACGTCGGCCACTGCCTTCAGAGGCACGAGTTGTCCTAATGGCGTGACCACGGGAACGTTCGCCAGTTGCCCCGTCGAACGATTGAATTGCTGCTCGCCCATCACGGTGAGGTCGATCTTCTTACCACCCAAGTAGTAGTCGCTTACGTAGGCCCCATCGATAATCGTATCCACCGCAAACCCAATATCGGTGGCAGTCATTTGCATCTCGGCAGCGTGCAACAGCTTGGGCTCGACATGCACTTCGGGACTCGAAATTTCGAGACTCGGAATGGGCTGTGGTCTTGCACCAGGGATAAGCGGCGGCTCTTCTTTGGATCCCAGTACCTTCCCCATAACCTGTTTTCCGATTCCCACCAGCTTCTCAACATCTGGGCCGACGATCTCGACGTCCACCGTTCGCCCCGCGGTCAACCCACGCTCGAACAAGCTCGTTTGTTTCGCCACGGGAATGATGTCCGGAATGCCGCTGAGCGCCTTGTAGATGACCGGTTCCAATTGCTTCGACTTCAGTGGATCGCGCGCCCTGATACCCATAAACACCTGCCGCCCGCGAACGACGAAGAAGAAATCGCGGATCGCTGGTCCCTCAAGCTGGGAAAGGTCGGTATTGTCGTCCACGTCCCAATAGGGCCGCAGTGCCTCCTCCGCCCGTTCGCCCAGTGTCATCAAATGGTCGATGTTGTAGCCGGGTGGGGGGATGACGATCGCGATCACGAGGTTGCGATTGCCATTCGGCAAGTACTCGACTTTGGGCCACAGCAGGTAGCTCACACCAACCGCCGCGCCGACTAGTACCGCAACCGTTAGAACTTGCCGCCACACCCGACGCTGGATCCATGCATTGACGCCCACGACTTGATCGGCGAACTTTCGCCCAATCTTGCCCGCCGTGCCGACGACCTGCTGTGCGCCAGCCTGAGTCGAACCGGAGCTACCGTTCTGCCAAAAGCCTGCACCCGATGGCAGCGCCTCGTCTTCGTGGCGGCGGAACAGCCTGGCGGCGGCGGTCGGGATCAGTGTGACGGAGACCACCAGCGACAGTCCGACTGCGGCAGTAATCGCCAGGGCGATATCGCGGAACAATTGCCCCGCTTCCTCCTCCATGAACACCACCGGCAGGAATACGGCAATCGTGGTTAGCGTCGACGACACCACAGCGCCCCACACTTCCTGGGTGCCACGCACCGCGGCCGTGAAGGGCGGCTCGCCCATGCTGTAGCGGCGGTAGATATTTTCCAGCACCACCACGGCGTTATCCACCAACATACCGACCGCAAACGCGAGGCCGGCCAAACTGATGACGTTCAGCGAACGCCCCAAGCCGCCCAGCACCAGGAAAGTGCCGACGATACTTACCGGAATAGCCAGCGCGACGACCAACGCACCACGTGCGCAAAAGAAGCCCACGCCAATCAACAGTGCGAGACAGACAACGTACAGCCAGGGCGAGACAAAGATCGAAGCCAGCGCCGATGCCAGGATAAGAGGAATCGAGATCAGAGTCGGCACGTTCAAGTGCAGGAATACCATCAACACGATCATGGTAAGCGCGCCGCCGAGCAAGATATTCTGCTGCACCAGGTCGACCGACGAGTTGATGTAGTCCGTTTCGTCGTACACTTGGGTGAGCATCAACCCACGCGGGTGTAGGATCTCGCGATTGAGAGTTTCATTCACTTCGCGCAATCCGGCCATTACGTCGATCACGTTGGCTCCGCCTGCCCGCTCGCAGTTCACCGCGATGCTCGACTCGCCAAACCTGCGAACCAGCCCTTCGGGCTTCTTGAATCCCAAGTGCACTTCGGCCACATCGCGGACGTACACTGGCTTCCCGTCGCGGACCGCCAGCAATTGATCTTTTACCTGTTCTGGCGTGCGGAACTGGTTGAGCGTGCGGAATACGTAGCGGCGTTTGCTTTCATCCAGGGTGCCCGCCGAGGTGTCGCGGTTCTGCGCCTTCAGCACGTCTCGCACGTCGGTAAGTGTGAGTTGCCGGGCGGCCAGTTGCTCCGGGTCGACCACCACCTGCAACTCGTCCTCCAAGCCGCCGATCACATTGGACTGCGAGACGCCCTTCACACGCTCGAAGCGAGCTTCGATTTCGTCCTCGGCGAAGCGACGCAGCTTGGGAACCTCCAAGTCGGGCGAGGGC
Organism: Aeoliella sp.; assembly: GCF_965227375.1. Lineage (NCBI taxonomy): Bacteria > Pseudomonadati > Planctomycetota > Planctomycetia > Pirellulales > Lacipirellulaceae > Aeoliella > Aeoliella sp. The sequence continues at coordinate 3,062,069 of NZ_CBDDFX010000002.1, forward strand.
AGCAGTTGAGTAACCTCCGGATGCTCTTCCGCCAGGTTCCGCAGCCTAAGCATCTTGAGCCCAACGCTCTCGGTTGCTTGAACCCTACCGATCTCGGCCTGCAGTTCGGGATGCGACTGAGCGAATGATTCGATTTGTTTATCGGTAGGCGGCAGCGCGCTGAGAATAAACCAGGCGATTGCGCGGGCGGCGCTATCGGAAGTCGTGATCACCGGCTGGTCGGCCTCTTCGGGGTACTCGCGCACTTGCTGCAAGCGGCTGTTCACCTTGAGTATCGCCTGGTCCATGTCGGTACCGACAGCAAACTCGATGGTGATCTTGCCTACCGAATCGGAGCTCTCCGACGAGAGCTTGGTCGCGCCTTCAACGCCTTTGAGCTGCTCTTCCTGCTCGATGATGATTTCTTGTTCCACCTCCTGCGGACTTGCTCCTGGCCACCGAGTATCGACCGTGATGGTGGGCGTCTCCACTTCGGGCGTCAACTGCATCGGCATCTCGAACAGCGCAACGAGGCCAAACAGCACGAGCAACAACACGCCGACCGTGACCTTCACCGGGTTGTGCACGAATGCATCGACGAGTTGCATAGCAGCTAACGAAGGCGGGAAGTGGGGAGGGAGTAACTAGCGACCAGGGATCGCGGGGCGTTGCGAGAGTGATTCGACTATCCGGCTCACCTGGACATCGGCGTTCGGCAGTAATCGTTCATTGCCTTCGACAACCACTAGGGCGCCGGGGGCAATGGCGTTGCCAATGTCGATCCATTCTCCGTACGCGGTGCCTAGCTTGACGGGCACCGGCATGGCCGTACCCGACTGGCCGGCGCCGTTCGCGCCATCCACCACGTACACGGTTGCCGAACCCTGGCCCAGCACCACAGCGTCTTTCGGAACGAGCGTCGCCTGAGTCGTCTCGCCCACTGGCAACTCGACACGCGCGTACATGCCGGGCTTGATCAATGGTCCGGCCGGCGTTGTTTGGTTCTGAATGGCAATCTTCACCGGAAAAGTGCGAGCCCTAACGTCGCCTTGCGGCACCACGGTGATCACCTTCGCGGAGAACGGCGACTGTGGCAGCGCGGGAATGTCGACGCTCACCTCGGCCCCTGGCGAGATATACGGTACGCTTTGCTCCAGCACGTGCACCACCACTTCCACCACGTCGATACCCACGACCTCGGCAACAGCGTCGCCGCGATTGACCCACTGTCCCTCCTCAGTGCTCTTGGTGACCACGTAGCCGGTAAACCGCGAGCGGATGGTGTGCTTGGAAAGCTGATCTTCCAAGCGATGGACCACCGCCTGCTGCATGTCGACTTGGGCCTTGGCCTGAGCAATCAACTCTTGGCGGGGACCAGCCTTGGCCTCTTCGTAAGCGGCTTGGGCTTCGGCATGGACTTCTTTTGCTTCGGCCGCCGCCATCAGGGCTTCGCGCCATTCATCTTCGCTCACTGCGCTGGTCTGCTCGGCTACATCCCGCAAGCGTTCGCGGCGTTCTTCCCGATAGTCCAACCGAGCTTTCGCGGCCGCCATCTTGGCTCGTGCTTGCTCTAGCTGCTCGGCTCGGGTTCCGTTCTCCAACTCCTGCAGTTTCGCCTGAAGGTATCTAAGTTCGCCCTTGGCCGAGACAATTTCCAGAGAGATTGTCTCGGTCAGCAGTTGCGCCAGTGGACCGCCCGCTTCGACCCGGTCGCCTTCTTCAAAATCACACTGAACAATCCGACCGTCCACAGCGCTGCCGATGGTTGCACGCTGCGAAGGCATGACCGTGCCGACGAAGGCCTGAGTGGACGTGACCGACTGCTGCTTAACTTGCGCCGCCACCACCGGCGACGGACCTTGCCCTCGCTGCGCGAACGCTACACTTGCCAGGCAGCAGAAACCCGTTGCCAGGCAGACAGCTTTATCGAATGGCAGTTTCATCGCTCGTGACATTCTCGCGAACCTTGTCCAGCAGGTGACGGAGTGTTTGGACTTCTTCCTCCGTAAGTCCCGCGGTCGCCTGTTCGCGGATCCCCCGCCCACACTCGGCAATTTTCTTCCATACCTTCTCTGCGGCTGGCAAAGTGTGGATCAGCTTTCGCCGTCGATCTTGATTGCAGCTACGCCGCTCAATCAGCCCCGCTTCCTCGGCTCGATCAAGAATGCCAACCAGGCTAGGCGGTTCGATCAACATCCGGGCCGCCAGCTCGGTTTGACTAAGCGGACCATCCATCGCCAGAAATGCAAGTAACTGCGCCTGGCGGTACGTAATTCCGTGTGGCTCCAAACGTTCATTAAATGTTCGCATGTAGGCTTGGTGTGCACAGCACAGCCAGTACCCGATGCTTTCGTCGAAGTCGTACTGCAACATTTGGAGCGGTTCTAATGGGAAGCCGATTGGTTAGCGCTCTAATTATTCTTGCTGCCATGCTCCAAGTCGACCCCCCTTTTTGGCCGCCGACAGAAGGGGCCACTTGGCGATTTTGCTCTTATTGCCCTGCTATTCCAGACGCGAGTACGGAGTTCACCAGTCCGCATTTCGGCAAACCGATCACCTGAAAGGCGACTTTCCCTGAATAATCCGCAACCTCAGCATTTTCCAATGGATGTTTCCCACAATGTGGAGGGACAGCTCCCCAAAAAAATCCTACGGTTAACTGTGCCTGAAGACATGTATGTAGTCGGGCGAAATCCGCTCCATTGGATCGCAGCCAACCTTTCGATGATTCGCCCTGCCGTAGCAAGTTTTCGACACCTCGCCTGCAATGCGGCACTTGCGCTGTGGTTCGTGTTCTGTGTGGTTGGTTTTGCGATGCTGGTGTCGTACAGCCAGACACCAGGAGTGCAGGAGCAGCCACCGCTTGCAGCGTCCGGCCCCGAGAGTCCTGCCTCCGCCGCGTACCGCATGGTAGTAGCCATTCATCCGAAGTGCGTTTGTTCAAGGGCAACTGCGAAGGAACTTGCCAAGATACTGCGAGACAACTCTGCCAAAATCGCCTGCCAGATCCTAATGTATCAGCCGGCGGACGCTTCCTCAGAGTTCGGGGAGACGTGGTTGATGCGTCAGCTCGCCGAACTCCCCAATACAACCATCTCGGTTGACTCGGAGGGCCGACAGGCGGCATCGTTGGGTATGCATACATCGGGGGCGGTGGTTCTTTATGGCGCGGCTCGTGAGCCGCTGTTCTATGGCGGTATCACCGCTGCCCGTGGGCACGAAGGCGACAGCGTGGGATCGGAAAGCATCTTGTCCTTGGTCCAGAACAACCCTCCGATCACCACCTGCACCAAGGTGTACGGGTGCCCTTTGCAATCACACGCCACGCTTCTCGAGCAAGGGGACTGACCGCCTTGGGCGGGGCTGCGAACCTATGGAGTGCATCGACACAAATCAACGCGCGCAAGAGATACTCGACGAGCGCACTCATCGCTTGTACGTACAGACCGATCGCTTGTTCGCGGCGCTGTTCGCAACCCAGTGGCTGGCGGCCATTCTGCAAGCAGCCTGGTACACACCGCGCGCTTGGGAAGGCGACCAGCAACAGTGGCACATCCACTTGTGGGCCTCCCTGCTGCTCGGCGGTCTATTGTCGGCGGCACCCATCGCCATGGCGCTGCTAAGGCCCGGGTCGTTTGCCACTCGATTGACCATCTCCGTTGCACAGGCGGGCTATTCGGCGCTGCTTATTCATTTGTCTGGCGGTCGTATCGAAGCACACTTCCACGTGTTCGGGTCGTTGGCATTCCTGGCGTTCTACCGCGACTGGCGCGTCCTGATACCCGCTACGGTGGTCGTCGCCGTCGATCATCTTGCACGGGGTGTGTACTGGCCCGACTCGGTCTTTGGTGTCCTTACTCCCAGCATTGGCCGTGCCTTGGAACATACGGGCTGGGTGTTGTTCGAAGATGCTTTCCTGGTGTGGAGTTGCGTAGTAGGCATGCGCGAGATGCGCACCGCGGCGCTTACTCAGGCTCAACTGGAGCAGGCCAAGGCCTCTACCGACCAGATTGTCGAGCAACGAACAACCGAGTTGAAGAAACGAACCGAGCAATTGGAAGCCTCCGTTCGCGAAGCCAAGCTGATGTCCCAGCAACTGGCCCTTGCCCAAAAGATGGAGTCGATCGGACAACTCGCGGCCGGCGTCGCCCACGAGATCAATACCCCCATGCAGTTCATCGGTGACAACACCGCCTATCTGCAGGAATGCGTCGATCACTTGCTCGCTATCACCGCTTCCTACGCCGAGATGGTGAACATCGAAGGACCGCCAATGTCCTGGGGTGACCGCCATCAACGAGCACTCCAGGTTTTGCAGCAGCATCGCTACGACGAGCTTGTGCGGGAAGTACCGGAGGCATTCTTGGACAACTTGGACGGCATCGAGCGGGTGAGTTCGATCGTGGGTGCCATGAAGGTGTTCTCCCACCCCGGCACTTCCCACAAAGAGATATCCGACGTAAATCAGCTGATTCGCAGCACAGTGACGATCAGCCGCAACCGCTGGAAGTACATCGCCCAACTCGAACTAGATCTCGACGAGACGCTGCCGCAAGTTCCCGTGCTTCCGGCCGAACTGAACCAGGTAATCCTCAATCTGGTTGTCAACGCTGCGGACGCGCTACGGGAGAAATTCGGCGACCTCGACCACCCGGCAGGGCTCATCACGATCAGGACCTTCTGCAGTGGCGAAGACGTCTGCATTGAGCTGGAGGACAACGGGCCAGGAATACCCGACGAGATCCGCAACCGAATCTTCGATCCCTTCTTTACTACCAAGGAGGTAGGCCTCGGTACGGGACAAGGGCTGGCCATCTCACATGACATCATCACCAATAAACATGGTGGCCGCCTGGACTTCGTTTCCACCATGGGTGTTGGAACGACTTTTTCCATGAAACTTCCTATCGCTGGGCACTACGAACCGCAACACCCACAGCAGGACGTAGTAATCTCCGCAACCTAGGACCATAGGCCACTGACTGTAGTAGACTTTTGCGCACAGTTTTCACTTTTTCGCGACCAGAACAGTTGCGGGGCAGAAACAGTATGAGTGAGCGAATTCTAGTCGTAGACGATGAGCAACCGCTGTTAAACGGCCTGCGGCGGCGACTTGGTGGATACTATGATTTGACGACCGCCAATTCGGGCCCCGCTGCTCTTGCAGAATTGAAATCGGGTAGCTTTGCGGTGGTGATGACCGACATGCGCATGCCGGGCATGGACGGAGTCCAGTTCATCCAGCAGGCGCGCATGATTGCGCCGGATGCAGTCTACATGATGCTCACCGGCAATCAAGATCAAGCCACGGCCATCAAAGCGGTGAACGACGGCCAAGTGTTTCGCCTGCTAAATAAGCCGTGCGAACACGACAACGTCCGCCAGGCGTTGGATGCAGGTTTGGCCCAGTACCGGCTAATTACGACCGAAAGAGCACTGCTGAACGAAACCCTTCCCGGCGCCGTTGGGGTACTGACCGATGTGCTGAGAACCGTCCATCCCGATGCACTCAGCCGCGTTCGTGAAATCGAAGTACTGGTGAACGACCTGCGCCAGGCGATCGGCGCACCGGCCCGCTGGGAATTCAAACTTGCCGCTCACCTGGGCCTTCTCGGTTTCGCGCTATTGCCAGAAGATCAGCAGCGCAGTTTAAGGTCTGCCGAGCATGAGGACTTCGACCTCCAAACCATCCTGGCAGAGGGCGCGGCGACGGGTGCTCAGCGGTTAGAGAACATCCCGCGACTTGAAGTAGTTGCCAACATCGTTCGAGAGCAAATGAATGCGGATGGCGACTGTATCGTTCCCTCGGATCCGCAGGAACAAGACATCGTGGCCATCGGAGCCACGCTGCTCCGCATCGCCGTGCTGTGGAGTTTTCTTACCCGTCTTGAGATCGACTCGCAAGACGCGCTGGCCGAAGTCAGGCGCGTGCTACCGAACCTGAATCCTGCGTTTGAACAGCAGTTGGAGCAAGCATCCTCCAGCAACCACAACCTGTCGCCAGTTGGCATAGGGATCGATTGACCCGCTGAAGGTTCTCTAGCTGGCGACCTTAGCGAGCATCTCGTCGAGATTCAGCCCCTTCGCGGCTCGGGCGATGCGGGGGCTGGCGAATACTCGCACTCGCTTCACGTAGTCGTCGAATTGCTCGCGGGCCAGGGTTCGCACTACGGGCGACACCTCGCCCAGCGGTCGGTACGTGTTGGTCTTGCTCGAGTAGACGTCGACGTTGAACTGCACTTCGAGCTTCACGGGCGGGGCATCGATCAGCACCTCGTGAGCGGCAACCGCTTCGCCTAACTCGAGGGCGAAGCACTCCGCCAGCCGAGTACTGCAGTCGACCAGCCACTCGTACGGGTGGCGGGCCAACAGCTCGTATACCTCTGGAGCTTCCAACAAGCTGTACTGGCCAATCCGCTTGTAGAGCTGCCGTTGGCTGCCCAGCAGCGCGTTGACAAGACCAGCAACTGGCGACGCTTCGCCGACCGACATCAAGTGGGCGGCGAACGTGCTGTCGGTCGAGCCGATCACCACGCCCCAATCGAGTTGTTGCTCCAATTCGAACACGGCCCGCTGCAGCATGGCAGTCGCCGATCGCACCGCGTGATGCCAGTACACTTCGCTGAACATCACGTAACGGGCGAAGACCATCAACTCGGCGGCCGTCTTGCCCTTCTCGGTCACCGCGATGCGATCGCCAGCGGCGTTTAGGCATAGACTCGACACCAGCCGCCGCTGGTCGAAGTTGCGCCCGTAAGGTACGCCGCAGTGCATGCTGTCGCGAGCCAGGTAGTCGACCTTGTCGACGTCGATCGGGCCAGAGAGCATGCTGCGCACGACCCGCTCGCCAGGCGTGTCGACACGCCCCTCGATCAAGTCGGCCACTTGGGCCGGGTCGACGTTCCAATCCTCGCTCAAAGCGTCCGCCACACAGCCCGTGGAGATTGCCTGACGAGCGGTGCTTTCGTGATGCACCACGCTCTCCAGGGCGATGTCCTCCAGCGGATGGCAGAACGGGTAGTGGCCGATGTCGTGCAACAGCGCGGCCAGCAAAAAACACTCGGCCTGCCGAGTGGTAACAACCTCCCCAAATCGCGCGTCGCTCGCCAGACGCTCCAGAAAGTCGAGGGCCACGCGATAGACACCCAGCGAGTGCTCGAATCGCGAGTGCCCTGCCCCGGGGTAAACCATGCGGACCAAACCGAGCTGCGAAACGTCGCTCAACCGGCGGAATGCTGGCGTGTCGATCAAGCGTCGCACCCGCGGCGTCAGCGGTACGTCCTCGCCAGGGGGCAGGCGGAGCAAGCCCTGCGGCGCGTGTCGTGTAGCGAACTCGGGAATCGATCGTAGGTCGTCAGGCATATCGGCTCTCGAAGTCCGCGGGTCAACCGAAGACCAGGCCCGGCACGAACGACAATCCCATCAGCAGCCGCAACAGTCCTGTGAAGATGAAGAACAACGCGAACAGCATCACCGCACTGCCGGGGTCGAGGTCTAAACTGGCGTAACCGGCCAACAGGCCCACCATGATCATGACCGCCAGCGGCACCAGCAACTGATAAAACTCCAATCCCTTGCTCACGTCTTCCGGCGTGGTGAATCGGCTGAGGATGAATCCAAACAACAGCCACGCCAGGGCGAACGATACACCGCAGGCGATCGCGCGTAGCCACAACTGCGATCCGCGGTACGGCTCCAACTCGTCGTCGCGCAGGAACATGTATCCGCCGGCGGCCACAAACGGCCCCACGAACGCCGCGGCGCCACACATCACCAGCACGGCAGGAACGGTTTCCGCCCCCGCGACGTATCCCTTGAGCAAAAACGCAATGAGGCAAGCTACCACCACTACGCCCACGGCGCTGAGCGCCATGATCGGCGAAAACTTGCTGTCCTTGCGACGGAACGTCTTCAGGACACTGCGGCCCTTCGAGTCGGTGGGCCCGGTGGGCTGCTCGTGGATGACAACCTGGTCTTCCAGCTTCGGAATCGTGATCGTCTTTTTGCAGCTAGGGCACGGCCCCTGCTTTCCCGCGTGCTTGTCGGCAACGGTAAATCGCTTCAGGCAACCAGGGCAAGTTACATTGATGGGCATCAGAGCGGAGGTCGATCGAGGGAGGTACGGCGGGCTGGATCGCTAAACAGCAAGTTTGGCCAGCCTGCGTCCGTGCGTCCATGGCCTAGTTGGAACATTCGCCGGCTAGGGCGAATCATATTGCTTCAATTCGTCTTCGTTGATCAGTCGAAAGCCCTGGCTGGTGAGAGTGTCGAGGGCCATTTCGATGTTGTCGACCATCACCGCCACCGCCGGCCGGCCGGTGGGACGGACCAGCAGCGGGTAGACCTGGATGATGTTCAGCTCGGCTGCCAGCAGGGCCGTGCACATCTGCAGCATCGGCTGCGGCGTGTCGGGCAGTTCGATGCCGATCAGGTCCGACTCCACCAGCGCCAGCCCGGCTCGCTCCAGGATCTCGCGTCCCGCCTCGGGGTCGCTCAGCAGGAACCGCACCAGGGCACACTCGGTCGAGTCGGAGATGCTCAGGGCCACAATGCGGACCTTGCTGCCTTGGAACTTCCGCACCACTTCGACCAGTTGGCCCACGCGGTTTTCCAAAAACACGGTGAATTGTCGGATCGACGGATAATCTCGGCCACGCATGGTGGCAAAGTCAGTACCCGCTCCCTCGCCAATGCTCATAGAGGTTCTTTCTTCAAATAGCGATTCGATAGCCCGGCGACGATACCAATTCCGCTGCCGGCGCGGAGACAAGCTGGTTATGAACTTGGCCGTAAGTATAGGTCTATTGGGGAGTTAATTCAACGCGAACCTCCCGGCCCCCCGCTACCGGCGCTGCCCCGCCGGCGGTGGTCCGCTATAAAGAGTGCCTCCCCCAATTCACCCCCGCCATGGAGGGCCGTGGCCGCCGTGTCTCAAGAGTTCAAGTTCTCTGTCGAAGTTCGCTACTACGAAACCGACGCCCAGGGCGTGGTGCACCACGCCAATTTCTTCAAGTATTTCGAACTGGCCCGGGTGCACCATTTACGCTCGCTGGGTCACGAATACGTCGATCTCGAGCGCGACGGGGTGATCCTGGTGGTGAACAAGATCGCCTGCGCGTACCGCCAGCCGGCCCGCTTTGGCGATACGCTCGACATCACCATCCGCATTCAGCGTGCCCGCGGCGCCCGTATCGACCACGAGTACCTGGTGCACCGCGATGGCCTGCTGCTGGCCGAAGGCTCCAGCACCCTGGCCTGCATCGACCGCGAGGGCAACATCCAACGCTTGCCCGAATACTTGCTGCTGGATGACTAGAGTGTGCATTAGGGGTGCCTGGGGTCGAGCACCGCGAGCCCCCAGAACTTTCGCCACCGGGGGCTCATTGCACTCGTCCCCAGCCACCCAACGTCACCTCGGGTAGTTGGCTACACCCGCGAGTCATGTTAAACAGAGACTAAAACGACAACCCCGCAACTCACTTCTCACCCCAGCCCGGTTCAAAGCAATGTCCAAGATTCTGATGATCATTGGCGACTTCGTCGAAGACTACGAAGTGATGGTGCCCTTCCAGATCCTCCAGGCGTTCGGTCACGAGGTGCATGCGGTCTGCCCCGAGAAGTCGGCCGGCGAAACAGTGGCCACGGCCATTCACGACTTTGAAGGCCAGCAGACGTACAGCGAGAAGCGCGGGCACAACTTTGCGTTGAACGCCACGTTCGATCGCATCGAGCCCGGTAGCTACGACGCCCTGGTGGTGCCCGGCGGCCGCGCGCCTGAGTACCTGGCAATCGATCACCGCGTGTTGAAGATGGTCAAGCACCTCGCCGGCGCGGCAAAGCCGATCGCCGCGACGTGCCACGGCTTGATGGTCCTGGCCGCTGCCGACGCACTGCGTGGCAAGCGCTGCCAGGGCTATCCCACGGTCCGTCCCGAAATCGAATCGGCCGGCGGCATCTGGGACGAACCCGCCGAAGGCCTCGACAGCGTCTGCGTCGACGGCAACCTGGTCACCGCCCCCGCCTGGCCAGCCAACGCGGTGTGGATGAAGGCGTTCCACGAGGTGCTGTGAGTGTTGTGAACAAGGGGCGATGATGAAGATGCTACCAAATTCCAACGACTCTCTGTTCATCCGCACTTACTTTGACGACGAAGAGTCTTGGCAGACAATCTGCCGAGAAATTCGCGAGCCAGCCGCAGAGCACACGGAAGGTTGGTCATTGCTCGGCGAACTCTACGAAACTCCGGGGCAGCAGTTTCCGGATAAACCGCAAGCGTTTCTCACGATTGTTGACGACCAAGACTTCTCAGGCGAGGCTCCCAAGCAGTTGGCTAGCTGCCTACCCTCGAATACACATCACTCATTTCTGTTAGTCGTCGATGAGCAAGCAACAACGAATCCTGAGCATCCTATCCTGGTGGTTGATGTCAACGATCAAGTCGGGAGGACTTTTCGGACCGTGCCATCACAGGTCCAGTCGATAGAGAACAACCTGTCCTTGGCAAACATGGACTGGGAAGATTTTTCAGAGTCAATCGACGCAGACGGCGTTTTCCGCGGTTTCCGTGAGGCCTAAGCATCTATTGACGTGAGATCGACGCAGCGAACTCACTTATCCTGCAGGACCTCTTCAGCGCTCTTGCCTCGGCGTGCCACGCCGGACCAACTAAGGCATGACATCGTTAAACATCTCCTGCACTTCCAGACCGGCTTGGCGAGTGAGACCAACAAGCCACCAACCGTACATCGACACGGCCAACGTTAGAACTATCGCAAGGCACGTGATGCCCATGGCGGATCGGCCTGTTTTGTGGTCGCTGACCAGCGAACGACCGCGAATTCTCCTGGTAATAGCGAAACACGCGGCGGCCAAAGCAACGCCAAACAACGAAACAATGCGAAGATTAGTTTGGGCGTGAAGGCCGGAGAAGCAATCTGACATCAGGTCCCAAATGAAGATCGACAGGATAAAAGCTGTACCTACTACTAACGCCCATTTCGACCGAATCAGCCCCAGCGCAATTGCGATTATTGAATAGCAAAACCACGCCGGCATGTCTGCCATTGCGAATGTTACATACCTAGCAACAAAGCCGGGCGGTACGCCCACACTGTCCATCAGAAAGTGCCTCACACCACTATACCAGTCGATGCCGAACCACTCGTATGATTGCTCGAATGCAGTGAACTCGACAGCTGCAACGACACCAATACAAACAGGGATCGCCGAAACGAGTGTGAACAAGTCCGCGGTGGTGAAACGAAGAGTTCGCGGATGAACGACGGCATCGTCTGGCATTTCGACTTTGAGCGCAGACAGCTGTCGCATGACTTGTCTCCAAACACAGGCACCAAATTGTGTTGCGTTTGATTATATCAGGGCAACACGCTAAATGGTCTTCCGAGGCTCAAACATTGGCACAGCTACAGTCGCCGCTTGATGATCTCACGGGACAGTTGACGCGCCTCCCTGCGTGACTGCTCGCTGAACTGGATCGAGATCGTCCCAATGTTGCCCCACGAAACCTTGTGAACGGTCTCATGGCCGTGGTCCGCGACCAGCAGGATCAAGCACGTTTCGTCCGACACATTGACGAAGTTGTCGGGGAACGCGGTGACCGAAGCATACGGGAGTAGGAACGTAAGCTGAAAGGCCGGCTTCGGCTGCATTACACCGGCCGTCGCCAGTTCCGGATCATTGGCAGGCTGAAGGTACGGCTGAAGATGTGGCAGCCATCGCTCTCGTGTCACAGGTGGGCTCCGCTGCACCGCATAACAATAATTGGATAGAGACGATTCTGCCTAAACGAGCAAGCAGTCTGCTCCATTGTCGGCGCAACCCCAGCAGAATGGAAGGCTTGCGAGCCCGCCTGGCGAGAATCGGCGGGTAAGACAGCATCGAACACGTTGCCCGCATTGAGGGCCCGCATTCGACCGCATCGGTCAACGCGGAGCCCCTTGTGTCGGTACTCAAAAGACTCATAACTCCAATCCGCAAGGTTTTGAGGCTTTTGAGTACACCCTCCGGCGCGTCGACTACATCGGCTCCCCCAACCGCTGATAGGCATCCAGCAACGGCTGAACCACCGGCACCAAGTCCGGGTCGGCCGCGAGCAGATCGCACGAGGGATCTTCCGGAAACGCATCGGCGACCACCCAGCGGCGGGAGAACAGCCAGTTACCGTCGACCTTGCGGACCTCGTCGTCGTAGCGTCCGAGGAAGGCCACTTTGTAGCCCTGTCTGGTCGCAAAGGCGGCCACCGTGGTCGATTGTCCTGTGGCGCGCTCTCCACTGGCATCGATTTCGAACAGCAGTGACGTGTTGAGATGCCGCGACGCGATCTGCTGGTGCACGCGCCCATAAGCGGTGATCTTCTCCCGCCCACGCAACCCGTGGTCGCCGAAGCCGAACACTCCGTCTTCGGTGAACGTATTGGCCCACGCTTCGATGTCGTGCCCATCCAAAGTGAGCGTGTAGCGGGCGCACAGTTCGTAGATCTTCTGTTTCTCGACCCATAGTTCCAAATCAGTCATCGCAGGGGCCTTTCGTTTTGAGGCTTTTGAGACCGCTACCAGACGTTGACGAATTTTTACCATGCAACAGCAACCTCTGAACGTCAACCAGGGTATACTTCGGACCACCACTCTACAGCGCGCAGATAATTTCGCGAGGAACACGCATGGCGACCGACTGTGACGCAATCGTGATTGGCGGTGGGCATAACGGGCTGGTGTGCGCCTGCTATCTGGCGAAGGCCGGGCTCAAGGTGCTGGTGCTGGAGAAGTGCAGCGAGATCGGCGGCATGACCAACACCCAGGAGGTGACGCTGCCAGGCTTTCATACCGACACGCACGCCATCTGCATCCAGTTCGCCAACTTCTCCCCGGTGCCCAACGAACTCGGCCTGGCCGATTATGGCTTCGAGCTGCTTCATCCCGATCCGTGCTGGTCGCATCCGTTCCCCAAAGGCCGCGCGCTGACCGTCTATCGCGATGTCGACCGGACCTGCGAGAGCATCAGCCGGTTCTCCCAAAAGGACGCGGAGACTTGGCGACGGCTCTACCAGGAATTCCTCGTCCAGAAGGACGCCATCGGCGCGTCGATGAATAGCCCACCCTCTGCCGCTGAGCCGGCATCGCCCGATCAGTATCGCTACGCGATGCAAAGCCTGCGTTCGTGGTGCAACGAGACGTTCGAGGCCAAAGAGACCAAGTGCCTGGCGTCGGCCTGGGGCGTACACATCGGGGCCTCGCCCGACGACATCGGCGGCGGCAGCGTTGCGTGCTTGTTCTCGATGGTCGTGCAGCACTTTGGCAACAACGTCGTGCGGGGTGGTATGCGACAACTGCCGCTCGCACTGGCCGGCTATCTCGAAGCCCACGGAGGCAGCATCCGCCTCGACTCGCAAGTGAAGTGTGTGCTGGTCGAGGATGGCAAGGCTATCGGCGTGGAGCTTGCCGATGGCGAGCAGGTTCTTTGCAAACAGCTTATCGCTTCGAGCGCCCACCCGCGGCAACTGGTGCTCGACCTGCTGGGAGAACAACAGGTAGGGCCAAGTATCGCTCAGAAGATGCGACGGTACGAATTGGGCGAGCCGGTAATGGTGGTGTACCTCGCGCTCGACCGCCCGCCTGAATTTGCAGCCGGCGGCGACGTCAACCAATCGGTGTACGCACACTGCAGCGAGCCGACGCTGGAATACTTCTTGCGCGCTTTTTCCGAGTCCCGAGCCGGCCATCTGCCCGCGCATCCCTTCGCGCTGGTGTGCCACGACACGGCCGCCGAGCCAAGTCGCGCACCGGCTGGCAAAGCGTTGATGAAGCTGGTCGTGCAACCGATACCCTACCGAATCACCGGCGACGCGGCCGGCCAGATCACTGGCCACGACTGGGACAGCGTGAAGGAGGCGTTCGCCGATCGTGTGATCGATCACCTCTCCAAAAACTACATTCCGGGCCTAGCGGACAGTATCGCCAAACGCGTGGTTCACAGCCCGTGCGACATCGAAAGGCTGCTGCCCAGCGCGATCGAAGGCACCAACACCCACGGAGCATGCTGGCCGTACCAATTCGGTGCGATGCGGCCGATCCCCGAACTGGCCGGCTACCGCTCGCCGATCAACAATGTCTACCTGTGCGGCTCCGGCAGCCACCCCGGCCCTGGCGTCACGATGGCACCCGGACGGAACGCGGCGCAAGTGATCTACGGAGATCTTGGGATCGACTTTAAGAGCTGATGCAATGGACTTTGGAGCTCTGGACGCTCCGAATCCTGGCTCCCACCAGCAACGCCCCCAGCAAGATAGCGCATGCCGCTGGCTCAGGGACTTGCGCGGCGGACGATGAAGCGGAACTTGCAAGTGATGCGCCAAAGTTTGCCTTCCACGTGGCGTACTGCGCCGGGCCGATGGCACCGCCGTTGCTGTCGTTCAGCAATACCCCGGGCGCGGCTCCGAGGCTGTTTCGCCACACCGTGTAGTCGGCCAGGTTCACCAAGCCGTCGTTGTTGTAGTCGCCGGCGAGGCCACTCACGGCGGTCAGCACGATCTCGGTCGCGGTGCTAGCCACGAGACTGAACAGCGATCCGTCAGGACCGCCGAGCGTAAGGTTGTTCGTCAGGCTCGACGCCGAGAGCACGGTGAACGTGTCGTTCAACTCGGGCGTGTAGTTGGGGTCGATTGACACCCACAGCACACCGTCGAGTGAGGCCGTGCCGTCGACTTCGAGCAGGTCACTGGTCTCGGCAACCTCCACTGCCAAGTTGGCTCCGGTAAGCAGGTCCAAGTTGCCACCGATTTGGCCACGGCCACTAAGCGTCGCTCCCAGGGCGACCGACGTCGCGGGGATCGCTCCGTCGAGTTCCAGCACGCCTGCGGCGACGGTCGTCGAACCGCTGAAGGTACTGTCGCCAGTGAGAGAAAGCGTACCCTCGCCGGACTTTGTCAACGAACCGCTTCCCGTGATCACTCCAGCGAAGTCCGAGTCGGTGGCGTTGCTGACCGTCAACTGCCCACCATTGCCGAGGTGAACGGTCGAACCGGCTGCGCCGCTCAGCCCGGCGATCTCCTGAGTAACGCCATCGAGGTCGAGCGTAGCGCCGCTGGCAATGTTTACAGTCGTGGTACTGGGCAACGAGCCCAGTGCCTGTCCTTGGTGCAGCGCGGCGACCTGGGCGGCGGAGAGCGATTGATCGTAAATCTGTACGGAGTCCATCAAACCGTTGAAGTTCAGCGCCCCGTCGCCCGGGTTGTTGGCAACGCCAAGTTGCACCAGCGAGCCGATGTCGGGCACGCCAAAACCGCTTTCGGCCGCCGAAGTCGAAAGCGGCTGACCGTCCACATAGATGGTGTACTCGCCGCCTTGGTTCACGTAGGTCACATGTCGCCATTGGCCATTGGCTACGTTGGTCGAGCCTGGCGTGGCGTGCAGGAAGCCGCCGGCCCAGCGGACGCCGGCTGGCTGAACGCCGCTGCCGAGCGCCGTTCCGTCGCCCAGGTAGAAGGTCGAGTTGCCGTACGCCCAACCGCCATCGTGCTTGGTGAGGATCGAGCCCCCGGCGGTGGTGGTCTTGATCCAGGCCGAGAGAGCCCAGTTGCCATCGGTTGCCAGGTCGGTGATGCCGCTGTTGATGTCGACCGACGCCCCGCCCGAAAGGCTCACCGCATTGCCGCTGCGGCCTCCACCGGCTGGAACGATGGTCGCACCGCCAGCCAACGCCCCGTTCATGGCGGAACCACCAGAACCGTCGTTCACCACCACATTGTCTCGGTCGCTTTCGAACGCATAGTCGGCAAGGGGCCTGGCGGGGCTTAGCCGCAACGTACCCTGGTTGATGTTCGTCGCTCCGGCGTAGTCGTTGGCCGCTTGGAGCGTCAAATCGTAGCTGCCGACCTTGGTGAGCGAACCGACGCCAGTGACAGCCGACTCGATGAAGATGTTCCCCTGCCCTGCGTCGAAGGTACCATTGCCCACGAGCGTGACATTCCCCGCCAAGCGGAACGTATCCAGATCGTATTGGTCGTGACGCACGATAGCGTTGTCGACGATCAAGTCCTTGATGGTGACTTTGCCGTCGTGGCCCCAACCGTTGTACAGCAGTCGGCCACGGCGGTTGATGGTGAGCGACTTGCCGGCGAAAGTCCAGCTCGGATAGCCATTGGGGGTGCGGATATCGTAGCTGCCGGTGGTGTAGTCGGCGTTGGGATGTGCGAAGGTGTTGTCGCTCCAGGTGCCAGCGTGGTTAAAGCCCGACGTGCCCACCGGATCGTCGGCGGTGAGCGTCACGCTGGACGCGTTCCATGCAGTAGGGTTGGCGGTGGAACCAATGCCCCAGTCGGCCCGCAGTGCGTACGTCAGGGCCACGTTTCGCTGAGCGTTGAGCTCGCTCCACTCGTTGTCGTAGTTCATTCCATACGGCCAGAAGTGCACGCCATCGTTGCCGACTCGGGCGCCGACGCCGTCGAACTGCTCGATGATGCGGATGGTGCGCTGGCCGTCCCACGACAGTCCGTTGGCGTTGGAAAAAGTACCCGTGCCAAGCCAATGGTCCAACTCGTGCATGGTGACCCGGTCGTTGGGCCAGGTGCCACCGTATTCGATGATGCCGCCCCACCCGCCGTAGCCTGCCTGCGCAGTCGGCACGCCAGGGTTGTAGGCAGCCTCGACATTGCTGCCGTTGCCGCCGGTGAAGTCGCCGTAGGCGTTGTAGCGATTGACGATGTTGTTCAGCGCCCACCACGCGGCGTCCTGACGAGAGTCGCCTGCCCAGCCCCACGAGAGCGAGAAAGTCAGCTGCGCATCAGCAGGCTTACACGCCACGGTAAGCACCGCAGACACGAACACCGCACATGCAATCAACGGCCGGTACAGCATACTTTTCTAGAAGAACATCAGGCAGCTAGCGCAATAGCGGGGGCATGCCGATGGGCGACCATCCGTCCGAGAGGTTCAGCGAACCTGCCACGTGAGAAACCGCCGACCACGAAAAGCCTCTTCCGCCTTGGTTTCATTATAAACCTCCAGTAATTCGGAGCTATTGCTGATTTGGGCAAACCAGTTACCATTTCTGGACTGGGAAACCGCAATGACAGTGGTGACAAACTTCTCATGCCACTGCGGCGACCTTCCTTGGTGAAGAGCATCCGGACCTCCCCGAAGCACCCAATTCGAGCCACAAATCACGGTATTGTGGCGATGAGTTGCGGGTGTTGACACCAGCGCAGCGGGCCGGGAGGATGCTTGAAACTTCATTGCGAAGCTTAAAGTAACGAATTGTTTTGATATCGCCTCACATACCAGGAGCAGATTCATGGCTCAGAAGTCCGCCGCTCGCGCGCTCGAAGACTTGAAGAAGGGCAACCAGCGTTTCGTGAAGGAGCGCTTCAACGACCCTCACGACGACTGCACGCTGCGAAACCTCGAGCGACGGAAGCAACTCGTAAGTGGGCAGGAGCCGTGGGCCGTGGTGCTCTGCTGTGCCGATAGCCGCGTACCGCCCGAGCTGATCTTCGATAGCGGGCTGGGTGAGCTGTTCGTCATACGCGTGGCTGGCAACGTTGCCAACAGCGAGTCGATTGCCAGCGTCGAATACGCCGCCATCAAGGCGGTGGGCAACATCGGCGCCAACCTGGTGGTTGTGCTCGGCCATGAAAGCTGCGGCGCGGTCCAAGCAGCAATCAACAATGCGGCGGCTCCCAAGCCAGCCAACCTCGGCCCGCACATCAACGGCCTGCTGAGCTACATCACCCCTGCGGTGAGCCAACTGCCTCCGAAGAAGGTCACCGAGTTCAACAACAAGTCGACGAGCGCCAAGCAGAAGCAAAGTACGCTGACTGCCGCGGTGAAGGCCAACGCGGTGAATTCCGTGGCCGACTTAAATTCGCTTTCGTCCATGATTCCGAACGAACGCGGACTGATCGTCGTTCCGGCGATCTACCGCCTGGCGACCGGTAAGGTCGACTTCTTTGAAGCTTGAGTCGGTCTCGCAGAGTTTGGTCGATCTGGAGTTTTGAGTCTTTTGAGGACGCTTGATCGGCCATGCGCCGACGTGCTGCATCCGAACTGGCAAACCCTGCGGCCTGGGCAAACACCGCCGCCTGCAACCGTTGTAGGCTTGGCGGCGTGAAAAACTGCCAAACAAACAATGGAATCCGGCGTCGCTCGCCCGGCATGGTTCCTCCCATGGTGTATGTTCCCATAGAGGTGGTGATCCGCACGCGGCGGACTGCTGCCCCATGGAAGGGACCAGCGTGCGATATCTCTCAGCCAAGGTGTATCGGCAAGTCGCGTTTACCGCGGCCTGCTTGCTGCTATTGGCTACCGGCTGCAGCCTCGACCGCCAGGCGTGGCGGTCTCCTGCTTGCGTTGCCCCCGTGGATCTCTCTTCGCAGCAGGCACTCATCGGCGGCCTCCACGCGGCCGAGTCGTACTACGCGCAGGCGTTTGCGCTGGAGCAATCGGGTCAGGCCGAGTGTGTCGACTATTACTATCAAGCAGCCGTTGCCGCCTGGCCCTCGTTTTGCGTGGGACAAGCCGGCGATGCGTCTCGCGAGTGGCAGTTATATCACTCGGCCGTGACGCGGATGCTCGAAGCCGCGCAGCATCACCAGCGTTGGCGCCCCGGCCAGGGCCTGCTGGTCGCCGGGCCAGCGGGACTTACGCCGGTGCCCGCGGCCTACCATGGATTCGCCTGGAAGTCAGCGGAGTTCAGCGAAATGGCGCCCGTTGGCGAGTACGATGTGCCCGAACTGAAGTACCGCTTTCGCACGTCCGGATTGGGAGTGCCGCTCGTGGTGGTTCGGCGCGGCCCCTGCATCGAGCCATTCATGCAGCGTGAGCAGTCGTTCGCGGCCACGGCCGTGCTACGCCCGACCAATGTCAGCAGAGGCAGCGCGCCGCAGTTCACTTTGGAGTTTTACAACCCCGTGGCGACCGATTCGCTGCAAACGGCAACGGGATGCACTCCCCTGGCACGCGACCTATCGGCAATGTTCGCCTATCCGCCACGCGGTGAAGACAAGCTGTGGCTCAAAGACTTCCTATTGCCAGGCTCGGGCACCACCGACGGCGGGCTTTACATGCTCGAGCCTTACCAGCCAGGCAAGATCCCCGTGGTGCTGGTGCATGGACTGCTATCCGACTCGGCCACATGGGTTAACATGGTAAACGAGCTGCGGGCGAATCGCGATATCGCCGACCGTTATCAGTTCTGGGCGTTCCAGTATTCAACCGGTACGCAGTTCTTCCTGAGCGCTGCAACGCTTCGCCAAGAACTTCGCCGATTGCGCACCACGTACGACCCACACCGGGCGGATCCGGCGATGTCGCAAATGGTGATGGTGGGCCACAGCATGGGCGGATTGGTAACAAAGCTGCAGGTCACCTACAGCGGCGAGCACCTGTGGAACACACTGGCGAGCCGCCCGCCGTCGCAGATCGTCACCACGCCACAAGTGCGCGATCGACTGACCGAGCAAATGTTCTTCGATCCGAATCCCGGTATCACCCGCGTGGTCTTTATCGGCACGCCGCATCAGGGTTCGACCGACGCCACTCGCTGCATCGGCCGAATCGGCTCGGTGTTGGCAGAACAGTCTCCTGAAGCAAAACAGGAACACGCTCAACTCGTGCGCGACAACCCTGGCGTGTTCGCCGCCGAAGTGCAGCGCAAGATCCTCAGCAGCATCGACCTGATGGAGCCAGAGAACCCTTTCCTTCGCACGATGCTCGCACTGCCCTTCTCGCAGCAAGTGCGGGTGCACTCCATCTGCGGCGTGGTGCCGCGGCTATGCAGCGCCGAACCGACCGACAGCGTCGTACCACTCTCCAGCGCCCGCCTGGCGTGCGTGTGCAGCGAAGCACTGGTGCCCGCCAAGCACACCGAACTGACCCGCGATGAGCAGACAATCCACGAAGTGGCGCGGATCCTGCGGCTACATGCGCAGTGCAGGTAAGGGAGTTTTGAGTGGCTTGAGGACCTATTCCGACCAGCCCGGCAGGGAAACCGTGGTCTGGTAGTTGGAGTAGTTGTAGAGTGGGTTGCGTTCTGGCATGTAGAGTCGTCCCGCTTTCGGGTTGTCGTCCTGCGTGTAGACCCACATTTCGTGCTGATCCCACACCACTACTTCGTCTCGGGCATCGCCCATGATATTCAGCACAGCGTTGCACAAGTCGGGATGACCATCGGCGGGGAACTTCACCACTCGCCGGCCCCATCCGTCGAACATGCCGCCCTGCTGGACATTGGCCGACAGAAGCCAAAACTCTCCAGGGCTACCCGTCCAATTTACCGGCAAGCACATGCTGCCGTGCTGGCACGGTTCGCAGTCGTGGTAGATGTCACCGGCAGCATCGTAGAAATGGACAATCCCCTGGTTGCCCCAGAAGTTGATCGAGACGGCCTCCAGACCTGGTAAATCCGGGCGGAAGTCGGCAATGGCGGGATTCTGCACATGCCCAATGTAGTGATGCTTGAGGATATTCCCCTCCAGGTCCGCGAAGAACATGCCTTCGTCGCTTGCCGCGCACAACAGCATTGGTGCTTTGTCCGAAGAGAACTGGGCAATAGCTACGCCATCGGCGTGATCTTGCACCACATCATCCAGAGACCACCGCTTGGAGCCATCGTCGTCGAACAACGTGTAGCCCATCATCAGTTCATCCTTGCCATCGCCATCGACATCGTAGGCGAACGGATAGTGCCCCGTATTGCATTGCGACTGCCAGAGAACTTCCAACCGGTCGTTCAGGGCCCACAAGTTGAGATACCGATCCTTGATAATCACGTCGGCATCCCGCCCTGTCCCGCGGAGGTCGCAGAAGTAGAGGCTATCGCCCAATACCCTGGCAAACTTGTTGTAAGGCTCGGGGGTATCGGGAGGTAGCTTGGGAGTGGGAACGGAGTACTTCGTCTCGCCAGTCGCGCCATCGGCGACAACCAGACGCATCTGCCGGCAGTAGACGACCTCGCTGCGTCCATCGCCATCAAAGTCGTGAATCTGAAAGCCGACATCATTGGTCAAGTGATCCTTCCAGGGGTCTGCCTCACCAATCTGCCAGAGCTGCTCTCCATCAAAAGTCATGGCGGTCAAACAGCTCAATTCACTGTTGCGGTCCTTGGGGCCGTGGTGCAACACCTGGCCGAACAAGACATCCATCTGGCCGTCGTTGTTCAAATCGCCGAATCGCACATTCCGGCCAACTCCAAAGTCCTCTAGCGACAACTTCTTCCACAGCACCATCTTGGGATTGGCCCGCTGAAGGCGTTCTGCTTCCAGCTGGCGATCTTCGATTGCCGCGGCGATTCTCTCAGCTTCGGCCGTGATCGCGGTTACTCGAACCTCTTGAAACAACGCGGGACCATCAGCAACCAGCCCAACCTTACCCGCGGGAAACACATCACTCTCCGCGGACAGTTTTGTGTTGTTGATTTCAGCGTTGATGACATTGCCATCCACGGCGATCCTAACGTGCATCGCCGCATCGCTTACCGTCTCCATCGGCGCCGTGGCAAGCACATCTTCCCGTGGCTTATGATAAGCAGTGGCGTGTCGAACGAGCTTCAACACCGCCTGTCCATCCTGCACTCCACAGAAGTAGTAGCAACGGTCGTTTTGGTAGCGAAAAACAACGCCAGTCATACGGTCTGGCGTCTGCGGGATGAATCGCGCTTCAACCGTGTAATCTTGCCACGAAGGGTCGCCCGCCACGATCATCGGATGGTAGTGCTTGTACTTGTTCTTGTAGGCCTGCGCCATCACCCTCCGTCCGTCATGCTCGACGATTCGCCAAGCACGCTGCGAAGCGACGTCGGAACGAAAGGTAGAGACCTCCCAGTTGCCTTGGGGCGCAGCTTCTCGCAAGTAGTGGTACTCCGTGTGCGCACCTACTGCCGAAGAGAACAAACCCGCGTGATAGTTGCTAAAGTCGTCCTCGAGCAGGACTTCTACTTCATCCGCCGCGATCACCAGAGAGGAAGGCCAGAACGTCAGCAGGACACTCATCGTAGCTAGTCGCGACATGTGGCTCCCCTCCCCAGAAATGCCCGTGGATCAAGTTTTGGTCGCTAGAACGGCCCCCGGAATTGTAAAGCACGGGTAGCGTCGCAGCAACAAAACCACGCTCCACAGCCTAGGGAGGGTTTTGAGTGTTTGAGACTCAAGAGCCGCACGGCTTCAACGCGTATACCTTCACGCTGGCAGCGTAGTCGTTCACGTTGTAGCGGGCGAGCAGGTCTTTTAGCCGCTCGTGCAGACCAGCGTCGCCTTCGGACACGACTGGCAAGCCGCAATCCATCGAAGGCGAACAGCATGCCGATTGGTTCTCGACCTTCGCGTAGGCGTTCAGGTCGCTTCCCGTATCGACTACCTGCACCGCGTCGAATCCGGCGGCAACCAGCCCCGCCGTGTACTCCTCGATCGGAATCGCACCGGCAATGCAACCGACGTAGGCCATCAAGTCGCTGCCGAGTTCCTCCGGCAGTTCGGCCTTCAGCGCAATGTCGCTCACCGCCAGTCGCCCACCGGGCTTCAAGACTCGGGCGATCTCGGCAAACACGGCCTGCTTGTCGGGCGCCAAATTGATCACGCAGTTGCTGATCACGCAGTCCACCGAGTTGTCGGTCAGCGGCAGATTGTCGATCGTGGCCTGATGAAACTCGACATTCGTCGCGCCCGACCGTTCGGCGTTGCGGCGCGCGAGTTCCAGCATTTCGGGCGTCATGTCGATGCCAATTGCCTTGCCAGTCGGTCCGACCTTCTTGGCCGCCAGGAACACATCCAAACCGCCACCGCAGCCGAGATCGACGACCGTCTCGCCCTCTTTGATCGAGGCCGTTGCCGTGGGATTGCCACAAGAAAGCCCCATGTTGGCTTCGGCGGGGATCGAACCAAGTTCCTCCGGCGTGTAGCCAAACGCCTCGGCAACCGCCTTGACGCCTTGGTGGTCGGTAGAAAGCCCGCTGCCGGCAACGCTGCCATACTTCGACTTCACTGCATCTTCTATCTTCATCGTATTTGCTCCAACCAAGCGGTAATTTGAGATTCGATTTGGTCTCGCACGGTGCGAAACACCTTCAACTTCTCTTCAGGCGGCCCGACAAACTCTGCCGGGTCGTCAAACGGCCAAAAATGGCGATGGTACATTCCGGGAAAGACCCGCGGACAGGCCTCGTTGGCTCCCGCGCAGACGATCACCAGATGATGCACGGTAAGGCGACCGAGGAACTGCTGCACGTCTTTGGGACGCTGGCTGCTAATGTCGATGCCCCGCTCGGCCATCACCTGAATGGCTAGCGGGTGAACGGACTCTGCCGGATTCGTACCGGCGCTGTACACGTCGAGCCGATCCCCGGCCAAATCGCGCAGCAGCCCCTCGGCCATTTGGCTGCGGCAGGAATTGCCGGTACAAAGGAACAAAGCGTTTTCTGCCATGCGTCTCCTCTCTCAATATCGGTTGCATCACTACGATAGTTTTACTATTATGGAAATATGGAAGTCAAGACCGCGGTAACCGCATTGGCCGCCCTGGCCCAAGAATCCCGACTCGAAGTTTTTCGCCTGCTCGTGTATGCGGGAAGCGCCGGCATGCCAGCAGGCGAAATTGCCGAGACGCTGGACATCCCACCGGCCACGCTCACGTTCCACCTCAAGGAACTAAGCCACGCGGGGCTGGTCGACTCGGTGCGCGAGGGCCGGTCGATCCGTTACTCGATTCGCGAAGAGGGAGTTTGCGAACTCCTTACCTACCTACTCGAGGACTGCTGCAACGGACAGCCCGAATTGTGCGGCGCGAGTTGCAAGCCGGCGAAGAAGCGGGGGAAGCAGTAACGCTTGCCCGTCAAACGAAGCTGCTAGGTGTGTCGGATCCAGCTTCGCCTTGGAATGGGATCTAATCCCAAACAACTCGCACGAGTGCACCGCACCGCTCTAATTCTTCTCGCCAGGTCCTGAAACTCGCAGGCCACCCTTTGGCAACGAGCACTGGCAAGCATTCAAGCGCATTCTTTGCTTGCTCCGGTGTCATTCCTGTCGCTGCTCTTAGAATCGTGAAGACTTTCGGACGGCTTGGGCCGACACACCCGATATACAAGTGAGGCTCTTCCAATCCTTCTTCATACTCAAAGTCATGCACACCAATCGCTTCACGCATATCGGAGATTGCTGCCCTCAATGGCATATGCGTGTATTTAAGTGCCAACGGAACATGTTCATCGCAAACCCATGCTGCACCAACAACCCCTGGGCAACATCCCTGCTTAGCTGCGGAGTCATCGTAGTCCGCGAAATGCAAGAACCGACCGCCCTCATGCACGTGGTGATACTGATTTTTGAAACACCTGCCGCAAACCTCGCAGTATGGAGGAGTCATCGCGCTGTTTGTCTCTAAACGTGATACGAGTTCGGAACCAAGACCTTTGAGCCACGGCTCGGCAGAATCGCGCTGCCAAAAAAGCAAGCCCGCCTTGTGCTATCCATGCACAAGGCGGGCTCATTCGACATCGATCGGAAAACAGACGGCATCCAGGCCTGTTGCGATTGCGGCGACTTTTTAGGCCACCAGACGAACCGCTTCGTGGTTTTCTTTCACGCCGATCACGAACTCTTCAAAAATACGCATATCCAAAGCCGAGGCCGTATTGGCTTCGGGGTGGAACTGAGTACCTAACGCAAACCAATCATGGCCCTGGTACTCGATGCCTTCGATAATGCCATCGGGGCACTTGGCGGTCGCGGCAAAGCCGCTGGCCAGCTCGTCGACCGCCATGTGGTGACGGCTGTTGACCCGCAGTTCTCCATCGCCGTACACGCGATCGAGCAGCGACCCGGGTGTGATTTCCAACGTGTGGCGATGCTGCAAGTCGATGGCGTCGCGATGCGGCAAGGCATCGGGACGATCTTCGGGAATGTGCAACAACAGGTTGCCTCCCATGGTGACGTTCAGCAACTGCATACCAGCGCCGATACCGAACACGGGAACACGACGCTCACACACCAACTGTGCCAAGGTCCGATCGAACGTCTCGCGACGAGGATCGAGCGGCTTGACGGTGGGATGGAGCATCCATCCATCGCGACGGGGATCGAGGTCGGCTCCGCCGACCATCAACACACCATCGACAATATCCAGCATCTGATTCATGTCGTCCCGGTCCGCAACCGGAGGCAAGATCAACGGAATAGCGTCCGCCTTGATAATGGCGTCGTAGTATCCGGCGCCAACGTAGGAGAAAGCGGGGGTATCGCCCTGGGTGGCGCGATAGTCTGCATTCAATCCAATGACCGGCTTCGACATCTCTCAACACTCCCTGTGAGGTGACTTTTGAAGGATGGTGCAGACATCCGACTTCTTCGTAAAGCCGGTGGTGATAGGCTGCTTGTCCGTCCCTCAATTTTGCCGGAGCTGCGCTCGAAGTCGGATAGAGAAACACTGTTCGCCAGCCTTGATGCGGCTGCAAGGATTCGGTCAAGCACCGATCCTACACCGGGATCACAGCTGGGTAGCTAGCGAAGTGCAAGTGCCAGGTAGGGTAAGGCACTCAGGTGGGAAGAGAGTGATGCGCGACAATTCCCTGGCGCGACAATCATAACCCCCATCGTTCGCCGCACACAAACAAAGGGCCGTGTGCGACAACGCCCGATTTCCCTATCGTTCGTCCTTGTACAACTCCTAAACAGTTATGCCGGTGTCACTCGGCCAGCGGAAAGATGCAAGTCGCCGCCAAATTTAGGGGCTGGGCAGGAAAACGCAATAGGCGCGGAACATTTTGGGACGATAGCATCCCAGCGCCCCAACATCCTGTGCCACCAAAATACACCTGTTGAGTGCTAGCAATTGCTCAAGCGTTATTTCGCGAGCAAAGGCCCAGCTAGGTGATAACCCAGGGCAAAGATTCCTGCGTCGACCAGCAAATGGCTGATCCATACGGCAAATATAGACTCGGATCGGTAATACAGCCAAGCCCAAAATGCCCCACCCACTGCCACGGCGAGCGCCAGCAGGATCGCCATGGGTGGAGAGTGTGCGAAATAGGCCCATAACACCACCACGTGGTGTGCGGCGAACGCCAGGGATGAGATGACAATCGCCCAGCCAAGCTTGACGTATCGCCTCAAACCGCTGAACACGAACCACCGCCAGTAGTACTCCTCGAACAACGAATGGAACAGGGAGTAAAATACGCCCAAAGCGATGAACGCGGCCGGCGTGCCGAAGCCGATGTCGGCGATCTTGTCGCGAATGGGCTCGAGCGCTTGCTCCAAGACTGGCTGCCCCTTCAAGCCCCAGTACAGCAGCCACAAGGCGCCAGTCACGGCCACGCCGAAGGCGGTGCCCAGCACCAAGCCTTGGCGACTCCGCCGCGGCCAACCGATTCGATCGCGCCAGGCGACGGCCGTCCATACGATTGGCAGGCCGAATTGAATCGTCTTGGCCACCAAATAGACGCCTTGCTGCACACCAGACGCCGAGCCGGCCGCCCACACGAAATAGACCAGCGTGACGAAGGTCGGCAACATGCAGGCGATCGCCAGTATCCACGGGTCGAACTTACGCAGTTGCTCGGTCAATCGATTGCTCCCTTGAGAATTTCCGCCGCTTTACCTCAGTGGCTGCGGGGTTTATCCTCGCTGGACAGTCCCACGAGTTGCCCCTGAGAACCACCCCCGCCATGCGTTACTCTCGTGTCCACATCGAATCGCTCGGTTACACGCTGCCGGCCGAGGTGGTGACCACAGAGGCCATTGAACAGCAACTTTCGCCTGTTTACCAGCGGCTGAAGCTCCCCGAGGGGCGGCTGGAGCTGATGACCGGTATCGCCGAGCGGAGATTTTACACCCCGGGAACGCGTCCCAGCACCATCAGCATCCAGTCGGCACGCCGGGCGATCGAGGCCAGCGGGATCGAGCCACGGCACTTCGGCGCACTGGTACATGGCTCGGTTTGCCGCGACTTCCTCGAGCCAGCTACCGCCTGCCGAGTGCACCACGAGTTGGGCCTGCCGGCGAGTTGCGTGATCTACGACGTCTCCAACGCCTGCCTGGGGCTGCTGAACGGCATTCTGCAGGTGGCCAACATGATCGAGCTGGGACAGATTCGCGCTGGGGTGGTGGTGGGCACTGAAAGCGGGCGTAACCTGGTGGAGGGCACCATCGAGCAGCTCAACACCGATACGTCGCTCAAACGTAGCGACATCAAACTGGCCGTGGCGTCGCTCACGATCGGCTCGGCGAGCGCTGCAATCGTACTGGCCGACGCCGAACTCACCAGCACGGGGAACCGGCTCGTCGGCGGGGCAGTTCACTGCCGCACCGAGCAACATGAACTCTGCCAAAGCGACGGCCACGCGGAACTCATGCAGACGGATAGCGAAACGTTGATGCACGAAGGCGTGGCCACCGGTCGGGCTACTTTTGAGTCTTTTGAGTCCGAGACGGGCTTCACTGCTGCGAACATCGATCGTACGTTCTGCCACCAGGTTGGCGTATCGCACCGCAAGCTGCTGTTTGATCAACTAGGGCTCGATCAGGCGATCGACTACGCCACGCTCGAAGTGCTGGGCAATACGGGCTCGGCCGCCTTGCCGGTTACCATGGCGCGCGGACTGGAAGAACGCCCCGCGAAATCGGGTGATCGCATTGCCATGCTCGGCATCGGTTCCGGCATCAACTGCGTGATGCTCGGCTGCGAGTGGCAAAGAACCAATGTCGCTGGAGGTCTGGAAGAATAGCCCGGCACCTCGCCGTCCGCGAATGCCCTACCTCGGCCAAAACTAAAGGCCGACCATGACCACCAACAAGATGCCCAGTGCGGCCACAGCCACCAGGCCAATGGTGATGATCAGGCCCCAGGGCGTCTTCTTGTAGGGACTCGAATACCCAGGTGGGTGCAACGGGTTGTACTCGTACTCGCCGGAGAAGCGTGGCTTGATCGTTTCTTCCTTCTCCAGCACTTCCTCTTCGAAGAGCGACTTCGTGGGAGGACCACTGGAAGTGGAAGACGAGGGCGACTTGGGCTTTGAGCTGGATCCGCCGAGCACGTCCGACGAACGCGCGGCTCTTTCCTTGTCCTTGCTCTTGGACTTGGGCTCTTCGTCTTCCTCGAGCGGCGCCAGGGAGATGTCGTCTTCGTCGATGATCACGTCGGAGCTGGAATCGTCGAGCCGCCGCGTGTCGCGATCGGCTGCAGCGTTCGACATGGTCTCGCTGCTGGGTGGGGTACTGATGGCGCTGCTAGGCGGACGAACGCCAAACCGCGTGAGGATACCGCTGCCAACGCCGCTGCCTTCGTCGCTCGGCTCAATGCTGCCCCCTCGCACTTTGCGTCCACGGTCGGCAAGCCACTGGGTCAGGCGGTCGGCCACTTCGCTGGCCGACTCGAAGCGGAGTTCCGGCCGCTTGTTCATCATCTTCTGGCAGATCTCCACCAGCGACATCGGCAGGTCGGGCCGCAACTTCAGCAAGCTGTCGGGCTCTTCCACTTGGTGCTTGAGCAGCCGCTCGGAGATCGTTCCCTCGGGGAACGGCGGCCGGCCGGTCAGCAGGAAGTACAACGTGCAGCCCAGGCTGTAGATGTCGCTGCGATGATCGGCCGAATGGCTGTTGAGCGCCTGCTCGGGCGCGAGGTAGTCGGCCGTGCCCAGCACGTTCTCTTCGTTGGCCAGCGTGAGCGACGTCTGATCCTCTTCGGCCAGTTTCGCCAGCCCCAGATCGAGCAGCTTCACGGTTTGAGCGCGGTCGACCAACAGGTTGGCTGGCTTGATGTCGCGGTGCACCAGTGCCTTGGCGTGGGCATGCGCCAAGCCGGTGGCCGCTTGCGCGATGTAGTCGGCGGCCATCTCCGGATCCAAGGGACCGCTGTCCGACACCAGTCGATGCAAGTCCTTGCCGTCGACGTACTCCATCACGATGTAGTGGATGTCGCCTTCGTTATCGATGTCGAACGCGCGGACAATGTGCGGGTCGTCGAGCTTGGCCACAGCGCGGGCTTCGAGGCGGAATCGCTCGAGGTAGGAGGAGTCCTTCACCCGGCTCTTGGGCAGTACCTTGATGGCCACGCGACGACGCATCAGTACGTGCTCGGCCAGATACACGGCGCTCATGCCGCCCTTGCCAACTTCGCCCAGCAGCTTGTACTTGCCAAGGCGGAACCCTTTGTGCTTGCCAGCCAGCAACTTCTTGCTCTGCCACTCGGTGAGCAGACCCTGTTCCACCAACTCGGCGGCGAGAACCTCCGGGTCGTCAGGTATAGACCCTCCGTGCTTCGCAGCGACTTTCTTGAGAAACGACTCGATTTGGTCGTCTTCAACGAGTTCGCTGCGTTTGAGGTCGTGGAGCAGTTTGTTCGTGATGGCCTCTGGCATCAGGTTGGGGGCTGGATGATACGGCCGCCTGGAAAAGTGACTCTGTTCCGCTTGTTCACAACGGTTTGCGTGCGCTCGAACAATGGACTCATTCGGCCGGGCCCCTCGCGCAGCCCTGCGCACGCATTGCGGCCCCCCAACGGCGGTAAGCCGATGGGATCGGGCGTCCGCCGAAACGGACCCCCTGGGTCGCCTTCTCCTCATCTATCACGATAGCACGACGGGCGTAAAGCATCCAGTAGATTTCACTTAGGATTAACGGCAAACCCCTGTCCCAGGCGGTCCAACCGCTAGGACCCCTCCACGCACCGGCGGACGATTTCCGCGTCGAAATAGTTGGTCTCCATTCCCGCGTCCACCACCACCCGCTGGGCGTTAATCCCGGCAGATCGGGGACTTAGGAGAAAAACGGCCGTCGAGGCCACTTCCTCGGTGGACACTGCCCGATGCCGCAGGGTGGCCTGCTCGGCGTACAAATAGCTGTCCACGTAGCCCGGAATGCCCGCAGATGCCGAGGTTTTCAGTAAACCGGCGGCCACTGCATTGAACCGAACCTCGCTCTCGGCGCTAAAGCTCTTGGCCAAAAACGCCAGCGACGAATCGAGCGCCGCCTTGATCGGGGCCATGTAGCCGTAGTTCTCGCTGGCCATGCGGGTGGTCGAAATCGAGATGGTCACCACCGAGGCATCTCGGGCAAAACGTTCTTTCAACGCCCGCGACATCGCCAGCAGCGAGTAGCAGGAAACATCCATCGTGCGCAAAAACGCTCGCTTGGAGGTGTCGTGGAAGGCCTTCAGACCATCTTCATAATCGGCGAAAGCGATGGAGTGGACCAACCCATCCAGCGCGTCACAGCGGCTGGCCACTTCGTCTGAGAGCCGCTCGATCTGATCTTCGTGCTCCACGTCGCACACCAGAATATCGTCGGCCGAGCCGCCGGAAATATTGCTCACGAGCTTGGCGACCTGCTCCCGCCGCTGCTCGCTCCGCACCGAAAAGAGCACCCGGCAGTCGGCCTCGGCCAGCAGCCGAGCAACGTGCCAAGCGACGCTCTTGCGATTGGCCACGCCGGCCACCAATACAGTCTTACCAGCAAGTTGTAGAAAATCGGCAGGCATAGTTGTGGCCCGACACTCCGTGTCGGAATATTGGCAACGGGATGTGGAATTTCTACGGCGATTCGAAATGGAGAGTCAGGATTGGTTGTCTGACTATTCGACTCGGAAAGTCGAGCTACTCTGCCTTGGTCAGCGTACAGGCAAACTCAAATCGGCAGGCCAGTTTGCCAGTTTCCTGATTGGTTACCTTGGCTTTCAGGAAAAATGCGTCGGCCAAGCGTTCGGTCAGTTCGACTTCGATCTTCACCGTGCTCCCTGGCAGGACCATGTCGCGGAATTGCACGTTGTTGGCCCGCGTGGCCACCGGCACCGCGCCGGGCTTGTCGGCCGCGTGCTTGGACAATAGCACCGCCCCGGCCTGCATGCTCGCCTCGCACAAGAGCACCCCTGGCGTGATGGGGAACTCCGGGTAGTGCCCCGCGTACCAGAACTCGTCGCCAGTAAATTTTTTGAGGCAAACGATGCGATTCTCTTCCTGTTCGACGATCTCGTCGATCAGCAGGAACGGTTCGCGGTGCGGAATGGCGGCTTTGATTTGGTCGAGGGACATGAATTCTCAGTTGAGGAGGTTGGGTATCGTAGCGAAGTGCTAGCGTACAAAGAAATCTAGGCGAAGAACAGAAGCCTACAGAGGATGAAGACGATCGCAGCCCGTCCTGACTGATTCTGGACTTGCGGGTAACTCGCAGATCGACTAGTTGACCACCGTAGATTTGGAACAGACGACTCGCTTGAAATATCGATCGCTTACTGGAAACCGCTGGGAGGCTACGATGAAGCCATGCAATGTTCGAATAGCATGTTGGATCACGCTATTCTTGGCGCAGCTTTCAATGGGAATAGTAAGCGCGGAGGAAGCGGAGCAAGTTCGGAAGTGGCATGGGGCAGACGGCAAGTACGTCTTCTCAGCCGTACTGGTGGGAACGTATGGGGACGTGATAGACTTGCGCCGCGAAGATGGCGTC
Source organism: Aeoliella sp. (assembly GCF_965227375.1). NCBI lineage: Bacteria > Pseudomonadati > Planctomycetota > Planctomycetia > Pirellulales > Lacipirellulaceae > Aeoliella > Aeoliella sp. The sequence goes on from NZ_CBDDFX010000002.1 coordinate 3,093,486, forward strand.
ACGCTCAGGCTACCTAAACAACTACTGAGCCAGGAGGATCAGACCTTTCTGGATCCAAGCTCGCCCGCCTCGTTCGAGATCGAAGACCTGGGTCGCATCTCGACCCCCGAAGGCTATCAGTGGGATTTGGTCCGCCGACTAAACACCGACAAAGGAATGCTGGTCGTATACGCCTGCACTTCTTCCGACTCTAACTCGGTGTTAACCCTTACTGTATCTCCTCAGGTTGCGCATAACCAAGCGGAACGCACAGCCCATCTCAAAGGTCACTTCAACGGAATGATCCAAGGACTTGTCAACAATGGAGTTTCCATCAGCGACGCGGTTCGTCCTGAGCTGACCGAGGCCATCCCCGACTCAGTGGACTACTCACTTACTGGCATCCAAGCCGACGGAAGCAGCATTTCGGCTGCTGGCACAACCCTATTCAATGCAGATAAGACGATACTCCTGCAATCAATGGGTAACAATGCGGCTGAAGTCGCAAAACTAGCTGCACTTTCAAACTCGATTCAGATGCGATGAGAGAGCTGATACCGCTCGTGACTCCAGACCATTGGTGGTTGACCGGCAAGCCCAGAGACTCTTACAGCACGAATGAACGCCGACACTAATCTGCAACAGCGATAGCCAGGACCTCAATCCGGCACGTCGACGTACTCGTGGCACTTGGGGCAGGTCTCGGTCTTGCCGCGACGATCGCCGGGAAAGGTAATCTGGGCGCCGCAGTCTTCGCACTCGAACGTGATGTCGCCGAGTTCCTCTTTCGCCTGCCCTGTAGTTTGCACATCAACTAGCAACTTCACAGCGGCTTCTAGATGCTCCTCTGGCACAAACAGCTTCAGGCCACCCACGGCGTTGGATAACAACCAGCTCGCGCCGATTGAGCCTTCGTTTTCCAGGAAGCTCTCGATCCCCTCCTGCTTCAGCACAGCTTGGCAGACTTGTGCGTCAGCAAGCGTCAAGAACGACGTGAGCTTGGCGAATCGCGAATCGCTGGATTCGCCGAATTCCTGCTCTGCATTGTCGCTCGCTTGCAGTCCATCATACGACTCCGGCGATTGGAAAGGATTCTCTTCCTGCGACATCTTGAGCCCCCAATAGTATCAGCGTTCTGTTTAATTCGATTACTCCGTCGCCAACTGCTTTTCCACACCCGCGGTCGACGTCGAACTGTTGGTCTCGAGTTGGCTATCGACTTCGTTCGCTACGATCACTCCGTAATTCATTGCACCGAGCCAGCCGCTCATGATGATGCCGACGCTGCCCGCGTGGTACAGACCGGTCACTTGCTGTGGCAAGGCGCGGCTAACCGCGAGGCCTTCGAACTTGGTGCCGAAGCTGGCGCCGGCGATATGGGCCGTGTAGTGCTTGAACGTGACCGGCGTCGAGGCTTCCACGTGCACCACTCGCTCGCGGACGTTCGGCACGTACTTCTCCAACGCATCGAGCGTTGTCTCGCACAGGTCTTTCTTGCTCGCTTCGTACTCGTCTTCGGGCAGCTTGGCCCAGTCGTCGTAATTGGCGTTGGTGCTCGAGACGATCATGCACCGCGGCCGCCCGTCGGGCCGAGTCTTCGGGTAGTAGAACGAGTAGGTGCGGCTCGTAATCTCGCGCGACAGCAGTGCCTCGGTGCGGAAGTACGGAGCGGTGCTGCTAAACAGCAAGTCGCCCAGCTCCTTCACGTCCAGCCGATCGTCCTCCTGCAGTGCCATGTAGACTTGCGTGCTGCTATTGTTGAGTCGCACCGCCTGGGCGTCGTCGATGAAGCCCTCGTCGAACTTGTCCTCGCCCACCAGGTTGAAGATAGTCGCCTTGAGGTTCGCGTTGGAGACCACCGCGTCGCACTCAATGGTGTGCGTTGCTCCCTTGGCGTCGATCTCCACCGAGTGCACCGCACCATTCTTAAGGTTGATCTTCTTGGCGTCGCAGTTAATGGCGATGGTCACGCCGCTCTTCTTGAGTTCAGCCTCCATCTGGCTGATCAGCTTGTCGGTGCCGCCCTGGAACGTGAACACGCCTTTGGACATGAAGTTCGAAAAGACGATGCCATAGCTGATCGCCGGGTCTTCGAGCGTCGAACCGTTGGCGTAGGTGATTGGTTCCATCAACAGTCGAATCACGTCCTCGCGGCCGGGAAAGAACTCGTCGAATAGCTCGCGGGTGGTGGTCTGTTGGTCATCGTAGAAGTTCATGCCGCGCGCTTTGTCGAAGAACGCGTGTACCTGTTCGGGCTCGACGCCGAACTTCTCGATCAGCTGATTGGTGAAATCTTCCCGCGTGAACGAGGTCCACAGCGAGAACATCGGGTTGTCGAACCGCACGCCATCGAGCTGGACGATCGAGTCGGCGATCTCCTTCGACCAGTATCGCCGGCAGCTCTTCACCATTCCGTACGGAAAGCCGTGCAGCGAGATGTCGAAAATGTGGCCGCCGGGACGTTTGAACCAGGTGGCCATGCCACCCAGCTTGTAGTGTTGCTCGAGCAACAGCACACTGCGACCCTGCCGGGCCAGGATGTTCGCCGCGGTCAGCCCGGCCAGGCCGGCGCCGATAACCACCACGTCGTAGCGACTCTGAGCGTCTTTGAGAAAGTCTTTGGGCACTGGAGAGGGGTCAGGAATCGGGGATCGGGGGTCGGGGACGAATCTGTGAGTTTACCAGGATTCCCCCGGTCGCTCGATGGGGCCCAGATTGCCCTCTGGATCTCGATTCCCAGGGCAGCGCCCTGGGCTTTCGAAGCGTGCTGCTTCGCAGCTGGTTAATGGGACTCCGCCCAGGGAACCACAACAGTCACGTCTTTTGACTCAAGAGCGAATCATCGAACGCAGGATTGGGCCGGCTATTTCAGGCCCGAAGGGCCGCGCTTCGGAAGCCCAGGGCGTAGCCCTGGGTAACCTGCACACCCATGGGTAGCTCCGAAGGAGCGCGCTATTCCCACACGTATTGTTCATCATACGGCACGTTGTATCTACCAAGAAGCTCGCGGAACTCATCTTGGAACGTAACGCCTTCCTCTGGTTTTGATCCACTTCGAGGAGTCTTGCTTGAGTTCCTGTACCAGTGTCGAAATGGCAACAGTTCGGCTCAGGGAACACGCGATATGCACGTGATCGTCGGTGCCTCCAATCTTGTGCGCAGGGCAATTGAGCGTCTTACAGATTGTCACGAGATAGGCGTGTAGTTCGGTCTCGATGTCGGTCTCGATGAGCGCCTGGCGTTGCTTTGTCGAGAAGACAAGATGGAGGAGCACATTGGAGAGCGATTGAGCCATGGTAGTTCGTCCCTTCGGGACTTGTGGTGTTCTGTCGCTTGGATTCCCAGGGCTACGCCCTGGGCTATCGAAGCGCGCTGCTTCGCAGCTAACTAGCGCGGCTTCGCCCGGAACACCAGCGATACCCCAGCAAGGCCTCTACCAGTTTAGCAGGACTCGAAAATGGGGCCCAGAATCAGGCCCGAAGGGCCGCGTTTCGGAAGCCCAGGGCGTAGCCCTGGGCTAGCAGTGCCCACCCCCATTTGTAGCTCCGAAGGAGCACGCCAAGTACGCGCTCATTCTTGCTTCCCTCCCTCCTCCACTGGCACGATCCACACCATGAACCCATCCGTCGGGCCTTCGATGTCCTTCGACGAGTAGCTGGTCGCGCGGCCCTCTTTATTGCGGGCGTGCACCTTGATGTCATGCGCTCGGGCGCGGTATAGAACGAGCGGCTCGGTTGGGTCGTGGAGCTCCAGTTTGTCGCCAATCTCCGACCAGCTGTAGGCCATTCCTCCGGTTTGCTTGTTCAAAATCCAGTCGTTCCACATTTCGGAGATTCCGATCCGAGCACTGGAGCTCGAGTTGACCTGTCCGTCAGCGGGGTCGATGTCGAAGTCCACCGTCACCGCCCGCGTTGGCTCGCCGGTGTCGCGATCGTAGCGCCGGTTGACCTTGACCTTCATCACGTACGTGCCGGGCTCCAAGAGCTTCGGATTCGGGTACTCGCCGACTTCCCGCTCGGGGATGCGGTTGGCCTGGTAGCAAGCTTCTTACTTCCGCCCCGGCGGCAGGTAGATGCGGTACTTGCGGGGCTCGTCGTTTTCGCTGGGCGCGCGGATGGCGTGAATCTTTGTTGGATCCTCGATCTCGAAGATACCCAGCACGTTGCGATGAGTCTTGTTCTCGGCGGCCAGTTCTTCGTTCCGCGCTTCTAAAATGGCGTTCCGCCGGCCCGATGAGTAGAGCCCTATCGCCAGCGCGGCGATCGTGATCAGCCATACCATCGTCAGCAGCGAGAATCGCGCGCCGCGTTTGGGTTGAAGTGCGGGGGTGCCTGTCATCGCATCTTCCCGTCTATCGGTTCCGATTCGATCCATAGCATGAATCCGTCTGTGAGGCCCGGGATTCTATAGCGGTATCGGTCGTAGGTTTGGCCGTCCTTGTATTTCTTTCGTGATTGGACTTCGGCCGCACGCGTGCGGTGCAGGACGAGGGGCTGGTCGGCGTCGTGCAATTCCACTTCTCGTTCTCCGGCGATGCGGTCGTTGTGTTTATCGCGCACGATACCGATGTCTTCGGTAATGTACTCCATGCATCCCGAATCTTCGTTGATGATCCAGTCGGCCGACAACTCGGATAATCTCAACTTGTGACGAATAGCAGAAGCTCCCGTTATATCCACTGGACGGACGCTAATTGCGCCAACTGCGAAACCAGTTCGCCTTTGGTTGTTGTCCCTTTCAAAAGCCACGCTTATCTTAACCTCATACTCGCCAGGCTTGAGAGTCTGTGGGTTCGGGCAATCGCCAAGCCCGTCCGCTGGAATGTTGTTTATCTGGTACTTAAGAAAATACGCGCGCCCAGGCGGCAAGTAGACGTGATAATGTCGCTTCCCGAGAATGGAACTTGAATCACGGCGAGGCGACATGTCCATCGTGTTGATCTTGGTCGAGTCCTCAACTTCAAAGATGCCGAATTCCTTGCGGTATTGTTCATTCTTGGCGGCTAGCTGGTCGATGTGCGCACTCAGTTCGGAGTTGCGTCGAGCCAAAGTATATAGCCCCACCACCAGCGCTGCGATCGTAAACAGCCAGACCATCGTTAGCAGCGAGAACCGCGCACCGCGTCGTGGTTGTTCGATTTGATCGCTCATCGGGGCTCCAGCCAGATCATGAATCCGGGTAGCGGACCCTTTGGGTCATTGGGCGGATCGTCTTCATTCGTGTAGCGGCGGCGGGCGATTAAGACTCGGCTGTCGGGTTCGAACACCTCGGTCGCGTCGCCCACACCTTCGCCAGAAGCCGACCAACTACTCCATTCGACCCACGGCTGAGAGCGACTACCGACGCTGCCAGAGTCGTGAACCAGCTTGCCCGACCAACCGCCGCGTTTCGGATCGCGCTCGATGACGTAGCGGATGACGTGCTCGCCCGGCTCGCGCAAGTACATGGTACCGCCGTACTCTGGAAACTCTGCGAGGGGAATGTTTCCGCCCGAGCTTCGCAAGCAGTAGGTCACACCCTCGGGAATCCAAATCCGCCACTTCCACTCCAACTTGCTGCCGGAGGGAACGTGAATGGCATGGATCTTGGCCTTGTCGCCGACGTGAAGTTCCCCCACTTCGGCCCGCAATCGCTGGACTTCGGCACGCAAGGGTCGCACCTCGCGGTAGAGCATCGCCACAGAAACCGCCAGAGCCACGATGGTGGTCACTAGCACCAACGTGAGGAGCGAGAAACGGGGGCGGCGCGTTGCAATTGTCTCTTTAACCATTGATCAACGGGAGTTTGATAGCCAAATTAGCAATCCTTCGTCGTAGTCGCTGGGCTTTCCGCGTTTGTCCGATTCCAACCGGAGCAATGCCAACGGTTCGTCGACATCGCTCGCAATCTGCTTCTCCTCGCCCGTGATCGAGGTGCCGATCATCGTGCGACCGTTGAGCCAATCCGTATCCTCGACCTCTAGAAACGGACTGTTGATACCATCGCTACGAAGGTAGAGGTATCTCACTCCATTCTCGGCGGGCAGAACCTCTGCGATTAGTGTCACCTCCCCGCCCGTCCCCAGTCGAGCCAAGCTGCTGGCTTTCTCTGGTAGTCCCTGCTTGGGGGCGTGCCTTGAGAGATGAATCCACCAATCGTGTCCCTTGGGCAGGTGAATTCGCCACTGCCAGTGGTATCCTCCTGCCTTCTTGACGGAAACCACGTGAACCTGGGATGCGTCTTCGACATCTAATTCTCCTACTTCGTATCGAAGACGGCGATTCTCCTCGCGCAACGGGCCGAGTTCTTGATATTGCAGGAAGACGGCAACCGCCAGCGCCACGATGGTGGTAACGAGCACCAGCGTGAGGAGCGAGAAACGGGGGCGGCGCGTTGGTGGGACGGTATCTTCTTCCATACACGGCTCATTCTAACACAGTTGCGGTAGAGCAATCGTGTATTCGCCGTGGAAGAGAGAATCTTGGCAATGCAATTACGTTCACTCTTCATTGAGTGTCAGCGTCATCGCCACGCGAAATCCGATCGGGCTGTTGCGTGCATCGGGTGCGTAGCGGCGGCGGCGAGCCGAGCGGCTGAACGTGGGCGAGTGTAACCAGCTTCCGCCGCGGCGGATTTTGGCTTTGCCATTGGGGGAACCCGTGGGATCGTCCAGCGGCGACTCCGCATAATAGTCGGCCTGGTCCCAATCGTCGCACCATTCCCACACGTTGCCCTGCATGTCGAACAGCCCGAAGGCGTTCGGTTGGTAGCTACCAACCGGCGAGGTGAAGACATATCCATCGTCGGGCGAGTCGCTGGTCATTTTCAGGCGATCCGTTTTATTGGTCTCCAACCACGCTGCGAATTTTGCGTTCGACGCTTCGTCAGAAACATTGCCGAACTTGGCAACATCGCCCGCGTTCTCGCCATGATGCCACGAGCTATCGGCACCGGCCCGGCAAGCGTATTCCCACTCGGCTTCAGTTGGGAGCCGGTACTTGACGTCCTCCAATTCGCTCAACCATTGGCAGAACGCAACCGCGTCGTTCCAACTGACATTCACCACTGGATGATCGTCGTTCTGCTCGAAGCCCACGTGCCGCCAGGTGAACTCGGGCGAGCGTTGGAAGGGCCGCGCGTCGTTGCCGGTGTATCCCCAGCCACCGCGGTCATCTTTCTCGGCGTCGGTAACATAATTGGTCGCGTCGACGAACTGGCGAAACTGCCCGCGCGTTACCTCGTGCAGCCCAAGGTAGAACGGCCGAGTGATCCGCACGCGATGTGCAGGCTTTTCGTCGCGCTGAGCTTGAGGATCGTCATCGGCCGCACCCATCACAAACTCACCAGCGGGCATGAGTCGGAGCTTCATGCCGATCGTATTCCTTCGGGATACCGATTCACCGATTGCCTTGGCAGTTTGCGTCTGCCGCTGGGACGCTATTCTCGCAGCGAAAGGCCACTCGCTATAGACCTGCCAAGGCGGCGGAGCCATCGTGTGCTGCCCTTGTTGGCCCAGCCCATTGGACATTGGGCAAGCGACCATGGCTACCAACACGGTGGTGGCGAGTAGGTAAGACTTGCTTCGATGGTCGCTCATCATTCCCCCTGCACCCCGCCCTTGAATCCTCAATCCCGCAAACAATGCATGTTCGCCATAGAGATGCCGCTGATGATCGCGCCAATGATGCCGACGAAACCCTGATCGGTGCCGCAGACAAACAGATTGTCGAGATGCGTCGTGCCGTCGAGTTGTTTGTCGGGTGCACCGTATACCGCTCCGTTGTCGTGGCCCGTGTAACGAACGATAGTGCCGGGTGTGAACATGTCGGTGTCGATCACGCGGGAGCGGAAGTCGGGCACGAAGCGGACCGCGGACTCGATGATGCGGTCCCACCAGCGGTGCTTGGCCAAACGATAGTCCGATTCGTCGAGCCCCATCCACCGCTGCTGATCGGCCAGCACCGTAACCCGCATCGTGCCTTCTTCGCCGAGCGGCCGATCGTAGCCAAAGTTGTCGGGCGAGCAGATTACGCCGCTCCGCACGTCGCAGATCTCGCCGGTTGGCTTGGTCCAGTGAAACTCGGGCGAGTCGTTGAAGAACGTGATCGTCTGGTGGTAGTCGAACGCCGAGGGTGGCACGTCGAGCGTGGCGATTGCTTCGCAGAAGCTGAGTTGGCCGCTGGCGCGCGAAGTGACCGGGTCGCCGTCGTCGCACAGTCGCATCGTCTCGCACCAACCTGCCGAACTGAGCACACGGCGGGCTTCGATCGTCTCGCCGCCTTCGAGCTCGACTGCAACCACATGACTGCCGTCAGTGGCTATTCGTTTGACTCCCGAACGCAACTTGAGCTCGCCGCCGAGCGATCGGAAGCGTTTGACCAAAAGCTTCAAGATCAACCGCACACCGGCGAACGGTCGACCGAGACCTTCGAGGAATATGCTGCGGAACATGATGCAGAACTGCCCCCAGTCCATGTCGTGCTCCCGGGCCGAGCCGTAGAACATCAGTGGGCAGAACAGCATCTCCACCAGTAGCGGCTCGCTGATGTAGGACGACACGACCTCGCGGGCCGACAGCTGCTGGTGCTCGTCGGTCAGGTCGTCGTAGTCGACGATCTGGCTGACCATCTTGTCGAACGCGTCGGCCTGGCTGGGAAACTGGCGGGCGACTTCGCTGCGCAGCAGTTCGAACTCGTTGGAGAACGACAGCTTTGCATCGGGGAAAACGATCTGCGAACCGTTCTGCGGCGAGATCTCAAAATCGTCCCACGAGAAACGCAACTGTCGCAGCAGCCGCGCGAGTGGCCCTCGCTTGGCCCCTCTGGGCGTGATGTTCGTCAGCGCGTGCAGCCCAACGTCGTAGTTGCGGCCGCGCAAGCGGTAGAACGAGTTGAGCCCGCCGATTGTGTAGTGGCGTTCGAGAATCGCCACCCGCTGCCCAAAGTGAGCTAGCCGAATACCGGCCGCCAGCCCACTCATGCCCGCGCCGATAATGAGAGTGTCGTACATAGCAGGAATGACCAACTTCGAATGACAAATGACCAATGACGAACTTGGTCATTGGTCATTCTGCATTAGGTCATTCATACCTTCTGAATGTCTTTCATCAGCGGTTCGAGGTACTCGACGGTGCTGTTCATGCTGGCGAGGTTCACGTAGTCGTCCTCGGGCACCTGCACGCGGTGGCGCTTGCGGAGTTCCATCACGATGTCGAGGAAGTCCATCGAGTCGAGTTCCATCTGCTCGCGGAAGCTCTGCGAGTCGTCGAGATTCGAAAGGTCCTCGTCCGGAGCGATGTCGGCCAGGATGTCGAGTACTTCTTCGCGGATTTCTTCTTTGGTCATAGTAGGTCTTGGGTTGGCGTCGGTTCTCGTAGGATGGGTCAAGCGAGTCTAAGCTCGCGCGGACCCATCATGTTTGTTTCTTTTCCAATCGATGGGTCAGCGTCGCTATCGCTCCTCGACCCATCCTACGGCTCACATTTTCTTAATCACGACAGCCGAGTTGATCCCCAGCATGCCGAAGGAGTTACTCAGTATCGTACTCACACCCTTCGTTTCGCGGGGTTCGCCGAGCACCAGGCCGGCCAGTTCGCACTCGGGATCGAGGTTGTCCACGTTTATCGTAGGATGACAAACGCCATCGTCAAACGCTGGCAGGTTGCCGGCCAGTTCCAGCGAGCCGGCGGCGCCCATCGCGTGGCCGATAAAGCTCTTGGTGTTGTTGATCAACGTGTCGCCATCGCCATTAAACACATCGCGCACCGCGGTGCATTCCTGAATGTCGCCGCTCGAGGTGGCCGTGGCGTGCGTGCTGACGATGCCGATGTCGCCTGCATTCATCCCAGCGCGATTGAGCGCCATCCGCATGCAGCGGGCTTGCTGCTTGGGGTTGGGCAGCACGAAGTCGCTGGCGTCGCTGTTCATGGCGTAGCCGACCAGTTCGCCGTAGATCTTAGCGCCGCGTGCGGCCGCGTCGGAGTAGCGTTCAACGATGAACAGACAACCGCCCTCGCTGACCACGATGCCGTTGCGGTCGCGATCGAAGGGGCGCGAGGCCTTGGTGGGATCTTCGTGCGTGGCCAGCGCGCCCTGGCTGGCGAAGCCCGCGAAGATGCCGAAAGTGCGGATGCTCTCGCTCACGCCGCCGCCGATGGCGACGTCGCACTCGCCCAGGAGCAGTTGCTGCGCGGCCTGAATCAGCCCTGCATTCCCCGCGGCACACGCCGCGCCCACCGTGTAGTGGGGGCCGGTGATGCCCATGTTCAGCGTGATCTCGCCGGCCGGGTTGTTGGCCACCGTGCGTGGGTTGTGGTGGTGGGTCCACACGCTGGTGTCGTAGTCGTACTGCTTGATCTCGTAGATTTCGTTCTCGGTCTCGACGTTACCGTGCTCGGTCACACCGACATACACACCAACGCGCTCGCGGTCGGTGTTTTCCCAGTCGATGCCCGAGTCGGCAATCGCCTCGTTGGCGCAGTAGATTCCGATGCTGCCGGCGCGGGTGCCGCGGCGGACATTGCGGCGTTTCTGGTACTTCAGCTCGTCGAAGTCGCACACTCCGGCCAGCGTCTCGCCCACATAGCGGATGTCGTACTGCTGAACTCCGCTACGGCCGCTGAGAAGCGCGTCGCGGTACTCGGCCAGCGTATTGCCATTCGGCGCGGTAAGCCCGACGCCGGTAATGACGATCCGCTGGTTGTCGGGCGCCTTGCTGGTCATGCGGCGAAAGGGGCTGGTAATGGGGGTGGGTAGCGTGGTGCGGCGAATCTACGAAAATAACCTTTCCTGCCTACCCTGGCAAGAATGCCGGCATCGCACCAGCGCGAGCTTGAGGGGCTCCGCACCGCGAAAAACAGGCAGTAAAACCGATCTTGTCGCACAATCCGAGGACCACAGCAGATGACCGCATTTCTGGGCGTTGATATTGGCACTTCCGGCACGAAGACCATTGCCGTGAATCCGGCGGGCGAGGTGCTGGCGCAGGCCAACCAGTCCTATCCGTGCCACCACCCCAAGCCATTGTGGAGCGAACAAGACCCGGAAGACTGGTGGAAGGCGACCGTCGCGACCATCCGCAAAGTGGTGAAAACCGCCAAACTCAAACCGGGCGACGTGAAGGCGATTGGCCTCTCGGGGCAGATGCATGGCTCGGTGTTTCTCGACAAGAACGACAAGGTGATCCGCCCTGCCCTGCTGTGGAACGACCAACGCACGTTCGCCGAGTGCGAAGAAATCGAGCGGCTGGCCGGTGGACGGAAGAAACTGGTGCAGATGGTCGCCAATCCGGCACTCACGGGTTTCACCGCACCGAAGATCCTGTGGCTGCGAAATAATGAGCCAAAGAACTTCGACCGCGTCGCCAAAGTGCTGCTGCCCAAAGACGATGTGCGCCGCCGCCTGACCGGCGAGTACGCCACCGAGGTCAGTGACGCCAGCGGCATGCTGCTGGTGGACGTGAAGCGCCGGCGTTGGTCGAAGCCGCTGCTCTCGAAACTCGATCTCGACGCGGATTTGTTCGCCACGATGTACGAATCGGAGGACGTCACCGGCACGCTCACGCCGGAGGCTGCCAAGCAACTGGGATTGTCGACCGACTGCGTAGTGGTGGGCGGAGCGGGCGACTGCGCGGCCGGCGCCATTGGAAATGGCATTGTCCGCAGCGGGGTCGTCAGCACTTCGCTCGGCACCTCGGGCGTGGTGTTCGTGCACAGCGACGAGCCGCAAGTCGACCCGGATGGCCGCCTGCACACATTCTGCCACGCGGTCCGCGGCAAGTGGCACATGATGGGCGTCACGCTATCGGCGGCCGGCTCGTTTGGCTGGTTCGCCGACGAACTGTGCAAAGACGACGCTGCGCGCGCCAAGCGTCAGAAGCTCAATCTGTTCGAAGAACTCACCGCCGAAGCCCAGGCCACGCCGCCGGGGGCCGAGGGGCTGTTCTTTTTGCCGTACCTATCAGGGGAGCGCACTCCGCACGCCGACCCGCTGGCGCGGGGCGCGTTCGTCGGCCTCACGGTCGCCCACACGCGAGCGCACATGATTCGTGCGGTGCTGGAAGGGGTGACCTACTCGCTGCGCGACTGCCTGGAGATTGTCGAGTCGCTGGGCGTGGCAACCAAACAGATTCGCACCACTGGCGGTGGCGCGAAGAGCGCCTTCTGGAGGCAGTTGCAGGCCGACATGTTCGGCAAGCGAGTGAGCGCCATGGCCAGCGACGAAGGCCCAGCGATGGGCGTCGCGCTATTGGCAGCCGTGGGCGCAGGCGAATACAAGAACATCGTCGAGGCAACCAAAGCCACGGTGCGCACTACCGATGAGTGCAAACCGAAAGCGGCGGCGAGAAAGCTCTACGACCGCGGATTACCCATCTATCGCAATTTGTACCAATCGCTGAAAGACGACTTCCGCCAGATTGCCGAGATGTGATGGCGAGACTTAACTCTTGTCCGCAGGAGTCTCGCTAGGTTGGGCCGTGGCGTCGACCGACTGAGTAAGCTGTGCCAGGATTGGCGATGCAGCGCCCAGAGTCGATTGAGGGTTGTAGTACTCCATCAGGTCGGTGTGCAACTGGATCATCCCCACGTACTGGGAACGAGCCTGCTGACTTTCCATCAACAGACCTTCCAGCTCGGTGACCTTTGGATCGTCCAACTCGTCGTCGAGCATCAGGCTGACAAGCTCATCCACCCGCTCGAGCTTGGTGGCCAATTCATGGTCGTCCAGAGCCGGTTTTTGATAGCCAAAGGGTTCTTTGGGTTCTTGATTAGCCACGATCGCACCTTTCGGATTCTACTCTTCTCTGTTGTGATTGAAGGAGCGGGCGGCTAGCCGTCCGGCACCTCCAAACTTCGTCAATGGTTCCTGCTATCCTTACGCCAGCAGGTCCCCAGTTGTTCTTCCCGCCTCACTAATAAAGACTAGCTCACGCGTGTTAGGTTCCGATGAGGAATTGTGCAACGGTCGTTTAGTCTTATCGGCCTCCTAAATCAAGACAGGATAGGAAACCTCTCTACTTACTAATCACCTTAAGAGCGTCTTTTGACACCAGAAAAGGCAAAAATAAAGTCAATTGACTGAAATTACTGACATCCCGCCGAGAGAAGCAGAAACCCGCACCCCCCCATTGTGGTGGACCTGGGCAGAGATTGCGCTCATTGTGGCCGTGTTCTACCTCAGTTGCCCTGCGCCGCCGCCGGGGGTGAACGAGCCCCATTACTTGTGCCGGCTCCGCCACGCGGTCGACCCTAGCTACTGCCCTGGCGACTTGTTCCTCGAGTCGCCCGATGCCCACTACACGTTCGTGTTGGTTTTTGCCCCACTGACCCGATTTTTCAGCCTCGAGGCGGTCGCCTGGCTGGGGCGGTTGGTGACCTGGGTGCTGGTGGCCTGGGCATGGCAACGGTTGTCATGGACGGTGGTGCCAAGGCCGCTGTTTGCCACGTTGGCGGCTGCGCTGGTCATTGTCGGCATCGCCGAGGGCAATTTCGCCGGCGAGTGGCTCGTCGGCGGGTTCGAGTCGAAGCCCATCGCCTACGCGTTCGTGTTCCTGGCTCTGAGGGCGTGGATTCTGGGTAACTGGAACTGGGCCTGGGTGCATCTGGGGATCGCCAGCGCGTGGCACGCTCTGGTGGGTGGCTGGTCGGTATTGATCCTGCTGGCACTGTGGCTCGGCGGGTGGCGACGCGAGCAATCCTTCGTCGGCATGCTGCCCGGGCTGGTGATCGGCGGCGTGATCTCGCTGGCCGGTATCATCCCGGCCCTGTTGACCTCGGCAGGCGAGCCGCCCGAAGTCCGCGCCGAAGCGGCCCAGGTCTACGTCTTCGAGCGACTGGCGCATCACCTTGCACCGCTGCACAAGAAAGCCGAGTGGATCGCCGAACGCGCGCTGCGACATGCCACGGTGGCGTCGTTGTTCGCCGCGCTGCTGGCCTTGCGGATCCGCATGCTGCGGGAGAACGAAGATGTGAAGCTGCGCGACGACCCCGCTTGCCGCATCGCGTTCTACGCCGCCGGTGCGATTGTCTTGGCGATCATCGGCGCACTGGTTGAACTGGTGCTGTGGAATCATCCGACCGCAGCCGCTTCGCTACTGCGTTACTATTGGTTCCGCCTGGTCGATGTGGCGGTGCCGATGGCTGCGGCGTTGCTGTGGATCCGCTTGCTGGCGGACTTGATGGCCGCACGCGATCGCTGGGCGCCGGCAATGCTCACCATCATGCTGCTGGTGGCCGGCGTGCCGCTGGGTATTGCGATGCGGGATTACGCCGCGAAGCCGGTGGCCGTGTCGGACGCCCGCCGCCGCGACGTAGCCGACTGGCTCGACATCTGCCAATGGGTGAAGGACGAAACGCCCACCGATGCGTTGTTCCTCACTCCGCGAGGCAACACTTCCTTCAAATGGCACGGCGAGCGGGCGGAGGTGGTCACATATAAGGACATCCCGCAAAACGCAACGGGGCTCATCGAGTGGCGGCGTCGGCTGTACGATGTATTCAAGCCCGATGGCGACCCCGATCAGCCGTGGGTCGGCAGCCTGGGGCAATTGGGCACTCCGCGAATCATGGAGCTGGCCGACAAGTACCAGGTTGACTACGTCCTGACTCGCCACGGAGCACCGTTGAGCTTGCCAATCGCTTACGACAACAAGACGTACGTAGTTTACGAAATCCAAAATAACGAGTAACCGACGCCTATGATCCCTGCTCCCGACAGTCCGATTCGCGCCGTGGTGTTTGACCTCGACGGCTTGATGGTCAACACCGAAGACGTTTACCACTTGGTTGGCACCGAGTTGATGCGCCGGCGAGGCAAGACGTTCGACGACGACCTGCGGGGCGCGATGATGGGGCAGCCGGCTCATGCGGCCTTGAGTGTCGCCATCGAGTGGCATTCGCTCAGCGATTCGCTCGAAGACCTGGCGGCCGAATCGGAAGCAACATTCTGGGAACTGGTCGAAGACAAACTGACCACTATGGCCGGCTTGCACGATCTGCTCTCGGCGGTCGACCATCACGGGAAGCGGAAGGCAATCGCCACCAGCGGCGCGCGGGACTATGCAGAGGAACTATTGAAGCGAGTCGACCTGCACGAGCACTTCGAGTTCTTGATGACGGCCAATGACATTACGCATGGCAAGCCGCACCCCGAGATTTACGAGAAAGCGGCCGCCAAGCTGGGCCTCGCGCCGGCCGAGACGTTGGTGCTCGAAGACAGTCACAACGGCTGCAAGGCCGGCATCGCCGCCGGGGCATACACGATCGCGGTGCCCAGCCCTCACAGCGCCGATCACGACTTCACCGGCGCGAAGTTCATCGCCGACACGCTAGCAGACCCTCGCATCCAACAAGTGCTAGCGGGCTAGAGATTCGTTCAAAGTTTCGCAACCCGTACAGCCGATACCTCCGACAAAGCTGCCAATCTTTTCCTGCGCAGGGTTAGTCGGATGAAACGTTTCGTGCTTGCTATCGTGTTGGGCTTCGGTGCCGCGGGCTTTGGCACTGGGTGCCGCAGTTGCCAGAACTGCCACGACTACGATCCGCCCGTTGCCGACTGCCAATGCGCAGGGTGCACCGCCAGCGGCCACGGCCGCGCCGGCTCCGTGCTCTCCGGCGGCTACATGGGCGGTGAAGTCATCACCGAGCCCTCGGTGTACGACAGCCAACCAATGTACGGCGAGCCCATTGCGCCCGAAGCAGTCGAGTAACGCGGCAACGACGATCTCTTCGAAACGGGAATGCATAGGGCCAGTCGCCCGCCGGCTGAAAGTGCGCCCCGAACTCCGCAATAGGTGGAAACACGCTAATCCAGGCTGCAATGGTTGACACCCGATCCAGCAGGTGTTACCCCTAGAGCATCTCTTCCGTGGTTTTCACGAGACTCCGCTAACGAACGCAGCCCCTCGCCCAAACCTCCCCAACTTCGCAGTTAACGCTGCGTCTCTCCTGAGGTTTGTCTGCTTCGTCGATGGGGCGGTTCTAACTCTTTGCCTTCCTCCGGGGCGATTGATATGCACCTGTTGCACAGGAATCTGTTTCTCATCTCGTTGCTTCTGGCCCTCGCCAGTGGCAGCGCCCGAGGACTCGAGCCGCTGCGCGTGGTGGCATTGACGGACGCGCGCGTCTTTTCCGCACCCTTGATCAACGAGCAGGGCCTGACTGCGTTTGAATTCGAATCTCCGCCGGGACCGCGTCGAATCGTCGCCGATGATTCCACTGCGGCGGCCGCACTTGTGCTCGATTCGACTTCTCAGCAGGGCCTCTATGTCGAGTCGACACTCGGCGTGCCGGAATTGGTTGCAGGCGTTGGACAACAGGCTCCTGGATTCGACACTGGCGTGTCGTTCTCCGGATTCTACTACCTTGGCTTCAATGATGACGGCGACATTGCCTTCATGTCCAGCCTGACAGGACTCACCACTCCAACGTACAATCAGGCATTGTTCAGCAAACAAGCAGATGAGCCACTCCGGCTGATCCTGCACCAAGGACAAACAGCACCGCTGCCCGATCCTATCGGCGATACGACTATCATTGTCTATAGCGGCCAAACTCCCGCATTGGGTGCCGATGGTCGTGTGACCACCCCCGTCCTGTTGCCCCAGTTGGGGAATATGGAGCGTGTGCTGCAGGAGACACCTACAGGCAATCTGAATCTTCTGGACAATATGGTGACGGTCGACACAACGATCACGATTGCACCTCGGGAAACTGCCCCCACCACGCTTCAAGTCACTGCCACGCAAATGGGATATCCGAACATCAATGTTAACGGCGATGCGGCGAACCTGGCGATGCTCGTTCCTCCTGCTGACCATGGCACCGGGTTCAACCAGCACACAGCGATCGTTAGACTATCGGCGGACATCGGAAACCGGGTGGTTGCTGAGCAAGGTGATGCGGTCCCGGGCGTTCAGGCATCCATCGCCGCATTCAATCGCCCGGCAATCAATAGCCTGGGCGACGTCGCTTTCTCCGCCAGCCTAAATCCTGGATTGGGGTATGGGGTTTTTCGCTCAACTGAAAATGGCCTTAGCGCAATTGCACTTTCTGGTGACCCAGCACCTGGAACGGGCGACAACGTCTCCTTCGTTGCACTTGCGCCGAACGTGTATCTTAACGACCGCGGCGAGACGCTCTTTTCGGCGTCGCTTGAAGGCCCCGAGGTTTTGGGATTGGAGAACACGGGACTGTTCCTCGATCACAAGGTGCGCGGACTGTCGCTCGTTGTCCGCGAGGGCGATCCTGCACCAGGCACTCAAGGGGATCTCACCTTCAGACACCTTGGCACCTTCTATCCCACGGTGAACAACGCCGGACAAGTTGCTTTCACAGCGAGTCTGCGGAACGCGAGCAGCACGGCCGACCGCGGCATCTGGGCCCAAGATCGCTATGGGCAGTTGCATCTGATCGCGCGCGAGGGCGACCAGTTGGACGTGAGCGCCCCAGGCGAACCAGCCGACCTGCGTACCATTTCCGGTTTGAATTTCCTCTCCGAGACCAGCAGCAACCACGGCCCCGCCTACGGCACGCCCATCAACGACCGCGGCCAAGTGGCTTTCTCTGCCCGCTTCACCGACGGCACCTATGGCGTATTCGTCTCCAATGCCGTGGCGGTGCCGGAGCCGATGAGTGTGGTGCTGGCCTTAGGAGGGCTCGCGGTGGTCGCGGCGTATCGCTTCACGAGAAACGCGAGCTATTTGTCAGCCGGTGTCTGATGCTGGCGATTGAACACCTCGGGGTCGAACTCGTCGCGGGGTTCGTACCGTTTGGGTTCGGCGCCGTAGCGAATGGCAGGCTTGGCGACGGGTGTTTCGGTTGCCTTGGTCGCTGGAGTCGCTTCAGGTGTGTCTGGCGACTGCATGGCAGCCGGGTCTTCCCAGAAGTGTCTTGGTTGCCCGGGCTGCGTGGGCGGCATTTGGGCTGTTGGGGGAGCAACGGTTTGCTGATGGGCGGCCAGTTCGACGGTGGGCGGTTGGGTTGGTGGGGCGACCTGGTCTTTGCCGGTGGCTTTCATCACCCACTCTGCCAGTCTCTCGCGAACCTTCTCGCGATGGCCGTCGAACACGGGACGCGGTAGGCCACCGTGTGGCACGGCGGGCTGCAGCAACAGCGGGCTGTACTGCGGAGTTTGCTGATCGATGGAGTTCCACACTGCTTGCAAGTTGCGTAGCGTGCTCTCGCGATTCGCGGTGCCGCGAAGCAGGTCGCGGTTGAGTCGCAGCTCGCGGTTGTCGTCCATCGAGTGGCATCCGCCGGTGGCGCAGCCGTTCACGAGTATCGGTTGCACGTGGCGGGCGAAGTCTTCCAACGTGCCGGGCGGAAGTGACGTGGCCAGCTTTTCCATCTCGGCCAGTTCGGCCGCCCGCTGGTGCGAGTCGTCGGCCGTGGGTGGGGCCGGCGCGGCGGCCTGCTGGGTACGCATGGCTGCGCGAGACATCACCTCGTACTGCCGCTGCACGTATTCGACGGCTCCGTTTTTGGGATCGATCTTACGAGCGTCCTCGATTTCGGCGGCCGCTTGGGGCCAGATTTCTTGCCGCATGCACCACTTGGCGAGCGCCAGATGGTCGGACACCGAACCCTCGCGAACCTCGATCCGTTTGGCTGCGTATGCATCCAGGAGAGTTGCGGTGATGCGTTCCACGTCCCGCAACGGCAAGTAGTGCTGGCTGTTCTCGGTGGCCACGCGGACCACGTCCTGCAGGCGATCGACCTCGCCCTCCAGCACGTTGCCATTGCGGAGCACCACCACCTCGGCCGCGTGACTGGCGAGGGCGGAAGCGAGCAACAAGGCGGACGTAACGAGGGTGCGGGCGTTCATATCCGGAGCGTGTAGCGGATTTTTGCCACCCGAGTCAAGGCGAACTGGCCAATGTGCGGTAATCTGGCGATCCCCTGGAGCCAGACACCGGCGACAAGTACACTGCTATCATGGCCGATTCGTCGAAAAACGAGCTGCGAGAGCTGCACTATTCGGGCCACGTCCAGGGCGTTTTTTTCCGGGCCACCGCCCGAAATATTGCCAGCGGCCTGGCGGTCACCGGGTACGTAGCGAATCTGCCCGACGGTCGAGTGAAGCTGGTCGCCGAAGGCACCCCGGCCGAACTCGACCTGCTGGAGCGATCGATCTCCCAGGAGAAGGGCCAGAACATCCAAGACGTGACCCGCGACACCCGACCGGCCACCGGACAATTCGATGGTTTTGAGATAAGGTATTGAAGAAGGTAGTAGGTGGTCGGCACGCTGCCTGCTGCTGCCATATGCACCCAAGCCCCAGTTGCCTCTGATTTCACCCGCGGCTAGCGCCGTTGGCTCACTTTCACTCACTTACTCCTCTCCCCCGCCATGCTACACGCTGCGATGCTTCCTCTGGCCAACGTTCAACTGTGGGTTACTCCGCTGTGGATTCTGTCGCTGGGCGTCACCGCGGCGGTGGTGATCTTGGCGATCCTGTACGGATTGATGGTCGTCGCCTGGCCGGCCGGTGCTCAGGCGGTGCGGCAAGCGGCGGGCGATGGACTGTTGACGCCGATTGCCGCGGTGGCGGCCGCCTTCGTGCTGCTCACGCTATTGGCCACGGCCTCGATGCCGCTAGACGACGTGTGGGCCTCGCTCCAGCGAAAACCAACGACCGGTCCCCACCAAGAAACCTTCACCATCGAAGCGAACGCGGTCGACCAGCCTCTGGAGGTCGACATTCGGGCCGATGAACTCATGGGTTACATCCTGGCGACCGATGGCGATTTGCGGCTATCGACCGAAGCGGGACGAGGATTCGCTGCGGTCGATTTCACACTCACCGGCGGTGAAGATTACGAATGGGACCCCGCGAAGAAGTATCCTCGCATCTTTCAGGATCGCATCACTACGCTGTACGCAACCAATCCGAACGAAGTGCCCATTAGCTTGACGTTCGACTACGAGACCGACGTCGAAATGCCCGAGGTGCACCACCTGCCGGTGATCACCTTGTCGATCGTGGGCGTTGTGCTGCTGTACTTCCTGCTGGAGGTGATCTTTCCAGGCGTGGCGACCGTGGCGGTGGGCACCGCCAAGGAGGCTATCTCGCAGCCGCTGTTTTTGGTGCTGACCGGCATCGGTGCGGTGGCGCTCGTGCTCTACATCTTCATTCCTTACCACACCTTTGGCGAGGACGTGAAGATGCTGACCGACTCGGGTTTGACGACCATCATGGTGCTGGGCATCCTGTTCGCCCTGTGGACCTCCAGCACCAGCGTGAGCGACGAAATCGAAGGCAAGACGGCCCTCACCATGCTCAGCAAACCGGTCAGCCGTCGGCAGTTCGTGCTCGGCAAATTCCTGGGCATCTTGTGGCCGCTGCTGGTGATGTTCGTCATCCTGGGCGCGATCCTGCTGATCACAATCAGCTACAAGGTGGTGTACGACGCCCGCGAGTCGAGCCAACCGACGCCCGACTGGCAGTTGTGCTACTCCACCATGGTGTCGGCCATTCCCGGCCTGGTGCTGGCCTACATGCAGGCGGCGGTATTGGCTGCTGTTTCGGTGGCCATAAGCACCCGGCTCTCCATGCTGCCGAACCTGATTATCGTGGGATCGATCTACGTGATCGGCAATCTGTTGCCGCAAATCGTCCGCAGTAGCGCAGGCGACATCCCGTTCATTGCGTTCACCGGCAAGCTGCTGAGTGTGGTGCTACCGGTGCTGAACCACTTCAACATCCAACCGGCCATCTCCGCCGGTATGCCGGTGCCGTATACGTACCTGCTGATGGCAGGGCTCTACTGTTTGCTGTACTGCACCGCGGCCATGCTACTGGCGCTGTTGCTGTTCGAGGATCGCGATCTTGCGTAGGCTTGCCGCTTGCGATTTGAAGCGAAATTGGAGTCGGCGAGCAGCATACTCGTCCTGCTTCCCCCGCTAGGGGGAAAAGCTTGCCATGTCACCCCTTGCGCGGTAACCTGCCGGGAGCGAGCAGGGGCAATTGCTCGACACTAAGGGTTTATTACCATGGCACGCAATCTCCTTGTGGCCCTCGTCCTAATTGGCCTTTCATCTTCGGCAGTTGCTGAAGAAGCGCCCGATGTCCTTGATCTACTTCCACGCTACCATTTGTTGCCGCGTCACAGCTACGTTCAACAGAGCGGCGACGACCTGGAACGCGACATCCTATGGCGTGCCCGCGGCAGCTATGGTTTTATGGCGACTCAACTGACTATTTACCCCGCTCCCCCTCCCCGGGCTTCTTTCTACAACCCGGAAATCTGGGGCACGATCGTCTCCGGCGGCCCTGCCATCACTCTGGCGCTGGACGTCGACTCGAAGTTCAACCTCGATGGCTTGCGCGGCACCCTGGTGCCTACGCTGCGTCCGTACGGCGATCTGTATCACTTCACCGGGTTTGCCGAGGACAATCTGGCGGTCGACCTGTATGCGTTGCAGCAAGGCAACTGGATGTACCTGAAGGGCACCAGTTATACGACCACCGACTTTGGTCCGTACGAAGAATACAACATCCGCGCCCTGGCCCGCACCCGCCCGTGGGCCGACCTGAATGACGATGGGCGTGTGAACATCGCCGACTACGTCATGATGCGCAATCACCAGGGCAGCGACCTAGACGCGCTGACGCTCGGCGACGCCGAGGGCGTGACGATGGCTGACTGGAAGTCGCAATTCGGCGAGACCATGCCCAGTATGGACGATTTCGATGCAACGATGGCCAGTGCCATCTCATCGATGTCCGCTTTGGCGGTCGCCATCCCGGAGCCAACCAGCGTGGGATTGCTGCTCGCTGGCGCTTTGGGATTGCTGATCCGACGCCGATACTCGAACTAGCGCAATTGCTGTGGGCTCGCAGAGCTCGTCCCCAGGCACCCTTCGTTTCGGAGATTTCGCTAGCCAGCTTTGCGGAGCGGCACGGTGGGGGTGAGCTGTGCACCACGGCGGCCCAGTGGCGAACCGTCCCATTGGTGCTTGTCGATAGACTCGAGCACCTGCTCGGCCACCGCCAGAGCGTTGCGCCCTGCGGAGCCGGTCACGCGGACCTCGCGGCCGGTGCGAATCGCTTCGGCGAAGTCGCGGTGTTCCTCGGCAATCGCATTAGTTTGCGGCGGCTCGTGCTGCTCTTTGACCAACAGTTCCTCGAACAAGTGTTCGCGGTAGTGGTCCACTTGCTCGGTGGTGAGCGACGCGAGGTCGAACTGCCGGGTGAGCAAATCCTCCGTCGGTCGCACGGTCGTGGCGCCGCGGCCGGCGAAGTCGATGTCTGTAAAGCCTGTGGCGCTGAACACCTGCATGCTCCGCGCGCCCTGATAGTTCACACGCGACGCGGTGAGTTGGGCCACGGCGCCGCTGGCGAAGCGAAGCTGCGCCTGGGCGATGTCTTCGTTGTCGCCCATCACGGCGACGCCAAACGCGTCGACGTGCACCACGCGGCTCTTGACCAGCGACAGCACCACGTCGATGTCGTGAATCATCAGGTCCATCACCACGCCGATGTCGGTGGAGCGGAACGTGAAGCCGCTGGCGCGAATGCCCTGGATGTAGCGAATGTCGGTCAGGTCGGCAGCTACGCACTCCAATCCCGGATTGAATCGCTCGACGTGCCCAACCTGTAGCTTCAGGCCTTTCTGCTTGGCCAGGTCGACCAGTTCATCGGCTTCTTCCACGGTGGTGGTGATCGGCTTTTCGACTAGCACATGCACGCCAGCGCTCAGCAGGTCCTTCACCACCTGGTGATGGTACACGGTGGGTGTGGCGACGATGGCAGCTTCGATCTCGCAGAGCACCTCGCGGTAGTCGGCTACCGCGCGGCAGCCGGTTTCTTCGGCCACCCGCTCGCGGGCCTCTTGGTTGACGTCGACGATCGCCACCAGATCGATGTGCGGCGCCTCGGCGGCTAGACGTGCGTGGATGCGACCCAAGTGACCTGTGCCGATAACGGCCGTGCGTAGCGGAAGCATGATAGGTAGAGCAATCTTCTTGGTGGACGAAACGAAACGGAGGTGAATGACCAATTTCGAATGACCAATGACCAAGCGAGTCGACGTTGGTCATCGTCAATTGGACATTGGGTGTTTCTCCCTATGCTGCGCGGCGGGCTTCGCGGCCGCGGCCGTGGCGTCCTTCCTGCTGGCCTTCGATGAACGACAGCAGGTGGTTCACCTGGGGCAACAATCGGTCGTTACCGCGGAGCACTTCGCGAGCGGCGTCGAGGCCGATCTTCGAGCGGTACATCAGGCGGTGCGTCTCGGCCAAGGCGTCGATCACGTGAGGCTCGAAGTTGTTACGCTTCAGCGCCACGATGTTGATGCAACGAGGTCGCGCGGGCGAACCTTCGCACAGCATGTAAGGGGGAACGTCGTGCAGCACGCGGCTCAGGCCGCCAATGAAGCTGAAGCTGCCGATCGTGGTGTAGTGATGAACGGCCACACCGCCAGAGATCGATGCGTGATCGTCCACGTGAACGTGGCCGCCGAGCATCGAACCGTTGGCAATGATGATGTGGCTGCCGAGCTTGCAGTCGTGCGCCACATGGGTGTTGGCCATCAGGAAGTTGTTGTCGCCAATGCGAGTGATGCCGTCTTCTTTCTCGCTGGCGCGGTTGATTGTCACGCCTTCACGAATGACGTTGCCGTCGCCCACGATCACCTGGGTATCGGTGCCGGCGTAGCTGATGTCCTGCGGCTCGCCACCCAACACGGCATGGGGATAGATCGTGTTGTCGCGGCCGATGGTCACGTGTCCCATCAGCGTCACGCTGTTCATGATCTTCGTGCCCGCACCGATCTTCACGTGCGGCCCAATGGTGGTGAACGGCCCCACTTCAACCTCTTCGCCGATTTCGGCTCGCGGATCGATCCAGGCGGTGTTGGCAATGGTTGTGGCCATGATACTGCGGGGGGATAAGGGTTAGGCGTTGGTTGTTAGGCGGTTTTTCTTTGCGATTGCTGCTCTTGCTGCAGCAAGGCTTCGACAAGCGACGCGTTAAGTTGGTGGCCGCTGCGGTAGCAGACGAAGTGCCCCACAATCGGTCGGCCGGCCAGGGCGAAGTCGCCCACTGCGTCGAGCACCTTGTGGCGGACGCATTCGTCGGCGAAGCGAAGTGGATTCTCCACGGGCCCATCGGCGTCGAAGATCAACAGGTCCTGCGGGGTGACGCGGGTACCTTTGCCCATGGCCACCAAGGCGTCGGCTTCTTCGCGAAGCACGAAGGTCCGGGCCGGGGCCAGTTCGAATCGGAACTGCTCGGGCGAGATCTCCGCGGCGAACGACTGCCGCCCGATCGCGTTGCCCGGTCCATAGTCGAGGTGGAATTCGATTGACAGCCCGTTGCGATTGGTGGGCTGAGCTTCCACCCATTTATGTTCGTTGCCGACTCGCACGGTCTGCGTAACGACCAGCGGGCGAGTGGGTGTGGATTGCACGACCACGCCGGCCATGTCCAAGGCTTCGACAAACGCTGCAGCCGAGCCATCGCAACCGGGAATTTCCTCGGCGGTGACCCAAACGTCGCAGTTGTCGATTTCCAGACCAGCCAAAGCGGCCATCACGTGCTCGATCATCTCGACGCGGCGTTCGCCGGTCTTGAGCACGGTGCGGCGGGGGCGGTCTTCGCGACAGTCGAGGCCCACTGGCATGCGTACCGGTGGTCGATCGTCGGGTGTATCCAGAATAAAGGTCACTCCGCTGCCAGCGGGGGCGGGCCGGAACTCTACCCGGCAGTCTTCGCCGCTCCAGTAGCCGAAGCCTTCCACGGCGGCGGCACGGGCAACAGTGCGCTGATGGCGCAAGGGGATCATCGGAGGTGGGCTCCCAAGCGGGGTCAATGTCCGAGGCGGACAAGCTATCAGTCAAGCAACTTAGTGCAGCAGGCAAGCCCCGTACCCAGCCGCCCATGGGGGGGAGAAATGGGCGGCCGGGTTGGTCAGGGCATTAGCACGTTGCTTACTTAGGAGGCAAAGCTCCGCCAGGTCGACCCGGCAAGTTGGGATTCGCAGTGGCGTTCGAGCGAGGAATCTGACCACTGTTCACCAAAGTCACGATGTCGCGAGTGATGTCGACATTGTTTTCGAACACCACGGGACGATTGATGTCCTTCAGGATGTCCTTCGGATTGCTGGGATCCGGCAAGTCGCCACTGAATCGCAGCACCAAGCCGATCCTACGCTGCTTCGCGTAGTTGGCGATCGTGTCGCTGATCTGGCGATAGGTGCTGTAGTAGATCTTGCTTTCCTTCTCCATCAGGTCCTTTTGCAGACGATTCATCTCCAGATTGAATCCTGCCTTGGCCTGTGCCAGTTCGTCGTCCTTCAGCTTGTAGTCGGGGGTACCAGGCTTGAGGTTGTTGCGAGCCTCTTCCATCCGGGCGATTCCGTCTCGCTTCGCCTTCAGGCCATCCTCGATGCCCTTCATCTCGTTCTTCATTTGCTCCATCCGAGCCTTGAACTGATCGTGGTTCTTGAACACGAAGCTGATGTCCACAACGGCAATTCCGAATGTCGAGGCGTTGGCGGCCTCGGGGTGTTGGGCTTGGGCTTGCGGGCTAGCAACACCAATCAACAGAGCGGCCGCGACGGCCAATGCGAAAGTCTTCACGTCAGCACTCCTTGCTGAAAAAACGGGTCTTCCTTGACCAAGGCGAAGTATTGCCAGCCGAGCCACGTGCTCGCTCGGCCGGAAAGTCAAGCGGGCGGTATTGTGCCGAGAACCTCCAATCGGGGCAAGACCACTTCATGCGGCTTTTTCGACTTTTCTAGCAGACCGTGGATGTTGCGTTTTCTCGGCGATTTATGGCCATTCGGAGGAATGACGAAACACCCAAGTACCCAATTACCCAAGGAACGGGAAGCTTCAACTTTGGGTGCTTCGTCATTGGGTATTTGGGTGTTTAGGGATTTGGGTATTACGTCATTCGCCATGTGTTAAGATGGAGACCCTGAAACACCTATTCCCTTTTCGGAGCCCTCCCCATGAGCCTACCCCTTGATCGTCGGACTTTCTTCCAAGGCGGTGCGGTTGCGGCTGGACTTGCGGCCAGCGGTGTTGTCGGTGCGGAGGAAAAGCCTCGCTCCGAAAGTGCCTCGCTGATCCAGCCCGGCGGTACGATTCTCTTCCAAGGCGACAGCATCACCGACGCCGGGCGTAATAAGAACGGCGATCTGCCGGCCAACAACCAGGACGCGCTCGGGGGCGGCTACGCCTTCCTGGCAGCTGCGCACCTGCTGGCCGCCGAGCCCGAAGCGGAACTCAAGATTCACAACCGCGGCATCAGCGGCAACAAGGTGCACCAACTGGCCGAGCGTTGGCAGGCCGACTGTCTCGACCTGAAGCCCGACGTGCTGAGCATCCTGATCGGCGTAAACGACATCTGGCATCACCTGAACGGCCAATACGACGGCACCGTCGATACCTACCGCGACGACTACCACGCTCTATTGAAGCGCACCAAACAGGCACTGCCCGAGGTGAAGATCGTGATCTGCGAGCCGTTTGTTCTGAAGACCGGTGCGGTCACCGATAAGTGGTTCCCGTCGTTCGACGGCTTCCGCGCGGCCGCGAAGGAAATCGCCGACGAGCACGGCGACGTGTGGGTGCCGTACCAGACGATGTTCGACGAAGCGGTGAAACTGGCTCCTCCCGCCCACTGGGCCGGCGACGGGGTACACCCCTCGGCCGCCGGCGCCGCGATGATGGCCCACGCCTGGGTAGCAGCAGTGAATGCGGCATGAGCGTAACCGGCACGCCCCTTCCACGCTTCTCGCTCTGCCTGCTCGCATTGGCACTACTGTCGATGCGCCCGGCAGTAGCCGACAAACCGAGCAGCGACGAGCTCATCGACGACATTCCCCCTGGTGTACGGCTCGGCGTGTGGGTGGGGCGACCGGACGGAACTGCGCTGCTGAAGCGCGATGCCGACGCGAAGATGCCGACCGCCAGTTCGATCAAAGCCGCGCTGTTGATCGAGTTGTTTGCCATGCACGAAAAGTCGCTCGACGCACCGCCCGAGAGCGTGGTGAGCATCTTCTCCAACGCGGAGCATCCAGCATTTGTGCATTACGACCGGCAGGAGCGGCGACAGTCTCGCAAGGCGCTCACCGATATCAGCGTCGCAGCGCTCGGCAAGCAGATGATCCGCGTCGGCGATGGGCCCAACAAAGTCTACAACGGGGCGGCGAATGTCGTGATCGCGCTGCTGGGCGGTCCCGAAAAGGCAACCGCGCGGATTCGCAAGCGAAACGAGCAATTTGCCGGGCACACGGTGAACCGTTACATGTTGGCCGATCGCAATGCCACCGGCGACAACACAGCGACCGCCCAGTCGCTGGCGGCCGTGCATGCGGCGCTCGCTCGGCGAGAGGTCGAAGGCCTCGAGCCGAAAACGATCGAGCGACTGCGAAACGTTCTACTGCTGAGCAAAGATAAGTCGGGCACGAGCCACTACTTTAAAGGGGGCTCACTCGGCACCGATCCGGTAACCTACGTTCGCGCCGGCTGGTGGGAGGGCGAGCGGCCCACGGTGGTGTACGCGCTGATGGGCGCGGCCGATCCGGAGAGCGATACCAAGGTCGACGCCAAGACGCTTGAAGAGTACGTCACCCAGATGGAATCGCGGATCCAGAAGCGTTACTTCGATAACTGACGGCCTCTCAAGCGGTTTCAGGGTACACAAGATGCGGAAGCGCGCGCTGCCGCCAATCGGGCGCGGCGGTTAGTGATTGAACCGCGCTCGCAATGTTCTGTGGACCACCTTCCAGCAACTCCGCCACATCGGTGCGGCCGACCAGCAACTCGAAGTGGCGGTCGCCGGCTGGGTTGGCCGCGGTTGGATAACGCGCCCACCGGAACTCGCCATGCGAGTGTTTGATCGCACACGCCAGAAGCATCAGCCCCAGCGCCACCGGCCGCACGCGATCGGGGTCGACGGGATTAAAGCGAATCCCGTGGCAGTCCTGCTGCTCATGGGGCGGCATCGTGGGTGTGAATTGAACGGGCTCGCACTCGACGCCCGCTAGCCCTAGCGATGCAAACTCGTTGCAAAGCTCCGCCGCGTCGATCCACGGCGCGCCGAATTGCTGGAAAGGATGCTCCGTGCCGCGACCCACGCTTATGTTCGTCGCCTCGAATAAGCACACTCCGGGATAGAATAGTGCGCTGGAATAGCACCGCATCGATGGCGAAGTCGACACAAACGGTGCGCCGGTCGCTGGTTGATGATCAGCGCGGTTCCACCCGGCAGCCGGCACGACGTGCAGGTCGACGTTCAATTGCTGTTCGAAGTTCCACAGTCGCGCCAACTCACCGAGGGTGAGCGAATGCCGAATGGGCATCGCGTAGCGGCCCAGGTAGCTGGCGCAGGATTCCACGTCGAGTAGCGGTCCTTCGGACATGGCCAGGTCGCCGCCGATCGGGTTGGGTCGATCCAACACCCACACCGGTGTGCCCGCATCGCCGCATGCTTCGAGCATGTGCGACATGCTCCAGATGAACGTATAGAACCGAGCGCCGACGTCGGGCAGGTCGATCAGCACCCCGTCGAGATCGTCCAGCATCGCCCGTTCGGGCCGCATCCGCTCGCCGTAGAGGCTCACGACCTCCAGGTTCGTCATCGGGTCAACGCCGTCGGGCACGCTTGCGCCGTCCGCTGCAGCGGCGGCGATGCCATGCTCGGGCGAAAAGAGCCGCGTCAAGCGTACCCCGGATTGCAGCAACGCCTCGCGGCTCGACGTGTGCGAATCGGCGGCCGTGGTGACAGCGTCGTTGGTCAACAGACCGAACCGCCCTGCTGGCAACTTCACCTGTCCGCGCACGATCTGGTCGACGCCGAAGCCAAAGGAAAGGGAGTACATGAATCTTAAAGGTCGACGGGTGCGGATCGCTTCACGGCAAGGCCTCACTCACCAGCGACTCGACCGCAGGCTTGATCACCGTCGCGGCGTCGTCGCGACCGTGCACTTGCCGCAGCACGAGCGTCCCCTCGACCAGGGCGGTGTACCTGTCTGCAAAACTCTCTGGATCTTCGGCGCCAGCCGCCGCGGCAAGGTCGCGAAAGAAATCGCGGTTCTTTCGCTTGTGTTCTGCCGCCACCGCGTGCACCGGATCGTTGGGGTTGGGAAACTCAGCGGCCGCGTTGATGAACTGACAACCACGAAACTCGGGCGCGTTGAACCACACATCGAGCACGTCGAAGAACGCGACGAGTTGCTCCTTTGGATCATCGCCAGCCGCCGCCCGCACCGCGCTGGTCCAGGCCTGCATCTCCCACTCGTCTCGCTGCTGAATCGCGGCGACAACCAGGTCGTCCTTGCTCTCGAAATGCTTGTAGAACGTGGTCTTGGTCACGCCCGCGGCGGTGAAGATTTGATCGACGCCCACAGCCTGAAACCCATGGCTGTAGAACAGCTCGATGGCGGCATGCACCAGCCGTCCGCGGCCCGCTGTTGGCGGCTCGGGAAGCCCGAACAGTTCCACCACCGGTTTGTGCTTGCTGTTGAAAACCATGTCGCCAAGGCACCGGCTGGGCTGGGGGTGCACCGAAGGTTCACCCCGGGGTTACTTCGAGTTCACTGTGAATCGACGCTATCCGGACGATACTTGCTTGCGACTGTTACCGCAAGCCGCTCAAGCGGCGTTACCTTCGAACAAGGAGTTGAGTGATGACTACGCAAACCGCAACCGCACAAGTCAATGGCATCGATGTCGCTGCGCTGAAGCAAACGATTGCCGACATCGAGGCGCAACCTCAGGCCGGGCAAACTCGTTGGACGGTGACCAGCCGCTGGCAAGGCGGTACCCGCACCGACCACTTCGTCGACGGAGTCGATATCGGTGGCCAGCGGGTGGATCGGAGATTTCAGATCGAGATCGACGAGCCATGCGAGTTGTGCGGCACCAACCAGTACGCCAATCCGCAGGAGTACCTGCTGGCCGCCACCAACGCCTGCATGATGGTCGGCTACGCCACGGTGGCCGCTGTGATGGGGATCGAGCTCAGCAAACTCGAACTACAGATCACCGGCGACATCGACCTGCGAGGATTCCTGGACATCGACGCGAGCGTCGCTCGCGGGTACGAGCGACTGCACTACACAGTGCGAGTGGCCGGCGACGGCACACAGGAGCAGTTCGAAAAACTGCACGAGGTCGTGCAGCGAACCAGCCCCAACTACTACAACATGGCCAACCCGGTGGAGTTGACCAGCGACCTGGTTGTCGAGTGATCGCCCAAGCGACGGCGACGCCCTTGGCCCGTGCGAGCGGGCCAAGGGCCGCCGGGTGGCTCACAGCAGGCAGTCTGTTACACTACGTCGAACGTGCAACTCACCGCGTCCAACGAAGGTAACCACCATGCCCACCATCCGCGAAATCGCCGGCCTCAGCGATACTCCTGCCAAGTTGAGCGAGTCGGCCTTGATCATGATCGACTGCCAGAACACGTACCGCGAAGGGATCATGCAACTGGTGGGAGTCGATTCGGCGCTCGAGAACGCCAAGGCACTGCTAGAGCGGGCGCGGGAGGCCAAGATTCCGGTCTTCCACATCCAGCACGACGCGGGCGTGGGCTCGCCTTACGATCTTACGGCCTCGAATGGCCAGATCGCCGACGTGGTCGCGCCGCAGGAGTCCGAGGCGGTGATCGTGAAGCACTTTCCCGATTCGTTTTCGGCGACCGATCTCGACGAGCAGCTACAGGCCGTCGGTTGCAAGAACCTGATCCTGGCAGGGTTCATGAGCCACATGTGCGTCAGCTCGACCGCCCGCGGCGGGTTCGATCGTGGCTACGCGGTGAGCGTGGTAGAAAACACCACCGCCACGCGAGACCTGCCCGACGGCCACGGCGGCACCATCTCGGCCGCCGAGGTGCAACGCGCAAGCCTGCGCGGCTTGGCCGATCTGGTGGCGGTTGTCGTGGACGATGCGGGCGAGATTCCGGAGTAGGTGGGTCGTTTGGAGTGTCCGTCTAGTAGAAGTCGCTGGTGCTTAAAGATTGTTTGCGACGACACCCACGGTTAGTGCCGATCATGCAATCCCAATTCCTTGCTCCCGGTCGTTGGCGGTTCCTGCTGTTGCTTGCAGCATTGTTGGTGCTGTTGGTCGTCGAGCCCCTCTCTGCTTCCATTGTGATCATCCAGCCACTGTTCGACATCCTGTTGGTAGTCGTCATGGCAGTGCTGGCCCTCGGATTGGTGCGGCACAAAGCGTGGCGCACTATCGCCGTCGCGTTGTGCCTGCCGGTCACCGCGTTGACGTTGGGTGGTTACCTGATGCCGGACGCCCACCAAATTGTTAGTCTGTCGCTCGGGCATGCGGTGGCCGCCATTTTCTTCCTCATTGCGGTCGGCATGATTGTCGCCGCGATTATGAGCGGAGAGCAGTCCTTGGACACCATCTTTGGCGCCATCTGTGGGTACTTGTTAATCGGGGTCGCGTGGGGCATGGCCTACGTGGTGGTCTTCACTGTAGACGCGAATTCCTTTGAGCTAAGCGACGTCGTCCGCGAGCAAATGGTCGACGACCACGAGATTCGAAGCACGTTTATGTACTATAGCTACGTAACACTAAGCACCGTGGGCTACGGCGACTTGACCCCCACTTCGAACGTAGCACGAACACTCTCGTGGCTCGAAGCCGTAACGGGGCAAGTTTACATGGCAGTGGTGATCGCCGGCCTGGTGAGCGCCATGGTGGCTTCGAAGATGTCGGCTAGCCAATCTCGGAAAGCACCGTAGATCCGCGCCACGCTTCAAGCGTTGCCAGTAGTTCATAACTTTCTTGGTACCCGGTACGCGCTGCGAGGCCTATAATCAGACTTCCATGTACATTTATCCGCTTTCCCGATCGATCGGGCACATCAGCGGCCGGGAGTCCCACCTATGTCTATGCAAATCGTCGGCCTTAGCACTGCTAGCCCCGACCACGTTCTCAGCCAGGACAACGCCGTAGAGATGCTGCAGCGGCTCTGTTGCGAGACGCCCAAGCAAGCCAAGATTGCCGATCACCTGATTCGTCGCACCGGCGTCACCCAGCGGAACACCTGCGTACCGCACTCGCGAGCCTATGACTGGGAAGATCAACCAAGTGGCCCGACGCTGGCCGAGCGGATGGACTTGTACGAGCAGCATGCGGCGCCGCTGGCCATCCAAGCTGGCAGGGGTGCACTCGAAGACGCGGACATCGATCCGGGCCGCGTTACGCATCTGGTCACCGTGTCGTGCACAGGATTCGAGGCGCCCGGCGTGGACATCCAGCTTATCGAATCGCTTGGGCTGCCGCTGGAAGTGCAACGAGTGCATGTGGGCTTCATGGGATGCCACGCAGCGATCAATGGCCTGCGCGTCGCTCAGGGACTCGTCGCTGGCAATAAGAATGCCACCGTGTTGCTCGTCGCCACCGAACTATGCAGCCTGCACTACGCCTACGGCTGGAAGCCGGAACAGTTTGTCAGCAACGCCATCTTCGGCGACGGCTCCGCTGCTGTGGTCGGCGTGCCCGGCCCAGCGGATGCTGACAACGCGGACTCCTGCGCGTGGCGACTGACGGCCACCGGCTCGCGGATCTTTGCCGACTCGCAAAACCTGATGTCGTGGCGAGTGCGGGACAACGGATTTGAGATGACCCTGTCGTCCGAACTGCCCGGCGTGATCGAGAACGAACTCTCTGGCTGGCTCACCACCTGGCTGCAACGGCAAGGCCACTCGCTCGACCAGGTAGGTAGCTGGGCCGTTCACCCGGGCGGGCCGAGAATCGTGACGGCCGTCGAAAACGCACTGGGACTTAGTTCGTCGGCAACGAGCACCTCGCGCGAGGTACTGGAAACGCACGGCAACATGTCGAGCCCTACGATTCTATTCATCCTTGAGCGGATGCGCGCCAGCCAGGCACCCGGCCCCTGCGTCGCCATCGGCTTCGGGCCAGGCATCGCGGCGGAAGTGGCGGTGTTTGAGTAAGCGGTCTGAACGCCATGCAGACTCGTCGATGGCGACGCTACGAAAACCTATCATCACCGCACCACAAACATGCTGATCCCCACCACCAGAAGCGCTGGGAGTAACAGCAGCCCGAGCCATAGGTAGGCGGCCAGGTGGGCGAAGTTTAGCGTCCACCCCATCCACTTGCGCGGCTTGGGCACCCACACTCGGCTATCCAACGGCGCACGATACACCCCGAACCGCCAATTGGCCGCGTCGCCCCACTCCCGCTCATTGATTTGGTGTTGGTCCATTTCTTTCGGTCCTATCTGCAGTGCGCTCTAATGCTCCGATTCGTCGGCCACGCAAGAATCTTGAGGGAGGCTAGGCAAGCTGGTTGTTATTGGACACTGGATTGATCTAATGGGTGTGCGTGGCTTTGTGTATAGGTAGGTGAGTAGGTGAGGAAGTGAGGAAGTGAGGAAGTGAGTGAGCCAATAGCCGACGAGCTACGCCTCGTCGGAAAGAAGCATCGTCGTGACGCTCGCTCGATCGCGGAGCGATCGGCCACTATCGGGGTTTTGGGCCAACTGTGAGACATGCGGGGAACAACGTGGTGGGTTATGGGCCACCGGGAAGCGAAACAACTCTAGAAAACAAGGGGTTTTTGAAGTTACACCGGACCAAAACGCTTGGGGTTTTGGGCCAACGAATGAAGATCCCCGGAAGGTTGGCCCAAAACTCGTGGTCCAGAACTCTCCTGGGTAATGAAACTTGGTTCCGGCGGGGCGTAGCTCTCCGGCTAGGGTCCGTCGTCCCCATCAGCTAGCAGGAGGAGAAATCGAAAATCGCTGTGAACTGCTTGAAATTCGCTTTTGACAGACTTGCGGGGGGTTACTATGCTTCGTGCCCCGCCCGGCAAACCGCTTGCCAAACCCGAACAACTTCAGAGTTTCACGTCGATCGCCTGGTGCGACCCTCGCCCGGCAGACGGTATTTTCGGTATTTCGCTATGCATTCCGACCGAGTGTTGATTGTCGACCAGTCCGCTGAATCGCGTGAAGTGCTCAGTGCACTTCTGGCGCGGAATGGTACTTCATCCATTGAAGCCTCGCGGGCGGCCGAAGCGGTTTCGCTGGCCGAGCAGCTTCGTCCGCAGTTGATTGTGCTGGATGCCGACAGCGATTCGACTTGCGAGCGGCAGGCCCTGCGAGAATTGACCGCCGCGGCGCGCCGCACCAATACCCCAATCGTTCTTCTCGGCAAAATCACAGGGGCAGAAATTGCTTTTGACCCCTCTGAGCTGCTAGCAAAACCCTACCACTACGGGCAGCTGATCCGTAGAATTGAGAGCGTTTTACAGCAACGCCGGGCCGCGGCTGCGTAAGGGTGCGGACGAGTCGGGCGGTGCTTGCAGGAGTTACGCCCACAATTCTCGTCACCCCACGGTTATCGTGCCGAGTCTGTTTGTTATCCAAGGCCGCGATCAAGGATCGCGTTTCGACCTCGAGGGACCCGTCGTATCGATCGGCCGGGTAGGCGACAACGCCATCCAGCTGCACGACACCGAAGTGTCCCGCATGCATGCGGTGCTGGAAAAAGAAGGCGACACCTACCGGTTCCGCGACCGCAACAGCTCGAACGGCAGCTTTATCAACGGCCGGCGGGTGCAGGATCACGTGCTGGCGAGCGGCGACCAGATCCAGTTGGGCCGCACCATGGTGCTGTACACCGGCACTCCGCAGGAGCAGCCCGACCTGTCGGAAGAGATCAACATCGTCGCCGCGGGAGCGAAGGAAGACGAGTCGCGCATCCTGCATGCAGTGACTCAGAGCGACTCGAGCGACTTGCTCTCCGCCCCGAGCGACGACAAAGCCAGTCCATGGCTCGCCAGGGCGCGAAGCAACCTGCAGATCATGTATCGCACGGCGCTGGCGGTGAGTCACACGCTGGACATCGACGAGCTCTTGGCGCGGATCATGGAGATGATCTTCGAGTGGGTCGACGCCGACCGTGGCTGCATCATGCTCAAGGACGAACACAGCGCGCACCTCGCGCCGCGCGTGCGTCGCCATCGGCGTGGCGTGCAGACCGAAGACAAAATCACCATCAGCAAGACGATCCTCGACTACGTGGTCGAACGCAACGAAGGCGTGCTGACCAGCAACGCTCGCGACGATCAGCGTTGGGACCCCGCTCAAAGCATCGTGAAGCTGGGCGTGCGGGAAGCGATTTGCGTGCCGATGCAAGGACGCTACGACGTGGTCGGCGTGATCTACATCGACACGTCGCTTACTCCGCAACGGATGCTGCAGGAGCGGACTACCACGAAGTTCACGCAGGAGCACTTGAAGCTGATGGTGGCCATCGCCCACCAGGCGGCTTTGGCCGTGGAAGACACCGGCTACTACAAAGCGATGGTGCAGGCGGAACGCCTGGCCGCGGTGGGGCAGACGATCGCCTCGCTGTCGCACCACATCAAGAACATCTTGCAGGGCGTGCGTGGCGGTAGCTACTTGATCGAGTTGGCCATGCAGGATCAGGCCAAGGCTTTAGAGGCCGGCGAGCAAGACCCGGAAAACATGGCCCGCGCGATGGACACCATGCAGAAGGGTTGGAAGATTGTCGAGCGCAATCAGCAACGCATCTCCGGCTTGGTAATGGACATGCTGACGTTCAGCAAGGAGCGCGAACCGGAACCGGTGCCTTCGGAGCTGAACGAGGTGGTCGCCGACGTGGTCGAGCTGATGCAAGCCCGCGCCGAAGAGCTGGGCGTGAAGGTGACGTTCGATCCGGCGAAGAACTTCCCGACCTCGATGTTCGACCCCGAAGCCATCCACCGCGCGGTGCTGAACGTGGTCACAAACGCCATCGACGCCTGCGAGGACTGCGATCGCCGCGAAGTGCACGTGACCACGCACTTGGGCGACAAAGGCAAGTTGGCCACTGTCGAAATCGAAGACACCGGCGTGGGCATCGAGGCCAAGGAGATTGAGAACATCTTCACCGTGTTCGTCAGCGGCAAAGGAAGCCGCGGCACCGGGCTCGGCCTGCCGGTGAGTCAGAAGATCATGCAGGAGCACGGCGGCACGATCCGCGTCGAGAGCGAGCCCGGCAAGGGAAGCAAGTTCTTGATGGAACTGCCCGTACACAAAGCGTCGGCCAAAGCCAAGCAAACACAGCCCGAAGTGGTGGACGAGCCGCCGGACGACGATGGCTCGGACAGTCACATCGAACGCGCGACCTTGGCGCCTGGCATGTAGGTCGGTTCACTCGCCTGGCACAAAGGGGTTGTTCTTCTTCTCGAAGCCGATGGTCGTCTCTGGGCCATGCCCGGGATAGACCACTGTGGAGTCGGGCAGCGTGTAGAGCTTCTCGCGAATCGAACGGACCATCGCGTTCATGTCGCCATCGGGAAAGTCGGTGCGACCAATGCCCTGGCGGAACAGCATGTCGCCGCCGATCAGGATGTTCGGTTCCTGGTCTTCCAACACAAACACGATGTGGCCCGACGAGTGGCCGGGCGTTTCGAGCACGCGGAACTGCATGCCAGCGGCTTCGTACACGTCGCCCTCTGCTAGCGTCGCGTCGGCCGTGGGACTGATGAGTTGCTGGCCGAACATGGCCGACAGGTTGCCCATCGGATCGGTGAGCTTACCCGCGTCGCCATGGCCGATCACCAGCGGACAGTCGGGCCAACGGGACTTCATGGCCTCGTTGCCCGCAATGTGGTCGCTGTGCCCGTGGGTGTTGAGAATCGCCGCGGGAGTGAGCTGCTGACTGTCCAACTCGGAAAAAATCTTGTCGGGTTCGAACCCAGGATCGACTACGACGCAATCCGAGCGGCCTGAAATGCCGAGAATATAGGTATTCTCGCCGAACGGCAGAGACAACACGGTGGTAATGTTGGGGGGTTGCGAAGAACTCACGTTTTGCGTCTCCCTTTCGGTTCAGGCAAGCAGGAACTACCATGGACGGACGTGAGCTAGGCTTTCCAGGGAGGATGCAAGCGTTACAAGCTTTGGCAAATCTTCCAAAGCCATTGCATCGCGGTCATCCTACTGGGCCTGGCTTGAACGGCTACAAGTAGTTACCAGCTAATAAGTTGAGCGGTCGTTGCATCCCGCAATCAAAGGTGCGCTGGCCGTGTTGGCGCAACGTTTGCTTTGCATCACCGCCACGCTTGAGAATAATTGGTATCGACACGATCCAGCAAGGCTGCGATAGAGGGCCCCCTGGACGTGTTGCCTCGCCCAGGGCCGACTGGCCGACCCACAGCGAAGGGAGTTTCGATTATGAAGGTTTCGACCACCACCTGCCGACTGGCCACCTGCGTGGCCATGCTTACCGTTGCATCCGCAGCCAATGCTCAGCAGGAGCGTGGCAATAACCTCGAGGCGCCGGTTTACCGCGTGGCGCATGAGACCCCCGCCAAGCCAGTTTCGGCGCGTGCGGTCAAAGAGGTCGACTTCTTCGATCTCACTCAGCATGAGAACGAACACCCGCTGGCGCCGTGCAAGCGGCTGGCGGAACGCGTGCAGGCGCACATCGCCGCCAACGTGAGCGACTATAGCTGCACGTTCTGGAAGCGCGAGCGGATCGATGGCGAACTGCAAGATTACAACTGCATGGCGATGCGGGTGCGGAACGAACCGCTCAGCGTTCACCTGATTTTCAAGAAGCCCAATCAAGGCCAAGAGGTGCTGTACATCGAAGGCCAGAACGGCGGCAAGATGCGTGCTCGCGGCCATGGCTGGCGGTCACGCGTGGGTGTCATGACGCTCGACCCCGAGGGCAGCATGGCGATGGACGGCAATCGTCACCCGATCACCATGGCTGGCGTCAAGAACCTGACTGACAAGCTGATCGAGATCGCCGAAAGCGACATGAAGTACGGCGAGTGCGAAGTGAAGACGCACGCCAACGCCACGATGGGCAAGCGGCCCGCCGTGATGCTCGAGATCATTCACCCGGTGCCCCGTCGCGAGTTCAAGTTCCACCTTGCTCGCGTCTACATCGACAAGGAGCTGAAGATTCCCGTCCGGTTCGAGGCCTACAGTTGGGACAAGGACAAAGCGGGCAATCCTGAGCTCGAAGAGATGTACATCTACACCGACGTGAAGCTCAACAACGGCTTCACCGCGGCGGACTTCGCCGAAGCGAATCCCGCGGTATTCAAGTAAGGCTCACTCGCGCTTCGGTAGCTGGATTCGCAAGAATTCAGAGCCCTACCAATCGCCGCGCGCCGATGCCGAGCAGGTCTGAATTCTTGCGAATCCAGCTACGGCTGTTGGTGTAGCTACGGCTCTGTTGGCGAAGCTCACTCGCCGATGGCGTACAGGTGCGTTTCGGTGCGGACGATCAGTTGACCGTCGACCACTGCAGGCGTGGCCATGTAGCCGCCGTCGAGTTCACTGGTGGCTACCACGTCGCCCTTGGGGCTATTGGCGTCGACCACCGTGGCGGTTCCTTCGCGGCTGAAGAAGTACACCCGGTCGCCTACCAGCAGCGGCGACGCGGAGTAGTTGCCCGCCAGGCGTTTCTTCCAGATCACTTCGCCCGTCTCGGCGTCGAGGCACTGGCCGATGCCGTTGTCGCTGACGATGAACAGCCGGCCGTCGTACAGAATGGGCGAAGGCTGCGTGGGAACCTGCTTGCCGTGGTACCACTCGATGTGCGACTTGGTCACGTCGCCACTGCCACCGCGACGGATGGCCAACAGGTTCGCTTTGATAAAGCCAGTGCAGCAGTAGATGTGCGTGTCGTCGACCACCGGGCGCGGGACCAGTGAGAATCCCGCACCGTGATCGAAGGTCCAAATCGCGCGGCCGTCTTCGGGCGCGTAGGCGATGATCCACTGCGCGCCAGGGATGACGATCTGCTTCTCGCCATTCTCTTCAATCACCAAGGGAGTGCAGTACGACTTCCGGAAGTCGGGATTCGTCGCCCGGATTGGCGGGCGGTCTTTCTTCCACACGGTTTTGCCGGTTTCCTTGTTCACCGCCACGACGTACTGCTTGTAGCCACCGTCGCAAGTGAGCACCAGCAGGTCGTCGCACAACACCGGCGAACTGCCCGGACCGACGAAGTGATCGTTGGGAAACTCTCGCTCCCAAATTTTCGACAGGTCCGACGTGTCGAGGCACACCGTGCCGTAGCAGCCGAAGTGGCAATACAGGCGGCCGTCTTCGACCACCGGCGTGGGCGAGGCGTAGCTATTGAGCGAGTGAATGGGATCGGGCTTTTCGACGTGCAGCACTTCCTCGTCGTGCAGCACCTCGCCCGTCTTGCGATCAACGCACACCACGCGGAGCGACACTTCGGCCGCCAAGGCCATGGCGTTGGCCGTGGGGCTGCCCTTGGTGCGTTCTTTCAGGTCCTCTGGATCCGCGGCGCGTTCGATGGCCGATGTCATCCAGATGCGATCGCCCTCGACCACCGGCGACGACCAGCCACGGCCCGGGATGGCCGTCTTCCAGACCACGCCGGAGTCCTCGCTCCACTCGAGCGGTGCATCCTGCTCGACGTTGCCCTGCCCGTCGGGCCCGCGGAATTGCGGCCACTCGGTCTCGGCACAGGCAAAAGCTGGATAGAGCAAGCAGAAGGTCGCGGCCGCAAAAAAAGCACGCTGGTGCATACGAACATCTCCCAGAGATTGTGGCTTACAAGCTTGGGCAGATTGTAACAGAACCAGCATGTCGAGTGGAGCAAATTCCTGCTATTCGACATTCATCGTGCCGAAATCGGCCCTGATTCGTGGCCGCGTTACTGGATGTCAGGCGGAAGTGAACTCGGCAACGCGCCATCACGCGTTCTGCGTAAGGATAGGATCAACCGCCGTTGTAATTTCATCGATAAGTTCTGCGTCCATGAATCTGTAGTTGTCGGGGATCTCCAGAACGTGCAGTTGTTTGAAACGCATTTCGCCCGGGAACTCGGCCAAGAGCCGCTGCCTGTGTTTCTGCTCCATCACCAGCACAAGGTCAGCCCACCTCAAGTGATCCGCCGTGACCGTTTGCCGAGCGTTCTTGCTAGTACCACAGGACCGGGTGAGTACGAGCGGTTTCTCAGCGTATATCTTCTCCGCTGTCGGGCTACGCCACTGGTTCATCGAGCAAACGAACAGAATCTTGATCGATTCGCGGTCGACCATTCTAGAATCACTCACGCGTGGGTATTCGAAGCCGAGTTGTTTCGCCCGGTGCAGTTTGTTGGACCTAGTGTAAACATGCTTCCAATTCTTCTCGCGCGGCCAATCGACTTTGTCCATGTCTACCGAATCACTTTGCACTGCCGACGTGGCTTGCGTAGAAGACATGCGCACACTTCGTACACTGACCGCGATCTTGAACCGATTTGAATTCCGTGTTGCACTTGGGACAACGCCGAGATTTGCCCGACCAGTAGAGGTCGGCCTGCTGGGCCTCGTGGCGTCGCCTCGCATCTCGTTCAGTCAGTTCTTCCAGGAGAGATTCGGACTCCGCCACTGCAACGGCTTGTTGCCAGTCGTGATCTGCCAAGACCGATTCGATCGCCTTTGCGTAGCTGCGATGTCCGTTGCCCCATTTGTATCCACCAGCATTCGTCTCCACGAGGTAGTCGTGCCACGCAAGCGGGTTGTATCCAAAGTCCTGGCGTGTCGTGAGAATCAGATGTTGTCGCCCGCGGGCGATCCCTTCGGCGCGCGAGTCATAAGGCATCATGGGAAGCGAACCGTAGAGCAGTAGCGACATTCCCATTTGCGCGGGTGTCAGCTGCATGGTGTATGGACCATTGGGGCGACACGAACAACCTGAGTTGGCGGCATAACAAGTGATCTACGACTCAGTGACCGCTCTACAACTGCTAGCTCCACTCCAGAGTTCCTACCAACATCCTATCGCTGACTAAACCCACCAGCAAGCAGAAGCTAAAGACAACGGCGACTCCACAGAAGTTCGGCGTTATTGGGAGGTATTTTGCCTATCAATACGCACCCTTCTGCCCCAGCACGACGCTGAAGGTCCGCAGCAGGATCTTCAGGTCCATCCACAGCGACCACTCGCGGATGTACTGATGGTCGTACCGTACGCGGCCCTGCATCTTGTCGAGCGTTTCGGTCTCGCCGCGGAAGCCCATCACTTGCGCCAGGCCCGTAATGCCCGGCTTCACTTTGTGGCGGAGCATGTAGCCCTCGATCAGTGAGCGGTATTGCTCGTTGTGGGCGGTGGCGTGGGGGCGGGGGCCGACCAGCGACATCGAGCCTTCCAGCACGTTGAACAACTGCGGCAGTTCGTCCAGCGAGGTGCGGCGGAGGATCGCTCCCACGCGGGTGATGCGTTGGTCATTCTTGGTAGCCTGGGCAACTTTGTCTCCGTTCTCGCAGCAAGTCATGCTACGGAACTTCCACACCAGGATCTCCTGGCCGTTCATGCCGTACCGCTTCTGGCGGAAGAACACGGGACCAGCCGAGGAGAGTTTTACCGCCAGGGCGATGGCCAGCATTGGCAGCGCGGCACACGCCAAGATGGCAGCACCCACGGTGAAGTCGAACACTCGCTTCAGCAGGCCATCGACGCCGTACAGTGGGTTTTCGAACACGCTCACGGCCGGCAGACCGTTGATGTTGGTCCAGCGAGCGTGCAGCAGCTCGA
This sequence comes from Aeoliella sp., assembly GCF_965227375.1. Taxonomy (NCBI): domain Bacteria; kingdom Pseudomonadati; phylum Planctomycetota; class Planctomycetia; order Pirellulales; family Lacipirellulaceae; genus Aeoliella; species Aeoliella sp. The sequence continues at coordinate 3,134,966 of NZ_CBDDFX010000002.1, forward strand.
ACACGAAGAAGTCGGGCACGATGTACACACTGGCCGTGGTGTCGCCCAGTTCTTTCAGCACTTCTTGAATTCGCCTTTCGGCACGCATGGGGAACGTGATGTAAACCATGTCGACCGAGCCACGCTTGGCGGCGATCACCAACTCGTCGAGCGTGCCAGCATGCTTGCCCAGTTCGGCCGGGATATCGCTGGTCCGCGACTGCGGGCGATCGTCGAAGAAGCCGTGCACTCGCAGCCCGAGTTCTGGCGAACCGGCCAGGTTGCGGGCCAGTTGCAGACCCAGTTCGTTGACGCCGCAGATCGCCACGGTCTTGGTGTTGAAGCCTCGCAACCGCAGGAATTGCTGCAAGGTACGCAGCACCATGCGGCCCGCCATCAGCGCGACCGGCGTGAAAACGATCCAGCCGAGCTTGGTTTCGTAGTTCAGCGTGGCGTTGTACTTGGTCGCCAGGCCAACGCCCAGCAGCACCGGCACCGCGTAGGCCCAGGTCAGGGCAATACAGGCCAATTCGCCCCGCATCCGCGTGCCCCGCCAACTGCGGTACAGCCCGCTCAACTCGGCCACCACGTGGAACACCAACACGGCAGCCGCCAGCAGCACTAGCCGCTCGTCGGTCGGCACGCCCGGCGTGAAGTCGAGTGCCCACAGCATACCCAAGGCGATCAATACCCCGTCCAGCAGACGGTGCAGGCTGTTGACCGGCGAAGTGGTTTCGGCAATTCCGCGGGTGACTGGCGACATGGGCGGGTGGTAGGTCCTGAGTGAGTGGAAAGTGGTGCAGCACCTCTGTTTTGCAAGCGGTGTGCCAGGAGAGAAAATCGCTGTTTTAGGAGGATTTCTGACCCCGCTGTTGATTTTTCGCAACATGCCTGTTTCGCAGCGCAAACAGCGCGGCAATCGGAACTTAGACCTTCGCGGCAGCGTCGAAGTAGCGTATGTTGAAGGCGCACTCCGCCGCCCCGCCCTCGCTGGCGACTCTCGCGGCGGAGACTCGTTCAGGAACACCAACGACCGACAGGCAATTTCTCCAATGACACTGCTTCGCTCCGGGCGCCGCGTCGCGCTGCCGCTTGTCTCGCTCGCATTGCTGGCCATTGCCGCGTACGCCGCGCAACCGGCCGGATCGCTTCCCACCCAAGCTCAGGCCAACAAATCCATGGACGAAGGCAACTTCAAAGAAGCCTTGGAGGCCTACTCCGCCCGGCTCAAGGACTCCAGCACACCGGGCAAAGAGGTGCAGAACGACCTGCCCCGCGCGGTGCAGTGCCTGAACCAGCTGAATCGGCTTGCGGAGTTCGACGCTCTAGTCGAGGCCACCGTCGGAGCGCACTCGGACGACTGGCGTGCGCTGTGGACCGCGGGCAGCCAGTACAACAGCATCACGCACTACGGCTACCTGATCTCGGGCGAGTTCCAGCGGGGGCAGCATCGCGGCGGCGGAAAGGTGGTGCACGCCACCGAGCGCGATCACGTCCGCTCGCTGCAACTGCTGCGCAAAGCGCTCACGTTGGCCGAAGCCGACCAGCGAGCCACGGGAGATGAGAAAGCTCAATTGGCCGAAGCGCTCGCCCAAACCCTGATGAGCGGCCGACAGCGACAAGGCTCGTGGGAACTGCAATTGCTGACCGACCTCGAAACGCTGCCCGACTACGAAGACGGTTGGGGCCATCACGGCGGCGGAGCGCAAGGCGCTCCGGTAACCGCAGACAACCAGCCGCTGTACTACGAGCTGCCCGAAAGCTGGGACACGGCCGCGAACGATGGCGAGCGATGGCGGTGGGCGCTCGCGCGGATGGTCGAACTCGACGACAGCCGCAAGTGGACCGAGCTACTCAACCGAGCGGGCTTTCTCCGCAGCCAGTTCGGCGTGGGCACTTTGGGCGGCATGATCCAGCCACTCTTAGAGCGGGCCGAGGCCGACGGCGCGGACCAGCAGGCCAGCATCTACGCGCTGCACACGCTCAAAGAAAATGAAACCATCGCCCGGCTTGCCACCGGCATCCAGCGATTCGAACTACCCGACGAGCATAACTTCGTGCTGCTCTACAAGCAGGCGCTCGAGCTCGCCAAAGAGACCAACGTCAAAAACCGCAGCCACCTGGCGGCATCGACGTTGGCGCATCTGTTTGCCGACCGCCGGCAGTATCCCAAGTCGGCCGAGTACTGGCAGGAAGCCCTGGAGTACGCCGAAAACAAGCAAGCGCGCGAACACGCCCAAAACATGATCAACCAGATCGAAAAGCCCTGGGGGCAGTTCGAGGGCGCCAGGCAACAGCCCGCAGACACGGGAGCCACCTTTGAGTTCCGCTATCGCAACGGCAACTCGGTCGAGTTCACCGCTCAGGCGATCAAGGTCAAAGAACTGCTGGCGGACATGAAAGCCTACCTGAAGAGCAACCCCAATGAGCTCGATTGGCAGAAGGTCGATATCTCGCAGATTGGCTATCGCTTGATCCACCAGAAGCAAACGAAGTACGTCGGCGACGAGGTTGCCAAGTGGAACGTGGAACTCGAGCCGCGCGAAGCCCATTTCGACCGCCGCACCACGATTACCACGCCCCTGCAGAAGGCGGGCGCGTACCTGATCACGGCCAAGGTGGCTGACGGCAACACCACGAACATCGTGCTGTGGGTGGCCGACACGGCCATCGTCAAAAAGAACTTGGGCGGCCAGACCCTGCACTACGTGGCCGACGCAGTGACCGGTAAGCCGATCGAGAAAGCCAACGTCGAGTTTTTCGGCTACAGGTACGACCGTCCCAAGCCAAACCAGATGCAGGTCGACGTCAAGCAGTTTGCCGAACTCACGGATGCCGATGGCCAGGCCATCGTGCCGCTGGAGTACGACAACTCGCGGCGTTACCAATGGCTGGCCACCGCCACCACGGCCGACGGCCGCCTGGCGTACCTGGGCTTCTACAACGTGTGGCGCAACAACCGAGGCCGCAGCAATCTCGACCGCGTGCAAGCGTTCGCTGTGACCGATCGCCCCGTCTACCGCCCCGGGCAGAAGGTGCAGTACAAGATCTGGGTGGAACGCGCCAAGTACGACTCGCCCATGGAGTCGGAGTTCGCCCACAAGACGTTCCAACTCGAGATCTACGATCCCAAGGGCGAGAAGATCGAGAACAAGCAAGTCACCGCCAACGCCTTCGGCGGCGTGGCCGGCGAACTCGAACTGCCCGAAGGGGCGACGCTGGGACATTACCGCTTGCAGCTGGTGAATTACGGCGGCGGTTCGTTCCGCGTGGAGGAATACAAGAAGCTTGAATACGAAGTGACCGTCGAAGCGCCCGAAGAGCCACTGGAGTTGGGCGATTCGTTCGAGGCGGTGGTGGCTGCGCGGTATTACTTTGGCGAGCCGGTCCGCGAAGGGACTGTGAAGTACAAAGTCACTCGCACCAGTCGCGACCAGCAATGGTTCCCCGTCGGGCCGTGGGACTGGCTGTATGGGCGCGGTTACTGGTGGTTCGGCTACGACTATACCTGGTATCCCGGCTGGAGTCGCTGGGGCTGCTGGGCGCCGCATCCCTGGTGGGGATGGCAAGGCCCGCAGCCGCCGGAGATCGTCGCCGAGGGCGAGTCGCCGCTCGACGCCGAAGGTCAACTGAAGATCAAGATCGACACGACGCTGGCCAAGGAACTGCACCCCGACCAGGACCACGAGTACAAAGTCGAAGCCCAAGTGGTCGATCGCTCGCGACGGACCATCGTCGGCAACGGCAACGTGCTGGTCACACGCAAGCCATTCGACGTTTATGTCTGGACCGACCGCGGCTACTACCGCACCGGCGAGACAATCCGAGCCAGCTTCCAAGCCCGCCGCCCCGACGGCAAGCCGGTCGAAGGCAACGGCTCGGTGCGGCTGCTGAAGATCGCCTACGACGGGTCGGGTAAGCCGACCGAAACCGAAGTTCGCTCGTGGGAACTGGCAACCTCCGCCGAAGGCACTTCGGAACTGCAGATCAAGGCCTCCGAACCAGGGCAGTATCGACTGTCGTACAAAGTGACCAGCGGCGAGAAGACCATCGAAGGCGCGTACCTGCTGACGATCGTCGGCCAGGACTTCGACGGCAGCGACTTCCGCTTTGCCAATCTGGAATTGGTGCCAAACCAACGGCACTACGCGCCCGGCGAAAAGCTCGAGCTGCAAATCAACACCAACCGCCGCGATGGAGTGGTGCTGCTGTTCGTGCGACCGGAGAACGGGGTGTACAGCAAGCCCAAGGTGATTCGCCTCACTGGCAAGAGCACCATCGTGCCGATCGACATCAAGCAAGGCGATATGCCGAACTTCTTTGTCGAAGCGCAAACCGTTTCGAATGGCGAAGTCCACACGGTGGCCAAGCAAATCGTCGTTCCGCCCGCCAAACGGGTGGTGAACGTCGAGGTAGCGCCGTCTTCCCCCGCGTACCAACCGGGACAGGACGCCACGGTGAAGATTCGCTTAACCGACGAGACCGGCGAGCCGGTTGTCGGCGATACGGTGCTCACCGTGTACGACGAGGCCTTGGAGTACATCTCCGGCGGATCGAACGTGGGCGACATCCGCCAGGTGTTCTGGGGCTGGAAACGACACCACCATCCGCAAACCGAGGACAACCTCAATCGCTACACCAACAACATCACTCCACCCGGACAAGTGGCCATGCAAGTGCTCGGCCAGTTTGGTCACGTGGTGTTTGGCGAAGACGCCATCATGGAAGGCGCAGCCTGGGGCGGTCGGGGTGGAGCCTTGAGGAAAGCGGGAAGTCGTTTAGCGACTAGCGCGACTCCGGTTCCCGCGATGGCGATGGAGGCGGACACTGCAGTGGCTGAAGCGCCCGCAGGTGAAGTAGATCTCTTCGTCGACCAAGAGGAGGCTGGCCCGGGCGGTGGACCCGCTGGCGAGGTGATGCCAACCATCCGCAAAGAGTTCGCCGACACCGCCTACTGGGCGGCCTCGGTGGAAACCGACTCCGGCGGGCTGGCGGAAGTTACCTTCACGATGCCCGAGAACCTCTCGAAGTGGAAGTTCGGCGTGTGGAGCATGGGCCACGGCACCCGCGTGGGCGATGGCTCCGCCACGGCGGTGACGCGAAAGAACCTGCTCGTGCGCCTGCAAACACCGCGGTTCCTGGTCGAGCGCGACGAGGTGGTTATCTCGGCCAACGTGCACAACTACCTGCCCGACGCCAAGCAAGTGAAGGTCCGTTTGGAGCTGGATGGCGACTACTTGTCGGCCATGAGCGACGGCGACCTCGAAACGGTCGTCGAAGTCGAGCCCAACGGCGAACAACGCGTCGACTGGCGGCTGAAGGCCGTGCACGAAGGCACCGCGGTGCTTCGCGCGCTCGCGCTCACCGACACCGAGTCGGACGCCATGCAGCTGGAAGTACCCGTCAAGGTGCACGGCATCGAAAAGCTCATTCCGCATAGCGGAGTGCTGGCTGCCGACTCGGCGAAGCAAGCGTTCGAGATCGTCGTGCCTGAACAGCGACGCGTGGGCGACACGCGGCTCGAAGTGCAGTTCTCGCCCACGCTGGCCGGCGCGATGGTCGACGCCCTGCCCTACCTGATCGACTACCCGTACGGCTGCACTGAGCAAACGCTCAACCGATTCCTGCCCGCGGTGATCACGCAACAGACGCTCCGCGAGATGGGCGTCGACCTCAAGGCGATCAAGGAGAAGCAAACGAACCTCAACCCGCAAGAACTGGGCGACGCCGGGGAGCGGGCCGCGCAATGGCAACGCTTCAAGGCGAATCCCGTGTTCGACGAAGCGGAACTCGACAAGGTCGTCAAAGCGGGCGTGAATCGCTTGACCGAGATGCAGCTGTCCGACGGCGGTTGGGGCTGGTTCAGCGGCTTCGGCGAGTACAGCTCGGCTCACACCACTTGCACGGTGGTTCGCGGGCTGTTGGTGGCTCGCGAAAACGACGTCGCCCTGGTGCCAGGCACGCTGGAAAAAGGTATTCAGTGGCTTGCGAACTACCAGGCGGGCGAACTCGCCAAGCTGGCGAACGTCGACAAGGACGGCAACCGCCGTGACGAGAACAAGCCCTTCAAGCGGCACGCCGACAACCTCGACGCGATGGTATTCCTGGTGTTGACCGACGCACGCCGTGCCAAGGTGGGCGAGGTGCCCGAGGCGGCCATGACCAAGATGCGCGGCCTATTGTACGAGGACCGCCTGAAGCTGGCTGTCTACTGCCAGGCGACGCTCGGCCTGGCGCTGCAGTACGAAGTCGACATGAATATCGCTGGCGCCGACGACATGCGCAACATGGTGGTGCGAAACCTGTCGCAGTACGTGGTGGTGGACGACGAAAACCAAACCGCGCACCTGAATCTGCCAGCCGGTTTCTGGTGGTACTGGTACGGCAGCGAGTACGAAGCGCACGCTTACTACCTGAAGTTGCTCGTGGCCACCGATCCCAAAAGCGACGTCGCTTCGGGATTGGTGAAGTACCTGCTGAACAATCGCAAGCACGCGACCTACTGGAACAGCACTCGCGACACCGCGCTAGTGGTCGAAGCGATGGCCGACTACCTGAAGGCGACCGGCGAAGGCAAGACAACGATGACCGTCGAGGTGTGGCTCAACGGGCAACGGCAGAAAACCGTGGAGATCACGCCCGAGGTGTTGTTCTCGTTCGACAATCGGTTTGTCGTCGAAGGCGGCGACATCGAAGCCGGGCGGCATACCCTCGAGATTCGCAAGGTTGGCGAAGGCCGCTTGTACTACAACGCCTACTTGTCGCTCTTCTCGCTCGAAGACGACATCCAGGCCGCCGGGCTCGAGCTGAAAGTCAACCGCAAGTACTACAAGCTCACGCCAGTCGATGCCGAAGCAAACGTCGCCGGCGGTCGCGGGCAAGCGGTCTCGCAGAAGGTCGAGAAGTACGAGCGGACCGAGATCCCCAACCTGGGCGTGGTGGATAGCGGCGACCTGGTGGAGATCGAGCTGACCGTCGAGAGCAAGAACGACTACGAGTACATCCTGCTCGAAGACCTCAAGGCGGCCGGCTTCGAACCGGTCGAGGTCCGCAGCGGCTACAATGGCAACGAGTTGGGCGCGTACATGGAACTGCGCGACGACCGCGTGAGCCTGTTCGTCCGCCAGCTCGCCCGCGGCACGCACAGCGTGAGCTACCGCATGCGAGCCGAAATCCCCGGCCAGTTCTCCGCCCTACCCACCAAGGCGTACGCCATGTACGCACCGGAACTCAAGGGCAACAGCAACGAACTGAAGGTGCGGGTGGTGGACGAGGAGTAAAACACCCAAATCCGGAATACCCAAACACCCAAAGCGAATGTCACAGTTCTTATTTGGGTATTTGGGTACTTGGGTATTTCGTCATTGGGTATTTCGCCCCTGGGTACTTGGGCATTTGGGGTTTGCTGGCATACAATGCCCTTTTCCCCCTCCTCCCCCACCACGAAAGGAGTCGCCGTGTCGACTGTCATGCTGGAGAAAGTACTGGTCGTTCCCACCGAGCTGTTTCACGAGCTGGGGCACTTCCAAGGATTCTCGCCCGACGTCGCGCGGTACTTCGAGCCACTGGCCAGCAGCGATCAGATCAGCTATCGCCCGCGGGGCGACATGGAGGAAGATCCCAGTTTCAAGCAGTTGATCCCCTACTGCCTGTTCCGCTACACCACCCCCACGGGCGAGGTGCAAGTGTTCGACTACTTGCGCGGCGGTGGAGTTGGCGAAGCCCGACTTAGGGCCAAGCGCAGCGTTGGCGTCGGTGGGCACATCTCGATTGAAGATGCCGAAGCGGTGAGCCACTCGGGCGACGTGTACCGCGAAGGGATGCGTCGCGAGTTGGACGAAGAGGTCTCGATCAACACACAGTACACCGAGTCGGCCGTTGGCATGATCAACGACGACGAAACCGAGGTCGGTAAAGTCCACCTTGGCGTCGTGCACCTGTTCGACGTCGAGTCGCCAAGCGTCGAGCCTCGCGAAGACGACCTGACCGAAGCCGGCTTCCGCCCTGTGGCCGACATCCTGGCCGAGCTCGACCGCTACGAAAGCTGGTCGCAGATCGTCATGCGGGCGCTGTTCGAGTAGGGCAAACCCTCCAAACTCGGCTTGCAGCCTTCCACCCATCGGCTTAGCATTCGTGCTGTCTGGTTCCTTTCTCCGGAAGACAAATAGCACGGAGGCCCGTAATGACTGCTGCAATTCGCTTTGGTGTTCTAGTGGGCTCACTGCTTCTGGCCCCGATGGCAAGTGCTTGTGGGAGTTCCGAGGAATTTGATCCGGAGGCCCTGGAGTCGAAGGTATGGTTGATTGATGCATGCGCGTACCGGTATGTGAATGGCTGGGAGATCGCCTATTTGGACTACTGCCTCGACAAACTTAACCATCCCAAGTTCACTGTCGATTTACCCATGCCATTTCTTGGTGGACGCAATGCTTTCACTCGACAGGCTTGGCAAGATCGAGGCATTCAACAGGCAGAAATCGCCCTCGAGTTGGCCTCCCTTCGCTTCGGGAGTGATCGGCTGATGCTCACGACAACTGCCGTCTGGTACCTAATCGGCGGGCGTGACGATGAAATGTTGACTGACATGATCTGGAGGTGAAATACACGCTCCCGCCACCTCCCCCTCCCCCCGGGGTTAGATGCCTGTAGCACGAGCATCTTCTGCACTCTCTTCGGGAGCCTTCCATGCGCTGCGCACTCTTAGCGATCACATGTTTCGCTACGATGTTTACCTCCACCTCCAGCTTTGCACAGCGCCCCGGTCGCCGCGATTTGGCCGACCGAGTGCCCGACAGCGTGCAGTTGGTGGCCGATGTTCCGTATGCCGACTCGGACAATCGGCGGCAGACGCTCGATCTGCTGGTGCCCAAGGCCGAAAGCGATAAGCCGCGTCCGGTCATCGCGTTCATCCATGGCGGGGCGTGGCGGGCCGGGGACAAACGGCAGGCGTTGCCGCGGGTAGCGAGGTTTGCGTCGTCGGGCGAGTACGCGGCGGTGAGCATTGGTTACCGGCTCAGTGGCGAGGCGCAGTGGCCTGCGCAGATTCATGACTGCAAGGCGGCCATTCGTTGGATCAAGGCCAACGCCGAGAAGTACAATCTCGATCCCGACAAGATCGGCGTGTGGGGCACTTCGGCCGGCGGCCATCTGGTGGCTGTGCTCGGCACCAGCGGTGGCGTGGAAGCGATGGATGGCTCGCTCGGCCCGCACACCGATCAATCGACCAACGTAGCCTGCGTGGCTGACTTCTTCGGGCCGACCGACTTTCTGAAGATGACCGAGGGCGCGCTGCCCAGCTCTCGATTCGATCACGACTCGCCCCAGTCGCCCGAGTCGCTGTTGATCGGCGGGGCCATTCACGACCATCCCGAGAAGGTGGCCACGGCCAACCCGATCACTTACATCACCGACGACGATCCACCGTTCCTGATCGTCCACGGCTCGGCCGACCCCACGGTGCCTTTCAATCAATCGCAGCTTATCCACGCAGCACTGCAAGAGGCCAAGGTGCCCACTACGCTCGTCACCATCGAAGGCGGCGGTCACGGGCGAGGGTTCCCGCCAGAGACGAACAACCTGGTTCGCCGATTCTTCGATCATCACCTGCGAGGCCAGGAGAGCGAGTGGCAAGACCAGTCGCTCGAGGCCAGCGAGCCACGAGTGCGCCGGCCGCGGTAGGCATCGACCGCACTACTCAGCCGGCAGTGCACAGAACGGCTCAAGTGTCTCAAGCAGTTGGTCGTGCAGAGCGGATGCAGTCTTGTCGTCTTTCGGGATGCGAAGCACGATGTAAAGGTGCTGCTTCTCGCCTTTGAGCTTGGGGAAGTAGACGTACTCGAGAAACTCCCCGCGATCACTCCTTCCCTCGGCGCGGGGATACGGATGGAACCCATCGCGGAGTTCGACATCCAGCCAGTAGCCACCCGCCTTGGGTCCTCGCACAACCTCGAGCCCTGGATCGACGCCCGCAGGGACCTTGATCATCGCTTCGAGCACGTAAGGAACCGTGTCCTGCTCGTAGTGGGACGTGCTACCGAAAAGATAGTCAGCCGATTCATCGTAGTTTTTGGCGGTGACTTTCTTGATTGCGGCGTGGATCTCTGTGAGCTCCTTCGATTCGCTCTTCGTGTCCGCTGCCTGAGTTTGCGATACTGCAAAACAAATCGAAAGGGCGACGACAATACGGGGCGCGAACGGCATCGAAATACTCCTCTCAAGTCCAGTGCACGATTTCTTAAGGCCGCCAAACGGCCCTCTCAGAGGCTTCTACGGCCAGCCGAATCAGCAGTTCAACTTCGATGGAAGTTATGCGCAAAATTGGACGACGCGGTCAGCGCATTCGATCGATGGACGTTTTCGAACCATTGTGAACGCCGAACGCTCGATTCTTGGTTTCTTCGCCGCGGGCTGTAGGAATTTTACACTCGGTGGGGGACAATAGAGCTCGCCCTAAGCTCCCGTCGGCCAGACGCTGGACGTGGGTGCGATGCGCGCTCGATGGCTGGGCCCAGCGAGGTGAGGCGCGGCACTTGGGTGCGACATAACATGGAGTTTTGTCGCACTACTGCGACAAAACCCTGCCCACCTGGCAGCCGAGCCACGCCGTAACGCGTTGCACTGTGGGCACTTACAACGACGCGAGTGCGGCGGAGTTTTGTCGCACCGAATCGTTTTGGGGCAACTGCGACAAAACTGCGACAAAACCGAAGTACCAACCACGTGACCATTTATCTCGACCATCACTCGACCACTCCCGTCGATCCGCGCGTGCTCGACGCGATGCTGCCGTACTTCACGGAGAAGTTCGGCAACCCCGGCAGCGTGCATGCGCTGGGCGAGGAGGCTCGCGATGCGGTGGAGCGTGCGCGGGCGACGATCGCTCGTGGAATTGGTGCAGAGCCCGGGGAGATCGTTTTCACCAGCGGTGCGACCGAGAGCAATAACCTGGCGATTCGAGGAGTGGCCGAGCGACGCCGGCGACGCGGCGACCATTTGGTGAGCGTGCGGACCGAACACCCCGCGGTGCTCGATCCTCTCCAGCGATGGGCGGAGCAAGGCTTTGAAGTAACGCTGCTCGACGTCGAACGACATGGATCGCCGCGCGCAGGTTGGCTCGATCCCGATCAAGTGGCCGCCGCGCTGCGTGACGACACGTGTTTGGTGAGTGTGATGCTGGCCAACAACGAAATCGGCGTGGTTCAGCCGCTGGCCCAGATCGCTGCAATCTCGAAAGCTCGCGGAGTGCTGCTGCACTGCGACGCGACGCAAGGGGTGGGCAAGCTGCCGGTCAACGTCGCGGAACTTGGTGTCGACTTGATGAGCTTCACCGCTCACAAGTTGCATGGCCCCAAAGGTGTCGGCGCACTCTACGTGCGGCGGCGCGATCCCGTGGTACGACTCGCTCCGCAGATCGCCGGCGGCGGTCAAGAGCAAGGGCGGCGCAGCGGAACGCTCAATGTGCCGGGCATCGTCGGACTGGCCGAAGCGGTCGGCCTGGCGACCGAGAACCTCGCGGCCGAGGTCGAACAACTATCAAAGCTTCGTAACCGCCTGGCGGAGGGAATCCTCAAAGCGGTACCGAATGCCGTGCTGGTCGGTCCGAAACTCGATGCCAAGAGCGAGGATGGCGACCCGCTGCGGCTACCGAACAACCTGAACCTGATGTTCCCCGGCGTCGACGGCGAAGCCTTGATGCTCGCCATGCCGGAATTGGCCGTGAGCAGCGGCGCCGCGTGTAGCAGCACCAGCGACGAGCCGAGTCACGTGCTATTGGCTTTGGGTCTATCGGCCGACGAAGCACGAAGTTGCTTGCGCTTCGGCGTGGGGCGTTTCAACACCGCCGACGAGATCGACCGCGCAGTCGCGATGGTCGCCGCGGCGGTAGACAAGGTTCGCAAACTCGCGGAGTGACTCAGTCCAACTCCGTGAGCACCAGGCCCACGCGGACCAACTGCGTGGGCTTGGGCTCGACGCGGATGGGGCAGACCTGGTCGTACTGTTCACTGGAAAGGAACAGCACAATCCGTTTGCCATCGGTGGCAAAGAACTGCTCGCGCCAACAGTCGGCCAGACCTTCGGCTTCACTGATCGACAAGCCGCGCTCGCACAACATGTTCAACAGCGTTTCGAAAGGTTGATCGCCCTTCAGATCGAATGGCATTGTTAGCGTTGTTTCCGACTTCATCTGCTTGGTGTCGAACACACAAGCTTCGATAATATCTCCATCGACATGAATGAACATCGCTTGGACCGGGACGCCAGTGTCGTCGCTACCGATGAATGGAATCGACGGCGAAACGTGCTGCGCGCGAGTCTCGTCTGTCGAGAAGATATCTTGCTCGACGGTTACCAGGTTCCCGGCGACCAGCGCGAAGTCGAGCGGGCTCTTGGCGAAGCTGGGACCATCGTAGTACAGGAACCGCTCCGACTCGCCGACGCTGCTGACCCAACTGCACTCGACGTCGCGCAGCTTGGACCACCACTGGTGTTCGCTGGCAACCTTAGGAGGCTGCATCCACTCCAACCGCTCGGGCGAGACGATCACGCTTTGCCAACGCAACCCAACGCTGTTGATGATGTTCACCCCGCCCATCCCAGAGATGACCGAGCCAAACGTACGATGGTGAGGCGTAAGCCAGGGATATCGCTCACCAACAGGATCAAGCGTGCCAGACTCCGAAGGTGCGAGTTTGTCCAACTCGGAACGCGGTGGGTCGGATTCAACAGTCGTCAAGCGGCTGGGACCGTATTGAGTAGCAACACGAACGTTGAAGTCATCAGGCCGAGGGTAAGCGAACCAGGGGCGACCATTCTGAATCTGCACTTCCAAGTCGACGACCATTGGACGGTTGGCGGTGATATGAATAATCGGCTTGGTAACGATCATGATCTGATTCACACGAACCTTCAGCGAATCGATCGTATTGCCGGTGCGATGCACGAATGGTGGGATCTCGTCGATCACCGATTGGGCGAGTTTCAATTCGCCCGAGTCGTTGATCCACACTCCCCACTCCGCGACGCGCAACTGGTAACCGTCGGGAGGCCATGCCAAGAGCGCTCGAGCGGCTGCGGTGCGTTCTTCGCTCGTTGGGCCGGCGAGCATCATCTGCTCCAGCGCATCGCGGTGGTCGGTGGTGAGTTCGTTGACGACTACCGCTGGACCAGGGGCGCCGCTGTTTGTTGTTCCGTCGGTCAACTTGTTGTTAAGTTCCAACAACGGCCACAACAATATTGGCGGCCTCGAGTCGATGCTCGGACTCCCAAACATGCTCCACCCGTCGTATTTAATCGCGTACGAGGGAGCACGCACCATCCCCAAAGCATCCGCAGCGGCCGCACGAATCTGTGGATCGGGATTGCTCATCAATCGCGCGAGCAGGTCAACCGACTTTTTATCTCGCGCGACCCCCAACAGATGCAGCGCGAGAAGGCGTGTGTCGTCGTGCTTGAGTTGGGGCCACAGCCTGAGCAGCATCGCCGCGGTTCGGTCGGGGTACTGCTCGGCCAGGATCTTCAGGCAGGCGGTCCGCTCGACGGGCCGCTGGAGGTGGAGGATTCCGTACTCGAGCAGTTCCAACTGTTCGGCCACGGTTCCCTCAATCGGGCAGACGGCCGTCTGCGGCTGCGGAGAATCGCTGGCCAGATCGACGTACACCGACACCCACTGCCGAACCTGCGACAGCCGCCAGTGCCGGTGCACCTGCTGGGCGACGAACATGCCGATGCAAGCCACCGTGACCAGGATGAGCAGCCCCCGCAGGCTGAGCCGGGGGCGTACGAGCCACCGACGGCGGCCGGAATTGGAAGTCGATTGCTGGGGATCTGCCATGTTGGAGGGTCCGAGATCGGGAAAACCGCGGCCGGCAGGGCTCAGTGTAGCGAATCCCGGCATTTGGGGGTGGATAGCCGTTTTCCCTTCCCTTCCGCCAGGAGTTGCTATAATTTAGAGACTTCGCAGCTATGGCTGCGGTTCCAAAAATCCGAAACCAGTTCAGATTGTTCTGCCAAGAGGAGTTCGTTAAACGATGTCTGTAACGCTTACCGAGAAGGCTGCTGCCGAAGTGCGGCGACGGATGGACGACCAGAAGTCGGAAGAAGAGACAATGCTTCGTGTACAGATTGCCGCCGGCGGCTGCAGTGGCTTCAGCTACGGTTTGGCGTTCGCCACCGACTACAACGAAGCAAGCGACACCAAGTTCGATTGCCACGGAGTGCCCGTGGTGGTCGACAAAAAGAGCGCGCTCTTCCTGGACGGCACGACCATCGACTTCCAGGACGACCTGCAAGGTTACGGCTTCCGGTTCGACAACCCGCAGGCGGTAAAGACTTGCGGTTGCGGAAGTTCGTTCCAGGCCTAGCATTGCTAGTCGCAGGTGCGACCGATACAACCCCTACAAACGTCAAACGGTCGTCGCAGATGCGGCGGCCGTTTGTTATTGGTATACCGAACCGGAGCCTATCTGGCTGGGGACGACTCAGAGGGCATCCATCCGGAACGATTGTTACAGGTTGCAAGAACGGCAAGAACTTCCGTGGAAGTCGTGGACGATTGTGGCGTCCACGCCCACCGACCTGTCGTAGAGTTGAGTAGACCGGCTGCTGCGCCCTCGATTTGGCTCACCAGCCCCTACTTTTCTGATGCCCATGATAGGGCGTCTTGCCATACTCTTCTCTACGGTGCCCCCATGTTGAAACACGTTATTGAATTTCTGGAAAGAGACGATGGACCAACCGCAGTGGAATATGCGGTGATGCTTGCGTTGATTGTGATAGCCTGTGTGGGATCCGTGTTGAGTATGTCCAACGCGACCGCCGACAGCTTTGACGAATCAGCGACCCAACTTGCTGGTGTGCTTGGTTCCTGACGGATTTGTGCTGCTTGTCGAACACGGAAACCGTTGCGCGGGATTCCGTTTTTTGGAGTGCATCTGCCGAAATGGTAAAGTCCACAATGCGGCTAGCCGATTACTCCTGTGATCGGACTGCTTTGCCGCTGGTTGGGCTGATACCGTCGGCGTAGTGCATCGACCAAATCAGGCGGCTCTTTGTTCCGGACGGGAATACCTGCCCCATTCCCCATGGCGAGGAGCCGCCATTTTTGCTGCGCAGTGCAACCAGCCGCCCGATCAGGCGGGTTGGACTAGATGACCAGCATGGCGTCGCCGTAGCTGTAGAAGCGGTACTCTTCGCGGACCGCTTCGGCGTAGGCTTCGCGGATCAATTCGCTACCGGCGAACGCCTGGACCAGCAGTAGCAGCGTGGTCCGTGGGAAGTGGAAATTGGTCATCAGCACATCGACCGCACGGAATTCGTACGGCGGGTGAATGAACAGATCGGTGTCGCCACACCAGGCGGAGAGTGGCTTTGCTTCGGGCGCCGTGGCAGCTGCCGACTCGAGCACGCGCACCGCTGTGGTTCCCACCGCCACGATGCGACCACCACGTTCGCGCGTGGCGTTGAGCGACTCGGCGGCGTTGTCGGTCAGCTCGCCCCACTCGCTGTGCATCTGATGCTCTTCCGGCCGATCGACCGTGATGGGTCGAAACGTACCGAGCCCGACGTGGAGCGTCACCTGGGCGAAGTCGACGCCACGCTGCTTGACCTGCCGTAATAGGTCCTCAGTGAAGTGCAGACCCGCCGTAGGTGCTGCAACGGCGCCTGGCTGGGCTGCGTAGACGGTTTGGTAATTCTTCACGTCCGCATCAACCATGCGGCCGCCGCGGATGTAGTGAGGTAGCGGAACCCGCCCGACCTTGGCCAGGACCTCTTCGGTGGGACCCTCCTGCTCCAGGTGCGCCAGCCACTGTCCTCCCTCGAGCCGATCGAGCAACCACAAGGTAGCGGCTTCCCGCCCTTCGCGGTCGAGCAGTTCGATCGCGTCGCCCGGCGCCAGCCGCCCTCGCGTTTTGCACACGATCCGCCAGTGCCCGTCCTCCGCCTCGCGGAGAAAAAGCCCATGCCACTGACCTCCGGTTGCTTTTCGGCGTCCGTACAGTTGAGCCGGGATGACTTTGGTGTTGTTGAGCACCAGCGAGTCGCCGCTGCGGAGGATCTCAGGCAGGTCGCGGACATGCCAATGCGAGATCTTCTGCCGCCCGCGGTCGACCACCATCATGCGAGCATCCGCGCGGTTGCGGAGTGGCTCCTGCGCGATCAGCTCGCGGGGCAGGTCGTAGTCGAAAAATGGGTCGGACGACATGGTACAGCAGGCGGGTGGAGCGACCGGCGTCGGTCGGCGGGACATGGCGGGGAATCGGCGGAAGCTCCGCGCGACTTTTGGAAGCATCATACCGGCCAGGGCGACAAACAACCAACCAGCCCCCAAGGAAAATCCCACCCTGCGCAGCGCCCTGCGAAATTGTCTGGCCACAAAAAAAATCTGAAATTGCTGCGCGGCGACACCGGCCCCAAATACTCCGAGAAAGAGTGCAAAACCACCACGCAGGACTGAACAAAACCAAACTGCTAGCAACGGATTTCCGCCGTTGACGCTGGCAGGAAGATGATTAGATTTTGGGGATCGATGGTGAGTTGTGGGGGGAAATGGGACAGCAATGCTACTAACCGGCACTCACTTTCGATCGCTCGACGAGAAAGGTCGCGTCGCACTGCCAAAACCGCTTCGAGAAGGCCTGGATACCGGTGAAAACAGCACTTTGTACCTCGCTCCAGGCACGGATGGGACACTTGCGCTCTACCCAGAATCGACCTTTCAACGCCTTGGCGAGCGGCTACAAGCCGCGACGCCCAACACCCGCACTGTGCGGGAATACGCAAGGCTGTTCTTTGCCCGTGCTGCCGCGGTGCGGCTTGATAAGCAAGGTCGTCTTCGGGTGCCAAGCGAACTTGCAGAGTTCGCGAAACTGTCCTGCGAGGTCGCCTTGGTGGGCGTGCAGGACCACGTGGAGATTTGGCCTCGCAGTGCCTGGGAACAGTACGTCGAACAGCGAGCCAACCAGTACGACGAATTGGCCGACTCGGCTTTTCTTTCTTCGCAACAGGAGACTTAGCACCGGACACTTTGCCAAACAATCTGGAAGCGCGCGGGTCAGCCGCCCCGCGCGAGCCACCATGCGCGTCGGCGGGGATTGGCCACATTCTCGCCGGCAGGTCTCCTCCGGCCTGTCGCCATGGTGGAACAGCTCGAGGAACGGACACCACACAATCGAGCGCGGCCAGGCGACAAGCAGCCCGCACTGCTAATAGCCGGCGTCGAACACATCGCTTCGGGTTCCAAGGATGGGGCCCGAAGCAAGACGTCGCTCAGCGCACCACCGCGCGGGCCTCTCGCACACCCGAGCGCTATCTCACGCGTCGTCTAGTGCACTTTCTGTTCTAGCGTACACAACGCCTAGGAGTTGAGCCCGGCAAGGAATTCGAAGGGATACTCTAGCAGTATCACTTCCTCCCCGACGATGACTTCTCGTCCTAGATCGAGGGCAGCGGTGACGCGGATGTTCCTGACATTCGACAGCTGGCCCGACTCCACGTGGGTAAACCCGCGCCGATTCACCCAAATACCTATGTCGTACCCACTGATACTGACGTTCTTAAACGTAGTGTTGCGGGTCACGTCGTTATTGCGAAATCCAAATCCATGCAGCGCGGAATCGTCGTGCATCACCACGATCCCATCAAATGTGATGTTGTGTGCATAGGGCGCGTAAATGCCCGTCTCATTGTTCCACAAGATGGAATTCGCAAAGACTGCTTCCTGCGAATTGGTGGAATGATACAAGACGTATCGCGTTTGCAAACCCGCTACAGAGGCATAGGCGACGTTGTTCTCGAACGGGCGTGGAGCGACGTCCTGAATCGAGATGGTAGCGGCTCCTTCGGCGATGGACGGATCGAGCAAGTTCACGCTGGCGAATTCTGTCAGGTAGCCAAACTCCCTCAACCCTCGAGCGAAGTAGGTAAATGCTCCACCGGCCGACCCAGCAACGATGTTATCGGTCACCGTGACCCCTGGACCCTGTAGCCAGAAACCTTCGCCGCCATGAGCGAAGTCTTGAACATAAGCTCGCAGGTTCGTGTCTAACCCTGTGCCAGCGCCAGGTAGATGGATGGCCAGGTTGTTAGAAAACTCACCCACCTCCTCTCCCGTTTCGGTAACGAAGCCAGCGCCAATTACGTCATAGGCCACGCTGTCCGTAATGTCCACGTAACTGCTGTGATTTACATAGCCCCAGCCCACACTGTCATTCACAACACTTCCCCGCACTGTGGACGGCGTGCCGGATTCAATCGCTCCATTGCGGTGGAAGTGAACCGCATATCGGGCTCGAGGATTCGTGCCGGTGCCGGATACCAGATTCCAATCTTCGTCGACAACTGAGTCATTGATTGATACCGTCTTGTCAGTTCGTCCGAGCTTGTAGAAGCCAACGTTGTTCACGTCGACGTCGCGGTTGTGCATAAACATCACATGCCCGCGCCGATCGACTGCATCTCCTTCGGACTCAATGACTACGTTTCGAGTGAGATTCGCAATATGGAATGGTGTTGCCGATGACGGGGAGTTGTGAGCGTATTCGAGCGGCGCCACCTCGATTACCGACCCTACGATCCCCAGGATAACTCGCTCTTCATCCTGGTTTTCGAGAGAGCTCGTTCCGGCGATCACCACGCGATCGCCCACTGACCAGTTAGTGGGATCTTCGCTCAAACTAATGAAACGCGATCCCGCGGCAAGTGATCCTTCGACGCTCGTAAACGACGTCTTCGCCTGTCCGTACATTTCTACTGCGCCGTGGGAGATGAGCCCTCGACTGACACCGAAGGGATCGTAGTTTCGATCGATCTCGCCGTTGTCGGTGATCACCAACCGGCTCTCCACACCAGCCTGTACTGGGACCGCTTGAGTGCCCATTTCAAACCTCCCCATGTGGCCCACGAACAGGGTGTCGACGCGCAATTCAGTGTCTTGATTGGGATCGAACGATAGCGTTCCATCAACACGAATCGAAAACACCTCCGTCTGGAGAACTTGATCGACCGTCACCTGCACACCCATCGGGATCAGCACGCGGGCGTCGGTTGATGGAATTGCTCCATCCTGCCAAATGGACGGATCCGACCAGTTACCGCTGGCAATGGCGGTGTGGGTCACGTCTGCATATTTCACCAGCTCGAACATCTGCAGATGCTCGGCGGCTTTCACAGGTTCCGTCGCATGGGGCAGTATGGAGGTTACGCGATCGTTCGAATTGATATCTGGAAGTGCGTCAATCGAGTCAATCAGCGCAAATCCCTCGACCACCAAAGGCTCCGTTACCACGTGCGAATGCTGTCCATGCTGCGGACCGATGGGACTGTAGTTGGAGTTGTGGCTCGTGAGCACTGCCCAGTCCGTATCGCCATGTCCCCAGAGTGTATCGGAGACGGCGTCGTCGATTAACGTGACCAATGGCAAGAGCGCAAGGCTGCTTTCGACGTCATGTTGCGATAACAAAGCCACGCGTGCCTCGAACGACAAACCGCTGCTCCATTGTTGCAGAATCGTGCGTAAGGCGTCGGGATCGTCATCGTAGATCGTAGCGCCACCGACGAGGATGTCCTGCCCTGATTCTCCAATGAGCGTGTCTGCCTCCATTCCACCCACTAGCAAGTCGTCACCGAGTCCGCCCAGGATTCGGTCGACGCCATCGCCACCCACGAGAGCATCGTTGCCATCGCTGCCTTCGATCAGATCATCTCCCTGGGACCCAAGGACTACGTCATCTCCCGCGCCGGCTTGCAAGAAGTCATCCCCGGCGCCTCCATCCAGGGTGTCGTCGCCTTCGTCACCATAGAGATAGTCGCTACCATCCTGTCCCAACAACTGATCGTTGCCGAGTTGCCCCAGCAGATCGTCGTTCCCCGCGCCCCCTTCTAACCAGTCGTTTCCGTCGCCACCTTCGATCCGGTCCTGGCCCTCGCCGCCGTAGACGAAGTCGTCGTCCGCGCCCGCGTAGAGGAAGTCGTCTCCCTGTTCACCTGCCAGTACATCGCTGCCTGCTCGTCCATAGAGGGTGTCGTCGCCCAGACCGCCATCGAGCGTATCGTCGCCCTCATCACCGTCCAGGTAGTCGCTGCCGTCCTGTCCAAACAACTGATCGTTGCCGAGTTGCCCCAGCAGAACATCGTTCCCAGCACCGCCGTTGATCAGATCGTTCCCATCACCGCCTTCGATGCGGTCTTGGCCCTCGCCACCGTAGACGAAGTCGTCGTCCGCGCCCGCGTAGAGGTGGTCGTCGCCCTGTTCACCCGACAGAACATCACTGCCTGCTCGTCCATAGAGGGTGTCGTCGCCCAGACCGCCGTGGAGCGTATCGTCGCCCTCGTCGCCATCCAGGTAATCGCCGCCGTCCTGGCCAAACAGTTGATCGTTGCCGAGTTGCCCCAGCAGAACATCGTTCCCAGCGCCACCAACTAACCAGTCGTTTCCGTCGCCACCTTCGATCCGGTCCTGGCCCTCGCCGCCGTAGACGAAGTCGTCGTCCGCGCCCGCGTAGAGGAAGTCGTCTCCCTGTTCACCTGCCAGTACATCGCTGCCTGCTCGTCCATAGAGGGTGTCGTCGCCCAGACCGCCATCGAGCGTATCGTCGCCCTCATCACCGTCCAGGTAGTCGCTGCCGTCCTGTCCAAACAACTGATCGTTGCCGAGTTGCCCCAGCAAAACATCGTTCCCAGCACCGCCGTCCAACCAATCGTTCCCGTCGCCACCTTCAATTCGGTCGTTACCTTCGTCTCCGTAAGCGTGGTCCGCGCCACCGTGTCCGAATATGCTGTCATTACCTACACCGCCCCTGAGTCGATCACTGCCGTCGCCACCCAACAGCTGGTCGTCACCGTCATGGCCGGTGATTAGGTCGTTTCCCTCGTTTCCATAGAGGGTATCGTTCCCCTCGTGGCCGCGAATAGTGTCATTCCCAAATCCACCGATGAGCGTGTCGTCGCCGGCTTCACCATAGATCAAGTCGTTCCCGTCGCCGCCCTCAACTCGGTCATTGCCTTCGGCGCCTGAAGCAAAGTCGGCGCCACCGTCTCCATAAACCGCATCGTCGTCTGCCCCACCCTCCAACCAATCGTCGCCATCGCCGCCGTAGAGCTTATCCTCTCCATCATGGCCCGTAAGTATGTCATCCCCTTCATTGCCATGAAGGACATCGTGGCCGGCGTGGCCGCGAATAGTGTCATTCCCAAATCCACCGATGAGTATGTCGTTGCCGGCGTCGCCGTAGATCACGTCATTGCCATCATCCCCTTCAATCCGATCGTCACCATCGTCGCCTGACAACAAGTCGCTTCCCGCGCCTCCTAAGATCCAATCGCTGTCATCACCTCCTTCAATCCGGTCGTTACCACTGCCGCCCAACAGATGGTCGTTTCCGGCATGCCCGGTGATTAGGTCGTCTCCCTCGTTTCCATAAACTCTGTCGCGACCGTCATGGCCGCGAATCGTATCATTCCCGAGTCCACCGAAGAGGTTGTCGTCGCCGGCATCGCCATAGATCAAGTCATCGCCATCTCCTCCCTCAATCCGGTCATTGCCTTCGCCACCTGAAGCAAAGTCGGCGCCGTCGCCGGCCGTGATCCAATCGTTGTCATCACCACCATCGAGCCGGTCGTTTCCACTGCCGCCCAACAGATGGTCGTCACCGTCATGCCCGGTGATTAGGTCGTCTCCCTCGTTTCCATAGATTCTGTCGTGACCGTCATGGCCGCGAATCGTATCATTCCCGAGTCCACCGAAGAGGTTGTCGTCGCCGGCATCGCCATAGATCAAGTCGGCGCCATCTCCTCCCTCAATCCGGTCATTGCCTTCACCACCTGAAGCAAAGTCGGCGCCGTCGCCGGCCGTGATCCAATCGTCGTCATCACCACCTTGGATCTGGTCGTTCCCTGTACTACCGATGAGTCGATCTTCGCCTGCTCCCCCAATTAGTTTGTCGCTCCCAGCTCCCCCGAAAACATAATCGTCGCCGGTGCCTGCATCCACATAAGAAGGAATGCTCGTGAAGTTAACGAAGGTGTCGTCGCCGTCATAGCCGGCGAATGCTATCGCTGTAACTTCGTTGCTGGGTAACCGGTAGAACGAGGGCTGTCCGGCCGTGATGGTGGTAATCTCCAATTCCGTCGGGGAGATTTGCTCCACGACCACACGATCGGCCAAGTCGGTGCCTTCAATCTGGATTTCGCCAGAGACGAATTCCACTTGGGTTACGGCGAGCAAGGCGCGCGGCTCGAGCGGTTCCAATCGCAGGTACTTGCGGCATGCCTTGCGGCGACGAGCAAGAGATTGCCGAAGGCGGGCGACTAGACGGCGAGTGCGTTTGGATTGACGAGGCATCGCATACTCCCTTGCGACGATGTGTAAGCTGTGGGTAGACGCTGCTACCGCAACAGCAAGTTCAACTGGGTTGTGCCACAGATCCTGCAGGACCCCGCAAACGGGGCCTTCGTCCAGTGAGAGGAGTTCACGCCGGGACGGCGCTGGACCGCAAGACTCTGTTCCGATGTGTGGTGGGCAGATACTGCAAGCCAAGCAGTGCTCTGCTTGCACATCTCTGGTGGACGGATTTAACCAAGCTATCCAGATCGCGCAAAGAGTAATTCTCAAGTTTTTTGCGAATTCTTCGGATATCAGTGAGAAGTCGAGTTGCGAAAAGCAGAAACCGGCGCTAATTCACCACCCCAGAAGGGGGTTCGAGGGCGCGCAGCGCAGAATGATCCCCCAACATGCGCCAACCCGTCTACCACAAATATTAACAGTCGCAACGTGCGAACCTGAGAGTATCACCTTCGAAGTGCGGAATTATTCCTCTCGCCTGAGTCACCTAGCACGGCTCCGAGGTCATGGTCGGTCGATGGCGTCCAGAGCGGCTCGCACTTCGTTCCAAAAGGCCGGCGATGGGTCCACTCGATGGCTGTCCGCGACCAACTGCATCGCCGCCTCAGGAGTCACGCCCGTGAGGTTGCTTACC
Source organism: Aeoliella sp. (assembly GCF_965227375.1). Lineage (NCBI taxonomy): Bacteria > Pseudomonadati > Planctomycetota > Planctomycetia > Pirellulales > Lacipirellulaceae > Aeoliella > Aeoliella sp. The sequence goes on from NZ_CBDDFX010000002.1 coordinate 3,157,915, forward strand.
GCCATCGCGGCGATGGTTGGCGAACGACTCAGTCCGGCACCGCAATGAACCAGCGTTGGAACATCCGCTGTGAGTAGGTTGGTTAACAACCTCACGGCTTCTTGCAAGAGCCAAGGCGGGTTGCCCGCGCCATCGACCAGTGGCATTCGGCAGTACACCAAGTCGCGCGGCAAAGTTGCTGGCGATTCAGAAGCGGCCAAATCGATCACCGCGAGGATGCCAGCGTTGTGGAGTGCTTCGGCATTCCGACCGTCCGCCACGGAGCCGATCCACAGCTGGTAACCTGCAACCTGGTCCACGATGCATCTTCGCTTTGAAAGGAAGGGACAGTCACCGTACTCGATCGGCAATATAGCAGACGCGTACCAACAACGCTGCCGACCTGATTGGACAGCTCCGCGGTGTGCCATGGTCGAACGAATTAAATGGTATCCGCTTGTCGAGTTCCAGGATTGCTTGACGAGAATCCCCCAAGTAGTGTCAACGATTGCGGCAGAATCATTATTTAACTTATTGGGCTTCTATGATGAGCAGTGTTCGGGATTTCGGGGCCGTGGGCGACGGCAAGACAGACGATACCAGTGCAATCCGCCACGCCATCGCCCAGGGGGAGGGACTCGTTGAGTTCCCGCGCGGCGCTTACCTGATCACCGAGACCATCGAGGTCCCGCTCGATAGCACCGGGTACATGGCGATCGAAGGTTCCGGAGGAACCGCCCAACTGATCATGGCAGGACCGGGACCTGCCATCCGGTTGGTCGGCACTCACCTGCGTGGGTCCGCGGGGCCTGACACAGTCGAGCCACGCGTCTGGACATCGCAGCGGATGCCCACCATCCGCCATATCGAGATCACGGCCACTCATCCGGAGGCAGATGCGATCGAATTAGTGGGGACCTTCCAGGCGACTATCGAAGGCGTGCTGATTCGCGAAGTTCGCTATGGAATTTGCCTTCGCAATCGCAATCGAAACGTTGCTATCCATGATTCGCACATCTACCACAACACGGGGGTCGGCATCTATTTGGACGGGGTAAACCTGCACCAGATCAACATCACCGGTAACCACATCAGCTATAACCGATTGGGTGGGATTCGCATCGAGCGATCGGAGATTCGCAACCTGCAAATCACCGGCAACGACATCGAATACAACAATCATCGAGTCCACGGCACGACTCCGGAACCGACAGCCGAGATCTACATCGACACCAATTCGCCAGGCGCCACAGTTAACGAAGTGACGATCGCATCGAATACCATCCAAGCCACCGTCTCACCCGGCGGAGCGAACCTCCGGATCCTTGAGAGCAGCCAGCAAGACCGCCCACCGGGTCTCTATGCTGTGACCGGGAATATCATTGGCAACCAAGAAGTGAACGTGCACCTGGTAGGCTGCCATGGAGTCGTCCTGTCGGGCAACTGCATCTATTCCTGCGGGCAGCGAAACATCGTTGCCGAGCGAAGTGACCAACTCAACATCACGGCAAACAACTTTCGCCGACACGGCGACGGTCTCTACGCTGGGATTAAGCTCATAGAGTGCCGCGACAGCGTTCTTTCGGCCTGCATCCTCCGCGACGAAACACCTGGCGGCCAGGGCTGGCCGCTGCTGGAGTTGGAGAACTGCGAGAGGATTACCGTTCAGGGCTGCCAATTGCTGGATGGAGCGCCAGTGGCCGTGGATGCCACCGACAGTGGCAACGTGAACATTGTGGGCTGCACCATCGCCAGCACCGGCAAGAAGCCGGCGAGCAACGTCGCCGTGCGGTTCCGCGGCCCCGCCGAGGGCAACCAAGTGACCGCCTGTTCGGTTCAAGGCCGCATTGAGACTTGAGGTGCTCGCCCGATACAATGCGTTCTACGCGCCCGCGTGGCAGAGCCGTGACTTCGCTCTGGAGCGACCGGCGAACACCAAGCCGGACAGGGCTATCAACCCAACCAAGGAAGCCGTGCCGGGTTCGGGTACCGTGTGACTCTTGAGCAACTGGAAGGGAAATCCGCCCAGTGGTTCCAATGCGACGTGGAGTACGAAGGCATCGTCGAGTTCCACTTTGCCGTCGAGATCCATGTCCCCCTTCAGCCAGGTGGTGAGGTCGCCAGCGAATACATCGCCATGGAACCCTGGAAAGTGATTCTTGGAATTCCATCCGGCCACGAATGCAGTGATGTCGTCGGTGTCGACCACGCCGTCGACGTTGACATCGCCGGGCAGGACATTGCCGTCGGTGATCGCGCCTGAACTTATGGTTGCAATCTGCGAGACAATGGCTTCGTTGTCGGTAAACAGGTTGAATCCGGCGTCGCTGTAAAGGTCGGCGTCGCCAATCACGCCGCTGAAGAAGTTGGTTTCTGACCCCGGAGATTCCGCCCCGAACAACAGTGGGCCATCGGTATCGATTGAGTAGTTGTCGATATGCGCGCTTACCGCGGTGCCGTTTACGTAGAGCACGCTGATGAAATCGCCCCCGGTTCCAGTACCGGTGTCGAACGCCGGTGCTCCAGGAGAGCCAACGGCATAGGTATGCTGCATTAGATGGGTCCACTCGTTAAGTACCACATCTTCGGTCGCCTGGATGTCGGTGTCGTTCACATGCCCGGCGGCGTTTTGAGTCCACTTGCCGTCGCCGGTAATTGCGATGCCCGACTGGTTTACACGACTGAAGTAGATACCCTGTCGCCCGCTGTTGCTGGTGGGATAGACCCACATGGCGACGCCAGCATTGGCCGTTGTGAGCGGCGTAAGGAATGGCGCCGTGTTGGTGCCAATGGACTCGTCCACTCCGTCGAACAACGCCCCCCAACTGCCAACGGTTGGCGGCTTGTTTGTGGAGTACGGCGACTGGGTGAGATCGGTATAAGAGGGAGTGCCAGTGACCTCAAGCAGGTCGCTCGATTCGAAGAAATCATCGTACGTCCGGGCAATGGTGCCGCCGTTGAAGACGCCTTCGAACGACTGTTCTTCTATTAGATCGCCGAATTGATAGCTCGCGTCGATGGTGACTGTCGCGAGGCTTGTCGCAGAAAGCGTGATCCAACATGCTGCAAGGCAACTCAGGCTGCGCGAGAGGGCTCCAATGCGGCGGCGACCGAACACCAAAACGCCGCTCAGCAAGACGAGCGCCAAACCGCTCGGCTCCGGTACGGCTTGAAGGGCCGCGGCGGCCGCGGCGGATTCGCCAAAGTGCTGCTTCCACAGGTTGTAGTCGCCCACATCGACCGTGCTGCTGCCATTGCCGTTGCCATTGAGAACTGCTTCGCTGCCACCTAAGTTGTTGCGCCAAACAATATAGTCGGCGAGGTTCACGGTGCCATCATCGTTGAAGTCGCCAGGCAGATCGGACACCAGATCGGTGAACTCGATAAGGCCTCGAACCACTCTGCCGACTCCGAGATCGTGGTAGTTGAAGCTCAGGTCGCCATCCTCCGCGCCTGCCAGGTACGCCGTGCCGATGCTGACAGACTGTCCAACATCGATGGATGAGCTACCGAGCCAGAAGACTTCCGAAATGTCATCTGTCCCGACCACGCCGGAGTGCTGCCAGGTCTCCCCAGGGTCGGCGCCGTCGTCCACCATGTCGAGATCACCCAGGCCCTCCCAGTCGGTGAGAAGTCGATTGCCAGGCGATTGCAGTCGATAGTTGTCGATCTCGATCGCAGCGAGAGTATCATTCCGCAACGAAACATTACCGGTTACGGTATTGACGACCGCTGTAAGCGAACCCAGTTGCAAAAACTGGTCCGGAGTTCTTACTTCTTTGAACACGCGAGTTTCGTCGTAGAAGATCGGACTTCCATCCGGCCCATCGTCGCTGAACACCGACCCTACGAGGAAAGGAAATCCAGGATCGGCCAATTGGTCACTCAAGGTGTAGTCTCCGCTCAGCACCTCATCGCCGTCGACGTACACTTTGACGTCGTCGTTGCCGGAGTTGTCGGGTGCGGCGACCATGGCGATGTGGTGCCACACACCCTGCTGTAGCGACCCGGCCGGAGCAACGAATGCCTGCGTGGGCCCCCTGTCCGGCTCGAAAATATTCAGTTGAATTCGGCCATCTGCGTACGAAGACAGTTCCCAGCCACCGGTTGCGTTACTCCTTTGGTACAAAAACTGGTAGCGATTATTGCCGTTGCTGAGGTCGTCGAACCGAATGAAGCTCTCCACCGTCACTGGCGTGGGGTTCGGGGTTGGATCGAAGCTGGAATTGCTGGCCGCTGCACGACTTCCGGCCGCCGTGGAAACCGTCGACCATTGGTTGGCCATGTACGTTTGCGTGGTGGGGTCGTAAATGGTGCCGGAGGGAACCTCGGTGGAGTACTGCAACTGGTGGAGCAGCTCGTTGTCGCCGTTGGCGGCAAACTCGTCGACCACACCTGTGCCCGAGTCCTCGCCAATCACGACTCCGTCGACGGGCGAGGCATCTGAGTCGCCCATTCGCCACCAAGCGCTTACCAAGTCGGCTTTCGCAGGCGCCGAGAGCAGTGCGATCCCCAAGAGAACGGCCAGCTTGGCTCCTGCAGCCCCAGAGCGTCTCCACAGGCCTGCCAAGCCGAGGGCGCCAGCGATCAGTATGAGCCCGGTAGCGGGCTCGGGAACAGCCGTACCTGCGAGCAGTGTGGCAAAGGCCCCCGGCCCGAACTCATCTGTGTAGGTCTGCTTGAACAGGATGAAGTCCTGGACGTCGTTGTCCAGGTCGCCATCCAGGTCGCCCAGCAGGTGCGCTAGCGCCGGTGAGCTGCTGAGTTGCCCCTCCGTAGGATGATTCATGCGAAACGTTTCCCAATCGGCTGCATCAACCACGCCATTGTGGTCGAGGTCGATCAGCGAAAGCGGCTCACCACCATTGCCCACATAGGTGATATCCAGCTCCTGGAACGTGCCATCGGTCAGCAACAAGGCAAATGCCAGGTCTTCGTTCGACGAGGGAATCCAAACTCCGTCGACGTTGCTCAAGGTGACCATTTGGCCGGGTGCAATCCGACCTCCGTCGCCCAAGAATTCGAACTCCGCCAGGCTGGTATTGTCGCCAGGATCCGAAAGGATGGTCCACTCGTCATCGGAGTCGACGGAGCCATCCCCGTTGGGAGTACTGGCGTCGTAGTTGCCGGCGATCGGCTTCCAGCCAGCACCGTTGAGTGCACCGAAGTCGGACGAAATGGAGTAGCCCAGGAATTCGAGATCGGCATTGGCCGACGCATCGTTGGACAAACTGATCGCACCTGTTGTACGGTCCACGGTGACGACGGGCAGCACGTCAAATGCCGCATCGACGACAATGTTGTCGATGAATGCCGTTTGCGCGCGGCTCGACGTGCCGGAGGCAAAGATGCCAAACTCATCGGCGGAATCCAGCGTATTGCGAAAGGGAACATCATCGATTTCGAGAATGTTGTAAACGAGCACATCGTATGTCTGCGTGGCAAAGCTTCCGACGATGTCGATGTGAACCAAGTCGGCCACGTCGATGGTTGTCGCGGGGAAGGCTCCGCCAATCGCCGTAAGCGTTGCCGTGGACGCACCGTGGTCGGCCGAAATATTGATCTCGAGCGCACGGTTGGCGGTTGTCGTGATATTGCCGCTGGACAACCCAACACGTGTGGCGGTTTGCGTGTTGCTGACGGTGGTGTCGACCGGTTCGTAGTAGTCGAACGAGAGAGTGAACGCGCCAGTGACTGGGGAAGCGAGACTTCCCGAAAGACGCGGAACTCCGCTGCTATCGCTGTACCGGAGATACTGACTGCCGGTGAACTCGTTCGTACCGCTAGAGTTATGAAGCACTGGAATCAGGTCGTTCACCACCGTAAACGAACCGCCACCTGTCACAGCGATATCAAAGGCGCTGTTGGCAGGGTCGACCTGCTGGTCGAGCGTCACTCCTTCGAAGTCCTCGGAGAACACAACAACTGCCTGCACGTTGGTGGTGACCACACACAACATTGCCAGGGCTGCTGGAACAATGAAACTCCAAGTGGGCTTAAACTTTAGCTGTAGCATCCTAAAAGGCTCCAAGTTTGTGAGAAACTTCGATGTGACTGCGGTGGATGTCTTCAAGAACTGCGACCGCATGCAGGCAAACATCACGGCCGTCAGTTGGTGTCGGTTGTCAGTTCGATGTTGAATACGTTGTCAACACCGGGCTTCACCTCAAACGCCAAGCCAGAGGACTCAGCGCCGGAGTAGTGGGATGGGATTTGAAGAGGCTTGAACGACTTGGCCTCCTCCTCGTTGGCGGGCGCACCTCCCAACACGGCAACTTGGTGGAGTCCGATCGAGGCGCCATCGTTGCTGCCATACGTCCTGAGTGAATAGGTGCCGTCGGGGCCGATCTCGCCAATTGCGCCACGACCACTCTTCGGCTGGAACATCACTCCACCACCCGTGAGCGGCTTACCATCCAAGGTAACGGTGCCGGTCACCGGAGCCGTTTCCTGTTGGTAACTGGGTTTGCAGCCGTGCAACATGCAGCACGACGCCCCTAGCAGGACGACCAGTAGGATGCGTTGCGGCAAGGATTTACCTCTTAATAATGGAGTGTGCCGTGAGCGTGGTGTGGTTGGTGCTGCTAGTCGTCAAAGGAGAACACTTCTTGGTGGGCGCGAGTCGAGGCAGCTTTCAGCACCGCGAGTTCCACGTTCTCCGAGACAAACCTCGAGGAGCCGTCGGCCAGTGCGAAGTTGGCACCGCCTGGGTGCAAGCTGCCGAAGCCGACATCGTTGGCGGGCGATCCAGAGACACCGCGTTTGAAGGCTTGCGTATTCAAGGGGCGGCGCATGTTACGACCGCCGTACGTGATCCATTCGTAGTTGTGGTTACTCGCCGTGGAAAGCGATCCGACCACCCAGGTGCGATTGCCGCCGGAATCCCATGACAGTTCCCCCACCAGGAAGGTGTTGGACGCTCCATCAACAATCTGGCGAAAGCTCACATCTTGTACCGGTGGTATCAGGATTCCAGAGACGGCATAGCCGCCAGCGTTTCCCTCACAGACGACATCGTTCCTGCCGTAAATCGCTCCACGAGGTGGAGGGCAGTCGTCCTTGGCGCCAAGAACGGCCAGGTAGTGCGACCTCCAGTTCAATTCGTCGATCTGGTGAATGGCCACGTTGAGCGATTCATTGCGTGCGTTGATCCAAGTCGCCTCGTCCTTCTGCTGCGAAGGACATCGAGTCGTGGGGACAGAACTCTCCCAGGCCGGCCGATTGCCTGAATGAAAGATCGAATCCAGGGTCTGGTCGAAACTGTCGTACAAGGCTTGCTGCTCGATGAAAGGTAGGATCTGAAACGCATAGCTAGCCCCGATCTCCGTGCTGGCTTTCGGGAAGTGCTTGTACGTGTCGACGTGCATCTGACAGCCGAGGCCAACTTGCTTCAGATTGTTGAGGCACTGTGCACGGCGCGCTGCCTCCCGCGCGGCCTGCACGGCTGGCAACAGCAGTGCCACGAGGATACCGATGACGGCGATCACCACCAGCAACTCCACCAGCGTAAACGCGGAACGACCCAGTCTTCTCATTCCCATGATCCTTGAATTCGATGCCACCTCTCCAAACACGGTAGCTAGACGGGGCCCGCCGAAGCGGGCCCCGTGCGCTGCCCTAGCAACTACATCGATTACATCTTTCTGCGTCGCAAGCCTGCCAATGCCAGAGCTCCCAGCACGGCGATGCCAACGGAAGTCGGCTCCGGAACGGCTTGCAAGAACTCGCTGGGGCTCAATGCATGGCTGAAATAGCGAGTTTCGTCGTAGAGAATGGGCACCGCTCCACTGCCTTCGGTGCTAAACACCGAACCGATCAAAATCGGAAAACCTGAAGCGGGCATCTCGTCGTCGTTAGTGTAATTTGCACTTATCGCAGCTTGGCCATCGACATACACGAAGATGTCGTCATCCCCGCTGGCGTCAGGAGCCATTACTAGCCCAATATGATGCCACGTGCCTGCTTCGAGGAAACCTGCTGCAGAAGTGAAAGTTGTGTAAGGGCCATCCCCACCGCCATCTTCTTCTTTGATCTGTATCTGAATCGAGCCATCAGCAAAGGACTGCACACGGAAGCCGCCACTCGAGTTGCTCAGGCCGTAGAGAAAGTCCACGCCACTGACGCCATCTTCAAGTTCAGTGAACTTCACAAACGTTTCTAAGGTCGCCGCTGGAGGATGAGGAGTTGTGTTATTTCCTTGTGGACGTGCACCTGGCGACCCGGAGTAAGCGCTCCAAGTATTGTCAGAATAGGTATCCGTTAGTGGATCGTAGATTGCCGAACCTGGTACGTCGTCGGAGTAACGGTAGTCGACGGTATCGGCTGCACGGAAAAGGTCATTGTCCCCTCCATACTCATCAACGATTCCCGATCCAGCACCAAAGAAGGTCCCACCCCCGAGGTCATTTCCAGTAACATTGTCGACGACGGGAGCTGTATCCGAGTCACCCATCCGCCACCAAGCGATGTTGGCAGCTTGAGCTGTAGCGCTGCACAGCGCGAACGCAGCAAGAAACGCGGGAGTAGCAATCAACAGAGTCAATTTCTTCACGAGACTTCCCTCCAAAGTTGAAAAACGGCGGATTCGCAACGGCGTCCGGCCCACACCGAACAAGAAAAGAAAATGGACAATACCGTCAGAATTTCTCCGGAAGGTAATAGCGGCACCGGGAATTCTCTTAACACGTGGCCGGAGATTATTTCGAGAAATCTCGCTCCACAAGCAACTCGCTGCGCTAGAACTCAAGCTCCGCCAGTGAGCGACTGGCGGAGTTCTCACAGCGCACGCACCTAGGCGCTCGGGAAGCCGCACGTCGAGCGCGGTTAAGATTTTTGGAGTTACTGCTATTTAATTACCGAGGCTCTCAACCAACACCACGAAAAGGAGCGTCTGTGGGACCATCTGAGGACTACGTCCAGGCAATGATCGGCATGCAATCGCGGCTGCACGCCTTCCTTCTAACTCTGCTGGCTGACTCGCAGGCGGCGGACGACGTATTGCAGGAGACCAATCTGATTCTCTGCCGCAAGTCCGACGACTTTGCCGAAGGCACCGACTTTCAAGCCTGGGCATTCCAGATTGCCCGGTACCAGTGCATGGCTTATTGGCAGTTGCGGCAGCGCGATCGACTGGTGTTTGACCAAGAGACCCTGGAAAGCTTCGCGCTGGAAGTCGAGAAGAAGCTCGCCGATACCGACCGTCGCGCCATTGAGCTGCGGAAGTGCTTGGAAACCCTACCCGAAAACCAGCGGGTGCTGATCGAGAAGCGTTACAGTGGAAAGAAGTTTGCCGTCAAGGCGATTGCGGAGGCCCTGGGGCGAACCGAGCTATCGGTGTCGCAGACACTCCATCGCGTGCGGGGCAAGTTACTACAGTGCGTAGAGGCACGCATTGCATCGAGTGCGTGAAAAGGCGGCATCGAATTTGTACCGCTACAATATTTCGACTGCAAAGAGAACCATGAGCGATATCCAACACACCGACATTCGACTACTCGCCCAGGCTGTAGTGGAAGGGCAGCTCGAGTCAGACCAGTTCGGTCCGCTAATGCAACGCCTGAGTTCCTCGGAGGAAGATCGCGAATCGTATATCGAGTACATTCAACTCCATACATTGCTCGACAAAGAGCTTCGCGACAAGCAGGGCACCCCGCCTGTTCTGCCAACCTGCCCCACGACGACTCCCGCAGCGGTAGCCGCGGCGCACTCGAAAGGGCCCAGTGGCTATTCGCGTCGTTTGCTGGCTGCCGCGATGACAGTGGCTTGTGCAATCGCCATTGGGTTGTATCTCAAACGCGATGTAGACGCTCCCCCCACGGCTGAAGAGGTTGCCCCCCCTCCGGTGGCCTACCTCGCCTCCTCGAATGGCTGTGAATGGGCGGGCATGCAGCGTTCGGTGGCCAATCACATGCGGATTGTGGAACAAGGCCAAGAGCTGGTGTTGTTGGAAGGAATTGCAGAGTTTCGTCTGGCCAGTGGTGTATCGCTAAGCGTCGAGGGCCCAGCTACCCTAGTGCTCAATTCACCCACCGATCTACATCTCGAATACGGTCATCTCACCTTCCTGGTGCCTTGGGTAGTCACCGACTTCAAGGTTCAAGCAGCCGGATTGGTCGTCTCCGCATGTGATGCTGAGTGTGGAGTCAATGTCTCGTCCGAAGAGATATCGGTGCATTGCTTCTCAGGATCCGCAACAGTTCTGCCAGACGGCAAAGAGGGGACGGAGGTGATTGAAGTCGCCGCCTCACGCTCTATCTACATCGCTAGTACACCGGAGCAGCCTGACCTGCCGCAACTTAACTGGGGCAAAGCGGACAATGCTCAGTTTGCCACACGGTTGCTCATGGCGGACAGGCTGCCCGTCTCGCCAAAGTACATCGAAGAAGTGCTGGATGACCAGCCCGTCGGCTACTGGCGATTCGAGTCGCAACGTGACGACACCATTCAGAACGAAGTAGCTGACGGCGTGAGTTTGGCCGTTCGCGGCCAACTCCGTCTGTCTGACCATGAGCAGAACCGTGTCGCAGAATTTGGCCGGCCAGGCTCCAACTGCCATTTACTATCCAATGGTCGACTCATTGAACACGGCTTCGACGAATACACGGTGGAGTTCTGGGCAAAGCCGAGTCATGTTCACCATGGCGGCATGGTGTCTCTGGTTCGAAGTCTTGATCCAGAGAGCGATGCGTTACATGGATTCCATGTCTGTTTGAATGCCGGCAAGATGGCAAACGTGTTGAGCCGCGAACATCCCTATCGATTGCGATACCTGCACCGCAATCCACCATCCAGCAAATACAGGACGGGTACTAGCATCTATTCCCGTGAGCCCTATTCCCTTCGACGATGGTTGCATGTCGTGGCTGCCAAGAAAGGGCCCTATATGCGGCTATACGTTAACAAGCAAGTCGTCGCCGTGGGTCGCGACAACACGAAACTGGCAGACGATCTCTACCTGCTTGTCGGCCGAACCGCGCACAACACGACCGCGGCCACCTTTGTTGGCCAACTCGACGAGTTGGCGATCTACGGCCGCACGCTCGAAACGGAAGAAGTGGCATCGCACTACGAGGCAATGTGGAGCGAGGTAGAAAACCACGCCGCACAGGCCAACGACATCTAAAGTGCCGCCCTGCCCCAGCCAAGTGGCAGAGCTAAGTCCTATCTGAGCTTCCGGCTCGTAGACGCGTCCCTGGTGCCGGAACGGAGAACGCTGGGCGTGCTAGCCCAAGCGCAACAGGTTCGGGGGTGATAGAATTTGCACCTCCGACATCTGCGTTCAACAATCCCCACCGCGGCTGTGTTCTCTCAAGACAGCACAAGAAGGCCCGCCGGAATGGTCCGGCGGGCTTTGTGGTGAGTTGCTTCGGCGCCAGTGCCGAGCGATGCTATGGGCCACCTGGTGCGAACAGGTTACCGTGGCCGATGGCGTGACCGCACTGACAAGAATCCAGTGCCGACGACCGCTAGTGCCATGATCAGTCCAGTGGCGGGTTCGGGTACGGCGGCTGCTTCCCGGAGCGTGGTGGCCACGATGATGTTGTCGAGCATGATCGTGTCGCCCAAGCCGGGTTCGTTGTTCATACGGAAGTGCAGCACACTCATCGTGTCGCCCGCTCCGCCTGGCAGAAACTCCAGTGACTGTTGCGCGACTGGGACTGCGAACGTATCGACCCAGAGCGAGAGCTGGTCGTAATTGGACGTGCTTCCGCTCTTGGAGAGCTTCAGTACAACGCGCTGGACTGCGCTGGGATCAAGTTCTGTGGTGGAGGACTCGGTGGCTTCCTCGGTTCGGAGGAAGTAGCTACCGGGACCTGGTGTCGCGTCGCGCCCAAGGCCCCAGCCCATGCCCTCTCGGAAGGTGTTGGCACGATCGTTGTTGGCGTAGAAGTGAAAGAAGGAGTCGCCCCAGTTGTCGTCGGTCTTCACGTCCATTCCGATATAGAAGTCGCCTGTTTGAGCTGGAAAACGGCGAGTGGCCATATTTGTGGCGTCACGACCACCTTCGAGAATCATCGACTGCCCGTCGATGCCGCTTGCACTGTCGGTGACCGTACGCTGCACAAGCGCCCTGGCGCCACGCGTGAGGCTGCCATCGTTGTTGGGGTCGTTGGAGGAGTCCCAACCACCATCAGAGTTGTCCCACCCGGTTCCGCCGGGAACCGTTTCGGGGGTCTCGCTCCCAGTGGTTCCATCGAACGTGCCCCCGGTGAGAATTACTCCCGGTGTGTAGGACGCGAAGTCCTCCGAGGCGATAACAGCCGCATTCGTTGGAGAACTACTCAGCACTGCGGCATAGATGAGTGCGAACAGGGTGGAATAGGTGATAGATTTCATTAGTCATTCCTCTCGGTGGTGATAAGAGCGATACCAATACGACAACGAGCTACAGACAAGGCCTCCCCCTTTTGTTTATTTCCCTTCCGCATGACGTTCTTGTATGCGAAACCTGAGGAATTTGACAAAAACAGAAAGTTGTCCGTGACCAGGCGGATGGGCGCATGCAGCCCCAGCGGCGAGCGCTGCCTGAAAAGCTCACCGGAACCAAAGTATCAGCCGGCCAGCACCTCCTGAATGACGTCGCCGCCGAAAACGGTGGCAATCTCGTCACGGCCGTGATGGTTGTACGAAAGGGCGTGCTGTTCGATGCCTAGCAGGTGGAGCAGCGTAGCATGCAGGTCGCTGGGACGCAGGGCTCGTTCGACGGGGGCGTACCCAACATCGTCGGTCCGGCCGATGGTCGTTCCGCCGCGAACGCCCCCGCCCGCCAGCCAGTAGCAGAATGCGGTAGGCGAGTGATCGCGTCCCTTCGACTTCGATTCCATGGTCGGCGTGCGTCCAAACTCGGCGCCCCAGACCACCAGCGTTTCATCCAACAGCCCGCGGCGTTTCAGATCGATGAGCAACCCGGCAATCGGTTTGTCGGTAGCGAGCGCCTGACCGCGATGGTTCTCCAGCAAGCGGTTATGAGCATCCCAACCGCCATAACGCACCTGCACGAATCGAACACCTGCTTCCACAAGCCGCCGGGCGACCAGGCAATGCTTCCCCATCGAAGCGGTTGCCTTGTCGTCGGTGCCGTAGAGTTCACGCGTCTGCTGAGTTTCGTCCTTGATGTCGAATAGCCCAGGGGCCGATGCCTGCATGCGAAAGGCCAGCTCGTACGACTGGATGCGGGCTTCTAGTTCTGCTTGCTCGCCACCCAACGCGGCATGCTTCTGGTTGAGTTCGGCCAGCAAATCAAGTTGCCGGCGCCGCGATGCGCTTTGGTAGGGCTCGGGCATGCGAATGTTGCGAATGCCGCGGCTCACATCGACAACGGTTCCCTGATACTTGGGCGGTAGGAACCCCGTGTCCCAGCCTGCGCTTTGTGGCGACTGGTTGGGCTCGCTGTTGGCGTTCATCACTACAAACCAGGGGAGGTTGTCGTTTTCGCTCCCCAGTCCATAAGTGAACCAGGCGCCGAGACTCGGGCGATCGCCGATGGCGGTACCGGTGAGCATCAGCACTTCACCTGGTCCGTGAACGGGATTGCGGTGATTCAGCGACCGAATCAGGCACAAGTCGTCAACCTGCTTCGCCGTGTGCGGAAAGAGCTCCGACACGGCCATGCCACATTCGCCATGCTGCTGGAACCGAAATGGCGAGGCCATGAGGTGCTGTAGTCCTGAGCCCCGTGACAGGCGGGGAACATTGCGGGCGATGCTCTCGGGAACACTGCCTCCATCCAGTTGGTTGAGCAACGGCTTGGGATCAAACGTGTCAATCTGGCTGGGCCCACCGGCCATAAAGAGGTAGATAATCCGCTTGGCCTTCGCGGCAAACTGGGGAAGCATTGGCAGATGCGGAACCGGTTCCCCCGCCAGCGTTCGGCCTTCGCGATTCAACAATCCCGACAGCGCAACCGCCCCGAAACCGATACCCGACTTCAATACGTCGCGCCGGCTGTACATACCGATGGGGAAACCTGACCGGTGTGGTTGCATATTCATTCAGACTTCTATGGCAAGTAGATTTGGCTGGGACAGCCTTCAGGGAATGTAGAGGAACTCGTTCAGGTTCACCACCGCGTGGCACAAAAACAGCAATGAGTTCGCGCTGTCCTCATCTGCGATGGAATCCATGAAGCGGATTAGCGTCTCTCGCTCGTCGTCGCTAGGTCTCCGAGATAGCGCCAGTTGAAATGCTCGATCGATCTGCTGCTGAGGGTCGCTGCCAGCTTCCTCTCCAACGCGCTGGGCCAACGACTTCACGTAACCGAGTACGAGTTTGTCATTCAACAGGTAAAGCGGTTGCAGAGCCACGGTGGAAGTGCGCCTCACACCGCAACAGGTAAGCGCATTGGGGCCATCGAATTGGTTTTGCACTGTCGGCAATGTTCCCCGTTTTTGCTCGAGGTAGATGGTTCGTCGCAGCGACTTGCCACGCACCTTCATGCTGGCGCTGGGACCGTAGAGCGTTCGGTCGAGTACTCCTGATACAGCCAGTATTGAGTCTCGAATCGACTCCGCCTGCAAGCGACGCCTCGACCAACGCCAATACCGAGTGTTCTCTGGATCGATCGAGTTGTGTGGTTCCTGCAAGGTCGACGCAAGCTGGTAAGTCCTCGACTTGAGAATCAATCGGTGTATGTGATTGGTATCCCATCCACTCTCAACAAGCTCCGACGCAAGCCAGTCGAGAAGCAGCGGATGGCTGGGGGCGGAGCCCTGGGTGCCGAAGTCGTCAACAGTCGAAACGATGCCGCGGCCGAAGTGCCACGCCCAGATTCGGTTTACCCAGACGCGGGCGGTGAGTGGGTTCGACTCGCCAACCATCCAATTTGCCAGGGTCGTGCGGGGAGTCTCTGAAATCTCGTCGAGGTTCGCTTCGCCGCCGAACACTTCCGGCCACCCAATGTCGACTTGTGGGCCTGGAGAGTTTATGTCGCCACGGATAAGCAATACCGGCGTTGCCCTTTGAAGCTTGTGGAGCGAGTAGCTCAGAGGCGAAGTGCGATCGAGATAGGGCACGCCAATGGTGGCGCTGGCGGTGACTGGTGAATAGAACGACCACGCGCGGTCGTATCCGGCGACGAGCTTCTGCACTTCGTCGAAATGCTCTCGGTCTTCAGGCGGTATCGACTTAATGGCCTTGGCGATCGACGTCACGGCCGTAGGCAGCCCTTGCCTCCGTCGCGAGGCCTCCATACGCGACATACTCTCGGCAATCATTTGGTACTGATCGGAGATTCCATCGAGCACCTCTTGCTGAGCGCCGTTCTGCTCGTCGGCGGCGGCTCCAGGGAGCAGGATCTCCACTGGCTGGCCTTTAACGAAATAGCCCATAAACCGGTAGTAGTCTCTCGCCGTGACGGGATCGAACTTGTGGTTGTGGCACTGGGCGCATTGCAGCGTGAGCCCCAGAAACGTGGTGGCCGTGTTATTGGTAATGTCGACGAGAATGTCGTTCCGCTGAATCTTCTCGTCGCGTTCGTTGCTGCTGTACCTGGCCGACGCCAGAAAGCCAGTTGCGATGAGGCGCTCGTCGGTGGATGGTTTCAACTCATCTCCGGCAACCTGCTCGCGCACGAATTCGTCGTACGGCTTGTTGTTCAGGAGACTGCGGATCACGTAGTCGCGATACCGCCACGCATGGGGACGCTTCTGGTTGTGTTGGTAGCCATCGCTCTCTCCCCACCGCGCCAGGTCGAGCCAATGCCGCGCCCAATGTTCCGCGTAGGCTGGAGACCCCAACAACCGATCGATGAGCCGGTCTACGGCCTCGGGTGACTGGTCTGAAAGAAACTCCTCCACTTCCTCGGGCGAGGGAGGCAAGCCGGTGAGATCGAGCGTCATGCGGCGAATAAGCGTCTGCCTGTCTGCCAATGTAGTTTCGGCAATCCCCGCTTCCTTCAGTCGAGATAGGATGAACGGGTCGACGCCAGTCTGCACTTCTGCCTGGTTGGGCACGCTTGGCAGCTTGGGACGCTCGATTGGCTGGAAGGCCCAGTGATCCGACTCGAGAGCCTCACTCGGTAGTTTTTGCTTGTCCCAAGCGGCGCCCTGATCGATCCAATCTCGGAGCACCTCTATTTCGTCGTCTGGCAATGGATCGCTATCGGGTGGCATCCGCAACTCTTCGTCAGGAGTAACTAGCACCTGCAGAAGCGGACTCTGGTTGCTGTTGCCCGGTACGATCAACGGCTTGCCCTGCGAATGGCCAAGCAGTTCCTCATAAACATCCAGTCGCTGCCCTGATAGTGCATCCTGCCCCTGGTGGCAGTCGAAGCAGTTGTTTTGCAGGATCGGCAGCACCTGCCGTCCAAAATCAACCCGACTGGCCGCTTCACCTGGCCTTGCTCGCGAGGTGATCTCAGATTGGGAGAACTCTTTGTCCGGCAGCACGTCGCTCCACGTCTCCCCTAGCACCAATTCGTCAACGGTGATGAAGTCCTGCGGTTCGGTCCGCCGGCCGATACTGAACCCCACCCAGCGGACCGAGTTTATCGACCTGCCCTCTGAGGATGCATCGGGCTCGGGAAGCGACGCCGACTTGTCCGGATCGATCCACAGCTCCATGCGGTCGAATGGAGCCAGCGGGTGATCGCTCGATTTAGAAAGCTTCGCTACGACCAGGTACGTTTCGTCGCCGATGAACTCCCGTTCGCTATACGAAGGGTTGTTTCGTTTCATGCGGATCATGAAGCGATTGCCAGGAGTAGCACGGTCGCTGGACGGATCCGGGATACGAACACCGATACTCGGTGCGTTGGGTGTATGGCCAGCTCCATCGGCACTATCGATGTCGTCGAGCCACAGGACGAAGAACTCGCCGTCACCCTGCGATGCAACATCGTCGATGGTTTTGGCGTCGTAACGCAAGACGAACCGCACAAACAGTGTGTTGCCGGTGAACGGCGTTGCCAATTCGCGGCGCAACGGAACCGCATTGCGCTGGCTTCCGTGAAATGCGGCGACTCGTCCTGCTGCCAGCGGCTGTTCGTTGTGCATCACGTAAGTGTGATGACTATCGCACACGTAACACAAGTTGTCGGAGACGCTCAACCAGCCGCGTTTGCTCGACCAGCCAACTCCGCCGTGCGCACCGCCAAAAGTGCCATAGGAGTAGTCGAAGGAATCGCTAGCTACGACTTCTGCTCGTAATGGCAAGGTAGCCCCAATTACGCAGCACACCAGTAGCAGGAGGAAGACTGGACGGAGTCCATGCAATCCGCCCTTAGATGATGCGAAGGGTAAGGTCACAGCTGGTTTACAACCCATACTACTTGTGCGTACCGAATCGAGTGGAGTGCGATCTGGAAACAACCAAGGATCTGCAAGTCAGGAGTAGTGGCTACCTGGTAGTAATGCTTAGCAATGGAAGGCTATGCGGAGAAACTTGGCTGCGTCGAGGTGGCAGGATGACCGGATAGCCGTGAGCACCTTCCATGTCACGAGTGGAGCGATCTGCACTCAAGCGAAAGACAACCGTGTCGCCACCCTGGGCGCCGTGGTCGTACAGTGTGCGAAGGAACTCGACCAGCGCCTCCCCTTCGATGGATATGCGACCATGACTGTCGGGAGTGACGACCGCTTTGGCGATAAGCGCCACGGGCTCGTCGGCGGGTCCGAGCAAACCATACTTTCCGGCGGATGAGGGATCGCTATCACCCTCCCAGAAGCAGGGAGTCGTGTACGTCGACTTGGTGGTGTACCCCAGACCATACAGATCGACAGCAAAGTCACAATCGCCAGTCGGAGCGAGAACCGTCAGATCAAGACTCGCATACTCGATAACCTCCACATCGATTGGAGGCAGTGTGAACATCAGAGCAACGGCCAGGGACTGATCATCGCGCATCGAGCTGCCTATCAGACGAGTTCCTCCGACACGAGAACCGGTTTCGATTCGACTTCCTGTCGACCGGGTCAAACCGCTACTTGGGTGGGCAGTCATCGACTGGGCAGAGAGCGAGAGCTGGCCGGTCGCAAGGTCCTGCGGCGCGTCGCTGAGAGGTGTAATCCAGAACATGGGGATCTCGGCGGGCTCCGTCACGCCATCAATGGCAGGAGGATGAACCACTTCGTAGCCTGTGGACCGCGGGATAGCCACCGTTGATGCGTTGGCATTGAGTCGGAAGACCACTAGATCTCCCGCTTGAGCCCCGTCTCTGTACAGGGAACGAATGAATGTGTCTAAACGACTATTACGAACACGAATCCGCCCCGGCTCTGTTGCAGGGGTCATCACCGACGCCTGGATTAACTGAACTGTCCTGTGGCCCGGACCGCTCATGCCGTAGGCAGCCCGCAAACTGTCGTCGAAGTCGCCCTCCCAGAAACCGTTCCCGGTTAGTTCAGGCGACTCGACGTAGCCTAATCCATAGAGATCCACATCAAACTCAGGACTGCCATCTATCTGCTTGAGGGTCCACTCGAGCCGAGCTGAATGGATCTGCTCGATATCTTCCAATGTTGGTAGCGGAAAGACGATCAAACTCGCAAGCGCCACATCATCGAATGCACTGCTTCCGATGCGCCGAGTGCCGGTTTCGACGTTGGGACCGTGCAGCACATGGTCGGGGTTCTTGGAGTAGGTAAGTCCACCGGAGTTGCCTGCCACGGTGAATCGCGAAGGCAGGAGAACTTGCGTCAGAATGTTGCGAACGCTGCTGCTAGCCAACACGGTCGTGACCATTAGCAAAAGCATGGAAAACGCAACAGCGGGCAGCGGGCGAGAGATTGGCGCGAACCACCGCTTCCTCGAACGCACCGGCGTAACGAACGAGGTCGACGACTCTGCCCCAGGCTGACAGGAGGCGCAAAGCGCGTCGATCGCCGAACATAGACTCTCGTCAACCGCGCAAGCGCCCTCGCGCGCCGTGGATTTTTCTTGAGTTCCAACTTGGATGCTTTCCTGGAGCAGCAACTCCAAAAGCACCCGATCTTCGCTGGCAGAACCACAATTCGCTGGTAGCGCCGCATGAAGCGTCATCGCGGCAACGTAAAACTCACAACACTCCGGCGAACTGCAGACGAGTTCTTGCATTCGCAGGCGCTGCGTCTCCTCGAGTTGCTGATCGAGAGCCAATCCAACCAGCGAGGATAGCTCGCGCAGCTGCTTCGCCGTCTGGTGAGGTTCATGCGAACTCATCGCCGTCCCTCCGCAGCGAGGTTGCGTTCAACACACTGGATCAACATGCGTCGGATGCGCTCCAGGGCTTTGTACACTGTGTTTGCGGGTTTACCAACTTCTTCGGCGTAGTCCACGATGCGTCGATCTGTTCCGTACCGAACATTCACCAGCTTTCGATCTGCATCAGCCAGTTTCTCCAAGCACTGTTTCAACATCTGTATCTGCATCCGCTGCCCTTCTACATTGCGGTCGATCATCGCATCCACCGCCTCCAGGAAGGCATGGTCTTCCACCTTACAACGACTCCGCTTCTGCCGCAGGTGCAGTGCCTTATGAAAGGCAATGCCCTTCGCCCAGGCGAAGAAGCTTCCATCGGGATCGAACTCATCGAACCGACGCCAAAGCACCAGAATTGTCTCTTGAAACGCCTCGTCCGTATCGGATTGGTTAGACAGCAGGGACAGCAGATATCCACGCAGCTGTGTCTCGCAATCCGTGTAGTGCCGGAGGAACGTCTCGGTTCTCGAGCTGTCGTCGTCGCTAGGCAATGGATGACGGTTCATCTGGTGCATGAGTGGTACAACAAATCTGCCTGATTTCGCACGATCACGAAACGCCTACGAAAGGAGGAACATCAATTCTAGCGGGTACATTCAACAGCACACTAAGACTGGTATTCAACTGGAGTGGAAGCGAGTGCACTCGCACATCCAGCAATTACTCTTCCGGGCAGCCCACCGTTTTCACATTGCAAACCGGCAAAAATTCGCGTTTTTTGGGCGGTCTCTACCGGGCGGTCATATGCCGCAT
The DNA here is from genome assembly GCF_965227375.1 of Aeoliella sp. Classification (NCBI taxonomy): domain Bacteria; kingdom Pseudomonadati; phylum Planctomycetota; class Planctomycetia; order Pirellulales; family Lacipirellulaceae; genus Aeoliella; species Aeoliella sp. The sequence continues at coordinate 3,177,820 of NZ_CBDDFX010000002.1, forward strand.
CGTCAGCACCTGCGGGCCACCGTGATCCAATGGCGATATGTGACCCCTTAAATCCAGGTATTATTTTGTTTTCTTGTACGAATCGCGATGCTCCGCCGGAAATTATGATTGCTTCCAGTCCAGCAGCCCCAGCTGTTAGCTCTTTGACGGGGAAAGGTGGAACGCAAGCTCGTAGCGTCAATTGCTTGTTGGTCGAAGCGCGGTTCGTCCGCCGACCTTTGTAACGAGTCACTAATTGCCAGGTGAGGAGATTCCGGCTATGAGGCTGAGAACCTGCGGTTTTACGCTAGTCGAACTCCTTGTGGTGATCGCTATTATTGGCATCTTGGTGGGGCTACTGCTCCCTGCCGTCCAAGCGGCCCGCGAAGCGGCGCGTCGTACGCAGTGTACGAATAACCTGAAAAATCTGACTCTGGCGCTACTTAACTATGAGAATGCCCAGCAGGAGTTTCCTGCGGGTCGCTACAGCTGCGATGCGTCGCAGGTTTCCGACTGCCGCCAGTTCTCCGTCTCGCAGCGAGTAGGTCCCAGCGCGTTTGTGGCCATCCTGCCTCAACTCGAGCAGCAGCAGTTATACGACCAGTTTAGTCAAGACGACTTCGATGGCGGACCCTGGGTCACCGCAACATCAGGTGAGACGGCCTGGTTGGAGCGATACTCCGATGCGGTTGCCGCACGCCCTGATGTGTTCGTCTGTCCAACCGATGACGCAGCCCCCTGCTGCGAAACAATGCCCGGCAATATTGTCGTCGGGCGGTCGCACTTTCTACGCAACTCTCGTGGCGTTCAAGACTGTGCGGCGACCGGAAACTATGCGCTCTGCTTTGGTACTCAATCTCCCGCTTTCGCCACTTGGTCGTACAAAGTCACTGCCAACGGAGCCTTTCAGTACGTTAACAAGCTCAAGGCGAGGCAATTCACCGATGGGCTCTCGAACACTATGTTTGTAGGCGAAGCGATCGACGTGTCGACCGTTCCTGGTGCTTTGGTCTGGAGCCTTGGTTATCGCTACAGCTCGCTGCGCACCTCCGCTAACCCGATCAACACTCCTCCGGGCACGCTACAAGTCAACTCCGCCTACCCACCTGGGCTCCTGAATGCAGCATTCCAAAGCAAGCACCCTGGCGGGGCGCTGTTCGGATTTGGCGACGGACATGTAGAACTCATCGACGAGTCCATCTCGCAGGCCACGTACGACGCGCTGATCACACGCGCCGGCGGTGAGGTGATCACCGATCGCCCTTAAATTCGAAATGCTCCTGATTCGCCTAGATATGATCGCCACTGCTATTTTTCCACGCGCAGCCATCCCCGCAATTATGCTGGGAGTCTTGTTTACCGCCGGTTGTGGTGATCAACGTCCGCACCGAGTTCCAGTCTCTGGAGTCGTCCTGGTCGATGGTCAGCCCCTGGCTGGCGCTTTTATTCAATTCATACCGGCCGAAGGGCGAACTGCCGGGGGAAACACCGACGAACAAGGACGTTTTACCCTGACCTGCTACGAACTCAACGATGGTGCGACCCTGGGATTGCACCGAGTTGCCGTGCGTGCGATCGATAGCCTTCCCAACGAGCGAATCCGTTGGCGCGCGCCGAAGGCCTACCTTGATCCAGCGTCGTCTGGCCTTGAGGTGGAGATTGTTGAGCCTCGCGACGACGTTCGTATCGAACTCACCTGGAACGGTGGCAAGCCGTTTGTCGAACGCGATCCATTGGCAATGTCGCCCTAGCGCAACTCCACACCGAATCCAGGCGACTCCAACTCCTTATATCAGTACTAATAGTAGCCAGCTATCTAATCACTAAAGCTCTTGGAGATTACTTCATGTTCACGGGCCGCGAGCTTCTTTCTACCTCGTTGATCTTGTCAGTCTACTGCTTTGCGCAAGTTGAATCGGCGCACGCAGTTCTCGTATATTCCCAAACATTTGATGGTCCGGGAGTCCCTAGCGAATGGGCAGCCGAGGATTCTCCGGGGGCGGTCTTGGCCATCGCCGACGACAGCGCTGGAATCGGCGGTGGCAACGCCCTGAGCCTGAGTGCCTTGACCCGCGAGGGAACCATTGGCAGCTTCACTCAGACGTCCCTGGTCAACATCGGCGATAGCATCGAGCTCAGCTTCGATGTGAGACTAACCGCTTTTCCGGACAATATCGGCGGTTTCCGGTTCGGGCTGATGCAAAGCGAGGTGGCCGACAACAGCCATGGTTACCGGATCTCGGTGGGTACAGGGGCCAACACGCCTTACACAAGCGCCAATGCCGACGGCGGAGATCCGGACATCTTGTTTGGAATCAACCGCGATATTCTTCGCATCTCCGACGATCCGACCGACACTGGTGGCATCGCAGATGCACTTAGTCACTCGTTCAAGCTGGTGCTCACCAAGACAACGGTAGAGCAAGAAACTGGCATCGCCATTCGCGTGATTCAGGACGGACTCGACAGCCTCACACCTGCCGAAGTGGTTCACCTCGAGTCTCAGCCCGTCGGCGGGGCCAATCAAACGGCTCAGCCACTGCAGCAGACATTTGACCAGTTTGCCATCTCGACCAACGGGGGTATCAGCGGCTTCCTCGACAACGTGCAAATCGAGTACACCCCAGTCAGCGAACAACGACGTGTGATTGTAAACAGAGACGACGGATCTATCGAGTTCTTCAATTCGTCCGAAAGCCCGCTGAACATCATCGCCTACTCGCTTTCTTCCCCTACAGGGTCCTTTGACCAGTCCGGCTGGAAGACCATCGCGGACAACTACGACGCGAGCGCCCCTGGAGCCGATCAGATCGATTCCGATGACGAGTGGACCATCCTGACAAATCCGCTCAGCCATGATGAACTGAGCGAGGCGGAGTTCTTTGGCGATGGAGGTGTAATCGGGCAGAGCGAATCGCTGGTGCTTAGTGAAGGTGGAGCTTGGATTGCTTCAAACGTGGAAGATATCCAGCTTGAGCTGCTATTGGATGACGGTACGAAGTTGAACTTCAACGCTATCTACGAAGGGAACGGTGGGCAGCCATTTGCGGATGGCGACCTGGATTTTGACGGCGATGTCGACGCCGAAGACTACGCGGTTTTGAGAGACAATGGGCATTCCGATCTATCTGGACTATCTGCAGCGGAGGCATACAGCATGGGCGACCTGAACGGCGATGGCTTCAACAACATTCGTGACTACGCGTTGTTGCGAACCATCTTCGACTCACTTGGCCAGTCCGAGGCCTTTGTTTCGGCTGAGCTGAACTACGGTCGCGCTGTCCCTGAGCCAGGAGGGCTCGGCCTCCTGCTGCTAGCCGCCGGTTTGCCATTCGCCCAACGCCGCATGCGAAAACTGTCTAGTTGGGCGACGTTGTGCACCTTGGGTTTGGTGCTGGCAATGGCCGCGTCTCCTCCGGCCTCCGCCGTGATTGCGCCGATCACCTCGTCCGTGATCGACACAACGCTCGACGGCAACGGCGACATCGTCAACACCGCCAACCTGACTTCGATCAGCACGGCGCACGGCACCGTCAGCGATCTCTCTCATGCGATTGCCGGCTTCGGCAGCTTCGACAGCGGCGGAGGCGGGTCCGGCGTCCGCAATTCGTGGGGCATCGGTGGCACTCAGATCGACGGTGCAGCCGCAGTCTTGAATCTGGACATCTCGACCGGTCTGCTCAACGCCGGCGACCCAAACGACACCAGCTCCGTTCAAGTGGACATCGACGGCAACGTCGTTAGCACTGGCATGGGAGGCCCTGCTGTGTTCTTGTTCAGCCAGGACGTCACAGCAGGTGTGGCAGGCAGCGCGAACGACTTCTTCATTATCGAGAACGGCGGTAACGACGAGGTGATTGTGAAGCCTGTCGATGCATCTGGAGTGCCCATCGGCGACTACTCCCTGACGATCAACAACTCGAGTCATTGGGGAACCGATTTTACCGGCGGTGCCGGGTACGCACGCATCGGCGATGCCGTATCGGCTGGGCCGGTTGCCACTTTCGGTGGCGTTGCATTCGATGTGGAGGACTTCAGTGGAACCACTGGCTCGCTGGCAGGTATGGTTGGCTTCTCCATCGAATCCGATCCCAGCAACAGTGGCTTGGACACCTTGGTGATTGGTGTGAACGCCGAACTCGCTCCGCTACCTGAACCGGTCATCTTGACCGCGGAGATTAACACTCTCACAGGCCTCGTCCGCATCAAGAATAAGTCGGCTACTCCCATCGACATGAGCGCCTACGAGCTAACAAGTGTCGATGCGGATACGTTCGTGTTCTCGCAGTGGAGCAGCCTAAGCGATCAGAATCTCGATCCCGTCGACGACGGTGCCGATAACGGTGAAACCTGGGACGAAGTCGCCGGTTCGGACAACGGACTATTGGCCGAGCAGTTCTTTCTCGGCAGTTCCACGGTCAGTTCGACGCCACTCAGCTTAGGCCTTGCCTACAACACCAGTGTGGCCGGGGATTTGATGTTCGAGTACTTCGATGTCGGGTTAGGTGAAGTCGTCGAAGGGCTCGTGGAAATGGTGGCCACGCCTGGCCTCCAGGGCGACTTCAACGGCGATGGAACTGTCAACATTGCCGATTACACTGTGTGGCGTAACAACCTGGGCGCTCCGACGGAAGCTGCCCTGAACGGCAATGGCAGCGATGGCGGCGGCGTCGGACCCGAAGACTATGCCCTCTGGAAGACTAACTTCGGCCTCTCTTCCGGCAGCATTTCGCAGGTAGCGGCCACGCAGGTACCCGAACCCACCACGGCCCTGCTGGCGCTCCTCCCAATGCTGGCGGTCGCCTTGGTCCGGTCAACTCCTTCCGTAGTCTTCGCCCGGTTCGGCCGCTGCGCGGCCTTCGCGATTTGTTTGGCCGTGGCTTCGTGGGCGTCGGCGACCGTTACGATCGAAGGCGACTATCAGTTTGGCGACCTCGCAGATGAGATTCTATTTGAGTCGGTCGCGGAGAACCAGATCATCGATGCCACGTACGAAAACGCGCCGGAGAACGATCTCGACTTTGCCAGTGGAGACCCTCGATACGCGGACCTGACCCTGGCCCCATACGCCACCAACAAGCCAGCCGCCGTTGGCAACTGGGGCGCCAAGTTCGACGGAGATGGAGATTCCGTCCAACGCGCCGCTACAGGGCACCTGACGCCCTTGGGCACCGCCGACATTGGCATCTCTTTGTGGGCGTTTCCCCATGGCGGTTCCAATCGACAGACCCTGTACTTTAACGACGTCAACAATGTTGGTATTTCCATCACGGCCGATGGCGTGTGGACCCAGATCATCAGCGCCCACAGCAACGACACCGACATCGCTGGAAGGCTGGCCGCGGCGAGCGAAGAATGGGTCCACCTAATGCAGCACACCTACGTGACCAACGCACCTGGAGCGCCTGAAGTCGTGACGGGCACCAGCGATGGCAGCACCGCCTTTGCGACGGTGCTGTACGTCAACGGCGTGGCGATTAGCGCCCACGCCGACAATCACACGGTGAGCACCGGGGCGGCGTTGTTAATGGGTGCGGAGAATCCGGCGAACCCGCAGAACTCCTTCAATGGCGTACTCGGCGATGCGAAACTGTACAACACCAACAGCTTCAACCTGTTCATGGACAACGAGTCGCTCGTACAGCAGATTGCCGCGCTGAGCTCCAACGCGATCACCGATGGAGACATCCCCGTCGGAGATGTGAACGTCGACGGAGTCGTGGACAACAGCGACGTGACCGCATTCGTTGCCGGATGGAACTCGAAGAATCGTTTCGACGGATTCCACGCCGACCTCACCGTGGGCGACCTTACGACGTGGCAGAAAGGCGACATGAACCTGGACGGCAGAGTCGACCTGGATGACGTCTTCCTGATGAATGTCGCACTCGAACCCCTGGGAGGCTTTGACCTGAGCCTGCTACCATTTGGGGCAGAGGTGCCCGAGCCTCACTCGGTAGGCCTGATCGCTTTGGCCCTGGGACTGACGTTCGGTGCGACACGAAGGTACCGCAACTAGAGCGCGTTTGCCGGATTCGAAGTCTCGTATCATCTGGTCGACAGGACGCGAGTTGTACTGTTTCGGTGGGTAGGTGCCTGGCCTCCCGTTGAAGGTTGTCAATCTTCGTTCTCCTTGGGATTCTTCGCCCGATAGTCGCGAATCTTCTCGTAGATTTCGTCGGTGTTGAAGGTGGGGTCATCTACAGTGACGGACTGCAGGTTATCACCCTTAAAACGAAACTCGATGCCTTTCTCGCCGAAATCAAGATAGGTAGAATCGGCGGCACTTTCGTGAGTGCTAGGCTCGCCAAACTCGGCAATTATGTCTTCAATACTGCTTTGATAAGTGATCGCGTCATCCACGATTCCAGGAAACGCTGAGTAATGCTTCCTGCCCCAAGTTCCTGGGCGCAAATAAAACGTTGCGTGCCACACGCGGTCCTCGTAGCATACCACTGTCACGCCTTTGGCCAGATCAGAGTACCTTGAGACGATATGTAGCGGAACACCGCTCTCCTTTTGAGGTCCAACAAAGCTCTTAGGCAACTGGTCGGCAGGCATGTTGACCTGAACTTGCTCGGTGCCAAGTCCCGGCAGAACGGAAATGTAATCGGTGGTAGAAGCCGAACCGCGGCAAGACACAACCACGGCCACAGCCACGACCAGGACCACGACGGCACCTATCAGCTTCTCAGAGATAGACATGGTAGATGATTCCACCCCTTGTTGATCAGGGCAAGCATCCCAATCGAGTGAACTCTCGCAAACCTCAAAAAGACAAATGGCTTACGGCCGATTGCCGCGCCAAACGTCGAATCTGGGAAATCGTCTGTTTGAACTTCCGGCTCATCGACGTAACTGTAGACGTAACTCTAGTCCCAGAATGGAGAAAGCCCTTCGACGGACTCGCCGAAAGGCCCATATCTGAAGAAAGTCGGGGCGACAAGACGGCTATTGAACTTTTCATGTTAGGAATCCGTGGCTGGGAAGCCGGATTAAGACGGCAGATGTCTGACGATAAAGGCTTGCAGCAGTGACAACAAGGAGTTCGACGGCCGGGCTGACCAATTGTTGTCATTGAGTGCAGTGAGCGTTCATGCGGAAGAGGATAGTTTTTTTGCACGAAAATCGCGAGATTCCCGAATTTCGACTTAAGTCTCCATCCTCTCTGAATCGATACAATCGATAAGTCTCAGAATTCTTCCTGGACGAGGTTGTTTTTCTTCTTCGAACGGAGATTGGGTGCGAATGCGTCGGATCGGGTTGATGGCACTTCTGATCTTCTCGACGGTGGTTGGGGCATTGCCCTGTCCATGCCATGTGCAATCCTTCGCGTCCATCCTTATTGGAGCAACCGCGCAATCATCGGTCGGTGACGTGCAGCACGAGCCGTGCTGCGCGATTCCGGCCAAGGAGTTGCCATCGGGAGGTGGGCTCCCCTCTCGACCCACGTGCCCGTGCGAATCTCGAATTGAGATTACGGCATTTCCGGCAACGCGCATTCAGCAGACTCAGCGGGATTGCGAAGATAATCCGGTTGTATCATTGATAGGCGCTAATCTTTGCTACCAGCATGTTGGCGACTCCAATATCGCGCTGCGAATCACCAATGCAAACGGCGGTCCGGTTTTGTCCCCAAGAGACCGTCTTCATGTGCTCTGCCTCCTGCTTTGTTGAGGCGGTCCGGGTGATACCCATCGTCCTGCTGGACGGAGAGGGTTCCCCATCTCTTACAAATCATCTCGCATTGACGATGGTTTAGTCACTCGCGCTCACGGGCTGGGTGCGCTCGTTGGTAAGTACTGGTCTGTGCCTCAGTTGCGCTGTCGGTCATTGCTCATACTTGGCATGCATCGGTCCTCTGGGACTACTCAGGTCAAAGACCAAGCCAAGCCGGACGATTTCGAGGCAGTTGCAACCAGTCTGCCTTTCCCCAATCTTGGCGATAAAAACAGGAAGTGCACATGAAGAAATTGATTGAGGGTCTGAAACACTTTCAGAACCACGTCTTGTGGGAACGACGTGAACAATTCGAACGAAGCACCCAGGGCCAAAAGCCACAAGCGCTGTTGATTACCTGCTCAGACTCGCGCGTCCTGCCCGAGACCTTGATGCAGGCTGATCCTGGTGACTTATTCGTTTCACGCAACGCGGGCAATTTAGTTCCTCCGTGCGATGGTCCGAGCGGCGAAGCGGCTACGATCGAATACGCCGTTTCCGCGCTTGGTGTGACTGACATCATTGTTTGCGGACACTATCGTTGCGGTGCGGTTCGGGCAATTCTGCATCCGGAAGAGGCGGTCAATCTGAGCAAGACGAACGAGTGGCTGGCCCAAGCCGCTGAGACGAACGAGACGATCCGGAAGGAACACCCCGGTCTCGAAGGAGACACCTTGTGGGACAAGGCGGTCGAGCGGAACGTACTCTTGCAGGTCGAAAACCTGAAGAAACATCCAGCGGTTGTCGCTGCATTAGCTGCCGGAACCATTCGTCTGCATGCCTGGGTCTTGCGATTCGAAACAGGAGACGTGCTCGCCTACGATAAAGCCAGCAATGCCTTCGCCCCTTTAGCGGAGACGCCGGTCGTCCATACTGTCCGGTCTGATTCTGATTCGAGTTCATGGCCGCCCGAAGACGTGGGATCGTTGAAGGCTTCGCGAGTCGCTGAGCACCCGAAGTGGTTCGATGTACTCAAAAGCGACATTCCATCTTCTTTAGTAGTCTTTATGGTTGCCCTGCCGCTGTGCCTGGCTATTGCCAAGGCTTGCGGTGTTCCGGCGGAAGTCGGTTTGATCACCGGCATCGTCGGCGGAATTCTGGTGGGGTTGATTACCGGCAGCCCATTGCAGGTGAGCGGACCGGCGGCGGGGCTTATTGTGATCCTGCTCGACATCGTCGAGAAACAGGGGATCGGGATGTTAGGAGTCGTCGTGCTTCTCGCCGGGTTGATTCAAGTTGCCGCTGGCCTGCTGCGGCTAGGCCAGTGGTTTCGAGCCGTTTCACCCGCTGTCATTCTTGGGATGCTGGCTGGGATTGGGGCGGTCATCTTCTCCCAGCAGTTCCATGTCGCGTTGGACGACGCTCCTGCCCGAAATCCACTGGTCAATCTTGTGAATATTCCACAGGCCATGGCACATATCTTCATCGGCCACGACGGGCACCCAGGGCACCTTCCTGCTGCCCTTATTGGTGCCGCCACATTGCTCATTCTGGTGTTCTGGAAAAGGATCGTCCCGAACAAACTCAAGGCGATACCTGCTGTCATTGTGGCGATCATTGTTGTGACAACTGTATCCGCCTTCCTGTCGTTGCCCATTGAGCGGGTCGAGTTTGACAGCCTCGGGGCGGCAGTGAAGTGGGTTGATTTTGGTTCGCTCTCAGCCCTTCTCACGAGTTCATCGGTTTGGAAGGTTGCATTGATGGTCGCCTTCGTCACGAGTGCACAAACACTGCTGACTGCCGCCGCCGTCGACCGAATGCATCAGGGTCCTCGGACGCGCTATGACCGCGAACTGGCGGCTCAGGGTGTGGGTAACGCTGTCTGTGGTCTAATGGGTGCGTTGCCAATGGCAGGAGTGATTGTTCGCAGTTCGGCCAATGTTGATGCCGGCGCTCGAACCCGTTGGTCAACCGTGTTTCACGGAGCATGGCTGCTGGTATTTGCTCTCTTGTTTCCTGAAATGCTTCGAATGTTGCCGACGTCCGCTTTGGCCGCAATACTTGTGTTGACAGGCGTCAAACTGCTTGGAATTCGTGCGATTCGTGCGTTGTGGGAAGAAAGTCGGAGCGAGGGAATCATCTGTGTCGTCACCGCTGGTGCTGTCGTGTCCCTGGACTTGCTCACAGGAGTGTTGATTGGAGTCGGGCTGTCAATAGCTAAGTTGATTTATACGTTTTCCCGGCTTTCTGTTATCCATCGCGTAGACACGGCTGGCGATCGGAGAACGCTGGTGCTGGAGGGATCGGCAACTTTTCTGCGTCTGCCGAAGTTGGCTGCGGCGCTGGAAGTGGTGCCGCCGGGTACGAACCTGCATATCGACTTGAAAGGCTTGAGCTACATCGACCACGCGTGCCTCCAACTCCTGATGGATTGGGAACAACAGCATGAGACAACAGGAGGCACTCTCGTGCTGGATTGGGATACGCTGCACGCCAGGTTTCGCAGCTCCCGCCCACGGCCTCCGCAGTCGTGTACTTTTCATCAGACCGAGAACATCACTGGCGGTGATGCTTTTGAGTCGTCGCGAGCGGCATAGTTTTTACTTGTCGATGTGCGGCATTCGTGGTCGTATCTGCTGTAGTTGGTGCTATAACGGCGGCGGCTCGAATGTGCTTGATCAGAGCCGTTATAAACGAAAACGCAGCATCGGCGATGAAACCAGTAGGACAGTATGATGACGAACAAGACGAGAATTGAAATTGACCTGATTCTGCCCAGCGTGCCGGATACGCGAGATGCCTGTGTCGAGCGATTGACCGAGCGGTTGGCCACAGTGGAAGGCATTGAGGCCGCACATCTTGCGGACAGAAAGTCGCCCGATCAGGAGCAGGTTTGCATTCACTATGACCCGAATCGAATCACGCTGGGGGAAGTGCGTAAACTGGCGATGCGTGCGGGTGCCGAACTCGACCAGCGCTATGGGCACCTGCTGATCCATTCGCAATCGATGCACGCCCGGCAGGCCCGCTCCGCCGAAGAGCGAATCCGGCAAATCGATGGCGTGCTGGAAGCTGCCGTGTCTCCCGCTGGAATGCTGCGGATCGAATTTGATCGGCAAGTCGTCAACGAAGACTCGCTTCGAACTGATCTGCAAAACATCGGCATGGGAAAAATCGTTGAGGAGAAGAAGCGAAAGACCGCCCCGTCCGCTGAGGTTGAGACCGAAGGTGCCGAGAATGAGGACGGCCATGAACATGGCGGCCAGTTTGGTGAAAAGACGGAACTCGGATTTTCTTTGCTCTGCGGGGGGCTGCTGCTCAGCGGTTGGCTTTTGTCACTCTTTACCGAAGTTGTCGCCTCGGTGCCCTTGGCGATCTATATCGGGGCCTACTTTTTCGGCGGCTTTTTCACTCTCCGCGAGGCGTTCCAGAACATCCGTGCCGGACGCTTCGAAATCGATTCCTTGATGCTCGTGGCAGCCATCGGCGCCGCATCGTTGGGAGAATGGGCTGAAGGCGCGCTGCTGCTGTTCCTGTTTAGCCTTGGGCACTCATTGGAGCATTACGCAATGGGGCGCGCGAAGAAGGCAATTGAGGCGCTCGCCGACCTCGCGCCACAAACGGCGCTCGTTCGGCATGAGGGTGGTTCCAAAGAAGTCCCGGTGGATCAGCTTCAAGTTGATGACGTGGTGATCGTCAAGCCGAACGAAAGAATTCCAGCGGATGGTTTCGTGATCAAAGGTGAAAGCAGCGTCAATCAGGCGCCAATTACCGGCGAAAGCGTTCCGGTGGACAAGCAACCGGTCGACGAACCTGAGCAGGCCGCACAGAACCCAGAACAACTTGACTCACGGCATCGCGTTTATACCGGTACGATCAACGAAAGCGGTGCGCTGGAAATTCAGGTCACCAAGCTTTCTTCTGAAAGCACATTGGCCCGCGTCGTAAAAATGGTTAGTGAAGCGGAAACTCAGAAGTCGCCCACACAGCGGTTCACGGACAAGTTCGAACGATACTTCGTACCGGCCGTGATTGCCTTTGCCGTCATTCTCCTGTTTGCCTGGGTCGTGATCGACGAGCCGTTCAGCGCTTCGTTCTATCGTGCGATGGCGGTGCTCGTGGCGGCTAGTCCCTGTGCACTGGCTATTTCAACGCCCAGCGCCGTCCTCAGCGGGATCGCCCGCGCCGCTCGCGGCGGCGTGCTCGTCAAGGGGGGCGGACCGCTGGAGCACCTGGGTACCCTGGGAGCGATAGCATTCGATAAGACAGGCACACTGACCGAAGGCAAGCCACGCCTGACCGATGCAATCGGGCATGACGGCGTTGCGGAAGACGAGTTGCTGAGGGTCGCCGTGGCCGTGGAGGAACTCAGTGATCATCCGCTGGCCGCCGCTGTGGTTCGCGATGGACGCGAACGTCTGGGCGGGGAATCGACACCTCAAGCCCATGATTTGCAAAGTATCACTGGCCGGGGCGTCAAAGCCAGGGTCGACGGACAAGCCGTCTACATCGGAAAGGATGACTTATTCGGAGAAGTAGAGGGGACTCCGTTGCCGGAGTCCGTTCGCGAGCAAGTTGAAGCGCTGGAAGCGGACGGCCGTACGACAATGATCGTGCGCCGGGGCGAAACATACCTGGGCGTGCTGGGCTTGATGGACACGCCCCGTGAAACGGCGAAACGGACGGTCGCCAGATTGCGCGAGCTGGGCGTGCGGAGAATGATCATGATCTCCGGCGACAATCAGCAAGTCGCCGATGCTGTCGCGAAAGAAGTCGGCATTGACGAAGCGTGGGGGGACCTGATGCCCGACGATAAAGTCGAATCCATTAAGAAGCTGCGCAAGGAGGATGGTGTCGCAATGGTCGGCGACGGCGTCAACGATGCACCGGCGATGGCTAATGCGACCGTCGGCATCGCCATGGGAGCGGCCGGTTCCGACGTTGCACTGGAGACGGCTGACGTGGCGCTCATGGCGGACGATTTGAACCATCTGCCGTTCGCGGTGGGCCTAAGCCGGCAGACCAGCCGGATTATTCGCCAGAACCTCTGGGTCAGTCTCGGCATGGTACTATTTCTGGTTCCGGCCACTGTTCTCGGTTTGCAGATGGGAGCGGCCGTCCTGTTCCATGAAGGATCGACACTGCTTGTGGTATTCAACGCACTCCGGCTGCTGGCCTATGCCCAAAATGATTCGGATGGACGTGGTTCACAGGACTGATAAAGTTGACGTTTTGGCGCTCTTTCGACGGTTATCTGGTGGATTCTCGGAGCAATCATGGGTAGCAGCATTCTCAGTGCCTAGGGCTTGGCGCTACTCCCCGCATTGGGGAATCCGACCAGAGGGGTGCTCGCCGAATGGTTGCGTCCTTCCCAGAAATGCTGAACCGTGCGTTGCACGCGGCTCTTGTGGTTTCTGAATCCTTTTCGTAAATGGCGGTGCCGCTCCTTATGGGAGCGGCGAGGGTGGTCTGGCGGCGCTTGGTCTTGACGCATCGACGGATTTTTCGGAGAATCATTCCGCGATGGGAAACGATGCGCACAGATTCCAACGTGGATTGGCTTGGACAGCGACTTTGCTGCTGCTGTTCGCTGCGCCGTTGTCGTCATCGTTCGGAACTTGCTGCCATTCCATTGATGCGACTCAGTGTTGCCAGGGTGCCGAACACGGCGTCCCTTGCCACAGCCCAACATGCGAGTGCCATCGACCGGCGACATTTGCGCCGTCCCCACAATCATCTGGGCAGCGGTTGGGACAATGTGATCTGATCGTCGCTAGGTCGGATGCGATCGAATTGCCGTGGCTCGATCTTCAGGCAGATGCTTCCTCTCTTCCTGCTCCGCCCCCCGCAACGGCGCTTGAGCGCTGTGTGCTCTTCTCGCGGTTGACGCTGTAATCTTGCGCGGGCAATTTGCATCCGTAAATTGAACGTTTTACGGCTGCGCATAAGGCTGGGTTGCCGTCAGCGTCGCTTTTCTCTTGTCCGATGCCTTGCGCTCGACAAGTTGGCTTGCAGCGTTTCCCCTTCTCGAATGTTCAATCATCTTTCCATGGCACAACAAGAGGTGCCAGAAAAGGAGGCCCTTGCATGTTAGTCGTCACCCGTAAACTCACTGAGGCGATTGAGATTCCTTCACTCAACGTCTCCCTTGCTGTGCAGAGTGTCGAAGGCCGGCGCGTGCGTCTGGCCGTTTCCGCACCGCCGGAATTTCCGTTGTCCCGGGAAGAGGTGGCGACGCGAACGAATCCGCAGTCGTACCCCGAGACCAGGATGGAGGGCGTTCGCATCCTGTTGGCGGACGGCGATTCCTCGCTTGTCAAAGTCTATGCAACGCACCTGTCGTTATTGGGATTCGAAGTGGCCACGGCCGAGAGTGGGGTTGAGTGCTTCGCTCGCCTCCGCGATCAGATGCCTCATCTGGTGGTCCTGGATGCCGGTTTATTATGGGGCCGTGCGGCAGGCGTTTTAGCTGTTATGAAAGAGCATACCGAACTTCCTGCCGTGCCCGTTCTGATGACATACGACCGGACTTGTGAGCAGGCATTGCCTGATCTTTATTCGTTCCACGTGAGCGATTATGCAGAAAAACCTCTCACGCCAAGCCAACTCGCGCAATGGATTCGCGAGCTACTCGCGTTTCCAAGCATCGGCGGCAGTGGACGAGCATGAACTCATCCCGTGCTGAAAGGAGTGAATGGGATTTCGCGATGAACGATATCACCCAAGATGCTGCAAAACGACAACCACCACGGCGATCGATAGGGAAACTCCTGATTTGGGCCGTCAACCTGCCGTTACTGGCTGCGCTGGCGCTGTTGTTGCCATTGGATTATCGGCGTGAGATGGAAGACGCGGTTGTGGCGAAGCACGCGGCGCTGGAAGAGGAGGCGATGACAATCTACGAAGGGCTAAGCGCCCTTGGTCAGAAAGGTCAGCGAGAGTCTATCCAGAAATACATCGATTCGGTATGCGCTCGCATGCAAGAGTCGCGATCGCCAGGCCATCACATAGTCCTTCACTGGAATCATCAAGTGTTGCAAGCGGATGCCCATCATCCCGCCTCGCCGGAAATGATCCGTGCTATGCAAGAAGCTTCCGTTTCGTCTGACCATCGCGCTGTGGTCGGAGGCGAGTCATTGGTCGTTGGCACCTTTGCTGGTGACGGCGTGGAAGTGTGGGTTTCGGAGTATACCACGAACATCCGCCGCTCGATTCGGCGCGAGATTCTCTTGCATTTGGCATGGCTCGCGGCGCTGGCAGCCGTCGCAGCAGCAATCGTCAATCTGGTTCTCTGGCGAATCGTGACTCGCCCTGTGAAACGTCTGTCGAACGCCGTCTTGCGTATCGCGAATGGCCATTACGAGGTGAATTCCAATGGTTTTCGCTGTCGCGAAATGAACGATTTGTCGAGCGCAGTCGAGCAAATGTCCAAAATACTGGCTGACGACGAGCGCAACCGGCAGATGCAAATGGATCGGGCCCGGCGAATTCAGGAGCACCTGTTGCCGAACGGGGTGGAGGTTCCGGGGCTTCGCATCGCCCATTTGTACCAACCCGCCGATGAGGTGGCCGGTGACTATTTTGATTTCATCCGTCTGCCCGACGATATGTGGTTGATCTGCATAGCCGATGTAGCCGGGCACGGCATCTCAGCGGCCATGGGGGCGGCCATGCTCAAGGCCCTCATGTTGCACGCTGTGGAGCAGCATCGCGAGCCGTCGAAGGTCTTACAGTATATAAACAATCGACTTCCCGCTTTGCTGTGCGACGGATTCATCACGATGTTTCTCGCTCGCTGGAACCCCCAAGGGCAGCAGTTGGATTATGCCAGCGCTGGCCATGAACCGGGCCTCCTGCTCTCACCACGCGGTGATCTGCGACAATTGCCGTCTACCGGACTGCCTTTGGGTATCGATCCGACCTCCAACTGGGAAAGCGAGGCAATTAGCCTCATGCCTGGTGAGCGGTTGTTCTTGACGACCGATGGAGTCGCTGAGACCAGTGATCCCAGCGGCGAGTTGCTTGGCCGCGATAGGCTGGCCGATTTGATACTCAGACGGAGCATGCAGACGCCCTGCGAGATCGTAGCTGCGATCAGTACGGACGTGTTGAGACATCGGGCCGGCGGGAAAGTAAACGACGATGTGACAGCGTTGCTCTTGGAAGTGAAGGGGGAGTGGGCGTCGAGCGATGTTGTAATTCGAGAGAATAACGCATGTGCGAAGTGAGCCGTATCAGCAACCGTACATTCTCGTGGGAAAAATGAATCGAGTGACCGTCCCGTCCAAGTCGCAACACTGACATGCAAATAAAATGACGATTCAAAATAGACACCTGCTCATGCTGCTGTTGGCCATTTCGTGGCTGTTGATTGGCGCAATCTGGGCGGGAGTGCATCCACGGTCATCGGCTTGGGCCGGGCAAGAGAACCAGGCATTGGAGAAAACGGCTTCAGCAATCGGCGAAGCCGAACACGCCGAATCTGCGCATGAACTGCCGTTCTCGCCGATTCTGCTGGAGTTGGCGGTGGTCACCGGAGTGGCAATGCTCGGTCGCTGGCTGGCAGAATCCCTAAAGCAATCGTCCGTGCTGGGCGAATTGTTGATCGGCGTCGCCGCTGGAAATATCGGTTTTTGGCTGGGCATCCCTTTGTTTGTCATGGTGATGCATCTAGGCGAGGCCATGCCGTTGTTCAGCGAAGTCTGGCTGACAGGTCGCGCGGTCTCGGATGCCGCGAGTGAGATATTCTCAACGGCCGAGTTGGCCGAGGGAGGCAGCGCGAGCCGGCTGGTGGAGATCATGACCGGCCCAGACGGACCACGCTACGTCGCGATGACTTTTGCACTATGGATGTTTTCCGAACTCGGCGTGATCCTCCTGTTGTTCATGGTCGGTCTGGAGTCGCAGATCGACGAGATGCTAAAGGTCGGCTGGCGGGCCTTGATGGTGGCCATCGTCGGTGTTGTGGCACCATTCGTACTGGGTATGCTGACCGGCATGTGGCTGTTGCCCGACGCCGGATCAACGGTCCACATCTTCCTTGCTGCCACGCTGTGCGCGACGAGTGTTGGCATCACGGCCCGCGTGTTTCGCGACCTGGGCAGATTGCAAACGCGCGAAGCCAAAGTCATTCTCGGCGCCGCGGTGATCGATGACGTGCTGGGGCTGATCATCCTGGCGGTGGTCGTCGGCATCGCCTCGACGGGGCAGATTGACGCACTGGAAATCGGCCGCATTTCCCTGTTGTCGATCTTGTTTCTCGGTTCGGTGCTCATGTTTGGTGGAAAGCTCGTCAGTTGGCTCGTCCCGTTGGTCACGACGCTGGAAGAACATCATGTCAAACTGCTATTTCCCCTGGCCTTGGCATTCCTTTTGGCTTGGATAGCCAGTGCCATTGAATTGGCACCGATCGTGGGCGCCTTCGCGGCTGGTTTAATCTTGAGTGAAGAGCATTTCAAAAAGGTTTCCGGTCAGACAACGATGGAAAGCCTGATCGCTCCCCTGGAACGGATTTTCGCACCGATTTTCTTTGTTCTGATGGGGATGCAGGTCAACCTGCAATCGTTTCTCGATCCGACGACCTTCTGGTTGGCGTTGGCCTTCAGCGCCGTGGCCATCATCGGCAAGCTGGTCTGCGGCCTGCTGGCCGGTCGCGACACCGACCGCTGGTCGGTTGGGCTGGGTATGGTCCCGCGCGGCGAGGTGGGACTGATTTTTGCCAGCATCGGTAAGGGGCTGGGCGTTGTTAGTGGTTCCGTATTTTCTGCTCTGGTCGTGACGGTAATAATCACCACGTTGATTACACCGATCTCCTTGAAGTGGTCGCTGTTTCGCACGTCCGAAGTGGACGAGCAGATGTAAGCCACAGGAAAGAGGACACGATTTCTGATGGTCGACTGGGAATTGGAAACGATGTATGCCTTGCGGGTGGTCATTGCCGCGTTCTTGGGCGGTATGATCGGCTGGGAACGCGAGTGGCATGGTAGGGAGGCTGGCATTCGCACATATGCCTCCGTGGCTCTCGGTTCGTGTGTCTTTGCGCTGATTTCTTCGCATATTCCTGATGCCGAGCCGTCGCGGTTAGCCGCGAACATTGTGACAGGAGTAGGGTTTTTGGGTGCGGGCATCATCCTGCGTGATCGTGGTCGTACCGTGGGGCTGACCACAGCCGCCACGATTTGGGCAACCGCTGCTGTCGGAACCGCAGTGGGCTTTGGTATGTATTTGCTAGCGATTCTTACGGCGTTTATCGTCTTCGGAGTTCTTGCGGCCCACCATCTCCCCGGCTGGAACGCCTTTTCTAGGAACTCCGAAGAGACCAATACAGCAATTACTGGCGCTAATGCGACAGCGACGCCGGACAGCCACAAGACGGAGATTGATTCCTGAGTGACTGAGTGGTGTGTTGCTGGTGGTCCCTGGTGGGCCGCTTTGCCCTTTGATCAATGACATGATGAACATCGTATTGACACTTATTCTTGAAGTGATATCAGATTCGTTGGCGAGCGCATGAAAGACTTGTATGCCCCGACATCACCAAGGCACATCGGAGTGGCTACCTAGAACATGATTGTAACAGAGAAGACAAGCTGGCTGCGAATGATCTTTGCGGTCCACGGAACGACAATGGGCAAAGTGTGGCCGCGAGTTTTTATCGTAACTGCGTTCGCGGGCGTGGTGACTTACGTCTCCAGCGTCGCCGGCGTCCACAAGTATTCGTTGACACCAGCCCCTTTTACCGTTGTCGGTCTAGCCTTGGCGATATTCCTCGGATTTCGCAATAACGCTGCATACGATCGTTACTGGGAAGGGCGTAAGCTATGGGGCAGCATGGTTAACACAACGCGGACGTTTGCGATTCAGGTTCTTACAGTAACCCACGCGGAAGAAGGTGCCGACTTCGCTGAGTTAAAGCAACTACGTGGCAGACTCATTCGGTTAATTCTTGCGTATGTCAATGCCTTGCGACACAAATTGCGCGACACCACTCCCGAAGCGGAGTTGTACGAATATATGGAGGATAAAGCATCTGCTGAGGCCGTGCGGCGGCATGCCAATACTCCAGTTGCAATTGGTCGCCTGATTGCAGAGATGATTGCTGTAGCCGAGCAGCGAGGCTGGCTGAAAACTTTTCATGTGCCCCTGCTCTACAACAATCTGACGGAAATGATTTCAGTTCAGGGTGCATGTGAGCGAATCAAGTCGACTCCCATTCCGTACACGTACAGCGTCCTTACTCACCGCACCACCATGCTGTACTGCCTCGCGTTGCCCTGTGGACTGCATGACACTGTTGGCATCCTCACACCACTGGTCGTGGGCTTTGTTGCGTATGCCTTCTTGGGGCTCGATGCGGTGGGAGATGAGATCGAACAGCCGTTCGGTCTCGACGACAACCATTTACCGCTACACTCGATTACGAGGACGATTGAGATCAACCTTCTTCAACTGGAAGACATTGATTCGAATCCCGTCCCACCGGCACTTCATCCGCAGAAGCACGTACTACATTAGAATATCAATTGCAATACGCTTTTGCTGATTTGGGAGTTGGGCCGAAACAAGCAAGAAAGCGTATCATTGGGCGGTTCGCACTCTCCGCATAGATCACTGTGAGGGCGATTGTTCAAGCGAAGCGTGCTGTCTTTGGTTTTTCCGACAGCGGTTATACTCAGCGGGGCACAGGTAAACTCAATTCGATCGCGCGATAGATGTTCGCTGGCGTTTTCCCGTGGAAAACAGCGGATTTCCCCGGGAAATCCAGCCTATGCTGTGCATAGGGAAGACGCCTGTCAACACGTGTTCTGCTTTTCTCGCGCGAATTCCGCGACACGCTGCGATGGCTTGGAGGGCACCGCAGGCGGTAAAATTCGACTGTGCAAGGGCCGAAACGGAAGCAAAAGTGGGCAAGCGGCCAGCCTGAAGTGCGGTCTGCTTGCAGCAAGGAAAGAGGGGAGCAGCAGAAGCCAGGCACCAGCCTTGAGCCGTGCCTGGAAACCTATCTTAAGGCGTGGCTTACAGCCTATTCAGAAGCAGATTCGCTGTCCGGATCAGACATTGTAATGCGAACGTGGAAAAAGGCGTTTTCTGGCGTAGGGACGGTACTGATGAAGTAGCCAATGCGGTTGACGAAGCAAATACCGCTTTGGATGTAGAGGTCGCCATCGTCGCCGTCAACGAGCGTCCAGACGGTTGCTGGGTCTTGTTGGCGCAGGAAATCAAGTTCGGGACCGTACGTCTCGAACAAGCACCCATCCCAGCCAGCATTCGGATTCAGGTGGTTGGGCATGAGCGGGTAGTGCTCATCAAATTCATCTTCGGTCAGCTCAAGCAAGTCAGTCATTCAGCAAGTCCTTTCATATCGGAGCGAAGAAGACAAGTCGGCAGGTCTATGCCTGCCGATTTGTGATTCATGCGGCTTGCGAAGTCGAAGCGTCACTTGAGTCGGATGCCAATTGGTTGGCGATCCAGCTATGGGCCAGGTCGAGCAGCTTCGCCAAGGTGAGCAGGTCGTCGAAGCCAATGCTGCTAGTCTCCTTCCAGCCATCATCTTGCTTGTACGCTCGACTGGGCGTGACGCTGTACCAACTGCCTTTGTCGCTCTGATTCTTCCAAATCGTGACGCTCAAAAGGCAAATGCGAATCTTGTGTGCGGGTTTTGTCATTGCTTGTCTCCTGTGCTTGTGTTTAAGACCGCGACCATCGCGGCCTATGGCACCAGAGACGAAAGCCGCCCCATGCCGGGGCAAGTGCGCACCGGGCAAGCGAAAGGCCGAAGGCTTCCTTCAGGAAAGCGGCCTTGGCAGCTTGAGCGGACCGGCGGCGGCTTTATCGGTGTCCATCAATGGCCGAGGGCGAGGTCTGATCTCACACGGAAAGCAAGCAGGAGATTCGAGCGGATGAGTACTGCACCAGCTGTCGCATGAGCCGATGGCCCCTCAGCGAGAAAAAGTGAAAAAATTGTAAACGGCTGCGCTATAGCAGCCATGAAGTGATGAAGTTGAAGTGATATTGCACTCGATGACATCTCGCAAACGAAGACTGAGTGCGCGAGAGCATAGAGTCGTTAAGAAAGAATTAACGAATGCGAGCCTAAGATAGAATTAGGCATGATACGCATTACGCAACAGAATAGTGGTAAGGATGCCAAGCGTTACTACGCCACGGCAGATTACTACAGTGAAGGTCAGGAACTGATTGGTTCTTGGGGTGGCCTCGGTGCCGCTCGCCTTGGCCTTTCGGGCACCGTCGATCAGTTTGCGTTTGAGCGTTTGTGCGACAACCTCCATCCGCAAACCGGAAAATCTTTGACCGTCCGCACGCGAAGCGATCGTACGGTCGGCTACGACTTTACCTTCTCCGTTCCCAAGTCCGTGTCGCTGCTTTATGCCTTGAGCGGAGATCAAGATGTGCTTACGGCCTTTCGCGGTGCGGTCGATGAGACAATGCGTGAGATGGAGGCCGAAATGAAAACCCGCGTGCGTGTAGGCGGTCAAGATCGCAACCGCACGACGGGCAACATGGCCTGGGCGGAGTTCATCCACACGACATCCCGGCCGGTTGATGGCATCCCCGATCCACAGTTGCATGCGCATGTGTTCGTGTTCAACACGACCTGGGACCAAAAAGAGGGTCGTTGGAAGGCAGGCCAGTTCCAGGATTTGAAACGCGATGCGCCGTACTTCCAGGCAGCGTTTCGCGTACGACTGGCAGGCAAGCTGCAAGAGTTGGGCTTTGGTATTGAGCGCAATCGCGGCGACTTCGAGATTGCCGGTATGTCCAAAGATGTATTGGGCCGTTTCTCACGGCGCACGGCCTTGATCGAAAAACTGGCCGAGGAGTTGGGGATTTCCAAGCCAGAACGAAAGGGTGAATTGGGGGCGTCTTCCCGTGAACGAAAAGGAAAGCCGATGAGCATGGAAGAGCTTCGCAAGGAATGGCACGCAAGACTTTCCAGCGATGAGCAGGACGCAATTGCGAAGGTCCATCGCCGTGAAGTCGCATTTGCGCCCCCTGATCCGGGTCACGTCAAAGCAGTCGATCATGCCATTGAGCATAGCTTCGTGCGCGAGGCCGTGATTCCTGAGCGCAAACTGCTGACTGAAGCGTTGAAGCGTGGGATCGGCGAAGTGACTGTTGAGCAGACGAGCAAAGAGCTGGCTTCGCGCGACTTGATTCGGCGCGACGTAAAAGGACGGCCGTCAGTGACGACGAAGGAGATGCTCGCCCTGGAATCGCAGATGATCGATTACGCCCGCGATGGTCGGGGGCGATGCCGGCCATTGGGCGATCCAAAACGGCCGATTTCACGTGAATGGTTCAATGAGGGGCAGAAAGCTGCCGTATCGCATGTGCTGTCATCGCGGGACCGAGTAATGATCATCCGTGGGGCAGCTGGTACGGGAAAGACAACATTAGAGCAAGAAATCGGCGAAGCACTGATCGAAGTGGGCAAACCCGTCGTGGCGATCGCCCCATCAGTCAAGGCGAGTCGTGAAGTGCTACGTGAGGAAGCGGGTTTTGCCAAGGCGGACACGGTTGCCCGGTTTCTCAAAGACAAGCAGATGCAACAATCCGCCAAAGGCGGCGTCATCTTGGTGGATGAAGCGAGTTTGCTGGGCACGCGCGACATGCACAGTATCTTTACCATCGCCAAGTCGGTGGATACGCGGGTGCTACTGGTGGGCGATCGGCGTCAACATCGCAGCGTCTCAGCAGGTGAGCCGCTCAAACTGTTGGAAAAGTCCGCCGGGCTGAAGGTGGCTGAAGTCACCGAGATTCTCCGGCAAGGCGGTGACTACAAGAAAGCCGCCAAGGCGCTCAGCGAAGGCCGGACGGCCGATGCGTTCTTCGAGTTGGACAAACTCGGCTGGATCAAAGAAGTCAGCGATGAGAACCGCAATCAGGAGTTGGCTTCAGCATATCTGGCAGCTACGAGCGAGAAGAAAATCGGCGGTGCGACCAAATCGGCACTGATCGTCTCGCCAACGCATGCGGAAGCGGGACGCATCACGCGAGCCATTCGCGATGGGCTGAAAAAAGAAGGAAAGCTTGGCGAAGAGAGGCTAATCGATGCGTGGCTTCCTGCGCATTTGACCGAAGCACAGCGAGCGGATACCAGCGAATACGGCCCCGGCGATATGATTCAGTTCCATCAAAACGCTCCTGGCCATACCAAGGGCAAACGCATCATCGTCAGCGATGCCAGTGACGTGCCGACAGCGCAGGCGTCGCACTTTACGGTGTATCGGCCTGCTCAGTTTGGCCTTGCTGCCGGTGACCGCCTGCGTATCACCGCAGGCGGCACCACCAAAGACGGCAAGCATCGATTGAGCAATGGCTCGCTGCTTACCGTGAAGGGATTTACAAAGAGCGGTGACATTATTGATCAACGCGGTTGGGTGATTAGCAAAGACTTTGGTCATTTCACGCACGGCTATGTCGTGACTAGTCATGCGAGCCAAGGCGTGACGGTCGATAAGGTCTTTGTGGGGATTTCCAGCGAATCCTTGCCAGCGACGGATCAACGCACGGCCTATGTGGCTGTGACACGCGGACGGCAATCTGTGGAAGTCTTCACCGATGACCGTGATGCGTTGCTCAAAGCCATCAGCCGTGACGATGACAGTCTATCGGCGACTGATCTCAACGAAACAATGACTGAAGCCAGTACGACCCAGAAACGAAACCGGCGTCGCAATTTCGTACGTGGACAAGGTGTATTCATTGCCGGAGCGGCCTTGGAGGGCCGCGACGGCTCAAATGGTACCGGAGAGCGGGGATTGGACCATGCACGATGACCGACCAACCCATCAGCAGCGATTGCAAGGCATTCTTCGCCAGGGAGGCCCCAGTGGACCGACCGACGCGGGCGGGGGCGAGGGAGAATGCGCTGCCTTTGGCTATTTACGCGGCGCGAAGGATTCAGCGAGTTCGATTGAACTTCGCTTTAGTGATGGCAACAGCACCTGGTTTCCTTACGCGTGGTTGGGAAACTGGAAGTTCAACCCGTCGGAAGGGCTTTTGCTGAAGTTTTCCGGTGATCTGGTTTACCTGGTGCTGATTCGCGGTAGCAATCTCGACAAACCGCTTCCGGAGGGATCGGTCAATCTCACACGTGCCGGACTGCAACGTCAGCGAGTGATCTGGCTGCGAGAAATGAGCGACGAAGACATTCGCTCTACCGGAGAGGATGGACCTACGATCGACCGTATCGAGGTCGGCGAGTTCGAGTCACATAAGGAACTCAAAGAGTGGTTGTCAGAACGTGCGCCGGGCTTCATGCACTGAGTCACCCTAGCGGCCTCGTCCGCGTTCATGGTCACGCGAACCGAACACGTCCTTGAGGATTTCATTTGCCGCATAGCCTGTCATGACAATCATTGATCCCAATGCCACATAGTTGAGGACCATCGCCAGTCGTTCATTGTTGCACTGCCTGGACATAAACTGTGCCTGATTGCCAAGCGCGTTGAAAGTATATGTTGGTGGTACTGCCATCCTTTAATATATCACGATTAAATTGCTTGCGCAATAGTCTGAGTGCGGGTTCTAGCGATTTTCGGCATGCGGTATTCTTCAAAATAAGTCTGCCAACTGCGCGACGAAGTCGCACGCGATTTTCGCAAACAATAGACACCGACCGCCGGATGATTCCGGCGGTCAGCGAAGCGATCATTCGCTATTCTGCTTTGGGCTGTAAGCCGTGCAAATATTCGATGGCTTTGCTGGCATGCGATGCGGCGGAAAAGATTGCTCGCTTGTCATTCTTTAGGACGGTTAGCCAATTGGCAATGTAGGACGCATGGTCTTCGCGAATCTCTGGCGTGATGTTCAAGTCAGCACAAAGAAACGCGGAACCCAACTCGGCGACTAATTCTTCCATGGCGTAACCCTCATCACCCCATCGCTTGCGGCCAAATTCGCGGTTGAGGCGGCTTTGGTGGCGTGTCCAATGCGTCATTTCGTGGGCAAGGGTGGCCGCGTGTGATTCTGCATCGCAGAACGCTTCTAGCGGTGGCATGCGGATAAAATCATCCGTTGAGGCATAGTAGGCCTGATTGCCTCCCCTGCGGATGTCGGCTTGGGTATTGGCGAAGAACTGCTCGGCATGTGCGATCGGCTCAATGTTGCCAGCTGGTGGCTTGGCCAGCGTGTAATAGTGACCGGGCAAGCCTTCGCACTGCTCGGCGTTGAAAACCGTGTATTCCTTCAAGAATGGAATGTCGGCTTCGACTTCCTTTCCGTCGTCGGTCTCTTCCGTGCGTTTGAACGTGCTTGCATAGACAACGGGTGAGCCGTGCTCGCCTTTGCGAACATGCCCGCCAAGTTGCCTGGCTTGCTGGAAGGTGAGCCAAAACGGGCAGGAAAAGCCCTGCGTCTCTGCTGATTCCCACAGCATCAAAATATTGACGCCCTGATAAGGCTGGCCGCTATGACGTAGTGGCCGTGTGATGCGTCCGGCTGCGTTTTCCGCGTTCCATGGCTTGAGCCAAGGCCGTACGCCGCGCTCAAGCTCTTCGATGATGCGTGAAGTCACACGGGTGTAAACGTCGGTTCGTTTCGTGGTTTTACTGGTGGCGTTACCGGTGGTGCTGCTGATGGTCTTGCCGGCGGTGGTGGTGGTGGTTGCCATGGTCGTGGTCCTTTCTGATGGATCTTTGGAAATGTCCCCTTACGCGAAACGCGCTCGCGTTTTCCGGCGGAAGGGGGGCAAAGCCCAAAAAGAAAGGGGGGAGTGGCGTCAAGGACGAACGGCGTGGAGGGGCACCCGGTCTGCACAAGCGAGTCTGCGAGCGCGGAAGATTGGGGAGGAGGCCGCACCGATCGCCTGGCCTGATCCTTGACGCTGCGGGGGATTCACCCCCGTTTGATTACACGAGAGGGCGAGAGGGGGCTGTGCCGTCCGAAGGACCGAAGCGAAGCGTAGCCCGGAAGCAATCGTTCGCCGGGATGGCGACGTGCCCAAGGCACCCGCATATTTCACTTGAAGTGCTCACGCGAGTATGCCTAGATGACAGCGATTGCCCGCAAATAACTACGAGGACCGCTTATGCGTTTTCTTCTACTGTCAATCGTTCCGCTCGCACTTAGCGGTTGCCACTCGCACAACGTGCACCGTTTTTCAGATGTGGACGAAACTCAAAAGAGTGTGACTGTTCCTCCCGGCGGTAAGGGGCTTAAAGGAAAGCTCAAAACCGCTCTTCGTGACGATGGCTGGGAGTTGGTGGTCTATAGCGGTCCAGAAGTCACCGAGGGTTCTGTCGGCGACAAGACACAGCTCAAACGCTACAACACGTTCAATACACGCTATTCGCTATTCGTTGTCTCACGCACTTACGACTATTGCCTGAATCTTGATCCAGCGATCACTTACGACGTCTCGCTAGTTGACAACAAGACCGGAACGGAAGTGGTTACACTCGACGGAAAAGGGTGTGAAGGACGTGTTGTAGACGAATTCTCCAA
Source organism: Aeoliella sp. (assembly GCF_965227375.1). Lineage (NCBI taxonomy): Bacteria > Pseudomonadati > Planctomycetota > Planctomycetia > Pirellulales > Lacipirellulaceae > Aeoliella > Aeoliella sp. The sequence continues at coordinate 3,203,926 of NZ_CBDDFX010000002.1, forward strand.
AGCATTGCACAAATAGGTTGTAGCATGACTGGAAATGCGTAGCCGTCGAGGTTTCTTTCATGGCACTGATCACCTGCAAAGATTGCAAGAAAGAGTTCAGCACGGACGCGAAGCGTTGCCCGCAATGTGGAGCAAAGAAACCAGGTAGCAGAATTGTAAAGTACGGATTGTATCTCATTATATTCGTGTTCGTCATCGTTCCATGGATTGGGTCAATGGCAGCCAAGAAACCGAAGCAACCAGCGACGTCAGCAAATGTCGCTACAACAACTGATATGGCAGACGCCATTCAGCGTGCAAAGAAGGTGCTTAATGATCCGAACGCAGACAATTTTTCGAGAACAACTGCGATCGTCGACTTAGAGGCAGCAAAGTCAAACACCGAACCGTCAAAAAAGGCTGAGATTGAAGAGATACTTGCCGCTGTAAGGAAGCAAGCAGCAAAGGATGAACCAAAGCCCGAAGGTGCCTGGCGGTTGGAGAGATCACGCTCCCCATTGGATGATTCTGAAACGGTCATCCTCTATCTGAACGCAAACGAACCGATTCAAGCTTGGCTGAAGTCATCGGTGCCGACGCTCTTCATTCGCTGCAAGGAAAATAAAACAGAAATCTACATTCGCACCGAAACAGCTGCGAACACCGAGTATGGCAAATACAATTCAGCGACCGTGCGGCTGCGTTTGGACAAGAATCCCGCCTTTAAGCAAACCTGGTCTGAATCTACTGACAAGGAAGCGCTGTTTGCGCCAGGCTCTATTGCACTTGCCAAGAAGCTTGCAAAGGCTGAAACCCTTACGTTTGAGTTCACTCCCTTCACATCGTTCAAAGTGAGTTGATCTTCGTCTCCAGTTCGCGAAGCGTCTCCAATATCGCGTCAAAAGTCACTGGCTCCGCGAGATACATGTCGCGCATCGCCTGATAATCCTGCCACAAATCCGGGAGTCGCGAATCCGGTGGAATTAGTTTGAACGTACCGGGCTGTGCCGTCTCGTAGGATGCCCATCCACTGCCAAAGAATCGGCTTTTCCACGATACAACCCGTTCTCGCAAGTCATGGCGTTCAGTCGCCTGCCTGGCGGCTTCATGAAGCGCCAGCGCAGCGGTATCAGCATAGTGCCTTGAGAATCGATCCGGCGTCGGCTTGTCAGCAGGCCGGTGATACTCAGTATGCAGGATCGTCGCTTTCTCCCAAAAGCTTCGCTCGACTTCCAACGCCACGACTTCGCATTGCCAATCGGTAAAGGCTTTCGGCAGCGTGTCTGCAACCCATGGCGTAATGGGATGCCGTCCGGTGGGCTGCTGATCTGTCAGTGAGCCGAATTCGAGCTTTACCGAACGCTTGAGATAGGAAAAGCCATCGGGTTGAGAAGACGGATAATGAAACAGCACAACCGGTGATTGCGTGTGAGCATCGGTAAGATATTCGAACCATCCAGACTCGCGCGAGCCAAGCACGTCCTGAACATGCTGCTCAAGTACGGGCATGATTTGCTGTTCTACGGCAATAGCGCAGGCGGCTTCCGCTTTTTTCATCCACTTGTTGGCCTGGTTACGACTCGTGCCTGCTTCAGGCAGCTCCAAAAACTGTGGAGAGAGCGAAAGATCAATATCTTCGGAGAAGCGTTCAATCACGCCAAACACCTTCGATAACGACGTGCCGCCTTTGAAAACAAGATGCTCAGCGAACTCGGACCGAAACAGGATGCCAAGCAACCAGCTGACCCAGAAGTCCTTCTCTAGGATGATGGGCGACAGGTTGCGCTGAATAGCGGCCTGCTCGATATAGAGCTGCCGCTCGCTGTTTGGTAGTTTCAGAAACGCAAGCTCCATCAGGCGTCCTCCGCAAGCTCGTAGAAGAGGGGACGCATCCAAGCGGGAGCGAGCTTGATGTCTTTGACGATGGCCTTGCGTTTCTCAATTGGCAGCTTTTTCTTCAACTGCGAGATGCGCTCCGGTGTGATGTGTTCCTTGCCCAACTCGCGGAATGCTTGGATCAGCAGGCCGCTCAATCGGCCAGCAGCCGCCATATTCCGTGGGGTCGTGTGACGAAGTTGGATTGTCTGCGGTCCAACTGTTACGCTCCGGGTGGGGCCATCGGTCAGGAAGATGGCCTTGGCGGGCACTTGTTCGCTCAGACCAAGTGTGTTGGCAGCGTAAGCCCCGGCGGGCTGAATGCTGGTGTGATCTCGGCCCGCCAGCGCCTTTGCGATCGCTTCGGCGGTGGGCATCAGTTCGCCCAGCACCGGATGCTCTTTAGGGAAGTCGTAGACGCCCCGTGCGAGACGGCGGATTACTCCCTTCTTCACCAACCGGTGAAGCGCTACGTCGATGGCCTTGCGATTACCGAATTCGAGGAAATCAGTCGGCACGAAAACAGCGCCCCGCCCGCGTCCTCGAATGGACGCAAGTATCGGCTTCTCAACAGTTTGCTGATCTTGATTGGGTTCTCTCATGTAAGAAATATTACCCTATTTTTCTTACGAAGGCAAGGGTTTTCTTAGCCGTAAACCCTTGAAAATACGTCTCAGAACGACGAAAACGCCGGAAACGTGGTCAGGCGGCAGAAATTGACGTGTGAAATGCCGTTCGGCATGGGCGTTTGGGGGGCAAGCCCCAACGCGCGAGGCGGTTCCGCCTCGCTTTCTGAGCGGGTGACGTTCGTCCCGCTTACCGTCAATATTGGTCGTCGTCTGGAGATTCTGGGCGAGGGCGATGTTTGGGCTTGGGCTTACGAACGTTAATGGCAGACGCATCCAGCGTGTTCTTAATGTGAGCAGCGTAAAATTTCTCGATCATCTCCACGCTGGTGCGGCAATTCTTGGCGATTTGGTAGATGTCGGCTCCTTCCATGAGCCTCAAGCAGATATAGGTGTGGCGAAGGCTGTAGGCCGTACGCCGATTTCCGTCGCGGTCCAGCTTCAAGCCGGTCCGCTCCAAGATACCGTTAAACATCTTGATGTGGTTACCGGGGAAAACGAAGTCCTTTGGGCCGGGAAGCTCTGCTTCAACTGTCGGCGGGGGTTGCGACAAATCTTCTCCGCGATTTCGCCGAGCACGTCGAGTTTGCGATTGTGTGGGCTTCGGGCGATTGCGAAGTCGTTCGTATGGCAGAACGGCGCTGGGCATGCTTTTGCAGTAGCCCACGCCCCGTTTACCGCGTACTTCGATGACCAGAATGCGATCCCGGGTTGCCTCGTCAATCTCAATCTCCACATCGCGATGCTGGAGATTGTTGGCCTCGTCCGGGCGAAGCCCGGTATTGGCCATGAACAGGACATAGTCGTGCAACTGCTCAGCACTCCAACGATGGTTTTCTCGTTGCGGCTCTTTCGCATGCTCACGGGTTGCTTGATAGAGTTGTTTGTACTCGGCCGGGCTGAACCAAGGCCGGTGCACGACCTTACCCTGCGTCCGGTACGGTGGGGATAGATCAGGTAAGTGTGCTAGCCAGCCATGACGGATGGCCGTCTTAAGTACCAGTCTTAGCGTCACAATTTCATCGTGAAGGGTGCTACGCGCCGGGGGCTTGCCGGTCGTTGATGTCGCATGCCGATGCACGCGGTATTCTTGCACTTTGCCGGGAGTCACCTTCGAAAGCCCCAGTGAGCCAAAGAAGGGCACCAGGTGAAGGCGTAGGCGGATCGCATGGCCTTCAACCCATTTCTCACTACGCTCGCCTTGCGTAATGACCGAGTATTCCATCATGAACTGCTCAGCTGCGTCAGCAAAGCTGTTCTCTCGCTTTGTCTCAAGAACGCCCGCACGTGACTTGCCACGCAGCGTCAGATACCAGTCTTCGGCGAATTCCTTAGCAAGAGCAAGGCTTTCCTCTTTCGTACTGCTGCGGAATTGGTTTCCGTCGATCGAGGCAGAGCATTGCCAGAATCGACTTCTGCCTCTTTTGTAGACGTTAACCTTTCCGCCAAGAACCTCGTGACTCGCCATAATCCAGAGTGATCGCCATGTTGAACACTCTTCGAGAGTATCACGATACGTGAACCGCGCCAAGAAATAAGAGAAAGTGTGCTAGAAGTGTGCTAGCCGTTTTTAACTCTTTTTGCTGTGGATTATTTTGCTAAGTGATTGTTTTTGTTGGTTGCGGGGGCAGGATTTGAACCTGCGGCCTTCAGGTTATGAGACCGCGTAAAAATCGCGTAACCCATTGATTCATATGTCCGGTTTGTTTATTTCCTAAGCAGTGTGCTAAAAAGTGTGCTAATAATGCCACAACGTGAGGAATACCGCGCCTTACGAGAAGTCAGTCACTTACGACACCGGATCACGATCCGTTGGGTGGCGTCGTAGCACCGTCGAGAAATGGCTGGCAGAGATAGAGAATACAGCTGCTTAAGCTGAATGATTCCGCACCGCAGACTTCATTGCTTGATGCGTCATCTGGCGATCTCCCTCCGTTCAGTCTGTCGTCTCAGTTTGGTACGATTATCGGCGGCCGCCTGCGTTGTTGCATTGAAGTAAGCCCTTGAATGGCGGCCTGAAAGCTGGCATGTTCAGCTGCCTGAATGTCATGGCCATGCAAGGAGCGTTATGAAAGCTGGTCCAATCGAAATCGGAAGATTGCTTCAGAATCGGCAGCGTTTTTGCGTGCCGATCTACCAGCGGCACTACGTGTGGAGTCGTGAGAAGCAATGGGAACCGTTCTGGAATGACGTACGAACGAAGGCGATCGAATGCTTAAACGGTCGCGAACGCCGTTTCTCGCACTTCATGGGTGCTGTGGTTCTGGAAACGCGGGGCGGATTCTCAGCCGGGCGTGTTCCTGCGTTCCAAGTCGTTGATGGTCAGCAGCGTCTGACCACATTCCAGCTGTTTCTTGCAGCCGCCCGCGATTATGCCTTAGCAGCTGGGATGAACGATACCGCCGATCAGATCAGGTCCTACTTGCTCAATGACAAGCCGCACTTGATGGAAGACCCCGAGGTTGAAATCTACAAAGTATGGCCAACGCAGGCTGATCGCGAAATGTTCACGGATATCTTGGAGTTGAGCCGCGAGGAGCTGCGTAAGAAATATGATGACCATTTCTATAAGCGGCGCGATCAAATCTATGCGTACAGCACGGTGCCTCGCTTGCTTGGCGGCTACGGGTACTTCTTTGATCAAATCAAGCATGCTGTAGAAACCGACGATCTCGAAGACGAGTTCGCTGAAGCTCCTGATCTGGAACATGTTGAAGATGAAGAAGACACTCAGGGTGAGGACACTTCCGTTGACATGCGCATGCGTGAGATTCGCTTGGATGCTGTCTGGCGTGCTCTTGTCGAAGAATTCAAGATCGTTGAGATCACACTAGAAGACGGCGATGATGCACAAGTCATCTTCGAGACACTCAACGAACGTGGTGAACCGCTTTTGGCTGCCGATCTTGTTCGCAACAATATCTTCCATCGTGCGGATGCGGCAGGAGAGAATGCTGACAAACTCTTTGCGAAACACTGGAAGGGTTTTGAAGACGATTTCTGGAGCGTTGAAGAAAAACAAGGACGCTACAAGAAGCCGCGTATCGAATTTTTCCTGGCCAATTACATTGCGGGACAAATTGCTGGTGAAGTAAACCTCACCAAATTATTCAGCGAGTACAAAGCTTTTCTCAAACGCTCAGTACGCCAGGGCGGTTCACAAAAGTTTGAGACGATTTCGGACGAACTGAAAGAGCTTGAGCGTTTCGGAGCCATCTATCGCGAGATTATTGAGCGGAAAGCATCTTCAACGCTGGCAGAGTTTTCACAGAAGTTACACTTATGGGACGTGACGACGGTTTATCCTCTCGTTATGCGTCTATGGGCCTCTGACATGCAGGCCGACGACAAGGCAGACTGCTTGAACATGTTGCTGTCGTTCATCGTTCGCAGGGCCGTGTGTAACCTCACAACCAAGAACTACAACAAGTACTTCCTGACAATCGTGTCGCACCTGGATAAGAATGGCTGGTCAGTTGAGGGATTACGTGAGTTCATGCAATCCCAAAGCTCTGAGACAGCACGCTTTCCGGATGACGGTGAGTTTAAGAAAGGCTGGCTTGCAAATCCCGTTTATCACCGACTTAAGACCGCGCGTGTGCGGGCGGTTCTAGAGGCTATCGAGCGTGCCAAACGCACCGAGTACCAAGAGACCGACCAATTAAAGGCCAATCTGACGGTAGAGCACATCATGCCGCAGAACTGGCGTAAAGAATGGCCACTTGATGGCGGGGTGATGGTAACAGCTGAGCAATTATCTAACGCGTTCTATGTCGATGAGTCAGAGGACTCAATTATTGGCAGAGTCGCAAGACGCCAGCGTCTGAAGGATACCTTCGGCAATCTCACATTGTTGACGCAGCCATTAAACAGCGAAGTGAGCAACGGACCGTTCGAGGGTAAAAAGCAAGCATTGCGGGAAAAGTCGCTTCTCGTATTCAGCAAAGAGCTTCAGGCTGAAGATAGCTGGGATGAAGAACGCATCATCGTGCGGGGCGAGAAACTCTTCGACGTAGCCAAACAGCTATGGCCTTCGCTTTAGCCTAGCTGTATTTGCCAGCCTCAATGTCAGCACGAATCGCGTGCAACTTCAGCAGTTTGTCGTGGCACCAACAGCGATGCACCAATGACCATAATGCTTCGAATCGAGGGAGGTCTGGATTGCTCTCCTCTAGATGGCCTGCGCGAGTAAACGGTCCCATACGATTGATTTCACTCATCGCGAAGGCGAAGAGTCTTGCAGGATGGTCAGTGGCCCTGATGGGCTTATTGTCCCGCAGCAACTCCCATTTCGTCGGATCGATCTTGTACTTACTTTCCAGCAGTTCGCTTAGAATCTGGATCGTAGAATCCAGTTTCATTGTGTCGGATAGCTCTGCCCAGGGCGGAGCATCAGACCGGAAGCGGTAGTAATGTTCTGCTTCGCCAAAATACTCCTCCGGTTCGTCCTTTCCGAGTACCGGTAAGGTTTTAGGAAATGGTGGCGGCGCTGGTTGCTTGGCTTCTTGAAAGATCACGCCAAGCCCATCAAACCCCAATTTCAGTGACGGATCAGCGAGTGCTACCTCATTGGCAGTAGATCGACTAACGCCGATGATCGCACTGGAAGCTGTTGTTGCGATGATGCAGATACCAGCATTGTCTGGCAGAAACCTCTGGAGAAAGGCGATGACCTCCGTGAGTTTCTGAGCCGTGGCTGGGTTGGCTTCGCCAGATAGATCAATTTGGATATGCAAATTGATAACGCCGTTTGCTTGGCCCTCTGGATTGTCGGGTGATCTCTCGAGCAAAAGGCTTTCATAGCTAACTCCTAGGGCAGTGGCGATACATTCGATGGTATCGAAACTCACCGGATTGCCTGCGATGACTTTTTGAGCCGTTCGCATGCCAATATCAGCTTCTTCTGAGAGCTTCTCAATCGACCAGCCTTTGCGTTTCCGCAAGGAATCAATGAGAGATGCGTTGGGAATAATGCTTCGTCGTGAAGCTGATTCATTCATATTTGGCCTGCCGATTCGGTGCGCATAAGTGGCCGGTTCACAGCGCAGACCCTCTCAGGGCACACATTTAAGATTCTCCTGGCTGATGAAAATCTTACCCGGAGAGATCGCATGTCACAATTTACCAACAAGCCCTTGGGATGGTTCAAGCCGGACGCGAACCAGGCACGCCAACATTTTGACGAAACGGAACTGCGGCTGCTAGGTGAGTCTTTGCAGCACCGCCAGTTGCAACCGGTTCTGGCCCGTAAGGATGGAACCATCGTGGCGGGGCATCGACGCTACCGTGCTGCTGCATTGGTGGGAATCGAAAGTCTCCAGGTTGTCATCAGCGACGAAGAGTTGAGCGAATCCGAGTTGCGCATCTGCCAGCTAACCGAGAACCTCCATCGCGCCGATCTGACAGACGTGGAGAAATGGCGGGCCTGCGAGGAACTGCTCCGGCTAAATCCGGACTGGTCAAACAAGGATTTGGCTAAGCACCTGAAGCTTTCCGATTCGACCGTCACCAAGTATCTCTCGCCCTCACGCTGCACTGAAGCGGTCCAGGATGCACTCGAAGCGGGCGAAGTGGGCATCACCAGTTGCTACGAGATCAGCCGAGCGGCTCCCGAGCAGCAGCAGGAACTGCTGAGCCTAAAAAAGTCTGGGGCTTCTCGCGATCGCATCGCTCAACGCATTCGCAAGCAAAGTAGCAAGGATACCGCTCAGCCACGCATGAAACGCGTCATTTGTCCGCTTACTTCTGGCATACGCATCAGCGTGAGCGGCGATCAGCTTTCGCTGGATGATTTCATTGATGCCTTGGGCGAGGCACAGAAGGAAGCCCGCAAGGCGCGTGAGCAAAAGCTGGATGTGAAAACCTGGCAATCGGTAATGCGTGATAAGGCAGCGGCCTCAGCCGAGGAGAAGTGATGGTTTGGCTCACGCTTTTCGAGTTCGCGGCCCTCTATGGCATGTATGTCGTCGCCAAGGAAGTCTTTTTGGAAACCGCAGATCAACGAACGGAGCTTTCTGAACTTCAAGCGCAGGAATGTGGCTTAAACGCTGTGATTGAGCAGCAACGAAGAAGGCTTTCGCTACTCAAACAAGGCGAACTGTAAGGAGCAACGTGATGTTCACGATCATGATGGCCGCCACGACACTTTACATGCTTACGCTCGCTCAGAGCATGTGGTATTTGGGCCAACTAATTCTATACGACAGAAAAGTCGAGGAGCGCTTCCGCGAAATGGAGCGCCTTGAGCGCGAAATAACGCGTGCACAGCTTATCTGTGCGGCTAAGAATCCAGATGCTGCTGAGATTCTTGAGGAGAGAGAGCGTTTGCGGATGGAAACGTGTAATCTCCCAGATTATTTCCACAGCCGACGACTATGGGCTGCACAGCTTGGCGGGGAAGTATTCGATCGTGATGTCATCTCGGAAGAGGAGGATGCGCCATGCGATATTGCCGAATGATCCTAATTGCATCGCTATTAATCCTCGCCATCGTGCTTGTCGCAATCTTGGTAAGACTTCCCTTGTTGTTGATCTTTGTCGCGTTGGCCGTCATCGCACCAAAGCTTCGCAACGCCAAGACGCTCAGTGCCTTTGGCACGGCTCGCTGGGCGGGAAGCATGGATGCGCAGAAGGCTGGCATGTTTTCAGGCATTCCTGGATTGCCGTTAGGGCGGATGCAGCAACCACGAATCAGCGTACTTGCAGCAACGCGAGCATTGTTCGATCGACGCATTCCATGTGATCTGGCGTGTGAACAATTCGTCTTTGCGCTTCGCAAGCTTCAGCCACCGCCGCCGCCGCAACTGGTGCGTTTGGCTAAGGCAGTGCATGTTGCCGTCTTCGCGCCGACCGGTGTGGGTAAGGGCGTCTCCTGTGTCATTCCACACTTGCTGACCTGCCCCGATTCAATGGTTGTTGTCGATTTCAAAGGCGAGAACGCCAAGCTTACCGCAATCCATCGCAAGAACGTGTTTGGTCATCGCATAGTCATACTTGATCCGTTTCATGTGGTTAGCGATACGCCCGATAGCTTCAATCCGTTTGACCAGATCGACCGCAACTCCCCATTAGCATTGGACGATTGCAGAGACCTGGCAGAGGCGTTGGTGATTCGAACCGGCGAGGAGAAAGAGCCGCACTGGACCGATTCCGCAGAGACCTGGATTGCCGCAATGGCGTCTGTCGTCGCATTGTTTGGCGAAGATAAAGACCGCACGCTGCAAACCCTGCGGACGGTACTAACCAATCCGCTGAAGATGCAGGCGGTGATCAAGATGATGTGCGAGTCGGATGCGCAAGCGGGCATGCTTTCACGGCTTGGCCATCAACTCACCCAATTCAAAGACAAAGAACTCGCTTCCGTTCTTACGACAACAAGCCGATTTCTCCGCTTCTTAGATACGCTCAGTGTGGCGGCAAGCACGTCCTCAAGCAGCTTCGATCCGGCTGATCTTCGGACCGGAAAGATGACCGTTTATTTGATTCTGCCGCCAGATCACATGCGAGCGCAAGCGGGCTTGTTGCGTATGTGGATTGCTGGGTTACTGCGAGCCGTCGTGCGCGGGGGCTTACAAGAGACGAACAAAGTGCATTTCGTACTCGATGAAGCCGCAAGCCTTGGCCATATGGGCTGCCTTGAGGATGCGGTTGATAAGTATCGCGGCTATGGCATACGGCTTCAATTTTATTACCAGTCCCTTGGGCAATTGCGCAAATGTTGGCCTGAGGGTCAAGATCAAACGCTGCTTTCCAATACTTCACAAGTCTTCTTCGGCGTCAACGACTACCAGACGGCGGAATATGTCAGCGCCCGTTTGGGCGAAACGACAATTATCGTCGAAAGCGGTGGTACTAGTAGCAGCGGGTCGGTGCAATACAGCCGAGCAAGCAGCGATGAGTCGCACAGCCATTCATGGTCGAAGAACTTTAACTGGGCACAGCACGCGAGGAAGCTGCTTAAGCCTGAAGAAGTCATTGCTTTGCCCGCGCGTCTGGCGATCACCTTTACACCAGGTATCCCGCCCCTTTGTACCAAGCTGCTGCGCTATTACGAGGAAGGCAGTCTCCTTCCAGTTGATAGTCCCTGGAAGCACATTCGTAAACGCGCAGAGATTTGGGCCGCCGCTGGTGGCATGCTCACCTTGTCATTCATAGCCGCAGCCGGCTTAGTTCACTTTATCGCAACCCATTAGGAGAAATCCAAATGTCACGAGAGATATTTAAGGAAATCCTAGCTGACGTAGGCGCGGAGATGTCGCGACTGGGAACGCAAGGACAGATGGAGATGGCGTCAGCCATTTTCAACGGCGATGGCTTCGTGCCATACGGCCCGGGACAAATCACGCCCGAGCCACAACAGGAGCAGGCTACCACGGTGGAGCCTCAAATCGAAGAGTTGGACCACGGTCGAGAGATGTAAGGAGAGCGATATGTTGCTTGCAAGTTTTCAATCAGATTTGGGCGTTTTCATGATCATGATGGTAGTGGCCGCTTATGGCTGGGCACTGCTGATCAAGAAGTTGATGGGAGTTAATCCCGAAGTGAAAGATATGGCCAAGAAGGCAGCAGCCCAACAGGCCATGAAGTTCCTCGCAAAATGGCTGAAGTAATTCTCAGTCATGTCTTCCAGGAGCGTCCCGATGAGCATTGAAGAACGGCTTGGCCGTATCGAATCACTGCTGCTGGCATTCATGCAGCAGTCTGAAGGGCGCTGCTGGTATTCCGTTGAAGAGTTTGCCCACATCGTCGGTCGCTCGTCTTTTACCTGTCGGCAGTGGTGCCGTCTGGGCCGTATTGCTGCCCAAAAGAAGGCGAGCGGTCGGGGTGCTCATAAGAGTTGGGCGATTTCTCATGAAGAACTCTTACGCTACCAGCGTGACGGCCTGCGGCCTGCGCAGTAGCGAATCGCAAATTCAAGGACCTTCCCGTCATGTCACCCCGCAATCAGAATCTCGATTGCACGACCGAGGACGATGCTCCGTGCATCGTTCCGGCTGGGGTGCCTGACTGGATCACGGCCGAATTGATCGAGCGGACGATTGCCGTTTGGCAACCGTATTACGATGAGGTGCTTACACCCGAAGATGCCGCTACAATGATCGCTGATGTCGGTCGTTTGTATCAGGCTTTGTCTTCGGGATCACCGCCATGAAACAATTCGTCGCCCTAGCTCGCGTTTCCAGCCGTGAACAAGAACGCGAGGGTTTCTCACTGGAAGTTCAGGAAGAGGGGCTTAAACGCTACGCATCCCAAGCGGGCGGTGAGATCGTCAAGCTCTTCAAGATTGCAGAGACTGCAAGCAAAGGTGAGGAACGCAAAACCTTTCGCACGTTGATCACGTATGCGAAAAAGCATGCAGAGTCGCTTGACGGGTTGCTCTTCTACAAGGTTGACCGAGCGGCACGTAACCTCTTCGATTATGTCGAGCTAGAACGGCTGGAGTCGGAATATAGTCTGCCGTTCATCTCGGTGTCGCAACCGACCGAGAACACGCCCGCCGGTCGGATGATGCGACGGACACTTGCCAACATGGCAAGCTTCTACACCGAGCAGCAATCGGTCGATGTGCGTGAAGGGCTTGCTCGACGCATCAAAGAAGGCTGGTTCATCGGCCTTGCACCTTATGGGTATCGCAATACCCGCAAGAACGGACGCGGCGTCATCGAGACCGACGAGCGTGCCGCTGCCAATATCAAACGCATCTTTCATCTCTACGCGTTTGAGAATCTCACGCTTGATGGTGTTGCGGCCAAGATGAAAGAAGAGGGGCGAGTCTTTCGAGACTCGCAACCGGCTTTCCCGCGAAGTTCCATTCATAACATCCTGAGAGACCGTGCCTACATCGGCGAGATTTCCCACAAAGGCCAGTGGTATCCCGGCAAGCATGAGCCGTTGGTGGAGCGGGCAACCTGGGACCGTGTTCAGTCGCTGCTTGGCGGGCATGTCTATCAGACGCTCTCAAATACCTATGCCGGTCAGTTCATGCAGTGCGGTCATTGCGGCCATCCGATTACCGGCGAGATGATCACGAAGAAGACGAAGAACGGCAACCGCTACTACACCTACTACCGATGCACCTACTACAACAAAGGCGATCACCCGCGCACCCGCTTGCCTGAAGCGAAGATCGAAAGCCAGGTGCTTGCCATTTTCGACAAGATGAAGGTCGAAAACGAAGAAGTCCGGGACTGGTTCCGGTTAGTGCTCGCTTCGCAAACCAAAGATGCGCAGGCGGACTCGTTTGCCCAACGTGCTGAACTTCAGCGGCAAGAGACGCTACTCGTGCAGCAGCAAGACCGGCTGCTCAACATGCGGCTCAATGACGAGATCGACCAGGAGACCTTCGCAGCAAAGCACACCGAGCTTCGCGATCGACTCGCCAACATCAAGCTGCAACTGGATGTCGTGGACCGCTCACACGATGAAACGGCTGAGTTAGCGGCAAAAGTTTTTGAACTTTCACAAACTCTGAAATCACAATGGCTTACGGCTGATTACACCGCAAAGCGTCGTTTGCTCGAAATCGTGTTTTTGAACTGCACGCTCGAAGGCGTAACTCTTTGCCCCACAATGAGAAAGCCCTTTGACGTACTCGCCAAAGGGCTTGTTTCTGAAAAAAGTCGGGCCGACAGGATTCGAACCTGCGACCTTTTGACCCCCAGTCAAACGCGCTACCAGACTGCGCCACGGCCCGACGGTGAAGTGGAGCAGCCAACCGTTTGGCCGGGTTCTCCCGGCCGGTTTGCTAGCTCAACCACTTATTAACTACAGAATATCGCATATAGACGCGTCTAAGGCAATTGGGTTCGCCTGCAGTGAGTTGTCCTTAGTTTTAAAGCGTTTATCGTTGATCGAAGGCCGAACCCAACCTGATCAATGGGTGTCTTGCAGGATGCCGAGGGCCGATGGCGATTGCGGATGAATTGCTCGGCTGGTAGCATAGTCCGTTTCCCCACGGGGCGTGGCGCAGCCTGGCTAGCGCGACTGCTTTGGGAGCAGTAGGTCGCAGGTTCGAATCCTGTCGCCCCGACTATTTTTAGAAATCAGCCCTTTGGCGAGTACGTCGAAGGGCTTTCTTATTGTGGGCACTAGACTTACGTCATCGAGCGTGCAGTTCAAAAACACGATTTCGAGGATGCGACGCTTTTCAAAGCAATCTGCACTAACCCATTTCTCTGTAAGGGTTTGAGAAAGTTCAAAAACCTTGCTGGCCAAATCGGCGGTTTCGTCGTGAGCACGGTCGATGGCGTCTCGTTGCAGCTTGATTGACGCCAGGCGATCGCGGAGTTGTGTCTGCTTCGCGGCGTATGAATCCTGGTCGAGTTCGTCGCTCAGTCTCATATCAAGTAGACGGTCCTGCTGAGCGACCAAGAGTGATTCCTGTCGGGTGAGTTCTGAACGCTGGGCCTTGGACTCATTTTGTGAATCCTTTGTCTGCGACGCCAGCACCATGCGGAACCAGTCGCGAACATCGTCATCCTCAATTCTCATGCTGGCGAACACCTCAAGGACTTGGCGATCGAGTTCCGCTTCCGGCAGGCGGATTCTCGGATGGTCTCCTTTGTTGTAGTAGACGCACCGATAGTAGATGTACTGCTTCGGTCCTGCCTTGGTCTTCTTCGTCTTCACTTCGCCGGTGATGGGATGGCCGCAGTGACCGCACACCAGTCGCTGTCCCCCGTAGGTCAGGTCATGCGACTGATAGATGTGACCACCTAACTGACCCTGGACACGATCCCATGTGGCGCGATCGACAAGGGGAGCATGTTTACCCGGATACCACTGTCCCTTGTGTTCGATCTCGCCGATGTAAGCCCGGTCTTTGAGAATGTTGTGGACCGAACTCCGTGGGAATTTCGGCGTGGACGGGCGAAACTGCCTTCCTTCATCTGCAAGCTTGTCAACAAGCGTGTCAAGTGTGTGGTTTGCGTAGGCGAAGAGTTGGAAGATTCGTTTGACGTTGTCACTAGCAACTGGATCGACTTCGACGATGCCGCGACCTTCTTTGCGAACGTTGCGATAGCCATAGGGTGCCAACCCAATGAACCAACCCTCACGCACACGTCGAGCCAATCCTTCCCGTACGTCGACCGATTGCTGCTCGGTGTAGAAACTGGCCATGTTCGCCAGCGTGCGTCGCATCATACGTCCCGCCGGATTGTTCTCCGTTGGCTGCGAGACGCAGATGAAGGGAACGTCGTATTCGGATTCCAGCCGCTCGATCTCGACGAAGTCGAATAAGTTGCGAGCCGCCCGGTCGACCTTGTAGACGAGCAGGCCGTCGAGTTCCATGCAGTGTTTCTTGGCGAAGGCAATCACTTCGCGGAACGTCTTGCGTTCCTCGGTCTTACTGGCCGTCTCGGCAATCTTGAACAGGCGAACGATCTTGCCGTCGTGAGACTTGGCGTATTGACGCAGTGCATCCTCTTGAATGTCGAGCGAGAATCCTTCGCGTTCCTGTTCACGGCTGCTTACGCGGGCCAGAGCGACGAACTGTTTCATGGCGACGACCATCAGCAAGGGATTGAAATAATTGGCTGGTACCCATGATCATCGCCAGTGCGTCCTCGGGGATCAACTCCTCTTCGTAGTACCGTTGCCAGACTTCGAGCGTTTTCTCGATCAGCTCGGGCGTCACCCACGACGGCGCACCGTCCGGCACCACGACTTGCGGGGTCGCGTGTTTGTCGGTGTTCTTGCGTGAGGGACGAACGGGCATCGGGTCCTCAAAGGCTTAGAACAGTCGTCGCTCGACCTGGTTGCCGAACACAGTCCATTGGGAATTCGGGATTTCCTGGCGACCGAACAGTTCGAGATACGGACCGGGGCTGACTTTTTCGATCAGCTCACGAACGGCGTAGGGCTTCTGGCTGTGACGTCGACGACGATTTACCAACCAGCTTTTTTGAGTGTTGTCGAGAAACGGCATTCGGCCTCGGACACCCAGCAGCAGGAACTCGTGGGACACCCTCCAATAGTTGCCCATACCCAGCTGTGGTTTGATCCAGACGAAACTCGATTTGTAGGTGAAGCCCCAAGCACGCAGGAGTTTTTCGGCATCCCAGAGAAATGCATTCGTGGTCCAGAGATGCAAGTGAGCGTTGTCGGCTGACAGATTCGCAACCGGCATACTGATGAGCGTTTCCAGGTCGAGTGTCGGGTAGTGGTTCACGGCGGCACCTCGCGAAGCAGTGTTGTCGTAGTCCCACGGTGGGTCGACATAGATCGTGGGAAACCGCGCCCCGAGTGTGACGAGTTGATCGAGATCGCAGACTATGGACGGCAGCATCGAATGCTTGTCGTCTCTCGTGTTCTGCGAATTTTCGAACACCTCGCTCATTCTTCTTCGTTCTCCCGACTCATGGCGTCTTGTGTGGCGATCGTATCGGCGCGATCGCGCATCCACGCGGGGCTGCGACGTTCGGCATGACCCACGAAACATCCGCAACGCGGGCAGCGCAACGGACGAAACGGTGCGAACCACTTGGCGGTGCAAGATTCACAAGCCGCATACCAATACGTCCGTGTCGGTGGCGTGGTCATGAAGCTTGCGGCTCACTGCGGCCCTGTTCGTAAATCCAGGTATGGGCCAGATCGCTAACTTTCGCGACTAGCGGCAGGTCATCGCGGCCGAAGCGTGTCGACTCGACCCAGCTGTCGCCGTTCTTGTAGAGCCGTACGATCGTGACAGAATGGCGATCGCCGTTGCGGGTGTGGTTTTGCCAGATGCTGGCCTTGATCAGACCGAATCGAATCGTATGTGAGGGCGGTTTGGACATGCGTGTGCTCCAGGTTGATGAAAAGTGTTCGCGCGCCGGGGGACCAGCCCGGCGCGGCGAACGGTAAAGACTTGCGATGCACAAACAGCGTGCATCGCAAGTGAATAGGTTGTGATTTGGTCGGGTTACTCCTCCGGCATTCGAGTGACTACATCACGGACTTCGGAACGAACACGCACGACTCCTTCTTCATTCCCAGCGTCTGCGCCAGGTGATGGCTCAGGCAGCCGAGATCACCGATGAGTTCGGCGTCGAGGTCCGCGTGTTCGTGCAAAGCCGTCGCGATCAACGTCGTCAACTCCGCCAGACTCTCGATATCGTCGGGAGTCATCAGGTGGTCGAAGTCGCCGGTCACGGGGTCTTCGCGAAGGATCGCCACATTCCAGCGTTCCTCCGATTTCCACATCATTGCTCTCAGGTTTCCCACGCCGGCCAGAATCCTGGCCGATTTGGAACGACTCGTTTCGTTTGCTTTTTTCGATGCGTTCATGGCATCTCCAATTTGTTTGTTTGCAAAGGCCCACAGCACAGCAATTGGGGACTGTGGACCGCTCATCAGGCTCCCCGCTGACGCCAGTTGCGTCAGCGCGGAGTCGTTTCGCCGAAACAAGTCCTGCGAAGAACCTCCGGGGGAGAAGAGCGACCAACTCTTCTTCCCCAAACCGCGGTGAAAACCGCTGTTAAAACCGACCCATCGGCTCAGTCCTCCGACGGCAGCAGGATCGTCGTTGCCGAGCGATCTGCCTCCGTGATAATCCAGAACCGTGTGTTGCTACGGTCGACGTAGGCTGACAGTAGACGGCCACCGAATAACACTGCATCGTCGTTCGCCTGGCGGTCGTGTTCGTCGACATCGCCCCAGTCCCCATCGAGATGGCGGACGAGAGCTTTGAAGACGTCGTCTTCGTCAATGCCTTCGGCTACTCCACGGGTCATGTAGAGTTGGCCGACGTCGAACTTCGCAACGGCGCGTGTGACAAGTGACATCACATCTCCTCCGGAAAGGGGCTGGTCGGTTGCAACCGACCAGCCTGTGTTGTCATTACGCTGCGTCTTGAGCAGCACGCTTCAGCTCAATCTCGCGTTGCAAGATCCAACTGTGCGCCATGTCCATCGCCTTGGACGCAATGGGAAGTTCGTCACGCCGAAACGTCGTGGCGTCCCTCCATTGGTTGTCCTTCTTGTAGAGCCGGGAAGGCACGGCGGTGTGCCATACCTCATCCTTGTCCTCCGATCGGTTCTCCCAGATCGTAGCGCGGATTCTTCCCAACTTGATTTCATGGATCGGTTCATTCTTTTCCATGACACCTCTCTTTCGTATGTGAGGCTGAGCCTGCGTCGTGCGTCACTCAGTCCTCGAAGTTTGCAAAAGGAACAGCCACCCCATGTGGATGTTCCTGAAAAAAACGGGGAGCCAAAACGGCTCCCCAACCTCCCTGTCAACCGTACAGCAAACCTAACGTTTGGCTGCTCGGAGCGGTCCGCGTTTCGGGGCGCGTTCAGACTCCTTTTGAGCAGCAATGTACTTCTGCGCCGCAAGCAACGCCTTGAGCAGATCGCCGACATCATCGGCATCAAACATCTGCACGAGATCCAACCTGCGACCATTGGGTCTCCAACGGCCAAGACGGACGAGATAATCTTTCCGTCCCGATCGGCGCGTGGGGTACACCAACGCAGCGGCAGAACACGAGAAGAATTGCTCTTCAGGTTTGGCCTCTGGTGACTGGACATAGGGCTGATTGCATTTCGAGCAAAATCGCTCGCGAATGCCCGCCCGATACTCCAGCCAGCGACCGAACCACGAGTCACTGAACTTCCCTGTCCTTCTTCTTCCACGACGTCTCATTTGCTGGTTCCTCCAGCAATTCAGCCGACTGCTTCCCATGAAGTCAGCGCGGCCTACGGTTTGCCATAAGTCGTTTGTCCATTGTTTTTCCGTGTTCCTGGAGCAAGGAACGAGTGATAACCCTGCGGTGAGGGAGGGTGCCGCTGCCCGAAGGCAGCGGCGGTGTGGGAAGTGCTATTCGTGATTCTCGGGATCAATCTTCTCTGGGTCGAACTCCTGTTCTGGCCAAAAGAACTCGTCGATCATCTTCAGAAGGTCACACGACACATCGTTGACCTTCCACCAGACATCTTGCGACCAGTGGCTCAGCCAAAAGGCCGTTTCCCACCAGACAGCTTTGATTCCTTCACGTATGCGTTTCATGGTCATCATTCCTCCTTGTTGTTAGTCAACCGCTCGACCGATGGTTGCGATGGACCAATTGACCTCAACAAACGAAGCTGATGACAGAACCGGCACTTCTCACTTGACTCGATGTTTTGACATGTTCCTGAGTCGGGAACGGGTGAAAACCACACAGCGGTGGATTGTGGGGCTGATGTTAGCTTGGCAGCGGCGCAATCAGGTTGAGCAGTTCCGGAACGATGCTGACATGGATGGGAACTCCGCCAGGACTGGGCTTGTCTATCAACGCACGTCGCACGCGATCGGCTTTCTGCGGCAGTGCGGTCACAATGCGAACTTCAAATGCGCGACGCTTGAGAAAACGCTCAAAGGACGGATCCAAACGATGTTTGCGTACGTCACTTTGAGCCTTGGCCACAATGCGGTCCCAGCGGGCAGCACCACCGGTATCGACTCGGAGAAATCCAAGCACCGGGTCGGACGGTGCGAAGTCGATGTAGTAGTTCAACGCGAGTCCCGATCGATACACATCGGAAAAATATTGGCGGAACTCTTTCTGTGTTAGCTTGGTTCGGCTTGCCGTCTGTGAGGCACAAACGGCAAGCATCGCGTACGAACGAATCTTGGCCGTCTCTGAGAGATCATCTTGCTCAGGGTTTGACGAGACCGCGTGAAAGCAACTGTGATTCCGATACAACGACGACTCACGAAGGATGCCGTCGCGGGAGAGCTGCTTCAATACGGATTCAGCCGACAATGCATCTGAAAACAGATCGCTTCGGAGCTGGCACAAGGTCGCGGCCGTCAGCAGCTTGTAGCGTTCGGAAAGTCCCGTGGCTGCATCGATCTGCTGTTGTTTCGGAGTGTGTGTCGATGTTGCATGCATGTCTTCACCAGAGTTCGTAAGGAAGGTCGAGTGCGGAACAATGTTCGTGAAAGCTGTTGATTTGCTTCGGGGTGTAACGACCAGCGGATTCGATGACGTGCGTCATCTGACCATGGTCGTTGATGAGAAATGCGTCTGGATCTTTGATGCGGAAACCCGCCTTGGGGAGAAAGTCTTCACCGACCCAATGTTCCGCTTCACTGGGACGGTTGCAGCGATAAGCGACGAATGCGTCCGCAAGCAGCAGGTCGTGGTCTCGCTGTTCGAGCCTTGGCAGTCCGTACGCAACACCGCCGAAGAGATTTGCTGTCTGCTTCGACGCAGTGAAGACTTCCAGTGGGATCGTCGGGCGGTTCCAGCGCCTTCTCGCAGCGAGCGACAACTCGTGGCAGTCAGGTTCTGGCTGTCCCGGTTTCCACGACGTCAATGGAGCGGTAACCGCGAGTAGTGGATGCGCGTTGATGACGTAGCGATGAACAAGCCCGCCAGCGGCGAGTCGTCGCAGGCAACGACGCGAATCGCGCAATGATTCGTGCTGTGGCCACCAGATTTGAGTGGCCTGTGTGACTGATAGCATCCGGATACGTATGGCCAACGACTGTAGGATGTCGTAGTCGCGTTGAGTCCAGACGGTGACGCCGTCCGGGCGACGGGAACATGCAACGGGTGAAATCACGGAATCCTGGATCATCGGCGGCGTCTCCTGTTCATTGCACTTGTCGACTGCTGCGAAGAGAAATCCTTCCTGAGATCGGCGAAAGGATCGTTATCTTCGACCTGCGATGCGCCGACGACTTCGGTCGTCACTATAGGACCGCTTGACGTCTTAATGGCCGGCTGCTGACTCATTTCATCCGGAATGAACGTCCCTGCCTGGCGATTCGGCCACGGCGTACGGCGACGACTGTCGTACTCCTCCTGAGAGATGTGAAAGTCAGATTCACAGATCACCGGAAGGCCGCCGTATTGGGCATACCCAGCACCTCGTGAGATATGAACAATGCTTTGTTTCGGATGGTCGCTGGCCAACATGATGTCGTTAGCGCTCAAACGGGGCATGACGCGTTCGCTGATTGACTGAGATGTGGACGTCTTGCCATCGGAATTGGTTGACGATCCGCGGGTCGTGAAGTATTCGATCGTTTCTCCGCTGCAACGTGCCAGTCGTTCGCGGTCAGCCGATGAAGACACGGCGAACCACTGCCGATAGCGACAGTTGGCTTCGATGGCTGGTATGAGGTCGATCTTCCCTCGTTTCAGATCCTCCATGCTTTGGTTTGCGAGAATGATCCCAACCCCCATGCTCCGTGCGAGTTGGAGCATGTACTCGAAGTTCTGCGCGGCCATTCGCTGGAACTCATCGATCACGAGATACACGGGCACTGTTCGCTCCACTTGGGAGGCCGAAGCGAGCAGGAAATAGCAGACGAATCGGGCGAGCGCTGGGGCCGATCCCGGACCCAAAATCGAAGAGAGATGAAAATACAGGAGTTGGGGCTTCCGAAAGACGTCAGCCAGATCGATGGCCTGTTCAATTACGTCGTCCGGAAAGCCACATCCGGGAGCGACATTGAGCGGAGGAAACGACGCCAGACGCTTGAGAACCTCATGCACAAGAACGCCGTTCTTTCGAATTTCGCTGTGCAGCGCATGCTTGCCGCCAGGCGTTGCAAGGAGATGGCCGCAGCGGTCGGCAAGTTGATCGAATGTCTTGACGTCTGGATAGGATTTGTACGTGTGTTGAACAACTCCGTCGTTGACGGCCGTGTAGAAGTCGGCACCGTATGTGGGTTCGTACTTCAGGCCGGTCGCACCGTTGAGCAGATCGGTTTTCTTGAAACTGTTGAAGCGATGCCAGAACGTCTGCATCATCGGATTGAAGGCAAAGGTCGACAGGTCGTCTCGTGTCGTCAGATACTTCAGCGGTAGGTCGATGTCACGTTCAATGTGCAGTCGTTTTGCGGCGGCCATCATCGTGGCGAGCAGTTCAAGCGTGTCGGCCTTGAGATCGATCACGATGACGCTTGCGTCGCCAAATTGGATCGTCTGTTCGATGAACGGCGCCAAACCAAGCGAGGTCTTCCCGGAACCGCTGTCTCCCAGAAAGTGAGCATGCTCACCGAAGAGCGATCGAGGAACGAGGACGGGACTCCGATCGGCGACGACGCGTGCCATGTAGTAGGACTTGCGTTCGATTGGATTCGCAGAGCTGCGGAGAGTCGTAACCAGTGAATTCCAATCGTTGGCCCGCACCGCGTGGCGACGATATGGAGCGGCCTCGGCGAGGACGGGCTGCGTCAGAAGCAAAGGTAAAAATAGAGACACGAGGGAAGGGAAGACCATCGGCCAGATAAGACCATCCCGCAGGCATGCTCCCATGACCAGGCTCGCAAGGATGGTCAATTCCACGCGACCACTCAGAGTGCCCGCCGGACTATGAAAGAAACCGGGAACGGATTGTTTCGCGGGTTGGTACGTGAGCCAGGAGCCCAGCGCACTCCAGGCAGCTTTCCAATTCCGTACGCGGCGATATTCCGGCTGCACCAGCATTGCGGCGATCCCGAACGCCGCAAAAACGCAGCAGGCAATGACCGGGTCGCAAAGCCACGCTACCACTGCGACTCCCAATGGCAGGCCGGCAAGCCGCATCGATGCCTTGTTCCACCGGTCTAGCAATGGACGGGCTGTCGATTTCGGAACAGGCGAAGTCACGCAGAGTCGGCACCAGTGCATGACCAGCAGGCGGGAATAGCAGTAGGCGATGACCCCCGCGTGCAGCCAGCGGTACTCAGGAAAAGCGGGTTGCCAGAGTGTTGCCCCAGCAGCGACTGGAAGAGCGATAGAAATGAGAATGGCAATGCCGCGATCGTTAGGGGCACAGCACCTCAGCGCGTACGTCAGAAGCACGGCAAGACTGGCAAGTGCCACGAGAAGTCCACGGTATGCACCAGCCGCAGCGGAGTCCACAAACGTGAGCAGGAAGTAGTCGATGACGTCGACAACGACCACGCCAGTCACAACCTGCATAATTGCCTTGGACTGGAACAGTCCCGACACATCCGGAGAGGCAAGCGCTAATGAGAGCGTCCGTCGAGGAAGAAGCTCCCGACGAATTGGATTGCCAAAGTCCTGGAAGTAGCTGTCACGTGGCATCCGAGCACCTCGGTAGTAAAGGAAGGAGTTCAGGAATGACGGCCAGATGAATTCGCAGTCCAACCGGCCAAAGATGCCCCTGCAGGGCTTGTTGAATCGCCGCGGCCTTCTCGGTCGTGGCCGAGATCACGACGAGGCGGAACAATTCGCGTTTGACAAAGTCTTCAAACTCTCGACGTTGCTGGCGCAACTGGATGTCCGCCAGACATTTTCGAGCGACGTAGTCGGCGGGGCCGCCCAGATCGATGCGCAGCAGCTCCAGGATCGGTTGTGACTTCACACTGCGAAGACAATGAGGAGCAAGCGTCCAACTAGCGTCGTACCAGTCGAAACGTTGCTGAATCTCATCCGAGTGCAGCCGCTGTAGGCCAGTCGCCTGAGTTGCATAGAGCAGAATGGCGTATTCCGTGGGGAGGGATTGTGGGCCGAGTGGATGCGTGCGGCCGATTGGAAGCCCAAACGCCTGAGCGGTCCGCTTCCCCGGCACGAAGTATTTCATGGGGTAGATGAGAGGGTAGCGTCGCAGCCACTCTTCATCGCAGAGGCGCTGTACGACTTTGCAGACGGCGCCAAGCTCCTGATCGGCAAAGAACAGACGGTGCATCGTTTCCATCACGCCGATGCGATATCGAACGGCATGATCGATGATGCGACGATCCCGCGCCGACAGCCGTCGGGGATTGGTCTTCGCTGAATGTCTTGATTTCCGGGGCATAGGAATTTACCACATCCGGTAGGGAAGACTGCGGTCACGGCAGTCTTCATGAAATTCGCGGACCCGTTGTTGGTCGTACGCGCCGCCGAACTCGATCACACAGACCACCTCATCGCGTTTGTTGACGATGAAGCCATCGGGAAGCTTCTGCATGCGACGGGTATGGGCCATCACGTCTTCTCCCCGCCACGCGTCGGCCCAAGCGGGACTGGATTCGGCCAGTTGCAACCAGACCTGCGACACACCGAGGTCGTGGGTCGCCTGGAATCCGTTCTTGAGTTCGCCATGACCGCGTCCGCCAAGTATTCGAGACGCCTGTTCGGTAGCGATGTAGGCTTGCAGCGATTTGACCGGACGTCGGTGCCAGCGGGAGCGAAGTTGGTAAGCCGCCCGGCTGAAATCCGGATCGACGTCACCTGGATGCCAAACGATGACTGGCTCTTCTATGGCTGGTAGCGGTCGGGCACGGACAGTGATTTGCGTGACCAGGTTCTCGGCTGCCAGCTGGGCCAGTCGGCGGCGTGCGTTCGCCTTGTCGTCGTTGAACCAGAACTCGGCAACTTGCCGCTGACTGAACAGACGTACGAAGACGGTTAGCGCCTTCAATATCTCGCGGTCACGGTCGGTCATGCGATAGCCACTCATCCTGCACATCCCACTTTCAATCCAGGGAAATCGACGAGTCATCGGTCGTCTTCCGAGACTTTGACTTGCGTCGCGTCTTTGGTTTGGGGTTGGGAGCGCGACCGCCTTCAGCGTCGTCGTCCGGAGTAGCTGGCGACGATTGCAATGCCGGAAGTGTGCGACAATCTGCCAGGAGGTTTTGTATGACCGGCTGGGCTTCAGCCGTCGGATCGTCCATACTAAGAGTCTTGGCACGACAGCGAATCTGCTCGGCGAGTTGGGACTTGCCTTCGGCTTCGTACTGCCGCGCGAGATCTTCGAGATAGCTTTGTTGTTCCGCTTCCTGAGCGAGACGAAATGCAGAGAAGGTCGAACCGACGACACTGGCGACCGAGGCGACGATCCGGTCGCGGAGTCGATCGAGAAAGGTTTGCAGCAGTTTGTTCATATCGATGTCCTTGTGAAAGTAATCCACATCCCCCGAACAACGACCATTGAAACTGACCGGGGTCACAGGCTGGAGAGACGCTCGCGCATTCTGGCCACAATCTGAGAATCAGCAGATGGCCAGGAAATCCAATGCAACATTGAAACAGCGGAGCGGGCTGGTCTACCTCGACACCGCGAAGCTCCACGTTTTGTTGGAAGCACGCGGCGAAAGCTTTGGGTCGGCGGGCGGCGTCGCAGCATCGACTTGGAGAAACCTTGCCCAGGACCGAGGTGTGTTTCCGAATACGGCCAAGCGCGTCGCCGACTACCTGAAGCGACCTCTCAACGAATTGCTGCGGCCGACAAACGAGGTGGTGTCTGATGGGGAGTTCCAGTGGCCGGAGCATCCTGAATGGACAGTCGTCAACGGGACACGCACTGGTTGGGAGTACACGTCGAACGGGCTGGGCTACTTTCGTTGCCAGGTCCGACACAGATTTGTGGGAGACGCAAATGTTCCAGAATATGGCCGGGCACGGTTTTACGATCTGACGGCCGTTTCGTCCGATGACCGGGGTGAGATGCGCGAAGTGCTCACCCGTCATGCCCGCGTCTGTCGCGAATTGTCGGGTTTCCCACAACTAACTCGCAACAAGAGTGTGCTTCCTGTCGCAGGTGAAAGTTTCTGGTGGGTCATTGATGAGTGGTTCGAGTCAACAACGCTCGCAAGAATGATCGACGAGGGGCCGGTCGCGTTCGAGCAACTGCTGCCGGTCATGCAACAGGTCTTAGAGGGGCTTTGCGCACTGCACGAGCGCAAGATTATCCTGCGTGAACTGTCTCCGCGACGTGTCCTCATTGGCGACGACGGAACCGTGCGGTTGACCGACCTGGATTTGGCGAAACTGTTGCTGCATGGAAAAACCGTATCTGCCGAGTGGCCGATTGATCCCTACCGAGCGCCGGAAGTGGAAAGCGGTCAGGCGACGCCACAGGCAGACTACTACAGTTGGGCCATCGTATTTCTGCACGCGGTGACAGGCGACGACACGATCGCCCGTTACGACGGTGAACTGTGGGAACAACTTGAACTACCGCGACCAGTTGTCGATGTGCTAAAGCGATGCGTCGCATCGATGCCGAGCAAACGACCCCGGTCGATTCAGGAAATCCGAAAGGCACTCGACTGATGACGCTCGACCGCGAACATATGAAGCCGCACATTCGCGAGACTTTGGCCGTACTATCAAAAGATAAGAACGCGCCAGAACTTGGCGTGCATGTGATGAGCGAGTTCCTGTTCTGCCCCCGGGCCGGAATCATCACATATGAATCCCATCAGGTTGACACCGGGGCCGATTTCGAGCCAGCACCCGCGCTTGGCGGAATTCCGATGTTCGACATTGACCGGATTCAACGCAAACTGGAAATCCAAACTCGGCAAATCAAACAGTTGTCAACGGTGATTGGCGGCGTTGTGGGTGGAACCGTGCTTGTGTATCTCTACCTGCCCGCCTTCTTGGTCTGGCTCCTGGCAGCGTTGATGTTTGTGCCGCTCTTAACCTATTCGCAGTGGTTCCCGGTCATCACGTCTTGGCTTCATTTGCGGGCGAGGCTGGCGCAATCGCGCCTGGCCAAGCCCAACGAACCGAACTGGGAACACAAGCTCCAGCAGGAAATCCAATGGTGGGAACTGATTGCCGCTGGCTTCCAGTCGATCGAACTCAACCGACCACTGCACAACCATGAGATCGCTCTGACTGGCAAACCCTGGCGGATTCTTCACCGGGGTGAACTACGCATACCGGTGCTGCGGATTCACGTGGATGAAACGGAGGGTTCAATGGGACAGTTTCGTCCTCGACTCCAACAGCAGGCTCGGCTGGCCGCCTACGCATTCCTGACTGAGACGTGCGAACGTGGCAATGCGGATTGGGCGATCGTGATGTTCAATGACGGCGATCGTGGACTTGCTTTCCCGCTGGATAAGGAAGAATGGGAAGCGTTCCAAACAGGGTTGCCACGTGCCCGGAGCGAATTTCAACGCTACGAGAACGCAGCCCAATACCGACCGCGACCGACCGATCAAGGCAGAGTCTGCCGGGGGTGCCCGTTTGGCAAGCCACGCCGCGTAGGTCTGCGTCCGACAGTCTTGAACGGAGTCGAAGTCCTTCCACGCATTACGACTGATAATCTCAATCGCGAAT
Source organism: Aeoliella sp. (assembly GCF_965227375.1). Classification (NCBI taxonomy): domain Bacteria; kingdom Pseudomonadati; phylum Planctomycetota; class Planctomycetia; order Pirellulales; family Lacipirellulaceae; genus Aeoliella; species Aeoliella sp. Next base: position 3,230,392 of record NZ_CBDDFX010000002.1, read on the forward strand.
TCCACTGTACGTGCTACGATCGCTTTGGCGACGAAGTCCCACCGCACAAGCTCGCGCGGCAACTTGGCCTGACCGATTGAATTGAGTCTAATCTACGTGCGCATCTTTGGGCGGCGATTCGTGAGTACCAACGAATCGTTGAGCCAGCCAATCGCAGAATTGTTCCCAGTATCCCTGTCGACGATGACTGCCTGAATCGCGGTCTTCCAAATGGCGATGGACAGCTCGCAGTGCATCCAGCCAGGCTCCCGAGGTGAGGAAACGTTGACCGGGGTCAAGTGCGAGGCCTTTCTGGACAACGTCGTCGAGCTGTCGGCGCAACCGACGCGGAACAAACCGCTCGTGGATGGCGATTTCGCTCGGCGGAACGACGACGTTGTCGGGGTCGAAGTACCGAGGCAGTCCTGCCTGCCCTCCCAATCCTTCGTAGGGAATCTTGAGTGTCAGAAGTTGATAAAGCAAAACGGACGCCGCAAATTGATCCGCCCGTTCGTCGACGCCCGCGGCTGCATCGTGCTGCTGTTCCGGAGCGGCAAAGACGGGGCTGAGTCCGTCGCCGGGATGACGAAATCCTGTGCGTTCGATCGGCCACGCACTACCAAAATCGATTAGTGACAGTCGACTCGGCTTTCGTGAGATGATCAGGTTCGCCGGCTTCAAGTCGCCGTGGATGATACGAGCGTACCGATGCATCAGGGTTAGGTCGACGGCCATGCCGTGGATCAACCGCACGGCATGGGCCGGTGTCGGTGGGACAACCTTCTCACGCTCGATCCGCTGAAGGTACTGGCCGAGGTCGATGCCCGGCGTCCAGGACAGCACTATCCGCGTCCGCCCGTCTTCCCTGTCGATGTCAAAGATCTGGGGCAGCGAACGACTGTTCAGATTCCGCAGGACGGAGGCGTGCTGGGCCGTTGGTTCGTCATCCGGCAGGACGAGCAACATACGGAGCTGCATCCCGGCTGCAGGGTCGCACACCAGATACCGTGCGCGGGGGGCCGAAGCCAGGCGGCGAAGGACCAAATAGATCCGCCCTCTTAGTCGCTGACGGTCGATGACGTCATAGGTCTTCCCATCGATCCGCACGCGGTTCCGGTTCTGATTTCTTGGTTTCGAGCGGCGGTTGCGTCTCTCCATGCGCGATCCTGCCCTGCCTCAGACTCGCGCCGGGTGTCGGTGGAAGTGTCGGCGAATACGGTCGCCTGACACTTGCGACCAAAACGGCCCGCAAATGCAACTGTACGTGCGACTTATTGTTCCTCCACGGCCTCCGCCATGGGAGTCATCATGCTGTCGGAAATGCTGGACGCTGGCTCGCGGGCTGGATGCATCAAGCTGGCCGGCCGGAACGACGTTCAGGAGTCCGGCCGCGCCGCAGCGTTCAGCGGAGGCGAACGACCGAAATCGGCCCCAGCCGATTCGGTCGCAGGTCCGGCCGCCGAGGCCGGACCACGTCACGTTCAGGGACGTTGCGGCCGGTTCGCCCTCGCGAACCGCCGCCTGGTTCGTCCAGAACCTCCGAGCGTTCAGCGCTGCTGGCCTCGCCGAATTTGCGACCAATTGACTCGGCTTTCTTGAAAGTGAAATCGTCATTTGGAGAGGAGTCCATCTTCGACCATGAGTTCGCCGTACTTCACAAGAAGCTGTTGGGCTCGACGAACCTTGTCTCGTTCCGACCCTTGCCCAAGGGTTTGCAGTGACACAAACGACGGAAATCCTCCCTTCTTACGCATATTCGCCGGGTGTCCGCCGGCTTGATAGAGGAGATTGAGACCGTCACTGGAGTCGTCGAGGGCACCAGACCCTTTCAGGGCATTGAGTGACGTCGGTTTCATGGGACCGCCCTTGGCGATCGGATTTGACTTGGTCGGCTGAGTGATGGCGCTGTCCAGAAATGGGGCAAGCAACGATTCGATCTCAGACAGGTCTGCCTGGTACTCGGCCTTCAGCTTTTCCAGTGCCAGCCGCGCACGTAATTCTTCATTTCGCTTTTCGATTGCCGCAAGTTCGGCAGCTCTTTCTTGCGTTTCAAGCTGCTCGGCTGCAAGTTCCTGCTCTTTCAGGAGTCTCCGTTGTTCGCGCTGTTCGGCGGCGATTTTCGCCGCGAACTCCTCATCCACTTTACGGATTTCAGCCCGGGTCGTCTCGCTCAGTTTCTGTCGAAATTGTTCATCGCGTTCTCGTTGAACGGCAGCAATTGTATCGGCCAACGTCTGTTGCCCCGGGTCAAGTCCATCGGCCTTCGCCATGATGAGTTGCAGTGCCCGCACCTGCTGTCGGAGTTGGTCAAACGCGGAGTTGACTTGGGCGTCCAGCGACTGAAAAGCAGTTATGTCGTCAGGGGTCACAACGACGCGGATCGACTGATCCCCATGGGCAAGTTTGATGCGGGAAAAAAGCGTGTCGAATTGCCGTTGCCAGCGATCCAGATCGTCGAACGTCGCCATCTTGACGTCTGACAGCGCAGCGTATTGCTGTAAAAGCTCCGGGCGTGTGGCAATTCGGCGTCCTGCGTCATTGGACGATAGCGGTGCAACCAAATCCTGCCATTCATCCAACTCTTTTTTCAGGGCGGAAATCTCGGACTCGATTCGGCGTCCGATCTCGTAGGCTTCGATCACGTTCACTCGATTACGGACTCGCTCACCCTCAAGCTCGCTTGCCTGTGTCTTGAGGGAGTCTACGATGTCGGCCCGCAGCCTGGCGCTTTGTTCAAGACTGTTGAGTCGTTCCTGAATCTTCTGCAGCGCCGAGTCGTCTAGTGTCTCTCCACTGGATAACTGGTTGCGAACTGAATCCAGGAACTGATCCTGCTGCTTCGTCTGATCTTCAATCTTGTCGATGCGATCATTGATGATTTGATTCTGACGATCCGACTCAGCCCATTCGTATACCGTCTTCCCAAAGGTGAGATACAAGAGGAAGACGACCAAGATCACGGCGACGAGGGTACGTATCGTATTTCGAAGCCAACGCCCATCGTCAATGGGGTCAGCAGATGGATCACCCATACTCATCGCGGAGGCTCCTGAATCGGTTGAGCGGGATGGCGAAGAACTGGGGCATGGAGTAGCGCCCCACCGATGACAGCCAAGATGACTGAGAGGAATTTGAGGTTTCCGAGTGCCCCAAAGTAAGCCAATGGCAAGCCGACCCCGGTCAGTACGAGAACGAGGCCAAGGACAAGTCCGAATGGTTGCCCGAACGCAAACGGGCGATCGCACGCTTGCGCATGAGCGTTTGCCGCAGTGATCGCGCTGTATGCCGCTGCCAGAATCACTACAAACGCGAATGCCAAATCGATCAGGTCGCTGACGCCCCAATGCCATGCCAACGACAGTCCCGACAATCCCACGGAAGCTGTCGTCCAGATCGTACGCTGCCTCGCAGCAGCTATTCTCCTTCTGGTTTTCTTTTCTTGCTCTCGCCGTTGCAGCTCGGCATTGATGTCGAGCGGTCCCCAGCCCGTCAGCACAATGTGATCAATGAGGACGCCTGGTTCGTACTCGAATTCAAATCGATCGATTGTGTTGCGTTGCTCCCAGGCGACGGTTTCGACATCTTGCTCGATAATCTGAGCACGAACCAACGTCCCGTCGATGATCCGGACGACAGGTTCCAACCAGTCCGGAATTCGGTTGACCAATTCGGCGACCGCTTTAGGAAGCACAACACGCGTATTGGCAATGCTGGTGACGATGGCCGCACCGGTGTGGTATTCATGTCGAGCGATCCGATGAGTGTGGGTGCCGCGATCGACCGCATCGACGTCCTGGATAGCGATCCCGTGCAGACTACGGTTGTAGTGGACAAGACCTTTCTCAATCACGGTGTCATCACGGTCCTGCACGATGACATCGCGGAAGAAGTGGTAACAGCACGTGTTTTGACTCGTCCATTCGACCAGTCCAGAAATCTCCTTATCCACCAATCTGTCGAGTGCATCGAACAAATCCTGAACAAAACGGTCGATACTCTGACGCAGCGACGTTCTCAGCTTCTTCAGCGCGGCGTCCGGATCCAAAGCAAGGAGATGGGCATTGACGGGATTCGCGATGGGGCGAATCGCCAATCTTGATTTCTCTATCATTGCGTCCAGCTTTTCCTTCATAGCCGTCGCCTTGCCCTCCTCAAACGTGTGGCCTGATTCCTGCCGAAACTCAAGGTTGGCACGACATAGCAACGGCACGAGTGCTTCCACATCCGAGCGAAAACCCGTCAAGCAACTGTGCGACTCACTGAATGCGCTACAGAGTTCCATCGTGGTTCCGTCTTGTGGTTCATTCAGAAATGGCACGCGGCGCATAATCTCTGCGGTCAGCTGTTCCTGGGTCGCTTGACGGGAAGAGTAGTCCGGAAGTTCGACAACCTGAGCCTCAGGTGTCGATTGGGACTGGGGGTAGATGCGTCCGCGAAATCGGACGGCAGGACGAGTACGATCGCTGATGGCCTCAGACGTTGCGGCGCGCATGTCGACACTCCTGGGCTGGATTTGCGAATAGGATTTCGGTCCTTAAATGATAAGGTGTACGCCCGCGAGAGTACAGAATCCGCGCTCACATCGCGGGTTGTGGATGAGGGCTGGCGGGATCGGCAATGAAAAAACGAGGCCAAGTGGCGTGCAGCAACCTGACCTCGGTACTCGAATCGGGTTCGACTGGGTGATTCCTCCGACCACTCGGCGATTCCTACGTTCGCACCCTTTCGGAGCGAGATTTGGCTTGCAATCGCAACGCCATCACTTGCCTCTTTCCGTCCTGCGGAACTTAGGATGCGTCATTCCCAGCGACGACCAGCCTCTCATGACATCGACATACAGTTCCTGATTCTCACGATGCCTTGCAATGCATTGCCGCATCAGATCGCGTCGGTCCGCTTTGGACATTTGCCGGAAGGTGTTCATTCCGCTCCGGAGTTTCGAGATCACATGCCGAATGACGGCGCGATTCGAAATGCCAATATGACAATCGCGGTCGATGATCTGTCGCACGATTGGATGAATGGTCAGGTGCTCATGGTAGTCGTTCATGCCGCGACCTCCTCATCCTGCTTTGCAGAGGTCAACGCCCTGATGACCCTGGTCGCTGTCTGCTGGATCAGTGCCAGTGACTGGCTGAGGACTTCCGTGTCGCCTTGATACAGTTGGATGTAGTCTGAACTATGAGTTGAACAGTCGAGGCCGAGAGCGCTACAGACGGCGTACGCTACAGCTTCTGCCTCAGTTTCCCGGACAGTCATAGTCGTCTCCTGACGACGTTCCGCGCCATGTAACCACTCGTGAGCTAACTCATGGGTCAGTACGGCGAAACGTTCCGCTGCACCAAGACCTTCGGCGACCACAATTGATCCCTTCTCGGAAACACCCTTTGTCCCAAGAGGAAGCACCTCGTACCGCAGCTCGATCCCGGATTCACGAACAAGAGTTTCCAGACCTTCGAGCAGATCACCGGGATCACCTTTGATATGTGCCAGCTCGGGAAGTTCCTCGCCCTCGGTTTGACTGACGTCGAACACGTGGACGACTCGAAATCCCCGCACCCCCGACTCCGTCTGCTCACGACCGTCATCCGCCTCGACCTTGCGGCGATACGTGAGCGGCGCGAGAATGGCGATGCCCTTCTCTCCTTTGCGTACGTATCGTTTCAGTTCGAGCCACTTGCGAAACCCGGCAACCTGGGTGGCCCCCGGATTCTGCAGCGCAATCAGCATGCAGTTTCGCCAGGAGTAGTGGTGGAAGCGGCTGACGCATTCGATGAACTTCAGCAGTGTTTCGCTGTGTCCGGCTTCGAGTTGAGCCTTCAGCTCTGCCAAAGCATCATCCGCCAATTTCTTTGCACGATCTTCTTTCATGTCGATTCTCCTTCGAGAAGTAGTTGCAGCCGGCATCTGCAACCGGAAAAGTGAATCGGGCCTGCCGGCGGCCCGCATGGATGCGAGCACGGCACGTCAAGGTGGAGCCTTTCGCGCGAGCGAAAGCAGCAGCGGACGCCGACGGCGGTCGCGGACCTTGACCGCCGTGGCAGACTCAGAAGGGCCGCTGACGAGCCCCCCTTAAATGCGAACGAGGCGTCTTCGATGGATGTCGACGGCCAGAATGGGCCAATGAAGGCTCGTGGTTTGGTGAGCTACTTTTCGATCATGAGCGCACCGGCGACGGTAGTTCTGTGAGTGCGGTTGATTCTTGCCATTCAAAAGACCGCAGTGCGGTCAACTGCTGGTCCAGATCCACTCGCTGAACGGCCAGTTAGGAGCTGTGACACCTAATTTGCGTGCCAGTGACCAACGCGTTCTTCAATCTTTCTCCCCGGCATTTGGTAAACCTCGAAATTGAACCAATGCACGCCACCGGCTTTCGAGTGGCTGGGACGAGTCAATCGAAAGCGGGGCAGTCACGTGTTCCCGAAGCTACTGAAGAGAGAACGGAGTGTGGCAGGGATAGCACAATGCTGAGCAAAGCGCAAAGAAATGGGGGGATGTCGTGAAGGTCTTGTTGAACGAAGGTAGGGATGTGGCCGCCCGAGAACCGGGCGGCTGAAGCGTCAGGTCAATGCTAGGAGTCCGTGGCCGGCGGCTGGATAGACAAGGCATCCTTCTGGAGTTGGGGCGGCCGCCACTTCAGCAGTTCCGAAAATCGGCTCCACAGTTCCTTGATCTGGCTGGGCGATGTGGCGAGCCAGACGGTATCGAGCAGTTCTTCCTTCTCCTGCTGCAGCTGGAGAATTCTTTGGCCGAGTTCAGTGGTCGACAAGAATTCACGAACATGAACGTCTCTTCGCCGTTTGATGGCTCTCTGGACTTCGAAGGGAGTGCTGTAGTGCTGACCAACTTCGTCGATGGGAACTCCCGAAACGCGGGCGTACATCTCGCGATAGATTTGTTCCTCGCGTTTACGAAGTTGGTTCTGTGCCTTGGCATTGTCTTGCCATTCATCTCGCAACGCCTTGAGCCCCAGAGTGTTCCACGCTTCTTCGTCGGCCTCCTTGTGAATTCGATCATAGAATCCAGGATCTTCGTTCGACTGCAACTCCTCAATCGCGTGATCAATCCGTCTTGCAATGCGTTCTTTCCAATGCTCTTTTTCTTTCACTGTTAATGACATGATGGTTTCTCCGTTTGTGCGAATCGGCCTTCGCAAGAATTCATTCAATTAAGTGATGGGCCTGCCGACGGCCCGAAACCGGGAACCCACGGCAGGTCAAGGTGGAGCCTTTCGCGAATGCGAAAGCAGCAGCGTTCGCCAACGGCGGACGCGGACCTTGACCGCCGTGACATCGTCAGAAGGGCCGGAGAGGAGTCCCCTTTTGAGAAAACGCGTAGAAGCCCTGGCATCCGAGCCATGTGCGTCAAGCATCGATGTGCTATCGATTCGTGGTCTCCGCCTCGAAGTGCATTTGAGACAACCGCAACGCCAACTCGAAATCGATCCCTTGCTGACGGCAGTAGTGACGAATGTCGGTCAGCAGGTCGCAAAGAATGACTTGCTGAGATTCGTTCGTGTCGACGAAACCTTGCTGGGCGCTCTCGTTGACGTGTTCGCGGAATAGACCATCCATGATCTGCGTGATTGCGTTCTGGTTCGTTTTCATCGTTTCCCTCCGTTGGATCGAGATCGAGAACCGGCCTTTCGATCTCGTCGTCAGTCGTTTTCAATGCCGGTGGTTGCCTTCACACGGCACGACAGGTCTAGGTGGAGTCTTTCGCGCAAGCGAAAGCAGCAGCGGTCGCCCCCGGCGAACGCGGACCTTGACCGGCGTGCCATGATGCGAGAGGCCACAGCGAGACCCTGGCTGGGCATCAATCGAGAAAGACGGCGATTGTTACGCCGTGCTGGACAGTGCAGTTTGCAACGCAGCACAGTCGTCAACGGAGAACGGGCGACTGGGAAGCGACACACGGACGATTCCGCGGGCGTAGGCCGACAGGGCGATACTTCGGTTGAGGAATCGACGGCGAAGCATTTCCGGAGAGACGTGGCGATCGGAATCGCGTGGGGATTGCAGGAGAACGATCCGCGAACGGAGATCGTCGCAGGGTGTCCGCACGCGCCACCCAAGCGAGGCGGCCATGGATGTCAGGATAAGTTCATTGTCGGTTGCCGCATCGGTTGCCTTTCGATTCCGCAGTGCATCGATAGCAGCGGCATTGGACGTCAGCATCGGCGAAAGCGACACGGTTTCACCAAACCGCTGACACGCTCCGCCATCGAGTTCGTCGGCAAATCGCATGAGGGGATCGTCGATTGCCCCTTGCTGCGTCCATCTCTGTGTCGAATCACGAATATAGTCTGCCGTGGCGGGATGGCCGAAGAAGCCGACGCCCATCGGAGTGAAGGCTCGTAACCACTTATGGCATCCGGCAATCACAAAATCACAGTAATTCGACGCCAATGCAAGCGGCACATGATTGTAGGCTTGCGCCGCATCGAGAACGACGAAACGCAATTCGGCTTCCTTCCGAATCCGATCGACGATGCGGCGAACCGGCAACTGGACTCCCAGATTGTCAACCAACGGTAAAAACAGTCCATCGCAAACGTCCCGGACAAACTGTGCGGCGATCTTGTCGGTCAGTTCATCAGCGGTGAGCTGGCGTTTCAGGATATCCCGTCGAATCCGTACGTTCGTGACTTTGTAGCCGCGATTATTGGCGGCACGACGCAGAATCCGGTCGTAGGCTGGCCAGCTCAGGTCGGTGACGAGAATGTTGTGACAGGGACGAACCAACAGCCGAGCCGCCAGTTTCATCAAGGACGCGGCACGAGATGCGATCAAGACGTTGCTGTCGCATTGAGAGTCAGACAAGACGCGTAGCGATTGCCGCAGAGTCGATACGCCACGCCAGTCTTCGAGACCACAATACCCGTCGCGGATAGTAGATGGGAGAGAAGCGAAGCCATCTTTCAGAAAGTCAGTCAAGTACAGCGTGGCACCGTATTCGCTGGAAAAGCGAGCAAAATCGACCGAGGCACGGCAGGCTTGCGGTGACATCAGGCCCAACCGTGCCGTATCCAGATACAGCAATTCGGGCATGGCCTCATCAACTCCTGACTTGATCGTAACCTGATCAGTGCTGCTGATCCAGTAGTTCTCGGTAGGAGATGGCATACACGCCGAGTCGATTCCACACGGCTTCAGCTTCCTGAATCTTCGCGAAGTTGAAATCGAGCAGAAATCGAATCGTCCGTCCGGCTGGATCTGCGGTCTGCATCCCGACTGCGCGCGTCCCATAAATTCCGAAATCACACAACAGTTCGGAATCGTTTTCCAACGCCGATTCTCGGACCAAACGGAGCCAGATGCCGTAGCGATGTTGTTGGTCGAGCCAGGAGTGCAGCGGATCGACCGGAAAGAGATCCGACGCCGGCCACAGATGATCCGCGATAATGGCAGTGCGTTCTATACGGATCGTGCCTTCGTCGTGCAGTTCAAGATTGAGTTGTGTGCTCTGCTGTCCAGGTCCATCCTGCCAGTAGTGCGCCGACTCGACATAGGCGACCGACCGATAGAGATGCAGGCCGGGACTGCGGAGCAGCTCTTCGTAGACGACGCGCCAGCTCTCGGTAGAAGTGAATGCGACCTGCCCCTTGGCCAATAATGCGCAATCAGCGGCAATGGAATTCAGTCGGGAGAGTGCAAGTTTGCGGAACGTTGGGTCCGTGCGACTGGAGACGTCCTGCAGAGCGTCGGCAAGAGACGCATGGAGCGTCGCCAGCTCCGGATCGCTCGCCAGACTGAGCAACAGCTCCAGGAGTGGCGGTTGTTGAGGACGTGCGCGGACCTCCAGCCAGGTCTTCATCACCAGACCAATGAGCGCTGAGACGAGCAAACAAAGATAGCCAAGCAGAAAACTTGTCGGAGCCGCCGCCCAGACAGCAAAGGTCAGTCCCGCCAAGCCGGCGGAGAGTAGGAGAGGTTTCGACGAATGCTCGCTGTGCGTTGTTTCGGTCGCGTCCATCGATTTAGCGTACGATGCAGGCCGTGGCCGTACAACGTCCCCAATTCGGAAACGTCTCTGGCAGCGTGCAATCGCACTCGGTTTGCAGCATCATCCGCACAGACGGCCGAAACATCTGGCTTGTTGGGCGAGCAACTCCCACGCGCGGCTGCGGCATCCCTGAGCTAACGCATTGTGGATCGATGGCAACTCAGACGAATCGAGGATGGCCCAAAACGGGACCGATCCAATGGGATAGGCTATCGGGTAGCTCTCCGATTCGATTGCATCGTCTTCGCTTCTGAGCGTTCGCAAACCTGCTGCGTCAAATGTTCCAACAAACGATCGTAACATTTCCGAGATGTACCACGATTTTCACGTGCGAGTAAAGGCTTCGCCGACTAAAAAATCCGCACGTTGCTGTTGATTCGTAGTCGCACTTCATCGAGTGCCTGTAGCAAGGCTTCTTCCTTGATCGATGGTCGCGTGACGCATGAGGAATTGAGCAAACGCTTCAGCCACCACGCATGCGGAGCGAGCTTCTCGATGCCAGCGTGCACGCGAATAGTGGTTTTTACGGAGCGAATTTGGGTCGGCGACATTCTCATCGAATCGGAGTTTTGACTCGAACGTTTCCAACTCACTCCCGTCGCTGGCAACCGAAATCGCAGCGATTTGAAGGATCGGTCGCCAGGTTTCAAGGCCGCCCGTTTCGAGGTCCACAAAGACCAGCCGTTCATCAGGAAACGATTCGTTTTCCATTCCTGAGTCGATACCACGGAAAACATTTTCCAGTCAAACATTGCCGTATTCTGACGAATTTCTCTCGAAACGATGACTTTTTCGGCGGTACTGCTATGAAGGGTCCTGTAGGCGAGTACTCCACTCGCCGGTCGTCATGCTCATGCAAAAACGCATTCGCTCGAAATCGGCGGCGATAGCCGTCGAACGAAGAGTGATTGAGCTGATGTCTCCTGACGGAGACGGCAGGTTCGGGAATCGTGGTCTCATCAGCCGCGGATAAGAACTGGAAGCCTTGCCAGCTTCCCGCGTCGTCAGACGCTGTGCCGGCTCTTAGCGCTGGGTACGTCGAGAGGCGTTCGCCCAGAGCGATGGAGGCTCGTTGGAGTAATCTCGATTGAACTCACGCTTCCCTCGTATGGAAGAAGGGTTCGAAGATCGAAGTAATCCCAGCGTTCTATCCAATGCGGCATGGCCGTTCTGTTGCCTGTCGCGGAGAGTGGGTCGCGACAGGAAAGGGGAAGAAGGGCGATGCGGAAAAACTTCGCTTACAACTTGTTGTCGAGCGAGGCCGTGTCGGTGAAGTGATAGTTCACTTCTTTGCTGCGAGAACCGTAGCGAACAAAGCGGGTGCAAATCCCGTCCGTGGGGTCCGGGCTTGCCTTGGGCGAGTTCGTTCAACGCGGCTGGCGTGGGGAGTTGTCTTTTGGTGACAGAAGGCACCGGGGTCTGACCACCTCGGCGACTGGTTTAAACGACCGGCGGCGAAAAGCTCAACCATGAAAGGCGCAATCGAATACGTAAGAAAGCGCTTGCCAGTGAGATTCTGAAGCGACGGTGCCGAACCGTGAAAATCCGTGTGGGGTTGGTACCCCGAGCTTCTGGTTTCGTAGGTGGGAAATCAGTCATTTTGTGAATGGCTGGAAAGTATGGCTGGCCGGAAGGCAGCACATACCCACGCGGACCGCGTCATCATTGGCGCTAGCGACGTGACTTCAGAGTCGAAGATCGACACTAACGCAGGAAGCGCTGTGGCTTCCGGGTTTGGCTACCCGGTGCATGGTCTGGTCGGCCATGTGAAAGTAAGCGTGACTTTGTCACGCCAAACGCCGTAGTGTGGGAGCGTGGCCTGAGTAGAACTCGTGGGGAACTGCGAACGGTGTTTCGAGCGAAGGCTCGGACATGAACGCGCACATTCGAGTGCGTTCGATCACGCGCGGCAAGGCAGTCGCGACCCGTCTGCCGATTGGGAGTGATGTCCCGGTCAAAGGGCAGGAACGAAAGGGCTGAGGAGCTTGAGGTTGCACAGTGCAACCGAAGACTCCGTCAGGTGATGTATGGCTGGCGCTCAATGGTGAGCGTCGGCTTCCTTGGCTGGCAGCGATGCGGCTAGAGCTGGTTGTTCGGAAGAGCAGCCAGCTTTGGCGGCGGACTGACGACGCACACTCGACTTGTGTCTTGCGACCCGTCGATTGTGCGGCCGAGGTTCTTTTTTGTGGGCACTATGTATTGTGGAAGTGCACTGACGAAACCAGTGCAGACAAAGCGACAGTGCGTGATGCTCGCAGGCTTCTGTGGTGACGATGCTGGCCCTTGGCCGCGACTTCTGTCGTGTCGAGGCCAAGGCAACCCGTACCGCACCACGGTCGCTGATGCCAGGGATTTCTCTAAGGAGAAGACGGCATTGGGGTTGGCCGCAACAGCCCCATCTTTTTCTGACTCGAAGAAACCGTGAGGAACGATGTCATACCGTTGCGTCGCAGCATCACCAGAAGGACTCGTTCAGCAGGTCGCTGTATCGTACCTGCGACACGGCTACTGGTGGTACGTGACCGGCCGGATTCCGAGAAGCAAAGATCCCGCAACCGTCGATCGGAAGCTCATCGCGAAGTACGGGATCGACCTAACGGACCGGCAACGGGCTCATCGCAAGCAGCGTGGCCTGGCGAACATGCAATACATCCGCTACGGCCATTGGTTCCTTCTCCTTGTGACTGAAGGACATCACTCATTCAAGCAGCAGGAACGAAATCGAATTCGCGATTGTCGGAGGCACCCAATCAAGTTCGAAGGATATTCGATCAGCTATCGCCGAAGCGGCGTCACGCCAACTGGCGGTCGGCCGAAGTGGCATGCGTGCGTTCGCATTGATCCGCAGACCTTCAAAGCGCTTAAGGCGTTTTTCTTGGATCGAGCATGTCAGCGCTCACCAGAGAATCTAGCCTTCGACTTTAGCCGTGTACCTTATGCACGCTTCGCACCTGTTCGGCGACAACTCTTGGCGATCCAACGGTCTGTCAATTCAGCCAGAGCACGCATGAATTACGTCCCAATTCCGCACTCCGCGCTGCAGCTGCGTCGCACGGTTGTGCAGCCCTTCCAACCTGAATCATTTTTCGAGTGTGAAGGATAATAACTTCGTGTCCGGTTACGCCACACAGCGATCCCACTTGATGTATGCCGGTTACGTATTCAAGCCTGACGGCCCCCCTGAAAGATGCAGATACCAAGCCGTCCGGCGAACTTCTCACGAGCATTCTGGTATGGTCGGCACAACCATTAAAGTCGGAATAGTGGGAACAACTGCATTAAAACTGTTTCATCTTACCGTTTCCAGGTCTTCAACGACAAAAAGGTTGCCGAAAAGAACCACAAGCAAAACAGAGTTCGATCGACTTCATTCGGACAGTTCGACCCGTTCCGACTGAGTTGACGCGTTTCAGGGAGGAACCGTGATGTGTCGTCTTATATGTCTAACTCTTCTGCTTGCCACGTCGGGCTGTGCCGGAAACCGGCAGATCGCCAGCACCGGTCCGGCGAAGCCAGCAACCGCACCCGGCCGTGCTGAGTTTGCGGTTTCTAGCGAATATGCCGATGCGTCAACGACGACCAATTTGCAGCAGTCCACATTGACGCGTCCACAACTTCGCGCGCCAAACGATGGACCGTCGCTCGCCCGACAGTCGCCAAAAAACCAGCAAGAGGCGGCCGACTCAGTGGCCCCAGTGCGTACCGTCGGGCATCGATTGGACGCACCGCAACACGACGGTCAACAGAGAACGCTCATCATCGACGGGAAGCAGTATCGATTGGAACTTGTCGAAGATCGAGCTGACAATTCGAAGGTGATTGTCGCCAGCGGCGATGCGATTAATGAAAGTGACACCTACGATTATCCCGCGTTGCGCGCGATCGATTCGTCGCCATCGCAAGTCGCGCCAATCCCGGATCCCGTTGTCGAGCCGACACTCGACGTGGTCGACATGAATTTGCCGACGGCGCTGTCCATGGTTGGCGGAAAGCATCCGGCGGTCGGATTTGCCCAGTGGCGGGTGCAGGAAGCCTATGCGCAGCTCGATCAGGCTGAAGTTCTGTGGCTCCCTTCGCTGCAAGCGGGTTTCAGCTTCCATAAGCACGATGGAAACTACCAAGCCAGCGATGGTAGGATTGTTGACGTGAATCGTAACTCGTTTCAGTATGGCCTCGGTAATGGTGCCACGGGAGCAGGGACGACTCCAAACCCCGGAATCGTCGCACGGTTTCATCTGGCCGATGCGATCTTTCAGCCGGAGATCGCACAGAAAACGGCCTGGGCGCGTGGCCATGCCGCCAACGGTGTGATGAACGAGCAGCTTCTGAACGTGGCCGTTGCCTACCTGGAACTGTTGAACGCACACCAGGACGCGCGCATTCTTGACGAGTCACGCGATCGCACGGATGACCTTGCGAAACTCACAAGTGATTTCGCATCGACGGGTCAAGGTCTGCAAGCGGACGCAGATCGGTTGGAAACAGAACGAACCCTCGTGGAGAACCGCCTCGTTTCGGCCCGCGAACGGATCGATGTGGCATCGGCCCGCTTAGCCCAGGCTTTGAGCATTGCGGCGGACCGCCCTATCGCGCCGCTCGACCCGACCGTCGTGCCCATCGATCTGGTCTCTTTGGACATGGACAAGTCCTCGCTGATCAGCACCGGGCTGTCCAACCGTCCCGAGTTGAAGGAGTCGCAGGCGCTGGTGGCCGCCGCCTGCGAGCAATACCGTCGCCAAAAGTATGCCCCGTTCGTTCCCAGCGTGCTCCTGGGGTTCAGCACCGGAGGGTTCGGCGGTGGACTCGGAGATAACCTGGACAACGTCGATGGCCGCTATGATTTCGACGCCTTGATGACTTGGGAAGTTCGTAATCTGGGATTCGGCGAACGTGCCGCACGCCGTGAAGCCACATCACGAATTCAACAGGCAAAATTCGAGAAAATTCGCGTCATGGATCAGGTCGCGCGAGAAGTGAATGAGGCTCATGCACAGGTACTCCGGCGAGCCGAGCGGATCACTATCACGAAGCGGGCGATTCGATCGGCAGAAAACTCCTACCAAAGAAACTACAGCCGTATCCGCGATGGCCAAGGACTGCCCCTGGAAGTGTTGCAGTCCGTACAGGCCCTGGAGGATGCGCGCCGGGCGTACCTGAGTGCGGTGATGGACTACAACGAAGCCCAATTCCGTTTACAATGGGCGCTCGGCTGGCCGGTGACCGCTCCACCTGGAACGGCATCGGCACTACCCGACCCGGCAACTCCTGTGATTCCGTGATGCGTTGCTGATAACGGCTATCCTTGTGCCTGATACCGAACGTTGGCTTCATTCCAATCGATGTGTTCAATGAATTTATCGACGTACTCGGATTTGCGATTCTGGTAGTCGATGTAGAACGCGTGTTCGTAGGTGTCGACGACAATCAGCGGAGTAGCCATCCAAAGCACGCCCATCGCGTGTTCGTCGCTGACGACGTTGTAGAGCTTCCCGTTGACGGGATGTTTGACGAGCATGGCCCAGCCCGCAGCCCCTTTCGCGGAGGCGGCGAAGTCGTCCGACCACTTCTCGATTGACCCGAAGCGTTTCTCAATCGCGGCGCGAATGTCGGCGGCCGGATCGGGTGCTACTGGCGCGAGGCCGTCGAAGTACATTTCGTGCAGCACGACGCTGTTGCTCTTGCTGTTGACGGCCCGCTTGAGCGCGCCGTATGCGGCCGCATCCAACGACTGCCCGGACTTCACCGCTTCTTCGATACGGGAGTCCGCCGCCGTGTAGCCCTTGAGCGCACCACCGTAATGCGCGGTATGGTGTGGTGCGATCTGTTCGGCGCTCAGGAAGCCCGGAATCGATTTGTGCTTCAGTGGCTTGGGGTTCCCGGTGACCAGTCCGCTGTGCGAAAAATCCAGGCCGTGCGTCTCGTGGTCCGCGGCTTCGGCAAGCCCACCGACCAGCATGTTTCCGGCGACTGCGCCCGATGAGGCAAACAGGAAATTGCGACGTGAAGAATTGGTCATTTGCTCACACTCCTTGTGCGGGTTTCTGTTCGAGTTGGCGGTGCTAAGCATCTCAACACCTTACTTTACTTTCTGTAAGTGATCATGCGCGTCGACTAGCTTGTCAGCAACCCTTTGGGGGGAACATGAAAAGCTTTTCATATTGCGTTCATTTCGTATTCGGCTGCGACTGTCCATAATCAGACGGAGGAGATTGATAGATGTCGCGTGTACTGATTGTCGAGGACGAGAAGAAACTGTTGGCCAGCCTAAAAAAGGGGCTGGAACAGGATGGGTACGAAGTCATTACAGCGACCACGGGAGAGGAAGGCTACTATGCGGCCACCACCGAGAAGGTTGATGCAGTACTTCTAGATTTGATGCTTCCGAGACGCGATGGAATTCAAGTGCTGCGCGATCTGCGTTCGGGTGGGTTTTCGCAACCGGTTCTGATCCTCACCGCACGAGACAGCGTAGATGATCGCGTTGTTGGGCTTGATAGCGGAGCGGACGACTACCTTGTGAAGCCGTTTGCCTTTGCCGAGTTGCTGGCCCGGCTACGGGCATTGCTGCGACGCGACACCGGCGAGCGGAAATTGATGCTCCTGGTTGGTGATCTGGAAATGGACCTCGTCGCCCGCCGCGTCGTGCGCGATGGTGAAGAGATCGAACTGAGCCTCCGCGAGTTTGAATTGCTGGCGTATTTCGTGCGCAACGCCGATACCGTCGTCACTCGGGATATGCTGGCTCGCGACGTGTGGCATGAGCCCATGGGTGTGCTAACAAATGTCATCGACGTTTACGTGGGTTTGCTGAGAAAGAAGGTTGAACGACCGGGACTGCAACAGTTGATCCATACCGTACGTGGTGTCGGTTATGTTGTGAGGGACGCGTCATGAGCAGGCTGAGCATCCGTTGGCGGTTGACACTATGGAACACTGTGGCCCTCGCCGTATTGTTGCTGGTCGTCGGAGTCTTGATCTACGGCCTGTTGCGTCATGCGATGTTGGAACAAACCGACCGAGTATTGATTGAACAATTTCACGAACTCGAACACGACCTGCAAAGCGTCAATAATCCTGAAGCTCGAATTCGACATTGGATAGAAGAGTTTCACGAGCACGCCGGGGCGTTATGTATCGTTTATGAAGATGAAAAAGTTGTTGCCCGAACCGAACAGATGGCGGAACAAAGTGTCCCGTTGGCACCAGTCGGTACGACACACAATATCCGGTTTGATTCGCGAGAGATGCCATTAATCGGTCGGCAGCGAACGCTGACGCGTGCGCTGGACGCCAACGATCGCCGGTTTGATGTCATCTTGATGCTGCCGATGGATGAAGTTCATGAAGAACTTGGGGAACTGGCAACCGTGCTGCTGACTGTTCTGCCGCTATCGCTGTTGCTGGCTGGTGGGTTCGGGTACGCGCTAGCCCGACGGGCTTTGGCTCCTGTCGAACAAATTCGTCAAGCGACGGATGAGATTACAGCCGAACATCTTAGTCAGCGACTCGACGTCCCCAACGCCAACGATGAACTCGGTCGGCTCGCGGAGACAATCAACTCCATGATCGCCCGGCTGGAACAGTCGTTCGCCGAGGTAAGACGCTTCACCGCCGACGCCTCTCATGAGCTGCGAACGCCGATTTCGGTGATTAGAGCCGAAGCTGAAGTCGCCATGAATCAGTTACCAGATGCCGGGGAGTATCAGGCGTTGGCCGGTAGCGTTCTCGAAGAGTGCGAACATCTCACAAAGCTGACGGATCAGTTGCTGACATTGTCCCGTGAAGATGCAGGACTGGTGCCGCTGGAATCACAACCTCTCAATTTGGCGCGACTGGTCGCCACTGCTTCGGACGTAATGCGGCCGCTGGCCGAAGCAAAGCAGCAAACACTCACGGTTGGCGGGCTGTCGGAAGCGATCGTTGCGGGTGACGCCGACCGGCTACGCGAAGTGCTTTACAATCTGCTGGACAATGCAATCAAGTACACGCCGTCAAAAGGTCGCATTGAAGTATCGGTATCCGCAGAGGACGGAATGATCGCCGTCGCCGTCCGGGACACCGGCATTGGGATTGATGATGAACACCTACCGCGTGTGTTTGATCGCTTTTACCGCGTCGACAAGTCTCGCAGTCGCGACGCTGGCGGCACGGGGCTGGGCCTGAGCATCGTGCAAAGCATCGTATCGGCTCACGGCGGTCGAGTAGATGTCATCAGCACGGCTGGCGAGGGCACGACGATCACCGTGCTACTGCCTCGCAAAGACGCCGACTCTGCAACATGAAAGACGTTTCATGTTGCTTTAATGGACTTGTTGAACATCTGTGAGAAGATACGCGCATGGCTTGAGTGTTCAATGCCTTGGCCGACTATTTCGTTGGAGTACGGAACATGAACATAAATGTATGGAGAGCAATCATGTTCGGATTCGGATTCGGAATCGCCGTATTATCGCCGTGCTGTGGCTGCACTCGGAACGATGAACCAGAGCATCACTCAGCGCCCGTCATTGAAGGCGAAACTCGCGAGTGGACTTTTGCAGCCGAAGACGTCGGCAAAGTGCCATCCGGCTGGGAAGTCGCCCAGACCGGCAAAGGTGATGGCAGCAAATGGGAAGTTTTGGCCGATGAGTCTGCTCCGTCGCGGTCGGGTTTCGTTCTCGCACAGACAGCCGAAAGCCCTCGGTCGATGTTTAATCTGTGCGTTGCCGAGGATGTTCGCTATCGCGATGTCGAATTGAAGGTGTCGTTCAAATCTGTCGCTGGCAGAGTCGATCAGGGCGGCGGGTTCGTGTGGCGCTATGTCGATGCGAACCACTATTACATCTGCCGCTTCAACCCGCTCGAAGACAACTTGCGAATCTACAAAGTCATTGTCGGAAAACGGACGCAACTAGCGAGTGTCGACGTGGAACTTGCGGCGGATCAGTGGCACCAGCTGGCCGTCGCGATGCAGGGTGATCTGATCGTCTGTGATGTTGACGGCATTCAGCTCAGTGTGCGAGACGACACGCTATCGGATGCCGGCCGCGTCGGACTCTGGACGAAAGCAGATGCGCAAACGAGGTTCGACGATTTTTCAGTTACCGGCCGGAGTATCAAGTAAAACATTTTCTTAAGGGTGGCGAAGGAAACCTGCGATGCAATTGATTCAGACCGCGCTCCGACATCCGATCACGGTAATGATTGTGGTCGTCGCGATTGTCTTAGGGAGCTTGGCAGCAATCGGCAAACCGATCGCCCAAGGGATTGGTTTACCGTGGCCGGCGGCGCTTCCGCAGGGCATGGAAGTCGATATTTTTCCAGCGCTTGACTTGCCCGTGATCTACGTCTGCCAGCCGTACGGGGGGATGGACCCCACACAGATGGAAGGCTACCTGACGAATTATTACGAGTACCACTTTCTTTACATCAGCGGAATTCACCACGTTGAGTCTCGCAACATCGCAGGCGTCGCGCTCATGAAATTGACGTTCCATCCCGGAACGGACATGGCTCAGGCGATGGCGGAAACGATCAACTACGTGAACCGGTCTCAGGCGTTCATGCCGCCAGGTACCGTTTCACCATTCGTGATGCGTTTTGACACCGGAAGTGTCCCGGTCGGTCGGCTCGTCCTGTCAAGTGACACACGTACAATCGCCGAAATCCAGGATCTGGCGCTCTTTCAGGTTCGTCCTATGTTCGCTTCGTTGCCGGGCGTCTCAGCTCCGCCTCCTTTTGGAGGAAGCCAGCGGACGATTGTCGTCTCCGTCGATCCCGAAAGATTGCAAGCCTATGGCATGTCTCCCGACGAAGTGGCCGCTGCCTTGGCGCAGAACAACCGGCTGAGTCCGTCGGGGAACATTCCCGTCGGCGACAAGTATCCCCTCGTCCCGGTCAACTCTGTTGTCAAAGACATCAACGATCTGAAAAACGCGCCCATCCGCATGTCAGCGACACAATCCGTTTATTTGCGAGACGTCGCCTCGGTCGCGGACTTTATGGACGCTCCCAATGGCTACGCCCTCGTCAACGGGCGCAGAGCGGTCTACATCCTCGCGACAAAGCGAGCCAACGCGTCCACGCTCTCGGTGGTGAACTCAATCAAAGAAGCACTGCCGAAGATGCAAGCGGTGTTGCCGGATGATATCCGCGTGAGCTTCGAGTTCGACCAGACTCCCTACGTGACACGCGGCGTCTCCGGAGTGGCGATGGAGGGAGCGATTGGGGCGATTCTCGTCGGTCTCCTCATCCTGGTGTTCCTGCGCGACTGGAGGAGTTCTCTGGTT
Organism: Aeoliella sp.; assembly: GCF_965227375.1. Taxonomy (NCBI): domain Bacteria; kingdom Pseudomonadati; phylum Planctomycetota; class Planctomycetia; order Pirellulales; family Lacipirellulaceae; genus Aeoliella; species Aeoliella sp. Next base: position 3,250,644 of record NZ_CBDDFX010000002.1, read on the forward strand.
GTAGTGCTCAACATCCCGCTCGCGTTGCTGGTTTCAACACTGGCTCTCTGGCTCACCGGCAACACTTTGAATCTGATGACGCTCGGTGGATTGGCGCTCGCGATCGGTGTCCTGGTCGATGAAGCGACTGTCGCCGTGGAGAACATTCACTCCCGGCTGGAACAGGGAGTCTCACTGCCCAGAGCCGTGCGGGAAGGAACGGGTGAGACCATCGTTCCTCGCTTTCTGGCGATGGTCTGCATTCTGGCGGTGTTCGTTTCGTCATTTTTTCTTCAGGGTGCGGCACGCGCATTATTTGTCCCCGTGGCCCTGGCCGTCGGTTTTGCGATGGTCGCCTCGTACATTCTATCGAGTACCTTCGTGCCGGTCCTGCTGACGTGGCTACTCAGGAATCACCCCGATGCGGGTCGCAGTCATGCTCCCATTCTGGACCGAGTCCGCGGAGTCTATCGACGGAGTTTGTCGCTGGTGCTTCCGGCTCGATGGATTCTGGTTGGGGTATACTTGGTGGTCTGCGCTGGCATCATCATAGGCGTGGGGACGCGTCTCGGAACCGACATCTTCCCGCATGTTGCCGCTGATCAGTTTCGTATCCGGATGAGAGCCCCGGACGGGACGCATTTGGGAATCAGTGAACAGAAGGCGAAAAAACTCGTCGAAGCGGTGGGCGAGGAGTTCGGTTCAGAGAACATTGACGTGACGTTGGGTTACGTGGGAACAGTACCGTCCAGTTATCCCATCAACGCTGTCTTTCATTGGTCGCGCGGGCCAGAGGAAACGGTTCTCTGGGTCGATCTGAACGACAACGCTGAGATTGACGTAGCCACAGTGCAACAACGGCTACGGGAGCGTTTGAGCAACGATCCCGAGTTTGCTCAGACTCGGTTTTCGTTTGAATCATCGGACATCATCAACGAAGTGATGAGCTTCGGTTCGCCGACTCCGGTGGAGATTGCGGTACGCGGTAAAAGCCTTGCGGACAATCGAGCCTATGCGCAAAAGCTTCAGGGGGAACTCGCGAAGATTCCGGCGTTGCGCGACTTGCAGATCGCACAGTCGCTGGACTATCCGACGATCGAGGTCAACGTCGATCGCGAGCGCGCCGGACTGGCCGGAGTAACGCCGCAGGATGTCGCCAGGTCTCTGGTCGCTGCGACGTCGTCAACGCGGTTCACTCAGCCGCTGTTCTGGGCTGATCCCAAGAGCGGGATCGGCTACCAAGTTCAAGTTGAGATTCCCCGTTCAATCATCCGGGAAAATGGCGATGGGACTGGTCTCGATTCCCTGCAAGATCTTGCCGAAGTTCCGATCAGCACCAATCACCGGGAAACGTCACCGCCCAGCGGCATGTATTCCAACGGCAATGGAGGCGTTATTCGTGTTCGCGATGTCGCGGACATCGAGGAAGGGACCATGCCGGGACAGTTCGACCGTTATAACATGATGCGCGAAGTGACGTTGACCGCCAATATCGCGGCCGACACTGATCTAGGAACGGTCACTCGCGATGTGGCTCAAGCGCTGGAACGTGCTGGGGAACCTCCCAAGGGAGCACAGCGAGAGATTCGAGGGCAACTGCCTCCGATGGAACAGATCTTGAGCGGACTGGGAGTTGGCCTGCTGATCTCAATTGTTTGTATCTTCCTGCTGCTCGCGGCCAATTTTCAGTCTTTGAAGCTGGCGTTGGCGGCCACATCCACAGCGCCGGCAGCACTGAGCGGCATCGTTCTTCTGCTGTACCTGACCGGCACGACACTCAACATCCAGTCGTTTATCGGGGCCATCATGGCGGTCGGCGTGGTGATGTCGAATGCGATTCTGATGATCACATTCGCCGAGAGACAACGGCGGGAAGGCGCTACTCCAAAAGAGGCGGCAATCACCGGGGCAGAGAGCCGCCTGCGCGCGGTCCTGATGACGTCCAGCACAATGATCGCCGGAATGTTACCGATGGCCTTGGCGTGGGGCGAAGCGGGAGCGCAGAACGCACCGCTTGGACGCGCCGTCGTTGGTGGATTGACGCTCGGTACGTGTGCCACGTTTTTTGTGCTGCCGAGCGTCTTTGCGATCCTTCAGGGGAGCGCGTCCACAGCGTCCAGTTCCCTCGACCCCGAAGATCCCCACAGCCCCTTCTTCGACCGACCAGCCGTTTCACAATCCCAACCTGCATAGACGATAGGTGTTGTCCATCCATGATGACTTCTCAGCGATTATTCCGACGCCATGGGCACTTGACTCTAATTGTTTGCGTACTGTGGGGCGTGCTGGAATTGCCGCCAGCAAATGCCCAGGAGAGCTCACAGGTATCCGGCGCAGAGTTCACGATCCAACCTGCCCGGCTCGAACCGTACGAGCGGACACCATTGTTCGCCAAAATTCAAGGCTTTGTTCTGAAGTCGCGACCGCGATCAGATGACGGCGACGCCTCCCAACGCGTTGCGATCGCGGACATAGGCGATGAAGTCTCCGAAGGGGAAATCCTGGCTGAAATCGATGTCCCGGAAATGTTGCAGGAGCTTTTGCAGAAAAAGGCATTGGCTGAACAGGCTGCCGCTGAGTTGTTGCAGTCCACGGCCGCGATAACCGTCGCAGAGAAATCGGTTGAGGCAGCTCGATCGAGGATCGCGGAAAGCCAGGCTGGTGTCACTCGGGCAAAAGGGGAATTTGAACGGTGGAAATCGGAATATGAGCGGATTCGTCAACTTGTCGAGAAGGGTTCGGTGACTGCAAAACTCGCCGACGAGACACAGAATGAATTGCGTGCCGCTGAGGCGTCGCAAGATGAAGCCAACGCCCATGTCGCCTCTGTCGAGTCAGACGTCGCCGCAGCAGTTGCAGAACTAGCCAAGGCCAAAGCGGATGAAACGGTGGCTCGAGTGCGTGTGAAAGTCGCCGAGGCCGAAGTCAGCAGATTCGAAGCGCTCTTCGCGTATGCCCGCATTCGGTCTCCGTTCACGGGTATCATCAGCCAGCGCAACATCGACACCGGCCACTTCGTCCAACCGGGAGCAGCCTCGCCGGCTCCTCTGTTCGTCGTCGAACGCATCGATACGCTCCGCGTAGCGGTAGACATACCTGAACGGGAAGCCGTTTACATCCGGACGGGTAATGCCGCTTGGATTCAGATCCCAGCACTCGGCAAGGATGAGTTGGAAGGCGCAGTGTCCCGCACAAGCTGGGTGCTCGATCCTGCGTCGCGAACTTTGCGCGTCGAAATCGATCTTCCGAACCCCGAACGCCGTTTCCGTCCCGGAATGTATGCGAAGGCGAGAGTCGTATTGTCAAGGACTACCACGGCTTCGAATGCGAACGAGTAACGGCAGACACATTTAATGTAAGGAGCCAATGCAAATGAATCCTTCTTCGAAACATCGACCACATCGAACGTGCCTCATGGTTGTGGCGGCGTTCGTGGCGCTAATCAATACTGCGGCGCGAGCTGATGCCCCGCGCACGGACGAGATTCTTCAACTTGAAGAACTTCTCGACAAAGCCATCGTGGATGGAGACTTTGGTACGTTCGACTGCCTGACTGCGGAGGATTTTACGCACGGCAGCCAATCGGGCCGTTTTCGATCTAAGGCCGAATGGTTGAAAGGCAAGGTCCAGTGGCAGAGCAGCTACCTTTCGTTTGATGTGTCTGACCGTAAAGTGCGCGTGTTCGACGACACCGCAATCGTGACTGGCATCTCAACACTCAAGTGGCGAGAGACGGACGGCACGATCGGAACGGGCAAATTCCGATTCCTTCGAGTATGGACACGCCTGAATGGCACGTGGCAAGTGGCTGCATTTCAAAGCACCAAAATTCCACAGCAAGATTCAAGTACGGATAAACCAACGCCCGTACAGTCACTCGATCTGGACGATCCACCGGCGACTCGCGAATTCTCAGTCAAAGAAGATCGCCCGTTTCTCGACGGCAAGCAGATTGAGATTTGGGGGCTACGGTGTGGCAACGCCTTGTACACTCAAGGTGTCACCGAGAGGCACGTACGAAACCTCGACAACATGGTTGCCCACGGCATTAACTGCATCGGTGTCTACATTCAGGGCAGCAACGCGGGACATCCCAATCCGTTTGGCGGTCGAAGCGGGTACAACGCGGACGGTTCACTCAAACCGGAATTTGCTCGACGGCTGGAGTGGCTCGTACGCGAAGCCAATGCCCGCGACATGGTCGTGATGGTGGGCCTCTTTTCGCCTCGCAAAGACGATGAACTCAAAGACGAAGCCGCCATTCAACGAGCATGCGAAGAAACAGCGAAGTTTCTCGTCCGTCGCAAGCTGAAAAACGTGTTCTGCGACGTTATGCACGAATACAACCACTCGCGTGTCGACCACGACATTTTTCGTGAGCCGAACGGAGCCGAAAAGAAGGCGAAGCTAACCGCGTGGTTCAACAAGTTCGCACCCGAGATCGAAGCGGGTATCTGCCCCACGTTCAAATCCGGAACTGGCACAGCTTACGCAGGTATGCAGGTGCGGATCATTCAAAAAGAAGAGGTAATACCCAAGGAAGGATTCGTCGTTAATGTCGAAACACAGCGTCACGATGCATACGAAAATGACGGCAAGTACGAAGCCGACGAGTTCCCGATCATGTTCGGCTACTTCAAACAATATGCCGCTGCTCCCAACGCCTGCATGTTGTTTCACAGTGGCTGGTGTCAGGGGATCACCAATGGCAGCGGCACGGCTCCTCATCCTGAAATGGGCGGCTATGGCAAGAGCGAGGAAGATCGTGGTATTCGTTTTTACTACGAGTGGGTACGTGACAATATCGGGCGATACGAGTACCCCAGACACGTTGCCAATTCAGAAAGCCCGTAGACCTTGAAAACGGAGAAAAACCTCATGCTACGAATACCATTTGACTACCTCGTGATCTTACCACCCTTATGTGTGGGACTGATGCTGTTTTCGGGCAATGCAAATGCTCAAGCTCCCGCATATGCCGAAACTGATGCTAAGCAGATTGGCGATGCAGCAGGTACGCAGGCCACGCTCAAAGACGGCGTGGTCCGCATCGGCTGGCCACGTAATGACGTGAAAGTCACCGTCGACGGTATGCCGCTCCAGCCGTTCGCTGGATTGGGATCTTGGGCTGTGTTCAAAAGAACGAGTCACGGTGCAATGATGATGGGCGATACCGTCGTCTTTCAAGATGAAGTTACGCCTGCGATGGATGCTGCTTTCGCCAATGGGTTGGAAGTAACCGCATTGCACAATCACTTCTTCTTTGATGAGCCTAAGGTGTACTTCATGCATATCGGTGGACAAGGTTCCCCTGAGACGCTCGCAAAGGGTGTCAAGGCAGTGTGGGAAGCAATCAGACAAGTACGAAGCCACGCCCGCCACCCCGCGACACGATATCCCGGAAAAAGTCCGGACGCCTCGGGAACGCTCAGCAAAACGAGCATCGAAGAGATCGTTGGTCACAACGGTCAAACACAAGACGGCGTCGTGAAAATCTCAATCGGACGTGACGGCGAGATGCATGGCGTCAAGGTTGGCGGCGCGATGGGACTCGGAACATGGATGGCGTTTTCCGGTAATGACGAATTAGCTGCGGTGGATGGCGACTTCATCATGACAGCATCCGAGGTGCAACCGGTGCTCAGATCGCTGCGAAAGCACGGGATTCATATCGTCGCATTGCATAACCACATGATCGGCGAAAAACCCGCATTCTATTTCACGCATTATTGGGGCAAGGGATCGGCCCAGTCTTTGGCAACAGCGATTCGTGCGGCTTTGGACGCACAGAAAGCCGTCAAGGATGCTCATGATGATGTCAAAGACGGACGATAGGCCACAGCAGCGATTTCTGGTCTGAATGTGAAAGGTGGAAACTCATGAAAATAAACCTCACACCACTTACGACATTGTTGATTCTGTTCGTCTGCGCGTTCACAAATATGGCCTGTACGGCGGCGCAGGAGCCTACAGCAACGGCCGTCGTGGAAACGGCGCCGGTGCATGGCGATGGCGACGCGGGCGATGACTTGTGTATCTGGCTCCATCCGACAGACCCCTCGCTGAGTACGGTCATCGGCACGGACTCGAAGTTCGGCATTGCAGTTTACGATCTGACAGGCAAGGAACTGTTTTACCACGCCGACGGCGCCAAAGGCATGGTCGATGTCCGCTATAACTTCCCGCTTGAAGCGCAGCGAGTCGCCATCGTCGCCGCAGGCGACAAGGAATCGAACTCCATCACGCTCTACACGGTTAACCCGGAGACGCGTGATTTGCTGGATGTCTCCGCCCGCGAGATCGAACCGGGCCTGACGATCTACGGCACCTGCCTGTACCGCAGCGAGCAAACAGGCGACTACTACGCCATTGTCACTTCCCAGAAAGGCGAAGTGGAGCAGTGGCATATTTTCGACAATGGGACGGGCAAAGTCGATGCGGAGCTTGCACGCCGATTCACGTTGAACCCCGAAGGCCCTGACCCGGATTACAAGATCGAGGGCTGCGTCGCGGACGATGAACTCGCTCGGCTCTACCTCGCACAGGAAGTCGCGGGCCGCATCTGGCGTGTTGGTGCTGAACCCTCCGAGTCGGTGGAGAAACCATTTCTTGTCGATCAACCGAAGGCGGACGGCGGTCACACGGTCGCGGATGTGGAAGGGCTGACCATCTACTACAAGCGCGACGGGACGGGCTATCTGCTGGCAAGCAATCAAGGCAACTACACGTACACAGTCTACGCGCGGGAAGGCGACAACAAGTATCTCATGACCTTCAAGGTCACCGGCAGCGATTCCGTTGATGCGGCTACTTCCGATGACTCGATTGACGTGGTTCCAATCCATCTGAACGACACGTTCCCGAAAGGGTTGCTTGTCGTGGAGGACGGCAAGAACACAAACGGCGGCAAGGCCGCCCACGACAACTACAAACTCGTGCCGTGGGAAGCGGTCGCAGCGATTGGCTCGCCCGCACTGGACGTGGACACCGCTTGGGATCCGCGCAAAGTCGGAGCAAAGGAAGATTCGACATCCGATACGCCTGAGCAGGAAGGACGATGAGCAGCAAGCAAGGTTACCCGACTTGGCAGGGCCAGACACGACACAGGCGTCTTTGGAGTCGTGACCAAAGCAAAGGAGTCTCTTGATATGCAATTTGACCGCGATCGATTTCGCTTCGGCATCGAGGCAGAGTACCTGCTTGCCGACAAAGCGACGTTTCGTCCGCTCTGGCACAACGACGTGACCTTTGCGGAGCTGCACAACCTCATGGAAGCAATCCCGTTTGACGACCTGCCGAGTATGGACGGTCTTGAACTTGAGCCGCCACATCGGAAGTTAATGCCGTATGTCGTTGAAGGATATCACGTTCCCAACCCTGACTTTTCGCCGATCGACATCCTTCCCAAGGGCGTCGAGATTCGCACGCCTGTTTGCTCGTCAATCGGCGAGTGCCTTGAATGCCTCAAAACGCTGCACGACCGGCTGGAAGCCGCACTGTCAGGCAGCGGCTACACACTTGTGTCACTCTCACACCATCCGACCGAGCATCACTTTGAAGGACCGCAGAACAAGAGACGGTACGACTTCTGGCAGTGGGCGATGGAGGTGATGACGACGTGCGGGCCGGACATCAACGTCAGCCTGCCGCGCGAGTTGAACGACCCCATCGACGTGGCTGATCTACATCGGAAAGTGAATTACTATTCGCCTGCGTTGGCCGCGTTGTCGCTCGCGTCGCCTATCTATCGCGGCAAGCTGTGGAAGATTCGCGGCACAGTTGGAAAGTCGATTCGCACCTACCGCCGCAGCGTGATTGCCCCCGCCATCGAATTGCATCCCGAAGAAAACGGACGCATGGAGTTCAAGCTGTTCGAGGCGACAAATCGGCTGGAGGATTATCACGCCTTCTTCCTGCTGTGGTTGACACTGCTGTTGGACGAGGGATTAAAAGGGCGTTCGCGAGACCAATCCCGCATCTACGATCTTGGAGCAGTGGCTCGTTTCGGTTTGGAAGCTGAGACCGTGCGCGAGCGGGCTGGCGAAGTCTTCGCGCAGGCACCCGTCGTGCTGAATCGTCACGGCTTTGACGCTGGCCCGCTGAACATAATGAAAAAACGACTGGAAACTGGGCGGCTTCCGGCTGACGACATCATCGACTACTTCGATGAAACAGGATCGTTGGAAGACGTGCTCAAGACACGGACCGGGCTAATTCATGGAACAGAACTAGCACAAGATTCTTCAGTCAACGCAGCGGCACTTTCTCGCAGTCGGCAAAGTATGACAGGGATCTGATAGTCATATGGAAACCACGAACGGAATCAGTCCCGATGCTCAGCCAATATCGAATAATGCCCACCCGACGTTTCGAGAGGCACTGTGGGTTTGGTGCCGCGTCGCAATGCTCAGCTTTGGTGGCCCGGCTGGGCAGATCGCCGTGATGCACCGAATCCTCGTTGAGGAGAAGCGTTGGGTCAGTGAGAATCGGTTTCTGCACGCGCTGAATTACTGCATGTTGCTGCCCGGTCCGGAAGCTCAGCAGCTTGCAACCTACATCGGCTGGCTGCTGCACCGCACGGTCGGCGGACTAGTCGCGGGACTGCTGTTCGTCCTGCCGGGGTTCGTGAGCATTCTGGTGCTGAGCGTGCTTTATGCCGGTTACCAAGACCTCAGTCTTGTGCAGGGAATCTTCTATGGCCTCAAGCCAGCCGTCGTGGCGGTGGTAATCGAAGCAGTGATCCGCATTGGCAAACGGTCGCTTAAGAACCGCATCATGGTGCTAATCGCGGCATTGGCGTTCGTCGCGATCTTTTTCTTTCAAGTGCCGTTTCCGTTGATCGTGCTTGCGGCGGCAATGGTGGGCTACGCAGGCGGAAGACTGTGGCCCGATACGTTTGTCGTGATCAAGGGGCACGCGACGAAGAATGATGAACCCAACCAGCACGTTATTGCAGATGATCACACGGTTGCCGTTCGCCCCAGCCTGAAACGCACACTCGGTGTGCTGGTTGTCTGGCTGCTCATCTGGTTTCTCCCGATCGCCGGGCTATTGTCCTTCAGCGGGTCGAACAGCGTCTATTCGCAGGAATCATTGTTTTTCAGCAAAACTGCGGTGGTGACGTTCGGCGGAGCGTATTCCGTGCTGGCGTATATCGCTCAAGAAGCAGTTGAGACGCACCACTGGCTGGGACCGGGTGAAATGCTCGACGGGCTGGGGATGGCTGAAACGACGCCCGGCCCGTTGATCCAAGTCGTGCAGTTCGTGGGGTTCATGGGAGCGTATCGGAATCCCGGTGAGCTGCATCCGATGCTGGCGGGCGTGATTGGATCGGTTGTGACGACGTGGGTCACGTTCGTCCCGTGCTTCCTGTGGATATTTCTCGGTGCGCCGTATATCGAATACCTACGAAGAAACCCGTCTCTGAACGCTGCGCTTTCTACCATCACTGCGGCAGTCGTCGGCGTCGTGTTGAACCTGTCAATCTGGTTTTCGCTCCATACGATCTTCGGAAAAGTCAGTGAGACGCATGCTTTCGGTGCGAAAATCCTTATTCCCAACTTTGCGACCCTCGACCTTGCCGCGCTCATCATTGCCACTGCCGCGTTCGTGGCCATGTTTCGATTCAAAACAGGAATGATTTCTACTCTGGGTCTAAGTGCAGTAATTGGGTTGATTTGGTTTTTGATACGGGGATGAGTCGTCGCGTGAATGGTACGAATCATGAAGACACGTCGTCGCCACATCATCCGGCTCTCCTTCAGGCAGTCGGCCTGTGCCGGTCGGCTGGCAACTGTGTACTGTTGGATGATGTATCGCTATCGATTCGTGGCGGTGACCGCATCGCGATTGTCGGCCCCACGGGCAGCGGCAAGACGCTGTTGCTGCGATCTCTCGCCATGCTCGATCGTATCGATGCTGGTGAACTCCGTTGGCACGGCAAGCGTATGCGCCGAAATGAAATCCCAACGCTCCGCAGTCAAGTCGTCTACTTGCAGCAGCGGCCGACCCTGTTGGAAGGAACCGTTGAAGATAACCTGCGACATCCCTTCACGTTGCGAAATCACAAAGACAAGCGATTTGATCGCGGAAGAATCGCTGAGTGGTTGTCACTGCTGAATCGAGATGATTCGTTTCTTCAAAAATCGCAGCGGGATTTGTCTGGGGGTGAATTGCAGTTTACCGCTTTGCTGCGGGCGATCCAGATTGAACCGCGTGTCCTTCTGCTCGACGAGCCGACTGCCGCCCTCGATTCCGCGTCAACGAAGGCGGTCGAAACACTGGTAACCAAATGGCTTGATGAAATGCCATCGGCCCGCGCGACTGTCTGGGTGACGCACAACCACGAACAAGCCGTACATGTGTCGGAGTCTGTATTTCAAGTCAGCAATGGTAAGTTATCACGAGGCGACTATGGATAAGTATGTTGAACTCTCCTATTCGCAAGTGGCCTTGGCCGCCCTCTTAATTGTTGTCAATGGAGCAATCTCGGTTGTGCTCAGGCTGCGAATGGAGTGGTCGCTGCTGATTGCCAGTGCTCGCACAGTAGTTCAACTGCTCCTCGTTGGCTTGGTTCTCGAATGGGTTTTTCGATGGGATCGCTGGTATGTCGTCATAGGGCTGGCATGCATCATGTCACTGATTGCTGGTCTCACTGCGGCCAGTCGCAATGAGCGGCGGTATCCCGGCATCTGGCTGAATACCATCCTATCCGTGTGGGCCAGTGCATGGATCGTCACGTCCTTCGCACTGTTCGCCGTCATGCAGGGAATTGACAGTTGGTACGAGCCGCAATACGCAATTCCGCTGCTGGGAATGGTGCTCGGCAACACGCTTAACGGCATCTCTGTCGGGCTGAACACATTCACCGAAACACTCGTGACCCGTCGTGATCAGGTGGAAACGCTCCTCGCCCTTGGCGCAACTCGCTGGGAAGCCGCCCGAGCGCCAATCCAGCACTCGGTTCGGACCGGCATGATTCCGATCATCAATTCGATGATGGTCGTTGGTATCGTTAGCGTGCCAGGCATGATGACTGGTCAACTCGTGGCCGGGGTCGCTCCGATTCAGGCCGTGAAGTACCAAGTCGTCATTATGTTTCTGATCGCGGCGGCAACGGCTCTGGGCACTGTTGGTGTCGTGCTCTCAAGCTTTTTTCAACTCTTCACGGATGATCATCAATTTCTCGCCCATCAGATCTCCACGCCCTTCACGGTCAAATGAACATCGGCGACCGTCTTCAGTCAATCAAACTGCCGACTCCAATGTGCCCGCCATCTGTGTGGTTTCTTTGTCTTGCCCGCTCACCCCTAAGCCAAAGAGTTGATTCATAGTGGGGAATGCCTATTGGCGACAACAACGACATGTCGTGAGCATCAGAATCAGATCACAAGGTCAGCAAACGCGATATTCCTACTTCACTCTTTGCAACAAGACCCGTGTGCAACATTAATCGCAAATTAAAAGCTTTTCATGCGTGACGAGAGCTGTTGTCTCAATCTCGCCAATATCTTTATCGTGTGGTTTAAGTGAACCCATCAGTCGCTCGGCGTTCTCTGGCTCATTTCAAAAACATAACGGTTGGGGTGTTCGCGCGGTGGGTGCGAGTAGTGTTGTGCCTTTATAGGAGAAAGCGAAACACCATGAACTTCCTACAAGTGGAAACACGGTTTGCGGTACTGCTGTTGACGAGCATACTCGGGCTCGGCCCCTTGTCCGCTCAAGGCATCTCGAATAGTAATGCGTCGGAACGCAAGTCTGCCGAGTTTGTTGTCGGACGCGATGGCCGCCCACTGCTGGTGCTGGTCAGTCTGGATGGAAAGGATTTCCGGTTCATTGTTGACACCGGGGCGGGAAAAACGGCATTCGACCGATCGCTGAGAACTAAGTTGGGCGTGCTTCGGGGAGAACAGCGGCTTCGAACGTCGGCCGGTTTTCTCTCAGTGGAAGTCTTTGATTGTCCGCAGGCAAAGATTGGTCCTTGGGGACTGGATCGCATCGAAACCGTTCTATGTCTCGATCTACAACCAATACGGATGGCCTCCGGGCAAGACATTTTCGGAGTTCTGGGAATGGATTTCTTGAGAAGCTACGCGATGGATGTCGACTTCGATCGGGGCCGAATGCGGTTGATGGAATCTGCTCCGCAGAAGTGGATGCGGCTTGGCCATCGGGTTCCGCTTTCCTGGAAACGAGGCTGCCCTGTGGCGATGGTCGAGCTTCCCGGCAAGCGGCACGAAGGATGTTTTGTTGACACGGGTGCGAACATCACCACGGTTCGAACGAACGTGTATGATGCGCTAAGTCAAGAGGAACTGCTCAAGCCAAGCGATGGGCAGAAAAGCTGGACTGTCAGTGGTGAGGTCGACAATCGTATTGGGTTTGTCGATCAGCTCACACTCGGGCCGTTCTCGCATCGAAATCTCCGTCTCGACCGGGATCCGATGAGCGCATTGGGCTTGAATTACCTGTCGCGGTACAGGCTTCGGTGCGACTTTCCCAACAGCGTGCTCATTGTCGACAAAGGGGAGCGCTTTGATAAACCGGAACCGAACGCCACCAGCGGAATGGCGATCCTTCAAATCGACGGTAGAAAGGTTGTCCATCGCGTTCACCCCGATGGACCTGCGGATCTCGTCGGCCTTCAACGAGGTGATATCATCGTCGAGCTGGACCGTCGGCAAGCATCGAAACTCGACATGTTTGAACTCGGACAAAAACTGATGTTTGAACCTGACCGAAAAGTGTCGATCAAAGTCGAGCGTGGTAACAAGACTCTTAGCGTTGATCTCTTGTTGAAGCGCAGGTAGACGTAATCGACTGTTCGGATCTGGCTGATCTCACGCGACAACGCAGGTGGCGTTTGGCGGCGTATTTTCGATCCGTCGGTGCATCGCACGCTGCGTTTCCAAGTAAATCAGACCTAGCAGAGTGCCATTGCCACTCAAATCGATATCCGCTCGACGATATTGCGTGTCACTTGCCGCTGCCGCCGGTCGTAGAGCCGAGTCGTTCGGGGATCGGAGTGACCGGCCAGAAATTGTACCTCCTCCATGGGAACGCATTGCATTAGAAGGTCAGTAATCGTAGCGACGCGAAATGAGTGTGGTGAAAACTCTTCCGAAAGACCCGCATCGCGGAGTCGGCGTTTGACCATCCGCCCCATGTCGTCTGCGGTCATCCTATTCAGGGTCAGGTGTTTCGTTCGCCGTGTCGTTGTGCGAAACAACGACGACGATTTGTCGGAGTATTCCAAGCAACCGGCCTTCAGATACGCTAGCAAGAACCCCCGCAATTCGTGCCGAACCGGGATCTCACGGTGCTTAGTTCCTTTCTCGGTCATCCGCAAGCAGAACTGGTCGCCGAGATCGTAGAAGTCCCTTCGACGCAAGCGGGAGACGGCTCCGACACGGGCAGCCGTATAAATCAAAATGGCAATAATCGCCCGGTCGCGAAGACCCACAACGTGGCTTACGTTGATGCTGGCAAGCAGCGTCCGACATTGTTTCGCAGAGATTTCCGGCGTTTTTCCTTCGACAGCCTGAAGACGCTCGCCACGAACCGAAGCGGCGGGATTGAGGATGACGACATGTCGCAACACCAACTCGTCAAAAAAATGCCGAATGGCAGACAGGTGAAGTTTCTTGGTGGCCGCTGCATACGGCTGCTCATCCAGATAGCGGCCGACATGAGCCGGTGCAATGCAAACGAGTCGCACCGATCTGGATTGGCACCACGTGAGAAATCGCTCGACCGCGTGGCAATACGCTCGCCTCGTGCCCAGATTCCGAATTCGACCATACACGAATTCTTCCCAGGCGAACCTCGCTGCACCGCTCTCACTCGCAATTAAATCCGGTGGTGGATACTTGCCCTCAATCTGCCCCACCACGTGGACACTTGCTGGAGCATCCGATTGATTACTTGGTAATTCATTCATCAGTTCGACATTTAATCTCCATGCACAGCCATGCCTGCATGCGTTTTCCAACTCAGAGGGATGTTCCATATGCCCTGCACACAATTTACGCATGAGGTTAATGAAGAATGCCGTTCCCTACCAGTTTTTGCTCACCATGTAAGTAACGCCTGAAAACATCTTTTGTCAGTCACTATTAGCACATGGCAGCGAGACTGACCACAAGTTCCAATCTTGGATGATTTCCGAGAGAATTGGTGCTGACTTGGGTTGGTCACAGGACAGGGCCTCGAATGGAATGCATAACAGGGAGCCACTCATGTTCAATCTGATTGTTTCGGGAAACGGTGAGGCGTGGGAGAAGCCGCCCTTGACAATGGACCGCGGTCGGTTTGGCGAGTATAGCGATATCGAGTCTCTGGGGATCTCACTAAAAGAGCCCGCCACGCTTCAAGTGCTTGTCGGGATTCCGACGCTGTTGATGTATGAGCTGGGAGCAAGCGGAGAGAACGTGCGGCTGGTTCGGTACGGCCGACTCACGAAGATTGAGGCAACCGGAAGATACTTGCATTTCGATTTCGAGCCCGACGCGACGAACGGATACCTCTCCCGCACGACCGTTCAGGAATTCTCTGCGGAACTGGGAATGCAGCGATTCGAGGACCACCGAACACATTGGGCCGTCAAAGATGGGGACATCCCCGACGACATTGTGTCTCGCGGCACACCAGCCCCTCCAGAGCGCGACATCAAACTGGTTTCGAGTGAATACGGTGAAGCGGTCGGAAACAACAACCAGAACCGAGTCGATGTGCTGCGTGACGAAATCAGGGCATTTCCGGCTTCTCTGGAGCAGGCAACGGAATTCGTTCGACGCGACTACGAGTCCGTCAACGCATTCGAGGCGATGTCTCATCTCGGTATCGAACGGAAACATGCCCGTAAAGCTGTTGAGTTGGCTCTTGAGCCAGCGAAGCTTGAAGACCTGAAACGGCATCGTCCGTTCTCGCTCGTCACGCTCCTTGAGGATTTCGGCGGGCCAACTGAGTCGGCACGGATCGATGATGTCGTCGACCACTGTGAAACGCTGTTGCGAGGTATTCTTGCCAGACCAAGCACGACCGCAGTTGCGGCGAATGATCTTCGCCCGCTGTGGCAGTGTGTTCGGAGTCACACATTGACACTACGGCTACGCCGCGTGCTGAATAGTTTGATCGCCAAGTTCTCTGGATTCCAAGCTGACGGAGGGTATTGGGTGTCGAGCGACATGCCTGACCGGCGCACCACAGCGATGATGGCGGTGATGTTACAGCGGCTTGGAAACGATAGCCATCGCACGTCGATTCGTGACGCGGTGATTTGGCTTTGCCGCCATCCCGACTACAACGACTTCCTGAGCGGAAGCAGTGATGTCGTGGCTGCCACATTGACGTGCGAGGCGGTACGTCGTTCCGGGATGCTTTCACAGTTGGATCACATCACAGACGCGACCGACTCCTGGATTCTGGCCAGCCAAAGTCCGATGGGTGAATGGCGATCGGAAGGATGGGAGCACGTGGACACGACAGTTCTCGTGCTGGACTACTTTTCACAGGCAAGTTCGATGTTGGAGCAGGTTGACGGTTTTCTGCTTTCGGAAGGCCGAGGAATTGGCCTTTGAAGGTGGAGTCAATAATCGCCGGCTGGCCACGATTTCCTCCGTTCATGCTGTGGAGATGTTCTTGTACGGGCTCTTCGAGCAGCGAGACGACTTGGGAATATCTGCGTTCGTTGACAAAGGCGATCAGACCTTGGGGCCGCGCGATGCACTCGCGGTGCTCCAGCGGAGGCTCCAGGAAGAAGGATTGCTGGCAGCGAATCGTAAGCTGTCTCACAGAGATCAACTGAGCGCGCTGGTTGGTCACCGCGACATGGTGATCCACCGGGCCAGCGAAGTCAGCGAGGAAGAACTGGCAAGGGGGATGAAGGCCGTGGAGCGGTTCATACGCAAATACGGCGATGACCTGATGCAGATTGAACTGCTTCAATGAAGGCATCACCCGCCAACCAAAACCTGCTTGGCAGTAAGCGTCTTAATCGAATGAAGGAGGACAAACACTTGGTGCGTGTTCGTAAACGCTTCGCCGACACACTGGTTTTGGTTTCCATTTCGGTCAACGAGTGTAATCCGGCGGAAACCGGACATTTTCTTGCCACCCACGGGAACGGCAGCTCCGACTTGATCGTTGGGGGAAAAATACTCCGGCCAGTTCAACACGCCAAACTGCTCTTCAAACGACTGCGATGCCACGACGCGTCGCAGGTCGCAGGTGAAACCGAGGTCCCCATGGACGACTGGCGGTTCCAACACCAGGACGAGACAAGCTTTGTGGTGGGTTGAAACGTAGCGGCGGACGGCCGAGTAGATTGACGATCCATAGGTCTTACTTATTCTGACCGGCACAAGGATGCCAACTTTGTGATCGGCTGCTTCTTCGGTGAAAGCGTCGAGCTGAAAAATCACCTCGGTAGCGAAGACGTTGGCTTCTCTTTCAAACTCATCAGCGATCTCTGGAGCCAGTGTCTTCTTGCAGTCTTCGGTGACCGCATAGATGTCTTTTTGCCACGGCAAGACTGCGTGAGCAGTCTCGTGCAATTTGAGAAAAGGCAATTTCGCGATGTGAACCGCCTTGTCGAGGTAGACCAGCCGCGCCGCCACGTGCATGACATCGATCCTTCACTATTCACCGCACCTGGCGGAAAATTGCCGTAGGTATCGTGGTGCATCTGTAGCGCCAGGCCCAGTTGCTTCAGGTTGTTCTGGCAACTCGACCGGTTGGCAGCTTCTCGAGCCGCTTGGACAGCGGGCAGCAGCAGGGCAACGAGGATGCCAATGATGGCAATGACGACAAGCAACTCAACAAGGGTAAACCCTTTGCGATGCTGAACTGTCCGCAGGTCTGCAACGTTCATCATTTTGCCTAACTCACTTTGGGTGTTGAGAGTGCCATGGGATCGCCGATCCCGCGTTGGCAGTTCTACAAGCGTGAGGTGATGAGGTGGTGGAATCGGAATCCCGAATCTCTGACCGTTTCAGAATCGGATCCACCAATACTCGCGATTGTGGAGCAGTTAATACGACATGTCAAGCTTAACGACACAGAATCTTAACGTAAGCTCTTGAGCCTACGTACGTTAGCTTATGCGGCAATTCCTACCAGGCGTTTCAGGGGGTCGCGGCCAACCCCACAGCCAGCTAGGGGCACGGGCATGGCAATTCCCGCAGTCGACGTATGCCGCTCGAAGCCCACAGCGCCCCCCGGTCAGGTGGCAAGGTGGTTGTTTAGCGTGATCTTCGTGACGACACCATCCATGCTGGCACTGAACCATTGAGACTGGTCGGTCGATACAGCCAGGGGAGCAAGGACGAAGAGGCTCGGCGCCACCGCGTGGGTCAGGAACGGTTGTCCATCGTTGGCACTCAACAGAGTGAGCACACCAGTGTCGGACACGGCTCCGATTAATTGGCGCCCTACTCCATCTCGTGTATTTATCGTAGGTACCATTGGTACGCGACCAAGCGGCACTTTCGATTCCCACTGCATGTTGCCGAGTTCATCAAGCCGCACCAGCTTGTCGTCGAGGCGTCGCACGATCACGCTCGCCGTAGGTGACTGCGCACTGGTCGCTGAGACAACGGAAGCTACCTGGTCGCTGACTTGTCCAAGGTACTTTCCATCATGGCTTCGATACCTGCCGAGCGTGTACCCTCGATCGGTGACCCACACCTCGTCGCCTATGGGAACCGGCGGACAGTCAGCGGGCCCATAGTACCTGCTAAACAACTTTTCCTGGCCCGTTGGGCTCGGCGACTTCCAAGCCGTCTCGCCGGTCTTCCGGTCGATCGCGTGCACGTAACCGTCCCACGCGCACACGATCAAGAGGTCGCTTTCGGAGTGGTGCACAGGTGCTTGCTCACTGGCGAAGGTGGCCACGTCTTTCGACCACAGAAGTTCTCGCCGACCTAGATCGATCGCGTGCACTTGGCCATTCGCATCCCCCAAGTACGCGACGTGGTCGATGAAGAGGCTGCCACCAAAGATCGGTGGGAAGTTGCTCTTGAGTTCGATCACACGTCCGTCGTTCGCATTCAGAAAGTGGAGGCAACCGCTGCCGTCTCCAACAAGTATGAGATCATGGTGGCGACTTAACGAATGATACACCTCACTCGATGCTTGGTACTTCCATACCGGCTGCATCGTCTGAGCATCCAGTGCGGTGACGAGTCCGCCGGTGTCGGCAAACAAGAGCAAGTCGATATCGCCATTGCGGAACAACAATGGCGACTTCACACCAGCGGTATTCTGGTAAGTCTCGACGCGGTAATCGTTGGAGTCCGGTTCGATGTTGAACTCCACCGCTTGTTCATTGGCCAACCGCAGCGGGCCCTTCACCGCCTGCGACTGTAGCTCCAGTTGCTGCTGCGTTTCGACGCGCAGCGTGCAGTAGTGCCTGCCGGCGATGAGGTCTTGGCCGTCTAGTGCAACTTCGAAACGATGGCCCTTCCCGCCGGCGCCGGACGCCATCTCGAGCGGCAACGTCTTCGCCTGCTGTTTGGCGTTGTCAATCCACGCGGACACTTCTGGTGGTTGGTCGCGGGATGCGACTCCCGTGGACGTTACCACCCCGTCCAGCAGCAGTTGCTGCTTCGTCGAATCGAACCTGGCGGTCGTAAACTCACAATGAAAACGCGGCGTCGGCCTATCGATGTGGTGGGTGAGAAGCTGAACCGTGCGGGCGCCGCCGTTGGCAGTGGGATGAAAGTGATAGTTCATCCGCAAGACGCCACCCGCAACTCGGGCGGAGGAGTATCCGGTGTTGCGGCGGAAGGTCTCGCCCCCGTTAACCCGCGGAATATTCTGCCACTGCCCTGCGTGCACTTGATGCCAGTGCCCATCGAACATCACAACAACGTGGTGGTGCCGAATGACCTCCCAGAATCGCAACTTGTCGTACTCGCTGGCGAACCCAGAGTCGCGAGACTGTGGGTGGTGCATTGCCAAGAAGACCGGCGTGCCGCGCGAGACCTTGCTCAGATCGTTGGACAGCCACAACAGTGTGCGTTGGTCCCAGCAGGGCAGCGGGTCGAGCGCGCCAGCGGAGTTGAGGCACACAAAATGGCAACCTTCGTGGTCGAAGCTGTACGAATCGTTGCCATAACGCTCGCGAAGGTGATGGTTGATCGACGCCCACGTGTTGTCGTGATTTCCAGGCACGTAGTGCACGGGGCACGAAAACAACCGAGCCAGCCGGAGCCAGTCCTGCCAACAGTCGTCGACGATGCTGTACTCAAACACATCGCCAGTGTGCAGGGCGAACGCCGGCGCCAAAGCGTCCGGTTCTGCCTCCGCTGTCTCGGCTACCTCGGGCAGTCCGTCGCGCCCGATGGCGTTGCTCGATCTTTTGCCGATCCACTCCAAGGCGCGCACACTGCGGCCATCGGCGTCGTACGCCTGCCCGTTGGGGCGTGGACTGAGGTGCGTATCGGACAGATGGAGAAAGGAGAAATCTCCAACCGCGGGATCTTCTGCGGCATCCTCCGCGAGGGCCGACTTCTTGCCCCCGAGCACACTCGCACCCAGCGCCGTGGGCCCGGCGATCAACAGGCGTTGGAACTGTCTGCGTGTGAACCGTGCCATGCGTTTCACCGCTGCAATCGTCGGCGGATGGTCAGAGTCGATAGACTTCCACCCTACCAAATGCCGCCGCTCGATAACAGACTTCCAACCGGTTTCAGCACCAAGCCCGCCGAACCACTACCTGCAACTTGTCGCCAGCGCTCAGCAGTTATCGCCTACGGATTGGGATAGAGATGGAAGTGATAGTGCGTACCGCCATAACCACCGCCCCACAGGTAGGGGTAGTTCATCTGGTCGAGGTACGGGCTGTTCAGATCGTCCATCTTCGATTGCTGGTTCTCGGTCGCCGCTTGCTGCTCCGCACGTAGGTGCGCCTGCTCTTGGTTAGCGGCGGCCGACTCTTCCTCGTTGATGTTGTTGTAGGCTTGCTGCGTTGCGTTGTTGGCTTGCATCGCACGCTGCATTTCGGCCTTGTGAACGTTGTTCATCCACCATTGCTGCGCGGCGGCAGCTTGCTGTGCGCTCTGGGCCGCGTGTGCATGCGCCTGATGCGCTTGGGCCGTTGGGTTGCTCTTGGTCGTGTGCGCGTGCATCGCGGCAAACAACTTCATTTGCTGAGGAGTCATGTCCATCATCGCCTGCATGTGCTGAGCGGCCTCGACCTCGGACATTGTCTGGTTTTCCTGGCCGGTTTTGACGTGATCGGCAACCCATGCGCGGGCGCGGAGCATGTCGGGCGAGTTCCAGGCGGCGTCGCGCTCGGCGCTGGCGGAGCTGCCGGTTGCGGCCTCCTGCGCGTGTGCCCTATCGGCCGACGTCTTCACCCCCGCCAGAACGGCGAGAGCGATCGTTGCGTACAACATTGTCTTAAAGAATGCATTCTTGGGCTGGCGCATGGCAAGGTTCCTCGAGGAGGCTGGAGTTGGTTCGCTATACGATTGTAGGTGCGGAAAATACGGGAGTCGATAGTCGCGAAAAGATGGGGCCAGTTTGACGGCCCGCCCACGCCTTCTACCCGCCATAAAACGCACTGGCGTTACAACTGGCCATCGAGGCGCGCCGCTCTTCGCCCTTGGCTGACGACCATTTCTCCGAAAATCGTCCCCCTTTTCCGGGTTACCCCAGCCCCCACCATTTGGGTAGGCTAAGGGAGGAAATCCCTCCTTCGCCGCCGAGGGGCCTCGTACCAGCCAGCTTAGAGCGAAAGGATCGCAACCCGTCGGCTCCACCGCCCGACCTGCGGCCAACTTAGTCAACTGCCATGGACAAGAAGAAGATCAAGAAGTCGATCGGCTCGCAAAGTTCGAAGCAACCGTACACGCTTCACCTGATTGCCGGGGCCACCGGCGATCTGCTGCACCGCTTGGCGTCGGTCGCGGTCACCCAGTTTTCCGATGTCGATATGCACATCGTTGCCCACCCGCTCGTCGACGATTTGGACAAGTTGCAGGAAACGCTCGACCACTTGGAGGGTGAGCATCCAATCGTGATTCATGCCCTGCCCTCCTCCGCGGCCAAGCGACTCGTTCGTCATCAATGCGTGGCGCGGCGCATCCCGCACTACGATGCCACCGGCCCGCTGTTGGATTTTCTGGCCGATTGCGTTGGCTCACTGCCCGACAACGATCTGTCGCGCCTGCACAAGGTCGACGCCGCCTATCAAAATCGTATCGAAGCGATGGAATTCGCCCTGGCGCACGACGACAGCCTCGGATTGCCTACGCTGCGCGAGGCGGACATCGTGATCGTGGGCGTCAGTCGGGTGAGCAAGAGTCCCACGACGCTTTACTTGAGTTCGCGCGGCTTCAAGGTGGCTAACGTTTCGATTTCGCCGCAGACAGGGTTCCCCGAGGAACTTTCGAAAATCAACAAGCGAAAGATCGTGGCGTTTACCACTCAGCCCAAGCGCTTGCAAGTAATTCGAGCCGAGCGTTTGCAACACAACGGCGTTGCTTCCAGCGACTACGACAATTTGCAGCAAGTGATTCGCGAGGTGATGGAATCGGAGGCCGAGTATCGCAAGCGCGGCTACCCCGTGATCGACGTGACGAATCGAACCATCGAACAGGTGGCCGCCGAGATCATGGATAAGTTGAGTCTCTCACCAAGGTGATTGGTCAACAGCGCTTCGCGAGGTACATGCCGTGCCGAAAACTCACCGGCACCCGGCCAGTCCCGTTCGTGTAGCGCTGCTCGTACTCGCTCAGCAAGGCGGCTAGCTCTCCCCGCGTCAGCGGCCGACGGCCGGTGGACAGCGGGCCGCCGGTGAATCCCTGCTCGCGCATCGAACGCAGCGCGGCGCTCGGCGTGGCGTACCACTCGCGATCCTCTTGTACTTGATGTGCGAGGACTTCAAATCCGCACTGCTCGAGGCTGGCAAGAACCGATTCGCTTTCCGGCAGCAGTTGCGCCGGTGCGAGCGCGGGGAACAGGTCGCTACGAATCGAGTGTAACTCGCCCAGCGTGCCGTGCAGCATGATCGACGCACAAACGTGACCGCCAGGTGCGAGCATACTATGGAGCTTGGCGAACAATCGATCGAACGGCTGCAACCATTGCAGTGTCGAGCTGCTCACCACTAAGTCGAACGGTTCAGCCGGCTGGTACTCTATGGCTTCAGCTACGACAAACTCGAGTGACGCGCTCGCGGGCACCTGCTGGCGGGCGACCTCGATCATGCCGGGCGAGAGATCGAGCGCGACAACTTCGGCCGCCGGAAACTGCGACAGCATCCGCCGCGTGAGAAAGCCCGTGCCGCAGCCGATGTCGAGCACCCGTCGAGGCGCAAGGCCCAACTCCGCCACCGCGGCGGCCAGCTGCTCGGCCGCTTGTTGCTGGACTCGGGCGAGCTGGTGGTACGCTTCGGCGGCGCGAGAGAAATGTCGTTCAATGGAGCGGTTGCTCGTCATCCGCCAAAACGCCTCGAATCAATTCCTGTAGTTCTTGTGGGTATTGCTCGCACAGGCCATGCACTCCCTGTTCGAACCGCTGCACCTCGGCGTGTGGCAAATGCTCACTCAAGTACTCGGCCGCGGCGATCGGAATCACACGATCGAGCTGGCCGTGCACGATCAACGTGGGTTGATCGACCTCCGGCAACACTGGTCGCAAGTCGCGAGTCTTTAGGTACTCGAGTCCTCGAGTAAGCTCCCCGCGATCCAATACGAGCGCCGCGGTTGTCTTCGCGGCGATCAATTCCTTCGTCACCGTGCGACGGTAAACGTTGCTGAGGAACAATCGCAACGTCGCTTCCGGCGCGTCGATCAAACCGCGTTGCATCTCGGCAACGCTTGCCTCGCTGGCGCCCGATGGGTAGCCATCGCGTCTGCAAAACGACCCGCAGCCCGACACCAGTATCAACCGCCGGACCAAGTTGGGATAGGCCCGGGCGGCCTCCAAGGCGACCATCGCGCCCATCGACCAGCCCAGTACCACCGCGGGGCCATCGCTCAACTCGCTGTCGGCTAGTTGCTGAGCGTAGCTCGAGGGCTCCGGCGTTTCCGCGTTGTTGTTACCCGCAGCCTCCTGCGCCTGACCAAGTTCGTACACGCTGGTGGTCCGCACCGCGGCAAACGGCGCGAGCAACTCGGCCAGCGGCTTCAGCACCTCGGACGCTTGCCCCCAACCGGCGACCAGCACCATCTGCGGCTTGCTCATTCCAACTGTCCGATGCTGCGGGCGGCCTCTGCGACGGCTTGGGCGGTGTGCGTAAGCAACTGCTCATTATGGGCCAAGGTCACCGAGAAGCGAAGGCGGGCCGTGCCGACTGGCACCGTTGGCGGGCGAATCGCTTTGACCAGGATGCCGCGCTCGTGCAGCGCCTCGGCCAACTGCACCGCCTGCTGGTTATCGCCCACCATCACCGGCACGATCTGGCTGGCCGATGGCCCGACTTCCAGCCCCTGCTCGTGAAGCTCGCGGCGAAAGTGCGCGGCCAGTTCCAGCAGCTTGTCTCCCAGCCCCGCCTGCGATCCGATGATCCGCAGCGACTCGCTCGCGGCCAACAGCAACGCCGGCGGTAGTGCCGTGTTGTAGATGAAAGGTCGCGCGCGGTTCACCAATAGCTGGCGAACGAAATCCGAAGCAACCACCACACCGCCGTAACTACCAAAAGCCTTGCTGAGCGTGCCGGTCACGAGTGGCACCTGGTCGGAGATGTCTAGCTCGGCTGCCACGCCACGCCCTGCGGGGCCGAACACACCCAGCGCGTGAGCTTCGTCGACCAGCAGCTGCGCGTCGTGCTCGATGGCGAGTTCGGCAATGGCGGCCAGCGGCGCGACGTCGCCATCCATGCTGTAAACCGACTCGACCACCACCAGCCATCGCTCGCCCGGCTTGCGCGTCGTGCCGGTTTTGACCAACAACTGTTCGAGGTGCGCCGCGTCGTTGTGTTGGAATCGCTGATGCCGCGCGTCGCTCAGTTGTATGCCATCGATCAAACTGGCGTGCACGAGGCGATCGGCGAACACGGTATCGTTGCGGCCCAGGTAACTCGATAGCAGCCCCAGGTTGGCCAGGTACCCGGCGCCGAACACCAATGCAGCGGGCTTGCCAAAGTACGCTGCCAGTTGCTGTTCAAACTCCTGGTGTATCTCCCGCGTGCCAGAAACGAGTCGACTGGCCCCACTGCCCACCATGGTGCCCGCCTGCATGGCCGCGACGACGTCGGGGTGCGTGGAGAGGTTGAGGTAGTCGTTCGACGTGAAGTCACACACCGCCCCATCGGCCGGATGCACCGCGAGCCGCCGCTCGAGCCCCTCTCGGGCCAGCTTCGCTAACAGCTCCGAAATCCACTGCTCCGACCGCATCTGAGTGATCCGTTACGCCCGCCCCCGGAAACCCTCATTTTATCGTGATGGAGGGTGGGGCTAAAAGGGAGCACATGGGAGTGCCAACCGCTGTACAGAACTAGGACTCTTGTGGCCATCGATGATGAAGGTATCCAACCATCTCGTCGCGTTCATCGTACAATTCAAAACGATGGCGAATGTCAGCCGACGCCAAAGCCGAGGAAACGCGGGCACTATCTGCGAGCATTCTTTCCAGCGAACTGGCATCCGCATCGAATTGGGGCACGTCAAAGTCGCCCCCGTAATCCTGAAAGACAAAGTGCTCGCAATCTTGCAAACGAATGGAGTATCGCCCGACATAGACCGAGAATCCAGCGGACTTCATTAGACATGCCATTTCGTCCTTGCTGGGCCAGCCATCAATCTGGCCGTACAGGCGAATGTGGTTGTTCATGTGAAGTTCACGTCAGTCAGGATACGCTAGAGTTCCCTTGCTGCCGGTTGATTACACCAATTGGCAACGCGTTTCAGCGGTCGCGTGCAACGCCTTGTTATGTTGCGTTGCCCATGTGGATGCGGTTGCCTTCAGGATCAAGCAGGAAGAATGTAGCTGGAGATGCAAGACAGTGATCCCCGAGTCGCAGCACGCCCCCGCAGTTGGGGTGTGTAATTGCATCCGGCATTCGATCGTCTTCTAATTCAACATAGTCGTAATCTGTACTCCCGCACTCAATGCAACGATTCGGTGATTTACGATGCTGAAATCGTTCTACGACTAAAGCAATTGCCTTCATTCGAGATGCGATGTAAGAATCCAAAGACTCGTTTACGGCTTCGGCAAATTCGCGATGCTGGTCATCAAGAAGACCTGCCCGACACCGTGACAGCTCCTCTCGAAGAACTTCCATCGGTGCCAATCCTTCGGCCACCGTCAGCGTGGCACAACGGCGACACCAAACGGTGCGGGTCAGCACGGGAATGCGATCTCCGTCCGGGAATTCGTAATATCCTGGACGTCCCTGAATCGCGTCGGCCTCGATACCGCAGCGGTCACAGCAGTAGTGGAAGATATACATGGTGAGAGCAACATAACGACTAAGTTCACCCGCCGCCGGGTGATTGTACCATTTGGCAAGTCGTTTTGGCGGTCTGGTACAACGCCTTGTTATGCCCGCTGTCAGCATTTGGATGAAATCAGCGTCGAGATTGACATGTTAACTCGGACTTGATTCCTGATCTGCAGCGACAGGAGAGTGTTGACTCCAGTACGATGGTTCTGCTGTTGCGCTAGCAACCATGCCTTCAATTTGGTCGTCGGTGAATCCCCAGGCGAGCGCACGTTCGCGGGCTTGCTTCGGCGTCACTCGGCCGTACCAGAGGCCGTACATGATTGTGGCGGTCCTTTTGCTCGCCTTGAAAGGGGGCGCCGGAATTCGGGATTTCCGCACCATCGCGCGCCATTGTGCGGCTACGAATTGTGCGATTGTGCGAATCATGGGTGGTGTGTGTAGTGGCATGACACGACTTCCAAGGCACTGCGCCGCATATCACCTGACAGTGCAGAATATACCACTCACCACCATCCAGCACACCGCGGCCCATTGCGGTCTCGGTCACGCTCCGGCTGTTGGAAGATCAACTCCTCGACCGCAGGGGAGATTGTATACCAGCTACCCCGCCGTGAACGACGGGGCTTGGTTGCGGGGGCCATGGGTCGCAGCTTTAAACTCTTTGCTTCCTCTGTTTGCTCCTGTTCAAACCGCTTTGGCATTGCCCCCGCAGCTAGCGTTTTTTACGGAGCCGGTACGCCCTTTGGCAAAACTTCGCGGACCAGCCGCAGTTTGCCGCCATCGACTTCGATCAGACTCACCGCTTTGGTGGGGATGCGGCTGTCTTTGGGATAGCTGAGTGTGCCGGTGACGCCTTCGAATTTGCGAATGCCCGATAGTGCCTGGCGGATGTCATCGGGGGCGGCGGTCTTCGACTCTTGGATGGCCAAGAGCAATAGTCGTGCTGTGTCGTAGCCCAGTGCGGCAAAGGCGTCGGGCTCGGTGTCGGGGTACGCCTGGGCGAAGGCCTTACGAAACTCGACGACTCGTTCGTTCTTATTGTCATTACCCAGGTAGGCGTGCGTGGTGTAGTAGATGTCGTTCACCACCGCATCCTTCTCCCACAAGCCGGCGGAGTCGAACGAGTCGCCGCCGACGATAGGGCAATCGAGTCCCGCAGCGCGAATCGCACGCACGGCTTTCTGAATGTCGGCGGGGACTTCGGCGGACAGAAAGACCATCTCGACTTCCGGCAGCTTCTCCAGCGACTGCTCGAGCGTGGCGGAGATGAAGCTTCGTTTGCCCGAGACCTTGCCGCCCAGTTGGGTGAATCGCTCGCCAAAGTACTTCTGCAGCAAACGCGTGTACTCGTGCGACGAGTCGTAGAGCACGAGCGCCGTGCGGGCGTTGTGATCGTTGTAGGCCCATTCGGCCGCGGCGGCGGCTTGCACGTTGTCGCCGAAGCAGGCGAGGAACAACCACTCAGGTACTTCGGCAGGAAGCAGCGGCGACGTGGCGCCCGAAGTTAGGAACACGCGCTTGTCCCGCGCGGCTGTGGGCGCGGCGGCCAGTACCAGGTCGGTATCGGAAAGCCCAAACAACGCAACGGGCGCGGGGGACGACGCAAGCAACTCGGCGGTCTTGGCTTTGACCACGGCCGGTTTGCTCTGGCCGTCTTGGATCGAGAGCACGATAGGGCGATCGAGCACACCACCGTTGGCATTGGCCTGGTCGACCGCCAAGCGAGCCCCTTTCGACGAAGGCACGTCGAGCCCGGCTTGTTGTCCCGTGCTGTTGTAGAGCGCACCGAGCACAATTGGCTGGTCCGCCCCACAAGGCGTCGCTGCGAACACACAAGAGACTACCGTCGCGAGCAACCAGCTTCCAACTTGCCTGAGAACCATCTGTCACCTCGGATTGGGATTGCGCAACACCGCCGCGCGAAAGTGTAGCACATCGCTGGCTTTCGCTTCTCAAGTTGCCTCCGGAATTTCACCCAGAACTCGCTAGCTGGGTGCAGCGAATCGCGGTTGTAATCTTACAATCGTGTGATTTAATGGTGGTGGCAATATGTACAGACAATCGATTTGGGTGAGTAAGCGATGGACCCAATAGCCGACGAGCTACGCCTCGTCGGAAAAACGCGCAGAGCGATGGGCCACTATCGGAGTTTTGCCCCAACGAAAACATGCGGGGAACAACGCGAAGAGTTTTGTCCCACCGAGTGATTGTTTTTGCCTAGAAAACAAGGGGTTTCACCACTTGGGGGGTGACCAAAACCCCTGGGGTTTTGGGCCAGCGGATCGTGGTTTGGGACAAAACCCCCGGTTTTGGGCCAGTGGATCGTGTTTTGGGGCAAAACGGACAAACCCGCCGGGCGGATGGAACGGTTGAGTTATTGGGGCAATTCGAGGACTTGCCCGTCGGCAACTAGGCGCTGCTTGAGGGTTTGGAAGTCCACCTCTTGGACCGTCGTACCGGAATCAATAGAGAGCACGGCCGCCGTTGCGGCGCTTTGCCCCAGCACCATGAACACCGGCTCCATACGAATCGAACCGAAGGCAATATGGCTCGAAGAAACGCAGACCGGCACCAGCAAATTCTGGCACTCTTCCGCTTTGGGAGTGATGCTCTTGAAGGCAACCTGATAAGGACGCGGCAAGCGCACCCCGATGTCGCCCTCGTTTTGTACGACCCCGCTGGAGGTGATGTATCGCTGAACATTGTGAGAGTCCATGGTGTAGGAGCCCATGCCGATGGACTGTGGAGTTTGCACCTTGCTGAGGCAATCGCTTTCGGTCATGACGTACTCGCCAATCATCCTCCGCGCTTCGCGAACATAGATCTGGTAGGGCCAGTTGTCGTTGTCAGTAAACTCGTCGCCTGCGAGGCCAAAGCTGGAGACTTTTTTGCGGACATGATTCGGAACTCTTGGATCGTTTGTGAGAAAATAGAGCAGCCCGCGTTGGTATTGTTCGTGTTCGTCCAGAATGGCCTTACGCTGTTCGTAGCTGGCTTCCGGATAGTCGTAGTTGTATCCGATGTTGTCCGTGCTAAAGGGGCCGTTGTTGTTGGTGTCGGTCTTGCGATTGGGAACGAAACTATACGTCATGAGGCTCACGTTGGGCATGGCCTGGAGCAAGCGCGCGAGCAACTCGTACTGCTGCGGGTCGTATCCGTCCGGTTTGGAGAAGGAAACACGATTTTCCGGATGGTTGGTAAGGCAGAGTCGATAGCAGTAGGCCTGAATCAATCGATCGGCTTCGCCGTTGGGCGTTGGTCCCGAGTCGGCAATGCGTGCCAGCAACCCGCTGGAAGGATCGCCGGGCGTCTTGTACGGATCGATTTTGACCTCAAAGTAGTGCTTGTGATGAAACACGCCGTACTGAGTGCCGTTGTGTTGTTCGCCGTAGGTGTCGTTCGACTCGCGCCCGACGTGGTAAGTAACTCCGGCCGCAGCCATGAGGTCGCCTTCGTAAGTGGCGTCGATGAACATCTTGCCTTCAAACTGCTTGCCATTGAGCATGCGAATGCTGTGAATCCGCGGGCCTTGTATTTCCACACCCGACTCGCGGTCGAGCCAGTGATCGCGAAACACATGAACTGGCTGCTCGGCGAGCATTTGTTCAAACGCAGCTTCGGCGGCATGGGGCTCGAATATCCACATCGTGCGATTCACGGAGTCGAGCGCTTCGGTTCCTTGACCACGGTTGCCGTAGTTCTCCCTGGCCTCCCAGTTCCAAGAGTCGGGCTGCTGATAGTGCTTCCAGAGTCGATGGTAGAACTCGCGTGCCAGGCCGCCGATCACTTGCTTCTTACCCGTGTCGGTAAAACCAAGCCCGCTCGAAGAAAGCCCTCCCAGGTGATTCTCCGGGCAGACCAGCGCGACCGTCTTACCCATCCGCGCCGCCTGAACCGCCGCCGTCACCCCTGCCGAAGTGCCGCCGTAGACCACAACGTCGAACTCGTCCGCCTGCGCCGAGTTAGTTGGGCAGAGCAACAGGGCTAAGAGAATTACAGCAACAGTTCGGAGAGCATAAACCATGGAGAGTCAACAACTTGTGTTAGAGGTGCGTGTGCAGCAAGCGAAGCGATCGACTGCGAGCCGACAACAAGGTGGCGCGGCCAGCAGTCTCGCGACGAAGACTGATTATAGCGGCGCGGCGCCTGACTCGGGTACCTGCCGGATGCGCCTTGGTGACGCTAGGAACGACGTCCGGAAACCCTTCAAGAATAGTAGCCGAGGCGGGACTCGAACCCGCACGTGGGTTACCCCACACTGGATTTTAAGTGAACCAAAGCACAGTCCACGTACCTTCCATCGCACTCAAGCCCGATGAATACACGGCGCAGCAGTGCCCATAGCGATAGCGCACGTCACGTTCTGGTGGACTTTTTTGTGGACACTTCGCAGGGGCATGGAACGGCGTTAGGATCCTGCCAAATACCTGCCATGCACTAACCTGCCTTGCGTGGTCAGCTAGGGTATGGCAAACTACGCGCGCCATCGATGCGCAATTGCCAGCCAGGCTTGCAGCATATCACAACCAAACTTGCCGGCCGCCCCGGCGTAGCGAATTGACGCAGGGCGCTTCCTTCCGAGAGCCATCGGAGCGAAGCGCTCTGCGTCTTTTTTTTTGGAATACCTGTAAGAAAAGAGGACTCCCAGGCCGACATTAACGGGAACCTTTGGCGACCCGATCATCGCTAGTTTGGTGTCCCCCATAACAGGAGAAACATGGAATGAGTCGCAAGCCATCTGATGTACTTGGTATTGATCCGAGCTTTCGTTACACGCTCACCGGTTTCAAGGTGGCTGCCGGCATAGGCGACAAGCTGATTGCCGCTGCGGCCAAGCGTGGGGTGGAACTAAAGCGGCGGAGAGTTGGGCGCCGCGACTACGTGCACGGTGCTGACGGTATCGAGTATCTCGATCGACTCGCCGAATTGCCTCAGCCAATCTGTCAGTGATCTCGTTCTGGCGACACACCCACAAGGGTTAGGCAACGATGGCGAAAGGATTTATCACCATGCCAAGAGCCGTCCTGGACCAACTGCGTGATGACTTCGAGCTGTATGGTCTGATGGTCCTGCTGGTCGATTTGGCGGCCTATCAGGAGCGCCCGGGGCGCAACGGTGAGGTGCTGAAACCTGGCGAATTGTACGCCGGCAAGAGGCGTCTTGCGAAGCTCACAAACCGAGCCGCTTCATGGTGCGAGCGCGGGACGGCACGGCTGCAAAATCGAGCCTTAATCGAGCCACGACCGAGCCGGGTTGAAAAGATCATAAGTATCTGCAATTGGGGGACTTACCGCCCGCCGTCACGTAGGAGGCGAGCCAGAACCGGGCCGGATTCGAGCCGGGATCGAGCCGCAACCGAGCCAGATTCGAGCCAGGACCGAGCCCTTTCAACTAATAACCAATCAACTAACAACCAACTTCCCCCTCCGGGGGATTGGGGGGAGGGCGAGCGCGAGGAAATCGAAACCAGGCTGATTCGAGCGGGCGTTGCCAAGGTGGCGACAGCTATCGACCAAGCCCGCGCGGGCGGAGTGACCGCGGATCACGTGCTGGACCTGATTGAATTTTGGACTCGATACCGAAACGGGTGGGATGACCCAGGGGCGAAACTCTACTTTCGGGTTTGCAACGCTCGTCGCGGTGTGTCGGTTGAGGAAGGCTGGCAAGAGTTTCGACCAGGCTACATCGCAGGACCTCAGGGTGCCATGAGCAGCGAATGCCGGTCCCTGATTCGCGAACTCGATAGTGACTCTGAGCTTGCTGCGATCCTTGGAGAGTCGCACCGTTTTCCGCCCGACGTGTGGCGATCGTGCCACCGTGAAGCTTCGGAAACAGCCCCTGCAGGCTTGCCACCTGCGAGAGTCAACCTGTTGGCGGCAAGACTGTATCGAGAGCGAAGAACAAACGGCCACGTGACCAATGGGAGCCGAGCCTGATGCCAAGATTGTATCCCCCAACATCGCCATCGAACTTGTCGCGAGGACCATTCGCCAAGGGGCTTTCCCATCGGGCTCGCGAACTCGATCGAGCTGAAGCGGAGGGACTACTGAGAGCTCACTTGCCCAACGTTGCCGCTTCGCTAATTGCAACTTGGCCACCAGGAGAACCCATTCGCGGCGTGGCGGAAGCGGCGCTGATGGGCGTATTGGAGACCATCGGGCAATGACCACCGAACACTTCGAACTTGTAGCCGGCGATCCGTTCGCCTTCACCGCCGATTCCGCGGCGCGGATGACGGCCGAGGTTCGCGGCCACACGCTGTACGTCGACGTCGAAGGCAGCCTATTCGAACGGCACTGGAAGCAGCTGAAGGCCGCCGTTGAAGTAACCGCTCGCGTGTACCAGGTCTACGCGCTGTCCCTGACGATCGACTCGATGGCCCAACAAGCCGCGGGCGCGTGTGACGCGTTGGAAACACTGGAGGCAGCGCGGCGGCGGCTGATTACGTTCGCCCATATCCGAAACGCTGGCGGCTTGGCTGTACTGCTGGCCCGTCTCTGCGACACTCGAACCGCGACGGCCACGGCGCGAATCGGGCACCTCGCTTTCACGCCGTCGATAAACACATCGGAGGCATGGGTCGCAGCGCACAGAGAAACCGCCTGGCTTCGCTCAGCGATCCGAGGCGGCCGGCGTGGGCTAATGTGGCGATGGGTGGATCAGCTACGCCATAGGGCCGAGCTCGGCGAGCAGCTTGAACGGCGCGGGCTGGTTCAGGCCCTGACCAGCAACCCGGAGACAATTCTGAATGCAATGATCCAGGGAGTCGAGAATTGATCACCATCGACCAATGCTACCTGATGCCGATGCTGGCCGGCGACGTGCTCCAGCAAGCCCCTTACCAGCGAAGGCAGCCGGAAGAAGTTCCTCGGCGACAGGGCATAGCAATAGTGCCGCTGACGGCCAGCTACATCGACGCGGCCGTGTCCTTCGAGGTGAGCCGCAAATTGCGAGAAGCGGCCGCAGCGAACGTTGCCGAGATCATCCTGTTTTGCGATTGCCTTGGCGGTTCGTCTGTTGATAGTGGGCGGTTGGCAGAGGTCGCGGCCGAAGTGAATAGCCAGGTGCCAATCACCACGTTTGTCGCCGCGCAGTGCACCAGCGGGGCGTACAAGGTCGCAAGCCAAACATCGAGGATCGTCGCATCACGGCACGCGGTGATTGGCAGCATTGGAACCATTTTGCTGGTAGCCGACACTGAAGAACTCTATCGAAGACTCGGCGTGAAAGTCTGGGCAATCGCAACTGGCGAACACAAAAGCACTGGCGCGCCCGGCGTGAAGATCACCGATGGGCAACTCGCAGAACTGGAACGCTTTGTACGCTCGATCACCGCAAACTTCTTGTCCGATGTCGCGCGAGGCAGAAAAGTCTCAGTGCGTAAGGTGAAGGACGAATGGGCAACAGGATCGGTGTGGGTGTCACTGGAAGCTGCCGCCATGGGCCTGATCGATGGGGTAATGCGTTGGGAAGCGCTGGTGGCAGATGTTGTTGCTCGAAGCAAAGCCATGCATGACCGACAAGTGACCCAAGACTATTCGCATCTCCGAGGTAAGGCAGCACTTCAGCAGGTCACCAAACTGGTGAAAGAATCGAATCGTCCCCTGCAGAACGCCTTGCGGGAGGTGATGTTCAACCACGGATCGTTGTACCACTCTGCGAAGTTGGCGCTGGGAAAACAGACGTTCGAAGAGTGGTTTGAATTCCAGCAGCGAGCAGGAAGGCGAAGATAGCAACCCACCGCCGGCATCGACGCCCGTGGCGAGACTCGAAAAACCCAAGAACGAAGGAACGCAAATCATGTTGAGCCCAAGAGCAAAAGAAGTACTCACCAGCGTGTCTGGCAAATCCAAGGAACTGGCGATCGAAGCGGAGAAGCTACTTCGGTTTTATGCGGCAACCTTCACGCTGAACAAAGCGAGTGAAGACTACGTGAATCTTCCTCACCTCACTGGAGACGAAAAACTGCTACTGCGACTAGCGGGTTTTGAGCTCGACCAAAGATCCTTTGCCCGTCAGGTAGCACGCATCCAAATGGAGGAGCGGATACGAGCGAGGTCCGGCACTAAGGCAGACGTCGAATCGCTGGAGGGAAGACTGAAAGAGATATCGGATCGCAATCGAGAAGAACTCCCCTCGCTGCGCAAGGAAATCAAGCGTCTCGAAAAAAAATCGCTCGCGATGGAGGAAGAACAAACCACAGCAGAACAAAGACTTGTCGACATGAAGGCAGCTCGCCGAGAGCTTCGCGACCATCTGCCACCGCACCTGGCAGAGGAAGTGTTACACGAGGAGAACTGGGCACAGATCGAATGTGGAAAAGAGTTAGGAGAGATGCAGGCTGAGAAGGGGTGGTTGCCGTCGCTGATTGAAGCAGCGATATCAGAGCGAGAGCGAGTGAAAGGGTTACATAGTGCTCGGTACCAAGGCGGTGCACCAGTCTTAACAACGGACATCAACTTGGTTTCGGCGGTGAAGGAACAGCAGCTCCGCGACGACGAAATGCCCCCGCTTCTCAATGTCAAAGGTGAGCTAAATCTGGACGATTGCATAGACTACCTGAGAGACAGGTCGGTGGTGGTGGAGGACCGTGTGGAGCAATGCCTCCAAGATATGCATGAGAACCTGAGCAAGGCTCGCGCGATTGTCGAAGAGTTCGTAGAGGCGGGTTTCCTCTCCGACGACACCCAAGCCACCACATCGCCCCCACAAGAAGGAGGCGAGTAACACACCCTCGGCCCAGGGCCCGAGCCAATCGCCGCTCCACGGTTCGTCTCCTTGCGTCACAACCGTCGAATGGCAGCCGTCGACGGCGGAGCAATGAGCTCGGGTCCTTCCGAGGGCCCCCCTGCACGGGCCTGTGGCCCCTGACCCGGGCCTTTTTTCGCACGCACGACCAAAAGGTCTGATTGATTGAAAGCGCCGGCGAGAGCTTCCGGCCAAGATTCTTTAACAATTCTAACCCGGAGAACCGGAAGATGACAGCCATTCAAGAATGGAAGCAAGCCGTCGACGCCAAACAAGCCTCGGGCATGAGCCTCGCGGAGGCCACTCGCGAGGTAACCAGTGAAAAGCCTGAACTTCACGAGCGGTATCTGGCAGAGCAAACGGAACTCAATCTGCGCCGAAAGACGACACCGCCGTTTACCTCGTAGGCGTCGCCACCTGGTCCGCTCGCCACGCGTGGCGGTGCTGGATCCGCACGAACATCGTTCTTCAAACACTGAAAGGATTCATCATGTCGACCCGACAACGCGCCGACTTACCGGCCTTTGGGCCATGGCCTTGTAGCGATCTGCTGGAAGCACACCGACTTTGCCATTTGGATGGTAGCGGCGAGCTGGAGTACTCAGCCGACGACAGTGTCGATTCGCTCGGTTTCCTCACTCGCGATGTTCACAAGGTCGGCGATAAGCGACACGTGTGGCCGGTGGCCATGGGAACCCCGCTCCGCGCCGTCGCCGATGGCGTGATCGGCGAGGGGGCAATTGTCTACCAAGCGGATGAGGGAAAGCTGTCCGCAACGGGAACGATTCGCCGCGGCGTTTCTCTCGAAGCGGCGGTGGACGGCGACTACTTCGATTTTCTGCCAAGCTGATATTGGGGTGCCCGGGCGGCTGGCCGACACCCCCGACGTCGGCCACGTCGCCCGTGGTGGTGAAATCGCGTAATCAACTGTAGGGGGAACTTGACCGTGTCATCCGTAAGATTTGATACCGACTTCGCCTCCGCGATCGCCGCTCATGATGACTTGGCGGAGTCGATCGAGGGCATCAACGAGAACTACGAGAAAACGACCAAGGGCGCAAAACAACTCGAGCGCGCCGCAGGTCGCATCGTCCAAGCCAATCTAACTGCGCAGGAACGCTACAACCAGAAAATGTCAGAGCTCGCCCGGCTGGTGAAAGCGGGCAAGCTGTCAATGGACGAAGCGGAAAAAGCGGCACTGCGGTACCGTAAGCAACTGGACCGCGCGGGCGAATCGGGTCGTAAAGCGTTTGGCGCTGATATGCTCGGCGGCTTGCGATCGATGGCGACTGGGTATCTCAGCGTTCAGGCAGCGATCAACGCGGTCACGTCAGCAATGTCGGACCTGCAGGCGCAGGAGGAAGCCGCCGCCCAGCGAGCTCGAGCTTCGACCGCGGGGCTTGGCGAGCTGGCTCAGCTAGCCGCCACAGCACAGGACCCGAAGCAGGCTTACGCCGACCTGTTACAGGAAGCGAGGGAGTTTCGAGCAGCGGGCGCCGCCGAGTCGACGGAAGAGGCGGCCGGACAACTGTTCAGCCTTGTGTCGGCTGAACTCGAACGCCGAGACCGTGACTTTGCCAAGAAGCTCCGGGCGTCCGGGGTCATGTCTGAAGTGGGCGGTGCGTCGACGGCCTACAGCGCCATGACAACGGCCCTCGGCAAGGGCGAGGTGGGCAGCTTCGAGGAAATGATCTCGAAAGCCCTGGCGGCATCGAGCATTGCCCCTGCCCTGGCGAACGAAATCGTCCAAGCCTCGGCCCAGTCCGGCGGCTCTGCAGCTGCACTCGGCATTAGTGATGAGTTTCTTCTCAGCGCAACCGCCATCCTCGGCAAGAAGACGGGCACCGCCGCCCAGGGCGGTACTCAACTGGCGGCCCTGCTGAAAGGCATCGAGGAAAGGACAGGCGACGAGTTCAAGGGCAAAAGCGGTATCGAGATCATCAAGGAGCTAAAGGGCCGAGATCTCGACCGGGCCGGAATTGTGGGACTGGTGGGGAATCGCGCAGAGGCGGTCGAAGGTCTGCGAACCCTGATTGCCAACAGCGCTCAACTGGAGCAACTGCTCTCGGAAGTCCAGTCGGCCGCCTCGCGTGGTGTAGCTCGGACCGCGCTCGGACTTCCCGATACAGACCAGGTTGTCCGGTCGGGTAAAACCGCCAAAGCCTCAGCAGGCATGCGTGACGTTGTCGAGCAGGAAACTTTGTCCCAAAGAACAAACCTCTCCAAAGCTGCCACCGATCAGATCGTGGCGGCTTATCTGAAAGAGGGGAATCGAGCTGGCGCATGGTTCCAGGAATTGAAATCGAGTTGGTACCAGTGGGCTGGCGACGAGCGGCTATTGCTCGTCGAAGCTGCGAGGTCCGGCAAGTTGGCTGCGGAGACCCAGTTGGAGGTGCTGGAGTACCTCCGGGAAACAACGGAGCGGGATGCCGGGTTACTCATGTCGAAGGATCGTATCCGTGCGCGGGAGGAACAGTTCGATCGCATGATTGAACTTCTCGAAGCTCAGTTGGCTGCCACACGGCAAAATCGAGACACGTCAAGTTCCACCAGGGGCCAATGATAATCGACCATCGCGGCAAGTGGCGTGGGCGGCCGGATTAGACCATTCGAATTACTGAAATGAAAGCTTCAATCGAGACCCAGCCAAACAAGATAAAGCCGACCAGGTAGCAAACGGTGCAGAAGAGACGTGATCCTTCGCGACGTGAGTCGTGCACTTCGCGAGCAAACCAAAACGCCGGTGCTATCGCTTCCTCATGGAGCCGAAGACATGCAACATCCGATGCCTTACCGAGATCAATCTTGATCGTCAACAGACCCGCCTTGGTATCCGGCGGAATGGTCGCAGTGCTGGCGACAATCGGCACGAAATCATCATCTCCGGTCGCTGAGTCTTTGGGGATCGGAACAAACAGCGTTCCTGGAGGAAACTGCCATTGAATCATCGATCCATAACGGCCGACTAGTTCGCCTCGCACATATCTCGAGAGAAAGTTGATTAACTGCTTGTTCCGGTCGTGATAGAAGCTCCCCGCCACGACATCCGAATCGTACACTGCGAGCCGGAAGAACTCATCACGCAAGTGCTCTTCACCACGTCCTATTCGACGATAGTCATCGAACGTGTCGTAGTCGCGAATCAGGGGAGGACACCTGTATTGAAACATCCACCGCCCAACCGTGAAGGCGATGGCGCCGAAGTAGAACATCTTCCAGGAGAAGGGTAACTCGAAGTTCAGCAGTATGGCGTCGCCACCGAAATCCACCTCGACCGGGCTCTTGATTGCCGAAAGGAACTTGGCCGCGATTGGCACCAGAATGATCCAGACAAAAGCCAGCCTGGCCCACGCACCTAGGCCCAAGCTCTTGAGCGAAGACCAACGGAAGGCGACTTTAGCCGCCGGAATTCGAAGCATTGGATGTAGTCCACGTTCCATGACCTCAGTGTAGCCGGCGGAATTGCAAGGCACCATCGCTACGCCCGGTTTAGAGCCAAAGACAGTTTTTACTCGGTGTTTAGCGCTACTTTTGAACACCACCCGGCGAGGGTATAATGATTGGTGCTAAACCCCGCCTCGGCTGCAGAACCCAGCCAGGGCAACAGAGGAATTAGGAATGCTAAATTCTATTAGGAAATCAGAGCGCCGGCGCGCGCAGGTTTGGGGTACCCGTAAGGGCCCCGGGCGGCTCCTAATCCGCCTAGCAAAGCCTGTGCGCGTCGGCGCTTTCTTTGCCCCCTCGCCTTGCCAACTTCACCCGGCACTCTGAGGGGGCAGGAAGGATGCCAACTATGGCAATTCTCATTCAGCGATTCCGTCTCCGCTTCGTTTGGCTGTTGACTGGCCACCCACGCTTTCGGCCACTCTATCACCGCGACGTAGTATCGCCCGACCCGCTGGAGCAAGCAGAGTTCCTGGCCAACGCCGGATACTACGTTGCAGCCGTGATGCTGGCTCGCGTGTCAGTTGAATCACAGGTCCGGCGGTACGCGATGATCACAAAGAATTGGACCGACTTCAAGCGTCGTCACACGGTCGAGGACATGGCCAAAATTCTGTTGACGCACAAACGAATTGGCAAAACGTGCTGTAGTCAGATAGCTCGGTTCTACGCTCTCGCGAGTAGCATCGCACATGGTAGGCCGGCGGACCTAAAGATGTGTCTCGACGTACTGCATCTCGGCTACCGAGTCGTCCAGCAAGTTGAATTGTCTCGGCAACTATATCTGAAAGGCTCCTTGCCGGTCGCGATGGAAGGGGGTGCAGCATGCCAGCTCGCATGAGCATCGAAACCGTCCGTCGAATTGAGAAGTTGCTGGAGGAACAAGCCGGCACCCCTAAAGAGATTGGGGCGATGGTAGGCGTTTCAGGCGCTGCCGTCCGAACAGTCAAGCTTGGCCAGCACGTCCACCAGCAATCGGAATGCCACAAAGAGTACCGAAGGCGCGATCCCACGCCGGAGGAAATCGCCGCGGCCTGCGCGGTGTTCCGCCGGCGAAAGGAAAAGGGGCGGGAGCGGTATTCGTTCCCGGTGCTCAGTCAACTGTAACCATCACCACCCGCCGGCCGTGGCATTCGCGGCCGGCGGTTTTTCTCTCACGACCGGGAAACAGCACAATGGCAAAGAAACGCAAGAGAGTTACGACAGGCCAACAACTAGACTCTCTAACCCGGGAGCTGGAAGGCGTGAGGGGGTTGGTTGAGAATCTAGCCAACTTTGGCGGTGCCAATTCTCCACTCCCCATCATTCACATCGAACAACTTGCAAAGCAGCTTGACATTGAACGGCGGTGGATCCTCGACAACTGGGTCAATCGTCAGCCAGCGGTGCCCCACTTCAGAGATGGCCATCATGTGTTCTTCAACTTGGAGCAACTAAACGATTGGTCGAAGCAGAGGGCGGCCCATGCGGCGATCGAGCGATAGGTTAGACTGCAAGATGCTTAGGCCCCCAGCGAATACAGAAACGGCACCTGCCAAAGTGTACTAACACTCCTATTGAAACGAGGTGAGAAATGCGAAGAACAGCTTCGCGCCGGTCAATTTTCTACTCGATGGTGTATCCCTTCGATTCCGTCCAGAGCATGTTAGAGTTTGCCAATGGCTACTCCTACATGGGAATTCGTCTGAGTGGAGACAAAGTTGATGAGGATGATTTCGATTCACTTCGCGCCTGGATGATCCGTCTCGAACGGGAAGGGTACGTTGAGATTCAATGGACGGACCTACCGGAGGAAGGGCATCGCAGGATAGACGCCATGGCGCTGACTACGGAGGGGCACAAGCTGCTGGCGGAATTAAGGTCGCAAAGTGCTGGGGCAAAACTAAAGCAGCGAATTGCCGACTTAGCATGGATTGTCGTGGTCTCTATGCTTACCACTCTCGCAACGATTCAGGTTCGAGGCTGGCTTGCCCCGGCTCCCGCACCCACAGCCCAGCCTCAGCAAGTTACCGCGGCCGAAGGTGAGAGCAATGAATAGCGAAATCAAAGTCTACGTGATCGACAAGGGACGCAAGTACTGGTACATGAAGTACACGAACCCTCTCGATGGCTCCGAAGA
This sequence comes from Aeoliella sp., assembly GCF_965227375.1. Classification (NCBI taxonomy): domain Bacteria; kingdom Pseudomonadati; phylum Planctomycetota; class Planctomycetia; order Pirellulales; family Lacipirellulaceae; genus Aeoliella; species Aeoliella sp. The sequence continues at coordinate 3,290,330 of NZ_CBDDFX010000002.1, forward strand.
ATCGAAATCTACCAAGTGCAGCGACTACAACAATGCACTAAAGGCAGCTGCGAAGTGGGAAGCTGACTTGCAGGAAGGCCGCTACGAACGATCCTCGCGAATGTCCTGGGAGAGGTTCATCTCGCACTACACCGAGAACGCCCTTGGTGACCTCGCCGCTGCTACCTCGTATGGATATCTTCTGGCCCTGGAGAAGTTCTCCGATCGATTCCATCCAAAGAAGCTGGGAGACCTCACGACCCCGCGCATCACCTCTCTGGTAACAAAGCTCCGCGCCGAAGGACTCTCCGAGGCTTCCATCGCAAGCGTACTTCGGGGCTTGAAGCGAGCAGCGAGGTGGGCACATGGTGAGGGACTGTTGACGAAGATTCCCAGCTTCAAGATGCCAAAGTCAGTTCGTGGTCAGAAGCGAATGAAAGGCCGCCCGGTCACGGCCGAGGAATTCGAGCGCATGGAGCAAGCGGCCAAGAAGGTCATCGGCGCGAAGGGGACGGCATCGTGGAGGTTCTACTTGCGCGGCTTGTGGGAGAGTGGGTTGCGACTGGGCGAGTCTCTGAAGCTGAGTTGGGACGATCGCCCGGGTGCCATCGTGGTCGACTTCGCCGGACGTAGACCGTTGCTGCGGATCCCAGGCGCGGCACAGAAGAAGGGCACCGATCAATTACTACCAATCACTCCTGAGTTTGCCAGGCATCTCGAAACGGTCCCAGAACCCGAGCGACGCGGCTGGGTATTCCGGCCGCTGGACGATTCAGGCGAGCCCTACAGCCGCTCTCGGCACGCTGTGGGGCCTGTGGTAACTCGGATCGGCAAGAAGGCCGGTGTGGTGGTCGACGAGCGTACGAAGTGGGAGAAAGACGAAGAGGGTAACCAGGTTGACGTGGTGGTTCGGAAGTTCGCCAGCGCTCACGACCTGCGGAGGGGGTTTGGGTTCCGGTGGTCGCGGCGCGTCATGCCGCCGGTACTGCAGGAGCTAATGCGACACGCCTCCATCCAGACCACAATGGAATTCTACGTGGGGCAGAACGCCGAATCGACGGCAGACGAGCTCTGGCGAGCGGCCGAATCACAATCGGTGGACTTTTTGGTGGACACCCGCCATAAACCGACTAATCGGGCAGAGGGACAGGAGCAAGAAAACCCTTGAAAAACAATAGCCGAGGCGGGACTCGAACCCGCACGTGGGTTACCCCACACTGGATTTTAAGTCCAGAGCGTCTGCCAATTCCGCCACTCGGCCGTGTTGATGGGTTGAAGATTCACTGGAAGGGTTACTTGGTCGTGGCGACCAGGAAGGAGGGTTTTAGTGCGTCGAACGTCAACCGGTCGAGTTGGTCGGTGCCACGGGAGATGTTGAGCATCCACACTTGTACGTTATCAGTATGAGCCCGCAGGGCCTGGCGAAGTTCGGTCAGGTTGTCGATGCTCGCCAGGTTGATCACCATTCGGCCTCCGTCTCGCAGGCGGGGGTAGGCGGCTTCGGCGATGCGGCAGACTTCGCGCCCGCCGCCGGCGACGAACACGCAGTCGGGGTCGGGCAGAGCTTCCCAGGCTTCGGGGGCCTTGCCTTGAATCGGAATCACGTTCTCCACGTTGAAGCGTTGGGCGTTGGCTTTGATCAGTTGGTGATCTTCGGGGTCCATCTCGATGGCGTACACGGCGCCATCGGTGGCGAGTTGGGCCGCTTCGACACTCACCGAACCGGTTCCCGCGCCGACATCCCAGACGATGCTGTCTCGCCAGATGTCCATCTGCGCCAGCGCCATCGATCGCACTTCGGCCGAAGTGAGCAATCCATACTTGGGGCGTGACTGGAAGAACACCTCATCGGGATTGCCAAAGAGCCGGCGGCCGACCGCTTCGCGCGGGCGGTCGGGCAACTGTCGCTGACGGACCAGGATCATCACGTTGAGTGGCTCGAACGACTGCCCGGCGATATCCGCTAGCGAGCCCCGTGTGACGCGCTCGTTGCGCGCACCCAAGTTCTCGCAGACGTAAGCGTCGAAGTAGTCGATCTGTTTGTCGAGCAGTGCTTGAGCCACTTGGTCGGGCCCCACTGTGTCGGTCGTAAACAGACCGACTCGCTCCGCGATGCGAACCTTCTCAATCACCGAACCCAAAGAGTGGTTCGCCAGGTTGGTCAGGTACGCCTCGTCCCAACTTTCCATCACTCGCGCGAACGCCAGTTGCATGCTACTCACATGCGGTATTACTTCGAATCGATCCTTGCCGAACTCGTCGGTGATGTAGCGGGCGAGTCCGTAGAACATCGGGTCGCCCAGCACCAGCACTACGGCACTTTGATCGCCGATGTTGCGGACTTGGTCGGCCAGTTCGGCTAGGTCGCTACCGATCTGCACGCGCTTGCCGGCCACCGAATCGGGCAGCAGGTCCAACGCCCGCTCGGAGCCGAGGAGCACTTGCGCCTGTTCGATCCGCTCGCCAACGGCTGGCGACACGGCTTGCAAACCATCGTCGCCGATGCCAATGATTGCGATTTTGGTCATGTGTTTGTTGCCCGATTTGTCAGTTATCAGTCGACAGAGGACTCAATTTACCACCGTCGATGGACCGCTGACAACGGACTACTCCGCCACATAGCATCGCAACGAGTGATGCTCCAGCAAAACGGGCTTGTTCGACACCGCGAAGGGGCCATTGTGCTTGGAGTAGAAGTCCTTCGGAGCCGGGGCAGCCGTGTCGATGAGCAGCCGCCAGCGTAGCTTTCTGGCGGGCTCGGGGATGGCGAAGCTCTGCGACTCGCCGCCGGAGTGCATCATGATCAGCACCGGGCGGGCGGCCGGGTCGGTGAGCCAGCACGTGCCTAGCAGGCAAGTCAGACTGTGGTAGGTGCCTTCCCAGTCGATCGACTCCCCTTCGACGCCATACCAGCTGACGTCCGGCAGTTCGCCCGGCCGGCTGGCGGTGCCAGTGAGGAACTTCTGTCGGCGCAACACTGGTTGCTGACGCCGGAAGGCAATCACCTCTTGGGCAAAGCGGAACATCTCCTGGTTCCGCTCCACCAGTCGCCAGTCGAACCAACTTGTCGCGTTGTCCTGGCAGTAGGCGTTGTTGTTGCCGCGCTGGGTTCGCAGCACTTCGTCACCCGAGAGGATCATCGGCACACCTTGGCTCAACAAGAGCGAAGCGATCATGTTCTTCGCTTGGCGTTGCCGTAGCGTGACGATGGCAGCGCGGCGCGTGGGACCCTCGATGCCATAATTGGCCGAATAGTTATTATTGTCGCCGTCGCGATTGTCCTCGCCGTTGTCGAGGTTGTGCTTCCGCTCGTAGCTCACCAGGTCGTTCAGCGAATAGCCGTCATGCGACGTGATGAAGTTGATACTGTGGTACGGGCTGCGACCGCTCGGTTGATACAGATCGCTGGAGCCGGCCAGGCGCGTGGCCATGGCGCCGGTGACACCGAAGTCGCCACGCCAGTATCGGCGGACATCGTCGCGATAGTGACCATTCCACTCGGCCCAACGCAGGTTGGCGAACGTACCGACCTGAAACGCGCCAGCGGCATCCCACGCTTCGGCGATGATCTTCGTGTCGGAGAGCATCGGATCTTCGGCAATGATCTCCACCATCGGCGGATTCGGTACCAGTTCACCCTTGCGGTTGCGGCTGAGAATGCTCGCCAAGTCGAAGCGGAAACCGTCGATGTGATAGTTGTAGACCCAGTGTCGCAAACAGTGGAAGATCATCTCGCGGACAATCGGGTGGTTGCCGTTCACCGTGTTGCCGCAGCCGGAGTAGTTCTTGTAGCCTCCATCCTCGGTGGTCATGTAGTAGACGTTGTTCTGCAGCCCCTTGAAGCTGAACGTCGGGCCGTGCTCGTTTCCTTCCGAGGTGTGATTGAACACCACATCGAGGATCACTTCGATGCCGGCCGCGTGCAGTTCGCGGACCATCGTCTTGAACTCGTCGACCTGGCCGCCGGGCTTCTTGCCGGATTGATAGCCGCGGTGCGGTGCGAAGAACGCCATGGGGTCGTAGCCCCAGTAGTTGCTGCGGCGGGGCTTCGAGCCATCGCTCTCGCAGAGCGGGAACTCGTGCACCGGCATCAATTCCACGGCCGTCACGCCGAGCGACTTGAGGTACGGAATCTTCTCGATCACCCCCAGGTACGTGCCCGGGTGCTCGGTGTTGCTGGTACTGCTGCGCGTGAGGCCGCGGACGTGCATCTCGTAGATGATCGACTCGGCCAGCGGACGGCGGAGATGCCGATCGCCTTGCCAATCGAACTGATCGTCCACCACCACGCACTTTGGTGGACGGACGAGTCCGTCGGTGGAACGCTGAAACGAGCCGGCCAGCGCGCGGGCGAAAGGATCGATCAGGCGGGCCTTGCTGTTGAACCGCAAGCCCTTGCCCGGTTCGTAGGGTCCATCCGCCTGAAAATGATACAGCGTCCCGGCCTGCAAGTCGGGGACGAATACGCTCCAGATGTCTCCCCAGCGATCGGTCACCGGGTCGAGCTTGATTACCTTCGTCGGTTCGCGGTCGCTGACCTTGTCGTACAGCAGCACGCGCATAGCGGTAGCCGACCGACTATATACGGCAAACTGCACACCGTGATCGTGCAGAATGGCGCCGTAAGGCAACGGGTAGTTGAATTGCAGTGCGGGAGGGGCGGGTTGGATCGAGGGCATTACCACGCTCGCCGAATGGGCGAGCAGCGAGGGCGCCTGTAGTTGCATGGGTGGGGTGCCTAAGTTGCGAACGGGAGAGGACTGCCGACGTCGATCCCATCGGACCGCGTCATGGCTTAGGTCTCCTCGGTCACTAGCCGAGCACCACTTTACTACCCTACTTATCGTACCGCACAGCTTCCCTCGCCAGAATGGTTCCCGGCGCCGGACTATCCAATTCGACCACCTTTTCCCACCGCGGACAGGTGGAAAACGCGACAATTGTAGCAGTCGTGGCGATCTACGCTAGTGCGCGGCGGCGTTCCTGACCACGCGGGCTCCGTCGACCAGCGGCTACAACGCCCCGGGCCGGCGGTCAGTCGCACCTTAGGCGACCGGCACATTCGTTACAGGGGCTACCACTTTCCGCTCATAGCGGCGCTGCCAACTCGGCGGCCAGGCCGGCGTGGGCCACGTTGCCGCCGCGTTGACACCTTGTCGCTGCGACTTCTAAAATCAGCGGTTCTCATGCATTTTTTCGCGGACGATATATGGCCAAGGCAACTTACAAGGATTCGGGCGTTGATCTGGAGGTCTATGCGCAGAGCATGGCTCGGTTGCCGCGGCTGTTGAAGCGGACGCACTCGCCGCGGGTGCTGCCGGCCGAGGGAGGATTCGCGGGCCTGTTCTCGCTCGACTTTCCTGGCCATCTGTTCCGGCGCAACTACCAGGATCCCGTCCTTGTTTCGTGTACCGATGGTGTGGGCACCAAGGTCAAGGTCGCCCAAATGGCGGGCCGCCACAACACGGTGGGCATCGACCTGGTGGCGATGTGCGTGAACGACGCGTTGTGCGTGGGCGCCGAACCGTTGTTCTTCCTCGACTACATGGCCATGAGCCACGACGATCCAGAGCTGGTTGAGGCCCTGGTCGAGGGCATCAGCCAGGGATGCCTGGATGGCGACATGGCGCTGGTGGGCGGCGAGACGGCCATCATGCCCGATGTATACTCGCCCGGCGACTACGACCTTGCGGGTTTCTGCGTAGGTGTGGTCGATCGCGCCAAGCTGCTCGATGGCCGCGCGATCTCCGCCGACGACGTACTGATCGGCATCGAGTCCAGCGGCATCCACTCCAACGGCTACAGCCTGGTGCGGAAAATCGTCTTCGATCTGGCGGGACTTCGATTGGACGATCATGTGGAACCATGCGACGCTACCGTCGCCGACGTCTTGCTCACTCCCACGCGAATCTATACCTCGGCGGTGCGCAATGTATTGGGGCACTATCGTGTAAAGCAGGTGGTGCATGGCATTGCTCACATCACCGGCGGTGGCTTAGTCGAGAACACAAGTCGCATTTTGCCGCCAGGATTAGGGGTTGAGATCGACCCTGACAGTTGGACCGTTCCCCCAGTATTCACTTGGCTGCAGCAACTCGGGGAAGTTGACGATGACGAAATGGCTCGCGTGTTCAACATGGGCATAGGTTTGGTGATGATCGCCAGCCCTTACTACGCCGAGAGTATCCAGTCGCAGCTATCCGCATGCGGCCTAGAGAGTTGGCAAATTGGTCGCGTGGTTGATCGTTAGGAAACACACAATTAGCGCTTGCCGCACGTTTCAAGTCGCGCCTTCTCAACAGTGCGGATTGTACAAGTTGAGATGCTGCGTCTTTCCGCCGAAAGCATGATATCACCTGCGGTTCTATGCCAATGTAGTGATCTATCGCTTGCAGATTTCTTATCAAGAAAGTACACCACTCTGTATGGCTATAGATCTTACAAATCGTGAACGTGAAGTTGTCCGCCTCATCAGTCTTGGCTGCTCCACCGAGGAGGCTGCGAAGATTCTTGGTGTCTCCACGCCGACTGCCGATACGCATCGCACCAATGCGATGCGCAAGATGGGAGTTCGCAAGGTGGCTCTCGTCACCCGGCTGGCTATCAAGCATCGAATCAGCAGCATGAAAGACACTCTGACCACCGCCGAGAAGCGCAAGCGTGGTCGCAAGAAGGATGGCTGGAACTAAGTTCCAACCGTGCCTTTTTCAGGTGGTCTTTCAATCTCATGGTGTGGGCGCACAAGCCCATTTTGCTGCGCGCCAGACAACTCTTCCGTAGCTTCCGTCGCCAGACGGAGGGGACTAGCCCCTTCGACTGCCTGATGGGGGGCGATCCGCTTCGTTCTTCAATCGCGAAGCCTACCTGTTCGACTTCGCCGCACGAATAGACGGCGAAGCGGACCATCCACCGCTGGCCAAGGTCGGGCATTCCAAGCGTCCGTCTACCACGCCCAGCGAGGGTTGCTCAGTGCCAAGGCCGGCTGCAGCGATAGGACCGGCCCGCCCATCGCAACCAGGACCTCGATCAAGCGAAAGCGTCGTTCAAAGTACCGACAAAGCGAGCAATGGCCATCGGGGCGGTTGGTCACCTGGAGGTTGCGTATCTGCACGAGATGTTTCGGCCACGCCCAATCGCGACTATCATGCGTGTACGCCGCCTTGGTTAGTCGGAGTTGGTCCTGGTTACTATAAGCGAGACAACCCCTCATGAATCTAAATCGATTCAGCCGACAGGCTTTTCTTCCGCTGATTGTCATGCTCGTTGTCATGAGTTCTGGTTGCAGCAGGACTGCTTCCGACCAAGGGAGTTCGCCGGACGGGTCGGAGGATCCACAACGAATCGCAGTGATCGTCTCGACACTCAACAATCCGTGGTTCGTGAAGTTGGGGGAAACAGCTTGTGATCGAGCTGTCGAGCTTGGCTACGAAGCAACTCTTTTTGATTCGCAAAACGATACCGCGAAAGAGTCCGCTCATTTCGACAACATCATCGCTGCTGATTACTCAGCGATACTCTTCAATCCGACGGATGCGGATGGCTCGATCGCGAACGTCAAGAGAGCCAAGGATGCCGGTATCCCTGTCTTTTGTATCGACCGAGAGATTAACTCCACCGATGCAGCAACTGCTCAGCTCTTGTCCGACAACTACTCGGGATGTGTCGAACTCGGCAAGCACTTCGTCGAAGAGGTCGGCGAACAGGGCAAGTATGTCGAATTGCTGGGGCTGGTGGGCGACAATAATACCTGGAATCGCTCGAAGGGCTTTCACAGCGTCGTCGACCGATACGAGGGGCTGAAGATGGTGGCTCAGCAAAGCGCCGACTTCGATCGAAACAAGGCACTTGAAGTCATGGAATCCATCCTCCAATCGCAAGACAATATAGACGCTGTGTTTTGTGGAAACGACGCCATGGCGATGGGTGCCTATCAGGCGTTGCTCGCGGCGGGCAAGGCCGATCAGGTCAAGGTGTTCGGATATGACGGCTCGGAGGATGTGGTCAATTCGATAAGCGAAGGCATGATCGTGGCCACCGTGATGCAGTATCCCAAACTGATGGCCCGAACATCGGCTGAGTATGCTCACGAGTATCTGGCGAATAGCAAGCGCGACTTCGAGCAGAAGATTCCAGTTAATGTCGATCTCGTCACGCGAGACAACGTCAGCGACTTCACGGGGTATGGCAAGAGGGAGTAGCGATGTCTCGCAAGGTGCTCTACGGCGCGCTACTCGTGGTTGGTGGCGCCTGCTGCTGGTTCTTTCCGCTCTTTCACATTCGGCCGCTAGGCGAAGGGAAGTCGAAAGCTGAGCAATCCACGTCGACAACGGAACCGGCGGCACTTGCAGCCGAACTGTGGAATGGACCTCTGAGAATTGGCGAAAACGCCACGGAAGTCACGCAGCTGTGGGGCGCCTTCACAGCGGATCCAGCGGCCGCCCAAAGCCAGCACGGGCATCAGGCGGGGCTGGGAGGAACATGGTGCTTCTGCGTTCGAGGCCATGGCACCATCGAAAGCGTGGAGAATCAATATGTGCTCTTGAGGGTCGCCGGCGGCATGCGTCTGGTGCGGTTGGAACTCGGTGTGATCGTCGACAACACCGTACGTGACGCCCTGGCAGTCAAGGCGAGCGCCTTCGCGAACTCGCAAGACTTCAACGCAATCTCGTCCACACTCAACCGTCGCGTCGAAGAAGAGGTCATCGCACCAAACCGCTCCCGGCTAGTGCCGGGTGTGGTCGTCGATTTTGTGGGCTGCACGAAGGTTGCGAGCGAGAAAGATCTGGACCCGCTCAGTCTGGTTCCCATCCGCATCGAAGTCTCCGACTTGGGAAGTGTGGAATGAGCGAGGCACCAGTGCTGGCCGGCGAAGGAATCGTCAAAGCGTTTCCAGGCGCTTTGGCGCTGGACGCCGTGGACTTTGGGGTGCGCGCGGGAGAAGTGCATGGACTGATAGGCGAGAACGGAGCTGGCAAGTCGACTTTGATGCACATCCTCGCTGGGGCGACACAACCCGACGCGGGTGTGATCCGGCTGGACGGAGAACCCGTTCACTTTGCGACTCCGCGTGACGCGATCGACCAGGGGATCGTTCTAGTACATCAAGAACTCAACCTGGTCCCTCACCTCTCGGTCGCAGAGAACGTGTTCCTGGGAAAGGAGTTGGTTTCTCCTCTGGGGCTAGTACGAACGCACGAACAGACCCGACGTTGCCGCCAACTGCTCTCCGAAATCAATTCGACGATTGACCCAAGTATGGAAGTCCATCGACTGCGTGTTGGTCAGCAACAGATCGTCGAACTTGCCAAAGCCTTGAACTCGAGAGCACGTGTTATCTTCATGGACGAGCCGACCTCTGCGATCAGCGACCAGGAGGTGGAATCGCTATTTGACTTGATCGATGCCCTCCGTTCGTCCGGCGTCTCGATTGTCTATGTCTCCCATAAGCTCGATGAGCTTCTTCGGCTATGTGATCGCATCACGGTGCTCCGCGACGGTCGACACGTCGAAACGCTCGACCGCGCCGATGCCGACCGGGATCGAATCGTGCGTTCAATGGTTGGTCGGCAAATGGACGACCTGTTCGTCCATTCCGGGTCAAATCCCGCAAAGCGAGGGTTGCGTGTTGAATCGTTGACACTTACCAGTAAGCAATCGAATGGCCCGCTGGTCGACCGTGTGTCGTTTTCGGTCCAGGGTGGAGAAGTACTGGGTATCTTTGGCCTCATGGGGGCCGGTCGCACGGAGTTGCTCGAGTCCATCTACGGGCTGCATTCGGCGAATACGAGTGGTGCTATCTACCTCGACGGCGAAGCTGTGAGTATCCGATCGCCCCAATCCGCGCTCCAGAACGGAGTGGGATTGGTCCCTGAGGATCGCAAGCGGCAAGGGTTGGTACTGGGCATGAGCGTCGAGCAGAACATGAGTCTCTCGAACCTCGCCGAAATGGAGCAAGCCGGCTTGCTAAGTGGTCGCAAGGAACGAGCACACGCCGAATCGTTTGTGGAGCGATTCTCCATTCGCGCCCCAAACGTAGGCAACAAGGTTGCTACATTGAGTGGCGGAAATCAACAGAAAGTGGTGCTGTCGAAAGTGCTGTCCAGAAAGCCTCGCGTGCTAATGCTGGACGAGCCGACGCGCGGAATCGATGTGAGCGCAAAGCAAGAAATCTACACACTGATAGATCAGCTAAAGCGTGAGGGGATTGCCGTGATCGTTGTTTCTTCCGAGCTCCCTGAGCTGCTGGGTATCTCAGATCGTGCCATCGTTTTGTGCGAGGGACGCAAGACAGCAGAGTTTGAAAGATCCGAAATGAGCGAGCAAGCGCTGATGCGCGCCGCTGTGCCAGGAGCTGAACAGAATGAATGACAGGCAGACAATCTGGCAGTTGATCAGTCGGTTTCAGTCGCTGCTCGTGCTGGCGTTGATGATTCTGGCCATGGGGCTGCTGTCAGACAAGTTCCTGACGACTGCTAACGGCTGGAACATCATGCGGCAGATCTCCGTGAATGTCTGCCTGTCCATCGGCATGACGATGGTAATACTTTCTGGCGGAATAGACCTATCTGTCGGGTCGGTGCTGGCTTTCGCTAGCGCGATCACAGCCGGTCTCGTGAAAGCCCCCATCCCACTTCCTTGGCTTGGCGTCGAGCTCCAGTGCACTGCCCTGGGAGCAATCCTGGCGGGGCTATTAGTTGGCAGTGCTCTTGGGTGGTTCAATGGCCTGATGATCACTCGAGTAAGGATTCCACCGTTTGTCGCAACGCTTGCTATGTTGGGCATCGCTCGCGGTATGACCATGTTGTGGACGAAGGGATTTCCGATCACGGGCCTGGGGGATGAATTCGCAGCGATCGGCACAGGATCGGTACTGGGGATTCCCGCGCCAGTGTGGATTGCAGCAATCCTTGTCGGAGTCTTTGCGGTAGTCACCAAGAAGACCCGATTTGGTCGCTACATCTATGCCGTCGGCGGCAACGAGCAAACCGCCATTCATTCTGGCATTAACGTGCGTCGCATCAAGTTGCTCGTGTATACCTTAGCAGGAGCCCTGTCAGCGACAGCGGGCACGATCGTGATATCCCGCCTCAACTCAGCCCAACCCAACGCCGGGTTGGGTTACGAACTCGACAGCATCGCCGCGGTCGTCATCGGCGGCACATCGCTATCGGGGGGCCGTGGATCCATTCTGGGCACGGTCATCGGATGCCTGATCATAGGCGTGCTCAACAACGGACTTGTGTTGTTAGATGTTTCACCAAACTGGCAACAAGTCGTGAAAGGAGCAGTCATCCTGCTCGCTGTGGCCGTTGATCGCCTCCGCCAGCCTGGGGATTGATCCTGAGTGCAGCGACCGACGAGTCTGCTGCCCAGTACTCGCCGGCCGCCGCCACAGGTTTCCGTCTTTGGATGGGGATTCTCAGTTATAGGTCGTCGGTGCTCGTTACTTCCTCACCGGCTCGGGTGACAAAGTTCTCCAGCACGGCCAAGTCGATGTCCTTGCTCACCGCCGTGCTACTTCCATCGCAAAGCGTGACATTTATCACCCCGGTGTGATCCCCCCCAAACCACACCGGGCAACCAGCACCGCTTTCGCAATCGTCGCCGCGGTGCTGGAATCGATCTTGAGCGACACTGCCCCCTTCGCGCTTATTGAAGTCGATACCGCGTCCCCCGTTGGGTAGCTGCGCCTTCACCCGCGCGATCGCCCCTCGGCCAAGTATGGCACCGGGGTTGTCGTTTCCGTCATAGATCGACGCTCGTGCTGACATCCAGTAGGAGTTTTCGCCGACCATGAACGTGTTGGACGTCCCATCGACAATCCTCGAGAGTCTAGTCCTGGACTTATAGCGTCTGCCGCTCTTGAGTTCTGGGAGCACAATTGCGCCGTCGAAGACATGATCGAAATTACCCTGCCCCGACCGAAACGTACTCGAAATACAGGCATAGTCGCCCCGGATTCCGAGTGTTGTTCCTCCACCCATCACAGTCCCGCCAGAGGAAGTTTGAACATCCGGAATTACTTCTGAGCGGAGGTAATTCACTGGCCGGTCATGGCTTCGTGAGGGACACAGATAGGGTGGAATGGGCGTTTCCTTCACAGCGATGTTTTGATCTGCGAAGTCCTTGGTAAAGTCCGCCAGGTCGCGAACGTTCGCCTGCTCGAGGTACGGAAGGATGACCCCCGCCCAGGTGAAACCACCATCCCACATACGGCTCGGTGGCAACTCATTCGACACGTCGTGGTGCATGTGAATGGCAATGCCGATCTGACGCATGTTGTTGAGGCACGACGACCGCCGCGCTGCCTCGCGTGCCGCCTGGATAGCCGGCAATAGGAGTGCGACCAAGATTCCAATAATGGCGATCACCACCAGAAGCTCGACCAAGGTAAAGCCCCTAACGCCGGGGGCGTGCCGTCTGTCGGTCCCTCTCATCTCACACCTTTCTTGACTTCTTGTATCTGTTTTGTAATCGCGAATGCACAAGGGCTATGCCAGATCATGAGTTTGCACACCACCTCGACGACACGAACAAAGCAAACCTACGCTTGCAACAAGTACTAGCCCCAGAGCTGTTGGCTCTGGCACCCGAGTGTTGACTGCCGCCAAAGAACCCGACTCAACCTCGCCGAAGTGCGTCTTCCATAGCTCGTAGTGGGCGGAGCCAACAGTGCCCAGCCCATCGTCGTTTGGCAAACTTGGGCCGCCGAGGTTGTTACGCCAGACCGTGTAGTCGGCCAAGTTGACAACACCGTCCTCGTTAAAGTCGCCTGACACACCGGGGACAAAAGTCGAATAGATTACGGCGCCCGTTGTGGCCGTGCTGTCGCCCATCAGCAGAAAATTGAACTCAAGGTCCTCGTCGCCGCCGGTAAACAAGGGCCCCAAGTTGTACTTGGCGCCAGGCGCGAGCGTTAAGAACCCTTGGGAGTCGAACTCTGCGAGTTGAGTGGCACTGTTGGTATCCGCTTCCAACCAAATGTTCGATGTGACACCTTGTTCGGCCAGACTATCCCAGCCAGCTGTCGTCAAAGATCCGCTGTCGGAGAGAACCTCGTACGAATCGATCTGAACTGTCGTATTGGAAGTGTTCCGCAGATAAGCGTCGCCGGCGCCGGTAGGGTCGACCTGCAACAGCAGGTTGTTCACCTTGATCCCGCTATACTGAACGATGCCGGGAATCACTGCACTGTCGGACGATCGTCGATACTCGAACACCAGATCTTCCGTCGCTCCGCCAAACACCCCGGCCAGGGCATCGTAGATGTTTCCAAGTTCGATATCACCGGCAAACGCGGCGTCTGCTCCAACCTTGAGTTCGCTGACATTCTTGACGGTCTGGGCCGTTTCTACCCAGTCGGATCCATACTGACCGCTCTCCACCAGGCTATCCCAATTGGCATCCTGGTCGCTGAGCAAACCGATGTCGGAGCCGACCGAGTAGCCGTCGAACTCGATCGTCGAGCTGCCAGGATGCTTAATGGTGACAGCCCCTGTGTTTCGGTTCACATCGAGCACGAGAATCTCTTCCACTTGTGCTCGCAACTCGACGCGTCCGCCACCGATATCTGGCTTGGAGAGCACCACTCTTTCATTGCTGGCCATTGGCACACTGGTTGTGACCGAATCGAAAGACCCATTCACAACTTGGGCATCCAGTACTTTCCATGAGTGACCACTCGAAGGAACGTAGTTGAAGTTCAGATGAAGTGTCCCGCCTAACGTGGCAGTGGTTCCGACTGAAATGAAACCACCTGCATCGTCGCCCGTGATCTCTGCCTGGTAATAACCCGAACTGCCAAAACTCGCGAGACTTGTCGTCGAGACGCTGGCATTGGGATACACCTGGACGGTGGAGTTAAAATCTGCCGTGGCGGAGGACAAGGTGGCGGTGGCGCCAGTCATTCCACCCACAACAAGTCGATTGCCCGCGTTGCTGCCTATCGAGACCGCCCCCTCTGCGGTCAATGTTCCTCCAGGTAGGACATCGACCGTTCCCACGCCATCGGCGCTGCCGATGGCAATGTTGCCTGAGGTAGAACCTCCCTGCATGGAGTGCAGCGTGCCGCCATTGCGGATCTCGAGCCCGCCGCTGGAACTTCCCGTTCCAATGGAGATGGCGCCTGGGTACACACCGCCGTCGGTATCGACGTAGGCGGTGCCACCGTTGCGTATAGTGGCTCGCTCACCGCTACCCACGCTGTGATCTGGAATGAAGTGGTTGTCGAGATCGTCCCACCAGTTGTCGTTGATGTTCCAGTTGCCGTCGGGGCCGGCGGGCGCTGGAAGGGGGGTATTGGACATGGCGTCGCGGAAGTAGGAGTCGGACTGCCCCCATGCAATCGAGGCGCTAGTCAGAAACACTACGAGGCTGCTACCCAGCAGAAACGAGATCGAACGAAATCGAGATGGTATGTCAAATTGCATTGTGGTTGCCATCAGAGCTGCCGCTATAGGAGGTTGATTGGAGTGTGGATACCGTGGCTGTGATCGAGCAGACGGTTGCCTTACGACCGGCTGGCAAGCGATCTCACCTTAGCGCGGCGGCATCGCACCGCAATCGAAGCGCCGCCAATTGCTAACGCTGCCAATACGGCCGACGTTGGCTCAGGGACTTGCGTGCCTGTCAGAAAATCCAGATTGAGATTGGCGAGCGAGCCGTTGTAGTTCCTCTTCCATTGATCGAAGTCATCGAAGTCGACGAAGTTGTCGTTGGTCAGATCGCCTTGAATTCGACTGGTCACCGATTGGCGAAAGTTGTCGGCAATGATCTGGAGGTCCACCAAGTCAACGCCATTGATTCCATCCACATCGCCATCGGGAACGACGAAATTCAAGGTCATTGGACCGTGACCGCCTGACATGTTGCCTTCCTTGCTGTCGATGTGGTACTCATGTCCATCCTGCGATGAACTCATGAACATAAACGTTACCAAACCATCCGTGTCGGCATTCAAGAAGGAACCGAGGGGCAGGTCGGTTGAATTGGAGGCAAACGGAAGGGGTTGCACGTCGTTGCCGTCGAACGACATGGTGCCCAGGAAGGTCGCGTCCGAGTTGAACGCAAATGTGTCTATCAGAGCGGAATTATCGACGCCAGAGGCGTTGGAGTAGTTGATGGAACCCTCACCACTTTCGATCCAGTTATTTCCCTGCCCGGTGGTCGTCACATCATTGAGGCCATACACGTCCCACATTCCCGATCCATCGCCAGGGCCATTGCGGCTGCTGTCCCTGAACGTTCCGCGCAAGGTGGCCGTATTGAATAACGACGAGTCGAATCCGGTTATGTCATAGCGAACATAGCCAATTCGGATCCGAGGCGCTTCGTGCCATCGGACTTCCCAAAGGCTACTGGAGCCCGTGTTACTGGTTGGCCCTCGGTTAGTGTCATTCGCCAAGCGTGCGTCGGCGTCTGGGGGCACGGGAAGAAGGCTCTGTGCGCTGGCAGTGTTGAACCACTGTCCTCCGATCGCTGCCGCGAGAAGAGTCACGAATAAGAACAGTTTTCGAATCATAGTTACTAACTCCACCTTTCACGACGAGACTTGCTCGTTCGCCGGGGCTACTTTGTTGTCGGTCATCCTCACGCCGCACGTGAGCGAGTTACACTTGGTCGATTACTTCAGTTTGCGCCGTGATAACACCGCCATGCCTGCCAAAGCCAAGCCACCAATAACGATGCTGCTTGGTTCGGGAACAGCCACGGGGTTGAAATCGATACCCGCCAGCGAGCCTCCCGCTTCGAGGAATCGTGTTTTCCATTCGCGAAAGTCGGCGTAGTCGATGAAGTCGTTGTCGATCAAGTCGCCTGCAGTGCGTTCGGTCTGCGCGGTTCGGTAGTTCTGCAAGATGGGCGTGAGGTCCTCGGGACCTACGGTACCGTTGCCGTTGGTGTCGCCTGGCACGGAGACGTTGGTCGCAAGCGCCGCGCCGATGGTGAAGTCGTACCAGCCCAGCGACCGCGTCACGCTATTGGTTTTGGATACGTTGACGGTGAAGGTCGGATTTACCCCAAAGTTGTCGCCGATCACACCATCGTCGAAGGTAATGTCCGGATCGAGGGCGACATCGCTGGTCAGATTGCGAGAGTCCATGTAGGTTCCACCGGTGTTCAGTGGCGCTGTCAGATCGATGTCCCAATCCCAGCCGCTCCCCCCGCCAACCGTGGGAACAATCCTCGTTGTATTGATGTTGAAGTCGGTGATGACTTCTCCGGGATCGAGACCAGTAATCGAAATGAGCCAGGTTTCGTCGATGGCGGAACTGGTGCTTTCGGTGCGGAAGTAATACCTTGCTTCATGCTGCGTCTTTTGTGTGTGACCCGAGATGGTCACAGTGAAATCTCCCACATCGGCATCGCTGATGAGATAAGAGGTCATCTCGTCGAGAGTTGTGTCGACCACGGTGACGGCCGCCAATGCCGTGCCGGTCAGGCCCACGACAAAGACTGAGAATGCGGCCAATCGGGCAAGGCACCTGTGTGTGTTTATCATCGTTCGCAAAGGGTTTAAGAGGGAAAACTGGGTGTTACGGGGCATCGAGGTTTAATCACGCCCGGCTGTCGATCCGAATCCTTGCCGTTACCCCTCCGGCTCGCTAAGTCTCAGCGAGCCAGAGGGTACGGTTGATTCCATGCAGACGTATTCAGCTTCGGCTGCGCCGTACCGCAAACCCAACGCCGGCAAGCGCCAAAGCGACCAAGGCAATGCTGCTGGGTTCGGGTACGAAATTGAGCCTCATCGGACCATGGCCATCCGCCGTGCTTCCCTCCTTGCTGTTAATGCGATATTCGTGACCTCGCTGGTCGACGTCCATGAACATGAGGGTCACCAAACCATCCGTATCGGCGTTTAAGAACGCGGAGAGGTCCAGATCAGCTGTATTGGAGGAGAATGGAAGGGGCTGAACGTCCACCCCATCAAAGGACATGGTACCCAGAAATGTAGCGTCCGAATTGAAAGCAAAGGTGCCCACTGCAGCACTATTATCAACGCCAGAAGCGTTCGAGTAGTTGACAGCAGATTCGTCCCAACTGTTGCCCAATCCAGATGAGGTCGTGTCGTTCAATCCGTACACGTTCCACATCCCCGAGCCATCACTTGGACCATTTCGACCACTGTCCGTGAAGGTTCCGCTAAGCGTTGCCGATCCGAAGAGTGCGGGATTAATGCCACTGATATCGTATCGGACGTATCCGATTCGCACTCGAGGAGCGGAGTGCCAGCGGACTTCCCAGACACTGCTACTTCCGGTGTTGCTGGTCGGCCCGCGATCCGTGTCGTTCGACAATCGCGTGTCGGCATCAGGAATCAGGGAGGCCGCATGAGCATTGCCCCATAGGCAGGCTGCCGCCAGCAGCAAAGCAATATTAAACGCGCGTCTGCAAGTCATTAGAATACCTCCAAGGTGATGATGTTTGGGCCACAGGCCCGATAAGTACCGCTTGTGGCCCATCGATTGCGCTCTTCGGAAGTGAATGGGCCGGAATTCGAATCACTTCACAACAATTACAATGCAGTCGGTAAACCGACGGTTGGCGATTGCATGGCAAACACAAGCAATGGCCGTTTTTCAAGGCGTCACACGCCGCGATGCAATGAACCCGAATCGGTTCGCTTGCTTGTGAAAGGAAAACAGAATAGCAGGAGCTGCATGAATGGATTTCTCAATTCTGACCACCGCAGCAATTTGCTGCGGTGAGGCACACATGCTCGAAGAGATTCTCATTTTCCGCCTAGTTGCTTGAAAGCGTAAGTTGCCCCTTTCAGTTAGTAAACACACAATTGCTGCAAAGCGAACGCCCCTGGTTGCACATCAAATCGCCACTAAAGTCCATTGACGAGCTCGAGTTTGGACGCACAACTAAAGTGGTTCTACTAACTCCGTCACAACAACGCCGTACATACTTTCGTACACGACGTGAGGTGACGACACATCCAACTGTTCTTGCCGAATCGGCCCCAACGTTACGAGTGAGGCCTCCCTGACATCACGCCGCCATACCGAAAAAACATGATCTACGCTAGCACCAGCACCAACACCGATGACGAGCCTGCGGTCGCTGCGCATCTCGTCCATACCAACGTCCCAACCGGTATCGAAAAAGTTGTCTAACAACCACCGGGGCAAAGGCACGCGGTCGTCCAGCAGCACATACAGCGTCGAGGGCATAGCCAACTCGACCTCAATCTCCACCGTCAAGACCTTGTCGTCGTTGAAGGTCATGACGTAATCACCGCCGACCATCGCCGGTGGAAGCCCCTGCTGGTCGACACCATTCCACTCGTAGGAGCGATCGACATACGCCCGGCAGTCTTCTCCAAACCCTCCGCCCACCACCCTGTAGAACTTCACCGTCTCGGTGGTGGGGAGACGGTCGCTCACCGAGACAATTCTCTTGGACAGACCGACTCCACGATCGAGTGGATACAAAGGGGTCAAATGCTGGTCACCCCGAACCTGCGTGATTCGATGCGGCTCACCCAGATGAGAAATCTGCAGGGCCTCGCCAGCCGTTAGGCGTCGCTCCAGAGGGTTAGCGCCGACCCGGGTGGTCAAATCGACCTTGCCATCGTAAACGACGACATCCGTGTGCTGACCCTCCCTAACGGAGACGCCGAACTCGGTGCCGAGATCGACTACGTCGACGTCCGGCGACTCAACCTGAAAACCCACTGCTTCGGGACCGCATCTTGCGACAAGATTGCCCTTCGAAAGAACCGCCTTTTCAGCGGAAGTGAGGCGAAAATCTGCTGGACCTTCCAGCTTAATCTCGGCGCTATTGTCCATCATGAGCGACACCACTCCAGCGTCGATGGCGATCGATTGCCCCACGTCGAACCGAGACCATTCGTCGAACTCTACCGCGCCCTTAGTCCACTTGACGTTCTTTAAGCTGACAACCCGCCCCACGGTCTGAACCTGCGATGTTTTGGTACCTTGCGTTGCTGCCATTTGCGAGTGGGAACTGGACCAATGCCACAGCCCCCCCACGAACGTGAGCGCGATACACGCAGCTATGACTGGGGCAAATAGCGCCTTGTGGGTCAAGCGAAAGGGCCGGGAGGCCCGCAGAGAGCAATCCATCGCCGCAGCCGACCGGACAAGTGTCGCCGTGTCGTTGCACGAAAGCAGGTAGACTCGCCGCGCCAATGACGACTCGGATAGCAGTACATCCAACCTCGCACTCTCGTCTTCTGTCGGAGTGGATTCCTGGCAGCGAAGCGTCAGCTTGAGCACTTCGTCAACCAACTCGTGATCTGTAGGTTTCTGAGCCATCTTGCTACGAGTGAAAGCTACCTGCTTAACTTTGTGCCACTACGCTTGCGCTTTGGCGAGATTACGTTCAACGCATCCAAAGAGTATCTTCCTGACTCTGTAGAGTCGCTGCCGAAGGGCTGCAACTGAAAGCCCTTTTGCGTTCGACAGTTCGGCCGAATTGCCCAGATTCGCATAGTATTCAGCGACAAACTTCTGTTCCTTTGGCGCGAGCTTCTGCAAGCACTCCTGTAATGCCTCTTGTCGATCGTCTAGCGATGCCACAATTTCATCGTAGGTGGTGCTCAACTTCGACAAAGCGACGTCGCTCAATGACATTGGGCGACGGCTCTTCTCCTTTCGGTAGGTGAGCACCTCGTAGTAGGCAATCGCCCTGGCCCAGGCTCCGAATGACAGCGATTCATCGTACTGATCGAATTGATTCCACAACTTAAGTCGGACGCGTTGGGCAACTTCCTCCGCATCGTTCCAATCGCCCGTGAGCGAGTAGACGTATGGCAGGAGTTGTCGCTCCTGGCTGCCGAGTAACTCAACGAAACGTTCGGAGTGAGAACGTCCGTCCTGAATTTCAGCCTGTTTGTTGATGCTCATGTTTTCGGGCTTGATGCTCCGATCAAGCTGGGTAGACAAGGTACGTCCGCACCGTATCTAGGCGCGACTGCCGCATGAAGTAACGGACAAATCTGAGAAGATGCTCAAATTCTGTCGACCGCTTCCATTGGAAACGGCCTAAGTGCAATCCCTAGCGAGGAATACGCTGGCGGAACCGCTTTGGATTATCCTGATTCCGCTACCGCAGGGCGATGGCTCTACGCGCAATGTATGCCTCCTTTTGAGACGCGGGTGTTGCGCAGAAATGCAAAGACTCACACCGCAGAGGGGGAGACTAATTCTCTTCCAACGCCAGCACGATGCCAGATGCGGTCTGGAACTTACCGCCTTGCGAGGCGCCAAACAGATGCGTGGGCCGATCGCCTTGGAACAGCAACTGTGGCCTCTCTAGCCGTCCATAGCGCCTCAGGTGCTTTGGCGCTGGGGGTTGATCGAAGTAGTGCGCGAGTTCGTAGTAGGCTACCTGCGGTTCCGACCATTGGATGCCGTCGCGTGACTCAAGGTAGAGACCCACGTCGTGATTGAAGACGCCCATGTCTCTTGTGATCATCTTGAAGAGTCCACCTTCCCTCCAGACATAGGCATCTTCGCATTGGCGATTCTCGCCAAGGCCCGAGTAGTCGACCAGAGGGTTCTCGGCATGACGCCTGTAGGGACCGTCAACGCGGTGCGCAACGGCCAGCCCATACTTGCGGTTTCCTCGTATTCGCCCGCTGCCGTTGGTGTAATCGGCCGTATTCCATGACTTGTAATACAACCAACTTTCTCCATTGGGATGCGCGATATAGGAGGGATTGGTGGTGCAATGATCGTCCCAACTTCCCTCGGCGCCAGGCTCGAGAAGCGGTTTATCGGGGCGAATCCACGGCCCCTCCAACGACTTGGCCGTTGCCAGGCCGATCCGCTTGGTGTTGGTCTTGCCGTTCGAATTCCCCATAAAAAACAGGTGAAACGTGTCGCCCACTCGTTGAATGTGCGGATTGTGGCAAGTCGTGGCATCCCAATATCCCTTTCCGCGCGGCGCGAGCGGAACATCGACCGTTGTGTACGGACCTTCGGGTGAGTCGGCCACTGCGTGGGCAATCTCGCAGCTGTTGATCCACCCTCCCATCCCCTTCCGCGCCGGCCAGCGGGAGTAGAAGACATGGATCTTGCCATCGTCGTCGGCAATAGGGGTGTTGCACCAAACGTAGTAGCCTTCCAACTCGAGTATGCGACCAATTGGCTTAAGTCGCCTGCATAAATTGGATATCGCCTGTTCGGGATAAGCTTCCGACTTCGTATCTGCAGTCGCGTTGCACGACAGCCATGACGCAATGGGGAGGATTGCCGCACTTTTAAAAACCTCGCGACGCAACATAGGACACTCCACGTTCATGACTGCTTCGACAACGCATGGCCTGTTCTGACTATCCTGAGTAGAATGAGCACACTTGTCGAGAGTCTATTCGCAAAGAGTAAAGTTCGCGATACGTTGAAGAGATCTCCGCGAGCATTTCCGCCCCTTTTCTGTTACAGCCGTTCCGTGATGAAGTTCGCCGTTCTACTGATGGTCTTGCTGGCTTCTGCTCGGCTCGAAGCAGGGGAGTTCTTTGTGGCAGTAGACGGTAACGATGGCAACCCGGGTACGATCGATCTGCCGTTTGCCTCAATTGCACGCGGCCAGGAGGCCGCACACGCAGGCGATACGGTGTGGATTCGCGGCGGAGTCTACGAATACAGCGCTGGAGCCGGAGCCAGTGAAAACGCAGTCTTATTCGACAAGAGTGGCTCGCCGGGACAACGCATCAACTACTGGGCTTATCCCGGGGAATCGCCAGTATTTGACTTCTACAATTACTTGCCAATAGAACGAATCCGTGGATTCAGCGTCGACGCCGATTGGTTGCACTTTAAAGGACTGGAACTGCGTGGTGTGCAGCAGGTCATAACCAACGTCAACGAGTCGTGGGCGATTCGGGTGGAGGGCGACCGAGGCAACGACAACATCTTCGAGCAGCTAAACCTGCATCACAACGAAGGACCTGGACTATTCATCCTGAGCGGCGGCAACAATCTGGTTCTCAACTGCGACTCACACCACAACTACGACCCCGATCGTGGTGGAGAGAACGCCGATGGTTTTGGCAGTCATAGCGACCAAGATGGCAACGTATTCGTCGGCAATCGGGCGTGGGAAAATAGCGACGACGGGTTCGACTTTATCAACTCGCCTGGCGAAGTGACTGTAGCTGACTCCTGGTCGTGGCGGAACGGCTACATTCCCGGTACCAACACGGCGGCTGGCAATGGAGCAGGGTTCAAGACCGGGGGATTCGGGTTGGATCCAGCCAAGTTCCCCGATCCAGAAGACGTGCCGCGAAATGTCGTTCGCAACAACATGGCGTTCGATAACCGAGTGCAAGGTTTCTATGCCAATCATCACCCAGGCGGGATCGACTGGATCAATAACACCGCGTTCAGCAACTCTCGAGGCTTCGACTTGACGAACGACGTCGAACCGACCAACTGGCCTGCGGACCACTACCTGCGGAACAACATTTCATTCGCCAACGGTTCGAATTTGTCCAACGCTAACCCGTCGTTGATCGACGACGAGTACAACACCTGGAATAGCGGTTTCGACGTTTCAGCGGCTGATTTTGCGAGTCTATCCAAGCTTGGCGTCGATGGAGCGAGGGCCGCCGATGGCAGCTTGCCGACTATCGACTTGCTGCGACTCCAGCCCGGCAGCAGCTTAATCAACGCTGGCGAGGATCAGGGGCTGCCCTACTATGGCAGCGCACCCGACTTGGGCGCATTCGAGCTGCAAGGAACCTTGCCTGGTGATTTTAACGCCGATAACGCCGTGGATCTAAGTGACTACACCGTGTGGCGCAACAACCTCGGCGGCGACGAGTCGGTGTTGAAGGGCAATGGCGACGGCGATAACCAAGTGACAGCGGGGGACTACGCGTTGTGGAAAAACAACTTTGGTGCATCGATCGTTCCGGATGCTCCTGTCTTGCTTGCTGTTGCAGATACGAATATCGAAGAGCATCAGCCCAACGACGCCGAAGGGGGTAGAACTCGCATTCAGGTGCGTTCGCGGTCTGTTGATGGCACTGGTCGCCAACACGTTTCCTACATCCGGTTTGACCTAACAAACGAGACAAGCATCACGGACGCGACGTTTACGCTAGTCACAAACAACAATGTAGGTTGGCTGGAGGGCGAGGTTCAGGTGTATGGTCTGAACGATGTGGCTGGGAATACGCCACAGGACTGGAACGAGGCGACGTTTTCGTTCAACGCCTCTGGTGACGAAATTCCTGGCGACGGAGATGCTGAAACCCAAGACCTGGGCTCCGTTGGGACCTCGGGAACAGAAAACCTATGGCTGCTAGGTTCCCTTCCGCCACTAGATCCGAACCACGGCGACGAGTTTGTTCAGTTTTCAAGTTCCGAATTGAGTAGCTTCCTAAACAGCCGCGTTGGTGGTCTCGCCACGTTACTCGTCGTAGGCGCGAACGGATCAGACAACGAGTTGCTGTTTTGGACCAGAGAAGTTGCAGGCTTTGAACCCAGGCTTGCCATCCATCAGCAGGCTGCCGGCATTACTACAGTGCCCGAACCGTGCAGTGCCGTGCTTGTACTCCTGACGGTAGTGCCTTGGCTAAATCGTTCCACGCAATTTGCCTCATGGCATGCGTCGTAGTCCCTCGTATCGAACCGACCAAGATCCATCGCTTGGGAAGCCTGGTGCATCGCCCAGCGGTTCACTACCGTCCCAGCCGGCGCTCATCATAGCCACAGCGGCAAGCAGCCCCCCATTGGCCGGCAGATAGACTGGCAGGCGGTCCGCTTGGTAGCAATGACCATTCATCATATATCGATTCTTGGGCGTATCGAGAAGCAGATAGTCGACCGCCTTGCTGCGATTGCCCACACGTGCAGCCGTCATGGCCATCATGGGGTAGTCCCAGCCCCAAGTCTCCGACCAGTCCCAATCTCGCTCGACATCCAGCATGGTGCGCGACATCGTGTCTGCATCTAAGAGGCCCACATCGGGCATCACTCCCAAAGCAGCCAGCATCGACGGATGATCTCGTCGGCGCGTGTAGGGTGCATTCTCAATCGCCGCGTAAACTCCGTTCCGAACCGTTGGCTTTGCAATCTTGTCGGCCACCTGTTTCCAATGCTCATTTGGTGGCAAATCGAGGCGCTGCCGCCACCGGTTGGCCGTTTGCAGCGCCCACCGCCAGTAGGACAGCTCGAAGGTAGGATTGTACACGCCGGCCGCGGATCGTCCGTCGTAGCACTCTTGGGCAGGGATCAACACGGGCCCCAACAAGTAGCGGTCGTTGGACGCGTCAAAGTGTGCATAGTCTGCCATAAACTCCGCTGTTTGCTCGACAATAGTCTGGTAGCGTTCTAGCGTTTCGGCATCTGGCTTATCGCGATAGGCTAGCTCTGCCAAGTAAATCGGATGAGGCTGTTGCCACACGAGCAGTTCACCGACTTCGCTGGGACTGCTAATTCCAGCTGGTCCAGTCATCTTCGGCCAGCGCACCCCTTTGTATCCTTGGCGTTTGGCGATACTACGTGCGGCTGGCGTGATCTCCTCGTACCACCCGAGGGAGCGCTCCAGTAGTTCGAATCGCCCCCAGAACGCGAAGTGAGCTGCATGCCACCAGTGCATTTCCAGATGACTCTTGCCGTACCAACTATTGCACAGTAGTCCGGTTTCTTGTGGTGGCATCGAACCGGCACATTGGATGGCCGTCAAGTATTGCGAGAGCACGATTCGCCGTTCCAACTCGCGCCACCTCGGATCGCGGCTCTCTGAAAGATCAATTGCGCCCCCACCAAGCCAAAAACCTTCCCAGTGCTTGCTGGCGGCTCTGCGTACGCTATTTACCGACAGCGGTTCAAAGTCAGTCTCTGGCTCGGGATGGAAATGGACGACTAACTGCAGGTGTTCACTTCCAAGATGTTCGATCGCGAACTGATGCGGTGCATTGGCCGTCAGATGGCCGTTGGTCGATACATCGGCGGCGTATTGCACTGCATCGAGGGTGCGCACGAGCCGTATTTGATCCCCCACTTGTTTCAATTCGGTCGTATGCCGCTGGGGAGTCTCCCAGTTATCGACCTTCGGGCCCCAAACACCTGCCGGGTAGGCGAAACTCAGATCGATTCCGACTTGCCCACTGGCCACAAGTGGCGATCGTATATCAATAGCAAGTGCATCAAGAGTCGGGTGAGACGCTGTTCGTACCGTGACCGGTTGGCCCTCAAACGTAAACTTGCTCGTTGCCTCTCCTGTCCAGAGCGACAACTCTTGTGAGGTGTTGTCGAGGTCCGTCACCTCGGCCCTGCTGCCTTGCGAATCGATCAACCTGAGAGCGATGCGTGCCAGATTGAATCGGTGGGGATTCGAGCGAATCGCGACCGCGGCTTCGCTTCGCATGTCCGTGGCGTAGCTGACCTTGCGCCCGTGGACATCGTACTCACGAAGCGTTTGTCGGTATTGGTACTGTTGTCGCTCAGGGAACGAGTGCCAACTCCACTGAGCCATAGTCCCCAACGGCACATGCCCCTCCTTTTCGGAGGGAAAGGTCTGCAGCCCCGTGATATCGAACGCAAAACTAAACTCACCATTGCCCACTTGGCCGGGCGCCTCGGGCGTGTATTTCTCGTACTGGACCGTGTGGCGGTCGACGAGGGCACGCCGGTCGATTTCCCGCCCACAAGTAGCATCAGCAAGTACCAGCAGAATGAACTGCACAACCATCTGAACGGAAGGCGTGAGCCAGAGCATCAGGCTATCTTGCTGATTAGTCACTGCAATTCTCAATTGGAAGGCCTGGATCGGAAAGATCACCGCGCATGAGGATGCCGCTATGCGGCGACCATTCTCACAGTAGGTTGGTTCTCGAAGATAGTCAACGCGCTCGGCCACTTCGGGAACTCGCGACGACACAGAGTCGCCGTTGTTGCATATGGCAGTCCATTTACTGCATACGCATCGAACCCACCTGCTCTAGAACTGGCATACCAGCCGCATTGGCGGTTACTCTCACTGATAGTTCAACCAATGGCGAGATTTCAGTCTTGCACTCAACACAGCTACCTTTGGAGTACCAGGTGGGACAACGGGACGGGCAAGAGTCGGCGGCGGTGCGGTCTGTGTTTTTATCCACATTGGCTCTGGTCCTGATTGGTTCCACCTCCCTCGCACAGTTGCGGGCGTTTCCTGAGGCGGAGGGATTTGGCGCCTACGCCACCGGAGGACGTGGCGGGGCCGTCTACCACGTTACAAATCTGAATGACTCTGGCGCAGGCAGCTTCCGCGACGCTGTGAGCAGCGGCAACCGCATCGTCGTGTTCGACGTCGGCGGATGGATCGAACTTCAGTCGCCGGTGAGTGTGCAGGACAACATTACCATTGCTGGTCAAACGGCTCCCGGCGATGGCATCGGCCTGAAGAACTACGGTGTGAGCTTTTCCAACGCCGAGAACGTGATCGCCCGCCACCTGCGCGTTCGCCAGGGTCCCTACCACGACTCGGTCGGTCGGGACGCAGTTGGCGCTACCAACGCCAGCAACATCATCTTCGATCATATGTCCGTGTCCTGGGGACGAGATGAAAATTTCAGCATCACCAACAGTGCGAATATCACGATCCAGAATTCAATCGTCGCCGAAGGACTTCTTAACCACTCCATGGGCGGGCTCATTGAGTGGAACGACGGCATCAGCATTCATCACAGCTTGTACGTCAGCAATAACGACCGGAACCCGAAGACCAAAGGGGTTCTGGACTTCGTCAACAACGTGGTCTTCAACTGGGGAGAGTTTTCCTACGTCGCCGGCGATTCGGCCGGTCAGAGCTATGGCAATGTGGTCAACAACTACTTCGTAGCCGGCCCCAGCAGCAGCGAATTGCACGACCCAATTTCGCGTGGCAACCGCAATTACAGCATGTTTCTCGACGGAAACTACTACGACGGAAACCTGAACGACCAGCACGACGGCCAGATGTTCACCGCCGCCGACGTCGATGATGAGCTGACTTACGTTTCACAGCGATTCGACTACCCGTCGATCACTACGGACTCAGCGACGCGGGCGTACGAAAAAGTGTTGAACAAAGTGGGGGCGTCGCTCTCACGCGACTCGGTCGACACTCGGCTGGTCAACGGAGTGATCAATCGCAGCGGAACACTGATCAGCGACCCAAGCTCCGCAGGCGGCTGGGGAGACCTCGCCGGCGGCGCAGCGCCACTCGACTCCGACCAGGACGGCATGCCCGACTTCTGGGAAACTGCACAAGGCCTCAATCCATTTGACAACAGCGATCGCAACAACATTGGTATCTTCGGCTACACACGCATCGAAGAATATCTGAACGAACTCGGCGGCGCACACACGGCGAAAACTTGGAACGAAGCGGCAAGCACCTGGCACGCCGGATCCCAATGGGGCCCAACGGGCTTGCCAACGGACGACGACAATGTGTTTATTCAAGGCAGTGGCGGAACTCCCGGTGCGGTGAGTGTCGATCAGCCTGGCGCCGCCGCGTGGGACATACGTATCGGTGGCGACGGCCCCGCAGCGCTCGCGGTGAATTCAGGCGGTGACCTGCGGGTTGTTAATACACTTACGGTTGGCGAAGCAGGAGTCGGCTCGCTCGTCGTTGATGGTGGCGTTGCCACGGCGAAGAACCTCGTCATTGGCTCGTTCGCATTCGGTGGCAGCGTAACCGTGCGGGGTGGCGGCGTGCTAAGTTCGTCATTCGTCACGACCGACGGAGTCGGCGGCGGCGTGACACTCGAAGGAGGAACACTTGCAGCTGCGGGGGACCTGCTGGTCAGTGCGCCAGTAAACCTGGCTGGCAGCGGTTCTTTCGACACCGCAGGACACAGCGCAACCATTAATTCAGTGGTCTCCGGCGGCGAGTTGATCAAGAAGGGCGAAGGCGTTCTGACTCTGACCAACACCAACACCTACAGCGGCGGAACCACGTTAACCGATGGCGCTCTGGCGATTTCGAGTAGCGCGAACATCGGCGGTGCTGGCTCAGAGGTCAAGTTTGCCGGCGGCACCCTACGCGCAACAGGTACCGACATTTCCAACCTCAACTCTCACTCGGTTAACTGGAACAGCTTCGACGGTGGTATCGACGTCGACAACGCCGGCCACACGTTCACTATCAGCCAAGCCTTGGATGGCGGCGGCACTTTCACCAAACGCGGTGCTGGTACGCTCTTGCTAACGGCCAATAACAACCATGGCGGCACCATGGTCGCAGACGGTGTACTGAGTGTAGTTGACGATGGTCCCCTTGGTGCTCCGGCAGCGCCGCTCGGCCTGGCGGGGGGCACGCTTCGCTTCACCACCGCTAGTTCAACCACCGTTGATCGTATCACCACGCTCACTGCCCCCAGCACGATCGACGTGCAGCAGGCATCCGGCGCTATCACGATGTCTCAGGTGATCAGTGGAACCGGCTCTCTGACCAAGGCGGGATCGGGCACGCTCATCCTCGGTGCTGCTAACACCTACACGGGCAATACGACGATTAGTACTGGCGCGCTTCGCATAACCAATCCACTTGCATTACAGAGCACCACCGTACACATCGCCGGTGGTTCACTCGATCTGAACGGCTTGGCGGCATCGGTTGGCGGCCTCTCGGGAAGCGGCACTGTCGACCTGCAAGGCACTGTTCTGACTCTCGGCGGCGCTAACGACGACTCGACCTTCTCCGGCAACATCGTCAGTTCCAGCGGAGTCGCTTCGGTTGAAAAAGTCGGCGCCGGCATAATCAATCTTACCGGCGACAACACCTACGCAGGTGGAACCGTATTGCGAGACGGCGAGTTGGGCATTACCACCGGGACGAATATTGGTGGCGCCTCCAGCGCAATCACATTCGATGGCGGCTTGCTAAGAATCAATGGAACGAGCCTCTCGTCGCTGAACAGCCACTCCGTCAACTGGTCAAGCTTCAACGGCGGTCTCAACATTGCATCTGCCAATCACATCTTTACGATAAGTCAGGCGATCAGTGGGAGCGGAGCGCTCATCAAGCGAGGCGACGGAGTGCTTGCACTCACTAGCACGAGCAATGCATACACCGGCGGTACTCGGCTCGAAGGAGGCAAGCTGGAGGTATCGTCGCTGAGCAACCTGGGGGGAGCCAACTCAGAACTCACGTTCGCCGGCGGCATACTCCGCACTACGGGATCTAGTATCACCTCTTTGTCTTCCAATAGTGTTAACTGGTCCAGCTTCGACGGTGGATTCGATATCTCTTCATCCGGTTCGACACTCACGCTCAGCGATACGATCAGTGGCGCTGGGTCTCTTACGAAACTCGGCTCCGGCACATTGCGAATGACCGTCGCCAACACGTATACCGGCGACACGCGATTGGACGCTGGCACGCTCGACGTGCGACACCAGGATGCTTTGTCTAGCACCAACCTTGTTCCTGGCGGAGGCTCGCTCACCATAGGGCTGACGAACTTCCTTAACATTGGTGGACTCAAAGGGTCGGGATCACTTTCACTGGGCGGATTTCCGGTGAACGTTGGTGGAAACAATCAAGACACAACCTACTCGGGAGCGCTAAGTTCGACGCAGGCCCAAGGGCAGTTCAACAAAGTGGGCGCAGGAGTGCTCACGGTTACTGGCAACAGCTCCTACTCGCGGCCGATCGTCATTCAGGATGGTGCCATCGCCGTTCCTAGCCTGGCATCAGCGGGCTCGAATAGCCCGTTGGGCACCGGATCATCGGCGTCGATGCTCGTGCTCGACGGAGGCAAGTTGGTCTACACTGGAAGCTCTACTGGCTCCACGAACCGACTGTTCACAGTCACCGAGAATGGCGGTGCAATCGAAGGTGCCGGCACCGGTAAGGTCCAGCTCACCTCGACGGGAAGCGTGGTGCAAAGCGGAGCCGGCGATCGCACCCTCACGCTCAGAGGCGTCAACGCCAACTGCGAGTTCAAGTTTCAGCTGGGTGATCCTGCGAGTGGCAAGACTTCGCTCCACAAGGACGAGGGTGGCCGCTGGATTATGAGTGGGGGTTCCAACTCGCTCACGTACTCAGGCGACACGGTGATCGATGCAGGAATCCTCATTCTAAACGGAGGAGTGCGGTTGCCATTCGGCGCTGGTAAGGGCAACTTGATAATTAACGGCGGCCAATTCGAGATGAACGGCCGCGACATGTCAATCAACGGACTCTACGGCGCGGGAAATATCCAAAACCGCACCAGCACCAGAACGCTGACGCTTGGCCACGCTAATGCCGACGGCGACTTTAGCGGTGTGGTCAGCAACACTGGGGGTGGATCAAGCACTCAGTTGCTCAACGTCACAAAGGTAGGCGCCGGTACGCAGGTATTCAGCGGACAAAACACCTATGGCGGGCTATCCGATGTGCAGGAGGGGACGCTCGTCATGGCGGGCCACTTCGCGGCGGGTTACAGTTCGATTCTGGCGAGCAACGGCGTGCTGCGAGTCGATCCCGGTGCCGGCGAGGCTCTGCAGTTGTTCAAGACCGTCGATATTGGCGGTTCGCTCAGTTCACCAACCGGTACCATCGACGTGGCCAGTGGCGGGTTCATTGCATCGAAATCCTCAGGCAACTCACTCGAGGAATTCCTCGCTTGGCAGGAGGCCGGCATTCTCTTGGGCAACGGCAAGGGACTGGTGAGCAGCATGGCACTCTCGAATTCCGAATATGGCCTCGCGGTTTTCGACAATGCCGACCTCGGGCTGATTAGCTTTCATGGCCGCGACGTCACCAACGATTCCCTAATCGTTGCCCCGGCACAAATTGGTGACATCAACCTGGATGGCGATGTGGACTTTGCTGACCTGCATCGTCTCGCACAACACTATGGGGCTTCCGACAGCACCTGGGTGTTTGGCGACTTCAGTTCAGACCAACTGGTAAACGAAACGGACCTTCTCCTGATGGAGCAGCAATACGGCGGCTCGCCAGAGGACTTTGCGGCAGCATGGGCGCTCGCCCAGACTTCAAACCCACTTCCAGGCGACTACAACACTGACGGTTCAGTGAACCTCGCTGACTACGCAACCTGGCGCAACGCGTTAGGGAGCCCTACCGGCACGCTGGCCAACGACCCGAACGGGAGCGAGACGATTGGCGCCGCTCGGTACAACACATGGCGCGATTACTTCGGCATGAGCCTCAGCGGATCCACCGCTAGCTACACCCAACCCGTGCCAGAACCATCCGCGGCATGGTTGCTGGCTGGAGCCGCCATGCTTATGGTGAGCAGAATACAGCCCTTCAAGAGGCGATCGAAACGTTCGTATCGTCGGTCGGCGGCCCTGGCAAGTCCATTGCCAATCTGTTGAGGTCTTCGGAGTCGAACATCGTTCAAACAACAGGAAATCCCATGCCGACTGTTAGACGCTTGCTGATTTCTCTACTCTTCTTCGCAGTGATGTTGAACACATCACCGTTCGCAGCGGCTCAGCCACCGAAGGAGTGGGTCGACCCGGCTACCGGGCATCGCGTCGTGCGACTCTCGGAAGAACCTGGCAGTCGCAGTCTGTACTTCCATCAGTATCCGTTTTCGCAAGACGGCAAGAAGATGGTATTCACCACGCCGCGCGGCCTTGCTGCGGTCGACCTAACGACTCGCAAGGTGGAAACAGTGCATGAAGGCGCCGGGCGGGTCTTGGTAACCGGCCGCAAGACGGGAGACATCTACTACATTCTGGACGGTGCGGTACACGCAGTCGATTTCGATACCCACGAGTCGCGTTTGGTAGCGGAGCTTCCACAAGAGCATCGCTGGCCGTTTGGCGCGGAAGGCAAGGAGATACCACTGCGATCCCGGATGGACTCCATCCGCATGGACGAAGCGAGGCGCAGAAACCGGGGCTGGGGGAACATTACGGTTAACTGCGACGAAACACTCATTGTCGGTGTTGGGCATGATCCAGATGGCTCTGCCCAACCCAAAGAAGTTCCCGCCGGGCAGAGCATCGGAGGGCGACTGGCTCCTCGTTGGAAGTCCGGCATGCCGATGCTGATGTTTACGATCGATATCGAAACCGGTCAGAAAAAGGTGATTCATCGCAGCAACGACTGGCTGAATCACCTGCAATGCTCGCCAACCGATCCCGATCAGATCCTATTCTGTCACGAAGGACCCTGGCACTACGTGGACCGCACTTGGCTGATTCGATCCGATGGCAGTCAGCTCACTCAAGTACATCAGCGGACGATGGATTTCGAGATCGCCGGACATGAGTTCTTCAGCCAAGACGGCAAGCAAGTGCTATACGACCTGCAAACCCCACGTAGTCTGGTGTTCTGGTTGGCAAGCTACGACATCGAGACTGGCAAGCGGCACTGGTATCTCCACAAGCGTCAAGAATGGTCGGTGCACTACAACGTCTCCCCGGATGGCACGTTATTCTCAGGCGATGGCGGCGGACCTAGTAGCGTAGCTGCCCAAGCACCCGGCTATGGCCAACTTGACGAGCCTGGCAACGGCACCTGGATGTACCTATTCCGCCCCAGCCTGGTCAAGCGCACCGGCCTGCCGGAACAAGCCGCCAAGCAAATCAAGGCTGGCGTGCTGCTTTCCGAGCGTCTAGTCGACCTCTCCAACCATGACTACGATCTGGAACCCAACGGCATCTTCACGCCAGACGGCAACTGGCTGGTGTTCCGCTCCAACATGCACGGCAAGTCGCATGTCTACATGGTAGAGTTGGAGAAGGCAATCCACGCGCTCGAAAGACCTGACAACCGCACGGGCGCAGACGCCAGATAGGCTGTGTTTCTGAAACAAACCAGCTATGTCGAAGTGTAGCGGTCTTTATTCCCAACGATGCTGCTTGTCGCTCGTTCCCTCGGACGGGTGCGATCTAGATCGCATTTGATTCTGGTACTCTGCTAGAGCGCATTTCCGATTGCCATTCTGCTAGCTTGGCGTGATGGGTTAGGCTTCTTTCTTTTGAAAGGAGTTTCCCATGAACGGGCGTGCGTATTCGATCGATCTTCGCGTACGGGTGTTGATGGACCTTGATGAGGGGATGAGCAAGGCCGCGATCGCTCGCAAGCACCGTGTCTCGACGCGGTGGATTTACAAGCTGCAGAAGCAGCGGGAAGAGAGCGGCGACATCGCCCCGCGGCGGGGTAAGACCGGCCCCAAGCGGAAGCTGGCCGGGCACGCCGATCGGCTGCTCGAATTGGTGGAGGAGCAGCCTGACGCATCCCTCAACGAACTCCGCGAACGACTGGATGTGGTTGTCGGGGTCACCACCGTGTGGAGGGCTCTGAAGACGCTCGGCGTGACGTTCAAAAAAGGTGGTGCACGCGGCTGAGCAGGACCGGCCGGACGTGGCCCTCAAGCGGACCGCCTGGCGGTTCTGGCAGGCCCACCTGCGGCCGCACCACTTGGTGTTCATCGACGAGACCGGCGCGAACACCAAGATGACGCGCACCGGCGGCCGGGCCTACCGAGGCTGCCGCGTGGTGGCCAAGGTCCCTCACGGCCACTGGAAAACCACTACCTTCGTCGGCGCGCTGAGGGCGACCGGCATGACCGCGCCGCTGGATGGCCCGATGAACGGCGACCTGTTCCTGGCCTATGTGCAGCAGCACCTGGTGCCGACCCTGCGTCCAGGCGACACGGTCATCATGGACAACCTCTCCAGCCACAAGCGGGCCGGTGTCCGCGAAGCGATCGAAGCGGTCGGCGCAAGACTCGAGTACCTGCCGCCCTATAGCCCCGATCTCAACCCGATCGAGCTGGCGTTCGCAAAGCTGAAGGCCAAGCTACGCAAGGCGGCTGCACGCACCATCGACCAGCTAGAGCAAGCCATCGCCGAGGCGATCGACCGCTTCCCCACAAACGAATGCCTCGCCTACTTTAGGCACTGTGGGTACTCGGATCGGTAATGTGGAATATGCTCTAGTGCGACCGCATTTTCCCACTGTTGTGTAAGAAGCACAGACCGGCAGACCGTTGCCCGATGCAACGGATAGCTGTTACCTTTGTAGCGGCGTAGCTAATGAGAATCTGGTGATTGGCGGACCCGAATTTCGAAGGAAGGCAATGCAAAAAGTAATCGTTGCGGTGGACGGATTTTCTGATCAGCACATGCAAGCCATCGACACGGCCGTTCGAGATTGGGCGACCTGCGTTCGCATCGAACAGGCCGGCAGCGAGGACGAACTCCGACAATCGCTACAGGATGCCACCGCCATCGTCGGCTGGCCCAAGCCACAATTGGTTGCCGAGTCGCCGGTGCAACTGCTCCAGCTCGCCAGTGTCGGTTACGAGGACTATCTACAACTTGGACTTAGCGAAAAGCCGGGGTTTCAAGCCTGCAATCTTGGTCGTGTGCCCTCGATTCCTGTCGCGGAGCAAGTCATCGCCATGATGTTCGCCCTGGCCCGCGGTTTGCATCAACACGCCCTGGACAAGCAAGACAAACGCTGGCTTCGGCTACAGCGATATCCGGAAATTACTGGTAGCACCGTGTGCATCATTGGTGTAGGCGGAATCGGCACCGAAGTGGCAAGGCGGTGCAAAGCACTCGGTATGGAGGTGCTGGGAGTTGGACGCCACCCCGAGCACATGCCGAGTGAGTTGCTAACGCGCGCCTACGCCTGGAATGACATGGCCACAGCGCTCTCAATCGCCGACCACGTGGTGCTTTGCTTCCCAGCCACCAGCGAGAACGCGAACATGTTCAACGCGGGGCTGTTTGGCTCGTTCAAGAAGGGAGCCATCCTGTACAACGTCGGCCGTGGCAGCGTGGTGCATGAAGCCGACCTGGTGGCAGCGCTGCACTCGGGGCAACTGGGCGGGGCGGGCCTCGACGTGTTTCAACAAGAGCCCCTCCCGCCAGAGCATCCCTTGTGGGAAATGGAGAACGTGATCATCACGCCGCACTCCGCGGGTCGTTCCGTCAAAGAGTACGACCGCATCTGCCAGCTGTTTGTCGACAACCTGGAGCGTTTTCACACCCGCCAACCACTGCTCAACAGGATCTCGTTGTAGCAGTCCGAATTGTGTCTCCGGCCAACTCGCCAGAGACCTCGTTTTCAGCCATTTTTTGTCCCCGACTTGGAGAGCCGTCTCAGTGTGCGCATAAACGCAGCTGCTGGTCGAAAAATAGTTTTCTCTTAAGGGAATTTTTTGCATTGCTTTCAGCAATTATATGTTCTAGCCTGTGAAACTGTGATGTTTCACCTACCTGCGTTTCCGGTTCTTACATCCATTACATGGATGACGGGCACAGGAGCAAAGACAGTCGACGTGGCGGAGCGGCTCTTTTTGGACAAACAGATCAGGACCCGGCGGCTAAGTGGCACCCCCCTGATCTGACCATCACTTTTTGCGTTTCAAGAACGTCGAAAGTGATAAGCGACTTGGCCAACTGGGCGTCCTCCGCCTCTCGAGCGCAGGAAGAGCTTGCACGGTGGACAACACCGTGCCGTTCGATCGTGTTTCGACACGAAGAGTACTCTACCAAGTCCACAAACACAGGATGGAGGGGTCTCGCATGAACCACGCCCTGCTTCGCAATCAGCGTGCTTTTACACTAGTCGAGTTGCTCGTTGTGATTGCGATCATCGCCATTCTGGTAGCGCTATTGCTGCCCGCAGTGCAATCCGCCCGCGAGTCGGCCAGGCGGACGCAGTGCTTGAACCAGGTGAAGCAAATCGCCTTGGCGTTGCACATGCATCACGACGCTCATGAAGAGCTCCCTCCGGGCGGAACGTCACTCAACAACCTGTCATTCACTTGCTACATCCTTCCCTACCTGGAAGAAAACGCAATGTATGACCAGATGCGCGAGCTGGGAACCTTTGAGGAAGGCGAAACGCGAGGTGGCACCAACAACGAAGGAACCCACAAGGGCAACTGGTTCGCCTTGAACCGTATGGAGAAGCTGCTGTGCCCCACAGCGCGCAACCACGAGGACGAAACTTCGCACAAACCTTCGTTCACACTAGGCGACGGCCGTCCCCTGTACGTGCAGCACTACTTCGGAATCGCCGGGCCACTCGGTCCGAATCCCGCCGCCAGCGGCGAGGACTATCCGAGCATGTTTGAGGGCGTGCTCAACTACGGAGGCTTCGCGCTCGACGGCGTGTTGGGGCTCAACCGGCCTACTTCGTTCCGGCAGATCACCGACGGGGCGTCCAACACCTTGATGCTTGGCGAACTGCACACCGGCTCGAACAACGGATGGACCACCGGCGCATTGATCAGCGGAACGCTCGACCCCATCGAGAACAAACGGCACAAGAGCGGCTACACGCGTGCTTATGGGGCGATGAAGAACATTCGCGTCGCCATCAATACTCCTTACGTCGACGTCGACTTGGACAACGAGATGGCGTTTAGCAGCCTGCACCCCGGCGGCGCGCACTTTTCGATGACCGATGGCAGCGTCCACTACTTCAACGAGGACATTGACCTGATTCTCTACAAGTCCCTCGCCAGTCGCTCCGGAGGCGAGACAGTCAGCATTCCATAGCCAATCCCGCACGGTCGATAGCGACTAAGCCCATTTTTCCACAACTCCAGGAAGTAAAAGTCTAATGCTTCGATACGTCTTGCTTTTCTTCTTGTTGTTCACCGTCTGCGGATGTCAAAAGTCCGACGATCCGCGGGTGCACCTCTCTGGCCAGGTCACCTGGAACGGCAATCCAATCCCCGCTGGCCACGTATTGCTCAGTCCCGATGCCGCCAAAGGCAACTCGGGCGCACAAGGCATGGCGGCCATTCGCGATGGACACTACGACACCAGCGCCACCGGAGGCCGACCAGCCATGCCCGGCTCGGTGACGGTCACGATTCACGCCTTCGACGGCAAAAGCTCCTCGAACGACAGCCCCAATGGCACCCGGCTGTTCATGCCTTACGACATGGACATTGAGGTACCCAGCGGGTCGGGCGAGTTCGACCTGTCGATTCCCGACGATGTCGAACCCGTGCCCAAGGAGTAGCGAAGAGCCAAACCTTTAACGATTGAAGAATCAACTACTTGCGGCGATGCGTTCGGATGAGAGATGAGTTGTCATTGCTAAGTCAGAAACTAGATGTGTCTGTCACACCAACTGGTAAGTGAGGCTAATGATGAACTGTCGACGTGGATTCCTGCTACTTATCGGCATCCTATTCCTGGCGGTACGTTCCGACGCGGTGACGATCACCAATGTCACCACCACCCAACTGCTCTTTTCCGACGACTTTGAGAGCGCCCCAGGAGTTAGCAACGCTGCTTACCTGGACACCTCGGGCGACTACGACCCCGTGCCGTCGGTGGGCACTTGGTTTCTCGATGAGAACGACGGAACCGCGGAGTTTGATATCCAGGTAACCAACGTCGCGTCGAATGGGGTCGATCCAGGTCCCATTCAAGGTGCAAATTACCTGCGAATGGATCGATCCATGGGCGAAGGACCTGTGCGCGCCGAGGCGGAGTTCGACTCGCAAACCACCGTGGGCAACGTGATTCGCGTGGAAACCATGTTCGCCACGCCTGAAGCCCCCGACAATCGCGGCAACTTCGAGTTCCATGCACCCGATGGCACGCAGGTGTTTCGGTTCACGATCGACGGAGAGGACGAATACCTACAGAACATCGGCGCGGGCAGCGAAGTAGTCGCCAACTTTACCTCAGGTGCATGGAACCACCTGGTAGTGGACTACGAGATCGGCAGCGATGTGTACAGCATCACGCTAAACGGAAAGACTTACGCCGACATCCCTGCTGCGAATCCCACCGACGGCGCCGGGTGGGTCCGGTTCAGTGCTTCAGCGCGCACGGAAACCGAACTGTCTCCGCTCTACGTTGACGCCGTTCCGGCACTGCCTGAGGTGACGATTGACCGCATCAGCGGGAACATCTCGCTGGCCAGCACGTCGGGCGAAGACGTGACGATCGTTGGCTACAGCCTGCTCTCGCGCACCGGCACGCTCGACCGGGCAGCGTGGACTTCGATCGCCGAGAACTACGACGTCGATAGCGGCAATCCACTCGATGACAACGATGAATGGGTGGAACTGGGAGAGCCAGACGACTACTACGACATGAGCGAGATGGAGGTCGGCCAGGTCGGCGATGGCCTGACCCTGGCGAGCGGCGGTGCGTCCATCGACTTGGGCGATGCCTGGCTTGCGCACCCATCTGAAGATGTAGAAATGGAGTTGCTGCTGGATAGTGGTGCGGTCGTGATGGCCAAAGTCACCTTCACCGGCGGCAGCGGCGCCTATCCGTTTGGAGACCTCGACTTCGACTACGACGTGGACACCGACGATTTCGAGTTGCAGTTCCTACCGAACTATCTGGTCGATACCAGCACCGACCCCGGTTATTTACAGTATCGACGAGGAGACCTCAATCAGGATGGCATCGTCGATGCACTCGACTTCTTGATCTTGAACGAAGTCTATCTGGAGCAAAATCCTGGCGCGGCAGCGCTATCGCTGAATGGATCGGCTGTTCCAGAGGGCAACAGCCTTGCAATGCTGCTGCTGGCAGGAATTGGCTGCGTGGTCGTTTCGCTGCGGAATCGCTTCCGACTGCGTCCGGTAGTAGCCGTGGCGGCCGTAGTGGCGACAACCATCGCGGTCGCTTCCAGTGCACACGCAACGCTAGTCCGAAATCTCGACACCGACGAGCTGCTGTTCTTCGACGACTACGAAAACGCCCCCAACGGCTACAGCACCATGGGCTACGTCGACAATGCTGGCGACTACGACCCGAGCGCTACGGTTGGAACCTGGGACATCGACGAGAACGGCGACAACGTGCCCTACGACATCCAGGTCACAGAGTTCGTAGATGGCATCGGAGTAATCGAAGGCAGCCGTTCCTTGCGAATCACTCGCGACCCGGACGCTTCTCCCGTGCGGGCTATCTTCGACTTCGACGATCAAACGACGGCCGGTGAGGTCATCCGGTTTGAGACCATGTTTGCCACAGGCCCCGACTCTTCGAATCGTGGCAACTTTGAAGCCTTCGATTCCTCGGGGAGTCTGCTGATCCGACTGACGCTGGATGGGGCAGACGACCACTTTCAGAACTACACTGGCAGTTTTCAGACGATCGCATCGTACACCGACGGCGAGTGGCACCACTTTGTTGTGGACTACGAAATCGGCAGTTCGGTATACAGCTTGACGGTCGATGGAATGTTGTATGACGACATTCCCGTCAATGCGGTGGGCACGAACTTGAGCCACGCGCGATTTGGCACCGGACGGGAAAACTACATCTATCTCGATGCGGTGCCGATCCCCGAGCCGCAAGCGATTGGCATCCTGACCGTCTTGCTCGCCGGAGCGTTTCTGGTTGTGCCCTCGCTGCGAAACCGCATCCGACTCCACCCGGCGGTCGTCGCGATAGCCACTTTGGCGACTGCGCTGCTCACCGCCTCCAGTGCGCAAGCGCTCAAGGTCGAGAACCTGAATACGGACACCCTGTTGTTCTACGATGATTTCGAAAGTGCTCCCAACGGCTCTAGCACCGCCGCCTACCCCGACACCAGTGGCGACTACAACCCGGTGGCCTCGGTGGGAACCTGGGACATTGACGAGAACGGCGGAGCCGAATCCAACGACATCCAGGTGACTGAATTCGTCGAAGGCATTGGGGTCTTCGAAGGAAACCGTTCATTGCGCATCACCCGCGCCTCCGGCGCGTCGCCGGTGCGTGCGATTCTCGATTTCGACGACCAATCAACGGCCAACGACGTCGTTCGATTCGAGACCATGTTTGCCACCGGCCCCAACTCCCCAGGCCGTGGCAATTTTGAGGTCTTCGATTCCACTGGAAGCCAGCTCATCCGCATCACGCTAGATGGGGCCGACAACCACTTCCAAAACTACACTGGCAGTTTCGAGACGATCACGTCGTATACCGACGGCGAGTGGCACCACCTGATCGTGGACTACGCCATCGGCAGCTCGGAGTACAGCATGACGGTCGATGGAAACACATTTGGGGGAATACCGGTGAATGCGATTGGCAACGACGTGAGCCTGGCGCGGTTCGGAACCGGCAGCGACAACTACATTTATCTCGATCGCGCGTACAGCAACGAGTTGACGCTCCAGGTGGACCGCGGCACTGGTGAGATCACGCTGATCAACAACAGCGGCATGAGCCACCAGATCGATCTGTATCGCATCACCAGCGAACTGGGTTCGCTGACTCCGAACGGATGGGACAGCCTGCAGGACAAGGAATACGACAGCACACCCGGCGATCCAAAGTGGAGCGAGTTGGGCGGACAGAGCATCGAAATCTCCGAAGGGGCTTTCGGTGAGAGCACACTGCTGCCCGACAACATGCCGATCAGCTTGGGAAACATTTACAACTTCGGTCTCGACGCAATGGACCTGCAGTTCGACATCCACTTTGCAGGAACCCCGGCCAACCTGCTGTACTCGGCCCAGCCGGTTTACATCGGCACGCCGCCGGATAACCTCCTCGGCGACTTCAACGCCGATGGCATGGTGAACCTGGCCGACTACACGGTTTGGCGTAACAACCTGGGCGCTACGACCGAGGACGCATTGAACGGCGCTGGCTCCGGCGACGGAGTGGTGGATGCCAACGACTACGCCCTGTGGAGGGAGCACTTCGGCGAAACATCGGTTGCCATATTGGCACAGGCATCGGTCCCTGAACCAGGCACCGTGGTCCTGCTCAGTTGCCTGATCGGGTGCCTGTTGCCCCTGCGGCGGCAAATGCGATGATACGCAAAGAGGGGCCGGCGGCGAACATCGCATGGCGCTGCCGTCCGGGGGAGAGCGGGCAGCACCCCCGGGTGGCGCGCCATGGTGTACGCCGATAACTCGCCGTGAAACTCAGAAAGAGAGCACATGAACCGCCGCAATTTCCTACTGTCGTCGGCTTCGGCCATGGCATTGCCGAGCCTTGGTAGTTTCGCTCTGGCGGAGGAGGCGTCGAAACCTCGCCACAAAGTCGAGCGGCTTGGCATTGGCGTTATCGGACTCCGTTATCAGGGATCCGTGGTCGCTCGCAAGGCCGAGCAGCACGGAGATATTGTCGGCGTTTGCGACGTGGACGATCACGTTCGCGACCAAGGTCAATCGTCGTTTGGCGAGCGCCCGGCAAAGTACGAAGACTATCGCAAGATGCTCGAGCGTCCCGAAGTCGACGTGGTGATCATCGCCACGCCCGATCATTGGCACGCGAAGATGTTGATCGACGCTTGTCGCGCCGGCAAGGAAGTCTACGTCGAAAAGCCGCTTACCCTGACGATCGACGAGGGCAAGATCATCCGCAAAGTGATGCAGGACACCGGCCGCGTGGTGCAGGTGGGTTCCTGGCAGCGGAACGACGAGCGTTGCCGGTTGGCGGTCGAGATGGTTCGAGCCGGGCGAATCGGAAAACTCGAGCGTGTGGAAGTGGCGCTGGCCAAGAACAAGGTGGGGGGCCCCTTCCCCGAGTTCCCCGTGCCACACAACCTGAACTGGGAACTATGGCAAGGCCAAACGCCCGATACGCCCTACATCGAACAGCGCGGTCACTTCAATTTCCGCTGGTGGTTCGAGTACGCAGGCGGGAAGATGACCGACTGGGGTGCACATCATGTGGACATCGCCGAGTGGGCCATCGACTCCTACCCCGTGGAAGTTAATGGCGAAGCCAACATGCCCGAGGTGAGCAAGAACAGTTACAACGTCCCCATCGACTTCAACGCCTGTTATCGCTACGCCAATGGCGTGGAGATGACCGTCACCGACACCGGTCGGCGGGGCGTGATGTTCATCGGCTCCGAGGGTCGGATCTTCGCCAATCGGGCGGTAGTGGCCGGCAAGGCGGTGGATCAACTGGCTGACCAGCCCTTCGGACGCGAGAACTACGCACTGTACGACTTCGACAACTTCGACCGCCCTCCGCGCGAAGGCAAGATGGAGTCGATTATTAATCACGTTGGCAACTTCTTCGACTGCGTGAAAGCTGGCAAGACACCCATCTCGGACGTGGAGAGCCAACACCGCAGCGCGACCACCTGCCACCTGGCGAACATCAGCATGCGACTGGGGCGACCCCTTAAGTGGGATCCGGATGCAGAGCTGTTTGTGGATGACAATCAAGCGAACGAGATGCTCCAACGCCCCCAACGACGTGGTTACGAGGTCTTCTGACCGAGGCCCCTTAAGCGGAGCGACACGCAGTGGAAACTAAACTAATGAACCAACCTATCCAACACGAAATCGACCGTCGGGGATTCCTGGCAGCGATGGGAGTGGCCGCGGCCGGCCAGGGGCTGTCGCCAGCGGGCTTCGCCAAGGAGCCGGCCGATGGCGATGCGTTCGAGCTGAGGTACATGCTCGCGTCGTGCATGTATGGATTTGCCGACTTGTCGGACGTGCTGGTCGAAGTCCCCAAAGTGGGAAGCAAGGCAATCGACCTGTGGCCGAAGAAGCATGGCAATCAGCGTGAGCAACTCGACGAGATGGGCGAAGAACGCTTCGCAGAACTGCTCGCAGAGCACGAGGTCACGTTGGGATGCCTAACGCGATACCACGCCGATCCGGAGATCTTGCAGGGCGAAATGCGTCTGGCGCAGCGCCTAAAATGCCCGCTCGTCGTGAGTGCCGCTAAGGGACTTCCCGACATCGACGACAAGAGTATCAAAGGATACCTGCAACATTTTTTCGACGAGTGGAAACCGCAGATTGCTGTGGCCGAGGAATGTGGCGTAACGCTCGCTCTGGAGAACCACGGCGGCAATCCCATCGATTCTCCCGACTCGCTGCGGTGGTTTGTCGAACTTCGCCCCAGCAAACACATCGCCCTGGCGCTTTCGCCTTACTACCTCGAACAGGATGGAGAGCAAATCGCCCAAATCGTTCGCGATACCGGCGAGGGAATCGCTCTGTTCTACGCTTGGCAGCATGGGTTGGGCTCGAAGCAAAAGCGGCCGCTCGAGGAAGAACTGCTCCAGATGCCAGGCCGAGGACCGCTCGACTTTGGTCCGATTGTCGAAGCATTGCGCGACATCAACTATCGCGGATGGACCGAGATCTTCATGCATCCCTACCCACGCGGCAGGCCCATCCTGCCAACCATCGACCAAACTACAGCCGAGATCAACCGCTCGCGTTCCTACCTTGCCAAGGGTCTGAAGAACTAGCGACTACGATCGCTGCACTCGACCCAGCCAACACGCCGCGGGCGTCGTTTACGGTGCTCGCCTCGGCATTTCCGGTACCTAATCATTGCTTAGTACAGCAGAATCGACATGATAACAAGAATGCACTTGCCTTGGATCCAGAGCATGGCTCGCATCTTACTCGCGGCAGTCAGTATCGGGTTGCTTTGCAGTCAGCCCAGTGGCGCTGAACCTGCCGACACGGCTCCTAGCGCGCGTCGCGCGCTCACTTTAGATGAGCTACGCAGCGCACGCGAAGAGGCCAAGTTCCGTCGCCGACGGATCATCGTCAACAACGACGGCAATGACAAAGTCCGACCTCCGTATACTGTCGAGCGGTTCTTGGCGGCGCGCACAGCGGGGCTGGCCGACTCGCAGGTGGATACGATCTTCTACTGCAGTGGCGTTCCCATGCTGTATACCCATCGCAGTAAGATCGCCGAACAAACCGGCGTGGGCATTCACCAGGATGCGCCCAATAAGGAATGGGTCGCTGCGTTCAATGAGATGGACACCGATTCCCTCGAGATGGTTGTCAATTGGAGCAAGGAACATGACAAGGAGGTGTTCTGGTCGATGCGATTGAACGATCGCCACGACTCAAGCCCCAATTGGCCCTGGCTGATCACCGAATGGAAGCGAAGCCACCCCGAGCTGCTGATGGGCACCGAGGAAGGTGGACTGCCGGACCACTTCGAACGGGGCAAGAAGAGCTGGTCCGCAATGCGGTACGACAAGCCGGAGGTTCGCCAGACGGTGTTCGACCTGATCGAAGAGGTCTGCACCAACTACGATATCGACGGCGTGGAGCTGGACTTCTGGCGGCACCCGCTTTACTTCACCGAACCGCTCGAGGGCAAGCCGGTACCGCAAGCCAAGATGGACGAGATGACGGAGCTGTGGCGTCGCGTCCGACAGATGACCGAAAGGATCGGCCGCCAGCGCGGGCGTCCCTTTCTGATCGCCATTCGAATCCCCGACTCCATGGACTACTGCCGCGCCATGGGCCTCGACGTTGAAAAGTGGCTTGAGGACGACCTGGTCGACATCGTGACCGGCGCCGATTACTTCAAGCTGGAGCCGTGGGAGAACCTCGCCGCCACCGGCAAGAAGTACGATGTGCCGGTCTATGCGTGTTTCGAGATTCGGCGGGTCCAGGGCAAGGAAAACCGACGCAAGACCGACGTGAAACTCTGGCGCGGCGAAGCCTACAACGCCTGGAAGGCCGGCGTGGATGGAATCTAT
This sequence comes from Aeoliella sp., assembly GCF_965227375.1. Classification (NCBI taxonomy): domain Bacteria; kingdom Pseudomonadati; phylum Planctomycetota; class Planctomycetia; order Pirellulales; family Lacipirellulaceae; genus Aeoliella; species Aeoliella sp. Next base: position 3,334,649 of record NZ_CBDDFX010000002.1, read on the forward strand.
CTGATGAACCGATTTGATCCTCGTGATCCGTTAACGCGCCAGTTGGGTGATCCGGAACTGCTCGAGTCGCTGCCACGGGTGGACCAAACGTCCTACTATCGCCCAGACAACAGCTTCAAGCCACAGGACTTCGTTCCTGATGGCTTGAAGTACCTCAAACAACCTCCACCGAAATCCAATGAACAATAGGCTCACGGGGCTCTACGCCGCCACTTTTACGCCGATGCGGAGCGATGGATCGCTCGACCTGCAGCAAGTGCCCGCCATGGTTTCGCACTTGGCGAAATCGGGTGTGGCTGGCATTTACGTGGGAGGGAGCACTGGCGAAGGGATGTCGCTCACTTCGAACGAGCGGATGGAATTGACCGAGGCGTTCATCGCGTCGGCCAAAGACAAGATGCTGGTCATCGCGCACGTGGGTCACAACTCACTGGCCGAAGCGCGGCTGCTCGCCCAACATGCTTGGAACGCCGGAGCCGACGTCATCTCAGCCACCGCGCCGAGTTACTACAAAATCGGAAGCGTACGACTGCTCCTGGAGTCCATGGCGGAATTGGCCTCGGCCGTGCCGGACGCACCGTTCTACTACTACCACATTCCGTCGCTCACCGGCAACGAGGTCAGTATTCCACGGTTTCTCGAGCAAGCGCCTACACGCATACCAAGTCTAGCCGGCATCAAGTACACCGCACCCTATGTGCACGAATACCAGGCCGCCACCACCACGTGCGATGGCAAGTACGACGTCCTGTGGGGCACCGACGAAATGTTGCTCAGCGCTCTGGTTGTGGGTGCTCAGGGAGCCATCGGCAGCACCTACAACATCTCCGCTCCGCTGAACAACTCCATCCTCACCGCATTCACCGATGGCGACCTCGCCACGGCCACCGGGTTGCAGCAGAAATCGGTCGACCTGATCCGCGTGCTGCTCTCCTATCCGTTCCACGCGGCGATGAAGTCGCTACTAGCGCGGCAAGGCATCGAGTGCGGCCCTTGCCGATTGCCACTTGGCAATTTGTCGGAAGCGGAAGAGAAGCTGCTGCACCAGACTTTGGACGAGTCGGGCATCTCCAATTGGTTGTTCGACCAACAGCCGCCTGCTACCATCAACAAGCCCCATGTGTCCTTCGGCTCCAGCCGCTCGACAACGGGCGTGAAGAAGTAGGTGGCGGAAAGCCCACTTTACTCAATTATCAATCACTCCATTTCGCGAATCGCAAACATGACGAATCACTCCAGAATAGCAGCAACCCACCTGCTGGTAGCGTTTAGCCTCTTCGCCTCCACTTCTATTGCGAGAGCCGACCAGCCAGCAACTCAAGAAACCAACCTGTTCGTTAGCGGTAAGGGTGGATACGACACTTATCGCATTCCGTCGCTGATCGCGACTAAGGAGGGAACTTTGCTGGCGCTGTGCGAAGGGCGAAAGAATAGCAGGTCCGACGCAGGCGACATCGACATGCTGGTTCGTCGATCAACGGATCAGGGAAAGACCTGGTCGGACACAGCCGTGATTTGGGACCACGAGGGAAACACGTGCGGCAACCCCTGCCCTGTTGTCGACCAGGAAACCGGCGTCATCTGGCTGCTGATGACTTGGAACGAGGGATCCCGGCACGAGTCGAAGACGATGCCCGGTTTTGGCACCGACTCGCGCCGCGTGTTTGTCAGCTCCTCGGAAGACGATGGCAAGACGTGGTCGACGCCGCGCGATATCACTGCCGACGTGAAGGACAAGAAGTGGTCCTGGTACGCTACAGGCCCCGGAGCAGGCATCCAGATCGAACATGGCAAGCACAAAGGGCGGTTGGTCATTCCCTGCGACCACAAACTTCCTGTCGGCAAGTCGATCGAGTATCGCTCGCACGTGATCTATTCCGACGACCACGGCAAGAGCTGGCAGTTGGGTGGCGTAGTACCAGAGGATGACGTGAACGAATGCGAGGTAGTCGAGCTGGCCGAAGGACGACTCATGCTGAACATGCGCAATTACGACCGCTCGGTCACCGCGCGGCAAGTTGCCTTCAGCGACGACGGAGGTGCCACCTGGTACGGACAGCGGCACGACGATGCACTCACCGAACCACGCTGCCAGGCGAGCATTCGCCGGTGTCGCTGGCCCCAAGGCGACGAGCCAAGCATATTGGTGTTCTCGAATCCGGCCCATCCAACCAAGCGGCTGAACATGACGCTCCGCGCCAGCCTCGACGACGGCGAGACGTGGCCCATCGCCCGACAGCTTTACGCCGGCTCGAGCGCGTACTCTTGCTTGGCAGTGCTGGACGACGGCCGCATTGCCTGCTTGTACGAAGCCGACGACTACGGTCGCATCTGCCTGGCGATTTGCGATCCCGATACGCTACTCAAGTAGCAACTCCGCAAACCGCGGCGTCGAAATCGCTTTTTCGTGCAGCCGTGCGGCGTGCTCTAACACCCTCGTACGGCCGGATGCTCTAATGACGTCATGGAGCCTACGCACACGCGGTTTGCGTGCTCTCATTCGCCCACGATTCGAAAGCCGTCCACCATGATCAAGACATCGCTCGTCGTTCTGCTGCTGTTTCTTGTTAGCTCCACGGCCAGTGCACAAGGGCTGGCGGAGTTGGCCACACCTCAGAGCGGCCGTAGCATGCGCGCGACTTCGGCGCATCGCTCTGGCAGTGATGGCGAGTACGATCCTTCAGCGGAAGTCGATCCCGACAGCAACCTCGACCGGCAAGACCTTGAGCCGGGCAAGACGCGCGTGCTGCTCGAGGCGGATGGCCCCGGCGTGATCACGCACATCTGGATGACTTTCCTCGGCCCCCAGCCGCAAGGCTGGGCTCCCAACGGCGCGGCGAACCACCAGGAGATGCTGCTGAGGATCTACTACGACGGCTCGGACCGCCCTGCGGTCGAAGCACCGATCGGCGACTTCTTCGCCAACGCGTTCGGCAAGCGGTCGGAAGTGATCAGCGTGCCGGTCATGGTGGAGGATGCCGATTCGTACAACTGCTTCTGGCACATGCCGTTTCGCAAGTCGATTCGCATCGAAGTGGTGAATCAGAGCGAGAAGATGCTGAAGAAGTTGTACTACAACATCGACTGGATCAAGAAAGACGAGTTGCCTGCAGATACTCCCTACTTCTACGCGCAGTACAAGCAAGAGTACCCGGTCAAACAAGGCCAGGACTACGTGATCCTGGACACCGAAGGCAAAGGACACTACGTCGGCACGGTGCTCAGCGTGCGGATGCGGAGTCCGGCATGGTTCGGCGAAGGGGACGAGAAAATTTACATCGACGGCGAGCAGAAACCATCGATCTGGGGAACCGGCACAGAGGATTACTTCCTCTCGGCGTGGGGGCTGAAGCAGGTAATTTCACCCTACTTCGGCACTCCCTTTTTCGATCAGCGCGGGCCGGGCGGGCACGTGAGTTCTTACCGCTGGCATATCGGCGACCCGATAGTGTTCGACAAGAGCATCAGGGTCACCATCGAACACTATGGCTGGATGTCGCCGGACGAGAACCCTGAGTACCGCTCCACCAGTTGGAACGAGCGGCAGGACGACTACTCGAGCGTGGCCTTCTGGTATCAAACGGGAACTCCTACGTTCGATGTCAAAGTTCCCCACGCCCGCGAGCGCGCCCTGCCCAACCTGGACAAGATCTTCTACGCCACGGATATGCTGGACAAGATCAAGCACGGCGACGGGTCCACGAGGAAACAGGAATTCGATATCCTGCCCAAGGGACACATGCTCTACAAACCGGAGACCCAGGAGAACGCCCGACTTACCTTCCCGTTTACTGTTGAGAATAAGGAACCTGTGCGACTGGTCGTGAGGGCGACGCAGTCGTACGACTTTGGCATCTACAAAGCCACACTCAACGGAGTCCCCATTGGTCGCCCAATGAACTTGTACTCCCCCAAGACCAAGTCGTGGGACTACGCATTGCTCGACTTCTGGCCCGAGCCCGGCGAGTATACCCTGCAACTGGAATGTGTAGGAAAGGCTCCCCAGTCGAGTGGTCACCGCGCGGCCATCGAATCGGTTCGGCTGCGCGAGCGGCGACCGCGCGTGAAGGAGATGGCGCACGACCGGGACAAAGATTGGCGCGAAGATCCGCTGCTCTACTAATACCTGGAGCCACTTGAAACCTGCACCAATACCTGAGAGGCATCCCAGCATGCGCACCTTCCATCTCTTGCACTCGCTCACCTTGGTTGCAGGATTCCTTGCGATCACTCTTTCCCGCTGCGAAGCTCAAGAGCCTCGGCGCCCTGACGTGTTGATGATCGTGGTCGACGACCTGAACGACTGGAACACGCTGCTCAACGACGACGCACCGATCGAACTGCCCAACCTGGAGCGATTGGCGAAGCGTGGCGTGCTGTTCACTCGTGCGTACTGTGCTTCCCCAGCGTGCAACCCGTCGCGTGTGGCCACGCTCACGGGGCTGCGCCCTTCCACCAGCGGGGTTTATGGCAACAAAACCGATTGGCGGCGGGGTGTCGGCGACCGCAAGACCATCATGCAGCAATTCAGAGAGGCCGGTTACCACGTGGCCGGGGCGGGGAAAATCTTTCACCACCAATACGACGGGGCGTTTCACGATCCGCAATCGTTCGACGATTTCCAACCCATGAAGCCGCAACTCTATCCTCCAGAGAAGCTGAACCAAGCGCCGGAGTATGGGTCGGAGAATACCGATTGGGGCACCTGGCCGCCGAACATCGAAGACTCTATCGACTTTCACACGGCTAACTACTGCAGCGAAAAACTGCGCAATCCGCCGGCCGATAAACCCATGTTCTTGGCCTGCGGTATCTACAAACCTCACTCTCCATTCTTCGCCCCCGCACAGTATCAGTCCGTGCCTGCGGGTATCTCCATGCCGGCGCTCGGCCAAGACGACCTTGACGACTTGCCCTCTGGCGCCGCAGCACTACTGAAACCGAAGCGGTGGTTCTGGCAGGGCATGACCACACTCGACCAACGAATTCCCGGGTCGTATCGCGAGTTCATTGAGTCGTACGCAGCGTGCGCCCGATTTGCCGATGACCAGATCGGACGAGTCCTGAGCGCGCTCGACAAAAGCCCTCGCCGGGACAACACCCTGGTAGTACTTTGGTCGGATCACGGGTTTCACCTGGGCGAAAAAGAGCACATCGAGAAGTTCGCCCTCTGGGAAAAGTCGAATCACATTCCCTTCATCGTTGCGCAGCCGGGTGTAACTCCGCGGGGTGCTACCTGCGAGGTGCCGGTCGACATGACCTGCTTATACCCAACACTGCTCGAACAATGCGGCCTGCCCGCCGACGATCGCGCCGATGGCCAGAGTATTTCCAAGCTTCTGGAGAATCCCAGCGACACTTCCGCAGAGCGCGTCGCGGTGATGACCTACTTGCGCGGCAACCACGCGGTTCGCAGTCCGCGTTGGCGGTACATTCGCTATGCGGACGGCACCGAAGAACTGTACGATCACACCAGCGATCCCCACGAGTGGACCAACCTGGCCGCCCAGGAGCAGTACCGAGACATCATTGCCCAACACCGCCAGTGGCTGCCCAAATCGAACGCGGCGCCTGTGCGTGATCTTCGCAAGCCATAGCGGATAGCTATGGATGCTGCTCTGCTTCTTCAAGAGCAGCCAACTGGTTTGATACCAGTTGCACGTGCATTGCTCGATGTGTGACATCTGCACCATCGATTAGCTTATCGTATCCCGAAACATCCGCCCAGACCAAGCGTGCGGCAACCCTTTTGCCGCCTTCGCCTTCGAGCGCTGTGGCATAGCAATAAGCAACGTTGGCCGTTTCAGGATTGGCTCCTTCAATGATGTCTAGCAGCAACTGCAAGACTTCCGCTGGACTCTTATGGTACGCAGCGCTTAGTTCGTGGGGAATGACTAGCCTGACGATGGGAAGCTTGTTTCCATGCTCGGTCGCCGTCGCCACATCGCCACGATCGATGCACTTTCGGATCCTGGAAAGCTCCGACACCGTCAGTCTCTTGGGGGCGGGCTCTTCATGGCCCCCAATGCCAATACCAATCAACGCTGCACCCCCTGCGCAGACGGTCATCAACGCTAGTAAGAACCACAAGCGAAACCCGACGCGACCAGTCATCATCACTTGGGTATCTCCTGATCTATTTGCTGGCTCAAACGCTGGACCACATCGGCCTGCTCACCCGCCTTGTTGTGCTGTTCGGCCGGATCGCTCGACAAGTCGAAGAGTTGCGTTCGAGCGGTGTCCCATTCATGCAAGACTTGGTAGCGAGTGGTGTCCTCGCCCCGGTGACGCAGCAGTAGTTTCCAGGGGTCGGTCACACACCATCGATACTGTAAGGTCGACATCGGCGATTCCACTTCGGCGTTGTGGGTCGACCACACGCCGCCGTACACCGCTTTTCGTTCTGCTCGGGTTCGGGCGTCGCGCAGGTCGATACCCGGCAGGCCCTCGGGCGGGGTGATACCACAGGCGGTCAAGATGGTGGGCATCAAGTCGATTGAGCTTGCCAGGTCTTGCGAGCGCTCGGACTCCACCTTCCCCGGCCACGACACCATTATCGGCGTTCGAATCCCCAATTCGTACGGAGCACCCTTCGATCGCGGAGCGTAGTCGGGCCACCAGCCGTCGGGCAAATTCGGAGCATTCTTGTCGACCGGAGCCCAACCGTTGTCGCACACGTAGACGACCATGGTATTGTCCTCAATGCCTGCCTGCCGCAGATGGTCCAACAACGTGCCGCACGATTCGTCGAACCACTCGCACATGGCAAAGTACTTCGCGACATTCGCCGGACGGCCGGGCGTTTGGTACTTCTGCAGCAATCGTTCTGGCGGGTTGTGAGGCGTGTGGGGCATGAAGGGTGCGTACCACAAAAAGAACGGGCGATTCTCGGCCACCGCGGAATCCATAAACTCCAGGACCGGAGTCATCGTCTCGCGCCCAATCTTCAATCCTTCGTCGCCATGGCGTCCACGGCGATTTGGATCGCCGTGCGTCATGCCATCGGTAAAACCGCCGTCCTGCCACGAACCTTCCCACCACTTGCCCGATTGAAAGGCAAGGTAACCATGATCGACGAGCATGCGCACAAGGCTCGGGTGCTGGTGAAAACGTCTTCTCATTGGCAGGTCGGACACCGCGCGCCGACGATGATCCACGTCGTTGGCCACCACTCCGTGCTGATGCGGATACAAGCCTGTGACAATCGAAGCGAGGGACGGCCGACAAAGTGATGTGGTCACGTACCCGCGAGGAAGCACCAAACTACGACTGGCCAACTGGTCGAGGTGCGGCGTCTGTATCACCTCATGCCCCATGAACCCATAGTCAGTCCACGCCTGGTCATCGGAAAGCACGACGACCACGTTTGGCGGCTGAGCGCCAACCGCAGAGGCTGGATACAACGTCCACGCCACCAGCATCCCAATCATGCCCATTGCGGCGATGGGCAGAAAGCGTGCTCCCGCGCAGGTTCTCTCGAGGAGCAAGCTCCGAAGTAAGGTGTTCATACCGGGCGATTGTAGTCGAATACGCCCCGCAGGAGGTCCTTTCCGGCGGAAACTTCGCCACCTGCGCAAAGGCAAATCGTTACAGCGCAACGAGTTACGTCACACACGGACATCCCTCGCCCCTCCGGCCTCCATAGGGCGCCTCGCCTTAGCGACGGAAACCCTTGTTCAAGTATTTTCACTGCCAGAACCGGCAAGGCGAAAACTATTTCTGTGTTGATCGAAATTATTTGTTGACTCAGAATATTAAATTGGTAATATGTGGTTGTCGAGGCGGTCGACGAGGCTTATAGACGCTTCTCATCTTGGGTTCACGCAATGCCTCAGAAGGTGGTATCGATCACTCCGCAGATCGCGGAGCTGGCGAATCAATTGATGGACGATATTACATCGCGCGGGCTATCGCCCGGCGATCGATATTTGTCTACCGCAGAAGCCTCCCGGCTCTTGGGAGTCAGTACAGCAGCGGCTAATCGGGCGCTGCAATTGCTCGAGCACCGCCGAGTTATTTCCCGCCAACAGCGCAAAGGCGCCTTTATCCTCGACTACTCCGAGGACAACCAAGCGCCTCCGTTGCACCGAGTGCACTTCTTGACTCATCCCCTCTACATGCGTACCGAGGGAATGGGCAACGACCACATCTTGCTGGGGATGCAGCGAGATCTTCCGGGCGTTCATGTACAAATCAGCTTCCTTCCCCAGGGAGATGAGACCACCCTAGTGCAACAGTTGATTGGCCAGGCGCTGGCGGCGGACTCTACTGATGGTTTTGTGTTGGTCCGCGTGAGCTGTGAGACTCAACGATTGGTGGCCGGGTCGGGGTTGCCGGCAGTGGTGTTTGGCGCCGTCTATCCCGGCATTGATGGTCTGGCAAGCCTTGATCGCGACATGGACTCCGTAGGGGGCTTGCTGGCTGAGTGGATGCTCGAGCGCGGACATCGGCGAATAGCCTACTTGAATCGTCAGATCGTCCTTCCTGGAGACAACACCACAATGGAGGCCATCGCTGGGGTGCTAGCCAAAGCTGGCTGCCCCGTCGATTCGCTCCTAGTGCGTGGGCTCCCTTCCGATTCTCAAGCAAGCGTCGCCGACCTGAAGTCGCTACTAACGCGGCCCAATCCTCCGACTGGATTCATCTGTCGAACGCACCGGATCGCCGAAAACACCGAAGCAGCCATAGTGCGTGTGGGGGGAGATCCGAACAAGTTTGATATTGCGGTGTGCGACTTTTTCTCGGGCGGCAAGGACGAGTGCCGGTTTGCTTATCCTCGACCTATTGAAGACGACAAACAGCAGGGGCAACACCTGGCGCGCTTACTTTCGTCGCAACTCGATGGGAAAGCCGGCCCTGCGCAACACGTTGTTGTTCCAGTGAAGTTGCAACTACCAGGAGATGAAGCAACTTGAGTACCTGACTTACCTCTTCTTTTGATTTTATTGGCGGAGAGTCTCATGATTTCCAGAACTGCGGTTGTGCTGCTAGTAGCTCTCAGTTTGTGTGGTGGTCGACATGCGTCGGCCAATTTGATGGCCCATTGGCCGCTGGACGACGCTGGTGGCAGCGGCACAGTGCTAGAGACCATCAACTCATACCATGGCACACCGGGCGCGGGTGTCACTCAGGGAGTAGTCGATGGTTCGCTGGGCGCCACGGTGGTGGAACTGAACGGTAGCTCGAGTGCGAACATCGACCTGTCGGCCCATGTGGCCAACTTTAATGGCATGACGTCCGGAACCGTTACCGGCTGGTTCCTGCACGACGTAACCTCGGACGACGCGCTCTTTACGCTCTCGGACAACACGGTGGGTTCCACTGAAGCACGCGTCATGTCGGAAGACGACCGCATATTCTACGCAATTCGCGACGAGGGTGGAAACCCAACGGGCGAGGGCGAGAAGGTGCTCAGCCACGAAGGTCTCAACGATGGCCAGTGGCATCACTTTGCAGTGACGATGGACGGGGCAGCACAACTTACCAAACTGTACGTCGATGGCTTGCTCGTAGGACAAGACAACGCGCCGATCTGGGGCAATATTACCGACGCTACGACCGCGCTAAATACCATGTCGATTGGATCCAACACCGATAGCGGTGGCGTGCAATGGGGTTGGGATGGACGACTGTCCGATTTTGCCGTCTACGACGACGCGCTGACCTATGGTCAGGTGCGCGACGTCATGCTGAACGGCGTTTCCACTGTGCCCACGGACCTGGGTCCTGTGGTGCGTCCCAATGGAACCATCGCTCACTACAAGTTCAACGAGAAAGCTCCCGGCAATCCCGCGAATGCCAATGATGTGATCGTCGACGAAACGGGAAACCACAACGGAACCGTGATGTCTGCGCTGAGTTATGTAGATGGGCCGGATGGCTCCGCGCTGCACTTTGAAGGCGACGACTTCGCTAGCCACCGCATCGAAGTCGCCAAGGACGAGGACTTCTACGTGCTTCCAGGCGAGGGATTCACGGTAGAAGCCATCTTCCGCACAGACGCCGATGGCACGCTCGGCTTGGTTTCCATGAACGGAAACGGCGGAGAGACGTGGATGCGACTGCAGAATGGAGAAGTGCGATGGTACATCAACGATAGTGGCGGAATTGGCAGCATCAACGTGCAGTCAGACGACACCGAAGGGGAAATCGCCAACACCGGCGAATGGACCCACGTGGCCGGCGTGTACGACCCGGCCGCTGAGCAATCCCGCCTGTACATCAACGGAGTGCTGGTCGACACAAACACCGCACCTGCCGCATTCGCTGCACCGCTGAACGGCGACACCAATCCCCTGGTGATTGGCGACTTTGTGGGCACTGACTCACGCAGGTTCATTGGCGACATCGACGAGGTGCGAATCACCCGCGGGGCGCTCGTGCCGAGCGAGTTCCTACAGGTGGTGCCTGAACCATCGTCGGTGGTGTTGGCCACCCTGGCACTGGCAGTTGCGGGTTGGACTGCAAGGCGACGAGCAAAACAGTGAAGCAGCAACCTTAAGGGCAGCTCTCGTCAGGTTGGCCCTGCTTTCGAGCAAGGCTGACCTGGCGGGACTATTACAAGCAGAGATGCGACCGGAACTTAGAGTGGCGAACGACAGAGTGATGCAGATGCGACATATTGGACTACAACTTCTAAACCTCATAGCGATGGCCAGTTTACTGGCAATCGGCACCACCGACGCGCATGCCGAGTTCGTCAAGCGTCTGGTCTTCGAGAGCGGAACGGAAGGCTACAACATCTATCGCATTCCGACAATCGTTCAAGCAGCCAATGGCGACCTCTTGGCCTTCGCCGAGGCGCGATCGGGCGGCGATGCAAGCGAGATCGATATCGTCATGAAGCGGTCGACCAACAATGGCGATAGCTGGGGCACACTTCAAGTAGTGGTAGAGAACAACAACTACCGCGGCTGGGATGGACTACCGCTCACCAATGTCACCGCAGGAAATCAAACTCCCGTCGTCGATCACCTCGATCCACAGAATCCCGGCCGCATCTGGATGCCATTCACGCTTGAAAACGACCGCGTATTTGTCACCTACAGTGACGACCACGGGGCAACATGGGAGTTCGACGCGAATGGCCGCGCGCGGGAAATCACCGCCGACGTAAAGCTGCCCTCGTGGGGTTGGTATGCCACCGGTCCCGTACACGGCATTCAGCTTACTCGAGGCGAAGACGCGGGCCGACTAATCATTCCTTCCGACCACCGTGCGGACGGCTGGGGTTCACACGTTGTGTACAGCGACGACCACGGCGTCACCTGGGAACTCGGCGCCGTAGATACTCGCAGCGCTGAGGATCCCGCACACCCCAATGAGAACGTCGCCACCGAACTGGTGGATGGTCGCGTTTACTTCAACGCCCGTGATCAACACGGCACCAGCGAAGGGAATCGCGTGATTGCATACAGCAGCGATGGCGGCGAAAGCTATGACAGCCCCTTTGCCCCCGCACCCGAGTTTGTCACCCCAGTCGTGCAGAACTCGGTGATTCGCTTCCGATCCGTCGACACCGGTGACTCTGAGAACATCCTTATCCACTCAGGGCCGGGACAAGCAGACAGTCGCAACGACATGACCATCAGTGTTAGCTACAACGAAAGCGAAAGCTGGGGCAAGCGCACACTCATCCATGCTGGACCTTCAGCGTACTCCGACCTGGTGAAGATCGACAGCGATCACTTCGGCGTACTTTGGGAAGCCGGCGACTCGCTCTACGAAGAGATTCTGTTCGGCTACATGTCCATCGACGATCTGGATCCAACCGCTTTCAACGGAATCGACGGCGACGTGAATCAAGATGGCATCGTGAACATCGACGACCTAAATCACTTCATTGATGTCTGGGAGCCCTACTCGGACAAGCAGTTCCTAGGCGGCGTCGACAACTACACAAACGGCGACTTGAACTTCGACAACACGCAGAACATCTACGACGCCGCCCTGTTGCGGCAGTATTTACTCAACGCAGGCGTTCCGACCGACGGACTGCAGGCGTTGTTCCAACCTATACCCGAACCATCCGCCGTTGTGTTGAGCGCCATCGGCGGTTGCTACTTGCTCCGCGGCAGGCTTGCGCCGCGAACCTCCTTGATTTCCGACATCTTTGGATCGGCCGTGGACAATAGCACCACAGCGCCCGGTCAGCTTGGTACCCGCTAGACTTTGTTTTATTGAGGAACTCCCCATGTCTGCCCACTCTCATCGACGCCGCAGTGCTCACCTACTGCTCTTGACGGCCACCTGCTGTTTCTACGCACTCTGCGGGATGCAAAAGGCATCGGCTGTGCTGGTTCTTCATTTCGATCCCAGCGACACTCGGACTACTTTTCAAAACGGCTACGAGGACAATCGTTACGGTACGGTTCCCGCGTTGACTCCAGGTGATGCGGTTGGCTGGATCATGGACACCCGCGTCCCCAGCACCCCCACGCCTGATCCCGATAACGGACCAGACGGCTTCATCGATGCCCAGCAGGGAGCCAACCCTCTGGCCTTGGGTATCCACCCCACAGTTGGAAACGTGGTCGAATTCACGGAGTCCAACGGCAACCTGCTGACCTTCGAAGGCGAATCGAACAACCTGACAGATGGCTGGAATGCCAACATGGACACCAACCTAGCTACGGTCCTACTTGCGGGCAAAGTGGATGGAAGTGGGTCAGGCACCAACTACCTGTTCGACTTCCGTGATGACGATCCTGTAGGTGGCGGGTCCAACGTTACCGATGGCCTTGCTCTCCGCTATAACCACAACACCGGCGAGCTCGAGGGGGTCGTCAAGCAATCGGTTGTGACGTCGGTGCCATTGGGTACTGGCGAGTGGTTCACCGCGTCGTTGGTGTGGGACGGACCAAACACCACTGCCACGATCTCCGTCGAGACGCTGGCTGGCGTCGCTTCCAACACCGGCACCGCCTCGGACATGGCGATGAATATCGACCGCAGTCGCTGGGGAGCCCAAAGCGACGGTAGCGACGCATTCGCGGGCCTCATGGGTGACTACATGGTCTACAACGACGTGGACGACCACTCTGCCACGTTTGCCGCCTTGAGCGCCGACTACCTGGTTCCGCTTCCAGAATTGACCATCAATCGGAACACTGGCGAGATCTCCATCACCGTACCAAGCGGCGGCGTCGCTCTGACCAACGTCGTGGGCTACGAAATTACTTCCGAATCGGAAACCTTGGATCCCACCACGTGGACTTCGATTGCCGACAACTACGACGCCGGCAGCCCAGGCCCGAATCAAGTCGATCCGGACAACAACTGGACCAAACTGTCGGACCCTGCACTGAGGACCGACTTGAGCGAGATTGAGTTTGAGCAAAACGGCGGTGCTGCCAACGGTGCCGACTTCATGCCCGGCACCAGCACCAGCCTGGGCAACGCCTGGATCCGGTACTACGAAGAAGACGTCCTTGCCAATATCGTGTTCGACGACGGAACGGTAATGCCTCTGGACGTGGTGTTCACTGGCAACGGTGGTGTGCCACTCACGTTTGGTGACCTCGATTTTGACGGAGACGTGGACATCGATGACTTCAACAACGAGTTCGTCCCTAACTACGGCTCTGATACATCTGCATTGATTGCGGGACCGGAGAAGTACGGCCAGGGGGATCTGAATCTCGACGGTACGATTAACATTCAAGACTTCATTATCCTCAACAACGCCTACGCCGCAGCAAATCCAGGCGCAGCCGCACTGTCGTTCAGTGCATTAAGCGTGCCCGAACCAACCACCTCTGCCATGCTGTTGATGGGTGCTGGGGCATTGGTGTTCTGCCGCGTGCGACGTCAATCGTTCCATGGCCTCGCCACCTGTGCGAAGCTGTGTGGTATCTTCGTCGCCCTCACCGCGATAACCGCTCGTGCCGATCTCGTGGTCCACATGGATCCCAACGTGCTGGAGAGCCAATTTGAAGACGGCGGTACCGGAGGTGGCTCCGATCCCGCCGAGATCGGCGATACCGTTGGTTTCATCAGTGACGTTCGTGCATCCCTGTACGGTGCCGCTGGAGCGGGCGATGGATTCGTCGACTTGGAAGGAAGCAGTGGCGACCTCGCGAGCCGACCACAGATCGTTCCGCATCCCACACTTGGAACCGTTTGGTCAACGACGGGCGGCCAGCGAATGCTAGGCCGCACCGGTCCATCCAACAACACAGATGGAATCGAAACCAACTTTGATACAAACACGATCAGCGCCATTGTGGCTGGCCAGATCAGCTCCCAGGGAAGCGGCAATGGTTATTTCTTCGATTTCCGCGACGATTCCGGCGACTTGGTCGACGGTTTTGCACTTCGGTACAACTACTCCAACGGCATGCTCGAGGGCTTGGCCAAGCAGTCCGTCAACGCGGCGGTTTCTATACCGTTGGACGAGTGGTTTATCGCGTCGTACTCTTGGGACGGCCCCAACTCCACCGCGACGGTCTCAGTCGAGACGCTTTCCGGAGAGGTACTGAGCAACACAGCCGCAGCCGAAAGTGCGGCATTAGATCCCGATCGTTGGCGACCCGTCGCCAATGGAAATGGTTCGGCCGGCTCACGCCTCTACGGACTGATGGGTGACTTCCTGCTGTACAACGACTTGGACGATCACAGTGATGTCTCCGATGCACTGGCCGATGACTATCTGTTGACGGTCGACGTCGCCATCAATCGTACCAATGGTGCTGCCACGCTGACCAACAACTCCGGAGTCGATTTTACGATCGACGCCTACACCATCACCAGCGCGATGGGCTCGATTGCCTCCGGGTCCTACAATTCGCTCGATGGTCAAGACTATGACGGTGGCGCTTGGACTCAACTCGACACCGACCCAACACTGGTCTCCGAAGGTGCGTTCTCCCTCGCTGGTTCAACCATCGCGAATGGTGCTTCGATTCCACTGGGGACGCTGTTTAATACGTCTGTCGGTGAAGAGGACCTCCAGTTCGCGATGCACTTGTATGGAGAAGCCGAAACGGCCTTCATGAGTGGTCGTGTGACCTACTTCGATGGACCCGGCGGGCTCGCTGGCGACTTCAATGGCGACAATGTAGTGAACCTCGCCGACTACACCGTGTGGCGTAACAACTTGGGTGCCGACGAGTCGGTGCTGCCTGCCGGCAGTGGCGATGGCTCCGGCACCGTGGATGCGGGCGACTATACCCAATGGAAGGACAACTTCGGCGCAACAGCCGGGGCCTTGTCCACGGTCGAAACCGCCGCTGTGCCCGAACCAAGCAGCTTGGCCATTGTGGCACTCTCGATGTTTGGGGTGGTCCTTTGGAAGTCCGGTCGCGTGCGCCAATTCGGCAAACTGGCTGCCGCCATGGTCTTGCCGTTGGTGGTTGCAAGCGTTGCTTCGGCGACGACAAACGATCGGCTCTATCTGTTCGGCGACGCCGACTCGTACGACGCTTCGCAGATAACCGTGTCTGAGGGGCTTACGATGGGCTACGCAGGCGCCAACACCTTCACGGCCGACGACGCGTACGTCGGAGTGGGATCAGGCCAGGACTTGATCGTAGCCGGTCCCACCTACACCAGTGTCTCTGATCGCCCCGGCGCCGATGGAACCGACTTTGGGGCCAACTTCGATGGAGCAAGCTCGCTCACTACTCCCCAGAGTCTCCACCTGCCACACACGTTTTGGAGGGACCCTGATTTCTTCAACAGCATGTCGCCAGCGTACTTTCCCCTGAACTACAACACCATCAACGCTCACGGTATCCAGCTATGGGCTCAACCAGATCAAACCGCCCTCGCGGCGGGGAACCGACAGGACGTTGTGATTGATACCACCGAGAATGGTATCTTCATTTCGGATGAGGGAAACTGGGGGTTGCAGTTCGACGGAGGTGGCGAGTCCGACGTTGCCGTGGCGGACACCCTCGATTCTAACGGCTGGGTGCACGTCATGCAGATCAGCGGCACCGGCGATCTGGTCGGTGGCCACTCACCTCTAGCGGCCATCATGTACGTAAATGGTATCGCCGTGAAAGCCACGGACGACCTTCCGGAACTCAACAACGACGGTTTGTCCATCGGCAGCAACCAGGCCGGCGATGGAAACTTCTACACAGGCGTTCTGGACGACGTCGCAATGTTCCTCTGGGGCGACAATAGCAGCCAACTCGGCGAAGACAATGCGGTCGGCGGCACTAACGGCGTTGGTGGCTTCAACGCCGATGGCGACGACTGGGGCGCCTTCTCTTTGTTGGAAGACAACGAATTCATCGCCATGGCCATCGCGGACCTGGGCATTGGCGCCCTTGATGACGGTGACGTGAATCTCGACGGCGACGTCGACATGGACGACATTGCCGCGCTGCAGTCTCACTGGGGCAATGCCAACCTGGTTGATGGCTTCCCGACCGGCGATTGGATGACTCGTCAACAAGGCGACCTCAACCTCGATGGCCTCACTAACGTGCTTGACGCCGTGGTGCTCCGCGACGAACTTCTCGCGGCAGGATTCAGCAACATCACCCTCGACGCCATTGTGGGGGGGACTAACGTACCAGAACCCAACAGCCTCTTCATCGTAATGGCTGGAGTAACGCTGGGGCTTGTGACCTTTCAACGTTCAAAAGTCGCGGTGCGTTCACGCAAAGCGTGATACGCACGGCACACACGAAATGGAGAAAAGCGATGCGGAAACTAGAATTCAAGACAGGCCGGAACGGATTCACGCTCGTCGAACTACTAGTCGTGATTGCGATCATCGGCATCCTTGTGGCGTTGCTCCTGCCAGCCGTGCAGTCGGCACGAGAAGCGGCGCGACGCACCTCATGCCAGAACAACTTCAAACAAGTGGGAATCGCGCTGCACAACTACCACAGTGCGATGAAGCACTTCCCCGCGGGAACTGAGTTCACCGCCAACGATGATCCATCTGATTGCCCCGGCTCCGATCCAAATGGATTTGCCAGCTTTGGGTGGGGCGCGTTCCTCTTGCCCTATATGGAACAGCAGGCCGTGTATGACATGTTGGACTTCGAGACCAACGTCTACAACGGATCGAACTGGGTTGCCTCTGAACAACTCATTCCGGGATTCCTCTGTCCTAGTGAAGTCAACGAAGACAAGTGGGTAGACTGCTGCAGTGGAAAGGACCACTATGGGGCACCGGGCTACGACTGGCGACTCTCCAACATGGTGGCCATTGGCGACAGTGTCGAAGCACACTGCTGGCAGTACCAGCCGCACGCCATCGGCCGCGGCGTCATGTTCAACTACAGTAAGGTCTCGGTCGCTAAAATCACCGATGGCACGACCAACACCATCGCGGTTGGCGAAGTCACGTCAGGACGCGGCTTTGATGCCAACGCACAACCGGTGTGGGTCGGCGCCACTTGGGTCACACGTGCGATTTCCGATGTGTACGAAGGCATCAATGGACCAGGCACTCTGCCCGGTGGACGCGATGACGGCTTAGACCCATTCGGCAGCGCTAGTGGAGGAAATAGTGAGAACCGGCATGAAGAGTACTCTCGCGAGAATGGCCTCTCCAGCTACCACCCGGGCGGCGCTCACCTGCTGTTTGCCGATGGCAGCACGCAGTTCATCAACGAAGATACGAACCAGGATGTTTTATTCGCCTGGGCAACCCGGGCGGACGGTGAAGTGATCAACGTCGAGGCCGGAACCGCTGCCATTGTAGATCGCAATCCTCCAGCCAAACCCGGCGGAGGCGGAGGTCCCGTGCGCTAAGGCGGAAGGACAGTTGTTTGGACGGGCCTCAATACAGGACAGAGGGTAGTTAACTTGAGTGGTCTAAAGTTGCGTTATTATAAGCACGGAACGATGCTGTGCTGCCTGATCGGATTGATCTCGCTGACATGCACGGGGTGTGGGAAGTCATCGGGCATCGAGAAAGTTGTTTTCACTGGCAACGTGTCGTTAGATGGTCAGCCCATCTCGAATGGCGAGATCCGCTTCTTCCCCATCGAAGGAACCCAGGGGCCGGTTTCTGGCAGCCCTATCGTGGACGGATCCTACGAGACGAAGTATCGCGACGGAATCCCTGTTGGCAAGCATCGAGTCGAGATCATGGCCTACCGTGCCAAAGGGGGTTCGGTACCTGCCGAAATTGCGCGTGAGGGAGGGGCTACCGAACAGTACTTGCCTCCCAAGTACAACACAAGCTCTGAACTAACTCGCAGTGTTGAGTCGGATACGGAAACCATGGACTTTGAATTGACTTCAAAGTAGGCCAAGGTGCGTCTTTACGCTACCGGCGCGTCGGAGATCCACGTTAAACCTGCGCGAAGACGCCGGGGCTGCGGGAATTCCACTCGAAGCACACCGTCACACGCCCGAGAGGTACGCGCTGGCCAGCGGCGTCTGTGGCCCCGATTCTGAAGACGATCTCACACAAACAAACGCGATTAGCTTCTGTAGTGCGAGCCAAGCCTCGCATGGGCGGAGATTACTGTTCACCAAAAGGCGAAACGATGGTTCCCAACTTTGTGCGAAGTGTGGTCCTGCTTGTGGTGCTCTCCCTGATTGCGACGGTCTCCCATGCCGAAGAGCGCGATTACGAAGGCGATGCATTTGATGTAACGACCATCGACTCGCTCGAGGCGAATGGCCCGTACAACAAGATCTGGGAACCGTACATCGCCAAGTGGAAGAACAAGCACTTCGTTTCCGTTTACGGTTTGCAAGTGACTGGCAAGGGCGACATGGGAGATGTTGTCTGCTCGATTTCCAGGGACGCCGGCAAGACCTGGGGGCAAAGGGTGATGGTGTTCGACCATCGGCATCGCAACGGAACCGTCCAGTATGCATACAACAATGCGGTTCTCTACCGCCCGCCGGGACAAGACCTGATTTGGGTGTTCGCGATGAGGGCGCCGATGCATTATCGCGACAGCGAGAACGCCGACCTCGTAGCCGCCTACACGGCCGACGGGGGATACTCGTGGCATCACGTGGAAGTCGCCATGGACTACCAGGGCTCGCTGATCATCGTAGCCGGTATCGAGGCGGTAGAACGCGATGGGCAGACGCACTACTTACTGCCGGCTCACCGCAACAGCTTTCGTCGGGACCCACACGGCGACCGTCGACAGTTCGTGCTGGAGAGCACCAGTTTGCTTCACTGGAAGCTGGCGGGCTATATCCCCTACGACGAAGATAAACCTGTCTTCCTTCACGAAGGAGGTATCGCTCCGGGCGAAGAGCCAGGTGATATCAAGATGGTGATGCGTACCGCCACCATGGATCGCGAACGCCCGATCGACCCACCAGTGGCCTACTCGTCGGTGAGCAAAGATGGTGGCCGCACTTGGTCACTCGCTCAACCCGAACCGGAGCTACCCAACTACCGCTCCAAGAGCTTCTTTGGACGTGACAACAATGGAACGTACGTGTGCGTCTACGGCGACACCGTCGACCGCCGTGGGCTGTACTACAAGACACGCACAACGGGCGGGGATTGGTCTCCGCAGAAGGACTTCT
The DNA here is from genome assembly GCF_965227375.1 of Aeoliella sp. NCBI lineage: Bacteria > Pseudomonadati > Planctomycetota > Planctomycetia > Pirellulales > Lacipirellulaceae > Aeoliella > Aeoliella sp. The sequence goes on from NZ_CBDDFX010000002.1 coordinate 3,354,119, forward strand.
ACGTAGCAGACAACCGCAACAGCTACCCCGCGCTTATCGAAGAGAAGTCAGGGCAGTGGATCGCTGTGTGGGACAGCTCCAACTCGCCAGAACGCAAGCGAACGGCAATTCGGTTTGGACGACTGAAGGTAGAGGAGTGATGTCGCGCGACTACTCGTCGGTGTGGCACCAGCGCGTGCGTCCCATCGAACCAGCAAGCGTGCCAAGCCCGATGAGTACCACTGGGAAGGCCGAGGGCTCGGGCACAGGACTGAACAAGACCGCCAACCGCTCTGTTGGCATCGAGTTATCGATGAGGTAGCTTCGCATCAGAACAGCGTCCCAGATGTCCGTTTTGCCGTCGAAGTTGAGATCGCCTCGCATGTAGCTGGCTCGTGTCCCAAAGACGCCGGGCAGTTCACCGGATCCCCAAGCATCTATGAACGCGGAAACGTCATCTCGGTCGGGAGTGCCGTGACCATTGCCCGTGAAAAATCCGTCTTGATTCACATCTCCCAACACACCGTTCCACCCGAAGTTACCGCCTTCGGCCCAGAAAATGACTTCGTTGCTGACAATCGCCGTATTGCTGCTGCCCCGTTCGCCAGAAGTGTAAACCACCGCTGGGTCTGCGGTCGTTAATTCGTTGAATCCGGTTGGCCTTTCGATGCTCGGTAGCCAGTTAGGTGTGCTTGGATCCACATTAGAGATGATTTGCGAGGTGAATGTCTGACCTCCGTCGTTCGACTCGACCCACACGACTTCGCTCGACGTGGTTCCCCAGAAGCTTCCCTGCGAAGAATCATCAGCCATGGTTAGGACCATAGTCATCCGGCCGTCGGGCGTGATCGTCAGTCCGCCGGGCGTTCCGAGCCCCCAGCCATTGTCCGGCAGAATGTCGATCTTGTCGTTGAGCAGCGTCTTGCTCCAGCCGCCCGCCCCATCCGGCGTTGCAATCCACGCCTGGCGCGGAAGTGAGCCATCATCCTGCAGAGTGTTGTAGAGAATGTAGGGAACATTGTTGTTGTCTACCGCGATTGATCCACCTCGCAAGGACGATGAGTTCTCGTACTGCGCCCGCTGTGATGGCGGGGTTGCCTCGACGGTGTCGAGCGTCGACTCGAAGGCGGGCAGCGTCACTGGAGTTCCGTCGTAGTGCTGCCACGTGTCGCCAAAATCGGTGCTCTGCAAGTAGCCAATCTTGTATCCCCAACGCGGATCCTCGCCGTACATACGAACCGACATGTGCAGTGTCTGATGGTCGGGTCCCCACGCCAGCGCATCTTGGAAGTGAAAGTAGCTGGTATCGCTCGCCTCGATCAGCGGCTTGGCGCTCGACCACGATCCGCCCGGCGAGAGTGTGAACAGGTCGTTCGACCAGCTCGAACCCGTACTGTTGCGGGCCGTCAAATAAAGCGTATTGTCCGGCCCCGTGACCATCGTCGGGTAGGTTAGGTTGTCGGCAATGTGCGTGACCGGAGTCCACGACGACGTGTCGTTTGGCTGCTGCGAACGACGATACCGCATTGGTTCGTGATGAGGGTAGTAAGCGACGTGCAGATAGCCTTCACTATCGATCGTAAGCGCCGGCCCGCCGTGATTGTCTTCCGCTTCGCCAATGGTGTAGGTGGGCGACCACTGACTCGTAGCATGATCAAGCGTGCGGATCTTCACCTCAAAGCCGTCCTGCGTCGTGGAATCCAGCCACGACACATGCGTCTTACCATCGAACGTGATGATCTTGTTCGCTTCGGCATAGCCCGTGGCTCGGCTCGAACCGTCGACCGAGAGGATCCGTGGATCACTGGCGCGTGCAATGCCAGCTAGCCATGGTAGAAAGCAAGAAGCAACGAAGCAAAACAGAGTTGCTAGATTCACGTAGGATGGCATCGCTCGGTTACCTCAACTTGATTATACCACGACTCTTCCGTCAGCTCGTTCCGCCACCACTCGAGAAATTGCTCGGCAAGTACTTTCTGGTCCGAATTCGGCACGGGTTGGTAGGGGGACTTGGTGTAGCCGTCGTCTTCCAGAAACCCCGAAGCAGCGGCGCGTGCCTTCCCAACAATGCCGTGCAGGTAGCCTCGCCCGACCAGCGGATCGACGCAGTCGTGCTCCCAGCGATTGAATTTGGCCTGCATGGCCATCGCTTTGTCCCACGTCCGCTTCTGACAGAGGTCGACAAGACGCCGCTGCCACTCGGGCAAGGTGTTCACCCAAAAGCTGTAGGTGCCCCGCGCTCCCAGCATCATGGCCGGTGCGACTACGAAGTCGGTCACCAGGTGCGCCAGATGCGGTGTTGAGCCGATCACGTCGCACAGTTCCACCACGTTCTGCGACGCCAGCTTGGTGCCCACCAGTTGGTCCGGAAACTCTGCAGCAAGTCGTTTGTAGTCGCTGCCATTCATCACGACATGGCCGCGAGGAGTGTTGTAATGCACCCACTTGGCCGCTGGCGCAGCCTCGGCCAGGTCGTTCCAAAACCGCCAGACGTCGTCCGCCGACAAGGGCATCCAATACGGGTAGCAGACGTGTACCGTCGAAATGCCATGATCAAGGCACACCTTGATGCGGTCGATAATCCCCTGGGTGTTTGTCCAAGTTACCCCCATCTGCGCTCGACAATCCAGCGGCTCCATGAACCGCGAGAACGCTTCGATGAAGCTCTTAAACTCATCGAGCTCCAACGCGTAGAACTCGCCATCGCTATCGGTGCTATAGATCCCATCGCTTCCGGCAGCTGCCAGACGCTCCAGGTTGCGCTGCAACATTGGAGCGTTCAAGCGTTGGTCGGACGCCCACGGCATGGGAACCGCTGCCCACAAGCCATGAATGTCGTCGGGTTGGTGAATGTCCTTCATCTGGATCGCTCCGCCTGGCTCACTCGGTCTCCTGGCGATCGGTTGCTCCGAGGATTTTGTAGTAGGTGCCCGGTTGATAGGGATACTGCGACTCCAGATCGTCCGGGACCGTAAGACCTAAACCAGCCGAGGTGGGCGCAGGTACTTTTCCTTCGACCAGCCGTAGCGGCTCGGCAAGCACCGCTTCGCGGAGCGGGTTGGGAACGCTTGGCAATTCCACGATCGAACAGTTTCGCGATGCGAACGCCGCGTGGTAATTGCCCATGATTCCCACTCCGGCGCTCCAGGTGTGGACCGCCACCGGGATCTGACGTCGATCGCACAAGTCGGCGAGCTTTCGAAACACAGAGAGTCCGCCGATGAGCGACGCGTCGGGCTGGAACAGATCCAAAGCGTCTGCCTTCAGGTAGGATTCCGCCTCGGTAAGGCTTGTGACCGTTTCGCCACCGGCCACCGGAATGGAGATGTTCCTGCGAATCTCGGCGAACCCATCATAGTTCGCCACCTCCGCGGGCTCTTCGATCCACATTAGATCGAACTGTTCGATGGTTTTGGCAATCGTGGTGGCTTGCTTGACCGTCCAAGGCCGTCGCGCCAACCCTTGGGCTGCGTCGACCGCCAGGCCGACGTCGGGGCCCAAAGCTTCGCGGCAGATGCCGACCTTTTGAACGATCTCGTCGACACCTGGCAGATTGTTGATGCGAATCTTGACCGCGCGAAAGCCGTCCTCGACGTAGCCTCGCATCTCCGCACGCAACTCGTCTTCGGGCTTGTTGTTTCCGCCGCTTGCGTACGCCAACAGCGCGTCATGCGTCCGCCCACCTAAGAGATCGCAAACCGGCACGCCGAGCGACTTGCCGTGCAGGTCCCACAGGGCCATTTCGATACCGCCGATCACGCTTTGCGAAATGCCCAGGCGTCCCCAATAGTAGCTCGCCAGTCGCATGCGTTCCCAAAGGGTCGCGGGGCGACGAGCATCTTGGCCTTGAATCGCCTCGCCCAGTTGGTTGGTCAACGCCGCAACCGTTTCCGGAGCGTAGACACCGGAGTACACCTCACCGTATCCGCAGGAACCGTCGGATGCTTCCACACGGATCAGTCCCGCCGGACGAAAGCCCGTTTTAAGATGGAGCACCCGTTCTGCGTCGTCGGGAGTGGCGTAGGGCGCGCTCAGCAGCACGCAACGGACATCTGTAATCTTCAACGGATCCACCTTACGCATCGGCTGGTCGACACCTCAAGTGCGGAACGACCACCCTTCGGATACTCACCTTCGTTACTACTTGGCGGATGCGTCCAGTTCGACCGGAATGACCTCATCGGCAACCACCTCACCGCGAGCCATCGCAGCCAGCATTCGTGCAATGTGCTTCCCCTGCTCCTCCGACGAATAGAGAGGACGCAAGAACACATGCTCCGGCGCTTGGTTGGCTGGCGAATAGCTATCGCACAAAACTCTGTCAATCTTCTTCGACATCTTCAGTTTCTTGGCGACTTCCCTCACCGCATTGGCCATGCGCACCGTACGACAGATGAACCCGGTAGGAGGGTCGTCCTGAATCAGTAGTCGCTGCACTGAGGCCTCGCAAACACTTGTCGCAGGAGGCAGGAAGCGCTCGTAGAGGGCATCTGGATCGAGCTTGGCCTCCGTTAGCCGCCGGCGAACGGCGTCAAACGTGTCGTGATCGCCTGGGCGCGTTTCTTGTCGCGACAGGAGGGCAAGCTTCCGGTGCCCCTGCGACAACAGGTAGTCGGTTGCCAGGTAACCGATGCTCGTCATATCGCGGTCCAGACGCGTGAGCCGGGTAATGCCCGGGTAGATCCCCCCGTAAACGAGCGCCGGCACTCCGCTGTTGCTTACCAACTGATGGACTTCAAACGGCGCCCGCACCAGGATAAATCCATCCCGTGCTTTGGCCGTGAGCGAGTGGTCGATGAGATCGGCCACAAAGCCATCCGCATTCTCCTGCGGCAGAAAACTGATCTGCACGTGAACGCCTGGCAGTTCCTCCTGCATACCCAGCAGGACCATATCGTTGCCAACCCCTTCGGAGGCCAGATAGTTCTGGTGGACGAGAAAATGCACCCGGCGCAACGGCGGAACGGACAACTCGCCCGGCAAATTGGCGATAAAGGCGCCACGGCGCTGCTGCCTGGTGATGATCTGGCGGCGTTCGAGCAACTGGAGAGCCCGGTTGGCCAGTCCGTTGCTGACCCCCAGCAGTTTGGAGGCGTCGACGGTAGTGAGGTAGCGATCGCCCGGTTTCAGGTTACGGTCTTCGATGTCGGACGCCAATTTCTCGGCGAGTTCTACTAATCGTGGTGTATCGGAGCCGGAACGTGCCATAGTGAGTAATATCCGTGCGGGGATGTGCAATGAAGTCTTAACACGTCGGATTGTAGCTTGATGGATCAGGTTTCTCACCATGAATCACAGATGGTACTCTATTTGCGCGGCTTAGTCTATGGAATATTACTGCAACATCAGTACTTTTAGTGTACGCCCCGATTTTCTAGGCGTTATCGCCACAGTTCGCCCTAGAAATTTTGATTGGTCAAACACTTTTGGGCGCCCGGAAATAGTGCTTGCTGACCGATAATATTAGTGATAGGATGGGCAACATTGACTAAGAAGCGTCGTTTCATGGCCTCGGCCAACTAGCTTCGGGCGGTCTATTCAGGCAACGAGGGCATACAACGAGCATCCAATGCGAGTAGATTCTCGACACGCAACGACTGAGCAACTACGACTCATTCCCGCTACCTACGCACCGCTCGGCGCGGATGGTTCCGTCGACCTGAAGGCGATACCAAAATACGCCAGTTACCTGCTGGAACGTGGTATTCGCGATGTGTTTATCAACGGCACCACAGGGGAGAGCCTGTCGCTCACTACCGACGAACGCCTGAAGATTGCCGAAGTCTGGGGAAATCACGCCAGCGAACTGAATATCATCGTCCACACGGGGCACAACTGCCTGCCGGACGCTGTGGCTCTTTCCTCGCACGCCAAATCGGTGGGCGCAGTTGCCATCTCGGCCATGGCGCCCTCGTTCCTGCGTCCTCAAACGACAGAGGACCTGCTGGAGTTCCTCGCCCACTTGGCGTCGGCCGCCCCTCAGCTCCCATTCTACTACTATCACATTCCGTCGCTCACGCACGTGCCGCTCGAAGTGGATTCGTTCCTTCAGCGCGCTATCGACAAGATCCCGAGCTTCGCTGGAATCAAGTTCACTCACGAAGACCTCGGAGAGTTCGCCCAATGCAATCAGAAGTGGGGCAGCCGCCTGGAACTGATGTTCGGCCGCGATGAGCTTCTGCTACCCGCATTGGCCATAGGTGCCCGATCGGCGGTCGGCAGTTTCTACAACATTATCCCTGAGGTGTTCTTCGCCATTGAAGAGCGACTGTCGCACCAGGACATGGAGGGAGCCAACCAGTGGATGCTGTACGCCCTCCGCTATATCGATCTGTGTAAGCAGGTGGGGGTTGCCCCTGCAGGAAAGTGGTTGATGTCGGAACGCGGCGTGTGTGGTCCTACCTTACGGTTGCCGCTGGTTTCGCTCGATCAGTCGCAGCAAGAGTGGCTGCGGGAGGAAATCCAGCGGTTACCAATGCCCGGTGCAAGTTCGGAACGAAAAGACACTCCCGTGCGGACTCCCCATTCTCAACCGAGCCGCAGTGGTCAAGGTAATCAATCCCCCGAGTCCATCGCGGGCGAGCGGTAAGTGATGCCAGGCATCGCGATCGGATGCCGTGAAACCCAATGCTCACACGCAGTTGTGTAGCGCGGTCGCTCCTCTCAAAATAGCAAGATGCATCGCCTCATCGCCACCTACGCTTCGTTGCTCGCCTGCATCACGATGCTGGCGTGTACATCTTCGGTTGCTCACGCAGATGCGTCACACGATTGGCTCGAGTGGCGCGAGCTTCCTGACCTGCCCGACCCCCTTGGAGTCGCCGGGCCCATCGTGGGTCTCAGCAACGATTGCCTCATCGTGGCCGGAGGCGCCAACTTCCCCAAGCCCGTTTGGGACAACGAAAAACAGTGGCACGATGATGCCTATGTGCTGACCCGTAGCGGTGAACAGTACACCTGGAAACACGCTGGTAAGCTGCCGGCCCCCGTTGGCTACTCTGCAGTCACCACGCTCCCCGATGGCGTGCTCGCCCTGGGAGGCAATGATGCAAAGCAGGTGTTCGACAAAGCGATGCTGCTGAAATACGTAGCCGGCGAGTCGAAGCTTCAGGTTGTCGACTTCCCCGCGTTACCCGCACCGAATGTCTTCGGTCAAGCGGCCGTTATCGGCAACGTGGTTTACCTGTCCTGCGGGCAATCAGGGCAGGACCTGGCAACGGCCACTGACAAACTTTGGTCGCTGAACCTGGAACTCGAAGCCGACGAGCGAGAGTGGAAGGAACTTCCCCCCTGCCCTGGCGGTGCAAGAGCCCTGCACATGATGGTCGCCCAACACAACGGCTACGACCAGTGCCTGTACGTGATCGGCGGCCGGCGCATTGAAGACGGAAAGGCAAAGTTCCTTTCCGACAACTGGGAATACAATCCCCGCACGAATTCCTGGCGTGAGCGCAATTCGGCGCCACAAGCCATCGCTGCCGGCACCGCGGTTCCCAGCGGTCAAAGCCACATCCTGGTGCTCAGCGGCGACGACGGCAGTCTCTTCGATCAAGCCGATGCACTGGGCGACGACCACCCCGGGTTCACCAAGACCTCATTCGCTTATCACACGATCACGAATGCTTGGGAAGAGATCGGCGAAACGCCACAAAACCAGGTCACGACGCCGGCGGTGAAGTGGGGCGGAGAGTTCATCGTCGCCAGCGGCGAAGTCCGACCCCGCGTCCGCACCCCAGCAGTCTGGGCCGTGTCGCCCAAGCACAACTCGGCGAACTTCGGAACGCTCAACTACCTAGTACTCATCAGCTACCTACTGGCAATGGTAGGCGTTGGGCTCTACTGCAATCGGAACAATAAGGACACCGACGATTACTTCCGCGGGGGCAAGCAGTTGCCATGGTGGGCGGCGGGTTGCAGCATCTTCGCCACGATGCTCAGTTCGCTAACCTTCACCGGCATACCCTCCAAGGCGTTCGCCCAGGACTGGGTGTACGCGGTGGGCAACTTCATGATTCCCGTCGTCGCCATCCTGGCGGTATTCTTGGCTCTGCCGTTCTATCGCATGCTCGACGTCACCAGCGCGTACGAGTACCTTGAATTGCGATTCAACCGCAAGGTGCGCAAGTTCGGCAGTCTTAGTTTTACGCTGTTCCATCTATTCCGCATGGCCGTGGTGATGTCGCTCACCGGTCTCGCGCTCGCGGTCGCTACTCCGCTAACGCCAACGCAGTGCGTGCTGCTGATGGGAGTGTTGAGCATTGCATACTGCACCATTGGGGGCATCGAGGCGGTAATCTGGACCGACACGATTCAAACGTTCGTGTTGTTTGGAGGAGCGTTGCTGGCGCTAGCGCTGTTGATTGGCGACACCGGGTTCAGCACGTTTGCTTCCTCCGCCGCTGCGGATGGGAAACTCCACATGGCCAACCTCGGTTGGGATGCGACAAGTACGCAGTTGGTGCTGTGGGTTGTGATCCTGGGTGGTATCGGGCAGAACGTGTCGTCGTACACCGCCGATCAAGCCGTGGTGCAGCGCTACCTCACGACACCCACCGAGAAACTCGCCGCCCGCTCGATCTGGACGAACGCGGTGCTAACGATACCCGCTACGCTGCTGTTCTTCGGCATCGGAACGGCGCTGTACGTTTTCTACAAGACACACCCTGAACGGCTCTCGCCGACCATTTCGACCGACCAGGTCTTCCCGTACTTCATCGCCAGCGAGATGCCTATTGGCATTTCAGGGCTTGTGGTCGCTGGCATCTTTGCGGCGGCTCAGTCCACGGTCAGTACGAGTATGAATTCCATCGCCACGACGATCGTCACCGACTTTCTTCAAAGCGATCGAAAGGAGGACGAAGGGCGGAGCTACCTGGGCATTGCACGGTGGATCACATTCTCTACCGGTGTCCTGGGAACGTTGGTAGGTCTGCTGTTTGTCGATCCGCAGATCAAATCGTTGTTCGACGCCTTCCTGATAGTGATCGGGCTGTTCATGGGTGTTTTGGGCGGATTGTTTGCCCTCGGGTTTGTGAGCAAACGTGCAAACGCATTCGGAGCCATGTGTGGGGCGTTGGTGGGTGCGGGGACCATGGCTGCAATCTGGTTATTCACTCCCATCAGTGGCTACATCTACACAACAATAGGCATCCTTACGTGCTTGATCGTCGGTTGGGTCACCAGCCAGTTGGCCCCAGCTCCCGATCCAAGCACAGAGCGATTGACTCTCTACGCCCTGTCCGGCATGAAGAAGAGTCAACGCAACGCTGATTTCCAGCCTGCGGCAACGACCAGCACGAGCCTGCCATGAAATGGGTGAGGGCCATTCTGCCGCTTGCCTTGCTGCTGGCACTGGTTGCCGCAGTCTCTTGCGGCAGAGCATCGGCCGCATCCGACCGCCCCAATGTACTGTTCATCGCCGTGGATGACCTACGGCCGTCGCTGGGCTGCTACGGCGATGCAACGGCCAACTCGCCAGCCATCGACGCCCTGGCCACCCGTGGCACGGTGTTTCACCGGGCGTACTGCCAGCAGTCGCTGTGCAACCCTTCGCGCGCTTCGGTGATGACCGGCCTTCGACCCGACACGATCCGAGTGTGGGACCTCAAAGCACACTTCCGCGACCACGCGCCCGACGTGGTGACACTGCCGCAGCTGTTCAAGCAGCATGGATACCACACGCAAAGCATTGGCAAGATCTACCACGGCAATGGTCGAGCAGCGAAGGATCCACCTTCCTGGACAGCCGAGCCAGAACTCGACCTCGTCCGGTCGGCCAAGTTGAGATACGCAACGCCCCAGAACCTGAGCGGCAGCGGGCTCAAGCGAGACGCTACCGAGCGCGCCGACGTGCCGGACGACGCGTATGTCGACGGAGTGGTGTGCGGCAAAGCCTGTGAGGCCTTGGCCCATCTTGCCGACTCCGAGCAACCGTTCTTCCTGGCCGTTGGTTTTCGAAAACCGCATCTTCCGTTCTGCGCGCCGGAGCGGTATTGGGAACTGACTGCCAGTAGCGTGGCGGCTGCTCTCGAGCACCGCAACACCCCTAGGGGCGCTCCGGAACTTGCTACCCGAACATGGGGCGAGCTGGAAGGGTATCGCGATATTCCTGAGCTCCCATCACAGAATCTGTCCCGCGAAGAGGTGGCCCAACTGCGGCACGGCTACTACGCCTGCGTGGCGTACACGGATGCTCTGGTGGGACGAGTGATCGATCAACTCCAGCAGAGCGGCTTACAGCAGCGAACCATCGTCGTTGTGTGGGGCGACCATGGTTTTCATTTGGGCGAATTGGGGTTGTGGACCAAGTGCAGCAATTACGAAGTCGCTACTCGTTCCCCGTTGATTGTCTACGACCCCAGAATCCCGACGCCATCGGCAGCTACGGACACCATCATCGAGTTGCTGGACATCTATCCAACACTGGCAGAACTGTGCAATCTCGAAGCGCCAGCCACGCTCGAAGGCAGGAGCCTGGTGCCACTCATGAGCGACCCGACCGCCCAGCGCGATCGTGTTGCCTACTCCCAGTTTCCACGCGCAGCAAGTGGCATTCGTCACACCAACAACGGCGATTACATGGGCTACTCCGTACGAACCGATGCGTTTCGCTTTGTCGAGTGGCGCGACAATCGAACAGGCGCCGTAGTTGCCACCGAATTGTACGATCACACGAAGGACCCCGGCGAAACGACGAACGTATCGGCTGACGCAGCTTACGCACAACAATCCAATGCGCTCAGCCACAAACTGAAGAGCGTATTTCCCACCTCCGCGTCCACCAACTCCGAGGACTAGGCGATGAACCTCCGATCTCACACCGGCCGTGTAGGCCTGGCATTCACATTGAGCTGCTTGCTTTCCCATTCCGCTAGTGCAGACCAAAGCCCGGAGTCGGGCGAACCGTTCTTCGAGTCCCAAGTGCTGTTCGAGGCCGGCCACCAGGGCTACCGGACCTATCGAATTCCATCGCTCGTAATCACTCCCAAGGGCACTTTACTCGCTGCCGTGGCAGCCCGCTTCGATGGCCACGGGGACTGGTCGGATATCGACACCATGGTTCGCCGCAGCGACGATGGCGGTAAGACCTGGACCGAGCAGGCGATCGTTACCGACGACGGAAAGAACACGGTCGACAATGCGACGTTCATCGTCGATCCCAAGTCGGGCAAAGTGTACCTGATGTACCAGATCAACTACGCCCGGGCGTATCTAAAGGTATCGGACAACGAGGGCCAACGGTGGTCTCCCCCGCGCGAGATCACGTCGGTGTTCGATGTGTTCCGAGATCGCGACGGCTACGACTGGGAAGTCATCGCCATGGGACCAGGGCACGGCATCGTCACCAGCAGTGGCCGATTCGTGGTGCCGGTATGGCTCTCGACCAGTCACAAACACCGTCCCTCCATCGCTGCGACCATCTACAGCGACGACCAAGGCACAACGTGGCAGGCGGGAGACGTCATCGCCCAGACCGACGACCACACACCCAACCCAAGCGAGCACGTGGTGGTCGAACTGGCTGACGGTCGAGTCATGGCGAACATGCGGACAGAGTCGCGTCACTACAGGAGGTTTCTCGCCTTCAGCCCGGATGGCGCAAATAACTGGAGCAAACCCCAGCCGCACGACCAACTCGTCGAACCTATTTGCATGGGCAGCATGACCACGATGGAGTCCCCCAACCAGGACGAACTCCTCCTTTTCTGCAATCCAAACAGCGAAGCGCCGCGCACGTCGAGTTCAGGCGCCGCCTGGGGAGCGCGAAAACGGCAGAACGTGACCGTTCGGGTAAGCAGCGATCTGGGAGAGACCTGGCCGATGTCGCGTACGATCGAGCCACAGGACAGCGGCTACAGCGACGTAGCCGTTGGTCCCGATGGGATGATCTACGTGCTGTACGAGTCGGGCAAGGTCAACGAACACGGCGCGTTCATCCCGGGCAACATAACGCTGGCCAAGTTCAACCTGGCTTGGGTCGCCGAGGGGAATCAGCAGGACTGATGCAGCGCAGCCCCGCCGGTGCTACGCCACACCTTATTCCTTGAACCAACGTGCTTTGTCGTCCAGCGGGCGAATCCACACGTTGCGAAAGCGAACCTGCGAGTCGTGGTCTTGCAGATAGAGGGGTCCCACTTCGTGTTCGCGGATCTGCTGGTTCACCTTCTTGGTGTAGTCGGTCACGTCGAACTTCATCGGTGCGTATCGTGAAGTCGGCTCGGTAAACTCCGTGCTGTCTTGCACCAGCACCCCGTTGAGCAGTGCGGTGATGCTGCCGGGCGTTGTGACTTTGCCCGTTTTGTCCCGCCGAGGGGCTTTGAAAATGACGTCGTACGTTTGCCACTCGCCAGCAGCCCGGCCGGCGTTGACCAGGGGAGGTTTGATGCCATAGATCGAGCCGATCACCAACTCGGGTCGATCCTCTTTCTCCGCGACCGCGTAGATTTGCAGCTCGCAGATGCCATGAAAGTAGAGCCCGCTGTTGCCGTGCTCGCGGTCGACCTTGGGCTGCTGGAATTCGGCATGAATTTGGGCGTCGCGAAAGTGGAAGGTTGTCCACACACCGCGATTCTCTTTCTGCTTGCCGGGCACAAGCAGCTCGTCGCCTTCGATTTGCCAATCGCAGGGCGAGCCGTCGACCTTCACCAGGTGCTTGGTGCTGGTGCCATCGAAGATGACCACCGCGTCCGAAGGGGGAGCGCTACCGAGGCTGGTTACCTTCGGCAACTCGGCTATGCAGCACACTGGCGTCAGGCACCAGGCCAAGAGCAGGCTGATTCCAACGGATCGATTTACGGTTGCCGAACTGAGTCTCAAGCAGTGCATTGTTGTACTTACCACCGGTTGCCTCGATTCCAAATCATAACTCGGTTTTGAAGAATCTGGTTGTTATCATCACCCCGTTCTCCAACCAGGTAAAGGACGCTCGGCAATGCCGATGGCTGGTTGAAACCGGTCGGTTTCTCGATGTTGGGAAGCCAATGGGCCGTGGTCGGATCGCGTCGAGAGACCATTTGCGAGGTAAAAGTCTGGCCGCCGTCGCTCGACTCGGCCCAGATCACCTCGCTGGAAGTCGTCCCCCACAGCGTAGGCTGGGCCACATCGTCTGCCGCGGTGAGCACGATAGACATGCGACCGTCTCTGCTAATCACCAATCCGCCCGGTGTACCCAGCCCCCACCCCTCGGGCAAGGCGTCGATCTTCTCGTTCAGCGAGGTCTTCTTCCAACCGCGCTCGCCATCCGGCGTTGCCAGCCACGCCCGACGTGGCAAACTGTGATCGGGCTGCAATGTATTATACAGCACCCAGGGCCGATTCTCCGCGTCGACCGCCAGCACGCTTGCTCGTAGCGACGAAGTATCCGCGTAATCCATCTTCCGCTGCGGGTCGATCACTTCGATCGGATCGATCGTCGCCTTCACTGCAGGTAGCTCAATGGGGCTGCCATCGAGCCGCTGCCATGTTTTGCCAAAGTCGGTCGACTTCATGTAGCCAATCAAATACGCCCACCGCGGCAGGTCGCCGTACATCCGGGTGCAGAGGTGCAGCGTTTTATGATCGGGCCCCCAGGCCAGGGCTTCCTGAAACTGCGAGTAACTCCGCTCCCCTGCCCGAATGATGGTCGATCGCTTTTCCCAGGAACCGCCGGGCGGTTTGGCGAAGAACTGCACTTCCCATGGTTGCTCCGCGGAGCCGCGATACCGTGCGGTAAGGTACAGCGTGTTGTCGGGCCCGACGACCAGCGTGGGATACGTGAGTCGATCGCCGAACTCCACCTCGGGAGTCCACTCCGACGCGTCATTCGGCCGCAACGACCTACGATAACGCATGGGTTCGGAGTGCGGGTAATAGACGACGTGCAGGTATCCTTCACTATCAACAACCATCGCCGGACCGCCGTGATTGTCCTGCGCCGGCCCGACTTGATAAGACGGCGACCACTCACCGGTGGAATGGTCGTATGTGCGCACCATTACCTCGAAACCACTCTCGTTAGTATCGAGCCACCCCACGTGCGTCTTGCCGTTGCAGGTGACGATCTTGTTGGATTCGGCGTAGCCGGTCGCACGCCCCGATCCCTTGTCGGAGAGTAAGAACTCTGTCTCCGCAAATGACTGAATGCACAGAACAACGAACAGTGCTACTAAAACAGCACGAAAACTCGATAAGTCAATCACAACACCCCTTCTCGTCTGCGTAGAATTCGGCGCAAGCTTGCTACAGCGCTCAGTCCGCGACCAGCTCGTTCGGTTGCTTCCACTCAATCTGGCAGATCGCCACGTTCTTATCACCGGGCGTAGTGGTTCGATGGGCCACGACGATCCAGGAAACGCCTGGGGAAACGTTGCAGGTGCCGAAGTTACCCATCGCAGCGCTACCTTGCTTCGGAACAACGATTCGCTCGGTGTCGCGCAGCACGCGACTGGTTGCCGGATCGATCTGTGCCATGACAAGCGGTGCGCGGTGGCGCATCACGTCGTCGTTGTCCAACCCTCGTCGGGTATAGACCAGAAACAATGCGTCGGAGTGAGTCAGGAAGTGCTGCTGCGTGTTGTAGCTGCCGAGTTCTTCCCCGTCGTCGAATCGCCACTTCTCGTGCGGCGTGTAGTTTAGTCCGTCGGAACTAGTGCTTACGTAGGCCGTGTGATCGTTGCGCATGGTCAGGAAGTACTTTCCCTCAAAGCATGCGATCGACGGCTCGCTCATCCCACGGCCATTGTCCACTACGTGCTCGCTGCCATGCTCCTGGTAGGTTAGTTTCTCTCCATCGAACGCACAGCGGGCCACGGCAGAATAGTGAATGCTGTTGTTGTGCTCGCCAAAGTAGATCGGCATCAGCACTTCGCCGTTGGGCTGAACGATGCATTGCACGCAGCCGGCTCGTTTGTAAGGCCATTTGAACGACTTGGGAAAATCGAGCCTCTGCCAGGTGTCCCACTTTTCTGTTTTGGGATCGTACACCGCGTAGAAAACGTCGCTCGCTCCACCCGGCACGTCCTTGTTCGTCTTGGTGTCGACATGGAACGTCGCGCCGACCAGCAGGACCTTCTGAGTTTGGGGATGATAGATGGGCGTCGCGTCAACCGGCACTTCGTAATACCGGCTGCCATTGTCTTCGGCGACACGCAAATCCAGTTCGTCATGCGCGGTGGGCCCCTGCCAGATCTTTCCCAGGTCGTCGGTGTATGCCGATACGATGCCTTTGTAATTGTGAGTGCCCTTCATGCCGTGCAACTGCATCGTCAGCAACACGCGCGGGCCGCTCGCGCCGGAATCCTTGAGAATCTCGCGAGGAATCGACTCGGCGCGGGCTTGGAACCAAAAGCCCTCTTTGGGGCATGGAAATTCTTGGGTAATGCTGGTGGTGTAGTCGACTGTCTCTGCCTGAGTCGGGCGTAGCGCTCCGACGACAAATAGAGCAGCGACGCAGGCCGCTTTCAGGTGGTTCGTAGAAAGGTTCATAGTAAACAGCCTTTGGTTAATGTTGAATGCGGACCAGTGCAGACCAGCGAACACCAGCCTCTCAGTTCGGGTGCACCGTTGCCTGTGCCTGCTTGCGACGCGAAGCGTCGTCGTACTGCGGATTCGGCAGCATCGGATCGGCGCCGACCTCTGCGCGCCACGCTTCCAGTTTCCCCGCCAACTCAGCCGCCTTGGCAGGATGGCTCGCAGCGAGATTCTTCTGCTCTCCGATGTCCTCGGCGAGATTGAACAGTTGTTGTTCGCCTGATTCGAGGTTCTCAATTAGCTTCCACTTGCCAGCGCGAACCACGTCGGAGGGAAAGCTCTGCGGATGCTGATTGTAGTGCGGGTAGTGCCAGTAGATAGCTTCGCGCGAGAGGTTGCCTTCGCCAGAAAGCACCGGTGCGAGGCTCTCGCCATCGACGTGCTGATGCGGCCGCGCGGGCAGGCCTACGGCTTCGAGGATCGTCGGATAGAAGTCCGTGCTAATCACTGGCTCGGCACTCTTGGAGCCAGGCTTTGTCTTGCCGGGCCAGCGTACGATCAGCGGCACGCGGATTCCGCCTTCGTAGCTCGAGCCCTTGTTCGCACGCAGCGGCGAGTTGTCGGTGGCCTTGGCGAATCCCCCGTTGTCGCTCGTGAAAATAATCAGGGTGTTGTCGTCGAGGTGCAACTCCTCTATCGCCTTCATCACCCGCCCCACGCTATCGTCGACGCTCTCTACCATCGCGGCATAGTTCGGCGGCCCCTGGCGGTCCTTCTTGTGCACCTGCTTGTAACGCTCCACTTTGTCCGGCTTGCCCTGCAGCGGCGCATGCACGGCGTAGTGCGACAGCATCAGAAAGAAGGGAGCCTCGGAGTTGGCGCGGATGAACTTCTCTGCCTCCTCTGCCAGCCGATCGACCAGGTAATCTCCTTGCTCGCCAGGAAGCATGCTGTGTTTGACGTAGGTCTTGCCGGTCGTGGGAATCTTCCACGTGCCTTCATAAGGATAGAAGTAGCTGCCCGGTGCGCCGTAGTCGCGGCCTGCGACGTTCAGGTCAAAACCGTTGTGCTCGGGCGAGTAGTACGAGTCGGCACCCAAGTGCCACTTGCCCATGAACGCGGTGCGATAGCCGGCTTCGCGGAGGGCCTCGGCAATTGTTACTTCTTCCAGCGGCAAATCCGAGATATAGCGGCCTTCCCGCATGCGTCGCTTCGCCGGATCCCAACGCCCCGAAGGCAGCCACTGCGTCAACAGCAGCCGCGCAGGATACTTGCCGGTCATGATGGCCGCGCGGGTTGGCGAGCAGACACTACAAGCCGAGTAGTTGTCGGTGAACAACATTCCGTCGGCCGCAAGTTGGTCGATGTTCGGGGTCTGATAGTAGGTACTGCCGTAGCAGCCGAGATCGGTCCACCCTAGGTCGTCGATCAGAATGAAAACGATGTTCGTGGGCGAGGGGTCGGAGTCGCCGGCAATCGCTTGCATCGGCACTCCGCTCCAGGCAGCAAGCACAACACTCCACAGGAGAAAACGCGCCGAAGTGTGTATCGAATACCGCCCGGTACTTCGCATTACTTAGCCCTACTAAGTGGCTCGCAGGGGACCCTAAAATGGTGCGATTCTCAAGTTAGGGTTGAATATACCCGCGGTCAAGATAATACTTCTAAAAATAGTGAAATATTAGACGGAAAGCTAGACTCCCAATTTTTCCAGGGCTAATCTCGGTTTTTGCGGAGGAAACATCGATGCACGATTCGTCTTCCCGAACTTGCCTGCCGCCCTTCGCGCGTGCCTGGGTGGTGGCGTGGTTGCTTCCGCTCGCAACCGTCATGGCCGCCTCGCCGGCACCCAATGTCCTCTTCCTGGCGGTAGACGATATGAAGGACTGGGTGAACTGCCTGGACGGCTACGAAGGGGTCGTTCATACGCCCAACATCGACGATCTGGCGAGCCGTGGCATGCTGTTCACCAATGCCCACTGCCCTTCGCCCAAGTGCGCCCCCTCGCGCGCCGCGATTCTCACCGGCTTGTATCCTTCGACAACCGGTTTGTACGACAACAACCAGTGGTGGTATCCCAACCTGCCCGGCGTGGTCACGTTGCCGGCGCACTTTCGTCGCAGTGGTTACCACGCCGCCGGAGCGGGCAAGATATTTCACCACACCGCAGGCAACCATCCACCCAACCAGTGGGACGACTTCCTCCCGTTGCGGTTTCGCAACGACGGATGGTTTCGCGGAGCGAAGATCAACTATCCGTGGAGCCAACACGTT
This sequence comes from Aeoliella sp., assembly GCF_965227375.1. Lineage (NCBI taxonomy): Bacteria > Pseudomonadati > Planctomycetota > Planctomycetia > Pirellulales > Lacipirellulaceae > Aeoliella > Aeoliella sp. Next base: position 3,371,819 of record NZ_CBDDFX010000002.1, read on the forward strand.
CCCGAACCCGCGCAATTCCCGTTTAGTGGCGTCGATGGGTTGAGCCATGAGAACGATTGGGGATCACTGCCCATCGCCGCGGAAGACTATGACGATGCTCTGAGCACCGACTACGCCGTGCGATTCTTGCAGGCGAAGCACGACAAACCGTTCTTCCTGGCCTGCGGCTTATTCCGCCCTCACTTGCCGTGGTACGTTCCGCAGGAGTACTTCGACCGATACAAGCTGGAGGACATTGTGCTTCCGCAGGTGCCGGACGACGACTTGCAAGACATTCCACCGGTTGGATTGAAGCTTGCCAAAGATCGTCGCGGCGACTATCGCAAGATCAAGCAAGCCGATCGCTGGAAACACGCCATTCAAGCCTACCTCGCCAGCATCACCTACGCCGATGCACAACTGGGTAGGATTCTCAAAGCACTCGAGCAGAGTCCCTACAAAGACTCGACGATCGTCGTGCTGTGGTCCGATCACGGCTGGCATCTCGGCGAGAAGCAACACTGGCACAAAGGCACACTGTGGGAAGAAGCCACTCGGATACCGCTAGTCATCCGCGCTCCACACTCGAGTCCAGGCGTTTGCGATCGGCCGGTAAGCCTCATCGACCTGTACCCCACACTGGTCGAACTCACGGATACCGAGGCTCCGGCGACGTTGGACGGGAAGTCGCTGGTTGCCTTGCTCGAAAATCCAACGCAACCATGGGCGCGTCCGGCGCGAGTCGAGTACCTGCGCGGCAATGCAGCCGTCCGGTCCGATCGCTATCGCTACATTCGCTACAAGGACGGTGCCGAAGAATTGTACGATCACCAAACCGACCCGCACGAGTGGAACAACCTCGCCGCCGACAAAGACATGACCGACGTCAAGAAAAGCCTCGCCCGCTGGCTCCCCCAGCAATGGGCGAAGCCTGCAGCGGCCAAGAAGGGGTTTGAATTCGATCCCGATGCGTTCACTTGGCAGGATAAAGCTACCGGAGAAGTAACTTCCGCCGCGGCCAAGTAACGCCAGCAACGGCATGGCTACTAGCTCCTTCCGGATACGCCTTTCTAAGAGAACATCATATTATGAAAGCGAACAGATACGGTTACCTGCTCATCGCTTGGATCGCGTGCCTGTCCACGTATGGTCAGAGTGAAGACCCGCGGTATTTCGCCAACGCCCGGCTGATTCCGGACGAAAGCTACTGCGACGAGCCGTACATTGTGACCACACAGGACGGCAACTGGGTCTGTACGATGACAACCGGACCTAAGGGGGAAAGTGGTGAAGGCCAGCACATCGCAGCCACCATCAGTACCGATCAGGGGAAGACCTGGTCGGATCTGATTGACGTTGAGCCTTCTAGCAAGTTGAAGTCCTCCTGGGCAGTTCCGCTGATCACGCCAGGTGGCCGGATCTACGCCTTCTATAACTACAACGGCGACCAGATCCACGAACTCAATGGCGAGAAACTCCCCGTCGACACACTCCTCGGCTGGTATGTCTACAAATTCTCCGACGATGGGGGCCGAACGTGGTCCGACAAGCGATACCGGCTGCCCATGCCAATAGCCGAGGTCGATCGAGTCAACGACTGGGGTGGAGCAGTACAGCTCTTTTGGGGCGTCGACAAACCGATGATCCATAAGGGAGACGCCTTCTTCGCCTTTACACGGATGGGCGAGTACATACATGGTCAAGGAGAAGGGTGGCTCTATCGATCAGACAACATCTTGACGGAATCCGACCCTGACAAGATTCGCTGGAAACTGCTCCCCAATGGCGGCCGAGGCATCCGCAATGATGCGTTTGGATCAACCCAGGAAGAGCACAACGTTGTTGCTCTGTCGAACGACGACATGTTCTGTGTGTATCGTACGACGAGAGGGTATCCTGGGACAGCTTACAGCAGGGACCGAGGAAGAACCTGGTCGGAGCCTGAATATGCTACCTACGAACCCGGCGGAAGGAAGATCCAATCGCCCCGCGCCTGTGTCATGGTTTGGAAAACGGAGGATGAGAGATACCTGTTGTGGTTCCATAACACAACACTTCAACTCCGTAGCAGGGGTCGTTGGCGTCAGGACAAAGCCCTGCCGGTCACAGGCCGAGATTTGGTGTGGCTTTCGGCTGGGGTCGAGAAAGGTGGTCATCTCGTGTGGTCACAACCCGAGTTGATCAGTTACACAACCGATGGCCGAGGCATCAGCTACCCCGACATGATCGAGACTGACGACCGATTCTACTTCTCCGCAACCAATAAGCGTGACGCCCGGGTGATATCCGTCGAACGAGATGTCGTGGAGGACATGTGGCGACAAGGCCAACTGAACGAAGCAGCGAAACGAGGATTGGTTCTCCATCGAGTTGGCAGGCTCACCGGCGAGATCGACATGCCTGATTTACCGAATCTCTCCCAAAATGGCGGTTTTACCATCGACCTGCGACTGAAGTTGAAAACCCTGGAACCAGGTCAGATACTGCTGGATTCACGCGATCCACAAGGACAAGGGATTTTGCTGCAGTCCTCCGAGCACAACAAGCTGCAGTTCATTATCAACGATGGCGAGAATTCGATCGACTGGACGACCGACAATGACGTGCTGTCTCCTGACCAATGGCACCACCTAACAATCATTGTCGATGGCGGTCCGAAGATGATCACCGGGCTCGTCGATGGTCAACTTTGCGATGGAGAAGACGACCCCAATCGCTATTCCGGCCAGAGCCGGTTTCTCGATCAGTCGTTTGATCGCCCAATTGAAGATGTCACAGGCGGCCCATTGCTGCAAGTCGCCCCCTCGATGGATGGCGACATCGGCGATCTACGCATCTACGATCGCTATTTGAGAACGAGCGAAGCTATCGGCAACGCCCAAAGTTACGATCGCAATCTCAACCAACCGTGAAACTTGCTGGCCCTCACTCTGCTTCCAAGACAGCGGCCACTTTGAACCGCACGAACGTTAGTCCGTTATACAGGTCGCGTTCGAACACCAGCCCGACAGTTTCGTCATCGATCTGCACCATATCGGAGTAGGCGGATAGGCCTTCGTAGATGCGCAGACCCTTGTTCCAGGTTTGGCCGCCATCGGTGCTAGCGCGTACTGTCATCCGCTCGCGACGTTGGGAGCGGGGATTGCTCATCAGCAGCACGCTCTCGCCATTCGGACGGGTAACGCTCAGGACGCTCGCCTCGCAGATGGAGCAAGTCAGTTCGTCATCCAGTTCCGGCAGCTCGAACGATTCGCCTCCGTCGTTACTGTAGGCCACGTATCGCAAGTAGGGATGCGTGTGGTTGCGGTGAGTGCTGATGCGTGCATTCACGTACAGCCGACCGTCGCCCAACTCGGCAATGGAGTTCTCGTTGGTGGCCGCATCGACGCTTCCGCCAATCCGCCACGTGGCGCCGTGATCGTCGGAGATAATCATGTGCGTTTCGGTGCCCTTGCGGCGATTGGGAGCGTTGTGATTCGCAGGAATGACGAGGCGACCACTCGCCAGTTGGATGCCGTGGCATGGCCCGGTGGCGTACCAACCGGTCCACTCAGGTCGTTTGAGCGTGGCAGTCAAATCGACCGGCTTGTTCCAGGTCTGCCCATCATCGTCGCTGTACATCGCCAGCACATCTTCGTTGTCGCGACAGAAGAACAGCCAGATTTTACCCGTATCGCGATCCACCACTGGCACCGGGTTGCCAATCGTTACCCGGGCGTCGCCTCCTTCCTCGTACACCAGTTGCATTGGCAGCCACGTGCGGCCGCCGTCCTCGCTGCGACGCAAGACGATATCGACGTCGCCATGATCAAACTGATTCTGCTTACGCCCCTCGGCAAACGCCAACAACGTGCCCTGATTGGACTTCACGATGGCGGGAATGCGGTACGTGTGGTAACCATCCTGCCCCCGCACGAACACCTCGGAGTGCTCCTCACCTGCCAACGGGTAGTCGCGCTTTAAACGTGGCGTCCAGTCGTCCAACGAACCTGTCTCGCCTCGAATTCCAAACGACCGGACCGTCATCCGCGCCTTCCCGGGACAGAGCGTCAATTTCCCGAACGGGCGATCGCCAGCAAACTCCATCTTCCACACATCCTGATCGTTGATGGAAAACGTCACCAGTTCGCCTTCTCGCCGCACCCGAACCTGGAACCACTCGCCAGACTCAATCAGTCCCTTCACTGGGCGGACCCGCTGAGTTCGATCGCCAAAGAAGAAGCCACGCACGTAAACATGATCGTCGCGAGAGAAGATCAACTCCCCGGTGGCCATCCGATCGGCCGCATCCAGCATCAACGACGCATGCTGCTTGCCCACATTCTTCAGCCGGAGTTCGGCAAACACCTCAAAGTCACCGGTGCCGACCGTCCGACCCGCATTCAGTCTGCTCTCCTGCCCCGTTGCCACCAGACCAGCGTCGCTAGCCTTCCATGCATCCCGCTCATCCACTACATCCACGGCCGCGCCATCGCGCACAAACCAAGTGGTGTCGCTAGAAGCGCCTAGCGCGCTGTTGCAATAGCACAGCAGGTTGAACACGAACAGCGAAAATACAATGTGCGACGTCTTCATATCAGAATCCCAACAACTCGGAGAAAGCTAGTCAGTGGCACTGGTGTTCCCAAGCGAAACAACCCACCTGCTGATCACTGTAATGCTCGCACGATGGCGATGCAAACAGGAGTTGAGGAATATCAGCGCGCGACTCGAAGCGCAGATGCCTTCAGAAATATTGCTCCGCATGCGGAGTTCCGACACTTGTCGCTATGTGCCCACTAAGCGAGATGCTCAGTCTTGTTCTTTACCAATGCGAGAACCTGGTCATCGGGGTCTATTGAGGTCGGTGCAATAACCGCTCTCAACTTGCCAAAGTGCAGCCACAACACTTCTGCAGGTCGAGATTGAACTCCAGTGAGTGCATCCCACGACAATCGAGTACCATCACGTAGCGTCATGCCTTCGCCATCGATGACTCGAGGGTAATTCCGCTCTGTAGGTAACCACACCGCAAAATAAAAGCCTCCTAGTGAGGCAACAGTGAGAAACGCGGCCGTGACCTTAAAGCTGGGCTTCAACACAACCTGAATCGCCATGCAGCTTCCACCAATAAGTGTCGCGCGACACGATGAGCAGCCACCGCATCCATTTGTCACCCAGAGCAACATCGGGGCTTGGCGTTGAAAAGCAAAAAGCCCCTAGTTTCCTAGAGGCTCTAAAGCACACCCCGGAGGATTCGAACCTCCAACCTTCGGATTCGTAGTCCGATGCTCTATCCAGTTGAGCTAGGGGTGCATACCGCGTGGGGCTCTTGGCCTTGGGCGAAGCTCATATCATGCCCGAATTGCTCCTGTGCTGCAAGAGAGGCCTTCTACGCCGCAGAGGTTCGCGATTCGGGCGGCAAAGAGGCGTCGTGGCGACGGGGGCCAGGTGCTACAATCTGGCTACTTTGCTGGGCCCACTGCGTCGCCAGGGCCGCCGATCCGTGTTTGCCACTCGCACCTCGAATCCTCCTCCGCTATGGACGAACACCCGCCTTTCGCTTCTCCGCAAAACTCGCCCGACCTTCCCGATGAACAGGTCGTCGAAGACGCTCCCCTCTACACGCCCCAGCCGGGAGAACGGCAACTCACCGCGCGAGCTGTGATTGTCGGGTGTCTGGTTGGTGGCATCATCGCTTGTACGAACATCTACATGGGGCTGAAGATCGGTTGGAGCTTTGGCGCGTCGATTGTCTCGGCCGTGCTGGGGTTCTCTTTCTTTGCGGTGATCAATCGCCGACTCTCCGTTATGGAGACAAACATTGCACAAACAGCGGGATCGGCGTCTGGCTCCATGGCTTCGGCGGCAGGGCTAGTGGCTGCCATTCCCGCCATGCAACTCATGGACTATCAGATCGAGTGGTGGGAATTGACGTTGTGGGCGCTAGCAATTGCTTTCCTGGGAGTGTTCTTTGCGGTGCCGCTGCGTCGTCAGATGGTGCTGGTCGACAAGCTCAAGTTTCCAACCGGTACCGCCACCGCCGAGACTATCACCGCCATGTATAGCGAGGCATCGGTCGCTATTGCCAAAGCACGAGTGCTAATCTTCTCCGGCTTGTTCGCTGGCCTGTTCACGTTGGCGAGTTATTTTGTGCCTCAACTCGAAAACCCACCGATAGCCGAGTGGACCGGTATTGCGTTGCTGGCGACTGCAGCCGCCTGGGGATTCAAGGTGTACCTGGGACCGGCGCTTTTAGGAGCTGGCTTTCTGATTGGCCCCCGAGTAGTCCTCTCGTTGCTGGGCGGGGCGATTATCGGTTGGGGTATCCTTGGCCCCTTCGCGCAGTCGCAGGAGTGGGCGACAGGAAAAGTAACCAGCTACAGCGATGGCCCCCAAGGATGGCTGCTGTGGCCTGGCGTGGCACTCATGGTCAGCGAAGCCTTGTCCAGCGTAGCTTTCAGTTGGCGGACATTTCTACGCGCGTTTCAGGGTGTTGCCGCTGCCGCCAAAGGGGGACGAGACCACTCCGCCGAATCGATTCCGAACAGTTGGTGGATTGGTGGTTTGGCTTTCGGATCGATCTTAACCATGGTCATCGCCCAAACGGTTTTCGGCATCAGTTGGTACTTCTCACTGCTGGCCATTGCCCTCTCGTCGGTTCTTTCGGTAGTGGCGGTACGGTCCACCGGCGAAACCGATATCAACCCAGTTGGCGGTATGGGGAAAGTAACCCAACTTGTATTTGGCGGTCTTGCTCCAGGGCAGATCTCAACGAACTTGATGTGCGCCGCGATTACGGGCTCCGGCGCATCGCAAGCGGCCGACATGATGCAAGACCTCAAAACGGGACACTTGCTCGGTGCGTCGCCGCGCAAGCAGTTCATCGCCCAACTTATCGGCATTCTTGCAGGTATTGTGTTTGTCGTACCAGCTTACTTGTTGTTCACGGACGCCTATAAGTTGGGCGAAGACGGCGACTTGCCAGCACCAGCCGCATTCGCCTGGAAAGCGATGGCCGAGCTACTTACCAAAGGCCTAGGAGAATTACCGGACTACAGCCTGCACTTCGTAGCCGGGGCCACGGTCGTGGGCGTTGCATTGGCTTCGCTACGACGCATCCGCTCCATTGCACCCTACGTACCCAGCGGCCTGGCGCTCGGCATCGCATTCATCGTGCCACCTTACTATTCGCTCGTGATGTTCTACGGTCTGGTGATCTGGTTGATCTGGAGAGCGATCTCACCGCAATCGTGCCGCAACTTCGATTTTGCCATCGCTTCAGGTTTGATCGCTGGTGAGGGACTGATGGGGATCGTCAACGCGGTGCTCACCATCTGCAAAGTCCCCACACTAACAGGATAAGGTCCTAGCCTACCTTCCCCCGCGAACGCCAGGTCTGCACGATCAGCACCAAGCCGCCGACCGCGCCGAACAAGTAGCTGGCCAGGTGGATCCATAGGTCGGTGATGAACCCAACGTGCTTATCGGCTGGCACGCGCGACGCCATCGGTTCCAGCAGTATCACGCTCCCGCTGCTGGCAGCAAAGTATCCCAGGACGCCCGCCAGTGCGGCTAGCGCGCCGGTTACCAGCATCAGCACAACGATCGGTTTGACAAGCGAACGGGCGTCGCGCGGCGGACGTTTACCAGTTCGGGCGACGATGGCCAGTGGGATACCGAGGCCTGCTCCCACCCACCAGGTGGCGATCACGCCCCACGCCAGGCCGATGATGGTGGGCGACGTGACGGGCACGGTGAAGATCGGCGGGTGGCCGATGGTGAAGTACTCGATGCAAATCCGTGCGGTGAATTGGTCGTGCACCACGCCGTAGGTCACAGCGGCAAGAATCGACAGCATCATGATCGCGAGACCTTGGAGCATGGCGACTATCCTTACTGTTCTCGCAACCACTGGATGATATCGAGCCAACCGATCGTGATCCCCAGTTGCCGCAGCATGTTCGAGCATTGCGCTCGATGGTGCGTGCCGTGTCCGCAAAGTTGCACCAGCGACTCGGTAACGCGGAAGCAGGAATCGGGTCCACCGGCGGTGACGTAGACAATGCGGTCGGCCGACTCGGCGTCGAGGCTCTCGATAAACAGGTTTCGCTCGCCAGCCAGCTTGGCGTACTGCTCGCGCATCGCCGGCAGCGACTGCGACGGCTCGTCGCGTGGGAACGGGGCACGATCCGCCGCCCAGTTGCCCAACCACCACCGCTCGGCGTCGATCATGTGTTGCAGGTTCTTGCGCAGCGAGCCGGAACCCATGTCGAACGGCTGATCCAGCAGCGGCTCATCGAGTTCCGCCGCGCCGGCAAACACCCGCTGCATGGCCCACTCGCTGTACGCGAAGTAGAATTCGATGCGCGAACGATCGAACTGCGGCGCAGGGCCTTCGTCGGTCGCTGCCTCCAGACCATAGCTGCGGAGCGGCTCGAGGCTCTCATCGGGCAGCGGGTGCGAAGGATGGGCCATCTTATAGAAGAGGTAGTCCAATCCACCCGGCACCTTGCGACCGAACGACTTCAAGAAGCTGAGCGCCTGCGCGCGATGATGAATGCCGTGATTGGCCACGTGGTTCATCAAGTCGCCCAGCGCGAACGACCACTCGTTTTGCTTGCTGTCCTTGAAGGTGACCTGGCGAGTGAAGCCATTGGCCGCTTCGCGCACTAACAACTCGTTCCGCTCCGCCGCCACACCAATCGCCCGCGTGCGGATCTCTTCGATCGGCAATCCAGCGGCATCTCGCTCCAATGGCGGACCTGGCTCCCCGCGCCACCGCCCGAGCCATACGCGTTCCGCCTCGAGCATGTGAAACAGCGTATTGCGAAGCGACCCAAACCCCATCTCCCGCGGCTCGTCGAGTTGTTCATCGCTGAGGTCGGCCGCCAGGGCGTAGAGCTTGGCGTTGGCCCGATCGTTGTGGGCGAACAGGTCTTGGAGGATGGTGGTGCGTTGCATGGTGATTCACAGAGAGGGAGATAGATGAACCGACGAATACGTCACCTCACTTCCGGCTGCGCGCCGCAGGCGTTATCGGACGCATAAGTCTTGTTGCCAGCAACGACGGCGTCACTTGGAGACCTGTGGTTCGGAAACCAGTTCTTCGTCACGTCACACCTCTGTTCAGGCACGCCCCGGATCTTGATTGGCAACCTTGCAGCACCAAACGTGTTGTTTTCAATCCGGATAGTCGTGCCGGCGATGTTTGTGCCATCGTTGCGATCACGTCCGCCGTGCATGTCGAAGCAATGGCTAAGCGACTCACCAAGCTCTACATTGTGCCTCGCGGTGTAACTACATCCTGGCTGCCCTGTACCTGCAATGGAGTGGCGGTTCCAGTTGAACAGGTTGTACTCGATGACCGACTGGGCATCTGCATGGCAAACGCCATAGCCCAAGCCATTGTATTGGCAATGGTGAATGTAGTTGTGGTGGATGTAGTGGCCATCGCCGCCTCGAAGGTAGATACCCGCATGCGAGAAGCCCGAGATCTCACAGTTGTCGACGGTAAGCTTGGGTACATCGCAGACGATGCCTTGGGATGTGGGGAGCTTGTAGTAGTAGTCACGGCCCTTGCCACCTTTCCCGAACGAACGCTTGTGATGATCCAAGTACCGCCTGTTATTCGGCCCCTGGAGCCGGAGCCCCGCCACACGCGCTTCCGGACCCATCGGCCTCAATACGCCTGGCGTGTCCAGCGCGTCGCAGACCAGCAGTGCGCCTTGCGAGCCTTGCTCGCCCCGATTGCTTGCCAGAGTCACGCCAGCGGGAATTTCAATTACCAGGCGATCGATGTAGACCAGCGCAGTGAGGTTCATTTCCACATCGCCTGGAAGATAGACGACATCGCCACGCTTTGCCTGCTTTAAAGCGTCCAGCAATTGATCCACCGTGCGAACGGTAAAGTCGCCGGCCGAGACAATATCGGTGTAGCCCGATCCGCCCCCAATAGGACCTCGTTCATCTGGCTTGGCCCCATACTCCACCCCGTCGATATCGACCCAACTGGAGGCAGTTGTCGAAGATTCCGAATGCGATTCACTCGCCAGGAACAACCCGATACACGCAGCACAGAGCAGCTGACAAGTGGAGTACCTGTTGCTCATCATATTGGCGCCTTTCGTGCTATTGTTCTGGCTCTCGCTTGAGTGCAATCATCCGAGTCGATGCACCGAATCTATGCCCCGTCGTCCGGCGACGATGGCTCCCAGTTGAACTCGTAGCGCTCCCCCAGTTGCATTCGCGAGAGGCAGATGATCTCCTGCGCGTGGCCCTGGAAGTGAGGGACGCTGTCGAACACCGCCTCGATGCCCGAGACTTCGAAGCCCTGGATGAGTCGCAGGCGGATCAGGTCGGCGTCGCTAGTGGCGAAGATCGCCTGCTTGGCTTCTTCAACCACCAGTTCGAGCTGGTTCCAAAGTTGTTCCTTCGACCCCGTACGCTTGGGGGCGAACTCCGCGGGGCGGTCGCGGTTGTCTACCGCCCCGCCCACGCCGGCCACAATCCACTGCCGCAAGTTGCCAGCCAGGTGCAGCATCAGGTTGCCGATGGAATTCATCTCCTCGGCCGGCCGCCACCACACTTGCTCTTCGCTCAGTTGATCCAGGCAGTGGCCGATCTTCTTCATCGAACCATCCAGTGCACGGCATGCTCCCTGCCGCACGCCTTGGCTGAGTTGGTCACTTACGCTCATGGTTTTTTCTCATTGTAGCTCGACAGTCCCTGTCGAATGAAGTTTGTTACAGCCTTGCCCAACGCCAAAGTAAACAAGGATGGTGCTACTCACTTGATCTCTTCCAATACAAGTACTCACCGGGCGCGAGATTCGCCTTGCTTGGATTTTCCTCAATATAGTTCTGCAGATACTCAAACTGCTCTGGGCTTCGCACCAAATGATCGAATGGTTCGGCTTGCCAGAATGCGCCATGCTGACTGAGCGATGCGTTTATCTGCCGAGCCGTAAAGCGGAGCCAACTAGACGTCTGCTTCGCCAATGTGTGTGGCGGCCTGAACTGCAGTAGCACATGAACGTGGTTCGGCATCACCACGAAACTATCAAGATCGTAGCGGTCGTTGTCAAAGTGCTTCATCGAGTTGCCGACAATCTGGGCAAGTTCGGGTCGCCGGAGCACACACGCTCCATGGCATTCGTCCAACGAGTAGTGCCATAGTCGGTCTCGCAGACGCCGGAACTCTTTCGCAAGTGCAGCGGGCACATCGCGCAGTAACGACAAATCGCTGGCGACCTTGGGATTCAACTTGTTTCGGGTAAGCCACTCCCGAAGCTCGGACTGCCACCGTTCGACAACCTCGCGGGGCATGGAGTCGATGGTGCGAAAGGTAACAAACACCGCGACGCCGGGTTGAAACCAATGGGGAAGCTTCCGCTCCGTGCGGTGAGTCTCTGCCTTGGGGTCGAAGGTCTGGAATGCGGGACGGGTTGTTCGATCTGAGGCAACAGTGGTTGGTTCCGTTGGGATTGGTGTGCTTGCTGCCTGCTTGGTATCGCTTTCGACTCGGAGAGTCGAGTTACAATACTTCCCCTGCCAGGTATCACGCCGCTCGAACTCTGCATCGATCTCCCGCTTCACCGCGCCTTTGTTCAAGCACCACTCGGGGCCGATGAAGTAGTCGGGTGGGGCGTCGCCACTGATGCGTTCGATGACCATCGTCGGTGGCAACAGCTCCATAAAGTCGACCACCGTCTTTACGTAGTCTTCCTGGCCCATCAAGGTCACCTCGCCCGCGGCGACCTGATCGGCGAGCTTGGTGTTCTTCACGCAGTACAGGTTGTGCAGCTTCACGCCATCGACATCCAACTTGGCCAGCTCGCGGGCGGTGGCCAGCATGTCGTCGTGCGACTCGCCTGGGAGCCCCAAAATGGCGTGGGCGGAGATTTCGAACTTGCAGCCGGCGCTGCGACGCATGGCGTCGATCATCGAGTCGTGGTGGCAGCCGCGGTTCATCCAGTCGAGCGACCGATCGTGAATGGTCTGCATCCCGTATTCCACCGAGAGGTATGTCCGCTCGCCGAACTCGTTAAGTAGTGCGATTACCTCATCTGGAACGCAGTCGGGCCGGGTGCCGATCGCCAGCCCCACCACCTGGGGATGATCCAGGGCCTGCTCGTACAACGCCCGCAGCCGGTCCACGGGGGCGTAAGTGTTCGTCGCCGGCTGAAAATAGGCCAGAAAATGCTCACAGTCGGAGTACCGCACCCGCATGCGGGCGAGGCTCTGGTCGATCTGGCCGCGGATATCGGCACGCGGCAACCGGCGGCTGGGGCTGAAACTGCGGTTGTCGCAGAACGTACACCCTCCTTTGGCCACGGTGCCATCGACGTTGGGGCAGGTGAACCCCGCATCGATGCTCACCTTCTGCACCCGATGCCCGAAAAGTTCGCGCAGTCGGAAGCGGTAGCTGTAATACCGCAATCCCGACTGTCGCCAGGCGGGGAAATTATCGGCCGACGTAAGTGGTTTGGTTGACTGCAATTGGGTCGACGAATAAATTAGGGGGTTGGCGGAGGGCTTTGACGCGGGCCATTATTTCCTCAAATGGGAAGGGTCCGCATCGCCTGGTCGGACGGGGCAAGACCGGCCGGGCGACTACCGCAAAGTCGGCCCTCTGGCCCATTCATCCTGATTCGTATTTATACTCTTGTGTTCTTCTAGTGAGGTCAACCATGCAAGGCTTCGACGCCGAATATGGGGAACTGATCCCCATGGGCGGAGGCGATACCATTCCCCTCAAGAAGCAGCAGTTACTCGTTGGCCGACGCGAAAGCTGTGATATTGTTCTCCGCTTTGCCAACGTGTCGGCTCACCATTGTCAGTTGACTCTCGACAGTGGCTACTGGTATGCGCGCGACTTGGGGAGTCGCAACGGTATTAAAGTAAACAACGTGCGTGTGCAGGAGAAGCGCCTGGATCCGGGCGACATCCTGCACGTCGCCAAGCATCGCTACGAGGTAAGCTATTCGCCCGCCGACCTGGGTGCCGTGGGTCCTCCGCCCGACGATACCCTCACTCGCGAGATCATGGGCGAGTCGCTGTTGTCCCGCGCGGGGCTCGATGGCAACTCCCGTGGCCAAGTTGAGAAACCCGGCAAGCGGTACGATCCCACCAACCAAGAAGCCGGGCAGATCGACCTGCCCGACAAACCTGTCTGACGCGAATGGCCAATGTCGAACGACCAATGACCAAACAGTGCATTGGTCATTGGCGGTTCGGTCGTTGGACATTGGCTCGTTTTTATGGCTCGCAAGAAGAAGAAAGTCCGCGCATCGTTTCGCAAGAACCGCGAGGTGCGGACGCGCGAGAACGATCTGACACGCCACTACGGTGACGAAGCGGCCGAGGATCATCTGCAGGGCGAGCGGATCAGCGGCAAGGGCGCGCTGACGCGCAAACGCACTGTAGCCGGCGGCGAAGTGGTCGAAGACGAAGCCGGCGAGTACATCCTGCCGGAAGTCGATACCACTGTCTGCCGCCCTGGACGAGTGCTTCGCGTGCAGGGTTTGGTGAGCATCGTTCGTGATGAGCAAGGTGAGTTGTTCTCCTGTGCTACGCGACGACTCTTGAAAACGCTCGCCACCGATCAACGTCACGTCGTGGCGGCGGGCGATCACGTCTGGTTCCGGCCCGAGGGCCAAGGCGAAGGCATCATCGAGCGCGTCGAGCCGCGGCAGGGACTGCTCTCTCGCACCAGTCGCGGCCGCCGGCACGTGCTGGTGGCCAACGTCGACCAGATCGTGGTGGTCGCCAGCGCCGCCGAACCGCGCATCAAACCCAACCTGATCGACCGCTTCCTGCTCACCGCCGAAAAGACCGAGATCCGCCCGGTCGTCTGCATCAACAAAATCGACTTGGTGGAGCCGGCCGATCTGATGCCGCTGGTGGGCGTGTACAGCCAACTCGGCTACCAAGTGCTCTTGGTCTCGGCCACCACAGGGCAGAACATCGACCAATTGCGCGAACTCCTTTCCGGGCGCGACACGGTGCTCAGCGGCCAGTCGGGCGTGGGCAAATCGTCGCTACTGAACGCCATCGAACCGGGACTTGGCCTCCGCGTGCAAACCGTAAGCAGCGAGTCGCAAAAAGGCCGCCACACGACTACCACCGCCGAGCTGTTCCCGCTGGCCTGTGGCGGGCACGTGATCGACACGCCCGGCATCCGCCAGTTTCAACTGTGGGACGTCATCCCCGAGGAAGTCCCCGGCTTCTTCCGCGAACTGCGGCCTTACGTCTCGCGTTGCCGGTTCCCCGACTGCACTCACACGCACGAAGATTTCTGCGCGGTGAAAGACGCCGTGGCCGACGGCCGCATCGACACCCGCCGGTACGAGAGCTTCACCCAAATCGCCGCCGGCGACGAAGCGTAAAGTCACAGGTTTTGTCGCACATAATGTCGCACTGGTGCGACAAAACGATTACCTGCGACAAAACTCCTTCGATGGTCCACAGCGACATTACTTGCAAGTCATTGCCTACCGCGATGTTACGTCGATCGGCAAACTCGTAACGCCGCGAGTTGTTGCGCTCGGTTCACCGCAGGTGCGACAAAACCCTCCGAGGTGACAAAATTCGTCCACCAACGGCGAGCCGGAAGCGTCAGCGCCCGGAGGGATTGGCGCCGGTCTAAAGAGCTAAGCAGTCAGCCAAGAATTGCAGAACCAGATTGCCAAAGAGCCCGCTGGGAACCTATTTTCACCACTCTATTGGACCAAAACCCGGTCTCGGTTCAACCGCGTTTTTTTGACACGACGCGCCATTTACAAGTCTGCACCTACACGATTGCCGACAGCCCGCAGAGCAGCACGGCGATTGGCTCGGGCACTGCGAGGCTATTGGTCCCGGCGGAAGTGGACAGTGCCTTGCCGAAGTTCGCCTTCCAGGTAGCGTACTGTGCGGCGCCGATGGTCGTGTTGTCGACATCGTTGGGCAGCGTGCCGGCGGGGGCGCCGATGTTGTTGCGCCACACGGTGTAGTCGGCCAGGTTCACCACGCCGTCGTTGTTGTAGTCGCCCGGCAGTACCTCGGAGATCGGCAAAAACAGATCGCTCCAACTGTCTCCCAGGCGAATCTCATCGAACATCACTTCTGCGGCGGCCCCGATGTTGGCAGCGCGAAGCACCAGCGTGTCGATCAAGCGATTCGGGTCCGTCGTGGGGAGCAACCAAAATGCCCCGTCGAGCGACAACGAAGGAGGACCCTCGGACCATGTGTCCGTGGGGTTCAACCAGATGGAGAGACTATCTGTCGAAGCAGAGGTATCCACATCGACTCGCATGACAAACAGATGCGTGCCGGGTTCGAGATTGTCACCAACGATCGAGGTGACAACTGGGTTCGGTGAGCCATTGTCGCGATACCGCACCACCGCATCGACGCCGCCGGAACCATCGCCTTGAAATCCCCATTGCAGGCCGATAGTCCAAGGCACGCTGGGATCGCCTTCCTCGGCGTTCAGCAACCCGGTTAGGGCGAGCGAGTCCGAGGTCGTGGAGAAGTTCTCGTCAAAGCTCATCAGGCCGGTGACATAGAACGTGCGATCCTCGGTAGTGAGATCGCTCGCATCGAACGCGCGCGTCATGCTCTCGGTACCGGAGATTGCCGATGGGGAAGTGAAACGAACCGCTCCATCGCGAGCATCCACGTCTGGGTACGTCAAACCTGCACCAACCACTTGGAAGGCGTTTGGAGTGGTTCCTTGCCCTTGCTGCCACGCACCGAGGAAACTGCTTCCCTCGGGATTGCTCCCCAGGAGCGGGCCCACGCCGTATTCTCCCAATTCGCCATGGGGCGGGTTGACCACCACGAAAGGCTCGTACAGTCGAGGTATCGCGATGCCGGTTGGACGAAAAGTCACGTAGAGCAGCAAATCCTCCAATATCACGTTGCCCGACAACGAAGCGTCGCTGGCGATGCGAAAGCTGTTCGCGCCCTTGTTTAGCAGCGACCGCTCCACGGTGTATTCGAGGTAACCGCCTGATAACACTCCGCCGCTCAGCAACTGGTTGTTCAACTGCACATTGAGTTGTTCGGCGCCGGGTAGATTATCGACTTGCAGCCGAAGTTTCACGCGAACTTCCGAAGCCGCATAGGCTGATAGATCATCGCCAATCGTGAGCGGTATGTCTTTGAACTGGCTGGGCGCGATGCTCATCGTGCGTTCCGGCGAGACCACCGTGCGATTCAAGTAGTTCAGTCCGCCTGACAGCGCGCTGGACATGTACTTCACGCCGCGAGCACCCGTTGTGTATACCTTGCTCACCCCTTGCAGTGTGGCATCGTCGCCGACCAGGTTCCACAGCTCACTGTGGTCGTCGGTGTAGTTGAACATGTAGATTCCATCAACGCCCTCTTGCCACGCACCGCTCGCGCGCGCCATGTACGCATCGAGCGAGTCACGCACCGCACCTGCGCTGCCACTCATCCGCGACTCGCTCAAACCGGCATAGACGGGCACATCGTGCTGCTGCCCCAAGGCGACGGACGTACTCCACTCTTCGGCGCGAAAGTAACCGCTGAAGGTCATCATGTCGACCAAATCCTCCTGCAACCACTCGGCGACGTCCAGGCCGACATCGCTCGAAAAACCAAGCGAATCTGGTACTCGCACTGACACCAAGAACGGTCGGCCGCGCTGCATGCCGACCTGTTCGGTCATGGTGCGGATGTCGCGCATCAACTGCGTCATCTGGTCGCGGTCCGCTTGAGTCGCGGTCCCGCCAGAGGTGTGGGAGCGAAAAAAGAAGGGGTGCCGAAAGAAATCCAGTTCCACCCCATCGATGTCGTAGTTCTGGCAAACTTCCTCGACGTAAGCCAGGGCGAGATCGCGGACCTCCTCCACGCCATAGTCGATGGCCGACCAGGCACCGTGGGCAGGCGGATTCGATTTGGTTCCCATCAGCCACTCAGGGTGATCCACTTTAAGTTGAGGAAACGCGTAGAGTCCCGATTCACCCGACGCGTCATGCGTGTCGTTCATACGCATCGACCAGAAGATCTCGATGTCGTTCGTTCGAGCAAAGTTGCTCATCACTTCCAGCACGTCGGTCCCCTGGTCAATCAGGTCCTGTGTCATGTTGTTGCTGTACCTGCCGCCGGTACTCGTGAACACTTCTCCCACCTGCGTGTTGTGGGTGAACAGACCAAATCCGGAACTTCGCGTCGTGTAGAAGATCGAGTCCAACTGCGTTCCCGCCACGCCCGAGGTGCGCACGTCGAGCAGCCCCTGAGGGGTATGCTGCTCGCCGTAGAGAACGTCGCCGCCGTCGTTGTTGTAGATCAGCTTGCGTTCGCGGTTCTTTGCCAGTTCGCGGGCGGCGCGAAGTTCCTCGAGCGTGAGCGGCTCGGCACAACTGGTTCCGCTGTGGATCAACGGAAGCAGCAAAACCGCCACGATGCAGCTAATCGCTCGACGATACGAAGCGACACGTGGCGAGCCTTTGGCTTTCATTGCGATTTCTCTAGAGTCTGGAACCAAGCACAGCCAGCATCCATGCATTATGTTCCCGCGCCACGCGGGTGACAACTGAATCGACTCAGGCGGCATGCGCATCCAGCAGCCGCGCCATGGGCCTGAGGCTCACCTTGATGGGGGGCCAGGTGAATCGTCCTCCCACGTCGCCCCGTTTTCATCTACAATACGCCCGGCCCCAGGAACCACCACGACCAAAACGAGTTCTCATGGAAGTTACTCCCGACCTCATCAGCAAGTTCGTCCTCCTGTGGGCGGTGATCGACCCGGTGGGCACGGTGCCGGTGTTTATCTCGGCCACGTCGAACCGCTCGCCGCACGAGCGGCGGCACATTGCAATAGTGGCCACCGTGGCCGCGGCGCTGATTCTGCTGTTCTTCATCGTCGCGGGCGAGGTTGTGCTTGTGGCGATGGGAGTGCCGATGCCGGCTTTTCAGATCGCCGGCGGGATTATCCTGTTCCTGTTTGCCCTGACCATGGTATTCGGTGAGAGCAAGCCGGAGAGCGAAACCAAGATGCTCCGCAGCGTGCACGACATCGCCATCTACCCGCTGGCCACGCCGTCGATTGCCTCGCCTGGGGCTATGATGGCCGTGGTGCTGCTCACCAAGAACGACGTGCACACCATCATGGATCAGGTACTTACCTCGGTCGTGATGTTCAGTGTGCTGGCCATCGCGTGCGGGTTGATGCTGATCGGCGGCTGGATCGCCCGCGTGATCGGTACCGGCGGCGCGAGCATCATCAGCCGCGTGATGGGGCTTATCTTGGCCTCGGTGGCCGCGGCCAATGTGCTGGAGGGGGCGAAGGAGTACTTTGGGTCCGTAGCCCCTTAGCCGACGAGCTACGACTCGTCGGAGAATTCTGCGCGGGAGGCAACGTCCGACGAGGCGTAGCTCGTCGGCTGGTCGCAACACGTTGATGACGCTTCGCTCAAACTGCTAGCTCCCGCCGCGGGGAAAATGGGAAAATCTTCCCCCTATCCCTATAGACGACCCGCTCTGTGGGCGATAACATTTGCGCAATCACACGGCTCTGTCCGTGGACCGTTTTTGTGAATGTTTTTCTCACCCGCCTGGCCGAAGAAGCGGCCACCATAGGCACCGCATTCTCAATTTTTGGCGGTTGATCGCTTTCACTCTGCCGGAAGGTTCTGCGCTATCGGAGCGCTAGGGGACGCCGGTTTCCATCTCTCGTGTTTCGGAGCTGTTACGCAAGATGCAGGTATTAACCGAATACCGCCGAATTCAACATCAGGGCGAGGCCCATTACGGGCAGCACCTGCTGGTGACGGCACTGGGCTGCAACGAAAACATCCTCTCTATCGAGAGCATGTATCACTTCCTGCAGACCATGGCCGACGAGATCGACATGGTCCGCTACGGACCACCGATTGTCGCCCGCTTTGGTGGCGGGATCGAAACTGGACTGTCGGGCGTGCAACTGATCGAGACGAGCGCGATCATGTTCCACACCAACGACGCTCACCGCGATATGTACCTCGATGTCTTCAGCTGCAAGACGTTCGAGGAGTCGACGGTGCGCCGCGTGCTCGACGAATACCTTGCCCCCACGACCATTCAGACGGAGCTGATCTACCGAAAATGACAAGAATCTATCCCGAATCCCTACCCGTGATCCCGGACGAACCTGCGGCCGAGGATTTCCGGGTGGTCCAAGTCGACGCGACGCGCGGCTTGGGCGTACTGGTACTGCGCGCCTTCAAGGCTGGCGACGTGCTGTTCCGCATGAATGGCACGCTCACCGAGGAAATGACGCTGTACAGCCTGCAAATGGACGAGCGGTGGCACCTGGACGACCCGGACTTCGCCGGTCGGGTGCTGCACTGTTGCGAGCCGAACTCGCGACTCGATCCGGTAACGCGACTCTTCACCGCAGTGAAGGACATCGAGCCGGGCGACCTGCTCACGATGGACTACAACGAGACCGAAGACGTGCTGTTCCGCGCGTTCGAGTGCTCGTGCGGCGCGGAAGGTTGTCGTGGCTACATTGCTGGCCGCAATGCAGCTCCCATCGCGGCACACGTTGCCTAGATGTAGAGTCCAATTGAAAACTTCAAGCGGCTAAGCCGCGAGCAGTGGCTCGTTGCTTGGCCGTTTGGTTCTTGAATGGACTCCTTCAAGGCATGCATTCGCGAGTCACGCCCATCAGGAATCCCAACACCAGGCCAAAGATCGTCGACAGACACGCCAGAAGCAATGAAAACGCGAGAGCCAGTTCGAAAGGACCAACGGGCTTGCCGTTCTGGGTTGTGCTATAAGCCTGCTGTCGTTCGAACATCTCGAACAGTTCCGCCGCGGAGTTAATGCCCACCAGCACAGCGGCGACGCCAACGCCCAAGGCACATGCAACCAGCGGTTTCCATTCGAGATGCAGTAAGACGGATACGGCAATCAAGAATGGCAAGATGCTCGAACTGATGATCAAGATGAGCTTCGCCAAAGCCATCCAGTCAACGAGCTTCCATTCAACCCAGTAGAGCCACAGGGAAACGGGACCGGTTGCCATTAGCACCAGCAACATGAGCTTCAGAGACCACTGCAAGCGGAACTCCGACCGCCCCCTGGGATCCAGGTAAGGAATCTGGCCTGGCTGGTTTGTATGATAGCTTGAAGACATGACACCCCTCTTCACGTCTGGTCTGCCTCCCCACATCGTACGAGAGCGAATTGCGATCGGCAAGCTGCCGGCATGAATGCCAGTCGGTTTCCGAGGCTGTGAACTGGGAGCGAAGGAAAGACTGGGACTTTCACGCTCGAGCGCGAATTCTGTCTCAATTCAGGTCTCAATCGCAGGTCCGGTTGCCCAAGTAGCTCGTGATCCTCAGCTAAAATGGGCGTGTCTCGGTTGTTCTGCTTACTACTACTGGAGGATCTTGTGCATTGGCTTCGATGTAGATACTGGCTACTCGCTTATCTCATGGCATCTGCCGAATGGTGCCTGGCTGAACCCACCATTTATGAGGGGTTTCAGTACGCCAGCAAAAGCGACGTGACCGGCACCACCGGGGGGACGGGCTTCCTCGATCCGTGGCAATCCCGCAGCGGACTGTTGGGCAGCGGCAGTGGTTACACGCCGGCCGCCTTGACCTTGCTGGACGATAGCCTCAGCTACGAGGACACGCAGGGCAACAGCCTGGCCACGACTGGCGGAAGCCTGAAGATCAGCGGCCAGTTTGGCAATGTACACCTGGCGCGCACCATCGATGTAACCCAGTTGCCGAACACAGGCACCAATCCTCAGATCGGGGCAACCACTTATGTCTCGTTTCTAGCTCGTCGGTCCGGCGAGGCTGCGGATCCCGACGATCCGGTGTACAACGGCGACTATCCATGGGGATCGAACCTCTACCCTCGAGTTGCCGGGCTGAGTCTTTTCAGCAACGATGGCGGCGATGCAGTGCCGGTGCTGGTGGGGGCGCCTTCGAACGAAGATACAGACGTCTGGAGATTGCGGGGGCAGGATCTCGATGGCGTGAGCAAGGACCCTCAGGTCGATGTCCCCTTCGGCGAGGGGCAACTGACGCACTTTGTCGTGCTGCGAATCGATCACGGCCAGGGCGATGGCAATGCCGACGAGCTAAACCTGTATGTCGATCCGCTGCTGGGTTCCGAATCGCTTAACTCCATCGGTGTGACAGCCGATTGGGAGGTACGCGACGACCCGCTTTACCTTCCCGGCGATTGGATTGGCATTCAGGCGGGCAACGCCAGCAGCAATCGTCCCTTTGCCGAGTTTACCTTCGACGAGTTCCGCATCGGTCAGACCTGGGGTGATGTCGTGCCGCTGGCCGCAGCAATCGAACTGCCAGGCGACTTCAACCAGGACGGAATGGTTAATCTGGCGGACTACACGCTGTGGCGGAACAATCTCGGGGCGCCAGCTGGGACACTGGAGAACGATCCCCACTCCGACGCGATTGGCGTCGCTCAGTATGAAACCTGGAAGTCCTCGTTCGGCACCAGCGCAGCGGGAGCGGCCGCATTCGCTGTGCCCGAACCTACTGCCATCGTGCCGGCAAGTGTTCTTCTCGTCATCGCGATCTATCGGCGGCTTGTCGCGCCCAAGTAGTGCGCTCTAAACATCTTCCCGCCTGTTCACGGCCAATACGATTCCGCCTAAAACGCCAAGGGCGGTGGACACCACTGCGAAGGTGACCGCTATGCACAGCACGAGATAGAGCGAACTATCGGCACGTCCCCCAAACTGCTCGTTCTTCAACGCCCAGGAGAGTTCCCGCACGGTTAGCACCAACAACACGAGGGCTGCCAACCCGATTGGGGCCGAGGCCAGCAGAAAAATGTCGCGCGGCAACTTCATGGCCAGCGTCGCCAGCAAGGCAATCGGAAGAATCGACGAAACGACCAGCAGCAACGCCGTTTCGCCGGGCGAGGCGGTGGTCTTCTTCAGGTCCTTCACCACCTCACCGAGCAACTCGTCCGAATGGAGCCACAATACTCCTCCTAAAAAACTTGCCAGAGCGGTCAAGGTGACTACCAACAGCAGCACCTTCATGGAAAAGCGTGGCAGATCGCGCTGATGGCAGACAACAGGCGGAAGGTAAGTGTTGGCTTGAGGGCGCACTTTCTTTCTGGCCATGGCAATCGCACCCATTCGCGACCAAAGTTCGGAACCGCCAGCGCATCATAACCACGCACTGCGACGCGTCAAGAAATAGCCCTTTCATCAACGGCGACCGTGCCTATAATATTGCGACTGAGCTACCAGTTCGTTCTCGCATACGCCCATCGCGTCGGTTCTTGGGCTTACGACGCACCAAGCTGTGAAAAACTCGAAATTGCGGCGGCAAATCGCTTTCGAAGCCGCCCGGCTGATGTACGATCGGCAGGAGTCCGAGTACTACCGAGCCAAGTTGAAGGCCGCCAGCCGCATCTGCAAAGGCTGGGTGAAACCGGCCGACTTGCCCTCGAATGCCGAGATTCGCGACGCCATTCAGTCGTTTGCACGACTCTTGGAAGGCGACTCCCGCACCGAGAACCTGCAGTCGATGCGCCTGGCCGCGCTGCGCATGATGCGGCGGCTGTCGGCCTTCCGCCCGCGACTGATCGGCAGCGTGCTCACCGGGCACGTTCGGCAAGGCTCCGACATCGACCTGCACGTGTTCAGCGATTCGGCCGAGGCGATCACGCACCTCTTGGATAGCGACGGGTTAAGCTATCAGGTCGAGCGCAAGCAGGTTCGCAAGGATGGCGAGGAGCGAGTCTTCACGCACATCCACGTGCGGAGCAACTTTTCGTTCGAACTCACCATGTACACGCCTGAACAACACAGCTACGTGTTCAAGAGTTCCATCACCGGCAAGGCGATCGAGCGGGCCAGCGTCGCACAGCTCGAGCAGTTTCTTGCCGCCGAGTACCCGAATCTCGACATCGAAGCAGCGCTTGCCGAAGCGAACGACGGAGTCGACTGCTACCGGCTGTTCGAGTCGCTACTGTTGCCGCTGGAGGACGTGAAGCAAGACCCTCGCTACCATCCCGAGGGCGATGTGCTGTACCACAGCCTGCAGGTGTTCGACCACGCCCGCGACGAAATGCCGTACGACGAGGAGTTCCTTACCGCTGCCCTGTTGCATGATGTGGGCAAAGGCATCGACTCGCGCGACCACGTGAACGCCGGCCTCGAGGCGCTCGACGGGTTCATCACCGAGCGGACCGTCTGGTTGATCGAACACCACATGCATTGCCACCTGATCGTCGACGGCTCGCTTGGGGCCAGGGCGCATCGGCGACTGCGGGGTTGCGAGTGGTACGACGACCTGATCCTGCTGGGCGAATGCGACCGCGCCGGCCGTCAACGAGGCGTCGAAGCACCGGAATTGGACGAGGCGCTGGACTATCTACGCGACCTGGGCGGAATGTTCGATCCGGACTAGTATTCCGGTGGAATGGCGGATGTGCCGAAACACATTTTTGAAAACCGGAACACCTGTGACCGGTCCGGTGTTAAAGTCATTGCACCGCCCACCTTTCGACGCGAGAGACCCCGTATGCGAACGACGTTGCTGCTGTTTTTGCTTCATGTTACCACCCTGGCCGCGCCGCCCAATGTATTGTTGATCTGCGTCGATGATCTAAAGCCGGCACTCGGTTGCTACGGCGACGAGCTCGCCCAGACGCCAAACATCGATCGGCTGGCGGCGAGCGGCGTTTTGTTCGAGCGGGCGTACTGCAATCAGGCGGTGTGCGCTCCGTCACGAAATGCGTTGCTCACCGGACTGCGGCCCCAAACGCTGGGCATCTACGACCTGGGTACGAACTTTCGCAAGAGCGCGCCCGACGCGGTGACGCTGCCGCAGTACTTCAAGCAGCAAGGGTACCACTCGGCCGGCATGGGCAAGATCTACCACACCGGCCACGGTAACAGGGACGACCGCTCTTCGTGGAGCGAGCCGTTCTCCAACACGCAAGGCGTGATCTACCACCATGGCGAGGTGCCCCGAGGACAGCGCGGGCCGGCCTTCGAAGCCGCCGACGTGCCCGACTCGGACTACACCGCCGGCGTCGTGGCGGACCTGGCCATCGAGCGATTGCAGAAGGCGAGCGAATCGGACGACAAACCATTGTTCCTGGCCGTAGGGTTCCGCCGCCCCCATTTGCCCTTCAACAGTCCGCAGAAGTACTGGGACCTGTACGACCGTAGCGACTTCGCGCTACCCGAGGTGCGCAAACCACCGCAGGGAGCACCTCCCTACGCTCCGACCAAGTGGGGCGAACTGCGGCAGTACAGCAACATCCCCAAAGAAGGGCCCATGTCCGAAGCGTTGCAGCTGAAGCTGATTCACGGTTACTACGCCGCTGTGAGCTACGTCGACGCTCAAGTTGGTCGGCTTCTCGACAAGCTCCAGGAGACTGGACTGGAAGATAATACCATTGTTGTGCTGTGGGGCGATCACGGTTGGCACTTGGGCGATCATGGTCAGTGGTGCAAGCACACCAACTATGAGCAAGCGACCCGCATCCCGCTGATCGTTGCCGGACCCGGCATCAAGCCGGGCGTAGCGGCAGATTCCTTCGTGGAGACGGTCGATATCTACCCCACGCTGTGCCAGTTGGCGGGGCTGCCGCAGCCCGAGGGGCTCGACGGGAAGAGTTTCGAGGAGGTGTTGCAGGATCCCGGCACCGTAGTGCGCGAGTCGGCCGTGCAAGTCTACCCCCGCCGGCGGCGAATCGGCCAAACCGTACGCACGGCACGATACCGCTTGGTGGAATGGAAAAGCCGTAGAGCCCCAGCCGAGTACGAACTGTACGACTACCAGGAAGATCCTGGCGAAACGGTCAACCTGGCGGCCGACCGCCCCGAGGTGGTCGCGGAGCTCAAAGCATTGCTCGACGCGCTGCCCGAGCCGAAGCGATTCCGCGGCTGAGTTAGCTTAACCGCGGCCAACGCGAGCGAGCACGGTCTCAACGGTTTGTCGCAAGACGTTGCCGCTATTCCGCAGGCCCTGCATCTCCTTGGGCCACAGTTCGACTTCCAGCCGATCGACCACACCACACCGCCCGACCACCGTCGGCACCGACAGGGCGACGTTGCGAATGTTGTAGCAGCCGTTCTGCACGCTGGATACCGGCAGCACTTGCCGGCTGTCGAGCGCGATGGCCTCAATCACGTCTTGAATGGCCACGCCCACGGCGAAACCCGCTCCGCCCTTTCCGCGGATCACTTCGGCGCCGCTTCCCTTGGTGCGGGTGAAGAGTTGATTGGCCAAATTGGCGTTCCAACCGGGATACTTATCGATCGGCAGACCCGCGATCGTGGCGCTCGACCAAATCGGCACCATGCTGTCGCCGTGCTCGCCCAGAATCAGAGCTTTCACCTGCGTAGGAGGTGCGCCGAGTTCTTGAGCGATCAGGCTGCGAAAGCGAATCGTGTCGAGCTGCGTACCAAGGCCAATCACCTGCGTGGCCGGCAGACCGAGTCTGTCAGCGGCCAGATACGTGAGCACGTCGACCGGGTTGGAGACCACCACGACGATGGCGTCTGGCTTGGGTCCGGCTTGCTTCACCGCGTCGAGAATCGTCACGAACAGGTCGACGTTGCGGTTGATCAAGTCCAGCCGGCTCTCGTCCGGCTTGCGTCGCAGCCCGGCGGTGATGCAGATCACGTCGCTCGAGGGAATGTGCTCGTAACCGCCGGAGTTAATCACCTGGTCGGCAATGCTCGGGCCGCCATGCAGCAGGTCGAGCGCCTGGCCAGCGGCCAAGTCGGCGTTCACGTCGAGCAGGCTGATTTCACGGACGATGCCTCCGGTTTGCAGCGCGAACGCCGCACACGATCCCACCAGTCCACCGCCGCCAATGATGCTTACTTTCATGGTTCCACTTACTGAGCGTTAGTGTTATGCGTCCTCAATAGGCCCGGCATTCATGCCGGGTGGAGCTCGGAACAGTTTCCAATGCAAACCCGGCATAAATGCCGGGCCTAATAACCGTTAGCTTTTCTGCAATGCTTCGAGCACGCGGTTGGTGATCAGTTGCACCAACGCTTCCTGGTCGCCGTTGGCTGCAGGTGCAGCAGTGGGAGCAGGTGCAGCGGGCGCGGCAGCCATCGGGGGCGGAGCGGGGAAGCCTCGCCGCTCGACGCCTGCACCTTGCCAACTGTCGCGGAAGATATCGTTGGCGCAGATGTCGCAGTTCTCGAACTCCTTGTGCAGCCGCGGATCGTCGAAGCCCCACTTCTGCTTCAGGTCCAACAGTTCCTGCGACTTCTCTTTGGTCAGGTACGAAACGTTGCCCACCTGCTTAGCCAGAATCAGGATGCGGCAGTAAGCGTCGAGGATTTCGGTCCACCAGTATGCCCGCTCGACGTTCTCGCCGTAACTCACGGTGCCATGATTGGCGAGCAAGATGACATTCGTCTGCTGCACGAACGGCAAGATCGTCTCGGCAAACGCCTGACCACCAGGCGTTTCGTACTTGGTGATCGGCACATCACCCAGGAACACTTCGACCTCGGGCAAAATGCACTGCGGGATCGGCTCACGCGCCACTGCGAACGCGGTCGCGTGAGGCGGGTGGCAGTGCACCACGCTCTTCACGTCAGGCCGAGCCTTCATGATCTCGATGTGCAACAGCGCCTCGCTCGAACGCTTCTTGTTGCCGGCGATCTGGTTGCCCTGCATGTCGATCAGGCAGATGTCGTCCGGCTTCAGGAAGCCCTTCGAGTGCATGGTCGGCGTGCACAGCACCTCGTTCTCGCTCACGCGGTAAGTGATGTTGCCATCGTTCGCGGCGGCGAAGCCCTTCTTGTAGATGCGGTCGCCAATCTCGCAAATTTCCTGCTTCATCCGGTGGATGTTCATCATGGTCTTGCCTTGGTAGGTTTTGGTTTACTTTCGTTGTTTTCGATTCTGCTGACTGGTACTGTTAGGTCCGGCATTTATGCCGGGTTGTGTGTGGTTCCTTTAACCCGGCATAAATGCCGGGCCTATGAGGAGTTTTCCCTCCTCTAGAACTTTAGCTCATCCAAAATGGCCGAATTGTACGCGTCCACCGGCTTCATTTCGGGGCGGAATGGTTGGGCGGCCTCGCCGCTTTCGCTGATCGCCATCAGCGAGCCGATGCCCGCGCCGTGCTCGTCCCACACCACGAGTTCTTCGCCCGCCGGCTCAGCGTCGCCCTGGAGTTCCTCGAGCGTCATCGGCACCGCCAGCCGCAACGATGCACCCGCAAAGCTGGGATGGCTGCGACTGAGTACCACGTTGCCGATGACTTTTGCAATTCGCATGGTGGGTGGTGAGTAGGTAGTTAGGTGAGTAAGGAGTTGGTGAGTAGGTTAGTAAGTGAAACGGTCCTGCTTACGCTCTTACCAGTTCGATCTTCTTCTCTTTCAGATGATCCACGACCGCGGGTGTTACGATCGCGCGGCAGCCGACTTCGACGCGGCCGATGCCACCAAGCTTGTTACCCAGCGTCTCGAGCGTCACTAAACGCTCCGACAGCGTGAGTGTTCCCGCTGCGGGCTGCGCCGGCGAAGCGGTTGCGGCGCCTGACGCGCGAAGTCGCCGGACGACCTCGCTCACAATCCATTCAAGTTGTTCTTCGGTGAGTGTCACTTGTCGCAAATTCCAATCACGGTCCAGCGGACCGGTGTCGTGTCGCTATTCAGTGCTTCCCGTGCGTTGCGGCCGTCGCTGGTGATCATGATCTCGTCGCCAGTCCCAGCTCCGCAGCCGGTATCGATGGCCACCAACGGATGACCATCCGGCGTCGCTCCGTCGGGACCGTACGGCTGCACCACCAGCATCCGAGCGCCGGTGAGCGACGGGTGCTTTACCGTGGAGGTGGCAGTGGCTACGACGGTTGCTTTGAGCATGCGTGGTTCAAATCCTATCGGCGACCCAGAATGTGCAGGTCGTCGATCAGCGAGCAACGCCGCTCGCGAGTAAACGTGAGTGGTGTGGTGACGCCTTCGCCGGTGGGCGTGGCGATGGAGAACGACAGGTAACCCTCGCCCCCCAAACCGAGCGACGACATGCAGGGGCCGTTCTTCACGAACAGCGTGGTGTCGAGCGCCCGACCCATCATGGTCATGTGACGGACGTTGTTGGTGTGGATGATGGCGGTGTGGCGGAAGCCGTGCTCGTAGTACTTCGCCTTGGCGATGCACTCCTCGATGTCGCCGCAACGGACGAACGGCACGAACGGCATCATCTGCTCGACCGGCACGAAGGGGTTCGTCTCGCTGGTCTCGCCGAACAACAGTTCGGTGCCAGCGGGTACGTCACGGCCGGCGGCCTTCGCCAGCACGGCGGCGTCTTTGCCGATGAACTCCTTAGCGGCCACATCGTGCTTGTGCTCGCCCTCGCCCACGGTGGTGATCGCCGCGGCGGTGAGTCGCTCAATCTCCGTCGACGTGAGTCGCACCGCGCCGGCTCGCTCCATGGCGTCCATCATCGGATCCATGGCCGCGGCGGTGCAGAACACTTCCTTCTCGGCAATGCACAGCAAGTTGTTGTCGTACGAGGCGCCTTGGATGATGGCCTTGGCCGCACGGTCGAAGTCGGCCGTTTCGTCCACCACTACCGGCGGATTGCCCGGGCCGGCGACGATCGCACGCTTGCCGCTGTTCAGCGCCGCCTTGGCAACCATCGGACCGCCAGTCACGCAGATGCAGGCGATGTCGCGGTGGTGGAAGATGGCGTCGGCCGTTTCGAGCGTCGGCTCGGCGATCACGCAAATCAGATTGTCGATGCCAACATCGGCGGCAATCGCCTCGTTGAAGCGTCGCACGCCCTCGGCGGCGACCTTCTTGCCGCTGGGATGCGGATTCACCACCAGCGTGTTGCCGCTGGCGATCATGCTCACCGCATTGCCAGTGATGGTCGGCAGCGAGTGCGTCACCGGCGTGATGGCGCCGATCACGCCGAACGGCGCCCGTTCGATCACCGCCAGGCCGTAGTCGCCGCTGTAGACGTCGGACTTCAGGAACTCCACGCCCGGTGTTCGCTCGCCCAGCGTTTTGAGCTTTTCGATCTTGTGGTCCAGCCGACCAACGCCAGTTTCGTTCATCTCCATCGTGCCGAGTTCAACGCACTGGTCGATCGAGATGCGGCGGATGTGGTCGATGATTCGCTTGCGATCGTCGATCGTGCGGCGACTCAGTTGGTCGAACGCCTCGGTGGCTGCAGCCACCGCTTCGTCCACGCACGTGAACACACCGTGTCGGCCAAAGTAGCCATTCGTGCTCGTGGCGGCGGGAATGTTGCCCACCTCGGCCAGCACCTGGGCGACCACGTTTCGCAATGTTTGTTCGTCAAGTTGCATTGGAAGGAGTCAGGATTCGGGGTTCTGGGAGTTTCAACAAGCGGCACTCGCCACTACTCTCAACTCTGATCGAATACGGTCGATTGCTCGACGACCACACGGTCGACGATGCCGATTACCACCGTGTCGATCGGCAGGTTCTTCGTCTCGGGCGTGAGTCGGGCGCTGGAGCCTTGAGTGATGAGCACCATGTCGCCCTCGCCTACGCCAAGGGTATCGACCGCCACGAACGTGCGGCCGGCGCTCACCAACTCGGTTCGCTTCTTGGCGTCGACGCGGTACGGCTCGACCACCAGCAGTTTGTGGCCCCGCAACGTGTCGATCTTCTGCGTCGACACCAACGATCCGATGACCTTTGCGAGAAACATGTCAGTCGCCTCTAAGGGGATTGCTTACGATTGTTCGAGCAGGTCGCGCGTCTGTCGGGCAACTACCAACTCCTCGTTGGTCGGCACGATCCAAATCTGCGTCTTGCTCTCGGCAGCGTGGATAGCTCCCTCGCCAGTGGCCGCCGCGTTCTTTTCTTCATC
This sequence comes from Aeoliella sp., assembly GCF_965227375.1. Lineage (NCBI taxonomy): Bacteria > Pseudomonadati > Planctomycetota > Planctomycetia > Pirellulales > Lacipirellulaceae > Aeoliella > Aeoliella sp. The sequence continues at coordinate 3,401,601 of NZ_CBDDFX010000002.1, forward strand.
CAACACGATTCCGAGTTCGCCCAGTCCGCTGCAAATGGCGGTGCGAATCCGGGTGCCGTTCTCGCCGATGCCTCCGGCGAAGGCCAACATGTCCACGCCGCCCAATTCCACCAGGTACGCACCGACGTAGTGCCGCACGCTGGTGGTGAACACGTCCAAGGCCAGCTGCGCCCGCTCGTCGCCCGCGGCGGCCGACTCGGCCAGGTCGCGAACATCGCCACTGGTGCCCGAGAGTCCTTTCAATCCACACTCGCTGGCCAGCAGCTCCAAAGCTCCTTCCAGCGTCGTGCTGGTTCGCTCCATCAACAGTGGCAACGCGAACGGATCAAAGTCGCCTGCTCGGTTGTTCTGCGGCGGCCCCGATTGCGGGCTCATGCCCATCGAGGTTGCCACGCTCTGGCCATTGCGAATGGCACACACGCTGCTCGAACCACCAAGGTGACACGAGATGACGCGCTGCTCGCTGTTGCCAGTCAGCTCGGCCGTGCGACCTGCCACGTAGCGATGGCTCGCTCCGTGAAAGCCCCACCGCTTGATGCCGAACTCCTCGGCCCACTCGGTCGGCACCGCGTAGTGCTTCAGCCGCGGCGGTATCGTCTCGTGGAAACCGGTTTCGAACGCGGCCACCAGCGGAATACTCGGCAGCGCTTCCTGCAGTTGCCGCATCGCCGCGGTGTAGGGTGGGTTGTGGGCCGGTGCGACCGTGGCCATCTCGTCCATCGCCGCCAGCACGTCGGAGTCCACTCGGCGGACACCTCGGGCACGGCCGCCGTGCACCGCCTTGAATCCGATCGCGCTCACTTCGTCGGCCGAGGCGAGGCACCCTTGGTCCGGGTCGGTGAGCTGCACCAGGCACTGCTCGACCGCCGCGGCGTGATTGGGTGCTTCGATCGTCAACTCGCGTCGGGCGTCGCCGATCTCCACGAAAGCCGAACTCTGCTCCGCGCCGATGCGTTCCACACCGCCACGAGCCAGTTGGCGCTCGCCGTCCATGTCGAACAAGCGGTACTTGAAGCTGGTGGAGCCCAAGTTCGCAATGAGTACCTTCATGGTTCTCGCGCCTTCCACTTACGAGTAGGCTGGCTACCTCTTACTTGAAGTAGGCGGCGATCACGCCATCCGACGGACGGGCGATGATGTGGCTGGCGATCAGCTCGCCAACCTGGCTGGCAGCAGCCGCACCGGCTTCGACGGCTGCGCGAACGCTACCGACATCGCCGCTCACCACAGTGGTCACCAGACCGCCGCCCAGGTCGACGCGCTTCTCTACGGTTACGTTGGCCGCCTTGGCCATGGCGTCGGTCGCTTCTACGAGCGGCACCAGGCCCTTCGTCTCTACGAGTCCAATTGCTTGTTGCATTGTTAGACCTTTCAATCAGTTGTGTTTAAATCTTGTGCTGGTTTGTCTAGCCTTTGGCGGCCGGGGCCTTCTTCATGACGGTCTCGACGTCTTCGTGCGGGCGAGGAATCACCTGCACGCTGACCACCTCGCCAATGCGACCAGCGGCCGTTGCACCAGCGTCGGTCGCCGCCTTCACGGCAGCCACGTCGCCACTCACGAACACGGCGGCCAGGCCGGCGCCGACTTTGTCCCACGACTGGAACGTTACATTTGCTGCCTTGAGCATTGCGTCGGTCGCCTCGACCAGCGGCACGAAGCCTTTGGTCTCGATCATCCCGAGCGCTTCCACTGTCTTTGCCATCGTTTGTTGTCCTCGTTGTAAAACAGAAAACTACGTTTGCTCCGTCATTGGCCGCCGACCAAACGTTGGCCAGCGCCCATCATCACTGCGCCGACTAGTGCGACTGGCACTTGCACGGCTCTTGTTTCTCCAGCACTACGCTCAACGCGTTGTCCAGCGCGGCGGCGTTGCCTTCGTCGGTGTCGATGTGCACTTCGAGCTTGCTGGTGTCGTCTGCACGAACCAGCAGGTCTTCGAGCACCATCGAGCAACTCGATTCGATCCGCAGATTCATGCGGTCGCCATTCTTCACGCCGTAGAACTCGGCGTCGCGGTTGTTCATGTGCACGTGCCGCTCGGCGCGAATGACGCCTTCGGACAGTTCCACCACACCGGCCGGACCGACCAACACGCACCCCGGCGTGCCTTCGATCTTGCCGCTGGGGCGGACCGGCAGGTCGATGCCCAGCGAGATGCCATCGGTGAACGCCAGCTCCACCTGGCTGAACGAGCGCGTCGGGCCGAGCACTCGCACGCTGGGCAGCATCCGTCGCCGCGGACCGACGACCATCACGGTCTCTTCGGCTGCATAGAACCCGTCTTGATACAGGTCTTTCCCCGGCGTGAGCGTGTGCCCGGGTCCGAACAGAGTTTCGACGTGCTCATCCGTGAGATGAACGTGCCGTGCGGAGACGCTCACCACTAGATTCGGCTCCACCGAGGCGGCTGCCGGCGCGCCAGCGGTGGGGAACGAGAATTGTCGCTGGACAATCTCGCGAACGATGCGTTCGACGTCGCTACGATTCAATGTGGCTGCACTCATCGACGTATTATCTTCAAAGGGGTGATTCACTTTGCGAGGTGGCCATGTCGCCGGGTTGCCCATCCTGATCAGCGGGCGACACGTCGGCCAGCAACAACTCGAGGCCGGCCTCTTTCACTCTCTCTCGCCACGACTCTTCAAGCTCGCTATCGGCCACGACGTGATCGATCTCGCTGAGATCGCAGATCTTGGCGATGCTCTGGTGGCCGAACTTTGTGCTGTCGGCGACCAGGATCACCCGATCGGCCGCGCGAATCATGGCTTGCTGGGTGCTGGCAATCATGTGGTTGCTGTTGTACAGGCCCGACTCGCTGACGCCCGCTGCACTGATCACAGCAGTCCGCACTCTCAGCGAACCAAGCATCTGTTCAGCGTAGGTTCCGACCAGCACGCCGGCGGAACTCTGCAGGTTGCCGCCCACCAGCATCACGTCGATCTCCGAACGCGAGCTGAACAGGTTGGCCACCGGCAACGAGTTGGTCACTACGTGCATCGCACGCCCAGCGATCAACCGTGCCAGTTCGTAGGTAGTGCTACCGCCATCCAGGAGCAGCGTGTCGATGTTCGTCACTAGGTTGGCCGCCACGCGAGCGATCGCGCGCTTCTTGCTCCACTCCGCCTCCTGGCGGTTCTTGAAGTGCGACAGGTGCGGCGACGGACCGGCGTAGAACGCTCCCCCGTGGGTGCGACGCGCCAGCCCCGACTGCTCTAAATGGGCCAGGTCGCGGCGCACGGTCGACTCCGACACATTCAGCGTCTCCGCCAAGTCGGGTAGCGATGCAAACCCTTGCTGGCGAACGATTTCGAGCAGACGTTTCCTGCGATTACTGACCATCCATCCGTCCTGGCGGCTGATTTCGAGCATCAAACGCCACCATTATGCGCCTCAATGTGAAAGATATCAAGCATCGTATTGACATATTTTGTCCACCACAAGGCGGTAGAGTGGCATGCACTGCGCATTACTCAACAAAACAAGGGCTTTGCGGGACATGGAGAGGCGCAAATGGCCCAAGGAGTCCGACAAGAGATGGCGCAAGACGATCATTTGATGATTGAAAGTGCGCAGACTCCGTCATGCGATGCGGCGAACCGAAGCGAGCAATGAAGAGCCCGCCAACAAGCCCAACAGACACGACGTGGGCTCTGGAACCGCATGAGAATACGCCCCCGCATTGGCAGCCGCTGCAAAACTCGACTTCCAAAAGTCGTAGTCGGCCGCGTCGATCCTACCGTTGGCGTTTCCGTCCGCCTGGGTGCCCGCCAGCACGCGGCGGCCAAATAGGTTCCGCCAGGTGGTGTAGTCGGCCAAATTGACCACGCCGTCGAGGTTGTAATCGCCCGGCAGCGTGTCGGTGACGATCGCGATACTCAGGTTATCAATCTCCGCGGATACCGATTCCATCGACGCCAAGCTGCTACCGGTCAGCACGTGCAACGCGAAGTAGCGCTCGAGTTGCGATACCGCTAACTCCTCGCCCGTGAGTAGCGTTACTCCATCGATGGCGACAGTGACCTTGGGCAGTGCTTGGGTGTCGTCGACCAGCACCTGCAACAGGTAGTCGGGACCGAAGGCGAGTCCCTGGCGGGTGACCTCTCCGTTGGCGTTGCCCCCAGCTTCGACGATACGATACCGGTTGTTTTTGGAGAGCTTCACGGTGAGATCGGCATCGTCGCTGAGCGGTTCGCCAATCGGCCAGGAGTCGGCCAGTGTGAGTGCAAATGCTGCATCTTCGCTCGAAGCGCTCGCTTCCAGATGCACCTCGAGCGACAACAGCCACTTCTCGCCGCTAAGCTGCGGTGCGAAATTGCGCACGGCGCTCACGCTGGGAGAGTCGGCGCCGGTTGCTCCTTGCACTCCGCGAAGAAACAGCTTGCCATCTGTAATCTCCACGGCTGGATCACCCGATGGCGTGGTGCCTTGCTGAAACTCGTACGGCGAATCGACTTGGCCCGCCGCCTGTCGGGGCGCTGCATCCACCGCGTCGTTCAAGTCGCCAGCGGCGTTGAACGCGTCGCGAAACACCCAAGGCGTCTGAGCGAACGAAGCCACGTCGGGCTGCACGCTCAACTCGTAAAACTGATTCAGGTTTTCCGCGCCGCTCACTTCCACGTAGTAAGTCCCCGCAGATGGCAAGTCGAAGCTGGCAAGTTGCTCTTCTTCGCCAATGTCGGCCAAATCGTGCGTCACGAGCGGAGTTTGCCCGTCGCCCGACAGCAGTCGAAAACGCAAGTTGCTGAGCGATCCTGCAGCGAGCGACTGCTGCGGCAGGTTCTCGGGAAAGAAGGTGTAGGTCGGGCCACGGGGCGTGAGTGTGATGGTGGCTTCGCTGGCGAACGGCACTTCGATGCGGTAGTAGTCGACGTCGCTCGTGCCATCGATCGTGACGAAGTCGGTCTGTTCAAAGTCGATGTGCAGATCGTCGGCGTCGCTGCCAACGGTAGTCGCAATGCCCGTCGCGAGTGTTCCCAACAACGTGGCGCCGGTCGATTGATCGTTGCCGCCGCCGGCCTCGAACTTGTCGCCGTACAATCGTGTCAGCGCGTACAAGTCGTCGAACTGCGGACCCTGCAGCGGAAAGCTCGACGTACCCAGCAGCGGTGTGGATCCGGGCACTGTGACATGCAGCAAACCCAATGAATGGCCGAGTTCGTGCTGGAACACACCGCCTAACAGTGCCGGATTGTGGAACGTGGTGTTGTCGGTATCGAGCCGGATGTCGCCTCCGTTGGATGGTCGCTCTGCCTCGCCAAGTTGCCCTGGCTGCGGGAACGCCACGCCCGCGACGCGAATATCGGCCTCGCCCGCGGCGGCGGGTTCCTCGTTCCAGTCTCCGCTTGCGTCTTCGACGTACTCGAACGTGAGCCCTGTCTTGGCAGCGATGTTATCGAACTGCGCTTGGAGCGTCGCGAACCAGGGCCGCTGCGAAAGGTCGTCGCCCGGCGTGGTGCCGTAGATACCATCGAGGTAGGCAACCAAATCGCTCGAGCCACCTTCCACGTCTTGGCCGTCGTCGACAATGCTCCACCGCAACGTGGTGGCGTCTCCCTGGGAGAGCATCGCCCCGTCAGCGGAGGTAGACGACCAGCGGTAAATGTCCTGAAAGTTCGCTCCCCACGCAGCACTGCCAGCCAACGCCCAAAAGACGTGACATATCCAGGCGATGAGCCAGGTTCGCGGGTAAAGTCGGAGGGAGCGGATCATTCGGAGCGGCGGATAACAACGAGCGGAAGTCTTTAGTATAACTACAAGCTGCAAATTCTGACCGGAATTGGACAACGCGAAAACACCTACTTGGGAGTGAGCAACATGCTGCGGATTGGGATCGCTGGCCTGGGATTCATGGGCATGGTCCATTATTTGAGCTACCAGCGGGTGCGGGGCGTGAAGGTGGCGGCCATCGCGACCCCGGAGCCGGAGCGTCGCGCTGGCGACTGGCGTGGGATCAAAGGCAACTTTGGCCCGCCCGGCGAGAAGATGGATCTCTCCGGAATTGAGACGTTCGCCACCGTGGACGAAATGATCGAGCAGGCCGACATCGACGCGGTCGACATCACCCTGCCCCCTGCCCTGCACATGCCAGCGGCCATCCGGGCGCTGAAGGCCGGCAAGCACGTGTTCAGCGAGAAGCCGATCGCGATGACGATCGCCGACGGCAAGAAGATGGTCAAGGCAGCCGCGAAAGCCAATCGTTCGTTGCTGGTTGGGCACGTGCTGCCGTTCTTCCCCGAGTATGCCTGGGCGCTAAAGGCCATCCGCAGCGGCAAGTATGGGCAGGTACTGGGCGGGTCGTTCCGCCGCGTGATCTCCGATCCAACTTGGCTGACGAACTATTGGACGGTCGATCAAGTGGGCGGGCCGATGTTGGATCTTCACGTCCACGACGCGCACTTCATCCGCCTGGTGTTCGGCAAGCCCGACTCGCTCTCGACGGTAGGCCGAATGCATGAAGGCTTACCTGAGTTCTGGCACACGCAGTTTCAGTTCGAGTCGGGCGCGACGGTTGAGGCCACCAGCGGAACGATCGATCAACAGGGGCGGCCGTTCGATCACGGCTTCGAAATCCACCTGGAAGATGCGACGCTCGTGTTCGAGTTTGCCGTGATGGGCGATAGCGGGCGATACCTCTGCCCACCTACTTTGCTCACCAGCACCGGCAAGGCCAAAGAGGCGAAGCTCACCGGAGGCGACCCGATGGACGCATTTGCAGCCGAACTAAAAGAAGTCACCAGGTGCTTTGCGTCCGGCGAGCCGAGCGACATCCTGGGAGCGGACCTGGCCCTCGATGCGGTGGAAATGTGTCACGCACAGTCCACTAGTCTGGCCAGCGGACGCCGTGTGCGACTATAGTAGGGCCATACGTCCCTCGCTCGAGTAACGCACGAAACGCCCCTGCATGCCGGGGCGACTTTGTATATGCCCATCGACTTCACTCCCGATCACGTTCTTTACCAGCTTGCCGTCGTATTGATTGCTGGAATCATCGGTGGTGAGATCTTTGGTCTGATGCGATTGCCGAAGGTCACGGGCTGGATCGCCACTGGCATTCTGATTCGTGCCACTGCCAATCAACACACGATGGTTACCGGCCTGAACTCGGGTTCGGTGGAACTCTTCAGGCCGTACATGCACTTTGTGCTCGGCTACATTGCCTTCACCGTGGGCGCCGCGTTGCATTTCGCCAGTCTGCGAAATTCGGGCCGGCGACTCGGGCTGTTGCTGCTGGGCGAGGCGGTGTTCACGCCCACGGTCGTTACACTCATCATGTACTTCGTCGGGCGTGCCATTGCGCCGGATCAGATGACGATGCGGGCCGGATTGCTGCTGGCGGCGATCGCCATTGCCGGTGCGCCGGGCACCACAATTCTCGTGGTGCAGGAGTGCCGCGCGCGCGGCATCCTTACGCGTACGTTGGTGGCCGCCGTGGCGCTGATCGACATGGTCGCCGTCGGAGCGTTTGCATTTGTGTCGTCCTATCTTGCCGAAGGCGGCGCTGGTGGCGAAGCGTGGCACAGCACCTGGTCAATGGCCATTGTCTCGGTGGGGCGCGAGTTCGGCCTTGCGCTTTGCGTCGGAGGGCTCAGTGCGGTGATCGCCCTGGTGCTCAGTCGCACCTTGGTCAGCCCGGCATTCCTCGGACCAACGATGGTGGCCGTGATCCTCGGTTCATGGGGTGGCGCTGCGGGGCTCGACGTGTCGGGCATCCTGGCGTGTACGTTCGCTGGCATCGTCGTCTCGAACCTGAAGCACGACGTGGTCCGATCCGCGGAGGCTTACCTGCACTCGATCGGCGGCGTGTTGTTCGCAGCCTTCTTTACCTTTGCGGGCATGAACCTCGACTTCTCGCTGGTGATGAAGGCGGCTGGCCTGGTGGTGCTATACTTCCTGGCTCGTTTCCTGGGAAAGTATGTCGGTGCGTACACGGCCATGTCGCTGGCTCATGTGCCGTCGAAGGTGCGTAACTACCTGGGCCTCGCGCTGGTGCCGCACGGGGGCGTGGCAGTTGGTTTGATCTTGATCGTGCAGTCCGATCCTCGACTCCAGGACTCCGCAGAGCTGGTCACCACCGTGGGCCTCGCCGCCCTGGCGATCAATCAACTCGTCGGTCCCAGCGGCGCACGGTTCGCGCTGCAGAGAGCGGGTGAGGCCAACAAGGATCTGCCGCGGCTGCTCGACTTCCTTGACGAGCACCACATCACCGTCGATGTCACCGGCAAGAACAAGGACGACGTTATCCGCACGCTGGCCGCGCAGCTCTACACTACGAAGGACAAGCCGTCTATTCCGCAGGATGAGTTCGTACAAAAGGTGTTCGAGCGCGAAGCACTCGCGTCGACATGCTTGTCGCAGGGACTGATGGTTCCGCACGCGATACTCGATAGCGGGCAGGAAATCACCGGAGTCCTGGGCATCAGTTCCAAGGGACTCGATCTCGGCGCGCCGGACGGCCATCCGGTGCACGCCATCTTGCTACTGGCCACGCCCGAGTCGGACCGGAATCGGCATCTCGAAGTGCTGGCCGCCTTCGCCCGGGCGATTACTCGCGACATCAACCTTCGCGAGCAGCTGTACCATGCTCGCAGCGCGGCCTTCGCCTACGACGTGCTGCATGCGGACGCGGCCGAGGACATCAACTACTTCCTCGAAGACGCCCTGGTGAAAGCGGGGGTGGGCGAATCGAGCGAGCCGTGATGGGCGCGATGCGTCTGGAGCATCACCCCGTGTATTCGGTGTCTTCCTGCTCGGGGTCTTCATCGGCATCGAGTACTGCCAAGTGTTCTGCAGCAAAGTACCTGCCCGCCAGCAGCCTCACCGGCACAAGGATGGCGATGAACAGTGGAAACAAGAGGGCAATCCAACTGATGCTGCTCGTCTTCACCATCCAAAGCACTGCCAGGCAAACGAATTGCAAAGCGGTGAACACATGGGTGACGTGAATGGGAACTTTGCGGATGTAGTGCGTTGCGGGGTAGAGCTGCGGGTCCTTGACCCACAAGCTCATGCGCTCGAAGAACTGATTGCCTGCAATCGACACCACGCCCATGAACAAGAACAGCCCGTAGAGCACCGCCAGGGGAATGTACTTGAGCGCAGCGAGCAATAGCAGCGAAAGGCCGATCAGCAAATGGATTGCAAACGGCGTGACGCGGTTCTCGCGTACATGAATGATCTTCTCTTTGGTGTGCCCGCTACGACTGACGACTTCTTCCGACGTCGCCAGACTGCGCACGTGGTTGAGCGAGCGGACTGTCGCGGCAACCAACCAAGGCAAACCGAATAGCGAGCAGAAACCAATCAGCACGCCCACGACCAACAAGTCGAGATGATACGCCACGCCCTTGTGCAAGTGATGATCGGGGCTGTTGATCAATCGTGCGGTGATGTTCTGATCCAGGTACACCAGCACCGCGACCAGCAAGGCCGGGCCTGCTGCGGCAAACTTCATCCAAGTCGGAACTTGCCCTATCGGCACCAGCCAATCTCGCCCACTGGTCGTTCCCAGCTTGTCGGGTACATCGAGCGGCTTCAAATCGACCTCGTGAAACCAAAATGCAACGGCCGCCATGCTGACCATGGCAATGGTAGGCCCGAAGTCGGCCAGAAACTCTCGCATCCAACCGCGCAGGAAGTCGCTATGCCGAAACCGCGAGAGACTAGTGGCCACGTAGTACGTTCCCAAGGCCAGCAACAAGGTTAACAGCGCGGTGGAATGATGCTGCGCGGTTTCGAGATCCTGAAACTCATGCACCAGCGACTTTAAGGCCTCGTAGATGAAGATCAAAGAGATCAGTGCAGCGAAGGTCTCGTCGGTAAAACGGGTGAAGAACCGCATCAGGCAACTGGCGTCGAACAAGGCGAATAGCACCACCCACACCGCCGACCAGATCCCCACCCAGGCATAGACCGGAAGGAACGGATGTTGAAAGTCCTGGCACACCTGGTATAGCACCGCGGTAAACACCAACAGCGGTCCCGTGCCTCCCAGGATGACCAGCGGCTGTCCTGCAACCAGCGCGTACACAATGCCGCAGATTGCGGTAGCTACCAGCATCTCCACGGCACCGATCTGCTGGCCGGTGCTCACCGACATCAACCCGCCGAACGTCACCGCCGGCGCGAGGCAGGCGAAGAACAGAAAGAACGTCGAGCCGACACACTTCGCGTGCAGCCCGTCGAGCCAGTCACTCACGTAGTGCGGCGCGCGACGAGCCGTGTCGCCGATCACTCCGCCGGCAAAGCGGCCGGTGTACTGCAGCCCATCGACGGGCGCCGGCTGCGGCGTCGCCACAGCCAGCGCGTTGCGCTCGGCGAACCGATCCAGTGCAGCGACCAGGTCGTCGCTCGACTTGGCGATCCGCGCGTCGTAGCGGAACTCCTCATCCGCCATCAACTTCGCAATATTAGCGAGCAAGTCCAGGTGTTGCGAGATGGCCAACTCGGGACCCATCAATAGGAATAGGAACCGGGTCGGGATTCCGTCGGGCGCTCCGAGGTTCAGCGGGTGGGCCAGCCTGGCGAACACCACGGTGGGCTCCGAAAACGCCGACATGTAAACGTGCGGCACCGCCAGGGCATGCCCAATGGCCGTGGAGGATTGCTTCTCGCGAGACGCCAACGACTGCTCGACACTCTCGCGATCGGCCTCGTCGATGATGCCTCGATTGGCAAGGTGCTCCGTGGTGGCGTGAAACACGTCACCGAAATCTTGCGCATCGAGGTCCAACAGCACAGATGCATCGGCCAATGCACCGCGAATGATTTCCATAAGACACCGATGACAGTCGATCGCTGAAGAGCGGGTCGACGACGACCCCCTGCGTTAATTCACCCCGTGAGTCCGTACATCTTAACCAGAAACCACGGCTTAAATACACGTGGATTGGTGAAGCGACGAAGCCACGAAGCGCTGCAGCTTATACATGACTAGCGTGTCTTGTATATCAACTTGTCATCAATGGCGGCTAGCCTAACGGCTCAGCCCATGTGCTCGATGATCGCCGAGCCAAACTCGCTGCATTTCAGCAGCTTGGCGCCGTCCATCAATCGCTCGAAGTCGTACGTCACGGTCTTCGCGCCGATGGCGCCGTTCATGCCGGTGATGATCTTGTCGGCCGCTTCGGTCCAGCCCATGTGACGCAGCATCATCTCGCCAGAGAGGATCACGCTTCCCGGGTTCACCTGGTCCTTGCCGGCGTACTTCGGCGCGGTGCCGTGCGTGGCTTCGAAGATCGCATGCCCGGTGTCGTAGTTGATGTTGCCACCCGGAGCGATGCCGATACCACCGACGCACGCAGCGAGCGCGTCGCTAATATAGTCGCCGTTCAGGTTGAGCGTGGCGATCACGCTGTACTCGGCGGGACGGGTGAGGATCTGTTGCAGCATTGCGTCGGCGATCACGTCCTTCACGGTGATGGTGCTGCCATCCTTGGGCGACTTGAAGGTGCACCACGGTCCGCCGTCGAGTTCGGTGGCGCCGAACTCTTCCTTCGCACACTGGTAGCCCCAGTCGCGGAAGCCACCTTCGGTGAACTTCATGATGTTGCCCTTGTGCACCAAGGTGACCGAGTCGCGCCCGTTGTCGATGGCGTACTGAATGGCCGCCTTGGCGATTCGCCACGTGCCTTCCTTCGACACCGGCTTGATGCCAATGCCGGCGGTGTTCGGGAAGCGGATCTTCTTGTAGCGATCGGGGAACGCCTCGGCGAACATGCTCTTGAACTTCTCGCAGTCGTCGGTGCCGTTCTCGAACTCGATGCCCGCGTAGATGTCTTCGCTGTTCTCGCGGAAGATAACCATGTCGGTGAGGTCGGGCCGCTTGACCGGCGAGGGAACGCCCTCGAACCAACGCACGGGGCGCAAGCAGGTATAGAGGTCGAGGATCTGTCGCAGCGCCACGTTCAGCGAGCGGATGCCACCGCCGACCGGCGTGGTGAGCGGGCCTTTAATGCCCACCAAGTAGGTGCGGAACGCGTCGAGCGTTTCGTCGGGCAGCCAGTTGCCGTTGGCGTTGAACGACTTCTCGCCCGCCAGCACTTCCTGCCAGGCGATCTTGCGCTGGCCGCCATAGGCTTTCTCGACCGCCGCGTCGAACACCCGCACGCTAGCAGCCCAGATGTCGGGACCAGTGCCATCGCCCTCGATGAACGGGATAATCGGCTGGTCGGGGACGTTCAGCTTGCCGTCCTGCATGGTGATGGCGCTGCCGCTCATGATGGGGGGTCCTTTGGGGTTGAATTTGGTTGTTCGGAGTTTGATCGAGAATCACAGCAGGCCATTTCGGAGCCTGTGAGTAGGTGAGTAAGTGAGTAGGTGTCGCTGGTTCACCTGCTCACTTACTTGCCTACTCACCTATTACCCACGCAGGCCAAACCGCCGATTCTCGGCAGCACCAGCGGACGGGTCAATGGGCGCAGGGCGTCCGGGGCCCGGGATTCCGCAGCATGCGGTACGTTGCATCGCCAGTTGCGGCGAGTCACAATCAAGGATCTCACTGCCACCTCTTGCGTTTTTCCACCCTCTGGGAGTGCTTTGAAATGTCTACCTATACAACCCGTCGCGAAATGCTGAAGTCGACGGCCGCGGCCTCCGCCGGCCTGGCGATCGGCAGCCTGGGCCTCGGCCAGCTGGCCTGGGCCGAAGAAGCAGCCAAAAAAGACGAAAAGGACAAGAAGGACCCGCTGTTCGAGATCTCCCTGGCCGAATGGTCGCTGCACCGCACTATTAATAGTGGCGAGATGACCAATCTCGACTTCCCCGCCGTGGCGAAGAACGAATTCGACATCAGCGCCGTGGAGTACGTGAATCAGTTCTTCAAGGATAAGGCCAAGGACCTCGATTACCTGGGCGAATTGAAGACCCGCTGCGACGACCTGGGGGTCCGCAGCCTGCTGATCATGTGCGACGGAGAGGGCAAACTGGGCGATCCGGACGAAAAGGCCCGGCGAAAAGCCGTCGAGAACCACTTCCGCTGGGTCGAAGCGGCCAAACTGCTCGGCTGTCATTCGATCCGCGTGAACGCGGCCTCCGACGGCACCCGCGAGGAGCAGCGTGATCGGGCGGCCGACGGGCTGTCGCAGCTCGGCGAGTTTGCCGACGAGCACGGCATCAACGTCCTGGTCGAGAACCACGGCGGGCTGTCGTCCGATGGCGCTTGGCTGGTGGCCGTGATGGAGCAGGTCGCCCGGCCCAATGTCGGCACCCTGCCCGACTTTGGCAACTTCTACGACTACGACCGCTACAAGGGCGTCGAGGAGCTGATGCCGTTCGCCAAGGCGGTGAGCGCCAAGAGCAAGAAGTTCAACGCCGACGGCGACGAGGCGGACATCGACTACCGCCGGATGATGAAGATCGTGCTCGACGCCGACTACCACGGCTACGTCGGCGTGGAGTGGGAAGGTGGCAAGCCCGACGAGAAGGAGGGCATCCGCCTGACGCGCGACCTGCTTTTGAAAGTCCGCGAAGAGCTCAGCTGAGCATCTGCCAAATCGGCAGTAGGCCAATCTAACTTGGTCACCACCACAGCCGATCGAGCCCCACGGGGTTCGATCGGCTTTTTGTTTGCCCAAATGGAAACTTTCAGAATCTGTGGAAAAATGTCTCAAGTTTCAGATTGGCCTTGTCTTGATAGCATTTTCTTGGTACTTACCACGCCCTCCGCCGAACTGGACACTCGGCTGATGGGACAGAGAACCGCTGCACGCTTTTTGTGCACAGCCGCGTGCCCACGTTTTGGGCACGCCGTGCACTAGGTTAGGCACCGCCGGCCTGTGGTCGTAAGTGCAAGCATTGCAACGGGATGCATGCATTGGCTTGACAGCATACGAAGATGTCCACAACTGGCGGGTCTGTGTGGGCCCGTGACCGCAATCGCTCCCAAGCACAAACGTAAGGAGACAAGTGCCGTGACCACTGAAAAACAGGAACGCTATCAACAAGTCCTCTCCACCGCTCGCCAATTGGCCGAACGCGACCTCGACTGGGTGACCTTCTTCCGCGAGGTACTGGGCATCGAAGGTGTTGTCCGCAAGGCTTTCCCCACGTTCGACGAGTTGTGCGAATTCGAAAAATCGGACGAATACGACGCCATCCAACGCATCCTGGTCAAGCTCCGTGAGAAAAAGGGCACCAACGACTCCGATACCGAGCCCACTCGCGTTATCACCGTCCGCCTGCCCAAGAGCATGCACGAGTACCTGCGTACCGAGGCTCACGACCTGCGGACCAGCATGAACAAGCTCTGCATCTCCAAATTGCTGCAGGTGGTCGAGCAGGACATGATTCCGGCCGAAAAGTCGGCCCCGGCTCGCCGCCGTGCCACTCCGGCTCCTCAGCCTGTGACGCAGCCGGCCGTCAGCACGACGCCGCCTACCCCCCAGCCGTCGCAAAGCACCCCAAGTGCTAGCAACAGCCCGTTCACTTCCAGCTCCAATGGCGTCTCGCCGTTGAAGACCAACTGGTAGCGGGCGGCCGAGCGATTCAGCGGTCAGCGATCAGCAGTCGGCCACGCGGTGGACTGCTGAGAGCTGATCGCTGAAAGCCGAACAATTTAAAAAAGAGCCAGAGACGACCTGTAAGCCGGGTTCTGTCGCGGCCCGGTTCCCGACTAGGAGAACCTGGGCCACGGATGGCCATTCCTCTACGACGCGAGTTGCCTCGCGCCTCCAGCGGCCTACCCGAGAGTCGTAACGAGTCGAGCCGACTCTGCCCTCTGTTTGGCCTTGCGCCGGGTGGGGTTTACCCTGCCAGGCGAGTCACCTCGCCCGCGGTGCGCTCTTACCGCACCATTTCACCCTTACCGGCGAGGCTGTTAGCTATTGGCCCAGCGTGTGGACAACGGCTAACAGCCCCTCCGGCGGTATATTTTCTGTGGCACTTTCCCGGGTCTCACGACCGGTGGACGTTATCCACCACCCTGCCCTCTGGCGCCCGGACTTTCCTCCCGCCCAAGTCCAATGGACCCGAGCCGGCGACCATCCGGTCGTCTCTGGCTGTTGCAATTGTAAGTAGACCCTTATCGGTTGTCAGTTGTTCGCAAGTTGCATCCATCGGCCCAAAACCGGGGGTTTTGTCCCCTACATCGATCCATTGGCCCAAAACCCCAGACGTTTTGGTCCCACCCAAGTGGCGAAACCGCTTGTTTTCTCGACCAAACCATTCGGGGGGTACGACAAAACTCCTCGCGTTGTTCCCCGCATGTTCTCCAGTGGGACGAAACGATAGTCGCCGTTCGCTCCGCCGAACGAGCGCAAGGACTTTCTGCAGCGCTGAGCCATCACGGACGTCGTGGTCATCCGGCTACTTATGTTTCCCAACAAGCCGGAAACGCCAAAATCTGGAGATGCAGCGAATCGAGCAGGACCGCGAAGGGCAAGCCAGTGGAGGACTCACCTACTCACCTACTCACCTACTCACACACACCTGTACATAACACCATGCACCCCCATTGGATCACACTCCCGCACAAATTCAACGGCGATTTTTTGACACACGCGATTTTGTTCTTCCCGTGCACCGCCGCGTGGTGAGGTAGGCGGAGTGGAAAGACTCTCGATCGCACGACGATTTGGCCCGGGCAGTTCTTGGGTTTTTGGAAGCCCACCGATGGGGAGCGGCACCGCTGGAGATTCGGAGCCATCCCAGAAGTGCCTCGGCGTGTCACGCCGAATGCAGTTGCGAATCGCCTGGAAATGGCACAGGACGATGAAGCCTGTATAGATTCGCCACTCCAGCGAATCGGATGGTTGCCTGACTCATATTCCCCAAATCCATAAGCATTGCCACGAACTGATTTCCCTCCGACCCGGCGGCTCACACCCGAGCTGCTGTGCGACATCATCTGCAACTGGCTGCAACGCGTCTGCAACTTGCTCAGCCGAGCTACTCCGCTTTCCCCGAACTTCCATGATTCGGAGTGAAGTTCGTCGTCCGCGTACTCTAACCACTAGATAGCACCACCATCCATGGTGTTGACTTAACAGCAATTCTAGACCGTCAATCGAGTTCATCTCGATTCGTGTCCTAACAAATGGCACATTACCTACGGAAACTCGATTTGATAATTCATCGATCTCAAGGGTGCGGTTAAATAGTTCTTGGAGGATCTCCCACAAAAGCCCAATGGAAATATAGAGGCCTAGACCGACAAATGCAGCCACAAATACGCCACTCACAAATGTTTCAAAGACTTGACTCAGCCCTTTGATAGGTAGCTCATTCCAAACTGCAAGAGCGAACATCACTATTATGGCAACGCAGAGGTATGCCAAAAAGATAAATAGTGGTGTTACCAAAACCAGTGGCCACAAATGCGATCGACGACCGAATTTCAGAACTCGCTTGCCAGCAGTGGAGGCGTCAACTTTGTATTGGCTCGAATAGTCGTATAGGAGGGGACCGTTGTTCTTCATCTTGGAAAGTCTAGCAAAACCAATCTCACCAGCGAACCGTTCTCGGCGTGAAACTCCTGTGCAGGAATTGGCGTCGTGCCAACGTGCCTCGGCCACATCGACCTAGGCACGGTCCGGCGGTCCCGCAACTCCCCGCGGCATACATCCCCTCCGTATCTCCCAGCAGTTTTGAAAACGCAAACCCGGCCGCACTCCGCCTGTCTCCGTCATCCGCCTGACCGGACCACTCAGCGCCCCTACGATCAGATTCTACACCCGCAGGAAGATCTTCTTGCGGTACATGAGATACAGAAACAGCCACTTCAGCATCACCAGGCCGATCGCAAACAGCAGTGGTTCGTAGCCGCCGGTCAGCCCGAGTACGCCGTCGAGCAGGAAGTGCGCGGTGTAGTTGAAGTCGATCAACCGCTGGGCCATGTAGATCAGGATGGAGTTGCTGCCGATCACGACGAAGAAGAACGCCCAGCGGCGAAATTTCCAGACGTCGATCACCAGATAGAACGCGGCCAGGAAGATCAGGCTCCAGCCTGCACACCATAGCACAAACGAACTCGACCACAGGTTCTTGTTGATGGGGAAGTTAAAGTCCCAGAGCCAGCCCAGCCCTAAACAAACCACTCCCATCAGGGCCATCATGCCGGCCTTGAAGTAACCGCTTCCCTGCGAGTGCTTGAGAAACTGACCGGTCAGCCCTCCAGCGAGCGCCGTGGCCACCGCGGGCACGGTCCCCAAGATCCCTTCGGGATCGCGGTTGCCCTTGTAGAGTCGCCCCGGCAGCAGCGTGTGGTCGATCCAGTCGGTCAGCGTGTGACCGGGCTCCAAATCACCCGCCCCAAAGCCTGGCACGGGGATGAACTTCAGCGCGGCCCAGTATCCCACGAGCAGTCCCACAATCCACCATAGCCGCCCGCGCAGATCGGTGTTCAAGAACACCAGCCCCGCCAGCATGTACGCCAGGCCGATGCGGCCCAGCACACTCGGATAACGCATGTTGGCAAAGTCCAGCTTGAGGATGCCGCTGTAGACCCAGCCCAGCAGTACCAGAACCAGTCCGCGGATAATGACGTGCCGGTAGAGTTGCGCCTTGGTGTCGCCGCGCGCCAGCCGTTTCTCGAAAGAGTACGGCATCGACACGCCGGCCATGAACAGGAACAACGGGAAGATCAAGTCGTAAAACGTAAACCCATGCCACTCGGGATGCTCGAGTTGCCCACTGAGCCACACCAGCCCCGCCCAACCGGTGAGCTTCGCCGCAGCGTGCGCGATTGATTCCCCACCGATGATCCAGAACATATCGAAGCCCCGCAGCGCATCGAGGCTCATCAGGCGTTCTGCCTTGGGCGCGGGTTCCACCTTGACTGCTTCGTCTGACACGATTCACCACTCCCATGCAAAGAAACTGCCGGCTACCATTTGGCTGGCATTGTAACCGCTCGCTGGTCGAGAATCGAAGTGTAAGAAAACTACAGCCGCGCGGGGAGAGTGCCTTACCAATAGGTGATGCTTTAACGACGAGCAAATCCGTTAGCCACGGAGTGGCGACCGCGCATAGCCTGGGACGCGAGTCCCAGGAAGCCGTGTGGCTATTCTCCAAAGCCGCCGAGCGGCGACAGCGACTCTAACCCACATGCTCCTGCTCGAACACATACTGCGGGCCATACTCGATATGATGCCGCTCGAGCAACTCAATGAACTCCACTTGGAAGCTCCTTTGGCGATGGTAGTGGCTTGCTGAACGAGAATCTATAGCTCAAAATGTCGCGGAACCGTCGCCGCAAAGCGACAGAACCAAGCCGTGAACCGGAGCACTCATTCACGCGGCATCTGAAATCACAGCCTTCCCTTCGTGCCCGGTTACGGCGGTGGTTAGGAGCAAGAAGATGAGACACCTTTGCATTCTTGCCATGTGCATCGCGATCTTCGGCTGCGGCGGCCACCGTGACCGCACGGAGTACAGTCTCGATGAGAAGTCATTCGATTCCGAAGCGATGGCGAAAATCCAGACGGAATCGGGAATCACCCTTCCTGATGGGTCGGAGGGTCTTGCGTTCAAGCACATCCCCCCAATTGACCCCCTCGTCTTCGCCAAGATTCAGATCCCGGGCGATGCGCAAGAGTCACTCAGCAAGCAGATCGCAGCACTCAAGACGATTGAGTTCCCGAATGACTTTGCATACGACTGGTGTGACTGGTGGCCCCCGCCACCAGAGCAGATCGTGTTGTCGAAACGGGCAACCAACAACGGGTATTATATTGAGCTGCATCTCGTGAAGGAGAACGAACTGTTGATCCTGTATATTCAGTACTTCACGATATAGCTCCTAACAAGCCACTAGAGGCGACATCCTAATGCCCGCGCGTCAGTGGCAACGTTATGTGCCCGAAGTCGTCCCTCGCCTTTGTCGTCGTTCTTTGCTTCGTTGGTTGTGACCGCCAACCCCCATCATCGTCCTCCTCGTCCACAATGGGTAACTCTGTGACTACAGACGGCGGTTGCGCGGCTGAGAGCGTGTTTGGAAGTTGAATGAGCCGCTCGCGCCAGCTAGTCGAGTAGTGGTTTGCAGGATTCTATCCTTGGTGGCCGCCGTCAAAAAGCAAAGATGGTGTAGAATGGCTGCTCCTGCCGACTGTTTGGCGGCAACGAAAGCCTGATTGCTCACCAAGGTCTAGTCGTGCATGTGGAGATATGCTTATGGACCAGAGAAGCTTCCCGAAAGAACTTCCGTTTGTGGCAGTGCTAGTATTCAGAAACAAGGAATGGTGCACCATCGAGCCTCGCCTTGTTACTGCTTCCCATCCCGAGCAAGCCTATCAACTTGCACTAGCTTCCAGTGCAGCCGACAGTCATGGTCATGAATTTGTGGGACTTGCCGACTTATACGAACAGACATTTCCCAAGTTGCCTCCTGGGAAGTCTGAAACGGCCGACGCCACATCTTTGGTAGTGCCAAAAGAAGACCTCCGGGCGTTTCGCGATCCTCGGTGGAAAGGGGCCTCGCCAGATCAACCACTGCACCAGGCTTTTCAGAACCCAGAAGTCTTGGTCGAACTACAAGGCCTGGAGTCGGTCCCATGGCACTCCCTATCGCATGCCTATGGACCAGCTACCGACGTACCTTACGCCCTACGACATCTCGCGTCCTCCCATCCTCGCGTTGCCGCCCACGCGATTGGCTGGTTGCATGCGTCGGTTCTTCATCAGGGGAGTATCTACGATTCGACACTTCGCGCAATACCATTCATTGTCCAAATTGCCGCTGACCCAATCGCCTTGAATCGTGCACAAGTTGTTGAGTTCTTGTGGATTGCCGCCGAATCCAGCAGTGCTGAGAGCATCCGCCGATACCACTTTCATCATGGCAATGACACTTCGCTGGGCTGCGAGTACCTGACCACAGCTGCGGAAGTTCGTGAGGAGTTACTCACGCATCTCCCGATATTCCAAAGTATGGAGAGAGATTCCAATCGCGAGATACAGAAGGCAGCGTCTCGCCTTATTGCTGAACTCACACGTCGGATGGAGCCAGAGAAGTGTTGTCCAGAATGTGGGTTGCCGCTGTTAACGCCACTTGCCAAGCAGTGTTTCAAGTGCGGCGCCGATTGGCACTAAGAGTCCACACCGCATCGTGTATTCAGGCGAACAATCACGACTATCCATTCGCCTCGTGCGTCAGATACTCGTTCTTCAACTCCACGTAGTGCGCCGGGGAGTAGGTGAAGAACGTGCGTTCCTTTTCGGTCACCGGGCGGAGTTGCCGGCAGGGGTTACCGACGTACACGTAGCCCGACTCCAGGTGTTTGCCGGGCGGGACGACGCAGCCTGCGCCGATCATCACTTCGGGCTCAACCACCGCTCCGTCGTTCACGATCGCACCGATGCCGACTAGCACGCGGTCGCCTATTTTGCAGCCGTGCAATACTGCGCTGTGGCCGATCACCACGTCGTCGCCAATTTCCAGCGGGAAGCCTCCGGGATTGTAGTCGCCGGCGTGGGTGATGTGCAGCACCGCGTTGTCCTGCACGTTCGAGCGATGGCCGACGCGGATCGAGTGCATATCGCCCCGCAACACCGCGCCGGGCCACACCGAAACGTCATCGCCCAGCACCACGTCGCCCAGCACCGTGGCATTGCGGGCGATGTATACTCGCGCGCCGAGCGTCGGCGTTACTCCGCGAAAGCTGCTTGTACGATGCTGCATGGCTTGGTTCTCCGAAAGTCTTGCTCCAAGGACGATTATCCGCCAACCGATAGGGGAGAACAAGCGACGGCCGCGGAGGTTGGGAAGTCGCTCCCATGGCGTTATACTTCTAGAGATCGCGCCTTTGGAACAGGGGCGAGGCGGACCTTCTTACGGTGATGCATCATGCGTTGGATATTGCGAATTGGGTACGGGTCGATCCTGTTTGTACTCGCCCTGGGGGCCATCGCCTTGTATCAGGGCGTGACCACTTCGATTCGCGCCGAGAACACGCTGCACGCGACGCTACTGGTTGTGGATCTGACCAAGCAGTACGTCACCACGAACGACGGCGCGTGGCCCGACTCGTGGGACGACCTGGAGAAAGTGAGTCCGCCTGAGAGTTCCGCAGGCACCTACGACTGGCCGGCCGACTCGGCGAAGATCCAGCAGTGCGTGGAAGTCGACTTCGACGCCGACCCCAAGAGGATCGCCTTGCAAGCGCCCGAAGAGTTCGATGCCGTGCTGCCGATCGGACCTTACTATCCTTACCAGGACTACGGTTCGGTACGGGCGTTGATCGAGGCAGTCGCCGCGCATCACGAAGGTGAGTCAACACCTTAGTACGGCGCTCTCTACTCTAGGAACTGGCCAGCAGGTTGGTGATCGTCCGGGCGGCCAGCACCAATGTGACACAAAAGCCGAGACTGCCCACTATCAACAATAGCAGCGGTACCCGTTGCCCCCGTTTGCGGCCAGTGAACCCCAGCCACAGCATCAGGGCGGCCACTGGTGGAAATCCAATCACGGTCAGCGCCTGGGCAAACACAATGAAGTTCACCGCGTTCTTGCCGGCGAGCATCGAGTAGCAGGCGATCGCCATGCCCACTGCCAGGGCGAGCACCGTGAGCCGCTTGCACCACGCGTCGTTTACCGAGCTTCCCCATCCGAGTCCATCGGCCAGCACGGTCCCTCCCAACAGCGCGTTCCCCAGAAAACTGCTAAACGCCGCGGCGAAGATACCACAAGAGAAGAGTATCGACGCGAAGGAGCCAAACAGTGGCTCGAGTTGCCGCGCGATTTCTGCAGTGGATGTCAGTTCGTTGGGCGCGACGTTGCCGTGCAGTGCGGCGGCGCTGGTGACGAGGATGATCGACGAAATAGCGCCCAACAGCGCGATGCCAATGATGGAGTCGCCAAGCCCCTTACGCACTTCGCTCACGCTCCACCCTTTGTCGCGCACCAGGTAGCATTGATAGAACGCAGCAGCCACGGAGAACGTAGTCGCCACGAGTCCCAGTAGCGGCCACAACGCCTGGGCTGCCGAGGCATCACCCTTGGCGGTATCGGGCAGGCTGGGAATCAGCCCCCGCACTACGTCCAAGGGTGCAGGGCGAACAAGAAACAGGTTCAAGCCGAATCCCACCAACATGGTCAGCACCAGCACCATCATCAGCAGCTCCAACGGCCGGTAAATCTGGCGGAAACCTAGCAGCGTGACGACAATGAAGCCGTTGAGTGCAAGCAGTAGGATCAGCTTGGTCGTGTTCGATGCTTGAGAGGCTCCTTCAATCGACGCAATCACCGCCGCGTTGTTACCCGCCTGAAAGCATGCGACGATCAGGAACACCAACACTCCAATCACCACGGCCGCCGGGCGTCCTAGCGTGTCGGCCAGGTACTGGCAGGGAGTGCGGGTCGTCGTCGCGCCCAAGAAGGCGCCCAGCGCGGTCATACCCATCATCAACATCACCGCGGTCGCCAGCACCCACAGCATGCTGTAGCCGTACTGGCATCCCACCTTGGAACTGGTGAGCACGCTGCCCGGCCCCAGCACGATCGATGCCACGATGATCGCCGGCCCGATGGCCAGACCGAGTTGCTTCGCCTTTTCCCAAACGCTCATTACCAGGCCGCCATGCTAGATTGAAGTAAGATGGAAGGAGCTAAATACTATAAAACAGACTCGGTGGGCAAAAACCTGATTCAGCCACGGGTAAACCCCGCGCGGCCGAGCCACAACCAAAGCCGTTTGAACAGGAGGCCGCAGAGGAAGCAGAGAGTACAATGCCGCCACCGTTGTTCGCGCCGATGGAATCAGCCACGGATGAACACGGATGCTAGAACCGACGCCCTGGGTTGGCCAAGCAACCAGAGTAGCTTTACTCGGAGCATGACCGAGACCGCAACTTGGCCGTGGCCCAAGGACTGAGAATCCGTGTTTCATCAGTGTTAATCTGTGGCTCAACCTAAATAATGCGACTGCTATTCGGCCGCCTTGGCCTGTTCTAACAACTGCTGCACGTCCACAGGCTTGCCCCCTTGCTGCAAGCTCGCTTCGGCCGCTTCCATGAAGGCCAGTAGTTCCAGCGTTTCGTTCATGTCGACCGGTGGCTTGCGCGAAAAGAAGAATTCACCTATCTCATCCACCAGCGGCGGGTAACCATCGAATCCGACAATCGTACGGATGTCCTTGCTGCCGTAAGCGGTAATGGAGAACGGCTTGCGCCCCGAGGGACCGTTCTTCAGCCCGCGAAAGGTGCCGCATCTCCCATCGCTCCACAAGCCGACGGCCACACACTCGTTCTCGCCATCGAAGCACACCACTTGCTCGCACCCCGCGCCCATCAACGCGTAGAGCGACTCCACGCCATGAATGCCGTACCAGTACAAAGCGGGGTGCGTGGGGTCGGTCTTGTAGGGCGAGGTGGCGGTCGCGCCGTTCAGCTTGCCAACCGACTTGTCGCCCTTGAGTTCTTGCATCTGCGCGCTGAAGCGAAGCGCCGAACTCGAGAAGCAGGGCGTCTTGGTCTCGTCCGCGATCCGCTTGATCGCCACCGCGTCGGCCAGCGATGCAGCGCACGGCTTGTCGATAAATACCGGCTTGCCGTGAGCGATCTTGCGAAACTGCTCGAGGTGCACCCGACCATCGACACTCTCCAGCAGAAAGGCATCGCACAGCGGATTCAGGTCTTCGATGTTATCGACGATCTCCACACCCATGTCGGCCAGTTGCTTGGTAAATCCCTCCACCCGATCGCGACTCGACGCAATATCGTCGCTCCCGCCTGGATAGGCGGCGACCACGGTGATGTCGGCCAGGCTGCCGGCGGCCTGCGGATTGTTAAACAGCTTGGTGAAAGCGACCGCATGCGAGGTATCGCAGCCAACGATGCCCACGCGCACTGGCTCGGCCGCAGCCATGGACGCAGCCGCGAGCGCGACCATCAAGCCGCACATCACACGGGTTAGAAAACGATGTTGCATGGTTCGTGATCCTCTGCAGGGGGTTTAGTAACTCTTCTCGAGTTGCGATGCGGCGGGCGCATCGAGGAACAGGGTCGTCGCTTCGTGCTGCTGCAAGATCGACGCGGGCACCGTGGAAGTCACGGGACCTTCCAGCGCGTTGCGCACCGCTTGGGCCTTCCGCTCGTCGGGCACGGTGCACACAATGTGGTTGGTCTTGAGAATCTGCTTGATGCTCATCGTAATCGCGTGCGTTGGCACGTCGTCGAGCGTCGCGAACCAACCTTCGCCGGTTTGCTGCTGTCGACAGGCTTCGTCCAAGGCCACGCACAGGTACGGCTCTTCAGTCTCAAAGTCGGCTGGCGGATCGTTGAACGCCAGGTGGCCGTTCTCGCCAATGCCGACGAACGCCACGTCCACCGGGTGCTGCTTGAGGATCTCGCCCACCCTCTTGCACTCTTGGGGAGCATCCTGCTCGCCGCTCAAATAATGAAACGCACGCAGCGGCACCGGCAACTGGCTCACGAAGTTCGACCACAAGTAGCCTCGGAACGAACCTTTGTGGCGAAACGGCAAGTCAATGTACTCGTCGAGGTGAAAACCGGTGACGCACTGCCAATCGATGTCGTCCATTGCGACCAGATTGCTTAGCATACCGAGTTGCGAAGCCCCTGTGGCCACGATGATGTTCGCCTGCCCGCGCTCATTGATGGCCTGCCGAACCAACTCGGCCCCGTGCTGGGCGGCCGCCTTGGCCATGGTCGCCGCATCGGGCGAGATGCTCACTTGCATAGAGTTATACCTCCTGGTTTGACTTTCTATTTAGTTTGATTTCAGGCCAATGGCCTTCTGAGGGTTCTCGTAGGTTAGCTGGCGGATTGCGTCGTCGCTCAGTTGCAGTTCGTCACGCAGGCGATCCACCACCGCGGGCATGGTCGACGCCGAGCCAACCAGGTTCTGGCGATCGGCCGACCAGGTGGCGAGATGCTCGTCGACCACCACCTGCTGCTCGCCCAACTGAAATACGCCTGGCCCCCGACCCGCAGCAGAAATCGCATCGGTCACCACAAACGCGCGCTCGAGCCCGGCGGCTGCCAAGTAGTTTCGCAAGGCAACATACGGCACGTGCACCCCATCGGCGATGAATCCATTGGCTAGCTTATCCGAAAAATGGAGCGCCCGCTGAATGATGTTATCGTGCCGGTGCAGTTGTAGCGGACAGCCATTGCCCAGGTGAGTGAACATCGACAGTCCCGCGTCGATCGCTGCGGCCAGTTGTTCGGCCGTGGGATTGCAGTGCCCCGCCGAAACCGTAACGCCCCGCCGCGCTAGCATCCCGGTCACCTGGAGTCCCGGATCGCACTCCGGTGCGAGCGTCACGATTCGCGTCAGCCCTGCGGCTGCATCCAGCAGACGGTTCATCGAGTCGACATCGGCGGGTCGCACCGCGGACTTCGGGTGGGCACCAACGTAGCCGGTCGCGGGATTGATGAACGGGCCTTCAATGTGCACTCCGCGAATCACACTGGCGACCAGCTCGTCCTGCTCGCAAGCAGCGGCGATGTTCGCCAGCCGCGCACTCATGGCGTCCACGTCGTCCGTGATCACCGTGGCCAGGATGCCCACCACGTTGTGCTCGGCCAACTCGCCACAAGCCGCGCGGAGTTCGTCCAGGCGCAACTCGTCCGCGTTGAAATCGACGCCGGCGTAACCGTTTACTTGTAAGTCGAAGTACATATCCTATTGCTGCTCTTGCAGTTGCTTCCACTCTTTGATCGCTTTGGGAAGCACCTTGCGAATCACCACGGGCGATATCGCGTGGCCGCGATGCGAATCGTCGGAGTAGACGCTCCACCGCCCCGTGTCGATAGCCGCCACGCGATCGGTAAGCGACTGGCCATAAGTCTTGTAGACCGTTCCCCCAAAGCAACATGTGTCGTACAAGTTGAGCACCTGCACTTCCAACCGAGGGCGTTTGGGATCGGGCGAGGTTCCTCCCAGCGCGTAGATCTCGAGCCACGACGCGATGCCGCTAGCCTTGTCGAGCACCCCGTCGCCGTCGGTGTCTTCCTCGCGATACAGCTTCGCGTACTCCTGCTCGGCATCGCCCTTGCTGCCGGGACTAAAGGGTCGCGCGTAAAGGGGCAACGAACCAGCGACGGGAATCGACACGTCGATCCGCGGATCGACCGCCGCCGACAAGTGCGTGGTCCATCCGCCGCCAGAAAGTCCGATCATCAACACAATCTCTGGATCTTCATGCGTGGCGAGCAACTCGTTGGTGACTTGCACGACCTCTTCCAGGAAGAACCGCAGGAACGCACCTTCGAGCTCCGGCTCGGTGACCGCCATCAGTTGATCGTGGCCTCTGGTAGCGCGACCCTTCACTTCGAAGCGCGTACCGCTCGGCAGCACTCCATCGGTGTCGTCGTTCCACGTCACCAGCGGCATCTGCACCACCGCCACCACGTAGCCTTGCTTCAACAGCACCTCGATGGTGTCGTCGAGCCCGCCAATCAAGTAGTTCTCCGGCCCCTCCGGCATGTGTCCGCCATGCACGACGGCCAGTCGCGGCGCGCCTTCCGCTGGCTGCTTGGGAAACACAGCAAACGAGTGCTGTATGAAATCGAAACCCGATACGTCGACGTCGTACCGCTCGACCTTGCTAACTAGCGACCGATCCACGGCGGCCAACTCCGCGGGATGGCCATCGAGCGGAACCACGGTGGGCCGCGTAGCGGGAAGACCATTGGGCCAGATGAATCGAACCATACGCTGCCGCACCGCTTCGGCCTGCTGCGGCGTCTCGAACCGCACCAGGCCCGATATGTCGAACTCCTTCAGGCGGGGATCCAGCTCTTCGGCCAACGTCGCACCGGCAGCGTACACGAAGCAGGCAGCCGTCAGGGAGACACTCAGCAGAACCTTAGCGTTCATCTAGTGTGTTCCTTCTTGTTAAACGGCGACCAAACTTCACAGCGCGCAACTACGGCGAGCAACGCCGGCGACAGTATAACTTGCAGGACAACCGAAAAACCATCGCTGCGTCCAGCAAGTGCTGTTGCCACGGGCCCAGGTGCTGAATTCCTGGTGTCAGCCGACAGTAAAGACGGGAAGCATTGGCCGAATCGATGGCACTCAACCACCCGAGCGACCCCGATCAGCGTGTGCTGCGCGAGAATCTTGCAGGCGAGTACGGCGCGATGTTTAGATGCGTCGGCTTGTCGGCGACGATTTCGGCAATCAGTTTGCCGGTCGCCGTTGCTAGGCTCACGCCCAACATGTTGTGCCCGGTGGCCAGCAGCACATTGCTCAAGCGAGGCGTCCGCCCGATGATTGGCAAACTGTCCCACGTCATGGGCCGCCACCCGTACCACTCGCTTACATCGGCGCGACTGGCCGATCCAACGAGGTAGTGGTCGGCAGCAGCGAACAGTTGTTCGATGCGACGCGGCGGGATCGTTTCGTCGTAGCCGACAAACTCCATCATCGAGCCAATCCGAAAACCACTCTCAAACGGCGTCACGCCGACGCGGTGCTCGGGGAACAGAATCGGGTGCCGAGGGCAGGGATCGGGCCTTGCCGTGGTGACCGAGTATCCCTTGCCCGGTTGGATGGGGATTGGGCACTCGAGCGACTTCGAGAAACTTGGGCTCCACGCACCAGTGGCGATCACCACTGTCTCGGCGGACATTTCTCCCTGTGAGGTTCGGAGGCGAGTCACTCTCCGACGATCGGTCTCGACGTCCTGCAGTTCGCAATCCTCAACCAATCGCACCTCCTGCCCGCGCAAGCGGGCGGCCCAAGCCGATGTGAGCGTACCGGGATTTAAGTGCGCGTCGTGCTCGTAGTAGTACGCCCCCGCCAGGTCGGTTCGCAAGGCGGAGTCG
This sequence comes from Aeoliella sp., assembly GCF_965227375.1. Classification (NCBI taxonomy): domain Bacteria; kingdom Pseudomonadati; phylum Planctomycetota; class Planctomycetia; order Pirellulales; family Lacipirellulaceae; genus Aeoliella; species Aeoliella sp. The sequence continues at coordinate 3,429,328 of NZ_CBDDFX010000002.1, forward strand.
AACTCCGGCAGGTCCTGCCCCTCGATTCGGCGGGCTGAGATATCGAAGTGCTCTGTGAGCAACCGATCGGTCGACGCAAACTCGTCCATCGCTTGCTGCGAACGCATCGCATACAACAGCCCGAGCGGTTTCCATTCGCATTCCAGATGCCCAGCTTCCGTGAGCTGGCGATACTCGCTCATCGACGATTGCAGGATCGCGTGTAGATGCACCGCACTTTGCATCATTCGGCGATGGGTGCAGCGACGCCCAAACTCCAGCATCCAGCGCCACATGGTCGGGCTGAGCGTGGGCTTCACGCGAAACGGCGACGCCGGCTGGAACATCGACTTCAGCGCGACGCGAATCGCAGCTGGCTCGGTTAGCGGCAGCACATGGCTCGGGCAGATGTAGCCACAGTTACCAAGCGAGCACGCCCCGCCAATGGCGCCGCGTTCGATTACCGTGATCTGCAGGTCGAGTTGCCGCAGATAGTGCGCGCAGGCGAGACCAACGACACCACCCCCAACCACAATCACACTTCCGTTGGACGCAGCCGTCGTCATGTGGTCGGTCCTATACGAATGCCGTGCCGATACGGATCGTTGGCGTCGATCAACAACCGCCCCTCCGCGGTGACATAGGCTTCGCCGGTGATCGTAGGAATGATGCGCCCGTTGTCGTGCCACTCGTAACGCCCTTCGAACAGGCTGCCCACGATGCTTTCCTGCACCCAGGTTTGCCCGGGCTCGAGCAATCCCTCGGCCGCCAGGCAAGCGAGCTTCGCGCTGGTGCCGGTGCCGCACGGCGAGCGGTCGTACGCTCCGCCAGGGCAGAGCACGAAGCTACGGCAGTTCGCTCGTTCGTTGCCAGGTGGGCCGATCAGTTCGATATGGTCGATCTCGCCGCCGCCCTCGCCGGTGATCTTCTTCTCGCTCAACTCGTGCATGATGCGGCGCGTGCAGGTGGTCAGTTGGTTGATGTTCTCAGGGCGCACCGCCAACGACGCCGCTTCGGCCAGGAAGAACCAATTGCCGCCCCAGGCAATGTCGCCACGAACGCTGCCGAAGCCGGGCACATCGATTTGGACACCGGTGCGGTAACGATAGGCTGGCACGTTCTTCACTTCCACGCGGTTCGGCGAAAGCAGGTTCACCTCCACGACTCCCACAGGCGTTTCGATCCGCGAAAGGCCCTCGGCGATGCGGCCCAGATAGGCCAGCGTCACCGCGACACCGATCGTCCCGTGGCCACACATGCCAAGGTAGCCTTTGTTGTTGAAGAACGTTACCGCGGCCGCGCAACTCGAGTCCACTGGATCGCTTAATAGCGCTCCGACCAACACATCGCCACCGCGCGGCTCGAGAATGGCTGTCGTGCGGAGGTAGTCGAACTTCGTACGCAGCAATTCCCGTCGATCGGGACTTGCGGGCGTGCCAAGATCGGGGCCGCCGGCGACGATCACTCGCGTCGGCTCGCCGGCCGTGTGTGAATCGACAAACTGCAGTGCGTCCACGCTGGTCTCCTAACTCGACGCGGCGTCGGACCAAGACTGCCACCAGGTGCGGAACTGCCGCCACTGCGAGTCGACCTGCGCCTGCTGGCTAGGCGAAAGGCGATCGTCCGGATCGACCGAGTGTTGATAAGCAGAATGGCCCTCGAGCACCATCAACCGTTTGTAGTACAGCACCAGGTCCGGCCCCTCGTCAAATTTCGACAGCACGGCCAATGCACCTTCGAGTTCTAGCGCCTGCCGTCGGGCGGCGGCGTCGCCGGTAGCCGCTCGCTGGCACAGTTCCATCAGCCGCAGCACTTCTGTGGGCAAGGCGTTGCCGACGCCGGTGATCGCGCCCACGGCTCCGCAGCGAACGAACCCGTGGAACACTTGCGTGTCGACCCCCACCATTAGCGCCAGCGACGCGTCGCCACTGGTGATGTGCTCCGCAGCGTAGGTGAGCGAGTCGCTCCCGCCGAACTCTTTGAAGCCGACAAGATTGGGATGCGCATCATGCAACCGGAAAAACAAATCGGCTTTGGTTTCAAAGCCATAGTAGGGACTGTTATAGATCACCGCCGGAAGCTCGCTACCAGCCTGCAGCACGCGAGCAAAGTGCGCGAACTGAGCGGTTGGCGAAGTACCGCGCGAAAGCACGCGGGGAATCACCATCAAACCTGTCGCGCCGACCTGCTGGGCGTGAGCAGCTAGGTCGGCGCCGATCGCCGGGTTCTGCGCGCCCGTTCCCACTACCACCGGAATGCCCGCTTCGGCCAACCGCTTCACACCTTCCTTGCGCTGCTCGTTGGTGAGCAAAGGCCACTCGCCCATCGAACCACAGTAGATCACGCCACTCATGCCGCGGTCCATCAACGATCGGCCAGTGGCGACCAGCTCCTCGTAGTTCGGCCGGCCCACTTCGTCGCACGGAGTCATCAAGGCGGGCATGCACCCGCGAAACACGTCAGCACCGTTCATTCGCTTCGATTTCCTTCCAGCAGAGAACTTCGCAATCCACGGACCAGCTTAGTCTACGCTCGCCTGCTTGTATTTACACGCCGGCTGCGCGAAACTTGAAAATGCGCACAATTTGGCCTTTCCCCCTCATATAGGCCCATATCCCCATGCTCTCCAAGTTCCTCGACCAACTCCAACAACCGCTAACGGGCGAAGAACTGTTCGATCAGTTGTCCGATGTCGTCTACTTCATTAAGAATCAGCAATGTGAGTACGTGCTGGTGAATCGCACGCTGGCCGAGCGGTGTGGTCAGCGAGACAAACGGTCGCTGATTGGTCGAAGAGCCAGCGAAGTGCTTCCTCCCCCGATCGGGCAGAGCTTCGAAGATCAGGATCAGGCCGTTTTGAAAACAGGACAACCCATCGTGTCCCACCTCGAATTGCATTGCGTGCCTTCGCGCGACCTTGGTTGGTGTTTGACCACCAAGCTGCCACTGCGTGGCAAGTCGGGCAAGACGATCGGGTTGTGGGGCGTATCGCAAGACTTGAGGTTGCCGGATTCGACAACCAGCGAGTTCCGCAGCATCGCCGAAGTGCTCGGCACGGCGGAGAAATCCGTCGACGATCTTCCCACCGCTGCGCAGCTGGCCAACATGGCGGGCATGTCGCGGTATCAGTTCGACCGCCGCATGCGAGCCGTATTCGGCGTTTCGACAAGGCAGTGGCTCGTGAAACTCCGTATCGGTACCGCCGAACAAATGCTGCGAAGCAGCACCAAACCGATTTCGGAGATTGCATTGGCCGCTGGCTACGCAGACCAGAGCGCTTTCACACGGCAATTCACGCGTACCACGGGACTCTCGCCACGGGATTTCCGGCGAGCGGTGTCTGGCGGATGAACGACTACGAATCAGACTTATCCGTCGCGCCCATCGCGAGACGCTAATCCGCAGGAGGCAGCCTTACTACGCTGAACCAGTAATCCTTCAGCGTCTTTAGTACCTCGCGGAACTGGTCGAGGTCTACCGGTTTAGTGACGTAGCTGTTGGCCTGATGCTCGTAGCTTCGCGCCACATCCTTCTCGTCATCGGACGTCGTAAGAACAACAACCGGGATACTGTGCAACTGCGGATCTTCTTTGATCTCTTTCAGCACCTCGCGACCACTCTTCCTCGGCATGTTGAGGTCGAGCAGAATTAAATCCGGTCGCGGTGCGTCAGCGAAGTCACCTTCGCGACGCAGGAACTGCATTGCCTGTATTCCATCCTCTACCCGGTGAAGACGAATTAATACGCGGTCGTTCTCGAATGCCTTTCGTGTAAGCCGCACGTCATCATCGTCGTCATCAACTAACAGAATTACAATGGGGCGCGCCGACTGTAACAGAGTGTCGTCGTGAGGCATCTTGTCGTGTTTCTGGTTGGACTTTGGTGGTGGTAAAGTAAAAGGTGCTACCTGCCCCAGGGGTAGAATCAACTCGGATCTGGCCGCCAAACCGTTCTACAATGCGTTTGCAGAGCGCTAAGCCTATGCCTGTTCCGCTATATTCACGGCGGTTGTGAAGCCGTTGAAACACCTGGAAGATCTGTTCATGAAACTGCGGTTCAATTCCAATCCCGTTATCTTGAACATAAAACTCAATGGTGTCGCCGAGATCACGTACTCCAACATGTATCTCTGGCACTGCCTGATCGCAATACTTTATCGCATTGCCAATTAGATTCTGGAACAGATGCGTTAGCTGTCCCGCGTCCGCCCACACTTCTGGCAACGCATCCTTAGTTATAACCGCAGACTTTTCCTCAATGAGCACGGAGAGATTCGTCGTTGCATCGTCTAGGCTACTGGACGCGCAGGTGGCCGACAAGGGTCTTCCGCGGGTGGTGATACGGGAAAACGTCAGGAGGTCGCGAACCAATCTCTGCAGGCGAGTCGCACCGTTGATGGCAACCTCCAGGTACTCCTGTCCTTCTTCATCCAGGTTCTGGGACTGCTCTTCTTGAAGGAGCTTACAATACGAGGCGATCTTCCGGAGTGGTTCCTGCAGATCATGCGAAGCAATATAGGCAAACTGTTCGAGTTCCTCGTTCGACTTTCTTACTTCCGCTACAAGGCGGTGCAACTCGAGTTCGGCCTCCTTCCTGGCTGTAAGGTCTACGACCGTGCCAATGGCTCCCATCCCCTCGTCGAGAACGGCGGGCGTCAGTCCTAACTCGACAGGGACCAGCGTTCCGTCTTTGTGCACACCGTAGAGATCTCGCCCGGCCCCCATCGGCCTCTGAGTAGGATTCTTGAAGAACTCGTTACGCTGTCCAACATGATCTTCCCGGAGTTCCTTTGGCACCAGGAGTTCGATTTTCTGGCCAAGCAGCTCTTCTTTTTGGTACCCAAACAGCCTGCACAGCGAGGAGTTGGCAATAACAATGGTGCCTTGTTCATTGATCATCACGATGCCCACTGGCGCGGCTTCCACCGTGGTGCGAAAGCGTCGCTCACTCAACTGTAGTTCCGCAGAAGTTCTCTCCAACGCAATCGTACGCTCTTTAACCCGACGTTCGAGCTCTTGATTGAGAGCCTGGTCGGCGTTGCGTTGCTCTCGCAACCTCGAGACCTTCTGGCGTCCCAACGCGACATCGACTCGCAAGGAGTCGGCAGCATTGGCTAGCTCTTCGGCAGCTCGGACCATCTGCAGTTGCTTTCGCGCCTCCACAAACTGAGAGGTTTCGTCTTGCAGTAGCTTGATGTGCCGGTCGGCGAAGCCATTGACCAGGGTTTCGCTGGACTCCGTATGCTCGCGTACAGCAGCAGCGATGCTCTCCCGATACTCGGTGTCCATCTGGTCCGTCTTGCTGGTAGCCCCCCAGCTCTCGAAGCAGTCGTAGGCTCGCTGCCAGTAGACTTGCTGCAGTCGTCCCTGATTCAACGAAGCCCAGAGTTCCGATGCACGTTCGTTCGCGAAGCCCTCCCACTGGGTGAATCCGTTCTCATGGGCGGATATGATTGCCTCGTCCAAGAGATTCATCGCTTCGTGCGTCCGCTCCTCAAGGCGGGCCCACGAAGCAGACACGAGCAAGTGCTTGTGCTTAAAGTTCTCCGGGCACTGCGTTGCCCAAATGCCAAGCTGTTCAGTCAGACTTTGCATTTCATGTCGAAGTTCCTCGGAGACAGAACTGGGCTCCTTACACTGCATCACTCCAATGGACATCGCACGAACAAATACGTACTCCGGCCACGGAAGAAGACCTTGAGTTCCGACCGTAGCGATGAGTGGAGTTGCTTTCTGCGAATATTCAAACGCTCCTTCTGGATCCCCTTGCAGCAAGCACTGCTGCGACCGCAGCACGTGATAGATACAGGCAACCTGTTGGTTATGGTGGGCTTCCACGTCCGTCAGATACTCTGACTCCCAACTATCTTCGACATCAACCGCCTCGTCCGGCCGCAGCAATCGCTGGAAGATGTGAAGGCCACCGTCAAGCAAGTCCGTCGCCCATTGATTGCGTCGTGTCCTACTGAAGGTCAATGAGCATTCCGTTTCGCCGATTAGCTCTTCCAGTCGGGTTCCTTGAAAGAACCGGCAGTACATGTTGTGGCCAACTGCGTAGGCTGCATACTGGAGGTTGCCGGACTGGCGCCCCGTTTCAATCGCATTTAGGTAGTCGCCGGTGCTCTCCGACAGGTGCCGGTACCAATGCCGAGCCGAGCTTCCCATCATGAGATGGAAGACGGACTTGTCCGACGAGGACGCCAGCGAAGGCGTCATTACCTCACGGGCGATCTCACAATAGTCTTCGCCAGTCTTGAAATCACTCGAAACCCACCCCAGCAGCCCGGCCAGGGCAGTGTGGCTATAGCCGATTTGTGGGATGTGGCCATGCTGCAAGGTCAAGTTCACGACTCGTGGTACGATGACACTCCACAACTGCTGGTGGGCACGATAGGTTGGTGGTCCCATCGTGATTAGCACCTTTGCTGTGGTTTGCATCACCTCGTCGCTTGCAACCGGCATGTCGATTACATCGGCAAGGCTTCGCCCTTCCATGAGTCGCTGGCATTCTTGAATGGCGGCATCGCGAGCTTGCTCGAAATCTTCCATGGGCAACTGCATGCCAATCGCCGCCAGCGCTTCTCTTCCGGTGGAAATCGCGTCGGCGTATCGCGCTTGCAGCGTGTGCTGCACAACAAGCGTGTTCAGGGCCTCCGCTTTCTGAACAGGCGTAAGGGCTTTGGTCACCGCATGGCGGATCAGTTTCTCGGCTTCTGCTGGATCTCCTTCAAGGAACTCCGTCTCCGCATGTTCCAAGTACAGCGCGAACACGAGTTGGTGGTGCTCCTCCCAGCACTGCTGAAGTACGTCGTCCGCCTGCAGAAGTTTCTGCGCCGCACGATGAAACTCCAATGCAGAGTAGAACGCCGTAGCATCTCGAGCCCTGCGAGCGGCCGCCACATTCAACTCAATCCCACGCAGAATCTCGGAGTTCGATTCGAGCAGCGTAGCACCGGCATTAAAGTGGTCCGCGAGCTCGCAAATTCGCTCGTCCAAGTCCACTTCGTCCATCTCGGCGAGCATCTGCCGGGCGATCTGCAAACGCAACCAGGGGAGCTCGTTGACCTTGATGCGTGAGTAGGCTGCCTGCTGCACTCGATCGTGCACGAATCGGCACGACATGCTGTGAGCCAATGTCGCGTTGTCGCCGATCGCCACGACCAGGTCCATTGCAGGCGAAAGAGCCGATGTGCACTCCGCTACCGAGCACCTGCTGATGATCGAAAGCGTGCGGATATCGAAGCGATGCCCCAAGCACGAGGCCAGCGACAGAAGTCTCTGGGTCTTTGTGGGGAGCGCATCAATTCGACGAGTGAACACGTCGACAACATCTGTGGGTAGATCAAAGAGCGATTGGCTCTTCGGACCAACTTGAGCCGATTCACGAGACTCCATTGACTCCAGCAGCGCGCGGGCGAAGAATGCATTGCCTCCGGTAGCCAAGTGAAGCTGGGTGGCAACCTTATTTACCGCATCGGCCGACACTCGCTGAGAGTCTCCAACGAGTCTTTCGAGCTCTTCCGCCGAGAGATTGTCGACGCGCGTGTCGCTGAGTGGTATCTGTTGACTGCGAAGCTCATCCAATGACAACTGGAATGCATCTCCTGGTTCAACCTCGTCGCTGCGATAGGATGCAACCAGCAGAAGGTATCGCAAGGTCGAGTCCAACTGCAGCTGAGTTAACAGATGCAAGGAAGCGGGGTCCGCCCACTGCCAGTCGTCGATAAAGAGCACGACCGGGTGCTCTGGCCTACAAATGACCGCAAGCGTGTCTCGAATCACGCCGGCGAAACGATGCCGAGATTCTTGCGGGCTGATCTTGTCTACCGGAGCCTGCTTACCTAGTAGGTGCTCAAACTCCGGCACCAAGTCAACGAGTAGTTGCCCCTGCCCCGCAACAGCCTCCAAGATAACTTCAGCCCATTTTCGCTGGACATCTTCTTCCTCGCGACCGACGATTTCGCAGAAATCTGCCAACGCTTGTCGCCACGCAACGTAGGCCACATTCTGGTCGTACTGATTGAACTTGCCCTCCAGGAAGAAGCCATTCCTCGCCTTGGTGGGCTCCCGTAGCGTGTTGGCCAGCGAGGTCTTGCCAGTTCCCGAAAGGCCAGGCAAGAGCAAGACTTCTCCACGGCCTCGATTCACACGCTCTAAGGCTTCAAGCAGTTGTGCCACTTCCGTATCGCGACCGTATAGCCGGTTACGCCGCGCGATCTTCGAAGCAGAAGCTATTACCTCGGGAGCGTTGATCATTTCTTTGCTCTTACTTGTACGGCATCGCCTTGTTCAGACTCGCCTTGTTCATAACCTTCAGATTCACAACTTGAAGCCTTGGAAATGTCGTCTCAATGGGTGTTCGGCTACTCTAGGTCATCTCAACTGTTCTCACGCGGCGGAAATGTCGCCATCATCCCCGGGCAAGGTCAAGATTGGCCTCCAGTGCAGTGCGCAATCTCTTCCAATCTAGCGGCTTCGTCAAAAACTCGCTCGCACCAAGCCCCCTCATTTGACGTTCGATGTTCGCTTCTCTTCGCCCAGTCAGTACGATGACTGGAATATCACCGGTAGCCGGGGATTCCTTGAGACGGCGAATGACGTAGTCTCCATTCCCTTGGGGAAGTTCGTAGTCCAAGACGATGGCACACGGAGCCTCCATGAATGCTCGGCGGTAGCCTTCCATACCGGCAGCCGCTCGAATCACCTGCACACCGTACTCTTGCAGACGCAGGCGAGTTGCCAAAGCAAAGTCGTCATCATCCTCAATCAAAAGCACCCACGGTTCTTCGGACCGCCGAGGCACATCGCCATCACGGTCGAAGACGGCACTTGAGTCTTCGGCCCCCAGTATCGCGAAAACGGTGTCCATCAGGTCGACCGGTTCGCAAGAACCATTGCTTCGTAAAGTATTTTGTTCGTGTTCAATCATGTTGTCGGCGGGTTCGCTCTTGAGGTGAAAAAGTTCTTGTAGTACAGGTTGTACGCGAGACCATACGTCTGGGCATTTCAGAACGTAGTAGGCCATTTGCTCGTGGCAACGTCGCACCGTCTCCTCGCTGGTGCTCGCAGTAAGCATGATGACGGGTATCGACTGGAGATCTTGATGGTTCACCATCATTTCACGGACACATAGTCCATTCCCAAGTGGCATATCAACGTCCAAAATGGCCACGTCCGGGGAGTTCTCTTCGATTTTCCCAAGTGCCGTCATCGCGTTATTGGCGCTATCCACTTTGAAACCTGCTTGCTCGCAATGCAGAGTCAGCAAGTCGACTATATCTTGGTCGTCATCGGCGATGAATACAGACTTGTTCATGGCAAGCTCCCCGTCGCTGTTCAAATACTCTTAGATCGAAGTTTGTCGTTCAACTGGACTCAATCGCGGACTGGACTGCTGCCACGAGTTTCTTGCCATCGTAGGGCTTGTGTACGAAAAAGGTCGCACCCGCGTCGAGCGCTCGCTGCTCGTCCCGTAGGCTAGCGGATAGCATCACGATGGGGATTCCCGAAGTGTCGGGGCTGGCGCGCAATTCTTCGAGAGCCTGAAGTCCATCTTTCCGCGGCATCATGACGTCGAGCAGTATTGCATCCGGATTGGTCGCATGAGCCGCAGCAACTCCCGCGTCGCCATCGAACGCGACACTCGTTTCATAGCCACATGCGTTTAGCCAGCGGCCGACTCCTTCACGGATATCCGGCTCATCATCTACAATCAAAACTCGCCGAGCGCTCGTCACTTGGCCACCTCTTCTGAACAGGGGTACTCATCCGTGGCAGTAACGAAAGGCGACCTGCCCAATATGTGATCAAACACCTCAAGGACTGCGTCCCGCTCTTCCACGGAGTCCCACCGCCCCTGAAAATTTACGGTGTATTCTGGGAGCGGACCCATCGGACGGTTGCGATTGTGCTTCTGGAACTCCTCTGCAACGCGACGCTCCCAGTAATCGGCCTCGCAATGCGGGACCGCCATGACTTGGAGCCACCTAGAACCATCCACCCTGAATAGGAGATCACGCTTACGAATCAGACTGTTGAGGAATCGATCGAAGTCGGCTTGAGAAGTCGCATTTACTGTAGCACCCAGTGCGACTTCCACCAACTGCAATGACTCCTGCGTGCCGCATTGTGTACCAATCCACCTGGACAGCACCTCTGGGGGGTTGGCAGTCGGAATATGGAAAGAGAAGGTGCTGCCCTCCCCTATGCGGCTTTCCACCTGCATTTCGCCGAGATTCAACCGGCAGAACTGATTGGCGATACTCAATCCCAAGCCAAACCCTTTGTCGGTTGTCTTTACCCGGCCTTCCTCTTGGCTAAACCGCTTGAAAATCTTGCTCAACGATTCCGAGTCGATTCCCGGACCGTTGTCGGTGATCCCGATTACGACCTGGTGCCGTGCGTTGTCGGCTTCGGCCCACAGCCGCACTTTTCCGTTCTCGCCACAGAACTTGATGGCGTTGATCGCCAGATTGGTAATGATCCGGCCGACCATGTCAGCGTCGCAGTACACCTCTGGCAGGTCGTCGGTGCATGCAATCTCAAAATCCACGCCCTTCGTCTTCGATCGCTGCTGAAGCATGGATGCGACTCGCTCCACGATGTTGCTTACCGAGACGTTTCTCCGCCAAGCACCGAGCAAACCAGACTCAAGCTTGCTGACGTCAAGCAAGTCGTCCACCATATTATTGAGGTCGTCTGCACGGACAGAGACCTTGTCGAGCATCCGCTGCTGTTCTTCGTTGATATCCCCCACCATCCCTTCGCGAATAATCGCAACATAGTCCTTGATGACCGTGAGCGGAGTTCGGAAGTCATGCGACACGTTATCGACGAACTCTTGCCCCGTCTTGTACAGTCGTTTCAGTCGGCGGTTCTTCTTCTTCAACAGTGCTGTTTGCTGGCGAAGCAGCTGCTGATTCAACTCGCGTTCTTTGAGCAATCTGGACAGCTCATTCTGCATGCGTTGGCGCTGAATCGCATGCACGATCGCCCGGACGGTGGCGCGGCCGTTGATCTCTCCTTTGACCAGATAGTCCTGCGCCCCGCACTCGAGTAGATCTTGCGCCATGCACTCGTCGTCGAGGGAAGTGAGTACAATAACCGGCAGTTCGCCTACCAGAGATCGCAGTTTGCCCACGGTGGCCAGACCGTTACTCTCCGGGAGCGACAGGTCCGTGAGAACGATGTCATAGGTCTTTTGACGGACCTTGGTGGAGGCTTCCGTGAGATTCTCCGCCCAATCGACATGGACCCCGATCTCTTGATCGCGGAGCCGCTTCATTAGCAGCCGATAGTCATCGGAGTCATCCTCGACCAGCAGGACTTGTAGTGGGTTGTGTCCGTTCATATTTACTCTCCTTCCACTTCTCTCTCGCGAAGGTCGATAAAGCGACTGATATGGTGAACCAGTTCGTCGAAATGCACAGGCTTGTTCAGGTATGCCTCGGCACCCGCTTGCATCAGCCGGTGTTTCAGGTTGGGGTCCCGCATACCCGTGAGCACAATCACTGGAATCGCACTCGTCGCAGGATTGCTCTTCACCGCTTCCAGCAGGTACTCGCCATTCCCATGCGGCATCGCCTGATCCATGAGGATCAAGTCCGGGCTGCACTGTGCAGCTTCCACGATGCCTTGCATTCCATAGAAGGCGTGCTCGACCTCCACATCGTACTTCCGCATGCGAAGTTCGATGGCGGTTTGAATGTCCGGATCGTCGTCCACGCAGAGGATGCGCGGAGATCGAGTGGATGTGGAATTGGGCAGACAGCCGTGGGGGTGGGTTAATACGTGCATACACTATCTCCTATTCAACAAACGCACGGAGCGTCAGGATCTAAATCAAGGGTGGCTACAATACACAGAACGAGCCCATGGGGCTCCGGCGTCAAGGCCAAGTTTCTGAGGCAGCTTGCGGCTGCGGGGTAAGAGCCCCTGGTATGTAGCTTAAAAAGAGTGCGAATGAGTGCTCTGCCCGTCAAATTCGGCAATCAAGGCAGAACAGGTCCGGCAGGCGGAACCGCCCTTCGGCACATTCAAACGTAGGTCATAAATCGGCTGAAGCAAATCAGCGCCGAAAAAATGCGGAACGCACGTCCACAGGGCTCGTTGACCAAATCCCAGTCCCCGCATGGAGAATATCTAACACCGCGTTCCCTCCCTCTTCGATGGACCTTTTTGCTCGTGAGAACGCTCAAACAGCTTTACCGCAGATGATTCCAGATACGACGATAACCGCAGGCACGCCATTCCAGGCTTTAGCTACCAAGCTGGGGCTGCTCAACAATCTGAGCAATACGAGAAACAGACGTAGGTTATCGTGCATTGTTTCTACGGGGAGCAATGCGAGTTAGTTCGGATCACGCAACATATCTAATCGGCGAGACTTGTCGCGCTCGTGTCAGTTGAGGGATTTAACCAATCCACACCGCTTTCGTCCGTCAGGCCGGCACGGCCGATCTCGATGATTGACGCACGAGAAGTTACATCCAGCGGCGTGTAGCGTGGATGGTGCGACTCCTTATATGGATTGTTGGAACGAGCGTTGTAGCAGCATATCATTGACCACCGTGGCTTGTCGGAACGATTGGCATCTGATCGGTGAAGGGTGTTGCAGTGGAAGACGACTAGGTCACCAGGGTTGAGTTCACAATATATTAGCTCCATTCGCTCCAGTGCAGCTTTCACCCTCTCAAGGTCGGCGCCGGCTTGGTCGCCGCTCTGCTTGTGGTCGACGCGTCCCATGAGGTGTGAGCCCTTTATAACCTGAAGGCAGCCGTTTTCCTGGGTAGCGGGATCCACACAGACCATCACGCTGCACAACTCAGGCTTCAGAACACCGTTCTGGTACCAATAGCCGTAGTCCTGGTGCCACTCCCACGCGCCACCCACGTGAGGCTCTTTCATGATCATCTTAGAGTGGTAGTGGTACGGCTCATCGCGTAACAACTGATGGGCTAGCCCAACCATATGCTCACAGCGAGCGAACATGCCATAAACGCCGTCGCCAGGTTGATTCCACAGAGCCAGGCGGGTTGAAGTTCCTTGACCGTCGGCGCGGGATATGGCATGTTCGTCCAACTTGTTGTCACGGCGGGCCGTGTCGCGCAGAAGCCCAATCTCCTCAGCCGTGAAGAAGCCACGAAGTATAAGGAAGCCATCCTTGTCGTACTGTCGCACTTGTTCTTCAGTGAGCGGCTTCAAGGACATGAACGTCTCCTCGATTAAAAGAGTTTGCGTGGAAGTGACCAAATTGGACATAATTTCTGGGTAACAGGTGGCCAGGATCGCTAGTTCTGCAAACCGAACACGCTGAATGTAGCGTCAACCAAGACTCATGTTGCCCGCGAACCCGGTCGGTGACTGTGCCCACATCGCAGCATCATTGACTGCATCGCTGGGGCATTTATTCATTCTCTCCTCGAAAGGAGGGTGTAATCCGATCTTGGTGGTAGGCCTGTTCGGTCAACTCCCACGTCCCCAGCCGAGACAGGTGAACCCAGCAATTTCCGGGATCAAGTTGGCCGCTGAAAGGAAGATAGAACGTCAGGAATTCCCAACGGTTGGATTCTGTGCTGCGGTACATGCTGTCACCGAGGGGGCAAGAAGGGATCACACATTAGCAAGACGCACGGTTTTCGTCGTTAATCCGCCAAAGAATCGTGAAGCCGACCCAACAAGAAGTACTTGTGCCGAATAACCAAGCCCGTATGGAGAAATTAGCACACGCTAAGTCGGATTGTCATCACTGTAGCAACGTACTTCGTAAATGGATGCCGGAATGTCTTGGCTGGGATGAACAAGCTCAATCTTTAGAGTGTCGGTTAATACACATTTCTCTAGAATCACAACGTTTCGTGTCTGGTGATTATCTCTCTCTTCAAATAGCAGTTGGTCGTTGCCATCAAGGATTCGGTACTCTCTCACACAAAAGGGGGATACGTTTTCATAGTGCTGCATCAAGACCGTTTCCATTGCATGATCAAGATCTGTATCCAATACCAACTCAATACGTTTAATTGCTTGTGGTTCATCCCACTTTAGCGTCAAGCTTGGAGTTGGGTCGTCGATGGCAGCAACCCATGCGTTTGACGAGGTGCCAGGTCTGCGAAAGCCATTGCAGGTGTTCTTGGCTGCAAACGTATCGACTGGTGTTGTCGACTGAAATGCCAAGTTCTTACCTTTGGGTCGACGCTCGGGGACCCAAAATTCAAAGGTATCGATCCCACTCCCTGGAGGTGGATTCTGCTTAGAGCTTGTGGCTACTCGCTTGCTATGTTTCTGTGACACTGTGACAACACCAGTACATAGACGATCGCTCAGGGCAACCTCGACTAGTGGATTAGCCATTAGGCAAATAAAGGCATACTGATCGGCCTGTAGCTTAGCATTGAAGGCGAGTCGCATCGTACTGCTAGAGTTCTCACGCTCCAGGCGTGGCTTGGTAGCCGTCATACTAGTTTGCCTTGCACCGCCATGGTCGCCATTACCGTTTCTAGACCGAATGACTGGGGTAAACTTATGCCCTGCGTGCAACTGCTGATGTTCGTTTTGAAGGATCTTGATTTCGGATGAATCAGCGACAGAGAGTGTGATCGACTCTAGAACTACGTCTGGCGTAAAGTTGCCAATTCGGCTGCAAGTACGCAACTGACATTCCAGGGTCGTTTGCTCAGATGCACGGGCTATGAAATTGAATTCTGGAACAGTCCCAGCTTCTAAAGGAACGATCAGTGCGTGCGGCTGATCCAGACAGACGTAGTCGCCATTCGGAGGAAATGAACTGAGTTGAAACTCGCTAGAAGCCGTTGCCGTGGCGGTACGAGCAAGATCTGATTCATCAAGCAATTCCAGCCCGGGGATGTGTTGTCCTACTCGCAATAGTTCTTGTTGTAACTCGACAACCTTGCTGGGGTGCGCCACATCCCGCGGCAGGATGCCCTCCCGGGTGCAAAGTGCTGCCGCAAGCCCTACAGCTTGTGCATTATGAGCACAGGTCGCCATAACCCGGATTGACCCGAATGCAGTATGTGACGCACTAATGATTCTTCCTGTCAGAAACAAGTTGGGCACATTGCGACTGTACATGGTGCGATAAGGAACCTGATAGACTCCCTTGGAATGCCAATGCGTACAGGGGGCAAGATCGCTGTAGATTCCTTCCGAAGGATGCAAATCGATTGCCCACCCTCCATAAGACACCGCGTCGTAATGCGTATGCTGCATGACGATATCTTGCTGAATCAGCATGTAGTCGCCCTCGAACCGTCGACTCTCACGCTTGCCTGGGATTGCCCCAACCCATTCGAGTGTCAATGTCTCTGCTTCTGGGAAGCGTCCCGAGTTTTTGATCATATTCCACACACCATATACAATCTTCCACAGCTCCCATTTGATCTCTTCAGTATCGTGAACTGTGTCACGAATGCCGCCGTACTCGATCCACCACAGTTGGCAGCCGTGCTCCTGAGTATTGAATTGCCTGTAGCGGGGAATCTTAGTGATATCATCGAGAGCATACTTTGGAGGTACAAATCGCACCGGCCGCCCCGTGTCGCGAGTGTAAAAGTAAAGTGAATGCCCTAGCTGGTCGTTGCTTGCTTCGCGAGGTGCGAGTTGTTCGCCAAACTCCATGCGTGACTCAGCACCAATACGAAACGCCGCACCGGCAAGAAATCCTACCACGCCGTCCCCCGATGCATCGCAGAACAAGGGCGCACACAATCTGTATTCGGTAGAGTTCTGGCTACAGAATGCTCTGGCGGATCGAATATGCCCGTCGCTCTTCTCGATATCGTGGACAGAAGTGTTGAGCAACAATGTGATATTCGGCTCTGATCTGACCTTTTCGAGAAGCACCGTGTCGAAAATCACCGGGTTGCCTTCCGGATTTCGATATAAATTCTCGACTAACAGTTCATCGATTACTCCCCCTTCACGTGACCAACGATTATTGTTGCCCATGTGCGAAGTAGCACCGAGAGTCCACAACCGAACTTCACTGGATGCATTGCCCCCCAAGACCGGGCGATCCTGAACTAACGCGACTTGCACGCCGGCACGGGCAGCAGTGATCGCGCAGCATGTGCCAGCCAATCCACCTCCTACAACGACTAGGTCGACGTCACAGTCTATCCTTTTGAGTTGTCGGCCTTGAACGGCATCATAGATTTGCATGCGTATTCTCTCTTGGAACACCGCGTCGTAGCAGTGTGATAGTTGACAACAGAATGATCCCCACTCCCAGAAGAGCGGCAGCGAAACTTGTTAGTATAAACTGGCCTTCGGTATCGTAGAGTGCCAGCATCGCCATCATTCCGCCGCACACTATTAGACTCCAAGCAACCGTCCGAGCGGGCGTTTGGTTATGATTTGTTAGTGGCTGCTGAAGATTCAACTTCTCCGCTGCGAGTGACAGTCGCACCCAACCGACAGATGTCTTTCTAGATAGAGTTTGTAGCAACAGAAGGACGACTATCGGTACAAGCACCCCCAAGAGCAAATCCATGACCTTCTCATGAGAGGCGAGCAACGCAATCGTTGAGTCAAACACTTGGCCACCGCTAAGCCACCCGCCGCTCACGCAGCCGAACTTCACCACGGCAGCCACCGCGACACTCACACCAGTGGTCCACCATACGCCGGACTGATTGACTCGGGAGCTGAACAGTCCCCACAGGGAAGGCGCGAGCAGGGGGACAACCACAAGGCTGGTAACGGCAATGACCACTTTTTCGGCACCTCCCAATCGCGGCACTCCGAGCGCCACCGCAACAAACAAGATGCCGATGCCAAACGTGAATAAGCGACCCGCCCACACCAGCCGACGCTGACTGACATTGGGGCCAGCCAGTGGCCGATAAATATCATTGGTCAGTACACCTGCAAATACGTTGAGTTGCGAGCTCATCATGCTCGCAGTCGCCGAGAACATAGCGGCAATCATCAAGCCAACCATCCCATCAGGAAGTAATGAGAGGCAAGAATCAATGTATGCGCGTTCGCTCAGTGCATTAAGCTCTTCCACACCTATTCCTATAGGTACTGGGTTTTGCAATCGGTGGATTAAAGGCGGCAGAAGCCACAAGAATGGACTGACCAAGTACAACACGCCAAACAAGTACGCACTGCGTTGGGAGTCAGCACTCGACGAAACACACAGATACCGTTGAACATAGGCCCACTCTGCTCCAATCATAAAGAAATGAAGTACGATCCAGCCGATCAAGAAGTACCAAGCGTAGCCAGCATCGGGAGCCAGCGGCCAAAAAAAACCATCCGGTGATTCATCAACAAACGACGTCCAGTTAGTTTGTTGGCTCAGCGCTACAACGACAAGAAACACAACAGCTAGGTTTAAAACAATGAACTGGATAACGTCGGTCATCAGGACACCCCAAAGGCCGCCCATCATCGTATAGACGACAACCACTCCCCCAGAGATGACAATCGCCCAAGTTAATGACAGGTTGCCGGTGGCGGGATCACGGAGCGGATGACCTTCGGCCAGGACCATCGACTGCACTAACAGAATGCACATGGCGTAGAGCGCCACTCCACCGTTGACCACACGGTAGAACATCATCCACCAAGTATAGAAATGCAGCGCTGTTCGGCTAAACCGTAGCTCGATGTACTCCGCAGGAGTAAGAATACCTAGGTCTTTCCACTTCCCAGCAACAAACACCCCCACCAACAATGCGGCAACTCCGTAGCAGAGGTTAATCGCTATGGCGACCACGCCCAAGCGAAAAGCGATTCCTCCCCACACGACAAACGTGCCGGCCGAAAACATGGTCATGAAGGCGCTAAGCCCAGATGTCCACCACGGTGACTGCCCTCCCGCGGCGAACATCTGAGCTGCATCTTTGTTTTGACGGGCGAAGAAGAGCCCAATCGCAACCATACCCGCTAGATATAGCAGGAGCACTATGTAATCTGCACTGCTCATGGGACATTGCTCATTTGCATCGAATCACTCGTGTTGCAAACGGCTCACCCAGGGACAATTGAGATTCTCCCAAGAGGTATGCAACCAAATGTTGACCAAACTAACTTAGCGTTGTCGCTCCTTTATTTCGATGTCGAATGGATTCGCTTCCTTCTGCTCCACTGTAAGAACGATACCAGTCTTGTCCGGCAGCGAAAATCGAATTGGCACATGCGGTGGAAGTGGACCTTCTTCAAAGGTATCCATCCCAACAGCAGAAGATTTTCTAGGAGCAGATACTCCAATCATGTACTTCCCTGCAGGAAGTAGTGTTTCGTAGTGACCTTCCGGGTCAATAGCGGCGGATGTCTGTCCGTGATCCGCGGACTTGAACAGAACCCACCCAGTAGGAACTGCCACGCCGTTGTACTCAACAACACCCGAAACAGGATACTCAGGGGGACCTGTGTCACACCCCATTGCAAGCAGAAGAGAAACTAGCAGGCAGCCAACTTGAGCTCGAGTTAGATTTCCTTCACCCCATCCGCGATGGATTGACTTTGCAATGTGTACTTGTGGGTAGGACATGAGCACTAAGTGTCGAAGGTGTTTATCCACCGTAGCATGTACCATCATCGAGAACATTCACGTCTTCGGTGACTTCACCGCCATTGCGAGTGGCCATGTTTTTGAGAACTTCCAGATCGGTGTCGTTCGCAATGGCTTGGACACTTCCATCGGAAAGCGCGAATTGTGTAACCCCCGCATGCAAACTGCCCCAGAACAGGTCGTTAAATAGAATGTCTTTCTTTGCCCCTGGCGGAGCGTCATTGCCTTTCACGTAGTAGCCGATGTCTTGGGCAGTAGTAATTCCCCACCGCATGTTCTTCGCTGAATAACTACATATTTGGCTGGCAGCTTCTGGACTTCTTCCCGTTATGTATGCTCCAAGAAAGAACGACCTGAGCTGGTACTCCCTTTCGCCAAGCATCAAGGTATTGCTAGATCCGTCCGTAACATCTTTCATGCGGATATTATCATAAGGAATCAGCATGCCATCCTTCGATACCGCACCGCAATGTGACTGCTCCAAGGTACCTGATCCGCCATACTTGTGGCCGTTCTTGCAATCTCCATTTCGGCCTGCTCCCATAACACCAAAGTAGGTGGAAGTAGAGAACCCAGCATCGGTGTAGTCCTCCGCCGATTGAAGGGGTCTGCTGGGGCACCAAAACAGCTCGATGAACGTCCTGCTCAATTCGGCTGAGAGGATTTCCGTTCCAAAATCCTCCCCGGCAGCATCAAGCTGCTCCTTTACACGGTCGCTCAGGATTCCTTGCTCCATGTATGGCAGTATCTGCACATGCAATCCCTTGGCTCGTGCTTGCGATTTAGTCGCTCCCTCAGCCGGAGATGGGAACTCACCGAACGTAGTGTGGTAATTGTGACACGCCAACATCATGTTTTTCAAATTGTTCGTACAACTCATCCGCCGTGCAGCCTCCCGGGCCGATTGCACAGCAGGCAGCAGCAAGGCCACGAGAATACCGATGATGGCGATAACAACCAACAATTCCACAAGTGTAAAACCACGCAAGCATGTACGCACACACCTGGAGTAAGCCATGGCACTAATCCTTTATAACCGTTCGACCACCTGAGGTCCGATATGGAAAAGAGTTAATAAGTCCCGCCGCTAATCGCGGTCACGTAGTCTGTTCGAACGTTTGATGAGTTGATTGAACTGCGAGGTAGCTTGACAAGGAGGTAACGTGGAGCTTGCCTCTCGGATGCTGTATCACGTACATTCTGCAAAACTAGAGGTTTGAGAGCGAGGAGCAATTGCGCAAAAAAAATAAGATATTGCGACAAGGCCTTATGGCTTCTCGAGTGGAAGCACTCCATAATGAGGAGCAACTTGAACGGCGACTATTCAGAACCCGCTCTAACAGTCTTTTCACTACAGACTATCCCTTCTAGCGATCCGGGATTGATAGAACATGAAAGAAGGGTCTGAGCAAATTCCTCGAATCGCCGTCTTAGTTGATACCTCAAGCGGGTGGGGGCGTCGCTTGATTGGTGGAATCTCCAACTACGTTAAAAAACACAGCGCTTGGGACATCTGGATCGAGCAGCGAGGACAGGGAGAGAGTTTGCGACTACCCCGGGATTGGCGCGGAGATGCCGTCATCGCAAGGGTTTCGTCCAGTCAAATGGCAGAGCATCTCCTTCGTCGCCAAATCCCGGTGGTGAACGTTTCGTCAATCCGGACTTCTAATCATCACTTCGCAACGGTAGTTGTCGACGAGGACGAGTTGGCCACTATGGCCGTCGAGCACTTTCGGGACCGGGGTCTGCCACAAATCGGCTATCTTGGGCTGCCTGGAGAATCTTACTCACTCGCCCGAAAGACAGCTATCGAAAAGGCTTGTGAAGAAGCAGCACTCCCGTTCTTGAATTACACAGAAGACAAGAGCAATGGATCGAAAAAGAGTTGGTCCAGGCAGCAGCAGGCAATGCAAAGCTGGATCAAGCGACTGCCCAAACCCATTGGGATTCTCACTTGGGATGTTACTACTGGATTGAATCTGATTCGGGCGGCAGTGGCTGGAGGACATCAGGTACCTGAAGAGGTAGCAATTCTGAGTGGCGACGACGATGATTTGCTTTGCGAGATGTCAGAACCGATGTTGTCGGGTATCGTTAATCCCTCTCAACAAATCGGATATCAAGCCGCAAGCCTCGTTGCATCGTGCCTGGATGGTGCGAACGCTAAAGACTTGCAAATGAGATTGAAACCCACGGGTATCGCTCTACGAGGTTCTACAGATGTGCTCGCTATCAACGACGCCGATGTCGCCCTGGCGATTCGCTTCATTCGCGCAAATGCTGACAAACCGATTCAGGTCAGCGACGTTGCAGAATTGGTAGCCATCTCGCGGCGTGCGTTGGAGCGGCGATTCCACCGAGTGTTTAACCGAACGATCGGCGACGAAATCGTACGTGTCCATTTAGAGCGGGCAAAATACTTACTTGCAGAAACGGATTTGCCGGTATCAAAGGTTGCGGATGCATCCGGCTATGGCTCTCCGGAGTATTTTTCGTCCGTCTTTCGCAAGTCCACTGGTCGAAGCGCCCTGCGTTATCGCATGCAGTGCCAAGGTAAGTAAGAGGTGTTTGGACAGAATCTGCAAGGACTGCCATTCAATTCCGTCGCCGCACTCAGTGTCGTGATTTCTTATTTTTTTTACGTGATATTGCTATAAGCAGTTGCGGCTCCCCGGTAGACTAGCCGGAGACTTTTCTCACTGGAATCCTGCCTACCGTTGTAGATTTTCCAACTCACCAAGTCATGCCACGTGCCTTTTCTGTTTCAAACGCCAGGGAGTTAGAGCGATGAATCACTGTGTACGCCGTTGTCTAAGCTGTGTGTCACTGGTAGCAGTTTTCACCCTGGTCTTGGGTGCCAGCACTTCAGCTGTGACCGTCACTCTGAACCCCACAGACGATAGTATACTTCGCGAGTCTGCCACGACTCCTCAGGGCACTAATCCACTGGTCATTATTGGCGATACAACAAACGCGAACGACTTTCTTCGAAGTGCGTTTGCCTTTGATCTCTCTGGAGCAGAACTCTCTGGCGCAGTCGTCAACAACGTCACGCTCAGGCTGACGGCCGACAGAACGGATGCCAGTAGCGAGAACGCGGACGTGGTGATTGATTTTCATGAGCTCACCGCCTCGTTCACGAACGATGATGTCACATGGACAAGCCGGAACGGCACAGATAATTGGACGACTCCAGGTGGTGATTTCGGCGGTGTTATCGCCAGCCTGACGGCCAACGCCGCGACAGTCTCTTCTGGTGACGAGCTAGACTGGTCGAGTGCAGGCTTGGCGAGTGCAACGCAGAATGCCATCGGTGGTTCGCTCTACTTGATCGGCAAGCTGAATGTCGAAGACAGTACAACTCGCAACGCTTTCTTCTTCGAGTCCCTAAGCACTGCGGGTGCTGAGCCCGAACTTATCATCGACTTTACCCCTTTGTTTGATCCTGCTGATGTCAATCGAGACGGCTCTGTGAATTCACTGGACTTCAATCAGATTGCTGGCGATCTGTTCAAGCCAACTTCAGAACTAACAGGAAACAACATCTTTAGCGACATCGACAACAGCGGCGTGGTCGACTTCACCGACTTTCGCCTATGGAAGAACACCCCCCAGGGCGCAGCATTTATTGCCGGCTTGAATGTTCCAGAGCCCTCCAGCATCGTCATGCTGTGTGGCATAGTCATCTTTTCTGCAGGATTCCGAAGAAGGAGTAGATGATCGGTAGCTCGTTGTAGCTGCGGTCTCGCTGTGTTGATCACCCTTCTCCTCATTAACAGTGCTTCTGGGAATCTTGTGATGAAACGCATATACACTTGCCACTGGACTCTAGCCACTTTCGGTTGGATAGCTCTACTTGGCTCCGACTTTGCTATGGGGCAAATCGAGCAGACATTCACGGGGGCAACCAATTCTGATTACAATCTCAACTCGAACTGGGTTGGCGGTAGCGGGAGTTTTGTACCGGACGTCAGCTTGGCTGACGAATTCGCCGCGATCGGCAGCAATACGCCCGACCCACTGGGATCAGGTACCTATCCTATTGCTACAGCTGACTTGACCAGCGTTGCCCCGGCGGCCGGTAGAGTGTTAATCGGCTTCGGTACTGGAACAAACGGAACCCTGAATGTAAGTGGCGGCGGCAGCCTTACCGCGATGAGCTCTACTGGAGGATTGGCAGGCGATGTCGTTGTTGGTGCCAATGGAACTGGCACGTTGAACGTGAACTCTACGGGGACGATCACTGCAGAGCTTCTCGACATTCGCAGCACCGGAACCGCGCGAATCACGGGTCCTAATGCAAATCTCAATTCGAACGAACTGAATGTCGAAGGTAACCTGGTTGCAGAGATTACCAATGCATCAAGCCATTCGGTCATCAATGTCTCCGGTGCTACAGATTTGTCAGGCCAGCTCGATGTCGACCTAAGCAGCATTGCCCCACCGACAAGTGGGACGTCATGGGAGATTATCGAGACCGGCACGGTGTCTGGTTCTTTTTCGTCGGTGAATCTCGTGGGTTCAACAGCACTGGGATCCTCCCAAGCACTAAGTGCACGTACTGTCGACAATGGCTCTACAACATCCATCGAAGTGTTCGTCGAGCAACTTCTTACGCTGCAAGTCGATCGAGGAACGGGCGCGTTAACTATTCTCAACACGGGCCCGGCTTCGGCTGCTAATAATATCTCGATCGACGGTTACACCATTTTCTCAAGCTTAGGTTTACTCAATACAAACTGGAACAGCCTGGATGATCAAAACGCCAGCGGCGGTGATTGGCTCGAATCCAATCCCACAGCAGAGCGACTTTCTGAGCTGAAGGAAGTTGCCTCTACAACAGTTGTTGCCAGCGGCGCCTCATTGAATCTTGCCAACGGATACGTTGCTCCATCCGCCTTTGGGGTGGAAAGTGATTTGGAATTCCAATACACGAGCCCGGATGGAGCAATCAGCACTGGCATCGTCGAATATACAGGCCCATCTAATACACTAGTTGTCCAGATCGACCCGTCGGATGGCCGTGCTCGTCTGGTGAACCAATCGCAGTTCTCGGTTGACATCGACGGCTACACCATTACCTCGGAAGCCAACGCGCTGCTGACCAGTTGGAACAGCCTGGACGACCAGAATACCGGTGGTGGCGACTGGCTGGAGTCCAACCCCACCACGGGACGACTGTCGGAATTGAAGGAGTCCGGCGCGTTAACACTCGCCGCTGGGGCAGTCTTCGACTTAGGGTCACTCTACAACCTCGGAATTGGTAGCAGCGATTCCGATGTAGCCTTCAGCTTCCTCATCAACGATGGCGCGGAAGGCGAATCGATCGCCACGCCAGGAGAAGTGCTATTCGCAACCATCCCTGCCGGTTTGCCGGGTGACTACAACGGCGACAGCGTCGTCAACCTGGCCGACTACACCCTGTGGCGAAATAACCTGGGCGGCGATGCATCATCGGCTTTTGCCGCCGGGTCGCGCAACCCACTCAACACCGGCGTGATCGATGCCGACGATTACACTTTTTGGAAGTCGAACTTCGGTTCGACTGCGCTTAGTGCAATCCAGGCACCTGCTGCTGTGCCCGAACCCACCACTTCGTGCTATCTACTCCTTGCGGCGGGAGTACTCATGTTTAACGCCAGTCGCCAGAAGCTCATGTGAACTAGCGATGTGAATTTGAAGCAATAGATGTCGAAGAGTTTCGCAGCAAGCAACTTGAACTACCGCTAATGAACGCTTACGCCTCAGATTCCGGACTAATCGCTAGCTGCTTTTCATTGCAGCAGCTTGCGGTTCTTCGTTCGGGTATTCTGTTCTTCGTTGCTTTTCTCGGCGTTCCTGTTCAAGCGCAATACGTGTCGGTGGACCTCGAAACCGTAGGCCCCATGAGTTCGTACAATCAGGCGGCGTGGTGGTCGCCAATTGTGGTCGATAATCGAGGGGCTGTTTACGCAAGCTATCTTTCACCGAATAGCCCCCGAGACGATGTTTTCGTAGCCAAACGTACAGGGAACAATACGTGGGTTCTCGGAGATACAGCATTCGATTCCAGGTACGATCTTGGTCATACCCAGGCGTCAATGGCGATCGACGGCGACGGCACCCTGCATGTCTTCTACGATATGCACGGCAACCCCATTCGATATTTGCAGTCAGACGCACCGAATAGCGTTACGAGCGGTTTCACCAAGTTGTCACCAACCGCTTTCGATGGCGGGAATTTTACGTATCCAAATGTTACTGCCACGCCTAATGGCGATCTCTACGCAATAATTCGCGATTACCCGACGGGAGAGCTTTATCACTTCGATAACACCTCGGATACATGGACACAACTAGCTACCTTTGCAGCACAGTCAGGCACGACGGTCTACCCCGACCATGTTTACCCCGATGCGTCTGGCGACTTGCATCTAGTCTGGGAATGGGCTGCAGGTGGAGCACAAGGATCGCGGCACTATGGATCTTACGCGCGTTACGACGTCCTGGACGATGTCTTTTACAGGGCGGATGGTAGTCCCTATCCAGCAGGGCCTATTGATATTGCCAATGCCGATATTTTTCAGGACCTTGAGGGCAACGAGACCTTTACATCCGGTGTCCACGGATTCCAGTCGGCAAAAATGACGCTCGACGGACAGGGGTACCCGGTCGTAACGTATGGCTACTCGCTTGACGGTACGGCGAGTGGCTACGAACACCGACTTGCCCGCTGGACCGGTACGGATTGGGAAGTTAGTACCGTGACGCCAGGTCCTTTCAACATCGATAAATCTTGGATCACCTATTCGGACGGTACACTAAGATTCTACGGCACTCTTTCACCGAGCGATCCGCTTCATACCGGCACGGACGATATTTTCCTAAAGACTTCAACCGACTTGGGGGCGACTTGGTCGACCCCGGTGGCAATCACCGAGGGCGTGAATGTTCAGCGGCCGGTCGGAACCACTGTCGGTGGTAAAGACTATCTTTATTTGCCTTCTGTGGACGAGAAGATTCTGCGGGTCGCAATCGTACAATCGCTAGCCCAATCACCTTTGACGCTTTTTGTTGACCGTGGAACTGGGGAGTTGCGAATTGCCAACCATCTTGGTGAGGATACTTGGAGCTTCGACGGATACACGATTTCATCACAGGCTGGGCTACTCAATACCGATTGGAATAGCCTGCAAGATCAAACAATTGCCGGAGGATGGCTCGAGGCGAACCCATCGGTCAATCGCTTGTCCGAACTGCAAGAGTCTTCGTTCACCGAGCTTTCGGTAGGCTCGGAATTGGTATTGGCAAACGGATACTCGGGTGCAATTGCCTTTGGAATTGATGGGGATTTAGAGTTTTCGTACACGGGACCTGATGGCAATGTGATTCAGGGACTGGTTGAGTATACAGGCCAAGTCAACAACCTAGTGCTCCAGATCGATCCGTCGGATGGCCGTGCTCGTCTGGTGAACCAATCGCAGTTCTCGGTTGACATCGACGGCTACACCATTACCTCGGAAGCCAACGCGCTGCTGACCAGTTGGAACAGCCTGGACGACCAGAATACCGGTGGTGGCGACTGGCTGGAGTCCAACCCCACCACGGGACGACTGTCGGAATTGAAGGAGTCCGGCGCGTTAACACTCGCCGCTGGGGCAGTCTTCGACTTAGGGTCACTCTACAACCTCGGAATTGGTAGCAGCGATTCCGATGTAGCCTTCAGCTTCCTCATCAACGATGGCGCGGAAGGCGAATCGATCGCCACGCCAGGAGAAGTGCTATTCGCAACCATCCCTGCCGGTTTGCCGGGTGACTACAACGGCGACAGCGTCGTCAACCTGGCCGACTACACCCTGTGGCGAAATAACCTGGGCGGCGATGCATCATCGGCTTTTGCCGCCGGGTCGCGCAACCCACTCAACACCGGCGTGATCGATGCCGACGATTACACTTTTTGGAAGTCGAACTTCGGTTCGACTGCGCTTAGTGCAATCCAGGCACCTGCTGCCGTGCCTGAACCGACCACTTCATGCTATCTACTCCTTGCGGCGGGAGTACTCATGATTAACGCCAGTCGCTTGAGAGTTGCTAACGGTTTGATTTGAATTGCCAACACACAGCCTATGTCCTCGCAAATGCGAGAGTGCATTGACGACAGGATTAAACTGACTGTGCCACTTTTCGTTTCCTCTCATTTTACTTCTTTGTGGAGACCAACAATGATGCGTCGAACAGTTCGAAACCGTTGTATGACACTAGCAATCTTGCTGACGGCGATTTTCTCAGCCGGATTGGCATCGGCAGACATCCTTGTCCTGACTCCTACAGACGATGCGATTCTTCGCGAATCTGCCACGAGCCCTCAGGGCGGCAATCCACTCGTAATCATTGGCGATACAACAAACGCGAATGACTTTCTTCGAAGTGCGTTTGCTTTTGATCTCTCTGGAGCAGAACTCGCTGGCGCAACCATCAATAACGTCACTCTCAGGCTAACGGCAGACAGAACGGATACAAGTAGCCAGAATGCAGACGTAGTGATTGATTTTCATGAACTTTCCGCCTCGTTCACCAACGATGATGTCACATGGACAAGCCGGAACGGCATTGATAATTGGACCACTCCCGGTGGTGATTTCGGCGGTGTCATAGCCAGTCTGACTGCCAACGCCGCCACAGTCTCTCCTGGTGACGAGCTAGAATGGTCGAGTGCACCTCTGGCGAGTGCAACGCAAGATGCCATCGGTGGTTCGCTCTACTTGATCGGCAAGCTGAATGTCGAAGACAGTTCAACTCGCAACGCCTTCTTCTTCGAGTCCCTAAGCGCGGTGGGTGCTGAGCCGGAACTAATCATCGACTACACCTCGATCCCTGAGCCTGGCTCGCTGGCCCTGATCGGCCTTGGTGGGGTGATTGTTCTGCTTCGCCGTCGCAACTAGGTGATCATAGTTTCTTCACGACGGGGCGTCGCGTTCCCTAGGTAGCGCGACGCCTTTTTGTGATAGAGGGCTCATTGTTTTCTGTTGCTGGTTTAAGACATACCTTTGAACCGTCCTGCTGGCGCACGAACGCTACTCCTGTTGGCTTGCTAGATGCTGCGTCGAGCCTTGCTCTAGCTCTACAGGCCAAGAGGATGAATGCTAGATTGGTATTTAGCGAGCAGTACCTTTCGTAATTGGATAGCGACCGAGAAAGTGTAATTAGATGAAGAATAAGAGGCTAATTATCCTGTTCTTTGTACTAGCACTGTCTAATCGCTTGTACGGTGGCAGCGTCATCCCCATCCCAGCCATTCCAGGTGCCCCCGCCAGCGATACTTATCAGGTGTGGGTGGATGGAACTCGAGTGTCGGTCAACGACGAGAGCTACTTCGATTTCCACACCGCATTCTTCACGATGGATGGGCCGGTCACAGTCCGGGTGCAACTCAATGGTGGCGCCGAGTTCGCCTCAATCCATCCCGTACGCCACCAGATAGAAGTGCGTCGCATCGACGATTCGATCACCTTCACGCTCGATAAACCTCTTAAACTTGTGATCAAGCTGAAGAAGGGTGAAAACTTCCGACCACTCGCTTTGTGCGCGACTCCGCCGGAGCAGGGCGCGCCCAGTCCAGACGATGAGGGGGTTTTGTACTTTGGACCAGGTACAAGCGAGCCGGGCCCGATCAAGGCGACCTCCGGCCAAACTATCTACCTCGCACCCGGCGCACTGGTCAAAGGGCGCATCGAAGTTCAAAATGCCGAACACGTCACCATCTGCGGACGGGGCACACTTGATGCACGTGGCTACTCAGTGCGAGAAGACAAGACGGGTGCCATTCTTTTCGACCGTTGCAAGGACGTGCATATCGATGGCATTGGTGTTCGCGGGGGCAGTTGGTGGATGACCTTGTTCTTGCTGACAGACGACGCCTCCGCGACGAACATGAATCTCTTCGGCAAGACTGTCAACACAGATGGCATTGACATTGATGGAGTTACAAACTTCGTCGCCCGCGGCTGCTTCATCCGCTGTGAGGACGATGGCTTCGGTTGGCACGCACTCGATGCCAAAGCAAACGGCGAACCCCCGACAACGAACTGCCTGGCAGAAGACTGCGTGATCTGGAATACCGCTGCGGGGAACGGCTTGCGGGTTGGTGCCTCGATGGAGACCGGGCTCTTCCGGGATATAACTTTCCGCAACATTGATGTGCTCGAACACGCCGGGGCAGCAATCTACAGCGACCATTCCGACTGGGCGAAGTGTCAAAACATCCGCTTCGAGAATTTCCACATCGAGTCTGCTGGGCAAAAGGGCCGGCAGGCCATCACGATGTACATCGCTAAGACGCGATACAGCAATATGACCGGCTTCCGCGACGCTCGCGGGCATTACGACGGTTTGCACTTCATCGATGTGACAATGCCGGCGGACACCCGTTTCACGCTCAATGGACATAGCGCCGCACACCGAATCGACAATGTGTTCATTGCGGATTGTATTCGTGGTGGTGAACCCATCGATTCGCTTGACGATATCGAGACGAATGAATTCGTCGGGCCAGTCACTTTCAAGAGCTCGACGGAGGCCAATGGTTCCAGCCACAACGTGGGTATCTCAGCATATTGTGCACCAGAGAAACGGGAAGCTGCCTCGGGGCAGCATACCGATACGTCCGTTGCGGGCACCATTGTGCCAATCCCGGCCACGCCTGGGGTTATGGCCGACGCTCGTTTTGCTCTAAAGGTCAATGGCGAGAAGGTCTTCGTTGGGGAGGAGGTGTCGCGAAACAAGCGACTTGCGATCGCTTACTTCGATATCGAAGGCGAGGCCGATGTTGAAGTCGAGGTGTCGGAGGATTCTTCCGACGTCAAGATAATGCCCAGCCGGCACCGCATTGAACCAAAGAAAGAAGGCAAGACGCTTCTGTTTCAGATTAGTGGTCCGGGGCATTTCGTTGTGCGAGTGGAAGGGGTTGGCGACCTGCTGCTGGTAGCAACACCTTTGGAAAAGGAGGTGCCCAACCCAGACGACCCGAATGTGCACTATTTCGGCCCGGGTACGCACGATGTCGGGCGGCTCAAGGTCAAGAGCAACGAGACCGTCTACATCGCCGGCGGCGCTCGCCTCTTCGGAACGATTGAGGGCGAGGAAGTCCACAATGTAAGGATTCTTGGCCGAGGTGTGCTGGACGGTTCGAAGCACACAACCTGGGAAGATCGCATCTTCACGCTGGTCTTCGACCGCTCGAGCAACATCAAGATCGACGGCGTCCGCATCCGTGAGGCATACTGGTGGGTAACCGAGTTTTTGCTCTGCCAGAATGTCCAGATCAACAACTTCTTTATCTTCAGCAATCACCGCAACAACGGCGGAATTATGGCTGACGGTTGTACGGAGCTTACTGTCCGCAACTCCTTCTTCATCACCGACGACGACTGCATCTGCCCACACGCTCTTAACGCTGCGGGCAACGGCGAACCGGTCGGCGACCACTTCCTGTTCGAGGACTGCGTACTGTGGCAGACCGGGTCGGGCAACTGCATACGCATTGGTGCATCCTTCGAGACGTCACAGGTGCTAAACTGGACTTTCCGCGGGATCGACTGCATTGGCCACACCGGTGCCGCGATCATCTCAGACCATTCCGACTGGGCGACCGTCCGCAACCTTCGCTTCATCGATGTTCACGACGAGCAGGCCAAAGGTTGGACCGTTAACATGTTTATTGACAAGACCCGCTACAGCTGCAACACCGGTTACCGCGACGAGCGCGGGCATTTCGACGGGCTCTACTTCGTGAACCTCACGTCGACCGGCGGGGGGATCCGTCTGATTGGGCACGACCCAGACCATACGTTTAATGATGTTCGCTTCTACAATTGTAAGATTGGGTCTAGTTCCATCGATTCGATCGACGACCTGACGGTAAATGAATATGTGACTGATGTGAGTTTCTATACCGATGGCTCGAAGCCTAAACCGGATACGCTACTCCCTCCGAAACTCCCAGCCGCGAATAGCCCAGAGCAGCTGTTTATCGACAACACCTCCGCACAGTTCCGGGGCATTGGGTTTGAGTTCAAAGACAACAAGCCAGGCTCGATTGGCGATGACCTGCACGTCGCCACGGTCCCCCGCGGGTTTAGCAATTTCAAAGCTGCCATCTACGAACCCTCGATCGAAGGAGAGTATGACATTTACATCCATTGGGGGCATTTCAAAAACAAGGCGACGAACGCCCGATGGATCGTCCGGCACACGGGCGGCTACTCTACGAAGTATCTGGACCAGAACGAGTCAGCGGGTTGGCATTACCACGGCCGGTACCGGCTTGATGCCAACTCTAGTGTTCGGCTGGCGCTGCCCGGGTACTTCAGCACTGCCGACGACCCCGTAGTCGCAGACTCGGTTAAGTTTCTGGCAGTGCCAGGGAATTGATGCATACCATGCTTCGGAATCTTGCCTGATGGAATTCTATATCAAGTTGAGTTGTACGGAGTTCGACGGTACTGGAGCCATCGACCCAACTGGTTTAGCTGTAGTCGACGCAAGAGGTTCTAAAGCGGTGTCTACTGGACGAACTCTTCGCAGCAAGTAGCCAGGGATCAGTCCCTTTCACCAACCGGTTTCATGCGCTCTGTGATGCGCGTTGGTTGACGGTGTCAGCGTCGTGTTTAATTCAAGACCGTCGGTTCCGCTTCAAGAAGTTGTACGGTCGAGAAGCCATCCAAATCTATCTCCTATTCGCCTCGGTCGATCCGAACCAATCCCAATATCTTGTGGAGTTCACCATTGCTGGTGAGTGTGCGCTGCAGATGCGGCTTACCCCGCGATGGATAGTTGCCCATGTTGCAAACCGGGGCAGTCTGCTTGCAATCAAGCCCGAATTACTTGCATTTCCAGGCCTGAGCTGTATTTTGACAACTGCGCAACTTTTCAAAACTTCCCATATCTCATCCAATCCCGCTGTGTCGTTATCCACCGATACAGAGTCTCTGGTTTCGGTGGTTTGATGACCAGCAACGTGGGCAGCATGCCTGCGCCGAATTGGTGAGCGAACTCAGGAGCACTCATCACAGATGGACAGTATGATGGTTCTTTTGCGGCGGCTTCTAGGCGGATTTGCGGCGGTCTCGGCATTGGCATTGTGCCAGGTGTCATTTGGCCAGAACGGCACTTGGATTGATCCTTTTGACGGTTCGTGGACGGCTGGTGGAAACTGGGCGAGCGGTACTATCGCCAACGGTGCCGATAACACAGCCGACTTCAGCACGCTAGACATCGACGCGCAGACCACTTTGGATAATGTAGCTCCCGCTGGAGATGGCACCGGCTTCCCTCGCAATGGCATCGATATCTCGCCCTCCCGCACCATTGGGCACATGATCTTTGGCGACACGAATACGGCCACGCCTGGTGGGTTCGAAGTCTACAATCTGAACGCTCCCGCATTTGGCGAAGTGTTGACCCTAGCGGGTAGCGCGCCATCGATCACCGTGCACGAACTCGGCTCGGTCGATCCCACAACGCTGACCTTTCCCAGCGGAGTTACTCAGGTTCCCGCTGGAATCATCGACGACGTATTGATGAACGCCTACATTGCTGGCTCCAACGGTTTCACCAAGTTCGGCGATGGAATATTGACCTTGGCGGCCACTTCGGCGCCCGACGCCTTCGAAGGGAACCGTTTGAACGGAACCGTTACGATTGCTGAAGGCAGGCTGCGACTGGCCTCCACATTTACCTACTACGATGCTTTCGATGCCCAGCCAGAGGATCAGTCGATTGACGAGTTCCGAATTCTGGACGGAGGGACGCTAGAACTCGATACCAACAATGCTTCCAACATCACCATGCCGGCCAATGCGACCGCCACTCTGATAGGTGACAACGGCTCCTTTGTTGCAAATGTCACTGCCGAGGGCGACGCAGCCAACCCATCCGTAGTGAACGTGGTGGTGATGAACAGAGACTCTGCTACTAGCGAGCAGTTTTCGGCACACGGCGATTGGGCCGGCATTCATACACTCAATGTTTCAGGTACGGTCGATACCATGGGTGGCACGAATCCGCTCGACAACTTTCGCCTTCGCCCTAACGGCGGAGATTTTGGGAACGCTAGTTTTGCCGAAACGGTAGTCAATCTTGATAATGTCCGCCTCGTCACTCGATCCAACTCTTTTGGCAACAACATTGCCATTGCCGAGTTGCACGGGACATCCAGCACAGAGATTGCTGGCGGAGTTATCCCGGGTGGAGTAGCCCGCTATTTCATTGGCGGAAACGATCAAGATTCGGATCATGCGGGTGCAATCACGTCCGATAGTGGTGGCCTTGATTTGATCAAAGAGGGCGCCGGAACATTGACACTATCCGGTGCACTGACCTACTCCCCAGTCAACACCGCTGAGGGAGGTCAGGCTGGTGATCCTGCCCGTCGAGGGGGCATCACCACCATCGCAGCGGGCACACTTGCGGTGACTGGCACAACATCCTTGCCCGCTGGTCTCGACGACACCGGCACGGCTAGCAACCTTGGTCTGCTATGGTCGACCGTCGATATCCAGTCGGGCGCCACTTTAGATGTCTCTGGTGCGACGGGCACCTACTCCACAGCTGAACTGCAGCAGGTAATTGGCAGCGGGACAATCGCTGGAAACTACAACCACGACGAAGGTAGGATTGCTCCCGGTGATGACAACGCAGGGACCTCAGCCGACCTAGTGCGCACCGCTGGTACGTTGAATTTCGCCAATGACCTGGTCGTGAACGGCGGCGAAATCCTCTACGACATGGGAACGACTCCCAGCGATCCCCATGACATGCTGGAGATTGGTGGCCAACTCAATCTAGGTACGGGAGGAGTTATTACTCCCAACTTCCTTGGCGCCGTGCCAACCACCGGGACGTATACCGTGGCAACTACGGTTGGCGGTATTACGGGCAGCCCCGGTGGTTGGTCCGTCGCATGGCCCGGACGTGGTGCGGGCCCGACCGTAACGGTCTCGGGCAACGATTTAGTGTTCGATGCGGTGCCAGTTACCGGCGGGGCGGACCTGGAATGGAGGGGCGACGCAGGGACCGGCGATTGGGATATCCAAAGCACGGCGAATTTCCACAACCCGGGCACCGGCGCTGATGTGTTCTTCGACGGTGACAATGTCACCTTCGCCGACACGTTTGACGGAGGCACAGCGGTGGCCAACTACAACGTCAACTTAGCCCAAGATGTCCAGCCAACCTCAATCACAGTCGACTCGACCAACGATTACACGTTTGGAGGTCCTGGCGGTATCGTCGGGTTTGCCACGCTGACCAAACGTGGCACGAGCACGCTAACCATTACACGTAATAATACGTACAGCGGGGCTACGACGATCGAAAGTGGAACCGTCGACATCGGCGCTAACACGGGGGCGCTGGGCACCGGTGTGCTCACAATGTCCGGTAGTACCCTAAGAGTGGCCAACGATGTGTCGGCTGGGATCACCAACTCGTCATTGGTCGTTAACGCATCGACATTCAACACGGTGGTGGCCAACGGATCAACTGGGGCTCCGGCGAACAATCCAGTGACGCTTCCTTCATTGGCGGGAAGCGGCGACCTGACCATCACGACAGAAGTGCCGCCCGATGTGGATGCGGGTCGTCTGGTAGACCTATCGGCCGACAACTCGTCCTTTAGTGGATCGTTGACGCTCGAGCCCGACGGTGTCAATACCACCCTTATGGGAGTCAGGTTCGCCGGCGACACCAATTCAGGAATCCCTAACGGCACGCTGCATTTGGCGGCTGGGGTCACACTCAGTCAGCGTACCAACAACGTGAGCACCATTCCTATCGGCGCACTCTCGGGCGATGCAGGATCGACGTTAGCCGGGTTTGCGGGAGGCGGCACTCCGCAGAACAAGATTTGGGAGATTGGTGCGCTCGGCACTTCGACCGCCTTTGCCGGCAACGTGGCAGACGGAGGTATGCCAAGTACCACCAGCATCACCAAGGTTGGCGCCGGATCACTCTCACTCACCGGCGATCTAACTTACACCGGCGACACTAGAGTAGAAGACGGTGTTCTGAGCATTACCAGTGCCGACAACCTGAACCTAGGCGACGATTCCACCGTTTTCATCAGCAGTGGAGCCATGTTTGACCTCGATTTCAGTGGTAACGATACCGTCAATTTCCTTTATTTGGGCGGCGTCCCACAGGCCCCAGGTATTTACAACTCGGGCAACTCGGGCGGGTTGATTACCGGCTCCGGTGGTTTGAACGTGTTGGCCATGGGACCCTCGTTGGGGTTGCCAGGCGACTTCAACGATGATGGGGTGGTGAATATCGGAGACTACACCCTCTGGCGCAACAACCTCGGCGGTACGTTCGACCTCAATGGAAACGGCGACGAAACCGGCGGTAGTGCTGGAATAGTCGATGAAGCCGACTACAACCTCTGGAAGGACAACTTTGGTAACGCCGCCGCAGCCATCCAATTCGGGTCGGTAGCAGTGCCTGAGCCCTCGACGTTGACCATTGTGGGAGTGCTGCTGAGCGCGGGAGTTCTGGTCGCTCGTCGGCGTCTTGTCATGTAGCTAGTCATCTCTTCGTGTTTTGCTTCTTGTAGAAGAAAGGAAGTAGTTCTCATGTTGAAGAATGTGTTTGGTCGGGCCCTCGCGCTCGGCATATGCGGGGCCATAATGGCCTCGAGTTCCAGCATGGCTGCCGTCATGTACGTCAGCACTGCAGATGGCAATGGTGCCGACACTAGCCTGCAGAATGACGGTCAAAATGGTGGTACCAGTGCAACCGTATTCGGAGCAGGGGAAACCGCTGACTTCCGGCGGTACGATGACGTGCGTCAGAAGATGCTGCTGCTGCGATTCGACATCTCGGATCTTGATCCAGCTGCTTACAACGACGCCATCCTGCGGTTGGATGGCTATTCCAACCGTGGACGTGACCTGCGCGTTTATGGCATCGCCGATGGCGCGCTGGATAACTGGGACGAGGCTACTACAAGTTACGCCAACGCGCCTGGTATATTACAGCCCGGCGACGGAGGTCCCGCTTATGACTTGGCTGGCTTCGACTTCCAGAACTTCAGCCAGATGTTCTTGCCGCCTGGAAATCCGCCGGTGCCGGCTGCGTATCCCCTAGGCTTGATGCCTGTGGAGGATACGGACCCAACCCCTGGATACAAGCCGTTCGTGTCCAATCCCACGGACTTGCCGTTGGGCGACTTCCTTGCTGCAGATACAAACGGGATTGTGTCGTTCCTGATTCACCACGACATCACCCACACCAGCCATACCGGCAACATCCGCACCAAGGAGAGCGGGGCTTACCAAGCGCCAATGCTCGGTATAGTGCCTCCTAACTTCATTCCTGAGCCTTCCAGCTATGCGTTGGTTCTGCTCGGAATTGGTGCGGTTGGTATGATTGTACGCCGTCGCTAGGTGAATTACATTGTAGATTACTGTGAAGGCACGACGTAATCACGTCGTGCCTTCTTTTATAGTTGACCAGGGAAGTGCTCTTATGCGAACGATGCGATCTGTCTGCTGTGTGCTGTTGGCTGTTGCGAGTCCCGCGATCGCGGCGGAGTGGTCCATCGTCGAGTTTGGGGCGCGATCCGACGGCGAGATCCACACCAGCGCCATTCAACGCGCCATCGACTCGGTCGCAGCAGAAGGGGGAGGTCGACTTGTTGTCCCTGAGGGAACGTACATGACGGGGGCGCTCTTCCTCAAGCAAAGCGTCGAGCTGCATTTAACCGATGGCGCTGTTCTGCTTGGGTCGACCGAACTGGACGACTATCCGAAAAAGATGACACGCATTGAAGGCCACTTCGAACCGTGGCGGCCGGCGTTGATCAATGCCGAGGGAGTTGACCAGGTTCGCATTACTGGGAGTGGCACGTTGGATGGCAACGGCAAGCCATTCTGGGCCGCCTTTTGGAAGAGACGCCAAGAGAACCCAAAATGCACCAATCTTGAAGTCGAGCGCCCCCGATTGATGTTTATCGATGGTGCGCAAGATGTATTGATCAGCGGCATTCGTTTCCGGAATTCGGGATTCTGGAACTTGCACCTCTATCGCTGCAAGAACGTGCTGGTCGATGGTGTGACTATTACCGCACCACACGGCGACCGGCCCAAGATCATCGACGTAGCACAACCATGGGACGAGATGTCGATCGATCGCGCCCCCAGTTCAGACGGGATCGACGTCGATAGCTGTCAGGGCGTAACAATCCACCGTTGCACTATCTCGGTGGGCGACGACTGTATTGCACTCAAGGGTACGAAAGGGCCCCTCGCTATGGAGGACGAGACGAGTCCACCGGTGCAGAATATCGTGGTGACCGATTGCGACTTCCAAAGCGGCCACGGCGTGTTGACCTGTGGCAGCGAGGCAACCATCGTGCGAAACGTGACCGTCAGGAACTCCAAGGTCGGCGCCGGCATCCCGGTGGTGCGACTGAAGCTGCGTCCGGACACGCCTCAACTCTATGAGAACTTCGTATTCGAGGATCTGCAACTTGACGGAGCTCAGGCATTGTTTGATGTCAAACCGTGGACCCAGTTCTTTGACCTTGGTGATCACGAGCCACCGGTTTCAACGGTGCAAAACGTCGTAGTGCGAGGCATCCAGGGGAACCTGCGTACCATCGGTGAGTTGCGTGGCAATCCGGGCGACGTCATCCGTAACGTATTGCTTGACGATATCGAGATAACGGCTGAAAAATCGAAGTTGGTGCGCGGCAAGATCGAAGGACTCTTGGTGCAAGACGTGCTGGTCAACGGCAAGCCGCTTGCGGTCGAATGAACCCACCTGGCTTGCAGCAATCGCATGCCTGGCAATGGCATCGAGTAGGGTAAAGCACCTTCCATGAAATTTCGAATGAGAACAGGCCAGTTTCTATTCATTGTCACGACGTTACTTGCTTGGCTCCCAGCGGTCGCGGCCTCGGCCGAATTGGAGCCTCGTGCGGGTAGCGGCGGTCGGCTCGTTGTCGAGATGCTTGCGGAGTGGAAGTTCCATCGTGGGCCTGCCACAGACGCCTGGCAAACAGCTTACGACGACACCGATTGGCTCCCAATCACGGTGCCCCACGATTGGAGCATTGCAGGTCCGTTTGACGAATCTCACCCGGCATCAGGCGAGGGTGGATTTCTGCCGACAGGTGTTGCCTGGTATCGACGAGCGTTGCCTGACAGTGTTGATCTCATCGGCAAGCGTGTGTTTGTTGAGTTTGACGGTGTGATGGCCAACAGCGACGTATGGGTCAATGGACAGCACTTGGGGCATAGGCCAAATGGATACGTGCCATTTCGGTATGAGATAACAGACCACCTGGCTCGTGGAGATGCGGCTGGAAACGTGCTTGCCGTACGTTCCGATACGAAGGAACAGGTGGCCTCGCGGTGGTACACCGGCAGCGGAATCTATCGCAAAGTGCGACTGATGATCGTCGATCCGTTGCATATCGAAGACCGAAGCGTATTCGTCACTACCCCGAGCGTTGCGCCCGAGCAAGCCAAGGTTCGCGCTACGTTCGAGGTCGTCAACTTGGGCGAAACTCCGCAACGCGCCGTTGTGCTAAGTCGCCTGCTGGACAGCTCTGGAACGGTCGTCGCAACGCAAAGCAGCGAGCACGACTTTGACGCTGGAAAGACGAAGGCCCTCGCGATTGATTTCGAAGTCGCCAAGCCGCAGTTGTGGAACCTACATGACTCGCGCATCTATACGGCTGAGATTCAGCTGCATACTGGCGGGCAAGTGGTTGATCAGTGTGAAACTCCCTTCGGCATTCGCCAGGCCGAGTTTCGTGCCGAGACCGGTTTTTGGCTAAATGGCCAGAACACAAAGATCAAAGGTGTTTGCCTCC
The DNA here is from genome assembly GCF_965227375.1 of Aeoliella sp. Lineage (NCBI taxonomy): Bacteria > Pseudomonadati > Planctomycetota > Planctomycetia > Pirellulales > Lacipirellulaceae > Aeoliella > Aeoliella sp. Next base: position 3,467,699 of record NZ_CBDDFX010000002.1, read on the forward strand.
ACCACGACGGCGGGGCGTTCGGAGCCGCCGTGCCCCAGAGTATTTGGCGAGATCGCCTAGAGGGGTTAAAGGCTCTGGGAGTTAACGCTATCCGGACAGCGCACAATCCTCCGTCGCCAGAGTTTCTCGACCTTTGCGACGAACTCGGCTTCGTGGTGATGTGCGAGTTCTTCGACTGCTGGAAGGTCGGCAAACGCACTCACGATTACCACAAATTCTTCGAGGACTGGTGGCAACGCGACCTAGAAGAGACCATTTGCAGAGTTCGCAATCACCCATCGATCGTCTTGTACAGTGTGGGCAACGAGATACGCGATACCCACCGACCGGAACAAGCGAAGCGAATCCTGGGCGGCCTTGTTGACGTTTGCCACAACTCTGACCCAACCCGGCCGGTGACGCAAGGACTATTCCGCCCTAATACTACTCATGACTACGACAATGGTTTGGCTGACTTACTGGACGTCGTCGGTACGAACTACCGCGATGCCGAGTTGCTCGCCGCATGGCGTGACAAACCCGGGCGGAAGATCATCGGCACGGAACAATCGCACGAACGGAGCACGTGGTTGGCTTGCCGCGACAGTCCACCCCATGCTGGGCAGTTCTTGTGGGTCGGCATCGACTACCTGGGTGAATCTCGTCGCTGGCCCATCACGACATTCAATAGCGGTCTACTCGACCGCACCGGCAGGCAATATCCTCGGGCCTATGAGCGGCAAAGCTGGTGGAGCGACGAACCGATGGTACGCGCATTTCGGCGAGTCGCACCCACCGAGGCAACCCCCACCGACCCCGGCTATGAGGTCGTGGAGTGGAGACGCCGGCGGGTGCTATTCGACGACTGGTCACCATATCTGCTGAACCATCAGAATCCTACGGAGACCGTGGAGGTGTATAGTAATTGCGAAAGTGTACAACTTGAGTTGAACGGCCGCGCACTGGGTGCAAAGTCGTTACCTGCCGACGCCAGACCGCGAGTGTGGAAAGTGCCCTTTGAGCGAGGGACACTGGTGGCTATCGGCACCAACGATGGAGCGGAAGTTGCTCGGCATGTGCTACGGTCAGCGGGAGAAGCCGCATCGCTGCAGGCGAAGTGCAATCGAAGCAAGCTCACTTCGGACTGGGATGACGTGGCCACTATCCGAGTCGCGGTAGTCGACGGTAACGCAACGCAAGTGCCATCGAGCAACCATGAAATCGAATTCGAAGTCGAGGGCCCCGGTGAGATTGTTGCCGTCGACAACGGCTCGATCGTTAGTCACGAGCCATTCCAGGCGTCGCGCCGCCGTGCCTACCAGGGCGAGTGTGTGGCGTTTGTTCGAGCAACTGGCGAGTCGGGGGAGATTCGTGTGACCGCTCGATGTGACGACCTCGCCGGTGGATCCGAATCTGTCGTTGTGACCCTCCGTGCCGAGCCATAGTGAAGGGACCGGAACGTGTACTGCACTTTGAGCCGTTGGCTTCTAGCCGCTTTGCTGCTTTCGATCCCAGGCAGTTTGGCGGCCAACGAGAGGATGAACGTGCTGTTCATCATCTCCGATGACCTTCGCACGGAGATGGGTTGCTATGGGAGCAAGCTGGCCCATACGCCAAACTTGGATGCTCTCGCCACCGATGGCGTGTTGTTCGAGCGCGCCTATTGTCAATTTCCGTTGTGCAATCCATCGCGGACGTCTGTGCTGACCGGCCTGCGGCCTCTCACCACAGGCGTGTTAGGCAACCGCCACTGGTTTGGTGCAATGTATCCAAAGGCAGTGAGTCTTCCTCGCTACTTCCGCGACCATGGATATGTGACTCTCAGGGCGGGTAAGATCTTCCACGGCGGAATCGACGATGCCAACGCATGGACCGACGGCGGGCGGGAGCGGTACTTTGGTGAGGGTGCAACCGCGGAAGTCCCGCAGCGAGACCGCAGGGATGGCATAGCAAGCGGCTCAGGCGGTCGAGCGCTAACCAAGGCCGAACGAAGTGATCGCTGGATCGTCCTGGAAGGCGATGGTGAGAATGATGGAGACTATCGTGTCGCGACTCGAGCGATCGAACTCTTGAAGCAGAACAAGGACAAGCCCTTTTTCCTCGGGTGTGGGTTCAGCAATCCCCACAGCCCTCTGGTAGCGCCCCAGCGTTTCTTCGAACTGTTTGAACTCGACGCGATTCCCCTGCCCATAGACTTTGCCCCGCGCCCCACAGTTCCCGATGGTTTTCCCGCAGGCGCAATTCGTCCCAAGAACGCCGACTTGTTCATTGGCCGCGACGCCACGCCAGATGCGGCTCGTGAGATGATTCGCGCCTATCTAGCTTCCACCGCCTGGATGGATTGGAACGCGGGACGGGTGCTCAAGGCACTTGAAGAGTTGGGTCTGAAGCAGCGAACCATAGTCGTGTTTTGGGGCGATCACGGTTATCAACTTGGAGAGAAAGGCAAATGGTCAAAGGCCGGCTCGTTGTGGGAGCAGGGAACTCGGGTGCCGCTTGTGATTTTCGACCCGCGAGTGCGTGGCAACGGCCAATCGTGTCCTCGGGTTGTCGAGTCGCTCGACATCTATCCAACATTGGTCGACGTATGTGGCTTGCCAGCCACCGACCGTGTGGAAGGGCGCACGCTGGCACCGCTGCTTGCCGATCCATCCAGAAAGTGGAATCACCCGGCCTACACGATCTGGAGTGAGGACGGCAAAACCGCCAGCGGCGTTTCGGTCCGCACCGAACAATGGCACTTTGCCGAGTTCTTTGGGCGCGGTGCAGGCCAAATGCTCACGGACCCAAGCAACGATCCGCACGAACTTCACAACTTGGCGAATACGCCAGAAAACGCCGAAGTTGTTGCAGAACTGTCGCAGCTGGCCCACGAGTACGTGGGCCGCTAATTCTGAAAGCGCTCTAGCGTTGTCAGAGACGTGGATAGGGAACTACTAGAACGGCGCTTCGTAAAGGTCTTCGGATGCTCGACTCGCCATGCGGTAGAGCACCTGTTCCACGTCGACATCTTCCTGAATGAAATGCGCCGATCCGTCGCACATCCCAACATGAGTGCCACCGGGATGGTTGCTACCCAGGCTGACATCGGTCAGGTGCGAAGTTGCCTGTCCCGTATCCACATCAACAAGGGGTTTTTCATTGATGCCGTACCGAATGTTCTTGGCATTCTGAACGTAACCCGCCTGTTGATTGATGTCGCTGCCTAGACTGGTGCTGCCGACAATCCATGGCCCAAACGGTAGTGGGCCACTGTCATCTCGCCCCACAAAGTCGACGTCCCAAGACAGCTCTCCATACATAATCGTTTTGCTGGTGCCGTCGACTATCTTGGAGAACTTCACGTTCTTCACCCTTGAGGTAACGGGGAGGATGGTCCCATTTGTTGCGATCCCGCCAGAGCTAGCAGTAAAGCCACCGTTAGGGCATGGATCGACTGTTTGTGTATAGGAACTCAGAGGCCAGGGCAGGTTGGCAATACCTCCTCCTCCGCCGCCGTTCCGACCTCCGCCAGAGCTACCGCCGCAGTCGCGTGGACGCGCCCCGCAGTTGCCCATGTAGTGACTTGGCAGCGAACTCGACTCATGCTGTTCGCCTTCCCGGAAGCGGAAACTAGTCCACTGTTCCTGCGCTCCGCTGGGGCAGCGAAGGAAATCTAGTGTCGTGCGGAGGGCTACCGAGTTGGATGGGTGCCGCCAATGCTCCTCCTGGTTGACCAGAGACATCAGGTTCTGCTTTTCCATAAACGGCAGCAACCGTGCCTGGCTGCTAAGTGCGGTCGGAAAGTTGCCATGCGGGGGCAGTTTTCCCATCGTGTCATGAAAATTATGAGCTGCGAGCAGTAGCTGTCGCATGCGGTTAGTACAGTCGATCTTGCGAGCCGACTCTCGCGCAGCCTGCACGGCAGGGAGAAGTAGCGCAACCAGAATGCCAATGATGGCAATGACAACCAGTAGTTCAACCAGCGTGAACCCGATACGGGAAGAAGTTTGATTGGTATGTTGACCAACGCAGATACGGCGAGGCATGTGGTCCTCCCATGCATCGATGAAGAATAGTTTGTGACAAGAACCTGGCCGTCGCCAGATTCGTGGTTTTGACTACCCGAATATTTCCAAGGCACGCTTGCATGTGCCTGCTGGCAAGTCGAGGTGGAATGAAAAGTTGATCCGCGTCATGAGAAGCTAGTCTCCAATCAAACTATCACAGCCGTTGAACACCCACAATTCGATTACTCTCGGATTGCGATAAACGGATTTGGCTTTGCGTCCAAGAGGTCGCACAATATCCGTATAATTCAGCTACAATCGCGATTGTATTGTCTCCCGATGGCTATTCGCAGGCGTTCTACCTACCTCGCTAGCGGATTACCGGTCTGCGCAATGCCGCAATACGACGTGGGCTCTGCATCACGTTCCCAATATAGATTTCCCTTCTCGCTTTTACTTAGCTGATTTGAACCCCAATGCAACGCTTCTCGCCTGGTCGTTCTTTGCGGGCGCATTCCCGTCGGCTGAGTATCGAACCGCTTGAGCCACGGCGGCTATTGGCAATCACCACCGTGGTAGCTGAGGCTGATACCTACACGCAAGCCGGTGTCGGAGCTGGTTCGGCGATGGTGCTCGATGCGCTGGACACGAACGGCAATGGCGACTCGACCGTGTATGTCCGGTTTGACATCTCGGGTGTCGACCTCGGCGCAATGGAGTCGGCAACTCTCAAGCTCTACAAGACCGCCGGTACCCGCAACGATACTATTGTCGAGCCCCGGTTCGACGTCTACGGCTTACTATCACTGATTGGCAATACACCGCAAAATTGGGGCGAGGCCACCCTCGCCGAAGGAAATGTAGGCGCGGAGTACACGAATGTGTCGGGCGACGGGCTCGATACATCTGTGCTGTTTAATCTGGATGAAGAAAGCGGGGCCAACGTCTCGGAAACCGTATTCAATGCCAACGATGTTGCGCAGGAACTCACCGGGCCAGACCTGATGACGTTTCTCGAGTCGCGACAAGCGGACAATGGACTGGTCACATTTGTTCATTACATCGACGCAGGTAATTTCCGTGGCTGGGGTTACCATTCGCGCGAAGCAGCCACTTCAGCGCTGTGGCCCGTCCTCGAGTTCGACGATGGCGAGACAATCAGCGATGCGTACCCGGACGATCCCATCGTGCTGCCCCGACAAGTTGAGAAACTCGATCGTGGTGTGGTGGCAGTGCATCCCACCGCGTCGACCGCCTACATTGGATGGAGAATGCTGGGCAGCGACCCAGCAGACGTTGCCTTTAACATCTATCGATCGACGGATGGCGGAGTGGCTGCGAAACTCAATGATTCGCCGCTCACCGAGACGACCGACTACGTTGATAATTCGGCGAACACGAGTGGAGAGCACACATACCATGTTCGGGCTGTGATCAATGGCATCGAGCAGGAGCCCAGCAAGTCGTACACGCTGGCTGCCTCCTCGCCGGTGCAGCAGCATGTCGACGTTCCGCTACAGGTGCCCGACGACGCTGTGATTGTTTTGCCAGCCGGAACCGAAACACCACCTCCAAACCAAGACGACTCGCCGCATCAGCCTTTTCAGTCGTACAGCGCAAACGATGCAAGTGTTGGGGATCTGGACGGCGACGGCGATTACGAGGTGATCGTCAAGTGGGAACCTAGCTACTCTCAGGACCCGTCTCGGGAAGGGCTGACTGGCAACGTGCTGTTGGATGCCTACGACCTGGAGGATGGCCTGCTGTGGAGGATCGATCTTGGTAGGAACATTCGCGCCGGCGCGCATACCACGCCGTTTGTGGTGTACGATTTCGATGGGGACGGCCGCTCGGAAGTGGCCATGATGACCGCACCGGGAACCATTGCCGGCGACGGCCAATTTGTACTTCTTCCCGGCGACAACGCCGATGACGATTACCGAGATGGTTATACCGGATCAGGAGATGGCCGCTGGGGCCGCGTGATCGACGCCCCAGAATACCTTACGGTGTTCGATGGCCTGACCGGAGCCGAACTCGATACGGTGGCCTTCGAACCGGCTCTGGAATCGGTCTCTTCATGGGGCGATAGCTGGGGCAACCGCAAGGATCGACTCCTGGTCGCGCCTGCCTACCTGGATGGCAATCGTCCCAGCATGGTGTGGGCTCGCGGCTACGCCGGACCCTCCGGCGGGTTCAATGCCCGAAACGAAGTTGCCGCATTTGACTATCGCGACGGCCAGTTGTCGTCGCGGTGGATTTTTGAAGCCGCGACCAACGGGGAGAATCTCGGCTACGTGGGGCAGACAGCCCATAGCATCACGGTGGGGGACGTCGACGGCGACGGCAAGGACGAGGTGATCACCGGCGCGGCTGCTTTGGACGACGATGGCACGCTGCTCTACAACACAGGCCTCGGGCACGGCGACGCGTTGCACTTGTCCGACATGGACCCCAACAACCCGGGTCTGGAAATCTTCATGCCTCATGAAAGCCAGGGGGCCTATGAGAGCAACGGACGTGACGCTGGCGGCGAGTATCGTGATGCACAAACCGGTGAGTTGTTAACGCAGATTCCCTCCAACAACGACGTTGGACGCGGCGTGGCGATGGACATTGATCCCAACCATGAAGGATACGAATTCTGGGCGACTACCAACCAGGGCACCCGGATGATTTACAACGTGTCGGGCCAGCCTTTGTATGCCACCCCCAGCAACATGATGTACAACTTCGGCATCTGGTGGGACGCCGATCTTTCGCGAGAGCTTTTGGATGGCACTACCATTTCGGAGTGGAACAATCCGGGAAGATCCAACCTTGTTTCGTTCGGTAGTAGCGGAATTAATAGCACGTCGGGGCTGTCTTCGAACAACGGTTCCAAGAGTACTCCCAGCCTGACTGCAGATGTGTTCGGCGATTGGCGAGAGGAAGTGATTTGGCGACGGAGTGACAACACCGCGCTCGAGATTTGGACCACCTCGATCCCTGCGTCGTCGAGGCTCACCACGCTGATGCACGACACGCAGTATCGTGTTGCAGTCGCCTGGCAAAACTCCGGTTATAACCAGCCGCCCCACCCGAGCTATTGGATCGGCCAGGGCATGGACACACCGCCGCAGCCTTCGATTTACTTTGGCGGGGAGTTGCAAGGCGATTACAACGGCGATGGCGCTGTTGGCATATCCGATTACACAGTCTGGCGTAACTCACTTGGCAGTACCCAGAACCTTGCCGCCGACGGAGACCACAGCGGCACGGTCGATGCTGCGGATTACGACGTCTGGAAATCGAACTTCGGCGCCACCACACCTTCCCCCGCAGCTTTGGTATCCAGCGCGTCCAGCCCCCTGATGGCAGGTGCAAGCGAGGAGTCCCTTGCACCCGAAGGCAACCACGACACTCTAGGGGCGGCATTTGCATCCCTGGGCCAGAAGGCGAATGCTGACCGGGACCCCGCAATCGCCCAGTCCAAAGAGTCCAACGGACAATCCGACGCGGCGGCATTACTGCTACTTCGCTGCAGCGTCCAAGCGACAGATGGTCCGGACGCCGCCGATTGGAACGCATTAAGTTCCGTTGAAGAACTGAATTCGCCAATGGATGCAGCCCTGGACGACTTCTGGGCTCAGTTGGCCGTGGGTTGGTTGCGCGAAGAGTTCTAGAAGACAGCCGGATATGTTGAACGCTTTGGTTGTAGCTACTGGCATTAGGCCGACGTCAGCCAGAGGCGACGCCAGCGGAATTCGACCTATCGGGAACAGCTATGTTTCCCAGATAGGAGAACCCAACGATATCGTATAGAGGAGAGGCAAACCACTACCAATGAGAGAGCGACAGTTGACGGTTCGGGCACTTGGCTGTGTTGCCAACTTGCTGTTATTGGCGTACTCTCGCCAAAATGCAACTTCCAACTTGCGTACTGCTCGGCGCCGATCACGCCACCATCAATATCGTTGGGCAGTGTACCAGTCGGCGCACCAAGGTTGTTCCGCCACACGATGTAGTCGGACAAGTTAACAATGCCGTCGTCATTGTAGTCGCCTGCCAAAACAGGAGTGATTGGAGTGATCTGGGAAATTGAATACTCGAATGAGTTTTGAACATCCAAGCGTTCCACGTCATAGTAGGGCGAATAGGTCCTGACGCGCACCGTTGAGCCATCTTCCAGGAACTCGACAATCCTGATGAATCCTGCGCCGCCATTGGTGAGGAACTGGGCGTTAAAGAACATCTGATGCACGTGATTCCCACCCGAACCAACGCTGTCGATATACCCGGCACCGTCTCCACCAAAGTGGCCGTTGAACACCATTTCGAAGTTGCCATTGTCCTTCACCAACTCCTGCCATAACTCCTCGCCTGATGCGTCGGCATCTACACGGCTGTTTGCGTACCGCTGCTCCTCCGACTGAACAAAAGCGTGGGTCAGCAAAATGGCCGTGTGGTCGGCATACTCCGGTAGTGAAATCACTCGGTTAGCCCAGTCGACAGTCTGGGGGCGGGGTTCCCACTCAAGCGAGATGACAAGCATCTCGCGGCCATCAGGGGCGGTGAACTCATAGAACGCGTTTTCAATCCTTCCTGGGTTCTTGATCCCCTTGAGAATTCCTCCCTGTGCCGGATCGACTAGCGAATTGTCGGTCATCGAGAAGTATTGGTTGATGAAGGTCTGACGGCTCTGTGCATTGGTTGTGCCAAAGTCATGGTTGCCGGCGGCGAGGATGTACGCGACTTCGTCATCCAGAACGCTCATCGATGCCTTAGCATTTGCCCACTGCTGACTACTAGTCTGATCGCCACTGGAGGGGTTATCCGTATCGTTATTGTTGACGATATCTCCTTCGTGGAGCACGACCTGAACGTTGTACTCATCTCGATGATCACGAATCCACTCTGTCATTTCCGTGAAGATGTGAGCGTTCTCACTGGCCTTTGAGTAATTCTGCGTATCGGGCAACAGGACCATCGACCACACTGCGTCCGGCGAAGGAGCAAATGGCGTTTGCGATACGTTGCTCACAGTTCCCGGCGAAGCGTGGTTGATTCCGAACGAACTCTCTACAAACCTAGCGTCGTAAGCGCCTCCGAAGGAGGGTATCCAATTAGAGCCACTTCCATTGGCAAAATTGGAAAGCCCCTCGGGCAGTAGCATCAGGCTGTGGCCGTTCGAGCCATTTAGTAGGGGCCAGCTACCCGAGTTTTGATAATTGACTGTGTCACGCAGAACTCCCGTGGCGTCACGAAGCGCCACGGTTTCATTCGTTGCAGTAGGACTATTGGCCAGTATCGGGAAGTCGGCGACTTCCACGCGATTGATGCCGCCGCCCCATTCGCTGTCGAGCGTTGCCGCGTCACCTGTTACTACCAAAGCAGTTGCTGGCGGAACAATCGTTCCGGCGGGAAAAGGGCTTGCGAAATCGCCATCTTGCGAATCGCCTACCGACCAACCACTTATGTCGATTGCGCTTTCACCTGTGTTGTACAGTTCCACCCACTCTCGATTGAATCCTCCCGCTCCGTCGTCGCGGTCGGAACCTCCCGGGTTGTACATGATCTCGCTGATGATAACTTCACCGTGTACTCGATGTACCACGGCCAGTGCGACGAAAATCGCGAAGCAGAGTAGAACGAAACGAGTGAGAAGTGAAGTGCTCACCAATGCAATCCGATGAAAAAAGAGACAGAAGCGGAAGTGAGCAACACGGTGCTAGTGATGATGGTGACCATGCATTGGCTGGTGATCAGGCGTGACGGGCAGTGGCAATCCTAAATCATCCCCATTCGCCTGAAAGCCATTCCCGTCGGTATCGATATAGATCGGATTCGATACAGCGATCGGCATCGCGGTTCCTTGCTCCTCGCCGTATACTCGTCCGATTTGCCGACCTTCTGCGGCGGCAACCACGATGAGATGCGTGTCCGTAGTCACCGGCAGATCGAAGCTGCGGTCGAACTTCACCACTCCATTGTCGAAGTACTCTGCATGTTCGGTGCGAGTGAAGTTGTACTTGCCAGCGGGGCTGCCGTTCAAAAAGAACTGCACTCGATTCACATCCAGCCAGTTAGGGCATTGAACACGAACATGGACACTCACCTGCTGGTCCTCGCACCGCAGGTCATCGCCTGGCCCCACTTTATTCTGAGCATCGGACACCTCCACCTCGAGAAACGGTCCGTTGGTCATCACAACCTGACCATGCTCCAAGGCGTGGCAAACATCCATCAGTTCCAGTTCTGATGGCACATCCGACTTTGCACGAACATAGTTGCGACGCCAGCCACTGCCGTAGTAGTTCCAGTGTGCATCGGTGTTCACTACTCCTGGAATGCGGTATCCCAAATTCAACATTTGAATCCAGTTCATCACAGCGTTTCCACGATCTTTGCGATCTTCGCCACCAAGCTCCAGATCTTCGAACACCTTCGACAGGGGATGAACCTCGATGATGTCCGCGAAATGGAACATCTTGCGGAAACCTCGATCGGGGGTGCCGTCGAGATCGCGATCTCCAATCATCTGGGCGACATTGGGGTGATTAATCTGCACAACCTTGTCGCTATGATTGTCCCACAACGCTATTCGCTCAATTTGAACCTCCGGATCGACGTCAATTGCCGGCGCGCCGCCATCCTGAGTATGCGAATGGAGCTTCAAGGGAAACACATTCTGGTGATTGATCGGTAGCGGTTGTCCCGTGAGTTCCATGCCACTGCAGGTCAGCACTCGGTCCACGGCATCGAATTCTACTAAGTGATCCTGGTAGCTGCTGATGCGTTGGTGTTCGGTGCAAGGGATGAACTCGAGTTGCTCCACCAGCAGATTAAGCACTCGCCCCTTCTGGCTGGAGGTGTTGTCGCCCGATGGAGATGAGTGGCTGTGCAATTCGGCGCTGATCCACCCGGTCGTATCAACGGAGTGCTTCAACTGCCCCTCGACGCTCGTGTGGTTGCCAGCCTCCACTTCAATGGTCTCTACCAACGCGTCGTATTCAGGGCCATAGCTGATCAGCAACTCGTACTTGCCCGGCAACAGATCGACCTCGAACTGCCCATGCGGGGTGTGCCATAGGTTGCGGACTCCATATACCGCACTGTCGGGGCCGAAGTTGGGATTAGGTACGTCCTGGCCGAAGAAAGCAATACGGCAGGGAATGGGGTTGCCGTCGTCGTCCGTAATCCGCCCCGCCACCGTACCAAGTTGAGGTAACTTCACATGCACCGTAGAGGACTTGCCAACATCTACTTGGGTAGCTTGCGAAGACTGTGTGCGGCCGTTGGCCTCCACCTCCCACTGGTACTTACCTGCAGGTAATGCAGTTTTTAGATGCCCTGTGGAATCCGTGTGGCCACTACCGATCAACTGACCACCTTGCATCGCCTTGACGTATGCATCGGCCACAGCTTTGCCATCGGTCACGCGGACATCGATTCGACCGGTTGGTAGTTTGCGGTCCGAGGCGATGTGATCAACTAGCGTCAGGGTATCCGGCGCGACGTAGAGTCTACGTTCGAACAGCACCGATCCCCCTGCGGGTACAACCACCGTACCCGAATCGCCGTTCAAATACTGAATCTGGCGGGGTGCGCGTCTGGCGCGCTTCCGATCGCCGGTGTGCCACTGATCCCCCTGAGGCGCGACGCCGTACGCTTGGCGCCAATGGCTATCCTGACACCACCAAAACCGCAGCGACTCATCAGCACCGAAGGCAAACTCCCCATCCGCACGAACCCCGTCGAGCAGCTTGAACGTCTGGTCGGAATCGGTGGGGTTTTCGATGAGCGACTTGATGGTCAGGTACTGCTGGCCATCAACCAATTCGTATCCGATTCGAATGGTGCAGGGGCTCTTGGCCAGGGGCGACTCCTCCGGCGCCTCTAGTTCAAAGGCAAGTTGCGCCGCCCCCTCGTGCGAAGGCATCTGGTCGGGCCAGTCGATGGGGCCTTGCAGGGTCCAGCCACCACCGTGTGGATAGAAGCAACTAAGCTGATCGCTTTGGAGATCCCGTTGTGTAAAATCAATTAGACAACCTCCAACATCCTTGACGGTCATGTTTGCATTGCGGCGTTCGGCTGGATTGGCGATGACAGCCACCAAGCGATCGCTCGCCAGCACATGGTCGCCGTAGATGCAGTCCACTTCCTTCCCTGCGGGGGCAAACTTCTTCCAGTTTTGTTCGTCGAGTACGATTTGATCGACGCCAATTACTGGAGAGACTATAAGCAATGCCCCTACCAAGACAGCCGCAATGTAAACTGGCTTCATTAAGAACCATCCTCATCGGCTACTGAATTACCAACCATGGCCGACCACAAGGGCCGGCCATGAATAACTTCGCCTGGGTTTTGAACCACCGCCGCCTTACCGACCGCTGAAGACCTTGCGACGCATGCCGATTACCGCGATGCCTAGTACTCCGAGCACGAAGGTCGTCGGTTCCGGCACGGTGTATATCCGTAACATGGGAGCCAGGTCCGGATCCACGGCGCCGGAGGTAAATATCTGCCAACCGTCCGACGTGCCGTCGGATCCGATGTAGAACCCGTAGTTGGGATCTCCGGAAAGCCAGTTGTCCACGACGCTCGTCACGTCCATGGACATGTACTCGGCTTCGTCGATCTCCACAAAACGCCCAACTTCGGGAGCGATTTCATTGGCTGCGAGCATATCGTCGACGTCACCAGAATAATCGCTGTACACACTGGTGGTGTCGAACGGCGTGAGCATCTGATGTACGGTGTAAGGGCCGCCTGAGTCGGAGACGCCGCTGGAGAAGCCGGTGGCAATCAGCAACTCGGCCTTGTAAACACGGCCAGTCAGCGCTTCAACATCGGCAAACTTGATCAGGTAAGGTGTATCGTACGAATCACCGTCGTTGTTGCCGTCGAGGAACAACTCGCTCTCGGTGGATGCATCGATTCCACCTAGCACGGTGTCGTCGTCTCGTTCAGGAGTACCACCAGTGTCCGTAACCAGGTTCAACATCACGTCGGTCGTGCCATCGTATCCACCTAGTCCGTCTTGGAATTCGTGCACTTGAACATTTGGACTGGTTGTGTAGGTGACCGTAAGTTTCGGTCGGTACGACACCTCCGACGAGCCCGTCGAGTGTACTCCCCACCCGTTGTCGTTGTCGCGGTGGTCGCTCACCACGGCGAGTCCATAATTCGTGTCGCCGTCTACCCAACTTTGGACAGCACGTGTGACCGATGCACTATAGGACTTGTCGAAGTCCATGGGCGATTCGCCGATGGGATGATCAAAAGTCCCCAGGATGAAGTCGGCTTCCCCCTGCTCGGGTTCCACACCGTCGACGTAGTTGGTAAACAGCCCATCACCATCTCCAAAGTCACTATCGAGCGTGGAATTACTGTCAAATCCTTGAGTCAATCGATAGACGTTGAAACTTTCGGTAGTGTCGGCCGAAGAGCTGGCGTCGGACGACTGAGTCCGAAGCGTTAACTGAGCATCCAGAATGATCGCACCGGCCGGGATGCCCGCGCCCCCCAAAATGTCGTCGAATCGAATCAGATAGTCGTCTCGGGCTGCATCTTCGGGATCGCCATCGATGAAGAAACTGGTAGCTGTCGAGTCGACTGTGGCGCCATCCTGCCCGCTGGTGAGGCTGATGCGACGGTCAAAAGTTCCCGAGTAACCGTCAGCGCCATGCTGGAACATAACCGATTCAACAGTGATCTGTGCGTCGGCAGTTTCTGCGGCAACTAGGACGGCGCAGATGGACAAGGCCGATGATAAGAAGTACGGCCGAAATCGTCTGGTCATTGGTGCTACTCCTGAAGCTGAGTGAAAGAACTGCTTACAAGGTTGCCTTTTCCCTGCTAAAGCAAGGGTAAAGTTTAGCGTCCAAAAATGAGGTCTAGGTTAGCACGATGTGAAGATCGTGTTAACGACTCAAGCTGCAACATTTTGGACTACTAACGCACAAAACGACGAAGCTGCTGGTAGAATGAAAAACGAAAGGAAGAGAAAAGCATCAAATGCGAACGCATCTACGTAGCGAATACAACCTCCGATTAGTGGTCATTGCGGCGACGCTTGTTTTTGTATTTGGTCGCGCACGACAGACAGAAGGTTTCGTCCCTCACGACCGATGGTATCAGACGGCTACAGGGATTTCAAGTTTTCGAGGTGCACCAATTACCTTGACCTGGAGCATCGTTCCCGATGGAACCACCATCGACGGGGGTGGAACGAGCGGGCTAGTTGAGATGCTCGACAACCACTTCGACGTCGCCAACCGATCAGAACCACTTGGAAATCGGCCATGGAAGTGGCTATTCGACTCGGCATTTAGTCGTTGGGGTGAAGTGGGAGGGGTTAGCTTCCACTACGAGTCGTTCGACGACGGCGCGATGCATAAAAATTCACCGGGAACACTCCTCACACGCGGCGATATACGGTTCGCCGCTGAGTCGATTGATGGATCGCGCGGTATTCTTGCGAGCAGTCAGTATCCCGATGGAGGTGATATTACCATCGACATCGACGGACCGGGATACTTGCTTGATCCCGCGGGAGATTACCTGCGATTCCGCAACACCTTGATGCACGAAATCGGGCACTCTCTTGGATTAGATCACTTGGTTTCAAGCGACGCACAGTTGCTGATGGAACCAGTGCTTTCACTCGACTTCGAAGGACCTCAACTCGATGACGTCCGCGGTCTGCATTACCTCTATGGAGATCGTTTCGAAAAGTCTGGCAACAACACTCTGGACCAGGCAACTCCACTAGGGACGCTGTTGCGCAATGAATCGATATTCATCGGTAGCGATGCGGGGATGGAGCAGGCCCTGACGCCAAGTAGCACCGATTTTTTAAGCATTTCCGGACAATCGGACGCAGACTACTACCGCTTTACAACCGACGAGTCTGGCTTGCTTAGTGTTGTGTTGTCGCCCGTTGGTGGCCGCTTCCGACAAGCAGCGGTTGGCGATGTCGAACTGCTGACGAACGCAGCCGCGAGTAGCAATCTCAACCTCGCGCTAATTGATTCAAATGGCAACAGTCTTGCACTGGTCGACGACACCTTACACGGCAGCGCTGAATATCTATTCAACTACTCGATTGAAGCTAACAGTGCCTACTACATTCGCGTACGTGGAACTCGCGACACCGTGCAACTTTACACCTTGAATATTTCGCATCAGCAAGGTATTTTGGTTCCAGAGCCGCTAACAGAAACAATATTGTTGGCATCACTTTTCTGCACTTACTTTCTACATCGTTTGCGTTGCCATCGCAGAGTCTTGCCAACTCGCCTGAGGTCGCAGGGTTAAAGCAAATTGCGACGCGAGATTGAGTAAACGCTTCTTCGGCGCTCTTGTGCCTCTTCCATAGAAGAAGTCCATAGCGTCAAACGCTGATCGTTAAGGTTAAGTCATTGAGTCTTAACTGTTTCTGCTCGCTGTCTTCATACCGCCTTAATCATTGCTGGGTGAAATCTCAATCCACGGGGAGCCACGCAACTAAACCTAGATGGAGAACCTTCGAGATGAGACTGCGCAACGTTGAGATGATTCGATTTGCTTGTGTCGCACTGCTTGCCAGCGGCGTCCTTAGTACTACGAGTTATTCCCAAGTCACGACGACCAGTTTTCAGAACGGACTGAATGGCTACAGCGGTAATTATGTTCGCCGCATCAGTAGTACGCCCGACCGGGACCTGGAAGGTACCGATGTCACTTACTTCTACGTCGACGGGTACAACGCAGCAGGCTCCCCTGATGACCAGGGGTTTATCCGTTTTGACAACATCATCGGCAATGGCCCTGGCCAAATTCCCTCGGGCGCCACAATTCTCGACGCCCAGCTTCGCCTTGTGACCGCCCTGACGGGCAACGCCGATAGTGGGGGTCCGTTTGGAGTAGCTGGTCTAATGCAGCCGTTCGACGCAAGCACTTCGTATTTCGGCAGTTTCAGCAGCACGACCGATTACACGAGCCGCGGTGCATGGTGGCAGGATGGCTCCGCCACGCGGCCGGTAGGCGGGTATGGCCCCACCCTTGAAGGTGATGTCGAACGAGCGCCCATCACGTCGATCGTCCAAGGCTGGGCAGATGGCAGCCTGGCGAACAACGGATTGGTAGTGCAGGCGGGCATGAATGACGCGCTGGCCGAAGATAACGCGGGACACACCACCAACGGTTGGGCATTTCGTTCCACAGGTTTCCCATTTAGTGATGCCCGACCCAAGCTCGAAGTCAGCTACACCACCGAGCCGATCGAAGTCAACACGTTTCAACGCGGCCAGGACGGTTACAACAGTGACACCATGGCCATCGTTCACAGCGGAGACAACGCGCTGATTCCCGACACCGACAATGTCGAGGAACCGGAGATGACCACCGATGGGTCGCTGCTCGATCTGGCGTTTCTCGACGGCGTTTTCTTTGGCCAAGGCGGCACCGACGGCACCACAAGTTCACCAGATCTGTTTGCTCTGATGAAGTTTGGCGACGTTTTTGGCGCTGGAACCGGTCAAGCTCCAACCGATGTGCCTGTCGCCAAAGCGTGGGTGGTCCTGACGACAGGGAACGTCAGTGGTGCAGCCCAAACTGGCGGTCCCTGGGCTGCTTATACCATGCTGCGAGATTGGGATACCACTACGCTTCACTCCGAGTTCGGTGCCGTTAATGGACTGCAAGAAGGCGATGGCGACATCAGCGCCGCCTTGTCGAGTGTCGAAGGTTTCATTCGAGGATCGGAAGCTTGGTTTGATGTGACCGACTACCTCGAAGGCGTTCGCAATGGTGCCGACGACTACGGCGTTGCCATTGTTGCCGATGGTACCGCCGATGGCTGGGAGATCCACGCCAACGGTTCGACGACGCCAGACGCGCGGCCACGCTTGGTTGTGTACTCGGGTGACGTAAATGTCGTTGTTCCCGGCCTGCCCGGCGACTTCAACGATGATGGCAGTGTCAACATCGCCGACTACACGGTCTGGCGCAACAACCTGGGATCCAGCTTTGCACTCAATGGCAATGGGGATGAAACTGGCGGCAGCGCCAACGTTGTCGACGCGGCCGACTACGAGCTGTGGAAGGCCAACTTTGGACAAACCAGCGGGGGTGGAGGAACGGCCCTCGTCCAGGTGCCAGAGCCTTCTAGCGTATTGTTGGGATTGATTTCCCTACTGGGAATGACGCAAATCCGACGCCTACGGAAGTAACGCAAGTCCTCGTGCTTGCGTGGCATACGGCCGGGGTGCAGTGGCAGCGGCGCCCCGGTCGCATGCTTTTTTCAACGGATGACTTGATACAAAGCGAAACACTGGAGTTGGAAGTAGAATAATGACCACCCCACAACACACGGACCACCAACGGGCCTTCACACTAGTAGAACTGCTAGTGGTCATTGCCATCATCGGCATTTTGGTGGCTTTGCTACTTCCCGCCGTGCAATCCGCACGCAGTGCGGCCCGTCGCGTCTCGTGCCAGAACAACATGAAGCAGTTGGGGCTCGCGACGCTCAACTATGAGGATACCACCGGCGAATTGCCGCCGGGGCATTGGGAAGAAACTGTTACCACTTCGAACTCGGGTGGTGGGTTTCCCAGTGTCACCAGAGTTCAGCACAGCACGATATCTTATATTCTGGCCCAGATGGAACAGACCTCGATTTCCGACCAGTGGGACTTTGAACAGACTTGGAACCATAGTGCTGCTGGACAACCGATCGATAATTTGCGATTGAGCCAGACAAGGATCGCTATGGTACAGTGCCCCGAAGTTTCCGAACCCCGCGGCGAATGGCCGGGCGCCACCGACTACACGGTTTGCGAAGACTTGGCCATGGGGAGCACCAACGCAGTTCCCGAACTCATTAACCAAGGTTTGATACAGCCGCGTTCCAATGCCCGTGGGCGGTACGTCAGCATGCTGGGACCTCGTGTGAAGAACAACAAGTTCTCCGCCCCCAAGTTGCGGCACTGCACCGACGGCACATCGCAAACGTTCATGTGGTTTGAAACCGGCGGCAGACCCGTCAGGTACAAGGATGGTGAACCGTATCTAGCGGGCGGCTTTGGTGGGGGCGGCCAGCCTCAAGAGACGCAAGGTGGACATAGCTGGGCCGAGTACGAGAATTGGCATGCCGTCCATAATCGTTGTGGTACGAGCATGATGAACTGCAATAATCACGAAGAGATCTACAGCTTCCATGTTGGGGGCTGCTATTACACCTTCGGTGATGGGTCCGTACGGTTCATCCGAGAAACTGTTGACCCTGACGTGTTCGTCTCGTTATTCACTCGCGATGCACAAGATATCATCGACGAATCAGAATTGTAGCCTAGCTCAATTGTTCTTATGGGTACTCTTACAGGAGACGATTGCTTTCCATGAAGACTAACTTGTGTTTTCTACTTCTTTTCCTGCTGACCACATGCGGCTGTGAGAGCCAGCCCGAAGGTCGTATGAAGGTGTACCGTACTACGGGTAGTGTTACCGTCGATGGCCAGCCCGCAGAGGGAGTGAAAATAGTCCTCTATGGAGCGACCCCCGACTTGACAGGGCCAGGCACCGTGGCGCCTTATGCCGAAACCGACGCGGAGGGCGAGTTTAGCCTTACCTCCTACGAATCCGGAGATGGCGCTCCTGCGGGCAAGTTCAAAGTGACTGCTATTTGGCCCGAACCGGCTCCACCCGACGCGGATGCGGAGTTCTTCGAGCCCAAGGACTTACTTAAGGATAAGTATCTGACCCCCGATTCGACTCCGCTGGAAGCCACCGTGGAAGAAGGCTCCACCACATTGCCGCCTTTCGAACTCACGACTAATTGACTCTCTACCCGCTCGCCAATAGTCATCGGTAACCATGGACCTTGGCGCTCCAGAAGAGCGCAAACAAGAATGCCTTCTTGGCACTGCGGGATGAACCTGGCGCGGAAGTCATTGCCGGGGCACGGTACTCCTCAGCCAAGGCTGGGGCCATCTGATCCGACCAGTGCATTCCACAGTCCCGCACGGCGAACAAGGTCGAGCACCGTGTAACGGCGTCGAATGTAGTAGGCCTTCAGGTGACTGGCGCAAAGCCGCTCGGCGGATATCCCAATTTGTTCCGAATCCGTCGGGCACCCCGCAGCAGACAACATATCCCGAGCTTCCTCGTATGGATAAAGCTGCTGAGTCAGACGACTGCGTAGAGGTTCCCAAACGGCTGACAGCTTTCGTAGTTCGCTTTTTAGCGAGGCTGGCGTTGCGTGTTTCGCGCTGCTCTCCTCCATTGCTTTTCCGACCAAAGCTTCATCGGTGAAGAGACTGCGGATTGTCCTCTCCTCCGCGTTCCAGTCCGGCCACTTGCTAATCGCTTTTTCGACGTCCACCTGATCTAGCGGCCTCGACAACAAAGCGTCGTACAGGCGGATCGAAGCCAAAGATCCTATGCCGACCTTAAACCCGTGGGAAGGCGTTGAGTCATGATGCACATGCTTTTCCATATCCCATAGGTGGCTGAATTGGTGTTCCGCTCCCGACGCAGGACGACTCGTTAGCGCTGTCTGCATCGCGAATCCCGTCATCATCAGTGCGGTCGTGAGGCGGCGTATCGTTTCGGGCTCGCTTCGACTCACTCCTTGGGGGTCTGATAGCCATTGGCGGAGCCGATCCTGAACCATGGCCCATACCGAGATATCCACGGGGTCGACTTCCACTGCTGCGGCCAGCAGCCAATCTGCGCCAGCGGGGCATTTGGCGAACAGGTCGGCGTAACCGGAAGCATTGAGCCACGGTGGCGCCGCCGCAATGATATCAATGTCCGCGACGACCCCAAGCGGCGCAGGGCAGTCGAAGGTCTGCTTTGATCCTCTGTGAGAGATCGAAGCACCGTAGGCCGTGTATCCATCCATCGATGCCGCGGTCGAAACGCACAAGTAACGGCAACTGGCGCGATGTGACGCCAGTTTCACGATGTCGTTGATCGTACCGGCGCCAACGGCAACTGGAATGGCTCCGGAAGCCTCAATGCACTTTTGGGCTTGATTGACGTAGGACGACTCAGCATAGAGGCCATCCGCCGGAAACACATGCGTCGTGATCGGAATGCCCGACTGGGAAAGGAGCGACTCGGCCTGTTCGCCGGCGGCGGCGTGCGTGTTGGCGTCGCAGATAACGATCGCTGCTTGCTTTGGGAACAGGGAGCGAAATACCGATCCCAATTCACGAAGCGCGCCGGACCCAAGTGCCAGATGCTTCGTGTCGCGCGCTGACTGCAGGGCCTTTGCAACCAGCAACTGATCGGTTCGGTCATCGGTCATCGCTGCAGTGCTCCCGACTTCGCCTCATAGTTAGCCGTGCGTCGCCTTCACTGGTAATTTCGAGAAGATCAGCGATACGGCAAGTTCTCTCCTGGGTCTGTCCCCGCCTCACCAGATCTGAATTTATGCAAGAAGGGGTTGCAACCCGACTAGCATGAATTTATATTCAGAATGGTTATTCCGCCTCACAGCTTATCAAACTGGACTTTCGCTTGGAAGCAATGACCCCGTAGTCGCGAGGGTAAACTTGTCCTCTTCCACAAAAGCTGCGGCCGCCGCTTACAGCGATGACCAACTCATCGTCGCTGCGCGTATGTACTTCATCGACGAGATGTCGCAGGCTGAGGTTGGCAAGACACTCGGCGTCTCGCAGGCCAAGGTCTCGCGCATGCTTGGCCTGGCTCGCCAGCAAGGCATCGTCCAGATCAAGGTGCCCGACTACAATCCGCGCGACAATGCCCTTGAGGATGCGCTCACCCAACGCTTTGGGCTTAAGGCCGCTATCGTGATTCGGCGGATCGAATCTCAGTCGATCGACGACTTGCGTAATACAATCGGGTACTTCGCAGCGCCAGAGGTAGCCACTTGGATATCTCCAGGCGCGACGGTGGCAATTGCGGGTGGGAGGACGCTTCAAGCACTTGCCCATCGGATGCAGCCATCCCAGGCTGCCAAGAACGTCTCCATTGTGCAGGCGATGGGAAGCATTGATGAGACATCTGGTAGCTATGACGCCTTGGAAATTGGGCGCAAGCTCGCTTCTCGTTGGTCGGGCTCATTCGTCGCGCTGAATACGCCGGCGATTGTAAAAGACCCCAACGTATGCCGACATCTTCTGGAAGTAGAGCAGATCAAGAACGTGCTGGAAGTTCTCAAGAAGTCAACCGTCGCGTTTGTCGGCATTGGCACTTTGCACAATTCGCTATTCCGTGAACGAAATGCCCTGACGGAGTCCGACATCGCGAAGTTGCTGGAAGCCGGCGCTGTGGGAGAAGTGGTTGGCCGTTTCTATGACGCCAATGGGGGCGAATGCGACACGCCTCTCCGAAGTCGCGTCATTGGAATTGGGCTCGGAGAACTGCAGCGCATGGACCTAGTGGCTGGAATCGTCGCGGGAAGCGACCGAACCGAGGCCCTGCTGGCGGCGCTGCGTGGACGCATTCTCAATGCACTTGTCATCGACGATGCAGCGGCAACCTCCTTACTGGAATCAAGTCCCTAGCCTATCAAGGACAGTCGAGTTGCACGGGAGCTTTCGGCCATCTCATCTGACACTCCATTGTTGCTGACCGCATTCACCAAGTCACCGATTCGAAAACTAAGACACACAAACAATGGCAAGTGTTGATAACGTCAAACATATCGCGCTCGACATGGACGGAACGATCTACCTTGGGGGTGCCTTGTTCCCCAGTACGATTCCGTTTCTAGACACACTTGATGACCTGGGAATTGAGTTCAGTTTCATTACCAACAACAATTCACGAAGTCGGGCTGCCTACGCGTCACGTCTTCGAAGCATGGGGATCCACATCGCTCCCAAACAGGTCTATACATCGGCGCACGCGACCATTCACTACCTGCAAGAGACTTGGCCCGATGTGAAGCGCCTGTTTGTGGTTGGCACCAGTGATTTGAAGGCGGAATTCACCGACGCGGGGTTTGCGTGCGTCGACGATGAACCCGAGGCCGTCGTGGTCGGATTTGATACTGCGATCGACTACGACCGCCTGTCGCGCACCGCCTATTGGATCTCTCAATCTCTGCCCTATATCGCCACCCACCCCGATCGTGTTTGCCCAACCGACCAACCGATCGTGTTGCCCGACTGTGGCGCATTCTGTGCACTTTTGGAATCGGCAACCGGCCGGCAGCCCGACGCAATCCCCGGCAAACCAAATGCGCTGATGCTTCAAGGGGTACAGCAGGCAGGAGGGCTCTCGCCACATGAAATCGCCGTGGTTGGCGACCGCCTTTACACGGATGTGCGAATGGCCCGCGACGCAGGTGCACTTGCGGTGCTAACGTTGACTGGCGAGACAACGGAGGACGATTTGTCGGCGGAACCGCCACATCGTCGTCCCGACCTGGTGATAACCGGACTCGACTCATTGGCAGAACAGCTACAGCGGTCGCATGCCCAAAGAAAGGCGAGCAAGTTCGTATGATTGGATCGCTGCTCAAGGGCATAAAAGACTGGTATGCTCCGCCTGCTTATCGACCACGGCTCCCGCCCGACGAAGTAAGTCGTCAATACCGCGGTTACCGCTGGCGGGCGATGGAGTCGACCTTCATTGGCTACGCATCATTTTACTTGGTGCGAAACAATCTGGGGATTGTCGCCAAAGACGTCGAAGGAACGCTGCTCTACAGCAAGTCGATGATTGGCGACATACTGGCAATCACTGCCATTAGCTATGGAATTGCGAAGTTCCTGATGGGCTCGCTCTCCGATCGTAGCGATCCGCGGAAGTTCATGGCCACAGGATTGCTACTGTCGGCGATACTCAACTTCGCTTTCGGGGGCACCGAGAGTTACTATGTCCACTTGGTATTGTGGTCGATGAACGGTTTCGTTCAAGGCATGGGCTGGCCCCCTTGCGGACGTGTAATGGGGCATTGGTTTAGCGAGTCGGAGCGTGGCTATACCTTCAGCATTTGGAATACATCGCACAATCTTGGAGGTGCCATTGCAGGAGTACTCGCTGCCGAAGCTGTGAGTCGTTTCGGGGGGTGGCAGTACGCCTTCTATGTGCCTGGAGCGATAGCCGCGGTCGGCGCGATTTACCTGTTCGTAAGATTGCGTGATACACCACAATCGGTCGGATTGCCGCCCATCGAAGAGTATCGAAACGACTACCCAGCCAATCAGTCACCCGATGATTTGGAACGCGAACTGTCGACGCGAGAGTTGTTTGTCGACAAGGTGCTCGCCAACAAGTTTGTCTGGCTCCTAGCGTTTGCAAACTTCTTTGCTTATATCACACGTTATAGCATGCTCGACTGGGGGCCGACTTACCTTCGCGAAATCAAGGGAGCCGACATCAGCCAGGCAGCTTGGGCCATCTCGGGACTTGAGCTGGCCGGCATTCCATCCACGATTTTCTTGGGCTGGATTTCCGACAAGCTTGGTGGACGACGTGGTATGGTAGCCGCGCTGTCGATGATACCTATTGTTGTGGCCTTTGCTGCGATTCCCTTCGTACCACCTGGCTACCTGTGGGTGGATGTCTGCTTGCTGGGCGTAGTAGGCTTCTTTATCTATCCCGTGATCAACCTTATTGTCATTGCGGCTCTGGATGTCGTGTCTAAGAAGGCCATCGGAACGGCCGCCGGCTTCATCGGCCTCTTCGGCTACATCGGCCGGACCGTACAGGCCAAGGGATTTGGCTGGGGCGTCGACACCTATACCGAGTCGTATAGCAAGCTAACAGCCTGGAATGGTGTGCTCGCAGTTATTGTCGTATCGGGAATCATCTCTGCGGTACTACTTGCACTGACGTGGAATGTTCGTACTCGAGAGTAGCGTGTTGAAATGGAGTTACGTCAGGCATACCCAAGGGCTACCGTTGCTGGGGTCAAGTTATGCATCCGCAGTTTGATCCTGCATTGCCAACTCGACATGCATAATTATGCGTCAGGAAGTGTGCCATGAAATAAACGGAGAAACTGGAGAAATAACACGAAATTAACTGTAAGTTGGTAGGCCGAGTTGTTACGATCATTCACACGAATTTCGATCAAGCTCAACAACAAAACTTTGTTGAGCAATCGACAAATGCGATTCAGCAACCCGCATCGTCTTATTGACGACTTGTATATGTGAAACCAGTGCAGCGATTTTATATTCTATGCGGTGGAGAAGCGGCAACTTGGAAGACTGTGTAGAGGTTTTCTGGCTAGCTCAATTTGAGATGCTGGTCAGTCATACTTTTGATTCACAATCGTGAAGGGAGAACTCGCGACCAATGAACAAGATCTTTCTACGTTGGAGCACGGCGGCAGCAATTGCCGGAGGCGTTTTTCTTTCTTGTGGGCCCGCTGCCCTAGCTGAGTCGACCCCGTTGCAGGATGGGCTAGTTAGCTACTGGTCTCTGTCCGAAGGTTCTGGAACAGAGGCTGGCGATACAGCGGCCAGTGGCGCGGTTGCCGACAATGGCACTCTTCGAGAATCGCCTGCTTGGGTCAACGGCATCTTCAATTCCGGTCTGCAATTCACGGGCACTGAGGACGTGTTGATCCCGAACAGTGTTGACATGGACCTGGGAAGCAACGCAGTAACCCTGTCGGCTTGGGTCAAACTCGATAAACTGCCCGCGGATATTTCCGGATCCTTTGCTGGTATTCTTGATTCGCAGGCTGACAACTACATCATGTACCTAGACAAGGGGAATAACGAACTGAGGTTCAAGGTCACCGACGCAAATGGCACATCTACCAGTGCCCACCCTGGCATTCCTGCAGCGATGCTGGACACCACCGACTGGCATCATGTCATGGGTGTTTACGATGGATCTGCAGGATCAGTAAAGATCTACTACGATGGCGTCCTGGCCGATATCGCCTCGCTTCCCACAACGGTTGGAACTGTCCGATCCGGTCAGGTGACTTCACTGGGAGCACAACCGACCACCGCCGATCCGTATACTGCAAGCAACTTCTACGAGGGTGGCATTTCAGATGTGGCCTTGTGGACGAGATCGCTTGGCGAAGCGGAGGCCGAGTACTTGTATAACGGCGGCACGGGCAACGCAGTAGGTGCAGCGAATCCCTCGATTGATGCAGTCGCACCGCTTGCCGCGACAAAGCCAACCGCCCAACCCGTGATTTACTATGCCATGGATGGCGACCTAACAAACCAAGGTACTGGAGGTGCCGCGCTCAACGGCGTGTTTCACGATGGACCAGGCATGGCGGGGCCACAGTTTGCCACTACCAATCACGGTCAGGGGTTAGATTTGTCCTCCAACCCGGAGGCGACTAGCTCAACATCAGGAAACGAAGACGTTGGGCAGTATGTTTCGGTCGATTACACTTTGCCCGATCAGGGAACGATTGAACTCCGTTTTTCTTCGGAAAGCTCGTACAATTTTCAGTCACTCTGGGCGAATTCGGTACACTCCAATGCTTGGGAGTCATGGGTCTACGGAAACCAGCGACTCGCTGCCCGAGGTAACAATGCAGCAAACGCTGCAAATCTCGATTTCCTACTGACACTAGTTGGCGGTATCGAAGAGAACCACCACATCGCTTTCACTTGGGAGCGATCGGGCGACACGATGGATGCCAGTTTATACATCGATGGAGTCCTGCGCGAAGTTTCAACGGAAAACTGGCTGGCCCCCGGTTCGACCTTCTACCTTGGTGGCGGTCCAGGCAACCATCTGGGTAAGGGTGTATATGACGAGTTTCGAATCTACGATGTTCCGCTGAACGACAGCGAGATCCTCTACCTTACCCAAGTCCCAGAACCAAGCAGCGTGCTGTTAGTGGCTTTGTTGGCAGCGTTAGGTGGTGTCTCGCACGGCCGTCGAAGAGCATGCTGATTGCTCGAAAGGAACTGAGGGATTGGTCGTTTCGTTGCGGTCATTGGCCACGTCCGCCATTGCTATATCAACCGTATCTTCGGAGTTCTTCTTATGAGGCGTGATCTGGTGCGTGGAATAACCTTGGCACTTGTCGTCGGGATGGGGCTAGTGTGGTCAGGAACAGCCAGTCGGTCATTGGCCGTGCCCTTGCAAGACGGACTGATAAGCTACTGGCCGCTCAACGAAGGGTCTGGCACTACCGCAATGGATAATGGCCCAGCAGGGAGCGTGGCGGACCATGGGGAAGTGAGGAACAGTCCCACCTGGATTGCTGGCCAGTTCGGAGCTGGATTGCAATTCAACGGTGTTGATCAGGACGTACTGATACCGGCCAGCACCGATATGGATCTCAACTCTAGCGGTGTGACTCTCTCTGCTTGGGTGAAGCTCGATCAACTGCCAGCCGATATCGCCGGTGGTTTTTCTGGCATCTACGATTCGAGCCCTGATAACTATGTAGTGTATCTGGACAAGGGCAACAACGAGCTGCGATTCAAAGCAACAACATCGGGAGGCAGTGCCGAACGCCCTGGCATTCCGGCCAAGGACCTTGATACGACGGGTTGGCACCATGTCATGGGTGTGTTTGACGGCATCAAGGGATCCAACGAAATCTACTTCAATGGTCAATTGATCGACAGGCACTCCGCCATCGGGCTGGTCGATGTTGTACGTGCAGGCCAGATTGCAAGTATCGGCAGCCAACCCGGCGTGGATCCCCCCAATGAACCGTCGAGCCTTTTTCAAGGAGGCATCTCCGATGTAGCCGTTTGGAATCGCGCGCTCGGCAAAGCCGAGGCCGAATACCTCTACAACAGTGGCACCGGAAACGCCGTTGGCACGGCGAATCCCAATATCGCCCCGGCCTCGCCCCTAACCCCCGTTCAACCAGCGGCGCAGCCCGTAGTCTACTTTGATTTCAACGGGAGCCTGTCGAACCAAGGTACTGGTGGATCCGGTTACGACGCCACATTGAATGATGTGGCCGGCAGAAACGACACGCTCTACACCACTACGACTTTCGGGCAGGGTCTCAGTCTGATTGAGAATCCACTATCGACCTCTTCGGACACGGACCCCGGCGACTATCTTTCCGTGGACTACATGCTCGCCGAATCGGGTACGATCGCCATGCGCGTGGCAATCGACAAGCTTTACAACTTCCAGACACTGTGGGCCAATTCCTCACAAGCGAACGACTGGGAGGGTTGGATCTATGAAGATGGGCGTTTTGCCGCACGCGCGGACCGTGGCGCCGCTCGGCTCGAGTACAACGTATTCCTGTTCGACGATTCACTGGCTGAGCATCACTATGCTTACACCTGGGAGCGAGATGGCGATACCTTGGTAGCTTCGATTTACATCGATGGCGAATTCCAAGGGCAGTCCATCGGTCCTTGGCGGGATCCTGGTGAGACTTTTTACCTCGGAGGTGGCCCAGGCAACCACCTCGGAAGTTCGATCTTCGACGAGGTTCGCATTTATGAATCGGCGCTCAGTGAAGCAGAGATCCTGTATCTTTCGATGAACGCCCCTGAGACAACCGCTCTGGTGGGGGATTACAACGGAGATGGGACCGTTAATTTGGCTGACTATACGGTGTGGCGGAACACTCTAGGTAGCAACGTGGCGGCGGGTTCCGGCGCCGATGGGAGTGGCAATGGAGTGGTGGGTGCCGAAGACTACACGTTCTGGAAGACAAACTTCGGTAACTCGTCTGGCGCAAGCGCACTAAGCAATGCTGTGGTTCCCGAGCCGGCTTCGTATGTACTTTTGCTTGTAACATCCGTTGGAATGCTGGTGTGCTCTTCGCGGAAGCGAGGATAAGTCACTGGCTGTTAGACAACGAAGTTCGTTGTGGAGTTGGCTACCTAAGGGGAATCGAAGAGAGTTTCGGAACGCGATCTATGCACAGATGTAGTCTATTGGCAAGGGCCTTGGTTCTTCTCTTGTTGGGCATTGCATTGCCACGGATGATGATGCCCGTCCAGGCTGCTTCAGTACCTCTGCATAATGGGTTGCTGAGCTATTGGGCGCTTGATGAGAAAGCGGGTAGTACGGCCTTCGACTCGGCGCCAGGTGGGGTGGTTTCTGACAGCGGCTCACTGCGAAACGGACCATCTTGGATCGACGGCATCTTTGGTGCCGGCGTGCAGCTCAACGGAACAAACCAGGATATTCTGATTCCGAATAGCCTCGATATGGACATCGGCACGAGCGCCGTCTCGATTTCCGCTTGGGTAAAGTTGGATCAGTTGCCAGCAGATATTTCGGGGTCGTTTTCGGGTATTTTCGATTCCCAACCTGACAACTACGTTCTTTACCTCGACAAAGGCAACGACGAACTGCGCTTCAAGGTCACCACCACTGCCGGCGGCGCCGCCCGGCCAGGCGTACCTGCTTCGCTGCTCAATACCACTGAATGGCTGCATGTGATGGGAGTCTACGGTGGTGAAGGTGAAGCCCGCATCTACTACAACGGCGAACTTGCTGGAGCGCTTTCGGCGTCAGGACTGACGGCCAACGTGCGTTCGGGGCAAGTCGCTGGCATTGGCTCCCAAGTGACCGCGGGTGCGCCTCACTCGTCGAGCAGCCTCTTCAAAGGGGCAATTGCCGATATGGGAGTTTGGAACCGAGCATTGGGTTTGGCAGAAGCCCGGTATCTGTACAACGAAGGGGCAGGTAACGCGATAGGTGCTGCCAATCCCGCCATCGAGCCAATCCTGCCCGATCCTCCAGACAACCCTTCCATTATTGTCGAAGCCCATCGGGGCAATTCGGTGGCAGCCCCGGAGAATACGCTATCTGCCATCATCGCCGCAGCCGGATTCGCCGACTATGTCGAGTTCGATGTCCGCGTTACACGCGATAACCGGTTGGTCCTCATGCACGATGGTTCACTCAATCGCACGACCAACGGCTCGGGTTCGGTTGATAGTCGCGACTACGTGGGCTACATCGATGGCCTCGATGCCGGTAGTTGGTTCTCATCCGAGTTCACGGGTGAAGTTGTCCCAACTATGACCGAGGCGGTCCAAACCACCTTTGCTCACGGCATGACACCGCTTATCGAACGTAAGGCCGGTAGTGCTGCGGCCTACGTGGATGAACTCAATGGGTTGGGAGTATTGGACGAGTCGGTCATCATCGCATTCGACTGGGATTTCCTCGAGGATGTCCGCGCTCTCAACAGCGAAGTAAAGCTGGGCGGTCTGGGAAGTGGGTCGCTCACGGCTTCTACCGTCAGCAATGCTGTGAACGCAGGCCTAGATTTCATTGACTGGGGCGACGGCGGATCGATTAGCGAATCGACAGTGGCCATGGTTCACGCGGCGGGTCTGGAATTGCATGTCTGGACCGTCAATAGCCTGACTCGCATGCAGGAGTTAATCGACCTCGGGGTTGATGGCATCACGACCGATGCTCCTGAGACATTGCGGTCCATTGTGCCCTTTCCTTCCATACCAGGCGACTACAACGGCGATGGCAATGTCAACCTGGCTGATTACACCGTTTGGAGAAACTCGCTCGGGAGCACCGTCCCAGCCGGCACTGGTGCCGATGGCACTGGTGATGGGCTGATTGACACCCAGGACTACACGCATTGGAAGTCGAATTTCAGCTTCTCCTCTGCTGGCGTTGCAACTTCGCTTGGCGTTCCCGAGCCGACAGGGCTGAGTGTCTTGTTGGTAGGGAGTGTGGTAGGTCTGTCAATCCTTCGTCGCCCACAGACTCGATCGTCACGCGTAAATGCGGAACTGATGGTTTTACACAGTCAATGAATCATTGTTGTATAGCAAGACTTCCTGGTAGCCTATTATCTTGAAGTCATCTAGATATCCCATGAGTTGAAGGAGTCAGCGATGTGCTATTTCGCTTTCAAGCCCAGGCAAGCGGGAAGACTGTCTCGTTTCTCAGGATTCACACTCGTTGAACTGCTGGTAGTGATTGCCATCATCGGCATACTCGTGGCGCTGCTCTTGCCGGCAGTGCAGGCAGCTCGCGAGGCTGCGCGACGCACCCAGTGCACGAATCAGCTCAAGCAAATCAGCCTCGCCTGGCAGAACCATCACGATACTCACAAACACTTTCCGACTGGTGGATGGGGTTGGAAGTGGCAAGGGGATCCGGATTTAGGTTATGGAGTCGATCAACCAGGGGGCTGGGTCTACAACGTTTTAGAGTTCATGGAGCTGGGAACGCTTCGAGACATGGGGGCCGGCATGAGCGATGCAGACAAACGCATTGCCTTAACCCAATTGTCCCAAACCCAACCCCCAGGCTTCATTTGCCCAACCAAGCGCAGTTCCAGGCCGACAGCCCCAAAGAACCACTGGTCTCCCAAGAATATCAATTTTTCAGTCGGAGATTTAGCCGGCAAGAGCGACTACGCCGCCTGCAGCGGCGATCCTGCCGTGCCGGAGGCGTCCGTGAATCCAGCGGGCCCCCCCAACGTTTCGGTGGCAAGTAGTGCTTTGTGGAGATGGGCTCCACCGCACAATGGTGTTTGCTATTTGCGAAGTCGCGTGAAGATGAAAGACATTATCGACGGAAGTTCCAAAACCTTTATGGTGGGCGAGAAATACCAGCGTCCCGAAAGCTATGAGGGCACTTTTGCATCTGGAAGTTCTACCTACGACTTAGGTGACAACGAATCGATGTTTTCTGGTTACAATCGCGACCAACATCGAAGCACGCATCCTAGCCTGATTCCTCACCAAGATCGGCCGGGCATTCAAGATGACTACGCTTTCGGCAGTGCGCACTCGGGGGCCTTCGGAATGGCGATGTGTGATGGATCAGTCGACAGGATCAAATACGATATTGATATGGTCGCCTATCGTTGGCTCGGTGTTGTCAACGACGGCAACATCACCGACGGCGCAAACTAGGGAACCACTCTGGTTTCGCCGGAGGCGTAGAATTCGAGGCAAACTCTTTCTGGTCATTGGGAGTTGATGATGCATGGACGGGGTCTGAAATGGTGGTTGCTGTCGGCGGTCTTGCTCATGAGTGCGGGCTGTGGTGGCGGCCAGTCGCGCTTGGCCGCCCCAGGAGTCGCGGGGGATGCATCCGAAGCAGCCATCGCCAAGTACGATAATGATGGAGATGGAGCGATCGGCGGAAATGAGCTTGATCTGTGCCCCGCCTTAAAGTCTTCGCTGAAACGTGCTGACCAGGATGGGGACGGAAAAATCTCCGCGGCCGAAATCGATGAGCGGATTGCCGTCTGGAAGAAATCGGGATTGGCTCTGACCCGACTGGCAGTCACTGTGAAGCAGAACGGACAGCCGGTCACCGACGCTGAGGTGACGTTTGTCCCCGAAGACTTCTTGGGGACCGGCATCAAGCAGGCTCAGGGAACCACGGACGCGGACGGAGTTGCCCACATGAGGATCTCCGACGATCCAGACGAGGCCGGCGTGCACCTCGGTTACTACCGCGTGGAAGTATCCAAGATACAACCCAGCGGCAAGGAGAGCTTGCCAGCAAGGAACAATGCGAAGACGGAACACGGGGTCGAGGTGGCGCCAGACGACCCCAGTTTGAGCGGGATCACTTTGAATGTGCTGTCGGATTGAGCAGCAAGAGTCGCGGTGTAATACACGCTATATAGATATAGCCACCCTTGCGGGCATTGTCCGGGTGAACTTGTCCAAACCGGGAGTCGTTCTGTCTGCCTACGAAAAAGGCCATGCAAGCATAGGGAGCTTTGCATGGCCTCAGTGTGTTTGCTCGCGACACCGTGCTAGGTGAGCGTCGGTGTTGCCTTTGACTTTTCTATTGTAATTACACCAACTCGTTGGCGTTGAAACAAATCCGCTACACAACTCATCGAGTGCACTCAGGCTGAGGCAGTCAAACAGAACTGACAACCGAGTGGAGTCCGATTCAAGCTCTCATCTAGCTAGATGCTTCATCCGGCGTCAAGCTGGCAACGCTGTTGCTCGATGAAACACGAACGGCGGTCCAGGCAGGGTTTCGCTCCAGACCAAAGTAACCTGCCGGATAGCAAGATGTCATCCAGCTCTCCGGTAGCCAAGCGGTGAGAAACGTGGCATGCCGGCGAGCACCAACTTCTGCTTTAAGTGGTTCACGATCTAAGGCGACTGCTTGGGTGCGCACATGCCCTGCAGCTCGTTCGACGGCTCGCAGATCTTCAGTGGCATAGGCTTTGGCAACGTCTGATACATCCAGCACGCGAAGATGGCAATCCTTGCGGTTGTCGTCTGCTGTGTACAGGAGGTAGTTGCCACAGGGTGACCAACAGGGCGAGTAGTCGGCTCCCTGATTCTCGGTGAGCTTCACCACCAACTCACCTTGCTTGGTCATCATCCAGATGTCTTTGTCGCGGTCTTTGTACGGGTTGTTGGGATCGGGGGTCTCTTGGCGATTCGAGACAAACGCGATCAAAGCGCCATCTGGGCTTGGCGAGGGAGAAAAGTCTCCCCCGCGATCTTCGTTGAGCTGCGTCCTGGACTCCGATGCAAAGTCGTAGTGCCAAATGTCGGCATCGTCGCCTCGATCACTCGACCACAGCAATCCCTGACCATCGGGCGTCCAGGCGACAGAATCGTCAGAACCTTCGTGTGTGGTCACCTGGGTATGGTTGTTTCCTTCCACGTCCATAATCCAAAGGTCGTTGTTGCCCGCTTCGTTCGAGACGTAAGCAATATACTTGCCATCGGGGCTGAACACTGGCGAATCCGCCCAACGACCACCAAGGTGTGTTAGCTGAATAGCCTCGCCACCGCTGGCTGGAACCTTGAAGACTTCCCGCGCTCCGGTTTGATCACTCACAAATACCACCCACTGACCATCCGGAGAAAACTTCGGCTTGTCGTTCCAACCATTTCCAAATGTCAACTGGATGAGTCGTCCTGTCACAAGGTCACAGGTCCAAATGTCGTAGTCGCCAGTCTTGCCGCTAGCAAAGGCGATGGTTCCGTTTAGTGTTGCAGCCATGATTCGCTTCTCTTTTGGGCGGTTCGAGAGTTTGGATTCGATGCCGCGCACAAACCAGCGCGCACGGAACTTCTAAATCCTAGCTCATCATTGCGGCGTAGCGACAAGCGATTGTAGCGGATGTAACGCTTGCCACGGCTGTTAGTACATGAGAACGCGCTGCGGGATACCAACTTCTCGATGCATCTTCCGTCTGCCTACTAAAAAGGCCATGAAAGCTTGGGAGCTTAGCATGGCCTCAGCGTGTTTGCTGGTAACACCTCGATAGCAAGGCGCGGGTGTTGCCTCAAGTTCTTTGGTAGGTGAATTACGTTAAATGCCGCCTGAAAAGACCAACCAGAAGGTATTGCAAATTCTGTCGCCCAACATCGCAAGCGGATCTTTGTATCGCGCATCGCAGCGATAACCCTCCGATGGCCGCTTTTGGCACTTTCGAGGCAAGCTCATTGGCCAGCCGCCGTTTACTCGCTCGCCAACACCTCGCTGAGGGCCTTCATGATTGCCTGCGGGTCCATGCCGGGCGAAAGCTGCACCACGCCGATCGACGAGTCGGCCGGGCCCGTGTCGAGACGTTTGACGAGGGCCAGCACTTCGTCGATGAGGTAGGCCGGTGCTGAGAGTATCAGCTTGTTGGATTCCTCGTCGGCACTCACCGAAAGCAAACCCTGGTACTGCGGCTCGCCATCGATTTCCGCCGCACGTCCGCCGGCGTAACCTAGCTGCCTCTCGACGTTGTTGGCGGCAAACGTCTTGTCGCTACTGCTTAGCAAATCGCGATAGACCTCTTTGATCGTTTCGGCCAACTCGATCGACTTGGCGTTCTGCACCTGATAGATCTCCTGCACCCGCTGCACTTGTTCGTCCTTCGGCTTGGGTGTATCCAGCAGTGGCGTCATCCTTTCTACCAACCGCAATTGCTCGGCCGACAAGTTCTGCAGGATCAGCGTATTCGAGCGCAGATCGGTTTCGATCGAATACGGTTGCTTGGGTGCGAGTGTCGAACTGGGTGTCGTATCCGCCTTGGCTAGCACCGCCATCAACTGTTCTCGTACCGCAGGCGCATCGGCATGTTCGAGCTTCACCAACCGCACGGTCGCGGCGGGTGGGACGATACCTTCGAGCAGCGCCTTGGCCGCTGCTGCGGCTTGGGTGTCTTGTGAAGAAATCAACACCTTGCCGTCGGCGCTTTCGATGACATGCACCACCGGCGGCGTATTTGTTTCGCTGCCGGCGTTCGCCTCGGCAGGTGCGGCCGCTTCGCCGGCCGGTGCTTCGGTCGAGGTGAACTGCGCCGCGACCACCAACTTGTCGCCCGGTGCGGCGGGCGGATCAGGCGGGGGGTTGGCGGTCGAATGCTCGCTCGCTTCGTCACTGGGCGATACCGGCTCGGCGGTCGGCGGCGGAGCGTCGTCCGACTTCTCGATCATCAGCGGCACGTCGCTCACCCGCTGCCACATTGATTCAAACCGGTCTTCGAGCATCGCCAACCGCACGCCATTGGTAGAAACGACGTGCAACGATTGGCCAGCG
Source organism: Aeoliella sp. (assembly GCF_965227375.1). NCBI lineage: Bacteria > Pseudomonadati > Planctomycetota > Planctomycetia > Pirellulales > Lacipirellulaceae > Aeoliella > Aeoliella sp. Next base: position 3,502,030 of record NZ_CBDDFX010000002.1, read on the forward strand.
TCCCTGGCGACAAACGACTCGCCCAGCTTCGCCAAAAACGCCTTGACTTCGTCCGTCTCTTGCGGTGTTGCCCACAACAGCAAGCGATCGTTGTTCGGGTCGGGTTCGATTTGGAACGTCCCGTCGCTCGCCGAGCCAGGCACTGCCGACGGCCGCGCTGGATTCTTCAGCACCGTTTGCACCGCCTGGGTGGCGTAGTAGGGGTCGAGTGAGACTAGGGGAATCACCTGCGCGCTGCGCGACTCCGCCTTGAAACTATCCAATAGCTCTGCCACCGTTAGCTGATCCTCCGGCGGACCGAACACGATGATGCGGTTGTAGCCCGTGTCGTGTTCGACGCGGGTTTCCTTGGCCAATTTGCGATCTTCTTGCAGCGAGGCCACGAATCGCAACAACGTCGCCACGTCGAATCCCTGGGCATCGAACGTCCGAATGCGGCTCGAATTCTCCCACATCGCCTGCTTTTCAGGCAGCGGTTTGTCGAGTGTTTCGATCACCTGCCGGGCGACTTCGATTTGGTCGGCGCGAGCGTTCACGACAATGCTGTTTTCTTCTTCGTTGACGATCAAGTGCATCACCGGCCGATCGTCTAGAAGTGGCTCGGCACCCGCGCCCAGTTGTTTGATCGCTTCGTTGCGGAATCGAGTTTTCTCCAAATCGAGTTGCGTCGGAACTAGCGCTTCGGCGGTTTCGGCGGGAGAGAGACCCAACAACTGGCGCACCTTGGGGGCGATCTCTTCGGCACGGCGGTGCTTCATCGGGAATTCAACGATTCGCTCGCGGCGACCTTCGTCGGCTTCGGCTTTCTCTAGTAGCCGATGCAATGTCCGCAAATTCACGGCGGCGTCGACCGCCTCCAAGCGATTCGTCGACGACATGGCGTGTAGCTTGCCGTAGGGACTCAGCAGCGAGGCGAACTCCTCGGCCGCCTCGTCGGCTATCATCCAATCCATTGCGAAAGACACCCGCGCGAATTGATGCGGCGGCAACGATTCGAGTTCCTCGGGCTTGATTCGCTTGACCAGCGTGGGATCGAGCGTCGCGAGCTTCGCCACCCGCAACACCTCGCCATGCACCAGTAGCGTGAACCCCCGCGCGAGCAATTGCATGTTGATCAAGTCGTGCGCTTCGGCCAGCGTGTACTCTTTCGAACTCGCCAGGTTCAACACGCCATCAGGAAGTTCCTGCCAGTCAAGATTCAACTCCGACGTTTCCGCCAACCACTGCAGCGCATCCGGCCACGGCTGGCCACGGAACTCCATCCGCACCATTTTTTCTTCCGTCGTCGGTTCGCTAGCGACCGATCGTTCAGTCGAATCTTGCGCGAAGCCCGACGAATGGACAACCAATCCCAAGAATACGAAAGTCAGAATCTGTTTCGCGTACATTGTGAGGACCGCCTGATGGGAGTGAGCGACAATCGAGTTGTGCTGCCCGATTCGCTGGCACCGCAAGTTGAAAGAGCACTCGCCGGTGAGTTGACTCACTCGTGTTGAGCTGGGTGGGGGCGACCTGCGGTGCAGATCGCATACTCGTGGGAGGGATGGAATCAACAGCGACTCCGATCGACACCGGCGATCGAAATCGCGCCATTTCAAATCTGCCGTTCGCTGTTCCCATAGACTAGAGCGTCCACTACCAGTCACCGTAACCGTATCGCCGCGCCGTGTCAACAAACCTCGATTTAGAACAGGGCGATTTAAAAGTCCAAACTAGGTGAACTAGGTTCTTGCCCTGCGAATGAGGGCGAAGCGTGCAAAGTTTGCGGGGAGACTCACGGTTTGCACATAGAAAACCCTGCCACTCGGCAGGGCCTTTTGTTGGTTGATTCTTCGTCGTCGGGCTATCTTGCTTTTTGGTAACCCTCAAACCTACGTGCCCGCAGTATCTCACGCACATTCTCAAGCATGGAGGGATCAATTGGCTCCGATTTCATGTTGCTGCCGACTGTGCGCTGTACAGCCTTGGGCTTATCGGCTTTGTTTGGATTCACCTTCTTGTCGTCAGGGGCCTTGGGCCTATTCCCAGAGATGGCCTCAGCGTACTTCTCGTAGCTGTCAGGAAAGCCATAGTTGCCAAGCATGACGCGTTTGCCATTGACCTTCACGTAAGCACAATCGGGGCGTCCGGTCTGCTTCTGGCAGTAATACGAGGGGGCCGAGATCGAGTTTTTGGCATCGGTGCGGTACCTCCAAAACTTGTTGAAGGTAGCCATTGGCTACCTTTGTGTTTGGTCGGCCGCACCTCCAACCATTGGAGGGTCGCCTCGAAGGGCTTATCGGCAAAGAACTTAGAACAAGTCGGGCTGAAAGGATTTGAACCTTCGACCTCAGCGTCCCGAATCCGGCACCGAAGTGGCATCCTCTAAGCGTTGTCCTCTACGTTTCCCAACACTTTACGCCACTCATTCCCGAAATGCAACCATTGCAGACGAGTGCGTTGTTTCTCGGAGTCTAGCGGTATGTTGCGGGGGTTATTGAGCAGTATACTCGGAAACTATTTGGGATCGCTGCCACCGTCAACGATTTTGGCGACCTACCAAAGGTGGTTGAGGCAGCGGTAGGTAGTTTGGCCGCATAAATTGCATGCCTCTCCCTTGACCGACAACTGCGGTGATATCGGAGAACTGTAGACTTCAAGTTTGCGAGACAAATGGGCTGAAAGGTGCGCCGAGTTTCTTCATGAATTACTCTCGATGTTCGATTCGCATGGGGCACGCATTCATTACGATACTATCCTCAAAAGTTTAGCCAGTAGGGAGTAGTCCCCCTGACGCGATTTTCTGCGAAGGTGTCCGTGGTAGAACGCACTGCTGTTCAAGCGAATTGGGTGGAACTGGGTCCTTCAATCGGTGACATTGACGCCAGGCTGGGGAAATGTGCCGGTGCGATCGCCTTAGAGTCCTACCTATTTCTCTGAATCATCGAGTCGGATGCCATTATAGTTCTTGTCCTTCAACCGCCATCTGCCACAGGTCGTAGCCGTATGCTTCACGAACGACCAGCATCCTCATAACATCAGTAGTCCCATCAGCTATCCGGAGGCCCATGAGGTCTCGGACGCGATCACCCAGATCAACATCACGGCTGTAGCCAAGAGCGCCGTGAGCTCTCATCGCTGCGTCGCAGGCGGCCAACGCAGTCTCTACTCCTTCCGCCTTAATGCCGGCGACCAATGATTCCGCTGCGTCGTAGTTGCCGGCATCGTAGAGTCTCGCAGCTTCACGGGAGAGAGCCAAAGCCATTCGCAACTTCGTCAGTTGCTCACCGATGGGTTGCTGCAAATGTGAGAAGCGACCAATAGGTGCGTCAAATACGTGCCGCTCACGGATACGCTCAGCCATAATCTCCGAGGCCCGCTCGCCACAGCCAATGGCGGCGGCAGACTGCATTAGCCGCCAATACAGAAAGTGTTCCTCAAAGAGATCACCACCATCTCCATCACTTCCGATCAGATGATCTGGTCCGACATACATGCTGTCAAACGTGAGCCCTCCAAAGGAATTACCTGTTAGACCATGAGCGTAGCGGTCTAAGATCTCTAAGCCCGGGTGATCGATAGGTAGCAGGAATGCTGTCTGTTTCCCTCCCCCCTGCGCCGCCTTCGTGTAGAGGACCACATGAGTGGCTTGTCGAAGTCGAGCATTCCATAGCTTCGATCCCGTCAGTCGAACGCCCTCTCCATCTCTGATTGCTCGGCTCTGAATATTCTCGGTGTGCGTTCCGGCACCCTCTTCAGTGATTGCGACAGCGAAATAGGCCCTGCCTTTGACTAGCTCGTCTAATGCCGCCGTGGCAAGATTAGAATTCATCTTCGCGACAGGCCTGCCGTGAGCTCCGCCAACGACATCACGCAAGTTTAAATTGTAACGCCCAGCGTGACGAAACACTTCGAGCATCTGCTCAGCCGTCCAATCGCTGCCGCCAACTTCCTTGGGAAGGTCAAGTCCGGGAAGTCCAAATGCCGCCCCCCTCCGCCTCCACGCCCTTGGTGACGTTAGCTTGTCCTCCACCTGCAGCGCTTCGGCCAATAGATCAATTTGAGTCTTAACCTGATCAACCGTCAGTGGTCGCCGAGGGGCATTAGCTCCACCAGATGGAGAGAGTTTTACATTGAATATGGTATTCAGCTCGAATGTAGGTTCGTCCTCATCATTACTGGCGAGATTATCTAAGAACAGTCGCTTTCTTGGCTCCGCCAAATTCCCCTTCGTTTCGATGGCATACTGATAGTCCTTAAAAGGGCGTGATGGATCGAGTACGCGTATCTGTCGCCCTTCGATTTTCCTCAGTAGTACGAAGTGTCGCCCGCGAACTTTGCCGGTAGATGTAGTATGCGTATATGAGAGAATCTTCAGCTCACCTGGGTTAATGGTTAAGTCAGGACCTGTTTCACCCGACCAGTAGGAACCTTCGGTCGCATGATCACTGTTTGCTGCAGAGATCGTTCGCATGTGAACATCGAACCCCTCCAGCTCCTTAGTCACTCTTCTTACCAAATCGACGAAACGTTGGTTCGTGATTCGACCTTCCTTTAGTTCGGGCTGCTCTTGGAAAAGCCGCAACGCGTAGCGATGCGGATGTTGCTCTAAGGAATGTCCAGCCACGGATCGAATCGTTTGCATCGCAATTAGGGCTGCGGAAATTGGACACGCTCCGCCCCCATCTGGAGCAATGAGTTCATCAAGCTCACTTTGAATCACTATGGTAGGCGAATCGCTTGAGTGCGCGTCGCGAACGAGGCGGGCGTGGGAGGTGGCGTACTAAAGTCGAAACGCCTACTCTGGGCGTCGTCCGGGGGTGGCACCGTGGGCCTGACGATGGCAGCCAGTTACTCAACCTCGGTTTTTGGAGAAATACTATGGCAAAGAAGAAGACCACCACGCGTTCGCGGAGCACCGGTCGATCAAAGGGCGTTGGCAAGAAGCAAGCTACGGCTCGGAAAACGAACAAGAAGAAAACGGCTCCCACGAAGACCCTGAAGAAGACCTCCAAGAAACTGAGCGCCCTGGACGCCGCGGCCAAGGTACTCGGCGGCTCGAAGGAGCCCATGACGACCAAGGAGATGATCGAGGCGATGGCAGCCAAGAAGCTGTGGACCTCGCCCGGTGGCCAGACGCCGGACCGGACGCTCTACTCAGCGATTCTGCGGGAGATCAATCGGAAGGGGAAGGAATCTCGGTTCAAGAAGGCGGAGTGGGGGAAGTTTGCGCTGGCCAAGTAGCTAGCGGGATTCAGAATCGACGACTTTTCACCCCGCTCTCTGGCGGGGTTTTCTCGTAGACGTGCCTCATTTGGATGCCGGGGTATCTGGCCGCCCACCTAGTGTCTCAATCCGCTCGCGGTGAAAACGACCGCTGCGCCGGAGGCGGAATCGATAATGCTGTCGGGCGATGCATCTGCCAGTGGCTCGATGCGAGCGAAAGTGCCTTGGCGTGTCGGGTCGACGCACGTCCCGAACAACCTGCAAGGTGCTCAGGACACGCCCTCCTGTGCGTGCAACGTTCATCATGCCGGTGGCGTCAGCGTGTCGGGCGTGTGTCGGGCCGACGCAGGTTAGCGACCAGCCTTAGAAGCATCGCGCACCAGGGGCATCAATTCTCGAACTTCCTAACTTGCGTTATGGAGTCCAATGGTTGGGACATAGTCATGGTGTGCCTGTGGAGCAAACCACGCCTTCTCTCGGCGCATGTGACAGTAGCGCTTCGAGCTTTGAAAGTCAGGAATGAAACCGTGGGTCTCGATCGACAGTGACCATCTACCTTCCTGTCGCGAGATTGAGCGTAACGCCCTGGCGGGACGGCCATATGCACAACCGCTTATCCTCTTCTTCGATAGCTCCTTGCCCTAGGCCCACTTGATAGCTTGTCCCTTGAAACTCATACGACAGAGCCGTTTGTGTGATCCGCTTGAGGGGAAGACCGTTCCGATCGGCTGTTTCTAACTCAAGCCACCAGCGCAGCTCTGTTCTGTCAGTTGACACTGACATTGACTTCTCATCAAGCACAATGGAGAGTCGACCATCAACATTTGTGAGCGGCCACTCAATGCTCAAAGTGTCGGGCATACTCTTGAAAACCCGTGGGCTTCTACCACTCAAGACAACCACTTTTCCATCAACCTCGGCTTTGAAAATCAGGCCAGCTCGCGTTTCCCGTGAGCTCCAACGGAATCCGTCTACTACTGGTAGCGTGAAGAACTCAACCGCAGGCTTGTCAACTTTGTCCGCCAGTATCGGCGACGCGACAGACTCGTCGAACAGATGGATATCTCGCACGCGCAGATGCTCATCCTCCCAGATCAGATTGGCACGATAGAAACGGCTGTTGAACCAAACAGTCTGACGGTTATCGTTGTCCAATGGGGAGAGATAGGCCATGGAGGTAGCCGGCGTGGTTGCAAACTTCTGACGAAACCACTCACCGGAGCTAGCCAAGGTTTCCACTCGCAGCTCGCCCTTGTCTCGTAGCTGTGCGATTAACGGGAACTGATACTGCAGACCTCTTCGCATCGACCGCCAAGTGAAAGAGTTCTCTTGGCCTGCTTGGGCGTAGTTGAACGCCAGGCACTCGCCTTCCACCAGGTTCTTCATGTACCAATCCACCCATTGGCGACCGCCGCCACTATCGCCGTAGACCGGCTCGAGCGAGATGACCCCTTGGGCGCCGCTGCCTACGCCGGTGTCGTACTGGCGAAGTGGATCGCTGCCGAGCATGCGGAAGATAGGCACGGGAATCTGCCCATCTTCCGTCTGGGCCGGCATGTATGCGTTCCGCTTGCTTGGATAGTACGCCTGATTCCAGTAACCACCCCAAAGAGTGTATCCGTCGGTGCCAACTTGATCTTTGCAGTTGGCGCTAGCCACGACACCGTACTTCTCGTGCATATAGCGGAGTGTGTGCGCGTCGATGAACCAGGAAGCAACCGACTTGGGGTAATCGCCGAAGATAGAATGAAAGTCGGCCATGTACACATCGACTAATTTCTCCCGCTCTGCAGGAGTGTAGCCCGACGCAAATCCAACGTTTGCATGCCAGTCCCACGCATAACGACCACGCCAGGGAAGTCCCGCCTTCTCGACTAGCGGTTGAGGTAGTTCCCACCAACCGCCAATCTCAAACTGTTCGGTCGGCAGCGACTTGAGAAACTCCTGATACCGGGGGTCCATCAAGGCATCGTACTGCAGCAAGAACGTCCCCGGCAGATTGTGCTGTTGCATCAACTCAGCCTGCCGCTGCACCGTGCGAAACAGTCGCTCCTCGGTGATCTCTTCGCTGCGAGGTTCAAGCAAGCGAATGAAGTTTACGATGTTGACGATGCGAGGCGCAGACTCCGCGTCTAAAGGCTCACCGGCCCCGACCGGCGTTGCGGCCGGTAGAAGCAGGAACAGGGCGATAGCGAAGGTTGGTCTCTCTTGCAGCATTCGGTGGATCCTGAAATCGGCGTTAGGTATGCCAGACGGAAGTGTGATTTGCAATACGGACGTTGGTGGACGTTAGCTCACAGTTTATTACCACAAACGTTCCAATCTGCAAACGCAGCATGCAGCGTTCCCTCTCGAAGTGATCGCAGTTTTGGTGATTGTCCGCGTTCATGGCTCTCGTCGTGTTCAATCGCCCCGGAAGGAGCTGCGTCACGACTTCGCGAATAGCCGTGCTCGGAAAGCAAGAGTAGAGCTTCTGCTCGGGTGGTGTGGGAACTCACCCCACCCCGTCGCACCTTCTCATTGGCGTATGTGATCTCTTGTTGGTTCGCTGCAGATTCGAAAGCTGCGCGAACGAAAGCACTCTGGCGTTCAGAAGCCTGGGCGACTATTGCTACTGTAGGTGCGGGTTTGCTCGCAGTGGACTCCGCCGACGGCGCGGAAGAACTCGCGCCAGCGATCGCAGCGGGGCTCGAGAGACTGAGTGAAGTAGACAATGCCATCACGGGAAGCACTTCACCAAACACGGCGATGCCCGGTTCCTCTTCCGTCATGCTTGCTTGCGCGAACTCCAACGACAAGCCCGAGAGCGGCTTCGACGTGTCGAACAAGTGACCAAGCCCAATGGTCTCTCCCGGTGCGAAGCTGAACGGCATGTCGATGCTGAGTTCAGAGAGATAACTCGCGGTCGGTGCTGCTTCAAACCAGTCGGCGGCCATCTGATCGGCGAGGCTATTCCAATCGCCTTCGCCGGGCAGCAACGCGTCGCCGGTTGAGCCAATCGAGTAGCCGAGGAGTTCAATAGTTTGTTCGGTATCGTTCTTTAGAGTTCCTTCCCCGGATTGGGGATCGACAAACAAGACCAGGTTGTTCAGGAACGGCGTCTCCCCGTTACTGCTGCCAAGCGAGTTCCGCCAGACAGTATAGTCGGCCAGATCGACCACACCGTCCCCATTGCCATCTGCCGCCTGGGTTCCAGCCGCGCCGATGCCCTGCTTCCAGACAAGGTAATCGGCGGTGGTGACCCAGCCATTTCGGTTGTAATCGCCAGGTGTTGGATTGAGCACCGCATCCAGAGCTACCGGTCCATTGTTCTGAGCTAGCCACTGTGCATTCAGGAGATTCCAGTCATCCAGATCGGTGTCGCCGTCGAAATCGAGATCCCCTTGGCGGACTCGTTCTTCGAGCGTGTCGCCACTTCCATCAACGCCCCAGCCGCTCCCGAACGCGACAAGGTCTTGTAGGTCGAGCTTTCCATTCAAATCGATGTCGCTGACGGTAAACGGAAGCAATTGTCCCGAGTCGAGCGGAGTGGAGATCTGGAGATAGTTGATGCGGGTCTGCTTGTCCCCTGCGTTGCCCGAATCGAGGGTCAGGTGACCGTCGAGCACAACCACCAAGTGGGTTGCTACCGCGAACTCGTTAGGCTCCAGGTGCTCGTTGTTCCAGTAGTTCTGCCCTTCCACATTCAACGTGTGGTCACTAACGAACCCTGCGTCCCCTACGCTTGCCGTCACCAGATATTCGCCGTTGGGAATCTCAATTTCCCATTCTCCACCGGCGTGAAAATGGAGCAAGGTGTCGAGCAACTGGTTGGGATTGAGGTCGCGGTCGCGACTAACGTCGGTGTGGTCCGACGACCATCCGTAGTTCCATCCATTCCCTTGGTTTCCATATAGTTGACCTGAATCTGCCAGATATCCTGCTGGAGTCGCGGCGGTATCTAGTTGGAAGTTGATGTTCACCACGGGTTCGCTGGCGGCCAGAGCCAGCCTTGCTCCGGCCCAGTCGGCGTGGTCGAATCCCACGCCATCCCCCCCGTCTTCCACAATCAGTTGCAACTCGGCGACACCGCTCACCACGACGTCGGCGGTCTTGGTGGCGGAGGCTCCTGTCATCGTGCCACTGTTGTAGAGTTCGATCCCGTCGCCAAGCACACGAAACACGACCGAGCCCTGATTCACCTCATCGTCCACACCGATGTCGGAGATGAACCGGGCGTACTGACCGTTGAGGTCGTAGGTGATTTCCGAATAGGCGTGCACGCCCAGTCCCTTGCTATAAGTCACGCCGTTCAGGGTGAGAGGTCCTCCGTCGCCCGCTGCATCCTCTCCATTGCTCCGATCCAATTCGATTGGACCCCAGCCGTTAACCACCGGCGCTGCTGGCGTGAGATCGCTGACGTACACATACGATTCGTCGAAGGTCTGGTACAAGGCGACGTAGGCTGTGTCGTCTTCGGGTGTGAAGACAGTCCGATCCGGCGAGGTGGTGCCATCGAGCCATTGAGTGAAGTAGGCCGTCTGGCCATTGACGGTTTGATACAGCGGCGCCGATAGCGTTCGCTCGACGTTTTCGACTCCGGTGTCCGCGAACGGCCTCTCTACGACCTGTCCATCAATCAACAGATTGCCGGCACCGCCTGGCAGATTAGTCTCAACGACGAAGTCAGACTTTTCCGGCAACACGTCGATGAAGGTCGATGTGCTCAGCCCTGCCGAATCCGTCGCGGTCAGGTTGATTCGGTACCAGACGTCGTTGTCGGTTTCCGTAGCAGTAGGGACGGTGAAGCTTCCGTTCGAAATGCCCGTGGTCGGTGGAATCAACGGATGGGAGTGCACGTTGTGATGGAAGTCGACTCGCCAAGTGAGCGCAGATGGGCCCAGCGTCCCGTCTTCGCCACCGGCGCCGAGCCCTTCGAAGCTGATCGTATCCCCAGCGCGATACGTCGCTCCAGCGACCGGGAGCGTAATGTGTGGAGTGGGCGGAACGTCGCTTGTGACGCTCAGTGTGGCTGCCGAACTGACGACGTTGCCAAGCAAGTTGCTCACCAAGACTCGGTATTCGTTCCCCGAGTCGCTTAGCTGGACGTCTTCCAGCAGCAGCGTGGCTTCGTGCGCACCCTGAATATCCGAATAGCTGCCACCGGTAGAAACCTGCCATTGATAGGTAAGCGGCGAAGTGCCCGCAGCGCTCACTTGGAACTGCGCATCGTAGCCAGCCGACACCAACTTGCTTTGGGGGTGCGTAACGACCGCAGGGGGAACATCAGCCGAATAGGCGATGCGCCGGACGCTCCCCGTGCCTATCCCAGGCGCACCACCCGCGCCGGCGCCGCGGGAAATGTAGTAGAGTGCGCCGTCGGGCCCGAATTCAATGTTCATTGGATAGCCGGCGTCCGTCGCGAAAACGGCGGCCGTGTCCGACTCAGCGGGGTTGTCCGGATCGATGATCCGAATCTGACCGCCACAGAACTCGGAGAAGAAGACCATTCCCTGGTACTGCGATGGGAATGGACTGAGGCCACCGTTGTTGAACGCTAGTCCCGTAATCGCGCATCCATTCGCGTGGCTATAGGCATAGAGCGGTTCAGTGAAGTCGGGGAACTGGCTCGTGTTGAAGTTGCCTTCTGTAAGCGGCCAGCCGAAGTTCAGCCCCGGCTCGGTGGCGTCGTTGATCTCCTCCCACGATCCCCCTCCTACGTCGGCAATCAAGTACCGGCCGGTCACGGGGTCCAAGTCCCCCGCAAAAGGATTCCGGAGCCCTGAGGCCCAAATGTAGTCCTTCCACGTGATTCCATCAGCTTCATCGTAGTAGGGGTTGTCGGTGGGAATGTCCCCATCGGCGTCGATGCGAAACACCTTTCCCAACGGCGACTCGAGGTCTTGCGATTGCTCCGCTTGTTGCGACTCGCCGATTTGAACGTAGAGGTATCCCTCATCGTCGAAGTGAATCGCGCCGCCAATGTGCCAGGGAGGATTTCCGTAGTCGGACAAGTTGGGAAGTTCGAGCAGAGGAACTTCGCTTCCCGCCAAGATTGTATTCTCCGTCGTCGGATCGACGGTCAATCGGCTCAGACGGTTGTGCGGCTCAGGGGAATCGGCCGTGTAGTAGACATAAAGGTAATGGTTGGTCTCGAAATCTGGATCGAGTTCGATGCCTTGCAAGCCGTGCTCCGCCGAGCCATCGGCGTCGAGTTGATAGGCGAACGACGTACCCGATTCTCCCGGCTCGATCACTTCGATGCGGCCGTCTTGAAAGGCAAGCCAAATCCGGCCGTTCTCCTCGATGTCGAACGTGGTTGGGCTAGTCAGTTCGCTTGCCAGGACAGACTCGGTGAACCCGACGGGAACGTTGGCAAGCATGCAGCGATCCTCAAGACGCTCGATGCCAAGACGATGCCCCCCGCTGTGATGACTGCCCATATTCTCTGTTCCAACTCTTACAGACCGCTCACATCGATCACGTTGCCATCTTCTCGGTTGCCCAGATCACGATGGACCTGCCAGTCAATGTCAAATGGCAACGAATGGACACTGCCATCACAGAAAGCCATCAGCCACACCGCCGGGTGCGCCGAACCGAATCGGCCACCCCCGTCGTTGTCGGGTTCGGTGTCTTTGGCTGGCACCAGCGCCACGATGTTGCCCCCTTGAAGGCGACCCGTGACGCGATAGTTGTCATTGTTAAACCCGGTGCACCACGTTTCGTTGTCGGCTCCCCACCTTCCATCCTCGTAATGCTCCACGGGGATGTACCGCTCGCCAATCATGTAGGTGTTCGACGTCCCATCACTGATGCGACGCATGGGAACCTTGCTCCGTTCGTACGATATGCCAACCATATAGGGCTCGTAGGGAAGGCGATTCGACGGCCAGTTGTGAGTGAGCGCCTCGGTATAGTTGGTAGGTCCTTGGCCGTAGGGATTAGGAAACTCGTTGAATGCGACACCTGCGCACATTGCGTAGTCCGATCGACCCGCTTCGTTAGGAGTCAACGCGTTGAACAGACCATTCGATCCCCCTTCATTCGTACCGAGTGTATAGGTACGGGCGGCGCGACGCGACGGGCAGTTCATGAAGTCGATCGGCGTCGTCACTACGTACTGGGCACCCACTCGCTGATCTCGCGATAGCACCGCTGGATCGCCATCAGCGCCCGTATCGTGCAAAGGCGCCTGCTCCATAAATGGCAGCGTGTTGTACACCCATCCGCCGGGCTGATCAGGACCAAAGCCGCGATCGGGGTCCCCGACCCAGTACCAACCCCAACCACCCGTCTGAAAGTGCTTCATCACGTCGTGGTGATTGAGTGACCCAAGGGCCAACTGCTTGAGCTGGTTCTTGCACTTGGTGCGGCGTGCCGCCTCGCGGGCCGCTTGTACGGCCGGCAAGAGCAGAGCCACTAGTACGCCGATGATGGCGATCACCACCAGCAGTTCGACCAAAGTGAAACCGAGGCGCGGACTGCTCCTTTCGTGCAACGCAACTCTATCTCGCTCTGCTATCCAGTTCATACTGACAATCTCCCTATATGCATCGCCGGCGAGCCTGCGACCAAAAGGCCCAGGCACTCCCGACGCATTCCAAACCAATTGCTCCGATGAGAATGTCCTTCCACAAGGCATTCGTGGCGAAGAAACTGCCAGAAACTGCGACCTGTGGCGGATTTCTTGCCGCGACACCAAGCAGGTTTTGTGGATTTCCTGCTATTCGATGCGATACCAATCGCCCACTGGCGGACAAGCCTAAAGGAAAGCAGCTGCGCGAGGCGCGGGCCTCGGCAGCAGCGGAGTCTGCGCGAGCCGAACTTAGCGAACGGTCGCACAGCTTCATTGCCACGTGGGGTAGCCGCAGATGGCGACCTGTGCACTGGCAACCAATCGACCGGCGGCGTGTACCGGGTTGCGAGATCAATTGGGCAGTTTGATCGACCGCAGCACCGGAACACGCCAGCCGGTCTGGTGCACTCAGTGATTCATCGCCAGTTTTTTCGCCACTTCTTGCATTGAGGTGGACATTACAATAGTAGCGATGATGAGGCCACTTACAGCGTGAGTGCTGCTCGCCACCGTACGAGCAACACTGCGTTGGAGTGCTCGGCCAAGAGCAGAAGGCAGATCCAGAGATGCACCCCCGGAGTATTGAGAGGAGTTTTCATGACACCTTCGATGTGCTGGTGGACATCTTTAACATGAGGGGCTTGCTTTTTGACTTCGCGGGGGCGGCCCAAAGGATCGGATAGTCACCGACAATCCTCTTCGATTTCTCTATTTGACTTTGCTGCTCGAACCACACCTCATATGGAGCTGGATCATGCGGAATGGCGGGTATGAACGGCAATTCTACTGCATTGCAGCTAGCTTACTTGCCTTGCTCATGTCTGGGTCGTCTGCTTATGCGTTCGACGTGTTCTGGACGGCAGGAACTAGCAGTTGGAATTCCTCATCAAACTGGGACTCAGGAGCCGTTCCCTACGTCTTTTTTGAAGACGTGGCGATCATCAATAACAATGGTGTCGCTACGCTCAATACCGCAGCTACTGGATTGGACGAGAACAATCAGGTAAAGAGCCCCTTGGATGCCGGTGGGCTGATCTTGGGCCAGACAGTCGGGGACTTTGGGACGCTGCATCTCCAGTCAGGGGGACTTCTGAATCTTGTGCAGGGGACGGGACAAGCCGAAGGATTTGCCAACATCGGCCTGGGAGGGGGAACAGGTGTGTTGCAAGTCGATGGCGGCGCTACGTTCACTACGACCTTACTCGACGTCGACCCCGGAAGTACGGTTGAGATTGGTGCCGGTAGCGGCGCTGCTTCAGTCGTTTCGTCTGGTGGAATATGGCTCGCTGGCAGGACGATTACTCACGGGGCTGGTCACGAGTTTCGCTCGGACTCTTTTGTAAACTTCCAGGGTGGCACCGAATATGTGGTCGACTTGCAGTCGTCGTCGCATGCCACGCTGGTTGCTGCAGGGGCGATCGTAGGAGTGCAAGGTCCGCTGGTGGTTGAAGTGTCAGGTGGCTACACACCCACTGTTGGTACAACCTGGACCATCCTGGACGGTCAATCGATCAATGGTACTTTTGATCTCGACCTGACCGGACTGGCCGATCCGGTTCCTGGTACACGATTCATACAGCAAGTCGTTCCCGGCGGGAATGGACAGCAGCTGCAACTTACCTACCAGGCGGTGGCCACACTCGCGCTGAATGCCAATACGGGCGCCATGTCGATTTCAAGTGAAAGTGGCGGCCCCACGAGCATCATCGGCTATTCGGTAGATTCTGCTGGCGGTTCGTTAAACCCTGCTAGCTGGAGTAGCCTGGACGATCAAAACACTGGTGGCGCCGATGTTTGGCAGGAAGCAAGCCCGACCTCTACCTCGCTGAGTGAGCTGATTGGCAACGGGACGGACTCGCTTAGCGTTACCTCCACAGCAACAACGCTAGGAAATGGATATGCGTTCGCTCCGACCACCTTCGGTGAGTCACCTGATGTTCAATTCGAGTACATCACGCCAGACGGTCAAGTTGTCCAGGGGCTCGTAAAGCACACGGGCACTGCCGCCTACAACAATCTGGTTCTTACCGTCGATCCTGATACGGGGGAAGCGAGGTTGCAGAACGGGTCGACCTTCACGATCGACCTGCTCGGCTATTCCATCGATTCGGACTCAGGCTCGCTGCAGCCCGGAAACTCCGACTGGTCTAGTCTCGACGATCAAGGCATTACCGGCTGGCAAGAGGCAGCACCAACGGCCAGCTCTCTGTCGGAACTCATTGATTCCGGTATCGAGACGCTGACGCTGACGCCAGGCAAGTCGTACCTGCTGGGTACTTTGTTCGACAACATTGGTGGTTCGAGAGATCTCGAACTGGAGTTCCTCCTCGATGGAGACCCAACAACGCACCTGGGTGTCGTGGTGTACGAAACGATCATCGACGGCGTGGTGGGAGACTACAACAACGACGGGGTGGTTAACCTTGCCGATTACACTGTGTGGCGCAACAACCTGGGCGGTGATTCGGGGGCGTTGGCGAATCGCGACCCTGCCAACACCGGGGTCATTAGCGCGGCGGATTACGCATCCTGGAAATCAATGTTCGGTGCCACAACGGATGCTGCCGCCAGCAGCACCGTGGCCGCCTCTCAAAACGTCCCTGAACCGGCAGCTTGGTTGCTCGGAGCATTTAGCACCAGTCTGCTCTGGAGGCTACGCCGGCAAAGCTATCTGGCGTGGTCGTGGAATATGGTGGTGAGAGCACGGCTTTGATTTTCGGTTCCACCTACTTTGAAAACACCTTACGACTTTTGATACTTCCTTTTCGAAGCAGCTTAAACATCGAGGTATAAAGGCAATGAGCATTTGCGTAAGTCTGTCCAAGGTTTCGCGCCCAGCGCAGCAGTCGGTGGCATTGGTGCTGCTTACAGGGGTTGTGTTAACGGCCTTAGCATCCAGCGGAAGGGCTGGCAGCATTGGAGTCAACATCACTGTGAATCGGGACGGAACCGCAGACAACGACAGCGATATCACCGCGTTGGAGACCACTGGACTGGAGCCTCAGACCGACTGGAACAACGTCTACGCCCTATTCGCCGGCGATGGGAACATTCACACCTTCGACCCCAATGGCGACCTGCTCGGAACGGCGGGCGAAACAGCAACCATCACCAACAATTCGCCTACCGGTAACTGGCGGACGCAAAACCTTGACGGTGCCAGCGGAACCGCCACCAATCGACTCTTCGATGGATATCTGGAGGCTTCCATCGAGCAAGGCACCCAGGTGTCGTTGACCGTGGATGGTTTGGATGAGGCGGTCTATGCCGCTGGTTACGACGTGATCGTCTACTTCGGCATCGAAGGCGGCACCCGCAACGGCTTTGTGGGTATGAATGGTTCCTCGATACCGGTCACGGTTACTAGCAAGTTTGGCGTATTCGACACCGATCCCTTGGACGGCGATGGCATCAACACCTACATCTTTTCTGGTGTTACGGGAACCAGTTTTACTGTGACCGCTCAGGGCGATACGACCGGCGACCGATTCGGAATTGCCGGTCTGCAGATCACAGAGATTGGAAGCCACGTCTTCCTGCCCGGCGATGTGAATGACGATTCTTTCGTCGATGAGATTGATTTCGGCATTATCCGAGATCACTTCAAGCAGAACGTTGCGTCCCGTGATTTGGGAGACCTCGATGGTGATGGCATCGTTAGTTTCAGCGACTACTACGAGTGGCGGACCAACCTGCCTCCGGGAAGCTCACTGGCGGGGCTGAGCCTCTTTTCGACAGTGCCCGAACCATCGACCCTTGGGCTACTAGCCACGGTTGCGCTAGTTGTAATCGGTGGACGCAAGCTCAAGTGCAAGTAGCAAGAGCAAGAAGCTCCGCAATCAACTCTGGTTCGGAGGAGACCACAAGAGGAATGGCAGAGGTTCGTGGCTTTGTGATTACTCACACCAGTGGGTTCTCTTTTCTTTCTCAAGCATGGTGAATTCAAAAGGACAAGCAACTAATGAAACGATCAACCCTATTCGCTGCGACTGCATTGTCAGTTGCCATGGCAGCCGGAGCGATGGCCGGCACCATCGGAGTAAACATCACCATTAACCGCGATGGTGGCGGACCAAACGATAGCGATATCGCTTCCGGCGATGTTTCCGGACTGGTTCCCCAGGACATGTGGAACAATGCATACGCCGAATTTGCCGGTGACGGCAATATCCACGCTTTCACCGGAGGAAGCGACGCCCTGGTTGGCACGGGCGGCGAGACGGCTACCATCACCAACAATAGTGCCACCGGAAATTGGCGGACCCAGAATCTCAATGGTAGTGGCAGCGATGCTACTCACTACCTTTTTGACGGCTATCTCGAGGCTTCCATCGAACAAGGCACCCTGGCCTCCTTGACCATCGACGGACTGGACGAGGCCGCGTTTGCTAACGGCTACGACGTAGTCGTCTACTTTGGCATCGAGAGTGGCACGCGAAATGGTTTCGTGGGCTTGAATGGCTCGTCGGAGAGCGTGGTGGTGACTGCCGAGTTCGACAATTTCGATACCGACCCATTGGACGGCGACGGCGTGAACACCTACGTTTTCTCGGGGGTAACCGGAGACAGCTTCACCGTGACCGCACAGGGCGATACGACGGGCGATCGCTTGGGCATCGCGGGCCTGCAAATCGTGCCGGTACAGATTCCCGAACCCGCTTCGGTTGTACTGCTTGCTTTGGTTGGTGGTATGGTGGTCCTTGCAGATGGCCGACGATTTCCACTTCGTCGAGGCTAGGGCCGCTTCCACCACCGGCTAGAAGCCGTTCCGGGGCAACGTCCCGGAACGGCCGCGGCAGGATATCAAGCAGAATCCTGGCGATGAACGGCGTGCGGCACGGCGCAGAAACTGAAATAATTCCAAATTGTATGACACTTTCACCGCGTCTCTGGACAAACCTAATCGGAGCACTCTACTACTACGTAGCATTCTGCCTCGACGGCCGACCTAGATAGGGCAAGCATGGACCACCACCAGGGAGATGAAATCGCCAAAGATTCGGTTGGTGGTTCGGAGATCGAGAATTTTGTTCACCTACTGACGGAGTCACAAGGCAGCCTCAAGGCATACCTGCTCGCCGCGCTGGGCAACTTTGATGATGCCGCGGAAGTGTTACAACGTACCAATCTCACGCTCTGGCGAAATGCTGCGAAATTTCGCCCCGGGGCGGAGTTCATGCCATGGGCTGTGACCCTGGCTCGATACGAGGTTATGTCGTTCTACAGGGACCGCAGTCGGGACAGGCATGTGTTCTCCGAAGAGGTTGCGTTGCTTATGCTGAGTGCGGCCACCGAGCATGCACCTGACTTGGACGACCGCCACCATGCGCTTCGGATCTGCCTTGGCGAGTTGCCCAAAGCCTCCCAGAAGATGATCCAGTTGCGGTACGAGCATCGTAGCCCAATCGCTGAGATCGCGCGAGAATTGAAGCGGACCGAAGATGCGATTAAGTCCGCATTGCTCCGCATACGCAAGTCACTTGCTAATTGCATCTTAAAGCGACTGGAGTTGGATTCAGCCCCTTAGCCAGGCGACTGAGACAGGCTAGAGACGTATGGACGACACAGACAAACTGCCGACGGACCTCCAGGAGGTCTTAATTCGTATGCTGTCGAACGAGGCGACAGGCAGCGAGGTTGCGAGCCTGGACAAGGCACTGAAGCACTCGCCAGAACTCCGCGCCCAGGCCGCCCAGTTCCTTTGCGATGAGTCTCTGCTGTCGGAGTTGTGTGTAACGCAACGCCAGGCCGACGACATACTCTTCCTCCGCAACTCGCCACGCAGACCGGCCGAAAACAACTCCTCGCCACAATCGCCGAGGCGGGCTACGTCAGCGAACTCCGTCCTGACTCGTATCAACCGACACGGGTTGGCCATTGGGGCGGTTGCGGCCCTGGTGATCGTGGCGTTTGCCGTCTATACCGCGGTGCTCAATCGCCAGCTTTCTCGCCTGCACGACTTGGCCGTCGTAACGACCGACTCGGCTCCCAGCAATGTGCAGAAGAGCAGAAGAAAAGGCGGCAGGAATTCCAAAGAGCCAGCAACCGAAGTTGTGGGACGGGTTGCAGGATTGGACGCGCCAGTGTGGAAGGAAGGGACCACTGGTCTGAGCTTTGGCGATCGTATAACCAAGGGCCAAACGATTGAACTCGAGAGCGGTGTCGTGGAGCTTCTGCTTTCCACAGGAGCCAAACTAACGGTCGAAGGCCCCGCCCGATTGGAAGCGCACTCGGCGCTCGAATCATTTCTGGAACGCGGCCGCCTTGCGGCCGCGGCCCCACGGGTCGCTCGAGGGTACACCGTCATTACACCGACCGCTGAACTAGTGGACATCGGCACGCAGTTTGGTGTCAAAGTAGAAGACACCGGCGACTCTGAGCTCCATGTTTTCGACGGCGATGTTGTGGCACGATCGCGGCTCTCGTCTAAGGGAGCCGGCACGCTGATTCATGCCAAGCAAGACGAAGCGATGCGGTTTGACTCCGTAAGCGCAGACCCCCAGCGGTTCACCGCTCGCGAGACCGACTTCGTTCGTCATGTGAACCAACTCTACGATCCTAGTGAACTACCCAACCTGCCGACCACCACTTCCCTCGCTCAGTGGTACACCGCCGACACCTGCAAAGCAGTAGCGGGCGGCAATCAAGTGGGTACTTGGAACGACTTGTTAGTGGGCGACAACGGCTTTGCCGATAACGCGTGGCAGTTTGACGAACTGCGGCGTCCCGAGCTTGTACAGGATGGCGCCGGCCGCGCCGCATTGAAGTTTGATGGCTGGTCTACCTGCATGGTTACCAGTCCCGTGGAAGGAAGCGATAAACAAACGGTTTTCGTGGTGCTTATGCCGGCTCCCATCGCCTATGACAATACCCAGTTGCTCTATATGTTCGGTATGGAACCCACGTTGGAGATTGCCGTACTGACCGATTTCACGGCGCGCGGCTGGGTATGGCCCGGCACGGGGAAGTCGGCTGCAGGCGAGATTCATACCACGCGTATCGACAACAGCAAGCCGGCTGTGCTGGTGTATCAGTATGACACTACCCAGAACGTATCGAAGTGCTGGTTGAATGGAGTGTTGCAGGGTCAGGGCACTGCTGCTACCGACATCAATCATGCGAGCCAACGGTTCATTGGTATCCACCGCGACATGCACGCCGCATTTTTCGGAAACCTGTACGAGATCGCCGTATTCAACGACACCTTTAGCGACGACCAACTAGACGAGTTCTGGGCGTACTTTTCGCAGCGATACGGCATTGAATTACCGTAGGGTCCGCGAAATGGGCAGGCCAGCGGTCGCCGCCGTGATCGAAGAATGACTTCCTTTTCCCCACAAATCTCAGCACATCGTTAGCCCCGACGCCCTCGCTGGATTACAATCGCTCTTACTGCTCCACCTTGCTCACCCTGTCCGCTGCGGGGTTGCCACCGTGCCTCACACCAAACGCGTCCTTTCTGACTCGGCTGGGTCTCTTAGGGGATTCACAATCGTCGAGATGCTTGTGACTACCGGCATCATGGGTGTGCTGCTCACGCTACTTCTACCCGCAGTTCAGGCGGCGAGAGAGGCCGCTCGACGTGTTGAATGTAAAAGTAACCTTAAGCAGCTCGCTATCGCTTGCCATAGCCATCACGACGTGCATGGTTTCTTTCCTAGCGGCGGCTGGGGATGGTACTGGACCGGCGATGCAGATCGTGGATTCGGGAAGGACCAGCCAGGCGGTTGGATTTACAATACGCTCCCCTACTTTGAGCAGTACAGTTTGTACGACACCGCCTCCGACGGAGACCCCACTCGGCTCTCTCGAAAGCAGCGGTTGGGGGCATCGAAGATCATTCAAACTCCCCTGTCCATCATCAACTGCCCTTCGCGTCGCGCGAATGCCGTTTACCCCATGACTGCCAATGACGGGGGGGCACTTGGTTTCTACAACTCACTAACACCCGATGTGGCTGGTCGAAGTGACTATGCCGTCAATTCGGGACATGTATTCAACGAGTGGCCGCTTCGAGCACTCGGAAGTGGACCTCGCAGTTATGAGGAGGCCCGAACTTGGTCGACCAATAGCTATTGGGGAGTCGACCAGGCGCCGTTTGATCGCACGCTACCCGATCAAGTGGTGATGACCGGGATCTCGTATGAACGAAGTACCGTTTCGGTTCGTCAGGTGAACGCTGGATTGACCCACACCTACCTAATCGGGGAACGGTATATCCCAGTCACGCACTACGAGACGGGATTGCATAACGGAGATAACGAAACATGGTGTACCGGCTTCAATAACGATAACTATCGTAAGACTGGACGGCTTGTCGATGGGCGGATCGCCGAGTGTTTGCCGGTGCCCGATACTACAGAGAACGTCGTCGACGCCGCCGGCCGCTTCGGCTCGGCTCACTCCGGCACTTGGAACGTTGCCTTCTGCGACGGCAGCGTCCATCAAGTGTCGTACGACATCGACTGGCGAATCCACCGCGATGCCGGCGATCGACGAACTGACTAAGCACAACTCAACAGCTAGTTTGCGATCGAGCCTCAATTCGGAAGTTTGGCGCAGCGTGGCGTCCCGAACTAGACGGTGCGTGCTAGTCCTATTCACGTTTCAGGTCGGGCATCACCGCAATTTGCGTTAGCGATACACTGACATGTTCGGCGGCATATTCATGACTACTTATCCACAAGATTTATCGGTGCTATGCAACCGACGGCAAATAGAGCAATGCGGAACGGCGGGCAGGGTTGCCCGCTGCTCGTTTTGGGAAGGTGCGTTCAGCCCCTGAACGACGAGTCACTTGCGGAGCCCGAAGTCGCCAGAAGCTCATGGGACCCCTCGAAGATAGCTCGTATCCGCGGAACTACAAATCACTCGAAAAAGCAGGCTGATGCAGTTTGACGTCGTACTGACTCTCAAGACGATTCCGAATCCAGAAGATCCCCGCCAGCAATATCAACATCCAGAATGCGGAAGCTTCGGGTACAACCTGACTTGCGGTTGTCGTACTCTGTAGTGCGATCGTCTGCCCTCCGTGGTCCTTCCAGATTCGATAGTCGGTTTCGTCTACAATTCCATCTCCATTCCCATCGGCTGCTTGGCCGATACCAGTAGCCCCCAGTGTATTGCGCCACACGGTGTAGTCCGCCAAGTTCACCACCCCATCGCCATTGAAGTCAGGTCTGTCGGGCAATGTGTCGTAGATGACGCGCAAAGTCCTAGGATCGGAATCCGCCTGAAGCAGTAGCTGAAAGGCCAAGTCGCGTATTCCGCCGCCAGTGTCGAAGATGTTCCCAAGCCGAATCACCTGATCGTCCGCGAGTGTATAGCCGCCAGACTGAAGTAGCTCGGCCAATTGAACGGGCGACGGATTTGACTCTCGCCAGCCACCATCGTCGATACCCGATCCATCGAGATCATCGAGGCTTTGCCACTCATCCGGAAGCAGCGAACCACTGTCGGACAGCAATTGGTAGCCTTCGAATGCGACGTTGCTACCCGATTGGTTTCGGAGCTGGACTTCGCCGGTCGTCGGGTTCACCAACACAAACAGCTCTCTAGTTTCTGGGATTGTTGGCAGGGCAGTAAGTCTGAAGATTTCTCCGGTCTGCGAAACGCTGCCCGCAGGACCTCCATCGCCGATCTTGACTAGGTACACATTGCCAGCGTTGTCTTCGCCGAACGAGACAATGTTGGTGACTGAGCCCGCATTGACTTGACTCTGGAGATCCGCGGAAATCTCGCTAACACCCGTCAGATTCATTCCATCAAATGAAGTTGAAGGGGTGTCTCGATCAAATTCTGCCATCCAGATTCTGCCGCTGAACGAATCGGCGAAGAAATAGCTATCTTGCAGGCTCTGAACTGGGCCGCGATAGACGTAGCCACCAGCAATCGAGACGCCAATTGCATGGTCGTACTCAAAGATCGGATCAACCGAGTTTCCGATTGGCCCTCCCATTTCGGGTGAACTGCCGCCAGGTACCTCGATAGTGCCTTCACGATTGGACCAGCCAAAATCCAAACCTGCTTGCCCGTCTTTGACGAAATCAATCTCCTCTCTGGTCAACCAGCCCACGTCGCCAATGTACATGTCGCCAGTCGCCCGGTCGAAACTTGCTCGCCACGGGTTGCGGAGTCCAGAGTGAAACACCTCGCCTAGCGCTTCAGTCGAATCGACGTGTGGATTGTCGTCAGGTATACCGAAGTTCTTGGTTGCATCGTCGGGGTAAGCATCGATGCCGGTTCCGACTTCGATACGCAGCACCTTTCCGTAGTTCGTGCCAAGGTCTTGCGAAACGTTCACGTAGTTGGCACTTCCTTCGGGGAATCCACCTTCGCCAGTAGTGATGTAGAGGTGGTTCACGGCAGAGCCGGTGGCGCCAGGTTTGAATCCAATCCAACCAATGGAGTGCCGTCCTGGCCGGGTGGCCAAAGTGGGATAGCTGAGAATGGGATTGGGCGACATTGTCACACTGCCGTTTTGGTCGGTGAACTCATCCACTCGGCTGTTGCCGAGACTGTCTACCCAACTGACGTAGAACTTTCCGTTACTTTGAAAATCGGGATGAAACGTCATGGTATGTAGACCGCCGTCGTCAAACCCTGCCTTGGCGTCAAGGTTATCGATTTCAATGATCGACTCTCGAACTCCCGTCGTGAGATCGAACGTCGAAATGCGTCCCTTGGTCGAATTCCCCAGCCGTTGCTCAACGACGTAGAGGATGTCTGTGTCGCCAGGCGCTTGGGTGACATACACAGGATGGTCGAGCCCTGTTGCAACACGTTCAATACCAAAATCTAGTCCTGCAGACGGGCGAACAATGCCCCACAGGATGACGCCTAGAAGTGTGACAATCTCAATTGACCTACGAGGACGCATTGATTTCGATTCCGTTTGTGTAGACGACAGAATTCACGAACCGACAACAGCCCTTGGATGCGCAACCTGCCACCTCAACGTGGCAAGATCCTGCGCAGAATTTCAAGTGCGCCACCGCGGAAACAAACCAATCACAGCAGTCAGAATGGCGCCCACTGTCGCCGTGGCCGGTTCCGGTACCTGATCGACACTATTTGCAGTGAGCATCCCGCCGCTCGAAACGCTAAAATGATATTTCCACACTTGATAGTCCGCTGCGTCTACAATTCCGTCCCCATTTCCATCTGCAGTCTGGCCGATACCCGTGCTGCCAAGCATATTGCGCCATACCGTGTAGTCCGCCAGATTGACAAAGCCATCGCCATTGAAATCGGGGCTCTCCGGTAATGTTTCGTAGATGACGCGCAAAGTTGTAGGTTCGGAATCCCTTTGGAGCAGCAACTGAATGGTCAGGTCACGATTCCCGCCGTCCGTGTCAAAGATGCTTCCGAGTCGAATGATCTGCTCGTCAGCGAGCAGATAGTCGCCAGACTGAAGTAGCTCGGCCAATTGAATGGTCGATGGATTCGACTCCCGCCAGCCACCATCTTCGCTGCCCGGTCCGTCGAGATCATCGAGGCTTTGCCACTCATTCGGCAGCAGCGAACCACTGTCGGACTGCAGCATGTAGCCCTCGAACGCTACGTCGATACCTGACTGATTGCGTAGTTGCGCTGTACCCGTTTCTGGGTCTACTAGAAGGAAGATATCTGCAATTCCCTCAATGTGGTTTCCAGAAGCTACAGTGCTAAGTGTGAACTGAAACTGATTAGCTGGATCAGTCCTCCATTGGTCCAGATGAGGGGAGTAGGTTTTGACTTGAACCGTCTGGCCATCGGGCAGAAATTCAAGCAGTCGAATCCAGCCATCGCCTCCGTTGGCATCAGCTTGTGCATTGAACAACATCTGATGCACAGACTGACCCGCCGAACCAGTGCTCTCCAGGTAACCGAGCTGCCCTCCGATGATCACATGGCCATTGAAGGTCATTTCGAAGTTGTCATTAACACCGACCAACTCTCGCCAAAGTTCCTCACCATCGTTCGTATCGTTCGCAGGGGCGCTGTCGTCGGTATCGGCGGTGCCATAAACGTGTGGGTTGGCTCCCTGCCCTGATCCAGAGTGTGTGTTGCCCGGCTCATCGTTAGACGTATTTTGATTCGTCCAGTCGTATCGCGTGCTATCGCTATACAGGTAGGCATGAGTTAGAAGGACAGCCGTGTGGTCAGCATAGCGTTCGTCTGAGGCAACGGCATTCGCCCAGTCAACAACCTCCTGCCGAACGCCCCATTCAAGAGAAAAGACAAGCATTTTCCGGCCGTCGGGTGCGGCAAACTGGTAGGCAACGTTCTCGAGCGTCCGGTTTGCCTCGGGCTCTTCGGAGTCGGTTCCAAAACGCGATATGTCTTCGAACTGCTCCGCTATCCTGAGATCAGGGAATATGAGTCCTTCATCGCTTTCGTACAAGCTTTCGTCAAAGTAGTCGTTAAACAGCGTCTGTCGATTTCCCGCGCCGCCGCCCGGTCCATAGTCATGATTACCAGTTGCAAGTATGTAAGGGACATTCCCATCCATGTTTGCGATCGCGGGCTTGGCTCGTCCCCATTCGGTGGTGTCATTTCGGTTAGTAATGTCGCCCACATGCAAAGCCAATGAGATATCGTTGCCCTCGTCGGCAAGCCAGTTGGTAATCGTTGAGAAAATTCCGTTGTTCAGGGTCGTATAGTTTTGCGTATCTGGAATAATTGCCATCGTCCATGATCCAGGGACGGACGGAGCGGGCGGAATCGGCTCGGGGACTTCTGTCACCGCCCCTCCCACGACCGAAGAGGGTGTCGCAGAGCCATCGTACAAGGACTGAATATTCGCCGCGGATAACGCTCCATGGTGAATTGCAACGTCGTCGATGAACCCGTCCCAATTGCGCGATCCATCTCCGCTACGGTGATTTCCAATACTGAATCCACTCGAGGAAGGATTCATTCCGTATCCGGACGGCAGCATCGCACTGTCAAAGAGCTGACCATCGTGATAGAAGCTTACTTCACCCGCACTTTGATCGATCACGACTGCAGAATGGTGCCATTGCGAGTCATCAACTAACGGGCCGCTGTTGCTATCGTTTGAGATAGAAGGGGACTGTGTGAACCACTGCCCTCTTTTCTCGCCATCGGACGTATCGCTGCGGACTCCGTATGAAAGTGAATAAGATCCCACGGTTTCCCAGATGAAATTCCTGGTGTCCATTCCGTCGCCTGCGATATCCTCCAGTCGGTACCAGCCAGAAACGGTGATCGAGTCGCTCGTCGAGAATACAGGCGAAGTTGCAATCTCTACATAGTTGGCATCGGCGAGGGAGTCATCGATCTTCAGTCCGCTAGAACCAACACGGAACTCATCTGCACTACTGCTGATCATAGTTCCCGCTCCCATGGCAACCCCATCGAATGATGGGGAATTCACGGAGCTGGAATAGTCGCCTTCAAAATCCCACCAGGCCGTGAGGGATGTCTGAGCAACAACCGTGCCAGCGAACAGGCTCGCCGCTGCCATGTGCGTTAATAAATGCAAAGTTCGCAACCACGTCGCGAAGACGCCTTGATCGATAAGCATAACAGTGTCTTGTAATTGGCGTTGGAAATGATCAGAGGAGTTTAGGGCGAGTAAAACATGAGGTACCCCATGTCACGCCCGCGCGCAAAGAGATGCGATCGGCAACGGCGACCGCGTTCTCTAGCAAAGTGCGCGCGTTGTTCGTGTACGCACCTTTAGCCCGAATGCGATCAAAGGCTGGCAGATTCGTGGTGCCTAGCAGATCGATCACCGATCTGCGCAGTCTGCCAATACCGTTGGCTATCATATGGTCGACATTGAGCGCAACGGACCGACTTGTGGTGCCGGCGTCCACAGGGGTAAACAGAAACACCCTGGACAACAGATTCCGGTAGCACGACCAGATCACACCGGGAGACTCCTGCCTCCAAGCTAGAAATCGAATGCTCATTTGTTGATCACGCCCAGTTTGAAAAGGCCACATCGACTACGTGCCCGCATCGTCGAGGAGGCTTCATTTCCAGCACACTTCAAGGCATGAAGGATGGCGCAGGGCTGCCCACCTGCGCCGTCCCTCAACCATCGCAGCAAGGTCGTCAAATGGCCTGCTATGTAGCTTCACCGCTTCGAACGCTTTACGACGCCGAGGGCTACCAACGCTCCAAGTCCGATCAACCAACTACTCGGTTCCGGCACCACAGCTTGCCGCTGCAATAGGGACACCTGAGCGTCGGTGAGAACATGGTCGTAAAACGCCACCGCATCGATCTGACCTTCGAAGTTCCGACCCGTCCCAGCGCGATGGCCGCCGATCACTAGGCCTCCCACTGCTGTTCGTGTCGCCAAGTTGTCTTCCGTCTCGATCAATTGGCCATCGAGGTAGACTCTCATCAATCCCGTGTCTTCGTTGGTTCCTCCGTCGGCATCGAAGGTCACGATCACGTTCTGCCAAGTATTCAGAGCCATCGGTTCTTGGACAACCGATAGACTGGGATGCGTGAACACCTCCATGACATCTGTACCAGACACGTCTCGCAGGCCGATGGAGGCTGTCCAAGCGCCGTCTCCACTGGGCGTGTCGAAAGCGGAAGTCTCTAGTACGAAGTAGCGGTTGCTGCCTTCGATGCCTTCTTCTTCGTTCTCGAGGGCGGTCTTGTACCACGCCGTGTAACTGAAGTCCTGACCAGGCTGCAAGACGTCGCCACCAGTGTAAGCGTACTCTCCATTGGCACGCTCGAATGTCGCGGCGTTACCGAACCTCCCGCCCGTATCCCCAGCCGTGGAGCCGTTAACGGAAGTCAGGTCGTACGCGACGCCACCGACGTCAGCCGTGAAGTCATTGTCGAAGGAGTAGTAGGTTACCAATTCCGCATGTGTTGGGATACAGAACATGGCGATCACGCAAATGTAGATGCATCTCATGAGGTCGCTCTCTTTCTGAAGGATAGAAGTCAAACGATAGCTAAAGAAACTCTATGCAGACACTACAGACAGCTTCGCTCTATAGGCCTCGTTGCCTAGGTCGCATGATCTGGACGGCGAATAGCGCACCAATGCCAATGGCAAGAACAAACCCAGTTGCAGGCTCGGGCACATTTGCGCCTGCCACGGCCGCTATGCCGCCGTTGTAGCTAGTACCAAAGTTGTCCTTCCACACTTGATAATCAGCCGCCGAAACTACGCTTGCTCCGGTGCCGTTTTCATTGATAGCCGACGCTGGACTACCGAGGTTGTTGCGCCACACGGCATAGTCGGCGAGGTTGACGACACCGTCGCCGTTGAAGTCGCCAAAGTTGGCATCGGATGGAGTGAACTCATCGTAGACGACCGTTCCAACGAGTGGCACGCTTTCGCCTGCCATCAAGAAGCTGAAAACCAAGTCGCGATGGTCCGTAGCGAAGTCGTAGATCGATCCGAGCAGTTTGCCTGCCGAACTCACCGAAAGTGCACTATCTTCATTTAGCTCGGCGATGAAAGAAGTCGTCCCGGGCGATTCTCGCCATCCCCCGTCGTTGTTGCCAACGCCGTCGGCATCGTCGAGGCTAGTCCAGTTGCCTGGCACCAACGAGTCCATCGACGAGGTGATTTCGTATGCTTCGATGTCTACTTGGAAACCTGACGGGTTGCTGAGTTTGACGTCGCCGTCCGTGGGATCGACAGTAAGCACCAAGTCGTTGACATAGCTGGAATTGATATTCACGATACCTTGTCGCACCGCGCCATCGGATGTCATGTAGTCAAACACTAGGTCGGCTCCAGGAACCGGAGCTCTGAACTCGGGTGGAGCATCTGGTGCGTAGATCGCGCCGAGACTCACTCCGGTTTCATCAATCGAAGTCGATCCATCCTGGTTCAACTCGGCCAACTGATTGGCGGAGCCCGGCGTTTCGCGCCAGCCGCCGTCGTTGTTGCCAGGGCCATCGAGATCATCCAGGCTGCTCCATCCAGAGGGATTCAGACCGCCGCCCGCCGAACGAACACGGTAGCCCTCAATCGTTACGGGGAAGCCTGCAACTGGGCTCATTATGGTCGCTGTTCCACCATTGTCAGCGTCGATCGCAAGTACGAGTTGCGTATCGACAAATAGCTCTGCCGCCTCACGACCGCCACCAGCTTCCACTGTCCGGGTCTGCCAAAAGAGGCCATCTTGCAGAGTAACTCCTGTCGCCGAGATGTCCGTAAAGGACCCAGAAATCGAATTGGCCTCGATTAAAGTCCATGATCCGGAACTATCGGGAGTGAATCCAGAGAATGTGATTTCCAGAGTGCCACCGAGGCTCGCATTCTCCCCGACCTGGATTGGAGTCAATCCCCCGCTAGTGATCTCTTGCACTAGCGCCCCATTGAGCGACAAGATCTCTGCTTCAAATACACCACCGCTGGCAACATCCAGTACACCGCTCCCACCAAAACTCGCTGCGCCAGTGGTAAAAATCCCGGTGGGATTGGAGTTTGCATCTACGGTTTCGACAGCGTCGACTTGAATGTTGCCGCTGGACGAGACCGCGAGAGTTCCGTTGGACACATTCATGTAACCTTGCGTGGGTACCATGTTGGAAACAGTTGCCGTCCCGCCGTTGCCGATGATTGCGATCTCGTCGAACTGCCCTTCAGGCACAAAAGGGCCATTAATCGAGGGGTGGTCCCAGTTGGCGGCAATGTTGAAATCGCCGTCGAAGACTCCATTTCCTGGGTCGGAACCTACCCACTGGACTTCGACTTGGGCCGACGCCCGCGTCGCCCAGAGCACCAGCCCCAAGGCGGCCATCAAAGCGAGAGGCCTTCCAGTAAAGAATCGTCTCATGGTTATCTATGCTCGCTTGAATTGCTTGTTGAATGATCCGGGTCCATCAAGTACGTCGTTCGTTTCAGCGGCAACGTATGTTACGAAGTCCGAGCACAGCCAAGACGCCCCCCAACAGGACAACCGTCGATGGCTCCGGAACTGCAAAACCCGCAGCAGCTAGAACCGACGCAGGCGCGTTGTCCCTCCACTGACGGAAGTCGGCAAAGTTCACCACGCCATCGACGTTCAGATCACCATTTGTTCCGAGTGTGACTCCTTGCGAAAGGTTGTCGCTGATGTCGTAGAAGTCCTGAACGATGTAGGTAGAAGGATCGCGGGGTTCAGGAATGGCCAGCCCGCTCAAGCCCGTGTTGTAGATGCTGATGATCGATTCTGCGGGGAGAGCCGCATCCCAGAAAGCAATCTCATCCAACTTGCCGTCAAAACCGCGAGTGAGAGCGGTATTCCTTGCGTTACCGATGTTGATGGCTTCGCTGACTAGGCTCGTGGTCGATCCTTCCAGCGGCGAGTCGACCTCAGTTCCATCAATGTATGTGCGAATCGTAGTCACACCTCCAACGCTCTCGTATGTGTGAGCTACATGCTGCCATTGGCCAGCCGTATGAGCATCGGCGTAGAGGATCGATCCGAGGCCGTTCGTGAATGTCTGCGTATCGGCAAACCCGTCAACATCACTGTAGCTCCGGAGTCCGTACGAGATGTCGTAGTCGGTGCTTCCTTCATAGACGAAGAAGCGGCCAGTCGGACTGCTAGGCACAGTGTCTAGGTTGTACCAAGCGGAGACCGTGAAGTTGTCGCCGAGTTGATTGGTGCCGCCGCCACCGAATCCAAGATTTGTGGTCAGGACGTTCCCATCTGCTCCAGTGAACTCGACAGCATTGCCCACGATTCCACCAGCTACCCCTAAAGTGTGGCCTGATCCGGTTTCTGTAAGATCTGGACCACTAAGGCTGGGAGCATTCTGCGAATCTTCAAAGTCGTAGTAGGCCACCAAGTCGGCGGAGGCAGGGCTCACTGCGATAAGGAAGGCAAGGCCAGCAAGCAGGCAAGTCAGCGATTTCGACATTTTGATGTTCTCCAAGAGAGTTTGGGCAGATCGCACAACTTAGGGAAACAGTGGGTCAGGAATCCGTTGGGAAAAGCCCCAAGTGCCTCGCTGGCCTGCGACTTCCCCAGAATCACCCCGTTCCGCTAAACTGAAGGAGCATGTGTTCGAAAAGGAACAGTCTGCTGCTTAACAAAAAGTTAACAGCATGCACGTTTGGTGACTAACAATCACCTCGACGTCAGTTTACCGGCCCTCTAGCCCCCGTCAATGAAGTGTCAGAGAAATTAGTTGAATCTTCACAAACTTCTGCGAATCCCAGTTCGAGCGACCCCTCAGCCAACTCTGGCGGGAATCTGGTTGAACTGGCGCAGCGCATCCGCCAAAAGCGCATAGACCGCCGCATGACGATCGAGCAATTGGCAGCCGGGACTGGTCTTACTCGCAGTTGGCTGAGCAAAGTAGAGAACTTTCGCGTTACTCCATCGCTACCTGCGTTGTTTAAGATCGCTGCTAGCTTAGGCACCCCCCTCTCAGAGCTAGTTGAAGGGCTGGAAGATGGCCCAGAGCTTTGTATTGTGAGGAAAGGAGAGGGAAAGGAGTTTGATCGCGACCCCTCGCCGGACAACGACATCCGTTACGAGTCGCTTGCGCACCGCCGGCAGTCGCGCGCCATGGAGCCATTCCTGCTCACCATCCCGCCAAAGGGGGGGAGAGCTCAACTGCTGCCCCATGATGGTGAGGAGTTTCTAATGGTCATCTCTGGAGAGGCATCTTTCGATTACGGAGATGATAAGTTCGTAATGGGGGAAGGAGACTGCCTGTACTTCAACGGATCCACTCCGCACCGGGTCTACAATCTTAGTGACTGCGTCGCCGAGGTACTTTGCGTTTTCTTTGTCTCCAACTAGGAGAAGGCACGGAAACTTCACCGAAAGTTAACTTCACTTTTGTTGACTTTAAGTCACCCTCCTGTATCCTGATGGCGTAGTGCTTCTGCGAGGAGCACGCGGTACGGTTAGCATCCCGCACCGCCGAGCGGCATTAATTAGTTGCAGGGAGACGGATACATGCGCGCGTCCATGGAATCTAAGGCTCGGGGTGGTTTTACTTTGGTCGAGTTGCTTGTAGTGATCGCCATTATTGGAATTCTGGTTGCCTTGTTGCTGCCGGCGGTCCAGGCGGCACGAGAAGCGGCCCGCCGGATGAGTTGCGGCAATAACCTGAAGCAGTTGGGGCTAGCTTCGCTCAATCATCATGACACGCATGGGCACTTTCCCCTGGGCGCTGCGGCGAACGAAGGCTCGATGTGGTCATACTATACGCTCCCATTCCTCGAAGAGGGAGTGTCGTATCAAGCGGCAACCATTCAAGAGCATTCAGGATTGAACTATCAATGGGGAAACCCTGGTGGGTCTTATAGCGACGTCAGCCAGCTGCCTGAGAATATTCGCCGCAACACGCAATTGCAGGAGATCGTCTATCCAGTGATGCGGTGTCCCTCGGCAGCGCTCCCCGAACACCAGTTGGATGTCGCCATGGATAGCTTCTACGTCATGCGACGAGTGCCAGCATCCTATCTGGGAAACGCCACTGGATTGGTATCCAACGGATACAAGTCGGCGTGCCCCGCGAAGGTGATCTCTACTTCAAACGGTAAGATTCAAACCGAGAATACACGTTTTGGTGACCTCGACGGGGTGCTGTATTCGTGGAGTCGCACAAAAATAAGACAGATCACTGATGGAACTTCTAACACGATGTTGATTGGCGAAGCCCTACACGATTCCGATGCTCAAGAGCGTCTCGGTCCTACGAAAGAGCCGGACGAGGGAGACCACAAAGACCATTGGGCGATCGGTAGCGACGACATCGATATATCTCGGGCTGGTGCGCATGGGCTCGATGTCTCGGAGTGCTTGGGTTCGCTTGCCGTGCCGATCAACTACCAAGACCAGTTCCCCAACAACTCGGCCTGTGAGTCCCCTGGATCGCCTGGAAGCTCAGACTGTCAGCGCGTTCAGCTCGCGTTTGGCAGTGTGCACTCGGGCGGTTTTCAGATGGTTCGCTGCGATGGCTCAGTCGCTTTTATTGAAGAGAACGTCGACGCCGACGTGCGTAGCGCTCTGGGAACTCGCGCCAGCCAGACTGCTGCGGATTCGTGCGTTCAACTCGGCCCACGCTAACTGTTAGTCGCACAGAATTGCTCGAATCCTAGCAATGGATGTATTGAGAATGGGTCTATCACGGTTTGATCGGCGCAAATTCATGGTCGCTGGTACTGCTGGCATATCCGCGCTGGCAATCGACAAGGCCGCCGGCCAGGAAGAGTCTCGCGCGCATGCCGAAATCAGGGCATGTGTGCTGGAATATCCAGATCGCTGGACGGAGAATTCGACGGGGCTCTCACAACTGTTGACCACATCTGGTGCTAACGCAGCTGAGTTGCAACTCGACCGTTCGCCCCTTGAGCAGCAACCTCGTCCACAACTAATCGGCTTTGGTTCGTTCACGAATAATGACAAGGCCTACAAAGACTATGTTCGTCGCTATGCGACAGAGCTTCAAGAATTCGTGGCGGCCGGTGGCGTCGTTCTGGAGATGACGCAGTCGGACCAGTTCGGCAATACGGTTCACTACCTTCCAGCCGGTATGCAGGCGAAACGTGGTGATCGCGACCTTTCTTCGGTGATAGCCCTGGATCCCAGACACCCGTTAGTTGCCGATTGGTGGCCCGATGGGACATCGCAACTGGGTAGCGACTTCTTTCACCGGAGGAATCCGAATTGGGAGAGCTTTGACACGTGGGACGGGTTGCAAGTGGTGTTGGCCTCGGAAGTCGACGGCCACAGTCCTTGCCTCCTGGAAGGCGCGCACGGCGATGGCAGGTTTCTGATATGCAGTCTGTGGCTAGACAAGTGCTATCGCCCAGACGGTTCGTCCACCTATGGCAACGCAGCCGTCGACGCCAGTAATAAGTTCTTCACCGCTGTGGTGAACTACGTTCGCATGGTGACTTCCGGTGCCGCACCGTCCGTCGTTGCGACGCCAATGCCCCCTGCGTTGCCGACTGGACCGATGGTTGGCCATGTCGATGCAGAAATGGCGCGAATCTGGTTTCGCCCAAGCGAAGATCAAAGAAGGGTCCCAGCGTGGCGATGCACCGTTATATCGGGCGAAGGTGAAGAAGTCACCGCCACCAAAACGCCTGATGCAGACCACGACTTCACGCTGCTGTTCGACATCGAAGGCCTGGAGCCCGCCAAGCAATATACCTACGAGATTACACCAAGCACTGCGGAAGAGGCGGCGCTGAGAAGTTTCGGACCCTACAAATTCAGCACTGATACGCTAGACGGGACGCCCAGTAGAGTGGTGCTTGGTCTCGGGTCATGCGCACCTTCCGATCCGAATTACGTTTGGAGTCGCATCGTCGACGAAGGGTGCGAAGGATTCGTCTTCCTGGGCGATACTCCCTATGTTGATTCCGGCGACTTGAAGGTAGCCCGCGAGAAGCACCGCCGGTTTTTGTCGCAGCCTGAGATTGCCAAGATGATTGCCAATATGCCGTGCTGGGGCACGTGGGACGACCACGATTTCGGCCGCAATGACGGGCACGGGGACTTCCCCGGCAAGCACGTTTGCCGCACAGCGTTTACTGAGTATCGAGCCAACCTCGAATTTGGGCATCGAGCCGACGGACAGCTTCAGACAGACCCGTTTGGAGATGGCCGCGGAATTTATACATCGTTCCGAAGAGGACCCCTGGAGGTATTTCTCATTGATCCTCGGTGGTTCAGTCGTACTGAAGCGAGTTGGGCCGATGACCAACATCCAACATGCATCGGCAAAGTGCAGTGGAACTGGTTAAAACAAGGTCTGAAGAATAGCACGGCGACTTTCAAAGCCTTGACTACGGGGATGATCTGGGACGACAAGACCAACTCCGAGATGGACGACTGGCACACCTATCGTTACGAACGCGAGGCGATCTTCGACTTTATTCGCCAAGAGGCCATTCCTGGATGCTTTTTGATTGGCGGCGATATCCACGTCTCTCGCGCATTGAATTATGGACCGCGAGTAGGTTACGACCTATGGCAGTTTATTATTAGCCCGCTACACGATCGGATCATACCTGCCCTGGACGTTCCGCATCCGAACCTTGTACATCACGCCCTTGAGCCGCATGTGTTCCTTCGTCTTGAAGTCGAAGACCATGCTACCCCAGCCACGCTAAAGGCCGAGTGGATAAACCGCGATGGTAAGAGGATCTTCGCGGTGAATCTCGACAGTACACAATTGACGCCAAATACCTAGTCGTGATGTGGCTGCTCGCCACGCCAACGCCTAATAACAAACCTAGCGAACGGTTGCCCTGCAAGGGTGGCCACTTATCTCTCGCCACAGCCAAGTTGTAGTAGTTCATGAGTTCGCCAGTAGCATCTGTTGTCGCATCGCGCCTATTAAATGATCTTTCACTCAGACGCACAGAGTTCGGAGATGATGCTTGCGACAGTTTGCGCGCAAAACTGCTGCACCTCGGCGCGGTTCACCCCTTGCTTGTAAGAGACCCAGCGGCAACCGCAGCATCCAGCATTGATGAAGAGCTGGTCGACGTTCTTTCGAATGGTACTCGATGTGCCGTATTGGATGTAACTTCACCCTTGTCACCCGCAGATGTGGACGAGTATGGGCGGGTCTGCAGTGAGGGAGATTTCGATTGCGTTGTCGCAGTTGGCGGCGGCGCAACGCTGGACGCAGCCAAGCTTATCGCACTTCGCGCATCGAATGACATGCCGACGCTGTCCCTGTTGGATGGAAGTTGTGATCCCAATTCGATTCCCATCATCGCCATTCCGACGACGGCAGGCTCCGGAAGCGAGGCCACGCACTTTGCTGTGCTGTTTGTGGGGGAGGTAAAGCACTCTATCAGTCACCCTACTTTGCGACCTTCTGTTTCGATCATCGACCCTTCGCTAATCGTGTCAGTGCCACAGAGGGTGGCCGTGGCTGCTGGGCTGGATGTGCTTTGCCAGTCCATTGAATCACTTTGGTCGCGACGCGCGGATCGAAAGTCGCTGACTTATGCATCAGAGGCACTGCGACTGGTTGTTCCGAATCTTCGTCCGGCGGTGATGGATGCCGATTCCGACGCACAGG
The DNA here is from genome assembly GCF_965227375.1 of Aeoliella sp. Taxonomy (NCBI): domain Bacteria; kingdom Pseudomonadati; phylum Planctomycetota; class Planctomycetia; order Pirellulales; family Lacipirellulaceae; genus Aeoliella; species Aeoliella sp. The sequence goes on from NZ_CBDDFX010000002.1 coordinate 3,537,779, forward strand.
CGGCACTTTGTCTTGCCTCTCACTTAGCGGGGCAGGCGATCAATCGCAGCTTCACCACCATTTGCCACGCTCTTTCTTACCTCATCACGGCTCGGTATGGCGTACCACATGGATTGGCGGCGGCCTCAACATTGCCGGCGTCTCTCTTGTTCAACTGCGACCGCCGGCTTCCAGCCAATTCGCCCTCAACGAGAGCCGGCGACATGGACCGATGCCTCCAGGAATTAAAGAGCTGCTTTAATCGCGACAGCATCGAGGCCATCACGCGCGACATTGTACTACTGATTCGCTCCATTGGTGGAGCAGCGAGCGTCTTTGAGCTAGGGTTGCCGACAGACTATCAACCGGTTGAGCACGCGGAGAAGTTCAATCCCGAGCGACTACGCAACAACCCTCGTCGCGCCACTCCGGATGACATTGTTGGCATTCTGCGACAGACATTTGATCACGACGGCTGCGCGAAAGCCTAGCACTAATTCGCCTAGGGCTCCCCGAAATAGTAGCTTGTAGTTTCTCTGGTGGTGCATCGCTAACTGACTCACTTACTGCGTTAGATCCCGAGGATGGACCAGCCGCCGTTCCGGCCCGGTCGGCCTGAACTGAATTAGGTCAGAAAGACCTCCGCATTTGCAGAATCATTTTGACGACGCCAACGCCCCGGCCTTTGCGATCCTAACACGCCGGTCCCGAAGTGCCCCAGGTGGGCGTGTCATCTGCGCGTAACGGCAGCTGCTGAGGTCGAAATCACCGCAGCAGATTTGGCGGATTCAGAACTGAGCGAAGGTGGACCAGCTTCAGCGACTTGGGTCCTTCCACTAAGTGCAGAGATGTCCCATCGGTGAGGACACCGCCCGCAGTTGCGCCCATTCCCACTGCCGAGACTAAAGGCCCCGCTGACGATTCCGCAACTCCACGCGGTGTACATCACCTCAGCGCCGATGGGCCTTGTCGAACAATTCCCTCAAACCAAGCGTTTTATGGGTAGGAATGGATTCTATTTCTTATCTGAAGGAGCGTTGTCATGGGGAAGAAGCGGAAGACTGCTTACAAGGTCACGAATTGGCGTGAGTACAACGAGTCGTTAGTGCGGCGGACTGATATCACTTTGTGGTTCGGCGAGGACGCGCTAGCGACCTGGGAGCATGCTAACGAGGAGGTAAAGCGAGGGCGCCCTTTTACTTACAGTGACACCGCGATTGAGTGCTTGCTGATGCTCCGTGAGTTGTTTCGCTTGCCCTATCGCCAGACCGAAGGTCTGGGGCGGGCGCTGGTGCAACTGATGGACGTGGATGTTCCGATTCCCAGTTTCACGCTGCTAGCGTAACTCCGTGAACTCCAGCTTTTCGCACCTTCGTTGGAGGGAGAGGACGCCAGGCAATGATTCTGGTCGGCGAGCAGGCCGTAGCGGTCCGTCCGGCTCATTCTGCGGGCTCACGCCAGCCCATACCCAATTCGGATCCTTCCAAGGGATTATGGAGTGACGCAGCGATAGCTTCCATCGCGGGTTGCTCACTTCCGACGAAGCCGATGTCCCTGATGGGGTGCTACGGAGCTACTCACAGCCTCAGCACACAGTTTCCAGGACATCATTAAGCGGCCTTGGTCCGCGTCACTCGTCGACTCTGGATAGTGGCGTTAAGGCCGGGCCCTGCAGAATCTCCCCTTCCGGACCAAATCGCGAACCGTGGCACGGACAGTCCCACGAGTTTTCTGCGTTGTTCCATTGCACGAAGCACCCCAGGTGTGTGCAGACAGGCGAGCGGAGATGAAGCTGGCCATTTCCGTCTCGGTACGCAGCGACCTTCTTGCCATCGTGTTCACAGATTCCACCCTCGTCGTTACCGAGCCGACCCGTGTCGGGTGCCGCAAGGGCACTCAGCCTGTCACCAACGAAGTGCTTAGCGGCATCTAGATTCTCTCTTATCAAGTTCTTTGCAGCTCGAAGATGAACGCGAGCTGGGTCGAAGAACTCTTGCCAGGGATTGTCACGTTCGATAACAAGATCCGTGAGTATCGAGGCAGCGGTAGTGCCCATCGCTAGGCCCCACTTATTGAGACCAGTGACGGTGAGCACACGGCCCGAAGTCATTGGCAGCCTACCGACGAATGGAATTCCGTCCGCAGGAATATAGTCCTGTGACGACCAACGATTATCGATCCTTGAGACCGGGAACCAGCGAAAGGCCCATTTCTCCAGCTCGCTGAAGTGCTCGCTGGCATTGGTGTCTTGGCCGACTTTGTGATCCTCGCCAACCACGATGACGCGGCGGGAATTAAGTTGTCGAACGGATCGCACTGGCGAATCGGCACTGATATACATGCCTCGTGGCGCCGAGTCCGATCGGAGCGCAGCGACTACTCAATACGAGCGACTGGGATAGGTTCGTGCGAACAGCCCTCCACGGTCGAGGAATGGCAATAATGTTGCGAGGACGACGTAATCGGCTTTCAGTTGCGCACACGCTGTTCTCAGAATGCAGTGGTCATCCTGCTCGAAAGATGCAACCCGCGAATTCTCGAAGAGCTCTCCCCCGGCTGCAACAAATGACTTTGCTAGGTGACGGCAATAACGATACGGATCGAACTGGGCTTGGTTGTCGACTCGCACTGCACCTTCCACCGCGAATGGCAAGTCGGTTTGCTTTGTAAAGGCCGCCTGCAGGCCTGCGCGTGCCGCTGCCTCCGTTTCGCGTTGAAGTCGATGCAGTAGTTCTGGCGTTGTCGTATAGGTATATGCCGACCGACGTGAGAAGCCACAGTCAATTTCCAACTCAGAGACAAGTGTCGCCACACGTTCGATGCCGGCCTGGTTAGCCGCCGCGTAGGCCGCGGAAGCGTCACTCCCTAGATCTTTCTCCAGATCGACATAGCCGAGTCGGTGCAGGGCAGTCAGCTTAGCGGTAGAGTGACCGGAGACGCCGCAACCGACGTGGTTCGCCTCAACAAGGGCAACCTTCAGCCCTTCTCTTTGAAGCAATATTGCTGTCGTTAAACCTGTAATGCCCGCTCCGACAACCGCCACGTCGACGCGGCGATTAGACAGCAACAGAGGAAACTCAGGCTTCGGCTCTGAGGGTAGCCACACGGACTCTGAAGTCGTCCGATGCATAGGAATACCTGCGAAGTAAGTGCGCTCACTGATCAGTAATTCGTATACCGGATCGCCAGCATCGAGGTCACCATTTAGCTCCGGCACCGCTGATCATCGTTCTCCAATCCCCTTCTCAAGGTCACTTACAACGAATGCGGATTGTTTTGCTAGTTAGAAGCATCTTAAGAGTAATCGAGGCAATTTATCGCGGTCGAGTGGTTATTCACTGAGGAATTAGGCGAGTCAGACACGGCACACCCGTTTCGTTCGTACTCGTGCCTTTGCCCTGGAGCCCTGCCATTCAAAGTCACACACCGACTTGCGCAGCGACTGGTTTGAGTTCCACTTTCAACCAACCTTCCTCCCGCTTGTCAAAGGCCTCGTAGGCCTCGATAGCCGAAACGAGTTCCTGTTGTTTGGTCAGCACTCTTGTCGGGTCCACAGCACCCGATGCAACTAGCCGAACCAAGTCGGGCAGATACCGACGGTGATTGCAGTTTCCCATGTTGACCGTCAGATTTTTGTTCATCGCTGCGCCGATGGGGAATGTCTGACAGGTAGGCGGATAGACGCCAATGATCGACAGCGTTCCGGCTTTGGCCAAGCTATTCACAGCCCATTTAAGGGCTTGCGTGGGGGCGTTGCCTTCTTCCCACAACCGTTGCTCTGCATCTGCCGTTTTCGAAGCATTAGGACGCTCAGCATCAATTCCCACTGCGTCGATCACGCGATCCGGGCCAATACCACCAGTCAGTTCACGGAGGGTTTCCACCGGGTTTTCTTCATCGAAATTGATCGTCTCGGCGCCCATTGATTGGGCTGTTTCGAGACGGGAGCCGATATGGTCGATGGCCAACACTCTTCCCGCGCCGAGATGAAACGCGCTCATGATGGCGAATTGCCCTACTGGTCCGCAACCGAATACTGCCACCGTGTCTCCTGGTCTGACCTCTGCCAGCTTGGCTCCGAAATATCCAGTGGGAAAGATGTCAGACAAAGGAATCGCCTGCTCATCGGTTATCTCGTCCGGAAGTTTGACGAGCCCGACGTTGGCAAAGGGGATTCGGGCGTATTCGGACTGAAGGCCGTCTAGTGGCCCAGACGCTTCCGGACCACCAAAGAAGGTTGTGCCGGCTAAGCTGCCATTGGGATTAGCGTTGTCACACTGGGCAAAGTAGCCATCTCGGCAGTAAGAGCAGCAGCCGCACCCCACCGTCGACGGAACGACCACCCGATCACCACGACGCAGATTCCTCACCTCTTTTCCGGTCTCTACGACTATTCCGACAGCCTCGTGGCCAAGAACCGTGCCTGGCTTCATTCCGGGAAACGTCCCCCGCACGAAGTGCAGGTCGGTTCCGCAGATGGCGCTAGCGGTGACCTCGACGATCGCATCCGTTGGTTGCTTGATGACCGGGTCGGGGACTTCGTCGAGGCGAATATCGCCCACATCATGATATACGACGGCCTTCATAGTCTTTCCTTATATTTATTGAGTTGAGAGTCCCAGGTTGATGTGCAAGTCCTGCGCCGACGCCTGGCAAATTAGTTGTAAGGAATACGACTTGCTGGGATCAGAACTCTTACAGTGGCCAATTGCCTCAACCATTGAAGTGCTCACTAACTGTGTAAAGGGATCATGGACGGGTTTTTCATTCGCGATGCGGCCGGCCTTATTCGAATCGCGTCAAGCGCCGTGGTCACCTACGTCAGCGTCGTCGTCTTCGTCCGCGCGGCGGGCAAGCGTGCGACGTCCCAGATGAATAACTTTGACTGGATTGTCACAGTCGCCATCGGTTCGGTGGTCGGATCAACGATCGTGCTCCGCGACTTGCCACTGCTAGAGGGGATTGTTGCCGTGGGGACCTTGCTTGCGGTGCAGTACGCAGTGACGAAGCTGTCGATCCATACACCCGCATTCTCGCGGCTGGTTCACGCCTCGCCCACACTGCTCTTCTATAGGGGCGCTTTTATATACGCTGCCATGAAAAAGGAGCGAGTGACGGAGCAGGAGATCCTAAGCGCAATCCGGCAATCCGGAATCCATGCGACATCGCAGGTAGAGGCCGTCGTGCTAGAGACGGACGCGAAGCTAAGTGTCCTCAGCCGCCCTGATACCGACCCGCCTACTTCGGAGGCGTCGACGCTGGCAGAAGTCTCGAATTATTCACAGGTAACGTAGGCCTGCCGCGTTGGTAGCGGTCGGGGGGCTTTGCACAGTACCGTCAATACCTCACGAATCCTCTCGCATGGACGTCGCCACATCTGAGTGCCTTTCAGTATCCCGCGATATCAAGAAGCCATAGCAGGCCTGCTAGCGCCGGTGCGGCGATTGCGACGAACACGCCAGGCGAGACGCCGACAAGCTGCGGCAGCGTCAGCTTGCCGCGTTGGCCCCAACGGCTGACGGCTTTCGTGCTAAACTTCGAATTCAGCGCGTAGATGTACGAGCCCAATACGAGCCCCGCGACGCCCACTAGCGCGTCGAGATTTCCCTGACCGAGAGCTGCTGCATTGGTGCCCGGGCAATAGCCCAGCAGCCCAAAGCCGACACCGAATATCAGCCCGCCAATGATGTCGGCGCCGTACTTCGTCTCGTTGATCTGCAGCTCGATGACGCCCATCCGTCGTAGCAGGTAGCTGCCCACCATCCCGACGATGATCGCCGTCACCATGATTTTTACGACCACGAAGTTTTCGAGCAGCAGAACGCCGATGAGGATGTCGAACTTGGCGACGCCCCCTTTCTGCAGGAGAAATCCAAAGATCACTCCAAACAGCAGTCCTGCGGCCAACTTACCCGGAGAGGCTTCCAACCAGTTCCACTGCTGGGGGTCAGATCCTTCCTCAATCTGCGATTCCGCCTGTTGTGGCGGGTTCCGCAGCGTTGGATCGGCCGGCGGCAAGGCAGTATGGAGCTTCGTATCCATCGGGCAACTCTCCGAGTGACTCACATGCGGTACATTAATATGGCTGTAGCGATGCCGCCTACGAAAAAGCAACACACCGCGATCCAAGAGCTGACCGCAAGTTGAAGCGTGCCGCTGATTCCGTGCCCACTGGTGCAACCTCCTGCCATGCGCGCACCGAAGGCCATCAATGCCCCGCCGATGAGCGCGACACCCGTTCGCAGAGCGGCGCTGTCGCTCCCGAATCGGGCGACCCACATGTCCTGAAGATATGTGCCGGTCAACTCCCCGCCAGACCATGCCGCGACGAACGCGCCCAATATGGCGCCGAGGACGATGGTCAACGTCCAGCCGATCATCGGCCTATTTTCCTGGTAGTAGGGCAGCGAAGCGATGTGCGCCGGCGCCACCAGCCGGCCAATCATCCCAGCGGCGTCCGAATAGCCGCTGGAGGCGCCGATCTTCTTGCCCGCGAGGGCTAGCGTCGTAAGCACCAACAGCCCGATCAGTCCCCCAACCAGATACGGCGACCAAGCCGGTTCCGGATAGGGATAGGGCGACGGCAAGTCTTCGGTGGCTTGCAGGTTGGTAGCGGGCCACAGGAAGACCATCGTATAGAGGAAGACTCGGCGTTTGACGATGCGTGCATCGCGTGCACATGATGAAAAAGTCACTGCTTCACCTCTAACCCAGTAGCCTTCCAGGCCTTCATACTGCCCGGGACGTTGTAGACCTCGCCAAAACCGTCTCGCTTCAACAAACTGGCGGCAATGCTGGCCCGATAGCCACTGCCGCAGTACACGGCGATGGGCCGGTTGGGATCGAGCCCTAGGTCACCGTCTATGCCATCGCGCATCTCGGCTACGTACTTGTGTTTGGCACCGTCGATGCGGCCATTGTCGTACTCGCCGGCGGAACGGACATCTAACAGTTGCAGCCGATCCAACTCCTCGGCAAGGCGGCGGACCGAAATCTGCTGCACGGTCTCCAATGGCAGCCCCTTGTTGTTCCAGGCCTTCATGCCACCGGCCAAGTAGCCGACAAACCGAGTATGCCCAACGTAGGCAAAGTGCCAGAGAATCCAGTCGAGTTGCGTCTCATCTTCTACTACCACCAGGATAGGCTTGTCGTACGAGAGCATATCTCCGGCCCATACAGACAGCTCTGGCCGATCGCCGATGTTGATGGCTGCCGGGATGTGACCGCCGCCAAAGGACAACATCTGCCGCGTATCGACAAGCTGCGCCTCGCCTTTCTCGATGGCCTGCTGAAATTCTTCGGGCGGCAGACCAGGCGCAGTTGGGGCACTACCGATCGGCTGCGGACCCTGTGAATTGATCCTTTTCAGAATCGGGTAGTGCTGGGGCACCGGCGGTGCGCCTCGCTTGACGAGGGACTTGAAGGCATCGAACTGATCGTACTGCAAAAACTCGTTCGTTCGTCGTTCATAGCCGATAGTGCTCATGGGCCGCTCGCCGATATCCGCACCACAGGCAGATCCAGCCCCATGGCACGGGTAGATGAGGACTCCATCATTGAGCTGCAGATAGTAGTCTCTAAGCGTATGAAACAGTTGCTCGGTAAGCTCATCGGTTTCTTCCTCTCCCAGCAGATCGGGCCTACCGGCGGAACTGACAAATAGCGAGTCGCCGGTCAGCACGCCCCAGGGGTCATCGGTGCGATCCTTCTCGGCCAGTTCGTAGGATACGTGCTCGGGAGTATGTCCTGGGGTGTGACGCACCGTCAGAGCGACCCCACCAAACTCAAAACGATCCCCATCCTTGACCTTGTGGACGGGGAAATCATACGAAGCGTCCCCTTCGCCGCTGGCGTAGATCTTGGCCGATCCCAGCCGCTGCTCCAGTTCACGAGCGCCGCTCATGAAATCGGCGTGAATGTGCGTCTCGAAAATATGCGTAATCGCCACTCGTGTTTGCGGGCCAACTCCAGGTAGACCTCGACGTCTGGTCTTGGATCGATCACGGCGGCCGTCTGCGTGCCATCGTCTCCAACCAGATACGAAAGCTGGGCAATGCCTGCAGTCTGGATGCTCTCAAAGAGCATTGTCATTGGTAATCTCTCTGGAAGCGGCGACGTTGACGAAAGCTCAGGGCGACCGACTGGCAAGGAAGCGAACTTGGCCTGCTCGACCTCAGCACCGGAGCATCTATGCGGCTACAGCACGACATGCTTCGGCGCATTTGTAGCATTCTTCGGCGCAGTGCTGGCAGTGGTCGTGGGGATGTTCTTTGCATTGCTCTGCGCACCAGTCGCATATCTCGGCGCACAGCTGGCACGTCTGTGCTACAAACTGCCCATCGACGGCCATCGATTCCACGCAGTGTTGGCAGGCCGCAGCACACTCTAAACAACACTGGGGGCATGCGTTGTCGCTGTCCTTATCGAGCATGGCGACGACATTCGCCAGGCATGTCGTGGCGCAAGCCTGACAGGCGTCTAGGCAGGTCTGGTAGTTTGCGGTCTGTATGGTCATCGGTCTTGTCCTCCAGGGGCTTGGATAGAGATCGTTTCTTGGAGCAATCGTTGGGCAAATGTTATGCCCCCGTGGCTCACGATGGCGATATGGCGACCAAAATGTTGGAATCTTCTTCTTTCCGCTTTGGTTTCTGCACATGGCTTCTGGTTTGCTACTGCAGGTATCACGACTTGGTAAGAACAGGGATAATCGATGATGACTACGCGCTCCGCTGCGACTTGTAACGTGCAGAATCAACTGCTGCGGACTTACCTTCTTGATCATCTGACCGGCGGGGACACGGCCCTACAGGTGCTGCGAGACTTCGAACAGCAGGAGGCACGCCGCACTAACAGTGAATTAGCTCAACGTCTGTTGCCAGAGATCGAACACGACCGCGAAGTCCTTCGGCGGTTGTTGCAGGAGGTCGGCGGAACGACGAACGCATTCAGGCGATTTATCTCATGGTTGAGCGGGAAAATGAGCGGCCTTAAGTTCTGGTGGCGGTTGTCTAAAGAGCTGGGTCCCTTCGAAGGTCTAGAGGTTCTCTCGCTCGGCATCCTCGGGAAACGTGCTTTGTGGCGAACACTGCAGCGTTTGCAATCGGACGCGGGGGTTTTTCCGAATCAAGACTTCGACTCCCTGATTCAGCGAGCAGAAAGCCAGTACACACTGGTGGAAAACGGACGAATGCAAGCGGTCCCGCACACTTTCCTATGCCGCCCTTCGTAGAAGTGCCGTACGCGGAGGTCGGGAAGGGGTGCTCCCAAGGTTAGCCCCAGCGTTTCGCAGCTCTCTCAAATCTGCACAACGGTTCTCTTATCGTGACGGCCTTCTCGAGCTGTGCTGCCTGCGTCCGGTGCTTCGGCCCCCGGAACTGCCATCTGGGAGCGAGGGTTGCCCCCTCCTCCGCCAATCGCTTGGCCGCACGTCCGCCACCCTGGCAGCCGTGCGACCAATCAGAGAGGTATTCAGCAACATTAAGTTTCTACATAGTTGACCCAATAGTACTACAAGCGATACGCTGGCCAGATCGGTTAATCAGAGCAAGGCGGCGGAGGAATCGTGATGCGATTCGGCGAGCAGGTGAGAGCACTACGCCAGGAGCGTCAACTCACTCAAAGAGAGCTGGCGAATCGGCTGGGTGTAAGCGCCTCTTACATCAGCAAGGTCGAGAATGAGAACCTGCCTTTTGGCGATTTCCCCTCTGAGAGCTTCATCCATCGATTGGCTGAGGAGCTCGAGGCGGACGAGGAAGTGCTGTTGCTGCTTGCGAACAAGATTCCACCTTTGATACGTCGACGAGTTCTGGAACAACCGAACGAGTTCCGCAAACTAGCAGAACTCGACCGGAACACACTTAACCGATTGGTGAGCAGAGTTATGGCAGAACAAGCTAAGCAGCTTTGAGGCGTTTTAGTTTCGCCGGTGCGTAGCGTTTTAGAGTCTGAATCTTATCTGGTCCCGCGGCACTCCGCATGAGAACAATGACCTATGCTTAATAACCATACTGCCATCAAGGCATCCAGGTTGGATGACCTCTTTGGACGCGGAGAGATGGCTGAAAGGACTCGGTCTTTCGACTGGTCGCAAACGCCCGTGGGTCCAATCGACGGGTGGCCTCAGAGTCTGAAGACAGCGGTCCAAATTGTGCTTGGATCGCGGTACGCCATGTGGCTTGGCTGGGGGCCTGAGTTCACTTTTATCTACAACGACGCCTACGCCAAGATGACGCTCGGCCCCAAGCATCCCTGGGCGTTGGGGCAATCGGCTCGCGAGGTGTGGTCTGAGATCTGGGAGGACATCGGACCACGTGCAGATTCAGTTCTCAAAACCGGTGAAGCCACGTGGGACGAAGGTTTGCTCTTGTTTCTTGAGCGGAAAGGATTTCCTGAAGAGACTTATCACACCTTCTCTTATAGCCCTCTGCCGTCTGATAGAGGAAGCGTAGGTGGCATGCTCTGTGTCGTGACGGAGGAAACGGAACGCGCCATCGGTGAACGACGGCTTCAAACACTGCGAGAGCTTGCGGCACGCACGACTGACGAAACACGCTCGGCTGAGCAGGCTTGCCAGTCCGCGGCCAAGATAATTGCAGACAACCCCTACGACTTCCCATTTGCGGCAATTTACCTATTGGAAGGTGATCAGGACTCGGTGAAGCTCGTCGGCACAACTGGTTTCAAGGGGGGCTTCGTAGGCTGCCCTGAACACTTCCAGGTTAACGACACTGACGCCCTCTGGCCCCTCAAAGAAGTAGGTAATAGTGGGAAGGTCGTTGATCTCGATCATCTCCAAAGCGGGTTGAGTGCGTTAGAAGTAGGGATTTGGCCTGAGCCACCGCGTCAGGCGATGGTCTTGCCCATCTCGAAGCCCGGCCAAGCACAGGTAGCTGGATTCTTGATTGCAGGGGTCAGCCCGCGACTGGCTCTTGACGATTCCTATCGTGGCTTCTTCGACCTTGTAGCCGGTCAACTCGCAACCACAGTAGCGAACGCTCGGGCGTACGAGGATGAGAGAAGGCGAGCTGAGGCTCTCGCGGAACTCGATCGGGCCAAGACCGCATTCTTCTCCAATGTCAGTCACGAGTTCCGCACTCCGTTGACTTTGATGCTGGGCCCTTTGGCAGACATGCTCTCAGAGGACAAATCTACGGACACGCCTATCGTGCGTGAGCAGCTTGAGGTGGTGAATCGGAATGGCTTGCGACTATTGCGTTTAGTGAACTCGCTGCTCGACTTCTCTCGTATCGAGGCTGGGCGAGCCCAAGCCTCGTTCGTTGCCACTGATCTCAGCAGCATGACAGCTGAACTGGCCAGCGTCTTTCGAGCCGCTTGTGAGCGTGCCGAGATAAGTTTGAAAGTAGAATGCGACCAACTCGACGAGCTGGTCTTTGTTGATCGCGATATGTGGGAGAAGATTGTGCTCAATCTCCTCTCCAATGCATTGAAATTTACCCGCCAGGGTGAAATTTCCGTCACCCTGCGCAAGGAGGCGGACGCTGCCGTCCTTTGTGTCAGTGACACGGGGGTTGGCGTTGCAGCGGAAGATTTACCGCGCCTGTTTGAGCGATTCCATCGTTCGGAAAGAACTTGGGCCAGAACACATGAAGGGAGCGGGATTGGCTTGGCCCTGGTGCAGGAGTTGGTGAATCTTCATGGCGGTTCTGTCACAGCAGAGAGCGACCAAGGTGATGGAACAGCCTTTACGGTCGTCATCCCCCTTGGGAGTTCGCACCTCCCTCCTGATCAAGTGACGGAGGGTGACCGTGGAGGGGAGATCGGCGCCGGAGCCGCTCCCTTCGTCGAGGAGGCCCTTCGGTGGTTGCCCGACAATGGGTTCATAGCCGACGTACCCCAGTTTCACTCCTGCGACAGTCGCTCGACGGTCCCCTCTGCAAACGCTGGCATCGATCCAAGAGATCGTCGGCCACGCGTGCTTGTTGCTGACGACAATGCCGACATGAGGGACTACGTCGTTCGCCTGCTTTCCGATAGTTACTGCGTAACCGCGGTCGCTGATGGCGATCAGGCGTTAGAAGCCGCCTACCGGGACCCGCCGGAACTGGTTGTTGCAGATGTAATGATGCCCAACCGGGATGGCTTCAGTCTTCTGCAAGCTTTGCGTGAAAACCCGGCGTTGAGCGATATCCCTGTCGTGTTGCTCTCGGCACGAGCTGGCGAAGAGAGCCGAATTGAGGGGATGGAGGCTGGTGCGGATGATTATCTGGTGAAGCCATTCAGCGCGCGAGAACTACTGGCGCGTGTTGCGGCGCGCCTGCAGATTGCAAGCGTGCGGCGCGAGTCGAAAGAGGCTGTACGCGAGAGCGAAGAACGGCTCCGCATGGCCCTCGAAGCCGCAAGAATGGTTGCCTGGCGATGGGATCTTTCCACCGATCTTATCACGATGTCAGGCAATGCCCCCGCGGTTCTTGGTTTACAAGCCGATAGAAGCGTTGAGAAGTGCTCCCAGTTCTTCTCCCTGATCCATCCTCAAGACGCCGCGCGACACCGCGAGACGCTCGAACGAACGATTGAGCACGGCGCCAGTTACTCAAGCCAGTTCCGAATTGTTCGTCAGAATAGTGGCGAGACGCTATGGCTGGAGGAGCGGGGCCAAGCGGTTAGAGGAGACAATGGCGAAGCTACATGCCTGATAGGCATTGTTATTGATGTTACCGACCGCAAAGCAATGGAGGACACACTCCGAGACCGAGAACAGTTGCTGCAAGCAATCTTTGAGACCACGCCTGAGTGCATCAAAGTTGTTGCACCAGATGGCACACTCTTGCAGATGAACCCCGCTGGAGTGTCAATGGTGGAAGCGGAAGCCATCGATGCCATATTGGGGGGCTGCGTCTACGATCTTATTGCTCCTGAGTGTCGCGACTCCTTTCGCCAATTCAATGACCGCATTTGTAGTGGCGGTCGGGGGATGCTGGAATTTGAGATCATTGGCCAGGAAGGAACTAGGCGAAGCATGGAAACGCACGCCGTGCCGCTTAAGGGGGCTGATGGTGCGCAGGTTCAGTTGGCGATAACCCGCGACGTGACCACGCGTAAGCAGGCTGAAACAGCATTGCGCAGGGAGAAAGACTTGCTACAAGTCACCCTCGCTAGCATTGGCGATGCGGTGGTCACCACCGATACACAAGAATGCGTGACAAGCATGAATCCTGTCGCGGAATCACTTACAGGATGGTCTTCTGATGATGCCGTAGGGCTATCTCTCGATCAGATTATCAGGGTAGTCAGCCATGACGCCGATGGCAGGGTCGATGGTTCCAAGGTGCCCGCGTGCGCGTTAGATAGCCAGGAACGATCAACAACCAACAGTGCATTGATTCTCAGCGACGGCAAGAGCCTGCCCGTGGACATCAATCGCGCTGCCATTCGCGGCGATGACGGCGAACGCATTGGCAGCGTGCTCGTGATCAGGGATGTAACCGACCGCAAGCGTGCCGAGGACGCGCTCCGCGAGAGCGAAGTGTACTTCCGCACTATGGCGGATAACGCTCCCGCAATGCTCTGGGTGACCGAACACGACTGTAGTTGCTCATTCCTGTCTCGGGGGTGGTACGAGTACACCGGTCAGACGGAAGCCGAGGGACTCGGCGACGGCGGCTTCGGCTGGCTGAAGGCCGTTCATCCTGAAGACCGAGACGACTCTGCCCGGGTCTTCATGGACGCCAATGCCGCCCGCGAACCCTTCTCGCTTGACTACCGACTGCGGAGGCACGACGGCGAATACCGCTGGGCGATCGATTCCGGCACGCCTCGATTCGATACGCAGGGTGAGTTCATCGGTTACATCGGCACGGTGATCGACGTGCATGAACGCAAACAAGCCGAGGAATTTCGTGCGGCGCAGATCCGTGTACTGGAAATGATCACAAGCGAGCAACCGCTTGAAGCAATCCTTACCGAATTGGTGACTTATATTGAATCCCAGGTAGCGGGCGCAATCGGGTCCATTTTGTTGGTGGACAATGACGGCAAGCGACTGCGGCACGGTGCGGCGCCTCGGCTCCCGAAAGAATACAACGAGGCCATTGACGGGATCGAGATCGGCCCCAACGTGGGTTCCTGCGGTACCGCCGCGTACCACGGGCGCCAGATCCTTGTCGACGACATCCAGAGCGACCCCTTGTGGGCAGACTTCAAAGACCTCGCCGAGGAGCATGGGCTGTCCGCGTGCTGGTCAGAGCCAATACGATCAAGCACCGGCGAGTTGCTTGGCACGACGGCACTATACTTCACGTCGCGTCGCACTTCGCGAGAGAGGGAGTTGGCTGCCCTCGCTGCTGCAGCACGCTTCGCGGGTATCGCGATTGAACGACCTCGTGCGCAAGCAGCCCTTCGGCAAAGCGAGCAGCAATTGCGGGCATACACGGACGCCACGTTTGACGTGGTGTACCGCATGAGTCCTGATTGGTCTGAATTGCGACTCTTGCAGGGCCGCGGCTTCCTCACAGACGCAGACTCGCCTAGCCGTTCCTGGCTAAACGACTACGTCTCCTCCGACGACCAACCCAGAATAACGGCTGCCATCGCAGCCGCCATTGAATCTAAGACCACGTTCGAGTTGGAGCACCGTGTCATATGCAAGGACGGGTCAACAGGTTGGATCTACTCCCGGGCGATTCCGCTGCTAGACGCTCATAACAATATCACTGAGTGGTTTGGCGCCGCCAGCGACGTGACTCAGCGGAAGTCTGCAGAAGAAGCTCTCCGTCTTCGCGAGCAGATCATGGCGGGTCAACGCGAGGCGTTGGAGTTGGCGGTCAACGACGCGTCCTTAGAAGAGTCCCTTGGTGTCCTCGTTCGCTCCGCGATCCAAGCCCTCGGAGGCGAGGTCAGAGCAGGGTTCTATCTTGCGAATGACGACAGGACGTCAATCCGCCACATAGTCGGCATGAGTCCAGAATATGCCGCAGCCATCGATCAATTCCCCATTGGCCCGCATTCGATGGCGTGCGGCCTCGCAATTCACATGGGAGAGCCAATCATTACTCCCGATGTAAGAAACGAACCTCTGTGGGAACCGTGGTTGTGGCTTGCCAAAGAAACAGGATTCTATGGCTGCTGGAGTTTTCCGATCCACACTACTAAGGAGCAGTACGTTGGCACGATGGCGGTTTATACCAATCAGCCGCGTGACGCTACGACCAGAGACAAGGAAACCTGCGCACTACTTGTCCATTCAGCCTCAGTCATTATCTCCCGAAAGACCGAATCCGATGTGCGGAAGCAGACGCAGAAAGCGTTGCGCGAAAGTGCGCGCCTGAACGCCATGCTCTCGCAAGCGGGAACACAGCTGCTCCAGGATTCCAATCCTCAGCGTGTGGTGGAAGAGTGTTGCCGCGACGTATTGGAATTCCTCGATTGCCAAACTTTCTTCAATTACATTTTTGATGCGAACGCCAATCGACTGCGATTGAATGCTTGTGCCGGCGTGCCCCCCGATGACGCGGCCAGAATTGAATGGATGGACCTTGGCGACGCCGTGTGCGGCTGCGTCGCACGCGACTGCCGGCGGTTTTCCGCCGACGACATCGGGCAGAGCCTCGACCCACGCACAGAACTTGTCAAGTCGTATGGTATCCAGGCGTATTGCTGTCATCCCCTCATCGTTCAAGGGCGTTTGCTTGGCACGTTGTCGTTTGGCACGCGTTCGCGGAAGAGTTTTAGCGATCAAGACATCGACACTATGAAGTCGATCTCTGATCTCGTGGCGTTAGCGATGGATCGCATCCAGAGCGAACAGTCACTGCGAGACAGCCAAGAAAGTTTCCGTCGTAGTGCAGAAACGTTTGCCGCCTTAGTGGAGGAATCCCCGCTTGGCATCTACACGGTCGATTCGGAATTCAAGATTAAGCACGCCAGCGCAGGCTCTGCGCCCGCATTTCAGAATATCCAACCCGTCATCGGTCGCGATTTTGCTGAAGTAATGCACGCGATTTGGCCAGCGGAGTTTGCCGACGAAGCGATCCGGCTATTCCGTCGCACGCTCGAAACGGGCGAGCCCTACATTTCACCCGGACTGACTGAACAACGAAAGGATCTTGGCACGGTTGAGTCTTACGAGTGGCAGATCAATCGCGTCACCTTGGCCGATGGCGGCTATGGCGTTGTGTGCTATTACTTCGACACAACGCGACTACAGCATGCATTGCAAAACTTGCGGGATAGCGAAGAACGTTTCAGGATGCTTGCTGACAACATGGCCCAACTCGCTTGGACCTGCACTGAACTTGGGGAGGTCAACTGGTACAACCAACGTTGGCTCGACTATACAGGCCGACCCTCACGAGAGATGCTTGGCGAGGGATGGGTTGATGTTCTTCATCCGGACCATCTCGAGCGAGTCAAGGGCAGCGTCGACCGATCACGACGCTCGGGTGTTGTGTGGGTTGACACGATCCCACTGCGTCGTGCGGATGGAAAGTATCGGTGGTTCTTGTCTCGTGCGGTTCCGATTCGAGACGACTCAGGCGCCATCATCCGTTGGTTTGGGACGAACACAGACATCACCGAGCAACGCAACGCTGAGGAAGCACTGAAGCAAGCGGACCGTCGCAAAGACGAGTTTTTGGCGACTCTCGCCCATGAGCTTAGAAACCCGCTGGCGCCTATCCGTAGCGGCATCGACTTACTGAGACTTGACACAGACCCGCAAACGATCGAGGACACTCGACTGGTCATGGAGCGACAGTTGTCGCAGCTTGTTGCGCTGGTGGATGACCTCCTGGATGTGTCCCGTATTACGCGCGGCAAGTTCGAGCTTCGCAAACGCCGCGTTACGCTGGAGGAAATAGTGCGGAGCGCCGTTGAAGCCACACATCCACTGGTAACTGAATCGAAGCACACTCTTACCGTCTCCTTGCCAGAGCAGGCTGTTCATCTGGATGCCGATCCGAATCGATTGGCCCAAATAATCTCCAATCTGTTGACCAACGCTGCCAGATATACTCCTCCGCAGGGAACAATTGACCTGCATTGCGAAGTGCGTCAGGACCAACAAGTAGTAGTTAGAATTGTCGACAACGGCGTGGGTATTCCGATCGAGAGACAGGGGCGCGTGTTCGATATGTTCGATCAAGGTGACCGATCGCAAGATCAGGGGCACGGTGGGCTCGGTATCGGTCTAACGCTTGTAAAGTCCCTGACGGAGATGCATGGAGGAACCGTCAGCGTTAGCAGCGAAGGTAAGGGAATGGGAAGCGAGTTTAAGGTGATGCTCCCCATAGTGGTCGAGGCCTCCACCGATCACAAACAACCAAGTACAGAACTGTCTGCGAGTTTCGGACTTCGAGTGCTGGTGGTGGATGATAACCGGAGCGGAGTCTATCTTCTTAGCGCATTGTGCCAGAAGTTGGGGAACGAAGTTAGAACTGCGAGCGATGGACATCAGGCAATTCTCGCGGCCGAGGAGTTCCGTCCCCAAGTTGTGCTGATGGACGTGAATATGCCGGTGATGGATGGATGTGCTGCCGCCCGCCACATTCGAGAGCAAGCTTGGGGAGAGAAGATGACGCTGGTTGCGGTGACCGGGAACGGCCAAGCTGAAGATCGCCGCCGGTCTCAAGAATCAGGATTTGACAGGCATCTTGTGAAACCTGCTGGGATTGATGACCTTCAGGAACTTTTCTCGAGTATCTCATGCGTTAAGCGTGGGTGAAAGGCCTACAGCTAACGCATACCATCGGAGAAATGGTCGGGAGATTCTGAGTACAAATCTGACTAGGTGTTCTCTCGATCGTATTGCTTTGCCTTTCGAAGACTTCCAGCAGGAAGTGTCGCCATGGCTTGCACGCGACATGGAAGAGTTCGCTGACGTTGAACCAATGCGCGAGAATCTGGGGTGCTGGCACATAAGCTTTCCAGCACGCGTCGACCAGATCGTAGTGGCTGCCGCAGCGGCGGTGCGTTGTATGGAAGAGTGGGCGGCTGACGGATTTACCAAGACTGGATTGCACGTCTTTGAACAAGACTATGACGGTATCCGTCGAGTTCAGTCGCCAGGAGGAGAGCTCTGATGGACTGGGTGCCGATAGAACAAGTCCAGTATTGGACTACAGATAAGAAATTCGGCGTGAAGCTCAACCCCAAAGCACTACGTGAGCTCCTAAGACACGCTCAGAGCGCAGGCACTTTAGAGACCGGTGGGATCGCCATGGGGCGATACAGCGAGTGCCACACATATGCGACCGTAGACCTATTCACTGGGCCGCCTCCAGATTCGCAGCACGGTCCGATGACATTTCTCCGCGGTACCAGCGGACTTCAACGACTGGTCGCTAAGCTCTGGAGGTCAGAGCGACGGTATTATCTCGGAGAGTGGCACTATCACCCACACGCTTCAGCCCAGCCAAGTGGCACCGATCTATCTCAGATGAAGACTATTGCGAACGATGAAAAATACGCAACTCCGGAGCCCCTTCTTTTCATTGTTGGTGGAGACCCCAATTCGGAGTGGGAGCTGAGAGTCTATTTGGCATTTCGGAATCGCGATCAGTTGGAACCTATGAACCAGAGAACGTCCGGTTAGTGCAATGTAACTTATGGAAATGTGAGGTATCCAAACCATTGATGACGCTGCCGCTTCCCGAAACAGAGGAGGGCGCAGATATGACGATTGCTGATTAGTTAGTCGAGATAGATCGCCTGGCCTAGCTCATCTCGCAACCCGCGAATAGCGTTATCGATGATCCCGTCGCTACTTCTCTCGCGTGCCCTCGCTAACTGTGGTCGGACTTGCTTCCCGGACGGCCCGTTCCGCCTGTTGCCGCAAGTAGTCTGGGTTTTGGGAAAGATGCGAGTAGACTCGGCTGACCATTGTCGTGTCGCGGTGCCCCATAAGGTGAGCCACAGAGATTGGGTCCACACCACCATCGGCCAACGCCCTGGTCGCCCAGGAGTGGCGGACCCCATAGGCTACCACCCGAAAGCCGACTTTCTCACTGATCCTATTCAGGCGGCACTTGATCGAGTCTTTTGTCCAAGGGAGTCCTTTGGAATTCCGAAAGAGCACTCCCGTTGTATGCTCCTTAGCAAGTCGATTGAGCATCGCTGCTGCTTCAGGCACTAGGTAGATCACGCGTGCATCTCGTGCTCCTTTGGATTCGTCTGCCGGAAAGATGACAAGATCGCCATGAACATGCCGGGCTTCTATCGAACGGCCTTCCAATGGACGGCACCCAGTGAGATACAAGAAGGTAATGAAACTTGCAAATGGCTCTGTCGCATGTTCACAGATCTGCTTCCACTGCCCTGCCGTATAGTACACATCACGTCGCTTGCGGCGAGGCTTCTTCATGCCCGCAACCGGATTGCGATGCAGGTACTCTTGCTCGACGGCCCAGTTCAGCATCCTCTGAACGATACTCACTGCGTCGTTCTGAGAAGTCGTTCCAATGCCCAGTCCTTCGTGCCACTTTACGACTTGATGGACCTTCAGTTGCGATGGCTTAAGACGCTTACCGACGGCGCCAATGAAGAGCTTCAAATAGTGCCGATGACGCTTGTAAGTACCGGGCTTCCGATTCGCTTGGCACCAGTCCAGGTAGACTTGCGACAGGTCGTAAAGCGAGTTGACCTCGCTCTTCACCTGTTCCCGATTGCCCATGAGTTCATAGAACTTCTCAAAGGCCGCATCGCGGTCCTTGCCGAGCGATATCTGGTGTCCGCCGATCGAGCAGTACCAGCTCTTGGTTTGCTTGCGGAGGTACGGCTTGGGTTGCCGTGGCATGGCTTGGACTCCATTTCGTGCATTGAAACGTACATTTGACGTTTCAATCGTTCGAGCCAAGCCTAGAAAAGTCTAGTATTTTCCAGTCGGGCTGAGAGGATTTGAACCTCCGACCTCTGCGTCCCGAACGCAGACCCCAGGGTTGCCCGGCAAACAAAACACTCTGGAATGTTAGCATCGGCTATTACCGATGGCTACCTTTATTCGTACTATTTCACTCAAAGGTAGCCAGAAAGGTAGCCAACTCCGGCAGCAATTCGATGTGGGGGTGGGGGTCGATTCTGGCAGTTTTTTACCCTGACCCCCAGGGTCGCGGCTTGGTTCCATCGTTATTGTTCCCGCGTTCATGCAGACGTGAAAGCGCTAATGCGACGGCCGATATGTGCCATGATCGTTGGTTGTGATGGATGATGTTACTTTCAGGTCGTCACCTACCACCACATTGTGCTTGAACGAGGAGCTAGCAATGTTAATCAGATTTCAACGTGGACCCTACGACGGCGTCGATCGATGGGCAGCACCCGAGGCCGTGCGGATCGTGGCGATGGTGTGGTGCTTCGGACCCCATTGTCTCGGCGAATCAGCATTCTCAGCACCGATGGCCAATCATCCACCGAGGCTGGAGTCGCCTCAGAACAGATCTCCGGAATGAATGCTAAGTTCATACCCCGCCACATCCGCAGCCTGTTCAATCTCATCAAGTCCGAAAACTACCTCCCGCTCCATCAAGCTCTCACTTGATGAGCGATCCATCGCCAGCAGCAACAGTAGGCTCGAGTCTTCGTGGATGCTGGTAAATTGACTGTGTGTGGGTTGAGACTTCGATGTCCCACTGGATCCCACCCTGTCGATGGTCATCGAGGCGAATGCCAGTTCGTACGGTGAGGGCTGAATTGTCGAGGGAAGTGCGGCGCTCATTTCAGCCGGAGAGGAAGCAGTGGTTCCTAAGGCTGACGAGTAGGCGATGTCATCGCCCAGTGTGACTGAATTCGACAGCGAGGCGCCGAGGTTATTTCTCCACACGGCGTAGTCCGCAAGGTTCACACGGCCATCGCCATTTCCGTCGGCTGAAAGCACGTCGCCAGCATTTCCGAACTGCTGCTTCCACACGGCGTAGTCTCCCTCGTCGACCATACCGCTGTAATCGTAATCCCCTGTAAGCTGCGGGGGTGCGTACGCGACTTCAGCCTTCAGGATCGTAGTCATCCGATTGCGAACGCTGGACTGATAGGTCACCGCGATTTCGTCAACTCCCACGAAGCCACTGTCGGGAGTGTAGGTATACGTGCCATCACCGTTGTCCACCAACGTGCCGTTCTCAGGTTGAGCCACAGAAACAAACGCGGCAACACCATCTAGTGAAATTCCCGTTGTCGCTAGCGACAAGTTTCTTGATTCGTTTCCGGCCAGCCTGAAGTGCTGAACGGTAGTGGTCACCGGCAACCAGGTCGGAAGGCCCATCGCTGAAACTTGATCGACAGCGCCTTGAGAGACCTCTAACCCCCACTCGTCGACCATATACCGCACCAGGTTGTAACCGGTTGCCTCCGACCAACGGATCAGCCATTGGTCCTTTTTCTCTTGGTTTGTCGAAGGCAGGGCGGAGGGATTGTTCTGTTGATCGTCAACGTAGCCCTTTAGCACTTCGCGGTAAGTTTCCCATCCAAAAGCATCGCTCAGTTGAAAATAGAATGGATAAGGATCCTTGTCGTCGAAGCCGGGGCTGGAGTTGTCGTTGATGGTTGATCGTGCCCGATCCATCACTAGTCCAGGGTAAACTGAATAGGCCCATCCCGATCCACTGTAGGGCGGAGCCACGACCTGACTTTCGAGCGCGGCATTGGCAAAGATGTTAACAGTCACCTCTGTATCGCCGGCGAATGTATAGGGGTTTTCGTATCCCCAGCCTAGCTCCGGGTGGCGCTGCATTTCGTGCCCCAGCTCGTGAAAGTACCCCCAGTTGCCATGCTGCAACAGATACTCCAGATCGACGAGTTCTTCCGAAGCCCAAGTTGGACCTTGAATTGGATATCCAGCATGCAACAGGCCAACGCTGATTTGCACATCGACATTGAAACGCTCGGGGCCGGTTCGTAGTTGTTCGAAACCTCCAACCCAATCTTGGAACGCTACCACCTGGTCCCAATAGTTCATGAGAGCCTCGGGGTCGTCGAGGGCCCGAATCCAATCCGATGGCACCGACATTGTCAGTCCATTGGAGACTAGCTCGGCGTACGGCGCCGGGAAGTCCCGAATCGTCGCTATCCAATCCTCATTGCTGGTCTCGCCCAGAACGAAGAAGGGAGCTTTTATCGCACCAGTGACCTCAATGGTTGTCGAAGTCTCAGCCGGAGGAGTCCCGGCATTTTGACCACCGACATCGATGTAGATTGCTCCTCCGAAAGCACTCGCAACCTCGATTGTAGTGCTAGTGATTTCGTATCGGCGATCAACCCCAAACGGCACCCGGTCCCAGCTCGCCCGGGAAGAAATATTGTCCACATGACCGCCGATCTGCAAGAAATAGCCTTTGCCTACAAGCGCAGAAGGCACCTCGATCGTCACTAAATCTCCGGGAGGCGCATACAGTCCGGTAGGTAGCCAGCCCGTTTTCGTCGTGTCCACACTCACCTGAAGCCCAACAACAGGCTGGGCATCGTCAGGGATGGTTCCATAGACTGCCTCGGCGGTGCGGTGTGCTGTTAATGATTGCGGAGTCAAGTTCGCAATCAATTGCATCTCAAGTTCGAGAAGCGCTTTTTCGAACGAACTCGCTACCGGCGTGCCAGGTGTCGGATTGATTTGCTCGAAAGCGTCCTCGGCCACAGAGACTAACTGTGCCCACAGTGTATCTTCCGGCGGTAGGATCTCTGCCAGCCGCGGTAGCTGCGCCATCGCGCCCGCCTGCTGAGTCGAGGTGTAGTTACCCGCTGAGGCGAGTACACTTAAGATGAATTGGGCATCATAATGCACTGAAGCGGCTGCAACCATCAAGTTGCTACCACTTCTAGCGCCGCCACTGAATCCAAGACCTGCATCGCGGAGCAGTCGATTCGCATCGACCTCATGAACCTCGTCAGGCCACCAGTTATTGTAACCTTGATACCCTTGTCCGTACTCGGCGATAAAGAGTCCGCCGCCACCTTCGACAAAGTCGGAGATAGCATCCAGCCTTGTTTGAGAATTGCCGTGCGCCAGCCACCCAATAAGCAAGTCGGCGTCGCTAAGGTGCGACGTGTAGTTCGCTACGCGAACCACATTCAAATAGCCTTGCGACTCGAGCCAATTCTCGGTCGCCGAGTCTCCGGCATCGGCCAGGACAATCTTGATGTTCTTGTCCGACGTGCCCGCGAGCCACTCGATACTGTTGATGTAGAACTGTCCCGTGTCTCCCGTGCTTGCGAAAGCCCCCATCCGAAGCCACTGATGGTCGGGTAGGGCCACCACGCGCCCCTGTCCCCAGGTGGCCGCGGCAATCATGGGACCACCTTCGGGATCGGCTGGGTATTCCGCGACCGTCACGGTTGTAGGACCGTATGCTACCATCCGTCCGGGGCTACCCGGATCGGCTAAACTCGCGACGCCACTCAGTAAAGTCGCCCGTACGACCGAAGCATCGATCCCAGGGTTCACATCCACCTCCACGCTGGCCTGGGCTGAATCGGTTCCGTCGGACACCGTGTAGTTGAAGTTGTCTGATCCGACGAACCCAGTATCGGGAGTGTAGAAGTAACCTTCGCCCCTAACGAAATCCACCGATCCATGACTAGGAATCGAGTAGCTGACAATCGACAGTAAGTCGCCATCCCCGTCGGAGTCATTGGCCAGTAGGGTTGCGAGGCTCAGGGCTTCGTTCTCCACGGCAAGAACTCGATCGCCGACAGCAACCGGTCCGGCATTCAACATCTGTCGAGGTTCAAGTTGCTCGATTGATCGCATCGCGTGCTTCGCTTTTTCGATAGTTGCCTATGTTCGGAGATCGATGTTCCTACGCCACTTGCCTGCGGCCTGCCGCATCGGAGTTGGGTCCTACCGTCCGAGGTTGACAGGTTCTGCTTAGATAGAGCGTTCATTGGCGATGTCTGCCTCAGAGTTTTCTAGTTTCTCGAAAATTGTCCGACGGATCCTTCCAGCCTCTGCTCTCTAGGGATAGACGCGAGTCAGGCTTGAAAAGGCGAACCGGCAATCTTGCTGGTATGCAAGCCCTCGCCGCCGCTATTCCGACGCCATTCGACAACTTAGTCGAGCCTATCTCACACCACGCGATAACAAACAATGGAGTTAGTCACCATGACTACGAATCTCAGTCGTCGACGTTTGAGAAGCCTCACTATCGTCGCACTGGCGGCTCTTCTGGTTGCTGTTGGTGGACAGACCGCCAACGCTCAGTCAAATCTCATCACGAATGGCAACTTTGAAGACCCTTCCGATTTCCTTGACGGTTGGACTGTTACCGGTAGCGTATCGACATCACCCGAGTTGGTTGTACCAGGCAACCAAGTGGCTCCGCTGATCGACTTCAACGGTGGCGATGCGTTGCAGCAGGACTTCAGCTCTATTGTCAGTGGCACTCTCGACTTCTATGCCTACTTCGTGTCGTTCGCCAGTTCGGAACGATTTCGGCTGCGAGGTCCGAGTGGTGAGGACCTCATTACCCTACGCTTCCTCGACACCGGTCAATTGCAACGGTTCTCGGGTTCGTGGGGCGATGTGCCAGGCGCCATTTTTGCACCCCAATCAACTTATCGTTTTCAGGTCTCCACCACGGCTTTGGATACCCCGGATCGCAGCTACGATATCTCGTGGTCGGATGCAGCTTTGAGCGATCCCAGCGGAGAACTGGCCCTGACCAACACCGAAACAATCGCCGGCTTTCACGGTGGTGTCGGTCCGTTCGGGAGGGTGGTGTTCGAAGCCGGATCAGGAGGCCAGTTCTATGTTGATGAGGTTTCCGTGATCGATACGGCAGTCAACCTGCTCACACTGGTCGTCGATCGCGACGCGGGTACGCTTTCCTTGACCAATACTGGTATGCGAGGAGACAGCGTGATAGCGGGCGATGTGGAATTCTCTCAGTACAGCATCACTTCGGGGTTCGAATCACTCAGCTCGGGCGCGTGGACTCCCATCACCGGAAACTACGACAACGGAGTGGTCGGCGGGGTTGCGAGCGATCCATGGATGATTGATACAGCCGAGGTGGACAACTTGAGCGAGTCGGACGACGGAACCGGTTTTGCTTCGCTCGCCGTGGGACAGTCGATATCAATCGGTGGTATGGACGCATGGTCGGCAAGCTACCTCGAAGACATCAACCTGACGTATACCCTGCCCAGCGGCGAGGTAATTTCTGGCGTGGTTTCGTACGTCGGCAACGAGGTGGAAGGCGTGCCGACTCCGTTCGATTTTGGCGACCTGGATGTCGACGGCGACATCGACGAAGTTGACTGGCAAACTTACAAAGCAGCCGTAGGGACCGACGTTTCCGCTCTAACGCTGGTCGAGGGTTACTATCTAGGCGACATGGATGGCAATGGCGCTGTTGAACTGGACGATTTTCCACAGTTCAAAACGGCCTACGAGAACGCGAACGGGCTGGGTTCGTTTGCCGCGATGCTGAGCGGCACAGCGGTTCCCGAGCCTTCAGGCGTTGCCATGATCTTGATGGGTTCGCTGGCGCTAGTGTGTGTTCGTGTTCGCCGCAACTTGTTGACCTTAGCGATGACCGTTGTGCTGGGATGTAGTTTGTTCTGCGGAGCAAGCGTTCGGGCTTACGACTTTGCTGACGACTTCGAGGATGGATTCGACGAAGGATGGCTTAGCACCGACGCTGCGACAGTTCAGTCTGGGGCCGGTCAAGGCGCACTGGGAAGTGATAGTTGGGCCTTCGTCGACTCCGTCGGACAGGATGCTGCTTTCGGTACGTTGGGTGATATACTCACTAGTGCCATCGGCGCCACCGACTTCTCAGTCGACTTCTACGCTCGTGTTGCAAATCTCAATAGCGACGCGACGCGAGAACTCAACTTTCAACTTTCAACCAATGGGAATGCCACTCTTGGTGGTGCAAACAACTCAAACTTTGCAGCGGTAAATCTGCGATATCAAAACGGTGGGTTTGCCGTGTTTTCCGGTGGCTGGCAGCCATTGGGTGACCTTGGTTCACTTACTGGCGGGGCATGGCATCGTATCGAAGTCTCTGGAAGTGACTGGGGACTGCCAACCGCCAGCTACGATATTGCCGTTTCTGAAGCTGGCAGTTCCACTCTCACTAGAAGTGTCGCTGGACTTGCGTTCTATCAGATTGGCGATCCAACTACCCAGTTCGCCCAGGCATTCAATTTCAACTCGAGCTTTGGGAGTAATCCTGGATTTGATGTCGACCAGGTGACGGCCACCTCTGCTGGTCCCAATTTGACACTGGAAGTCAATACTTCTACCGGGCAAGCAACACTAAAGAGCGACGCCGTATTCGCTTTTGAGATCGATGCTATCGAACTCACCAGCGGCACTGGAGGTCCCGGTTCGTTAAATGCAGCCTGGGACAGCACGGACAGTGCTTTGCCGGATGGCGATGGTACGGGTAACGGATGGGAAGAGGTAGGAACGTCGAGTAGCTCCTTTATCAGCGAGTCGTACTTGCTGGGAAGCCAAACACTCGACTCGGACGTGAGTTTAGGGCAAGTGTTCGTGCCTGGGCAGGCGGAGGATCTGGCCTTTCGATTCCATATCGTGGATGGCGGTTTTATCAACGGGGTTGTTGAGTACGTATCGGGCGGTGAGCTCTTTGGCGATTACAACGGGGACAGCGTTGTAAATCTGGCCGACTATACCGTCTGGCGAAACAACCTGGGAAGCGATTCGCTCACCAACGAAGACCCAAGCCAGTCTCCTGGCGTGGTGGACGGTGCTGACTACCTGGTGTGGAAGAACAACTTTGGGCAGTCGCTAAATCCTGTCGACGCGATTACATCAGCAACCGCCAGCATCCCAGAGCCTTGCACCCTGGCTGTCGCGGGCCTGGCGGTTGGCTTGCTCCTCACTTCGCGAGCAACCTACAGGCGTTAATCAATCGTAAGTCTCTTCCTTTCAATCCTTCTGCTGGAGAATCGGACTAATGAAGCTGCATCACTCGAGAAATACGGTAAAACTAACAGCAGGCGTTGTGGTCTGCGCGTTGGTAGTCACGGCTGGTCAAGTGTCGGCTGCTATGCTGACTAATGGAGACTTTGAGGAGGCGACGTTCGACAGCGGCTGGATCAACTCTGGTGCGACGGCTGCTGATGAGTTGGTGTTGGGTGGAAATACAACCTCAGCGGAACTGGACGGCGGTGATTCCCTGCGGCAGGAGTTTGCGGCTTCGGATGCCGAGGAACTCCTGCAAGGCACAGCAGAATTCTATCTGCGTTTCGCAGACTTCACGGATGGAACCCGAATTCGGTTGCGTGGCGATGGCAACGCATCCGATTTGATCACCCTACGCGTCAACTCAACTGGCCAGTTGCAGCGGTTTAGTGGTAGTTGGGGAGATATCGCAGTTCCAGCTTTCAGCCAGGACGAAACTTATCGAGTTCAGATTGCTTTAAACGATTTAGCTGGGTCGCGTACTTTTGATGTGTTCACTTCGGCTGGCGAGGCCGGCGTGCCCAGTGGAGAACTAGCATTGGCAAACTCAGACACCGGGCTGACAGCCTTTCACTCGGCGCCATTGGGAACCGGACTGGGAACGTTAACCTTCGAGGCAGGAAATAGTGTGTTTCGATTGGATAACGTCAGTGTCGAAATCCCCGAACCAAGCACCATCGCACTAGGTGGCTTGATACTGGGGCTAACCTGCCTGTACCACCGTCGCCAACGATAACCCTTGACTCTCGGGCTGCCGGAGCCAGGGCAGCGGCTTCGGCGGCCTGAGGTATAGTGGATGAGAAAATGTCACTTGTTTGCGAGGAATCACGCAGCATGGCCACGCCTGACGAAATCCGAAAACGCCGTGTTGAGGAGTTCTGCCGACTCTTCGGCCAGGCTCAAAGGCCATTGCATCGCTACATCCACGCCATGGTTTTCAACACTTCAGATACGTACGACATCCTGCAAGATACAAACTTGGCGATGTGGAAGAACTTCGATAGTTTCCAGCCCGGAACCAACTTCCTGGCTTGGGGGCGAGAGATTGCCAGGCTCCGCACGCTCTCCTACTTCCGCACAAAAAAGCGGCGAGCAACCACATTAGATCACGAGGTGCTGCTGCAACTGGCAGGAGATGCCTCGGAGGTAAGAGATGAGGTCGTAGCCGCTCGGGACAAAGCCTTGGGCATGTGCATGGAGCGCCTGGATGATCAGGACCGTAAGTTACTCCATGCCCGTTACGCTACGGACGATACCCTAGAAGCAACCGCTAGATCATTGAATCGAAGCGTGAACTCTCTTTCCCTAAGACTACGCCGGATTCGGGCCAAACTCCGTAGTTGCATCGAACACCGACTTGCCTGTAGCTAGACGAAGTGATCGCTATAAAGCCAGAGCCATGAACAGTGAAAACTCCAAACGTGACATGCCATACGATCGTGAACGCCTGATTCACGGCTTGCTTGATGGTATTCTGTCACCTGACGAAGTGGAACAACTGCTCGCACGCGCAGCTGCGGACGACTCATGGCGTGAAGAGTTGGCGCGCGCCGAAGAGGTTAGTGAGCAGCTTGCATGGCTGCAGAACGGCGGACTACGTGCGTTCACTCCCGAGGAACTGCTTGCATTCGAGGACGCTGAGCGTCAACTGGATTCCATCGAGCTGGAGTTGCAAGACGAATTCTCTCATGGCAGTATACCACCCAACTCCAGCGGACAGGCAAATCGCGGCCGTTCGTGGTGGGCGGCAGCAGCTTTGGCCGCCTGTTTGATGATTGCGGTCTATTCGTTTTGGCCTTCGAAGTCGCCAATCAATGTTGCGCACTCGGATCAAATCGAGGACGACGTCGAAGCCAATGATCTTCCGAAGTCGATCGCGACGCTTACACGCACCATTAGTTCTGACCTTGCCCCCGGAGGCTTGGCGGAATCAACAGAACTTGCAGTCGGGCAGGTCTTGGAGTTCTCGCAGGGGATTGCCGAGGTTCGCTTTCATTCTGGAGTCGACTTGGTCGTCTCGGGGCCAGCAAAACTGCGAATCGACGGGCCAATGGCCGCCACACTAAGTTACGGACGCGCTACCGCCGATGTAGAGGAGTCCGCGATTGGCTTCCGTCTGGACACCCTCGACGCCCGTGTCATCGACTTGGGCACTGTGTTCGGGGTCGAGGCGCCTCGCAACGGTCCATCGAAGGTCAACGTGTTCTCAGGGAAGGTCGACGTTAGCTCGCAGCGAAACCTTGATGCGAAGCTAAGGCTCAATGAGGGCGAGTCGGCCACGATCCGCCAACGAAAAGTAGTCGTCATCCCTCCCGATACTTCCGGTCGTTTTCTGTTGCGCTCGCTGGACCGTCCCACTCGACACATCGCGGTCTCGCAGGACGCATACATAGCAGGTGGCGCCGAGCAAGACGAGGTGTCCGGCGATGACGAATTGCTGCTGGTAAAGCGAGACGATTTACTCAGTGACTTCAACCGCCAGACGTATCTGCAGTTCGATCTTTCGCAACTGGATCGTTCTCGCATCGTAGCAGCCCGCCTGACAATGACCCTCTGTCCAAACGACATCGCTGAGACGAAGCATCCAGAGAACCAGATCGCCGACATTGCCTGGAAGTTTGAGGTAGGAGGAGTTTGGGATTCGGATCTCGATTGGTCGGAGCATCATCTCACCTGGAATACTGCGCCGGCTCATGACCCAACCAGCGTTACGGGAGACATATTTGGCCCCGACGCGCCCTATACAGTAGGGACGTTTGAAGTTGCTGGACATGGCACGTATGGTCGCCAAGTCTCTGTGAGTGGCCCGAAGTTGCTCCAGTTTCTGACAACCGACCAGGACGGCCTGATCTCCCTTAAGGTCAGCCGGCTAACGGGCTACACCTACAGTGCTCCCATAGCGAATAGCGAAGACCGAGTTGTTCATAGCTTCGCTAGCAAGGAGCACGGGCGACTGCCTCCTCCGATACTCGAAGTTTGGGTTGAATAGATGTCGCTGCCGTCTACAAGCAGCAGTACACAACTAGACTTGAAGGATCACGAGATGAATCGTTTAAAGAATAGTGCTCCTCGACACGCGTTTACTTTGGTCGAACTTCTGGTGGTGATTGCGATCATCGGAATTCTCGTCGCCTTACTATTGCCGGCGGTCCAAGCAGCGAGGGAGGCCGCGAGAAGGACACAGTGCATTAACAACCTGAAGCAATTGGGGTTGGCACTGCATAACTACCACGCCTCGTTTAATCAGTTTCCTCCAGGTGGGGAGGTTCCGGAGTCGTCCAGCGAATCGCAACCAAGTTACCTCGCTCGCATGCTGCCATACATGGAGCAAAGTACCATCTCAGACAATCTCGACTTCAGGGCAGCTCTATCGGATCCTAGCAACAATGCTATGGCACAGCTCGAACTGGCCGTGTTCCGTTGTCCATCCAACTCTCCAACCGAGATTAGCGGAAACCGCACCGATCCTTGGGTGGGCGGACAACTCTACCAGACCAGCAATTACGAGGGTATTAACGGAGCTGGACGCGAGCAGATGAGAAAGAACGCCACTCATAATTGTGGCGCGCACAACATCGATGGATTCGTATTTCCCGGGAGCAAGACTTCCATCAGGAAAATCACCGACGGAACATCCCACACCTTTGCGATGGGTGAGCGGATTCATGAACTTCGAGCGTGGGCTCGCGGGTACACTGCAAGCTTCAATGTTTGTACTTTCATGTCGAAGAATCTGACTTACCCGCTCACCGGCGATCCGTCCGGAATTGGGTACTACAACGCAATATCGGCAGATGTGTCTCCGAAGATCGTCAAGTTCAACGACCTGTATTTCGGCAGCGATCATCCTGGAGGAACGCAGTTCCTGTTTGCCGACGGCAGTGCCACCTTGTTGATCAACGATACTTCACTGCCCGTCTTGCGCAATCAAGCGACCATCGCGGGTGGCGAGCCCACGGATCTAGATCGGGAGCCAGGACTTCGATGATTACCCCAAACCTTTCGCAGTGTCATTTCGCTACCTGGTTGCCGCTTGTCGTTATCGCGTTGCTAGGTCAGCTAGCGGGCTGTAGCAGCAAAGAGGCAACACATGAGGTTTCAGGCGTCGTGTCCTACGAAGGAAAGCCACTGAATTACGGCATCATCCGCTTTGTAGCAACAGCCTCGAACTCCAACGCGGCAGGAGAAATATCCGAAGGCGGCAATTACACGCTCGAGTTACCAGCGGGAAACTATGCCATAGGTGTCGAAGCCGTCCCTCCCTTTCAAGACTACGAACCCGACCCGCGATATGAAGGGGGCGTTCCTCCCAACGTAAAACGGCAGCCCGGTCCAAGCGTTCCAACGAAATACAACGATCCATTGAGCTCAGGACTCACGTGCACTGTAGGAGAAGCCGGAAGCAGTCACGACATTTCGTTGCCCTAGCTCAAGAGAATCCATTTTGCACACCCTCCCAGTCAAAAGCTAACCGACTCTCCTATGATAGTTTCACGCAAACCATCGCAGATGTTCTTTCCTGCGGTTGTCCTCGGTGTTATCTTCGCTGCTTCGCAGGTCGTCATCGCCCAAGAAAGTACGTTATTCGATTCATTCGAAACGGGCGGGTTCAGCACCGAATGGAGTATCGTAACTGCGCCGCAAGTGCAAGTGATTGGCCAGCAAGGCAACGGCGCGGGGCCGTCTGACTTTTTTGCGAGGTTCCAACGCGTGGACGGAGCAGGTGGCGACTTGGGAGTTACTCTCCCGTCGACTTCGATGGCAAATTCTTACGCAGAAGACTTCGAAGTCCAGCTCGATTTCCGGGTTCAAGAGACCACCGCCAACCAAAGGCAATTCGCGGTGACGGTATCGGCTACGTCGTTGATTCCCAACTTCAATGCTGCCAGTCTGAACCTCCGCTACCAGGACGGAACGTGGTCGGCATACACGGACCAGTGGAACGAACTCTCCGGGCTTGCGGCCGTCACGCCGGGCGAATGGAATCACCTGACTCTCACTGGTACAGGCTGGGGAACCGGCGCCGGCAACGCCGTGTTTGGGCTGGAACTCACCGATCATCTTGGTAGCACGACTTCCACAGCAGGTTTGCGATATTACCAACATGGGGAGGCCGGGCCAGATACCCAGGGGGCCAAGTCGCTCAATATAAACAACATCTTTGGCGGAAACCCAGGCTTCGACATCGACAACGTATGGGTCTCGGTAACGGAGCCGCCCCCCGGGCCAACCACCGAGGTTATTACCCCAGTGAGTCCTGTGGCCTATAGCGGAATCTACCCTCACCTGGCTGTTACGAACACACATAACGAAGTGGGCGTGGGTGGGATGATTAACCGCGGCGACGCGATCTACTACATGACCTATGGTCCCCACATCGTTACCGGCGGCAGTGACAAGCTCTATGCTTTCAACCCAGACACGCTCGAGCGGACGACCTACCTGGATTACCCGGGCAACACCGACGCCAATCGGTACACCGATAGTAATTTGGGACTCGACATTCTGGGAGCCGCCTACATCGATCCCGAAAGCAAAGTCCGCTTCCTGCCTGTGGCCAGATCAGGCGACTTGCGGGGCCGAATCACTGGCACCGCTGCACACCTGAGTGACCCCAACAAGTTGTACTACGCCACGATGGAAGAGGGGCTCTACGAAGTCGACTTTAGTGACTTGGACAACCCGACCATCTCGGTTCTGCGGGAGGATGGAAACGTCGACTCGCAACCGGGAATCCAGAAAAACTTGCCCGGAGTGCACGGGAAAGGACTCTATACGGGGCAGCAGCACTTGTATTTCACCAACAACGGCGCCGATGGATCGGCAATGGGGGGTCTCGTAGAGTGGGATGGTAATGGCGATCCCGAACAGCTTTCGAGTTGGACCATTGTGGATGATCGCGCCCAGTACACCGAAGTAACCAGCAAGCTCGGCCCGAGCAACATGGACCCCAACGGCGATGCCCCAATTTGGGCCACTGGTTGGGACGATGCTTCAATGTTCATCAATGTACGTGACGCCGAGACAGGCCAGTGGCATAAGTTTCGTGCCCCCAAGAGCAGCTACACTCACGGCCATCCGAACGGCTGGTACACTGAGTGGCCCCGCATTCGCGACGTAGGGCTCGAAGGGGGATACCTGATGAGCCACCACGGAATGATGTTCCTGGTACCTCAGCAGTTCAGCCAGCAGAACTTCGGAGGCCTCACACCGCTTCGTACGCATCACAAGATGATCGTAGACTATGTGGAAGACGGTGATAGAGTTATCTTTGGCGCCAACGATGCAAGCCGCTTCGATAACGAGCTTGTTCCGCAGGCGAATTCGAATCTGATGTTCGTATCGAAAGACCGGCTTGCAAGCTACGGGGGTGCAGCATCAGGTTTTGGCGGTCCTTGGATGTCGGAGGATGTTGCCAGCGGACAGACGTCCGATGCGTTCTTGGTCGGCGGGTTCGAGCATCGTCTCATACACTTCTCTCACGATTCGACTGGCGATGTTGAAGTCGTTGTAGAGGTGGACTCGAACGGCACTGGCAACTGGGTAGAGCACCAGACCGTTGTTATCCCCGGTCAGCAGCAAGGAGGATACGCCTACACCATGCTGCCCTCCGACCTGGATGCCCAGTGGATGCGAGTCCGTGCGAACACGAGCGCCACCGCACTTACCACTTACATGCACCTTCGAAACGCTCCGAACGTCCGCGATGATCAATTGCAGAATAGTTTGTTATCTGTGGGGTCCAATGCTCCGCGCTCACAAGGCATCATTCGTTCGATGTCCGATACGGGGCTATCGCTGGAGTTTGCTGCCGATATTCTCGATGAGTCTGGCAACGTAACCGACACTGGTTACTATCGCGCAAGCCTTAATCCGATGACTCAAGCACTGGAGTTGATTGCTGTGGACGACACCGCAGCGGAAGAGCGCGTTCGCAGTGAATCGGGGCCGGCAGCCGGGCGAATTGGATCGGACGACGCTTCTGCCTACATCGACCAGAATGGCACACGCTACCGATTGCCCCGCGGCCCAGCAGAGTTGCAATCGACCACCGGCTCGGGGCAGCGACGCACGGAGCGCGAAGTGGTGACCGAACGAGGATTGGCAAACGTCGCAGGCACCTTTTATGAAATTCCCCTCGAGTTTCAAGGCGGCGGTGTCGCCCGTATGCGTCCCCTGGCTACTCACAATCTCGACATCTACGACTTCGCGTCCTGGCGTGGAATGCTCGTGCTATCAGGCAATCGACTGGATGCAAGCGAGGATGGGCACTTTGTGCAGTCCGACGACGACCAGGTTGGGTTGTGGTTCGGGAACGTAGACGATCTATGGCACTTTGGATCTCCGGAAGGAACTGGAGGACCCTGGCTGAACTCACAAGTAGCAGTTGATCAGCCTTCCGATCCTTACTTGATGGCAGGCTTCGACAAGAAGTCGCTGCAGTTGTCTCACGGCGCCGACTCAGAGGTGGATTTTACTGTCGAAATCGATTTCCTGGGAACAGGCGACTGGGAGGAATTCGACACGTTTAGTGTAAGTCCTGGTGAACAGTTTGAGTACATTTTCGAGTCAGGCTACTCGGCCCATTGGATCCGATTTCGCTCCAGTACTGCAACGAATGCCACCGCCCAACTGGTGTACGAATCGACCACTCCCCTACCCGGAGACTACAACCGGGATGGACAAGTTGATCAGGCTGACTACCAGATTTGGAAAGACAGCTTCGGTGCATTCGGCAGCCAGTTGGCGGATGGAAACGGAGACGGAGCAGTAAATCTCGCTGACTACACAGTCTGGCGCAACAACCTGCGCTCGCAAGTTGCGTCCAGCGCCGAGCTGCTCTCCCAGTCTGTCCCGGAGCCCGGAACTCTGGAGCTAGTAGTCTCGATTACCGTTTTATTGATGCGTGCTAGATAAATGCAGGTGATCTGATAGCGACGAAGCATGACCTACAAGTCACCGAGTAGCACTTTTCCAAAGCGCCGCAGAATTGTGCGCAGTCAGCGTCTGATAGCGGAGACTACAAAGGTCTGGAAGACCAAGAGGCAGCAGAAAATGCCAAGAGTTCCAGTCCTGTCACTCAAGCCCAAGTTGGCTTGCCAGGCAGTATTTGAAGCTCTCACGCGGGCTGCTAGGGGCCTTTACGGCGATCTGAGGTTTCGCGCTCGCCAGCATCTGCTTCTGAGGCTGCTGCGAGTTCTTCGGCTGTTGGTGGTAAAGGCCGGTCCTTGCTCAACAGCCACTTGGCCAGCCAGTCACGGGCCTTGGCGTCACCGCTTTGGGCACGCTCTAGCGTCACTCGTATGAGTCGCTTGAATTCAGACTCTGTGACCACTTCGCCGAGGTAGCGGGCGTAGCGGTTGCCGGGTGGTTTCGGCTTGCGTCCTGGGCCACCAGCGTGACCTGGCAGGAACCGGCCACGTGCATCTCGTTTTTCTTCCATTGCACTTCCAATTCAATTAGGAGTTTTGGGGCTGAGAGTGGGTGAGAAGGGGTGATTTCACCTGCTCATTACCTGCTTTGGGGCGTGAAAACACTTGCTTTCGACCATTTCGCCTTGGGGTGGAGGTGCCAAAAGGTGGTATTTCGCCCTTGGTTAGAACGGTGAGCACGGCTTTCCCTCCCTGTTGGCGGTGATCGCTTCCCAGCGGTGTCGCTCAAAGGCGATGGCGGCTTCCTCGCGGTGGATGCTCTCCTGGTTGATGTCATCCACCTGGGGAGCCATATACTGGCCCTTGAGTCGACGATGGTACTCGCGGCGGAATGGATTCGGTTGGTGTCTGGTGGTCATAATTTCTGTAGGTGGCAGACCGCGTTAGCGCGTCTGCCCTTATGCTTTATGGATGTGTGAAGTGGGCTTCACTAGGTTTTGCACCTTAATTTCACTAGGGGTAGTGAAGTGGGCTTCACTAGGTAGGGGCTGATAGCGTGTACTTGTTTGCCGTGCTGGTTTGTGGATTTCCCTTCTCGATCCTGCGGATTAGCTCCTTGTCGATGAGTCCATTAACGGCGGTAATGGCTTGCCGTCTTGATACTCCGCACTTCGTTGCAATTTCCTGGTGAGATACGCTCGCGACGCCATTGCGCTCGGCTCGCCAAAGCACGAACCACGCCGAGCGTTCCGAACTCGTTAGCGTTGCCATTTGGGTGTCGATGAACCAATTGATGCTGGCGAATCGGTTGCCCTTGCTCTTGGGCTTGGGCTTGCCATTCCGCGACGGTGCCCGCCGGTTGATGACTTGTCGCCGCAGTTCGTCCGTGTCCGCGTTGATGCGATTTGTCATGCAAGGGCCGCCTCCGTGCCGTACTCAGCGAAATCGTCCCACTCGGCAACCTCAGGTGGGGCGGTGTGTTCCTGGAACCGGCCATCGAAGGTCAACTCGATGTCTGCCATCGCGCCATGACGGTTCTTGATGCACTTGGCAACCAACTGTCGGCCGTCGACGGTTGGGTCTTGGTGTTCGGCGTCCAGCAGGACGAATCCCGTATCGCAGGCGTACTCGCATTCGCTCGATTCCCGGAATTGGCCCTGCCTGCTCATGGCGCTGACGGCAATCAGTGCCGGGCCCTGCATGGCGATCTCACGGCAATCGCTCATTACGTCGCTCACCCGTTGCCGCTGGTCGCTTGCTTCGGTGGTCGGACGGAATCTCTGGATGTAGTCGCACAGCACGACGGAGGCCCCCACGCTGGCCGACAGGGCCTTCAGACGGGCCATCGTGAACGGCGGCCCCATGAAGTGCAGGCGCGGCTTGAGGGACAGCAGGAGCTTCGAGGCGGCCAACACCTTGTCGAGATTCTCACCACGATACCGGCGGTCGCGGATCACGCCGTAGGGGACGTGGGCAAGGTAGGCCAACATGCGGTCGAGCATCACACCGGTGGGCATCTCGCAGTTGCCAACCATCGCTATGGTGTCGGGGTACTGCATGAGGATGTTGAGAATCAACTGCAGGGCGAGGGCGGTTTTGCCCATCCCAGGCGCAGCACCAACCAGGACTAACTGCTCTGGTCCGATGTTGAGCCGGTTCAACTGGCTGTTGTTGCCACCTGGTTCCCAGTAGGTCAATCGATCAGTGTCGGCCAGGGACTTTTCCCACGCCCGCCAAGGGTCGCCATTGAAGCTATATTGATCGACCACAGCCGAGGCGTCGGAGAACACCCTCGGAACAATGTCGCTCGATTCATGGCCGTGGTTGATGTCGTGCACCACGCGGAGCGCCATGTCGAGCAATTGACGCTTGCGAGCAGCTTCGGCCACCTTGCTGGCGTAGTGGCGGGCGTGGGCAGCGGTTGGAAACTCCTGGAGCAACTCGGCGATGTACTCGCCAGCGAGCTCCCCAATGTCAGAACCCGTATTCCGCATCCGCCGCAACACCAGGTTGGCGTCGATGGGCTCACCAGCCTGCAGGGCGTCATGGCAGGCCCATGCGGCCGCCTGCCCCAGTTCGTCGTCGAAGTCGTCGGGCTGGACTGTCGCAAACACCTCGGGCGCCGTGGCGCCATCGATCAGCATGGAGGCGATGGTCCACTTCTCGGCCTCAGGGTCGCGGGGGCGTTGGATGTCGGCTGTACAGTCAGACCTTGAACTAGTTTGGGCTCCGTTGTACATCGTCATACCCCCATTCCTTTGAGGGCTTCCGCTGCGGTCCGACGGGCGGCTTCCAGGTGAACCGCCTCTTCGTTCTCACGCTCGACTTCGGCGTTGAATAAGTCGATGTCCAGCACGCCCATAATGGCGTCCCGCAGGTCGGACAACATATCCTCCGGTTCCAGGGCTTCCAGTTCCCAGACCGTATCGTCACCACCGTTGCGGTCGACGAACCACTGGTGGTTGCTGGATGTTTCCTTCGCGAAGTTTTGCGGCGGCAAGTCGTATCGTTCGATCTGCTCACGCGTCACTCCGGCTTTGATGACCGTGAGTTGTTCACCAAACAGGCCGAAGTCGTCTCGCAAGATTCGACCGGCAGAGTGAGGGATCATTTCGCCTTCAGGGTCGAAGTCGGATAGCACAACCAGGATCAGCCGATCCTTGCCGCTACTGAGAAACCGACGATGGATGTCGTGCAGCGCATCGATGCTGTTGAACCCGCGCCCACTGGACGTCGGAATCTGGAACTCGCGCGTCACCTCGCAGGCCATGCTGAAGACGGTGTTCTTCTCCACCAGCACCTCGATGTAGTTCGGCTGAGATTGGAGCAAGTCCCGCCAGTAGCCATCGAACAAGCGGTTCAACTCTTGCTGGATAAACTGCCGAACATCGTGGAATGCGTTGAAGGTCTTGGCGGGTCGTGTGCCATCGTCGATAGCGTTCCATGGAATCACGCCAGACAGCCGAAGCCGGACTAGTAGGTCGCACGTGGCGGCATAGGACTGACGGTCATTCCTGTAGGCTAACGCCTGTTTCGTGTTCCGCTGAAACTCGTGGTTCAGCAGGGCATAGTGGACCGTTCGGTTGCTCAGTGGCCAGTACTTTCGCCGGTCCGTGTTCACCACCTTCAGTATGTGTTTGACGTGATCGCTTTTCTGGTCGGAGATGCAATGGCGTTTCGATTTGCCCTCGATGGCGATTGCCAGGGAGTCGTCTGTCGGCTCTGCCTCGAGCTTGCGGCGATCCCAGAGCAACTCGCACGCTTCGCCAGGATCGATGTCGACCAACGTCTCGCGAATCTGTTCGGCAGCCGATTTGTGTCGCTGTCGATTGTGGTCGCGGAGTAGTGCGACGAATTCATCCTGCGTCATGTCAGCGCGGCGCCGGTCCATGACCTTGCAGGTGACCATCACTTGCCCGATTCGGACCAGGGCAGCATACCGCCGGTGGCCACTAACGATGTAGTTGTCCTTTGTGACGATCAGGTGGTTATGAAGCCCTTCTCGCTTGATGGACTTGGCCAATTCCACTATCTCAGGATCATCAGGGTCGACCGGGTGATACAGCAGTTCGTTCTCGGGCGACGGCTCCAAGGAAGCAACCCGCTTGCGGGTGGTACGGTAGGGCGTCTCGGTCATGCGGCTGCCCTCCGGTCGAAGTCAGCGGCCCACTTCTCCCCCAAAGTGTCGGCCCAGAGCCGAAAGAGTGGGCCAGCCTGTGGTTGGCCTGCATGTTCCGCTTCGAGATAAGCGAAGTTGATAGCGCCGAGCATATCGCACAGTTGCCGATAGCTTCGCGAGTTTGCCCGCTGGGGGCGAAGTGGAGTAGAATGGGTATCCACAATCCGGACCTTCCATGTTTTGCTCCCGTACCGATGCCAGTCGGGCGGGAGCATTTTTCATGCACCCGCTGGGAGCGGTTACGGGAATTCAGACACCCATCGCAGCCAGCTTGGCCTGCGCTTGGTGATGCTCAGAAGTGACGGCGGAGTCGGCCTGGCGCACAGCTTGGTCGAACTCGTCACACCATTGGGTAGTGGTAAGACGTTTGCCACCAAAGCGAATCGAGCGCAGTTTCACGCCGCGACAGCCAACTTGCATCCAACGTCGAACAGAATTGACGTGGGGCGATCCCGGAAACCGCTTAGCGGCATCCGCGACAGATAGATATGAAGCCATTTGTAGAAAACCGAGAAAGTAGCCAATCCACGCACAAAGGCCGCGTGGGTAGCCTCCATTCCCTTCTCGATATGCTGAGCGGCTTTTTTGTTCCTCGCGCCAAAGCCGCTCAACTAACCCCCAGTATAACAAAACCTACCAAGGCGGGCAAATCGTACTCATCCAATCTGCCTCGCGGCTTCGATGGCGCGCTCGATATTCACTCGCGCGTAGACCTCGGTCATGTCTGCTTTCGAGTGTCCAAGCGCCGACTGTGCGTGCTCGATTCCCAGAGCGTCTCTGATGGCCGTTCCGGCATTGTGCCTGAGCCGATGGGGATGCCAGTGGTGCTCCTTCCTCCACTCTCGAAGGTGGCGTTCTTCAGCCTTGGTGAGCTTCTCTTTCTGCGATAATTCAGGGTGTGGGAACGCTCGCACGCATGCGCGGGCAATTGCGCGCCGATACCCTGCAACGGTGTAGTTGAAGCATGGTTCAGCGAAGAGATACTTCGACAGAATGGCCTGCGCCTGCGGGCCGATGGCAATGCATCTCGTCTTGCCCTTCTTCTTCGTCTTGTGGCGTGGAGGTGAGAACAACCAGACCTCTCCAGTGCGGTCGATGTGCTTGTTGGACAGTTGGACAAGCTCACCTGTCCGCATGCCGGTGAGGATCTGAATCTGCACCATATCGGCAGCAGTTTCGGGTAGTTCAGCCACCGTGCCGTCAATCAACTCCTGCGGAACGGGCCGCTTCTCCTCGTTGTCCTTTACGCCGAACTCACCCGGCTCCAAGCCTTCCACCGCTTCCAGGGATGTCTGCGTGCTTGCGGGTACGATCTCCTCCACAACACCCCAACGAGTCATGCGTTTGATGCGCTGGCATTGGTCGTTGACGTAGCCGCGGGTCCAACCCTCCGCCACCATCAGACGCTGCACTCGTCGCAGGGTTTTGCCGGTAAAATCGCGGGCGAGGGTATCACTGAAGTAGTCCTTCAGGATGCGGAGCGCACCCTTCAGGTGGACGACTTCAGAGGCTTTCTCGCCCCCGTACTTGTCGATGGCGAACTCCAGGTAGTCGGCCATCAGCATGGCCACCGTGGGGATTGCAGGAGCTGGCTGGGCTTCTTCGTTAACATCCTTGGACGTGTTGCCAGAGATGGCCTCAGCGTACTTTTCGTAGCTCTCAGGGGAGCCATAGTTGCCAAGCATGATGCGTTTGCCGTCGACCTTCACGTAGGCACGATCGGGGCGTCCGGTCTGCTTCTGGCAGCAATACTTGGGGGGCCGAGATAGAGTTTTTGGCATCGGTGCGGTACCTCCAAAACTTGTTAAAGGTAGCCAATGGCTACCTTTGTGTTTTGTCGGCCGCACCTCCAACCATTGGAGGGTCGCCTCGAAGGGCTTATCGGCAAAGAACTTAAGTCAAGTCGGGGCGACAAGACGGCTATTGAACTTTTTCTGGCCGGCATCCGGGGCTGGGAAGCCGGGCTGCGGCGGCGGATGCTCGTGAAAGGAGCCGTGGAAGAACTTGGACAAACGTGGTAAGTTCTCTCCATGAAAACGTTTGCTTGGTATTTTCTGGCAGCTTTTGCCGAGATCGGCGGTTGCTTTGCATTTTGGGCGTGGCTTCGGCTCGCCAAGAGCGCTTGGTGGACCGTGCCGGGCATGTTCTCGCTCGCTCTGTTCGCCTATGCCCTGACGAAAATCGATTCGAGCCACGCGGGACGAACTTACGCGGCCTATGGCGGCGTCTACATCGTGTCGTCTCTTTTCTGGCTGTGGGCAGTTGAGAAGGCCCGACCAGACCGATGGGATTTTCTAGGAGCGTCGATTTGTATTATTGGGTCGCTGGTCATCCTTTTCGGTCCACGACCTCAATAATCGGTGGAAAGTTCAAAGTTCCGCCAACCTTCGCCGAAATCGGCGAGTTAGACGGGATTCGTTGGCCCATCTTCTGCGAAGCGTTTCGACTGCGCAGCGTTTCGACAATGCCGGGGGAAGTGAACTTGACATGGCGGTTGATGCGTAAGGAGCGCTGATTGCCCAGGCGGAGAGGTTCCGAAAACACGGAGATGCGTGACATGCGCCTCAAGTTCCTCTATCCGCCGAACCGATAAATCCGTAAGGTACGGCAGTTGTCGCAGGGGACGGTAAAATTGCGTTCATTTGAATCGGAGTGGTGAGACACATGGTGCGGATCGGGTTAATAATCTACCTGATTCTCTTGGGGCCGGTTGAGACGGTCGTCCGCCCGTGTTCCGCGCATCAGTTCGCGTCATCGCTTTCGTCGTCGGATTCAGAAGGAACGCCCCGCGAAGCTCCAGCTTCGCCATGCTGCCCGAGACTTCCGATATCCCCCGGCGACGTGCCAATGGGAGGAGAGTGCCCCGGCGGTTCACGATGTCCCTGCCAGTCGCGCGGTGAGACTAAGGCATTGCCATCGTCTCGCACTCGGCAAACTCGTCAAGCTGCGGGCAGATTTCGCAGCGACTCAGCCGACAGAGCGTCGCTGCGTTGGTCGAACATCGCCTCGCTCAGTACGAACCTGGGTTCTTTTGCCAGGGTAGACGGCGAGTTTCTGTCGCCACGGGATCGCCTTCACGTCATTTGCCTCATGCGCTGTTGAGGCTTTGTGTGGGTGATGGTCACCGCCACATTGGGCCGTCGTGACCTCCTCATCTTTTAGCGAACCATCTTCAGCTAACGGTGGTTTTGTCCCCCCGCGATCACGAGCAGGATGCGCCCATTTGCGCGCATTGCGGATCGGTTGCTGGCGTGAGGGATTGGATCAGACCGCATGACCACGTCACATGCGGCGAATTCCCAGGTTTTTCAAGTTGGGCAGTCGAACAGGAGGTTCCCATGCGGAAACTGATTGAAGGGTTGAAACATTTCCAGAATCACGTGATGTGGGAAAGACGTGAACAGTTCGAGCGGAGTGTCCAAGGTCAGAAGCCCCAGGCGTTGCTGATTACCTGCTCGGATTCGCGCGTCCTCCCCGAGACGCTGATGCAGGCTGATCCTGGTGACTTATTCGTTTCACGCAACGCGGGAAATTTGGTTCCTCCGTGTGATGGTCCGAGCGGTGAAGCGGCTACGATTGAATACGCCGTTTCCGCGCTTGGTGTGACTGACATCATTGTTTGCGGACACTATCATTGCGGTGCGGTACGGGCAATTCTGCATCCGGAAGAGGCGGTCAATCTAAGCAAGACGAATGAGTGGCTGGCCCGAGCCGCTGAGACAAGCGAGACGATCCGGAGGGAACACCCCGGTATCGAAGGAGACGCCTTGTGGGACAAGGCGGTCGAGCGAAACGTACTCTTGCAAGTCGAAAACCTGGCGAAACACCCAGCGGTCGCTGCTGCTTTGTCTGCCGGCACCCTTCGTCTGCACGCCTGGGTCTTGCGATTCGAGACAGGAGACGTGCTTGCCTACGATCAAGCAAGCGAAGCCTTCGCGCCGTTAGCGGAGATGCCGGTCATCCATGCTGCCCGGTCTGATTCTGATTCGAGTTCACGGCCGCCCGAAGACGTGGGATCGCAGAAGGCTTCGCGAGTCGCTGAGCACCCTAAATGGTTCGAGGCGCTCAAGAGCGACATTCCGTCTTCTTTGGTGGTCTTTATGGTTGCACTGCCGCTGTGCTTGGCCATTGCAAAGGCTTGCGGTGTTCCAGCGGAAGTCGGCCTGATCACCGGTATCATCGGCGGAATTCTGGTGGGGTTGATTGGCGGCAGCCCATTGCAGGTGAGCGGGCCGGCGGCGGGGCTCATCGTGATCCTGCTCGACATAGTCGAGAAACAGGGTATCGGGATGTTAGGAGTCGTCGTGCTTCTCGCGGGGTTGATTCAAGTTGCCGCTGGCCTGCTGCGGCTAGGCCAGTGGTTTCGGGCCGTGTCGCCCGCTGTCATCCTTGGCATGCTGGCTGGGATCGGGGCCG
Organism: Aeoliella sp.; assembly: GCF_965227375.1. Lineage (NCBI taxonomy): Bacteria > Pseudomonadati > Planctomycetota > Planctomycetia > Pirellulales > Lacipirellulaceae > Aeoliella > Aeoliella sp. The sequence continues at coordinate 3,581,097 of NZ_CBDDFX010000002.1, forward strand.
TCATCTTCTCCCAACAGTTCCATGTTGCGTTGGACGACGCTCCCGCCCGAAATCCGCTGGTCAACTTTGTAAACATTCCACGGGCCGTGACGCATGTTTTCGTCGGCCACGATGGACATCCAGGGCACCTTCCCGCTGCCCTCGTTGGTGCCGCCACGCTGCTCATTTTGGTATTCTGGAAGAGAATCGTCCCGGACAAACTCAGGGCGGTACCGGCTGTCATTGTGGCGATGGTTTTCGTGACCGCTGTTTCTGCCTTCCTGACGCTGCCCATTGAGCGGGTCGAGTTTGACAGCCTGGGGGCGGCAGTGAAATGGGCCGATTTTGGTTCGCTCCCGGGCCATCTCACGAGTCCATCGGTTTGGAAGGTTGCATTGATGGTCGCCTTCGTCACGAGTGCACAAACCCTTTTGACCGCCGCCGCCGTCGACCGTATGCATCAGGGTCCTCGGACCCGCTATGACCGCGAGTTAGCGGCTCAGGGAGTAGGTAACGCTGTCTGCGGTCTAATGGGCGCATTGCCGATGGCAGGAGTGATTGTTCGCAGTTCGGCCAATGTCGATGCAGGTGCTCGAACCCGCTGGTCAGCAGTGTTTCACGGAGCATGGCTGCTGGTATTTGCTCTCTTGTTTCCCGAAGTGCTCCGAATGTTGCCTACGTCCGCTCTGGCCGCAATACTTGTGTTGACGGGTGTCAAACTGCTTGGAATTCGTGCGATTCGAGCGCTGTGGGAAGAAAGCCGGAGCGAGGGAATCATCTGTGTCGTCACCGCTGGTGCTGTTGTTTCCTTAGACTTGCTCACTGGCGTATTGATTGGGATCGGGATCTCAATAGCGAAGTTAATTTATACGTTTTCCAGGCTTTCTATAATCCATCGCGGCGACACGACAGGCGACCAGAGAACGCTGGTTCTGGAAGGCTCGGCGACCTTCATCCGCCTGCCGAAGTTGGCGGCGGCATTGGAAGCGGTGCCGTCGGGCACGGTCCTACACATCGACTTGAAAGGCTTGAGCTTCATTGACCACGCCTGCCTCCAACACTTGATGGATTGGGAAAAGCAGCACGAAGCGACGGGCGGCGCTCTCGTGCTGGATTGGGATACACTGCATGCGAGGTTCCACAACGCACGACCGCGCCCACAGCATTCCTGTAAAATTGGTCAGGACGCCGCCGATGCAGGCGGCAGCCGGGAGTGGTCACGGGCAGCGTAGTTTTCACTTGCTGGCGTTCGACATTCGTGGTCGTATTCGTCGCGACAGGATGACTCCTATGGCGGTTGCGAACAGTCAGGGTCGCCATCAACGTAGCACCAATGATGAAACGAGACGGAGAGCACGATGTCCAAGAAAACGCAAATTGACATTGACCTGATTTTGCCCACCTTGCCAAGTGCTCGTGATGCCTGCGTTCAGCGTCTGACCGATTTGCTGACGGCGAAAGAAGGAATTGACGCCGCACATCCTGTGGAAGAGAAGGGAACAGAATTGGGCCAAATTTGCATTCACTTTGACCCCAATCGATTTTACTTCACAGACGTACACTCCTTGGCTAAACAGGCCGGAGCCGAACTCGATCAGCGGTACGGCCATTTGCTGCTCAAATCAAGATCGATGCACGTCCGCCAGGCCCGCACGGCCGAGTCGCGCGCGCAACAAATCGCTGGCGTGTTGGAAGCCGCAATCTCTCCGGCTGGAGTGCTGCGGATCGAGTTCGATCGTGAAATCACCGACGAGGCAACCATCCGAATGGCGGTGGAGAAAATCGGTATTCACACCGCTGAAAAGGTGGAACAGCCTCCGCTGGCCGAACCGTCCGACGAGGCAGACCAGCCTGCCGTGAAAGAACACGACCATGAACATGGTGGCCTGTTCGGCGAAAAAGCGGAACTCGGCTTTTCCCTGCTCTGTGGAGGTCTGCTGCTCACCGGTTGGCTGCTGGCATCGCTGACCAACGTGACTCCGTGGGTGCCGTGGAGTCTGTATCTGGGCGCATACTTCTTCGGCGGTTTCTTCACTCTTCGCGAAGCGATCGAGAACATCCGTACCGGCCGTTTCGAGATCGACTTCTTGATGCTTGTGGCAGCGATCGGCGCCGCATCGCTGGGTGAGTGGGCCGAAGGCGCTCTCCTACTGTTCCTGTTCAGCTTCGGTCACTCATTGGAGCACTATGCGATGGGCCGAGCCAAGCGGGCAATCGAGGCTCTCGCCGACCTTGCCCCGCAATCGGCACTCGTCCGCCGTAACGGCGGCTCCGAGGAAATCTCGGTGGAAGAGCTCCACGTCGGCGATGTGGTGATCGTCAAGCCAAACGAACGAATCCCCGCCGACGGGTTTGTGATCATGGGCGAAAGCAGCGTCAATCAGGCTCCGATTACTGGCGAAAGCGTGCCGGTCGACAAGCGCCCGGTGGATGATGCAGAAGAGGCTGCGGAGAATCCCGACCGACTCGATGCGCGGCACCGTGTCTTTGCCGGCACGATTAACGAAAGCGGGGCATTGCAGATTCAGGTCACGAAACTCTCGACCGAGAGTACGCTGGCTCGTGTCGTGAAAATGGTCAACGAAGCGGAGACGCAAAAGTCACCGACGCAGCGGTTCACCGATAAGTTTGAGCGGTACTTCGTTCCGGCAGTGCTGGCCTTTGACGTGCTTCTGCTGTTTGCCTGGATTGTGATCGACGAGTCATTCAGCGCGTCATTCTACCGGGCGATGGCGGTGCTGGTGGCGGCGAGCCCCTGCGCGCTGGCCATTTCGACTCCGAGCGCCGTCCTCAGCGGGGTGGCCCGGGCGGCTCGCGGCGGCGTTCTGGTCAAAGGCGGTGGTCCACTGGAAAACCTCGGCACGCTGGGCGCGGTTGCCTTCGACAAAACCGGCACGTTGACGGAAGGGAAGCCTCGTCTAACTGACGTTGTCAGTTGCGACGGCGTGGCTGAGGACGAGTTGCTGCGGGTGGCCGTGGCGGTGGAGGAACTGAGCGATCATCCTCTGGCCGCCGCCGTGGTGCGTGGTGGGCGTGAGCGCCTGGGCGGGAACTCCGCGCCCGAAGCACGCGATTTGCAAAGCATCACCGGTCGCGGTGTCAAAGCCAACATCGACGGTCAGGCGGTGTATATCGGCAAGGATGACTTGTTCAGCGAAGTCGATGGACCGGCGATCCCCGATGCGCTGCGGAGGCAAGTCGAATCCCTGGAAGCCGACGGTCGGACGACAATGATCGTCCGGTACGGTGAAAAGTATCTTGGCGTATTAGGGCTGATGGATACGCCCCGCGAGGCGGCCAAGAGAACGGTGGCAAGGTTGCGCGAACTCGGCGTGCGGCGGATGATCATGATCTCAGGCGACAACCAGCAGGTCGCAGATGCAGTTGCGAAAGAAGTCGGCATTGACGAAGCCTGGGGTGATTTGATGCCCGATGACAAGGTTGAGGCAATTAAGAAATTGCGCCGCCAGGAAGAGGTGGCGATGGTCGGCGACGGCGTCAACGACGCACCCGCAATGGCCAATGCCACTGTCGGCATCGCGATGGGCGCGGCCGGTTCCGACGTGGCGCTCGAAACCGCCGATGTGGCACTGATGGCGGACGATTTGAATCACCTGCCGTTCGCCGTGGGTCTGAGCCGCCAGACAAGCCGTATTATTCGCCAGAACCTCTGGGTCAGCCTGGGTATGGTTCTATTTCTGGTTCCGGCCACCGTTCTCGGTTTGCAGATGGGCGCGGCGGTCCTGTTCCATGAAGGGTCGACACTGCTTGTGGTATTCAACGCGCTGCGGCTGTTGGCCTACAAACACTCGTGATGAAAGGCAGCACGACAGTTTTGGAGTTGAAGAACATCATGTTTGGCATCGTCGAAGCAATGATCCGGTACTTCTTTCTGTGGTACTTTCTCACCACCTTGATGAAAGACAGTAATCTATGGGTGGAGACTTTGATCTTGCTCGTACCCGCCTATTCGGGATTCGTCGCCTGTCCTTGGCGTCGAGAGACCGAAGCCTGGAAACAAATGTGACCATCAAATCTTCGATGCTATTTTTATTTGAGCGGTGAATTCCTTCGGAAGCTCGGCGGCCTAGTGTTGCTCTGTGCCGGGAACTTTGGCGACGCAGTTATTATCGAGTGGCTGCGGTCGTCACAGAAAGCGATCAATCGCGCGCCACACTGGGCCACGGGCATTGTGCTGGTGGATATCCTGCAAGAACTTCGCAGTGTTCGCAGACGTTGTCCTCGTCTACTTTGCCCTCCGCATTCAGAATTCAGAGCGAAGCGGTAAAAATAGATCGCCTGTGCGGCATTGTATTGACCGAGTTGAAAAGGACTGCGACGATTATTCAATCGCGTCAATTGAGAATAACGAAACTCCAGTCAATGACCGCCGCCGTGATGACCGCCGCCGTGATGACCGCCACCGTGATGACCGCCACCGTGATGACCGCCACCGTGATGACCGCCGCCATGACGTCGGATGACATGTTGCCCGCCATAGTGGCTGCCATAGTGGCTGCCATAGTACCCGTACCCAAGGCCCAAACCGCGCGAGTAGTACCCGCCGTAATACGGGGATGTGAAATTCCCATACCCGTGTGAGGGGGCATAATACGAGTACGTGGGAGTGTGCTGGGGGTATCCCCCGTAATATCCGGTCGAATACCCTCCGCGGTAGGAACGGCACTGAGCCTGGGCGGAAGATTCCGGGACTGCGACAACCAATCCCGCGGCGAGAACCGCCACTGTTGCGTGAATCTTGAACATCGTTCGTCCTCCTCATTCGTGGTAAGAATCGGATTGCAGGGGGGAGGCCTTCAAGGCCGTTCCAACACTTTAGGATGTCCCGCAGAAAGAGATAGAGCACCGTCCTTTTTTCGTCATTGCACGTCATTCCTGTGGGGAATTGGATTGTTTGTCATGGCCGGGCAGCGGGGTGAACCTCGTCGAGGGTCAGTTGGCCGTCACGGTTTCTGTCGAGATTGTCGAACCGCTTCGCCAACGGGCTGCGTGCGACTTCCTGTCGACTCAGCTTCCCGTCTTTGTTCGCATCGTAGGTTTTGAGAAGCAATTTGGGATGTGCCTTCTCTGTCGACGGACTTTCTGAGAGTTTCTTGGTTCTTGAAGCGTCATTCTTCCGGGATTCGCGGCGTTTCTGCCGTTTTTCCTCTTCGAGTTGCCTGCGCTTCTGGTCGGCCGCTCGGCGCAGCGCGTTGCGCCGAGCCTGTTGTTGGGCCAGCGCCTTCTGGCGTTGCTGCATCAGTTTCTGGTAGTTCTGAACGGCGTTGCGGTACGCCTTCTGGCGGGCCTGAATGTACCTTCTAATGCGGGACGAGTAACTGGACCGCCGCCGCGACCTCCCACGGCGTCCTCTCGCCTCGGACTCAATGACAGTTGATGTGATCACCACAATTGCGAGCAGACAAAGGGTAAGTTTCTTCAAAGGCGCTTGGTGTTTGAACATGGATTCTTCTCGCTTAAGAGCTGGTTGTGTTTCCGTAAACCGAAGAGTCGCGCAAATTGACGAACGAACCTGCTTGGCAGGCCGGAACACGAGAGGTTGAGCGATCCAGAAGGCCGGGCTGCAAGGATATCGCCCAAGAAACGGCTCTCATGTTCAACTGTTGGCCCCGTAGCCAAGCGAACGCAGCCATCCGGCGGACTAAACCAGCCAAGTACAGAGTTGGGCGTTCAAACGAGAGATCGGACGGCCGCGCGTTTTCGACGTCCAGAGTCCAATTTGAGTCTCGTTGTATTCCTGATTCGCTCGAAGCAGAGAAGCTGCCAAGGCACCTGACCGAGAATCCGGTCGGTCTCTCAGCGGAACCCGGCCAGCATTCTCAATCGCTACGCCTCTTCGGTCTGAAAACCGATGACATTCGCAGTTGCAGGGATCGTGGCCACTCGAAGAGACAGTTTCTACAGCATACACGGAGCATACCGATTTATGGTTCCCCGTTGCCGCATGGTGATCAAAGCAACCCTTGCAAACGCCTTGCGATTGGCAAGAATGCACGCCGATGAAAGCAATCAAAATGGAGAGCAGGATACGCATGAGAAATCCTCCTCTTGTCAATTCTAAATAGTGCAACGACCTGTCGTCAAGTACGGGAGTACGGGCACCCCGGCTCGCTTGGTCTTGACGCGTCTACGGCAGTTTTGGAAGATGACACAATGGTGGGAAACGACGCAATCAGATTCCAACGTGGATTGACTTTGACAGTGACTTTATTGTTGCTGTTCGCTTCGCCGTTGGTATCGGCGTTCGGAACTTGCTGCCATTCCACCAATGCGACTCAGTGTTGTCAGGGTGCCGAACACAGTATCCCGTGCCACAGCCCGACATGTGAGTGCCATCGATCAGCGACATTTGTGCCGTCCCTTCAATCGTCTGGGCAGCGGTCGGGACAAGGCGATCTGATCGTCGCTAGGTCGGATGGGCCCGAATTGCCGTGGCTCAATCTTCCGGCAGATGCTTCCTCTCTTCCCGCTCCGCTACCCGCAACGGCGCTTGAGCGCTGTGTGCTCTTCTCGCGGTTGACGCTGTAATCTGTCGCGCTGGCTTTTTGCACCCGTGAATTGAACGTTTTACGGCTGCACATAAGGCTGGGTTGCCGTCAGCGTCGCTTTTCTCTTGTCCGATGCCTTGCGCTCGACAAGTGGCTTGCAGCGTTTCCCCTTCTCAAATGTCCAATCATCTTTCCATGGCACAACAAGAGTGCCAGAAAAGGAGGCTCTTGCATGTTAGTCGTTACCCGCAAGATCGCTGAAGCTATCGTGGTTCCTTCACTCAACGTCTCGCTGGCGGTCCAGAGTATCGAAGGCCGGCGCGTGCGTCTGGCTGCTTCCGCACCGCCGGAGATTCCGGTGTTTCGGGAAGAAGTGTCGGCGCGAACTAATCCGCAGCCGCAACCCGAGCTGAGGATGGAAGGTGTTCGCGTGCTGTTAGCGGACGCCGACATCTCACTTGCCAGGTGCTATGCGGCTCACCTATCGCTGCTGGGCTTTGAAGTGACCACAGCCGGTAACGGGGTTGAATGCATCGCGCGCCTCCGCGAGCAGAGGCCGCATCTGGTCGTCTTGGATGTAGGGTTGTTGTGGGGCCGAGCGGAAGGCGTCCTGGCCTTGATGGTAGAGCAAATCGATGTTCCCGAAATCCCGGTCATCGTGACATATGACCAGTTCGGAGAGCAAGGACTGCCGGCCGTTCATTCGTTCCGCGTGAGTGATTACGCCGCGAAACCCCTCACGCCGAGCCAACTGGCGAAACGCATTCGCGAACTACTGGCGTTTCCAATCAACGGCGGCGATGGGCGACGGTGATCTCTTCCGGTGGTGAAACGAATTGATCGGATTTTCGCGATGAACGATATCAGTCAAGATGGTGTGGAACGACAGCCGAAACGGCGTTCGATTGGCACGCTCCTGATTTGGGCCGTCAATCTGCCGCTATTGGCGGCGCTGGCGCTGTTGTTGCCATTGGATTATCAGCGCGAGATGGAAGACGCGATTGTGGCGAAGCACGCGGCGCTGGAAGAGGAAGCGATGACAATCTACGAAGGGCTAATCGCCCTCGGTCAGAAAGGTGGGCGAGAGTCCGCCCAGAAATACATCAATTCGGTGTGTACTCGCATGCAGGAGTCGCGATCGCCAGGCCACCACATAGTCGTACGCTGGAATCATCACGTGCTGCAAGCCGATGCACATCACGCCGCATCGCCGGAAATCATCCGTGCTATGCAAGAGGCTTCCGTTTCATCTGACCATCGCGCTGCGGTCAATGACGAATCATTGGTCGTGGGCACGTTTTCGGGCGACGGCGTGGAAGTGCAAGTTTCGGAGTACACCACGAACATTCGCCGCTCGATTCGGCGAGAGATTCTCTTGCATTTGGCATGGCTCGCGGGGCTGGCAGTTGTCGCAGCAGCAATCGTGAACGTGGTGCTCTGGCGAATTATGACGCGTCCTGTGAAACGTCTGTCGAACGCCGTTATGCGTATCGCGAATGGCGATTATGAGGTGAATGCCAATGATTTTCACTGCCGCGAAATGAATGACCTGTCGAACGCAGTCGAGCAAATGTCCAAGATACTGGCCGACGACGAGCGCAACCGGCGAGTGCAAATGGATCGGGCACGGCGAATTCAGGAGCATCTGTTGCCCAACGGGGTGGAGGTTCCGGGGCTTCGCATCGCTCACTTGTACCAACCCGCCGATGAGGTGGCCGGGGATTACTATGATTTTCTCCGACTGTCCGACGACACTTGGCTGATTTGCGTGGCGGATGTTGCCGGACACGGCATCTCAGCGGCCATGGGCTCGGCGATGCTCAAGGCTCTCGTGTTACACGCGGCGGAGCAGCATCGCGAACCGTCAAAGATTTTACAATTCATGAACGAGCGGCTTCCCGCTTTACTGTGCGACGAGTTCATTACGATGTTTCTAGCCCGTTGGAACCCCCAAGGGGGCCGGCTGGATTACGCCAGTGCCGGACACGAGCCGGGCCTCCTGCTGTCACCGAGCGGTGACCTGCGTAAGTTGCCCGCTACCGGATTGCCCCTGGGCGTCGATCCGACTGACAATTGGCAAAGCGAGGTGATCTTCCTCGTGCCCGGAGAGCGGTTGCTCTTGACGACCGATGGCGTTGCCGAAACCAGTGCTCCCGGCGGCGAACTATTCGGCCGGGAGCGGCTGCTCAACGTGCTGCTCAACGGCGACAAGCAGTCGCCCCGGAAAACCGTGACGGCGATCCGAACAAAGCTGCTGGGACATCGGACCGGCGGGAAAGGAGCCGACGACGTAACGATATTGCTCTTGGAAGTGAATGGTGGGGAGCCGTCCGACGAAGTTGTTGCCCGAGAGAGTGAGCAAGATGCCAGCACGGAAACGTGTCTGCAACCGCACACTCTCATGCGGTCAAGCGAATCAAATGACTATCCCGACCAGATGTCAAATGGCGATGTACAAATCAAATGATGCTTCAAAATAGACGCCTGTCGTTGCTGCTGTTGGCCATCGCGTCGCTGACTGTCGTTGGCATCCGTGCGGGAATGCAAACGCAGCAGTCGGCGTGGGCCGACCAAGGGAGCGGCGCGACGCAGAAAGTGGAACCGGCTGCGGCAGCGGGCGATTCCGAGCATGACGAATCGGCGAACGAATTGCCGTTTTCGCCCATCCTGTTGGAGTTGGCCGTCATCATCGGCGTGGCAATGCTGGGACGCTGGCTGGCCGAATCACTCAAACAATCGGCCGTACTGGGCGAACTGCTGATCGGCGTCGTTATCGGCAACATCGGCTTTTGGCTGGGCATCCCCTTGTTTGTCATGGTGATGCATCTGGGTGAGGCGATGCCGCTGTTCAGCGAAGTGTGGCTCACCGGCCGCTCCGTGACGGAAGCAGCGAGCGAGATATTCTCGGCGTCTGCGTTGGCCGAGGGCGGCAGCGCCCGCCGGTTGGTGGAGATGATGACCGGCCCGGAAGGACCGCGCTACGTCGCCATGACTTTCGCCTTGTGGCTGTTCTCCGAACTGGGGGTGATCCTGCTGCTGTTCATGGTCGGCTTGGAGTCGGAAATCGATGAGATGCTGGCAGTCGGTTGGCGGGCGCTGCTGGTGGCCGTCACCGGCGTGGTGGCTCCATTCTTCCTGGGACTGCTGGTCGGAATGTGGCTGTTGCCGGACGCCGGGGCGACAGTGCACATTTTTCTGGCCGCCACGCTGTGCGCGACCAGTGTCGGCATCACGGCCCGCGTGTTCCGCGACCTGGGTAAGCTGCAAACACGCGAGGCCAAAGTCATTCTCGGCGCGGCGGTCATCGACGACGTGCTGGGGCTGATCATCCTGGCGGTGGTCGTCGGGATCGCCTCAACAGGGCAAATTGACGCCCTGGAAATCGGTCGCATCTCCTTGCTGTCGGTCCTGTTTCTCGGTTCGGTGATTTTGTTCGGTGGAAACCTCGTCCGCTGGCTGGTGCCGCTCGTCGCGGTTTTTGAAAAACACCATGTCAAACTGTTGTTTCCCTTGGCCCTGGCGTTCTTGTTGGCGTGGGCGGCCAGCGCCATCGAATTAGCCCCGATCGTGGGCGCGTTCGCCGCCGGCTTGATCTTGAGTGAAGAGCATTTCAAGAACGTATCCGCGACGGCTACAATGGCCAATCTGATCGCACCACTGGAGCGGATTTTCGCGCCGGTCTTCTTCGTACTGATGGGAATGCAGGTCAACCTGCAATCGTTCCTCGATCCGACGACCTTGTGGCTGGCATTGGCGTTCAGCGCCGTGGCCATTATCGGCAAACTCGTATGCGGTCTACCAGCGGGACGCGGCACGGACCGCTGGACGATTGGCCAGGGCATGATTCCCCGCGGCGAGGTGGGGCTAATCTTCGCCAGCATTGGCAAGGGCTTGGGAGTCGTCAGCGGGTCGGTCTTTTCCGCCCTGGTCGCGATGGTCGTCGTCACGACGTTGATCACGCCGATCTCCTTGAAGTGGTCGTTGTTTCGCACTTCAGGAGCGGAAGATAAGATATGAAATGAGAGGACCGCGTTGTGCCCATCGTAGATTGGCAATTAGAAGCGATGTACGCCGTGCGGGTGGTCGTTGCGGCGTTCTTGGGCGGTTTTGTCGGCTGGGAACGCGAGTGGCATGGCCGGGAGGCGGGCATTCGAACGTATGCCTCCGTGGCTCTCGGTTCATGCGTCTTTGCGCTAATCTCATCGCATATTCCTGGCGCCGAGCCGTCTCGGTTGGCCGCAAATATTGTGACAGGAGTGGGATTTCTAGGCGCGGGCATCATCCTGCGGGACCGTGGTCGTGCTGTGGGGCTGACCACGGCCGCCACGATTGGGGCAACCGCTGCGGTTGGGACAGCGATCGGGTTTGGAATGTACCTGCTAGCGGCCCTTGCGGCACTGATCATCTTCGGAGTCCTTGCTGCCCACCATATCCCCGGCTGGAAAGCCCTTTCTAGAAATTCCGAAGAGGCGACTTCGGCCAGTAGTGACGTTAAGGTCACAGCGAAGCCGCACAACCAACAGACGACAGAGGATTCCTGAATAGTTCATTTGTGAATTACTGGTGACCTGTGCTATCAACTTCAGTTCGGGACGTCACCAAGCCACATCGGAGCGGTAGTGGAAACATGATTGTAACAAAGAAGACTAGCTGGCTACGAATGATCTTCGCGGTCCATGGAACGACAATGGGCAAAGTGTGGCCGAGGGTGCTAATTGTAACTGCCTTCGCAGGCGTGGTGACTTATTTCTCAAGCGTCGCTGGCGCCCACAAGTATTCACTGACAACAGCTCCATTTACTGTCGTGGGACTCGCACTGGCGATTTTTCTTGGGTTTCGCAACAACGCCGCATACGATCGCTACTGGGAAGGGCGCAAGTTATGGGGTAACATGGTCAACACAACGCGGACTTTTGCGATTCAGGTTCACACCTTGATCAGCGCGGAAGAAGTGGCCAATATTGATGAGTTAATGCAATTACGCCGCAGCTTGATTCGGTTGACTCTTGCCTACGTCAATGCCTTGCGACACAAGTTGCGGGACAGCACTCCCGAAGCGGAGTTGTACGAGTACATGGAAGATAGTGCTTCTGTCGAGGCGGTGCTGCGGCATGCCAATGTTCCAGTTGCAATTGGTCGCCTTATTGCAGAGAAGATTGCTGTGGCGGAGCGACGCGGCTGGCTCAAGACATTTCACGTGCCACTGCTTTACAACAATCTGACGGAAATGATTGCAGTTCAGGGCGCATGTGAGCGAATCAAATCGACTCCCATTCCATACACCTACAGCGTTCTTACTCACCGCACCACGATGCTGTACTGCCTCGCGTTACCCTGTGGGCTGCATGACACCGTTGGCATCCTGACACCACTGGTTGTCGGCTTTATTGCGTATGCATTTCTGGGACTCGATGCTGTGGGAGATGAGATCGAACAGCCATTCGGCCTGGATGACAACCACCTTCCGATACACGCCATCACGAGGACAATTGAGATCAACCTTATTCAACTAGAAGACATTGACTCGAATCAAGTCCCACCGGCGCTTCAGCCGCAGAACCACCTGCTACATTGAGTTATTCATAGCGACACGCTTTTGCTGCATGTGAGGTGGACCAAGAGAATGAGAAATGCGCATCATGAAGCAGTGCGCTGACTTGCACATGTCGTGGATAGAGCTATTGCACACTACACAGCCGACTAGATCCATGGTGCTTCGGGACATACCCAGAGGCGCAGTGGTAGAATCAATACAATCGGGTGGCAAGCCGAAACAGGCGTTTTCCCGTGGAAAACAGCGGATTTCCCGGGGAAATCCAGCCTATGCTGTGCATAGGGAAGACGCCTGTCATCTTTTGTGCTGCACCGCGCCCTCAAGACCGCTTCCAGCCTTGGTCAGGACGCGATTCGTCATTCGAGCGCGGAGCGGGGCAGCAAGATTTGGATTGAGGCAGGATGGGGAGAACGGAAGACACGCCGGATTGGCGGTCTACGAGAAGGGACTGATGGTTGGGAAAAGCAGCAGCCAAGCGCCGGTTTGAGCCGACGCTTGGAACTCGTTGATGATTGGAAGCCAGCGGACGGTGAGCCGCCCGCTGGAGTCTGAATTACGCCGCTGCGGATTCCTTGCGGCTTTTGGCATCAGCCTGTTGCTGACGCATGATCCAGGTGTGGGCCTGGTCGAGCAGCTTGGCCACAGCGAGCAAGTCGTCGAAGCCGAAGCTGTCGGTTTCTTTCCAGGCATCATCCTGCTTGTAGCTGCGGCTGGGAATGACGCTGTACCAGGTGCCTTTGTCGCTTTGGTTCTTCCAGATTGTGACTTGGAGAACTCCGATGCGGATTTTGTGTGCTGGTTTTGACATGATGGTTTCCTTTCTTCGAGTTTGAAGGCCGCGACCATCGCGGCCTGATGGCATCGCAAAAAAGCCGCCTCGTTCCGGTGCGATTAGCGCACCGGGCAAGCGAAAGGCCGAAGGCTTCCTTCAGGAAAACGGCCTTGGCAGCTTGAGCGGACCGGCAGCGGCTTTACGCGTGCCCTGAAGCAGGCCGGGGGTGCGGTGTTGTCGAATTGAAGGAACTCGATTGGCTAACACCGAGGAATCTGTTGGGAGAAACCTCAAGATGCGGATAATGGATCAGCGTTTCGGACCGTCGAGATCGTCATGGTCGGACGTGGAAGAAATGCTTTGCGTATGCCTACCAATTAGGCTTCGACGCTGCCGAAGGCGTATTAAATAATCATCCGAGTCAGAATGGTCCAGTGCTGCTTCACGAAACACGCTTGGCGTATTGCGGAATTCTGCAAAACGCTCGTCGGCGGACAAACGAGCGATAGTTTCTTGAGCGTGGACGAGATACTCTTCAGTATTGCTCGGATGACTGACGACCGCCTTGCGAAAAACACCTGGCGTGTTGCAGAATGCTGTGAACCTTTTGTCCACAGCTAAGCGGGCGATGCTCTCTTGAGCGTCAATCAGAAACTGTGCTGGGTCACTCGGACAAGTGAGCACTGCTTTTCTGAGGATGTAGGGAGTATCTCGGAATTCTGCAAATCGTTCGTCTTCTGATAGACGAGCCATTGTTTCTCGCACGCGGGTCATAAACATCTCAGGGTCATTCGGCGATTGTACGGCTGCCTGCCTGAATATACCCGGAGTATCTCTGAAGTCTGCGAATTGTTCATCTGCTGCCAAGCGGGCACTTGCTTCCCGTACTCGCTCCAGGGTTGTATCTGGATCATTTGGGTAGTTGACCGCAACGTATCGAATTACACCGGGCGTTTCGCGGAAGTCGGCGAATCGCTCATCTGACATCAACCGCGCGACTGTCTCTTGAACGCGCGTCAAATACCCTTCGGGATCAGTAGGGTGGTGCGATGCGGCATGGCGAATAACTCCTGGTGTATCGCGGAAATCGGCAAATCTCTCGTCGGCTGACAGACAGGCAATCGTTTCCTGTACTTGAAGGAGAAATCCTTCTGGATCATTCGGATTTTTCGCTGCGGCACGTTGGAAAATGGAGGGAGAACCGCGAAACTCAGAGAATCGTTCATCGCGGGCAAGTCGGGTTACCGCGGCGAGAACACGATTCAAATAGCCCTCCGGGTCATTCGGAGAGCGAATGGCTGCATCTTGAAAGATATGCGGCGAGCTTCGGAACTGTGTAAACCGTTCGTCGGCAGCAAGTTGGGCAACAGTGCCTTGCACACGAACGAGGAATTGTGCAGGGTCGGCAGGATTACGTGATGCCGCCTCACGAAATATGTGCGGCGTGTCACGAAATTCAACAAACCTGTCGTCGCTGGCCAGTTGACTCACTTGCTCACGGAATCGGATCAATGCTCCTTCAGGGTCCTTTGGGTTTAGACGCACAGCCTGACGGAACATTCCAGGTGTATCGCGAAAGTCCGCAAACTGCTCATCTGCAGACAGACGAGCAATTGCTTCACGAGCAAACTCAAGAAATCCGGCAGGGTCAGTCGGATATCCTGTGGCGGCTGCTCTCACGATGCCTGGAAAATCTGAGAACTCAGGGAACTCTTGAGGAATTCTGTCGAGGGTGCCGTTGTAGAGAGTCGCAGAAGCGATTTTCTCTGGCTCAATCGCGAGGATGTCACTGTTAATGACGAGTTCGACCGCCAACAATCGGTAGATTGCCGGTCGTAACCCAGCCGGCAACTGAACTTTGCGACGGCGACACATCTCCTCAAATCGCTCGAAAGTGGTAGACAGGACTTCGTGAGACACTACTGGGTCTGGATTGCGTTGTAACTCGGCAAGAAGCGTGCTTGCTGAGTGCGTGGCGTGTGATGCGAGATGTGTATTGTCGGAAAGATGCGTTTTACCTGTCAAAGAGCGGCCACTGTCGCGCTGTATCTGGCGAACTCCCTCCATGAACTCGGCGGCTTGATTAAGTAGCTGAGGGTCAAGCGATGCAGAAACTGAAAGAGAGCGTGGTTCAGGGCGGTCGGTCACAAAGACTCACGAATCGTTAACTTCTGTCAACGATTGTGGCAGCAAATAGTTAATGGCGGGTAAAGCAGGCGGAGCGAAAGCAACGAAGGATGGAATATCAACAGCCCAACTGTCCTCCGTGTCAAATCCACAGAAAAACGATGTGATGCGCAAAACTGGCGCGATCTACGCTTGTATTGCAGTCACATCGTGGTCGCGCGTGGGTGATATTGCGGTTTCCGAGTCGCCGCAAACGTAGAGTGAGTGCGTGAGAGCACAAAAAGGTTAACGAATCATTAACCAATGCTGTGCTACCGTAAAATCAGTTATGATTCGTATCACGCAACAAGATAATGCCCGGTCGGCAAAGTCATATTATGCGAAGGCCGATTATTACAGTGAGGGGCAAGAGATAGTAGGTGCCTGGGGCGGCAAGGGTGCCGCTCGCCTTGGGTTGACCGGAATGGTCGACCAGTTCTCGTTCGAGCGCCTCTGCGATAACCTGCATCCTCAGACCGGTAAGCCATTGACGGTACGGACAAGGTCTGAGCGGACGGTTGGTTATGACTTCACCTTCTCGGTGCCGAAGTCGGTCTCACTTCTCTACGCCATGAGCGGCGATCAGGACATTCTGGAAGCGTTTCGCGGTGCGGTTGACGAAACCATGCGGGAGATGGAAGCCGAGATGATGACCCGCGTCCGCCGGGGGCATCAGGATACCAACCGTACAACGGGCAACATGGCCTGGGCGGAGTTCATTCATACTACGTCCCGCCCGGTGGACGGCCTTCCTGATCCGCAATTGCATGCCCACGTTTTTGTCTTCAATTCAACATGGGATCAAAAGGAAGACCGTTGGAAGGCCGGACAGTTCCGGGAACTGAAGCGGGATGCGCCGTACTTCCAGTCGGCGTTCCGCGTCCGGCTAGCCAACAATCTCCAGGACATCGGGTTTGGCATCAGGCGCAAACGCGATGATTTCGAGGTCGCCGGGATTCCGGTGGACGTGCTCAAGCGATTCTCACGGCGCACTGCCGTGATTGAACGCATGGCGGAAGAAAAAGGGATTACCAATCCCGACCGCAAGGCCGAGCTTGGGGCGGAATCTCGTGAGAAGAAGGCAGACACAATGGGATTGCAGGCGCTGCGCAAGGAATGGAATGCGCGCCTTTCCGGCGACGAACGCAGCAACCTGGCGACGGTCCATCGCCGGGACAAAGAGTTTGTCCGGCAGGATCACGGCGAAAGGCTGGCGGTCGATTATTCCTTAGAGCACAGTTTCGTTCGCGAAGCGGTGCTCCCTGAGCGAAAGCTGGTGACAGAAGCCCTCAAACGCGGCCTTGGAACAGTCACGGTTGAAGATACCGCGCGCGAGATGAAAAGCCGCGCTCTGGTGCGAAGCGAGATTGGCGGCCGGCAAATGGCGACCACGAAAGAGATGCTCGCTCTGGAATCCAAGCTGATCGAGTTTGCCCGGAAGGGCCGGGGACGCTGCCGCCCGCTCGGCAACCCGGATCGGGAAGTCTCGCGGGAGTGGTTCAATGACGGGCAGAAGGCAGCGGTTCGCCATGTGCTCGGCACACGCGACCGCGTGATGATTATTCGCGGTGTCGCCGGGACAGGTAAGACAACCCTGGAACAGGAAATCGGCGAGGCGCTCGCCGAAGTGGGCGTTCCCGTCGTGGCGCTGGCCCAGTCGGTCAAAGCCAGCCGCGAAGTGCTCCGCAATGAAGCGGGGTTTGCCGAAGCTGACACGGTGGCTCGGTTCCTCAAAGATAAAAAGATGCGGGCCGGGGCGAAGAACGGTGTCATTCTGGTGGATGAGGCAAGTCAGCTCGGCACGCGGGATATGCTCCGCGTCTTCGATGCGGCCGAAGAGTTGAGCGCTCGTGTGATCCTGGTCGGCGACCGCAGGCAGCATCGAAGTGTTACGGCGGGTGAGCCGCTCAAGCTCTTGCAGGAGTCTGCGGGTCTCAAAGTGGCGGAAGTGACGGAGATTTTGCGGCAGCAGGGCGATTACAAGAAAGCGGCGCAGGCTCTGAGTGAGGGGCGGACAGATGAGGCATTCGGCGAACTCGACAAGCTCGGATGGATCAGGGAGGTCGATGATTCGGAGCGATACCGGCAACTTGCCAGTTCATACTTAGAGGCAGTTTCGGAAAAGAAAAAGGGCGGTGCTTTCAAAACCGCCCTTGTCGTATCACCGACCCACGCGGAGGCGGCACGGATCACGCAGGCCGTCCGCGAAGGTCTCAAGGAGCAGGGGAAGCTCGGGCAGGAGCGAATCGTCTCGGGCTGGGTTCCATCGCATCTCACCGATGCCCAGAAAGCCGATGCGACGCAGTACGAGCCGGGTGACCTGCTCCAGTTCCATCAGAACGCGCGGGGATTCAAGAAGGGATCGCGGCTGATTGTGGATGACGGCGGCAGTGTGCCGACGCAGGTTGCGAATCGATTTGAGGTCTACCGCCCGACGCAGTTCGCCCTTGCTGCGGGTGATCGTGTCCGCATTACCGCCGGCGGCAAAACCAAAGACGGCAAGCATCGCCTCAGCAATGGCTCTTTGATGACCGTCCAGGGCTTCACCCCTCGCGGTGACATTGTGGTCGATCACGGCTGGGTGATTGACCGCGATTTCGGCCATCTGACGCATGGCTATGTGGTGACGAGCCATTCCAGCCAAGGCGTGACGGTGGACAAGGTGTTCGT
This sequence comes from Aeoliella sp., assembly GCF_965227375.1. Classification (NCBI taxonomy): domain Bacteria; kingdom Pseudomonadati; phylum Planctomycetota; class Planctomycetia; order Pirellulales; family Lacipirellulaceae; genus Aeoliella; species Aeoliella sp. The sequence goes on from NZ_CBDDFX010000002.1 coordinate 3,598,747, forward strand.
GGGCATCTCCAGCCAGTCATTGCCGGCCACCGGACAGCGCACGGCGTATGTCGCCGTGACGCGGGGCAGACAGCAGGCCGTGATTTACACGGATGACCGCGTCGAACTACTGAGAGCCTTCGGCAAACCGGATGATCCGGTCTCGGCGACCGAACTGGCGGAATCGGCGCAGCCGAACACAGGAAACGGCAACCGAATGAAGGACCGGGGGACGTTCATACGGGGACGAGCTGTGTTCGCATCGCCCCCACAGCATTCACACAACGGAAAAGGCCGAGAACCGGCCCCACGACCGGAGATAGACAATGCGCGATGAAAAGATGACACCCGAGCGGCACTACAGCGTCAATCCACACCTTTCCGGCCATGCGAAGCGTGCATCCTTTGGCAATGACGGCGGGGACGATGGCGAAGCCTGTTGCCCTGCATTCGGATATTTGCGCGGCATCCATGACCGTTCAACGGCGATCGAGTTCCGATTCCGCAATGGGAACAGCGCGTTTTTCCCGTATAGCTGGCTGGGGCCTTGGTGGTACAACCCCACCGAAGGCTTGCTCATCAAGTTCACGGGCGACGTGGTCTATCTGGTGCTGATCCGGGGCAGCAACCTCGATACTCCGCTGGCTGAAGGTTCAATCGATCTGCTGCATGCCGGCTTGCACCGGCACCGGGTGGTGTGGATTCGCGAAATGATCCAGGAAGACATTGCCCAGGTTGGCGAGTCGGGGCCGACGATTGACAGTATCGACGTGGCGGAATTCGAGTCGAATGCGGAACTGAAGGCATGGCTTGAAAAGGCGGCGAGCGGGTTTCTGCATTAGGATGAACAGGTTACGCCGATTGAGCACGCCCCTCACGTGCTTTCGCCTTCCGCTTGTTGTAAGTTAGCCACACCGCCAAAGATCTTTGGTGCATACCCAATCTTCTGTGCTGCCTCGCACTGAAACGCATTTCACACAAATGTCACATTTGATGGCACTTTTTCTGATATAATTAGTTATTACTACTCACATGTTTAACAATCGCAAAGTGTTATCATGACGGACACTAAAGAATCTGAATTAGAATCTACATTTCGCAAGAAGAACCAGTGGCACTCGTTCAAGGCGGCCGCATACGGTGCTTTGGGCATGGCGGCGTACATGGGCGCATTTATGACTTTGGCGAACGGACTTATCGGAGTTGCTGGGGGAACAGCGGTCGCAGCGAGCATCTTCTCCCCACTTCCATTGCTTGCTATTGCGGCATTGGTTGTGGTTGGCACGGCGAGCACCTACATGAGCCAGCAGGAGCAGACGGAACTCAAAGTGATCCAAGACGAGCATTTGGCTCAGCAAAATGCGCGAGAACTTCGTAATAATGGGCATGCGCTGGGTAACGACATACAGGCAGATGTTGGGCGCCGAGATGGCCGAAGTTGGCAGGAGGTGGTTTCTACGCCGCGATCCATTCCAGCACAAGCGAATAGTGTCACACACAGTAGATAAATGTTGCACAACAGCGTAGCACGTTACATCGGTAGAAAGGATGTATATGGGAAAGACGACTAGAATGCATGAGGCCGCCAAAAAAGGGGACGTTACGGGAATTGCAAATTGTGCGCGGAGTGATGCTCTGGCTGAAGATGAGGAGGGTAAACGACCAGCCGATGTTGCTCTTACAGCAGAATCGGCTCACGCTATAAATGGCGTGGCTAGCGATACTACCGAGTTGTGGCAGGATGTTGTTAAAGCATCTTCGCGTAACCGGTCACTTTGTCCATGATATTGTGTTATCGGTGGCAATCGACAGTGTCGGAATAATGCGTGGCTCGACATAGGAAAAACCGGCCGCCGGAGTTATCCGGCGGCCGGCGGCGTTTTCGGGGTTACGCAGCGGGCTGCGGTTGCAGGCCGTGCAGGTATTCCACAGCCTTGCTGGCGTGGGATGCAGCGGAGAAAATCGCCCGCTTGTCGTCCTTCAGCACCTTGAGCCATTCGGCGATATAGGCGGCGTGGTCGTCGCGAATCTCCGGCGTGATCTTGAGGTCAGCACATAGGAAAGCCGATCCGAGTTCGGCGACCAGTTCTTCCATCGCGTAGCCTTCATCGCCCCAGCGTTTGCGACCGAATTCACGGTTGAGGCGGCTTTGATGCCGGGTCCAGTGCGTCATCTCGTGGGCGAGCGTTGCGGCGTGGGCTTCGGCATTGCGGAAGGTCTCCAGCGGGGGCAACTTCACGTAGTCGCCTTCAATCGCGTAGTAAGCCCGGTTGCCTCCGGTGCGGATGTCGGCTTTGGTGTTGGCGAAATAGGCTTCCACGTGCTCGATCCGCTCGATGGTCTCGGTGGGCGGTTCGGCCAGCGTGTAATAGTGCCCTGGCAGTCCGTCGCACTGCTCGGCATTGAAAACGGTATATTCCTTGAGGAACGGAATTTCCGCCTCGGTCTCGCTGCCGTCCTCGGTCTGGTCCTTCTTCTTGAACGTGCTGGCATACACGACCGGGGAGCCGTGCTCGCCCTTCTTGACGTGTCCACCAAGTTGCTTGGCCTGCTGGAAGGTGAGCCAGAACGGGCAGGAGTAGCCTTGCATCTCTGCCGATGCCCACAGCATCAGGATATTGATTCCCTGATACGGTTGGCCGCTGTGCCGCAATGGTCGCGTAATGCGTCCGGCTGCGTTCTCTGCGTTCCAAGGCTTGAGCCAAGGCCGCACGCCTCGCTCAAGCTCTGCGACGATGTGCGAGGTAACACGGGTGTAAACGTCGGTGCGGGTAGTGGTGGCGGTTGCCATGATGGTTGGTCCTTTCTGAACTTTGGAAATGTCCCCTTACGCGAAACGCGCTCGCGTTTTCCGGCGGAAGGGGGGCAAAGCCCAAAAAGGAAGGGGGGAGTGCAGTCAAGGACGACCGGCGTGGAGGGGCACCCGGTCTGCACAAGCGAGGTACGAGCGCGGAAGATTGGGGAGGAAGCCGCGCCGGTCGCGTGGCCCCGATCCTTGACGGCACGGGGGATTCACCCCCTGTTTTTCACACGAGAGGGCGAGAGGGGGGCGATAGCCGTCCGGCAGGACCGCAGCGAAGCGAAGCCCGGAAGCACTCGACCGCCTGGATGGCGGACGTGCCCAGAGAATCACACGTTTATGGAATAGATTCTGTTTGATGGTGCCCCTGGTCGGACTCGAACCAACACGCCTTGCGGCACTCGATTTTGAGTCGAGCGCGTCTACCAATTCCACCACAGGGGCACAGCACTTTGTGTCGAACACCTTATAGCGGCGAAGGAGGATTTCGCAATTAGTTATTTTGAGGCCCTCACAGTCCTCACGAGTCTTCGGCAGGAACCGGCTTTGCGGGCTTTGGTGGTTTCTGCTTACGCACATTGACGGCGGCAGCGTCGATGCTCGTCTTGATATGCGACGCGTAGTATTTTTCGATCATCTCCACGCTGGTGCGGCAATTCTTGGCGATCTGGTAGATGTCCGCGCCTTCCATCAGCCGGAGGCAGATATACGTGTGCCGAAGGCTGTAGGCCGTTCGGCGGTTGCCTTCCCGGTCGAATTTCAATCCCTCTTCGTCGAGAATGCGGTTAAACATTTCGCGGTGAGTTTTGGGGAAGATGGGGTCTGTAGCATCGGGATTGTTGCGTTTCTTGAGGCGACGGAAAGGCATAACCGCACCGGTCATGCTCTTGCAGTAGCCGACGCCTCGCTTGCCGCGAACTTCGATTTCGAGGATGGTCTCGCCGGTGGCGTCATCGTGGACGATGGCGACATCCCGATACTGAAGCCTGGCAGCTTCGTCCGGTCTCAAGCCGGTGTTCGCCATGAACAGGACGTAGTCGTGCAGTTGGGCGCTTTCCCATGCGTAACGGCTGCGAGTGGGATTCTTAGCGCGTTTTCTCGTCGCCGTGTAAAGTTGCTTGTACTCGTCGGGTGAAAACCATGCCCGGTGAGAAATCTTGCGGGATGCCTTGAAGGGTTCAGACAGGTCGGGAACAAGCGGGAGCCAGCCATGCCGGTTGGCAGTTTTGAGAACTTGCCGAATGGCGACGATCTCCTGGTGCATCGTGCTTCGAGCCGGCGGCTGGCCGCGCTCGGTGATGGCCTTTTCCCGCCGGTGGATGCGGTACTTCTGGACTACGCCCGGCGTGATTTCGCCAACCACCATGTGGCCGAAGAATGGAAGGATGTGGTTCCTGAGGCGCATTTCCTGCAACTCAACGTATAGCTCGCTGCGTTGCCCTTCCGTGATGATCTGGTATTCGCGAATGAACTGCTCAGCGGCATAGGCGAAGGTCTTGCCGTGAATCAGTTCGCCACGTTTGAGTTTGCCTCGCAGTTCAAGGTACCAGTCCTCCGCGATGTCCTTTGCGCGTGACAGGCTCTCCTCCCGTGTGCTCATACGGTAGTTTCTGCCGTCGAGAAATGTCGCACATTGCCAGTAGCGGCTGTTCTCCCGCTGGTAAAGGTGGAGTCTTCCTCCCATCAACACGTGGTCTGCCATCCTGATTCTCGAAACGCGCATCCTTCCTTGGAAAAACGCGAAAGTGTGTAACTACTGTGTAAGTGTAGCGCAGGTACAAAATGATGTCGAGAAGATGATGCAAACGATTGACTTTACAGTGGATTCAGGCCAGCGTATTTTTTAGACGTAAATGCTTTTGAGTCTAGCGCGTCTAGAGGTAAGACATTGAAGAGCAACGGAAAAGAATGAATGAAAAAGGTATATGTGTAAGAACCTGTGTAAAACAAGCCTCATTTTGCTTGGTTTGCGCGCCTTGGAGCGTATCAAGATGTGCAAATGCCAAGTGGAGTTGGGTTGCGGGTCACAAAGCCAATGCACGCGTTCACAGGTTCTCCAGCCCTCGAAGGTAGAACTCATCATGTGACGGGTAAACCTCGCCCGTAACGTATTGCATAAGTTGTGAGAAAGGAAGCTTGTACAACTCTGCTACTTGAGCGACAACCTCGGGCGGAGGCTGGCCCTTAACAAAGTCAGTCCCAGATGAGATGACCTCACCGTAGGGCAGGAAGTTGTGTAGGTCCAGAGTGTTGTTTCGCTGGGCTTCAATGAAGGCATCGTACATGCCGGTTTTGACGGCGACGAAGACCCAAAAATCCCTACCGTCTTTGAATTGCCCATCAATGAGCATGATCGTGCGTTGATCAGAATCGGCGAGTGTTTTCACGCTAGGGGGGGCTTTGAACGACGAAATATTCGTCTGGATGTTCATCGCATCGATGTCGGCTTCACGAAGTACCCTGGCGATCGACTCCGAGACTTTGGCGAAAAGTGACTTGCGTGTGCCGGCTGGAACCTGACCGATTATCTCGACGCTGATCCTGGCCCAGTAGGGTGGATCGGGTTCGAGTTCTTCTCCTCCGTTCATTAGAGCGCTTGGATACACGCTGAATATCGCTGCGAGGCGGTAGAGGTTTTCCATGCGGGGAGTGATGGAGCCGGTGAGCCATCGCTGGAGGGTGCGCTCGGAAACATCGACTTTCTTGGCAAGCTGAGCGTCGGTGATGCCCTGCTTGAGTTGAAGGCGTTTCAGTTCTTCAACATTCAGCTCGTAACTCGTGCTGTCGTCTTTCTTCTTCGCCATTGCTCCACCAAATGTCGGTCAAATGTCACGATGAGTGTCGGTTACTTGTCATCGGCTTCGGTTTAGGATTTCCGCATCAAATGGAAATTCCTCTTACCGCGAGGCTGTCATGGCAAAACTCATTTCAAAACCGACAACGTGGTTCAAATTCGATCCCAACCAACCGCGCAAACTATTCGAGAAGGATGACCTTCAACTGCTCGGCGAATCCCTCCGGGTGAAACAGATTCAGCCGGTTGTCTGCAATCGGGACGGTGTCCTGATCGCAGGGGAGCGACGAGTTCGGGCGGCGATTCAGGCCGAGTTACCGGAACTGTTGGCCATCATCTCGGATGATCCTCTGACCGACACCGAAGTTCGCATTCTACAACTTTCGGAGAATCTTCACCGCGCCGATCTGAACGATGCCGAGAAGTGGCACGCCTGCGAGGAACTGCTCGGGCTCAATCCGGACTGGTCCAACAAGGACCTCGCGTCCCACCTCAAACTGAGCGAAGGCACGGTCTCGAAATACCTGGCGGCCGGCAAAGCCGTGCCGGAAGTGCAGCAGGCACTGGAGGCGGGCGAGATTGGCATCACCGCCGTCTACGAGATCAGCCGTGCGGCAGCAGAACAGCAGGCGGAATTGCTGGAACTCAAACGCAACGGTACGTCGCGCGACGACCTTGCATCTCATGTGCGTCGGCAGAAGCAGGATGATGCACCACAGGTGCGAATGAAACGCATCCTGTGCCCTTTGGCATCGGGCGTTTCGATCACGGCCTCGGGCAATGAGCTATCTCTCGATGATTTGATCGATGCGCTTGGCGACGCCCAGAAGGAAGCCCGCAAGGCTCGCGAGCAGGGTTTGGACGCCAAGACCTTTAGCGCCGTGATGAAAGACAAGGCGAAGAAGGGAGGTGCGTAATGGAACGCAACTTTTCTCTTCGGTACGCAGTTCAAACCGGCCTTGGAATCGTGGTCCTGTCTTTCGCGGCATTGATTACGGTTCGCGGTGACCCAAATGGCCGGCCGTTGGTGATTGCTTGTGGGTTGGGCGGGATTGTGTGCATGGCCCACGCGGCCTTTCGCAATCTGACCAGTGAACCGGCTCCGCTTGCGGCGGCTTCAAAAGACGGCCTTGACCTCACGCTATTGCGATGGGGGCAGGATGACGCCTTCAGCGTTCGCGACCTGCTCAACGGTGGCGTGGCCATCTTCGGGCGTACGGGGTCGGGGAAGACCTCGTCGAGTGGAAAGGCGTTGGCGGGCGCTGTCACTGGTTTGCCGGGTAGCGGCGGGCTGATCCTGGCGGCCAAGCCGGGTGAGGACCGTCAGATGTGGGAGAACATCTTTGCGGCAGCGGGCCGCCGGGATGATCTGCTCATCTTTTCGCCGGAAACGCCGCTGAGGTTCAACTTCCTTGACTATGAGATGAAGCAGGGTGGTCACACTCGCAATATCACGAAATGTATCACCGTAATCGGGGAGACGCTTGGCTCCAGCGACACCGACAACCGGGAATCAGCGGATTTCTGGCAGAAGGAACAGGAGCGGATGATCTACAACGCGGTCGAGGTGGTGAAGCTCGCCACCGGCCGTATCTCGGCACCGGACCTTCAGCGGTTTATTACCGGTGCGGCGATGGCACCGCAGCAGTTTACTACTGAAGAATGGCTGGCAGGGTTTCATAACCAGTGCCTCAAGACAGCGTGGGAGAAGCAGAAATCGTCACTGGAATCGCATGACTACGAACTGGCCAAGGAATACTGGCTGAACGAATTCGTCTTCATGGCGGACAAAACCCGCTCGTCGATTCTGACCGGCGTGATGGGCATCCTGCACACGTTCAACACCGGGCTGGTGCGTGAGTTGGTGAGTGGGGCGAGTAACGTCAGTCCCGACGATCTATTCGCGGGCAAGTGGGTGCTCATCGACATGGCCCCTTCGGAATGGGGCGACATCGGCCTGTTCGTGGCGGGTGGCTGGAAGTACCTCACCGAAAAGGCTGTGCTCCGACGGATCGCGGACGATGCGGCAAACTGCGTCACAATCTGGGCAGACGAAGCGCAGCAGTTCGTCAACAGTTTCGATGCCCATTTCATCGCCCAATGCCGCAGCCATCGCGGCTGCATGATCTACCTGACACAGTCGCTTCACGCCTACTACGCTGCGCTGCCGGGGCAGGCGGGACGCCACCAGGCCGACAGCCTGCTGACCAACTTCCATACGAAGCTGTTTCACGCACTGGGTGATCTGGAGACAGCGAACTGGGCCAGCGGTCTGATTGGCAAGTCGCTCCAGACCTTCACGGGTGGTTCGATTACGCCGAGCGAAGGCATGTACGACGAGTTGATGGGGCAGAGTCAGTACAGCGGCAACTTCTCGCAGCACTTTGAATCGACCCTGCAAAGCAATGCTTTCATGCATGGTCTTCGCACCGGCGGTGCGGCAAACAACTTCACCTGCGACTGCTTCGTGATCCGAAGCGGTGAGCCTTTCTCAAACGGCCAGAACTGGCTGGCGACGAGTTTCGATCAGCGCAGTGCTGGTTAAACGCATTTTCCCTATTCACTCCAAAACAAAAGGAGACATTCGAATGACAAACCAACAACACGGCGGTCCCGGCGACCGTCTGACGATGGCAAACAGTTTCAACGGACTGAATGTCCTGGCGAATGCCCACGCAATTACCTGCACGGTCTTTCTTCGCACCGACTTTGGCCGTGAGGGCATCGGGATGTTCGGGCTGATCGGCGGTCTTCTCATCCTCGGATATGGCAGTTTTGCGAACTGCGGCCCGATGTTTATCTTCTTCCTGTTTTGGGTCGCAGCCCTCATCTGCCAGCGCGTGCGGTCATTCAGGAACTGGCGGCGCGGAGCCATGATCCACAGCCGGTACAACGGCTATCCGTTCGTGTCCAAGCGACTGTTTCCGCGAATGACGGAATTGAACGCAAGGGGCGTTGATGCATTCCTGTGCCTCGCCATTGGCGGGTTGCTCGCTCAATTCAGCCAGCCGCTCGGATTTTTCATTATGGCTGGCTTTCTCTCGATCCTGTTCTCCGAAGGGGTGATGGTCGAGGGGACAAAACGCCGGCTGCAAACGATGCGGGACGCTGAGATTGAGCAGCGATACCTGGCTGAGCAGTACAAGTCGGGCAATTTCTGATCCTTGAGCAAAGAGGAGACTGACCATGTCAGACAGCGACAGCATCTGGCAGCAAATGCTGGCCCAACGAGCCGAATGGGCGGCGGAGCAGCCGTCCCTTTCGGCGGAACTGAAGGCAATGGGGCGAGAAGCCATCAAGGATGTGCGCGGCACGATCCACGAGACGTTCTTCGGTCAGCCGGAGCACATGTCGGAAATGGGGACACCCCTAAACCCAACGCCGCAGATGACGACCCAGGATTTGGGCACGGTTTACGGTTCGTACGAGTCCATGCTCGATGCCTACGCGGAGCGTGGCAACGAGCAGCAACAACAGGAGGAGATGGAACGATGATTGAGAGTTTTGTGAATGATTTGGCGATGGGACTGGCCCTGATCGGCTTTGCCATTTTCGGCGTGGTGTACGTCGTCGGCGTGCTTCTCTACCTGCTCGCGCGGCATTGCCACCGCGACTACAAGAAGCAGGGCGGCGCGAAAGTTGTGGTTCCCAAAGTTGTGGGAGGCACGGCAGCGAAGATTGTCGGCAATGCACTGCGAAAACGTTTCCTTGGATGAACCAGCGTGGTTCCGTTTCTTCGACATCACTTTTTCTGAAAGGAGTGTGCCATGTACACACTGCAAAGTTACCAATGCCCGGATTGCAGCCACCAGTTTCATCTCGATGAGGACTTGATCGGCGTGCCGTTCGATTGCTCGACATGCGGCACGGAATTGATGATTCCGCCGACAAGCGGCCTGCCGGCAACGGCGCACGTCATGGATGACTACGTGGATTCTGCACCTGCCGTTCGGCGAAGGCCAGCAACGACACCGGTGGAGATGCGCCTGCCTGGCCAGCTCGGCAGCCTCAAAGCGCAGGTGGATCAACCGACCAGCAACGCGATGGCGACCACCTTCCTCGGCGGCCTGCTCGTGGCGCTCGGGGCGTTCCTATTCTCCGGATTCATGGGGAAAGGCAAGTCGAGTTGAAAGCCGGTCGCAGACGTTTCTCACAGCGGGCGGGGGTGTCCCATCCCGCCCGCTTTTGTCGAAGGAGTCTTCCGTGACGGTGGAGCAAAGACTGGAGCGCATTGAGTCGCTGCTTGTGGCGCTGATGCAGCGCGAACAGGCGAAGGACTGGTACGGCATCAATGAGTTCGCGCGGCTTGTGGGGCGCTCGCCGTTCACCTGCCGCGAGTGGTGCAGGCTCGGACGCATTGAGGCCAGCAAGAAGGCCAGCGGTCGCGGTGCTCATACGGCATGGGTGATTTCACACGGCGAATTGCTCCGTTTCCAGCGGGAAGGGCTTCGTAAGCCTTTCCGCAATTCTTAAACACAATCAGTCAGGTATTGGTTTCTCGTCATGGTCCGGCGCAATCAACAATCCGATTGCCAATTGCGAGTCGATGCATCCAGGTGCATCGTTCCGGCCGGCGCACCCGACTGGATCACGCCGGAGTTGATTGAAGCGACGATTCGTGTCTGGCAACCATACTACGCGGAGGTTCTTTCCCCGGAAGAAGCCGTTACAATGATCCTTGACGTGGGGAGGTTGTTCGACGCGCTTTCTTCGGGATTGTGAGCCATGAAACATCCAAGGTTGGACAGTCGTTTCGGGTTCTTGCCCACGCTCAATCTAACGCAAGGAGCGACCTCGATTCTCCGGCAGAATAGGTTCCGCATCGGCATGAAGGTCGGTGGCATTAGCCGCCGTGTGGGGCCGCTTGGTACGGTGAAAAATGAACGCGCCGACCGCCACTGCCGTACCCGCTGCAAATAGCAATGTTTTCGTCTTTTGCTCTGCCGTGAGGACTGTTCGCCATTTGTCCACGAGGCTGCCCGCCCCTTGTTCGCGGAACACGGTCTTTACCTCTTTGGCGTATTCCTTTTGCAGATTCTCGAATACTCCGCCGGCCCTCCAGCCCAGATCGATGTCAAAATAACTCTTCTCCAGCGCCTTGGCGATTTCGGTGTCGCTCGTGCTTTTGAGTTTAGATGCGAGCCTTGACTGCAAATCTTTGAACATGCCAAGCTGGGAAAACGTCGCTTGCGCATATTTTTGAATTTTGACGACTGCTATCAGAGCGCCAGCGGCTAAACTCGCCGCCCCTTTGAAGAAGGCGTCACGAAGAGGAGGTTGTTTGCGTTGTCCGTCCTTGGTTTCCATACCGATGTCAGCGTCAATACTTACTTGTCTGTCAATTTCGTCCCCTGACATTCCCCTGTCCGTGGGGCCGCCACTAAGCAACATCTCAGAATACCCTCAAAAGACTGTACTGTGTCATGACAATTTCATGACATCATCAAATAACTGAAACACAAGAACAATTGGTGGGGCGACGATAGCACAGGTTTTCACCCTGGCATGACTGAAGCCCTCACCACCCGACGTTTCATGCGGGGTAAAGCAGAAATGATGATGTGCGTGGTATTTCGGCGATGGCGTAACAGAGTTTGAACAACAATTCATGCGGCTAATGCGGCCTAAATGAAGCTGCTCGCAGAATTACTTCGGTGGATTGCGAAAATCGCCCCATTGGCCATTGTTGTATTCGAGAAACAGCCAATCCCGGCCTGTGCCGAGCAGGTCGTCCGTCCAAAAGCGGATAATCGTCGCGTTTGGGTAGTCTCGCAGCACGCTTTCGCCGAGTTCGTGGAATTCATCAACAGTAGCGCTGATATCGTGCACCTGCATTTGACCGTTAACTTGAAATTCAAGTTTGAGGCCGCGTACGGGCTGCGATCCAACCGTTGCCATGCTGATTGCCAAATCGAAAATGCTCTTGATCGTGAGCTTCATTGCCTGCTTTAGCTCAGCCATATGAGATTTATCGATGAACACATTCAGTGAATTGGATAGCGTACGATCAGCCAAAGCGTCGGAAAATGGCTTCCCGCGTGCGACCATGGCAAATCCGATTTTCGCAAACTCCTTGGCATATGGGACTGCCTTTGCATAAGGAGCGGTTCTCGGGTTTCTTTCCAAGAATATCTTGGCCGCTGCCGCCCCCCGATCAATGATCGTCGCGTTCACGAGGATGCTGGTGCCATAAGGCGTGATCATATCGTCAGACCACTCTGCGACCGACGTCGCAACGTCCGCGATTGTGGCATTGACGGCGCGATTGCCGTTGAGCCAGATCTCGAAGATGTTAGACATGAAACACGTTCTCCGATGAGATGAGTCACAAATTCCAACTGCAGAAGCGATAAAGAACAGGAATGTTCTCGCCCGGTTTCACGAAGACCGTCTACGATCCTACCATCCTCGACGCTTGGAATGCCATGGCGGATGTCTTTGGGAACAAAGTTGACGGCAGCGTAAAGCCTCGCCGATCAGCGGCGACATGATTACAATAGAATCCGTTACGGAAACGGTCTCTGTTTTCAAATCCCTGCCGAAGTAGTCGCCATGAAACAGTTCGCAGCACTCGCACGAGTCAGCAGCCGGGAACAGGAACGCGAAGGGTTCAGTCTGGAAGTACAGGAAGATGCTCTCAAGCGTTATGCGGCTCAGGCCGGCGGCGAAATCGTCAAGTTCTTCAAGATCGCCGAAACGGCCAGCAAGGGCGAAGAACGCAAGACGTTCCGCAAACTGATCGCATACGCTAAGAAGAATGCGGCGTTTCTTGATGGTCTCCTTTTCTACAAGGTGGACCGGGCATCCCGGAACCTATTCGATTACGTCGAACTGGAACGGCTGGAGTCGGAATACAACCTGCCGTTCATTTCCGTATCGCAGCCGACCGAGAACACGCCCGCCGGCCGCATGATGCGGCGGACACTCGCCAATATGGCGAGCTTCTACACTGAGCAGCAATCGGTTGACGTTCGCGAAGGGCTTTCCCGCCGCGTCCGGGAAGGCTGGTTCATCGGCCTGGCTCCGTATGGCTATCTCAATGTCCGCAAGGATGGGCGGGGCATCATCGAGACGGACGCGGAGCAGGCCGCCAACGTCAAACGCATCTTCCAACTCTACGCCGATGAAAACCTGACGATTGACGGCGTGGTCGAGAAGATCAACGCGGAGGGACGTACCTGGCGGAAGTCACAGGCGAACTTCCCGCGAAGCTCGGTCCACAACATTCTCAAGGACCGGGCCTATATCGGCGAGATTTCCCACAAGGGCGAGTGGTATCCCGGCAAGCATGAACCGCTGGTGGATCGGGCGACGTGGGACCGCGTACAGGCCCTGCTCGGCGGCCACGTCTACCAGTCGCAGACGCACACCTACGCCAGCCAACTGATCCAGTGCGGCCATTGCGGGCATCCGATCACCGGCGAGACGATTACGAAGAAGAGCAAGAAAGGCGAGCGGTTCTACACGTACTACCGCTGCACCTATTACAACCGCAAGGGGCATCCCCGTATCCGCGTGCGTGAGGCCGATCTCGAAGAACAGGTACTGGCCATCTTCGACAAGATGAAGGTCGAGAACGAAGAGGTGCAGGACTGGTTCCGCATGGTGCTCGCCTCGCAAACGCGAGACGCCCAAGCTGAGTCGCTTTCCCAGCGTGCTGAGCTACAGCGGCAGGAAACGTTGCTTGTCCAGCAACAGGACCGGCTGCTCAACATGCGGCTGGCGGAAGACATTGACCAGGAGACGTTCGCCCGAAAGCACACCGAACTCCGCGACCGGCTGGCATCAATCAAGCTGCAATTGGATGTTCTGGACCGCTGCCATGATGAAACGGCCGAGTTGGCCTCGAAAGTTTTTGAACTTTCGCAAACGCTGCGGCAGCAATGGCTTACCGCTGATTACTCGGCAAAGCGTCGTATCCTCGAAATCGTCTTTTTGAACTGCACGCTCGAAGACGTAACTCTTGTCCCCACAATGAGAAAGCCCTTCGACGTTCTCGCCGAAGGGCTTGTTTCCGAGAAAAGTCGGGCTGAAAGGATTTGAACCTTCGACCTCTGCGTCCCGAACGCAGCGCTCTAGCCAAGCTGAGCTACAGCCCGTGGGGTGGAGTGGCGGGGGCCGCTTCCACCTCGGTATTGTTGCATCTAGGTCCCCCGTTCCACAAGGCCCATTTACCGGCCCGGGGGCTGGTGAATGGCGGCCTGTGGAGGGGTGACAACAATACGGCGGTAAATGCTAGACCCGCGGGCGGGTTGGTTGGTTCGGGGCTAGGTTCTAGCCCCGTTTGGGTTTGAAGATCACCGTGCCGAGTGGGGGCAGGGTGATTTCGATCGACGCGGGGCGGCCGTGACTTTCGTGTGGGCCGGCGAGGATGCCGCCGTCGTTGCCGACGTTGCCGCCGCCGAAGTAGGCCGAGTCGCTGTTGCTGATCTCTTCGTACCAGCACGCTTCCGGAACGCCCAGTTTGTAACCGTGGCGGGGCACCGGCGTGAAGTTGCTGCAGACGATCACGAAATCCTGCGGGTCCTTCGCCTTACGCATGAAGGCCAGGGTGCTCGCTTCGTGGTCGTGGCAATCGATCCACTCGAATCCGGCGCCGTCGAAGTCCACTTCGTGCAGCGCGGCTTCGTTCTTGTAGATATTGTTCAGGTGCGCGACGTAGTTCTGCAGGCCCTGATGCGATTCCCACTGCAGCAGATCCCACTGCAGCGACGTGTTATAGTTCCATTCGTTCCACTGCCCGAACTCGCCGCCCATGAAGGTGAGCTTCTTGCCGGGGTGGCTCCACATGTAACCATACAGGCATCGCAGGTTGGCGAATCGCTGCCACAGGTCGCCGGGCATCTGGTCGAGCATGGAGCCTTTGCCGTGTACCACCTCGTCGTGCGAGAACGGCAGAATAAAGTTCTCGGTGAACGCGTAGATCAGCGAGAAGGTCAGCTCGTCGTGATGGTACTTACGATGGATCGGCTCGTGGTGGATGTACCGCAGCGTGTCGTTCATCCAACCCATGTTCCACTTGAGGCTGAAGCCGAGGCCGCCCAGGTAAGTGGGCCGCGACACGCCGGTCCAGGCGGTCGACTCTTCGGCGATGGTGAGCGTGCCGGGGTATTGCAGGTGGCACTCTTCGTTGAACTTCTTGAGGAAGTCGATCGCCTCGAGGTTCTCGCGACCGCCGAACATATTGGGGATCCAGTCGCCCCCTTCGCGGCTGTAGTCGAGGTACAGCATCGAAGCAACCGCGTCGACACGGAGCCCGTCGATGTGATACTTGTCGAGCCAGAACAGCGCGTTGGAGATGAGGAAGTTCTTCACCTCGTTGCGGCCATAGTTGTAGATCATCGTTCCCCAGTCGGGGTGCTCGCCCTTGCGGGGGTCTTCGTGCTCGTACAGCGCGGTGCCGTCGAACTGGCGGAGGCCATGATCGTCCTTGGGGAAGTGAGCGGGCACCCAGTCGATGATCACACCGATGCCAGCCTGGTGGCATTGATCGATCAGATACATGAGGTCCAGCGGCGAGCCAAACCGGCTGGTGGCGGCGAACATGCCGACCGGCTGGTAGCCCCAGCTGCCGGTGAAGGGATGCTCGCTGACCGGCAGAAGTTCAAGATGCGTGTAGCCCATCCGCTGGCAGTACTCAACCAGTCGAGGTGCGATCTCGCGATAGCTGAGCCACCGCTCGGGATCCTCCGGATCGCGTTGCCAACTGCCGAGGTGCACTTCGTAGATGGACATCGGTGCGTCCAGCGCGTTGTGATTCTTGCGCGTGGCGAGCCAGCTATCGTCCTGCCATTGGTAGGATTCCAGATCGGTAACGATGTTCGCAGTGCGGGGCGGCACTTCGGCGGCGAAGCCGTACGGGTCGCACTTCTCGACCACGCGTCCGCCACGTTGTTTAACGGCGAACTTATAGAGCGTGCCGACCTTCATCTCCGGAATGAACAGTTCCCACACCCCGCCCGGCACGTGCTTGCGCATGGGATGCGACTTGGCCGACCACTCGTTGAAGTCGCCCACGACGCTCACGCCTTCGGCATTGGGCGCCCAGACGGCGAAGTTGATGCCTTGGACGCCGTTGATCTCACGGATCTGGGCGCCGAGACGCTTATAGCTGTCCCAGTGATTGCCCTCGCCCAGAAGGTGCAGATCGTAATCGGTCAGCAGTGGATCGAATGCGTAGGGATCTTTCATGGTTCTCTCGATACCGTGGCTGTCGGTCAGTTGGAAGTGATATTGTCCGTGGGCGATCGTTTGTCCGTTGCCATCTTCCACAGGGCAGATGGCTTCGTACAGGCCCGACGGGTGGATCCGCCGCATGGGGCGACGATGACCGTGGGCCTCGTCGACCAACCACACCTGCTGCGATCCAGGTAGTAATGCCCGCACCGCAAGGCCTTGGCGTCCCTCGTCGGTCACCTGGTGCGGTCCGAGCACTTCAAAAGGGTTTTCGTGGTATCCGTTTACCAGGGGAGTCACGGCATCCAAGCTGACTTGAGTACGCATATCTGAATTCGAAGTGGTTCGGTGTGGTGGAATGAAATGGAAATATAAAGGTATGGAACCTTGTTTGGTTGGATCGCTTAACCTGCGGGTAATAGCGTTGGCTCGAGCAGCGACTCCACGCCGCGACGAAGTCCGCCGAGCGTGTTGCGTGTGGCCGCAGCCACTCGATCTCGGCGGCTCGTCTTGCGCCGTTTGGGCACGACCAGCACAGCCGACTCGTCGACCATCGACGGGGTGGCCGCTGCGGCGGTGTCTTCGAGCGAATCGAAAGAGTCGCAGGTGGATTGCTCTGGCTCGCTGGCGAGTTGGTTGCCGACGTGGGCCGCTTCGCCCCACAGCTGCGATTGCACGGAGTGGAACGCCAGGGCGTGGTCGATGCGCTGCCAGAGGTCGCAATCGCGGATGGGAACTCGCCGCCCGAAGCGTTCCCAGTGCCAACGCTGGTTGCGCCACTGGGCGAGGCCGCGACTGAAGCCGCGATCGATGTATTGGCTGCTTGTGAACAAGCGCACATTAGCCGGACCGTCGATGGCCTCCAGGCCTCGCACCACGGCCAGCAGCTCGGTGCGGGCGGCCGAATGCTCTTCGACCAGTTCGCTGGCCGAGACCGTGTGGTCGCTGCCGGCACGCAGCAGCAGGAAGCGCCACATCATCCGGCCCGAGGCATGTTGCAGAGCCTCGGTAAATAGTAGGTATTCCAGGGGGGCGGGCATGTTTATCGACACCAAGGACGGATCGGCGGGGTTACTACTCTTGGTGGGTAGCGCGCTGTTTTCGTCCTTGGCACACGCTTTGAGTGGGGCCAAGGAAGTGAATCCTTGGCCGCCACTCCCCGTTAGGGCTGGGCGTCGATGCCCGGCTCGAACGTGATGGTATTGGTATATCGTCAGAAATTACCCAGATGGTCCATATTTCCAGGTCGATTTAGGCAAGATTCCCTGCGAAGGGATTATCTTGCCCCGGCCAAAATCGGTAAAAGCCTCCTGTACGCTTGAGAAACAACTGGTTTACCTTCCCCCAAACTGGTGGCGATGACAACAGGGGCTGCCTATTATGGAGTGATCTAGCGGCCACCCGCCTGCCTGCCGTAAGTCGCATCGCACTCAATGCTTAGCACCGCAAGATAGGTGCCAATTCCTTACCTTTCCGAATGCTGAACGTATGCCCGCCCGCGAAGAATGCCCGTCGATCCTTGTCCGTCGCCCTGGGGTCCTGGCCCTGTTGGTCTGCGGAAGCCTGGTAATCTCCAACTGCGGCCTGGCCGGCAATCCGGAGTTTGTGGGTCTGTTGGCCCTGGCGACTGAGGACAGCTCGGCCGACGCCTTGGACCTTTCGGACGAGCAGGTCGAGAAATTGGGCGAGTTGCTCGATGATCGCGAAACGGCCGTGTTTAGTTTGCGCGGGCTCCAGGGCGAAGAGAAGGCAACGGCACTCCGAGCTCATCGCGTGGAATCGCAACGGCGGATGGCTGGCATTCTGACCGATAAGCAACTCGACTCGCTCAGCGAGTTGGCCGCCGCCAACCCCAACGATTTCTACGAACCACTCGGCGGGGCGCCCGAAGCAACGGAGCCTACCGACGATGAGCCGACCGACGAGGCTGCCACGGAGGTAGCTGCCGAAGCGACGGAGGAATCGGAGACTGCCGAGGAAGAGACAACCGACGAAGGGGACACCGAAGAACCGCCCGACGAAGGCGCCTCGGAAGAAATGGCCGAGGACGATGAGCCTGAAGAGCGTTCCGAGGGTCGGCCTTCGCGTGGATTCAATCGGTTTGGCGACCGGCCGAGCGGCGGTGAACGCCCCAGCTTTGGTCGCGACCGCGGCGGATTCGGGCGGGGCGGTTTTGGACGACGATCGGAAGACGACTCCGATCGTTCGCCAAGCGGCGAAAGGTCCACCACTCGCACCGAACCCGCCACCGGTGGTGCGGATCCCGACACGTTCCCCCAGGCCGATAGCGACGGCAAGCTGTCCTTCAACTTCCGTTACCAACCCTGGCAGGACGTGCTCGACTGGTTTGCCGAGCAAAACGACCTGTCGCTGCTGCTGGAGTCGCCCCCGTCGGGCACGTTCAACTACACCGATCCTCGCAAGTACACTCCGGCCGAAGCGCTCGACGTTATTAATAGTGTGCTGCTGACCAAAGGCTACACGCTGGTGCGGCGGGAGAAGATGCTGGTGCTGGTAAATCTGGAAGACGGCATTCCGCCCAACCTGGTGACCGACGTGCCGCTGGAAGAATTGGAACAGCGCGGTGAATTCGAGCTGATCCGCGTGTTGTTCCAAGTTCGAAACATGACACCCGAGGCGGCCTCCGAGGAAATCAGCCGCTTGGTTGGGCCGCAAGGTTCGGTGGTCGTGCTGCCGCGTGCCGGTATGCTGCAGGTCACTGAGACCGCAGGGCGCATCCGGGCGATACGCGAAGTGATCGATGCGATTGAGAACCCCGACTCGTCGAAGAAGGGCGACATTCGACCGTACGAACTCGAGTACGCCTCGGCCGGCATCGTGATGCCGGTGCTGCGGCAGATGCTCGGTATCGAAGCCGAAGGGTTCAGCACCGAAGATGGCACGCTGCAGTTGGCGGTCGACAACAGCACCGGCACCCGCCTGCTGGCGTACGGCACGCCGGAGATGATCAAGCGACTGGAAGAAGTGCTGGATTTGGTTGATGTACCCGAAGCGGCCGGTGGGCCGATCGACCAGTTGCAACTCGAAGTCTACCCAGTGAGCCAGGCCGACCCCGAAGCGGTGCTCACCGTGCTGCAAACAATGCTGGCCGACGAGCCCGGCACGCGTTTGGCGACCGATCCCGTGACGGGCAACCTGGTCGCGCTGGCCACGATCGCCAACCATCGCACCATCCAGGCGACGCTCGCTCAAATGTCCGAAGACGCCCGCCAGATCGAAGTGATCCCGCTGCAAAGCGTCGACCCACAATTGGCGTTGCTCTCGATCACCAAGCTGTTTGGCATCACCGTCGGCGAGGAGGTTGATCCTCGCGCGCCGATCGTCGACGCCGACCTGTCGACCAACAGCCTGATGGTCCGCGGCACCAAGTCGCAACTCGACCAGATCAAGTCGCTGCTGGGGCAGATGGGTGAGTCGGCCGACTCGGTCTTCGCCGACACCGATCGAGGTAACGTGCGACTGTTGCCCCTCACTTCGACCGAAGCCCGTACGGCGTTGGATCAGCTCGACCGGATCTGGCCGAGCATTCGCTCGAATCCCATCCAAATGGTCTCGCCCGCCACGGCGATTCGCTCCTACCGCCCCGCCGAGCAAGCAACGCCCGACTCGCCGACCGAAGACAGCTTCGACATCGAGAACATGTTCCGCTTCCAGTTGCCGGACACACCTCCCACGGAAGGCCGAGTGCCGACCGACCGTGGCACCTCCGCCGGGCGTCGCGTCCGGGCAATGACCGTGGCGCTCGGACAAGCCGACGACGTCGCGCCGGCCTCCACGCCCGAGAGCACCTCTGATGCACCCGCGACGCAGCCCAGCCAACCGGCTACGCAGCCGGCGAGTCCTTCGCAAAACGGCGCGCCGATCCTTGTTGCCCCCGGCCCCAACGGACTGTTGATCGCTTCGGACGACCTCGAAGCGCTCGATGCGTTTGAGCGGATCCTCGAAGCGTCGACCATGCAGTCGACCAGCGGTCGCGAGTACGCGGTGTTCTACCTGAAGCATGCCAAAGCAGCCACGGCCGCGGCAATCCTGGGCGAAATGTTCGGCAGCTCCGGTGGTTCTGGCGACAGCCTGATGGGTGGCATTGCCGACGCGGCGTTGGGCGACATCGGTGGTGGTCTGATGGGCGACTTGCTCGGACTCGGCGGTGGCGGCGCCTCGACCGGCTTCTCTGCTGCCGGTGTCGACATCGTTACCGACACCCGCCTGAACGCCCTGATCGTGTACGCTCGTCCCGACGACATCGACATGGTGTTTCGGTTGTTGCAGATTCTCGATCAACGAAGTGGTCCTACTGATGTTGAAGCCGAAGGCGTGCCGCGGTTGATTCCCGTGGTCAACACTACCGCGTCGCAAGTGGCGGACGTGGTGAAGACCATCTACTCCGATCGCCTGGAAGGCGGCGGCAACGGACAACCTTCGCCGGAAGACATCATGCGGATGCTTCGCCAAGGCCAAGGCGGTGGCGGCGCCGATGCCCAAGAGCCAGCCAAGATGTCCATCGGCATCGACACCCGCAGCAATAGTCTTGTCGTTCGTGCTCCCGATGTGTTGTTCTTTGAAGTGAAAGCCCTGGTCGCGCAGCTCGACACCGAGCAACTCGACAGCGGCGAGTCAACGCAGATCGTACGCATCCAGCACGCCAACCCCGAAGCCATCAAGGAAGCGCTGGGCAGCATCCTTGGTGAGCAAGCAGTGACGACCGCGCAGCAGTCTGGGGGTCAGGGTGGTGGAGGTGGAAATAACAATGCCGATGCCGCGCGTCAGCGCGACGAAATGATCCGTCGGATTCAAGAGTTCCGCAATCGCATGCAAGGCGGCGGCGGCCGTGGGGGCGGTGACCGAGGCGGCGGTGGTCGTGGAGGTCGTGGCGGCGGCGGCCGTGGTGGCCGTGGTTAACTCGCGCCCATAGCCGAACGCACACCTGCCTCCGCGTGCGTACCCGATCCTTCGGTCCTACCTACCTTTGCTGGAGTACTCGTCGCCGGTGACGATTCCGTCGCCGTTCAAGTCGTAACGCTCGAACTCGCGGACCTTGCTGTCGGTCCAGCTGCTACTGAATTCGGCCATGGAAACCTGGCCGTCTTGGTTGTCGTCGTACCGCTCGATCCACCGCCGCGTGGTGCTCGACATATGGTCCAGCGCCGAGGTGAAGCGGTAGGTGTTCTTGCTCGAACTATCGCCTTCGCCGCGGCTCGACCGGCCAGGGCCGCTGCGGCGGGACTGCCGCATGCGATCATTGAGTTCGGTGAGCGTGATTCGGCCGTCTTTGTTCAGGTCGGATCGCTCGGCGTTAGGCATGCTCTTGAACTCGTCGCCATCGATGATCGAGTTCTTGTCCTTGTCGTACTTGTCCATAAGGTCTTTGACGTATTCCCGCGATCGTTCGTCAAGGCTTTGACTGCCGCCGCGTGAACGCTCGCCACGCTCTTCGCGATCACCTCGATCTCGGTCACCACGATCACCCCGATCACCCCGGTCACCACGATCGCCACGATCACCTCGGTCGCCTCCGCCGAAGCGTCCACCGCCACCAAAACGACCGCCGCCACCCCAACCTGGTGGGCCTCGACGTTCTTCCCGGTTCTCCGTTTCCTTCTTCTCCTCGGCCGGCTTGGGCTCCGGCATGGTTACCTGGTTGGCTCGCTCGGGATTCAGCAGCACTAACTCTTCTTCGGTCAGCAGCGTGTCGAAGCCCGGCACGGGCTCGGGCGGGAGCGGCGCCAGGAACGCGGTGGGGTTTTCTTCCCGCTTCTTATCCCGGTCGCGCTGCATGTCCTGGCGTTTGCGTTTGGAGAGATAGTCCTCCACGTTGATGGCCTTGGACGTATCGAAACCTGCGGCCTTGGCGGTTTCCTCAAAACGCCCCCACCAACGGTCGTCGACCTCCGACCGCTCGATCTTGCCATCGCCGTTGCGATCCATCTGCCGGGCGAACCAGCGGCGGCGCTCGTCGTCCGACGGGCGACGTCGCTCTTCGTCTCGTCCTCGACCTCGGTCGCGGTCGCCACGATCACCGCGGTCTCCTCGATCACGCCTGTCTCGATCGCCCCGGTCGCGTTCTTCGCCACGATCGCCCCCTCGCCCTGGCTGGGCCCACGCGGTATCGGTGGCCACACCCACCAGAAGGAGGGATGAGAGAAGCAGGGTCAGAAATCGAGTTTGGCGCATATTGTTGCTCATACCTATTCAACTCCGCAGCGGCCGCCGGGTTTCGGCTGGCCGATCTTCCATTTTACTGGCTCCGTGTAAGGAATCGAGCGGGAAAGCAGGCGTTTTGTGAACACCGAGCCCCCTGAGCCGTACCAAGATCGACTAGAATGACACGCTTCGCCTGATTCCGGAGTTTCAACATGGAAAACCCTTTCTCGTCGCCGCAAACCGCCTCGACGATGGACGCCGGCGACTTCGCCCCGCTGCCACCCGAGCGCGAGCGGCTGGCCCTGCTGGGCGAGGTATTCGTCGCCTGGGAACGGCTGCGGATCTGGTACAACGTGGTACTGGCCGCGGTGGCACTGATTTCAATTCTCCTGTTCCAGCTTCCGTTGCTGTTTCATATGGGAGCCCTGGAAGACATGGTGCTCGCAGCCATTGCGGCGAACGCCTGCTTTCTGGCTGGCCCGCTGCTTGAGGGCTATGTGACTTGGTGGTTCGGACCTGTGCCGTGGCTTCGCCAGGCAGTGTTCATCATTGGTACGCTGGGGGCTGTCGTTCTCACAATCGCAGTGGTGGTTGCATTGACACTCGAATTCGGCCCGCCTGCACCGGAGAATCTTCTTTAGTCGCTTCGAGTAGCAACCAACTCCGCCAACTGCTCGAGCCGCCACGGCTTGCCAAGTACCGACGTCGCGCCAAGCTCCATCGCTCGCCGCACACGGTCGCGGCGTGGGAAGTCCAATAGCACCACCAGCGGAGACTCTTCTGGAAGCGTCTCGCGAAAGTCGGCCAGTTGGCGTTCTTCGGTGGCGTCGAGCTGCGCGCCGACCCACACTCCGGCGGCGGGCGCGGTGCTCAACGGGCGTTTATCGAATCGCGGCGACCACACGCCGCACGCGCCCATCGCCTCGCAGGCGTCGATCAGCGCGTCGGCCGTATCGGCGTCGGTCGAGTCGATAGCCACAACCTCCGCTCCGGTGAGTTGGGCAAGTTCCCCATTCGTCTGCGCCGGTCGTTGCCACGGAGTTGGCCTTCGCGCGAGCCACGCGGTGCGCACCGTTTGCCACCACGCGTCGAACTGGTACCAGAATACCCGCTCGCAATGCGGCAGCGGCGCGCCGGTGCGCATCTCGCCTTCGCACCAACTGCCCAGCAACACGGCCATGCCGGCCAGCGGCATGCGGTCGTGCAACTGCTCGATCCGCTTTCGATCGAACGTTCCCGGGCGCGACTGAAACACCATCGCCAATTCAAACGGCCCATCGTGTTGGTCGTCGATCATCTCGACAAACGTCTCGCCAGCCAGCCGCTCGATGGCCGTGGTAAACTCGCGATCGTCGCGATCGCCCAGTGCTAGCAAGCGAAGTTTATTGGTCATCATTGTCACTCTGGCTGCGGAATCTTCGAGGTTTCGTGCATCGAGTTCGAGCATTGTATCGCATTGAGCGAAAAGTCGCCTTGACAGTTTTTCGCCAATCCGCGAAACAGGCTCTTGTCCGGTGCAACTCCCGCGCTGCCAAGGATGGTAGCAGCAACGGACAACCATCAAGCATGGTGGACCCACACGGCAAGACAGGAGGTCGCGCCGATGATCGTTCGTACCCATCCCACCGTCGTTCACGGAACGCTCGTATCCAGCGCTTTGCCAGACGCCCAACTGGCTGGCGGGAGCGATGTGGCCGTAAACAGTGTGACCGACCAGTTCGCGGCGGTCCGTCCCGGCGACGCGTTCATTGCCTGCGAAGACGCTGGCGACGTTCACTCGGCTGCCAAAGCGGCCGTGGCTCGCGGCGCAGTAGCGATTGTCTCCGAGCGATTCCTGCCCGTCTTTGGCGTGGCCCAATACGTAGTCGACGACGCCCGCAATGCTTACAGCCAACTGTGCCACGCAATCCTCGATTGCCCCAGTTCCCAACTCAACGCGGTAGCGATCGCTGGCGGTCACGGTAAGACGTCGGTCGCCATGGTGCTCGACTCCATCCTGAACATCGCGGGCCGCAACGTGGCCACCGCCAGCAACCAGTTTACGCGGATCGACGCCCAACGCAGCCGTTTCGTGCTGCCGACCACCGCGCCGGCCGTAGCAGAATTCATGGACGAAGCCTTGGCCAGCGGTTGCCGCCAGGCTGTGGTGGAGCTGTCCGAAGAGAGCCTGAGAAACAAGGTGGCCAGCGCCGCCGAGTTCGACGTGGTCTGCCTCACCAACCTGCATGGCGATCATGCCGAGGGCGACCTCAGCCCGCAAGCGTGCCGCGATGCGATGGCTACGGCGCTCGAGATGCTCACGCCGCACGGCATGGCCATCTTCAATGCCGACGATCAGGACTCGATGCGAGTGCTGGCCGAATACGATGGACCCGCGCTCACCTTCGGGCTGAGCGACACGGCCGACATCACGGCCACCATCGCCGAACAACACACCAACGAACAGATGTTCCTGCTCACCGCAGGCGACGAAACGGCTGCTGTGCGATCGAAAGTGATCGGGGAAACGCATGTAGCCAACTGCCTGGCCGCCGCGGCGATCGCCAAAGTGTACGGCGTATCGCTCTCGGACATCGCTCGCGGCATCGAACGGGTGACCGTTGTGCCGGGCGTGATGCATCGCTTCGACGCAGGACTCGGCGTCTCGGTCTTCCTGGACCGCGGCACCACACCCATCGCCCGCGGCGCGGCGCTTTCCACCGCCCGCAGCGTGGCTGCTGAAAAAGTGATCGCGGTTGTCGACCACGCTTGCTCGGTGACCGAAAAGTTGGCCGACAAGACCATCGACACCCATGGCTTGGCCAACGAAGAAGTAGTGACCGAAGCGGTCGCCAAAGTGCTGGCCGCCTTGGAAGTAAGCGACAACAAGCAACTGCGAACCATTACCGAAAAGCTCACCGGAATCGCCCTGGCCGTGATGTCCGCCAGCGAAGGCGATGTCGTGGTGGTCTGTGGTCTGGATTCCAGAACAGCTCGCCAGCGCCGCGTGTCGGTGAGTATGAGTGAAGAACAATTGATTCAAAACCTGATGTACGAGTTGGCCGCTCAACAAAAGAAGGCCGCTTAAGTTTTCACGCCAGCAGAACTGCGAGCTGCTGGCGAACGATATCCCCTCTCCCGGGCCCTCACCTGGGTGAGGGCCCGGGAGAGGGGATGACCCAACACCACAAACAAACCACTTAACAAACCATGCTGTAGCTTCGTCGTTGGTCGTGCGGATTGCGGGGTCTTGCACGGCTGCCCTCCCCTTGGGTTGGAGCATCATAACCGGTTGCCAGGCAATTACTGGGTCGATTGCCCGCGCCGGTGCTTCGCGACGGAGCTAAGAACTGAGCGTCGGGGTGGCGAGCATTCGCCGCCCCGGCGACTCAGTGGATACAACAAAGGGGGGAAGCGGAAGGACGAAGGAGCGTGCAAGCCAACCAGTCTTGCACCTTCGGAACTCCCAAGGCTGCCTTCCTCCCCTGCCCTCCCCCGTACCGCTCTCTTGCCATGTCCAGTTCTCTCGAAGTTGTGATTGCCGGCGGTGGCTCGCCGGGCCATGTCTATCCGGGGCTTGCGATTGCCGACGCACTGCGCGCCCGCATGCCCGACGTATCGATTCTGTTCGCCGGCACCGGTCGCCCGCTCGAACGCCACTTGGTTCGCGCCGCTGGCTACAACCACATGGCGTTACCTGCGAAGCCGGCGCCGCACAATCCGCTCGAAGCGGTTCGCTTTCTCACCGACAACGCGCTCGGCTTCATGGCCGCCGCCTGGATGCTTCGCGAACAACACACATCGCTGGTCGTCGGCCTCGGCGGCTACGCCGGAGCAACGACCGTCCGCGCCGCGGTAGGTCGAGGCATTCCGACCGTGCTCTTGGAGCAAAACGCAACCACCGGCCGCATGACCAAGTGGCTTTCCGGCATGGTCGAAACGGTTTGCACCGGGTTCAAGGAAGTGGCGCCGTGCCTTTCGCCCGTGGCCGACATCGTCCACACCGGCACGCCCGCTCGTCCGCGATTCATCAAGCAATACCATCACTGGCAGCAGCAGGGCGAAGCGGAACGCAAGTCGCGCGAGCCCCGCATCGTGGTGCTCGGCGGATCCGGCGGTGCGCAGACGCTCAATAACCACATGCCGGAGGTGGTCTCGCGACTGACCGAAGAACTCAAAGATTGGCGTATAGTTCATCAAACCGGCGAAGGTCAGCTCCAAACTACCGAGGACCGCTATCCCAGCGACACCTCGCAGATTCTCACGGTTAGTTACATCGATGAACTCGCATCGCTGTTGTTCGAAACCGACATCGTGGTCTGCCGCGCCGGCGGAACCACGCTCGCCGAACTCGCTTTGGCCGGAGTGCCAGCGGTGGTCGTTCCATTTCCTGACGCGGCGGACAACCACCAAATGGCCAACGCCGAGGTCTACCGCGAGGCAGGCGCGTGCGTGGTGGTCGACGAGTGGGCCGCCGGCGACCGTTTGACCGACGAACTCACTAACCAGGTCCGCGCACTGGCCGCCGACCACGAGCGCCGCGACGAAATGCGCCGCGCGATGCGCAGCCTCGCCCGACCCGACGCCGCCGAAGCCATCGCCACGCGCTGCTGCGAAATCCTCTGCGGTGCCGATGTGCAAGTCGCCGCGTAACGCGGTGAAACTCCGTAGCTTCCGTCGCCAGACGGAGGACGAGTTGGGATCATAGTTCCCCAATTCACGTCCATGGGCCCAAAACCCGACCGCTTCCACTCCTAAGTCTCATCACAAACCCCTGCTTTTAACGAGCCATTCTGCTCCGCGGGGAGTTTCGCCCCACCGCGTTGTTCCCCGCATGTTTCCTCGATCGGCCCAAAACGTCGGATCCGTTCTCGCCGCACTAGATCCATCAAGCCTTGAAGCTCCTTCGCCAGATCGAACTCCGGCTCCGCGGGCGGACCATACTTCTCCGGGTGCGCTTTCTCCAGCATCGTGATCGACTCCCGATACGTCTGGCCCCGCACCGGCTTCCACTTCGGCCGTTTGACCGGCCCGATGGCTGGCGGCAACGTAGTCGGGGGTGAAGTAGTCGGCTCGTTTACGGATGGTTTCTCCGGCTGACTCGCTTCGTCATTGATAGTTGCTTGAAGCTCCGCGTCATCCGGCACCTCCGGCTTCGCCGCTAGCTCCGGCACCACGTTCACGAACGCCTGATCGATCTTCCGCGCGACGTACGCTTCGTCTTCGCGAATCACCACCGACGTCAGCACCGACTCTTTGACCTTCCCGGCCAGCTTCACTAGCTCGACGCGCGTCAGCGTCACCTTGTCGGCCGCTTCCGCCTTCGCCTTCCGCCGCTCGGCCCGCTGCTTATCCTTCCGCTCAATGAGCCAAGCCGCCGCCCGCCAATGCGTCGACGCCGCGTTGCGAATTGCCTGCAGCGACCTCAGCTCGACGCCCATCTCCGCCTTGCGAATCCGCTCGTCAAACGCCTCGTCCACGGACCTTTCCCGCCGAATCGTCTTCCGATCGCAACCCACGTACCGAGCAATGCTCGCCATACTCATCCCCGCCGAAACAAGCGCAGCGATTTCGCCTTTTTTCACATCATCCAAAACCCGTGGCCGAGCCATGTCAACTTCTCCTGCAATTCGTGGAATGTAAACACGCGTACACTATTCGTAGCACCCCGTTTATACCACGCCGAGTGTAAGAAAAAGAGACGCACGAAAGCAGAAAACCAAAAGTACTATGGCCGCCCCCGACCGTAGCCAAAACGACCCACAGGGTGCCTGGGGACGAGTGGGTAGCACGGACAGTTGGCCGGAGTTGATCCGGCCACTTGTGACGTTCACCACGGCCAGCTGTCCGTGTGCGCAGCACAGGAGGTTGTGAAGCTTCACCATGGACAGTGTGAACACCTCTTGTCGCAAGCGACACCGACAATCGGTCGAACAAGCGTGTTGGATGTAGCACTACTGCGCGCGACCGACTGTCGGTGCTACCCGCTTCGTAGGGCGTAGGAACGTGGGGTGGGCGGTTCCATCGGCGGCGACAACGTGTATCGGCTGAGGAGCATCGCTGCCGGTGGGTTCACCCACCAATGGTCATGGCTCTAGACGGTGGGTGAACCTGCGGGTGGAACATCGTGTAAAACGGCCAAGCGCCGCGCCGGCAGAACCACCCACCCTGCGGACTATCACGACATGGATTCCGTACCGAATCCGAGATCGTGCGCTCGCGAAGTTTGGTGCTGTAGACCAGATGCACCAAGTTTTTGACCAACGATTGGGCCATGTTGGGCCCCTTCGGGGCAGGATTTGGCCGGGAACACATATTCGCACGGACGCTCGCAATGGTGCGCGACTCTGGACGCGACGTCCGTCACGCGCCCTAACTCGCCTTGAGCTTCTCGATCTCTTCCTTGGCGGCGGCGATTTGAGATTCGTATTGCTGCACTTCGTCGGGGTCGTCCATTTGTTGCTTGGCCCCGGCCAGTTGTTGCTCGAGTTGCTTGAGCTTCTTACGCAATACTTCGATACGTTTCTTAGCTTTCTTGTCCATTGTCTCCGTCTGCCATTGGTTGTGCGGCGGGAATGTCTTCGATCGGTCGAGGCTCTTTAGGGAACGTTCGCATCGTGGCGCCCAGGACGAACACCAATAGGGCGGCCGCGATGCCCAGGTTGAGCCACTTTTGCAGGTCTTGTTGCATCTTGATCGCCATCGGCGACCTGCCCCCGGTGCCGGCCGCGACGAAGAATACGAACAATGCCAGCAGGAACTTGATGCCAAACAGCATGTGGTAAGCGGATGGCAGTTTCTCGTGCGCCGACGTGATGTAATACAGATTGTAGAACCCGCTCAGGATCAGCAGAGTGGTGGTGAGCATCACCAGCCCCGCCCAGGTCGAACGCCGGCCGCCGAACAACACCTCGTTGGGGTCGCCCTCGCCGGTGGCCAGCGGCGCGACGAGCTTCTTCAAGTAGACCAAGCCGCCCAGCAGCACACCGGCGCTGGCGACGTGCATCACGCGAGTCAACAGCAGCACGAACCATCCCGCATCGATTACCGGGGCCGGCGAATCGGCCAGTAGCAGTCCGTCGGTCAACAAATCACACCTCTCGCGTTTGTCGTGGTCATCACGGCGCCAGACTAACCGCCGCGCAGGCGCCGGCCGTAAACCACCATTAGAGCAAGTCTGCCGCGGTTTTCTACGGTGCGTCGTAGCAGTTCGTGCGAGCTACTTTTTAGCCGACTTCTTCTTGGCGGTGGCTAGCCCCTTGGCGAGCGTGTCGGCCAGGTCGGCCGCGTCCATTTTCGACATCACCAGGAACGCTTCGCTCAGCACGCGCTTGGTGTCGGCCACGTTAATCGCGGTCTTGGCGGTGTCGGTCCGGCGGGATACCTGGTTGTAAAAATCCGAAAGCTTCATGGCTATCTGCTCCATGCAATGAGAAAAGTAGCCAGCGCGGGCTGCCCACGCTGTGGTTGCCCTTGTTATGCACGATGAGGGGGAACCTGCCAACCGCGATGTGCAGATTGACACTACTGCTTGGCCATCGCGATCGCCTCGTCGCGCGTCGTGATCTGGCCGTCGAGTTGGGCGTCGCGGATTTGCTCGAGCAGCGCGCCGAAGTGCGGGCCCGGCTGGAGGCCCTCGGCGATCAGGTCTCCGCCGTTGACCAGGGGCCGCGGATTGAGCACCTCGGGCGGCAGCGCCAAACGCTCTCGGCAGTGTACGACGGCCGGCGAGTCGTCGCCGGCCAGCGCGGCGGCCAGCGCGACCAACTCCTGTGCGCCGTCCTCGATCAACACCCGCTGCAGCTTGGGCCACGGAGTGCTGTCGGCCGCCAGGGCAGTTGGCCGGTTGTCCAGGATCCAATCGGCGCGATCGGCGTCGCGGTTGGCAAGCTTCCAGCGCGAGGTGATGCTGTCCCCAGCGCGCAGGTCGCCAACTTGTGAAAGCACCGCCGCCAAAACGAGCGCGTAAGATGGTTCTTCGAGTCGACCGACCAAGCCGGTGAGCTCTTGCCACGTGTCGCCGGTAAGCTCCACGGTCTCAGGCAGCACGTGCGGTTCAAGTTCGCTGGTGCGAAGCAGCGTGAGCGCGGCGGCGCGGTTCGGGTGCACCAGCATCGCCCGCATTTCGGCGCCGATGCGTTCGCCGCTTACCTGGTTGATCTCGGCGGCGTGATCGCGGACTGCTTGGAGCGTTGCCGGTTCGATGGCGAAATCGAACCGCGCAGCAAACCGTACCGCCCGCAGCATCCGCAGCTTGTCCTCGGCGATCCGCGCTTCCGGATCGCCAATCGCCCGGACAATGCCCGCCAGCAAATCGGCCTCTCCGCCGACGAAGTCGTGAATCTGTTCGCTTTGCGGATCGTAGAACAGCCCGTTGATCGTAAAGTCGCGCCGCTGCGCATCGTGCTCCGGCGTGGAGAACTGCACCTGGTCGGGATGGCGGCCGTCGCTGTAGCCGCCATCGGTGCGGAACGTGGCCACCTCGATCTGCCCGGCCTTTTTAGGTCCGAGCACGGTCATCACGCCGAACGACGCTCCCACCGGAATAGTCTTCCGCCGGCCGAACACCTTGCGCACTTCATCGGGCGTGGCGCTGGTGGCGACGTCGTAGTCCTTCGGCGCGAGCCCCAGCAACTGATCGCGCACGCAACCCCCGGCCCACAGCGCGGTGTATCCGGCCTCGCGCAACTGGGCGACCACGTCGCAGGCGAATTGTCGTTGGGGGGTGGCCATGGATAAAGCGATTAGCAGTTTATCGGGAGTTTCTGTAAGAACGACATGCAAATAGCGGCAGGTGTTCGCAATTCTACACGACCAGCCGGTGAGCAACAGATAGAGCAGTGCCGGTAACTGTTGACGTACACAGGGCCCGGCCGCAGAATCGATCTAGCGGCGGCGAGGCACTTCAAGCGGATGAGCGACGGATTTCGGTCGGCCGCTTGTCACTCTGGGGATACCCCAGGGGTGTTTGAAGGATTCGCATTTCGTCGCGCGAGCAATTCTATGCTCCACATAGTGCAGCTCGCGCCCAACCCGACTTGTTGAAGTGCCTCGCCGCCGGTTTGTCATGGCCCGCAACCTGATCCGCCGTTTCCGCCTGCCGGCCATTCAAAACGACTTCGATTTGGCGGAGTGGTTTCGCATGCCACTGAAGCAACTTGCCTGGTACGCCGATTGTCGCAACATCGAGCGCACCACCCACCGCGAGCCACTGCGTCACTATCGCTATCGGTTGCTCACCAAGCGCTTCGGGCAGCTGCGATTGATCGAATCGCCTAAGCCCAGGCTCAAATCGCTGCAGCGCGATTTGCTCGAAGAGATCATCGGCCGCCTTCCACCGCACAGCGCAGCGCACGGTTTCCGCCGCGGGCGGTCGATCAAGACCAACGCCATGGAGCATGTGGGGCGGAGAGTGGTGATTCGCATGGACCTCGAAGATTTCTTCCCTTCGATCACTGCTGCTCGCGTGCGCGCGGTGTTCCTGGGAGTTGGCTATCCGCGCGACGTGGCGGAACTTCTCACGGGTCTCTGCACCAATGCCGCGCCCAGCGCGGTGTGGCGGGACGTGACTACCGGCGACCGGCTGGCATTTAATCAAGCGAGCCGCTACGCGGTGCCGCACTTGCCGCAAGGCTCGCCGACCTCGCCGGCGCTGGCGAACCTGGTCACGCTGCACCTCGACCGCCGCCTTTCGGGCTTGGCAACCGCAGTGGGCGGGGCGTACACCCGCTACGCGGACGACCTGGTGTTCTCCGGCGACGATCAACTGGCCCGCAGCGCCAAACGGTTTTGCACCCACGTGGCCGCCACCGCCATGGAGGAGGGCTTCCAGGTGAACTTCCGCAAGACACGCATCATGCACGCCAGCGGGCGGCAACAAGTGGCCGGCGTGGTGGTAAATGCTCATCCCAACGTCTCGCGGCGCGAGTTCGACCTGCTGAAGGCCACGCTCACCAACTGCCTACGCCACGGCCCAGAGAGCCAGAACCGCACCGAGCATCCCCACTACCGGCAGCACCTCGCCGGTCGCGTGGCGCACTTCGAGATGCTCAATCCCGCGCGGGGGGCGAAGCTGCGCGAATTGTTCGAGAAGATCGCTTGGTAGCTCGTTGCCACTCGATACAATGTCAAACCGGCATCAAGTCTACTCGCAAAGGATCTCCACGCTTCATGCACTACGGTCTGGTCGCCCCCGCACTACATGGGCATTTGAATCCGATTTCCACGCTTGGGCAGGAGCTCGCTAGCAGAGGGCATCGCGTCACCTTACTGAGTTCGCAGCGCGCGCGGCCGTTCGCCGAGCGGGCGGGCATCGAGTGGGCACCACTGTGCGACGTGCCCGAGATTGCCGAGGGATGGGACCAGTTGGGCGAGATGTCGGGTCTGGCGGCGATGCGTTTCACCGGGAAGCTGCTGAAGCGGTCGATGGAACTCACCTACGCCGAACTCGGCCCGGTGGTTCGCGAGCAACAACTCGACGCGCTGGTGATCGATCAACTCGCACCGTCGGCTGCGGCCGTGGCCGAGGAGCAAGGCTTGCCGTACGCGGTCGCCTGCAACGCCATCGCAATTCACTTGTGCCCCGAGATTCCGCCGCCGCCACTCGACTGGGCGTACCGCTGCGACGCGTGGGGGCGGATCCGCAATCGGTTCGGCAACTGGTTGTGCCGCACGTTGTTTGTGCGCT
This sequence comes from Aeoliella sp., assembly GCF_965227375.1. Classification (NCBI taxonomy): domain Bacteria; kingdom Pseudomonadati; phylum Planctomycetota; class Planctomycetia; order Pirellulales; family Lacipirellulaceae; genus Aeoliella; species Aeoliella sp. The sequence goes on from NZ_CBDDFX010000002.1 coordinate 3,631,324, forward strand.
TGAGCGCTGCTTCGACTGCCAGCGGCATCGATCCCACGATGCTGGCCGATATCAACAGCCAGCACGGCGTAGCGATTCTCTCACAGCAGCCGGCTTGCTTCGATTTTCCCAACCACCCGCGGCCCGCGCACTTTCATTACACGGCTCCCTGGCACACCGCGGGGCGCGATCGCGATGTGCCATTCCCGTGGGAAAAGCTCGACGACACGCGGCCGCTGGTCTACGCTTCGCTCGGCACGCTGCAGAACAAGTTGAAGCACGTGTACGCGGCGATTGCCGAGTCGACCCGCGGCCTCGACATGCAGATGGTGCTTTCGCTGGGCAGTGCGGACGCGAAGCTCGGCGTCGCGCCACCTGAGAATGTGATCGTCGTGCCCTTCGCACCGCAGCTTCAATTGCTCGATCGCGCGTCGGCCGTGGTGACACACGCCGGGCTGAACACGACGCTCGAATCGCTCTCCCGTGGCTTGCCAATGCTGTGCCTGCCGATCACTAACGACCAACCCGGCGTCGCCAGCCGCGTGCAGTACCTCGGCGCGGGGCAGATGCTTCCCATCGCCAGGGCGAATGCAGATCGCGTTCGTCGGGCGCTCGAGCAACTGCTGGCTGACGATAGCTATCGCCAGGCGGCCGAGCGACTTCAGAGCCAGTTTGCTGGTGAAAATGGGCCCGCCATGGCGGTCGACATCATCGAGCGGGAAGTGGCCGCTTTCGCACAGCCGAAGTAGGCGACCGCCAGCCGGCGATGCATGACAACCACTCCGCCGCGCGGGTATACTGTCAGCCAGACTCGACTATTCCCCAGGAGGCAACCATGATTCGCAGCATCCTTTCACTTGTTCTTCTCGTTAGTGTGGCCAGCGTCGCGTGGGCGGAGGAGAAGACGGAGACCGAAGAGAAAAAAGAGACCGTGTCTTTGTTCAACGGCACCGACCTCGAAGGCTGGCACGCCGACGTGCCTGAACTCGACAAGAATCCCGATGGCAAGAACCCCTTCATCGTTCGCGATGAAAAGTTGGTGAGCCTCGGCACGCCGGGTGGGCATTTGATTACCGATAAGAAGTACGAGAACTATCGTCTGGAGGTCGAGTACCGCTTTGCGGGCAAGCCGGGCAATTGCGGGGTGCTGGTGCATAGCTCGAAGCCGCGGCGGCTCTATGGCATGTTCCCTCAGTCGCTCGAAGTGCAGATGATGCACGAGAGCGCTGGCGACTTCTGGTGCATTGGCGAAGACATCGCCGTGGAGAACATGGTCGAGCGGCGCGGCCCCCAGAGCGCGTGGGGTGTCGATGCTGGTAAGAAACGTCAGATACTCAACCTGACCGACGGCTCGGAGAAGCCGCTCGGCGAGTGGAACAACATGGTCATCGAGTGCGTAGGCGACGAAGTGAAAGTGTGGGTGAATGGCGACCTGGTGAACCATGGCTTCGACTGCACCGCCAAAAAGGGCCAGATTGCCGTGCAAGCCGAGGGCTCCGAGGTCGAGTTTCGCAAGCTGGAACTGACGCCCATCAAGGAACTCACGGCAGAGTAAGCGAAACGCATCCAACCCTCGAAACGTCCGTATTCAATCGAGGAGATTAGCGAATGGTGGATCTATCGACAACGCATGAGCCGGTATCGAATCTGTTCGACCACGGTGAACCGAGTGACGTGCTCACCGCCGAGCAGGTGGAAAAGTTTCACCAGGACGGGTACATCGATGGCATCCCGCTGCTCGACGACCAGCAGTGCGATGCGTTGTGCAACGAGCTGTCGAACTTTTTTCAGCCGGAGCACGAAGGTCGCGAGCTATGGCATGAGTACCACACCAACGAATCGACCATTCCCGAGCAGACGCTATTCCACGCGCTCGGCGCATGGCGTTTGCGGCCGGGCTTTCACGACTTGCTGTGGCACGCGCCGGTTGTGGCCGCGGCGCGTCAGCTGCTCGGCGCGCCGCCGCGGTTCTGGCACGATCAACTCTTTTGCAAGCCGGCGCATCACGGCGGCGTCGTGGCCTGGCATCAGGACTATTCCTACTGGACCCGCACGCAGCCGATGCAACACCTTACCTGCTGGATTCCGCTCGACGATTGCGACGAAGAGAACGGCTCCATCCAGTACGTTGCCCAAAGCCACCGCTGGGACTTGATCGCCAAGCCCGAACTGGCCGGCGAGATGGACGGAATTCGCGAGAATCTCACCGCCGAGCAGCGAGAAGCGATGGACCACCCGCACCAAGTGATCGCCCGGCGGGGCCACGCTGCTTTTCATCACCCGCTCACAGTACATGGTTCGCAGGCCAACGCCAGCGATCGTCCGCGGCGCGTGGCGGTGCTAAATTTCATCGCCGACGGGGTGACCAGCGCGACCGACGAACCGTTGCTCGAAGGGGTGCCGGTCGTTCCGCCGGGCGAGCCGCTCGCCGGGCAGTTCTTTCCGCGGTTGGGGTGATGGTCTGGGCGAAGTTCAATTCTGAGGGAGAGTTAGCAATGAAAACCGTGTTGGCAGTCCTTGTGTTGTCGTTATGTGCGGCGCCGTGGTGCGGAGCCGAGCCAGCGGTGGAAGTAGCTCCGCCGCAGATCGAGCCCGACGTGGTTTACGGCCACAAAGACGGCCTGGCGATGACCATGGACGTGTTTCGCCCCGAGGGCGAAGCGAACAAGGCGGCCATTCTATTCATGGTCTCGGGCGGTTGGTACTCGCGTTGGGCTCCGCCCGAGCAGACGCGCGCGTTCTTCGGCTTCTACCTGAAGGAAGGCTACACGGTGTTCGCCGTGCGGCATGGCAGCAGCCCGAAGTACACCATCCCCGAGGCGGTGTCGGACGTCCGCCGCGCGGTGCGATTCGTTCGCCAGAACGCCGAACGCTTCGACATCGACTCGGAGCGAATCGGCGTCACCGGCGCGAGCGCCGGCGGTCACTTGTCACTGATGCTCGGCACCACCGGTGAAGACGGCCAGGCCGACGCGGCCGATCCGCTGCGAAAGGTCTCGAGCCGCGTGCAGGCGGTCGTGGCGCTGGTTCCGCCCACCGACTTACGCGTCGCCGTGTGGGACTCGCCCGACTCGCTACCCGCGTACCGCAACTTCCCCGCGCTGAACCTGTCGATGGACAAAGCGGAGAAGCACTCGCCGCTGGTGCAAGTGACACCCGACGACGCTCCCACGCTGGTGATGATGGGCGGCGAAGACAAACTGGTCCCCCCAGTGCACGGCGAGTGGATCGACGAGGCGATGACCGAAGCCAAGGTGCCGCACAAACTAGTAATCGTACCCGGCGCCGGCCACAACTTGCTCACGCCGGCCAACCTGACCAAGTTGCAGCAGACGATGGTGGATTGGTTTGATGAGCATTTGCTGGAGGGGGAGGAGAAGGAGTGACCTGCGCCGCCGATCACATTTGCACCATGGTCAAGCCACTCGAAGCAGCAACCTAACGAAAATGCAAGACGCGACAATCACATTCGACTGCCCTGGTTGCGAGAAGACCATCTCATTCTCTGTTGCAGATATTGGGACCGTGCAAGAGTGCGCCCACTGCGGTGGATACGTAGACGTTCCTGGCGGCAGCGATAGCGTTTTTCCTGGCGACACGGACTACGACCGTCAAGTACGAGAATACGACAGCCAAACGGCGGAAAATGCCCGCCAGATGGAGGTCGCCAAACGTCAACAAGACGAAACGGCTCGCCAACTAGTGGAAACCGCTCGTCAGCTTGAAGTAGAGCGAGAACTTCAAGCGGCGCATCGCCATCTCAACGAGAAGTGGAGCAACACGATTGAGAAAGTCGACGCTGTTGTCGCGAAATGGAATTCACTGGCAGAGAAAATGCAGTCTCACATCGCAAAGCTTGAGGAGGATAGGTCTGAGTGAGAGGCCGCTTGGTACCCTGCGAGGTGCTTGGCCATTTTTCGCCACAATCCCCGGTCGGTTCAGGCACCATTCGACGCTTCATGCTTCAATTGAACCACATCTCGGCGAAGCCACTGGGGGTTTTTAGCGGTGAACGAGTTTGAAAAACTGAACTCAACGGTCGTTGAGCTGATATCGCACTCAAGCCGCAATGGTAGTAGAGACTATTGTGAATTGAAGATAGCCTGCCAACTCTTTCCCGACGTAGAGAGTGTTTGTGTTTTTCTTGACCAGCCATTGAAGGAGGGGATATCAGAGAGGCAGTTGGGACTGATTCGAGATTTCATGCAACTGTCTGGAGGTCTCGAGCGGATCAAAGAGGAGTTGTTCCTGCACTGGGAAAACTGTGCAGATTTTGCATCAAGCGATACAGACTATGTAGACAGTAACGCGACATTCTTCGCATCTGAGTTTCTGGGGCTGCTCATTATGCACAAAGAGCATTGCTGGGATTCGGATGCAAGCCAACTACGTTTCAAAGTGCCTTGGGATCCGGAGCACGGAGCAGGTGTATTTGTGCGAGGAGGAGCAGTAGCGGAGTTTGGTGATGTCTAGAATTCCATGGGTGACGGCTTTGTTCAGTGAGAGTTCACCCACCATTCACCTGGGTCGCCAATGGTGGGTGAACCCATCGGCGACAATGCTGCTTGGCCGATACAGGTTGTCACTGCCGATGGAACCACCCACCCTACGTTTTAAACTTCTAGATCGAGTTGTGCAGCAATGCCCGACCGTACCGATCCCATGAAAGAAGCCGAGATCAAGCGCATCGAAAAGGTCACGGAGTTTCCTCTCCCTTCCGAATACCGCAACTTACTACTACAGTTCCCGCCTGAACTGGAGGCAACCCTCAACTGCCGCCCAAAAGACGAACGCGCCATTTTTACTGACTCCGCGACCATTATCCGCTGGAACAAGTTTTTTCGTGCCCCCGATTACGAGTATGAAGACTCCAATGGAGAGATTTGCACGTTTCCTCGTCACCATGTCGTGATAGGGGCCAATGCGGGTGGTGACTTCTTCCACCTGAACACGAAACGAAAACTACCAAATGTGCTGTTGTGGTGTCACGAGGATGGCGAGTACCTTGTGCAATCTAAAGACTTGCCTGCGTTTGTTCGATCGATCCTCAAGAACAACCGGTGACTTGGTGCTCGAGTGACACCGACGAGCTTAATCGACGGATACAATAGAGATACAAGGATTGCGGAAGGAGCCTCTCTTCAGGAGGAAGGAAGCTATGAACCATCGGCGTTTTCAGTTTGGTCTGCGGGACTTGTTCTGGCTGATGCTGGTGTTTTCATTGATTGCAGCCTGGTGGCACGGTTCTCAGCGATTCTCTGCGCAGCTTCGTTCGGCCGAGAACCGAATTCAGAAGCTCGAGCAAATCTGCTTGGAAATCGACGCCCACAAGAAACTACGGGCGATGGCAGAGGCTGAGCGGCGTTTGAAGTCGCTCCCCGAATTCGAGCTGCAGGATTACCTCGATTAGTCGTGCACCTGTTCTGTCTTGGGTGCTGCTGCAGGATCGGTTCACCCACTGTTCACCTTGGTCGCCCATTGGTGGGTGAACCGATCGGCGACAATGCTTGTTGGCTGATATACGTTAACACCGCCGATGGAACCACCCGCCCTAACATCAGGCCGGGGCCAAGCAACAATGGACGACCCCGACGAGGCAGTCCCGGGGAGTTGCCCCGGGCTGGCATGTTGCGGGCCCTTCGGGCCGAATGATCTGCTTGCGGACGCAAGCGTAGTTGCCGTGCCTTACGCCGCTTCGCTTGGTGGCAGTTCTTCGGTCGGCGTGTAGATGGCCGGTTCGTCGATGCCGTCGCCGTTCCAGTCGCCAGCGATTGGTTTGTCGTCGATGGTGCCCATATCGAATACCCGGTCGACCGCGTCATGTTCGAGGTTGCCGTTGGAGTCGAGTGTCCACTGCCCGCCGGCGTACACCGCGAGGTCGTCGATGCCGTCGCCATTCCAGTCGCCGACTACCGGCGTGCCGTTGCCGCCGAACGCAACGGTGTGATCGGCGTCGGTGAAGCGGCCGTCGCCGTCGACGTCGAGTTGCCACACGCCGCCACGGAACACGCCGATCGTGGCGATGCCATCGCCGTTCCAGTCACCCGTCACAGGTTGGTCGTCCACGGTGCCGTAGCCGAACACGTGGTCGATCAGATCCTGACGGGGATCGCCCTGGCGGGTGCGTTGCAGCGTGCGGTGGCCGTTGGTTGCCTCGGCCGTCTCCGGCGGAACGTTCTTCTCCTTCGGCGCGAGCGGACCGTGAGCGTTCTGGGCGTCGGGCAAGCCCGGTTCGTACTTGATCGCCCGCGGGTCGCCGGCCCAAATGGGCCCGAAGATGGCAATGTCGGTCTTGCCATCGCCATCCCAGTCGCCGGTGGTGGGAAAGTCGCTGGAGGTGCCTAGCTCGGCCATGATGTCACCCGAGTCCCAGCGGCCGTTGCCGTTGAGATCGAGGTACCACTTGCCGTCGATGAACACGCCGACTTCGTCGATGCCATCACCATCCCAGTCGCCTACCACGGGAATGCCCCGCGGATGACCAAAGATGGCCAGCGACGAGTTCTCTTCGTCAGCGTAGTACTCGGCAACTTCCTGCGTCCACACTGCCCGGTTCAGTTCGGCCTGTTGCCAAGTGGCCGACATCTGCGTCGAGGTCAGGTGCATCAGCGCCTGGCCTTCGGCAGGCACGGAGCGTGGGAAGCCGGCGTTCACCAGACTCAAGTGCCATGTGTAACCCACTTCATCCCCGCCGCCGTAGAAAATCGGGTCGGGCCGCTCCGGCGCGATCAGCGGGAAGACAAACGGCGATATTTGGGTCGTCGGGGTCGAGAACACCGGTGGCGGTGTGCGCGGCGGCGTCTCGGGCGGGATCCAGATGGTGCGCGTGTCGACTTCGCTGAAGTTGTTCTCTATGGAGTGCTCGCCTGGTTGCAGCGGAACGCGGAAGATGATGTCGTTGCCGAACCGCTCGCGCATCTGCTCGATGGCTTGTTGCTGCTCAATGGTTTTCTGAATGGCTTGTTCGCCCAGTTGGCTTCCAGCGTTGACCACCAGGCCGCCTAGCGAACCTTCGGTGTCGATGCTGTCGATCAGGCCTTCGGGATGAATCTCCACCACCGCGTAGGTGCCGGCGGAGAGCCCGTCGAACTCGTAGTAACCGTTGGCGTCGGTCACCGTGCGAATCGGGCCGTCGCCGTAGTACCCAGAGAGCGCTTCGTCTCCGAAGATGGGGTCGCCCGTCGCTCCGTTTCGCAGTTCCAACACCACTCCGGAAAGCGGGCGGTCGTCGGGCGTGCGAAGGCCGTCCTTGATGGTCCCCAGGTCGGGCAGTTCGCCAATCACGAGGATCGGCTCGCCATCGATGAACACGTAACCCGAGAGCTTGGCCGGCGGAATCTCGCAGAAGTCGTACTCCACCAGGTGCTCGTCGGAATCGATCTCGATGTCGCCCATCGTGTCGATGCCAAAGTACGACCCGCCGCCCGATCCAAGGTGATAGCCGCCGTTGAAGTACTCGATCGGCTGGTGCTCGTGCACCGTGTAGTTGCCGGGCCGCAAGTTCTCGAAGGCGTACTCGCCATTCTCGTCGGTGTAGGTGGTGGCGATCACGTTGCCCTGCTCGTCCAACAGGTCGATCTGCACGCCAGGAATCACGGGATCGCCTTCTTCGGCGATGCAGTCTCCGTCGGGATCGACGTGTACCTGGCCACGAATGCTGCCGGGCAGCAGCTCGCCGAAGTTGTACTCCTCGCCCGACTCGCCAAAGCCAATCATGATCTGGCTGATCATGTCGCCCGGTGGCGATGGCAGCGCGGTGCCGCCCAGGTTGCCCGGCGTGTCGATGCCGTCGAGCCAGCCTTCGGGATGAATCTCCATCACCGTGTACTTGCCAGGCTCCAAGTCGGTGAACTCGTAGTAGCCTTGAGCATTCGTCACCGCGCGACGCCCAGTGTCATTGCCGTCGCCGTGGAGCAACTTGAGTGTGACCTGTGCGATGCCATCTTCGCTGTCGCGATCAAAAACGCCGTCGTTCGAGCGGTCGTGATACACCCAGCCGCTCAGCGTCACGCCCAGGTGCTCGCAGAAGTCGTAGTTCACTGCATCTTGGCTATGACCAAGCTGAATGTTGGCGATGTCGTCCGGCGCGATGCGCGTGCCGCCAGCGGTGCCGACGCGCTCTTCGCCATCATGGTAGCCGTCGGGCTGGTGCTCGCGCACGCGGTATTCACCCGCGTCGAGTCCGTCGAAGCGGTAACGACCTTGCGCGTCGGTGTAAGTCGTGGCGATCACCGTGCCGCTGGCGTTCATCAGATCGATCTGCACCCCTTCGAGCAGGATCTCGGGATTGTCGAAGTCGCAGTCCGGACCACTGGTGGCCATTACGAAGCCAGCGATCGAGCCGGGCGTGTGTTCGCAGAAGTCGTAGTTCACGCCGTGCATATCGGAGCCGACGATGATCTCGGAAAGCGAATCGGTGCCGGTCTGCTCGCCACCTAACGTGCCGACGCGGCGGCCGCCGTTCAGCCAACCTTCAGGCTGGTGCTCGTGCACTTCGTACACGCCGGGCACCAGGTTGGTGAACGCGTACTCGCCATCGGCGTTGGTGGTGGTCGTCGCGATCACCTGGCCTTGATCGTCCAACAAGTCGATCTGCACACCTTCGAGTAGCAGTTCAGGATCGTCGAAGTGGCAATCGCCATCGGTCGAACCAGTCACGCGGCCAGCGATCGAGCCCGCCAAGAGTTCGCCAAAGTTGTACTCCTGGGCCACGTCGCCAAATGCCAGCATCGCGCCCGTGATGCGATCAACCGGGCCGGCAACTTCGCTGGCCGCAGTGCCGCCATGCGTGCCCGGCGTGTCGATACCGTCGAGCCAACCAACGGGTTGGTACTCGCGGACGCCGTACTTGCCAGGGGCGAGGTTCGTGAACTCGTAGTAGCCGACTTTGCCCGCCTCCGCCGAAGTGATGGTGGTCAGACCGGTCGACTGGCCGTTGGCGTCGAGCAACTCCATCAGCACGTTGCCGATGCCTTCCTCGGTGCCGCGGTCAAACGAGCCATCGTTGGAACGATCGTGGTACACCCAACCCGAAATAGACGGGCCGATGTGCTCGCAGAAAAAGTAATCCGTGGCGTCGACGCCCGAACCGAGGTGGATCTCGGAGAACAGGCTGTAGGCGTCGCCAATGTCCGACTTGGTGCCGCCCGCCGAACCGACGCGCTCGCCACCGTCGTAGTAGCCATCGGGCTGATGCTCGCGAATCTGGTACTCGCCCGGCGTGAGGTCGTCGAACCGGTACTCCCCGTTCTCGTCGGTCAGCGTGGTGGCCAGCACGTTGCCATCGGCGTCCAACAAGTCGATCTTCACGCCGCTGAGCAGCATCTGCGGATCGTCGAAGTAGCAATCCTCGTCGCGCGAACCACTCACTCGACCAGAGATCGAGCCCACCAGCAGTTCGCCGAAGTTGTACTCCACTCCGTCGTCGCCGTACGCCAGTACCGCACCGGTGATGCGGTCGACGCGGCCCGCCGATTCGTCGGCCGCGGTTCCGCCGTGGCTGCCGGGGGTGTCCTTGCCGTCGAGCCAACCGGAAGGCTGAATCTCGCGCACGCCGTACGTGCCAGCTTCGAGGTTGAGGAATTCGTAGTAGCCTGCCTGGCCGGGTTCGCTGGAGGTCACTGTGGTGATGCCGGTCGAGTTGCCAGCGGCGTCGAGCAACTCGAGTGTCACTCCGCCGATGCCCTCTTCGGTGTCGCGGTCGAATGTGCCATCGTCCGAACGATCGTGGTACACCCAGCCGCTGAGCGTCGCCAGCGGAATTTGCGCGGCGTGGGCCACCGCGCCCGCGGTGCGGTCGGTGTAGTCGTGCGACGTGGAATAGATGTCGTCGGGCAGATCGAGTTCGAGGCCCGTGGCCGACTCGGCCGTCTGGCGGCGACCGTCGAATGCGTCCCAGTAGATTCCCTCAAGCGTGAGATCGACGAAACCAACTACCGAGAACTCACCGACCATCGTGCTCCGCTCGAACTCGGCACCTTCGACCAGCGAGTTAACGCTATCGCCCGCCGGATCGACGAACTGCAGTTCATCGGCATCGACCGAGAACTTAAGCGACTCGCCTGCGTCGAAGCCGCTGAAGGTGAAGACGATTTGCGTGCCGCCGTCGGCAACCGAGATGCTATCGATCACGAAGCCATCGGCTTCTTGCACCGTGAGGCCCACCGACTTGAACGCACCGTAACCACCATCGGCAGTGTCGAAGAAGATGTCGCCATCGGTCAAACCATCGAGGCGCTTGTCACCATCGATAGTCAGACGATTCAGCGTGGTTCCTTCGGCTCCGCCCATGAAGGTGACTTCGATCACGTCGGGCTGGCTGTCGTCGCCGGTTGCTTCCTCGAAGTACACGCTGCCCAGCAGCACCTCGGGCGCGAGTCCATCGGCCGCCAGTAGTTGGCGTGGTTCGAGCACCTCGACGTGCCCGCGCACCGGCGTCGAGCGACCGATGCTGCTCGCGCGAGGGGCGACAATAGTTTGAGCCGTCTTGGGTCCGAACAGGCGGTGAAGAAGTCCCACGGTATGCCTCCTTGCAGGCGTGGTGCCAGGTGCGCGTTATGCGTTGGTCGAATCGCTGCTACGAGAGCGGCGGTGCGAATGTCTACCTCGTCGCCGTGCCGGGTGCGCCGGCCGTCTTGGGGCTATTGGGCTTTGCCAGATTCCAGATGCGAATCGTGGTGTCGAAGCTGCCACTGGCGAGCACCTGCCCCGAGGCGTCGGTCGCCAGCGAGGTGATCGTGCCGGTGTGCCCTTCCAAAATCTTCACCAGCGAAGGAGCCCCGGTGTGCCAGATCTGTACTCGGTTGTCGCTTCCGCCGATGGCCAATTGATCGTCGCTGAGGTACTTCAAGCAAAACACCTTTGCCGGCCGCGTGGGGATCTGTCCCACCAAGGTGCTGGCCGTGGCGCTGAACACATTCACCGTCGCTCCATCGCCGCCACAGGCCACGTTTTGTCCATCGCTGGTAAACGCCACCGCGCGAAGCCGGCGAGTGTCGGCTGCGATCTGATGCTGTAGTTGGCCGGTCACCGCGTCGAACAGTCGCAGCGTTCCATCACCGCTTCCCACCGCCAGCGTCGACCCATCGGGCGAGAACGCCAAACAGGTGTAGTCGTTGCGCGGCGACTGCAATTGCAGCGACTGGTGACCGCCCGACAGGTTGAATACCTGTGCACAGCACTGATAACCCGCCGCGGCGAACTGCACACCGTTGGGATGAAACACCACGGTCCGCAAAGGTCCTGCGCCCGGCGTGGTGGTGTTGAGCTTCTGGCCCGTTTGGGAGTCCCACGAAGTGCAGCAGCAGTCGGCGGCGGCCGAAACCACCGTCTTGCCGTCCGACGACATGGTGAGCCCGCGAATCCAATCCTTATGCCCGTGCAACTGATGGCTCAACGACGCGGTCGGCACATCGAACACCCGCACCACATGATCGTCGCCCGCGGCCGCCAAACGCTGCCCGTCGGGCGAGAGCACCACGGCGGTTACCACCGCGGTGCGGCGCTGCGGATTGGTATCCGCTGCGTCGGGGTCGCCAAAGGAAATCACCTTGACTGGCGTGGTCTGTGTTTCGTCCGCCACGGCCAGCGCGCCAGTGCAGCAGGCCACTGCTAGCGTCGCGAACACGCGGCGATTGATAGAGAAAAGCGTGGCGTCCATGCCCATATCGATCCTTCGTTCCGCCGAAGCAAAAAAGACAATCCCTCCTCTCCTCTATCGACCACCAAGGCAAGCGGCTTTCAGCAGAATGTCGTGAGATCCGCAAGACGCTAGCACGTGGGCCGGGCTGTCAATGAGCAATAGGTGGCAGCAACTGCCATAAAGCGCAGTCGCCTACTCCGCTTGTTGGTCCACCTCGCCGAGTGTTCGCCGTGCTTTGGCATTCTGGAGTCGTCTAGCAAACAAAGTCGCAAACAGGGTCGAGAGCCCCAGAAGCACGAGTCCGCCAGAGGCGAATATCCACATCTCTCCGTGCCAAGACACGAACTTCCCCACCGCTGATAGCACGCACACTACCGTGGCCAGCAGCAGCAGGGTAGTTACTCGAAACTTCAGCAGTGGCCCGGTTACAACGTAGTCGTCCAGCCGCTTGGCGACCGACCAGGCTACGGCCGCGTAAAGCCCCGTGATCATCAACGCACAAACGGTAAGCAAGTTCGGCACTGTTGGAACCGCCTCGGAAGGCCCCAAGTTGAATGCAGCAATGACCAGTGCCACGATGGCCACACTGCACAGACCCGACAACCCATAGCAAAGCAGCAGCCAAGAAGTACGCCGCATGGCTAGCCAAGTCACGATGAGTCCGAGAATTACGATCACCGGAAGTGTCCCGACGATCGACTCCACTTCAAGCCACGACAAACCCGCCGCTAGCCAACCCGACAGGCAGTGAAATAAGCAAAATAGCCGCAAGCCCAGAACTTGACCGTTTTGCGCTGGAGTAGACTCCGCCTGCTGCGTGGCATGCGGCAGCGCGTTGGCTGTGTTGGGTAGGTGCTCGTCGGACATGGGCGGTGGATATCCCGATTTGGGGCCAACGCCATTCTATCATCTACTCTTTGCTTTCTTCCAGAATGCGCGAGTACGTACGCTCCGCGTGGCCGTAGGCGTGCTCGAAGTCCTCCACTTCATCCGGTGCGATGAAGCGCCGCTTCGACGCACGGCAGCGGGCCACTGAATCCAGGCACCATTGGGCGCTGGCTCGCGAGGCGCGGATCGGTTGGTCGTCCACCAGCACAAACACCGGGTTGGTATGCGAAGAAGGTAAAATGCGTAGCGCAATCCAACTGCTGCGGTCGATCGCCACGACGAATTTCACTTCGTGAGGCGAGCCGTCGGCGACGATCTCTTGGCGGGCGACGGGCTCGCCGTTGACGATCAGCTCTACCGGCACGGTGCGGCTTGTGTCGATTCGCGCCCGCTCGATATGCCAATACGGCTTCTGCGTGTAGTGCAGGTTGGCGAGCTCAGCGTCGGGCTCCTCCGGTAGGTAAGCGGTGGCCGTGGCGGTGACCGTCACCTGTTGGGCATCGTCGAGTGACAACTCGCTCCCGTTCTGCCCCATGGTCACCCGGTTTCCATCGCCATCGGTGACCGAAAAGTCCATCAAGTGGCTGCGGCCATCGCCCACGTAGTTGGCGCCCTGGCGAAGGCCTTCGCACCAGGCGTCGAACGAGAGATCGCCAGCGAGCTTGACGTACGACCGCCCGAGGCCAACGCGTTCGCCGTAGATGCAGGGAAAGTCGGTCTCGCCGCTGATGCGTGTGCGGAAGCCGCAATTCAGCACGTGGTACCAAATATTCAACTCCCACACATACGGCGTATCTACCATGGATAGGAAGTCGACCGCTGGCACCAGCGCTTCGTCCGGCCCCGGCACTTCGTGCGTAACATCCACGATGAACTCGTTCGCCCCAATCCCGTCATAGGGTGGCACCTCGTTGCTGGGCAACTGGTCGTCGGAGATTTGCAGCCCCCAACCCGTGTGCGCAGGTCCCACGACCGCCCCCTGCTGTTTGGCCCACTTCAGCGTGTTCAAGCAGAGCGTGGGCCAGTGATGGGTGGAGTCGCCGCCTTGAGGAATTTGCTCTTTCAATCGCAACAGGCAGAGGTGACCCGATTGATGCGAACCAAAGCCGCTCACTTCCACGTCGTAACGCAACAAGTACGGCGGCTTCGAGACTTCGTCGATCTGACCGGTGAAGAACTGCTTCTGGTAATCGAAGCAGGGTCCCCAAGTCAGGTTACAGCCCACTTTCAGGTCTTCGCCCAAGCAGTGCCGCATCATGTCGGGTGCGTGCACGCCTTGGGTGGGCCGCGCGTAGTGGGCGCAGCCGGCGGCGTGAATGTGATGATCGCCCGACCACCAACCCGACAGCGACGGATCGATCCAACGCTTCACCTGAAAGCTCGCCTCGGCGTCCGCGTCGCCGATGGTCACGGTGCGCGCTTCGGGGATCGACTCCGGCCCTCGCCAGAACCGTACCTGGTACTCTCCGGCGGGCAGCTTAAGCTTCTCGCCATCGCCGCGATAGACCTGTGGATGAAATGCGAAGTCGGGAGCCAGCCGTTTGGATTGCGATGGATAAACCCGTCCCAGTGAGTCTCGAATCTCAAAGCACCCTGTGGTCGGCACGCCGTTCTCGTCCACCACGTGCAGCGTGAGCGAATTGGCCGGCTGACAGTCGAACACCATGTCGACTTCATTGCGGAATCCCAGGTCTTGCGTCCCCTGCCCGACGTCCATGGCAAACTTTGCGTCCCGCTTGCCGGCGTCGCGCGAGTAGAGCGAGATCAACCGGTACTCGAGTTCCAGCCCGGTGAGCGTCGGCGTGAGCGGCTGGCCGTCCAGCATCACCAGATCGAGCCAACGATCGATCACCTCGCTCTCCGGCGAGTTGTGCAGCGACGCCGCGTTCGGGCTGGTGCACTGCAACTTGGCAGTGACGCCCGCCTTGTTGTGAACCTTCACCAGGAACACTCGCCAGCCGTTCTGCGTGAGCATCTTCTCAGCCGGCCCCGCATGCACTTTGACGCGCGACTCGGGATTGATGTGTACGTCGAGCAACACCAGCGGATCGAGCAACTGCTGCACGCGAGCCACCGCTTCGGAGGGCTCCAGTCGCGCCGCTTCGCGCAGCCCGGCGACGATTTCTTCGGGCAGCGGATCGCCGACGTACTCGCGCGCTTGAATCAACCGCCGCACCTGCGCGCCGAGCGGTTGCCAATCGACCTCTGTGACGACCGGCAAAGGAGGCTGCGTCTGAGCGACCACGACCTGTGGAACCGCCAGGCCCAAGAAAATCGCCAAACATGCCAACCGCCGCGTCACTTGGAGATTCATCGCTGACCTCGAGATACAGAACAGACCGTGCGGGAACCGAAGCGAACCACTTACCCCCGCTACACGGTGATTGTACCAAAGAGGTTTTGCAGTCGCGTGACCTTGTTGGAAAATCGCTGCTGAAATCGCGCAGTGGATAGCTACGGCGCGCGCAGCTCCAGCTAATGGCTGCGCCAGAACCCAGGTAGAAGCAGGGCCAGTACGGCGAACAGTTCCAGACGGCCGAGCATCATCAAGAAGATGAACAGCAGCTTGGAAAGCGGTTCGAAGTTGGCGTAGTTTTGCTTGGCGCCCACCGTGCCAAGGCCGGGGCCGATGTTGTTCATCGTTGCGGTCACGGCGCTCGCGCAGTCGATCAGCTTGTTCTCGACCGGTTGGCCGACTTCGGTCCAGGTGTGCTCTGGCTCGATGGCTACCAGCGTGATCCAACTGAGCATGAAGATAAATGCCACCAAACCGAAGTACAGCAGAATCTGGTTTCGCAGTTCGGGATCGGTTGTCACGTTGTCGCCGAGCTTTAGCGGTCGAACGACCGACGGGTGGTAGGAGCGCTCGATTTCCATGCCGAGAATCTTGACGAACAGCACGTGCCGAATGACCTTGATCCCACCGCCCGTGCTGCCGGCGCAGCCGCCCACGAACATCAACAAGAACAGCAGCGCCCTGGCCAACTGATGCCAGTTGTCGAAGTTGTGCGTGCCATAGCCAGTGGTGGTCATGATGGAGACCACCTGGAACGACACGTAACGGAAAGCGATGCCGATCTCTCTCAGCCACGGAATTTTGTCGTTCGGGTCGAACTCGTGGTACGTGCCAAGAGACATGGCCATGATGGCGAAAGTCACCAACGCCATCCCGCCCAAGTAGGCACGCCATTCGATGTCCTTCCACATCGCCTGCCAACGACCGATGAGAACCAGATAGATGAGCGCGAAATTCATCCCGGCAATGATCATGAACACCATAATGGTATAGTCGACCAGCGCGCTGTCGAACGCGGCCACGCTGTCGTTGTAGGTGCTGAAGCCGCCCGTCGCCATGGTGCCGAAGGCATGGCACAGCGCGTTGAAGAGGTCCATCTTCTCGCTTTCCAGCATCAATATCACGGTGAGTATGAGATTCAACGCGACATAGATGGCAGCGAAATTCCACGCGGTGTGCTGCATGCGTTCCTGAGAGCCCTCCTTGCTGGGCCCGGGCATTTCGGCTCGCATGAGCGCCTTGCCCGCGGAGCCTTGCCCCAACACGGCGACGAACAACACGATGATGCCCAAACCGCCCAAGAAGTGCGTGCTGGATCGCCAGAACAGGATCGACCGCGGCACAAGCTTGGTGTCTTCCAGATCGGTGATCACCGTGGCTCCGGTCGTGCTAAAACCCGACTGCGACTCGAACAGGCAGTCGTACACGCTCATGGGCACGCCTTTGCTGCGGTCTTCCGGCAGGTGCTCGCGGCACGTACCACTGAGCCAGAACGGCAGCGCGCCGAGCACCGTAGCGAGCACCCAACTAAGCCCGACCACAGCCATCGCTTCCTTGCGAAACAAGTGCATCTTGGCATCGCGTCCGAGCCACCTGAGGAGCGCGCCGGTTGCAAAGCAAACGACCATCGACGCCAGCAGCGCGAAGCATCCAGCACGCTCGAATTCGGGCGCAACGCCCATCGCGGGGAACGCCCAAGGCACACTGAACAGCATGGTAATGCCCATCAGCCAGCAGAGCACGCCGAGGAGTCGGGCAACGAGTGGATAGTTCATCGCAACTGCTCGTTAGTCGTTGCCAAACATGCGAATCGCGGCCTCGGCATGGTCTTCGTCGACCATCACCACAACAGTATCGCCCGGCTTCAGGCGATCGTCCGCGCCTGGCACGAAAGCAAACTCGCTACGAATCACGGCCGCGACCAGACAGCGCTCCGGCAGGCTAGTATTCGCCAGCACTTGCTCGGTGATGGGCGCGCCTTCGTTGACCTCGATCTCGAGAATGCAAATGCCGCCTTCGCCAAGCGAGGTGCGGGAGATCACCGGACCGCTATTCAGATAGCCGAGAATCTGCTTGGCGACCACCTCCCGCGGACTCACCGTCAGGTCGATGCCCAGCTTACCGACCACATGAGCGTAGTCGGGGCGGCTGACCAGCGCCATGACCGTCTTGGTGCCGATGTCACGGGCCTCGACGGCAGCCATGATGTTGTTTTCATCTTCACCCGTGCAGGCGACGAACACGTCGGCGGCGCCAACGCGCTCCTCTTCCAAACTGGCGCGACGCGTGGCGTCGGTGAACACCACGGTGGTGTTCTGCAGCTGACTGGCCAGCAGGTCGCATCGCTCGCGGTCAGTATCGAACAACGAGACATTAAACCGTTGCGTCTCGAGAATACGCGCGAGATGATAACCCGTTTCACCACCGCCGGCGATCACCACGCTCAGGCGGCTTCCGGTGCCGCCGCACAGCATGCTCTTGACCGAGTCGACCTCCTTGCGCGAGCCGATCACCGTGAGTCGATCGCCGCTTTCCACGACGTCGTCGGCCGAAGCGATGCGACTTTCGCCTTCGCGGACAATCGAACCAACTCGCACCCCGCCTGGCAGGCCGAGTTCGCGAATCGATTTGCCCAGGCTCTTCGACTTGGGCGAGACGAGCATCTCGTGCACTTCGATTTCGCCCCGGGCCAGATTTTCCACCACCACCGAGCCTGGATGGCGAATGCCGCGGGCGAGTTCCATCGCCGAAAGGTGTTCGAGGCTGATCAAGCGGTCGATACGAAAGTGCCGCTGGTAGTCGAACGTGCTCAGATCGCGAAACACGGGGGCGTACACACGGGCGACGGTCCTGCGTGCGCCCATCGCCTTGGCCATGCTGGCCGAGACCAGGTTCACCTCGTCGTCGCCGGTAACCGAAAGACAAAGGTCGCAACTGGTAACGCCCGCCTGGAACAGCACGCTGGACTGCGACGCCGAGCCGCACAGGCCGCGTACGTCGAGTGTCTCGTTCACCCGGCGGATGTGGTCGGCGTCATGGTCCACGACCGTCACCCCGTGGCCGTTCTGGCACAACAGGGCGGCAATGGACTCGCCTACCGTTCCGGCTCCCAACACAACGATTCGCATCAAAGCAATCCTTGGCTACCCATCGAACCAGAACGAACAGCTCCCCCGATATGCCTAACAACGTTAAACGCCGCAGGGACTAGACGCAACGGGGGGCGCTGCGGTGGATGGAGAGACGATTGGCAAGAATCAGTTAGGATTGGCCGCTTCGGCGGGCTCATCGCTGGAGGGCTCGGCGGCGGTCGACTCGCTCTCGCTGGAAGGTTCTTTGGGTTCGGCGGCAGGTTCCGACTCCGGTTCGGCGGGCTGATCGCTGGACGATTCAGCTTCCTCCATCGCCTCGGGAGTTTCGGTCTCCGCGGGCTCTACTTCGGTTTCCTCGGCCGGCTGCTCCTCGCTGGGAGTCTCCTCCGCAGCTTCCGTATCGTCGTTGGCGGATTCGCGATCCTTCATTTCTGCCCGGCGGCGGATCTCCTCTTCGAACTCGCCTTCGGAGTCGAAGTCCTCGATCACGTCCCACAACACGAAGTCGTCGGGAATCTCTTCGCCCAGCGAGTCGAGCACTTTGCGATAGTCGACCACGAACACCAGAATATCGTCGCCCGTCACGCCATCGGGATCAAGCAGGTCGGGGTAGGTGTCGAGCACTTCTCGCCACTTCTGGAAGCCCTCTTCGTACAGCCGCTTCGCCTCATCGTCCGCCTGGCGCTCAGTGAACTGCTGCTTGGCTTCGAACATCTTGCGTCGTGCCTCGACGGCAGTATCGGTCTGCTCGAACTCGGCGCGGAGCGCCCAATAGTCGTAGTTCGCGTCGTTCTTGTATCGACGGGTGTAAATGAGGTTCGTTCGCTCGTCCACCAACTTGCGGGCGAGGATGCCAGCCTCCTTGTTTAGCTCGGGCTTGTCCTTGGCAAGTCTTTCGACGAACTCCATGTCGGAGACTTCGATTGTTTGCTCCGCTTCGTAGGCAAGTTGAGCCTCGTCGTTGTTGCGTTGTTCGATGGGCTTATCCAAGGCAGCACGCTGCTCGTCGGATAGTGCGTCGCGCTTCTCTTGGACCATCTTCTCGCGCAGACCCGGCGCCAGGTCCTCTAATTCCTGCTCGAGCTGCTCAACCAACTCGGCCAACTCGTCTTCATGGCCAAGACGCAGCACGCGCCCCGTTGAGTGCTCGATCTCCAGGTCGCCAAAGTCTTTCCACTCGTCGGCCGCAACTCTCCAGGCCGCTTGCCCCTTGGCGAACTGCCCTTCCTCTTCAATCGCCTCGGCGTAACTCATCTGCGACTTGGCAGGCGATGAGTAGAAGATTTTTTCGCTCTTCTTGCCAATGCTCTTGTTGCGATCGCGAACGGCCGAGATACCGTTCAGGTATTCCATCTTCGCCACCAGCCAGTTATCGCGTTCGTCGGCCCCTTCGGGAACGTCCTCGCCGTGGAACTCATCGTCGTTCTTGAACAGCTCGCGGTATTGCACGTACTCGTCGGCGCGGCCGATTTTCTGGCCGATGAACCAGCCCAACTCCCACAGCAGTTGGGGAATGTCGCGATTCTCTTTGTTCTTATCCACGCCCTGCTTGAGGAACTCAATGCCCTCGCGAACGTAGTAGTACCGGTCGCGGTAGTCGTCAAACTGCACCGACACGTTGTAGCTCACATTCCACGACTGGTATTTCCAGAACGTGATAAAGTTGGGCTGCAGGCGGGCCAGTTGCTCAAGCGTGGCGGTCAGGTTGGTCCAGTCTTCCTTCTTTTTGTACTCGTCCGCCTTGTTCCACAGCAAGTTTACCGCCACGCCGCGAAGTCCGAGTGTGGCGAGCTTCATGGTTTCGCTGGCGGGGTCGATCTCGCCCAAATTCGACTGAGCGAGTTGGTGCTTGACCTTCATCCTCGCTAGCGAATAGTCGCCGCCGTTGGGATTGGTAACCGTCGCAGGCAAGCCCAACACGGCGATCGGTGCGAGCAAGATAATGAGGGCGACCGCGTAGCCCACTTTGCGATTGAAAGAACTTTGTTTGTTCATTTCGCCACCTCGCGATTACGCAGGAGGAAGTACCCCACAATCACCAAACCAACAACGTACCCCAATCCCGTGATGAGTTGCTGCGCGACCAGGTTGCTAGGAATGTCGAACCCGTAGGCCACGTAGTCGGCGGTGCTCAGACTACTGAAATCGGGCAGGATGCTGGCGAGCACGTACATCAACCCTTGCAAACAGTCGTCCGCGAACCGCATCAGCGTAATACCAAAATGCTGATCCTTGAAATCGGATATCAGGTTCATATGCGTGGGGATGCGGACCAACGCCTCGATTGGACCGCCGCCTTTCACGTCGCCGGTCGCGACTCCCATCAGGAAGTCCCGCTGGAATCCTAACAGGATGAACGAAACCGTGAAGAGCATGGCGATGGGGCCACTCAGGACCGTGCTGCCGGTCACCGCGATCGCGATCACTACCACCATCTGCACCCAGATGCTGAGGTAAGCCTTCACGAAGTTCCACAACGGAGAGCCGTCGCTGAGGTGAATGTAGCAGTCGCCCCGCGCAAAACCGAAATACTGCGCGCGATCGAGACACTGCACCACCACCTCCAAGCGGCCCTCGTCGTCTACCAGGTCCTCCAGCAGATTGACCGGCTGGTTGTTGGTATCGGTGAGTTCTTCAGGAAAGTACTTCAGGTCGATGGTGTTGTCGTCGGCATAGAAGAACTCGGGCGCAGTCTTCAGTTCGCTGCCGGGACGCTTGAGTTGAATGGTTCCTTGCACCGGCGTGTTGATGTCGGCTTTCCAGGTTCGGAACACGCGCACGACGATCTCGATGGGCAGAAACCTTCCCTCGTCCTTCTCATCGATCAGGGTATCTTCGTCGATGCCTTCGAAGGTCCAAACGGCTGCCGCCTGGGTGCCGCCCTCGATAAAGCTACGGTAGCCCCACTCCTTGCCGACACTCACGCCACGCTCGACCTTCACACCTTGGCGATTCAAGAAGCTGAGCTCTCCGTACATGGGCTCCCGGGCGCGCAACATACCTTGCGCACCAGACACGACGTACTGATCGCCCTGTTGCTCCACGGTATGCTCGTGACCATGCTCGTAGACTGCCACGATTTGGCCGTCTTCACGCACTTCCAACTTGTGCGAATGGCCCTTATTGGTCGAGGTCCGCTCCGGCAACTCTCGCTGGGCGGCAATGGTGTGGGTGTGCTGCAGCGCGCGATAGACAAAGACGTAACTACTCGCCCCCATGAGCAACAGCAACACGCTGCCCACAACCGTAAAGCCGAGAATGCGTCCGAGGATGATATCGCCAGAGCGCACTGGCTTGGTGACTACCGTATAGATGGTCTTGGATTTGAAGTCGTTCGGCAGGCTAAACACCGCAAGCAACAGCGCGATAAATAGCCCCAGGAACGAAGTGGCCGTGAGCACGAAGCTGAAGAACAGCTTCGCCGGTTCGCGGTCGGTTTTCAGGAACCATCCAGCGAACAACAGCAGCAGCACGAACACCGCAATCGCCACCCACACGCGGCGACGGAACGCTTCCTGCATGGCCACTTTGGCGATGGCCCAGATGCGGCGGGGAGAGATGTGGAACAACTCGCCAAAGGCGTTTGCCACCACGCGATACACCTTCTCGCCAGCCTTCACCGGGCCGTAGAGGATGCTGCCGATGACCAAACCGATCACCAGGCTCAGCACGCCCAACACGACCATCACCAACAAGAAGTGTGGCAGTGCTCCCCAACGCTCTGCATCCAATTGCAGCAGCCATTGCTTAAACGGCAGTAACGGCTCTTCCTGAATCATGGCGGATGGGGAGGGGCTATCGGAGGTCGGCTACTGGATGAAGAGGAGGTACGAATGAACGTCTTAACTAGCGGTCGAAGGGGATTCACTGGACTCGCTAGACTCGCCGGAACTCTCCGGTAGGCTCGCATTGTCCTCGCGTACGATGCGACGGCCCGGTCGAGCTTCACTGTCGCGAACGATCGAGAGGAACAAGTCCTCGAGTGTCGTCGTGGGGTTGTCCATCGAGAGCAGCTCACCTTTGTGGCGGGCGATGACATCGCGGATCTCGTTCTGGCATTCTGCCGAGAGCCCACGCGCCGAAACCTGAGTGACGTCCTCAACCTTCAACAGGTCTTCAACGCGGCCCAGTTCCTTCAGCTCGCCTTGATGCAGGATGGCGATGCGATCGCACACGTCCTGCACATCGGCCAGCAAGTGGCTGCACATCACGACGGTCTTGCCCTGGTCGCGCAGTTCCAGGATCCAGTCCTTCATCTCACGGGTGCCGATCGGGTCGAGGCCACTGGTCGGCTCGTCGAGCAGGATGAGGTCGGGCTCGTTAATCAACGCCTGCGCCAGACCGATGCGACGAGTCATGCCCTTGGAGTATTCGCGAAGCTGACGCTTGCGGGCGGCGTCGAGCTTGACTTGCTTGATGAGTTTGTCGATACGCTCGCGGCGAACATCCGGCGGAATGTCGAACAACCGGCCGTAGAAGTCGAGTGTCTCTTCGGCGTTGAGGAACCGATACAGGTACGACTCTTCCGGCAGGTAACCGATCCGCTCGTTCTTCTCCACATCAGTCGCCGGCTTGCCGAGTACGAGGGCTTCGCCTTCGGTTGGGAAGAGCAAACCGAGTAGCAACTTGATGGTCGTGGTCTTACCGGAACCGTTGGGTCCCAAGAGACCAAACACCTCGCCGCGGTAGATCTCCAGATCGAGTGCCTTGAGGGCCCGAACTTTTTGCCGGCCCCAGAAGTCACGGTAAACCTTCGACAGGGCACGTGTTTCGACGACTACGTTGTCCGCCATCCGGAATTCCTCGCCACTGGCCGGTCTGCGTGAAAAAGCTGAAGTTAGACGCTATGGGGTACGCACTCCAGCGGGGTTGGGTTCGACCCGACGAGAATGCGGCACCCCCCTTGGCTGGTGCAACACCAGCGTCAGGAACGACCTACTATAAATACTGCAAGACAGCGGAGCAACCGGCCAAACCCGTTTGAGAGTAACGGCTTACACGAACCGGACCAGGGCATATTTCTTTTTTCCGCTGCGGAGCACCATGACGGTCTCGCTGGCCAAGTCGGCTTCGGTTACCTGAGCCGCCGCGTCCTCCACTCTGCGATTGTTAACATACGCCCCGCCCTGCTGGATGGTGCGTCGCGCCTCGCCCTTGCTCTTGGCCAGCGGCGTCGCCGACATCAGGTCCAACAGCGGAATACCTGCCGCCAGATCGGCCCTCGGCATCTCGCAGCTGGGCACGTCCGCAAAAATCGCCCCAAGCTCCGCGTCGCTCAAATCGACAATCTCCGCCCCGAAAAAAATGTCGGTCGCCCGCAACGCGGCGGTGAGCCCATCGGCCCCGTGCACCAACTTGGTGAGCTCTTCGGCCAACCGCCGCTGACTCTCCTTCTTGCCGGGTTCCGACTCCCGGCTGGCGTCGAGCGCGGAAATCTCGTCGTGCGACAGCTCCGTCAGCACCCGCAGGCAATTGCCGATGCCGTCGTCGGCTGCGTTGATCCAGTACTGGTAGAACTGGTAGGGGCTGGTCCGATCGGCCGCCAGCCAAACCGCGCCCGACTCGGTCTTGCCCCACTTAGTGCCATCGGGCTTGAGCAGCAGCGGCGAGGTCATGCCGCGCAACTGCACCGAGTGCATCCGCCGCCCTAGATCGATGCCGGCGGTGATGTTGCCCCATTGGTCGCTGCCGCCGACCTGCAACTCACAACCAAACTCACGATTCAGATGCACAAAGTCGTACGCCTGTAGCAGCATGTAGCTGAATTCGGTGTAGCTGATGCCAGCATCCTCGCGACCCAAGCGACCCTTCACCGAATCCTTGGCAAGCATCACGTTCACGGGAAAGTTTTTACCCACATCACGCAGGAACTCGATGTAGCTGAAGCGGCGAATCCAATCGAGGTTGTTTACCAGCTCGGCCGATTGGCTGCCGCAGTCGAAGTCGAGGAACTGTTGCATCTGCTCGCGAATGCCGGCGACGTTCGCTTCCAACACTTCGGGCGACAGCAGATTCCGCTCGGCGCTCTTGCCGCTGGGATCGCCAATCATGCCCGTCGCGCCGCCCACCAGCGCGATCGGCTTGTGACCTGCCTTCTGGAACCGCCGCAGCAGGAGCAGCGGCAGCAAACTCCCCACGTGCAAACTGTCGGCCGTGGGATCGAATCCCGCATACACCACGCGAGGCTTCTCTTCCAGCCAGGTATCGAGGTTCTCATCGTCCGTCGTTTGATGGACGAGGTTCCGCCAGCGCAGGTCGTTGAGCAGGGTCATGTGGATGTGGTCTGTCTTTAGAGTTTAGACTGGAGTGCTCAACGCCAAAGATCGTCGTCCGCAAACGGGTGCGACGCGCCATCGGGCTTCTTGGGCGGGGCGGTTTTCAGTATCTGTTCGGCCAGGCGGAGGTCGCGGCGCCGAGTGATTTTGATGTTCAGCGGCGAATCTTCCACCAAGGTCACGGGGTGGCCCAGCCGCTCTATAAGTTGCGCATCGTCGGTGGCAGGTTCGCTGCCTCGGCGGGCGTAGGCGTCGATAATCCAGTCGCGGCGGAACACCTGCGGCGTGCCAGCCGCCCACAGCGACTCGCGCGAGACCGTCTCGCCAATAGTCGGAGGCTTGCCGGTTGCCCGTTTCAGTGTGGCCGCCACCGGAGTCGCCAGGATGGCCGCCCCAGACTTGGCTGCGGCCGCGAACACCGCGTCGATCGATCGATCCTCGACGCACGGCCGGGCGGCGTCGTGGATCGCCACAAACTCGGCCTGCTCGGAGACTTTCTCCAACCCAGCAGCGACCGAGTCGGTACGCTCGGCCCCACCGATAGCCACATCGATCCCCATGAACGCCAGGTTCGCACCGAACTTGGTGTTGAACGACTCGCGATCCTCTTCGGCGATCACCAGAATCGTCTGGCACACGTCGCTGCGATTGGTGAATCGATCGACCGTGTGCAACCACACCGCGCGGTCGGCGAGCGGCGCAAACGGCTTCTTGTAGTTATTGTCGCCAAACCGCTGGCTACGGCCGGCGGCGGGCAGAATCACGGCGTACTTGGTCATCCCGCCAGCCTACCGAGTTGGCACGCAGGCGGCAATGTCGTCCAGGATGAGCCGCACGCCATGCGCGGTTAACTCCAGCGGCTGCGACGCCGTGGCCACCGCTCGATCGACCACCTGCGACGGATCGAGCGGCAGATGCAGGAAGGCCGACTGCACGCCCAGCTGGCGTTCTGCCGACAGGTGTTGCGACATGTAGAGAATGGCGTTGCATAGATAGGTGCCCGCGTGGTGCGACACCTCCGCAGGGATGCCCTCCTTGCGAAGCATCTGCGCCCACTTGGCCAGCGGCAACTCGCTGGCGTATGCGATCGGGCCGTCCGGCGCAAGCGGCCAGGCCTCCTCCGGACGCTGATCCCGCTCACGACCGCAATTGATGGCCACCGCTTCCAGATCAATCCGCGCATTGCCCGGCGCTTGTCCCAGGTGCAATGCAACATCGACCTCCGAGGTGAGGTCCTCCTCCAACCGAGAGATCATCTCTGCGAACTCGACCGGATACAGCCGCGTCACCACATCCACATCGCTGGGGAGATGACGAGTCAGCTCCTGCAGCACCATCCAACTGGCGTTGGCCGACCAGTCGTCATAGGGCCCGTAGGCGGTGAGCAGCACTCGCGGCATGAGATTTGAACCTCGCGGAGTAAAGGGGATATGCCGCTACAGTAACCCCGCGTCACGGGTTTGAATAGCATTGCCGCGAGAAAAACGACCTTACCCAAGCGACTATTTGAAGTTCCGGTTGCTAACCGCCTCGCCCCGTTCGGCGAGCGCCTGGTCGATTTCGGCAAGCTGCACCCCGGTGAGCTCTACGTCTAGCGCCGCGGCCGACTCACGAATCTGGTCGGGCCGTTTGGCGCCGCACAGCGCGGCGGTAACCCCGCTTTGGGCCAGGGTCCACGCAGTGACCAGCTGGGGCACGCTCCACCCTGCCGAATCGGCAATCTCTCGCAGTCGATCCACCAGGTCCTGGTTCCGCTGCCACTCGTCGCCTTGATACATGGGGTACTTCAGCCGCGAGTCGGCCGGGTCGAACTGGTAGTCGCGCGGCAGTTTGCCGGCCAGCAGGCCCTTCATCAGCACCCAATACACCATCACGGCTACGCCCTGCTCGCCACACCATGGCATGGTCTCTTGCTCGATGCCGCGTTGCAGCATGTTGTACGGCAGTTGTACGGCGGCCAGCGGACAAACTGAGTGAAACGCCTGGATCTGCTCGAGCGACGCATTGCACAAGCCGGCCGAGCGAACCTTGCCAGCCTCGATCAGTTCTCGGATCGCCGCGGCCGACTGCTCGATGGGCGTCACCTCGTCCGGCGAGTGCAGATAGTACAGTTCCACGCGGTCGGTACCCAACCGGCGGAGGCTCTCTTCGCACTCGCGATGCAGCGTCTCGGGCCGAGCGTCGCCCGCCATCTTGTCGCCCTCGAAATGGATACCGCCCTTGGTAGCGATCACCATCTCGTCTCGCCGTCCTTCAATGGCCTTGCGAATGAGCATTTCGCTCTCGCCGTTGGGACCGTAGACGTAGGCGGTGTCCAGGTGATTGATGCCCAGATCGAAGCAAGCGCGAATGGTCGCTAGACTGTCCGCATCGTTGGTGCCGAGCGTGGTGACACCAGCGATGGGCCAGCAACCCAGCGCGACGGGAGCAATCTCGAAACCGGAATTGCCCAGGGGACGTCGATCGGTGTTGGACATCTAGCCTTTCCCCGCCGCTGGAGGTCGCCGGGGCGTATACAGGCAGCAGTCGGTTGGGCAAACGTCGTGGCTGGGGCCCAGTGTGCCAAGCGCAGGGCGGTCGGCGTGTTGCTCCATCCGCTCGACGACCAGTTCTCGCACCATCGACACAAAGCGAGGATGCACGCCCACCGTTGGCACCCGCACTAACTGGATGCCGAGTTGATCGCACAACTCGCGAGCCTCGGTGTCGAGGTCGAACAGCACCTCCATGTGGTCGGACACGAAGCCGATGGGCACGATGACGACATCCCGCACCTCGCTCGTATCGTGCAACTCTTGAATCACGTCGCACACATCCGGCTCGAGCCAAGGCTGCGAAGGTGGGCCACTGCGGCTTTGATAAACCAGACGCCAACTCGCTATTCCAGCACGCTCCGCGACCAACTTCGAGCACTCTGCGAGTTGCACCTCGTAGCGGCAGTTCTCCGCCATCGATAGCGGAATGCTGTGTGCGGTGAAAAGAACGGTAGCCTGCTGCCGCCGCGGTTCGTCGAGCGAGGACATGGCCTTGTTGGTGAGCTCGACCATTGGCTCGATGAAGCCGGGATGGTTGAAGAACACCCGCAGCTTGCTGACTTCTGGTGCACCGTCTCCTACTTCCTCCTGCGCCCGAGCGATGTCCTCACGATACTGCCGGCAGCCGCTGTAAGAACTGAACGCGCTGGTGAACAGCGCCATCGCCCGGCGAACTCCATCGTCGGCCATCTCTCGTAGCGTGTCGGCGAGGAAAGGGTGCCAGTTGCGGTTTCCCCAATATACCGGCAAGTGCATGTCGTGATCTGCGAATTCGGCTTCGATGGCGGCCTTTAACTGGCGATTCTGCTCGTTGATGGGGCTCACGCCGCCAAAGTGCTGGTAATGCTCGGCTACTTCCAGCATGCGCTCGCGCGGTACATTCCTACCCCGCAGCACGTTTTCTAGATACGGTATGACGTCGTCGGGCCCTTCCGGGCCGCCGAACGATACCAGCAGCAGCGCGTCGTATTCGGTCATCGGTGCGTGGTTGATTCAATGGGCACAGATTATCTGTGGATTCACTGCACTCTAGCCACTTCCAAGTTCGGCGGACACCCAGCGCACGAAAAAAGCGGGCGTGCTCGGCACGCCCGCTCGATGAAAGTGACCCCGACGGGACTCGAACCCGTGTTGCCGGCGTGAAAGGCCGGAGTCCTAGACCGCTAGACGACGGGGCCCTAGGAAAAATCCCAACTGAATGAGACGGGGCGAACACTTTTCAGGTTCGCCTAAAGCGATTCGGCAACGACAACTCGTTTGTCGCCGAAAACGACAGCACCTTGGTATAGAAGGCTGACGTTAGATCGTCAACCCAAGGTCGGTAAAGCGTGCCAATCGAAGCAACGAAATTACACGCCGGAAGAAAGAAATCCGGTAGAAACAACGGAACCCACGCAGCCAAATCACTCGGTAGCCGCCGAGTCATTGGCAGGCGAGGGTTGCTCTTCTTGGTGGCGACGAATTGCTTCGTACACCTCGTTGCGATGAACGGGGACTTCCTTCGGGGCTTCTACGCCCAAGCGTACCTTGTCACCACGAATCTCCACCACCACGATGGTGATGTCATCGTTAATGACGATACTCTCGTTCTTTTTACGCGAGAGCACTAACATGGTCCTGATTCCTTCAATCTGGTGGCCGGGGTCGCGCGTGGCCACCTCTCCGACGCTCTGGTCTGCGCCATGTCGGGGAAGCGCACGGACACCCCCCTTGACGGCAAGTTTCCTATCTCCACTCTACGAGCCATTCCATAGGAGTCAAGCGAGCAGTTACAGTTTGGCTTGTATTTTGCATGGAGGTTTTGGCGATTTCACCGATTCTGGCCACTTGCCGCGGCCAAAAGACGCGGAAAACCGCATTGCAGATTGCCTTTCTTAACACTTTTCCAGGAGTTACCCGACATTCCGCCCTTCGGTCCCGCCGAATCGAATGTTGCACCTATGGCCACCTCGTCGTTGGCCGACTGCTAGCGGCGGGGCTATTGGGAACGCGGCGCGCTGCGCTATAATCGCCCCAACAAGGAAGCAGCACGGGCAGCACATGGTCGCACGCGTTAAACAGTTCTGGCCCTGGTTAGGCAACATCGTCGAAGCCGTCTCGACCGTCGCTCACGGAATGTGGGTCACGGCCAGTGTCTGGCTCCGCACTTATCGCCCCGAGCGGAAGGCCTTCACCGAGCTGTTCGAATACCCGGAATTGCCAGTTCCGGTGGCCGCCCGCTATCGCGGCTTCCACCGTTTCGACCTCACCACGTGCATCGCTTGCGATCAATGCGCGAAAGCTTGTCCGGTCGATTGCATCTACATCGGCAAAGATCGTGTCGAGGGTGGCAAAGGATTTAAGGTCACCGGATTCACCATCGACTACAGCAAGTGCATGTTCTGCGCGCTTTGCGTCGAGCCTTGCCCTGTGGATTGCATCTTCATGGGCGCCACGCATGACCTGAGTTGCTACACACGCGACGGCTGCCTGGTCGACTTTTCGCGTTTGCCGCTCGATGTGGCGTGGGGTCGCGCCACGCTCAACCCAACGGCCGTTCACCAGTCGAAACAAGTCACTCAACCTGTCCACGGCGGACCCAACCAACCCGCGTAGTTTTCCATCGCGCACTTGAACGTATCGATGTCCAGCCCAACCACCATCGTTGCCTACCTTGCCTTGTTCGTCTTGGTGGGAGGTGGGTTCCTGCTGGTCAACCTGCTGGTGGGTTACTTGGTGCGTCCGCGAAAGCCAAACCCGGAGAAGTTGGAGATCTATGAGTGTGGCGAGCCGACCATCGGTTCGAGCTTTGTGCAGTTCGATCTGAGGTTCTACGTCGTCGCGCTGTTGTTCATCATCTTTGACGTCGAAGTGGCGTTCTTCTTTCCGTGGGCAACCGTGTTCGGCAAGGCCACCGAGTTGACTGCGCCCAGCGCCGTGATCGTGGCGGCCGACGAAGCCGACTTCGACGCTCCGCCCGAACAGCTATCGGCGTTCGCTCGCCACAAGTTTCGCGAACTTGGCGTCGATCGACTTGAGAACCCCAACCTGTCCGACGAAAGGGCCGCGGAACTGGGGATCTCCAACGACCCTCGCGAGCGAACGAAAGTCGCCACGCAGGGCATAGCGAGGAAAATCGCCTGGACGTCACTAGCCGACATCGGAGTGTTCTTTGCCGTGCTGCTGGTCGGCTTCGCCTATGTCTGGAAGCGAGGCGACCTCGACTGGGTGCGCGCTGTCTCGCCCAAGAAATCTTCCGCTTCTCCGGTTTCCGCCGACGAGGCAACCGCTGTCCGCCGCTCCGCCTAACGATCCTTCCACCATGAACTTCGACAGCATTGACCAACGACTTCGTGATGCGTTCCGCGAGGATGTCGTCCACAGCGAGACCGAGACACTCGATCCCTGGGTCGAAGTAACCCCGTCCCGCTGGCTCGAAGTAGCCAAGTACCTCAAGAGCGACCCCGAGTTGTCGTTCGACTACCTGAACTGCATCACGGGCATCGACTACTTTCATACCGACCCCAAAAAGGCCGCCAAGGCGAAGTGGGAGCCGCACCTCGAACTGGTGTATCACCTAACGAGCATCGCGCATCGCCATCGATTAGTTGTCAAGCTCATGCTGCCGCGGTGGAGCGACGAAGCGGCCGAGCTGTTGCCGCAAGTGCCAAGTGTGAGCAGTGTGTGGAGCACCGCCGATTGGCACGAGCGCGAAGTGTACGACCTGGTGGGCGTCGAGTTCACCGGCCACGCAGACCTCCGTCGCATCTTATGCCCCGAAGACTGGCAGGGGCATCCGCTGCGGAAAGACTACGAGATGCCGCTGGAGTATCACGGCATTCGAGGACGTTAAAGCGGTCCCGAAGAATAGTCCTGTTGAAGAAACCCGAGTTGTTATCCCATGCCTTCCGCCGCCACTAACGTCATCGAACTCGACGTTCGCACCGATGAGATGCTGGTCAATATGGGACCACAGCATCCCAGCACCCATGGCGTGCTGCGGCTCGTGCTGCGGACCGATGGCGAGGTGGTCAGCGAAGTGATGCCGCACATCGGCTACCTGCATCGCTGTGCGGAAAAGATCGGCGAGAACCTCACGCCCCGGCAGTACATTCCGTACACCGACCGCATGGACTACCTGGCCGGGATGAACATGAATCTCGGCTGGGCCCTCACGGTCGAAAAGCTCATGGACTTGGAGGTCCCCGAGAAGGGACGTCACCTGCGAGTGATCATCGCGGAGATGGGCCGAATCGCCAGCCACCTAGTCGGCATGGGCGCCTACGGTCTCGATCTAGGCACGTTCAGTCCGTTCCTGTACGCATTTCGCGAACGGGAGAAGATCCTCGACTTGTTCGAAGAAGTCTGCGGGGCTCGGCTCACCTACAGCTACCTGACCGTGGGCGGCGCCACGGCCGACTTCCCACCCGGCTGGATCGACAAGTGCCTGGCGTTTCTCGATCAGTTCGTACCGGTCATTGCCGAGTACCACACGCTGCTCACCACCAACGCGATCTTCATTAAACGGACCGCCAACATCGGAGTGATGTCCGGCGAGATGGCCATCGACTTTGGTTGCAGCGGTCCCGTGCTGCGAGGCAGCGGCATCAACTGGGACCTCCGCCGCGACGGAGAGCCGATCTACACATCGATGTACGAAGGATACGACTGGGAGGTCGTTTGCCAAGCCGGCGGTCACTACCCGTCGGTCTACGCCGCCCCGGACATTCCCACCGAGGCCGTGCTCGGCGACTGTTGGCACCGCTTCTACGTCCGCATGCTCGAAGTGTTGCAGGCGGTGAGCCTCGTGCGGCAAGGAATCGAAAAGTACCGCACTGCCGAAGGCGACTTCGGCCAGCCGATCAAGCTCACACAGAAACTACCAGCGGGCGAAACGTATTTGGAAACTGAGTGCCCACGCGGTCAGATGGGCTTTGGCATGGTAAGCGATGGTTCGGCCATCCCGTGGCGAGCACGCGCGCGAAGCAGTTGCTTCGCCAACCTGTCGGTCGTGCCCGACTTGTGCCAAGGCTGTTTGATCGCGGACGTGCCAGCGATCGTTGGTTCGCTCGACTTGGTGATGGGCGAAATCGACCGTTAAGGTCCACATTAACCAGTGGCCCTGCGGCGCGCGGCAATCCCTCGACACTTGTCGGGACGTGTGCGATATTCACTGCAAACATAAGGCTCCAGAGGTAACCTCTTCGGTGCACGGAAAGCAACGTGGCTGAGCTGCTCAACAAAGGTCTCGACTGGTTATTCAGCTGGGTGGGAGGTTCAATCCCAGCCGGCTCATCGGTGGGATATGTCGTCGCCGCTCTGATCTACGTCAGCCTCCTGCTTGGCTTGGTAGCCAATGCGGCTCTCATCTTCATTTGGCTGGAGCGTAAAGTCTCGGGCCGCATTCAGGATCGACTTGGCCCTACCCGTGTGGGCGGTAAATTCGGTTGGCTGCAGACCTTGGCCGACGGGATGAAGCTGCTCACCAAGGAAGACCTGGTGCCGGGCGACGCCGATAAGATGCTGTTCCGCATCGCGCCCTACGTGAGCTTTTGCGCTTCGCTGGCGGCCTTCATCGCGTTGCCGTTCGCGGGTCGCGATTTCCCCTTCGTCGCCCAGCATATGAACATCGCGGTGTTCTTCGTGCTCGCGGTGATGGGCCTCGAAGTGTTCGGCGTCATCCTGGCAGGGTACGCGTCGGCCTCCAAGTGGTCGCTGTTCGGCGCGATGCGCGAAGCGGCCCAGGTCGTAAGCTACGAAGTGCCGATGGGTCTGTGCGTGGTGGTGCCGGTGATGCTGGCCGGCTCGATGGATTTGGTTTTCATCGGAGATAAACAGCAAGGTTGGTTCACCAATTGGTACTTATTCAACGACCCGTTCACGTTCCTGGTGTTCTGGGTGTACTTCACCTGCGGCACCGCCAGCGTGAACCGCGCTCCATTCGACTTGGCCGAGGCCGAGAGCGAACTGGTGGCCGGCTTCCACACCGAGTACTCGGGACTGCGGTGGAGTTTCTTCTTCATGGCCGAGTACGGCTCGATGCTGGCCGTGAGCATGCTGGCGGCGATCCTGTTCCTCGGTGGTTGGAACGGTCCGATTCCCATCGCCAGTCTGCTGGGTCTTACCTGGGAGAATGGCGATGTGCCGGGCTACATCGGCAACCTGCTGGGCATGATCAATGTGATTGCCAAGGGCTTCCTGCTGGTCACGGTGATGATCTGGGTGCGGTGGACGCTGCCACGGCTACGGATCGACCAGGTGATGACCACGTGCCTGAAATACTGCACTCCGCTGGCCGCGGTGATGTTCGTCGGCGCGGCGATCTGGCACACAGCGATGCCCGACCGGGTGTTCCTCGGCCTGCTGCAATCGCCCGCGGTGAATCGCCGGCTGACCGAGCAACTCCCCGACAATTCGCTCAACGTGCAAGCCATCGAGCAAGGCGCCATCGCGCAGGGGGACCGGCCATGATCTGGGCGAACTTCCTGTTCCTGCTGTGCAGCGCTTTCGCTGGCGTGTTCGCGGTGGCGGTGGTGCTGAGTAGCAACATCGTACGCATGGCGTTCTACCTGGTGCTGTCGCTAGCGGCCACCGCGGGACTGTTCTTCCTGGCTGGCGCGGACTTTGTTGGCGCGATGCAACTGATGATCTACGTCGGCGGCACGCTCGTGCTATTGGTGTTCGGGGTGATGCTGACCGCCCAGTCGCAATTCGTCTCGATGCGAACTTCTAGCGGCGAGCTACTGACGGCGCTGATGCTCGGCGGGGCGCTACTGTTTGTGTTGGTGTTCACTGCGATGAACGTTCCCATGTGGGAAACGACCAATCAACCGAGCGTCGCCGAGAACACGCCCGTCCTCACCGCCACGCCCATCGGCATGGCCCTGGAAGGCTATCGCGTCGACCAGCTCGAGCAGCCCAACCCAGCGCTCCGTCGCGGCATGTCGGGCTATCTGTTTCCGTTCATTATTGTTTCCGTCCATCTGTTGGTGGTGCTCATCGGAGCGGCTTACCTGGCCCGCGCACGCCGCCACCACACAGAAAGCGTTTAACCAATGCTCATCCTCGCCAACCTGCTCACCGAACCAATCGGCGTCGCCCACTACATGGTGGTCGGGGCGGTGTTGTTCGTGTGTGGTGTCGTTTGCATGGCGACTAAGCGAAACGCACTGGGCGTGCTGATGGGCATTGAGTTGGTGCTCAACGGCGCGAACGTCAACCTCGTGGCGCTCGGCAGTCCCTACTTGCGTGGCGAAAGCACCACGCTGCTGGGTGGCCAGTTGATGCTCGACGGTCAGTTGATGGCCATGTTTGTCATCGTGCTGGCGGCGGCCGAGGCTGCCGTGGCCCTGGCCATTGCCCTGAACTTCTACAACAACTTCGGCTCCATCGACGTCGACCGCGCCAACCAGCTCAAAGGATAGCACCGCGCTGCGAACCTCATGAATCCCGCCACCACACTACCGACACTGCTCGCCATCGCCTGGCTGTTGCCACTGGCGGCGTTCGCGGTTGTGTGGATCGGGTACTCGCTGCCGCAAATGGCCGGAAGCCGCGCCAGTTACGGCGCGCAGCGCTTCGCCGGTTGGCTCGCCACACTGGCGATGGGCACTAGCTGCTTGCTGGCTTTCGTCGCGCTGATCATTTGGCTGAGTCATACGTCCGCGCCCGATGCTGCTCACGAAGTGGCCGGCGCCCACCATACGGCGTCCGACCACCACCACTCCGCCGCGCCCACCAGTTACTCCGGTGTATACTATACATTGGCTAAGTTTGGTGAGCTGCGGCTATCGATCGGCTACTACATCGACGCGTTGACCATCTCGATGTTCGCGCTGGTCACATTGATCAGCACCTGCGTGCATGTGTACTCCATGGGGTACATGCACGAAGAGTTGGACGACATGGTCGACCGCGAGGTGGCCACGCCCGACGGCAACTACTACCACCGCCCAGGCAGGTACCACCGGTTTTACCAATACCTGTCGCTGTTCTCGTTCAGCATGTTGGGCCTGGTGCTGGCTGGCAACCTGGCGATGGTGTTCATGTTCTGGGAGCTTGTGGGCATCTGCTCGTACTTCCTAATCGGCTTCTACTTCGAGCGCCCCAGCGCCAGTTACGCGGCCAACAAGGCGTTCATCGTTAACCGCGTCGGCGACTTCGGCATGCTGATTGGCTTGATGGCCCTGTGGTCGTGTCTCGGCACGCTGGACTTCGGCGACTCCGAAACGCCCGGCATGTTTTCGCAACTGCGAAGCGCCGAGCACCACTACCACCTCGACGCGGAAGCCATGGGGAGCGAGTCGGCCGACACCAATTACTTGCTGCTGTTCGTGGCCGGAGTGGGACTGTTCTGCGGTTGCGTCGGCAAGAGTGCCCAATTCCCGCTGCACACTTGGTTGCCCGACGCCATGGAGGGCCCCACCCCAGTGTCGGCCTTGGTGCACTCGGCAACGATGGTCGCCGCCGGTGTCTATCTGGTCGGTAGGTGCTATCCGGTTTTCGTTCCCGAGGCGCTGTTGGTCGTAGCGGTCATCGGTGCGATTACTTTGGCGCTGGCGGCCACGATTGCGCTCACTGCGTACGACATGAAGCGGGTACTCGCTTACTCCACGATCAGCCAACTTGGTTACATGATGCTGTCGCTCGGTCTCGGCGGTTGGGCGGCTGGGCTGTTCCACCTGATCACGCACGCGTTCTTCAAGAGCCTGCTATTCCTCTGCTCCGGCTCGGTAATTCACGCAGTGCACACCAACGATATGCGGCAGATGGGCGGGCTACGGCACAAGATGCCTTGGACCGCCTACACGATGCTGATCGGCTGCCTGGCGATCATCGGCGCAGGACTGCCCGCTTTGGGAATCGGACTTTCGGGCTATTTCTCGAAGGACGCGATAATCGAGCAAGCGTGGAGCTTCGCCCGAGTGAACGAGTCGCCCGTTTATCAGCTACTGATGTGGCTGCCTCTCGGCGGCGCCTTTCTGACCGCTTGCTACATGTTCCGGTTATGGTTCATGACCTTCACCGGCATGCCAGCCAACACCGAGCGCTACGATCACGCCCACGAATCGCCGCGATCGATGGTCGGCGTGTTGGTGCTGCTCTCGGTGTTCGCAGTGGGCGTCGGTTGGCACGTTCCAGGTTCGGAGCTCTCGGTCACCAGCTTGCTGGAGCAAGCCCGACCCGCCGGCACCTTGGAAACGACCACTGGCACGTGGCTGCCAGAACTCACTCTGCCCGACGAACACTTGAGCCACGAGCCAACAATCGCGATGCCCGCCGGCTGGTCGGCGTTCGCCATGGCCATGGGAGGTCTGCTGCTGGCAGCCATCATCTACGTGTGGCGGTGGCTCCGAGCGGAGGAAATCCAGCAGTCGTTCTCGCCGATCCACCGGCTTTTTGCCAACGCCTGGTGGTTCGACCAACTGTACGACTGGATGTGGGTCCGCCCGGCGTTGTGGAAGAGCAAGTTTTTCGCTGGCATCGATCGCTACGTGATCGACCCGATTGTCAACTCGCTGGCGCGCGGTGTGGCGTTCGTCGCCCGTGCCCTCGATCTGGTGGTGGATCGCAAAGCGGTGGATGGATCGATCAACGGTTTTGCACGGTGGACTTGGGAGTTCGGCAACTCGCTCCATCGTTTGCAAACCGGTAACCTCCGTCAGTACGTCGTGTTTATTGTGGTTGGCCTGCTCGGCTTGTTCGCCGCGGCGAGCCTGTGTTGGAAGTACGCATTAGCGGGTTAGTCCGCCACAAAGAAAACTCAACTCGATATGAACCTCGATAACCCCGTTGTTTTTCTCAGTCTGCTCACGTTCCTGCCCGCCGTGGCGGCCGTGGCGATTGCTTGCTTTGCGCCCCGGGACAACCCCGAAGCGATCAAAAAGGCCACACTGGTCGTGACCATCGTGACCTTCCTGCTGTCGATGGGCATGCTGGTCGGCTGGCCCGGAATCGAGTTCGACGCCGGCCAAGCCGAGATGCAGCACCTATTCTCGGTCGACTGGATCCCGTCGTTTCATGTCGACTATCTGATGGGCATCGATGGCATCAGCCTCCCGCTGATCGTATTGACCACGTTCATCACCATGCTCGGCATGGGAGCAAGCTGGCCAATCGACAAGCATGTGAAAGCGTACTGCGTACTGCTGCTGCTACTCGAGACCGGCATGATCGGCGTGTTCCTCGCCCTCGACTTCTTCCTGTTCTACGTGTTTTGGGAAGTGATGTTGCTGCCGATGTACTTCCTGATCGGCATCTGGGGCGGGCCGCGCCGCGAGTACGCTGCGATCAAGTTCTTCCTGTTTACGCTGTTTGGCAGCGTGCTGATGCTGGTCGCCATCCTGATGCTCTATTTCTCCAGCGACCTGCGTCCCCTGGGCGCCGACAAGCTGGCGGAGTTGAAGATCCCCGAAGCCCGCATCGAACAGATTCTGGCCGCCGACAGCCCGCAACACACGTTTAACATCCTGGCGCTACAGCAGCTTGGACAGTCGACCGACCAATTCAAGACCAAGCTGTGGGGTTGGACCTATGAACATTGGGCGTTCCTGCTGCTGTTCATCGGCTTCATCATCAAGGTGCCAAGCGTACCGCTGCATACGTGGTTGCCCGACGCTCACGTGGAGGCTCCCACGCCGATCTCGATGATCCTGGCGGGCGTGCTGTTGAAAATGGGCGGTTATGGCATCATCCGCATCTGCTATCCCATCTGCCCCGAGGCCGGTTACGACCTGGCATGGCTCGTTTGCACACTGGGCGTGGTGAGTATGGTGTACGGGGCGTTCGCCGCGCTGGCGCAGAGCGATTTCAAACGCTTGGTGGCGTACAGCTCGGTGAGTCACATGGGTTACGTGGTGCTGGGCTTAGGTGTCTGGAGCGTCGCGAGTCCCATCTACAACGCCGACTACTGGAAGATGGGCATGAACGGCGCGATGTACCAGATGATCGCCCACGGCATCAGTTCGGCCGGTATGTTCTTTATGGTCGGCGTGCTCTACGAGCGCGTGCATCATCGCCAGCTCGACCAGTTCGGCGGCATCTTCGCGCGGATGCCGGTTTATAGCGGCCTGGCGGTCGGCATCTTCTTCGCCGGCCTGGGCCTGCCTGGCTTGTGTGGTTTCATCGGCGAATTCTTTGTCGTGCTGTCCACCTGGAAGTACAGCATCGTACTGGCAGTGATCGCCGCCGCGGTGGTGATCCTCACGGCCGCTTACATATTGTGGACGTTACAACGGGTCTACCTGGGCACCACCTACAACGGACCACACGGCGAAGCATTGACCCCGATCACGCGACGCGAACTATGGATCGCCACTCCGCTACTGGCCTTGGCCATCCTGTTCGGAGTCTACCCGCGCGCCATCCTCGACTACATGGAACCTTCGGTAAGCTTGACCGCCGACCGTTTGGCGCCGATGACCCAGAAGTTTGAACCGGAAACGGAGCCGGTAGATCCAAAGGTCGCTGAAGCCGGCAGCGGCGCCACGAACATCACCAAACTCTGATTCTCGACCTCGCCACGTGCAGCATCTCGTAGAAAACCTGGTTACCGACACCCTCACGGTGAGCTTGCCGCTCTACTGGCCGGAGTTGGTGTTGTGTACGACCATCGTACTGCTGCTGTTCGTGAAGTTGTTCAGTCGGCTGGACTGGGTCGATCCGTTCTACATCGCCGTGGTGGGAACGATCTTCGCCCTGGGAACATGTGCACCCGCCGAGGGATTTGGATCTCTCTCAACGATGCAGCCCACCGAACTCTTCACCGGTATGCTGATCTACGATGGCCTGACCATGTTTCTCCGCATGGTGCTGCTGCTGTTTGTACTGTTGCTCATCGTCCTTTGTAAACTCACCGGTTTGGCGCGGCGTTATGACGGGCAGGATCTGTACGTGCTGCTGCTGGGAGCCACGCTCGGCATGTGCATCATGGCCGCGGCCAATCATCTGATGACCGTGTTCCTGGGCATCGAGATGGCCAGCGTGCCGTCCTACGTACTGGTGGGGGCGGTGCGAAATAGTCGGCGCACGGGCGAAGCCGCTCTCAAGTACGCGATCTACGGAGCGGGCGCAGCGGGCGTGATGTTGTACGGAATCAGCTTGCTCGCTGGTATTGCGGGAACTGCCCATCTGCCGACGATTGGCCATCAACTCGCAATGGCTGATCTACCCGGCCTGATCGCTGAAGGACAAGATCTGGGTGTGCTCGCCGCCCTGGTGCTGGCTGGTTTGATGATCGGCGTCGGTCTGGCATTCAAGCTGTCGGCCGTGCCGTTCCACTTCTGGTGCCCCGATGCGTTTGAGGGAGGCACCGCCGAAGTGGCCGCGTTCCTGTCGGTCGCTTCGAAGGCGGCTGCCCTGGCGCTGTTGGTGCGGGTGACCATGGCCATGTGCTCGCCGGTCGCCGAAGCGGGGCCCGATGTGTTGGCCATAGTGGAATCACCTCCGGTCGTCGCGGTGTCGACGCAATCGGTGGCTGCCGCCGGGTCCGAAGCACCCCTGACCCCAGTGCGCACGTATTTGGCGACGCTCATCGCCGTGGTGGCCGCAGTGACTTGCACGTTCGGCAACCTGGCTGCCTATGGTCAGTCGAACATCAAACGCATGCTGGCCTATTCCACCATTGCGCACGCGGGCTACATGATGATGCCGGTGGCTGCGATGGCGCTACTCACAGGGCAATCCGCCAGCGCCGCCGATCAGGCCGTGGCGAGCCTGCTGATCTACATCGGCGTCTACTTGTTCATGAACCTTAGCGCGTTCGCCATTGTCGCGTTTCTCAAGCAAGCGATGGGTAGCGAAGAGATTCACGATTACGCCGGATTGGTCCGCGAAGCCCCGTTGCTCACCATCTTGATGGTGTTGACGCTCGCCAGCCTGCTGGGCATTCCTCCGTTGGCCGGATTCCTGGGCAAGTTTGCCGCATTCGCGGTGCTCGCCGAGGCTGGAACTCCGATGACAATTGCTCTATTGGTGATCGCCGGCCTCAACACGGTGATCTCTTTGGTTTACTACTGGCGTGTGGTACGGGTGATGTGCTTGATGCCCGAACCTGTCACGCGAGGCCCGCTGCAACTTACCGCTTGGCCAACGGCCTACGCCGTGCTGGTCACGCTGCCCCTGCTGCTCATCTTTCTGTTTCCGAGCGGCCTTACGAACCTGGCCCAATCGGCCGCCGAAACCCTGTTGCCGTGAACTTCGCCCCCGCTATGCCGCAAGTCGACGCCATTGCTGCCCTGCACGAGCTGCTCGCCCTCACACAGCGGTCGTTCCCGCAGTACCTGCGACATGCGCGGCCGTACCGCCATGGCGATGACCAAGAGGTGCTCACGACACTCGACGAAATTGTCGCCGACCAGGATTTGCTGGTTGAGAAGATCATCGGGCAACTTGAGCGGAGTGGGCATGTACCACCGAGTGCTGAGTTTCCGATGGAGTTTACCGGCCTACACGATTTAGCGCTCGACTACCTGCTCGATCGGGCTATCGACTATCAGAAGCGCGACCTAGCGGCTCTTGAACTGTTGTCCGAGTCGCTTGCCTGCCACCAAACGATTCGCTCGCTAGTCGACGAAGCCACCGGCATGGCTCGCGGGCACTTGCAATCGCTCGAGGAGTGTTGCGCGAACTCGTAACTCGCTGGCCATCTCTCCATCAGCCTCCGACTGCATCTTGTACTTCGATACCCACGCCCATCTCGACCAGGAAGAATTCGACGCCGATCGAGACCAGGTAATTGCGCGGGCTCAAGCAGCCGGGGTGGCCGACATTATCGCCATGGGAGTGACTGCCGACTCCAGCGCAGCGTGCGTGAAGCTCGCCCAGCAGTACGACGGCCTGCATGCGGCGGTCGGCATTCAACCCAACTACGTGCATGAGGCCGCAGTCGGCGATTGGGACACGATCGTACAGCTGACGAGCGAACCGGGCGTCGTGGCACTGGGCGAAACAGGGCTCGATCGCTACTGGGACTTCGCCCCGTTCGACGTGCAGCAGGATTACTTCGATCGGCACATTCGATTCTCGCAAGAAACCAACTTGCCGTTCATCGTTCACATGCGAGAGTGCGAGGAGGACATCCTGAAGATGCTTCGCGAAGCAGCCGCGCGCGCGCCGCTGCAAGGCGTAATGCACTCCTTCACTGGCTCGGAGGAAATGGCTGCCGAGTGCGTGGAGTTGGGCATGCACATCAGCTTCGCTGGCATGGTGACTTTCAAGAAGTCGGACGAGTTAAGAGTGGTGTCGGCCGCGGTGCCATTGGATCGACTGTTAATCGAGACCGACGCGCCGTATCTCTCACCGGAACCGATGCGCAAGGTTCGTCGCAACGAACCCGCACACGTCGTACACACCTGCGCTTGCCTGGCGGAGGTACGCAAATTGCCCGTGGAAGAACTGGCCACCGCCACCACGGCCAACGCCAAGCGGTTGTTCCAGGTCTGAATCCTTAGCTAAGGACAATTGTTGTCGCAACAATGGCTGTTGGGACAGAGGTTGCACTCGCAGAACAGCGCGTACATCGAGTCGAAGAACGTCTCTCGTCCCCAGCGACACTGGTCACACGCGTTCGAGTCGCAGCAGGTGGGGTCCACTGGTTCGCAATACACGCAGGGCTCCACCGGCACGCCCCGCGGGTCGATCACGCAGGGGCCACGCTCGTAAGTGTATCCCGCCAGCCGTGCACACCCGGTGTTCTGCACGATCGCGCACAGTAGCAAGACTATCGCTGCGATGCGAACCACGATTCCCCCCTCTGGTCGTTCGCGTTAGGATGCCGCTGTTTAGCGAAGCAGAGGCCCTTCGGTCACCGGCCGTTTGGCTACCGGTGCAGGCGCCCGCGACTTGGATCCCGCGGCGTACGCGCCAGCAGGGTTGCAGTGTTGGCAGGCGCCGCTGGGGCAGTTGTATCCCGGAGGACCGTTCCACTGGCCACAGCGATCACACGGATCGCAGCAGCGTGGCGGATCGTTGTGCCACTCGCTCCAATACAGTTCGCCGTCACATCCGGTGCAACCTGGGCCACAAATGGCGCGGCGGATTCTTCCCAAAGCGCGAACCAAGCCTTCACCGCAATGTTCGCACGCTGCGGTGTTACAACAGCCACCGCCACAGCAGCCATCCGCACAGCCGCAGGCTGGTTCGCAACCACAAGCAGGCTCGCAACCACAAGCCGGCTCGCAACCGCAAGCGGGTTCACAACC
Organism: Aeoliella sp.; assembly: GCF_965227375.1. Taxonomy (NCBI): domain Bacteria; kingdom Pseudomonadati; phylum Planctomycetota; class Planctomycetia; order Pirellulales; family Lacipirellulaceae; genus Aeoliella; species Aeoliella sp. The sequence continues at coordinate 3,673,208 of NZ_CBDDFX010000002.1, forward strand.
ACAACCGGGCTCACAACCGCAGCTTGGTTCGCAGCCACAGCCACAACAGTCGGGGCCGACGCAGGGATGCAACGAGAATTCCTTGCAACCACAGTCGCCGCAGCCCTGGTACTTCTGGAAGGCGTAGGTGCTGCCACATCGACTGCCGCAGCACGAACCGCACGAGTCGGCACAGCAAGTGTTGCCGCAGCCAACACAAGGTCCGCCACCACACAAAACTGCGCACCCGGTGGACATGAGAGCGGCAGAACACAGCAATACTGCAAACGATAGATGGCGGCCGGACATGCGAGGCCCCTTTCCCTACTGTTGATTCGTAGTCCGATCCCCGCGCGTACGCACCTGCGCCCGCTTAGGGGTTCTTCGTGGTTTCTATCGGCCGACGCTCGCCAGGCGGTTGATAAAATCGTTACAATCGAACGAAATGTCCCCCGAAGTGCGAATGCCTAACCTATTACGACCATTTTCCCCATGCCCGAATCGATTCCCGTCGCCCGCTTCAATCACGCCGCGGTGAACGCCTCGGATGTCGCTGCTAGCATTGTGTTCTACACCCAGGTGCTGGGCTTCTACGAAGTGCCTCGCCCCGGTTTCAGCTTCGCGGGTAGCTGGTTGTACAGCGAGGGCCTGGGGATGATGCTGCATTTGATTCACGACGAGCGTTTCGAGCCCATCCCCACCCGCGACAATACGCGCCGCAGCCATCTGGCGTTTCGGGTGGAGGACATCGATCGCACGCTCGAGTTGCTGGCCGAGCAGGATGTTCCGGTTATCCAGCGACGGCTTCCCGACTATGGCTACCGGCAACTGTTTATCCATGATCCCGACGGCAATTTGATCGAACTCGGAGAGTGGCCGGACGTAGAAGAAATGGACATCCAGCCAATTGGTCAGGCGTAGGCCAACCGTTGTAATCTCCCTGCCACTGGCGATAATCAACCGTTTTCCGGAATCGCAATCTTCCCCCCGAGGCTACCCATGGATCAGGCTGCCAAAGAGTTTTTGGTTAACATTCTCGAAACCCCCAGTCCCTCGGGATTCGAAGTTCCCGTGCAAGATATCGTGCGTGAGTACGTCGGCAAATTTGCCGACGAAGTACGCACCGACCTGCACGGCAATGTGATTGCCAGTTGCAATCCGAGTGCGGAACTGCGGGTGATGTTCGCTGGCCACGCCGACCAGATCGGCTTGTTGGTGACCTTTATCGACGAGAACGGCTTCATCTACACCAACACCATCGGCGGCTGGGATCCGCAGCAATTGATCGGTCAGCGGATGACGATCTATACGGCCAACGGCCCAGTGCCAGCGGTGATCGCTCGCAAGCCGATTCACTTGCTCAATGAAGAAGAACGTAAACAGGTGGTGAAGGCCAAAGACCTGTGGCTCGACATCGGCGCAAAGGACCAGGCCGAAGCGAAGGAGGTCGTGGCGATTGGCGACCCGGTTACGCTGGAACTCGGCTACCAGGAGATGCGCAACAACCTCGCAAACTCACCTGGCATGGACGACAAGACCGGCCTGTGGGTCTGCGTCGAAGCGGGGCGTCGCGCCAAGGAGCGTGGCGGGCTGAATGTCGGTGTGCACGTCGCCGCGACGGTGCAGGAGGAAATCGGCTTGCGTGGCGCGACGACCAGCGCCTACGGTGTCGATCCTCATGTCGGCATTGCTGTGGACGTAACCCACGCGACCGATTGCCCGACCATCGAAAAGTTTCAGGAAGGCGAGGTGAAACTCGGCGGCGGACCAGTGGTCTACCGCGGAGCCAACATGAATCCGGTGGTCGTCGATCACCTCCGTGCCGCAGGCGACAAGGCGAAGATCGAACTGCAGTGGGGCGCCATTGGCCGCGGCACCGGCACTGACGCCAATGCCATGCAACTCGCCCGCGGTGGCGTTGCCACCGGTTTGGTGAGCATCCCGAACCGTTACATGCACAGCGCCGTGGAAATGGTCTCGCTGGACGACCTCGACGCGTGTGCCGACCTGTTGGCCGAGTTCGCCCTGGGCATCGCCGCCGACGAGGACTTCACACCGCGTTAGTTCTCGCGCGCAAAAAAACCGGCAGCAGCGAAACAACTCGCTGCTGCCGGATATGATAAAACCGAGTTATCGGTCTCGGTTGCGTTAACCTAGCCGACGACGCATTGCCACAACCGCGAGTCCCATTCCGCCGAGCAGCAGGTAGCTGGCAGGTTCGGGGATCACGTTGGCCCGCAGCCACACGTCTCCAGCGACACTGTAGTCGATGGTGTATTCCGTCAGGCTGCCGGTGGGAACGGGGGCTCCCTGGGCCAAGTTGGAGAACTCGCCCATGCTGCTCAGTCCGTCGATCAATAGCAGATCGTCAGAGCCGGCGTAGGCTGAGAGATCGACGGTCAGCATGTCGTTGCCGTTGACCATGTTCACTTCGTTGCCCACCAGAATGGTGCTGATGCCACTGGCGTCGGCTTGGAAGTGCACTGCCCCTGGCCCGACTTCGTTGGAGAAGAAGTTGCCAGCCACGTCGATCACGGCCGTGCTGCCCAAGACGTTGAGCGTGCCGTTTCCATCGCCACCGTGAGCGATGAGCAGCGATCCCTCGATGTCGAGTTCGCCACCGCTGATATTGGCGACCGCGGTCCCGTTCTCAGCCAGCCAGAAGTCGTTGTTGGTGTTGAAATCGCCAGCGGTGATGTTCAACTCGCCTTGGCTGCCGCCAAACGCTCCGACCACGGTGTTTCCGTCGCTGTTCTGCACCGCGTTCACGGTGCCGCCGTCGAGGTTGTACTTGCCCAGGTTCGGGCCAGCACGACCAATGGCGAACCAGCGATTGCTCGAGACGGTACCACCAGATTGGTTGACGGTCGCCGTGCCGGCGTCGCCGACAAAGAATTCGCCGCCCGAGGTCACACTGGCGTCACCAGAGACGTTAAGCGTACCGGTCGTGTCGGGGTTGTCGGCAATCACGAAGTTGCCTGTTCGAGTGGCACCATTCAGTTGTCCGCCGGAGATGGTGTAGATGGCAGTGCTTCCGCCGCTGCGGGCAATGGCTGCCCAGTTCTCCGAACTGACACTGCCACCGGACTGTTCGAAGGTAGCATCGCCGAACTGTCCGACCCACAACTCACCGGTGGTGGTCACCACGCTGTTGCCAGAGATGTTGGCATAAGCGGTGGTGTCGCCACCGTCGGCGAAGATCAGGTGGCCATCGTTCACCGTGTTAGCGTGGAGTTCGCCACCGGTCATGTGCAACTCGCCGTGGGCGGTGTCGTTGCGGCCGAACACGGTCCAGCGGCCAGAATTCAAGGTGCCGCTGGAGATCTTGAGAATGCCTGTGCCCGACTTGCCAATCCAGGATTCGCTGTCGAGGTTATTGAGGGTGCCGCTGTCGATGTTGAGGGTACCCATGCTGGTGGTGGAGCGTCCGACCTGGAACGCGGCCTGCCAGTCGTCCATAAAGGGCCCCTGCCCTGTGAGATTCACGGTTCCCGTGGTGTGCATGTTCACGGTTCCCGTTCCGGTGCCAATGACGTCGCCGCCGACGGGGGCACCGCCGATCCAGAGCTTGCCGGCGTCGAGACTGCCACTACCCTGGGCAAAGCCGGTGAACGCGCCGCCTGCGCCAGCGGTATCGGCCAGATTGTAAGTGCCGGTACCGGAGTCGCGGCCGACAACCACCCAGTCGGCCATGTCGCCGGTCAGCGTGGTCTGGCTCAGCAGGCCGGCCGTGTGGTCGACTCGTCCAGTGGCTGCATTGCCGATATAGATGTCTTCAGGCGTGATCAAAGAATTGGAACTGATCACCGGAAATACGCCTGGCCCGGCGGTATCGTTGATCGTCAGATCGCCGGTCGGCAGGGCGGGTGCGGTGTCCCAATTGTCGCCGTTGTTCCAATCGCTGTCGGACCCGCCTACCCAAATGCCGGCTGCTTGAGCCGGATGGGAGATTACGCCAACCGCGAGGGCGGTTAGCAGGCACATTCTCAAAGAAAATGCGCCCAGAGATGTCATCCTCATTTGATGCCTCACTAGAGCTCTCTCAGGGGGGAAATGTACTGTTAGCGTGTACGGCACTGCGTACGAGTACTGGATGAAAAGGCCTGCAACGATGCAGGGGCGCTCGACCACCTGAGTCCAGCGCTCCGCCTACCCGCAATATCGTTAGCCCGCAGAGTGTCGCCAGGAAAATTGGAAAAATCTGGCAATTCTGCTAGGCATCCCTAGCGGCTCCCCGGCCGGGAGCAGTGCCCATCCCCCTACTTCACTGGAGGGGGGAGTGCGGCTGAGCCCCCAGAAAGACGAAATGGTCGTCTTGAAGTCGGGAGAAAAGCGATGTTACGACAAGGCTGACAGATGCACTTCGAGGGCGTCTAGCCCATCCGAGTCGCGGTCTGCTGAAGATTCGTCTTCACCCATGGCACTTGGTGGTGATGTCCCACCTTCCAACTCCGCGATGGCCGTATCGAGCAGCAGCAATTCGTCACTCCAAGCCACGGCCGCAGCACTGGCCGGAACTGAGGAACTAACTGTTTGTGGCGCGGTTGGTTCTTGATCGGATTGAGTGGTGCTCCAAGCGGCGAACGCTGCAGCAACGTGTTCTTCGTCGGTAGTGCTGGAGGTCGTTGCGTCCGGCGGGTCGTTGCGGACAGACTCATCGTTCGATGCCAAGGCCGAGAACGCTGCTGGCGGAGTTAGGGTGGCGCCCAAGTTGTTCCGCCAGATTGTGTAGTCGGCGAGGCTCACGCGGCCGTCCCGGTTTCCGTCTGCCGACAGCAAAGTGGTGGAACCGAATGTCGACTTCCAGAGTGCATAGTCCGCCTGATCGACCGTTCCGTTCCCATTGTAGTCGCCGCGCAACGTGGTCTGGACGCCGGGCGTACCGCCGATAGCGAAACTTGCACGCCAGTTACTGGCAGAGGAGTAATCGCCGAACAGGTCAATCACCTCGAGCGAGGGCCCACTGCCATCGGCTCCCTCCGCCCATGGTGCGACATCGTCGTAGGTGAAGTCATGGATGATCTGGCTCGAGCCATCGGAGAGTACGATCTGCTCGCCACCGTTGGACAGCTTGCCCGAGTACTCGCCAGCAATGGTGACGCCTGTTCCATAACGAACCAAAAAGGCATCGATATTCTCCACCACCACCAGCGATTGCCCTGGTAGCAAGGATGTAACATCTCCCAGAGTAAAGTCGAAATCGATTCCACCACTGAGTTGCACGCCGTTCAGGCTGATCGTGTTACTACTCGTGTTCACTAGTTCGATGAACTCGAAGTTGTCGGTATCCACTCCCGGAATGAGCTGCGCTTCGCCGGCTGTTGGGTCTGCCGGATGGTAGTGAAGTTCGCTAATCCGCAGGCTCGAAGAATCCGCCGGCAGTTCGATGGAGAACAGGCCCGAAACGAGCGAACTCCATGGGGTCTGGCCGTCCACCACGGCACCTGCCATTACGTGCACAGCGAGCGCCACATCGGAGGAACTGAGGATCTGCTGCCCAGAGCCATTCGCAGATTCGTAGAACCGGATATCGGCGACTTGCATCGGGCCGCCGTTATCCTTGAGAGATGGGAACATCAGTTTGTAGGAGGTATACACCGTGGAGTTGTCGACCATCACCACCTGGCCGTCGGTATATCGAGTGCTGGGCAACGAGAGGCTTCCGGAGTCAATAAGCGTCCAGTTCTCCGCCAAGCCTGAGCTATTGTCGGTGCTCTGGATCGGATCGTTGGTGCCGTACAGCTCCCAGGATGTGGGATCACGGCCCTCCGCATCGTTGGCGGTCGTCAGCTTGAAGCTCTGTACAACTGACTGTCCAAAATCGGGGGTGATGATGATGCCTGAATTGGGGCCGCCGAAGTTCAGGTACTTGGTGAACTGATTCGAATCGAGCGCATTGGAAGGCGTTTCAAAGAAGCCAGGACCGTTCGGATAGCTGCTGTTAGAGGTCGTGCTCCCACCAACTGTGCCAAATGATCGGGCGTTGATCTGGGTGGTGCTGGTTACACTGAACGGCCCCGTGTATTCGATTGCGGAGGGGGAGATTCCGCCTCCATCGGTGCGCGGGTCACTTCCATCAAGTGTGTAGTAGATGGTGGTTCCCGGGGCGGCTGTCAGCGTCACCAGCTCGCCTACGGATACGTTACCGGGCGTTGGAGAGAATACCGGGCTACTGATTAGCTGGTCGTCGATCCAATTCACACGTTCGACCAGCCAATTGGCCAAGTGGCTCACTTCGCCCGCCCATCCAGTGAGCCCTTCATCAGCGTACTCGCCGCCGTTGGGCGCCACTTCAGGCCACTCCTGGAAGTTGCGAACCTGTGCCTCGGCAATCTGTGAGGCCAACCCGTTCACCGTGTCGCGAAGGTTCTCGTCGCTGAGTACACCACTGCGAAGCTCCTGCCAGCGATCCACCCAACGCTGGGCAAAGTTCGGATCGTCGAACAGCGGGCCCCACCAGTCCGACTCGAAGAAGTCGACGTCCGGCAAGTACCACCCCTGTGGATTGGCTGAGCGCGAGTCGCCGTCGGCTCCCGAAGAGCGATCAAAGTCCCACACGGGGCCGAAAGCCAGCTTGCCATCTCGGTCCTTGGTAAGGAACGTACTCAACCGTAGCGAGTCGGGCTCCTTGGACAAGATGCGGAGGATGTGGTGGTCGATCGTGGTATCGACGTCGAGGTAGGCCTGATAGCCCAGCACTGGATCGGTCGAATTGGGCCCATACAGAGCATCTTCAAAGTCCTGAATGTAGCCACGAATGTAATTGACCTGATCCTCAGTCAGCTCGTTGTACTCGGGCTCTTCGTGCACGAGCGCCGAATCCAGCAGCGTGGGGACGTTGCGGTCCGTTTCCCATGCGCCGCCTCGAGGGGTCTCGCCGTCCGCTGCGTCGAGGGCGATGATATAGCCGCCGGAGATATCTGGTTCGCTATTCTGCGTAGGAGTGAGTTCATCGATATCCACGCGGTTGCCATCGCGCTTGATGTTCTCCATCAGCACGTAGACGCCCATGTAATCGTTTTCGTTCAGTACGCCGTTGTCGAAGTTGGCGTACACCTCGACGAAGCGAATCCGCGGCGCCCACTTACCTAGTTGACGACTAAGTTCGAAGAACGTCGCGTTGCGTATCATCGCCCGATCGAAATTGTAAGGCGCGTACAGAATCCAGTCGGATTCCGAAGGCATGCCCAGCAGTTCGACGTTCTTGTCCTCTCCGTTCTCGTCGCGAATCTCGATGCGGAGGTTCGTCTTAGGGTTGTTGGCGGTACTTCTGCCTCGTCGGTGCTGGCCGATGAGCGTACTGAGGTCGGCCTCCGTCGAGAGCGATGCCCGGCCGGTCAACTCATCCACTTCGTACAGCGAAAGTACCGCATCCTCAAAGTCGCCCGTGCCAGGGGTGCCACTGCCGAAGTTCTCCAGCACAACAATAGGCAGATCCGACGTGAATGCACTTGTCGAAGAGTCCGTGAGCGTGTAGCTCTCGGTATGGACGCTTCCGAGCTGACCTTCTGCGCCGAACGCTCGCGCGCGGAGCTGCGTTGTGGCGTTGATCGTTAGCGGAGCGGTGTAGAGCGGCGACGATGCGGTCGGCACTGTTCCGTCGGTCGTATAGCGTATGACTTCCGTAATGTCAGGCGTGCTAAGAGTGAGTTGGAACGAACTGGTGAACGATCCGCCCGCGTGAGAGAACTCCACGTCCGATGCCCGCAGATTGGTATTTGGCAGGCCAGGTGTGGGTTCCAGTAGTTGTCCAACGACGATCGGCTCGCGAATCGCGCCCGCTGTAGTGAGCAGTTGAATCGAGGCCAGCATGTCCGAGCTATCGCTGCCCTTGTTGAGCATATGGATAGCGAGGATATTCTCTCCGACATTCAGCAAGTCCGAGTGCGCCGAAAGATCAAAGTCGACGTACTCGACGGCCAGTCCGTCGGGATGGTCGGTCGTGGCGACAGAAAGGTAGTTCGGGTTTTCGGGAGCATTTGCGCTGGCGACTTGCGTGCCGTTGATGTACGCAATAAAGCCATCGTCGTACTTCATCTGGAGCGACTGCAGCAGTGTCGAATCGCTGGCGACGGTAAACGGGATGCGTACGTAGGCAGTAACCGTACCGGCAGGAATCAGCGTATCTAGCAGCCCGGCGGCTGCGAAATCGGTCCCAGAGCTCTCATAACCCAAACTGGCGACGCCCGACTGCCAAGTGGCGTCGTTGAAACTCGGTTGGGTCCAGGTGGCGTCGACCGAGCTATTCGTGGGCACCAAATACCGAACGTCACTTTCCGGCGTAACGAGGGCCTCGGAACCGGAGTTGAAGGCCACGCCGTACGATACGTTGGAGGTCTGGGCCGGATAGTCGGTTCCCGCGGGGCCAAACTCCGAAAGCACGACTCCACTTGGATCGACCAAAGCAAGGTACTCACCGCCAGCCGCAAGCGAGAAGTTGGTGTGCTCATGCCCGGCCGAGTCTGGCTCGTCGTTTCCACTAGCGAAGACAACCAGAAAATCACCCGGGTCCAGCACTAGGGTAGTAGAGAAGCTCCACTTATTGAGGTCTGCAGGATCGTCGGTCAGGTGGTAGCCCAACAAGTCGGCGGATTGGTCGCCGTTGTTGTAGATCTCGATCCAATCGGAGGCTGCCCCGTTGCCGTCCTCTAAAACGCCCCCGTTGGAGGCCATGAACTCGGTGATAGTCAAGTCCGCCGCAAGAAGTTCGCGAGGCTCTAAAGCCTCAAAGCCGAGTTGCTTCCTCATCGATAGTCGCCCAGTACTCTACAAGATATCACGGTCCCGAATCGCCGCGTTCCTCGTGCCTAGTCACTATCGAATCGCGATTAAGCTACGCTCGCTAGTCCAGACAAGCATCCAGACTTGCGCACGTAGATCAGGACATCATCGGTAAATCAAAGCTATCAAGAGTTTGCAATTTAAGCCAACCCCGTGCTGCCAATGCTCCTGTACCTATACTAGCCACCGCCCAAAGCGCGTTCGAGCAAAACGCTTCCCAAAAAAACAAAGCGTTCTACTCAAAGTACTCGATGGGCCGTAGCACCGGCCGTCGGACAACCGCAACACGTAATTACCGCACGAAAGCAAAAGAGAGCAGGTCGTCGGGGTCGGCTAGCACCTTCCCCAACGACCCGCCTCGTACCCCCTGACTATGGTTACCGGCGACGGCAGACGCCGAGGCCCATGAGCGCTCCGATGGCCACAAGGCTCAACGTGCTCGGCTCGGGTACGGCCTGATTGAAGCTCAGGTTGTCGATCGCGTGCCGGCCGTTGAGTGGGTCGCCAACTCCAGCGAGGATCAGCGTGTAACTCTCACCCAACTCGCCCGTGAAGTTCGGCGTGATCGTCATCACGTCGCTATCGGGGTTGGTGAGTGTAACTTGCTGGCTCCATACCACCGCGTCCGACGAGTCGGTAAGCGACAGGTCCCAAGTGCTGGAATCCACGGTTTCCTCGGTGTTACCGAAATCGAACGAGTTCAGCACCAAGGCGTAGCCGGGATCGGCGGCAAATCCGATTGAGTGGTAGTCAAAGTCGAGCTGGGCAATGCGCTCATCGGGACCTTCGTTGTCCCAATCACCTCCGCCGACGGTCTGATTCTCGATCTCGGCGAAGTGATCTGAGGTGTGGATGTCCCAGCCGTTGCTGTTAGCGTCGCCGTTGTTGTCCTGGCCGTCGATGTCCCAAGTCAAAGCGATGTTCGGCGTGGCACCATTGCTGACGACCAGACCATTGGCATCAGCGGCTGCGTTGGAGCCAAAGTCTTTTGGAATAGTTGTGTTGCTTCCACCAATCTGGCCGAAGCCGAGGATAGTGGCATGGCTGAGGTTGGCCATTGCGAGTACAGCGCCCGCAACTCCCAGAAATGTGATGTGTCGAATCATTAGTCTTGTAGTCTCCCTTGGTGTAACGAAAAAACGATGAGTCAAAGCGATTACCTGTGGAAGGCGACCCACGCCACGAAATGTGCCATTCGTGCCGAAGTGGCCTTCCTACCTGCTCTCTTCACTATTCCGACGAAACCGCATGTCTCATTGAACTGAAAACTGAGTTGTACTTGTCTCCTGGTGCTTAGGCCGTCTTCGAACAAGGAATCAACATGATTAGTTAGCTGACTACTGGGGCGTGTGTATCGTGGTAAGTGGGCTAGATCGCCCTTCACTCCGCCCAGAGGCGCAGCGGCTGCCCATTGGCGATCTGCCCACTTACCAGCGATTCGTTAACCCTTGGCTCTCTTGCACGCGCATCGCACCCAAAACGCAGGCACAGCCGCGCCGATAATCAATAGTGCGGTGGCGGGCTCGGGAACGTTGGCAGTGGACAGGCCGCCGATTGCTGAAGCAGTCGCGCCGAAGTTGCTCTTCCACGCGTCGTACTGGGCGGTTCCGATCGTTCCTCCAACGCTGTCGTTGGGCAGCGTACCCGCCGGGGCACCCAGGTTATTGCGCCATACGGTGTAGTCGGCCAGGTTGACGACACCGTCATTGTTGTAGTCGCCAGCAACGGCCGGCGCGTCGCCTATGTATTCAACGCGGGCGTTGTAGACTTCGCCTTGCTTGTTGGTCCACAGAAAGACAAGATCTTCCAGGCCCGACAGGTTGTTGTAGGCGCCACCCAGGCTGATGGGACCGGTGCCTGCGGTGAACGTCGTCTCGCCAGTGTAGAATGCCTCGACCAGGCGATTGGAGGTGCCGTTTTCGGCGAGTTCCCAACCATTGCCACTGCCGTTCCCAGCCGTGAACATCGCATCGCCCTGCACACCATCGAAGCTTCCAGGCAGCAGCGCACCGCCCGGACTTTCGATGGAGTAGCTGTCCATAAAGATGTTCTCCGCCCCTGCCAAATTGTTGCGAAGCGTCATGGATCCATCGCTTCGGTCGACTGTGAGGACTACATCGCTTGGTCCGTCGAGCAACCGGAACTCATGACCGCCGATGCGGCTGGTCGAAGTGAGGGCACCAGATTCATCCGTCTCGGTGATTCGCATCGCTACGTACCGACCGGAGTTCTCGCCTCCCAGCGTGTAGGGGCGGATCGCGCTATCGTCGATCCGATTGTCGCTGGGCAGCAGGTTCACGATTGCGTCGGCGGGGGTTGCAGGAACGACACCACCGAAATCGGTATTACTGAACCAGAACTCGAACTTGCCGACTTTATCAGCCACCGGGTTACCACCGGTGCGCTGGGCATAGGCAAACCAGTTAGCGGTGACGGAAGTCCCATAGTCCATAAACACCACCGCCGAATCGGCGACGCCTGGCATCTCGCCACCGATCGCGTACTGGCCTAAAAAGCCGCCTGGAAACAGATCAGCGTCGGTGTAGTTAGTAACGAACAGGTCGCTTTCAATCCGGGTGGGCGATTCGTCCAATACATCGTCATCGAACAACTGATCAGGGCCCGCGTTCTCCCCTTCATTCAGCTGCCCTTCAGGTATCGAAACGGTGGGAGTCGAGCCAACCACGCTAAAGCCTTGCAGCGTCTGTGCCTGCAGACTCGCACCACCGGAGATCACAGCAATTGCCACCAGCATGGCAATCGCCCGCCCCAGGCGACGCCGCCCGCAAACGACAACTCCGGCGAGCGCCAGCATTGCCACCGAGGAAGGTTCGGGAACCTGGCTCGTACCAAACAGTGTGGCAGCACCGCCTGCAAGCTCGACGAACAACTTGTAGTCAAAGACGTCGCTGTCGAAGTCGCCATCCAGGTCGCCACCCAGATAGGCTTGGGCAGCGGTCAAACCGGTATAGTCCTGACCAAGACCTGCACGGAACAAGGGCCAGTCTTGAATATCGACCGACAAGTCACCGTTGTAATCGCCCCAAGGAACGACATCGCCAACATATTGTGGAGCGAGGGCCAGCAGCGTTCCACTCTGATCGTAGATTGTGAAACCGGCATCTTCCCAGCCAGTGGGGGTCGTTCCATCGGCCCTATACGTAGGCAGAATGCTAAAGGCTTGGCCCAGGTTGAATTGCCCACCCGCGCCCAGGGATACGCCGTCGTTGGTTCCGCCTGAGCCATCTGCTTCGTGCAGCGAAGTAGCCGTTTCGCTCACGATAGACCAATCGTCGTTGGGATCGGCGCTAGTATTGGTGATGGAACTCCAGCCGGCGGGGTTTAGCGCGGCGGACGGTGATCGAATCTCGTACTCACTAAACGACAATGCCTCGTTCGCCCGAATGGAGGCAGTACCCGCGTTGGGACCGCTGCGGTTGATTTCGAGCCTTCCAATGAGATCAGACAGGTCAGGGAGCTGATTGAAGCTCAGATTGTCGACTCCATGACGACCGTTGATCGGGTCGTTGATCCCTTCGAGAACCAGCGTGTAACTCTCTCCCATCGCCCCCGTGAAATTTGGGGCGACGGTGATCGTATCGCTATCGGGGTTGGTAAGCGTAACCTGCTGACTCCAAACCACCGAATCGGAGGAGTCGGTAATCGAAAGGTCCCAAGTGCTCGAGTCCATTGTTTCCGCCGTGTTCGCGAAATCGAACGAGTTGAGCACCAAGGCGGCCCCAGGGTCGACAATGAAACCAATGGAGTGGTAGTCGAAATCGAGCTGACCAATACGCTCGTCGGGGCCCTCGTTGTCCCAATCTCCGCCGCCGATCGTATGGTTCTCGAGTTTCGCGAAGTGATCGGAGGTATGAATGTCCCAACCGTTGCTGTCAGGGTTTCCGTTGCCATCTTCGCCGTTGATATCCCAGTTCAGCGAGATATTGGGCGTCGTGCCGTTGCTGACGACAAAGCCGTTGCCATCCGCCGCTGCTCGGGATGCCAGCGTCTTCGGAACTGGTGCGTTGCTGCCACCTAGTTGACCGAAACCAACAATGGTCGCTTGGCTGATGCCAGATGCTAAGAGCGATACCGCCAGAACAATTGCCCTTTGCTTCATTGAAGTTACTCCCTGAGTGTTTACTGTCGCTTGTTTGATTGCCGCATGCGGCGAGTGTTAGATCGATACTTGCTTTGTCACATCAAAAGTGGTTCTAACGAGGCGCGATTTTGGCTACACCGTCATCGTTGCGCGCCCCCATCTGGCGAAAGACTTCTGGATCCACGTCGAACTCGACGCCTGATACCGAGCCATCGCACATGGAGAACAAGCACACCGCTGGATGGCTGCTTCCGAAAATCTCACGAGCAGCGTACTGGCCGACGTCTGCTACCACTTCATCCCAAGTTTCATTTGTCGACCGAGGCAAGTGAGTCGCCTTGCGTGGCACCCCCGAGGAAGAGACCCCGATGTAGTAGGTCGACCGAATCATGTCGTCCTGAAAGCCGACGAACTGTGCCCAGTCGTCGCCTTTGTTAAGGCCGGTCTCAAAATCTTCGGCAGGGATCCACTTCTCCCCCAAGGCGATGGTGTTGGTGAGACCATCTGTCACGGAACGCGACTTGATCGCATTGCCGCAGAACGAAACTCCCGAAAACTCCTGCAGGCTAGGAGGAAATCCGACGGGGAACGTCTCCTTGACATAGTTTTGAGGAGTGACGTTACGACAACGGCTATTGCCTGTTCGATCGTAGTCCACTTCGTCGCCCACACTGACTGCATAGTCGCAACGAGCGGCCTGGGTGTATTTGTATCGTGTCACGCCGCCTTGACCATCGCCAACCAATGCATCCCCACCGTGCGGATAGGGATAAGGCCCTCCTTTGCGTCGGGAAGGACAATTGGCAATGGAGACGGGTGTTGCGTCGCGTTGTTGCAGCAACGCCGTGCGCGTGGCGCCGGTGGTCCCCTGCCCCATATCGTGCAGCGATTGCAACTCGATGAACGGAAGTGTCACAAACAGCCATGAGCCGGGCTGCTTGGCGCCGCTTCCACGGTCGGGATCAGAGTTCCACTCTCCTGGCCAACCCGACGCAGGCCACTGGCCGTGAGTGCTCTCGTGGTTGATCATGCCTAGAGTCAGGTTCTTCAACTGGGAAGTGCACTGAGTCCGCCGCGCGGCTTCTCTCGCAGCTTGCACCGCAGGCAACAATAGCGCCACCAGGATGCCGATGATGGCGATCACCACCAGCAGTTCCACGAGCGTGAACGCGACGCGCCGGCACCTGGGCTTGGTACGATACGCCAGCATGGGAGTTGGCTGAGCACAGAAGGCGGAAGTTGATCCTTCACGATTCATAAACGGGAGCCTCTCACTGCCCTGTCGGGCAGAATCGCCGACGCAGGTCGGCGGTGTGTATTGCTTTCATCCAATGGACAACCGCGGCCGCCAAGACGCTCGTTAGAGCATCTCACCCACCTGCACGATTGCCGAGCATCTGTTCCACGGCGTTACGGCGAATACACGATGGCCGCCCAAGTGGCTAAACGAGTCCGTGCGGGAAAAGAAACTTCGATCAGTCGCGGGCGTCTCTAGCGACGCCGCCTTTTACCGCACTGTGGGACTCGCGATCCTGGGCCATTCCAACTGTCGACCACAAAAACGCCGTCTCATCAGATACATACCGGTCCAACAACATTGGTTGCGCGACAAACCAAGAACTTTCAGACTTCCGAGCCCCATGAACCGACTAGCACCCCCAAGAAACGGCTGATTGGCTCGACAAAAGGCTACCCAACCGCGAAGAGCTACAAGTGACCGAAACACGCTACGGGAGGGCAAATTAACGAAATATTCATGATTCAGCGCAACGCTTCAGTTGGCCGCGGTATGTAGGTGCAAGGAGAGGTTTGTGGACGTTTTGGGGTCGTGCTAGTCTGGTGCTCATCGGGATTCGTGGCGAATGTTGCAGGATACACCGTTGAGCAATGGGGGTTGGCGAGAGTCTGACATGAGAAATCCTCCGAGCAGGGATGCGTTCGTCCAGTCGCTTACGAAGGCGCAACTAGGGCTGCTGCGATACATCACAGCCCTGGTTGGCGACCCCGAAGCGGCCAACAACATCCTGCAAAACACCAACTTGCTGCTTTGGAAGAAGGCCGACGAGTTTGAGCCAGGAACCAACTTCGACGCCTGGGCCACCAAGGTTGCCTACTGGCAGGTCAAGGCATACTGCCGGGATCGCGGGCGTGACCGGCATGTGTTCGGCGATATGCTGGTAGAGCAGTTGGCAGATCGGGCTGGGCAGTTGGAAGACATTGACCAGACAGTTGGCTTGTTGCGAAAGTGCTTGAAGAAGCTGCATGAAAAAGACCGGGAGTTGGTTGCACTGAGGTACGACAACGCGTTTTCGGTGCAGCAGCTTTCCTCTCGCTTGGGCAGATCGCCATCGGCGATCAAAGGCGCGTTGCTCCGGGCCAGGCGCTCGTTGAGGGCATGCGTCGAACGACAAATGGCGAAGGAACTTTAGCCACAGGCGACGTTGCAACAGGCAACGTCACCCGCTCAGGAGATTGCCTTGGGTAGCAAACTGGAAGAACTCGAAAAGCTCGTATCCGAACTCTACGACGATGGCTTGTCCGATGCGGCCATGGCTCGTCTAGAGGAGTTACTTCTCGATGACGCAGAACTCCAGGACCGCTACTGTAGCTTGGTCAATACCCACATGGCCCTCTCGGTTGCAGGAGCATCGAGTATCGAGAACGCCAAGCCGCACGGTCAGCCTTCGGAGGCTGTGCCAACGTCTCCAGGAGAGCCCCAGCGGACTTCGTCGCTGAAGAAGCACAGCGAGTATAAGTACAAGTTCTGGTCGGTGGCTGCGGTCGCAGCGGCCGTTCTGATATCGGCCTTCAGTTGGTTTCAGTGGACGGATGCCCAACGTCCTCAGGCATCCGCCCCTGCGTTTCCTCCGGCTGCGAACTCGTGGTCTTCGGGCGTAAGTTCGCTGCCAACTATCACCAATGTCACTTGGGAAGGTCCGAACTTTGCTTCCAATTCCGACTACTGGCAACCGGTGGCAGCGGTGTCAGGAGGCGCAATCTCGTTACAGCAGGACCAAGGCGAGGCCGCCGATGGCTATTTGTTCTGCCTGCAACCTGGCATGTCGGTGGAGTTGATTGCAAGTTGCGATGCCACGGGACAGAACAGCCTTTCAATCACCGAAATCACTTACGACGCCAAGCCCTCAACGAAGAAACTCACCTTCCACAACAAAGGCGACGGCAAAGGTCCCAAACCACTGCACGCAAACCCACATGCCAAGCACCGTCGATATGGCGTGCTGGGGCGGTGGTCGGAAATCAACGCCACCGCGCGGCCGCGTTATTTTCTGCTGACCGGAGTCCACAAATTGGTCGACCTGTTCCCCGACGACCAATGGCGCGTGAGCGAGATGGGGGTGCTACTGGAGACCAACTCGGTCATCCATGTCGGTTGGGATGATAGTGGCCCCGCTCCTGTAGAACGTGGCGAACCCTACCAACAAGATTTGGACTATGACGACCTAGCGGCCACTTTGCTTTTTACGCCGATTGGCGGATTTGCAACCGAACAATCAGGGGAAGTCATCGTGGTTTCGCCCCATCAAGTCCCCCAGTTGAGGCTTCCGCCAGAAGGAGTGGAAGGACTTGACTTTGAGCTGGTGCCTGGCGCAACTGCTGTAGTAAAGGCCATCTCCGATGCTACCGATCCCAACGCGCTGGCTGTGATCGATCCGACAACTAACGAAGTTCTCTGGTCGAGTAGCAAAACAAGTAGTTCCTACCTGGGTACGACCGCATTGCAAAACACTTCGGAACAAACCAGGCAGCTCCGTATGGTAGGCCTGAACATCCCTAGAAGCATCGCCGAAGAGTCCCGCGAGTGGATTCCCTCTCAGTGGCAAGTATCCTACTCGCAATCCAACTTCTTCATCGTTGGGTTCGAAGACTCCCGAAACGATGGCGACTTCAACGATATCCGAGCGAGCCTTCTTCTGGAGCCCGGCGCGTCGGACGAGGCAGAGTCATCGGACGACGAGTAGCTAGTTCGCCACCTACGCAATAACGGCCACTAGGTCCAACCAGCGGCGCACTGCACAGCAGTTTGCAGTGGTTCTCGCTCAGTTCGCGCCTTCATGTGGATACACCGCTGGAGCAGGTCGCCTAGATCGTGTCGTTGCAGGCCGCCTGGGCTTTACCTAGAATCAAATGCGTTCGATTACCAGGTGGGGAGAAAGTCATGCTGAAGAATTGGCGGTACTGGTATGCATTTGGCGTGCTCCTGGCGCTTTGCTGCGCCTCGGCGTTTGGGGCCGAACCCCCGAGTATTCCAATCGGGTACGACGCCTACCTGCAATGGCACAAGTGGCCGCAGCAGCGTGTAGGCGCGCGCGCCTACATGCGGAGCACCTACGATCGTCGCGGCAACAACGAGGGGGCCGATTCGTCCCACTACCTGTACCAGGCGCGCGAGGACTTCAATGTAACCCTCGATGTCGAGGGCAAGGGGATGCTGTACTTTGCCCGGTACAATCACTGGCACGGTAGCCCATGGCACTATGAGGTGGACGGCTCCGATTACATTGTTAAAGAGACCACCACTGCCGATCCCTACTCGCCTCTCGAGGACGCCGTGTTTCTTCCCGAGGCGGCCCTGCCCCAGCCGTTGACCTTCACCTACGCGACCACCAAAGGCGCCGACCTGATGTGGGTGCCCATCGGATTTCAAGATCGGTTTCGCATGGCCTATTCGCGGACCTGCTATGGCACGGGCTATTACATCTACCATCAGTATCTTCCCGGTGCGTCGCTGAGCCAACCGATCGAGCCATGGAACGATTCCATGACTCCTCCCACCGAAGTACTCGATTTCCTGCGTAGCGCCGGAACCGATATCGCACCGCACCAGCAAGTGGAGCAACAGCAAACCAGCAAGTCCTTGGCTCCAGGTGAGGCAATGGTGGTGGAACTAGAAGGTGCAAAAACCATCAGGGCGTTTCGGCTGAGCGTTCCGGCAGACGCCGCGGTGGCCTCGGACGACCTTTGGATTCGTATGACTTGGGACGATCGCGAAGCTCCGTCGGTTGATTCGCCCGCACCACTGCTGTTTGGCACCGGTACGTTCTTTAACCCTTCGAACCGTGAGTACCTGGTCAAGGCGCTGCCTGTGAATGTACGGTTTCGCGACGGGCGGATGGAGCTAGGCTGCTATTTTCCCATGCCGTTCTTCCAGTCCGCACGAATTGAGTTGATCAACAAAGGCGACGCAGAGATCGACGACCTGCGGTGTGAGGTACGGACCGAGGAATACACCGGTCAGCCCAACGAGGTGGGCTACTTTCACGCTACCTATGTTGATCATCCGAACCCCGAAATGGGGCAGGACCTGGTGTTTCTCGATACCGACCAAGTGGAGGGAGGAGGAAGCTGGTCCGGCAGTTTTGTTGGCACCTCGTTTATCTTCTCCGATCGAGGGCGCTTGTGGACACTGGAGGGCGACCCACGGTTCTTCTTCGACGACAGCCAAAGCGCACAGGCCTATGGCACAGGCACCGAAGAGTGGGGCGGAGGTGGTGACTACTGGGGCGGCGAGGTCATGACACTGCCACTGGCGGGACATCCTGTCGGCACCGCGGGTCACCCGCGTGGCGGACGTCAGTTGGAAGTGGAACACGAGAAGGGCCTGATCGAGTCGGCCTATCGGTACTTGCTCGCCGATCTAATGCCTTTTGGGCGTCGAGCCGTGATACGTTTCGAGCATGGCGGCATCAACAACTTTCCGGAGCATTATCAAAGCCTTACCTACTGGTACGGAGCGCCATTCGAAACGCTCAAGCTGACCGACACGCTCGAAATCGGAGACCTGGCCAGCGAGGCCGCGCACGAATACCACTCCCCCGACGCCACGGAGCCAGAGGTCGTCACGTCCCGGTTCGAATGGGGGCCAGATCGCGTGCCGCTGTCCGGAAGCATGCCGCTGGTGCAGCCAGACGACTACGCCGACTTCGAGTTTCAGGCCAAGGCCGACACGCCGTACTACATTTGGGTCCGCGGACGTTCGTCGGGCGACCTGCAAAGCGACGCCACGTGGTTTCAGTTCGATCAGGATATCGGCATCGTCCGCAGCTTCTACGCCACGCAGGAGAAGGGCTTCGGTAACTGGCGCGACGATACCCTGGCCGGCGAGTGGAGTTGGTCGAGCGAACTGCCAGGCCAGCCACCAAAGACCGTGGAGTTTGATCGACCAGGGCGACATCGACTCCGCGTGCAAAGTCGCCACGGCGGTCACGACATTGATCGGATCTGGTTTAGCACAACCCAGCGCGAGCGTCCCGCCAGCGACTACATTCCCGTGGAAGACGACGATAACATCGTGCTGACGGTCGACGAAGCTCTGGCAATCGAAGGCGCCATGGAGCGACAAGAGGCCGCCGAAGGACAATCGGTACTGCATGTGGGTGGTGGATCGAAAGCCTGGCTCGAGACCTACCCAGCCCACGCCGAGACCGGGCGCACCACGACCACCAGCAGTGAATTCACGCTGGCCATCGACCCAGAAAATGTTGGCGTGCTGTTGCGCCGACTATTGGACTACAGCTACCCCAATCAGCGGGCCATCGTGAAGGTCGCAGACGATGACGGCCATTGGCATCACGCCGGTGTGTGGTACTTGGCCGGGTCGAACACCTGCTACTTCTCGTCCCCCCGTGGCCCGCGACGCGAACTTGGTAAGTCGAATCCCCAGGTGCAGACTTCAAACCGCCGATTCCGCGAAGACGAGTTCATGATCCCGAAAGATCTTACCGCTGGCCGAGACCGAATTCGGGTTCGCATCGAGTTCGAACCCGCCAACATCCCTCTGCTGCCAGACAGCGATCTGCCGGAACAAGCTTGGTCGGAGATGCGCTACAAAGCATACAGCTTCGTGTTCCCCGACTGGTCGCCAGACGCCAATTGAGCTTCCAGCGACTGGCTTGATTTTGCATCTAGGAGGTACACCCGACATCCCGGTGACCTCCTATTCGGTGAAGCCTTCCCTGAACCGCTGGCGTTTAGCTTTGCCTTAGGCGGCGCGACGCAAAATTGTCCGGCGGAAGGTGTGGACACGGGCCCCATCTTGGATACAATATCCATTCCTGGGCTGCGAAACTCCACCACTGGCGAGGGCGATCGTGAGCGACCGATTGGCGGGAAAAAGGGTCTTTATCACTGCGGCGGGCCAGGGAATTGGACGCGCGATTGCCGAGACATTCGCCGCCGAGAAAGCGGAAGTTCTTGCTACCGATGTAGACATGGCGGCGCTCGAATCCCTATTGTCGTCGGGGTGCGAGAGCATCCGGACTCATCAGCTGGACGTCACCAGTTCCCAGGCCATTGCCGGTGCCCAGCAGGAGGTTGGCGATATCGATATCCTGGTGAACTGTGCGGGATACGTCCACCACGGCACGATCCTGGACTGCGACGACGAGTCGTGGGACCGCACGTTTGAACTCAACGTCACTTCGATCCGTCACACGACTCGTGCATTCCTGCCCGGGATGCTCCAGCGCGGTACAGGAAACATCATCAACATCTCGTCGGTCGTATCGAGCTTGCGAGGAGCGCCCAACCGCTGTGCGTACGGCACCAGCAAGGCGGCGGTCATCGGTCTCACCAAAGCGGTGGCGACCGATTTCGTAGGCCAAGGCATACGTTGTAACGCGATCTGCCCCGGAACGGTCGATTCCCCTTCGCTGCAACAGCGGATGGCCGACTTGGGGGGCTCTTTGGAAGAGACCCGCGCCGCGTTCATCGCCCGTCAGCCAATGGGGCGTATTGGTCGACCAGGCGAGATTGCGATGTTGGCGTTATACTTGGCGTCAGACGAATCGGAGTATGTTACCGGCGCCGCGTGGAACATCGATGGCGGTTGGATTTGCTAGTTGACTTGCTCGAACAAAAAAGGTAGAGACGTATGCGATTAGCCAGGTATGGCGAGCCCGGTAGCGAAAAGCCGGCCTTGATAGACAACGACGGAACCTTGCGAGACTTGTCGCAAGAGGTCCCCGATATTGCCGGTGCGGTCTTGCTTCCTGAGAGCCTGGAGCGACTTCGGGCGCTCGAGCCATCGACGCTGCCGGAAGTATCCGAAGCACCGCGTCTCGGCCCGTGTGTCGGACAGGTCGGCAAGTTCCTGTGCATCGGACTGAACTACTCCGATCATGCTGCCGAGTCTGGTTTGGAAGTACCCACCGAGCCCATCCTGTTCGGCAAAGCCACGAGCGCCATCTGTGGCCCCAATGACGACGTGGTGATCCCACGACACTCGACGAAGACCGACTGGGAAGTCGAACTGGGCGTCGTAATAGGCAAGCCGGCCAAGTACGTGGAGTTGGACGACGCGTTGTCGCATGTGGCCGGTTACTGCGTTGTGAATGACCTGTCGGAGCGAGAGTTCCAACTCGAACGGAGCGGGCAATGGATCAAGGGCAAGAGTTGCGATACTTTCGGCCCCATCGGCCCTTGGCTGGTCACCGCGGATGAAGTGGGGGATCCTCAGAACCTTGCGCTGTGGCTCGAGGTCGATGGCCACCGCTATCAAAACGGCCACACCAGTACGATGGTGTTTGGGGTTGCCCAGTTGATTCACTACCTGAGTCAGTTCTTCACGCTGCACCCCGGCGATATTATCTCCACAGGGACACCGCCGGGTGTGGGCTTGGGCATCAAGCCCGAGCCGGTTTATTTGCGTGCGGGGCAAACCATGCGTCTGGGTATCGAAAAGCTCGGCGAGCAAACACAGCGAGTTGTTACCGACGACTAACCGTATGAGGTGAGGTGATGAAATTCGAGCAGAGCCGTCGTTGTTTCTTATCCGCATCGCTGGCTGCCACGATGCTTCCTCGCATCAGCAGAGCGGCGTCGCCCAACGACGAATTCCGCGTCGCGGTGCTGGGGCTTCGCTGGCGGGGGCAACAGCTAACGCACGAATTTATCAAAGTGCCGGGCGTGCGCGTCGCTGCGTTGTGCGATCCCGACAGCAAGCTGCTGGCGGAGCGATCGGAGGAACTGGCATCGCTGGCGCATGCCCCCAAGCGTTACGTCGATCCCAGGCAGGTGATGGACGACACCGAAATCGACGCGGTCGCCATCGCCACGCCCAATCACTGGCACAGTTTGCTTGGCATCTGGGCGTGTCAGGCCGGGAAAGACGTCTATATTGAGAAGCCCGTTTCGCACAACTTGTTTGAGGGCTGGCAGTTGTTGAATGCGGCGCGCAAGCATCGACGGATTGTTCAAACCGGCACGCAAAACCGCTCCGACACAGGGCTTCGCGAAGCCGCCTCGCAGATCCACAGCGGCCGACTCGGCGCCGTGAGGTTGGTGCGCGGACTTTGTTATAACCGACGCCCGTCGACCGGCATGGTGACGGCACCTCAACCGGTTCCCAAGGATGTGGACTACAACATCTGGTCGGGGCCGGCCGAGTTAGAATCCATCATGAGGAAGCAATTTCACTACGACTGGCACTGGAATTACACCTATGGCAACGGCGACGTCGGCAACCAAGGCGTGCACGAGTTGGACATTTGCCGTTGGATGATTGGCGCCGACGATCTACCCGCCACCGCAATTTCCGTGGGTGGTCGGTTCGGCTACGAGGACAACGCGAACACGCCGAACACACTAGTGACGTATCTTGGCTACGAGCCCGCGCCAATCCTCTTCGAGGTGCGTGGCCTGCCCGCCAAGGCTAATGAAAAGCGCATGGACACCCATCGAGGCAAGAGCGTCGGCTTGGTGGTGGAGTGTGAAAACGGGTACTTCGCGGGTGGTCGCGGTGGAGGCAACCTGTACGATAGCGATGGCCAACTGATCCAAAGCTGCCCGGGAGACAACGGAGATACCCACGCAGCAAACTTCATTGACGCGGTGCGAAGCCGCGATGCGACAACATTACACGCCGAGATTGCCGAAGGCGTGCTGTCGTCGGGGCTTAGCCATTTCTGCAATCTCTCCTACCAGTCAGGCGAGCCGATTGCGAGAGAGCAGATCACCGAGCGACTGCTGTCTGAGCCGATCGCCGCGAAGGCCTTTGATCGCATGGCGAATCACCTGGAGGCCAACAAGATTGACCTGAGTGAAGCCGCAGTGACCTTGGGACCCATGTTGAAGTGGGACAGCGCAACTCGGCGGTTCGAAGGCAACGATCAGGCGAACCAGTTGCTCACGCGGCAGTACCGCAAGCCATTCGTCGTGCCTGACTTGTCCACTACTTGAGTGATGGTCGATAGATTGGGGCGGGCTCCATATCAGTGTCGACAACGGTTATGTGCCAGCCGCCGACGTTCGAGATATAGAGCTTGCCGTCGCCGATGGCCACGTTCGTTGGACGACTGAGCAATTCGCCCGTAGGGTCTGCGAAGATCGTCTCGACGGAGCCATCGGGGCGGGCAACCATCACGGCGTCGGGCTTGTAGCAGCCAATCACCAGCGTGCCATCGGCGGCAAACGTCATGCCATCGGGAACCGTGCCACTGGGCAGAATGTGGGTGATTTCGACGGGGCCGTTGGGACGATCCAGCGGAATGCGAACAATATTCGCGGCCGTGCTCTGCGCTACGTACAGCCACTCACCGGTGGGATGAATGGCCACCCCGTTGGCAAACTTAAACGGTCCGGCGTGAAACATCTCCGTCGTGTCATCTGGTCGAACCACAGCCACGAAACCCGTGCCGGTAGTCTGCTGCCAGTAGTCGCCCGACTCGCTTAGATAGAAGTTTCCCGCGGCATCGAATGCCCCGTGATTGGGCACTTCGAATGGTCGATCGGTCACGCCACGGGAGCGGATGGCCGTTGTGCCGTCTGGGTCAACGCGAATGAGCGCTTGATGCTTGATGTCGCTGGCGTGGATCGCTCCGTCGCCATCCAGCGCGATGCCCAACAGAAAACCGCCAGTCGATCCGACTATGTGCTGCTGGCCGCTGGAATCGAAGTGGTAAACCTGCCCAGCCTCTCCGCCCGCGTACACGTCGCCATCGGGTCCCAGGCAAACACTTTCCGGATGGTCAAGTCCATCGCCCAAGGTCTGGCAGTTGTCGGGTGTAACGATCATGCATCTCTCCAGTGTTGCCGCTGGCTAGGTTGTTGAGTTGCTAGCCGATGAGGTCAATGTTCAACTGTCGGAAGCAACTCTCCCATCGCGTCGATATCCAGTTGGTTCACCTGGCCATCGAAGTTAACGTCTCCCGACTCCCCCAGAGGGACTCGTTTGTTCCTATTCTTCCGCACGATGGCGAGGTCCGCCACATCGACGCGACGATCGTTGTTGAAATCGCCGCGGCGATAAATCACCAGCGCGGCGTCGTCCTGTGCAAACTTGGCCGACCACGGTGCGGTGGCCTTGCCAGTTTCGAGCAAGCGGATGTTGTGGTCGATGGTGGGCAGCAGGTCGGGATCGAAGAACCCGGGCAGAACGTCGAACTGCCGTTTGTCGAGGCGCCATACGTCGTTATCGAACTGGAACGCAATGAGTCGCTTGTGCTGATAGTCGACGATCAGGTTGTAGTAGTGCCACTTGCCTAGCCCCTCGGCGTAGTCGACTTGGTAGTCGGGATCGAAGTCCCAGTGTTTCGCATCGCCATGGTACGTCACCCATCCGATGAGCAACGTTTGCTGCACTCCGTAGTGCGTCTCCCGCCCCGTCCACACTTGCTGATCCCAAAACAGCCGCACGTGATCGATACTCTCGAAACAGACCCACCCCCGCATCCCAATGATCGGATCGCCGTTCGTCGCAGCGATGGGCAGGTTGTAGTAGAGCGACGCCTCGTGATCGGTTCCAGCAGCGGCGTGGTCGTGTCGCAGCAAGTGACAATGGCGTCCCGAGTGAGCGAACTCTCTGGTGGGCTCGATGCTCACGGCGTTCGTCTCCTCAATGATCCGCCAGTGGTTGCGTTCGCCTCCCCGGCGGCTGAACCAATCGCCGAAGCCTGCGTAGTTCTCCAAGCTGTCTCCGAAGATGACTCGCGGTGGTCCGTAGTGATGGTGGAGGAGGAACTCGTCTGGCGGGACGACTCGGCTGGAAATGCGAACTTCGTCGAGCCACACTGTGGCGGATGAGCTTTCGCCGGACGCGCGGCCAAACCGCAGTGGCTCCGCATCGGTCTTAACCAAATCAGTGCAACTGCGCGTGCCGACCAACTTACCGTTCAGGCGAAGCCGAATCGTCGAGCTCTTGCTGTCAAACACCGCGGCGACGTGATACCATCGGCCAGGCACCGGGTTACATGGCTCGGATTGAACGACGTAGGCTCCGACCGAGAACTCAAAGCGATCCGATCGCCATGCCAAAGCGTAGCCAGATTGGGCATCTCCTTTCGATACCAACTGCCTTGCACCTACTGGGCTTTCGAAAGCAACCCAGCACTCGATGGTGAAGCCGCCTGACAGTTCGAGCGAAGGTTGATGAACCACCTCGACGAATCCAACACCCGACGCAAAGTGCAAACTACCATTGTAGCTGGCCGAGTTAGGGGAGTTGGTAGCATAGCGGGGCCAGCTATTGGGCTGCTGGAGCGGGGCACGCAGGCCATGGTTACCGCGGCCCGATTGGTCATAGACAGCCCAGTTCTCTTCTCCTGCGGGACCTTCCCCCTCGTCGAACAACCACCACCCGATGGTATCGGTAGCGGGCTCCGGGATGGCCGCTTGCGAGTCGGGTGCAGCGCGGGCAACCGATTGGCACAGCAACGCCATGCCTAGCACGAACCACCGTAACAACATGGGCATGGCGACCGCCATCATCGCCTCCCAATACAGGTGACAAGCTGTCGTCGATACGTCCCAAGTGCAACAAGAGCACCAATTGCCAGCAGGCCTGCAGTGTTTGCTTCAGGGACCGCTTGGGTCCCTTGCGACGGAGGGGAGGCTGTGCCGAAGTACTCGTGCTTGAATCGATCGAAGTCATAAATGTTCACCAGACCGTCGCCGGTCACATCACCGTCCTCGAATGGGGTAACTTCTTGCTGCCAATTGCTTAGCAGCGTGGCGTAGTCGTCCATGTCGACGACGTGGTTGCCATCGAAGTCGCCGATCAGATCAAACTGGTCAGCGTACTGATCGAGTTCCACTAGCGCTTCCAACAGCAGGGGCACGCCGTCCAGTTCTTCGTAGTAGGGCTTGTTGGGGTGCCCGCGGAAAAGCCCTTCGTAGTACAGGCTCGAAACCGCATCCTTCGCCAAGTCGCGGGCGGAGGAAAGATAGTGCCCTTCGCCCGTATGGTCGTACATGGTGATAAAAAAGTCGATGGTCCGACCGTAATGCTCGGCGTACGTGCCTAGCGGAGCCCACGACTCGCTGTATTCCCCATAGATCGATTGCAGCAGCGTTTCCTTGGTGGCCGCCGTTTCGCGAATGAGCTTGGCAAAGCGGTCGGCGTTCAGCCGCATTGTAGCATCGCCGGTCAGGGCAAAGGCCTTCGCGTAGGCTTGCGCCGCTTCGGCCGGAAACTCGCGATCGATGACGTTGGGCTGCCAAAAGTCAATGTGCCCCGTCGGAAATGCGATCAACCCTCCTTCGCGCGCGCTGGTATCGGGCGTACCATCGAGCGCCAGCGTGCCCCAGTAGGTTTCCGCCTGCGAATCATAGCCATACGTGGCGTAGGCTTCGAGATACGCAACGGCCTGATCGCGAAACGTCGTGTCGCCGGTATGCTCGTAAGCCTCGAGCAACCCCAAGCTCAACAGGTGCATCGTCGTAAACGCTACGAATTCGTCCTCGCGGTTCAATCCTTGGTTGGGGATGTGAGCCACCAGGTTGGTTGTAGGGTCGCGGCGACTCCATGGGTAGTTCGCCAGGCGTCTGGAGCGTTCGAGCCAAGTGTCGATCGTGTGATCGGATTCGCCTGGGATGCTCCCCGGCACTTTGGTGCTCAAGAAGGCGGTTGCCTCAATAAACGAGGCGCTCGTCATGATGAAGCTGACACCGGTGCCGCCGTGATCGTGACGATTGATCTGCCCCGTGTTCTTATTCACGACGTGACGGTTCCATATCTGCTCGATCTCGGTCTGAACCGCCGATGGATTCTGCGCCCACATACGTTCCCATTCGGGCTGGTTCACAAAGTGCATCTCGTGGTTGTCGCCGTCGCTCTTGAATTCATCGGTCACCACGTCGTACCAGCGATGCCACCCCCATTGGAACATGCCATTACCATCCACCAGGTTATTCAAGGCGTAGTTGATGTTCGAATTGGCAAAACTAGCGTAGGTCCCATCGCCTGTGATATCGGACACGCGGTACAAGGTTCGCAACAGAGGCTGCGACTGCAAGAAATTGGCCCCTTGCGGACTGCGACGCTCGAAACGGGTGTCCGCCCGCCAGTAGGTGTCGCCGTAGTCGGGGATGGTGGTCTCCTTGGTTCGCACATCGAGGATCGTGACGAGCAAATCGGACTGCTCCGATCCATAGCGATCCGTGCCATAGATCATCAGGTTGTCGAGTACTTCGGTGGACCAACTCAAGTAGGAGCGGTTTTCGACATCCCCACGCGAAACACCGCTATCGAGAACCTGCGCCGTGCCTGTTCGGCTGATGCATAACAGGCCGATGAGCAGCAAGCAGAACACAACCGCGCCTCGCGAGACTGAGTGCTTAAAACGTTGCGCGAAGATTGCCAGACCGCAAAGCCCCAACAGCAAGATGATAGCGGGGGGCTCTGGGACACCTGTTGCAGCAAGTTCGCTTGAATCGCCCTCGAAGTACTCGTGCTTGAAGCGTTCGAAGTCCAACAGATCGACAAACCCATCGCCGGAAACATCACCATCCTCGTAGGGAGCTACTTGCTTGCGCCAGTTGCCCAAGAGTGTTTGAAAATCGGTCATGTCCACGTCGTTGTCTCCGTCGAAGTCGCCGAACTTGGTGAAACTTGCTGAGTAGCCATCGAGCTGAATGAGTGAATCAACCAGCACGCCAACTCCATCGACCGCCTCAAAGTACGGTTTGTTGGGATGGCCACGAAACAGGCCTTCGTACCACAAACTCGAAATGGCCTCCTTCGCCAAGTCACGTGCCGAAAACAAGTAATGCTCCTCACCCGTCTCGTCGTGTAGAGTTACGAAGAACTCGACAAGGTGGCCGTAGTGCTCCGCGTAAGTACCGTGAGGCGCCCACTCCTCGCCGTAAGTTCCGTACCAGGTGTCGAGTAGCGTTTCAGTGGCGGGCAGATTCTTGCGCACCAGCGTAGCCCACTTCTCGGCGGTATCGAGCAAGTCTGCATCGCCAAGCTGGGCGAAGGCCAACGCGTACGTTTTGGCGGCGTCGGGATTGTACTGAGCCGTGATGAACTCGGGCGCCCACAGGTCGACAAGCCCCCGTGGTTCATAGCGTGCGTAGCCGCTTTGAGCCCAGGGCCCAGGAACAGGCGTGCCGTCGAGTTCCAGCGACGCCCAGAAACTGCCGCTCGCCGGATCGTACGCGTATTGGGCCCAACTCTCCAGGTAAGTTAACGCCTGATCGCGAAACAGGGTGTCGCCAGTGAACTCGTACGCCCGCAACAACGCGGGCACGTACACGGCGGGCGTTGTAGTAGCGCTACGCAGCCCGTCCCAGCGCTCGTTTTCGTTGGGCGTGTGAGCCAAAAGGTTGGTAGTGGGGTGCCGGTCGTTCCAGTTATAATTGGCCAGCAGCTTGGCGCGGTCGAGCCACTGCAGTTGCGTTGTTCCCGTGGTCTTGCTGCTGAGGAAGGCAAACGCATCGATAAACGACGCGGACGAAGTAATGAACGAAAGTCCGCCGGGAAAGTCATGCCGATTGATATGTCCCGTACCCTTGTCGACCACATGCCGGTCCCAGATGGTCTCGATCTCGGTTTGAACAGCGGCCGCATTGCGGTTCCACATGTCGTCCCACAAGGGGATGTCGACAAAGTGCATCTCGTGGTTGTCGCCGTCGCTGACGAATGAGTCGGTATGCACATCGTAGTGGCGATGGTAGCCCCACCAGAACAGCCCATTGCTATCGACCAGATTGCCGAGCGCCCAATCGAAGTTGCTATCCACGAAGTTCGAGTAGCTGTTATCGCCGGTAGCAAGTGACGCCGACTTCATCGCGGAGTAGATCGACTGATTGTGCAAGAAGTTCGCACCGCCGGGTGCGCGGCGCTGCCGCCGATCGGTGCGCCAGGCCTCGTCGGCAGCGGCCAATCCGCCTGCGAGGGGGTTGTTCTTGGTAGTCACATCGAGATTCGACACCAGAAGATCACTCTGCACACTGCCGTAGCGATCGGTCCCGTACTGCATCATCGTATCCAGCGATTCAGTGGCGTAGCTCAGGTAGCTTCGCGTCTCGACCTGACGTCGCGAAATGCCACTGTCGAGCGGCTCGGCAGAGGCGTCGGCGCAGCAGACAATTACCGCCAGGCACGCCATCGATGCGTGCCCACTACAGAGCTTTCGTCGTCGCAGTATCCGCCGGTGAAGAATGTTCATCTTAGGTAGGCCCCCTCCATCTGTTCCGGTACACAAGCACTCAGCGCTCGCAAATCAACAAAAAACGCCTCCGCCAGCATGCAAAATACTATTGGTTGGTGTAAGATTTTCAATAGTCGTTCCATGTCCCGCGCCACGAGAATCTGTATGGGTCGTTCCGCCTCGGAGTTTCGCGTTGCCATCGTGCCGGACTTTTCCGAGCGGTACGACCGATCGGTACTCGATGGCGTAAGTCGCTACGTGCATGAGACGAACCGTTGGCAAGTCTACGTGCCGCCCGATCCGACCCATCGCGCGTCGATGCTCGCCAAGTGGTCGGGAGCCGGCATCATTGCCAACTTCGACGATCCCGATGTAATGGAAGTCGTGCGTAAGAAACGCGTTCCCGCAGTAGGCTTTGGGGGAGGTGAGGGGCATCGCTCGCGGAGAGTTCGCTACATCGCCACTGACGACGCTCGGATTGGCCAGTTGGGCGCGGAGCACTTGATGGAGTGCGGGCTGACGAACTTCGGCTACTGTGCCATGTCGCTCGCGCGGCGGAACCAGCCCTGGAGCGAAGACCGAGGCAATGCCTTTCGGACGGCAGTCGAAAGCGCGGGCTACGCATGCACGACGTTTCGGGTGACGGAAGTGATGTCGAGCAACTGGAACCTGCTGCTCGAAGCGCTGTGCCGATGGCTGGAAGGATGCAGCTTGCCCATCGGAATCATGGCGGCGTACGATCGGCAGGCGCTGTACGTTTTGGAAGCATGCCGCGAACTGGGACTGCGTGTACCTGACGCGGTCGCCGTACTGGGCGTGGACAACGACGTGGAAGCCTGTGAACTCGGCATTCCGCCGTTGAGCAGCATCGAGCAAGGAGGTTCGCAACTGGGCTACAGAGCGGCCGAGATGCTCGACCGAATGATGCGTGGCCAGAAAGTCGAGTCGGCTAGAAGCGTTCGCATCGAACCCGTGGGGGTGGTTCAACGCCAATCGACTGATGTGCTGGCCCTCGACGACCCGGTTGTCGTGGCCGCGCTGCGGGATATTCGAGATCGGGCGTGCCAAGGAATTACGGTAAGGGATGTCGTACGCAAACTCTCGATGTCTCGCGTGGCGATTGAAAACCGCTTTAAAGCGGCCCTCGGCCACACGATGCATGAAGAGATCAAACGATTGCAGATGCAACGAGTGAAGAAAATGCTTCGCGAAACCGATCTGCCAATTCGAGAAATCGCTAGCCAAGCAGGATTTGAGTACCCGCAGTACTTGTCGAATCTTTTTCAACGCAAGTTCAAGCAGACCCCCGGCGAGTACCGGCAGCAGATGCAGGGCACGCAACACACCAAAACTGCGGCGAAGGGTGACCATCGATGAACCGGCGATTGTGCCGTCAAAAGGTAATGGTAAGACCGCCATCCACCACGAGTGTTTGGCCGGTGATGTAAGTACACTGATCGCCACACAGAAACACGATGGCGTTAGCGATCTCTTCGCTGGTGCCGGGGCGCGCCAGGGGAATCTTCCGTTGGCGAACGTACCATTCCTGGAAGAACTCGCTCTCCGTCTCGTCCACTCCGTCGATCACACTCATCTCCGTGCGCGTGCAGCCGGGCGCGACGACGTTCACCAAAATCCCGTGCTCGGCCAAGTCGACCGCCAACGCTCGGCTCCAGGCATTGATCGCCCCTTTGCTGGCAGCGTAGGCGCCCACCACCGACTCGGCCGCGATCGCCTGCGTGCTCGAGACATTCACGATGCGGCCGTAGTTCTGATCGCACATGAGGGGCACCACCAACTTGGCGAGTGCGAACATCGCTTCGACGTTCACCGCCTGAGTTTCGCGCCACTGTTCGAGCGAAGTCTCATGATGCCTGGTGTAGTAGCTGAAGCCGGCGTTGTTCACCAGAATGTCGATCCGCCCACACTGCTTGACTGCCTGCTCGACTTGCTGCTCCAGTGCATCGTGATCGCTCACGTCGCACACCGCGGGATGAATGTTTGGGTACTGCTGTTGCAGCTCGTCGAGTCGCTCGGCGCGGCGGGCCATGGCGAACACCGTAGCGCCGTCGCGGGCCAAACGCTCGGCCGTGGCGCGGCCAATGCCGGAGCTGGCGCCAGTGACTATGGCTACTCGTTGGTCAAACGGTTTCATACGCCTGCTTTCTCATGGAAACTTCTTTACTGGTGGCCGGGCGCTCGGCAACCTCGCCAGGCAGCTTGAGATACCAAGTGAAATAGAGCGCAACACTACAAATCAGTACCACACCGCCCGCCAGCGCGAATTCGCGCCATTGATGTGTGACCGCGTAGGTAGACATCAGGTAGAGAGCTTGTAGCCCGATGGCCGTAATTACTGTGGAGAGGATATCCCAGCCAAAATGCGATCCTTCGCTCGAGAACTCGTTGCCGGCTTCAGACTGCTGTTCGATCGACTTCTTCACAGGGCCCCAAAATCCAAATGGCTCGACACGGCGGTAGAACTCCTCGAGCACCGCTTGGTCCGTGGGTGGAGTGGCCAAAGCAGTTAGCACGCTCGACAGGAAGCTAATCGCCAGCAACACGGGGAACGAAACGTAAGGCGGCGCGTCGGGGAACAACAACACGCTCGCGATCGCCGCCAATACACCCAGCAAGGTGCCGATGGCGAATCCCATGCCGTTGAACCGCCACCAGAACCAGCGAAGCACGTTCGGCACCAGCACGCCGGTGCCGAGCACCATCATGATCCACTCGAAGATGGCGTTAATGTCCGGCGCCGACATGCCGATCAGGATTCCACCAATCACCACTAGCAAACTGCAAACCCAACTGGCGCGAACCAAGCCGACTTGGGTAGACGCGGGGCGCAGAAACTTGGCATACAAGTCGTAAGTCAGATACGAAGCCCCCGAGTTGACTGTCGCTGAAAACGTCGACATGAAAGCGGATAGTAACCCCGCGAGCACCAGCCCCTTGATGCCGGTGGGCAGCATCGTGCCTACGACCAACGGGTAAAGTTGCTCGGGGTTACTGATGTTGCCACCCCACTTCACCAGTCCGATCGTTCCCACCGCGGCCGCCACCATGAACATGGGCACCAGGCCGACGCCCCAGATCATGCCCGCCAGGCTGGCTTCGCGTGGTGAGCGTGCGGCGAGAAATCGCTGCAGGTCATACAGTTGCTGCGGGCCGCCGACGCCCAGAGCTGCGCCTTTGACCACCCAGGTCAAGGCCACCGGCAACAGCAACACCCATGACTGGGTAAGGCCCCACTCGCCGAGGCGGGGATTCTCCATAGCGGGGGCGAAGTGAAACCACTCCGCCGGCACCGCTTCGGCGATTTGCTCGTAGGATCCTAGTTCAATGGCTTTGACGATGAGGACCGCTGATCCGAACAGCACGATGAAGAACTGAATGAATCCGGTGAACCCGACACCGATCAATCCAGCGGCGACCGTGTAGATGGTTGTGATGCCCATCAAGCTAATCGCCAGGATGTGTGGCCAGTTCTCTGCGGCCCAACCTGTCTTCCAACTCGCAGGGCGAGGGATGAACACACTCAGAAACGAGCCGCAACCGTACTCAGCAAACCCGATGAACGCGACCGCGATCACTACGGCCATCACCGCATAGGAAGCACGGGCGATTTCGCCTTGGCTGCCTTTGCCAAAGCGGAACTCCATCCACTCGGCGCCGGTCAGCACTCCGCTACGACGAAGCCACTTGCCCATGAAAGTGGCAAAGCACGCCAGCATGGCGATGTAGCCCCACATGAACTGCGGCCAGAAGAACTGCTGGCCCATGACATAGAAGATGCCAATGGTCCACATCACGCCGGCAACGTCGAAATAGCACGCCGTGCCAGAGAGGCCCAACAGCCACCACGGCATCTTGCGGCCGCCGAGAAAGTAGTCGTCGATACTCTTGTTGGCCAACCGGGAGAGCAACGCCCCAACTGCGATGATAGCCACAAGATAAGCGCCAACGACCCAGAGGTCGAGTTGCGAGACGCTAATCCCATCGGTGTCTAACTCTTGCATCCAATTCCCAACTGGTCAAAGCGGGATAGCTTGTCACTCCCATGCTTTCATGGGCCGGAGATCCATTCGCATTCTACTGCTCTGTAGGCACTTCCTGCTGCGGATTGAAGTGCGGCATGCGGACCTGGGTCTCGGTGCGCTTCGGCTGGTAACTGTACTCTCGCACCGCGTCCATGTTCAACTCGATTCCCAAGCCGGGCTTCTGCGGAAGCGGTATGCGGCCATCCACCAGCTGCAATTCCTCAGCAACCAACTCCTTGCGAAGCGCCGACTCGCAAATGTGCGCGGGGATGAACTCGATGAACGGGCAACACGCGGTTGCCGCGGCGAAGTGGGCGCTGGCGGCGATGCCGATGCCGCTTTTCCAGCAGTGTGGCACAATCGTCAGGCCCCGTTCTTCGGCGATCTTGCCGACCTTCATGATCTCGCAAAATCCACCCACACGACCAACATCGGGTTGCAGCACGTCGAGTTTCCCGCGATCCGCCAGATCGAGGAACTCCCAGTGGGTGTTCTGCCATTCGCCGGCGGCGATTGGCACAGGCGACTCTTCCGACAACCTGCGGTAGCCGTCCAGGTCGTCGATGTCGATCGGGGTCTCGAGGAAAAGTAAGTTGAAGGGTTCGAGTTGCTTCAGGTACGGCAACGCCTCATCGGCGTCTTTCCAGCAGTACGCCACGTCAACCATCATCGTGAAGTCGGGCCCCACCACCTCTCGGCATTCTGCCACCAGTTCGATAATCGCCTCACTAGGTTCCTGCAGTCCGCGGTGGGTGTAAGGTCCGTTGATACAGACTTCCATCTTGCCGGCGTGGAAGCCAAACTCCTTGGCCTTTCTGGCCGAATCGAGCAAGCCGCGACGGTAGTATTCCAAATCGCCGCCACCTTCGGGGATCAGGCTGGCGTAAGGCGTGATGAAGTCCTTCACGGCTCCACCTAGCAGGCTGTGAACCGGTTTGTTCTCCCACTTGCCTCGAATGTCCCACAGCGCCATGTCGATCGCGCCCATCGCGCAGATCACTGCACCGCGGCGCCCCGTCATCTTCGAACCACTGTAGAGCTTCTGCCAAATGCGTTCGGGTTCTAATGGGTTCTCGCCGATCAGCATCTCCTCTAACCCCAGGCCCATACAATGGGTGCCAGGGGCGCGGATGCACTCTCGCGCTACCCACGGATTGGTGTCCGTTTCGCCAATGCCTATCACGCCTTCGTCGGTGTGGATTACAACAACGAAGTCATCCTGAGCGGAACTGCAAGCTCCCTCGTCATAGTCGGGAATGACCAGCACATACGTATCGATACGAGTGATTTTCAATGCAAAGCTCCAGGGATACCAGAATCGCAGACGTTGGTGTCAATCAGTGAAGAATGGGCTTGCGCCCTCTAAGTCATGCAAGGAATGGCGTTTTGTAAACGTTTGAGGGAGGGTTGCCGGCGGTCCGACGGATTTCCATCGGCTAGCCAGCTGTGAATCTCGCTGCCCACCGCAGACTGAATGTCGTTGAAACCAGGACAGCGCGGGCGTAATTGGGCCGTTCCCATCGCCAGTCGAGTGTCGCGGTAGAACGGGTTGGTGGTTGCCAACGCGTTCCAAGCCGCGCGATGCGCCGGTTGGCCTCCGCTAGTAGGCCATAAGCTCGATTGCACTTCGCTGCTACCGCAGAATCGGCAAAAGTCTTTGGCCACATCGGCATGGCGGGAGACGGCCGATACCGCCATTCCCGCTCCGCCCAGAATGCCGCGGCCCCGACCGTGAGCGTTCTTGGCCGGCAAATCGTGGAAGCGGATACCACAAGATTGAAAGTGGGCGTAGCCAAACGTGATCGGCACATAGTCGCACTTGCCGTCCGCGAGCGCCTGCAGTGCTTCGATCGGATTCCACTCGAGCGACTCCGCCAGGCAGATGCTCTTGAGCCAGCGAAGCTGATTGAGCGCGGCGGAGACCTCGTCCTGGGTGAAGGCTACAAAGTTAGCCATGTCGGCTGGCCGCTCCGATGCGATCAAAGCGAGTAGCGCCATCAGGCTGTGCACGCCAGCCAATGGGGTGGCCACTCGGGCGCCTTCCTGAACCAATTGCTCCACACCATTCCAACTTCGCGGCGCCGCCTTGATCCGGTCGGGGTGGTAAGCGGCCACGTGGCAACCGGCGTCGACCGGCACGGCAAAGAATCGATCTCCGTAGCGGTAGCTCTCGCGAGTCAACCCGACGTAGTCGTGCGACAAATCGTCGATAGGACACAGCAAGTCCAGCTCGGCTGCATCGGCCATGTGTGGATGGTCGGCAACGATCAAATCGAACTGACCAAACACTTCGACCAGCGGGCGGCTTTCGAAACCGCCCAGTGGTTGGATCGTCCACGAGATATCGACCGCCGGCCCGGTAGTCGCAGCGTTGTACGCCGACTCCACGGCCTTTAGCGGACCGTATCCTCGCGGATCGTCCCAGGTCAGCCCTTTGAGTTCAACACGCTCTATCATCCGAATCGCCCACCATCGCCCGCTGGTTACCATCTACGAAACGCGTGATTTGCTGCGCCGGCAAGCGCAGAACACCAAGCACAATCCACCGAGCACCAAGCACGATGGTTCAGGCACCTGAGCGGCGCCCACGCCGTTGAGTGCAGAACCAGCGGAGGCACCGAAGTTTTGTTTCCACAAGTCGTAGTCCGTCGCGTCTACGACATCGCCATTTCCGTTTCCGGAGAGCAGATCGCCCTCGGGAGCTCCCAGGTTGTTCCGCCACACGGTGTAGTCGGCAAGGCTCACGGTGCCGTCGCCGTTGAAGTCGCCCAACAGTCCCGCGTCGACGTACACTACATCCCCGATAAAGGTACCTCCTTCGGCCAACGTGTAGGCAAAGAGGAGTTCGGCATCTTCGTCTGCGCCGGGAGTATAGGTCTGGCCGAGGTAGATGCTGTCCCCTTCCTCGATGGGATGCGAGGAATCGATGCTCAGTTCACTCACCGACGTGTTAACAACCACGTCATCCACTTCTTCCAGCACAATCTGGAAATCGCTAATACCTTCTCCCGTGAAGCCGCTGAACGTCGTCGGCGAGAGGGCCTCAGCAGGAGAGTAGATGGTGTAACCGTCGACATCGAAGATGGTATTCACGCGCTCGTCGACGCCAGGATTCTTGATCCATGCGTTGCCGGTTGTTCGATCGACTTCGAGCGTGAGTTCCACTACTTCTGGAGGCAACTCGTTGATGAAGAGCCTCGCTGGGAAGCTGTTGGCAGCGTCGCCCCAACTGTGAGCGTACTGGATGCCTTCCCCTTCTTCAGCGGCTTGCATCACGATCGACAGCTTCTGATTGGCAACCGAAGTCCCATTGGCAACGGATTCGAGCAGATCGTTGTCGTTCGAACTCGCCAGGCTATCGAAGTAGACTTCCACCTCGGTCGGCTCCTCTAAGTCGTAACTCCCAAGGGTTTCGAGGGCCGTCTCCGTTCCGGCGTACTCGCTTTGATAGATGTTCCAGGTGAGTGAACTGAGCGCCGTTCCGCTCGAAGTATTAATGATCGAAGACGATTGCTTGATGGCCGCCGACTCATCCAGCGAGTTGGTATCGCCGCCCCAAAGTTGCAGATAGGCGGAGGTGATCTCCACTCCACTCAAACTGCTGAGGTCGAATTCCACCAGACCGTACCGAGTCGACTCGGGTGGAGTTTCGAACGCGTTCGAAACCTGCGAGTTGAAGACGGACATCAAATCGTTCTCATAAATAGTATCGGGGGCTCGCTCTCTGATCCAAACGTCCGCCACAGGTTCCAAGACTACCGCACTGGCGGGCACTGACAGCGTGAGAGACAAGCAGACAGCGGCAAGTACGATAGATGCTTTCATGGCGGAACCGGGTGAGCTGCGGGTGAATCGATGGTGAGCAGAGAGTCCGCACCAGCAGTGCTTGGCAAGTTGCGATGCACGGCGTCGAACGGAAAGCAAGAGAACGGGCACGGCCATCAAGGCCACCGCGACGTTCGTGGGTTCGGGAACCGCAGTCCCCTGCCCCAGCGACAAACTCATGCCGGGGTTGTGCGTCAAATAGATTTCTTTAAACAGCTTGAAGTCGAGCAGGTTGATCGTCAGGTCGCCGTTCATATCAAATGCTGTCCCCGCAGGAACATCCTTTAGCCAGTTATCGGGGTCGATCAGCACATCGAAGTCGGCGGTTGTCACCATGTTGTCTCCGGTGAAGTCGCCCGGAACATTTGGGGCTTCGTTGATTACAAGACGCGCGGGGGTTCCGTTGTTGTATTCGATGTCGCCCCAGTCTCTTTCACCGGTCGTGGCCTCGAGAATCATCGCCACCATGTTCGAGTTGTTGTCCCTGGTGGTTTCCAGCAGCGCGATGTCGCCCGAGGTCGCCAGGTCGCTTGGCTCGTAGCCATTGGTCAGGTCGCCGGCGGCGATGTTGTACGCTCCCAAAGAAGCGAATGCCGACTCGTTCGCGCCCTGATCAAACATCGCGTACTCGTCCCACGTATAGGCTTCGATGTTGAAGAGGGCGGGCAAGACATTTAGAACTTTTACGTTTTGCACAAGCGGCATGGTCTCCGACCGCCCATTCGGGCCCTCGTCGCGATCGTAGAGCTCCAGAAAAGCGCTGTCGATCGTCACCCCCACGGTTGAAGAGAGATCGAACAGAAGCACACCTTTCCGCAGGTCGTTCGTTCCATCCCATACCGATACCAAGTCGTTCGAGTACGCAGTGGTGGGTGCCGATTGTCGAATCCAGGTATCCCCCACCGCATCGATCACGAGTGCTCGCGAGTTCGGTGCGATCGCGACAAGTAGACACAGCAACGCCCCTTGCAGGAGATTCTGAAAACGTGCTCTCTTAAGTCGAAGCATGGCATTCATGGATGTCGCCTTGTTTACGTGGGTCATTGATAAGAAGAGTCACTCCGTTTCGATGGTTCCGGTGCCATCGGACGAAATCTTGATTCGAAAGAAGTTGCGCTGGCCGGCAGACACTTCGCACTCCAACCCAGACAGATGGTGGTCGGAGAAAGCCTCAGGGATCACGCGACGAATGCCTTGATATTTGTCTTCGACACTACCCCCTGCATCCACGGTCGCGCTAACGGTCACCGCGGCGGGACCGACGATCGCCCCATCGGCGGAATCAAAAGTCCCCAATCGAAATGAACCGTCATTGGGGTCGATGGTCCCTTTCGCAAGCCGCCCCCCGGTGGGAGTGAAGATGACCGCTCCGTGATCGAATCCTGTGAGAGGCTTGCCGTCGTATTCCACCACACCACTCACCGCACTGGTGGCCGGTAAGTTGCTGCCACACGATACACAGGTGGCCACCAGTGCGAGAGTGAATGCAATGCGTAAGATACCTGCAGGCGTCATCGGGTTGTTCCCGTATTGGACAGTGAATCGGATTCCAAGCTGGGCGGATCAGAACAGTGGCTCTGTAAAGACCTCTTCCTGATCACGGCTGGCAGCGGAAACTAGCAGTTGGAGTGAAATGTCTTCTTGCACAAAGTGCACGCTGCCATCGGCCATCAGGAAGTGGGCTCCACGCCCCGCATGCTCGCTGCCAAAGCTGGTGTCGTTGATGTCGAGGGTAACCAGGTCTTGATCGAATCGATAAGAGTTCAGTGGATAGCGAACATTCTTGGAAGTCATGGCGTTCTGCCAGGCTGGGCTCAGGCCTCCGGGCCAGGCTTCGTACTCGCCGATGTCCCAGGCCATCTCGCCCATCAGAAACGTGTTGCTGAGTCCATCGGTAATACGCTTGGCGGCAACGCCTTTCTCGCCGGTATCGACGCGGATCATGATGCCATTAGATGCAAAGCCACCGTGGGCCGTGTCGGAAGACTCCATGGAGTATCGATCGCGGACCGCAGGATTGATCGGTAGCACGAACCCTTTGGCGCCCATCACGCCCATGTATTCGGTCGGGTGTTCAAGAGTCTGCTCCGCCGCGATCCAACTGCCATCCTCGTAGTAGTACGAGGTCTCATGCTTCTCTTTGCTTGGGCACTGAAAACCGGGGATAAGCGTTTGCCGCAAGTATGTATGCTCGTTCATCTCCCAGCTTTTGGTCCAGGTGATCCGGTCGTAGAGCGGTTGCTGTTCCAGGTAAGGCAGCAGTATCACATGCGGACTGAATCGGGGGTCGTTGAAGTTCCCAGAACCCGCAGCCACATCCCTAGTGGAACCCGGAGGAAAGGCCCCGTAGGTGCTGTGGTAGTTTTGCATTCCCAGGCCGAGCTGCTTCAGGTTGTTGGTGCACTGCATGCGGCGTGCCGCCTCGCGTGCCGCCTGAACTGCGGGTAGCAACAGCGCGACAAGGATTCCGATGATGGCGATCACTACCAGCAATTCGACCAACGTGAACGCATTTCGCTCAGTCTTGGCGCATCTCATGACAGTTCATCCGTGTCGGTTTTTGGGAAAAGGGTGAGTCGACCAAGCCGCTACTAGCTCTTCTTGCGTCGAGTTCGGCCTTTCGACTTCTTCGATATCAGCAGATCCTCAAACATAGCGCTCGCATCGGTGTCGCCGATTCGTTGGGCAAAGTACGAGGCCGACTCTTCTACATCGCCACCGCGGAACGTTTCAACAATCGCGGCGTGTTCGCGATAGACGTCCATCAGATCGTCGTAAGCGCGATGCGACTGCTGGAAGTGCATTCGCACTTGCCCCACGAGCGTGGTCCAGATCTTCAGTAGCGAAGGTTCATCCGCCATTTCGATAATCGAGCGGTGAAAAGCAATGTCCTGTTCGGCCACGCCGGCATAGTCGTTTGCTTCACAGGCCTCGCGCATCTTTTGCAGAATGGCATCGAACCGCGCGAACTGCTCGTCACTCAAGCGGCTGAAGCTCAGCTTGAGTGCGTAGACTTCAATGATTCGCCGTATCGGAATGAGGAACTCCCGAATGCTATCCGGCGCCTGCTTGGCCACGCGTGCACCCCGGTTGGGCGTGGTTGTGACCAGCCCCTCTTCAGCCAGTTGAATCAGTGCTTCGCGAACCGGCGTACGGCTGACGTTGTAGCGTGCTACGACTTCGTCTTGGCGAATGGGTTGCCCCTCGGCGTAGTAGCCGGAGAGGACATCGGACCGCAAACGGTCGACCAATTGATGGCGTAGACCACGAACCACAGAGTCGGAAGACATTCGGTCTCTCCTGGGGAGTAGATCGGGATAAGCAGGGCCTCCTCCCGCCACATCGTGGCGTTTGGAGCACCCATCGCCGGGCACCAAATTGGATACAATGCCCAACTGATTGGATACAATATACATATCCACTCCGCCCGTCAAGCAATTCCAAACCTTTTTCTCAACTTTGTTTTTCGCTACCGATTGCCTGCGGAGCGACGCACTCCCTAACGACCCCTGGCAATGCTTTTTGCTACTAGTCGACTCGACTCGCAAGTTGACCAACCAAAAGACGAAGCTTGCGAATGAACTCAACTCGTTAGTGCCATCTCACG
Organism: Aeoliella sp.; assembly: GCF_965227375.1. Taxonomy (NCBI): domain Bacteria; kingdom Pseudomonadati; phylum Planctomycetota; class Planctomycetia; order Pirellulales; family Lacipirellulaceae; genus Aeoliella; species Aeoliella sp. The sequence continues at coordinate 3,713,933 of NZ_CBDDFX010000002.1, forward strand.
TGGTATGGTGGTGACAAGGACGCTTGCTTCCAACTCGTTCTTGAATGGGAAGCGCGCTTAAACCGCAGCATCGCAAATTCCAATCGCATAGCACCCGGCGACGTTGGTTTCAGCGTGCAACTACAGGTGCGCGATCTCGTGACGAGTAGGATTGCTGGAAGAGTCTTTGCTACGACCTAATCGATGATGAGGAACAACCATTCGCGAATTGCTTCGCTTGTGTGTCTCTGCTCGGCTCGGTGTATTCATACAAAGAACTCTTGCGCGTTCTCTCTGCCAACCTAACCGCTTTGTTCAGACGCGAAAGCAAGGAATCGGGGTGATATAAAAATTCATACAAACTTTGTGAAATATATTATTCCCAACATCCGTTGAGTTGGTCATACTGCCGAGCAGCAAGTGGATATTGTATCCAAACCGAAGGGCTGTGTTCCCTTCGCCTAACTCCTCCTCTTCAAAACACGACTGCTCGAACGACACGTCCACTTGCCACAGAGAAATTGGCGGAATTTCTAACCGTGTGTCTACTTATCTGAGAGAAGCCTGATGAAAAGACTACCGCGACTCTTCTGGCTAATGTGCACCATGGCAACCATCTCATGTTCGCCACATGCCATGGCGATCTATGTCGACCTCGTCCCGTCCGGTGATCAGTGGATATGGGACAACACGCCAGATACTCCCCGCACGAGCGACGCCGTGAGCGTGTGGGGGATCACTCCTGGCAACATCCGCGCGGGGCTTATCCAGTTCGACGTGCTCGGAGCAGGCGGGTACACGGGTGCCGACTTACTGAGCGCCGAGCTACGTTTGAACCTTCGCTCGTCGGAGGATCAAGTCTTGCAGACAACCAACATCGTTGACCTTAGTAGCGGGACTCAGGCAATCGACGCGGTGACATGGAACGGATACCAGGCCGAACACGTCGGCAACGAGTTGGAAGCCAACACTTCACTGGGATTTCACGACGATATGGTCGGCGCCTCTGGTGGGGCAGTCTACTCCTCGTTTGCAGACGCTTCGGAACTCGGCCTCATCGCCAACATGATCGATGGTAGCGTGGCCGATGGACTGCTAACGCTGTCGATGTTTGCTTCCGATGCCACGAACCACGACTGGACCGATGGTCCCGGCCAGCTGGACAACGCACCATCGATTTTACGCCTGGAGTTTCCGGGCGAGACTCCGCCTTGCTATGTGTGCGACGTTGACTTGTCCAAGGCACGCTGGGTGCGGACAGCTTCGGCTCATCCAGGCGATGGCCTGCTGGTTACCAATAACCCGGCGATTGTCGCCGACGCTCCAGCAGTGGGCCTCATGGAATGGGACCTTTCAGAAATCACCGACGACCCCGCGAAGCTCATTTCGGCGGAGTTGACTTTCACGGTGGTGGATGAGTCGCGCACCATGAATCCAGGTCAGATCGCGGGTCTGATCGATACTAGCGGAGGGCCAACCATCGACGAAATCGATAGTTCCGTGGAGTACGCCACCGAGTATCAAGGTACCGAGTTGATACTCGAAGGCCTGGGCGTGGTGCCGGATACCACTGGACCGCTAGCTGGCGGAGAGACCTTCACCACGCTGGCGACGGAGGCCGACCTGGAGTTGATCCGCAACATCATGAACGGCACCGACCTGATGACCATGACCTTGGCGGGATCCGATCTACTGAGTCCCGACGGCGTAACCGGACAGTACTGGGGTGACGGAGTCTTCGGAGCCGCTCCCACGCTAACACTTACTTTCATCCCAGAACCGAGTTCGGTGGTCATATTGTCGTTGGTAGTCGCCAGCGGCGTGATTCTCCGTTTTCGTAACTGGCGACTGCAATAGAATAGACAGTACACTTGGAACGAGTGCACTACGGTGCGCTCGTTCCATTCGTTTTTGCTCATAGGGAATTGCCAAGAATGCAGCGAGCATGGAACCTAACCGCTTCCTTCATCCTCTGCCTTTGTATGGGGGTTGGTGTTTTTGCGGACGAGACGGTAGTTCTGCCGGCCCTCGAAGATCAGTTCGATTCACCAAAGTCCGAACTCTGGCAGGAGCCCAACACGGCGCATGGCTGGGCGGTGGAGGACGGGGTGTTGCGAAACACGGGCTCTGCCGACTCCATGTATCGCACACGCCAGGCGTTTCCCGCGGACGTATCGATCGACACTCGCGTGCGGTTGATCGGCGGTAACCGCCAGACCTTTGGCATCGGTCTGCGAATGGAAGACAACACATACCTGATCGTTCGATACTACGACTCGGCAGGAGGAATGCAACTGCTTTCGTATCACGGGGGCTCATACACTCCATTTCGCGAGACATCCGACCCGATTGCTGTTGAGCAAGGGAAGTGGTACCGCATGAAGGTGGTGGGTGTCGCCGATCAAGTTCACGCCAAGCTGTGGCCCGAGGACGAAGACGAGCCCGACTGGCAATTTCAAATTGAGGTTCCCAATTCGCTAGACGGCCAGTTCGCCCTGGTGGCCCATGACGATACGCAACTCGAGTTCGACTGGGTCCGAGCCAACGCGGACGCGGAGATCGTCGCCAAGCTGAAAGAGCAGGCGGAGCAGCGCGAACAACTACGGGTGCAATCGCTACGCAAGAACCTACGCCTGGCTGTATCCGTCAGCACCAGTCCGGGAGGATCGGGCTTTCGCGTGCACGTGGTTCCGTTCGTTGAGAACGATCGCTTGCCGGTCTCGGGCACGGTGACTTTATCGTGGAACGATCACAAGGAGAAGCGAACGGTTACTGTCGACGACTACCAGCAGAACGGCCTGGCATTTGACCTTCCCGCCCAGGCAAGTGGAGCGGAGGTGAGTGTCCGCTTCGAAACCGATTTCGGTAAGACACTCGAGTCCACGACCAAGATTCGAGACCTCAAGTCGCTGTCGTACCGCGACTATGTTCAAGAATGCCTCGACACACTGATCGAGCATGGACGAGACGACTACGGACCTAACAAGACTCCGCTGTTTATGGCGGTTCTCGACGCAGATACGCTCCGGTCGCCGCAGGATCCCCTGCTGCTGGACTCGTTGGTGAGGCTGGAAGACCGAATCCATCGCCGCGGCGAGCGTGGTACGAATCTGTGGTACGACCAAGGCTTGTTGCAATGCTTGTATCGCATGTCGGAACTGACAAACGACGAGCGATATAAGAATGCCGCCGACGACTACGTCAGCCACTTCTTCAAGCACTGCTACAAATACAACGACCCCGCGCATGTGTACCTCAACGGCATGCCGGCCTGGGGGACGCACGTCTACTGGGACTGCTACGAAGAGAAGCCTGCCGGGGACGGCGAGGGCAATGGGCCCCATGAGATCCTAGTCTATCGAGCCGACTGGGAGTCGATGTATCGCCAAGACTCTGCCGCGGTCGAACGACTTATCGAAGGGATTTGGAGGTACCACATCGTCGACAAGTACGCTGGCCTGCACAACCGGCACGACGATAGTCGTCAGGGGTGCGACTTCTCCTTCTCGGGAAGTTCCTTCGCCCAAGCCATGGCCTTCATGTACAAGAAGACGGGCGAGCAGCGCTATCTCGACCGAGCCAAGATCATCGTCGACTGGCATTGGAACAACCGCAACGTCGAAACCAATCTAACGGCCGATTCCCCGGGACTAACTGGTCGGTACGATGGCCACCACTGCTTCACCACGGTGGTGGGACCTCATGCTTTGGGCTTGCTTCGCTGCTATCAGCTCACTGGCGATCCCCACTTTTGGGATCTCGCGCGATCGTACATCGAAGCCTACGATCGCTACGGATGGAACGAACAGGAGCAAACCTATTGGGCTATGATCAAACTCGACGGAACCCCCGTGCCCGCGCAACCCAAAGGCAGCGGCTATGACGCCTACGCTCCGTATGGCCTGGTGGATGTGTGGCGCGGGACGATCTACTCTTACGAATTCACGTTGGCTGCGGCGCAGGCCGCGATGGCGGCCTACGAAGTGTCGGTCGAAAAGGGTGAACCCGACAACAATCTGCTTAAGATCGCCCGGCGATGGGGGGGCGTCGTCGAGCGTTCCTTGCCGGCGAACACCGGCCGGCGCTGGAATGCCGACTTGCTCTCCGCCATGCCGGCAGCCGCTGAGCAACAGGGAGCCTACGCGGAAGACTACGGTCGCGCAATCAGCCTGTTCGTCCATCTGCATCGCGCAACCGGCGAACAGTCGTACCTCGACCTCGCCGAATCGCTGGCCGATGAAGCCACCTCGAAGCTCTTTCGCAATGGCGTGTTTGTCGGTCACCCTGCGAAACCCTACTACGAGGTCGCCAACGGCGTCGGTCTGCTGATGGTGTCGTTGCTCGAACTCGATGGCATGGAAGGCAATACGGGGGGAGCATGGTGACGAATCGCTCCCGTCGATGGCGATCATGCGTGGCGGCGGGCGTCCTGATGTCACTTGCAACGCCAGTCTGGGCCGACGACCTCCCCGCTGCCCTGCCCGAGAGTACACAGGTGCAACCCATCGACTGGCAACGCTTTCGTGGGCCAGTCACTACCGACGCTCGCTACGAAGCGTGTGTCCAGTTGGTTCGCAACAGTTCGAAGTACAACGTCGCCTGGATCTCCGGTACTTTCGAACTCAATAGCGAAAGTGACGCTTATCTGCTGACCGGCAACAGTGAACACCACGTCCGCCCGGCTTGTAGCGTGATCTATGGAATGGCCACGCTACTGAAGACTGGACTCTACGATGCGGAACTTACGGGAGTCGATGCGAACGCCGCCAAACAAGAGACCATCCGTCTCTTGCGAGGCGTAGTGCGTGCGCATTGCGCCAACAGCGATGATGATTCCGCCTGGGGAGTTCGCTATCCAGCGCCCGAGCCCGCCACTTACTGGCAGTCGGGGTTGTGGGCAGCATTGAGCGGCATGGGCGGTTGGATGTTGTGGGAAGACTTGGATTCCGATACGCAGGTCCAGCTAATGGCGATGTTGGACGCCGAAGCCAAGCGGTTCCTCGCCGACGACTATCATGTGCCTTACTGGAACGGCCAGGGAGGCGATACCAAGGCGGAGGAAAACTCGTGGAACTCGATGCTCCTTACGCTGCTTGTCGCCATGCGTCCGGAGCACCCGGATACACCGCGATTGAAACAGCGTTGCACCGAGTTGATGGTCTCGTCCTATTCGACCGAGCGGGATTGGAAGGGCAACTCGAATGTTGTCGACGGCCGCAAGGTATCGGAGTGGCTCAATGGCTACAACGCACTGGCGGGTGGGGTGGTTATCAACCACGACTTCATTCATCCCGACTACATGGTCGCCGTTTCGATGAACTTCTGGGGGCTGACGACTCAGTCGCTGGCCGATGCGCCCGTCACCGAGGCTTGGGACTTCAACGCTCCGTTGGTCTACAACACCTGTGTCGAAAAACAGTGGCGTTCCCCGCCCTACGACAAGCCGGGCGGGACGATCTACTTGGCCGGCCGCCCGGACGTTTACTATCCGCAGGGTACCGACTGGAGCCGGCAGGACTACACGCTGTTCTACTTGATGGACGTGTACGCGGGGCTGTACTCCTGGAACGACCAGGCGCCCACGTGGTGCGACGTCCGCGCCGACGCAATGCTGGCCATGCAACAGCGCCACGCAGATCGACGCATGTTCGCCGACGGCGAATACGACACCTACCCCGGTCGCGAACAGTGGGCCTTCTGGTGTTTGACCGACGCCCTCCTGCCACAGTGGCTTGAGAAGCATCAGGCGCTTGGCAAGAAACAAGACTGGCTGACCTCACCGTAGTACCGCATAGGCTTTTATTTGCAATCTCACTCCACCGAGTCATCTTGATGAGTAGGCCTATCTTTCGGCGTCTGAAGGCTATCTGCATTGTTGTTGTGGCGGCAACGGCAACTACCGCGATGGCTGACGAACAGCTGGACGCAGGGAACGACACGCGGAAGTGGACACCGTACGTCACGCAGTGCCTCACCACGCTGGCAGAACGAGGGACCGACCACTACGGTCCACAGAAGACGCCATTGCTGATGGCCGTGCTCGACGTCAGCACACTAACCTCTCCGCAGTACCCGGCAGTAGCCGGCAGCTTGGTGCGACTGGAAGGCCGAATCCACCGCCGCGGCGAGCGCGGCTCTAACTTGTGGTACGACCAACCGCTGCTGTCGGCCATGTACGAACACGATCGTCGCACCGGCCAGCAGCATTTCACCAAAGTGGCCGACGACTACATGGCCTACTACTTGGAGCACTGCCGCAAGCCCAATGGCATGCTCGCCTGGGGTTCGCACATTCACTGGGACTGCTATCGCGATCGTATTGGTGGCGATCGCGACGGCGCCGGGCCGCACGAGATCCTGGTTCACCACGCGCTGTGGGAGCGGATGTACGCGCTCAACGCCTATCAAGTGCAACGTGAGATCGACCTGATCTGGCAGAACCACATTCACAACAAGCAAACCGGACGACACAACCGCCACGACGATGGCCAGCCCGGCGCGGACTTCCCGTTCTCTGCGGGGTCATTCATCGAGGCCTTCGCGTTCATGCACAGCGTCTCCAAGAGCGACACCGAGTACCTACGTCGCGCCAAGCTGGTTACCGATTGGCACTGGCATCAGCGCAACCGCAAAACCAACCTGGTTGCGTTCGAGCCGGGGAACCTGCTGCACAATTTTGAGCCCTATCGTTTCTATGGCACCACTTTCGCCTCGGCGGTAACCGGTCCCCACGCGGCGCGACTGCTGGGAAGCTATGAACTTACCGGCGATGAACACTTTCGCCACGTGGCGACAAGCTACTTGCTGGCCTACGACAAGTACGGCTGGCGGGAGGACCAGCAGACGTTCGTCGGTATGCTCAATCTCGATGGTACGGTCACCGAACTGGACGACGTGCACCCCGAGTACCTCTCGCAACTGCCCGACCGCGACGAGGAACCGAATCCCGAGTACTCGGTTCCGCCGATTGGCCCCGTCGATGTCTGGCAAACGACCATCTTCCCGCTCGACTTCCCGCTGGTTACCGCCCAATCGTCCCTGTATGCCTACGAGTTGACTCCCGCGGAGCAACACGAAACTCGCGAGGCGCTACTCACGATGGCCCGTCACTGGGCGGTGGTAATCGAGCGGGAGTTGCCCGCTCACACCGGACGCACGCTGCGAGAAACCCTTACCGCTGCCCTGCCCGACTTGGAACAGACCGGCGGAACTTACGCAGGCAACTACGGCAGTGCGATCTCGTTCTTCGTTCACTTGTACCGGGCGACCGACGATCCACACTACCTCGAAGTAGCGCGTTCGATCGCCGCTGACGCGGTCGACAAACTCTACGTCACCACCACGCTTGCCAACGACACGGGCGAACATCGGGAGTACTGCATCTTCCGCGGCCACCCAGCCAAACCGTACTACGAAACAGTCGATGGCGTCGGCCTGCTGCTGTATGCCTTGCTGGAACTCGATGCCCCCAAAGGTGATACTCCCGGGGCATTCTAGCGGCGATTCGATTTCCTACATCGTAAAAAAGCGGCCGGGGAGGGATTCGAACCCCCGGTACTCTTTCGAGCACGCCGGTTTTCAAGACCGCTACTTGCGTGTGGCAGATGTGTGTCATTTGGTGGACAGCTAGGTAGAACGTCCTTCAAAACTAGACATTACCACAAAACCTGCATGGCAGCTGGGTGGCACTTAAGTTGTCTTTGCGTGTCCTCGGCTGTGTCAAAAATGTGTCAGACTCACCTTGCTTGGAACAGTTTCTTTAGTTGCTCGAAGGCCGCGAATGGCTATTGGCAGGAAGCAATCATCGATGACCGACGAGGTTCCACAAGCCTGAGTGAAGCTAGCTCCTCAGGCATGTCGCCTTCTTTGCCACTGGACATCAATCGATGCACGTTTCACTGGACAATTCACGGACTGGAAAGCCCCTCTGTGGTGGCAACTCGCCGCGTAGCAAACTACGACCTTTTCCGACTAGCCATAAGTAGTGGTCTGTGGGTAATCCTTCGTAGTCGAGAAAACGAGATTCGCCGACTGGTGGGTTGTTCGTACACTTGAAGATTGCCGTGGCTTCGTCGACTTCATCAAACATGGCAACGTAGGCTGTCTCTACACCTGTATCCTTGAGCTCTTCGAATTGTTTCCATAGAAAACGTCCCTTACGCCGAGGAATCTGGTTGAGCGGGAAATCTGGGTTAAGGTTGTGCCAGCTGAATCCTGGGAACACCACCGGCAAGTACGTGACATTGTTTTTTTTGCACCACGCCAGATCGGGCCTCCATACTTCCTGTGCGTATCGCTGCACCTCTTCGTCGTCGCCAAATCGGCCTACGGCCCAGGGGCTTACGACTTCCACTTGTTTTATCAATTCATGAAGTGCCGGATCATCGATGCAGTCGGTTCGCAGCTCTCGCCAGTACGATGGCACCCCCACCATCACGGAAAACCCTCCATACTTCGGATCGTTCTGCAGGAAATCGATAAGCTCCGCACATTCTTCGATGGTGTAGCGACGACCATCATTGAATCCGATGCCCCAGAGGGCGACCAGCGGTTTCTTGCCGTGATGCAGGTAAGCTTGGTCGGCAGGATCACGCCCCACATTCATCCGGTATCGTAAGGCCTTCCAGTCTTCGATGACCGAGCGGGTCCCTCCCTTCTCCAGCCCCGACAAATCGTACATGACTGCCCAGGCACGGCCATGTCGATTTGCGCCGGCGCGACAGTTATCGAGCACAACATTGAAATGATGCAAACCCTTCTCCCCACGCACTTCTCCCGCAAACCGCTGGACGAAAACACCATCGATCTGGTGTTCTTGCATCCACAGGAAGTGTCGATCAACCGTCTCGGGCGTTAACGCGCTGTAAACTTCTGCGGGTTGACCATTTTCGAGTTGAAAGGCTGTTTGATACCGTTCGTCAGGGTGCAACTCGCTAACGTCGGGCCACAGATCGATCGTGCAGGAACCGGGCTCAAAGCGGCGTCCCTTCTGCCAGTGGTACCAGCCGCGACCTGCCCCATCTCCTGGGCAGGAAAACCATCCCTGATACCCACACATCACGCTTCCAACGAGTTGAGGCTTCTCCCCCTCATGAACAGATCGACCACCGTAAGGCTCGAGGGTGGCGTCGAGTATCTGCTCGCGAGAAACCCCATCGCGCATTTGGAACGGTTTGTCGTCCTGAGCTTTGGCCACAGAAGGAAGGAGAAATAGCGATGCCAGTACAAGGGCTGACTGAAAACGGGCGCGAGACATGCTGAACCATCCTCTACTACGGTGTTGAACGCTGGATTCGATGCTGCATACGGTAAGGCGAACCAGCCATGGCAGTCCCCTATGAGCCGGCGGATCAGCATGATGCTGATCACTGAGAAAACCAGCGAGCATGAACACTGATGCCATTGTAGTCTGGTCCGGTTGGAGCTTCTGGCGGGTCGCGGAACCCAATCGTCTCCGTATTCAGTTCCTCCGCAAGCAACTCCGCCGGCCACTCAGTCCACCTGACCTCCGCTTCTGCTCCCTCGGCGCCACTTGGTGCATCGGCGTAGCAGTAGCTAAAGGAGTATTGCCTGGTTGCTTTGGTTGAATTGCGGATAACGTAGACCTCATGAACGGTTTCGATCAGATTAGGCCGAGATCGGCATGGCTCTCGTACGTCTAGCCAGATTACCTCGTTCTTCTCATTGCTTTTAATCTGAAGCTCTGATCGACGTTCGGTCGCGCGCGTAACTACTATTACGAGAATCTCTTCGGGCGGAACATCGAACACTGTTCCTGCGCCATGGTTTCCTGAAGGAGCAGCGTCGGTCGTTGGTGCTGGCGAGTACGGCACCGTGTTGGCACTCCGACTATCTGGCGAACTCAGGTGGACAATCGCGCGCAGGTCATTGTAGTCGCCATCGCGGATGTACTCGTTGGTTGTCGGTTGCCGGACAACGTAACGACTGTAATCCCATCCCAAGACGAGAATATCGGCTGCCTCGAAGATCACTTCGTAGTCACTTTGAAACCACTGCTCCGTGGTAGACACCTTGTCGTCGAAGTGAGACCCGGTGAGCAGGTAGTACAGCGTACGCTGACTGTCGTTGAAATCAGAGTAATTCCCGAGTGATCCATTGCCCTGATTGGTGCTGCGAACATACCCTTCAATGATGTTATCAAACGTGAGTGCCCCCGTTTTCGGCGCCCCTTCAACTTGACTGGTTATCGATTCGTCCATTTTGATGACGCTCAACAGATTCCGGCCAGCGGCATTTGCGTCGACAAACAGTTCAATCCTCGCGTGTGATGGCACTTCTAACATGAATCCGCGTTCTCTTCTGCCATCGCTTCTCTCCATCCAGGCCGTTCCTCGGCACAGTGCAATCTCATCCGGGTTGTTATGTTCTCTCGCTGGCAATTCGAGTCGCGATAGGTTGGTAGTGCGAGTCAACTGGCTAATCAATCGCAGCGCCTTGTCGTTCTTCACTAGCAGGGTTTTATTACACTGGCCGAGTGTCTGGCCACCAGCGGTAGGCTGCGTGCCTGAGAATGCACCCACTCCGAGTTTGCCTCGCATCGTCAGAATGCCGACGGCACAACAGATCGCCACCGCTGCCGCCAGAGTGTAAAGCACTCGTGGGCGAAGCGTGTTCCACCGCCTCCTGGTGTTGCCTGCCTTTGAACCAGCCGACCCTTCCGTCGCCCCAGAGGTTGGTTGCATGCCAAGCGACGGCGTTACTAACATGGGCCGTGTCGCGGGTAGGGACAGTTCCCACTCGTACTTGAGAAGGACGTGGAACCGCATAACCTCGGCGAAATACTCTTGCACCTCTGGACGACCTCGTATCAACTCCTCCAGTCGTCGGGTCCGCTCCGAGCTTGGTCCCAGATCTGCGTTGTCTGAAATGATCCGCTCGATCTCCGCCTTCTCGCCATCAGTTAAATCTTGCTTTCGTGATGCAGACATGTATCAGTATCAACCGCACAACGTGAATGTAAGTGCCTGTTAGAAGACCGTTCGCTGGCCTACTTCTGTGTCGCCAGCCGTGTTTGAATGCAGCGGAACAGGTTTCGCCGAAGTCGCCACAATTCCTTGCGTGTCGCCGAATACGACTTGCCCAGCCACTGCGATAACTCGGTAACGGACAAGTTTTCTTCATACCGGCGACGCAACAAATCGCGCGCGTGTGAATCGAGCCCTTTCAAACAGTGTCGCAGGGCGATCCTGGCTTCCACGTCATCCTGTTCTCGTACTTCCGTACTGGCTAGTTGTTCTATCACTTCTTCGCAGAACACATGGCGATCTCGCTGCCGGTCGCGCACGAACGCGAGTACCTGCCAGTAAGCGATCTTATGAGCCCAGGCTGAGAAGTTGGTGCCAGGTTCATAGTCTTTCGACTTCCGGCACATCACCATGTTTGTCTCCTGCAGGACATTGTGTGCTTCTTCCGAATCTCCCAGCAATACTGCAATATAGCGCAGTAGCTTAAGCTGCTCTGAACTCAGAAGCTGCACAAATGCCGCATCGTAACTTACCTGTGAGTCCGGTTTTTCTGACAAGAGTCTGTCTCCCAAACCTGAAGCGCGGGCTGCTCCAAGAATGCCACCTATGCACATACGGGGTTGCGCAGACGCTCTGTCGACAAACCGCCCACTTTAGAATACCGGTGCTCTCTTCGATGTTCCCAGAATTTTGAAGTAATTCGGGAATCAGGGGAAGTGTTCCAGGCGATGTACGATCTCGTGATAGAAATCGCAAGTAAGTGGAACACTCTTCTTGGAAGCGGTATTAGTTACTGGTGAGCGGTTGCCAGCGAGCGCAACCCGCATTCCGTAGATGGGCTCAGCCGGATTCCAACCACCTCTTGTGAGTTGGTCGGCATCTCGCAGAACCCCCTTTTTGAAGTCCATTTCATACGACAGCCACATCCGAAGCAATAACCAAGGGACCTTTGACAATGAATAAATCCAGACGCCGTTTCCTGCAGCAGTCGACTGCTCTGGCAGCCGCCAGTTTTTCGGGCATCTCCGCAGCCACGAAGTCCTTCGCCAACGCATCGGCTAACGACCGACCTCGCTTGGGTTGCATCGGCACCGGAGATCGAGGGATGTGGGATTCGCGCGAGCACGCCCGGTTTGCAGATGTGGTTGCCGTGAGCGATGTCGATTCATCGCATGCTGAACGCGCCAGAATCGATGAGAACATCGGGCGCGGCAAAGCCAAGGCCTACTCCGACTACCGCAAAGTGCTGGACGACCCAAACATCGACGTGGTGAGTATCGTAACGCCTGACCACTGGCATTCTAAAATCGCCATCGAAGCGCTCCAGGCGGGGAAACACGTCTACTGCCAGAAACCTCTGACATTGACACTCGAAGAGAACCAGCTTATTCGCCGGGCGGCAAAGCGCTACTCGGACTCGATTTTCTTTGTTGGAACTCAACAGCGGAGTGATCCGCGAACATTCCTGCGTGCGGTGAATATGGTGCGCCAGGGGCTCTTGGGTGAGATTCGGAAAGTGACCATTGGAATAGATGGGGCGCCAACCGGTGGACCGTTCCCAGTAAAGGATCCGCCAAAGGAATTGGACTGGGAGAGATGGTTGGGGCAGGCTCCGCTGGTCGACTATCGCGCAAAACGGTGCCATTATGACTTTCGATGGTGGTATGAGTATTCTGGCGGCAAGTTCACCGATTGGGGAGCGCATCACGTCGACATTGCCACTTGGGCCGTCGGCATGGATGGGGAGAACCAAGGCCCTATCGAAGTGGACGGTAGCGACGCGCATCACCCTGTTGAGCTGGTGGATGGGTCGCCTACCGCCCACGACTCTTACAACACTTCCCATGACTTCCTGGTGAAGTGCCACTTTGATACCGGCTTGGAGTTCGAAGTTACCAGTCGGGCTCGAAATGGAATTCTATTCGAAGGTAGTCGCGGAAGATTGTTCGTCAATCGAGAGAAGATCACCGGAGTTCCTGTGGAGGAGGACTGGGACGCTGGAAAGTACGGCAGCGAGGAACTTCGCACACTTTACAAGGGAAAGCCGCACGAGGGGCACATGGAGAACTTCTACCGCACTCTGCGTGAGGGCGGGCAGCCGGTGTCGGACGTGTTTAGTCATCTTCAAATGATGAATACGTGCCATTTGTGCGCGATTGCGGCCCGTGTCGGGCGGAGTATCACTTGGGATCCTCGGGAGGAGCGAATAACCGGCGACGACATTGCAGCTGGGTTGGCGGCTCGACAGCCACGAAAGGGATACGAGATTCCCCAAGTTTAGCGTCAGTCCCGACGCGTCTCCCAACTTTCTACTGCAACCCATGAACTGGTGATCATGAAGTTCACAGTATCTCTCGTCGTTTTCCTCGTATGTAGCAATGTGCCGACGTCCGGCCAAACCGCTGACGTTGCCGGACGCGGTGACCTAACTATGTGGTATGCTTCTCCCGCCAACGAATGGGTAGAAGCGATACCACTTGGCAACGGCCGACTCGGGGCGATGGTGTTTGGCAGAGTAGAACACGAACGCCTGGCGCTGAACGAGGACACTTTCTGGTCTGGCGGTCCGTATGACCCGAATCCTACCGATGTTACTAGCGAGCTTCGGCAAGCTCAGAAGCTGGTATTCGAAAGAAGATACAAGCAAGCAGAGGACTTGATTAACCAGCACCTGCTCGGAAGGCCCAAGTCCCAGAGTACCTACCAGCCCATTGGCGACTTGCTGCTGGACTTCGAAGGCCACGAATCGGTAACGGACTACAAACGCAGCCTGTGTCTCGACACGGCCGTGTCCACAGTCGACTACGATCACGATGGCACCCACTTTCGCCGGACTGTGTTTATTAGTCCTGTTCATCAGGTACTGGTAATGAAGATAGAGGCCAATCGGCCTGCTAGTATCGACTTCTCCTTGAAGATCGACTCGCCTCAGAAAGGCATTGTGAGCACCAGCGAAGACACTTTTGTGTTTCAAGGTCGCGGCCCAAGAGGGAACGGCGCATCTGACCAGCGATTGACCTTCGATTGCCGTGCGAGGGTGCTAACCAATGGCGGAAGTGTGGAAGCCGAGGATGGATCGCTTAGGGTGAGCGATGCAAATTCCGCAGTGGTGCTCGTTGCGTGCGATACGAGCTTCCGAAGTTACCGCGACGTTGATGGCGACCCCAGTGTTGTGCCGAAGCGGCAACTCAATGAGGCCGCGAAAATCCCCTTCGACGAGCTGCTTGCAGCCCACGTGCGGGAGCACCAACGGTTGTTCCGGCGGTGTTCCCTTCAGCTGGGAGCGGAGAAGGAAGCCAGCAGTGAAACAGCTCTTCAGCCCACGGACCTAAGGCTGCGAGCGTTCGCTCAGGGGAGCCACGATCCATCTCTTGCGGCCCTCTACTTTCATTTTGGTCGCTATCTGTTGATATCGAGTTCACGTCCAGGAACTCAACCAGCGAACCTGCAGGGGATATGGAACGACAACACCAATCCACCCTGGGGAAGCAAGTACACGATCAACATCAACACAGAAATGAACTACTGGGCCTGCGATGTTACGAATCTGGGCGAGTTGATTGAACCACTCCAAAGTATGGTGATGGACCTTTCGAAAACTGGTGTAAAGCCCGCCCGGGCTTTTTATGATGCTGGTGGCTGGGTGACATTTCATAACACGGATTTATGGCGCGCAACTGCACCCGTGGATGGGGCTTTCTGGGGCTATTGGCCGATGGGTGGTGCGTGGCTGACAGTGGAGCTTTGGCGGCACTATGAATTCACTGAGGACAAGGAATTCCTCTCCGAAATCTATCCGGCGATGAAGAGTTCATGCCAGTTCTACAGCGAAACGTTGGTGGAGCATCCAAAGTACGGCTGGCTCGTTACGTGCCCCACCAACTCGCCGGAAAACGGGCATCCTGTCGGTGGCACTTCCATTTGTGCGGGCTCTACGATGGACATGTCTATTCTTCGCGACCTATTTGCTGCCACGGCGCGCGCGTCAGAGATCCTGGAGCGCGACGTCGCCGATCGTGCGAGACTGCTGGAAATTCGAGAGCGACTTGCACCACTGCGCGTTGGAAGTTCGGGCCTGCTGATGGAGTGGTTAGAAGATTGGGACGAAACTGCCCCAGATACTCGGCACCGGCACGTCTCGCACCTGTATGCACTCTATCCCAGCAACCAGATAGTATTGGATCAAACGCCCGAGTTGGCACGAGCGGCCGCTGCCTCTTTGGACAAGCGGGGGGACATTTCGACCGGGTGGGCGATTGCGTGGCGGTTGAATCTCTGGGCACGACTGAGAGACGGCGACCGAGCACACCGCATTCTCAAGGCACTGCTCGACCCCTCGCGTACGTATCCCAATCTGTTCGACGCACACCCGCCGTTTCAGATCGATGGCAACTTCGGGGGTACTTCAGGTATCGCTGAGATGCTGCTCCAAAGCCAAGCGGGCACGATAGATTTGCTGCCTGCACTACCTGCGGCGTGGCCCGAAGGCAAGGTGAAG
Organism: Aeoliella sp.; assembly: GCF_965227375.1. NCBI lineage: Bacteria > Pseudomonadati > Planctomycetota > Planctomycetia > Pirellulales > Lacipirellulaceae > Aeoliella > Aeoliella sp. The sequence goes on from NZ_CBDDFX010000002.1 coordinate 3,729,395, forward strand.
GGGCTTTGTGCGAGAGGAGGAGTGGAAGTCGACATCATCTGGTCGAACGGAAAGTTGAAGGAAGTGGTGCTACGCAGCGAGCAAGAAAAGGACTGCGTTGTGAGGTATGGCGAGGACAGCCGAAGCGTTTCGATCCCTCCAGGCGAACCAGTTACAATCACGGATTGGTAGCCCAGGCGCTCAGCGCCTGCTCTAGCGCTGAGCTACCGAAGCTGTTGCTTAGCTCACACTATCCTTGAAGGCAGTTCGGCAGAGGCCTGATCGCCTTCTTTGGGGCCGCATACCACATACGCTGAAGCGGTCGGAGCCAAAGTTCCAGAACCGTCATGCCTGGTTGCGTCCTTGGCAGGCTTTGGGGTTACGCTGCGGTTAGTACGATACCGGAAGCGATGCTCCTGATAGCGATGGACGAGGGAATCCGGTCGAGCCCATGGGCTTGACGTCCCTGCTAGAAACTCTCACCGAGTAAGATGCATTGGAATCGGACACTAGAAGGTGCTAGGATCGCTCCTTTTCCGGTTTCTTGGCAAACCCCGATGGGGCTGCCGGCAGAGTTTCAAAGCAGCACCCCATGCCCGACGCGTATCTGAATCAGATCGACTATGCAATCATCGGCCTGTACCTGGCAGTGCTCTTGGTACTCGGAGTCCACCTTCGCCGGCGCGCCTCCAAGGGACTGCAGCAGTACCTAATTGGCGACCGCAGCATGCCATGGTGGATGCTTGGGGTCTCTGGAGTCATGGACTTCTGGGACCTCGCCGGGTCGATGATCATCGTCTCTTTTCTTTACTTGCTTGGGCCACGCGGTCTGTTTATCGAGTTTCGTGGCGGGGCGGTCCTGCTATTGGCCGTGGTCATGCTCTGGACGGGCAAGTGGCATCGTCGATCAGGATGCTTAACTGGGGCTGAGTGGATGACCTTTCGTTTTGGCGAGGGATTCGCTGGCCGGACCGCTCAACTCGCGCGGGCCACTATGGGCATTGTGATGACCATTGGCCTGATCGCCTACCTGGCGAAGAGTGTTGGGCTGTTCATGTCCTTATTCTTGCCCCTCACCCCGGCCCAGTGTGCGTTGCTCCTAATCGGTACGGCGACCATCTACTCGATGCTGTCCGGATTCTACGGAGTGGTGATCATCCACGCATTGCAGCTCGGGTTGGTTCTCGTCTCAGCGGTAGCAATCATTCTGCTGTGCGAGGAGCTGGTTACCGACACGCAGTCCTTGGCCATGGTCGCGTCGCATGTGACGTCGAATCCAGATTGGGGCGCCACGCTGCCAACCATAAACGCTACCATGCCCCCAGGCTACGAGGCGTATGAACCGCTGTTGATGCTGGCGGGACTCTACTTGTTGCGAAACGTTCTGTTCGGCATGGGGGCGGGCGACGACCCTAAGTATTTCGCCGCGAAAAGCGATGCCGATTGCGCGAAGCTGACGCTGTTATGGATTTCGCTCATCTCTTTTCGCTGGCCCATGATGATGGCACTTGCTGTGTTGGGAGTGTCCGTGGTCAGCAACGTCCTACCCGACCCTGAAACCCTGTCCGCCGTTTCCGCGGAAGTTGCCTCGCACTACCCAAACCAAGGCTGGGAGCAAACCACGGCGCTCTTGGCTAGTGATCCGAGTGCTGCTCCCGTCGAGTTGGTCGAGTCGCTCGAACGACAGTTGGGCCCTGACTGGGGCCATCGACTGCAACTGTTAAGCGAGCACGGCACGGTAAATCCCGAGCGGATCATTCCCGCTGTACTGCTCTATGCAATCCCCGTCGGCCTGCGCAGCTTGGTAATCGTGTCCTTCATCGCGGCTGCGATGGCGGGTTTTGGTGCGTGGATCAACCAGGCGAGCGGATTGTTCATCAAGGACATCTACTTGCAGCACGTGCGACCCACTTCCCAAGTTCGGGAACAGATGGGAGTCACCTGGTGCTTCATCGTTGTCATGGTGGCAGTCGGGTTTGGATTCGCTTACTCGGCTCCCTCAATCAATGATGTGTGGTCATGGATCGTCATGGGACTCGGCAGTGGACTCATCTTTCCCCAACTGCTCACGTTGTATTGGCGTCGGTTCAACGGCATTGGTTACGCGGCCGCCATGGTCACAGGCATGGTAGCTGCGTTGCTTCAACGTCTCTTCGGCGCACAACTGCCACCGGATCTGTCGTTTGTCAACGAAGAGTGGTTCATGCTGCCCATGATCAGTCTACTGAGCTTGATTGCCGCCATCGTCGGTTCCTACCTCACGTCACCGACTTCCGGTGATGTGCTGCAGAAGTTTTACAATCGCACGCTTCCGTTCGGGGCTTGGGGTGTTGAGCGTCGCGCTCTACCCGATAAGATCCGCCAGCGGGTGGCGACAGAGCACCTGCGTGATGTATTGGCGCTACCAGTGGCATTGACCTACCAAATCGCCATCTTTCTAGCGCCAATGCTCTTCGTTATCCACAATTGGACCGAAGCCTGGATTTGCACGGGTATCGCTGCGTTAGCGTTTGCCGTGCTCTACTTTATCTGGTTGCGGTACGTTGGCGACTCCGCGGTGCAGTTCGAGCCAACGGCTGAGCCTCCGTCGGCCTAGCCGTGCGCAGGAGCCCAGTTTCCGGTAGATTCGCCCTCGAATAGCTGCAAGCTACCAGGCTGGAGCAGAAGCTCCCGGTGCCAGTCTTGCTGCTCTCCGCCCGCAAGTATCCAATCCATGCAGGTAGCCACAAACAGCTCAGCATTGGGGCGAGCGAAGGAAGTGAGCGACGGTGTCAGGAAGCGCCCCAACCCTTCGCTGTCGATAGTGCATACGGACAGATCACGCCCGATTTGGATTCCCCGTTCTCCAGCGGCCTTCATCACACCTAAAGCTGCCGGGAGCGTCACACACAGTACGGATGAAGCATCGCTCCCAACGGCCTGCAACCAATTGCGGGCCGAGGCGAGCGCCGACTCAAAGATGTTCCCTTCGGCCGAACACGGATCGTCTACCAACTCGCCACTCACCTGCGGATGATCGGAGCACCATTCCCGCCAAGCATCAATACGAGCCATCGTGATGGTGTTATGGCCCTGCACGTTCAAACAGTCGATTCGTCTGTGGCCAGACTCATACAAGTGATCTAGCAGCTTCAACGTATCCCGGGGCGGAAAAAGCACTACGGAGGGAATGCCCAATTCGGTGAGATCTTCCGATAAGGACACCACGCCATTGGCGTTGGCAAGCAGATTGGCCGTCCATTGAGGAATCGGTTCGGAACTCGTCACCAAGAACACACCATCAAACTGACGCAGTGACTCGGTCAGAACGGGATCGTCCCAGTGCAGGTAGTTTTGGACACGAATACGACAACCATGCCTTCTAGCCACGTGCTCAGAGACGGATAGCCACTGCTGTAAGTCGGGAGAAAAGGAATCGGGAGCCAGCGACGGGGTTAAGAAGCCGATTTCGAGCCCGGGCGTGCCCCTGCCAGCTTGGGACGACGGTTTTGGGCGGCGATTGGGCGAACGTTCGACCAGCCCCTTGCGCTCCAATTCGCCCAGGGCTTTGCGGAGCGTGGCCCTGCTGACGCCGCATTCATCGGCCAATTCCCGTTCCGCCGGCAAGCCTGTTCTCGCGTAGTCCCCATTCGCGATTCGCCGTTCAAGAAGGTTGGTGAGCTGATCTAGTTTGGATCGGGCCATGGGTTGAGTAAGTCGCCCGTATGACGTCGTTCTACCGAATTTCTACAAGGTTCCTACAAGACTATAGCCGACGCACGGGCACTTCAAGTCGCAAGAATCTCCTGCCCGACCAGCACTTTCTCGTCGAACTCCACGTCAACCACCTGCGCCGACTTCCTTTTGCGACGGTGATTCCATCTTTTCTGCAGAAATTTCTTCCAGAATATTGACTTGTAGACCAAATTTGGTACACTAACCAAAGTTGGTACGGTGGTCGTTCGCGAAAAGGCGGCATTTTCTTTTCGAGCCGAGCGGCCGAACCCAGCTTGTTTCCTCATCAACATCCACGGCAGTTCCGAATAGTCGGAGGATCTGTCTGAAATAACGGCCTGAAGATCTATCGGTCCCTTTGAAGGAGAGCTCTGATGCGTAGCGCAGCTGCGGCCCTGGTGATTGGCGGATTGTCTCTTTTCTGCGTGGCACCCACTCATGCACAGATTGCTTGGATTGGCGGTACCAGCTCCGATGCCTTCGATGGCACGAACTGGGAAGGAGGCGTGGCTCCAACCGTCAACGACAGCATCCTGTTCCGAGGCGACGCAAGCACCAACCACGTTGTTGATCTTGGCAGCGGCGATACCGAGTGGGGCCATATGCTCTTCAATCACATCGGCGATGGAACCACCATCGATGGCACCGGCACCCTCACCATCACGGTGCCGGACGGCGGCACTAGCATCGGCGTCAAAGCCCTTGAAAGCCAAGGCGGGGACAAGAGCACAATCGTGAATCCCAACGTTGTCACGGACGCGGTGATCGAAGCTCGCAATGGACACGATCTGACCTTCAATGGCGATGTCGAGGCGTATACGGTCCACTCCTACAACACTTCGAACGTGACTTTCAACGGCGCACTGACAATTGATGGCAGTGGCGAACCGATCTTCACGGGCAACCACGAAGGTAGCAGCGTCGTCATAAATGGCGACTTCACGCTGCGTCGCCCCTTCTTTACTGGCAGCTTTGGTATTCGAAACGGCATAACGCTTGGAATCGGTCCCGACGCTACCCTTCGGCGAATCGATGGCCCTGCGATGACAGAAGTAGCCGGGCTGGACCTCGTGAATCTCTACAACGACTCGGTTATCCGCCTGGACGGAGACGACGCCATTGATGGCGAAACTGACCTTTGGTCCCGAACTGGTGGTGGAACACCTCGCAATACTTTGGATCTGAACGGCTACAGCACCATTGTCGAGTTTCTCGCCACCGTCGATGGAGAAGCTCAGCAGACCTTTGTGGTCGACTTTGGTGAGCAGAATGTCCCCAATACGCTGCTGTGGGCGGCTACGCATCACATGGACGGGGAATATGAAATCATCAACTTCGACATCGGCCAGGACACCTTGATGCTTGGAGGAAATGGTTCGGAACACTGGACGGCGATCGATCCAGTGGCGCCGGAGTTGGTCGAGGCAAAGAAGAGCCAAATCACCATTAACGGCATTCCCTATGCTCCCGCTGACACAGTGACGACGGATCCCTACTGGACGGTAGTCGATTTCGACACATCGCACGCCGTCGAGTTCTTCAACGTCGAGAATCCTCTGCTGGGCGACTTCAATGCAGATGGGACTGTGAACATCGCTGACTACGTCGTCTGGCGTAACAACCTCGGTGGTCCGGCATCGGCGCTCAACGGAAACGGTACGGGCTGGTCGACCATCCACCCGGACCATTCGAAAGAGCGCCTGGTGACTACGGCCGACTTCGAACTTTGGAAGGCACGATTCGGCGATGCCATCGTGCCTGGTGTTACAGCCAATGCAAGTGTGCCTGAGCCTGGAACTGCGATCCTAAGCCTGGCTTTGCTGGCCGTAGGCGCAGCCGCCTTCCGGCGTCGACGGGCACATGCGTGAGTAAAGGTGTTGGTGCAAGTTGTGGATTTGCACTTTAGAAATGACGGAATAGAGCGGTCAACCTTCTCTTAGTACCTGTGGGAGATGAATCTAATGAGTAGCTACTGGGTGAAATGCTTGCTATCGATCGTTACGTGTGCTGCGGTTACGCCCGCGCTGGCGATCCAGACTACCTGGACCGGCACCACGTCCAGTGACGTCGCCGATGCATCCAACTGGTCCGACGGTGTACCAACAGGCGCCGATGAGGCCATCCTTGTAACCGCCCCGAACTCTCCTGACTTGCTGGGAAATGCAGTCACCTGGGGCAAGCTGACGCTAAATGGCGCGACGTCCATTGACGATTCGATCGGCGGTGGCCAACTAAACCTGTCCGACGCCGGTACCTCGCTGTTCTCGGGAGGCGCGCATACCTCGACGATCAACGTCCCCCTAAACGTAACTGGTAACATTCAAACTAACGGTGATCACAGCGTAGACTTCAATTCCACCGTGAATGCAACCAAGATCGAGAGCTTCGGTGGAGCCATCGCCAGGTACTTTGGCGAAGTCACCATCAGCGATCAGTTCTTCACAATTGGCGCCACAGCGGAAGTGCAGATCCACGATGTGTTGAATTGGAACTTCGTGGGCGAGAAGGGATTCAACGGTGGCGGATCTGGACAACTTGTGCTTGGGCCAACCTCGGACGTGAACGCAGGACTGCTAAATGTGTACGGTAACTCCACGGTCCGCACTGATGGCGACTTTGTCCTCGACGAAGACACCGACCTATGGGGACGCCATGCACTTGCCACACTCGACTTGAATGGATTTAGCCAGGCGCCTGAATTCATTGCGACGAATGGCGGGTCGGCATTTGTGATCGACTTCGGTGCGACCCCTGGCGCTAACATGCTGAACTGGCAAGCCTCGCACAACAGCAATGGCATCTATTTCGTCGAGAACTTTGAACCCGGCATCGACACTTTGCAGTTTGGAGAACACGGAGCAGATACGTTCTTTAATAACCCCGCTAAGCTGTCGCAAATTTACATCAACAACGTGGCGTACTCCGAAACGGATCCCGGCAACGGAATGTCGTGGTGGAACACCATTCCGACACCCGATCCGAACGACAACCCGATGCGAACCATCGCGGTTTTCCATACGCCGATTCCTGAACCAGCCTCGTTGCTGATGGCAGGTTCCTTAATTCTGGCCCTTGGTGTCACACGACGAGTACGAGTTCTTTGCAAGAGGTGATTACTGGGCAGCCCTCTGGCAAAGAATTCGGCGGCACGTGCTTGGCGCTGGCCTAGCCCAGCGTCAAGCGTGTCGCCAGCTTTCAAAGTTCGACCGGCGGCTACTGCGGGCTCAAGAGGCAATCCGCAGCGGCCAATGGTCATAGGCAAGTGGCAAAGCAACCACTGTGGTGCGATTCGAACGGAATTGAGAACTCAAGGTAAGCGTAGATTTCATGTTTTCTTACACCAGCAAACTACAGGAGCCTAGTATCCTACCAAGACGCGCTGGTGTGCTCGTGTGCCTACTGGCAATGGCAGCATCTGCGGCAAGGGGGGACTTATTCCAGCATCTGGATGCGTCCGCCCCCAATGCCACCGCCTTCAACGGAAGCCAACTGATCTGGCTAGACCAGTCAGGTAACAATCGCAACGCAGTCGAGACGTCCTCGGGTAGCGGTGATGTTACTTACTCAGCGGATGCCTCCGTGTTTCCTACTGGGCTCAGTAGCATCCGCTTCGATGGCTCCAGCAACACCAATTTCGGTCGCCTGGAACTCTTCAGCGCAGCCACCTCGGACGCTGTACTGAACCAGTCGGACCCCAGTGCGACCGGTTTCACCGTGTTGGCTGTGATCCGCGGCGACACCAACCCAGCCGTGCAAGACTGGAATGACCTGATTGGCAATACAACCGACGTGGGAGAAGGGGCGTTCCTCATGCGGTACCACTCCGGTAGCGGGACGTTTCAGGGAGCACTAGGCGGTCTGACGGTGCAAAACAACTACCAGGGTCAAAGCAACTATGACAACGGCGTCTCAACGGTGTTCGCGTTTCGCTATGATCCAGCCCAGTCCAACAACGAAATCACCCTCGCCAGCACGTTGAACAATTACACGCAGGTGTTCAATCTGAGCAACAGCGTGACGAACCGCGATTTCTCGAACAACGATCCGTTCACGCTGGGCAAAGCGTGGGACAATGTAGGTCGTTTGTTCATCGGCAATGTTGGTGAAGTGAAAATCTACGACCACGCGCTGAATACCTTTCAATTCTCAGCGGAGATTGAATCGCTCGACCGCAAGTGGAACACGAGCCCTGAAGGGCGGCTCGATCTGGTTGTCGACCTCGCCACCGGAAACGCCACGCTTAGCACTCCAGGTTCCATTCCTGTTGACGTGGCAGGGCTACGCATTCAAAGCGATTCGGGATCGCTGGACACCAGCGACTGGCTCTCGATAACCGACAACTACGACTCGGACAGTAGTGAGACACCGATCGACAGCGACAATACGTGGTTGAAACTCGAGCAGTCCACAGAGGACCTCAGCGAGGCAACTTTTGGCACCACCTCCATTATGCCAGGGCAGTCGGTCAACCTGGGGAGCGTGCTGCGATTGGGAAGCGTGCAGGACATCACGGCCGAGTATGCCGATCCCATCACGGAGGATGCCGTGCCTATTTTTGTACGCTACACGAATAGCTCGCCTGCGAACCTATTACCGGGCGACTTCAATGGCAACGGATCGGTCGATCTAGCCGACTATGTGGTGTGGCGAAACAATCTCGGAGCTGAGATTGCTCTCGACAACGAAGTCGTTTCGATTGGCCGCGTCACCACAGACGACTACACCACTTGGAAGAATGGATTCGGTGCCTCAGCTGTTGGTGCAGTAGCCTCCATCCAGGTGCCGGAGCCATGCGGACTGCCCATCGTTCTGTTACCACTACTTGCGTGTGCCCTGAAGAAGCGGGCGGCTCGTGCTGCAATGCTGCTGGTGTCAGTCCTGCTACTCGCTGGCAGCCACCAGGCGCATGCAATCGATGCCGAGGTTGGAGTCTACTACTACCCGTGGTGGGATATTCACGACTGGAACGACTCCCTCCGTGCACGCATGCTGCCAGAGGATCATCGCCCCATAGCGGGTTACTCCCCTAGCTCCTCGCCTGACTTGATCACCGAGCACATCAATCAGAGTCACCGCGGTAACATTTCGATGTGGGCCACCAGTTGGTGGGGCCCTGGCACCATCGAAGACACGGTACTACAGCAGAGCATTCTGACGCATCCCCGCGCAAGCGAACTGAGCTACGCCGTGCACTACGAATCGACCGGGAGGTTTGGCTCCTTCGACAATCCCGATTTCTCCAACCTGTCGACGGACTTCGAGTACCTGGCGGAGAACGTCTTTTCCGATCCGAATTACCACCGCATCGACAACCGGCCCGTGGTGTTCATGTACGTCAGCCGTGCGTACTTCAACCATCCAGATGCAGGGCAGGCATTGGCCAATGCTCGGCAATTGCTCCAGGACAACTATGGCTACGACCCATACGTAGTGGGCGATGAGATCTTCAACAGCAGCGTCGACACGAACCGAACGCAGCACTTCGACGCGGTGACGACATACGACGTTTACGCAATGTCCGGAACCAGCTCGGGTACGGTGTCGCAGGAAGATATCCAGCAAGCCTACGGCAAGTACGCACAAGCGGCCAGCACCGGGGCTACCGTAATTCCCGCTGTGACGCCGGGCTACAACGATAAGGTGGTCCGTCCCGGTAACACGCCTACGGGGCGTTATTTCACGGGCGAGACCATCGAGCAAGCAGGCAGTGTATTCAGCGCTTTGTTGAACCAGGCCGCAGCACCGAATGTCGACGCTTCGACGGGTAACTTGATCATGGTCAACTCGTTCAACGAGTGGCACGAAGATACTCAGATTGAGCCAACTATCGTGGTTGCTCCCAGTTCGATGGATAACTCTGGCTCCGGCACGGAGCTCACGCAAGGCAAGACCTACGAGGGGTACGGGTACAAGTATCTGGACCTGCTTCGCGATGCGACCATCGACGGCGGCCCCTTACTCATTGATGGCGATGCCGACTTCGATGGAAACCTCGACATGGATGACGTCACGGCCTTCGCCGCCGCCTGGGGATCGGAACATCTGGTCAACGGTCAACGCGTCGGTGGGTACCAAAGCCGCATCACGCTGCCCGACTTCAACTACGACGGAGTCGTCGACTTCGAAGACTGGTTCGTGATGCGGAGGACGATTCCGCAGGCCAGTTCCGTCGATATCATCGCTCTGTCACGTGTCTCTGAACCCCACGCTGGGTGGCTGGCGGCCATCGCTATCGGCGTCTGCTGTATGGCAAGCGTTTGGAAAAAGCAATCCAAGCCAACCTCAGGCTCAACCTTGTCGAATGACAGGGCGGGCCACAACGTATGCAATCGCTCGCTCCCCGGAGGTCATACCGCCCTCCCCTATCTCTCTGTGAGGCAATGATGACTGTGCTTACACGCATGCGAAATGGTGAACATTTCCAACGAACGAGAGCACGAACCCGCCAAGCTTTTACGCTTGTGGAACTGCTGGTAGTAATTGCTATCATCGGCATCCTCGTGGCGCTGCTGTTGCCGGCAGTGCAGTCGGCCCGCGAAGCAGCCCGTCGAGTGCAGTGCACCAACCAGCTCAAGCAACTCGGGCTGGCTGTGCTGTCCTACGAATCGGCGCATCAGGAGTTTCCGCCGGGCAGTTATACCTACGGTCCTTGGGGGTCGGCGAATACGGACAAGGTGCCATTTTTGTGCCCCGACTACGACTGTAACGGCACGAACTGGGCCATCGAGATCTTGCCCTTCCTCGAACAGCAAGCGATCTACGATCAATACGACCACGATGAACACAACTTCGAGGCCAACGACCTAGATGGCGATGGGCTCATCAATCAGCGGGTACGAGACGCCGATCTGCCAATCATGATCTGCCCTTCGGATTCCTTTGCCCAAAACTGGGGATACTTCCCCACGGCCGGCTCCTACAAGGCCATGACAGGTGTCATCACTCAGTATGGAAATAGCAACCAGTGGCTGAACTGGACGAGTCCAGTTGGCTTCGCAGGTGGGGGAAGTAACCCCACGGTAGACGTTTTTAAGAAGAACTTCTACAACCGTGGCTTGTTTCACCTCGCCGGGCCATCAGGAATGCGACCCGAGCGATTCAAGAATGTGATTGATGGATCCAGCAACACGGTCATGATTGGCGAATTCCATTGGCTGCCAGATCAACCAGGAAATCCCGAGCCCGTAAAGTGGGCGGTGAGTCAACGGTGGAGCAACAAGGCGGAAGCCCTGGCCGACCCACTGTTGCGTTCGACCAACTTCGGCAACTGCGAAGCCAAAATGCAGACCGCACCGAAGTGGTCATGCTGGCGAGCGTTCGGTTCAACCCACTCGGGCGATGGCGGCAACTGGGTCAACATCGACGGATCGGTTTCGTTCATCACCTGGTCGCTGGATGGCCGGATCTACGAGGCCATGGCAACCATTGCTGGACAAGACGGACTACAAACTCCATAACACTCGGCACCACTGCACAGCAGCCATCCGGCTGCGTCAGTACAAAGCGAAACAGCGAATCAGGTATTGATGTGACCAAGCAATTTTTAACTCGAAGCTGCGGACACCGTGAGCGAAGTCGCTTCCTGCTGCTGATGCTATCCTGTTTGATAAGCTTGACCGTTGGCTGCGGAGACTCGAAATTCGGGTTTGCCCCAGCCAGTGGGCGAGTGCTTCTGGATGGCAAACCACTCGAGGGAGCCAAAGTGACCTTCATGCCAATGACTGTCCGCGAAGATGGGGAAGCTGGTCCTTATTCCAATGGAGAGACTGACGCCGAAGGAAAGTTCACGCTGGTTACGGCCGAACAGCGCGAGCGGCGAGGGGCAGTCGTGGGCAAGCACCGTGTTATCGTGAGCACCAAAAAGGCGCATCTCGATCCGAACGATCGAGATCGCGAGATTGTCGATTCTCCCGAAATCCTCCCTCGCATCTACTACGACTATCGTCAAACCACGCTGGAAGTCGAGATCCCTGAAGGTGGGACAGAAACCATCGAGCTTTCGCTCGACTCAAAAGCAGGCCGATGAGCTAGTACGTCTCCCACAATCGAGTAGGCAAATTCTCCCATGGCGATTTTCCATGCCCCGCACCTGAGTCAACTCCCCAAATTGCAAACCTTCCTGTCGATCGCCTCACTGTTGCTGGTGAGCTGCAACGCATCGGAGGCAGAGGATTATACGAAGTTAGTGAATCCGTTCATCGGCACCGGTGGACATGGGCATACTTTCCCTGGGGCTACGACTCCGTATGGAATGGTTCAGCTGAGCCCCGACACTCGGACACTTGGTTGGGATGCTTGCGGCGGATACCACTACTCGGACAGCTCGATTCTTGGCTTCAGCCACACGCACCTGAGCGGTACTGGCATCGGCGATCTGGGCGACGTACTGTTCATGCCAGTGACTGGCAAAGTGCACGTCACGCCTGGCACGCCAGAAGACCCCGATAGCGGGTACCGCTCCCGCTTCCGACACGAGAGCGAGTACGCCGAACCTGGTTTCTATCGCGTGCACTTGGACGACTACGACATCGATGTCGAACTGACCGCCACGCCTCGCGTCGGCTTCCATCGGTACACCTATCCCAAGGGCTCGTCGCACCAGCTTGTCATCGACCTCGCCCACACCATCCATGGTCACCAGAATCCTCGGACCGAGATCAAAGTGATTGGCGACCGCGAGATTGCGGGTCTTAAGTGCACCAAAGGCTGGGCCCAGAATCATCTCGTCTATTTTCACGCCAAGTTTAGCCGCCCCTTCAAGTGCAAGCTCTACCGCAATGCGGCCGAGCAAGAAGGTGCCGAAGTCACTGGTAGCAATGGGACCCAGGCGGTGCTGACGTTTGATGAGGACGATCAAGGTGTCGTGCTCGCTCAAGTCGGTATCTCGGCAGTCGACTACGAAGGCGCGCGCCGAAACCTGGAGGCCGAAGGAAGCGACACTCAATTCGACACGGTCCGGCAGCAGGCCCACCAGGCGTGGCAGCAACAACTCGGGCGAATCGAAGTGCGTGGCGGCTCCGAAGACGACCGAACGATCTTTTACACCGCCATGTACCACACGGCGATTAGCCCCAATCTCTACTCGGACTGCGATGGTCGCTACCGGGGAATGGACCAGCAGATTCACCAATCGGAAGAGGGGCCGGTCTACACCGTCTTCTCGCTGTGGGACACCTTCCGAGCGTTCCATCCGCTGCTCACGATCACGGATCCGGATCGCAACGAAGCATTCATTCGGACTTTGCTGTGTCACTACGAACAAGGTGGTTCGCTGCCGAAGTGGGAACTCGCTGGAAACTACACCGGTACCATGATTGGCTACCATTCGGTCTCCGTGATTACCGACGCCTACCAAAAAGGATGCCGCGACTTTGATGTCGACAAAGCGTATCAGGCGGTGATCGACTCGTCGAACTACCATGAGGGCGAGCCGCAGATCGCCTCGCTAGCGGCGCGCGAGAAGCTGAACCCCAAGGGCAAACAATACAACGACCAACTCGGCTTCATTCCGTGCGACCTGGAGAACGAATCGGTATCGAAGGCGCTGGAGTTTGCTTACAACGACTGGTGTATTGCCCAGTTCGCCAAGAGCTTGGGCAAGGATGCCGATGCCAAGAAGTATGAAGAGCGAGCCGGTCGGTATCGTGAGTACTACGATGCGAAAACGGGCTTCATGCGTGGTCGCAACGCCGACCGCTCGTGGAAAACGCCGTTCAATCCCAAGTTCTCCGAACATCGCAAAGACGACTACACCGAGGGCAACGCCTGGCAGTGGACATGGTTCGTGCCACACGACGTGGACGGCCTGGTTGATCTGATGGGGGGCCGAGACAAGTTCATTGCGAAGCTGGATCAGTTGTTCAATGAAGATCCGACCATCGAAGGCGAAAATAGCTCGATGGACATCTCGGGCTTGATCGGTCAGTACGCCCATGGAAACGAACCTAGTCATCATGTGACCCACTTGTATAACTATGTCGGACAACCCTGGAAAACTCAGGCCTTGGTCGATCAGGTCCTGCACACTCTGTATCACAACGACCCAGATGGCTTGTCAGGGAATGAAGATTGTGGCCAGATGTCGGCTTGGTATATCTTGAATGCCATAGGCTTCTACTCGGTGTGCCCTGGCGACCCAACCTACTCGCTAGCGCGGCCGCTGTTCGACGAGGTGACGATCCACCTGCCCAACGGCAAGCACTTCACATTGCGGTCTGAGAGCAACTCGCGCGAGAACCGGTACATTCAGTCCGCTGCGTTGAATGGCAAAGAGCTTCGCTCGCCGTTCTTCACTCACAACGATCTCGTTTCCGGAGGGGTGCTTGAGATTCAGATGGGATCTCGCCCCGTGAAGGATAAACTCGTCTCCGACCGGGATTCGTCGGCTGCCCCAGCTGGCGAGGCCTCGATGGAATCCGGCGGAGAGATTCAAGGCGGCACTGCTGCAGTCCTGCCCTAGGCTTTACGAGATCGCAGGACTATCGGCGACGCAGCCAACCACTACTACATGAGAACTAGGCACCGTTATGCAACAACCCACTCAACAACTCCTCCAAGGCATGTTGGCATTGGGCTTCGCTGCCTTCGGTGGTTCCGTATTTGCTGAAAATCCCTTTGTCACCAGCATCTACACGGCTGACCCTTCCGCACACGTGTGGGCAGATGGGCGGCTCTACGTCTATGCATCGCATGACATTGATCCTCCGCGTGGTTGCGACTTGATGGACCGGTATCATGTCTTTTCTACCGACGACATGGTTAACTGGCGCGATGAAGGGGAGATCCTCAACTCAGGGCAGGTTCCATGGGGCAGACCCGAAGGCGGTTTCATGTGGGCGCCAGACTGCGCCTACCGAAACGGCAAGTACTACTTTTACTTTCCGCATCCCAGCGAGTCCGATTGGAACAACAGCTGGAAAATCGGCGTAGCAATCAGCAGTCAGCCCGCGACAGGCTTTAGCGAAGCCGGATTCATCCCCGGAATCGGGGGTTTTGGAATGATCGATCCCAGTGTCTTCATCGACGACGATGGGCAGCCTTACATCTACTACGGTGGAGCTGCAAAGTGTGAAGGTGGCAAGCTCAAAGACAACATGGTCGAAATCGATGGAGCGACTCGCAAGATGGAAGGATTGGTCGACTTCCATGAAGCGGCGTGGGTTTTCAAACGCAACGGCATCTACTACATGACGTACTCTGACAACCTCCAAGGCGCCAACCGGCTGAGGTACGCGACGAGTTCACATCCCCTGGGGCCATGGGAGCATAAAGGCATCTATCTAGCTCCAACTGGCTGTGACACTAGTCACGGATCCGTGGTCGAATTCAAGGGGCAGTGGTATCAGTTCTACCATAACGTTGCGATATCGGGACAGGGAAACCTGCGCTCGATGTGCGTCGACCGACTAGAGTTTAACGAGGATGGAACAATCCGTGAGGTAATCCAGACAAAGGCCGGCCCGCCGGCACTCTCTCCCAGTTCCCACTTGTCGCAAACTACTGAGCACTACGCCATCACCAATGCAACGGTTGGAAAAGGGGCGACGGTTGTCGAAGGCCAGCAAGCGTCGGATGGCTATGCCGTACACAACCTCCACCTACCGGATTCTTTCATCGAGTTTACCCAAGTCGATGGCGGCGAAATGGGTGGCAGGGCCTATGTCGAAGTCGCCTACGCTGCGAATGAAGATGCCAAGCTGCGTCTACAAGTTAATGACGACGACCTCTCCTTCATCAACGCCGTCTCTACTGGCGGCTGGGACGCCTATTCAGGTCGAACCGGCCTGACCGTCACCCTCAAGCCCGGACGCAGCAACCGGGTTCGTTTCACTGGTGGAAACGACGGCGTGAATATCGCTTGGTTCAGAGTCTCTCGGCTGCAGCGGCCAAACGAGTAGGGTCAAAGTCAGACTGACCCTCTATATCCAGCGGTCGGGGAGGGATTCGAACCCCCGGTACTCTTTCGAGCACGCCGGTTTTCAAGACCGCTATTTTGGTGTGGCGGACACGTGGCATTAGGTGGACAGTTGAGTGGAACGTCCTATATTTGCAGCCATTATCTCCAATACTGCAGGGTAACCGGATGGCACTTAGATTGGCCTCACGTGCCCCCAGGTGTGTCAGAAATGTGTCAGATTATTCCTGCCCCTTGCCACCCCCTACACGTCCGGGTGCCTTGAAAGCCTTTGTATTTCCGCACAAGTACGGTCGCCAGAGACTCGCTACCTACCAACTTGCGAGCTGTCCGGGCGAGTCAAAGGCAGATCCAACCAGGCCAGGCCGATGTCCCTATACATGTGATCCATACTGTCACCACCTGGAGCGTCGTAAAAGACCGCAAGCCGATCGCCGCATTTTAAGACACTGGGCATGCCAACGCACTCACTTGACCATTTGCAGTTGCTTCCATCAAGGACAACTGCCTTATCGTTGATGTCCCATTTGTCGAGATCACTTGTCCAATACACCCAAACGGCATCTGTGAACTCCTGCCTCTCATCGTTGATCCCGATGTGGTTGGTGAACAAGTACCAAACTCCTGTTGCATCTTCGTAGTAAAGAGAACTGTTCTCGATCTGTTGGTCGAGTGGCACAATTGGATATGGGTCAACCTTCCACGGACGGTTAAGGTCGTCAGTACGCGCAATACCAAGGGTACGTTTCACGTCAGGATAGGGCGTCGAACCGCTGAAGAACATCAAGTATTTACTTCCGCGTTTCAGGATGTGACCTGGGCTCGCAGTTGCGGAGCAAAAGGTGTCCGGTTTCGTACGGAACGGCACGATATCGTATTGTTTTGTCCAAGGCCCCCTGGGATCACTGCTTGTTGCCTTTAATGTGAGGTAAGGAAATGCGGGGCAGCGGTCCGGTGGTAGCGATGCGTTTGGTGTTCCCAGGTAGAACATGTGCCATTGCGATCCATCGTGTATTACCCAGGGGGAAGCAGCTGATGCAGAGTCATCGCTTCCATTCGTACCAAGGTCAAGCACGGGACCGAGTAGTTCCCAATCCGAGAGGTTCTTACTGACCGCCAAGCAGGCGAGCCAGCCGTCAGGGCCCGCTCCATCGTAGTGCAAAAAGTATTCACCTTTGTGCTCGAAGATGATTGCTTCGCGGGCGCCGTAGATGTCGCAATCGGATGGCCCTTCCCCGTGTCGAATCATGATTCCCGCATCGTCCGTATCCAACCGCAAGGATGCTGCTGGGCGACCATCGGAGTAGCGATGAGGTTCAACAGCCAGTGCGTAGTGGGCAAACGAAGAGACTAGGCACACTATCGCACAGACTCTACTTACCCAAGTAATCCACAGAGTGATTGACTCTCGATTGAAACTATTCACGTCAGTCTCCTCTCACGAAAGTGAGTCATCCAGCCCAATGAAGTTCAGTCTGCACAGCCTAGGCTTGCGGTCAAGGGCGACGACACAGTTGCCTCGCAACTTCTGGTAGTTCATGAAATGTGCGCAGAAAACGCGTTAGAACATGCGGACTAAGAACGAGATACTTGTGTGGATTTCGCACATCGATAAAGAGGATACGGCAACATGCAGACGTCGCTTGAATTATTGAAACGTTACACTAAGTTTGCACTACCCGTGTTACTCTTGGCGTGCGCAGCGAACGCTGCCGACGAAACTTCCACCGTGGATGAAGGCGAGTTGTCTGTCCACTTTCGCGACAACTCTCAGTCGCCCAGGGTGCTAAGCGGCCTTCAATCCCTTTTCAACGTCAAGCATGCAGCGGGATACGATGCTTACGACCCGCACGGCAGCAGCACGTCGGCGGGGCTGAACTTCGAGCACATCATCTCTGGCCACAAAGATGATCGCAACATGTTCACCCCACGCCATGGACGGTACGAGTTGCATCGCATCGACGATCGGACAGTTGAGCTTAGGCGACTCCGCGAGGATAGCCCCTGGGAAGTGTCGAGTACCACGCGATACACGGTGGTCGCGCCATACTA
Organism: Aeoliella sp.; assembly: GCF_965227375.1. Taxonomy (NCBI): domain Bacteria; kingdom Pseudomonadati; phylum Planctomycetota; class Planctomycetia; order Pirellulales; family Lacipirellulaceae; genus Aeoliella; species Aeoliella sp. Next base: position 3,747,054 of record NZ_CBDDFX010000002.1, read on the forward strand.
CGTCGATTTCGAGTTCAAGTGCGTCCCACACGAGAAGTCTCACTTCGACCCTCAAGGCTACGCCATCTTCTTCTGGGCAAACTACATGAACCAAGTCGACGATGTCGGCCTTCACTTTCTAGGCAAGCAGGAGCAAGACGGGCCGGAAGAGTGGATCGCGGCCGACGCCTCTCAAGCGCATCGAGACCATGTGGCCGGAGGCACCTACAGTCAACTTACAGCCAGATCCCTGAAGTACGATCCGGATCACGACGCCAGCCTGAATGTTTGGAATTACGACTGGCCGCGTTACACAAGACCCTTCTACTATGGCCGCGCGGGCAACGGCATGACCTTCATGCTAATGTTCGATCGCGGCTACTCGGATGACGACGAGATTCGCTTCAGTTTGTTCAAGTTCAAAGTCCAAGGGGAGCAGCGAAAGCCCGCGTGGGACTTTCAATACGTCATTCATAACATCGAAGAAGGCCGTGAATACGGATATCGGGGCCGTCTAGTCTGGAAGAAGTTCGTCAGTCCCGAAGACTGCAAGCGAGAGTACGAGTCCTGGGCGAAGCGATCTTCGAGTGGGGGATAATTCCTCTCGCCTTGACGCGTGCTGTGGCCTCGCATATATTTCGTCACATGGCGAAATAACGTACTGGCAGATGGTGATGCGGACTCTCCTGGCAATCACAAAAGCTCTGGCGGATGAGAACCGGTTGCGGGCCATTGGCCTGCTGCGCGGACATGAGCTATGCCTGTGCCAAATCGTGGAAGTGCTCGGCTTGGCCCCGTCAACCGTGTCCAAGCACATGTCGATTTTGCATCAGGCGAGGCTCGTCGAGTCACGCAAGGAGGGACGATGGGCGTACTTCCGACTAGCCGATGACGTCGCCCCTCCAGAAGCATTGCAGGCCTTAGAGCTGGTGCTCCGGAGCCTGAAGCAAGAAAAGCAAGGCAAGATCGATCAGCAGCAGCTGAAGGCCGTGCTGAAGATGGAACCCGAAGAACTTTGTCGAAAACAGGCGAACTGCAAGTGCTAAAGGTCCTATTTCTATGTACCGGAAACTCCTGCCGGAGCCAGATGGCCGAGGGCTGGGCACGTCATCTCAAAAGCGACGATATCCAAGCCTACTCGGCAGGTATAGCCTCGCACGGATTAAACGCTAATGCGGTAGCCGTGATGAGCGAAGTGGGGGTCGACATATCGTCGCAGCATTCCAAGCACGTTGATGAGCTAGCCGATGTCGAATTCCACTACGTGATCACCGTGTGCGACAGTGCAGCCGAGTCCTGCCCGACATTTCTTGGTAACGCCAAAGTGATACACAAGGGATTTGACGACCCGCCGCGACTGGCTCGCGAAGCTGCCACCGAGGAGGGAGCGATCGAGTACTACCGCCGTGTACGCGACGAGATACGTGACTATGTGCATACGCTTCCAGACGCATTGGAAGGGAATTAATCATGGCGATGGAAGAGATCAGAAATGAAGCTTGCCTGGCGGCTGATTCTCCCAATGGCGGCAGACTTGGTGTGCTGGATCGCTTTCTGACCGTCTGGATCTTCCTGACGATGGCCATAGGCGTGGCCGTCGGCTACTTCATGACGGGAGCCGAGGCGTTCATTAACCGCTTCCAGGTCGGCACGACAAACGTTCCAATCGCCATTGGCTTGATCCTCATGATGTATCCGCCACTGGCAAAGGTACGGTACGAGGAATTGGGCGATGTGTTTCGCAACTGGAGAATCCTGGGGCTGTCACTGGTACAGAACTGGGTAATTGGTCCATTGCTAATGTTTGTCCTGGCAGTGCTCTTTCTGCGAGACCATCCGGAGTACATGACCGGTTTAATACTGATCGGTTTGGCCCGCTGCATCGCGATGGTCATCGTGTGGAACGACTTGGCCAAGGGCGACACCGAGTACGCCGCCGGACTGGTTGCGTTTAACAGCGTGTTTCAAGTGCTGTTCTACAGCGTTTATGCCTGGTTCTTCATCACTTGGCTGCCTCCTTTGCTGGGACTCGAAGGAAGCGTTGTGGAAGTCAGTATGGGCCAGATTGCCGAAAGCGTATTTATCTACCTTGGAATTCCATTTTTGGCTGGAATGGTAACGCGGTTCGTCCTAGTGTGGGCGAAGGGTCGCGAGTGGTATGAGCAGGCCTTCATTCCACGCATCACTCCGCTCACGCTTGTTGCCTTGCTGTTCACGATTCTCGTAATGTTCAGTCTCAAAGGTGATCAGATTGTCCGTATTCCGGGCGATGTGTTGCTCATTGCAGTCCCGCTATTTATTTACTTTGTGGCCATGTTCCTTGTCAGCTTCTTCATGGGATACCGCATTGGCGCGGACTATTCGAAAACCACGACACTGGCTTTCACGGCTGCCAGCAACAATTTTGAACTCGCCATCGCTGTAGCGGTTGCCGTCTTTGGCATCAACTCCGGGGCTGCGTTTGCAGCAGTCATTGGGCCGCTTGTCGAAGTCCCTGTGATGATCGGGCTGGTGAGGGTTGCATTTTGGTTCAAGCGGCGGTACTTCCGCCGGACGACGACGGGCGTTGCGGGCTAGCGTTTCCACTTTGCAATTCGGATGCCCTACGACTCTTTGACGTCGAGACTAAGCGATTTCCGTATCGCCCCGAAATGGAGTCGGGTCAAGCTAGCGAGGGCCTTCGCCCCCGAACCCTGGACGGAAGCGAGAGTTGCAGGCAATCAATGGGGCCGGGTACGATAGACTGAGTAATAAACGAATCCCAGGGTGAGGTTACGCTCGTGACGGACGCCTTCGACTACGTGATTGTTGGAGGAGGCACTGCAGGATGCGTTGTCGCGGCACGGCTGTCCGAAGATCCCGCTGCACGAGTTCTGCTACTTGAAGCCGGAGGCGACGATTCCCATCCTGATGTCCAGAACCCAGTGAAGTGGCCAAGACTCCTAAAGGGCGAGCTTGATTGGGGCTACAAAACACAGCCACTTCGCCATTGTGGTGACCGTACAGATTGTGTGCCTCGCGCGCGCATGCTCGGCGGCTGTCACAGCCACAATGCGAGCGCCTGGGTACGCGGCCATCGCAACGACTTTGACCATTGGGCTTCACTAGGTTGCACTGGATGGGCTTGGGAAGAGATTCAGCCGGTGTTCCGGAGAATCGAAGACTGGCAGGGACCCGCTTGTGAACTTCGCGGCACGGGAGGTCCGATGTATGTTGCCCCGCCGGTTAATCCCAATCCTATCAGCGGGCTTCGAGTCGCTGATGCTTCCATCATGCCGTCGATCACTACGGGAAACACGAACGCTCCCACCGTAATGATAGCTGAACGAGCAGCAGATTTAATATAAGTCGCAAATCCAACCACGTCCGGACTACAACCTCAATATGACTGACGCGTCGCGTTGAGGACGGCAACAAAGCGGATTTTCTTCGCCCGATTCAAAGCGCCGTTCTCGCGAACACCGCTGAAAACATCGATCCCGTAGGGCCGGACCTCTGCTGGCATAGAGAAAGTTCTCAGCGATCCTCTCATTACAATCAAGGATAGCCGTTTTCCATGCTATGTTCCGGCCATCTTCGCAGTGACCCATTTTTGTAGGCTCGGCCGTCGCCGCTTCGAATCTCCTGGCGAAACATGTGGAACTTCAGTATCGAGCGAGAAAGACAACCGCTCTCCATCCCCTGGGATTACTACCTTCTCGCCCACACCCGCGTCTTCGACGAGTTTACGGAGGCGTGCACTTGTCATCGGACAATGGTCGATCGACTCCAGGTGATTGAAGACGATTCTGCCCGGCGCTTGCCTGGCAAGCTCGACCAGTTCTGCCTCGCTGAATAGCAGGTCCTTCCCAATCCCAAAATTGGCCACGCCCGCCGGGGCGACGACGACATGCGGCTGGAGTCGCTCGATCGTGTCCTGCACCGATCTTGTGAGAACCGTATCGCCAGTCAAGTAAACGGTCGGTTCACCGGGGCACGCGAGATAAAAACCCGCCACGGGCCCCATAAGCCAGCCGAGGACTCCGTGTCCGTGCGTTCCGGGAATAACTTCCACAGGTAGCCCGCACTCGTCGTCAATCACGTCCCGTGCATCCAAGCCTTTTCTCTGCAAATTGGCAACGTCGACGCTGCTTGCCCAGACTCGCAAATTGCGAGACGCCACCCACGCCAAAGCCGGCTGGTCAAAGTGGTCTGGATGCTCGTGTGTGATTAGAACGTCAGTCGCGGAACTCAATACTCCATCGATGCCCTCTGGAAGGGTGGTGAGCGGGTTCTTGCGACGGTCGCCGCGAAAGAGCCGGAAGCCCGGCAGGCTCGACGGCGGCGAGAGCATCGGATCAACCAGGATGCGGCGGTCGCCGACCTCCAGTAGGATTGTCGCGTTTCGGATCTGAGTGATTTGCATGTTACCTCCATAATGCGTCGCTAGGCCGACGCCTTAGCCACGTTATATCTCGGGAAATCGGTATAGCCCCTGGCTCCGGGACCATACCAGAGAGACACGTGAGCAGCCTCGGCGAGGGACCAGCCATTCGCGAACCGTTCCACAAGGTCGGGATTACTGATGAACGGCCGCCCGAATGCGATCAGGTCGGCGTCACCAGCAGCGATCGTCTCGTCGGCAGCCTCCTTGGTGTAGCCGACGTTGCCCATCAGGCGTCCTGAGTAGAGCTCGCGGAATTCACGCAGTGTCATCGCTGACCCCAACTTATGGAAGCCGAACCCCGTGCCATCCATGACGTGCAGATAGGCCAGGCCGTACCCGTCCAGTTGCTTAGCCACGTAGGTGAACTGCTCCCGGAAGTCGGCAGAGCCCATATCACCATGCACGCCGTTGGGCGCGATGCGGACACCGACGCGGTCGGCAGACCAGACGCTTGTCACGGCGTCCATCACCTCCCCGAGCAAGCGGTAGCGATTCTCAAGCGAGCCGCCGTACTGGTCGGTGCGGTGGTTCGACTTCGACTGCAGGAACTGGTCCAGCAGGTAGCCATTGGCCGCATGAACTTCAACGCCATCGAACCCAGCCGCATTAGCCCGCATGGCGGCCTTACGGTAGTCTTCAACGATCCCCGGAATCTCCTCAGCCTCAAGAGCACGGGGCACCTCGTGTGGTTTCTTGCCCGAGGGCGTATGGATGCCGTCGCCTTGGATGGCGATCGCCGAAGGCGCGACAGGCAACTCGCCGTCGTGAAAGTCGCTATGCGAAGAGCGCCCCATGTGCCAAAGCTGAAGGAAGATCCGGCCACCTTGCTTGTGAACAGCTTCAACGACCCGAGCCCAGCCCTGCTGCATCTTGTCGTTAAAGATCCCCGGCGTATCCACCCAGCCGATGGCCTGCTCCGAAATCACGGTTGCCTCGGTAATGATAAGTCCAGCCGATGCGCGCTGTGAGTAGTACTCCGTCATTAACTCGTTCGGCACGCGGTCTTCACCGGCCCTCGCCCGGGTGAGGGGAGCCATCACGATTCGGTTGTTAAGCTCCAGTTCACCGATTTTGAGCGGTGCAAAGAGCCCGTTCGACTTCACTGTGTTGTTTAGAGTCATGTTAATTACCTTTCGAGTAATGCTGTTCGGTATGCAACTCCGATCCGCCGACCCGGTTATGAGATAGTAGGAACGATGCCGCCTTCGCTACGCAGTGCAGCGCCATTGATAGCAGCCGCTCGTGGGCTCGCTATAAACGCAACAAGGTTGGCTATCTCGGCCGGGTCGATCAGTCGCTGAATCAGCGACAACGGCCGGTTCTCGACCATGAAGCGTCGCTGCGCTGTGCCGGGATCTTCGTCCGGGAACAAGCCGACGACAAACTCTTCGACGCCCGGCGTGAGCGTCGGCCCCGGCAGGACGCTGTTGACGGTCACATTCGTCCCCTTGGTCAGTTGCGCCAGGCTTCGCGAGATCGCCAGCTGGGCGGTTTTTGTCATCGAGTAGTGCGCCATCTCCGGCGCGGGTGTCACGCCCGATTCGCTACTGATAAAGATGATCCGACCCGAGTTTTTTTCCAGCATCGGTTTGAGGTAGTGACGTGTGAGGCGGACGCCGCTCATCACGTTCACTTCAAAGATGTGCCGCCATGCGTCGTCAGTGAGATCGAAGTAATCGATCTCCTCGAAGATGCCGAGGTTATTGACCAAGATGTCAACGTCGGGATGAGCCTCAACTGTCTGGGCGATGCCCTCTGCCGTGCTGTTGTCGGCGGCCAGTCCTACCAGTACGGCATTTGGCAGGACCTCACGAATCCTAGCGGTAGCGTTCTCCACACTTGCCTCGTTTCGTCCGTTGACGATGGTGGTTGTTCCCTCCGCCGCCAACTGAGTAGCGATCGCCATGCCTATACCGCCCGTGGACGCCGTGACCAAAGCCTTCTTTCCACTTATGCCTAAGTCCATCGCTCTTCTTCCCGCTCTTGAAGTGACTACTCGCACCGCTGTGGCAATTCTATGATTCGCCGCGGCCTGGATACTTGTTCGATACGATGTAACTGAAACCGAAGATCAACTCCTCAATGCTTGGGCGTGTGAACGGCATCGTCTGAATGGAAGCCGCGTACAGCTCTCCATCAGGACGAACGACGAAGAGCCCCGGTTCACTGAAGGTTTCCGGCTCCTCCGGCTTGATCGCCTTCGAGACGTACAGGCCCCACGCTCGGGCATCTTCGATCGACAGCCCATAGCCGATCGGCAGCTTCTCAATCCGCCACTCTTCTTTGCTCTTCCGCGCCCGTTCTTCGCTGTCGCTGCTAATCGCGATTGCTTGGATGCCCAGGTCGGCGAGTTCATCGAGATTGCGGTCGATATCGGTTAGGTACTTCCGGCAGATGGGGCAGTGGTAGCCGCGATAGAAGAACACGAACGTAAAGTTCTCTGGCTTCTGTTCACCGAGGTCCCAGAGCGGCCCATCAACCGTCTTGACTTCTAATGGCGGCACTTTGGTTTGTGGCTTGATCATGCTTGACTCCTGTACGTTCCGGTGGTCTGAGATTGTCGTCACTCAGTCGCGGTCCAGCACAATTCGGTAGCGGGCCTTCCCGCTGCGTAGACGATCCATGGCATCGTTGACTTTGCTCATCGGAAAGTGCTCGTTCACCGGAGTCACGTTGTGTCGTGCGGCGAAATCGAGCATCTGGCGAATGATCACTGGCGGCCCGACCGGTGAGGAACCGACCGAGAGGTTTTTGAACATCATTCCCAGCACGTCAAGGTCGAGTGGTTCTGTCACCGCACCTGGCATTTGCAGGCGACCGTGAGGTTTCAACGTTGTTAGAATCGCGTTCCAATCCAGCGGCACATTCACGGTCGACAGGACCAGGTCGAACTGACCCGCGGCTGCTTTGATCGCCTCGGGGTCTCGGGAGTTGACCGTGTCGTGGGCACCCATGTCGAGTGCTTCCTGTTGTTTCGACTCAGAAGTGAACGCGGTCACGTGGCACCCCCAGGCACTGGCGAACTTCAATCCCATGTGCCCCAGTCCACCAATGCCGATCACCGCCACGCTGTCGGTAGGTTTGAGTCCGCTTTGAAACATGGGGTTGAACACGGCAATGCCGCCACACAAGAGCGGACCTGCTTCCGCGGCGTTCAAGCCACCGGGGATCTTCACGACACTTGCAGCCCGGGCGCGGATAGTATCGGCGAACCCACCGTGACGTCCGGCAATCGTGGGCTGCGCATCCGCACAGAGATTGTGGTCACCACTCATGCACTGGTCGCAAACCATGCAGTAGCCGGCATGCCAGCCGACTCCGACACGATCTCCGACGCCCAAGTGAGTGACATGGTCCCCGACTTCCGTCACTTTGCCGACCACTTCGTGGCCAGGCACTAGCGGAAACTGGGACATTCCCCATTCGTCGTCAAGCATGCTGAGATCACTATGGCAGATGCCACAGGACTCGACAGCAATATCGACCTCATCTGAGTCGATCGCCCCTAGCTCGAACTCGAACGGCTGGAACTCTCCCTTGGCTTTGCTTGCTGCATACGCTTTAACGGTTTTCATGCTCGGTGGCTCCTATTCGTTTGGGTTGTCACACGAGCGTGTTGCACGTGTGGATAATTGGCTGTGTCACTAGCAGCGGTTGGAGCTGCTCAAGTGTCGAAACAAAGTGCTCTGACGCTATGTGCTCCTGGAATGCCTGCTGGTCGCGCCACGTTTCAGTCGACAGAATCACAGAACTGTTACTGGTGTCCTGCACAAAGTAATAGGCGATGCAGCCGGGTTCTTCTCTTGAGGGCGGGGCGAGCGCCCGGAGAAGATCGACGGCCTCTCCAAGTCGCTCAGCCTTCACGTTCAAGACGGCGATGACATGAAGTCGCTCGTCCAAGTTCTTTACTCCTGATGAGTTGCGTTCATTTAGTGGGACCACTTAGATGATATGATCCTTGTCAAACACGCAGATCAGTTTTTGGTTTACAAACTCCATGATTCCCAGGTCAGCCAGTTCACGTCCATATCCGGACTTTTTCACGCCACCCATCGGCATGCTGGCGTAGGTCCAGGAAATCTGATTGACGAAGCAAGTGCCCGACTCGATACATTCCGCCACGCGTCGACCGCGCTCCAGGTCGTTGGTGTGGACCGACCCACCCAAGCCAAACTCACTGTCGTTCGCGATACGTATCGCGTCCTCTTCGTCTTTGGCGATGTGAATGATGGCCACTGGGCCAAATAGCTCTTCGCAGTCTGCCGGAGACCCTTTGGGAATGTCGGTCAAGATCGTCGGCTCAATAAACGCGCCGTCCCGCTTTCCACCGACGAGGACCTTGGCTCCGGCCTCGACCGACTTGTTGATCTGCGTTTCCAACTCTATCGCAGCCTTCTCCGTGCAGACCGGACCGTAGCCAGTCGACTCATCCAACGGATCGCCTGGCTCTAGCTCAGCGAAAAGCTTGGTCGCTCGGGCGAGGAACTCATCCGCGATCGACTCGACGAGGATAATCCGTTTCGCGGCAATGCAGATTTGCCCCGTAGCGTGAAGCTTGCCAAACTTGAATCGCTCAAGCGTAGCGTCCATGTCGGCATCTTCGAGCACGATGAACGGGTCGACGCCGCCCAGTTCCATAACCGTTTTCTTGACATTGCGGCCCGCCTGCTCGGCCACTGCGGCCCCGCCTTTGTTGCTGCCGGTGAAGGCAACGCCTTGTACGCGGTCATCGTCAATGATCGAACCCGCGTTGCGAGCGGAGAGCTGCAGGTTGGTATGTACGCCTTCGGGCACACCGGCGTCCTTAAGAAGTTTGTCGAACGCCTCCGCACACTGCGGGACATTCGAGGCGTGCTTCGTGAGCACGACGTTACCCGCCATGATCTGCGGGGCGGCAACGCGCGATGGCTGATAGAAGGGGAAGTTCCACGGCTGGATGCCGTAGATCACGCCAACCGGCTGGTGAATGAGTGTTCCTTTGCCTTCCCGGGTCTCGTATGGCTTTGGAGCGAGAATGCTCTCTCCGTTCTCCGCGTAGTACTCGAAGATTGTGGCACATAGATCAATCTCCGGGCGTGCGTCTTCAATCTTCTTGCCCATCTCCAAGGTCATGATGGTGGCCAATTCCTCTCGCCGCTCGCGAATTAACTCCGCAACCCGGCGTAGAACCCCAGCTCGGTACTCGAAGCTAGTTTCCCGCCATTCTCGATAGGCCTCATCGGCCGTCGCGATCGCCGCCTCGACCGCCTGCGGCGACATTTCTTCGTATGTCTTCAAGACCTCGCCATTGAACGGATTGACTGATTTCAGTTCGCGACGTGAAGCGATTGCAGCAGTGGTTGCCATCTCAATCTCCTTTGTTTCTGCAGAAAATCTGGTCTTTCGGGAATGGCGAGGCTACGGGGCCTACCAACTGGTAGGTAGAATACGCGGTTGCAGATTGCCTGTCAACCAACCAGTTGGTAGAATCTACGTATGAAAGAGAAAATACTAGAAGCAGCCGAATCTCTAGTGCAGAGCCGGGGACTGAACGCGGTGACGTTTCAGGATTTGGCTGATGCTGTTGGTCTGCGAAAACCGAGTCTTTTCCACCACATTAAGAACAAGGAAGAACTGACTCTCGCGCTAATCGAGCGATGCAGCACCAAGCACGGTCCCAAATACGCGGCGGTCGTCGAGATGGACACTTCGGCTGCGGACAAGCTCCGGCGGGTAGCCGGTATCTTTGAAGACGGCCTAAAACAGCAACGGCCCTGCTTGATGGCTGCCCTGGGAGGCGGGATGGAATCACTCTCCGACGTGGCGTCAAGCGAACTACGGCAAGCCGCTGAGGGCGCGATTGGACGCTTCGCGATGATCTTCGCTCAGGGCCGTGAGGAGGGCTCACTCGAGTTTGTGGGTACACCAGAGCAAGCGGCCATGGCCTTCTTTGCCATGCTACAAGGGTTGCAGACACTCTGCCGTGCGAGAGGTGAAATTGGAGCATTCAAGAAAGCTGCTGCCGCCTATATCGATTCCATCGCAGTTGAAGGTTGAACATTCGATGTTGTCTCCGCAGTCAATCGTCTACGCCTGGGACAACGGACTCAAGTACGCGTTGGCACTGCTTGACGATGTGACTGATGATCAGATGCTGCTTCGCCCCGGTAGCAACATGAATCACCCAGCTTGGATTCTTGGGCACTTGTCCATCTACCATCCAATTATTGAGGCTCTGTTGACGGGGCGACAATTTGACGACCCTGCGGATCATGAACTCTTCGGTTTTCGTGGACTTGGGCCAACTGATGATTTGAGCGTTTACGGTCCTAAGATCTCGCAACTTGAGCGTTTTGGATCCGGCCACGAGACCGTAGCACAAGCACTGCTGTCCGCAACGGAAGAGCAACTTAGTCGACCACCTTCTTTGGAGCGTTGGGCCAGTGCCTATCCGTCCGTCGCCTTCATGCTCCCCGATCTGATGCTTCATCACGAGAGCCTTCATATCGGCCAGTTAAGCATTTGGCGACGTGCCGCCGGTCTCTCCGCCGTTGAGTTACCCGACCGCACTCCGCGCGCAGGTATCACGGACTGAAACGTGGCTGGCTGTACCACGTGGTTGACCGCACGCTTCTTACTGGCCCCGCTTCGGCAAGCGGTAGCGCCACGCATTGCGAACTAGTTCTCGGCCCACACTGCCCTGCATTTGGAACGTTGTCCATGTTTTTTACAGTACTTTTAGGCGGCCGTTTCTTGAGGGAAACCGAGGCAGCAAATTGGCTGTGGCTGAAAAACCACCGTTAGGATGGGAGCCCTGAAAACGATCATAATCAGGGGGATAGTTTGTCTTTCAATCCGCTAGGCCAAAAATGTCGCAAGTGAGACTCTTGGTTCGGTTTACGGCCATCGTGGTTCTCGCCTCACTCGTGGGGCTTCGAGTTTATAGCCCTTGGCGGCAGTGTCTCGCGGAAGACCGCAGTTTAGTGGTCGGCGAGTCGACTCCTGAGCCAACGTCCGAGAAATGGGTTGAGCCCCTGAAGCACTCCGCGGACAGATGCCGAATCGCCGTGGCTCAGATTGAAATCAAGCCCGAAGCGATTGAAGACGGGTTGAGCCCCGTCTCTGTGCTGACGCCTTGGATCGAAAGAGCTTCTAATGATAAGGCCGACTTGATTGTGTTTCCTGAGTACCTACTCGGGCACTTCAAAACAGCTGATCCATCGATTGGGTCGCTTTGCAGTGTTGCCAAGAATCACAGCATCAACGTAATCGTAGGCGGGTGGGAATTCCTACCCGACGCAACGATCAAGCACCCACCCGATCCTGGAACCTATTGCAACACTCTGCTGGTAATCGATCGGAACGGAAACATCGCGGGCAAGCACCGCAAGATGCACTCGGCAGTCGGCGCCGGATCACCCTATTGCTGGCCACCTGATCCAGGCGAGCGCGGTGAGCACACGATGCTGAAAGGTGATGAAAACGGAGTGGTCGATCTGGACTTCGGTCGGATTGGCCTGTTGACGTGCTATGACGGCTACTTCTTCGAGAGCTTTCAGATGCCATCGTTACGCGGAGCCGAAGTGCTGATATGGGCCAACGGACGTTTGGGGATGGTAGAACCTCACATCATTCAGGCAGCCAGCTTCATGACCTGCACTCACGTCGTCGCGTCCAACCAAGCCATGGGTACTGGATCGGCAATATGCTCCTATCCTGGCTGGAAGTTGGATGCTGTGGCCCCCAGGGAAGCCGGGGAGGCGTACATTGTGGCGGATCTAGACTTGGCATCCTTGCGAGAGCAGCGACTTAACAACCGGATGTTCCATCAACGCCGCCCCGGTATCTACAAGCCGTTGGTCGAGAATTGGCAGCCATGGACCGCTTATCCAGACCTCAAGCCGTTCACCCACGACAGTCAGTCAACTAGCAATGAATCTGAAGAAGGGCAATAAGACCGATGCCGGACCGACGAGAGTTTTTGGGCCTGTTGGGTGCTGGTGGGTTAGCTGCCACCGGTGTCGTGACTTCGGCTAGTGAAGTACGACAACCGGTGCATGCAACTGGGGATGGCCTAGTCGTTGCATTGATGCAAGCGACGCCTGCCGCCAACGATCAAAAGCAGAACCTCGATATTGCAGTGGAGTACTGCAAGCAGGCCGCCGACCAAGGCGCCGACATCGTGCTGATGCCGGAGATGTGGAACATCGGTTACCAAGGGTTCACAGACTACGACGATCAAAGCGTCCAGCGGTGGCAGTCACAGGCGGTCGAAACCAACGGTCCCTGGGTGGGCAGATTTAAAAGTCTTGCCAGCGAGTTGGGTATTGCCATCGCCGCCACTTACCTTCAAAAGTGGCCTGAGAGTCCTCGCAACGCTGTAACGCTGTTCGATCGACAGGGCAACGAAGTGCTCACCTACGCAAAAGTACACACGTGCGACTTCGCTTTTGAGGTAGCTCTAACTCCTGGCGACAAATGGTACGTGGGCGATCTGGAGACCAAGCGCGGCCAAGTGAAGATCGGAGCAATGATTTGTTTCGATCGGGAGTTCCCCGAAAGCATGCGAAGTTTAATGCTCGCTGGCGCAGAGCTAGTGCTGACACCCAACGCCTGCCTACTTGACCCACTGAGAATTGCTCAGTTTCAGGTGCGTGCGTATGAAAATGCAACTGCCGTTGCGATCGCCAACTACCCTCGCGGACTGAACAACGGACAATCAACCGCATTTGATGCATCGGGCCAGGCTCTAGTTGAACCATCGGAAGCACCAGGCCTGAAGTTTGCGAGCATCGACTTGAAGTCGTTGCGGGCGTACCGCAACAGCACTCTTTGGGGCAACGCTTGGCGTCGCCCTCATCGCTACGAAAAGCTAACTGAACAAGTCAACCTTCCGATATTCGAGAGAAAGAATGCCTACGGCCAGCCATTCAATTCCAGCGACCGATAGCCGACACTTCCAATCACAACCGTTTCTTACCAGTTTCATCTTTGCTTGCGTGATTGCCGCGCTGCAAGGTCGGTCACTCGCGGCTGACGAATATCCGGTTAAACCAAGGCTGGAAACCTACGATCAAGCAGTGGTCTTCGAGTTCGCCAATGAAGATGCTGCAGCTCGAGCTGAGTTTGCTGTGGCGCCGTTGTTCGACGGACACTACCGCGCCGTTTCTTGTCGCTGGGACGACAATTGGACCAGTGACAACCCGCAAACCAGAGAGGTAATGGAACGCCACGGGATCAAAGGCACTTGGTATCTGAACGGCCCGAACTTCTCGCCAGATCACCCTCGCGGAGACTATACGGAGATCGCTCGGCAACTTCTCAGTGGTGACAACTCCGTTGGCGGCCACTCTCTGACCCATCCCTATCTCACGTATTTCCACAGCAATCGGATGTTCGCTGAAACTGCCGGGGTGAGAATGGCGTGGGAAGCAGTTTTGGATCGCCCCGTGTGTTCGTATGCCTACTCGTTCATCGATCTACGACCGCAGCCGGAGGATAAAGCTGTACTGACCCGGTCGCTGGCAACACTGGACCGCGCTGGTATCTACCACTTAGCGACCTACGTCTCCTTCTTTCACGATGTGCCACTCGCGTTCGAGCTGAGCCCTATCCTTCCACCAGAGAACTCTCCGCTGGATGTGTTTCAGCGATCGGTGGATTGGGCCTATGAAAGCGAGGAGCTGTCGAGCAAATGGCCCATGATCTCCAACTCGATGCATGCCTGGTACAACACCGAGCGACTGCATTACGGATACGACGAACTCGAGAGACGTCTGCAAACGCTAGCCAGCCTCGACGATGTCTGGCACTGCAATCAGAATCAGTACGCTGCCTATCGTCGTCAGTATCGCTGTACGACCCTCACCAAGAAGAGGGTTAAGGGCAAGAAGGTCGTTGTAGTAGTTGAGCACAGGCCATCGGTTGTCGACCTGAACGACATGGTGCCGCTGACCATCGACGTGTCGCATGTAGAGCCGGAGGAGGTACTCACCGTGCAATGCGAGGATGCAGCCGTCGTGCGGTCAACCAGAGCAACCGATGGCCACAGTCTTGTTCAGTTGGAACACTCACATAGCCAAAGACTGCCTTCACAGATTGGACTACGTGAAAGCCCTCCCGATTCGCTTGGATTGGGTAAAATCGACACCGGTGAGGAGTTTCCTCAGCTTGTCGGCTCTCTTGATGCAGAGGACGATTCTCTTCAGCTAACCCTGACGAACAACGCGTCAGTTCCTTTGACCAATGTTAGGATTACTTGGCGCACTCCGATTGGATGGACGACACCACAGTTCATCGAACGAGTGCAAGACCTAGCGGGTACAGAGAGCTTTGAAGCATCTCAGCCGTTGGTGCCACAAGGATCCGAAGAGGCAAGATTCGGCGTTAACCACTTTGTTGCCCAGCTAGATTTCGATCTAGGTGACGAGCATGGGAGACTCTACTTCACCTGCCAGCAACAGGGAGCCGAGCCGGGCAACTCGTGGCCCCTCGATGGGTTCTCTGTGCTGGGGCCCATACCGAATGGACAGTTCAACCTCGAAGAAACAGCTGAGCAGATCCAGGGTGGCACCTGCCCGTCGAAGTGGTCCTCGGAGAACGGCGAAGCGCTCACCTGGAGGCCACAAGCACGCGACGGGTACGTCAACCACGAGTGGCTTAACCCAGAGTACATTCGCACGATGGGTACCTGGGACGCCGAGTCGGAGACATACCTTCTGCGGAGTCGAGTCCACAGCCCAGACAATCGTTCAGTTCGAGTTATCGTCAGCCACCCGCAACTTAGCAAGGTGTTCATCAATGGCCAGCTTGTGGTAGACGGCCAAGCCAGCCTTGAATCTGGTGACAACGATTTAGTAATTGTCTACCCCGGAGCCAGGATGAGCATGGAAACCACTCGACTCGTAGCGTGCTTCTTGCGCATCGCCAATCCGGAGTCAGGCGAGCGGTTCTCCGATATCCGATACAAACCGTATTAAGGTTGAAAGTCTGCGCCAGGTGCATATGCCGTCGACACCATTTCATACTCGGCACAAGAGAGGTTAGGAGAAACCAAAGTGAGCAAAGGTAGAATCTCTCGCAGGGCGTTCAACGTTTCGGTGGCTGCTGTTGGGATGACGGCATTGGGAAGCGCGCACTAGCGCGCCAAGGCCCAAGTCAAACCGTCTGCCAGCGACCAAATGAACGCGGCGGTGATAGGGACCGGTGGCATCTCCCGTTTCCACGCGGCCAACAACCTCAAGCCTCATTTTGCCATCCGAGCAATCTGCGATGTCGATCGGGAAAGCCGCGATTGGTACAACAAGGAGTTTGCTTCAGGGCAAGCGGTGGTGAGCACCGAGTATCGAGAGTTGCTGGAACGTGATGATATCGATGTCGTATTCGTCTGCACTCCAGATCATTGGCATGCGAAAATTGCAATCGACGCGATGCGTAGTGGCAAAGACGTGTACTGCGAGAAGCCGCTGACGCTCACGGTAGCCGAAGGCAAGCTTGTCAGGGAGGTGGCAAGAGAGACTAGGCGTGTTCTTCAGGTGGGCACCCAGCAGCGGAGCGACCCAAACTTTCAGACTGCCGTGGCGCTAGCGCATTCCGGCCGTCTGGGTAGCGTCAAACGCATAACGGTTGCTATAGGTGGAGGGCCAGCGGGAGGCCCATTCCCGGTTACCGCTCCTCCAGCGCACCTCGATTGGGATCGTTGGCAGGGGCCGGCGCCCGAGACTCCCTACATTACACAGCGTTGCCATGGCAACTTTCGCTGGTGGTACGAATACTCTGGCGGAAAGCTGACCGATTGGGGCGCCCACCATGTTGACATCGCCAACTGGGCAATCGATCCGGATAGCTCACAGAATACAATTATCACTCCAGAGGTTGCCCACCTTCCGGTGCCCTACGCAGAAGGCATGCCCACCGTGCACGACTGCTACAACACGGCTACAAGTTTCAAGGTCCTCTGTTTGTATTCCAATGGCGCAGAGCTTGTGATTCGGGACGAGGCTACGGACCTCGGATTTGAAAACGGCATTCTTGTTGAATGTGAAGAGGGCAGGTACTTTGTCAACCGTGGCAAACTAACCGGCAAGCCTGTTGAAGAGCTAGCCACCAATCCGCTTCCAGATGATTTGCTTGCCGGCCTTCGAAGGGGCCGCGGAGTGATGCCTCACATGGCCAACTTCTACTGGAGTTGTCGCGAACGGACCGAAGGCATTTCTGACGCCACTAGCCACATGGCAGCTCTGAACCTTTGCCACCTAGCGAATGTATCCGTGCGTCTGGATCGTAGCATTCCGTGGAACCCAACAACGGAATCCACAGACGAGGCAACTGAGCCATGGCTCTCTCGCAAGTCGAGAGAGGAATACTCGATCGCCTAGCACTCGCACGGCAGGCGTTGAGTACTGTTTCCATCTTCTCGCATCTATCGGGCGGCGCCGTTGCGACCGCAGCGTGACCACCATGCACAACTCCAACCTGACACTTTCCATTTTACTGATAGCGCTTGCGATCTGTATTTCGGGGCGTAGCCACAGCCAAACGATCGACGCCAAAGATTTCGGGCTGGAGCAAATCTCAACAGGAGGGGACTGCATGCCGGTTTTTCGCCGGGCCCTGCAAGCCTGTCGAGAACAAGGTGCAAGGGAACTGGTCATTCCGCCAGGCACCTGGCACGTTTACCCGGACTATGGGTTTGAGAAAACTCTGGCAGTAGCCAACAACAATCCAGGGGTCAAACGCATTGCATTCCTACTGGATGGCCTAGAGGGATTCCGGCTGACTGGCCGCAACGCTGAGATCATCTGCCATGGAACCCTGATCCCGATTAGCGCCGACGATGCATCACATCTAACCATAAGTGGATTGACGATAGACTGGGCGAGGCCCTTTAACTTTCAAGCCGAAGTCATTGCCATTCATCCAGATCAGAAAGCCTTTGATCTAAGAGTGCATGACGAAGTCGTCTACGAACTCCGAGGTACTCGGCTCGTGTTTCGTGAGAAGCCGAGTGTCTCGCCAACTGCTTGGAAAGAGTGGGCCCCACCGACAACCGAACTCGAGTCTTGGGAGCACAATCTGCAGTGGAACATGTGGTTTGACGGACAGACAAACCACCCAATACCCGGCGAACACCAGTGGGCCCTGCAGCCCGACCCCCGTGTTCAAGAAGTTGGCGCCAGGACGATTCGCCTGTTTGACGCTGTGCACATCCTGCCGAAGGTGGGATGGGTCGTTGCAGTCAAAGGCATGATGCAGCCAAACCGCACATCTCCCGCCATTCGCATCGCGCGATCGAGCAACGTGACAATCGACGACGTCACGATCCAGCATGCGGGTGGAATGGGCGTGATAATGCAACGATGTGAGAACGTCGCCGTCGACGGCCTTCAGGTCACACTGCCCCAAGATAAAGGTCGCTTGGTGACCACCACTGCCGATGCCACCCATTTCAATGGGTGTCGTGGCGACATCACACTGCAGAACTGCACTTTCGAGAACATGCTAGACGACGCAACCAATGTGCACGGGTGCTTTGTTCGCATAGAAGAGACCGTGTCGCCAAAGACACTAGTTTGTCGTCGCGTGCACAGCCAGCAGCGCGGCCTTGTGGTCGCAGAGGTCGGCGATCACGTGAGACTCATCCGCAGCGATGACCTGCAGCCCTACGCGGAAGCGAAAGTAGTATCGACGACTGATATTAATTCGGACCTCTTTGAGGTTACCCTCGATCGACTTCCGGAGGAGGGCATACGCCCTGGATCTGGCCTCTACAACGTGACCTGGCAACCCAACGTGACGATCCGCAATTGTACGGTCCGCAACAATCGAGCTCGGACTATGTTGCTTGCCACTGCAGGAGATGTGTTAGTCGCGGATTGCCTGTTCGAGCACTCCTCGATGGCGGGGATTCAGTTTGAAGGAGACAACGGTTTCTGGTGGGAGTCCGGGCCGGTGCAAAACGTACTGATCCGTAAAAATCACTTCCGCAACAATGCCGGCGCAGCGCTGAGGATCTGGCCACAGATAGATTCTACGCGCTTCCCCAATGCGATGTACCATGGTGGCATAAGATTCGAGGACAACCTTATTGAGACCTCTCATCGGCTGATATGCGAAGGCTGTGCGGTCGACGGATTGATGTTTAAAGGCAACACCATTCGAATGACCTCCCCACAGCCCACCGCTGACACTCGCGCACCCTCCTTCGTTTTTGAGTCAGGCCGCAACCTGCGTATTGAGGGCAACGCGTTTGAGGGGAAAGACCCGCTGCTGATTCATGCCAAGACTGAATCGGCCATTCCGACGATGGAAGGCAACACGGGGATCGCACCAGCCACACATGATAAGTAACACGACTTATTGAATCACACTGATGTCTTATGCCGTGCTACTGCTGTAGGCTCTGCTGACCCTGCCGATAGTCAACTGCAAACTCATCCAGCCCGTAGTGGAAAGAAGCGTTCCGCAGTTCCTCTGCCTCAAGCTTGTGTAGTTCGTCCGGCTTCGCACTGCGTGTCGAATCTCCAGATCTCGACTTCTGCCTAGCAAGCCCCTGCGCAAGGCCTAGCAACTCTGAATCGGACTCGGGTGAATCCTTCGCGTTCGAAGTATCCCAGTTTTCAAACGCATCTTCTCGCGAAGTGCTGTGCATGCCGCGTAGATCAATCGAAGGAGACGCTCCCACTGCTTGTTGACTGGCTGATAGGGCCTGGATTGGCCCCGGGGCAACTGCCCCGAGATTGTTTCGCCAGACGGCGTAGTCGGCCAGATTGACAACTCCATCACCGTTTCCGTCAGCTAGCAGCCCGACACCGGAAGTCGCGCCGAAGTGTTGCTTCCATGCGGAATAGTCCGCAGCATCGACGACGTTGTTGAGATCGTAGTCTCCAGGCAACGTGCTGGGTACGTAGTATTCAATCGCCAGAGTTGGCCGGTAGGCGGGATCGGAGTAATTGCCGGACGCGTACGAGACGTAGTCGGCGGTGGCATCTCCGTCGTCGTCTGTAGCGTAGCGAATGCGAAACTGCGTCGACTCTGTCGTGCTAACGAGATCGGTATACTCATCTTCGAGACGACTGTAAATCGTCATGCCGCTCAAGTAGGCTGGCCAAGCAAACTTCGAAACGGCGGCGGCCGTAGCTGGAGCCTGCCAGTCGCTGGCTTGAAGTGCTGAGGTCCCTAAGCTAGGCGTAGACAAGTCCACCAGGATGTCACCGAACTGGGAGTTGGGAATTCCGATTGGTATGGATCCGACAATACTGCCAACCCGCGTGATTCCGATAGTGGCTTGAGTGACAATCGCATTATCCGGAAGGTTGGAGGTGTCAAAGGAGAGAACAGGCCGGTAGGCTCTGTTGCTGGCATCGTCGCCAAGTCGGAATGTTGTAGATCCTGCGCTTACGCTGCCGCCCACTGTGCTATTCTGAGTTGATTCCAGCACATGCCCATCAGTCGTGCCAGATGAGACGATGGTGCTGACGAGCGGAGCAGGAAGTGTGGTGCTTCCAGCGGGTTGCGAAGGTTCGTCGCTGGAGGTCAACCGTACAAAGTCAACCGACATGTCCGATCCCGCTGCGAGGGTGGGATCCAAGCGAATCTGTGTAATGACTCCTGAAACATTGACAGCCGAGCCAATCTCCACAAGGTATTCGTGCATTGCTCCATCGGGTTGGATGCTGAAGAACACACTTTTCTCTGCATTCCACACCGGATCACTATCAGTGATGTAGAATACCTGTCCGAAATCGCCTGCAGTCTGGCTCATGCGTATCCAGGCATAGGTAGGTTCGCTGGTGTTGAACCATGTAAGTGGCGAATGCACGTAGGGATCTACGCCGCTGCTGACTCCCTGCAGAGATCCGTTGGCGACGCCCGCAGAATCCCATTGGTTGAAACCTGCCCACCCTTGGAAATCGCCATCGCTGTCAAACTCCCATCGCGTGGGTCGATTGCGCACGTCCGCGTATTCGAGTTCTCTGTTGTTCGATATATCGAATCCGCTCCAGTTCGAGTTCGGCGAGAAGAAGTTTATCGAGGAATCTCCTCGATAGATGCCGTTGTTGCGAATGACTCCCGTATGATTGTCGTTGCTGCCTTGTATTTCGCTATCTATCTCGCTGTTCCACGGATCTCGTGCATTGTTGTAAAAGACGTTGCCTTCGATAACGAGATTCGTGTTTCGCCCTCCCGTGGAGAGAATCAGGATGCCCGATCCAGCGTTGTTGTGGATGACATTGTTGCGGAACGTGACATTATGCGTGTCGCCTTCAAAGTCCATGCCCGTTCCGTCCGCCGATTGGGCGCGATCGAGGTAGGAGAACTCGTTATCCTCGATCAGGAAGTTTTGAGAGCTCTGGATAAACCCGAGAGTGGTGCCTGACCAAGTGTCTTGGCCTCCGCCACCGATCGAACGTACGCGCTTGATATGACCGCCGTCGACGTTGAAGAGCTGAAATGCTCCTGCCAGGTTGTCGACAGCAACACAATCTTCGATGATCAGGTTCCGCAAGCGACTTCTGTACACAGCCGGAAAGTACCACGCTGTACCAAATAGATGAGCCGCATTCACCGAAGTAACGTGGCGGATGGTGAGGTTCTCCAGGCGAGTGGAAAACTCCGCCTGGTTCCAAGCCTGCCCACCAACAAAGACCGCATCCGACCATGCGTATTCGTAGTTGTGGGCCTCAGCATCCAGTGTTGGGTCGGAAAGATCGCGAAAATTACAGTGTTCAATCGTAACGTTGCGGCTCCCTGAGTCCTGCCACTCATAACGGAGAAAAACTCCAAGCTTGGCATGTTCGACGTCGATGTTGGAGATCCGCGCATAGCTCGCATTATTCCATATCACGCCTACATCGCTAGCCAAGTCTTGCCGGCGGATGATCGGGTTCGGCCCTTCGCCGTAGCTGGATAGTTCGACCAACGCTTCCTCATCGCCCTTGCCGCGGATGTTGAGCTCTTCGGTAAACGTGTCACCCGCTTTAAGTAGGATGCGTTCGCCAGGCAGTAGGGGAAAGTAGGGAGCCAATTGGGCGAAGCTGCCAAGCGGGGCCTCGGCATTGAACCCGTCGTTGCCGGCACTTCCGGAAGACGAACTAACGTAGAAGTCGTGTACTGCTTGATCGACCTCGAGCTGCACGTTGTCGACTGCCAACCGCGTGCCCTGTATGCGAATCTCTATCGCCTGGCCCACATTCGATGTGAAAGTCGCGCTATTGAATCCGATTCGAATGGTGTTCCACTGCCCCTCGGACAGTGTAATTTCTTGCATGTTGGGGTTGGCCGATGCGAAGCTGCCAGCCCCAGCCAATACCGTCCCACCAGAATCCCGCAGCAGAACGGACGCCTGGCTAGGTCCCGTTGAAAGCGGAAACACGTTTACTGATAGAATGTAGCGAGTGGCTTGCTCTATGACCGGCCCCGGCTGCGAAAGCGTCCAGCCGGCTGAGTCTCCATAGGCAAACTGACTTCCCTCCGTGGCTGGCGAGGGCTCAGCCGCAGCGATTTCGAACGTGGTTCCAATCACCCCCGTCGTCGACCAAGAGTCAACCGACGCATGCCATGAATCACCTGCTGTCAATGCAGGTCCTTCGAAGCCAGCGTTTGCCAGCGGGTACAGTGCGAGCAGGTTGCGCTGTTCCAAATGCTCGACGCTAAGGTGGCAACGAGCACTGCCACCGTTGCGAGTGGTGGAAGACGGTTTCCGTGTTTTCGGCGGCAAAGGTTGCATGAATCTATTGATTAGGAACTGGTGTGTGCGATCTGTCTCAGAGGCTACTTGTTAACAACTGTCAACTTCCATTCACCTGGAGGTATTGAATAGAAGACGTAGGACTCGTCCGAGGACACGCGTTTGACAGCCGATTCTTCGACGGGCGAGCCGTTTACTAGGACAAGTCGGTTTTCGCCGAGGTGCTCCAATGGAATGCCAAGCTGTGCCTTGGTTCCCATGGGCGAATTGATCTTGCTGCTATAGGAGCCGCCCGACGAGTCGTGTCGAACCTTAATGACTCCGAACCGTGTCGGTACCTTGGCCTCGATCCACTCGAGTGAACCTAGCTGAGGGCAAACCTGGTACTCTCGAAATGCGGGAGCCGTCGGTGACACACCTGCCATGTACTGACTCATTATAGTCAGCGGTCCACCGGACCACGCATGGTTGTAGGTGCCGCGACCAAGGGACCCGAACCCCGGCAACACCATTTCGTCGAACATCTCCCACAGAGTGTCTTTGTCGTCGCTGAGCATGAAGGAGTACCGACTTTTCATTCGGTCTACCGCCTGATCCGGTGACTCCATCATCAGTAGCGCTTCCAGGACGTATTTCTCCATATAGGGGCTGGCATGCTGTTCGTCTAGCAGCACCTGACGGATTGCCGGATAGTAAGCCGGATCAGCGAGCCCAGCCACAACCGCCATCGCGTTGGCGCGGTCGTCCGTGGCGAGTTCATAGCCAGGCGTTCGATACTTGTCGCCCTGCCAGAACGTCCTGTTAAAGCTTTCCTCGATCGACTTCATCGTCTGTCGGTACTTCGGAATATCTTGTTCTTGGCCCGCTAGCTCGGCCAACTCGATCGCTGCTTTCATAGTCAGGTAGACCCAAGCGTTTTCGATCACCAGGATGTCTCGGTTCTCGCCCCAATCGGTCCAATCCCAGTCTCCAGTCCGGTGGGCAATCAGCCCGTCGTCACCAATTTTCCATAGGTCGAGATAACGTTTGACTGCAGGATAAGCGTCGACAACTGTCTGCTGATCGTCGGAATACCAATAGTAAGTCCAGAATCCATACCACCCAACGCTTGCCAGCATTTGGCGTGGAAGCTCCTGGTCCCACGAGCCGTCGATGGGGTCCGTGATGCTCCGGTTCCGCACCCCAGACGGCACTGGCGAGTAGAGGGTATTGTCTTCTCGCTGCCATCTGGTCAGCTCGTAGATACCCTTCTTCGCCAGCAGCGACGATCGCTCCGGCTCAAAGACATAGAACGCCTCCCCTAGTTCATTGACCGCATCTCCCCACCACTGTGCCCGTTCGCGGTCAGGGCAGTCCATGTAGGTGTCTCGCATGGTCACGTACAGCGTTCGCTTCGACTCCTCCCACAGTTGATTCAGTTTTGGGTCGCTGCAGCGAAATTCACCAACTACTTGCGTGTCATACCCAGTTTCGCGGTACTGCAGTGAGAGAATCTTCACGCCATTGGGGATCACATAGTGGATCGCATGGCCGTTGATCCAGAACGGCAACTCAAATTCCTGCACCCCGTCGCGGGTAACGTACTCATGACGATGAATCTCTACCAGAGGAATCTTCCCATACAATTCGTAGATATCGCTGTGGATCTGAATGACCTGACCGGCCGGTGCATCCACCTTGAGGTAGGGCGAAACGTGGCAGTTGGTCGGCAGGCGACATACCACATTTCCTCCATCGCCAAGCTGTGGGATGTCGTCCGCGTTTAGATAGTCTACGCGACCTGTGTCTTGCCACTGTGGGATCGGTCGCTCGTACAGGTTGTTCCAAGGGGCGACCGGGGGTAGTCCAAAGACGGTTGGTGGCCCCCAGTCTTTGTCGTCATAATCTGCTTGCCACCACTGACCTATGTCGTGTCGCGCGTCGAACCGAAGGTTCGCTTCAGGTGGGCGCACGTTGTCCAGTGGCGGATTGGTGGTTCCAAACGCTGGGTGCACCCGCACACGCCACGATTCATCCGATAGGATCGCCGTACCACCGCAGTCTGCTTCAAACAGCAAGCCTGCTTTGCCTGACGAGTTATGGGAGAAGCCATGTCTGCCAAAGTGACACACCAGAATTGCGATTGCGTTCTCACCCTCTCTCAGATGCTGTGCGATGTCGACACGGTCGTAGTACGTATCACTGGGCGTAGGGCCTCGTTTGAGTTGCCCTTCGAACACGGCAAGTTCACCATTGATCCAGAGCCAGTACTTGCTGTCGCACGCAATGCGAGCTTCGACTACTTCTGGTATGCGATCAAGGGTTGTACTCTTGCGAAAGCAAATCCAGGTATTCGGCTTGCTCCCTCCGACGACGCCAATCCAGTTAGCATGCCAGTCCGTGGTGGGGGACCGAAGTCCTTCAGCGATCGAAGGTTCTGTGCATAGAGTCACTACGGCGAATGCCGCGAATAGTAGGGCAGTTGCACGGAATGAAGTGGTAGTAGTAGGTGAGTATGTCACGGTCCGCCTGGTAGGTCTCATGGGTTTCGGATCAAATAGGTCAGTGATAGAGTCTCTATTCGCTTTGAGCTCCGAGTTCGGAGCTGTTTTTGGCGACACGCTCTTGTGCAACCTCACGCAACAAGACGAACCGCCACGAATTGTCGTTCGATTTGAACCGCACTATCCCGGCCTCGTCGACTGGAGCAGCAGGACGATGCACTTCTCCAATGTCGTCCATGTAGCAGAGTGTCAGCTCATCTGCGGGCGTCCATCCTGTCACTTTGGGGATGTTCAGTTCGACATCACAGTTGGGGTCGACAAATACATTCCACCGGTTCTCGCCGACCTTGAATGCCGTTAAGCGGCCGTCCAGGCCAACACCATCGACAGTCGCCTTTCCCTCAGAAGCGACGGTTAGGTATCCAGGAGCAGCAATTCGCGTTTGTATCGCCCCGTCTAGCCAGAGACGCGACTGTGAAAACTGTGGCCCTTCCACAAAATACCCCTGGGGGGCAATAGTCATTGCTGCATTCGCGTGAACGTACTTCTGCGGCGTATCTGCAAAATTGACCACGACCGTAGTGCCATTGCTGAACGTCGTACGTTGCATCGAACCATCTGGAGAGAGAAAATCGTGGTTGGTCATCTGCTCAAAGGCCACGACTTTGTGAAGTGGACAAGTGTCGTGGAAAGTTCGTAGCATGCGGTGCACCTCGTCCGGATAGCGATAGCCCGTGCCATCCATCCAGACCAAAGGCGTCGTACCGTAGAGTATGTTGTATAGGTCTTTGCGGTCTGCTAGCTCGGGTGCGGCTTCGTACAATAGTCCCGCCGTATCTCCCCAGTACCAAGTGGAGAGAACGCAGTCGTGGTACACGAGCTCCCATAGTGGAATCCGGTGTCCGTATCCCATTCCATACTTCAGGTACTGGTCGCTGAGTTGATCCCGCGTGGGGCGATCCAAATAGCCTGCAGGCCACGAGGACCACCAGAAGGGACCACTCATGGTGCCTTCGAAGTACTCCACCAAGTCAGCAGCCCAGTCATTGCCGTGTTCCGTGCCCAGCACGAGCCCGTATTCTCGCATTCGCTGAAACAGTGCTCTGCGCTGTGCCAGGTCCTGTCTTCGATCGAACGTGTGCTGGGGATGGTAATCCTCCATCAATTCCGCAGCGGCGGCTACGTCGATGAAGCGCGCATTGTATGGTCGTGATGACAACTCCGCCGGCACATAACTGTCGGCGGCGGCTTGCCATTTCGCCGATGACCGCCAGTACATCTGTTGACCACTCCGCAAAGTCCATCCATGTTTGGGGCCCGCACCCTTGCGCGGTCGGATTGCATTGGCCTCTACGTCATCTCGCTGAAAGCTCACTGGCCCTTCAAGGATGTCCGTGTAGCTATCGTAGCGGCCTGTCAGATATCCCAGCTCGTTGAGCCATTCGATAATCCCGGGGTCCTTGCACGGACTGACAATCCCCTGTGTTACACCCAAGGGCCGCATTTGACGGATGAATTTGGTGGGGTATCGTCCTCCCCAGATCGAAGGAGCCCCGCGGAGCTTTTCTACATTCGGGTTCTCGCGAGCTTTGTCGGCCAACGTCCGAAATCGGTTCGTTGCCTTTAGGTAGTTGCGGTACTCTCTCGCAAGCCCCACATGACGCCCCTCTGAGACGAATCGAAGCGAGATCTGGCGGGGGTAGCCAAAAGCCTCCATCGAAGGCAGCCATCGGATCTTCGGCCAATGCCTGCCCGCTGGGTCGGCGCTCAACGCCACTTCCGCGTCGGCCGGAGACTCTACCAGGAGCATCATGGAGTCCCCCAGCTGATCGTCGAACACTCCCACCCATGGCATGTCCAGGCAGTGAGTGTTGCCGTAGACCCGAAGTGGCCAATGGGCGTACGTCGTATCAAGCTGATCGAGTAGCACACCACAAGATCGATCACAGAATACGATCTTACCAGTGTCGTATTCACCGACAAATCGGGGAGGGAAGTGTTGCGAACCACCTAGTGGCTGAGAAGCACCTTCTGGGGTTAGCACAAAACTCACAGTCCCAGACGCAGACAGCTGCAGGTCGACGATGACCGTACGCTGTGCGAACCGATCGTAGAGACTAAGAGCGGCGTGAGACTGGTTTACGATGTCTACTTTGTAGGGCACTAGCCAATTTGGTACCGCATCGCTTTGCCACGTCCTGTTGGTACGGCTATCGAACACCTTGTACTGATGGGTCACGGTGTCGACAGTCAGTGACAGCGCATCGGACGTGAGCGTGACCGCCTCTGGGAGACTTTCACGGCCAGCCTTGATGTCGGCTGGGAGCTCCCGCTCCGCGCTCTCCAGGTGAATACCTCTCATTTGGACGGTTACTGGCTTTTTGCCAAAAGTGAACCGCAGGCTCCTGAGCCTGCCAGTTGCACTTAGTGGAATGCGACACTTGTGCCAGGCACCATTCAACTGTACCGGTATGCGTTCGAAGTGCCTCCACTGTTTTTCCTCATCAACTATCCAGTAGACCAAGAACTCTTCAAGGTCCGCTTGTGTGCGTGCCTGCAGTTCCACCTCGAGTACAACTGGTGTCCCAGCGGGGAAAACGATGTCGTCGCCAGCGAGCGACACATCGACAATCGCATCCACCTCCCCCTCAGTGGATGACACGGTAATGACTTCGGCATCTTGTGACAGTGTGCAGTTGAGTGCATTCCAATTTGAAATCTTCTGCAGCTCCACTGCGCAGGACGGTTCTGCCGCGACAGTCGACAGCAATAGAGCTAGCGTCACGAAAACAAAGCGTTTGGCGAGCGACCATACAGATTGCGCATCGCTAAAGCTCGTTTGGGTTAGGGGACACACTGCACTAACGCTTTGATCCATTGATGCTACCTGGCTGACTCGGCGATCTTCTCATAAATGGCCAGAGCTCTGCGATACTCCTGCAGGGCTTCACTGCTCAAGACCTCATGGTTGCTGGCTAGTTCTTCGTGCATTCGATCAACAAAATACTGGACCTCAACCCTCCTTGGGCGGAGCGGCCTACCCTCTACGTCGATGAATACCGGGTTCGTGTGCGCGAACCGGACTCGGCCGTGTGGGCGATCTTCGAAGCACCTGACCGCTAACCAAGACGAACCGTCGATGGAGACTTCTTCCTGCACCTTGCACGTGAAAGCACCGCTTGGCTGTTTGTTGTTCGCAGGCGTGATGGTCCGGCAGACGCGGCCGTTCATTACAATCTCGATGCGGGCGAGTGGGCGCGGTGACTCTGCGGTGCCCTCGATCACAACCGACGTAGGGTTGCTCTCACCAGCACTAAATGTGTGCCCAGGCATCTTCCCATTGAAGGTCACTACCAACATGGGACCATTGGAAACGAAGCTATTTCCACGATCTAGTGCCTTTACCCACTTGTCGTAAGTGAAGGGTCCATCGACATGTGCGTACACGCGGCTGTATCCCAGCGGCACCGGATGAACGCCAGAAGCCGTGCCAGCCGAAACTCGCATGCGGAAACCACAGTTGAGCAGCATGTAATAAGTCTGAATGCCGAAATCCGTCCAGCCCGACTCTGTGAACC
This sequence comes from Aeoliella sp., assembly GCF_965227375.1. Classification (NCBI taxonomy): domain Bacteria; kingdom Pseudomonadati; phylum Planctomycetota; class Planctomycetia; order Pirellulales; family Lacipirellulaceae; genus Aeoliella; species Aeoliella sp. The sequence continues at coordinate 3,775,188 of NZ_CBDDFX010000002.1, forward strand.
CAAGCTCATCCGTCTCGAGATCCAAGAAGGGCGGAAGTTTATCTAGAGTCCAGTCACGAAGCGCAAAGTCTGTTCGCCACAGGTGGTTGTTCGAAAGCTCAAACAGATCAACATCCAAAACGGGGACTAGCATCAGGCTCCAAGGCCAAGAGTGCTTCTCAAGATCGAGCAGGGCTCCCTGTTCGCGAGCGGCAGCTCCAAATTGCGATACGGGAGGAACAGTTTGATCAAATGGTTGCCTGTGGTTAAGCGCTAGTATCGCGCCCAAGGTATGTCGCCGTTGTTTGATTGAGTCTATCTCGTACTCGGTGTTAACAGGGTAGATAACATGTGTTCCGTCCACTCTCAGCAGTCCGCTTTGGACCTTATCGGCGCTGCCATTGGCATACACCGGTGCTTCCCCTGAATCGGTGACCCAGTAGCTCATCGGAAACGCTACGTTTAGGTCCTCCGCGAGCATTACATTCGGCAACTCGGCAATAGAGCGATGTACGTGCGTATCGCCGGAGTACCACCCTCTATCGGCCATGTCTACCCAACGCTGAAGTGGGAGCTCAAGGTGCATGGGTTCGTTACCCACTGCGATCTTTTGAGTTGATGGCAGGAACTCTTTGCCGCGTTCGACATGGATTTCATACTCCCCAGCAGGTAGGTTGATGCTGAATGGAGCGGCCGAGACTGTGGTGTGGACCTCGGAACTCTGCAGACTGCCTGGTTGCACGCGACTGTACGGCACCGCCGTGCCGCCTTCGGACTCGACGAACAACTGCTCGCCGCTCTCCGAGGTTACGTAAACTCGCGCAGGAATAGGCATTCCTGTTTCCGCATCTACGACAACTGCACTAACTCTTGCTGCCGAAGGATCAACTGAGTTGCTAAGCCGCCATCCTTCACGCTCAACTCGAAGCAACTCGCGATGGATGTTCCTTCCTTCGTAAAAAGAGAGCCACCCCCTGAGACGCTTGGTTTCCCCCGGAGGGCAATCTGGAAACTGGGGATCAGAGTGAAGGCAGGGGCACTGCTGATTCGCCCACGATCTGTGTATGGGGTCCCAAGCAGAGATTATCCATCTTTCCCCCGATGCATCGCGGCAGGCTGCGTAGGGGCCCCAGAACACTTTGTTGTCGTTCGTCTGCTGCTGGAATCCTCTGGCAAACTTCAGCAGAACGCAGTTTTGTACTCGAAGATCCGTGAGCGGTTCTGTGGTCCCGTTCGTGAGCCACATCTCCATGCGGACAGCTCGATCCGTTGGGATAAGTTCCACTCCAAATACGACGCCATTCGGGAGCGCACGTTCACACGTCAGCGCGCCACCCGGCCCGCGAGTCCACTCAAGTTGTTGCAAGTCAACACTCTGTTGGGACCACACCGTAGGGACATCTTCGTGCGCTAGATATAGCAGCCCGAGGTTGGACCAGATGGCCTCTGGCACGTCTAGCACCACATAGCTTCTGTTGTCCCAGGGGGTGAAGACACTTGCTTTCGTCTCACGCTGAGGGCGAATCGCGTGGTCTTTGAATCCGATTCGGGGATGTACTCCACCAGGGAATGGCATCACGGTCAACGCATCGCGACGCGGTTCCGGCTTCGACTCTGGTCCGATCTGCATCCGATCCAGTGCGACCGCTATTTCAGAGAGCGACATCCCCGTTGCCTGGCGGATCTCCTCAGCGGAGTATCCGTGGTACTGAACCATGTTCTGCAGCCAGTATCGAAGATCCTCCTCCGATGTCGGCGTGCGAGCATTGTCGAGCCCAGCACCCCGTATACAGTCGAAGGTGAGCAGAACGTCGTTCCGAAATCCAATATCCGCGGTACCTTGCCCGACGTCTGCCGCAATGACTGCCGCTCGTTTGCCGGGCCTCGCGGCGCGCAGGCGAATGACCCGATACTCGACTCGGCTACCGGAAAGCTGATCCTTCAGCACTCCTCCCGGATAGCGTTCCATCTCAAGCCATGCGCCGTCGGTCGCTTTCTTACCTTCCGGGATCAACTGTGCGGAGTCGAATCGTATGGGCGCAGTAACTCCCGCCTCGTTCACTACCTTAACCAGGAAGTAGCACCATTCTTCTGTCTTCAAACTCTTTGCAGCTGGTCCTGCCGAAACCTTTACACGAGACTCTGGATTGATTCCAATCTCCAGCAAGCAATAGGGATCTAACTGATGCTGAACGGTCTTTCCACTCGGGGGCGTCTGATCAGCGGCTGCAGCGTGAAGCCGAGCATGCAATGCGGTTCCCAGTGCGTTGCTTCCTTGCTGAACGGCGGATGCTACGTCTTTGGCGTTCTGGTGCAGGGCGGCCCCATCGACGTTCGGCACGGTCTTCAGCTCAGCCGAGTTGCTGAGCTTACCTAGAGACGCGAACATCACCGCCGCGAAGCTACACGCCAGAGTTAGCTTCGCACCCCACTTGGATGGTTTCGACTTGCTCATTCGGGGCACTCCTCCTTGATCTGTCGAAACACATTCTCAGCATGCTGAAACGCTTCGCGCGCATCTTGCTGTTCTTCGACCGAATAGGTTAGCTGCTTGGCTCTCCAACACTGCCGCACTCCTCGCAGGCACCACTCTGCGCTAGCCTTAGATGCTCGAACGGGCTGACCTTCAACGATGACAAAAATTGGATTCGTGTGGGCGTGTGGATGCACACGCAAAGCCACCCAGCTACTTTTGTCAATCTCGGCCTCAAATTTGACGTCCCGAGGTGTGCCATCGGCTGCGATTTCCTTCGAAGCCAATGGATATCCATTTACGATTAGCTCTACTTCAACCTTTGGAGCGTCACCTGCACCATAATCTGTGGTATCGAGGAGAGCCGCGCAGGTGGCAGTGAACGAGAGGCTTTGAGCCTCGTCCATCTTTAGTTCACTGCCGTTCACACCAAGCTCCACGGTAGAGCCATCCTCTGCTTGGCAGCGGAGGTCCATCAAGTGCACCTTGGCGTCACTGACATAGCTGCGCCCATCTTGAATGCCTTGAACCCAATCAGGGAAGTTCAGAGGTCCGTCCACCTTGGTATAGACTCGTCCGATACCCACTCGCTCACCGCTCATGCAGGGAAAGTCGGTTTCGCCACTCGCCCGAACTCGAAATCCGCAATTCAACGTGTGGTACCAGATATTCCACTCGTCATTTCGTGGTGTATTCATGGTGGCAATGAAATCAACTGCCGGGACGGGCGTTCCATCGGGACCTGGCACCATGTGAGTGACATCCATGATGAACTCATTGGCGCCAATGGAATCGAAAGCGGGAATGTTGTAGTGCGGCAGCCCTTTTGGACCGGCCTCAATTGGTAGCTTATCGATGTACCTGGTGAGTCCCGCAGCGGAATGGGCCGGGCCGCAGATCGCGCCTTGCTGTTTGGCCCACTTCAGTGTGTTCAAACCCAGCGTTGGCCAGTGATCCTTGGAATCGCCTCCTGGGTAGATCTGTTCGCTCAGCCGCAACAGGTTGAGGTGCCCTGAAGCATGCGAACCGAAACCGCTGACCTCCACGTCGTACCGAACGACATAAGGGTAGACGGTCATATCCTGATCGGCCCCGGTGAAGAAACGCTTCTGATAGTCGAAGCAGGGCCCCCACGTCAGACAACAGCCAACGTGCAGGTCTTCGCCCATGATCTGGCGGATCATATGCTCTGGACGGATCCCTTGCGTGGGGTTCTGATAGTGCAGACATCCTGCTGCATGGATGTGGTGGTCTCCTGACCACCAACCAAAGTCTGACGCATCGATCCAGCGCCGCACTTCATACGTCAACTCGGTTGGATCCTTCTCCACTACAAGTCTCTTCGTCTCCGGAATAGACTCTGGCCCACGCCAGCAGCGGACGGTGTACTCGCCGGGTGGAAGGTCGATCGTCTCGCCATCGCCACGATAAATCTGCGGCTGGAAGAACAAGTCAGGAGCAAGCCGCTTTGATTGTTCCGGGTAAAGGCGTCCCAGGTTGTCACGAATCTCGAAGGCAGCCATAGCCGATCCTGGAAACTTGTCCTTCACGCGAACAGTTACTGGCACCGCCGGTTTGGCCTCAAACTGAACCGCAGCGCTGGTCCAAGTCTCGCCACGCTGATGTGCATACGTTAGGTCGATCCAGTCAATTCGCATTTCAGACGCTTTCACGTTCGGATCGATCCTCACGCCGGCCAGCACGCCTTCCACCTTGATCGCTGCTTCATACTGTCTACCCACGCCAGGAGTCAGTGCGAAGGTAGCCACCTTGTTGGGGTCCGGCTCGGGTTGCTCCTCGGTCCAAAAGAACACCTGCCCAACACCGTCGTGGGATGCCTCGCCCCAGAACCGGAGCAGCAAATCACCGGAGACCCCCCCAATATCCGTGCCGATAAACGGGTCTTCGCCTTTGCCGTTGACTTGCAAAGCTCCGTCCTCGACTTCTATCTCCACTTGGTTCAACGCTTTCCAGCCATCGGCACCCTCACCGAAACGCCATTCGCGGATCGTGCGGCCGTGGCTCCCTGGCTTAGCGTCGATGCTAAACTCAAGAATTGCCTCTTTCTCCCCGACGTCACGGCTGTAGATCTGTACTATGCGATACTCGAGCTTCAGCCCGCTGAGACTCGCCTGCAGTGGGCGGCCGTCAAACATGGAAAGCCCCATCCATCGCGATGGCACATCCTTCGCCTTCGCATGGGGCAGTGATCGAGCGTTGGGACTTTCAACGTGCAGACGAGTGGTCAATTCGCCGTCGTTGCATACCTTGACCAGGTAGCTACGCCAACCCTTCTGGACCAACGACCATTGCTTACTTGCGGCGGCTGCCGAGATCGCATCTCCAGACACCCGCACTCCCGCTACACAGAGTGGATCAAGAATATCTTGAACCTCTGCGGCCACCTTGGCCTCATCTGGTTGATCGCGGAGCGCTGCCAGACGCTGCTTGGCACTTTCGGACAACGGATTGCCAATGTACTCCAATGCTTCACCAAGTCGGTCAATTTGCAGCAACAAGGGCTGGCGTTCGACTTGCTGAACCATTGGCCAAACTGGGGCATCGCGTTGCTCCAGAGACTCTGCTTGGTCGTCCGACTGGATAGCTCCACTTGCTGACGGCTGATCAGGCTGGCTTGGTTCACTGGCATCGCCTTCTGAAGCCACCGCGTTGACTAGCGACTCGTACTTGGCAATTCCTTGCTCGACATACTCAATCGCTTCCTCCATTTGATAGTCGGCAGCGAACCTACCCTTGGTGCGTATGTCATGCACATGTCGGTGCATGCGGTTAATCCACACCTTAGCTGCCTCCGGATCCACTCTTGGTTTTCCGTCGACGCTCACATAAACAGCACTAGTGTGTGCGACACCAGGACCGCGAATCGCGTTAAACTCCCCCTCTGGACCGCATCTCGCTACGACCCAGCGACTCTCCGACGCCGGCATGACCACGTTCAGCGTGCCAGTGCGATCGTTGATCACTTTGCGTCCAACGACCACTCCGTTTGAGACAATCTCCACGACCTCGACTGGATGGCGAGACTCGACGTTGACCTCAACGTGCAACACGTCGTCTCTTCCGACATCCAATGTGTCGCCAATCTCCGCTTCGTTCACGGCAAGCGAGATGAGTGGTCCAGAAGTCGTAAATGTTTTGCCCTGGCGAATGCCCTCAATCCACTTGTCATAAGTGAAATCACCATCGACCTTTACATACGCCCGGGCGCATCCCAAAACGCGAGCAGGGTGGTCGCTGCCGTTGGTTAGCGGCAACTTAAAGCCGCAGTCCAGAAATCGGTAGTACTCGTCGGGTTCGATCTGATCCAGCGAATCAGTAAGACCATGGATCACATTGACTGGGACATCCTTGTTGCCCCCGAGGCCATGAGCTTCGATACTGATGCCACCCTGTTCGCGGCACGCCAGAATGGCTGTCTTATTGATGGGATAGTCCAATGCATCGGGCCCAGCGATGATGGAGCCAGTCCCGATAGGCATCACCAGCCAATCGAGGTTCAAGAAGCACAGATGACCATAGAGGTCTTCGTTTCTGTATTCCTCTCCCATCTCGATGTGATAGTCTTGGTCGCAATATGCCTCGACTGCTCCCATCATCGACTGTTGTGGGTTGATGAATGCTTTCGACGGACCTCGTTGCAGCAACGTCAGATTGTTGGCTACGCGGAGATCTTCCGCACGCTGCACGACCGAAAGCAATTCTAAAGGAAGGTCTACATCCCATCGGTTGATGACCCAGTGAACGTGCGTGTCTCCAGACACCCACCCGCGCTCAGCCATGTCGCAGAACCGCTTCGTAGAGCAGGTAATCTCTTTGACCTCGCCAGGCTGCAAGTGCATGACAGTCGTCGTAGACTCATGCTCAAATCCACGTTCGACGGTCAGTTCAACCTTGCCTGGTGGCATTACCAATTCGAAGGTGCCATCGGAATAGAAGAACGGCAGCTGGTAGAATTTTCCCAGCTCCCAAAACTGTAGCAGTTGTTTCTGGGACAAGGTCTCGTTGTGGGCATACTTCACTCCGCGACGATACTGGCCATCGCTACCGAGCGCGAAAACCCTTGCCGGTACCGTTTTCTTGCCTAGCTCCTCAACAATTCGTCCGCGCAGCACAGCTGGTTCGACAACTTCCACGGGAAGCGACAAGTTGAAGGACGTCTCTTCTTCATTTGGTTGAAACACCAGTTCGATACTCGAAGTTGTCACAGCATCCGCTTGCACTTGAAGGAAGACCGGCTGCCGATGTCCTGGCAAAATGGTGTACTCGCTGGTGGTCCCTTCAAGAAACCCGTTCTGATGGACCTTGATCGTCGTAGCATTCGAGTCGTAATTCTCTACCAAGCACAGCAATCCCCTTGGCAGCCCGCTCGTCAGGCAGAGCTTTTGTGAAGTGTGGATCTGAGGGCCGTGCTTGAGCCATCGAACGCTACACGACGACGTCTCTTGCGCGAGTCGATCGAAGAGACCTTGTCGTTCGTTGATGTGGCTATCCACTCTTTCCCCTGCGTAACCTTCCCTGGACCGCAAGTAGTCCTGATGTGCGAAGGCGATTAGCTCGCCTTGGCTCTTCGTTGGACACTGCAGGGTGACATCTGTCAGCACTTCGCAGCCAAAGAACGCCAGCTGGCGGCGAACCTGTTTGGATAGCGGAGTAGCTTGTCGGTCGGGTGAGACCACTTGCTCTTGCGCAGTACTTGATGCTGGAGGAGCTACTACTTCGAGTGCTTGACCCAATGTGTGCCCGGGATGGCTAAGCGTTCCTTCTGTCGTGACTAACGTGCAGAGAACTGCGAGCAAGTACGTCGCCGGTGAGTGTCTTTTCAATATGCAACTTGTCATTATTTCGTCCCGTAACGGGATAGGATACTATGTGGCTCGTACTGTGGAACTACGCGAGCAACTCCGAAACGACTCGTCCGTGGACATCGGTCAAGCGAAAGTCGCGTCCTTGATATCGATAGGTGAGTCGCTGGTGGTCGAGCCCCAGTTGGTTGAGAACTGTTGCCTGCAGGTCGTGCACATGCACTGGATTGTCCACAACGTGGAAGCCGAGGTCGTCCGTCTTGCCCAGCGCAAATCCCGACTTTATGCCCCCACCCGCGAGCCACATGGTGAAAGCTTGCGGATGATGATCGCGGCCGTCTACCCTGGCCAGTGCGGCAGTCGACTCAACCATTGGCGTTCTCCCAAACTCGCCGCCCCACACGACCAAGGTATCGTCCAACATCCCGCGTTGCTTGAGATCCCTAACCAGCGCTGCCGAGGCGCGGTCTGTCGCGGCACATTCCTTCCGCAAGCCGCCCCTAACATCGCTGTGATGGTCCCAGCCACGATGATATACATTGACGAAACGTACTCCTCGCTCGACCAATCGCCGAGCCAAGAGACAATTCCGGGCAAACGACCCTTCGTTCGGATCCACGCCGTACATTTCGAGTGTGTGCAGTGATTCGCTAGAGAGATCCATTAGTTCGGGTGCGCGGGACTGCATTCGGAATGCGGTTTCGTAGTTTTCGATGCGGGTTTCGATTTGGGGATCGTGCAACAAGTCGTACCGCTGACGATTGAGCGTGTTTACCAAGGAGATGGTCTCCGCTTGAGCCTCTTGATCCACCCCAGGTGGATTGGAGACGAACAGAATTGGATCACCTGCATTACGAAACGGCACGCCGGCGAACTTGCCGGGCAAGAAGCCATTGGACCAGTTCGCAGAACCGCCACTTGTACCACCACCGGACGAGAGCACCACAAACGACGGGAGGTCACGAGTCTCGGCTCCGAGTCCATAGACTACCCACGAGCCCATGCTAGGCCGACCAGGCAACGGGCTACCCGAATTCATAAAGATCTGGGCCGGGGCATGGTTGAACTGGTCCGTATGCATGCCCTTAACGATTGCAATGTCGTCGACAATGTCGCTTAGGTACGGCAACGCCGACGACAATTCGGCGCCACATTTGCCATGCTTGCGAAACTCAAATCGCGGACCCAACAGACCAGCGTCTGGGTTGATGAACGCGTACCTTTGATCTCCGACGACGCTGGCAGGAATCGGCTGTCCCTCCAGCTGAGACAGCTTCGGTTTGAAATCAAACAAATCGAGTTGACTAGGTGCTCCTGCCATGAAGAGAAAGATCACCGACTTGGCCTTGGCCAAGTGGTGCGGCGCGGACAGGATGTGAGGCATATCGGCATTGCTCCGGTCAGATACCGAGTCGGCCAACAATCCAGCGAGCGCAATCTTCCCGATTCCAACCCCACAATCGGAGAAAAAATGGCGTCGCGTCGACAAGCGAACTCGATCCTTAGTGCTGCTTCTCATGGAGTTGTTATCGCTTCGTCAAGATTCAGAACCGCGCGACTTACCAGATGCCAGGCAGCAAGCTCCCTCACGTCTACCTCGACTGGCAAATCCACGAGGCCATCGCCATAGTGAAGTCGCATAGATTTCACCTCAACGAGTCCCTGCTCATTGCCGAAGTCAATTCGAACGCTCTGCAGCGGTTCTTCAGACTTGAATTCAGCTCTGTAGGTTGTCCACTCTGCAGGGCGTGTTTTGAACATCACGCTACTCGAAGGTGACTCCTGTTGCCGGTTGGTCGTCGTCCAAAAGACCTCTCCAGGGCCGTCCGTGTGGAAACACGCACTGACCTCGAGACTGTAGTAACCTGCGGGCAGGTCAATTTTGTGGCGTATATACGGATCCACTCCAGTGCTTTGCACCTGCAAGGCGGCGTCCAACTGGTCCAATTCAACATCGTTACTGTTAGGCTTGGCGAAACCGTTTGGATTGAGGTGAAGCTCTGTCGATGGACCCGAATTGAGGACTTGGGTTGCTGACAACTCACCCTTCGCGAAGCGTTCGAGTTGAGAAGCGTGGTATCTCAAGATGGATTGCAGTTCAGCATCGGTTGGTGGTCGAGTGACGCAGCGTTGGAAAATACTCCTTGCCACCTCGCGAGGACCCTTGTCGGGGACGAACTCTTCCATAGCCAGATTTCGCGCGGCTTCCACCATGACTTGATCGTTGAGAAGCACAAGGCTTTGCAGCGGGGTGTTCGAACGATCGCGCTGGGCAATGCAAAACTCCCCGCTTGGACAATCAAACAACGAGAAGGCTGCGTACGGGGCCGTACGTTTCATGAAAGTATAAAGGCCGCGTCGGTACCGGTCCTCTCCTGCACTGACCTCCCAGTTGAACGGGCTGTAGGCCGCCTCGGTGATGCCAGATGGTTGCGGCGGGAAAACGCTAGGCCCACCGATCTTCGGCGAGAGCAGGCCACTGGCATGAAGTACCGTATCGCGAACCGTTTCAGCATCCATTCTGCGTCGAGGAGCATAGCTGAGTAGACGGTTCTCTGGGTCCTCTTCTAATGCCGAAGGATTGAAAACCGAGGACTGTCGATACGTGTTGCTTGTGACGATTAGCCGATGGATGTGCTTGCGTGACCATCCCGAATCGACGAGTTCGACCGCCAGCCAATCCAGCAACTCAGGATGGCTTGGAAACTCACCTTGGATTCCAAAGTCGGCAGACGTCTTTACCAGCCCCGTTCCGAACAAGGTTTCCCACCAACGGTTGACCACGACTCGAGAAGTCAAGGGATTGCCACGACTGACGAGCCACCGCGCTAGGCTCAAGCGATTCGCTTCTATTCCGTCGGGCAATCCTGGCAGACAATCGGGAACTCCTGGAACAACAGCTTCCTGGGGGCTGAGGTACTCGCCCCGATGGTGCATATGTGTCGTACGTCCATCGATGCCTCGCTCGCGGAACGTAAGTGCAGTGAGAGGAGTAGGCATGGCGTTCCTAATCGCGTCGATCTCCCGGCGTGCACCGCTCAGTTCTGGGGCAACTTCTAGGTAGCGTCTTCGAAGCAGTTCTAGATCCGATTCCGTGAGTTCTTCCGGAGCCTTGGAGAGTGCGTTTAGCACGCTGTCGGTGTGTCCAGTCGCGTCGTGTGGCGAAGACGATGCCGTGGTGGAAACTCGAAACCTGCCCAATGAGGCTGGATAGATGTACTCATGCTCAAGTTCGACAACCAGCGTCTCGCTGGGCTGCAGATTGACGGGTTGCCTCAGAACCAGTACCAAGCTCTGACGCGTACCCGCCTTGCCCGCGTTCGTCCAACCTGTGTCACCTCGGTTGTCGATAGCAAGGTCTGCTGACAAGCCTGGAGGCACAAAGGTGGCGAACGCACGTTCGACAGCTACTCGTTCCTTCTTGTGCAGAGCTTCTCCGGACGTTGACTGTCTATATAGATTGACTTCACTCAAGAAGAAGTTGCCCTTACCGGTTTCGCCACCGTCCACGATAGTCTGACGCCCCGGTCCCCCCCCAGGTAGAGAGTCGTGAGGAATCGCTTCCAGCCGAATAGCGGTTATTGGCCCTATGGGTTGGTAGGTTACAGTAAGAACATCATCGTTTGTGGCATCTCCGCTTAGCAATATGGAACCGTCGGAGAGCAGCGTCGTAGTCGGCACGACATCTTCTACTTCAAGGGGATGGAGGCGATCCCATTGCACCAGCGCCTGCCGCTCTTTGGCGAGCCACTTCTCAAAGTCATGAACCATGCCCACGTTCGGATCAGTGCTCTTGCCCGCAGCGCTCCTGGGCGATTGCTTCGAGAGCTTTGCCACTAGAGAAGCGTAGATTTCCTCGATTCTGCGCCGACCGTCTACGATTTCATTGTCCACGTTGCTGGGAACCTGGACCTCGATCTCGTTTGCGTTGTTCAACAGGGCGAAGAACCGATAGTAGTCCTCATGCGTCACCGGGTCGTACTTGTGCGTGTGGCACTGGGCACAACCTAGCGTAAGCCCCAGCCATGTTGTGCCTGTGGTGGCGACCCTATCGACAACCGCAAGGAAGCGAAACTCTTGTGGGTCAATTCCCCCTTCTTCGTTTGTCATCGTGTTGCGATGAAATCCCGCAGCGATACGCTGTGATACGGTAGCATTGGGCAGCATGTCGCCGGCAATCTGCTCGATGGTGAACTGATCGAATGGCAGGTCATCGTTGATTGCCTCAATTACCCAGTCCCGATACGGCCACATCGTTCGCGGCTTGTCCTTCTCGTAGCCTTTGGTATCCGCGTAGCGAGCCAGATCGAGCCACTTACGCGCCCATCGTTGGCCGTAGTGGGGGGAGTCCAGCAGCTGATCGACCAGATCTTCGTAGGCCGTGGGGCTAGGGTCGTTCACGAACGCCTCGGCCTGGGCAACCGTGGGGGGCAGCCCAATAAGGTCCAAGTACACTCGCCGAACGAGTTCGTATCGGTTTGCAGGTGGGGATGGTTCCAGATCGCTATCTCGTAGACGCCGCAACACGAACCGGTCAATCGGATTGAGAACCCAGTCGCTGCTGTCGCCCTCAGGTAGCGCGGGTCGCACTGCAGGCATGAACGACCAATGCTCTTGAAAAGGCGCCCCGGCTTGAATCCAACCGCGAAGTGTCTCAACCTGCGAATCCGAAAGCGACTTCCCACTAGATGGTGGAGGCATTTGCAGGTCGGGATCCTTCGACAGGATTCGGACCATTAATTCGCTTCTGGACGGTGCTCCCGGAACAATCACAGAATACCCACCCAAGTCTTGGGTAGCGTGCTCGCGCCTGTCCAATCTCAACCCCGCTTCCCGAGAAGCTTGGTCTGGTCCATGGCATGCAAAGCAGTGATCGGAGAGTATTGGTCGCACGTCCTGCAAGTAGCTTGGTGGTCCGTCAGCCACTGCGTACGATGCAATGGCGAAACTCAGCACACAAACGACGGCCCGGCTGCCTTCGGGCGTCCGCAGGCGGAGCCGCAAATCTCGGCATCCGAGCAGACCCGCGTCCTGCCGCAAGAGTGTTGCGCCCATAAGCAAACCAAAAATCAGCTGTGATGAAACTACGAAAACCCCGCAAATACCTATCGTGTTGGCGTGTGGATTGTTAACGTCAAAACTTGATATGTCTTCAGTACGTGCCCGCCTGCCACTGGCAGTACGGCAAACCGTGCTCACGGCCCAAAGTACGTATTTGAACAGCGTTTATGCCATTGCGATCCAAAAAGATAAAATCTTACCGTTAGAGTTGGTTGCCAGGCCACGATAAGTGGGTAAGCCAACAGAAGTCCGAGGGCGGAAACGCTCCAGCCAATTAGAGAAGCGAGTCTTCAAGGCACATGAGTTCTTCTCGACAAGAAGCTTTCGCAATGGAGTTTGTCCAAAACCAAGGGCGACTATACGGCTACATTGCAACGCTACTCCCTCATCGGGACGACGCAGAAGACGTATTGCAACGTACCTCGCTCATCCTGTGGCAAAAGTGGGATCAATTCGATGCATCGCGCGGATTTCTTCCATGGGCAAGGGGAATTGCACATAACGAAGTCAGGAACTTTCTCCGCCGCCACGAACGCCGCAACGTCCATCTTTCGGAACCCGTAGTAGAGATGCTCGCCGCAGAGATGGAAGAAGACAAACCCGAAGAACGCTGGTCAGCTCTGGCCAGCTGCCTTCAGAAGCTTCAGCAGCGGCAACGAGACCTGGTGGAACAGTGTTATCTGGGCGCCGACGGCGTAAAAGCGGCGGCTGCAAGTTTGAATACTACGACTGCGGCCGTCTACATGCGGCTGCATCGCGTCAGAAAGACGTTGGTTCAGTGTGTTAATCGTGAGATGGCGGCAGAATCTCGTTAAAAGGCGACGCCAGTCAAAGGCACAGGACTAATCGTGAACGACTTTGACAAACAACCCGACACGGAAAGCGAGTTCGAATCGCTCTTGAACTTGCTATGCGACGGCGACATCTCTACCGAGCAACGCGATCGACTAGAGCAGTTGCTTCAGGAGAATCCATCGCTGGCCAAGGTCTACTTGGATCATATGGGCGTTGAAACTGGCCTGGCTTGGAGATATCGCACAGGGAAAGAAGCGAGCGATCGGCAGCGGGTAGACTCCGCCCACGAATCCAAGACCGCCTGGTTCGCAGATACCAGCCGGTACATCAAGAAACCTTGGATGGGTGTGTTCGCCCTTGCGGTGGGCCTGCTGTTTGTACTGGCGTCGACCCAGTGGTTTACAGGCGAATCGGCTGATGATGTATCTGCTAGCCACTCTGGGGCCACCGAATCGGCGAAGTTGCTAGCAACTCTTCGTGATGCGTCGGCGGTGGTTTGGAGTAACGGCGACAGAGCCGTAGACGTAGGAGGGCGGATTGGCCCCGGAGCATTGCGAGTCGAGTCGGGAGAGGCTGAGCTAGTTTTCGACTCGGGAGCCAAGCTCCGCATTGGAGGTCCGGCCGAACTGGAACTCAAGTCGCCACTTCTCGCCCGCTTGATCACCGGCCGGGTAGCCGCTCACATGCCGAGCACAGCGACCGGTTTCGAGTTGCAGACGCCAACATCCAAGCTGGTCGATCAAGGTACCGAATTCGGTGTTCTTGTAGAAGATTCTGGAGCGACCCAAGTGCACGTCTTCCGCGGACAGGTGGATGTGCATTTCGATGGCGATGAAGGGGCACTGGCGAATAAAGTTGAGCTCCGCGATCGTGAAGCACGGCGGATCGAACGCTTGGGCGAGTCCGGACAGTCGATTCCGTTCTCGAAGCTTGAATTTGGCGGACTAGCTCGCCGTGTTGTCGAGCCCACGAAATGGGCGATCGCCGATGGTGGGAATGGACATTACTACCAGTTGGTTGTAGAGGATCAGCCGATCACATGGCACGAAGCAGCGCGTCTGGCGATGAGTCGGCACCACCGTGGCATGCCGGGGCATCTGGCGACACTCACTGCCGATGAGGAAAACCAGTTTGTTATTGAGAAGCTCTTGGATGGCGTGCCTATTCGCGGCGCATGGATGGGGTTGACCGATGCTCTTCGCGAAGGGCACTTCAGTTGGGTAACCGGCGAGCAGTACGATTTCACTGCTTGGGCCAAGTGGCCGGAACCACAGCCAGACAACTTCCGCGAGGCCGATTGGCATGGAGGTGAAGACTATGGCATGTTCGCGCAGATCACCGTCAAGCAACCATGGGCGTGGAACGACCTGAGCATCGACAGTATGCACGAGAAGGTCTCTGCCTATGTGGTTGAGTATGAACCGCCAGTGGCTGCCCTCAAGAACGGCTCGATGGCGCTTGATCCCATCCATTGGCCAAAAGAGCGCGGAGGCAACGGCAACTACTATCGGATTGTCCTAGTGCTCGAACCGACCAGCTGGGAGCAGATTAATCGACTTGCGAGCCAATCAGAAGTTCTCGGGACGCAAGGTCATCTTGTGGCGTTGGAGACCGAGGAAGAGCGAGAGTTTGTCGCCAACGATATTCTGCGGATTTGCGGTATACCCGAGATGATGATCGGACTCAGCGGTAGCCTCGAAGAGAACAACTTGACCTGGGCAACGGGCGCCCCAGTGGAAGGTCTTAATGTGGAACGCTCGCACCTACCTACCGATCAGGTGTACGGGGTGTTTCGCTGGAACCCGGCGGGGACATGGCAGACCGGCTGGGAGATTCGAGCCATGTCAAAAGACGTGCTACCCGCAGGGTGGTTTGGATACCTTGTTGAGTATCCGGTTGGAGAGAAGGCAGAGGGTGAGTTGTGATGAATTCTTTTTGTGCAAGATCGTGACCAGCACCAATCTCATCTGGGGTTCCGGTTTTGCGAAACAACTGACTGGGAGTAAGTATCTAATGAGAGCATCTATGAACCACCGCGTGTATCAAGTAACAACACTGTGTTTCTCAGTGATAATTGCATCATCTGCTGGGGCCTTGGGGGCATTCACCCCATACTGGTTTGATGGTTTCGACGTGAGCATGAATACCACTGATATCAATTTCGAGATTGGTTCGCCCCGACAGGGCGGAGCCGCGGTCCCGACTTCCTACGCGGCCAACAGTTCTGATTACCATGTACAGATGTTCGGAGGTGGTGGGCCTTTGCAGTTGGCAACTGACATCAACGCTCCGTTTCCGGCTCACACGATGGTTTCACCAGACCTAAACTTTGTGGGGCTGGCAGGAGGAGATGTGATCGGCAAGAAAATCGACGTTACGATGGACACCTTCACGAATAACTCAGGCGGGATCTACTTCACCCAGTCTGCCATTACCATCGGGTCGGACACCCAGCTCACTCAATCCAACACAGCTGCCGCAGGTTTCAGTGTCGTGTTCATTGAGGACACCTTCGGAGGCTTCGGGAATTTTATCCAAATCTATGACGGCGATGTCTTGCTGGACAACCTAATCCCAAACCCCGCAGGTGCAGGCCCCGGAGCAGTCGAGATGTTTGTTGATGACCCAACGGATGGGAATCCCTGGGACGGGATCGGGCAAACGGATATCGGAGTAGCGGTCAATGGCATGCCAATAGGGAACTACAGTATCGGAGCTGGTGGCTACACCAACAACTTCATCACGCTTGAAGGCTCCGATCAAAAGAACGGCGTACAGCTCGGCGTGCACACCTTCGATAATTTGACTGTGTACACCGCACCTGTACCCGAGCCGGCCAGCATCGCTCTCGCCGCAGTATTGTTTGGACTCGCAACAGGTTCTCGCGTCCTACGACTGCGTAAAGGCTTGTATTGATCGTCAGCTTCATCGCCACACGAGCCTGCGGCGGCAAGCGGGCAGCGCCGTCGCGGCTCGTGTAGCGTGTCACAGTTCAGGCTACAAAACAGTTTGGTGTCTGAGGCCTTGAACGGAGTTCGGATAGGTTCACCATCACTCGCAAAAAGATTCTTTTCACCGGAGGCACCGGAAACATGACTCAACTTCAGACCATTGGCATCTTCGCATTTGCACTCGTAGCGATAGTTACAGCAGTGCAGGATGCCAACGCACAATATACTCCGGTGTTTTTCGATGAATTCGCTGTGAGCGCCGACTCAAGTGATGTGAATTTCGAATATGACACGCGTCAAACGGGCGATCTTGCGCCGATTCCTTACGTGGGGGTTCCGGAGGTGCCGGCGGAATTCCAGCAACAGCTATTTAGCACCGAAACTGCTGCCAATCAGCCGCTGCAGTTGGCCGAAGTTGGCAACAATCCCCCGGGAGCTGGCCCAATATGGTCGTACAGGACGATGGTTTCTCCCGACTTCAACTTTAATGGCACGAACAATGGAGAAGTCGTCGGCAAGCGCATAACCTTTGACCTAGACGTTGGAGTCTTTGCCGAAGACCCTGGTACGGGAATCTACACTCAGGCGGGCTTTACTGTTGGTGCGCAATCCACACTCATCGATAGCGAGGATCAGATCTCGACCCAAAACGCTGACCCAATTAGTGAGTATTTCGGTATTCAGTTCGTTGAGGATACTCTCAATGGCAACGAGCCCTTCCTTCAGGCATTTGCTGATGGCTTCATGGTGGACGGGGTGTTTGTTCCCGGTGACTTCAATGGTGACTTTGAAGTAAATCTTGCTGACTACACGGTGTGGCGTAACAACCTGGGTAGCTCGGAAGCGCTGAACAACGACAATAACCTTGGAACACCGGTTGGTAGTGCACATTACGACTTGTGGAAGAGCAACTTCGGACAGAAGGGACAGATTCCAGGAGTTTTTATCCCGCATGGTGGTGGAACTGACAACCTTAGTGTTGAGATACTCATAGACGACCCCGCAGATGGCAACCCTTGGGATGGCGTGGGATCGACCGTAATTGACGTCATTGTCGATGGCAATCACGTGTATAGCTACACAAAAGGTGACGGAGGGTTTACCGACAACTACATTACTCTGTTCGGTGGTCGTCAGCTGAACAGCAACTTGCTAGCCACCCACACCTTCGACAACTTTACGGTCTATTCTGCCCCCGGTGCGTCATCCGCTGCGGGGCTAAGCGCCCACACAACGGTACCAGAACCTAGTTCGAGCATTCTTGCCGCACTAATGATCGCCGCCTGTGCTTTCACTACAAGGCTTCGCAAGCCGGCGTGCTAAGTGCAACACTGGTTAGCCCTTGGCTAATGAGACATCTAAACTAGATAGGAACAATCCCATGCAGAGTATCCGCCGCGCTTTTACATTGGTGGAACTTCTAGTTGTGATTGCCATCATAGGCATTCTCGTCGCCCTGCTATTGCCAGCGGTGCAAGCGGCACGTGAAGCTGCACGACGGTCACAATGCGTCAACCACTTGAAGCAGTATGGTCTTGCTCTTCACAACTACCACGACACTCGAAAACAGTTTCCTCCGGGAGGCGTGATTGGCTGGACACTAGATCCGATGAGATTTAGCGCACCTAATAACACCTCATCTGGTGAGTGGCTTAATGATCACGGAAACTGGATTTGCCGTGTACTTCCTTTTCTGGAGGAGCAAGCCCTTGCTGATTCGATGCCCGATCTAGAAGATCCCGATATAGTGGATCCGATCAATTCGGTTTGGCTGAATCAATTTGAAGGAAAGATCCCGCCGCCGCTCTCCATGGGACGATGTCCCAGCGACGGGTTTGGCACAAGTGAGCCATTTCTTAATTATTCAGGTAGCACCGGCCCCATGACCATTCCTTCTACGTGCGGTGCCCGAGGGCAGGTGTTTGACCTGAACCTTGATTCGATGGGAATAACCGTTCCTTTCATCGACGCCGGTCTATGCCCCGATCCTAAGCAGTGTCCCTTGACTGGGATGTTCAACAGAATCGGCTACCATAAGGTGTCGCTTAAGAAGGTCACTGACGGAACCACAAACACGTTACTATTAGGTGAAACGCTGGTCGACCGATCGGCCCACACGCTCGACATCGCGCGCATACGAGGATACTGGGCCGGACATGACAATGGAGCTGCACATGCCGGCACCATTCCATCGATCAACTGGCCCGTCGACACTGCAGTTGAATCGTGTAGCCAAGGTGCCCAGTTCTATCGCTACAACTACCATGTTGCGATGGGGTTTGAGTCGAATCATCCAGGTGGTGCGAATTTTACACTTGTGGATGGTTCAGTACGCTTTATCAATGACTCCGTTGACTTCCGCACTTTCCAGCTTCTGGGAACCAAGAACGACGGATTGGTCATCTCAACCGACTTCTAAGGTCCTAGTGAGCTGCTAGAAAGTTAGAAACCGATGCGCGTAGAGAACCCAAGTCTTATTATGGTTGTCCGTGACGCTCTTGCCTGCGCCGTGGCCCTTGCAATCCTTCCACTTGTAGGCTGTGGCGAACCTCGAGTTGTGAACATAAATCCGCAATTCACGATTGATGGCCAGCCGCTGCAGGAGGCATCTGTCACCTTTGTCCGGAGTGACGAAAGTGGTGGTCGTGCTGCGTTTGGAGTTACGGACGAGAAAGGAGTTGCCAAGCTGACGACCTACTCTCCAAATGATGGCGTTCCGCCAGGAAAGTACAACGTGGTCGTCATCAAAGCGCCGGAGAACGCGCACACGTATGAAGCAGTGCAGGTCGATGCTGATTCTCCAGAAGAGGTGCTGCGAAAATCTTCGATGAACCTGAAGCAGGAAGCTAGAATGAAGCGCGTGCGTAGCGTTCTTCCCGAACAATACTCGGACCCCGGTACGACACCACTTACTTGCACCGTGACAGGCTCTTCAGAGGATCCCGCATTCGAACTGGTTTCTAAGTAGTCTATAACGGCAATATTATCCTGCTGTGACGTCTCTAAACTGCATTCAGATGGCCCAATTTTGTACGAGAGCTGGTTGTGAGATCCCGAGTTTTGTTGAGCATATCGCTAGTCTTACTAACCATACTCACATTCGGTTCGCATCTCATTGCGCACCAGATACCGCTCGAGTCTCCTCCCCAGTCCGAGTTGGCAAGAACGCAGCCACCGCTGCAAGGCTCCGACAGGTTTTTGAGATCAGCTCCTGCGTACCTGCGACACCTCTGCAAGGAGGAGCAGCATTCCAAGCTAGACGACATCGAGCGGCGGCTCGCCGAGGCTAGCCACATACGCTGGGGGGCCGATGGTGTGCCGCAAAGCGTTGCTGAGTACCAGCGATGGAGGGCCGAAGGGGCTGTAATCGAACTGCTCACGACTCTCCCTGAGGTTTTGGAAATCGATGCCCAGAACAATGGCCCCACCGAAGAGTCTAGCGAGCATGTCCATGTCAACCGACAGTCGCCGTGCATCTTTCTAAAGATCCATACGGGAGAGGGCCCCATCGAGTTCTTCGAAGCCGACTGGAACCTGCAACGCGAGGCTCACCCCGAGGACTTTGAGGTGGTTGCGGCTGATCGTGGTACAACTTACGCACTACTCCGACTCACTGGCGTCCCTGCGGGCGATACCCAAGAGCGATTCTCCATCAGACGTCGGACCGACTCACGCCCATTTCGCTGGCACGGCGTGAAACTCACTACTTCGCCTTGGGGCAATCTGGCCATCGCCATAGAAGACGAAGATGGAAAGCCTGCCCCTGCGCTCATCCGCCTTCGGTCTGTCGCCGATGGATCTTTGTGGGAGTTGCCCGATGCAATCGACATGCGACCACAGCTCAACAACGTCGTCAATCAAGACTTCATCAGCTTTGAGCCAGGCCAGGGTTATACGTTCTTCCTGCCCGGAACACAGCGGGGGCGTTACTGGGTTGCGAAACCGACTAGCGAGATCCCGATCCCCGCAGGCGAGTGGGAAGTGCGAATTCAACATGGCACTGAGTATCTTCCAGTCGTCGATCGTGTGAAAGTCAGTCCCAATCAGTGGACTCGCAAAACGTACAAATTAGATCGATGGGTCGATATGCCATCCGAAGGATGGTGGTCCGGTGATGATCACGTGCACGCCCGTTTAATGAGCAAAGCGGATGCTGATCGGCTGATAACTTACTGCAAGGCAGTCGATCTACACGTTGCGAATGTATTACAAATGGGCGATGTCGCTCGCACCTACTACGCGCAACGCGGCTTTGGAACAGAATACCGGGTTGGAGAAGACAACTTTTGGCTTATCCCTGGCCAGGAGGATCCACGATCGGTACTCGGTCACGCAATAGGCCTGAACCTACAGGAAGAAGTTCGCGATCTCGAACTCTATCTACAAAACGACCTGCTTGCCGCGCGAATTCACCAGCAAGGCGGTCTATATGGGCATACTCACATGGGAGCGAATGCTTGCTTTGTTGATCGAGAAATGGCGCTCTTCACGCCGATGGACATCGTTGACTTCAATAGCATTATGCAAGCTTCTCTCGGTACAGAACTGTATTACGAAATGCTGAACCTCGGCTTCAAGATGACCGCTTCGGCGGGTGCCGACACCCCCTACGGCGGCACCATTGGTGCGGTACGTGTGTACGTCCACACTGGCAATACCGAGACCCTGGACCCCGACGCATGGTTCGACGCTCTGAAGGCAGGCCGAACATTCGTCACCAACGGACCGATGATCGACTTCACCGTCGAAGATCGCATGCCCGGCGACACCATTGAACTCTCTGGTGAACGAACTTTGAGTGTCAAAGTCCGAGCCAAGGGAGCACCAGGTGGATCTTCGGTGAAAAGTTTGAAGGTTGTCCAGTGTGGAGCAGTGGTTGGCGAAGAGGTATCGGACGACTCGAGCCGTGAAGAAGTCTCCCTCGAGATGACTGTCGACCCAGACCAAGGGTGCTGGATTGCCGTGCAGGCTACTGGCCACGATGGTTCCGAAGCACACACAACGCCGGTGTATGTGACCGTCAACGGAAGTCGCCACTGGGACTTGAAATCAGTTCCAAAGCTCATTGAGAAACAGTTAGCCAGATTGGACGATATCGAGTCTGCCCTGCAAGAGTCGGAGAACGCTGTAGAACGTAACAACGATCCCCTGGACTATTGGAACCAACTCAATGCGGGACAGGCGACTGCCGTTCGAGCCAGATTGGCCAAAGTCCGTGGCGTGTATGCCGAACTCCTCGAGCAATCGGAAATCCAGGCCGCCAAAAATTGATTCCGACCCTCTCGCAAGTGCCGTGGGACTTTGAAGCGGACCCAACTGGCATTATATGGCCAGTCTTAGTTCAGTCACATATCGCGACGCGAGCCCGCGTTGCTAGCAGGGGGATGGGTTCATTCTCGGCGCAGGCATCAATAGTTAAAGTGAGCAGACAATTCCACGGCAATCACGATGCGTACCCTAGTCCCCTGGACGTGGGCACGGTGATTCGACACGCTCCCCCAACGAGAAGGGTGAGAACCAGATTCACCCACAAAAACAGCGGTCGGGGAGGGATTCGAACCCCCGGTACCTTGCGGCACGCCGGTTTTCAAGACCGGTGCATTCAACCAGACTCTGCCACCCGACCAAGGTCGCATTTCTCGCCAAAAACCGCCCGTCGCAGCCCACTTTGCCGGACGCCCACCGGGCGATACAATGGCGAGTCTATGGTTAGTGGCACGATACCAGCAAGACACGTGCCTTGGCAAGTTGGTTCGTAGTTTGGGAGTCTGGTGCATGCCAGGTAGTGAACGTCAACGTGAGATCCGTCGTCGCCGCAAGCGGCAAAAGGCTTTGGAACACCTCAAGTCGCGCCTCGCAAAGGCTAGCGCCAGCGAGAAGGGTGAGATCGCTCGCAAGTTGCGCGCGATGACCCCGGGCGCCGAAGTGCTCATTCACAACTGGCAGCTCGAGGAAGTCGATCGCTAGGAAGGCTTACTTCCTAGCGAACGTGAACTCCTCGCCGCTATAGCCAATCTCCACCGTAGCTCCCTCGGGGAATTCTCCCTTCAGTAGCTCCGTCGCCAGCGGGTTCTGCAGTTGTTGCTGCACCACTCGCTTCAGCGGGCGTGCGCCGAACAACGGATCGTAACCTCGGTTGGCAATCTCCTGCCGTGCCGCGTCGGTCACCACCAGTTGCAAACCTTGCTTGGCCAGCAACTGCTCGAGGTGCGCGATCTGCAAATCGACGATCCGCCGAATCTCGTCCCGCGCCAGCGGCTCGAACACAATCGTCTCGTCGATGCGGTTAAGGAACTCCGGCAGGAACCGCGCCGATAGCGCGTCCATCACCGCGCGGTGCATCTCTTCGGTCGAGCCACCTTCGGCGGCCAACTCCTGAATCATCTGGCTGCCGACGTTCGACGTCATCACGATAATCGTGTTGGTGAAGTCGACCGTATGCCCGTGGTTGTCGGTCAGACGACCATCGTCCAAAACTTGCAACAGCACGTTAAACACGTCGCGGTGCGCCTTCTCGATCTCGTCCAAGAGCACCACGCTGTAAGGCCGGCGGCGGACCGCTTCGGTCAGCTTGCCACCTTCTTCGTAGCCCACGTATCCAGGAGGCGCGCCGATCAACCGGCTCACGGTGTGCTTCTCCATGAACTCGCTCATGTCCAAACGCACCATCGCGTTTTCGTCGTCGAACATTACTTGCGCGAGCGCCTTGCACAGTTCGGTCTTGCCCACACCCGTGGGACCGCAGAACAAGAACGAACCGATCGGGCGGTTCGGGTCCTGCAGACCGCTGCGGCTGCGGCGCACTGCGTTCGCCACCGCTTCCACGGCCGCGTCCTGTCCCACCACGCGTTGGTGCAAACGCTCTTCCAGCACCAGCAGCTTGGCCCGCTCGGTCTCCATCATGCGATTGACCGGGATGCCGGTCCACGCGCTGACCACCTCGGCAATCTCGTCGGGGCCGACTTCCTGGCGCAGTAGCTTCCGCTTCGACTCGGTTTGCTGCGCTTCGGCTTCTTCCTGGCGGGCTTCGATCTCCTCCAGTTGCTTCTCGAGCTTCGTTCGCGCCTGATCCAACTCGTATAACTTCTGATAGTCGCGCTCGTCGACCAACTGCCCGGTCGACTGCTTCTCGTTGAGCGTGGCGGCTTGATGCTCGTACGCCAGCTTCGCTTCTTCCAATTGTTGGCGCACACTGGCCACGTCGCCAACGCCCAGCTTCTCGGCCTCCCACTGTTCGCGCAGGCTCGCCAACTGGTGCCGTAGCTGCTCCATCTCGATATTGATTTCCGCCAGCCGCTCCTTGGCGTGCTCTTCGGTCTCTTCGGCCAACTGACGCGCAGCCAGCTCCAACTGCGTGACGCGTCGCTGGACCTCGTCGATCTCCTGCGGCACGCTTTGCAACTCCATCGCCAACCGGCTCATCGCTTCGTCCACCAGGTCGATCGCCTTGTCGGGCAAGTGACGATCGGAGATGTAACGATCCGACAGCTCGGCGGCCGCCACCAGCGCCGAGTCCTTCACTTTCACGCCTTGGTGATGCGCTTCGTAGCGCGGCTTCAGTCCACGCAAGATGGCGATCGTATCTTCCACGCTCGGCTCGCCCACAAACACGGGCTGGAACCGCCGCTCCAGGGCCGCGTCCTTCTCGATGTACTTGCGGTATTCGTCGAGCGTCGTCGCGCCGATGCACCGCAGCTCGCCGCGCGCCAAAGCTGGCTTCAGCAGATTCGCCGCATCGCCGGAACCCTCGGCCGCTCCCGCGCCGACTACTGTATGCAACTCGTCGATGAACATGATCACGCTGCCGGCCGCGTCTTCCACTTCGCGGAGCACCGCCTTCAAGCGTTCTTCAAACTCACCACGGTACTTCGCGCCGGCCACCAGCGCGCCCATGTCGAGCGCCACGACGCGGCGGCCCTTCAAGCTCTCCGGTACGTCGCCCTGCACGATGCGCAGCGCGAGCCCTTCGGCGATGGCCGTCTTGCCGACGCCGGGATCGCCGATCAGCACCGGATTGTTCTTGCGACGCCGCGAAAGCACCTGAATCACGCGGCGGATCTCGTTGTCGCGGCCGATCACCGGATCGAGCTTGCCCGCTTGCGCCCGATCCACCAGGTCGATGCCGTATTTCTCCAGCGCCTGAAACTTGCCTTCGGGCTCCTGATCGGTCACGCGGGCCGAACCGCGAACCTGCTGCAGCGCGGCCATCAAATCCTTCTCGGCCACCGCACACAGTTCGAGCGTGTCCTTGGCCTTCGAGGGAGTTTTGGCCAGCGCCAACAACAAATGCTCGGTCGAGACGTACTCGTCGCGCATCGTCTCCGCTTCGCCGGCCGCCGCTTCCAGCACCTGACTCAAGTTCGCACCGATGCCCGGCGGCGAACCGCCCGAACTCTTCGGCAGTCGGCCAAGCTCCGAGTCGACCATCGACTGGATCTGCCCGACGTTGGCGTTCATCTTCGCCAACACAGGGCGCACGATGCCCTCGGTCTCGGCCAACAGCGACGAGAGCAGATGCAACGGCTCGATCTGCGGATTGCCAGCATCCGCTGCAAGCTCCTGCGCACGCTGCACCGCTTCTTGAGCCTTGAGGGTCAGTTTGTCGAATCGAAAAGCCATGTTGGTTGTTTAGTAAGTGAGTAGGTTAGTAAGTGAGTAAGTGAGCAGCGTGGGGTGGCGGTGGTCGAGTTGAGCTCGCCCACAGTGGTAACAACTGGGGGCTCGCTTCACTCGACCCCAGCCACCCGCCGCGAGCCCACAGCCACCCTTTAATCTTGAATGGGATCAGGACTTACTCCTTCAAATGTCATCTTCACAGTTTGGATCATTCCGTCGTCGTTGAACTCGAGTTTGTCTACACACGTAACGCGATGGTCGCGATCTTTGTTCGGTATCGGGCGGCGATGGTACACGATGTACCAGTTGCCGCTGGTTGGTGACCGTAGCACCGAGTGGTGTCCGGCGCCGGTCGCGATGTTTTTATCCGACTCGAGCACCGTGGCCACGCGCTTGAAAGGACCCGTCGGCGAGTCGCTCATCGCGTAAGCCACATGGTAGGTGCCATTTGTCCAACCACCTTGCGACCACATGAAATAGTACCGGCCGTCGCGCTTGAACATCACCGGTCCTTCCACGTACCCGCGGGGCGTGATTTCGTGGAACAGTTGTCCGTCGTCAAAAGGTTCAAAGCCCGTGAAGTCGTCGTTCAGTCGGCCGACATTGCAGTGGCCCCAGCCACCGTAGTACAGGTACCATGCGCCGTCGTCGTCCTGGAACACACACTGATCGATCGGTTGGGCGTCGTGGTGGAACTCGGCGATCAGCGGTTTGCCCAACAGGTCCTTGAAAGGACCTTCGGGCCGATCGGCCACCGCCACGCCGATGCCGCCGGTGTGGTTGTTGGGGTTATCTTTGTCGTACAGCGGTCCGCCCGGCCGCTGCAGATCATTGGCGGCGAAGAACAAGTAGTACTTGCCGTCGCGCTCCACACAGCACGGCGCCCACATCGCCCGGCGTGCCCAGGTAATGTCGTCGGCCGTGAGGATCCGCTTGTGCTTCGTCCAGTTCACCAGGTCCGGCGAGCTGAACGCGTCGAAGTAGACCTGCTCGTCGTATTTCGCGCTCGTCGTGGGGTAAATCCAGTAACGATCGCCAAACACGGCCACCTCCGGATCGGCATACCAACCCGGATCGATGGGATTCTTGGCCACGGCCGTTCCGAACGTGGCCACGAGCGACAGCGCTACGCAAGTTGTGATTCGTCGAAGCATGAATAGTTTTGAAAGCTTGAGGTCTCGATTTGAGATAGCCGACGAGCTACGCCTCGTCGGAATTTGCCCTTTATTCGTTTTGTCCCAGCGGAGTTTTGCCCCAACTGGTTTTGTCCCCTGAGTTTTGCCCCGCGGGGTTTTGTCCCCACATACGATCCATTGGCCCAAAACCCCCTGCGTGCTGCTCCCTCTCAATCGCATTTCTCACTGTTTTTAAAGGGTCTTCTCGCAATTCAGGGGATCCAATCCCCCAGGGTTTCGCCCACCGGTTTCCCGCATGGCCCAAAACCCCATCCGTTGGGGCAAAACCCCTTTTGGTCATTTGGGGTGCCTGTGGTCGAGCTCCGCGAGGTGCACAGCAACACCCCCCGTGCGGCGTTTCACTCTCCAGCACCCCGCATTTTATCAAACGGGTGTAAGATTCCAATCACGAGGATTCGCCACTCACTCCCCGTCGTTCTCCTCACTCTCCACCTGCTCATCCTCGGCCGCGACGTGATACTCGACCGAAGGCCGAGTCAGCCGATCCAGCTCCCACGCGGCTGCCTTCACGCCACCGCTCTTCGGTTGGTTGTTCCGATAGTAAATGTACCCCCGCACCTCGAGCCACAACGCCAGCCGATGCAGCAGGTACAGCCCCACGACAATCGCGACGGCTCGAATGCCGACGTACCATGCAAGTTGCTGGGGGGTCATGGGGATTGTTGAACATTCGGCAAGGATTCAGGATTTGAAGCCCTGTTAAGAGATTCCTCCTTCCAGGGCGTTTCATATGTATACCCCAACTCCTTGGCCCTTTGACGATGTTGATTCGCCAAGTCTTCGTCTCCTAGCGCAGAGCAAATCAGTGCGAATAGAAAATACTGAGGGCCTTGAAATCCAGGCTTGGATTCCAACTTTTCCGCCGCTTTGAACGCACGCTGGTAGCATTCCTCAGCTGCCGGCTTTCCTTCTTTCCTGAGTAAGAGTGCCGTGTGATAAAGCACCGCTGGATGGTCCTTTTTGAGTCTAAGGGCCTTCGCAAGTTCGATCTTCGCCTCGGATTCCCTTCCGCTCTTTAGGTACGCTTCAGCAAGCGGCGATAGCACCAGCACAGACTCCAAATCCTCCTCCGCTTTTCGCAGATTTTGAATTGCATCGTCGTACTCTGTTAAATGGAGTTCGCACTCTGCTAGAGCAATCAAATACAAGGCTCGACCATTTCGGAGTTCTTGAGTATCACTTCCTGAATCTTCATACTCGGAAAGGATTTTCTTCAATAGCGGGATAGCTTCTTGGTACCGTTGGGTGCGAACGTAGTTGTGCGATAACACTGGAATGACATATGGATCCTCTGGGCTCTTCTTAAACGACTCTTCGAGTACCTCGTTGGCCTTGAGCGTTTCCTTGGTGCGAATAAGTGCCTCAGCATAAAAGGGCGCTATCGTGGTGTGGTGCTTTGATTGCTTCCATGCTCGCTCCAAGAGTGCAACTGCTTCGTCATGATTTCCTTTGACGGAATGACATATCCCGCTTCCGAGGGCCACTACGGCGTTACCCTCGTAAACTTCTGCTGCAACATCGAGGTCAGATGCATGGTCCGTTGCAATAGAGTGCAGCTTTTTCCTGTCTCCATCGCGAGATGCCTCGATTAACTCGCCGGCGAGTTCCATCGCAGCCTGCTCTTCAAGTGCGGCGAGGCAGACTAGAGGCCAAGCCCAAGAAAATGCGAGCACGACCGGAATGATCCAATTGCAGTTACTCATGTAGCCCCCTCCAAGATTGATCCAAATTCGAATTCGAAATGATAGCTACCCAACCTGAGCAGCTACATTCTATCGAAGCGATAATTAAAGTTAGCAACATCTATTTCGGATTTAGCTTACAATGCGTATGACTCTCTACTCACAAACAATGCCACTGCCGAACGAAGTCGACAGTGGCACTTTGGACTTACTCACGGACCGCGTGGCGGTCCGGCTAATCAGAAGCTAATAGCTGATAGCTCTTAGTCCTCTTTCACCTCAAACTCGGCGTCCACCACGTCGTCGTCACCGCCTTGGCCGGCAGTGGCGCCGACTGTTTGGTCGTCGACGTTCGATCCGTCGGCGGCGGCCTGCTTGTACAGCGACTCGCTCATCGCGTGGCTGGCCGCTTCCAACTCGGCGATGGCCGACTTGATCTTCTCCGGATCGTCCTCCTTGGCCGCCTCGCGAACCTTGGTCACGGCCGCTTCGATCGGCGCCTTGTCCGCGTCGGAGATCTTGTCGCCCTGATCCTTGAGCGTCTTCTCCACCTGGTAGGCCAAGCTGTCGGCGCGGTTCCGCTGTTCCACCAGCTCGCGCTTCTTCTTGTCCTCCTCGGCGTGAGCCGCGGCGTCCTCTTGCATCTTCTTGATCTCGTCTTCCGAAAGACCCGAAGACTGCTCGATCTTCACCGTTTGCTCGGTGCCGGTGCCCAGGTCCTTGGCCGCCACGTTCAAAATGCCGTTGGCGTCCAGGTCGAATTTCACCTCGATCTGCGGCACCCCCCGCGGCGCGGGCGGAATGCCTTCGAGGTTAAACTCGCCGAGCAGTCGGTTGTCGGCACACATCTCGCGTTCGCCTTGGAACACGCGGACGGTCACCGCGGTCTGGTTGTCGTCGGCGGTGCTGAACACCTGCTTGCGTTCGACCGGAATGGTGGTGTTCTTCTCCACTAGCTTGGTCATCACACCGCCCAGGGTCTCAATGCCGAGCGACAGCGGAGTGACGTCCAACAGCAGAATGTCCTGCACGTCGCCCGCCAGCACACCACCTTGGATGGCAGCGCCCACGGCCACGACTTCGTCGGGATTCACGCCCTTGTGCGGATCCTTGCCGAAGATCTTCTTCACCAGTTCCTGCACCTTGGGGATACGCGTCGAACCACCCACGAGCACGACTTCGTCGATCTTCGAGGGGTCGAGCTTCGCGTCTTCCAGGGCCTGCAACACGGGACCACGCACACGCTCCACCAACCCGTCGACCAGCTCTTCGAACTTGGCGCGGGTGATGTTCATCTGCAAGTGCTTCGGACCGCTGGAATCGGCCGTGATGAACGGCAGGTTGATGTCGGTCGACTGCGCGGAGCTGAGTTCCTTCTTGGCCTTTTCGCAAGCTTCCTGCAGACGCTGCAGGGCCATCTGGTCCTTGCGGAGGTCGATGCCCTGATCCTTCTGGAACTCGCCGGCCACGTAGTTGATCAACTCTTCGTCGAAGTCGTCGCCACCCAGGTGGGTGTCGCCGTTGGTGCTGATGACGCGGAACACGCCATCGGCCACTTCGAGGATCGACACGTCGAACGTACCGCCACCGAGGTCGAACACGCAGATGGTCTCTTGCGTTTTCTTATCGAGACCATAAGCGAGCGACGCGGCGGTCGGCTCGTTGATGATACGCGCGACTTCCAACCCGGCGATCTGCCCGGCGTCTTTGGTGGCCTGACGCTGCGCGTCGTTAAAGTAAGCCGGCACGGTGATCACGGCCTTGTTCACCTTGTGACCAAGGTACGCCTCGGCCGACTCCTTGAGCTTCACCAACACCTTGGCGGAGATCTCGGGCGGAGTGAACTCCTTGTCGCCCACTTTCACTTTCACGTAGTCGTCGCTGCCGCCGATTACCTCGTACGGCACCATCTTCTCTTCGCTCGCCACTTCGCTGTGACGCCGGCCCATGAACCGCTTAATGGAGTACACGGTCTTAGCAGGGTTGGTGACCGCCTGACGGCGCGCGGGCTCGCCGACCAGGACTTCGCCCTTGTCGGTGAACGCCACAACGCTCGGCGTCAGCCGGTTGCCTTCGGGGTTGGGAATGACCTTGGCCTCTTTGCCTTCCATCACGGAAACCACCGAGTTGGTAGTGCCCAGGTCGATGCCAATGATTTTTTCGCCAGTTGCCATGAGAATCCTCTCTCTCTCGCGATGGACTCGCGGGTGTCAAATGCCGCCGAACGCGCCGGCGACCTGAATTTCGGATTGCGGAATATGTGGAATTGGGTTTTGTAAAATCGTATTCGCTCGGCCCGTACGGACCGGTACGCCGAAGGAAGAAAGCAAAGGGTGTGCCGGTCCCCCTGGCAAAAGCGGCGATTTGCTGTAAGATGCTTGAAAACAACAACTTACGGCACGCGAAAACCAGCATTTCGAAGCCCTGCAACCGCCCGAGGGCTGCCAAATTGACTGCCACCCCCGCGCCAGCACCCGCCGGCCCCACCAAACTGGCAGTCAACTTGGCAGTCGGCCGAAAGCAACTTGGCCGCCGATAAGGACTTAGAATTGCGTGGCAACCGCTCGCGGCTTAGCCCGCATGCCCGCAAAAAGACTCCCATGGCAAAGAAGAAAAAGACAACTCGAAGCACCGGACCCAAGCGGGAGATCGACAGCGTGGATCGCGAGATCCTCCAGTTGCTGGAGCGCCGCGCCGAGTTGGCTGCCGACTCGAAGCAGGTGATCGACGACGCGGCGACCAAGGCCGCCAAGCGCAATCGCGGGCCGCTGGCCGCGGAGGCCGTGTCCGCGGTGTTTCGCGAGATTGTCGCCGCGTGTCGCACGCTCACCACCAGCGAGCGCATCGCCTATCTCGGGCCCGAGCACACCTTCAGCCACATTGCGGCCATCGAGCACTTCGGCGCGGCGGCCGATTTGGTTCCCGTGGCCACCATCGCAGCGGTGTTCGAGGAAGTGGAGCAAGGCACCGCGGCGTTTGGCATCGTGCCGATGGAGAACTCCACCGATGGCCGCGTGACCGATACGCTCGAGTGCTTCGCCAAGGCGAACGTGAGCATTTGCGGCGAGCTGCCGCTGGTGATTCACCACTGCTTGTTAGGCAGTGGTACCAGGGCGCAGGTGCAGCGCGTCGAGAGCAAGCCGCAGGCGCTGTCGCAGTGCCGCAACTGGTTGGCCAGGCATTTGCCAAACGCCGAGTGTCACCCCATGGCCAGCACGGCCGAAGCTGCCCAGACTGCCGCGGCCGATCCCACCGTGGCCGCCATCGCCAGCGCCCAGGCGGCGGCCCAGTATGGCCTTTCGGTGCTGGTGGCGAACATTGAAGACAACAAGGACAACGTTACCCGCTTTGCCGTGATCGGCCGCGAGATGGCCGCCAAGACCGGCAACGACAAGACCGCCCTGATGCTCGAAATCAGCCACGAGCCCGGCGCGCTGGCCGACGCCATGGCCGTGTTCAAGCGCAACCGCCTGAACATGACCTGGATCGAGAGCTTCCCCGTAGCGGGCAGCCGCGGGCGGTATCTGTTCTTCATCGAGTTCGTCGGTCACTCGACCGAAGCCCGGGCCAAGAAGGCCATCGCGGCACTGGAGAAGAAGGCCCAGCAGTTGGTGGTGCTTGGGTCCTATGCGCATCGGGAGCCGATCGGCTAGGATTTGGGGGACATTTCGTAGCTGGATTCGCAAGAATTCAGACTCCTCCCAGGCCCGAATTCTTGCGAATCCGGCTACCGTCCCCAGCCCCCCGCTCCCAGCCCTATGATCATTATCCTGAAACACGGCGCGACCGACGAGCAAATCGACCACGTGGTCGAGCGGATCGAGGCGATGGGCCTCAAGCCCCACTTGAGCAAAGGCACCTATCGCACTGTGATCGGGGTGATTGGCGACGAGGAGAAGATCCAAACCGCCCCGCTGACCGCCATCCCAGGCGTGGAAGACGCCATGCCGGTGATGCCGGCCTACAAGCTGGCCAGTCGCGAGGCGCACCCGCAGCCTTCGGTAGTCGAAATCGGATCGGGCAAAGCAACAACCAAAATCGGCGGCGGCCACTTCGGCATGATCGCCGGGCCGTGTGCGATCGAGAGCGCCGAGCGGCTCGACGAGATCGCCGGCGAGATCAAAGCGGCCGGCGCCAACGTGCTGCGCGGCGGGGCATACAAGCCGCGGACCAGTCCTTACTCGTTCCAAGGGCTCGGCGAGGAGGGCCTGAAGATCCTGCGCGAGGTCGGCGACAAGCACGGCATGCCGGTCGTCACCGAAGCGATCGACCCCCGCCATGTAGAGCTGATCGCCGAGTACACCGACATGATTCAGCTCGGCGCGCGGAACATGCAGAACTTCGTTCTCTTGACTGAGGTCGGCATGACCAAGAAGCCGGTGCTCTTGAAGCGCGGCATGGCGGCCACGATCAAGGACCTGCTGATGAGCGCCGAGTACGTGATCGCCAACGGCACCACCGAAGTGGTGCTGTGCGAGCGCGGCGTAAAGGGCTTCGACAACTCGTGCCGGAACATGCTCGACATCGCCGCGGTGCCGCAAGTGCAGTTGATGTCGCACCTGCCGATCATCGTCGACCCCAGCCACGCAACCGGCCGCCCCGAGCTGATCCCCGCCTGCGCCTTGGCTGCTGCGGCCTGCGGCGCTGACGGAGTGCACATCGAGGTGCACAACTGCCCCGAAGATGCCATGAGCGATGGCCCCCAAGCCCTGTTGCCGGCACAATACAAAGAGGTCGCCGCGCAGATTAGGAAGGTGGCGGAGGCGGTGGGAAAGACGTTTTAGGGAATGACCAATGACGAATTAACAATGACCAGATCTAGCCGAGCATGTTGGTCATTGGTCATTCTCAATTGGTCGTTGGAATAACGATTCAACATTCAAACTGACACAGTATTAACATACCGAGGACCCAAACCATGCGTCGGACACTTATCGCTGGTAACTGGAAGATGAACACCGATCACGCTGCGGCCGTGGAGTTGGCCGAGGGCGTGGCGAAGGGCTCGGGCGACGTCGAGAACGCCGACCTGCTGGTCTGCCCGCCGTCGATTTACCTGGAGTCGGTCGGCAAGGCGCTCGACGGGTCGCCGGTCGCGTTGGGCGCTCAGAACATGTACGCCCAGCCGAACGGGGCGTTCACCGGCGAGATCAGCGCCGCGATGCTGACCGACATTGGTGCGGAGTACGTCATCCTGGGCCACAGCGAGCGACGGAATATCATGGGCGAGACCGACGCCATGGTGAACGAGAAGACTCTGGCCGCCCTGGAAGCTGGAATTGTGCCAATTGTCTGCGTGGGCGAGTTGCTTGAGCAGCGGGTGGCTGGCAAGACGGGCGAAGTGATCGCCGAGCAGTTTTCTGGCTCGCTGGCGGGGCTTTCGGCCGATCAGGTGGCCAAAATCGTGATCGCCTACGAGCCGGTGTGGGCCATTGGCACTGGAAAAGTGGCCACTCCCGAGCAGGCCGAGGAGGTGCATGCTGACCTTCGCAGATTGCTCACCGAAAGCTACAATGGCGAGATTGCCGACAAAGTCCGCATCCTGTACGGCGGTAGCGTCAAGCCGAGCAATGCCGCCGAGCTGATGGCGAATCCCAATGTGGATGGCGCCCTGGTGGGCGGAGCCAGCCTGAAGGCCGACGACTTCCTGGGCATCGCCAAGGCGGTTTGACACAGCACGTGATGCCTTAACCCAGACGAGATCGATGGAAATCCTATTTAAAATTCTGTTGTTCGTGATTGCCCTGTTCATGATCCTGCTGATCCTGGTTCAGCGGGGTCGTGGCGGCGGACTCGCCGGCGCGCTCGGCGGGCCCGGCGGCTCCAGCGCGTTTGGCGCCAAGGCAGGCGACGCGTTCACCAAGATCACCGCCTACACCGCCCTGCTGTGGATGTTCGTTTGCATCTGCGCAACGCTCTACTTCGCCAACGGGCGAGGCGGCGCTTCGGCCAGCAAGATGAGCGGACTGGACGACAAACGCTCGGCCACTGCTACCGACGAAGGGGGAGCAGGCGGCGCCGCGGAAGAGTCGGACACTGCAGGCGAGTCGGGTGACGCCGGCTCTGGCGAGTCTTCGGAAGCAGAGTAACCTCTTCGCTCCATCATCACGGAGGGTTACGTGCTCCTCAGCATGACTGGCTTCGGCGAAGCCCATAACCGGTTCGACTCGCTGTCGGTCGCAGTCGAACTGCGGACCATCAACAGCCGCCACTACAAACTGAGCCTCCGCACCAGCGAAGGCTACGGCGCGCTCGAACCACAGATCGACGCCCTGGTTCGCAAACGCGTGCGCCGCGGCACCGTGCAACTCAATCTGCACGTTCACCGCGATAGCAAACCGGACGACTACCGCATCAATGCCGAGGCGCTCAAGGCTTTTTACGAACAAGCCAAGGCTGTCGCGGTGAGCTGCGGCAGCGGCGAGCACCTCAACCTGGGGCACTTCCTGATGCTGCCCGGCGTGATCGACGACCGCCGCGCGCCGGAGCAGGACTCACAAGAGAGCTGGCCGCAGATCGAACCAACCTTGCGCGAAGCCCTCGCCGCGCTCACCAAGATGCGCGAAGCAGAAGGTCGGGCGCTGGCGACCGACTTGCTCGAGAACTGCAACGTGATCGATCAGCAGGTGGCGGCCATCGAGCACCGCGCGCCAAACGTGTCGGTCGGCTATCGCGAGCGACTCACCGAGCGCGTGAACCGCGCCCTGTCTGAGCTGAACGTCACGGTCGAGCCGGCGGATCTCTTGCGGGAAATGAGCCTGTTCGTCGACAAGAGCGACATCAGCGAAGAGTTGGTGCGGCTCAAGAGCCACCTCGCCCAGTTTGCCGAAACGGTGGACTCGAAGGAAAGCTCGGGCCGCAAGCTGGAGTTCATCTCACAAGAGATGGGCCGCGAAATCAATACCATCGGCTCGAAAGCCAACGACTGCGAGATCAGCCAGTACGTGGTGGATATGAAAGCCGCACTGGAACGCATCCGCGAACAAGTTCAGAACGTCGAATGACCAATGACGAATGGACAATGACCAAACCCCTCATTGGTCATTGCCAATTCGTCATTGGTCATTTTCGCTAAGCTTCCCCTGCCAAGGTCACTTTCCCCAACATGCCGACCGCGACCGACCAAGCAGGCCGCCTTGTCATCATTTCCGGCCCTTCGGGAGTCGGGAAGTCGACGATTGTGTCCGGCTTGATCGAGCGGCTGGCGCCGAAGATTCGGCTGAGCGTCTCGGCCACCACGCGGGACCCGCGGCCCGGGGAGGTCGACGGCCAGCAGTACCATTTCCTCTCGCCGCAGGATTTCGCGGCTCGCCGCGAGGCGGGGGATTTTCTGGAATGCATGGAGGTTTTCGGCCGCGGGCACTGGTACGGAACCCTTTTTGACGAGGTCAGGCCTAGCCTGGCTGCCGGGCAATGGGTTATTCTGGAAATCGACGTGGACGGTGCGCGCAAAGCCCGCGAGCAATTCCCCCAGGCGGTGACCATCTTTCTAACGGTCGGCGGCAACTCTGTTGAAGAGAGGGACCAGGAACTCGAGCGACGGCTCCGCTCCCGCAAGACCGACAGCGAAGAGGCCATCCTCCGCCGACTGGAAGTCGCCCGCCGCGAAATGGCCCAGGCACATACGTACAAGTACCAGGTGGTGAACGACCAGATCGAACCCACCATCCAGCAAATAGCCAACATCCTCACGCAAGAGGGACTCGAAGTATGATCGACGCGCTGAAAGAAGAAGAAATCGTCAACAAGGTGGGCGGCCGGTTCAAGCTCTCCACGCTGATCCAAAAGCGGCTGGTCGCCATCAACGGCGGCGCCCGCCCGCTGGTGGACGTGGAGACCGACGAGAAGATGGAAATCGTCGTGCAGGAAATCCTGCAAGACAAGATCTTCCTCGACTCCTCCGGCGAAGTCCGCCAGGTGGTCGGCGAGCCCAGCCCTATGGACGACGGCCCCGAAGTCGACCTGTCGGCACTCTAAGCGGTCGCGTTTGGCAGCCTTCTTTGGATTGCGCAATGACCAATGACGAATTAACAATGACCAACCCGCCCTTTGGTCATTGGTGATTCGTCATTGGTCATTTTCCGTTCCCAGTTGGCCCTTAGCAGAACTCACCCAGCTTTATGCCTTCCGAAATCCTCATCGGCGTCTCCGGCGGTGTGGCTGCCTACAAGACGGCCGCGCTGGTGAGCCAGCTCGTGCAGTCGGGCCACGGGGTGAGCGTGGTGATGACCGCCGCGGCCGAAGAGTTCGTCGGCCCGGCCACGTTCCGCGCGCTGACTGGCCGGGCAGTCGCAACACACTCCTTCCCGCCCAACAGCCACCCCCTGGGCCCCCACATCGAACTGGCCCGCCAGGCCGATCTCTTGTGCATCGCCCCGGCCACGGCCAACATCCTGGCCAAAGCGGCCCAAGGCATCGCCGACGACTTGCTCTCGACGCTGCTCCTGTCGTTCGAAGGCCCCGTGCTCATGGCGCCCGCGATGAACTGCGAAATGTGGTCGAAGCCGGCGGTCGAGCGGAACGTCGCGCAGCTTAAGGAAGACGGCGTGCATCTTGTAGGCCCCGACGAAGGCTGGCTCAGCTGCCGCGAGAAAGGCGCCGGGCGGATGAGCGAACCGGATGCGATTGCGGCGGAGATTGAGAAGCTGCTTGGTGGCTAGCGTTTTGAATTCGACGCGGATCTTCGCGTATCTAGGCAGCATTGGCGCGGATTGAACTAGAGGAACGAGCCCAGGCAAGTGAAGCGCAGGTTCAGCCGCGGAGCGGCGCCAGCGCATAGCCTGGGGCGCGAGCCCCAGGAGCACGTTAGCAGAAAACACTAGCCACGGAGTGGCGACAGTGCCCCTACCCCAATGCTCACTGCATCGTCAAACTCGAGGGCCGACGCGGTACAACTAACTTCACCTGACATGCCTTGGACTCCTACCACACTCTCAGAACTGCAGCGGATTGTCCGCCAAGAGCTACAGGAATGCAGTACAGAGGAACGTCAAGCCTATGTTGCAATAGAAACGGAGTTTGAGAAAGTCCCGATTGTACGATGCGAGAAGCTCGAATCAGTGTTCAGGGTCGCAAAGTATGCTGAGTGGCTCTTGGTTTTTGAAGACATCGAACAGGGATTTGAATGGTGCAAGCCTGACTCAGACGGTGTGATTCGCGAGTACAGCTGCGGGCAAGGTGGGCTTCAAGCGGCCCTGCAAGACTATGTCGAGCGCACGCAAGACTAAGGAAGTGCTGCTATGCTCCCAAACCAAGTCGCTGTCGCCGCTCCGCGGCTAGCGGTGGTGTTTAAACTCAGCCTTGGGGCTCGCGCCCCAGGCTATGCGCGATCGCCACTCCGTGGCTGTTCCATAGCTGCAAATGCCTGAAACACCTACACTATCTTCCGCTCCAACCCGCTAGATTCCGCGTTCCCACCCTACTCTGCCGTCTCCGCGACTCTGCGTGACATAAACCATGGCCAAAATCCTCATCACCTCCGGCCCCACTCGTCAGTACATCGATCCGGTGCGGTACCTCACCAACGCGTCGAGTGGACGTATGGGGGCGGCGCTCGCCGCGGCGGCGCTAGAGTTAGGGCATGAAGTAGTGATCGTCTCCGGGCCGGTGGAGGTGGAGTATCCGGAAGGTGCCACGGTGGTGCCGATCACTTCGACCGAGGAGTTGATGGAGGTCGCCCGGGAGCAGTTTGCCAGTTGCGATGGGCTCATCGGTGCGGCGGCGCCGTGTGACTATCGGCCGAAGCGGGTGGAGGATCACAAAATCCATAAGACCGGTGAACCTCTACTGCTGGAGCTTGTCGAAACAGACGATGTGGTGGCCACCCTGGGTGCCGAGAAAGACCTCGATCCTGAGGACAAGCGGCGGTGGGTGGTCGGATTTGCCCTGGAGACCGAGGACCATCGCCTGAGGGCGCTCGCGAAGCTGGAACGAAAGCACTGCGATCTGATGGTCTCCAACGGAGTGGAAGCAATGAACGCTCGGGAAAACACGGTCGAGATCCTTTGCCCCGAGGGCGATGTGCTGGCACAGTTCTCTGGCAGCAAAACCGATGTGGCTCGCGGTGTTCTCCGTCTGGTGGACGAGCGCTTGGTCCGCCGCAATCGCTAAACGAGGCGTCTTACCCCGTAGCGATTGCCCTTTTTTCCCGCTAAAATCAGCGGGTTGCTGCCCACTTCGTTCTCCCCTTCGTGCGTACCATGTCCAACCGTGTCGCCATCCTCGGAGCCTCCGGCTATACCGGTCTGGAACTCATTCGGCTGTTGCTCCGGCATCCTGAGGTCGTGCTCACCGCGCTGGGCACGCGGCAGGAGGAGAACCCTCACGTCGCCGAAGTCCATCCGCAGCTCACCGGGCAGTTGGACCTGCGGCTCGAACCGCTCACACCCAAACAACTGGCCCAGCGGGCCGATACGGTGTTCTGCTGCCTGCCGCACGCGGCCAGCGCCGAGGCGGTGGCGCAACTGCGCGAGCTTGATCTCGACGTGATCGACCTGAGCGCCGACTATCGGCTGCGAGACAAAGACGTTTACGAGCAGTGGTATGGCGTCACTCACCCCGACGCCGACCGATTGCCCGACGCGGTGTACGGCCTGCCGGAACTGTACCGCGCCCAAATCAAAGCGGCGCACCTGGTGGCCAATCCCGGTTGTTACCCGACGTCGGCCATCCTGGCCCTCTACCCGCTGCTGAAGGCTGGGCTCATTTCGCCCGCAGGCATTAACATCGACAGCAAGAGTGGTGTCTCCGGCGGCGGCCGCACGCCGAAGCCGGTGTTCCACTATCCCGAGTGCAACGAAAGCCTCATGGCGTACGGCGTCGGCACGCATCGCCACATGCCGGAGATCGATCAGTTCCTCACCGAGGCCGCCGGCGAGCCAGTCGAGGTGCTGTTCACGCCGCACCTGGTGCCGATGGACCGCGGCATTTTGAGCACCTGCTACGCAACGCCCATTGGCGACGCGACGACTGAAACGCTGATGGCCGCGCTGCGCGAAGCGTACGCCGACGAACCGTTCGTCGACGTGGTCGACGCCCCGCCCACCACGAAGCACGTCGCCTACACCAACCGCTGCCACGTGACCGCACGCGTGGTTCGCGGTCGGGCGCTAGTGATCAGCGCGATCGACAACCTGATCAAAGGCGCTAGCGGCGCGGCAGTGCAGAACTTCAACTTGATGAACGGATTCAAGGAAACCACGGCGCTCGTTTAGGAATCGACTCCCTCTCTCCTACCATTTCGCGACAACAACCTCCCAAACCCATGACACCACACTTTCCCGCCGGATTTTCAGGCAGCGCGGTACACGCGGGTATCAAGCAAACCGCAGGCAAGGAGGACGTTGCGCTCGTGCTGTCCGACCGCCCCGCGGTGGGCGTGGGGGTCTACACGCAGAACCTGGTGTGCGCCGCGCCGGTGACGTTCGATCGATTCATCACGCCCAGCGAGAACGTGCGCGCGGTGGTGATCAACTCGGGCGTGGCCAACGCCTGCACCGGCGATAGAGGGGACGAAGACTGCCAGAAGATGGCGCAGTTGGTGGCTGAAGCGTGCGACCTCGACGACAACCAGACGCTGGTGCTGTCGACCGGCGTGATCGGCGTGCACCTGCCGATGGAGAAGATCGCCAGCGGCATTCAGCAAGTCTCCAAGTCGCTCTCCTCGGACGACGAAGCCCTGGAGCGAACCGCCCGGGGCATGATGACCACCGACACGGTCACCAAAATTCGCGGTCGGCAGTTCGAGCTGGACGGAGTGAAGCTGACCGTCACGGGACTGGCCAAGGGCGCGGCGATGATTGGCCCCAATATGGCGACCATGCTGTCGGTGGTGATGACCGACGCCAACGTCACCCCGCGCGACGCCCATCAGGCGCTGCAGGACGCGGTGAGCGAAACGTTCAACTGCATCAGCGTCGACGGGCACACCAGCACCAACGACACGGTGCTGCTCTTGGCGAACGGCGCCGCCGGCGGACCCGTGCTCGCAGGTCGCCAACTCGACGCGTTTCGGGCGACGCTGTACGAAGTGTGCGAGGACCTTGCGCAATCGATCCCCGCCGATGGCGAAGGCGCCACGCACCTGGTAACGGTCGAAGTACACGGATGCCGCACCCGGGCCGAAGCGGTGAAGATCGGCAAGACGATCGCCGACAGCCCGCTGGTGAAAACGGCCATCCACGGTGCCGATCCCAACTGGGGTCGGGTGGTTTCGGCTGCGGGCTACGCGGGAGTTCCGTTCAATCCGCATCACGTGAGTTTGCACATCAACGGCTTGTTGGTTTACGAACGCGGCGCGCCGGTCGACTTCGACGAAGCGGCCGTGTCGAAGAGCATGGCCGAAGAGCGAGAGACCAGCTTGCTGCTTATCCTGGACGAAGGCTCGGCCGCGGCGCGATTCTGGACGACCGACCTCACGGCAGAGTACGTCCGCCTGAACGCCGACTACACCACTTAACCGGACATCGATGACAGCATTGGCGCGGATTCGCCAGGCCCTATTCGCCCTGGCCGTGGTCTTCCTAGTCGCGGTCACAGGCCATCGCTTGCTGACCGGTAGCAGTTGGCTCTCCAGCATTCACTACTTCGTGGTCACCGTGTCGGGCGTGGGCTATACCGAGCAAAGCGACTCGCCGCCCGAACTGAAACTCTTTTCGATCTTTGTTATCCTGATTGGCATGTTCGTGGTCGGTTACACGATCACCATGCTGTTGCAGTCGATGATCGAAGGCCAAGTCTACCGCGCGCTAGGAATCCGTCGCATGACTCAAGAAATCGAACAGCTCTCCGGTCACACCGTCATTTGTGGACTGGGCCGCATGGGTCAAACGTTGGCCGAAGAGTTTTCTAATCGCAACGTACCGTTCGTGGTGATCGACCAGGACTCCGACACCGCACTGACCGCCCGCGCCGATGGCATGCTGATCATTACCGGAGATGCCCTGGAAGAGGACTCGCTGATCGCCGCCGGCATCGAACGGGCGAAGGTATTCGTGGCGGCCCTGCATTCGGATGCCGACAACGTGTTTCTCACGCTCACCGCGCGGAATCTCAACCCCAAGCTGCGAATCATTTCCCGCGGCGAGCTACCCGCTACGGAGAAGAAACTCCGCCAGGCCGGGGCCGACGAGGTGGTGCTGCCGGCCGTGATCGGCGCGCGGCGGATGGCGGCCATGGTCACCCGGCCGCACGCGGCGGAGCTGATGGACCTGATGGTGAGCGACAAGTCGCTACGAGCCGATTTGGAGGAGTTCCACATCCCGCCAGAGAGTTTGCTGGTGGGTCAATCGATCCGCGAGGTGGCCCTGCAAACCC
The DNA here is from genome assembly GCF_965227375.1 of Aeoliella sp. Lineage (NCBI taxonomy): Bacteria > Pseudomonadati > Planctomycetota > Planctomycetia > Pirellulales > Lacipirellulaceae > Aeoliella > Aeoliella sp. The sequence continues at coordinate 3,816,078 of NZ_CBDDFX010000002.1, forward strand.
GGCACCACGTGCTGCTGCTCGGCCTCCGCCGCCAGGATGGCGATATGCTGTTTGCCCCCGCCGCCGACACCAAATTTACCCCGGGCGACACGCTGATCGTGATGGGGAAACAGGGCGATTTACGACTATTTCGCCAAGCCCACGGGCTTTGACGCCAGCAGTGCCGCCAGGGGCGATCCATCTTGCCAGCATCTGCGTAGTTCCCTAAAGAGACCCCCGCACGCCCCCCTGCAGTGCTGGTAAATGTGTGTATCTGCGCGATTAGGACACTCGCATCGACATTGGATTTGCCTTAAGTTGAGTCTTCCTGCCGACTCGGTGCATAGCGTAGTTGTAAACTGGAGCATACCTTTTCGCATGCCGGCCACTTCGGACAGGGTCGGAACATCTCTTCTGAGGAGGCCCGGGATGGAACGTTGTAGGATTGCTTGGTTGGTATCGTTTGCGCTGATTGTAGCGGTCGCTCTTGGTAGTTCGATCGCCGGCGCCGAAGAGACCAAGCCCAAGAAGGACAAGAGCGACGAACCGGCCGAGAAACTGGCTTCGTTCGCCGCCCCGCTCGCCAAGCCCAAGCAGCGCCATACCGATCACCCTCTCTACCCTGCCCTGGTGCTCGCTGAAGAGGCACTAGAGTCGATTGACAAGAACATCGACGACTACACCTGCAAGATCGTTCGCCGCGAACGCGTCGCCGGCAAGCTGGGCAAGTACGAGTTCATCAACGCCAAAGTCCGCCACGAGCAAGGCGAGGGCGAAGAGAAGATTCCATTCAGCGTCTACCTTCGTTTCGACAAACCCGCCGCCGTGGAAGGTCGCGAGGCCCTCTACATTAGCGGCACGCACGGCGACCGTGTGCTGGTGCGCCGCGGTGGGCAACGGATGGCCTACATGAGTACCTACTTGAAGCCGGACAGTCGACTTGCGATGCGGGAGAATCGCTATCCCATTACCGATCTGGGTTTCAAGCGCCTGGTCCAGCAGCTGGTTGGGGTGATTGAAAACGACATGCAACACGACGAGTGCAAAGTGACCTTCTTCAAGGGAGCAAAGGTCGACGAGCGGACCTGCACTCGCATCGAAGTGATTCATCCTGTCGAGCGCGATCACTTCACGTTCCACAAGGCGATGGTGTTCGTCGACGACAAGGACAAGATCCCCGTGGGCTACGCCTCGTTCTTCTGGCCTCGTGAGGAGGGTGGCAAACCTCTCCTGCTGGAAGAATACATTTACACCGACGTGAAACTGAACGTCGGCCTCTCCGACGACGATTTTGATCGCGAGAACCCGGAGTACCTGTTCAGCCAGGATCCGGAAGAGTCGGACGAAGAGTAAATTCAAGATTCGACGGGTGCCTGGGCACGAGTGCAACGAGCCCCCAGCCACCTACGGCGTCAATCCAGCGCAAGTTTCACCTGCTGCTCAAACAGCTCGCGCTGCGGGTCGTTCGTCTCTCGCATCCAGTGCCACAATCGTTTCGACATCGCGCTGGCCCGTGGTGAGTATTGGTCGTTCGGCTCGGCGATCAGGTTCACCAGGCAGTCGGGGTCGCTCTGCAGGTCGTACAGTTCTTCCGTGGTGCGGTAGAGGAAGTGCTTCACACGCTCGGCCACGGCCGGATCGTTCTCGGCCGCGGCGACCATCGCTCGCATGGTGCGGCCGCTTTGCGACTCGTTGCGGAATCGCGTCTCGCCATCGGCCCACCCGTTCCAGACGTACAGGTACCGCTCGTCCTGCACCGCCCGCATGGGATAGTTGTTCTTGCCCGCGGTAGTGTTGATCATCGTGAACACGCAATTCCGCTCCGGTTGCTGCTCGCCCCGCAACAGCGCGGCGATCGAACGGCCATCGCTGTCCGGCAGGTTCTCAAGGCCTGCCGCCTCCAAGAGAGTAGGGGCGAGGTCGACTCCACTGACAAAGTGCGTCTTGTCGCGACTGCCCGGCGTGGTCACGCCCGGCCAGCGAACGATCCACGGCGTGTGGTTCGATTGGTAGTAGCAGTTGGTCTTGGCAAAAGGCAGCGGCATGCCGTGATCGCTCATGAACAGCACGACCGTTTTGTCAGCTTGGCCCTCTTCGTCCAACTGCCGGAGGATCGCACCTACGATGTCGTCTGCGCGATGCACCGAGGTGTAGTATTCGGCAATCTCGCGCCGCACCAGAGGCAAGTCGGGCAGGAAACCCGGCACAGTGACTTCCTTGGGCTTGATGGTCCGTGTGACTGCGGGGCGGGGGCGGGACTTCTCCTGCCGGCTGCCAGCGAACGGGCGATGCGGATCGTGCAGATTGGCCATGATGAACCACGGCTTCTCCGCCTGCTGGGCCTCAGAGATGGCTTTGCCAACGGCCTCCACGTAGTGCGACTCGCTACGCCCGCGGCCCAGTTCGCCCTGGTCGATGATGAAATCGAATGCAGCAGCCCGCGTGGGAATCACGTGCTTTGCCTTGCCGATCAAGGCGTTGCAGTAACCCGCCTCGCGCAAGGCTTCGGGCAGGGTGGGTACGTCGGCATGGATCGGATCGAACCCCAGTGCGCCATTGCGATGCGGATACCGCCCCGTCATCCACACCGCCCGCGTGGGCTGGCAGATGGCGATGTTTACGAACCCGTGGTCGAAGGCCATGCCCTCGCTCGCCAATTGATCGATGTTCGGCGTGATGCCTTCCAACTTACAGCCAAACACACCGACCGAGTCGCAGTTCATGTCGTCCACGGTGATCAGCAAAAGATTCATCCGCTCCGCGGCAAGGCTCACGGGCGAAGTGAATAGCAGCGCTAAGCATAGCAGGGCGCCAAGGGGCTTCATCGTTTCATCTCCCAGTTGCGTTACTTGTCCAACCATCCCTCATCGCGATACCACTCGATCGTCTGCAGGTATCGCTCCGGCAGCGGCGCTCCGGGGGCAAAGTTCGTTTGGCTCACTAGTTTGGCAGGTGAGGCCACCCAGCCACTGGCGGTGCCTTCGCGCATTTTATCCCAATTCAGCGGCGACGGTTTGCCGCGCACCCGACCGCCGAGTTCGCCAAAGGTCGCCCCGATCGACAAGGCCCACTTGCGGACCTTCAGAATGCGAATGTGGCGGCCCAACGCTTCGCCGATCATGTGCCCCATCTCGGTGTACGACGACGGCGTCGGATCCGCCGCGTAGTAGACTCCCGTCGCCCGCGGGTCGGTGGGGTCGAGCCGCTTGCCGTACCGCGCGGTCAGTAGCAGCGCCTCGGCCAGATCGTCGGCATGCACCAACGACAGCGGTAACCCCGGCCGATGCACCACGTGGATGCCAGTCTTCATCAGGCTCCGCACTAGCACCAACCCCGCGCGGTCGCCCGGCCCGAACACAACCGGCGGACGTACGATGGTGGTCGGCACCTCGGCCGCCCACTCCCGCGCGGCCAACTCGCCCGCCAGCTTGCTGCGACCGTAGTTGGAGATCGGCTCGGGCGTATCCCGTTCGGTCAAAGCCCGCTCCGCCGGCGATGGACCGGCAGCGGCCAGCGAACTGACGACGATCAGCACGGGAGGATTTGACTCGGCGGCGCAGGCGGCCGCCAGATTCGCGCAGCCCGCTTCGTTCACCTGGGCGAACTCATCGTAGCTGGCGGCGAACGTCTTGCCGGCCAAATGGAAGACGAAGTCCATGCCAGCGATAGCCGCGGGCAGCGTTTCAGGCGTGGTCACGTCGCCCGAAGCTAGCTCGACGCCCAGGGCTTCGAGCCGCGACGTATCGGCCGTTGGACGCACCAGGCAGCGAACTTCGCCGCCCGCTGCTTGCAACACTTGCACCAGCCGGGGACCGATAAAGCCCGTGGCGCCGGTGACGAGACATCGAGGCATGGCAACTGGCGCTGGAGCTGGCGTTTCGCAAATCGCGCAGGGCGTCTACACTTCGCCCCATGTCCGAAGTACGCATCATACCCGTTTCCACGCGCCGTGAGCAGCGCGAGTTTGTCAATCTTCCCTGGAGTCTCTACAGGGGGGACAAAAACTGGATTCCCCCGCTCCGCCACGAGCAGCGGGGCCTATTAGGCTACCGCCGCCACCCGTTCTACGAAGCGGCCGAAGCCCAAACGTTCCTCGCCCAGCGAAATGGAGAGACCTGTGGACGGATTGCGGCCATCGTGAACCACGCCCACAACAAGTGGCACAAGGACCAACTAGGGTTTTTTGGGTTCTTCGAGTCGGTGGACGACGCGGAGGTATCGACACCGCTGTTCGAAGCGGCCGGCCAATGGCTCGCCGACCGAGGCATGACCGCCGTGCGGGGGCCAGCCAACCCGTCGATCAACTACGAGTGGAGCCTGCTGGTCGAAGGGTTCGACGAGCCGCCGATGTTCATGATGACCTACAATCGGCCGTACTACGGTCAGTTGATCGAGGCAGCCGGCTTACAGAAGGTGCAGGACCTGTATGCCTACTGGGGACACACCGATATGCTCTCGTCGATGGACGACAAGCATCGCGTCATCGACGAAGGCATCCGAGAGCGTTTTGGTGTGAAACTGCGGCCAATGAATCGGAAGCGGTTTCGCCAAGAAGTCGAAATGTTCCTCGATATCTACAACCAAGCGCTCTCAGCCACCTGGGGCTTTGTGCCGCTGTCGGAAGCCGAAGTATCGGCCACCGCCGGGCAGCTTCGCCACATGATTGTCCCCGAACTCACCTTGGTCGCAGAAGTTGAAGGGAAGCCCATCGGCGTGATCTTCGGCCTGCTGGACTACAACGGGCGGATTCGCGAAATCGACGGGCGGCTACTGCCGTTTGGTTTTTTGAAGCTGCTCACTCGGCGAAAGGAGATCACTCGCATGCGCGTGATCAGCGCCAACGTGCTGCCCGAATACCAGAACTGGGGCGTTGGCATCACGCTCGCTCGGGGACTGATCGAGCCGGTGCTGAACCACGGCGTGCAGGAAGCCGAGTTCTCCTGGGTGCTGGAGTCGAACAACCTCTCGCGCAAGACCCTGGAGAAGGGCGGCGCCAAGCGATACAAGACCTACCGCCTGTACGAGCGTGCGTTGGGATAACGTCGCCAGACGTTACCGACCACCGACTACCTCCACGGCCACCGGCTTGCAGAAGTGCTCGGGATACTCGATCACCATATTCACCAGCGTTTCGGGCAGGTTGCGAGTGAAGTTAGTCGAGGAGACCGATTGCAGGATGAGCCGCCGGTTGGCTTCGCGTGTGTAATCGCGGAACTCGCCCACCACGTTCCCTTCGTGCTCGGCGTCGATGTCCAGCACCTTCGCGGGGCTCGCCGGATCGAACTTGCACTCCGCCAGGTCGATGGTGCGATCCTCCGGCTGCCCCGGCGTGCGGAAGAACATCTTCTTGGCTTCCAGGTCGTACACGATCTGCCACCGCGTTGAACGGTGCTGAACGCGTCGAATGGTGTCGAAGGCCGCGAGGTGTGGCTCGCGGGTGTCGTCCTGTGCCTTCTTGGCCGCCGCGGCCAGTCGGGCGTACCGATGGATCGACTTGTGATTCTCGGGAATCTCCTGGTCGCCGCCGAATCCCTCAAACGCCGCGATATGCTCCTGGCTGTAGGCAGCCGTGCTGTTGGTGATCTGGCGGTACTTCAGCGTGTCGCCGTGATGCACGACCATCTTGCCTTCGATGAATTCGATCACCGCACAGTCGCCGCTGGCGTCGCTTACAAAGAAATGCACCTTCACGCCAACGATCGAGTTGATGCGAATCGCATTGTCGCTCTCGATCACTTCCTTCACCGTTGCAGCCGTGTCGAGCTGGTACTGCACCCACTGGGCGGAACTAAGCGAAGGGCGCTCGTCCACGGCCGGGTATTCGGTTTCGTTCAGCCACAAGACCGCAATCGCCAAGCCTGCCTGGTTGATGCCGTCGACGGGCAACTCGCGCCCGTACTGGTTCACGGTGACGCTGCCAAACTTGCTGGTCCACTCGGCCGGATTATCGAACGCCAGCGCTCGCTTGGCCATGCCGGGCTGATTGATCAATAGCAGCGCGTTGCCGATGTGCCAGTCGTAGCAGCGCGCCATCACCGGGCGATCGCCCAGTTCCATCAGCACCGCCGAACACGCTTTCGCCTCGGGCGCGACAGCACAACCGAGCAGCACAGCGGACAGAACGACAACAGTTCGATGCATCAGAGACGCTCCTGGCAAACCATCAGGGACAGATCGGTCGATTAACTATTGGCAATTCGGGCTCCGAAAGCAACGGTATTTGGTGCCGCCGGCCGCTCAATCGAGCGATTTCGGACTTTGTTGCTGCAAAACTGCCCCCGACTCTCTGGATGGGCGGCCTAGATGTACCACATCGGCTCGCAGCCTCCGCTGGCATATTCCAGCAGATTCGCCAGAGATATTCCGTCGAGCCGCTCCTGCTGCACCGCCTCCGCCTCGCGGCAAGCGCTGTACAGCGCGCCGCGGAGGCCGCCCGACTCAATTTCTTCGGTCGCGTCGTTGCCCTCGAGCACGGCAATCACTTCGCCCAAGCTGATCTCGTCCGGCGCCCGGGCCAACTGGTACCCGCCCGCTGCGCCCCGAGTGCTGGAAACCAATCCAGCCCGCTTGAGCTCCAGCAAGATCTGCACCAGGAACCGCGACGGAATGCCATGCTCTGCTGCCACCCGACGAATCTGCACCGGCTCGCCCAACGGATACTGCTCCGCCAGGTGCAAGATGGCCAGACAGCCGTATTCAATCTTGGCAGGAAGTTTCACTGGTGGTGAGTAAGTGGAGTAGGTGAATAGGTGAGTAGGGGAAGAAGCAAGTGAGCAACAGTACATACTCACTTACTAACCTACTCACCAGCCAAACCGCGACGCGCTGCAATCGGTGAAGCGCAAACATCCAAGGCGTCTAAATGCCACTACCCTGCTGCTCGACCGAGTGCAGGCCGCATTCGGTTTTGGCGGTGCCGCTCCAGCGCCCAGCGCGTTCGTCGGTTTCGCCGTCCGTCACCGCACGGGTGCAGGGCCAGCAGCCGATGCTGGGGTAGCCTTGGTCGTGCATCGGGTTGTACGGAACATCTTCCTTGACGATGCGCGTCCACACATCCTTCTTGGTCGAATTCGCCAGCGGGCTGATCTTCACCAGGTTGAACTTCTTGTCCCAACCGACGATGGCCGCTTGCGCCCGATCGGCGCTCTGGTCGCGACGAATGCCGCTCATCCAGGCCGACCTACCGGCCAGCCCGCGATGCAGCAGCTTGATCTTGCGATCGAAGCAGCACTGGTTGGGATTCGTGTTGTACAGCGGCCCGCCGTGCTGTGCTTCGTACTCGGGAACGGTCAGTTCGGGCTGCAGCATGTCGACTTCCAGGCCGTACTTCTCAGCAATGCGATCACGCAGATCGAGCGTCGCCTGGAACTGATAGCCCGTGTCGAGGTTGAACACGTAGGTCTTGGGCGCCACCTGGGCGAGGATCGAGAGAATCAAACATCCCTCGGGCCCAAACGCGGTGGCCATGGTCAGCCCGTTGCCAAACCGCTCCGCGCCCCAGGCGACAATCTCCTCGGGCGTGGCGGATTCCAGCCGCGCGCTTGCCTCGGCCAGCTCGGCCAGCAGTTCCGGGGAGGGCTCAACAGCAGGTGGCGAGGTGGTGGGCATAACGACGGAAGGTTGGCTCGAAACGGCGGTCATGTTGGGACCTCGGAGCAAAAAGTGCCGCAAAAAGCAGCCACGGAGGAATGTTATGTAAGTTTACAAACAAAGTCAAGTATCTATTGCTGGATATCGGCTTCCACCGGGCCGATACTGCAACTTGTAGCGGTTGTTCTCCGAATTACCGATGTTCCCGCTGGAGCCCATCATGCCCCATCCCGCCATTTGGACCCTCTTGCGACGTCATCTTGGGATGAAGAATCTTGCCGATTATGGGCAGTCACGGCAGAAGTTGCTGGGGCTGGCCGACCTGCCCATTCACACGGTGCTGGACATCGGAGCCAATCGCGGCCGCCACACCAGAATGTACCGCCGCAAGTTTCCGAACGCCAAGATCTGCGCCATTGAACCCGTACCCCATCTAGCCACGGGCATTCGCAAATGGGCTGAAAACCAGCAGGGCAAGGTCGAAGTGCTCAACTTAGCACTGGCGAACAGAACGGGCGAAACCGAGTTCTTCATCAATCGGCGTGCTAGCATCTGGTCGACACTCAGTGTCCCCGATGGGGAGAATGAGGCGGACTACGAGCGGATCCAAGTCAAAGTCGACACCCTTGACGCCCTATCTGAGAGACTCGATCTGCGGGAGGAAATCGTCATCAAAATTGATACCGAAGGAGCCGATCTCGAAGTGCTTCAGGGCGGAACCGCCACGCTTGCGCGCTCGGCAGCAGTCATCATCGAAGCGGTGTTTTACCCTACTCGCTATGGTGACGACGCTCCAGTGTTTGAGGAAATCGTCCAAGCAATGAGCGAGTACGGCTTTGCCTACCGAGGCAATGTACGATGCTGTTGGAGCGAGGGCGTGTGCAACGCGGCAGACGCCTTGTTCGTTAGACGCGACGTCGCTTGTCGCATGGCGGCTTAGTGCGTGCCGCGCGGGCGCGTAGCGTCTGTGGCGGCGAACTTCCTGCGGATCTTGCTCAAATACACGCTACATCTATCTGTAGTGCGATCTAGGCCGCAGCTTGCTAACTGCCGGCGAGCTGTGTGCGTTTCTGGGCGATCAAGTCGAGCAGCGCCTTCTGCGGCGCGGCAAACTTGGCGATGCCTTCGGACATGAGGGTGTCTTCCAGATGCTGCATTTCGACCTTCTGGTCGATGTCCTGTAGCACTTCGGCTGGCGGCAACTGATCCACGGTGCGACTGAACTGCAGCCCGCTCTCCTGCACCGCATCGTTGGTAGCCGGCGGATTGGTCTGGATGTCGCTACCGGCCAGAGCTTCCACGTACTTCCATGCGGGGTCCTCCGGTTTCTTGCTACCAGTGCTGGCAAACACCATCTCCTGGTCCAGCGGCAAGTCCTTGCCCGACCAGAAGGATTGGTTGTCAGTCCACATCCGCTTGGCGTTGACGATTCCCACTTGGCCCTGCGCAGCGGCGGTGAGTGTGGGCACGTGCTTCTCGGTGTACACATCCACGCGCGAGATAAAGATGCTGTAGACGCTCTTGAAGTGCTCCAGCGAATGGCGATGCTGAGCACCGCGCCAGATGGCGTCGCGAGCCTGCTGGTACTGCTGCTGAGAAAAGATAAGCGTCACATTCAGCGGCACGCCCGCGTTTGCCAAAGGTTCCAGCGACTCCAGTCCTGCTGGCGTTGCTGGCACTTTGATCATGCGATTGCGGTGCTCGCTGCTCCAACGCTTGCCCAGCTCGACGTACTGCTCCACTCGCTCGACGTGCGGCAGGTCGGCTTCCGGGTCTTCGAGCAATGGATCGAGTTCAAAACTCACATATCCATCGTTGCCGTTGGTGGCCTGCCAAACGGGGGCGAACACCCGTTCGGCGTCCGACACAATTTGGTCGGTCAACGCCCAGGCGACCTCGGCATCGGTGGCTTCACCATTAGCCATGAGCGTCGCCAGGTGCTGGTCGAATCGGCCAGTTTTCACCAGATCGGAAATGATGATGGGATTCGATGTGGCGCCGGTTGCTCCCAGTGCGCGGTTCTTCTCGACCAAGTCGGGATCCACCGAATCGAGCCACAGTTTGGTGCCGCATTGGATAAGCGATTCGAGGGGTGAGGACATCTTTGAACTCCTGGGTTGGGCAGTGTATTTCGAGTGGCTTGCGTTGGCGATGACGGCAAAATGCGCAAACGGGGCAATCGCTGCGCATTGTACGGCTGGTATCGTTTCGACGGATTCTAACAGTAATTCCTGTATTGAGGGCGACAATCGGACGATGAACCACCACAGGTGGACACACCGCGCGTCCCCAGGGGGGTGACGATCGCCCCACACAGCGAACCGGTTGGCTCGAAACTGAGCCAGCAAGTTCGCCAATCGGCGATCGATTGCCTATTTGAATTAGGGCACGGGACGACAGGAGAATCAATCCGTGACCAGGCATATCTACGCAGCTAATTGTTTTTGTTGGGCTATTGCCGCGCTCGTGGCAACTGGGGTGGCGTCCGCGCAGGACTTGACCATGCCGCCAATATCGCCGCCGGCCGAATCGGTCGAGGGGATGGAGGTATTACCGCCCGGCGCCGGTGAACCCGCACCAACGAGTGTACGGGATGAGATCGCTGGCGATCCCACCGCGATAACCATGGGCGAGTACGGCGACTACCATGCGCTCGACCAGGCCAATTGCGACGTCTGGGCCCACCGCCCGGCGCTCACCAGCAGCACTGGTACGTGGCTACGGCGCGGTTGGTGGTACACCGAAATCGAAGCGGTCGTGCTGAACCGCATGTGGAAACGCGACGACATGACGCTGGGGCAAGACAGCGCGTCTAACCGCAAGCTCATCCTCGCTCGCACCGATCCCGGAGCCTCCGGTTCCGTGCGATTCACGCTGGGCCGGTTCCTGTTCCGCGACATCAAGAATCGCGATCATACCATGGAGTTCACGGCCTTTGGCGGTGGCGAGTCGACACAAGACGACACCTTGACCAGCGCCAGCGACGGGCAGACGTTGTTCGTGCCGACCGGCATTTCCGACTTCAACCCAGCGTTCGACGGCGCCCAGACGATGAATGTCGACTACGACAGCCGTTTTAACAGCTTTGAAGTCAACTATCGCGTGAAAGAACGCTTGAGTCGCGATCGGATGCTGCTCACCCCCGGTGGTGAATGGGTCCGCACGGCCAACGAAGGAGTCACCAAGCAGTATTTGGTTGGGTTCCGATACTTCGATCTTGTCGACACCCTCGACTGGAACGCCACGAACATCTCCACCTTCGCGAACGAAGATGGCAATTATCACGTGGAAGCGGACAACGACATGTTCGGCCTGCAAATCGGCGGCAGCATGCTGTTCGAGCACGATCGCTGGAATATCGAGATCATGGGCAAAGGCGGCCCCTATATCACCGACGTGAAGTCCGAATCACGGCTCACCATCACCAACGATGCGGACAGCAGCTTTACGGTGAACAACCGCGACACGACGCTGAGCTACATCGGCGAGTTGCAGATCATCGGACGCTATCACTTGCGGCCCAACATCTCGCTGAAGGCGGGTTGGCAGATGATGTACGTCAGTGCGGTGGCTCTGGCGCCCGATCAACTGAATTTTTCGCCGGATGACGGTCGTTTTCCCTACACAGGCGACCCATTTTACAATGGTGGCATTTTCGGCATGGAATGTTACTGGTAGGCTGGTGCATTAAGTTTCCAGCCACCAGCCTCCTGAGCCCCTGTCCGCCGGCATGGACCGCCCCACCTTCCTTGATCGCCAGCCGTTTGGCATCCCCAACTACCTGGCGATTGCCTTGGTGGCGGTCTTGTTCATGGCGCTCATTCCACGGGGCGCCCGCAAGTCGCTCGAGACGAACACCAACAAGGTGGAGGACTGGCTGCCGGCCAGCTACACCGAGTCGGTCGACCTGGTGTGGTTCCGTCAGCAGTTTGGCAACGAGGCCTTCATCGTCCTCAGTTGGGACGGCTGCACCCTCGGCGACACCGAGAAACTCAGCCTGCTGGAGCATAAGCTGCTGACCGAGCCGCTCACGCCGGAAATGGCCAAGGCGGTGCACGTCTCCAGCCACAGCGATCGCCGCATCTGTGCGCGAGTGATCACTGGACCCGGCATGATCGAACAACTGTCGAGCCCGCCAGCCAGCCTCGATCGCCCGCAAGCCATCGAGCGACTTACCGGCGCTTTCTTGGGACCTCCGACGGTCGAAGGCGACGACTCCACGCGCACTACCTGTCTGCTCGCTTACCTCAGCCCGCACGCCACGCACAATAATCGGACGATGCGGATGGCCATCGAACGGGTGGTCGAGGTCGCCACCACCGACTGTGGCATCGATGCCGACACGCTCCACATGGGCGGCCCGCCAGTCGACAACGTCTCGATCGATATCGAGGGCGAGCGCACGCTCGCCAAACTGGCCGGCCTGTCGGGCCTGGTGGGATTGGTGTTGGCTTACGCCTGCTTCCGCAGCCTACGCTTGACCGGCATGGTGCTGTTCGTGGCCGTGGTATCGGCGGGAGCCAGCTTGGCGGTAGTTTTCTACTTTGGCGCCTTCGAGGTGCTCGTCTGGGGCGCACCGACGCCAAGACTAGGGAAGCTCGACGCCATTTTGATGTCCATGCCTGCGGTCGTGTACGTGCTCGGTCTGTCGGGCGCGATCCACCTGGTAAACTACTACCGCGACGCCGTGCAGGCGGGCGGGCGCCGTGGTGCTGTCGAACGCGCCGTTCGCATGGCGTTGTTACCGTGCGGTTTGGCTTCGTTCACCACAGCCATTGGCTTGGCTTCGCTAGCCAGCAGCGACATCCTGCCGATCGAAAAGTTCGGCGTGTTCTCAGCCATCGGCGTGCTGGTAGCGCTCGGCCTGTTGTTCTCGCTGTTGCCAGTCGCCTTGCATCGCTTTGCTCCGCCGGTCACCGCTACTAAGGGGCGCGAAACATCCACCTCGCTGCCCGGTTGGGCGCGCAGTATCGCTGAGGCCATTTGCCGACACCATGGCTGGGTAGCCACCGGGGCGTGTTTGTTGATGGTGCTATTCGCGCTCGGCCTGCCCCGCATGAAGTCGTCGGTCAAGCTTATCAAACTGCTCGACTCCCAATCCGACTTGGTGCAGGACTACGCCTGGCTGGAACAACATTTGGGCAACCTAGTTCCCATGGAAGTGGTGATCGCCGTGCCCGAAGAAATGCGGCGTGGCGTGAACGACCACCCCGAGGCCGACGGTGAGCATTACGCAATGTCCACCGTCGAGCGGCTGCGTCTCATCCGTCGCATCGGCCAGCATATCGAAGCCCTGCCCGCGGTGAGCCGTACGCTGAACGCCGCGACCTTTTCCCCCGGAGAACTCGACTCCCGCTCGTCGTCGAACCGCCGAACGCACGACTACGTCGTTAGCGAAGCCATCGACGAGAACCGCGACACGCTGCACGAGTTCCTCACTTGGGAGAAGCTCGATCCCCCCGACCTGGACTCGCAACGCGAACTATGGCGAGCCTCCGCCCGCGTGGCCGCCCTCGACGACATCGACTACGGCGAATTCGTACGCGATCTTCGTAATACCGTCGAGCCGGTGCTCGACGCCTACCGCGCGCGGAGCAAACTGGTCGAGCAACTCGGCCAACAGGAAAAACAGTTGGTAGGCGCGCGTGTCGTGCTCGTGGTGCCTAAGGAGTTCACCGCCGAGGACGTGTTACTGGCGGAACTGCTACGCGAGGCGGGCATCGAGACGGTCGCCAACGGCCGGCGCGGAAAACTGCACGAAGTGGCAGCCGAGTCGCTCGTCGACATCAGCGACAAGGCCCGGCAGCAACTCACCGGCATGGACGCGATCATCACCCGCGACCCGGCCATCGCCGATCAGCTTGCCCAACTGGATCTACCAGCCATCGACCTTTCCGCCGACAAGGTTGCCGACGAGGACGGCCTGGTCGCGATCTACACCGGCGTTATGCCGTTGGTTTACAAGACACAGCGACAACTGCTGGTGAGCCTGCAGGAAAGCCTGGTGATGGCTTCGGTGTTGATTTCCATCGTGCTGATGGTGCTGTTGCGCAGCATTGGCGGCGGACTGGCGGCCATGATCCCGAATCTGTTTCCGCTGGTCGTCGTGTTTGGCGGCCTCGGCTGGTTTGGCATCCCCGTCGATATTGGCATCATGATGACCGCCAGCGTCGCGCTGGGTGTTGCAGTCGACGACACGATTCACTTCGTCAGTTGGTTCCGCCGCGGTTTGAGTGTCGGCATGTCTCGATACGATGCGGCCGTCGAATCCTATGAGCGGTGCGCTAAGGCGATGGTCCAAACGACACTAGTCGCCGGACTGGGCTTGGCGGTGTTCGCCGTGAGTACGTTCACGCCCACCAAGCAATTCGGCTATTTGATGATGACCATCCTCGCCGCCGCGTTGGTAGGCGACCTGATCCTGCTGCCAGCGCTGCTGGTTGGCCCGGTTGGCCGACTGTTCCGCGCTACGCGCCGCGTATCGGACGACCTGTCCGAACTGATGCCAGAAACGCCCGACGACGATGGCGAGCCCGCAACACCCACGACTGCTCCCATCATCGCCGCCACTGCGCCCAACGCGCCGACACCCAAGCAACCCGCGGAGCCCAAACCGGAGCAACCTTCCGCGCCTCAAGTCTCGGCGATGACCGTCGAACAGCCAACCGAGCTCACCACCCCGCCGGCCACCATTCCGCAGCAGGACGGTTCGGCGAACCATCGGGCGCACCACGAAGAGCCCGTCGCTGGCCCCCACGGCGAACTGTCGCCCACCAACGCGGCATTGCACGAACGCCTCCGCCGCCTCCGCCGCGATCAATCGGCCAGCTAGCGTACTCTGGTAAAGCAGGAGAAACACGCACCGACACGCCTTCCACCGCCGCCAGGGCCACTGGCATCCGCCCGCTGTCGTGCTATATTAAAGGGCTCGGCAGCCACCCGCGTGGCCACCGACCCCCACCGAGGGCGCGTAGCTCAGTTGGTTAGAGCGCTTGCTTGACATGCAAGAGGTCACAGATTCGAGTTCTGTCGTGCCCACTTCTGTTAACCCCTTTGGCAGACGCGATTTAGCGTAACCGGCTCTTCGGGCCGTGCAGCCTGTAGTCATCCTCGTTTTGGTTGTAATCGTACAACCGAAGAAAGGAACCAGGCATGCCGCGCAAGCCCCGAGTGCCCTCTTACTGCCACCACAAGCCCAGCGATCGCGCCATCGTCAAGGTGAAGGGCAAGATCATCTATCTGGGCAAGTACGGATCCGACGAGAGCCGAGACGCCTACGCTCGCATCGTGGCGGACCTGCTGGCCGGTCGCCCGATCACGTCACCCGCATCGACTGGGAGCGGCCATTCACGGGCGCCATCGTTCGCGGTCGCGGACCTGGCGAAGCTCTACTTGGAACACGCGAAGGGCTACTATCGAAAAGACGGTAAGCCGACCAGCGAGATTCACACAGTCCGCCGCGCCCTCGAGTTTCTGACCACCCACCATGCCGAGCTGCAGGCCGTATCGTTCAGCATTGGCGACCTGAAGGTGGTTCGACAGTCGATCGTCGACTCGGGCGTCAGCCGTGGGGTGGCCAACAAGTACACGAATCGCATCGTCCGAGCGTTCAAGTGGGCGGCCACCGAAGAGCATGTTCCATCCTCGGTTGCCGCCTCCCTCGCTGTGCTACCTGGACTGAAGGCAGGGCGAACCGACGCCAAAGAAACCGAGCCAGTCGGACCAGTCGACGTGCGCGTGGTCGATGCTACGCTTCCCCATCTGCCCGAGGTCGTAGCGGATATGGTCCGGCTGCAGTTGCTCACAGGAATGCGGCCGGGGGAAGTTTGTCGCATTCGTCCCGCTGACGTCGACCGCCAAGCCAACGTTTGGGAGTACCGCCCGCAGTCGCACAAGACAGAGCACCACGGAAAACGGCGTGTTGTGGTGCTCGGCCCCAAGGCCCAAGCGATCCTCACACCCTACCTGTTTCGCGACGCGGAGGAACACTGCTTTCGACCGAAGCGGCATATTGCGGTGCCACGGAAATTCAAGCGTTACCGGACCGACTCGTACCGGCGAGCGATCGTGAGGGCCTGCGAGAAAGCGGAGGTCCCGGCGTGGTCGCCAAATCAGCTACGCCACACCGCCGGTACCGAGATCCGCAAACAGTACGGCCTGGAAGTCGCGCAAGTGATTCTCGGGCACAGTAAGGCGAACGTCACAGAAATCTACGCAGAACGGGACATTCGAAAGGGGCGTGAAGTTGCCACGCTGATTGGGTAAGATTCACACACTCAACAGATCAACCAGTCAGGTAGCTCCTGACGTCGACCCGCCGGACCGCGTGTACTATCCTCGCGCGGCCGGCGGGGCGGGTTGAGGAAAGGATAGATCATGCTGTCGGCCCCATACTTTTCCCGTGCTAGGCGCGCTGCTTTGGCAGCGATCGACGCTCTCAGCGAACTTCATTGGGCTCTGACCATTCAAGACGAAGTGGCAAGGCAGAGCGCGGTGATCAATCTGCAGTCCGCGATTACGGACCATCGCATTAAAACTGAGACGTTGATAACGGACGAAGTGCTAGAAGAAATCGAAGTTGCCATCGTCGGGAAGTTGCCGGAGTTGAGCATCGAGTTCGAGCCGCGAATTTTCTCCGATCCTTTCCGCATGGAATTGCCAATGACGACAGCACACCAAGCCGTGCTCTGGGCGGTCGTAGGGGCGGATCAGGTAGTCGGTATGGAGATCAATCCGGAACGGCATCGCAGCGGATTGGAGCGTTTGGCCTGGAAAGAGTTACGTCGGGCCTTTGAAAAAACGATCTGCCATATCGCGACCAAACTGGGGAGCCGCATTCGCACAGAAGCTGGGCTGGCAATTCAGCGCGCTGAAGTGGCACGCGACAATCAGGGGACCGAAGCCGTATTGCTCGGACTACCGCTGGCTCCGCAAGTCGAGGGGAACGAAGTGGTGTTCGACGGAACGAGGTACTCGGGGCTATCTCCCAGCCAAGTCGACATTCATCGCGTGCTTGCCGCTGGCGCTGGTGAGTGGGTGCCTATGAAGATCGAGGACCGGCCGATTTACCGCGCTGCAGCGCTAATCGACGGAATGCCTGCCCCTCTCCGTGAAGTCATCGAGCAAGAACCACCGCAGGGGCGACGCCGCTACAATCCCAAATTGGTGCGATTCGACAGCGCACAGCAGTAGTGCGAATGCGCTCTATCGCCGACACTCCGAGCCTCTGCGCTCGATATTTCTAGCGCACAATGCTGGGCGCATTTTGCTCTATAGTCGTGCGCTCGCTGCCAGACGTAGAACATTGCCTCCAGGTGCTAATCGTTGCGGCATGGCGTCGCACGAAACACTTTACTGCAAGGAGGAACCCTATGTCCGTCGCCGCTGTTTCGCATCGAGAACTCCCAGAGCTGGATATCACAGCAACCGACGAGCCGCTACGTCCAGTCGGTGCCATCGCCGAACAGGTGACCGGTTCGAGGCCACACCCAACCACAGTTAGCCGCTGGTGTGGAGGCCGTGGAGCTAGTGGAATCAAACTACCCAGCATCTTGCATGGAGGACGTCGCATGTCGAAGCGGTCGATCTTTTCGGTGCCCGCTCCTGGAAGAAAACTACCGATTCGCCTCAGCATTCCGCCGTTCGCGTTCATCGCTTACAGCTTGCAGCCAGGCACGGCCCAAACGAAGAAACCCTGGCCGATTACGTCGCCACGCTCGACCAGGGTTCGCAGAGGAAATGCAGGATGCATTGTACCAAACCCAAGAGCCGTGAAAAGGCATTGATTTTGATCCGTCACGAGCAGTCCGGGCGGCCCTACATCGAAGTGTACGGCGAGTCGACCCTCGATTGCCGCATCGTGACGGTACCGCATGTCGATACCACGCGCGGCGAGATCGTCGCCGAAGAGCTCGTGGAGCACTCGCTCCCCGTCATCTACCGTGACCTGCTCTGGCCCGGCAAGCTGCGGGCCCAGGGCGTGGTAGCGTTGCAGCGTCCAAGCGACGTGGTGGACCGATACCACCGGCTGCAAATTCTCCGCGCCCTCGACGCACTGGAGCGACGGCTGACGACTCCACGGAGACGGAGGCCCAGACGTGCAAGGTAACGGCCACCCACGCATCGCCGACACAACAGAGTACGTACCGCCACCGATTCGCAAGCACACGCTGCGCGAATTGCGGGAGCGTTTCCCGGAGCTGCAACCGCCGGTGATCGAAGGGCTGTTGCGAGAAGGCGAGACCTGCAACGTCATTGCCGCGCCCAAGGTAGGCAAGTCGTGGTTGGTCTACTACGTTTCGCTGTCCGTCATCATGGGTTGGAGTCTCTTTAGTCGGTTCTGCACCAGCCAAGGGAAGGTGCTGATTATCGACAACGAACTGCACCCGGAGACGCTCGCCAGTCGCGTGCCTGTAGTCGCGGAGGCGATGGGGGTTGATCCGTTCGGTGGGAATGACGGCTACCTGGACGAGCTGGAGCTGTGGCCGCTGCGGGGCGACCTACGAAGCCTTAACGAGTTGATGTACGAGTTCGAGACGATCGAGCGCGGCGACTTCAAGCTGATCATCTTCGACGCCAAGTACAGATTCGCCACTGAGGGGCAAAGCGAGAATGACAACGCGTCCGAAGCGCGGTTCTACAACCAGGTGGACCGCATCGCCGATCAGACCGGCGCGGCCATCATGCTTGTGCACCATTCGTCGAAAGGCAATCAGGCCGGCAAGAGCGTTACTGACGTCGGTGCTGGTGCTGGCGCCCAGTCCCGGGCCGCTGATTGCCACCTGGTTTTGCGCGAGCACGAAGAACCAGGCCACATCGTCCTGGACGCTGTGGTGAGATCTTTCGCACCGCCAAGCCCACTGGTACTTCGATGGGAGTGGCCGCTGTGGAATCCTGTCGATGGGATGGATCCTGAGAAGTTGGCGGGTAGCAAATCCAAACAGCAGGAGGAACTTGACCAACGCGACCACCAGGGCAAGCTCGACATCCTCACGGTTCTGCGGCGTGGGCCGCAGTCCGCGAGAAAGATTCGCAGCGAAGTCGGCATGGGGCCAGATCGTCTTGGCCGACTGCTTTTTCAACTAGTCGAAGAGGGTCACATCATCGAGTCCACCACCACGAAGAACGGCAAAGAATGCACCGTCTACACCATCCAAGAATAGGGGTTGGTCTGTTGCGGCAGACCACCCTGCAGACCATTAGCCCAAGGGTGGTCTGGACGGCCCTACTACGTACGGGCCGTCCAGACCACCCAGGACCAGCGAGGGAGGTTGGTCGGTTGAGCGACTGACAGACCATCCTCTCCCACCAAATTCTAGGCCACTGCGATGAGTCATGGACGAACAAGAGCCCGACACAATCGCCCCATCGGCCAAACCACTGATGCCGGCCGTGCTGCAGCGCGTCGCGGCCATGAAGTCAAGCGGCGCGGAGGTGCTGCTGCTCGATCACTTCCCCAAGTCGCAGGTGGTGAAGCTACTCGCCGGCGGGGCCGCAGAGAAGGCCGAAGCCCGACGAGTGCAGCAAGAGCAGGAGCGTCGACGCATCGAACGGTGGCGGCGAGAGCGGGAGGCCAGTCCACCATCGACCGCCTGAGGCGTCGCCTGCCACGTTGCTCGGCAGCGGGGGTCTCAACTATCGAGACTCCACGAGCCAACGGGAGACGCTGGCAGGCGGGCCCAGGATCGACGCCAGAGGGGCACCCCCCCACCCCCCCCCCCGGGGGTTTGGGGTCCTTTGGGCGGGGGCCGGTCACAGTGGGCTTCGCCCGCAATCGCCGTAGATTTATCCACGTTTTACTGCCAAAGCAAGTAACTCACTTTGCGCGGAGAAAACCCATTATGTCCCGAGAACCAGAGAAAAAAGCGCCCAACACGCCGCCAAAAACAGCGCCCAGCCGCGCGATTCAAGAGATTCTGCGTAAACAGCGAGCCGGCGCGGACCTTACCGTCCGCGAGCGCCGGGCGATCGAGCGATTTGAGCGTCAGCAGCAAGCGATTTACGGCCCGTTTTACGCGCGGAACTACCCGAAAGTGGAGCTGGTCGAGCGACTCGACACTCATCGGCGAGTTCTGATCGACCAAAGCAAGCGATTTGGTCTGGGCTACCATTCGTCGCGCAAAACCGTCGACCTGCTCGCGATGCTCGCGGCATGGCACCGCTGGGCTACTCGTCATTGGAAGGCGCTTGTCCAGGTGTTCGACAGTCGTGATGCCGACAACCAGTCGGACGAGAACGATACGCTTGAATTCTGGCAGCGTGAACTTACCAAAGAGAAGGCCCTCAAAGAACGCGACGGCCGGCTCGACCGAACCGGCGAAAGCGTGTCACGCGAAAGCGTTCACGCGATGCTGCAAGAATTCTACGTGGAACCCTATCTCAGTCGGCTCGACCAGTTGGCAAAGCGAGAGGAGCCAATCAGTCCCGAGGAAATCGCCAGTTGGCATCGTCAGGACCTGGCAGCGTTTCAGCAAGCCATGCAGGCGCTGGTCGATGATCCCAGCGAGAGGCGAGAGCGACTCGGACGGTCGACCACCGTCGCTTCCGACGATGGAGGTCGATGCGGCTAAACCAATCAGGTAGCACACGCTACAGAGAAAACGTGATCCTTCGCGACGTGAGTCGTGCACTTCGCGAGCAAACCAAAACGCTGGTGATATCGCTTCCTCATGCAGTCGAAGACAAGCAACATCCGATGCCTTTCCAAGATCTATTTTTCTGGTTAACAGAGCCGCATCTAGTTCCTGCGGAATGGTCGCGGTGCTGGCCACAATCGGCACGAAATCATCCTGTCCGGTTGCGGAATCTTCAGGGGTCGGGACAAACTGAGTGCCTAGCGGAAACTGCCATTGAACCATCGAACCATAGCGGCCTATCAGCTCGCCGCGTACATATCGCGAGAGGAACTCAATTAGTCGCTTATTGCGATCATGATAGAAGCTCCCCGCCACGACTTCCGAGTCAAACGCGGCGAGTCGGAAGAACTCATCACGCAAAAACTCTTCCCCCCGCCCGGATCGGCTATAGTCCTCGAACGTGTCGTAGTCACGAATCACCAACTGTGAAAGCGATCGCGCCGAAGTAGAACAGTTTCCAGGAGAAGGGCAACTCGAAACTCAGCGGTATGGGGTCACCACCGAAAGCCACCTCGACCGGACTCTTGATTGCCGAAAGGAACTTAGCCGCGATTGGCACCAGGATGATCCAAACGAAAGCCAGCTTGGCCCATGCGCCGAGGCCCAGGCTCTTGAGCCAGGACCATCGGAAGCTTGCTTGAGCCGCCGGGATTCGCAGCATGGGATGCAGTCCACGTTCCATCACCCCAGTCTAGCCGACGAAACTTGCCCGCACCATCGTCGCCACGAGCGTGGCTCGAGTACTCCCTCGCCCGTCACGTCGATGGTGGCCACGAGGCGGACACGACACTGGTGGCGGTCGCGGCCGCAGCTCCTCACGGCGCGACTGACGGTGCCGGATCCCAACCAGGCTACACCGGCGCGGTTACCGATGCCGCCGGCGGGGCGGACGTCGAGCCCGTTACCGATGGCGTGGGGCGATCGACAACCTGCACCGATGGGCAATAGCGCAGACGTCTGCGCTATTGGTTCGACGGTCGGCAGGTTCGCCTGCAGGACCGGCGCCCATGGCGGGGCGGGAGCCTATTTCGGTATTTCGAGGAACACGTGGACATCGTGCGAGATCATCTCGTCTTGCTCGCTGATGTTGATTTCGTGCCTAACTCCGGTGACTCTTCGCCATTCGTCTGGACCGTTTTTGTTGTGGATACGGACGTGCTCCCCGGCATGCATCGCAAACGTTGCAGCATCCAGACTCATCTGGGTGAAGTGCGCGGAATCGTTGCCATCGTCGAAGAAAAGTACTCTTAGCTTGGGCATGGGTAACGCTCCGAATGTGGAAGAGTTGATTCGACCAATCTCGGATTTTACCTCGCTGGCCTGCGACCACGCTAGCACCGGCGCGGGCGAAAGAAATCGGGTTGCAAACCGGGCGGTCGCGGGTAAGATCATAAGCGTCAAACCCGCCTTGGTCGCTCTGAACGACCAAGGCAAAAGAGGAAATCTGAAATGTCGAAACTTAATCTGAAATCAGAGCGCGGCCGCGCTCAGGTTTGGGGTATCCGTAAGGACCCCGGGCGGTATCAGATTCCGCCTGACAAAGCCTGTGCGCGGTCGCGCTTTTCTTTTGCCCTCGCCATGGTCACCCGGCATCTGAGGGCAGGAAAGGGAAAAGCCAGGTATGGCTACCGTCACGAAACTCCCGCGACGAAGTGGAACCCCCATCAAGTTCGAAACCACCGAGGAGCTGCTGAAGTGGAGCGACAACGTCGAACCACTCAGCGCCGACCAGTCCGACCGCTGGGCCGTCACTGAAACGGAAGGGGGTGAAGCTTGAGTACGACGATTCCCGAGCAAGAGCGCAAGATGCACCGCGTCCGCTACGGCGACCTCGAAGCGGTGATGAAGCGATCGAAGTACGACCACGAATGCGGCGACTTGTCTGCCGCGATCGGTGGCTACATCGAGGCGTTGGGCCAATGGCTCCGCCTGAAGTACGTCGAACGGGTTGGTATCTCGCCCTGCAGCGTGGTGAAGGACCCGATGGTTCTGGTCGACCGGCTACGCGCGGTCGACTTTCTGGAGCCCTACGAGAGTCGCTTGATTCGGGCGGCGCTCATGGTTGTGGGCGATCCGTCGTGGAGAGCGGCCGACGTCCTCCGCGCGTTGGTAACCACGTTGCTGCTCGACCGCATTAACATCGACGATCCCAACGTTGCAGAGTTGGTCCGGCGAGAGAAGCACGTGAAGCCGCTGTGCATCCACTGCGGCCAGCGACAGAACAAGTTGCCCTGCCGCCAGTGCGAACGCGACCGCAAGCGTGGTGTAGCTCACCGGGTCGCTGCGAATGGAGGTGCAACATGCTAACCCGATCCGAAGTTCAACGCATCGAGGAGCTGATCGCGGGCGGCGGTAGCATCCGGAAGGTTGCCCGCCAGGTTCGCGTGAGTCGCTCCAGTGTGCAGGCGATACGCCTCGGGCGACATCCATTGCAATTACGGCCGGAGGAGCCTGAAAAAGTTCCGGCGATTTCGCCGGAACCTATTCGCGAGGTGGAGCGGACGTCGAAAGTCGCACGCTCGCCCGCCACTTCCCGGCGATGCAAACCGAAGCCGAAGCCGTTCCGCCCCATGCGATTGCCCCCCAATTGTGATCGAGGGAACGAAACCCGCGGGGCAGCCTTTCTACGTGGGCACAGCCGGCGGAACCGGGGCGTATCTGCCGAGCCTGGAGGAAATCGCCGAGCATTGCGCCCGGTGTTGAGTCAGTTGTAACGCCTCCGCGGCGGCTGCTGGCGGGGCGGTTAGTTATTCACATCCCATCCCCGCAACCGCAGAACGATTCGATCGTCCGCCGCTTTTTTTGAAAGGTTGAACATGCCGCATCCCAAGAAACTCCAGGCCACGGCCCATCACGAATCGGGCCACGCCGTGGCGGCTTACCTGCAGGAACTCAAGTTTCGAAAGGTGACAATCGAGCCAGAGAAAGATTCCCTTGGCCACCTACTGCACCGCGCATTCGACAAGAGGTTCCGACCGGACCTATCTCTGACGGATGCTGTGTGTGCATCCATCGAACGGCGCGTGGTGAATTGCTTTGCCGGTCCGATTGCGGAGAAGAAATTCACCGGCCGATGGAATCTCCCCGGTGCTCGTTCTGACACTGAGAGCGCCCACAACCTGGCTGCCCTCGTTCACGCCCACCCCAAGGTGCTCAAAGCGTATGACCTTGAGACTCGGCAGCAGCCGAACTACGCGCCCACAAGTGGTCGTGATCTTGTCGCCTGGTTGCATTTGGTTCTACCTTTCAGGTTGGGCGATGGGGTCTATCGTTTCGCTTTCAAGCTGGCTGACAGTGGAGGAAGCCCCCAGGCTTTCTCGATGACCTCGATTGCCTCCACGCGGCTTAGTGTCGTGCGCTGCAGCAGCGCCTCCGCGACGGCCGTGATGGCGACCCAGTTCCGCTCCAGCTCCACCATCTGCACGGCGACTTCGTGGAGGTAAGCCAGGTATTCGGCTCTGGCAGTGCCCACGAAGAACCGCCCCAGTTTGTGTGGTCCAATCTCGAAGCCGAGCGACTTGTCCAGGCCAGATACCCCGAGGCCATCTTCGATGGAGAGCCACCGTTTCTACAGTGGCTTGCCTGGCGGGAAGAGGGAGGCGAGCTGGTGGAAGCTGAGCCCTTCGCAACAGTCTGTATTTCATTCTACCAAGACGAGGTTCACATGCTGAGAGTAACCATGCCACGAGTCGATGACGTATTCGGATCGAATGAACTGTTGAAGGCCACCGACCTGCCCCACGGTCGTAGTATCCCGGTCGTGATCGAAACCGCCATCGTGCGAGACTTCGATGACGGCGCGAAAGTCGAGTTGAGTTTCCGCGGGAAGCACCAGGTCGATTGCATTCGCGTCGATGAAAACCCCCCGGTCGGAACGGCAGCACAGTTGCCACCCACACCGCAAGAGCAGAGAGGCATGCAGGACTTCGAACGCGCCCGGCAACAGGAATCTGCTGATCGTGAAGCCTTCCCTAACTCCGGCGACGACATCCCGTTTCAGATGCTCCAGACGCAACCGCTTTCCCACCCAAATCCCAACCGGAGTTGAACCATGAAAACCCCAGACCTGAACCACGTCGAAGAGACCGCCGGAAGTCGTGTTCGAACAATTTGCGAGGACTTTCTTGCCCTCCGAGACGGGCTCGGTATTTCGGGCACCGCGGCATCCGTGCTGATCCTGACCGACATGCTGTGGGAAATCGGTCACGATGAGCATGGCAACAGTTTGGCCACGTGCGCTGGTGACCGGAGTTGATGACCACACGGCGACGCCGGCGGCCTCAACGGCCGGCAACCCGAACCTGATTTGAACGGAACTACCATCTGCGACTCTACGCCTACCTGCCGGGGAAATCGCTTGGCTCTGCGAAGTGGTCGACTGATTCAACAAACTACCGGCGGCCGTGGCGTTCGCGGCCGATCGTATATTTAACCTATCGGAGCACCAACTATGACACCCGACCGAATCTCCCGCGAGGAGGCCGAGAGTGCACTGGAGGCCGCGCGACAAGAGTAACGACCACGCGCCGGCCGTGACGTTCTCACTGGCGGACTTCCAACCCACGAAAGGTAGATACCATGGCGAAGGTTACTAAGCAGATCGTTGACGCTTCCAAAATCAACCTCCACACCCCGTTGCGACACGACAACGTGGACGACTATTTGCCGGTGCTGCGTTGGCAGTGGCGAAAGGCCGGTCATCTCATCGAGCACTGCAACGCGTTCGAAGATTGGGAACGTGGTTTTCTTCAGGACGCAAACCCAGACCGCGAGATCGTAATCTGGGTGCGGGCCATCTACTCCATCCTGGAGTACATGCACGTGAACCCGGGCGCGTCTGACAACGCCGTGTACATGTCCGCTCTGGATGCGATCAATGGCAATCCGAAGCCCCGCCACCCCGAATTGGTCGCGCAGCTAGTGCCGAGGATCGCGACCCCCCCCAACTGCTTGAAGGATCTTCGAAACTTCACCCCCGACGGTCACCTCAAGAGCGGCCCGAAGCATCTAAGGTAGCCAACACCCCGAGGACAAATTATGAATGCAGAGTTCAAGCAACACGTCGATAGTCACGCCATGGAGCCATTCACGGAGCTCACGGTTGAGCCGCACGGGTACTTCAGCGATCTGGCCGCGAGGCGAATCGTCCCCTATCTCGACGATCAGGACCACTCGGTTGATTGGCTGAATCACCTAGTGGGCCAATTGGAGCGATCGTGCGAGAGAACCACCGAAGCCTTGCAGATTATGAGCGAACTTTGGGAGCAACACCCCGAGTGTCGTCCGTTCATCGAGCGATTGGTCGCCGTCTTCGCCCTCGACATGGTGATGACCGGCGAGCAGGACGAAGACGAAACGCCCGATTGGTAACCCGCGACTTCGCGGCCGGCGGTTCTTCCAACCTGAAGGCAAGACCATGAAACCAATCACCATCAGCATCGAACCCGACGAACACGCCCGACTGAGACGCTTGGCAGCGCTGTCCGGATACACCAGCATCGAGAACCTGATCGACCGACTACTCGACCACGTCGACCAGGGCATCACCCGCCCCGGTGCGTGGGAGCGCGACTGGCTGGCGCAGATCGTCGGACCTGGTCCACTCGCCGCGTGCGACGAGCTCGTCAGCGACGCGGAGGCGAGCGCAAATCGATGAACGCGACTCTGAACACCTGCAGCAATCGGAGACGCTGAGAGAGCCCCTTACTGCGAAGGCATGAGGTCAAGCCAAACGGTTGTACGTTACAACCGTTTGCTTGATAACCTCTGCTAATCCTCAGAGATTCTTGCAAACGATTGGCCAGTCTGATACCTTTAGCAGCAGTAGTTAACCCGTATCGACTATAGGTGATGTTGGTCGTTTCTAAAGTGCTTGACATGCAAGAGGTCACAGATTCGAGTTCTGTCGTGCCCACTCTAGAATACTAGACTTTTCTTGGCTTGGTCCGAACGATTAAAACGTCACTTGCACGTTTTAATGCACGAAACGGATACCAAGCCATGCCACGACAGCCGAAGCCCTATCTTCGCAAACAGACCAACAGCTGGTACTGTTCCATTGGTGGACGCCAGATTTCCTTGGGTAAGGAACAGGAAGCAGCCTTCGAGAAGTTCTATGAACTTATGGGGGATAGGGAGCAGATCGCTAGCGAACTCTGCACACTCTACGAACTATCCCAGGCTTATTTGGACTGGTGCGAGTCGAACCGCAGCCCTGCCACTTACAATTTGCACCTTCACTATCTCAAGAGCTTCATCGGTGCCACCGGCCGCCGCATGCGACCATCACAACTCCGCGTTCACCATGTCGTCAAGTGGCATGAAGGGCTCGGTGTCGGATCCACGACTCAAGGAAACGCCGTCTCTATCGTACAGCGAATGTTGAATTGGGCTGTGGAGCAGGAGTACTTGAAGCGGAATCCTATCAAGGGGATGAGGAAGCCCAAACAGCTGCGCCGGGAAGTGTTCTATACGAGAGAGCAGTGGAAGGAGATACGCAAGCACGCCACGGGAGAATTTTGTGACCTGCTGGACTTTCTCTACCTGACGGGATGTCGTCCGCTGGAAGCACGCACTATCGAGGCTCGCCACCTGCACGATGATCTGGTAATTTTCCCCACGAACGAAGCGAAAGGAGAACGGGAAGCCAGGGTAATCTACCTAGTCCCACCGGCGAAAAGCATTCTGGATCGACTGGCTAAACAGCAGCCTGATGGCGTTTTGTTTCGCAATTCAAGAGGTCGTCCGTGGACGAAGGACGCGATCAAGTGTCGATTGACGCGGATCAGTAGCAAGGTAGGCTTCCGAGTCATCGCCTATGGAGCGAGGCACTCGTGGGCTACCCATGCCCTGTCAGAAGGAGGCGTGGATCCTATCTCGGTGGCCCATCTGATGGGTCATCGAGACACGACGATGGTTAGCCGAGTCTACTCACACCTCTCCAGAAACACACATTTTCTGCGGGAGCAAGCACGAAGAGCGGTGTCCCAAGCGCAGGATTTGGAAGCTGACACCTCCAACTCCTGACGCTAACCGAACAAAGTTAATAGGACATCCAAGTAGCGTCGTTTCATAGAGCGATAATTTCCTCTGCTACATTTGGCATTGGAGAGCTATGTCCATGTACATCTTTCGCAAACGGCGATTCTCCGACTCAAGTTGCTCGAGCTTGCTAGCAGCCATCCTCGTTGCGTCGAGATGACCAGCAATCTGGTTGTACGCGGCTTTGGCCTGGATGATGCCTGAGCCGGAGTGACGGTCCCAGCCCGGCGGACCGATGTCTTTGGCAGTAGATATCAGCAACCTTTTGGCCGCTTCTTGTGTGAGAGTGGGCCGCGCCTGCTTCAAAAGTGCCAGCACTCCTGCTACCGTTGCGCACGCCACCGACGTACCTGAGTCGCTACGAAAATATCCTTTGAAGTGGCTTATTCCGCAGAAATCGGGCTTGCGCTCGGCTAGGGCCGCAGGGCCCTGGCTGGAGTAGCCGATTAACTGCTCATCCTTGTTGACAGCCGCAACGGTCATCACACGGGGGTGACCATTGACCCCCCAAATGCTCTTACCGGGTCCAACGTCATCGCCACACAGCATAGCTGGGCAGCTCTGCCCGCCATTTCCCGCTGCAAAGACTACCAGTATCCCTTCGTCTAGAGCTTCGATAATCTTTTGTGTCAGTGGATGGCTTTCATCTCTCGCATAGATCTGATCGTGAGCCTCCTGGTAGATGCCCCATCCACAACACAGGATGTGTGGCGTTGCAGTAGCACGGTATTTCTCAATAGCCCACTGAATGCCGGCGATAACATCCGACATGTCTGCACCTTCGCTAGACCAGCTGCAAATGCGTATATCATAAAGCGATGCCCTCGGAGCGATGCCCAAGATGTCATGCGCCAACATGTTGCCGTGTCCCCGCCAGCTGGAGATTGTTCCCCAGTTCTCAAGAGGCCAACCATCGATGACCCGCGCTATCAGGCCAGGACAATCAGATTCTATTCGATTCTTAGCTAACAAACCTCCATCGACAATCCCCACAACGACACCATCACCATCGATGCCGTCTTGCCATATTTCGTTCGCCCCCAAGTACATGACAATGTCGGTGAGGCTTCCGTGTGGTTTGTTAGGTTGGCAATCGCAGGGGGGAATGGGGCATTCCGTGGGGGACTCACGATGCAAGGCGACAAGCCACTCAGGGCTTTGAGTTCGTGAAGTCGACCGACAATAGGGAAAGATCGCTAAGTCCATGGGGCACGAGTAATGGATGCGGGGCTGTTCAGGTTGACTAACTGCGGTACTTGAATGGGCCCATGAGCAGGAATAAGGCGCACTTGGTGCGCACGACAACATGAGATTGAAGAACGTCAGCAGATCGCGGAGGGCGATCTGCTGACGATTAGTGACTGGAACAGGGCCGACGACTACTTCGCCTCAACAACATATCCAAAATGGACTGGACCAGTTGCGTCACTTGGATCTTCGTCAATCCACACTTGATGGCCACCATAGACATCTGGCAGCTTTGTGATTACGAACAACCATTCATTTCCGTCGCGATCTATGGCCCAATACTTGATTGCTTTCGCATCCGACCCAAAGTAAATGAGCAAGACTGAGCGATGCCCTTTGTTGTGATAAAACCACCCCGCTTCGCCGTATAATCCGTGCAGATTGAATGCGGCGGAGTCATGACGATCTGTGGGATCTGAACCAACTCCTATCTCGGGCAGGAAGAGTCCATCCAAGAGTGCACCCTTCTCTTGAGAGGCTTTGATCGTTTCTTCAGCAGTTGCCTTCGATATTTGTGGTGCAGGCTGAGGCGTCCTTTCTTGGGCAGTTGCAGTACATGCGATGAGAGACGTCGCGATTACGAACAACAAAGCTTTCAATTGCATTTTTGTATCCTTTGGTTTACGAGAAGTATTGCAGATTCCGAATTCAGCAGATGGCGGTTTGTCCGGTAGCCTAGTCGGATGTGGCACCGTGATTCTTCGCATATTCCTTCACTTCAAGCTTGAATGGCGATGGGAAAGGCGAATTGACACAGCGACGATTGAAACAAGACTCTAAGACACTCGCATGGCATATACTCCTTTGATGTCAACGCGAACATATCTTTCGCCTGATGGTAACCTGCCACCATTGGGGAGATAGATCACGTGCAGTTTGGGAACAGAAAACACAGTTGGGTAGTCAGAGATCAATCGCGAAATGAAATCTGCGATCAGTAGCCACAGCTTCGATAGCAACTTGAATAGCAGGGCTGGCAATAAGAGTGGCATGGATAGTACGAATGATGCACACGCGGCTTATAGCACGGCCATGGACTAGGACTGGGTAGAGGGCACGGGCAGTCGTATTTCAGCATCAACTGATAGAACTTGAAGCCTGTGCCGGAAGTGCAGTCATAAAGGAACATGAAATGAATCTTGTACTGCGTGAAAGCCTGCTTGCTTATTGCAAAGCAGTAGGGAGTTCCGTAGGCAACGTAGTACCAATATGAGCTGTCTTCACCTGCAAACCGCATCTTTGTACTATGGCACTTCTTGCGAACCGTGAATTCACCTCGACCCCTGATGAGGCCAGCAAACGAGAATCCCCCGGTGTCGAGGTCCACTCCGAGTAATGTTCCCGTGCCAACAGCGCTTTGCAGGCAGAAGCATGGTAGGCAGTGAGTTGGAACACAATTCGGCCAAGGTTGCTGGCAGTACTTGGGATTGGGTACACCTAGGCCTTGACCCTGCGCTTCGGCAAAAAGCTGGCGAGGACTTTGTACCTTTAACTCGAACTGCTGATCGAGTCCGGTGGGGGGGTCTTGGGCAAAAGAGTGCTGGCTGCAGCAGATCGCTGCGGTGATCGCCAATATTAGTGCAGAACGTAGACAAGCCATGTTGATACCCTCCAATTCAATTTGGGTTAGCGTCCCCAGTCCTGGAACAGATGTCTTGCCAGGAGACCAGTGACGGAAAAATGACGTCCGTGACTGGACGTCTCTCAGGCTTAACCGTGCAGGCGGCGCTTTCCCCGACATCATCGACGAACAATACGCTACGTTTTTCGTAACAACGTTCGGAGACGGAAGCGGATATGGTTGCAGCACACCAAATAGGTGCTAAATTACGGTTCTTAGTCTTCTCGCTCACAATTACGCTTAGCGGTTTCTCGGGGGCCAGGTCTCAATGCCGAACGCACAGTCCGTCACGCAATGGATTGCATGCCTCAAGAACGGAGACGAACTCGCAGTTCAACGCTTGTGGGAGCGCTATGCCGTGCGTTTGGTCGAGCTCGCTCGGCAACGTATGAAAGATGCCCCAAAGCGGATCGCAGACGAGGAAGACGTGGCGGCAAGTGTGTTTCACAGCCTCTGTCGTGGGGCGGCGGCGGGAAGATTTGAGAATGTGAAGAACCGTGATGATCTCTGGTGGCTACTGCTGGCGATTACCAGGCAAAAGTCCGTGGACCACGTTCGCCGGGAAACGGCGCAAAAAAGAGGCGGCGGACGTATTCAACCAGAGTCGGCCGTGAAGGCGAAGTCCGACGATAGCAGAGGGTTTGCACTTGATCGACTTGTCGGCGAGGAGCCAACTCCCGAATTCGTCGTTATGCTCGCGGAAGAGCATGAACGGCTCCTTGGTGTGCTGCGTGATGACCAGTTGCGGCAGATTGCGGTGTGTCGAATTGAAGGATTTACCGTCCCCGAAATCGCGGAAGACCTGCAGGTAAGCACTCGTTCGATTGAACGAAAGCTGCAATTAATCCGCGGGGCGTGGAGTAAGGAACTGGAAACGTGAGCCACGAACCCAGGGATTTGACGCACGCAGATCAGATTGACTTGATTTGCGACCGTTTCGAAGAAGCGTGGCGCAATGGGGAGACTCCTCTCATCGAGGACTTTGTCAAGGAGTGCGACGAGCAGTGCCGAGAGGACTTGCTTATAGAGCTACTCTTAGTTGACCGGGAATTTCGTGTTCGAAGTGGGGAGTCAGCGCCGCGGGAGGAGTATCAACTGCGATTTCCAGAGTACGAGAGTATCATTGAGGATCTGGAATTCGCTACAATTGTTGAGCGATGCAGGACACGGCGTGGAGGTAGGACTCAACCCAATGCCGTTGCTGCCGGTGACAGAATCGCACAGTTTGAGCTCTTGGAGGTTCTCGGCGAGGGAGCATCCGGGACCGTATGGAAGGCTCATGACTTACGACTAAAGCGGATCGTCGCTATTAAGCTTCCGCGCCGTGAATTGTCTGTAGGAGAGGAACGAGAACGTTTTCGCCGGGAAAGCTTGGCGGCGGCTCAGCTGCAGCATCCGAACATTGTTACAGTATATGATGCATTTGCGGAAAGCGGCCACACGTTCATCGTTGCGGAGTTTGTCGCCGGAGTTGATTTGAAACAGTGGCTGACTGTTCACAGCCTGTCGGCGCACGAAGCAGCCAAGTTGGCATCTCAGCTAAGTGATGCCGTTCATCATGCGCATGAGCAGGGTATCATCCATCGCGACCTAAAACCCGCAAATGTGCTCATAGACGAGGATGGTAAGCCACACATTACCGATTTTGGTTTGGCGAAGTGGGTGTCAGATATTGTTGAGATGACCGTCGAAGGCAATATTCTGGGTACGCCGGCCTATATGGCTCCCGAGCAAGCCCGCGGTGATGTTAGCCTTATCGGCCGTCGAAGTGACGTTTACGGACTCGGCGCGCTTTTCTATGAATTGCTGACACGACAACCACCGTTTCAGGGTAACGTTGCCTCTATAGTGCATCAGGTAATCCACTGTGAGCCCCTACCTTTGCGAAAGATTGAGCCTCGAGTTCCCCGCGATTTGGAGACGATTTGCCTAAAGGCAATGAATAAGGATCCCGCTAGGCGATACTCTACCGCACAAGAAATGGCAATGGACCTGCGAAGGTATTTGCTGGGCGAGTCGATCCATGCGCGTCCAGCGAACATGTTTCAGGAAAGCTGGCGGTGGGTGAGTCGGCGAAAGGTATTGACAAGCATGGTTGCATCGGCCGTCGTAGCGGTGTCGTCATTGGCTGCGGTCAACGACTTGTCGCGAAGGAATCGCGAGTTGCTTGGACTGCGGACTGTAACCGTGTCTACCGATCCTCTAAATGCGAAGGTGGCGTTCATACCGCTGCATCCAGCAACTGGTGAACCGGTACAGACGGAGGTGACGTTTGCCTATCAAAAACGTGGAATGTCTCACCAGTTCAACCTGAAGCCGGGCGACTATTTGGTTGTTGCAGCTATGGGAGATGGTCGATTCCACGAAGTCTATCGACGTGTTCCGGAACCCACTGAGGGTCCAGTCCCTTCAACGAATTATGGATATTGGGAAGAGAAAGCTAGTGGGTACATCGAGGTTCGTCCGATTAAGATCCCGCCACTGGATGTAACGGAACACATGGTATATGTACCGGGTGACCCTAAGTTTGCAGTCGGGGGTTCCGAGGCAACACAGCATCTGATTCCCGTGCGACCTTTCTTTGTTGATCGGACAGAGTTTTCTAATGCAGATTACTGGAGTGCTAGTGAGATTCCTCCTGGCAAAAGACAAACACCTCCAGAATACGCCTGTATAGCGGACTTCGATGAGGCCACAACGTTCGCTGAAGACGCCGGAAAACGACTGCCGACGGAATTCGAGTATGAGTTCGTGACTACGGCCGGTGGCACTATTGCATCCGGCGATTGGCAGTCGTTGATCGAAGAGGAACTCCAATTTGGCAGTTGTAATGCAAGCACCTGGGACGCCATCGATACAGGCTATGGACAGACTGTTTGCAGGCTTCGCTCCAATGTTGCCGAGTGGACATCTTCCTGGCCTGCGAGCATGACAGGCAACTTGTCTGTTAACCAATTCCGGGTCGTGCGTGGCGGCAATCACAACACCATTGGTGGAGATCCTTCGGTGTCGGTGGGATCTCGCGACCCTCGCCAACGCATAATTGTGGTGCGCCAGACGAAAGAGTGCGGACTTGGGTTCCGGTGCTACCGCAGTGCCAAACCTATTCTTAGGTATGACCAGTTTGCTTGAATGAGCAACTGCCAATTCTATTGTGACGCATACACAACATGCGGCATTGAGTTGAGTTTGAATCGGTAGCAGTATTTCACTGCCGGATCTGTATCGATCGCCTCTCGAAAGTCGATGTTGACTACGTCCTGAATATCGTCGGCCAATGGTGGATCCCGCAATTCTACTCCTACGGCAATGAAATGAGCACTCGGGCCCGATTCTGCATTGGTAGGCGTCACGTAGACGTAGAATACTCTCGCGTAAAACTGGCTTTCACCCTGTCTCACCCTGATGATTTTGGGCTGTAACTCGGGAAGCGTAAAATCCACAGTGTTAACTTGATGACCGCTATTCGATGTGTACTCTTCCACTAGGTAATCCGATAGCTCAAAAGACTCATCAACCTGCGTTGGTAGTTCAGGGTGATTGGGCTTGGGGAATTGATCCCTCTGAATTAAGCGGACATTGGCGCATGGGGTACACACTTCTTGATCAGGTAAACCAACGTATACTACGTATACAAGATTAAAGACGTTGCATTCGCAGCAGTCAGGGTGGTCATGGGCAGCGTACAGGTACCATCCGCCGCCCAGATATGAAACTGGATACTGTGGAAATACACAGGGTTCTCGGCATTCACAAGAACCGTAGCATGGCAGACAAGAGCTTACAGCTGGACACCTCAGATCGGAGCTCGGCTGACAAGTCGAAACACATCGCCGGGGATAGCGGAATCGACACAACCTTCGCTCTCTCGCTGAAGTGCTTTCCAGTATAGATAAGCTAACGATCGAAGAAAGTATGATCAGCCCTACGATGCGAGCGTTTCTCGATTTCATCAGTAACTCCCGTGATTTTGAGATTCTCTTTCTGTCCGCGAAAGATTGCAGGAGGATTCACTTTGAATAGATTGCTGCGTATCCGGAGCCATCGTCACGCGTAGACATTCGCTTCAGAACCAGCATAGTCATGTTTTCATCAGCGAATACTACTGCACCGTCTGCGAGCAACATGTTAACACCTCGCGGATGTGGGGAGATCAGCGGGTTATTCGGTCCATTATCTGAATAGACCCCAAACGTATGATAGATCCTATGATTGATTGGGTGTCCGATGGTCGTGATATTCCAAGCCGGGAAACGGGAATGATAATCCGGGGGAGTGCCGACACCAGGAGTCCCCATAAGCCAACTTCGCTTGTACCCAGCATCGGTTCGATAGTCCAGGCCGTCCGTGCCGTACGAATAGTCAGATATCTCACTAGCCAGAAGAGTATTGGAGAGTCCATCAGTGATCGATCTCGACCTGATCGCTCGATTAATCGTAAGTACACCACCTGACCCGATGTGTCCATCTAGTTTGGGTATGCAACACTGGTTTACTCTGCCCTCGTCAAACTCCTCATCGGGTACGGCACCAGCGATTCCGACATAAGACGGCATCATGACGTGGAATTGACCTACTACTTCAAGCGGACTCCACGCAGCAGAAGGGCAAAAGAGACCGTCGACCTGAACACCGTCGATCGCATTTCCGTTGTTGGCATGCAGGAGTATTGAACCGCTCTGCACGCCGGTAAGCTCAATGTCATCAGCCAAACTGGAAAGTTCAAGGAACGGCAGCAGCCTGCTGAACCATGACACACCGTGTGTGCGATAGACCCCACCAGCCGCGCCGATTGGCAACTCTTGGTGCACGGCGTCGAAGTTGAGTACCCCGGTGCCGAGCATCCGCAGGTTGTTTTGGCATGCTGTGCGACGCGCTGTACCACGAACTGACCCCAAAGCAGGAAGCAATATTGCGAACAGAATCCCCAATACGGCTAATACCGCTAGCAGCTCTACCACCGTGAACCCGGACTCATTCGAAAGGCGTGTATCGGCTGTCTTGGCTAGGGACGCCGGGGACAATCCAATGCTAACGATGAGTAGAATCGTGAGGGTGGTAGTTCTGGGTTCGGGCACCTGTGAGGTAGCACCTCGAAAGGGTTCCGCTATACGGCCTAAACTGTTCCGCCACCGGACGTAGTCAGCGATCCCAACAACTCCATCGCGGTTACCGTCCGCCTCAAGTTCACATTGGGATCCAAAACTCTCTCTCCAAACTCGGTAGTCCATAGTGTCAACCATCCCGTCCCAGTTGTAATCTCCTGGAACTATGGCCAGAGGGACGACGGCGTCAATCAGGAAGACGAGGCCTAAGATTTCCTCGGGCTCACCCAACTCTCCAGAGTCACTGAGAACGCCCGTTCTGCTGAAAAGTTGTTCGAATTGGGGCGACGCTTGTAGCTGTGTACCGTCAAAAGCAGTCGGACTGCCACTAAAGCTAACATTGAGGACTCCCATTTCATTTGACTTGTCTATCATCAAAGATTGATGTGATTGTGGGATAAGCCCGCCGTCAAAACGAACAGCTATGGCATCTGTCATCCCGAAGATAGCGTCATCGACATTATCGAACATCGCTACGACGTAATCATCAGCGCGCACTGCAATCGCATTCTCAGCCTGGCGGAACGATATGGTGAATCCATTCGTAATCTGCTGGCGGTAACCGCAATCGTCGCATTCTGGAAACGAATGCGTTGCCGGACTGTCAACGTCATATATGAAGTGCCCTTCAACTGACGCTCCACTCGCGACGTTCATGCCAAAGGGAGCGGTCGGCGGCACCTGAAGGACCGTTCCAGTAAACCGAACACCTACCTCGATTGCGACTAGAGGTGTCGTGATCGACCCAAACAGCATGGCGAGATACAGGACTGTTGCAAGCCGGCGCATAGTGAAGTCCATTAGAAAGTGTGAAAGCACTATCGAAGGTCATTCGCTGGTTTAGCTCCGCGAGTGTGAATGTACCGTGTGCGGATAGAGTACGCCAGCCAAAATTCCGTCATTTCGAAGTAGTTTTGAGCAGTAGCCTCCACAATCTGTGACTGCGTGAGATCGCCGGCCCCTGACAACGACGACGTGATCGATTGGCAATGTCGTTCTCACGCCTCAGCCTCGGCGATCTTCACGCAGCCTTTACACCATCGCCGCGCAGCCTTCCAATAATAAACCGCAATTCCAGCCTGTTACCCGCCAGATGTTTCCGAAAAAACTTTGCAAAAGCCATACACAAGCCTGTTTGGGGCAGTGAAATCGCTTGTCGAAGATCAGCGGCAGCTAGTGTGTGGCGGCCTGGCGAGAGATGTACGATGTAGAAGGTCGATCTCGCCTGGATTAGGCAAACTTCTGGAGTCTCCTTAGGTAGCTGATTGGTCAAACGCTAATCCTGGACAAGGTAACTCCAGGATGAGTCTTTGGGGACGCTCCTAGAGTGAGAGTATTCGCCAGAGGCGAGCATGTTCGGGACGCCGAGGTCGGAGGTTCAAATCCTCTCAGCCCAACTCGATAATACTAGACCTTTCTAGGCTTGGCTCGAACGATTGAGACGTCAAATGCACGTTTCAATGCACGAAATGGAGCCCAAGCCATGCCACGGCAACCCAAGCCGTACCTCCACCAGCAAACCAAGAGCTGGTACTGCTCGTTCGGCGGACACCAGATATCGCTCGGCAAGGACAGCGATGCGGCCTTCGAGCAATTCTATGAATTGTTGGGCGATCGGGAAGAAGTGAAGAGCGAGATGAACTCGCTCTATGATGAATCGCAGGTGTACCTCGGTTGGTGTCAAGCACACCGGAAACCGGGTACGAATACTGGTTACGGATTCCCAATTCGCAACGCGAGCTGTTCGACATCGTCCCGGCGGAAAAAAACAGTAGTTTTTAACCGGACGACGGTACTCTGGAAGCTTATCGCCCAAGCTCGTATCGTGTTAGCTGAAACGCCAAGGAACCCTGCAGCTTCGTTTACGACTAGGAATTCGTCGGTCGTCATCAATCCTAACCTTGCGATGTGAAACAAGTCGAGCTCGGTGAAACTTAGGCAGTGTGGACCTAGCCGTCACTTTGGAGACTTGCACTATGCGGCCAAAGACGATGGGTCCTCGGAGTTGCGGAGGACGGTGAATAGCAAACGTCTGTTTTTCAGCGTTGTTACCGAATTGGGCTCTACCTTTTTCCCCAGAGTCTGTTGCTCTCCCCTCAGATATATGCACTATCTCCTACGTCGAACGGATGATCGCGTGCCATGGGTTCCAGGGACCCGCGTGATTCGGCCTCGGCTGCGATCAGCTATGGCGGCCACGGCCACAATTCTAGGCGGGCCTGGCAAGTCTGCAAACTTGGTGTCTGGCGGCGAAATCTATGATCGCGCCGCTGTCCTGACCGTCCCGGATTGAGAACAGGACCCAATGATTGTCGTGACTGCGCGTGGCGATTATTTTGGGGGCTATCGGGATGCCGCATCGCTGCACAATTGCGGCTGGTGGCCTTTAATTGAGGGCACATCCATGCCGCGGCATACTCGGAAAAGTTGATTCTTGCTTGAAAAGTTCGAGTTCATTGGCACGTGTGGGGCACTTTGTGATGACGCCACGTTTCTGGAATCATCTCAAACATTCCTAGGCTGTAACAGGAGCGGCGCAAAATGGCTAATACACCCCGTGAGTGGTACGTTTCAACCGATGGCGAGAATCGGCACGGTCCTCTGACGGATCAAGATTTGAAGCAGGCCATTCGGCAAGGCAAAATTACAAAAGACACGCTGGTCTGGACGCAGCAGCTTCCGGATTGGCGTGCCGCAGGGACGATCAAGGGGCTGATCCCGAAGGAAGAGGCTGCCCCTGCTACACGGACTGCGGTGCCGGTGAAGAATGAGACCGCAGTGGCTTCACTTCCGCCCATCCCACAGCCGTATAAGCTCAACCCCGGCCAGCCCCTTGGCACCGCGGAATGGGACGCGCCGGAATCAGTGGCACGCTACTACGCGTACAGGCACGGCACCTTCTGGCTGGGCCGAGCAGCCACGCGAGAGCTAGACGCCGCAGGCTATGTCGATGACCGGCATATCTGCCTAGTGGCGGGCAGTCGCTCTGGTAAGGGAACAACCACGATTATCAACAATCTTTGTCTGTGGCCAGGTTCGGTGGTTGTGGTTGATCCGAAAGGTGAAAACGCAACCATTACCGCCCCAGCTCGCGGGGGAGGATCAGAGTATTGCGAAGGCATGGGGCAGGAGGTCTTCGTGCTCGATCCGTTTTCGACTGCAAAGGTAGATGCTCAATACCGAAAGAGTTTCAATCCGCTGGATACCCTCGATCCGAATGATGAGGACGTGATCGACGAAGCCGCCGCAATCGCCGCGGCCCTGGTCGTTGGAGAGAACACGCAAGATCCGTTCTGGGAGAATGCAGCTCGGCGGCTGTTGCATGGCATCATACTCTACGTTCTCGTATCCCCGCGGCACAAAAATCGACGAAACATGCTGACCGTGCGGAAGCTCATTCTTCAGGGGGAGTGGGAGCTTGTTGAGATCGCCGAAAAGCAAAAGAAGGAGGGGAAGCGAAAAGACGTTCCTTCCGGTCATGACCTACTCTGGAGAGTCATGAAGGAAACCAAAGCCTTCGGCGGCGTTGTCTCAGGGATTGGAGGGCGGATGCAGTCGCAGTCGAAGGGGGCATCCAAGCAGTTCGAGGGGATTTTCGAGCACCTAAACGTGAACACGGCGTTTCTCGATAGCCCCGGTATGCGACGGTGTCTGGAGAAGTCTGATTTCGAGTTGTCCTCGCTGAAGTCCTCCACCAAGGGGGTTAGCTTGTATCTTTCCATTCCGCAGAGGCACATGAAGGAGCACTTTCGCTGGCTCCGCATGATGGTGACTTTGATCGCGAACGCGATGGAGAAAACGCCTGGCCAGCCTGCGACTGGTCACCGCGTCCTGATGTGCCTGGATGAGTTTGCAGGACTCAAGCGGATGGAATCCATCGAAGCCGCTGTAGCTCAGATTGCCGGGTTTGGTGTGAAGCTGTTCTTTGTTCTCCAGAGCTTAGAGCAATTGAAGTATGTGTACCAAGAGAATTGGGAGACGTTTCTGTCCAATGCCGGGCTGAAGGTCTTTTTCGGTATCGAGGACCACTTCACACGGGAGTATGTATCGAAACTGGTTGGCGAGACGGAGGTGAGTCGCGAGGTGCGAACCCAGAACGAATCGCGTGGCACCAACCGGACAGAGACTGATTCAACGGCGGCTTCCCACGCGGAGGGTACGTTCAGCAGCACATCAGAGAATCGAAGCCGGGGGCAACAGCGGAACAAGGGCAAGAGCCGCGTATTGAATCTTGGGCTTGGAAGAAACAAAGGGAAGAACAGAGAAGACGTTGGGATGTTTGAGCAGGAAACCGGCCGGCCGACCATTTCGGGGGGGGCTAACATGGGCATAGGGATGGCCTTCGGAGGCCAGTGGGGAAGCGGGGTGACGAATGCCCGCGGTACGGGATCGGCTCAAGGCACCAACACGACCGATACAACCACAACAACTCACTCACTGGCAACAGGAAGCAACGAGAGTTATGGCACGGGGTTGAACGAGACGTTACATCGACGGGCGCTAATTTGGCCTGATGAAATCGGTCGGTTGTTCGGGCGGATCGACGCTCCGGAGCACCCCAGTTATCCGGGCTATGCGTTGGTCTTGGTGGCTGGCCGCAATCCGTTTCCCGTGCGGCGAGTGAACTACTTTGAAGACCCTGTCTTCCGCCGCCGGTTCCATCCTCACCCGGACTACCCTTACGTGGAGCCTCCCACTGAGGAGGAGATGGCTTTGCGGGTTCCGAGCCAGCCGCCGAAGGACCTGCAATTTATACAGTCACCACCCTTAGAAGACCTGAGTTACCTCCTGCATACTCAAACAGCATGGGGAAAGACCTGCCGTGTGACAGTCGATGGAGAGCCTCTCACGACGCAACATGTTGGGCGAAAGGTTCGACAGGGCGATGTTAGCATCCAGTTGAATCACGACGCGATGCTGCACAAAGGGCTGCATAAAGGAAATAGCATGCCCCCGATCAAGAACTCGTATTCTGGAGTAATCTACTATGCGAATGATGAACTCGACCAGATCGAGTACGGAAACCATGACGAGGAAAGCGAGGCGTATTCTGCGGGTGAGCTAGTGCTCGCTGGACAAGCTATACTCGGAATTGAGATTGATCCAAGCGTCTACGAATCTGGTGGGAGCGACTTGGATGTGAACGAACAAGGTCTGCCATTCTGCAATCGGGAGTGGGTTGAGTTTTGTGAATCGATCAACCGCTACCGGAAGCGAGCTTTCTGGGTTCCTTTTGCGGTAACAGGTGGATTGGCCGTCGGGAGCTTTCTCCTGGCACCTACATTCGGATGGGCGTTTCTGGGTGTGCTGCTTGGAGGGGGAGGAGCATATGTTTGGTATAACGCTATGCGGGATTCGCCAGAATTGCGAGATCCTGTGTGTCCGTATGGTGTGAAGGACTGGGAATCCT
The DNA here is from genome assembly GCF_965227375.1 of Aeoliella sp. Lineage (NCBI taxonomy): Bacteria > Pseudomonadati > Planctomycetota > Planctomycetia > Pirellulales > Lacipirellulaceae > Aeoliella > Aeoliella sp. The sequence continues at coordinate 3,856,707 of NZ_CBDDFX010000002.1, forward strand.
TTGAGGACAACCCGTTCGACACCCCTTCCTATATCGGAGAGGAGAAGCGGCTCACCCGCCTCGCGGAGATAGAGCAAGAGAGAATGCAGTTGATAGAACGAAGTTGACTTCCACCTATATCCGGTTAGGATGGGGACGAACTTCAACTGAGAACCGTATGCCGTCAGTGCGTCGGATCAGCGGCGCCCGCGAGCATGGCATGGAACCTGAGGTGGTTTCTGAAGAGGGGCTGGGGGGTGACTACAACAGGTAGGTCGAGGACCAATGAAGCGGTTTCCATTGTTCTCAACGACCTCCTATTTGAATACATCGATGGCGTTCCGCCTCCCCCCATTTTCAAGGTGACTGACGAGACAATTGCGAATCTGGAATCCCTCAAGGGGGCAGTAGCTGTTCGTTTCGGCTGAAGGCGTCAATCGGCAGATCGATCCCGCCGACTTCAGTGGCTCATAGGTTAGTTGATGCTCAACGATCAGCTTCCCTCGGAGGGCACCAAGGCTATGCCAAGCTTCTTGGCGCGGCCCCTGGCGGAGAAGCCTTCGCGAATAACTTTGTCGATCTGCGGGTTATGGAAAGCGGGCTGAGACATCCGCACCGCCGTCTTGGATTCGACGCGGCGTCCCTTTTGGCGTCTGGCCTTCAGGAAGAGGTTGTTTTGACAGCTTCCCACCAAGACGGCTGCATTGTAGGCGTCGCATATGGAGCCAGCGAAGAGAAAGTAAAGATAGTCGTCAAAGGTGGCTCTCGACCTACCGTACCGTCGAACGAGGGCCCTAACCGAGGACTTTCCATTTTCTGAGAAGAACCGCTTGGCTCGCTTCATAGCGGCAATTTCAAAAGACGTTCGTCTCGACGCCCGCTCCATCAGGAGAAAGTCGTATTTTTCCCACAGGGCCTTGCGGAAGGTGATCTTCCGATAATTGCCATCGGGGAAATAGATGTTGCGCGTCTCGGCCTTCTTTGCCGTTTCACGCGTCGTTGAATCACCACCCCGAACGGGATTATGCACACCGCGAATCGTTACCATAGTGCCATGGTATCACAGCTTGAGCGGCGGATGCAAATTGTGCTTATCCCAATCCAGGTCCGCTTAGTCCAGGGTCATTACTCGGGCCAGAATCGTAGTCCTCGTCCAATACAGTTTCCTCCTCAGGGCTATGCTCTTCATTCCCTGTTCTCGCTTTCTCGAATTCTTCAGCCAAGCGGGAATTGTGTTGGTCGCGGGCCACGGCGTTGTAGATCTCTCCGTCTGGATGGGGCTCGGGGTCTATGCTCTCTTCTTCAACCATCGTGGTTTCGCCTTCAGTTTCATCCTCTGTGTCCTGCTCCTCATTGCTTTGCTCAAGGCTCTTATCGATCGCGGCCTCCTGCTCCGCGGACATCTCTTCTTGCTCAAGGCCTTTGTTCAAAGCGGCCTCGTCTTCTTCTGAGAGCCCCTCATCGTCCTCCAGCTCGTTGGAATTGTCCACTTCAAGAGAGGCTTGCTCTTGCCTCAGCTCATCATCAAGACTAGGGTCCAAGGCCGCATCTTCTTCCGGCGACATGGCCTCGTCAGAGCCGGGCGACTGTTGATCGGTACCCTGAGCTTGCTCTTGGGCCGCGGCAGCCTGGTTGAATTCAGGCGTGATATTCTCCGCCATGATAATCTGATTGGAGGTTGAAGGGCGTGAGCGAGAGGCGTCGCGTTTGCGGCCTTGATCGCAGGTCTTATCAGAATCCTGGCTGATTATACCACATCGCCGCCTTTTCAGCGTCTGAAAGAGTCATTCCCATTGGATACCCGTATCTTCCATCGGGTATGTGGGCATCTCGTGTCTCGGGTAGTGGCCTATGCGGTCCGCCACTCCTGGGCGACCAGGGCGTTGGCCGACGGCGGAGTCGATCCAATCTCTGTGGCTCACCTTATGGGGCAACGCGACACGAAGATGGTCAGCCGAGTCTACTCGCATCATTCCCAAAAGCCAGACTACTTGCGGCAACAGGCGGAACGGGCTGTCGCCACATCCGCTTCTTCCTGACTAAGCGTGAGGTAAGTAAATTGACTGCGAGACAAGGTTTTTTGCCTGCGGAAGAGATCATCGGAGTTCCTGACAGCAAAACCGAGAGCCTTGGTAGATCAAGAGGCCAACCACGCCGTCAGCGTACAGCGGTCTTGCCCAGCGGGAAGGGCGTGTTTCCTGAGTCTAATACAGCGTGGCTGGCTGACCGCTACTATACACAAGAATCCCTCTACCGAGGTACAGTGGCATCGCTATGACGGCGAGGATATATCCGTACATAATCTAGGCCACACCGGTCAAAGCTGTGCGAATGGAATTCAAGTCCTCCTCATTCAGGCGATCCCCTGGCATCGACAAACGCACCCGCCCTTGATCGTAACCTGTGAGGGCAATACCGTGCTGGTAAAATCGACTTCGTAGGCTTTCGGCCGGGAGCGAACGAATCCGTTCGCTACGGGACTGCAATAGCAGAATCCCGCATTGCAGCGGCTGACGGGGCATCTCTGAACTCCACCCCAACGATTCCGCCATCTCTGCAATTGCCCGGGCGTTTGCGAGTCGACTAGCGAACTGTCTTGCCTTGTCGGCAACCAGCATAGTGGCATCGCTCACGGCCCCCTGGCACGAAAACAGCCCGGCAAGGTTCACCGTTTCTTCGGGACAGCCAGATTCACTGGTATTGCCGCTATTCATGAATCGAAGCAGTGGATCGTCTAGATTTCCACAATCGAGGTTGTCTTGCAGCACAGTCTCGACCAAGTCTCGCGACCGCCGCTTTCCATAGAAAGCAAGCCCGAGAGGATGAAAACTGCCGAGCCACTTATGGGCACCGGCAAGATAGAGGTCGGCACAGTCCCCTTGTAGGTCCGAATCAACGTGGCAGAAGTCCTGTGCCCCGTCGACTACGACGAATCGTAGCTCAGCCGATTGTGCGATAGCTTGAACGATCTCTTGCACCGGCAGCCGGACTCCTAAATGACTCACGGCTGTGAGAAACAGGCCATCGCAATGATGCACAATATAGGCGGCACGAATCCTCTCAACAATCTCTTCTTGATCCAACTCACTTGTCGGCAATTCACGTTGGAGCTTGACCGTCGTACGTCGCCTGTTCATGCGGCGACTTTCGCCATCGAGGATCGTATGATAAGGTGGCCAGCCGAGGTCGGTGACCAGCACGTTTCGGCAAGGGCGGTACAGTAAGGTCGCCGCCATCTTCATCAGTTGTGCCGATCGCCCGGCGAGTAGGGCACGCGTACGCGTGGGAAGTGTCGTAAGGTTGCAGAGTTCCTGCTTGAGTGCTGTGACACCTTTCCAAGCCAGCAGGGCGGGAAATCGTTCAGCGAGTTCCGCAGGACATGCCTCTAGACCGTGCCACAAGAAATCGGTGAATAGAATCGATGCACCGACTTCGCCGACAAAGCGGGAGAAGTCACAGTGGACGTCTTGAGCACCGGGAGTCATTTTCCCGAGACGTGCTGTATCGAGGTAGATCGCGGGAACCAAGTAAATATTCCTTCTACGAAGGGCCGACTCTGATCTTACCCGTCCGTGTCGATTTGATCCAGTAGTTCACGATACGGTTTGGCAAACAACTTGAGACGTTGCCAGCGGTCTCGACTAAGTCGTATCTCGTCATCATTAAAATTGAGTGTGAAGCAAATTGTCCGGCAGCGTCCATCCAATTCTTGAAATCCGACTGCTCACTCCAGCCGCCATAAGCGCAAGTGCTTTTGATTCGCCCTCACTTTCCTGGATTGTATCGATTAGCCGCCCGACAACCCTGTCAGACATTGGCAAGTGGCCCCTACGCGCATTTGCTAGTGCGAGAATACTGTGCTCCTGTCGTTGTAGTGATCGAATAAGGGCATCGTCTTCACCTAAGCATGCCAAGCGTTCAATTGCCATATCTCGAATATGCTGAGATTTAGGCAGTCGGTCGCCATCGTGGTCGTCTCGATGACTGAGGGCGATATCTACCAATGACCTGCGGATCTCTGCGTCGGGAGCGTGGCATGACCATTGAATCCCTAAGAAACGCCTTGAATTGTCACTGCTCTGAAGCAGACGCGCAATCAATTGGGGAAAACCTTTCCCCTGAACACGCAATAAGACTGGCAGCAGTGTCTCTAAATCCGACGGTGGATAGACCTGTTCCTCGGCCCATTCGGTTCCAACCGCCACTAGTCCTGCTTCAACGTCCTGTCCACTCCACTCTGCAATGAGTTCACACAAATCGGGTTTCCGGATCTTCCGGATTAGATCAAGTAAAGTCGTAAACTGATTGCGTGTGTCAGAACCAGGGGAATTACGGTACGCTGCGAGTCCCTGTTCAAACGACTTCTGCAGCACACCGATTGACTCGGTGGACAATTCATCTAACCACTGTTCCAAGGAGCGTCCCAGCGCGATCGTGTGATCGATGTCGTCATCAAATGTCTCATCCAAGGTGCGCAGAGTTTCTTTACGTAGTTTGGTCAACAGACATGGAAACCACTGCATTTGCGTGAAGAACAGATCCAGCCACGGGTCGCATTGTGGTATAGCGTGCAGGAGTTCTTTAGGAGCCAGTGCTGAGAGAGTCGTAATGCAACTTCGTATGACAGGATGGTCTTCGCACTTCATCGCCTCTACGAGTTTGGGAACAAGGCTATCTTCGTGAAAGCGGTCTATGCAGGATATGAGCGTAGGTGAAGTACTTGGTAGATGTTTCAGAAGAGTGTGTTTCACCGCACACCACACGTCGACCACTTCGTTGCATTCACTTGAAGCAAGGATGTCCGCCAGACAGTCCAAGTCTTCGGGGACGTCGACTGAGTTGTCTATCGCCGTCTCGAGCCAGAAAGGCTGCATCCGAGTACAATTGGTAAGAGCTTCCACAATGTCGCTCTCAAGCATGGATGGGATGCTCTTCGTATCAGTAGGAGCTGATTCCTTCCATTCACGATGTCGCGCTCGGACTCTCCAAAGGCCGTCGAGGGCTTGGCAGGAGGGGAGTTGTTTGAGTATCAGAACGCCACAAGCAGCAATCCCTAGATTCTGATCTTCGATGAACTCATTTGCGTGTTCTATGACGGTTGTGCGATACCTTTTAGCGAGCCTTAGTAGCAGATCGGCTGTCTGGGTGATCTGGTAGGCGAATTGACTTGGGTTTCGGTTGCGGAACTCCTCGCATATAGGTGATATGACACGGTGACCCACGGTTGGAAGTAGTTCGCGAGTTACATCGCCCAGCTCAAAGCCATGACCAAGTAGCTCTTTAAGTACCGTATGAGCCACACCAGGATCGCCATATTCGTGATCGCATGCCAACCACATTAAGTCCATTGGGACGTATCCGAGCTCCATACCTTGAAAGGCCTCGCGTGAGCTCTCCGAACCACAAATCGACATGATCCGAGACAGCGCAGCCTCACCTCGCCTACGGAAGTCAGAAGCTAGCTCTACACTTATCGCCCAGCAGAGCAAGCGGAAATGCCAAATGCGTATACGTCCGTCCTGCTCACGAGAAAGCCAACCAACGGCTACTAGTCGCTCGATCGCTGGGCCATCGAGACCGTGGTCACGACACTCCTTAGTCGTCCAGGGATAAGCGCATGCACCATCAATGGACGCCCCAATAAGTTCTCTGAGATTTGCACAATCGTCCTGGAAGGAAGACTGCCTTAAGTCTGTAGACAATCGCTCCCAGTACTTCTGGAAAAGGCTGTATTCGCTTTCGGGCTGCCAGTCCTTGTCAAGCGAAATCTCGCAGTAGAGGCTAGCCAACAATGGCCAGGATACCATCCCTCGCACGTCCTGGGGTAAGTCTGCCCAACTGCGGCCTCTAAGCTCCAGGTACTTCCTGGCTTGAAGCGAAGTGAAGGTGCCAACTGTAAGTGTTACCGCTACGTCTCCGTACAGATTCACTAAGCTTTTTGCGAGTTGCGGTGGCACTGCACACGCAATGCGTACGCCAAGTGATTCCCATGGAACCTCCAAGAGCGATCTTGCTGCGGCGCTGTCGGTCAGCTCGTCGACGAGTACGGACATCCACCAATCGCCTAGGCCGTCGCAATGCTTGCGAAGCCTCGACGAAATGGATTCCAAAGGAGGAGTTGCTGACCTCCGAAACCCGGTTCCCCAGACAGCATTCACTATTGCGGCAATTATTTGGTCACTGGAGCCCTCAGCCCTCACGGCGACAACTGCATGCTCGATGGTAGCACTTTTCTGGGCCAGGCTACCTAGAGCAAATGTCTTACCGCACCCACTTTCTCCCGTTATTAGCAAGCACGGTTTCAATTCTGAAAAGGAAGGGCTTGGCCGTACGTCGAATTCTGCAGCAAAGCCCCATCGTTTTAGCCTCTCAAGCGAGGTGGTGTTGACTCGTTCGAAGGCGCTGCGCCAAGCATCGAGGGACGTCTGATCGAGTTCGGCCATTCGCAGAATCTCGATGGGCGATGTAACAGTGTCCTGATTGCTAGCGAGTTTGAGGAGTATCCCACACAGTTGATCTCGCTTGGGTGCAATTTCAGAATCCTGGTTGACTAGTTTAGCCAGATGACCGTCAATTCTATCTTCCAAGCTGTCTAAGCGGACTGGTCGAATCCTGAAGTTAGAGAGTAGTCGCCATGTCCGCCGAGCAGCGACAGGATCTAGCTTTGCTGGAATGCCGTCCGATGACTTGCTAGATACCTTATCAACTATCCAGCAAAAGAGCTCGTAGGCCGACAGAACAGGTTGTCGCTTTCCCCGATACCGCTTCTCAGGAAGAGATTGGAGTGTTTTCGCCACATCTTCAGGGAACTCTCGCCCCCTAAGCCAAGTGCAGAAGCTATCGAAGTCTGGGTTCGAGGAGCACTTTCCTTCGGTGACAAAGCAATATTGGGTTAGTGCATCGGTGTCGGTCGCACGGTAAAGATCTGGGAGGACCTTTTCAACGATCTCTCGTAAAGACCACGGTCGAGCAGTCGATCGCGATTTCCACTGCTCGACGACACGCACACCCCCTGCGCTTGTCTGGATGTCACCACCATCACTTGGCTCCAATATCAGGGTAGCTTCAGAAAGCCTTCCTCCCCTCACGGTTCCTTTGATATTGAGGCGGACGGCCCACTCAAGGCTACCTAAGATTTGATACAGCACTCCGTAGACTGTTGCTGCACCTCCCTGTCTTGTCATGCATTCACTCCGCTACAAAGCCACTGTTCGGGTAGTCTGCACCGAGGTTCACCGCAAGTTAGGCCGAAACAAGCTTGTTCTCCGGAGTACAGGCCAATCGAACACGTGTTTCTTAGGATAACGTGGGCGCGAGCAAATGAGTTGGCTGTGTTTCTACCTAGCATTCCATTTCCGTGCCAACTCGACGTACCGCTTGTCGTGAGAGGTATTGCTTTCGCCTAACATCGTTAACGCATCACCAACACCATATGGCCATGTAGTAACGTCTTGAGATAAGATGGCGACTAACACATCTAAGAAACTGTCTGGATGCTTCACGATGATGTCCTTCACCTTTTCATCGAAATATAAGCTGTAGCGCTCTTCTATCTTCGTCAAGTGTGGTCGCACGCCCTCTGCCAGCTTCGGAAACGCTTGGACATTTCGGAACAGGAACTCAACCAGACAGATTGACATAGCCTCGTTCTTTGCCGAACGTTGTCGAGGCCACACTTCGGTGAATAGCTCAGTTGACTTGGTTAACCACACATCCAAGTCCTCTTCCGTGGCATCTTCCATGGCCCTCTCAAACTGCCACACCACGTGCGACCGCAGTAGATCACCTCCGCCGAGTAGTGCTTCTCGAAATTCGTCGTTAGTGATGAGCCTAGATTCCTTGTCGGTAGCGGTATTGTTCCAACCCCAAACTAGCAGGTAGGCAATGGTCTGGACATGCCTGTCGCGCGATGCCCCCCGCTGCTTCGCCAATGATAGGAGACCGAGCTTTAGATGCGAGAACAGGTCAATGCTTGTGATCTTCGGATTCCAGAAAAAACCAGACCAAAAAGCCGATTTATCACCGTGATCATCGCCGGCAATGATCGTCAGCAGATGCTCCTCTGTCCATGCACTCGCAACGCGATGGAGCCAACCGAGGTGATGGGAATTGATCGCAATCGCATAGCGTCGCAGATCATCCCTGAGGTCCAAGAGACGCACAAGCTGTTGCAAGCAACACGAGGTTGAATCCAAGCTACCGTCAAGATGCTCAATTCGTGAATCCCGCAAAACGGCAATGCCAATATGACCAACCGCAGAATTTATCGCTGCCGTTGCCCAATCTCGCTCGTTCCCGCTGCTGAGTACGGCAGAGCGCGCCTCTGATGGATCGAGGTAGATAACATCAATTAGTTTCCTGACAATCTTCTCGTACGTCGGCGATGCCTCTTTTGATAACGTAGTGGACACTTCCTTCAACCAGTTGGTCGACCAGTATAGCGACTGCTGTAGAAAGGGATCAGGCAATCGACAGAGGCGCTCCGCAATTGTCACAGTGAAGTGTGGCGCATCTTCCTTCCGACGAGGGGATGACAGAAACGTCCTCCATGCCCAGCCAGGATAGTCGCCCTTTCTGGCCGCGCGAGAAAGGGCGAGATAGGCGCGACGCGGCTGAGCAACGCAAAGCCCGGCAAACGGGTCGTGCTCGGTTAAAAAGTCGTCTTTCGGGCTGTCTGCAGCCTGTCGCGCCCGCAACAATACCGTAGCAATTGGTCCATGCACGAGATTCTCATGTTCGGTGTTCGTTACTACAGACCCGCCACGAATCTCTCTCGAATCTGCTGCATGCTGTCCGGCCTCTGGCACCCATTGACGAGCAATTCGACGCAGCTGGCCAATTCTGGTTTGTACGTCGAAGCTGAATTCGCATCCGTTCTTCATTAGCCACTGCAATCTATTTAGTAGACGGTATGCGTGTCGTTCCTCATAAGCATCTGTATCTTCTCCTTCCCATCTCTCTGGCCCCTCAAGCAGTCGCCCTTCGAGCTGTTTGCGCTGTTCAAGTGACAACTCTTGCCACCGCGCTCTTAGCCCTAATAGCAGGTCTCGTTGGTGGTCGTGATTCCAGAACGCGCTGTTGCTGAGCCCCAGCACGACATTGCAAAAGCCCAATGGCGTCTCCAGTAGTGGCTGCGCGGCCGCCCAAACACGTAGCCTGCCGAAGACCGCCTCATCATCAACTCGCCAGCTGGAATACTCGCGCTGAGCTGCCAACATGTCACGGCGCGCCAGACGAGAAAACAGCGATACAAAGTACAGTACCAATCCTGATATGCCGTGATGGCGATCGTAGTTTCCCACACCTTCTCGATCGTCAGGTATGATGGGACTTAGGAGAGAAGTGCTCGGATCGCCAACCTCATCACACAACTCAGCAACTAGTTCAAGATTTCTGCGAAGCATGCGTGTCACAGGCTCTAGCCACGCATCTGGAACTTCAACATCAGTCCCTATGTCTGGACACTCGACTTCAACTTGCAGCAATTGCCATCTTTCAATTTCCCCGCAGTTGTTTGGCGGGGAACTTGTAGCTAACATTGCAGGACCGACTTTCAGTCGAGGGCGAGTCAATTCAGCAAATGTACGTGCAGCCTGAATGCTCCAACCTTCACGCTCAGTAACGGTGCGGAACTCGTACCAATGAATACTTCCAAACTGCGAACTTGCATTCCACGATTCGAGTAGGTACCGCCAGGCACTCACTATTTCAGCCGAGAACTGATCCTGTTCGTGTTTCAACTGCCACTCAATGGAATTGCGCAGGTAAGGATGTAGGGCGCTCTGTTGTGCAGCCCACCACACGATGGCTGGCTGATTCGCGACTTTCGCTATCCAATTGCACAGATAGGCAACCCGTTTTGGCAGACGAGGTATCTCGGCTGCGCATGGACCACGAAACGCGGCGAAGCCTTCGAGAGGAAGGCCTTGCCGGTCGAGTCTGTTCACAATAAACGCATCCCAAGCGGATGCTGGCACCTTAGGCTCAGCGTAGGGGTTTTCCTCATCACTGCGTTCTGGCGTGACATCGGAGTCAATCGAATACTGGACAAACGGGTCAATTCTCGGGCTGTTTGGATCTATCCGCTCCAATTTGTCGGGTCTGGCGTAGCGACAAGTTGGATCCATCACACAAAGCCAAGTTGCTGGCGGTGACTGCGCTGCAAATTCACGCGCACCCGCATCCGTAGAGATGATGTGTGCGATTTGGCCTCGTTGATGCGGTTTGAGGCACTCAGGTCCCTCCATTGCGGCGTCTAAGATGTTCCGCCGCCAAAGATCGGGATCATCAGCACGCTGGGCCCAGAGTTCAAGCGAATCCCACAAGGCTCTATGCTTGTCCGCCGACGAATACGGTATCGCCGTGACTTGTCTATGATTCCAGCGTGCAACCACCTCCATAGACTCATCGGATTGAAACGCATAGAGGCGGTGCGAAGGGGCAGTAGTTCTGCGCAGTCCTTCCAATAGGTAATTGATAGGAGGATCGTCCGCAGAGTAGCCTACGAATACAACGACATATCGTTCTACAACCTCCCGGAAGAATTCTGTTGCCCAGCCTTCGGATAGATATGCATATCCAAAGTCGGAACTCGACAGAACAAATCCACTTCCATCTGCGCCGGTATCGTCTTCGTTGACTCGACCATGCAAGTACACGATACCGTTTAAATCATCGTATCGGGAGAGATGGGGCAAGCGTGGAGGCTGATGAATCTTCGCCTTCGAATTACACGCTTCAAATAGCCTGTCGAAGTTGGTGGTCACCAGCAGTGTCTGCGAATCGCGCGTAGTGGATAGGCGTAGCAACGTATCATGAGCTGATACGTCAACATCGGGCTTGGTCAACGCTTTGGCCACCGCACGCTGGATATCCGCTACCGAAAAGTCCCGCTCCAGAAGACCGAATATGCGATCCGCCGAAATCAACCCCGTTACACTCAATTGCTCGCCAACTTCACGTGCCTTTTCTAGTACCTTCCGCGCGTCGCTCTCTTGGCCGACTCCGAGATCGCGTATCACATCTTCAGCAAGGCCGAAAAAGTCAGGCAAGCCAGCTCGTGCCCGCGAAACGCCTGCACCACAAAAGAAAACTACACGACCTTCGTCGCGTGCATTCAGCAGGTCGTCGGGGATGGCTGGCCCATCTTTGCCAAAACGCATGAAAAACTCAGCCCCGTCGAGAACCACCGTTGGGAATGGCCTATCAGACTTAGTGCTAGAAATTCTAACGTGAATCGAGAGTTGCTTACAGCCCGCGGAGGAGCTCGGGCGATACCTTGGACCGCGAAACATTCTCTCAGAACCGACGTATGCCCCATCCATTAAACCCGCGTCGGACGTAAACGCCTCGGCTGCTGCGACGTGTCGGCCCGGCGTAATTCGGTCGGCGTCCGCTAGCGCGCAAAGGACACGCCCTCATTATGCACTTGGAAGCAAGCAGAAAGCAGCTTTGATAGTGGAAGATTCGGTGTCCTCAAGTTGATCCTCAAGCTGCAGAGGTCATCCTCACCGCCGTCAATTTGAGCGGAGCCCTCGGGCCAGCGGGTGGTCCAACCGCCCGCTGGAAGACAAAACTCAAACTGCACGACGTCCTTTTGCCCGATAGAAGCGCTGAAGCTCGCGACTGGATTATAGAGCATTACATTCTCTAAAACAGATTCAGACCTCAGTGTTGCCTTCTGCGGGCTGCGTCGACTCAGTCTGATGTCACATCCGAATTGGCTTTCGACTAGGCTGCTCTGGATAACTCAAACTGATACCACCTCGTAGAGTAATGATCGCATGGTTGATGTTTCCAAAGGAGAAGGTGATCACCGATGCGCGCATGTCGAATCGCCCTGCAAGTAGCTGATAGTGAACACCGGCATAGTGAGACGCAAGATCTCCACGCCCTTCAGGGCATAAATAAGGGTAAGATTCATCCACTTCTTCCTCACGATCTTCATTCCATGGAGTCCACTCTTCGCCCACCCAGTAACTCTTCTCAATTGGAATGCACCCGATTGCTTGTACTATCCGCTCCGCTTTATCTTCATCGACTTACTCAGGACTCGATCGATTTCTTTGACCGGTATGACTCCTTCAATACGGCCGACAACATGCAGATTCTCTCGATTCGTGTTTAACACAACGAGAGTAGGATAGCGGACAACCTTGAAGGCGTCCGCAAGTTTTTTTCCTCCTTCGTCGACCTTTTCGTTAGTAACCGACACAATGAGGCGATTCGAGTACTTTGCCAGGAGTGGGGATTGGAGGCTGTTGACCATTTTCGGCGTGAAAAGGTCTTCACCGCCGGCATGGAACAATATTGCCGTGTGCTTGCCATCCTGGAGAGCCTGTTTGTAGGCCTCGAAGGAACGATTGCGAAAAACCTGCACATCGATTACAGCGGGGCCAAGCTCAAGAGGCCGTTGATCATACAGTTCGAATTCAGAATCATCCGAATGAGCACCTACTTCTTTATCTGCTGGATTCGGAGTTTGAAATACCTCCCTTTCGATCGGCTCTTTAGTTGCATTGCGAAACACTCGGTCGATTTCAGCAACAGGAACCTCACCCTCGATACGGCCAGCAATGTGGAGTTTATTGCTGTTGGTTTTCAGCACCACAAGCGTAGGGTATCTCACCACACCAAGCGCTTCAACAAGCTGCTCGGCACCCTTGTCAAAATCGGCATCCGTAAACGAAACAATAAGGCGACTACCATACTTGGCCAGTTCAGGAGCACGCAAGTTCTCCAAAAGTCTCTTAGAAAAGATATCAAGATTTCCCGAATTGAAGAGGATCGCCGTATACATGCCTTTGTCAAGTGCACTTGAATAGGCGCCGAATGAGTCGTTTTTGTAGGTCACAGTATCAAGAACATTGATCGTGCCGCTCTGCTTGGAACGCCTTTGGCTCTTCGACTCGGCAGAACTAATCTCATCTGCATCGCTTGTCATTGCGGAAAAAGCAAATGCTAGCAACAGGGCATTCTTTGTCACCAGGCGTTTCATAGTCGATCCTTTCCTAAAAAGGGAGCTGTATCTGGGAAGATGGAGTTCACATTACACTCAGTTAGCGAAAGCTATCGTTTCCGGGGGGAAGGAAATGGCAAAGATTCTTAAGAATTTCCCTGAAACCGAGGTCTTTGGGAAAGGTATCGTGGATCATGTGCTCAGCGAAAATGAATCGGTCTGCACGATGAACGACGACGAACGAGTGATTGCTTCTGGAAACCCAGTTAGCAAATGCATTGCATTCTGCGATCCAATTTGGCATGGTAGCTCGCTAGTCGCACAACAGGCTCTGCCGAGGTTCAAGGTCGAGTCGTTCGACATTGCTGCTGTTTGGCTGATGGCAAGAATAATCTTCGACTAGCAACGATCGCCCTGGTTCACTCCGTAGAAATGTTCCTGTACGGCCTATTCGAGCGCAACCCGGAACTCGGAGTATCCCTCTATCGCGACAAGGGCGATGAGACGCTTGGACCACGTGAGGCGCTTCGTTCGTTGCAGCACGCACTAATTGCGATCAATGTCATTGAGCCGTCTGCAACGCTATCCTATCGCGACCAACTCAGCCGCCTGATCCGCGAACGCGACAGCGTCATTCATCACGCGAGCAAAATCGGAAGGGAGGAAGTGGAGAACGGTCGCAACGTCGCCTCGCGTTTTATCGGCAAGTACGGGGTCGATTTGTGCGGCATTGACCTGCTCCAGTAATCCCAATGAAACATCGAAAGCTATTGGTCGCGCTTGCTCGGACCTAGGAGACCTTTTTGCAGGAGTACTCGTGCTTCACCGATGGTTGTCTCCGCTTGCTCGTAAAGAACCGGACTCCCCTCGGTGAGCACCGCCAGCAGCGATTCGCATTCTTCAAGAAACACCGGCGCAAAACCCGGCTTGATGCGCTGGAACTGCGATAGGTTGTCGATGATGTCGGCGAGTTTGACCGTCTTGGCGCGAGGATCGGCCTCGGCCGTATGCCGACGGTCGATCGCCTTGCGCGCCTTGCGGTTGCCGTCTTCTGGTTTGGCGATGTCGGTGAGGTCCGCAACGAGCCGAGCAACCTCCTTGCCGAACGCGGCTTGAACCTCGCCGATCCCGATCGGCGTGTCCTCTACCACGTCGTGGAGCCAGGCGGCGGCGATCGTCACTTCACAGTCGGTGACGCTCTCGACAAGCATCGCCACGTTGTGCGGGTGGACGATGTAAGGCTCGTTGGTGTACTTGCGTCGTTGATCGATGGACTCGTGCGCTCGCTCGGCGAACGACGTGGCCCTGCGTACCAAATCACTCATGCGTCTCAACTTTCCGCCCCCGTCGTGCGTTGAAGTCTCCTGTGGACAAGTCTAAAGCATCGATTGCTGTTGCGCAACCGCGCGTGCTACTACTCGTGAGTAGATACTCATCGGAGGCACATGCCACAGACCATCGCTATTCTCAATCAGAAGGGGTGGCAGCGGGAAGACAACCCTTGCCACAAACCTCGCTCACGCCCTCAAACTCTCTGGCCAACGCGTTGTGCTGGCCGACGCCGAGGGATCGGCTCAAGATGCAGGCGATCCGCGAAGGGGGCAATCGCACCGTGACCGCGATCTTGATCCAAGCCTCCGTAGAGTATTTGAGCCGACACTCCGAGGAGTAGGCGAGCGGCTGACGCCATGTTTCAAACGTCTCAACCGATTCCTTCTACGTTTCTTGCACCGGGACGTTGTTTCTCTCCTCTTTCTTGCAGATTAAAATCCGATGACCCTGGCGCCCGTCGCGTCCGCGTCAAGGGGCGCCTGCAGACGGCTGCGCCCTCTTCGGCGAGCCCGCTGCGCGTGGGAGTCTCCGACACATCTCGGGTACTTCAATAATAGTCTCCACACAATTATGCCCCCAAGTATTGTACGTTCCGTCTGAGAGACGCTTGAGATAAAGTCGATGTCGTTCTCCTGGGTAGAAGATCCCTCCCCCATGCTCACCAGGAGGTGGCTGGTAGTCTGACATTTCCCAGACCATACGATGGCAAACCCTCAGTTGCCCCTTGATGACTGTGCGCACGCGTAGGCAAACAGAGTAGACTAACTCGTCTTGTAGTCCTCGCTTGCCTGTGCATTTGAGGCTCAAAACGTCTACTTCTACGACCGCGTCCGAGTATTCATAGACTTTCTCGGGAGGAAGCGGGATGGGCTCAGCTTGGCAAGAGGATGCTGCCCTCGTCACAACGAAGAAGAACAGAAGATAAACTGAAGGTTTCATTTCTTTCTCCGAATAGGCTCAGTCGAAAGCAAAAGACTGGAATGCGTTGCTCCCCTCGGCTTCGTTTGTACTCTGAGCGAGAGAGACAAAGACCTTGGGGGGAGAATTCGTAGCAGAAACGCCACAAAGACTTAGATTGCGATACGCCCGATTGCACTATGCTACGATCGATTTCTAGCTATGGGGCTCAGAAGGCCCGGGCAGGCTAATAGCATCGCTGCATTGAGACCCCATGAGAGGGGAATGCCTGGCAATCAGCTGTAAACCGATTTCTCGACAGGCCTATCTTTAGCCAGATTGAGTCGACTTCGAACGAAGAAGGCTAGGGCAATGCAGAAGCAGATGCCGCCTCCCAAAATGATTGCATAGCGACCCGAGTCACGGAATTGCAACGCATAGGCCTGAGGTGAAACTGACATCAATGCCGTTTCCGCTTCTATTCGTACAGATTCGTCTTCTTCTTCCATGAGAGACAGCAGAGCCGGGACGGCCTCCTTCGCCTCTGGCCCAAGCTCAACCAGTAGGTCGATACTGCCAAGGGTGGTGGGTTGCGAGTCACCAAGTGCTGACTCAATTATGGTGGGGATGGCAGCAAGTCGTGCACGCCCAAGTTGATGAAACAGTAGCTTAGTTTCGTATGGATCGACTGCCTGTCCGCGAGTGAGCATTTCTGCCAGCGGAATCGCTACGTCTTCGGAATGCTCGGCTAAGGTGCGAAGCGCAATCCATCGTCTAGCGTATCTCGAATCAGGATCTTTGAGCAGCTGAAGTGCATCACTAGGTTCCATTGTTGCGCCGACAGTCCGCATTCTCTCGAGCGCCGCTTCACATGTGCGCATCAACTCTCTCGAAATTGTCTGCTCCCACGCGCGCTGAATCACCGCTGCTACTTGCTCCGAGTCTGGCGCGATCTTTGTCAGGGCATTGATTAAAAGGTCCTCCTCGTCTCGGTTTAGATTACGCTGTAATCGGTTGATCAGTGCTGGTACTGCTTCCTTTGCAGCGGGACCAATTTCTCCAAGGTACTGAGCCGCCTGCCCAGAGAGCGAAGGGCCCTGTAGGCCTGACGCCCCCATTTCCTCGGAATTAAGAGCTTCTACGAGGATCGGCACTGATTCCGTCGCTGATCCACCCAGTAGAAAAAGTGATCGCGCTGCTTCGACACGCACCAGATGTGAGGGATGGGACAGAGCGGTACGCAAGAGCTCGCGCGCCTCAGGAGTGCCAGGATCTAGCAGCGCTGCCGATCTCACCAACTTCCAAGCGGAGTCGTCTGTTTTCTCAATCGCGAAGTTGAGCTTGTCTAACTCGGGTTTTCTCAGTCTCATGAGTGCTTCTTCGCACCAGTCATTTGAGTAGAATCCCCGTGCGAATCTGGATGCAACTCGGGCCCGAATTGTTTCGATGAGAGGGATGGTTGCCTCCGGATTCGGATCGAGTTTCATCAACGCTTCGACAAGTTCGTCCAAATTTGCCGGATTCTCATGCGCCGCAGCATTCTTTAAAGCGGATTGAGCCTGTTGCTTCGATTCGTCAGATAGATCGACGTAAGATCCTAGCAAACCCAGAATCTCATAGACGTGCAATCGAACGCTACTACTGTCGACGGACTCAGAACTCTGCACATCGAGCCAATTTGAAAGTGGCTCCACTGCAGGTTCTCCGAGGAAGAACAAAGTCTGTTTAGCGTATTCCGAATTGTCGGAGTTCAATAACTCGATGAGCTCTTTGGCGATATCACGGGCCAGGTTCGAGTCCAGGTCTGAATTCAAAGCAGAGATTCCCATCTCAAGAACTGACGGAGACTTAAATCCACGGGGAAGCGTGCTGCTGGGATAGTTTGTGTTTTCGCCAAGACTGCCTATCCAGCGAATTGCTAATCTCCCTTCGCCTGAGAAGGGTTCGTGTTCTCCAGCGGTCAACTTTGTAAGGGGAAGCATAGCGGCAGCTTGAACATCGGCAGGCAGCATGGCGAAGGAACGTTGGGCAAGCCGACGGACCTCCTGGCTCTCGTGTACGCAGGCGAGTGCGAGATAGTCGATCGCTTCAGTTCCCATGGAGGTCGCGGCAAGCGTGTTTAGCCAAACGATATCTCCCTCGTCACCTTGCCTCAGACGCTCCTGCATTGCTGGCAAGCTTCCGATCCCGCATTCCTGGAGTTCGACAAGCCGCATGGCAGTCGCATATCTTACTCTGTAGTACTCATGAAAAAGAGATTTGTTAAGGTCTGGCACTAACTGGCCACCAGGCTTCCCCAGCAGTTGCACCAGCGCCGGGTAGCCTTCATCCCAAGTGAAGCGAAGCCAAGAAAGTGCCAGCAAAACGACGATAGTGCCGAAAATAGATCTCTTTACGACGCGTGATTTACCTTGCGATTTGTCTACCATCATCAAACTCTAGTTGGGAATCTGCTTAGTTTCGACCGGAGATCAGATACGTTTTAAGGAACTGCATCGGACTTCAAGTCCCACACATAGATCCGGGACAAATTACCCAATGTACCTGTAGTCATGAGTTCAGACTCAGAGAGAAACGCAACGACACCGGTCCGAAACAACCCCGTCTCGATCTTCCGCACTCGCTTACCATTCGAACAGTCCCAAACTGATACGTTATAGGAAGCTTCCGCACCTCCCGAATTCTCTAAGGGGTTTCTGCCTCTCGTTTCCTGACGCTGAAGATACACCGATTTGTCCAATACATCCGATGTCCATAGCTTCGTTCCGTCGGGGCTGAATCCCAGTCGATAAGCAAGATCGACGATCGAAAGCACTCGCTCGCCCGATTTGACATCCCAGACTGAAACCACTGACTTTGGTGTAGCATGAACAGCAAGGGCAAGTTGTTTCCCTGTAGGGCTGAAAGCAACTTGCTCGACATGCTGCCCCAAATCAATCGAGCGAATCACTCTTCCCGTTTCCACATCGCAGATCTTCACTGGCATCTCTTCAAACCAGTATGCGGCCAAGGAAACATCATCGCTGATGCACAGTTTGATGTCCTGGGTCGAAAGATTCGTTTTGTTCTCGAACCCAAGGTTTTCAAGGACCTGAGACTCGAAGTCGTTATGCGAGTCGGAAGATGAGAGTTGCGGTCCATCCACGGTGCGCAATAGTTCTCCTGTCTTCGAATCCCATGTCTTGAAGACGAGAGAATTCCTCTGAAACTCCGTAGACAATACAGTTTGGCCATCCTTCGAAAAAGCGATCTTCTCGTAACCGGATTGCGAAATACCTGCAATCCACCTCCAGTCTTTGCGCGATGTGTCATAGAGCCTTATATCGTAGGTGCCTTGTGGACCTTGAGGACTGGAAACTGATTGGGGTTGGAGCTTCGCTGCCATTTCCTCCGGTTTCGATTTCTTCTCGGCAAGTTGGGGAGTGAACATGGTCACGGCGACGAGGTCTTCGTGCATTTCAAACTGTTGGCAGTGGGTCAGATCCTCATCAATGCTACTGAGTAGCATCTGTGATTTCCGATCATAAATCGCGCCTGCAGTAGAAAGTCGATACCTATTACCGTCCTTGCCTTGTACTGTGACTCCAGCAGTGTCTCCATTGCCAACTATGATCCGCTTGCTAAATTCGACCAGGAGCCGCGTTCCGTCTCTGCCAAGCTGAATATTGCTGATGCCATCCAAGTCGCTGAGTATCTGTCGCGCGCCACTAGGGATGGCTGCTTCCTCAGGGAATAGCGAGTGAGAGCCCTCCACCCTCTGCTGAACAATTTCATCTCCCAGTGTGGTGGAGATTGGAACTGCCATTATCAGATGCAAAAGGATTCCAGCGTGAATGCACGGGTGTTGGGAGATTTTCATGAAATTCTCATTGAATGCGTTCGTTTGTCGTAGATCACCTGCGAAATCAATATCGTCGTAGATGTCACACCCTTGAAGCGGAGCTTTCCCTAAGGTGGGGGCGAGAAAATCTCTTGCAAATAACTCTCCCCCAGGTGAAAGGTACCTACGCTATATTATTGGTACCCATTCTGGGTGAGTCTACCATCGGAAAGACGATTGGATACCCTGCCATGCCAGAGTCTCAATCAGATCATTCGCCCAAGTCCGGGATCCTCTCCGAGAACGAGCTCCAGGCCTATTTGGCTCGTTGGGAAGAGGCATGGGAAAGTGATGGCCAGGAACTGTCCCCCATGGAACTCATGCCGGAAGGCTCCGAAGCTGCACGCCAATGCTTGGCTGAATCGATAGATTGCCTCAAAGCCTTTCCAAAGGTGACTGCGGGCGATTCGATTGTTGAAATTCCCAAGGAAGATGATGCCAAGTTTTTTAGTGCAGCGAATTTGGAGGGAATCGAATCCATCGGGGAAGGTGGCCAGGGACGTGTAATTCGTGCCCGCGACAAGACTCTTGATCGTGAGGTTGCGGTAAAATTCCTCAAACAACACTGGCTTTGGCGACCAGAATCTCAGGAGCGCCTAGCGCAAGAAGCCCACATCACCGGTAATCTGGAACATCCTGGTGTGATGCCTGTGTACGGTTTCGGGCGTGACGAGAAAGGACAACCTTACTATGCAATGCGTTATATTCGTGACGAGCGAACATTGGCAACTGACATAGAAATGTTGCATCAACTCGAAGACGATCAGAAACGGAATTCCGTTCTGCGCGAGCTTTTAAAGAAGTTTGTCACAGCGTGTCACACCATCGACTTTGCCCACAGTCGAAAGGTGATTCATCGAGACATCAAACCGCAGAACATCTTGCTGGGACACCACGAAGAAGTTTTCGTCGCTGACTGGGGGCTAGCAAGGTCACTCTCAAAGCAGAGTCCAGAGGATCTTTCTGCTTGCGGAAACAAAGTTGAAACACCCCAACGATTAGAAGCAGATTGGTCGCACGAAGGAAACCACCGTGGGACGCTAGACTATATGAGTCCAGAGCAGGCTACCGAGGGAGGGCGAATTGGCAAGGAATGCGATATCTTCAGTCTGGGCGCTACTCTCTATCATATCCTTACCGGAGCGCCGCCTTACGCAGGGGAATCTATCTCCCAAACTCTTGCCAAAGTCCGTGCTGCTCAGATCGACGATCCTTGCCAAGTTGCAACGAAAGTGCCCCCGGCACTAGCAGCCATTTGCCGAAAGGCCACAAGCAAGGAGCCTGCGGACCGCTATCCAAGTGCTCGGCATCTAGCTTTAGAGGTAAACTGCTGGCTGGATGGTGATCCCGTTGCGGCGTATAAGGAACCATGGCAAGACCGTGCCCACCGCTGGGTTAGCCGCCACCGGACTTTGGTAACCAATCTTGCTGGGGCGATTATCATCACCTTCATCTGCACCTCGATTGCTGCGGCGCTTCTTGACATGTCCCGACGTCGAGAAGTTGCGGCGAACCAAGAGCTGGCTGTTGCGACGGAACAGTTAAGAGCGCAGAATCTCGAACTACAGCGTCCGCGTTACACTTCTCAGATCGCACTTGCTGAGAAACTACGCCGAGAACTTGACATGGAAGGTGCAAATCGAGTTCTCGAATCGACACGTGAGAATCTTCGCGGCATCGAGTGGTATCGATTGAAGGCAGCTTGCAGACTCGCCGAATCGGTTAGCATCCCAACGGGTTCTTCCGTCTCGTATCCCTTATCCATGGCGATCACGGAGGATGGTTCGCGACTTGCAGCGGTAATGACGGATTTAGTCTCTGCCCCGAAAGCCAAGCTGCTCGTTTTCGATCTTGAAGACACACGACTGATTGCAAGTGAGCAGATCGAAGCATTCGAAGTCGATTCCCTTGCTTTTTCAGGGGAGTCGCGCGGACTGGATCTTGTCTATCTTCCGGGCAGCGTTTCCACACATTGGAAAGATTCCAGTCTCAAGCCGGCGTTAGACTCCCCTCAAAGGAACCAAGAAATCAGGAGATCATGGGAGCTGGATTCGTGGACAGAAGTGCAACCTGAAGAGGAGGACGGCACAAAGCCTGACGCGCCAAGACAGAGATTCCAGATTGGAAATCTATCTGCTGTCTCCGGCACGTTAGGTCCACAACTTCAATCAACAGGCGTTCTCACACGCATTCAGAACTATGGCATCACTTTCACTGGCCCCGAGCATAGGAAACTACCTACCGTTGTAATTTCTTCAGAGTCACCGATAGTTACTGCAGCGATCAGTGAAGATGGCTCGTTGATGGCGACGGCACACATTGATACAGGCATTCGCCTATGGTCAGTGCCTCATGGCCAGCCCTTAGGTATCTTCGCCAGTGAAGTATCGGAGCTTGAAAATCTTCAGTTCTTGCCGAATAGCAGAGGGCTTGTGTGGACCGGACGATCTCACGACCTGCCGCAAGAGTTGGCTGATAGCTTCGTTGCGGAACAAGGGATTCTGGTTGCGAAGAAATACATTCTTGACGAAGGCCCCGGCCTCATCTTGACTGAAGAAGAGTGGCCTTCTCTCGAAGACATCTCTTCTATAAAGAGGAATCGTGACGGGAAGATCCTGCTGCTTCAGCGGCGAGACGATACACTCGAAGTTTGGGATACCGATTCGGGCCACAAACTATTCGAGAATTTGGCTCCTAAATCGACTTTTCCAAAGAGTGAGCAGAGCGAAGTTCGAATCGCCCCATCCGATCTCGCCATCAACTCCGAAGGCAATTTAGCGGCAGTTGCCCTGACAAATACCGCATCACCTAGCTCTTCTGGCACAGGGCATCGAATCGAAGTCATCGATTTGCAATCCCGTGAGAGGTCAACTCACGAAGCTCTGGCAGGCCCCATAGCGTTTCACCCCATTTCAGGCCGACTCTTGGCTTGCCTTCCAAACGCTCACGGTATGGCACTACTCAATGTGAATGGCGACGATGCGGGAAGACCACAGAGCCAGCGTTCAGGATTAGCATTAGGGCAAAGCGAACACAGGACTGCAAAACTACTGTCGTATCCCCCGAATTCAAATCAACTCGTCATGGTTCCTCAAAGTCCCGCTAGCGACCAGCTGCATGTATGGCAACCAACAGGCACCGGCCAAGATGATCTAAGCATTGAACGGAATACGTGGAGGCGATACGGCGGAATTGAGAGGATTCACTATAGTCCCGACGGCTCGTTGGCTGCGCTGCTTTTTAAGACGAAAGAGGTTGCCCAAATAATCGAAACCGAAACGTGGACAGCAACTGCCCTGATTGGCATGCCAACTCATGTTATCACGGACATCGCATTTGCTGGAGATAACCATAGAGTCGCGACCGCCGGAGAATTCGGTCGCGTCATGCTTTGGGACGCAGAAACAGGAACCCACTATGCAACTCTACAGGACCGTGACAACCCCAGCACTCCCTATTGGTTTGTGCGATTTACTGACCGCGACAAGACTGTAGCCGCTGGTGCAGCGAGGGGAATTGTGTGCTGGGACTACTCACCCTAGGATGTGAATTGAAATAGGTGATATCAAGATGGCGAATACTCTATGTTGTGCGAAAGGAATTCAAATGCGTAAGCAGCAGCATGCAATCGTGCGCTGTACGCTTGCCTTAGTTCTGGCCATAACGATGCAGCCTTTTTTACGCTAGCGCAAAGTAAGTTCGATCAAGATGGCACAACTTCCCTACTTCAACTCTTGGAAGCTTGTGCAACTAGTGGGTGTAAGGTTCTTGCGCATCGAGGCGATCGGTCGCCCACTGATCTTCCCAGTGAAATCGGCGAGTTGACGCAGCTCAAGGAATTGGAGATCACCTATGCAGGGCTTGCGGTGATACCGAGCGAGATCGGCAATCTTGAGTCACTTGCTCGTCTCAACCTTCGCGGAAATCGTCTGAAGAGTTTGACACCCGAAATCGGTCAGCTGCAAGATCTCAAGGAGCTTTATCTGGCTGGCAACCAACTTGAGAAGTTGCCATCCGAAGTAGGTTCCCTTCGTAATCTACGAACACTTGACGTCGGTTCTATCTCACTTACTTCTCTGCCTGGTGAGGTCAAGCAGCTTACTTCGCTGAGGAATCTGACGCTGTTTGTAAATCCGCTTAAGACTCTGCCTGTCGGCGTCTTCGAACTCTCGAGTTTAGAGAGTCTTGCTTTCCCAAAGATTGGCTTCAAGAGCTTAAGCGGAGAGGCAGGCAAGCTATCGAAATTGAAAACCTTGTTCCTTCACGACAACTCGCTGTCAGCATTGCCATCCGAAATCGGAAACTCAAAGTCGATGGAGACACTAACGGCCCAGAACAATCAAATTAGCAGCCTACCAACGGAGACTAGTGGCCTCACCAGTCTGAGAGATCTGACGGTATCGAACAACCAGCTGACCAACCTGCCGCCCGCGATCGGAGAATTGACAGAACTCCGGCGTATTACTTTAGGCGACAACCAATTAGGCTCTCTGCCACCAGAGCTTGGGCAGCTGCGGAAGCTCAATCAGCTATATCTCAGCGGCAATAGGCTAACTGACTTGCCCGCCGAAATCGGCAAGCTCAGGCTATTGAAAAGGCTAAACTTGGAAAAAAATCTGATTTCCGACGCGGCCCTAGCGAAGCTGCACAGCCTCAAGCTACTGCGAAATCTTGACCTTCGGGGGACCAATGTCACCGCTGAAGGTGTTTCCAGGCTGGCCGAAGCACTCCCGAAGTGCAAGATTGTGAACGACTTCGATCAATGAATCCAGCAAGAGTGGCGACTTGCATGGCTGCAATAGCAACTTGGCTGCTTTCACATCGATTAGTACCACGGTAACTTCTACCTCCCCATTGATGTGAGATGTCTCCGCCACCTTTGTTGGCACACTAGGGAGGGCATCGCGCCGATATCGAGGGACATACTCGCCCGCTTTGATAACTCTTGGCTGTCGGACCCAACCACCGATGAGAACAAGAAACTCCAAACGTTTCAAAGCAGCAAGAGTACCTTCTAGCATACAGTGCTCCGGGAGGGAATCGAACCCTCGAAATCCGATTCAAGAACCGGAATGTCTTACCACTAAACGACCGGAGCGCAAGGGTGGTACCCAGACAGGGTTCGAACCTGCATAACCGGCATCTAAATGCGAGTTGTCATGCCAATTAGACGACTGGGACCAGCGGTTCAATCTAAAAAAACAGCCGAACAGGCTTTGGCCCCCAAAGGTCAGCCTGCGATCAACCTTCAATCAGCGTCGCAAGGCGACCGTTTGGGGAAGAAATCGAAGAGAATTCTCTGTAATTTCTTCTTGTCAAAATTGACGGCGCCGAGCATACACGCCACTCAAAGGTCTTGATCAAACAGCACCACTGCAAACCGTGTTCGTTCTTATTCTAGACCAGGGCCAAATGCTCTGCACTTCCTAGAAATCTTGATTCTGGCGTTGCGCCAAAGATCTTTGACTCTATCTCGACTAATGCCTAGAACCTCGGCAGCTTCATATTGGGTCATATTAGGAACTGCCGGGCCATTTTTTCCTTCAACCCAAGTCCATAGTAGATCCGCAACCTTCCGCTCTTCTTCAGGCAGTGCATCAAATGCCTCAAAAAAGCTCAGCCACATTTCGGCCTGATTCTCTTTCGCATTAGAAGTAGGGTCTTCAAGTTGCTCTGCCTGGTTTTTTCTTGTCGAGCGAAGCATATCCAAGACTTGAAATCGTATGTGCCTAGAAGCCAATCCCATGAATTCGCCAACAGTTCGAGGCTGAACATTCTCCTTTCTAAGAGCAGAACTCAATCGCAAATAAGCTTCTTGAAAAACATCACTAGCCCGCAGCCCACGATCTACCGAAACCATCTTGCCAACGATCGCTTCGGTGACTGACACAAGTCGCTCATAAGCACAATCAACGAGTTCAGTGATTGCAGCTTCATCTCCCTCGTCGACACGCCGTAGGCAGTCCTCTATATGTGCAGTAACGTTGCTAGAACGACTCATACAAAGACTTCCTGGGCTTCGCCACAATCCCGCATTTATGGAGCACCCAGCCGTATGTATTTGGCTGCGTACGCACGCCTATTCTGCAGAGCACAATACACCAGTCAGAAAGTGCCCAACTATACAAGCAGTTTCAGGTAAGTATACAACAATCCTCTGCAGCAATGTGATGGCCTGGGGGATTCCGAAAAGTTGCATTTTCCAGCGGAGGATTATTTCTCCTGCGCTGGATAGCGAACCGTAGAACGCCACGCTTGGCGACGCGATATCTAAGATGCAGGCCCAATCGAGGGGCATCAATTCGATCACACATTAGTAGCCGCAATACCGATTGTCATTGCCGCCGGGATATCTGACGACACAGCAATCTTCCGAATGCTAGGCCATCGTTACGTTGCTAGTGGATTGTGCCGGATTGCAGACTCTGTGAGTTGAAGTCGACGACCTCTGCAAGTTCGTTGGAATTCTTCCAGCGATCGGTTGCATCGACTTCGCGGAGATACAAGGATTCGTTCGCTGCAGCGCTCCTTTACACCGACCGCTCTCCGATTTGGGCAAAAACGTAGTCAATTTGGTAGCGCCAGCGGCATTTCAAGGTTTGAGATCGTGGCTCAGGACGAACCGACCGAAAGCGTCATGTGCAAATGGAGACAAATGCCACGCCCTCCTTGGCGCGCTTCGACGGTTCCGCAACCTGCTTCGCTCTGTCGGACCGAGGCGAGTTGTCGAACAATCGTGGCCGACTCAGCGTTGTCATCCACGGATCCTCTTGACAGGGTTCGGCTGCACCGACGCTTCGACGCTGACTAGCCAAGTCGGCTTCGCTCAGCGTATAAGAAGGTTTTGCCTCATGCGCTGGTGTCTTTGGCGATGGAGTGGGATGCGGCGGCGCGGCATCGCAAGACCCGCGATTCGGACGAGGACAAGCGGCGAACCTAGCGGGACTGGAGAGTGTCCATCAGCAACGGACCGTTGACTCCCAGGATGAGCGATGGCACTGAAAGAAAACCACCCGAAACGGCAACACTGCGTCCCGCAGTTCTTACTCAGACATTTCGCTGACGCGAAGGGGAAGTTCTACGTCTTGGACAAGGCGATAGAGTCCGTTTTCGAGTCGAAGCCCGGGGCTGTGATCGCGGAGTCGTGGTTCTACGACTTCGTCGATGGCAATGGCGAACCACACACATTCGAGTACATCCTTAGCGAGCACGAGTCGGTAATCGCCAACCTCATCGCGTCGATTATGAACCGGCAATCCATTGCCCATCTCACGAAAATGGACCGACTCAACATCGCCCAATTCGTCGCCGTGCTACAGTACCGGGTCCAGGCCGTGCGGCAGCGGCTGAAGAGTCTGCACGACGGCATCCAGCGCGTTCTTGAGGAGCGTGGGTTCGATGGCGGGGACGTTGCGCCGAACCTCACCGACCAGGAGCTCCAGCACGCATCGCTGGCCCAGATGCACCGTGCGATCAATAACGGAAGGGTTTTGGCCAAACGGTGGTGGATGCTCCAGCGTGCCCCGGATTTGACACCGTTCTACATCTCAGACAACCCGGTGGCCATGGTCAACTATTTGGAGCCGCGGGCGCGGATGATCGAACACCCCGGTGCCGAGATCTACCTGCCTATCAGCCGGCAGTATACTCTATACATCGTGAGCGACATGGTGGCTGCGGTCCTGTTCACCAGCATGGCCCCGGAGGCTCGGGACCAGGCCGAGGCCATGCGTACCGGCAGAGCCGACCAGCTCGCGCCGGAGAATGTCGAGCACCAGAACTCCCTGCAAGTGCAGTATGCATCTCGGTTCGTCATCTCCTCAAGGAACGACTTCAAAGTGGCCAGGGAAATGATCCAGGGGAACCCGGGCCTGAAAGAGCTACCGGGTTACACAGTGTCGTGATCGTGTGGAAAGCAAATCGACTTACGCGGGGCGCGGCCGAGCAAGGCAATAGAATTGGCGGAGACGCATTTGTCACACATTGACCAATATCAACAGGCAGGTCCCAACGCCCGTGGCTCGGCGTCCGATAGGTAGCTAACGCCGCCGTCTTTTTCGACGTTTCTGGTTCCCCTTCTTGGATGAGGTCGATTCCTCGAATTGACGCATCATGCGTTCCATGTCCTTTCGATGCCGCTCGTCGGCGTCGTCCGCAGGCTCGACAAGAGCAGGCAACTCATACGTCACGTCTCCGACCGTGATTGAGGAAAACTTCTCCGTGTACGCTCGGAGCTTGTCCATCCACTTCCGCTCCTTACACGCTCGCCAAAACTTCTGCGGTGAGGCGAAGTGATTGTCTCGTAGCCGCACAATAATTGTCTGCAGAGAAATGCCCGGATGCTCGCTGTGGTCGTATTTGTTATTTGGCTCTGCGTCCGCCGACACAACGACACTGTAGATCGTCCTTACCAACGACCAATTCACGAACTTGAAGAGCGCACCCTTTTCTCCGTCGCTCATCCTCGCCAAGATGCTCTTGATGTCTGCAAGCTGGCCTTGTCCTCCCTGCATCTCCGTTGTCGCAGCATCGACTTCATTGATTTCGTCAACTCCGAGTACAGCCTTCCCTTCGACGATCAGCAACTCGTCAGGAAACTTGCGGTTGTACGCCAGAAGGTCTACTTCACCCTTGTCGTCACCGTATGAAATGGATGTCGTGAGTTTGTATGCGGTTCTGCCCCGTCGAGACAATAGGTCGCCCAACTCCCAAAGCATTCGGCCTTCACGGCTACCGATAAGGGTTGCGGCGTGATTCTGAAGGTCTTTCGTGCGGCTCATCAACTTGAGCATGTTCCGCAACTGCTTTGAGTTCTGAATGACGGATGCACTCCAAGTAACCGTACTTCTGCCGCAGAAGAGAGGCTGCTGATACACGTCGGGCCACTTGGCACTGCGATTATACGTCAGTCGTTGAACAATCGCTTCCAGCACTACGTCCGGCAACTCGGTCAGTGATTGCATCGAGTGGAAGAATCTCGACCGCTCGACGCATTGGGTAGGTGCACATTCCCACTGCTGCTTCCCTCGCTCCGTGATCGATAGCAGAAAGCCGAAAGTGCAGCAAAAGCTCCACCGGCGAAGTGCGGCGAAGAATGTCTCGAAGTCGCCGACCGTGAACCCCACAAGTTCTTCAGCGTTGTCCAAAGGCAGCGGCTCCTTCGGCATCGCCCACTCGAACTGCTCTTTGATTCTCGGGTCGTTCACCACTGACACGTCACCCAATGCGATGTGACCGAATTCGTATCGAAATTCGATTCCGCTGAGAAGGCTGAATATCTCCCTTCCCAACTCAGCCTTCGACGCTGCGTCTGATACGACGGGCCACTTCCCAAGCCGAAACACTTGCTCAGCCATCCCGATCATTGAGGCTGCTGGAAGCCCTCCTTTTGGAGCGACAAATCGAACTCTTCGTGCGGCTGCATCTACCTCGAGCTCGACCTGACCTCTGCCGTACATTTTGTGGAAATCAGCGATGTCCACATATCTTCCGGCAAAGCGGCAAAACTCGCCTGCCTCTTCGATGATCATCCGATCATCCGTTGGCGTGAGGTCAATTTGCCGGTCGCCGCTGTGGAGCCAACGGAGCGCTTCAGCGAGTCCTTGCTCTGAATTCTTTAGGGTTTGCGTCGCTCCAACCCCGCTCATCCCCAGAGGCCCGAATAACGAAAGGATGGCGAAGCAATCGAATTGAGCAAGCGCTGCGTACACTGCGGTGCTACGATCTCGGCTCCAAAGCGCAAGGGTTTCGTAGTGCTTGTCGAGCACTTCTCGCTCGAATTCGCGAAAGACTTGTTCTGTTTCTTCGGCGGCGGGCACTTTTCTTGCCTTCGGGATAGGCCTTCCATTTGCTTCAAGATCATTCTACGCCAAGACGCCAGCGACTACAGGCACACCGAAGCTCTCGATTGTTCGGTGGTTTGAAACAATTGAGGAGCGAACGACCTTGAAAGCCTCCGCTTACACGCGTCGTTCACATCGTTCGACGGAGCTCAAAAACCTGCGTCAACTATAGATGCCGAAGGCAGTTGTGGTGAGACTTAAGTGCGCTCATGTCGAACCGACCGAGAACGTCATGTGCATATGACAGCACATGCCACGCCCTCCTGAGTGGGCTGGGCAGTCGCCATTTTGGTCGTTTGATTTATGATGGTCCGTCTGCCGAGCGACACAACGCGTTGGTCGATCCGAACGAGGTTGGTGCCAGAGCTGGTTGTTTCATTGATGACTGCTTCAATCTCAAGGACAAGCGGTTTCGCAACCATTAGTCTCCGGCAATCAACCTTTCCACGCCTCAAATCCAAGCGAATCGGCCATCCATAAGTACCGTGCCACACCAAGTTGCTGCATACCACCGAAAAGCCGATCTCGCCAATCGACGGCTTCTCCAATGGATAGCTTGGCCTGTTTGTGGAAGTCCGCTGTCGGCATGATTGCGTCCCTCATGTCGACAAGTAGCTGCATGCAAAGGCAGATGTTCGGCCTGCCTTCGATAACGGCATCGTCGACTTCAGGAAAGGCATCCAGAACCTCGGCACAATTGTCGAAAACTTCTTGCACAATCGGCTGCGCACGGGTTGTTTCGTGGTCGAGATATGACTGGAGTATTGACGAGCCCAATTCGTCTAGATTGTCCGGCAGCCGGTCAAAATCCGCCATGTGATCAACATGATGAAACAACAGGCCGTAGGCCGCCGCGAAACGGTCAAATTGTTCCCAACTTCGTTGCACATCCCAGCGCTCCAGTCCCAGCCGGGGCCAAACATCATCTGGGACGTTCTCTGGGAACAGCCGCCACGGACTCTCTTGAAGGTCAGGTGGTTCTGTGTAAGTCACAGCCTTGAAGTGTGGTATCACCTGACGCTCTAAGCTCTTTCCATCGACAAGAGGAACGAGAACAATCGCTGACCAAAGCAAATCGACTGCCTTCACCCTCACAATCTTGTCTCGATCTGGCTCAAACACGCTGACCAAATGATGCCACATCATCTCCACGGCTTTCAGCGTTGTGATGGGGTGATTTGTGTCACAAGAAATCCATAAAGCGGGCATACCATCCCACGGCGCGGTCTCGGACAAGATGCGTGCCTCAATCCCCTCTTTGCGGAGTGCTTGAAACGATTTCTTCAAGCGGTTTCTCGTTTGCACGAGCAAGTCGCCGACACCGGTTGGTTTCCGAGGTTTGCTCTTCCTTGGGCGTGATCCCTTGTTTGATCTCACGCCCCTGTCTGTCCGCAAACCGTCGATGAAGACGCACCAAGCCGTAATTGTTGTCATAATCGCCCTGCGTTCACGCTCGCAGAACACCGAATCTGCACCGGGGAGTTGGGCATCCCCAAAGACCGTTCGCGTTGCTCGTTGAAGTTGGTCCACGGCGGCACATGCGTCAACGCCATTGACTACGGAGAGACGAATCGAATGTTCGCTGATTCCCAATTTCGACGCGGTCGCCAGTAGACTGTTCTTGGCCGATTGCGATGCGGCGTTTCGTAGATGCGGAATAAGGACCATGCAGTCAAGCGCCTGGGACATGAAATTCCCAAATGTTCTTGTGTATTCGCCTACTGCTTTCCGCACCGGTGAGAATCGCTGTGATCCAGAAAAACGCTCACTTCGAGAATCGGTGGCGTTCCCTGATGAGGATTCGGTCACGAACCCCCATTCATCGACGGCCACCTTTGGGAGCAAGAACTGTGCATTGAGTTCCTTGCGGCATTCGTCCCATCTGGTGGGGTTTTGAAGCAGGACGCCGCCACCCGCTGGCGGTGGCTTCGCCAACGAAGGGATCGCTTTGCAGAGGTCATCTACTGCAGCGAGCACATTCTCTCGCATTTCTTGAAGTGATCCGAAGTAATCTGCCCAACTATCAGGCCGAAACCTGCGTTCGACATGGCCGCGTGCTAGGGCATTGAATCGCGGTGGCCATGTCGCGTGCAAATTCTCGGATAAAACGCCTGGTTTTTCTGCTTCGTCCCAAGACTGCGTAACAAGAGACATACGGTGCCCGTAACCAACTGCACCGTATCGCTTCTTTCCTGCAAAAAGATTGCTTAGCAATTCCACTCGCTCAATCGTCAAATCGTGAATGGTTGCTTCGGCGGCCCTTGACCGATTCCCACGAGTGCGAAGTGCCGTCGACTGTCGATCGAGGTCAATTGCGTAGTGGGCTACCACAGCATCGTCGGTTTCATCCAATTCGGCGAAGGCCGCTTCCGTCCGCAAGTGGGTGACCAAGTTATCGCGATGCGACGTGAGCCACTCGTCATACGCTTCAGGGTCGCAAGTGCGGATTCCACGGATGAACTCTCCAAGTAAGTACACCGGAAGTTCCTTAAGCGCCGTGTCGATAACATCTCCGGTGATCGCTTCGCAGAGTGAAGAGTCGATTTGCAAATGCCCAAGCCAAAACACAAGTTCCCCCATTGCGATGAGGTTTTGCATGTCTTCGGGAGTCGACGGTGGCTCGGTAAACGCACACACCCAGCTACGCAGACCGAAGAAGACACTCTCCTTGTCGGACTGCTTCGCCTTTACGGAGCGTGCATACTCAGCCGCCTTGCCAGCTTCGGCCGAAATGTGCTCAAGGCTATCGAACAACGAAAAACCCTCCTTGCCGAGTACCTGCCCCAAATCCCAGTCGAGGGTGGCGTACCAGCCGGAACTCACTTTCTGAACAACTTCATCGAGGAGTTCTGAGTTGTGCTCACTGTATTCCTTGATCCCATTCCACATGAGCGATGCTGCTACGCCATGAACTCCTACCCACGTCTTGGGCCGAAGACCATTCAAGGCAGCAGTCAGGGCTTTGGACGAGTCTGGATTTCGAGAGAACGCACAGAGCAGAAAGCTCTGCAAGTCGTCTTCAATGATCAGCGGCAAAGCCCGAGAAGCGGCTTCGGCCCAAGGGCATGCAACGGGGTCGGTCAGCTTGTTTGTGATAATCTCGCTACGAATCGAATGAAACCCCTCGACATGACATCCATCCTCCGAGACGCGAATCAAGTACTCGTCGTTAAACCGTTCGATCGTGCGCTGCGGCGAAACGAGTTCGCAGCACTTAAGAAGATTCGCGAGGTCCAAGCGTGCCTCATACGCCGAGGCGATGGCCACAAGCCGTAACAATTCCAGTTCGCCATCACCCCTTTCGCCACGGATTACCGCGTCTTGGAGTGATTCGATTTGCGAAGATATCCGGTCTGCAAGCGACTCTTCCTGCGTGATGTAGTACGCGAACTCGAATAGTGTCTTTCGCTTGCCGAACTGATTCCAAGCGTCGTCGAAATCAAGGTGCCGTGATTGGTCTGCCCATGCTGCCAGGCGACCGTAAATCGGCTCGGCTTCTGGCTTCTCAAAAGACAGAGGGACTTCGGCAAACGAAAAGTCGGCAGGACTTATCCGAGCACGGGTCCAGTCCTCCTCGCGGATTGTGACTAGAACTCGAATTCCGACGACAGACGCGAGTTCACGAACGACTTCGGACCAGTAGTTGTCGCCGGGCCTCACATCGAGATATACCAAGGTCGGGACTTCAACTGCTTCGACGTGGCCGATCAGTGCCAGAGCAAGCCGCCGTGCGTGTTTCAGATTCGATGAAGTCAGAACCTCTAGACGAAAGTCTGAGGGGGCGAATTCTTTTGCATATCGGTAGGCGAGCGTTGTCTTTCCTTGGCCGGATGCGCTATGGACAACGACGACGTTTTGACGAATGAAGGCAGTGTGAATCTCCTTTAAGAAGCGGTCACGCGGGACGTCGAGGCCCGAATGAATGTGGTCAAATCGAACGCGACCTCCCCGATAGTACTCGTTGGCGAGAGCGTCCTTTTCGCCGCCAGCGTATTCTGTGGGACCGATTGGAACGATGGAAGTGTGCCACTCATCGTGGTAAGCAGCACGCTGCGACAGGAACTTGCCGATACGTCCAACCTTGGCGATTGCCTTGGTTCTGTCGATTCTCAACTGTGTTTCAGATGAAGTGAGCAGCCACCACATCAAAAAATCGAATGCGTGTTGGGCATCGACTCCTGTGATGGTCTTTGACAGCGCACTGACAACTGCGTCTGTCAGCACATCTTCGGCGACCGGAGCAAGTTCGACATGGTTAATGATGTTCTTGGCGTCAGCTTCCGGTAGCCCTGGAATCGTATGCGTCTTCGTTGTTCCATCGACCAGCTTTTGCTCGCGCGTCCGAGTTTTAGTTAGAGTCTTCAAGACTCGTGTCTGTGCGGCGGCGTCTCCAGAAACAGCATTTTGGAGATCAGGACCAATCGGTCCGAAAGATGCGATACGAACGAGCGTAGGCGAGCCAGGGACGCAGTGAGGGGCGATCCGCTCGTAGAATGACGGCTTGAAGCTCGACACAGCGAGGTTGTCGCTGTGGTCTTTTACCTGAACGATCTCGACGAGCGACCCGGTGGCATCGTAAACTGCGAGATCTTCGTTCCCCTCCGGCTGAATCACAGACGCTTCGGGTAGACCATCATCGAACAAGCGAAACAGGGCGTATAGTGCCTGCCGCCGGTAGCCTCGATATGTTGCCGTAGGGTCGTCCTTGATCATGACTGACTATTGTATCTAATCGAACCCTCCACGCGAGGCTGGGGTGAAAGCAACTGTGGCTGTCAATCTCAGTGCGATTCGGTCCGACGCGCCGAAGTCCCAGCCCTTTTTTTGCGCTCAGGTCGAACCGACCTGGGGCGTCTATCGGGCCTTTGGTAACTGAGTCGGCCGTAAACGCCGAAGCTGTTTCCGTGGCCGAGCCAAGTTCGAAATGCTCTATCGAAGTGGGCGTCGAGAGTCCAACCAAATGTGCCAAGGCTGCCTGGATGCGTGGAATCAAACTCAGGCCGGGCCACTGCTCTCCGGCGCAGTCGACTGCTCCGCCTGCCGAAGCTCCCGCTCGGTGTTGTAGGCCTCCTGCATCAAATTGGCCGCCTTCAGGTAGTCGACGCCCGAGAGATACTCCGTGTCGTGCCACTTGCCTGCCGCGTCCTGATAGGAGCGGGTTAGTTTCCCAGAGAACCGCACGCGGTCCCCCTCCTCTTTTGGTTCGTTGCGGAAGATGGCGATTCGCATCAGACCGTCGCGAGTTCTGCTACAGGACGATTGGAGGCCGATTGATCATTGGACATATTGTGGGTGCTCCATGTTCTACGTTGTCGAGAACACCATCGCTACGTGATTCGCCCGTGGGTTGTCAACCAGAATGATGACGCTACCTATAGCGGAGTGGGCTGCGAGACAATCGATGATGAATTGAGTGTGTGCGGCGAATCCTGCGGGCTTCGTCCATCCTGTGCCGCTTCGTTGAAACTGACGCCCAGAATATAATCGGCAGCCGCCTGTCCTTTTGCTGCGGCGACGATCACGAGCTTCTTGTCACCTTTGATTTTCTGCCGCCAACCATCGATGTAAGCAGCCGTGTTCTCAATAGTCGGTGGACTAATTCCGGCGTGCGCACACAAGAACGCAGCTCCCATTTCTGCTACCAGCTCCTCCTTGCCATATTCGGGCGACCCAAAAACATGACCACCGATGCCACTCTCCGCTTCCCGATTGAGTCGCTTCTCGGAGCCTGTGGAATGGACACATTCGTGCCAGAGAGTAGCGTAGTAGTCTTCGGTCGATACGAAGCGTGCTGGCTCCGCAATCCTGATTTTATCTTCCCTTGGCAGATAGCAGGCAGCTCTGCCGCGATTTTCAATAGTAGGTGGATCCTGGTAGCCGGCGAGGACTAGGTCGCACTGCTCGATTGGCGTGAACTCGTTTAGTTGGTCCTCGGCAACTTGGTCCGGGGCAATGATCCCGTCACACTGTTCGGCGTTGAATACCGTGTAGTGTCGCAGCACTGGCAGTCGAACAACATCGCCTGACTCAGCGTTCTCTTTCTCGAACCACCGCCAGAAAATCACCCCGGTCCCCTTCTCGCCCTTTCTTACCGAGCCACCAAGCTCCGTAGCTTGCCTGTAGGTCAGCCAATGCGAAGACCCAAATCCTTCCATCCATGCGGTGAGTGCCAGAAGAAATACGTTGATGCCGCGGTAACGTTTGCCAGTTGTCATGCTGGTAGGATAGCCGGCGCCGCCACGGCCCATGATGGGATGGCGCCACGGGGGAACACCTTTGTCGAGGTATGCGAGGATTTTGTCCTGAACCTCTTGATAGATATCTCGCTTCGGTTTTCGCTTGGCCATCTCAGATCGAAGTGAAGCACGTCCGATACAACCATGGCAAGTGTTTTTGTGATCGACTGTTCGAGAGCCTCGCTAGGATTCTTACTCACTCCACCCGGCCGAACGCAGCGCCATGAAGCCGGGAGTTCCAATGGCCCCCGCAACAAATGCTTGCCTCCCTACTCCCAAGTGCGCTAACCTTTCAGTGCTCGGCACGGTTGTCGAGCCGGACTTAGAAATCCGTCTCGCATTCGGCTCCAGGGTCGGATGGCCGGTGAATAAGGCCTCTGGCCGAATAGCCGGCGGCTTCGCGAGAGGTTTTCTAACGTCCGATCACCAGTCCCACGAAGGAGCCGATATGATGTCAGAAAAGAAGACCACACCTCCCCACCCCGCTAAGGTCCTCCGCCGCCATCCTCAACTCGACCGCCTAGTCACCCGCCTGCTGGGAAGCCCCGAGGCAGACGAAGAATTCGCCAAGTTGGAAAGGATGGAGAGGAGCGAAGCAGGAAGGCGCTAGGCCGTGGCTTTTCTTTCTCCCGGTTCGTATCTCACCAGCCCCGCCCTCTTGGCGGCGTCTGCGAGTGCTTTGTCGTGAGTCGCAATGTCTGCTTCCAACTCGATGGCCAACGAAAGGTACGTCGCATCATAACTGGTGAGTCCATAGTCGTGGGCGATTCGAAGAACTTCAAGCCGACTACGGGGAGAAGTGGTGATGATCGGCAGCTTGAAACTGGCCTTCAGCAGAAAGGCTTCCGCCACTTTGAGATCGATCCGCCCTCTTCTAACTCCCAGAACTAGAACATTTAGCAATTCATCCCAGAAGATCGGTGGCACATAGGCCAGTTCATCCATGCCGATGCGACAGAGAACTGCATTGGAATAGGTGGCGTCCTCATTGGGAAGCGCGAGCGGTAGGATGGCAGAGGCATCGAGCACTAGCGGCACTACCGCAGTCCCCGGTGTCGATCTGCAACAATGTCCTCGATGGTCGTATCCCGCAGCTTGCCGCGAAACTCGCGGAAGATACCGATGAGCTCTTCTGCCGAGTGCTGGAACAAGGTCGGTGTACCGTATTGCCGTTGCAGTGCCGCATCCGCCAGTTCCTTTAGCGCAGTCTCGGGCATCCCCTGCCGAGCCGCAAACATTTGCATCATGCGAAGAGTATCCGCAGAGATTTCGATCCTTGTGGTCATAGTTCACGATACTACGATATCGCCCACAAAAGCAAGAAAAATCGACATCACGAGACTAGTGCGGTGAGTGCGTGACCATGTCACATATGGAGCCCCCTACTCTCAACCACCAAACCCTCCACCATCTCTTCATCCCTATCGCCCAATCACCAAGGGTGCAACCAGCTCACCTGCCAAGCAGATTACGGTAGTTCGATAGGGTTAAAGTAGTCTCGGATACTATGGCGAAGCCAACCCATAGGCAAACTCCCCAAACCAAGGCGGCTTTTTCGCACTCAAACCACTAAGTAATAGACTGTTAACCTTTGTAGGGGACACATCTGTCTCCACTCGATTTCTGCGTCTCCCGGCCAAGGAATACCACTTGTCCGCGTTATACTCGACACCACCCTGCTTCCAAAACGGCAGAACACTGTCCATGATCCAAACCCTCAGACCGATAAAAAACCCAGTCCGCCGACTCTTAATCGTCTGCGTCCGGATGTACCCAAACTTCACCAGCTCCTGAACGTAACGCTGAATGGACCGTGGACAGCGATTCATAATCACGCCCAGGGTTGTCTTCGTCGTATCAGTAGAGCGCCCCCTCCCCGTCCGCGCGACCAGCACCTGCAACAGTGCCTTCGACTGCGGCGTCAGTCGATCGTCCCTGGCCGCCTGCGTGGCCATCGCCTTGGCAAACTGCTTGCTGGGCCGCGGGGCGGCACGTTCGTGCCGAGCTGGTGGAGCAACCCTGTTGTACTTCGAATCGACCGCCCTCTTCCGCCTCGCCTCGAAATCGGCCAGGTCGGCTTGCTGCTCGTCGTGGGATATCCAGCCTCGGGCTGTATCCCGCCAGTACTGGGGCGTGTTGTAGGCTGGCCGCTCGTAGAACCGTGGTTTCGGGGATTTGTCGATGCCAGACCTCGCCTTTGCTCGGTCAAACAGCTTCTGCTGAACCGCGGCGGCCTGTGCCTCTGCCTCGCTATGCCGCTGTTCTGGGGACCTAATCGGAATGGTACTGAATGATTGAGTCGGTATAGAAATGTGGTTCATATCGACGTATAGCGTTCCCTCATCAGCTTGCCGCCACTTGGTAACAGCCAGTATTGCATTAGGCGTGCATAAGTGCTTGCCGAATCACTTTTGATTTGCATTGCAGGTCGAAGAGCGCTAGAGTGAAGGCATCAAGAGATGAGAGCCCCGCTCTTCTGAGATTTCAAAAAGCCACCGTTCCCGCGGTGGTTTTTTCATGGTTGGCAGCTTCTTTCGGGGTGACGCCCTCCTTGATGTGTGGTTAAGACAATGGGCTGGCCAGAATAGTCGGCCCGGTAAGAACACAATGGCCACGATTCGGCCATGCTGAAAACCACTGTACACGATTCTTGCACAGCTTTCGACAAGAAACTGTCCACAGGCTGTCTGGTCACTGCCCATCAGCCTGACCACCCTACTCACCACCCGGCAGTGAACACCCCTCCTCCGCGCCGCGATCTCCAGCCGTTTCCGCCGACACCTATGGTGTGCAGTTGGTGGTCATTGTCCACCACCGATGCACAGCCACTGCTGACCAGGGGAAGCTGAACCCTGACCACCCGTGGTGACCACCTGGTGCACACTCCACGACACCCCACCCGGGAGGAGGGCGGTCGTTTCTCCTTGCGCACCCCGCTGAACTCGTGCTACGGTGACCACAGATTCGATCCACTGATGAGCACTGACCACCCATGACCGCCACGAAATTCAACATCACCGAAGCCCACCGCATCACCGGCAAGAGCCGCACCACGATCAAGAAGCATATCAAGCAAGGCAAGCTCTCGGCCGAGCAGGACGACAACGGAAATCCCGTCGTCGACGCGTCCGAGCTCGCCCGCTGCTATAACGTCAGCACTGCAGACTTCGAACGGGCCTCAGCCAGCTCCAAATCCACAGCGGGTGTGCAGACCAGTGGTGGTCAGCCCGCTGGTCAGTTGACCAGCAATATGCAGCAACTGCTCGACTCCGAAGTCCGCCTCCGTCAGCGGCTGGAACAACAACTCGATGAACTACACGAGGTTCTCAAACGCACCCAGGAGGGCCACGAACGGGCCATGCGGCTGATCGAAGATCGCTCGCAAACGTCGAGTGAGTGGGAGAAACCTCTCAAAGCCCTGCAGGCGCAAGTCGCGAACCAGGAGAAGGCGCATCAGAAGTTCAGAGAACTCGCCCATAAACGGATCGCGAAGGTCCAGCAGGAACTGGAGCAAGAACGTTCCAAGTCCTGGCTCGTGAAACTCTTGAGTCGGGAGTAGGGCACTTGCGATTGGAACCCACAACTCTACATACCGGAATTCCGGAAAGATGCAACCTGTGGATGAATCTGTAGCCGCGGCTGCAAGTTGTTGCATCGGCGCCACCATCGTGGCAGCGTGAACCACACCTAAGCACTGCTTAGGAGACAAGCCTAACACAGTATTATTCACTTCCCTTACTTCATCCATCTACTACTATTACCCCATCAGTGCCTCGCCCTGCATCATCCAATGCCACTCCATTCCTCCATGCTGCATCCCACCATCACCGTCATTCAGTCCGTCGCCTAAATACTCCGTCATGCTGCTAGCCACTCAGTCCCAAAGCATCACCGGCACCCAGGAGTACTTTGAAAAAGTGCTCACGCAGGGGGACTACTACCTGGGCCAGGAGATATCGGGCCACTGGCACGGCAAGGGTGCTGACATCTTGGGAGTAGGGCAGGGATCAGCGGTAACAAAAGACGAGTTCTTCGCCCTGCTGGAAGGCAAACACCCGATCACCGGCGACCGCCTGACCCAACGCCTTCGCAAAGACCGCCGCCCCGGTATGGACCTCACCTTCAGTGTGCCCAAGAGCGTCTCGCTGGCCTGGGCCATCCTGGACGATGAGCGAGTACTCCAGATCCTCCGTGAAGCGGTTCATGAAACGATGCGGCACGATGTGGAACCGTTAATGCAGCGCCGCGTCCGCCAAGGCAAACATGCCAGCTCCAAACAGCGCACCGCGACCGGCAAACTGATCTACGCCGACTTTCTGCACAAGACGTCGCGACCGGTCGACGGCCAGCCCGATCCCCATTTACATGTTCACGCCTTCGTCATCAACTGGACTGAGGACAACGGCAAGCACTACGCCGCAGAACTCGAAGAGATCGTCCGACAACGTCCGAGCCTGCAGGCCAAGTTCGACGCCCGCCTGGCACGCAAGCTCCAACAATTGGGATACTCAGTCGAACATGTCCGCTATCTGCAGGGCGGCAGGCTCAAGCGTGGCTGGGAGATCAAAGGCGTGTGGCGATCGATCATCGAGAAGTTCAGCCGCCGCACTACCCAAATCGAAGAATACGCGGCCGAGCACGGTATCGTCGA
The DNA here is from genome assembly GCF_965227375.1 of Aeoliella sp. Lineage (NCBI taxonomy): Bacteria > Pseudomonadati > Planctomycetota > Planctomycetia > Pirellulales > Lacipirellulaceae > Aeoliella > Aeoliella sp. The sequence continues at coordinate 3,896,482 of NZ_CBDDFX010000002.1, forward strand.
TCCCACCAAGAAAGGCCAGCTCGGCAAACTCACCCGCGATAAGAAGGATGATGGTCAGTCAGTCGCTGAGTTGCAATCCAGATGGCGCGAGCATCTGACGCCGGAAGAGCGGGAGGCATTTGCCAAGCTCCTTCGTGACAAGAGCCAGGGCGAAACCGAGGCGGCCCGAGCCCATGAGTCCGAACGGGCGATGAAGTCGGTCGAATACGCCCTGGAGCATCACCTGTACCGGCAATCGACCGTCGAACGCTACCAGGTCATCGCCACTGCCCTGGAACACGGGTTAACGCTCCATCCCAAGGACGTCGAACAAGCCCTTGATAAGATGGACGTTATTTGCCGTGAGGTCGATGTTCAAGGCCACAAGCGGCAATTGGTAACGACACGTAGCGTCCTGGATGCGGAACGCAATCTGATCCGCTTTGCCCGCGACGGTCGCGGTACGCGCAAGTCGATATCCCGCGCCGAGCACGAGTTCTCCCGGGATTGGCTCAACAAGCAGCAGCAGGCGGCGATCCGGTACGTGTTGCAATCTCGGGACACGGTGATGGCGATCATCGGCGGCGCAGGAACCGGCAAGACCGCCTTGATGAAGGAAGCCACCGAAGCCATTGAAAAGAATGGCAAAAACGTGTTCACGTTTGCCCCCAGCACCGGCGCGAAGGAAGTCCTGGAAGGCGAGGGATTCAAGAATGCCCAAACGGTGGAGCACCTGATCCGTAACACGAAACTCCACGCTAAGCTGAAGGACCAGTTGATCTGGGTTGATGAAGCGGGTCTGGTCGACGTCCGGTCGATGAACGCCGTGTTCACGATCGCTCGCGAGCAGAATGCCCGTGTGGTGCTTTCCGGCGACCCGCGGCAGCACGCATCTCCGCGGCGTGGCGAAGCCATGCGGCTGCTGGAGAAGGAAGCGGGCCTGGAAATTGCCCGCACGGAACTCATTCAGCGTCAACGCGGCAAGTACCGCCAGGCGGTGAACCTCATCAGCAAGGGCTATGAGATCGTCGACCAGCGCACGGGCAAGTCGGGCCTCCTCGCCGGGTTCGACCTCTTGGACTCGCTCGGCAAGATCAAGGAGATATCGTCCAACGATCGGCATGCGGAGCTTGCGAAGACATATTTGGGGGCGATAGAGAAGGGAAAGTCATCGCTGGTAGTGGCGCCTACGCACGCCGAGGCAGAGGCAGCGACATCAGAAATCCGCTCCCAGTTGCAGCAGCAAGGCAAACTCTCCCAGGATCAAAAGTGCTTCACGCAGTACCGGTCGCTGAACCTCACCGAAGCAGAGAAGGCCGACCCGCGAACTTATGACAAACACCAGCAACTCGTCATCCAGTTTCACCAAAACACTGCTGGTAAGATCAAGCGAGGCGATCGTTACCAAGTCATGGGCGTCAAGGACGGCAAAGTCGAACTGCGGGGGCTCCAGAACCAAGAGCACAAGTCACTCCCGTTGAATGCCACCGACCGGTTTGAAGTGTATTCGGAGAACACTCTACAGCTTGCCGTTGGTGACAAGGTCCGCTTCAGCCTGGGCGGGACCACCAAAGACAAAAAAAGCCGCATCAGCAACGGACGTCTCGACGAGATCAAGGGCTTTGATCGGCAAGGCAATCTGATTCTGAAAAACGACTGGGTTGTCGACAAGGACTACGCCCACGTGGATTTGGGGTATGTCATCACTAGCCACGCCAGCCAGGGCAAGGACCGCGACGTGGCGATAGCAGCCATGGGGTCGCAGTCCTTACCTGCGATCAATGCCCGCCAGTTTTACGTAACCGTATCACGTGGGCGCGAGGACGTGGTCCTGTTCGTGGATGACAAGGCCAAAGTCCGCAGCGCCATCCAGCGATCCGGCGAGCAGATGTCTGCCACGGAGATGGTCCGCTGCGTAGCACAGACTCGTGATGCGCGCACTAGACACACGGCATTGCAGCAGGAGAGGGCGCTTTCGTTCAGAGATCGAATAGTGCGGTGGTGGAACAATCTTCGCTCCCATGTCCAAACGCACGAGCCGGTCGGCCGACACCGGGCCGCCGCTGGGCGGGATATGGGACAGGGGATGGGGATGCAACCTAGTTTGAGTAGGAGTCGATAATCATGTCCAATGTGGCACGAGCTTTTGATCAGCACACCCACCGGGGAGTCATCCGCAGTATGCCTGGACCTGCGTCCAATGACCGGAACAACGACGCGGCTTGGGAGGTGCTCCCCATGGGGGCGATGCCGCCGATGATGTTTCAGTTGCGGCTGCACAACGGCAGTTCCCGGTCTTTTGCGTTTAGCGACCTGCGGGAGGTCTCGTGTCCCCACGCGGGCGTGGTGCAACTGCACCTGTTTGCCATGGCCAAGCTGGTTATCACGATTGAAGGCAGGCATCTGCGGGAATTGGCCGGTGGGCTCAGTTGCGCCGGTATCCGCTGGATACAGGAATCCGATCCCCGCAGCGCCGGTCGGCCTGAAACGGAGCCGGAAGTTACCCGGATCACGATCGAGCAGGTCGCAGATTAGGCCATTATTTAGCTGAATGGAGCTTGTCCTAAATTTAGGACAACGCAATTCGGCGGACGCCCGTGAGCGAGCGCCTGCCGCAAAGGTAGGCTGTTTTCAGTTGGTAAGATTGTGCAGTTTCGCGTCCCGCTCGAAGATTAGGCACGTGTCATGCAAACCGGGAATGAAGCTGCTGCGATAGCGTCTTCGCGACGACGTATTACCATGCTGCAGGCGGATGATCTCCGTGCACGCGGGCCAGAGTCCGAATTCCAAAGCCTTGCTGACCAGTAGCTGAGGCAATGGCTGGTAACGTCCACCGTCACAGTATCCACCGATCAGCACGGCAATCTTGCCACCAGGTGCCAGGACGTTCCGGCAATTCCGCAAGACCTGCTGCATCCGCGCGAGGAACGACTCCAGACTGTCGGCGTTGGATAGGCACCGAGCGTCCTTGTTGTAGCGAATCATCCGCCAGTAAGGTGGATGCATCCACACGAAGTCCACCGGACATAGATCGACATAGCTCATGGGATTCACCGCGTCCAGGCCGTGGCGGATGTCCATCGTGTCGCAGGGGAGACCCAATTCATTGCATACATCGGCACAAGTACCGCTGCCCGCCATGACGTCGAGCACTCGGCCTGGACGATAGTACTGGAGCAGATCGAGAATGAAGTACCCTCCGCAGTTGCCCCGATAGCAGGACGAACCGTAGGGACCGCGTGGGACCATGCTGTGGATACTGGTCAGATGCGGGACCGGGCTGCTGTTCATGGGCGCCATCGGCAACTCGATCAGCTGCCGACGGTCGGCCGGGGCATTGCGCTCCCGGCCTTCCGCTTGGGCGAAACAAAAGATCATTGATCTCCACCACGATTGGCTTTGGCCTCAGCCTTCAGCTCTCGCTCGCGATTGTACGCCTGGACCAGCAGGTTGGCGGCCCGAAGGTACTCGCTGCCTGAGAGGGCCTGCGTTTCGTGCCATTGCCCCTCGGCATCCCGGTAGCTACGAGTGAGCTTGCCGGAGAACCGGACGCCATCGCCTTCCTTCCTGGGATTCTCGAAAATCGCGATCTTCAGAGAGCCATCGGCGAATTCAGCGACTGGCCGGTTTTTGGGTTGAGTGTTGTTAGACATTGTTTTTCTCCTTTGTGGTTAGGGTTGAAGATGCCATCCGTCCGGGGGACGCCTAGAACCGCTAAGTCAAGGGTTTGCCGCACAGCGGCTCGTCCAAAAATCTCCAAGCGCAGCGGCCTGGGGAGATTTTTTGCGACCCTTGAAAGAGCGAGTTCGCGGACGCCAGGATTGGCAATCTGAGAACCTCACCCACAAACGGAAAGAAAAAACTGTCAATGTCGGTCAGCACGAGACCATTTAGCCAGTGCTTCGCCGGTGGCGTATGTGATTTTGGAGCCCGGAAGAGAGTAGGGGAGGCCGGTACGGCAACGGCAAACCGTGATAGGGTGCCGGAGAATGGCATGAATTGCGGGACGCTTGCAGGCGATTCGTGGGCCTCCAATCTGCTGGTCACTGTGTCGCGGGGCAGTAGAAGTAGAGGGCGCGCCGGGGTGGTGGCTTGCAATTCTGAATTCGACAACGCGGGAGGGCGGCTCGCTGGCCCCATCAGCCATAGCGAAGCCGCCGATTGGTTCATTCACAGCGTTGGTGCGGCAGTTCTCATCTGACTGGTCGGCGAGCGGCAGAGGACATCGTTCCAGTCTTCGCCTTCGCGGGGCGGGAGATGTTGCGTCACCTGCTTTCCGTTGACCTCGGAGAGGGCGTCGGCAATTGCCTCGGCCAGTTTATGGCCTCCGGGGTCATTGTCCATGGCCAGGATGATCGTGCTGCCTCGGGGCATCTTTTGTGCTGCGGATTGGAGGAGGGATCGTTGCAGGGGGCTTATTTGTCCCGCGGTGCTGACAAAGCGTTTCCCATTTGTCCCAAACAGCGTGGCAAAGCTCAGGGCGTCGATCGCTGTTTCACAGATGACGAGCTCACTGTCGTCAAGTCCGGGACGCGAGCAGAAGAGACCCTTCACGCCACCGGTTGAAAACCCAGTGAATCCGCGATTCTTGATCTCAAAGCCACACAGGCCGTCCGTGTTGAAGTGGGCGAACAAGGCGTTGCGACGTTGGTCGGTGCGGATGCGGTCGGAGAAGATCGGGTCGGCCAAGACGTTGGTGATTTGACGTTCGCTCTCTAGGTACTCGTGATGACTATGGATCGGGTTCGCGTTTTCCCATGCTGCACCGACCTTGGCAGCGTCGTGTTGGCTCGGAACAAGTTCTGGGAACTGGGGCAGTGGAGACGCCGCAGAGAGGCCCGACTGGCCAAGCCACGGACGAAGTTCTTTTCGGACTTCGCCAATGGAAACACGATCGCGCAATTGAACAAAGTCCACGATGGTTCCGCTGTCTCGCGAGTCGTGCGCGTTGGCATAGATCCAGTGCCGGTTCGCTTTGCGGGTAACGATACACTTGTCGCCATTGGGGTGGCGCATGACCGAATAATGGCGGGAGCTGGTCTTAGGGTCGAGTGCAAATCCCCGCGAAGCCATGTACTCGCTGAGGTTGATTTGAGTCTTGAGAGCTTCGAGTTCGTCGTTGCGTGTTGCCCTGTTCATACGACACCTTAGCGCGGGCAAGTTTCTTAATCAAAGGTCTTCTCCGTTGAGGTACACGAGTGGGGTGGACACATGGGATAGCTTGCCAAACTAAGCGATCGGTGCTAAACAAGGTTGCATCTCCATTCAACTATTTATTTGCCGGTGTTTCCATGAGAAGCCGGTGCGAAAGTCGATACCCGATCAAGACGATCAATAGAAGCCGTTTACAGCCCTATTTCCTGAAGACTTGCGGAGAAACTCCATGTCAAAGTCGATTCTCGAAGACGCGGTCGGATTCGTAGCAGGAATGCTTGGCGGTAGCATCAAGTCTCAGCATGAGTTCTTGCAGACTGTGCGACGAGCGGAAAGCAGTCTCAAAACGGGAGATATGAATGAGGCACGCATCGCCTATGAAGAAGCAATTCGACTATTCGAACAGTTGCCGGAACACTGCAAGAAACGAAACCCTGGGGCGTATAGCCATCTGATCGGTACACTCGCAGCAGTGTTGGATGAATTGGAGGAGTTTCCGACCGCGAAACATTACCATGAGCGATCGATAGACCTAGTCCGACAGGAGGTCGCCGATGGTACTGAGGACGACTTGGACACTCTGGCACTTAGGTTGCGCAACTACGGGAACACTCTTGCGGACTTGAAAGACTACGCCACAGCACTTGCTGCCTATGAAGAGTCCTTGGCCATCCGCAGAAAGCTAGCCGCACAGTACGGTGAGTTATTCGACGAAAAGGTTGCCAAGAGCTTGCATGTATACGGCAGGCTGCTTCAGATCATTGGAGATTCTGAACGCGCGAAGGCGATTTTGCTCGAAGGGTTGGAGGTGCTCGCTGGGCACGAGGTGGAATTCGCACCGACATTTGCCAATACGCTATCTTCACTGAGTGTTGTATTCGCTGACCTCGGTGATTACGAGGCGGCAAGGTCCAATGCGATGCAGGAATTGTCGGTACGCCGGTCATTGAGAGACGCCAAAGACATAGCAGATTGCTTGACGAATCTGGCCGACTTCGAGCACAAGCTGGGTGACTTCTCGCCAGCCGAAGACCACCTGAACGAGGCAATTGCCATTCTGGAAACTTCAACTCAACCTGGCATGGCGACGTACGACGCCTCGCTTTCTGCCTGCTTTAACAACCTGGGTAATCTTCTGAATTGCCAAGCCAGATCCAGTGAGGCTGAAGACGCCTTTGAGAAAGCGATCAAGATCCGAGAGGCATTGGCAGACTGCTTACCTGCTGTCTATTCGCTGCGGTTGGTTAATACGCTCAGCAACCTTATGTGCGTTAAGAATGCCTTGGGCAAGTTTGAAGAAGGGCGGGCTCTGGGAGATAGAATCTTGCAGCTGCTCGAACGTCTCCCGGAAACGACCGACGAAGAATCTCGCGAGATAACAGCCAGATCATGGTTCAACCTAGCTAATACGTGCGCCCAAATGAGTGATTTCGAGGGAGCAAGGTATGCCTTCACGAAAGCTATCGAGATACAGAAGACTCTGGTAGCTGACCACCCACATCGGTACAGAACCAAACTGGCCAAATCTCTCTGCGGCTTGGCCACGGTATTGAACTCCATGGGAGACAATGTGGCCGCTCGCTCGACCTTTGCCCACTCGGTGACCATGCAAAGAGAACTGGCACTTTCGGGCTTGCTGGAACATCTCGAGCAATTGGCCGTTGTCCTGTCCAACTACAGCTATGCATTGATGCAAATGGGGGACGATGATGAGAGCATCGAGATCATGGAAGAAGTCGTTGGGTTGGAGGAACGGATCGCGGAGCTGCATCAGCGAGAAGTCCACAGAGGTTTAGGTGATGCGCTACACGATTTGGGTTGCTCGCTCCTCCACCGCGGAAAAAATGAGGATATTCGCAGGGGTGGGGAGGTCCTACGCCAGGCCGTTGAGATCCGTCGTGCACTTGCAGGATCAAATTCACTGAAGTCGATTGCAGAATTGGCGCTGTCGAGGCAAGGCTTGGGCAAACTGTTGCTGGTGTTTGGTGATTTACAGCACGGCAAGGAGATGCTGCGAACGGCAGCGGAAGGATTCCGAGAGGTTGGAAAAAGGGAGCCGGAAGCCTACTTGCAACAACGAGTAAGTGCTTATGTTGAGTATGCGGAGATTGGACTGACAAGCGCCATCGAAACCTCTGATTCAGCAGGCCTCCAGGAGATTTATGGGTGGTTGGAAGAGGCCTCCCAAATTGGCGAAAAACTGCGGTATCGCTTCTTGCATCCAGGGCAACGGCGACTCAGCTCTGAACGCAACATTCCACACGTGCTGCAACTTTTGGTGATTTGTAGTTTTGAGATGTGGAATCATGACAAGGACGATGAGGCCAAGCTGGAGGCCGCCGTTCTGTATAGCGAACGAGGCAGAGTTCGTGATCTGCTGGATGCGCTGCAAGAGCAACCCGAACCGATTAACACGCCATCGAAGCTGGTAGAGCGGCTCCGGGTGTCCCGGAAGAACTTGAGTATTTTGGCTGATCGGATGCAGGAACTGGAATCTCCTCGTGCTCAATTCCTACCGGCGGAGGGGGGACCAGGGAGCTTCGAGCTAAGCAACCGTGCATTTGAAGAAAGCCTTGAAGAAATCAAGCGAAGCTACTACGCCGAGTGCGACATTTACCAAGAGACCATCAATGAGATTCGCAAAAACTACGATCCGCTGTTCGATCCCGAAGGAACCTCTAACGACGTAACTGTCGACCAACTCCGCGCCGCACTCCCCGACCGGGGAACTGTTGCCATCCAGTATACGATGACAGACTGGGGGACGGTGGCTATTACTTTGACCTCATCTGGCTTAGAAGGCGTGCTCCTGCCGGAAACGCGGCGGGACATTTTGCGAACCATCGCCGAGAGATGGTTGGTGAGCATTGGGCAGGTAGGTGAAAACCGAAGCCTGCACTCTCAGGACGAGAACATCGACAGTGTTGTTCGGGAAGTATCCGATTTATTCACATTGCCGCTGGCGAAGCGATTGCCGGCGGGCACGCGGCGCGTCCTCATCGTTCCCCATCGAGAATTGCATTTGATTCCGTGGAACGCCTGCTGGATCGATGACAACAATCGCTTGGCCGATCGATACGAGGTATGGATAGAGCCTAGCTTAGCCGTCTACTGCGCGACAGCATCACGCACTTATGCACCGCGTAATCAGGTGTTCTGGCTCGACATCTCAGACCAAAAGCTGGAGTACCACGAGCTGGGCTTTGCTCGTGTAAAATCGCACTTTGACGAAAGGGTAGACCGTCACACAGTTGAAACGGTTGACCCATCCGAGTTGCGATCTGTGTCCGCGGAAGTTGATATTTGGCACTATGGCGGCAATTGTCACTTCAACAAGGAGAGTCCGCTTGATTCACTGTTCGGTCAGGAAAGACGTTCTCATACACTGACATTGCGCGATGCATTCGTGAGTCTGCGACTTCCCGGGACACGCTTGGCATTTCTTGCAGCTTGTCAGACGGGTCTGGTCAATGCTGATGACCTCGACGACCATGTGGGTTTTCCGCAAGCGTTCTTGCGCGCGGGAGCACGGTGCGTCATAAGCAGCTTGTGGAAGGTTCATGACTTGGCCACGACGCTACTGGTTGACCGCTTCTACTGGCACCTGAGCCAGGGTCTGGAGGCGGGACAATCGCTACGAGAGTCACAGAACTGGCTGCGCGGAGTCCCTGATAGCACCGGAGATTGCCTTGCAAACGGCCAGGCTGTGCTGGACTACTTGGATAGCATCCGATTTCTTGATAGCATCGAGTTGAGCAAAGCGATGCTATTAAGTCTTCGCGATTGGATGGACGATTTCAAGCAGTCGTCGCCTTTTTCTTTCACCTATTATTGGGCGGGATTCCAACTGTCGGGTTATCCAGACTAGTCACAGGTTGAATCTGCCTCCTCTTGCTCATGCCAAACTCACCGGGAAAGCGAGACGAAGCACAGGATGGGACCGGTGAGCATCGTGGTGAATCAGTCCAACCGGATGTGTACGACACGCATGCCTTTCGGGAGATTCTCGATAGCGAGTATCGCGACTACCTGCCGAACTATCTTAAGGAGCTCTTGACGATCTGGAGTGGTGGCAGGGAGGTCTCCATGTTGTCGGATGTGGAGTTGCTGCAGAAATTGCAAGAGATTAGTTCTCAGCTGGCTGGACTTGATTCTAACTCACCTGGGGCTGTATCGAGTATTGAGCATCTTGAGCAAGAGCTAGCAGAAGCACTCTTCTTGGCTGCCAGGGGTGAAGAGTGCATAAGAGCAAAGAATGTCCTCAGGGATAGGCTTCAAGGTGAACATCTCGGCCCAATGGACTGGTTGCCCGCAGGCGTTTCAGAAGGGATCTCCCGTGTTGGGTCGATGCTGCTCAAGGTTGTCACTGGCATATCAATTTCAGTACATGGCTATACTGGATCAGGGAAAGCAGATGCTACCGTTGATGTTTCTTATGAGCCTGCCGGTGTTCATCAACCAATAGATAAAGATGACAAGCCTGCAAAAACTGTTGACTCTCCGCCGCTAGAGGTAGAGGATGGTGACTCAGAGGCAGGGGGGCCTCCAGTCACGGAACCGAAGGATGAAATCTATAGGCTTGACATCAATTTGATCAAGCACTGGTATGAGCAAGCGGATCCAACTGAGATTGGGCAGCTCCTTGCTTCATTGCCCGAACAACCTCTCATAGTAACTGCTGAAATCGCGGGGCGAGAAGAGACCTACCGAAGGTGTGAAAAGGTACTAATGGGCATTAGACTTAGAGGCAGTTCTCCGTCTGTCGCCATGAAGAAAGTCAATCAGTGGATTTCCCAAGCTTCGCACAAGAAGGCGTTCGCCGAAGCATCCAACGATACTCGGGAGTCCGTGGTTGACTGCCTGCGAGCGGTTGGGGCTGCGCTGAATGGTCAGTACTACTATGTTCCCGAGGGGGATTCTCAGAAAGTCCCAGTTTCCATTCGATGCGGTACAAACCAAAGAGGGAAACGACGGTTTACCGTAAGTGAAAGTGGCGGTAAACGCAGCACGCTATCTCAAACACTGGGAATTCCGGAATTAATTCTTGAGGCCCCTTGACGGTACCTACGGTAGGTACTATCGTTAACCTAAGCAGTGACCCCGTTTTTTTCGAGTGAGTGTACCTACGGTAGGTACCTCGATCCGGGAGCTGTTTCCAAGGGAGAAAGCCATGAATTCACCCACTAGGGAATTTGACCCAGAAGCGCTTGCAGGCGAAACGGATCTACCCATTACGAGGGCAGCGCTCGCCCTACTGATTGCCGCAAATTGGTACCGCGATCTGGCCGACCAGATTCTCCGCATCGATCCAAGCCTTCTTCGAAAGGCTGGCTTCACGTCGGAGGACGTACCGATGCTCCGCCTCCATCATGCAGAGCTGCAGCGGTGGCACAAGTTTCTCGATGGCATGGACTCCCAAGCTAGCAATCGTCGGATGAGGTCGTTGGACCCTCGCTCCAACTCTTCGTCATCCACGGACTAACCGAATCACCACACGGCACCGCCGGACCGCTCGAACCCAGCCCAGCCGTTTCCTACCCGTATTCGAGAGAAAGGAGAAAACCATGAATACAATTTTTTTGGTTGCCCAAGCCGCTGAAGGTGGCTTCCCCTGGGGCGCCGTGATCCTCGTGGTCGGCCTGATCTGGATGGTCGCCGCGTTCTGTGAGGCCTTTAAGCCCAAGGGCTACACGGTCAACCACAAATCGCGAACCGACGTTACTCCCAAGTAGTAGTCGGTCGCCTCCGTGCCTTGGTTTGGTGTCCGGCGCAACGGTGACCCGCCGCCGGACGCCGCCATCGCCCATGTAGTCCTTACCACTAGCACGGGATGTTCGGCGGCTCTCCCCGCGGGACCGCCGACTCCCGATCTTTCCCTGTTACCCAAAACGAAAACGGACCTGAATCTCATGTCCCATCTAATTGAATTAATTGAAGCCAAGGTGCCGGTAAGAGATATCGTCCTCGCCATCAACAGCATGAACAGGGTCGAGCTCGAAGCCGCCGCCAAGAATCTGAATGACAACCACGTTACCTTGCTGGGCAGCTGGACTGTCAAGTCCCTCCGGTCGGCTGGAGTCGAAACCCGGCTGCACCAAGGAGGACTGCTCCTGTTTTACAAACTGGCTACCAAGCAGGACGGTCGAACCGGAATGTTCGAGAAAGTCTGCGAAGAGTTGGACATCGCGACCAACCGGGCCTACGACCATATCAAGGTCTTCGAATGCTGGTCGAAGGATCTGCTGGCAGAACCGGAGCTGATGCAGTGGTTCCGTACGGTATCGCTGCGGTTACTGGCGATGGACCGCGTCCCGCAATCGCCGCGTGACAAAGCCATCGAAATCGCGAGAAGCGGAGAGCTCGTCGACGAGAAGCGCGCCCGGGAACTGATTGGCAAGTATGTCGACGACGCCGAGCAGGAGCCGGTTCCTGTCACTCCCCGCAAGAAGGCCGCTGCCAAGAACGTCCGCGCACAGGGCCGCAAGCGTCGCGGCCCACCTGCCAAGGAGGTGTTTCGACACACCGAGAAGGACACCCGCGTGATCATTGAATCGGCGAACCCGAAAGCGAAGACCAATCCGGCGCTGTACATCCCCATCCTGGAACGAGCGCTGGCCGCCTATCGCAACCTCTGCAACGTGGCGGGACCAGACTTGGAAGATCTCAACCTAGTTTAGGAGCCCCAACCATGACTGAAGATCTCGGACAATTCGACGAGGTGTTCCCGCAATCGCCCACCGGCGACGCACGACCGCCCAACTCCAAACCACTCCGCCGCCGCAAGCCAGCTAAGCAACAACTCAGCTTCTGGTGCGCCAACGCCTTTGTGACGCCAGTGGCGGCCATCTGTTGTCTGGTCATCAGTGGCGAGGGCTGGCGAACGCTCCTGGGAATCACCAGCATGCGTTTGTACTCCCTGCCAATCCCAGGCGCAGATTTGCTGCGCAACTACAGTGGTTTCAGCAAGCTCGACTTAGCAGTTCTGTGCTCGCTCGTGCTGCTAGTTGCAGTAGAAATGGTATACGTGCGGTTTTTCATGCTCCTGATGGAAAACGGCAACCTGACCGAGCAGCGCAACAAGAACCCAATCCTCTTTTTTCTATTGTCCGCCATCGCCCTGGTGATCGTCGGCGGCGACGCAGGGATCTTCTATCTCGGACTGGCCAGCAAGGCCGCCAACAGCTGGACCGAGACACCCGCCTATGTACCCGCTGTGGCCACGGCGGTCTGGCTGGCCTGCCTGGGAGCCTACGCCGCCTGGGTGGCCGACTACAAGTGCTCCGGCACAGTCTGAATTGAGTCGTTGAACATACCGCGCTACCGGTGCGCGGCCACTATCACCGCGGTTCGTACCGCACAACCCGAGGATTTCAGAAAATGACTATCCGCTATGGAAACCGTTGTGTGGGTTGCCCCCCTCGTTGTCCGCATGACGACGGGGATGGGTGCCTACTGGTAATTATCATCTTTCTGCTGGGCCTGCTGGTCATCTCGAGCGGCTGCATCGAGAACCCACCGATCGACCAGCAAAAACCGTTTGAAGTCCAAGAGCTGGACGCAACCTTGTCGATCGTGGTCGATCAATCCGGATCCTTCTCCGGCGAGTGGGACAATCGGGCGTACGATCTTTTTCTCGAATTGATGGACCAGTTTTTCACTACCAGCATGGGAGATGAGACCCGAGTGGTGATCGCCCAGCTGAGTGGCAACGAGAACACGATCCTATTCGAAGGCCGCCCGGGGGAACTCCGAAGCCGCTTCCACTCGCCCGCTGAGCTGAGCGCGTTCCTGCACGAACACGCCGATGGCGGCGGCTCCCATGTCTATCAAGCCACTGCCGACACGCTCAACTACGTCGCTTCCCTTCAAGGTGTCACCGAGAACACTCGGCTGTTGACTGTCATCTTGAGTGACATGCAGGACAACCAACTCGATCGCCAGGCTCGCCAACAGTCCGGCAGTGAGCTGTTGGAAGCCTTGAAGCGCTATCAGCAACGTGGCGGTGCGATCGCACTTTACTTCGTTGCCGACGATCAAATCGCTCTTTGGCATCGCGTGCTCAAGACGGCCGGATTCGAGCCGGGCATGTACCTGATCGAGAACGACATCGTCGAGAACCCCCAGCTACCTCGATTTGATTGATGGGACCTAGCGCGGTTCGGACGCACACACGCGGGGGCAATAGAAGAAAGATGGTTGTATCTAGCGAACAAGCGGCTGCGGTCGACTCCCTCGAGGATTTGCTGAGCGATATTCCCCGGGGCAGGAGCGCGGACTATGTCGGCATGCCCTCCAATGCTTACTTCGAGCATCCCCGGAACCTGCTGGCGACCGAGTCGCTACGGTTCGATCCGGAGAAGAACAAGGAATCGAAGTATTTCTTGGGCTTGGTGGGTGGCTCGGTGGTCACCGGCACCCGGCTTCCCGACGGGCGTCCCAACCGTTGGATCGAAGGGGGCACACCCCTGGGAGTGGGCACCGACCAACATCTGATGACCCTCTCGTACAGCCGAGGCGGTAAGGGCCGCGCAGGATTGGTGCCAAACATGATTTTACTGCCGCGGGAAACCTCCGTTGTCTGTGTCGACCCCAAAGGAGATCTCGCGCGATACACCGCCCGATGGAGAGCGGACGGGCTGGGGCAGGATTGGGTGGGAGTGCTTGATCCGTTTCGTTGCTCCGGCAGTCGCACCGAGCGTTTCCACTGCGTCTACAACCCTATTGAAACGTTGCTGCAGTCCGACTGGCGGACGTTCGTCGCCAACGCCCGGATGATCGCCGATTCATTGATCGTGACCAGCAATCCACACGAAGAGCACTGGAGTGAAACAGCGAAACAGATGTGCGGTGGGCTCTGCGCTCATGTAGCAACCCACGTGAACTATGAGGGCAGGAGGGACTTGGTAACGGTCTGGCAGCTGGCTTCGGAGCTTGCCACACCCGATCCCCACAACCCGCAACGGTACTGGCTCGAAGAGGAAATGCTGGCCAATGACGCCGCCGGAGGCATGATCCGTGCCGCTGCCCGTCAGTTTTACGACCGGACGGGCGGTGAGTTCAGCAGTGTGCTGTCCAATTTAAGAAAGCACCTCGACTGGATCTCCTACGAGTGTATGGCAGACGTGTTACGCGGTGACTCGATCGATCTGCGGGACCTCAAACGAAAATTCGTGACGCTGTACGTCACACTTCCTGCGTTGCGAATGGATGCGCTGCGTGGCTGGATGCGACTGCTCGTGCAAATGGCCTTGGTGGCGTGCGAAGAGGAGCGAACACTCGTGGGAAATCAATGCGTCTTCGTCCTCGATGAATTCCACGCCCTATCCAAACTGAGCGCGGTGGAGACCGCCATAGCGCAAGTGGCGGGCATGGGGGCCAAGCTCCATTTAGTGCTGCAGAATCTAAGTCAATTGAACGCTTACGGGAAGAACTGCGAAATTTTTATTGCTAATGCCGGACTGGTACAAATTCTCGGCTGTAGCGGAGACACGCTGGAGTACATCTCCAAACAGCTTGGACAGGCACTGACACTGACCCGGTCTACGAACTCTCCCACGTTCGAACAAGCGGCCAAGCAAGCGGCCACAGGCGAGTCGTGGTCCCTTGCCAATCATCCCCTGATGACGGCCGAAGAGATCGGTCGCTACTTCGCCCGGGACGACAAGAAGTTGCGGCAACTGATTCTGCGGCCCGGATACCGCCCGATGATCCTGCAGCGGGCGTTCTACGACAAGCATGAACTGTTCCAGGGGAAATACGATGAAGAGTGACCGTAAGGTGCGCATCGTGGCTCCCGGCCTGCCGTCGCATCCCCCACTGATGTTCGATCCGAGGGAGCGTTCCGCCAAAGTCACTTTGCGCCATTCAACCTGGAAGAGTGTGGAGTGGGCCATTTATACGACCGAGCTGTCGACGTGGGTGACGCTCGGACTGTTGGTCTGGCTGCTGTGGGTCAAACTGCCGATTTCCGATCCGATGTTCCGGGCGCTGGTGCTTTTGTATGCGATGGTCTTGCCGTTTTACTTTGTCCGCTTCACGTTTCCATTGACGCTGCAACCCTTCCTGGCGCGGCAGGTATTCTGCACTAGAACCACGCTCCGGTTTACGCCGCATCTGGTGGTCATTCGTAGTCATCTCTTCGCCAGGCCGGTGGTGATTTGGCGAGAGTGGAAAACTGCCTACGTCAAAATCCGCTTTGTGGTGCAGCCCGATCGGGAGGCGATCGCGTACGCCGGAGGTCTGGGACCTAAGCGTAGATTCCCCACCGACCACTTGAGGGATTCACGGATGCTGGAAGTCGTGCTGACAACCGTATATCGCAACCGGAGTATCGACTTTGACCGACAAGGTTCCCTGCTTCGATCCATTCCGATCACCGAGGCCGACAGTCGGTTGGCGATGCAAATGACGATGGTCTACGCGGCGGCAGTCATTCTGACCGCGCCGGATCAAAAACCCAGTTCCAGTCAACCAACTGGCGGCACTGACATCGATGCTCTTTAGTCCAATAACCACGCTCGACCAAACCCACCGGAAACTACCGATGAAGTCAAATATGAGTAGAACGAAAGCTCGACCGATGACCGCCGTACAGCTAGCTCGCGCCTGTAGCGTTCTATTTGGACAACATTGGAAGACGGCGTTGGCCTCCCGCCTTGGCATGCCTCTGATGACGATCCATCGTTGGTCGAGTGGCAAACACAAAATACCGACTCCCGTGCAGCAATTGATCACGCGCTGGGTCCGCTCCAAGGGAACGGTGCTAAGCCTCTGTGACCGAACTGGGAACATGGTTCGGCCGTGGGCGGACGCCGGGTTTGAATGCCTTTGCGTCGATCTTCAGCACAAAGGATCACGTCAGCTAGGGAACATTACCTACATTGGTGCCGACCTGCTGTCTTGGCTTCCTCCTCCAGAGCGGTACGCCATCGTGTTTGCTTTTCCCGAATGCACAAACGTTGCTGTTAGTGGGGCACGATGGTTTCGCAAGAAGGGGATTGGCGGCTTGTCGAGAGCTATCGATTTGCTGGAAACCTGTCGACGAATCTGCGAGTGGTCGAAGGCTCCTTGGATGATCGAGAATCCTGTGTCGGTCTATTCCAGTTACTGGCGAAAACCGGACCACGCTTTTGACCCTTGTGAGTATGGTGGTTGGCTTGATCCACCTGGCGACGCCTACACCAAGAAAACATGTCTGTGGACAGGAAACAACTTTATCATGCCGGAGCGAAAGCCGGTGGAACCTGCAGAAGGCTCCAAGATGCACCGGATGCCACCCTCCAAGGACAGAGCCAATCGACGTAGTGCAACACCTCGGGGATTTGCGGTGGCAGTATTCGAAGCAAATGCACAGGTTGTTTAGAAGGAATGCGTCCACGGCCATCTAAAGTGAGCATGAAACCATCCCCATCACTAAGGCCGAAGTTGGCTGTCCAACAACTGACCATGGTCTGCGCAGCTGGCTTGATGCTGACGGCTCCGAAACAGAAACCAACGGCCAAGAGCCAAGGTCCCGGCACCAACATTGACTCCGCCTGAGGAGAAACCGTTATGCTGCTAACCATCAAGGAAGTCGCTGCTCGACTTCGCATTAGCATCAGCCTCGCTTACCGGCTGGTCGCTCGGGGCGAGATTCCGTGTTACGAAATCGCCTCCTGCAAGCGCGTGGCCGAGAGTGACTTAGACAAGTATTTGGAACTGCAAAGAATCGAGTCCAACAGGCTACCCCAAAACACCCGCAAGCATTTCTAGCCTCTCCCGAGCTTTGAAGCCTATCCGGGAGAGCTATTCCCATTTCGCATGAGTGCGGAGCGAGCTTCAATTGGCAAGGGGAAGACAGCGAATGTTAGTTCCACCCATCCCGCTTCCGCCCGCGCTTCCTCTTCTCCGCTGGCGTTAGCTTCTCATTCAACTTACAGATACGGTGCTTGATGGCCATGCGAGTGAGCAGGGCCATATTGCCCACCCCCAACTTCTCCATGGCATTACCACGGTGGGTGTCGATCGTAGAGACAGCCAAGCCGACTATCTTGCTAATCTCTTTGACGGTGCAGCCGAGGCTGATGAGGCGGACGATTTCGACTTCGCGTGGTGTTAAGTCGTGGGACATGGTACCTGTGAAATTGTTATGCCTCGCGGTCGCGAGATCCGGAGTCTGATTCGTCAAGGGCTCCAAAGGGAGGCAGACCTGAAAGGTCGTTCCAACTCCCTCTACGGTTAGAGAGGTCAATCGCCCGCCGTACATATTAAGTACAACGCTGCGACAAATCGACAACCCGTCCCTTGCCAGCCATTTAGGGTAGTGAAGCTCTGGCCCAACACTCTATTACGAATTGGCTCTGGGATTCCACCTCCATTGTCGTCTATCTCCATTGAGACTTTGCCAGCGGCCTGAGGGTTCTTCTGGGCGAGTGGCCGAGCAGGACATGGTCAAACTCCCCCCTGCCATGTCGGCAAACATCTAACACTGCTGCTTCATCTTCCTATCGCCCCAAGTCGCCGCATTGTCAGTTCCCCTCTGTCCAGTGAAGCGTGTCACTGTGCTCCCAGGTCTCGCGGGATATTGTGAGTGGATCATCAGCCCAGCACCAATGAGGATCGGGCGTTCGCCAGTCTCCATACATCGAAGTAAGGCTCCGATCAATCTCCTTTGGCGCAAGCCAGCTAGCATCGAGGAATTCCAGGTTGGACCAAGGCAAACCGGCGAAGGACTTCTTTTGCTGCACGGGGGCTGAACTAGGTACGAAGTCGTAGTACTGCAGCACGGTGGCGTCGGACTTCACGGTGCGGAAGAACTCAAACTTGGCATCGTCCTTTAAGAAGGAGTATTGCCAGACCAGCCCGTCGTTCCCAACAAATCGGTACAGCCGCTCAAATCCAGCGGCGAGGAGATGCTCAATCGCCCGCACCATTAAGCTTTCGTCTTCGGCGAGGTAGTAGAAATCGGCATCCCAGTCGTCGACCAAGGGGTGCCCTTCACGAACTATCCCAAGAAGCAACCCGCCGAAGACTGCGTAACGTTCTGCCAATGGGGAAGAGGCAAGAGTTGCGTTCAGAAGCCTCAGGTTCTCGAAGTACTGTTGTCGGCGATGAGATTCCACACTCAGGCCCCGTATTCCGTTAGATGGTGTCAGAGTACGAATCGACGATCAAGTTGATGATTTGCGTGGTATCAATCGTGGGATCACGCCCAAGGATGCGGAGAATGCCCAACTCTCGCGCAACGGCGTAGAAGTCGATTCCCGGCACCTCGCTCCCCTGGCAGTGAAGATCGATTCGATGTTGTTGATAGAACTCTGGCGGATACACCCCTTCATCCACGATTTGCTCGTCCACGCAATCGATGTGGCGAATGATCTCACACCGCTGCGCAAACGGTATTACTGGCACCCGTTTGTAAGATGCAGCCAACTCATCGGTAGCGACTCCCACGATGAGTTGGTCTCCAAGGGATGCCGCCTTGCGGAGGCTACGCAAGTGTCCCACGTGGAATAGATCGAAGACGCCGGTAGTGAATACGCGAGTCATGAGTTTTGGCTCAAATAGTCGAGATTGCGTTGTGGTTCATGCCGAGGACTGCAATGAACGTTGTGGGCACCTTCAAGGCATGTGAATACATCACGTCGCAGCAGGTTTCGTAGGAGCGAACGACGCCACCGCTTGGAGTAAAGACCCTTCGGCTCAATAATCGTACCCGAGATTGGCAACATCAAGCGCATATCGCTGGCCTACCAAGTCCGCCAATTCCTTGGTGTAGAGCTCTCTGTAATCCGGGTGTTCCGTCTTGTTCTCGTGAGGAAGTGCTGTTAGTTGGAATCGACGCCTCAGGCGGTTCCACTCCTGGTGGAGGTGCTCAAAACGCGTTACGTGATCTACTGCAAGCGATCCTTCGTAAGTGATCATGGGCCATTGCGATGCAAAGTGCTCGTCGGCACCATTGTCGGAGAGCGTTGCCACTGCGCGAACAAAATCGACGAAGGACATATCGGTCCGCAGCCGTTCGCCGTACTGGGGAAATATCCATTGGCGTGCGGGTTCGAGGTGCACCAAACGGACTTTGTCGTAGTAGCAGGAGACGAGTCGTTCCCAAGGATTGCGAACGACGGCAAAACGGAAATAGTCGTCCATTTCCGCCAATTCTCTTAGCGAATGCACACGGTCCCAGGCAGCATTGTGGATATCTTGTTGGTAAGGGACGCCAAAGGTGGTGGCCAGAGCGGTCTTGATCGATCGACAGGCCGCTTTTGGAATGGCGACGTAAGCCAACTTGAGACGATGGCAGACGAGGATGGAGGGCATTGGCGTCCTCAAGTAAAGTTAGGAGTCCCTGAAGCCCCACGCTCGAAAGAGCTATGCGTACAATATGCTTGTAACGGGATACGTTATAACGGGATTCGCGGAGGCAACAATAGCCATGTTGGCTGGAGCTTCCGTGCCAGGTTGGGAAACGTGAGAAACCCAATCGCCAACCGACAAACCGAGGGAATGGGCTATGCGAATCGAGGGTGTTTTTGAGCGGGTGGTGTGCATCAATCTTCGCCGTCGAGCGGATCGGTGGGCCAAGTTTCAGCAACAAATTCCCGCGGATTGGCCGTTCAGGGCGATCGAACGATTTGAGGCGATCGATGGAAGTCGTGTACCGCCTCCACGTTGGTACGACGTAGGCGATGCACAAGGGGCGTGGGGATGCCTGGTAAGCCACCTGCGGGTCTGGGAGTCGGCGCTCAGCGAAAATGTGGAGAGCGTCCTTGTTTTTGAGGACGATGCAGTGCTCTGCGACAGCTTCGTGGCCGATGTGAGAGAATTTCTGGAAGCCGTGCCAGAGAACTGGGACCAAATCTGGCTGGGGGGCGATCATGCCCCGGGAACAATTCCGACGCGAGTCAATGATTCTGTATTTCGTCCGGACTCCCCAATTCGCACGCATTGTTACGCTGTTCGCAGTCGTTTTATGAGGGAACTGTATCACGATGTGTGCGACTTTAACACTCATGGAAGATATCCCAAGCCCGCGTTGTTTCACGTCGATCATCAGATGTCACGTCTGGTGCGCGAAGGACAGTACAACGTGTATTGTCCGGCGAGGTGGCTCGTCGGGCAACTTAGTGACATAAGCGATGTCTCGCAAGGCGTGAGACACCAAGGGACAGCCTTCTACAACGA
Source organism: Aeoliella sp. (assembly GCF_965227375.1). NCBI lineage: Bacteria > Pseudomonadati > Planctomycetota > Planctomycetia > Pirellulales > Lacipirellulaceae > Aeoliella > Aeoliella sp. The sequence continues at coordinate 3,916,777 of NZ_CBDDFX010000002.1, forward strand.
TGTGAATCCCATCCAGCAGGGTCGATTCCGCACGTAAGATTCTACCTTACAGCAGATCAGGTCAAGAGGTTAGTTTGCGGAAGATAGGAGCAATGCATCGCTCCATGGAAAACACGACTTTCTCAACTAGCAAGGACAGCACTGCAGCATTTTGACAAACTCATGAAAAACATGGTTGCAGGATTTGCTAGGTCGTTTATTCTGAGTTCCCTAATCACGACAGCGGTCCTGCAGATCGCCAAGAAGAACTCTTGAGCGAACTGTATCAGGTGCGTAGTGGGCGCATCCGGTCAGAATGATAGAGGACGGGGCGGTGGAACTTACGACGTGCAGCGCGTCGCATGCGGCGGACGCTTTCTTAGCTAGAGAATTGGATTACCCCGGGCAGTACCACGGGCGCGGCTTGGTCATCTGCGGGGGTGGCATAAAGTACGGAACCTGCGTTTGGGTTCTCGTGCGGATGCTGCGGCGACTTGGCTGTCAGCTCCCAATAGAGGTATGGAGCCTCAGCGATGACGAATACGATCCGCAATGGATCGAGCTACTCGGTCAGTATGGAGTGAATTGCATTGATTCCCAGGCTATCTTGCGGCGGCACCCCCACCGCCGACTGAGGGGATGGGAACTAAAGCCCTACGCGATCAAGCATAGCCGGTTCCGTGAAGTGCTCTTCTTAGACGCCGATAATGTCCCGGTGCGTGATCCGAGTTTCCTGTTCGATACACCCGAATACCAAGCAACGGGAACGGTCTTTTGGCCCGACCCTGCCAAGTTCAAGACCGCGTCAACAAGCCCGCGGTGGAAGGTCTTCGGGCTTCCATATCGTGAGAGTCCCGACCAGGAAAGCGGCCAGCTATTGATCGACAAGGCGCGCTGCTGGAAGGCATTGTGTTTGTGCAACTGGTACAACGAACACTCCGACTTCTACTACCAGCACGTCTACGGGGACAAGGAGACGTTTCGTTTCGCCTGGCAACGGCTGGATCAGCCTATTCATTGGATCCAAAAGCCGCCTCACGAGAACGTCCGGTTCACGCTCTGCCAGCACGATCTGGAAGGCGAGGTTCTGTTTCAACACCGATTCTTCCGCAAGTGGCAGCTGTACGGCGACAATGTACACGTCGAGGGCTTCCAGCATGAATCGCGATGCCTGGAGTTTGTAGATGAACTCCGCCAGCAGTGGCAGCCACAGCGACATCTAATGCGACGGCTGCGCGAAGAAGACGTCGCCCGAATTGGCGAGTATGCCGGTCGGTGTTTTCTGTACGATCGGCCCGGTCACAACCGTTGGCCCATTCGTTTGGCACAAGACGGACGAGTGAGCGAAGGTTATGGACCCAATGAGTTCTTTTGGTGGTTCGAACGAGGTTTTCTAACACTTGTCGGCAGCGATGGTCGGCGACGATGCCGGTTGCGGCCAAAGGGCGTGGGATGGCACGGTGTGCGTCGTGGACGGGTGCCGATGGAGATTCGTTTGAATCCGCTTGCAGCATAGGTTGAGTGAGAGTTTTCGTCGTTGTTTTGTAGTTTGATCACACGGTACGTACGTTCGTACCTAATGTCTACCAGACGGAGTGAGGTTGATTATGAGCACCAAGCCGACGGGAAGCCCGTTGCCCTCTCCATGTGAGAATCAATGTGGCTGTGGAGGAGGCGGGATAAGCTTTGGGGGAGGCAGTTCGTCGAGCGGACCCAGTGCCACCGGCCCAGTGGGGAATTGCGGCTGTCCAATCGACCTCGCTCACGGTGCGGCGGAACTTCGCGACACGTTGCTTACCGGCCCAGGAGGGGGATTCGGGCTGAGCTGGTACAACCAGTGGCAAGACAATGGCGCGCCGCAAGGTTTTTCCAGTCCTGTTGGCAACAACTGGCAAAGTGATAACTTCGCGTATGTAACGCAGGAAACAGGCGGCAGCTACGCGTTTGTGTGGACACCAGGCCGGGGCGGCAAAGCCGTCTGGTTCGACCAAAGTGGGCCTGATTACACGGCCAAGTATGGCGCTAAGCAAACCCTGACGAAGTCCGGCGATATCTGGACGGTTACCGATCCAGACGGCACGGCGTGGGAGTTTAAGGATTCGACGGGGTTCATTTCGAAAATGACGACACCCGGAGGGCAATCCACCGATTACGAATGGGATGCCACCAATGGTCGCATTTCGAAGACCGAGCGGAACATTGGCGGCAACATTGTCACTCGTGAATTCAGCTACCACGAGTCCGGGAGCCTAGAAGGCAATATCCAGGAAGTATCTCTCAAAGAGGAACCAAGCGGCGAGGGAGTTTCGACCGTTCGGAAGCTCGCTCTTGAGTACTACGATACGTTTACCGATGGTGAGGGGCAGGTGGGCGACCTGAAGCTGCTCCATCAGCAGCTTGGCGACGGAACAACGATTGCGACTACCTACTTTCGGTATTACACCGATGACACTGGAAACGGATTTGAAGGCGGCCTCAAGCTGGTTCTCACTCCAGAGGGGTACGCGCGGGCGAAAGAGGCGCTATCACCGACGCTGCCCGAGAACGCCACGGATCCCCAACTAGCTCCCTATGCAGTTGCTTCGTACGAATACGATCCGACGAGCCAACGTGTGACGAAGAGTGTGACACATGGTGGTGAGCGGACGTTCAATATCACTTACAGCGAGAGCACCGGGTGGACACCCAACTTTAATCAATGGAAGCTTAAAAGCACTCTCACCAGCAGTGTGGGCTCAACTGGCGGTGCTACGAAGACCGTCTATGCCAACCATATTGGCCAAGACATTCTCGTTGACTTGACGAAGGGATCGGATCAATGGGTGACCTACAACGTCTACAACAGTGACGGTCGGCCTACGCAACGATGGAATCCAACTGCCGTGGCCAGCTACTCGGTCTCGGGAGCTACGATTACGGTGACCCCTGCGAGTCGCGGATTAGTTCACCTCACCACATACTATGCGAGCACTGCCAACGATGGAGCGCCTGGCTACATTCACCAGGAAAAAGTGAGAGATGTTACTGAGATCGATGATGATGCGATTGTACTGAGTGAATTTACTTACGAGGAACGGACTGGAACGAGTGGCGAGAAAGTCTATCCGGTCAAGACTCGTACACAGTATCAAACGGCCTCAACATCGGGTGCAGATGGTACCACTACCAGCTTCGCTTATACGTGGCACGGCACGACCACTCAGGTCAACACGGTGACCGCCACGCTTCCAACAGTCGACAGTTCCCAAAACGGAGGTGCGTGGCTCACAGGTAACACCGAGGTCAGAAAATTCAGTCAGCAAGGCCAGCTGATCGAGCAGACCGATGCCCGAGGTACAAAGACCACTTATGAGTACGATCCGGTTACACGTGCTATGACCAAGATGACCCAGGATCCGGGTGACACGGAGGAGGACTACCTGAATCTAGTAACCGAATACGAGGTGGACGCCCTCGGTCGCACCGAACGGGTGCTCGGCCCAGAGCACTTCATCGAAGGCAATTCCACACAAACAGTCGAGTGGACCGTATACGACGACGAGAATCACGAGATTCGCACGGCACGGGGCTACAAAGTGAGTTCCAACTACACGATTGTCGGACCGGTTTCCATCACACGAATGGACGACGATGGCCGGGTAACCGACAACATCAAGGCCGTGCTGTGGAATGAAAGCGATGAACCGGTGGAGACAAAGTCGGGCGTCTTCTCCGCAGCGATCGATTTCGAGCAGGGCCAATGGTGCCGATGGACGAATCATTACTATGACAATGGTGGGATGCTCGAGAGGACGCGGGTCTACTTCAAGATTCCCACGAGCGGGGACGGATCGAGCACACCCGACACGTATTACTCGCAGACGGGTTACACCTACACCTCCGCGGGGCAGCAGGAAACAGTCACATCGCCTGAAGACACCATTACATTTACACAATACGATCCACGCGGTCTGGTACTGGGAACGTGGGTCGGCACCGACGATGCCGGGGCTGACCAGGACGACCCCGAAAACGGTGGTGCAGGGGGCAATAACTTGAAGCCGGTCGTGCAGAACACCTACGACACGGATGCCTACGGGTCCAGTGCCAACTCCAAGGATGGTTTGTTGGTAAAGGTCACGTCACTGGTCGACGACAATTCGTCTAACGATCGCGAGACCGAGTACGAGTACGATTGGCGGAACCGGCGGACCAAGAGCCTAGTGGTTGAATCCGCAAGTCTTTCGTATCTCACGGAGAATACGTATGACAACTTGGATCGACTCACTGTGGTCGAAAGCAAGTGGAAGGACAGCAGCAGCGAAACCCTTTTCAGCAAGCGAGAGACGTCCTACGACGACCGTAGCCAAGTATTCCGAATCATACAGTATGCGGTTTCTGATGCAGGTGCCATTGGCAATACGCTCACGGACAACAACTGGTACAACGAAACGGGCTCCGTCATTAAGAGTCATCCGGCGGGGAGCGACGCCTTCACAAAGACGGAATACGACGCGATTCGACGACGCACCGCTACTTATACAGGCTTCTACGATGGAGGCACGAGCGATAACCCGCTAAACCTCATCGATAACAAGATCTTTGAGCAGACCGCAACTGCGTACGACGAAGCGTCCAACGCCACGCAATCCGCTACCCTTGCTCGGTATGACGGAGACACTGCAAGTACAGGAGCGCTTGTGGCGGGCACTAGCGCCAGACCTACTTACACAGCCTACTACTACGATGGCATCGGCCGCTCGACAGCCACCGCGAGGTATGGAAATCAGAGGAGCGATAGTTCTTCGTTTAGTCGTTCGTCGACCACCCCCAGCCGCAGCGATACGGTGCTCGTCAGCAGTACCGACTACAACGCTCGGGGAGAAGCAGAAGATTTGACCGATCCGAATGGCCAAGTGTCCAGTTCGGAGTATGACGCCGCGGGCAGAATCATCAAAGACACCCTGAACTCTGGTGGCAGCGACACCGAGGTTGTCGAAACTACTTACAATCTTAGTGACCAGATCAAGACGATCACTGCGAAGAATTCCGTAACCGGCGACCAAGTGACCACGTACACCTATGGGGTAGAGATCGAAACAGACCCCATGGAGGATGCCAAGTCATATGTCTTCAGTAATGAGCTGTTGGCCAGCGTCACCTTCCCTGGCACGGGCAATGATCGAACGGTGTACAATGAGTACAACCGCCAAGGACAACAGATCCAAAGGACCGATCAAAATGAGTCGGTGCACACCTACACCTACGACAAGCTGGGCAGGCAGAAAGAAGACAAAGTAACGCTGGCATCTGGGTCGAGCGTAGATGACAGCGTCTTGCGGATTGAATGGACGTATGACAATCGCCAACGACTGCAAAACGTAACCAGCTACAACGCAGCGAGCGGCGGGACCGTGGAAAGCGATGTCGAGTATTCCTACAACGACTTCAATCAGATCACGAACGAGTACCAACAGCACGGTGACGAGGTGAATACTGGCAGCTCTCCAAAAGTAAGCTATAGCTACGACGACGCGTCCGGAGGAAGAAACACAGTCCGCCTTGAGAGCGTCAGTTATCCTTCCGGCGAAAAACTCGAATATGCCTATCTTAGCGGCGCGGACGACAAATTGAGCCGCGTGGCCAGACTAACTTGGGAGTCTACGGATGTCGTGGACTACGATTATCTGGGTCTGGGCCAAGTAGTGATCCAGAAGTACACCGAACCGACCAATGATGTCGAGTTTACACTCGATCCAGATAGCGATCACACTTATGCTGGCATGGACGAGTTTGGGCGAATTGTCAACCTACAGTGGTTGCAGAATTCGACAAAACTAGTTCACCTTGAGTACGGCTACGATCGCGCAAGCAATCGAACGCACCGCCTGGATGAAGTAGCTACAGCCAACTCAAAACACTTCGATGAGCGTTACGACTATGATGGATTGAATCGCTTGACGTCTTTCGACCGGGGACAGTTAGACATTAACGGCAACAATCTGACTAATGCGACGCTTGGTCAAACGTGGGATCTCGATTCAACAGGCAACTGGGATGAATTCGAGCAGACCGTCAATGGAGCATTCAAAACAACCCGTACGCATAGAGAAGTAAATGAGATCGAAACGATCCTAACACCCACCGGGAGTCCGACTTGGGAAACGCCGCCTATCTACGACCCAAACGGTAATATGACCGAGTTCGTGGAGCCCAAGAGCGTTGGTGACAGCTACACGGCGGCCTACGACGCCTGGAACCGGCTGGTGAAGATTGAGGATAGTGCTGGAACCGTAGCAGCGTACGAGTACGACGGACTGAGTCGGAGGATTACCCGAGATGAAGGCTCGACGCTTACTCACTTCTATTACAACGACCAGTGGCAATGCCTGGAGGAACGTACGGGTAGCTCCACCTCTGCCAGCAAGCAGTACGTCTGGGGGGTACGGTATGTGGACGATTTGGTGTTCTCCGATGATGGAACCAATCGCTACTACTACTGCCAGGATGCGAACTTCAACGTTGTGGCGGCTCTCGATGACACTGGTGCGGTGGTAGAGCGGTATTCCTACACGCCATACGGCGTTGTAGAATTCCTGGATGATCAGTTCGCCAATCCGACCACATCGAGCAGCATTGGTAACGAGTTTCTCTATACCGGAAGGAGACTCGATCTGGAGACGGGTCTTTACCAATACCGATACCGATACTACCATCCGCAACTGGGGAGATTCACGAATCGTGACCCGATTGGGTACCGGGATGGATATAACCTATACAAATATGCTGGAAACAATCCCCTCACGGGTGCGGATCCCGATGGGCTAAAGTACTTAGTGGGCACAACTGGTGGCTCAAAGCCCAAGTGCTACGTCTACAGGGAAGAAGAAAATCTACGAGGAAGGTGTTGGAAAGAATGTGCGGATGGTACCAGTGCTTGGGTGCCCTGTAGGTTCCCCAAGAAAGAAGATCCAGAAGGGCCGTCCTATGAAGATGGATTAAGGGACTTCCTTTCGGGGAACAACATGCTCAAGAAAGCCTGTAGGAATTGCGCAACAAAAGCTGGCGGTGCATGTACTCCTGAGAGATGCGAAGAAGAAGCCAATGATATAATCTATCGATTGGCGACAGCTTGGGAACAAAACTACGCCAATGGCTGTCACAACGACCCAAATTGTCGCGATCCTGTGGGTGGCCACTTCTGCTGGGATTGGTCAACTATATTCTTCGATGCTCTTAAACCGCGAGAATTCGATTGCTTTGAAAGCAAAGAGTGGGCAGCTGAAGCGCCAGCTTATTGGGACCCCAAGAGAAACGTATGGGTCACACCGGTCCACTGGTTTCTCTTTACCCAGGTTAAAGGGTGTGACTCCAAGTACGCCGTCATATTCGACGATGGTTTTTACAATGGAAGCACCAATAATGCCTATCCAGGGTATATTGAATCAGGCGATTACCACTATACCCACCCCGACCAAACAGGGCAGGGATGCCCAGATTGCCCTCACGTACCAATTGGTTTTTGACCTAGAAACTCCACCTTACCATCACTTAGGGTGCGGCGTGAAAGTCCGGCGTCGCAGAAAGGTGTAAACCCATGATAAATCGGCGCATTTCGGCAAAATACCTTCTTGTTTGCTTGTGCAGCGCGATGGGCATTCCAATGATAAGTGCGAATGCAGATGAGGATTTATGTCTCCAAGCGATTATTTCCTCTCCCGGCCATTGTGAAGTATTAGTGATGCGAGAGAAAGGTAAGAATGTCTTGTGGAATCTAGTACTGCCTCCGAAGCTAAAGGCTAGAGGTGGAGGAAGTCGCCCGGAAGATCCTTATCAAGGAAAGGTCAGCATTGATATGCCAGTGTTGAAGGATACCTTTGAAGACATTTTTGAATCCCAACACAATGATCGTTCCGAAGACAACACTCACCCTACTAGGATATCAGTGATCCTACTGTTGAAGTCCGACGATTCCTACAGAATAACTTCGCCGCTGAATATGAAACAGTGCCGAGAACTCATCCGCAAGGACTTGCTTTCGCTTGTATTAGAGAACTTGAATCGCAATCGAGCTCTTCTCAAGCCTCACAACACGTTGGATTTGTTTTATCCAGATGGGGCTAGATCGGAAGTTGAAAGCTTGGAGCCTCCTACACACATCCGAGAGAGTCCAACAGGCGACTGAATTCGTAGTGATGTTGAGGAATTATTCTTCACTCTTGGTGAGCAGTCAGCGGATGCCTGCGATTCGTCGGCGGAACAACGGAGCCCCGATCATAGCAGCAAGGACTATTTAAAACTGGCGGAATTATTTGCATCAATGGCAAGGCGTGCTGGTCAATTCGATCGAATGTCAAAGCTAGTTCCGAGAGAATTCCGGATTCACGGCTATTCAGCGGCGCTTCGTAATACTCGTATGGTCTAAAAACTCAGCCGACCTGCAAACCACTAGAGTTCTATGAGTATGCGAACACGACCGAGCCCAGAACTCGTTCGACGTCGGCAGGGCCCCTGATTTTCGGAATGGCTACACCTCGTACAGCTATCGGCGCGATGGCGATGTCCTGTACACCGTGTGCTGGGACCTGACCACGATTGCTGAGCCGGGTAAGCATCCGCGCGTGGTGCCTGGCACACTTTGGGGCGGCGACGCCACGCCGCTGGAAATCCAGCAGTGCCCCTCCTTCACCGGCGGAGCCAACTGGGCCATCGACCCTACACGGGCTACAACTACAACACTAGCTACATCGGCCACGGGGACGAGAGCATCCCGCAGCCAGCCAAATTGAGACAGATTCAGACCTTATCGAAGACTGCCATCTTTGGCGACGGGCAGTATGCGGCTGGCGCGGAATAAGTTTATGCGTGCCCCTTCGACAGTCCCGGCGACGACAGTTTCAACGGCCGCTTCGCCGGTACCCAAGGACTTCGCCACCTTGGCACAACGAACGTGGCGTTCTGTGACGGGCACGCCGAGTCGCTTGCCCACTGCTACACCGAATCCGACGACTACGGTGGAGCGGCCAATATTGCCGAAGCACAGGGTTTCTCTCACCGGACAACAGTCTATACGGCGAGCCACGCTAGAGTTTTGAACCTTTCACCGGCTGAGTCACTGCTGGTGAATTCAGACAAGAAGGCTTCGTTCGGGAATCGCGCCGACGCGGGCTTGAGTGTTCGCTTCTATGTCGAATCACCGTTGGACTATCCGCCGCGGATTACGTCAAGAGTTGACTTACTGAGCTGTATTGGTGGCAGGGGCGCCGCTGCGCCCTAGAGGTTTGCTTCCAGCCACCAGATAAGTGGAAAATAATAGCCCAACTGTCCAGTAACCGAAGGACCTCAACTCGTGCACGATTCAATGCACGAAACGGGGCAGAATAGCGTGCATTCCATGGAATGTATGGAACGAGAATGCAGCAAAACTCTCGGGATATAGAATGTTTAGGGCAAGAATGGCTGCGTTGACATGCAAGAGGTCACAGATTCGAGTTCTGTCGTGCCCACTTAGAGTCCCGCCGAGTCGCGGGATGTGTGCCCTGGCCGCGATTATCGGAGCGCGCTCTGGCTTCTTTCTGCACCAGACACTCACTGGTGCGTCTCCCAAGACGTGAGCTTGCGCGCATCAAAAAACTAGTCGCGTGAGGGAGCCCCCCAAGAATGGTACTCCCACACGCGAACTAGCTGTCCCCCAAAAGGCGCAGAGAGCAGGTAAATCTGCACTCGCTCCTCCTCCCCCTGCCTACTAGTTCGAAGAACTCACCGAGTCGGACAGGGGTAGACAAAAAACTCGGTTTCCCACCAAAAAAAAGACTGGATGGCTCCGTAGGGAGGGCCAAAAGTTTGCAACCTAGCACCATAAAGGTCAAAATCGAGACCGTGCAACGAAATCGGGTGGCTTGGTGTCCAAGTTCTCGGTGCTTTTCGACCTAGTATTGAGCACAAACATGGCAAGCGGCGACTCCAATGCGAAGCCACTGGGAGAGCAATCCCAGTACGTGCGCGCTGGGGAGACCAGTCAACTACTTGAACAGCATCGCGCCAGGCTAAAGCAGATGGTGAAACTGCGAATGGATCCTCGCGTCCAGGCGCGAGTCGACCCGTCGGATGTCGTACAAGAAGCGTTCATCACCGCTTCGCAACAGTGGCGGGAGTATCTGCAGACGCAGCCGATCCCTGTCTATCCATGGCTCCGACGGATCGCTTGGCAAACGCTGCTGCATGTCCACGAGCGACACTTGGATGCAGCACGCCGTAGCGTTCGCCGAGAGCAACGGGGCCCATGGCGCGCCAACGATGAGTCGACCATGCAAGTCGTCAAACTCCTAACGGCGGGGACGAGTACCCCCAGTGCTTCGATGGAGAAGAAAGAACGGCAGCAACGAGTCCGCCAGGCGCTCGAGCAGATGCGCTACGGCGACCGCGAGGTCTTGCTACAGCGTTACGCGGAGCAATTGTCGCTCAAGGAGATCGCAGCGGTGCTTGGCATTAACGAAGCCGCCGCATACAAGCGGCATGCACGCGCACTCGAACGCTTGCGAGAGATACTGGAGGAGTCACCATGATTCCTGAAACTCCCTCAGCAGATGGCAGTCTCTGTTACGAAGTGCTGCTCGATCAGATGTCTGAAGTCCTGCAAACGGGCGATGCACGAGAACTCGATGATTTTCTCGCAGCACATCCCCGGCACCGGGAGCAGTTGGAACAGATGATTCCAACGCTACGTTCGATCGCCACAGTGACAGTAGACTCGGCATCTGGAAGCTCATTTCCGGCCGAGATGGATCTGTCCTACACGGCCGGTAGCGATAAGACCCTTGGTGACTTCCGGATCAAGCGCGAGATTGGTCGCGGCGGCATGGGCATTGTCTACGAAGCCGAGCAGTTATCGATGCATCGCGTTGTCGCGCTCAAAGTGCTGCCGTTCGCGACGCTAGCCGGCGAGAAGTCACTCAGGCGGTTCGAGAACGAGGTGCGCGCCGCCGCGCTGCTCGACCATCCGCACATCGTGTCGATCTACTCTGTGGGCGAAGAGCGGGGCATCCACTACTACGCCATGCAGCTCGTGCGCGGACAGAGTCTGGCAGAGGTGATTCAGCACCATCGCAAGATGCACTCGCTGAATCCGACGCGCCCCGCTACTCTGCCATCCCTGCCAGACGAGGGATTGAGGACCGTTGATAACGCGATCGGCTCCACTATTGGGTCTCGATCGGGGCGACACCGGTTCCGCGAAATCGCCAGCATGGGCATCCAAGCTGCTCGAGCTTTGCAGTACGCTCACGATCAGGGGGTAGTGCATCGGGACATCAAACCAGGCAACCTGCTGCTCGATGGCGACGGTAACGTCATGGTTACCGACTTTGGGCTCGCCAATATAGAGAGCGACGTGAATTTGACCGCCACGGGCGAACTCGTGGGTACACTTCGTTACATGAGCCCGGAACAAGCCCTGGGCCAACGAGCAGAGCAGAATCACCGTGCGGACATCTATTCGCTAGCGGCCACGCTGTACGAATTGCTGACGTTCGAGCCAGTCCTTACCGGCGACGACCAACAACTACTACTAAAGGATCTAACCCGTGTAGAACGTCGCGATCCACGAAAGCTGGATCCCTCAATTCCAGCCGACCTGTCCACCATCCTGCTCAAAGCCCTGGAATTCGATCCCGCCGATCGCTATCAGAGTGCAGCCGAGTTCGCCGACGATCTTCAGCGATACTTGCAGAATCAGCCGATCCAAGCTCGGCCACCAACCGCGCTGTCATACCTTGCCAAGTGGACTCGACGCAATCTTCCGTTGGTCGGTCTAGCCGGCTTGGGCACCAGCATCCTTTGCATCCTGCTGGCCGCTAGTACTCTTTTGATTTCACGGGCGAAAATCCGCACCGAGGAGGCACTTGCCAAAGCACAGCGCCACTCCGATCAAATCGGCGACCTATTGTACGCGGCCGATGTTCAGCTTGCTTATCAAGCGTGGAACGAAGATCGGCCGGACAAAGCACGAGAGATTCTAGACAAGCAGCAACCTGTGGCCGAAGGTCGTGACCGCAGAGGATTCGAATGGCATCTACTCGATACCATTGCATCCCAACCCAAGTCGAGGACCATTGGCCATCACAAAGGGTCTGCCAATGAAATCGCCGTCTTCCCGGACGGCGACAGGGTTGCTTCTGTTGGGCAAGATGGATTCCTCTGTATTTGGGAAGCAAATTCAGGCAAGCTGCTGAGGAGGATCCGCGTTGGAGAAGGTGAACTCCATGCGGTGGCGGTCTCGCCTTGCGGTGAGTTGGTGGCTACCGGCAGTCACTTCGTATCCCTTTGGGATGTCACAACGGGCAAGCGTGTGCGACTGCTTTCGCTATTCCGCACCACAGTCGAGTCGATTGCATTTTCGCCCGATGGGACGAAGTTCGCGGCGGCTTCAAGGTACGATCGCCTACGCCTGTTTTCCAGGAAAGGGAAATTGCTGAAAGACATTCCGGACCAGGCTCGACACATTACGCTGGCCTTCACAGAGGATGGCAATCGTCTGCTGGTTCCCAGCCGCAAGCCGCTACCAGAATCGCATGGCAAATCTCTGACCCGAGTCTGGTCGGCCGACTTGTCCAAGTTGGATAGAGAAATCGAGTTCACCCAATCCTGGGGCACGATGGCTCGCCCCTTCCCTGACTCTGAACACTACCTGATTAGTGAAAACACTGGCTTTCAGAACCATAGTCGAATCGTCCGCGCCGACACTGGTGAGACAGAGCATTGCATACCATGCCGCGGTGTACCCGTCAGCAACACGGCGATCTCCCTGGACGGATCGACTTTCGCGACAGGCTTTGAAGACGGGGTAATTCACTGCTGGAACGTCACCAAAGATCCGGACGGCACAATACAAATGATCGAACGTGCCGATACCTTTAAGGCGCACGACGGTGCTGTGAAATCTCTTCAGTTCACTGGCAAGAAACAGTTGATCACTTGCGGCTTTGATGGACAGGTCAAACGCTGGCGACTCAGCCAAATTGAAAATCCACGTCGCCTTGGAAATCGCATGCACTCACTGCAACGGTCTCCCAACGACCAGTTTGTTGCTGCCGTTGAGGACGAAAGCACTTTACTGTTGATGACGCCCCAAGGGAATGTCATTAAACGAATCGACTTGAAGGATGACGGCCTAGTACATGAGGCTCTATCCATTTCACCTGACAGCAAGCGAGTTGCCGTCTCCTGCCGCAAGCTGAAGGCATTACAGGTTCGCGACACCTCAACAGGAGAGGTGGTTAGCACATTCCGTACGCGTTCCAACGTGACTGGAGTCGCCTATAATCCCACGCGAAACGAAATCGCGATAGCAATGTACTCCGGCGGCGTTGTGCAGATCCTGGACGCCACGTCCTTCGAGTTGATACACGAGGTGTCGCTTGAGAACGATGCGGACTATCGATGCATGTACTCGCCCGATGGCGAGCAACTGCTGTGCGTGGGAGACAGCCGAGGTGTGACGATCATCAATTTGCGGTCGAATCGTGGTATTGAGCGGATTTTCTCCACTAGCCGTGCGCGTTGTCTGCAATTTGACTCCACCGGCACTTTGCTGGTTACGGGACATCGAGACGGTACGATCAGGTTGTGGGACTTCGAAACGCGTAGTTTACGCAAGACGCTGATCGGACACAAAGGCCGGGTGAGTCGATTGGCAATCTCGCCGGATGGTCGAACTCTCGTCTCGACAGGCCATGACTCCACCCTACGATTGTGGTCGCTAGAAGATCAGTGCGCCTATGGCGTCCTGGAAGGGCCGCATCGTGGGTGGACCATGGGAGTCGATTTCTCGAAGGACGGACGGCGCCTGTACGTGACGCAAACCCAGAAGCCCGGCATGAGCATCTTCAGTCTAGACGAGCGGCCTGGCGCGACCGCTTACCGGGAAACAAACTGAGACCCCAAGTACGCCAAAGCACCTAAACGCGCGTCGAAATTCAGTCGAAGTGACTCGTAGTGGTCGGACCGATCTCCGCCACGCAGGCCCAGGGGCCGTGGGTAGCTCGAGTGGGATTCGAATCGCAGCTAGCAACGCGTGGCAAGAGATAACCACATGCGTTATGGATCGTGCGCCCGCTTTATCCTTGAGGGGTGCAGAGCCAATCAGGGCCTGGCTTCGGCTTCTGTTGGCAGTGCGGCCAGCTCCTCGGTTTCCGACTGTACCAGAATCTGCACAGGCCCCAACAACCCCGATGGGCGAAGTCGCTCGTTGCCTTTGAACTTACGAATGTTGGTTTGCGTGACGCGCTGGTCGCGCGGGAGCTGGGCGTCGCCGATCAGGCGGTTGGCCCACACATTGACCACTTCGACTTGCAGTTCGTTGCTTCCCTGGCGCAGGGCGTCGGTCAGGTCGACTCGGAAGGGAGTTGTCCACACGACGCCAAGATCTTCGCCGTTCAGGCGTACGCGGGCCATGTTCTGCACTTCGCCGAGATCGAGATACACCCTATCGCCGCGCGAGTCGGATCGCTGCCACTCGAACTCGGTCGCGTACCCCGCCGTGCCAGAGTAATACTTGACTCGCGGATCGTCCGATTCGGTCCAACTGACCAGTTTGTCGAATTCCACGAGGCGTGAGGGGCCACCGAGTTCCCTGTCGAACTTCACACTCCAAGCTCCAGCAAGTTCGCTGGCCACTTCCTCGGTCACCACCCTGCTCACCGCGTCGCCCTGCACGTCCTCTCCTATCGGAGTGCGGAATACGACAAACACCGATCCGTTCGCGGGAAGTTCCAAAGGCAATTCGATTCGTCCCGCGGCTTGACGGAAGCTGCTGACGGGTTCGATGGTGCCGTCGACCGGATTCCACAATTCGGGTCGTTTGCCGCTGCTGCGGAGCGAGCACGTCACACTGGTGGGCGTCGGCTTGCTGTTGGCGATGAAGTAAATCTCCGCATCCTGCGTGCGGCGGTGGACGTAGTCGAGCTTCGTCTCCTCACCGTCCGGACCTGCGTAATCGAAGTCGGGGCCGAGGTCCATCTCTTCCAGTGCTTCGCCGACGGGAACGTCCCGAACGAGTCCATCATTCCAGAGCCGGTCGGCCAGTGCGTGGAATTCGCGAAGCGACGCGTTCTCCAGAATCAGGCCGTAAGGCTGCGATGGTTTCTCGCCAACCACTCGTGCACCCTCGGTGGCAAGTTCCGCAACGTGCTTCAGAGCTTTCAATCCATAGTGGCCCGAAGAGGGAAGCGCGAGCACAGCGTAGCTGGTGCCATCGGGCAGCACGACTCGCCCGTCTTCGACTCGGGTTCGCTCGAGCAGGGCTTCGAGGTTGGTGACGTCGTAGTCGTAACCTGTTGGCACGTCGGCCGGATTGTCTCGCTTCAAGCGGACAAAGCTGGGCACGTTCTCGCCGTAGAAGTACAGCACGTCGGACACGGGCAGTCCTTGCTGGAGCAGGAACTGGCAGCGATTCAGGTAACCCAGGAAGCCTTCGGCTTGGTCCCACCAGGTAACCTGCGGGTTCAAGTGAGTTCCCGCGAAGTACGCGTTGCCGGGCTTGCCGTCCTCGAGCGGCGAACAGTCGAACGTGTGCCACATCACCATGTTTAAACCTTCGCAGGCGACGCGGTCGAAAACGGGCTTCAGATCGCGCGGGTCTTTTTCCCAATGCGGACCGATGGTCGTGAACGCCTCGGCCATCACGAGTCGCCGTCCGTAGATGTGAGCCGCCGACGAGGGTTGCTTGACGAACAATCGCTGGTAGTCGGCCACGCGATGCGTGCGCGAGCGGGCCCAAAACTCCCCCATCATGATATCGCTACGCCCTAGGCACTTCAGGGCGTCGACCGGCGCTGCGTGGGGTCCGCCCGACTCGGGATGGATGCCCATGCCGCGGGCGTGGGCGTACTCGGCGAACCGTCGGTACTTGCCGTCGGCGATCAGATCGCCCAACGTACGGCGGAAATCGTTCAGAAACTGGTTCGACTGCTGCTGCCCATCCACCACGTACCCCGCCAGCGCGGGCAGGTAAGGTGTAATTTCGTAACCGCGCAGTCTGCTAAACTGCTCGGGCATGGCGGGGGTCCAGTTAACGGGGCCCAGTTCCCAGCTATCGGTATGCAAGAAGCGGAGCGAGCGCCCAACGTACGGGTCGGCTGCCTCCAGAATGGGCGTCAGCACGTCGTCGCAATACTGGTCGAAGGTTGCTGGGTCGAGGTAGTCGATCGCCCAACCCTTCCAGTTGTCGCTGGAGGTCGAAACCTTGGCGCCGCTGAGCGTGTAACCAAACCGCAGCACCAACCACTTTCCAGCAGGGGCGTCCCAACGAAGTTGGCCATCGGTGACCTGCTCGGTAAGGTCGATCACTTCATCCGCGGCCACCGCAACCGTATCGGATTTCGCTTCACCATCGTCGATCAAATGCGTAGCATCGATGGCCGTGTTTCTACCGGGGTACTTGTGATACGCCTTCTGCTCGAAGTTATCGATCTTCGCCAGCGACTTGTCTGCCGCGGGTAGCGGTATCGCAACCACTTGCACGTCGCGGTAGTAGTCCCCATCCTGCTTCGGCTGCGGCAGTTCTTGAGAGACATCGCGACCACCTTCGATCGTCGTCTCCGACCAGGTCAGCTCCTTGGCCGCTTGCTGGGGAGTGACGGTTGGTCCGCCCAGGTTCCAGCCGCTTTGGATATTGAAGCCGAGTTCCAATCCTAGCCGGTCGGCTTCGGCGAGCGCGTGGATGAACAACTCGCGCCACTCTGGCGATCCAAAGTCGGGACCGTGAGGAACCTCGGCATGCCCACGGTCCGAACTGGTGGTGCCGGCGTCGATCACGTTGGCCCCGCCGTAGCCTTTGGCCTTCATCTCTTCGAGGTCGCGGGTGATGGCTTCTTTGGTCACGTTGCCATTCACCCACCACCACCAGCAGCGGACGCGCGAACCGCTGGGCGGAGCGTTCCATCCCTGCTCGAGTTCGACGATAGGCTCCAGCGACGTGGCGAGTTCTGGCGCGATGACCTGGGTCGACTGGCCAAGCAGCGGCGAGGCGGCGCAACAGATCAATACCAACAAGGGCAGAACGATAGCACGTGGTGTAGACATTTCAGGGAGGTGGGGTTCAGGCGAGGATGTCAGGTGGGACGTGGGCTTCTTCCACGCCGGTCAAGCGTTGGTCGAGGCCCAGGTAACTGTAGGAGAATCGTTTGTGGTGGATGCCCAATCGGTTGAGTATCGTGGCGTTCAGGTCGCGGATGTGCAGACCATCGGCAGCAATGTTGTAACCAAACTCGTCGGTCAGGCCGTACTCGATGCCTGGCCGGATTCCACCGCCTGCCATCCACATGCTGAAGCACCGCCCGTGATGGTCGCGCCCGGAGCCAAGCTTACCCTGGGAATAAGCGGTTCGCCCGAACTCGCCGCACCAGACGATCAGCGTATCGTCGAGCAGGCCACGTTGCTTGAGGTCGGCCACCAGCGCGGCCGAGGCTTGATCGGTATCGCGGCACTGAGCGGCGAGGTCCTTGGGAAGTTGTACGTGCTGGTCCCAACCGCGATGGAACAGCTGCACGATACGAACACCCCGCTCGGCCAATCGGCGCGCCAGCAGGCAGTTGGCCGCGTAGGTGCCCGGTTGCCGCGAATCGGGACCGTATAGATCGAACGTGGCGTCCGACTCGTCCGCCAGATCGACCAACGCCGGCACCGAACTTTGCATACGAAATGCCATCTCGTACTGGCTAATCCGCGTTTCGATCTCCGGATCGCCCATCTTTTCGACTTGCAGGGAGTTGAGCGCGCTCAGATCGTCTAACATCTCGCGACGCACTTGCCGCGTGACGCCCGGCGGATTGTCCAGGTATAACACAGGCTCCTTGCCGGAACGCAAGCGGACGCCCTGATGTTGCGAAGGCAGATAACCGCTGCTCCACAAGCGGCTGAAGATCGGCTGCCCCGGCTTCTTGCCGTTGCCTTGCGAGATAAGCACCACAAAGGCCGGCAGGTCGCTGTTGTCGCTGCCGAGTCCGTAGCTCAACCACGAGCCGAGGCTCGCGTTGCCCATCTGCTGCGAACCAGTGTTCAGGAACGTGATGCCGGGGTCGTGGTTGATCGCCTCGGTGTTCATCGATTTGATGACGCACAGCTCGTCCACCACGCTCGCGGTGTGCGGCAGCAAGTCGCTGATCCAGCGACCCGAAGCGCCGTGTTGGCGGAAGGGTCGAAGCGGCCCGGCGACGAGGAATTGCTTCTGCTTGGACGTCATGCCCGTCAGACGCTGCGTACCCATAACGGTTCTGGGCAGCGGCGTGCCGTGACGCTTCACCACTTCGGGTTTGTAGTCGAACAGGTCGAGGTGCGACGGCCCGCCCGACTGGCAGAGGTAGATCACCCGCTTGGCTCGCGGTGGAAAGTGCGGCAAATCGAGTCCAACGTCGCCGCTGGTCGGCAGCGCTGCCGCCGAGGCGGTCGGTGTCGCCAGCAGATTCAAAGCGGCCATGGCCATGCCGCCGGACGTGCCCGCGAGGAACTGCCGCCGAGACGCGCGGGCGAGTTCCGCTAGCAAAGCAGGGTCGCTCGGCAATGAGTTTCGAGGTTGCGCGGTCACGGTCAATTCCTGGTGATAACTTCGTCGAGATTCAAAATGATGCTCGCCACAATGGTCCAGGCCGAGAGTTCGCGGTCGGCAGGACTGGCAGGCGACGACACGAACCGCGCGGTCTGCGATTGGGCGACGTGTTGTGATTTCAGACGCTCAAGCCTCGTGGACAGGATCTGCTGCTCGTCGCTCGTGGGTGGTCGCGATACGGCCAACTGAAACGCCAGTTCCAGCCGAGCCTCGGTCGAATCGTCCGCCTCGCGAAGAATTCGCTTAGCGAAGCTTTCGGCCGCGGCGACGAATTGCGGATCGTTCAGCAGCACAAACGCTTGTAGCGGTGTGTTGGTTTCTTGCCGCCGCACGGTGCAGGTTTCGCGGCTGGGAGCGTCGAATGCAGTGAGCATTGGTGGAGGCGACGACCGCTTCCAGAACGTGTACATGCTGCGGCGATACTGCTGGTCGGCGGCACTTGGGTAAAACGCCTGGGCGGTGAACACTGTAGGGTGACCGTAGTGGCTGACCTCTTTCCACAATCCATCCGGCTGCGGAGGATAAACGCTAGGCCCCCCCGCCAGGCGGTCTAGCAGCCCGCTGATCGCCAAAGCGTTGTCGCGAATCGACTCGGCAGGCAGTCGTCGCCGCGAGGATCGGGCGAGGAGTCGATTCTTCGGATCGGTCGCCAAGAGTTCACTGTCGACGCGCGACGACTGGCAATAGGTGTCGGACATGACAAGTTGTTTCAGCAAACGTCGCAGGTCCCAACCGTGCGACGTGAAATCTCGCGCCAGCCAGTCAAGCAGTTCGGGATGCGACGGATACGCCCCTTGCATGCCAAAGTCCTCGGCCGTCTCCACGAGTCCCACGCCGAACAGCATCTGCCAGTAACGATTCACCGCCACCCGCGCAGTGAGAGGATGCTCGGGCGAAGTCAGCCACTCGGCGAGCGTTCGACGATCGGCGCGCTCGTCGGACTCTGCCGGAAGCAAGAACTCCAGCACACTCGGTTCCACGGCTTCGCCGAGCTGGTCGTACTGACCGCGAATGCGTATGTGAGTCACTCGTTTCGCCGCTCTGTTGTCCATGACCATCACCGAAGTCTTGCCGCGCTCCAGCGCCTTGCGGACGATCTTCAGCTCCATCTCGATGCTTCGTCGATAGTCCGACACCGCGTCGCATTTGGCCTCCACCGCCTTGTTCACCGCTTGGCGCTGCTCGGGCGTGCGGTCCGCGGGCGGTGTTTGCAGTGCGTCCGCCAAGCTGCGTTGTTTGGCGTCGGACTCACCTGCAGCCAAGGCCTGGCTCAGCAGTTGCTCTTCGGATTGGTCATTCTCTACCTGCAAGCCCGTGGGCAAGTGTTCATGGCTGTGTAGCAGGGCTGCCTCGCGACGACGTCGTTGTTGCTCGAGTTGCTCGGCTTGAATGAACGGCGGATCGACTTCGATGATCGGGCGTGTGTTTCCGTTCTTGGCTCCCTTGCCGGGTTCGCTACAGCGATCAAACAACGCGTAGAACTGGTAGAAATCGCGTTGAGAGATCGGGTCGTACTTGTGATCGTGGCATTGGCTGCATCTCAGCGTGAGTCCAAGGAAGGCGGTCGCCACGGTGTCGACGCGATCCACCGTGTAGATCATTTGATACTCTTCGGCGATCGTGCCACCCTCGTGCGTGTTCATGTTGTTCCGCAAGAAGCCCGTGGCGATCCGCTGCGACTCGGTGGCATTGGGCAGCAGGTCGCCGGCGAGTTGCTCGGTGATAAACCGATCGTACGGCATGTTGTCGGCCATCGCGCGAATCACCCAGTCGCGCCACGCCCACATGTCGCGGTGATCGTCGATCGAGAACCCATTGGTGTCCGCGTACCGCGCGACATCAAGCCACTCTTGCGCCAGCCGCTCGGCACTAGCCGTCGAAGCCAGCAGACGATCTACCACGCGCTCGTAGGCATCGGGCGAGTCGTCCGCAAGGAACTGCCGCACTTCGTCGGGCGTGGGTGGCAGCCCGGTAAGATCCAGCGTCACGCGGCGAATCAATGTCCGCTTGTCCGCTCTTGGGGACGCAGTTAGTGCATGCTCTGCCAATTCGGCGCTGATGAAGCGGTCGATTGGTGTTGCGGGCGAGTCGCCTTCTGTGGCTGGCACGGCAGGCTCGGCGGGTGGAACGAACGCCCAGTGCTGCTGGTATTCGGCGCCTTGTGCAATCCACTGTCGCAAGAGGGCACGCTGCTGGGGCGTGATCGTCTTGCCGCTATCCGCTGGAGGCATCTGCAGGGCCTCATCGTCTGTCTCGATACGCAGCAGCAATTCGCTGGCGTCCGGATCGCCAGGCACGATGGCCGAGTAGCCTCCCAGGTCTTTCACGGCATCGCTGCGATCGTCGAGCCGCAAGTCCGCTTCGCGATGCGCTTCATCCGCACCGTGGCAGTGAAAGCATGCGCCGGAAAGGATGGGGCGAATGTCGCGGTTGAACTCGATCTCCTTGCCCAAGACCGACTGCGCGAGCCATGGCATGGAGCACATCGCGATCAAGGTCGCGTGGCCGATGGTGCGGAAGAACTTCATCGAAACTCCCTGCGGGCGAGTCGTGGTGCGAGCAAACAGAGGCACATCAGCGCTCCTGCGGTGAGTGTGGAGGGCTCGGGGACGTTTGCGCCTGTGAACGTCTCGACCGACAAGGTCTCGCCGAACTGCGACTTCCAAGCAAGGTAGTCCAGCTGGTTGACGTGAAGATCGCCGTTGGCATCGGCAGCCAATCCGGCGCCGGTGGAACCCAGGGTGTTTCGCCACACAGTGTAGTCAGCGAGATTGACCATATTGTCGCCATTAAAGTCGCCCGACAATCCCGTAGTGACCGACAGCACTCCATCGGAAAGAAACAGGGAGTTGTCCCATACCAAACCCTCAGAGAGAGCCGGCAGGATCAGCGACTCCATGTCTCCGAACAGCCCGTCGAAGTCAAGCAGGTCGAACTCGTCGCCCGACGAAAGCGACTCTGCAGCTCCGTCGAGTTGCACGGCAATTGTGCCGGCCGCGTAGATCGATCCGTCGACGTGAACTCGTTCGTACTCGTTGACACTGAACAGATCGAGTTCGAGTGTCGCCCCCGCTGCGAGCGTGAAGTCGCCTTCGATGGTCATCGCCAGCGGATCTTGAGGTGTATCCGCATCGACAACCAAGCGGAAATAGTCGATGTCGCCGACTACGTCGTTGCTCGACACCGCGAACCCTACCGCGCTGATGTCTTCGCTGATCAGGTTCAGCGGGCCGGCCAACGGGGTGTAGTCGATGTCGGATGGCAGCTTAGCGAAGAACTCAGCCGTGTAGTTGCCGCTGCCGCCTGTGGTGTCGAGCACCACCCGCATGTGGATGTCGCCGCCGCTGTTGTTTAAGGTCGGCCAGGACGCACTCGACGCGGTGCCGCTCGTAGCGCTGCCAAGTAGCACC
This sequence comes from Aeoliella sp., assembly GCF_965227375.1. Classification (NCBI taxonomy): domain Bacteria; kingdom Pseudomonadati; phylum Planctomycetota; class Planctomycetia; order Pirellulales; family Lacipirellulaceae; genus Aeoliella; species Aeoliella sp. The sequence continues at coordinate 3,938,746 of NZ_CBDDFX010000002.1, forward strand.
TGGTTAGGATCGGAAGAGTTATCACCACGGAACAGCATCCAAGCTTTCGCGGCCGTGGGCTCCGAGATGAACCGATTGGCGTTGCCGGTGCCGCCCGACATGACGTCTTCCAAGAAGCCCAGCGCAAACCAGTCGTTGTCGCCGGACGCGTTCTGAAACGCTGCGTCGAGCACGTAGCGAAAGCCGTCCTCAATGGTTTGGGGCAATGTAGCCGACGAGCCGCCGCCGATGCTGATGCCGACTCCGTCGCTGGTTATGCTGGAGTGCGCCACCCAGGTAGCCCCGCTGGAGACCGTATCGGGCGCGCGGCCGTTGAGTGGTTCGGCGTTACTGCCGGTAAAGCGTTCCTCGTATACGGTGCCCAGTTGGGCGCCAGCGTAGGGAACGACGCGAACAGTCGCGCCGCTCTCGGTCACCAAGTTGCCGCGGAGAGTGCCGCCGGTTTCGAGCACGCCGCCCGACTCGATAGTTGTATCTCTGATGCCGGTTACGGAGTCCACGACGAGCGTTCCATCACGAACCACCGTTGGCCCCACGTAGGTGTTGGCGCCGGCCAATCGCATCACCCCCGGTCCCTGCTTGATGATGCCACCGGTGCCTGACACGGGAACGCTGAAGGTCGCCGACGCGCCGGATGCGACGTTTACGGCGGAGGTAGCCAGCAGCGTTACCGTTCCATTCACGGTAACTTCATGGCCGTCCTGAATACTCAACGCACCGGAGCCTCCCCCATCGCCGGCGAGTTCCAGTGACGGGGGCAAGGTGCCGGCGGTGGCGACTTCCAGTCGCCCTCCATCGGCAATGCGAACTCTGGCATTGGTGGACCCCAGCCCACTTGGATCGGTTGCCACGCCCACAGCGCCGGACTCAATGGAGATCACTCCGTCGAACGATGCGTTGGCTGAGAGCGTGGTCGTGGCCGCTGCCAATTCCAATCGCCCTGCGCCGGAGACGTTCTGCAGCATGGCGTTCTGCAGCACCCGCACCCGTCCGTCGTTGTAGATGCCGGAGGGCGCGGTGGGGAACACATTGCCCGTCGAAGTGGGCGTGCCGATTTGCAGCAGCCCGGTGGGCCAGACTTCAAACTGGCTGGCCATCGTATCGGCGTTGGTGGCGTCCATCACCACGGTGCCTCCGTCGGCGGCAATGATGGTACTGGTCATCGCCGTGGAGTCGCCGGTGATCTCGAGTGTTGCATTGGAAACGCGCGTGGGGCCGGCATAGGTGTTGCCCGAGGTGGCCAGCACCAAGGTTCCTCCACCCACCACCGATAGACTTCCGGACGTTAGCGATCCAGGACCGGAGAACATGTAGGTCTGCGTCGAGTCGACCACCACCTTGCCAACGTTCACTGCTGCGGGAAAGTGAACCTCGGTTTGGGCTGAACTATCGTCGAACGTGACATTGTCGAAGGCGGCAAAGCTATCGGGCGTACCGAGGTCAGCGAAGTTCACCGTCGAAGCGTCCCATGTAGCGCTGTTCTGGCCGGTCCACTTGAGAACGCGTCCCATGGCGGCCGCTGCATCCCATTCGAGGATCGACATCTGGCTGCCACCGTTGCCGCTGCTGCCGTCGATGGTCTGCACCAACACGTGCAACTGGCGGCTGCTCTCCCAGAGTGCCAGATCGATCGTCGGCTCATAGTATCCGAGGTTGGTGTCGGTCAGATCGATAAACTCCCAATCGTCACGCGACTCCGCTTGGCTGTAGGCCACCGTGACAACACCACCGCGGTCGGCGTCCTTGAAGATCACATACGCCCGGTTATAGTCGTCGAACACCAGTTGCGGCCGGCCCATGTGGTTGATTCCGAGCTGGCTCTCAGGCACGGCGGAATTCGGGTTGTCGGTCAATCGATGTCCCAACTGCGAGGTGAACCAGTCGGTACCGTCGTGGCCGACGAACATGTACTGCCGGCGGTGGTCGGGCGTGGGATCTTGCGCCCGCGGCGCCCACCAGGTGGCGATGGCAGGCCGCCCGTGCGTGTCGATGGCTTGAATGCCGGTGTTGATCAGGCTGCTGCCCTCGGGAATGGGCACGGCCACCTCGGCGGTCAGATCGTCGATCACGCCGGTGTAGGGAATAGTGCCTTGGATGTCGCGATACCAGGTGACTCCGTTGTCGGGCGAGTACGCGTACATCAGGTTGTGGTTGGTCTGATAGCCCGTGTGGCCGGTGGGCGAGCTGCCGTTGTATCGAAAGGTCCAACTGGCGTGCAGGCCACCGCTGGAGTCGTAGCTCAGGTTGTGGGGGTAGGCGTTGTAAGTATGTCCCCGCGAGTCGGTGCGCTCGATCCATTCCTCGTCGGTGAACGACCAGGTGTCGGTCGACGTGTCATAGTGCGAGATGCGATAAATGCCGTTGCCGGAGCTGCCAGTGCGGTAGTTGAAAAGCAGATTGTCGGTGCCCGGTATGCTGTAGAAGTTGGGGTAGGTAACCGAGGTTTCGTGCGAGCCAGTCATCGTGTTGATGGCCGCGCTGTTGCCAACCGTGTCGCCGACGAATGCCATGGGGCCTCCGCTGGTGACCGGCGTGGTCGACTTGGTGTACAGCAGGTTGTTGTTGTGCATGCCCCACGAAATGTGCAGGTAGCCGTCGCCATCGATGCCAAACGACGGCACGTTGTGGGCATCGTTGATGTTGAACGAGGTGAACTGCGTCGCGCGGATGTCCCACGTGTTGGTGACATCGGTCAAGTCGCGGCGGGCGATCAGCAGCCGGCCATCGTCGCGGTAGTAGGGCGTGAACTGGTAGTTGCCCACGGTGATGACCGACTGGTTCTTGAACGGGGTGGAGTTTATCGACACCCGGTCGCGGCCCAGTTCATTAGTCGCCGCATTGTTGTCGGTGATCGGCACCTGTTGAACAAAGCCCAGCGGCGCCGGCTGCGACTGCGCGACACCGGCCCAGAGCGAGACCTGCGCGAGCGGCGTCAACAGCCAGAATGCGTACCGTGATTGTGAGACGTTGATCGTATTCATCGAGATTCAAAACCCAGGAGTTGTGTACTGGGGCAGGTGGGTAGGCGCTCAGTACTTGTCGACAAACGGACCAGATTGCCCGCTGCCGTCCCAGGTGAGTTCAATGGTGAGGTCGTCGGTGGGGCCTTCGATGGTGACCCACAGCTCGGAGGTGGCGTTGCTGGAGTACTTCTTGGGAGCGTACCAGCGGCTCGACGTCTCGCTGAGTTGCTCCGCTGCGGTTACGGTCGCTAAGTGCGTCCCCACGGGGGCTCCGTCGCCCAGCTCGAAGCAGCTCAACGTGAAAGTGCCGTCTTCGTTGATCTTTCCAATCGCAGGACGATGCTCGGCAGCGAGCACTCGGACTTGACCGACCGACAGCGGCTCGCCATCGATGGTCACGATGCCGGACACGGGAACGATGTTCGGATGCTGGTTGTTACATCCAACACACGCAAACGCGGTGCAGGCGAGTACGATCGACAACGAAGAATGCTTATACATGGACTCAGGTAAACAATTTCGCAATGGCAGTTAGCGAGGGCCGGGGCCGGAGGGGATCACGTAGTCGTCGGCGAGGTTCGAGCGTGTGGACCGCGAGCGATACAGCGTATCGGCGATGTCGTCGGTCACGAACTCCACGCTACCGTCGCCCAGGGCGAAATTGGCTCCTCCCGGGTGGCGGCTGTTGAAGCCTCCATGCGAGCCAGGCGTGACAACGCCGCTCGATCCGACCACCACATCGCCGGGAATCGTGTTCAGCGGCGTGTAGGTCATTCGCATCGACGAATTGCAGCGATTGCCGTTGGACCAGATGTTGTTGTTCGAGATCAAATGACCATCAATCGTCTCGCCAAAGAACATGGTGTTCGTCAAGCCATCGGTGATCTCGCGGACCTTGATGCGACGGTAATAGAAGAACACACCGTTGTTGTTGAACTTCCAATCAAAAGCGTTCCCCTTGGCGTCTCTTCGATTGGGATAGAGTGGATCGGTTCCTCCGGGCGGGCCCACATCGCCAGCCACCGCGGCGTAGCTGCTGGTGGCGGCACGAAGCACCGCGGGAGACGTGTGGCCGTGAACATACTCCGAATAGGTTTGACGTTCCCCGTCGCTTGCACATGTCATCTCGTCCAGCGGCGTGGCGATCGCGGCAAGCACTTCGGGATCGGAGTACCATCCCTTCCAGTCGTCGTTATTCCAAATGGTCTTGTTTTGAATGTCGAAGCTGTCGAACAACGCTTGTTGCTCGATGTAAGGCAGCAGTTGCACAAAAACGCTAGCTCCATGGGTGCGCATGTCGACATCAGAAATGCTGCTGGTTTGCTTCATACTGGCACAGCGACTAACCGTTCCATCACAACCAAGGCGAGCTGCCGGGAACTCTCCGTAGGTGCCCTCGTAGTTCAGCGCAGCCAGCGCAAGTTGCTTTAGATTGTTACCACACTGCATCCGACGCGCCGCTTCGCGGGCGGCCTGAACAGCGGGCAGCAGCAGGGCCACGAGGATGCCGATGATGGCAATCACCACCAGCAATTCGACCAACGTAAAACCGTTCCGCTTGGTTTTCATCTTGCCGATTCCTATCCTTTCTCGTCGGTTACCTTCGTAGCCCAAGTGTGCAACGGAGTGCACGCAAAGGGTTGTTGAAGGGAGCGGCCGGCAAGCAACACCCGCAGCCGGTCCGCCCCCTTCAAGCTGCCCAGATCAAACGCGTCGTCCTACGACGACCAACAGCCCGGCGACGCCCATTACTCCCAAGGCGATGGACGAGGGCTCGGGCACAACCGTTAGTTTGAAACTTCTCAACACACCACCGAGGTCATCGCTGTCCGACGTGTGGCTAAACCCGATACCGCCGCCGGGATTGCCATCGTTAATGCCCACGGGTTTCAGGATGAGACTGCCAAACGTGGTGGTGCTCATGAGCGTACCGTTCAGGTAATAGGATCCAACGGTCTTGTCGCCCCTGTTGTCGAGAATCACCTTCATGTCGATGGGTTCGGTTGGATCGACCACATCGCCATTCCACGATTGCGGAGTACTGGTACCAGCCCCCTTAAAGCCCTCTTGGTCGTTTGCCGAGGAATGGTTACGCGTGAGCATCCAAATAGCGCCACCGGCTCGATCGAAAGCGTCACCGCTGCTATGTCTAGCGTTGCCACTCGAACTGGTCGTCCAGAATGTGATGTCTCGCACAAAGAAGCCGAATCCAATCCAGTCCCGCTGGTCGTTCAGCAGGGTGGCTTCGGCGATGTACATCTTGCCCTCTTCCAGCGCAAGGTCGAGGTGGGCGGCCTGCGAGCCGGTGTCGCCGCTGGCGGTTCCGTCGTTCAAGAAGCCAGGACCCGCTTCCCACATGGCGCCGGTAGTCGAAATGTCGGGCGTGGTGCCGTTGAGTCCGCTGAGTCCGTCTCCGTCGAAGTCGTCATAGAACACAACGGCGGCTTGGATCGAAGGCGTTAGCATCAGTGCTACGGCCGCGATCAACAGTAGTGGTCGCAAACATCTCATTAGTCAGTACCTCCCAGAAATCAAAAAACAGCGAAAAGGAATCCAAAGGATCAGCGTCTCTGCAGATGTCGTCGGTAAGCCAGTCCAACCACGCAGCCGGCCAGCAAGCAAACCAGCGAGGCTGGCTCGGGCACCGTGGTTTGAGCGCTGGTTGCAACAGCCCCTGGAAGTCCAGCGCCGAAGTTGGCCTTCCACAGGTCGTAGTCGCCCGAGTCGACTCCTCCCATGCCGTCGCCGTTGTTCATCAAGACCGACTCGTCCGCGGCGCCAAGGTTGTTGCGCCACACCACGTAGTCGGCGAGATTCACAATGCCATCGCCATTGAAGTCGCCTTGCATTCCGAACGAGATAACCAGATCGGTCATGTCGACGATCGACGCGGAGAAGTTGGCCGGCAGGTTGAAGTTCACGCCCAGGTCGGTGATGCCTCCAGCTGCCGAGAGCAGCGTGTATTGCGCGCCTCCTGCCGGAGTGAAGCTGCCGAGCTTGGTGACGTCGATCGTGCCATCCAGCGTAGCGCTGCCCGATACGTCGATGAAATCCTGGCCAAACAGTGCGATATCGAACTCCAGCGCGGCGCTACCGTCCATCACCAGGTCGCCGTCGATGCTGATCGTCTGCCCGTCGTAGCGGCTCTCGGCAGGTTCCACGCCAGTGAGCGAGAACGACTCGATGACGCCGGTGGTATCCGAAGGTCGCGAGGCCGGGATGCCGACCGAGTTGATCGACTCGTCCAATAGGACCTCGGCCGCCCGAATCGTCTGGAATCCTGAGCCAAAGTCCGCTTCCATCGTGGCCGTCCAAGTGCCAGCTCCACCCGTGGTGTCGAGCGTGATGCGAATGTCGACGTCGCCGCCACTCTGGTTGGTACCGTTGACCCACGAAGTGGTGCTTGCCAGGCCGCTGTTTCCAGCAACAGCAAGGTCGCCGAGGAACGCCTGGTTATCGTCGGACGATGCGTCGCCACGCATCATTGCCCACGCCATGCCAATCACGTCGCCGGAGAGGAACCTGCTCGCGGTATTCGTACCGGTGCTCTGACCGTTGGCGAAACCGGCGCCAATCCAGTCGCTGTCGCCTGTCAAACCAGACAAGCTCGTCTCCAGCACGTAGGTCGAACCGTCGATGGGCGTGAAGGCCAGCGTTGCCGAAGCACCGGAACCTGCTGTGCCAACATTGCCGTCATCGCTAAACGTCGAGGAGGCGACCCACTTGGTCCCAGCGGTTGTCGTGTCTGGGGTAGTGTCGTTGAGCGGTCCGCCAGCGCCGCTGAAGTCGTCGGCGAAGAACGTCTGAGCACCGCCGGTCGCCACGCCGGTGCCGCCGACGGAGAGCGTTCCATTGACCACCATCCCGCCGGTGCTGGCGGTGTTCATTTCTAGTCGCGCGCCGCTAGCCACGGTGGTGGATCCGGCGTAGTCGTTGCCCGAGTTCTGGAGCTGTACGGTGCCAGAGTTCACGCTGACCGGGCCGTAACCCGTCATGCCACCCGAACCGGTCACCGTGTAGGTCGAACCGGCACCCCCGTCGAAGGTCACGCTGCCGGGCGCCACGTTGGTATCGACCGTGACATTCTTGTTGGCCACGTTGCCGAAGGTAACGTGATCCAACTGACTAAACTGGGGTCCGCCAGTACCGCTCCAGTTGCTGGTCGTCTTCACGTCCCAGGCGCTGCCGGCGGTGCCTTGCCACTGCAGGTTGGCGGAACTACCCGTCACACTGAGCACCACGTTGTTGCCTGAGTTCGTGACAGCGACCGTTTGGCGAAGTCCCGCGGTAATGTCGTTGCCCTGAGCGTCGAACACGGTTTCGGCGTAAGTTCCGTTGCCAGCCGCGCCCGACAGACTGAGCGAGTCGGCCTGAATCAACGTGTACGGCGCGCCCGCCAACGTGCCTTCCACCGGGCGAATGTTCACCTGGATGATGTTGCTGGCGGTACTGGCGTTGATCGTGGCGGTGCCTTCGACACGGAAGCGGTCGCTATCACCTGCGCTGGTGGTGTCGCCCAACTCAAAGTTCCACGCCCCTGCGGGTGTGTTGGCTGCGGTGGAGTAGCTGAAGTCGCCGCTGAGTGTCAACGTGCCCACGCTATCGCCAGGCGAGATGGTGGAATCGTCGAACGCGTTCAGGGATCCCCCTACGTTGATGTTTCCAGCTCCCGTTAGTTCCTGCCCCACCTCGTCGCCGGTGGATAGGGTCATATCCGGATCTTCGAGAATCTGCAGGCTGTAGTTAGAAAACGAGCTGATGTCGAACGTCCCACCGCTCTGCACCTCAATCGTGCGGCTGAATAGCTCGCCGGCAGTCCCCCCTGTGGACTGCACGGCGAGCGTTCCATCTTCGATAATGGTTCGCAGTTGGTGGTAGGCATCGCTGGCCGTCGATACACCGGGATCCTCCGCGGGCGGAGTGGTGGCGATGGTCCAGGTGCCAGCGCCGCGTTTGATGACGGAAGTCGATGCGTTCTCGGCGCCATCGCCAGCAGCAATCGTCCGGTCGACGATCTGTCCTGTGATGGTGCCGTTGCCCTGGCCGGTGAGAACCAGGAATCGCTCAGAGGAATCTGGCAGCATGATATCACCTGAGAGTGTCAGGTTTCCTCCCGCCTGCGACTCAACGACGTAACGATCTCCGCCCGGAGAACCAACGATGTCGCCGCCCCAACTGCTCGTGCCGGTTCCGCTGAGGTGTGGTGTAGCGTTCTCCGGTTGACGGCCGGAAAGGCTCAGCCGCTCGTCGGCAACCGTGGTACTGGATAGCTGCAGCGTACCTTCGGAGAGTCCTCCGGCCACTGTCGTTCCGGTGGCTGCAGTGCCATCGGAGGTGCCCAAGGCTTGCGCGTTGGCCACGGCCAGAGTGCCACCATCGACCTGCACAGTACCCGTGAAACCTGGATTGGCCGTAGCGGCCGTGACCACTTCGGTCGTGAGACCGGGAGAGCCGGGAGTGTTCGGATCGACGCCAGCCAGGGCAATGGTGCCCGCACCAGTAATCTCTTCGGTAAGCGTGCCGGACGCGCCGCCCCCTGCCCCATCGCCCGTGAAGCGGAACGTCGCTCCCGCGGCAACGTCAACCAACCCGGAGGACTGATTGATGGCGCCCAGCGAGGCGATCTCCAGTACGCCGGTGGCGATGTTGGTATTGCCGGTGTAGCTATTCGAGGTGTTGGAGAGTGTAACGGTGCCGCCGCCTAATTTGTTGAGCCCATTCGATCCCACGATCTGGGCCGAGATCGTGTGCGATCCTTGAATCGGGGCAACTGCAGCTGAGCCACTGAGGGTGAGCGTCGAAGGGCCCGCAAGGGTGTACGAATTGTTATTCGCGAACCGAATCTCCTCCAAGGTCACCGGGGAGTCGATCGTGACAACGGCAGAGTCCGAAGTGACAAGCGCGGTACCGAACAACACGCGATCGCCGCTGATGGGAAGCGTATCGTCCGTCCAGTTGGTAGCAGTGTTGTAGCTTCCGCCGCCATCGATATCCCATTCTTTGAGAGGCACCGCCAATCGGGTCAGTAGGAGGTTGTCGAAGTTTCCCCCAATGCCGGTGTTTGAAAGCGCCACGAAGTTGATTGGCGGGGCCGCTGCTAGGGACTCGGTTCGGTCCACTCCGTCGCCGCCATAGTCAATGCTCCACTCCCACTCCAGGCCCGTTGTGTCGAGTGTCATCACGACATGATCGGAACTTATAGTCGAAGAGTCGGCGCCCCCACCGGTACCCGGCCCCAAGAAGGAGGAATCGTTGCTGGTAGACATCCCCGCTCGAGAGATCATCCAGAGATGGGGGTTGGCGCCATTGGAAATAAACCGCTCGTCGAGGTTTGCGGGCGAGTTCTCGGCGAAGCCTATCGCCAACCAGTTGTTGCTGGCGGTGTTTGCAGTGACGATATCGGCGGAGAGCGAGTAAACGAAGTTTGGTTCAGGTGTAAAAGGCAGCAGCGCGGTGAAGCGGGAAGGCGAAGTGAGCACCGTGCCGTCAGCTTGGATCCCAGCACCCGCCGTCCAGCTGCCGCCCGTCAGGGAGACATCAGGAGTTGTTCCGTGCAACCCCACGGCGCCGCCGCTGAAGTCGTCGAAGTAAACAGTTTCCTGCGCCTGGGCTGTTACGAACGTCACGGCCGCCATGAAGGAGGAAAGCCCTAACCGCCAAGTAAGACTCTTGAGTTGCATCAATCGTTCTCCCTAGTCAAAACTCAAACGCAATTGAATGTACGATTCACGGTATGTACGTGGGACTATCGCTGCTGATCGCTTGTTTCTGGAAAAGGCGAAGCGAAGCTTGAATCTCGATGTTCAGCTTCACACGCCGGTACGGCTAGCACTGGGCGTCCGCTGGCTCTCTCGCGTAGAGTCGACAAGATCGGTCTGCCGACCGAACGCGTACCATTCGACACGCAACGCCATGTTGTTGGGACTATGCGTTGCATTCGGCCCAAGCCTATCTTCAGAGGCATAATGTGCGTTGAACACATCAACTTCAATGACGTTCTCTCCCTGAACGAGTTCGTCCGTCACTTCAACGTACCGGAACTTTCTCCGGTTAAAACTCGTGTGATGAACCGAGTCGACCCACGCTTCGACGTTCACGGCCACACCGTTAACGCGAACCTCCTGCACGCCGTTGTCGGCCAGAAAGCGTCCGAAAAGCTTGATCGTGACAAGGTCGAAACCGGTCAGATCGAAGGTAGTTCGAAACGTGTAAGTCGCGTCGACTTGCGCCTTTTTCCAGTTCGCGATCGAAACCCACTGAGAGTTGTTGCGATCGTTGGGCAGGTAGCGATAGTGTGGTTTGACAACAGTGGCGTACTGCGGCGACCCAAATCCTTCGGGCCCCGCTACGATTCGCCAGTTCTGGTCTTCGTCGCCTACCGACAAGCCGATTCCCGTGTTGCACAGGTTCACCGGACGATAAGGAGTGATGTCGGTAAGGCCCGGGAACTTCGGAAGATGACTGGGGGCAATGCGACTAGAAGTGCTGTGACCTTGTCGATCGACGGTGATCGACTCGCCCTTGGTGAGCAGCAAACCGCGCTGCGACTGCTCGCCCGACACCTTCGGATGCACACGCACCAATCCATCCAGAACGCGCGCTTCGTCGCCATCCTTCGTAGCGGCGCGGATCGAAAAGGTCGCCCCCAGGTCGACCACTTCCATCGTTTCGGTGGCCACGGTGAATCCCTCGGCCCATTCGGCAACATGCACCGCCAAGTGACCTCGATTCAACTTGATTCGATCCGTCGACTCAAAAGTGAGCGAGCACGGCCCCATAGCAACTACTTCGGCTCCATACCCCACACTGATGTGGGCTTCGCCGCTCTGCAACTCGAGCTGGTCGAGTTCATGAATGGTGTGACCTACGGCCAGGTTCGAACCGCGCCACTTGGTCTTGGTGTTCGAAGTGATTGTGGCGACCGGCGCGGGAGGCTGGTCGACCGAGACCCTTGTCACCTCGCCTGAGTCGCCCAACTGCATGGGAGCTTCTTGCTCTTGGTGCAGCAGCGGCACGCAAGCGATCGCTCCCAGCATGGCCGCGATTCCCACCGCCCACCACGTGCGGCGCGAGCCATTTCGACCGCGGGCCGAAATGGCCTTCGATGCGGGCACCTCGCGGTCGACGGCCGAACTGGCTGCTCTCGAGCGCACTTCCTCGTAAACCACTTGTCGCGCGCGAGACATTCTTACCGCCCCGGCAAGTTCGACATGAACCGCAACATAGTTGCGATACGCTGCGCGAACCTCAACATTATCGCGCAATTCCGATTCGAGGCGACTTTGCTCCGCTGCGCTCAACTCGCCTGCAACGGCTTTCTCGAAGAGCGCAACAAGGCCGTCGGGTAGACGTGCGGGATCATTCATGACACGACGTGACCTTCCTGCTGGAGCTTGGCCTGCACACAGCGGAACAACGCCTTGCGAATGCGCGCGAGTGTCTTGTACACGCTGCGGGACGACCGCCCGTCGTCCTCCGCTACCTTGCGGATCTTCCGATCGCCCTGGTAGCACTTCTCCACCAGCTGACGGTCTTCGTCGCGCAACCTATCCAAGCATCCCACCAGTGCGCGGCGGCGGGCGAGCAACACTTCGGTGTCGTCCGATCCATGTTCGTCGGCCAACTGCGCGACCACGTCGTTGTCGAATAACAGCCTCTTACGGCTCCGCGCATGCTCCAAGGCCTTGAGCTTCGCAATCGAACACGCCCAGGCCGCGAAATTGGTGCCCGGCTCGTATTGGCCCGCCTTCTGCCACATGGTGAGCACGGTTTGCTGAAACAGGTCCTCGGCCACGTCGCCCGACGGCGAAATGGACCACAGAAGCCCCATAATCTGGGCTTCGTGTCGGGCCAGCAGCTCCAAAAATGCTTCTGAATTCACGGGGAGTTATAGGGGTGCTGTTGAAGAGCCTTGGACTTGGGTGCCAGTATAAATGACGGCTACCCACAGAATTGCCCCAGGAAATTCTCAAAAAACTCCGAATCGCCCTGGCGGACCGGCGGCAAGGCACAGACTCGGATGCAGCCGGTTGCCGCTGTTGTAACCGGTATACGTGTTTTAAGCATTCTGCCGGCGACGGAATTGTTAGCGTCGGCTGCGGCGATTCTCATCGCGAACCCAATGGCGGGACGATGTATCCGATGACTGGATGCTCTGAGCGCTGAGGGACCGGCGCGCGCATGACTGTTACTATCCCCTCCCCTCGTTCGTCGGTCCACGGTTGATGTTCAAAAACCGCAATCGCCAATTGGACATAGCTGCGCTGCTGCTGGCCGCCATTACGGTGCTGACCGGCCTGTCGCTATTTACTTACGATCGCGCCGACCCGGTCGCGCTCACCAACTCCTCCGCCGGCATGGTCTATCCCCTGCCCGAGGCAACCCACAACGCGTGTGGGCGGTTGGGCGCGGTGTTGTCGCATCACCTACTGCAGGCGTTGGGCATTGGTGCGTATGTCGCGCTGGGTACGCTCGCTGTGCTGACCGTGTTTCTGCTCATGCAGCGGAAGATCAGCCAACCGACGTTACGCCTGGTGGGTTGGGGCTTGGCAATGCTTGGCATTTGCACACTCGCGGCGCTTCTGATGCCCCGCTGGACGCCCGGCCCGATGATCGGAGCCGGCGGATACCTGGGCGCGATGGGCCGGGCGTGGTTGGAAGCGAACTTCGCCCACGCGGGCTCGTTGATCTTCGCCCTGAGTGTGTTGGCGGCTGGGTTGCTGCTGTCGACCGACTACCTGGTATTCCAACTCGCTGCGGCAACCACGAAGGTCTCGGGGCGAGGCTTGGTAAACTTGGGCCGCGCTACGACCAGTCGCCGGCCCAAGACCGATGTTGAACAGCCGATCGACCTGGGCGGCGGGGAGGAAGAAGAAGAGTACGAGTCGGACGAGTATGAATACGAAGACGACGAAGCGTGGGAAGAAGACTACGAAGAGGAGGACGACGAGGACGACTCGGAGTTGACCGTCCGCACGCCGGGCGGCAAGACGGCCGACGAGGTGGCAGAAGAAGAGCAAAAAGCCGCCGAAACGGCCACCAAGAGCACCTTGGGTCGCATGGCGAAACGGCTCACGGCCGCTTTCACTGGTGAAGAAGACGCGGACGAACCGGAACCTGCGGCCGAAGCAGCGGAAGAAGAGGAAGCTCCCGCCGCCGAACCCGCGCAGGCGGAGTCGGCTCCCCGCTTCAAAAAGCCAAAGCCGCGCAGTGAGCGCGAGGAGATCATCGAGCAACTCGAAGCCGCGGACCACGATGGCGCCCCGTCGGCGGACTACGAATTGCCTTCGATCGAATTGCTCGATCCAGCCGAGGACGTCTCGTACGAGGAGCACGAAAAAGAGGTTCGCCGCAAAGCCAAGGTGCTCGAGCGAACGTTCAAGAACTTCGGCTTCAACGTCCGCGTGGTCGAGATCGAAACCGGTCCGGTCATCGCTCAGTACGAGGTGCAACTCGAAGCAGGGCTGCGGCTCTCGAAGATCACCGGCCTGGCCGACGATCTGGCCATTGCCCTACGGGTGCCGAGTGTGCGCATCGTCGCTCCTATCCCCGGCAAGAATACGGTGGGCATCGAAGTGCCCAACGAGCAACGCCAGTTGGTCCGCCTCCGCGAAGTGATCGAAGAGACCAACGGCAAAGCCGCGCGGATGAAGATTCCCATCTACCTGGGCAAGGACGTCGCGGGTAATTCGATGACGGTCGACCTGGCGGCGCTGCCCCACTTGTTGATCGCCGGACGGACCGGTACGGGCAAGAGCGTCTGCTTGAACTCGATCATTGCGTCAATGCTGATGACGCGCGGACCCGACGAAGTGCGGATGCTGATGATCGACCCGAAAATGGTCGAACTATCCGGCTACCGCAAGCTGCCGCACCTGATGCATCCGGTGGTCACCGACATGAAGAAGGCCGAGGCTATCCTGGCCTGGGCGGTCGACAAAATGGAAGAACGCTACGCCTTGCTGGCCAAGGCGGGTGTGCGGCATGTGAGCGTCTACAACCAGCTAGGCGAGGAGGAGCTGCGCGAGCGCATTCAACCGGCCAGCGAGGCGGAGTGGGAAGAGGTCCCCAAACAGTTGCCGTTCATCGTGATTGTGGCCGACGAGATGGCCGACCTCATGATGACCGCCGGCAAGGACGTCGAGCAGCACATTATTCGTCTCGCGCAAAAGAGCCGCGCGGTTGGCATCCACCTGATTCTCGCCACGCAGAAGCCGACCGTCGACGTGATCACTGGCTTGATCAAGAGCAACCTGCCCGCGCGGATCGCCTTCCAGGTCGCCAGCCGCACCGACAGTCGCGTAGTGCTCGACGAAATGGGCGCCGACAAGCTATTGGGCAACGGCGACATGCTGTTCCTCTCGCCCGGCACGAGCATGCTGTTGCGCGGCCAAGGCACATTCCTTTCCGACGACGAGATCACCCGCGTGGTCGACTTCGTCGGCACCGACGAACCGCAGTTCGCCGGCGAGCTGATGCAGCTCAAGACTAAGGAAGAAGTCGAGGCCACCGCGGGCAGCTTGAAGAACCGCGACGAGCTGTACGAAGCGGCCATCGAAGTGGTAGTGCGCGAGGGTCGCGGCAGCGTGTCGTTGCTGCAACGCGCGCTCGGCATTGGCTATGGCCGCGCGGCACGGTTGATCGACTTCATGGCCGAAGACGGCATCGTCGGCCAGTACAACGGTTCGCAGGCGCGGGAAGTGACGATCACCATCGCCGAGTGGGAAGCCATGCGCGACGGCGAAGGCGGCGGCGAGCCTCCAAGCGGCGACACAACCGCTCCTCCACCGACCACGCTGCTGGAAGAGCCCAAGCCCAAACGCTCGAACCGCATCGCCTATCAATCGGAACCGGACGAGGAAGAAGCCGACGAATCCGCACCGTGGGAAGACTCCGACGTCGACGAAATGCCAGAGGATTCCGATTCGGCTGAAGCCGAAGAAGACGAGGAAGAGTACGAAGAGGCCTACGAAGAAGAATCTTACGAGGAAGAAGCCTACGAAGACGAGGGCGAGGACGACGAAGAATACGAACCGGATGCCGAGGCCGAAGAAGAGTACGAGGAAGAAGAGGAGTACGACGAGTCTTACGGCGAAGACGGCGTGTGGGACGAAGAAGATGAAACCGATGAGGAATGGGACGAAGCGGAAGAAACAGAGGAAGACGAGCGCGAAACCGTAGCTTGACGCCCATGATCCCAGACCCGCCGGACTTGACCCGTGCGGATCATCAGCTAGACTTGAGCTGTCGAACTACTCAAATCCCTAGAAAACCGCCAAAGAACCCTTCCCATGATTCCCCAACCAGCTAACTCTGGCGTGCGAATCATTATTATTGCGGGACGACGGCGGTCTTAGGGCGGTTCAACCAATCCGGTACAATCTCGACCCTGAGGCCAAAAGCCTCAGGGTTTTTTCGTTTGAGAGGGGTCGAGCCCCTGACCCCCGAATCCTGACCCCTCAATCCTGCCATGAAAATCGAACTCTACGACACCACTCTCCGCGACGGCGCTCAGGGCGAGGGGGTGAACTTCTCGCTGGACGACAAGGTGATGATCGCCCGGCGGTTGGACGAGATGGGATTCGACTACGTCGAAGGGGGCTATCCGCTCTCGAATCCCAAGGACGCCGAATTCTTCCAACGAATAGCCGCCGAGCCGCTGAAGCACAGCAAGGTCTGCGCGTTCGGCATGACCCGCCGCAAAGGCGTGGCGCCGGCCGACGATCCGGGGATGAAAGCCCTCGTCGAGTCCGAAGCTCCGGTGATCACCATTGTCGGCAAGACCAGCGACTTCCACGTGCACGAAGTCTTGCGTGTATCGCTGGAAGAGAACCTGGCGATGATCGGTGAGACAGTGGAGTACTTTGTGAAGCTCGGCCGCCAGGTGGTGTACGACGCCGAGCACTTCTTCGATGGCTGGAAGGCCAATGCCGAGTACGCGGCCCAGACCATCCAAGCCGCTTCGCAGGCCGGTGCGTCGCACATTGTGATGTGCGACACCAACGGCGGCAGCATGCCCGAGGAAGTCGCCCGCATCGCCAAAGAAGCGGCCGCAAAGACCGACACACCGCTGGGCATCCACACGCACAACGATTGCGACCTGGCGGTGGCCAACTCGCTGGCCGCGGTCGACGCCGGCGCGGTGCACGTGCAAGGCACCATCAACGGGCTGGGCGAGCGGTGCGGCAACGCCGACCTGGTCTCGGTGACCGCGAACCTGGCGATCAAGAAGCAAGGCTACCAGGTGCTGGAGCGCGGCGAGCTGGAGCACCTGACCGAACTGTCGCGTTACGTTTACGAAATCGCCAACATGAGCTACCGCATCAGCCAACCGTTCGTGGGTCCCAGCGCGTTCGCCCACAAAGGGGGCATGCACGTACACGCGGTGAATCGCGTGGCGCACAGCTACGAGCACATCGCGCCCGAGGTGGTCGGCAACGAACGCCGGGTGCTAGTGAGCGAACTGTCGGGCCGGTCGAACATCATCGCCATGACCACCAAGCACGACATCGCCGAAGACAAACAGTTGATGGATCGTATCCTCCGCGAGGTAGTCGACAAGGAGAACCAGGGCTACCAGTTCGAAGCAGCCGAGGCGTCGTTCGACCTGTTGGTCAAACGGGCGGCCGGTACCTACACACCGCACTTCGAGTTGGTGAAATTCCACACGTCGGTCGAAAGCCGCGGCGGCCAGCCGGTCACCGAGGCGACCGTGAAACTGCTAGTGGGCGACGAGGTGCGCCACGAAGTGGCCGAGGGCGACGGCCCAGTGAACGCCTTGGACGCCGCTCTCCGTAAGGCGCTCAACGGATTGTTCCCGAACCTCCGCGGCCTGCATCTGGTCGATTACAAGGTACGCGTCATCAACAGCGAAGCGGCCACCGCGGCCAGCGTTCGCGTGGTGATCGAAAGCCGCGACGCCGACGGCGAAGCCTGGGGCACCGTGGGCGTAAACGAAAACGTGATCCAAGCTAGCTGGGACGCCCTGGTCGACAGCATCGAGTACAAGCTGTGCAAAGACGAGGGGCTAGAGGTCGGGAGCTAGGGGTCAGGGAGCTAAGGCTTGTAGCCACGGAGCTGCGCCTCCGCGGAAATAGAAGACCTGTAGAGCACATCCATGGCCGGTAAATTCACTCGCATCATGTACGTCGAACTAAAGTCGGGCTATAGCGACAATGGCCCCGCTTGGATTACGCGCGTTCGATTCTCGCGCACCATGGCGACCGCCTACTTTCGAGACCGCGTGCTGAAGCGTGGCGGCGGCCAGTTGATCCAGGGCAACTTCTACGACGAAGAGAGCGGTGAGGAATACTGGGTTTCAGGTCCCAAAAAGAGCGCGCCCGATCGGCACTGGGCGGGAGGCGGCTTGGTGTCGGTCGATCCGGATGTCGCGGAGGATTACTGGCGGGAAGTTCGCGGCTGCGAGCCTCCGCCGAACCCTTTGGTGGCCTAAAGGTCCAACGAATCGATCACCCTTTGCGCGACGGCCGATTTCCGGGAAAATCGTCTCTTTCACCGTCCGCACTCCGCCTTCCGCACTCCTATCCATGAAATCTCTCCCCGCCCAGTACGATCACGCCGCCGCGCAGGATAAGTGGTATCCGTTTTGGGAGAAGAAGGGGTACTTCCACGCCGACCCCAAACTGTCGCAGACGGTCGACGGAAAGCCCCCCTACACGATCGTCATCCCCCCGCCTAACGTAACCGGCGCGCTGCACCTGGGGCACGCCCTGAACAACACGCTGCAGGACATCCTGATCCGCATGAAGCGGATGCAGGGGTACAACACGCTGTGGATGCCCGGCACCGACCATGCTGGCATCGCCACGCAAGCGGTGGTGGAGCGGCGGTTGTTGGCCGAGGAGAAACTCTCGCGCCACGACCTGGGCCGCGAAGGCCTGGTGGACCGCATCTGGCAGTGGAAGGAGCAATACGAGAAACGCATCCTCGGCCAGCTCAAGCAACTTGGCTGTAGTTGCGATTGGGAGCGAACGCGGTTCACGCTCGACGACGTTTGCGCCCGAGCGGTTCGTGAGACGTTCTTCAAGCTGTTCAGCGACGGCAAGATCTACCGTGGCAAGCGGCTGGTGAACTGGGACACCTACCTGCAGACGGCCGTGAGCGACGACGAGGTGTTCCACGAAGAAGTGAAGGGGCACTTCTGGCACTTCCGCTATCCGGTGATCGATCCCAAGCCGGGCGAGCCGACGCACGTGACCATCGCGACCACGCGACCCGAGACCATGCTCGGCGACACGGCCGTGGCGGTGCACCCCGACCCGACGAAACAACTCGCGAAGGTGAAGAAGGAACTCGAAGAAAAGCTGGCCGCTGCGCCCGCCAAGGAGCGTCCGCCCATCGAAGCGCAGCTTGAAGCTCTGGCCGAGCGCGAGAAGACCAAGCTTGCCGAACTGCAAACGCTCACCGAAATGGCCGCGCGGGGCGTGATGCTCGAGCTACCGCTGACCGGTCGACAGATTCCCTTGATCGCCGACATTTGGGCCAAGCCGGAACTCGGCTCGGGCTGTGTAAAGATCACGCCGGCGCACGACGCCAACGACTACGACGTCTGGCAGAGAAACCTGGACATAGGCGCGATCAACATCCTCAACCCCGATGGCACGCTCAACGAGAACGTGCCCGAGAAGTACCGCGGCCTCACGATGAAGAAGACCCGCGACATGGTTGTCGAGGATCTCGAGGAGCTCGGCCTGCACGATCCCGAGACCGATCGCGAAGACCGCGTGATCGACCTGGCGCACAGCGACCGCTCGAAGACACCGATTGAGCCCTACCTGGCCGACCAGTGGTTCGTGAAGATGGGCGAGCTGGCTCAAACCGCCATGGACGCCGTATCCAGCGGCAAGGTGCGTATCATTCCTGAACGGTACACCAAGACGTATCTCGACTGGCTGAGCGAAAAACGCGATTGGCCAGTGGGGCGGCAGCTCTGGTGGGGGCATCGGATTCCGGTTTGGACGGGGGTTGCCAACCAGGACCAGAAGGGAATAGAGACGTCATTCCAATCGTACTTCACGCACATGGGAGTGCCACAGGAAGATTACAGCATTCAATGGGGCGAAGGCGGCAAATTCATGTGCTGCTCCCGGTCAACTGCATCGGACGAAGCGCTTTCGGCACTCGTTGATTACGTGAATCTGCCTAAGCATGGAACTCTAGCGCGTGATGAGATGCCTCCAACCTCGGAGTCGTCGCCAAAGCTTGATCGAGCACTTAAGTTGTCGTTTAACATTGGACTCGGACTCGAAGATTTAAGGCAAGACGAAGAAGTCCTCGACACCTGGTTCAGTTCTGCCCTCTGGCCGCACTCGACGCTGGGTTGGCCTGAGGAGACGGACGAGTTGCATGCGTTCTATCCCACCACGACACTCATCACGTCGCGCGACATCATCACGCTGTGGGTCGCTCGCATGGTGTTGATGGGCGAGTACAACATGGGCGAGGTGCCTTTCCACGAGGTGTACATCCACCCCAAGATCCTCGACGGCTTCGGCGAAGGAATGAGCAAGTCGAAGGGCAACGGTATCGATCCTTTGGACGTGATCCAGAAGTTCGGCGCCGACGCGTTGCGGTACGGCGTCGCGGACATGACGACCGAGACGCAAGACGTCCGCATGCCAGTGGAGTACGAGTGTCCGCACTGCGACGCGCTGATCAAGCAAACCAAGAAGAACATGAAGCTTGCTCGCATCGAGTGCGACAAGTGCAATGAGCCGTTCGGCACACAGTGGGCCGAGACCGACGAGGACAAAGCCCTCAAGCGCGGCGCCGTGGTGAGCGACCGTTTCGAAAAGGGTCGCAACTTCTGCAACAAGATGTGGAACGCGTCGCGGTTCTCGCTCACCAACCTGGAGGACTTCCAGTCGGGCGAGGTGGCGGACGGCGACTTACTGCTCGAAGACCGCTGGCTCCTCTCGCGCTTGGCGACCGTCACCCGCCAGGTGACGCACGCCCTGAATACCTATCGCTACTCCGACGCCGCGGGGACTCTGTACGACTTCGCGTGGCACGAGTTCTGCAGTTTCTACATCGAGATGACCAAAGCCAGGTTCGACGTGCCGGAGCAGAGAGCAACCGCGCAGCGGGTGCTGGCGCACGCGCTCGACACCCTGTTGCGGCTGCTGCATCCGATTGTGCCGTTCCTGACCGAAGAGATCTGGCAGCACTTGAACGAAGTAGCGCCGGTTCGCTCGCTCACGCACCCCGACCGTGCAGCCACCGAGAGCATCTGCATCTCGCCCTGGCCCGAGTGGCACGACGGGCACGTCGATCCGAACATCGAGTCGCAGTTTGCCGAATTCGAGGCGGTGCTGGGCGCGGTGCGGGAGATTCGCAGCCGACAGAACATCGCGATGAAGGACGCCCTGGCGTTCAGCGTAAAGTGCTCGCCGGAAGTTGCCGAGCGGCTTGCCGTGATGCAGCCGTACTTCAAGAAGATGGCCAATGCTACCGCTTCGGATATGGGACCCAAAGTCACCGCACCCGATATGGCGGCCAGCATTCCGCTCTCCGGCGACTTGGTTGGCATTGAAGTGTACGTGGATGTAAGCGAGTACATCGACGTGGAGGCCGAACAGAAGCGACTCACGGCCGAAGAAGAGAAGCTGGTGAAGTACGAGCGATCGATCAACGGCAAGCTGAAGAACGAGAAGTTCGTCGCCAACGCCCCGCACGAAGTGGTGCAGGCCGAGCGAGCCAAGCTGGCCGACGTCGAAAAGCAACTGGCGAGCATTCGCGCGGCGCTCGCGAAGCTGCAGAAGTGATGGTATCGTCCCCTCTCCCGGGAGAGGGGACTCCGCGTTTACGCGACCTTCAGGTCGTTGAAGAACCTTGGCAGCTCGCCGCCGCTGCAACCTGCGCACAGATCGGCCGCTTCGTCGCCCACAAGCGTTGTTCGAGCGAAAGCTCGCTGCACTTGTCAGGCGTGGTTGCTCCGCAGTGTTCGCAGCGGTACTGGCAGCGGGTCGTGATGCACACGTGCGTGGAAAGCGGCGCGGAGCGCTCTCCGCGGGCGAGACTGGCGTACTTTTTGTCTTTGCACTTGGCTCCTTCGAGGAACGTCTGAAACGCGCGCGACGGCATCGGCGGAAAGAACGAACTCACCACGTACTTGTCTTCGAATGGAATGACTCGCTCGCCGCGCGCCGCGCCTTCGAGAATCTTCACTTGATTGCGCGACCGGTACTCTGGATCGCTGCGCAAGCTGCGGTCCATGTCGACGACGAACTGCAAGTAGCTTGGATCGGAGAGCATTCGCTGTACGTCTTGGCGGTGAGTAAGCATCGTTGGTATTCCTCTATCGTTAAGCTCCACAAGACTGGCATTGCGCCGCGTATTCCATTGTGATTATCGGGAAGTGGGCTAAAGAAATCGACCACTTTCGTGCAGTCCAAGTGGAGCCGACAGTCCGGTTCAGAACCGCACACTTCGCCCGCTTCGCAAAGGACCTCTTTGCATCCTGGGAACTTGTCATGGTAGACTGCTGGCGCGCTTGGACTGTGCCCGTTCGCACGCTTGCTTGAGGGAGGAAAAAGTCATGGCTTCGCGTTTGTTTGCCGGTTTGGTGGTTCTGATGATTGCTTGCGTGGCGGTCGGCTGGCCGGCGCACTCGGCCGAAGAGACCGACACGAACGAGCAGTTGGCCAAACAAATCACGTCACTGCTCAACCAGCAGAAGGAGTACTGGAACGCAGGCGACATCGATGGCTTCATGCGGTACTACTGGAAGTCGGACGATCTGACATTCTCGGCCGGTGGCAAAACCCGGCGCGGGTGGGGCGAGACACTGCGGCGGTATCGCGAGCAATACCCGACGCCTGAGAAGATGGGTAAGCTCACGTTCTCCGAGTTGGAAGTACGCCCCATCGGCAGTTCGGCCGTGTTAGTGCTGGGTCGTTGGGCCTTGGAGCGGGAACCCGATCCGGTTAGCGGTAATTTCACGTTGGTACTGGAGCGGCACGCGGGGCGGTGGCTCATTATTCACGACCACACTTCGCGCGAAGTAATTACCGAAGAAGAGTAAGGATGCTGTTCCGGCGCACACGGCGTGACTACAATAGAACGAGTTAAAGCATCAGGCTCATCCCCGCAGCAGCATCAAAAGGAATCGCGGCATGCCAGTCGCCATGGAGCTTTCGCGGATTATCATCAGCGAAATCAACGATAGTCAGGTGATCTACCTCAAAGAGGTGGATGGCACGCGGACGTTTCCCATCCTGATCGGCATCTTTGAAGCCACCAGCATCGACCGCCGCGTGAAGCACATCGAAACGCCGCGGCCGCTGACGCACGACCTGCTGGTCGGCGTGGCCGAAGCGCTGGGTGGTGAGTTCCAGGACGTGGTGATCAGCGCACTGAAGGACCACACCTACTACGCCCAACTGCGCATCCGGCAGGAAGGCGAGCTGGTAGAGATCGACGCCCGACCCTCCGACGCCATCGCGGTAGCGGTGACTTGCGACCCACCGCTGCCCATCTACGTGGCCGAAGACGTACTGACCGATTTGGCAAACGAGCTATAAACCTCAGGATTCCAGTGTCATGGAAGATCGCACGCGGTTTACGACCGAACAGGTGCTGCGCGGGATTCAGGCGTATGTGGAGTTGGATGTTGATAAAGAACTCGTGATTGACCCGGATGCGTCGGTGAATGACTATCGCCAAGCCATCGAAGATAGCCATGAATGCCCGCTTTGCTTTCTTGAGATGTTGGCAGAGTACTTTGGCTTTCAATACAGCGAAACGCGTTGGGCGGTGTGGCTGAAAATCAAGTCGCCCCCTGGTCTGTCAAAATCCGAGCGAAAGCGGGCATGGGAACACTGGCAAGAAGTGACCAGCAAGACTATCACCGTTCGCAAGTTGGCCGAACACATCGCCGACCATGCACCGGGCACGTCCATGAAGCCTGCCACCGTGTTCGGCGTTGAATGTGCGCCAGCTGGCGTGTTTCGTGGACTGTGCCAGCTGCCGGAGGTGCGCGGCAAGCGTGTCGCTCCTTCCACAAGAATATCCCAAGTCATGGGCTGCTCCAAGATCGAGGAGATGTGGGGACGCGCTAAGTGGATCTCTGGATCGAACCTACCAATGTTGAAACGCAACCCTTGGTGGTCGCTTCGCTCGCCGGCAGACTGGATTGATGCGGTTGGGCAATGTCTCGCTATCGTCGTAGCTCTCGCCACGCTAATCTACATTGGCCTGGAAACGGACTCGGCGTTCTACGCTTTTGCAGCCGCCGTGCCGACGCTGGGAATTCTGCTGATCTTGACGTACTGCGCAAGCGATACGCAGCGCAATCCCCTGCCAGAAGGGGTGACCACGTTCGGCGACCTGGCGCGTTTGATCGCCAAGAGCGAAGCGGTTTCGTAGTCCTAAGCGGTTCAAGGTGCGACCCACCGCTGCCCATCTACGTGGCCGAAGACGTACTGACCGATTTGGCAAACGAGCTATAGACCTCAGGAGTCCAGTGTCATGGAAGATCGCACGCGGTTTACGACCGAACAGGTGCTGCGCGGGATTCAGGCGTATGTTTCGGAGCACGTCGACACGGCGCTGGTTATCGATCCGGACGCATCGGTGAACGACTATCGTGAAGCGATCGAATTGAGCCACGATTGCCCGCTGTGGTTTCTGACCATGCTGTCGGAGTACTTCGGCTTCGAGCACAGCGAGACGCGGTGGGCTGTTTGGCTAAAGCTCAAGGCCACTCCAGGGCTTTCGAAGTCGGAACGAAAGCGTGCGTGGGAGTACTGGCAAGAAGTGACCAGCAAGACAATCACCGTTCGCAAGTTGGCCGAACACATCGCCGACTACGCGCCGGGCACGTCCATGAAGCCTTCCACCGTGTTTGGCGTTGAATGTGCGCCGGCCGGCGTGTTTCGTGGACTGTGCCAACTGCCGGAGGTGCGCGGCAAGCGTGTCGCTCCGTCGACGCCGCTGCGGTCAACTCTGCTGGGATACCGCCTGCGAAGCTTCTACGGTCGCTCGGAATGGATAAGTGGGACTAGGCTACCTCCCTTGGTTGGTACCTATGGTGATTTTGGGTTGCCTCACGCTATAGGTATCGCTCTGATATTCCATCTATTTGCCGTCCCAGCCGGGGTCGGCCTTCTGGAACTTTTCAGTCAGCCGATCATTGCGGGGCTGGGAGCACTGTGCGCAGGTGTAGCAGGGACATGTTTAGTCGGCTTTGTCGTGGGAACGATTTCCGACTGGCTCCGCAATCCCTTACCCGTCGGCATCAACACGTTCGGCGATTTGGCGCGCGTGATTGCGAACGGTGGCGCGGTTTCGTAGAGCCCAGAGAAAAGAGACGCGAGCCGCGGCACGATTGCGGTCTCGGTCATGCTCCGGCTAGTGGAAAGTGTTCCCCTCGACCGCCGAGTGGGTTGGTTGACGAACCCGGCGTAAATGCCGGGCCTAAGTCTACCTACGCTTCGCTTTCGCGTTTGCGTCGTTGCGATTCCACGCGGCCTTTGAGGAACTTGCGAATCGCGCTGCCGAACTCGCCCGCGGTGGCGTAGCGGTCGTTCGGATCGTGCGCCAGGGCCTTCATCAGGATTTGCTCGACTTCGCTGTTGAACTTGGGGCTTAGTTCTCGCGGGCTGCGGGCGGGGCTTTCGGCGATTTCGCGGATCGTCTCCCAGCGGTCGGAGTGATTTACTTTGTGCGGATGCTTTCGTAGCAACATCACGTACAGGATGATCCCCAGCGCGTAGATGTCGGCGCGGCCGTCGAGTGAATCGGTGTCGCCGCGGGCTTGTTCGGGCGACATGAACATCGGAGTGCCAATCACGGTACCTTGCATCGAGCACAGCGACGACTCCTCTTCGGAGGCTTCGAACATGCTGCGGGCGAGACCAAAGTCGACAAGTTTTGGTTCGCGTTCGGCCGTAAGCATGATGTTCGAGGGCTTCAGGTCGCGATGGATCACCCCTTTGCGATGGGCGTAGTCCAACGCATCGCACACCTTGGCGGTCATCAAGAGCAGTAGCGCCGGTTTGGGTGAGTGCTTCTTGACGAAGTGCTCCAGCGTGCCCCCTTCGAGCAGTTCCACCGCGTAGTAGGCCAGCTTCTTGTCGATTTGGCTATCGAGGATTCGCGCGATGTTTGGGTGGTCGAGTTTCTTCATCAACTCGATCTCGCGGGCGAAGCGACTGAACACCTCGTCGGTCGCCAAGTCGACACGAATCATCTTCAGGGCGACCGTCTCGCCAGTCGACTGCTGCAGCGCTCGCCAAACGGTGGCAAACACGCCCTTGCCCAACATTTCCTTCACTTCGTAGCCATCGATTCGCGGAATCGCCCATTCCTTGGGTGGCACCAGTTTGACGATCCGCTCCGCGGCGGTCAGTCGTCGCTGCAGCACCTTGGGATCGATGGGCTTGGTGAGGTAGTCGTCGGCGCCCGCGTCCAGGCCGGCGACCATGTCTTCTTGGGCGTCGCGGCTGGTGAGCATCAGGACGTAGGTAAAGGGGTGCTCCGGATCGCGCTTCACGCGGCGGCACACATCGATGCCATCCATGCCGGGCATTTGCCAGTCGAGAATCACCAGCCGGGGCGAGTCGTCCCGGTTTAGAGCCTCCAACGCCTTGAGGCCATCTTCTACGGCCACCGGTTCGTGTCCCCACGATTCGACGTTGGCACACAGCACCTTGCGGTACATGACGTTGTCTTCAGCGATCAATACCTTCATAACGTGCTCCATGCACCGACAGCCTCAAGGCAGCTATCCGATCTTTGCCTTAAGTGCTTTCAGAGCGTCCATCAGCTTCCCCACGAGTTGTTCGAGGTCCTGCCATGCGGAGGGAAACGATTCCAGCATACCGTCGCGGCCCATGTACTCAATCCGCTTCGCCGCCTCCGCAGCCGAGTCGGCGGCAAAAAGGCCCACGGTGCTCTTGAGCGTGTGGGCCGATCGCATCACGCCCTCGGTGTCGTTCTCTTCGTAGGCGGCTTCGACGGCGGTCATCTGCTTGGGGCACTCGACTTCGAACAAGTTGATCATCTCCACCAACAGGCGTTCTCCTCCGCCAACGTTCTCCAGCGCCCGATCGTAGTCGAACAACGTAAGCGACGACTCCTGCGAATTATCGGTTGCAGGCGTTTCGGTCGCTCCGGGCGCAGGCTCCTGGCTTTCGGCGTCGGGCGAGATTTTCTCCACCGCGGCAAACAGTTCTTGCGGCCGGAATGGCTTGGCGACGTAGTCGTCCATGCCCGCTTCGAGGCATCGCTCGCGATCGCCCTTCATCGCATGGGCTGTCATGGCGATGATCGGGGTGTGCTTGCCCGAGAGCT
The DNA here is from genome assembly GCF_965227375.1 of Aeoliella sp. NCBI lineage: Bacteria > Pseudomonadati > Planctomycetota > Planctomycetia > Pirellulales > Lacipirellulaceae > Aeoliella > Aeoliella sp. The sequence goes on from NZ_CBDDFX010000002.1 coordinate 3,965,022, forward strand.
GCTCCAACTCGCGAATGGCGGCCGTGGCGTCGAAACCATCGAGCACCGGCATCTGCACGTCCATCAGGACCAGATCGAACTGGTTTTCGCGCATCGCATCGAGCGCCAGTTGGCCATTCTCCACCGCGATCACCGTGTGCCCGCGCTTCTCGAGCAGGCTGACCGCCACCTGGCGATTCACCACCCCATCTTCGGCCAGCAGGATGTTGCGGCTCGTGAACTCGCCATCGCGTCGAGCGATCACGCTGTCGGTCGGCGATTCATCGACCCGTGCGATGCCCACCGCGATAGTGACCGCATTGAGCAGGTTCGATTGTGTCACCGGTTTGGTCATGCAGCGGGCGACGTTCAGGTCCTTGGCCATCTGCTTATCTCCGTGGCGGTCGGCGGAGGTGAGCATGATGATCGGCAGCGACTGCGTGTCCGGGCGCGCTCGCAGCCGTCGGACCAACTCGAAGCCATCCATCTGCGGCATCATCACATCCACTAGCGCCAACCGGAACGGCGTGCCAAGCTGTGCCATGCGATCGCATTCCGCTATCGCACGTTCGCCACTCTCGACCGTCAGCGGGCTCATGCCCCAATTGGTGAGCATTTCCTCGCAGATCACGCGGTTCGTACGATTGTCGTCCACCACCAGCACCGGCAGCAGGTGCAGTGTGGAGAGTTCGTCCATGGAGAGATCGGGAGCCTCGGCGGCCCGCTCGAAATCGACCGTGAAGTGGAACTCGCTGCCTTCGCCCGGCTGGCTTTCGACCTCAAGTTGCCCGCCCATCAATTGCACGAGCTGAGCGGAGATGGTGAGCCCCAGTCCCGAGCCGCCATACTGCCGCGTGGTCGACGCGTCGGCTTGGGTGAACGACTCGAATATCTTCTCTTTCTGTTCCGGCGTGATGCCGATTCCCGTGTCGGCCACCGCCAGGCGGAGCTTCGCCCGATCTTCGGTTAGCTCTTCCGGCGCGACACGGACCACGATCTCGCCATCGCTGGTAAACTTGATCGCATTGCTCACGAGGTTCACCACGATCTGCCGCAGCCGGCTGGCGTCGCCCACCAGGTCGTCCGGCACTTCGGGCAGGATGTGCACGGCCAGCTCGATGCCCTTCTTGGCCGCCCGGGTGGCCATGGTGTGCAGCGTGTTGCCGAGCGTGTCGCGCAGCTTGAACGGCAGATGCTCCAGTTCCAGCTTGCCGGCTTCGATCTTGGAGAAGTCGAGAATGTCGTTCAACAGCGACAGCAGCGCTTCGCCGGAGCTCTGCACGAGCAACTGATACTCGCGTTGCTCCTCGGTCAAATCGGTGTTCAGCAGCAGCTCGGTCATGCCGAGAATGCCATTCATGGGCGTGCGAATCTCGTGGCTCATGTTGGCCAGAAAATCGCTCTTCGCCCGATTGGCCGACTCGGCCAGATCGCGCGCGATGGTCAGTTCGTTCTGCATTCGCTTCAGCTCGGTGACGTCTCGCGAGATGCCGAAGGTGCCGACGATCTCTCCTTCGCTGTTGCGCAGCGGCATCTTGGTGGTCGACACCCAAGTGTCTTCGCGGTTCTCCCAGGTCTCCTTCTCCACCTGGGCCACCAGGGGCTCGCCCGACTCCATGATCTGCTTCTCGTCGTCCCGCGCCTGTTGGGCATGCTCGGACGAAAAGAAATCGGCATCGGTCTTACCAATCGCGTTATCAGGAACCTCGAGATGGAACTTGCCGGCCTGCGAATGGCTGACTCGCAAGAAACGGCTTTCGTCATCCTTAAAGTAGACCGCGTCGGGAATGTTCTCCATCAGCGACCGCATCAGGTCGCGCTCCAAGTCGAGTGCTTCCTCGGCCTCAACCTGTTCGGTGATGTCCCAGAACATCACGACCACGCCGACCACCTTGCCGCTGGCGTCGCGCAGCGGGCCCTTGATCCGCTCGACGCGCGTCGCCCGGCCGTCGGCGGTGCGGTCTTCGATGCCGCGGAGCACTTCGCCAGTGCGCAGCACGTGCTGGTCGTCCTTCTGATACTTCCTGGCAATCTCCTCGGGGAAGATGTCGAAGTCGGTCTTGCCACACACGTCGGCCAGCTCGCAGTTCTGCAGCGTGAGGTACTGCTGATTGGCGTACACCCGCCGACCCTCGGCGTCCTTCACCACGAGATTCAGCGGCAGGAGGTCCACCAGCGACCGAACGAACGACGCCGGACCGTCGCCATCCTCGACGCCAGACAACATGGACAACCAAAGGTCCGAATAAACACCACCCGAGGACATCTTCTTGCCTCGCACCGCGCCGCTTGTTGAAGAGAAGAGCACCGCCGAAGCGGCTGTGATTGCCATTGTTGGCTACGCCCATCTTACCAAAACGGTGGCGGAGGCCAAAACAATTCGGCGAAGTTCCAGCCACTGATAAACCAGCCACGTTTCGGAAGAAACTGCGGCTGTCGGCACAAAGTTGCGCAGAGGTCGTTGACTGGTAGCGTTGCAGCGAACGACAACTAACGGAATGAATTCCGCTCTACGGTCAGCGAACGAATCCCAGTTTCGTGGCAGGTGGTTGTAGTTATTTTACACCGGTCGTGGGACAATACAGCAGCGGCAAACTGTGCCCATTCTACATTGCGCCGCGCTTGCCGGTTCCCCAGCATCCATTACATTTGGCGAGCCGGAAGCGTCAGCGCCCGGAGTTTTGTCGCAGCTAGAGGGTTTTGTCGCAGTTGGAGGGTTTTGTCGCACCTGCGGCGAACCGAGCGCAACAACTCGGCTTCGGGTCCGATTGATGGAGGATGCAACCAGTGGCTGTTTAAGGACTTACGAGAATCGACGCGCCGGAGTGGGCGGGAGTTTTGTCGCAGGTAATCGTTTTGCCGCGGCGCTGCGACAAAACTGAGCCCAGCGTCCAGAGTCAAACGAATCTTTTCGGGTAGTGATCTCGACAAGAGTCTTCAACAACGGGGCGACTTTGCGATCACTAACCGAAAAGTTTGGCTTGACGAGAAACTAGTACAGCCGGTTGATGAAGAAGCGGAACTCGCCGTCGAAGACTCGCTGGTCGGAGTTCACCGGCAGCGTGTAGCCGGCGGTGAAGATCGAGTTGCCGGCGAACAGGTGGCCGCCGATCGTGGCGTTGAGCAGCGATAGATCGGCATCCGGCGTGCCGACCTGGAACGCGCCGGCCTGCACGACGTCGGCATCGTCAAGCGTCGCGGTGTAGTGCAGCTCGGTGGTCCAGGCCATGGCCTTGAGCCCGGCGCCGGGGTGGAAGTTGCGATAGACGAACTTGCCGAGCGACGCGCTGGCGGAGAACAAGGTTTGATCGCGGACCGTGCCGATCTCCTGCAGCCCAGCGCCGGTCGTGTTGGCCCAAACGTCGTTGCCGCCGGTATCGACGTCGAGCGTAAGGAAGGAGTGAACAAAGTAATCGGAGTACTCAGGCATGCAGAGATACGCCAAGTACGGGATCACATGCACCGAATCGTTGCTAACCGTGAGCGTCGGCCCGCTGGTGGAGAAGATCTCCAGATCGTCCGCGGTGGGTAGCGCGATACCAAACCCCGCAGCGAGGGCGCGCTGGTCGTCGACCCACAGCAGCACTTTGGGAGCAATCGTAAGGTTGCCGAATTCGACATTCGAGGTGTCAAACCCTTCGCCGAACGTGGTCTCGCTGTTGAGCGTGGCCGCGACCGGAATACGACACTCGATGGAGGCCATCCCACCGCAGAAAGTCCGTTCGATGCCGGGCGTGAGTCGGTTGATGCCGAATCCGTTCTCGGTAAAGCGGGCGTTGTGAAAGTAGTTGTAGTCGAGGTACACGCGGTCCTGCGGCAGCGCGCTGTTGTTGTCCTGCATCCGCACCCGCCCGACGAGGTCGCCCGGGTTGGCGGCCGGGACAATCAGGTGTTCGGTTTGATAGATGTTGTAGATTTCGGTCCCGACAATGCTCGCCAAGGTGTCCGTTGCGTTGTCGTGCACGTCGATGTAGGTATCGCTTCCAACAGCCATGAAGTTGCCGGTTTGAGTGAGCCCGTTGCCGCTCAGACCGGTAACCACCGCCGGCAGTGATCCAGACAGCGCCGGCGTGAAGTAGGAGCCAGGCGTAGTGCTGCCGGGGCCGCCTTGGAACGCATAGTTGCTGGTGCCCGCGTCGTAGTAGATCATCCGCAGGTTGTCGGCCGCACCAAACGAACCACTACCAATCGACTGATGCACAGCCATTCCGCTTTGCTGACCGACCTTCACGTAGCTGTTGGTGTTGCTGAAGAAGTCGCCAAGCATTTTGGGCGCCTGGGCCAGTCGCACGTCGTACGCGCCGGTGGTGCGAGGAGTCGACGGTGGATCGATCGCCTGCCGAGCGGGCACGCCGTCGGGGTTGCGGAAGTCGGGCCCCAGTCGCTCGATCTCCGGCGGCGTCGGGTTCAGCACGTCGGGCAGGGCGAGCGGGTCGTCGTCTGGCGCCGTGGGCTCCGGCTGCGGCGGCACAGGGTTGGGAAACACTCGTGGCCCCGCCGGCTGAGCAGTCGGCGCAGTGGGCGCGGGAACCGGCTCCGGCCCAACCACGGGCGGTTGCGAACGAGCAACTCCAGCAGCCAGCATGCATGCCAGCAGTAGAGCGGCGCGATGTGTATTGGATTGAGCAGCTTTGACCACGATGTTTCCCCCCGGTCGTGGCGCAGATTCAGACAGTCCTACGGGTTGTATCGACTGCATCGACCGTGAGGATTAGAGAAGTTATGCCGACCAGCGTGCTAGCAACTGGCGACACGATACGTAGCTCAAGCTTCCTCCCGCTTGAGCGATTGCTCGAGTTCGTCCGCCAACTGCTGCAACTGACTCATGGCGCGCCGCACGGCTGGCAGCCCTCGGAGCGATGGCGGCAACTCGTGCAGCACGCGGTTGGCGTGATTGATCTGCTCGAAGGCCTGCTCGTTCAAATCATGTTTGATCGCGGCGCGGGCCGAGTGGTCGGTGAACTGCACGAGGAGTTTGAGCGGCTCGTCGTCATCCGGCCGCGCGATCATTCCCTCGGCCAGCACCGATTGGCACTCAAAGAACTCGCCTTGAGCGATGGCAAACTCTCCTGTGGACATCAACAGTTGATGAAGATCGTAATGTGCCCTCGCGAGCCCCAAGCGGTAATCGGTCGCCCCGGGATTGGCGACGAGCATCTGATGGCGGTATTCGCGCATACGTCGGAAGCACTCGATGGCGTCCGCTGTTCGGCCGAGTTGATAGTAGCCCTCGCCACAATGTTGCCAGGCCGTGGCGGCAAGTTGAACCGCGCGCCGGTCGAGCACCGTGGCCGGCAAGGAGTCCATGAGCTTAACGGCCGCCAACCGTTGCTGTTGTGCTTGCGTCTTGAGATCTTCGGCGGCGGCTGCAGATTGTCCCTCGGCTTGCTTAAGCAACAGTTGAGCCCGAGCCTCGTGACCCAGCGCCAAGTCGAGCTTCACCTTGGACGGATTGGGGTGTTTGTCGACAATCGCCTCGCGGTGCTGCTGTGCCGAGTCGAGCAGATCGGCCGCCTCAGTCAGCAGGCCGGTGTCGCTATCTTGCGAAAACTGGTCGCACCGAGCGATGGCCAGGTTCATCTCGGCGTTGGCCTCCAGACGCTGGGCTTCGTAATCGTCGGGCTGTTCCTTAGCGACCTGCTGACGAAGCTCATAGCACCGCGCCGCGTGCTCGGCCAGCATCGAGATGCCGCGCTCCAACTGCTGCTGGTCGACCGGTTCGTACTCGCGGGCGAGCGTCGCGCGGGTTTGGCCCAGGTCGGCGCACTCGCGATGCACGTTGGCCAACTCGGCGGAGAGTTGCCAGCGCTCGTCATTCGAGGCTTGTTGCAACACTTCGTCGTACAAGCTGATGGCGCGGCCAAACGATCGTTCCGCTGCAGGCAGGTCGCCCAGTGCGAACTGAGTCTTACCGAGCCGCGCCGAAATGCTGGCTACTTTGGCAGGTTCGAGCTGCCGGTCGGCCAACTGCCCTTCAAAATACCGTTGGGCGTTTTCCAACAGCGTCCGGCGCGTCGCATCCATGCCGGGCGCGTCGGCCAACAATTGCTCGCTGGCCAGCACCAGGGTGTCGTCGATGGCCGCTTCGAGCTTGTCGGCTTCGGCTTCGGCGAGATCCAAGTTGTGCTCCGCCTTGAAGTACAACATGCTGGAAACGATTGTGGCCCCGAGCAGTGTGGCCGCCACCGCGCCCCACAGCGCGGCTTCCACCGGATTGCGTCGCGCCCACGCGGCGGTTTGACGCACTCGACCGGCGGGGCGGGCGGCGATGGGGAAGCCGTCGAGGTAACGTCGCAGGTCGTCGGCCAACTCGCTGGCCGAAGCGTAGCGGTTGCGAGGTTCTTTCTCCAAGCACTTCTGGCAGATGGTGCGCAGGTCGATCGGCACCGAGTCGGACAGCGGCGGCGGTGGCAGCCGGCGTACTTGCTCCAGCGTTTTGAACAACGTGTTGCCGGCGAACGGTGGCTTGCCGGCCAGCAAGGCGTACAGCGTGGCGCCCAGCGAATACACGTCGGTGTGCGTCGAGATAGCGGCCGTGTCGCCTTCGGCCTGCTCGGGCGCCATGTAACTGGGCGTGCCCATCACCTGGCCAGTCATCGTGAGCTGGTCCGCCGTGTTGATCATCTTCGCCAGGCCGAAGTCCGTGAGCCGCGGTTTGCCCTCTTCGTCGAGCAGGATGTTGGCCGGCTTGATGTCGCGGTGAATCACGGCCCGGTCGTGGGCATACTGCACAGCGCGGGCAACCGCTTCGATCAGTTCTGCAGCGCGCTCGCGGGTGAGTCGCTCCATCTGACCGACAAACCGGTCGAGACTGCCGCCCGACACCAGCGGCATTGTGTAGTAGTGCACGCCGCTGTGTTGGCCGACGTCCTGCACGGCCACGATGCCAGGATGGTCGAGCTTGGCCGCGGCTTCGGCTTCGAGGTAGAAGCGGGCTTCCTCCTGCGGCGTGCGAATGAACTGCGTGGGAATGATCTTGATCGCCACATCGCGGTTCAGGCTGCGCTGATACGCGCGATACACGGTACCCATGCCGCCTTTGCCGAGTTCGTCGCGAATCTCGTAGTCGCCGGCCAACAACGTAGTGGGTTGTTCGCCAGCATGAGGACGGCCGAAGCTGGCGCCGCTCACGAAGTCGACCGTGTTATCGTCGGGCGAACGCCGGGCGTCGGAAACGGTGTCTCCCACGTTGCCCGCGGGGAGGGCCGGCGAACTAAGAAAGCCCGCCGCCTCGGCAGCCTGGTAGTCGTGGAGCATCTCGCGCAAGCGAGTCGAGACTCCCTCCGGCTCCTCGTGCGAAGCCCGATCCACAAGCGCCTGCACGTCGCTCTCGGGCAAGTCGATGGCCTCAGCAAAGAGCTGTTTGGCGCGGTCGATTTCCTCGGGCGTCATTGGCTACGGCAGGCGGGGCGAAAACGAACGGAAATTCACTCCAGAAGTATACGAGCCGGGTTTCCGCTGCGAGCAGAAAACAGCGTGCAACTGGCACTAACTGGGCGAGAGTTCGCGGAACAGCCAGGCCTTAGCAGCCGCAAAATCGGCTTTTACCGTGCGAGGCGAAACATCCAACAAGTCGGCCGTTTCTTCCACGGTGTAGCCGCCAAAGTGTCGCAGCTCGACAATTTGCGCCTGGCGACTGTCGATTTCGGCCAATCGCTTCAGCGCGTCGTGCAGCGCCAGCACGTCCTGCTGGATGGCCGCGTTGCGATCGGCGATCTGGCCCACGTCGTCCGCGGTCCGTTGCCGGTCGCCGCCACGCTTCAGCGCTCGGCGGCTGCGAGCGTGGTCGACCAGGATGTGCCGCATCGCCTTGGCCGCCATGACGTAGAAGTGCTTGCGATTGCTCCAATCGATGGCCTCCTCGCGGCCGATCAACTGGATGAACGCATCATGCACCAGGGCCGTAGCTTGCAGCGTGACGCCGGCGTTCTCCTGCCGGAGCCGCTGCTTGGCCATGGCGTGCAGTTTCTGCTCCACCTCGCGGTACAGGTCGCTGCGGGCGTCTTCGTCCCCTCGGCACGCCTTGTGCAGCATCAGCGTCAGTTCCGTGGGTTCTTCACTCATCGGCAGGGTTCCCGCTGTCAGGGCCGGCGTAATCTCGCTCGCCAGTACTCCGATTTTAGCAGTTTGCCGCAATCAATTGAAGCAATCCGATATGGGGGCGACAGCCTCGTCAAATTTTTTCGAGAACCTTTGCCCCTCCGAAGGGCTCTCTGCGCTTGGTTAGTTGATGGGCAACTAACGGACGATAGCACCAGCATAGTAGGACGCAGCGATGACCCGCTGGTATTCCGTACAATCGGGCAAGCCACTTACCCCACGATCGGGGCGGTGGGTAGTCCAACAAGCTGCTCTGGGGGAGGTTCGCCTGGCGGACGTCGTCCAGTTGCGACGCGTACGCCGGTCTGCATTGGTTCGCCGAGCGCCCAGCGCTCGGCGGGCCGATGCTTTGAGCGCTTAATCGCAAGTGCGCGGTCAGGCGCGCTTGCGCGCACGCGACTTCGACTTGGTGTCCTTCTTCGACTTGCCCGATTTACGTGTTTTCGCAGGCTTCGCGGTGGAGTCGGCCAATTTGGGGACCGATGGCTCGCCATCGACCGCCGGCAGTCCCAGCAGTTGCAGTTGGCTGCGACACGGCGTTTCGCCACCGCTGCAAACCACCCGCTGGTAGTTGCCATCGGCCAACAGCGTTCGCGCGCGCTGATTGTCGGCCAGGTAAACCGGCATGATCTCCTCGACGATCCTTTCGCGCGAGCGGGGATCCTCGATGGGGAACATCACCTCCACGCGGCGTTCGAAGTTGCGCGGCATCCAGTCGGCACTCGACGCGAACACCTTTTGCGACTGGCCGCTGCCGAAGATGGCAATGCGGCTGTGCTCGAGGAACCGATCGACGATGCTCCGCACGCGAATGTTCTCCGAGATGCCCGGCAGTCCCGGTCGCAGGCAGCAAATGCCGCGAATCACCAGGTCGATCTCTACGCCAGCCTGGCTGGCGCGATACAGCGCGCGGATTGTGGCCGGATCGACCAGCGAGTTGATCTTGGCCAGGATGCGCCCCTCCTTACCGGCCTTGGCCCGCTCGGCTTGTTCGTCGATCAGTTCAATCGTATGGCGGTGCAAATCGAGCGGACTGATGACCAGCTTCTTCCAGTCGTAGTTCTGCGAGTAACCCGTCAGGAAGTTGAACAGCGCGGTCGCGTCGTCGGCGATGTCCTTATCGGCGGTGAACAGTCCGATGTCGGTGTAGAGCAGCGCGGTGGTGGGGTTGTAGTTGCCGGTGCCCAGGTGGATGTACCGGCGGACCTTCTTGCCTTCCTGCCGCACGACCATCGCCAGCTTACTATGCGTCTTCATCGCCATGAAGCCGTACACCACGTGCACCCCGGCGCGTTCCATCTGACGGGCCCAGGAGATGTTGTTCGCTTCGTCGAACCTCGCCTGCAGCTCCACCAGCGCGGTGACTTGCTTGCCGTTCTCGGCGGCCTCGATCAAGGCCTTGATGATCGGGCTATCGCCGCTAGTGCGATACAGGGTCTGCTTGATCGCCAGCACATCGGGATCGCGAGCGGCTTGCTGGACGAAGCGCACCACCGGGTTGAAGGAGTCGAACGGGTGATGCAGCAGAATATCCCGATCGGCAATCGTGGCGAACAGATCGTTGCCGGTGCCCAAGCCATCGGGCGTGCGCGGCGTGAACGGCGGATCGAGCAGGTCGTCGCGGCTCACTTGTTTGAGCAGCTCGAACAGACCGGTCATATCGAGCATGCCGTCGATGGGATAGACCTCGTCGTAACCGCGCGACTCGATCTGCGAACCGCTGTGGATATGCTCCTTCTCGACAATCATGTTGCGGAGCGTCCGGCTCAGATTGTCGGAAACTTCCAGCCGCACCGCCTCGCTTCGCTGCCGGGCGCGAAGGCGTGCTTCGATCGCCCGCAGCATGTCGTCGCCCTCTTGCTCAAGCAAGTCGACGTCCATATCGCGAGTGATGCGAAAGGTGCCGTACTCTTCGATCTCGTAGCCGCCGAACAACTGCGACAGCCGCGTGCCGATCACGTCCTCCAGCAGGATGAACTCGTTGTTGCTTTCCGGATCAACCGGCACAAATCGCGGCAACACCTGTGGCAACTGCACCACCGCAAACATGCTGGCCGGCCCGATGCCCGCCCGCCGCTTGAGGTTCGCCGCGAGGTAAAGCCCGCGGTTGTGGAACCTGGGCGTGGGGTGGCTGGGGTCGATGGCCATCGGGGTGACCACGGGAAACACGCGCTGTGTGAAGAACTTGTCGAGCGACTTCTGTTGCGCAGCGCTCAGTTGTTTGGTCTTCAGCAGTTTGAGTCCGGCGCGCTCAAGGCTGGGAACGATCGACTGGTTCCAGCAGGCGTACTGTTCGGCGACCAGTTCGCGGGTGCGATAGGCGATGCGGTGCAGTTGGGTGAGCGGCTCCAGGCCATCGGCAGCCACGTCTTGCGGAGCGATGCCGCCGAACGACTGCTCGCGCAGCCCCGCCACGCGGACCATGAAGAATTCGTCGAGGTTCGAGGCGAAGATCGCCAGGAACTTTGCTCGCTCGAGCAGAGGATTCGACTCGTCCTGCGCTTCCTCCAACACGCGCGCATTGAACTCCAGCCAACTCAGCTCGCGGTTGAATACATGCTCCGGAAGAAACTTCGTGTCGCTCATCACCGACGCCAATATGCGTTATCCTGCCCCCGCCGCCCGCAGTGTGATGCGCCGGCGACAACTGTACCTAACTTGTGTCCAACCGAATTCTTAGGGCCTGCGACCTGCGATCAAGCCCGCTCGGTTCGGGCCGGTAAGATCACCCGCCCGAGGAGATTCGACCGTTATAATAACAGTGTAGCCCGCCGAATGGAGCCGGGGGATTTGGGCGAATTTCGCAATTTGGGGCAGATTTGCCGATTTGCCGTCGAGCTACACGACTTCGGCGTCGAAAACGCGCACCTGGGCCCACTTTTCCTTGTTCGTGGAGATGTACGACTGGTGCCGGTCGGATACCTGGTACATGTCGTGGGCCGCGCGGTTCTCGAAAAGCAGGTACAACGCCACGTCGAAGTCGTTGTCGTTCACCGGGCGGTCGAAGCCCGTGCCCAGCACCCCCACGTTGAACGCCAGCACGCCAGGATGGCCGTCCAACTTCTCCTTGCACTCGGCCACCAGCGCCTCGGCGGCCTCCGGCGTGCGTTCGTTGAGCTTGAAGTAGACCGAGTGGCTAACGGGACGTTGCGCAGTTTCCGACATGATTTCTTGGGCTTGGTGGGGTTAAGACTTTTCGCGGGAAGTGGTCGAAGCGGCGGGCGTAGGGGGTTGAATCTCGACGGTCCGCTCGGCGCCTTTGCTGCTGTTGGGCGAATCGCCGAGGATGTCTCCGATTTCGTCCTCGTCCAGCACTTCGCGATCCAACAACGCTTCGGACAACTCCACGAGTTGATCGTGGTACTCCGCCAGGCAGCGTTTCGCGCGGTCGGCGGCGGAGTGCAAGATCTTGGCCACTTCCTCGTCGATAATCTGAGCGGTGTGCTCACTATAGTGGCGATGCTCCTGGACAATCTCGCGACCGAGGAACGGGTTATCGCCGCTTTGCTGGAACGCCACGGGACCGAGCCGTTCGCTCATGCCCCACAGCGTGACCATCCTTCGGGCGAGTTCGGTGGCGCGCTTCAGGTCGTTCTCCGCACCAGCGCTGTATTCGTCGAACATCATCTTCTCGGCCGTGCGACCGCCGAGCGCCATGGCCAGCATGGCGTACATGGCCGACTCGCTCATGTTGTGCCGATCCGCTTCCGGCACGAGCTGCGTGACGCCCAGCGCGCGGCCGCGGGGGATGATGGTCACTTTGTGCACGCGGTCGTTGCCGGGCACTTTCCACGCCACGACGGTGTGCCCCGCCTCGTGGTAGGCGGTAATGCGTTTTTCTTCTTCGGTAAGCACGTCGTCGCGCGGCGCGCCCATCAGCACCTTGTCGCGGGCAAACTCGAAGTCGTCCATGCTCACATTGTTCTTGTTGTGACGCGTCGCCCACAGGGCGGCTTCGTTCGCCAGGTTACGCAGGTCGGCGCCCGTCAGGCCAACGGTCGCCCGCGCCAGGCGGTCGAAGTCGACGTCCTCGGCCAGCGGCATTTCGCGAGTGTGCACTTCGAACAGCTCTCGGCGTGCTTCGAGCGAAGGGCGATCGACCGTAATGTGGCGATCGAACCGTCCGGGTCGCAGCAGGGCCGGATCGAGCACGTCGGGGCGGTTGGTGGCCGCCATCACGATCACGCTGGTGGTGGGCGTGAAGCCGTCCATCTCGCTGAGAATCTGGTTGAGCGTCTGCTCCCGCTCGTCGTGCCCGCCGCCGAGTCCGGCGCCACGCTGCCGGCCGACTGCGTCGATTTCGTCGATGAACAGGATGGCCGGCGCGGCGGCTTTCGCCGTTTTAAACAGGTCGCGCACGCGACTGGCGCCGACGCCGACGAACAGTTGAATGAACTCCGAACCGCTGATCGAGAAGAACGGCACGCCCGCTTCGCCGGCGACCGCTTTGGCCAACAGCGTCTTACCGGTACCGGGCGGGCCCATCAACAGCACGCCCTTGGGCACGCGGGCGCCCAGGCGTTGGAACCGCTCGGGGTCTTTCAGGAAATCGACCACTTCCTCCAGGTCGCGCTTCACCCCTTCCAGGCCAGCGACATCGTCGAAGGTCACCTTGGGACCTTCGCCGCTTTCGTAGCGTCGAGCGGGGCTGCGGGTAACGCTGCCGAGCATGCCGCCGCCCATCATCTGGTCGCGCGTGCGGCGCATGAAGTACCACATGCCAACCATCATGGCGATGAACACGGCAAACCAAATCGCGTACAGCAACGTGCCGTAGTCGGTAGGCTTTTCGGCCCGGACATCCACGCCGTGGTCGAGCCAGAACTGCGCCACGTCATGTTCGATGTAAGGATTCAGCAGCGTAACGACGAACTCCTTGTCGAGTCGTTCGTCGTTCTCGCCTTCCGCAGCCTTCTTCTCCTCTTTGGGAGCATCCTTGCCCGAATCGTCCTGCTTAGGAGCTTCGGTCGACTCCGACTTCTCCGTCTCGCTGGGCTTCTCGTCCTCGGTTGTGGTGTCCTTCTCTGGCTTGGACTCTTCTTCGGTCGCGTCCGGCTCGTCCGCCGGCTTATCGTCGGTTTCAGGGCGGTCGCTAGGCGAGCTTTCCTCTGGTTCGGGCTTCTCGCTACTCTCGGCCTGCTTGGCCTTGGAGGCCTCCAATTCCGACTTCAGCGGCGGGATGCGGAACTCGCCATACGCTTGCTGGCCGCGAACTTCCAGTGTGCGGACGTTGTTCTTCTCGACTTGCTCGTGGAAGAACTGATAGGTGATCTTCGACTGCGACGATCCAAACGGGTTGGCGAGCAGCAGGATGCTGGCCAGCACGAGCACGATCAACAGCCACCCCGGTGGGGGACCGGTTCGGCCGGTACCTTTCCCCTCCGGCTTTTGGCCGGCAGGGCGTGGACCGCCGGACTTGGGGGCAGGCGAGTTGGGCTGTTCCGACATGGGTCAGGGGCTCTGGGCGATTGAAGCGTAGCTGTGGGGGCGATCAATCAGGTCGCCCAAAAACACATGCGGCCCAGGCAATTTTGCCCTGGGCCGCTGTATTGTAGCGCCGATGGGCGTGGGGAGTACACCGGCCACTCCGCCCATTTGTGCTATTTGCGTACTATTTTCGGAACGGCGAGCGAGTTTACTTCTTCAGTTCCTTGCTCGAAACCATCTTGCCGCCCTCGTACTGGCGTTCGAATTCGCGGCCATCTTTGGTCCAGACGTGCATCACGCCTTCGAGCAGACCTTCCTTGAACGAACTCTCCGAGCGCTTGTTGCCCTCGTCGTCCCACTCGATGGCGGTGCCTTCGCGCTTGCCATCGACGAACGGAATCTGGGTGCGTTGCTGCCCGTTATCGTACCAGGCTTGCCAGACGCCGTCCGCCTTGCCTTCGGTGTAGTGACTCTCGAACAGCTTCTGCTTTCCGTCGTCTCCGTAAACGGTCCACTCACCCTGCCGGCGGCCATTGGCGTACGCGCGTTTGGCCTTGAGCGTGCCATCGGCGCGATAGACGTCCACGGCGCCCTCAGGTTGGCCATCTTCGTAGTTCACCACTTTCGCAACGGTGGTTCCGTCGGGGTGATAGTACTTCCACTCGCCAGCCGGCGCGCCCAGGCGGTATTGGCCTTCGACGAACACCTTTCCATCGGGGTAGTATTCCCTGTAGTCCCCATCGCTCTTGATACTGTCGTCCGAGAATCGCACCACGTTGCGAACCACGTAGGGTTGCTTCTTGGTTTCTGGGTCGTAGTAGTCGATGTGCTCCTTCGACTCCACACGCTGCGCGGGCGGGGGCTCGGTCGGCTCGGGCAGGTAGATAGGCGGGCCCTTGTAGGGCTCGATGGCAACGCTTTCCTGCTGGGGAACGACATCGGGCGTATCGTCCGTGGTGCCGTCTTCAGTGGGGTCTTGGGCGATCGCCAGCGAAGCGGCTACGAAGGCAACCGCGAGCGTCGATAGAAAGCTCGCCTGGGGAATCATTCGCGATAACACAATACGCATGGTTCTTTTTGTCTTGGATGGGGACGTAGGAGCGTCGAATAGACCACTCGCGGCGCACCACTCGCGCGTCGCGGCGGAAACCTCTAATATGCCATACGCACTGCGAGGCGTCCACGTTCGCGTCCAACTAGTAGGTTTTGGGAGATTTGGCGCGATTATGCGGCCAGCCGACGACCGTTTTCACCCCGCGATCCAGCCTGGCGGAATCACGGTCTCCTTGGGCACGACCAGGATGCCGTCGCGGACGCAGCAATCGAGGTCGAGATCGACGTCCTTGTCACTCTTGCACGACACCTTGGCGCCCGCGCCGATGCGACAGTTTTTGTCGACAATCGCCCGCTCGACAACGGCTCCCTCGCCGATGCCGAGCCAGGTGCCGCCTTGGTTGGCGTTCTTGGCAACTTGTTCAGGCGTCTCGAAGTAGTCGGCACCCATCACGATCGAGTCGCGGATGGTCACATTCGAGCCAATCTGGCATCGCAGGCCGATGATGCTGTTTTCGATCTTCGCACCCGGGTGGATCGTGCACCCGTCGGCGATCAGGCTGCCTTTGATCTGGGCGCCGTCCGCCCGAGTGGGGGGCAGGAACCGCGGCCGGCTGTAGATCGGAGCGTCCGCTTCCGCCAGGTGAAACGGCGCGTCCGGGCGGCAGAGCGCCAAGTTTGCCTCGTAGAACGAGCCGATCGTACCAATGTCCTCCCAGTACCCGTCGAACGGATGCAACTGCACGCGCCGCTCGGCGATCGCCCTGGGCAGCAGTTCCTTGCCAAAGTCGGAATCGGACGTGGCACCCAAGGCGTCGACCAGCACATCGACCGAGAACAAGTAGATACCCATGCTGGCCATGCACTCGCGGCCGTTGGCGGTAACACCTAGCGAGTCGATCCAGGACGGATCCATCGCCACCTCGTCCAGTTGAGCATCCGTGGTGGGCTTCTCCACAAAACCGTTGATACGGCCCGACTCATCGACCTTCATGATGCCCAAGCCGGTCGCTTCGTGGCGGTGCACCGGTTTGGCGGCGATGGTGATGGCCGCGCCGCTCTCCTGATGCGTCTTCAGCATCTCGCTGAAGTCCATCCGATAAAGCTGATCGCCCGACAGGATCAACACGTACTCGGTGCGATGGTCGGTGAAGTAGCGAATGTTCTTTCGCACCGCGTCGGCCGTGCCCTGGTACCAACTCGAATGGTCTTCGGTGTACAGCGTCTGCTGGGCGGCCAGGATGTCGACCAACCCATTGCTGAAGTTGTCGAACCGATAGGTGCCGCGAATGTGGTTGTGCAGGCTCACCGACAGAAACTGCGTGAGCACGTAACAGCGGTTAATCCCGCTATTGATGCAGTTGGAGATCGGAATGTCGATCAACCGGTACTTGCCCGCTAGCGGCACGGCCGGCTTCGAACGATGCGTGGTGAGCGGCTGCAGGCGAGTGCCTCGTCCACCTCCGAGAATGACTGCCGAGATGCTTTTCATGGTTTGTATCCTTCCTGGCTGTCTGAGACGCCTGCGGGTCAGCCCTTTACTACAAAATTCACGAGCTTGCCGGGCACGACGATCAGCTTCACCAAGTCCTTGCCGCTGATCAATTCGGCCACTTTGGCATCCTCGCGCGCTGCGGCCTCGGTGGTGTCCTTGTCGGCACCGGCCGGGACACTCACCTTGGCTTTGACTTTGCCGTTCACCTGGACGGGAATCTCGACCGATTCGTCCTGAGCGAGCGACGCGTCAAACGCCGGCCACGTTTCATACGCTAGTGTATCTGCGTGGCCGAGCACTTGCCACATTTCTTCGGCGATGTGGGGAGCGAAAGGAGACAACAATAGCACGAATGGCTCGATACAGGTCTTAGGAACCTCCTTCTCTTTGGTGAAGAAGTTGACGAACTCCATCATGCGGGCAATCGCAGTATTGAACGACAACGCGGCAATGTCTTCGGTCACCGCTTTGATCGTCTTATGCAACGTGCGTGCTTGCGCATCGGTTGGCTCGGCGTCGGTGATGTTCGCGGCCACGGCCATGTCGTCGGCTCGCTCGTCGACCACCAACCGCCACGCGCGACCCAGGAAGTTGTACACGCCCGACACGCCCTGCATGCTCCACGGCTTGGTCGCTTCGAGCGGCCCCATGAACATTTCGTACAAGCGGAGCGAGTCGGCCCCGTACTCCTTCACCACGTCGTCTGGATTGATGACGTTGCCGCGGCTCTTGGACATCTTGAAGGCGCGGCTGTCGAGACGAATCGACTCATCACTGGTAAGCACAAACGAGTCGCCCTTCTTGGTCGCGTTTTCGGGCTCCACGCCAACAGCTTGAAGCTGCGACTTGTCGCTCTTGCGGATCGGGTTCTTCTCTTCGTCGTAGCCGACGTCTTTAGCGCTGACCCATTTTCCATCCAGATCTTTAAAACCAGTGAACTCGACCTCGCCGAGGATCATGCCCTGGTTCACAAGCTTCTGGAACGGCTCGGGCGTCGACACCACGCCGCGGTCGTAGAGCACCTTGTGCCAGAAGCGACTGTACAGCAAGTGCAACACCGCGTGCTCGGCTCCGCCGATGTACAAGTCGATCGGCATCCACGCCTTCTCGATTTCCGGGTCGATGGCCGCCTTGTTGTTCTTGGGATCGAGGAACCGCAAGAAGTACCAACAACTGCCAGCCCACTGCGGCATGGTGTTCGTCTCGCGCTTGTAACGCACCCCATCGATCACCGGGTACAGCCATTCCTCGGGCGCCTTGTCCAACGGTGGCTCCGGCCGGCCGTGTGGTTTGAAGTCGTCGAGGTGCGGAAGGTCGACCGGCAGCTCGCACTCGTCCACAGCGATCACGTGACCGGTCTTGTTCCCTTCGTCGTCCAACTCGTGAAGAATCGGAAACGGCTCGCCCCAGAAACGCTGGCGACTGAAGAGCCAGTCGCGGAGTTTGTAGTTCACCGCTTCGCGACCGGTGCCATTCTTTGCAAGCATCTCGATGATCTTCGGTTTGAACTCGTCGGTAGCGAGTCCGTCGAACATGACCGAGTTGATGGCTGTCCCTTTCCCGGAGTAAACCTCCTTGCCAGCCAGTATCTGCTCGCGCTGTTCCGGCGATACGTTCTCTCCAGGATCGACAACCGCCTGGACTTCGATACCGTACTTCTCGGCGAACTCGAAGTCCCGCTCATCGTGAGCCGGCACGGCCATAATGGCGCCGGTACCATAGGTGCTCAGCACGTAGTCCGCAATCCAAATCGGCACATAGAAGCAGTTCACCGGGTTGATTGCGTAGCTGCCAGTAAACACTCCGGTCTTCTCTTTGGAGAGTTCCGTGCGATCGCGGTCGCTCTTCATCGCGGCCGCTTCACAATACGCCTTCACAGCTTCAGCGTTGTCGGGCGTCGTGAGCTTCTCGACGTAAGGATGCTCGGGCGCAATCACCATGTAGGTCGCCCCGTACAACGTGTCGGGTCGCGTGGTATACACCCGCAGAACGTCCTCGCTAGGTTTGTCAGTGAAGCCTCCTGCGGCCTGATTGGGAATTGGCAACTTGGTGCTTACGGCGCCGCCCTGCGCTTCGCTTTCCCGGCGTTGGGCATCGAACCGAAGCTTCTCTTCCCAGTTGGTCGCCTGTCCTTGCGACATGAGCCCGGCAGCAATCTGAAAGTCGACCTCCGCGCCGGTGCTCCTGCCAATCCAGTTTCGCTGCAGCGCCTTGATGCCTTCGGACCAATCGAGCAGTTCGAGGTCCTTTTCCAAACGCTCGGCGTAGGCGGTGATGCGGAGCATCCACTGCCGCAGCGGCATGCGAACCACCGGGTGGCCGCCGCGTTCGCTCTTGCCGTCGATCACTTCCTCGTTGGCCAGCACCGTGCCAAGTTCGGGGCACCAGTTCACCGGCGCCGAGCTTTGATACGCCAGGCGTTGCTCGTCGACCCACGTGCGGGCGAAGTCGTCCCCCATCTCGGCGACGTGCTCCGGCACTTCAAGTTCACCAATCGAGCGGCCCTTCTGCTGCTCTTCGTCAAACCAAGTGTCGTACAGTTGCAGGAAGATCCACTGGGTCCAGCGGAAGTACTCGACGTCGGTGGTGGCAATCTCGCGGTCCCAGTCGTAGCTGAAGCCGAGCATCTTCAGCTGCCGACGGAACGTGTCGATATTCTGCTCGGTCTGCACACGAGGATGCTCGCCGGTCTTGATGGCGTGTTCCTCGGCCGGCAGCCCGAACGAGTCGAACCCCATCGGGTGCATCACGGCCTTGCCCTGCATCCGCGCGGCGCGGCTCATGATGTCAGTCGCCGTGTACCCTTCGGGATGCCCGACATGCAGCCCGTTGCCGCTGGGGTAAGGAAACATGTCGAGGGCGTAGAACTTCTCCTGACCGTCGGCTGGCATCTCCGGCGAGCGGAAGGTCTTGTTCTGGTCCCAAAAGTCTTGCCACTTGGGCTCGATCACTGCGGGGTTATATCGGGGCATGGATGGAGTGCGGTAGGCGGAGTTCGGAATGCGGAATGAACAGCAGCGAGCCGGGTCGTCCTCGACCCCGGTTAGAGTATCCAGTAAGCGACAATCCACCGATTCTACCGGTTCGCCCCCGAAGCGCAAACCGCCGCGCCCGTTGACGTTCGGGCGATGGGCCAACTACCATACAAGGCTGCTCGCGGGCCATCGGCGAGCACCTGGACATGCGGCTATTCTCCCTCCTCAGACCTCGGCTACCATCGTGGAAAAGACCAAAGTAGGCATCATCGGACTCGGCACCGTGGGCACTGGCGTCGCCCAGTTGCTCTTGGACCATGGCGACCGCACCGCTCGGCACGCGGGCCGGGTGTTGTGGCTCGAGAAGGCCGTGGTCCGCGACCTCAAGAAGCCCCGCGACTGCGACCTGCCCGATGGCATCCTGACCGACAGCGTCGACGAGGTGATCAACCACCCCGACATCGAGGTCGTCGCCCAATTGATCGGCGGTATCGAGCCGGCGCGGACCATCATGCTCAAGCTGCTCAAGGCGGGCAAAGACGTGGTGACCGCCAACAAGGCGCTCTTGGCCGAGCACGGCGCGGAGATCTTCGACGCCGCCCGCGAGTTGGGCCGCAGCGTGGCGTTCGAGGCCTCGGTGGCCGGCGGAATTCCGATCATCGCGAACATCGGTCAGTGCCTGAGCGCGAACCAGGTTACCTCGCTGCACGGCATCCTCAACGGCACCAGCAACTTCATCCTCTCGCGGATGCAGGCCGGCGACGACTACGCGGCCGCCGTGGCCGAAGCCCAGCGACTCGGCTACGCCGAAGCCGATCCCACGATGGATGTCGACGGAACCGACGCCGCGCAGAAGCTCTCGATCCTCGCGCACCTGGCCTTCGGCGCCCGGGCGCAGTGGAACGACATCCCCTGCACGGGCATCGACACGCTGGACGTGCAGGATGTCGAATTCGCCAGCGAGATGGGCTACAAGATCAAACTGCTGGCCGTGGCCGACCTGGTGGACGGCGGGCTCGAACTGCACGTGTCGCCCACGCTGCTCAAGGCCGGCAGTCCGATGGCGGAAGTCAGCGGGCCGTTCAACGCAGTGCGGGTCGACGCCGACGCGGTGGGCCGATTGATGTTCTACGGCCCCGGCGCCGGGCAGATGCCCACGGCCAGCGCCGTAGTGGCCGACATGATCGACACGGCCGTCGGTCGCACGAAGCTCACCTTCCAGACGCTCGAACTGTGGTCGAACCGCCCAGCCCGCGTCTCGGCCGCCGACTACGCCAACGCCTGCGGTCGGTTCTACATCCGAGTGAACGTGGAAGACCACCCAGGCGTGCTGGCTCAAATCACCAAGGCCTTGGGCGACCAGCAGATTTCGATCTCCTCGGTCCTGCAACACGAAGCCACGACGCCCGGCGCCGACATCCCGCTGGTGATCATGACCCACGCCACCACCGAAGGCTCCGCTGCCAAAGCATGCGAAGCGATGGCCGCACTGAAATGCGTCAGCGGCCCACCGGTGCGGATGTGGGTGCGAGACTGAGTTTGAGTCTGGCTGTATTCTGATTCCGCGTTCCGCAATCCGAACTCTGCATTCACCATGAAATACATCATCATCATCCCCGACGGAGCCGCCGACGAGGCGCAGGAGGCGCTCGGAGGCAAGACGCCGCTCGAAGCGGCGGCGACGCCCAACATGGACGCCATCGCGGCGGCCGGTGTCGTCGCGAGGGCGTGCCATACGCCCGACGAACTGCCCGCCGGCTCCGAGATCGGCAACCTCAGCCTGCTGGGTTACAACCCGTTCGAGCACTTCACCGGCCGCGCGCCGATGGAAGCCGCCGCGCAGGGCATCGAGCTCGGGCCGAACGACTGGGCCGTGCGGTGCAACGTCGTGACGGTCGGCGATACGGTGGATGGTCAGACGATGATCGATTTCACCGCCGACCATGTGTCGACCGAAGAGTCGACTGCGCTGTTGAAGTCGCTTCAGGAAGAGGTGGCCAGCGATCCGAAGTTCCGCGGGGCATTGGAGTTCGTTCCCGGCGTCAGCTATCGCAACTTGCTCATCTGGCGAGGCGACAAACTGCCCGCGCCGTTCACCGCCGAGACTCGCACCGAAGCGCCGCACGACTGGACCGACCTGGCCATCACCGACGCGTTTCCTCGCGGCCCAGGCAGCGACGTACTGGACGAACTGATGACCGCCTCGGCACGGCTGTTCGACAATCATCCAGCGAACTTCGCCCGACGAAAGGCTGGGCGGCGTCTGGCGACTAACGTTTGGCTGTGGGGCCAAGGCGGGGCGCCGAGCCTCGCGCCTTTTGCTCAAGAATATGGCCCCCGCGGGGCGATGATTACGGCCGTCGACCTGTTGCGGGGTATCGCGGCGCTCGTGGGTTGGGACCGCATCGAAGTGCCCGGTGCGACTGGCTACCTCGACACCGACTACACGGCCAAGGGTCGCTATGCAATCGATGCGTTGGATAAGTACGATATGGTCTGCGTTCACGTCGAAGCTCCCGACGAAGCGTCGCACGAAGGCCGCGTCGAGGAGAAGGTGAAAGCCATCGAGGCGATCGACCGCGAAATCGTCGGCCCGGTGAGCGAGGCACTCCAAGCGCGGGGCGACTGGCGGATGATGATCAGCCCCGACCACCCGACGTTCCTCAGCACCAAAAAGCACACGCACGGCGACGTGCCCGTGGCCATGGCCGGCACCGGCATCGACGCCGACGAATTCACCGCCTACGGCGACACCAACGCCAGCCAGTCGAGCCTGGCCTTCGACCAAGGCTGGGACACCATGCGATGGTTCGTAAAGAAGTAGAACGGACGCGATTCCGTTACCTTGCTTGATCAAAAGACTATCCCTCTCAACCACAAACGGAATAAATTCCGTTCTACGTTTATGTCTCTCATTGTTCAGAAGTTCGGTGGTACCAGTGTCGCGGACGCGGAGAAGATTCGCACCGCCGCGCGGCGTGCAATTCGTGCCCAACAAGCCGGGCACCAAGTGGTGATGGTCGTTAGCGCCATGGGCAAGAACACCGACCTGCTGGTCGACCTCGCCAGCCAGGTGTGCCAAGGCGGTGGTGATCCCCCGGCCCGCGAGATGGACATGCTGCTCTCCACCGGCGAGCAAGTCTCGGTGGCCCTGATGGCCATGGCCGTGCACGACCTCGGCGCGAAAGCGGTGAGCCTGACCGGCGGGCAGATCGGTATTCGCACCGACAGTTCGCACACCAAGGCCCGCATCCGTTCGATCTCCACCGAGCGGATGAAGAAGCTCTTGGACGATGGCAACATCGTCATCGCCTGCGGCTTCCAGGGCATCGACGACGATTGGAACATCACCACGCTCGGCCGCGGCGGCAGCGACACTTCGGCCGTCGCCCTGGCAGCGGTGCTGGGCGCCGATCAGTGCGAGATCTACACCGACGTCGATGGCGTGTTCACCACCGATCCCCGGCAAGTGGCCGAGGCCCGCAAGATGGACCGCGTAAGCCACGACGAAATGCTCGAACTCGCCAGCCTCGGCGCCGGCGTCATGCACAGCCGCTCGATCGAGTTCGGCAAGAAGTTCAACGTGCCGATCCACGTGAAGAACAGCGCGGTGTTCACCGACGAGCCCGGCACCGTGATCGGCCCCGAGAGCGAGTCGGCCGATCGCCCGGTGAGCGGCGCCGCGCTCACCAAGGACGAGGCCCGCATCACCGTTCGCAACGTGCCCGACCAACCGGGTACCAGCTTCGGCATCTTCTCGCGTTTGGCGGCCAAGAACGTGGCGGTCGACATGATCGTGCAGAACGTCGGCGCAGGCGGCACCGCCGACATCAGCTTCACCGTGCCCGAGGGCGACCTGAAGCGCGCCCTCGAAGCCGTGGAAGCGGCCGTGGCCGAACTTGGCGGCGGCGACGTTTCGCACGACTCCGACGTGGCCAAGGTGTCGATCGTCGGTCTCGGCATGGCCACCCAAAGCGGCGTGGCCGACCGGATGTTCCGCGCGCTCGCCGAGGAGAGCATCAACATCACCGCCATCACCACCAGCGACATCAAAGTCTCGGTGCTCGTCGAGCGACCTCGCATGACCGACGCCCTGCGGGCCGTGCATCGCGAGTTCGAACTCGATCGCCCGCCGCACGAGCGTTCGACTTTCGGCGAGCCCACCAAGTCGAGCGCGCCGCCCAAAGTGCACAGCGCGGTGGACGTGGTTGACCGCTTGCAGCAGATGGAAGAACTCACCATCCACGGCATCGAACTCGACCCCACCCAGGCCCGCGTCGCCCTGACCGACGTGACCGACACACCCGGCATCGCCGCCGAAGTGTTCGAAGCCGTGGCCAGCGAAGGCGTGCTGGTCGACATGATCGTGCAAAGCGTCGGCGAGCAAGGGCATACCAATCTCAGTTTCACGGTTCCTCAGGACGATCTGGCAAAAGCGACCGCCACGGTCAAGGAGCTGATCGACCGCGTCGGCGGCACCGTCTCCAGCACCGACAAGATCGCCATCCTCACCGTGACCGGCGTTGGCATCCGCAGCCACACCGGCGTCGGCACCCGCATGTTCCAGGCGCTCAACGCCGCGGGGATCAACGTCGACATGATCTCCACCAGCGAAATGCGGGTGAACGTGGTGGTCGACGCCCCCCAAGGCGACGCCGGCCTCAAAGCGCTGAAACAGGCCTTCGCCGACGTGCTGGAAAGTTAGGGCTTTACCACTAATTTCCGCTGGTGCAGCAACGACTCAGTTTTGTCCGTTTTGGGCCAACACTCGATTCGTTGGCCCAAAACCCCACACGTCTTTGGTCCTCAAAAGACTCAAAAACCCTTTGTTTTCCCGGCCGAACCATTCGGGGGGTGCGACAAAACCCACCACGTTGTTCCCCGCATGTCTTCGGTTGGGGCAAAACCCGATAGTCGCCGTTCGCTCCGCCGAACGAGTGTTCCCCTCCCCCGGACGATTTCGCGCGTGCGCACTCCGACTCGCCGATACTTTATTCGCGAAATCGTTTGGGGGAGGGCTAGGGTGGGGGCTTACTCAGGACCACCCCGCATTCTCCCACAGGTGGTGTAAGAAAACGACAACTACTGGCGAAGATAATGGGAATAATTGGTTGACCAGAACTTTGTGAACAGGAGGGCGCAGAGGGAACAGAGAGGATGGTAACCTTCTCTGTTCTCTCTGTTGCCTCCTGTTTTCAAAACTCACCAAACTGTAGCAAACGACTCTACGTACTCTTCTAAGTATGCGGCGAGAACCAAAGACCAGACGAGTACTAACCCTTGCCGCGCTCATCGCAGTGTCGGCACTACTCTACACTGTGTTCTGGAATTTCCTGGACACCAATCAACGTCGCGTGGGCCAATCAACTGGCTTGCCTTGGCCTGCGTCGTGTTCTGTGGTCGGGAGTGAACACATCGAAACCGGTCCGTTTGGAACCGATTACGTCGAGACGATCCATTTGCAGATGAGTCCTGCGGATGCACAATCATGGATCAACCAGCCACCGTTCGGAGGCAAGGCAGCCTGGAAGACACCTGTTGAGAGTATTGGTCTTATCGACACGGATTTGGTACCAAAAGGACTTGAACATCGCCGTTCGATTTGGGTCGCAGAATCAAAAGCGAATGGAGAAGGTGCTACGGTAGTCGTTGACTCGGCGTCAGGAGACGCGTGGTTTCAGCGCTGGAGCGAGTAGTCGACCTTGGGCAAGCGCGCAGTCATAGCTGAGAAGGATTAGGCATGTGATCATCCAATGCACTACTCATGGTCTTCAAAACGGGCTGTTGACTTCTGCCGATCTCTTGGCAGAGGATTCAAGCAACCTGGAGATTGTAGATCTACTCTACGAACTTGAAGGTGAGATCGCCGCGGCATTCCATGTTTCGCGCGAGTTTGCTGATGCTCATCAATTGCGAGGAGGAACCGAACCGCTACCGGAAGATTACGGCGAGTGGGTACACGAGTTGGCTTGTTGCTGCATGAAGTGTTTCGAGGAACGCCACGGTAGCACGTTCGATGGCAAGCATCGTTGGATTCCCACAGGTGGAGAAGAGGATTCGTGCTAGTTCGTCTCGAGCTCACTTCCCAATACAGAACCGACTAAACACCCGGTCCAGAATATCGTCGGTGTAAACCTCGCCCGCCACTTGCGCCAGTTCGTCGAGCGACACGCGGAGTTCGGTGGCTACGAGTTCTTCCGATTCGCCGCTGGCGGCTAGCGTTTGGGCGGCGGTTACCGCTTCGAGGGCTGCGTGCAGGCTGCCGCTGCTGCGCACGGCGGTGCTGGGGACCAGGTCGCCGTGGCCGGCGGTGAGTCGTTCGGCGATGGAGGTGGCCAGGGTGTCGAGTCCTTCGCCGATTGTCGCGCTGGTTGCAACGACGGCGTGCGAATGGCTAGTATCGCTCGCCAAGTCGCACTTGGTTCTCACGAGTAGTTCGCTTTCACTCTCGGCAAGCGGATGCAACTCGTCGCTACACTGCACGATCAGGTCGGCCGTGTCGTACGCTTCTTGCCGCTTTGTTTGCGCCGCGGAGCGCGGTGAGGCTTTGCCTGCGGTGACTTCCGCGCCGGCGGTGTCGATGAGCGTGCACTCGACTCCTGCGAGCGTGACAATGGCCGATAGATAGTCGCGCGTCGCGCCGGGTTCGGGCGATTCGATCGCCTCGCTGGCGCCTACGCGACCGAACTTTCGCACCAGGGCGTTATAAAGGCTGCTTTTGCCGGCGTTCACGGGGCCTGCGAGCACCACGCGCGGCAGCTCGTCGGCCACGCTGCGACCTTCGAGTTGCTCGACCAGCCGCTCGATCGCGGCCGCCACGGTTTGGAGTCTCTGAGCCAGCACCTCCGGAGCGATGAACTCGATGTCCTCGTCGGCGAAGTCGAGCCCCGCTTCCAAGTCGGCCAGCAGCAGTAGCAGCTCTTCGCGCAGTTCGGCCAGTGGAGTGGCCATGCCGCCGGCCAATTGCGCCAGTGCGGTGTGCAGCGCGCGGTCGCTGCTGGCATCGATCACACCGAGCACCGCTTCGGCCTGCGTCAGATCGATCCGCCCAGCCAGGAACGCCCGCAGGGTGAACTCACCCGGCCGCGCGAGACGCGCGCCGAGCGTCGCTGCGCGGCCGACCACCATCGACAACAGCGGCGGAGAGCCGATTGTGTGAATCTCGACGGTCGGCTGGCGGGTGAAACTCCGCTCGCCCGGCCAGATGAATAACGTCGCGGGCAACTTCCGCTGCGCGTCAAGCGGGATGGCAGCTTCGATCGCGGTGGCGCGCGTCACTTCGGCCAGCGATCCGCCCACCAAGTCGCCCGCGAGCGCCACCGCCCGCGGGCCGCTGATCCGCACCACCCCTCGCGGCGAGCCACCGGTGGCGGAGGCAACAGCCACGATGGTGTCTTCGAGGTCCATGCGGTGCTCTAGCGTTTCTTTTTCTTGTTCTTAGCCGCCTTAATGGCGCTCGCGTTGGGTGTGCTCTTCTTGCGTCGCGAGGATTCCTTCTCCGGTGCGGCCGGCTGGATGTTCACGTTCGGCTTGGGCACCAACTTTCGCTCGGCCATGCCCCACAAGCTCGAAGCAATGAAGTACAAGCACAAGCCCGAGGCGACCTTGAAGAACATGAAACTCATGAACAGCATCATGAACTTCATCACCTTTTGCATCATCTCTTGCTGCTCGTCGGCTGGCGGCGGCATGAACATCTTCTGCTGCAGCAAGAACAGACCCACGGTCACCAGCGGCAGGATATTCAGGTACGGCCCCAAGGCGAACATGCCCTCGCCATTGAGGAACCACTGCGGCCAGATGAAGTTCCTCCAACTCATCAGCATGTCGGGCGCGGCCAGGTTCGAACACCACCGGATGCCAGGAATGAGCGCCGCTTCGCGGAGGTCGACGTCCACCGACAGCGCGCGATACAAGCCGATGAAGATTGGCAGTTGGATGAACATCAACAAACAACCGCCCATTGGGTTGTAGTTGTGCTTGCCCCACAGTTCCTGCTGGGCCTTCATCCGCGCCTGGGGATCGTCCTTATACTTGCTGGTGATGCGATCCATCTCCGGCTTGAGTTCCTGCATCATCGCCATGTTCTTGGCCTGCTTGCGGCTGAGTGGCAGCATGCAGCTTCGCACGACGACCGTCAGCAGGATGATGGCCAGGCCGTAGTTGCGAACGATGGAATAGAAGAACGCCAGAATGGAGACCATCGCCTGCGGAATGCCCAGACTGCCAAACCAGCCGTAGTACACGAACCCTTCGAGGGAGTAAGCTGGCGCGGCGGGAGACTGGTACTCGGCGAGCAATTCGGGGTGTTTGGGGCCGGCGAACAATTGGTTCTTGCGACCCGCGGTGTCGCCTTCCTCGCCAGCGGCCGCGAGTTTGAGCGGGTTGCTTTCGAGCGTGAAGCTGGCGTTCTGGTAGCGCTCTTGATAGCTGCTCTTCGCCTCGAGTTTGGTGCTCCCCAGGCTTGGATCGAAGCTCGTATACCAGCGGTCGTCCACTTCCATCTTTTGCGGAATCATGGCCGCGGCAAAGTACTGCGCGTCGACTCCGATGTAGGCCAGCGACTGCCCATCGCCATAAGGTTTGACGTCGTCGTCGGCAATGTTGCGGCAGGCGTCGTCACTCACGCTGTTGCCAAAAGTGCGCCGCACCACGTCGCGGATGCCATACCCCGACCAACCGCGCCCAACCTTCTGGGCGTACCAGAATCCTTCGATTGGCAGGCCGTTGGGGCCCTGCAGTTCGTAGCTCACCGTCTGCGGGCTCGGCAACAGGTTGCGTACCGACACCTCGACATCGACGTGGTAGCCAGGATAGTCGCGGTCGTCGAGCTGCTCCTCGGGCACCGCGGCGATTGTAAACCGCTTGATCACTTCCAGGCCCAGATCCGGCAGCACCATGCTGAACGTCAGCTGGTCGGCCTGCGTGTCGTCCACAGCCCACACGCCGGTGCGGAGTTGCTCGTTCGCCAGGGCGAGGGCCACTTTGCCAGGCTCGTTGGGCCCCACCGAGGTGAGCGAAATCTCGCAGGTCGGGTGCTGCTCGAAATCGTCCGGCACCTTCTTGCTGTGCAGCAGGATGTTCTCCTGCTCCGGGCGAATCACGTCGAGCGGCTTACGGATCAGCGTGGTCGTGAGCGACTGCTTGTTCCCACTTCGTGTGACCTCGATGGAGACGCTTTGGCCCGGCCTGGTCCGCTCAAGCAATCGCTCGACATCCGCAACTTCGCCAATTTCGACCGCTTCGGAAGTGCCGACCGTGATGGCCGTGATCAGGTCGCCCGGCTCGAGGTTGGCATCCGCGGCGGGGCTGCCGGGCGGGACGACTTGCACTTCGACGCCCGCGGGCTTCGACTCCAATTCAAGTTGGCCCAGGAACCCATGACGTTCATGCAAGTCGCGATATCGCGTGCTGGAGAGTTCCAGTCGGCGAATCGTCGCTCCGTGGCTATCGAAGGTGGCAGCGAACCGATAAGGGCCCTGCGGCGCGATCGAGCCCAGCGTCAGGTAATGGGGAGAGTCGACCACCGGCGCGGCAATCACCGGCGGAGCGGGCGCGGCCTCGTCGCCTTCGTCTTCCTTCTCTTCCGCGGCCGGATCCTGCTGGCCTTCGTCACCAGGGTCCTTCTCATCGCCACCCTCCCCCGCAGCGGCCGCAGCCGGATCTTTCGGCTTCACCGGCACTGGCGGTGGGAACAAGATCTGCCAGATCACGATAATGGCGAACGACCCGGCAAAAAATGCGATGTATTTCCGGTCCACTTGGGTTTTGTCCTGTGAGGGGCAGTTGGTTTGGTGCCGCCGGGGCCGCGAACCGAGGGCGGTCAGCGGGCAGATGTCGAGTCCATCCGCGTGATTCGCTGTGCCAAGGCAGTTCTTGGCCTTCCCGGCTTAGCGGCCTTGCTTGATGCGATCGCCCAAGAAATTGTCGAGATCCGGGATGTCGTAGATCTTCCCCGCCGTGGTGTCGCGGTCGTAGTCGATGCGGTGGAACGTCACCTGGTGAGGCTCCTGCACCACGTAGCACGAACGGTTGTCGCCATCGCGAGGTTGGCCCACCGACCCGACGTTGATCATGAACTTCTGGTCGGTGACGTGATACACGTAGTTGGTTTCTTCGGGCGAGACGAAGTTGCGGCTCTCGGTGAACACGCCTGGCACGTGGGTGTGACCCTGGAAGCAGCCCAGCGTGATCAAGCCGAACAGCTTGTCCATCTTCTTCTGGTTATAAATGTCTTCGGGGAAGACGTACTCGTTCACCGGGTTGCGGGCCGAACCATGCACGTACAGCCAGTTGCCGTCGCGGTGCACCCGGGGCAGCGCGCCAAGGAAATCCCAGCGGGCGTCGGTGGCGTCGCGGCTGCCGGTGCCGTTTTCCAATTGGCTGCGAGTCCAGAAAATGGCCCGCTCGGCGCCGCTGTTAAAACCCTCGGGGTCGAACAGAGCGCCCTGGTCGTGATTGCCCAGGATGCAGACCGCGGTGTTCTCGATCACCAGATCCAGGCACTCGCATGGATTGGGCCCGTAGCCAATAATGTCGCCCAGGCAAAACACCTCGGTGATCCCCTGGCTGCGGATGTGGTCCAGCACAGCCTGCAGGGCCTCGAGATTTCCGTGAATGTCGCTGATGATCGCCCGCTTCATCACGCGTATTGCCTCGCGCCTGTTGGTGCACCATTGGTTTTCCCGCAGACGCAATGCGATGCGGAACAGAACCGTGAATATAACGAATAAACGGCTTTCGCCCTAACCCCAAGAACCTTGATCGGCCATTGGGGACAGACCAGCAGGTGACTGTCGATCGGAAGCCTCGGCGAAACCCTCAAATCTAAGTCTCCATTGGACTTGCGTCAAGCCGCACACCATGAACTACTGCCCGCTACTTGCTGTGGAAACCTCCGGTCGCACCGCTTCGATTGCGCTGTTTTGCAAGGGGACACTCGAGCGACACGTCGCGCTACCAGCCAACGAACGGGTGGCGGTGGCCCTGGTGCCGGCTGCCAAAAACTTGCTGGCCGAGGCCAATGTTGCGCCGGCAGATCTCGTGGCCGTGGCCGTGGCCAGTGGCCCGGGGTCGTTCACTGGGCTGCGTATCGGCATCACGGCCGCCAAAACTTTGGCCTATGCCACGGGGGCCAAGCTGGTGGGCGTCAACACGCTGGATGCCCTCGCCACGCAGGTTCCCACGCCCGACAATAGCAGTGTGTGGGCGGTGCTCGACGCCCAGCGGGGCGACGTGTTTACGGCCAAATACGACAGCGCGGTCCTCGATCAATTGGGCGACGCCGACCGCACCCAACTACTGGCGGGCGCCGATTGGCTCCAGCAACTACAGCCGGGCGATGTGGTCGTCGGCCCGGTGGCTGCGCGGTACGCCAAGCAAATTCCCGCAGGTGTCACCATCGCCACCGACGACCAATGCCAACCGCACGCCCAATCGGTCGGGCAGTTAGGGCTGTCGCTGTTGGGGCGTGGCGAGTCGGCCGATCCGTTCCAGTTGGTTCCTCATTACCACCGCCTGAGCGCCGCGGAAGAAAAAGCACGCGCCCAGCGCCAAGGCTGAGGCTCTCACACCGCCGCCAGCACCTCTTCGGCCGCGGCGATCGTATTGTCGATGTCAGTCTCGGTGTGGGCGGCCGAAACGAACAATGCTTCGTACTGGCTGCACGGCAGGTAGACACCGCGGTCCATCATGCCCCAGAAGTAGGCCGCGAATCGCTCGGTATCGCACTTGGCGGCCGACGACCAGCTGGTGACCGGCTCGCCGGAGAAGAACAACGTCAGCATGCTGCCGACGCGGGCGAGCGTCGTGGGCACGCCCGCTGCTTCGGCTGCCCTCTTGAGTCCCGCTTCCAATCGTGCCGAAAGCCCTTCGAGCTCGTCGTAGGGTGGATCGTCGCGCAGCGTGCGAAGTGTCGTTGCCCCGGCTGCCGTAGCGAGCGGATTGCCGCTCAGCGTGCCGGCCTGGAACACCTTGCCTTCGGGCAGCACTTGGCTCATCACTTCGGCCGAGCCGCCGTAAGCTCCCACCGGCAAGCCGCCGCCAACCACCTTGCCAAGCGTGGTGATATCGGGGTGGATGCCGAGTAGCTGCTGCGCTCCGCCCGGCGAGAGCCGGAAGCCGGTCATCACTTCATCACAAATCAGCAGCGCGCCGTGCTGCTTGGTGACCGCGTGCAGCGCGCGGAGGAAATCTTGCGTAGGCGTCACCACGCCCATGTTGCCGCACACTGGTTCGAAGATCACCCCGGCGATCGTCGCGCCGTGCTCGGCAAACGCGGCTTCCAGCCCGGCCGCGTCGTTGTACTCCAGCACCAGCGTGTCGGCCGAAGCGCCGTCCGTCACGCCGGGCGAGTTCGGCACCGCGAGCGTGGCCGCCGCGCTGCCCGCGGCGACCAGCAGGCTATCGACATGCCCATGGTAGTTGCCGGCGAACTTCACGATACGATCGCGCCCGGTGATGCCCCGCGCCAGGCGAATGGCGCTCATCGTGGCTTCGGTGCCCGAGTTCACCAGGCGGACCTTCTCGACCGACGGCACCAATTCCACGATCAACTCGCACAACTCGTTCTCACCAGGCGTCGGTGCGCCGTAGCTGGTGCCGCCATCCACAGCCTTGTGTAGTGCTTCGACCACGGGCGGGTAGGCGTGGCCCAGAATCATCGGGCCCCACGAGCCGATGTAGTCGATGTACTGGTTGCCATCCAGGTCGTGCAGATACGCACCGGCGGCATGATCAATGAAGATCGGCTCGCCCCCCACCGCGCCGAACGCCCGCGCAGGACTATTCACCCCACCGGGCATCAACTTTTGGGCGCGGGCGAACGCTTCTTGGCTCTGGGAACGATTCACGACGGGTGGCATTCGATGGTCCTTTTCGAGTGGATGCCTAACGTTTGAGTTCTTAAGGTAACGACTCCGCTAACGCCTGCGCACGATCCACCAACTCGGTGGCCCACGCCTGCTCTTCGTACAACTCGATCACCGCGAGGCAAATCGCCTTCGCCTGCTCGGGATTATCCTCGCTCAGCTTTTCGGCCGCGTCGAGCCGCGCGGTCAACGTCGCCAGGTCGGTCTTGTTCTGTTTGGCGACCACGGACTCGAGATTCCCTAGTTGCCGGCGCGCCAGTTCGACCACCGCCGCGGTGCTTTCGCGCTCCGACTCTTCCATTTCATCCGTGCCCGAGCCGAACAAACTGGCGAGGCTCGATAGTTCCTCGGCTGCGGTGCGAGGATCGCTTTCGGCCTTCTGCAACGCCGACAAGTACAATCGCTCGGCAGTTAACAACCCGCGATCATCGCCCCGCCCTCGCGCCATCGCCTCAAAACGGCGCTGCTCGCGGTCGAGCGCCAACTCGTCCTGATACTCCTGCAGCAGATCGGTGCGTGGATCGTCGGGGAACCGGGTAACGAACTGTTCGATTTCGCTCGAGTGCGGGCGGAGTTCGTCGACCGAGGGGCTCTCGCCCTCGGCGTGGATCATCTGGTACAGCGTATCGGCGTCGTACGGACGGGTGATGTAGTACACAAACCACACGGCCGCGACGCCCATCGCCACCAGGCCAATGGCCGCCGCCCACATCGACGGAGTGAATACGGGAAGCGCACTGCCGCGTTCCGCGTCCACGGTGGTGAAGTGCCCGCCAGTGGGTCCCGCAAGGCCAGCGCCGGATGGTTCGGGCGCTTCGGTGCTATCGATCGTCTCGGCGTTGCGAAGCGACGTGGGCACCACGTCGATGTCGATCGAATCGCCCTCGTCAGCTGAGCCTTGTTGCGTGGCGGGCTGCGTCGCGTCAAGCGGCGCGGGCAGAGCCGATTTCGGCTTGCCCTCGGCCTCCTCGCCGGGCATGGGCTGCGATGGATCGAACGGACGGCTGAGCGCCCGACGCATTGCTTCCAGATGTCGCGCCAGCACCATCGTATTGGGAAAACGATCGTCAGGATCCTTCTTCAGCAGTTGCGCGATGCAGTCTTCCAACTGCTCCGGCGCTTCGGGTGCGTAGCGCCGCACTGGTTCGGGCTCGGCGAAGCGTTGCAGCTGCAGCATCTCCGGCAAGCTCTTCGCGCGAAACGGCGGCCGCCCCGCCAAAAGTGCGTACATCACGCAGCCGAGGCTGTACTGGTCGCAACGTTCGTTCACTGGCCGGCCATCGGCTTGCTCCGGCGCCATGTAGTCGGCCGTGCCCAGCACGCCGCCAGCCATGGTGAGTTGCGTTCCGCCGAAAAGTCGCGCGATGCCGAAGTCGGCCAGCTTCACCCGCTCGTCTTTGTCCAGCAGGATGTTGGCGGGCTTGATGTCGCGGTGGATGATGCCGTGATCGTGCGCGTGCTTCAATGCCTTGCAAACCTGGATGGCAACGTCGACCACCTCGCGCCAGGTGAACCGCCGCCCGGCCTTCAGTTCCTCCTCCAAGCTATGCCCTTCCACCAGTTCCATGGCGTAGAACAGCGTGCCCTTGTCCTCGCCGTACCCGTACAGGCGGACGATGCCATCGTGGCGGAGCGTCTTGAGCGACTCGATCTCGGCCTCGAAGCGCTCGCGAAAGCCCTCGCTGGTCGCCAACTGCGGCGCGAGCGCCTTGATGGCGGCCACCTCGTGCGTGTCGACGTTTTCGCCGCGATACACCGAGCCCATGCCGCCTTTGCCCAGGCGGGGGCCAATCTTGTACGGGCCGAGTTGGTTGAATTCCATCAGGCGTAGCGTAGCGTTCGACTTGGGCTGGGCCCTGCACGCTAGCAGCACCCGATTGGTAACTACTTCATCCTACCTGCGATGGGGCAAGCTTGCTAGCAACGCTCGTTGGTCTTGAGCACCCCGACGCGATGCTCTACAAGCCTGCGTGAGTCTCTCCCCAACGCAACTCCCAGAGAGAGTGAGATAGCGATGCGCCCCACGAGCGAATCGAAACGCCCCTTTTTCGTGCTGCTGATCCTGGCCGCCGCGACGACGGTTTCGCAGGCTGAGCCACTCGACAAGCCGTACAGCGTGTGGATCGGCCCCACTGGCGCAAAGGTCTTCAGCGGGCCGGGCGACGACTATTACGCAACGCAGCGACTGCCCGAAGGCACCGAGTGCCAGGTGTACGAGGAGCTTCGCGACGGTTGGTTGGCGATTCGCCCGCCGGAAGGCAGCTATAGCCTGGTGCTGGCATCGGCCTTGGGCGAAGAGAAAGACGGCGTGGCGGAAGTTCGCCGCGACTCGACTCCCTCGCGCATCGGCAGCGTGATCAACGACAGCTACAGCTCCGTGCATGTGCGCCTGGAGAGGGGCGAGTTGGTGCAGGTGCTCGACAAAGCCGCCTCGCGCGACACGCAATGGGCAACCATCGCTCCCCCGGCAGGCGAATTCCGCTGGGTCCGCAAGGTCGACGTGACGCAAACCGCGCCCCGCCGCGTAGCGACCCTGCCCGGCGACGACAGCGGCAACGACTGGCGCGGCATCGAAGTCCAAACGGCCGACGATCCCAACAACGACCAGGAAACGATCCGCGTGGTCGCCCACGACGAGCCCGAAGCTCCGACCACCGACGCGGCGCCACTGCCGCAGCCGCAACCAACTGAAACTCCACTCGCGGCCGATGCCCCGTTCACCAAGAAGCTCGACCGGCTGGAGATCCAACTCTCGCGCCGCGTCGCCGGGCCGGTGAATTTGTGGCGATTCGACGACCTGGAACGCGAAGCGGCCACGCTGCTCAGCCAGGCCACGTCGGCCAGCGAACAACAAGCGGTAACCAGCCTTGCCGGGCGGATGAGCCGCTTTAGCGCGATTGGCGAGCGTTACCGCAACGCCGCGCCCAGCACGAACACCAGCGGCGTGACGCAGAGCATTGCCACGGCCGACGCTCCCATCACGCCGGATCCGGCGCTGGGCCAGTTCGACGCCGTGGGTGTGCTGCGCCCCGTGGTGTCGAAGAACGGCAACGCCCCGCCGTACGCCCTCGTGGACGACTCGGGCCAGGTGGTGACGTTTATCACCCCGTCGCCCTCGCTCAACCTGCAACAACTGCTGGGACAACGAGTCGGCGTGAGCGGCACCCGCGGCTTCCTGCCCGAGTACCGCAGCCGCAACATCCAAACCGCTCGCGTCGCGCCGGTGGATGGAACATTGCGAAGGTAGGCTCTCCACCCGGCGTAGAACCGCCTAAACACGAGGCCTGACGAGGCTCACCTCAACCGCTTCTTCAGCATCTCGGCTTGAATGGCCACGCGAGGATCGGTGTCGTGCAGCGCCAGCTCGAGAGCCTCGGCGATCAACTGGCGGTCGTTCGTTGTGGCGATGCTCAGCATCGCGGCCGCGCGAATTTCGGCCGATGGATCGTGGGCAAGCCGCCACAACCAAGCGCTCGGTTCCAACCGTGGCGAGGTGAGCGACAAGTTCACCAGCGCCAGTCGGTCGGCCATGCTTGCGGAAGTCGCCATGCGGGCGTCGCGGTGGGTAACCAAACCATAGCCGCGCTGTTCGAGTTGCTTGGCCGCCGCGCGTTGCGAAGGCTCGTCGCCGCTGGCCAAAGCGGTAAGCAGTTGGTCGTCGGTGGGAGTTCCGTCGTCAGCAACCTTTTCGCTGGCCGGCGGCTCGCTTTGGCGCTGGGTGCTGGCCGAATGAGCCGGCACTCGCGGCGCAGGACCATCGCGTACTTCACGAAGCCGGCTGGCTACCCAGTCGTCGTTCCACTGGTCGACCGCAGCTTCCGCCGCCAGCTTGTCCTCCAGGGGAATCGCCTCCAGCACGATCATGTTCCGATCGGGTACTTCTTGCTCGCTGACATCCGCTGACTGGGCTGGCTCCGCCGGAAGCTCGGCTGGAGGGAGCGTGAGGTCCACCGACCGCGGCTCGCTCACAAACGCGTCTTCCGGCAGCGGCGAAGTGTTCGGTGGGGCGAGCGTCAAGCGATAATCGACGTCCGACTCGAACGCTAGCGGAGGATCGTCCGCTGGCAAGCTCGAGATTGCGCGGTCGCAGGTCTGCACCAGCGCCAGGCGATGGTCGAAACTCTGTTGTTGGGCAAGGTCCACCAGCGCGACCAATATGCTTCGGGCCCATCGGCGGCCGCTGGCGGTCGATCCCGGCAGTTGTCCTTCGATGGCCTGGGCCAATGGCAGCGCCTGGGAATCGAGCGAGAAGGTCGCCGGGTGCAGGTACGCTTGCTGCTGCCACTCGTCGATCAACTTGTCCACTTCCGCTCGCGCGGCCAGGGCCACGGCCGAGCGCTCGCTGTTGGCCGCGGCCAGCAGGGCGGGATAGGCCGTTTCGCCGAACGTGGCAAGCTCGCGGACCAGGCGTCCGGCAGTGGCGTCGTCGGCGCTGCGAACCCGCGCCGCGAGTCCTTGCACGGCAACCCACTTGCCAGTCAGCGCCACCACTATCACCACGACCACCCCCGCTAGCGTCACCAAAGCGGCGCGGATGTATAGCGTCTCGGCGGGCAGAGCGGACTTAGCCATGGTGCGGGATTCTGGTGGGTTCCGCCTGGGATCGCAAGAGCAATCGCCCACTCCACTGGTGGCGGTGTCGATCGTTGGACGTTGCCTATGCCAGCCGTTGCTCGCGCGCTTGTAGTGCTAGCACGCGAATCTTCCTGTTTCGCCTGACCTTCGCCCCCGCCGCGCGCCGAAATAACCGTTGAGATCGGCAAAGTTTGCCAACGAGGGGCACCGTGCGCCCGATACCTGGGGGGACAGGGATGATACATGTTGGAGTAAGGCTCGTGCGAGTGACCGGCGTCATGCTGATGTGCCTCGTACTCGCGTCGGCGGCCCGTGCCGAAACCGACGCGATGAAGGCCACCGGCGGACGGGCGGCGCGGGACGAGGCCATACGCTCAATCCCCTGGCGGAAACTCGACAACACCCAGCGGCGAGCCGTGGAGTACGTAGTCAACAACGCCACGCTCTATCGCCGGATGCCGACGCGCGTGATCGACTGCGATCCACAAGTGTTCAACTTCCTTGGTCAAAACCCCGAGGTGGTGACCGAACTCTGGAAGCTAATGGGCGTGGCGGATCTCGAACTCGAGAAGGTCGGCCCCGATACCTACCACGCCAAGGACGAGGCGGGCACCAGCGGCACCATGAAGTTCCTTTCGGCCAGTTGGAACGACAACGCCCAGAACACCGTGCTCATCTTCTGCGAAGGCACGTACCACGGATCTCCGGTGCCGGCGCATGTCACCGCGCGGAGCGTGCTGTTGCTGCGCAGCGGTTCGATGATCGAAACCAACGGCCGACCTTACGTCACCGCGCGGCTCGACTCGTTTGTGCTGGTCGACCGCTGGGGCGCGGAGATGGTGGCCAAGACCATCAAGCCCATCCTGATCAACACTGCCGACCACAACTTCACCGAGACCATGAAGTTCGTGGGCACCTTTTCGAAAACCGCCGAGAACAACCCTTCCGGCATGCAGCGTCTTTCCGAGCGTCTGGAGAAGCTCGACGAACCAACCCGCCAGGGAATGGCCCGCGTGTGCGCCGCCACGGCAGCCCGCTACCAGGCCATCGGCCGGGTGCACCAGGACGCCGAGGTCCGCCTCACGGCTCGCACCGAAGAGGCGCGGGGCCGTTAAGACGCTACTTCTTTAGCGTCACACTCTGTGTTGGGGACTCGTTGGCCTCGCGCTGTGCTACGTCACGACTTGCGGTCGTGCCGCTTTTGCGGGTTGCGCGGCCGGAGTGTCTCAATCGACAAGACTGCCACGAAGAGTCCTGTCGAATCGGCACTGTGAGGTAGGCTTTGGCTGGAGAATTAGCCCAGCCATCCCTTCCTCAAGGCACAGCGCCGATGCACACTATCGAGCACTCTGAAACGCTTCCCGCCGAGCATCAAGCGGTGGTTCAACTGGCTGCCAAGAACCGCGGCTCGTTCGAAATCATGACCCGCTCCGACACCCGCGGACCAGCCATCCATGCGGGCCGGGATAAGCTATACGATCCCAACGACCCAGGCTACGCAATGCGCTGCCTGGAGACCATTCCGCAACTAATTGAGCTACAGTTGGTGCGACAGTCGGGTGGACCCAAGCGGTTTGAGCTGACCAATTTTGGCTGGCAACTGAGCCGCAACCTCACGCAGAAACTCAAAGAACAACAAGGGGGAGTGGTGGAGCAATCGCAAGACTCGAGGAACGTAACGGCCCCCATCCAACGCCCACCACAAGCCCCTGCCGAGCCGCCGGAGTCGCTCGAGGGCGCGCTGACCTATGCGCAATCGGCGGTATCCGCTGAATTGGCGGAAGAAAACCAGCGGTCGGTCACTCAGCCGAAACCTGCTGCGGCCGAACAGCAGCGGTATGTGACAGAGCCGATCTCGGCCGCCCCCGAACCGCAACCCATGGTCACCCAGCCCAAGCCATCAGTGGCCGAGGCAGCTCCACCGATGCACGAAGAAGCGCCTCCGGCACGCGACGAAGCGCCGGCGGAGGTCGAAGAGCCGCCGCGCGAGGAACAGTCGTTCGCGGATCGATCGCAGTCGCCGCCTTCGCCGCTGCCACCCGACTTTGGTGGCGGAGCAAAGAAGACCGATAACGGTTTGGTCGCGGCGCTCGGCCTGGACGACGGGTTCTTGCCACCCGAGCCCCGTTCGCTGGAAGAAACCGGCCTGACCGGAGCGATTGTCGAGGACCTGATTCTGAAGACCGTCGCCAACGCCGGCTCGAAGACCGGGCGGCAGATTTCCGAGTCGCTGTGCCTGCCACTGCCGATTCTGGAAGATTGCTTCACCACGCTTCGCAACCGTCAGCACCTCGCGCCCACGGGTTCGGCCATGCTGGGCGACTACGTTTATCAGCTCACCGATCAGGGTCGCGAGCGGGCGCGGCTGGCGATGAAAGAATGCGCCTACACTGGCCCGGCGCCGGTGCCTCTGGAGGACTATGTCGACTCGGTCGAAGCCCAAACCATCCGCACCGAAAAGCCGAAGCGCGATCGGTTGGTGCAGGCGTTTTCCGACATCAACGTCGAGCCGGAGATGCTCGAACAACTGGGCCCCGCCATTAGCGCCGGCCGCGGTATGTTCATTTACGGCCCACCTGGCAACGGCAAGACCACCATCGCCCAGCGAATCACGCGGTGCTTCGGCCAAAACGTGCTGATCCCCTACGCGATCGTCGAAGACGGCCAGATCATCAAGCTGTACGACGCCGCGTGCCACGAACGCGTGGGCTCGCAACTCTCCAGCCTGCTGAAGGACAACGAGCACGACCAACGCTGGATTCGAATCCGCCGGCCAACGGTCGTGGTGGGCGGCGAGTTGACAATGGATAGCCTGGAACTGAAGCACGATCCGGTCAGTCACATCAGCGAGGCTTCGCTGCAGCTCAAGAGCAACTGTGGCAGCCTGCTGATCGACGACTTTGGCCGGCAGCGAATCAATCCCACCGATCTATTGAATCGCTGGATTATTCCACTCGAAAACCGCATCGACTACCTTAGCCTGGCCAACGGCAAGAAGATTCAGGTGCCGTTCGAGCAGCTGATCATCTTCTCGACGAACCTCGAGCCGCACGACCTGGCCGACGACGCGTTCCTGCGGCGGATTCCATTCAAGATCGAGATCGGCGCCCCGTCGCGTGAGGAGTTTATCAAGCTGTTTGGCATGTTCGCCGGCAAGCTGAAGGTCGAATGCCCGCACGACTCGATCGAGTATCTGCTAGCCGCGCACTACGACGCGTGTGGACGGCCCTTGCGTCGGTGCCAAGCGCGTGACTTGCTCGACCAGGCCTTGCACTACTGCGAGTACAACGAACTGCCCATCGTGGCCACTCCGCAGATCCTCGACCACGCGGTACACAACTACTTCACCGCCATGACCGGTCAGGAGTAGGAGAGTCTAACCAGCAGCCGACTCTGGAGTTCCATCGCGCCCTAGCCGACGAGCTATGCCTAGTCGTGAGATGTGATTGCGAGGAGTCCTCCGACGACGCGTAAGTCGTGGGCTGGACTAAGATCTGCTTGAGTACGCTTCAACTCGCGGCTCAGTGCGTAGCCCCCACCGGCTTGGGAGCATCGGCGCGATTCGGCACCACGGGCACCACCATGGAGGCCGTGCACGACTGGCCCGTTTCCACCGCACTGTAGCGGTCCACATGCATCTGGTCGAGCACCAGGCTGGCGAGGCCTTCGCAGGTGAGATAGCCGATGGGGCGTTGCTGCTGGTCGACCACGACCAGGTAGTCGCTGTCGGTGGTGTTGAACGCCTCGAACAGCTCGCTGAGTGGTTGGTGGTACTCGATGGTGTGCGGCTGGCTAGTCCCGCCTGGCAGGCCGAGCTGGACATCGGCAAAGTGCACCACTTTCTGCAGCTTGCCCTCGTCGTCCACGATCGGCAGGCAGGGGAGTTGCAAGCCCGAGGCGGAGAGCGCCGCCTCGTAGCCCGATTCGATCTGGTCGCGAGTGAGGATGGCCGGGAACAGTTCCATCATGTCCTGCGCCACCGCGTCCTCGAACGGCACACCAGCGTCCATGTCGGCACGCCACTCGGCGATACGCCCTTGGACATCGGCTGCCATGGCAATATGGTTGCCGCCGAACCAACGCACCTGCTGGAGGGTTGATTCGCAGCGATCGAGTTGCTCATCGGCCGCCACGTTGGGGTCCCACTCGACGATAATGGCCGACAGCGTCGGCAGCGAGCGGATCTCCCGCACCAGCGTATCGCTCGCAGCGAACGCCGCGGCGACCGAGTCGGCAAACTGCCGCGCGTCGTCGGGGCCGCGGCTCAACGTGGTCAGCAGCACGTTGTCTTCCAGCACTCCACACAATTCCCCGTGCTGCACCTGTTGCTGCATGCAGCGGGCGAGCATCGTTTTCAGGTGGCGGGCGGCGTGGTCGCCGTACTGGCGATGGATCTGGTCGAGGTAGTCGATGCCGAAAACCACGCAGGTGGTCGGTGGCTGGGGCGCTTCGCTGAGTAGTTTGCCAACACCTCGACGGGTGAGCAATCCGGTCAACGCGTCGCGACGCGCACGTCGCGCGAGGCGGTGCTCAAACTCCAACCGGCGGACCCCCGCCCGCAACCGCGTGAGTAATTCGCCGGTGTTCACCGGAAAGCGAATCACGTCGTCCGCCCCATCGAGGCATAGTCGCTCGGCGGCTTCGGGCTTGTCGATGGCAATGCGATACACGTACCCCGGTTCACGGGGCAGCGAAAGCACTTCGGCTGCATTTGGGTTGTCGCGAGTATCCAGCAGCAACAATCCCGGCTGCTTGTTGCGGCGACAGGGGCTCTCGTCGCTGAAGTCGCAGGTTGCGGTAACCTGATACCCGAACAACGAAAGCGTCCACGAGAGATTGCACAGCAACTCTCGATCGGTCGACACGATGGTAACGGACAGATCGGTGGTAGGGGTGCTCACGGCCTGACGGCTCCAGGGAGGAAGAGGAATTCGCTATGGCACTTAGGGAAGTCTAGCATTCATCCGGCCTCGCAGCGCCGCAGGAGGCTCAATGAGCTAGAGTTTTCATGCGGAGGTGATTGCGCAATGGGATGATTGCGCTCTCCAGCAGTCCTACTTTGAAGCTCGACGAGGTTTACCCGGTGTTCTCAACCACCCCCCCGGATGGAGACGTACGACCGCGCTTCGAGTACTACCCACTCGACAGCACGAAGCTTCAGACCGTTGAGATCGACGAGTTTCCGTTCGTCATCGGTCGTTCGGCGTCTGCCTCTTTCCAAATCAACTCGACGTCGGTTTCCCGCGAGCATGCGGAAATCGTGCGCACACCCACTGGGTTTTGCGTTCGCGATCTGGGCAGCACCAATGGCACCTCGGTCAACGGCCGCCCGGTGCGCGAAACCCCAATCGTCGATGGCGACTCGGTGAGCATTGCGGACGTGGAAATGACGTTCGTCTGCACGTCGATGAACCGATTGCAACGAACGCTCACCAAACCACTGCCGCGTAAGAAACCCGCGGCGGAGCTACCCGGCGCGTCGCCCGAACTCTCCGCCACCCGTAGCTTGAGCGAGGCCTTACTGCTGCAGGCGATACCGCTGGAGTGGAGTCACTTGGCCGACACCGCCTCTGGCGAAGTGCTGATGAGTACAGCCCGAGTGATGCCCCCGTTGGACGACCAACTGAGTCAGGCGGACGCAAAGACGCCCACCCGCGTGGCCGCGCGGCTCGAACTCTTGGCCTGGCACCTGGCGGCCGAACAAGTCGACGACCGCCCACAAGCCGAAGGCCTGCTGCTGCGCGTCACGCAGCAAGAGTCGCTCGACCAGCGCCTGCTGAACGCTGTGGATGAAGTGGCGGGAGTACTGGCAGCGCCAAGACCGATTGGTGTGATCGTTAACTGGGAATGGGCCACCGCCACGCCAGACACACTGCGACTATTGAGCCACTTGCAGCAACAGGGACATCAAGTCGTGTACGACGAATTCGCCGGCGGCGGGGGCGGCATCGAGGCGATGGAACTCGCCGTGCCGGACTACCTGGTGCTGTCGAGTCAGATGGTACAAGACGTGGCCAACCAGCCACGGCGGATGCAGCGACTCGAGATCGTTCACGCGGCCTGCTCGGCCCAGCACATTGAGATTGCCCTGCCGGCGAGCATCTCGGCAGCCGACCAGCAAGCGTGCCGCGACCTGGGCATTCACGTTGCCCAACAACGTACTCGCCTTGGTGCCGGTAGCGAACTTCTCGCAGCGGCCCACTGAGACATACAAGAGATAGCTTACTCCCCCGCCTGACACCGATCCTACTATGTCTACTGCCACCGCCAGTTCCCTGCAGCTTCCCGACGGCTACGTCGCTATCGAACGTATCGGCTCGGGTGGCTATGGCGAGGTGTGGCGCGCGACCGCGCCGGGTGGCATGGAGAAGGCGGTGAAACTTGTCTTCGGGCAGTGCGAAGGCGAGCTTGCTGAGCGCGAAATGAAAAGCCTGGAGCGGATTCGCGACGTGCGGCATCCGTTCGTACTGTCGCTCGAACGCTTCGACGTGGTGGGCGGTCGACTGGTGATTGTCACCGAACTGGCCGACATGAGCCTCGACGATTGCTTCCGCAAGTACGTGGCCGATGGCGAGCCGGGCATTCCGCGGGACGAGTTGATCGTCTACATGAAGGACGCCGCCGAAGCACTCGACTGCCTGGTCGAACGCCATTCGCTACAGCACCTGGACATCAAGCCTGAGAACCTGCTGGTGGTGGGCGAGCACGTAAAGGTGGGCGACTTTGGCCTGGTGAAGGAACTGGCCACGCGCACGCTAAACTCGATGATGGGCGGCATGACGCCGCTGTACTCGGCACCGGAAGTGTTTGACGACGCTCCCTCGCCGCGCAGCGATCAATACAGCCTGGCGATCGTGTACCAACACATGCTCACGGGCAAGCCGCCCTTCCCTGGGCGAACCCCGGCCCAACTGGCCAAACAGCACACACAGGCCGAACCCATCCTGCAGGGTTTGTCGGATGGAGATCGGCAAGTGATTCGCAAGGCCCTGGCCAAGCGGCCCGAGCAACGCTTTGCCTCTTGCCGCGAGTTCGTGGCAGCGCTCGACGCCGGGGGCGTACAACCGCCCAAGCCCACAGCGAGCAACAACCCTGCACGTCCGCCCGTGGAAGTGCAGCACAAAGACGACGACACCCAATCGAGCGCCGCCTCGCTGACTCAAGCGGTCGCCCAGTCACCGGTCGCTGCAGCGAAGCCGCAACCTCGAGTCGCACCAACGGACAGCCAGCCGCTGCACTTTCCTTCCGTCTCGGCCGTGGTCGAGGACATGACGTTTCCCGAAGTGGACCTCTCCACCGCAGCTACGACTCCTACGCTGTTCGTCGGCGTCGGCGGACTGGGCATGAAGTTGCTCAACGCCGTGCGTGGAAAAGTGCTGGAGTCGCGGGACGGCGAAACGTGTAGGTCGCATGTCGGCTGGTTGGCGATCGACACCGACCGCGAAGCGTTGAAGGAAGCCGCCAGCCAACTGAAGGAAGACCTGCTGCACAGCGACGAGATGTTGCACATCCCGCTCCGACGCCCGAAAGAGTATGGCGATCGGTCGCGGCAAATGCTGAGCTGGGTGAGTCGCCGCTGGTTGTACAACATCCCCCGATCGCTCGAAACACGCGGCTACCGCCCTCTGGGCCGAATCGCTGCGGTGGATCACGCCGAATCCATACTCAGCAGCTTGTATACCAAGCTGTATCAAATGGTGGAGTCGAACCCCGGCGTCACGACGCTGCGTGTGGTGGTGCTCGCATGCACTAGTGGTGGCACCGGCGGTGGCACGCTGATCGACATCGGCCAAGCGGCCCAATCGCTGGCGGCTGATTTGAACGTTTCGATCGAAGTCGATGCAATGCTCGCCATGCCGGAACGAACCGCGGGCACGACGGAGTCGCTAGCGATCGCCAACACCTACGCGCTGTTAACCGAGCTGGCGCACGCGCAGCGCCATGGCAACGCCAGCCTCAATCCGCCCTCAGGGCCTGCGGCGAGGTA
Source organism: Aeoliella sp. (assembly GCF_965227375.1). Classification (NCBI taxonomy): domain Bacteria; kingdom Pseudomonadati; phylum Planctomycetota; class Planctomycetia; order Pirellulales; family Lacipirellulaceae; genus Aeoliella; species Aeoliella sp. The sequence goes on from NZ_CBDDFX010000002.1 coordinate 4,009,482, forward strand.
CCAGGCCGCCGGCGAACCGTTCGATACAGTGTGCTGGCTGCCGATTCCCCCACGAAATCAAACCACCGACCACGCGCAGACATTCGCCTCGATCGCCGAAACACTGGCGTTCGAAGCATGCGTGCCTGAAGCCGCCCAGTCGCTCAAAGTGTGCCGCGGGAATCGAACCGGCGCCGACTTCCGTCTCCAGTCGTTCGCGGCCACCTTGATCGGTCCGTCCGACTCCGCCGCAGATATCGTCGGGCGCACCAAGCCCGACCTCAGCGGCTACGCCTATCAACGGCGAAGGCTGGCAATTGGTCTGTCGATCGAAACGGTGGCCGACGTACTGCGGAGCGATCTACCCACCCTCGGTACGTGCGAGGCTTCCTCCGCCAGGGCGGTGCTGGTGACCATGGCGTCGGGAATCGACCCGCTTCACATCGCGGCGAACCTGGCCGAGTTCTATCCCGACATTGCTGAAGCCGCCAGTCGACTCCACGCGCGCGACGACATCGAGTGGAGCGACCTTCGCAGCGAGGTTGGCGCTGCGGCGAATTCTACCTCCGGTGTCGACAATGTAGCGCCGTAAAAGGCAGCTTGCGCATGGACATTTCTGCGTCGGAAAGTGTGCATCCGACAGCTCTGTGTTATAGCTTAACTAGCCGTTAACTTCAGGGTTCTCCTAAGGCGAGGTCGTGGCCTCGCGCAAAAAAAAATCTGGGTCGCTTAGCGACCACCCCTAGTCCTCGTCGTAGTAGCCGCGCGTCCGAAATTACCAGTTGCTTTATTGCATTAAACGGCGCTCCTGGTTTAGCGGACGAAACGATCAGAGTTGTATCTGTCGCAGCGCATGCGCCAGTGCACACAATGATGCCTCTGGTGTGTTGTGTTGCGGTTTATCCGCAAGTGCCGCCAATACTAGCTTTGCAGATTGGGTACAGAAAGAGCGGTTATAGGAACGACACTAGGTACTGCTCGGCGTCTCGCCACCTTCCCCCCATTCCATCCTACCTGCAACAGCCGGCGTCCCCCCGTCTTGCCTGTGCCGGTTGCCTTCGTGCGTTCGTTTCCAAAGCGAAGTACGAAGCTGCGCGCCTTTGAGGTGTCGAAGCGTGCGCGGAAACTTCCAACCCAGGGGTAACCAATGAGAACGACTTTACGACTGTCTCGCGGTCTAATGGCCGCGAGCATCATGGTGATATTGCCGACGTGCACATCGGTGAAGGCCGACACGCCGTATTGGCTCAAATCGAATGCGACAACCCAGACGGTGTCGCAGCCAACCATCGCAGACACGACAGAAGACATTGAACCGGAGTTGCCTCTCGATGGAGAGACACCGGTCTCTGAGCCGGTACCAGCTCCGGCAGTTCAATACGACAACGACTCGATCGAGGCCATTCTGCTGCGTCTGGAGGAACTCGAACGCTCCGTCGCCGGAGCCGACGCGCCGCTGCCCCCGGATGGTGCGCCCGGAGCCTGCGGCGAGGCGGTCGACGATTGCTGCGATTGCTCGAAGTGCGCCGGCTATGACAGGGGTTTCTACATCCGCACGATCGACGGCAACTTCAAGCTCAAGATCAACGGCATGATCCAAACCCGGTACTTCGCCAACTGGCGCGAACTGGATCCCGGCGACGGCGATGAATTCGAAGGCGGGTTCGTTCTAGCCCGTGCACCTGTCATTTTTAGCGGTAATATCATCTCGCCCAAGCTGACCTACTGGATGATTCTTCAGAGCGGCCGCGTGGACGGGCATACCTTCATGGAAGAATGCCGCATCAACTACGAGTTCGACAACGGCCTGTTTGTGCAGGTCGGTCGTTTCCGCGACCCGTCGTTCATGCGCGAACTCGACATCAGCTACGCGCGGCAGATGGGTGTCGATCGCTCCTACTCGTACGCGATTTTCTCGACGGGTGTGCAGGAAGGTATCTGCTTCTCCAAGCAGAACGACGACTTCCGCGTGCTGTCGTTCATCACCGACGGACGTCATTCCGGCAGTGTCGCTCGCTCGAAAGACTTCTTCCAGGACAATAGCGACTTCGCCATCTCGTCGGGCATCGACGTGAAGCTCGTCGGCGATTGGACTCAGTACGGCGACTTCGCCTCCTGGTCGGATGAACCACTGGCCGCCTTCATTGGTGCCGACATTCACTACGAAGGCCCCGAAACGGGCGACGACGATCCCGCCAATAACCTTAACGAGTTCTTTGCATGGACCGTCGACGCGACGGTGGAACGTTGCGGCTTCATGGCCTTCGGTTCGGTAGTGCAGCGACACGCTTTGGCCGACACCCAGGACTTCACCCAAACCGGCGTAGAGTTCATGACGGCCTACCAGATCATACCCGACACGATCGAGCCCTTCTTCATCTACCAGTACATCGACTTCGATGGTTGGACCAACGTGGGCTCGGGTGCCACGCCAGTGGCGGACAGTTCGGTCAACATCCTCAGCGCCGGCCTCAACTGGTACTTCAAACGCCACGCCTGCAAGCTCACCTTCGAGGCGTCGCACGCTCTGGATCCGATTCCTGTCGCCGTTCCCTACACTGGATTCCTGCAGGACGTGTCCAACAACTCTGGCCAAACCGTGTTCCGCACGCAGCTGCAACTGCTGTTCTAATGGGTGAAGACGGACCCAAGAGGAAACGCACGAACGCGAAGGGTGAATGACGAGTCTTTTCGGGTAGTGATCTCGGCTGCGGGATTGCTACCCGAAGAGTTCGGCTTGCCTCACAACCGAATGCAAATTGCACGGGGGGTGTAGCGTCGAGGGACTACGTCGCCACACCCCCCAATTTTAATCTGTCGAAACTCGAACGTCTCAACCGTGCCGACGACGCAAGGCGCTCGCCAGCATCAGGCCACCGGCGGCGACAAGTGCCAGGCTGCCCGGCTCGGGCACTTGCGCTCCGGCGACCGCGGCCATTTCGGCTTGGCCAAAGTTGTCTTTCCACACGGTATAGTCACCCGCGTCGATGGTGCCACTGTTGTCGCCATCGGCCGCTTCACCCGGGGTGACCGTCGCGCCAAGCGTGTTCCGCCACACCACGTAGTCGGCGATGTTCACAATGCTATCGCCGTTGTAGTCGCCAACAAGGCCACCGGTATCGGGAAGGATGTCGAAGGTGATGCCGGAGATCGCGGCAACCCTACTATCGGACTTAACTCCCACTGCAAAAATGTCGCCTTCTTGGGCGCCAGTGATGTCGAAGAAATGGATGTCGACGAAGCGATTTCGCGTGACTTCACCCGAGGATATCAGTTGGGTGTCGTCCCACACTCCCACGGTGGAAATCTGGCCCAAGAATACCTCCGTGGGGGCAAACCCGGGAAGATCGAGGCCGTCGGTCATCACTCCTATCCGCATGTTGGCAGGTGGATCTGCACCCACCTGGAAGCCCCACCGGCCCGCGGGCGACGCATCCGGATCAGTGTTGTCCGGAAAATTGCCAAATTGATCCCAGTCGCTCAGGATGCCGATCTTCGTATACGGGGCCTGCCCAGAAGAGGTGGGAGTTTGTGATTGCCCCCAGTCCCAGTCTCGTATGCCTTCGGTCAGCACCGGATCATCTACAAGTGCGTAGGCCCAGCCACCTCCTCGACGGTTTGCTAGGACCTGCGAATCGCCGACAAATTCGGGGAGATCAATGATGTCGGGGTAGTTGTCTGTGAAGAACTCAGAATCCCAGTCGTCATTTGTGCCTGGCGCAAAGTTCGCGTTTGGATAATCGGTTCTGGTACTGAACAGGACATAGCCATCTCGTCCATAGTACCGCTCACCCGGATCGTCACTCGCGCTGAATGTATTTCCAGCACCATCTGTTCGCCAGGGCACCACCACGTATGCACCCACGTCGGCAGGGCCACCTCCGGGGAAAAACGTGCCACCGATGTCGTAATCAGTTCCCGCGTAATTTAGGTCGGCTGCATGAGTTCGGATGCCGCTGAAAGCACAAACCGCAAGTGCGAGCAGGCCGATACCGAGGGAAGAACGTTTCATCTTTTAACCGCCGTGTAAGTGATACTTAATTGGTGAATTCTTCAATGCGACACGCTGCCGCGGATGACTTATTCGAGTGTAACGGTCTCGCCGTTGGCGCGGGTCGAAATCGCCTGCCACACGTCGATGTTTACGTCGTCGTTTACTAACGCCACGTGTCCGTCACAGAATGCCACGTTTACGCCACCCGGATGCTGGCTGCGCGAGGTCTGCGACATGGGACCACGAGGCAGCGCCATGCCTTTCTGACTGCAAGGAGCTTCGGGATACAATTCGCCGTTCGGGTCGTCGGCGCCACCGGGGCCATCGGCGCAGTACTCTAGTTTGTCAGCAGCATCGGAGTTAGGCGCATACTCATGCGAGTACAGACAGCTGGCCAGGTACAGCAGTCCGCGCGAATCCTCGCCCGAAAACTGCCGGCACTCACCCAGCATCACGGTATTGCTAGTCCCATCAGTGATTTGCCGCAGCGGAACGCCCTTGTTGGCAGCGCCGTACACTTTGCCGAACGGCCCCAACTTGTCGATACCGGCTTTAAAGCCAGCATCGCTGTTTCGATAGAACATCCACGTCTGCTCAGGAAGCGCCTGCCACCACACCCACCATCCCTGGTTAGCAAGGTAATTTCCGTGAGCAAAGCATGCTGCATTACCCGTGTGGCTTACCTGCCCATCAGATGGACACTGAAAGATGTCGATATTCGTGTAGGTCCAGGGGGCCGCGTTGGGGCACGATCGTCCGGCGTCCTCCCAGGCCTTGAAGACGGGTACCTCGAAGTCGATCTGATCGTAGATGGCCGTTTGCTCCATGTACGGCAAGATGTACGACGCCCAGGTATGCAACACGTCGTTCGACTGGTACATCGTGAAGCCGGACGGCAAGCGTTGGTTGGTGCTCTCGTGGTTTATACACCCGAGCGATAGTTGCTTCATGTTGTTGGTGCACGCACTGCGTCGGGCCGCCTCGCGGGCGGCCTGGATCGCAGGCAACAGTAGTGCGACCAAGATGCCGATGATGGCGATCACCACCAGCAGTTCGACCAGCGTAAAAGCCGTCGTCCGTGCATGCGTTCTGTATCCGTTACTCTCCGCCGTCCTCATCCTGTCCTCGATTCGTATTACAAGCCTCTTCTATTCGTGAAACGCCGCAGGGGATCCGTGCCCGGCGTCCCCCCTGCGGCGTGCTCAAACTCAGTTTTCAAACAACTATCGTTATCGGCGACGACGCCACAAAGCCGCTCCGCCAAACATGGCCACTCCTACAATGGCGAGGGTGCTCGGCTCGGGTATAGCCTCGAAGGTGAATCCAGCGATACCAGCACTTCCACCACCTGGGTTGGAGGCAAGGAACACGAACTCGTCACCAGCCTGACCGTCAATGATGTCGAAGAAGTGCATGTCGATGAACCGGTTCTTTGCCACGGTTCCTGTGGATACCGGAGCACCCATCGGCACACCGCCAATCGTGTGCTGCATCAACACCTCAGACGGTGCCCAGAATTCCGAATCCAGTCCATCGGTCATCACTCCCACTCGGATCTTCGAAGGAGCATCGGGACCAAGGGCGAATCCCCAACGCTCGGCCGGAGCCACAGTTGGGTCGTTTTGCGTCACGATTCCGGTACCGTCGAGAACGCCCAACTTGACATAGGGAGCCTGGAAGGTCGAAGCGGGTATTTGGGACGCGCCCCAATTGAAGTCGCGTGCACCGTTGGTCAGTTGCGGGTCGTCAATCAGTGCATAAGCCCAACCGCCGGCCTTACGGCTCGAGAGAATCTGGTGACCAGCAACCCAACTTGGTAGATCAATGATGTTAGGATAAACCGAGTTGTCAGTTGGATTGACAAACGCATTTCCGCCCGTGGCGTTTGCGTTGGGATAATCGAACCGCGTTCCAAACAACGCGTAGCCAGCGCTGCCGTACACGTCGTTCCCATCCAGGTCGAGAGTCTTCGCAACGTCGTTGCCACGCCAACCCGCAACGTGGTAGTTCTGTACATCTGCCGGACCACCACCGGGGAAAAACGTTCCGCCGACATCGTACTGGGTGCCCGCGTAACTCATCGTCAGGGCGGATGCTCCGGGTGCTAGGACCACGGCCGCCAAAGTTGCCAATACCAGTTGCCTTACAAACATTAGACGACTCCTGAAGTAACACTAAGAAAAGTACTTTACCACAAGCACTCACAGTTGCTTATACAGCACTAACTCCTGGGGGTCACGAACCCGGGATCAAAGTCGGAGAATAGAAGCCGCCAGACTTCGGTCATCGGTTCGAGAATCACGCCTGCGGTGCTCCGTGCACCACCGGAAGTTTGTCGCGATGTTCGTTACGGACTTGCGAAAGCACGTGAACAAGGCATAAAACTACATTTCTGATTGTCGCGAGGAACCCACTACTTTGTCAATTAACTTTTCAAGTATTTGAGCAGGCCTCAATGCGATTGTATTCAAAGCGGAATCACCTGTCACGGAAAACGGATGCACGGTCTTCCGCACGTCGAGCCCCGGGCCGCCTACTCTTCGGGAGTCCGACCTACGCAAATCACCCTACTTTCTCGGTACATAAGGGCGCCACTATGCGATATCTCACCTGCCTCGCGATTCTCTCCGTTGCCACTTCCACCAGTTGGGCCGAGCCGGCTCGGCAACTAACGACCGCGGAGTATGTTAACCGAATGAAGGCCGGGTGGATTGGACAGATGGTTGGAGTCGGCTGGGGCTTCCCCACCGAGTTCAAGTTCAACGGCCGGATCATTCCCGCGGACCAGATGCCCAAGTGGGAGCCGGCCACGGTTAACCAGTTCCAACAGGACGACCTGTACGTCGAAATGACGTTCCTGGCCACACTCGAAGAGCACGGCCTCGACTGCTCGATCCGCCAGGCGGGGATCGACTTGGCGAATAGTCGCTATCCGCTGTGGCACGCCAACCGGTTTGGCCGCGAAAACCTGCGACGAGGCATCGCACCGCCCGCGTCGGGTCATCCGCAATTCACACAACACTCCGACGACATCGACTATCAGATCGAAGCCGACTACAGCGGCTTGATCGCGCCTGGAATGCCGCAAGTGGCGATCGATCTAGGCGACAAATTTGGCCGCCTGATGAACTACGGCGACGGTGTTTACGGGGGCCAATTCGTCGCCGGCATGTACTGCGAGGCATTCTTCGAACAGGACATTCATCGCATCATCGAAGCCGGTTTGGCCTGTATTCCCGCCGAAAGCCAGTATGCCGAGATGGTCCGCGACGTGGTCGCGTGGCACGCGGAAGACCCCGACGACTGGCAGGCCACGTGGCACAAGGTCGAAGCCAAGTATCACAACAACCCCGAATACAGCCACGGCCTATGCTGCGGTCATGGCGGTGAAGACCACTTCTCCATCGACGTGAAACTCAACGGCGCGTACATCCTGATTGGCATGCTGTACGGCGATCGCGATCCCGATCAGACCATTATCATTTCCACCCGTTGCGGCCAGGACTCCGATTGCAATCCGTCGAACGCGGCGGGCATCCTATTTACCACGATCGGATACGACAAACTGCCCGAGCGATTTACTTCGGCACTCGATACCCAGACGAAGTTCGCCCACACCAAGTACGACTTCCCCAAACTGTGCGAAGTGTGCGAGACGCTGGCCATTCAAGCGGTGGAGCAGTCGGGCGGAAAGGTCGAGGAGATCGGGGGCAAACGCACTATGGTGATCCCCCACCAACCCCCGAAACCCAGCAAGCTGGTGGCAAGCCGCCAGGCCGAACCGACCGAAAAGCTGCGTTTCACGGCAGAGGAGATGGCTCAGATTGAGGTCCGCGAGTAGCAGTGGACCCTCCAAATCGGCAGCGAGTGCCAAAAAGGCCCCGAATTCTGGTGATTCTGGTCTCCAGATGGTCTCCGGCCCCGGCGGCCTGGCAGGGGGGAATAGTTTGGCAGTCGTCGGCCGAGAGATTATGCTAACAGTAGTGCTGTTGGCGCATTCCCGTGCTGGGACTGCGCCGCGGCGCCAATCAACGGAACATCCCCATTTGCCCGCCCAACTCGCCCGCCGGAGCGAAACCCATGCTTTCCACGTTCAGCCGTTACGCCACTCTGCTCGCCCTGCTGTTGTTTGCGAGCAATGCTTCGTTTGCCGATAACGCTGCCGAGGAAGCCGCGGCTCCCGAGGCGAAAGAGAAGGCCGCTCAAGCGGGCGAAGTCCGCGACTTGTTCGAAGCGCGCGACGCCGGCGACATCGAGGTGAAGTTCATCGCCAAGAACGACCACCAGGGCCGCATCCTGATCACCAACAACAAGTTGCCCGAGGGCGTGAAGATTCGCATTCCCGACGCCTTTGTTGGCGATCCGGTATTGGCTCAGAATTTTGGTGGCGGTGGTGGCGGTAACTTCGGTGGCGGCGGTGGCCTCGGCGGTGGCGGTGGCAACCAAAGCGTCGGCGGCGGTGGTGGCGGCTTCGGCGGTGGCGGTGGCGGTGGCAACTTCGGTGGTGGCGGCGCGTTCAGCATTCCGCCCGATCGCGTGACCAAGATCGACGTCCCGCTGTTGTGCCTGGACCACGGCAAGAAAGACCCATCGAGCAGCAACACTTACGAATTGCGCCCCGTGAGCCCCGAGACCGACCGCCCAGAAGTGGTCGAACTGCTCAAGGCGTTCGGCAATGGCGACCTGCAACACAACGCCGCACAAGCTGCGGTGTGGCACCTGAACAACGATCTCACGTGGGAACAGTTGGCGGCCAAGCTCACCGGTACCCGCCGCAACATCAGCCGCTCGCCTTACTTCAGCCGCTTCGAGTTGGAAGCTGCCTACGCGTATGCCAACGAAGCAGTGCGCCGTGGCAAGTTGTCCCAAGAAGAAGCCAAGACCGAGTCGCCCGGCTACACCCAGAGCGAAGAAGCAGCGATCACCGAAGAGTAGCCAATCCGGTTACGCGGCTTCGAGAATTCCCTTCCGCAACTGCGTGAGCAATTGGCGAATCTCGGCGCGGTAGTCGTCGCGTTCCAGACGCCACTTGGCCTCGGTGGCCTCGTAGTGCATTTGCTGGCGATCGAGTTCTTGCTCGCGTGCGATGAGCCTGCCGGCTTGCTGTTCGATTTCCTGCTCGCGCCGCCGCTGCCATTCCTGGAATTGCGTTCGACGCGTCTCTAACTGCACGTGCTGCTCTGAAAGTTCGGCTCGGAACTGCTCCAACTCCTCCCGGCGTTCGCAAAGCTGCTGCGCCTGGTGCTCGTAATGGTCCGACAGCCGAGCACGTGTCTGCGCGATAGATCGCGTGAGCGCCGCTGGTGCCAGCGCACCGGTGAGTTGCGCCCAGGTTTCCTCGGTGGCGAGCCGCATCTCGAGCACCTCACGCTGCGAAGCTTCGAGCTCCAATCGCAAGACGGATAACGACTCCTCGCGTTGGTCGAGTTCGTTTTCGCGCTGATCCATTTGCTTCGTGCGACGCGTGGCCGTCTGAGTGAACGCTTCCTGGTCGGCCAGCAGTTTTTGCCGATCGGTGCGAATCTGCTCCAAAGCAGCGCGATGCTCGTCTTCCAACTCGCCGCGGCGTTTGGTGAGCTTCTGCGTGTCTTCCTTCAACAGTTGTTCGGCCTTGTCGAGATAGCGCGAGCGCGTGTCAAACTCGGCCGCCTGGCAGTCGAGCGCTTCCATCCGCTCCTGCGTTACGCCCAGTTTCTCGAACCGGGCGACGGCCGTCTCGATTTCGTGCCGCCGAAACGCCATTTGGGCTTCGCGGCTACGGAGTTCGGCGTCGCGAGTCTCCAGCTCTTCGGTCCGGCGGTGAAGCTTCGCGCGCCGCTCGTCGAGTTCCTGAATTTGCAGCACCAGGTCTTCCCGCTCGTCGGACATCGACTTGTGCCGCCGCTCGACCGACTGTTCGAACTCCTTGAGTTGCAGTTCGAGGGCTTCGAGCCGTTCGGTCTTCTGCTCGACCTCGATCGATCGCTGAGAGAGTTCCTCAATCTGCTGATAGAGGTCCGCCTGCCGCGTGTCGAGTTCGCGTTGCCGCTTCTCCACGGCTTGCTTTTCCTCTTCGCGCTGCGCGTTGTCTTCAGGCGCAGGGCGGGGCGACTCGAGTGCTTGTTCGCGGGCTTCCAGCTCCCGCTGTTGTTCTTCGATCCACAACCTTGCGTGGCGGACCTTGTTCTCGATCTCCGCTTCTTGCGCAGCGAGCATCGCGGCGCGACGATCGAGATCGGACTGCCGGCGCTGCAACTGTTCGGCAAGCTCTGCCGCGTGACGATCGACCGGCGGCGGAGCCGTTGTGGTGGCTGCAGGCGCTTCGCCCTGTGCGGCGGCCGAACTAGCAGCGACCGCTGCTGGAACAGGAGCACCTTCGTTGCGCGTAGGGCGTACCGCGTGCGGAGCATCGATCCGTGCGGTGATTTCGCTGCTGGGATTGTTGGGGGAGTCGCTCATGCGCCGAGTCCTTCCGCCGCAAAGTTTCGCTGATTGCGATGATCCGTATATTCCCCCTAGACTGCCATCGACCAGTCGGGTGTCCGGACTTTAGGGTCAAGATTAAAGAATGTTGGCAAACGAACAAAAAAACGAGGCCGCCCCCCAACACTGGTGACGGCCTCGTTTGAATACTGTTTGTTAACGCTCTCGATTTGCCAAGTGCTAGCAGAGACCCTTAAGCCTTGGCGGCGTCGATCGCCTGCTGCAGCTTTGCCTTGGGCTGCGGACCGACGAAGGTTTCGACTGGTTGACCATCCTTGAACACCATCAACGTGGGAATGCTGCTCACGCGGTACTGCTCGGCCAGGTTCTGCGAGTCGTCGATATTTAGCTTGGCGATCTTGGCTTGGCCTTCGTTGTCGCCAGCCAGTTCCTCCACCAAGGGAGCAATCATCCGGCACGGGCCGCACCAGGGAGCCCAGAAGTCGACCAGCACAGGCTCGCTGGCATTCAGCACTTCGGCTTCAAAATTCGTATTATCCAGTTCGAGAAGTGCCATGGTTTCTTGCTCCTATGCTCGCGGGGAAGGTGGGTGTATCAGTATTACGCCTGATGATTGCAATTGGTTCGCCGATGGGCGCTGCTGTCTTGCGCGGTTTGCGCAAAGTGTTACGTCGCCAGATTATAGCGCACACCCACACAGTGTCAACGCGGCGGAATTGTGACCGTTGCCAGCGTGTGGGTCATCCGCAATACTTCCTGCAGACGCTGCGAAAAACGACACCCTTCCAACCAGCGAGGTTCCCTCTAATGGCCCGAACTCCAAGCACCATGTTGCCACTGGGCACCGAAGCGCCCGATTTTTCGCTTCCTAACGTCGATGGCAGCACGGTCTCGCTGTCCGAACTCGCCGATGCGCCGGCGTTGGTGGTGGCTTTCACCTGCAACCACTGCCCGTTCGTAAAGCACATTGCCGACGAGTTTGCGGCTTTTGGCAACGAGTACACCGACAAGGGCGTGGCCGTGGTGGCCATCAGTTCGAACGACGTGGAAAACTACCCCGACGACTCGCCAGAGAAGATGGCCGCCGAAGCCCAGGCGCGGGGCTTCAAGTTCCCCTACCTGTACGACGCCACGCAGGACGTGGCCAAGGCCTACGCGGCGGCCTGCACGCCCGACTTCTACGTGTTCGACAAGGACCGCCAACTGGTCTACCGCGGCCAGTTCGACAGCAGCCGGCCCGAGAGCGGCATCCCCGTCACTGGCGAGGATCTGCGGGCGGCGGTCGATGCGGTGCTAGCAGGCAACACGCCCAGCGAGCTGCAGAGCCCCAGCATCGGCTGCAACATCAAGTGGAAGCCAGGCTCCGCGCCGAGCTACTTTGGCTGAGATCTAGTCAAGCCGAGCGGGTTTGCCGTTTACAGGATTGCCGCAGGCTTCTAATCTTCGCGCGAACGATTCTCGCCCGAAAGATCGGAGGCTTACCATGCTGCGCGCCATCGCCATCCTGCTGCTCGCCATTGCCACGTCGCCCGCCTGGGGCGTCGACTTTCGCATCGAAACCAAGATCTTCCGGGGCGACGAAGAGACACCGATCACGCAGAACACCACGCTGTTCCAAAACGGTGCGATCTACGATTTTGTAGAGAGTACCGGCCGCGTGGCCATCTATCGCGACAAACAGGGCGATACGCCAGCGCGGTTCGTGTTGATCGATCCGGCTCGGAGTCTGAAGACCGAGATCTCCATTGAGCGATTGGACACCGCCATCAAGAAGCTTTGCACCTGGTCGCGGGCGCAGCAAGATCCGCTGCTGAAGTTCGCCGCCGACCCGGACTTTCTTCAGACGTTCGATGAGGAGGCGGGTATCCTGACCCTTGAAAGCGATCCGATGACCTACCGTCTGGCCACGGTGCCGGTGAAAAAGGCCGCGGCGTGGAAAGACCTGCGGAACTACTTCAACGGCTACGCCAAGCTGAACTGCATCCTGGCTTCGAGCATGCCCCCGATGCCCCGCCTGGCGGTGAACGAGGCCTTGGAAAAACGCAACGTGGTGCCGGTGGAGGTGAACCTGAAGATCGCTGGCGACGATGGCCAGAAGCTGCGCGCCGAACACTTGTTTACCTGGATGCTCTCCAAAGAAGACCGTGCCCGCATCACCCTGGTAGGCCAACAGATCGTCAACTTCCGCGACGTCTCGAACAGAGAATACCGCGGCGAGTCGGTGGCTGCGAAGTGACTCCCTGACTACAGAGGTCACGGAGGTGAAATTCGACGCGGATCAGCGCGGATTTTGGCGGATCGTCGCGGAGACAGTGGTGAGCTCCAATCGGCAACGATCGCCGCTTTATAGGCCCGTCGTTTACGGCGGGTGAATCGTTGGTAACCTGGGGCCGAAGGCGGTCTCGGTCACATTCCGGATGGTGGACCACGTACAGCTCGACCGCCGCTAGGTGATGCACGACCCAACCCGGCGTAAACGCCGGGCCTAACATCCGCGACTAACAGTCGCGACTTGGTAGTTCGCGTGACCCCTTCTAATTGCGCACCAACTCGTGAAACGCGCTGGTGAGCCGCTTGGTCACGGGGCCCGGTTTGCCGTCGCCGATGGGGCGGCTGTCGAGCTTCACTACCGGCACCACTTCGGCGGCGCTACCAGTGAGGAAGCACTCGTCGGCCACGTAGATGTCGTGCTTGGTGAGCACTTGTTCGGCCAGCGGGATGTTGAGCTCCACCGCCAGGTCCATCACCGCTTCGCGCGTGACGCCTGCCAGGATGCCCGCATCGAGCGGCGGGGTGAGCAGTCGGCCGTCTTTGACAATGAAAATGTTATCGCCAGTGCACTCGGCTACTTCGCCCTTGTGGTTGAGCATTAACGCTTCGACGCATCCGCCCTGCAGGCCTTCGATCTTGGCGAGGATGTTGTTCAGGTAGTTGAGCGACTTGACTCGTGGGCTGAGCGCGGCCGGATGGTTGCGAATCACGCTCACCGTGATGATCTCCAGCCCGTTGTCGTAAAACTCTTTTGGGTAGAGCGTAATCGTGTCGGCGATGATGATTACCTGCGGATTGCTGCAGCGATTGGGGTCGAGCCCCAGCGTACCAGAGCCACGGGTCACCACCGCCCGCACGTAGCCGTCGGAAAGGCCATTCTTGGTCACAGTCTCATTGATGGCGTCGGCCATCTCGTCGTGGGTCATCGGAATCTCGAGCCAGATCGCCCTCGCCGATTCGTACAGCCGCTGGATGTGCTCGCCGAGTCGAAAGACCTTGCCCGAGTAGATCCGCAGTCCTTCGAACACGCCGTCGCCGTACAACAGACCATGATCAAAGACGCTAATCTTCGCGTCTTCGGGAGAGAAGAATTTGCCGCCGATGTAGATTTGTTTTGCCATGAAGTTAGCGACGCACGACGCGCCGAAAGGGTTCATCAAGTTACACAAACTGGCCGGGCCGCTGCAAACGAACGCTGCGCAAACCCGGGATTCTCACTTGAATTAGTCTAGGTTATCCGCCAGCCGCGGGTGTTCTAGATTGTGGCCTAGATTGGGCCGCTGGAGAAGGTGGGTTCTTGGCCCATTCTGGGACAGAACACCTCGAACTGGGTGCCTGGGGACGAGCTCCGCGAGCCCCCAGTTGGAGAAGTGCTGGGGGCTCGTTGCACTCGACCCCAGGCACCCTTCGGGTCATAGCAGCAACAGTACGAGCATCAGAGCCACCAATCCTCCTACGATGGCAACGTCGGCGCGGTTGATTGCCCAGAAGTTTTTAATCCGTGGCTTGGACCTCGGATCCGGCTTCGATTCTGGGGAAGCGAAGGGGTTCATGGCTATGGTCCCGCAACGGAATGAATTTCGTTCTACGCGCTAGGCCGCAGCGCTGTCGTCGGCCTTTTCGGGCACCTTCTCCAGCAGTTCTAACAGCACGTTGTCGGGGTCGATGCTTTCGGCTTCGGCCTCGAAGTTCAGGATCACGCGATGCCGCAGCGCGGGGAGTACCACGCGGCGGATGTCGTCGAAGCTCACGTTGTACCGGCCGCCCAGCAGTGCTCGCACTTTGGAAGCCAGGGCGATGGTTTGCGCGGCGCGGGGGCTAGCGCCCCAGCGTAGATACTGGTTGGTGACCGGCGGGGCGAACTCGCCTTCGGGGTGCGTGGCGAGCACCAGCCGGCAGATGTAGTCCTGCACGTGCGGGGCGATGATCACCTCGCGCACCAACTGCTGCCACTGCACGATCTCGCGGCCATCCATCACCTTTTCCGGCGTGATCACTTCGCCGCGGGTGGTGCGATCAAGAATCGTGTTCAGCTCCGCCCGGCCGGAGTAGCCAACCATCAACTTGAAGAAGAAGCGGTCGAGCTGCGCTTCGGGCAGCGGATAAGTGCCTTCCTGTTCGAGCGGGTTCTGCGTGGCCATCACAAAGAACGGTGCGTCGAGCTTGTAGTGATTGCCGCCAGCGGTAACGGCCTTCTCCTGCATCGCTTCGAGCATAGCCGACTGCGTCTTCGGCGTCGCGCGGTTGATTTCGTCGGCCAGGCAAATCTGCGTGAACACCGGTCCCCGCTGAAACTCGAATCGCCGCCGCCCGTCGGGGTCTTCGACAATCATGTTCGTGCCAAGGATGTCGGCCGGCATCAGGTCGGGCGTGAACTGAATGCGCGAGAAGTCGAGGCTCAGTGTCTCGGCCAACGTTCGCACCAGCAGCGTCTTACCCAGACCCGGCACACCTTCGAGCAGGCAGTGGCCGCCCACGAACAAGCACGTCAGCACGCCGTGCACAATGTCGTCGTGTCCCACAATCACGCGGGCGATCTGGTCGTGTACAGCCTGGTAACGCGTGGCAAACTCTTGGGCACGCTTTTCAATCGATTCGGCGAGACTCATATGCGAAGGCTAGGGGCTGGGGTCTGAGGAATGGGAACTTTCGATTTGGGGCCGCTCGCAAACTTCGGCGGCAACGAAGCTGACCAATAGGCTAATTGGACATTGGTCATTCGTAATTGGTCATTAGTCTACTGTTTGTCTTTCCAAACATCTTTCTTGGCTTTCAGCAGCCGCGAGGTATAGCTTTCTTCTTCCTTCTCGCCTTCGCCCACCTTGGGGGCGGGGGCTTGTTTAGGTCGCTCGGCCGCCGGGCTGTCCATGGCTTCCAGTGGCGAAGGCTCGTCGGTGGGCTCGACTTCGTCTGGCGCTTCGAAGCGAGTTTCGGCGCGGCGCGATTCGTACTGTTTCTGGACTTCGGCTTTGCGGCTTTGCAAGCGGCTCATCGTGGCGGGCACGGCGGCTTCGCGTTCGCGGCCCAGAAGCTTTTCGTCGATATACGCCCACATGGGCTTGAGCCACTCGAACCCAATTTGCACCCGGCGGATGAACACGTCGCCGAAGAACAGCGTCGAGGCCAGCACCACCATCCACGGCCAGATGCTTTGCGTCGACACGGCCGGTGGCATGTCGCGGCGGTAGGGATCGAAGTTCAATAGGTTAGGCAGTGTCGTGGGATCGCCGGTCAGCATGGTGTTCTGCTCGCCCCCCACCAAGACGCCCGGCTTGCCTTTGTTCGGTTCGAGGCCCGCCATCGTTTCCAACAGCGGCAGGTTGGTCTCGCGATCGCGGAACTCTTCGCTGTAGCCGACGTTCACACCGGTGCGAATCATCCCCTGGTCGCCGCCGGGAAGGACCGACAGCATATAACTGCCGGGCAGCATCGAGTCGAACTCGCCGACATAGCGGCCCGGCGCTTTTTGCTCGATCACCAGCGGAACGGACTCCATATCGGGTCCGACCACCGTGGCGTTCATCGATGGCACGTTGATGAAGTTCTCGTCTTTATCCAACGCGTCGATGATCACGCGCGTCTTGCCATCCTCGGTGGTGGTAACGACGCTGAAATTGCCCGTGTCGCCGGTGGGCCGCATCGACCAGCGAATCATCTGGCTGAAGAACTGATCGTAGCGATCCCAACCATCCCAGGCCTTGGCCAGTTGCCGACCCCCGTCGGTGGTGAACACGACCGATTTGCCCAAACCATACGGCCAGGCGGCCAATAAGGTGCTGTTAGCCTCGACCGCAGGTTGGGGCGAGCGCAAGATCACTTCCACCAGCGCGCTGTCTTTCAACGTCGTCAGCACCAAGCCATCGATTGGCGGAAACTCCTCTGGGCCGATGCCGCTGACGATCTCATGCTGCGCGGTCAGGATGGGGCGTTGAGGCGGTTCGAGGTCTTTGACCAGCGGCCGCGCCACGCGGCGGGCTTCGCGCTGGTAGATGCGCGGCAGGGCGCGGGCGTTGCGGACTTTGTAGTACTTGCCGCCGGTGGCCTGGGCGATGTCGCGCATGGTCTTGGTGCCCACGGTGCCATGCGCGCCGACGGCCACGGTGGTGATCTTGACCTGCATCTTCTTGTACTGATTGATCACCTGCCGGCTGGGAGGCGAAGGATCGCCGTCGGAGATGATGATCATGTGCTTCACGGCCGGCTTGTTGGTCTGCTGGTCAAGACGGGCGAAGCTGTTGGCCACCTTCTTCATGGCGCCTTCGAATGCTGGCATGTCGCCGACGCTCATCGTGTCGACCCGTGCGAGCATCATGTTGCGATTGTCTCCCACAGTGAGCATGCCACCCTGCGATTGTCCCCACAGCCACTGGTCGCTCATATTCCACTGGATCATGCCACAATAATCGCGATCGCCGAGCACCTTGATGGCCTCGATGGCGATGCGCTTTTGCCAGTAGTTGCCTTGCGACATTTCGCTGGCGTGCATCATCAAGGCCAGCGCACCGACCGGCACCACCTTGGCGCTTTTGATCTGGAAGTCGACCGGCATGGCTTTTTCCAACTCGGTGTTGGCCCAGCCGCCGGCGCCGAAGCTGTTCCGGCCGCCGATCATCACCAGCCCGCAACCGAGTTCCTCGGTGTTGCGGACCAGCATGGCGATCTGAGCGTCGGTGAAGTTAGCGCCGGTGCCGTCGTCTTCAAAGTCGCCGCCGCTGCTGCTGCGTGGCACGTTGGCCAGTACCACGGTGTCGTAACGCTGCAAGTCGGCCAGTGTGCTGAAGAGTTGATTGCTGGGCATCAACGTGACTTCCAGGCCGCTGGTCCGCAGGCGGTCGACTAGATAATCGAACTGGCCGGGCTCGGCCCAATCTTCAATCACCAGCACGTGCCCCTTGCCACGAACGTGTGTGAACGCGGTGGCCACGTTATTCTGCGCGGTGCCGTCGCTCGCCGGATCGGCGGGAAAGAACTGTGCCTCGTAGGTATAGAAATCGGGCCGCTCGATTGTCTCATTTACCACCAGGCGCGTCTTGCCGGGGGGCAATTCCACGGGGCCTTCGGTTAACGTCTCCTGGAAGTCGCCTGTCTTACGAACGATCTTCAACGTGCCTGGCAGCGGCGGCGCGCCTTCGGGTGCGTCGTGATTCAGCACCACACGCAGGTCGAACGGCTGCCCTTGCCGAACATCGCTCGCCAGCGTGACCTTCTCGACCGACGCTTCGCTGCGTATTGGCAGATCGACCGGCAGCACGTCGATGCTGATCCCGGCATCGGCCAGCGCGCGAGCTTCGCTCAACGCGTCGCCCAGATTCTCGTTGCCGTCGGTCACGACCACGATGCGCCGCGCGGTCTCCTCGGGGAACAACGCCCGGGCGCGCTGCAGCGCGCTTTCGAGATTGGTGTACTGCGGATCGAGCAGGCTGGTGAGCTTCGATAGATCGACAAAATACTCTAGCGGCGGAGTCTCCACCTCGGCGTCGCGTCCGAACACGATCACGCCAACGCGATCGTTCTTCTCGGAGCGAAGGTGTTCGTTCACCGATTCATTGACGAACTCCATCATCAACTCGCGCCGATCCTCCGGAATGCTCATCGATTGATCGAGTAAGTAGATGACCGTCATCGCATCGTTCTTCTTGCGATACTGGATGTCGGCCAGAGCAAACACCAACAGCGCGAAGACCAAAGTACGCAGCGCAATGGCCGTAAGCCGCCGCCAATGCCCCAAGCCCGCAAGACTGCGATAGCTGGTCAGCCAGATCACCGGCAGCAAGAGCAGCAGCAACAGGTACCACGGACTGTCGAAGGCAAAAGGCATTGGTGGAGGAGTCGGGTATTAGGTATTCGGGGTCAGAAGAAGTGCTGTGTCATTTCTAAAGGAGTCTAGAATCCTCAGCCGCTTAGACTCCTTCGAACTGACAGTGGTTCCTTGCTTCTAGATGCTAAATCTCTGCACGCGATGATTATAGGTATCCAACACAATGGTTTTTCGCTTTGAATCCTGAACGATGGCCCAAGGGTTATGCAGTTGTCCGGGTTGGCGGCCCTGGCTACCCCAAGTGGCCAGCGACTCGCCTTCGGTAGTGAACTTCTGGACGCGGCTGTTTCCATATTCGCACACCAGCACGTGGTCTTGCGAGTCGATCCACATACAATAGGGATACGACAGTTGTCCCGGTTCGATTCCCTCCTCGCCCCATTCAAAAAGTTGCTCGCCGTTGGTGTCGAACACCTGCAGGCGGTGATTGCCGGCATCGCACACCCAGATGCGATCCTGGGCGTCGACCCACATGTTCTGTGGGCGGAGAAAGTGCCCCGCCTCGTTTCCATGAGTGCCCCATTGTAGGACAAAACTGCCGTCGGGGGCGAATTTTTGAATTCGGTCGTGCTGGCCGTACTCCGAAACGTACAGATTGCCAGCCGAGTCGCGCACAATGTCGGTGGTCCAACCTAACTGCCCGGGACCGTCGCCTTCCTCGCCGAAACTCTCCTCCTCCAGCAGTTTTCCGTCGGGTGTGTAGACCAAGACGCGAAAATAGTGGGTATCCGCCACGTACAGCTTGCCATCGATAAACGACATGCCGGTCGGGCGGCCATCCTTGCTTTTGGGAGTTCTCCAACCGCGGAGAAACTTGCCATCGCGGTCGAACACCTGGATGCGGGCGGTGATGTCGACCAGGTAAATTAGGTCGTCCGGGTCGATACACATCGCCCGAGGCTTCTGCAGTTGCCCGGGCTTGAGTCCCCGCTCGCCCCAGACTTTTTCGGGACGTGGGCTGCCCGACGCCGAGGAAAAACAGCCTGCCGCCGGCCCCAGGGTAGCGGCCGCCAGAGCGCCACGCAGCATCGTCCGCCGACTGATTCGGTGGTCTGCGGCGTCGGAGGGTATGGACAACTTGCGATTCACTCTATTGATTACAACCGCTGGACGTGGTGCTTGGCAACAGTTAACCGCATTTTTCGCGCCGCCGCAGCGAGGTTCTCGCGGTTGCCCCCGTTGGTTTCGGGCTCTATAACTTGGGATGCTTTACCCAGTTGCCCCCGTTTTCTCCTCGCTATGCCGCCGCTCCGCATCGACGTTCACCGCACCGACGATCTGCGTGATGTGGTCCACCGCGCGGTTCAAGCGTTGGTGGAAGGTAAATTGGTAGCCTTTCCCACTGAAACCGTGTACGGCGTGGCGGCCAGTGCTTGCAATGCGGCCGCGGTCGATCGACTGCTGACGGCCAAGAATCGCAATCCGGGGGCCCCGTTCGCCCTGGCCATCAAAAGCGCTGCCGAAGCCCAGGACTACGCCCCCGACATGGGCCCCCTGGCCTGGCGACTGGCGCGGCGGTGCTGGCCCGGCCCAGTTACGCTGGTGCTGGACTGCGACCCCGAGCGGGGACTCACCGGACAACTGGCCGAGAGCGTCCGGCAGGTCGTCTGCCCCGAGGGCACCGTAGGCCTGCGGGTGCCTGCCAACCAACTGTTGCTGGACGTATTGTGTATGATCAATGGTCCGTTGGCGCTCACCAGCGCCAATCGATCGGGCCAGGCCGATGCAGTGAATGCGGACGAAGTGATCGAGGCCATCGGCGAGCAAATCGACCTGGTGCTGGACGACGGCCCAGCCAGGTATGGACGACCGAGCACCGTGGTGCGGGTGTCGGGCAATGAACTGAAAATACTACGCGAGGGCGTCGTGGGCGCAGCAACATTGGAACGACTAGGCAGGTACATGGTAGTGATGGTCTGCACCGGCAACACCTGCCGCAGTCCGATGGCGGAAGCCATGTTGCGCAAAGCCCTGTCGGAGGAACTGGGCCTGTCGGACGACGAGATGGATCAAAAAGGCGTGCAAGTGCTGTCGGCCGGCTTGGCCGCCGCGCCTGGCGCCCCGCCCAGCCCCGAAGCCGTGACGCTGATGCACGAACATGGTGTCGGCATCGAGGAGCACCGCAGCCAGCCGCTGACCGATCAGCTGCTCCGCCACGCCGACCTGGTACTGACGATGACCCGCGGCCACCTGCACGCCATCGTCCAGTCGAGCCCCGAATGGGCCACTAAGACCGCCCCGCTGATGCCTGAGGGCGACGACGTGGCCGATCCGATCGGGGGCCCCCTGGAGGTGTACCGCACGTGTGCCTCGCAGATTGCTGACGGAGTGGCCTATCACGCGAAGCGAATCGCCGAAACGTTCCGAAAATCGGAAGGCCCGGAGAGTTAGGGCAACACGGCCCGATTGGTGGCAAACCGTCCAGATAGCATGATTGCCCCCTCATAACACCTTTTCGCTCGTTCTGCTATAATCGGGGGGCTAAGTAGCCCGGTCGGACGTCCGCTGGGCGTCTGCCCCACTTGGCGTTGTCAGAGGACCCGACCGAATGCGTATATCTGTTGCGAGCGACCACCGAGGATTCCAAATCAAGGAGCAGATCTGCCAACTGCTTCGCGAAAAGGGGCACGAAGTGGACGACGCAGGGACCTGCGGGCCGGAGAGCGTCGATTATCCCGACTTTGCGGCCATCGTGGCCAAAAAGATCAGTGACCACACGGCCGACCGGGGCATTCTGATCTGCGGCACCGGCATCGGCATGGCCATCGCCGCCAACAAGTTCGCCGGCGTCCGCGCAGCGCCCTGCACCGACGAGGTAACCGCCGAGATCAGCCGTCGACACAACGACCTGAACGTCCTGTGTTTGTCGGCCGACCTGATCTCGCCTCGCACCGTGGAACGCATGATCGAGACCTGGATCAACACCGATTTCGAAGGGGGTCGCCACCTCCGTCGAATCGAGAAGATCAGCGCTCTGGAGAAGTGCGAACACGAGAAGTAGCGTTTCACGAGCCCGCCAGCGCGGCAAACCTCAGGCGACCTAGCCCCCGGCGAATGGCACCGCGATGTCCTCTGCCTCCCAACTTCGCCAAGACGCCCTGCGTATCTGGCGAGCCGGCGTCGAGGCAGTGCTGCCCGATAAGCTCCTCGAGCGCGAGGTGAGCGTTGCCGGCGGTGTGCTCAGCATCGGCGATTGGGAAGCGCCGCTGGACTCGATCGGTCGAATTGCCGTGGTGGGCGGAGGGAAAGCCGGCGCGGCGATGGTGCGTGGACTCGAAACGGCACTCGGCCCCGAAGTCATTGCCAATCATCAGGTGGGCGGCTGGGTGAACGTGCCGGCCGGCACCGTCGAACCGACCATCGCCGTGCACCTGCACGCTGGCCGCCCCACTGGCGTGAACGAACCGCGGCCCGAAGGTGTCGAGGGCACGCGCCAGATTCTGCGCGAAGTTTCCACACTTGCACCCGGCGACCTGTGCATTTGCTTGCTCTCAGGCGGCGGTTCGGCCCTGCTGCCGGCGCCGGCGGCAGGTATTTCGCTCGAAGTGAAAGCCGCCATTACGCGACTGCTTTCCGCCTCGGGCGCGACGATCGACCAACTAAACTGCGTCCGCCGGCAACTCAGCGACATCAAGGGCGGCGGACTCGCCAGGGCGTGTACTGCGGGTACGCTACTGACACTGGTGGTGTCGGACGTGCTGGGCGATCCGTTGGACACGATTGCCTCGGGTCCGACCTACCCGTGCCACGAAGGGCCGCAGCATGCGCTCCAAGTGCTGCGCGAACTCAACATTGCCGAGCACTCCGACGCACAGCCGGTTGTCGAATTCCTGCAGCGGCGAATCGAAGCAGGCGATGGGCCAAAGCCAGAGCCCTCGTGTCAGGTGGAGCACCTGGTGCTGGCGAACAACGCCACGGCGGTCGACGCGGCAGGCATCGAGGCCGAGCGACTGGGCTACAACCACGCTATGTTGTGTGCAACCGAGTCGGAAGGCCCGGCCGAGGACGTTGGGCGCCATTTGGCCGAGATGGCCATTACCATGCGCGACCAGCCTGGGCCCAATTGTCTAATCACCGGCGGCGAGCCAACCGTCACGCTCGCCCCGCCCGAACGGCGTGGCAAAGGTGGTCGCAATCAGCAGTTGGTGCTGGCCGCTATCGAAGAACTGGAGGACTGCCACCGCGTGGCGCTGCTCTCCGGCGGCACCGATGGCGAGGACGGGCCTACCGACGCAGCCGGTGCGTTGGTGGATGCCGACGTGGTGGCAGCCGCCGAGCAGCAGGGACTGAGCCCGGCCGACTACCTCGCGCGCAACGACGCGTACCACTTCTTCGAGCCGCTCGACGCCCTGGTGATCACCGGCCCCACCGGCACCAACGTGTGCGATATCCGCGTGGTGGTCGTCGACCAGGTTTGCTAGTCGTGATCGTGGGCATCCGGCACTTCAGCGCCGCACTGCTCGCCGACCAGTTCCACCTCAATGGTCACGTGATCGAATTGCTGCGACTTGAGCAATTCGTGCACCTGTTGTTTGGCGGCTACGATCTCCTCTCGGCCGGTGCCCGCCTGCATCACCAAGTGGGTTGAAAACACGTGACGCTCACCGTCGAGGGTCCAGGTGTGCGTGTGGTGCGTAGCGATTACTCCCGGAATCTCAGCGAACAACTCATCGAGCGCCCTGGCGTCGAACTCAGACGGTGCGTGCTGGAGAAACACCAAGGCAACCTGATAGAGATTCCGCGCGACGTTCCACAAAACGAAGCAGGCGATGCCAATCGCCAGCAGTGGGTCGATCAGGTAATTGTCGGTCACCATCATGACGGCGCTGCCAATCAATACGGCGATCCATCCCAGCGTGTCTTCCAGCAAGTGCCAACTGGCGACCTTCTCGTTCAGCGAAGTGCCGCCACTCAAGAGCCAAGCCGCACCGCCGTTCATCGCAATGCCAAGTATGGCCAAGCCCAGCATGCCGGGTGCGTACACGGGTTGCGGATTTTGCAGTCGACCGGCGGCACCCCAAACCACGACAATCAAGCCAATCAGCAACACCACCCCGGTGGTGAGCGCGCCCAGACTCGAGAAGCGGCGATAGCCGTAGGTGAACCGCGCATCGGCCTGGCGCGCCGAAAGGCGCTGCAAGTACCACGCGATGCCCAGTGACAGCCCGTCTCCAGCGTCGTGCAGCGCATCGGTAAGGATCGCCACGCTATTGGTCCACAGTCCGCCAGCAATCTCGATCAGCACGAAGGCCAAATTCACCAGGAAAGCAACCGCCAGGTTGCGTGCTGCATGCTGGTGAGAATGGGCCATTTAGTTTGTGGCGGGTTGCTAGGCAAGCTCGTGGACACTCGGTTTCCTGCAGAAAATAGCGAACGGATAGAATCTCTTCTAGTGGTCGCCGACGTGCGCTCCCTGTCCAAACAACCGACACGAGTGCCTAGCCAATCGACACCTCGGTGTCGCAAATGAGGAGTATCGCCCGCAAAATGCAGGGTTTCTGCCTACATCGCCCACGCTGGCCTGGCAGTTGCACGGTGTTTCTCGTTTCCCACCCACTCCCTGGAGGATCGTCGAAGATGAAGCGCAGTCCGTCTGCCTGCTGGTTTTGCACCGCCGCCACATTGATTGCCACCTCGGTGGCACACGCTCAAGACACCCAGACCGCACCGAAACTCGACGAGGTAGTGCAAAGCGGTCTCGCCTACCTGCGCGACACGGGCCAAGGAGAAAATGGCATGCTCTCGCCCCGCGCCGGCTCGGGCATCACGTCGCTGGCCGTGACTGCTGCGCTGCGGCACGGCTGCGGGCTCGACGATCCGCTGGTGGCCCGTGGGCTCAAGGCGCTCGAGGGCGTGGTGCAGGCCGACGGCGGCATCTACGCCAGCGATCGTTTGCGGAACTACGAGACCTGCGTCGCCATCATGTGTTTCGCCGAGGCTAACAAAGTGGCCGGCGACGGGCGATACGACGAGACGCTGAAGAACGCCGAGAATTTCGTCCGCGGGCTGCAAATCGGCTCCGATGGCGAGGTGGGCGAAGACGACGAGCACTACGGCGGCGTTGGCTACAGCGGCAAGGAACGCCCTGACCTGTCGAACACCGCTTACCTACTCGAGGCGCTGCACTCGCTCGACGCATCGGCCGACGATCCCACGGTGCAGCGGGCGCTCGTGTTCGTGTCGCGGTGCCAGAACCTCGACACCAAGTTCAACGACACGCCGTTCGCCGGCAAAGTGAACGACGGCGGCTTCTACTACGTGATTCCGACCGAGAACGTCGACCCGACCACCTCCGAACGTTACACGGAAAACGGCGGTTTGAAGAGCTACGGCTCGATGACGTACTCGGGATTCAAAAGCCTCATTTACGCCGGCCTCTCGAAGGACGATCCGCGGGCCAAGGCCGCTATGGGGTGGATTGCGAAGCACTACGACCTGGAGCAGAACCCCGGGCAGGGAACCGC
This sequence comes from Aeoliella sp., assembly GCF_965227375.1. Classification (NCBI taxonomy): domain Bacteria; kingdom Pseudomonadati; phylum Planctomycetota; class Planctomycetia; order Pirellulales; family Lacipirellulaceae; genus Aeoliella; species Aeoliella sp. Next base: position 4,034,431 of record NZ_CBDDFX010000002.1, read on the forward strand.
TGGACTGTTCTACTACTACCACACATTCGGCAGCGGGCTGGCGGCCAGCGGCTCGCCGCTCGTCGAAACCGCCGATGGCCACGAGCACAAGTGGCAAGAGGATTTGCTAGCCCAACTGGCGAGCACCCAGAAAGAAGACGGATCGTGGGTGAACACCAATCGCCAGTGGTTCGAAAACGACCCCAACCTGTGCACGGCGTTCGCTCTGATGGCGCTGTCCTACTGCGATGACCAGTTCCAAAACGGTGAATGAGCCGCGCGCAGCCGTGCAGCGGATTGCCAGTGCGCTGTGCACCGCCGCCTGGCTGGCGAACCTTGCGCTGCTGGTCGGCGTGGCATGGTGGATCGCCAGCGACGCCGCCTCGCTGCGCACGCTCGAAGCTGCCTGGCGATCGGCGTCTTCGTCGAGAAGCAGCGTGCTACCGCAACTGCCCGACTCGACCAGCATGCAGTTACTGGCCGCCGGAGTCATGGGAACCGGCCTGATGATGCTGGCCAGCGTTCTGGTAGGTCCCCGTTCGTTTCGCACGGTCCGCTCCTGGCTGCTGCTGGTGGCGGTGATCGCCATGTGGACGTCGCTCGGCATCGCCCGTGGCGACCTGTACTGGCTGGGACAACAGCACCGCCTTGCGAGCGAACTGCCGGCGCTCAACCAACTGGTCGACCATCTGCGAACCGACTGGCCTGAGGACGAAACGGGCACCGAAGTGCTCGGGCCGTACCTGGCTTACCCTAAGCCGAACCCCACCACATTGCTGCTGGCCACTAACGCACCGCTGGCAGGAAGCAAGCTCACCATTTCGGCAGTGGAGCGCTCTCCCGCGGGCTCTATTTGCCTCGAGCTGGCCCAGGAAGAAAGCCCTGCGTGGATCGAGTGGCGACCAGCTCGCGACGACCCAAGCTCGTTCATCAGCGGGCTGGAAACTCGATACGAAGTGGACGAGTTTGCCGAGATCGCACCGCACTGGTTTCTCGTGCGGTATGAGGTTGTTCGTTAAGAACTGAGCAATGAAAAAGGCCGCGAAGCCTAGCACTTCGCGGCCTTTGTGTTGTTAGTTTTTACAGCGGGAATCAGTCCCACCACCATTGGCCATCGGCCAGTCCGGTGGGGGCAAGCTTCTCGTGCTGGGCGGCAACTTCGCCGTTCTCGTCGGACAGCAGTGCGTCGGACTCGAGTGCCTTGGTGGGCCGCATCTCGACGCCGCCACCGATGGGGGTCATCAGCGTGCGTCCCTTCCAAATGGCGTTCACCGCAGTGGCAACTTGCTCGGGAGCGTTGAAAACCTCGACGGGGAACTTCTCTTCACTGGCAAATACGTCCGGTGTCCAGCCGACCACGCCGTAGAGGTCGCGTTGCTGCATGAACGCGGCCGCCACGGCCATGTCGATGCAATTGCGAAGCTGGGCGTACACTGGCGACTTCTCGGCCAGTTCGGGGTAAACCTTGGTGAAGGCGCTGGTGTAGTGCTGGCTGGCGCGATTCACCGAACCCGATATTTGCCGGCCGCCCTGCTGGTTGATCAGTTCGTTCTCGCCGATGAGCTTCACGCCTTGGCCAACGATCTGCATCGACATCGAGTCTTCGGCCACGCGAACGCACTCGTAATCAGGCACGAAGTACCAGCGTTCCAGGGCGTTGCGCGACACAGTGGCCGGGTTCGCCCGATCGACGTAGCTCTTCAGTCGCACGGGCGGCTTCTCCAGGTTGATGCCCATGAGCTTCATCCGGTAATCGGCTTCCACCATCACTTGGGCGAAGTGGGTTGTCGCGGGAATGCCGCCGACGGTGATCACTTGCAGGCCCATTGCTTCTTGCAACTTGTCGACGATGATTTGAGTCTGGTTGGGAGTTGCCGAGCGGCCGAACTGCCTCAAGAAGTTCTGCATCCGCTCGAGGCCTTCGGTCGTGGGATCGATCGAGCAATACAGCGTGGGCGACTTGCCGTTGCCCTCGGGTGGGAAGGCACGTAGTGCGGTGACCACGTCTTGCAGTTCCACCACGGGTCGGCCGGTGGCGATGCCACGCATGCGGCCAGCGAGATCTTCAGCCCACGGTTCGGCCGGGCCAGCGATCACAATGTCGCCCGTCTCGGGATAGCAGAACACGTACTCAATGCGAGTGAGCCCTGCGAGATTCTTCATCACATTATCGGGTCCGCTGCCGGCCGCGATCTTCTCGGCAATGGCTTTCTCCAGCCGGGTGAGCGAAACCTTGCGCATCTCGCTGATTTGTCCGAGGTTGCCCTCCAGACCGGCCAGCGCGTTTTGAATGCGAGCCTTGGTCAACTCGCCGGTAGGATCGTTCACGAAGTTGCGCTCGAGCACACCGTCGGCGTCGACCATCACACCGCCAGCACGGGCGCCCTGCTGGCCACCAACGCCGCCGCCGCCAAAGCCACCGCCGCCGAGGCCGCCGCCACCAAAGCCGCCGCCGCCGAAGCCACCACCGCCACCTCCAAAACCGCCACCGCCGCCGCCGAAGCCGCCACCAAATTGGGCGCTGGCGGGCAGGCCGATCGTCGTGGCCAATGCCAGTAGGAGTGCGACGAATGTGTTACGCACGAGTTGTCGGGAGATTCTCAAGTCCATTGCGGGACCTCTATGGTCGTGGTGGGTGCCTTCTTCGGTTCACGGTGGGCAAACGCGGACGAGACCGCCAACGGCTCGAGGTGCGGAAACACCTTGGGCGGTGCGGCGGCAAGTTGCCCTAACCTGATGGTAGTCGGGCGCTTTGGGCAAAGCAAGCAAACCGCCGCACAATGCTTCTATTCTGGGCCTCTATCCTCGTTCGCCCCGCAGCGGCCCAAATCTTCCGCACCACCTCTTCGGCCCCCCCTGCGGGTCGCTGGGCCTCAGAATCGACAGGATCGCTACCAGCCGGCCCTGATGTTGCAAAATGTCACCAGGGGCTGTCGGAAAACGGCATCACAGTCCTCGTCAGGCGGCATATTTTAACACGCCGACCTCCGTCTGGCGGCCTCCCCCAAACCTCCCATGCTCCAGCCGATCCCTCCAATTCGTCTGCTGCCGCTTGCCGCGCTCGCCCTGGCGACGCTGGTGCTGAGTGGCTGCGCGTCGAATCGGGTGCCACGGATCGACCCCACCGGCCAGAGCTTGCTGCTGTGGCCGGGCGAGCCGACCCCCGTGCTCACTACCTCTCCCCAAGCGGCTGCCCCCACGCTGCCGCCCGGCGCCACGGCCGCGCTGCCGCCGACACCGTCGAACGTTGTCGCGCCGCCGGTGTACACCGATCCGTTCCTGCCAGGTGGCCCCAACACCACAGCAAGCACCGACTGGCTCGGCCGCCCGGTGGTGGTTGGTCCGCCGGTGGCCAGCAGCACCGGTCAACCGGTCGCCGGAGCGGTGGCCATGCCAAGCGTGCCGGGCGAGGCGCTGTCGATCACTCCGTCGAGAATTCTCGCTCCGGTGGGCAGCGAAGTGATCCTAATCGGCGGCGTCTGCGCCGAGAACGGTCACTTGCGAACCAACGAACGCATCGAGTGGATGCTCGACCGAGCGGGCACCGGCCAGATTGTCACGGTGGGCGGCCGCGGCGAGTTGGACATGTTCCGCATGCCGCAAAACATGCCGCGCAAGATCGATAACTTCTTCGCGATCGGTGCAACCTCGCCCTACCGGGATTGCCTCGACCGAGGCACGCCCGATCCGAACGACGATGTTCAGATTCGCCGCGGCGACGCGTGGATCACCATTTCGTCGCCGGCCGAGGGAACCAGCTACGTCACCGCCTATGCACCGAACGTGCCGAACTGGGCGGGGCGGACCGCGCGGGCCACCGTTTACTGGATCGACGCGCAGTGGGCATTCCCGCCATCGGTGACGCTGGCGCCGGGGCAGAGTCATACGCTCACCACCACGGTCAGCCGCCAGAGCGATGGCGCGCCGATCGCCGGGTGGATCGTGAAGTACACCGTGGTGGGAAATGCCGCGGGATTGGGGTACGAAGGCGGGCAGACCTGCGAGCGGCCGACCGACGGGCAGGGTCGGGCCAGTGTGGAGATCACTCCTACCGACGATCGCCCCGGGGTGACGAATGTCCAAATCGAGATTGTCCGCCCCGAGCAAGCCGGCGTGGCCGCCAGTCCGCGAGTCACCCTGGCCACCGGCGCGGCGAGCATTTCCTGGGCCGACGGTGGCATCAGCGGCACCCCCCTGCCCTCGACTACCCCGCCGGCGCTGGAACCAACGCCGGTTTCGCCCGGCGCCGGCGATTGGGTTCAGCCCACCCCGCCAACAACGCCGGAACCGACACCAGAACCAACCCCCGCGGAGGGTCGCGCGGATTTGAGCCTCGAAGTCACCCAGATTTCGCCAGGCCCATTCCAAGTGGGCGACACGGTTGAATACTTGGTCACGATCAACAACCTGGGCACCGCAACCGCGCGAAACGTGCAGATCCGCGACGACTTCGATGTCGGTCTCACCCACGCCATCGCTCCGCCGGGACAGCAGTACATTGTCGGAGACGATACATTCGATGTGGAACCCGGCCCCGATAACAAGGTCGAAGTTCCACTCTCGTTCGAGATACAAGGTGCAGGACGGCTTTCGCACAACGTGACCATCACTTCCTCCAACGCCGAAGAGCGCTTTAGTCGGTCGTTCCTGAATGTCGAAGGAGGCGGTGGATTGGGGGGCGGTTTGGGCGGCGTTGGCGCCGAGCCACAGTTGCAGGTCACACTGCGAGGCCCCGATCGCCGCACCGTGGGCGAAAGCGCCGATTTCATCGCCGTGCTGAGCAACACTGGCAGCGTGCCGGCCAATAATGTGGTGATCGACATGTCGTTCGACCCGCAACTGAAGATCCTCAGCGCCAGCGAAGGACGCGAAGACCTGCGACAGAACGCAGAAAGCACAGCACAACTGCGATGGCGTGCTACGCGTCTCGACCCGGGGCAAAAAATCGAAGTCCAAGTCTCCTGCCAATGCACCGCAGCCGCGGCCAGCACGTGCGGGGAAGTGGAAGTAACCGCCGACGGACTTACCCAGTTGATATACGACCGAAAGTGTCTGGAAGTACGCTCGCAACTCACCGCTCCCCCGCTCGATGGCGGAGTGGGCGGCGCTACTCCCCCGGCGGCCGCCCAACTGTTCAACATTAGCATCCTTGAGAACGCCAACCCGACGCGGGTCGGCGCACGCTCTACCATTCAGGTTTCGGTGACCAACGTTTCGCAGCGACCGCAGCGGAACGTGCGGGTGCGAATTCTCGTTCCGCCCGTCCTGCGAGGCGATTACGCCCTTATCCCTTCGTCGCATACCGAACCGTGGGGAGAGCAAGTCGGGACTGGTCTGTTGATCGACCCGATTCCGGAACTCGCTGCGGGAGCCTCGTACCGTGTGGCCATCCCCGTCGACGCGATTGCTCAGGGTACCGGCAAGGTGTTCGTCGGCGTGATGTCGGACGAGAAACCGACCGAAGGGCAGGAAGAAACGGCCAATCGCGACGTCCAAGTCCAGTAGTTCTGCAGGCTGTGGGCAGCCAGCGGCGCCCCAGGTAGGCTGTGGGGATGACCACTCGCTTTGTTTTGCTTCGTCACGAGGTGCCCGCCGACTATCCGCGCGGCGATCATTGGGATCTGCTGCTCGAACGCGGCGAGATGTGCTGGACCTGGGCGCTCGATAAACTGCCCGGTCGGCTTTCATCCGACGCCGGGCCCGACGAAGTCGACGCGGTGCGGCTCAACGACCACCGCAAGCACTACCTGCAGTACGAAGGACCGGTGAGTGAGAACCGCGGCAGCGTACAACGAGTGCTCGAAGGCGTCTGCGAGTGGCTGGAAATCGCCGACGATCGAATCGAGGTGCGGCTCGTGCACAGCGGAAATGGCTGCGCGGTACAACTACAACACATCAGTGACGACCACTGGATTCTTGCAACCCAATAGCCGTCGACCTCGACGGAATGTGCACGCTACTTGCCCAGCGGCGCATCGGCACTCGAAGTCTCCGCCACTCCCACTTCGACATCCACTTCTTCGGTGCGTCCGGAGAGGAACAACTCTCCCTCCGAAAGCTCGATTGCTTCCAGCGTGCGATGCTGGGTGATTTCGTGGTCCCACAATTCGCGATCGACGATCATCACCGTGTTCGCACCGTTGCGACTCCAGCGAATTGGCAGCCGCGCGCGTCGCACTGCAATTTGCAGGCGGTCGACGATGTCCTTGGTCGGCACCGGCAACATGCCCGCCAATACCTGTTGCAACTCGATCGCCAAGTCGCCGTCTTCGGTAACGTACGGCTCGACCAGCACGCTCACCACCGTGTCGACCCCCGCCACGTCGGAACGGGCGGCCAGGATCAGTTGTTCGGGCGTGATCGCCACGCGCGGGTCGCGAATCTCTTGCGGCAGCAGTTCGGGAAATGACTCGGGCAGCTTGTAGGCCAACCAGCCATTGACTTCGTCGGCCGAAACCACGGTGCGCCAATCGCCTTCGTGCTCTAGGTCGCTAGAGAGCGTGGTGAATCGGCTTTCCAACTGCCGGCTGCCTTCTTCGAGCACCTCGGGAGGTTGCTCCAGGGCCACCGCGTAATAAGGCTGGCTACTGGTGACTGCCAAGTACATGCTTCCCGCGCCCAGAAGAAGAACCGTCACCACGGCCAGTAGGACCAGCAGAATTACGCGTTTGATCATACGGTTGCCTGCCTTGGTGCGGGGTCGGGCGTCTGGGTCGAATGGTAGGATGGCGGGCCGCGCCGGTCAACGCAAACACGATTTCCACATTCCCCCGAAATTGCCTGGTCGCGCGCAGCGAGCCGGCTCGTCTCCGAGGCCGCAATCGCCGCATCGCCCATTGGTGGATCACCCGAGGACGGGAAAGCCCTGACTCGCTGGGACTCGGCGGCTTTCTCGAACCGCTTGCCGCCACTAGAATTACGGCTTTTCCCGCCCCCTGGTTCTGCAAGCAGTGGTGTCATGGCCGACGAATCCGACAATAACGACGAAAACCTCACCGATCCCCGCGCAGCGCGGCGCAAGAAGCTCCAGGCCATTCGATCCCTGGGGCTCGATCCCTGGGGAGGACGGTTCGAAGGCCATCAGTCGGTCGTGGCGATCCGTGAGCAGCTCGACCAGGTGGTTTACCGAACCGAGGACGGAAAAACCGTACCGCTGCCCGACTTCGACGCGCAGGGCGAGGACTTCAACTTCCGCCAGTGGAAGGCCGACCAAGGCAAGGGCGAACTCGTCGGGCCGAAGGTCCGCGCTGCCGGACGCATTGTGCTGCACCGCAATAAGGGAAAGCTGCACTTCATTGACCTGAAGGACATGACTGGCAAGATCCAGTTGATGGTTGGCCAGAAGCAGGTGGGTGACGACTGGAAAGTGGTCGAGCAAGTCGACCTGGGCGACATCATCGGCGTCGACGGAACCTTGACCGTCTCAAACACCGGCGAGGTGTCCATCAGCGCCGAGCGCGTGCACTTCCTCACCAAAACACTCGACCCGCCGCCCGAGAAGCATCACGGGCTGAACGACCCGGAACTCCGCCAGCGGATGCGGTACGTCGACCTGATCCACACCGACGGCGTGATGGACACCTTCCTCGCCCGCACGCGGATCGTCCGCAGCATTCGCGACACGCTGGCCGAGCGCGATTTCGTGGAAGTCGAAGGCCCGACACTGCACTCCATCGCCGGCGGCGCGGCGGCCCGGCCGTTCAACACCCACCACAATGCGCTCGACATCCCGCTGTTTTTGCGTATCGCGTTGGAGCTGCACCTCAAGCGATTGTTGGTCGGCGGCATCGAGCGTGTGTACGAACTGGGCCGCGTGTATCGCAACGAAGGCATCAGCCCCAAGCACAACCCCGAGTTCACCATGCTCGAGGTGTACGAAGCCTACGGCGACTACAACACGATGATGGACCTGACCGAAGCGTGCATCGTCAACGGGATTAGAGCAATGCGGAACTCGCACCCCCACCCCAGCCCTCCCCCAAAGGGGGAGGGAGCAATGTCTTCCCCTCCCACCTGCGGGGAGGGGCTAGGGGAGGGGGGAAATCTCGTGCTACCCTGGAAAGACACGACGATCGATTTCACGCCGCCGTTTGCGCGCAAGACGTACGACGAGTTGTTCGCCGAGCATACGGGCGTCGACCCGCACGACGCAGCGGGCGTTGCCGCGTTGGCGGAAGAGATTGGCTTCGAGACCAAGGGCCGGCACCCGGATGTGATCAAGAGCGACGTGTTCGAAGAGAAGGTGGAAGACGCCCTCGCCGGCCCTGTGTTTGTCACCGACTATCCGGCCAGCATTTGCCCGCTGACCAAGCGTAAGCGGGACAACCCCGAAGTGGCCGAGCGGTTCGAGCTGTTCATCGATGGCATGGAAGTGGCCAACGCCTATACCGAGTTGAACGATCCCGACCTGCAGGAAGAGTTGTTCAAGACACAGCTCGACGGACTGAGCGAAGAAGACTCCATGGCCAAGATGGATACCGACTTCATTCGCGCCCTGCGAAACGGCATGCCGCCCGCAGGCGGGCTCGGCATCGGCATCGACCGCCTGGTGATGCTGCTCACCAATTCGCAGAGCATTCGCGACGTGATCTTGTTCCCGCTGCTGCGGCCCGAAACTTCCTAGTCGAACCACGCATCATGGAAGATATCGGAAAACTCCTGCTGCGGGTGTCGCTGGGCGTGCTGATGCTGCCGCACGGCATGGCGAAGTTCAGCAACATGGTGCTGGACTACATGCAGGGCCAACTCGCCAAACAGGGCCTGCCGGAATTCTTGGCCTATGGCATTTACCTCGGTGAAGTGCTAGCACCGCTGCTGATGATCGTGGGCTACTATACCCGTCCTGCTGCGACGCTATACGCTGCGACCGTGGCGATTGTGATCTATCTGGCCCACCGTCACGAGTTGCTCGATATGCAGCAGTACGGCGGCCTGACGATTGAAGCGCAGTACTTGTTCCTGTTCGGCTCGATCGCCGTGGCGCTGCTCGGCGCTGGCAAGTATTCCATCAGCGGCGGCAAAGGCACGTGGGACTGAACGCCCAATTGCTAGCACGCCAAACCGCTATGGGCGCATGACACCGCTGGCTAGTATGCTGCGTGCCCCACCGGTTGCATGCACACGGATAGTGCACGTCTCGACTTCAGCCACGGACCTGGCGATGTATAAACTGCTCCTTTGCTGGCGGTACCTGCGAACGCGGTACATTGCGCTAGCTTCTATCGTTAGCGTTACCCTCGGTGTGGCCACCATGATTGTGGTCAACAGCGTAATGGACGGCTTTGCCCACGAAATGCAAGGGCGGATGAACGATGTGCTTTCCGACATCATCATCACCAGCCGCAGCATGGAAGGCATGGGCAACCCCGAGTGGCACATGAAGGAGATCCGCAAGGTGGTGGGCGATCAGGTGGTCGGCATGACCCCCACCGCCCAAATGCCCGCGGCGCTGGGCTATCACTTCCGCGGACAGTACTTCACGCGACAAGTAACTGTGATCGGCATCGACCCGGAAAGCTACTCCAGCGTGAGTAAATTCGGCTACTACCTGCAACACCCTGAACATCGCGAGAAGCTCGACTTCCAGCTCAAGGAGAAGGGCTACGACGTGATGGACCACCAGGCCGAGGACATGCGCAAGGTGCAACCTCGCGAGCAGATGGCAAACGCCGGCTGGGGGCATCGCCGCGCCAATGCGGAGTTCGAAAAACGCATCGCCCTGCAAGCACCCATCGAGCCGCAGGAAGAACCCGAAGCGGATAACAACAGCCCATTCCAGACCGCCTCGCCGGTACAAGAAGAGACATTCGACCCCGCTACCGAGCAGTTCACGGGCACCATCCTCGGCATCAGCTTGTGCAGCCACCGCACCGTTGATGGCAGCGACGTGTTCCAACTGCTGCCTGGCGACGACGTGGAGATCCACTTCCCAACGTCCGGTCGCCCGCCCGAGTTTCGCAGTTCGAAGCTTACGATTACCGACTTCTACGAGAGCAAGATGGCGCAGTACGACATGCAGTACGTGTTCATCCCGCTCCACGAATTCCAGCAGATGCGCGGCATGGTCGATCCGCAAAGCGGTATCCGCTACGTCAACGCCATTCAAATCAAGCTGGTCGAGGGCGCCGATCTGAACGCGGTCCGCGACAAACTCCGCGAACATTTCCAGCTTCATTTGTACGACGTGAGCACCTGGCGCGACATGGAAGGCCCGCTGTTGGCCGCCGTGCAGACCGAAACGCTGGTGCTAAACGTGCTGCTGTTCCTGATCATCGCGGTTGCCGGCTTCGGCATCCTGGCCATCTTCTTCATGATCGTGGTGGAGAAGACGCGGGACATTGGCATCCTGAAGAGCCTTGGCGCGTCGAGCGAAGGCGTGATGGGCATCTTTCTAACCTACGGCTTCAGCCTCGGCATTGTCGGCGCTGGCTTGGGCATCATCGGCGGACTGTTGTTCGTGAAGTACATCAACGAGATCGCCGACTTACTCGGACGAGTGACCGGCACGCCGGTGTTCGATCCGGCGGTGTACTACCTGTACAAGATTCCGACCATTGTCGAACCCTTCACCGTCGGCTGGATCGCGCTGGGCGCGATGCTCATTGCGGTGCTCGCCAGCGTGATGCCAGCCATACGCGCCGCGCGGATGCATCCGGTTCAGGCGCTACGGTTCGAGTAAGCGAGTCACGCGCCAAGCCGCCAGCGGTTACTTAAAATCAATTCCTGCAACCTAACGAACATCATGTCGACCGCCACCTACGAGTCGCTACTCTCCGCCCGCGGCGTCAAAAAAGTCTACCGCAAGGGAGAAGTCGCAGTGCCTGTTCTCAAGGGCGTCGACTTCAATGTAGCGCGCGGAGAACTGGTCTCTATCGTCGGACAGAGTGGAAGCGGCAAGAGCACGCTGCTGCACCTGTTGGGAACGCTCGACAAGCCTGACGCAGGCGAGATCTACTTCGATGGTCGGCGCACCGACAACCTCGGCGCTGCGGGACGCGATTTGCTGCGCAACCGTCACATCGGGTTGATCTTCCAATTCTACCACCTGCTGCCTGAGCTTACGACGATCGAGAACGTGCTCTCGCCAGTGATGATTCGGCACTCGGTGTGGAGCTACTGGTCGAAGCGCCGCGAGTACCAAGAACGGGCCAAGGAGCTTTTGGAAACCGTCGGGCTCGGCCACCGTTTGAACCACAAGCCGCGCGAGCTGTCGGGCGGCGAGATGCAGCGGACGGCCATCGCCAGGGCGCTGATCGCCGAACCGCAACTGCTGCTGGCCGACGAGCCGACTGGCAACCTCGACCGCCAGACCGGCGAGGAGATCCTCGACGTGCTTCGCCGGCTCAATACCGAGCGCGGCCTCACGATCGTGATGGTCACGCACGACCCCAACATCGCTGCCGGCGCCGACCGAACTGTCCACCTGGTGGAAGGTCGCGTGAAATCGGCCAATCAGGCCGCCGCGTAAGCGATTCATTCTGTAGTATGGCCGCGTGCGGCTGTACCTCTTCTCTTGCCCTTGGCGCCTCTGTGTGTACGGCCGAGGCGGCCATACTACCTTGGCAGCCTCTCAATCGCCGCCGCCCGATTTGCGGTTCCGCGCTCGCCGCGGTATCCTTGGTTAACTCCACGTCGAGCAAGCCATGGAACACGAAGAAGAACCCATCGTTAACCCATTCGCGTCGGCCACGTCCGAAGACTACATCGACAAGCTGGTGGCCGACAACCCGGCGGCACTCCAGCGGAAGTCGGCGGCGGGCTTGATACTATGGGTTGGTTGGCTTCTGGTGGTGCTCACCGCGATTGTTTGGTTGGTAGGATAACTTTGCCGGAAGCTGCCACAGCAGCGCCCGCCGTTTGGGAACATTGAATCGATATGCCAACCGCCGACGTGCAATCTCTGCTCGATCCGCAGCTCATGAGCCAGTTGGAGCGGATGGAACTAGTTTCACGAAAAATCTTTCGCGGCCGGATGAAGGGCGAGCGCAAGAGTAAACGGAAGGGGCAGAGCGTCGAATTCGCCGACTTTCGCAACTACGTGGCCGGCGACGACCTGCGCACGCTCGACTGGAACCTCTACGCCCGGCTCGACAAGCTGATCGTCAAGCTGTTCCTCGAAGAAGAAGACTTGCACTTCTTCACGCTGATCGACTCCAGCCCGTCGATGGGCTTCGGCGATCCCACCAAATTGCAGTACGCCAAACAACTGGCGGCCGCGCTGGGATTCATCGGCCTGATTCGCAGCGACCGCGTGGTGATCGAATCGCTGGGACAATCCGTCCACCAACGCGGCCCCGTGCTCCGCGGTCGCCGTAGCGTGTGGCGGATGCTCGATACGCTCAACGCCATGGAGCCCAACGAGACCGTTTCGCTGGTCGACGGGGTGAAACGCTTCTGCCTGCGGAATCAAGGCAAAGGAATCGTCGTACTGATTACCGACCTGATGGACAAGGAAGGCTACGAAGCGGCCCTGCGTTATCTGGTCGCCCGCCGAGTGGACGTGTACGTGATGCACGTGCTGAGCCAGGAAGAGATCGACCCTGACGTGAAGGGTGACCTGAAGCTCGTAGACTGCGAAGACCAGGACGCTGCCGAAATCACCGTGAGCGCACCGCTGTTGGCCCGCTACAAGAAGACACTCGACGCATTCACACGCGGCGCGCAAGACTTCTGTAGCCGCCGCGGCATGCACTACCTGCTAGCCCACAATCAATTGCCGGTGAAGGACTTGATGAGTAACTACTTGAGACGTCGAGGACTGATTCGGTAGAGATGTAGATGTAGGCCGTAACAAGCATAGCGCCGTTACGGCGAACAACCACGCAATCAAGGAACGGACAATGGGTGCTTGGGGAATGGGATCGTTTGAGAACGATGCCGCTTGCGACTGGGCATGCGACCTGGAAGACGCTGAGGACTTGAGTGTCGTCAGCGCTGCTTTCGAGGGAGTCTTCGAAGAAGATTACCTCGACAGCGACGAGGCTGCGTTTGCAATCGCCGCCTGTGAGGTACTGGCGGCATTGAAAGGGAATCCTATTACCAAGTACGAAGCCTACCCTACGGTGAACGACTGGGTGAAGGCGCACCCTCAATCGGTTCCGGCAGATTTGGTTTCCAAGGCCAATCTCGTGCTCGATCGTATCTTGGCGGCCGATTCGGAGATGAACGAACTGTGGGAAGAATCCGACAACTACGAGAGTTGGAAGTCGGCGGTCGACGACCTGCGAACGCGATTGAATACGTGAAATGCATCTATGTGCCGTAACGGCGCTAAGCTTGTTACGGCCTACTAGCCTACTGCTAACCACTCGGCAACATGTCCCTGTTCCGCAACGCACTCGAACCTTACGGCTTATGGGCACTGATGGCCCTGTTGCCGCTGGCGATTTTGGCGCTGTACTTCTTGAAGCTCAAGCGAGAGCCGATTGAAGTGCCGAGCACCTATCTGTGGCGGAAGAGCATCGAGGATTTGCATGTTAACAGCCTATGGCAGAAGCTGCGGCAGAGCTTGTTGCTGTTCTTGCAGTTGCTGCTTTTGGGGCTGGCGATCCTGGCGCTGTTGCGACCCGGGTGGAAAGGCGATCGGCTTGAGGGGCAGCGGATTATCTTTGCTATCGACAATTCGGCCAGCATGGGCGCGACCGACGTCGAGACCGAAAACCGCTTAGCCGAAGCCAAGAAGCATGTGATTCAACTGGTCGAGCAGATGGACTCTGACATGCTCGCCATGGTCATCAGCTTTAACGACGAAGCCCGGGTGGTGCAGAACTTCACGTCCAACCGCCGCAAGCTCCGCGAGGCGGTGGAGAAAATCGAGCTTACCGCCAACACCACCAATCTGCTGGGTGCGCTGCAACTGGCCGACGGGCTGGCAAACCCTGGGCAGGTGGTCGAGGCCGAGTCGAACGTGGCGATCGATGTCGGCACGGGCGAGAAAACTACGCTGTACATCTTTAGCGACGGGCGTTTCCAGGACGTGAAGGACTTTTCGCTGGGCAACCTCGAGCCGCAGTTCTTCATTCCCTTGGGGAAGAGCGAATCGGGCAACCTGGCGATCACTGCTTTCAGCACTCGCCGGAACGAGAACCGCGGCGACGAGCGACAGGCGTTTGCCCAGGTGAGTAACTACTCGGCCGACCCTCAGAAGGCAGTGGTCGAACTTTCGCACAATGGCCAGTTTCTCGACGCCCAGGAAGTGGAGATTCCCGCAGGCGAGGCCCGCGGCGTGACCTTCTCGCTGATCGGCGTCTCGTCGGGCAAGCTCGAAGCCAAGCTCGCCAGCTCCGCACTCACCGCGGTCGGCGACGCCCTGGCCGTGGACAATCACGCCTACGCGGCGGTGAACGACTCGGGCACCGGTCGCGTGTTGCTGGTGACGCCGGGCAACCGCCTACTGACCACCGCGCTGGCCACCGAGCGCATTCGCCGCTATGCCGAAGTGGAGATTGCCAATCCGGAAGTGCTAACCACCAAGGAACATCAAGAGCTCGCGGACAACGGCGCCTACGATTTAATTATCTATGATCAATGCGCGCCTGAGAAACGCATGCCCAGATCGAACACGCTGTTCATCGGCACCTTGCCACTCGATTGGCGAACCACCGCCCAACCGGAAGCGGCGAGCGAAGAAGAGACCGACGAAACAGAAGCCACTGGCGCGGGAGAGGAAGAGGCGCCTGAAGGCGACGAGGCTGCTGGAGACGCCGAAGGAGACGTTGTCGAAATCTCCCGCGTGAACAACCCGCAGATCATCGATCAGGCGCGCGAACATCCGCTTATGGCCTACGTGGAGTTGGGCGACATCTACATCCGTGCCAGCAATATCGTGCCGCCGGCGCTGGGCGGCCAGGTGCTGGTTGAGTCGACCAATGGCCCGATCGTATCGATTGCTCCAAGGGAAGGCTTCGAAGACGCCGTGCTAGGGTTCGAGGTTTCGATCTTCCAAGACGGCGGCGAGTACCCCAACACCAACTGGTATCGACGCTACAGTTTCCCCACGTTCCTCTTGAACACACTGAGTTACTTTGTCGGGCAGCGTCAGGACGGGCTCTACCGCACCAACCTGCCGGGCCGCTCGCTAGAGCTGCGGACCAAGTCGCTGGCCAAACAACTGACCGTCACTGGGCCGAATGGGATCAAGGAAGTCATCAAGCGAAACGCCGACGGATCGTATCTGTTCCACGACACCGACCAGCCAGGCTACTACGAGATTCTGGACGGCGAGCAGGTGGAGAACCGGTTTACGGTCAATCTGTTCGATGGCCAGGAAAGCGATGTGCGGATTGCCACTGCGCCGGACGACAATCCGGACGACAACGTCGAGTCGGCGGCCAGTTTGCACATCGGGCACGTGGAAGTTGCGGCCGAGTCCGCCCGACCCGCTCGAAAAGACCTGTGGCGGCCGCTGCTGTTGGTGGCCGTGGGCGTACTGCTTTTCGAGTGGTACATCTACAATCGCCGGGTCTATCTGTAGCGGCCAGGTTCCAGACCCGAAGGTCCTTGGATCGCGAATATTTGCGTCTTATGGGCCATTCGGCTAGAATGTGCCTCAAATCGACTGGTCGGTGCGCGACCGCCGCCGATCGGAGATTCCCACCTGCCAGCCTACCTCCCTTGGCCCAAGGTCACCCTCGGTTAGCATCCCACGATAGCCCCCGCTTCGTGGCTTTCCATCTTCAATCACCACCATACAGGCCCCTCCCTATGTCCAAGCCGAACAGCACGCCAGCGAACTCCGGGACCGATCGTCGCAAATTCATGGCCGGCACATCGCTCGCCGCCGCAGGCCTTGCTCTAGGCGCAAGCAAAATTGTCGGCGCCGCGCACCCCTTCGGCGACGAGACAATTCGTATCGGGTTGATTGGCACCGGCGGACGTGGCACGCAAGCCGTGACGCAAGCACTCCGCACCTCGGAGAACGTGAAGCTGGTGGCCGTTGCCGACGCGTTCCGCAATCGCATCGACGGGTGCATGAACGATCGCAGCCTGAAGGAACTCTCCGCACAGGTCGACGTTCCCGAAGAGCGCAAGTTCGTGGGCTTCGACGCCTACCAGAAGGTGATCGACTCGGACGTCGACATGGTGCTGCTGACCACCCCACCCGGCTTCCGTCCGATGCACTTCGAGGCGGCCGTGAAGGCGGGCAAGCACGTGTTTATGGAGAAGCCCGTGGCCGTCGACGCGCCAGGCATTCGCAAGGTGCTGGCCGCCGCGGAACTTTCCAAGGCCAAGGGCCTGGGCGTGGGCGTCGGCCTGCAACGGCGGCACGATCCGCTGTACATCGAAACGGTCCAGCGTATTCAAGATGGCGAACTGGGCGACATCGGCCTGACTCGCGTCTACTGGAATGGCGCCGGCGTGTGGGTCAAAGGCCGTGAGAGCAACGAAACCGAGATGCAGTACCAGATGCGAAACTGGTACTACTTCACCTGGATCTGCGGCGACCACATCGTCGAACAGCACATCCACAACCTGGATGTAAGCAACTGGGTGAAAGACATGGTGCCCGCTAAGGCACAAGGCATGGGCGGACGCGAAGTTCGCACCGGCAAGGATTATGGCCAGATCTTCGATCACCACATGGTCGAGTTCACCTACCCGGACGGCAGCACCATGCTGAGTTGCTGCCGCCACATTGGTGGGTGCTGGAACCAAGTCGAAGAGTATGTCCACGGCCCGAAAGGTTCGTCGCACGTTGGCCGCGGCCAACTCACCGGCACCGACGGCAAGACGAACTGGCGCTACAAGGGTCGCCGCGTGAACCCCTACCAACAGGAGCACGACGACCTGTTCGCCAGCATTCGCAGCGGCAATCCCATTAACGAAGCCGAGTATGGCGCCACCAGCACCATGACCTCCATCCTGGGGCGGATGGCGACTTACTCCGGCAAGGTGGTCACCTGGGAAGACGCTACCAATTCCCAGATCGACCTGTCGCCGGCCGAGTACTCGTGGGACGCCACCCCACCGGTGGTGCCCGACTCCACGGGCAACTACCCGATCCCCGTACCCGGCAAAACCGTTGTAGTTTAAGGCGAACTTGGAGCGTCCACACCAGGTCCTAAGGCAGGGCAATTGCTTTGCCGGCCAAGTGGACTAGGATATTACACGTGCGCAAAACTCGTGAGGGGATGTGGCGGAATTGGCAGACGCGCTGGATTTAGGTTCCAGTTCCTCCGGGAGTGCAGGTTCGACTCCTGTCATCCCCATTACGAGTTATCATCGAAAGATCCCACCCCAACGGCCGCCCATCGGGCGGCTGCCCACCCCTGATTCCCAAGAGGTAACATCTATGCGACGACTCTGTCTGACTATGCTGCTGATGTGTCTAGCGACGATGGCCACCAAACAGGCCAGCGCATTCGTCGAATTCCACAAAGAGTGGGTGAAGATGTACATCGACGACTCAGACGAGTCGGAGGAGATGAAGGAATACCAGAAGCTCGTGGCCAAAGGGAAGTACCGCTGCCTGGTTTGCCATCAAGGCAAGAAGAAGCAAAACCATAACGAGTATGGCAAGCACTTCATCGGCAAAATCGGCAAGGACGACAAGAAGGACACCGACAAGATCGTCGAAGCCCTGAAGGAAATCGGCAAGATGAAGTCGGATTCCGACGACGAGGATTCGGCCACCTACGATGAGCTGATTGAAGAGAAGAAATTCCCGGGTGGCGAACTGGAAGACTTGGAGAAGGAACCAGAGACGGAGGAAGAGACCGAGTAGTCGCTTCTGCACTGGTATCGATAAACGCTTCGCACACGAGCCTCGTCCCGACCGGGTCGAGGCTCGTTGCATTTTCAGCGGGACGCTGCGATGTCCGATCTGCCTACGGTGCTGGCTGTGGCCATTCCGCTGGCGCAAGGTCTGGCCGAGAAGGCGGCCATGGTCCGTACCGGCACCGACACCCGACGGCGTCAACCGGAGTGGACGTTCTACGCAGTGAACATCCCGTACTGGTTGTTGATCACGCTCGGCATCGCCGAACACTGGTCGCGCCCCACCCATCCAGGATGGCCGATGGTTCTCATCGGTGCCTCCTTGGCTGCCGCCGGTGTAGCGGTTCGCGTGGTGTGCCACTATCAACTCGCCGGTGGGTTTTCGCCGTTCGTCGAACTCGCACCAGAGCATCAATTGATCGACACCGGCCTGTACCGCCGGGTGCGGCATCCGATGTACCTTGGCACCCTGCTGATGCTCGTCGGCTTGCCTCTGCTGCTCGCCTCGCCGGTGGCGGGAGTTTGCGCCTCGGTGGCAACCGCTGGCCTCGTGTTGCGGATCTCGAAGGAAGAGCGACTGCTCCGCGCCGAGCTTCCCGGCTACGCGGAGTACATGCAGCACACTTGGCGGGTACTGCCGGGCATGTGGTAGCGACTCGCTCATAGCAACGCAAGCGGCACATTTTGCCGACGTAACTCTGCCGAGATCGGCAACCACTGCCGATCGCCGTGCTGGCTGCGGGCGTGAGCTAGCACGTCTAGCAAGTGCGGCTGTTTGTCGTTTTCTCTTGGCAATTCGCCACTTACGACGATTCTCAAAAACTCTTCTTCCGTTTGGCACGCCGGCTGCTTAACAGGCGTGGCACGTCCAAAGGGGGGCATGACGCTAGCAGTGTAGATAGTCATGCCATACGGAATGTACATGTCGGCCGAAGGCGCCCAAGTCCAGCAGCAACGGCTGGAGGTGATCGCCAATAACCTGGCCAACGTCAACACGGTGGGCTTCAAGCCCGACGTGGCGAGCTTCCAGTCGCGCCTGTCAGAAGCCATCCAGCAGGGCGACGCCTACGAAGGCGATCGCTCCGACGATAACGTCGGCGGCGGCGTGAACGTGTTCGACACCACCACCGACTTCACTGCCGGCCGGCTCCAAACTACAGGCGCCGCGTTGGACATGGCCGTGATTGGCGAGGGCTTCTTCGAGGTACAGGACCAAGGCGGTCAGCGACTGCTTACGCGGGCGGGCAACTTCTCGATCGATAGCCAGAATCGCCTGGTCACGCAGAACGGCATGCTAGTGCTCGACAGCGGCGGCAGCGAAATCACGATCGACCCGCAGCTTCCCTACGAGATTTCGGCGACCGGCATCCTGTCGCAAGAGGGTTCTCAGGTGCCCATTGGCATCGTGGCGCCCCAGTCGCTCGGCGACCTGGTGAAAGTGGGCAACAACCTGTTTCAGCCGCTCGCGCCGGTCAATCAAATGGAAATCGGCCGGCGAGAGATTCGCTCCGGGGTCCTCGAGATGTCCGGCACCCAGTCGGTTCGCCAAATGACCGACATGATCGAAACCCAACGCGCCTTTGAGGCCAACGTTCGCATCATTCAAAGCCAAGACAGCATGTCCGGCAACTTAATCGGCCGAGTGCTGCAGGCGTAGTGACCAATCCAATCTATCGCACACCAAACTCCTCACCCCCTAACGAATCATGAGTGTTCAAACCCTCTACACGGCCGCCACTGGCATGGAAGCGCTCGAGACCAAGCTCGACGTGATTGCCAACAACATGGCCAACGTCAACACGACCGCTTTCAAGAGAGATCGGGCGAACTTCGAAGACCTCTTCTACCGGCAGATTCGTGCACCCGGTGCGGAGAACGCCGACGGCAGCCGCGCTCCAACCGGTATTGAGGTGGGTCTGGGCGTTCGCGTCTCCAGCACCCAAAGCAACCAAGTCCAAGGAGCGTTTCAAACCACCGAGAAACCACTGGATGTCGCCATCGAAGGCGCCGGCTTCTTCCAGGTACAGAACCCCAATGGCGGCGACCCGTTCTACACTCGGGCGGGGAATTTCAACGTGAACGCCGATGGCGAACTGGTGCTTGGTTCAGCCAACACCGGCTATCGCATCCAACCCTCGATCAACATCCCGCCCGATGCGGTCGAGATTCTGATTTCCAGCGACGGAGTCGTGCAGTATCGCACCGCTGGCACCACCGAGTTGCAGCAGGGCGAGCAGATTCAAATCGCTACGTTCATCAACCCCGAAGGCCTGATGAAGCTGGGCGACAATCTGTACAGCAAGACGGTTGCCTCTGGAGATGAGCAGATCGGCAATCCCGGCGACCCTGGCTACGGGCAGCTTCGCCAAGGCTTCCTCGAGGCCTCGAATGTCGAGCCGGTCACCGAACTGATCGACCTGATCACCACCCAACGAGCCTTCGAGCTAAACAGCCAGGTGGTCCAGGCGGGCGACCAGATCATGCAGGTCGTGGCCAACATTCGTCGATAGTCCCCCCAGCAAACTCTAACTCCTGAAGCGGTATCGTGAATCTCCAACTGACAACCAAGTTGATCGCCCTGGCAACCTTCATCGCGATGATGGTCGATGGCAGCCGCGCGCTTGCAGCCGACATCGTGCTCCGCGAAAAGGTGACGCCGGTTAAGTCGGTCATCTCGCTGGGCGACATCGCCGACATCCGCGGCGCCAGCGAGGCCCAGCAGCAGCGTCTGGCACTGGTGCCGCTGTGGGTGGCCCCACCAGTTGGAGAGAAGCGTTTTGTAACAACCGAGCAGGTTCGCGAAGTGCTCAAGAGCCGAGGCTACGCAGCCACTGCCCTGAATGTCTACGGCGCGCCGCGCGTGGCCATCGGCTGGGACGACAAGCCTCGGAGCGAGCAGGCCGAGGTCGATCAGCCCACAGCCGAACCGAGCCCAATCGCGAGCAACTCGATGGGCTTTCGCGTGCCATCGACGGTAGGTCCGCTGGATGCAGTTCCGACCGCCACTCGCCGCGACCCGTTGTTCCTTTCGGCCGAGCAGCAGGACCAATTCACCGATCAGGTACGCGACGCTGTGGTGCGGTACCTGGAGGATCAAACTGGTAAGATCGGCCTGGTGGACGTCGAGTTCAAGTTGCCTCGTCGCCACGGCGAGTTGCTCGCCAAGCAGCAGGGCGAAGTCGTGGCCAGTGGTGGCCGCAGCCCTTGGTTCGGTCGGCAGTTGCTCGAGCTTTCGTTCGACAGCGAGAAGGGAACGCTGAAGTTGCCCCTCAACGTAACCGTGTACGATCAAACCCCCGTACTCGTCGCCAAGCGGCCGCTGGCTCGCGGTCAGTTGATCACAGCCGCCGACGTGGCCATCGAAACTCCTCCGCATGACGCTCGCGTTTCGTCCAATCACACCATGATCTACTCGCTGGAGGAAGCCTTGGGCCACGAAGCCGCCCGGGCGATTCGCGAGGGCGATGTGGTGACGGATGAAATGTGCCTGCCGCCGCTGATGATCTCCCGCAACGAGATCGTCGAGGTTGTCTCGGCTAGCGGCGGGATCTCGATTCGCCGCCAAGTGAAAGCCCTGTCGGATGCCCGCCAAGGCGAAGTGACCGAAGTGCAACTGCTCGATTCCCGCGAGCGACTGGTCGCCCGCGTGGTGGGTCCCGGTCAACTGGCCACACTGGGCAGCACGCTCGCCACACCGCAAAGCGGCAAGCAACGTTCCGCCACGAGCTTCCGCTAGGCCATCCATACTTATCGTTTCCACGCTAACACCTTCGATCGTACCATGACCAAACTCTCCACAACTACTGTCCTGACGCTGCTGGCGACGCCGCTGCTAATGCTGGCGCTGTCGGGGACGATTGCGGCGCAGGAAGGCAGCTTGCTGAGCAACCAGGCCAATGTGAAAGCCGACGACGGCAGCCTGCTTCCCGCTGGCCCATTGTCGCTCGAAACCGCCTCGTTCCTGTTTCAGCCGGTGCCCCCCGAAGCTCAGCGCGAGGTGCGAAAGAACGACAAGATCATCGTGATCGTCGACTACCGCACCGCGATGTACAGCGACGGGTCTGCCCAGAGCCGAAAAACCTCGAACTACAACGCCGCCCTGTTGGACTGGATTGGATGGGATGGCCGTGACATCTTCGCTGCTCCCCAGTCGCGAGGCGATCCAACCATCTCCGGCAGACTGAACAGCCAAACTCGCGCGCAAACCGAGTTGGAACTCGAAGATTCGTTGACGTTCAAAATCGCCGCCACCGTAGTCGACATTCGCCCCAACGGCGACCTGGTGATCGAAGCCCACCGTCAGGTCCGCAACAACGAAGAAGTTTGGATGCAGTCGCTCCGCGGCGTGGTCGCTCGCCAGTTTGTGAATCCCGACCGTACGGTCCGCAGCGACGCCATCGCCGAACTGGCGATCGACAAGCGTGAGATGGGCCAAGTGCGCGACGGCACGAATCGTGGCTGGCTCAGCCGCTTGTATGGTAAGTACAAGCCGTTTTAAACCGTTCGTTGCTTTTGTTTTTCAGTCTTCCGCAATTCCTTCCATCACGAGTGAGTCCCCAGGATGGCCTTCCCTCGACTTTACCACCGAACGCTTTTGCTGTTTGTCAGCGTGCTGTCGCTGTCGTTCGCCACGACTTCGATGGCCGAGACGGAACTGCGGAACATCTGCCGCCTGAAGGGCCAGGAAGAGAACATGCTCACCGGCCTCGGGCTGGTGGTGGGACTCAACGGCACGGGCGAAGCCGGCGACCGCGCCACGATGGAGGCCATCGCCCGGGTGATGGAGTTGCTCGGCAGCCCGGTGGACTCCGCCAGCGGTTACCTGGACGACCGGGCGATCAACGAACTGAAGAAGATCAAGAACGCCTCGCTGGTGATCGTGCGGGCCACGGTGCCGGCTACCGGGGCACGTCGCGGTGAGAAACTCGATTGCACCGTTTCGGCCCTCAACGGCAAGAGCCTGTATGGCGGCCAGTTGGCGTTCGCCGCATTGCAGGGTCCCAACCCTAAGGACGGACAGGTTTTTGCGCTTTGCTCGGGTTCGATCCACGTCGAGAACGTGGACGTTCCCACGGTGGGCTTCGTTCACAATGGCTGCCAAATGGAAGAGGACGTACGCACGCCGTTCTACCTGGAGCGCAACGGTGCGAAGTACATCACCCTGGTGCTCGACCGCAATCACGCCAGCTTTCACACGGCCGCCAACATTGCCACGCGAATCCGCGAGGACTACTCAGGCTACTACACCTCGAATGCCGAATTGGCAGCCACCAACGATGGCTACGACGATCAGTTTGTGCGAGCCATCGACGCCACGAACATCGAGGTCCGCGTCCCTGAGACCTATCTGAGCCAACCCGTGCAGTTCGCCTATGAACTGTTGGAAAAGAAGATCAGCGAAGAAGACGCCGAAGCCCGCGTGGTGATCAACAAGCGTACCGGCACCGTGGTCATCAGCGGCGACGTCCGCATTGGCGACGTGGTCGTGGTGCACAACAACATCGTGGTCGAAGCGGGCACGGCCGTCGAGTTCACCCAACTGGTCGACAGCAATTCGGTGAATCCCAGTTTGCAGCGGCTGGTCACTCAGCTCAACATGCTGAAAGTCAGCGAGGAAGACGTCATCGAGATCATTCAACGGATCGCCGTGGCAGGCAAGCTGCACGGCAAGCTGATTATCGAGTAGCCGACTCCACCGGTCGCCATCCAAGGAACCTCCGCCGTGCAAATCGCCACCCCCTCCACTCACGCCAGTTACGAACTGCCCCAGGTGCCGGCAGCTGCGGAGTCGCTGCGCTCGGCGAGCACCTCGAAGTCGGTGGAAAACGCCCAGCAGGTGCACGATGCCTTCACGAAGTTCGTCGGCGAGACGTTCTTCGGCCAGATGATGAAGTCGATGCGGTCGACGGTCGAAAAGCCCGCCTACTTTCACGGCGGTCGCGGCGAAGAGGTTTTTCAAAGCCAGCTAGACCAGCAACTCGCTCAGGAATTTGCCCAGCAGTCGGGCGACCGGTTTGCTGAACCGATCTTCGAACATCAATTCCCCGAGCACGCCCGCGTGCTTCGCGAAGCACGCGAGGCTGCCCAGGCTGCATCACTCGAAGATTTGAACGGACTACGACGCTACTAATCAACACGGCCGCCGGTGCGAATCGGCGAGCGACCTACTTATGCAACTTTTCACACCAGCCGCCGGTATGTCTGAACAAGCCACCATGCAGCCGACAACCTCCTCCACCACCAATTGGGAGGTGCGCATCGGAGAGTTGCTCACCAAGCTATCCACCGTGCAGGGCGACCTGCTGGCGCTGTTGGGCGAGAAACGCGACTCGCTGGCTGCCGGCCAGTACGATCAGCTTGAAGCATTCACCACCCGCGAGGCGGAACTGGTAGCGCGGCTCGAGCAGTGCCACGCGGAGCGCGAACAACTGCTAAGCGAAGCCCGCAACGAAGGGTTGCCCGCCGGCAGCGTTAGCTCGCTTACGCAAGCATTGCCAGCGAGCGAACGCGGCGCGTTGGAAACCTCTGTCGAGCAAGCCCGCAAGCAAAGCCGATTATTACAGCATCACAGCCTGACCAACTGGGTGGTGGTGCAGCGAACGTTGATTCACTTGTCGCAGATGATCGAGATCATCGCCACTGGCGGACGCATGAAACCGACCTATGGCTCGAGCGCCCACGCCAATAGCAGCGGGGCGCTGGTCGATCAAGAAGCGTGATGGAAACTCAAGAGACGAACAACGACAAGCCATCCGACGAGGCGTAGCTCGTCGGCTATCGGGCTACTCCCATACTCCCATACTCCCTTACTCCCTTACTCCCTTACTTCCTTACTCACCTACTCCTTACTCCTTACTAACCCACAACCATGTCGCTCTTCGGTTCCCTACAAATGGCCAGCAACACCCTGCAAGCGATGCAGGTGGGGTTGCATGTGGTGGGCAACAACATTGCCAACGCCAATACGCCGGGGTTCATCCGCGAAGAGGTGGTGTACGCCCCCGCGCCGGTGCAGAAGAAGGGCGAGTTGGTGCTCGGCCTGGGCGTGGTGGTCGAGGGTATTGTCCAGAAGGTCGACAAGTTCCTGCAGGAACGACTTCGCAACTCGGGCAGCGATCGATCGAACGCCGAGGTGCAGGAGAAAGCCTACGCCGATCTCGAGCAGATTATCGGCGAACTGTCCGACTCCGACCTCAGCACTTCGTTCACCAACTTCTTTGGAGCGGTCTCCGAGGTACTCACCGTGCCGGACGACCTTTCCTACCGCAACCTGGCGGTGCTTGCGGGGCAGAACCTCGTGCGCGACTTTAATCGCTTTGCATCGCGGGCCGAAGACCTGCACGAACGACTCGACGTGCGTGTGAACGAGGTGGCGGGCGAGATTAACCATCTATCTGAGGAGATTCGCAAGCTCAACCTCGAGATTGTCGCCATCGAAGGGGGCGGCGTCTCGGGTAGCGACGCTGGGGGGCTGCGCACCCAACGCGACAACGCCGTGGCCGCCCTCGCCGAAGTGGCCGACATTCGAGTGGTCGAGCAGCCCACGGGATCGCTCACCGTGACGATCGGGGGCGAGTTCCTCGTGACCGACGCCGTGCGCCGCGAGGTGTACGCCGACGATGGAACCACCGCTGGGCGAAACACTTCGACCATTCGTTTTTCCAATACCAACTCGGAACTGGACGTGAGCGCCGGCGAGCTGCGCGGGCTGTACGCCGCGCGCGACGAGATCACCGGCGGCGTGCTCTCCGACCTCGACGAGCTGGCCGGCACGCTGGCGTTCGAGTTCAACAAGCTGTACTCGCAAGGCCAAGGCCTGGAAGGATTCAGCAGCGTTACCAGCGTCGACTCGGTGCTGAGCACCTCGGCGGCACTCGATGAGGCAGGGCTGTCTTTCACGCCGGTCAACGGTGCGTTCGACATCCTGGTTCGCAATACGAACACGACCGCGGTGGTCACGAAGACCATTCGGGTCGACCTCAACGGGCTGGACGACGATACGTCCCTGGAGGACCTCGCGGCTGATATCTCCGCCGTGGCCGGCATCAGCGCTTCGATCACACCAAGCGGCGGGCTGACCATTGCTAGCGATGCGCAGAACACCGAGTTCGCCTTCTCCGGCGATACCAGCGGCGTGCTAGCAGCGTTGGGAATCAACACGTTCTTCACTGGTACGTCCGCCGCTACGATGGGCGTCAACCAA
Source organism: Aeoliella sp. (assembly GCF_965227375.1). Classification (NCBI taxonomy): domain Bacteria; kingdom Pseudomonadati; phylum Planctomycetota; class Planctomycetia; order Pirellulales; family Lacipirellulaceae; genus Aeoliella; species Aeoliella sp. Next base: position 4,060,328 of record NZ_CBDDFX010000002.1, read on the forward strand.
CAGCTCGACGGCATCGACAACGCCAAGCTGTTCGCCGCCAGCCTGGGAGGAATTGGCGAAGACGCCCAGAACACCGAACGTCTGGTGGAGTTCTATACTCGATCGCTCGACTCGTTGGGCGGGGCCAGTTTGTCCGATAAGTACAGTCAGCTGGCCAACGGCATCGCGCAAGGCTCCGCCGCTGCCCAATCTGTCGCCGAAGGTTTCAGAACCTTCGAGGCGACCTTGGAAGGCGAGTTGCAGGCGCTCAGTGCGGTGAATATCGACGAAGAGGCGGTGAAAATGATCTCGCTGCAACGAAGCTACCAGGCTTCCGCGCGGTACATCCAGACCATCTCCGAGTTGCTCGACACGCTGGTGAATTTGTAGGTAGCTGAGTAGGTGAGTATGTGAGTATGTGAGTATGTGAGTAAGTGGACCCTACATGGGCCAAATAGCCGACGAGCTACGGCTCGTCGGAATTGAGAATTTCACAGTTCAATTTCATCGCTGATCAATGGCAATTCTTCCCATACCGACGACGCGGGTGAGTGACCTGCTGGCGACGCGCCGTATCACTCAACAGGTCCAGTCGGATCAGTTGGACCTGCTGCGCGCTCAGACGCAGATATCCACGGGGCGGCGGATCATCTCGCCGAGCGACGACGCTCCCGCCTCGCTGCGAGCAATGAACCTGCAACGGATCCTGGAACGCAAGCTACAAACCCAGACGAGCTTGCGGGACAGCGTGCTGTTCCTGAGCGAAGCGGAAAAGTCCGTCAACGAAGTCTCCAATATCCTGAACAGTATCAAATCCGAAGCCCTGGCGGTCGATTCCACGTTGACCACCGAGGAAGAGCGGCTGTCGGTGGTGCGCCTGATCGATCGCGCCATGGAGCAACTGGTCAACATCGGCAACAGCCAGTTCCGTGATAGGTATCTGTTCGCCGGATCGCGTTCGCAATCGCAACCCTACGACTACGACGACACCTTCATCTCCTACAACGGCAACGAGGACCACCTCCGCAGTTTTGTCGACGTCGGTTTTCTGTACGAAACGAACATCCCCGGTAGCGAAGTGTTCGGCGGCATTAGCGAGCAGGTGCTCGGGTCGGTCGACCTGAATCCCCAGGTCACGCGCGACACCCAGGTGCAGCACCTCAATGGCGGCGCCGGAATCAGTTCCGGGGCGGTGGAGATTTTCTACGTCAACGCTTCGAATCAGGCCACCTCGTCGGTGGTCGACTTGTCCAACGCGGCCACCATCGACGACGTCGCTCGCTACCTGCAAAGCGGCGTGCCCGAAGGCTCCAACATTACGGTCGAGGTCACCGGCACCGGGCTGCAGCTTTCGACGGCCACTGGCGCCGAAGGCGTGTTCGTTCGCGAAGTGGGCGAGGGTCGTGTGGCGCACGACCTGGGCATTCGCAGCTCGACGCCTCAGTCCACGCTCACCGGCGACGACGTCACGCCAGCGGTACTCAAGACCACGCGTCTTGAGGACCTGCTCGGCACCAAGGCGCAGACCTCGGTCACCTCCGCGGGCGATAACAACGACTTCTTCGTCACGGCCACGCAAAACGGCGCCGCTGCCGGGACCGACCCGCTGAATGGCGTGACCATTCAGTTCCTGGACGGTGCAACCGCCGGTAGCGAGTTGGCCACGTATGATGACGTCGCCGGAACACTCACGGTAACGATCGAGGCGGGCGTTTCGACAGCGGCCCAAGTGGTCGACGCGATCAACGCGGAGGCCAACGGACTGTTTAGCGCCGAGGTGGACTACCGCGACTCGACTTCTTCGACCTCGGCGGGGCTCGGCGTCGTGGCGCTGAGCTCGACGGCGGTAACTGCCGGAGGCAGTGGCGACGTGCTCGACCAGACATCGGGCCTGATGGTCACCAATGGCGATCAGAGCGTGACCGTCGACATCAGCACGGCCGAAACGGTCGAAGAATTGCTGAACATCCTCAACCAGGACGATCTCGGTCTGCAGGTAGAGATCAACGAGGCGGGCACCGGCATCAACATCCGTTCGCGGCTAAGCGGCGCCGACCTGACGATCGGCGAAGTGGCCGGCGGGCAGACCGCCACCCAACTGGGCGTCCGCACGTTGACGGGAGCCACGCTACTGGAAGACTTCAACCGCGGTGGGGGCGTGCCTAACGGACTTGGCCAATGGGCCAGCAGTACTAACGAAGGGCTCGAAATCACCGTCAACGACGTTGCCAACGTCGACAACGACGGCACCAGCTTTTTTGTCGATCTCACCGGCGCAATCACCGTCGACGATGTCATCAACTTGATTAACAACCATACTGACAATACGTCCCTTGTTACCGCCGACCTGGCCCCTGACGGAAACGGTATTCGACTCACCGACATCAGTGGCTTGCCCAACGACCTGACAGTCCGCTCACAAGGAACCTATAACGCCGCTGAGTTATTGGGATTCGTCGCCGAAGGCGAGAGCGAAGCTCGAAGCAGCACCGGAACTCTGGTATCCGAAGATCGACACACGTTGGAAACCGATAGCGTGTTCAACACGCTGCTCCGCTTGCGCGAAGCCCTGGTCGACGAGAACTACACTGCCATCGGGCGAGAGATCAACCAGATCGAAACCGACCTGGACCGAGTGAACTTCGCCCGCAGCGAATTGGGCGCACGGCTGCAGAGCCTCGAAACGCTGCAGTATCGTCACGAAGACGAAGAGGTGGCGCTCCGCAGTGCGCTGTCGAACGAGATCGATGTCGACCTGACCGAAGCCATCTCCGACTTCACCGCACGGCAGTACGCACTGCAGGCTTCGTTGCAAGTGGCGGGCAACATGCTGCAAATGTCGCTGCTAAACTTCATCTAGTGCCATGCCAACTCGTGAACCTGGGGTGCTAGCAGGCGGCGACTTCTACTTTACCCAGGTCCACCTGCGCCGATTTTTGTGATTCGTTCTGCTGTAGCGGCCGATGGTGTTAGCAGGCGCCGGTAGACCGCGCGCGGACCTTGATGCCGCTACCCGCATCTGTATTTGGAGTAGGCGATGTACGTGATGACCACCCGCTTTGGCAATGTGCCGATCGAACCTTCGGATGTTCTGCGTTTCGAGCAGGGCTTAATCGGAATGGAGATGTGTCGCGAGTGGGTACTACTGGCGGACGACTCGAACAGCGCGCTGGCGTGGCTTCAATCGCTCGACCGGCCCGAAGTGGCGCTGGCCGTGGTCAGCCCTCGGCGGTTTGTGCGAGACTACCAGGTCCGCATCAGCAGCCGCGACATCGCACCGCTGGGCCCCGAGGCCTCCAAGGCGTTGCAGGTGCTGGCGATTCTCAATCGTCACCAGGACACGCTGACACTTAACCTGAAGGCGCCGATTGTGATCAATCTGTCGACCAATCGGGGACGTCAGGTCGTGGCCAAGAACGATCACGAAGTGCAGTACGTGCTGGGCGCCACCATCCCCATGCGTCGCAGCGCCTAGGACTTGCCGCACGCGGCGAAGGCCAGCTGTATCGAGGGCAGCGATTCTTCCTTCGTGTTTGGCGGTGGGCACTGCATAATCCCTACCTCAAAGGGGTGATTGCAGTTTTCGTTGCCGGGCATCCGAAGAAGCATGACAGACACCCATAAGTAGTGAAAGCGACGTCGCGTGCCAAACGCCAGTTTGGCAACTGGCGATTGCAGAAGCCGCATTCGACGATTTGGGTGTTCGACCCGTACCATCCGCCCTCACACGACAGCAGACCTGCCACCGCAGGCAAGCGGCCGCCAACCGCCAAGGAGTTCCAACATGTTGGTCCTATCACGACAGCGCGACGAAAGCATTATTATCGGCGACAACGTGGTAGTTACCATTGTCGACGTGCGAGGCGACAAGGTACGGCTGGGTATCGAAGCTCCCATCGAGATCCCGGTACACCGACAAGAGGTGTACGAGGCCATCCAGCGAGAGAACCGCAAAGCGGCAGAAATGAAGCCAGAAGATACCGAAGGCCTGCCGAAGCAACCGTAGTAGCGGTTCCTGCCTCCTCTTGGACTGCGGCTACTACCTATTTATATAGTCGGCTATAAACACTATATAAATATAAATGGGTCGCTGATCTTGAAGTTGCCGCAAGGGCAAATACCTCTCTTCTCAACTAGGTTTTACGCCAATCTTCCGCTGGCGACTCTGACATTTGCCAGCCAGTAGGTGCTCTCTACGCAACCTGCATCCGCTCCTGCTAGCACGCGCGCGAAGGTGTGACGCTTGTACCGGTTACGCGATCGGTCATGCACATGAAAGATCGAAAACAGGGGCATGCCGCGTAAAGCCCCCAAATTGTCAGGCCGATAGCTTTGTGTAGACGGTAAGGTCGTGCCGAACCGTCGCTGGCCGTGGCATTGCAAGTGCGTGAGGCGGCTAACAGCTATGTGAAGAAAAGTCGACATTTTTCTCCACACACGCACTGAACGCAACCTAGTGTTGCACAGCAAGCCGACATGTAGGCCGACTTGCGATACCGACTAGAGAGACAGGCCGGGGCGTTCACTCCCCATCCAACGTCCAGTCCGGTCATATTTCAGAACAATTTTGTTTGTTTAAGGGGTGTTTGCAATGACTCGAATTAACACCAACGTGAGCTCGCTCGTCGGCCGCAATAACCTGAACCGGGCCAACGCGAGCTTGTCTCAAGCTCTTACCCGCCTGAGCACAGGTCTTCGGATCAACACTGGTAAGGACGACCCGGCCGGTTTGATCGCTAGCGAAAACCTGCGTAGCGACATCACCTCCATCAAGCGTGCGATCAGCAACACCGATCGTGCCAACCAGGTGATCGCCACGGCCGACAGTGCTCTGGGCCAGGTCTCCTCGCTGCTGAACGATATTCGCGGTCTGGTAACCGAGTCGGCCAACGCCGGTGCTCTCTCGGATGAGCAGATTGCTGCTAACCAGTTGCAGGTCGACTCTTCTTTGGAAGCGTTGAACCGCATCGCCCAAACCACTACGTTCCAAGGCCGCCGTCTGCTCGACGGTAGCTTGAGCTTCCTCACCGACGCCGGTGCTGAGTTCACCCGCCTGTCGAACCTGCAAATCGACCAGGCCAACCTGGGTGCCACTGGCGAAGTGGGAGTCGAGATCAACGTTACGGCCGCTGCCACGCAAGCTTCGGTAGCCGTCGACAACTTGCCGGACGTCACGCCAACCGCAACCGCCAGCGTCGACTTCGACGTTGTCACCACCGCAGGCGTGGGTGCTTCGGCCACCGGTGTTTCGTTCACCGCGATTACCGCCGACACTGGTCAAGGTACTGCCACGCTGGGCCTCACTTCGCAGGCTTCGGGTACTTTCACCATCGGAACTGAATCGGTTACCATTGGTGCAGTGGCTGGTGGCTCCTTTGACGGCGCCCTTGGCAACGGTGCGATCACCGCCATCAATGTCGACGTCGACCAGGCTAGTGCCACTGCTGGTAACGATGTAACTGTTGACCTTACAGGTACCACGCTAACGCTGACCTTCGACGCCGACGCGATCACTGTCGACGACGTGATCAACGCCATCAACAACAATGGCTCGACGGGTAACGTCGGTACCATTTCTTACACCGGTTCCATCGCAGCCAGCGACTTCACCAGTAGCACAGCTGGTCCTGGTACAACCGCCATCGCTGCCGACGAAACTGGCGTCACGCCCGACACTGCTCTGGCTGGCGGTGGCACCGAAACGCTCACGCTGGTGGCTTTGGAAGACACCGACGCCGATGGCGCCGAGATCTCCTCGGGCACGGCTCCGACGATCGTGTTCACGAGCAATGCTGCTGCCGATTCGGCCGATTACGATGAGTCGACCAACCAGTTGAACGTGAACATCAACAGCGGCGACACTTCGGATCGGACCTTCCAGGACCTAGCCGACTTGATCGTCGCTTCGGGCGAATTCTCGGTCAACGGTTCCACCACTACCCCAACGCTGACCAACGGCTCGTTCGTACTGGGTGGTGCTGGTGCGGGTGTCGATACCAACACGGGTGCTTTGACCGTGACCGTGGATGGTACCGACGCGACCACCACGGCTGTGACCATCGACATCCAAGCCCTGGCCTCAGAAGGCACCGATGGCGAGATCGACATCGACTTCGTCGAAGCTTCCTTGGGTGCGAGTGCCGGTGCCGTGCAGATCATCGGCAACGCCACAAGTGGCTACACTGCCCAGATCAACACCGACAATGCCGGTGGTGTGACCATCGAGCAGATTGAAACCGCTCTGGAGACTATCTCTGAGGTCGATTCGGTAACAATCACCGCCGGTGCTGGTGCGACATTCAACGCTCACGACGTCGCCGCGATCAACGAGTTACCCACCACCACCACTTCGCTGTCGGGTGGTGTGGACGAAGTGGTCACGACCTCCACAATTGACCTGGTCACCGCCGTAGGCGTAACTGGTGACATCGACATCGACTTCTCCGAAGTCAACCTCTCGGGCACCGGCACCAACGTGGTCGACAATGGTAGCGGCAGCTATACCGTTCAGATCGACAACTCGGTTGGCGTAGCGGTAGACGACATTCGCGCAGCCATCGCGACAATTGCTGAAATTGGCTCGGCGACATTTGCCTCGGGATCGCCCACCACGACGACGTACAATGCCGCCAACGACACGGAGCCGACGGCTTTAAACATCGTGGGCGTCGGTTCGGCCGCCGCCACAAATGGTATCGACCAGGACGTTGTGCTCCAACTGGCCGGTTCCACCGGTGCAGAGGTGTTGAGCTTTGAGGCCGGCACTTCGCTCGAGTTGCTCGTAAACGGCATCAACGCGGTGAGCGACGCCACGGGCGTGACCGCCGAGGCTAATGGCACAAACGACGGTTTGGTATTCACCTCCAGCGGCTACGGTAGCGGCGCCATCGTCGATGTCGACATCATCGAAGAAGACGCCAGCGGTGCGTTCACGGCTGCTTTGGATCAAGGAGCTCGTGCAATTGGTTCGGACATCGTCGCCACAGTCAACGGTATTACCGCTACCGGCGACGGCAATCGTCTGTCGATCAACACGGCTACGCTCGACCTGTCGACTAGCGTCGAAACCGACTTTGTCGGTGCGATCGAGTTCGACATCACCGGAGGTGGTGCCCTGTTCCAACTGGGTCCCGACGTTGTGTCGAACCAGCAGGCACGTCTGGGTATCACCAGTGTGAACACTGCGGCCTTGGGTGGTGCGAGCGGTCGACTGTACCAGCTCGGCACCGGTGGCTCTTCGCAGCTGTCGGGCGACACCACGGCAGCTGCTCAGATCGTTGGTGAAGCGATCGACCAGATCACTTCGCTTCGCGGTCGACTGGGTGCGTTCCAGCGTACGACGCTCGAGACGAACAAGAACGCCTTGAACGACACGCTGACCAACCTGACCGAGGCCGAAAGCACGGTCCGCGACGCTGACTTCGCCGCGGAAACCGCCGAGCTGACTCGGTCGCAGATTCTGGTCCAGTCGGGTACGCGAGTCCTCGCGATCTCGAACCAGAACCCGCAAAACGTGTTGGCCCTCTTGGGTTAAGCGAAGAGCGACAACTGAAATCCGATACACCGGTCCGGTTCGCAAGAGCCGGACCGGTTTCGTTATGGAGGATCGCAATTCCCACAAGTGACAGCATTCACTCTCCGCGGCGGCGGCTTCCAGTTCAGATTGGCCACTTGCCTGGTCGATAATATCGTTAGAGTTACGCGCGCGGCGGCGATGCATGCACTGCGCGCACGTGGGTGAGCTACCCTTGGGCGTCGACTGTCGGTTAGTCGGATCCCACACGAGACCAATCCGCGAGGCGGTATGGGACAGTTTCAATCCAGCGTGGGCCTGATTACCGGTATCCCTATTCAGGATACGGTCAATCAGCTTATGGAGATCGCGTCCGTGCCGCGCGACACGCTGCAGTCGCGTACCGACGGGCTCACCGCTGAGCGCACCGCGCTCGACCAGCTCTCCTCGCTGCTGCTGGGACTCCGCTTCTCCGCCAACAGCCTGACCAACACCAGCAACTACACCGCGACCACGGCCAGCTCGAGCGACAGGTCGCTGCTGACAGTCAAAGCCAGCAACAACCCGCCACCCCAGCCTGGCACCTACACGTTCACCCCACTGCAAACGGCCACCACCCATCAGGCGGTGAGCAGTTCGTTCACCGACGTGGCCAGCCAGTTGTCGAGCGGATCGTTCCGCATCGGCGTGGGAGGTCACGTCGACGGTGGGATTCGCTTGAGCGAACTGAACTCCGGTGCGGGGTTCAACGCGGGCTTCATTCGCATCACCGACCGCAGTGGCGACTCGACCGAAGTCGACCTCCGCGCCGCAGTGACGGTGGACGACGTGCTGGACGCCATCAATAGCAATGGCAACATCGACGTCACCGCTTCGGTGGATGGTGATCGGTTTGTGATCACCGACAACACCGGCGGCAGTGGCAACCTGCGAATCAAAGAAGTCGGACTGGGCACCACCGCCACGAGTTTGGGGCTCAACAACATCAACGTGGCCGCCGATTCGGCGACGGGCTCCGACGTGGTCAGCTTGTACGCTGGCACGCGGCTCAGCTCGCTGAACGATGGCAACGGCGTACAGATTCACAGCGTGGGCGACATCCTGACGGTGTCCCTGGCGGACAACACCGAGTTGGACATCGACGTCAGCGACACCTCGACCCTGGGCGAGATTGTCGACGCGATCAACGCGGCAGACAACACGAAGCTCACGGCCGCCATCTCGGCCGACGGCAATCGCCTGGAACTGACCGACCTGTCGGATGACCTGGGCGGCACGTTCGCCGTGACCGGCACCGGCACGCTGGCGGAGGACCTGGGGCTGGACAACACGGCAAGCGGCGGAGTGATCACTGGCGACCGCTTGATCTCGGGCTTGCGCGATACTTTGGTCTCGTCACTCAACGGTGGCCAAGGTTTCAGCGAGCTGACCAGCATCGACATCACCACGCGCGACGGTGCACCGCTGGTGAACGTCGATCTCTCCGCGGCCGAGACCTTGAGCGACGTGGTCGAAGCGATCAACAGTTCAGGCGCCGACGTAACCGCGGCGATCAATAGCTCGCGGAGCGGAATCACGATCACCGACACCTCGGGCGGATCGGGCAACCTGGTGATCGCCAGTAGCGACTCGACCGCCGAGAACTTGGGCCTGGCCGTCGACGACACGGTGGGCTCGGTGAACTCCGGCAGCCTCAACCGGCAGATCGTCAGCGAATCGACGTTGCTTACCGATTTCAATGGCGGCAAAGGAGTACGGCTGGGCGACTTCCGCATCACGGACTCCGCCGGCAATCAAGGCACGGTGAGCCTCGACAACACCGACGCCGAGGCAGAGACCATCGGCGACGTGATCGACGCAATCAACGCCCTGTCGATCGAAGTCGAAGCCCGCATCAACGACACGGGCGACGGCATCCTGATTACCGACCTGGCGGGCGGCACGGAATCGCTTACGATCGCCGACCTGAACGGCGACGACTCCGCTGCCGATCTGCGCATCGCCACGGTGTCGACTTCGGCGAACGACAGCGAGCAACAGGTAATCGACGGTCGAACCAGTTTCGAGGTCGACCTGAGCGAACTGGAAATACCCGACAGCATCGCCCTGAGTTCGCTGAACAACGGCAACGGTATCACGCTCGGCGTGTTCGAGATTACCACCAGCAAGGGCGAGTCGTTCTACGTCAACCTGGGCAAGGCGGGCGAAGAGGCGTTCACCATCCAGGACGTGGTAGACAAGATCAACGCCGCCGCCGGGGATAAGAACGTCGAGGCCAAGATCAACGACGCGGGAACGGGCATTGAGGTTATCGACTCGGAAGAAGGCACCGAAACGCTCACGATCACCGACGTCGGATCGGGCACGGCCGCGGCCGAGCTGAAGCTGACCAACGCGTCGAAGTCGAACAGCTTCAACGGCACTCAGACGGTCAACGGATCGGGATTGTTTACCACCCAGGACGAAGACCTGAACGCTCTGGAGATCCTGGTCGAGCAGATCAATGAGTTTGACGGCGGCTTCGTCGCCAGCACCTTCTTTGACGGCACTGGCTACCGGCTCTCCATCACGTCGGAGAAGACCGGCGTCGATCAGGAATTGCAGATCGACTCGTCGCTCACCTCGTTCAGCTTCCAGGACGCCACCCGACCAAAAGACGCGGTGTTGCAGTTTGGCAATTCGGCTAGCGGCGGCATTGTGGTGACTTCGAGCAAGAACAAGTTCGACAACGTGGTGCAGGGACTCACAGTGGACGTCGTCAAGTCGTCGACCTCACCAGTGACCGTGGAAGTGGCGACCGACACTTCGAAGATCACACAGAGCGCCCAGAATTTCGTCGATTCGTTCAACTCGCTACGCACCACGATCGAACAGCTAACCACGTTCGACGCCGAAGCCAACACCACTGGCATCCTGTTCGGGCGGAACGAAGTGCTGCGGATTGAGACTTCGCTGTCGCGCGTGCTGACGCAAGCGTTTGGCAGCAGCAGCCAATACCGTTCGCTGGAGACGCTGGGAATCAGCCTGAACCAAGATGGCCAACTAGAACTCGACTCGAACAAGCTCACCGAGGCGTTCCTGGACGCCCCGAATGAGATCCAGCAGTTCTTCTCCCTGGACGGCGCGGGGGCTGTCGACAAGATCCAAGACGTCATCGATCAACTGGCGGGCGAGGAGAACTCGCTGATCGCCCGTCGCTACGACGCCCTCACGTCCACCATCGAGAACAACGAAGCGAGAATCGAAACGATGACCGCCTCGCTCGAGCGCGAACGTGAGCGAACGCTGCTGGAGTTCTACGCACTGGAAGAAACGGTGAGCCAACTGCAATCGAACATCAGCGTGATCGAGTCGATTCAGTACATCCAACCAGTTGGTCGCTCCAGCAGCAACTAATTAACGATACTGTGACAGTTCTTCACAAGGAAGGTTTTGAATATGTCCCAAGCAAACCCCAGCACTTACCTCGAATCGAAGGTAATGACGGCGTCGCCTGCCAAGCTCCACTTGATGCTCATCGAGGGCGGACTGCGATTCTGTTTGAAAGCGCAGAAGGACCTCGAAGAGAACAACGAGGGCTACGCCAACGACGCCATGATGCGGGCGCTGGACATCATTGGCGAGATGCTGGTGGGCGTTCGCGGCGGCCAGAGCGACATCAATCAGAAGCTCTGCGATCTGTATCAGTTCCTGTTCTACACGCTCACTTCGGCCTACGTGAACACCGACGCGGTGAAGCTGGCCGACGTGATCCGGATCCTCGAATTCGAGCGGGAAACCTGGCAACTTGCCTGCGAGCGGGCGCACGCCGACGATAGTAGCGAGCCGCCGGCGGAGCATAAAAAACCCGCCAAGACACCCGTGATCGCACCGCACGTCGCGCAGGCGACCACGCCGACGCAGGGCCTGTCGTTCGAGGCCTAACAGGCACCGGGCGGGGGCACTCGAAAAACCACGCGCAGCCGGGTAGGCTAGGGCTTTCTACAAGCCTTTCCGATCCGACTACCCTGCGAGTGTATTCGATGCCCGCCACCAAGCAGCTGATCCGCGTGGGACACAGCCCCGATCCCGACGACGCCTTCATGTTCTACGCCCTGGCGAAGGACAAGATCGACACGGGCGATCTGGAGTTCACCCACGAACTGGTCGACATCGAGACGCTCAACCAGCGGGCCTTCAACGGCGAGTTGGAGCTGACGGCCGTCAGCCTGCACGCGTACGCGTTCCTGCAGGACAAGTACATGCTGTGCACCTGTGGCGCCAGCATGGGCGACGGTTATGGCCCGATGGTCGTGGCTAAGGACGAAATGAGCCTGGAACAAGTCGCCACGAAGACGATCGCAGTGCCCGGCAAGCTGACCAGCGCGTTCCTGTCGCTACGGCTGTGCCTGGGGACCGAGTTCAACTACGTGCTGGTGCCGTTCGACGAGATCATTCCTGCGGTCGCCGCCGGTGAGTACCAGGGCCAGACGATCGAAGCGGGCTTGATCATTCATGAAGGGCAACTGACCTACAGCGAGCAAGACCTGAAGCTCATCGTCGACCTGGGCGTGTGGTGGCAAGAGGAGACAGGACTGCCGCTGCCGCTGGGAGCGAACGCGGTGCGGAAGGACTTGGGCGACGAGACGATCGGCGAAGTGCAACGTCTGTTGCGCGAGAGCATCGACTACGGACTCGAGCACCGCCAACCCGCGCTCGACTACGCCCTGCAGTACGGACGCGATCTGGACAACCAGAAGGCCGACAAGTTCGTGGGGATGTACGTGAACGAGTGGACGCAGGACTTTGGTCCGCGGGGTCGCCAGGCGGTAGCCGAGTTCCTGAAGCGGGGACACGAAGCCGGAGTACTGCCACAACTGGTACAGCCGGAATTCGTCGGCGACTGATTTGGTCAAGCCGAACGATGCCACCTGAAGCTCCCAGGTAGTCCCAACTCGACGTGTGGAAGATGTTAAACACAACGGCGCCGCCAATCGATTTATAGCCGCGCTGCTACCTGATTCTGTACGGCATGGCGGTCCAGCACAGCATCGACTAGAGAGTTAGCTGTTTACACATCAGCTTCTCCATCGATGAATTCTACAAGGTTTGCGTCTTCTATCTCTTCGTAGGTCGCCCACCCTGAAACCTCGCCTCCAAGCGAACAACCGTGCCCAGGCAACGGTGGGTCTGCAGTATTGAGATATTGTATTGGCCTATTTGCATCGATTGTAGGATCGTCCCATACGGTGCCACACTCCGTACAGACAAATGCGATTGACTTCCCATCCGAGCAACGAAACATGCCAACTACACCATTGTCGCAGATGGTACAGCTTCTTGCCAAATAGAACATTTCAACCCTTTCTACGGCTTCACATCTGGTCAAGCCGAACTTCTCAGCGGGCGTCCCTAGGCGGCTAACAGCCACTGCGCCACTTCTATTTTTGAAAATCCGAGGCGAATTGCCCGGCAGCGGTCGGAGTGTGACGTAGGCTTTTAATAGCCGGAGTCCTCTCCTGGCCCCCTTTTCCCGTTTGTCTCACCTTTCTTTTCTCACTGCAATGGGCGCCGCACAACGGCCGCCCACCGACAAAGGCAAACCTGTCGCGAGACAGGGACGCAAAGCCGTGGATCTCCTTCGGGAGACAGCCAGGTTACCGGACAATTTGCCCAACCGTCCGCGTCCGGACTGCAGGCACCCCATGTACTTCCTCCCTGGCCAGGTTCGCTCGTACGCAACCGCTTCTGACGTCCCGTTCCGCGATCTCATTAGTTGCGAATCGACTGCAGCGGCAGCAGCGATCGATGTTCGTAGCGAACATCAGCAACTGGTGCACCACTTGGAATTCCCGACGGAGGACCCAGCGGATTGGCAAGCTGCCAGTCCCACCACTTCAGGTGGGTAATCCCCTGGCCGGGGCAGCCTCGTCCCCTGTCCTGGGATAGGCCCGGTCGCAGACGGCAAGTAGTCCCCCCAACAGCTTGTTCGCTCACCGGGTCTATCCCTCTACATTTGGCGGTAATGCAGTAGCCGCCCGAAAAATGTTTGCACGGTCGGCTGCCCTTGTGGTAGGCTCGGTTGCTGTGTGGATCGCCCACTGCAACATGTGCCTCCCCGAGGGATCGACCATGTCAGTTTTCCGAACCTCCTTCATCGCGTGCCTGGCGTGCTTCTTGGTGAGTACGGAGGTCGCCCAAGCCGACTGCTGTGCAGGCCATCGCTCTGACTATTACGTCAGCCTCAGCGTGCGCGTGGGACCGAGCAGGGCCACGCCGTTTGCGGGCACCATCAACCCGCGGTACGCCAATCCAGGCTATGCGGCGACGCGATCCATCGGCGGGCCAGTCGCGACGGCGGGGCCAACCGACTTTCTCGTGCGGCAGGCTGCACTCGAGCAGGCCGCGCGGTACGAGTACGAGCAGTCGCTCCAGGCGCCAGTGCTTCATTCGCCAGTCACGCAATACGCTTCGGACGTGGAGTTGATGGATCAGCCGGCGAGCGAGGAAAGCGACTCGGACGAAGAGCCCGAACAAGAATGGTCGCCCGCCTATCCAGGGCAACAAGCACCGCGACACATCGCCGCGCAGGATTCACCGCGGCGGGTCGCCACCAAGCAGGTGACCACAACGAAAGCAGCGGAGCCGCGCCGCAGAACAGTGTCTTCGCGTCCCGCCACCAAGAGCGTGGGCGCGTACAGTTCACCGGCCGCGATGCGATTGGCCAACAGCCTGCAAAAGGCCGGCTTGGGTGGCTAAGCCCCTCAAGAAGAGACGTCCATCAGTTCGCTCGATTGCTCGCCGCGAACTTTCTCCATGGTCACGCGATTGCCGCGCTCGTTGTACACGACGGTGGTCATGTACGCCTTGATGAGCATCAGCCCGCGGCCGCCACAGGCTTCGAGCTGTTTTGCGCTGCGACAGTCGGGCACGTGCTCGGGAATGAAGCCGGGGCCTTCGTCCTCGACCTGCAGCCAGAATCGCTCGGGGCTCACTTTGCACCCGAGCGTCACCTGCTTCGATTCGTCGCACTTGTTGCCGTGGCGAATCGCGTTGGTGAGCGACTCCTCCAGCGCCATTTGCACGCCGAACAGTTCGCGGTCGCTCCAGCCAAGCTTGGTTAGTTGGCCGAGGATCTCCTCCATCGACTCAAGATGAGCATTCCTGCGGCTGGGAATGCTGCGCTCGAGTGTCCAACTCCAGTTGTGCTGGTCCATGGCTCGCCTTATCGCGGTTGCCACGCTGTCGACCGACAACCAGTCGTGGCGAAGGATGAAACGTATACCTGCCGGTGCGATGGTGGCCGCGCTTGCGAGCCTTGCCGTGCGCGGTGCCCATGCTGTGAACTTTCGACCCCCTGAACGTTATAAAACTGCCAGGGCGTCTGCCTCGTCGTCCTTTATTTGGAACAACTTGGTGAGCTTGGTGATGGCAAACACCTCGTAGATTTCGGGGCGTATGTTGGTAAGGATCAGCTCGCCATCGTGAGTACTGACCTTCTTCTCAAAGCTGATGAGCTTTCCGAGCGCGGCGCTCGAGAGAAACTCAACGTGCGAAAAATTCAGGACGAACTTCCGGTAGTCGTGACGTTCGACCAGGTCGTACAGCTCCTGGCCCAACTCTTGAATCTCGTCTTCGTCAATGATCTTCGAGTCGGCAAACGTCACGACGGTTACGCCGCCGGAATCGCTCGTGTTGATTCGCTTGGTATCAGGCATCGGCCGGGGCCTTCAGGAACTTGGTGGAGGGCAGGAATACGCCGCGGTTGGGCGCGGATGGTGGCTGTTTTTGCCGTAAATAATAATACTCGCGGCCCACCCCGCCTGCAAGTCGAGCTGATTCGACGGCCCCAGGTGCGCATAGCTGCCCGCTGCGGCTCGCACTAACCGGGCCGCGGCATCGCCAGACTGTGCAGCACCAGCACCGCACCGATCGAAATCAGGCACCAGCCCAGCCATTCGGGTGGCTGGAAGGTTTTGTTGCCGATGGGGGCGACCGAAGTGGCCACGCTGTTGTCGCTGGCCGAAGCCACAGCGCCGCTGGAGCGATCGGCCAGGAATTTTGTGGCTTTCGCCGACAGCGTGTACGAATCGACCATCCGCACTTGAATGCCGATCAGCAGGATGAAAACACCCAGAAAGAAAAACTGATTGCGATTGAATTCCATGGCGGCGATCCTCCTTGGAGGGTTGGTGCGATGGCGAACGACAGCCGTACAGCAACGACGGACCCTCATCCACATTTATCGTGGATTACTGACTCCCGTAATGAACAAGACACCTCGGCGCGCGGTGCTAGGAGTGCTGCCCGGCAGGAGGGTTGCGCGGGTTGTGCCGCTCAGAGAGAGGGAGGACTTTAGTCCTGCGCTGGCGGTGCGGCAGGCAGGATTTTTTCCAAGCCGCGACCCACCGCGTCGTTCACCGCATCGACCGCTGCGCCTTTGATGATCTCGTCCTTGCCGGCCGTCATCAGGTCAACGACCAACTCCGGGTGACTGCGCCAATCCACCGGCTTGAAGTCGCTCACGTTTACGTAGATGTCCGACATTCGGGCGGACTGCTTCGGCACCAGGTGCAGTCCGTCGTCTGCATGCACCACGCTGTAGTGCGACATCGCGTGGTACAAGCCGAATCCCACCGCCAGGCCGAGTAGAAAGTTGTATAGTTTTCCCACGGCAAAACTCCAGGAAGCAGGCACCAGATGCGGACTTTTCTCACGAACATTATAAGGTACGCCCGAAACTGGAACACGGGCCACCTTGTGCGCAGGTGCTTGCAGATAGGGTTTAGCGCCGTGTGCACCCCTTAGACGGGCACCGGGGTAGCCGGTACAACTGTATCTCTCGGCAAACTCGCCCCTCCCTGCCCCTGCTCCCCTTCCCCCCTGCCCCCACATCCTCGCCGCCTGCCATGTCCGCCGACGCCACCGCCGACGCGATGAGCCCACCGAGCGATTCAGGCGAATACGAGGAGCCAGCGCCCCAGGCGGGTCTGAAATCGGCCACGTTCATCGGTTTGCTGCTCACGCAGCTCTTGGGTGCGACGAACGATAGCATCACGCGCTGGCTGGTGATCGGCATCGGCAAAGAGAACTTCACCGAAGAGCAAGCGAGCCAGATGCTGGTCGCCGGATCGGTCTGCTTCATCCTGCCCTACCTGCTGCTCGCCGCACCCGCGGGTTACCTGGCCGACCGGTTTAGCAAGCGCGACGTGATCATCTGGTGCAAGGTGGCGGAGATCGCCCTGATGGTGCTCACCGTGCTGGCGGTGCACCTGAACTGGAACTGGCTGCTGTTCACCTCGGTAGCGTTGATGGGCGCGCAGAGCGCTTTGTTCGGACCTTCGAAGCTGGGCAGCATCCCCGAGATGTTGCACCAAAATGCAATCTCGGCCGCTAATGGTCTGATCGGTTTCGTCACGGTGTTCGCCATCGTGATTGGCACCGCCATCGGTGGTTGGCTCGCCACGGCCCACGTGCACAACCGCTTTGGCAGTTACGACTGGTTGGTAGAACTCAGCGTACTGGTGGGCATCGCCGTGGCGGGATGGTTCACCAGTTTGTGGATCACCTTCCTTCGCGCCGCGCAACCCGAGATGCCGTTCCCGTGGGACTTCGTCAAACGCACCTGGGCCGACGTTAAGATCCTGGCGGCCGATCGCGCGCTGTTGCTCGTAGCGCTCGGCAGCATGTTCTTCTGGTCGCTCGGTACGCTATCGCAACTCAACATCGATCAGTTGGTGTACGAACATGGTGGCAGCGATCAGGTGCAGGTCGTACCTGGACTGGTGGCGCTAGTGATCGGCATGGCGCTCGGTAGCTTGCTGGCTGGCATGTGGTCCAACGAGCATGTGGAACTCGGCATCCTGCCGCTGGCCGCCGGTGGGCTAGTGCTGTTCACGTTTCTGCTCTACCCGCTGGATGGCAACTTCATCATCACCGGCGCGGCCGGCGACGACTGGCAGATGACACCGCACTACATGCTCGCCTGCTTCTACTTCGCCATGCTGGGCATCAGCTCCGGCTTGTTCGTGGTGCCGATCACCGCCTTCCTGCAACATCGCAGCAAGCCCGAAGTGCGCGGCGCGATCCTCGCCGCTTCGAACTTCCTGATGTTCTCCGGCATGTTGTTTGTCACCTTGGGATACCTGGCCTTGCGGACCCCGCGTTTCACCGGCCAACCGCTGTTCGACGCGCAGCAGATTTTCCTGATCTGCAGCCTGCTGACACTGCCGGTGATGGTTTACATCGTGTATCTGATTCCGCAGTCGACCACCAAATTCGTCGCGTGGCTGCTGGCCCACACGGTGTATCGCATCAAACTGGTGAACCGCGACAACCTGCCGATCGAAGGCGGGGCGCTGCTGGTGGCTAACCACGTGACCTGGGCCGACGGCATTTTGCTGATTTCCAGCTCGACACGCCCCATCCGGCTGATGATTAAAAGCGACCTCCTGAACGCCCCCTGGAAGCGGCGTTTGGCCCGCATGATGGGCGTGATTGAGGTGCCTAGTTCGCCCAGCGCCGCCCGCAAAGCGATCCGCCAGGCACGCGAGGCCCTGGCCGGCGGCGAGATTGTCGCCCTGTTCGCCGAGGGCCAAGTGACCCGCAGTGGGCAGCTCCAATCCTTCACGCGGGGGCTGCTCTCCCTGGTGCGAGGCACCGGGGCGCCGGTAATTCCGGTCTATCTCGATGAACTCTGGGGCAGTATGTTTAGCTATCGTGGCGGGCGACTTTTTGGGCGTTGGCCTTCGCAATGGCCTCACCGCGTCTCGTTTTGGTTTGGTCGCCCCATCAAGAATCCGACTAGCGTCGCACAGGTCCGCGAGGCGGTACAGCAGTTAGGAGCCGAAGCTGCCGTGAGTCGACACGCAAGAAGCACCAATGTCATCCGAACCATGATCCGGACGTGCCGCAAGGCGCGATTCCGCTGGAAAATCTCCGACACCACCACCGACGGCGTCACCGGTGGGCAACTGCTGATGCGGACCATCATCCTGCAGCGACTGCTGGTCCGCGAGGTGCTATCGGCCGACGATCAGTACATCGGCGTGCTGATCCCCCCGTCGGCCGGCGGAGCGATCGTGAACGCCGCGCTCACCCTGTCGCGCCGCGTGGCGGTGAATCTGAACTACTCGGCCACCGAAGAGGTCATCAACAGCTGCATTCGCCAGGCTGGCATCCGCCACATCCTGCTCACTCGCCAAGTGGCCGAGCGGCTGCCGATCGACGTTTCGAAGCTCGACGCCAAGCTGGTGTACCTCGACGACCTGCGCGAAAAGCTCACGCTGGGCGACAAGGTGCTCGGCGCGCTGAACGCCTACGTCACGCCGGCATGGCTGCTCGACTCGATGTACGGTCTCACGAAGATCCAGCCCGACGATGTGCTGACGGTCATCTTCACCTCCGGCTCCACCGGCGAGCCGAAGGGTGTAATGCTCACGTTCCGCAACGTGGCCTCTAACGTCGATGCGATCGACCAGGTGATTCAACTCCGCTCCGGCGATACGATGCTGGGCATTTTGCCGTTCTTCCACTCGTTTGGCTACACGGTCACGATGTGGGGCCCGCTGTCGCTCGACATCCACGCCACGTACCACTTCAGCCCGCTCGACGCCAAGGTGATCGGCAAGCTGGCCGAGAAGCACAAAGCGACCATCCTGCTGGCCACGCCCACGTTCCTGCGTTCGTTCACCAAGCGCTGCACTCCGGAACAATTCGCCACGCTCGACGTGGTGGTGGTCGGTGCGGAGAAGCTGCCCAGTTCGCTATCCGACGCCTTTGAACAACGCTTCGGCGTGCGGCCGGTCGAAGGGTACGGCACCACCGAACTTTCGCCGCTGGTGAGTGTGAACATCCCGCCGAGCCGCTCGCACCACGAAGAGGTCGACTCGAAGGAAGGCACCGTCGGCCGCCCCGTGCCTGGCGTCGCGGCCAAGGTGGTTCACCCCGAAACGTTCGAAGACCTCCAAGGCGGCCACACCGGCATGCTGCTGATCACCGGCCCCAACGTGATGAAGGGCTACATGAACCAGCCGCAGAAAACCGCTGAAGTGCTCCGCGACGGTTGGTATGTCACCGGCGACATCGCCCACATCGACGCCGACGGGTTCATCCAGATCACAGGGCGCGAGAGTCGCTTCAGCAAGATCGGCGGCGAGATGGTCCCCCACATTGGCGTGGAAGAGGCCATCGAAAAGTGCGTCGGCATCGAGGACGACGACGAATCGCCCCGCGTGGTGGTAACCGCCGTGCCGGACGAGCGAAAGGGCGAGCGACTAATCGTGGTGCACCGCACGCTGGAGAAAGATGCCGAGTCGATCTGCGCCGAACTCAAACAGGCCGGGCTTCCCAATCTATGGATCCCCAACATCGACAGCTTCATGCTGGTCGAAGAAATCCCAGTACTCGGCTCCGGCAAGCTCGACCTGAAGGGCATTGCGATGCTGGCGAAGGAAAAGTACGCCGCAGGGTAAGCCAAGCATCCCGGCAAGCGATGCACCGCCTAGCGGTACTCCAACTGCGCGGTCGCCGTGGTCGTGGCGGACGACTTGATGCGGAGCCAATAGGCACCAAAGCCGTCCGCGAAGTCGTACTCCAGGTCTTCGGCTGGCGAAACTTCGAGTTCCACCACGGTCGCCCATTGGCCTGTCCCCGTGTAGTCGGCTTCGATAGTGAATGTCACCGCTTCGGGGTGTTGGTGAGAGAGGTTGAGCGTCTTCTGGTCGTAGCCGGTCGCCAAGTAGGCATCACTCGCCTCGCCCGCTTCGATACGGCTATCGAGCCAAGGTCCGCCCACTCCGCGGGGCTTGCCGAAAGACCACAGGTCGTCGACCGTGCCGACCCACAGGGCGCACTGGCCATCGTCGCTACGCACGATGTGCTGGCCCTCGCTTTCGGCCGCCAGGCCGCTCATCACCAGCAGGCCACGATAGCTGGCGTAGTCGTGGATGTGCCGGTTGTGCGTGGCTATCGGCCGCAGCTTGGCGAAGCCTCCCGCGTTGGTAGCCGGCAACTCGAAGAATGTGCCTCCCGCGTTGAGCAGGTTTCGCTCGGTACAGATCTCGCGGCACCGCCGAACTTGTGCGAGCGCTGCAGGCTTGTCGATGGCCGCATCGCCGCGCGGCAGTCGCCAGCGATTGCCCGCTTCGTCGACGTACAATAACGAAGCGGCATCGGCCTCCAAAAGCGATGGAGAGATGCCTACGTGTTGCTTCATCCACTGGGCGGCCGCCTGGTCGTCGACTCGTTGCAACGACAGCTCGCCGTCCAGGTCATAGCATCCCAACTGGCCAGCGTCGTCTGCGGCGAGAAAACGCAGCGCCCGCGCGTTGTCGCCTCGTGCATACAGCAGCCCTCCGGTATTCGCGTGCTGCTGCGGTGGGGCAAAGGCACGAAATATCTCCGCGGGTTCCTCGGGGCGAGGATCCTCGTTGCGGTAGTGGAAAAACGCGGTTACCTGCGAGCTGGCGCGGTCCAGCGCAAGACGAATCCACTCGCCCTGCTGCGCTTTCTCGAATTCCAGCCACAGGGCTTCTCCGGGTGCAACCGTTACGCTGCGGATCTCACGCCAGTTTGGTTTGCCGTCCACATCCACTTCTAGCTTCAAGGTCACCGGCTCACGGCCTTGGTGCGTGAAGTACAGCGAACGCTTGTCGAAACCGGCAAACAGGAACGGATCGCTCGGCACGTTGGCTGGCGCGTCGTCCTGTAGCCACACGGCACCACGACCGAGGGGTGGACCTAACGAGTCGAGTTGATCGGGGGCAACAAACCACAGGTTCGACTGCGATTGCCCAGGAGCGGCTAGATCGCCCTTCAGCGGCTGCTTGTTCAGGAACTCGCTGCGAGCGGTATCGTCGCAGCCAAACACCACGCGATCCTGCCAACAGCAAAAGTCGCCCACCACTTTCAGATAGCTCGATCGTGGCATGATGCCGGCTGTGTCGGCAGCCGAGAAGGTCTTGGGAAATTGCCAAAACTGCCCGTGCATGGTCATCAGCAGTTCGTCCTCGCCGATGTCGCGGATACGCGGCCACTCGGTGTTCCAGCCGTGCGCGCCGTCGTAGCAGTGCGAGGTCTTTGGCAGGCGGAATGAATGCCACTGGCCCTGATCCAGCATCATTAGAATCAGCGAACGATGGTCCCAGCCAATCGTCCACAACCGGTCGTCATCGGGGCGATTTCCTTCAATGCCTCCTGGTCCGGTCACTTCGGTGAACTGATTCCGACGGACGATCGTCCATTCGCCCGCCTGCCCGTCCCAAGTCGCCAGCACTCCGCTCGGTACCGTCGGGTCGACGCGCGCGGCGGGGGCATGGTCGCCATTGTTGGCGTACACGTATCGGCCTTGGGCGGAGTAAAAACCCTTGCCATGGTAGCCGGGCAAATCGGCTTTGCGACCGCTATCGAGATGTTCATCCGCCCACAGCTCGCGCACGGCGAGCGTGTCGACGTCCACTTCGTAAACTCCCTCCTCCATGGTCGCCAGCAAGATCTTACTCGCCGGTTCGGTTAAATGCCGGGCGAGTCCCGTGGGGCGGCCAAACATCACCGAGTAAGGAATCACGCGGACCTTGCGCTCGCTGTCGATCGCGTAAGGGCCGATGAACAACTGCCGCGACTCTCGATGAATCATCCGGTTCGCAGGAGTCCCACCGATGCTCTCAGGGCAAACTATTTGTTGCAACTCGGGCGTGATCTCGTAGAGCTTGTCGCTCGAACCTCGGGGGCTATGCGGTGCGTACGTTACCACCCAGAGTCGATCCGCCCACGGAACCACGGCCCCCGTACCGCACTCCTTTTCGTCGTTGAACATCGCCAGGTGCGGGTAGATGCCAGAGACCGCGCGAGGACTCGTCGCTGTCACCTCGCAGTCCGTCAACAGGAGGCAAAGAACCGCTAGACAAGAAAATGTTTGCTGGAGCATCACGCCACGACCGGAACCAGTGCTACGGTTGGGAGAATCAGACGCGTCGCATTCGAGCGTTCGATCAACTCTCCGGGCGCTTCCGCCGTTCGGTCCGCGACTTATCCACTATCGTGCCGAGCCGACGCTCCAAAGTGGAGGTGCCTTGAGCCAGGGCCTGCTCCACGGTGCCGGCTCGCACGTCGATACTCACCGGCGACATCCCGGCGGGCCGGGCTTCCATCAGGCAGCGAATCGCATCCGGGCCGCCCTTCGCTTGGCTATTCACATCGTTCAGGTGAACTTCCACCCGGGTCAGCCAGTCGCCAAACCGGGCGAGCGACTCGGCAATCTCGTCGCGCCACTTCTCTACCGACTCGGATTGCACGTCGATGTGACTATCGCTGTTGATGTTGATTTGCATTTCGACCTTTCGCGAGCGTTTCCTGCACTATATCAACCAGACCTTACTTCCAGCGTACGCTTTCTGCAGCCGAAAGTGTAGCCGTCCTTGGAGAGACACTCGGCATTCGACCTATTGCTCCACCTTTTGCTGCACTTCCACTCGGACGTCGCCGCGGAATGGGCCGCCGCCGCGATGCCAGTGCTTTGCTTCCACAGCGTTGGTGGAAGCGCTGATGTCGATCTGCTCGAAGGCAGTCTGATCGCCAACACGGTTCTCGAAGTACACGGCTGATTTGAGCTTTCCGTCATCGCTCAGAATCGTCAGGTTCCTGGCCGTGAGGTTGCCAACCGTTTTGTTGCTGTTTGCACGGTCGGGCCAGATCACTAACGACACGCCGTGCCCGAAGGTACCGCGCGGTTCGCCACGTTGGTTGGGGTTCCGAATCAAAAGCCCCTCGATGCGGGTGCGCAGGTTTCCAGCGGTGCGAAAGCCGTCCTCGCCGGGGTCGACCACCTTACAATCCCGCAAGATTAACTCGCCCTCGGTGTCGCTCGGCCCCAGGTCAAGCCCGAACCCAAAGCCGTCTTTAACGCTCTGGCAGCGGATAAACGACACGGTTGCCTCTTCATCAAGCGAACCGTCGTACGCCAGCGTGACCCCGCCCGTCAAGTTGCCCTCGCTTCGGCAATCTTCGAACAGGATTTCCTGCACCAGGTCCTCACTGCGATTCGGTTCGATGTCGACTCCCTTTCCTGGGCTCACTCCATGCGTGTTCGAAAATGTGCAGCGGCGAAACGCCACGTCGCGGGCAGAGGTAATCGAACAAGCGTTGCGCCGGCTGCGGTCGAACGTGCTGTCGAACACGCGAACTGCGTGCACGCCGTGGCCACCGATGTAGATGCCATCTCCCCAGCAATCCGATACCGTGCAGTCGCTGATCTGGATGTGGTGTGCGCCGCTGGCGACTTCAATGCCATGGCCCCATTCGCCGCCGGTGGCCGTGTGATGTTGCCGGTCGCCGATGATCGTAGCGCCCGAAATCTGCACATGCTGCACGTCGCGTAGGGCGATGATCGCGTAGTGCGGCAGCGCGTTGGGTATCACACGCAATACAGCACCTTCGTCGAACACCAACTGCGTGTGGTCCCTGGGAACCAAACCAGACTCCGCAGCAATGGCGTACACGCCCGATCGAAAGCGTACCTTCCGCGCACCCGAGTCCAACGCCTGCTGGCACGCCGGCGTATCATCTTCTCCGGTCACTGCAGCCCACCACTGAGGATACACTTCGCCAGCGAACGCGTCAGCAAACCTCACCCGGCCTTTGCCCGCAAAGATGGGCTCCAATCGCTCGGTTGAAAGCGAACCCGACACGTTCAGTGTCACCCCTTCCTCGAGGTGCAGCACCGCAGCCGGACTCAACCGAAGGTGGACGTTCTCCGGCACCGACAGCGACTCCGCCACCCGCCATTTGCCTGCCGTCAGGCGAAGCGACTCGCGGGAGTTCCCAATCTCTTCGAAGGCTGCAGCCAGTGCGGCATTCGCCGACGCCTCCCCAGCGGCCAACACGTGCTCGGCGCGTGTCCACGTTGCGTTACACATCCCTATTAGGAGCGTCAGGACGGTGGTGGTGATGGCTACAGAACATCGGGGCGTCGAAGGCATGGAATGGCTTAAATTGGCTTATTGCGGAAATGGACGGTTGGTAGTCATTGTACACAATCGTCGTTCTTGGTTGCGAAGCGGGTCGAGGCGTAGGCACCAGCCATGGTGGCTGCACCGCTTCGTTTTTTGCGGTGGGCTATTGACCCCGCGGGCCCGGTGTATTACTATATTAATACACATGGACACATCGCCTCTCCAGTTCGACATCGCTCCCTCCAGCGGAGTGCCCATCTACCGACAAATTGTCGACCAGGTGGTCGCCTTGGTGGCCGGGGGGCGGCTCGCGCCGGGCGACTTCCTGCCGAGTGTCCGCCAAGTGGCCCAGGCGGCCGACGTGAATCCCATGACGGTCAGCAAAGCGTACGGGCTGCTCGAAGCCGACGGTATTGTCGAGCGGATTCGCGGGCAGGGCATGTCCGTTTCGGCCGACGTGGCCAGCGGTCCCTTGGCCGAACGCCGCAAGCAAGCTCAAGAGCTGCTCGCTCCCGCCATCCATCGCGCCCGACTATTGGGCCTCACCGATAAACAAATTCGTGCTTTGTTCGAAGCCTCACTCAAGGACTCCACAAGATGAACCAGCACACACAACCCGCCGTCCTGGCCGCCAGGCTCTCCAAGAGCTTCGCCAGCAAACAGGTGCTCACCGATCTCGATCTTTCCATCGCACCCGGCACCGTGCTGGGATTGTTGGGCGCGAACGGTTCGGGCAAGACCACGCTGATCAAGTGCCTGTTGGGACTGTTCCGCACTTCCGGCGGCCGCGCCGAACTATTTGGACAGGACTCCTGGAACCTGTCGGCCGGCGTCAAGGAGCGAATTGGCTACGTGCCGCAGGAAGTTGCCACGTATCCGTGGATGCGAGTTCGCCACGTGATCGACTATACGGCCGCGTTCTATCCGCGTTGGAATCGCGAACTGGTGGCCGATATGTGCCGGCGGTGGCGGGTGCCGCTCGACGATCGCTCCGGCACGCTCTCGGTGGGACAACTGCAAACGCTCGGCATCGTGCTCGCGCTGGGGCACGAACCGGAACTGCTGATCCTCGACGAGCCGGTCGCCAGCCTCGACCCTGGCGCGCGTCGTGAGTTCCTGCGAACGCTGATCGATCTGGTCGAGCATCCCAACCGCACCGTACTGTTCAGCACGCACATCACCAGCGACCTGGAACGCGTCGCCAGCCAGATCGCCCTGTTGCGCGGCGGGCAGATCGAATTCTGTGGCGAACTCGACCTGCTGAAGGATCGCGTGAAGCGGCTGCGTATCCTCGCCGATCAAAATTTGCCGTCGAGTTTCGCCGTGGCCGGTGCGCTATCGTGTCAGGTCGACGGGCGATTGGCCGTGGCCACGGTGGCCGACTTCTCGCCACAGGAAATCGACGAGCTCCGCGGCACCTGGAACGCGGAAGTCACCGTAAGCGACCTGAACCTCGAAGAGATTTTCGTCGAGCTGCACGAAAGCGAGTCGCCCAAACTGTCACCCGCCGATCTAGTGGGAACCGCGTCATGAACACTTACCTTGCTGTTGCTCATACCTACACTTCCAGGCGCTGGATGGTGCTTGCTTCAGTCGGAGGCTTGTTATGTTTGGCCGCCATGCTCTTTGCGATGGGCCGTGCCAGCGACACCATGCAGGGCGGAGTGATGGGAATGAACTCCCTCGCTTTGCCACTGATGATCGGCGGACTGCTGTTGGCGATGCAGGCCAAGTACCAGTTCGTTCATCCCCGCGCGCGGCTGACGCCTGGATTCGCCACGCCGCACATTGTTGTACTGATTGTCTTGCTGCTTTGCCTGGTGGTGCTCTACCCCATGGTAGCCAGTTGGCATTTGCACTACGCACCGCTGGGCGCGCTGGCCTTCAGCGCCCTATTCGTCGCGCTAGTCGTGTGGCAAATCCAGGTCATGAGCGGACTGCTTTCCTTGGCAAGTTTGGCACTCTTCTTCAGCTACTTTCAGCCAACCATCGCCGCGTTCTGGGTAGCCGACGCGCCAGGCCTTGCGTTGCCTCGAATCGCGGTTTTCCTCGTCGGCCTGGTCGGCATCGGCGCTTGGCTGTGGCGGCTCACCATCATGCGCGAGCAGGATGGCGACTACCTGGTGCCGGTTCAATCGGGATTCAGCCAGCAGTCGCGGATGGAAAAGTCGGAGGCTCGCCAATTGATAAGTCGTTGGATTTCGCGCAATCCGCTGCAGCGGTTGGCCGTCGATAGCTGGCACGACCGCCTCGCTACGCTTCCGCCGCAATCGGAAGCCGACCGGCCACGACTGCTCCGCTACGGCATGTGGATGGTGCCGATGCCGCTGATGGCCGTGCAGATGCTGGTGATGATTGTGGTGATCGCTTTGGTGCAATTTCTCATGTTCAACAGTATGAAAACGGGCGAAGGTGGCATTCAGCCCGGACCGATGGTGCTCGGCCAACTCGCCATTCTGTCGCTAGTCACCCCCTTTATAGGTTGCCACATGCTGGCCACTCGACGGACGCGTCTGGGACAGGACCTGCTACTGCCGCTCACGCGCGAGGCGCTGATCGACGGATTCCGGCGACAACTGGTCGCCATGCTACTATGGACGCTCGGGCCGGCGGCCATCGGTGCCGCGGTGGCCGCTCCGCTGATAGCGCCCGATGTAATCACGCTGGACAAAGTGTTCGCCGCAGTCGCCACGGGCATCGCCATCCAACCGTTGATGCTCGCCCTGTCCCTGCGGCTGGCCCTCATCCAGTCGGGACTGAAGCGCATGTTCGGCATGGTGTTGGTCTTGTACCTGCTGATGGGTATCGCGGTAGTTTCGTTCTCCACGTTCACCAAAGCCGGCTATGGCTGGGGAGCCCTGATCGTGACGATGACCCTGGCGCTCGGCATATGGAGCCTCAAATGGGCACGCAAGGCATGGCTAAACGCCGAGTTCGGATAATGTAGCTCGACTCTGCGAGTCGAAACGCTCGAAGTACGATGGCCGCCTCGGCCGTCGGTGGGTGAAGAACGCACCACCCAAGGTTTTTGGATGCCACTGCTGGTTCATCGAGCGTGGCCCTTGTAGTGCGTGTCGAAATCAAGCGACACCGGGTTCTTCGCCGCCCGGTGGAATGGAGCCAGCAGTGCTCCTTGGGGTTTGCATTTAGAGCACTGCTGGCTCGTGGCAACGTGGCGGTAAGTCACTCGCACGTTGTCTGCCGAGATGCGGTATTCTCACGGCACACGACGATAAACCAGCAGTGGCACCCAGAACGATTGTGAATTCTCTCTTCTCTGTTGCCTCCCATGAAGCATTCGCCGTCAAGTCGTTGGGTGGGTGGTTCTGCCGGCGCAGTGCTTCGCCATTTGGAGCAATCATCCACCGGCAGGTTCACCCACCGTTCACCATAGTCGCCAATGGTGGGTGAACCCATCGGCGGGAACAATCCTTGGCCGAGACCCGTTGTCCTCGCCGATGGAACCACCCACCCTACTTACTGTCCGTGCTACCTACTGTACTATTCGAATGCACTGTGATGGGTCCGCGCGAGCTGAGACTCGCTTGACCCATCCTACTTCTCTGCTTTCTCTGTTGCCTCCTGTTCCCTGATTCTGCGAGGTCGTAGCGTCTTGGCGGTAGCACGGCGAGAAAAATCTCGATCTTCTCGTAACAACGCACTCCGCAATCGTATGAGGAAGCAACAACCTTCCCATAGGGCCGGACTCGCTTCGGCCACTTCCACTAACCTACGATTTGAGGAAATGAATCGATGAAGAATACATTTTTGTTTCTGTTTGGTCTCGCCGTGGCTGTGAGCAGTATCGGCGAGGCTCAAGCGGCCAACGGACTCCCGAAAGTGGATTTCCAAATCGGGCAAATCTACCCCTTAGGCCAAGGCTTGGCCATCCCGGTGAAGAATGGCGGATTTGTCAGGTCGCCAGGCACGACCGTGTCGGTAGCAATCTACGACGGCCAAAGCCGGCAACTGCTGATGACCAAGATCCTGTCGGTGGCCGCCATGCAGCCCAACCAAAGTCGACGCGTGATCGTAGTCCCGCCGTCGAACGCTCAGTCGGTAGTCGTCAAGGCCACCATCGATCCCGGTAACCGAGTACAAGAGACGAACGAGAACAACAACATGACCTCGTCTCGCCACTGATACTCGCTACCGAATCGATCCCCTCGCAGGAGCCGGCCCATCTTGGGTCGGCTCCTGTTTTTTGTTGGAGCAATCGTAGTGGTGAATGCAGGTAGCTACCGTCGCCAGACGGTGGATGCGTTGCCAAGCACGTTTGCAGCCCCGATTTATTGTGCGCCGCGTGTGCATGCTATCCTCTTCTCTGCTTCCTCTGTTGCCTTCTGTTCAAACGTCTCTCGAGAATTGCCGTAACTGCGCTTAGCTTGTTACGGCCTACGTCATTCCCGGTATGGAAGTATCATGGCCGCCTCGGCCGTGACGAATTCTGGCTACGGCCGGGGCGGCCATAGTACAGTGCCATTCGTATGTAGCTAACATCGCCAGACGGTGGATGCGTTGCCACGAACGTTTGCGGCCCCGATTGTCATGTGCTCTTGGTGGGGGCGTCCACGCTCTGGCGAGCGTAGCTACGGGCGCTCGGAGCGTGGAGCGAATGGCTACTTTCTCTTTCGCGCTTGGTAGTTGTCTTACACCCGTTTGGTAGAACTTAGGTAGACGAAACTGTACACGCATATACCTACCTAAGGAGCCCGAAGATGGCGAGACCACGAGTACTAGACGATGTGAAAAAAGGTGAAATTGCCGCCCTGCTTTCTACCGGGATGAGCATGTCGAATGCGGCTCGGTACGTTGGTTGCGATCGGAAGACGATTCGGCGGGAACGTGAAGTCGACGAGGCGTTTGACGAGCGGATTCGCCGGGCTCAGATGGGGGCCGAGTTGAAACCTCTGCAGGCGATTCGGGAAGCGGCTTCCAAGCATTGGCGGGCGGCCGCCTGGCTCATTGAGCGGCAGGACAAGCAGCGCGCTGCGCGGCGGAAAGCCAAGCAGGCCGACAAGGTGACCGTGTCGCGGAAGCAGCTTGCCAAGGTGGCGGTGAAGGTCAAGCGGGCGGCGCTATCCTTGGTCGCGTTTCCTGAATTCGAAGCGGAGGTGGCGCAGAAGATCGACGAGGCGCTGGTCGAACTCGCGCCGGTGCTGGCGGCGCCGCGACCATCCGCGCCTGAGCCGGTGGAAGTTGAAATAGAAAAAGAGGTCGCCAAGGAAGCTGCCAAACCAAACGGCGCGAAATCCCCTTCACCAACCAAACCAACGTGGCAGCAGTCGGCCGCGTTTCTCGAGCAGCTTCGCCCGGAGCGATATGGTCCACCGGCCGAGCGGCCGGCCGAGCCGCCGACGGAAAAGGAGCTGAAGTTCGCCGCGGCGCTGCAGGACTTTCGCGACGACTTGTTCGCGGAGCTCAGGAAGGAGCATGCTGAGCGAATGGGTGAAACATGCGGGGAACAACTCGGTGGGGCAAAACCAGCCGACGTGCAAAAAGAGTCGGAAAACACCGAGGTTGGCGATGAGTCGTAGGGGGTGAACTTCTCGGGTTTTGGGCCAATGGATGGGATGTTGGGGAAAAACCAACCCAAGTGGGTAGCACGGACAGCTGGCCGGAGTTGCTCTAGCCATATGCCACGTGCACCACGGCCAGTTGTCCGTGTGCGCAGCACAAGAGGTCTTGGAAGGTACCTTACGGATAGCGTTAACACCTCTTGTCGCAAGCGACACCGACAATCGGTCGAACAAGCGTGTTGGATATAGCAATGCTGCGCGCGACCGACTGTCGGTGCTACCCGATGTTAGTAGCCGGATCGCCACGCGGTGCGCGATTGGTCCACTCAATCCTCCGTCTGGCGACGGAAGCTACGGAGAAGGTGCGCGCGTGGAGGTGCTACTCCTTTGCTGCGAGCTTCACCAGCACGGGATAGTGGTCCGAGGGATAGACTCCGTCGAAGTGGGTGCGGATGATCTCGGCCGAGAGAACCTTCCACTTGGGCGCGCTAAAGACGTAGTCGATCGACTGGCCTTGCGTGGCGCCGCGGAAGCCGTTGAAGGTGAGTTCGTCATCGCTCACGTCCGGATGCGCCTGGCGATAGGCGTTTATTAGTTGTAGGCGCTCGTCGGCCAGGAGTCCGGTAATCGCTGGGCTGTCGGGCTTGGCGTTGGTGTCGCCGGTCACGATCGCTCGGTCGGCAAGGTCCATCGCGGCCAGACGATCGGCAATGAGCTCGGCGGAGAACTTGCGTGCGGTCTTACCCACATGGTCCCAATGCGTATTGAGAAACACGAACTGCTGGTCATCGTTTTCACGGTCCTTGAGCTGCACCCACGAGGCGACGCGCGGACACGCGGCATTGGGATGTTGACTGCCGGGCTCGGCGGGCGTTTCGCACAGCCAGAACGTGCCTTGGTCGGTGCGCTCGAAGCGTTCGCGGCGGTAGAAGATCGTACAGTGCTCGCCTGCTTTGTCGCCATCGTCGCGACCGACAGAATAAACATCGTACTCGGTGAGATGTTGCTTGAGATCCTCGAGTTGGTTAGGTCGGACTTCCTGGAGTCCCAACACATCGGGCGCTGCCTGATCGATCACCTCGAGCACCAAGTCGCGGCGATGGGGACCGGTGGTCGTCGACCACGCGGTCTCCGGCGGCGACACACGGCGGCCACCGTCGTAGCGAATGTTGAAGGTCATCACCTTGAGCGGTTCGGCCGCCGAAAGCGGCTCGCAAGCGAACCCCACAACGAACAGCAAAGCCAGGAGGACGGACTTGGAATTAGCAGACATGGCGATGGGGCCTCTGGTGTGTTTGCAGAAGTCACGGGCATGCGAAGTGGCCGCTCGATGCATGATACCAGTTTCCCAGCCAGCCGGCAGCCATGCGCCAGGCTCTGCACGAGCGCGCAGGTGCGGACAGAATGGGCGCAAGAGAATTCGCCTCGGCACGCGCGGCAGACCGCGCGCAGCGTGGGCGATGAGAAGCAGTCATCGACCAGGACGACAAAAGTGGTACTAGCCGATGACGATGTGAGCGTCGACGGGCGACTCGATCAGACCGACTTCGATGCTGAAGTTGCCCCACTCGCAGTGGAACGGCAACGACAACGGTTTAACCTTGGACGGAAAGCGAATGGAGTGGTTATGACCGACGATGACCGTGGGCAAGGCCAAGCT
This sequence comes from Aeoliella sp., assembly GCF_965227375.1. NCBI lineage: Bacteria > Pseudomonadati > Planctomycetota > Planctomycetia > Pirellulales > Lacipirellulaceae > Aeoliella > Aeoliella sp. Next base: position 4,091,927 of record NZ_CBDDFX010000002.1, read on the forward strand.
CATTTCCAGGCTTTGCAACTGGGTCTTGGCATTGCCGGCGATCATGTTGGTCAGCTCGCCCACCGTGTCGACGACGTCTTCGTCGAGATCGGTGTAGGTTCCACCCATGAGCGTGCGTGTAGCTTCGAGTGCCACGTCGGCTTCGAAGCTAATGACCACGTCGCCATGGGCCTTGCCCGACAATCCAATGATGCCGGTGATGTCGTACTGGGGACAGAATGTCTCGTTGACGCTCAAGCCAGTCCGCTGGACATTCGCGCCGAGCATCGTTTTGAAGACATCGACGGTCGACTCGATAAACGGGTTAATGTATTCCGCTCGCATCAGCGTTTCTCCGAATTAACTGTGTTCCGCCTTGAAAGGTTAGGCCAATGAGAGTTTCTCGATCTTCGCCAGTAGGGCGTCCGCCTCGAAAGGCTTGGTCAGGTAGTCGGAAACTCCCGCCTGGATGGCTTGTAACACGCTTTGCTTTTCGCCTTCGGTGGTCACCATGATGATCGGCACGGTGCTTCCGGTGCCACGGATTTCTTGGATGACTTCCAATCCGGTCTTGTTGGGCATGTTCCAGTCGGTGAGTACCAGATCGAAATGCTCTTGGCCAAACTTGGCAATGGCGTCAGCGCCATCGACTGCCTCGGTGATTTCCGAGATTCCAGCGGCATTCGCCGCACGAACAATGATCTTCCGCATTACGCCAGAATCGTCAGCAATAAGTGCCTTGATGCTCATCTCAGCTAGTTACTTTCTATTAGGTCGATACGACGTTGCGCCCCTACAAATCGCTGCGACGGCAAACCGCCCTGGTGGCCTGCAGACACAGTCCACTGCCAGATAGATAGGTTGTAAAACCGCACCATGCAAATAGTTGGTCCCATACTTTTCAAACTGCCGGTCAATCCTGTGGAGAGCATTGTGCGAGACAGACCGCCTGTACGATCTGCGTGCGGCTAACCGAGGAAAAAAGCGGAAAAACTCATTGGAAACTATGAGTTTCGTTCTATGTTTTCACGTCCGGCCCCGGGGCAACTAAACGGGGGGCCTGAGTTAGAACCACTTACTTAGGCAACGACATGGCAATCGAAGATGAGGAACTGCTGGGTGAGTTCATCGTGGAGTCGAATGAACACCTGGCCAACATCGAGAACGAGTTGTTGGCCATCGAGGAGGGCGGAGCCAACATCGACGTCGACCTGGTGAACAAGGTCTTCCGCGGTGTTCACTCCATCAAAGGAGCTGCTGGTTTTCTCGGTCTCTCGACCATCAAGGAACTCGCGCACAGCTTAGAGAACCTTCTGAACAAGATTCGCAGCAAGGAACTCGTACCCGACTCGGAAAACACCACCTTGATGCTGCGAGCCGGTGACACACTGCGGGTGTTGATCAACGACGCGGCCAACTCCAACAGCACTGACGTGTCCGATCAGATCGCCGCTTTGGATGGCGTGGTCGATGGAGCGGGCGCTGCAGCGCCAACTGATACCACTGAAGACACACCCGAGCCGGCGGAGCCCGAAGTTGCTCCGCAGCCTGCACCCGTGGAAGTCGCCGCCGCGCCGACCGCACCTCCCACGCCAGCAGAACCGGCCGCTAACAAGTCGGCCGCTCCCGCGGTCGAGTCGAGCATCCGCGTCTCCGTTGGCGTGCTCGATCAGCTGATGAACCTGGCTGGTGAACTGGTGCTGAGCCGGAATCAACTGATGCAAGCGGTCATCTCGCAGGAGCGAATGGGCCTGGAGGCCGCCGCGGGTGACCTCGATCAGGTGACCAGCTCGCTGCAAGAGGCCATCATGCAGACCCGCATGCAGCCGATCGGCAGCGTGTTTGGCAAGTTCCCTCGCATTGTTCGCGACTTGAGTTCGCAACTCGGCAAACAGTGCAAGATCGAGATCGAAGGCAAGGAAGTCGAAGTCGATAAGACTATCATCGAAGCGATCGGTGATCCGCTCACGCACCTCATCCGCAACTCGGTGGATCATGGTGTCGAATCGCCCGAGAAGCGAGCCGCCGCAAAGAAGAACCCCGAAGGCACCGTGTGGCTGCGGGCGTTCCATAAGGCGGGTAAGGTTTGCATCGAGATTCAAGACGATGGCGGCGGCATCGACCCCGCCAAGCTCAAGGGCAAGGCCCTTGAGCGAGGTTTGATATCGGCCGACCGTGCGGAGCAGATGAGCGATCGCGAAGCGGTCCGGCTGATTTTCCATCCCGGCTTCTCCACGGCCGAGAAGGTATCGGACGTCAGCGGTCGCGGCGTCGGCATGGATGTCGTGCGGACGAACATTGAGAAGCTTGGTGGCAACGTGGACGTCGACTCCGAAGTGGGCGTTGGCACCAACATCCGCGTCACGCTGCCGCTCACGCTGGCCATCATCCCTTCGATGATCGTCAAGTGCGGCGGCGAGCGACTTGCCCTGCCGCAGGCCAATATTGCCGAGTTGGTGCGTCTGCGTCCCGGCGAGGTCAGCTCGCGCATCGATCGCGTCAAGTCGGCCGAAGTGCTCCGCCTGCGTGGCGCCCTGCTGCCGTTGGTGCGGCTGGACAAGTCGCTGGGCATGATTCCGCAGGATACCACCGACCAGGATTCGCCGATGAACATCATCGTCTGCGAAACCGGCCAGGTACGCTACGGGCTGATCGTCGACGGCATTCACGACTCCGAAGAGATCGTCGTCAAGCCGCTCGGCATGCACCTCAAAGGTTGCAACTGCCTGGCGGGCGCTACGATTCTGGGCAACGGACGCGTGGCGTTGATTATCGACGCGGCCGGCATCGCTTCGGAAGCTGGGGTGCAACTCACGCACGACACGAACGAGCAGGAAGAGTCGATGCAGCAGGGCGGCGACCACCAGAACAGCCAGTCGCTGCTATTGTTCTCGTCCGATCCGGCCGACCGGTTCGCCGTGCCGATGGGAATCGTGGCACGCATCGAACGGGTGCGGGCCGACCAGATCGATACCGTGGGCGGACAGGAACTGCTGCAATACCGCGGCACGACCCTGCCGCTGGTGGCCGTCGAGGACAAACTGAACGTCCAGCCACGCCCCAAGTTCGAAAGGGTGTACGTGATCGTGTTCACTTTGGGCGAACGGGAAGTCGGCTTGATTGCCCCGCAACTGGAAGACATTCGCGAAGTGGCGAATGTGATCGACGACGAAACGTTCCGCGAGCCGGGTGTGGCGGGCAGCCTGGTGATCGACGACCGCGCTACGCGTCTACTCGATGTGTTCGAGCTGGCCGAAGTCACCCACCCTCAGTGGTTCGCCGAAGCTCGCGAAGAACACGCTCCCGAAGAAGAAGACGCTCCCAAACGGATCCTGCTAGCCGAAGACTCGTCGTTCTTCCGCCGCCAGGTAGCCGGCTTCTTCAAGAACGAAGGGTTTGAAACCTACGAGTACGAAGATGGCGCCGAGGCATGGGAAGCACTGTCGGTCGAAGGAGTCGAGGTGGACATCATCGTGTCGGACATCGAGATGCCGAACATGGACGGGTTCCAACTCTGCGAGAAGATCCGTCACCACCCTTCGCTGAAACACCTACCCTGTGTCGCGCTGACCTCACTCTCCAGCGAAGCGGACATTAACCATGGCAAGGAAGTTGGATTCAACGACTACCAGGTCAAGATGCATCGCGAGAACCTGATTCGATCCGTTCGCAACCTGCTGGTTGCCGCTGGCGGACCGAAGAAATCGAAACCGCGGCGCAAGCTGGCCAAGTCCGGGAGCTAAACATGACTACCGAAACTACTACCAACTCGTACGTTGATACCCACAGTATGCAGCTCGCCACGTTCTACGTGGGCGACATGCTGCTGGGACTTGAGATCGACCAGGTACAAGAGATCAATCGCTGCCTCGACGTCACGATGGTGCCGCACGCTCCCGATTGGGTGCGGGGGGTGATCAACCTGCGTGGCGACGTGGTGACCGTGATCGACCTGCGATCGGTCCTCGGCCTGGAACGAGGCACGGTGACCAAAGACAGTCGAAACTTGATTGTCAACGTGTCTGGCGAACTGGTTGGCCTGTGTGTCGACCGCATCGCCGACATCATCACTGTCTCTCGCGACGACGTGATTCCCCCACCGCCCAACATTGCCGCGGTGGACGAACGCTTCTTCAGCGGAGTGTTCACCGGCGAGAACGACATCGTCGCTGTCTTGAACTTGCAGGAGGCATTGGAGACCAGCAACTGACGAAAAGCGTTTCCGAGATTTTGTTCGCTGTAGATTTTTTGAGTTCACTGAAGCTGTCACAACAACACCTGTTTCGTGCTGGAGGATTTCTGATGAAGAGGCTGCAGTTTAGTTTCCGCACCACGCTTACGCTCGTGTGCCTGGCTTTCGCACTGGCCCCATTGGCCGTGTTGACCCTGGTTTGCTGGAAGTCGGCGGAGAAGATCTCCGACGACACTGCCAAGATGTATCAAGCCGAAGCGGCAAAGATTGGCGATCTGATCGACCGAAACCTGTTCGAGCGTTATGGCGATGTGCAAGCATTTGCTGTGAACAATGTGGTCAAGAACCAGGACCTGTGGGGATCGCGTGATCCTGAGAACCCCATTGCTCGCTCCATGAACCAGTACGTCGACCTGTACGACGTCTATTACTTGACCATGCTGATCGACACCGAGGGCAACCTCGCTGCAGTGAACAATCACGACAGCGATGGCAAAGTGGTCGATACCAGCAAGTTGTTCGATTTCAACTACGCTGACGAGCAATGGTTCAAAGACGCCATGGCCGGTAAGTTCTACGAATCGGAAGACCGCACCTTCACGGGTACCGTTGTCGAGCACCTGCACGTCGATCCGCTGGTTCAGCAGGTATACGGGGACGAAGGACTGTCGCTGGGCTTCACCGCCCCGGTCTATGACGACAATGGCCAGGTGATCGGTGTTTGGAAGAACGTCGCCAAGTTCGGTCTGGTCGAAGACATCGTACTCGCCGCTTACAACGACTTGAAAGCACGTGGCCTCGGCTCGGCGGAACTGACGCTGTTGGATGAGAACGGAAATATCATCGTCGACTGCGATCCTTCCACCCAAGGCACCGCGGGCATTCATCGCAACATGGATGTCATCGGCAAGTTTAATCTTGCCGACAAGGGTGTGCCCGCTGCCCAGCGCGTCGTCGCCGGCGAGGCAGGCAACCTGACTCGCAGTTATCATGCTCGCAAGCAGATTGATCAAACCGCTGGCTTCAGCCCCCTCACCGGTGCCCTCGGGTTCCCCGGGATGAAGTGGAATGTTCTGGTACGCGTTAGCACCTCCGAGGCCCTTGCCGCCGGAAACGCTCTGAAGACCACGTGCCTATATACCTTCGTCGGCACCGCTCTGGTCATCCTGGTTGCCGCCTACTTGTTCGGCAAGCGGATGGGCGATGTCATCTCCAGGGCGACCAATTCGATGGAAGCCGCTACCAAGAACGACTTCACCAACAAAGTGAAGACATCGGTGGGTGGCGACCTGGGTCGCATGGCGACTGCCTTGAACAGCATGCTCGATTCGTTGAGCGATGCGGAGATAGCCGCCTACGACTACACAGCCAAGCTGGAAGCGGCTGGTCGCGCCCAAGCCATCATCGAGTTCAACCTCGACGGCACCATCATCGATGCGAACGAGAACTTCCTCAACGCTGTGGGCTACACCCGCGACGAGATCGTCGGTCAGCACCACCGCATCTTCTGCGAGCAAGAGTACACCAACTCGCCAGCCTATGCTGCGTTCTGGGACAAACTGAAACGCGGAGAGTTCGACGCGGGTGAGTACATGCGACTCCGCAAGAACGGCGAGGAGATCTGGATTCAGGCTTCCTACAATCCGATGTTCGACAAGGATGGCAAGGCCTACAAGGTTGTGAAGTTTGCCACGGACATCACCCAGCAAGTGAAGCAGCGTCAAGAGATCGAGCGACGCACCAAGATCGACAACAAGAATGCCGAATTCCAGGCACGTGAGGTGTCGGAGTTGTCCAGCGTCTTGCAGAGCATTGCCGATGGCGACCTGAGTCAGGATTACCAGGTAGCCCCTGGCGACGAAGACACGGTCGAGACTCGCAACGTGTTCAGCAACATCGCGAATGCGGTGAACGCGATGTCCGACAAGCTGCGTGGATTGATTCGCAATCTGGCCAGCAACGCCGGTCAGTTGGCAGCCACTTCGCAGCAGCTGTCGTCCACGGCCAACGACCTGGCCAGTGGAGCCGAAGAGACCACCGGGCAGAGCGCCACGGTGGCTGCGGCAGCCGAAGAGATGTCGACCAACATGACCAACATGGCTTCGTCGACCGAAGAGATGACCACCAACGTGCAATCGGTGGCCAAGGCTGTCGACGAGTTGACCGCGAGCATCGGCGAGATTGCGAAGACTGCCGAGCAGGCTTCGAACATCGCTCAAAACGCTACGCAGTTGACCGATAGCAGCAACCAGACGATTGGTCAGTTGGGCGAAGCCGCCGAAGAGATCGGCAAGGTGATCGAAGTGATTCAGGACATCGCCGAGCAGACCAACCTGCTGGCCCTGAACGCCACGATCGAAGCCGCCCGAGCCGGCGAAGCTGGCAAGGGATTCGCGGTGGTTGCGACCGAGGTGAAAGAGCTGGCCCGTCAAACGGCCGACGCCACGCAGGACATTCGTGTCCGCATCGAGGGCATCCAAAGCTCCACCAAGGAAGCCGTTCGCTCGATCGCCGATGTTGGCGAAGCGATTCAGCAGGTAAACAGCACTTCGAGCACCATCGCTTCGGCGGTCGAAGAGCAGAGCATTACCACCAAGGAAATCGCTGCGAACGTCAACCAGACCGCTTCGGCCACCACCACGGTGTCCACCGGCGTTGCCGAAAGTGCTTCGGCCTGCACCGAGATTTCCCGCAACATTGTGGGAGTCGATCAGGCTGCGAAGCAAACCGCTCAAGGTGCTTCGGAGACGCAGACCGTTGGCGGCCAACTCTCGGAACTTTCCGAGGAACTGCAACGTATCGTCGGTCAGTTCAAGGTCGACACCAACACGCTGGCTAGCGTGGGTGCAACGTCCGAAGAACAGTTCGGCGAGCCTGTCCTGGCAGGCTAGATAGAAGTAGGGAAGAGCTTGGTAACCGCGCCGCGGGCGACATGCCCGCGGTGCGGCGACCAGCGTTTAGGTCTTCGGCGCGGCGTGCTGGCGGATCGATCCCCCACCCGCACACCGCCCTGGATGCCTAACATTGCAACAAAGATACATTGCCTTGAATACACCACCCCCCATCATTGATCCACTCCGAGTGTTGGTTGTCGACGACTCGGCCCTATACCGCAAGTTGGTCTCGCAAGTACTGCAAGAGGCGGACGGCTTGGAGGTAGTGGGCACTGCATGCAATGGACGCGTGGCACTCGATAAGATCCAGCAGCTCCGACCGGACTTGATTACGTTGGACCTGGAGATGCCCGAACTGGATGGCTTGGGGGTATTGCGTCACCTGCAAGATAACCACTCATCCGTTGGGGCCATCGTGCTAAGTGCCTTGTCCGCTGAAGGAGCTACCGCCACGACCCGTGCGTTGGACGCCGGAGCGTTTGACTTCGCGCTGAAGCCCACGTCGAAGTCGCCCGACGCCAGCATGGCGGAACTCAAGGAGTCGCTGATTCCCAAAGCGCACGCTTTCGCAGAAACAAAGAACCGAAGCACGGCCAAGCGCGCGGCGACGCCGCATCCGGTCGCGGCACCAAGCGACCAGGATATGCCGCTGTGTCCCACTCGCGCTGGACGGGTGAATCCTCGGATCCTGGCCATCGGCGTCTCGACCGGCGGCCCCAAGGCCTTGTCGCAATTGATTCCCAGCCTGCCAGCCAATTTCAATGTGCCGATCGTCCTGGTGCAGCACATGCCGCCGGTGTTCACCAAGTCGTTGGCCGATGAGCTGAACCGCCATGCGAAGATCAATGTCGTCGAAGCGCAACATGGCGACATGCTACAGCCCGGCACCGTGTACATCGCACCGGGCGGCAAGCAGATGAAGCTCCAGCGCGCAGGGTTCTCGTCCTCGGTGGTCATTTCGGACGATCCTCCGGAACGCAACTGCCGCCCTTCGGTCGACTACTTGTTTCGTTCAGTGGCCGAGATCTACGGCGGCGACGTGCTGGCATGCATCCTCACCGGCATGGGCGACGACGGGCACCTGGGCTGCAAACTACTGAAGCGTCGTGGCGCCATCATCATGGCGCAGAATGAAGCCACCTGCGTGGTGTATGGCATGCCACGGCAGATCGTCGATAGCAATCTGGCCGACTGTATCTTGCCCTTGGACAAGATCGGAGAGGAAATGCTGAAGTTAACCGGGCAGGAGACAGCCGCATGTCGTTAGCAGAACAAGTTCAGCAAACTCTGTCCCGCCCCGCAACCAGCGACGACGGCGTATCCGCTCTAATCGACCTGGTGGACGAACTGTGCGGCGTCTATCTTGACGAGACCAAAGGCTATTTGATTGAGTCGCGCCTTGCGCCGATCGTCAAGCGACTCGAGTGCCGCGACTACGCCGAACTGGTCCAGCGGGCCAAGGGTGTGGCGGGTAGTGACGTGCGCAGCGAAATCGTCGATGCGATCACCACGCACGAAACGTTGTTCTTCCGCGACGAGTCGCCATTTAACGCACTGCGATACAAGATCCTACCCGACTTGATCGAAGCGATCGAGTCGAGCGGGCGGCAACGCCGCATCCGCATATGGTCGGCTGCTTGCAGCACCGGGCAGGAAGTGTACAGCATCGCCATGGTGCTGCACGAGATTGCTCAGATGCTGCCGGGATGGGATCTGCAGATTTTTGGCACCGACGTCTCTCCGGCGTCGGTGGAAACTGCCCGACGTGGCTGGTACTCGAACCTGGAAGTGGGACGAGGCCTCGACGACCTGAACAAGTCGAACTACTTCAGCCACGAGGCTGCCGGCTGGCAAGTGTCGCAGGACCTGCAACGGCTCGCCAGGTTCGATGTTCGCAACTTGCTGCAGCCGTTCCCGGAGATGAACCTGTTCGACATCGTGTTCTGCCGCAACGTGGCGATCTACTTCAAGCCAGAACAGCGCGCCGACATGTTCCATCGCATCGTCGACACGATGACGCCGGGCGGTTGGCTGTTCGTGGGCTCGGCCGAACGGCTGAGCGACCTGGGGGCGGAGTTCACTCCCGAGACCCACTGCAACTGCACCGTGTACCGCCCGAAGTAGCGTGGCAGGAGAGCAGAGCGAGCGCCAGCTTGCTCGCACCGCTGCTCGCGCGGATAATCGAAGCATGGATCTTCGTTACACCACCGCGCTAGTGGTCGCTGCGTGTTGCTGTTCGGCGGCTGCACAGGACATCAACCTGTCTGCAGAAGCCCAGGCGGCACGGAACTACCCGTTCTCGCCCGACGAGAACCGCTTGCTGGATGAAGTGCAGCGAGGCTGCTTCGACTACCTGTGGAACGAGGTTGGCCAACCCGCGGGTTTGGTCCGCGACCGACTGACCGCCGACGTATCGAGTGTCGCCGCGGTAGGGTTTCAGCTGTCCGCTTTGCCGATCGGGGTGGAGCGGGGATGGGTTTCGCGCCGCGACGCGGAACAACGCGCCAAGACGATCTTGCGTGCGCTGATCGACGAGCGTGGGAACAAGAAATACGGCATCTACCTGCACTTTGTCGATCAAGACTCAGCACAACTCAAGACCGACGCGCCGGAGGTGCAAACCAGCACCGTGGACCACGCCCTCCTGCAGTCGGGCGCGATCCCCGCTGCGGTGTACTTCGGCGGCGAGGTGCGTGAGTTGGTTGATCGGCTGATCAGCGACGCCAACTGGCGCGCATATGCTCGCGAAGGCGACCAGCTGTTGACGTTTGGCTGGCGGTCGCAGAGCTCCCAAACCCTCAACGCCGATGGCAAACTTGTGAAGTGGGTGTGGCACATCGCAGGCGCCGAGGAGGCATTGTGCTACCTGCACGCGGTCGGCGCGCCGAACCCGCAGCACGCGCTCGACGCGCGTGTGGCGTATCAGCTCAAGCGCAAGTTAGGCCGGCACGATGCCCTGCCGCCCTACGTGGTGACGTGGAACGGGGCGATGTTTACCTACTTTTTCGACCACTGCTGGATCGACTATCGCCGATACCAGGCGGACGATCCCAGCAAGCTTGGCGGCCAAGGACCGCGCGTACATTGGTTTGAAAACACGCGGCGCGCGTTTGTCACGCATCGCCAACGCTGCACCGAGAAGTCGCCGGAGCTTCTCACGCTCGGTCGCAACCGTTGGGGATTGGGACCCTGCATGGGGCTGAACGACAAGCAGCAACCCGGCTACCTGGTTCCCGAGTCGGTGCCCAACCACAGCGGAAACGATCGATGGCACAATGGCACCGTGGCGCCGTACGTCACGGCTGCAGCCCTGCCGTTTATGCCCAAGGAGACACTCGCGGCGCTGCGCGAGATGAAGAAGCTGAAGGATAAACAAGGTCGGCCGCTAGTGTGGCGGTCGCCCACCGAGGGTGGTTACGGATTCTTGGATAGCTTCAACCTCGAACAAGATTACGCGCCCGAGGACTACATCGGCATCAACGTGGGCCCGATGCTGCTGTTGATCGAAAACGCGCGGTCAGGGTTGGTGTGGGATCTCTTTCACCAGCACCCTCACGTCCGCCGCGCGGTGGAGCGGCTGGGGTGGCAGGAACGCTAACGAGCGCGCCGCGACACGTTACTGGCACTCCATCATCGTGCCGCTGGTTGGTTCGGGTTTCTTGCGTGTGATCACACGTATGTCCGCCAGGAACGCCGCCACGCCGAGCCAGATGAAGGCGAAAGACGCCAGCGCCGAAGCGCTGAGCGACTCGTGATTCAGAGTCACTGCGATGAAGAGCTGTCCGGTCGGCACGATGAACTGCAGGAACGCTACCGTGCTGAGTGGCAACCGCCTCGCAGCGCTGGCGAACCAGATGAGCGGCGCCGCGGTGGCCGCGCCCGACAGCACGAGCAGCAGGCTTACGATCCAATCGCGGCCGAAGATCGGCGCGGGGCCGGCCATCTCGCGATAGCACAGGTACCCCAAGCCAAGTGGCAGCATCCAAACTCCCTCCACCAGCAAGCCCGCGATGGCGGTTGCGTTGATCTGCTTGCGGAACAACCCGTACAGCCCAAACGAGAAGGCAACCAGCAGCGAGATCCACGGCAAGTGCCCCAACCGCCACGTTTCCCACGCCACGCCCACAGCGGCCAATGCAACGGCCAGCACCTGGGCGCGCCGCAATCGCTCGCCCAGCACCGCGACGCCCAGCGCGACGCTAAGCAGCGGATTGATGTAGTAACCCAAACTGGCGTGGCTAAGGCGGTCGGTCGCCGCGCCGTAGACGAAGCCCGTCCAATTGCCCAGCATCAACAGCGCTGTCACCCCCAGCAGCAGTCGCGAGCGGGGCGACGCCAGCAGCGCGCGGGCTTCGCCCATGCGGCGTAGTCCGGCGAGTAGCACGATGCAGGAGACCATCGACCAAATGCCGCGATGGGTCATGAACTCGAGACTCCAGTCGAGCCGCGTCGCGCCGCCGGAACTGAAGTGCCCCAAATGCTGCACGCGGTGGTTCAGCGTGACCACCAACACGGGAAACACTAGCGCCCACCACCCGAACGCTAGCACGGCATAGATCGTCCCGGCAAAGCGGCTGTGCGAGGAACTATCGTGCGGCATGGGTGGGCGTGAGTGAGGCAAAGGGGGCAGGGACACCGCCAGGACCATGCGCGGTGCTAGCAGGTTCACGTCTGGCAAAGCAGTGCTTCGATGCACGAGTTTTAGGAGCCTGGCGAAGCACTAGCATAGATGGCAACCCGGCTGCTCGGATAGAGACACCTGGCAAACTTTGACGGTTGCGCGGATTCTTCCGGATTTCCGGGTGAATTGGGTGAGGATGAGTGTACTGGTTGCCGATACGACATTGCAGACGATGTCTCTGCACACGGTGCTGGCAATCCACGCCATGGGTAGAGTTCCAAAAAGCTCGCAATATTTGCTTGTCGCATTATTCAGATTGGTGCAGCGCCATGATCAAGTTGGTTCGTGAACTTCCCGTTCTTAGCCTGCGACTGGTTCGCTCGACTGGCCTCGCGGCGTTGCTCGCCGCAGGCGTGGCCGGTGCTCAGACCGAAGGGGTAGTGTTCGTCGAAGACATTCAAGAACAAGCCCAACGGCTGGCGCAGCAATCCAACTCCGCCCGCACCAACCAATACCAGGCGCCTGCCCCGTCGCAGCGGTCGCGTTTTCCGCAGCCGTCGGTCAATGGCATGCCCAGCGGTGGGCAGCAAATGCCATTGAAGCAACAGATGCGGCAAGAAGAAGAGAGCGGCTGGTCGTTTAAGAAGACGCTTGGTGGCTTGTTCGGCGGCAACAAAGAGCAGCAGCAGCAGACCATTCAACCAGCGACCGCATCCGGGCGCATGGGTTCGACCTCCGGCAACGCCGCGGTCGCACCGAATCGCAAGATGCTCACGTCACAAACCGCGCAGTCGCAAGCCGCGCAGGAATCCACCAAGCGTCCCACTCGCCCGACATTGTTTGGCGGCTCGAACGAACGTCCCAACCCTAACGCCATGCGTGGCACGGGGCTTTCGTCTTCGACCAGTCGTGATTCCAACAAACCGGTTGGCTTGTTCTCGCTACTTAGCGGCGGCGACAAGGAAGCCAAAACGCAGCCGCGCGAGCGAAACACTCCCGTTTTGCCCACGCCCTCCTATCGGCAAGAGCCCGTAGCAAAGCCCGAGCCGAGGCGTCAAAGGACTCCCGAGCCGATGGTCGCCATGGTGACCGACCGCGACGAGTCGGTTGCTGCTCAGCCAAAGCAACCAACCGGAGCCAACACCGCACAAGCTTCGCAGGCATCGAAGTTCCCCAGTCTCGCGCAGCGGAACGCTCCGATGCCGCGACCTGCATCCATGTCGCCTGCATCGATGTCGCCTTCGTCCCAGCTGCCCGTCGTCACCACGCCGGCGGCAAGCAGCGACACATTGCAAGCCCGCACCGCGCAGCAGCCGGCTGGGCGGGCGAGCAACATGCCCATGCCGATCAATACGGTTCAGCAAGCAGGGGCTCAGCAGCCGATCAGCGCTCCGCGCGAAATCGTCAACGAGCACGCCATGGCCCAGGCCGCAGCAGCGGCCAAGTCGATGCCGCCTCAGCGCAAGCTTGTGAGTCCCGCACCCAAGCCGCAACCCGTTCAACCGAAGCCGGTCGCGGTCGCAGAGGCGATGCCCTACCCGACCGCTCAGCCTGCCAACCCGGTGACACCGCCCGAAGCCAAGTCGGCCGAACCTTCTGAGAAGGCCATCGCGCTGTTGACCGAGGCCAACCAGCAATCGAGCGTCGCCAAGACGGAAGCCGAATACACACAAGTGATCCAACTCTGCCGCCACGTGCTGGCTATCGATCAGAGTCAGGTCTGCATCGACTATAGTCACGATCTGGCAAGTTGGGCTTTGAATCGTCGTGGCGAGCTTCGCACCGACGAAGGCCGCATCAAGGAAGCCCTGCTCGACTTCGAAGACGCTTTGCGACTCGATCCCGAGCGGTACCGCGCCATCCACAACCGTGGCGTGTTGGCCGCTCAGGCAGGTCGCTTCGCCGATGCGTTCGACGACTTCAATCGCACGATTGAATTGAATCCCGAGTTTGCCAAGGCCTTCTCGAACCGCGCTGCCCTGTGGATGCGTGCCGGTGAACTCGAGAAGTCGTCGGCCGATTATCGTCAGGCGATCGCCATCGATCCCGATCTGGCGGTGGCCCACAAGGGTCGCGGCCGCGTGTGCCACATGTTGGGTCAGTTCACGCTCGCCCTGCAACACATGGACGCCGCGGCGCACCTGTCGCCGGGCGATGCCTACATCGCCTGCAACCGCGGCGACCTGCTGATGGACATGGGTCGCTATCGTTCGGCCAAGGCCGACTACGAGCGGGCGATCGAGTTGGACAACTCGTTGGCCGTCGCTTACCGCAACCTGGCTTGGCTGCAAGCCACGTGCCCCGATCGCGAATGCCGCAACGCCCAATTGGCCTTGGCCTCCGCCAAGCGAGCGTTGGAACTCTGCGGCGAGCCGACCGATCTGGAATACGACACGCTGGCTGCCGCCCACGCCACCGCGGGCGATTTCGAAGCCGCCCAGGCCGCGATGCAGAAGTGCATGGAAGCGGCCAGCGAGAAGGACAAGCCGAACTACCTATGGCGAAAGCAGCTCTACGAGCAAGGCCAGGCTTACATCACCGAGCCCGCCAGCGACGTTCAGCAGGCCAGCTACGCCGAGTGACGTAGCGACCGATCAATGGGAGGGGGGACGCAAGGGCTCAGCCGTGCAAACGGCTGGGCTTTTAGCGTTTAGGGTCCTCAACGTTGACTTTGTGTATACTCAGGCAACGTCGACCCCAGCACCCTTCGCTAGACCTGAACATGCCCCTGTCACACAAGTGCCTGCTCACTCTCGCTTATTGCCTTCTCTGCGTAACGAACATCTGTCAGGCTGGCGACACTCGGCCCAACGTCGTATTGTTCCTGGTCGACGATATGGGAGTGATGGATACGTCGCTGCCGTTTCTGACCGACGAGTCGGGCAGCCCGGTGCGGCATCCATTGAACGACTACTACCGCACGCCCAACATGGAGCGGCTCGCCGAGCGGGGCATGCGGCTCAGCAACTTTTACGCGATGAGCGTGTGCTCGCCGACGCGCGTGTCGATCATGACCGGTCAGAACGCCGCGCGGCATGGTACGACCAACTGGATCAACCCTACGAATAACAATCGCGGACCGTGCGGCCCTGAGGATTGGAACTGGACCGGGCTGGGCGATGAGCAAGTGAGCTTACCGCGGCTGCTGAGCGCGGCTGGCTACCGTACGATTCACGTCGGAAAAGGCCACTTTGCGCCGCGCGACTACGCGGGCGCGGACCCGAAGGACGTTGGCTTCGACCGCAACGTGGCCGGGCACTCGGCCGGGCATCCTGGGAGTTACTACGGCACGAAGAACTTCAAGAACGGCCCCAACGACAAGGTGCACGCGGTGCCGGACCTGGAGGCGTATCACGGAGAGGACATCTTTCTGACCGAAGCCCTCACTCGCGAAGCGAAGCGGGAAGTGAGCGAAGCGGTGGCGGCCGACGAGCCGTTCTTCCTGTACATGGCCCACTACGCGGTGCACAGTCCGTTTCAGTCCGACGCTCGCTTCGCGGAGCACTACAAGCAGTCGGGCAGAAAGAAGCCCGCTCAGGCGTACGCGACGCTGATCGAAGGCATGGACAAGTCGCTCGGCGATTTGCTCGATCATGTCGAGTCGCTCGGCGTGGCCGACAACACGCTATTCATATTCCTGGGCGACAACGGCGGCGACGCCCCGCTGGGCGGCGCCCACGAAATCGCCTGCAGTGCGCCGCTACGTGGCAAGAAAGGCTCGCACTACGAAGGTGGCATGCGAGTGCCCTTCATCGCCGCGTGGGCCAAGGCCGACGCCGATGAGCCAAACCAAGCCAAGCTACCCATCACCGCCGGAGCGATCCGCAGCGAAGTGGCCTCGGTGTGCGATCTGATGCCAACGCTGCTGGAAGTGACGGGAGTCACCGCGCCGACCAATCACCCGACGGACGGCCACAGCTTGAGTCCGCTACTCTCCGGCCAGGCCGACCCCGCCCGCCGTGACACGTTCCTGATGCACTACCCCCACTCGGTGCACCGCAGCGACTACTTCACCATCTACCGCAATGGAAACTGGAAGGTGGCGTACCACTACTACCCCGAAGACACACCAGAAAAGGTGCGGTACGAGCTGTTCGACCTGTCGGTTGATCCATCCGAATCCAACAACCTGGCGGAATCGGAACCGGAGAAGCTCACGGAGATGATGAGTGAGTTGCTCGCCGAACTCGAACGGCAGGGGGCGAAGTATCCGACGACACGGGATCGGAGTGGGGTGGTGAAGCCTAAGATGCCGGGTGGGACACCGAACTGAGCAGTTGGTTCGCTGGAACCGTGCATCCTCCCAGTTTTTGGGGTGGATGCGATGATCGATAGGACTGAGAGACGCTTCGACTCAATCACAGACTTCTTCAAGGACCCCCACATCCTATACGAAGTCACTTCAGGAGCTACAAGGATGTACCACACAATCTTGACCTTATCCACGCTGGCTTGCATTACGTCAATCGTTGGTTGTTCTACTCAAAATCAGACGGACGTGAAAACTGTCGGTGCTATCGATGGCGCGGACAGCCTTCAGGAAGAACACAACTTTACCGCGGTTAAACTTGTTCACGCCCAGATAGAGGCCACGAGACGGCCATTTCAAGAACAAGTCAGTTCTGCAAATGGCACCATACAAGTACGTTCAGCCTGCAATGAGCTTCTAAGCAAACTACAAGCAATCGACGCTTCTGGCTGCCCGGCAGATTATAGAGAAGAATTTGAAGAGCTAGTTTGTAACGTAGAAGAAATGTGCTCCATCATGGAATCTCATCCCACGGAACCGCCTCAGACGCAGCAAGAGATTGCCTTTGCAGATGAGTCGCAAGAACGGTTGATGAATGGGATCAACAGCCTATCGCGATCTGACGAAGAACTTGACAGGGTTGCCGAGCGGTACGGACTTGATATCGATCGGGGGAATTGAATATAGAACGATCAGGCGGATTCGAGGTGCTCGTGTCCTTCCGCTCTACCACGCTGCACGCGCGGCAGAACACCCAAACAGCAACTCACCGCCGTTTCGAAGGGTGGTAGAACGCTATGAGTTCCAGTTCAGATCTATGCTTCCGCTGCGGCAAGCCTTCGGAAACGCTCCGGCCAATGCCAAAGCTGCTGTGCGTACTCATGCGACCTGCCAATCTTGTGTTCGGGGTATTTCGTCCCTCGTCGACATACTGCCCCAAGTGTCGTCGTGCAATGATCACTCCAACCGTGGTGTTACTGCTCTTTGCGATTGGGATTCTGAGCATTGCGCCGCTTCGCTTCTTCGGGCTGATTCGCTAAGCAGTTTTATATTACGTTATCGCCCAAAGACTTGGGCGAACGGGGAAGCTTGGACGCCAAGGGACTGAAGCCTGCAATGGCGGCACAAAAACTCTACCAAGATGAGCGCAGGTCTGACGAATAGCAGGTCGCAAACCAGCACCCGAACTAGCCAATGGAGTCCCATATGAACAAGTCACATATCCTTTCATTAGGCATAAGCCTAGGCACTGGATTTGGCGTAGTCTTGGGCGCTGCAGTTGGAGCGACATCTTCCAGCATTGGCGTCAGCTGGGGTATCGCCATGGGCGTCGTGCTTGGCTCGTGCATCGGGCTTCTGACCGGGATCGCCCTGTTCCTTAGAGGCGGCGATGCAGGCGGAAAATGAGATGAGTTAACGCCTCCCCACCAGGTACCTCACAAAATCTACCAGCCCCGCGAACTTGCACTCCTCGTCCATGTAGTGCTCGATCGCCTTCAGTCGTCGATTCTCCGCAGCACCAATAGCCGAAAATCCATCACCTCGTCACCTGCCACGTCCAGTGCGCGCAATGTCAATGTTCCTTCGCCCTGGGCAAGATCGATGGTGCCCATTTCGAGTGCCTTCCAGTCTTGTTCGTACGACTCCGTGCGACGAACGCGGTCGGACTCCGCACCGATCAACTCGGAAGGATGGGCTGGCACCTTGCAGCTCACGGTCGAATTGCCGGAACGAAGTTCCACGTCGGATCCCGCATCGGAGGCATCGCAAGAGTAGTAGAGGGTCGCACCAAATCGGCCCGACTCCGCCACTTCGACTTTCCAGTCGATCGTTTCGTCGGCGTTGGTCCAGTTGGTCATGAACGAACTGTTCGGGTGGCGACTCGATCGCTCAATGCCGCCGGTGGCGGTTGCGTCGCGAGCTGGCAGTTGCGTCACCTGCAGGGAGCGATGCCCCACCGTGAACGGTTGGGGCGATCGTGGGGTTTCGTCGAGCACTTCGCGTCGCCAAGTGTCCACCGCCGCGCGAAACTCCTGGGCAACGTCGGGCTGCTGGTCGGTAATGTCCTGCTGTTGTCCTGGGTCTTGGTTCAAGTCATACAGGCGGCCGGCGTGGTCGAGCACCAAGTGACCGCGCCGCGCACTGACCTTGCCGTTCCAATGGCTGTAGACAAATCGTTCGGGCCAAACGGTCGATTGGCCTTGGACGAGGGGCGCCAGGCTCACGCCATCGGCTTCCGGCGTTTCGGCTTCGGCCAGCTCACACAGGGTTGGTAGCAAATCAATCGCCGCTGCGTTGGGCGACACCACCTGCCCAGCCGGAATACGGCCCGGCCACTTGATGAACAGCGGAGACCGCACGCCGCCCTCGTCGGTCGAACCTTTGATGCCGCGCATCTCGCCATTCCACCGATGCCCATTGGGTCCATTGTCGCTCAGGAAGACAACGATGGTATCCTCCTGCAGCCCTTCGGCGTCGATAGCATCGGTCAGGCGTCCCACGTTCCAATCGATGTTCTCGCACATCGCCAGCGCCGCCCGCGTGTGCGGGATGTTCTCGGCGCTGTGGTTGGTGCCTCGCTGGGCCAGCTGCTGCTGAGCGTGAGGCTGCCACCAACGATCGGGCACCTGCATGGGCGAATGAGGCGTGTTGTACGCAAGCAGAATGAAAAACGGGTCGGACTTGTGCTTGCGCATGAAGTCGATGGCGTGAGTGGTTAACTCGTCGGTGAGATAGCCGTTCGACTTTTCGATGTGACCGTTGTGATCCACCAGCGGGGCAAAGTACTGGCCCCAGTGGCCGGAGCAAAACCCGTAGAATTCATCGAAGCCGCGGCACTTGGGGTGGTAGGGGGCTTGGGTGCCGTTGTGCCATTTGCCGAAAGCCGCCGTGGAGTAGCCCTGCTGCTTGAAGACGTCGCCTAAGGTTTTCACTGCTGGCTGCATGCGTTCGAAGCCGCGGCTCACGCCACTCACGCCGACGCGCGGGTGATGCAATCCTGTGAGCACCTCGGCTCGGGTAGGCGAACAGACTGGCTGGACGTAGAAGCGCTCGAACGACGCTCCAGCGCTCGCGAGTCGATCGAGGTTCGGAGTCCGCACACTTTCGTTGCCGTGGCCGCTTAGATCGCCCCATCCCATGTCGTCGGCAATCACGATCAACACGTTCGGAGCACGCTCGGCAGCGAACAGTGCACACGAGGCAGAGAAGCACAACAGCCCGGCGACGAGCATTGTTCCAATTTCACGCGTTTTGTTCATCATCTCGCCCTGTCGCTCGATGGCGGTACCCGCGCCCTAAGGCTTGGCATTTGGCAAAGTCGAAGAGGCCGCTGTAGGAGTACTCCCCGTCAATGTAGTGTTCGATCACGTAAAACGCAAAGTAATACGCGCGGCAGAACGCCCACACGGCAAGGGCCAGGAGCACCGCAACCCGCCAATCGGGAGCGAACAACAACAGCAGCACCGAACTAACCACGCCGATCGCCAAGAGCAGCGCGGCTTTGAGGTACATCAGTCGTGGGGACTTGAGGTCAGACATGGGTCTAGTTCCCTGCTGCAAACGATACCGCTACGAGTAATATGGCGATCGCCGTTTGCAGGAGAATCCAAAACCAATAGATGGACGGTGACTTGGCTCGCTCAACGACTTCATTCGTACCGCAAACGGCAATTCCTGTGCAGAGCTGAAACCCCAGTGCAAGAATTGATGAAGCGAAAATGAAAACCTGAAGCGCGGTGAGCATAATACTTTCACAACCACAGTCTAGTCGCACTCCAGAGCTAGCCGGAACGCCATGCAATTCGCGCGTTTCCCGCTGGTCTTCGCGGTGGCAAGTGTGCCACCGGCTAGGGTATCGCTCCTATACACTCATCCCTCACCCCTAATCCCTGAATCCTGCCCCCCTCCCCTACCACAGTTCCCACCAACCAGTCAGTACGACCACCACGCCCAGCAGGAAGTTCGTCACCGCGTGGGCGGTGACGCAGTCCCAGAAGTTCTTGGTGCGGACCATCAGCCAAGTGACCAGGCTGAACCACACCAGGGCGGCCAGCTTTTCGGGGTGGTAGAGCACTGGCACCAGGATGCCGGCGGCGACGGCCAGCCGGTTCACGTGGCCGAAAGGGATCTCGGTCCAGTTGTCGTGCATCACGTACCGCATGAGGAACCCCCGCAAGAAGGCCTCCTCGACTAGCGGCACCAGCAGCGCCAACCCGAAGAACCGAATCGCCAGGAAGGCGTATCCCGACGCATTGTGGCCCAACGCCCCCAGCGGGTTGTATTCCGCGCGAGGGCCAAGGCCCAACCAACTGACCACCGAATGGTCTTTGCCCAGCCAGTTGACCAAGTGTCCTTCGAGATTCAGTTTGCAGCAGGCGAGCCACAGCAGCACCCCGACCACGCCCACCCCAACGGCCAACGGGGAGACCTTAAACGGCCATTGCAGGTACACCGGCAGGAACCACAACACCACGGCCAGCGTGACGACGATCTTCACCGTGTAGACAATGGGGTAATACTTACGAGGGATGTTCATCCCCATCCGGCGGCTGGTGGCTGCGAAGTCGGTTTCTTCGATGTCCGGGTCGTCGAGCAACGCGTCGTCGATTTCGGCCTCGTCAAACGGCAACTCGAGCACGTCGGCCTCGCCGCTAGCGGCTGCTGCGGCGGGCTGCCTAAGCGGCTCGGGCTCCAGAGTCTGCAGCAGCATGTAGACCGCCATCGGCAGCACAAAGGCCAGCGTCGCACGGACCTTGTTGGCACTGTCGCCGGGCTGGGTGGTGGGAACATCAGATGCAGGAGTATCGGACATGGTCGGGATCCGGCAGGAGGCGGGTTTTGGGCAATTTTGGCTAAGACATTAGCCTGCAACAGGTTGCGACGCCCGAGAAGGTAAGGAGCGGTCACTTCCCAGAATAGCTGCTGGGCGGCTTTCCGCGAACTGGCTTCACCCGATTTTAACGCCCGAGTGGCCCAGTTGGGCTAGCAAGAGGCTATTTTTTAGCTAAGATACAGGCTTCGATTGCCAGCCCCGCCCCCGAACATAGCGCCCTGCCCGCTGTGACAGGGACCGCCCACCGATGGAAGCACCCTCGGCTCGCATCCGCGAGACGTCGGGTGGCGTGAACCCATCGGTGCGCGAGGTGTGTCAATTCGAATCCGCGAGTTTCGTAGCCAGGGATCGGCTCTTGCCTCGTCCCGCCTGTTTACCAAGCTGTATTCGCAATCAGCGAGTCCGTCGCCGGCAAGCAACGTTCGCTCATAGGTTAGAGAGAAAAATGGACCTTCGTAAAGTTCGTAACATCGGTATTTCCGCTCACATCGACTCGGGCAAGACAACCTTGAGCGAGCGGATTTTGTTCTACGCCGGACGTATTCACAAGATCGAGGATGTCCGCGGTGGCGGCGACGGCGCCACGATGGACCACATGGAACTCGAGAAGGAGCGTGGTATCACGATCACCAGCGCGGCCACGTCGCTGGAGTGGAACAAGCACAAGATCAACCTGATCGACACGCCGGGCCACGTCGACTTCACCGTGGAGGTGGAGCGTAGCCTCCGTGTGCTCGACGGCGCGGTGTTGGTGCTGTGCTCGGTGGGTGGCGTGCAGTCGCAGTCGATGACCGTCGACCGCCAGATGAAGCGGTACCACGTGCCCCGTTTGGCGTTCATCAACAAGATGGACCGCACCGGCGCTAATCCCGACAGCGTGATCAAGCAGGTCAAGGATAAGCTCGGCGCCCACGCGGTGGCGATGCAGATCCCGATCGGCAAGGAAGACAAGTTCGAGGGCGTGATCGACCTGGTGAAGATGAAGGCCCTGTACTTCGACGGCGCCAATGGCGAGACCGTCCGCGAGGAGGAAATCCCCGCCGATTTGCAGGACGAAGCCAACGACGCCCGTCACCACATGCTCGAAGAGCTGTCGATGTACAGCGACGAGATGATGGAGAAACTGCTGGGCGAAGAGGAGATCAGCGAGGAGACCATCCACGACATCACCCGCCACGCGGTGATCGAGCAGGAGTTCACCCCCGTGTTCATGGGCAGTGCGTTCAAGAACAAGGGTGTGCAGCCGCTGCTGGAAGCCATCACGCGATACCTGCCGGCGCCGACGGAAGTCACCAACAAGGGCATGAATCCCGAAACTGGCGAGGAGATCGTTATGGGTAACGACTCCAACAAGCCGCTGATCGCCATGGGCTTCAAGATTACCGACGATGAGTACGGCCAGCTCACCTATTTCCGCATCTACGACGGCAAGGTCGAGAAGGGTGGTACCTACTTCAATCAGCGTTCGGGCCGCAAGGAACGGTTCAGCCGGTTGGTGCGAATGCACTCCAATAAGCGTGAGGAAATCGATACCGCCGTGGCGGGCGATATCATCGCGGTGATGGGCGTCGACTGCGCCAGTGGCGATACCTACTGCGACACATCGAACTACTGTTCGCTGGAAAACATCTTCGTCGCCGATCCGGTGATCAAGATGTCGATCGTACCGCTGTCGCGCGACAACGCCGACAAGCTGAGCAAGGCCCTGCAGCGGTTCCGCAAGGAAGACCCCACGTTCCACGTCTACACCGACGATGAGACCAACGAGACGATCATCGCCGGCATGGGCGAGTTGCACCTCGAAGTGTACGTCGAGCGGATTCGCCGCGAGTACGGCGTCGACGTCGAGGTGGGTGCTCCGAAGGTCAGCTACCGCGAAAGCGGCCAGCAGGCGTACGAGTTCGACCACAAGCGGAAGAAGCAGTCCGGTGGTTCCGGTCAGTACGGTCACATCGTCGGCGTGATGCGTCCGATGACCGACGAAGACCGCGCCGCGATGGAAGAGAAGGGCGAGTCGGGCGAGTTGTACTTTGAAGACCAAGTCACCGGTGGACGTATCCCCAAGGAATACATCCCCGCGGTGAAGAAGGGCTTCGAGGAGATGATGGACAAAGGCCCGGTGGCCGGTTACCCGGTAGTCGGCATGGCGGTCGAACTGAAGGACGGCACCTACCACGATGTCGACTCCAGCGACATGGCGTTCAAGCTCACTGCACGCGAGTGTTTCCGCGAGCACTTCAATCGCATGAAGCCGCTGCTGCTCGAGCCGATCATGAAGATGGAGATCGAGTGCCCCGACGACTTCCAAGGTTCGGTGGTCGGTCAGGTCAGCTCGAAGCGTGGCATGATCGTCGAGACCGACTCGGCCAATGGCGTGACGCGCATCATCGCCGAAGTGCCGCTGGCCGAAACGTTTGGCTACTCGAACGACCTTCGCAGCCAGACCCAAGGCCAGGGAACGTTCTCCATGGAGTTCGCCAAGTACTCGCCCGTGCCGTCGAGCATTCAGGCCGAGATTGTCGAAGAACGCAAGGCCGAACTGCAACCTGCCTAGTGGGCGAGCGGTCACCTACCGTCGAAATCCCCACGAGCCCGGCGTGCAAACGTCGGGCTCGTGTTGTATGGTGAGGTAACTTGATGCCACACGCGATGCAACGACGGAGACTGCCATGCTTAGAGTGCTTCTCGGATTGACGTTGGTGATTGGCTCGTGCACCGCGATGGCCAAGCCGGCGGCGGACAACCTTCGCCACAAGCAACTGGGCCTCCCCGCCACCGGGCTCGACGAGTACGTCGCCCAGGCAGACGACTCCTACGCCTGGCGCGTGGTGTCCGATCAGACTTCGGGCGGCGTCCGGTTTACGGTCATTGAACTCACGTCCCAAACGTGGCAAGCGGGCGACGTCAGCCCCGGCGTGTGGAAACACTGGCTGAAGGTTTGCACGCCAAAGGACGCGACCGGCAACTTGGCGATGCTGTTCATCTCGGGCGGCAAGCACACGGCCCCGCTGCCAACCCATCCCACTCCGCAGTTGCTCGCGGTAGCCCAAGAAACCTCTTCGGTGGTCGCCGAGTTGCATTGCGTGCCGAACCAGCCGCTGGAGTTTGGAGGCGATGGTATTGGGCGCAGCGAGGACGATCTGTTGGCCGAGTGCATGCAGATCGCGCTGGATACGAAAGACCCGACTCGCTTGGGACAACTGCCGATGGCCAAGTCGGCCGTGCGTGCGATGGACGCCCTCGAGGAGTGGTCCGCCAGCGACGCTGAAGTGGAAGACCTGACCCGATTCGTGGTTTCCGGCGCGTCGAAGCGTGGCTGGACTACGTGGCTCGCCGCCGCGGTGGATCGTCGCGTCGCGGCGATCATTCCCATCGTGATCGACGTGCTGAACGTGCGTCCTTCGCTGCAGCATCAACTCGACGTCTACGGCGAGTGGTCGCCCGCCTTGCAGGACTACCAGAACCGGGGCTTTCAAGGTGAGTTGTCGCACGCGAAGTTCGACAAGCTGTTTGAGCTGATCGATCCTTACACGTACCGGGAGCGGTTCGCGATGCCCAAACTGATTGTCAACGCGACAGGCGACGAGTTCTTCCTGCCTGACTCTTCCCAGTTCTACTTCGACGACCTGCCCGACGAAAAGCACCTGACCTATGTGCCGAACGCGAACCACTCGCTGGCTGGTTCCAATGCGCTCGACTCCATCATTGGCTTCTACTCCATGATCCTCGCCGACCAGGATCGTCCCGCGGTCGAGTGGAGTCCCACGCAGGCCAACGGTTGGCAAGTTCGCTACAACCGCCCGCCAAATCGCGTGCGGCTGTGGCAAGCGAACAACCCGCAGGACCGCGACTTCCGCCTGGCGACGCTGGGGGCGGCGTTCAAGTCGCAGGACCTCGCACCTGAGGCAAGCGGCGACTATGTAGTTGAGCGTCGCACACTCAACGGCCAGGATGGCTGGACGGCGTCGCTCGTAGAGGCGGAGTTCGACACCCCCAGTGGCCGAGCCTTGCGACTGACAACACCGGTGTGGGTCGAGGGAGAAGCCACCGGAGGAAAGTAGCTCATCCCTCGAGCTCTTCCCACCGCTCGTATGCGTGGGCCAGTTCGTCGTTGAGTTGCTTCATCCGCTCGCTGGCTGTAGAAATCTCGTCCGGCGACTTCTTGAAGAACTCCGGATCGCTCATCGCGGCGGTCAGCTCCAGCGTCTCGGCCTCGAGCTTCTCGATCAACCCGGGCAGCATCTCCAGTTCGCGTTGGTCCTTGTAGGAGAGCTTCGTGGTTTGCGGCTTGGACTCGCCGGACTTGGCTGCGTTCGACTTGGCGGCTGGTTTGGGTTTTTCCGCTGGCGTTTCGACTTTGCGCTGGCGGACCCAATCGTCGTAGCCGCCGACGTACTCGCGAGCGCCGCCCGGCTCGAAGGCGATGACGCTCGTTACCACGTTGTTCAAAAACGCCCGATCGTGACTCACCACTAGCAGCGTTCCGTCGAACTCGATGAGTCGCTCTTCCAGCATTTCGAGCGTTTCGGCGTCGAGGTCGTTGGTCGGTTCGTCCATCACGATCACATTGGCCGGCTTGGCGAACAGTTTGGCGAGCAGAATGCGGTTCTGCTCGCCGCCGGAGAGGAACCGCACCTCGGTCCGCGCCCGCTCGGGCGTGAACAGGAAGTCCTGCAGGTAGCCGAGCACATGGCGGCTGCGGCCGTTGATCGTGACGCTGTCGGAACCTTCGCCCACGTTCTCCTGCACAGTCTGGTCGCCATCGAGGGTGCGCCGTAGTTGGTCGAAGTAGGCGACCTCGACCTTGGTGCCCAAGCGAACGCTGCCCTGCTGAGGCTTGAGTTGTCCGAGCAGCAGCTTGAGTAGCGTGGTCTTGCCCGCGCCGTTGGGGCCGATGATGCCAATCTTGTCGCCCCGCATGATGTCGGTGGAAAAATCGGCGACGATCGGCTGGTCGCCGTAGGCGAACGAGATGCCTTCGGCCTTGGCCACCAGCGCGCCGCTCTTCTGAGAGCTTTGAATCTCGAGCTTCGACTTGCCTACTCGCTCGCGGCGCTGCGCACGCTCCTCGCGCATGGCCTCGAGTGCTCGCACGCGGCCTTCGTTGCGGGTGCGGCGGGCCTTGATGCCCTGGCGGATCCACGCTTCCTCTTCGGCCAGGCGTTTGTCGAACAGAGCGTTTTGCTTCTCCTCGGCATCGAGCGCCTGTTCTTTGCGAACCAGGAATGTGTCATAGTCGCACGACCAATCAAAAATCCGCCCGCGGTCGATCTCCAGAATCCGCGTGGCGAGCCTGCGGAGGAACGCGCGGTCGTGCGTGATGAACAACAGCGTGGTTGGCCACCCAAGCAGCAATTCTTCGAGCCAAGTGATCGCGTCGATGTCGAGGTGGTTCGTCGGTTCGTCCAAGAGCAACAGGTCGGGCTCGGTGACGAGTGTTTGCGCAAGCAGCACTCGCCGCTTCATGCCGGACGATAGCGACTGGGCCTCGAGCGAGCCGTCGAGTCCCATCCGGCTCAGCAGCTTGTCGACTCGCGGCCCGACGTCCCACTCTTCCAGATGAGGATCGTGTTCGTGCAGCGCCGCGCCCACCACTTCGGCAATGGTGCCCGGCAGGTGTTGCGGCACGTCCTGCGGCAGGATGGCCACGCGACTGCCCGCGGTAATCACGACCTCGCCATGGTCGGGCTGGACGTCGCCTGCCAGGAGCCGCATGAGCGTGGTCTTGCCAGCGCCGTTGCGGCCCAACAGGCCAATCCGCTGCCCCTGCTCGATCTGGCAGGATACATCATCTAGCAGCGCCGGCCCGCGATAGGCGATCGTCAATTCTCGAAGTTCAGCAAGTGCCATGAAGCCGTCTGGGAACCCGCAAACAAGGGGGAAAGGTGGGATGTTGGGCTGGGCTCAGGATACAGGGGCCAAACCCGAACTTTCGATTTTAGCTTGCTGCGTGTTAGAATGCAGGTGTCAGGCCGGGGTCTTGCTGCACGTTGAATTCCCATCTTTTGACTTGGAACCATCCTATGATCTTACCCAATCGCCGCGATTTCCTCCGTTCGACCGCCACGGGTCTGGGAGTTGCGGCCGGCAGCTATTTCATCGGAAACCAGGCGACCGCTGCGGAGAGTTGGTGGTCGCCGCTCGAACGTCCGGTGTTTGGATTCATCGGCACGGGAATTCGCTACCACACCTACTTGGGTCCCCAAGCCCTGACGTTCGGTCCCGCGGCCGCGGTGTGCGATGTCGACTCGGTGCAGGCGGGCAGAGCTCTGCAAACAGCCGTCGACCACCATCGCCAACAGGGTTGGCCGATCGCCACGGCAGTGTACGATGACTATCGCCGCGTGCTGGATCGCGACGACATCGACCTGGTGATCATTGGCACCCCCGATCACTGGCACACGAAGATTGTCATCGACGCCATGCGGGCTGGCAAAGACGTGTACTGCGAAAAGCCGCTGACGCTCACCATCGACGAGGGCCAGCAGATCGAACGCGTGATGAACGAGACCGGCAAGATCGTGCAGGTCGGCACGCAGCAACGCACCGAGTTCAACCAGAACTTCGCCCGCGCCGCCGCCTTGGCCCATCACGGCCGAGTGGGCGACATCGAAACGGTGACCTGTGCCTTGGGGCAAGCCCGCCGCTGCGATGCGCTGCCGGTGACCGCACCGCCCGACTCGCTCAACTGGGAGGTATGGCAAGGGCAAGCCCCATTGAACGAGTATCGGGAAGGGCCACTGGTGGACATTGCTGGCTGGGGCGCCGGCTTCCCGTTCGGTCGCACGCACAATTACTTCCGCTGGTGGTACGAGTATTCCGGCGGCCGCATGACCGACTGGGGCGCCCATCATCTGGACATCGCCATGTGGGCGCTCGACAAGCTTGGAGATCAACGCGATCAAATGACGGTCGAGCCGTTGGCAGCCGATCACCCTGTGAAGCTGGTAAAAGGCATGCCCACCGAGTCCGATCGTTTCAATACGGCTGTGACGTTCGATGTGAAGGTGACCTTCGAAGATGGGAAAGTGCTCCGCATTCGCGACGACGCCAGCGACAAGGGCTTTGACAATGGCATCATGTTCGAGGGCACCAAGGGAAGGTACTTTGTCAATCGCAACAAACTTACCGGCAAGCCGGTCGAGGACCTGGCCAGCAATCCGCTGCCGGAGAACGCCATCGAAGAACTCTATGGCTGTCCGATCCCCAAATCGCACATGAGCCACTTCGTGGAATGCGCGAAGGCGCGCCGCCAGCCGATCTCCGACGTCGTCTCCCACAATCGGGCGCTCGTCTTGGCCCACACGGCAAACATCGCCCTGCGGCTGGATCGCAAACTAACCTACGATCGCCAGACCAATCGATTCGTCAACGACCCGGAAGCCAACACCTTCATCAGCCGTGTGCAACGGAAGGGTTACGAGATAAACGCTTGAGTGGTGTTCGCGAAGAAGGACAAGTTGTTCGTGCCATGAACATTCCCGAAAACACCCAAATGGACGCCGACTTCTGGCGCGACGTGGAGCGCGCCAAGCGGCTCACGCCGCAAGAGCGGGTGCGGATTGGGCACGAGTTGTTCGAGCGTTCAATCTACCTGATGACCCAGGGGCTCCGGATGCAGCATCCCGAGTGTACGGAACAGGAACTCGCTGCCATGCGACGGGAGCGGTTAGCACGCATTCACCAGTGGGAGTCACGAAGTGCTCAAGTCGGAACTGATCGTCAAACAGGTGCTGGCGTCGCTGAATGAACATGGCCATGCCTTCATGCTGGTTGGTTCTTACGCCACGAATCTCTACTGCGTGCCGCGGGGCACCCAAGACATCGATCTAGTGGTCGAAAGCAAGTTTATCTCGGCTGCCCAAGAGGTTGCTAGCGCGCACGCGGACATCCACCTCGATCGTCAGCTAGGCTTCGAATCGGTAACGGCCACCAAACGAGTCTTGCTCACGGCCGATGACACGGACTTCAAAGTGGAAGTGTTCGAATTGAGCGAGGATCCTCACGATCAATCGCGTTTCAAACGACGTCTGCCAGTTGAACTCTACGACGAGCGCGCCTGGGTCGCCACGGCCGAGGACACGATTGTCACGAAACTGAACTGGGCCATGAAGACAGGCCGAGGCAAAGACCGTGACGACGCCCAAAACGTGATGGCGGCCCAGCATGAGACGCTCGACTGGCCCTACATCGAGCAGTGGTGTCAGGAACATGGCACGCTGGAGAAGCTCGTGGAGCTCCGTACGCAGCTTGGGGTATAACTGCTAATATTCTCGCCGCGTGTCTGCGCCGCATTCTTCGCTAGGCCGTGGAAACTGGACACCCGGCGTGGTCCAATGTGGTGTTGTCCAGCACTGCGCGCCAGCGGTAGCACTGGGCAAAATGCCGCCGTGGCCGCACAATGGGCGGAGGGTTTTGTCGCACCCAATCGTGTTTTCGCTGCGACAAAACTCTAAGCGATTGCTGGATAACGACTTACGAAAATCGTTTTGTCGCACTACTGCGACATTATTCACAGCCCGAGCGAATCTTTGCCATGGACGACGCCCAACGCATCCAGCAACTTCGCGACGAGATTCGCGAGCACGATCGGCGATACTACGTCGACGCCACGCCGACGATCTCCGATCGCGACTACGACCGGCTGCTCGAGGAGCTCAAGAAGCTCGAAGCCGCGCACCCCGATCTCATCACGCCCGACAGCCCCACGCAGCGGGTTGGGGGTGAGCCGATTGAGGGGTTCGAGCAGGTGGCCCACGCGCGGCCGATGTACTCCATCGACAACAGCTACGACGCCGACGATCTGCGGAAGTGGGCCGATCGGTTGCCGGTGGAGGTCGAAGAGTATGCGATCGATCCCAAGATCGACGGAGTCGCGATCAGTTTGCGGTACGAGGACGGCCAGCTGGTGCTGGCCGCGACGCGGGGCGATGGGCAGCAGGGCGACGATGTGACGCAGAACGTGCGCACCATTCGCTCGGTGCCGCTGTCGCTCGACACGGCTGGCACCGCTCCGCCGCCGGTGCTGGAGGTCCGCGGCGAGATCTATTGTCCTTGGGAGGAGTTCAACAAGTGGAACGCTGAACTCGAGGACGAGGGGCAGCAGCTGTTGGCCAACCCTCGCAACGCCACCGCGGGACTGCTGAAGCGGCACGACGCGCGGATCGTCGCCCAGCGACGGTTGGAGTTCTGCGCGCACGGGCGGGGCGAGTTCGAGGGCATGGAGGCCGCCAGCACGATCGATTTCTATGAGAAGATTTCTGCCTGGGGCATCCCGACCAATCCTCACACCAAGGTTGCCAAGAATATCGACGAAGTGCTGGAAGTGATCGCCGAGTTCGAATCGACGCGTCACGATTTGCCGTACGCGGTCGATGGCATGGTGGTGAAGGTCAATCGCTTCGACCTGCAGGATGAGCTCGGCTTTACGAGCCGATTCCCGCGGTGGTGCATCGCCTACAAGTACGCTGCCGAGCAGGCGGAGACCTCGCTGCTGGAGATTCAGTGGCAGGTCGGCAAGACGGGCAAGCTCACTCCGCGGGCGACGCTCGAACCGGTGCTGGTGGCCGGAACCACCGTGCAGCACGCCACGCTGCACAACATGGGCGAGGTGCTTCGCAAGGACCTGCACATCGGCGATCGTGTGATCATCGAGAAGGCCGGAGAGATCATTCCGCAGGTAGTCGAAGCGCTCACCAAGCAGCGTCCTGCCGACGCGGTGAAGCCCACCGCTCCCACGCAATGCCCCGAGTGCGACGGCGACGTGGAGATCGAATACGACCAGCGGCGCGTGCACGACATCAAGTCGTGGGAGTCGCGCGTCGAACGCGAGAAACAGCGGGCCGAAAAGAAAGGCGAAGATCCGCGTGAGATTCCCGAGCCGCCGCCGCTCACCGAACTGGACGAAACGGCCCGCTACTGCATGAATCCAGAGTGCCCCGCGCAGTTCCGGGAGCGGCTCGAACACTTTGCCGGCCGTGGTCAACTCGACATCGATGGAATGGGCGAGAAGGTCGTCGAGCAACTGACCGACGCCGGGCTGGTGAAAACGATCGGCGACGTGTTCCGACTGCACGAGCGGCGCGACGAAGTGCTCGAACTCGAACGGATGGGCAAGAAGAAGGCGGACAATCTGTTCGCCGGAATCGAAGCGGCCAAGCAGCGCGGGCTGGCGCGGATGCTCTCGTCGCTTGGCATTCGTCACGTTGGCTCCACCGCTTCGCGAATCCTGGCCGAACACTATCGCACCATCGACAACATGCTCGCAGCCAGCGAGGACGACATCGCCACGTTCAAGGTGGGCGAGAGCGAGTCGGGCATCGGTCCGGAGATCGCCAAGTCGCTGTACGCGTTCTTGCACTCCCACACCGGCGAGGCCGTGATCGAGGAACTCCGCACCGCTGGGGTCGTGCTCGAAATGCCCGAGGAAGAAACCAGTGGCTCGGCCGGATCGTCGCTGGCGGGCAAGTCGCTGGTGGTGACCGGGTCGCTCTCGAAGTACTCCCGCAAGGAGATCGAGGAGCTAATCGTCAAACACGGCGGCAAGGCGTCGAGCAGTGTGTCGAAGTCGACCGCGTATCTCGTGGCAGGCGAAAAGGCGGGCAGCAAGCTGGACAAAGCCAACAAGCTAGGGGTGCCCGTATTGACCGAAGAGGAGTTCGAGGCATTGATTGCAGAGTAACCGCTGGCGGCCTATCCGCGCAAACTAGAACAGAAAGAGAACATGCTACCGATTCCCGAAGACACCACTGCCCTATTATTCGACTGCGACGGCACGCTGGCCGACACGATGACGCTACACTACGAAGCGTGGCACGAAACCCTGCTGCTGCATGGCGTCGACTGCCCGCGGTCGTTCATCGACGAGCACGCCGGCGTGCCGACCGACTTGATCGTCGAGCATGTGAATGCCCGCTGGGGTACGTCGCTCGATCCGCACGCGATCACGGAAGAAAAAGAAAACCGTTTCCGCGAGGTACTCCACCTTACCGAACCGATTGAAGAAGTGCTGGCCACTGCGCACGCCTACCATGGCAAACTGCCGATGGCCGTGGTATCGGGCGGACCGTTGGACGTCGTGTCGGCGACGCTGGTCGCCATCCATGCTTTCGATCTGTTCCCGGTGATGGTCACCGCCAGCGACCCAGTCGCGCCGAAGCCCTCGCCCGACATATTCCTCGAAGCGGCCAAGCAACTAGGAGTCGATCCGGCGAAATGCCACGTGTTCGAAGACGGCGATCCTGGCATCGTGGCAGCCAAGGCGGCGGGAATGACGTTCACCGACGTGCGTGAGGTGATCGCTCAACGGGAGTCTTAGAGCGTCTTAGAACGCAAAACCGGTCGGCTTGGGGTCGTCGGAGATTCCCATTTCGGCCTCGCGAATTGCCGCGTCCGTCTTAGCGGCCTCGGTATTCATCAGTTGGGAAAGCAGTTCGTTCAGTTCCCGGTGCACGCGATAGTTTTGTCGCACGAGAAGGCGGTCGCCGAGCACGGTCATGGTACCCGCGCCGCCCTTGGTTTCCCAAGTCGTTGGTGCCACCACACTCATCAGGGAAGTGAGTTCGAAATCGTCGAATGTTGGAACCGGGTAAACGCGAGTCTCTAGACGAGCCTGTTCGTCGTCCTGGTTGAGGATCAACAACACTTCGTTCTCGACAACATAGGTCAGATCTATCTGAGCGAGCATGATGTTCAGCGCCGACTCCAAGCTGATATTCCTGAGGTTCACGTTGACTGGCTCATCTGGTGAGATCGCCATGTCTTCCAAGGACCGGAGATCTAATTGGACTTCGATGTTGTACTCGTCACGAAGGAAATTGACGATCTCCGACAGCGGAGCACCCTGAAATTCGAGGCCCAAGTTGTTTAGTGGCTTCGTGAGCGCTTGCTCAATCTTCAGCTCTGTCTTGGAGCGAGGCTTGAGATCGACAATGCGAGGGCCTGCTTGGGAGCTACTTCCAAGCGGGGCTGTTGCCGAACGATTCAACACTGGATCTGCGGCGTAGGGATTGTCCTCCGCTATTGGTTCGGCGCCAAAAGGATCGGGCTTGGCTGGACGCGCTGCTGTGACTTGCGTGCTGGACGCTGGCTCTTCCGATGTGGCTGCAGGGGCCGCTGCATCGAGGGCGAAGGGATCGGTGCCCTGGTTTGCTTCGCCTTGCGAGAAGGCGACCTGCGCGGTCAATGTGGCGGCAAGGACTCCACCAAACATGGCGGCGGCAACGATGGGCTTGGAGAGAATCGTAGCGTTCATGGCGCCTAGCTCCTGGAGGGCGATGTGGGTGGATGTGGTTGGTTCGCTTGCAAGGGCGGAGATTGTTGCACTGCTTCCGGAAATTGCGAGATCGACTGTGGAACCTGTCAGCTCAGCGGATATTTCACCCGCCGACACGCGGGTGGCCTTCAGCGTCGCCACCAACACGGCCAGCGTCACGCCACGCCGCAGCAGTCGCACGCGCAGTCGCTGCTTGCCCCGCTTCAATCGTCCTTCGAGGGCGGCAATGGTGATGCCAAGCTCCTCGGCCACCTCGGCGTTGCTGCGCCCCGCCAGGTACCGGAGCACCAATGGTGTGCGGAGCGTCTCAGGCAGTTGGTTGAGTTCCTCGTCGGCCACGGTGCCATCGTGCCGGGCGAGCAGTTCGTCGAGCGGGTCGGATTCGGGGGCGGCGATTTCCATGAGTTCGTGGGTGGTCCGTCGGGAAGCCTCGCGACGCATTCGCATCGCGATGCGCGTCGCGGCGCCGTACAGCCACGCGGCGACCGAGTCGCGTTTGCGAATCTTCCCTGCCGATCGGGCGAGCACCAGGAACGTCGCTTGGAAGGCGTCGTCGGCGTCGCTGCTGGAGTTCAATCCGCGGCGGCAGGTGGCCATCACCAGCGGCCCGTGGCGCTCGACCAACTGGCGGAACGCCTCCTCGTCGCGCGATTGGGCAAACCGCCGCACTAGCGCACGATCGGAAAGCTCGTTCAGGTCGACGTGGGGGGTGTCTGCCATTCCGCCAATTCTAGTACGAGCCGCACGGGCGCACAGTCACAGCGGCGGCGAAAGTTGCCAAGTTTCTACGTCGAAACAGCGCTGCAAGTGCCCAGTGATCGGAGCTGGTAGTTGCGTGATCTACACAACTAGTGCACCGAGAGCCGCCGAGCGGGCGCGAAAAATGGCGAAAAACGCCCAGAGATCAGAAATCGTACCAGATGCCGAGGCCGTACTGTTCTTCCGACTCGTCATAGAACTGGTAGTAGTTGCTGTGGCCGGTGAGCCACTGGAAGCCGGCGCGGAACTGACTGCCCGACTCGCCACGCCACAACCAGCCGAACTGCAGGGCGTAGTCGCCGCCGAAGTTGATTTCCTCGCGCAAGTGGCCGTTGGTCGCAAAGAACGGAGTGCCGCGAGACCCAGTCACGCCGGGCTGGGCGTATTCGGCTCCGAACTGGAACTCCCAAGGCTCGGCTCCACCAGCGGTGAAGAAGGCGTAAGCCGTCTCGCCGTACAGTCGCCAGGCGGGCGTCGGATTGTACGAAGCGCCGAAGATGATCGCATCGCGTACGTAGTTCTTACGTTCCCAACCGGGCGTACGGACAATCCACTCATCGCCCAAGTGCGAGCTGAGGTGGTAGTAGCCAAACTTGTACTGCCACTGCCCACAGCCATAAGTGAGCGGCACACCGAAGCGGAAGTCCGAGACATCGACGTCGCGCTCGTGGTCGAGATTCAAGCGAATGATCGCTGCGCCTTCGATATCGAGTTCCCAGCCTTCCGGGCGCATCGGGTTGGAAGTCCCATTCCGCCAGAGGGCACGACGGCCACCGAGAATCACGTCCCACAGCGTTTCGCCGCTCGAGGTCTCTTCCAAATGCACCAACTGCATCTTTGGCTCGCGCGGACCCGCCATGTAGCTGCGGTAGATCAACCCATCGGGCAGCCACTGCTGGCGCCAAGGTTCGCAACCACAGGGGTCGCAGTAGGGGCCGCTGGCATAGTAGTCGCTCAGCGTCAGTTCGGGATCGACCACCGTGGTGCCGACCGGCTCCTGACTGATCCAGACTTCGCCATTGTTGGGCGCAGGCGAGTTGGCTTGGAACTCTTCGAGCGGCACCAGCGTCTGCGCGAAGAGGTGCGACGCGGTGCCCCAGGCGCACACCAGCACCAGACCGGCAAGGCGGACAGCGGGCGCAAGGGAACGAATCATGGGGTGGACCGAGATAGGCACGGAAGCGGTCTCAACTACTTTCGATGGCGCGAAACATCAGCACAAGATGTATGTATTGGTATCGTCTTTTCCGAGCCACAAAGCCGGCCCTGAAGCTTAGCGAATGAGAAAAACCAGCAGAATAGCGATTCGCGTTCCCGTAAGTTCCAGTGTCATAGCGACTTGGGCGACGGCTCGTTCGTAGACAACGAGTTCAAGCTAGCTTAAGTTGCATAAGGTTTGCCACGCGGGCAAGTTGGTAAAGCTCGCACTGCCATCGGTGCAATCAGAGAGAGAAGATCATGGTGCTGTTAGAGATGAGTATCGTCCCGTTGGGGCTTGGCGAAAGTGTGAGCCAATACGTGGCCGAGTGCGTGGAGCTGATTGACCAAAGCGGCCTGGACTATGAGCTGCACTCGATGGGAACCATCGTCGAAGGCGAACTGCCCGAGGTGCTAGCACTGATGCAATCGTGCATCGAGAAGCTCGCCGAGTCGAGCAACCGCGTGACCTGCACCGCGAAGCTCGACTACCGGAAGGGTAGCGGTGGACGCTTGCAAGCGAAGGTCGCTAGCGTGGAAAGCAAGCTAGGCCGAGCCGCCGGGCGTGGCGGTTGAGCTGCGGTATGCGGGGAACGACACGCTCAGCCACCATTTTTTAATGGGCTGTTCAACTTCGCACCACACCAGGGACAAAACTGGATCTCGACCATCGAACTCCCACCGTCATGAACTATGAGACCGCAACTTCCATTCTTCCCTTGCAGGATCAAATGATCGGGACATGCAAAGGGGGACGCGTGTTGATCGCAAACATGGTTGACGTTTCGCGACATCGTCTCGCAGCAATGTTCACGCATGGTTCGTACTCAACTTGTAGCACATCAACTAGTCGCATCGATGCTCGTGCTTCAAATCGGCGAGCATCCGTTCAAAGTCCTTCTTGCATAACTTGACTAACTCGCTGGGCCGCATCCAAAATCTGAGTTTTTCCAGTTTGGTCAGAAGTTCCTCCGTCTCTCCATTTTCGCGTCTCTCTTCGGCCCACGCGTGATATCGTGGTGCTTCACTCAGCAGATAGTAGAACGGTGCATCTTTTCCCTGCGGAAACATGTTTCTCACTCCCCAATGATCTTCACCAACACCCGCTTCTTCCGCCGCCCATCAAACTCGTAGTAGAAAATGTGTTCCCACGGACCGAGGTGCAGTTTGCCATCGGTGATCGCGACGATGACCTCGCGGCCCATGATTTGCCGTTTGTGGTGCGCGTCGGCGTTGTCCTCGCCGGTGCGGTTGTGCAGATAGCCACCTGAGGACGGGTCGCCGCCAGGATCGAACGGCGCGAGGCCCTCGAGCCAACGCTCGTAGTCGGCGTGCAGGCCCGACTCGTTGTCGTTGATGAACACGCTGGCGGTGATGTGCATGGCGTTCACCAGCACCAGGCCGTCCTGCACTCCGCTTTCGGCGACCAGTTGTTCGACCTCGCGGTGCAACGAGACAATCCCGCGCCGCTCCGGCACGTTCATCCACAGCTCTTTGGTTAGCGATTTCATGGCAAGAAGGACTTCTGAGGGAAAACGGAAAGGTGTTTCCACCAATCATAAGTCAGAAGCCATCGCCCAGAAATCCCTCAGTAGGCTTCTCGTCGCCAACTGCCGGGGATCACCTGCATCGTATCGCTCGCCGCGAAGCCGGGCGGTGGGTTGTCGTAGTACACCCGTTCGAAGTCGACATCCAGGCGGACCATCGATTCGATGTCCAGGCTATCGCAGACCATTCCGCCCTCGACGTCAGTAGCGTCGGTGACGGTTGCCTGGCCGCGGATGTAAACCAGCCCGTCCAGCTTCGCGTTGTACCAGTCGGTCGGGGTCAGATTAGCAACACCGCCATACGGCGTGCCGGGCGGGTTGAGATTAATGCCCCAACTCAGTTCATTGAGTGTCTTGTCGCCGTAGTCGGAGACCGAAAGGGTGAAGTCTCCATCGACCAGCAGCGTGGGATAATTGGCCACCACTCGCTCGAATACGGAGGTCCCGAAGATGCCAGAATCGCTGCCCGGATTCAGCACCACGAGCGTGCCGACGATGCGGCAATGCTCGATCGACAAGTCGGCGCCTTGGCAGTCGATGACATAAATACCTTCTGCATTCGTTGTGCCGAATCGATTGCTGGCGGGGCTCAGCACGACTCCCTCCAGGATGAGCGCTCCTGAGTCGGTGGGAATCTGCGAGATGTCGATCCACGTGCCCATCGACTTGTAGTATTCGAACATGTCGTCGCCCGGCAACACTCGTTGCGCGACGCCTTGCAGGATGGTTCCGTCGATATCACCGGTGGCAGTTCCCACGACTTCTACGTCGGCATCCAGCTTGGTGCTGCCATTGGTCGCATCGATGCTGCCATTGGAACCAACCGTCTGATTGCTGTCGATCTCCGTCTCAAAGTACCACCAGCCAGCTTCAAGGGTGATCGACTCGTCTACCAACAGCGCCACCTCCAAGCAGCTTAGTGGCGTCCCTACCGGCATCACTTTCACCGACTCCACGGCCACGGCGTCGCCAACCTTTCCAATGCCGTAGATGGTCATGGTGTCGCGCTGGTCGTCGGTCAGGTCTTCGTCGGCGTCGACGATCTTCCAGCAGAACTGGCCATTTCCTTTGTTGGTGAAACCTCGCTCAATGTCGTTCTGAAGCGTCGACCTCCACGCCGAGTCGTTCTCCAGGTAACTCAACCCGTGCTCGGCCCCGCTGGCGGCCAGCAGACGGGCCTCCTGCATCTGGTTGTAGGTGGTGTTCGTACGCATCTCGAGCCGCACGACCGTAATCGCCACCGAGGCCATCATGCCGACGATGAGCGTCACGCCGAGCACCGAGATATACAGCGATCCGCGGCGGCCAGAGCGTTTCGAGTTGTTGGGAGATTCATACATAGCTGGAGTCACGGCCCCATGGCGTGGTTGCCCACCGAAGCGCACACCTCGTGCGTTTGACCGCTTGCGGTGCAAGTGATCACAACACCCGTAACCACGGTGGCGTCCACGCCCAACGCCTGCTTGTGGTGCCCGTCGCGACTGCAGATCGCCACCATTGTGGTTAGCTTCCCGTCGTCGTCGCACACAGTCACGGTCACCTGGCGGATGCCTTGATCGCTTTGTCCATCGCCTAGCTGCGTGCTGGGCGACTGCCAGTTCAGCTGGACCACATCGGCCTTACGGAGCCAGCCGTCGGTTCCTGAAATCGGGTTTCCACCTCGGGTCTCCGGTTGGCTCGACCAGTTGCGGTAGTCGTCGATGTCGTCGAAACCGGCGCGACTGGCGGGAGAGCCTACCTCGTCCGATTCGATGCCAAACACGACGGGCGCGGTGTCGTCGGTGTCTTCGTAGGGGAGCGATAGGATTTCCGCCATCAGGCTGGCGGCCAAGGTGTTGGCATCCAACTGCTCGCTGGCCACCCGTGTTGCGGTGATGGCGCTGCCCACCGCATCGAGCGATACGATCGTCAGCATGCCGACCAGCAGCGTGGAGATCACTACCTCCACCATACTGATGCCCGAGCGTCGCTGTTGACTTGCAGGGTAAGCCACTATTCTTCCTCCGGCTCCGGTGCAATGGCCAGCGTTGCAGTCAGGTACTCCTCGTAACCGCCTGCATTGAACTGAGCTTCGAAGGCGGTGCCATGCAGTTCCTTGTTGAAGTAGGCCGCACCGCCTGAGCAGGTCCCCGTTCCTGTGTTGCTATAGCGCATCACAATGGTCGTGTGCCCCGACATGCCCGCGTCGCCTGGCGAGTCGATGTCGTTATCGTCGAACGCGCCGATGCGGAGGACAAGGCAATCGTCGGCCGTGGTGGTGATCGCTGGAGCGGCAGGGTCATCCGCCTGGCCCTGAGCGGTGGCCATCACGTTGATTGGTGAGTCGGGATCGTGGCCAGTGAATCGCGTGATCCATCCATAAGCTTGCTGGCCATCCGACCACGTGAATCCCACGGGGTCCGCCTCGCTGGCGCCGGCAATCCGCCACCAGATGCGCAGGGTTACCGTGCCGCCTTGCTGGGAAATCCACGACGTGTTCCAGCCGCCGGCAGGGATGTTCAGCGACGAAGTCGTGTCGCCATCGGTAACCATGCAGGCGACCAGCAGGTCGCCTTCGGCCGTGTCGGCGGGCAGGGCAACCGAAAGCGACGTGCCGTTGTACATTAGCCGCGCGTCCGCGTAGCCCTCGTAGATCACTAGCGGATTGGAAATGACCTCGACTTCCCGCGCCTCGATCTCCCGCTCCAGGCAGGTGAAGTCGATCGAGGTAACATCGTCGATCAGATCGACGCCCTGCTCGCCGTTCATGCTGAACGTGACCGGATCGCCGGCGGTGCCGCCCCAGGCGTAGCGGAGCGTCTCGTACTGCCCGTCGCCATCGCGGTCGGGAACCGTAAACGTCAAAGCGGTCGAGGAGCGTTCGGTAAACTCGCGGGCGTGTTGCAGGTCGCGAACCAGTTGGTCCAAAGCGCGGGCGGTTCGGCTGCGGTTCGTCGCGTCGCTTTCGGCCACGTCGAGCGCCTCGCTGGCAAGGTACACGCTCGAGGCCATGCCGGCTACCAACAGCGTCGCCAAGACGCTGGCAATTGCCAGTTCCACAAGCGTGTAACCCGTCGGACGTGATCGATTTGCGAGTATGAAGCGTGGCATTTGAGTTTGGTTAGTCGGCGACTCTCGCCGCACCGGTTACAGGGTCGATAACCACCGAGCGAACCACGTCGCCCGACGATACGCTAATGCTACCGTCAACCAAACGCTCTTCGTCGCTGCCGCACCAGGGTCGCCCGTACAGGTCATACTTCAACGTGGTCTCGACATCGTTGTCGCTATCGAGGAACTTCGCGGCCACAATGTCCGCAGGGTACGAGGTGCTGCTGAGCGACACCTTGTACGCGCGGCTCGGATGATCGGGATCGGCGAGGCCGCTAAACCCGTACACTTCGCTATCGGCGTCGAACGTCACGCTGGGCTTCGAACTGCTCGACGTGATCATCGCTTCGGCCCGCAGCCGGTTCAGGTCGGCGGCAATTCGCCGGGCGGCGCCATCGGCGCGATTGTTGTCCAGAGCCGCGGTGAACTTCGGCGCAGCCGCAGCGGCCAGGATGCCCATGATGAGCACCACAATCATCAGCTCGACGAAGCTGTAACCTCGTCGGTTTTTCAAATGGTGGATAGAGTTCGTGGGCAATGCGGACCTCAGCGCATGGGGGCTTCTGAAATCTACGTTTCACCCATGATTGATGCACCCAGACGCGCGCTCCGACGGGGGCAATCGAGCACGCAGATACCACAGCAGCGGCAGAACCGTTAGAACCGGTCCACCAACCGATCGACAATCAGGTTGCCGATGTTCAGCGACGCGGTGGCGGCCGGCGAAGGAGCGTTCAGAACGTGAACGAATCGCTCGGTCTCTTCCACCAGAAAATCGTCGACCAGTTGCCCATCTTGGCGCACCGCCTGGGCGCGGATGCCAGCGGGAGCCGCTTTCAGATCGCGGCCGCGTATCTCCGGCACCAGGTTTTGCAGCGCGCGGACGAAGGCCGACTTCGAACAGCTGCGCCACATCTCGCCCATGCCGGTCCGCCAGTACTTGCTGGCCATTTTGCGAAAGCCGCTGTAGCCAAGCGTCTCCGCCAGCTCCGATGGGTTCATCTGCCAGCGATGGTACGCT
Organism: Aeoliella sp.; assembly: GCF_965227375.1. NCBI lineage: Bacteria > Pseudomonadati > Planctomycetota > Planctomycetia > Pirellulales > Lacipirellulaceae > Aeoliella > Aeoliella sp. The sequence continues at coordinate 4,132,584 of NZ_CBDDFX010000002.1, forward strand.
TCGCGGCCGAAGGCAAGCACTGCGTTGGGGCCACACTCCACGCCGCCGCCAATCATCCGCGTGAAGTGAACGCCGAGGAACGGAAACGCCGGATCGGGCGTGGGGTAGATCAGGTTGTTGACCAGTTGCTCGGCGTCGGGCTTGAGCTCGTAGTACTCGCCGCGGAAGGGAATGATCTTCACACTCGGCAGCGCGCCGGCGATGGCGGCCACTCGATCGCAGTAGAGCCCGGCACAATTCACCGCGTGCGCGGCGGTGAACTCACCTTTGGTGGTGCCGAATACCAACTCGTCGCCAACGAGCTGCACGGCGGTCACTTGGGCGCCGGTCACGACGTTGCCGCCCGACTCGATCACTCGATCGGCCAAACGGTGGCACACGTCGACGTAGTCGACGATGCCGGTCTCGGGCACATGAATCGCCTGTACCCCACGGGCGTGCGGCTCGAGGTCTTTGAGACGATCGCGATCGATCATCTCGCACTTGACGCTGTTGGCCTGGCCACGCTCGAAGATGTTCTCCAGCGCGGAAACCTGCGACTCGTCGGTGGCAACGATCACCTTGCCGCAGACATCGAAGTCGATGCCCTCGCGCTGGCAGAACTCCTCCATGGCCAGCTTGCCAGTGCGACAGTTCTCGGCCTTCAGCGAGCCCGGCTTGTAGTAAATGCCAGAGTGCAGCACGCCGGAGTTGCGTCCGGTCTGATGCAGAGCAAGCTGGGGCTCTTTCTCCAGGACGGTGACCGTCACGTTGGGCAGACGCTGGGTCAATCGGTACGCGGTGGCCAACCCGACGATACCGCCACCGACAATAATCGCACTACGTTCGGTCATGCTGAAGCTCAATAGTGCGCGCCGCTCTTGCGAACGTGGACCATCGGACGGTCTTCGCCCGCGATCGCGCCACGCACTACGCGGGCGACAAACACGCGGTGGTCGCCGGTATCGACATGCCCCGCCGGCTCGCATTCCAAGTGGCCGAGCGCTTCGGCGAGCATCGGCACTCCGGTGCGGCAGTTCTTGGTCTCCACGCCCTCGAACGCAGGCACGCCCGGCTCGAAGCCTTTGCCAAAGTGCTTGAGAAACTGCGTCTGCCCGTCGCCGACAAGATTGAGCACAAATGGCTGGCCTTCGGTGAGCCAATCGCAAACGTACCGGCCTTGCTTCACAGCCACGCTCACCATCGGCGGCTCGAAGCCCGCCTGCATCACCCAACTAGCCAGCATCCCGGTTGCACGATCACCCGTGCCCACGGTGAGAATGAAGATGCCACTGGGGACCTTGCCGAGCGCGGCGTGAAAGTCGGATTCAGACATTGCGGGTACCTATCGATTCAACTCGGTCACGGCACTTGGCCACTGCGAGAACAGTTTCCCAGATCGAAGAGCGATTTGCAACGCACCGCTCTCGTCGGCTGAGCTCTAGCGCCGGATGAGAGTCGAGAAGTCCTCGCGGCCGGTGTACTGCTGGGCCTTGGGATTCACGTAGGCCGCGGTTTTGGTCTGCTCGAACGTGCCGCGGCGAATGATCAGCCCCTGGTCGTACGCCAGCTTGTCCGACAGCCCCGGCAGCCATACGCGATAATCGTACGTCACTCGGCGGGGCTGGACGCGGTTGATGTGTTCGATGATGTTCGTCGTGCAGTTGTTGGTCAGCGTGTCATAGAATTCGGGCTTCGCCGCCAAACCGTTGACGCGGGCCATCACGTCGCGAAACAACCGCTGCGCTTTTTCGGGCGTGGCGGTCGATCGGTAGAGGTAGACGTCGCGGTCCTTGAAGTTGGTCTGCGAGAGAATGCTGTCGCGCTCGTCGGCCACGACGTACGTCAACTCAAACTGCCGGGTGCTGCCCTTCACGGGGCCATAGGTCTCGCCCTTCTCCTTGCGGACTTCGGCACTCACCACCAGGTAGTCGAGTGGAGCATTCGGCGGGGCGATCTCGAAACTGATCTGCGTGTGCGCAAGCGCCGGATTGCCGGGAAACGGCATCAACACGAAGTCGACTGCGCGAATGTCGCGGACGTCGAACGATTTGTCGTACCAGTCGGGTACGTAAGTATCCGCGTCGATGTACTTGCAGTAGCGGACGTTCTGAATGTTGACCCTCGAGCCTTGGAACTCGGCGGTGGGCAGCACAGCGTAGTACGGTTCCCAGTCGCGGTGCTGCGACGGAGCAACCATCTTCTGCGCCGTCTGGCAGCCAGAGGCCAGCGACAACGCGACCAGCGCCGCGACGACGCACCGGTTGCGCGAGCAGAGCGTGTTGGCATTGGATGGAGGAATTGGCATGAGTGTCGACGTGGCAGCGCAGACATTTCCCCCCAACAGAAAAGCGAGCGGAGCATAGAGATTTGCTGCTAGCCGAGCAATGCCATCACCCGGTGCGTGCTAGCAGTGCTTCACAACCGGCAATTCTGGATGGCGGTTTCGAGGATTGCTTGCGCGCCGGCGGCTTCGAGCTTCTCCATAATGCCGATCACTTGCTTGCGAGGCACCATCGCGCGTACCGAGTACCAGCCTTCGCGTTCCAGTTTGTTGACCGTCGGCGAGCTGTAGCCCGGCGTGATCTCCTCGGCGGTCGCGAGGTTCTTTTCCTCGATGTTGTATTCCAACAGCGAGTAGCTCCGCGCGATCACCACGCCTTCGAGCCGGCGGACCACTCGATCGGCCAACTCGCGATCAACCACTGAGGCGCTCTCGACGAGCACCGTTTCGTACGAGCCGATGGTTTCGAGAATGCGCAGCCGATTGGCGGCCAAGGTGCTGCCGGTCTCCACCAGGTCGACAATGCCATCGGCCACACCCAGGGTGATGGTTGCTTCGACCGATCCGGAGAGTTCCACCGTGTGGCAGTCGGCCCCTTGTTTGGCAAGATACTCACGCGTGATGTGGGGAAAGCTGGTGGCGATGCGGGCGCCGTTCAGATCGGCGGCCGTCTTATAGGGCGAGTCCTCGGGCACGCAAATCGCCAATCGGCAGCCGCCCAGCCCCAGCGATAGCCGCTGCGTGAGTTCGACGCCGGCCTCTTCGATCAAGTCGCCGCCCGTGATGCCAAGCCCGATCGCCCCTTCGGCGCACATCACGGGGATGTCGTCGGTGCGAAGGAAGCAGATGTCGATGTCCATCTCCTTCACCTTGGCAAACAGGCTGCGATCCTGCCGTCGGAAGCTGAGCCCCGCTTCCTTGAGCAACGTGGCCGCGGCTTCTGCCAGGCGGCCTTTACTGGGGATTCCGATACGTAGATTGGGCATGATGATTTGGTGGGGGCGTTAGGCGGAGGGCAGCGGGCGGTGAATGGATCACTGCGGCCGCGAGGCTTTTTCTTCTAGTCCGGACATGCCGAACCGGCGGGCGAGTTCGCTTTCGACTTCGGCCAGCTTGATTTGGCGGTGGGCCATCAGCACCATCAAGTGGTACAGCACGTCTCCTGCCTCGGCGATGGTGTGCTGGCGGCCCGCCTCGTCAGGCTCTCCGGCAGCCTCGACCACTTCGGCCGCTTCCTCGACGATCTTTTTGCCAATCTTCTCCACGCCGCCGGCCAGCAGCTTGGCCGTGTACGACGAATCGGCATCGCCCGCCGCCTGGCGAGCAGCGATGGTCTGTTCGAGTTGGTCGAGCGGACGTGCGGTCATGCGCGGTTGTTGATTGCAGAGGAAACGTAACTAGCCGGGAGCGGCGTGCGGTCCGAGAGCATCCGACGTCGCCAAACGCTATAGGGCCGCGTGGCGGACCGGCGAGGAAAACCCTATAACTACCAGTCTAATCCGCGCCCCACTGCCTGACAATGAACCACCTGGTGACGTGTGTCGAAAGAGCTGTTCCTCGATGAATGTTGGTTTCTCACCGGTCCCACGGCGATCGGAAAGTCGCAAGTGGGACTCGAACTGGCGAAGCGGCTGGATGCGGAAATCATCTCACTCGATTCGATGGCCATCTACCGCGGCATGGACATCGGCACTGCCAAGCCGGGTGCCGACGAGCAGGCCGTGGTGCTGCACCATTTGATCGACATTCGCGATCCGGAGCAGGAATACAGCGTGGCCCAGTATCTGGACGACGCCGAAAAGGCGGTCCGCGACATCCGCGGTCGCGGGCGGCAGGTGCTGTTCGTGGGCGGCACGCCGATGTGGCTGAAGTGCCTGCTGCGAGGATTGTTCGAAGGCCCGCCAGCCAACTGGGAACTCCGCGAGCAGATCGAGCGCGAAGCGGCCGAGCTGGTGCCGGGCGAGTTGCACAAGCGACTCGCGCAAGTCGACCCGCTGGCCGCCAGCCAGATTCATCCCAATGACACACGCCGGCTGATTCGCGCGCTGGAGGTGTTCCGCTCGACCGGCGAACCGATCAGTCACCAACAACTGGAGTTCGAAGACGCGCGCCCCGCCGACCAATGCCGGGTGTTCGTGCTCGATCGCCCTCGCGAGGAACTGCACCGCCGCATCGAGCAGCGCGTGGATCGCATGCTGACCGATGGCCTAGTGGACGAAGTCCGCACGTTGACCGCCGAAGGCAAACAACTCGGCCGCACCGCCAGCCAGGCAGTGGGATACCAGGAAGTGCTAAGTCACTTGACGGGCGAGCTTGACCACGACGCGATGACCGAGCGCATCAAGATTCGCACTCGACGGTTCGCCAAACGCCAGGGCACGTGGTTTCGCAGTCTGAGCGAATGCCGGTGGGTGGAAGTGGGGGAAGTGGAAGAGGCCAGCAACGTGGCCAATATCATTCGTGCTATGGTTCATGCCTAGGCGAATGCTAGAAAGGCTATGAAGCAGCCAAGGGCCAGGACCGCCATTAACAAAAGCACTGGAAGGATTCTTGTTTCTCGCTTGGGTGTCGTGCTGCTCAAAGTAGATGGATCCTCAATGCAAGAAGCCATCTTCTTAGATTCTTCTTCAAAGAGACGCTTCGCAGTTCCATTACATAGAGCCAATAAGACCAATGCTCCCGTTAGGGTGCCTCCAGGAAAGCGCAATAGCCAGAAGATCGACAGTCCCCGCGCCCACCACAATGACCGTTTCTCGAAGGTCCTCAATCCGTGGGCCGTTGTCAGGAAAATGGCCGACCATGATCCTGCGAATATAGTGATAAGTATTGCCTCAAACGGACTCATACTAGTCAGTTGGCTGTCCGGTGAGCTTGCGGACACCAACATGATATAAACGCCGGCTAGGAATCCAACTCCCGAGAAACACCCGACCACGTAGTACAGAATGCTGACCGTCCTAACCCAATTACGGCATCGTCTCAGCTTCCGATCTTCGGCATCGATAGCCGATGCACGAGTGGGTGCAACCAAGTCAGCAAGAGGCGCCTCAAACGGATTGTTCGAAACGACTGTGGATGATGCATTCATCAACTGCCCTTCTCTCTGGACGAACCGAGGATCCCCTACATGTCCGGGTCGGCAAATAACCGAGGCCGACTTTAACGATTGCGCCGACTTTAAGCTGAAGGCATTGCTAGCTCACTCAACAGGCAGCATCGGCATATGAACTGCAACCTCGCGCTAACCTCCGATGATCGCCGCGGTAATGCCCAGTAGAACCACCACGAGCAGGAGCCCGAGAAATATCCACACGATGATGGATGTCCGGTACTTGATGTGGGGTGTCTGGCGAATGACCTCCTGGTAGTGATCGGAGAGCACGTACGCGCCTTTGGCCGACTGAAGCAGCCACAAGATATAGGCACTTATCAGCGTGCCGATTGGAAATCCAAGCAGCCCGATCGCCGCCAGCACAGTGGCAGGTGTCCGTACCTCTGGATTCAGTCTCCGCAGTCCCAAGCCTGTCCAAAGTTGAATGCCGGAAACAGCGGCGACGAACATCCCCATAGCCAACAATATCGCGACACCTTCCCAAACGATTCGCTGACCAGTTAGCGAAACGACGAGGGCGGTTAACCAAATCACGCAACAGAAAACGCCAACTCCACCGCCAAGTAGGTAAAGGAGACCGACAGACTGCAGAGAAGCTTCGTGAGAAAGGTACTTTCGACGGATCTGCTCGACTTCGGTATCGGGATGCTTGATACTCGCTTCGCCGGTCAACGGAGCGGCAAATGGGTTGGGTTCATCAAAGGGATTGGGTTCGTCTAAGGTGCTCATGGCAAGAAGAGAGCAAAGAAGGCACGATGGAATAGGTACAAACCATCTTCCTCTACCTACCAAGTAGCTGCAAGTACAGTACCTGTAATACCTGAATCGCACCGTGCGGGCCTTAGGCCGCTTGTAAAGAAGGAACACTCAGCCCTGGCGGCTGACCACGAACGCTGCCAGGTGCTCGAGAGTCGCCTTGGCTGGCGAATCGGCCAAGCAGGAGAGATCGGCGGCGGCCTTTTCGGCGAACTGCTGGGCCACGCCGCGGGCGTAGTCCAGCGAGCCGAGTTCCTTGAGCGTCGCCACGGTCGCGGCGACTTGCGTGCCTTGCTCCAACAGAGCGAGGAAGCTGGTGCGCGGTCCGTCGACCAACGTGTCGCGCGCGTGGATGAGCGGCAGCGTCATTTTGCGCTTGGCGAGGTCACGCCCCAGCGACTTGCCGGTCGCCTGCTCGTCGCCTGCCAAGTCGAGCAAATCGTCGGCGATTTGAAACGCCATGCCCAGATTGCGACCATAGCTGGCCAGCGCGGCAACGGTCTGGTCGTCCGCGTCGCTGAATCGTGCTCCCAGTTCGCTGCAGCACGCACACAACTCGGCCGTCTTGGCGTCGATGATCGAGTAGTAGTCGTCTTCGGAAAGCGAGAGATCGCCCTCGGCCAGCGTCTGCTGCATCTCGCCTTCGCAGACGCGATTGGTGCTCTTGCCAATCAGCTGGCAAGCTTCGGCCGTGCCGACCGTGGCGGCCAGGTAGAATGCGTGAGAGAACAGGAAGTCGCCCAGCAGCACGCTGGTTTCGTTGCCCCAGCGGGCGTTCACCGTGTCGACGTGCCGGCGGAGATCCGCTTCGTCGAGCACGTCGTCGTGCACCAGCGTGGCGGTATGAATCATCTCCACCACCACGGCCAGGGTTTCATGGGCGTCGGTCAGTTCGCCCGTCGCCTGGCCGGCGAGCAACAGCAGCGCGGGCCGCAATCGCTTGCCTCCCAGCCGATATCCGTGGCGGACCACCTGGTCGACGTTGTCGTGCCGGCTGCGTAGTTCCTCCTGCAAGCGGCGTTCGACCCCTTCCAGGCTAGTGCGGATGTCGGCAAACATGTCGCCGACCGCTCGCCGACTGCCAGCCGTTGTGGCTCCGACTCGTGTCATGCGTGGTCCTTCGTCCTCAAGTCCATGTCGTTGCGGTTCCAATCGCCGCTCTTTCCGCCCGACTTGTGCTCGAGCTGCACTCGCTGAATCACCAAGCTGCGGTCCACCGATTTTACCATGTCGTACACGGTGAGGGCAGCGGTGGTAGCGGCCGTCAGAGCCTCCATTTCCACGCCGGTCTTCGCGGTGGTGGTCGCCTCGGCCGTAATAATCAGCAGGGTCGAACTCTCAAATTGAAACTGTATTGCGACGCTGTCGAGTGGCAACGGGTGGCACAGCGGAATGAGGTCGCCAGTACGCTTGGCGGCCATGATTCCCGCCAACCGAGCCACCTCCAGCACATTTCCCTTGGCATGCTCGCCGGACTGGATCCGCTGGAGCGTAGCGGGCTGCATCGCCAGCTGAGCCGAGGCCACGGCCCGACGTCGCGTAACGGCCTTGTCGCCCACGTCGACCATGCGGCTGGCGCCAGAATCGTCGAAATGCGTCAGGTCACCCACTCGTCGCCCATCGCTGAAGTTGCTGTTGCGGCCGCCAATCGAGGGAATTGTAGCGAATTGGTGGCCGAAACCGAAGTAGCCGCGGCAATTTGACGCACCAGAGCGGCTGCTGGGGTGCGAGGCTAATTGTCAATCTGCTCCAGCGGAGCTTCTTCGATGCCGGCGTCCTCGGCCTCGGGGAACCACCGCCTCCGCACCTGGTCGGCCACCAGAAACACTCCGGCCTCGCAGGCCCCGCACAGGTAGCCCATGAGCGGGCCGAAGAGCACGGCAGCAAACGCTGCGCAGAAGAAATCGGAATCCCTCACCCCGTGAATAATGCCGAGCCCCATCCACCACAGCAAACTGTACACCACGCCCGCCACGGCCGACGCCCAGCGAGGGTCGTTGCCGTAGGGAAACAGCGCCTGGGCGATGGCCACGACCACGGTCATCCCTCCGATAAAAGCGAACACCGGCCACTGGGCATCGAGCGACCGGAGCAGCGTGAACAGTAGCGAATAGGCGAACGACACGGTCAGCATCGTGGCGATGTCGAATCGCCGCGGCACCGTATAGAGCGTCTTTTCCGTGCTTCGCGCCCGCTTCACACGTCGCTCCGGCGGCAGCCGAATCGACTGCGGCGGCTGCGCCCAGCGCTCGTCCTCGGGGGTCGGCGGTGTGATGTCGGAGTGGGGTGCCATGGGCCCGGGTGCGCGTATGCGCCGTCGCAGCGACTGCCTGAAAAGCTCTACCTGGCACCAGCTTAGTCGAGCCGTATGCGAAACACCACGTCCGGTTCACCGGTGCGATGCCCATTGCAGTCATCATTGGGGCCCCAGTTCTCCACTCCCCCGTCGTCCTCACGATCGAATCCCACACTGTAGACCCGAATCTCATCGGCCACACGAACCATGCTCAGCGGCTCACCGGTGAACGGATCGGTTGGGACTGCCGCTATGAACTCGGGCACGAGGACCTCTAACGACTCGGGCCATTGGCCGTGTTGCTCATGATAACGCACCGCTGCAATCGCTGCGGCGGCAGCGCGAAGCCGGGCAGTGACTTGAGCCGTGTGCGTGACCCGCGAAGCAATCGCCGCAGCCTGGAGCGAAGGCGCAGTGTCCTTGGCTCCCCAGGGAGTCATCGATTGCAACTCTCTGAAGTGAATGTTCTGTCCGTATTCGTTGGCCAGCTGTAGCGGCGCGGGCCACTCTTGTTGCAAGGCTTGTTCTACTGGTTCAAAGGACGTCAACACGGTGACCATGTCGTCGCCGTGCCACGCACCTCGCAATCGACCGCTAGTAAAGTTGCCGAGATGATCCGCAACGTTCGCCCGACAGCCGACGACTGCCTCGACTAGTCCCAGTCGCAAATCAACCGACTCTAGTTCGGCCTGTAGCTGCGCCAAGTCGGTATTCGCGGCCAGAAGACTTGGCAACATTCGTTCTAGAGCATGCATCGCATAGGTATGTAGCCTCGCACGGAGAATCTGAGAGTAAAGGCTAGGTTCATTGCCTAGCGTTTCAGCAGCATGTAGCACGGCGAGCAGATCGCCAGCGACCGCGGGCATGTCGCCCTCGTGAGCGTGTACGAATGCCCGCAGTACGAGCAACTCGCTAATTCGACGGAGTCCGCCCACGTGCGGAATGCTGATCCACTCCGGCCGGTAGTCGTCAACGTAGCAGCACCCGCCCTCCATTGCCAATGCCTGATCAATCGCCTGGTAGATCGTCGCCTGGCGTTGGACGTACTTTGCCTCGGTTGGTAGCGATGGCCAATCGAGATCGGGTGTTGGTGGGAGTGATTCTTCATAAGACGAAACCGGCCACTCGCCAGGGTGCGCCCTGAAGGCTGGTGCACTTCCCCTTATCGGCACCATCCATGCCGCGGTCGCGTTGGGTTCGCCAGGATGCGGAGCAACATACGTGTTGAGCTCGGTGGCATTCGTTGGCAATCCCCGCTCGTGCAGTGCTGCGATCTGTTCTTCGGCCAATTGGTTGCGGTGTCGACTTTTGCCGACGAACCATCCCAAGAGCAGCAGTGCAATCATGCACACCACGGCAGCTACTCGGTGTCGCGACCGTTTGGATACCATTCTGCACCTCACATCTGCATGGCTCAGAACTCAAACGGCGCGATCGCGCCGATCTTGTTCTGGACGTTCTGCAACTGCTTCCGCAACTCAGCGAGCCTCGCCCGCTCGCGCTCGATGCGGGTCTCCAACTCATCCAGCTTCGTGACGAACCGCTGATAAAGCTCGCTATTGCGGTCGAGTCGGTCCATCGACTTGCCGATGCGTTCCTGCTCGGCAGCCAGCGCCCGGAGTTCGGCTTCCGAGGAGTTGACCGCCAGGCGGAATTGGTTTCGCTCGACACGGTGCTTTTGATAGCCCTCCAGCGTCTGCTTCGCCTGCTCGTCGACCAACGGCGAATGGAGGTACACGGCCAATTGGTCGTCGGAGAGCTGCTCCACGGCAAACTTCTCTTGGTTGATCTGCTGCTCCACCACCGGCAGCTTCACTAGCTCGCCAGCGGGGACGGAAACCTCGAATCGCACCGAGTTGTCCGTGGTCTTGGTCACTTCCGGTTCAACCACGTCCCAACCTGCCTGCTGCGAACGCTCGATCACCAGCAGTCGTGGCTTGGTGCTTTGGTTCTTCAGCTGGTAGTTGGATGTCCGCCGGACGCGATGCTTGGTCAACATCACTCCCCGCACGAGCCGTGCTTCAATCATGCGATTCTCAGGCGGATCGACTTTGATCTCGACGTCGACCTCCGGATCCATCGCAAAGGTGATCAATCGCTCGGCCCCCGGTGGAGTGTCGGCCATTCGCGAGTCGCCAGCGTACTGGGCGTCGTCGAGCACGGTGATCGGGCCGCGCATCAGGTGCAGGTCGGTCGTGTTGGTCAGTCGCACACCGTGTTGCGGATGCTTGGCGTTGACACTCGGATCGTACAGCGACAGCTTCTCCCCCTTCACCTTGGCGTTGACGATCGGCAGCATGGCCGACGTTTCGCTCGCCAAGGTCACCGGGCTATCGATCTCGTAGTGGAACAGTTCGCCAACCTCGCTGGCCGAAGCCATCGTGGGTTGGCTCTCAGCAAGCCTGTCGCCGAGCGAACGTTCCGCCTGGCCGTCCGTCGCTTCCCCCATGCTGCCGCCGAAGCCGAACCCTCCTCCGCCGAATGCTCCGCCGCCGAATCCGCCCCCACCGAAGCTTCCTCCACCTCCACCAAAGCTGCCTCCCCTACCACCGGGACGGCGCGACGGCGCGAAATCGAGACCATACTCGCGCGGCACCAAACCTGCCACGGAACTGGGCTGCACTTGCGGTCGCTGGACGTACAGCGGCTCGTACAAGTTCATTCGAAACGCGAACGGCTGGCCGCTCACCAGGCTGAGGCCGACCTCTCGCCAGTCCTGGTCGGTCGTGTTCTCGACCATGGCCCAACCTTGCAGCAGTGCTTCGCCCGCGTCGTCCATCACCAGGCGGTAGCTAACCTTCCACACGGGGAACTCCTGCACGTAGCCAATCCGCACGCGGCGCTTGCCTTCGCCACGGAACTGCAGCGTGACACGCTTGGCGGGCGAGTCGGCCTGCATGGCGAGCAGTTCCAAGGCTCGCTGAAACCGCTCCTGCACCTCGGGATCGACCAGCTTGACCGAGGTCATCTCCGCCAGCGGTATGCGCCGCAAGCCGTCGTCGGTTTGCACTAATAACAGTTGCTGGTCGTAACTCTGCTCGCGATCGCGAATGGTTTGCGTCTCGACGCTCACGATTCGTCCCTCGATGTCCTTGCCCAACACAATTCGCTGTCCGCGAAACTGCTGCAAGATGTCGCCCAGTCCTGCGCCCGGCTGCAAGGCGAAGGGCAACGTGCCGAGGCTGCGGGCCACGGGGTCGCGGTTTTCGTAGGTCACGGTCGAGGCCTTGCCGCCATCCAGGTCCAGTAGCACCAAGCTCTTCAACAGGTCGTCCATGCCCTCGGTGGGAAACTCGAGCACCAGGTCCGCATCGCCATCGACTTCGCCCGCCCGCTCGAAGAACGCCACGCCCGATGTGTAGGCAACCACCTGCTTGAGGTGGACTTCCGGCTCCTCGACTGCATCGGCAGCAGCAGCGCCGGTACAGCTCGCAATAATCAGACCAGCCAAAGCGTACGTAGGAACAGATCCAGCGGCATTCATCGTGTGTATCCAAATTGGAGTAGACGGCCCAAGCTGCCCATCCATTCTAGCTGCGTGGCGGGGGTTATTCCAAACCAGCCACGGCCTGACGGAAATTGGAATCGACCGCGTTGTTTGTCGCCCCACCGCCCAACGTTTACCAGTAGCCACGAGAGGCTGTTTTTCAACCTTCCGCGTCCGAGTCCAAGGACCCAACTCATGCCTGCGCGTTTCCTCCTTCTCTTGGCAGCCTGTCTAACCTTCCCGCAATTGGCCCTGGCAGACGACTCGCCCTCGGACGATTCCTGGAGCTGGCTACAACAACAGCTTGCCACCCCCACGTCGCTGCATGTCCACAAGATGCCACTCGATCAGGTGCTGAAGCTGCTCGGGCAGCAAACCGGGGTGCAATTCGTCCTCGATACTCCGGCGCTGGAAGACCTCGGTATCTCGCACGACGAAGAAATAACCGTCTCGCTCGACTCGGTTTCGCTGGGCACGATGCTCGAACTGGCACTCCGTGAGTTGGAACTGACTTGGACCCTCCGCGAGCGCGTGTTCGTCATCATCACCGAAGAACAAGCCCTGAGGCAGATGCATGTGCGGGTCTATCCGGTGGATGATTTGTTGCTGGTGGAGGGCCACCAGGACTACGACTCGCTGATCGACGTGATCATCAGCACGATCGCGTCCGACTCCTGGGTGGAGAACGGTGGACCGGAGGCGGAGATCCGTCCGTTTCCGTCGAGCAACGCGATCGTGATCTCGCAAACTCTGCACGAGCACCTCGCCATCGAGCGGCTGCTGGCCGATATTCGTCGCATCCGCCAACGACAAGGTCTGCCGGTCATCCAGTCGTCGACCAAGGTCACGCGCCCCACCACACCAACAACGCCGCGGCGGACCTACTACCAGCCTTCGGCGTCGGCGTCGGTGCCGCGAGCGTATGAATAGCTCTCTTGTCTACGGCTGCTTGGCGGACTTCAAAAAGCGAAACACGATGTCGGGCTTGCCTTCCAGGCTCTCCTCGCCGTCCGCATCGACTTCAGGGATTTCGAATCCGCCGTCGTCCTTCAGATCAGGGCCGACGCTGTAGATCACTAGCTCCTCGTCGGTGGAGGTCAACTTGAGTGGATCGCCTGTGAACGGATCGATTGGCACCGCGTCGAGAAACTCCGGAACCAACTCGTCGAGCGACGCGGGCCACCGATCGTTCTGATGGTGGAATCGTAGGGCCGCTATGCCGGCGGCGGCCGTGCTGGCCCGGGCTTGGCCTTCGGCGAATTCAGGTACGCTGTTGGCTAACGTGTGGGCGAACCGGCTGGGTGAAAACCAAACGCCCATGCCTGGCGGCCCGCGCACTTCCTCATCCCCCCATTCCGAGGGCGGAAAGCGATCCGTGAGCGCTAGCGACCCTGGCCAATCGGGTTCGATGCCATTATCCAGATCGCGCATCACTTGCAGGAGTTCCAACTCGTCATCCCCAATCCAGGCTTGGTACAGCGGCGTTGGCACGTTCGTCGCGCCACCGGTCGTTGGATTCTCGAAAGCGACCATGCCCATCACGCGGTCGCTCATCGCAGCAAGCTTCAGTCCGCGATGCGTGTCGACTTCCTCCAATAGCGACTGTATGGCGGCCAACTCCGACTGTTCCGATTCGACGTATGGAAGCAACTGCTCCAGCAGCGGATAGGTCGACTCCAAGCACGCCATAAGAACCAATTGCGAAACCCCATAGGGGTCGTCGCGGAGCATAGCGGCCGTTTGCAGCATGGCTCGCAAATCGCGCGCAGCTCCAGCGGTGTCGCCATCATGAACCCGCACCGTCGCTCGCAGCTTCAGAAGCCTCACAACCATCCGCGCCGATTGCACGTGCGGCAACAAGGTATACGCTCCTTCGGAATGATCGGCGATGAAGCAACAACGACCCGGTGTCGCGGTTGCCGTATCGATGTCAGCGAATAGCGATTGGTGCTGCTGTAGAAATTTCTTAGCCGCTTCGAGTTCGTCCCACGGCTCGCCAGGAAGCGGCGCAAGCTGGTCGTTCTGGTCCAGCAGCTTAAGCCCGTACGGATGTCGGCCTATCACGCCCGCATCGATCGCATCCAAGGGCTTCCTCCACGCCCAAGTGGCGTCCGGCTCGCCGCGTGGAATGGCGACAAACGCGTTGAGCTCTTGCGCGTTGGTTGGAGTCCCCGCCGCGCGTAGCCGCTGGAGTTCTTGCGACACGAGATGCCGGCGGTACCATGCCTTACCGCCAAAGAAACCCACAAACGCCAGCAGGGCGAGCACGCACAGCGAGACAAGCTTACGGCGCGTCGTCCAGCTTGCCAGCCGCTTCAGCACGGTTGCCTCTCGTCTGTAGCTGCGACCAACCAGATAGGACTTCTCCCTCGAGGTTCCGGGCTTCGAGGCAGTGTTGGCCGCTGAGCCTCGATTGTATCACGTCGCGGTACCGACAAACAGTTACTTTGTTGTCCATCTTCTGCTGAGTTGGCACGAAGCTCGCCACCAGAGTAGCATGATAGCTCTGCGGTGCCCCTCCATTTGGTCGGTTGGGCAATGTGAATAGCTAAACACTATCAGGCGAGCTGCTATGTATTGTGCCGGCCGACGAGCTTCTCTGTTTCGAGCAACACGCTTCCTCCCACTCGCCCTGCTGATTTCGTTTGCCGGTGCGGCAACGTTGCTGGCGGAGGACTCTCCGCGTACGCACCAAAAGTTCGACAACGATTGGCGATTCCACCTGGGCGACATCGACGGCGCCTCGCAACTCGAGTTCGACGACAGCCCCTGGCGCACGATCCGGCTGCCGCACGACTGGTCCGTCGAACAGCCTTTCAGCCAGGACCACGCCAGCGGCACCGGCTATCTGCCCGGCGGTGTTGGTTGGTATCGCAAGACGTTCAACGCTCCGAGCGAGTGGCAAGACCGCGAAGTCGCCATTCACTTCGACGGGGTCTACCGCGATAGCGAGGTGTGGATCAACGGGCAGAGTCTCGGCACTCGCCCCTACGGGTACGCTCCGTTTAGCTATCGCTTGACGCCCCACCTCAAGCTGGGCGAAGAGAATGTGATCGCGGTGAAGGTCACCCGCAACGAGGTGGCCGACTCGCGGTGGTACCCGGGTTCGGGCATCTATCGCCATGTTAGCATCACGGTCACCGACCCGACGCACGTCGACCACTGGGGCACCTTCGTCACCACGCCCCGCGTCACGCAAAATCGGGCGGACGTGCTGGTGTCGAACGAAGTCACCAACCGCCGCGGCAAAGATGTAGAGCTGCGGGTTTCTACGACCCTCGTCGATCCATCGGGCGAACCGCTCTCCGAGCAGTCCAGCACCACCACGATCGCGGGCAAGAGCAACGAAACGCTGGCCCACTGGCATCGAGTCGACCAGCCGCAGCGTTGGTCGGTCGACACACCGCAGTTGTACACGGCCATCACCAGGATCTATGCCGGTGAGGAGCTGATCGACGAGGTGCGCACCCGGTTCGGCATCCGTACGTTTAATTTTCATCCCGAGCAAGGATTCTACCTGAACGGCGAGCCGATGCTCATCAAGGGCCTGTGCATGCACCACGACGCCGGCGTGGTCGGCGCTGCGGTGCCCGACAAAGTGCTGGAGTACCGCCTGCAGTTGGCGAAATCGCTGGGCGCGAACGCCATTCGTTGCAGTCACAATCCCATGGCCGATGAGTTGTACTCACTGTGCGACGAGATCGGCCTGTTGGTGATGGACGAGGCGTTCGACGAGTGGGAACTCGGCAAGCGGAAATGGGTGAAGGGACGCAACGTCGGGCAGGCCAAGCGTTTTGGCTACAACAAAGACTTCGAAGAGTGGGCCGAGCGCGACATCGAAGCGATGGTCCGCCGCGGGCGGAACCATCCGTCGATCATCCTGTGGAGCATCGGCAACGAGATCGACTACCCTGGCGATCCGTACGTGCACCCCGAGTTCTTCGATCCCGGCGCTCCGCCCATCGACGAAGGCTCGCCGCGCACGACGCGATTGGCAATCGTCGCACCGCGGCTGATCGCTGCGGTGAAGCGTCATGACGCCACACGTCCCGTAACCATGGCCCTATCGAACGTACCCGCGTCGAACGACATCGGCCTGGCGAACATGCTGGACGTCGCCGGCTATAACTACCAGGAGCAGTATTACCAGCAGGACCACGTCGATTTCCCAGGCCGGGTGATCTACGGCAGCGAGAACGGCCGCAGCCCGCGCAGTTGGCAAGCGGTGGTGGAGAACGACTTCATCAGCTCGATCTACCTGTGGGTCGGCTTCGACTTTCTGGGCGAAGCCAACGAGTGGCCCAACCATGGCAGCCAGGCGGGGGTGTTTGACACGCGCGGCTTCCTGAAGCCCGGCAGCTACTGGCTGAAGGCCGCCTGGAGCGAAGAGCCGATGGTCCGCTGCTTCGTCAGCGAACCACCGAGCGAGGGCCGGCGTCGGCGCTGGATGCGACTGTCGGATACCCCCCGCAGCTGGAACGCCGAACCAGACGCTTCCGTGCCGCTGATGATTGTGACCAACTGCGAGGAGGTGCAGCTCAAGCTCAATGGCGAGGAGCTTGATCCGGAGATGAACCGCTTTGGCAACTTCCTCCGCACCACGGTCGACTTCGCGCCAGGCGCGCTACAAGTCGTCGGTTTGAACAATGACCAAGAGGTTGCGTCCGACACACTTCGCACCGTAGGCGATGCGGCGCGAATCGAGCTGCACACCGATGCTGAGTTCCTGGACGGCAGTCTTCAAGGCGGTAGCCCGGACGTGGCACTCGTCGAGATTCGCGTCGTCGACGCGGATGGCAACGTGGTCAGCGATGCGGATGCTGAAGTGCGTGTCGAGGTCCATGGTAGCGGGCGACTGCTGGGCGTCGACAATGGCGATCAGAATGACACCACGCCGCTCAAGTCGCCTGCGAAGACCACCCGCGATGGGCGGCTCTTGGCCATCGTGGAGCACACCCGTGGGCAGGAACCGGTGCGCGTGACCGCGACGGCCGATGGCCTCGCACCCGTGGAGCTCACGCTCTCGGTCGAACAGTAAACGCCGAAAGGCCTCGCCACTTGTAGTGGCCAGGCCTTTCGATGTTGGGCGGGCGCCGCCGTGCGAGTACGGGATCACTCGCTGGCGGCTCGCGGTCCGACTCATTCGGCCCGCGTATACCCTTTATATATATCCACCCTTTAAGTCTCGCAGCGCGGGTGGTTAGTGCGCTTCATCATTCAACTCTTTGGCCAATAAAACCAATGGCTTCCGCCTATGGTTATACCAACTCTTTCTTGCTGCCGATCAGCGTTCGCAGGCGTTCGGCCAGCAGGGCGGCGTCGAACGGCTTCTTGAACGTCTCGTTGATGCTCGAACGATCGAAGCTCATCGAGCTGCCATCGTCCGGCAGCAGAGCGATCAGGATCGTCTCGGCGAAGTCGGGGTTGCGACGCAAATTCTGACAAATCTGCAGGGCTTCGACTTGACCAATCGAGAAATCGACGATGATGCAGTCCGGGTGGAAGCTCTCGGACTGAATGCCGGCTTCGAAACCGCTGGCGGCGGTGGAAGTCTTGAACGACTTCTCGAGCGGCAATTCTCGCTTGAGGTTCTCAATCAACACTTGGTCCTGAGCGACGATCAGAACCTTGGCCATCGCTTCGTCTTCCAAGTCACCAAGGGGCATGCCATGCTCCTTGAGGAACTTGATCAGGTATTCACGCGGGATTCTACGGTCTTGGGAGCCCGGAATACGGTATCCCTTGAGACGTCCCGAGTCGAACCACTTGCTGACCGTGCGCGGGGCCACTTTACAGATCTTTGCGACCTGACCAGTAGTAAAGACCTTCATCGGGCTCTCCAATTTCAACATGCTGTTTTTACTGCGAAGCTCGTTGCATGCCATCTAACATGCTGCGAGCGGCGTTGGCGCCTAACGAAAACTCTCACTCCGGCATTTGATCCCTGTTGCCGTTGTGCTGGGTCGAGTTTCCGCCTCTGGGTCGGTGCCTCTGCGCTTGGGAATTCTGGTTTTGGGTTGGGTCAGGTCCTTCTGATCCGCTCCTGCGTAATGTTCGCATCGGTCGGACGGGTGCGGGGAGATTGGTAAAAGTGCTTGCAGAAGCTACTCCGCCCGGCGGTCGGGCCGCATAACCGCTACAAACCAATCTTTCCGCACATCGCCAGTCCATAAGCGAGTGCATGCACGCATCTCTAATGAACGGCTAAGCAGGCGACTGGGGCACTCTCAGGCAAGGCTCGGTGGGAAGTGCGCGGCGCACTGTGAGCCGTATGTGGCCGGCCAAATGCCGGCGTCCTCAGGCAGGGCCCCCCCTGCTGGCGTTCTGGTCCACCTTCTCTCGCCGCGCGGTGCGGGGTCGGGCAACGGACCGGAACAAACCATCCGAAGTATTATTTCGCCAGTTCCTAGGGCAAGACTTGAGGAACTTTCGACAGTCGCACCACAAGAACTGGCTGAATCGGTCTCAACCGACCTGACGTTTGCTCCTATTCCGTAGGCGTTGACGACTGCGGAGCTTTTCCGAACGCTAGTAAAACGAGGCCGCAACGGGTCGCTGCGGCAACGCGCTCCACCCGCGGGGGTCGGCGCACCCACCGCGATCCGCGATACTCTTTCTTTAATGCGCTGCACGACCCACAGGCGAGTTGTGCTGCCAAAACTGATTTCCGCCCCCCTCTCTATCAGCCTGTGGTCCCCATGAGTGCTCCCCAACAATCCGAGCTGCGCCGCGAAGTCGACTCGCTTGGTCGCCTGTTTGGCGAAGTCATCAAGCATCACACCGGCCAGCATGGCTTCGAACTGGTGGAAGAGGTTCGCACCATGGCCCGCCGGTTGAGCGAAGGCGATGCCGAGGTCGCGACCGAACTGCGTGAAAGACTCTCTCAGCTTTCCGGCGACGAGCTCAGCATCATCATCCGCAGCTTCACCATCGTGCTTGAGCTGGCTAACCTGGCCGAGGATCGTCACCGCATCCGCGTGATCCGCGATCGCGAGCAGCAGGCGTATCCCGATGCGCGGAGCGAATCGATCGGTGCGGCGTTCGCATCGTTCCACGAAGAAGGACTCTCCACGGCCGAAATCCGCGAACTGCTCGAGCGGGTGAAGATCGAGCTGGTGTTCACCGCCCATCCCACCGAAGCCAAACGCCGCAGCGTGCGTCGCATCCTGCTGCGGATTCGCCAACTGCTCAAGGCGGGCGACGACGACGAGTTGCTGCCTCGCGAGCGAGAGCGGAACCTGTCGCTCATCCGCGGCGAGCTGCACAAGCTGTGGCAAACCGACTTTGTGCGGCCGTGGCGACCAACCGTGCTGCAGGAGGTGGAACGCGGCCTGGCCATCATGCCCGGCCTGTGGAACGAAGCCCCCGGCCTGCTGAACGACTTGGAGCGGGCCCTGCAGCGGTACTATCCCAAAGTCAATGCAACCGATTACCCGCTGGTGAGCTTTGGCTCGTGGATCGGCGGCGACCGCGATGGCAACCCGTTCGTCACCCCGGCGGTGACCGCCGAGACGCTCACGCTTCTCCGCCGGCACGCGGTGCTCGAACATCGTTCGCAGGCCCGCGCGCTCGCGCGCTCGCTCAGCATGTCCGACCGACTGACCAAGCGGCCGGCGAAGCTCGAAGCCGCGCTGGCCGACGCCAGCAGTCGCTGGCCGGACCTGGCGAAGGAACTCGACAAGCTCGCGCCGCTCGAAACCTATCGCCGCTGGTTGTTCGCGGTCCGTTGGCGACTGAACAAGACACTGCAAAGCTCCATCGACCAACCGGTGGGCGAGAATGCCCCTGGCTATTACTCCCGCAACGAGCTCGCAAAGGACGTCGAACTGGTCGCCGAGTGCCTTCGCGAGACAGGCGACGAACTGCTCGTCGCCAACGAGGTCGAACCTTGGCTCGCCCAAATCCGCATCTTCGGGCTGCACACCGCGCGGCTCGACTTGCGACAGCACTCGGCCGTGTACCGCGCGGCGATCGACGAACTGTGGAGCACGGCCGGACTGTGCAACGATCCCGCTTCGCTCGACGAACCAGCCCGCGTCGCGTTGCTCGTCGAAACCATGGCCAGCGAGCAGTTGCCGAGCCTCGAAGCGGACGTGTCCGACACCACCCGCGAGACGCTGGAGCTGTTCGCCCTGGTCCGCCGCACCATGCGACTCCGCGGCGAAGGGCCGTTCGGCGCTCACATCTTGAGCATGACCGAAAAGGCGAGCGACGTCCTCTCGATGCTGTGGTTGTGGAACTGGAGCCGCAGTGTCGATGGTGGCCACGAGCGTGACGAGGAGCTGCACTTGCCGGTTTCGCCGCTGTTCGAAACGATCGACGACCTGAACCGCGCGCCGGAGACGCTCCGCGAGTTGTTCTCCAACGAGACTTACCGCCAGTATGTCTCCCAGCAGGCCGACGACCAGATGGTGATGGTCGGCTACTCCGACAGCACCAAGGACGGCGGCTACCTCTCTGCCCAGTGGGCGCTGCAACAGTCGCAAAGCGCCATGCAAAAGGTGGCCGACGAGTTCGGTATCAAGCTCACGTTCTTTCATGGTCGTGGTGGTTCCCTCGGTCGTGGTGGCGGCCCGGCCGCCCGCAGTATTCTGTCGCTGCCGAGCGACGCCTTTAGTGGTTCGTTGCGACTCACCGAACAGGGCGAGGTGCTGGCCGAACGTTACGGCACGCCGGCCATCGCCTATCGCCACTTGGAGCAAGTTTGCTGGTCGACGCTCACCGCGGCGGCCCGCCCGATCGATCCACCCCCGCCCGCTTGGGTCGAGATGATGGAGCGTCTGGCGTCGACGTCGCTCGCCGCGTATCGCCAGTTGGTCGACTCGCCGCGGTTCGCCGACTTCTATCGCGAAGTCACTCCGATCGACGAAATCGAACGCCTGCCGATCGGTTCCCGCCCCTCCAAACGCAAAGGCGGCAATCGCATCGAAGACCTCCGCGCGATTCCCTGGGTGTTCAGTTGGACCCAATGCCGCGCGATCCTGCCGGCGTGGTACGGCATCGGCTCAGCGGTCGAACCACTGCTCGACGACCCCGCGGCGATCGACCTGTTGCGAACAATGCTCAAGAAGTGGGCCTTCTTCGAAGCAACCATCAGCAACGCCGAACTCGCGCTGGCCAAGGCCAACATGCCGGTCTTCCAACTTTACGGCCAACTCGGCGACGACATCCCCGGCGGACCCGAGCTCGCCCAGGCGATCGTCGACGAATACCATCGCTCGAAGCGAGCAGTGTGTGCGATCAACGATTGCGAGGAGCTGCTCGAAAGCATCCCCTGGCTAGGGCGGAGCATCCAAGTCCGCAACGGCTACGTCGATCCTCTCAACGTCGCCCAGGTGGTATTGCTTCAGCGCGTCGCCAGCGACCCCGACGCCTACCAGCACGACCAGCCCGACGCACTGGAGCACCTGGTAAACCTCGGCATCAACGGCGTCTCCGCCGGCATGCGGACCACGGGTTAATTCTTCTAGCCCCCGCGAGCCGGCTCGTCCCCGAGCCCGGAGAAGCTTGCCACCTCGCCGGAGATCAATCCTGCAACCAAAATCCAGGATCGAATACCGGGACTACAATCCGGGGCCCGGGACGGCCCGGCTCGCGAGTGGTATCGTTTTGGGCCAACTCGTTTTGGGCCAACATTGGGGCAAAACGATTCATTGGCCCAAAACCCCAAAACGTATTGGTCCCCCCTTTTCCATTTCACCCTATTTTTCTCGTTCAAACTGTTCGCCCGGTGGGTCAAAACCCTCCGCGTTGTTCCCCGCATGTTCTGCAAGTTGGCCCAAAACCCAATAGTTGGTCCAAAACCCTGGGGACTTAAAACAAGACGAGCCGGAAGCGTCAGCGCCCAGAGCACGTAGGAGGAAATGACGAACTACCCAAATACCCAATGACGAACAAGCGCGCAAGCGTAGCCCATTGGGTATGTGCGTGTTTGGGTGTTTGCGTAAGTGTTTGCGTAAGTGTTTGCGTGAGTGTTTGGATGTTTGGGTATTTGGATGTTTGGATGTTTGCGTGTTTGGGTATTTGGGTATTTGGGTGTTTTCTGATGATGGGTCCACACAATCTCGCTCTATTAATAGACCTTCCCGGCAGGCCCGTTCAACGGCGATTTTTTTACAACTGGCATTTTGTGCGAATCGTTCGCCTACATCCTCACCCCAGCACCACGCCATGAGTCACGCTTGGATCGAAGGACCCGGCTACCGCAAGCAGCTGCTGGTCGACGAGACCCAGCTCCGCTGCCCCGGCACGCTCGTGCAGCTCATCGAGATCGAGCCGCACACGCGGGTTCCATTTCACCATCACAAAACGTCGGTCGAAGCATTCCACATGCTCGCCGGCCACGGGCGCATGACGATCGACGGGGCCGAACACACCCTCACGCCCGGCGACACGCTGATCTGTCATCCCCCCGCGGTGCACGACGCGGAGAACACCGGAGACACCCTCTGGCGGTACATCGTGTTCAAGACGAATGTCACGCCAGACGATTCGTATTGGGTGGAGAACCAGAGCTAGTCGGCTAGCTAGAGCCCATGGTCGGCATACGCTCCAGGTGTACCAAACACCTCCGATAGTTCCCCCTGTAGCCAACAGAGCACGTATTCGTCCTCGGTCGGCTTCTCGTCGCCCAGGCATCGCAAAGCCACTGGGGCATAGATATCCGTACCGAGCCAATCCATCAAAACTCGCCCTTCCGACGGGCGCGGCGCCCTCTCGAGTGTGCTCTTGTCGCCATCGTAGAAATGGACGGCAACCTCGCGCCCTGTCATTCCAATCCAGGCGAAGACATACATCCAACCCTTATTCGGCAACAGTTGCGTAGCTGGAATGCCGCTAAGATCTAGCTGCGCCACAAATGGCAGCAGCTTGCCTTCCGATTCGGGCCACGGAATCGACTTCGGCAGATCGGGCAAGCCACCCAATCGGCTGTCACCCAGTTCGATCAAGTCCTGCCGGCGCAGCTTGTCCTCCTCAATCACCTCCCGACAGTAGGCAAGCGTTCGTTGAAAACCTTGGTCTTGAAACAGATCGCTCTTGAGTTGCTCGATCGCCTCCAGCATCTCCGGCGCCCGCTTGGCAAGTTCTTCAGGAGTTCCCGAGGGTGGCATTCTGAGTAAGTTATCAGCGCGCTGCTCAATCGTGGGATCATCGAACGGCGACTCCGCCTCCATCTCGGCGTCGTCCTCTTCCAGATACTCGTCTTCTTCCTCTTCCTCGTCGCGCGGTATCTCCAAGAAGGCGATTTCTGGCTCCGGACGACCCGTGCCCGCCGTTTCGCACAGTCCTGCTGCAAGACGCGCTTCGCGACGCTGCTGTACTCGTTTCTCCGCTTCTTGCTTCATTGCTTCCAGTTGCGCCAAGAACTCCGGCTTGATCTTGAAGTCTGGATTCGCATCAAAGGGATTGGACATTTGGGTAACCTTAAACGATAGGAAGTGACTCTAGACTGACACGTTCACTCCTCTTCCGCCGGATACTCGGCGCTGTGCTCGTCCCACCACTCGCGCAGCGCTTGATTCGCCTGCTGCCGCGACTCTTTGGTCCACGGCTCCGCTGGATCGCGATCGATCAGACTTAGTGGGTTCTGTTCGAGCACGATGGCAATCGCACGTAAAGCATTCTCGCCCACCGTGCGCGCCCCTTCGAAGTCGACCCAACGCGACGGGCGATTGTCGTCCAGCAGTTCAAACAGCTTGGGCAGATCCTTCCGGGTGGGGTGGAATCCCGACACGACCTCGATCTCGGTGCTGATGCTGGGGTTGCCGTCGTTGGTCGTGTTCTTCACGACCATCCGCTGCTCACTCGGCCCCCACGATTGGAGCACGCTGGCGAGATCGTCATCCTTAGCAGGCTCCGAAGGCAAACGAAGGCTCGCTGCGAGCGCATCGATCTTCTCCTCCCGCTGCTGGGGATCGTCCGGATCAAGCGTCGCCTTGGCAAGGCTCGCCAGCAGTTCCGGCGAATAAGGTCGGTCGCTACGCGAGAGCATGTGGTAGAAGTAGCGATGCAGATCGCGGCGAAAGGCCACCGACAGTGGTTCGACCGCGAAGGTCTCGTGATTTTCATCCCAGTTCTTCTCTGCTTGCTCGAAGCCTTCAAACCGCCCCGTCGGGTCGAACGGCGCCCCGCTTTCCGACCACGGTTGCAATCTCCAGTAGTCGCGGCAACGCGTATCGGCAATCGTGTAGCACAGCAGGTCCGCGTCGCTCGCCCCGGCGCGCAGCAGAAAACAGACGCCCAGCGTGGTGTTGTTGCGCGGCAGTTCCAAGTAACGCCACAGCGGCACGCCTTGCTGGACACCGAGCTTCATCGCGTCCAGGTCGTCGGTGCGGACTTTCGCAAACCACTCGTCGAAGTCGGCGTCCGGTTCGAAGGGAAATTCCTTCGACGCATCCTCCCATACGTTGTTCAATTCCCGCTTAGTAACCTGCCGGGTGAACACCTGCACCTGCTCGCTGGGTGTTACTAGGTACCCCAAACTAATCAACCACCGTCCATCGGCCAGACGCATGTGCGGGCCCGGCACAATGAACCTGTAGATCATGTCGCTCGAGCCCGGCACCGTTTCCTGGATTCTCGAATACTGCATCGGCAGCACCGGCGACTCCTTCTCCGGATCCAACTGCTGCTGCACCAACGCCCGCCCCACGAAGTACTCACCGCCGGCCGTGTCGGGCAGTCCCAATTCAACCAGCTCGTCCACCAGCGCGACGATCTTCTCCCGCTCGCCCGCCGGCACCACGACCTTGTCCTCTGCATGAACCACCGCCGCGAGCGATGCCAACAGCGCTGCCAGAACACAGCGATACGCGAGATGATTTAACATGACTCAGTCCTGCAAAGTTGGTAGCCCCATTGCCCGCGGCAGTGCGCATTCTATCGCTGCAAACCGCCAACAAGCAACAATCTTGCCGTGGGCGACGAAAACGCTCCGTTTGCTTGAACATAGAGGGTCGCCTCTGCTACCATCCGTCTTGACCACAAGCACCAAGGGCCGCGGATGCGCACGATCAGGAACTTTGGCCGAAACATCGAGTTCACGCCGGCCAATTTCTATGCGCCCAATTCGGCCGAAGAGCTGCTGGCGATTCTCGAGCAGCATCGCGGCAAGAAGATACGCGCCATCGGCGCGCTGCACTCGTGGAGCGAAGCAACGCACGAGGACGAAGTGCTGCTCGACATGCGGCACATCAACGAGGTGCGCGTCGAGCAGCGCGATGGTGATTCGTGGGCCATCATCGGCGCGGGCTGCCGAATCAAACACGCCATCGCCGCGCTCGACCGCCAGGGACTCTCGCTGCCGACACTGGGGCTGATCTCCGAACAGGCCATCGCTGGCGCGGCAGGCACCGGAACGCACGGCTCCGGGCGGCACAGCATCTCTCACTACGTCGACGAGGTTTCAATCGCTCACTACGATCCGGAGTCGGGTAAGGCAGTCGTTTCTCGCATTACCGATGAGGAGCAACTCCGCACCGCACGGTGTCATTTGGGCTGCTTAGGCATTGTGGTCTCGGTAGGCATTCGCTGCCGCGAGCAGTACCGCGTCGAGGAGCACTTTCGGCTCTACAACGAATTGCAACCGGTGCTCGACGCCGAGCGGGAGTACCCGCTGCAACAGTTTTACCTGGCGCCGCACTTGTGGAAGTACCTGGCGCAGCACCGCCGCGAGTCCGACCGCCCCCGCTCCTGGCTCGCCCCGCTGTACCAGGTCTACTGGTTTCTGTGCATCGACGTGGGGCTGCACCTCTGCCTGATCGTACTGGCGCGGTGGCTGAAACGGCGGCGGCCGATCGAACTGTTCTTCCGCCACATCGCCCTGGCCACCGTGCCGCGCAACTGGCGTGTCGTCGACAAGTCGCCGCGGATCCTCACCATGGAACACGAACTGTTCC
This sequence comes from Aeoliella sp., assembly GCF_965227375.1. Classification (NCBI taxonomy): domain Bacteria; kingdom Pseudomonadati; phylum Planctomycetota; class Planctomycetia; order Pirellulales; family Lacipirellulaceae; genus Aeoliella; species Aeoliella sp. Next base: position 4,158,396 of record NZ_CBDDFX010000002.1, read on the forward strand.
GGCACATCGAGATCGAAATCTTCGTCCGCGGCGATCGTTTGCACGAAGCTTTCGACTTCGTCAAACCGTTCTTGCAGTACGCGATGGGCAAGAGCGAACCGCACGAAGAGTGGCTCACGCGCGCCCAGGAGCTGGGCATCGCGGAGGAACTCGAGCGGTTGCGCGGCGCGTACGTGCATCACTATCCGATCTGCATTCGCAAAGTGCTGGCGGACGACACCGCGCTGTCGATGGCCAGCAGCGAAGAGTTGCCCTACTACGCGGTGAGCTTCATCTCGTATGTGCGCCCAAACGACCGCGCAGGCTTCCTACTGTGCGCCAAAGTACTTGCCGCGCTCACCGCGCGAATGTTCGCCGCCCGACCGCATTGGGGCAAAGTCTGCCCCATCGACCACGCGACGGCCCAAGAGCTATACCCTAACCTGGCCGAGTTCCGCGAAGTTTGCCGCCGGTTCGATCCAGAGGGAATGTTCACGAACGATTGGGCGCGGGGGTTGGTATTTGGGGAGGAGTCGTGAGGCTTGCTCAAAGCCCAACGCATCAAGGCTCCCGCAGCTTCCAATTGAGCTTTAGCAGCGCCACCTCGGCGGCGTGCCAGTCACTGTCGCTATACTCGCCGGCTTTGATGAAACTGCCATAGCTCATGCTCGTCCCTTTGGCATAGTCGGTTGGTAGCTGTTCCGGCGCCGGGCGTGGTGTAATCTTTCCTTCCTTCATCTTCGTAAGTAAGCTCGCCGCCCACACCGGATCTCGCTCAGCGATGGCGTCTATCGCCAGTCGCCGTACCGTTTGATCGGGATCGCTCAATGCTTGGTCGAGAACTCCATTCGCCAGTGCTTGAGCATACTCTTCAAGGCGATTGACTACCGACCTGCGATTTTCGGGCAGCGGGTTCGCGTACGCGATCTCAGCAAACATCGACAACCACGTGTTGATGTCGCTTGGAGTGTATTCATCCTCAATCCCGCTCAAGGTCATGAACACCACCCGAGCAGCTCCCTGCCTTTCAGCTTCGTCGTTGCTCTGAGCCGCCAACTGCAATGCACGGTGGAGTTCGTGGGCGGGACACCCATCCAGCATTTCGGAGACTTCATGCTGCATTTCGTATCCGCCATGCCACTCCATGGTGAGGCAACCCATCAACCGAAACAGCATTCGATAGCGCTGATCGCGTTCGGGATACTCCTCCGCAATGTACTGGCGAAACGCCTTCTCGCGTACGTAAAGCAACTCCCCCGATGTGGCCACGACTTCCGGGTCCGCTTCCTCATACGCAACTTCTTCTGCAGCTATGGCGCGCTTGTGAGCCCAGTTCAATCCATCGGGTGTGAACCTGGCCAGTATTGGCAGTGCGGCCTTCTTCGTCGCGTCGTGCAGTCGTGTGTCGTCGAGTTGATCCCTCGCAATCGTTTGCCCTCGCTCCGCGAGCCAATTGGCAATCCAGTCGGCCGACTCGTCGGTCATTCGATAATCGCCTGTCCAACTGATCTTCGCCCCATGCTTGATCGACATGCAGGCCAGCCGCCTCTCGCCCTCAAACCAGTCGAGCGTGATCGAACCATAGCAAAAGCAGCTACTGAGTTTTTGTGGCGAGACAAACTCAATGTGACTGGCTACTTCACGCACTTGGGCCTCGTCGGCGACCTCGAAGTGCTGCTTGTCGGGGACCCCGGGCAGGCCTTGCCGTGCACCGCCCGGACGGACCACGAGGCGATCGGCAGTGGCGATTGCCCGCTGCAACTCCCCTTTATCCTCCCACACGGGCAGGTTGTTGTCCTGCGCGAAGCAGCTGGCGCAAGACATGCCGGCGAGTGCGAAGAGGATGGACAAAGCTGGTCGTGTCATTGAGTTCATGCCGTGCAGTTAGGTGCGATGAAACAATCGTCGCGGGCATCGCAACTTATTCTACCAAGCTAGAAAACTCCCTGCTTGGCGAGGCACCTCGCCCAGAAAACAGGAGCATTCCTACCATCTAGCCCTCCCGCCCCCGCCGGTTTATCATAAACGGTTTTGCCAGACCGCTTTGTCGCAAGCCGTATGAAACCAAAGCAGCCGATTGAGGTGCGGGGGGCGCGGACCCATAACTTGCGTGAGGTCGATCTCGACCTGGCGCGGGGCAAGCTCACCGTGTTTTGCGGCGTCTCCGGCAGCGGCAAGACCAGCATGGCGATCGACACGTTGCACGCCGAAGGGCAGCGGCGGTACATCGAGAGCTTCTCGGCCTACACGCGGCAGTTCCTCGAGCAGCTCGACAAGCCGGACGCCGATCGCATCGATGGCGTTCCGCCCACTATCGCGGTCACACAGCAGAACGGCAGTCGCTCGAACCGCACCACAGTAGCCACCACCACCGAAGTGGCCGACTACCTGCGGCTGCTCTTCGCCCGGGCCGGCACGGTGCACTGCACCAACTGCGGCGGCGTGGTCGATGAGCACTCGCCTGAGACCATCGCCGCCGAAGTCGCCACCCTGCCCGAGGGCGCTCGGGTGATGGTCTGCTTCCTGCGCGAAGATCTCACCGCCGACGAAGCCGAACTGGCGCTGGCCGATCTGCGCGAAGCAGGTTTCTTGCGCGTGGTGGTCGGCGAGCGAACCGCCACGGTGGATGAACTCTCGGCCGCCGACTTCACCGATCAAACCGGTGGCCTGGTGGTGGTCGATCGCATCACGGCTGGCTCCACCGAGTCGAGTCGAGTGCAGGAGTCAATCGAAACCGCGCTCGGCGAAGGGCACGGCGAGTGCGTCGTGCTGTATGGCGAAGAATCCGGCGCGGTAACGATCGACGGCCGGCCATGGGCGCGCCGCGACTATCGCACCGACTTGCACTGCGCGAAGTGCGACCTGCCGGCCGTGCGTCCCGAACCGCGGCTGCTCGATTTCAACAGCCCGCTGGGCGCGTGCAGCGAATGCGAAGGGTTCGGCAGCGTGTCGGAAATCGACATGGCGAAGGTCGTGCCCGACGATTCGAAGAGCCTGAAGGACGGCGCGGTCGCCCCCTGGAACACGCCCGCTTATACGCACGAGCTGGAAGAACTCAAGGCCCTGGCCAGCGACTACAACGTCCGCCTCGACGTGCCATGGAACGAACTGACCGACGCCGAGCGAAGGATCGTCGAACACGGCGTTCGCGAACGCGACTTCGGCGGGCTCGACGGGTTCTTCCAATGGCTGGAAAAACGCAAATACAAAATGCACCTGCGGGTGTTCCTCAGCCGCTGGCGCTCCTACCGCGACTGCCCCACCTGCGGCGGCGCGCGACTGCGTCCCGAAGCCCTGGCGGTGAAGCTTGGCAGCAAGAGCCTGGCCGACGTTTACTCGATGGAGATTCGCGACACAATCGCGTGGCTCAGCGACTTGCATCTCGACGCGACCAAGGCCGATATCGCGCGGCCCATGCTGGCCGACGTGGTGCCGCGGCTCGGGTATCTGGCCGAGGTGGGCGTCGACTACCTGACGCTCGGCCGGCCACTGCGAACGCTGAGCACCGGCGAAGCGCAGCGCGTGGCGATGACCACCACACTCGGCTCGGCGCTGGTCGACATGCTGTACGTGCTCGACGAACCAACCAGCGGCTTGCACCGCACCGACTCGCAGCGGCTGTTGGAGTCGATTCGCAAGCTCCGCGACCGCGGCAACACCGTGCTGGTGGTCGAACACGACGAAACGCTGATCACCGGCGCCGACGAAGTGGTGGAGTTCGGTCCCCTGGCCGGCACCGAAGGTGGCGACATCGTCTACCACGGCCCGCCCTCGGAGCTGACCACTACCGAGGGCACGCTGACCGGCGATTGGCTCGCCGGGCGGCGGCTGCTGGGCGACTCGACCAACCGACGCCCTACCGAAAGCGGTATGCTCAAGCTGACCGGCGCGCGGAGCAACAACCTGAGGAACATCACAGTCGAGTTCCCGCTCGGTGTGTTCGCCGCCGTGACCGGAGTGAGCGGCGCCGGCAAGAGCACGCTCGTGCAGCAAACACTGTACCCCGCACTCGTCGAAGGATTGCACAAGTCGAACGGCAAACTCGACCAGCCGCCCGGCGTGTACGAGGACCTGTTGGGCTGCGGGCAGCTCGAAGACGTGGTGCTGGTCGACCAGTCGCCGGTGGCGCGTTCGCCCCGCTCGAACCCGGTAACCTACGTCAAGGCGTTCGACCCCATTCGCAACGTGTTCGCCGAACAGCCCGAAGCCACGCTTCGCGGGCTCACCGCCAGCCACTTTAGTTTCAACGTCGAGGGCGGGCGGTGCGAGCGCTGCGGTGGTGCGGGGCAGATCGAGGTCGACATGCAGTTCCTGGCCGACGTTTATATGACGTGCGGCGACTGCCAGGGGCGACGCTACCGGCCCGAGGTGCTCGAGGTCTTGTATCGCGGCGTGCCAATCGACGAAGTGCTCGACATGACCGTGTACGACGCGTTTCGGTTCTTCCGCGGCCACCCCAAACTGCAGGCGAAGCTCAAGTGCCTGCTGGACGTTGGCCTGCACTACGTGCGACTCGGCCAACCGGCTAACACGCTCTCAGGCGGAGAAGCGCAGCGGCTGAAACTCGCGGGCTACCTGTCGGCCAAACGCCGCGGCCGCACGCTGTTCATCCTCGACGAACCTTCCACCGGGCTGCACTTCTCCGACGTGGTGCAGTTGGTCGACTGCTTTGACGCGCTAATCGACGTGGGCCACTCAGTGCTGGTCGTGGAGCACAATGTTCCGCTCCTACAGGCGGCCGACTATATAATCGACATCGGCCCCGGAGCAGCGGGCGATGGGGGCCGCGTGGTCGCCACCGGCACGCCCGAGCAGGTGGCCGCGTGCGAAGAGTCCGCCACCGGTCGGGTGCTGAAGGTGGCCCTCGATCGGCAAGAGCAAGCCATCGCCGACGCCCGGCGGCAGGAGAGCGAGCTTGATTGACGGCGCGCGTGTAAAATGCACCTCGGCCGACGTGGCCCTGGCCGTTCTGGTAGTGACGCCGATCTTAACCGGCAAGACGGATCACTCCCCCATAACCGGCGTCGTCCGCGGTCCCTACAGCGATGCCTCACGAACATTGCCGGCGGAGTTCCCACTGGTCGCCAACACCGACGGAACGCTGAGCACCAAAGTCGTCGACCCGTGTTACTCTACCAGCGAACTGAAGATGGAGTACGGATTGGAACTGTACGAAACAGATAGCGACATCGACAAGTACGCCACACGCTTCGAGCTGGCTCGCAAAGACAAGTAACACTCGGACCTCGTACTATGGCCGCCCCGGCCGTAGCCCCCTCCAGGGCCGAGGCGGCCATGATACGTTGGAGCCCGAATCCGCGATATACTCCTATCCAATGCCTCTCGACGACACTAACGCCGACTCCCTCGACCGCTATTCGCGGCAGGTTCGCTTTGCGCCGCTCGGCGAGGAGGGGCAGCAGCGGCTCGCGCAAAGCTCGGCTTTAGTTGTGGGCTGCGGGGCGCTGGGCTCGGCAATCGCCAACACGCTCGTGAGGTCGGGCGTGGGGCGGGTGCGGATTGTCGATCGCGACTTCCTGGAACTCTCCAACCTGCAGCGGCAGGTGCTGTACGACGAGGCCGACGTCGCCGCAGGGCTGCCGAAGGCCATTGCCGCTGCGAGGAAGCTCACCTCGATCAACTCCACGGTCACCGTCGAGCCGATTGTCGCCGACGTGACGCACAAGAACATTGCCGATCTGGCCGACGGTTGCGACGCGATCGTCGACGGCACTGATAACTTCGAAGTGCGTTTTCTATTGAACGACTATTCGCTGTCGTCCGGCGCGCCATGGGTTTATGGCGGGGTGATCGGTAGCGAGGGCCAATGCATGACCATCCTGCCGGGCGAGACCGCTTGCCTGGCATGCCTGCTGGCCGAACCGCCCCCGCCCGGCGTCTCCCCCACGTGCGACACGGCCGGCGTGCTCGGCCCCGCGGTGAACATGGTGGCCGCCGTGCAAGCGGCCGAGGCGATGAAGCTATTGAGCGGCAACACCGAGGCCACCAGTCGCAAGCTCACCATCTTCGACCTGTGGCGCAACACGATGCGGCAGGTCGACCTCACCAAACTCAAAGAGTCAGGCGCGTGCCGCGCCTGCGGCGAGCGCGACTTCGTGTGGCTCGATGGCCGCCGCGGCAGCAAGTCGGCCGTGCTCTGCGGCCGCAACGCGGTGCAGCTCCGACCCGATGGAGAGCAACAGTTGGACCTCGAAACCCTCGCCGACTCACTGGAGACAGTAGCCGACGTGGTGGTGAATGAATTCTTGCTTCGCGCCGAGACCGACAAGTACACGATCACGCTTTTCCCCGATGGCCGGGCGATTATCGCTGGCACCGACGACATCGCCGTGGCGCGGAGTGTATTCGCGCAGTTGGTGGGGGCGTAGGCATCGTTACATCAGCTAGAACTTCTTGCCGACCTGCGCTACAATAGTCGCGGTCTCGGATCGCGGTTAGCGATGCGTGACTTCTACCTCATCTAACACGAAGGACTACACGATGGCGAGATACCTTTATCCTTTGGTGTTGCTGGCACTATTGGCTGCTGGTTGCAGTTCTTCGACTCCAAGCGATACGGGGCCATCGGTGCTTGGCTTCACGCCTGAACTCCGGGATCAGTTGAGGGCGTACATCCGCGCCAACGCTCCAAACACGGACGCCGAAGCGGCTGTGTCTAGCTACATGGAAGAGCTCAGTGAAATGGCGAAGGACTTCAAGATTGCCCCCAACGACAAGGGTGACCTGCTATTTCCTGCTGCAATGAAGGTCGCTGACAAAATATCGGGCCCAGAAGACGTGAAGGAAGTAACTGCAATCCTGAACGAGTTCGATACTGATGTTCCTATCTGGGCTCAAGCACTCTTCAAGCAATACCAGTCTGGTTCGTTGCCGAAGGAGCTCAACGATTTGCTGGTAGCCACGATGCGGACGGAGGTACTTCGTGTGCAAGTCGGGCTGTCGAAATAGCCACTTCCTGGACCGATGGGTCGCAAAGTCCCTCCCCCTTACCCACCTTGTGCTAGCACTCCCTCGAATCTCCGCAAGTGTTAAGGTCTGCGGGCTGCGCAACCGATTCAGTCCTAAGACCCAAACTCGATTGGCGGCGCGCATCCCGACTCATCCTTTGCGCCGCTTCAGCTTCGACGGACGCGCTATGCCCACTAAGGTATCGGACTCGACCCGCCTCGTAAAAATCGCAAGCCAGCAGCCTTCGCCGCCCCGCAAGTTGGTGGGCCGCGCAGGGCCGTGGCAATTGGTGCGGCAAGTGGCTGAGACGAATCTCGCGCGGCTCTACACCGCCCGGCCGGCCGACGCCTGCGAATCGCAGCCGGTGGCTTACATGGTGAAGATGCTCCGCAAGGAGTGGTGGCGCGACATCGCGGCCATCGAGATGTTCCGCCGCGAGGTGATGGTCGGCAGCAAGGTCTCGCACCCGCACGTGGTGCCGATCCTGTCGGCCAACGTGCGGCAGCCGCCGTTCTACGCGGCGATGCCACTCTTGGAAGGCGCGACGCTTCGCGAGCGACTCGACGCGGGGTGGCAACCCTCGGTGAGCGAAGTGCTGTGGGTGGTGCGGCAGATGGCCGAAGGGCTGGCCGGACTCCAGGAGTCGGTTCGCATGGTACATGGCGACATCAAGCCCGAGAACGCAATGCTCTCGAGCACCGGCCACGTGACGCTGATCGACTTGGGCTTCGCCCGCGGCGAAGGCGACGACCACGGCAACCTGGCCCAAGGCGTAATGGGCAGCTTTACGTACATCGCTCCGGAAGTGGTCACCAGCGCCTACGCCGCCGGCGCGGCCAGCGACCAGTACAGCCTGGGTGTGGTGATGTACGAACTACTCGCCGGCCGCCCACCGTTCACCAGCCAGGACCCCGCCGAGTTGGTCGCGCTGCACCGCGGCGGCAAACCACCTTGCATTCGCAGCCTTCGTCCCGACCTGCCGAAGCCAATCGCCTCGATCGTACACACGCTACTCGGCAAGGACCCGATCCGTCGCGCAATGAGCTACCGCGAGTTGATCGACCGCTTGGTGCGACTGGAGATCGATACGTTCGTACTACCAAAGAGTGCTTAGCTGGCCGAAACAACGTAGCCGGATTCGCAAGAATTCGGACACATTTGGCAACGCTCTGAATTCTTGCGAATCCAGCTACGGACCTCGTTACGAGGGGGACTACGGTTCACTCCACAACCGGCTCTTCCACTCCATCCAGGAAGCCGTGGAGGCTGCGAGCGCGGAACGGTTGCTGCAGCTTGCGGACTGCCTTCGACTCGATCTGACGCACGCGTTCGCGAGTAACGCTGAAGATCTTACCGACTTCTTCCAGCGTGTAGCTGTAGCCGTCGGCCAGGCCGTATCGCAGGCGGATGATTTCGCGTTCGCGGTACGATAGTTCGCTCATCACGTCCTGCAGGCGGTTCTTCAAGGCTTCGATGTGCGTGTCGTACAGCGGATCGTCGTCGCGGCCTTCCTCCAGGAACTCGCCGAAGTAATTGTCCTCGTGATCGCCGACCGGCTGGTCGAGCGACAGCGGTTGCCGGGTCATCTTCAGGATGCAGCGAGCGTCGTCCAGCGGCATGTTCAGCTGCTCGGCCACCTCTTCGGGATTCGGCTCACGACCGTGGATCTGGAAGAAGTCCATCGCCACAGCGCGGATCTTGCTCATCGTGTCGATCATGTGCACCGGCAGGCGGATGGTGCGGCTCTGGTCGGCGATGGCTCGCGTGATGGCCTGACGAATCCACCACGTGGCGTACGTCGAGAACTTGTAACCGCGGGCGTACTCGAACTTGTCCACGGCTCGCATCAGGCCGGTGTTGCCTTCCTGGATCAGGTCGAGGAAGCTCAAACCGCGATTGCGATACCGTTTGGCGATCGAGACCACCAGCCGCAGATTGGCCGCCGACAAACGTCGCTTGGCCGCGTCGTACGCCGCCCGGCGTTCGACCGTGCGGGCGACCAGGTGGGCGAGCGTCGCCGGGCTCTCGTGGGTGATTCGCATCAGATACCGCAGTTCGTGCTCCAGCTCGATGCGGTAGGCGTCGCCGTGGATGCTGTCGGGCTCGGCCAACTGTTGCTTGATGGTCGCCATGCGGTGCCCGATCTGGTGCAGTTCGTCCATGATCGGCAGCAGCTTCTGCAAGCGGAGATTCATCTCCTCCACCAGGCGAATGACCTTGTTGCGGCGAATAATCAAGTCGCGCCACGCCTGACGGCGTTCTCGCAGCGGAACGGTCTTGTTGATCGCCAGCACGTAGTCGTGACTGTTCATCGCCAGCAGGGCACGAATCGTATCCAGGTTCGGACCGATGCGTTGCAGGATGCGCTTCTTCTCCGCGGTGTTGGTCACCGAGATTTCGATGGTACGGTCGAGTCGCAATTCGCCACGTTGCACTTTCTCCAGCATGTCGGCCGCCGCGTGCAGCACGTAGTCGTTGCACAACATGGTGCGGCGGAACTTCAGCCGTGCGCCCTCGATTCTTTTAGCCGCGGCGATTTCCTGTTGCCGATTGAGCATCGGAATTTCGCCCATCTGCATCAGGTACATCCGCACTGGATCGTCGATGTGCGACTCTTCGTCGTGGTCGACTTCTTCGGCGCGATATTGCTCGTCGCCGTGATCGCTATCGTCGTCGGACTCAGGCCCGCCGATGTTCGAGGGGCGTCCCGACTTGGTCTTGGAATCGGCCACTTTGGGGTGAGTGTGTCCGTTGCGGGGCTTGGCGGGCTTGGCGGCAGTGCGTGAGCGTGGCACGGCGAAATCCTTTGGCTCGGGGCGACGAGAAGCGAGAAAAGCTCTGACCCGACCTATTGCACGCGCCGCGCCAGCGGCCCCGCGGATGCCCGACCCCTTGACTCCAAGTACTTGCAGCAGCGAGACTTACGTCGAGTAGCAATGTCGCAACGCCCGTTGCCAACCGGCCACGACCGTGGTGGTTTCTCAACGCAGGCGGTCGCCGGCGTTGCCAATTCGCAACAGCCCTACCCAGCCAACTTCCCCGCCATGCACCTCGCTTGCCTGCCCCACGGATCGAGCGGCCAGACGCTTCGCCGCGTCCTGGCGGGCGTGCCGAACGCCGGCGTGCTGGTGCTGCCTGCCTCGCCCTCCCAACGCGATGGCGGCCAGTGGCTGTTGGGCATGATGAAAGCGGTCCGCCGCGAGTTGTTCCTGCAGCCGGAGTTGCAGGTGCTCGCCTCGGTCGATCCGGCGGCGGTAGAGCACGTGACATTGGAGCTTGCACGTTCCCTTTGCGAGTCGCACTCCGAGGCCACGGCCATTGGCCGAGTCCACTCGGTAACCAATTCCACGACCATCGTCGAGTGGCTAGCCGCCGGCGAGACGCTCCAGCACCAAACGACCGGCGTCGAGCTCGACGAAGACGCAACACTCCACACCGCGCACGTCGAACTGGGGGCAGCACCGGTGGTCGAAGCCAGCGAGTCGTCGGCCAGCATCGTGGTGGCTTCGCAGCTCTCGCCCGGCTCACTGGCGCTGGCGGCCGCGTACCAGCAACTGTCCCTCGATGCCCACGACTGGGATCAGTTGGCCACCGTGGTGACTTTGGCGCGAATCGTCGAGCAACCTCGCCACGCCGCGCCGCTGTGGTTGGAAGTCGACGAAGGGGGAAAAGCCTTGCTCGTGGCGCTGCCAACACTGCCGCCCGGCGCGTTGGACGAACTGCTGCAACACGAACAGCGGGAACTGGCGGCGGGCAACCTGAATGCCGACGTTACGGTCGAACTGACCGACGCGCGTTGGGAAGCAGTCTCGGCAACTCACTTCGCCCTCGTGGGCGTGAAAGGCACCCCGCCGAGCGGTCGTTACACGGCCGAACTGTTTTACTCGTTGGACGACTCCCCCGAGCAACGGCTCTGGTCCACCACAATAAGCAAGACCTTGGTCGATTGGGACGCTTCGGTTCGCTCGGCCCAACGTTGGCTCGACGACGCTTCTTAGATTCGCAGACGCTCTTGTCGTGCGCGATCCCCCCGCTAGCAAGGCTATCGAAACACGAAACGTGTTGCGCAACTTGTTGTCACTACAGCGCACTGGCAAGTTTAATTGCAAAAAGCATCAGAGATTGCTTGACACATCGCCCCAGCTGCGGACAACTAAGGCTGGCGCTCGGCCAACCTGGCCGCAAGACGCACGCCCGATGCTTCTCCCTGGAACAGAGGAGGTTCGGTTTGAACCCTCGACTTATCTATCAATGGCGACGTTCGCGTCGCCGTGAAGCTTGCGCACGCCGCGCGCAACTCGGATGCGAACTGCTCGAACCCCGCACGCTGTTGGCGGCAGCTCCGCCCTTTCCGGGCGACTTCGATCACAACAACCTGGTCGACCAACTCGATTACGCAATGTGGAAGGAGCAATTCGGCGCGATAGGTGAGAACCTCGCTGCCGACGGCAATGGCGACGGAATCGTCAACTTGGCCGACTACGCCGTGTGGCGGAATCACCTCGGAGCGGAGCGAGACAGCCAAGCGCCGCTGGTCGAAGACGACTCGCTGCAGGTGAATCACGCTCAAACCGCCGCTATCGTTCCTAGCCAATTGCTTGAGAACGACGACGACTACGAAGGGCCGCTCAGCATCCTGAGCGCATCGGCCACCGCCGGCGGAACCGTCGAAATCCGCGACGGAGTGATCTTCTTCACGCCTGACAGTTCGGCACTCGCAGGCGGGCCCATGTCGCTGGAGTACACGGTGGTCGACAGCGACGGCCAGCAGGCGACCGCCACCGCCACGCTCACACCGCGTTCCCCCGCGCATGGCTCGCCGGGCGATGAGCAGCGGGCGGCCGAACATCACGCGCTGTTCAGCCTGATCGACACGGCCGACGCAACCAACGTGGCCATCGCGAGTGGTGCGTGGTCCGATGCGTCGATCTGGTCCAGCGGCGAAGTTCCCACCGCTGGCGAGCGCGTGCTGGTGCACGAGACCGTGGAAGTCACGTACGACGCACAGAGCGACACGCCACTCGAGTGGCTTCGCGTCGATGGTGTGCTCTCCTTCGCCCACGACGCGAACACTCGTCTGATGGTCGAAACGCTCGCCACCGATCCGCGATCGACAGTGAACATCGGCACGAGCGACCAACCGATCTCCGAGACGGTCACTGCGGAAATCCTGATCGACACCACCGGTGGACCGTTGAGCCAAGCGGAAGATCCCACACTGGTGGGCCGCGGATTCATCAGCCACGGGGTGACCAACATCTACGGCGCGGCGAAGCAGGAGTACGTCACGCTCGCTGCCGATGCAACGGCCGGCGACTCGTTCATACGGCTTACCGGCGCAGCAGTTCCCAACGGCTGGCGAGTTGGTGACACACTGCTGCTGGTGGGCACCGAAGCCAATCCCGCACTGCTCAACACCGGAAACCAAGCCGCGGCGATTCTGGCGGCCGACGCAGACAACTCGCGGTTCGCCGACGAGCTGTTGGAAATCACCGGCTTTGAACTGGTCGATGGCGAAGTGCGGGTGACCTTCAACAACGTCTCCAACGATGCGGCCATCAACTCCAATCGAACCTCGCTGCTGTGGAACCACCAGCGTCCTACTGGCGAGACGTTCGACGCCAGCGAACTATCGATCCACGTCGCCAATCTCACCCGCAACGTGGTTATTCGATCGAGCGACCCGACAGTCGACAACCAACAACGTGGCCACTTCATGCTGATGCACAACCGCAACGCTCAAGTGCATCACGCGCAGTTCAAGGACTTGGGCCGCACCGACAAGCGGCAAGTGGTCGACGATCCCGCGGCGATCGGCAACCACGATGGCACACCTGGCACCGGTACGAACCCTCGCGGGCGGTATGGGCTGCATCTGCACCGCATGGGCGCCAACAGTCTCGACGGCGACGCCGCGATGATCTCGGGCAATGTCGTGTGGGGCACGCCGGGCTGGGGCATTGTGCATCACGATAGCCACGCGGTGCTTGAAGACAATGTCGTGTTCGACGTCGCGGGCGCAGGCATCGTGGCTGAAGATGGCAACGAACTTGGCGCCTGGCGGGGCAACCTGGTTGTCAAGGCGACCGGCGACCTGGTCAACAACTTCGACGACAACGCTCTGCTGCAGTCGCTTCGCGGGCCACGGTTCGATCTGGGCTTCGTGGGTAGCGGCTACTGGGTGCAAGGCGGCGGCTTCGGCATCGTGCTGGAGGACAACATCGCCGCCAGCGTGAACGCTGCCGGCTTCGATCTGGTGCACAACATCGACGGGCTGGCGAACGTCGAGCAAATTTCCGTCGACCTGATCGCCGATCCTGTGGTGCGGCAAGCCATTATCGACGCGGGCTTGGAGTACGTCACGCCGAGCAACATCCCCACGCGGGGCGCCGATGGGCTGACCGTGTACAACAGCTTCCGCGGCATCCACACCTGGCTGCACAATCGCGACAGCGGTGACATGGAGGGCGTGTTCTCGTTCCTTACTCGTCTCGCGCACTCGTTCCGGTCGACCATCGAGAACTACACCATCTGGGGCGTGCAGACGGGCGTGCAGAACTTCTACTCCACGCGGTTCGACTACGTGAATGGCTTGGTGGTCGGCGATGTGGCCGACCCAGTGACGTATTTCGCGGGGAACGACCAGCAGGCAAACAACTCCGAGGGCGTGGGGCTCTCGCACAATCACGAGGAAGCCAACCACATTGCGTTCGACAACCTGCGAGTCGAAGGCTTCGAGTACGGTTTCCAGGTGTTCTCGCCGTTCAACAATCAGCTGCAGGAGGTCACCCCCTACGCGACCAGCGAACTGCGGAATGCGTCGTTCGCCAACGTCGAGCATGTGTTCATCCCCACCAACGGCAGCAACCCGCTGTCGGCCGACGACTACTTCTCCGACTTGTTCGTGCTCGATGAGGCTTCGGTGTTCCAGCCGCTCGGCCAGGGAGCGAACCAGGCGCCAACAGCAGACTTCACGTTTACCTCAGGCGGTGGATTGTCGGTGTGGCTCGACGCGGCAAACTCTTCCGACACCGACCCCAGCCCGCAAGTCCGCAGCGGCGACGACGGCATCGTCGCTTACGCTTGGGACCTCGACAACGACGGACAATACGACGACGCGTACGGCGAGACGCTGCTCTGGAACCGCAACGTTGAGGGCGACTACGAAGTGGGCCTCATGGTGTGGGACGACGATGGTGCCACCGCCACGATGCGGCAAACGGTTTCCGTTGCGTTCACCCCGTACGGCGAGGCGTTGATCGATGGCGACTTCTCCGCCGCGGGCGACTTCCCCGACGACTACTACAACTTCTGGAGCGGCCGCCGCGATACCGGCTGGATCGCTCGCAGCATCGATCGCACGCCGGGCGGTATCGCTGAGATCGACGCTCCACAGTTCGGACTGGGGAACCTTGGGCAGATTGTCCGCGACCAGCACATCCGCCGCGGCGAGCATACCTTTTCGCTCGACCTGATGAACACCAACGTCAGCGGCTTCTCGAACGTGATGCTGGTGCGGCTATTCGGCGTCGATGGCCAGTGGGCATTGGACGATGGGGTGCCTTCGTCCATCTTCGCCATGCCCGCTCCGGCGGTCGACACGTTGCTCGAGGTCAACCTCGGCACGATGGATCTGCCGACCTGGGATACGCTCGAGTTCACCGTCGACTTGGGCAGCGCCGGCTACGAATACCTGGTGCTGACAATCGACTACTACAACTACGCCTACCAGAACGGCGACTACTTCGCCCTCGACAACTTCTCGCTCCTGCCTGCTCCGCCGGCTGCCAGCACCGCATCGCTCGCTGCTGCACTGTCGCAGTTGGCCGACGAGGAAGACTCGAGTGACGTACTTCCCACCACGGCGTCGACCACCCCGTCGCAAGATGCGGCGCTACTGCTCTTGTTCGGCGACTCGGCGGCATCGTCGCAGGCGCGAAGAGTTCCACGCGTCGAAGCGATCGATCGAGCGGAGTCTTCGTCGACGCTTACCGAAGCCACCTCTGCCGATCTGGCGCCAAAGTGGTCGGGCTTCGGGTCCTAGTCGCGACCGCCGCGGGACAATCGATTCTGCTGGACCGCTTTCTTTGTGGTCGGTGATGCTGATATTCTATTGGCTGCCCGCCAATCGCATCCATCTCGAAGCCAAAGCAATGTCCAACAATACGGTTGAAATTAAAGTCACCCCGCCGGTGGGAACGATCGTCCTCTCGCGCGCGGATCACGCCAACTCGATCAACCGCGCCATGGTTGAGGACCTGCGGCAGGCGATCGGCGATTTGTATCAGGAGAAACTCGTGAGGGCGGTGATCCTCACCGGGGCGGGCGAGGTGTTTTCCGACGGCATTGACCTCGCCGAGCTTGCCGCCGATCAGGCCAAGGCGGCCGACGACCCCGCCTGGCAACATCAGGAGTGGGGACGGCAGGCCGACGAGTTGAGTGACCTGATCGCCGAGTTGCTCGCATTCCCCAAGCCGGTCGTCGCAGCGGTGAACGGCCCCGCGCGCGGGTTGGCAGTCGCCCTGCTCTTGGCCAGCGACCTGGTGCTGGCTTGCGACACGGCCCAGCTCAGCGTGCCCAACGCTCGGCATGGGCTGGTGGCCGGCTTGGTCGCGCCGCTGGTGGCCTATCGCGCTGGCGCCGCCGCTGCGTCGCGGTTGGCGGTCGTGGGACAAACGTTCGACGCCGCCGAAGCCCACCGACTGGGCATCTACCACGAACTGGTGAAGCACGACTTGCTCTGGGCGCGCGGCATGGAAGTTTGCCAAGAATGCGCCGCAGCCGCCCCGCAAGCGGTGAGCCTCACAAAACGCCTGCTCATGGAAACGGTGGGCGAGAAACTGCTCACCGACCTGGCGAGCGGAGCCATCGCCACCGCCACCGCCAGAACCACGGATGCGGCTAGCGAAGGGTTGAAGGCTTACGCGGAGGGGCGGGAGCCGGAGTGGGAATAAACGACGCATCGGAAACCGATAGCCAGATGGCGTTTATGACAGAAGGAAATACCCAATGCCCGACAATCCGTACGAAAGCACCGAATTGCCGCATGGCAAGAAACGGCCGAAGTCGGCGATCTCCGTGCTGGTCGCCCTGCTGGCTGTCGCGGTAGTTCTCTTGCTGCTGGTGGCACTGCTTATTCCTGCGCAGCGTGGCGTCCCGGCCGCCGCGCGGCGGGTCGCTTGCACGAACAACATGAAGCAAATCCTGCTGGCGCTGCACAACTATCATGACGCCAACGGGGAACTGCCACCCGCCTACACAGTGGACGATGACGGGAATCGACTGCATAGCTGGCGAGCTTTGATTCTTCCGTACATGGAAGGCAATAACGTTGCCGAGTTTATCGACTACAGCAAACCTTGGGATGATCCAGCGAACGCCGAGGCGCGAGATTGCGTGGTCGAGACGTACCTTTGCCCCAGCGCAGCATTCGACGATGAGCACCTGACGACCTACGTGGCGGTCGTCGGGCCGGAGTTTCTCTTCAGCGGCCCTGAGCCAAGGAAGTTCAGCGACGTGTCGGATGGAAATGCGAATACAATTGCCGTACTCGAGATCGGCTACGAACACGCGGTGCATTGGATGTCGCCGGAAGACGTGGACGAGGAGTTTGTGATAAACAACGTGGAAGCGCTGGATACAGGCCACCCTGGCATTTTCATCGCCGGCTACCTCGACGGCAGTGTTCACAACTTCGAGCAAGACATCGACCGCCAGAAACTACGCGCGCTACTCACGATTGCGGGGCGAGAACCCATCGACGAGGACGAGTGAGATCTCTGCATCACGTGCAGCCAACACTATCGCTTGAAAATCACCAATGCCCGACAATCCTTACGAAAGCACCGAACAGCCGCATGGCAAGAAACAGCCCCGATCCCTGGTGAGCCTACTCGGCCGGTTGTTGCTCTACGGCTTCATCATTGGGGTGGTGATCGCCCTGCTTCTACCTGCGAAGCGGAGTGCACGCGAGGCGGCCCGGCGGAATTCGTGCCTGAACAACATGAAGATGATCCTGCTGGGATTGCAAGGCTACCATGACGCCAACGGGGAACTGCCCCCAGCCTATACGGTGGACGATAACGGAAATCGCTTACATAGTTGGCGGACGTTGATACTTCCGTACATGGAAGGCACTACCGTCTACAAGAGTATCGACTTGACGAAGCCCTGGGACGATCCGGCGAATGCCGAAGCACGGGAGAGTGTTGTCGAGACATACGTCTGCCCCAGCGCGTCCTATGAAGATGAGCACCTGACGACCTATGTGGCCGTGGTAGGGCCGGAGTTCCTGTTCAGTGGGCCAACGTCGCGCACGTTCGTTGACGTATCCGATGGCCTGAGTAACACGATTGCCGTCGTCGAAATTGGACTCGAACACGCGGTGCACTGGATGTCGCCCGAGGATGTGGACGAGAACTTTGTGCTGAATACCGAGGGAGCAATGGAAACGGGGCATTCTGGGATCTTCATCGCAGGGTTTCTCGATGGCCACGTCGAGGCCATTGAGTTGGCTATGGATCGCAACGAACTCCGCAAGATGCTCACCATTGCCGGGCGGGAGCTAAGCGACGAGTAGCATTTCCGCACCGAGGCAGTAACGGCAGACCCACCGGGAACTAAACATGCCCGACAATCCCTATGAAAGCACCGAACAGCCGCACGGCAAGAAGCCGCCACGTTCTGCCATGGGTCAACTTGGCCGGTTGTTGCTCTACAGTGCGGTTATCGCGGTGCTGGTCGCGCTGCTTCTGCCTGCTACACGAAGTGCCCGCGGCCCGGCAATGCGGGTCCAGTGCGTCAACAACATGAAGCAAATCATGCTGGGGATACTTAGCTATGAAGCTGACCACGGCGAACTTCCCCCCGCCTATACGGTAGACGCGAGCGGAAATCGCCTGCACAGTTGGCGGACGTTGATTCTGCCCTACATGGATGCATCTGACGTGTATGAGAAGATCGACCTGACAAAGCCGTGGGACGATCCGGCCAACGCGGCGGCGCGTGAAGCGATCATTCCTGCTTACAACTGCCCCAGCGCCGCGATGACGGAAGACTACACAACGTATGTCGCGGTTGTCGGATCAGAATTTCTGTTCACCGGTTCGACGCCGCGAAAGATGGAAGAAGCGGTCGATGATGCGAGCAATACGATCGCTGTCCTCGAAGTATCCCTGAAACACGCGGTGCCTTGGATGTCGCCCGAAGACGTGGACGAAAAGACGCTCCTAAACGCAGAGAGGGCGTTGAGTTCCGGGCACAATCGCGTCGTCGTAGGCTATCTCGATGGTAGCGTCGAAGCCATCGACGTCGACATCGATCGCAACGAACTCCGCAAGATGCTCACGATTGCAGGGCGTGAAGCAATCGGCGAAGACGAGTGACCCGCCAGAGTTCTACCCCAGCGAGCGGCAACATCCAACTGATCCACGCGGCCAGCGGATAAGTCCAGTGCGCGCCGGTGAGTTCGCTCAGTCCGCCAATCAGCCTTAGCAACACGGCCGAACACAACAAAGCATAGCACCGCAGCATCCACCAGCGGTGCGACTCGAACCTCCGACGCACCGCGTCGCGCCACCCCATCGCAGCGCAACCGCCGGTGGCCAGGGCCAGAGTGGCAAAGCCGCTCTGCGCGATCATTCCGGGGGCATAGCCAGCCATCCACAAACCGCTCGGCGCCACCAGCAGCAGCACCAGCACACCCTGCACGCGCCCTAATCGTCGGTGCCACATGGGGAAGCGAAGGCGCGCCGCGTCGCTCAGGAGCACCAACCCCAACAGCAGCGTCACGGGCCCCGAGAAGATGTGGG
The DNA here is from genome assembly GCF_965227375.1 of Aeoliella sp. Classification (NCBI taxonomy): domain Bacteria; kingdom Pseudomonadati; phylum Planctomycetota; class Planctomycetia; order Pirellulales; family Lacipirellulaceae; genus Aeoliella; species Aeoliella sp. The sequence continues at coordinate 4,177,154 of NZ_CBDDFX010000002.1, forward strand.
CATAAAACGCCCATTGATACGGTCCGAAGAAGTAATCCCGCCGCCCCAACAGAAAATCCGCCCGAAAATTGGGTGGCAGGTAATCGCAATATCCGAGTACCACCACGACCGTGGTCTGGACCACCAGCCACGCGACAAGCAGTTGGATCAAGCGAATGAGGGTGGCGGAACTTGGCATGATGAATGATAAGGGCATCGCAGAGCGAAGGGTCGCACAGCGCACCCTGGTCATCCCTCTGGTGGCTACAATTCGAGTCCCTCGGTGAGTTTCACATATGGGAACGTGCGCGTCATCCATTCGTCAAAGCAAGGGTCCATGTCGGGCTGCATCAGGATCGGCAGGCCCCGTGGCCAACTCATGCTCCCTATTGTCAGTGTGGAACGTGAAGCTCATCTCATCGGGGAGGAATCGAGGAATTCGCATTTCTTTGGATTGCAATCAAAAGGCTAGCTGCGAAAGAAACTGTAGCCAATCCGAAGGTTCGACACATTCTGTTGACGCCACCGCTCGAAGTGAGCATGCACATCGAGCTTTTTGTTCGCAGGCGGGGCGTCCCGGGCGACCCCGTGAAGACTCCAGGGTACAAACAAAAACTCTATATGCTCGGTTTGCACTGGCTCGATGGGATCCCCCTCGGTTGTGTACGGGCCCCGATATCTGAAGGAGTTTGTTGTATTGCGAAGTTCTAATGACTTCAATCTTGGAGAGTTGCTTAACGCAGCCAGCCAGCGTCCGTTAAAGGTTGAAGAATGCAAAGTGAGGCTTGTCAGATTCCTGACCTCAGCCAAAGAGGAAAATGTCTCCTTGTCGAGTGTACCGGTGATGGTCAACGACGCGAGTGATGGAATACCGGCAAGATGCCCCAGGGACTTGGTATCGAGTTGGCCGTTGAAGAGGGTGAGTCTTTTAAGGCGAGGCCAGTTGGCAAAGTGCTGCAAGCAACTACCCGTTAGTTCACTGTTTCGCGATTCGCTGAAGTACAGTTCTTCGATCTGTGGCGCGAGTGGAGCGAGCAAGGCTAAGTCCTCGTCCCGAATCCCCGTGCCAGTGAAGCGGATACTCTTTACTCTTGGCAGCCTCTGGATCAACGCAACGGATTGAGCTAGTCGATCAGCTCCTAGCGGAACGACCTTGCGACTATCACGTCGTTTACGTAGTTGAACGCTGTGGACAGGAATGAAGTAGTCGATTCCGAGTCGATTGGTGAGCCACTCAGGGTAGATGGTGTCCTGCAGCCTGCTTTGGTAGCCCACAGACGCCCCTAGCGACTCCAGTTTCGCAACCGCCAGCCGCTGTTGACGGGCACTTGCGGCGTAGAGCCCCACCACCAAAGCGAAGAAGGTAAGCACCACCAGGAAGGTGGCAAGCGAGTAGCGTAGACGGAAGGTTCGAAAGAGTCGCATTCGAACGGCTCCTATGCCCGCTGCCCCGAGAGACCAACCTTAATCAATTACGCCGAAGGCATGAAACACTATTCACGCTCTACGCAACGTTAGCAGATTCAACTCCGGCCGGCAGCCCCAGCGGATGGGCGAGAGGCTACTGGTGCCGGGGCTGACGTGCATCACGGTGCCGTGATCGGAGAAGACACCTTGGGTGTAGCGGGTGCCGTAGATGCTGGGGGTGAGCAGGGCGCCGAGGATCGGGAAGCGGACCTGGCCGCCATGGTTGTGGCCGGCCAGGGCGACATGAAAGCCGTGCTCTTGTGTCCAGGCGAAGTGGTCGGGCGTGTGCAGTAGCGCAAGGCGCAGCTCGTCGGTCGAGGCGTCGCGCGGCGCGAGGTGCGACACGTCGGGCGCGGGAGGGAACCAGGGCGTTTCGTTGCCCGCGACGATGCATCTGCCACCGGCCAGTGGCAACTCCACCACGCGGCCGCCGGCGTTCACAAAGCCATGCTGCTCGAGCCGACGCCGGGTTTCGGCAAATTCGCAAAGCGTATCGTGGTTGCCGAGAATAAATAAACGCTGCGCGGAAGCCGCTAATCGCGCCAGCGAGTGGTCTATCCAGTCGAGGCAGGAATCGTACTCGACAATGTCGCCGGTCACGGCCACCACGTCCGGCCCCCAGGCGTTGGTATGGTCGACGATTTGGTCATAAAAGTCGCGAACAATGCGGCCCGACATGTGCAGGTCGGTGAGGTGAGCAATTTTCAAACCTTTGAACCGCGCAGGCAGATCCGGCACGGCCAATTCGAGTTCCACCCTAATCGGCGAGACGATCTGATTGCCGGGCAAGCCGCCTAATAGACGGGGAATGCCTGGCGCCAACAGGTCGGTGGGCTCGCCGGCGATGATCTCCAGCGGCGACACCCGGCGACTGACCACTCCGCCGCGTCGTTCGCGATGGAAGTACCGCCAAGTGTTGTGGGCGAAGGCCACCGCGGTGAGCAGCAGCGCGGCGTAGCCCCACGCATCCGCCATCCACTGTGGCAGTTGTGGCACCCCGCTGGGATAGTACGGCCCGGCGGCGAACTGCGCTAGCGGCCACAAGCCGAAAGCGGAGAACAGTATGCAGGCGAGCATCAGCAGGTCGACCAGTTTACGGTTCCAGCCATACGCGTGCGTGCGATTGACGATGGCCACCCAGAACACCGTGTGCCCCGTTGCCGCGACAAGGAACAACAAGAGTCGGGCGAGGAGCATGGAGGGCGGCAGAGGCTAAGGGCCAGGCGACTGGCAATTCGCCAACGGAGGGAGAGGACCTGCTAGACAATCGGAGCCACGGTTTGCTCCACCGCCTCGAGCAACTGATCAAGGCGGAACGGCTTATACAACACGTGCTTGAGCCCCGCCTGGCGGGCTTTCACGATCGAGTGGCCTGGGTCGTAGCCAAAACCGGTCATCAGGATCAACGGCACCCGCTCGCTCATCTCGGCCAGCTTGAGCATCAATTGGTGTCCGGACATGTCGGGCAGACGGATGTCTGAGATGATGGCGTCGTAATGTTGCCCCGGACCCAGGTTGCGAACCATGAACACCGCCTCGTTGCCGTCGTGGGCGGTCTCGACCACGCAGTGGTAACGATCAAGCAGGGCGTGGGCGGCGCTGCGGACGCTCTCGTCCTCGTCCACCACCAGCACACGTGCGCCGACCAAGCCTGGGCGCTGCTCGATGCGAGCGGCCGCCGGGCGGGCCTCGATCGGCGCCATCGTCTGCCCCACCTTCTGAATCACCTGCTTAATGTCGCGGGCGTTCATCAGGATTCGCTGTAGGCGTTCGACCACGGCCGGTTCGTGACCGATGTAGCGTTCCATCACATTCACGGCGTCGTTCAGGATGTCGTCCACGGGACGGGCGACCGCACTGTGAATGGCTTCGACGCTGGCCGCCGCGGTAGTGGCCTTCTCGGCAGCTAACAACTCGAGCGTGTTAAGCGCTACGGCCAGATCGCGACAGAACACCTCGACGAACTGCAAATCGCTGGTGGTGAACGCCTTGATTTCGGGACTCTCGACGTTAAACGTGCCGATCACGTCGTCGTGCAACACCAGCGGCACCGTCATCGAACTGCGGGCGTCCTGGCTCCCTTCCAGGTACAGACTGTCTTTGCTCGCATCTTCGCAAAGGTAACTCTTGCCAGTGGCGGCCACAAAGCCAGTGACCCCGTTGCCTTCGGGCTTGGCCCACAAGGTGCGGGCTTCGGCCTCGGGCTTCATGCCCACCGAGAGAAGTGGGTTCAATGCGCCGGTCCCTTGATCGAGCATGCGAATCTCGACCACGTCGTACTGCAACACGTCCTCGGTGCAGTGCAGGATGTTGTCCTTGAGCAGTTCCACCCGACCTTCGAAGTCCATGTCGGCCACATCGTCGGTCGTCAGGTCGGCCAGTTCGATACCTGCTTGATGGATGTTGGCGATCTTCTGCTGTTCGTGATACTCCTCGGTCACGTCCCGCAGGGTGACGATCAGGTGCTTCTGCGAATCGCCACAATCGAACACCGGCGCGGCGTGCACCCGATAGCAGCGGCTGTCGTTACACCGCAGTGTGCTAGCGCTGGGGCGGTCGGTCGTCAGGGCGCGGCTGAAGGGACAAAACTCGGAACCCAGAATCTCCGGATCGCCCATCACGCTGTAAAGGTTCTTCCCAACCACGTCCTGCACGCCCATCCATTCGCAGAGCCGGCCATTGCTCCACACGATGACGTTCTCGTTGTTCAGCAGCACCACGCCATCGGGCATACTTTGCAGAATGTGTTGGTTCTGCATCACCCGGCCGGCGTCGAAAGCGGCGGAGAAGTGCTCGGCATCGGCGTAGACACCGATGTACTCGCCGCGTGCCAGCTCGGCCATCGCGCGTACGGGAGAACTTACGCGAACAACCTGCACCTGGTCGCCAAAGCGTTCCTGGATCGCCACAACCTGATCGTGGCTACCTCCCAGACAAAGGACCTGGGGCTGGGCCTCGGTAACAGTCGACGGTTGGTCTACAGCGGAGTCGTTGGTGTCGTGCGCGTCGTCGGGCACAATCGCTTCCCGCAGGGGTGGGTCGGGTCGGGGAAACGGCGCAGAACAACACCAATAGCGCGTCGCGGTCCTGCGTCAGTCGTTTGCCAGTGTTGCCCCCTCACGCTGTGAATTATACGAACTGGTTTCCTAACCAACAACCTTTAACAGCACGAGCGGGTGTTTCTTGGTATCGGCTCTCCGAACTTGCCTACCTCGCCTCCAGGTCCGATTTCGACCGGATTTCCCCGTCTCGCAGCAGGCGCATCCCGCCTGGGCTATACAATCCGTTCCGCGGGGGAGTACAACAACCGATTCGCCACCGCCCGCTATCGACAGCCATCCGGCACGCTCCCACCTCCCTCTCGCTCCCCTGCCCTTCCTGCCATGACGCCCAACACGGCCCACCTGCGCAACGTTGCTATCATTGCCCATGTCGACCACGGCAAAACCAGCCTGGTGGACAAGCTGATGTACCAGTCGGGACTCTACCGCTCGGAAGAACTCGATCGCCGCGCTGGCGGACAACACGGGCTGGTGCTGGATACCGGCGATTTGGAGCGGGAACGGGGAATTACCATCCTCAGCAAGAACTGTGCGGTCAGCTACAAGGCCGACGATGGCGACACCTACCGAATCAACCTGATCGACACGCCGGGCCACGCCGACTTCGGCGGCGAAGTTGAGCGCGTATTGACCATGGCCGACGGAGCGCTGCTGGTGGTCGATGCGTTCGAAGGCCCCATGCCGCAAACCCGCTTCGTGCTGCAAAAAGCGCTGGCTTGCGGGTTGCGCCCGTTGGTGGTGGTGAACAAGGTGGACCGCCCCGATTCGCGGCCCGATGAGGTGGTGACCGAGGTGTTCGACTTGCTGGCCGACCTGGGCGCGGACGACGAGGCGCTCGACTTCCAGACCGTTTTTGCCTCGGCTAAAGAAGGGTGGGCGGTCAAGTCGCTCGACAACCAGCGGCAGGACATGCGGCCGCTGTTCGAATCGATCGTCGAATGGGTCCCCCCGCCCCGCTACGCCGACATCGAAGCGCCGACCCAGCTTCTGGTAACCAGCATCGACTACTCCGACTACGTCGGGCGAATCGCCATTGGCCGCGTGTTCGGTGGAGTGCTCGAGGCGCGGCAGCGGGTAGCCGTAATCGACCGGCATGGCGAAACGACCCAACAGCAGATTCTGCAGTTACTTTCGTTCCAAGGCCTGGAACGCAAAGAGACCAACCGCGTGGAAGCAGGCGACTTGTGCGCGGTGGTGGGCCTCGATCCGATTAACATCGGCGACACCATCGCCGACGCCGCCCAGCCCGAGGCCCTGCCGGCGGTGACCGTAGACGAGCCCACGCTGCACATGACCTTTCGCGTGAACGACGGCCCGTTCAGCGGTCGCGACGGCAAGTATCTCACCAGCCGCCAGATCGGCGATCGGCTGGAGCGCGAACTACGCTCGAACGTGGCGCTGCGGGTGGAGCCTGGCGAGACGATGGAGCAGTACCGCGTGAGCGGCCGCGGGTTGATGCACTTGGGCATCCTGATCGAGAACATGCGCCGCGAAGGATTCGAGTTGTGCGTCGGCAAGCCACATGTAGTAGTGCGCCAGGTGGAAGGCCAGCGGCACGAGCCGATCGAACTGCTGGTGGTCGACGTGCCCGACGAGCATCAAAGCGCGGTGATGTCGCTGCTGGGGGATCGGCGTGCCGAACTCATCAAAATGGGCTACAAAACCGGCACCAGCGGCTTTGTGCACATGGAGTTTTCCATTCCGGCACGAGCCATGATCGGCCTCCGCAGCCGGTTGCTCACCGCCACGCAAGGCCATGCGGTGATCCACCACACGTTGCTGGGCTACGAACCGATGCGCGGCGCGGTGCCGCATCGCCAGGCGGGGGTGCTGATCGCCAATGAGCCCGGCCAGGTAACCGCCTACGCACTGGACGCCCTGTACGATCGCGGTTCGTTCTTCGTCAAGCCGGGCGACGACGTGTACGAAGGCCAAGTGGTCGGCGAGAACTGCAAGAGCGGCGACTTGGTGGTGAACGTGGTCCGCGGCAAGAAGCTCACCAACATCCGCGCCGCCGGCAAAGACGACAACAGCCAGGTGCGGCCCGTGCGCGAGATGTCGCTCGAGGGCTGCCTGGAGTACATCGACGACGACGAACTAGTGGAGGTCACTCCCACCTCGATCCGCCTTCGCAAGATCCTGCTGAAGGAAACAGACCGCCGTCGCGAATCTCGCCGCGCGGCGAGCGTGTGAAGCCGCCCTGCCCGCCCTAGCCGATATATTCGTTACTGTCGGACCTCTGCTGGGTCGTTCTAGTCGCGTGCGTGCGGTGACTCCGCGGTAAATCGATTCTTGAGCTATTCTTTCATTGGTACGTCGTTCGGCGTACGCGCTATGCGCTGGTGCTGCTCGCGGTCGAGCATGCCAACCCTTTTTACTGCTGGGGGCCCCTCCGTCACACGGGGACATACTATGATTGGCATTCGGTGTTGGTCGCTCACTCGTAGTCACCACAATCGTCGGGCAGCAAGCCTGTTGGAAATCACCGCCTGCATCGTGGCGGTAGCTGTTGGCCTGTGGCTGGGCGCCCGTTATCTGGGTCTCGACTTGCATGCGGCCGCCTACACGGCTTTGAACGAGACGGAAGTGATGGACCAGCTGCCCGAAGGATGGCGACTTGCCCCGCCGCCGGGAATGGAACCCCAGACAGCGGAAGAAGAAGCTTTGGCCCTGACCGCCGAACTGGAAGCGCTTCGCTTCAAAGTGGCGCACTTGAACGAAGAGAGTGCTGAAGACGCGCCGGAAATCAAGATCGAAGCAGCCGACCTGCCGCCCGAGTTGCTGAAGCGTCGACAAGGCACGCTGGCGTTCTGGTCGCAGTTGGGTGGCATCCGCGAGGAAGTCGACCGGCTGCAGTCGTCGGCCGACGAGGCGCTGAACCAGCAGAACGTGTATCAAGTGCTGGAGATCCGCCGCCAAGCCTACCTGTACGGAGCCAAGGCGGTGAAGGTCGCCATGAGCGAGAACGTCGACCCACAGGCTCTGCAGTTCGCCGAGCAACTGGTGGGCTGGTACCAGCATGGGGCCGATTTGTACGGCGAGGCCATGAACGTGTGGCAAACGCAGCACATGCCGCCTGGGGGGCTCTCCAGCGACCAGCTCCTGGAGCAGGTCCAGCAGCAGCACGACAACGAAGCCCTGCTACTGTTCCAGAAGAGTGGCCGGCTGTGCGAAGTGCTGTTCCGCCGCTATCAAGTGGCGTTTCCCGACATCGACGATTCCACTCGACCGGCCGTCGAATAAGCCGCACCCCCTTGGTCTCAAACTCGCTGCCCGCCTGGGCTGAAGGTCCGCGCGGCCCGCACCAGCCGGCAGAACCTATCGCATCCGAATATCCGGATATCCGGTACCAGTGAGCCGATTCTGCCCCATTGCTAGCTCGGGCAGACCTGCTGGCGTCGGTTCATGCCGGTGATAGTGACTGTGGGGCAGGAGGGGAATTCCGGCGGATTTGAGGGGCTTATCCCACCGTATGGTTGATTGCATCGCCATCTGGCCCTAGGTAACATGGACCAAAGTACACGGAGCGTACAGCCATGCCCCAGGACGTCGGGCGTATCCGATCACCCCGCCAGATTAGTGAGAGTCTCTCATGCGTTTGCGTTCCCTGCGTCGTTTGTTGCGAGCCGCCCTGGTTTTATTCCTGTGCGTCACGCTTTCGGTGAATCCCGCTTCGGCTTGCCAGTGGTTCGCCGCGCGGTGGTCCTCGCCTTGCTACCCCTGCTACACGCAGTGCGCACCGGTCTATTACGGTTCGTGTGGCGGCTGCAGCCCATACGTTTCGTACAGCTCGTATAGTTGCGGTGGCTGCGGCCCAGTGGTGGTCGAGAGCAGTTGCGGTTGCGGGTCGACGGTAGTTACCTCAGGCGAGACCGTCATCCACTCTGGCGAAGTAGTAACGGGTGGCACCCCAACCGAAGCTCCGCCAATGACCGACACGCCCAGCACCTGGTCGTCGGCTGAGCCCGCCACTGGCGTGGAAGTCAACAAGCCGGCCGAAGACATGGGCCCCACCGAAGATACCATCGCTCCGGCCCTGGCCGACGATGAGCCCGCCGATGTTACTCCCCTGCCGGAACCACCTGCTGAAGAACCCGTGGTCGCGGACGTAGCTCCCGTTGAGCCCGTGGCCGAAGAGCCTGCGGTCGACGATGGCGGACTGTTCGGCGCCGAGACACCTGCGGCAGAACCCGTGATGGAGGAACCCGCCGCCGATGATGGTGGGCTATTCGGTGCCGAAACGCCTGCCGCAGCAGCACCCGCTGCCGACGATGGCGGATTGTTCGGAGCCGAGACTCCTGCCGCCGAACCCGCGATGGAAGAACCAGCCGCCGATGACGGTGGACTGTTTGGCACCGAAGCACCGGCTGAAGAACCTGCTGCCGATGATGGCGGATTGTTCGGTGCCGAGCCCATGGAAGAAGCCGCTGCCGACGATGGTGGACTGTTTGGTGCCGAAACGCCGGCCGAAGAGCCCGCTGCCGACGATGGTGGATTGTTTGGTACCGAGACGCCTGCTGCCGAACCCGCAATGGAAGAACCCGCCGCCGATGACGGTGGACTGTTTGGTACCGAAGCACCGGCTGAAGAACCTGCTGCCGATGATGGCGGATTGTTCGGTGCCGAGCCCATGGAAGAAGCCGCTGCCGACGATGGTGGACTGTTTGGCACCGAAGCACCGGCCGAAGAACCTGCTGCCGATGATGGCGGATTGTTCGGTGCCGAGCCCATGGAAGAAGCTGCTGCCGACGATGGTGGACTGTTTGGCACCGAAACGCCGGCCGAAGAACCTGCCGCTGACGATGGTGGACTGTTTGGTGCGGAGACGCCTGCCGAAGAGCCGGCCGTGGAGGGTGGTCTGTTTGGCGGCGAAAGCGCCGACATGGAAGAAGCAGCCGCCGATGAGAACGCAACGCTGTTCGGTGCCGAGACCGACCTCGAGGAGGCCGGGTCTATCGACGACACCGCTACCATCTTTGGCGAAGAGCCCGCCGCAGTCGACGACGGGTCGATGTTCGGCGCAGAGCCGCCAGTGACCGAAGAGCCAGCCGCCGAAGAGCCTGAGGAGCCGGCCAGCGAAGAGGACGACGAGATTAACAATTTGTTTGGTCCCGAGGTCTCGCTCATGCAGCCAGGTGGATTCGACAGCCTCAAGCTGCGTCACTGGGTCGACAGCACCGGCAAGTACACCGTCGATGCCCGTTTGTTGGCAGTGGTGGATGGCCACGTCCGTCTGCTGAAGGCAAACGGCCACACGACCACGGTACCGTTCAGCCGCTTGAGCGACGAAGACCTGTCGTTCGTCAACGCCCAGGCTGCTGCTCGCAACGCCCTGGACATCGCCCGCACCGCCCAGCGTTAATCGGCTCAGCGATACTCTCTGTAACTCAGAAGGCCAAGCCGCAGGCAACCGCTTGCGGCTTGGCTTTTTTCTTTGATGTTTACCAGTCGCACTCGCGGCGAGGGCCCGACCACGCGCTGTTGGGTCGTCCGCCGAAGCGCCACTCCATGCCGAACGTGAGCGTGAAGTTCTGCATGTGAGAGGCCGAGTTCTGGCTGAAGGTAATGTAGTCGGCCGCTTCGGCTCGCAGGGCCACCCAGCGTTTGGTCTGGTATTTAATGCCCACACCGATCGGCAGCGAGAACATCGTGTTGTCCTCGCGAATGCCAGCGGGCGTGATGAAATCGATGTCCGTCATCCCGAGCCCGAATCGGTAATAAGGCCGCACCTTCGAATCGCCCCAGGGGTAGTACATCAGCGACAAGTCGTACATCAGCACGTTGTTGCTGGGAACTTGCGTACTTGGCACATTGCTGTGCAGTTCGGGCGTGGACCAACCGACCCGAAACTGAGTACCCCAGTAGTGATCCCAGTCCCAGCCCAGGCTGGCGGCCAGTAGCACGTCGTTGTTCCGGGTGTTGTTCGAGCTGATGCGGCTGGCCATCATGAACCCACCGGTTTCGAGGCCAAACGAGTATGGCCGGTTGAGCCAACTGGTGCCACGCAGAGGGTATCCTCTACCGATGCTGCGGCCGTCGATGGAAGAGTGACGGAAGCGGTACTTCTGGCGCAGTGCCCGCCACCAGCCCCGGTCGATCAGCACCTCGTCGCAGGGCCACTCGGAGTAACAGCATTCTCCGTCGCAACAACTATCTCCACAGCCGCAACTGGGTTCGCCGTACGAGCCATCGACGCCGTACTCTGGCTCCATTGGATATCCCTGCCCCGCAGCGGCGTGGGGCATGGTGTCGCCCATCGCGTAGGCTTCGCCCGGCTCTTCGGGCACCATCGTCTGCTGGCCCAGCACGGTTTGGTTTGCCACGGCGCAGCAACACGCGTACGCGAGCAACCAGGTCGCATTACGAAACCAGAACTGCTGCATAACGAGGATTGGGCAACGCCCTGGAGGAGGAGTATCGGTGCCGCGCGGCGAGCCGGCGGCGGAAAAGCGGGCGGAGTATGACGAGCTGTCGGCCGCGCGTCAATGCAAAACGGGCCGTGTCCTCTCGGAAAAGGACACGGCCCGTGCGAATTTCAGATCTATCGCCAGCAGTGCTAGCGAGTGCCGTCAGCCAGATTGGTGTTCGAACCGCTGGAGGCGGTCGATGTGCTCTCGGCAGGTGACTCTTCCGGCGAGACAATTTCTGCATACGCGGTGCACACGGTGCTGAAGGTCTCACCTCGGTCGGTGTGGATAGTGATCTGCTTCTTCAAGCGACCAGGTTGATCGCCAGCCTTGTAGTTCACGCCAACCACGTGGGTGGTGCGGGGCTCTTCGTCGTAGCTGCACTCGAAGCAGTCGTCGCAGTCCACTTTGGTGATCTTGAACGGAACCTTGCCACGAACAATCAACTTCTTCTCGGAAACCTCACCTGGGTTTACCTTACCCAGCACCCAGTTGTCGGGCGTCACGGAGATCTCCGGCATCACGCGTCCCTCGATGTCGATGGGAATGCGCGGCGTGTTGCGATCGTTGGTGACCAGCGTCAATTGGTCGTTCAGATAGCCAGCCGGTGCGGTGTCCTTCAGCCGAACGGTCAACTCGTAGCGGGCCGATCCGCCCTGGCGGTACGACTCCTGCAGTTCCACTTCGTAGTAGTCGCTGCTCTCGTTGGAAGCCCGGACGTCCTCGATTTCCCAACCGCTGTGACCGGCGTAGCGGACGTTGACCTTCTTTTCTTGCTCTTCGCCCTGATCGACGGTGCCAAAGTTGATTCCACCCGGCTCGAACACCACATCGCCGCGAATGTTGCCGTGCACACGCAGCTGAACCTGGGCGCGGTACGGCTTATCGATCGTCACGGTGAGCGTGGCACTGTGGTAGCCCGTGAACGTGCGCGTGTTGAATTTTGCGACGATGTAAGCCTTTTCGTAGGTCTTGATCAGGTTGTTTTCGATCGATGGCGAGGTGCAGCCGCAACTTGATCGGACACTCTCGATGTGGATGTCTTCGACAAACTTGTTGGTTACTTCAAATTTGTACACGGTGTCCGAACCGCGGGCCACAGTGCCGAAATCGTGGTCCAGTGTCTCGAACATCTTCTTGGGCCACTCTTGAGCAGTGGCCACCGACGAAACTAGCAAGGCACACAGAGTGGTGCCCACGAACGCGAAACTCTTACAGCGGCTCATGATCAACCTGATTTCTGCAAAATGTTGTTGAGCGTTGGCGGTCAGCTCACCGAATCGTTCGGCGTTTTTCATTGCTGCCTGCAATCCCCCAACGTACGATCCTCCTCACGCATGCTGGCCACCCCTGACGAAAAACCCTCACCTCGTCTCTGCCAGTCTACGTACGGCATTATATAGCTCCGAAGCGGAATCGGAGCAGGAGTCGTCCCTGGTTTTTTCGATAATTCTCTATCCTGCGGCCGTTTTTGGGAAGACCAAACCGGTTTGGGCGGATTAGTCACTCACGCGCGACCCTAACGCACGCAATGTCGTTACGTTCGTCAAACTCGCACGCTGCGCTCCGCACAATCCCCCCTCCCCCCCTCCGAAACGGACGGGTCGGTCTGTTATCATCGGGTCCGAAGCATCCCTGCGCTTTCCACCTCCGCCCTCCCCCCGACTCCCACCTCGCTATGCAGCCGTTCGACCAGGTCACCATTGTTGGCGTTGGCTTGCTGGGAGGTTCTGTGGCCTTGGCCATGCGGGAGCGATCGCTGGCTAAACAAATCGTCGGAGTGGGGCGCGACACGGCCAAGTTGCAAGCACTGGTCGATCGAGGAATGCTCGATCGGGCGACAATCCACCTCAGTGGCGGCGTGAAGGATTCCGACCTGGTGGTGGTCTGCACGCCGGTCGATACCGTGACCCCGAGCGTGCTGGAGGCCATCGACTCGGCTCCAGACAACTGCCTGTTCACCGACGTCGGCAGCACCAAGGCCGAGATCGTCGAGCGCATCACCAGCGAAGGGGGCGACGGAGCTTGTCGGTTCGTGCCCGCGCATCCCCTGGCGGGCAACCACCGCGGTGGGGCCGAATTTGCTAAGGCCGACCTGTTCGTGGGCCGCACCGTGGTGCTCACGCCCGACGAATCAACCGACCCCGAAGCCACGGAACGCGTGGGGGATCTCTGGAAATCGCTGGGAGCCCACATCGTTGCACTCAAACCGGACGAGCACGACGCGGCCCTGGCCATGACCAGCCACCTGCCGCATGTCGTCGCGTCGGCCCTTGCAGCCGCGACGCCCGATGGGATACTCGAACTGGCGGCCACCGGCTGGCGCGACACCACGCGTGTGGCCGCTGGCGATGCGGGTCTGTGGCGGCAGATCTTCCTCGCCAACCGTTCGCAGGTGCTCACCGCCCTGAACAAATTTGACCAACACCTGGACGCGATCCGCGACGCCATTGAAGCGGAGGACGGACCGGAACTCGAAAGGCTGCTCGCCGAAGGGAAGCGAATCCGCGATGCTCTGGGAAATTGACGTACTGCCGCTACGGGCTGAACTCGATCGCCCCGCCAACCGCCTGGTGCAGGAAGCGATGGACTACGGACTCGCCGACCAGTTCGCCGCCGCCAGTGGCCGCGCGTTCCTGCTTTCGGGCGAACATCTTTCCGACAGCGACGCACAGCGCGTAGCCAACGAACTGTTGACCGACCACGTGGTGGAGCAAGCCGTGGTCGCACATGTGGGCGACGACAAGTTGGCCGCCGCACCCTCCTGGCTGGCGGGCGACGTACGTGTGGTGCATGTGCTACCCAAACCGGGCGTGATGGATCCCGTGGCGCTCAGCGCGCAATCGGCCATTGCCGACTTGGGCATTGAACCTCCCCTGGTGCGAACGTGCCACAAGTACTGGCTCTCGGGACTCGACGACCAGCAAGTTGCGACACTCGGCGACCGCCTGTTGGCAAACGACGCCATCGAGCAAGTCGTGGTCGGCCCTTTGTCGCTCGATCACCTGGACGTCGGTCGGCCCTACGAGTTCGAACTGAAGACCGTCGAACTCGATTCGCTCGACGACGAGGGTCTGATGAGGCTCAGCCGCGAAGGGCAGCTCTACCTGCAACTCGCCGAAATGCAGACCATTCAGCAGTACTTCCGCGACCTCGGCCGGCCGCCGACCGACGTGGAACTCGAAACGCTGGCCCAAACCTGGAGCGAGCACTGCAGCCACAAGACACTCGCTGGCCGGATCAAGTACACCGGGCCCGATGGCGAGCGGCAGTTCGAAAACATGCTGAAGGAGACCATCTTCGCCGCCACGCAGACGCTGCGTAAGCAGTGGGGCAACGACGACTGGTGCGTGAGCGTATTTGCCGATAACGCTGGCGTAGTGACTTTCGACGACAAAAACCACGTGGCGTTCAAGGTCGAAACGCACAACCACCCATCGGCCCTCGAACCGTACGGCGGTGCCAACACCGGCCTGGGCGGCGTGATTCGCGACATCCTGGGCACTGGCCTCGGCGCCGAGCCGGTTTGCAGCACCGACGTGTTCTGCTTCGCCCCGCCCGACACGCCAGCCGACTCGCTCCCGCCCGGCGTGCTGCATCCGCGGCGGGTGATGAAGGGCGTGGTCTCTGGCGTGCGCGACTACGGCAACCGCATGGGCATTCCCACGGTGAACGGCGCGGTGTACTTCGACCGCCGGTACTTGGGCAATCCACTGGTGTACTGCGGCAACGTCGGTGTGATTCCACATGACAAGGCGTTTGGCAATCCGCAGCCGGGCGATCTGATCGTCGCCATCGGCGGTCGCACCGGGCGCGACGGCATCCACGGCGCCACGTTCTCCAGCGCCGAGCTCACGCACGAGAGCGAAGACCTCTCCGGTGGCGCGGTGCAAATCGGCAACGCCATCGAAGAGAAGATGGTGCAGGACGTACTGCTCGCCGCGCGCGATCGCGGACTCTACACCGCCGTGACCGACTGCGGCGCTGGCGGATTCAGTAGCGCGGTCGGCGAGATGGGCGAGAAGATCGGCGCCGAAGTATGGCTCGAGCGAGCACCGCTCAAGTACGAAGGCCTTTCTTACACCGAGATTTGGATCTCCGAAGCGCAGGAACGCATGGTCGTCTCCGCGCCCGAGGACAAGTGGCCGGAACTCGAAGCGTTGTGCGCATCCGAAGGTGTCGAAGCCACCGCGATCGGACGATTCGAACCAACCGAGCGGCTCGTGCTCAAATACCACGGCCAAACGGTTTGCGACTTGGCAATGAGCGTGCTGCACGACGGCCGCCCGCCAGTGATTCGCGAAGCCAACTACACCCCGCCCGCGGCGCAGCCGATCGACGTGCCTGACCGCGCCAGCTACAACGACGACCTGATGAAGGTGCTCGGCTCTCTGAACGTGGCCAGCAAAGAGTGGATCATTCGCCAGTACGATCACGAAGTGAAGGCCGGCAGCGTGGTGAAGCCGCTGGTCGGTCGCGCGAGCGACGGCCCCAGCGACGCCGCCGTGGTACGGCCTGTGCTCACCAACGATCGGGCGATTGTCATCTCGTGCGGCATGAACCCCCACTACGGCGACTTCGACACCTACCACATGGCCGCCAGCGCCATCGACGAGGCGATTCGAAACTGCGTGGCCGTCGGCGCCGATCCAACGCGGATCGCCATCCTCGACAACTTCTGCTGGGGCGACTGCGAGAAGCCCGAAACGCTCGGCTCGCTGGTCCGCGCGGCGATGGCGTGCCACGATCTGTCGCTGGTGCTGGGCACCCCGTTTATCAGCGGCAAAGACAGCCTGAACAACGAGTTCAGCTACGTCGACGCCGAGGGCCAGAAGCAGACGATCGCCATCCCGCCATCGCTGTTGATCAGTGCCATGGGTCAAATGGACGACTGCCACCAGGCGGTAACCATGGACCTGAAGGCTGCCGATAATCCCATCTACCTGGTCGGCGTAACCAAGAACGAACTGGGCGGCTCGCACTTCGCGCTGGTCAACGAATTGGCGGGAGGTCAGGTTCCGACCGTGAATCCTGTGGCTGCTCGCGACACGTTCGCTGCCATGCACGCTGCCATCAAGTCGGGCGCAGTGGCCGCATGCCACGACCTGTGCGAAGGTGGCCTGGCCGTGGCGGCTGCCGAGATGGCATTTGCCGGCGGGCTGGGCATGCAGCTTTCGCTCGACGCGATCGACCTGGCCGACGCCGGTGCGGCCGCCAAGCTGTTCAGCGAGTCGAACACGCGTTTCTTGGTGGAGGTCGACCAGGCAACCGCCGATAAGTTCGAAGCCGCCATGGCCAACACGCCGTGCGTGAAACTCGGCGCGACCAGCTCCGATCCTCGGGTCACAATCACCGCAGGCGGAACGAACTTCGTCGACGCCGACATTGAAGAACTGAAAGCCGCTTGGAAATCGCCACTCGCCTGGTAAGCCCATCCTCAGAACTCTTGCGAGTCCTGCTACCCCAAAGCCCCATCCAACGAAGCAATGTCCTCCCCCCGCGTCCTCGTACTCCGAGCCCCCGGCACCAACTGCGACAAAGAAACCGCGTTTGCTTTCGAGCAAGCGGGTGGTGCGGCTCGCACCGTGCACATTCGCGAGCTGTTGGGCAATCCCGCGCTGTTGGCCGAACACCAGGTGTTGTGCATTGCGGGCGGATTCAGCTACGGCGACGACATCGCCTCGGGCCGCATCCTGGGCAATCAACTTCGCGAGCAACTGGCGAACGCCCTGCAGGAGTTTCGCCAAGCGGACAAATTGGTGCTGGGCATTTGCAACGGTTTTCAAGTGCTGATGAAGACCGGCCTGTTGGACATCGACGACGACCAAGGGCCGCAAGCCACGCTCGCTTGGAACGACAGCGGCCGCTACGAAGCCCGTTGGGTAAATTTGAACGTCGAACCGGGCGGTTGTGTGTTCCTGCAAGGCATCGAGAATATCGACCTGCCGGTGGCCCACGCCGAAGGCAAGTTCGTGGTCCGCGACCAGGCGACACTCGACGCCCTGGCCGCAGCCGGAAGGCTGGTGCTGCGTTACAACGATGCCTCCGGCGCGACTGACTCCGCGCTGTCGCTGGAGCCCCAAGTGCCCTATCCCGCCAACCCCAACGGCGCCTCGGCCGACATCGCTGGCATCTGCGACACAACGGGCCGGGTGCTAGGCCTGATGCCCCACCCCGAACGGTTCCTGTTCGCTCGTCAACACCCACAGTGGACCAGCAACGGCATGAGCGGTGCAGGCGCTGGTGCGAAGCTGTTCGACAACGCCGTGGCGTATTTCCGCTAGCACGATTCTCGGTAGCCGGAGTCGCAAGACTTCGGAAGCCATCAGAAAACGGACTGGATTCTTGCGTGGGTCAGGGTTTTGGTAGTTTTGGACTGCTGGTTTATTGTCGATTTCCGTGAATGGAAGCGTGACAGCAGGCTGGGGTGTATCATTGACCGACATCCGCCGGGAGCCAGCAGTTGCCCCCGGCGGGTTCCCACAAGACGGATGATAGGGTAACCACCGTACCCCACGTCAAAGATCGGGTACACGATGTTTAATGCCATTAAGAGTTGGCTTCGCCCCCCGGAAAATCGCAAGTATGGCGAGTACACGGCCTACCACTGGGCGGCAGCATTGCGCGACGACTTTCCCTATTTCAATGAAGACCCTGCGCCCACGCTGCGTGCTGGGCTGGACGCACACAATGTCGACGCGGATCTGCCAATTCTGATCTGCACTCATGATAACGTGGATGTTAGAATCCTCTCATGCGTGCTCGCAACTGTGGAATCTCGGACTGATTGCCACGCGGCACTGCTTGCTGCGCTCAACGATCCTTCGGACAGGGTGCGTCGTGCTGCTGCAATTGCCTTAGTGAAAATGGATACCATCGCCGGTTTGTCTGCGGTCGTCGCAGGAAAATCGCACGGCAAAGGAATTCGCACTCAAGCGGCCTACCGACTTGCTGAACATGGCCCTGCTGCAAAAAGTGCTATTCCGGCCCTCTTTGCGTTGATCAACGACAGCGACATCAATTTCCGCTCTCACTGGGCAGCTGGCGCGGCACTCAAAGCGATAGGACAAGAAGCCATGCCGTACTTGTCGCATGCACTTAGATATGGCTCCGGGCAGGTTCGCTTTGAGTCAGCCGTATCGCTTCGGGAGATTGGCGTCCCTGTAGATCTTCAACCACTCGTCGATCAAATTCTCGGCCCTGAGTCACCAGAGTGACGTGATGTCGAGTGCATGTTCAAGTGTGGCGGTCCGGGGACCATGGTCGCGACACCGTTTGAAAACCCTCTGAACTCTTGCGAGTCCACCTACGGAGACTCTGCAGGCCGGGCCGCGGTCCTCTGAGGCCGTAGCACTTCGCGAATCATTACCGCGTCGACGTCGGCTGTGGCGGGGCCGGTGAGGGCCAGGTTCAGACGAATCGTGCTCACTTCGTCGATGGTGCGAATCAGCCGGAACGGCTGCCAGCCGGTGGTCGCCCCGATCCGGAGGCCGAGTTGTTCGCCGCCCAGGTCGTCGACCACCAGCAACTCGCCGGTGTCGGTGCCGGTGACCATCACGCGGGCCCAGCCGGTGATTTCCACAACGCTGCCCTTGCGAACTGGCACGTCGGGCGTCGTGATCCACACCACTGGTTTGGGGTCCTCGTCCAGCATTGCCGCGTCGCCCAGGTCGCGGGCCACCAGTCGCAAGCAGGACTGACCATGCTTCGGCTGCGCGGGAACCAGTTGCACGCCGGTGTCGAGTTGCTTTTCGGCGTAGTCGGCGTGAGACCAGCCGGCAGATGTCGTTTCCGAGAGATCCTCGAAGTCGCCACCCAGCAGCAAATTGTTTCCTCGCGGCAGCGAAGCCAGCGATTGATGCAGCGCCTGTTGCGTGGGCAACAAACGAAGTTCGCCCGCCGTGGCAACGCTGATGAACCCAGCGGGCTGCAATTGTTCTTGCACGCGACGACGCTCGGCGGCAGTCGAGTACCGGAGTTGCATCGCCAGGTGGTAGGTCTGAGGGTAGCGCTTCGCGGCCAGCAGATGATCGCATTGCTGGATGGCTCGCTTGAGCGGCGTGACTCGCCCAGCGGCTACGCCCGTGCGAGCGTCTGCCAGTTGGCTCTCCACTGCTTCGAGTTCCAGCAAGTCGGCCATCGCCAGTCCCCGCTCCGCCTGCGCGGCCTTCACCGCCGCGTTACCCAGTCGTCGCTGCACCATGGCCAAGCTGCGACTCTCGTTGGTCAGCAGCACCCAACCTCCAGCATTCGCCGCAGGCACCTCGACCTGATACCCGCCCGCCACCAAACCACCGCCGAGCGGCAACAGGCCGGCTGGCGTGAGCATGTGAGCCCGGGCGGTCTGCGGCACGCTGGCCAGTTTCAAAGTCGCCGGCCCCAGTTGGGTCGGCCCGCTGGCGGGTTGCTCGGGCAGCATCACCAATCGGGAGCGGCCCAACTGCCAGGCAGTCACGGCAACGTCGGAACCAGACAACTCGGCCGACGGGTCACGCTTACCCGCTACGAGCCAAGGCTCGACGAGCCGCATCTCTTGATTGAGCAATCGCAACTGGTCGGCCAAGCGTCGTGCTTCGGGACTGGCGGTGCTAATTCGTTCCGGCGTGCGGACCACCAACCCACGGCAACCACGGGACATGGCCGTGAGGGCGGCGCGGTGAATGTCGCCCGGGTCGTGCCATCCCAGGTGGCTCGCCTTGGGCGCCAGCAATTCCGCCTGCCGGCGCGCTGCCGCCGTCCAGCCGATGGAAAGCTGGGTCCACGGCGAGCACCCCATCACCGGCAGCGACTCATGAGTGCGAACACCTTGTTCGCCGAGCGGCTGAGCGCGCACGAGCACTTCGGCCAGTTGTGCGTAGCGGCGGTGGCGATCGCTGGCTCCCACCAAAATCGGTCGCGCAAGTCGATCGCTGCGACGGATCTCTTCGGTCTGCGAGGCGATGGTGTCCAGATCGAGCGCGTCGCGATCGAGTCCCATCGACCAGGAGAGCACGGTTTGCCATACGGAGTTCGGCTCGATGAGTCCCAGTTGCTCGGCGGGCGGCGGCGGGCAGATCACCCACAACTTATTGTCTCGGGCCGCTTTGAGTTGTGCTTCGGTGGCAGGCTCTGCCAGCCATATCGCATTGAATCCCAGGTCGGCCAACAGTTCGAGAGGTTCGCCACGATACTGAATCACGCGCGGCACCAGCGGTTGTCCCGCCACGGCGATGGTGTCGCCATGGCGGCGGATGTCGACCGGTTCGTAGACTTCGTTGGCGCTGGCCATGGCCGGCGCTTGGAGCAGCGGGCCATCGGCATCGGCCAGCGGCGGTGCGACCGGCGCGGCGTCGGGCGCTTGGGTCAGCACGCCGGCCACCTTCAGATGGTCGATCTCCACAAGCGACTCTCCGTGCCCACCTGGCACCACCAACACCACTCGCTGGATGTAGGCTTCGCGCGGATCGACTTGACGCTTCGGGTCGGCGCTCATCATCCGCGCTTGACGCTCGGCCAGCACGGGCAGCCCTTCGATCCGCAGGCGTTGCCAACGGCCAGGTTCCGAATACCGCATCCCGTGCACCAACGCCCGCATTGGCTGCCCCGTGCGAGGATCGGTGCTGCGGGGGTAAACCACTTCGGCGGCCAGCTGCATGGCTTGGCGGTTTCCGCGAACCAGCACCTCGATGTTCGACTCGTCCAGGACCCGCAGCTCTCCAATGCCGTGCGTGGCGTACGCAGCGTAGCCAGCTGGGCATGAGATCACCAATCGCTCCGCGGTGCGGGGATTGGCCACGTCGGGCGAGCGGGTCCGCAGCTGCGCCAGCACGCGGGTATTCGCGGCCGGGCGAAGCTCCCAGGAGGCCTGAGGGCCGTCGAACGGCTCGTCCAGCACAGTGTCGGCCACCGCCAGCGGAGCCCCCAGCACCGCCAGCAGCCCAAACCACCACCGCAGAGCGTGAGGACCAGCGATGGGGGAAGGGAGTATCATGACGCGCGAACCGGAGCCAGGGCCGACCAACGTGTCGCCCCAACTGTCCAGGGGGTTGCCTTCGGGAAACATCCGGCACCGGGGGCGCTTGGCGACGTAAATCAGGCTTCTAGCAAGGTTTTCGCAACGCTCCCAGAGCATTTTGTGGCGTTTCGGCAACATCGGCCGTGTGTGAAGATTCGCCGTGCCAACCCGTTGATGGTTCGTAAGTTGTTTGTGTATAATCGGTTGCGGGCGGTTCTCGCGGCCGCGGTGCGTTGGTGTGGCGCGCAGCGTGCATTGGTAGCAGGTATCTAACCACCCAGGAGCTTACCTCAATGCCCGAACTGCAACCTCAGTCCTCGACCGCTAGCGAAGAAGTGCCCGCCGACGTTCGTCAGCTTGCCGAATTCATCCACAGTCTGCCCGAGAATTACTCAGAGCAAATCCTCCCGGTGCTCGACCGAGTGCTCGAAAGCACCAAGCGTCGCCGGCGGATTCTCACCTTGGTTCAAGATGCCCTCGGCCAACTGCGGCTTGATATGAAGTACTTGATGTTCGACCTCGAGGCGACCCGCCGCGAGCGCGACGAGTACAAGGCCAAGTTGGAAGACGAGTAGGCTTCGGAACCCACCTTCGCCAAGACTGTTTCGGTTGTGGCGAATAATCCGAGCAGTCCCGCACGATTCCCCTATTGGTCAAATCGTGCGGCCCCGTAGGGCCTTCGCACCGTGTGAGCGCCCCCTTAGCGAATTCAGCAGAAGTGCCAGCGGTATTTGGCTGCCCACCGCCAACCGTGGCGAGGAACAGAAGTAAGTTTACGCGCTATGGCGACGGTTACTACCGCGGATCAACTGGCACAGTGCGCGATGGAGGTCGGGGTACTCGACCATCGCGACCTGCAGACAGTGCGCGGTGACCTCGGCACCCGAACCGTCGATCTGCATACCCTGTCGCAAGAACTCCTGCGACGCAATCTGCTGACCCAATACCAGCTCGAACGTGTCATGAAGGGCCTCAAAGGCGGCTACTTCTATGGCAAGTACAAAGTGCTGTACTGTGTGGGCGCGGGAACCTTCGCCCGCGTGTTTCGTGCCGTGCACGTTGATACGAACGAGGTGTTCGCGGTCAAGGTGTTGCGCAATCGGCACATGGCCGAGTACGCCGACGTGTTCCGTCGCGAAGGGGAGTTGGGTGCATCGCTCAAACACCCCAACATCGTACCCATTCACGAAGTGGTTTCCCGTCGCGAAGCCCAGTACATCGTGATGGACTTCATTGAGGGGCGGAACCTCCGCGAGTTTACCCGGGTGCGCCGCATCTTCGAGCCGCTGGAGGCCGCGCGCATCCTCGAAGGCATGCTCGCCGGGCTCAACTACGCCTTCCAGCAAGGCGTAACGCACCGCGACCTCAAGATGTCGAACGTGCTGGTATCCAGCGAAGGCCAGGCCAAGCTGCTCGACTTCGGACTGGCCGCGCTCGAGAGCGAAGCCGGCGCCGACGCTGGCGTGAAGCGCACCGTGGAGTACGCCGCGCTCGAGCGGGCGACCGGTGTTCGCAAGGAAGACACTCGCAGCGACATTTTCTTCGCCGGGTGCATCTTCTACCACATGCTGAGTGGCCGTTCGCCGCTGCCCGAAGGACGCGACCGCGGCAAGCAGATGAACAAGGCCACGTTCGAGCACATTCCGCCCATCGCGAGCGTCGCACCGAAGGTGCCGCCCACGTTCGCCAAGGTGATCAACCACGCGATTGAGTTCGACCCGAACAAGCGGTACCAGACGCCGGCCGAGATGCTGGCCGAGTTGAAGATCGCCGCCAAACGCCTGGCCGAGCGCGGCACGGGTCAACAACCCAAAAGCGAACTGGCCAGCAACGAAGGCCATGACGAAAACGGCCAGTCCCGCAAATTGCTGGTGGTCGAGTCGAACGTGAAGATGCAGGACCTGCTGCGGAACCTGTTCAAGCAACACGGCTATCGCGTGCTGGTGGCCAGCGACCCCGAAAAGGCGCTCGACCGCTTCTACATGGACGCCACCTCTGCCGAAGTCGTGCTATTCAGCACCGGCGACATCGGCCGCCCGGCCCTCGAGGGTTTCAACCGCTTCGGCCAAGAGAGCATCACCCGCGACATCCCGGCCGTGCTGCTGGTGGACGAGGCCCGCAAAGAATGGGTCGACGAAGCCGAAACCGGCGAACACCGCACCGCCCTGGCAATGCCCGTCAAGCAACGCGAACTGCGGCAAGCAATTCAATCGGTTCTCTGCCGGCAAGCGGTGCAGTAGGGAATGACCGCGGCTCACCACCATCCCGGTGCACCCGCTGAGCAAGGTCCTTCTCGAACGGAAACAAAACCTTGCTGCAAGGTCTTATCTTTAGTAAAATCTCAGGAATTCTTGCATTCAGCCAGCTTAGTTGATCTCCAACGGGGGCCGCAGTGTCTAGGGCTATTACCGTTTCATTACTTCTTCTTGCATTGAGTTACTCGACGAGTTGGGCGTCGAATGAGGTTTCATTACTTGCCACGCAAGATGCTCATATCCTCGATGGAGGAAGTACTTACCCTACGCTTAGTTCTCAGAATTATGGCTCGTTCCCATATCTAAATGCGAACTTTAGCGACGACACTAGGTCGATTGGCTTGCTTCAGTTCGACATCTCTCTTATTCCGAGCAAAGCCACGATCGTGTCCTCACAGCTTAAGCTATTCCATTCACGAAATGATGCACTTGATAAGCAGTACGATTTATATGAGGTGACATCCTCTTGGGATGAGTCAACTGTCACCTTCAATACTGGTCCATCTATCAATCCCACTGCTGCTGCTTCTCTTACTATTCCAGATAAGACCTCTGGGACCTATCGTTCATGGGATGTCACGCAACTCGTGGACAAGTGGGTAGACGGAACAGATTCAAACTTCGGTATTTGGCTTGAAGAGAACCCAACCCCGGGAGATGGACCGGCATACTTTACAAGCTCTGACTGGTTAGATTCCTCCCAGCATCCCATATTGACTATCGAATACAGCGTGGTGCCTGAGCCATCCTCAATAATAATCTGTTCGCTCATGTGCCTGAGCGTTCGTGGCGTCATGTCTTGTCAGCATAGGTGACACCTGATTTGCGGATCACGGCTTTTTCCGCCCAATCACCTGCACCACCGACGCCAAGCCGGTGTGGTAGATGCCCTCGAGTACCTCGCGCTCCAGCTCTTCCAGATGCACAAAGCTCAAGCCCGCCAGCTCCGCTTGGAGCGACTTAGCGGTTTGCATAGTGCCTGCATCCGTTCCGCCGCCGGTGCCGTATTCGAGTTGCTTGGGCGTGTAGGCTTCGAGCAGGAGCACGCCGCCCGGCTTCAAGGCGCGGACGACCCTGGCGTGGACTTGCTTGCGCAGTTCCGAGGGGAGTGGGCAGAAGATCGATACGATGCCGTCCCGTTGTTCGGCGCCGAAATCGTACTCGGCCAAGTCGGCTACCACGCACTCCAAATGCACACCGCGCTGGGCAGCCAGCTGTGCTGCTTTGCGGAGTCCCACTTCCGACGCATCCACAGCGGTCACCGAGTATCCTTGCTCGGCCAGAAACACGGCGTTGCGCCCTTCGCCTTCGGCAATGCTCAACACGTTGCCTAGCGGAATCTCCGTGTACCGAGAAGCTATAAAATCATTGGGGCCGGTGCCGTAAACGTATTCGTCGGTGCTGTATCGTTCGTTCCACATATCGCGTCCTGGTGGTGAAGGGATCGCGGTGGATTATAGACGATTTGCACTCTCGGCGAGGGGAGAGGTCCGCCGTCTGGCAACGGCAGCTACGAGGATCAGCTGCCTAGCTGTTCTTCTTTTCCCGAATCACCTGCTCGCGCTGCAGCACCCACTCTTCACCAGCGGTGAAGGCGGCTTGCTGCGTGGGGAAGTCGCGCAGGTAGGCCACGCGAAGGT
The DNA here is from genome assembly GCF_965227375.1 of Aeoliella sp. Taxonomy (NCBI): domain Bacteria; kingdom Pseudomonadati; phylum Planctomycetota; class Planctomycetia; order Pirellulales; family Lacipirellulaceae; genus Aeoliella; species Aeoliella sp. The sequence goes on from NZ_CBDDFX010000002.1 coordinate 4,201,958, forward strand.
TGCGGTCGGTGACGATCCGCAAGTGGTACCGCGTGCGTTTAATGGGAGTCGAGGTCTCCATGGAGACCAGTTCGAACAAGTACTTGCCGAACCGGCGTTGGCCACCTTGCTGCATACCAGGGCGGCGTTGATGACGGAACTTGCCCAGTTCGTTGCTTTGCGAGGACGATGCCGAGTAGTAGAGTGCCATGGCCGGTTTTCCTGATCGTAGATAAGAAGCCGAAGGAGCAGTCTTCAGTATGATCGGCGCGCGGCGTGGTCTCTATCCAGTGGGCCATGGAAATGGGTAACTGCTAGCAAGCCCGGGACCAGCCGTGCGGGGTGCAACGATTGGGCGTGTGGGCGCGGCTTCAGCTATCTTCGCGAATGCGCCATGCCAGCCGTCCCAGCAGCCGAAAATAGACGCCAGCCGCCCCTACAATCGGCACGCTGGCTACCAACAACAGCGGAGGGCTCAACCACCCCAGGCCCCCGACTACGAGCACCGTGGCGACCGCCAGCAGGCCGCTGAGTATATAAAACCGGCCCCAGGTGCCGAACCACTCTCCCAGACTGCCCAACACGCCGGGCATGGCCAGTGCGAACGGCGAGCTGGCTTCCAGGCTCGAGAGTTGCATGATGGGATAAAACACCCAGGCGCTAGCGAGCATGCCGCCGAGCACAAAGATAGAATGGGCGCCGGTAACTAGCACCAGCAAGTAGCCAGGCGCGGCGGAAGCCAAGGCGGCGACCATCATGTAGAGCGCTTCGCCCATCCAATCGATGGGATTGATCGTCGGCCAGGCGGTCATCTTGTCGTTGCCTTCAGAGCTTTCGGTGATCACCGTCATGGCGATGGCTGCACAGCATCCGTACCACAAGCCAAGCATCGCCCCGGCAGCGCAGAATAGCGGCAGGCCGGCCACCGCGCCGTAGGGGCCGCCGCCGAAGATGAGTGTGAACGAGAACGCGGCCAGCGCAATGCACCCGCTCAGCCACACGCTGAGCCCCAACCACCGCGGCACCACGCCGGGTGAACGGAGGAAGGCTCCCCAACCGGTCACCAGCGGCAACCGCGGCATCTGAGGGCGTGCCTTGCGGTTGGTCGCCACGCGCGACATCCGCTCTTCTTTATCTTCGTCGCTCAAACTTTCAAAGTCATGCAGCCGTGAATAGACCGGCGGCGCCGTGGGCGTGGCCATCTCCTCGGTGACCGTAGGCGGCTCTAATTCCAGGTCGGGCCCCAGGTCTTTCTTGGCGGTCGTTGGTTTGGGGTGAACTCGCGTGCCATGATCGCAGTCGGGGCAGACCGCCACCGAGCCAACCATCTCGGGCGGCACATGCTGCAGCGTGCCGCACAACTCGCAGTGCACCGGCACCGACTCGGCCTGCGCGGCGGCTAAGGTGATGCCCCACGGCTGGTCGTCGCCTTCGTACAGTTCGTACTGCTCGCCGAGCATCGCCGCGGGAACCGCTTGTTTGGCCGTGGGCTTGGGCGGCGGCAAGGTGGTCTCGGTGTCGCAGTCGGGACACTTCATCGGTTTGCCGACCTGATCCAGCCGTCCGTACATCCGCGTACCGCAGAGTCGGCAGTTCACGCCGACGTAGGTTACCTCGGGCGGGGCGTCGGCCTTGTTGGACTTGGGCCCGTTGGATTTGGACTGGGCCACGGGCTGAATCTCGAACGCCTGGCGGCAACCAGGGCAGCGGGTCCGCCGCCCGACGTGCTCGCTGGCCACGCGAAACTTCGCCTGGCAGCTTGGGCACTGGGTGCGAATGGTCGCGTCGGTCGTCATGGCGGATCCGCAGGTTCCAGCGGGGGAGACGAAAAACATCGCAGCTTCGAGTATAACTGTTTCGCACGCGGTATGTGTTTCAATTCCCGATTTACCCAGCGGTGGTGCTGCGATGTGGATGGGCATCCACGGTCACGATGCGATTGCCGAGCGATTCGCGCACACGCTGCGCGACGGGCGACTGGCGAGCACCTACTTGTTTGTGGGGCCGGGCGGAGTGGGCAAGCGGATGTTCGCCCATCGGCTGGCCGAGTGTTTGCTGTGCACCGAGTCGCCGCCCAACGAACTGGTGGCCTGCCGCCAATGCAAGTCGTGCTTGTTGATGGCCGCCGACAACCACCCCGATCTGCTGGAAGTGGGACTGCGAAAGGACAAGCGAACGCTCATCCTCGAGCAGTTCGTTGGCGACGACGAGCATCGCAATCGCGAGGGGCTGTGCCACGACATTTCGCTCAAGCCGTACCTCGGCCGACACCGCGTGGCAGTGATCGACCACGCCGATACGTTCAACAACTCCACGGCCAACGCGCTGCTAAAAACCCTGGAAGAGCCTCCGCCCCGCTCGGTGATCATCCTGATTGGCACCAGCGAAGCGCGGCAATTGGCCACCATTCGCTCGCGGTCGCAAATTGTCCGTTTCGCTCCCCTCGACGTGGAAACGGTAGCGCAGTTGCTAGTCGAAAACCAGCTGGTCGCCGATCCTCAGGTTGCCGCAACCGTTTCGGAATTGGCCGAGGGAAGCCTTGATCAGGCGGTGGCGATGGCCGACGAGGCGCTGTGGCAGGTCCACACGCAGGCCGTGGAATTGCTGAGCCAGCCGGTGATCGACAGCGTGAAATTGGCCAGTATGGTGCACGAATTCTCCAACTCGGCCGGCAAAGAAGCGGGCCCCCGTCGTAACGCGCTGCTGCAAGTGCTGGGCCTCGTGGCGCGGCATTATCGCCGTCATCTCCGCGCCGATGCCGCCTCGGCCGACGCGCCGCGGATCATTCGTCGCATCGATCGCTGCCTGGACGCGGAGTATCAAGTCGACCGAAATGTCCACCTACAGACGGTCATCCAGGCGTGGGCGGACGATTTGGCGCGCTCGTGAGTGTGCACTGAGACGATAAGGCGCGCTCGATGGACAAAGCGTGCTGATGCGGCCCACTCCCCGCATTGACAGCAATTCGACGCGTGGGCTAGACTTCCACGTTATTAAGCGTTGGGCCATGTGAAATCACACGATCCGCGCTTGCCCGAGGGGCATAGGAATCCACTCGTTGACCAACAGGAGCGGTGACGCGGCACCGATGGTCCATTCGCATGTAGTCGTGCTACGGCTATCTCTCATTACGCCGGCGCTACACGGCGAACGCCTCGCCCGCAGAGCCTCCCAACTATACCATCGTTCACCTCAATGGTAGCTGCTTGAGCTACAAGGACTCGCACCATGCCCGACCCGAAACTCATCATTTATGTTGTTCCCGCGGTTGCCATCGCCGCCCTGGTCTATGCGATGGCCAGAGCCAAGTGGGTTCGTGAGCAGGACGCTGGCGACGATCGCATGAAGATGATCGGCAACTGGGTGGCCGAAGGCGCCATGGCCTTTTTGGCTCGCGAATACCGATCGCTGGCCGTGTTCGTCGTGGCCGTGGCAATCCTGCTGGGCATTTCGAACCAGAGCCTCGGCAATGATCAGAACACGAACGGCTTCATCGCCCTATCTTTTGTGCTTGGGGCGTTTTGTTCGGCCCTGGCGGGTTTCTTTGGCATGAAGACGGCCACACTGGCTAACACCCGCACCGCTGCGGCAGCTCGCGGCGGGCTCAACACGGCGCTGCAAGTGGCGTTCGCTGGCGGCTCGGTCATGGGACTGTCGGTTGTAGGCCTAGCATTATTGGGACTCGGGGGCTTGTTCTTTGCTTATACCGTGATGTATCCCGAATCGCTTAGCGACAACGAGTCCGCACGAAATTTGGTCCTCAACATCCTGTCTGGCTTCTCACTCGGTGCTTCGTCCATCGCGCTGTTTGCGCGTGTGGGCGGTGGCATCTTCACCAAGGCGGCCGACGTGGGTGCCGACTTGGTGGGTAAAGTCGAAGCGGGTATTCCCGAAGATCACCCGCTCAATCCCGCGACCATCGCCGATAACGTGGGCGACAACGTGGGCGACGTGGCCGGCATGGGCGCCGACCTGTTCGAGTCGTACGTCGGTGCGTTGATCTCCAGTATGATTCTCGGCGCTGCCTGGTACGGTAGCCTGGAACTAGCAGAGCCTGGCTCCGGCATGAACGCGGTGTACTTGCCACTGGTCGTCGCGGTGGTGGGGGCGATTGCCTCGATCATCGGCTTCTTCTTCGTCACCACCGAAGAAGGGGGCGACCCGCAGAAGGGTCTGAACCGCGGCATGTTTGTCGCTGGCGGCCTAATGATCATCGGCACGATCGGTGCGATTTACGCGCTGATCCCCGAAGGCATCGCCTTTCAAGAAACAGTCATCTACGGCCAGAGTGCGCCTGAAAACGTGTACTCCTGGAAGGGCGTAAGCATGGCTGTGGTGGCCGGGCTGATCGCCGGCATTTTGGTCGGCATGATCACCGAATGGTACACCGCATGTAACCGCAAACCGGTCGAGACGATTGTCCAAGCCTCAAAGACCGGCCCGGCCACAACCATCATCCAGGGCGTGGCGGTTGGCATGAACTCCACCACTGCCCCAATCCTGGTGATCGGCGTGGCGATTCTCGTGGCGTTCTATTGCGCCGGGCTGTATGGCATTGCGATGGCCGCTTTGGGCATGCTCTCGACACTCGGCATCCAACTAGCCACTGACGCGTACGGACCGATCGCCGACAACGCGGGTGGGATCGCCGAAATGTCGCGCCTGGGCCGCGAAGTGCGTGCTCGTACCGACAAGCTCGACGCGGTGGGCAACACCACAGCCGCCATCGGTAAAGGTTTCGCCATCGGCTCGGCTGCGCTCACAGCGCTCAGCCTAACCGCAGCCTACCTCACCAAGATGAACGGCACCGTGGAAATCAATGCGGCCGATCCTTTCGTGCTGGTCGGTCTGCTAATTGGCTGCATGCTGCCGTTCCGCTTCTCGGCCATGGCCATGGTGGCGGTGGGCAACGCGGCCCAAGACATGATTCAAGAAGTGCGTCGGCAGTTCCGCGACATTCCCGAACTACGCCCGGCGCTCGACGCGGCGCAACGGGCGGAGAGCGAAGAGCGTGACCCCACGGACGAAGAAAACGCGATTATTACCGCGGCCGATGGAAAGGCTGAATACGCCCACTGCGTCGAAATCGCCACGGCAGCGGCCATCAAGCAAATGGTGGCGCCGGGTCTCTTGGCAGTGATCGCCCCCATCGTAATTGGCCTCTACTCGCCCGATATGCTGGGCGGCCTGCTGGTGGGTGTAACGATTTCGGGAGTTTGCTTGGCGATTTTCCAGGCCAACTCCGGTGGTGCTTGGGACAATGCCAAGAAGCAGACCAAGGACGAAGGTCACGGCAAATGGGGCGACGACTTCGACGAAATGCACAAAGCCACCGTGACCGGCGACACCGTGGGCGATCCGTTCAAGGACACCTCCGGCCCGTCGATCAACATTCTGATCAAGCTGATCAGCGTGGTGGCGATGATTATTGCCCCGGTGCTTTATTCGCTCCACCACCGAACCGAGGGCAACTCGGACGGGTCCAGTGAAGCAGAGGCCCTGAATCGGCCAGCCGCAGTCGCCCCCGTGGACGACAGCCTGGCCGCCCGGTAGGCCCAAAGAGCCCGCCCAAATCGCAAAAAAGGCTGGACTTTTCAGCACGCGATGGGCGACGTAGAATAGGACCCTTGGTGCTGGCGCGAGCCGTGCGCCGGCACCCACCAGGAGAGGTGGCTGAGTGGTCGAAAGCACCGGTTTGCTAAATCGGCGTACGGGTCATTCCGTACCGCAGGTTCGAATCCTGTCCTCTCCGCTTGCACAAAGTTGCACCGAGTTGCCGCTCGCGGCATTGGCCCCTGCAAGAGCAGGGGCTTTTTTATGCGCAGACCCCAACGCCCTGCCCATTGTCCAAGGGGCCTGAATTTCTAGTACACGTCTCGCATGTACCGTTGGTTGGACTTGAGCTTCTCGACGTAAGCTTTCGCGTCCTCGGGCGTCATGTTGCCGTGGGTCTCGACCACTTCGTGCAGCGCGCGGTCGACGTCGGCGGCCATCCGCTTGGCGTCGCCGCATACGAAAAAGTACCCACCTTGCTCCAGCCAACTAAATAGCTCGGCGCCTTCTTCACGCATTCGGTCCTGCACGTAGATCTTCTGCTCCTGGTCGCGGCTGAAGGCCACGCTCAGTTTGTTCAGCTTGCCGGACTCGATGAGTTCGTCGAACTCGGTGCGGTAGAGGAAGTCGGTCGACGCGCGCTGATCGCCGAAGAACAACCAGTTCTTGCCGGTGGCTCCGGTGACGCATCGCTCTTGCAGGAACGCACGAAACGGTGCGATGCCGGTGCCGGGGCCAACCATGATCATGGGAGCGTTGGGATCGGCCGGCACGGTGAAGCCGTGCGACGGGTGGACGTACACACGCACCGGGGCGCCTTCGCTCACCCGGTCCGCAAACATCGTGGAGGCCACGCCCTTGTAGGTTCGCTCGCCGATGGTCGCAGTCGCGCGGCCGACCGTGAGGTGCACCTCGCCAGGATTGGCGTTATGCGAACTGGCGATCGAATACAATCGCGGCGCCAGTTCCGAGAGGCTCTCGACAAACTCGGCGGCCGGGAGCTTCGTGGTCGAGCATTTCCTGAGTGCATCGAGCACGTCCATCTCGTCCAGTTCGTCCGCATCGATCAGTTGCAGGATGCTCTGCTTCTGGGCGGAGTCGTCGCACTTGGACGCCATGAGTTCGATCAGCTCGTCGGTCACCGACCGCAAGCAGTACTTCTCCATCAACAGCGAACGGAGCGATTCCGGATCGGGCGTGTCGAGGTACTGGAAGATGTCGTTCACCAGTTCGTCGCAGTTGGTGGGATAGACTCCCAGCGAGTCGCCCACTCGGTAGTCGAGCCCGCTCTCGCCCAGGTCGATCACCACGTGCGAGGTATGCTTCGCGGAGCCTTCGAGGTTCAAATTGAAGCTCGACTTGAGCCTGGCGGTGAAGGGGTTCGAGCGACTGAATCCGTTGGAGGCTCCATTGAGGGCGGTGCCGTTGCCATTCGTATGACCGTTGCTGTGCCCGTTGGCTTTACCGTTCGATTGTCCATTGCTCTCGGGACTCGACTTTGCCTCTTTGGCGAGCTTCTTGAGCATCTTGGCCGTGTCTTTGCCGCCGGGCGAGCAGAGCGTCAGGTTCTTTTCGCTACCATCGGCGATCGCTTCGCTGTAGGTCTGGCAGACGTAGCCGCAAGCGCCGCAGTTGAGCTGCGCCATGGCGGCCATCATCCGACGTTCGATCGGGCGGTCCTTGGCCATCTCGAGCCGCTCGTCGATCTCGATGGCCGGATCGTGCCACGGGAAATCCTCTTCCTCTTCCGCGGCAGGCTCGGGCGCAACGTCGAGTAGCGCGGTGGCGACTTCCGCGCCGTTGGCGAGATGGGCTCCGTTGGCGGAATCAACAATGCCAGTCCAACCAGCCAGAAAACCATTGAGCCACGCCCGTTGCTCTTCGGTGAACGGGGCGGAATCGGGGATTAGCGAAACGCTCATAGTCGTCAACTCGATTCAGGTGTCTACGAACTAACTGGCTGCAAGCTGCAAAACTCGCGCAGCTCTTCTACTTCGTGTCTCCGGGCAAAATCCACAAAAGCCTCGTCGGGGCCTTCGCGACGATCGAGGTACGCCTGCAACAACGCTGCCACGCGCGACGGGACGGCCTCGAACGGAAGTGCGGGGAACAGTTCCCGCGCGATCGCCTGGCGGATGCCGTAGCCGCCGCCGACGAATAGGTTGTAGCCCTCGACGGTGTCGCCATCGGGGTCGTCGGGATTGTCGACGTTCGCGGCAATCAAGCCGATGTCGCCGATGTAATGCTGGGCGCACGAATGGTGGCAGCCGGTCAAATGGATGTTCACCGGCGTGTCGAGTTCCAGTCGCTGCTCCACGTAATCTGCGATCGCCATGGCGTTGGCCTTGGTCGGCGCGGCGGCGTACTTGCAGCCGGCCGCTCCGGTGCAGGCAATCAGCCCGGCGCGGATGCTATTGGCCGACCAATCGAGGCCAATCGACTCGATTGCTTGCTTGACGTCGTCGATGTCTTCGTCGTTAATGTTCGGGATCAAGAGGTTCTGCCAAACGGTTAGGCGAATGTCGCCCGTGCCCCACTTTTCGGCGATCTCGGCTAGCGACCGCATCTGGTCACTCTGGATCCGCCCCACCGGCAAGGCGACGCCCACGTAGTTCATGCCCGGCTGCCGCTGGGCGTGGAAACCGATGTGCCCCTGGCGATTGTCCGAGGGACGCGGGTCGCAGGCGTCGAGCGGTGCGCGGCGGAGCGTGCGGCCGAGGTCCTTTTCGACTTCTTCCAGGAACTTGTCGAAGCCCCAGTCGTCGAGAACGTACTTGAGCCGCGCGGTCTTGCGGTCGGTGCGATTGCCGCTACGAATGAACACCCGCACCACCGCGGCGGCCACTTCCACGCACTCTTTGGGTTCCAACAGAACCCCCGTCGGGCGGGCGAAGTCCTTGTGACCCGTGATGCCGCCGAGCGTGAGCTGAAAGTAAATGCCTTCAGGCAACTCGTCGCCACGGGCGCGAACTGCGGTGAAACCGATGTCGTTGGTGTCTTCCAGGGCGCTGATCGAACCACCGCCGTCGAAGGCGATGTTGAACTTGCGCGGCAGCCCGTACATTTCGCGGTGGTGGATGATGTAGTAGTGCATGTCGCGGGCGAGCGGCAGCGTCTCGATCAGTTCTTCGGCATCGATTCCGCTGAGCGGGCTGGCGGTGACGTTGCGAATGTTGTCGGAGCCAGAGCCGTAGTTGATGATGCCCAGATCGCGGAGCCCGGTGAGGACGTTGATGGGGTCTTTGGCCTTGATTTCGCGTAGTTGCAGGTTCGCCCGCGTAGTGACGTCGGTGTATCCGCCAGCGAACTTGTCGGCCAAATCGGCCAGCCCGCGGAGTTGCCACGAGCGGAGGTCGCCACCGGGAAAACGCAGCCGGCACATGTAGGAGTCCTGCGCCGGGGCGACGTAGAACATGCCGTAGTACTTGGTGAGGAAAACGTCGGTCCCTTTGGGGAACTGACCGTCGGCCGCCCGGGCGACCATTTCGTCCCACATGCCGGAGGGTGGTTTCTCGCGTTTGGCTTTTTCCTCGGCGACCAACTTCCCGCCAGCGGCCACCTGCTGGTCTTGCGCTTCGCTGTGCATCGACTCGGGATCGAAGGGCAACGCTCCGGCGGCTGGCGGCGCGGCCGCGCCGACGGTGATCGACTCGCCACCGGGACTTCCGCCACTTCCCGAGAGCACCGGCAGACCGCGAACCTTGCGCGACACATCGGTGCCGAGCGCGAAGCCCTGCAGGAAGTTCTTTTGCTCCGGGGAAAAGCCATTCGACTCACTCATTTTGCCACGTCGCTCCCTTCTGGGCGGATACTCACGGCGCAGTTCTTGTACGATGGCTGGCGCGAGTAAGGGTCGAAGTGCGCCAGCGTTAGTTGGTTGGTTTCTTCGTAGTGCATGGGAATAAACACCTGCCCCTGCTGCACGGTAGGCGTGACGAATGCCTTGGCCTTCAAGCTGCCGCGCTGCGAGGCGACCCGGACCATCGAGTTCGGCCGAATACCCTCTCGCTTGGCGTCGTCGGGGTGCATCTCGACGTAAATGTGTTCGGGGTAGAGCGTCCGGAGCACACTCGACTTCGAGGTCCGCGTCTGGGTGTGCCACTGCGAAGCAGTGCCGCGGCCGGTGAGCAGCAAGTACGGGTACCGCGGGTTCGGCGGCTCGGGCATCGTTTTGGGCTCTTCGTACAGCAACCGCGCCCGACCGTCTTCGTGGTAAAAACGGCCATCCTCGAACAACCGCCGCTGCGAGTCGTCGGAGTCGACGCCTGCACGGTAGGGCCACTGAATGCCGCCCCGCTCGTCGAGCATGCGATAGTCGTCGATGCCGGTGATCTCGCAAGGCTGATCGCGCGAGAGTTCTTTCATCGTCTGGAACACGTCCTCGGGCGAGTCCCAATCGGCGAACATCTCTTCGCAGCCCCAGTAGTGGGCAATGAGCTTAAAGATGGAGAAGTCCGAGAGCGCCTTGCCTGGCGCTTTGCAGACTTTCTTCAAAAGGCCAATACGGCGTTCGGAGTTAATGAACGTGCCTTCCTTCTCACCCCATCCGGCGGCCGGCAAGTACAGGTCGGCCAGTTCCGCGGTTTCGGTCGAGTGGTACATGTCCTGCACCACCAGGAAGTCGAGCTTGTCCAGGATCTCGCGGCACGTATTCTGGTTGATCCAGGAGTGCGCCGGGTTGGTGCAGATGACCCACAGGCCTTTGATCTCGTCGCGCAAGATGCCTTCGATGATGCGGTCGTACGCCCAACTGTCTTCGTGGGGAATGTGCGACTCGTCGATACCCATCACGCCGGCCACTTTGTGTCGGTGCGCTTCGTTCTTGAAGTCGTGACCGCCCAACAGGTTGGTCGTGTTGCTGAACAGCCGCGAGCCCATCGCGTTGCACTGTCCCGTAATGGAGTTGGCCCCGGTGCCGGGTCGACCGATGTTGCCGGTGATGAGCGCTAGGTTGATGATCGCCTGCGCGGTCCGCACGCCCTGGTAGCTTTGATTGACGCCCATCGTCCACCAGAAGCTCACCCGCTTGCCGAGGTGGATGGTGCGGGCGACGTAGTAGAGTTGCTCTCGAGTGATGCCGCTCTCCTGCTCCACTCGCTCCGGCGTGAACGCCTGCACGTGGTGGGCAAAGCCATCGAAGTCGGCCGTGTGCGCGTCGATGAACTCACGATCGATCCACCCTTCGGCGATCAAGATATGCGCGAGGCCGTACAACACGGCCATGTCTGACTTCGGTCGCAAGGCGACGTGCTGTGTGGCCGCGTTGGCGGTTTCGGTCGCGCGGGGGTCGAGCACGATGATTTCGGGGTTGTGCGGGTTCCGACACACGCGTTGCCACATGATCGGATGCGCCAGGCACGGATTTGCGCCGACGAACACCAGCACGTCCGACTCTTCAAAGTCCTGATACGTGTAGGGCGGGGCGTCGAAACCGAACGCTTGTTTGTAAGCCACCACGGCCGTGGCCATGCACTGCCGCGTGTTGCCATCGCCATGCAGCGCGCCCATGCCGAACTTGGCGAGGCTGCCGAGAAAGGCCATTTCCTCGGTGGGCAGCTGCCCGGTGCTGAGGAACGCAACGGATTGCTTGCCGTGCTTCTCCTGGATGGCCTTGAAGCGATCGCAGAACACCTTCAGGGCGATCTCCCACTTCACTGGCACGCGGTTGCCGAAGTCGTCGGGCATCAGCGGAATCGTGCCGCGGTCGCTCGCCTGCAGCACCGACAAGGCTTCCCACCCTTTGGGGCAGGCCATGCCGGTGTTCACGGGATATTCGACGTCCGGCGTGAGATTCACGGCCTCGCCGTCGCGGAGATGGATGTTGAGTCCACATCCGGTCGAGCAATAGCCGCAGACTGCGGTCGTGGTCGCGTCGGGCGCTTTGCCGGCCGGCACCTGCCCCAGCCCGAACTTGCCCGGCGTGCGAAGCAAGTCGGCCGTGAGCGGGCCTTGCCATTGGCGGACCAGCGACGCCACACGGTCGCGAATGGCCACACGGTCCGACGATGGTGCGATGGGTAGTTCGGTGCTCATGATCCCGTCGGTCCTGGCATGGGAGGGGCGACTACCGCCGCGAAGAACAAGAAACGCTCCACCATTTCGCCGAGCGTCAACAACAGGGTGATCAGCGAGACCACGATCAACAGGAACAGCGGATCGAAGCCTTCGGCGCCTGCCGAACTGGCTTGACTGGACAACAGCGCCAGCGGCAACACCACTCCGCCCAACACGCCGAAGAAGTAACGCAGCAGTGTGGTCATGCTCAACTCGCCAGAGAGAAGCATCGCGGTCCGCTTCATCGGTGTATGGTCCTGCTGCTTGAGATACAGGAAAACGCTCGACTCGAGTGCCAACTTGGCGACCGTTGCAATGATTGTCAGGACACACAGCGACTGACCGTAGCGCCGCATGATGGCATGTGGCTCCAAGGCGTCGTTGAAGTAGCACGCCGAGAGCGACACCACCAGCGCCACCGGCGCGCCGAGCATCACGCTCGTTAGCAGGAACTTACCGGCGGTGCGGGGGAACCTCCAGAACGGGCGGCGGGTCTTCACGTAGATCATCACGGAGCACAGCACGCCACCTATGCCCGCCGCCACGGTAAGCCAGCCCAATCCATTGGCCAGCGGCAAGAGCATCGGGCGATCCTTAGCCAACCAGAGCGCTGCCGCGTAAGCAAACGCGCAGCCGGCGAAGCCGCCGAAGGCGAATATCTCGCGACTGAGCCACGAAGTGCGCAGCCCCAGGAACGCCCGAAACGCGTACTGCGGGCGCCCCAAGTGAAACACGGCAGCGTGCATGCCCACGAAGCCGACCAGGAAGCCGACAATCGTGTAGACCGGTCGCACGCCTTGCAGCATCACGGTGTCCTGCCAAGGTCCTGTAACCAACAGTTGTCCGATCAGGAACGCACCGACAGAAAGTTGCGTCAGCACCAGCATCATCACCAGCGGCATGTGGCTATGCTGGATCTTGGCCGAGTAGTAGTCGGCCGGTTTGAGCGACGCGGAGAGGTCCTTGCTCGACTTATACCGCGTGGTTGGTTTGGTAATCGTGGCGTCGGGCGTGCCGGGCAGGAAGCGGTTGTGGGTGCTTTCCTGGCATACTTCGTCCTTGTTCACCGTGCGAATGCTGATTGCGCGGTTCGGGCACGATTGCACGCAGGCGGGCGCTTCGCCTACGGCCAAACGGTCGTGGCACATGTCGCATTTGCGAACGATGCCACGCTCCGGGCTGTACCGCGGCACGTCGTAAGGGCACATGAACACGCAGTACTGACAACCGATGCACTGGTCGTCCAGGTGCCGCACGATGCCCGTTTCGGGATCCTTGTCGTATGCCTTTACGGGACACCCGAGCAAACAACCCGGGTCGACGCAATGGTGGCAAGCCGTAGTGACGTGTTGCAGTACCGGCTGATGATCGGAATCGCCGTGCAGCAGGCCAACCTTGCGCCACTGCTCCGCTTCGTCCAAGCCATTCAAATTGTGACACGCAGCAACGCACGCCTTGCAACCGCTGCAAGCGTCGAGGTCGACCTCAAACGCATACTGCTCGCCAGGATTGGGCTTGGAGAGAGGGATCAGGTCGCTGTATTGTCTAGCCAGTAGAGGGTCGGTCGTGTCGGCGTGCTTCTGCGCGAAGCGAGCAACGGCGGTTGTCTCCTGCTGCTCGGCAATGAGCATATCGACCAACGAGAAAGCTTCACCATCTCGCTCGTTCGATAGGGCCTGAGTGACGATAGACATACAGATAATGAAAGAAAGCTCAGCGAAAGAAATAGCACGGCAGGACGTTGCCCGCACGAACCAAGCCCGTAGAGCAATTGGGATACCACTTGGATAGATGCCAACGCGATGCCGCGCGAGGCTTCGCATAAAGTCCCCAAAAATGCGGAGGAACAAGCGTTTTGCATCCCTTCGCGCGCTAATAATGCGCGCGCTTCTGCCCACCAGTTAGGCAATGCGTGCATCGCAAATAGGCTCTATTTGTCTCCATTGCCAACGCTCGGCGGTGGGAATCCCGCAAGAATTGCGGCCGAAATTTGACTTTCTCGGACCCATAGAACGCAAAAGGCGGTTCCTCCGCCGAGTTCTTCGCGTTTGGCATAACGCTTGCGTTCGGCACTGCGGACACGTATGCCCCCATCAACTTCCCGTTCTCGTCGAGAACACCCACGCAGCCAGGCGGTCGCTGCGGGCTGGAAGGCCCACTGTTAGGGAAGGAGTTGTGGTAAGCGCTTTTGAACACCTCTTTTTGCAAATAGCAACGGACCGCCATGAAAGTCGAAAACAAAGCCACTGCTCTGTGGAGTAACTTCTTCCGTTTGGACATGCCGCAGATTCGAGCGTTCCACATGTCGTGGTTCGCCTTCTTTCTCTGCTTCTTTGCGTGGTTTGGCATCGCCCCGTTGATGGCCGTGGTTCGCGACGAACTCTCCCTCACCAAGCAACAAGTCGGCTGGTCGATCATCGCCTCGGTGGCGATTACCATCGTCGCGCGGTTGCTGATCGGGTGGCTGTGCGATCGATTTGGTCCCCGACTCACTTACACCTGGCTACTAGTGCTCGGTTCGCTGCCAGTGATGGGCATTGCACTGGCGCATGACTTTCAAACGTTCTTGATCTTTCGACTCTTGATCGGCGTCATCGGCGCCTCGTTTGTGATTACGCAGTATCACACGTCGATCATGTTTGCACCTAACGTGGTTGGTACGGCAAATGCGACTTCAGCTGGATGGGGTAACTTGGGGGGCGGCGTCACACAGTTTGTGATGCCTGTGGTGTTCGGACTGTTTGTGACCGTGCTTGGATTGAGCGACGCCGTTGGTTGGCGGGCGTCGATGGTCGTAGCGGGTGTGGTCTGCCTGCTGACAGGTATCGCCTACTACAAATTCACGCAGGATGCTCCCGATGGAAACTTCAAAGAACTACGTGCAGCGGGCAAGCTGCCGGAAGGCAAAGCAGCGAAGGGCAACTTCCTCGAAGCGTGCAAGGACTATCGCGTTTGGTCGTTGTTCTTCATCTACGCCGCCTGCTTTGGTATTGAACTGACCGTCAACAACGTGGCCGCACTGTACTTTACCGACTACTTCGGCCTGGGTCTCACCGCTGCAGGCGCGATGGCTGCCTGCTTCGGGTTGATGAACCTCTTCGCCCGCACGCTGGGCGGCATCTCTGGCGACCTATTTGGCACTCGCTGGGGCCTCAAGGGGCGTGTGACCTGGCTGTTCATCGCGCTGTTCTGCGAAGGACTGGCTTTGATGTTCTTCTCGCAGATGAGCGCCATCGCGGTCGCCTTGCCGGCGCTGATCCTGTTCAGCCTGTTTGTTCAGATGTCCGAGGGAGCGACCTATTCGGTGGTGCCGTTTATCAACAAGAAGGCACTCGGCGCCGTTTCGGGAATTGTCGGCGCTGGTGGAAACGCTGGCGCAGTTGCCGCTGGCTTCCTGTTCAAGAGCTCTTTGGAATGGCCCACCGCCTTCTTGATCCTTGGCGGACTGGTAACCGTCGCCTCGTTCCTGGCGTTCACGGTTCGATTCAGCGAAGCGGCCGAAACGGAATCGAAAGTGGAACTCGAAGCCGCCAAGGCTTCCCTCAAAGAAGGGCACGAAGAGTTCGTCGAAGAAGAGGGCCTCGCCGCCGTGGGCGCGACTTCGGCCTAACCAACTTCAACGCGAAACTCAAAAGCCGCGACCACATGGTCGCGGCTTTTTTCGTTGGACGTCGACGCGCCAGCCTCCGAAAGCGAAGTGCCTCATAAATCGGTGTGTAAAATAATCGCTGTTGAAATCGCGCGGTGGTGTGATCCAGTAGAGGTGCGGCAACTTGTAGCTGCGGTAGATCTTTGGCAATTTGGTTGAGGTGAGTAAGTGAGTAGGTGAGTAGGTGAGTAGGTGGAGTAGGTGAGTAGGTTTTCCACTGGCTTGCCCTTCGCGTATTTGCTCCCGGTGTTTTGGGCCAGCTGAGTTTTGGGCCAGCTGAGTTTTGGACCAGCTGAGTTTTGGACCACCGGGGTTTTGGACCACCGGGGTTTTGGACCAATGGGGTTTTGGTACAACATGCGGGGAACAACTCCCTGGGGAATTGACCCGCGGGAGCGAAAACACCCCTTAAATTGCAGTCCATTTTGAACACGGGAACCCCAGAGCCGTTGGGGTTTTGGGCCAATGGATCAAATGTTGGGTCAATTGGCCCAAAACCCATCCATCCAAATTCGGAGCTCAGGTAAATGACCAATGGCCAATGACGCAAGTGCGCGCCATTGGCCATTGGGTAGTTCGTCGTTCGGATCGTCAGCCCGTTAGAAGTCCAATTCCCACTGCGTGTAGAAGAAGTGGGCGTCGTTGGTGCCGATGATCTTGCTGCCACGCCACAGATTCGAATAGCCGAACAGGACGTTGGAGCGAGGGGCAAACTTGTAGGCGGCGATCAAGTCCAGCTCGTGACCAAAGTACTTCGTGGTGGTGTTCTGCACCGACGGGGTGGCCACGAACGGAATGGTGTCGCTGGCCTGGTCGGCGCCCAGGTAGTAGTACCAGCACAACAGCGACCATTTGCTGCTGGGCGACATTGTCAGCAAGCAGTTCGGCGAGCTGATGTTCGACCGCTGAGCTGCGTCGATGAAGCCAAGGTACTTGTGAGCCAAGGGGAACAATTGGTTATAGCGATTGAAGTTGCCCTGCTGATCGTCGCCCGAGGCGAAGTCGTAGTACATCCACACCGTGGGGGCCCACGCCATGTCGAGCTTCTTACCAAAACCAATCGTGCACATGCCGGCACGGTGATCGCGGCCCAGTCCGCTTTGGCGACCGGTCTGCAAGGTGGTTTCCAATTCGTACAGCCACTCACCGTCGATATCGCCCCACAGTCGGGTGCCGAACGTGTGAACCGAGAAGTCGGCCGAGCCCGCGGTTACAACCGTCGGGGGCGAAGCGTACTGGTTCTCGTTGTCGTAACCAAGGTAGAACAGGTCCATGTTGGCCCCGCCACACTGATTGTAGCGAGTCGCGTAGACGCCGTAGAACGATTGGTTGTAGTCGGGCTCGTCGAAGTCGTAAGGCGAAACCGGCACGTAGTTGGTGAAGAACGCGTCGACGTCCCACACGTCGCCCCGATACATCGTCTTGATGCCGGAGAACGTTCGGCGGGTATTGGCCCAGTCGAGCGGCGACACGTGACGCTGCACGCCGTACAGCAGTTCTTGACGACCAACGCGAACCGTGAACGAGTCGGTCAAGGCAACGTCGGCGAACAAGTTGAGGAAGTCGGCCGAGTTGATATCGATCGGGCGAGGAACGTACAAGTCGTTCGAAACCACTTCGGCAGTGATGCCTTCGGCGTAGATCCGCAGCCAGTCTTTCTTCCAGTTGGTGTACAACCGCAAGCGAGTGAGCATGAAGTCGTTCTTGGTATCGTTGAACCCGGAAACACCAGGCTGGCGACCCATGCCGTCTTCGTGGTGGTATCGCAGACGCAGTTGGCCACCGATGTCGAGCGTGCCCCAATGGCCGCACGGGTCGATTGCCATTTGCTTCATGCAGTCGCCCAAACAATCGCCGCAGTAGTTCGGATCGTTCAGGTAACTGAAGTCGTTAGCGTAGAAAACAACCTTGTGGCTGCCAGCACAGGGGTTGGGCGTGGCTGCTTTGGCCGGCCCATTGCTGAGCACGGCGAGCACTGCCAAGCTGAAAGACAATGCGCAGCGCAGAGTGGTAGAGTGGTGAAACACAGCGATCCTCGCGTCTATATATCGTTTTCTAATCCGTTAGTGGCCAGACCGGCCTCCAGGGGGATAGGTCGGGCAAGCACAGGCCTTCAATTCAGTTGCAACGCTTGCATCCCCCCTATCGCGCCAAGCGTCAAAGCTTCACGGCGGACGATTGGGAGTACAGGAAAAGGCGACTTTGTAGCGAATTCCGTCCCCAAATTGTCGCACGCGCGCGGTACAGCCGCTGCAAACCGCGGTGGGGCAAACGCCCTAATGAAATGATTGACGGGTCTACCGGCGGCTCGTATAGTGGTCCGTATGTGGCGGACACCCGCACATCATCGAAACGACACCTACTGACTCAAACGACGGAGCAGCGCTAATGAACACGCGAACAATCTTAGTCGGTGCTGCAATTGCCATGGTTTGGCTTGGAGATTGGCGTCTCGCGGAAGGCAACGCCGGCGTGTTGAGCCAAACGGCATTCCTTGCTGGAGAGCAACAGACGTTCGGAGAAGAGCCCGACTTCATCTTCCTGGATGCGGTGGGGCGGTTGGACGGCGCTGACCAGACATTTATTGCGCCAGGCGATGAATCGTCGCGCTACTCTGGACTGGCGCTGCTCAACGGTGAGTTGCTCGTCGCCGACTTTGGCAACGACGAGATTCGCAAACTGACCACCAGTGGAGATCCGGCAGGGGTCTTCGCCTCGATTCTGAATCCAGTGCACCTGGAAACGGACAGCAGTGGATCTGTCTACACAACATCGGGGCATCTCTCGTCCCCCAGCTGCTGTGGCCCACCGAATACCGTGGCAACGCGATTTGACTCGACCGGCGCCATCACTGGGCAATTCATGGATAACGACTTGATGCACCTTGCTGGGATCGATGCCGATGCTTCCGGCAACGTTTACATCGCGCATCTCGGGGGAGAGCTATTCAAGTTCGCGCCCAGCGGCACCCTTATCGGTGTAGCCACGTTTCCCGGCTTGGAAATGTCGGACATTGCCATCGATGAGACTGGCAATCGCCTGTTCGCGGGCAGTGTCCTGGCGGACGTAGGGATTCACGTGTTCGACATATCGGGCACCTTGCCGACATTGATGGAGACAATCCCTGCTCCCGCATCCCCGCCATTCTACAGTTCCACCGAGATCGTAGGCGTTCACTACGATTCGAGTTCACAACACCTGTTTGCCACCGATGGTCTCAACACCAGGGCCCATGAATACGACGAAAACTTCAACCTGATCGCCAGCTTCCTGACGGAGAACAACGGCGACGTACTGCGCGACATCGTGACCTTGCCGGTTCCAACGCCCTCCAGCTTGTCGCTGTTGGCAATCGCAGTCGCGGGAGCGGCATGCCTCAGGCGTCGACGGTAAGTGCTCGTTGTGGCGGCCTAGCCGGCGCCGACGATGCTCACCGCCGACGGAGGAGCATCGGCCGCAGCGTTGTAGGTCGAGGTGCCTGGAGAAACCGAAGTGAAGCTGGCCGAATCGATTTCGGTAATGCTGGCCAACGCACTGCGGATGGAGTCGATGGGCACGCCCACCGTGCTGTCGATCTGCAGTGTGTAGCTTTCGTTG
This sequence comes from Aeoliella sp., assembly GCF_965227375.1. Taxonomy (NCBI): domain Bacteria; kingdom Pseudomonadati; phylum Planctomycetota; class Planctomycetia; order Pirellulales; family Lacipirellulaceae; genus Aeoliella; species Aeoliella sp. Next base: position 4,220,790 of record NZ_CBDDFX010000002.1, read on the forward strand.
CCACCCACGCTGCCGTTGTCGACTACGTTGGTGCCCGTGCCCGACAGGTTGACCTCGCTGAAGTCGATGTCGATGCCACCGGTCAGACCCGTTGCAGCCAGCAGCACAATCGTCTCGGTGGTCACCACTTCGTCCACTCCACCCGTCAGCGAGACAGTGCTGTTTGGAAGTTCGTTGATCGCAGCAACGTCGTGCACGTTGAACGTCGCTCCGGCGCTCGCAGTGATCGTTACCGAATCGATCTCAGCAATGGTCTCCAGGGCGGTCTCGATCTCCTCGATGCTCACGCCGCCAGCGTGATCCCTGTTTAGCTGCACCGTATAACCGCTCGCTGCGTCGCCAATGATCACCACTTCCGGAGAACCCGAACCCAAGGCCGCTTCGACAAAGTCGATGTCGATCTGGCCGTCGGTGCCTTCGGAGGCCAGGGCCTGGATGTCGATTGTCACAGCCGTGGTCGTTGCATCCGTACCGTCGACCGTAACGGTCAGCGCGCCGGTGTTGGTGTCGACGGTCGCGGCCGTGCTACCCAGCAGGAAGGCCCCGTTGGTGAGCGACGGGCTGCTGGTGGCTCCGTTCACGGTGAACTCGCCGGACGCGGCAATCAAGTCCGCCAAGTCCTGGAAGGTTCGGTTGGAGGTGTCGCCACTGTTGATGTTCACGTTCAACTGATTGGTCGCCGCATCGTAATCGGCCGAGTCCGCAGCTGCGTTGCCAGTGAAGGCGATCGTTGGCGCGTTTCCGGCGGAGATCTCGGCGCCATCGGCGTCGGAGTCTTCAATGGCCACAAGTGTCAGCGTTTCGGCGCCACCGCCTGCCAGGGCGCTGTCCGGCGTTATCGCCAGTTCGTCGGCCGCGATGGCGCTCGCACCACCACCGGCCGTGCTGCTGGTGAAGTCGCCGGCCGCGATCGTGCCCGAGTAGTTGATCGTACCCACGTTGCCAGTGGAGCCATTGTTGTTGATTGCATTGATCACGTCGTCCACGACGATCGCGTCGGCGTCGAACGTGAGCGTCAGAGCCGTGCCAGTTCGATCCACGGTGACATCGTTGCCCGCGGTTGCACTTGCTTGGTCGACATCGACGTTGATCTGCGTGATCGCGCCGTTACCGGCAGCTCCGTCGAAGCTGCCAGAAGCCAACGCGGCGACAGTGACCAACTCGGTGCCAATCGTGAAGTCGCCCGTAGCCTGCGACGTGAGTCCCAGCGTGGCAGTACCCTGGCCGGTATCGGCCGTGATCGCGGTGAACCCAACCCCGGTGGCCGAGGCGCCTACACCTGCGGTGGTGATGATGTCGAAGTCGACACTGCCGGTGCCGGCCGGAGTGACCGACGAAGCGAGGAATCGGCGCTTGCTGAGCGTGGGCGGCAGTTCGCCGAAGTTGTACGCGGTAGCGTTGACGCCGGAGCCCAGCACGATGTTCGACAAGTCGTCGTTGGCCAAAACGCCACCTTCGCTACCCAACGCGTCCTGCCCGTCCGGGAAGAACGCCGGGTGCGACTCGGTCAACTGGTAGGTGCCTGGCAGGAGGTTGGCGAACTGGTAGGTACCGTCGGCCGCGGTGGTGGTGACCTGGTTGACAGCCGCGGTGGTGAAGTCGGTACCCGTGAGCGTGACCGTTACGTTGGCAATGCCCTGCTCGCCGGCGTCGCGGACACCGTTGTTGTTCGAGTCGACATACACCGAGCCGGCGATCGACGACGGCGAAACCGCCACGAGCGATTGCGACGTAGCCGAGTTGTTGGCCGTGGTGGTTTCCGTCTCGTCGGCAGTGGCAGACGCGGTGTTGGTGAGCGTGCCAACGAACGTGCTGCTCACCGTGGCCGAGATGGTGATATCGGTGCTCGCCCCACTGGCGAGTGTGCCCAGGTTGTAGGTGAGCGTGGTGCCGGTGCTCGGACCGCCGACCACCGAGTCGGGTGTTGGCGTCGACGCGCCGGTGTTGAACGTCAGGTTGGCCGGCAGGTTGTCCGTCAGCACCACGTTGGTCGCGGTCGAGGGGCCGTTGTTCCTCACCGTCACCGTGTAGACGATCGTATCGCCCGGCGCCACGTCGGCGTCGCCGTCGTCGTCCACTTTGGTCACTGCCAGGTCGATCGTCTCATCGACGCTGGTCATGGCGGTCGCGGTGTTGTTCGAAGTATCGTCCTCGTTGGCGGCCGAAACGGTGGCCGTGTTGGTCAACGTGCCGGTAGCGCCGCCATCGACGTCGACGTTAATGGTCACCGTGACCGTATCGCCCGAGGCGATGTTGCCCAGGTTGGCCGTGACCACGCCCGCCGCGTGTGCCACCGCGCCCACAGTGGTGCTGCCCGAGTCGAACGTCACGCCGGCAGGCAGCGTGTCGCTGAACGAAACACCGAGCGCTGTGGACGGACCGTTGTTGGTGACATCGATCGTGTAAACCAACGCACCGCCAGTGGAGACGGCCGACAGGTCGACCTCTTTGTCGATCACCAGATCGAAACCATAGAAGCCGAAGTCGACGGATAGGTTCGTGTTCGCATCGGAGTCGCCATCGTCGGTCGGCTCCGCGTCGCCCACCAGCGTCACGGCTTGCGTCACGACGCCGAAGGTCGACAGGGCGTAACCGTTGTCGTCGTCATTGGTATCGTCGTCGGGGTCGGGCGCGACAGTGGCAGTTTCGTTGCCGGTGGAAGAGATCAACCCATCGAGCGGCTCGCTGGCGGCGAACTCGGTTTCCGCAATGCGCAGGATGTAATCGCCTGGCAGCAGGTCTTCGAACAAGAAGTTGCCCGACGCGTCGGTCGTGTCGTTGCCTATAAAGGTATCGACACCATCGCTGTAGACGCCGTCGGTGTTGGTATCCTCGTACAACGACACCACCACGTCCTCGATACCCGTCTCGCCGAGGTCCAGCACTCCGTCGTTGTCCAAGTCGGCAAACACCTGGTCGCCCAGGCTCATACGATACAGTGCAGTGAAGTCGGCCGTCTTCACCGTATTGCCAACCACGCCGACCATTTCCACACGCGCGTCGAGGCCGCTTACCGAGGGATCCTGAAAGTCGAGGATCATCTCGATGGCCGTGACATTGCTGAAGTCGACTCCCGTGCCCTGCACGTTCTCGGTGAACGCGGTGAACGGCACAACGATTTCTTCGTCGGCGTCGCCATCCAGGAGACCATCCTGATCGAGGATGCTCACGGTCGCCTCGGCCGTGTTACCACTGCCGCTGGTAAGTCGCATCGTCACTTCGGCAGCGGGCTTGGCGTCGGCGCTTACGCGCAGCAACATGCCGAAGTTGCTACCGCTGTCGGAAAAGTCGAGGCTCAAGCCGGTGGGGTCGACCGCGTCGCCGTCGCCATCGGCGCCGTCCCAGGTGACGCGCGCAAGTCCCTCGGTGCCACTACTCGACTCGAGGCTCAGCAGATTGCCGCCACCAAACATCGAGGTGAGCGTCACGTTGCCGGTGGTCGTGGCGTTGACGTACAGATCGCGCACGCCGCCATCGTTGGCGTTGGCCGCGTCGGCGTCCGAGGCGTCAGTCACACCCATGGCCCCACCCGTGCGCATCACTGTGGCGGTTTGGGCGGTCGCAAAGTCGTCGATCGTCAGCGCGGTGACGCCCATCGCCTCGGCGGAGTTGAACGTCACGGTTTGCATGTCGCCGCCAGCCAGCACCTGCAGGTCGGCGGTCGGCGAGATCTCGACGAAGTACGTTCCTTCGATCAAACCAGTGAACGTGTAGTCGCCGCTAGCATCGGTCACGGTAGCCGATCCGTACTGCGGATCGGTGCCCGCGCCGTCGAAGGTGCCATTGGAGTTGCCATCGCGGTACAGCGTGACTGGCAGTCCCACCACTGCGGTGTCGTTCGCCGGGTTGCCATCGTTTTGCAGATCGTTGAGCACCGTGCCCGAGATTTGGCCCAGGTCGACGGCCAGCAACTTACGGTCTTCCAAACGTTCGAAGCGGCACTTCATCGCAAAGCTCTCAAGAATCGAGGAGTCGGACCAAAGTCGCGGCCCGCAGGGGATAAGCAACTTGCCGCGCAACCGTTCTGTAGAGAGCGGGCGCAGCAGTTTCTATATCGCCCAAACCATACCGCGCAGTGGACCGACAACCGTCAGAATCGGCATAATCGGCAAAGTCCAGCGCCGGCAATGACTGCAGCGCTAGCTTGGCGAGCCGGGAGCGTGAGCGACAGGAGCAACTGGCAAGCGCTCTTAAAACCGATAGTCGAGACCCGCATTGAGTCCGTGGGCCAGCAGCGAAGTATCGTCCCACCTGAAGCGGGGACGCTCCGGGCCCACCACCGGTTCGACCACCGGCGGCAGCAGGTTGGGGTTCACGTCGAGGTCGATATGATCGCCTGGCCGTACTACGGAACCCCAATAGATAAGCGTGTAGCCCAATGTGGCTTTCAGTCGCGGAGTAATGCGGTAGCCGGCCGTGACGCCGATCTCGGGGATAGCGGTGAACTTATTGCGTTTGTAGGTGCCAATGTTGCTACGCAGCGCGAGCAAACCGCCCTCTTCGGTATAAGTGTTGACTCCGTCGCTCACGGTGGTTTCGCCATCGATGGTCACACGCTGGTGCGTGTTGCCCAGCGCCACCTTGGTCAGGAACTCCAGCGTCCAGCGGGGCGACTCCCATTCCCAGATGAAACCAACATCGCCGCCGTGGAACTCGTTGTAGGTGTCGAAGCGGTCGTAGATGTCGAACGTGCCGGGACTGGCGGTGATCAGTGAATTCAGGTCTTCCTGGATCAACACGCGTTCGTCTAGTTTCAGGAAGCGGTAGCCAGCGATTGCATCGATCCGCGACACGCTGCTCGGTCCCACGGCAGGACCGCAGGGATCGCAAGTATTGCATACGCCGCCGATCTCCTTGCAGCAGAGGGCCGCTCGCAGCCGCAAGCCAGCCCCGGCGAAATCGCTGCGCGTGTCGACACTCACCGTGCCTTCAACCACGCCCGGGAAAGACACCAACTCGGCGTCTTGGGCAGGCGGGAGAACGTTGTCCATGGCGTCGACCGGTACCATGTTGAAGAACGGACGCGCCAGGATGGGATCACCCGCCACGCCAGTGCCGCTGAAACCGGTCGACTCGGTCTCGAAGAAGAACATGTCGCCTTCGATGGCCAAATCCTGGTAGTCGTTGAACCAGGTTCCGAGTTTGAATCGCAAGCCATTGCGGCTGCCACTGTTCACTTCGCCGTTGCCGAACAGGATCGACGTGTTGGGCTCGCCCAAGACGCCCGCCTGGGCTTGGGGCGTGCCAGCGGTGCTGGTGGTTACCAGCGGCGGAACGTACATGCCGTCGAACCACCACAGCAGGTACTCGGCGCTGCCGTAGAACCGCCCGCGTGCGCCGCGACAACAACTGGGATTGAAGCTCGTGTCAGGCGATACGTAGTACGGAGCGTAGGTCTGGCAACCATTGCATGCATTGTTGCCCCATACATCGTAGCCATTGATGTAGCCACCGCCGGCAGGCACGCCGTATTGGTTCACCGTGCTCGCTTGGCCGTATTGATCGACCACCACGGGCGCCACTTGGGCGGTGCGATGCTGCGGTTGGCTGTTGTCGATGCGCTGCGCGACCGGCTGTTGGTGATCGGCCTGCACGACATTGAAGGGTTGCGGATTGTTGTACTGGGGTGCGACGCCCTGCGACATCGCTGTGGTCATCGGCAAGTTGAGCTGCGAGGCGAGCAGCGTGGTGCCGGTATCGCTACGCACGGTCACCCGCTCGCCCACGAACGAAGCCAGATCGATGCCGGGCGAAGGCTCGACGTACCGCTGCACGCGGCCGTACTGATCGGCCAGCGCGAACTCGCTGGTGCCGTTGCTGGTATCGGGATTGCGGATCAACAGCGCCTGCTGCACTTGGGGCGGAGCAACTTGCGCCGGCGCGGGTTCGGCGGCCAACTGTGCCAACGAACGAATTGGCTGAGCGCCGCCACGCTGTGGCGACCAGGCCAATGGCTGCGCGGTGGTCAGTCCCATCGCTAGCAACGCCACCGTCGCTGTCACTGTACGAACCAACGAAACGCACAGCACGCGCGAGCATACCTTAACCATGGAACAGCTCCCAGCAGATGAGTTGCCCACCGCGTTTTCCGCAGCAGGGCTCGAAGTTTAGCAAAAGTGAAAAGATTTCGAAGAAAAGTCCGCGGGCGGCTTTTAGCACAAGCTCCGAGGGCTCGCAACGCCAAAGCCGCACAATCGTCACAACCGTTAAAGCTTTCCACGCCCGGCGGTCGAATCATAGCCATGTGCGTCGAAGCAATGCGCGCATTTTGTGCCAGCACACGCTGGCGGATTATCAGTTCCCGGTCGGTCCAACCGCATGTCGTCGCGACTGCTACTTGTTGCTTGCATCAGCACCCTGTCGCTCCTGGCGTTGGGGTGCAGTCCCACGTTTTACCGGCGGCAAGCCGATCGCCAGGCGGAGTGCCTGACCAACCAGAAAGCCATCCCCGCCGAAGGCGTGCCCGGCAGCTACGGCATCCAGGTCGATCCTCGCTCGCGAATGTTCGATCCGTTCGACCCCGACGTCGAACCGATGCCGCCCGACGACCCCGCTAGTTCGCGGTACATGGAATGCGTCGATGGCAAGCGCGGCTCGGCCGCCTGGCGGAAGCTGCCAAAGACCAGTTTTGTCGACAATCCGCGGTGGCAAGAGTATCTGCCACGAAACGACGAAGGTGTCGTCGCGCTCGATCAGCAAGCAGCGATGGAAATGGCGCTGCTGCAGTCGCCCAACTACCAGGAACGGCTGGAAGAGCTGTACCTGTCGGCTCTCGACGTGTCGTTCGAACGATTCCGCTTCGACACCCAGTTCTTCGGCGGCTCGCAGATCGTGTACCGCACCGAAGGCTCCGGCCGTGGCGGCGATAGCACGCTGAACGTGTCGCCATTCAGTGCGGCTGCCGGTCCCAGCATCGATAGCAATCGCCTACGAGCCGACACGCTGACCGCAACCGGCGGTGAGTTTGTCGTGGGGCTGGCCAACTCGCTAGTGTGGCAGTTCTCCGGCTCGGACAACTACACCGGCTTCACACTGCTCGACTTCAGCCTGGTGCAACCGCTGCTGCGAGCTGGCGGGCGGACCGTGGTGCTCGAGCGACTGACCATCGCCGAGCGGGCGCTATTGGCCAACGTGCGACAGATGGAACGCTATCGTCGCGGCTTCTACGCCGAGATCATCACCGGTCGCGATGCGGGCGGCGGGCCCTCGCGACGCGGCGGTTTCTTCGGCGGCGCAGGCCTCGAAGGCTTCTCCGGCGTCGGCGGCGGTGGCTTCGGCCGCGTGGGCGGCTTTGGCGGTTTCGGCGGTGGCGGCGGTGGCGGTTTCACTGGCGGCGCTGGCGCGGCACAAGCGGGCGGATTCCTGGGACTGCTGCAGGATCAGCAGGAGTTGCGCAACCAGCGGGCCAACGTCACCGCACTGAAAGCCAGTGTCGATCAATTGCAAGCCACGTTCGAAGCGGGCCGCATCGACCGCTTCCAGGTCGACCTGGCGCGCCAGGCGCTGTTCAACGCACAGAGTTTGCTATTGCAGCAGGAGAACGGCTACCGCGCGTCGCTTGAGTCGTTCCAAACCAACATCGGCCTGCCACCAGAGTTGCCGATTGTGATTCAGGATACCTACCTCGACCGATTCAACCTGCTCGATCCCGATCTGGAAGAGCTGAAGTTCGACGTGGCTAACGTACTCGAAACACTACGCGATCGACGGCAAGAGTTGGTGGAAGCCGGCAACGACGCGCAGCTACAGGCGCTGGCCCTCGAGGAACTCGAAGCAACGCACGCGGCTATCGACGACCTGGTGGCGGCCATCGCCGTGCGGCTCGAGGCGGTGAAGGACGACTTTGCCAAGCTCGATGCAGCCCTGCCGCAGCGGCGGGCGTCGCTCGAACAACTGATCAACCGCCCGGAAGTCCTGGAAGCGGAGATCGATACCTCGCTGTTGAGCGTGGAGCACTTGGACGAGTACATCGCCAATCGTCGGGCGGAGCTCGAGCGATTGCAGCGTGTGTTTGAGCAGACCACCCAGGATCTGGCGGAGATGCCGGGCAGCGACGCGAACGAAGAACTCACCACGCGGCTTCGCAACACCACCGAGCTGTTGAGTCGCACCTCGGGCGAGTTGCTGGAGTTGTCGCTGCTGCAAGCCAGCGTGCGACTCGAAACGGTGACCATCAAGCCGATCGAACTCGAGCCGCCCCAGGCCTTGGCCATCGCCAGCGCGTATCGCCGCGACTGGAAGAATGCCCGCGCGAACCTGGTCGACACGTGGCGACTGATTCAGTTCAACGCCAACGATCTGGAGAGCGGCCTCGACCTGGTGATCGATGGCGAGATCGGCAATGTGGGGCAAAATCCGTTCAACATCGAAGCGGCCAACAGCGCGTTGCAGTTCGGCGTGCGATTCGACGCGCCGCTCACCCGATTGGCCGAACGAAACGTCTACCGCCAGTCGCTGATCGAATACCAGCAAGCGCGACGGAGCTACTACGAGTATCGCGATCAGGTGTACCTCGGCCTGCGCAACCGGCTGCGGCAGATGCGGCTGGACGAAATCAACCTCGAACTGCGGCGCGCGGCGGTACAGCTCGCCATTTCGCAGGTCGACCTGACGCAATTGCGGCTAAGCGAACCACCTCAGCCAGGCGAGACCGCCGAGCTGGGCAACACCACCGCCCGCGACCTGGTGCAATCGTTGTCGGACCTGCTGAACGTGCAGAACGACTTTTTGAGTGTGTGGGTCGACTACGCGGTGCAACAAGTGTCGCTGGAATTCGATTTGGGCGTGATGGAGGTCGATTCGCGGGGTATCCGCATCGACTCAGAGGTCCCCTACACTTCGTATCTCACCAATCTGCCCGTCTATCCCAGCGACCTTTACCCGGGCATGGGTTGCGGCCCACCCCTAGAGACTCGCCAGGCGGGAGAGGTGCTTGAGGAGATCGAGCCCCTGTTAGACGATTTCATACAGCCTGCCGAGCCGCTGCCAACACCGGCAAACGAAGAGTAAGCGGCCAAGTTTGCCGCCCAAACGGTCTTTTAGTCGGTGTGCGGGGTTAAATATGGTTGGACGAGGGGTGGTTGATTCAGGTGGCGAATCACCGCCAATCGCCTATAATGCAGTTCCCCCCATTTGCCCCACCTTCAGGCGTAGAGTTATGGTGCCTTCTGCTGGTAAGCGTCGAACACAAGGCCTCGTCCAATTTCTGTTGGTCGCGGTACTCGCCATCACAGTGATCGCGGGCGGCGTGTACTGGTACTCCTCGGTCGCCGGTGGCGATCAGACTTCGCACCTGGTGCTCCACGAGGTGGATCGCGAGGACTTCTTGCTGTCGATCACCGAACGCGGCGAACTGGAAGCCGCCGGCGTGACGGAAGTCCGCTCGGAGGTCAAAACGCAAAACCAGCCCGGCTTGGCCATTCTGCGCGTGGTAGCCGAAGGCACTCACGTCAAGGCGGGCGACTTCCTGGTGGAGCTGGACTCCTCGGCCCTCGACGCTGAGAAGACCACTCAGCAGAACCTCGTCAACCTTGCCGAAGCGACCGTGGTCGAGACTCGCAATTTGTACGAGACCGCGCTGATCGCCAAGCAAGAGTACATCGAAGGCACCTACATCCAGGAACGCACGACGATCGAAGGCGAGATCTTCGTCGCCGAAGAGAACCTGAACCGCGCCCGGGAATACTACTTGTTCAGCCAGAAGCTGGCGGCCAAGGGACACATCAACGAGTTGCAACTCGAGGCGGACAAGTTCGCCGTGGAAAAGTCGGAGAAGGAACTCGAAGCGGCCAAGACCAAGCTGCACGTGCTCGACGAGTACACCAAGGCAAAGATGATCAAGCAGCTCGAGAGCGACATCGTGATCACCGAAGCCAAGTGGGGCTCGGCGAAGAAGAGCTACGAACTGGAAGTCGAGACGCTGCAGGAGATCGAAGACCAGATCGCCAAGTGCACCATCTACGCTCCCAAAGATGGCTTGGTAATTTACAACAACGACCGCGATCGCCACGGCAACGATGAATGGATTGTCGAAGAAGGCGCGGAGGTCCGCGAGCGACAGGTCATCTTCCGCCTGCCCGATTCCTCCGCCATGCGAGTGGAGGTAAAGGTCAACGAAGCCCTGGTGCAGTACGTGAAAGCCGGCCTGCCCGCCACGATTCGCCCGATCGGCATGGACGGCATGGAGCTTCACGGTCAGGTAACCAGCGTGAGCCGCTACGCCGAGCCCGGCAACTGGCGCAAGGCCGACGTCAAGGAGTACAAAGCCTACGTGTCGATCGACGAAGAGGCCGAAGGACTGCGTTCCGGCATGACCGCCTCGGTCACCATGAAGTGCGACTACGTGGCCGACGCGATTCAGGTGCCCGTTCAAGCGGTGCTGCCTCATGGCGACGACTTCTACTGCCTGGTACGCCAAGCGGGCGAGTGGATTCCGCAGAAGCTGACCGTGGGCCCCACCAACACCGAGTTCTTCGTGGTCGAAGCCGGGGTGCAGGAGGGGGACAAGGTGGCGATGAATCCTCGCGACTACCTCGCCGCGGTGGAACTTCCCGAATTGCCACCGCGCGACAAAAAGCGCCGCGGCATGCCGCCCACGGAGGAGTCGGTGGCCGAGAGTGTCGAGCCCGCCCAGACCACTCCCACCGCCACGACCTCCGAAGACCAAACCGCGACCTGACGTTGGCCGTGACGAACCACCTCTCGCATTGCTTTCTGTAGGCCGCTAACGACTCGCCGCATGTTTACCACCCGGCCCGACACCGGTTCTCTCGCCGCCAGCATCCACAACCTGCACAAGCAGTACGTCCTGGGTGGCGAAACAGTGCACGCGTTGCGGGATGTTTCGTTCGACGTGCCAAGCGGCGACTACATCTCGATCATGGGCCCGTCGGGATCGGGCAAGAGCACGCTCTTGAACCTGCTCGGCTGCCTCGACACGCCCACCAGCGGTAACTTCTTCTTGGGCGATCTGGACGTAGCGAAGATCGACGACGACCGCCGCGCGGAGGTTCGCTCGACGCTCATCGGCTTCGTGTTCCAATCGTTTTACCTGCTGCCTGCATTGACGGTGGTCGAAAACATCGAGGTCCCCCTGCTCTACAGTGGTCGACTCGACCGCGAGTCGCGCGCCAGGGCCATCCACTTGGCCAAAGAGGTGGGACTCGGCTCGCGCCTGGAGCACCGCCCAACACAACTTTCCGGCGGCCAGCAACAACGCGTGGCCATCGCCCGCAGCCTGGTGAACGATCCCCGGTTCCTGCTGGCCGATGAGCCGACCGGTAACCTCGATTCGCAAACCACCGCTGAGATTCTTGACCTTTTGGGCTCGCTGAACGAAGAGGGGCGAACCATCCTGCTGGTGACGCACGAGCCAGAGGTGGCTGAGCGCACCAAACGCAAGATCGTGCTGCGAGACGGTCAGGTGCAAATCGATGAGAGGATCCGCCCATGCTAGCCTGGTGGCGGACAATCCGATTGAGCATCAAAGAGCTGATGCTCCACCCGCTTCGCTCCTCGCTCACGGTGCTCGGCATCTTTATCGGCGTGGCCAGTGTCATCTGGCTGCTGGCCATTGGCGAAGGCATCGGCCGCAAGGCCGAAGAGCAGATCGTCGACTTGGGCGCGCGGAACATCATACTCAAAACAGAGAAGCCGTCCGGTGAGCAAGCAGGCGACGGACTGTACGGTGTGACGCGCGAAGACTTCCGCCGACTGAAGAACACCCTCGACGAGCACTTGGAACGAGCGGTGCCGATTCGCATCTTGGCCAAGGAGTTTGGCCGCGGGCCTCGGTCGATGGAAGGCCGTTTAGTAGGCACGACCGCCGGTTTTCTGGAAGTGATGCGAATGGAGGTGGAAGAGGGAGGCCGATTCTTCACTCCTATCGACAGCGTCGAAGAACGTCCTTACTGCGTGCTCGGCCCCGAAGCGCGCGCCAAGTTAGTCCCGTATGGCGACCCAATCGGCGCGACGGTCCGCATTGGCGACGAGTTCTACGAAGTCATCGGCGTGATGAAGGATAAGAGGTCGCACAGCCATGATGAGAAGATCAAGACAGACGACTACTCGAAGGACATCTATATCCCGATCGAGACCTTTTGGCGGCGAATCGGGGACGTGATCATCATCACCGGTAGTGGCCTTTTTAAACGCGACATCGTCGAGATCAGCCAGATCATTCTGGAAGTGAAGGAACAGAAGAGTGAGCAGAGCAAGGTGCTAGAGATGGCCCACGTGGTGCAAGATACCCTGGCGGCCGAACACACGATGCCCGACTACACGATGACCGTGCCCTTCGAGCTACTGGAACAAGCCCGCACGACACGACTGCTGTTCATAGTGTTTTTGGGGATGATTGCCGCCATTTCGCTAGTGGTGGGCGGCATCGGCATCATGAACATCATGCTGGCCACGGTAACCGAACGAACCCGCGAAATCGGCATCCGCCGAGCGCTCGGCGCCAAGCGGCGGGACATTACCAGGCAGTTTCTTATCGAAGCGATTGTGCTATCCACCATCGGTGGGCTGCTCGGCATCGCGGCCGGACTCACCTGCCCGCTGTTGGCCAGTCCGCTGCGGCGCGGGCTGATCTACTTCTTCCCCTCGCAGATGGCCGCGTTACCCGAAGAAATTCGCAATGTCGAGCCACTGCTGGTTACGTGGTCGATACCGCTGTCGCTGGCCATTGCGGTGGTGGTGGGCGTGCTGTTCGGCGTCTATCCCGCGATGAAAGCCGCGCGGCTCGATCCCATCGAAGCACTCCGCCACGAGTAGCAGCTCGCTGGCATCAAGTCCACCAGCAGCAACTGCGGGATGGTGCTATTTACTCAAACGCACCGCGTATCCTATCAACCGAGGGGGATGCGGGTTCTTCGTCGAATCGATTTTATCGTACCGGTTCGACTAACCGTCAGCGCGGCCAGAGCAACTTCTGGCACAACCCTCAAAACCCGTGCGACCTGAGCGGGACTTCCGCAGTTTAAATGAAAAAGCGCTGCGCACAATCGACATATAGTATGCTTTCGGTACGTCAGGGCAGATTGATTGCGGCTACTGCAACTAGTTGCACGAAGTACGGAGAGAGACCACGCGGTCACTTGGGGAGGCAGAATATGAAAACGGAATCGCTCGACAGGTACTCGAAAGTGCTGGACGTACAGGACTTGATGAGCCGCTGCATGGGAAACATTGAGTTTGCCTGTCGCGTGCTGCAGATACTTAGCGAACGGTGCGATAGCGACATCGACGGATTGGAGCAAGCGGCTGCCCAACAAGACTTCGATCAGATTTACCACATCTCGCATCGCCTGAAGGGTGCGTTCGCCAACGCCTCGGCAACCAATATGAGCCGCCTGGCCGACGAAGTCTGCACGGCGTCGCGAGCGAAGAACGAAAGCGACTCGCTGGAGAAGACCTGCAAACTGCGGGACGAGTGGGACGAATTCATCGCCATGGTCCGCAACGATGTGGACGACGTGAACTGACCAAGAACAAGACACAGGCGCGGCTGGAGGAGACACTTCCGTCGCGCCGAAATTCCCAGCCCTCAATGACCAAAGTACTGGTAATCGACGACGACCCCGTCTCGGCCGAGATGCTCAGAGGCACTCTGGAGCATTTCGGCTACGAGGTCCAGTACGAATGCAATGGTATCGAGGGCTATGAGCGGATTCGCTCCGGCGAATACAGCATTGTCATCTCCGACTGGGACATGCCCGGCATGCGGGGCGACGAGTTGTGCCGGATGGTTCGCGAGCGACAGTGGAGCGGCTACATCTACTTCATCCTGCTCACGTCACACGGCGACATGGAGCATCTGGTAGATGGGTTGCGATCTGGCGCCGACGACTTTCTGGTCAAGCCATTCCATCCAGAAGAGCTTCGAGTGCGACTGCGGACCGGCGAGCGACTGCTCGGCATGGAGAGCCGCGACGTGTTGCTCTTCACGCTCGCCAAGCTGACCGAGTCGCGTGACAACGAGACCGGCTTGCACTTGGAGCGGATGCGGGAGTACGGACGGGTTCTCACCGAGGAACTCTCCACCTGGGACGAGTTTAAGGACGAGGTCGACGGCGACTACGTACAGATGATGTACTTGACGCTACCGCTGCACGACATTGGCAAGGTTGGCGTCCCCGACAGCATCCTGCTGAAACCCGGGAAGTTGACGCCCGAAGAGTTCGAGATCATGAAGACCCACGCAACCATCGGGGGCAACACCCTGGCGGCCGCCGTGGAAGTGAATCCGAACGCAAAGTACCTGCAAATCGCCCGCGACATCGCCTACCACCATCACGAAAAGTGGAACGGAACGGGATATCCCTTTGGCCTGTCGGGAGAGGATATTCCACTGTGCGGTCGGATCAGTGCCCTGGCCGATGTGTACGACGCGCTCACTTCCAAGCGCGTGTACAAGGACAAGTTTTCGGACGACAAAGCCAAGTCGATCATCCTCGAAGGTTCGGGCCAGCACTTCGATCCGCGTATTGTCGAAGCATTCTTGGCCAACGAAGACCGGTTCCTCGAAATCTCCAGGCAGCTCGATAGCTCACTGGCTAACGAGTCAAATTCAGCCCTGGTGCCTGCAGCGGTCTAGCTGAAAGCGGTCTAGAACCGCGACTGCTATCGCTGCTGTCACGCGCTGCGTTCGTTGGCGTTATTTACCAGTTTGCCTAATCGTCACAAGGCGAACCGCCAGTGCGATGCGCATGTTTCGTATGGCAAACCCCGTCAAGCTGTGGAACGCGGGTGGCCGATGCCTGATACGAACCGAGTTGGCCCATCCATCTTCTCGTTTGGCTCGAAAACTACCGTGCACAGACTTCTCCACCCCGCCCGCGTTCTGCTTTGCCTGGCCATGCTTCCGAACCTATGCGGCCGCGCAGTGCTGGCCGACGGCGTCACGCTCGATGGCGTGTCGGCCGTAAGCATCGGTCGAGGCGGCACCAACCTCGGTTTCGCCGACAATGGATCGATGATCCACGATAACCCGGGCGCCATGGGGCAGATGGACTCGGACGTGATTCTGCAACTGGGCGTGACCACCATGTTCTCCCAGTTCGATTACGGCGACGCCGACAATGTTCAGCAGCGCTCGCAAAACCAGATGTACCCACTCCCTGAAGTGGCTTTGATTAAGCGACTCGACAGCCAATGGAGCGTTGGCTTTGGCCTCTATACTCCCACCGGTTTCGGCTCGGTATACAACCTGGAGGGCAATGCTCCGTTCTTCACTGGACCGCAGCGTTATGAGTCGTTTGGGTCGCTGTCTAAAGTGTTATTCGGCGCCTCATACACGCCGGTGGGACACGAGTACATCTCGTTCGGCGGCACGATTGGGCCCGGCATCTCGTTCGTAAACCTCGAAGGTCCGTACACTCTGCAGGGGCCCACGGCAGCAGGCGTTCCCGGGATGTTGGACCTCGGAGTCGATGGCGCTGGGTTCACGTGGTCGGCAGGTGTGTCGTGCCAGTTGACGCCTGACACGTCGGTCGGTTTTTCCTACCTGGCGGACGTGAAGGTGCAGGCCAATGGCACCGTGGGCCTGAACTCGCCAGTGCTGGGCGACACGCTGTACGAAGTCGACACCGAAGTGAAGTGGCCTCGCACCATCGGCGGCGGCCTACGGCACCAGGTCAACTGCCGCACTGTGGTGGCCGTCGACCTGATCTGGACCAACTGGTCAGACGCGTTCGATCACTTGGACCTCTACCTCAGCGATCCGTCCAATACGGCCACCTATCCGCCGAACGCCCTGGAGCGTTTTCCTCTGAACTGGCGTGATACGTTCTCTACTCGAATCGGAATCGAGCGAATCGTAGCACCTGGCCACACCGCCCGGGCTGGCTACGTCCATCACAAGAGCCCGATTCCGAACGGAACCATCACGCCATGGATTCCCGCCGCGCTGGAGCATGCCTTCTCACTGGGATACGGCGTCGAGTGGCGCGGTTGGGACGTGAACGCCGCTTACATGTACTCGTTCGGACCAACGGTTAACGTGACGACCAGCGACTTCATCGGGGGCGACTTCGACAACAGCGTGCACCGCAACCGCTCGCACTGCATGGCCTTCAGCTTGACCAGGAAATTCGGCTCCGGCTGCAAATCGTGCCGCTAAAGCGGCGTCGATCATGGTGTTGCGCAAACCCAGTTAGAACGCACTACACCTGCTTGTAACGCGAGTCTACGAAGCCAATCACGCTTGGCATTGGAAGCCGACTTGGTCTACCAAAGGCCGGCATACGTCACTGGGTGGACGAGTTCACACCATTGCCGTTGGTGGGTACACCATTGGCTTGGCCATTCGAATGCCCGTTGGTCGAAACTCCGTTGCTGTGAACACCGTCCGCCGGAAAGTGCGGCATCGGTGTAGTCCGGCTGGGGGCGTGGTAGGCGACCTTGCGGAACGTCTTTGGCACGTACTCTTCGTGCACAGCCGCACCTGCGATCGTGCAGAACTGATAGATGGAATAGACCGAATCGGTCGATTCAGGGAAGTACAGATCCGAGGTCACCACGTCGATGCACCGCAACCCGCACTGGTTGATGAACTCTGCGGGTGTATCGTTGCCAAACGTGAACGGTTCGCCGAGTACCTGCATTCCGCGCATGAAGTTCTGAATCGAAGCGGAGAACGCGGACGGATTGACTACCGGTTCGCGGTCGACCATATCGAGCCACAACAGACTGTCGGGGTGGGAGAGCAGCGACTTCATGTCTTTTAAGATGCCGGTAACTCCCGGTTCGTCGAAGTACATGCTCATCCCTTCCCATATCACCAGAATCGGCTCGTCGGCGGGAAGGTGGCCAGCAAGTGTTTCCTGCAAGCTCATGGTACGCAGGTCGATGGGCAGCTGATGCCGGACCACTCCCGGTTGATCCATCATGCCCAATTGGTCAATCCGCAACTTCCGCTCGTCGAGCGTGGTGGGGAAGTCCAACTCATAAAAGGTCGTTCCCTCAGGAAGTTCCATGCGGAACGCCCTCATGTCCCAACCAACTCCCACGTTCACGATGTGCCGGCCACCCTCGGCGATGAAGTTCTTCATGACGTCGTCCAGGTGGCGCGTCCGCGCAGCAACCATGGGGCCCAGTTGGGGGGTTCGCTGGCAGAATCGCGTGGCCACGGCCATCCCATGTTGCCCCGCCATATCAGCGGCGTAGGGATCGACGAACAAGTCGCCACTTTCCTGCGCCCGCACGCCAGCGATCATCTCGGCGGAGGAGGTGAGTTTCAAAGCATACAGCGAGTTAACCTTGCTCGAGTCGATGCCATTGGAACGCAGAGCAGTCGACTGACGCGCAAAGTAAGTGCAAGTACCTTCGGCTACCAATTCGTCGTCATTCATGAATTGCATGGTCAACGACTCGATAATAGGCTTGCCAGCCAGGAAGCGCCGCTGGATCTTTTCGCGCCGCTCGGGCGCGATCACCGCCCGCACTCGCAGGTCGGCAGTGCTGGGGCGAATGTACTTCATCTCCACCTTCAGCAGCCACATGGAAACCGACTTGGGCGAGTCGACCGGATGAACACCAACGACAGGCCATCCCCAAAACAGCGTGGCCAAGGCAGTGCCGCCGCTATAGTCGGCCGACAACATAATGAGTGCGGCCTGGTGCGTGAAATGCTGGTTGGTGGAGGGAGGGTTCAGGGGGAGTACTGTCTCGACCTCACCTGGGCGAACGCTCGTTACTTTCCAGTCGACGAAATCGAGCACCGGAATCTGCTCGCGCATGAAATTGGTAACGAGCGGGGGATCCATGCGCAGCGCCAGATCGTCCTTCCAGGAGATCTCGAATAAGGGTGATTTCTCATCCACGTTCACTTGGGCTTCCTTCATGGGAAACACTCCGTCGGCGACAATAAGGGGGAATCGACAAGTTGCATGAACTACCTGCGCCCCCCGGCGGCGGGTGATATTATCCCGCGCATGCATCGGCCGAGACCAATTGCATGGCCTACATACTATTTGGGAAAGAGTGCAAAGCATAGACATTTCTTGGCGGTTCTGAGGCAATTCGGCTAACACCACGCTCACGATTGACATAAGCGTCAAGGAATCTCATGAACTCCCCCTCTAGAGTGGTGCTTAGTCGGTATAACCGGAACCATGGTTACACTTATCCAGATTAGAATTCGTGTTTCTCATCTCTGATGGTCAAGGGGTTGAACACCGGTTCGGACCAAAATTCCTTGGTGACGTTCGTGCGTAACCTACCTTTTGGGGGCACTTTGCGCGCGGTTCGCCTGGCCGCAGTAACTGCGAAGTGCCACCCTCCAGGTCCAATCCGCCGGTTTCACCTCCCATGTCCAGCGAAGCCGAACCCTCCACCACTCAGCAGTCCTTGCCCTCGCAGAGGACGATTGCGGACCGTTATGCGCTGAGGATTTGTGTGGGTCAACGGCAAGGAGCAGCCTACTATCAGGCCAATGATCTGGAAACGGGACAAGAATTAGACGTCAAGCTCGTCTCGAGTTCGCTTCTCTCGTCATCCGTAGAGATGCGGCTGGAGTACGAGTCCAGTCGGGCGGCACAGCTCGAGTCGCAGCATGTTGTGCCGCGCTTGAAGTTTGGCAAAGAAGGTAGCGAGTTCTACCTCATCAGCCCGCACACCGAGGGCGTTTCGCTCGACTACCTGTTGGCCAAACGACCTATAAGTGTCGAGCAAACCATCGAACTGGGGCGCGGCATTCTGGTCGGCCTTCGCGACCTACACGCAGCGAAGATGCTGCACCGCAAT
The DNA here is from genome assembly GCF_965227375.1 of Aeoliella sp. Taxonomy (NCBI): domain Bacteria; kingdom Pseudomonadati; phylum Planctomycetota; class Planctomycetia; order Pirellulales; family Lacipirellulaceae; genus Aeoliella; species Aeoliella sp. The sequence goes on from NZ_CBDDFX010000002.1 coordinate 4,239,534, forward strand.
CTGCGGCCGACCAACGTGATGATCTCCTCGAAGGATGAATTCTCGGGAGTGAAGCTGACCGACTATGGCCTCTGTTTGGCGGTCGAACCCGACACACCGCTCGCATTGCAACCGCTCGACATCGCCCTGTATGCATCACCCGAGCAAGCTGGGTCCATCGACCACGGCATGACCGCCGCGTCGGACCTTTACAGCTTGGGTGTGCTGTTGTTCCACTGTTTGGCAGGTCATCCGCCTTTCGAGGGCGACACCGTTGGCACAGTGCTGTTCAAGCACCTGACCGAACCGGTACCCGATCTTACGTCGGACGTAGCAGAGATCCCGCTGGCGCTTGACAACTTTGTGCAACGGCTGTTGCGCAAAGACCCCCGCGAACGGTATCAAACCGCCGAAGCCGCGCTGGCCGACCTGGCGGAGATTGCTTGGAACGTGCTCTCTGGCGACCCCCATGCCGACATCGCATTGGGATCGAAAGACTGCCGCGCTACGCTGATCGAGCCCGCCTTCGTGGGGCGTTCCAAGCAGATGTCCACCCTCGAGCAGGCGATGAATCGCACTGCCGAAGGGAACAAGGTCGTCACGCTGGTCGAAGGCGAGTCGGGCGCGGGTAAGTCGCGGCTACTGGCCGAGGTGCTCCGTGTCGCCTGCAAACGCCGCTACCGAGTGTTCCGTGGCATCGGCGCCAGCGACGTTTCGTCCCGACCATTTCGCCTGCTGGACGGTGTGGTGGAGGGAGTTGCCTCGGAAATCAACACGCACCCCGAGCTGCGCGATCAACTGGTCAAGTTGCTCGACGACCGGCTGCCGCGGGTGTTGGCGGCGCTGCCGGCCTTGTCGGCTGTGATCGGTAGCGACGAAGAAGGCGAAGTCGCGCCGGAGGAAACGGGCGAAACTCGTACCATCGAAGCGTTGATTGCCTTCTTCGAGGCCCTGGGGCAACTCGAGAAGCCGACGCTGGTGCTACTGGACGACTGCCAGTGGGCCGACGAACTGACCGTGAAGTTCCTCAAGCGGTTGGCCACTAACGAGGTCAATCAGGGCAGCAAGTGCTCCTTGATGGTCGTGCTTTCGTTCCGCTCGGAAGAGATCGCCGCCGACCACTTGCTCCGCGAGGTCGAAGTCAGCGAGGCGCTGAAACTCGACCCCCTGGAGGATGACGAAATTCGCCAACTGGCCGTGTCGATGGCCGGGGCTCTGCCACCCGAAGTGATCCAAACCGTCACGCGCCTGGCGTCGGGCAGCCCGTTCATGGCGTCGGCGGTCCTCCGTGGACTGGTGGAGTGCCAGGCACTGAAACCTACCGACGGTGGCTGGTTGGTCGACCGCGACGCGCTGGCAGACGCGGGATCATCGGACCAGGCCGCCTCGTTCCTGGCGCGTCGCTTGCAACTGTTGCCGGAAGATGCACGCCGGCTGCTGTCGGTGGGTGCGGTGCTGGGAAAACAGTTCGACCTGCATACGGCGCAGCAACTGGCCGACATCGACCCGAACAAGGTGATCGAGTCGCTAGAGGAAGCCAAGAGCCGACAACTCGTGTGGATCCGCCCTAACGGTTCGGACTGTGTGTTCTTCCACGACAAAATCCGATCGACGCTGCTGGAGCAGATGCCCGAAGAGTTGCGTCACCGCAACCACCTGAGGGCAGCTCGTCACTTCCTGGAAAACTCACCCGAACGATCGTCGGACATCGCTTACCACTTCGACGCCGGCAACGATGCCGTAGCCGCGTTTCCGTTCGCCGTGATCGCCGCTGAGGCCGCCCGCGAACAATATGCTCTGGAGGTCGCCGAGCAGCAGTACCAGATCGCGATGCGCGGTGCGTCGCGAGACAGAGAGAAGCTTCGCATCATGGAAGGGCTGGGCGATGTCCTGATGCTTCGAGGTCGGTACGAGGAAGCTGGTAAGTGGCTCGAACAGGCGGCGCCGCTAGCCGAAACGGGATTTCCCCTGGCCGAAATTCGCAGCAAGATCGGCGAACTGTACTTCAAGCGTGGCGACATGGCCACGGCCATCCAAAATTTCGAGACGGCTCTCCGACTGCAGGGCGTTTACGTCCCGCGGTGGTCGGTTCTGATGGTCCTCATTTTGTTGTGGGAGGGATTTGTGCAGGTGCTGCACACATGCTTCCCCCGAATATTCCTGCACCGCGTGAAGCGGCAACCCAACGCCTCAGAGGAGTTGAGCATGCACCTGCTCATCTACCTGGGCTACGGATGCTGGTACTCGCGGCGGCAATTGCCACTGCTGTGGTCGCACCTGCGTCACCTGAATTTCGGCGAACGATTTCTGCCCAGTGAGGCGCTTGCGCATGCGTACTCGGGCCACGGCCCAGCGATGAGCCTGGTCGGCTGCTTCCGCCGTGGTATTCGCTACGCCGAACGCTCGATCAAGATGCGCCGCGAATTGGGCAATACCTGGGGCACAGGACAATCGCTGGTGTTCCTCGGCATCACGCTGTTCGCCGCGTCGCGGTACCGCGAGTGCATCGACAAAAGCCGTACCGCCATCCGCATCCTCGAGCGGATGGGCGACTACTGGCAGATCCACATGGCGCGGTACCAAATCGCCGCGTCGCTCTACTTCCTCGGCGATGTACGCGGAGCCATCGAAGAATCCAAGAAGAACCGTAAGTCGGGACTCGAAACCGGCGACCACCAGGCGTCCGGCATTATTCTCGATGTCTGGGCGCGGGCGGCGATGGGGCAGATCCCCAAGGACATCGTCGACCTCGAGTTCGCCCGCGAGAGAAGCGACGTCCAGGGCGCGTGCGAAGTGATGCTGGCCAAGGGCATCTGCCAACTGTTCGACGAACAGTACGACGAAGCGATTGAGCTGTTCGATCAAGCCACCCGCGTGGCCGCCAAGGCCGGCGTGAAAAACGCGTACACACTGCCGCCCTTCGTGTGGGGCGCCACGGCTCTGCGGCGAAAAGCCGAGGCCCTGGGCAACTCCACTCCGTTCGAACGCCGAAAATGCCTCCGCCAATCGGAACGTCTCGCCCGCGAAGCCATCCGAGTGGCCAGGCTGTGCCGCAACGATTTGCCACAGGCGTATCGCGAGTTGGGACTGGTGCAGGCCATGCAAGGTCGAACCTGGCAAGCGCACTGGTCGCTGCGAAAGAGCATTCGTCACGCGGAACGCCTGGGGCAGAAGCTGCAACAGGCCGAATCGCTCTCGGTAGCCGCCCGCATCGGCACTGAACTCAACTGGCGGAAGGCCGAGCAGTATCGCAAACAAGCGTCCGACCTGATGGCCGAGCTGCAACTGGCCAGCGACGGCGCATCGTTAGCCGACGGCACGGGTGCAGAAGTAAACCTCTCGCTGGTCGACCGCTTCGAAACGGTGCTCGACTCAGGTCGTTCCATCGCCTCGTCGCTGACTTCCGAAGCCATTCACGAACAGGCGATCAACGCGGCCCTGCGAATGTTGCGTGGCGAGCAATGCCACGTGCTTCCGGTACTCGACGGCAGCGAAGTCGACTGGTCGGCCTGCTCCGGTGGCATCCGCGACACGACGGTCGACCTGGTCGATAAGGCGCTAGCCACCGGAAAAGCCGTGGCCAGCGAAGCCTCCAGCGCCGGCGGCGAATCGTCCGCCAACATCCTGGCCTCGGAACTGTGCGTGCCGATCTTCGTGCGTGGCCGCGTTGTTTCGCTGCTGCACGTAGTGCACTCGGGCATCGAAGGCCTGTTTGCCGAAGACGAAGCGCGGCTCGCCGACTTTATCGCCACCATCACCGGCGCGGCACTCGAGAACGCCGAAGGCTTCGCCGAGCTGCAAGACTTGAACATCACGCTGGAACAACGCGTGGCCGAGCGAACCGCAGCCGCCGAGTCGCGAGCCACCGAACTGGCTGTGTCGAATGCCGAACTGGAACGCACTGCCCAGGAACTGCGCGAGGCCGAGGAAGAACTCCGCGGCGCGAAAATGGTCGCCGACCAGGCCAACGAAGCGAAGAGCCGCTTCCTGGCCACCATGAGCCACGAAATTCGCACGCCTATGAACGGCGTGCTCGGCATGACCGACTTGCTGCTCAACACTCCGCTCGACGCGCAACAGCGAAACTACCTGGCCACGGTCAAGCAGTCGGGCGGGGCGCTGTTGTCGCTGCTGAACGACATCCTCGACCTGTCGAAGATCGAAGCGGGACGCATGGACCTCGAGTCCATCCCGTTCGAACTCCGCCAAGTGGTGATCGACGCCGCGCGGCTGCTGGCGGTATCGGCGTTCGGCAAAGGCCTGGAACTGGTCGTGCGCATCGATCCCGAAGTGCCCGAGCGGATGGTGGGCGATCCGAATCGTGTGCGCCAGGTGATCGTGAACCTGATCAGCAACGCCATCAAGTTCACGGCCGAAGGGCACGTGCTGGTGGATGTCGAACTGGAAGCACGCGACGACCACCGCGCGGTGCTCAAGTTCCTGGTGCAGGACACCGGACCTGGCATCGCCAAGGACAAGATCTACGACATCTTCCAGGCGTTCAAGCAGGAAGACAGCTCCACCACCCGCAAGTACGGCGGCACCGGACTGGGACTGTCGATCACACAGCAACTCACGCACCTGATGCGGGGCGAAATCTGGCTGGAGAGCGAAGTGGGCGTCGGCAGCGACTTCCACCTGATCTTGCCGTTCGACCTGCCGGCCGACGAAGCCCAGCAGTCGACCCCCGAACCGACCATCGCCCGACGTGTTCAGCTCGTAGCGCACAACCCACTGACCGAGGAAGTCTACCGACCGATGCTCGCCAAATGCGGCGGCCAACTGGTCGACAAAGGCACCACACCGGACGTCGCCGTGGTCGATGTGGCCGCGGCGCAATTGGGAGAACTCGATGTCGTGGCGAAAGAACTAAAGCAGTTCAAAGACTCTGGCGTGCCTGTGGTGGCGTTGCTGCCGGCCGGTAACGTGGCAGTGGTCGAGATGTGCCGCGACGTCGGCATCGAACACACGACCATGAAGCCGGTGAAACGCGAGGAACTCAACGCCGCGCTGCTGGCCGCCACCAGCGAGGAGCCGACCGATGACGTCGACACCCACCAACCGGATTCCAGCGCCCAGGCGTCGCTCCACATCCTGGTGGCCGACGACAGCCCGGTGAATCAAGAAGTCGCCTGCGGACTGCTCGACTTCCTCGGGCATCAAGCCACCACGGCCGACGATGGTCTGGAGGCGGTGAACAAGTGGAAGTCCGGCGAGTTCGATCTGGTGTTGATGGACATCGAGATGCCGGAACTCGATGGCTTGTCGGCCACGCGGAGGATTCGCGACCTCGAACAGGAGTTCGGCCGCCCGCACACGCCGATCTTCGCCCTGTCCGCGCACGTGACCGACGACTTCGTGCAGGAGTGCGAACAAGCCGGCATGGATGGCAACCTCACCAAGCCCATCGATCCCTCCAAGGTGAAAGCGGTGATCGACTCGGTGACTGTGCAACTCTCCACCTGAGCAGCGGGCAGAGGTAGTTAGCCATTACCACGCATCAGCACCAGTGCGTCGCGTGCGGGGAGTTGGCAGAGCATTCCCTCTTCGGTCGTGGAGCGCTCGTGGTGCTTCTCGAGCGGCCACACCTGGCGGAACTCCTCGCAGCGGTCTTTCGCCACGGGCAAGGTGACCTGCAGTGGTTCCTTGGCAGCATTGAACACCACCACGGCTTCGCCGCCTTCGAGTTCGCGGCGGAACGCGTACACCTGGTCCTTGGCATACAGCGCTTCGAAGCTGCCCACGCGGAGCACGGGGTGGGTGCGTCGCAGCGCGATGGCACGCTGATAGAACTTCAGCAGGTCGAAGTCCCACTGCGACTCGTCGTGCCACGGAAACGCCCGCCGGCAGTCGGGATCGGAGCCACCGGTGACGCCCACCTCGTCGCCATAGTAGATGCACGGCGCGCCGGGCATGGTCACTTGCAACAGCACGCATAGCCGTAGCGCGGACGGGTCTTGCATGATCCACGACGCGCGCGGCATGTCGTGGCTATCGAGCATGTTCATCTGGGCGAAGTTTATTTCCCAGTCGTAGTGGCCGTGCATCTGATCGACCAGCTCGCCGAACTTCGCGGCGTCGATCGGCTTGAACTTCAGATCGGGGTGCGTGAAGTCGCCGCGGAGCGTTTCGGCCGCGTAGAAGCTCATGGCCGGGCTGGTGAACAAGTAATTCATCACCGCGTCGAACTGGTCGCCCGCCAGCCACCGCTTGGCCTCGTGCCAGATTTCGCCGCAGATGTAGGCTTCCGGGTTCTCGCCCTTCACCACCTGGCGGAAGGTTCGCCAGAAGTCGTCGTCGTCGATCTCGCACGGCACGTCGAGCCGCCAGCCATCGATGCCGAATCGTATCCAATGCCGCGCGACCTCGAACAGATGCTCGCGTACGGCCGGGTTGTCGGTGTTCAGCTTCGGCAACGCCGGCAGGCCCCACCAGGCATCGTAGTTGGTCTTCCGCTTGCCGCTCGTGGGGTACGGATTTAGCGGCCAGTCGCGCACGCGGAACCAATCGAGGTAGGGCGAGTTGCCGCCGTTCTCCAGAATGTGGTGAAACGCCCAGAAGCCCCGGCCCGTGTGGTTGAACACCCCGTCGAGCACCACGCGGATTTCGCGATCGTGCGCGGCGTCGATCAGTTCGCGCAAGGCGTCGTCGCCGCCCAGCAGTGGATCGACCTTGAAGTAGTCGTACGTGTGGTAGCGGTGATTCGAGGCCGACTGAAAGATGGGCGTCAGGTACAGCGCGGTGACGCCGAGTTCTTCGAGGTACGGCAACTTGTCGACAACGCCCAACAGGTCGCCCCCCTGAAAGCTATCGACCTCCGGCGGCGCGCCCCACTCCTGGAACTTCAATCCCGGCAAGTGATCGATCCGCGAACTTCGCGCGAAACGATCCGGGAAGATCTGATAGAAGACCGCATGCTTCACCCAGTCGGGCGTCTTAATCGGCTGCTCCGAGGGCGGCGGAGCCAGTTCGTGGGGCTTGTGGTCTTGCATCTTGATAGCACAGCAGTTGGATGTCGCGGGATAGGGACAATCCAACTAAGAGAAAGGGGAACGGCGTGCGACGCAAGGGTGCCGCGGGGGAATGACGGCAAGCCATCTGGCATAACACTAGACCCGGCATTTATGCCGGGGGTGCGAATCGAGCACCTTATGGCCCTGTTTGCAGAGCCGTTGGAGTGCGTGGGCCGGAGCTTGTTTGCAGCGTACTTGCTATCTGCTGAAGCTGCGCAACCAATCACCCAGCGAGTTATACACGTCTCTGGCGAGCTCGTGCCCCTCTGCGGACCTCTCTCCACGCTCGAAGACGCGCAGAGCCACCACACACAGGACATTCATATTACTGCCGTAGTCGTGGGCGACTATGTAAGTTGCAGTCCGACTGGTGGAATCCTCGGACTTGTACCAGAGCTCCTCCACTACGTTTCCAGATGGTCTGTACCCCGAATTGGAAATGTTAGGAGCCTGGCACGCCACAAATCCTTCGCTGTTCAGCCAATCCTGCCAGGCTTCTTGGAACTCAGGATGTGTGCCGATGACGTAGTAGTCGGTGCAATACACATCCACCGTGCGTGAACTGTGCATTACGCTCAGACCGACGATCACGGCCGCGATCAACAGCAGGGCCACGCCCAATATCACGGCCACGATCAACAACAGGGTTCGCAATCGGAATCGCATATTCGGAGACGACACAGTGACAAACTTGTGGGTATGGGTGCGGAGTAAAAAGGTAGTAGGAATCTTACACACACTATGAGAAAATACGGGGGCCCAGAGTGTTGCCTTTCTGGGTGCAGGAGTTGTGTGCGCGTTCGGTGGAAGGATGACCGTGTACGAGCGCGCTCGTTCGCGGGAGCGAACGGCGACTATCGTTTTGCCCCAATGAGAAACATGCGGGGAACAACGTGGCGGGTTTTGTTACCCCATGCGATTAGTTTGACCTGGAAAACAAGGGGTTTCACCACTTGGGGGGTGACCAAAACCCATGGGGTTTTGGGCCCATGGATCGATGTAGGGGACAAAACGGACAAAACCCCGTTTGGGCCAATGAGTCGCTGCGGCGCGCTGTTGGGGCAAAACCCGACGGCATGTGTCTACCAACGGAAGTTAACTACAACTCAAGAAACTCAACCAGCGTGCTAGAAACTCGGAATCCAAGTTCCAAAAAGACCAAATTGCGCCTTATAACGTTAGTGCATTCGTGCCACGAAGCGTGTTATCATGTGGCTGTCGCATTTTCGGCCCGCAGTTCGCCCTGTGAGGCGGGCAATCAGGAATTAGCCAACTGCAACCATGTAGATAGAGAGTCGATCGATGTTTAATCGCCGTCAGTTCCTCGCCACTTCCGGGGCCGCCGCTTCGCTGGCCGTTGGTAGTTCCTGCATCGCCGCTTCGCCCAACGACAAGATTGGCCTGGCGTTTATTGGCTTCGGTGGCCGGGCCGGCAGCTTGCTGAACTCGTTCACCAAGTTCTCCGACGTCGAGGTGGTGGCCATTGCCGAACCCGACACCGATCGCCTGGCGCAAGCTAAGGAGCGTGCTCCCAACGCCGTGTTGGTGCAGGACATGACGGAGGTGATCGACCGGCCCGACGTCGACGCAGTGGTGATCGCCACAACGAATCACTGGCACTGCCTGGCAGCGATCCGCGCTTGCAAGGCCGGCAAGGATGTGTACGTCGAAAAGCCGCTGGGCCACAACTTGTACGAGCAAGAGCAACTGGTCAAAGCAGCACGCAAGTACGACCGCATGGTGCAAGTTGGTACGCAGCAGCGATCGAGCGAGATCCAGGCGCGGGCCAAGGAGTTGCTGCATAAAGAAAAGGTCATCGGCGACTTGAAGTACGGAGTCGTGAGCCGCATCGGCCGCCGGGCTTCTATCGGCAAGCGGAGCGAACCGCTGCAAGTGGCTTCGTCGGTGGACTACAACCAGTGGATCGGCCCTGCACCGGATGAGCCGCTGTACCGCGACAAGCTGCACTACGATTGGCACTGGGATTGGAACACCGGCAACGGCGAGATGGGCAACTGGGGCGTGCACGTGCTGGACGACATGCTGAACGTCGGTCTGATGGACAAGGCTGGGTTCCCCACTGGCGTGCAGTCGGCCGGCATGCGGCTCGAGTGGGGCGACGCCGGCAACACTCCGAACACGCAAATCGCGCTGTTCGAGAACAACCTGCTGCCGATTTCGATGGTGATGAGCAACCTGGTCCCCTCCGAGGCGCTGTCGAAAGGCGCTCACAACGACGGCTTCGGCACCGGCTATACGCTGTTCGGCGAAGGTGGCCGCTACTGCGGAGCCCGCGGCGTCTGGAAGGTGTTCGACAACGACGGCAAGGTGATCGAAGAACTCAAAGGCAGCGACGGTACCGGTCGCCACCAACGTGTGTTCCTCGACGCGGTAAAGAGCCGCGACCGATCGAAGCTCACCGCCGAGGTCGAGCTGGGCCATATCTCCACGGCATGGTGCCACCTGGCGAGCATCGCCGCGCTCGAAGGCGAAACCAGCGGTGGCCAATCGGTAAGCGATTCCACCGGCCATTGGTCGGACCTGATGGACGGCTACCTGGCGCAAGTGGAAAAGAAGAGCGACGGCACCACCCCGACGCCGGCTGGCCGCATCGAGGTCGACGCGAAGACCGGCAAAGTCAAGCAGGTTTCCTCCGAGGCGGCCCAGCAGTTGGTGCACCGCACCTATCGCACAGGCGAGTGGGCGGCCGAATTCGAGGTTTGAGCCTAAGTCGCACTCGCGCCGGCGAACACCTTGCGGAACGGTTCGATGTCGAGCTGTTCCATCGCTTGGGTCGCCGTGCGCGGAAGCGAGTAGTTATCGACCGTTTTGGCGACGATCTTTTTCGATTGCCGCGGCGAGAACAATAGCTGCAGCGCGACGCCCCACATGGGGATCATGCTCATGTAATCGTCGCGTGGGCGGGTCAGTTCATCCTGGCTATCCTCGTACAAGCCTCGGCGCAAGCGGAACTGAACGATCTCCTTGAGCAGCTCGCGGCGCGTTGCGCCGTTGTACGCCATGGAGAGCAGGATCATGAAGAAGCTTTGGGTCCGCTGCCCAGCAGGAGCGGGCGCGAGCACCTCGACCGACTCGCCGGCCGACAGTCGCACGAGTTGCTCGGGAAGGTTGACGCCGGACAGCCAGGCGTTCACCGTTTCGCCGACGCGAGGATTGCACTCGATGTACTCGGGCCGTTCGGTTTCGTAGTCGTAGAAGTAGTCGATGAACATGGCGCCGTGCCACTGCAGGTGCGAACCAAGTCGCTCGACGTGCTCGCGGACCACCGGGTGGTCGGCACCGGTCCGCGCGGCCGACATACCGCCGACGCCCAACCGCCGGGCGTCGAACATGTGGCTGCCGATCATCCGACCGTGATCGAACACCGCCTGCACGGTGGCCTGGTTACCCTTGGCGGGTTGCTGCACGAGCATCTCGACCGAGCCATCCAGATTGCCATCGGCACGCAGTAGCTCGATTCGCTTGGCGAGGTCGTCCTCGTCGGCAATGTGAAACACCCCCAGCCCCGCCGTGCTGTGGGCCAACTTCAGATAGAAAGGATAACTCCAGTTGTGAGCCAGATCGGCCTCGGTCGTGGCGAACGAAGTCTGCGGGTAGGGCAAACCGAGCGACTCGAGCGTGCGGGTGAACTCGGCCTTGTCCTGCATGCTGCGCATGGCGTCGAAGTGCGGCAAGGCGATGCCGGCCGCTTCGCCCACGACGTCGCGAAACTTGCTAAGCAGGTACACTTGCTCGTGAGTGGGCAACACAACGTCGTACTGCTCGTTCCGCACCATGTCGGCCAGGAAGTGCAGGAACTCGCCCGGATTTTTGGCGTAGTGCGGCGAGATGCGAAATCGTCGTACAAACCGCGAGAACTTACACTGACACAGCCGGTCAGGATCGATCACATCGATGACATGCCGCCCACCCAGCGCGTACAATGACTGTCGGGCCGAGAGGCTCGTGCCCTCGGTCATGAGGATTTTGAGTGGCGGTGGAGTGGAATTGTCGCTCTGAGCCATGTTTAGCTACCGAAATCGAAGGAATTCTTGGCATCGACCAAAAAGCTACCGATATTGAGGTCTGACAGCGATTCGTGCCCTGGAAAGCAGAATTGAGGTTGAGTTTGGCCGATTTGCTCCTGGAGAGAACATACCACCCGAATGGACAGAAAGTCTTGCCCAGGGCATCCACTTTATATATTTTAACGGGTTCTCCCCTTGGTCCTGCGAGCCCCCACCATGACCACTTCTGACTCCGCTCCCGAACTGACTCGCCGCGAGATGTACGCGGCGATTCGCAAGCTGTGCGCACCCGACAACTATACTAACTGGTTTGTACTGGTGCGGGAGTACGCGGTCTATGCGGCGATTGTCGCCGGTTGTCTGTGGTCCATCCGCAGTCTCGCGGCGGCTGGCTGGTCGTGGGGATGGCAAGTGCCGATCTACGCGGTCACGGTGTTTCTGATCGGATTCTGGTCGCAGACCCGCTTGGCCACGCTGGTGCACGAATCGAGCCACTACCTGCTGTTCAAGAACCGGCTGCTGAACGACGTGATGGCCAATTTGTTGGTGGTGTTTCCGTTCTTCGGCAAGGTGGGCAACTACCGCATCGGCCACTGGGGGCATCATCGCAACGTGAACGACCTGGAGCACGACCCCGATCTGCTCCGCTTGCTCAAGCATCACCCGCGCGAGTTTCCGCTCACCAGGTGGCGATTCCTGTGGGAGTACGTGCTCCTGCAGTTCTCGCCCCACAAGGCGTTCAGCTACCTGAAGGGTCGTGCCGAGTACGTCACGTTCATGAAGGAAGAAGACAACATCCAGGACCGCAGCCCGCTGTCGCCGCGCGCGCTAAAGCTCTTGCGTCTGGCGTACTACGGCACGCTGGTCGCAGTGCTGGCGTACTTCAACTTGTGGCTTTACTACTTTGTGTTCTGGTTGGTGCCGCTGATCACGGTTTACCCTGCATCGCTCTTCCTCCGCGAGATCGCCCATCACGGCAACTTCCCCGACAACGGCGACTACACCAACAGCCGCGTGTACGAAGGGCTATGGCTCGAGCGGGAGATCTTCTTCCCGTTTGGCGAATGGAATCACGTGCTGCATCACATGTTCCCGACCATTCCGTGGCACAAGATGCGGGAAGCTCACAACCTGATGATGCGCTACCCGCCGTATCGCGATAACGTGGTGATTTGCGATGGGTTCATGTTCAAAGGCCACATGGGCGACGAGTACCCCACCGTGCTAGATGTGCTGTCAAAGCCTTCGCACACCTATCTGCGTGGCGACTTGAGCCAGCGCGAGACCTCGGAGATTCGTCGCTCCACCGCGGAAGAAATCGGCACCACCGAAAAGCATATGGACAAAATGCTGGCGGGCGAATCGTGATTCGGCCGATGCGTGGGATGTCCCTCGATGTCCATGCCAGGGTTTGAATCGCCAAGGTCCTGTTCGCCATGAAAGTTAGCTTCCTGGGTGCCGGTGCCATCGGCTCGATGTTCGCCGCCTTGTTGCGCAAGCACGCGCCGGAACTCGATGTGCTGGTGGTCGTCCGCGGCGCTCACGGCGAAGCCGTGGCCGAGCGCGGCGAGATCGAGATCGTCGGCCCGTGGGGCGAAGAGCGCGTGCCGATCGCGTGGTCGTACGACCCGCAAGACGTGGTGGGGTCGGACATCGTGTTCGTGACCGTCAAGTCACAAGCCACGAAGCCTGCGTTGGAGCAAGCGGGCGAGGCGCTCGGCGACGCGCTGGTTGTCTCGATCCAGAACGGCATCAACGATCACCAGTACGACGGCTTCGTACCAGTCGATCGGCTGGTGATGGGCATGACCACCACCAACATGGCCGTGTTGGCGCCAGGACGCGTCAGCATGCAACTCGATGGATGCACACTATTCGGCCCGGCAATCGGCTCGTCCAGCACCGCTGGGGCGCAACAAGTGGTCGATCTGTTGCGCCGCATCGACGTGCCGGGGCTCGATTTCGACGCCCAAACGAACATCCTGGGCGTCCGCTACAACAAGTTGATCATCAACGCCCTAGGGTACGCATCTTGCCTATCTGCATCGAATTTCATCACCGAAGCGCTCTGCTATCGACCTTGGCGGGAGGGCGTGGGATTGCTAATAGTCCAGGAGTGCAAGCGAGTTTTGGCCGCTGCGGGAATCGAAATCGAGAAGATTCCCGGAAGATCAGATCTTTCGCGGATAGAAAACTTGATGCTAGCACTCAAAATGCCGATACTAGGCAAGATGGTACAGATGGCGATTAAGGGGAAATTCGAGAGATCGCCCATCGTATTTTCCCTATACCAGGATCTGCAACGGGGAAAGCCTACGGAGGTTGAGCACATCAATGGCCAGATAGTCCGCTTGGCGAGTTCGGTGGGCACTCAAGCGCCAGTCAATGCAGAGATCGTGGCGATGACCCACGAGCTAGAAGAGAGGCCGGGCGACACGTTTTTTTCCAGACAGGACGTCATTGATCGTATCACGAAGTTGACAGCAACCTAGAAATCGCAACGATGGCGACAGCGTCCGCCACCATTCATCATGAACCTGCTGGCAATGCAAGCCCCTATTCGTGAGGCCATCCTGCGCTATAAGTGCAGTCAAGTGAATCGCTTTGTTGCCGGCGCGCAGCGGGGACGTGCTACACAACTCGAGCGCTTGCTGGAGAAGGTCGGTCGCACAGCCAATAGCGAGTTCGGCAAACGGTACGGGTTCTCTTCGGTGCACGACGTCGCCAGCTTCCGGCGACAGATCCCGATCACCGGGTACGAAGACTATCGCCCGTTCATCGAAAAGGTCATGCAGGGCAACGTCGAAGCGATGTTCGCTCCCAAGACCCGAGTGCTGATGTTCGCCATGACTTCTGGCACCACCAGCGAACCCAAGCGCTTGCCGGTCACCGACCTGTTCTATCAGGAGTACCGCCGCAGTTGGCAACTGTGGGGCACCGGCGTGTACCGCGACCATCAGGACTTGTTGCGTCGGCAATCGCTGCAACTCTCCAGCGATTGGCAACTGGAAGACACGCCCAGCGGCGCGCCGTGCGGCAACATCAGCGGGCTGGCAGCCACCAGTCGTCCGTTCTACATGAAGCGGATCTTCGCCCTGCCACCAAGCGTGATCAAGATTCGCGACTTCGCAGCCAAACATTACACGTCGTTGAGACTCGGCATGGCCAGCGACAACGTAGGCTTGCTCATCACGGCCAACCCCAGCACGTTCGTCGAATTCGCCCGCCGGGCGAGCAACGAAGCCGATGCGTTGATTCGCGACATCCACGATGGCGGCATCAACTCGGCGTACTCCGTGCCACCCGAAGTGATCGATCAACTGCGGAGTCGACTGCGGCCGAATCCGAAGCGTGCGAAGCAACTCGAGAAGATGCTCGAGTCACGCGGCGCGCTGCTGCCACGAGACTTCTGGCCGAATATGCGAGTGATCGCCACGTGGACGGGCGGGTCGGTGGGTGTTTATCTGCCGCAGCTCGAAGAGTACTACGGCGACGTCACCATCCGCGACCACGGCATCTCGGCCAGCGAAGGACGGATGTCGATCCCCTTGGCCGACCATACTCCCGACGGATTGCTGGACTACGAGAGCCACTTCTACGAGTTCATCCCGGCTGAGGAGCATGGCGATCCCGATCCCACGGTGCTCGAAGCGCACGAGTTGGAAGAAGGTCGCGATTACTTCATCCTGCTCACCACGTCCGGCGGTTTGTACCGCTACGACATTCACGACATGCTCCGTTGCACCGGTTTCGTTGGCGACGTGCCGATTCTGCGGTTCCTGAACAAGGGCCGGCACTTCTCCAGCATCACCGGCGAGAAGATCAGCGAGCATCAGGTGGTCATGGCGGTCACCAAGAGCTTCGAGCAGTTGGGCTTGCCGCCCTGCACGTTTACGCTGGCGCCCACCATGGGAGTCAAACCTCGATACGTGCTGTTGCTGGAGTCGCCCCAACACCTGCAGTCGGCAATGCCGCTGGCCCAGCGCGTGCAACAGAACCTGGCGGAAGTGAACGAGGAGTACGCGGACAAGTGTCGCAGCGGTCGGATTGAGCCGCTCGCCGTGCACGAAATCCCCTCCGGCACCTGGGCGGAACTTCGTGCCGAGCGCAGCCGCGCGCGGGGTAACTTCGAAGAATTCAAACAGCCACTGCTGGTAGGCGACATGGAATTCGTCGAAAAGTTGCCAGTGCCCACCCAGCCTATCACATCCGCCCGCGCCGCCTCGTAAAGTGCGGAGGCCGCGCGCTTCGTTCAGCGCGGCGGAGAAGGAGCACCCATCGTGCCTGGAAAAACGGTTCTCGTCACCGGTGCCACCGGACTGGTAGGCACGTGCGTCGCCCGCAAGCTGCGCGATGCCGGATATCGTGTGCAAGCGATGGTCCGCCGCGATTCCAACCGCGACGTTCTCCAACAGATGGGCGTCGAGCTGGTCGAAGGCGACCTGGCCGACGTCGAGTCGCTGCCCGGCGCGGTGCAGGATGCGGAAGTCGTGGTACACGCGGCCGCACACATTGGCGACTGGGGCCCCGCCGAAAAGTACCGCGCGATCAACGTAGCCGCGCTCGAGCACCTGCTCAATGCGGCCATGCGAACTGGCAAGCTCGAACGCTGGATTCAAATCAGCTCGCTCGGTGTCTATCCGGCCCGCCACCACTACGGCACCGACGAGTCGACACCTCCCAGCCTTACCGGGCTCGACGGCTACACACGCACCAAGGCGGAAGCCGAAGTGCTTCTCCGTCAGCACATCGAGGAGCAGGGACTGCGGGCGGTGATCCTGCGGCCTGGCTTCATCTACGGCCCCGGCGAGCGGCACTCCATCCCGCGAGTGATCGAGAAGCTGGAAGACGGCTCGATGAAGTTCATCGGCCCTGGCGACAAGCTCCTGAACAACACCTACGTGGGCAATCTGGCCGACGCGGTGCTGCTGGCCATCGACAACGAAGCCGCGATCGGCGAGACGTTCAACATCCGCGACGAGCGACTGGTGACACGCGAGGAGTACATCAACACGATCGCCGATTACCTGGGCAAACCGCATCCCAAGCACGTGCCTGAGTGGCTCGCTCGGATCCTGGTCGGCCCGATCGAACGGTTCGCCAAACGCCGCGGCGCCACCGAGGCGCCGCTACTGACGCAGGCGCGGATCAAGTTCATGACGCTCAACCTCGACTACTCCATCGCCAAAGCAAAGAAGGTGCTCGGCTACGAGCCCCAGGTCGACTTCCGCGAAGGCATCCTCGAAGCCCTTGATGATCTGATCGGCAAGCAGACGCCCGACGAGGCCGCGGCCGCCACTTAACCTCTCCGCCTTGCCGCCCACTCATGCAAGTTCGCAAACTGTCGGCCTACGTCCTGCGTGTATCGCTGCGAAAGCCGTTTCGCCACGCGTCGGCCGAGCGGCACTACAGCGACAACATTGTCGTCCGCACGGAGCTTGCCGATGGCACCTTCGGCTGGGGCGAAGGAGTGCCGCGGGACTACGTGACCGGCGAGACCGCCGAAGGCGCGCTCGCACAGTTGACCGCCACGCCCGCTGCGGAACAACTGGCCGACGACGCTTCCACCTGGCAGGACGTACTCGCACTGTGCGACCGCTTCCAGCCAGCCGCGATGATCGACGACCCCCGCGACTGCCACGGCAACTCGCTCCGCGCGGCAGTCGAGCTGAGCCTGCTGGACGCTTACGGCAAAGTGTTCGCCGAACCCGTGAGCCGCGCGATCGAGACCTTCCTAAGCGCGACATCGCTTTCCCAAGAAGAACAGCCGACGAGCTACGCCTCGTCGGAACACTCCCAGAGGACGACTCTGCTTGCCCCACGCGACCAGGTGCAGTACAGCACCACCATCGACGCCGAGCATGGTCGCAAGCTCTGGCGGTCGGCCCTGAAGATGCGCGTGTATGGCTTCGCGCAGTGCAAGGTGAAGGTCGGTGCGGATGCTGAGTCGGATACTCGGCGAATGCGCGTGATCCGTCGCTGGATCGGCCCGCGGGTCGACTTGCGCGTCGACGCCAACGAAGCGTGGCGAGCGGAAAACCTCGTGACGCGCGAAGAGGCTCTACGCCCGTTCGGCGTGACGTGCATCGAGCAGCCGCTACCGCACGAAGACCTCTCGGCTTTGGCGGAGCTGCGCGGCAAGATCGACACGCCAATCATGCTCGACGAATCGCTGACGAGTCTTCAGGACGCCAAGGAAGCCATTCGCCTTTCCGCATGCGACCTATTCAACATCCGCATTTCGAAGTGCGGCGGGGTGCTCAACTCGCTGCGCCTGGCCGCCCTGGCCCACGAGCACGGGCTCAGTTACCAACTCGGCTGCCACCCAGGCGAGACCGGCATCCTCTCGGCCGCTGGGCGTCATCTGGCTTGCACGCTGGGCGGCATCCGCTACCTGGAAGGCTCGTACGACCACCACGTGCTCGCCCAGGTGCCGACCACGCCCGACCTGACATTTGGCTACGGAGGCCGTGCACCGAGGCTCTCAGAGCCCGGGCTGGGCGTGACGCTCGACTTGGACGCGTCTCGCCAGGCGATTCGCGGCCAGTGCGAGGTTGAGTTCTAGCGCCACGACCCGTGCAGCCGGAATTAGACTTCCACTATCCGCTAAATCTGGCGCGATCCAATTTCCAGGCGTGGCCTCTGTGAGCTACACTTTTCCGCTATGTCTTCCCAGCCCGCCAATATCGAAACCTACACCGCGCCGAACGGCAGCAAGCTCGCGCTGCGGCATTTCGAGCCGTCGTTCGAGCCGCTGGGCAGCGTGGTGCTGCTGCATGGCATCATCAGCCACTCCGGCTGGTACGCCGCGAGCGCCGAGTACCTCGCCAGTCGCGGGTTCGATGTCTACGCGCTCGACCGGCGCGGCTCCGGCTTGAACATGGACCAGCGCGGCGACGTCGACACCTGGCGGACCTGGGTCGACGACATCGTCAGCGTGTGCGAACAGCGCAAGAAGCATGGTCCGGTGGTGCTCTTGGGCATCAGTTGGGGAGGCAAGATTGCCCCGGTGATCGCCCGCGAGCGACCCGACTTGCTGGCCGGCTTCGGCATGCTGTGCCCCGGCATCTACGCGGAGCAACAGCCCGGTTTGGCGAAACGCTCGGCCATGAAGGCCTCCGGCACGCTCGGCATCAACGAGCGGCGCGTCACCATCCCGCTGGAAGACCCCGCGCTGTTCACCAACTCGGACAAGTGGCAGAAGTTCGTGCGCGACGATCCGCTCACGCTTCGCGAGATTACGCTGCGGTTCGCTCGCGAGGACCATAAGATGACTCGCTGCAGCCGCCAGTCGCCACGGTTCATCCACACACCGGCCCTACTGGTGCTGGCGGGGCGGGACCGGATGGTGAAGAACCCACGCACGCGGCGTTACCTGACTGAGCTTGCCTCGCAGGACAAAACGCTGCTGGAGTACCAGACGGCCGCGCACACCCTGGAGTTCGAACCCGATCCCTCGGTGTTCTTCGACGACTTGGCCGATTGGATCGCCCGGGTCATCCGTCGGCGGAAGGTGTAAGAGGCACCGGCAGGTTGGTATGATGGCTGGTCGGTACCGCGAACGCGCAAGCGCGGCGGTACTTGTCCTTATGCTTCCGACCTTCTACCTGCCATGTGACACGTGCATCTACTGACCATCGAAACCACGTGCGACGAAACCGCAGCTGCGGTGATTACCGACGAGTTGGAAGTGCTTTCCTCGGTCGTGGCGTCGCAAGAGAACCTGCATCAACAGTTCGGCGGCGTCGTGCCGGAGATAGCTTCGCGGGCGCACGTGGAGAAGATCCTGCCGGTGATCGACCAGACGCTTCGCAAGGCGGAACTCACGCTCGGCGACATCGACGCGGTGGCGGTCGCCAACACGCCGGGCCTGGCTGGATCGCTGTTGGTGGGACTCACGGCCGCCAAGTCGCTCTGCCTGGCGCTCGACATTCCGCTCTTGGCTGTGAATCACCTGCAGGCCCATGTGTACGCGTGCCGGCTGGCGAGCGGGCGTGACGTGTTCCCCTGCATCGGCATGATTGTCAGCGGCGGTCACTCGAACCTCTATCGCTGCGACGGCCCCACCGATTTCGAGCTACTGGGCGGAACCATCGACGACGCGGCCGGCGAAGCGTTCGACAAGGTGGCCAGCCTGCTCGGCCTGCCCTACCCTGGCGGTCCCTCCATCGGCAAAGCGGCCACTGCGGGCGATCCCAAGCGATTTCGTTTCCCGCGACCGCTGGTCGACGATCGCACGCGGCTCGACTTCAGCTTCAGCGGCCTGAAGACGGCCGTGCGGTACCAGGTACATGGCACGGGGAAACTGACCGACGCTGCCGAACTCGACGAACAGACCATTGCCGACGTGGCGGCCGGCTTCCAGGAAGCAGTGGTCGATTGCCTGGTGGCGAAGGCCGAACTGGCCCTGCAGCAAACAGGCTACAAGACACTGTGCGTCGGCGGCGGCGTGGCGGCCAACACCCGCTTGCGCGAGCGGCTGCAGCAATCTTCTAGCGAACAGGGCTACGAACTGCACATCCCACCGATGAGCCTCTGCACCGACAACGCGGTGATGGGCGCGATTGCCATCGAACGACTCAAGGCCGGAAAGTTTGAAGACTTGAACCTCGACGTGTACCCAGGGCTGGAACGCCCCGTTTGAACAACACGTCACCCCTCTAAAAACGAAAGCGGCCCGGACACTGCTGCCCGGGCCGCTTGTCGTTAGGTTTTCAATTCGCGCCGTTTGGCTTAGTAGCCACGTTGGCACTTCGCGCAGTAGGGGCGAGCTTGCGGCGTGTAGGGCTGGTAGCTCTGGGTGCTAACAGGGGTGCTACGCACAACCGGCTTGGCGACCACGTGACGCACGGGCTTTTCGCCAGTGCGGTTCTTGGAGACCATCGTGGTCCATTGATCGGTGGTGATCTCACCAGAAGCCGATTGCAGGATCACCTTGCCCGACTTGTCGATGCAAGCCACGTAAGGAAACGCTTTGGCGCCGAACGCGTCGGCAACCTTGGCACCGTACTTGGTGGAAGCATCCACGCGGCACAGGTCGTAATCGGCCAACGCGCCTTCGGCGTCGTTGTTGATCACTTCGTCCGACAGGCTCTTCTCAGCCACGCCGGGGTGATCGATGACCATCAGCATGGGACGGTCGTCGGCGCGATTCTGCTTGAGCGCAGCTGCGTAATCGCTTTGCCACTCAGCAGCCGAGGCATTAACAACCGTAAGACCTAGGATGGCGGTGAAAATGGTAAGTGACTTCAGCATGAATTACTCCTTTTGCTGTTCCCTGCCGTCTGACGAATCGCAGTGCACGGGTGCAGGATCCACGAGACCCTGGGAGTGCGATGCGAGCCGTAAGAAAGGCTCTTCAGGTCAACGAACTTCGCGTCATTCGTCCTCACTGATTGGGTTGCGCGAATAAACGAGCGAAACACCAAGTCGAATGAGGATAGTTCCAGCAGGTGGGCTAATGGGGGCGGGATTCGGGGCGGGACTGGGTGGCAGTCGCCGGCAAACCAAGACGCCGACTGCGCAACTAACAGTTGCAGAAAATATCGCCGCTCGGATAGCTCGGTTCAAGGGGTAAACTGGGATGGGTTTACCGAACATCCAAGCTTGGGAGCTTCGCTGACCGCCTTTAGAGCGGCTGATCAGAGCACACGGGGCGGCAGGAAGTCCCTGCTACCAAACGAGTTGTCTCTCTCGACATCTTTACAACCTTCGGTACATATCCCCACCGGAAAAAAGTTGGATGTGCGGGGTTCCGGAAACCCGCTGACGCCACACTGGGAGATTTGCGACAGATAGATCAAATGACGTCGCCCGCAATCCAGGAGCAGAAAAACGCTCCGCTCCGCAGAGCACACCATCTCCGATGCTTCTAGAAAGTAGGTCACGCAAAACGCGCGCTACTCGGCCATCCGCTTTTGCGAATGGCGACAAATCATCTGCACGAAGGCGTGTGTTTAACCACCTTTACAAGCGACTTGCCGTATCACCCATATGCCACCTATGAAATTGCAATTTGCAATTCCCGGGGTTTGAGCCAGTTTCCACCGCCCAGCGCGGTCCGAGGAGCGGCTAGAGCGCTGCGACGCGCTGCGAAGAGGCCATTCCGAACGTGCCTGAGACGTTGGAACAACCGGTACAGAATGAAAATTGGCAGTGCAAAAAATTTGCGCGCAGGAGCCTCTCTTTGCCGACTCGTTGCTGCGCTGGAACCTAGGCGATCGAACGTTAGAAGTTGTCGGCCGATCGATAGGCAGCGATTAGGGCTCGGTCGCCTTCTTTCCCTGGAAGGCTCTTGCCATGCTCCATGCCCATGATGCCATCGAATTTCTTGGAGTGGATGTGCTTGAACACGTTCCGGTAGTTGATCTCGCCGGTACCGGGCTCTTTGCGCCCAGGGTTGTCGCCGCACTGGAAGTAACCAATCTCGCTCCACGCCATGTCGATGTTGGGGATCAGATTGCCTTCCTGAATCTGCTGATGGTAGATGTCTTTGATTAAGAATTGATGAAGGACAATTGATCGCTGCGGCAAGGGGTGTAGCTTATGGGCTTGGATTCCTCTCGCAGGCGACGTTTCCCGTCCCTGCATAGCTACTCCCTTCGATGGACATTCACTCATGTCAGCCAGCCGTCGCACCTTTCTCAAGTCTTCCGCCGTGTTCGCCGTGGGCATGAGCGGCCTAAGGCAATTCGTTGCGGCTGGTGAGCCATTGGCCAACAGTAACGGTAATCGGTTTGGACGGATCGTTGCCGACCCGCATAACATCCTGAGCTTGCCAACTGGTTTTTCGTACCGTGTGATTTCGCACGCGGGCGACCAAATGGACGACGGTCTGGTGGTGCCAGACAAGCCCGATGGCATGGCGACCTTTGCCGGACCGAACGGCTTGACGTTGCTGGTACGCAATCATGAGATCGAACCACGACAGGCGGGGCCCTTCGGTTGGGGCGCCGAACTGCTGAACAAAGTGGACACCGATCTGCTCTACGATCTGGGGGAAGAAGGCAAGCCATGCAACGGCGGCACCACGACCGTGGTGTACGACACTCGCAACCAGCGCGTGATTCGCCAGTACCTGAGCCTCGCTGGCACCATCCGCAATTGCGCCGGTGGGCCCACACCGCGCGGCACCTGGATTACCTGCGAGGAAGCTTGCGACACGGTGGGCAAGAACAAGGTGGACGATGGTCCTGAGATCTACTGCCAGCAAAATCACGGCTACAACTTCGAAGTGCCTGCTACGGCCGACATTCGACTTGCTCCGGCGATCCCACTACGGGACATGGGACGCTTTCGGCACGAGGCAGTGGCCGAGGATCCTCACACCGGCATCGTTTATCAAACCGAAGACCTGGACGATGGGCTGATCTATCGCTTCCTGCCCCACCGCCCTGGCGACTTGGCGGCCGGCGGCAAGCTTCAGGCGCTGGCCTTGGTTCATCTGTCGAGCGCCGACACGCGCAACTGGAACGGCGAAACAACTATCACGCCCGGTCTGCGTCACGCGGTGCGATGGATTGACTTGGACAACGTCGAATCGCCTGACGACGACCTGCGTTTACGCGGCTTCGACGCCGGGGCCGCTCGCTTCGCCCGTGGCGAAGGCATGTGGTACTCCGAGGGCGAGATCTACTTCGCCTGCACCAACGGCGGCTCTACCGAACTGGGCCAGATCTGGAAGTACACGCCCAGCCATTCCGAAGGAATGCCGGGCGAGGTCTCCGACCGCGGCATGCTGGAGCTGTTCGTCGAGCCGAACGACTCGAACCTGGTGGCCAATGCCGACAACCTGACCTCGGCACCCTGGGGCGACCTGATCGTGTGCGAAGACCGCGACGGCCAGGAGATTCGGCTGGTGGGCGTCACGCCAGAGGGTGGCTGCTACACGTTCGCCCACAATCACGTGCACACCGAGTTCTCCGGCGCCACGTTCTCGCCCGACGGCACTACCCTGTTCGTCAATCTGCAGCACAAGGGCATGACCCTGGCCATCACCGGCCCTTGGCCACGCAACGCCTAATTGGACGCCAATTCGCCTTCACGCGCACCAAGCGATCGGTTCGTGTAGAATGAGTGCCTGTTGATTTTGCACTCATTGAGGAATTGGGCGATGAAACGACGCGACTTTCTTACCACTTCGGCTGCGGTTGGTGCCGGTGTGCTTGCTCACGGGGCGGCGGAAGCCCAGCCAGCGAGCGACGAATCGACCTCTCAGGGCAAATTCAAGCTGCACTATGCGCCGCACTTCGGGTTGTTCGGCAACCTTGCAGGCGGCGATCCCATCGACCAACTGAAGTTTGCCGCCGACCAGGGCTTCACCGCCTGGGAAGACAACGGCATGAAGGGCAAACCGGTCGAGTTGCAGGAGAAGATCGCCAAGACCATGGAACAGCTTGGCATGAAGATGGGCGTGTTCGTCGCCCACGGCAACTTCGGCGGCAAAGCCTTCGTGACCAAGGACAAGAATGCCCGCGCTCAAGTGGTGCAGGACATCAAAGACAGCGTGGAGGTCGCCAAACGCGTCAACGCCAAATGGATGACCGTCGTGCCGGACGGCTATGTGACAAACGCTGAATGGGGCTACCAAACTGCCAACTGCATCGACCTGCTGCGCGAATGCTCCGAAGTGCTGGAACCCCACGGATTGGTGATGGTGCTCGAACCACTCAACTGGTGGAAAGACCACCAAGGCTTGTTCCTGCACAAGATTCCCCAGGCGTACGAGATCTGCCGCGCAGTGAATAGCCCCAGCTGCAAGATCCTGTTCGACATCTACCATCAGCAGATTCAGGAAGGCAATCTGATCCCCAACATCGACATGGCGTGGAGCGAGATTGGTTACTTCCAGTGCGGCGACAACCCTGGGCGCAAAGAGCCCGGTACCGGCGAGATCAACTACCGGAACGTGTTCAAGCACATCCACTCCAAGAAATTCGATGGCATCATGGGCATGGAGCATGGCAAGAGCCTTCCAGGGAAAGAAGGCGACCGAGCCCTAATCGCTGCCTATCGATCGGCCGACAACTTCTAACGTTCGATCGCCTAGGTTCCAGCGCAGCAACGAGTCGGCAAAGAGAGGCTCCTGCGCGCAAATTTTTTGCACTGCCAATTTTCATTCTGTACCGGTTGTTCCAACGTCTCAGGCACGTTC
Organism: Aeoliella sp.; assembly: GCF_965227375.1. Taxonomy (NCBI): domain Bacteria; kingdom Pseudomonadati; phylum Planctomycetota; class Planctomycetia; order Pirellulales; family Lacipirellulaceae; genus Aeoliella; species Aeoliella sp. Next base: position 4,263,707 of record NZ_CBDDFX010000002.1, read on the forward strand.
GGAATGGCCTCTTCGCAGCGCGTCGCAGCGCTCTAGCCGCTCCTCGGACCGCGCTGGGCGGTGGAAACTGGCTCAAACCCCGGGAATTGCAAATTGCAATTTCATAGGTGGCATATGGGTGATACGGCAAGTCGCTTGTAAAGGTGGTTAAACACACGCCTTCGTGCAGATGATTTGTCGCCATTCGCAAAAGCGGATGGCCGAGTAGCGCGCGTTTTGCGTGACCTACTTTCTAGAAGCATCGGAGATGGTGTGCTCTGCGCACCGTCCATTAAAGACTCCGAGGCACAGTTACTCGCACGAGGATATCCCATGCCGAAAACAATCAGTGTGAAGCGCAACAGCAAACAACCGACTCGTGTTTCGTTGAAAGGCGACGTCGGCATTGTTTCGGTTTCCGAGTTGCACACAGTGCTGAAAGAACTTGCCGATGCAAACGTGTCCGTTCGCGTCGACTGCAAAGATGCGACGCACCTGGATGGTTCCGTCTGTCAGTTATTGCTGGTGGCACAGCGCAGCTGGCCCGGCGGCGCTGATTGCTTTCAGGTCAGCAACGCTTCGCCCGCATTGGAGTCGCATCTACTGCGGACCGGTGCAGTTGGGGTAGCGAGCACCTGAAGCGTCAGCGGCCGTCTATCAGCTTCCACAATCCTACACACATTTGGAATCGCGATCCGATCATGTCCAAGACAGCCCTAGTTGTTGATGACTCGCGCTCGTTGCGTGGACTTGTCTGCGAAACGCTTGAAGAAGCAGGCTACACAGTCCTGCAATCCTGCAACGGGCAGGAGGCGCTCGAGACGGTAACCAAGAATTCGGTCGACTTCGTAATCACCGACGTCAACATGCCGATGCTGGACGGCATTTCCCTGGTGAAGCAACTGCGCACCCAACCAGAACTGAAACATGTTCCGATTCTGATTCTGACCACCGAAGATACCGTCGAGATGAAGAATCGGGGGCGACAGGCCGGCGCCACGGGGTGGATGGTGAAGCCCTTCAACCCGCCACAGTTGATCAATGTTGTCTCTCGCATCGTTGCCTAAGGAGTTCGTGCTGTGTCTACGAATGTAAAGAACTATCGAGAGATTTTCTTCGAAGAAACCTACGAGCATCTGGCCGAAGTAGAGGCCGGGCTGCTCGGGCTGGAAGACCATCCCGAAGATACGGGGTTGCTCGACCAGGTTTTTCGTGGAATTCACTCCATCAAAGGCGGAGCCGCCACGTTCGGCGTCGATGCCGTCGCGGGATTCTCCCATTCGTTGGAAAATCACCTCGACAAGCTTCGAGCCGGAGAAATCCAGAACGACCCGGAGTCGTCTGAGGCGATGTTGCGTTCGGTCGACTGCTTGCGAGCCTTGGTCGAGGCAGCGCTGGAGGATAGCGCGCCAGACGATGAAACCAAGAAAAGCATCGACGAGATCACCGCGGTGCTCACGCAGCGTGGCTCGACGGACACGGTGGCCCATGCGGGCGAGCCCGCCCCCCAGGGCGATACGTCGGTCGCCACGACCACTTGGCGAATCGTCTTCGCCCCGGGCCCGGAAGCCTTCCAGAACGGACTCGACCCCACCCTCATTTGGCGCGAGCTGGATGGATTGGGCGAACTGACCGTACGGCTCAACGACGAGAAGCTTCCGGACCTCGAGAACCTTAATCCAACCGAGTGCTGCCTGGCCTGGGAAGCCACCCTGGTAACCGACACGCCCAAGGACGAGATCGAACAAGCTTTCTTCTTTCACGCCGACGACTCCAATCTCGTGATCGAGCCGACGGACTCTACAGCGGCGACGCAGGCTCCCACCCGGCAGACGTTTGGAGATTGGCTGGTCCAGCGGAAGGTCGTGACCGCGGCTCAGATGCTGAAAGCCTTGGACCTGCAGTACAAGAACCGACTTCCGGTGGGCCAACTCGCCCTGCGAGAAGGGGCGATGAATGTCGACCAGGTGTTTGAGACACTCGAGTGGGGCTCCGCCAATGGAGAGCGTTTCGGCGAAACGGCCATTTCGCGCGGATTCCTTACCGCCGATTCCTTGGCCAAGTTGCTGGATCTGCAGGTTCGCGAACTGCCATCGCTATGCGAAGCATTGATCGAAGTCGAGGCTGCAAGCCCCGAGGTACTGGAGCAGCAGCAACGTGAATATCGCGAAGCTGGAGGTGCAGTTTCCCAAGGGGAAGAGTTTGCTGCTCCCAAGCAAAGTGCCGAGCAGGAACACAAGCCAACCGCCACGAAGCCGGCCAGCCATGAAACGCTGACCCTGGCGGTCAACATGGAGATGCTGAGGCAGAATAGCGAACTCATCGGCGACTTCCTCAGTGATTGCCGCGAGCACCTTGAAGAAGCCGAACGGCAAGCGCTGCAAATGGAATCCGACGCGACTTCCGAGGAGCAGCTACATGCCCTCTACCGCGCGTTCCATACCATCAAAGGCGTGGCGAGCTTTGTGGGGCTCACTCAGATTACCGAGCTGGCTCATGCCGCCGAAGACGTGCTGAACCTGGCCCGCGAAGGCCAGTTGTGCCTGACCGGCGAGCCTTTCGAACTGGTGCTGGCCAGCTTGGACAGCCTGCGAAGACTGGCCGACGACGTGCCTAACATGCTGCAGTGCGAAGAATCGCCTCCAGCCGACACCAAAGCGCTGCAGCTGATGTACAACCTGCAGGCAGTGGCGACGGGTGAACCGACCGGGCAGACCGTTCCGGTCGCAGCGAACACTGAATCCGCCAACCAAGCCGCGGCAGCCGTACCAACAGGCACCACGCCCGTTGAGTCGGCCCAAGCAACACCGGCGAGCGGCAGCGCCGACCCCGCCGAAGCAAGTACGCCGGGCAAGCCAAAGTCGCACGGTCACGAGATGAAAGAAACGGTGCGAGTGGATCGCAGTCGTCTCGATCAACTCGTCGACATGATCGGCGAACTCGTGATTGGCGAGGCCATGGTCCGCCAAGAAGTCGCAGAGCTGCAGGGCGAAACAGAAGTGGAATCGGTTGCCCAGCTCGGCCGCACGGTCCGTGAACTTCAGGAAATGAGCTTGTCGCTACGGATGGTGCCGATCGCGGCCACGTTCCAGAAGATGCATCGGATCGTTCGCGATGTGTCGCGAAAACTTGGCAAGCAAGTTCGGTTCGAAGTCGAAGGCGAAGAGACCGAATTGGACAAGACGATGGTCGACCAACTCGGCGACCCGCTGATGCACATGGTCCGCAACGCGGTGGACCACGGCATCGAAATGCCTGACGAACGCACCGCCGCTGGCAAACCAGCCGAAGGACATGTCGTACTGAGCGCGTACCTGCGAAACGGCAACTTCTTCATCGAGCTGACCGACGACGGAAAGGGTCTGGACCGCGAGAAGATCCTGCAGAAGGCCGTAGAGCGAGGTGTCGTTCAACCAGCCGACGCGGAAACCATGCCGGACGCGGACGTGTGGATGCTCGTGTTTGCTCCCGGCTTCTCGACCGCTGCCGTGGTGACCGACGTGTCGGGGCGCGGCGTGGGAATGGACGTTGTGAAACGTGCCATCGAAGCCCTGAATGGATCGATCGAAGTCGAAAGCGCCAAAGGACAGGGAAGTGTCTTCCGGGTGCGGCTGCCGCTGACCATGGCTATCGTCGATGGCCTGTCGGTCAGCCTGGGAGAAGAAACGTTCATCCTGCCGCTGGTATCGGTTATCGAATCGGTACGGCCACAGGGCAACGAAGTGAAAACGATCGTTGGCCGTGGCGAAGTGGTGCAGGTGCGTGAAGAGACTATTCCGCTGGTACGGTTACACCGAGTGTTCAACCGCCCGGCTCGAGAACTTGATCCGTCTCGTGCGTTGGTTGTGATCGTCGAATCCGACGGCCGCCGCCTGGCGGTGTTGGTGGACGAGCTGCTGGGGCAAGTTCAAGCGGTGATGAAGAGTCTGGAGACCAACTACGAGAAGGTGCCGGGTATTGCCGGCGCCACGATTCTTGGAAACGGCGAGGTGGCTTTCATCCTCGATGTTCAAGGCATTGCAAAGTTGCATGCCTCTACTAAGTGCGGTCGGGCGCCTACGTGCGAACCGACTATCGAGTCCACTCAAAAAGAAAGCGAGTAGTTCACGATGGCAGATAGTATGACTATGAGCGGTGCCCCCGACGCTGGGTTTACGGCCGACGGAGAACAGTACCTGACTTTTACGGTCCAGGGCGAGGAGTACGGCATCGACATCCTCCGCGTGCAGGAGATCAAGGGCTTCACCGCTGTGCGGCCGATCCCCAACGCTCCCCCCTACGTGAAGGGCGTCCTGAATCTCCGTGGCACGGTTGTTCCCATTGTCGACCTCCGCAGCCGCTTCGACATGGACATCGAAGAGTACACCCAGTTCACCGTGATCATCGTTGTGAGCATCGGCGACAAGGTGGTCGGGCTGATCGTCGACGCCGTTTCGGATGTCTTGAACATTCCCGCCGGCGAGGTGGTAGATGCTCCTGAAGTGGGAGGCGACGTCGACACGACGTTCTGTGCTGGAATGGCCAAGGTGGGCGAGAAGCTCGTCTTGTTACTGAACATCGACAAGCTGGTAAACAACGACGCTATTCAGAAGCTCGAAGGAGCTGCGTAACCGCGCAAGTTCTGACCGAGTCGACTTCCAACCATCCTTCTTAGTGCTAGCGAGAAGATTCAACGGTTTACACGGTTAAGGTTTCGCGCCGACTATCTCGGCTGCAACCTGACTGGCGGTAAACAGTGGATTCTAAAGACAGCGGTGTCGTGGGGCGCCGCAGCTAATCGTCATGAACGGGGCAGTCAGGATAATAACCATGAAAATGTTCTCGAAGCTATCGCTGAAAACCATCCTTATCACCTTTTGCCTGTTCTTGGCGCTGGTGCCACTGAGCATCGTTGCCGCGATGGCATGGCGATCGGCAACAAATTCTGCCGATGACATGGCCAACACCTACTACACAGTGGCGGCCAACATGGTCGATAAGATCGATCGAAATCTGTTCGAACGATATGGAGACGTTCAAGCCTTTGGCTTAAATCACGCCGTACGGGATACAGAGTCGTGGTACAAGCCAGGTGAAGACAATCCCATTGTGCAGGTCATGAACAACTATGTCGACACCTACGACATTTACTACTTCACGCTGTTGGTCGACCCCCAGGGCAAGCTAATTGCCGTAAACACCAGGGATGACTCCGGCAATCCGATCGACACCTCGGCACTCTACAAGAAAAACTTCTCCAGCGAGCCTTGGTTTGTCGATTGCGTTGCCGGCCGCTTCTACGAAAACAAAGACGGCAGTTTCACAGGAACTGTCGTCACCGACATCTACACCGACGAGGCTGCCAAAGAGTCTTACAGCGATGAGGGACTGGCGCTCGGCTTCTCCGCACCGGTGCATGACGCCCATGGAAACGTAATCGCCTATTGGAGAAACGTCGCCAAATTCGCCTTGGTAGAGGACATTGTACTCAGCACTTACAAGGACCTCGAGAAGCAGGGCCTCGCATCTACCGAGATTACCCTGTTAGACAAGCATGGCAACGTGATTGTCGACTGCGATCCATCAACGCTTGGGCGTGTTGAAATCGCTCGCGACATGTCCGTCATCGGTAAGTTCAATCTTGCGGATAAGGGCGTAGAAGCTGCTGAGCGTGTGGTTGCCGGAGAGACCGGGTGCATGACCAGGTCCTACCACGCACGCAAGGAAATCGACCAAGTTGCTGGATTCGCGCCGTCCCAGGGCGCCTTGGGGTTCCCTGGCATGAAGTGGAATGCACTTGTTCGAGTGGCCAGCTCTGAAGCTCTGGCTACGTCCAACACCACCAAGACCATGAGCGTCGCTATCTTAGTAGTCGCGTCCGTGGTGGTGGTCATCGCGAGCTGGTACTTTGCACGTTGGCTAATCGGGGCGCTGCTGGAAGTGGACGCGGTAGCCCGCTACCTGGCGGGTGCTTCTGAGCAACTGGCCGCCGCGGCCGACCAACTCTCCAGCGGAGCGCAACAACAAGCAAGCAGCCTGGAAGAGACCGCCGCCAGCCTGGAAGAGATTACCGGCACGGTTCAACAGAACGCCGACAACGCTCAGCAGGCAAACCAGCTCTCGTCCGGCGCACGCGATGTGGCGGAAAAGGGCGGCACCGTGACCCAACGTGCTGTCACCAGCATGAGCGATATCAACTCCGCTTCGAACAAGATTGCGGACATTATCACCACGATCGATGAGATCGCCTTCCAAACCAACCTGTTGGCACTCAACGCGGCCGTGGAAGCGGCTCGAGCGGGCGAGCAGGGACGAGGCTTTGCCGTCGTGGCTGGTGAAGTTCGCAACCTGGCACAACGCAGTGCCGGCGCGGCGAAAGAGATCAAGTCGCTCATTCAGGACTCGGTCGACAAGGTCGAGGCCGGCTCCGATCTGGTGAACCAATCTGGCGAAACGCTGGAAGAAATCGTCACCAGTGTAAAGCGAGTGACGGACATCGTTGGCGAGATCGCCGCTGCGTCGCGCGAGCAAGCTAGCGGTATCGAGCAAGTAAATCGTGCCATCACCCAGATGGACCACGTTACACAGAACTCTGCGTCGCAAACCGAGGAGCTTTCGTCTACCGCTGAATCGCTGTCAGCCCAGGCGAATCACCTGCGCGATGTCGTGGACCAGTTCAACCTGAACAGTGAAAAGTACGGCAAGTCGACAGCGGCGGCCAAGCGTCCCGCCAAGTCGGCGAAGCGCTCGGCAACGCCCCCCCCGGCAGCACCCGCATCGCAGCCAACCGAGCAGTTTGGATTCGATGATCCGGCAGACCGAGAGCTTCAGGCTGTTGGTGCTGGCGACGACGAGTTCGGAGCGTTCGAAGAGTTTTGATTGCGGAGCTTTGTCGCCCCCGATGGACCACGCTGAGCGGTCCATCGGGGGATTCCCATACACCTGAAGTTTCCTGGCAACGACTTACATGACAACTGCGGCTTGCGACACGAACGACCTCTACACTATTGGCGATGCCGAGTTTGGCACGTTGCGGGAGATGCTCTACCGCGAGTGTGGTGTGTCGTTGAGCGACACGAAACGGGCATTGGTTTGCTCGAGGTTGGCGCGACGCTTGCGCAGTCTGCAGCTATCGAGTTATGCCGAATACATCGAGTACCTCGATCAGCAAGACAGCAATGGCAGCGAGCTCCAAATGCTCGTCAACTGCCTGACAACGAACAAGACGGACTTTCTGCGCGAACCGCATCACTTCGACTTCCTGCGAGATGTCGTCATCCCGGAGGCAAGAAGGCGTGCCGAGTCGGGTGCGCCGCGCAAGCTGCGCATCTGGAGCGCCGCCTGCTCCGAAGGAGACGAACCCTACACGATCGCCATGACGCTGCTGGAGCACTTGCCCCAGAACGAATCGTGGGACGTGCGAATCCTGGCAAGCGACATCAACACCGAAGTGCTGGGAGTCGCTAAGGCGGGCGAGTACCCGATCGGCAAGTTCGACCCGCTGCCCGAGCAGTGGAGGAAGAAGTACGTCCGGCATGGCATTGGCAATCGCGATGGACTGGGAACTGTCTGCCCGGAAGCCAAACAGTTGATTACCTTCCGTCAGATCAACCTCATGGAAGAGTGGCCCCACAAGGCCTTGTTCGATGTGATCTTCTGCCGGAATGTGATCATCTACTTCGATCAGCCGACCCAGGAGCGGCTGCTCAAGCGACTCAGCCAACACTTGAGCGAGCACAGCTACTTGATGCTCGGGCACTCGGAGAGTTCGCCCTGGCTCGTGCAGTCCTTTGAGTCACTCGGCAAGACCGTGTTCAAGCGTCGCGCATCGACGTCGAAGGTGCAACGCACCGCGTCGCAACCCGTCCCGGCGCAACCTACCCGCAAGCCCCAGCCACCCGCGCGCAAGCCAGTGCAACAGAAACCCAAAGCGAGCCAACCTCGCAAGTCCGTGGTTCGACCAGTTTCCGATTTGCCAAGCCGCAACATCCTGGCCGGGCAAACGTACGTGCTGAACAAGCCGGGAGAGATCACCACCGTTCTCGGATCGTGTGTGGCCGTGTGCCTATACGACCCACAAACCGGCGTGGGCGGAATGAACCACTTCATGCTGCCCAGCCAATCAGCCGACGCCGGCGTTTCGGCGCGCTATGGCATTCACGCCATGGAGTTGTTGATCACGAACATCATGAAGAGCGGCGGCGAGCGAGGTCGCCTGGTGGCCAAGGCCTTTGGCGGCGCCAACCTGCTGCAATTGAACTTCAGTGAGGAACTAAGCGGCATTGGCCAGCAGAACGTCAAGTTCGTCCGCGAATTCCTCAGCACCGAGGAAATCCCCCTGGCGGCGGAGAAGCTGGGCGGCGAACAGCCGCTGAGAATCTTCTTCCAGCCACACAACGGTCGCGTATCGGTAAAGACACTAAGAAAAGCACAAGAAATTGCTACTCGCGAGTGCAGTTACAAACAAAGCTCCGCTCAGAAAGCGCAGAGCACCGGAGATGTCACCTTCTTCAAATAACTGAGTTGAAACGGATATCACTCGCCACTTCGCGGTGCGGGTGTCAACCTTCCAAGGTCTTAACCCATGTCCATCAAGGTCCTCATAGTCGACGATTCGGCGCTGATACGCCAGATTCTGACGGACATTCTCCGTAGCGATCCTGACATCGAAGTGGTGGGGGTGGCGAGCGATCCGTTGGTGGCGCGAGACAAAGTCAAGTCGCTGAATCCTGACGTGATCACTCTCGATGTGGAAATGCCGAAGATGGACGGCTTGACCTTCCTGGAAAAGCTGATGAGGGCCCGCCCTACTCCGGTGTTGATGGTATCGTCGCTGACTGAGAGAAACTGCGAAACAACTCTCAAAGCGCTCGAACTCGGCGCGGTCGACTTTGTTACCAAGCCGAAGCTGGACGTGCAGGACGGCACCTTTGATCTGGCCGATGAGATACGCACCAAGGTGAAGGCCTGTGCACAAGCTCGCTTCCAGGGCAACCGCAGTCGACAAAGCCCCCGAGTCGAACGTCGCGTCTCCATGGGTACTAGTGCCCTGATCAAGAGTACCGACCAGGTGATTTGCATCGGCGCCTCGACCGGTGGAACCGAAGCACTTCACGAAGTGCTCACAGCGATGCCAGCCGACTCGCCCGGCACGCTGATCGTTCAGCACATGCCACCCGGATTCACTCGCGCGTTTGCGAAACGATTGGACAACGCTTGCCAGATTTCGGTTAAGGAAGCCGAAAACGGAGACCGGGTACTCCCCGGGCACGCCCTGCTCGCCCCCGGCGGCTTGCACATGGGCGTTTGCCGCAGCGGTGCGCATTACTCCGTGCGGGTGGGCCACGGTGAGCCCGTGAACCGCCATCGCCCTTCGGTGGACGTGTTGTTCCGCTCGGCTGCCAAGCACCTTGGCCGCAATGCCATTGGAGTGATCCTGACCGGCATGGGCAACGACGGCGCCGCAGGGATGCTGCAGATGCATGAGGCAGGCGCAAAAACGATCGCTCAGAACGAAGAGACCTGCGTGGTATTTGGAATGCCCAAGGAAGCAATTGCCACAGGCGGCGTGGATGATGTGCTGCCACTGGAGAGGGTAACCGAACGCATGCTGACACTTGCCGCGGGCCTCTCCCCGATAACCGCTTCACCTACCACCCACTAGGCCCTGGCGACTTCGGGTATACCAATTCCACCAAGTCAAATCCAACCTAACCACAAACTACAAGTAATTATTGATCCACCGTGCCTCTGCCGGCAAGTCAAGATCCAACAAGTTCGCACTTGCTCTACAGCGGTCCCTCAAAACGGTAGACCATCAACTCCCTACGAAAGGAACACTCACGATGAGTTTCGGAAAGAAGATGTTGATACTGGCTACTGCTGGTACGATCATCACCACCGTGTTGATGATTGCTGTAATCTGGATGCAGCAAGGAAAACTGCAGGAGATCGTACTCAAGGACACGGATGCAAAGGCACACGAATCCTGCCTACGGATGGCCGATCAACTTGTGGAGACGCTCGACCTGGTGCATCGCGGTGAGATGGAACACGTAAACTCTGTGCTCTCTTGCACCGAGAATGCATTCGAAAAGCACGAACTATCGCTCTCCGACGAAACCGTTGCCTGGAACGCGATCAACCAGTTCGACAAATCGGTTCACACAGTCCAGTTGCCCAAAGTGCTTCTGGACGGAGAGTGGCTGGGGCAAAATCGCTCCTTTGATGAGCGATCTTTGTTCGTCGACGATGTCGACGCGATTAGCGACGGAGCTTGCACGATCTTCCAACGGGTCAACGAAGCTGGCGACATGCTGCGGATCAGCACCAGCGTGAAGAAGACCAACGGAGAACGTGCGGTGGGCACGTACATTCCTGCTGTTCACCCCGATGGATCGCACGACCCTGTGGTTAGCGCCCTGTTGAACGGCGAGCGGTTCCTCGGTCGGGCTTACGTGGTGAATGGTTGGTGGAGCACTGGCTACGCCCCCATCACCAGTGAAGACGGTCACATCATTGGCGCGGTCTTCTATGGACGTCCCCAGTCGTCGATGACCGCCATTCGCGACCACGTGCAGTCGCTCGAACTCGGAGACTCGGGATACGTTTACGTCCTGCAAGGTAGCGGCAAAGACAAAGGCGCCTACCTGATCTCCAAGGGCGGATTGAGCGATGGCAAGAACATCTACGATGCTCAGGACTCCAGCGGGAAGTACTTTATTCGCGAAGCCATCGACCTCGCCAAGGACCCAGCGAACGAAGGGTCCACCATTGTCGAATACTACTGGCAGAACAAGGACGAGAAGACACCGCGGCTGAAGATTGCTGCGGTTGAGTTCTTCGAACCTTGGGACTGGGTGGTTGGCGTATCGGTCTACAACGACGAGTTCCGTCAGGCCGCGTCCGCCATCGAAGCCGGCATGTCTCAGATGACGATGATGGCCACGTTGACCGGCGTTATCGTTGCTCTCGTCGTGGGCGTTGTTTCGTACTTCGCAGTGCGACGGATGCTGAAGCCGCTTCGAGAAGTGGACGAGGTTGCCATCGGTGTGGCGGATGCAGCCAACCAACTGGCATACGCTTCCGAATCGCTCTCCAGCGGTGCCCAGGAATCGGCTTCGAGCCTCGAAGAAACGGCCGCCAGCCTGGAACAAATCACCGCCACGGTACGGCAAAACGCCGACAACGCCGATCAGGCCAATCAACTGGCCCGAGGATCGCGGCAGAGTGCCGAGAACGGTGGCGCTGTGGTGTCCGATGCCGTGCGAGCGATGGACGAAATTGATAAGTCGTCGCGCAAGATCGCAGATATCATCACCACGATTGATGAGATTGCGTTCCAGACCAACCTGCTGGCTCTCAACGCTGCGGTGGAAGCCGCACGAGCCGGCGAGCAGGGACGTGGTTTCGCTGTGGTGGCCGGTGAGGTTCGCAGCCTGGCTCAACGCTCCGCTACGGCGGCTCGTGAGATTAAGGGCCTCATCGAGGACTCGGTCGACAAGGTCAAGGCTGGTTCCGACCTGGTGAACAAGTCGGGCGAGACCTTGCAGGAGATTGTCACGAGCGTGAAGCGAGTGACGGACATCGTTGCCGAAATCGCGGCTGCCTCTCAGGAGCAAACCACTGGGATCGAACAGATCAACCGCGCTGTGACTCAAATGGATCACGTCACGCAAAGCAACGCTTCGCAAACCGAAGAGATGAGCGGCACCGCAACCGCCCTGTCGGGCCAGAGCGGCCGACTGCAGGAAGCGATCGCTCAGTTCAACCTGCGAAAGCACGACAAGGTGGCAACGTCGAACTCACAACCCGCACCTGCCAAGCGGGCCAAGAGCAGCAATAAACCCAGCCAACCGGCGCCCGCTCCTCAGCAGGCCGCTGCAGGCTGGGTGGACGAAGCTCCCCAGGACGATTGGGAAATGGCTGGCGCTGGTGCCGGTGCTGGAGAATTCGAGGAATTCTGAACCACACCAACGTGCTGAAGTAAAGCCTTGAAACGACAATCGGCCGTCGACGCCTTGAAGGTGTCGACGGCCGATTTTTTTGCTGTTCTACTTCCGCAGGGCACGCACTAGATGCCGAACATCTGCGTGTAGGCCGCAGCGTTGTTCACGCGACCACGATAGTACTGGTACTCGTACCCTGGCAGAGCGTAGTCGTAGGATCGCGAGTAACGCGGCGCGTACGACCGGTAGGCCGGGTAGCTGTTGCGGTAGCAGCGAGGTCCTCTGGCGGAGGCCGACTCGGCTGCAGTGAAGTGGATGGCCACACCCATGGCGGCGATGAGCATCAAACGTAACATGACAAACTCCTGGAGGCGGGAACCTAGGGAAGAGAAGCTGCAAGAGTGGACTGGGCCGATACCGAAAACGAATAGGCCTGACTTCAGATTAGTTAGGGGCACTCACAGCCGCAATAAATTGATGACCGCCAACGTTCTGTTAACCGCAACTTGGCAACCAGTTTTGCCCTTTTGCATTTGGTTGTACCAGTTGTATCAAGTGCACACCAACCACTAGCGGCGCGGCTAAAAGCTACCCCGCTTGTGCAGTTTGTCCCGCGTCCTCCGCGTTGATTCGTGGGATCTCAAAACCCGGTCGTTGCTTTCGCGCGAAGAACGTTGCCGCTTGATCGTCGCCGGTAATCTGCTCGGCTTTCGGGTCCCAGTTGATCTTGCGATTCAGTCGCGCGGCGATGGACGACAAGTGGCAGATGTTCATCGCCTGGACGTGGCTGAACACGTCGGACACCGGTTGGCCTCCTTCGCGAATGCAGCGGAAGAAGTTGTCCTTGTGACCTTCGAAAGGCTTGCCCTTATAGAGCTCTTCAACGGCCGCGTCGGTGAACTCTGCTTCGTCCCAATTCTCCTCGATCGGCTTGCCGGTAATCTTGCCGCGATTGACAAACATGCGTCCCTTGGTGCCTTCGAACAGGATGCCATTCTCACCACGACTGGTGACGTGCAGTGTGGTGCCGTTGTCGTACTTGCAGACCACATCGAAATCGTGCGAAGTGTTGTACTCGTTGTCGACCGTGGGATAGCCATTCTCGAACGGCACCGGGTGTTTGGCGTCGGTGCCGTCGATCTCCACCGGGCCCATGCCCTCGCCCTGCTGATCGAGGGCCCAAGTAGCAATGTCGACGTGGTGAGCGCCCCAGTCGGTAAACTTGCCGCCCGAGTACTCGTACCACCAGCGGAATTCGTAGTGGCACCGCTTCTCCATGTAGTCAGTAAGCGGCGCCTGGCCAAGCCACATGTACCAGTCGAGATCCGCCGGGGGCATCACGGCCTTGAAAGGGCCACCAGTGGGGCTGCCGTTGATGCAAGCAGTGACCTTTTCGATGTCGCCCAACAGGCCCTTCTGCACCATGTTCACCGCTCGCAGGAATAAGTTCCGCTGGCTCCGCTGCTGCGTGCCGACCGTGAACACCAAATCGGGGTACTTCTTGCAGGCGTTACGAATCAGTTGGTTCTCTTCCAGCGTCAACGTTAGCGGCTTCTGGCAAAAAACGTGCTTGCCGGCCTGCAACGCTTCGATGGCAATCTTCACGTGCCAGTGATCCGTGGTCACGATGCTCACCACGTCGATGTCGTCGCGGTCGAGCACCCGGCGATAGTCTTCGTAAGTGTCGGCCTTGCCTTTGCCAATGTTGTCATCCTTCTTGGCGCGGCGGCAGTGGTTCATGTCGACGTCGCACACCGCGACGATGTCGCCGAAGTGATTATGCTGCCGGGCGTCGCCGGTGCCCATGCTGCCCACACCAATGCAACCAATGTTCGGCCGGTCGTTCTTCGAGTCGTTAGCAAACGCCTTCGGGCTCCACGCGAAGTATGGAACAGCGGACGCAGCGGCAGCAGAAGTAGCCAAGAACTGGCGGCGGGAAGTCGGCATGGTGGGGTTCGCCTGAGGAAGGATTCGGTGGGAGGGACAACGAAACCTTGAGTATATCGCGGCGACGCAGGAAACTCAAAAAGAATGTCGGGGACGCTTCCCTAGCCAGCACAACTCGCCAAAGCAAAGCACCGCACCTCGATGGGGCGATCCTGCGAGGCAATGGCTCCATAGCAGTTGTTCGCAACCGTTAAATCGGCAAGCCAACCGATATTCAGGTTTGTCTCCCACTGCGGGGGCAACTCGATTCGGCAGAAGTCGCACGAAACGGAAGCCACGTCGAGTAGGCGAACCGACGCACCAAGTCCTAGCCCCGTTAGTTTGACGATCGCTTCCTTACGAGTCCAGATTTGCAGGAAGTACCCCAAAGCTACATCATCCGGCAGACCTCTCAGATCAGCCAACTCATTGTCGGTGAAATATTTCTCAGCCAAGCGTCGCAGGTCGGTGATGCTTCGAGTGAACTCGATATCGATACCGACTGGCTGGCGCCCGACAACCAGGACGACTTCGTCGCCCGAGTGCGATATGTTGAATTCCAACGCCCGATCGGGAAGGAACGGCTTACCCTTCGGCGCGCGCTCGAACTCGAGTTCATCCGGCTGGCAATCCAGGTAACCAGCCAGCACTTGCCGCAACCCGCCATGGGCAGCCAGGAAGCGCCGGCTAAGCTCTGGTGTTACGAATCGCTGATGCTGTTGTTGCTCGACCGGGTCGAGTTGAGCAAGCCATGCGTCTTGGGCGCCACCGACCTCCCATCGCCACACATGCAACTGATCGGCCGCGTCGGGCGGCGGCACGCTGCCGGCGGCAACTGGCTTCGCATGGCACAAGGAGAGGTCGATCATGCCGTACCTTCACTCGCAGGAAGCTGATCGCAAATCAGCGACAACGGTGCAGGGCGGGCGGCCCCGGCTGCCGCTTCGCGGCGCGGCGCCGGATGCAAGAAGAAGTGCCCGCCGGGAAACAGCCGCATTTGGAAGCTCCCGCCGGTGAAGTTGCGCCACTCGTTCAATCGATGAGGACTCACCCCGCCATCGTCCGTGCCGCCGAGCGCCAAGATATCGATCGGCAGCGGCGTTGTGGGTTGGTAGTCGTACGACTCGATCATCTGAATGTCGGCGCGCAGCGCCGGCAGCACCATGGCCAACAGTTCGGGGCTCTGACGCACGAGGTCGGGTATTCCGTCGTAACGTGTGGCCACGGCATCGACGAACGCATCGTCGTCCAGTTGGCCAATGGGCGACTTCGATCGTCCGCCCCGCGGCGCACCACAAGCAGCCACGATCAACTTGCTAGGAACGTGCGAAGTGTCCAGCAGGCGCTTCGTCACTTCTAGTGCTACGTAACCACCCAGGCTATGCCCGACGAACAACGATGGTAGCGGTGCGAGCGACGCTACCGCTTCGGCCGCATCGTCGGCCAGTTGGGCAAGATCCGCGTAGGGTGTCTCGCCCAAGCGATCTTCGCGACCTGGCAACCGCAGCGGCACGAGCGCTACGTCGTTGGGCAGGTAACGCGACCATCGATAGAAAGCCGCTGCACCGCCGCCCGCGTGGGGAAAACAAAAAAGCCGCCGCTGGGCGTCGCTTGGCAGGGTGGTCGGCAGTAGCGGGTGGCGTGTCACGCGAGACTTGGCTTCCGATTGAACCTGAAGAACACACCCGCCGCTGTAACACCCCGCGACTTTCTCCGTACGAGGGGAAACTTCGGAACTCCGAGCACCTCGCCGGACCAACGCCGCGTCGTAGGACTTCCCGCGGCATGTAACCTTAGCGCCGACAAACAGTTGCGCTAGTTTCGCCACAAATCATGGCGCGGCGGGAAACCAGGAGGACTGCGCTGCATGTTGCGGTTGTATGCTTTTTGCGAGGGCCTTACGTCCCTTGTTTTTTATACCTAAAATGGTCGTCTTGCCAGGGCTTGCTCTCCCACCACTGGGAGATGCCCAATCCCTGCGCGGCAAGGACTCGGGGAGGGTCGGATCGCATCGAGGGCGCATAGTACTGCGGGCCGATCGGTCTGAAGGGGCGAAGCTACCCAGCTTGGCATCCGAAGTTCCAATATACCGATACCGATTACAGTGCACTTTCGACTTTGCTTGCCAATCCCACCTAATAGTGCATTCGAAATCCGAATGCATCCAGCTTAAGATAGTGATGGTGTCGCCAATCACGGCGACCCCCTCCCGAAACAACCTATGGCCTCCGTCATCCTGCAACGCGCTCGTACGCTCGACACGATGGTCGACCTGCTCCGCCAACAAGCGGCAAGGTTCGGCGATCGCACGGCCTACGTCTACCTCGACGAACAGAATGGCGAGCAGCCCATCAGCTTTCGGGAACTCGACCAGCGGGCCAAAGCGATTGCCGCTAACCTGGTTGCCGAGGTCGAGCCCGGCGAACGCGTGCTGCTGGTTTACCCGGCGGGCCTGGAGTTCATCTCCGCGTTCTTCGGTTGCCTGTACGCCGGAGTGGTTGCCGTGCCGGCCACCTACCCGAAGCCTCGTCGCCCGTTGCCGCGGATGGCGAGCATCGCTCGCGACAGCAACGCCCGAGTTGCGTTGACCACTCGACAGACGCTCGACACGGTCGATATGTCGCAGCAGGACGAAGTGGTAGCCGCTATGCACTGGCTGGCCACCGACGAAGTGCCAAGCAGCGACGCCCAAAGTTGGACGCGGCCCGACATCGACGCCGAACAATTGGCATTCCTGCAATACACGTCTGGCTCCACCAGCGACCCCAAGGGTGTGATGGTCAGCCACGGCAACCTGTTGGCCAACCTCGAAGCCATTCGTCAGTCGTTCGGCATCGAGGTCGACTACTCCAGCCGCGAGAAGATCGCCACCGGCGTATTCTGGCTGCCCGCCTACCACGACATGGGCTTGATCGGCGGCATCCTCACACCGCTGTACGTCGGTGGTCGCAGCGTACTGATGGCGCCGGCCGCGTTCCTGCAGAAGCCGATGCGGTGGCTCGAAGCGATCGACAAGTACGAAGCCACCATCAGCGGCGCGCCGAACTTTGCCTACGAATACTGCGTCAAGCGAACCACGGCCGAAGATCGGGCGAAGCTCGACTTCTCCAGTTGGGAGCTCGCATTCTGCGGTGCCGAGCCCATTCGCGCCGAAACGGTTCGCCAGTTCACCGAGGCGTTCGCCGCCAGCCGGTTCCGGCCCGACGCGTTCTACCCTTGCTACGGGCTGGCCGAAAACACCCTGCTGGCCGCTGGCCGCGAACACCGTCGCGCCCCCACCATCCTGCGAGTCGACCGCGCGGCATTGGCCGAGGGCAAAGTGCAATTGGCCGTGAACGGCAGTTGCGAAAACGTACAAGAACTGGTGGGCTGCGGCACCGCGCCCGCCGAACACCGCGTCGAGATCCTGCACCCGCTCACCGGTCAGATGTGCCCCGAAGACGTCGTGGGCGAGATCGTGTTGCAAGGTCCCAGCGTGGCGAAGGGGTATTTCGGCCGCGCCGAAGAGATCAACCGCAACTTCCATTCCCGCGTCTGCGGCATCGAAGGCGAGTTTCTCAGCACCGGCGACCTGGGCTTCTTCCACCGCGGCGAGTTATTCGTCACTGGGCGGTTGAAGGACGTGATCATCATTCGCGGCCGCAATCACTATCCGCAGGACATCGAAGCCACGGCCGAGTCGGCCCATTCGGCGTTGATGCCCGGCGCTGCGTTCAGTGTGAGCGTGGACGACGAAGAGAAGCTGGTGGTCGTCAACCAGATCGACCGTCAACTCGACAAGAGCGAACATGCAAACGTGATTAGCGCCATCCGCCAAGCGGTGGCCGAGGGGCATGAACTGGATGTGCACGCAGTGGTGCTCATCCGTCAGTCGTCGCTGCCGGTAACGTCCAGCGGCAAAGTTCAACGGTCGCTCACGCGCGACCAATACATGGAGGACAAGTTACGTGTCGTTCACCAATGGAAAGCCCCTGTCCGCCCCGCCTCGCCCGGCGGACAAAAACGTGCAGAGCAAAACGGGCAAGCTCCTCGCAGCAATCAGCTCACTGGCGACGTCTTTGGTGTCGAGCAAACAGCCGAGAGGATCGAGGCCTGGCTGGAAGAGTGGCTGGTAGACCGCGTGGGCCTCGACCCGGCCGACATTCATCGCGACAAGCCCTTCGCCGAGTTCGGCGTCGACTCGCTGACGGCCGTGGAACTGAGCCACGAACTGGAAGAAGAATTCGGCGTACCGCTACCACCGATCGTCGCCTGGAACTACCCCACGCCGGCCGCCCTCTCGCGGTACCTGGCCGAACAGTCGATCGGTAAAGACGAGCCTGTCGCCGCGGTGGAAGAAGAACCGGAAGCGGCCGACGAAGACCTCGAAGCCCTGCTCTCGGAGATCGAAGGCATGAGCGACGAGGAAGCCCAGCGAATGCTGGACGGGGAATAGCGCACAAGGCGAGCTGGAAGCGCGAGCGCCCGGAGTTGCCTGAAGTGCCGATTGTCTCTTCGCGGCGTCTATCATTCCCCACGCATTCCTGGCAAAATAAAGTGCCCCGAGGGCGTGGCGGTGCGTCCCTCGTTCGTCTGTTTGCCAACCTGCGGTGGACCATCCCTGGGCGCACTCTCGATGCAAGACATCAAACTATTTAGCGGTTCTGCCAACCCTGATCTCAGCAAGCAAATTGCCGACTACCTGGGCGTGCCGCTGGGGAAAGTCTCCCTCGGCCGGTTTCCCGACGGCGAGATCTCCTGCAAGATCGATGAGGACATTCGCGGCCGCGATATCTTCCTCATCCAGCCGACCTGCCCGCCGGTGAACGAAAACCTGATGGAGCTGTTGATCATGATCGACAGCTGCCTGCGGGCAAGTGCCGAACGGATCACCGCGGTCATCCCCTACTACGGCTACGCCCGGCAGGATCGCAAAGACGAAGGCCGCGTGCCGATCACCGCCAAGCTGGTGGCGAACCTCATCACCCGCGCCGGGGCCGATCGGGTGCTGACCATGGACCTGCACGCCGCGCAGATTCAGGGCTTCTTCGACGTGCCGGTCGACCACCTGTACGCCGCGCCGGTATTGAACCAGCACTTCCTGCAATCGGGCATCGATCTCGACGAAATTGTGATCGTCAGCCCCGACGAAGGAAGCATCAAACGCGCGCTAGGTCACTCGAAACGTCTTGGCGGTGAAGTAGCAATCATCGACAAGCGCCGCACCGGTCCCGAAACCACCGTGCAGGCCAACTTGCTGGGCGGAGCGGTCGATGGCAAAGTGGCCCTGATGTTCGACGACATGATCTCCACCGCCGGCTCGATCAGCGGCGCCGCGCACGTGCTGCACGAGTTCGGCGCGAAGGAAATTCATGTCGGCGTCTCCCACGCAGTGTTCTGCGGCCCAGCCCTCGATCGGCTGCACCACGCCAACCTGACGAGCCTGGTCTGCACCAACTCGATCCCCCTGGGCCCGGAAGTCCGCCAACGACTACCACAACTTGTAACGCTACCGGTCGACCAACTAGTGGGCGACGCGATCAAGGCGATTCACCGGAATGAGTCGGTGAGTAAGTTGTTTCGGTAGAGTGGCTTACCCTTCTCAAACAATCTGTGGCCCTAGCCGGCCCGCCACGCTGTATGCGGAGGGAAGCCACTGGAAGCTCGGGTATTTATTTGAAATGAGGTCTGCCAGGGAACTCCACGCTGGGAGTTTTCGAGCCCTACTTCAACCCGTCTCAACTGTCCGGCGGGAGTTCCCGCCGTCTTTTTGATGACACCGCAGCAATAAACTCTTTCGGCACCGCCTTTGGTGCTCACGGAAACATAGCAACCGACTTCAGTCAGAAGAACGCAAGCCGCTTCCTGGGCAACATCTCGTTTTTCCCGAATCTGGGAGTTTTCGCAAATTGGCCCAATTTCTGTTTAACCCTTCGGCGGGTCGATCGTTGTATGATTGAGCTCAAGTGAATCGACAACATCTATTTAGCGATTTGTGGCAGCGCATCGGATGGTAATCGACCAGGACGATCTTGCACATGCATACCGATTCGCCTTGAGCCTTTGCCGCAACAGTTGGTTGGCCGACGATCTGGCTCAGGAGGCGATCCTCCGAGCTGTAAGCACCAAACAGCAATTCACCAACCGCACCGAATTGAGGAAATGGCTATTTCGCGTCACGCTGAACCTATGGATCGACTCGACACGCAAATCCTCGGCTTACACCAACCGTCCGCTGGCGTTGCGAGACTTGGTGGACGGAAGCCAGAGGTTCGACCACAAGGCCGAGGTGGCCGAAGAGCTCACAGCCCTATTTGCCGAGATGCAGCGACTGCCGTTAAAACAACGACAAGTGCTTCACTTGCGAGTGATCGAAGGGATGAGCGTGAAAGACGTAGCCGAAATATTCGACATGACCGACGGCGCCGTTAAGACCAACCTATCGCTCGCACGCAAGAAGCTTCGCGAGAGCACGGCCATCGCACACCTACAACACAGCCCGCGACGACAAGAGAATGAATAACTGCTGTTCGCACATCGACGACTTTCTTGATGGTGACCTGTCGGAGGAAGAAAGAGCCGAGTGGCTTGCTCTGGCTCACGACTGCGCGTGCTGCCAAGAGATACTGGAGCAACATCGCCAGGTTGATTCGCTACTCAGCACCGCGTGGAGCCTGGTAGAGGGGCCCGCTCTACGTTCACATAACGCGGAATGCCCACTTGGGCAATGGCGACTGATTCGCGTCGCGGGTATCGCGGTGGCGGTGGCTGCGTGTGTAGCCATCGCCGATTTCGTCGCCTACCGCCCTCCTGCCCCGCAGCAGAGGAGTAGTTCGGCCAACGCACAGGATTCAGTCGTCCCTGCCGCTCCAGAATCTGTAGATGCCGCGTCTCCAGAAGTGCAGCAAAATGCTCCCCTAACTGAACCAACAACCGTGGTAACGTCGTCGACGGGACTGGTGGTTCCGCTTGCCAACGAGCCTGGCTTCACCATCGTCCGTTATGTGTCTCCCCACCTTCCTGGTGGCGATCTGCGCGCTGATGAAGCATCCGATTTCGACAAAGGAGAGATTCAGTGAACCGCCTATTTCTGATACCGATTTTGAGTCTGGTCATGGCTTGCTCGGCCCTGGCTCAGATGGAAGCAAAACCAGCGAAGGAAGACTCCTACGAAATAAAAATCTTCGAGTTGCAGAATCTACCCGCTTCCGAGGCCCAACAACTGCTGTCCGCGGTCGTGGGAAAGCAGCCCGGCGAGAGTATCGCGGTCGACGCCAGACGTAACTCTGTTATCGCCAGGGGCCCGCTCGACCGACTGCAAGTGATTGAAGCCCTTTTGCTCAAGCTCGATACCCCCTCCGAGCAACCTCAGGCGACACTGACGGTCTATCCGCTTCGTTACATCGCAGCGGAAAAGCTCTTGAAGATGGTAGATGCCCTACTCAGTAATTCGAGCAGGGTCGGGACTCTGCGACTTGGGATCGACGAGAGCTCTAACGCGATCATCGCTGTCGCTACTCCAGACGAGCACAAAGTGCTGCAATCGATCATCGAGCACGTAGACAAAGAGAACGATGAAGGCAGTGCGGGGTCCGCGCAATCGATTCGACTCGAAGTCTTTTGGATTGCGGAGGGAGAAGAAGCGAGTAAAGTTCCAGCAGAGATCGCACAAATCATCAGCGATCAGAACGAGCTGCTAGGCATTTCCAATCCGAAAGTTCTTGCGAGCGCGACGGTCGCCGCCTATTTAAGTGAAGGCTCCACGAACGGCCCCATTGTGCTGGAGGGCATAAAGACTTCTGACGGAAGGCAACTCGACTGCGTCGCAAATATTGACTACTTGGGAGAGCAGGCGTTCAAGTTTGGTCTGCGACTGACCGCCTACGCCAAAACGAAAACCTCGATAGAAACTACTATTCGGGCGAAGTTAGGTCATCCCGTGTTCATGGCCTCGACAACAACAGGAGACGACTCCGACAAACCAACTGTCTTCGTCCTAAGGATTACAGAATAACAAGTTCACTGTTGATAGTGAGAATAGAATGAAATGCCATGTACTTCCTGTAATACTGCTCGGCTTAGCGTGTGGTGTCACTGCTCGGGTTGGTGCCCAAGTAAGAGAGATCGCCCCAGACGACACGTTCGCCAATCGCATTCACGAAGTTGAGCATGTTGGACTGAGTACGGACGACAAATTGGGTGGTTACATCCTGTATTTGTACACACCGCCACAGTTCAAGGAGAATCTCGCCTCACTTGCCACCTATCGCCAGGAGTGGGACGCCTTCGTGCATCAATTAAGATTACTTGACGAAAGGCGACGGGCCGCCACTTCTGCCGACATAAGCAGCACACTCGTTGAAGAGCGGAAAAAGGTGTTCTCTGCCCGACCTAATTCCCGCTTTGCCGCGAAGGAGACCCTCTACACTGTGTCGCACCAGGGTGCAGACTATCTGGAGCTTCGCAAGGCTGAGAATCCGAAGGAATCAGTATTGATCCCGTTATGGAAGATCAGCAAGGTAGTCAGCAAAGACTCTGACACTAAGGAAGACAGCGAAAAACGACAACTTGATGATCGAAGGCCAGCGGACAGATCGTCCTGAGAAACGACCAGCGAGAGCATCTTCTCGCCAATCCGCTGAGCCAACTTCAAAGTGCCGCAACTGCGGCGAGCTTGTTATCGGCCTACGTTCGCCCCCCTTCGCGTCTTTGCGGCTCTGCGTGAGAAATCCCTCTGACACCTCGCGGAGCTCGACCCCAGCCACCCTTGGCCCCTGGCCACACGACCTTGCCCACCGGTTTTCCGGCCTCGGGCACTCCGGTAGCACCACCCAGCCTCTGCGATGGCCGAATCTTCCCTAATCCTCCCAAAATGACCCGAAATTCCCGCCCGCGGCCGCTTGCAATCTCGGCGAAAACTCGCAAAATGAGGGATTCTGCCAATTCAATTCGGGCGGACCCTCTGGGCGGCGATCGCTGCTGGCCCCGGAATTGGGTCGCCCGCTTGTGAGAACGCCAAGATGTCCGAAACACTGACCGTCAAGAAACGAGACAAAGTAGGCACTCGGGCGAGCGACCGCCTTCGCGCCGAAGGCCTGTGCCCCGCTGTGCTGTACGGCCACAACGAACCGTCGGTAAGCCTGGCGGTGCCGTACGAGCAACTGTCCACGACGCTTCGCCACGGTGCGAAGGTGGTGGACCTGGCCGGCGACGAAAAAGGCCAAGCCCTGCTGCAGGATCTGCAGTGGGACACCTTCGGCCGCTACGTGCTGCACGCCGACTTGCTGCGAGTGGCTGCCGGCGAGCGAGTAACCGTCGAAATCGGCGTTGAAGGCAAGGGCGAAGCCCCTGGCGAAGCCGAAGGCGGCGTGATGACCTGGGTGAACCACGCGGTGGAAATCGAAGTCACGCCGGCCAACATTCCTGAGAAGCTGCACATCGACCTCTCGGAGGTCCACCTCGGCGACACGGTCACTGCTTCGGCAGTGATCGACCTGCCCGAGGGAGCCACGCTCGTGACCGACCCCACGCGGGTGCTGCTGAACTGCGTCGCTCCGCAGGCTGAGGAAGAGGAAGAAACCGAAGCCGCTGCAGCCACTGGCGCCGAGCCGGAACTGGTTGGC
This sequence comes from Aeoliella sp., assembly GCF_965227375.1. Classification (NCBI taxonomy): domain Bacteria; kingdom Pseudomonadati; phylum Planctomycetota; class Planctomycetia; order Pirellulales; family Lacipirellulaceae; genus Aeoliella; species Aeoliella sp. The sequence goes on from NZ_CBDDFX010000002.1 coordinate 4,287,141, forward strand.
AAGAAGGGCGACGACGAAGAAAGCTCCGACGAGTAACGAACACACCGAGGGCCATCATTTTGTGTTGGCCCTGGGATAGCTGGGACTGCTGACAACCATGAAGATGATCGTGGGGCTCGGCAACCCCGGCAAGAAATACGACGATACGAGACACAACGTAGGATTTGAGTTAATCGGCGAGCTGGCCAAACGCTGGCAAGTCGATGGGTTTCGCGACAAGCATCAGGCGCAGATGGCCGAAGCCGTTTTGGCCGGCGAAAAAGCCCTGCTGCTCGCCCCGCAGACCTTTATGAACCTGTCCGGCGTGTCGGTACGCCTGGCGGCGGACTTTTACAAGCTGCCGCTCACCGATTTGCTGGTGGTTTGCGACGATTTCAACCTTCCGCTGGGCTCGCTTCGCATGCGAACCAAGGGCTCGGCCGGCGGGCAGAACGGACTGGACAACATCATTCAGCAGCTGGGCACGCAGGAAATTGCCCGGCTGCGGATCGGCATCGGACCGGTGCCGGAGCGGTGGAGTACGGTCGATTTCGTCCTGGGAAAGTTTTCCCGCGACGAGCAGGAACTGGCCGACCAGACCATCCGCCGAGCCGCCGATGCGGTAGAATGCTGGATGGCCGAAGGACCGACCGCCGCGATGAATCAGTTCAACTGAAGACCCAACTTCACTTCATATACAACGCACGAACCTGACACCTCCCCACGGAGACGCGAAATTGCCCACGCAAGTTTACGAAGGCCTGTTCATTTTCGACTCAAACAAGTTTGCTCGCGACCAGCAAGGCTTGCCTGCCGAGGTTGAGCAAATGATTGTTGGCGCCGGCGGCGAGGTGGTCGTCAGTCGATTGTGGGAAGAACGCCGGTTGGCGTACCCGATCAAGGGTCAGCGCAAAGGCACCTACTGGCTGATCTACTTCCGCAGCCCGACCGACGCCATCACTGGCTTGAATCGCAAGTGCGAACTGCATGACGGAGTGCTGCGTCAGCTGGTGCTGAAGATTCACCCCAGCCTGGTCGAGCCGATCCTGGCCCACGCCCAGGGCACTCCCGAGGCGGAAGAAGAGCCCGCCGAGGAAGAAGCTGGCGAGCCCGTGGCCGCTGGAGCCGAATAGTCTCCGCCCCAAGCGTCGAACGGCCAGCCAGGCAAAATTGCTTGCCAGCCGGATGACGATCGGTTAGACTGCCGATCGGTTCAATTGTACACTACCCCTGATCCCATCCCCACGGACGAGGCACAGCATGGCTAGCTTCAATCGAGTGATTCTGGTCGGCAACCTGACCCGCGATCCTGAGCTGCGCTACCTTCCCAGCGGAACCGCAGTGGCCGAGATCGGCATGGCCGTGAACGAGCGGGTGAAGAAGAACGATCAGTGGGTGGACGAGGTGAACTTCTTCGACGTCACCCTGTGGGCGCGCACGGCCGAGGTGGCCAACGAGTACTTGAGCAAGGGCTCGTCGCTACTGATCGAGGGCCGTCTGAAGTACGACACGTGGGAAAAGGACGGTCAGAAGCGGTCGAAGATCAAGATCATCGGCGAGAAGATGCAAATGCTCGGCGGTGGTGGCGGAGGAGGCGGTGGCGGTGGCCGCAGCGCCCCGCAACGACAGCCGGCCGCCAGTTCCGGCGGTGGCGGCTACGACGACTACTCGCCGCCCCCCAGCATGCCACCAGACGACGAGATCCCGTTCTAGTCTCTGGTCAAGCCGAACTTTTCGTGTTGCGATGGCTAAGCTCAGTGCAGAACTTGAGACTCGCTAATCGCAACACAAAAAGATTCGTTTGACGTAAATAAACTGAGCCTGCTCCCCAGGCAACACATACAACTGAACCTGTCAGCGACCAACGAGCCATGCAAACCAAAGTCAAGCGTAAGAACAAGGGCTTCAAGCGTCTTCCCACCGGTCCTCACGGAGGCATTCAACTGCTGTTGATCCAGTCGGTTCCCGATCTGGGCAAGCAGGGCGAGGTGGTCGAAGTGAAGCGTGGCTACGCCCTGAACTACCTCATTCCCCAAGGCTTGGCGACCATTGCCACCGAGCATCATCAGCGGATGGTCGAGAAGCACAAGGTCAAGCTGCAGCAAATTGAGCTGGCGCGTCAGGCCGAGCTGCGAAACTACGCCGCCGAAATCGCCAAGCAAAGCGTTACCATCGAGGCTAACGCCACCGAAGATGGCCATCTGTACGGCAGCGTTGGCGCGCCTGAGATTGTGGCGGCTCTCAAGAAGAACGACATCAATCTCCACGCCGATCAAATTCGCCTCGAAGGCGTGCTGAAGGAACTGGGCCTCTACACCGTGAAGGTCCGCCTGTCCGCCGAGGTGGAAGGCGAGATCAAGGTGTGGGTGGTGCCAACCGTCGCCACCGACGAGTAGATTTGACGCCTCGGCCCTTTGCATCGTCCCCTCTCCCGGGCCCTTACCCAAGGTGAGGGTCCGGGAGAGGGGACTGGCTTATCGAAACAGTCGCAGGAAGGGAGTGTGCGCTGTGGCAGACGACCGTCGCAACGATTCGTACCGCAAGGACGACAAGCCGCGATCCCAGGAAGCCGATGGCCTGCTGGACCGCAAGATGCCTCAGTCGATCGAGGCCGAACGCGGCGTGCTGGGCAGCCTGCTGATCCTGCCCGAGAAGTTCGACGAAGTCGCCATGATCTTGCGTGCCGACGACTTCTACGACGACGCCCATGCGCGGATCTATCAGCGCTACGTCGAGATGCACGAAGACGGCAAGCAGATCGACCCAATGCTGCTGCTGCAGTTCCTGCGTGATTCGGGCGATCTCGATATGGTCGGTGGCTCGTCGTACATCGCGGAGCTAGGCGAGGCGGTACCCACCGCTGCTCACGCCGAGTACTACGCCAAGATCGTTCACGAAAAAGCAACGCTGCGGTCGTTGATCCACGCCAGCACCGACATTATTCGCGACTCGTACGATCCGACGATCGACCCCCGCGAGATGCTCAGTCGCGCCGAAGAGCGGGTGTTCTCCATCCTGGAAGAGAAGGGTAACACTCAGGTCGCTTCGATTCGCGAAGTGCTGCATGAAGCGCTCGAGCGGATCGACGCCCGCATGAAGAACGATCATGCGGCCGGCGGCGTCGAGACGGGCTTTCACGACTTCGACGAGATGACCGGCGGGCTGCATCCTAACGAACTCCTGATCCTGGCCGCCCGTCCTAGTATGGGCAAGACGGCGCTCGCTTTGAACATGGTCGAGCACGTATCGGTCGACTGCCAGGCGCCGACCTTGTTCGTGAGCCTCGAAATGTCGAAGCTCGAATTGGGCGACCGGCTGCTCTGCTCGCGAGCCAAGGTGAATGGACACCGCCTGCGTAACGGGCACATCAGCAAGGAAGAGAGCCAACTGCTAATTCGCACCGCCAACGAGGTGAGCACCGCGCCGCTGTACGTCGACGACACGCCCGGCCGCACGATGACCGAAATCTCGGCCGCCGCCCGCCGACTGAAACGCCGCCACGGGCTGTCGCTGATCGTGATCGACTATCTGCAGCTCATCGAGCCGGACAACTCTCGCGACCCGCGGCAGGAGCAGGTTTCAAAGATCGCCCGCCGGTTGAAGATGCTCGCTCGCGAGCTGGCGGTTCCGGTGCTCTGCTTGGCGCAGCTCAACCGTCAAGTGGAAGCGACGCGAGACAACAAGCCCGCGCTGAGCCACCTGCGTGAATCGGGAGCCATCGAGCAGGACGCCGACGTGGTAATGTTCGTGCACCGCGAGGAATACTATCAGACCAACGACGAAGACCGCGAACGCGTACGCGGCGAGGCCGACCTGTTGGTGCGCAAGCAGCGTAACGGCCCGACCGGCGACGTGAAGCTCACCTGGCTGCACGACTTCACGCGATTCACCAACGCCGCCCCGGCGCCGCACGAAGAGTTCTCTCACTACGGGGGCGGTGGCGACGAGTTTTAGTAAGTGACGACATGGGCGGGTCAACCTCCGCTGCCCAAGTCAAACATGTCGCACACAAAGTTTCTGGTGAGACTGAAGAGCAACTCATGTCCTCGGGAGTTGCAGTGCAGTCCGTCTGGTGCGAGCAAGGGATGTATCGCTTCGCCTTGAAGTTGCGCGAAGAAGTCTAGCACGCTCGCTTCGCGCTCTTTCGCGACAGTGCGTAGTACATCGCTATACAGTTCCGCGTCGCAGAGCAAGTAGTAGCTCTCGGTGCCGATATACGGTGTGGTATTCGTTTCGTCGAACGGGTAGCCCGTGATGACGACGGTCTCGGCAACGGTTTGCGCATTCGAGATCAGCTGGCGCATCGCCTCGCGATACGGATCCAACGCGACTGTATTCGGGCGGTCCGAGGAACCATCCCGCCGGCAATCGTTGAAGCCTGGGTAGACCATTATCAACTGAGGCCGACGCCTGGCGGCTTCGGGTACGATGCGATCGATCAAACTGCGAGTCTGTTCGCCCCAAATGCCCAGGTTGTAGACGCGGTGCTGGGAGTCGATCGCCTCGTACCAGAGGCGGAAGCGGTTGACGAATCCTCCGACTTCGTCATCCGCGGTTCCGTAAATGGAACTCGAACCGAAGAATGCAATTCGTCTGGGAGGCTTTCTCATATCGCAGCAACCATCACCCGTTTCACTTGCCTCCGGCTCGCTCTAGAATCCTGACCACCTGGTCGATCGCATCCACCTCCACCAAGTCGCCGTCGTGTATGACGGAGGTCGCCCGCTCGGTGCCGATGATCGTGGGGATCTTCAACTCGCGGCAGATGATGCCAGCGTGGCAGGCGACGCCGCCGTCGTCGGTCACGATGGCTCCGGCGTGTCGCAGTAGCGGCATCAGGTTCGGATTCGATTGAATCGATACGAGCACGTCCCCATCCTCCAGTTCGTAACCTTCTGGTTCGGAGGATAGCACCACCTTGGCTCGGCCCCGGTGAACTCCCGGCCAGGCTCCCATTCCTGACAGACAGTCCGGATCGTCGGTGGGAACCATTTGCCGTTGTCCGGCTTCGCGCATTAGCAAGTAACCCGTTTCCGAGACGAAGTCGACTCGCTCTTCCTCTCCCAGCATCTGGTACACGTAGCGGTAGCCTTGCTGAATGGCCTCCAGTCGACCTTCGAGCGTAGCGAGGTCAATGCTCTCTTGGTGCAATTCACGCCACGTGACTAGATGCTGCGCGCGGTCAGGCTCCGAAAACCCGAGGTCCTTGACCCAGGCTTGTGCCATCGGATTGATCAATTTGCTTGCAAACGGTGGATAGAGTGAATGCGAACGTAATTGCTCTGCCAACTCGCGAACCCGTGGGTCATCAATATGCCCAGCATCGAGCGCCATCAACGTCATGGCGGGAAAACTGGTGGTGTACTTCCCGATCTCCACGAGCCGCTCGGCAGCTTCGTCGAAGCTCGCAAAGCTCTCGCCGTGTTCTATCCTCTCGTGTTCTTGGCGATAAAATTCTACGCCACGTTCCAGAATAGCAATAAGTCGCGGACGATCTGTCTTGTCCAGCGTGCGGATGTGCTCGACGGCAGCATCAAACGCACCGGGGGAGTAGAACATGGTCGTCAGATCCGATGCATCCTCGATTGCCATGAAACGATCGAGATGAAAGTCGAACTCAGCGCCTGAGTGACGGCTATCCACCCAGTGCGAAATGATGGAAGCCTCCAGCAGCGCCAAGGGACGGCGAAAACCACGCCACCACGACTCGCTGGTATCGACAATCGCCTCGCGATACTCCTTGGCGAGCGTCGTGATCGGGCGAGCCTGCAGCACTTGGAACCGACCTTCTGCGAGCGCCCACTCCGTGTCGACGGGAAAACCATAGTGGTCTTCGATCTGGTCGAGCAACTTGGCGTACTCCAGCACTTGCGCTTCGGTCAACTTTGCTTCGGCGCCGCGCGGCCCCAGATCTCGCCACTGGGGTTCCGGCTGGTTCGGCTCCAGGAACAGTCCCTGCCGCTGATTGCCTCGAACGCTTTCGACGATCTCCTTGGCCCCGCGCTTCACCACGAACTGGTCGGGCACAATCGTACCCGAGACGATTGCCTCGCCGAGTCCGAAGCAGGCTTCGATCAATCGCAGGTCGGGCTCCTGTGTCACGGGATGGACCGAAAAGCCAATGCCTGAGACCTCGCTGGCCACCATCTGTTGAACCACCACGGCCACGCCGAACTGGTCGCCGCCATAACCATGCGCCGCGCCGTACGCCAGCGCGCGAGCGTGGTAGATGGAGAGCCAACACTGCTTCACCTGCGAGACGACCTCCGCGGGCTTTATGTCGAGAAATGTCTCGAGCTGCCCCGCCCAAGCGGTAGCGGTTCCGTCTTCGCAGGTTGCACTGGAGCGAACGGATACTCGGTCAGCGGCCAAGCTGTCTACACCCGATTGGATTGCTGAGGAGATATCCTCCGGAATCGGCGCGCCGGCCAGGAACTCGGCAATGGCTTTGGCCGCATCGGCTGGCGAGTTGCCGCCCGACTCTACCTCCGCTAGCCAACTCGCCACCCTGCCCTCGGGATCGGCAGACGCCATGAAGGCATCGAACGCAGGCCGCGTGACGACAAACCCCGCGGGCACCGGAATGCCAGCATGGACCAACTCGCCTAAGGAAGCTCCCTTGCCACCACCGACGGCTACATGGGTGCCATCGATCTCATCCAGGCGAAGCGTGTAAGTGGTGGACATCGATCGACTCTCCTTGGGGCCGAGGGCAACACGTGCATCACGTCGCAGAGCAGCCGCCATGCTACCCGGCAGGCGGCCCTCCGCACACCCACTAAGTCCGCCGGGGCAGTTTGGGCAAGGTGCGATGCAAGCAGTGACGTGCTGTGCCGCAATCACTCTCCCGGCGCGTTCGCACAAAAACTCCTGCTCGTGCCGAAAACCTTCGACGAAGCAACGAACCGCCGCACGAGCGGTATTGCCGCACACGCCGGATTTAGGTATCCCTTGCCCCCGCTGCGGAGATGGTCCTGCGCCGCAACGTGCGCGGCAGGTCCGGTGTCCCCATGCAGCAGCCGATCTCCTCTGAACGAGTCTTCTCGAATGAGCACTCCAAACGACCGAGTTTTTTCGCTCCAAACGCCTACTCAACTCCCGTCCGCTTACAAAGCGGCAAGGCAGTTGTTCATGGTGTGCGTGGCAATTTGTGGAACCGCTTTGCCTGCCGCTGGACAAGGCAGCATGAGCGCCGGCGACCTGGCTGGCAGCATTTTTGGGCGCGAGGAAAAGCCTCAGGCCGCTGGCGGTCCTTCGCTTTCCTCCACCAACGAAGTGGTGACGGATATCCGGGTCGAAGGCGCACGGACTGTCCCCAAGGTGAAAGTTCTTTCGCAAATAGACTCCCGCATTGGACGGCCCTACGACCCGAACCTCGTGCAACGCGACGTCAAGAAGCTGCTCGATTTGCCATGGTTTGTGAACGTCGAAACCTACACGCAGCACAGCGATGGCGGGCTGACCGTGATCTTCAAAGTCGTGGAACGACCCACGATTCGTATCGTGCAGTTCCTGGGTAACAAGAGCATTAAGGACACGAAGCTGCGAAAAGAGACCGGCCTGGAAGAAGGTGGAGCCTTGAGCCCCTATCAGGTGGAAGAAGGCCGCAGCCGTATTGTCCAGATGTACAAGGACAACGGATTTAACCGAGTGCAGGTGCAGATCGTCGAGGGGCTGAATTCGGACGATCAGGCCGTGGTCTACACGATCAACGAGGGTCCGCAGCAAAAAGTGTCGAAGGTGCGATTCGAAGGCAACCGATTCGCCACCGATGGCCAGTTGAAGCACAAAGTCAAAACCAAGCAGGGCATGCTGTTCGGGTTGTTCAAAGGGTACGTCGATAAGAATGGAATCGAAGCCGATCAGAGACTCTTGACCGACTACTACCGTCGGTTTGGGTTCTTTCAGGCGTCGGTCAGTCCCAAGATTGAGTGGAATGCCAGCGATACCAAGGCCACGATCCGCTGGATCATCCACGAAGGTCCGCAATCGAGTGTGCGAAACGTCTCCTTCATGGGCAATCGTTTGTTTGCCACCAAGGACCTCCAAGCAGGTTTGAAGCTCCAAGGCGCGCAAACCTTCGAGCGCGACCATCTGACGGGCGACGTCGAGTGGCTCAAGGAACTCTACGGCAGCCGAGGCTACGTGTTTGCCGACATTAACGCCGACGTCCGTTACCTGGACGAACCTGGCAAGGTCGACCTGGTCTACAGCATCGACGAAGGCAAGCAGTTCCGCGTGGGCCGTGTGTTCGTGCACATTGGTGGCGACAATCCACACACCAAAATCAGCACCGCTTTGAATCGCCTGTCGATCAAGCCGGGGGAGATTATGGATATCCGCGAAGTGCGGGCCAGCGAGCGACGCTTGCAGGCTAGCAGCCTGTTCCATACCGATGCGGCACGGAACATCTATCCGAAGATCTCCTTCCGCATCCCTGAAGTCGACAACGAAATGATCGCCACTGGCCAGCAACCGATGGTGCGTGGGCAAAGCCCGCCCGAGCCGGAGTACAACGCCGTGCCGGGCAAGCCGGGCACCTACGAGGTGGAACGACCCAACTACTCGGCTGACATCGATTCGGGCATGGATGTGCATTTGTACTTCGATCCGAATATGAAACCGATTGCTCCGCCGCAGCCGGCCGCACCGCAACCAGCGACGCAGCAACGTCAGGTTCACGAAGTGCGTAAGCCTGCGGTCGATGACTACCATGCAGCCAGCCGGCCAGTGACCAACACGGCGTACCAGCAACTGAACGTCCAGTCCGCTAGTCCCTACCAGCCCGCCCCGGCGATAACGCCCGCTTCGCTTGGAAGCGAGCCGGTGTATCGCGGGCAGAACAGCGGCAGCACCCCCGCCCAGGTCGGGTGGAGCGCCGGCAGCACCGCCACGCCACGTAGCGCTGCGGACGTGCTCTCCGGTGTCGGCGGCCAGGTGGTTCAACCGACTTCGCCAAGCAACGCGCCGGTCGTGGACCCCCGCGTGCAACAAGCTCAGTACGTGAACGAAATTCCGCCACCCGGACTGCCACCGCAAGCACTGCCGCTGCCGCCGGCCGAAGCGATCACGCCCTACCCGGCCGACCAGTTGGTCGTACCCGGCGCGAACGGCCTGCCGAGCTACACTCAACCCGAAGTCGACGTGTTCGTCGACTTGCAGGAAACCCAGACCGGCCGCTTCCTGCTCGGCGTGGGTGTTAACTCGAACGCTGGCGTGGTCGGTCAGATCATGCTCGACGAGCGTAACTTCGACTGGCGCCGTCCTCCGCGCAGTTGGCAGGACATCGCCGATGGCACCGCCTGGCGCGGTGGCGGGCAACGCTTCCGACTGGAAGCCGCCCCCGGTTCGCAAGTACAACGCTACTTGGCCAGCTTCCAGGAGCCCTTCTTCCTGGGCACCAATGTTAGCTTGAGTTTGTCCGGCTCGTACTTCGACCGACGCTACACCGACTGGGACGAACAACGCCTCGGCGGCCGCATTGGTTGGGGTTATCAATGGGTGCAGAGCGACGTGTCGACCAACTTCACCTACCGGGCGGAGAACGTCAACATTCGCAACCCTTCGAATCCCGGCGAACCTCAACTGGCCGAGGTGCTCGGCGATAACATCCTGCACGGGTTCCGGCTCGGCATCATCAACGACACCCGCGATAGCGCGTTCCTCGCCACGCAGGGTCACTACATGGAAATCTACGGCGAGCAGGTGATCGGCACGTTCGATTATCCTCGCGTCGGCTTCGACTACAAGAAGTACTTCCTCGTTCGCGAACGTGCTGACCATTCAGGCCGACACGTGGTGAGCATGGTCACTCAAGTCGACTACACCGGCAGCAACACTCCCATCTACGAGAACTTCTTCGCTGGTGGTTTCTCCACCTTGCGTGGTTTCGACTTCCGTGGTGCTTCTCCGGTATCCGGCGGCGTGGAAGTGGGTGGTGAGTTTAGCTGGATCAACTCCGTCGAGTACATGTTCCCGGTCACGGCCGACGACATGTTGCACGGCGTGGTGTTCTGCGACTTCGGTACCGTTGAGCCGAAGGTCGAGATCAACGACTTCCGTGTCTCGCCAGGCTTCGGTCTGCGAATCACCGTGCCTGCGATGGGCCCGGCGCCGATCGCGCTCGACTTCGCCTTCCCGGTTGCCAAGGCCGCCTTCGACGACACTCAGGTGTTCAGCTTCAACATCGGCTTCTTGCGGTAAGCTCGCTTACCTGTAGTACTGCCACTGCCAGACGCCATCGGCGAAGTCGCGATGTGTTCGCGGCGCGGGTTGATAGTGCTCCGCGCCGAACCATCCCCAGCGGAATGGCTGCGGTGCATACGTCTGCGGATACGCCTGATAGGGTGTCGCGCAGGGCGCATTGTAGGTTGCTCGCTGCGCGTTGTGCGTTGCTCGCGGAGCGTTGTATGTTGCTCGCTGAGCAGGTCGCGGCGCACCGGCCCAACTTGTCGTGTGGGTCATACCCACCACACACACCAGCAACAGTAGGCGTTTCATTCGATTTGCTTCCTTGCAAAAGGGGGAATCCGCTGAGCGATCACTCAACCGGCATCGGCGCCGCTTGATAAGGTGTTACGGGCACGCCGCCATCATAGTAGCCACGCCCACCGCCGCCAAAGTTGCCTCCATCGCCATAGAAGGCTCCGCCACCGTAGTAGTAGGGAACTCCCAACACCACGTTGGGCGGACCATACAAGTTGCCAAAGTAGGGTTCGTAGCTTCCGCCCCAACGCATGCGGTAGTAGTCCAAGTGATAGGGATAAGGTCGTTGGAAAGACCCGCTCGATACTTGCGGTGGGTTGTATCTCTGGTGTCGATGATTCCAACGCGACTTCTGGTACTTGCCGTGGTGACCGCGATCGTGGTTGTAGTTGTGCTCGCCCGAGCGGTGGTCGCCGCCGTGATCGTACGACGATCCCTGGCGACTGCGCTGGTACGTGGGGTTCCCGCCACCAGACGGTTGGGCACAGGCCCAATCCCCACCCACAAACGCCAGCACCGCCAGCGACAGCACCGAGCGTGACAAAGTTACGAGTGACAAGGTTGTGAACAGTCGAGGCATAAATTGCCCTACCCTTCTTGGTCGGAAGTTTCCGTGCGCTACTCCATGCTAGACAGGGAAAATCTTAACCGTCAAGCAAAGTAGGGGTTTTGAGGGTTATGGGAAATACACCACCGCGAGCCGGCTCGCGGTCTGCAGGGGTTTTGCCCCAGGGGTTTTGTCCCCGAAATCGATCCATTGGCCCAAAACTCCAAGCGAGTTGGTCACCTTCCAGGGACAAAACCCCCTTGTTTTCTCGATCAAACCACTCGGGGGGTGCGACACAACTCCTCGCGTTGTTCCCCGCATGTTTCCCTTGGGGCAAAACCCGGATAGTGGCCGTTCGCTCCGCCGAACGAAGTTCCGAAACGCCGCTCGCCGGATCGTGGTCCTACTCAACCGCGCAGCATCGGCGCGCCCCCGAAAACTCTTCCAAACGCATCCGCCGTCTGGCGACGGCAGCTACGGGGATGACTTGCCGCCTACCTATACATAACACCACCTGCTATTAGACCACGCGGTGGGGCGAATTCAACCGCGATTTTTTGACAGCAGCAACTTGCAACGCTAAGAAACCGTCGACAAGAACTCAGGCGAGCGACGCGCGTGGGTGGCTTGCTCGAAAGCGTATGCGTACCCGATGAGCTTGGCGTCCTCGAAGGCTGTGCTGAAGAAGGACAACCCGACTGGTAGTCCGTGCACAAATCCGGCGGGTATGGTGATGTGGGGATAGCCGGCAACCGCGGGCGGGGTGGAGCAGCCGAAGGGTAGGATGTGGTCGCCGACCACGGGGTCGATTGCGAATGGCGGTGATCCTTCCGTGGGAGCAATGATGGCGTCCAAGCGATGTTCGGCCAACGCCCTGTCGATGCCGTCGGTTCGTGACAGACGACGCAACTCGCTCCTGACCTCCATGCATCGCGCGTCGTTCCAATCACCCTTGCGCTGTGCCATCTCAAAAAACTCCTGCTCGAAGTACGGCATGACTTCCGCGGCGTGTTTTCGGTTGAACTCAACAAGCTCGTCGAAGTTCCGGACGCGCGAATTAGGGTGGTCCGCCAGATAGGCATTGATGTTCGCTTTGATGCCGTACTGGAACAATTCCAATTCCAGCGGTCCGAAGAACGGCAAGGTCGTGGCGTGAATCGGATCGACAATCTCGGCACCCAGTTGCTTCAAAGTGTCGATGGCCTGTTCGATCACCGCGCGCGTTCCCTCATGATCGGAGAAGCACTCCCTGGCGACTCCCAGCCTGGACCCGCGGAGCGCGTCGGACTGCAGGGCGGCGCAATAGTCGACCGGCCGCTGAGTATCAGCGTCGGCGGTTGCTGCATCTTCCGAGTCGGTGCCAGCGATGACGTTCATCACCGTGGCAACGTCGGCCACACTTCGGGCCATGGGACCGACGGTGTCCTGCGGCTCGGCGACTCCCATGACACCGCACCGGCTCACCAGCCCGACCGTGGGTTTCAGGCCCACGATGCCGTTGGCCGATGCGGGTCGAACAATCGATCCGTCGACTTCCGCTCCGATGGCCACCACGCACAGGTTGGCGGCAACCGCCACACCCGATCCACTGCTCGACCCGAGCGGACTACGATCAAGCACATAAGGGTTGCGCGTTTGCCCCCCCCGGCTGCTCCAGCCGCTGCAAGCTCGACTGGATCGCATGTAGCCCCATTCGCTCATGTTGGTCTTCGCCAACAACACCGCCCCCGCCTCGCGGAGGCGGCGGACCACCTCCGCATCCCGCTCCGCGTAGTTGCCGCTGAGCGCCAACGACCCGCCGGTCGTCATCATCCGATCGCCGGAGTCGATGCTGTCCTTCACCACGATGGGCACACCATGTAATGGCCCTCGAGCCCCCTGGCTACTCCTCTCTTCGTCGAGTGACGAAGCAATCTGGAGCGCATCGGGATTCACCTCGATCACACTTCGCAAGGTCGGCCCAGCGGCATCGATCTGTTCAATGCGGCGCAACAGCCGCTTGCACAGCATCGACGAGGTCCACTCATTGGAGCTGAACGACTCCTGCCACTTGTTGATCGACTGCTCTGGCAAATCCATAATCAACTCGCTTCCATACAGGTAGTAGCACCGCAACGCGCGACTAGTTTGGCCATGTTAACCAGTCTACTAATCTTCGGGAGTAGCGTCTTCCTCAGGCTCCAAGTCTGGCGAGCGGTGCGCACGGCTGGTTTCGACTTCGGACAGCCTGTAATCGTCAAAAAAGATGGTCATCGGATCAGGCCAGCGATCACGATAGAGACCGATCTTGTTATAGAAACTATTCCGGCCTTGAGTTGATGCTGTCGGCCCACAATATCGCACTACCTCCTCGCCATCCATCTTAACGCTCACAAAGCCACTGTCGTCCGTTGCGTAGCGAATCAGATAGTCCATGTCGTGCCATACCTCGGGCACCAGGTCCGGAAGTGGAAAGTATCGCCTTCCGTCGAGCACTCGATCAATCGTTCTGATGCTCAAGTAGTGACGACCGCCGCGGAAACGTTGAGCGACAATTGGACCATTGTGATACGACTTCTGCTTGAATTGTGCGATCACTAGACGATTCTCGATCTGTGGAAAGTCGTTCGGAATTAGGATCGAAAACTGATAGCGGATCGTTCTGCCCAGGAATGGGTGCTTCCCTGAGTCAAGTTCCGCGCGCTCGTTGTTGTTGCCATCGCTCACGTCGCCTTCGCGAAGCGTAATGCTCACACACCCCGTTCCGTTTCGTGCATCTCGCTCATTCGTGGTCGCGACCGCCCCGGGTTCGTAACGTCCGCTGCCGGCGTCGGGTTCCGCCCAAAACTCTTGGATGGATGGCTCCTCAAAATCATCGGCGAACAGCATCTGCTGCGTTGCAATGGCCGGAATGCTGCACTCGCTACCGACACGCACTCGGGGATCATAGTGTGAAAGCAGCCGACGAATTCCCAGCACTAGAGTAGTGATGACGAGGATCGTCAGAATTGTCTTGCCGACTTTTTTCATTGGCTTCGCTGTAGTTGAGACTCGACTGTCAGCCTTGCCATTCGTCGTTCGGCCAGTTTTCTTGGCATAGACTAGAGAATCTGTCCAGACGCTAAGCACTCCAGAACATTTGCTACTCCCACAGTCGCCGAACTCGCCCCACACCTGCGGCCATCGCCGCCAACGCCAGCAGCACCAGCGCGCTGGGCTCGGGTACGCGGGAGTTGGCAACTGCGGCTGGCAGTACGGCTCCGAAGTTCTTTTTCCAGACGTCGTATTGCGCCGCGCCAATGTCTCCGCCGGCGGTGTCGTTGGGCAGAGTGCCCTCGGGAGCGCCCAGGTTGTTGCGCCACACGACGTAGTCGGCTGCGTTCACCACGCCGTCGTCGTTGTAGTCGCCCGCGATGCCCTCGACCACGAGCAACTCGCCGGAGACGTACAGCATCGAAGCGTCCCACAGCAAACCAAAGGGCAGCGGCTCGAAGGTCAAGGTATCGAAGGTGCCCACGACGCCGTTGAAATCGAGCAAATCGTAAGCGGCACCAGCGGCCGGCATGTGGCCACCGATCAGGCTGACGATCAACTCGCCGGCCAGGTCCAAGTTACTCGCCACAAGTTCATCGTGCTCAGTGCCTGGGGTAAGACCTCCGATCTCCATGAATAGTTCGCCAGAAAACGTCTGCGTGTAGTCTTCGTTGATCACAAAGCTGCCAGCCGAGAAGCCGGGCGCCAGCTCGCCGCGGTTGACTACCGGCACGTCCAGCTCGGCCTCCCCATCGACGTGGCTCCCTTTGAGGATCTCGAGCGCACCGCTGCCCGTCATGCTTGCCGACGCATGGAACGTTGCATTGCCGTCGATCACCAGGTTGGCGTTAATCAATTGCGAAGTGCTGGCGTCTTCGAAGGTGGCGACCGTCTCGAGCGTGGAATCGACGTTTCGCACGGTCAAGGAACCTTCGTGTACAAACTCGGGAGCCACGTACCGCCCGCCACTCATCGACATTGACCCAAGATGGTGCAGCCCATGGTGGTCCATGCGATACTCGTAGCCGTCGCTGATGGACAGCACTCCGGTGAAGGCAAACAGCGCTCCGTTGTCATCGGGCACATAGATGTCGCCGCCGGTGGCGCGGAGCGCACCATTGCCGCCCGCGCCGTCGAGATCGGGAAACGCATCGAGCGGCATCAGCGTAAGGGTGCCGCCCGAAGCGCCAACCACGCTGCCATCGTTCGTGAATGTTGCGCTGATCACGAGTCCATCACCGCGAACGCTCCCGTGATTGAGCACGCCCCGCCCTCGCACGGTGCCGTCCATCATCTCGATGGTACCATCGAGGCGCCACTCGGCGTCGGTGGTGACCAGCAGTGCGGCGTTGATGAGTGTCGCCGTACCGCCGTAGCCATTGAGCGTCGGGTCGCCCGATTCGAGTTGCGATGAGGCGATCTGCAATACGGCATTGGTCACCGTGGTATCGGAGGGCGAGCCCTCGCCGTCCCAATCGTAGAAGTCGGGATCGATCACCGTGGTCGCTTCCACAAACGCGTCGCCATTCTGAATGATATGCCCGCCGGGGTTGATGTTGGGACCGCGGTAGGTCGTGTCGCCGGAGAGATACAGGATCGGTGGTTCGCCGCTGAGCCAACTGAGCTCGGAAGTCGACTCGAAGACAATCGGTGCGGTGATGTCGAAGAGGTGGCTGCCCACGACTTCGCCTTGGACGGTAACCTCCGCGCCGGCGAGTGTGGCCACTCCGCCGCCGAGGCCCGAACGACGTAATTCGCCACCGGTGCCGACGATCCAAGGCACCATGAAGGTCGCCGTGTCGTCGTCGCCGATGGTAATCCAGTCGTCGAATGGATCGGTTAGCCCCCGCTCGACGATCAAGTCCCCATTGTTCACATCGATCTCGCCGCGTTCCATCAAACCGTCGAGATCGAGAAGCGGCGGGTCAAGCGCCGATGGTGAAGTGAGAATCAACGTGCCGCCGCTGGTGCGGATCGTCCCTTCGTTGATGAGTCCCGTGCCGACACGAATCGTTCCATTGCCTTGCATGTTCGAATCCAAAGGAAACGATCCATCGTCGTCGATCGTCACCGTGCCCGAGACGTTGACCAGGCCGCCGCCGGGGGAGAGATTGCCGTCTTTGACCCACAGATCGGGCGCCACCAGTTCACCGCTGGCGGGCACGCGGAAGGTGCCATTCTCGTCGACCATCATCAGCCCGTTGACGGTCAACCGGTGCGACCCCGTCGATAGATAAGTATCGAGCAGGGTGAGCGTACCCACCGTGTCGTTGGCGGTAAGTTCGACCGGACTGTTGAATGACCCCTCGGCCGCGACGTAGGCGTCGTCGCTAGAGTTCGGCGGTTGACTGTCGAGCCAACCACTCGCGGCGTTGAAGTTCTTGCCGTCGACGAACATCTTGCGAGGGAAGTCGAGATTCCAGTTGCCCACCGTGGCCGCCGCCAGCATGTCGACCGCGCTCGGGCGCCGACGCACGCTCAGCGCACCACACGGCGTGCACATCAGCGACAGGTTGGGCCGAATGTGAGCAATGTCGCCTACCGCGTGGCGCACCTCGGCCGTGTTTCCGTTCATCTGACTTGGAGGCAAATCATAGGTGCCGTCGCCCGTCTCGGTCACCGCGTCGGGTAGCGACGAGGCAAGTCCGAGCAGGTGGCCAATCTCGTGCAGCGCGGTCGACTGCACATCCCAACTGCCGTTCGCGGGGCCCGAGGGGGCGAAGCCGCGGTAGCCCACCTCCAACCCGTCCAGCGGCGTGCCGATAAAGTGCGACGACGAACCATCGACCGAATACGGATGGTGCGTCATGTTGAATTCGGAGTCGTCCGATGGCGTGTTGTCGAACCACCAGGGGCGGAGGTCGTTGTCTTCGTCGCGAGTGTCGAAACGGATACGCCCCAAAGTGACACGGTTGTCGGTGAAGTCAAGCGGCTTCGCATCCGCCAAAGTGGTTTCGTCGAGATCGTCGTACCAGAACTGAATGGTCAGCGTGTGGTTGGTGGTGATGATCGATTCCCAATGATTGGCCGCTGCATTGAGCTGGGCGAACAGGCCGATGCCAATTGGATCGAACGCGGGATTCTCCGAGTTGTTCCCCGGCATGTACTGCAGTTGGATATCGAGCCCCATCGCGCATCGCGGAAGCAGTAGCAACAACCCAGCCACAACAGTGGAACACAAGCGGCAACGCATCACGGGCCTCCCGAGAACTTGGAGGATGAAGAGCCTGAGCACTACCGACAGTGTAAAGCGTGGCGCCCAGTCCGGCAATCAGTTCGAGCCGTCAGAACAGGGTGTTTCTGCAATTCTAAGAGTTGGCGTTTTGCAGCGTACGCGCCAGCAGCGATTCGTAGATCGGCCGGCTGCCGAGCAATTGGGCGGTAATGCTGGCGGTGATGCAGGTAATGAGTAGTGGGCCCAGCAATCCGAAGCTGGAAGTCAGCTCGGCAACGAGCACGATGCCGGTCAGCGGGGCACGCACGGTCGCCGCAAACAACCCGCCCATGGCCGCCAGGGCGAATGCGGCCGGGTACGACACCAACTCAGGCAGCAGCATGTGAGCCACCGTGCCGAAACACATTCCCACCAGCGCACCGATGGCCAGCATCGGCGCAAAGATCCCACCCGGCACGCCCGCGCCGTAGCTCAGGAACGTCATCGCGCAGCGGGCCACCAGCAGCAACAGCAGGAACCCGATGTGCGACTTTTCGGCGAACACCGATTGCACCAACGTCTCCCCACCTCCAACCACGCCAGGCGCGAGCAGCATCAACGCTCCGGCGACGCCGCCCAGGCAGGCGGTGAACAGGAACATGGTGCGGGCGCTACATCGATCGAGCACGTCGAGGCAGGACAACAGGGTAACGTTGAAGCCGGCGCCGCAAACGCCTAGCAACATCCCCAGGCCGATGAAGATTGGCAGGAACTCGGCCACCTCGGACGGATATTGAACCACCTCGGCCAGCGAACTCCGAAGTCGGATCGGCAGTAGCGGGCCCAAGCCGAACACTTGGTCGTCCACCACCTTGGCGGTCAAGGAGGAAACGCCTACCGCGTGAATCGAAACGAACGTGTAGCGGAACCGCCCGCGCATTTCTTCCATGACGAACAGAATGCTCGCCAGCGGTGCGCCGAAGGCCACGCTCAGCCCGGCCGCGGCGCCGGAAGCGAGCAGAATGTGGATGGTCGCCGGGCTCGCCTTGGCCTTCTCGCCGATCATCTTGCCGATGCTGCCCCCGAGGTGGACCGTCGGTCCCTCGCGACCCAGCACCAACCCCGCCCCGATCGCCAGCACGCCACCTACGAACTTCACCGGCAGCACCCGCAGCCAGTCGACCGTGCGCTGGCCTGACACGGCCCCTTCGATCTCCTGGATTCCGCTGCCGGCGGTCTCGGGTGCAAACCGCCGCACCAGCACAAAAGCCGCCCCCGCCATCGCGGCCCCACATAGCGCGGCGGCCAGTACGGCCATGCCCTGCTGTTCGGCGAACTTCTCCGCAATGGCCTCATGCAGCGCAAACGCCTGCTGCAGGCAGTAGTGGAACGCAGCGCCGAGCGCCCCGGCCGTCAAACCAACCAGGAAGGCGAGCAGGATGATACGAAGCGCCCTAACCTCGCTCCGCTGCTGGCTCTCGGCGGTTTGTGACATTGCTCATTCGCGCGATCGGATCGCAGGGTGGTTACTCTTCTTCGCTCGTCGCTCCGAACAGCAGCTTGCGATCGCGGGGATCTTCCAGGCCGGCGGCCATTTTCTTGAGGGCCTCGGTTTCGATCTGACGCACCCGTTCGCGGGTGAGGCTCAGTTGTTCGCCGATTTCCTTCAGCGTCTTCGGCTCGTGGCCTTCCAGCCCGAAACGCATCTTCAGCACGGTCGCCTCGCGGGTGTCCATGGTCTTGAGCATCTGCATCACATGATACAGGCTGTCAGACTCGACCAGCGTGTCGTCCGGCGTGCGTTGCCGTTCGTCCATCACCAAGTCGCCCAGGCTCCAACCGGCTTCCGCCTGATCGGTCTGCGGCGTGGCGTTGTAGATCTTGATCGCCTTCTTGATGATCGGCAGCTTCTTCTTCGGCAGCCCCAGCACGCGGGCAATCTCTTCAGGCGTGGGCGTGCGGTCCAACTCCTCGGTCAACCGCGCGGTCGCCCGGCGCCACTTGCTCAAGAGCTCGACCATGTACGCGGGAATGCGAATGGTCTTGCCCGTGTTGATCAGCGCCCGCTTGATGGACTGCTTGATCCAGTAGCTGGCGTAGGTGCTGAAGCGGGTGCCCATCGCGGGGTCGAAACCCTCCACGGCTCGCAGCAGACCGAGGTTGCCTTCCTCGATCAGGTCCTGCAGGCTCAGGCCCTTGCCGGAATAGCCGCGGGCGATGTTCACCACCAGGCGCAGGTTGGCGCGGACCATGCGGTCGCGTGCCGATACGTCGCCCTCGCCGATGCGCACGGCAAGTTCCTTCTCTTCCTTGGCGCTCAGGAGGGCGGTTTCGTTGATTTCGCGCAGGTAGGTTTCCAGCGGAGTTTGCACCGAGGAGCTGGCTTTGCGCTTCTTCGTGGAGGGCATGGTACACACGGATCGATAGGGGGAGTGCACATAGCGCGGCGCAGGTTCGGGAGGGCGACGGCCGATGGTACACGTAACAGGGAGGGCGGATACCAAAACTATCGACCCTATGGGTCTCGATTCTGCAAAGCCTTACCCATGTCGTAGGCTGCGCCGGTTGTGCGTGCGGCGCGGGAGCTACCGACAAAGACACCCAATTGGCTACATGGCAAGGCGCAAAAAAACCGCGGCGGTGCGAACCATCGTTCGCACCGCCGCGGTTGGGGGTGTCACATTCGTTGCCACCGGCACCTGGCCGGCTTGTGCAACTTACGCCTGTTCTTCCTCTTCGGCCGAAGCCTCAGCTTCTGCAGGGGCCTCCGCTTCTGCGGGCGCTTCGGGCTCGTCGCTGGCGGCCTTGAACAGCGGGCCGGAATCGCCTCCGATACCGCCCTTCAGTTCCTTGCCATCCGACGAGCGATTCTCGGCGGCTTCGGCTTCGATCTCGTCTTGCTCGGCCCACTCGACGCGCTTACGCGACAAGCCGATCTTGCGATCGTCGATGTCGACGCGAAGCACCTTCACTTCGATCTCGTCGCCCACGTTCACCAGGTCCGAGGGATTCTCGACCTTGTGATCGGCCAACTCCGAGATGTGCAGCAAGCCTTCCAACCCGTCTTCCAACCCGACGAACACGCCGAAGTTGGTGATCTTGGTCACCTTGCCGGTCACCAATTGGCCAGGCTGGTAGCGATCGGGGATGTCGGTGGCCCAGGGATCTTCGTCCAGCTGCTTGAGTCCCAACGCGATGCGGCGACGCTCCTGGTCGACCGACAGCACCTTGCACTCGATTTCCTGGCCCTTTTCGACCACTTCGCTGGGATGACCGATCTTGCGGGTCCACGACATGTCGCTTACGTGCAGCAAGCCGTCGATGCCCTCTTCGATCTCGATAAAGGCACCGTAGTTCGTGAGGTTGCGAACCTTGCCTTTGACCATCGCACCGGTGGGGTACCGCTCGATGACCTTGTCCCAGGGATTCTCTTGGGTCTGCTTCATGCCCAGCGAGATTTCCTGCTTCTCTTCGTTGATGCCCAGCACCACGACTTCCACTTCGTCGTCGATCTGCACCAACTCGCTGGGGTGGTTGATCCGCTTGGTCCACGACATCTCGCTGATGTGCACCAGACCTTCGATGCCGTCTTCCAGCTTCACGAACGCACCGTAGCTCATCACGTTCACCACGGTACCCTTCACCTTCGAGTTCACCGGGTACTTGGTGGCCACGTTGTCCCACGGGCTGGCTTCCTTTTGCTTCAAGCCCAGGGCAATCTTTTCCTTCTCGTAGTCGATGTTGAGGATCATCACCTCGACTTCGTCGTCGATCTTCACCATCTCCGACGGATGGTTGATGCGGCCCCAGCTCATGTCGGTGATGTGCAGCAGGCCATCGATGCCGCCCAGGTCGACGAACGCACCGAAGTCGGCCAGGTTCTTCACCACGCCCTTGCGGATCTGTCCAACCTCGAGTTCCTTGAGCAGCTCGGTCTTCTTCTTCGCCCGCTCCGCTTCGATCAGGCTGCGGCGGCTGACCACGATGTTGCGGCGCGTCTCGTCGATCTTCAGCACCATGCAGTCGATGGTCTGGCCGATGTACTCGCCAATGTCGTGTGGCCGACGAATGTCGACCTGGCTGGCCGGCAGGAACACGTTGACGCCGATGTCCACCAGCAGGCCGCCCTTGATTTTTCGCTCCACGAGGCCCGACACCACGTCGCCCTCGTTCACCTTCGACATTACGTCGATCCACTTCTCGATCTTCTCAGCCTTCCGCTTGCTGAGCACGATCATGCCACGGTCGTCGTGGCGGCCGGCGACGTCTTCCACGTCTTCTACCAGCACGCGGACCGTCTGCCCGATCTCGGGCGGCTCGTCGGCAACGTCACCCGATTCTTCGTCTTCCTCCCACTCGCTGCGGGGCACCATGCCCTCGCTCTTGTACCCAACATCGACGATGACAAACTCGTCGTCCACGCGGACGATCTTGCCTTCGACGATCTGTTCCGGCGAGATATCAACGTCTTCGTTGAGAATCTCCGGCGGAAGCTCTTCCATCAGCCCAATGCCGATGTCGTCGTTCCACTCTTCTTCCGAAACATCAAATTCACGAATTAAGTTACGATTGACCATGAAAAACCCATTCGGCGGCAGCTTGGGGGGAGGCCTGACGAGAGTTCGCGGGGCCGGGGGAGGAATAGCGGCCGTCGACCTACAGAAACAGGGTGCCATCGATACGCCGGGAACGTGCCTACCACGGTCCGAGGAAACAGCGTTTCGATAAGCCTGCAATCCTACCAAAACCGAAAAGTGGTGACAACTTGGGCTCAGGGGGTTTTGGGCCGGTTTACGGCGGTTTTCTGCCGTTGGGTGACACGCCCTGTGGCCCCAGCTACAATTGCTCTTTCTGCCCAAGTACCCCCATTTCCCTGCTGACAGAGGAGTTGATCACGATGCAAGACGTTGTTTGGAAATCCTGGGCCTGCGGACTAGCTGTGCTGGTCGCCGCAGTGGTGCTGAGTGGGCAAGTGCTGGCTGCCGAAGAAGCGGCCGACGACGACGAGGGCTGGATCAGCCTGTTCAACGGCAAAGACCTCGAGGGCTGGAAGATCAACGAGAATGCCGACACCTTCAAAGTGGAGGACGGCGTGCTGGTGGTCAAAGGCGACCGTGGCCACGCCTTCTACAACGGCAAGGTCAAGGACCACGATTTCAAGAACTTCGAATGGAAGTGCGAGATCATGACCAAGCCCAAGGCCAACTCGGGCATGTACTTCCACACCAAGTTCCAGGACGGTGGCTGGCCCGACAAAGGCTACGAAGTGCAAGTGAACGCCACGCACGGCGATCGCAAGAAGTCCGGCGGCCTGTACGGGGTGAAAGACGTGATGGACGAGGCTCCTCACAAGGACAACGAGTGGTTCACCCAGCACGTGATCGTCAAAGACAAGCACGTCACCGTGAAGGTCAACGGCAAGGTCACCTGCGAATACACCGAGCCCGACGACGTGGAGCGCCCCGACTCGATGAAGGGCCGCGTGCTCTCCTCGGGAACCTTCGCCATCCAGGGCCACGACCCCGGCAGCGAAGTGCACTACCGCAAGATCCTGGTCAAACCACTAGACGACTAGTGCGGATCGAATGACGAATGCTCACCAACGCCCGGAGATTCGAAGCGAGCCTCCGGGCGTTTTCCATATACTGGCTATTTCCCGATTGATGAGGTTTCTGAGATGTTGAGTCGTCGCATTTGGGTTGCTGCGTTGATGCTGTTCGGATTTAACACACTGGTTCAGGCCGCCGACTCGCCCTCGGATTGGCAGGTGCTGTTCGACGGCACCTCGCTCGACGCCTGGCGGGGGTACGGGGCCAAGGATGGATCGCTGCCCGAAGGCTGGGTGATCGAAGACGGCACGCTCGCCCGCGCCAAGCAGGCCGGCGACATCATCACCAAGCAGCAGTTCGACAACTACGAACTTGAGTTCGAGTGGAAGATCAGCGAGGGCGGCAACAGCGGCATCATCTACCACGTGCAAGAAACCGAGAACCCGCCGTACTTCACTGGCCCCGAGTACCAGGTGCTCGATAACAAAGGCTGGAACCTCGAGCCCACGGCCGACACCGCCGCCGGTTCGCTCTACGCCTTGTACAAGCCGGCCAAGGATGCATCGAAGCCAGCCGGCGAGTGGAACACCGGGCGGATCGTGCTCGATGGCAATCACGTCGAGCACTGGCTCAACGGCCAGAAAGTCGTCGACGCCGAGATCGGCAGCGACGACTGGAACACGCGAGTCGCCAACTCAAAGTTCAAGGACTGGCCGTTCGCCAAAGAGCTCAAAGGCCACATCGCCCTGCAGGAGCATGGCCATCCGGTGTGGTTCCGCAACATCAAGATCCGCCCGCTGGCCGAGAAGGATGCCGCTGCCGACAAGCCGCTCCGCATCCTGCTGGTCACTCAAAGCGGAGGCTTTCAGCATCCCACCATCACGCGTAAGTCCAGCGACCTGTCGCACACCGAGAAGATCATGACCGAGCTGGGCATCAAGAGCGGCCTGTTTCGCGTCGATTGCACCAAGGACGTCGAGAACGACTTCAAGCCGGAGTTGATCAAGAACTACGACATCGTGATGTTCTACACCACCGGCAAGATGTACAACAAAGACCAGCAGCTGCCGATCTCCGAGGACGTGATGGAGTGGTTTCTCGGCACGTGGCTTAAGCAGGAAGGCCACGCCTTCCTGGGCGTTCATTCCGCCGCCGACACGTTCGAGGACTACGAGCCCTACTGGGACATGATCGGCGGCAGCTTCAACGGCCACCCGTGGGGCGCCGGTTCGACAGTCACCATCAAGGTGCACGACCCCTCTCACCCAGCGGCCGCCCCGTGGGGCGAAAGCGTCACGCTCAAGGACGAGATCTACCAGTTCAGCCACTGGCAGCCCGAGAAGGTCCGCGTGCTGATGAGCCTCGACATGGAGAAGACCGACCTCAAGAAGCCGTACCACGTGCCCGTTCTGTGGGTCAAAGAGTACGGCAACGGCCGCGTGATGCACATGAGCATGGGCCACCGCGAAGACGTGTGGGAAAACCCGACCTACCAAAAGTCGCTCCTAGGCGGCATCCGCTGGCTCAGCGGCCAAGAGCCTGGCAACGCCAAGCCGAACCCCGAGGTCGACGCCAAGGAAAACGAAATCGCCAAGTCGGCCGCCAAGGGCTAACGTGGTGGAGTAACTTTCACGGATCGCGTGGCGATCCGGCTATTGATCGCTAGCATGACCCAGCTAGCCCATAGCCGGAGAGCTACGCCTCTCCGGAAACGAGTCGTGCTTTTGGACCAAATGGGTTTTGGGCCCACAGGGTTTTGTCCCCAAAATCGATCCATTGGCCCAAAACCCCACTCGTATTGGTCCCACCCAAGTGGCGAAACCCCTTGTTTTCCAGGCTAAACCAAGCGGGGGGTGCGACAAAACTCCACGCGTTGTTCCCCGCATGTTCCCCAGTGGGGCAAAACCCGATAGTCGCCGTTCGCTCCGCGAACGAGTGCATGCACCACCACGCTCACCGTTGGAGTCAGAGCCAAACCGAGGAAAGACTCGTCTAGATTCCGACAACACGTAGGTTGTCGGCTAGCGGCTCTCACCTACTCACCTCTAACAAATTGCCAAAGAGCCACCACAGGCACAAAGTCCCGCCCCTCCATTGGATCAAACCACCTCGCAAATTCAACGGCGATTATTTTACAGCCGCGACTTTTGCGGAGCCTCCACAGAGTAGGTCAAGTTGGGGTGTCAGCCACGGATGAACACCCATAGACACGGATGGTCATAGGAAGAAACCATGGACCAAAGGTAGCTCCGAAGGAGCGAAATATGGTAGCCCGGGGCAAGCGTAGCGAGGAGCGAGCGAAGCGCCGCCCCGGGGACGATTGAGCGAAACACGCAGCGGTCGAGGAGCACGTTCTCCATCTGCCGGAGTGTGACCGAGACCGCAATGGGCCGTGAACTACTCCGGTTCAGCAGCCTCCTTCATCCAATCTGAGAGTGCCTGTTCGGGATTTAGCCTCTTGGCTCTTCCAACGTTCGTGTGGTCCGGCGGCATGACTTCCGCGTTTATGACGATCCGCAAACGATCGTTTCCTGACCCAAAAAGCCCCTCCTTATCGAGCATTGCCATTGCTAGTTCCATGGCCGTTAAACGAAACTCAAATTCTCTAGCATCTGACGTTGAGTCACGGTCATTCGACACTGACCTACCAACAAGTATCTGTTTAACCCTTTCGAAATGCGATTCTCCGAAGCAATGAAACGGGGAATCAGCGTAGGACCACTTCAGTTGTGCGGCTAGATCCTCACCACCACCTTCCGCCTTAACGGTTTCTTCCAGCTTCTCTTTTGACCACGCGGTAAGGTGTGGTGTGTGCCCTTCCCCAGTCGTAATCAACGAGCAGTAGTAGAAAGTGTCGCCTGCGTTCTCGCGAAACAGCTCTGAGATTGCGCGTCGCGCCGCATCGGCAATTGATGTTGCAAGTTCTTCAGATGTCATATCAGTATCGTGTTTGTGACTTGGGATACGGCTGAACATAAAACTCCAGCTATCTCAATAGTAGCCAAGGCCCAAACTAGGGAACTCGCACAGTTCACCGGTTGATCTCCGACGGCACAACGAAGATCTGGTTCAGCAATGTGCCGGATGTCGACACGGGGCGCACATACGCAATCGTGGCGCCGTCCGGCGAATAGACGACTGCCTCGGGCCTGACAGACGGACCATGTGTGGGAGCCGAAAGTGGCAAGACTCTCCCGCTGTGCGAGTCCACCTCACAGACTCGTCCGTTCGAAACGCACGCGATGGCTTTGCCGTCGGCGCGCCAGGTGAATGCTGAGGCAATGCCTTGTTCCGCTCGAGTAAGTTGTCGAAGTCCTTTGCCCGTGGGTGAGATGGTCCATAGTTGACCTCGACCTTTTTCGTCGGGCATCGATAGCGCGATTTCGCTTCCATCGGGACTACTGCGGGGCCAATGACGCGTGGGGCCCAGACCTGGATACGGCCGGTCCACCGTGTTCGTAAGACGGCGTTGATGGGCGCCGTGCGGAGGTGCGGGTCGAGTACGCTCCGTGCCACTCAGTGGCCCTGCTCCTGGCTGCGTGATGTCTTCTGGTATATCGACAAGGAACAACTCCGATACGGTTCGACCGTCTCTGGCGACCACGTCTCCCAGGAACGCCAAGGCGCGCTGTTGTCGCGAGCCATCCTCTTTCACGTACCCTGCGTTGCCCACCCATGCATCGCTGTAAGCGCGAGAAATCTGGTCGCTGCCTGGCCGGGGAGCATCCCATGTTTGGGTAACGAGTGCACAAAAGGCTTTGCCGTCGTGATTTCGTGGGTGCGTGGATGGAACGTGAACCTCGCCGTACGGAGCTGCGACACCGATGTTGCGCTGGTTCTTTGCCGCAGCGGGATTGTCGCTGGTTGCCAGCACGTGATCCTCGTAGGTGAAGCTAACCCACTTTCCATCCCCACTGAAAACGTGAACGTGCGTGCCGCCTCGCAGCGCCCCCGGTGTGAAAGGGCTGACGATATTGCGAGCGTCGAGCGTCGCAAGAGTATCGGGCAGCCCCGCACGCAGCATCGCACCGCGGCGGTGCCAGGCCGAATAGGCCCAGTCGTCGGTGGGATGTTCGGGACCAAGAATGAAGATAACCCGATCGTCCACCGGGCTGGCTGTAACTACCCCGCAGCAAGCACCGTTTCGAGACCGGTAGACGACTTGCACTTCGCCCGTTTCGGTATGCACTCGTTCGATTCGTGTTCCATCGAACTCCGATCCGTCCAGCGCGCTTCGGACGTCATAGTACACCCACTTACCGTCGGGAGACCATACGTTTGCATTCGTCAAAATGTGATTGTACGGTGCACTGGTGAGTTGACGCTCGGACAACGCTACCTCGCTGACTTCAGCAGGACCGTTGGCATTGGAAGGCGGCGCAAACCCAAGTACCCAAGCGGATCCAACGGCAAAGCAAAGAGGGCCAAGTCTCGATCCGTTCATGCTGCGCGGGCTGGGAAGTGAGAAGTCGACAACACGGAACGCATCTTACCTTGCCCGCGACCCGAAGTGAACCTGAGTGTAGTTCCAGGGCCAACCCAAGACCTCCACTAGCCTCTAACCGCCCCGCCGCCTAAGGTTAACAGGGACGCCCCGGACCTGGACGACTGAACATGGCGGACAACCCTGCTGACGAACCTTTGGACGGCGGAGCGATCGAGTCCACGCCCGCTGGCGATACCGGTGCGCCCCCGCCTGATCTTCCCAAGTCGCAGGCGGAGTTCTTCGCTCGGGCGGCGGAGAAGGTTCGCAGCAAGTTCCCCACCACGCCGGGCGTTTATCTGTTTCAGGACAAGCAGGGCCGGGTGATTTACATCGGCAAGGCCAAGAATCTCAAGGCCCGCGCCGGCAGCTACTTCCTGCAAGCGGCGGCCGACGAGCGCCGCACCGCGCAACTGGTTCGCGAGGCATACGACATCGACTTCCTGGAAGCCGAGAGCGAGGTCGACGCCCTGTTAATGGAGTCGCGACTGGTCAAGGACATTCAGCCCAAGTTCAACCAGGAACTTCGCGACGACAAGACGTTTCCTTACCTGCAGATCACCACGCACGAAGACTTCCCCCGCGTCGAGATCACTCGCGAGCCCAAGTCGTCCGGCGTGAAGCTCTACGGCCCGTTCACCAACGTCAGCAGCCTGCGCGGCGCGCTGCAGGTGCTGCAGCGGGTGTTCAAGTTCCGCACCTGCTCGCTCGACATCGACGATGGCGACGAGCGGTGGCGTTGGTTCCGCCCTTGCCTGCTGGCGTCGATCGACCAATGCACCGCGCCGTGCAACCTGCGGATCAGCAAAGAAGAGTACCGCAAGGACATCAAGCGACTGCGGATGTTCCTCGACGGCAATCGCAAGTCGCTGGTCAAGGAGATGCAAAAGGAGATGCAGCAGGCGAGCGCCGACTTGAAGTTCGAGAAAGCCGCCCGCCTGCGCGACGAGATCCAGTTGCTCGAGCGGATCAAGGAGCGTGGCGACTTAGAGCAGCACGAACAGCCCGAGGTGTTTTACATCGACCCCAAGAAGGGACTGGCTGGGCTGAAGAAAGTGCTGGGGCTCAGCGAGATGCCGCGGACCATCGAAGGCGTCGACATCGCCCACCTGGGCGGCAACGAGACGGTCGCCAGCCTGGTGCAGTTCATCGACGGACTGCCATTCAAGCCGGGTTATCGGCGATTCCGCATTCGCGAAGTCCAAGGCATCGACGACTACGCCAGCATCCGCGAAGTCGTCGCCCGACGATTCCGCGGGCTGCAGGAAACCGAGCAGGTGTTCCCCGACATCCTGCTGATCGACGGCGGCAAGGGCCAACTCGGCCGCGGCATGGAGGCGTTTCGCTCGCTCGGCATCGAGCCGCCGACCGTGCTGTCGCTGGCCAAGAAGGAAGAACTCATCTACGTGGCCGGTCGCGACGAGCCACTGCGACTGAGTCGCCACGCCTACGCGCTGCGGCTGCTGCAATACGTCCGCGACGAGTCGCACCGCTTCGCCCAGCACTACCACCATCTGCTGCGCCGCAAACGCACGCTCGGCGAGTAGTTCCGAAGGTCACTCTCCTCCAGTCTGCTCGCCCGCTCCGCTGGCCCACCGCACTCCGGCAGCGATCAGGTGGCTGGGACCCGAAGGCTTCTCGGGGTGAGGGCTGTAGCAAATCACTCGCCCCGCGCCGTGCTTCGCACGAACAATGGCGTGCGTATCTGGCATCGCCTCGACAACCGCTCCGCGCTTGGCAACACCTGTTTGATAGGTGGCCAGCACTTCGTAGGCGGGCAGTTCGGTATCGACTCCGCGGACCAGTAGCGGACCCTGGCCGTAGTAAACTTCAGCGGCAGGATGAGCGTGCGTGAGTGCTTCCTGTCCCGTGGGGGAAAGGCTCAAGTGCACGGTGCCGGTTCCTCGGTCCCAGTGCGTTCGATCCCAAACGCGAGCATTGAGAATACCCAGCGACCACGAGTAGTGCGTGGTCGCCAAATAGGAACCGGCACAAATGCCGACATAACCGCCTCCCGTTTGCACAAACTCGCGAACTTGTTTGTGCCCTTCGTCCTGCAAGTGACTCGATTGCGAACTGGCGCTGCCCCCCGGCATGATGAGCACGTCGAATTCTTCCAGCTCGCCGGATTGGATCTGCTTGGGAGTTACCCGCCGGGCGGCGAACCCAGCTTCCTCGGTCAGAAACCTCAGCAGATTCTTCGGCCCGTTGGCAGAACCATCGCTATGGTCGTAGATCGCAACGCTCACCACGCCCGCTCGGACATCGTTTTCGTAAACGGCGACTTGGCCCTGCGTGGCGGCGAGCTTGGCTTGCTGCAATTCATTGAGCATCACCTGGTACGACGCTTCCACGCACTCGGCGTGCCACTGGTCAAGCTGTGAGTCGGTGACTTCCTCGCTGCTCCACTCCTCCCGCGCCGCCAAGGTGCGCTGCAGTTGCTCGGCCTCCAGGGGGAGTACGTCCTGCCAGATGTCCCTCAGCCCTTGCGAGCGAAGCGTATTGGCCTGCGAAGCGCGGTTGATGTCGAGCAACGTTCGCGGCACTTCGCACAGCTCCGCGCCACGCGCACCTTCCACCGGGTCGGCGACAACGGTCTGAGTTGGAAAACACGGCACGGCAATCGAAAACTTGGGATCACCCAGCATGGCCCACATGGTCGTCAAACGCGGGTCCTCTCCAGGGCGAACACCGTGGAACACCGCGGCCGAAACCGTCTTGCGCCGGCTGATCGAATGCCGGTTCGACACCACGGCAGGCAACTCGCTGGTATCGCTGTTCAGCGAGCCAGGCACCACCTGACCGGATTCGTCCATCAAGTCTCGCGCCAGCCGTTGGACAATGGCACTTGCGCTGATCTTCCCGCCTTCGGAATTGGACAGCCAGTGCGATGCCCTCGCGTAGCGGTTGCCTGATGTCAACTCGGCCACGCTACCGGCCTTCGGGCAAGCAGGCAAATCGTGCACCGACGTGGCAAAGTTGGTGCGGACGATGAACCCGTCGGGTGCGACCTGCTGGTCGTTGGCGTCGAACATTGTGTAGTCGTACGGCCCAACTTCGAACATCACCGCACCGCCTTGCGCGTCGATCACTCCGAAGTTGCCGCGGGTCTTTCGGCCAGACTCGTTGGTCGTGTCGAGCAGCTTCTGGACATCAGCGACGGTTGCGCACGTTTGCAGTGCTTTCTTGATAAGGCCGCCGTTGCCGAACCCTTTACCGAGCTTCTGGCCCCGCTGCAGGTCGTTGCTCAGAGAGTTTTCGATGCACAGTCCCGCTTCGTTGGCGCCCATCCAGGCTGCCGAACGACTGCCGGCGTTCACCACTGCCACCGCCCGGTAGCGTCCTTCGGTCAGCAGCGCGACTTCATTGCGCGGCCGCAACTGGCAGTCGCGGTTCTTCCACAGCACAGGCCGACCGTCATCTGTTGCTCGGCCACTGATCACTGCGGTGGTGCAGGCCGGAAGCTTCGGACATCCCAAGACGATACAAGACAACAACAAACCGCAGACGAGTCGGTAACACGAGGGCGAGGGCACCTGAGACTTCCTTCGGTTGGCGCCTGGGGAACCCAGGCTGAGATCGGCGGGACCCAAGGTTGGGCGAGTGGGGGACCACAGCTTACCACAAGTCCTCCCAGGAGCAGCAATGCTTTCCGACAGGAAATCGAACCATAGGGCGCATTTTGTGGGATTTCAGCCCCCAGTGCTTGCATTCGCTAGCGAAACCGCTACCATGACTGCTGAGACGTGGGATTTTGGCCCAAACAGCTGCCCGAAAGGCCAATTCTCGCGGGTTTTCAGCCCATCACAACGGAAGGGAGTCTAGTTTTCAGCCCAGCGTGGCGGCCACAGACGGCATGCACGCGAAACGATTGCCATGCCGTCTATCGAAGGTCTCTTACTCGGTGAAGTCACCCGCACGCTCGACGACCGTTATCGGTTGTCGCTGCCCAGCGAGCTGGCGAGTGGCTTGGCCGAAGGCGAGACGAAAGACGCCACCTGCCTCCTGGCGAAGGAACGCCCCGGCTGTCTAAGCCTGTGGAACCTCGCCCGCTGGCAGAAGCACCTCGACGAGGGTGTCGCGCTGGTGAAGAGCAAGATCGAAGCCGGCAGGCTCGACGGACGCGTGGCCGATGTACAGCAACTCGGGAGACTGCTGTCGACCCGCCACCGCGAAGTCCCGCTCGCCGGGCGAGGCCGACTGGTCATCCCCGAGGGCTTTCGCGAGTTCCTCGGCGTCGAGGCCGGCGGCAACGTGATGCTGGTCGGAGCTGCCGTGTGCGTCGAGATCTGGAACCCCGAACAGTGGGCCACCACGATTGGCGACCAGATGCCGACGTTCCGCGAATTGTTCGACCAACTGTCCAGTTAACCAGAACAACTAACGAGCCACCCTCGCCGAGCTTGTCTCGGCAATAACCACGTTCAGTTTTCTTTCGCGCAAAGCGTTGTTACCCCGTCCGTTGTCACCCGGCGCGGGATGCAAGTCGCCGTGTAACGCTAACGTGAAGGGAGCTGAGCGTGGTTTATTCTTGCGCAGATGAGGCCGACTGCGGCATCTGCACGAACGCCATCTTAAGCGTGTGCAGCAACTCTTCGACGCCGGCGGTTTCCTCCGCCGAGACGTTGCCCTTGGTCTTCTCGTGGAGCATGTCGATCGTGTCGATCAGGTACTTCGCCTGATTGCGGCGCGGCGTCACTTCGCCAGTCAGCGGGTGAGGCATCTGGCCCAGGGCCATCATCGCTTCGGTAGCCAGGGTGGAGATGAGCATCGTGAACGAGGCCGGCGGCATCGGCGGGTCGGCGTCGCTGGCGGAACCAGCAGGCTGGTCTGCGGCGGCTTCGCCCGACTGGGGTTGCTCGCTCGCGGCCTTGGCGGCTTCGCGTTCCGCTTCGACCTGCGACTTCCAGTCCTCGTCGATAATGATCTTCTTTTCTTCAGACATCTTCTATCAATCACGAACTAGTGTGCTGCGTAACGTCGTTCGGGTTTGCCGTGGGTGCGGGCTGGCTAGCCGCTTTTTTTTCGCGGCGCTGTCGGCGATGGTCCACCGCGGCGGCGATGAATCCCGCGAACAGCGGCTGCGCGGCGATCGGCTTGCTCTTGAACTCGGGGTGGTACTGCACGGCCAGGAACCAGGGATGATCCGGGATTTCGATCACCTCGACCAGCTCGCCGTCAGGGCTGGTGCCGCTGATCGAGAAACCGTGCCCCGCAAACTGCCCGCGGTAGGCGTTGTTGAATTCGTAGCGATGGCGATGCCGCTCGGAGATTTCCTGCTGGCCGTAGCACACCGCGGCCTTCGAACCTTCGGCCAGCACCGTGGGCTGCGCGCCTAGACGCATGGTGCCGCCCATGTCGGTGACCGAACGCTGCTCGTCCAAGAGACAGATCACCGGGTGGTCGGTGTCCTTGTCGAACTCGGTACTGTGGGCGTTCTCCAGTCCGCACACGTTGCGGGCGAATTCCACCACCGCGCACTGCATGCCGAGGCAGATGCCGAAGAACGGAATGCCGCGTTCGCGGGCGTAGCGGATGGCTTCCACTTTGCCCTCGATGCCGCGTTCGCCAAACCCGCCCGGCACCAGCACCGCGTCGCAACCGCTGAGCAGCCGCTCGGGCCCTTCGGCTTCGACTTCTTCGCTACGAATCCGCGAAATCCGTACCCGCGCCTTATTGGCAATGCCGGCGTGGTCGAGCGCTTCGTAAATCGACTTGTATGCATCGGCGTGCTCGGCGTACTTGCCGACCACGGCGACGTGAATCTCGTGATCGGGATGACGCAGCCGATGCAGCAACTCGCGCCAGTCGTCGAGGTTGGGCTCGCCGGTCTTCAGGCCCAGCCGCTCGCAGATCAACCCGTCGAGCTTGTTGTCCACCAGGCTAAGCGGCACTTCGTAGATCGAGAAGTCCTTGTCCCGCTCTTCGATCACCGCACTGGGCGGCACGTTACAGAACAGGGCGATCTTCTCGCAGTCCTCGCGGCTAATCGGCTGTTCGGTGCGGCAAATAAGCACGTCCGGCTGAATACCGATCTCGCGAAGCTGATTCACCGAGTGCTGCGTCGGCTTGGTCTTCAGTTCCTTGGCCGCCTTAAGATAAGGCACCAACGTCAGGTGGATGTACAGGCAGTTTTCCTTGCCGACGTCGATCGGGAACTGGCGAATCGCCTCCAGGAACGGCAAACTCTCGATGTCGCCCACGGTGCCGCCGATTTCGGTAATCACCACGTCGGCCGCCGGCTCGTCGCCCTTGGCCTCGCCCACGCGGGCGATGACGCTCTTGATCTCGTTGGTGATGTGCGGGATCACCTGCACGGTTTTGCCCAGGAACTCGCCCCGCCGCTCCTTGTTGATCACCTCCAGGTAGATCTGGCCGGTGGTGTAGTTCGAGTAGCGATTCAGCCGGCTATCGGTAAACCGCTCGTAGTGGCCCAAGTCGAGGTCGGTCTCGCTGCCATCGTCCAGCACGTACACCTCGCCGTGCTGATAGGGGCTCATCGTGCCAGGGTCGACGTTGATGTAGGGGTCGAGCTTCTGCATGCGAACCCGCAGCCCGCGCTTTTCGAGCAGCATGCCAATCGAAGCGCTCGTCAGGCCTTTGCCCAACGAGCTTACTACACCACCAGTAACGAAAATGTGCTTGGTCATCGGCCGAGGTGCCTTCCTGGCGAGGGGGAGAACGGAACGCCTGCTGCCGTTTGATTCTAAACCGAAACGGCCTCGTTGCGGAGGGGTTTTCCGCGGGCTGAGAAAACACGTAGGATTTGCCGCGAATGCCGATTGGCGAAGCGGTAGCCGCTGGCCGCGATGGCGCCGGCCAACTAGATTGGAAACTTCCCTCCCCCAACAGGAAAACACCATGAAGCTGCAGCGTATCGCCCTCTTCATCCTGCTTGCCACACCGGGCCTGGCGCACGCCGATGAGCGGCTGACCGGCATCGCCTGTCGATCTGTTCACCTGCAGTATCCGGGCCCCGAGGCGGTGCTGCTGTACAACGAAATGTCGGTCCAGCAGTCGGCGCCGGGCACCTACTTCATGGCCTGCGGATTCCACGGCGGGTACTTCGGCATCCAGCAACTGGCCGACGACCGCAAGGTGGTGATCTTCTCGGTTTGGGAACCCGGCAACCAGAACGACCCCAACGCCACGCCCGAGGAGCGCCGCGTGAAAGAACTCGGCCACGGCGAGGGAGTGCGTGTCAAGCGTTTCGGCGGTGAGGGGACCGGCGGGCAGTCGTTTTACGACTACGATTGGAAGCTCGACACCACCTATCGCTTCGTAGTGACCGCACGAATTGAGGACGAGCGTTCGATCTACACGGGCTACATATACCTTCCTGAGGAAGAACGCTGGCAGCAAATGGCCACGTTCTCCACGCTCGGCGACGACCGCCTGATCCGCGGCTGCTATTCGTTCGTCGAGGACTTTCGTCGCAACCGCGTTTCGACGACACATCCACGAAAGGCGACTTTCGGCAACGGTTGGTTCAAAACCGCCAAAGGCGTCTGGCACCCGATCGATTCTGCCCGCTTCACGGCCGACTCGAACCGTGCGACGAACATCGACGCGGGCCTAGCCGAGGATCGGTTCTACCTGGCGACCGGTGGCGAGATCGCCAACGACGGGGTGAAGCTCAGAGAGAAAATGGATCTACCCGAAACGGAAGCCAAGCCACCGACGAAACTGCCTAAGCCAGCGGACGACTAATAGCCGGGGTCTGACGACCAATGAAAAGGATTGTAGGCTAAGCGGTCTTTGGAACCGGACTTTCCCGAAAACGATGCTTGGCGATAGCGTCACACGAATAGAAACGCCGACGATTTCAGCCCTCGGCGTGAGCGACTTTCCGGATAAGGGTCAGAAGTGGGAGAGTTCAGAAGCGAATGCGAAGTCCGAAACCCAAAAGAGTCAGTACAGCTAATCCGAGTGTCCCTGGCTCAGGGACGATGTTGAACGTCAGATTATCAAACCCTACCCCATCATTGGATACTACCGATAACGGCTGATAGAACTCGATGCGTCGAATATCTTCACCGGAGACGGACAAGACACTTGTGTCTTGAGCCGTCAAGGTGTTTCCCAATTCTGACAAGCCCTCGTACGTTGACGAGCCAACTAAGTTGTCGGCACTGTCATAAGCATCAAGTTGAGCGTCATTGAAACCAACGTCTATTGCAGAGATTGATACCGAATCCACCGGTGCCGAGAATAGCGCGATTATTGGATTGCCAGCTTTCGGCTGCCGAGCACCATCACTGGACCCAACTTGGAGGGGCGAAGACGTTCCTGGGCGGCCATCAAAGATATCGTCCCAGAAAGCACCTTGAAAAGAGACACCGAGGGCATCGTAGAAGTTATCTATTGCAATCCCCGTTCCTTGCCCGTCGTCAAAATCGATGGATACAAGTTGCCCGTATGAAGCAGGAACAATAAGGAAAACAGAAGCTATTGTTCCGAGAAATCGAAGATGCCAATGCATGGTGTCTGTCTCGATTCGAAGTATCAAGAACGTAGTCGCCAGTTATCGCACGAAGAGAATGTCTTCCACTGGCGGGTGGAACCGCTAGTCTAAGGTCGGGATGCGGGCAAATCAAGCAAGCTGGGGAAGGCTTGCTTTTTCGCGGTTTCTGGGGCTATTTCGCCCTTAACATACAATCCTGTTCCATTGGTCGTAGCACCCGCTACTCGTCATTCCTACGGCGACCCCATCCAATCGGGCGTGCCGAGTTCGGCCAGCACCTCTCGATCGGGAAATCCATCCACGCGATACCGCACGGGGTAGCAGTCCAGAGGCGTAATTAGCTCGCCTGCCACCTGCTCGACCTCTTCCCACTTGGCGGCCGCCGCCAAGTGTTTGGGCATGCCGGTTTCGTCGGAGGCCATGAACATGATGTAGTCCACCTTCGGCAGCAGCGCCGGCATGGCGGCCGGCCAGATGGTGTAGCTCCGCACTACTCCGTCGTCGCCCTGCATGGCGGAATATCGCGACAGAAACGTGCTGTCGCCACTCACTTCGGCTCGCTTGCGGAGCAGTTCCTCCTGCCGTTCGTAGTCGGCCATCAGCCCCTGCACACGCAGCAGTTCGAACGCCGACCGCAGCGGATGGTCGGGCTCCGGCAGCCATGGCGACCACGTTCCCTGCGACAGGCGAAAGGCCATGCTGCTGATGCGTCGCTCGTGCTCCAAGGCTTGTTGCGACATGGCGACCATCGACTGCAAGCCTTCGTCGTTGCCCTCGCCGGTGACGAGCATCATTTCGCGGTTGGGCACCATGGCGATCGGCGCGCCGCTCACCTCGAGGGACTCGATCACGTCGGTCAGCAGCATCCGAGCGGCATCGTGACTGTCGCCGCTGGAGAACAAGAACAGCTCGCCCGCCTGGGCGCACTGCTGCGTCATCTCGCGCAGGTTCTGCTTGGCCAGTTCGATCACCTCGTACAGCGTCACATCCCACGCGGCCAGGTCGTCGGCGCTCAGCGAGCGGATGGAGGTCGGCATGTCGTACACCGGCGCAATCGCCAGGCATTCGGCGAACTCGGTGTAGATCAACTCGTCGGCCAGCGCGAGTTCTTCGGAGCAGAGCGGGATGTCGACTTCGAAGTAGCTGCGATCCCGCACGGTCACCAGTACGTCGGCCTTGGCGTCGTCGAGCGTCTTGGGCAATTCGAACTGCGAGGTAAACCACGTGCTCAGAAACACCCGCACCACCTGCTCGCGGTCCTCTTCGCTCGCCCGTTCGTACTCGGCGAACGCGTTGCCCAGATAGAACGTCTGGTCGTCCTCGTCGCGACACAGGGTGAACGACTCGGCGTCGTACGACACCTGCCGGGTTTCGCCCCCTTGCTGCAACCGCTCGAGCAACATCTGGGCGAACTCGTCCTGGGGGTTTTCGGCGCCAACGGCGTCCGGCTGTCCCATGCGCGGGCCTCCTTGGATTGGGTAAAGCTGACAACCGCCAGCTTACACCAAATCGCCCCCCGCGCCATGCGAGTGCATACTGCGGAACGTCCGAGCCCTAGCTGAAGAACTGCCCCTTATCCTGCGGCTCGAACGCGTTGGGAATATGCATCAACTGGGGCTGCCGGGCGCCGTCGGGCCAGACGAGGGCCACCACGTCGAAACGCACGGGATATTCCAACAGGCCGTGCTGTTTGAGAAATGCCAGGGCGGTGCGGACCAGGCGTCGCTGCTTTTCTTCGTCCACGGCTGCGGCCGCGTCGGACAGCTCGTGGGCGGCGCGGGTTTTGACTTCGACGAAGACGATTGTCTCGCCAAGCACGGCGACGATGTCCAGTTCGCCGTACCGCGTGCGCTTGCCGCCGGCGACGATCTTGTAGCCCTGCCGCTTAAGCCAGCGGGCGACGTACTGCTCGCCACGCTGGCCAAGCGACCGCGGCGCGGGCCGCAGCCACTCAATCCAGCCGGTGAGCGATGCCATGACCGTTTAGACGTTCGAGACCGAAGGCACTTCGAAGCCCGGATTGTTCGGATCCTTCAGCAGCACGTTGGCTTCATCCGCACGATCGCCCACGAATACTTCCTTCGTGGCGTCGAACTCCAGCCATGGACCGACGTTGTAGTTGGTCGAATCGGTCAGTCCGCCGTCCTTTTCCATCATGTCGTGCAGCTTGAGGAAGTGCTCGGCCGCATCGGCGTTGTCGCCGAACTTGGCGGCCTTGGCGTTGAACGGAACCTTCTCGCCCAAGCGGTAGCTGTTGTTGATCAGGTGGCCAACCACGCACGAGTAATGCGCGTCTTCCACGTTTCCGTTCACCAGCGAAGGATCGTTCGCCTTGACGGCCGTGATGAAGCTAGCCCAGTTGCCACCCGGGGTAACCTTGCCCCTGGGCAGTGGCAGCGATTCGAACTTGTCGCTACCGGGACGCTTGATCTTGTAGCGACCTTCGCCAACGATCACGCTGCCGTCTTCCAGGTAGTACTCGTTCTCCACGTGCTTCTTGTAGTTCTTGTGCTCCCAGTTGCGGACGTCGAACATCAAGTACTGACCATTGGGGTATTCGGCCACACCAAACATGGTGTTCGGCGTTTCGCCCTGATCGTCCCAACCGAAGCGACCGCCGATGGCCATCGCCCGCGCGGGGTGCGTTTGATCGGGATCGATCGCCCACTGGGCGACGTCCAGTTGGTGGGTGCCCTGGTTGTTCAGTTCGCCGTTGCCGGTCT
This sequence comes from Aeoliella sp., assembly GCF_965227375.1. Taxonomy (NCBI): domain Bacteria; kingdom Pseudomonadati; phylum Planctomycetota; class Planctomycetia; order Pirellulales; family Lacipirellulaceae; genus Aeoliella; species Aeoliella sp. Next base: position 4,325,537 of record NZ_CBDDFX010000002.1, read on the forward strand.
TCCAGAACCAGTGCCAGTTATAGTGCACCAGGTTCTCGTGGTACGAGTCGAGCACCGCGGGACCTTTCCACAGCGTCCAGTCGAGGTTGCTCGGCGCCATTGAGGGATCCTTGAATCCAATACCGCGACGCGGCTTGCAGGCGTAGCCGTAGGCGATCTTCAAACGCGGCAAACGTCCTTCCTGCAGCGCTTCGTGCAAGCCGGCGATGCCAGCGTTGCTCCGCCGCTGCGTGCCGTGCTGAATGACGATCCCGTGCTTCTTCTGGGCTTCGACCACCACGCGACCTTCGGCGATGTCGTGGCTCATCGGTTTCTCGACGTACACGTGCTTGCCATGCTGGGCGGCCCAGATGGTCATCAGCGAGTGCCAGTGGTTCGGCGTGGCAATGCTGATCGCGTCGATGCTTTCGTCTTCGAGCACCTTGCGGATGTCGGTCTCCGTCTGGCACTTATGCTTGCCACCCGTGACCTTATCGACCAGCGGCATCTGCTCTTCGAGCACCTTCGTGTCGGGATCGACGATGTAAGCGAGTTCTACGTCCGATCGCTTCCCAAAACCTTCGATGTGAGCCTTGCCGCGGCTGTTGACTCCGACCACCGCCATGCGGACACGATCGTTGGCGCCCTGCACTTGGCCCGATGCACGCGTGCCGGTGATGAGCAGCGAAGCTCCAACTGCTGCGGAGCTGGTTTGCAAGAACTGACGCCGAGAACTGTGCCGCTTGGTCATCGAGAAGTTTCCTTGAGATTAGGTGGGAAGGTAGGCGGGAGGGAGGGAACCGCCAGTATAGCGTGAAAACCGGCAAAACCACAAACTTGCCGGCGCAGGTTCCCTATGTAGGTAACACCACTTGAGGGACAGATTTCCCTCAGTTTCTCCACACAAACCCCAAGGCATCCGAAATATGCGAATCGTCGCGAAGAGATTTCGGAGTTACTTGCCCGTATCGCGGCGACGCTCTTTCAGGCGGACCGCCTTGCCGACACGGTCGCGAAGGAAGTAGAGCTTCGCGCGACGGACCACACCGGAGCGCTTCACGTCCACCTTGGCAACGCGGGGCGAGTGCAGCGGGAACTTCCGCTCCACGCCTTCGTTGTTCACGATGCGGCGGACCGTGAACATCTCGCGAGAACCGGAGCCGCTGCGGGCGATCACCACACCGGTGAAGACCTGGATGCGCTCCTTATCGCCTTCGAGGATCTTGGTGTGCACGTCGACGGTGTCGCCGATTTCAAACTCGGGCACCTCGGTCTTGAGGCTGGTTTGCTCGACCAAATCAAGAATTTGTTGGCTCATGACTTTGTACCCTCGAACTCTCGTTTATCCTTGTCCACCGACAGCTAGTCGGTGCTGTTACCTGATTTGTCTTCTTCGCTTGTGAGCAAATCGCTGCGCCGTTGACGCGTTCGCTCCAGGCTATTTTGCTTTCGCCACTCGGCAATCTCGGGATGATTGCCGCTCAGCAGTACTTCGGGCACCGCGTGGCCCCGGTACTCGCGAGGTCGCGTGTACTGGGCGAACTCCAACAGGCGGTTTTCGCTGCTGAACGAGTCCTGCTTGTTGCTTTGCTCGTCGCCCAACACGCCGGGCACCAGTCGCACCACCGCGTCGATCACCACCATCGCGGCGACTTCACCGCCGTTGAGCACGAAGTCGCCAATCGAAAGCTCATCGGGTTGAAGGATGTCGACCACTCGCTGATCGAATCCCTCGTACCTGCCACACAGCAGCAAAAGCCGCTCCTCATGGCTGTATTCTTCCACCACCCGCTGTCCGAACTGCCGACCACCAGGAGTGAGCATCACCACACGGCCCGGCGGGCTGTCCATCTGCTGGACGGCTTCGACACACTCGACCACTGGCTCGGGCGACAGCACCATGCCCGGTCCGCCGCCAAAAGGTCGATCGTCGACGTTTTTGTGTTTTCCTTTGGCCCAGTCACGTATGTTGTGAATCTGGACGTCCACCAACTCACGCTCAATCGCCAAGTTCAACAAGCTTTGGCTGAGGTAGCCCGGAAACATCTCCGGAAACAGCGTCAGCACGTCGAACCGCATGGCGTGGGTTTACTCCGCCGCCTTTTCCTCGGCAGCCTCCTCGGTGCTCGCTTCGTCGGCGCTGGCCTGCTCGCCACCTTCGGCCGCTGCCTCTTCGGCAGGAGCCGCGTCGCCAGCAGCTTCTTCGCTGGGGGCTTCTTCAGCCGGTGCCTCTGCGGCCTTGGCGGCCGCTTCTTCAGCGGCAATCTCTTCAGCTGTCTTTTGCTTGGCCACAGGTTCGCCACGATCGGGAACCGCCTTGGGCTGGGCCAACTTCTCCACCGCCGATTGATTCGCCTCGGCGTGGGTACCGCCGGTGCCGTACTTCTTGATCAGCACGGCCACTTTCTCCGACGGCTGCGCGCCGACGCCCAGCCAGTAGTCGACTCGCTCGCCGTTGAGCTTCACGCGAGCGTCGGTGTCGGCCACCATTGGATCGTACGTGCCGAGTTCCTCGAGCACCTTGCCGTCTCGCGGGGCGCGCTTGTCCATCGCGCAAATGCGGTAAAACGGGCGATGGGTACGTCCCATCTGTTTCATGCGAATGCGAACTGCCACCTTGTTGGCTCTCCAGCTAGGAATCAGGCGTAACGGGGAATCGCATATTATTGTGGCCTCGATGCCAATTCTGCAAGGGGCTCGCTACCACTAAGAGCAACGGAATTCGAGATTTCTGCCAGCCCGATCCGCCAGAGCCGGAATCTCCCGCCAGCCCCCTCAAACTGCCCGTCTAAGCTTAGGAAACTGGCCATTTTTAGCCCTCGGATTTCCGTACCGCCACCCCCTCTTTCGCGGGGATATCCATACGGCAAGCCGGTGAGATTCTGCTCTCCTACCCCCCAAACGGCGTGCTCCAGCCGGAATGACCGTTCCTTGAACTGGCAGCCCGTCCGCAGGGCGCACGCACGCAGGGCGCACGCATGCGCGAAACCACCATCTTTGATCTAGAGTTTTAAGTGCTTCATCCGCTCGAGTATGACAAAGCACTTGCGCAACGGGCAACTGAACCTGACGCCCTCAGGGATCCATGGGACGCCAACATGGCCGACTCACTCAACAAAGAGATCGAACTGCATTCGATCAACTGCAGCGAAGAGTACCAGGGATCCTTGATGATCACCCGGTGCCAGGGTTGCTACCGCAACCTGCGTTGGCCCGCCCCCTGCGCCGACTCCTGGGCCACCGCGATTTCTTGCCCCGAGTGTGGACAGTACTTCTTCACCGAGGGCCGCTCGACGGATCCGCCCACGCTAACAGAGCAACCAGCTTCGACTCATCCTGGAATCGACATGTCGCACTGGTTGTCGAAGCTGCGACTGATGCAAATGGAACGCCCCCAGTCGATCGAACTGATGACTCAGCTTGTTGGCAATAGCCGGGAAGTCGACGAACGGCGCGAGCACGTTCGCTTCGAAGTCGAGAACCCCATTGTCGGCGTTCCTTTGGACGAACAGGCAAAGCCCACCGGCGTGGCGGTCGATGTTACGCTTACGGACCTCTCGATCTCGGGCATGCAATTGGCCGTCGCCGACGCATGGCACGCGCCGCTGGTGGCGGTCGACTTTGGCAAACTCGGACTGCCCGGCGCGCAACTCATCGCCGAGATCGTTTGGCAAGATGCAGACGACACGTCCACGCGACTTGGCTGCCGGTTCTTGCTCAGCCCCGATGGCCGATTGCCATTAAGTTGAGATTACTCATCAGCCAACAGGCCAAGCACTTCCAGCGCAGCAAAGGCGCGGGTGAGCGACTCTTCGGGCCTCGAGCGCGAGGCATCCCACACCATCAACGCTCGCTTGGCGTATTGCTCCTGCGATTCTTCGATGAGTGGTGTTGCCACTTCGCGGCGCGCGGCGGTCCAGAGTTGGCGCGATCGGTCGAGCGCCGCCGCATCGCCTTCGAGGGCGGCGAAGATCGTGTCGTCCAGCTCTTCGAGCTGATCGAGATCCACGGAGTCCAACTCCACCCCGTCGGCGCAGTGCGATACCGCTCCATCGGCACTCGGCCTGCATGGATGGTTGAATCGGCGTTGGCAGGAGTAGGGACGGTTCATCGTGAAATCTTGAGAGCTTGCAGGGGAACGTAAAAGACAGGGAAATCCAGCTGAGGAGTAGCGCCTCCTCGCTGGGTAGGACCAAACTTCCGGCAAAGTGGTTCACTCCGCTCGATTCCCCCCTCAGAATTACGGCATCTGCTCGATCAGCCAGCCGAAGGGCTCCACGATGCCTGCCGGCTCGACTCGCAGCGGCACTCGGCACCGCCGGCCGCCGATCAGCTTGTATCCCGTGGCGCCGGTCACCGAGGCGGCGAACACCTTGGTGCGGGGGAAGCGGCGGCGGCAGTCCTGCCACAGGGCGCTGGCGTGGTTTTCGGCGAACGTTACCGGATCGTCCGCACAGGCGGGCGTCGAGTCGGCCTTGGCGAAGATTAATGCCAGCGGCAGGTTCTTGGTGCGGCTGACCCAGTGCTTCTTCTTTTTGTCCTTCTTGTTGCACTCGTCGATCAGCGAAAGCATCTTCAGCGCGATGTAGTCGTCGTCGTGCTCGCCCGCTTGCAAACGCTGAGCGTCGGCCATAACCATCACCGCCGAGCACTTGCCCAACACCGCCCGAATGGCCGGGAAGCTGCCAGGCTGTTCGAGTTCTTCGACGAAGGCGTCGCCCGAAAAGTCGGCAAACGCCACGTCGCTGCGACGTCGCCGCCGCCCGCACTCCACACGGCAGTGCACCCAGCAGGTGAGTTCCGGATCGCGTGGCGTCTTGTCGGGATACCAACCGGCCGCCAGCGCAGTGGTGGTCGCCTGCTGCAACGAAATGGACCGCGGGCCCAACAGCGTGGTGTGCAGCGATCCCGCGTCGCGCATCAGCATGTCCATCAACATGCCCAGGTAGGCGGTCTTGCCGGTGTTCGCGGCACCGATGCACGCGATGAGGTGCGCTGGACGTTTGACCTCCTTGTTGATGCGGGCGATCGACAGCGGCGCGGCGCAGATGTGGCACACCTCGGCCGACACCCGATTCTCGTGCTGGCAAATAGCACACTCCAAGGGTGCCGCCTGCCCCGCCAGCAGGTAAGTATCCAGCGGTAGTCGTGTAAGTGTGGCCATAATCTTCTGGGGGCTAGAGGAGGCTTGCGACGCGGGTTACCGGCCAGCAGGCCTGATGTAATTTGCAGATGATTGTTACTCGTTGGCTATTCTTCGGCTTCTGGTGCTGACTCGGCGTCGGCCAGTTCCTGGTCGGCGATCACGTCGAACGAGAGCGCCAGGCGGAAGCCGATGTTGTTGCGACGCGCCAGCGGCCGCTCGCCGCTTCGGAAGTGGCACGTGGCTTGATTCTCGAAGTAAGTGTTGAACGCTCCGCCGTGCAGCACCTGCATCGAGTGACCATCGTTCGAACTGGCCGCGTCGCGGCTGGTTGCGTCGAGCGACGAGGAGGTCCACTCCCACACGTTGCCGATCAGTTGGTACACGCTGCCCAACGACGCACCGAGTTCGAACGAGTCGACCGGCACCGGGCCACGACCACCACTGGCCCACAGCGCGGCGCGACGCGACTCGAACGTGTCGCCCCACGGATAACGCCGCTGCGAGACACGCCCGGGCGAGGTCTCCACCGGCCACGCACCAGCCTTGGTCCACTCGGCGTCGGTGGGAAGTCGCTTGCCGACCCAGCGAGCGTAGGCGCAAGCTTCGTACCAACTGATGCCGACCACCGGAAGGCGTTCGGAACCTTCAGGCATCTGGCCATCGTGCCAACTTGCCGGCGCTGGGATGCCGGTGCGGTCGACGAACTCGAACAGTGCAGGCAGGGCCTCCTCGGGCCACAGGTGGAATTGCTCGTAGCCGCAGTCGTCGACAAAGTGTTGGAACTGTTCGTTGGTGACGCAGAACCGGTCGAGGTAGCAACCATCGATGTGCACCAGCCCGGCGCAGTCGGCCGCCACAGGCGAACTGCCCCAGGTGGCCCGCTCGGCGTACTCGCCCACCAGCACCCGACCGGCGGGCACCACCGACATCAGGTCGTCCAACTCCGCCAGCACTTCGGCCAGCTCTTCGTCGGCCAACTGCGAAGCGGTCTCATTCCGCAGCAGCAGTGCGTATCGCCCCTGCGAGATCATGGTTTGCACCAGATCGGAAGTGGCGGTCTGCTTCCGCTTCGCCTGCCGAGCACGGTGCTCGGCAGGACTTTCGGGGCGGGGTGATTCGGGGGACTCCGACTCGGGATCGGGCGATTCCGGGTTGCGGCGACGTGTAATCTCGGCGCGCACCTGCGACGGCAACACCGTCCCGCGGCGCGAGGCCACCAGACTGTGCACCTTGGCCGCGGCCGCCGCGCCGACACCGCGCCACAAGAAGCACAGCGCCACGGCGCCAACGGCCATCAGGCTGATGTTCTGGAACAACAGTCCCAGCAGAAAAGTACTGACGGCCGCCACCGGCAGTGCAATCGATAGCCATCGCCGCCACGATGGTACGAATGTGTCTTGTTGCAGCGTAGCTTGCATAGCAGTTTCGCAGAGAGAGGAGGGGTGGCTAGGAAGCCGCGGTTAGCGGGAACGACGGGCGGCTTGCTGCTGGCGCAGTTTCTGGAACTGCTTGGCCACGGCGCTAACCGCGGGATCGAGCAGTTCGACACCCGATTTCGTTTTGCTGTCGCGGCTGGGGTACTGCTCCGTATCGGTGACTGCCGCACTGGCTGCGACTACAGGATCTTCCACTTCGCTCAAGCGCTGTCGCAAGTCATCCAGTTCGGCCTTTGCTTGATCCAACTCGGCGGTCATCGCCACGTCGGTCGCTTGCTGTTTGACCAGCTCCTTGCGCCGCTCCTCCACTTCGGAGCGTTGCTGTTCGATTTCCTCCGCCTTCGACGTCAGTTGCTCTTCCCACTGCCTCAGCTCTTGCTCGTACGCCTGCAAACTCGCAAGCGAATCAGTGAGCTGCGCAGCATATTCCTCCTGTTCCTGGCTCCAGGCTTCCATGCACCTACGGATGATGTCGTCGGGCTCGGGCACGGGGTGACTCGCTGGGCACCTTCGGCATCTTACCGCCAACGCGGAATACACCGCGTACGCGATCCTGTGCGTGAGTGCCAAATTGGGAAAAGTAACTGCCGACTTCCGACCGCGGGAGCCAAGGAGACTCAGCCGGCGACGACAGGAGGGAAAAGGGCGTGCCCGGTTGTGGACTTTAAGCGCACAACAGACAACATCAGAAGACTAGGTCACGATTCGAGCGCTGGCAAATCGACTAGCCAATCACTTGCCCATCGATTCGTAAAATCGCTCGAACAAATAGTGACTATCGTGCGGACCGCTTGAGGCTTCGGGGTGGTATTGCACCGAAAATGCCGGAAGTTCACGATGTCGCACACCTTCGACGGTGCCATCGTTCAAGCTGCGGTGCGTCACTTCCAGTGCGTCGGGCAGCGTCGATTCGTCCACGGCGAAGCCATGGTTTTGGGAAGTGATCTCCACTTTTTCGGTCAGCAGGTCGTGCACCGGCTGGTTGGCTCCACGGTGACCGAACTTCATCTTGAACGTCTTCGCGCCGCACGCCAGCGACAGCAACTGGTGACCCAAGCAGATGCCGAACACCGGCTTCTGGCCCAACAGGTCGCGGATCGTGCCAATCGCGTACTCAATCGGCTCCGGGTCGCCAGGTCCGTTGGAAAGGAATACTCCGTCGGGATCGAGTTCAAGGATTTGCGCGGCGTTGTACCCACCTGGCACCACGGTTACCCGGCAGCCCATGTCGACCAGGTGGCGCGGGATGTTCCACTTCATGCCGAAGTCCATCGCCACGACGTGTGGACTATCGGCATTCGCCTCGCGAGTGTCCGACTCCAGCTTGGTCCACGTGCTCAGCGGCTCGCTCCACTGCTTGGCCTCGGTGGCGGCAACTTCCTGCACCAGATCGCGCCCCACCAGGCCGGGGCTCGCCTTGGCCTTGGCGACCAGGCTGGCGTCGTCCATGTCGACGGTCGACAGCACGCCCCGCATCGAGCCCTGCGAGCGTAGTCGCCGCACCAGCGCCCTGGTGTCGATCGACTCGATGGCCACGATACCGTGCTCTTCGAGGTACTCGCTTAGGCTCCGCTCGCAGCGAAAGTTGCTCTGCGTGCGGCTGTGCTCACGGACGATGAACCCGGCGAGATGCGGTTTGGCGCTCTCCACGTCTTCGGCATTTACGCCGTAATTGCCGATCTGCGGGTACGTCATCGTGACGATCTGCCCGCGATAGCTCGGGTCGGTGAGAATCTCCTGATACCCGGTCATCGACGTGTTGAAGCACACTTCGCCGTCGACCTCCCCCTCGGCTCCAACCGAAGTGCCGGTGAAAACAGTTCCATCTTCGAGGGCGAGTTTAGCGGTCATCGTGGGAGGGGTCAGGATTCAGGGGTCGGGGGTCAGGGTTGTAGCAATGGTACGCGAGGTGGGGTTCGATCTTCAAGCCGCCCAATAGCCGCTGGAAGTACGCTGCCGCGCGACGAACACACTTCCGAGCGCCACCCCCAACAGCCCGAGCATGACGGAATTTCCCTCTGGCACTGCCGTGCCGTGAACAATGAGGGTGAAAGTTTCCAGCGAAACGGATGCGCTCTTCACGGTGAAATAGAGGTCTGGAACGCCCACGATGCTGCTACCCGCCAACTCCGCTCGGCCATCCAGTAAGAAGCTGTAGTCGATCGGCTCGTCGCCGCCGGGCAACAGTGATGGCGGGTCATAGACGACGGTCCCCCGCATCGACAATTCCGAACTGAAGTCCTCATCGCCCTCGCCGAGTTGCAGCGTGGTGTAGGCCAACTTCTCATTCCAAGCGGAATCAGTATCCCCTAGTCGCCACCACATGTGCATGCCGTGGTAACTCAGCTCGGGCCCCAAGCCTCCCAAGGCAACACGCTGGACAATTGACGGGCTGTATCCCCCCTCGACGATTAGCTGCACTTCATCTATCGAAGAGAAACCATGAGGAAACTCGACGGGGATCCCACTCCCACCCGATCCTACCAGATCCTTCAAGTCAAGCGCGAACATCTCTGCCCGCGCGGAGCCGCCCACAATGGTGACAGCAAGAAGAAGAACTACCGGGAATGTCCAACAACGCGAGTTCATGACTGCCTCTTCATCCGAACAACTGACTCCCACCTCCATCCTTATACTCCAGAGGTGTTAGACAGACAACGAGCACGACTACAATTTCCGAACAAACACCAGAACACTAGTGTATTCTGATTAGTTTCATGCTCCAAGGGATTTACGCCTTCCTCGAAAGTCCTCACGTGTAGATCGTTGTATTCAGCGGAAATCTTGGCACCTCCTCTGGACCTCTCTTCACAATCCGCAGGTCGAGCGTTGCTTCCGCGCCTAAATCCCCCTCGTCGTGCTGCACGAGAACGACGTGTCCGAGGGGGTAAGTCCATCCAGCAAAACAAAGTACTTTTCCTTTGCTGAACCCTGCGCCAACATACCTGCCTTCGAAGCTCGACTCGCCAAGTTCTCGTGCAACGACCATTCGATTGAATTCGAAACGTGCATTGAAGGATGCAAGTGTCAAGCTCGATACGGCCTCCCATTCTGGGTCAATATGCCCACTCGTGTTGAGCATGCTGATCCCACATGCCGCGTAGCAGTCGAGGCCCTCAAAGCAAACCACGATCCGGTACCATGGCTCACCTCGACAAACCTCAAAAGCCTCCTCGGGCCAGTGCTCTTCTCGCGATGGGTTCCACCCCAGCTTCTCGCACGCGTGGAAGTACGACTCCACGCCAGGTTCCACCTCGCACAGTTGGCGAAACCCTCGGACGATCTCGGTTGGGATGATTCGATCGGACAGTTTTGGTTACCCTTCCGGATTGTCCAGTATCTCCTTCAACCGCTCGGCCAACTTCGCGTCGAACCGAGATTCCCAATAGCCAATGTGCCAACTCAATCCAGGCCAAACCAAGTCTCAATGACTTCCTTCAACTCGCCAAACTCATCGTCCTGCAATTCAAAGACGAATTCGACTTCTTCGTCCAATTCAAGCTTACTGGCCAATTCGGGGGCAAATCGCATGACCAATGAGGCCCTACTCATGGAAACAAAGTCAGGAGGCCCAGTTCCGGAGCGTACAGGCATCTCTCGCGAGCAATGATGATCTCCGTCCACCTTGAGCGACATTTCACCGTAGGTTTGATCACTCCAATTGAAGACGACCCAACCCTCGTGCTGGTCTAGATCAGCTACAACACCAACTCCTGTGGTGACGATTCGCTGCATGGTTCGAGTTACGCCTCGGCCGCCACTTCCTCCTTCGCCCACTCCTCTTCCGCTTCCTTCAAGCACTGCTTGATCTGCCGCACTGCTTGCTTCAGGCGGTTTTCGTTTTCTACCAGGCTCATCCGCAGGTAGCCTTCGCCGGCGGGGCCGAAGCCGCTGCCGGGGCTCACTGCGACGTTGCCCTTCTCCAGCAGCATCATGGCGAAGTCCATCGTGCTCATCCGGCTCTTCCAGGGCTCGGGCACCGGTTGCCAGACGAACATGCCAGCCTTCGGAACGTTCGATTCCCAGCCCATTCGCGCCAGGCCATCGCACAGGGTGTCGCGGCGGCTTTGGTAGATTTGCGATTGCTCCTCCACGGCCGCGTCGGTGTGACGCAGCGCGACGATCGCCGCGATTTGGATCGCCTGGAACATGCCGTAGTCGTAGTAGCCCTTGATGGTGCCCAGGGCGTTGATCATCTCGCGGTTGCCGCAACAGTAGCCCACCCGCCAGCCGGCCATGTTGTAGCCTTTGCTCATGGTGGTGAACTCCACGCCCACGTCGCTCGCTCCCTTCGAAGCCAGGAAACTCGGCGGGTGGTAACCGTCGAATGCCACGTCGGCGTAGGCGAAGTCGCTGATCACCATCAGCCCGTACTTCTTGGCCAGCTTCACCACCTCGTCGTAGAACGCCTGCTCCACCACTACGCTCGACGGGTTGTGGGGATAGCACAGGATCAGCAGCTTCGGCCGCGGGTACAGCGTCTCGCAAGTGTAGGCGATGTCGCTGAGGAACTTCTCGCTGTCGGTCACCGGCAGCGTGATCACGTTGCCCGAGGCCAATGCCACCCCGTACACGTGCACCGGAAAGTAGGGCGCGGGCACGATGGCCGTGTCGCCGGGGCCCATCATCGCCAGGCACATGTGGCTGAAGCCCTCTTTCGAGCCAAGGCAAACCATCACCTCGTCCGTGGGGTCGAGACGCACGCCATACTTCTTGAAGTACTTGGCCCCCACCTCGCGGCGGAGGTTCGCGATACCGTTCGACTTGCTGTAGCGATGGTTCCGCGGATCGCGGGCAGCTTCCACCAGCTTCTCGATCACCAGCTCCTGCGGCGGATCGCTGGGATTGCCCATGCCGAGCTCGATCACGTCGTCGCCGGCCGTGCGTTTGTCGTAGATCATCTTGTTGATCCGACCAAACAGGTACGGTGGCAATCGCGTCACACGCTGGGCAACTTGAATTTGGGACATCACACGCGGAAGGGGTCAGGATTCGGGATTCAGGGGTCAGATTCGAGGGACCAAAAACCGCTCGGATCGGTTCGCTATTAGCCGACGAGCTACAACGCCATCGGAGCTTCGGGGAGTTTTGCCGCACTTCCGCGACAAAACCCTCCCTGCGACAAAACTCTGCGGCATTTCGTAAGTCCTTCTACTGCTGGAGCTTACAGTACTGGCTGGAGGTTTTGTCGCAGTTGCCACGTGACTCAAATCACAACGGGTGCGACAAAACCCCTGCTGCAGCGCGGAGGCTGCGGACAGCCCGCTCCGCAACTTTGGTTTTAGCCGACTGGGTGTAAGAATTCTATCGGGAAACGGCAAGTTCGCCGTCAATAGAGCGGCCGCCGCGCGGTGCGGTGAAGCGAGATGGCCGCACATGCCAGCAGCGCAGCGAACAGTGAATTCGGCTCCGGAACCTGCGCTGCCACCACTGGAGGCACGTAGCTGCTGGCCATCTGGCCGAAGTGATCTCTCCACACCACGTAGTCCGCGGCCGTGACCATGCCGCTGTTGTCGCCATCGGCGGGTAGGTCGGCCCCGGAGCTGCCCAGCGTGTTTCGCCACACGGTGTAGTCGGCCAGATTCACCGTTCCGTCGGCGTTGTAGTCCCCTGGCACGACCGCGTCGGTGTCGATCCGCCAGATGTTGTTGAAGGTGAGGATGTAGACATTCCCATTGGCGTCTTCGGCAAACGCGAGCGGCCCGCCAATCGTGTTACCGTCCATGCCGGGGAATAACTCGTCCTCGATCTGCTCGACCGATCCAACGGGATTGGCCGCGTCGAGACTCCAGAACGCGTCGGACTCGGGGAAAACATCGCCGAACAGATAACGCCCTTGAACTTCCGGATCGGGGCCACGGTACACCACGCCGCCGATCACTGAGACCCCACGAAACCCTTCTGGCGAGTAGGGCTGTCCGTTGTGCGAATAGTCGTACACCGGGTCGACCACGTTCGCGCCGGGTGTGGCTTTCAGCGCATCGCAACTTGTGCCGCCGAGCAGCCCTTCGCAGGGCGACCATCCGAAGTTCTCTCCTCCCATGCTCCCCGCGCGAATCACGTCGATCTCCTCGCGATTCCCTTCGCCGACGTCGCCAATCCACAAGTCGCCCGTCAGTCGATCGAAGCTCGCGCGGTACGGGTTTCGCAACCCGTAGGCGAAGATCTCATCTTCGCCCGTTGTGTTTGCATACGGATTCGATGCGGGGATCGAGTAGTTGCGATTCGTCTCGGGAAAGTCGTCGCCATCCACGTTGATTCGCAACACTTTGCCAAGCAGCGAACCCTCCAGCACTTGTGCTGGTTGATCCGGCGAGTTGGGCTCGTGCCCGCCATCGCCGAGCGTGATGTACAAATTCGATCGATCGGCGCCGGTCGCCGTGGGATCGAAGCCAATCCAGCCGCCGTTGTGATTGGCGAACGGCTGCGGCACTTCCAGCACGGTGGTCGGCGTCGGATCGGCCACGCCGGGCGTGGTGGACGACATCGTGTATTCGAGCACCGTGGACACGAACGGATCGAAGAACCCCGGATTCGCATCGCCCGGGTCGAGCGTCGCATGCACGTAGAACCTGCCGTTCGTTGCGAACTCCGGGTGGAACGCGAGTCCCAACAGTCCTCCTTCCAGCAGCTCATCCACCCCCGACACCTCCACCAGCGGCTGCGCGGCCCACTGGTTGGTCCGCAGGTCGAGCACATCGATCCGCCCGTTACGCTGAGCGACATACAAATGGTTGGGGTTGTCCGGCGCGTGAGTGGCCGACAAGGGCGCGGAACTGGTGGACGCCAGATACGAGACACCAGAAATGGCCGCCCGAGCGTTTGCAGCTGGCAGCAAGATCGCAACTAGCAAGGTACCGGAACACAGCCAGCCGGGGCTACGGTGGTTCATCATTCGATCATGGTCAAGACGTTGCCCCGTCGAGCTTCATGCTAGTTGGCGGGTTTTGGAGCGTCAACGAAATTGCGGTAATGCTCACACGCCTGGCTAGGCCGAGTGTGTCTCCAGTTCGTAAGCGTCCCGCAGCTTCTCGATCGCCTCGGTGTTTCGCTCCTTCGAGGTGGCCACGCCGCCGTAGTTGATCTTCAGGCTACCCGCCTTGCTGGAGCGTTCCTGCGTGGCGACCACGCGGAACTCGCCGCCAAACTGCTGAATCTCCCGTCCGTGCTTGGTGCAGAGCCGCGTGTCCGCCAGGGCCTCCGCTCGCTCGGCCTCAATCTCCTGCTTACAGATCTCACAAAATCGCATGTCACCTCCTGGTTTTAGAGACAGCGCACAAAAAAAGCCCGCCGAGGTTTTCGGCTGGCTTCGTCGATCTATTGGGAGTATCGGCTCGAGGACGCCGGAAGTCAAGATGAAAAGCCAAACTGGATGCAGTACAATCGCATTCACCGCGACCCTACCCCCGGCCCATCGAATCCCCTCCTGAGGCCCTCCCATGAAGTATCTTGCATGCGGCGCCGCGTGTCTGTTTGCTTTCTCCTGTCTAGCCATGGCCGACGAGCCGGGTGACCAACCGGTAACCTTGTCGCTGCTCGAAAGCACGCGAATCTGGGACCAGGCCCCGCACAATGCGTTCACCGACCTGGTCCAGTGGCGCGATCAGTACGTGTGTGCGTTCCGCGAAGGGCGTAAGCATGTATCGACCGACGGCGCGATTCGAGTGCTCACCTCGCCCGACGGGAAAGAGTGGCAGCCGGCCGCGCGACTCGAACTCCCAGGCTACGACCTCCGCGACGCCAGCTTGTCGGTCATGCCCGACGGCCGGCTAATGGTGCTCGGCGGCGCGGCTCCGCGCAAAGCCGATCATAAAGGGGCGCCGACCGGAACATTCACCGCCACGGCCACCGATATCGACCAATGGACAACACCGGAGATCATCGTCGAACCAGGCCGCTGGCTGTGGCGCGTCACTTGGCAGGGCGACGTCGCCTGGGGCGTGGCGTACGCCAAGCAGGAGGGCCGCCCATATACCAGTCTGTTGAAGCTACGCGGTAGCAACGACGTCGCGACGCACGTCGCCGACATGTTTGGCGAAGGCTACCCCACCGAAGCGACGATTCGCTTCGCCCCCGACGGAACGATGCTCTGTTTGCAGCGCCGCGACGGTGAGCCCGGCAAGCGCTCCGCGCATCTCGGCGTGAGCAGTGCGCCTTACACCGACTGGAAGTGGCACGACCTGGGCGAGTACCTTGGCGGCCCCAACTTCATCCGCACCGCCGAAGGCAACTGGCTGGCCGCCGGCCGAATGTTCATCGACGACGAGCCGCGCACCGTCGTCAGCCATCTCGACGTAGAGAACGCGAAGTTCACCAAACTCTCGATACTCCCCAGCGGCGGCGACTGCAGCTACCCCGGCCTGGTGCTCGACGGCGACCGCCTACTGGTGAGCTACTACTCGTCGCACGAGGGTAAAACCGCGATCTACATGGCAGAGCTGCGGTTGGAGGAGTAAGGTCCGTGAGGAACAATGGGGCGTAAGGGTGCCTGGGGACGAGCTCCGCGAGCCCCAGAGTTTGAAATACCGCGAAGCGGTTATGGCACTCAGCCCAGGGTTGCGGCTACGCCGCTACCCTGGGGGATTTGTGGTTGCACCTCATGTACCCAGCGTAGCGGCTAACGCCGCAACACTGGGCTGATAGACGAAACGCCTTCGGCGTAAACCGACGGGCGATTACAAATCCAATTTAATCCCCAACTCCCTCAGCTGCTTGGTGTCCACCGTGCCGGGGGCTTCGGTCATCAGGTCGGTGGCTTTCTGCGTTTTGGGGAAGGCGATTACGTCGCGGATGTTGTCCAGGCCGGCGAATAGCATTACCACCCGGTCGAGGCCCAGAGCCAAACCGCCGTGCGGCGGCGCGCCGTAGGCCAGCGCGTCCAACAGGAACCCGAAACGGTCGCGGGCGGTCTCTTCGTCGATGCCCAGCAGGCCGAATACCTTGCTCTGCGTCTCGGGGTCGTGAATACGAATGGTGCCGCCGCCCGCCTCGTGGCCGTTGATGATCAGGTCGTACGCCTTGGCGCGGCACTTGTGCGGGTCGCTCTCCAGCAGGTGCACGTCCTCGTCCTTCGGCGCGGTGAACGGGTGATGCGTGGCGAACCACCGCTTCTCGTCCTCGTCGTACTCGAACATGGGGAAGTCGACCACCCAACTGAAGTTCATTTCCTTCGGGTCGTACAGCTCCATTTCCTTGCCGATCTTGGTGCGCAGCGCGTGCAGCACTTGGCAAGTGGCTTGCCACGTGTCGGCCGAGAACAAGATCAAGTCGCCCGGCTCGGCGTCGAGGCGTTCGGCGAACTTCGCCAACAGCTCCTCGCCGAAGAATTTGGCGATTGTCGAACCGAGCTTGCCATCGTCCTCGCAGCGGAACCACGCCAGGCCCTTCGCCCCGTAGCCTTTGACGAACTCGGTCAGCCCGTCGATGCCGCGGCGGCTGTACGTTTCGGTGCCCTTCTTGGCGTTGATCGCGCGGACGAAGCCGCCGCCCTCGACCACGCTCTTGAACACACCAAAGTCACTCTCAGCCGCCAGGTCCGAGCAGTCGACCACCTCCATGCCAAACCGCAGGTCCGGCGCGTCGTGCCCGAACCGCCGCATCGCCTCTTCGTAGGTCATCCGCGGCAGCGGCAATTCGAGGTCGATGTCCAACACGTCCTTGGCCAGCTTCTGCATCAGTCCGTCGATCATGCCAATCACGTCGTCGGCGTCGACGAAGCTCATCTCCAAGTCGACCTGCGTGAACTCAGGCTGGCGGTCGGCTCGCAGGTCCTCGTCGCGGAAGCAGCGGGCGATCTGAACGTAGCGATCGTAGCCAGCGATCATTAAAATCTGTTTGTATAGCTGCGGCGACTGCGGCAGCGCATAGAAGCTGCCGTTGTGCACGCGGCTCGGCACCAGGTAGTCGCGTGCCCCTTCCGGAGTGCTGCGGCCCAGGATCGGCGTCTCGACGTCGATAAAGTGATGCTCTTCGAAGTAGTCGCGCATCCGCTTGGTGATCAAGTCGCGCAAGACCATCGTCTTTTGCATCGCCGGGCGGCGAAGGTCCAGATAACGATGCTTGAGTCGCAAGTCCTCACCCGGCAGTTCGGTGATTTTCTCCGAAGGCGACACGTCGGGCGTCTTCGATTTGTTGAGCACCTCGAGCTTCGTAGCGCTCACTTCAATCTTGCCGGTGCCCAGCTTGGGATTCTCCTGCCCCTCGGGACGCTCGTTCACGATGCCCGTCACCCGAATGACGTACTCCGCCCGCAGGTGCTTGCTCTGCTCGATCACGTCCTCGGGCGTTGCCGGCGGGCCGAACGACACCTGGGTCATGCCGTAGCGGTCGCGAAGGTCGACGAACAGTCCGCCACCATGGTCGCGGTAGGTATCGACCCAGCCACACAGGGTGACCTCTTTGCCGGTGTCGGAGGAGCGAAGTTCGCCGCAGGTATGAGAACGGAGCATTGGGGGAATCCGGAGTTCGGAAGGGGAGTTCGGTATATGCGGGCAGATTGCCGCGGGGAATTGAGCGTGGCCAAACTGGCGATTGTAGTTGGCGGTCGAATATCGGGCTAGGCGACCAGCTTTTTGCCGTGTTCCAGGCCCCCTGCGGCGATCCACTCGCCCAGCCGCTGCATGCCTTCGGCCGTCGACACGCGGGGCTCGTATCCCAGGTCTTTTCGGGCGGCCGAGATGTCGAAATAGTGGTCGGTGGCCAGTTGCAGGGCCACAAATCGCATCATCCGAGGCTCGGCGTCCCACCGGCGAGTGGCCCAATGGGCCGCCTCGAGCCCGGCGCCCACCCAGTAAGCGGCCCCGCGGGAGATGTGCTTCTCCACCGGCGGCAACTGGGCCAGAGCCAGGATCTCGTCGACCCACTGCCAGCAGTTCACCGGTTCTCCCTGGCTGAGGAAGTACGGTTTGCCAGCGACGGGGGTATCCGGCGACGCTAGTGCGTCGGCCGCCAACAGGTGGGCCTCCGCTGCATTCTCGACATAGATGCAGTCGACAAGGTTCGTTCCGGTGCCGACACGTCGAAGTTGCCCCGCGCGGGCTCGCGCGACCAATCGGGCCACCAGATGATGATCCCGCGGGCCCCACACCAAGTGTGGCCGCAAGGCACAGGTTCGCAGCACACGGTCGCCTTCGATCGCCTCGCCATTGGCGGCCAGCACCATTTGCTCGGCGATCGCCTTGGAATGCGGATAGTGCGACAGCCAGCGATCTGGGTACGGGGCCGACTCGTCGACGCCCTGTTGGTCCACGCCGGCGAACGTAACGCTGGGACTGCTGGTGAACACCAACCGCTCGACGCCCAACTGCTTGCAGGCGCTTAGCACGTTGAGCGTCCCGTGGATGTTCGAACGAAAATACTGAAACCACTTGCCCCACACACCCACCTTGCCGGCGGTGTGAATCACACAGTCCACGCCCTCGCAAGCCTTCGTCACCGTCGGCAGATCGGCCAGGTCGCCCCGAACCATCTCCACGCCCTGCCCGATGAGCTCCGGATACTCCCCACGCGCGAGCCCCCGCACCGAGTCGCCCCGAGCGATGAGCTGTTCGACAATGTACCGACCGAGGAAACCTCCCGGGCCGGTGACGAGGACACGCATTTAGGAACTTTGGATTGGAAAACGTGCTGGGATTCTGTACGCCCTAGCGGACGAGCTACGCCTCGTCGGATCTGAGGAACGCTAATCTACGCTAATCAGCACTTATCTGATAAGTGCCGAGCAAATCAGCGTTCCCGCTTCAACTGCTTCGCTGCCCATTTGGCTAACTCTTCGCGGTTGATTTTGGCGTTGTGACGGATGTCGGTGGGGAGTGGGCCGGCAGATCCATACACTTCGCCGAACGGGATCGGAGCAAGTCTATCAACTAGCCAACCCCTTAGATCGAGCACTAGGTCATCGACGTGGACTTCGCTCGACTTCATCGAGTCAT
Organism: Aeoliella sp.; assembly: GCF_965227375.1. NCBI lineage: Bacteria > Pseudomonadati > Planctomycetota > Planctomycetia > Pirellulales > Lacipirellulaceae > Aeoliella > Aeoliella sp. The sequence goes on from NZ_CBDDFX010000002.1 coordinate 4,344,028, forward strand.
AGTCGTCGTCCAAACGAATGGAGGACTCTGGTTCAATGACAACACAAGGTCGCTGCTCACCGCGCCGGCCTACTCCGACTAGAGCACTTCGAGTAACACCGCTTTGCGCATTCACCACCTGCTCCACGCACTCCGTATACAGCGTCCCCTCACTCGTCACCACGCGCTGACTCTTCCGCCCGCAGTACCAGAAGCGACCTTGCTCGTCGAGGTAGCCGACGTCGCCGATGCGATGCCATACGGAGTTGCCGTCAGCGATTTTCGCAAGCTCGTTATGCGTCGCGATGGTTTGAACCCTCGACTCCCGTCGAGGGCTGGGTGATAAATAAGTGCGCGAGACTTGTGGACCGCGAACAATCAACTCTCCGATTTGGCCTTGTGGCAGTTCTTCCGTTTCGTCAATCTTCGCGATCGGTTCGTCGGTAATCTTGATCACCCGCCATTCGATGCTGTCGACCTTGCGGCCGACGCACACGCCGGCGCCTTCGCGGGTCTTTTCGGCGGTTTCGGTGAGGATCTCTTGGGCTTCGATTGTCGAGACCGGCAGGCTTTCGGTCGCGCCGTAGGGGGTGTGTAGCTCCGCGTCGGGGCAGACGTGGGTGAGCGTCCGCTCGATCACCTCCGCGCCGACTGGCGCGCCGCAGCTGAAGACTTTCTTGAGCGTCGGGATCGAGTCGCCCGTCCCTTCGCAGTGGCGACTCAGCAGGTCCCACACCGCTGGCGAGGCGAACGACTGTGTGACCTGAAACTCATTAGCGGCAGCTAGCAGCTTCTTGGGGTCGGCGCTCGCGGGGCGGCTGAAGTCCATTTCCGGCAGCACGGTCGTAATGCCCATCGCTACGTTGAACAGCCCGAACAGCGGAAAGCAGGCGAGGTCCACCCCGCCGGGCTGCAGGCCGTACATCCGCTGAATCTCGGTGAGCTGCGTGCTGAACGTCTCGTGCCGATAGACCACGCCCTTCGGCGGTCCGGTGCTACCGCTGGTAAACACGATGGCCGCCGAATCGTCGGCCGTGGTGTGGGGGAGTTCGGCCGTGGAGTTCGCACCCAGCTCGTGCAACTTGGCGAGCGGCGTTCCCAGTGGCAACCACGTCGGGCCGACGTTCACGCTTAGCTTGGCCTGCGGGAACTGCTTGCGTTTCACCAGTCGCAAGGCGTGACCGATCGGAATCGCCACGAACCCCTCGGGCTCGGTCGACGCCAGGCAGCGGACGATGTTCTTACGGCCCAGGCCCGAGTCGACGAGCACCATCGTCGCCCCGCTACGCAAGAGAGCAAACACCAACGTCACGAACTCGATACTCGGTTTCACCAGCAGCGCGATCCGCGTGCCAGGCTCGACGCCGAGTTCGATGAGGCCGCGAGCGTAGATGTCGGCTTGCTGGTCCAGTTCCGCGCAAGTGATCGAGCGGCCTTGTCCCCACGCTTCAACGAGTGCCTTCCGCTCCGGCGCAGCGGTGGCCGCAGAGTGCAAGGCGTCGGCAACGTTCACGCGGGGCAATTCCATCGGCCCATTGTGTTCGGTCAAGCGCGACAATGGTAGGCACCAACGAAAAAGCCCCCACCGAGCTTGGTGGGGGCTTTGTTCAGGTTTCCAGTTCTTCTGGGTTGGTTACGCTCGTGGCGGCAACTCCTCTTCGTCGGGCCCCACATCGACCGTCGAAACCGCAGCTCCATTCGAGGCAACCGTAACCGGCTCCTCGCCACTTTTCTCGCCGGCCAACTTGGCCAACGCGTCGGGGATTTCGACGCCCCCGATGTCCTTCATCACTTGCAGCATCGGAGGCAGCGTGCCGGCCATGCCGTGCAGGAAGTCGGCCGTGCTGCTGCGGCCATTGCCGCCGCGGCCATTCTCCCACACCACGACCTTGTCGAACTTGATGTTGCTGATCGCCTTGGCGCTGGCCTCGGCCAGGTTGTCCAGGTGCTCCAGCATCATCAGCTGGAATGCTTCCTTGGCTCCGCCGCAGGCGCTAACGATCTGCTTCAGACCCTCGCCCTTCTTGGCCAGGATCTCGTACTGACCGCGGGCTTCGGCTTCCAGCTTGGCGTAGATGGCGGCCGCTTCGCCTTCGGCTTCCAGGCGGCGCTTTTCGGCTTCGGCTTCCGCTTCGACCACCACGCGGGCCTTCTCGGCCTTGGCCGGGGCTTCGAGCTCGGCTCGTTTCTCGGCTTCCACGCGTTCCGCATCCGCCATCGCCGCCTTGGCCATCGCGCGGTTCTGAATCTCGATCACCGCCGCCTCGGCTTCGCGTTTGCGGGCTTCACCCTTCTCGTAGGCTTCGGCCTTTTCTACCAGCAGCGTCGCTTGCGACTGGGCAATTTTACCCTCAGCAATGTTCTCGCCGTCCACGGCTGCCGCGTTGGCGTCGGCCACCGCGATACGCTTTTCCTGGTCGGCCTGCTTCACCTGCACTTCGCGCTGGAACTCGGCAGTGCGTTCACCAACGGTCTGTTCCTTGAGCATGTTGGCCACTTGCACTGCACGATCGCGCTCGGCCGCTTTCTCGCCGATGGTCTGCTCCTTCTCCAGCTCAGCGATACGCACAGATTGCTCCCGCAAAGCTTCGCGGGTACCGATCTCACGCAGCTTCTGGGCGTTGGCCACCTCGACGTCCTTCTCACGATCGGCGTTGGCGACGCGGATTTCACCCTTCTTCTGCTCGTCGGCCACATCACCACGCGCCTGCTGAATCGCTTCGCTGGCGGCCTTCTGGCCAATCGCATCGATGTAGCCCGACTCGTCGGTGATGTCGGTGATGTTCACGTTGATCAGCACCAGGCCAATCTTCTTGAGTTCCGGCTCGACTGACTGCTGAATGTGCGTGAGGAACGCATCGCGGTCGCGATTGATGTCCTCAATCGGCATCGATGCGACTACCTGACGGAGCTGACCAAAGATGATTTCTTCGGCTTGTTGGCGAATCTCCTGAGTGGAGAGGCCGAGCAAGCGGACAGCCGCCTGGTTCATTACGGAGGCTTCTGTTCCAACGGCCACCGTGAAGACGCTAGGCACGTTCACGCGGATGTTCTCGATGGAGAGCGCCCCGCGAAGCGGAATCTCGATCTGAATCGGTTCGAGGCTCAAGTACTCATACGACTGGATCACGGGCAAGACGAACGAGCCTCCGCCGTGAATGGTTTTGGAAGTTCGACCTTCGCCACCGGTTCTGGCACCATAGACAACCAAGACCTGGTTGCTAGCACAGCGCTTGTAGAACATCTTCGTCACACTTGCGAAGAAGATGATGATCGCTACGAACAGACAGAAGCCGGCGAATACCCAGACAAAGGTAGGGACATCGCCCAATTCAACGGCAATGACTGGCGTGGAGAGTAGTTTCGCATACATGTGTAGAATCCCCTTTTATGGTTGCTGTCGAAGTTTGTTGTTGCGTTAGGCAACGTCCCTTGTCACCCGTACCGTGTCGGCATTGACGACTTCCAAGACGAGCACGCTTGTCCCAGTGGCCAACTTCTCTTCGTCGCTTGTCATCGCTTGGTACTCGGCAGTGCGACCCTGCAATTCAACGTGTACCTTTCCAAGTCCTTCGTCGTTGGGCGGAATCGGTATGTACACGGTGCCCGGTTGGCCTAACGCATTGCGAATGTTCTCGTTGCCCGAAGTTTGGAGCACGCGAAATAGCTGCCGAAAAGCCCAGTACACGCCGTACAACGCTGCGATGCCCGTAGCCGTTGCCACACCGAGCGAAATGGTCGGATTGAGTCCCGCGGATCGCGCGGTCAGCCCGGCGAGCCCGAAGAACGACGCCGCCGATGCGACGGTGCGCATCGAGATCACTTCCAACAGCCACAGGCCGTGATCGTGACTCGTGCTGGCGTCTCCATCAACGCCATCGACATCGAAATCCACGTCTACATCGCCGCCGATGTCGAGATCTCCGGCATCGTCACCAACGCCAAACAAGATCATCACCAGCTGCAGAAGGAGGAACGCCCCACCCAGCGTGGCCGAGTAAAAGAAGATGGATTCAAGCATCGCAGTGGTTCCCTTGCGAGATTTCGTTACAGAATCATGCGTTCTGTTGAGAGAAATTCGTCGGCAATCCACGAATCTTGGCGAAAATCGCCCCCGATGGTTGTGCCGCTGGTGACGGTTTTTCCGCAGGTTTGGCTGTTGTCGGCTGGTGGGACTGGTCGCCAGCGGCGGTGCGCTACCTAACCCACCTGCGACCCAAGCCATTTGAGAACCACTCCCGACACGTCCACGCCGGTCGCCCGGCCGAGTGCGCGCCAGCCGGGCACGGCGTTGATTTCGATGGCGTACAAACGGCCATCGCGGCATGGCAACAGGTCCACGCCGGCTAGCGGGGCGCCGACCGCTGCGGCAGCGCGGCGGGCCATTTGCAGTTCCTGCTCATTCGCTTCGTAAGCTTCAGCCTTGGCCCCGCGGCTGACGTTGGTACGCCAATCGAGTTGGTTGCGCCGCCGCATGGTCAGCGCCGTGTCGCCCACCAGCAGTACGCGCACGTCGTAGCCTTCGTGCTCGATGAACTCTTGCAAGTAGAGAACCCCGCCGAGTTGCTCGACAAGCTTGAACGCTCGCAAGGCGAAGGCTTCGTCCGCCAGTCGGGTAATGCCGCGACCCTCGCCACCGAACAGCGGCTTGAGCACGACGTCGCGGCCGAGATCGGCAAACGCCTCGATCGCCGCGTCGGCCGTCTGGCAAACCATGGTCCGCGGCACCAGCAGCCCGGCCCGCGCCAGGCGGCTGGTTGTCAGGTACTTGTCGACCGCCACCTCGATAGCCTTGGGCGGATTCACCACCAGAGTGCCGGCGGCTTCGAGACTAGCCAGCGCGTCCATGCGAAACACCACCTGCTCGAGCGAACCCGGAGGCATTGTCCGCACCAGCACGCAGTCGGCGTCGTTCAGCCGGCAATGCGAACTCTCCAGCGAGCTAGCTCGTCCTCGAGTGCGGACAGAACTCGCAACCTCGATCCCCTCCCCTGCGACGCGCGACTCGAGATTGCTGAACGGAGCCGCAGTGATCGAGTGGCGATTGCCAGCCGCGCGCGACAGGTCGCGGAAGTACCAGCTATCGGCGGAGCCCAGGTATAGAAGGTGCATGGCGATCGCCAAGAAGCGTGCAAGTGAAACGAGCGGCAGCCGACGCGTCGCCGCCAACCGCCATTAGAACAACTTGCGTGCCGATTGCCATCTCCCCAGGATTGAAACGCTATTCAATTGCAAACGACGCTTGAATCGTTGCGCGAAGCGCAAGCGCTTCGGGCGAGGGGGCAACCACCTCGTTGTCGTTGGGTTCCTCGGTATCGCCAGCACCTGGGTAAACTCCCATGTAGCGCATGTACTCGTAGTTGTAACCGCTGCTCGAAGACGTGGGGCTGGCCTCGAGCGCCTGAAGCGGTCCCAACTCGACTCCGGCGGCCGCGGCCAGCATCTCGGCTTGCGACTTGGCCTTAGCAAACGCGTCGGCCATGGCCTGCTTGCGCGCCTCATCGGACACCACAGCCACGTAGTGGAATTTCGGCTCGCCGGGATTCTCCGATTCATTGCTGTAGTAACCGCCCATCATCTGCTCCATTTCCGCCTGCATCTCTTCCTCTTCAGGAGTCAACTCTTTCGGCTCGTTCAACCCCGCCAGGTCGGCCTCGACTACCTTGTCCTTCACGCCTGAAACGAACATCAGCATTTCCTGGTTGGTTTCTTGATCCAGCGGCCACTCGGCAGTCACGGTGCTGACAACCGTGACACTCTTGACCGGCTTGAGCCCCTCCGGCACACGCCCGCGTGCTCGCATCTGCGACATGGCCATCATGCGCATCTGTTGCTGGGTATCCGACTCGGTCGACGGGAAAGTGGCGTCGGTGACTTTGATCGAATCGGCACTCGCGCCGAGCGATTCGAGCTGCAACTTGGCGGCTTCCTTGCGATCGGCCAGTTTGTGCAAAGCCTCTTCGGTGGTGCCAGCTTTCTCACTCAACTGCACTCGCATGCGAAGAATCGTGGGCTTCTGTTTCGCCGAGGCGGTGCCCATGCCCACGATGGCTCGCTGCCCGGGCTGTTGCGCGTTGGCCGCGGCGGGAACCATCAGCGACAAGGTGATGGCCAATAGAACAAGGTTGCGTCGCATCGGAAACTCCAAAGTTGTCATGGTCGTGATTTGCGAATGGAAGCGAATAGAAAATGAGTGCAGCTTGGCTGGTTGCGCGGGTCACTGTAGTTGGTCCATGCCCCGCTCGTCGCGAATCTCCTTGCGAAGTTGCAGGACACCAGGAACGCTCATGATGCGAACGGTCCAGTAAAAGTCCGACACCTGGTGGTCGTCCAGGCCTTTGTAGATGTCGCGCAGCACCTGGGTGTGTTCGGAGTCGTTTAGCACAGCAATCGCCCGATAGGCCAGCTTGTCAAGTTCGTCGGACTGCTCGCTGACGGCGCGGTACTCGAGCAACGGCTCCAGCCCCGCGGCGTCTTCGAACGTCGTGAGCAGATACCCTGCATAAGCTTTGATCTCAGGATCGTCGCTTTCCAGCAGCGGACGAACGTGCTTCGACTCCAGCCGAAATGGCGGTGCCGGCACGATGGGTTGGCCGGAGCTGGAGTAGTAGGTAGTCGACGTTCGTTGCACGTGCAGCCCTGTAGCCGGCAACTGGGTCATGGCCTCAGCGCCCAAGGCAAGGAAGCGCAAAGCCACGCGGCGTCGATGCTCGTCCTCGCCCGTGAGCGCCGCGATGGCGGCCTTGTTGCTCTTGGTGCGACTGCCGGTAAGCAGCGTGATCTGGAAGGCGTCGCTCCGCAGCGCGTCGGCGGCCGTTTCGTCTTCCAAAAGCCGTTGGGCTCCCTCGGCAGCCGCGTCGGCGGCGAACTGCATCAGCATGTTAATGGCCGTTAGTCGCTTTAGCGCGGTTCCTTCGTTCACGTGCGGCGTGATCTTCTCCGCCAGTTGCTCCCGTTGCTCGCTCGTCAGGCTGTCGGTGTCCCAGTAGCGTTCGCCCAGGTACGCCTGCATGATGGCCCTCTGGGCCGTTTCCGCCACGTCGCTCGATGAGTCGTCGCGCGAGAGCACCTGCCAGTACAGATCGGTCGCCCTGGCATCTTCCATGTTGGAGAGTTGATAGAAGATGGTGGAGCGAACCCCATCGTCGTCGGTCAGGTCGTACAACTTCAGGAAAGTGTCGGCGCGGTCTTCCCACACCAACCAGCGAAGCACACGGGAGGCTTCCCGCAGGCGCTTCGTGTCGTCAGCCGCGTCGGCGAGCAACTGCGGCAACGCCTCGACCGAGTTGCCTAGCGGCACCAACGCGAGCGCCGCCGCGGTACGCTGTTCGGCATCATCCGATTGCAGCATCTTCTGTAGCGGCTCGCGGAGCTGCTCGGTCCACTCGGGTCGGTTGTCGCCCGCGTACAGACCGCGGAGCCACTCGTCCAGCGGATCGGGTGGTTCGGGCTGCTCCTCTTCCGTCTCCTCGGCATCGTCCGACTTGCGCTCTGCTTGTTGATCGCTGTTGGCTGCGGCGTCGTTGTCTGCTTGGTCCTCCTCTTCGCTTTCCTCCCATGGCAGCGCGGCCTGCTCTTCAGGCGGTTGTGCTTGAGGCTGGGCAGCGTTCTCGGCCTCCGCTGGCGCGGCATCCGCTGGAGCCTCATCGCCGAATAGTTGATCCGCCTCGTCATTCGGTTCAGGGGCGGGGGCGGGACTGCTCTCAAAAAAGGCGCCTATCAGATTGGAGAAAAAACCACGCGGGGGAGCAGGCTCCGCAGGGACGATATGCACCCCTGGACCAAATAAGTCGTCCAACTCGGCCTCGCCGGAGAACATCGATGTGGTGGCCGTCGCTGGCCGGTCGGTGTCCAAGAGCCCCATCAGCGACGTGGCGGCCGCCAGGCGGACCTCACTCGCTGGATCGCTCATGGCCGCGATCATCTCGTCTTCGATGCCTTCGGTCGCGGTTTGACACAACCCCCGAATCGCTGCGGCGCGGACCACGGGGTCTTCGTGCTTGAAGAACTTCTGCAAGTGGGGCACCGAAGCCTCGCGCATCTCCGAGCCGTTGGCCAGGAGTTGCACAATCTGCGAAGCGAGCGCCGGGTGCTTCATGGCTGCTGCCACCAGCGGCTCGACGGCGGCCTTCTGGTTGACGTCTTCGAGCGACTCGAGCACCTTGCTCACGACAAACGCATCGGGATCCTTGATCGTCTCGAGTAGCGCCGCGCGCACCTTGCTCGTTTCATCATCCTGTGGACCATTGGAACTGAAGTAGTGATTCTCGATCGTCTTGCCAATCGCCTCGGCCGCCTCGGCGCGAACTTGCCAACTGTCGTGCTTCAAGAGCTTGATGAGCGTCGGCCGCGCCTGCTTGTCGCCCGTTTCGCGGAAGTAACGAATCGCGTGCACCAGCAGATTGGGATCCTGTTCCTCTTCGACGTAGTCCATCACCTTTTGCAGCATGGTCGACGAACCGTCCTCAGCCAATTGCTTGAGCACCGCCGCTCGCACGTTGGGTTCGGGATCGGAGAGCAGCGAGGCAAGCGCTTCGGTGGCGCGTTCGCCTTCGAGCTTTCGCAAACCGCGTAGGCTGATTTCGCGGACCAGCGGATCGGCGTCGCTGAACAGTTCCAGCAGCAGCGCTTCGTTATCGGCGCGGCCCATCTCGGCGACCTCTTCGGCCGCTGCATGCCGAACGCTGGCGTCCGAGTCGGCCAGGCGTTCTAATCCGCCCGGCCAGTCGAGTTCCAATCGGCCCGGCGCGGCCAGCCGATATCGCAGGGCCACCAACCGCTCGCGCGCCTGGTCGGTCTGGGCCGTTTTGATTCGCTCCAGCACCTCGGGCAGCACGCCGCCGCCGAGTCGGGCGATCCGCTCGCGGATGGCGATCACTTCATCAGGCGTGGCGGTGATCATTCGCTCGATGTCGCCGCGCACTCCATCGAGTTCCTCATCGCTCAACTTACGCGCCACGCCGGGCGTGAGACGCGCGTCGATCGTTGTCATCCACTCGGTCACTTCGTCGAACCGCTCTTCGGTCAGCGTTTCCGGCGTCCAGGGATCAATCTCGCCGAGCGGAGCCTGCCATTCGCTCATCAATTCGTACGCGGCCAGCCGCGACGATAGTCCGCCCTCGCGAAGAGTCTTGATCACCGCGCCGGCCGACGCCTTGGGGTACGGCATCAATCTCTGAATGGCCGCTTCGCGGAGCGAAGCATCACGCGCGTCGAACTGCCGCACCACGCGCACCACTTCCAGCACCGTGGGCTCGCCTTCGGACATCAGGGCGGCGTCGACCGACACGTCGGTCGACTTTTGGGCGTCTTGCAGCCACTTCTTCAGCGGTTCGGCTTCCAGAAAACCATCCTGCGAAGCGATCAGCCGCCCGTGCGGAGTGATCACTCGCAGAGCGGGCACCGCATTGATGTTCAACTTAGTGGCCAGCTCCGGCTCGTCGTCGATGTCGATTTCCAGCAGGGTGACCTTCGCCAATTCCTCTTGCACCTCGGGCTTGGCGATCTCTGCGTCGAGCAACTTGCACCACGCGCACCACGGCGCGCCCGCGCGCACCAGGATCAGCTTTTGATCGGCGAGCGCCTGCTTGGTGGCCTCGTCGTAGTCGGCGTGCCACTCCAACAGCTCGTCTTCCGCCACGGCAGCGCTAGCGAGCGCCGCGCTCAGCAGGCAACCGAACATGAGTTGGTACAAACGGGTCGGCTTGTTCATCGTTCACTCCGATTGAGCGGATGCCGGCTGGGTTCCGTGGACAATCTTCTGCCAGTACTCGTCGTAGTTGAACCGGGGACTGTTCTCCCGGTCGTGACAAGTGATGCATTGGTTACGCGACTGCTCGGCGTAGGCCGTTTTGAATTGCGGCGTCTCGGCGTGCGCCTGCGACGGGCCGTGGCAACTTTCGCAGCCAACGTTTACTAGCTCCGGCGTCGTCAACCGCGACACAAACCCACCCGGCAAACCGTACCCGGTGGTGTGGCACTGCTGGCAGTACGAATCGACGTGCGCACCGCTGGTGGTGAGCGTTGCCCAGGCGTGGGCGTGTTTGCTTTTATCCCAAAACTGGCAATCCTGCTGGTGGCACTTCTGGCAGCTCGCGTTGCCGGCCACGCGGAACCCTTCTGGCGGCGCGACTGGCAGGTCGTCGACGAAGCTCGTCTCTCGAGGCGAGAGGTCTTCGCGCTCGAGCTTCGCGTAGAACGCGTCCAGGTTCTCCCGCTGCTCGGCGTCGTCACCGTAGTCCTGGCCGAGTTCGACGATCTTGCCGTCCCAAGTCTTCGCGTCGCCCATCGGCGCGTCGAGCACGGCGATGAACTTACCCTTGTTGGTAGCCGAGGCCACCAGCGTCGGCCCTCGCCGCGTTGGCAGCACGCTCTGCCCCGTTGGACCGCCGAGCACCAGGTCGGCCTCGGGCAGGTTGTCGGCCAGATCCAGTAGCTCGCCCTCGGGCAAGTAGCCGAGCACCACCAGCGTGTCGTACTTGCCAAGCTGTCCGATGGCCGCGCGCACCGCGTCGAGCGGTGGATCAACCGCGATCTCGGACGTCGCATACTCGGTTGCCACCACGCCCACGATCGCGAACTTGCGACCCGCTCGCTCAACGGTGATCGATGGCCGCGTGACCAGCGATCCGTCTGGCTTACGCGTGTTGCACGAGATAAGCGGCGCACCAGTGCGGCCTGCGATGTCGGCGAGATAATCAGCGCCGAAAGCGAGTTCCGCACCGCCCAGATTGTGAGCCGCGACTTCTAGTTGCTGTTCGCCGGTCAGGATGGCCTCGAATTTCAAGCGGTCGTACTCCGAGTCGCCGCTGGCCGCGCCGCCGACGTCGACGTACAGTACTGCGCCATCTTCCTGCTTGTCGGCGATGAACGTACCGCGCCGCAGCATGCCGCCCGACTGATTGGCGGTGCAGCCGCAGGGGACGATCCACCCGGCTGTGTCGCCGCTGGCCACCAGCGTCATCTTGCCGGGCGGGGTGCTCCGCGGTTGGCAGCCAATGCACCCGCACAGGCAGGCTTGTGCCAACAGCAGGGAGGTCGTGCGTGGTGAGTCGAACAGATGCAACAGTTTGCACTCGGGCTTAGAACATCAGGGTGTACGCCAGAATGTTGACGTTCACTTCCATCGCGTTGGTGATCTCGTTGCCGCCGCAACAGCAGCACCCTTGGGTGTGAGCCGTGTCGTTCAAACCATCCTGCGAGTACGCCACGCCCAGGCGGCCTTCGATTTCGATGCCTTCGATGGGCCGCGGCTCGCCATGTTTGGCTTTCAGCTCCTTGATGTCGGTCGCCGTGTGGTAGATGGCGTGGCTCATGTCGAGCGGTCGCAACGGGTGCTCGGGAAAGATGGTGGCCATCTCGCGGCGGAACGCGCGGTCCCACTCTTGCGACGAGCAACCAGAGGAAGCCAACAGGAACCCGCCTCGCTCGATGTAGCGACGCAGGTTCTGCCGCTCTTCTTCCGGCAAGGTGAAGTCGCCCTCGCCGGTCATGATCACCAGCGGGTAGCCATAGATTTCACTGCTGCTGAGCTTCACGGCCGAGAACCTTCGGCTGGTGGAAATCGAAGTTTTCTTCTCCGCTTCGATCAGAAAGTGATCGGCGAAGCATTGGCTACTCTTCACGCCGGCGTACACCAGGTTCGCGACTTGCACCACGCTGTCGGGCTCGCCACCGACCTGGCGGTGATCGGGAATCTGCGCCGATTCGGCATCGCCCGACTTTTCTTCTGTGGTCACCTCACTCAACGGTGCATCGCTAGATGAGGTTTCACTCGCGGGCGTTTCATTTTCTTGGCCACCCGCGTAGGGAACCGGCGCAACGGCTGCCAGAACCAAAGCGGCCGCCAGACAAATGCGGGTGATGTGAGCGTAGGAAGTACGCATGCGAACCTCTCGATGGATTGCGACGTTCATTCTTGATTCAGCTCCTCGGCCAACTCCTGCAAGTAGCGGCCCACTCGACGACGATACCGCAGCGGCACCGAACCCTGGCTGCTGCCGGCCGCTTCAGAGTTGAAGTTCATTTCCACGCGATTCGGATCGCGGCCGGTGCCACCGATGCCGTAACCGCTGCCATCGCCCTGGCCATCGGCGTTAGCGTTGCGCGAGCCCTGCCCTTGCTGGTTGCCGCTCGACTGGCCCATGCCCCGCATACCGCCGTACATGCCAACGTTGCCGCCGGTGCGTCGGGCGCTGTAACCGCCGCCGCGGCCGCCGGAGCCTTGGCCCATGCCGCTGCCGACTCCGCCCAAGCCCGATTCATTGAGCAACTGCTGCAGTGTGTTGCCCATGCCATTGCTGAGCGTGGGATTGAACCCGAGCGCGCCCTGGCACTGCCCGCCCATTCCGTTGCACTGGCCGAGCAGGCTTTCGAGGATGTCGGCCGCTTTGGTCGCGTTCTCTACGGCATCGTCGCCGTTGAATTCCAATAGACCCATCTCGGCGTCGAGCATCGCTTCGGTGGCGCCGCTTTCCAGCACCGCGGCGGCGAACTGCATGGCGCTCTGGCGGAGCTTGTCGAGTCGCTCGTCGTTGGGAAGCCGCTCGGCACGCAGCTCGATGTCGGCCACCAACTCGTCGAGCTCTTCGCGAATCTTGCGTTGCTCGCCTTCGAGGTCCCGCATGCGAGCCTTCATCGCCGGATCGTCGGGCGAGTCGAGCCCCTTGAGCACGGCCATCCGCTCGGCCAAATCGCGTTGACGCTGCACCAGGATGATGAACTTCGACTCGTTCTCGAGCAGCGGATAGACCTTCGAGAGCAGGTCGAGCGGCAGGCTGGCCTGCTGATCGAACTCTTTGCGTTCTTCGCTCAGCTGGTTGGCCATCTTTTCCATCTCGCTCGCCGCTTCGGAGTTAGTCGCCGGCTTCTTCTTGGCCAGCTTCTCCGCCGCCTCGGCCGCTTCGGCAAGCGTTTCGGCCGCTTTCTTCAGCTCGTCGGTCAGCGCCTCGTCCAGGTCGTACGGCAACAACTGCTCGGCTGCCTTCTCTACCGCCTCGGCTTCTTTCTTCATCTGCTCGGAGAGTTCTTGAAGCTTGTCGCGGATTTCGTCGGCCAACTCCGAGTCGGGCGGCAAATCGTCCAGTTGCTCCTGTAACTCGCGGAGTTCTTCGGCCATCTTCTCCATTCGCCGCGCGGCTTGCTGATACTTCGAGGTCAACACCTCCAGACCACGCTGCTGCCGGACCATTCGCTCGAAGTCTTCCTGGGAGATGATTCGCACCGTGGCCACCGGGCTTTCGCTGCCCTTCGCGCCAGCCGGGTCGTTGTCCTCGACGCGAGCGTAGACCTTGATTTCGTCGCCCGGCTGCAGGCGATAGTTGGGCAGCGGCAGGTAAACCATCTCACGCATCCGGCGAGGCGGAACGTCCTCGATCTTGTATTCCAGTGGCAACGGGCGCGAGTTATTCAAGCTGCGATAGAGTTGCAACCGCGCAACGCCATAGTCGTCTTCGGCCGAAATCTCGATCGGCAGGTGGATGTGTGGCGTAGCGATCGACGTCTCACGCGGCTGGATCATCCTTACAAACGGCTTTTGATCTTCCAAGAGCGTGATTGCCCCGGCGAATGGTTCGAGCGACTCCTGGTGCTCGGTGTCGCTCACGGTCACTGCGAAGCGGCCGCCGGTGTTGATGGTGAACGTCCCCGTCACTTCGTTGTCGCCTTCGGCAGTCGGCTTGAGGTCGACCATTTGCGATCCCTCTTCGGTAACCACTTCCACACGGCCACCCGACAGCGGACGATTGCTCTTCGCCCACAGCTTGACCTTGGCGCCGGCGAGGCCCGACAGACCGCCATCGGGCAGCGGGCCTTTGTACACGGCTTGTCGTGCATACTCGGGCTGCGACACCTGAAAGCGGACCGATTCGATGTTCGGCACGGTGATCACTTCGATCTGGTAGCGCTTGCTGCGCGATCCCTCGGCGCGGACGAAGTAGCTGCTCGGCTCGGTGACACGAGACAACGCAGCCCGCCACTGCCCGTCGCCTTCGGGGAACATCGGCACTTCGTCCTCTTCGCCAGCCGACTCAAACACGAGCGAAGCTTGCTCTATCGGCTCGCCCGAGATGGTTGCGCGGACGTCGAGGCCTTGGCCATAAACCACTTCGGTGTCGCCGGGTGTGACTTCGAATTCCAATCGCGAGAACGGTGGCACATCGGCGTACGGGCTGACGAACCGGCGCCACTGCGTGGTGGCGAGCGTCGGCAAACAGAGACCGACGAGCAGAATCCCGCCACCAAGTGAAAGCAGCACCGTGGCCGCGCGTTTGGCGGGGTCGACCGGCACCGCTTTCGACGTGGGCACGCGAGAGCCAAGCTCCGCCGCGCGGCCCACGGCCATTTGACTCAAGCCAGCGCTCAGTGAATGTGAGTTGGCAGTGGCCGGCGCGCGGGAGAGTTCCCAACCGCTGAGCATCATGCCACCCAGTCCGCCGGCGGAATCCAATCGCCGCGCGGCATACTCGTCGCTGGTCAGTAGCCAGGTGCGCCATACAAGTAACGCCAACGCGCCCAACCCCACGATGCTGGCCACCACCATCGCGGCGATGCGGACCTGCGGGGCGAGTTCCCACACCAGGTCGAGCCACATGGCCACCAGCAGCAAACCGGCCGCGGCCACGATCGCCCAGCAACAGGCAGCCGTGCCATCGATCCACCACTGTCGCTGACGAACACGCTTTAACAGCGAGCTGACGCCGGAGTTTTCCATGTCGTTTCCCTCCCGGATTGAACGCTAGACAAGGCCAGATCGACGTCTGAACCCCCAGCTTACCGCCCATACACCCATCACGCAAACAAGCACCCACCAGCGATCCCAGGCCGGCACACGTTGCACGCGCGTGGGGAAATTCTCTTCGAGTTGCTTTTGCAACTTCGCCGCCAACTCGGCGCTATTGCCTCCGTCGATCACCTCGCCGCCGCTGCCCATAGCGATCATTCGCATCATGTCGGGCCGCGAGGCAATCGTGAGACGCTCCGACAGATTGCCCTTTACGTCAAACGCCGTGGTGGCGTCGGTGTCGCCTACCACTTTCGCCTGATAGCGACCTTCAGGCAGCTCTCCGAACACCACGCGGAACTGCCCGGGCGTGTCGCCTGCCGGCGAGGCCGGGAACCGCTTCGGCTCGTCGAGCGTGTCGCCGGTGAGTTCGACCTCGAGTGGCTCACCCGCTTCGGTATCGCGAACCAGCAGCGTAGCAGTCGCGCGTTCGGTGGGATCGAACGTCACCTTGTCGCTCCGCACCGCGAGCGACTCGCTCGGCAGCAGCCCAGTGCTCGACACCAACCAGCGTACGAGGCTCCGCCATAGGTGACCGTACACGTCGTCGCGTTCCTGGTGCTCAATCGGCAAAAACGCCCATCGCCACATGCCGGCACCTTCGACCACCACCACACGTCCTGAGCCGATGGGTTGGTAGGTAATTACCGGTTCGGTATCGTCCGACGAACCGGCCGCCGCGGCGAGCACCACGGCCAGCGGCTTGGGTCCTTCGGGTCGGGCCATGGTTGCCAGCGACGGCAGCCCGCGCAGTTGGCCACTCGTCGACGGAAGCCACGCCATGCCCTGCCCCGACTCGGTTAGCTCCACGCGGAACCGCGATTCGGTGGCCGCCGACCAGCGGACTGGCATCAAGCCGCCCAACCGCTCGCTGAGCACCGACGTGGGCGGCCCCCGCATGCAGACCATCGCTCCCCCGTCCTCGGCGAGCCAGCGTTTGACCTGCTCGACGCGGAGGTCGTCGAGGTACACTTCGGCGTCGCGGCCGAGCACCACAACCTGGAAACTCTTCAGCCAGTCGGGATCGTCAAACAACTCGTCGACATTATCCAGCACGTCCCAAGTCTGCTCGCGGGCAGTGGCGGTTGGTTCGGGCGCTGCGGCATCGCCTTCCGCGTCTACTTCGACGTCGTCAGTAGTCGTTGCCGGCGAGTTTTGAATCTGCCGGCGGATAAAGCGATCTTCGCCCACGCGGACGATGCTCGTCAAGTCGATCGCCTGATCGCTGGCCAACATTCGTAGCAGGAACTTGGAGTCCCAGTAGGGTTTGCCTTCGAGCACCAGCACTCGCACCGGCTCGTCGACCACTCGCACGAGCAGCGTTGTGCTGTTGTTGAGCGTGGTGACCTCGTTGGGATGCCCGCTCACTTGAACTTCGTAACGATAGAGCCCACTGTTGTCCTGCTGAACCTCGAGCGTGGCCTCGGCCGTGCCGTCGGGCTGGATGGCGACCTCTTGCTCTTGGACCTTCTCGCCGTCGAGCAATAGCGACACCGTGACTTTGTCGGTTAGCCGGCCTCGCTGACGGAGCGTCACCTCTACCGGAAGCGTCTGCCCGGCGAATGCCATTTCTTGCGGCAGCGCGAGCGCCACTTCCAGGTCGTGGACATTGGCGTCGCCGCCGATCGTTTGCGTGTAGATCGGCGCGGCCATCGCCCGAGCCTTTTCGACGCTGGCCCGCACGCGATTCGCCCCACCGCCAGCGTTGTGAATGCCATCGGACAGCAGCAACATCGCCTGCCCTTGCGGTCGCTCGTCGAGCGAATCCTCGATAGCGGCCGACAGGTTCGTCGCATCGGCGTCGAGCCCTTGCGCGTCGAACTGATCGATTTCGATCGTCTCGCTGCCACTGTCGAACGTCCGCACGCGAAGCTCGAAGCGGCTCTCCAAATCGTCGGCCACTTCGTTGGCTACCTGCACGGCTTGCTGGTAGCGTGTCTTGTCGCCTTCGGTCGTGGCCATGCTAGCCGAGCGATCGACCAGGATCGTCAACAGCGGCTTACCGGCGGGCGGGGGCAGTTCTTTCACCCACGTCGGATTCAGCAGCATGATCATCGGCAGCGCGGCGGCTAGCGTCATCAGCGTGACAATTCTCCACCGCGCCGGCTTCGCCGCCCGCTGGCGAAGCACGTAGGCGTACACCACAATCGCCGCCACCACTGCCACCAGCAGCGGGAACCAAAGGGCGAGCGAAATGTACGGGTCGACGGTCAACATAGGCAAGCGACTAACTCTTGAAGGCAATGAGCGTGGCAACTTCTCCCACGATGCAGGCCATACAACCAACCAGCAGCCAAGTCCACAGCGTGTCCTGCTCGGGGTCGGCCGAACCGACCGCACGGAAGTGACTCGCCCGACCGCCGGCAAGCCGCTCGGTCAACACGTCGGGCGAGAGGCTTTCGAGCGCACTCTCTTCGGCGTCGGCCGCTACGGGGAGGGCGAACACGGTCTCGTCGCCGCGCACCACGCGATAGACGCCGGGCTCTTCGGGCGAGGTCCATCGCCACAGCACACCGCCGGAGTCGCTGGCGAGTTCGCCGACGTCTTCGGTTTCACTCGTTTCGCCACTTGGCGACTGAATCGATAGCTCTTCGACCACTGACGCTTCGCTGGGCAGTCGCACCACCAACGGCTCGCCCGGTGTGGCGCGGACTCGCATGTCGCGACCTTCGAGCAGCCGTTGCACGAGTTGGTCGAGCAGCGGAACGAACGCCGCGCTAGTGGGCAGGTTCGAGCGGGCGAGGTCGGTGTTGAGTACGGCCAGCTTGCCAGCATCCGACGAAGTCAGCACCAGGCACGCGCTTCCATCGCTGTAAGTCGCTAGCAGATCGTCGTCCAGGGAGTTTTCGATCCTCCTCGATGTGAGCCCGCCGGCAAAGCGAAGCGGCTCGGTCATACTCTTAACGCTCTCGCCAAACACGCGAAACGGAACATCGCCCGCGCGGTAGCTGGCCAGGAATAAGCCACTGCGGTTGGTGGCCTGCGACGGAGGAGTAAACTGCACCGGCATCTGCAGCCCACCGCCGAGTTTGTCGACCAACAGTTGCAGGTTCGTAGCGTCGATCGGCTCGCTGGAGACATACAACATGCCCCGTCCACGACGCAGCAGCCCGCCGAGGTAACCAATGTCTTCGTCTTCGAGCTTGCCGGGGTGGTCGATCACCAACAGGTCGGCCTGGCCTAGCTCGGTGCGATCCAAGCTCGTTGGATCGAGCCGCACCCCTTCGAGTGGCTCAAGCGCTTTCTCCAGAAAGTAGCCGGAACTCGGCCGGCGATTGCGGCCTTCGCGCGTGATCAACGCATAAGTCGGTGCGCGTCGCACTTCGGTCGCCAGCCCGCGCGTGTTGTCGGCCGCCAGCGCGTCTTCTACGCCCAACAGTCGCGCTTCGCCTACCTGCCAGCCGGGCTTCGGCAGGCGAATCACCTGCGACAGCGTGGTCCGAGTGCCAGCCGGGCAAGTGCCTTTGAGCTGAAACGCCGCGTCGGCGATGGTCACTTCGACTGTCACGGGGCGGGGTGTGCGCGAGTAGTTGCCCACCACCACTTCGAGTTCCCCGTCCCCGCCGGCCGCGCCGAAGCTGCGCACCTGGGCGTCGAGGATGCCCAAATTGGCAGGCGTGTCGCCGGCCGAGGCCGATTCGAGTTGGATGTTCGTTTTCTCAGGTAGTATCGAAAAGTCGGCCCGCGCCCAGTTCGAGCGTTGGAAGTCGCTCACTACCACCAATTCCAACCGCTGCGAACTTCCTTCGGCGTACGGCGCGAGCAGTTCAGCGGCGCGTTCGATCGCCTGATTGATGTCGAGCCGATCACCTTTTACTTCAGCTTTGGAAAGCTCGTCGCGCAAGACGTCGAAGTTCTGACTCAGCCGTTCGAACACCGCATTGGGCGTCGCGCCGGCGAGGATGAGATTCGCCCGCAGGCCCGGCTTGTAGCGCAAGTAGTTCTGCGCGGCCGAGCGGGCGCGCTCCATGCGGGCGACGCCGCCGTCGGTGGCCGCCATGCTTTGGCTCACATCGAGCACCACCACCCGCGCGGCCGCGCCCGAAGTGGCGTCGGACACCAGAGGCTGCTCGCCAAATCGCGGTCGGGCGATCGCCAGCGCAACGAGCGACACCGCTAGAGTTCGTAACGAAAGGATCAAGAAATCCCGTAGCCGATGACGCGCCTGGCGCTGCTTGAGCGACTGGCGAACGAACTTCAGCGTCGAGAGCGGCATCCGCACCGGGCGGGCCTTCGTCAACCAATGCACGGCCACCGGCAACCCGATCGCCAGCACGCCCAACCCAATTGCCCACGGATGCAAGAACATACCTCAGCCCGCCCTTTCCATCAGGAAGCCCTGCAGCACATGCAGGTAGGGCACGGCCGTGGAGGCCAAGCGGTAGTCGCAACCGTCGGCCAGCGCCAGGCGGCGGACGACACTCATGTGTTCGGCAAAGTGTTTTTGATACTCGCTGCGGATATCGGCCGGCGTGCAGGGCACGATCGAGTCGTCTTCCATGCCCTCGAACCGAAACGCCGCGCCCATCGGCAAGCGTTCCTCGTCGGGATGCACCAAATGCAGCACCACCACTTCCCAGCCGCTCTGGCGGTAGAGCCGCAGCACAGCGAACACGTCCTCAACGTCGTCCATCAGGAAGTCGCTCAACAGCATCAGCACGCCACGGTTCTTCGAGCGCTCGAACAGTCGGCGAAGCGACTCGGCCATCACCGTCGATTGCCGCGGCTGGAGTTTCTCGATCACTTCCTGCATCACCGCGATGTTCGTGGCTGCCGAACTGGGCGGTAGGTACTCGCCGAGTTCATCGCCCAGCACGGCCACGCCCACCTGATCTTGCCCCTGCGTAATCAGGTGGGTGAGCGCCGTGGAGAGGTACTGCATGTACTCGAGCTTGGAGGCCTGGCCGTCGAAGCCGCCAAAATTCATCGAGCCGCTGCCGTCGAGCGCGAGCGTGCAGAGCAGGTTGGTTTCGTCCTGATGCAGCCGCACGAATGCCTTGCCGGTGCGGGCGAACACCTTCCAATCGAGCCGGCGCAGGTCTTCGCCGCCGGTGTACTCGCGAAAGTCAACGAACTCGCCGGCCCCGCCTTGTTGGCGCGAGCGATGCCGCCCGCTGTACGCCCCGTCGATGCGACGTCGGGTCGTGAAGCGGAGCTGCGCCAGCGGCGCCAGCGCTCGCAGGTCGAGAAATGGGCTGGTTGTGGCCGGAGTCATGCGGGCACTTCGCTCAGCAGTTTGTCGATCACTTCCTGCGAGGTAATCGAGTCGCCGATGGCGCGGTGATTAACGATCAGTCGATGACGAAGAATGGGATGAGCCACCGCGCGCACGTCCTCGGTGGTCGGCGTGGTGCGGCCTTCGAGCAAAGCTCGCGCTTTGGCTGCCAATACCAGGTTCTGCGAACCCCGTGGCCCCGCACCCCAGGAGAGATACTCCTTGGTAATGGCTGCCGCCCGCGGATCGTCGGGGCGACTCGCACCGCACAGCGCTACGGCGTAGGCCGAAACGTTCGGCGGTAGCGGCGTGGCGTAGACCAACTCCTGCAATTGCAGGAACATCTCCTTATCGAGCGCCGAGGTAGGCATCTTCGTCGGCCCGGCGGTGGTCATGGCCACCACCTGCTGCTCTTGCTCGGGTGTGGGATAGCCAACGCGGATCTCCATCATGAAGCGGTCGAGCTGCGCTTCGGGCAGCGGGTAGGTGCCTTCCTGTTCGATGGGATTCTGCGTGGCGATCACCAAAAATGGCGCCGGCAGGTCGTACGTCTTGCCACCCACAGTCACGTGGTGCTCGGCCATCGATTCCAGTAGCGCCGATTGCGTCTTGGGCGCGGCGCGGTTGATCTCGTCGGCCAGCACCAGGTTGGCGAACACCGGCCCTTCGCGGAACACCATCCGCGGCTCGCCATCGTCGCTGCGGCCCAATAGCTCGTAGCCGGTGATGTCCGACGGCATCAGGTCGGGCGTGAACTGCACGCGGGCGAACTCCCAATCGAAGGCCGACGCCAGGGCTTTGACCATCAGCGTCTTCGCCAGCCCAGGCACGCCGACCAGCAGGGCGTGTGAGCCGGTCAGGGCACAAACCAACAGTTCGTCGATCGTTTCGTTCTGCCCCACGATCACCTTGTGCAGGCTTTCGCGAATCGACCCCACACGGCTGGTAAACTCCTCAACCCGCTCGGTGGCGAGCGAAACCTCTTCAGATGCAACAGACATCAATTAAGCCAATTCGAGTAAGTCAGGCGAAAAAGCGTAACAAGCAGCCAGCAGCGCGCACACGGCCGGCACCCCAGTAGTAGACGTTTATAAGCCCCGCAGAGTTCAACCAGCAAGCAAAAAAGCGGTGCAGAAGGAGCAGAAATCTGCGACGCGACCTCAAACCGCGCGGTCGCCACGGGTCCACCCCTGCTGCACTGTACTGTTCGCATGCACTGCGACGATCTTTTGCACCTGAAGCAATCGGTGCGAGAAATTCGTGCAAAAACTCTGGCTAAGGGCGATTGGGCCGACGGCGCTGGAGTGGAAATAACGGCGATTCGGTCCGGTCGGCCTTCAGCAACTCTTGCATTCTGGCAACCCGATCGGGGTGCTTGTGGGCAACATCGTTCGACTCGGCGGGATCGTCCTTCAGGTTATACAACTCCAAGTTCCGATTCCCACGCTTCGTGTTGCGAACCACGCCCTTCCAGTCGCCCATCCGAATCGCCTGCTGCCCACCATAACCGGGGAACTCCCAAATCAAATACTCGCGGTCGTCGACCGAGCCTTCGCCAAGCATCGCGGGCAAGATGCTGATGCCATTGGCCACCTCGGGACACTCGGCCCCCGCCACTTCACATAGTGTCGGCATTAGATCCCAGAACGCGCAGATCTCATGCGACTCCGTGCCCTCTGGAATGTGACCGGTCCACCGAGCGACCAAAGGAACGCGAATGCCCCCTTCGTAGATCGAGCCTTTCAGTCCGCGGAAGCCGGCAGCGGAGTTGAAGTAGTCGGAGTCCGATCCGCCCAACCGATTGTAGGTCGGGCCGTTGTCGCTGGTGAACAGGATCAGCGTGTCGTCAGATAAATCAAGTTCATCTACCAGGTCGACAACCTGCCCCACAGCCTTGTCGAGGTGAGTCACCATGGCAGCGTAGCCGGCGCGTGGCGCGGGATGCTTCAGGTAAGCGTTGTGCTCGTACGGTTCTTCGGGAATTCTGCCTTCGTATTCGGCAAGCGAACTTTGCGGCACCTGGATCGAAAGGTGCGGAATGACCACTGGAAGATAGAGAAAGAACGGCTGATCCTTGTGATCGCGAATGAACCCGAGGGCTTCCCGAGTGAACTCGTCTTGCGAGAAGGTCGCGCCAGTGAGGCTCCTACCATCGTTGCCTGGGTACTCGACCTTCTCCGCATTGCGCCACAGGAAACGCGGATAGTGATTATGGGCGTGACGCTGGCAGTAGTAGCCGAAAAACAGGTCGAATCCCTGCGTGTTGGGATCCCCTGAAGTGCCGCAGTGCCCCAGCCCCCACTTGCCGATGGCCGCGGTCGCGTAGCCGCGCTGCTGGAGTGCCTCGGCCAGCGTCACTTCGTCGGCAGGTATCGGCTGCTGTCCCGGAAACTCCCAGCCTTGCTTCGCCTTCAAAGCCGCTCCGCCTCGGAAGTCGCCGTTATCGCGAATATAAGCATGCGCGGGCGAACGGCCGGTCATCAGCACGCTTCGAGACGGCGCACACACCGGCGAGCCACAGTAAAAGTCGGTAAACCGGACCCCCTCGGCAGCCAACTGGTCGATGCGCGGGGTGCGGATCGTCTGCTGTCCGTAGCAACCGAGTTCTCCGTATCCCAGGTCGTCGGCAACAATCAAGATGATGTTCGGCGTTTCGGAACGATCAGACGCAACTGCCGTTGCTGAAAGAAGCGCTAAAACTGCCGCGATGGCAGCGATCATGTGTTTGGAGTGAATCATGTTCTAATCGCCTGCTGTTTGGGTGTCCGGGGACGCAGCTCCAAATCTACTCCCCGACCGCGAGGCTAGTAAACAAACCCGCTGGATTCCTCTGGGGCCACTGTCCGAGTGGTCATATCCACTGCCGGCGATTCGACGTAAGCCACTACCATCAAATCACTTATGGAAAATGGCGGTTATTCGCCATTTTTTCCAATACCAATTCCATCCTCGGCGCGCCTCTTAATATGGATAGAGGGCGGTACTTTTCCATTCCGAGGCGGAATCGTGCAGGACGAACAATCGCTGGTTCCCGACGATGACAAGCAACAGCGGGCGGGTTTTGCGCGGGTGTTTGCCCAGCACGACCGCTGGTTGTTCGGCTACCTCCTCACCCTGCTGGGCAATCCGGCAGACGCGGAAGAAGTATTCCAGGAGACGTGCGTGGTGCTGTGGCACGAGTACGAAAAGTTCGATCTTTCGACCAACTTCATGAAGTGGGCTGGCACCGTGGCCCTAAATCAGGTCCGCCGGTTCCGCCGCAAGCGATCACGGCAAGAAAAGTCACTATCCGACGATGTGATCGAGCTATTGGCCGTCGAAGCGATCAATCACTCCGATTTACTCGAAGCTCGGCAGGCCGCGCTGCACGGTTGCTTGGGCAAGTTGCCCTCGAGCGATCGGCAGATCGTCGACCAATGCTACGGCGATAACAAGCAAACTATCCGCGAGGCAGCCGAGTTGCTTGGCCGTCCCGCTAATACCGTCTACAAGGCACTCAATCGTATTCGGCGAGCGTTGCACGCTTGCATCGATCGCCAACTGGCCGGGGAGGGCTCCCTATGAACGCCGACACCCGACTTCAAGCACTGCTTAACGAAATGTGCAATGGCACACTCGACGAGCAATCCTCCGCAGAACTCGATCAGCGCTTGGCCGCCGATCCAGACGCCCGTAAGGCGTACCTGGAATGGATGGCAACCGAGGCCGCTCTGAACCGCAATTGCTTGCCAGCGACTTGCAGTCTGCCGGCGGCCACATCCCCCAAGGAAGCCGCGCCGACGACACGCAAAGCAGCCAAGTCCGCCAAGCTCGTCCATCTGCCAGCCTGGGTGCTGGCGGCGTCGTTTGTCGGTGTGGTGCTGGCCTCGAGCCTAATTACGGGACTCATCGTGCGTCCAACGGGCCAAGGCAAAGTGGCGCAAGCGGCCACCACGCCGGGCGAAGCCTGCCTGGGCCGAATCACTTCGACGCTGAATTGCCGATGGGCAGAGCCGCGGCGGGGCGTTGGCTACGCCACGGAACTTCATGCTGGCGACCAATTGACACTCGAGGCGGGCCTCGCCGAGGTGACCTTCGACTCGGGTGTGCAGATCATTCTCGAAGGCCCGGCCACGCTCGACCTCCGCGACGCCACCGAAGCGGTGCTGCTCGACGGCCGCTTGGCCGCCTTAGTGCCCTCCGAAGCCAAGCAGCCTCGCTTGCGAGTCGACCGCTTCATCGCGTTTGAACCCGGCAGCGAGTTCGGACTGATGGCCAACAAGTCGGGCGGCGGCGAAGTGCATGTGTTCAGCGGGCACGTCTCTGCCACGCTGGTCGACGAGGTGGGTGAAACCCTCGAAACGTTGCGTCTCCAGCAACTGGAAGGAGCACGCATTGCTCCCGCTTCCACCAGCCTGACCAAGGTCGAGGCCGATGGCGATCAGTTCGTCCGCTCGCTGAACCCCACGTCCGGCCCCCATGACGGACTCTACTTGCACGAAGGTTTCGAGTACCTCGACGGTCCGCTTGGAACACAGAACGGTGGATTTGGCTGGGCTGGCCCGTGGGAAGAGATCGAGACCGCCCTTGGCTCCGAGCATTGTACGAACTGCGTCGCATCGGGAAGCCTCGAGGCCGGTGGCATGGTTTCCACCGGTGGCCGCGCCATTCAAACCGCTCAGCACAATCGCGTTCGTCGCGCACTCAGCACCTCGATCGGCGGCGTGTTCGACGCGGCCGGGCTTGTTGAAAATCGCGACGGCCACCGCCTGATCGGCCGAGATGGCCGCACGGTCTACGTGTCGTTCCTGCAACGAGTCGACAAGTTGGACGATGTCTTTTATGGCTTTGAACTTCACCGCGGCGACGGCAATGGCAATCGAGTCCTGTGCATCGGCAACGGCGCCCAAGGCGCCGCCTACGGCGTGACTTCCAACTTCAACCGCTATGGCCAAGACAACTATCCGCCACTGGGCGAAGAGAACACCGAGACTAATCTACTTGTGGTGCGCATCGACTACGGCGTCGACGACCGCGATACCGCCACTGTATGGCGCAATCCCCGTTCGCTGGCCGACGAAACGGTAAATATTGCGTCGGCCACGCTGCAAGGCAACTTTGGCTTCGATCGCATCAGCCTGGGCAATTTCGATGGGTCCAAGGTGCACGAAATAGATGAAATCCGTGTGGGCACCAGTTACCGCGCTGTGGTTGGCCAACGCGACCGATTCCGTCACGACCTGGCACGGCGATTCACGTTCGATGTCGGCACGACACCAAGAAAGCAAAGTGTTGTATTAAGGCGCTACCACTGGCCGCTTGCGACCAGTGCTTTTCCCTGATTAAGGGCGTTGCTCCACTAGGGCAACAACTGGCTCAAACGCCCTCAGGCGGGTTTTGACGCCAAACGATGCTTGCGGACGATCCGCAAGGCTTGTGGAAGGATGGCTGTTACTATTCTCAACTGTGGAGGTCATGTTCATGAGACAATTTGTTTTGGGATGCCTGGCGCTCGCACTTTGTGCGCCCGCCATGGCGAACATTAACGTCGACGGAACGCTGGACGCCAGCTATGGCGCCCCGTTGGCGGTGCAGACAGTGCAAACGAACTTTGGCGACGCCAGCGACCCTGCCGGGCTTGGTGGTGGTGGTGAATTGGATGCCGGTTATGCCAAGATTTGGAACAACCGTTTGTATGTGATGTTGACTGGCAACATCGAGCCTAACTTCAACAAGGTTTCGGTGTTCATCGACTCGAAGGCGGGTGGCGAAAATGTGCTTGACGGAAGCCTGGCCTACGATTTTGGCGACGTTTCGTCCAATTTCGGCGGGCTTACGTTCGACACCGGCTTCGAGGCCGACTACCACCTGTTCGGACGTTGGGGTGGCGGCAATTTTGAAGTCGATATCGTTGACCGTTCTGCCAGTTCGGCAGGTAACGAGTTCGGCAACTTTGGGGCGGCTACCAGTGGCTCCGGTACCGGAATCCAATCCGGTGCGGTGCTTGCCGGCGGATCGGCCACCACAGGCGCCGATGGCGGTATGTTCCTCACGCAGGACGTGCTGTTCGGCTTTAACAACACCAATACCGCTGGCGTAGATGGCGGTACAGATGTGCCCCCCGCAGGTGCTGCGGAACTGGTCACCACCGGCTTGGAGTTCTCCGTCGATTTGGCCGACATTGGCAGCCCCGCCGAAGGCGATCTGATCAAAATCCATGCTGTCTACGGCAATGGCGACAACAACTACCACTCCAATCAGGTGCTTGGCGGGCTTATGGCTCCGCAAGGCAACCTGGGTGGCGATGGCGGTGGCAACTTCACCGGAAACCTGGCTGGAATCAACTTCAACCAGTTTGAAGGCGATCAGTTCTTCTCGCTTCGCGTGGTGAATGAGGTCCCCGAACCATCGTCCATCGCCTTGGTTGTGGCTGGATTGGCCGGATTGGCATACATCCGCCGCCGCTAGGACTTGGCAAAAGAAACCTACCCTGATGGCTGACACACGTGATCGGCCGTCTTGAGACAGCTTGGCTGTACCGAAGGTCCCGCCCTATTGGCCCCCTGACAGAGGGCGGGACTTCGGTACACGCCGCACCAGTTAACAGGCGCTACTTTTCGCCGAATCGACGGACGCGGCCTACCCCAACCGGGGCGGCGTCCCTCGCTTCGAAGACTGCTCGTGGCGCGAAGCGTTTCTCTCAACACGGAGCACTAATCATGTCTATACGACGAACTTCACGTGCCTTTACCCTGGTCGAACTACTGGTGGTAATCGCCATCATCGGCATCCTGGTCGGCCTGCTGTTGCCAGCCGTGCAAGCGGCCCGCGAAGCCGCCCGCCGCATGAGTTGCTCGAACAACCTGAAGAACATCGGCCTGGCGTGTTTGAACTACCATGACACGAACAACAAGTTCCCAATCAGTGTTGGCCAATGGGACGAAGAGCGGGATTGTACCGGACGCCGTTTGGGCCCTAGCGGTGGTAGTCGTGGTGGCAACGCTGGCGATGGCTACAGCGGCAAGGGCTGGATCGTCGACATCCTGCCGTACATCGAACAGCAAGCCATGTACGACGGAATGAAACCTGGATTTGTGGGCGACTTCGAGAAGCGTGGCGCTGGCCGTGGCATGGGTCTCAGGGAAGTGCGTAATAACTACATGAATCGGCAACTCGATATCCTCAGTTGTCCATCCGACGCCCTCGCCCGAACCTCAACCGACATGTGGTGGTGGGTGGACCGAGAAGTCGCCACCACTTCCTACAAAGGCTGCATTGGCGACGGCATTATATCACTCGATGCACAAAACACGCCGGGCGCGACCAACTCTCCGTTTGGCAACGGAGATGGCGGCCCCACCGCTGTAGGATCGCCCGACTGCCACAATACCGTGGAGTACAACGGCATCTTCAATCGCAATTCCTACTTTCGGCCTTGCTCCCTGCGAAAAGTCACCGACGGCGCCAGTAACACGTTCATGGTTGGTGAGAACATACCTTCGCAGGACCTGCATTCGGCCGCCTACTTTGCCGATGGCGACTTCGCCACCTGTGGCATACCACTCAACGTCTTTATTGTTGACGCGCCCATTGATGAGTTGAAGAGCCGTTGGCAGGAAACCCGAGGTTACAGCAGCTACCACGCTGGCGGAGCCCAGTTCGTGATGGTCGATGGATCCGTTCACTTTGTGACCGAGGACATCGCAACGCTAACTTATCGTGGCTTGGCAACCAAGAACGGCGAAGAAGTTGTCTCGCTGAGTAACTGAGGACGCTACCAACAACCCCTAATACATCTCGCAATGTTTACGAACAAACAACATTTGAAACTACTGCTGGTCGGTATGGTCAGCCTTGGTCTGCTTGGTTGTGGTTCCGGTACAAAACGGGGAGCCAAGGTATCGGGAACCGTCGTAGTCGACGGAGAGCTTGCCCACAGTGGCACCGTTACTTTTCACCCAACGGAACCAGGGCCACTGGCAGTGGGACGTATTCTGGCCGATGGCAGCTTTACGGTCCGTACCGGGCAGGGTGATCTCTCCGACGTGGATGGGGGAACCGTTACCCCGGGTGAGTACAAGGTAACGATCGTAGTCACCGCCGAATCAGGTGAGAAAATCGGCGAGTCCGGTCCTCCGAAAGCAGGGCCGCGACTCACCGCCGCTAAGTACGCGTCCAGTGAGACTTCGGGCTTGGTCCGAACCGTGAATCCGGGTGACAACCTGTTCGTGTTTAAACTCGAAGGTGCGGCCTCCGACATCGACGATGTACCCAGCGAAGAACCGGAGGCTGACGCCACCAGCGATTCAAACGATGAGCCTGCCACCGAAGGCGAATCACCCAGCGACAGTCCCGCCGAAGAGGAGGAGCAATCGTGAAGCATTTCACTCTTCGGTTCTCTTTTGCTGTCACGGCCATCGGCCTCGTGGCCACAACCGGTTGCGGCGGTAAGTTCGATTCGACCGTGCAAGGCAAGGTCACTCTCGATGGTGAAGCGGTACCGCAAGGGACCGTTTCGTTTCTGCCAACCGCGGGCGGCCCCACAGCGTTTGCACGTATCGACAGTTCGGGCACCTATGAAATTCGGACGGGTCGAGAAGCCGGCCTATCGCCTGGCGACTACTTGGTGGCTGTCGTGGCCAACGAGCCGGCACCGGTAAGCCAAACCGCCGATGGCGGCCCTCCACCCCCCGGCAAGCCAATCACGCCCCCTTGGTATCGCTCGCAAGAAACCTCGGGCCTGAAGTTCACGGTCACGCCCGGCAAGAACGAAATCAACCTCGACCTCACATCGCAGCCACCCGAGGGCTGGAAACCACCGCGTCGCCGCCGCTAGCGATACTACGTCTCTGATATGCTCACTTTCGATCGTCCATTTTGTCTCACCTCGCGCGCTGCGGTGCAGTCGCTGTTGCTGCTGGTGTGTGCTGCGCGGGTAGTCGTCGCCCAGGACGTCTCGGCGCCGGCGTTCTTGCAGGTGTTCGAAGCCAAGTGGGATGTGGTCGACGATCGCATGGCCGACATCTTCGTCGCCGGCTACGGGCGGTTGTGGCTGCCACCACCCGCGCGGGCCGACTCGGGCAATCAGTCGGTCGGCTACGACGTGTACGATCGCTTCGATCTGGGCCAGCCACGTAACGAAACCCTTTACGGCACGGAAACTGGTCTGAAGAACCTGATTTCTCAAGCACACACCGCCGGCATCAAGGTCAACACCGACTACATCGCCAACCACAACGGATTCAGCGACTCCAGCACGTTCGACAACTACGGCACGCCAGAAGACGCCTCGGATGACATCACATTCGTCGAAGCAGGCGGCTATCCAGGCTTCGTGCTCACGCTGCCCGGCGATGTCGATGGCGACTTCCATGGCGCGTTCGAAGAGGGCGAAGAGTACTTCCGGCTGTCGGGCCTCATCGACATTGCCCAGGAGAAGAATCACCAGTTCATTCGCAACCCCGTCGAAGCAGACAATCCGGCCAACATCCCGGCAGGCACCACCGGCATCTACGGCCGCCCACCCGCCAACGTGCCGGATGCCAACAACGCCCGCTTTTATCCCGATCAGGACCTGGGCGGCACAAGTGTCTTCGATCCGGCCATCGGCCAGAACATCACACTGTACGATTTTAATACCGCGACTCCCCTGGCGGGTGATGCGGTCAGCGAGAACGGCACCGGCCTGTTGATCCGCAACATTCGCTGGATGATCCAAGAGGTTGGCGTCGACGGTTTCCGCTTCGACGCCGGTCGGCACTTCCCCCGCTGGGTGATGAACTACCTCGACCAGGGCGCGTTCCTCGCCAAGCAAGAGACACTGCTCGACGGCAGCCCCGACCATGTGTTCTCGTTCACCGAGGTGGGCTTTGACTCGCACGCGTTTCAAGCAGGTTTCATTCGCAAGGACATCGACGACAACAATTTGGGCCAGGTGGGCGGCAATCGTGACGCGCTCGACTTCAATCTGTTTGGCGCTATCAAGGAGAATCTGACTGGAAACGGATTTGACAACGATTGGCGAAACATCAAGAACGCCAGCATCGACATCGAGGACGACGCATTCGCCAATAATGGCAGTCAGGGCGTAGCGTTCTCCCAAAGCCACGACGATGGCCCGGCCTACCTCAACAACGTGGCCCACGCTTACATGCTGATGCGGCCCGGCAACGCGCTGGTGTATCTCAACGCCGATCAGTTTGACGACCCGCTGCGTGCTTTCCCTGAAGGCGGCCGTGGCGATGCCTTGGGCGGCATGTTTGGCGATCGCGTTACGACGCTCGTAAGTCTGCGCAACACCCACGGCCGGGGCAACTACATCGACCGCACTCCTGGCGGCGATGAGAAAGAGATCCTTGTTTACGAGCGGGAGAAGTCAGCACTGGTGGTGCTCAGCAACCGCTTGGACGGCGGTTACGACTCGCGAACCGTGCAAACCGCGTTCGCCCCTGGCACTCCGCTTATCGAGTTGTCGGGCAACGCCGCGGACGCGACGATCGACCCCTTTAACGACTTCCCGGAAGTGCTGGTCGTCAAGAGCGACGGAACGGTCGACCTCCGCGTGCCCCGCAACAGCGCACCCGACGGCACCGAACATGGCAGCGGCCATTTGATCTACGGAGTCTCCGGCCCGCAGGGACAAATGCGACTCACCAACACGGCCGGAAACGATCTGACCGATGTGCTCCCTGGCCACACTCCCACTCCTGGCGAAGGCGGTGCGGGCGGGCCTTCGGACAACACTCTGAACGGCACCACGCGACTTTCGGACATCACCGTCGTGCAGGACCCCTCGTTCAAGCTTCGCATCGAGACCACCGCGGTGAATCTGCTCGGCAGCATTCGCGATCGTCACGCGGACGGAGACTTCGCCCAATTCCGCATCGATGGCGGCCTGGATGCAAACGGCAACGGCTTCGTCGACGAAGTCGCGCCGGGCTCCGTGGCGTACGCCTTTGAGAACTTCACCGAAACCAACTCGCCTGGTTTTTTCAACCCCTCGGGCGATGGCCTGTACGAGCAGACAATCGACGCGACCCAACTGTCCGAAGGGCGTCATTACCTGACGGGCCGCGTCTACCGCCACCGCAACCCCAACACCACGACCGACAACGACCCGAGCACCGCTGGCGATGGTGGACCCGCAGTGTTCACCGAGTTCCGCCAAGTGATCTACGTCGACTTGCTACCTCCAGAGGCCGAAGTGGTGAGCTTCGAGCCGTTCGCCAGTAACCCCGGCGAGACGCAAAACCGTGATCTGGTGGTGCGCTCGGTCGACAAGACGGCCGACAACATGCACGTGTTTCTAGATCTACCAGCCAACCTGACTGATGCACAAGTTGTGCAGATGGCGCTCGGCGGCCAAAACGACGCGGGGCAGTACGACGTCGACTCTTGGATCTTCGGCTTCACGGCCGACACGCTGGGTAATGGGCTGGGCGTGACCACCGGTAACCATGTGGCCACGGTGGTCACGTTCGAGCCCACCTACGATGGCACCCGCGGCATCAACGTCCAACGTTTTGCGGGCCTGCTCACCAACACCACGGCCGGCGCCGGGTTTGGCGACATGGATCACGACAACCAACTGGAAGTGAGCGACTTAATCGGCGCGGGTGGCTTCGAGCAGATTCTCGAGTCAGGCAACTCGCAATTCAACGCCGCGGCCGACGCGACCGGCGACGGTTTGGTCGACAACCGCGACCTGCTGGCCCTGGTGGACGCGTTGCTCTTGGCCAGCGCACCGAGCATCGTGCTCGACGAAATGGAGCAGGTGCTCCTTCGCCAGGCCGACCTCAACAACAGCGGCTCGACTGATCTCGCCGACCTGGCCCTGCTACATGCCAACTTGGGTGCTGGCGCCGGGCCGTTCGATTTGAACGTCGACGGAGTCACCGATCTGGCGGACGTCGAGACATTCATCGAACAGATGGTTCGCACCGTGGCCGCCGACATGAATCTCGACGGCGTGGTAAACATCGCCGATTACACCCTGTGGCGCAACTCGCGGGGTAGCACAACCGGCATTGGCGATGCGAACCTCGACGGCGTAGTCGACTCGGCTGACTACAGTTTGTGGCGAAGCCAGTTTGGCTTCATGCGTCAAAGCCTCGCTAGCACTCCGCCAGCCGCCGTTGCCGCAGTGCCCGAGGCGGGCAGTTTGGTAGTGATGCTGATGGGTTGCGCAGCGTTGGTATGGGGCAAACGTTTCAACGATTTCATTAACAGCTTGTGATATTCGCAGTTCTCGACGAGAGGAAAATGAGATGAAGTACACGCGACTATTGGGTTTGTTTGCAGCACTCGCCGCCTGCCAGGCTTACGCGCAACCGGTGATGGACGGCAGTATTGTGGGTGATGAGGCGTTCTATGGGGCGGCCCTTTCGACTCAGAATACACGCACTCATTTTGGTGACAACAACAGTGACGATCCGGTTGTTACTGCCAACGGTGGATCGGAGATCAACCAGGTGTTTGGCCGGGTGGATAACGGACGGTTGTACATCATGATTACGGGCAACCTCGAACCGAACTTCAACAAGCTTGAAGTCTTCATCGACTCGGTTGCAGGCGGAGTCAATCAGCTCGACGGCGCCAACCTGCCCGCCAGCGTCGATGGATGGTGCTGTGGGCAAACCAATCCCAACAACCCAATTACTGGTGGAGCGCTTCAGTCGATGAACGGACTCTCGTTCGACGATGGGTTCGAGGCCGATCGCTACTTCACTTTCAGCAATGGCACCGAAGACGTTAACAACGACGATCCGGACGAGGAAACGTTGACCTTCTGGGCGGTTAATGCTCACTACGCCGACCTCACCCAGGGTGCCGCTGGCGACAGCCAAGCACTCGGTGTTCAATATGCACCGCGCGGATTGCCTCAAGTCTTGCGGAACCCCATGGATTACAACCGAGATGGCACCGTCAACCTCGCCGACTACCCTGTGTGGCGGAACAGCCTGGGAGCAGCCGGCGATGGGCTAGCGGCCGACGGTAACGGCGATGGAGTCGTGGACGGCGGAGACTACGACCACTGGAAGGCAAACTTCGGCACAGATGCATCCCTCGCTGGTGCTTCCTTCGTGCCTTCTTTCGACTTCCAATCAACCGAGCAACAACTGGCGAAAAACAACCTGTTGCCTGGGCTATCGCAGGGCCAACTTGTCGACCGCACCTACGCCATGGGAAGTGGCGGATGCACCGACGATGATGGAAATGGCTGCGTTGCCGAGGAGTTGGAATTCGTTCTCGACGTCGCTAGCGATGAAACCGACAACGGAAGCGACCATCGCAACTTCCTTAACACGATCGGTCTCGAGTTAGGAATCGACAATAGCAATACCCAGGGTGTCTGGGGCGCAGGGGAACCATCCTTTGCGCTCGTGGAAGGCGAAGACAATCCCGAAGCGGCGACCACTGGCATCGAGTTCAGTGTTCCCCTGTCTGCTCTTGGCAACCCAACGGGCGACATCAAGCTCGCGGCTTTCGTTAACAATGGCAGCCACAACTTCGCCTCAAACCAGTTCGCTGGCGACGGACTAGAAACCGATATCGAGATGTTCGGCAATGCAGGAGACCTTGAAGGCGATGCTTCGAACCTCGGCGGAACTCTATTCGGCAATCCACCGATATTCGACCTTGCTTTCATCGGCGGCGATCAATTTGTTACCATCCCCAACGCCAGCATGGCAATCGGTGCAGCGAATGTACCCGAGCCATCGTCCGTGTTGCTGATCGCGTTTGGTGGTCTGATCGGCGCAGCTTGCTTGCGTCGTCGTTCGTAGGATTTTTAGGAGGAACCTTGGGGTATGGGTGGCATTGTGCGAAATAGTTGCAAACCACGACAGCAATCGACAGCTGCGGCGCGGACTGAGAGATGCGGTCTGCTCGTGGTGCTCATGATCTCGCTGGCTGGTGGTTGCAACGGGCAGCCGCGCAATGATTCACCCAGCCCCGGTTCCTCCGACGACAAAACGCAAATTGCCAGCCGCACTCCTTCGCCGGAACAGTTACCTTCCAACGAGAAGTCGGCCACCATGCCCGATTGGGCACGCGGCGCGGTCTTCTATCAACTGTTCCCCGAGCGTTTCCGTAACGGCGACCCGTCGAACGATCCGACACGCGAGTCGCTTGAATTCCCCGAAAACGTGACCGACAAATGGGAAATTTCTCCCTGGACGGGGGATTGGTACGCGCGGGCCGAATGGGAAAAAGAGCGGGGCGAGGATTTCTACGAACAGGGCGTGTTCGATCGCCGTTACGGTGGCGACCTGGCGGGTGTACTCGACAAGCTGGAGTATCTCAAGCAACTGGGCGTCGAAGTCATCTACTTCAACCCCGTGTTCTACGCCAAGTCGCTGCACAAGTACGACGGCAACACCTACCACCACATCGATCCGTACTTCGGTCCCGATCCCGAAGGCGACCTGAAGATCATGAACCAGGAGACGTCCGATCCCACCACCTGGCATTGGACCGCCGCCGACAAGTTGATGCTCAAGCTGATCGAGGAAGCCCACGCCTTGGACATGCGGATCGTGGTCGATGGGGTGTTCAACCACACCGGGCGGGACTTCTTTGCGTTTGCCGACCTACGCAAAAACCAGGCCGACTCGCCTTACCGCGATTGGTACATCGTGCAATCATTCGACGACCCGGCTACGCCGCAGAACGAGTTCTCCTACAAAGGTTGGTGGGGTGTCGACACGTTGCCGGAATTCGCCGACAACCAGGCACGCGACAACCTGCATCCTGGCCCCAAGAAGTACATCTTCGATGCAACCCGTCGATGGATGGACCCCAACGGCGATGGCGACCCGCGAGACGGCATCGATGGCTGGCGTCTTGATGTTGCGGTCGAAGTGCCCAACGGCTTCTGGCGCGAATGGCACAAGGTGGTTCGCGACATCAACCCCGAAGCCTACACGGTGGCCGAGCACTGGCAGGACGCAGCCGAGTATCTGGCCGACTGTGGATTCTCGTCCACCATGAACTACCATGGCTTCGCTTACCCCGTGAAGGGCTACCTGATCGACGGCACCCTCTCGCCGTCCGATTTCGCGTCGATGGTAACAGAGCGAGGTGCGTCGTTTGACCGCCCGACCCAGGAAGGTCTGCTCTCGCTGATCGACTCTCACGACACGGATCGCGTCGCTTCGATGATCGTCAACCGCCCAGACGGACGGCCCTACGTGAACCCCGATCGCTTCGACTACGACATCGGCGAACGCGCCTCGGCGCGTCACTGGGACCAGTACGACGTACGCAAGCCCAACGACGAAGAGCGTCGCATTCAACGCATGGTAGCCTTGATGCAGATCACTTATCCCGGCGCGCCGATGTTCTACTACGGCACCGAATGCGGCATGTGGGGCGGCGACGATCCCGACGACCGCATGCCAATGTACTGGCAAGACCTAGCGCCCTACGATCCGCAGGCGGCCGATCCGCTCGGCCGTGAGCGCACGCCGGACCCAGTGGAACTCGACGAGCAACTGTGGAAGTTCTACCAATCGACCATGTGGCTGCGTCACCAGCTCGAGGAGCTGAAGACTGGCTCGTTCGAGGTCGTTGAGACCGACGACCAGGCGCAAGCTTTGGTGTTCAAGCGAAGTGGCGATCGGCGCGACGTGTACGTCTTCTTCAACCGTGGCTCGGAACCCTACCAGTTCGAGCACAAGTTGGGCGTCGGGCAGGTGTTCGAGACGTTCACCGCCTCGGGCGAGCCCGACAAAGTGAAGGTCCGCCACGAAGATGGTGTGCTCAAGGTGGAAATGCCGGCACTCGAAGCGGTGGTGGTACTGCATCGCCGCGATTTGCAGTGAGGACGCCATGACCGCCCGCGGGTTGTTGCTACTGCTGGCCGTGCTGGGCTGCTGGGGGTGCGGACGTTCGGACAAGTCGGTCGTCACCCTGTGGCATCAAATGCGCCCCGAAGACCGCGCGGTGCTCGACTCACAGATCGAGGAATTCGAACTCGAGCACGATGTCGAAGTCCGTGCGGTCTACAAAGAAACCGAAGAACTGCGCAGCGGACTTGAGTCGGCCGTGTTGGTAGGCGAGGGACCCGACATCGTGTATGGGCCCAGCGATCCGTTGGGCGTGTATCAGGCGATCGGTGCGCTGCAGGACCTATCGGATACTTACTCCGATGACCAGCTCGACGAGTTCGATCCCCAAGCCCTGGTGCGACTACCAGCTGCTGATGGCTCCGGCGAGCAACTCGTGATGATTGGCGATCGCTTCGGCAATCACCTGGCGTTGGTCTACAACCGCAACCAGGTCCCCACCCCCCCGCGCACCACTGACGAGCTCGTGGCTGCGGCCGTGGCCAACACGGTGGACGAAAACGGCGACGGACGCCCCGATCGCTACGGGCTGGTGTGGAACTACACCGAGCCCTTCTTCGTGGTGCCATTTATCACGGGCTACGGCGGTTGGGTATTCGAGGAAAACTCCGACCCCACGGCCACGCCCGTACCCGCGCTCGACACTCCAGAGGTGGTCGCGGGACTCGACTTCGTTTCTTCGCTGCGATCCAAGTACAAAGTGCTACCCAAGTCGGCCGATTACAACGCCGCGGACGAACTGTTCAAGGCGGGCAAGGCGGCCATGATCATCAATGGCGACTGGAGCTGGAACGGCTACCTGGAAACCGAAGGCATCGATGCGGCCGTGGCCCCGCTTCCCATCGTCAGTAGCACCGGCAAGCCAATGGCCCCGATGGTCGCACCGAAAGGCTACAGCATCAGCGTCGCTGCACGTGACGAGCGTTTGCAACTCGCCAAACAGCTGGTGAAGTTTCTCACCAGTGAGCAAACCCAAGAGCGATTCCTTACCGAACAGAAGATTTTGCCCTCGAGACTCGCCCTCCGCGACTCGCCGGAGGTGCGCGACGACCCGACACTAGTTGCCTCGCTCCAGCAGGTGGAAAATGGCCGACCCATGCCCACCACCACCGCCATCAGGGCGGTTTGGGACGGAATGCGGCCGGCGTACCAAGAGCTGATGGCCGGCAACATCGATGCGGCGGACGCAGCGCGGAAGATGCAGCGCGACTCGGTAGCAAACATCGCCACGCTCACTCAGCGGGTCGAGCCCGACGCCACGGCACCGCTTGTGTCGATCGCAGGCGTGGCGATCCTGATTGGTCTGGCTGTCTGGCAGTGGAGAGGTCTCGTGGCGTTGGTGGGCGACTTCAAGCACAACCGCTTAGCTTACCTGCTCGTGCTGCCGTCAG
The DNA here is from genome assembly GCF_965227375.1 of Aeoliella sp. Classification (NCBI taxonomy): domain Bacteria; kingdom Pseudomonadati; phylum Planctomycetota; class Planctomycetia; order Pirellulales; family Lacipirellulaceae; genus Aeoliella; species Aeoliella sp. The sequence goes on from NZ_CBDDFX010000002.1 coordinate 4,381,219, forward strand.
TGGGGCTGATCTTTCTCACCGTGTTGTTCCCGCTGGCATACAACGTGGTTCTGTCGTTCAGCAACATGTCGCTGTCGAAGTTTCGCGACTGGCAAATCGTCGGCCTTCACAACTACACGTCGCTATTGGGCGGCGAGCAAGCAGCCAAATTCTGGGGGGTATTCTTCAAGACGCTGGTGTGGACCGTCGTGAACGTCGTATGCCACGTGGTAATTGGGGTATTCCTGGCCGTGGTACTCAACGGACCCGTGCGCGGCAAAGCCTTGTACCGCGTGGCGCTAATCATCCCCTGGGCGGTACCGGCCTACATCACAGCCCTCACTTGGCGCGGCATGTTCGATCCTGAGTTCGGCGCGGTAAACCACGTGTTGCGGTTGGCGTACATTCCGCCGGTTAACTGGCTTTCCGACGCCCACGCGGCGTTCGCCGCTTGCATCATCACCAACGTGTGGCTGGGCTTTCCATTCATGATGGTGGTCGCCTTGGGCGGCCTGCAGGGCATACCCAAAGACCTGTACGAGGCAGCCCAGGTCGATCGTGCCTCACGGTGGCAACAGTTCTGGCACATTACCGTGCCGATGCTCCGCCCCGTGATGCTACCGGCCATCACGCTCGGCACCGTCTGGACGTTCAACAACTTGAATGTCATCTGGCTGGTGTCCAACGGCGGCGAACCGGCCGACCAGACGCACATCCTGGTGTCGTACGTTTACAAGGCAGTATTCAACCTCTACCAGTATGGCTACGGCGCGGCGCTCTCGATGGTGATTTTCCTCATGCTGCTCGTGTTCAGCGTGCTATTCCTGCAGCGCACCAAAGCCGCGGAGGCAGTTGCATAAATGGCCAGCCCATCCGCCCAATCCGGACTACGCGAACCGCTGCCGCTGACCGCCGCGCGCCACGCGGTGCTGTTGTTCTTCGTGGCAATCTCGCTCTGGCCGGTGATGGACGTCGTGGCCATCTCGCTGCGCCCGGGCGATCGGCTCCGAACAACTGAGTTCGAACTGCTGCCGTCCAATCCCACACTCGATTCGTACTACGAACTGTTGTTCGAGCAACCATTCCTGCTGTGGATGAGAAACTCGCTGATCGTGTCAGCCGCGGTCACGCTCACCGGCGTCGCGGTGGCTTCGATTGGCGGGTACGCCTTCAGTCGCTTTCGATTTGTCGGTCGGCAAGGGCTTATGATCTCGATCCTCACCACGCAGATGTTTCCCGCGACGATGCTGCTGTTGCCGCTGTACTTGATGATCGCCAAGCTTGGGCTAATCAACACGTTCTTGGGGCTCACGGTGTTCTATGTTTCCACCGCGCTGCCGTTCTGCGTGTGGCAGATGAAGGGCTTCTACGACACGATCCCCGCGTCGCTCGAAGAAGCCGCCCGCATCGATGGTTGCTCTCGCTGGCAGGCGTTCACGCGCGTGGTGTTGCCGCTAGCCGTGCCGGGGCTGGTGATCACGGCGCTGTTCAGCTTCATGACCGCCTGGAGCGAGTACATCGTCGCTGCCCAGGTGCTACAGGACACCGACATGTTTACGCTGCCGCTGGGGCTCAAGAGCTTCCAGGCGAGCATGTCGACCCAATGGGGCCTGTATGCCGCGGCCGCCATTTTGGTTAGCGTACCGGTGGTGGTTGTGTTTATCCTGTTGAGCAACTACCTGGTCGGCGGCCTAACCGTTGGCGGCGTGAAGGAATAGAAACACCTAAATACCCAAACACCTACTCACCTACCAAAACTCTCGTGGCTAGCGTTACCCTCCAAAACGTCAACAAGATCTACCCCAGCGGGTTCCACGCGGTGCACGACGTGGATCTCGACGTCGCCGACGGCGAATTCGTTGTCCTGGTCGGGCCGAGTGGTTGTGGCAAAAGCACCACGCTCCGCATGATTGCCGGACTGGAGGAAGTCTCGTCGGGCGATATCCATATCGGCGAGCGGTGCGTCAATCAGGTGCAGCCGGGCGATCGCGACATTGCCATGGTGTTTCAGAGCTACGCCCTGTATCCGCACATGACCGTGCGACAGAACATGGCGTTCGGCCTCAAAATGCGGGGCACAGCCAAGGACGAGATCGAGCGCCGTGTGATCGAAGCCGCCAAGTTGCTCGGCATCGAACAAATGCTCGAACGCCGCCCCCGAGAACTTTCCGGCGGCCAGCGGCAACGCGTCGCCGTGGGCCGAGCCATCGTCCGCGATCCGGCGGTGTTTCTGTTCGATGAACCGCTCTCGAACCTCGACGCCAAGCTTCGTGGGCAGATGCGTACCGAGTTGGCTGGACTGCACGAGCGACTCAAGGCCACCATGATTTACGTGACGCACGACCAGGTCGAGGCCATGACCCTAGGCGACCGGCTGGTGTTGATGAAGGATGGCGTCGTGCAGCAAATCGGCGCCCCACTCGAAGTGTACCAGCATCCAGCGAATCAATTCGTAGCCACGTTCATCGGCAGCCCGCCCATGAACCTCTTGCAAGGCAACCTCGCCAGCGGGCAGTTCCACTCCGCCGACCAACAGGCGACCTGGAAGCTGAATGGTCAGCCCGATGGCCCACTGGTGCTTGGCGTTCGTCCCGAAGACTTGCTCCCAGCTAGCAGCGACGAACCCGTCCTGGCAACCATCACGCCCGAACTGGTGGAGAATCTTGGGCACGAGGCCTTGGTTCACTTTTCGCTCGCTGGCGAGTCGCTGGTCGCCCGCATTCCCATCAATCGCGCTGTTGGTCTCGGCCATCAACTGCCGCTCACGATCCGCCCTGGTGCGGTTCGTCTGTTCGCCGACGACGAAGCGGGCCAGGCGATCGACTACTCCTCTGATTGATCGACCATGAAAGCCCACCTGTTCCGCCTGCAGTTGCTCTTGCTGATCACGCCGAGTGCGCTGCTGGCCCAGGAACCGATCAACATCGGCTTCCGATGCCGCTGCTGGACGAACGCGACATTCGCATGCAGATCAAGCTGCATAAACTGGCGCACAAGCAAACCTTCGGGCCGAATGTTCCTTACTCGACGGGCATCTTCCCGACCGAAACCGCGTTCAGCACGCGGATCATCCCCGTCCTGGTGGCCGAAGAACTCGAGTGGGCCATCGTCGACAACATCCACTTCGACTCCGCTATCAACAACGCAGGCGACGCAGTCCCCGGAGTCACCGCATCGGACTTCCAGGTGTGGAAGAGTCAGTTCGAGGCGAGCCTTGCCCAAGCCGCCTCGACAAGCAACGATTCGGTGCCCGCACCAGCTACCTGGATGCTCTTCGTCTTGGCCGCTGCTTGCTACCATTGCCGCCAGTAGCCGCGAATTTCGGGGAGTGAGTCTTTGCGCCATGGCGAATGACTACTGCGCAAATCTCCAGAGGACCGTTGGACGCTCCAAGGGGAACCTTAGTTCCCAACGAGTGCAATAATCTTCGAAGCTTCTCGGAAAGCAGAGTAGATTGCATCATCACGTCGAACCCGAGGACCTCACTCGGCGTATGAACCGCGGTCGTTGGCCCGGGGGCACCTCTGGAATTCGTTGTGACGGGCCACCGCATCGTTTAGAATCGAATTGTAGCGGCGTCTACCGGGGCATGAAAATTCTGCCCGCCGGCAGGGCCAGAGGACGTTGAAGTTCCGTTTTTGAAAAACCAGAAAGAGGCAGTGCATGTCGACGGTTGCCTGCGAAACGCAGACAGAATCCTTGGACGACACCATCGCATTCATCGACGCGATTCGCAAGCGAGTGGGCCAAGTGGTGGTTGGGCAAGACGTGGTGGTCGAGCGATTACTGATCGCCTTGTTCACCAGCGGTCACATCCTGCTGCAAGGCGTGCCCGGTATTGCCAAGACACTGCTGGCATCGACGCTCTCGAAGGCCATTCATCTGCAGTTCAGCCGCATTCAGTTCACCATCGACCTGTTACCTTCCGACATCCTGGGCTCGGAGATCCTCGATCAACAGACCGGCACCTTCCGCACGCACCAAGGGCCGATCTTCACCAACCTGCTGTTGGCCGATGAAATCAACCGCGCCGCCCCCAAGGTGCAAAGCGCGATGCTCGAGGCCATGCAGGAACGCAAGGTAACGATCGGCAACACCGCCTATCCGCTGCCTACTCCGTTCCTGGTAATCGCCACACAGAACCCGGTGGAGCAATCTGGAACGTTCGAACTGCCTGAAGCGCAGCTCGACCGCTTCATGCTGCTGCATCGACTGAGTTATCCCGATCCGGAACACGAGCGTGAGATCCTGCGCCGCAACATGGCGCTCGGCATTCGCCGCGAAGGCGACGGAGCCGTGGCGCGGAGCGAGTTCGACGCCATTGGCGACGAGCCGGTCGGCGACGCCAACATGCTGGTCGACGCCATGCACGCGGTGCACGCGGTTCACGTGAGCGGCACGTTCCTCGAGCATGTGATCGAAATCGTCGATCGCACGCGGCACCATCCCGATCTGGAACTCGGCTGCAGCCCCCGCGCCGGCATCGCAATGGTCAAGGCCGCCAGAGCCAGGGCGCTCATACACGGTCGCACCTACGTAACGCCCGAAGATCTATACAACCTGGCTGAGGATGTCATCCTGCACCGCATCCGACCCAACTACGAAGCACTGGCCGAAGGCCGTACCGCTTCTACCGCGTTGGAAGAGATCCTCAGCGAAGTCTCCGCTTAGCACTTCATTCGGCTCCGACTACTAACGAATCATTCCACGGCAAGGAACCGCACTTGGAATCCACGCTGATAGATATCGAACCACTGGATTCACGGCAGTTCGTGATTGCAGTGAAGCGACTGGCCACGAGCCTAAGCTACGGCAACGACCGCTCGCCGTTTCTGGGTTCCGGGCTCGAATACGCCCAAAGTCGGCCTTATCAGTATGGCGATCCGATTCGCAGCATCGACTGGCGCGTCACCGCCCGGGCGGGAAAGGTGTTCGTCAAGGAGTACGAAGCGCCGAAGCGGCTGCCGTGCTACTTGATGGTCGACACGTCGGCCTCGATGACCGTCAGCAGCCACTCGCCGAGCAAGTATTGGATGGCCGTTCACATCGCCGGCGGAATCGCCTTCGCCTGCCTCGATCGGGCGAGCCCCGTGGGCGTGGTGGGTGTCGGCGGTCGCAAGCTTCGCATCGAACCAAGTCTATCGAAGACACAAGTCATGCAGTGGTTCCACCACCTGCGGCACTATCGCTATGACGAACCCACCACGTTGGGACTCCGCATCGCGCAGTTGGTTCCCAGACTCTCCGGAACGTCGCTCGTGATCGTCCTGAGCGACCTGCACGACCCATGGGCGGTGCCGGCGCTAAAGCAACTTTCCGAGAAACACGATGTCGCCGTCTTACAGCTACAAGACCCCGCAGAGCGCGGTGTCCGCCGCGCCGGGTTCGTGCGTGCAGGCGAAGCGGAGACCGGCAAGCAGTTCGCCACTCGCTCAGGCCGCCACTGGGTTTCGCACAACGACGCAGCCGAGCAACTCAAACGCAGCGGCATCGATCACCTGGTGCTGCCCACCGATCGCCCGTTCGTGCATCATCTGCGGAATTTTTTCCGCGCACGCGACCTGCTGGGAAGGGGTGCACGATGAACAAACTCTGTTACCCGTTGATGTTGGTGATGCTCGCAGCGCTGCCTTCGTACGCGGCCGAAGAGGAGCCGACGCCCGCAACGTCGGTCGGCATGCCGGCGACGATCGAAGAGCAAGTGCTGCCCGGCCCCGAACTCGAAGTCAAACCGCTGGAAGATCGCGACGCGCCGTTTGTGCTGCGAATTGTTGAGTTGTTCCCGCACGGCAGTTCGCACCGCTACACGTTCGAGTACTATGCCCTGGAGCCGGGCGAATACAACCTGACCGACTATCTGCAGCCGATCGGCGGAGCCGAGCCGGCGGAGCTGCCCGACTTTCTCGTCACAGTCAAACCAATCCTGCCGCCAGGGCAGGTTGAGCCCAACGCACTCGAGCCGGCCGGGCTACCACACTTGGGATGGTATTGGTTGTGGGTGGTGCTGGGCGCGATCCTGTGGCTGGCGGCCGGTTATGCCATCCTGTTCGTAGGGCGCAAGAAGCCTGTCGACGCCCAAGCGGCGGAACAGGCCCAGCCCAAGACGCTGGCCGACCGACTGCGACCAGCCATCGAGGCCGCGGTAGCCGGCAGACTCTCGGAACCCGAACTGGCCCAACTGGAACGTGGGCTGTTCGCGTTTTGGCGTGACCGCTTGGGCCTTAACGACCTGACCGCCGCCGAAGCAATGCGCAGAGTGCTCGACCACCCCGAGGGTGGGCAACTCGTCCGGCAACTCGAGGCCTGGCTGCACCAACCGGAATCCAACGGCGACGTGGACGTAGCCAGTCTGCTCGCCCCGTATCGCAATATGCCGGCCGACGCGATGACCGAGGAAATTGGCTCGCAGGAGGCCGTTGGCGCATGAGTTTCCGCCTCTACTGGCCGCTGATTGTGCTGTTGCTGGTGATTCCAGTCATTATTCTGGTGTGGCAGTGGCGCCGCCGTGGCCGCAATGTGGTGATGCCGTTCGACCATGGCCAGGAAGGCACCGGTTTTTGGCTGCGACTGCTGTTGAACTCGGCCGCCTCGCTACCGGCGTTGGTTCTGGCCGTGGTGATCCTGATCCTTTCCGGGCCGACACGACTGAAAGAGCCCGAGGTAAAACGCAAACTGACGAACATCGAGTTTTGCGTCGATGTCTCTGGCAGCATGACGGCCACCATGGGAGAAGGAGATCGCTACGACGCTTCCATGCAAGCAATCGACGAATTCCTCGAAGCGCGTCAGGGCGATGCGTTCGGACTCACGTTCTTCGGCAACTCGGTCATGCACTGGGTGCCGATCACCACCGACGCCTCGGCAATCCGCCAGTCTCCCCCGTTCATGCGTCCTGGGCGGCTTCCCAGCCAGTCATTCGGTGGCACCGAGATCGGACGGGCGCTGCTCGCCTGTCGGAAACGCTTGATAGATACCGAGAGCGGCGATCGGATGATCCTGCTGGTCTCCGATGGTATGAGCGCCGACCTGGGCGGGGGAAGGGACATCGAAGTTGCCAACAAACTCAAGGGCGATAACATCATCGTCTACGCAATACACATATCTACCGGCGAGGTGCCGGACGCCATCATCAACATTACATCGCTAACCGGCGGCGAAGCGTTTGCGGCCGGCGATGTGGAAGGACTGAAGTCCATCTTCGCCAGTATCGATGGAATGCAGCAGGCCGAAATGGAACGCACTGCCGCCGACGCAGTGGACTACTACCAGCCGTTTGCGATTGTTGGCCTGTCGTTAGTTGGATTGAGCCTCGTTTGTTCTTTGGGACTACGCTATACGCCATGGTAGCTGAGCTTGCAGCACTGATCGCCCTGATGGTCGCCCTGGCGGCCGAGGCGTTGCATTGGCAACGCACGCGGCGGATTGCGCGGTTGGCGTTCGGTCCTTACACGACTCCTCGCTTATGGGCGCGGTGGGTACCGCTGCTCGCCGCAATGTCGGTGGCTGCGGTGGTGTGGGGACTCACCACGCTGATGACCATCGAGCCCAAGACACACACTACGCACACCATCGCCGATGGCGAACTGAAGCACTTGGTGCTAGTGCTCGACGTCTCTCCGAGCATGCTGTTGGTCGATGCTGGCCCCGATGGCAAGCAAAGCCGCCGGCAGCGGGTCGACTCGCTGATGAAGTCGTTCTTCGAGCGGGTGCAACTTCCCAACTATCGAACGTCGGTCGTGGCGGTTTACAACGGCGCGAAACCAGTGGTGATCGACACCAAGGATCGTGAAGTGATCAGCAACATCCTGGAAGACCTGCCGCTGCACTTTGCGTTCAACATCGGAAAAACCGATTTGTTTTCGGGTCTCGGCGAAGCGGCCGAAATCGTCAAGAACTTCGAACCCAAGTCGACGACGCTAATGCTGCTGAGCGATGGCGACAGCGTGCCATCCACCGGCATGCCGGAGATGCCCGCCTCGGTGGAGCACGTGATCGTCGTCGGAGTGGGTGACCCGGTGAGCGGGAAGTTCATCGCAGGAAGTCAAAGCAGGCAAGATGCGTCCACCTTGCGGCAGATTGCCCTGCGACTGGGTGGTGTCTACCACGACGGCAACGAAAAACACCTGAGCACCGACCTGATTCGCACTATTGCTTCCAGCGACTCCGAAAGCGTCCTGAAAAAGCTGACTCGCCGCGAGTTTGCCCTGATTGCCTGCGGAGTGGGAGCCACGCTGTGTGCGGTGCTGCCGCTGTTGCTGCACTATTTCGGCACCGCGTGGCGGCCTGGTGTGCTGCAAACGACTGCTGCGAGCGCAAATTCGACTCCGCGGGTTCGTCGGAAAGTTCATCGACGCGCGCCGGCTACTCCCCTATAATCACGAAGTCTCGCCCGAACGCCCTCGAAAAGGAGATCACTCATGCGAATCGCAATGCTGCTTGCCTGGATCGCTGTGCCCGTGGCTTTCGCCTTCTACCACTTTGGGCCCGGGCAGGAAGCCGCGGAGAATGCTCAAGCTGGCGCCAACCTTCGCTTGGCATCCTTTCAATCAACTCAGGAAGACTGGGCGGCGGTCGACGCGCACTGTAGCGAAGCGCTTGCGTTGCTGAAGTCCGAGGATCCAACGGTTGAACAACGCATTCGTCTTGAGCGAGCCAAGGCACGCTTGTTGTCGAAACAACTCCCGGCCGCCTACAACGACTTGACAGCATTGCTCGAAGAACTGGAGTCCGACGACAAGGCCGATGCTCAGGTGTTGGAACAGACTCGCGCGGCAATGGCTTCGGCCGAGTACTACCTGACGTGGCTGCTGCGATTGGAAGGCGCGCCCCGCGATATGTGGGAACTTGAAATCGAGGCCGCGCGTCAAAAGTACCGCCTGCTCGCTGAGCAAGCCACCGAAGCGGGCGACCAAGAAGCTGCCGACCAGTACACCGAAGACCTGGAGGCGGCCATTCGCCTGGCTCGCATGGATCTGAGCGAACTGGAAGCGCTCGACCTGCCTTGCCAGTGCAAAGGATGCTGTGGTGGAAACTGCAACTGCAAGGGCAAGAAGCCAGGCAAAGGGAAAGGAAAGGGCAAGGGAAATGGCAAGAAGAAGCCGCAGGACGCCCGAGGCGCTAGCTCCGGCCCACCCGCCGATGGCATTGGCTCCTAATGGAGTCGAAGTGCGACAACCTACCTAGATGACACGCAACGCCAAGGTCGAGTTCGAGCAACCGCCCTTGGCGTTGCAATTACCCGTGTTTTGCATGGCCAAGAAGAGTAACCCGATGAATCAACGCGTCGCTGGTTTAACGATCGCCTTGACACTGCTCCTGACAGCCTCGCAGTGCGAGCTTGCATGGGGGCAACCGACTCCCGTCCTTGCGCCTCGGGCGCGCGTGATGCAAGTGCAAGTGAACGGTTCGCCGGCTGTAATTCAGGTGGTGGAAGAGGATCCTTTTGGCATGCCATCTGAACCCGCAGCGGTAGAGCCTGCTGCAGAAGGTTCGGAGGACGCTCAGAAGGCCGCCCAAGAGCAGCAGGAAAAACAGCAGCGACTGCAGAAGATTCAACAACTGCAATTCGATCGCCGGCCCTCCACTATGTTGATCGTGTGGAAGCAGTTCGAGTTGGAAAAACTCAAGCCGGCGGAAGAGGAAGAGACGGAGGAAGGGGCGACCGAAGCGGACGACGCCGAAGAATCTGAGGAAGACTCCAATCCAACCAAAGACAAGGAAGCGGAGCCCGCTAGCGAAGCCGAGAAAGCAACCAAGGCCGAGGAGGGGTCAGCCGGCGATAAGGAAGCTACTGCGGAGGCGGGGGAAGAGCCCACAGCCGCATCCACGGATGAGCAGATGACCAAGCAGACTGCGACCAAGGACAAAGATGGGGCGGCCGACGAGGCAGCGACCGAGGCGTCGGATAGCTCGACCGACGAATCAGGTGAAGCAGATCAAGAAGACAAGGCGGAAGAGAAAAACGCCGCAAAAGATGATGAGTCAGAGAAAGAGGCATCTGGCGAAGGCGAAACGGCAGACAACGAGGGAGAAAAAAAGTCGGAAGAAGGTAAAGAGGAAGAAGAGAAAAAGGAAGAGAAAGAAGACAAAGGCCCCGACTTCGACAAACAGCTCGCCGACTTGCGTCGGAACGTGACGCTGGGGCGTTGGCCGCAGGTCAATCAGTTCATCGAGAGCCTCTCAGAAGATGAAGCAAAGGCTGTCTTCAAGCAAATCGTCCGTTCGCTGGCCAGTCCGCCTAACCAACCTGCGATGGTCGTTTCTCCGGACGGCCAGAATATGGTGCCGGTACCTAATCAGCGGGGCGCACAACCCGAGCTGAACGTGATGACCTCCGACGACCTACTGGCCATCGCGCGGCTTGCGCCGGCGGAGCTGGAAGACGACGACATCAGCATGCTGGCGCAGTTGGTCAATGTATACAAGCAGAATGGCTACATGGTCGAAGCGCTGATCGAGCGACTCGCGGAAGAAGTGAAGCTGCCGGAGGAACAACGTGCGCTCAACAGCTCGCAGGTAGCCGGACTGCTCATCCAAACGGGCCTCACTTTGAAGGCCAAAGACTTTCTGCCATCGGTGGAGGAGGCGGTCGAGAATAAGCAGCACAAGGAACTAATCCAACTCTCCAAGTACTACTACGCGTTGTATCGCGAAGACCACCGCATCGAAGACCTGGAGAAGGCGTGGCAAACGGTGCAGGAAATCCTCTCCGCCGAGGAAGTGGAGGAGGCACAGCAGAACCAGGCGCTGATGCGGGCGGTGGACCTGGCCCCACAGGTTCGCGACACGCTGGGCCAACAGTGGCTCGCCGACGCGTTCAAAAACGCCAACGAGCGTGGTATCGAGATCCTCTCAACCATCGGCAACCAGGCCGCTACTGGATTGCAGGCCAGGGTGCACGACCCCACGAAGCGACTAGAGATACTCCGGCTGCAGTCCACGGCCGTCGAAGCCCTGGTTGAAGCATCGCCCGAGGTGGCCAAGAGTTGGCAGGACAAGCTAACCTTACTGGCAGCAGTCTGGTTGCGGGAAGCGCAGGTGTCCTACCAATACGACACCTCGGTGTCTCTCGGCCCTGCCCTGCAGCGCGACATGTACGGCAACTTCTTCTATTTCGATATGAACGGCATGTCGCGTCCACGCAACAACAACCAACCGAACCCGATTCCGGTTGGCGAGGTGCTGAAGGTCAAACCGAGCGACGTTTGGCTGGAGTACGTCGCCGAAGGCCTAAAGCCGCAAATGGAAAAGCAAGTCGCGCAGCTCTTGCTAAAAGTGAACGAAGAGGACGCGGCATTCCCGTACATCGAGCGCCTGGCAAACTCGCACCCCAAGGTGGCGGACAGTCTGGTCAGCGAGTTCCTTCGCATTTGGACCGATAACCACGACCCGAACTCCTCCCGCAATCGCACAAACAGCTACATGTTCATGTACGGCTACGAGCGTCGTGCGGAGAGCATCCCTCTCACTCGTTCGAAGCAAGAGCGGAATCTCGAAGAACTATCGGCACTGGTAAAGCGGCTAAACGACCTGCCGCTGGAAGACGTGGACGAACAGCAACTGGTGCGGGCGTTTACGACGTGCCATAGTTCGGCCGAGGTGTATCAACTGGACGCCATTGCCAAGGTATTCGGCCCGCTGGAGTCGTTGGAGCCAAAGACACTCGCGGCGCTCGGCCAGCAGATGCGGAGCAACCTGGTAGGTATGTGGCGGATGCCAACCACGCAGAAGGACGCCAAAACCAAGCGCAAGCAGAAAGACATCGCTGCGGAAGTGGAGCGAGGCTACCAAGTGGCCTTGGCCGTGGTGGACGGTGGCTTGGCGACCCACCCAGAGGATTGGTCGCTGGTGCTGGCCAAAGCGTCCATTCTGCACGACGCGAACGACTATCGCCGCACCATCGCGCCCGACTCGAAGTTCGTCGCCCGCCAGGAGAACGCTTTCGGCGGCTTCCAACGCGCGGCCGAATTGTACTCGGGCACCGTGGGCGACATTCGCGAAGACGAGGAAACCACTAGACCGTTCGAAGTGTGGTACTACGCCAGCATGGGGGCCTGCGATCCGCAGCGATTGGATCAGAACAAACCGAAGGACCCCAAGCAACTCGCGCTGATTCGCGAGGCCATCCTGGCATTACCGGGCGAGGCCGCCCAGCGGCACATGGACAGCTTCGCCAATTCGCTGTTCACCCGCATGAGTTCGATCAAACCCGCCCTGAAGTACCGTTACCTGGAAAGCGGGTTGTCGATTGTCGGCGACAACGAGCGAGCCGGTGAAGCCCGCAAGATATTCGACTACTATTCCGATCTGGTGACCGAGATTTCGCTCGAAACGAAGATCGATGGCGACGACGTGGTGGGTCACGAGAAGCCATTTGGCGTGTTTGTGAATCTCGTCCACACTCGCGAGATCGAGCGCGAGTCGGGTGGGTTCTCTCGATACTTGCAGAACCAGAATAACGGCAGTCGCTACTACTACAACTATGGCCGCCCGCTGGAGAACTACCGCGACAAGTTCGAAGAGCAAGTCGTATCGACAGTCGGCGACAACTTCGAGGTGCTCTCGGTAACGTTCCAGACCGAGGACGTCAATTCGAGGTCGCTACCGGAGTACGGGTGGCGTTACACGCCGTACGCGTACGTGCTGCTGAAAGCGAAGGGGCCGGAGGTCGACAAACTACCGGCGTTGCAGTTGGACCTCGACTTTCTCGACACGTCGGGCTACGTGGTGATACCGATCGCATCGTCGCCGCTACCCGTCGACGCCAGCGCCACGCAGCGTCAACCACGCCCGGCCGATCACATTGCGATCACGCAGACACTGGACGAGCGAGAAGCCGCCGACGGCAAGCTAATCCTCGAGGTGAAGGCCTCCTCGCAAGGCTTGGTGCCCGAACTGGACGAGTTGCTGGCCGTGGAGCCAGAGCAGTTCCACGTGGTGGAGGTGGAGGATGAAGGACTCTCCGTTTCGCGATTCGATCCCGACAGCCCCAAGAACCTTATCCTCTCGGAGCGAACGTGGTTGGTGTCGATGCAAGCGAAGGAAGGCCTGTCGGCGCCGCCCGAGAAGTTTGAATTTGCCGAACCGAAGGTGGAAGTTACCGAATCGCTATACCAGCGCTACGACGATGCGGACCTCTTGGCCGTCGAACCGGTGATCGACCTGGAAGCGACCTACGCGTCGGAGGGACCCTCGAAGTGGTGGTGGATCGGGGGCGTGGGCCTGCTAGTGCTATTGGCCATTGGTGCAATCGTTGCTCTAGCGCAAGGTCAGCCTGAGGTGGCAGCGAATAACGAGTTCGCTGTGCCCGACCGCATCACACCGTTTACGGTGCTCGGCCTGCTGGATCGCATCGAGTCGCGCAATGGCATCGACGACAAGAAGCGGCAGGAACTGCGGCAATCGAGGTCGCTGATCGAGCAATTCTACTTTGAGGAGGGCGACGCACCCGAGCCCAATTTGGAGGAGATCGCGCAAAGTTGGTCGCGCCAGGCCAAACCTCGCCTTGGCAACAACGGTCGCTAGCGGCTGCTCATCGAGCTGAGTAACGGATTTCGATGCGGCTGAGTTGCACCTCGTCGGGGCAAGAGATGCGAATACGTCGCGTCCCGGCAGGCATATCTGCAGCGGTGACCAGCACCGGCGTAAGGTAGCCGTAGTCGCCCGCTTCGGCACGACCACGCTGGATGTCCAACTTCAGCTCTGCACTCGAGCCCGATGCGTCCACCGCAACGATGTTGGGCGTTGCAGTGGGAACGGCCGAGAACAACAAGAGCCGAACCTGCTCAATGTCGCCCGACAGTTCATACTCGACAGTCGAGCCGGGCACCAAGCGGAGACGATGAATGTCTTCTTGCACCTTGCGAGCGTCGTTGCTACAGAAGGTGTGCTCGCCATCGATACGAGCGGCCTGCGATGCGTCGGCAAATTCGTCGACCAACGTCTTGCAGTTTACCGGCACGGGGCCGACGACATTCGAAGGGGGAGAAGTTCCACTCGCGTTGCGTGCGATCACTCGGTACCAATACGAGTTGCCCGGAATCGCCGAGGTGTCGTTGAACAGCGGTCGGTACTGCACCGCAGCGTCGCTGACGTTGTGGGCGATCGTCTGCCACTCACCGGAGGCTGACTCCGCGCGCTGAATGTCGTACCCGCTAGCTCCGGCCGCTCCTTGCCACGAAATGCGGGCTGCGTCGTCGATGGGCAACAACTGCGGGGCGTTGGGCGCAGCAATAGGTGGAGGTTCCTGGCCACGGATGCCGAACGCGGCGTTGCGGATCATCGGCAGCACCAAGTGCTCGCGATAGGGCTCGCCCGATGCAAAACCGGGCCAGTGGTAGGCTTTGAACAGGTCGCCGCCGCTGGGCTCATGATGCCAGTAGAAGCCGCCGTCGCGTCGGTGGAATCGCAAACTCCAATACAATGCACCCGACACGCTGTGTTCCGCCACTGCGTCGAGCATCCGTTGCGACTCTTCGACGCCGACAAAGCCAAACTCGCCCACGAAATACGCCTTCTTACCCGCCACTTCTCTAGTGGCGGCAATCACCGACGCTGCGTTGTTGTTACCCACGTTGGGATAGTGATGCGTGGTCACGACGTCGATGTTCGGATCGTCGAGCGATGCGTGAGGAATCCCATGCAGCGATCGCCCGTCGATCACCAGATGATTCGGGTCGAGGCTCTTGATTAGCGCAGCGGTCTTGGCGGTCCACTCGGGCGGTGCGTCGAGTTCGTTGCCGGTTTCCCAGCCGAGGATTGTGGGATCGTCCCGGTAGAGTACTCCAGTAACGGTGTTGCGGCGGTTGATAATGTAGCGGACCGTCTGACTGTAGTCGTCGAACAACTGCGGATCGGTCCAAAACTCCTTCGGCTGTTTGCCACGAAACGCCGCGTACTGTTCGATGCCACCCTGCCACCGCCAGTTGTCGACCAAGGGAATGATGAGCCGCACCTGCTTTTCGCGGGCGATAGCTAGCGCCAGATCGAGTGTGCGGAACGCCTCCTCGTTGAACTTGCCAGGCGCGAGCACGTGGACATGCTGACCCATGTCGCCATCGTCGCGACGGACCGTAATCACGTAGGGTCGAACCACCGTGCCGCCCATCTGCCGCACCGACTCCAACGCGTCGGTCAATTCGAACTTGTCGGGCCACCGCCACGGAGCGTCGCCCAGGAACTCGAAGGCGTCTTCAATCACCAGCAGATTGGGAATGTTCCACGAAACAAATCGAAACTCACCCTGGTGGTCGTAGAGCTTGCCACCTTCGTGCCTGATGAAGTCGAACGGTTCATCAGCGGCAGCAACAGGGGCCGTCGTCGCCACGAAGAGCGACAGGAACAAGCCGATGAGAATGCTTGGATGAACGAACATGTTTGCTAGCTTTCTCCGGCAGGAGACAGATTCACTTCGTCAGGATAGTCGACGATGCGATTGTACCAATTCTGCTTCAAGAATATCGAAGTCGCGATAACGACCACTACCGAATAGGTCAGCGCGGTGTATTGTTGAAGCACCAGAAAGATGCCGGTCACGGTGAGCGCAGTTTGCCAGGCAATGCCAACGACTACGTTCACCGCATCCCGGGCGAATGAGCGATTCGCGTTGAGATCGGGATACTCGCTCAGCAGCTGGTCATGAATCGGGCGCCACCAGCCCCAGGGACGTACTCGGAGGTAGAACTGCTTCAGCACCTGCTCTTCGTCTGGATCCGTGGTGAGGCTTCCCGCTACGCTGCCCACAAGTGAGATCAACAGGATCACCGGGAACAGGTAGATGGTGGGAACGCTCTCAATCCACCCCTGGTCGGCCATCCACGCAGCACCGCCCGGCACCAATGCCGAGGCAAGGATGCCGGTGATCATTCCCCAGAAGTAACCCCAACTGTTAAACCGCCACCAGTGCCACTTCAGCACGTTAGCAGCGATGTAACCACCATACAGAGCGCCGACGATCCACTGTACGATGTCGTTGAGATTCTGAACCAGGAAGCCAAACAGTGTGCCCAGCACCACGACGATCAACGAAACCACGTAGCTCAACCGGACATAGGTCTTCTCCGGCGCGTCGGCTTTGATGTAACGCTTGTAGACGTCGTTGACGATGTACGCCGGCGCCGCGTTTACCGTGGCGGCATAAGTCGACATAAAGGCCGCCAGCAGGGCCGAGAACAACAGGCCAAACAGCCCCACCGGAACACGCTCCATGGCCATGGGCAGGATCAGCTCAAAATCCACGTCGCTGCCCATTTCGCGAAGTTCGCCCATGAATAACGCCAGCGCCAGCACAGTGAGTCCTGTGATCAGCATATAGCGAGGCACAAGCAGCACGAGACTCACTAAGCCGCTCATCAGCGCGGCTTCGCGCGGGGTGCGCGCCGAGAGAACCCGCTGCATGTCGTAGTTGGGCGCGGGCCCCGCCATGCTGTTCAACACGCCCTTGAACAGCATCATCATGAAGAACGCCCCGAACATGGTCCAACCATCGGAGGCGATCTTCTCATTGGCCGCCAACATCCGCCCCGACCAGTCGAGGTCCAAGTTCCAGCCAAACCACAGGCTGTGCCACCCCTCCGGCACGGCTGCTGAAATTACATCGGGCGAGACTTGCTGCATCGCGATCACGCCCACCCAGATGCAGGCAATCGTCATGATCACGAACTGCAGCACTTCGGTGAACACGACGCTGAACATACCCCCCTTGACCACATAGATCGTGGTGAGCGCGGTGATTGCCAATCCGTACAGGTTCGCGTTCGTCGTGGGATCGGTGGCCAACTGCCAAGGCAGGAACGTGGCGGCGAACTTGCCAATGCCAATGAACCCGTAGGCCAAGAAACCGATGACGTTAATCAGCGCGAAGGCAACCACGACCAGATGCGCCAGTTGGGCTCCGCGACTATCGCCAAACCGAAAGCGAATCCACTCCGCCCCGGTCATCACTCCGGAACGGCGCAACCAGATCGACAGATAGACCATCATGAATATCTGGTTGAACACCGGCCACAACCAGGGAATCCAAGCGCTCTTCACGCCGTAGACGAACAGCAGATAAACCATCCACATGGTCCCGCTGATGTCGAACATGCCCGAAGCGTTGGACAGCCCCAGCATGTACCAGGGAATCTGGTTGCCACCCAAGAAGTAGTTGCCCATGCTCTTCGACGCGCGGCGGGAAATCCACACACCGATGGCCACCGTCGAGAGCAAGTAAACAACGAGAATCCCGAGATCGATGGGATGAAAGCCCATAACAATCCTCTAAAGATTCTCGTAGTCGAGGTTCGAGGCCGGTTGAATTCAGTCAGTTCTGGTAAGACGCGCGGGTACGCTTAGAAAACCGTCGAGTTTGCTTTCGTGTACTCTACCAGTTCCTTGATGTGTGCGTAGGCCACACACGTGCAAGTATCCGCGGCCCCGTAGTAGATGGCCAATTTACCAGACAACGGTTCGTGCAGCGCGGCGCAGGGGAAAACCACATTCGGCACGTGGCCGGTAGTCTCATAGGATGCCTCTGGCGTGAGCAGGTGCCGGTTCGTTCGGTAAAGCACTTTCCAAGGCTGCTCGAGGTCCAAAATGGCAGCACCCATGCTGTACACGAAGCCGTTGCAGGTATCGATCACGCCGTGGTAAATCATCAACCAGCCGTCGGGTGTTTCAATGGGGATAGGCCCCGCGCCGATCTTGGTGCGCTGCCACCACTGGCCCACCTCATCTCCACCTCGGCCCATCACCTTCTCATGCATTCCCCAATGCACCAAATCGGGACTCTGGCTGACATAGATGTCGCCAAAGGGGGTGTGCCCATCATCGCTGGGGCGGCTGAGCATGAAGAACTTGCCGCCGATCCTGCGGGGAAACAAGACTCCATTGCGATTGAACGGCAGGAACGCATTGGTCATGCGCTCAAACTGCCGAAAGTCTTTGGTGCGCGCCATGGAGATGGTCGGTCCATTATGCCCGCCGCACCATGACACGTAGTACCAGTCTTCGATGCGGACCACGCGAGGGTCGTAGGCGTAGTCGCTCGGATCGATTTCGGCGTTGGCGAACGTCAGCGGCGAGTTCTCGATTTGCCAATCGAGTCCATCTTCGCTCCATCCGACGTGCAATCGTGGAAACCGCGTGTAGTCTTCGGTGCGGAATACGCCCGCGTATCCGTCGCCAAAGGGAACCACGGCGCTGTTGTAAATGCCATGGATTTCCGGTAGCGGATTTCGATCGATGATAGGATTGCCGCGATGCCGCCACACAACCGACTTGTCACCGGCTGGTCGTTCCTGCCAAGGAAATGTCGCCTGGGAAACGCCCTGAGCCGCGCTCTTTTCGGCGGCTGTGGTCTGACGGCCATCGGTTCCCACCGAGGCTGCCTCGACTGGGTTCATCTAGATTTCTCCAAAACTCAGTTCAAACTCACCCTCACAATAACCTGCCGCCGCCCAAGCAAGGCGCCGCCAACGCAGGTGCGGGGATAGCCGCAACCTTCTAAGTTACCTTAAGCCGTCGCCCTGTTCAAGTATTTGACCATAGCGGATTGCCTTTAGTTTATGCGGTTCTAGGCTCCTCGCCTAGCATATCCACCATGGATCAGTCTATAAGAAAGGGATGGAAGAGCCACGAGTACCCCGATTGAAGGACGTCGCCGAAGCTGCCAATGTGTCGGTGAGTGCCGCATCGAAGATCCTCCGCGGCGATGTCAGCCGATTTGGAGAAGCCACCTGCCAGAGGGTGTTGGAGGCGGCCGAACGGCTTGGATGGCGGCGGAATCTGCTGGTTAGCAGCATTCAAACGGGGCGTACCCAAACCGTCGGCGTGATGATCCCGCCCTACGATTCCTTTTGGGTAAACGTGCTTTCCGGCATCCACAAGCGACTGGCCGAAGCCGACTACCTGCCCATTACCGTATGGCAGGGCGACCTGGAGCACATGCCTCATTTCGAGGCGGACGAGCAGGAAGGGCTCAAGCAAATCAATCGTCTGTTGGATCGACGCGTGGATGCCTTGATCATGTGGCCCACGTTTGCCGTGGCTTATCGGCAGCACATCGCGGAGTTGGCCGAGCGGAAAGTACCCGTCGTGGTGATCGACTACCAGCCCGACGAACCGTTCTGCGACACGGTGGGCACGAACGAGGCCTTGGCGGCCAAGACCATCGCCAAGCACCTGCTCGACTTGGGTCACCGCCGGATCGCTTGTATCTCCAGCCGCGAAAGTAAGTCCCAAACTTGGGCGTTGGAACGCCGACAGCAGTTTGAGCGCGCCGTGACGTTTCATCCGGAAGCGAAAGTAAAAAGCTGGCGATTGAATAGCGAAGGCAGCAATGGTGTGGAGGTTGCCACTGAGATTCTGACGTGCGACTTCCGCCCAACGGCCGTTTTTGCGGTCTCCGACCACGAAGCGCGCGATGTGTACGAGGCGGCGATTACCCTCGGCCTGTCCATTCCCTCCGACCTTTCGGTCGTGGGCTTTGCCGACCTCGACTTTGCGGCCCACCTGACCCCACCTCTCTCGACCCTTCGACAACGCCCGCGTGAAATTGGCGCCGAGGCGGCGTCGATTGTGCTCCGCCGCCTTGATAAGTCGCTCTCCGATTCGAACGTGGAGTCGAAGATCGAAGCCGACTTCATCCTCCGCGAATCGACCGGCCCCGCGCCCTGAGAAAGCGCTACGGCAACCCGGTTGATCGCTGGGGTTTGCGTACTTTCCAATCGCGACGAACACTCGCACTCTGCTACCAGGCTTGCTCGTTGCCGGGAGCATTCCGTCGATCATCCAGCAAAAGTCGCCCACGCGTAGATCGCGGTAAAGCTCACAAACATCACGCTCAGCAGGTGGTATCCCGCGCGGAGCCACCACTTCGTCAGGTGCGGCCGAACGTCCAGCACCGCTTGCAACGCGAGGCGGATCCCCCAGAATGCCGTGGCGTAACCGCAAACTGAACGGGCGAGCAAGTTGCCGCTCGCCAGTTGTTCGTGGCACACAATGCTGATCAGCCCCAGAGACACGATGCCCAACACCACGTAACCGCCGTACACCCAGTACATCTGGCGATGGAGTTTTGGCAGGCTGGCGAACTGGTTCTTCCAGTCAAGCTGCATCGGAACCAGTGCACTTGCCACCAGCACACAAAGCTGACCAACACCTGCCAGCAAGATAAAGCTCGAGAGAGTGGGCATACTAATGGGCTCCAAGTGCGGACATGAACGGGAGAACGATGTTGCGCACAAACGGCGGATGAAACAACAACCCCGCTGGCAGGGTCAGCACCAACGCGGTGACAAGCCAACCGGACCAGCCCCGAGCAAGTCCGATCGCTCGACCGGTTGGCGAGCGTTGCAGCAACATACCCAATGGCTGAATAACAAAGTACAGGGTCGGCCCACCGAATCCCCCGCCAGCCGGGAGTGAAATCACCGCGTCGTGCACCAGTCCGCTGAACAAGAAACCAGCCAACAATCCCCAACGAGGTCCCAGGGCGTGAGCAAATGGTAAGAACAGGAAACGGTGAGCCAGGTCGCGAAACGCTGTGTTCCAGCGGCGTCCCCAAAACTCGGTAAGTGATCTGCTGGCGATGGGCCAATCCATGAGCGGAGCAGCGGCAACGCCGCGTGAGCGCCAGAAGCAGGAGAGTAAATGGAATAACCCGAAGTGCAGCGCAAACACAACGCCGATCATACCGGTCCAACCCAACAGCAGGTCGTAACCGCTGGGAATAATCCGGTGAGCCAGGTAGAAGCAAACCAGGCCTGCCAACAACTTGCCGGCAGCAAACACCCACTCGCCCAGGGAAGGGCGGACGACTGCATCGCTAGTTTCAGCAAGAAACGCCCGGGCATCGAGGCCCGGCCACGCCAGCAAGTAGGCCATGTGGCGCGCGATGGAGGTTCCTGGAGATGGAGTGCGGCGCCAGGTGAGCCACTTCAGTCCCGCGTAGATCGACACCGCCAACAGCCACATCAAGGCCCACTGCGGGAGACCTCTGGCCGCAAGGCAGGTGAGCGGCGGCAGCACCAACACCGGCAACCAACCTTGCCAAACGGGCATCGATGTTGCCGTGCGGTGCACTATGCCTACGAGCGGTAAGAAACTGCGATGCGCTTCGCGAACCCGTTATCGCTTAGCTCTCCTGATCGCTATCGGTTTCGTCTGCTTCATCCGTGTCGGGGCGTTTCCAATCCAACTCGACATTGTCCAACAGAGCATCGAGAGCGGCCCGACGATTTCGCTCGACATTACCTCTGAAGAAGTAGCTTCGACCGGGCCAGAAGTTGGCGGTTTCCAGGAAGTCGCTACGCAACTGCTCGATCGACTCTTCCTGATCGGCCATGCGAACAATGTAGATGATCGACTTGTCGAAATTCGGTAGCGCGGTCACCTCACCTTCCTGGAGCTTGAATACGTCCTCCAGGAACTTGGGCCCCACATCTTTCAGTCCTTCTGGCTGCGACAGTCGGTAGTTAGGCATCGTGTCAGTAGGTGCGATGTCGCCGAGAGTCAGCCGAGCAAAGGCCGGCGTCATGGTAATTTTCACGTCGGGCTGATCCACATAGTACTCAGCCAATGTCAGACCGGATTCCTGAGCTTTCTTGGCATCTTCCTTGGCGCGCTCCAAGGCAATCTCGGCGGCTTTTTCGTGCTTCCATGCGGCAGCCACTCGATCCTTGATCTCCTCGAACTTCGGCTGACGCGTCTTTTCTTCGCCAGTCTTCATCACCAGATAACGGTCGCCAAAACGACCGACCTCCGCTGTGAGGATCGGCTCATACAAATCGGCCTCTCCGCGAGACATCAGCGCCACCACCATTCTGTCCTGCGGATTGATCGTCTGACCGACTTCCGTATCACGAAGCTGGAAGAGGTTCAGATCGCCCGTCTTCTCAAACTCCAGGTTGAACTCTTCGGCCAAGGGCGTCAAATCACGAAGTTCCACTGGCGGCTCGGGAGGATCCTTCTCCAGGGCTTCGGCGTCGAGTTTGTCGCTCAGGTACTTGCTGTATGCAGGATACAGCCTCGTTGCGATCTGCTGCATCGTAGAGTCGACTTCGTCGAAGAACTTCTCCCGAGCCAGCAACTGGCGAATATCGTCTGCCACCTCCTCCAGAGGTTGATATTTAACTTCTTCTTCGGTCTCTTCGACCGACTCGGTTGTTTCTTCACCGGATTCGGCTGCGCTCGATTCCGCTTCGGCCGATTCCTCGCTCGCTACACTTTCTTCAGCGGCGGACTCTTCGGCGCCCGACTCCGGCTGGTAGGAAGCCAGTCGGAACGGGCTGGTACGCAGCGCGGCCGATGGCTCTTCTGCAGCGCCAGGCTCTTCGCTGCTTGGTTCTTCGGTAGTCGGTTCGACGGGAGCTTCTTCCGACGACTCGGCGGCCTCCTCAGCAGGCTTGGTCGCTTCGGGAGACTCCTCAGCGGGCTGCTCCGTGCTCTCAGGTGCTGGTTCTTCCGAGGTGGCTTCTTCGGCAGCGGGTTCTTCGGCGGGCGATTCCTCGCTCATCGACTCTTCCGTTGTTTCTTCTACCGCTTCTTCGCCAGATGGCTGCTCTTCGGACGACTCCTCGCCCTCAGGTGCGGTTTCCTCTTCGGTCATGTCTTCGAAGTCGGCGGCCTCAACGAATAGCAGGCCCTTGTTCTCTTCGTAGAACTTGGCGATCTCTTCGTCGGAGATTTCCTTCTTGTACTTCTCGACGAACTCGTCATAGTTAGCGCGCAAGTACTGCAGCGAAACCTTGGGTGGCTCCATGAAACCGGGCGTCGGCGAGGGCAATTCGACATTCATCACCGAGCGAGGTACCGCGTAGTAGTCCTTGTGCTCTTCATAGTACTTGCGCAACTCATCGTCGGTGGGCTCTGGCACATCAAGCATTACGGACTTCGGATCGATGGCGGCCGCTTCCACCTTCGCCCGATCGTTGGTCTGCTTCCACTCCTCCCAGCGATTCACCGGCAACTCGGCCGAGAACATGCCAGCGCTGCCAGCGCCATAGCTTCTCAGCGCGGCCTCGGCTAGCAACTCTTGCCGCAGCGCGGAGTAGATCATCTGTTCGGGAACTGGAGAGCCGGCCGGGTTTATCGAGGCCAGCACCTCGTACATCTCATCGCTCCCCAGCAGGCCCATGCCGAGTTCGTTAATGTACTCGAGTATCGCATTGTCCGAGATCACGACGCCCATATCCCGCGCCCGATCGGCCAGGATGTGCCTTAGCACCACGTCGTTCTCCAGCATCTCCAAATTCCAGTTTTCGCCAATCAATCCGATCGGTTGCACACGCTGCCGGACGGGAACCTCCGAGGTTTGGGCTTTTATATAACCGTACTGGCTGACCCCGCGGACGAATGAGCTTACCAGTTGGCGATTTCTGACCAGCCTGTCGAGTTCGCCTTCGGTCAGTTTGCCGCCATCCCAAGTGACGGCCGTAGCGTTGGGGCTAGTTCGTCCGGAGGCGTTGCCCCTGCTCTGCATCCATTGCGACAAGGGATCGGCGACGGTGAAGACAAACATCAAGATAACGCCGCCCACCACAATTAAGGTCTTCTGGTAGCGACGGAAGAACCGAAACATTGCGAATATCCTGTATCTTAAGCTGGCTCCCTCGGCCGCGAGGGGCGAGAACCCTTGACAGTTTGGCAGGCCAGTCCTAATGGTTGGACAAGGCCATGCCGCAAAAAGCAAGCTATCGATTCTATGGCAGATTGACGTAAATGCAATCCCAGTCAGCAGTAGGGGTGACGAAGCGAGCGTTTGCCGGCGGATTCGATCGCCTGGCCAGCGACCAACTGGCGAATTGCCCCAAGGGCCGGAAATTGGCCATTCCCGGCTCGACCCCCAATCGCCGCACGACCCCTAATCGCCGCAAACTACTCGAACGACACCTCCCGCATACAGTGGCACCCGATCGAATGACGAACAAGCGACAATACCACCAATTGGCAGGCAGAATGCGGATAAGCGAAATAGCGTAGTGCTTTGTCGCATTTTCCATTAGCTTTGGCATTTCGACTTCGCACCATAGGCAATCCACCCCTGCGGGAGAGTGGTAGCCGGGAAGAAACGACGGACCAGAGAAGAATTCAATAGGCATCGAGCATCCTATGGGAAAAAAGAAGGCAGCCGGCAAGAACGCCCTGGTGATCGTCGAATCGCCGGCCAAGGCAAAGACCATTGGCAAGTACCTGGGGCCAGGCTTCACGGTCGAGGCCAGTATTGGACACGTCCGCGATTTGCCCCAGGGCGCGAAGCAGATTCCCGCCAAATTCAAAGGCGAGTCTTGGGCCAACTTGGGGGTGAACGTAGAAAAGGACTTCGAGCCCATCTACGTCGTCCCGCCCGGCAAGAGCAAGCACATCAAGATGCTGAAGGACAAGCTCAAGGACTCCACTGAGCTGTACCTGGCGACAGACGAAGACCGCGAAGGAGAGGCCATTAGCTGGCACCTGCTGGAGCTATTGAAGCCCAAGGTGCCGGTTCATCGGCTGGTATTCCACGAAATCACTAAAGACGCCATCCAAGCGGCCTTGGCGTCGCCCCGCGATGTGGACGACGGTTTGGTCCGCGCGCAGGAAACGCGGCGGATTCTCGACCGCCTGTACGGGTATGAAGTATCGCCCCTGTTGTGGCGCAAGGTCCGCCCCAAACTTTCCGCCGGGCGTGTGCAGAGCGTGGCGGTGCGGTTGATCGTCGAACGCGAGCGGGAACGAATGGCGTTCGTTTCCAGCAACTGGTGGGACTTGTTGGGCAAGTTCGCCAACGGCAAGCAGGAGACGCTCGAAGCCACTTTGGTAACGGTTGATGGCCAGAAGATTCCGGCGGGCAAGGATTTTGATCCGGCCACCGGCAAGCTCAAGAATGCCGAGCTAAAGCTGCTGAATGAAAAAGAGGCCAAAGATCTGGCCGACCGCATTCGCAGCGGCGAGTTCACCGTTACCAAGGTGGAAGACAAACCTTACACCACCAAGCCATACGCCCCGTTCACCACCAGTACGCTGCAGCAGGAAGCCAACCGCAAATTGGGCTTCACCGCTCGACGCACGATGGGCGCCGCACAGAGCCTGTACGAAAACGGTCACATCACCTACATGCGTACCGACAGCACCAATCTGGCGTCGGTTGCTGTGGAGGACGCTCGTAAACTGATTGTCGACGAGTACGGCAAAGACTACCTGCCCGACAGCCCGCGAACCTACGCCGGCAAAGTGAAAAACGCCCAAGAGGCACACGAAGCGATCCGCCCGGCTGGTCACCCGTTTGAGCTGCCTGGCAACATCAAGAGTCAATTGAACGCGGACGAGGCAAAAATATTTGACCTGATCTGGAAGCGAACCATCGCTAGCCAGATGGAAGACGCCCGCGGCCGACGCATTGCGATCACCATCGAGGGAGGTGGGTGCACGTTCCAGGTGAGCGGCAAGACGATCGACTTCCCCGGGTACCTGCGAGCTTACGTTGAAGGCTCCGACGACCCCAGCGCCGAACTGGCCGACCAGGAGAAGCTGCTGCCTTCGGTGGAAGTCGGCGAGAAGCTGAACTGCTTGGAACTATCGGCCAAGGAGCATAACACGCTGCCGCCCAGCCGGTTCAGCGAAGCGGCCCTGACCAAAGCGCTCGAAGAACGCGGCATCGGCCGCCCGAGTACGTACGCGTCGATCATCGAAACGATTCAGTACCGCAGTTACGTGTTCAAGAAGGGCAATGCGCTGGTGCCGACGTGGATTGCGTTCTCGGTGACCAAGTTGCTGGAGGATCACCTTTCGCGGCTAGTCGATTACCAGTTCACCGCCCAAATGGAAGACGACCTCGACGCAATCAGCCGCGGCGAGCGAAAGTACATTGAGTACCTGGATTCGTTCTATTTTGGCGACGGTACGCCTGGGCTTAAGAAGCAGCTCGAGCACAAGGTCGACGAGATCGACGCGCGGGGTATTAGTCGCATCCTGATCGGCAAGGCCGACGATGGCGAGGAAGTGTACGTCCGGGTGGGGCGTTACTCGCCGTTTGTCGAAAAGGGCGAGACCACCGCGTCGCTGCCCGAGGACCTGCCGCCGGACGAAGTGACGATGGAGAGGTCGCTCGAATTGCTCGCACAAGCCGAAAAGGCCGACGAGCCGCTCGGCACCTGCCCCGAGACCGGCAAGCCCGTGTATTTGAAGATCGGTCGGTTCGGCCCCTACATCATGCTGGGCCATCCCGATGACGAAGAGAAGCCAAAGAATGCCGGCCTACTGAAGGGCATGAACCCCGACGAAATCGACCTGGAAACCGCGCTCAAGCTCTTGTCGTTGCCTCGCGAGCTAGGCGAATACCACCCTCCCGCCCCAGCGGCGACCGAGAAGAAAGAAATCGACGAAAAGAAAGAAGGCGAGGAGAAGGACGCGAAGAAGGAAGCCAAGGGCGGCAAGGTCATGGCTTACAACGGTCGCTACGGGCCGTACATCAAATGCGGCAGCGAAACCCGCTCGCTGCCAGCGGACATCTCGCCGCTGGACGTCACGCTGGAGCAAGCTATCGAACTGCTGAAGACGCCCAAGACCCGCGGCCGAGGCGCAGCCAAGAAAGAACCGATCAAGGTCTTCGATGGCGAATCGCCCGTCACCGGCATGAAGGTGCAACTGTTGGACGGACGCTACGGTCCTTACGTGACCGATGGCGAGACGAATGCTTCGTTGCCCAAGGGCACGAGCCCCGAGGAACTCGATTTCAACGAAGCGTTGAACTTGCTCGCCGCCCGCGCCGCCGCTGGTGGATCGAAGAAAAAGAAGACCACCAAAAAGAAAGCGGCCAAGAAGAAGCCAACCAAGAAGAAAACGACCAAGGCTGCCAAGAAGGGCACTACGAAGCGGAAGACGAAAAAGACCTAGGTCTACCCGGTTGGATTCAGTTGTGGCAAGTCGTCGCTGGTTGGTTGAAGGTGGCTCGTAGAACGCGCTTGCTGGAGCGCTGCGGCCATTTCATGGCCATCCCAGGTCGACTTTGGGTCAGCTCCGTATAACCGCCAATGCAAGTCGGTGGCGGCACGCTGCAATCTGGCTGGAATTGGCTTCTCGCGCGGTCGCGTTAGTTCCCACTCCATCCACGCGGCTTCTGCCGCTGCCGCATCCCCCGCTCGGCAAGCCCTCAGCATCCTGTGGGCGATGCGTCGCTCGGGTGGATTGATTGAGTTCCAGACGGCTGCAAGAAAATCAACCAACCGCCGCCACTGCCAATAGCACAGCCCGCCGAGCACCAGGACCACCGCAGTCCACACCAGCCAGCGATAGGTGCGCTGCCCGATAGGCTCTGGCTTTTCCTGAGCAATGACTGCGGCAACTTCGAACGTTGCCGATGGCAAGGTTTTGGATCCGTACTGTTCGCGATCAGGATTCCACCACACGTACTGGATGGCCGGCAGGGTGACTTTGCCTGGCTGCTCCAGCACGTAGGTAATCCGATCGGTCCGGGTGCCGGTGAAGTCTCCTCGCTCTGTATTGTCGGTGATCACCGGGTCGTCGAAATGCACTCGCACCCCCTTGGGCACGGTCTCCGGTGGCGGAGCCAGCGCCATGCCGGTGATCTGGTCGGCCTGTTGGGTGATCGTGCGATGAAACACGGCCCCTTGCCTGGCCTTGCCTGGCTGCGGATCCCACTCTTCCTCGACGGTCAGCGAATCGGTCGTCACCAGATACGTCGAGGGACTGCTGCCTTCGGGCCGCTCGATTTGGAAATGGGTCGCGGGTGTCTGCTCGTCGTGGTCCTCCGCGGGACCAGTGAATCCATCACGGTTGGCAAAACGCACGTCGAACGCCGGCAGCTCCAAGTCGCCATCGGCTTGAGAAAACAAAGCGAACTCGTGCGTTTGCACAAACCACGTATCGTCCTCGATTTCCTCCGATGACACCACTGGATTGCCGATCTTGACGATCACCGTGCGCGGGATCTGCGGGAGCGAAAACGAAGCGGCTCCAACAAACGGGCCTTTGCCACGCAGCTTGACGAAGAACGAGGCTTTCTGCCCTACCCAGACTTTGTCCTGCGGAACGTCGATGGCAACAAGATCGACGTCGGCGCTCGCCGGGTGAACGATCGCTGCGAGAAGCAGCAAAGCTGCGACTGTACGTGGCGTGTGTGTCATGGCTCGCCACTCCCGGCATCCAGTGCATCCTGGTAGGCGAACTTGGCCTTCAGAAAGTCGGATGGCTTGGTCTGCACATTGCGAAGCCACATCGCTTGAATGGTAGAATCCGACGCCGCTTGCTCACCCGCAATCTCGGTATCCTGTCCACCCTTGGGCTTGTTCGGGTCGAACACCACTTCGTCGGCGCCCTCCTGCTGATCGCCAATATCTCCACCGTGAGTGTCGAGTCGCTTCGCTCGCAGTTCTGCGATCTCGCGATTCTCTTTGGCGTCCTTCCAACCGGGTCGAGCGTTCAACGCCTCGTCGTAGCGATCGACGGCTTGCTCGTACTTGCCAAGCATCACCCATGCATTGCCCTCGTTGAATCGAGCTTCAGGCGTATCGACACGGGCAAAGGCCTGCACGGCCTTCTCGAACTCGCCCGCCCGATACCAGGCCGCTCCCTGACGTAGCGGATCGTCGAACGTCTCCGCAGCTTCAGCGTACTCCTTTCGATCCACCAGGCGCTGAGCCTGTTGGTCCGGAGTGAACCACAGCCCCACCCAACTCACCGCGAGCAGCAAGTAGATTCCTCTCATGGCTGTCCCTCCTCGCTACTCAGTTTTTGCCGTCGGAAAGAGAGTGCAACGATCAATGCGAGTACCGGAGTCAGCCAGTATCCCGCTTCCTGCCAACGGCTGCTCTCACCTGCGATGCCACTCGACGCACGGCGTTCGGCGAAGTCGACTATCGCATTGATGTCGTCATCGTTCACCGCCAGCTGCTCCACCGAGGCATGCAGCGAGCGAGCCAACTTTTGGACGCTCGTGGTCTCGGGACTGCCCTCGTCGACTAGCGCGAGGAACTGGATCGGGAACGACTGATCCAGTTCATTCAACCGCGTAACGGTTTGACTATCCAGTTCCGCCGAGTCGGCAACCACCAGAATCGACCCGCCTTGCTGCTGGTCGGTCAGCAGCTTGGCGGCCTGCTCAATCGCCAGGTCCAGGCGGTCGCCTGGCTTTGGCATGATCTCGGGGGTAACCTCCGAGGCCATCTTCGCCACCACGTCGGTGTCGCGAGTGGGGGGCAGCACCAAGTGCGCCGAACCGGCGTAGGCAATCAGCCCCAGCGGCTGGCCTTTTCGCAGCTCGGCCAGGTCCGCAATCTTCAGGTGGGCGCGCTCCATCCGCGAGGGCTCCGGCGGCGCTAGCTCCATGCTTTGGTCGGCCTTCAGCAAGATCATCAGTGGCTGCGCGTCGGCCGCGAACGGATTCGGCTCCAGTCGCCACGCAGGACCAGCAATGGCAATCACTGCAATTATCCAACCCGCCAGCAACCAGTAGAGTCGCCAGTTCGCGCGAGCGTCGCGGCCCACGACCAGCGGCTCCAGCAGTTCAGGGGCAATCTGCCCACGCCAGCCCCGCAAGCCATCGGAATGACGTTGCCATAGCCACCAAACGGCGACCACCACCGGCAGCAGCGCCAGCCAAGCGGGGCGGAGGAAATGGAGATTGCTAAACAGCGCGTTCATGTGACCAACTCCAACTTGCCGGTGGCGGGGTTCACATGAATCGTATGGCCGTTGGGCCTGGCCGGCGTTATCCGTCGCTGCTGAAGCAGCAAGTACACGTGTTGCAACAAGGATAGCAGCAGCGCAGCCGCTATCGGCCAGTAGAACAGATCGTGACGGGGGCGATGGCTGACCGTTTTCACCTTGCGAGTTTCGATCTTGTCGAGTTCGTCGTAAATGCCCTCCAGGCTTTGCCGGTCGGCGGCAAAGAAGTACTTCCCATCTGCCGCGTTGGCGACGTCGCGTAGCGCCTGTTCGTCGAGCTTGTCTTCGCCCACCGTCGTGGCGTCGCCAATGGCCACGGTGTGAATATGAATACCCCGCTGCGCGGCTACTCGAGCCGCTTCGACCGGCGGCACCAAGCTCTTGGTGTCGTTGCCATCGGTGAGCGCGATGATCGTCTTGGCCGTGGCGTCGCTTTCGTCGAACAAGTTCACCCCCAGACCAATGGCATCGCCCAGCGCGGTGCGTGGCCCGGCCATCCCCACCTGGCACTCGTCGAGCAAGCGTCGCACCAGGTCCAAGTCGGTTGAGAACGGTGCTTGCAGATAAGGAGCGTCGCCAAACACCACTAGCCCTACACGATCTCCATCGCGCCGCTCGAGAAAGTCGCCCAGCACCTGCTTCACCGCCGCGAGTCGGTCGACTTTCTCACCCGCTTCGCTCTCAAAGTCCTCCTGCTGCATCGATGCCGATAGGTCCACTAGCAGCAACAAGTCGCGCGTTGGGCGTTCCTGCGTAACGGGTGGCTCAATCCACTGCGGTCGAGCGAGGGCGGCGAGCACCAGCAACCACAGCAAGCTGGGAACGACCAGTCGTTGAGGCTGGCGATCGGTGGAGTCGCCCGCTTGCTTCAAGGTTTGCGCCAATCGATCGCCGAACGGAACGCGAACCGAAACTCGCTGCGCGCGACTCGCCGGCAGGAGCGCACGCAGCCCCCATGGCAGCGGAAGCAGCAGGAAGATCCAAAGGTAGTTGAACGTCAACATCGCGAATCGCTCTCGGACAGTTGGTGACGTTGGATCCAAGTCTCGGCGTAGTCTCGCAGCGTGGTGATGTCCGCGCCCTCGCTTGCCGGGTCGTATATGGCGGCTGCCATTTGCTCCTTCACCTTGGGCGGCATGCTTTCGCGCACGGTGCCGGCCAACCACTCTGGCCACCTTTCTCCCGTGAGCGAAGCCACTTCCGATCGAGGTGCAACCGCAAGCGCGGTGCGTCGGAGCAGCTCGGAGATTTCCGCTGGCGTCTTGGCGGACTTAAGTTCACCAAGGGCCGCGCGCCGGTAGGCGTTGGCACGCCACTGCCGCCAGCGCCGGATCCCCCACCACGCGACTAGCACCGCGGCAATCGCCAGCAGACCATACCACCCCGGCGCCAGGGGCCACCAGCTCACGGGTGGAGGCTCCACGATGTCGTGCAGGCGATCGAGGCTGGCAGGGTCGTTGCTCATGCTTTCCGGGGTCGATGGCCAAACAGGGCTCTCACTTGTTCAGGCACAGGTCGCGCGGCTGAAATGGGGAGCAGGGGCACTCGCAACGCGTGAAAGATGTCCCGCCACTCGTCCAACCGCTGTTGGAAACTAGCCTGAAAGTCCTCTGAAAAGCTCGCGCTGTTCCCCATCTCCCACATCCGCCCCCGGTCGCTGGCCAACATCCCGGGCGAGCCAATGAGCGAAGCTCCCAGAGGATCGTAAACGGCGGCCACCAGCACATCGTTGTGCGAAGCCAGCCGCGCGGCGAGCCGCGCTGTGCTGTCGTCGGCGCCGTCCAGATCGCTAATCAGCACCACGAGATGATCGTGTTTGGCAATCTGCAAAGCACGTTCCAGCGTTTGGTTAAGCGTCACGCTGACGCTCGGCGGATGAGCCACCGTCAATTCTTGATTCAGCCGCACGACTTCATGCAAGAGTTGAAGCACACGCGTTTGGCTTCGGTGCGGCCGGACCTCGACGACTTCGTTATCGTTAAACACCAGCCCGCCCACGCGGTCGCCTGCATCCAGTGCCTTCCAAGCACCGAGCGCCGCAAGTTCGGCCGCGGCAACCGACTTCATGGTGAGCTGGCTTCCAAAGAACATCGTCTGGCGCTGGTCGACCACGAGTAGCACGGGACGTTCGCGCTCTTCTGCGTAGACGCGCACCTGCGGTGAGCGAAGTCGAGCGGTCGCCTTCCAGTCCATCGTGCGGATGTCGTCCCCCGGACGGTATTGCCGCAGTTCCTCGAACGAAAGACCTCGGCCGCGCAACCTGGAAGCGTGACGCCCAGCCAGTAGTGAGCCGACCGGTTGGCGAGGCAATAGCGAAAAACCGCGCGCATCGGCCTTTAGCATCATCAACTCTTCGAGCGATACGGCGACGCGAGCACCCACGGCTGCACCTCAGACGGGGACGACATTC
The DNA here is from genome assembly GCF_965227375.1 of Aeoliella sp. Taxonomy (NCBI): domain Bacteria; kingdom Pseudomonadati; phylum Planctomycetota; class Planctomycetia; order Pirellulales; family Lacipirellulaceae; genus Aeoliella; species Aeoliella sp. Next base: position 4,413,251 of record NZ_CBDDFX010000002.1, read on the forward strand.
TTCAGTAGTTCTTCGATCACTTCACTGCGCGTCACACCTGCGGCTTCGGCTTCGTACGTCAAATGCACACGGTGCGCCAGGCAAGCGGGGGCCACAGCCCGAATGTTGTCGGGCGAGACAAAGTACTGCCCCGCCAGCCAGGCGTGCGCCCGGGCGGCAGCATCCAGGGCCAAAGTACCGCGAGGGCTCGCGCCCAACCGGATCCATTTGGGAAGATTGCCTTCGTACTTCTCCGGCGCCCGGGTGGCGAGCACGAGGTCGACAATGTACTTCTCGGCGGCCTCGGCCACGTGAACCGCGTTGACTTGCTGACGAGCTGCGAACACCACTTGCTGATCGATCTTCGTTGGCGGTGCCGACGATTCGCCCGATTTCTCCCCGCGCACAAGTCGCAGGATTTCGGCTTCGTTCTCGCCAGCCGGATAGTCGACCCGCACGTAAAGCAGGAAGCGGTCCATCTGAGCTTCGGGAAGGGGATAGGTTCCTTCCTGCTCGATGGGATTCTGCGTGGCGAGCACCAGAAACAACTCGGGCAGCTTATGCGTCTGCCCCGACACAGTGACCTGTCGTTCTTCCATCGCTTCGAGCAACGCCGCCTGCACCTTGGCAGGCGCGCGATTGATCTCGTCGGCCAAGATCAGATTGCCAAAGATGGGCCCTTGCTGAAAATCGAACGTCGCGGACTGCTCGCGATAAATCTCCGATCCGGTCACATCCGACGGCAAGAGGTCCGGTGTGAACTGGATTCGACTGAACTCGCTATCGACCAGGTGCGAAAGCGTCTTCACGCTACGCGTCTTCGCGGTGCCCGGTAGCCCTTCCATCAGCACATGGCCGTTGGCCAGAAGGGCGACAAGCATCCGCTCGACCACGTCCTGCTGTCCAATCACAGCAGCGTTCATGGCCTTAGAAATATTGAGAATCGACTCGCGTGGTTCCATGTAAATCCTCGTCGTGTCGTTACTTCGTTGTCGTAAGAGAGCGAATCGAGTGGACGCCTGATGCTCTTAATTCATTGTCAAGCCAAACGTTACGTCTCGCTAGATTCGTGGGGGTACAGCGACTTGCTCGCATACAACTGAGAAACTCCACGAGTTCTCTTTTCTCCTGTCCACTTCGCTTGGCTAAAGCCTTTCCCACGTAGGAATTATGACTTATCCGGCTTAGCGACATAAGCCACACTTGTATTTGGCTCGCCGGCCTCGCTTTGTGGTGCGGCCGGCGGGCATTCGTATGGGATCTAGAACATTTCTGGAGCAAGCTCATGAGATCGACACTTGGTTTTGACCTGATTCCGATAGCGACAGATCGGGACATGTTGCCCTGTTCGGTGTCGTCGAGGCGTTCCCCGCTGGGTTTCCTGGCGATTGCAACAACGGCACAGTGAACCTTGTGGCGAAACAACCTGGGTGACGACGAAGAGGCCCTCAACGGCAACAGGTCGGGGAACGTGTTCGTGGGCTCTGAGCTGGGCGATCTTCGGCTTGCTCGCCCGTTGTCATGGGCATGTAGCTGGCTCGGTTTGAATGTATTCACAAGAGCCAATGCGCCGGGATACATCCCCTGCAACCGCTTGCGGGTTTCCGTCTGCAGCGGTTTTTTTTCATGAATCTGAAGATTCCTGGTATCAATTCTCGCCCCCACTGCCCGTTACTTCTGCTGGGGGAGATTGGCGCGCTGACGCACGTCTGCGCGCCGCCAGTAGATGTCCCTTTTCACTGACTCAGGTCGTTGTCTCGCCATTGCGAGGCCATAGGGGGATGGGCACAGCGATGGCTGTGCCTGGGTGCCTCTTCGCGACAACTCGATTCGACAACAGGAGTGCTACTGCTATGAGCCGGACCGTTCTCTTCCTTGGGATATTGGGTGTTCTTTGTTTCGCTTCTTCTAGCTCAGCAACCATCATTGCCTACGATGGATTCGACTACGATAGCGATGGCCTGGGGGTCGACATTGCCGGCCGCGCAGGCGGGGTAGGTTTCTCCGGGGAGTGGTCGGATGGCGATGGCGACTTTGACGCCGTGTTCGACTACACCAGCGGCAGCCTAATGTACCCCTCTGGGTCACCGGGCGCTGGTTCCGAGAAAGGTGGCCGACTCTCTGGCCTGTTGCCTGGTGAAGACGGTACCGCCACTTCCGGCAGCGGTGAGGTCATCCGCGATATCAACGAGTCTGACGACCAGGACATGATTGGCTGGAACCGTGATGCCGTGACCTACATGAGCGCACTGGTTCGGAAAACAGGCACCGCCTCTTCCGCTTCTGAACATATCACCGTCAGCATCGACAACGGCGGCAGTGGCGTTGGGGCTCGTTTCGGCCTCGGCAGCAACGAGAAGTTCTTTGTGGGCATCTCCACTGCAGCCACAGAATACGGCACCAGGGACGTCGTACCGGGCGAGACTTACTTGCTGGTCGCAAAGATGGAAGCCAGCAACTCGGTCGACGACGTATTGAGCCTGTGGGTGTACGGCGAAGGCGATGTCGTCCCTAACGCGGACCCGATCACTGGCTTTGATGTCTCTCAAACGGTCGGCTCTGGCCGCAGCCTGGAAAGAGTGCGTATTACTTTCGGCAACTTCAACATGGGCATGGATGTCGACGAAGTGCGAATTGCCACGACGTGGAGAGAAGTCGTCAACCCGGCCGTACCGGAACCGGCGACCGTGACCCTCTGCTTACTGGGCATTGCTGCAGCAGCAGGGTTTCGCATGCGACGCAAATAGGTTGCGTGATCCTGTACGCATCACCGATCAAGGGATGAGCGAAGGCGCCCAGTTTCCGGGGCGCACTTCAGGGGTCTTTCCCGATGGGGGGAAGGTCGTCTTGATTGCTTGATGGAGTGTGCCGGAGAGTTGCGCGACCGTATCGGAGTATTCAGGATCGCTCGCCAGGTTGTTCTGCTCCCTGGGATCCTGCTGATGGTCATAAAGTTCGCGACCCTCGTTGCCGTCGATCCACTCGGTGTAGCGCCAACGCTGCGTCCGGAGTGAGTAACCAAATCTTGTTTTACTTCCGTTAGGACGATTCACACACGTGAGCGCCCATCCCCGGCCTTCCGCGTTGGGGTCGCCCAGGATCGGGGCCAGATCCTGCCCCTGCAAATTGTCTGGCGTCGAGACGCCGCACAGTTGGGCCAAAGTGGGGTAGAGGTCTATTAGGCCTACGGGTGTGTTGGCGACCGAGCCGGCTTTCGCGATGCCGGGCGCGGAGATGATCAGTGGCACTCCGGCACTCTCTTCAAACAGACTCCGTTTCTGCCATAGCCGATGCTCGCCAAGATGATAACCATGGTCGCTGGTGAACACCACAATCGTATTCTCCGTCAATCCATGGCGGTCGAGTGAATCCAACACGTGCCCGACCTGTGCGTCCATGAACGACACGCTCGCGTAGTAGGCCCGTGTTGCTTCGCGCTTCAAATCATCGGACATCGCTAGCTCTTCCTTGTGGCGGCACTGCAGCGCAATAGGAGGGATGTCCGACTCATCCTCGTTGGGATCCTGTCGCAGTTCGACGGACGACAGCGGATACTGATCGAAATACGACTGCGGTGAGATGTACGGAGTGTGAGGACGAAAGAAACCTACCGCAAGGAAGAACGGGCGTTCCGGACGTTGGGCGCACCGCTCGAAGACCCAGTCGGCCTGGTCGGCAATCATTCCGTCGGTCAGGTGCTCGTCGCTGCGCGGGGATGCGTACCAGCTTAGCGTCGCCCCAAACTTGCCGGGTCGGAGCGAGAAGATCTCGTCGGGGTCGACCGTGCGGTCGTACCCGATCGGGTTGAGTTCCAGCTCCCACGAAGCCGGGTCGTCGTGACCATCGGTGCCAATCGAGTTGGGAACGTTGTAGTGGTAGAGTTTGCCGATCCGCCCCACGAAATAGCCCGACAATCGAAACGCCTGTGGCAAGCTATGGTGACGGGGAATGGTCTGGCGGAAGATCTGGCTGTTCTGCAATATCCCTGTGCTCGCCGGATAAAGCCCCGTTAGCATCGAATTGCGACTTGGGCCGCACAGCGGGTACTGACAATACGCGTGAGCGAAACGCACTCCACGCTCGGCAAGTTGATCCAGATTGGGCGTTTCGACCTCCGCATGCCCGTAACAACCAAGCGACGTGTTCAAGTCGTCAGAAATGATGAACAACACGTTGGGTCGATCCGCAGCCAGGCAGTGACATTCTGCCGCCAAGCCAACCAATATCACTACTAGCGCAACGCCCAGCAAGAAGTTTGCGCGACGTCGCAGTTCACTTCGACCTCGCCCCGCTGTTTGAGCACCTGCATCTCGCCAATTGACAGCCATGGCTACCTTTCCCAAGAGCAAGGACCAAGAGAGGACACCGACGCCCTAGCCAGATGTCGAGGACCTTGCAGAGTACCAATTCAGGCGGCATGGAGTCGGTGCCGCCTTTCGTCATTCTGATTCTAATGCAAGGGTTACCTGATTGCTACTTTGGTCCTTGACCGTAATGGTTAGACCACTCGTAGAGGTCCTGCTGTACTCTGGCGCAGCTTACAACCGCGGATCGACCGGTTCGCTTTCCAAAGCCAGCACTCCGAACACGCATTCGTGCACGCGACGGAGTGGCTCGCGACGCACGAATCGCTCTAACGCTTCGATGCCGAGGGCGAACTCGCGCAGCGCGAGCGAACGCTTCGCGCCCAGACCCCGCTTTCGCAATCGCGTGAGGTTCCTATCGCTCGTATAGTCGGGTCCATAGATGATGCGCAGGTACTCCCGCCCGCGGCACTTCACAGCGGGCTGCAATAGCCCCTTCTTCCCCTTCGCGATGAAGTCGAGCGGCTTGACGACCATCCCTTCCCCGCCCCGCTCCGTGAGTTCGATCCACCACTCCGTCGCCGCGGCGACTTGGTCCGGATCTGTCACATCGACCGAGCGATAAGGCGTCGCGAGCAGCACCTGCGCGTCCTGATCGCAGACCTTAGAGAGTGTCTGCATGTGCCATTCGTGGTTCTGCTGCACGTGCACGCGGCCTTCGGTGGCCAGCACGTGGAACGGTGCCAGCTTGAAATCGTCAATCGACTCGACCGACCAACAATACTGCCGGTAGGCGTCCACAAACTTCTGTGCCGCTCGCCCGCGTTGGGCAAAGTCTTCCTGGAGTCCCTCGACAAGGTCCGACTCCTCTCCACTCAGGCGCGCAGCGGCAGTACCAAGCGACTCGAGTACCGCCGGCAGAGCTCCGCGCGCCGCGGATCCAACCGCAGCATATTGCAACTTCAGCAATTCCTGGGCCTTGGCCGACCAGGGCATCAGTTCGCAGTCGAGAACCACCCACTCAGTGGCAAAGTCCTCCCAGAAGCCACTCGCAGTGAGCGCGTCGCGCACACGCCGGAGCATTGCGACTTCGAGCGCTGCTTGGTTGAAGAAGCGTCGCCCGGTGCGTGTGGTGATGACGCCCGCTTCACCATCCACACCAAAACGCTTTGCCGCGGCCTTCTCGTCGCGGCACACCACGACCACCGCCCGCGATCCCATGTGCTTCTCTTCGCACACCACGCCGGGCACGCCCTGGCTGCGGAAGTAAGCGAACGCTTCTTCCGGGTGTTCGAGAAACCCCTCTTTGGTGCTAGTTTCCGATGGCGACATCGTCGGCGGCAGGTACACCAACCACTTCGGATTCGCAGCGAAGCGGCTCATTACCTCCAGCGCCGCCGTGGCGTTCTCTTCGCGAATAGTCACGTTCTGCCGCAACCGCGTCGAAACGATGCGTTTACCGGTCACGTCGGCCAAGTCCAACAGGTCGTCGTGCTCGTGTTGCGTGGAGAGCGACGGCGACTTCTGATCCTCATCGAGGAACGGGCGTGCAGGCTCGCAGTAGGTTTGCTTCGCCTTGACCGAAACGGTTTCCAGTTCCGGATACCGCAATGCCGTGAGTGCGCCGCCGAACACACAGCCGGTGTCGATGTTGATCGTCTTGTTCAGCCAGTCGGGCTCGGGCACCGGCGTGTGGCCGTACACCACCATGGCGTCGCCGCGGTACTCGGCTGCCCACGGGTAACGGACCGGCAGGCCAAACTCGTCGGTCTCCCCGGTCGTTTCACCGTACAGCGCAAAGTCGCGAACCTTGCCCGACCCACGTCCCTGCATCGACTCCTTCATGCCGGCGTGGGCGACAACGATTTTGCCATCGTCGAGCACATAGTGACTCACGAGCCCGTCGAGAAAGTCAGCCAGCTGCTTCGTAAACGCTTCCCGATGCTTGTCCGGCACCGCGTCGATCTCGGCAAGCGTCTCGGCCAAGCCATGCGTGACTTGCACGTTGCGTCCGCGGAGTTTCCGAAGCAACTTCATGTCGTGGTTTCCAGGCACGCAGAGGGCCGATCCCTGCCACACCATGTTTCGCACAATGCTCACCGTGTCGAGAACTCGCGGCCCTCGATCCACCAGGTCACCAACAAACACCGCCTTGCGGCCCTCGAGGTGAGTGTAGCTCTTCTCGCCCCAGACGAACTGCCCAGCTGAGATGATGCTCTCTTGATAGCCGAGTTGGTCCAGCAACTCCTCCAACTCGTCGCAGCAGCCATGCACGTCGCCAATGAAGTCGAACGGGCCGTGCTCGTCGCGCTTGTCGTTCCACAGTGGAGTCCGCTCGATGGTTGCCGCGTCGACGTCTGCCGGCGAGTCGAGCACGAAAATGTGCCGGAATCCCTCACGCCGCAGCCCATTGATCGAGCGTCGCAGTTGCGATCGCTGACTGCGGATCACATGAGGCCCGAAGTCGCGGTCGGTCCGATCACGGTTTCGCTCCTGGCAGATGTCCTCGTGTAGGTTGAACACGATCGCCACCGGCAGCGTGTGGTACTTTTTGGCCAGCGACACCAACGGCGCCCGAGCCTCCCGCTGGACGTTGGTCGCATCGACCACGGTAAGCCGCCTTGCCGCCAACCGCTTCGCGGCAATGTAGTGCAGCACCTCGAATGCATCGTTGGTGGCCGCCTGGCTGTTTTCGTCGTCGCTCACCAGCCCCCGGCAATAGTCGCTCGACAGCACTTCGGTCGGCAAGAAATGCCGGCGCGCGAAAGTGCTCTTGCCGGAGCCGCTGGGGCCGATCAGGACGACGAGGGACAGGTTGGGGATCGACAGTTCAGGCAACTTGCTTCCCCTCCTCGATCAAACTGGCGACGAAATCGCTGTACTCATCCCGCATCGGCAGATCGAACACCGGCTTCAGCCGCCGGCGCGTGGTTGTGACGGGTTGCCCGGTCTTTTGGTTCACCGCTTCCTTCTCGTGTCTTTCCCAGACGACACCGATGCCTCGTTTTCGCCAGCTTGGCAAATCGTTGAAGTTGACGCCCCGCTGGAAGAGCAGCTCGTTCTTGTCGGCAACCGAGAGCTTCATCAACGCCTCGTTTGCGTGGTGCGCGTCCTGTCCTTCCTTGCGGAGCGCCCAATAGCAGTGGGCGTTTAGCGCGTTGCGGTGGGCATCTTCGCTACGCCAGCGGAAGTAGTCTACCACGTCACCCTTGGTGGGCAACTGAGAGAATCGGCAGTCGAAGCAAGCCACTCCGCCGAGCAACAGCGAGAACTTGGCGCTGGCCTCGCCGGCGAGCACGGAGTTCATCTTGCGCGTCTTCCGACCAAACGTGTTTTCGTTGCGGTCGAGCAGCAGCGAGATTTCGTCGCTCTGGGTGTAGCCATAGGTCACCCTGAACCCACAGTTCATCAAGTGCTCGACCGCTTGGACCATGGCGTTGCGAAACCGCTCGTCGAACGGGGATTCGAAATCGTGTACCTCTTTGGTCAATCGCGTGAAGCTCCTCCCATCAAGCCGGGCGACCATGTAGATACCTGGCAACACGCAATAGTCGTGGGCTGTCTCGAAGACGCGTATCTTGCTGTCGAGTTCGTCAAACTTCATTCGCCCACTCGCTTACTACAAACTCGCCGGTGTCGCCAATCGACACGTAGTACAACTCGTCGAACCCCTCTTCCCACTCTGGCAATTGGAGTCTTCCATAGGTTCCTAGCAGGCCTTTCAGAGGGATCACCTGCTGCGGGGAACGTTGACTATTCCGCGTCGTACAGTCTTCCAGCTTCGATGCAAAGTAGTAGCCGACCACGCGAAAACCAGCCGCCTTCGCCCCCTGGATGGTTCGGACACGATCTTCCCGTGTGGGGTTCGTGTTATCGACGACATAGGCCTGCTTCGCGTCGTGGCACGCGGCGATGAGCAGCATCTCGCGATGCCGAGTCCGCAACATGTCGAGGTTAATCCGGACATGCGTGTCGAACAGGCGCTGCCGGCAGAAGGTGGACTTTCCGGACGCTTGAAGGCCGATGAGGATGATGGCTTCCATGCGTCACTCTAACCCGCCGTTACTCGCAGCCGCACCAGCAGATCATTTAGCGCCGCCTTGCCAGTCGCCTGGTCCGGCAACGTCGACTTTTTCATCGCGGTTTCCAGCTCTTTGACCAGCCGCTGGTACTCCCGCTGGTGGAACTCAACGTCCGCTGCATCCAGCGTTCCCTTCTCGGGGCCCGCGAGCTTCCGCTCCACCAGTTCGTGAATGTACGGCAGTTTGACCGACTCGTTGAGCGTTAGCAAGTTTGCTTCTATCTCTCCGGTGCGCATCAGGTGGATGCCGGTCAGCAGGACGCGGTAGACGTACAACAGCGGCTTGACGCGTGGGGGACTGTCTTTGCCAAACAGCTTCCATTGGGTCGCCGCAAAGCCGAGGTAATGATGGGCGTGGTGCCGAGTGATGCACTTCGGCGCGATCGCCTTCAGTTCCTCATGCTCCGGCGTGGTATGCACGACCAGCGGCGAGAGCAACTGCTCCAGCACGTAGCCATTCTTCTTGAGCATCAGCGTGAAGAACTTTTTCGCGTCGTGCGTCACGAGGTCGATCTCCAACCCGTCGTGCACGCCCTCTCTTTCGACGGTCTCTTCACCAAGATCTAGTGCCACTACTTGCTTAAGCGGCAGCAGATGCACGCCTCGCAGGTCGAAGTCGGAGTCGGCCGACGGGAAACCATACAGGTGCGCACCGCTGATCGTGGCGAACAGCAACGGGTAGGCATGGGATCGAGTCTGTTCCATCAGCAATCCCATTGGGACATGACTTGAACTGCACTCGACAAAAGTCGTGTCAATTCCAATGCGGACCAGATCTTCCTCCGAGTATCGCTTTGACACTTCCTTGCCGCCTGCGCTCAAATAGTAGTTGTACTTTTGATCTTTGTAGTGCCAAACAATGTCACGGATTCGACCACGGTGAGGCGTTCGATTACGTTCATTGACGACCACCTCTACTGCTTCGCCGAACGCGAACGATGGCTTCGGTTTGTCATTCACGGCAATTCCTCCCCTACGGCCAGCCGCCGCGCCCGCACCAAGAACTCGTTCGCCCGCTCATAGTCCGGCCGCTCCGGCAGTTTCGATTCGTCGAGTGATCGATCGAACTGCTTGTGCAGCTCCTTTCGCCACGACTCGATCTCGTCCCAAGGCATCTCTTCGTTCTTGATCGCAAACAGTCGCTCGCGGTGCTCGCCCACGTCGACCGGCACGAAGCCTTCGCGCAGCACGTGGATGCCCGACAACAGCAGCCGGATCAAGTGCATCACGTGTTTGGGTTTGATACGGCCCTGATTGCGGAGGTCGGCTTGCATGCGTTTGAACTGGCTCATCACGTAGCCGTTGTACGTTTGGTACACCAGCCGCGAGAGGAACGCGTCGCGCATGGCGAGCAGCTCGTCGGCCAACGGCGTCGCGTACTCCACCAATGGCGTGTATAAGCACTCCAGGATGTTCGGGTTGCCCTTCAAGGCCATGACCAGAAACTTCTGCAACTCCCAATAGCACTCTTCGGAGCCTTCGTTCTCCAGTTGCTCCGGCACACCGTACAGCGACCAGTGCAACTCGGCAGGCGGCAGGTAAATGCCGCGGCGGTCGGTGTCGGACTCCTCGGTATCGAGCCCGAACGCCCGCGAACCCACCACACAGCGATAGATCACGCGGTCGAACAGCCCATACGTCGAGAGAGCGGGATTGGAATCGCCGCTAGAGCCCTGGCCTGCTGGCATCTCTTTCCATTGGGCAAGCAGCATCAACTGGTGATGATGCAATGGCGCCTCGAACCCGTCGGGAAAGCGAATCCGGTACGAGTGATTCCGATCCCGCGGCGAGCGCACCACCACCCCCACCGCGCCGGCCGGGTGCACGGCCTTCCCATCGGACGCCTGCACCGCCTTGAGGGCAACGACCTGGGTACCTACGGAGTAGATGAGGCTCGGGCTGTTGTGGGTGGATGTCATTCTCTATTCGGCAACGTGGCTTCGCCATCCACGCTTCTCCAACTTTCTGAAATCGGTTTTGTCCGCGAGTGACCGCAAGTACTTTAGCAATATCGACAACTCTTTGTCTTGGTCATTGCCCTCGAACGGTTGAATATAGACCGCGTTACCGTAGTTGCGCGCCAGCTTGGCAGGAGTGTCGTCGACGAACAGGACTCGATCGAGCGAGAATCCGAGCCGCTTCACTTTCTTGAGGTCCTTGATAAACACCGTCTCCATTGTCTCGTGATCCATCCGCGGAGTGCAGCGTCGGCAGGACCACACGAAGTTCCAGTCGATCCCAACCGGGCGGATCTCTGCCGCGATTCGCTCGACGTAGCCGCTCGAAGCCGAAGACCACACGGCTAGCTCAAACGAATCCGCAACACCAGCCAAAAACTCCGCCAGCCCTGGTCGTTGATAAACATGGTAAGGCCCAACTTGGAAATCCGGCTTCCGGTGCAAAACAGTCTCCGATCCGTGGATGAGGCACTCATCGAGATCGAGGATCAATAGCGCACGTTGTTCGGATTCACACATCTAGCTTTGAGTTGTCCACTGCGAGCAGCTGAGTTCCAGTATTCGAGTCTACTGCGATTTATCGTCACGGACCTCTGTGACAATGCCAAGGACGTCGTCAATTGGAGCCCACCCATTGATTTTGCCCAAGTTGTTTCCGATGAGCACTTGGCCTTCTGCGATGTCTTTGACGATGTGCACCAGGTAGTTTCCCTTCCATCGGAGAAACACGATGTCGTCAACTTGAACTATCCGTTCCCTCACTGGGGCTATCGTCACAAGTTGGCCACTCTCAATCCTGCCACGCATAGAGCCACCTTGCGGCCGCACGTCGGCGACGTCGCCCTTCTCCAATGCAGCTAGTGCGTCTCTTACCCAGCTCATTCTGCAACGTCCCGAATCACGTTTTCTGACAGTTCTCTTGCCTAGCACCAAGTAGTTGCGATCGATGGGCGGTTGTGACCAAAGATCACGTTTCACACGACCGTCCGAAGAAAGTGACGTTGTACGGTTCGAGCACGGCAATGGTGGCGTCATTCTCTGAAAAAGAGGCGAACGCCCAATCACCCGAGAAGGCCTCAAATGCTAGCTCGCTGACCTTCTCGCCGGTGGAAGTTCTCTGCACCAACAGCATCGCATCCTCAACACTGACCCTTAGCTCTTGGTCTAGGATGGTCGATTGCGTTCTGGGGTGGTTGTACTCCAAGCCAAAGATGTGATACCGACCAGCTGCAGGCCCTCCCTCAATTTCTACTACTCCGTTTGAATCCATCCAATCCTGCAAGGCAGCGAGCGGCGAATTGCCATCGGTCCCATCGTCTGTCCAAACTACATCGCCATGCTGGATGTCCCAAACACTGTAAATATTGTCGTCATACTCAGCGATGAGGCATTTGGCGCCGTCCTCAGACAATCCGGCGTGCCAGAAACGTTCACCGCATCGCCAATCGTCGCAATGTCCAATTCGCTGCCACATCGTCTCAGCGTCCCAATTCTCGCTCACCCATTCTGCAACTCAAACACCGCCATCTGCGACGGCGCTCCCACCTCCGCTTCCTCTGGCCCCACCGGCAGGTACCGCACACGATACCCAAACCGCTCGGCCACTCCGCCCGCCCATTCTTCGAACTCCGCTCGCGTCCACTCGAAGCGGTGGTCGCTGTGGCGCATTTCGCCGACGGGGAGTGATTCCCAAACCACGTTGTACTCGCGATTCGGAGTGGTGAGCACCACGGTCCGCGGCTTAGCGTGCTGGAACACCACACGCTCGAAGGCCGCCAGGCGGGGCGGGTCGAGGTGCTCAATGACTTCGACAACCGCGGCCGCGTCGAAGTTCGCCAGTCGCTCGTCGCGGTAGGTCAGCGCACCGTGCACCAGTCGGATTCGCTCCCGCTGCCGCTCAGGCAGACGGTCGAGTTTCAGCCGTCGATGGGCGATCTCGAGCGAGCGGACCGACACATCCATGCCGAGAATTTCAGTGAACTGACTATCAGCCAGCAATTCACGGAGCAGTTTGCCTTCGCCACAGCCGAGGTCGACCACGCGTTTCGCGCCCGAGGAGCGAATAGCGGCCATCACGGCCCCCAACCGCTGTTCGTGCAGGCTCAGTTCGCGTTCGGCCTGTGGAGTGGATGCCTCGTCTGTCGCCTGCTCGTCGTCCGGTGCGGTTGCTTCCTCCTCCACCAGTCGCGCGAGGGCTTGCCGGACCAGGCTCTGGCGTTTCGAGAGGTATCGTCGGGTGATGGTCGCGCGCTCGGGGTGGTCGCCAAGCCACGACTCCCCTTTGGAGAGCAATTTCTCCACTTCGTCCGCCCCGAAGTAGTAGTGCTTCTTACCGTCGAACACGGGAATCAACACATAGAGGTGCTGCAACAGCCGGGCGATGGTCGTCGACTGCTCTAACTCGACCGAGTAGTACGGACTCTCACCCCACTCGGGGAATTCTTCGTCCAGCGGATGACGCTTGGCGTTGATCGTGTAGCCGAGCGGGCCGAACATCCGCTCCAACATCTCCGTGGCCGACGAGTTGGGGCCACCGCGCACAGGTAGCACGTCGATGCGGGCGGTGAGCGGAATCTCGACATCAACCAGCTCCGCCCGGTCTTTCGACTTGCCCGAAAGCGCCGACCCAAACACCTGCGAGATGGCCACGCTCAACAGCGACGACGCCACGAACGGCCGGTCGTTGACGTACTGGTCGAGCAGCCCATCCTTCCAGTTGCCCTTGCCGCGCACCAGCCCAACGGGATCGACGTCGAGCAGCAAACAACAGGCGCACGCCTGTTCGTTCGCCTCCGGATAGAACACGTGAGCCTTGCCGAACGACAGGGGGAACGTCTGGCACCGGTCGGGGTGCTTATGCAGCAAGTACCCGAGGTCGGTCGCCGACTGGTGAGTCGTGGAGATGGTCAGGAGCATTGGGCTTACCACGATGTCGTACGAGAAAAGGCCCAACACCTGGCGTGGTGCGGGCCTCGCAAAGGTCTTTTGCTTGATGCTGAGAATACTGGCCTCAACGCACAAAAGACAGCACCCTGGGGGTGAGGTTCGCGGTTGGAACACCGGCAACAGGGAGCTGGAAATGGCGATAGGGAACTACAGGAAAACACCTGCGGATAATACTATCGGATCAGATTCTGGCCAATTGCGGCTCAATTCTGTTTTTTGTGGTATGACCGTGTACCGTGAGCATATTGAGCCGCCGCCTCACGAGTCGTTCCGTTTGCTGCGATGGCAGGGAAGCTTGAACGACGTGGAGGTCTGCTTGGCCGACGCCACGCATGTGCCGTTTGTTGGTTCTGGCAAGCATTGGCACGCCCATACCGTGGCCGAGTTGACGTTCATCGGCGAAGGCACCGGCTCTCGGTTCATTGGAGATCACATCGGCAATATTCGGGCGCCGGAATTGGTGTTGGTAGGGGCGAACGTGCCGCACTATTGGAGTGGCCTGGAAGAGTCGCGCGGCTACTCGGTGCAGGTCGATCTCGAGTCGCACGAAGCGCGGCGGGTGTTTCCGGAACTGCGGCAGTTGGATGAACTCTTGGCGGTCTCCACGCGCGGAATTCTATTCGATCCGGAATTGGCCATTCGGGTCGGCGAGCAGATGCAGCGGATGGAAAAGAGCACTGGTCTGGCACGGCTGACGATGTTGCTGGAGCTGTTTTGCGATCTCAACGCGCTCGATCCTTCGAGCTACCAACTACTGTGCGAGAAGCCATTCACGCTTCATAGCGAGACGCCTCATTCGCATGCGGTGTCCAAGGCCATCGGCCTGGTAATCGAGCACTTTCACGAAGACCTGACGATTGAGGACCTGTGCGAAGCGGTCAATATCAGCCGAGCAACGCTGTGCCGCCACTTCAAACAGTACACGGGCCACACGCCAGTCGGCTTTCTCAACGGAGTCCGCATCGACCACGCGCGGCGGATGCTGGTGGAGGAATCGTGGCCCATCAGCGAGATAGCGATACGCTGTGGCTTCAACAACCTATCGCACTTCAACCGGCTGTTCCTCCGGCAAACCGGGGCGACGCCTTCGCAGTATCGCAACGAGCACACCTAAGGACGCGTGCTGATATTGATCTGCGTCGATACGTCGAGGGCGTCCCTCGAAGTGTCTTCGCCAATGGCCGCACCGCTGCGGACGTCGGCGGGCAGTTTGCTGCTGGGATGCTCGACCTTCACCCGGTAAGCGCCGACGTAGACGCCTTTCAAATTTAAGCCTCTTTCCTTGACTTCGGCAGGCAAATCTTCAGGCGCTACGCTCATTTTCGCCATCCCCGACTTTCCGGTAGTGCCAGTAGCTGGTTTGACCCAATCGGTCATATAAACTTCGGGCTCAAAGGTAATCGTGGCATTCGGCAACGGCCGTCCATCGACGGTGAGTTTAACGTCAAGTCGCCGGAACGCGGCGTCGGCGTTCTCCCAAGCTGCAAAGCGGGCTTGGAGCTCATCCTCGCTCACAGCGCCGTCGCTGTCGGTGTCGTATAGCTGGACATTCTTCTTGATGGCCGGCACGGCATCCAGTTCGCTCCCGTCCAGTTTACCGTCGGAGTTGGCGTCGTAGGCTTCGAGTGCGTCGCTCGCCATTTGTGAAGGCGCCAAGTCGATCTGCAGCGAGGATGGACGCCCGGAGCAGCCGATGACCGCGAGCAACAGCATGGACGCGAAGAGTCTCTTCATCAACTAGTCACACAGAAAATAGGTCAAGCGAAACATTCGACACCGTCTAAAGTGTCAGAACAACGACGAGTGGCGGCAGGAGCCAAGGAGCGTCGACTGACAACCAATCAGGAGCCAGCCACGGGATACAGATCTTCATTCGTATCTCGATCGGAACCACCATCCCAACGGTGCCCGTTGCGACGGTGAACCTCTGGATCGACGTCGTAGCCGATGAGGGACACGGAGCCATCGACAAACGACATGATACAACCTCCCGCGTGAGGGCTGCCAAATCGATCTTCCACACCATCCAGGTTGGGCGTGTCTTGCAATGGGACACGGTCTTCGTTGTCTGGACGGTAGTGATAAGTGGAACGGGCTATATCGTTTTGGAAGCCGGTCCACATCGACCAGTCATTGCCATGTTCGAGTCCGTTCATATAGCTGTTGGCGTTGATATATCGTTCCCCCAGAGCGTACGTATTGGACAACCCGTCGGTGATCGACCGAAGTGGCACCGAGGTTCCCGTGGAGACAATACCGCTGGTCAAATTGAGCTTGGGGGGCCAGCCGGGAGTCGCCAGCACGTCTTCTGGCGTACCTTTGTAAGCGATAGGATCAATACCGCCTTCGAGAAAACGAACGTCACCCGCATTGGCTGCGTAGTCCGAGCGGGCGTGCAACGACGATCGCCGCGAGTTGATGGGTTTGTGGCCTGCGTCGTTCGGATAGGGTATCGCGGGGCGACGGGAGGGACAGTTCATCATATCGAGTGTGAGCGTGTCTCGCTCTTGGTATACGGGCCACTTTCCACGGTCGGTGAGGCCCGATCCCATGTCACGGATGGCCTGCTGCTCGATGTAGGGCAGGATGTTGTAGATCCACCCACCGGGTTGTTTGAGACCATACCCGGCGTCGGGATCGCCCAGCCAACTGCCCACCCATCCTCCGCTCGGCAAGTGGCCATGCGTGTCTTCATGGTTCAGCATTGCTAGCGTCAACTGTTTCAAGTTGTTCGTGCATTGAGTTCTCCGCGCGGCTTCGCGCGCGGCCTGCACCGCTGGTAGGAGTAGCGCTACGAGGATCCCAATAATGGCGATCACCACAAGTAGCTCAACGAGAGTGAAACCAGTTGAGATACGCCTGGACATCTAAACTAGATCCTTCGATGGTTTTGAAGAAGAGCGCGACCTAACGTGAACGACGCGAAAGCGAACAGCGACTGCATAGCATGGTGTGACAAGTTCGAGAGAACTCTCTCAACATACCAGACTACCACCCCCGCGTCGAAGTCTTTAGCTAACGATATTGGCTCAACGCAATGTACTTTTCGGCCAGGCGGGCCGCACAGTCTCGGCGGCGATACAATCCTGTCTCGCGACGATACAAACGTATCACCGCAAAACCGCTGAGAAAATAGGTGGCAAACGTCGTTATCGTGATTTAAAATAGCGTCCACGTGTATAAGCGTTAGGCGACGTCGCTACCTCTGTGAGGCATCCACCTATCACAGCGACCAGCAGCCGCCCTTTTCACAGTTTGCTCGCTTCGCGTACTGCTTGTGTATCTCCTGTTGTCTGCGATGAGGATGAAGTGGATGAATGCTACTGGTAGCAAGCACCTGGCTTGGATTTGCTTCAGCGTTGCGAGCTTTGTACTGGCCGCCCCATGTGCTGATGCCACGGTAACCTCGTCGTCGCTGCATGGCGCGAACGCCGTGGACTTTGATGGACTGCTGCTGGACGACGATGTGATTCAAGGCTTGTCCGAAGAACCACCATCGTTCGGAGAAGCGGGCGTCTACGTCAACGATCAGTTTCCAATATCGGGATGGCACCCCGCCAACAACCAAGACCCCTTGGATCAACTGCCAGCCTTGACGGATGGCACGGGTGTGCGACAAACGGGACTCACTGGCCTGCTGAACGACAACCTGCCGGGCGGGGAACCTATCTCCGGCGCGCCGGTCAAGATCGTCGAGTACGTGATGGCTGAGCCGACGGACATCGGTCGGATCAACATCCTGACCGGCAATAGAAACAACGCCGATGGACGCATCTTCCTGGCAACTTCCATTCTCTACTCGACCGATGGCGGAAACATCTTCCAGAGCCTTGGTTATTTTGAATCCGACCCTTCGGGCGTGTTCAACAACGAGGTGGCGCCCGAGGCACCGTTTGATCCGCCTCAGAAGTCTACCTACACCAGCATCTTCGACGACACTTCGACGACGCTGCTCTCCGGCGTAACCAACCTGGAGCTGTCGTTCTATTCTGTTTCGATATTCGGCGGCGCCGGAAGCGACGTCAGCGGCGTACGCGCCGACCCCTTCGACGGAGTCAATCCCTTCACTAATGTCGACGATGGACTCGGCCCCGCCTACATATCGCCGCTGGTGTGGGAAATCGACGTCGTTGAGCCATCAACCACCGCCGTAGGCGACTACAACAATGACGGCGCGGTGAACATCGCCGACTACACCGTCTGGCGAAACAACCTCGGCGCGACGGTCACTCCGGGCAGCGGCGCCGATGGTAGTGCCAACGGTGTGGTTGACGCAGACGACTACGCGGTATGGAGACTGTATTTTGGAGCAACAAACGGTTCGCTCGGCGCACTGTCGGGCGTTGCGGTTCCCGAGTGCTCCAGCCTGCTGCTACTCACCTTGGGTTCAGCAGGAGCAACCTTGTGGCGACGTAAGTAATACTTAGTTGATCTCTCATGCTTTGATTCTCTGCCTTTTCACCATCGAGGAGAAGTCCAATGAAGCGATTGCTGTTTGCAACTCTATTCCTAGCGTCGGCGTCTGTTGCCAATGCAACAATTACGTCCAGCACGACGCACGCACCAGGAGGAAATGATCTTAATGGCGAGATTGCAGTGGGTGATGCTATCTCCGGTTTGGTGGCGACGGAATTGGCCCCATCTAATGGATGGCATCCTGCAACCCCCGGTGAGCCGGAACGACTAGAAGCCTTTACCGACGACGCTGGCCCCATTTCAGGTTTGACTGGTCTGCTGAACGACTTCCCCCCCAATGTTGGCGACCCGACCAAGACACTGCAATACGACTTGGCGAGCCCGACAAAGATCGGCGAGATCCAGATCCTGGCAGGCAACTTCGGTACCGATGGTCGAGTATTCCTTAACACTCGGATTCTGTATTCCACCGACAACGGTGCGAATTTCTTGCCTTTGGGAGGATACGTTCCTGGTATCGGCTTCAACACCGAAGGATACTATCAGTCGGATGCATCAGGTGTTGTTAACAACGCCACCACCAACATGTGGCAAGCCACGCTGTTGGAGGTGTTTAACGACACCGGGGAGGCGTTAGCCTCCGATGTCACCAATCTGCAGATCGAAATCTATCCAGCCGACAACACCCAAGGTCAAAACCGAGATCCTTTCGACGGGATTAATCCCTACACCGGTGTTGACGACACTCTGACTGCCGCAGCAGTCTCGCCTTTGATTTGGGAAATCGACGTTATTGCCGTACCCGAACCTTCGAGCATCGCGCTGGTCGGCTTGGCGGTCGTGGGACTCGGCTTCGCGGCCCGCAGGCGGCGCTAAGCTCGGGTACCTCCACAGTATCTAAACAACACGCGGGCGGCGGGGTCTTCGATCCGCCGCCCGCTTTACTTAGGCACTCCCCATGTTACGGCCACACTGCAACTTCATACGAACTGGTGGACTCTCCCTCGTGGCTTTGTCCATCATTACTTCGGCAGCCATGGCCGATACGTTTCACGGCCTCAACGCTGGCGCGCCGGTGTGGAACGGCAGTGTGCTGCTGAGTCCCCAGGCGGCTAACGCGTTCGCCGCTACGGGAACCGAGTCGATTCGCGTGAACTTCCGACTCGACGCGGGTGCCACCTCATGGAACGCCAACCAACTGGCAATGTACGACCAGGTGGTGGCCAACGCGCGCAATGCGGGACTGGAAATCCTGGGGCTGTTCTCCAACGAAACGGTCGCCGGAGGCCAAGTGGCTTGGAACGACGACCTCGATGGCGACGGACTGAACAGCTACGTTGCCAACTTCGCCAGCACCGCGGAGCTTCTGGTCGATCGCTACCAGACGGACATACGCACCTTCGAAATCTGGAACGAACCCAACGCCTGGTCGAATCCCAACTACGCATCGGATCCTCAGAACGCCGGCGGCACCTACATCCTTCCGCGGGTGTACGCCAATGTGCTTTCGGAAACTTATCGAGCGCTGGCCGATAGCTCGCTGGTTGGACCAGGTGGAGTGCAGCTCGCCACGGGAGGACTGCTCGCCCACGACATCGGCGGCAGCTTCTCCACGGCCATGCCGTACATGCAGCAAGTCTACGATCAGTCTTCGGTCTGGAGCAGTTTTCAGAACGACTACGGCCGTGAGTACCCTTGGGACAAGTTCGGTTACCACTTCTACATCAGCCAGGGGACGCCGCTCGCCACATCACAGATCGACAGCTACTTCAACGCGGTACGCAGCGGTCAGGCGGCCAACAACGACTCGTCGGACGTGATTGTCACGGAGTTCAGCTGGCAAACCGTGAGTACGAATACACAGGAGTTCCAGCGAGACAACATGGCCATCGCCTACGACTACATGGAGGCGCAACCCTACATCACGCGAACTTACTGGTATGCGTGGACCGACGATGTGACCGGCGCGTGGGGACTGGTCGACGGGAATGGACAGCCCAAACTCTCCTACGACGAGTTCGTGGCCCGAAACGGGGGACAAGCACCTAGGCTGGTTGCCACGACCGAGCACGCCATGGACGATAGTGGGCTGAGCGTGGGCTATAGCACGACGGACTTGCTTGCCGGGCTCATTCCCACCGAACTTGCCGGTGATAACGGCTGGCACCCGGCGAACCCGGCGGCTGGCGATCCAGGTGACCCCAACGGGCTGGCTGCGTTCACCGACGGGGCGGGCGACCTTGGCTCGGGCCTTACGGGCCTACTCAACGACTTCCCACCGATCGGCGCACCGACGAAGACCGTGCTCTACGACCTCGAAGCGCCGCACGACATCGACGAGATTCGCATCTTCACCGGCAACAACGGCAAGGATGGGCGTATCTTCTCGGCCACCGCCATCTACACGTCCGCCGACGGGGAAACGTTCGACCTGTTGGGCTACTTCCAGTCGGATCCTTCGGGCACGGTCAATTCGGCCTCCACGCCCGGTGGACCACTTGGTTCGACGCTGGTGACCATCACGCAAAACGACCTGCAATCGATGGCCACCGGCGTGGAGTTCCTGCGGTTCGACATGTACGCAGCATCGGACGTCAATGGGCTGGCGCGTGATCCGTTCGACGGGGTAAATCCCTTTACGGGTATCGATGACGTGCTTACCGAAGCATACGTCTCGCCGCTGGTTCGCGAGATCGACGTCTTCGGCTCGCTCTCGACACTCCTGGCAGGCGACTTCAATGGCGACGGAGTGGTTAACCTCGGCGACTACACCGTGTGGCGCAACAATCTGGGCGCGGCGACCGACGAGGCGATCAACAACAGCGGCGACGGCAGCCCTGGCGTCACGGCCGGCGACTACCAAGTGTGGAAGGACCACTTTGGCCAGAGCAACGGCCAAGCACAGAGCTTCGCTGGCAGCCAGGTACCGGAACCTGCAACTCTCCTGTTGCTGGCCACCGCGGTGGCGATTTGCTTTCGCCGGGCGCGATAGCCACAGAGAGAGTCTACTCTCCCTCGGCAATCGCGTAGGCGATTGCATGCGATCTGGCGTGGGAGATACTGATGTGGATGCGGCGAATGCCCTGGGCTTCGGCCACTTCGCGCGCCCCCGCGTGCAGTTCGATCGTCGGTGCGCCGCTGGTGAGAGTGACTACCTCCACATCGCGCCAACCGATTCCCCGCCGCCAACCGGTGCCAAGTGCCTTGAGCACCGCTTCCTTGGCCGCCCACCGGCCTGCGTAATGCTGCGTGGCCGCTTTGCGGGTGCTGCAGTAGTTGATTTCACGCTCGGTATAAACCCGGCTGATAAACAACTCCCCATGCCGCTCGATCATGTTTGCAATACGCAAACACTCCGTGATGTCGGTTCCAATTCCGATGATCTGCATCGCAAGGCACAAGGGTTAAGAGCTTTGTTCGTGGGCAACGGTGATGCGCCATCGACTACTAAGTTCGACGATAACCACCGCCGCCAGGGCCAACAAGCAGGCGTCGAGCGCCCACAGCAGCATGGCCGAGGTGGTGGCCTCGGACTGCATGTACTCGAAGAAGCCTTGCTCGGTCCAACCGGGGCGGAACATCTCGACGGCTGGCTCTCGAGCCGCCGCATCCTGGCGGCGCGCCATGGCCAGGCGATAAAGCCAAACGTGCTGGGCTACCACCGCCACCGCGGCCGCCAATAGCGCAACTGGCCAGCGCGGGCGACTCGCACCAAACATCGCGGTGCCACCCACCAACAGCACGCTCAGCAAAGCCCCAGCAGCCAACGATTGCAGGCCAACCAGGAACATTCCACTCGACTGCGGAAGCGCCGCGATCACACCGGTACTCAACCCCGCGGCAATGGCCGCGGCGAAGTTCGTCCAATGGTGCATCGAGGGCGAAGGCTGATCGCTTTCCATCCCTCGATTGTGAGCCGGTTACACGGTGCTGTCGAGCGCCTGAGCCAGATCAGCGATCAGATCTTCCGCATCCTCGATGCCGCACGACATGCGAATCATGTTGTCGGGAATGCCGAATTGCTTCCGCTGTTCGGGGGCATAATTGAAGTAGCTCATCACCATCGGCTGCTCGATGAGCGACTCGACACCGCCCAGGCTGGGAGCGATGCGGGGGATGGTCACCGAGTCGATCACATCGGCTGTGGTACGCCAATCGGCGTCCTTCAGCAGGAAGGTAACCAAACCACCACAACCGCGCATCGTTCGCTTCGCCACCTCGTAGTCGCGGTGCGACTCGAGTCCAGGGTAGTAGACCTTCT
Source organism: Aeoliella sp. (assembly GCF_965227375.1). NCBI lineage: Bacteria > Pseudomonadati > Planctomycetota > Planctomycetia > Pirellulales > Lacipirellulaceae > Aeoliella > Aeoliella sp. Next base: position 4,435,196 of record NZ_CBDDFX010000002.1, read on the forward strand.
CGACACGGGAATGTCCTTCGAGGAACTCGGCTACCTTCTGGCCGTTCTCGTTGTGCCGCGCCATGCGAAGTTCGAACGTCTTGAGCCCGCGGAGCAGGAGGTAAACGTTCTGCGGGCCATTGACCGCGCCCATGATGCCACGCAGGTTGCGGACCGGCTCCATCTTCTCCTTGCTGCCAGCCACCACGCCGGCCAATAAGTCGTTGTGCCCACCCAGGTACTTGGTGGCCGAGTGCAGCACGTAGTCGACACCCGTCTCGATAGGTCGCAGGTTGTAGGGCGTGGCGAGCGTGGCGTCGATCAACGTCTCCACTCCGCTGCGGTGACCCAGGTCGGCGAAGCGATCGAGGTCCACTACGCTCATGTGCGGGTTGGTGGGCGACTCGCTGATCAGCATCCGCGTGTTGGGCGTGATAGCCGCTTCCATCGCGTCGTAGTCGCATGCCGGAACCTGAACGGTCTTCACGCCGAACCGCGCCATGTGCTTCGAGCAGAACTCGCGACTGCGGTGGTAGCACTCATCGAAGAAGATCACCTCGTCGCCGGAGCTGAGTTTGGCCATCAGCAATCCTACGAGCGCCGCCATGCCGCTGGAGTACAACACCGCGTCCTCGGCCCCTTCCAGCGCAGCCAGCTTTCGCTCGGCGACTCGCTCGCCCGGGTTGCCGTAGCGACCGTACTCCTCGCGTGGCTGTTCTTGCTCGATGAAGTCGATTACCGACTGCGTATCGCGAAACGTGTAAGTCGACGCGCAGAAAATCGGATCGGTGATAGAGTCTCCCGGCTTCTGTCGCTGCTCGCCGGCGTGGACGGCGACCGTCGACATGCGACGGCCATCTTGCGACGGTTTGCGCGCGCTACCCTCCAGCGAGTTGGAACAGGGGTCGGAAGCAGATTCGGGGATTTCCAAGCTACTACTCATCACAGGCCTCGAGAACGGCTGGGCATGGCCTGCGAGTGGCGGCACTGCCGCGCACGAAAAAACCGCAGACCAATTTATCACTTGGTATCTGCGGCATAATGCTCGTCGTGTTGGCACGCGAACCGACATGGCGGGAAGCCAAGCTGTCGCGTGGGCACTTTAGCAGTTTCGGCTGCAAGCGGCCACAAATCCCAGTGTGTTACAAGGTTACCTCGTCCCATGTCGAAAATCAAGCACTTCGAACCGCGAAATTCGAGCCATGCGATAGCACTCCCGGTAAACCGTACCGGCAACGCCAAGGTTAACGGCCATGGCCAGCGCTGGAGTCGGTTTTTCGTCCTAGGCTTCCTACTTCTCGTCACTGCGTGTGGTTGCCAAAGTCCGCAGTACACCAACCGAGGGGCTGCTGCCGGTAGTCTCATCGGCAGGGGACGTTCGAAACCGGCACTACCGTTGCAACCTGCCCTCGGTGGAATTCAGCCAATTGAAATCCAGGGATCGGCTGGTGGTTTCCAATGTTCCGATAACCTAGGGTTACTTCAAAAGCCAGTCCTGCGCGCTCGCGCCAACCCAGCAAGAACATAAGCATCCACGAAGAGAATCCACATCATGCAGTTCGGAATGTACCTCTACCGAAACGGCATCGTCTCGGCCGAGCAGTTCGTCGAAGCCATAGCACTGCAGGACGAGTGCCGCATCCCTCTAGGCGTGCTGGCCATGGAGTCGGGTAAGCTGGCGGTGCGCGACGTACTCAGCATCCTCCGCGTGCAAAGCGACCTGCCGAACGATCGGTTTGGCGATATCGCTATTGATCTCGGCTTACTCACCAAGCAGGACGTAGCTGAACTATTGACGCTGCAATCCGATCGGCGCATGCCCATGGGCCTGTGCATGGTCGAATTGGGTTACATGACCGAAGAGCAAGCCGCCGAAGAGCTATCGAGCTACCGTCGCGAGCGCGAGCGAGGCGGAGCCTCGAAAAGCCAAGGCTGCCGACCAAGCACGGTGATACCGGCACCTTAGGCCGCTTCTTCCTCAACGGGGTTGGTGAGTTGACCAATCCCGTCGATCTCGATGGTTACCGTATCGCCGGGCTGTAAATAGACCGGCGGTTGGCGGGCAAACCCCACGCCGTGCGGCGTGCCGGTAAAGATCAACGTGCCGGGCAGTAGCCGTGTGCTGGAGCTGAGGAACTCGATCAGCGTCGGCACGTCGAAGATCATGTCGTCGGTGTTCCAATCCTGCATCACCTGATCGTTGAGCACCGTGCGAATCGCCAGGGCGTTGGGATTCGCGATCTCATCGGCGGTCACCAGCACCGGCCCCAACGGAGCGAACGTGTCGAACGTCTTACCGCGAACCCACTGCCCTCCACCACCATTGCGTTGCCAATCGCGAGCGCTCACGTCGTTTCCGCACGTGTATCCCAACACGTAATCGAGCGCTGAGTCGCGCGAGACGTTCTTGCACTCGCGACCGATCACCACAACGAGTTCGCACTCGTAGTCGACGCGATCGCTACGCAGCGTGCGAGGCAAGAGAATGGGATCGCCAGGATTCTGCACCGCGGCGGTCGACTTCATGAACACCACGGGATTGTCTGGAATACCCTTGCCACCTTCCTCGGCGTGCTTGGCGTAGTTGAGCCCGATGCAAAAGATGTCGCGCGGCACCAGCGGCGCCAGCCGCTTCGCCACGTCGGCCACTTCACGGGTGTCACGGAGCTCGCCAAGCAGTTGGCCATCCAACCGCGTCACCTTGCCATCGGAATGCTCGCACCCCAGCTGAACTTCGCCGGCGGGGTTGCTGTATCGCAGGATTCTCATCGTTGGTTGTCCTCTAGTGAAGCTCTATTGCCCTGTGCCATACACACTAGCAGCCCGATCCGGCGAGATCAGCCCCTCGGCGACTTCGGCTGCCAGGAGTTCTCGGTCGCGCTGTGCTGGGTCGCCCCAACCGCCGCCGCCTGGTGTTTCGATGCGGAGTCGTTCGCCGCGCTGGAGCGTGGTAACCACCTTGGTTGGCAACAGCTCGCGCGAGCCGTCCAAGCGGAGGATGTAGCACATCGCGCCAGCTGCGTGATGGTCGTTCTCGAGGCCCCAGGGCGTGAATCGGCGGCGGTCGGCGCCGATCGACACGGTGAGTCGCTCGGCGCAGCAACGCAGCTCGCGCACCAGCCCGCAGCCACCGCGATATCGGCCGGCCCCTTCGGTGTCGGGCAGCAGGGCGTACTCGGTTACGTCCAGCGGGTAAGTCTGCTCGATTACCTCGATCGGCGTGTTGAGCGTGTTCGTCAGGTGCGTGTGCACCGCGTCGCCGCCGTCGGCGTCGAACAGTGCGCCCTGCCCGCCAGCGAGCGTCTCGACGTAGTTGAAGTACTCGCCAGTGCGCAGGTCGATGCCGCCCAGGTTCACCAAGTTCATCTCGCCACTGCACGCCGCGCAAACTCGCTCGGGCGCGACTTGATAGAACGCGCCGAACAGCGCGTCGACCACGCGTTGGTCGGTCAGGATGTTGGCGTTGCCCACCGCCGCAGGGAACTTGGCCTGCAGGACCGAACCTTCGCGGACCTTCACCTTGAGCGGCCGATAAGCCCCCGCGGAGGTCGGCAGGTCGGGGTCGATCACCGCCTTGGCCGCGTAGTACAAGCAAGACGCGGCCGCCGACGCCCGGCAGTTGAGCGGTCCGCGAACCTGAGGACTGGATCGCGAGAAGTCGGCCACCAGTTCGTCGCCTTGAACCGTCAAGTCGACCGCAATGCGAACCGGCTCCTCGCTGAAGCCGTCGTCGTCAAGGAAGTCGTCGAACGAGTACACACCATCGGCCAGATGAGCGATGCCGTCGCGCATTACGCGTTCGGCGTGGTCGAGCACGTGCCGAGCGTACTGGAGGGCGACGTCGGTCGAGCTTAGCGCGCACAACTCGGCAACGCGCCGTTCGGCGGTTCGCCCGGCCGCGTACTGTGCTAACAGGTCGCCCCGCACTTCGTGCCGGGTGCGAGCGTTCTGGTCGATGATCCGCAAGATCACTTCGTCCGGCTGTCCGCTATGGAACACTGGCGTGGGCGGAATCTGCAGGCCTTCCTGGTAGATCTCTTCAACGCCCAGCGGCATACTGCCCGGCGCGTAGCCGCCCAGGTCGATGTGGTGCGCGGTGGTCGCCGCCACAGCCACGGGCCGACCATCGACGTAAACCGGCGACACCATCGAAACGTCGGGCAGGTGCCCTGGGCCTTCCGGGTAGGGCAGGTTCGTAATCACCGCGTCGCCTGGCTCGAGCGACTCCAGCGGGTACTCCGCCAGCACCGCGCGGATCACGGCCGGCAGGATGCCCAAGTGCAGCGGTGTGCCGACCTCGGCCTGGGCGACAATCTCGCCCGACGGCAAGGCCACCGCGGCCGAGCAGTCGCGGCGGTCCTTGATATTGGGTGAGTATGCGGTGCGGACCATCGCGGCGCACGCCTCTTCGGCAATGCTTCGCCAGCGATGACGCATCACTTCGAGTAGTACGGGATCATACATGCGAATGACCAGTTGGGATGAATCGTCGTCTCACGCTTGCGCCTTCACAGCGAGCACCATCTCGCCCGTCGGCAGTACCTCGCCCGACCAATTCGGCGGAACCACGGTCGTTGTATCGTCCTGCTCCACCACGGCAGGTCCTTCGACCGTGCTGCCGGCAAGCAAGTCTTCGCGGCTGTAGATCGCCGTGTCCATGGCCTTGCCGCCGAAGGCCACTTCGCGCGTTGCGCTGGGTTCAGGTAGCTGCATGCCCGTGGGCAGTTCGCCGCGCTCGATGTGCGGTGCACTGGCGCTGACGCTCAACCACAGACTGGCCAGCTGCACGGCGTGGCCGTCGCGGGCGAAGCCATAGAGCCGCTCGTGGGCAGCGGCAAAGCTCTGTGCGAGTTGCTCCTGGTTGTCGCTCTCCGGATCGAACTCCACGGTGATCTCTTCCGTTTGCCCCAGGTAGCGCAAGCCGAGCGACCAGGCGGCGCTGTGCTCGGTGTCGCAACCCAGGCTCGCGGCCGCGTCGCGCTGCATGTCGCGAAGCTGCGCGGCAACGTCGTTCAGGTCTGCTTCGGCCAGCAACTCGATCCTCGACTGCATGCGATCCTCGCGCAGGTCGCACGACAACAGTCCTCGGCCGAGAACACGCCAGGCGCGCGCGGCACCACCACGGTGCGGACTCCAAGCTCGTCGGCCAGCTCGGCCGCGTGCAGCGGACCGGCGCCGCCGTAGGCGCAGATGGCGTAGACGCGTGGGTCGATGCCCCGCTCGACGGTAATCTTGCGGATGGCGGCCGTCATCGACGCGTTCACCACACGCAGCACGCCGGCGGCCGCTTCGTCGATCGTCAAACCAAGTGGCTTAGCCAGGTGGGTTTCGAACGCGGTGCGCGACGCGGCCAAGTCGAGTTGCATTCCGCCCGCCAGGCGCGAGTCGCTCGTGAGCCTGCCAAGCACCAGGTTGGCGTCGGTCACCGTGGGAAGCTTGCCACCGCGACCATAACACGCGGGACCCGGCACCGCGCCGGCCGATTGCGGTCCGACGCGAAGCGCCCCTCCGGCGTCGACCCAAGCGATGCTGCCTCCGCCAGCGCCGATGGTCGCCAGATCGAGCATCGGCGTACGCAACGGATGGCCCGCGATCTCGGTGTCGCGCGCGTGGCTCTCCCGCCCGGCGGTCACCACGGCCACGTCGAAGCTGGTGCCACCCATGTCGGCGGCGATCAGGTTCTGGTGCGGCGTGCGGGTTGCCAAATCGACGCAGGCCATCACTCCGCCCGCCGGACCCGACAGCACGGTCTCCACGCACTTCTCGGCCACCGTCGCCGCCGGGCCGACGCCGCCAGAGGACTTCATCACCATCACGTCGGTGTGGACACCGCCGGCGTCGAGCCGCTGGGAGAGCCGCGTCAGGTACTCGTGCATCACCGGCTGCACGAAGGCGTTCACCACCGTGGTCGAAAGCCGCTCGAACTCACCTGGCACCGCTGCCATGGCGTGCGACATCGACACCCCGACGTTCGGCAGTCGCTCGGCGATGCGACGAGCGATCGCCAGTTCGTGCGCGGGATTCACGTGGCTGAACAACAAGCCCACCGCGACCGACTCGACACCGAGTTGCTCCAGTTGGTCGATCACCTGCTCGAGTTCTGCTACTTCGAGCGGAGTGCGGATCGCTCCCTCCGCATCGATTCGCTCGGTGACTTCCAGTCGCAGCTCCCGGGGGATGAGCGGCGTGGGCCGGCGGGCGCGGAGATCGTATAGTCGGGGGCGGTTCTGCCGGGCGATGGCCAAGAGGTCGCGAAAGCCGGCCGTGGTGACCAATGCGGTCCGCGCGCCGCGACGTTCCAATAGGGCATTGGTGGCCACGGTGGTGCCGTGTACCAGCCGCTCGACCGCCGTAACGCCGAGTTGCTCTAGCGCCTGCGCCACGCCGGTGGCGATGGCCTCTGAGGGATCCTCTCGCGTGCTGGGCACCTTCAGCCGCACCGACCGCCCCGTGGCGCAGTCGTCCGCCACCACGTCGGTGAACGTGCCTCCTGTGTCGACGCCAATGCGAACTGTCATAAGCTACCGAGATTCCCGCTGCCGTTGCGCTTTGCCTCACAACACGATACAATGCAGGGCCTTGATCCTCCAACCGCCCCTTGCCGCCGAGCCGATGATCGCCACCCCCGAAAGCTGCCAGGAACTGCTCGCCAAGATGGTGAGCTTCAACACTGTGGTGGCGTACCACTCGGGCATCGCGGAGGCGGAACGAGATCTATCCGACTACCTCACGGCTCTGGCGGCCGCCTGGGGCTATTCGACTCGCGAGCTTCCCATCGAGGGCGCCTGTGGCAACCTGCTCGTCGAGCACTTCGTCGACCCGAAGCTGCCCTGGCTGATGTTCGACGCCCACATGGACACCGTCGGGGTCGAGGGAATGACCATCGATCCCTTTGGCGGCGAGGTGCGAGATGGTCGGTTGTACGGCCGTGGTGCTTGCGACACCAAGGGCACCGGAGCCGCCATGCTATGGGCGCTGCGCGACTACGCGGCCGGCGGCGAGCAGCCCAACAACATTGCGATCTTGTTCTCGGTGGGCGAAGAGCACGTACAAACCGGCGCCAGGGCGTTTGTCGAGCAGCACTTGTCAATGCTCGAGTGGAAACCTGCAGGCGTGGTGGTGGGCGAGCCGACGCAGATGAACGTGCTGGGCGCGACCGGTGGCTTTGTCCGCTGGAAGATGTCCACGCACGGCCAGGCGTGCCACTCCAGCAAGCCCGACCGTGGTCACAACGCCATCTACGACATGGCCCGGCTGATCACCGTGCTCGAAGACCAGTACATCAGCGGTGTTCAGGCGACGCACCCGCTGGTTGGCAAGGCGTCGGCCGCGATTACCGTGATCACCGGTGGCAAGCAGGTGAACGTGGTGCCGGCCGAGGCGACCATCACGTTCGATCGCCGACTGGTGCCCGGCGAAGAAGGCCAGCGGGAACTCACCGCCGTGCAAACGCTTGCCGAGCAGGTGGCCAGCGCCCGGCCCGGCATGACCGTGACGCACCATCAGTTCGAGTCGGCCCCGCCCATGGATACCATCGACGACGGAGCACTGGCCGATCGTGCTCTGGCGGCGATTGCCAGCGTGGGCATCGAAAGCCACATCGCCGGCGAGCCGTTCACCACCAACGGAAATCACTTCGCAGGCGCCGGTCTGCCGACCATCGTGGTGGGCCCGGGCGACATCGCCCAGGCGCACACGCCCGACGAATGGATCGACCTCGAGCAACTAGCCCGCGGCGTCGAAGGCTACGCAGCCATCATGCGTAGCACTTGAGGGAACTACCTTCCTCAGTAGATCAAACGAATCTTTTCGCCTGGCGATCTCGATGCCATCCAGAAGTTCTGGTTGACCCTTGAGGATCGCCAGGCGAAAAGTTCGGCTTGACCAGATATGAGTACCGCCGAGAGGAGTCGAACCTCCACCCTCTTGCGAGGACATGGACCTGAACCATGCGCGTCTGCCAATTCCGCCACGGCGGTGTACTTCAAGCTCTACACCTTGCCAAATCGCCGGCGGATTGGCAAGGGGACCCAACTAGTACCGCGCCAACTCCGGGTCGATTTCCACGGCCCATTGGTCGATGCCGCCGGCCATGCTTTGGGTGCTGGTGAAACCCTGCCCACGGAGCCAGTTGGCCACTTGAGCGCTGCGGCCGCCGTGGTGGCAGTAGACCACCATGTGCTGCTGCTCGCGGCCTGTGAGTTCGCCGACGCGCGTTGTCAGTTCGCTCATCGGCAGCAGGGTCGCGCCGTCGATTCGCACCAGGTCCCACTCGTGTTGTTCGCGACAGTCCACCAACAGCGGAAGTTCGCCTGCGTCGAGCATCCGCTTAGTATCGGCCACCGAGATTTCGAGATTCATCGATTCCCCACTAACAAGAAAACCGCCGCAGCGCCTAGTGAGCGCTACGGCGGTGTGAACTACTTGATAATTGTTCCGTGAGAATCAGTTCTCAGGAATCACCTCACGACCAGCACGGGTCACTTGGTACAAGAGCGCATCGCCTTCGATGCCCTCTTCCACTGGAGTAGCATGGCCATCCAGATAACCACAGATCACCACACCCGAGTGGTTCGAGCTGGGGCCCCAATAGCGATACCCAGGCCCACCATGAGGGAACTTACCCGTGGGAATGTAATGTAGCGTTTGATCCGCGGCCTTATCGCTACCCCTATTCAGTGCGTGTGTTCCGCTGCCAGAACTGAGGGTCGAGACGTTATAGTACCACTTGCCGTTATTGGCGCCAGCAACATTGCTCCTGGTGGGGAGTAGATTATCTGGGTCAAACGGCCAGTCAGCCACAACGTAGCTGGCCACACCGCTGTACCACGCCGTGGCGTTTTGCTCGCGCGACTCGCAAATACCAATGGTGTTCGACAAACCATCGGAAACCGAGGCAAAGTTCAGGCCCTTCTTGGTCACATTGTTCGTGCCGATCGAACCGGGAAACACAAGCGAGCCGTTACCACAATACGCCTTGCTGTTGCAGTCGGTCGAGGTAACGCTGCCCGGAGCGCTAGTGGCCAGATGAACCGGACTGCTGGACGCTGGCTGCACTGCATAGTGCGTGGCCGCCATGGCGACGTAGTTACCGATTGCAGTATCCGAACCAATCAAATCAGAGGTCTCTTCGCCTGGGTAGCTGGGGCACATGGCCGTAGGAAGTGGGATCTTGTGGAAATTGGGAGCCGGGTTAACGGTTCCGCCTGGCGATTGCTGGCCCCCTCTAAACGCTGCCAACTGCAACTTGTTGGTAGCCTGGCCGAGCTGGTTGTAGATAGTGGTGCCTTCCATAAACGGCAAGCACTGCACCATCCAGCTGTAACCATCACCAGTCTGGCTTGGCAGCAACGTCCCGTTGACCTGAGTTGCACCTGCAGCACCGGCCAGTACCGAAGTCTGGTGAACCGGCGCGGTCGACGCCAGCGGCAGGTAGAGCTTGGTGTCGTGGTGGTTCTGCAGTGCCAGCAGAAGTTGCTTGTTGTTGTTCAAGCACGAGTTACGACGGGCCGCTTCGCGGGCGGCCTGCACAGCGGGTAGCAACAGGGCTACCAAGATGCCGATGATGGCAATCACCACCAGCAGCTCAACGAGCGTGAAACCACGCTCGCGTCGCACAACGAGTTGCGACTTCATAGTGAACCTCCTCATCTGAAATAAAAAAATAAATGAGAGATATAAGATCCAGCACCATCCGGGAGCTGGGTCCCTCACATGATTCGCACCCAGTGGGCACGATAATTCCGCCAAAATAAGGCTCGCCTGCCCGTTCCGGTCTTGCAGCGAGATTTCGATTCAGAAAAGAGGACGCCAATCAGAATCGAAACTGCTCCATGATAAGGACTTAGAGCCCATGCTGTCAATTAGTTGGATGCGCAAAGAATTGGCTGTTTTCCGTCATTTGCGGCAATTACACGCGTCGTACCGCATCGGCGAGCTCGGAGCTTGAACGACCGGATTGTTTGGTCGCTGGGTGACGAATTTTTGGTGGTTCACTCCGGTCGCTGACGCTCCCGGCTCGCCGGTTTTGGGCCAGTTTTGAGCATAAACGGACCATTGGCCCAAAACCCCAGCCGGATTGTCCCTCTTGGATTGCAGGAAAGCCTTGTTTTTACGAGTTGTTTTCAATTGCATTGGTCCAAAACCAACCACGTTGTTCCCCGCATGTTCAGCAGTTGGCCCAAAACTCACCCAGTCGGCCCAAAACCCAAGACTCCGATACAACCGCGCCGGCGAGCCGGAAGCGTCAGCGCCCGGAGCAAATCCGCGAAGGGCAAGCCAATGGATCACCTACTCACTTAACTCACCTACTCACCAAGGTTAGGGGCCCAACGTGACGCTGATTCACCGCCTCTCACCCCATATTTTCCCGCATCCGGTGTAAGATTCCTACCACCGCCGGCGCGAATATTGGAAACTTCGCACCTGCCGAGTGCATTGACTCGCAACACCTTACGGCGAGAATGGCGACAATCGGGCGATGGGTCGCCCGCGCCGCGAGTCGCCGCTTCGAGGCAAATGCATTGGACGCTCCCCAGCCTTCTCAATCGTTACTAACCGCCCTGGTTGGCCCGGCCGACTCAGGCAAGACGGCGCTCCTCGCCCAGCGGTTTGCCGAAGTCCTCAGCGAGTCGCGCCGCGACGGCGGAGTGCCGCGCGTGCTGTGGCTCTCGCCCCACCGCCTGGCGGCCGAGGCCACGCGCCGGCTGCTGGTCACCCACGGAGTCGACGCGGCGCTGGAGCCAGGCGTCCGCACGATGGGCCGCTTTGCCGAGTCGCTTGTTTCGCTCGACCACAAGTGTCCTGCCATCTTGCCTCCCACGGCAACGCGGTGGCTGCTCGAGCAGTCGCTTGCCCAACTGTCCGCCGACCGGAAGCTCTCCGTCATGGCGCAAGTGGCCGACCGGCCGGGCCTGGCCGACGCGATCGAGCAGATGATCGCGCAGCTCAAGACGCGCGGAATCACCTCCGAGCGATTTGCCACCTGGGCCACCCGACGCACCCAGCGCGACCGCGAGTTGGCGACGGTCTACACGCGGTACCAAGAGTTGCTCGACCAGCGCACGTCGGCCGACCACTTCGACGTCACCCGCTTGGCGGTCGAAAGCCTCACCCGCGACGCCAACTCGCACGGCTGGGACCTGGTGGTGGTCGATGGCTTTGCGAGCCTGGCGTACTACGAGCGGCAACTCGTGCTAGAGGTCACCCGTCGGTCGCGCGAAACGTGGTTTGCCCTGGCGACCGAAGATCCGTGCGGGCGCAGCGAACTCACCAGCGCTGCGCGACGAACCTTCGATTGGCTGCGGGCCGAGTGGGCCGAATTGAAGATCGAACACGTCCAGCCCCAACCACCCCAGCGGGCGGCGAGCATCACGCATCTGGCGAGCAAGGTTTTCACCCTGCCCGACGCGGAGAGCGCCGAGGAGGTCGACTCCGATGGCGTGGAGATCATCGCCGCGGCCGACGTGTACGACGAGACCGTGTCGCTCGCCCGGCGGGTGAAGTCGCTGCTGGTAGCCGGCGTGCCGGCCGCCGAAGTGGTGGTGGCCACCGCGTCGCTCGGCACGCATCGCCATCGCATCGAGGAGGTCTTCGCCACGTACGGCGTGCCCACATCGATCGCCTTGCCAACCCTGGTTGGCGACGAACCCGCCATGTGGACCCTGCTGAGCCTGCTGGAACTGGTGCACGAAGATTGGCCCTTCCGCGGAGTCGTGGCAACGCTCGGTACGCAAGGACTCACCGCACTCGAAGGCGAGCTGACCAGCGAGCGGTGGCGCACTTCGCGGGCGGCAACCGAGTGGCTGGTGCGCGAGCTGCAAGTCGCTGATGGCCGAGCAGATCTGCTGCGCGACGTCGAGCGGCTAGCAACCGCCGAACAGCAAGCCTTCGACCGCAACAAGGCAGCCCATTTGGCCCTGCCGATTCTTACCACGATTTCGGCCGCCACCGAAACGGTCCCCCGCCAGTCGTCGCCCAGCGGCTGGGTAGCCGCTTGCGAAACGATCGCCGAACAGCTTGGGCTGGAACTGGAGCCCCGAGACTCGGCCGCATGGCAGCAAATTCGCGAAGCGACCGCGTGGGTCGAGCGGACCGCCAAGCAATCTGACAAGGACAACACGCGGTGGTCGCTCGCCGAGTGGATCGCCCAACTGCGGCAGTGGATGGCTACGGTACCCAGCAGCACCGCGGTGCGCGACGAAGGCTGCGTGCGGGTGATGAGCGCCGCTGCGGTGCGTCACCTGGAGGTGCCGCATTTGTTCGTGATGGGCCTCGACGAAAGCTCGTTCTCGTCGGTATCGGGCTCCGGAGGACTTTACACCGAACAAGAATACGAAACCCTTGCAGCAGCCGACTCGCATGGCAACGCGGCCGAAGCCACGCCCACTTACGAACGGACGATGCAACTGTTCTACGACACGGTCCGCTCGGCCCGTCGTTCGTTGGTGTTCAGCTTCGCGGCGCTCGATGGTTCCGGCCAGTCGACGCCGCCCAGCCCGATGCTCACCGAAGCCTGCCGCCCGTTTGGTGCGACCATGCTGGCCAGGCTGGAGACCACTCCCACGATCACCGCGTTGCCGCCATCGGATCAGTTGCCCACGTCGCTGCGCGACTGGCGACTGCTGGGCGTGCACGAGGCCGCCGAGAAGAAGGCCGCCCTGCTGGGCAACTTCCTGCGGAGCCCGATGGCTGCCCCGGCGGGTGCGGCGCTGGCTGCGTCGCTGGCCGCGGCCCACCACCGAGCGCGGGGCGATTCGTTCGGCCCGATGGAAGGCATCCTCGCCAGCCCCCCCGCTCGCCGATGGCTGTCCGACCGCTTCGGCGACGACCACCAGTGGAGCACCAGCCAACTGGAAACCTACGCCACGTGCCCTTACAAATTCCTGCTGAATAACGTGCTGAAGGTCGCCCCTTTGGGCGACGTGGCGCTGGAGATCGACTACAGCCGCCGCGGCAGTTTATTGCATCAGGTGTTTGGCGAGTTGCACCAGCGGCTCGGCAAGCTGTCGGCCGAACGGCTTCCTTCGCAGCACGACGATGCGTCGTTCGAGACCGCTGTTAACGAGGCGGTGGAGGCAGCTCGATCGCAACTGGCCAGCTACGGCATCGATGGTGTGCTGGACGAGCTGTTGGCCACCGAGGTGGCCAAGTGGGCCACCAAGTACCACGACCAACATCGCAAGTACGATGAGCAGTCGCTACAGTTCGACGAGCCGCTCCGCCCAGCCCACTTCGAGCTTCGCTTTGGCAAGGCCAGCCGCCACGCGGACGACGAGGAGTCGCCCGACTCCACCGATCAGCCCTACGTGTTGGAGTTGGGCAACGGACTGGCCATCAAGCTTGGCGGGCGGATCGACCGCGTCGACACCGGGCTGGAGGCCGGCAAGCTGGTATTCCAGGTGATCGACTACAAGTCGGCCTCAAAGTTCACGATGCACGACGACGAGGTCCGCGACGGGCGCAAGCTGCAGCCGCCGCTCTACGCCCTGGCGGCCGCCCAACTGCTCAGCACCCCGGACCGCCCCGCCCTGCCGTTGCGGGTGGGCTACTGGGTGCTCCGCGCGGCTGGATTCTCCGACAACACCTCTCGCGAGCTGTACGAGATCGAAGCTGGCGACGTGCAGCCCACCGCCGACTGGAAGGAGCTGGAGCCGGTGCTCCGCGCTCGCGTGCGAGAGATCGTCGAGGGAGTCCGCCACGGCGACTTCCCCATGGTGAGCCCCGACGAGCATTGCACCAGCCACTGCGACTTCAGCCACGTCTGCCGCGTGCATCAGGCGAGGAGCTTGAACAAAGAGTGGCCACCGCCGGAAGAAGCCCAGGAAGCGGAACCGAGTCCTCCAGAAGAGCAAGAAAGTAGCTACCGTCGCCAGACGGTGGACGCGTAGTTAGCAACGTCACCAACATCCAATCGCCGGCGTAGTTCCTCCACGCTCTGGCGAGCGTAGCTACCTAGAATTCAACATGCCCACCGAGATCCAATACACCGACCAGCAACGCCCGGCGATTGAGGCACGGCAGACCTCCCTTGCGCTCGATGCCGGGGCTGGCTGTGGCAAGACGTTCGTGCTGACCGAGCGGTATCTCCAGGAACTGGAGGAGCACAATCCCGAGCGGCCCGAGGCGCGGCTCAGCGAGCTGGTCGCCATCACGTTCACCGACGCCGCGGCACGGGAACTTCGCACGCGGATTCGTCGATTGGTGTACGACCGCATCGCCCAGACGTCTGGCGACGACCGCCAGCGATGGCTCCAACTACAACGTGCGATCGACGGTTGTCGCATCAGCACCATTCACTCGCTGTGCGGCAACCTGCTGCGGAAGCACGCTTTCGACGTGGGCCTCGACCCGCTGTTCACCACGCTCGACGGCCCAGCGGCTGCGGTGCTCCAAACCGAGGCCATCGAAGACACGCTGCGTGGGCTGCTGACGCACCGCGACGACGACGCCATGGCCATCGGCCGCGCCTGGAACATCGACGGCGCGAAGGACCGCGTACGTCGCATGACGGCTTACTGCCGCAAGCCAGGATTCCGCGAGTGGCTGGAGCGTTCGCCCGATGAAATGATGGCGGCGTGGGAGTCGTACTTCAAAGACGTGGTTTGGCCCGCCGCGGTCGAGGAGCTGCAATCCTACGCCCAACCGCTGCTCGAGTTGCTTGGAGAGTTCAGCCCCCGGGATGGCTCCGCCGCCGATACCAAGGCCGAGTTGGTAGCCGCGCTGCAGTCGCTTGGCAAAGCGGCGCCCAGCCCTGCGCAGTTGGCGACCATCACGGACTTGGCACGCGTCGTGAAGGGAGCCCGCCCCGTCCCGTTTACCCGAAAGGCATGGCGCGATGACGTTCTATATGGGCACTTTCGCGATGCCGCCAAGGACATGCGGGACGCCATCCGAGAACTACCGACGCTCGATCAGGGCAACCCTGCGGTTCGTGAAGCGGCCGAGTTGGGCCTCTCGCTGGCGCGGGTGGCGGACAAAGCGGCCGAGTCGTACGAACAGCTCAAACGGGATCTCGGGGCGGTCGACTTCGACGACCTGATGGCGCTCACGCATCAGCTGCTCACCGACCCCAAGCACCGCGAGGTGCAACAACAGCTTCAAGATGGCATCTCGGTGCTGTTCGTCGACGAGTTCCAGGACACCGACCGCGTACAGGTCGACATGGTCCGCGCTCTGGTGGGCGACATCGCCGGCAGTGGCAAGCTGTTCTTCGTGGGCGACGACAAGCAGTCGATCTACCGTTTCCGCGGCGCAGAGCCCCAGGTGTTCCACGACCTGAAGGGCGAAATCGACAAGGGTTGGCGCCTACCGCTCTCGCAAAACTTCCGTAGCCAGCCGGCGATCCTCCACTTCGTAAACGCCCTGTTTTCCGGGATCTTCGCGGACTACCAGCCCCTGGAGCCGAGCCGGCAACAAACCACGCCGGAACCAGCGATCGAGTTTCTCTGGACCCACTACCCCAAACCAGAGTCGGGCAAGAAAGCCGGCTATGCGACCAACTCGCGAAAGGCCGAGGCGCGCACCGTGGCGGCGAAGCTGCGAACGCTGGTCGACTCGCAAGCTCCCATCATCGGCGACAAGGCTTCACCCGGCGGACGCCGCGCGGCCAAGTACGGCGACATGGCCATCCTGTTCCGCGCGCTGGGCGACATCGCGGCCTACGAGGAGGCTCTGCGGGCGGAGAACATCCCCTACTACCTGGTCGGCGGCCACGCGTTCTACACGCAGCAAGAAATCTACGACGTGCTGCACCTGCTGCGCGTGGTGCAGAGCGAGTGCGACGAGCTGAGCCTAGCGGGCGTGCTCCGCAGCCCGTTTTTCGCGCTGGCCGACGAAACGCTGTTCTGGCTGACGATTCAAAACAAGAGCCTCGAACGGGGACTGAATTCCAGCCTGCTGCCGGCGCAAATCGATAACGAGGATGGCGACAAGGTTCAACGCGCGGCCGAGACGATTACGTTCTTGCGATCCAAACGCGACGAATGGACCGTGCCGCAAATCCTGGCCGAAGCGATGGAGCGGACCGGGTACGACGCCGCGCTGTTGGCCGACTTCATGGGCGAGCGCAAGCTGGCGAACGTCAACAAATTGCTCGAACAAGCACGCACCGCCGTGGCGAGCGGAGTTGGTTCGCTCGCCGATTTCGTGACGCAACTGGCCGAATTCACCACGGCCACGCCCAAGGAAGCCCTGGCCACCACCAGCCCGGGCAACGCCAACGTGGTGCGGCTGATGTCCGTTCACAAGTCGAAGGGGCTCGAATTCCCGGTAGTCGTCGTGCCCGACGTCGATCGCAAGGCGCACAACGGCGGCGATCAGGTAGCGTTCCACGAGAAGCTCGGTCCGGTGGTGGGCCCGTCGGGGCAGTCGGACGAAGACAAAAAAGCCTCCACCGGCCTTAAGTTGTTCCAACACGTCGATCGCCGCGAGGACACGGCCGAGACCGATCGGCTGTTCTACGTCGCCTGCACCCGGGCGGCGGATTACCTGATCCTGTCCAGCTCAGTCGACGACATCACCACGCCGATTGGTCCCTGGCTCAAGCGGCTCAGCGAGGTGTTCGACCTTTCGACTGGCGAATTGCTCGATCCCGGCTTGGTCGACGAAACGAAGCGGCCGCAAGTGCTCGCTACGCTTGAGAAAGCCCCTGCGGCGCGGCCATTCGCTTCGGGCAGCTCGCCCGACTGGCTGAAGATCCTGGAGAAGGCCAAGCGGCAGAAACGCAACGCAACGATCGAGCAGTCCGCCCGCAAACTCCGCGTCGATCCGGCCGCCCGACGGCGATTCTCGGTCACGCGACTGTCGGGACAGATCATTCCCAGCGGCGGCGAGTGGTGGCGCGACGAAGACGACGAGGCGGACGACATCGCGGTAACCGATTACGATCCGCTCGGCTTCGGTACGCTAGCGCACGCGGTGCTCGAACGCTGCGACCTGGCCGACGATTCGACCATCGCCCGCTGGTGCAAACAGCTCGCTCCGCACCACGACGTCCTGCACGAAGAGACCGTCGCCACGATGGCCGACGACCTGGTGCGACGCTTCGCCGCCTCGCCCCGCGCCAGCGAGCTGCTCAAGGCACCGCAGGTGCATCACGAAGTGGAGTTCACGCTCACCTGGCCGCTAAGCTCGGAGGACCCCGACGCCCGGTATCTGCAGGGCTATCTCGACTGCATGTACCAGGCCGAAGACGGCTCCTGGCGGGTGATCGATTACAAGACGAACCAGGTTTCCGCCGACGGCGTAGCAGAATTGGTCGAGAAGTACGAACTGCAGATGCTTGTCTACGGGCTGGCGGTCGAGCAAACCTGGGGCACCGCGCCCGACGAGCTGGTGCTGCACTTCCTCCGTCCCGGCGTCGAGCACGTGTTCAAATGGGACGCGGCCGCCCGGCGTCGCGCGATCGACCTGGTGGAACTGGCCCTGGCGAAGCTAGAAGCTGCGGCCGCCCGAGGTCGAGTTTAACGGCCAGGCAAACTTGGCACGCTCGCCTGCCGCGCAGCGGATGTCACTCGCCCGATGAGATTCCTCGCGCGAACCTCCACAAGTGACCGCGCGTCGTAGGTAGGCAACACAGCGGGTTGTTTCCGCAGCAAGATTTTCGGCCGCTATTTCCGGGTGTTTTTCGCAAAACGGCAAACAGTTTTGGAAAAATGGTTGGGGGCCGTTGACAGACTGCAGTTGGTCCGTAAGATTGACCGATCTGTGGTGAGTTGGTTGTCGCAAGCACTGCGAGCGACAGTCGGCCGCCAAAGCGGTTCGCCCCCTGGGCGATTCGATAAAAAGCTCTTTGACAATTTGGTGAGTATTCCATTCCTTGTCAGTCTGAAGACTGTAAATACTTCAGATGGCTAAGATGGCGAGATGGCTTGTTGTGCCGGAAGCTTCGGCGACCGATGTAGCAAGTTGTCGTTAAGTCATCTTTAACTTTTAAGAAGCCATCAAACACTTCGAATGGCTCGTATCCTCTGGCAGCTTGCTGCTGGTGGTTATGCATACATTAAATTGAAGGGTTTGATCCTGGCTCAGAATGAACGTTGGCGGCATGGATTAGGCATGCAAGTCGAGCGAGAAGCTCTAGATTGAAACTTCGGTCGATTTCTAGAGTGGACAGCGGCGCAAGGGTGAGTAACGCGTAGTTACCTGCCCCAGGGTCCAGAATAGCCTCGGGAAACTGAGGGTAATGCTGGATAATATCTCCGGATCAAAGGTGAGATTCCGCCCTGGGAGGGGACTGCGTCCTACTAGCTTGTTGGTGGGGTAACGGCCTACCAAGGCTACGATGGGTAGCGGGCGTGAGAGCGTGGCCCGTCACACTGGGACTGAGACACTGCCCAGACACCTACGGGTGGCTGCAGTCGAGAATCTTCCTCAATGGGCGAAAGCCTGAAGGAGCAATGCCGCGTGCGGGATGAAGGCCCTCGGGTTGTAAACCGTGAAAGTAAGGAGGAAGGCTCTGTGAAGAGCAGAGTTTGACCAATTTACAGTAAGGACGGGCTAAGTTCGTGCCAGCAGCCGCGGTAAGACGAACCGTCCAAACGTTATTCGGAATTATTGGGCTTAAAGGGTGCGTAGGCGGCGCTATAAGTCAGGTGTGAAATCCCACGGCTCAACCGTGGAACTGCGCTTGATACTGTGGTGCTTGAGGGAGACAGAGGTAAGCGGAACTGATGGTGGAGCGGTGAAATGCGTTGATATCATCAGGAACACCAGTGGCGAAAGCGGCTTACTGGGTCTCTTCTGACGCTGAGGCACGAAAGCTAGGGTAGCGAACGGGATTAGATACCCCGGTAGTCCTAGCCGTAAACGTTGAGCACTTGATTGAGGACCCTCCCATAAGTTCTTGGTCGAAGCGAAAGTGATAAGTGCTCCGCCTGGGGAGTATGGTCGCAAGGCTGAAACTCAAAGGAATTGACGGGGGCTCACACAAGCGGTGGAGGATGTGGCTTAATTCGAGGCTACGCGAAGAACCTTATCCAGGGTTTGACATGCATGGATTAACTCTCTGAAAGGAGAGCCACAGTTTCGGCTGGAACATGCACAGGTGCTGCATGGCTGTCGTCAGCTCGTGTCGTGAGATGTCGGGTTAAGTCCCTTAACGAGCGAAACCCTTATCTTTAGTTGCCAGCGAGTAATGTCGGGGACTCTAGAGAGACTGCCGGTGTTAAACCGGAGGAAGGCGGGGATGACGTCAAGTCCTCATGGCCTTTATGCCCTGGGCTGCACACGTCCTACAATGCCGCGTACAGAGGGAAGCGAACTCGTGAGAGCAAGCAAATCCCAAAAAGCGCGGCCCAGTTCGGATTGCAGGCTGCAACTCGCCTGCATGAAGCCGGAATCGCTAGTAATCGTGGGTCAGCATACCACGGTGAATGTGTTCCTGAGCCTTGTACACACCGCCCGTCAAGCCACGAAAGTGGGGGGGGCTTAAAGTCGCTGAGCTAACCGTAAGGAGGCAGGCGCCTAGAGTCAACTCCGCGATTGGGACTAAGTCGTAACAAGGTAGCCGTAGGGGAACCTGCGGCTGGATCACCTCCTTTCTAAGGATTTCTTAGAACCTTACATCGGGTGACCGATGTTCGGAATAAAATGGGACGGTCTTTTGTTACTGACAAAGATTGGAGGCAGCTTCGGCTGCCGCTCACCAAATTGATATTGAGAAACCCGGCCTGGGGAATTAGCCATCCCCACGGCCGGGTTTTTTAATGCGCCTGCCGAACTTTCTGGTGTCTGAGCGGTCACTGATGAGGATCATACAACCAATGTGAACTCCAAAGCGGGGAGGACGATCTACGTGGTTGATAGCAAGCCCCCACCACGGCTGCATGTGATGTTGGCTCGCGATGCACCGATTGGGGTTGTGGTCCGCCGTGGGCCCTCGAGGATGGTTTGCTCCCTACGGTGGGATCTTCGGACTGACGAAATCCAAATGGGGCAATGGCTCAAAGGGCGCATCTACGAGCGTCGCGGCGACATCTCGCCTAACGGACAGTTCTGGCTCTACATGGCCATGAAAGCGGGCAAGGCCTACTCGGCAATTGCGGTTGTTCCTTTCCTGAAGGCCAAGGTCTTTTGTTCGCATGGCACTACCTATGAAGGAGGCGGAGTCTTCACGGACAACAGTTCTTACCTGCCCTGCGGGTGGTGCGATCCGATCGAAGAGTACAACTCGGGTTTCCAACGTAGTACCGAGTTACCCAAGAGCGGTGGCTCCCTCTGTGCCAGTAGCTGGACTGCAGATACCCTTCGACTCAGTCGGTCAGAGTGGACCGCGGCGGACGCAGCGCCAAACCGAGGCAAGTGTCTCCAGAAACCCTTGGTTAACGGCTGGACACTCCAGAAGTGGATTAGTGAGCACGAAGAATATCGCCTCGTTAGTGAACGTGGCACTGAACTTGACGGAACAACCTGGGAGTGGGCCGATTGGGACTCCTATGGGAATCGATTGGTGTGGGCGCAGGAAGGCAAACTCTACGGAGCTCGACTAAAGGCTGGAGGTTTGACTTCGCCCACTTTGATTTACGATTTTGCCCCGCTTCAATTCACATCTATTGAGGCACCCTACTAGATTTGCCGCCGTCCGTGTCGTCAGGTGCCACCGTTTGCAAGTTAGCTCGTCCTGGCATGATAATTCGATTATGCCCCGTCCCCTCGTCATCGCGCACCACCTCATCTGGACCGTCTATGGCACTTGGCTGCCCAACGATCCACGTGGCAGCGGTTCAAAAACGATTGAGTCGGACTTGCTGAGCGAGCTTGGCGAACTGCACTATGGGCGCAAGCAGATTCAGCCGCCATACCGCGAGGTTCGCGAGTTCTACCACAAAGCTACTCCACGACTTTCCCACCCCGTGATCCGCTTTTCAGCATCTGCCATCCATTCCGCCGCTTGCGGCTTAGCCGAAACGATCGCCGAGCACAAATACACTTGCTACGCTTGCGCGGTGATGCCCGACCATGTGCACATGGTAATTCGCAAACACAAGCACCAAGCGGAGGAGATGCTTGCCAATCTAAAAAGGCTAAGCCGCGAGCGGCTCGTTAGCGAGGGATACTTCGAAAACGATCATCCCGTGTGGACCGCCGGCGATGGTTGGAAAGTGTTCCTGGAGCATCCCGACGATATTCGCAGGACGATTTCGTACGTCCAGCGAAACCCGACCAAGAGCGGACTACCAATACAGCGATGGGACTTCACCACAGACTACGACGGCTGGCCGCTGCATCCAGGGCACAGCCCAAACTCACCCTATGCCAGAGCGTTACGTGGTGCTGGCAAATATCCAGGCTAACTAATCATGCTCCCCCTCTACCAACAAATCATCACCAACCAATACCAAGCCACGCTGCGGATGCTCTCCGACGCGGTGGTGCAGTGTCCCGATGAGTTGTGGAACGAGCCGATCGTCGAACTCAAATTCTGCCAGGTGGCATTTCATACGCTCTTCTTCACCGATCTCTATCTCGGCCGAGAGGAAGCCGGGTTTCGTGAGCAGGAGTTTCACCGCCAGCACGCCGAGACGTTTGCCGACTATGAAGAACTCGAGCCGGTGCCGCAGCAGCACACCTACGAGAAGTCGTTCGTCGAGCTCTATCTACAATTCTGTCGCGAAAAGGCCAATTGCGTAGCCGCCGCCGAGACCGAAGAGTCTCTCCAGCAAACACTCGGCTTCGACTGGCTCGAATTCTCCCGCGCTGAAGTGCACTTTTACAACATCCGCCACGTCCACCACCACGCCGCGCAGTTGAGCCTTTTTCTGCGGATGCGCGGCTACGACGGAGTCCGCTGGCGGGGTTCCGGCTGGCCAACCGACTGAGCGCGATCGACGCTTACCAGCGTTATCGAACTCCTCGTTTCCTTCTAATGCGAACACTGTGGACACGACCAAAGGGTTTGCACCACCCGGGTGTGGTTTCCTTTGCTTGCACGCTGGCCCGCGCACCCTTAGACTTGGGAAATTCCGCATTTGCCGCGCACCACAATCCAGGGGGTAGTCTAATGAAATCGATCCAGCGCCCGGCTTCTACTTCGCCACGGTCCAGGTTTTCTTTCGCTACCCTGCTGGCCCTGTTGGTTACCCCCACGCTCGCCTGGGGCTTGGACGTGCCGGTGTACGATCACCGCGTCGATGGCGTCGATCTCTACTTGGTTGCCGATACCGAAATCAGTCGCCCCGTTGTGCCGGTTGCGACCGAATTCGATGGAGTTAACAACGCCTCGATCAACAATCGCGGGCAAGTCTTGTTCTCAGGTTACTTTGGGTCCAGTTCGGGAGAGTTCCTCGCAGAGCGCGGAAAGCCGCTCAATAGGATTATCGCCGTTGGCGACGTGGTTCCTGGCACGCCTCAACCGGTTGACTGGGTTCCCGATCGGAGTATCGATGACTCGGGGAAAGTGCTCGCCACCTTTGCGCCGGACCCTGGATTTGATCCACCTGGTCCAGGTTACGAACAGGGAATCTGGCGTTTCGACGGCACGAGTTGGGGTACTCCCATAGCAACGGTACCGGGGCCGGCAGTCGGCGTGGGAACCGGTGGGACCTACATCGATTTTCTCGTCGCAACTCCTCATACAACGCAGTCGGGGCAAGTACTCATAAAGGGGTATGTCGACGCCGAGTACCTGGGATTCGGTTCCGAAGCGGGCATCTGGGTGGCAGATCCCAACGACAACATTCGTTTTGTGATTCGTGGCGGGATGGAGGTTCCCACCAACGCGGGACAGGCGGTCATCTACGGTGAGCCCTTTATTGGTTCGCGACTGGACAACAACGGGCGGGTGATGTTTATGTCCGAAATCGAGGGAGCCAACATTGACCAAAGCAATAACCATGGAGTGTGGACATCGCTTCCCAATGGCGAACTGCAGTTGATTTCGCAGCGCGGCCAAATGGCGCCCGGCACCGAGCCTAGCACGGTGTTCGACTTCTTCGAGATTGTCGAAATAGACAGTAATGGGAATACGCTGCTTTATGCTTCGCTGGATGGCCCTGATGTCGACTCCTCCAACAGAAATGGTTTGTGGATGCACCGCGAAGACGGCCAATTGGAGAAATTGCTTCGCAGTGGCGACGTATTCCCTGGTTCGACAGACTTGTATCTGAGGAGCGTCGGCCTTGGCTCGCTCAGCGAGTCGGGAACCGTGGTGACTCTCGCACGATTCGAAGACAACCTGGGTCAAGCGGCTGGGTTCTCGCTGCTCTCCATTGATCAAAATGGCAACACGATGCCGATTGTCGACTCCAGCATGGACGTACCCGGTGGCACAACCGGGGCAAGCTTCAGGAATATCGCTAACACCACAGTTAATCGATTTGATCAAGTTGCTTTTGAGGCCAGCCTGGCGGGTCCCGGCATTACCACTGCCAATGACGGAGGTGTCTGGGCGACGGATCGGCAAGGCAACCTGGTGCCCATCTTGAGGGAGGGGGACGAAGTCTGGTTCTCCGATACCGACGTGCGGACCATCCAGAGCATCGGCATCAACCTGGGCTTCGAAACCTCTCGCGCAAGTGGTTTCAATGATCGAGGGGAATTGGTTATGGAAGCCCGATTCACCGATGGTTCCCGCTCGATCCTCGTCTCCTACGCGGCCGTGCCAGAACCCTCTGCGTGCTTGATCGCCATGGTTGGAGTCGCTGCGGCGGGTATTGGCAGGTACCGCCGGAGAAGGGCATAGTCGCCTTTAAGTGGTAGGTGCATGCAAACTCCATTCCCGTTCGCAGGTTGCGACACCAGTTTTTACGGGATCCAGGCCGGAAAACCGCCAGACCGACTTTGCGCAATAAGAAGGAATTACTGCGTTTTCGAGCACAGAACTCCTTGTCGACTTTGGTTAGGTTGTGTGAAGTGACCTGCTATTGTCGCCTCGGCACCAATCTCTTCTCCCGAAGCGCGGTGACCGGGCCGTTATCCGTCGACTGTTGAACCGAGTTGTAGGCTTGTGTGGCCGGGTGTTCAAAGGAAATCAAATGATCAAACAACTAGTAGCATGTGTAGGTGTTCTGGCGTGCACACTCTCGATCGCTTCGGCACAAGGCACGCTGTACTGGGACATCAATGGGGCTGATCCCGGGGCGGGCAATGTCGGTGGGTTCACCGACGGCAACTGGGGGATCGATAGCTTTTGGAGCACGGATCCCAGCGGCGAGGTTGCCACCGGGGCGTGGGTAGTGGGCGACAACGCAGTCTTCTCAGCCGGCGACGACGCCGTGGATCACTTTATCAACATTGACGGAACGCAAATCGCGAATTCCGTCACCATCCAGGATGGGTTGGTAACGATTGCTACGGGGTCGATGGACGTCGGCACCGGCGATCTCATTATCGAAAATGGTGCAACTCTGAAGTTTGAGAATCGAGAGATTCTGGCCACCGGTGCCAGGGTCGTACTTCGAGACGGCACTGTCGAGCACGATTTTACTGGAAACTACTTCGGCATGTTTCGAAATGGCACCGAAATCACGATCGACGGAACGGGAACAATCAACCGCACCAACGCGCTGGTTACCTATTCCTCGGGAAGTGTAATCACGGGTGTCGGTGGCACGACGGAGAATGGCGGTGCCGGTACCCTCATCAAAGAAGGTCCGGGAGAATTCCGATACCAAGGTTCTGGCCTGCCATTGACTACTTATGCCAAGCTGGTGGTCAACGAAGGCCTATTCCGTCTAGGGTTTGCGAACGATACGCAAGACACCCGTGGCTTCGGAGCAGATCCGCTGGCGCTCGATACCGAGGGCATTACGCTTAACGGTGGAGCAATCGGAACAAGTTTGTTTCTCTCGCAGGCTCAAATCCACGAGAATCGTGGTATCACCATTGGACCGAATGGTGGAACATTCAATATGACTGCTGGTCATTTTGGCATTAACGGTCCGGTGACCGCAGCTCCTGGGACAACCCTTACGCTCATCGGTGGCGGTGGCGACGTTGAATTCAAGAGCACCATGAACTTGTCGACTTTCCAAGGCGACATCGTTCAGGACGGTGGCGACCTGCTGGTCGTCGAGTCGCTGGCTACGCCGAACCACAGCGGAACCGGCGGGCGGGTCGACATCTCCGAAGGCAAGGAGTTCACCGTTGGGTCGAGCAATACCGATCAAACTTACTCTGGCAGCCTCATCGGAATAGGGACCTTCGTGAAGGCCGGCACGGGTACGCAGACACTCTCGGGCGCCGCAACCACCTCCACGGCAACGCTGGAAGTAGAAGATGGAATCCTTAATCTGACGGATCTCATCCTTGCCGACACTGCCAACGTCTCCTTGCTCAACGGTGGAGGCACGCTGAATTTGGGTTTCGCTGGCACCAACATCATTAACGCGTTGTTCATCGACGACGTTAGCCAGGCCATTGGCACTTGGGGTGCAGTGGGGTCCGGAGCCGATAACGAATCGGGCCTGATCACCGGCACCGGATTGCTGCAAGTCAGCACGATGGTGTCCGACCTCCTCATCGGCGACTACAACGAGGACGGTACCGTGAATATCGCCGACTACACGCTGTGGCGCAATAACCTGGGTGCCGATGGATCCGTGCTGGCGAACCGCGACCCCGCCAACATGGGGGTGATCGCTACGGCCGACTTCGACTCCTGGAAAGCAAATTTCGGCGAGACGTCGACCGCAGCGGCGGTGGCTTCGCTAAGTAATGTCCCCGAACCAACGAGTTACCTGCTGCTTACCATCGGCCTGCTGGGCCTATGGAAAACCCGCAAGGCGATTGCTGCTGCGTGAAACGAATAGTTTGTTGCGCGGAGATTGCTATCCAATTCCTTCTACACCGATCAGTCTGACAAATGGTCGGGTAGGCCTTTTCACATCCTATGACCTGCTTAAACTCGGAGTAATGCTCATGAATGGCTCACCAACGATGCGTTATTCGCTATTTCTTCTCGCTTGCGCCGCGCTAATCCCTGTCGCGACCGCTAACGCCGCAACGATTCTTGTCGACGAAGACTTTGAAAGTTACGCCGACACCGCAGCGATGCAAGTCAACTGGGGAGCCACAGGCGCGGGATCCCTGGATACGACTACTGGCAATCCCGGCCAATCGGCACTGCACCCTGGAGGCACGGTCAATTCCTGGGTCGGAAGTGCGCTTTCCCTTATTCCCAGCGATACGGACAAGCTGGTACTTACCGCCGACATCTACGACGACGGAACCCCGTCGCGCAACACCGTTGGCCTACGTAATGGTGCCACACCTCTCTTCGAGATGGGACATTACAACAGCACGCTCGAACGCTATCACGTGCGAATTCTCAACATGTACGGTGGTGAAAACTGGATTCCAATCGAACCAGGTCTAGCAGCCGACGCCGGTGCTCCCGCTGGCTGGAATCGTTATCAAGCGACGTTCACCGGTACGAGCCTTGAGATCACCATCGACCTGGGGGCCGACGGAACCATAGACGGTTCCTACACGTCCGTCGGGGCTCCATCGGCAAGTCCTTTTGTCGACCTGCGATTTGGCGGACCTTCGAATCTCTCGTCGGCCGGTCCCATCCACGTCGACAACATTCGACTGGAGATCGTCCCCGAGCCCTCGACGTTCGCTCTGGCCGGACTGGCGCTCGTTGGACTAGTGGGCTTCGCCCGTCGTAAGTAGAATAACTTTGCCAAACTTGATTCTTGCAGCGGGGTTCAGCCTAGTTGAACCCCGCTGTTTTTGTGCGCAGACTTGGTTGAAGGACGGGATTCTCGGAGTTCATGATGCCAAACCGATTGCTGGATATCGCCACGGTTGCAGTTGCTCTGCTATTGGCAAGCAGTAGTGCAAGCGCCGTCGAGTTGCGGGTGCTCAGCTACAACATTCACCACGGGCGGGGCACCGATGGCGAGGTCGACCTCGCGCGGATCGCCAAGGTGATCCAGTCGGCCAAGCCCGATCTGGTGGCGCTTAACGAGGTGGACAAAGGGGTCAACCGCTCGGGCAAGATCGACGAGCCGGCGGAGTTGGCTCGGCTTACCGGAATGCACGCCGCGTTTGAGAAGAACATCGACCACGACGGCGGAGAGTACGGCAACGCCATCCTGTCGCGGTGGCCAATCGAGAAGATCGAAAACGTCCGCTTGCCTTCGTTGTACGATGGGGAACGACGAGGGATGCTGATGGTGCAAGTCGAGCCCAAGGAGGGCGAGACGTTTTGGTTTGCCGCGACGCATCTCGACTATCGCCCCAACGACGCCGAGCGGCTCGAGTCGGCCGAAGCGATCGAAAAGCTCATGGCAGGTCGCTTCGCCAAGCAACGTTTTGTACTAGCCGGCGACTTCAACGCCCTGCCGGAGAGTCGCGTGATCGAGCGGTTCGCCAAGACCTGGAAGATCGCGGAGTCGGGACACACGTTTCCCGCCGAGAAGCCGACCAAGCGGATCGACTACGTCATGATGCGGCCGAAACCCGCCTGGCGGGTACGCTCGGCCAAGGTTCTGAAGGCACCGGTCGAGTCCGACCACCGCCCCGTACTGGTCGTACTCGATGTGGTAGACTGAAAGCCTCCGGGCGCCAGGCGTGTGCTGCCCGTCGATTCAGTCTCCTCGAACCGGTGTTAGCATGCATCTAAAGACGCCCCTGTTGTTGATTGTCGCACTCATGTTCATTCTCCCCAGTGCGTCGTCGGGCGAGGAGCCGTCCAGCGCTGAGACGTGGCGACCCGACCCGGCGAAGGTCGAGCGGTACATGAAGAGCCGTCGTGGCGTGCAGGCGCGCGAAGAAGCCGTACCCGAATACACGCTCCCTGTGATTCTCTCTTCCGATGGCGACTGGCACACCCGCCGTGCCGAGTTGGTCGAGCTATTCGAAAAGCACGTCTACGGTCGAGCAATCCCCAAGCCAGAGTCGCTCAAGACTGAGACCGTGGAGAAAACGCAACTCAGCACCATCCCGCGCGGCGTCTGCCAACGGCAGCGAGTCACGGCAACCATGGAGAATGGTCCGTTCTCTTTTGAGTACCTTCTCTTCGCGGTCGAAGGCGAACAGTGGCCGGTGTTCGTGATGATCAACAATCGAGATCCCGAACTAGCCATGCCGGACGGAGAGAACTTCTCGGGCTTTGTGCCGGTGAAGCAGATTCTCGACGCTGGCTTCGCGCTGGCCGTGCTTCAGCACAACGATGTCGCGCCAGACAATCAGGAAAACTTCCGCGAAGGCATACTGGACGTCGTGCTACCGGCAGGTCCGCGCCAGCCAGACGCTCCCGGCACGATCGCCGCCTGGTCGTGGGGGGCGAGTCGCGTGCTCGATTCGCTAGAGGGGAACCAACTGGTCGATGCCAGCAAGGCGGCCATTATCGGTCACTCGCGAGGAGGCAAAACCGCACTGTGGACCGGCGCCCTGGACCCGCGGTTCTCGCTGGTGATCTCCAACAACTCGGGGTGCATGGGCGCGGCGATTTCTCGGCGACGATTCGGCGAAACGGTCGGCGTGATAGGCCAACGATTCGAACGCTGGTTCTGCCCCGAGTTTCAACAGTACGCCAATCGAGAGGACGAGTTGCCCGTTGAGCAGCACCAGTTGATCGCCCTCGCAGCGCCGCGGCACGTCTACGTGGCGAGCGCCGACGAGGACTTGTGGGCGGATCCGCGTGGCGAGTGGCTGGGGCTGGCCAACGCTCACCCCGTGTTCGAGTCACTCGGCGCCAAGTCGATCACGCCCACCATGACGATGCCGGCGCTCAATCAGCCCCGAAACGTCGGCGCCACAAGCTACCATATCCGCACCGGTGGCCACGATCTTACGGAGTGGGACTGGCAGCAGTACCTGGCGGTGGCCACAAGACTCTGGAACAGCAATTAGCGCCGGGTTGCCAGCGCGCTGTTGTCACTCACCTTTTGCTCTTCGCCACCAGGACGCGAGAGCACGAACCCGCGATGCGGATTCTTCTCCCCTGCCCCGGCGGCAGCCAAGGCTTGCAGTACGTCGGTCTTGGAGACCGTATCGCGTAGCACGATCACTTCGTCTGGTCGATCGGCCGGATAGATCGCCAGCAGGGGAATGCTTCGGCTTTCAAGTTGGGCGAGCGCCTCTTCGATGGCCGGGTCTTCATCGGTCCAGTCGGCTTTGAGCGCTTCGACCTTGTTGGCCTCCACCACATCTTTCACGGCGGCTACGTCAATTGCAGTCGCGAGATTCCATTGACACGTGAGGCACCAGTCGGCGGTAAAGTCGACAAGCACGGTCTTGCCTTTCTCCTTCGCAGCCACGAGCTGGGCGGGTGAGAAATCCTTCCAAGCGAGGGCCCCCTCGCGTTCGGGCGCAAAGCCAACCATGCCGACGCCAATTGCCGTGGTGAGGCCAAGCATCCAGGCCACGCTCCGACGCGCAAGTGGCGCGGTGATGGGTTGCCGACCCCCAAGCCAACAGGCGAACCACAAAGCAACCAGCAATGCGAGCGTCGCAATCACTTTCTCGGTATTGATGGTAGACAGCAGGTAGACCACGGTGCCAAGCAACACGAATGCCATGAGTTGCTTGAAGGTATCCATCCACGCACCTGGCTTGGGAATCCATCGAATCAGTTCAGGGAACGCGCCAATCAGCAAGTAGGGCAGCGACATCCCTAACCCTACGCAGAAGAATATCAAATACGTTGTGCTTGCCGGTTGGCTGATGGTGTACCCGAATACGGGTCCCAAGAACGGTCCGCTACAGGGCGTTGCCAGAATGGTAGTCAATACGCCCTTGAAGAACGCGCCGCCGTACCCTTCGCGCGAGGCAAGCTCCGCCGCGGCGCTGGATCCAGCGAAACCAGGGAGAGGGATCTCCCAGACGCCCAGGAAGCTTAGAGCCATGACAAACACCAGGGCGGTCAATGAGACCTTAAACCAAGTCTGAGTGTTCAGTTCGCCCCATTCGTAGGCATTGGTACCCAGGCCTAGCTGGGGCAGTGCGGCCAGCGTGGCCAGCAACATAAACACAGCCATCAAACCAGCAACGTAGGTCAAATTGAGGGTGAACACCCGGGCACGGCTTTCGCCACCTTGCTTGGCGAAAGCCATGATCTTCAGGCCGATCACTGGCAGTACACATGGCATAAGGTTCAGGATCAAACCGCCAACCAGCGCGGCGCCCAACATGCCGGCGAGTCCCAGATTGCTCTGCGCCTGGGAACTCGTGAATTCAATGATAGTCGGTCGCCCTGCACTAGGAGCAGCCTGCAGCTGATTGGCGATCTCCTTTGCCTGCGTGGTGACCAAGTTGTATTGTGCAGGAGTGAAAGTCACCGCAGCCGGCGGTCCACCAGCGGTTTCGCGGACGTTCAGCTTGACGTTGAACTCCGCGGCTCTGGATACCTCGCAGCTCCCCAGTCCATTCTCGTTGGCTTCGCAAGCCTGGTAACCGATGGCGCCACGCAGCTCGTAGGTTCCAGGTTCCAAGTCGGCATCCACGTCGATCGGCACACGCCACGCCACCTCATTCTCGTGGTAACGCAGATTGCCAAACTCCGGCAGTGGGGCTTCTTGTTCCGTCACTTCGCCGAACATCTCAGGCAAGTAGGCAACCAGATACTCCGATGGCTGCACGACAATAAGGGTTGGGCGATTCGGTCCGTCGCCAACCTGCTTCGCGTAGGTATTGAGGTGCCACGACTCGGGAAGTTCCGCACGCAGGTACAAATAGGTTCTCCCGCCAGGCTCGACGGTGCTCTGTTCCAGCCAGCCGTACCAGGTGACCACCGAATCGTCGGCGCGAAACACCCCCGCCTCCGAGGGTGGCTGGGGAACGATGGTCGAGTCATCGACGGCTGGTTCACCGGACTGGGTCGCTACGTTCCCTGACTCGCTCGTTTCAATTGGCCCGATCGGCACACCGGCGCCCCGCCTGGCCTCGAAGTCCAGGTTGTACAGTTCGCAGCCTTCACGGCAGGCTTGCAGATTGACGGTCCCGCCAATGGTCAGTGAGCCGACGTCGACACCCTCGTTTACCTCAATTGGCAAATACCAAGTCACCTCATCCGTGTGCTCTTCAATCGTCTGCCCTTTCCAAGCCTGTAGCTCTCGCTCCACGTGTGTGTGGGGTTCAGGGAAGGCTCGCCAATCGCCAATCGGCTTGTAGTCACTCGACTTGTTCAAGCGGATCGTCGTCGGCTTTGGACCTGGCATCTCCTGCGTAAGGGAGTAAATGTGATACCCCTTGTCGATGAATGCGGAGACCATGAGCACCGCGGGGCGATCATCAGTGGCGGGAGTGAACTGCGCCTCGATCTGCACGGGTTTGCCGGTCGATGGTCCACCGCTAAAGCCGCCCAGGTCGAAACCATCGAGATCAAACTCTTGCCCGCGCGCAACAGTCGCTGCCAGAAGCATGAGGCTCGTAGCCAGAAGCCATGCCAGCGATTGGACTTGGCACTTGAACGATTCCGGCCGACATAGCACGTGGCGCCTGATGCTCATAAGAATCCTGCTCGAGGACGAAGGGGGGAGGGAAGGGGAGGCGGGGTGAGCTTGTCAATTCTACCCAGCCGAACCGGTCAGGAAAACATCGTCTGCCGGGGGGTTTACGGGCTTTTGCGCCCGCGCAGCAAGTGGGTTAGCCGCAACGCGAAGTGCGACATTCGGTCGCACACCGCCTGTGGCGAGGCGAAACTACGTCGCTCGACGCCCAGCCACTCGAGCCAGTTGGCGAGCGACAGCACCGTACCGCTTGCGCTGAGGGCCCCTGTGGCCTGCAAATCCGCTTCTGAGAGCGTTTGGACGTCTGCGTAGGCAGCGACGCCGGCGGGCCACCACTCGGCGTTCTCGGCGGTCGTGCTGCCCAATAGGCGAGCCAGGTCGGCCATGGGAGTGTCCACCCGCACTGTGGCGAAATCCACCAGCCCGGTCACTTCATCGGCCACCAGCAGGAAGTTGTTGTGCCACGCGTCGCCCCACGTCCACTGCCCGTTGAGCCGCACTGCTTGCAGCGCTGCGAGTTGCCGAGTCGCCACCTCGGCTGCCTGACCAACCGCCACCGACCACGTCATGCCAGCAGGCGAGGGTACCGGCAACGCGCTCGGGTCGAGCCCTGCAAACCGGCCAGCGTCGATGCCGCTCTGCAATGCGGTGAGTGCCTGAAGGTGCCGCTGGACAGCTAGCGGCTCGTCGGGCGTCGTTAGGTCGGCCGTTTCCTCGTGCAACACAGCCAGTTGTCGGCACATCGCCTCGAGCCGCGCGAGCGTGGGGCGCTGTGCGAAGTCGGCCTCGCCTGGAAGCCAAGGAGCGAGTTCCCAATGCCAGTCGCCCTGAGGATGCAGGGCCGCGCCGCAGTGGGTCTCGATCGCCACCGGCAACTGCACGCGGCCGCCACTGGCTGCTTGAGCTGTGAACCGCAGAGCGGCTCGGGCGCGGTGAAGTTCCGACGTCGGCCAGCCGCGTAGCGCGTAGCGGTGTCCATTGGCTTCGATCCGCCACAACGGCCA
Source organism: Aeoliella sp. (assembly GCF_965227375.1). Classification (NCBI taxonomy): domain Bacteria; kingdom Pseudomonadati; phylum Planctomycetota; class Planctomycetia; order Pirellulales; family Lacipirellulaceae; genus Aeoliella; species Aeoliella sp. The sequence goes on from NZ_CBDDFX010000002.1 coordinate 4,467,576, forward strand.
ATCACTGAGTCGCCCATCCACAATCCGTACGGCCGTGGATGCTGGCAGAACCAAGTGGGGCCAACCACTTCGGGCGATGTTCAAGGCTTGGGCAGATTCCACGTTCGGTATCTTCGCGGTGACGGTTATTTCGGATGCGAGCGATTCGCCAAGTGGCTGAAGTGGCAAATATAGCGATCTGAGCGGAATCCTTCGACAAAGGCCCAGCTGTGGGGTATATTCTGGGGGTTCTTCCGCGCCTCTCCATTTTACCCACCCGGTAAAGTCCCACCTTGCAGGGCGCACCCCTAACCAATTTACCGAAGGCCATAGTCGTGTCTCACCTGCGTTATTCGGCGTTCTTGCTCGCTTTGTCGCTATCGACAATTTGTTGTTGGACCTCTGCTGGCGCGGATGATGAGAAGCAGGAGCCAGAGGCCAGCGAGCCCAAGACGGAGGCCTCCACCAGCGAGGTCGCCGCCGAAAGCGAAGCGGGCAGCAAAGGGAATTCCAGCTCGGCGGCATCCAAGAGCGAGGCCGCTAAGCCGAAGTTCCCGCCTTACGACAAGGTACTCAAGGACACCACCTCGAAGAGTGGCCTGTTGAAGCTGCACCAAGGCGAGGAGAAGCTGTTTGTCGAGTTGAAGCCGGGCGACTTCGATCAGGACTTCTTCGTCCTGATTACCATCGCCAAGGGCATCGGACAGCGGCCGCTGCTGGGTGGCTTTAGCTGGGGCTTCGGCGACGACTGGGTATGGCAATTCCGCCGCGTGGGCGACCGCGTGCAAGTGGTGCGTCGTAACGTTCGCTTCACTGCCCAGGGTGGCAGCCCCGCCGAGCGTGCGGTGAAGCTGGCCTACACCGACAGCGTGCTGTTCAGTCTGCCCATCGCCACCACCGGCCCTGGCGGCACCGTGGTGCTCGACATGACCCCCGTGCTGATGAGCGACCTGCCACAGATCAGCCAAGTGCTGTCGGGCTTTGCGTTCTCGCCGTCCAAGAGCAACTGGGCCGGCATCGAGGCCTATCCCAAGAACGTCGAAGTCCAAGTGGCCGCTACGTACGCCTCGAACGGTTCGTCCGACATCGAGTCGGTGCCCGACACCCGCGGCGTGACGATCAACGTACATTACTCGATCAGCCGTTTGCCGAAGACCAGCTACAAGCCTCGTTTGGCCGACGACCGCATTGGTTACTTCCTGACCGTGGTGAAGGACTTCTCCAAAGCCGAGAACGAAGACCGCTTTGTGCGGTACATCAATCGCTGGCACCTGGAGAAGTCGGACCCCAAGGCCGACAAGTCGCCTCCCAAGGAGCCGATCGTGTTCTGGCTGGAGAAGACCATTCCGTTCAAGTACCGCAAGCCAATCCGCGACGGCATCGAGGAGTGGAACAAGGCGTTTGAGAAGGCTGGCTACTACAACGCGGTGGAAGTCCGCCAGCAGCCCGACGACGCGACCTGGGAGCCAGGCGACGTTCGCTACAACACTTTCCGCTGGATCACCTCGAGCGCCGGCTTCGCGATGGGACCGTCTCGCGTGAACCCGACCTCGGGACAGATTCTCGACGCCGACATCATCTTCGACGCCGACTTCCTGCAATTCTGGAAGCAGGAGTACGAGACCTTCACGCCTGAGAGCATTGCCGCCATGACCGGCGGGCCGCTCGACATCCAGTCGTACAAGCTCCAGCAGGCCATGCGGCCACGGCACCTGCACGACGGGCATCACGCGGGCTGCGCCTGCAACCTGCTGCACGGCATGTCGCGGCAGTTGGCCATGGGCGCCACGATCACGGCCACTCGCAAGCGTAGCACGGCCGACATGGATAAGATGATCATGCAAGGCCTCAAGGAGGTGACCATGCACGAAGTAGGCCACACGCTCGGCCTGCGGCATAACTTCAAGGCCAGCACGCTGTACTCGATGGACGAGATGAACGACGTCGAAAAGACCAGCAAGACCGGCCTCACCTCCTCGGTGATGGATTACGCTCCCGTGAACATCGTTCCCAGCGACATGAAGCAGGGCGATTACTACTCCACGACCATCGGCCCTTACGACTTCTGGGCCATCGAGTACGGCTACACACCGATCAAAAGCTCCAAGCCGGAAGACGAGCTGAAGGAACTTGGCAAGATCGCCGCACGTAGTGGCGAGCCAGAGTTGGCCTACGCCACCGACGAGGACACTCGCGGCATCGACCCCGATCCACATAGCAACCGCTTCGATTTCTCCAACGACCTGGTCGACTACGCCAAGCGCGAAGCGAAGTTGGTGTCCGAAACGCTGCCCACGATTGTCGACGCACTGGTCGAAGAAGGCGACGGCTACGAACGAGCCCGGCAGGGCTTTGGCGTGATGTTGTCCACGCATGGTAAGGCGATGTTCATGGCCTCGCGATACGTGGGCGGCATTCATGTGAGCCGCAGCCACAAGGGCGACGAAAACGCCGCCGAGCCATTCGAGGTGGTGCCCGCCGACAAGCAGCGCGAAGCTCTCGAGCTGTTGTGCGACGAAATGTTTTCGACCAAGCCGTTCAACTTCCCGCCCGAGCTGTACAGCAAGTTGGCGGCCTCGCACTGGAGCCACTGGGGCGTCGATGATACTTACCGTTACGACTACCCGGCTCACGAAGCGATCTTGATGTGGCAGGAGCGGGTGCTCTCGCAACTGCTCTCGACGCTCACGCTGACGCGGATCCACGATTCGGAGTTGAAAGAGTCTCCCGACGTCGACATGCTAACCGTCGCTGAGCTCATGACCACGCTGACCGACGCGATGTTCGCGGAGCTCGACGCGGAAGGCGATGCGGAGTACACGGTCCGCAAGCCGGCCATTTCGAGCATCCGTCGCAACATTCAGCGAACCTACCTCGACCGCTTGAGCCAACTGGCGCTGGGCACCTCGGCCCCCGAGGATTGCCAGTCGATGGCTTACAGCGAGCTGGGCCGCCTAAAGAAGGAAATCGACGGGTACCTGGAAGCCTCGGGCGACTCGCTCGACCGCTACACCCAGGCCCACCTGGAGGAGACGTCGGCCCGCATCGAGAAGGTCATGGACGCCCGCTTCACCGCCCGCCCGTAAGGGTGCCGGGCATGCGGCCCAAGCGGACTACGATAGCCCGCGACAATTCGTTATCATCCACAGTGTTGGAACCGCACCTGCGGTAGGCACCTGGCGGAGGATGAACGGATGAAACTCATTTGGGCGGTCATACAGCCCACCAAGCTGGCATCGGTCGAAAAGGCGTTGGCCAACGTCGGCGTTACGCGCATGACCGTGCTCGATGCGATGGGTTACGCGCGGCAACGCGGGCATATCGAAACGTATCGCGGGCACGAGTACGAGACGAACCTGTTGCGCAAGGTGCAACTCGAAGTGGCCGTGAACGACGACTTCGTCGACCGCACCATCGCCTGCCTGGAAGAGCACGCCCGCAGCAGCGTCGAGGGACACATCGGCGACGGCAAGGTGTTCGTGGTACCGCTGGAGCGATCGATTCAAATCAGCGACGGCCAGGAAGGCCCGGGAGCGGTCTAGGCAAATGTTGCTCGCCGTAACGAACGACTTGATGGCCACCGCGCCGATCGAACACGCCGCCCGACAGTTGGGCGCGTCGTGCCGCACCGCCTCGACCTCGCAGCTCACTGGGCTCCAACTGCCCGAAGCTCCGCAACTGGTGGTGCTGGACCTGAACGCCACGAGCGACATCCCAGGCACAGTAGCTGCCATTCGCCAAGCCGCCGGCGAGGCACCCATCGTCGCCTTCGGCCCGCACGTGCACGAGGCCACGCTGCAAGCAGCCGCTGAAGCAGGCTGCGCCCAAGTGCTCACCCGCGGGCAGTTCCACCGCGATATGGTCGCGGTGTTGGGCGAGTTCCTTCGCGCGAACTAACCGAACGATGGCCGCAGCAGCCCTTAAGCCGCGTCGGACTGATCGTCAAACTCCGGCACGCCAGTCGGCCCCTCGCGCAGTTGGGGAATGCCGCCGTCGTATTCGTTGGGGTCGATGAACACCTCGTCGGTGTGCACTCCGTCGACATCCTGCCGGCGTAGCAGGTAGATGCCGGTCGCCGAAGTCCAGATCAGGGCGGTGAGGTAGACGCCGATCAGTCCCAGCGCGATCGAATTCCACCCGGCGATGACGCTCTGAGCCCACTGGTTGTCGGGCGTTCCCGTGGCGAAGTCGCAAGCCGCCGCTGCTACGATGGCGAACGCGGAAGCCGCGCCGCTACAGCCCACCGCCATGGCCAACACGAGCGCCGCGTAGCCCAACAGCCGCAGCGGTTTCTGATAAGCATAGGCGAACATCCGGCTCACCGCGTCGAACGAGTCGCTCCCGTCAACGGCCGTAGCGGCCCACAACAGTGGCCAACCAATCGCAGCCGCGATGGCGTACAGCGCGACCAGCACCGCGACGACGATCACCACAGGCCAAATGACCGCCACGACGGCCGACAGCCAAGAGATTTCCATTGCCAAACGAACTACCACCAGCGGCAGCAGCATGAACGCCAGCCCCGCCAACAGTAGCAGCGGTCCTCCCAGGAACCCCGAACGTTGCCGCCAGGCGAACAGTACGGCCGCATCGACATCGGGACTTTCGTCACGCGTCAACGCCAGCGCCGTGATGCGCACGATGGCCCCACCCAACAGCGCCCACACCACCAATCGCACCGCACAGCGGAGCAAATTGACCAGGATCGGTTCACCTTGCGTCAGACCGATGAAGGGATCGGCGAGGCTCAGGAGGGTGAACTGTAACGTATGGAGTGTGGAGGCTGCAAAGCCAGCCAAACCAGTGGCTTCCGCCGATGGCTGTGAGGTGGTGGTTCCCAGCATTTGATCGCAAGCCCAAACCAACACGACCCCTGCGGCGGCCAACGCAACAACGCGTCCGCGCAAAGCGATGGCGGGAGTTTTGAGCAGTAGCAGCCACGACCATGCGGCCGTGGAACGTTTGACAGCATCAGGCGTATTGAGAGACATGCGGGTCCTTCGCGTACTCTTCGCTTCTAGCATCCATGCGGTAGAAAAGGCACCGCAAAGTATAGCCCGCCAGCACTGATACGCCTACGCCGATACGGCGTGCTAGCACTTGCCCCTCAGTGGCCATTCCATGGGCAATCCTGCGGCGATTTACACGAAACCGTTTGCCACGATGCGTCCGGATTCAATTAGGGTCTTGCGAGAACACGGCTATCCCCGGTCCTTCTTTCCACCCCTCCACCATTTCATCGCCCAAAGGTTCCACGGTGAGCAAGCCATCCTGAAACGTAGCCATGCAGAGCGTGTGTATGGCGCCACTTTGTTGCTGTCCTTCGGCTTCGATCAGCGACATTTCGAGCAGGCACATATCCGGCTGACCCTTGACCGGAGCCGCGTCCAGCCGGAAGACTTCGTTGCCGGTGTGTAGCAGCAACTGTCCGTGAGTGTCTTTCGAGATGTTCCAACTTGGCTGTTGTTCTTCGCCTTCGGTCAGCTCATCGCTCGGAATCCACTCACCCACCAACCACTGTGGCAAGGGCCCACGTTCGAGCTGCACCACATGGCTGGGCAGTGAAAAGAACAGCGGCGAGCATCCCGCGCACAGCGAGGCTACAATGGACGCAATGCACAACTGGTGCGAGGGCTTCATGGCAGAGTCCCTTCTGACCATTTAGTGGAGAACAAGAACGTCCTTTTAGCCCTTCCGTCGCGAACCGCCTACGCCGATACGAGTGCTAGCAGTGCGTGCCGATCGGGCATGCAGCTTATATGGCCGCCGAATCGCCAGATTCTCGGAGCCAGATCACGCTACGCCCACCTGGAGTGCCCGCTTAGAGTTTCTCGGGCACCTCGTCGTCTTCGGGGTCCGGCACCGAGGGCAATCCGTGTTCCTCGTCCAGCCAGCGGCCCAGGTCGATCGTCCGGCAGCGTTCCGAGCAGAACGGCAGTGCGTCGGAGCTGTCGCGGGCGAACACTTTCTTGCAGGTGGGACAGACCATGGGTCAGCCCTTCTTCTTCGACTTCGACTTGGTGGAGTTGGTGCTGCCGGACGACTTGGCGTCCGATTTCTTTTCCTTCTTTCCTTCGCCCGACTGCGACTTTTTGTCTTTCTCGGCGGCCTTCTTGTACGAGTCGCTGCGATAATCGGTCTCGTAGAAGCCCGAGCCCTTGAACATCACAGCCGCGCCGGTGCCAAACAGCCGGCGGAGCTTCAGCTTGCCGCACTCGGGGCACTTACGCTTCACCGGCTCGGAGATCTGCTGAAACAACTCGAACTCGTAATCACACGAATCGCACTGATAGTCGTATGTCGGCATCGTTTGGGTTATCTCACCAAGGATCGCTTAGTTGGTAATGGTACGTTGCTAGTTAAACGAACTATGCAGTCGGGTCACCCGGTCCGCGGGCGTCGGCGATGTTTCCGGCGCCTTCGGGTCCGGCAGAGACGATCACTTGCGCAGCTCGCACGACGCGGTCATGCAGTTGGTAGCCGGTTTGGGTGACCATCATCACCACGCCCGCGGGTACGTCGACCGATGGTTGCTGCAGGATCGCATGGTGCAGGTCGGGGTCGAACACTTCGCCTTCGGCGGCGATTTCATTGCAGCCATACTGGGCAAGCGTGGTGACAAGTTGTTGCCGCACCAGCTTGAAACCTTCCACCAGGCTGGCCGCGTCCGGCGCGTCGCCGGCGGCTTCGATCGCCCGATCGATGTTGTCCACGGCCGGTAGGATGTCGCGCATCAGATCGATGCTGGCGTACTGCCGGGCATCGGCCAGCTCGCGAGCCTGGCGGCCACGAAGGTTCTGAATCTCCGCTTGCAACCGCAGATTCTGGTCCGCCTTGGCGGCAAGTTCCTCTTCGAGGTGCACCACCGTCGGCTCTTCGGTTTCTTCGATCGCTTCTTCAATCGCATCGTCGATCAGGTCTTCTTCTTTGGCCATTTCTCAGTCCTCATCTGAATTGTCGTCGCTGGCCGTGAAGTAATCGGCCAGGTGCTTGAAGAACGATTTTCGCTTCGGCGCGACATTCTTATGTTCTAACTCCGCCAACTGACGAAGCAACTCTTCCTCTTCGTTCGACAGCTTGGTCGGCACTTCGATGGTCACTTGCACCAGCAGGTCGCCCAGCCCGTGCGTACGCGGGTCAGGCATGCCGCGGCCGCCGAGGCGGAAGACGTCGCCGCTCTGCGTGCCGGCCGGCACGGTCACTTCGCCACGGCCGCCGAGCGTGGGCACTTCCAGCGTGCAGCCCAGCGCCGCCTGGGCGTAGGTGATCGGCACACGACATACCAAGTGCTGCCCCTGCCGCTCGAACAGCGGGTGGCTGAGCACCGAGATGAAACAGTAGCAATCGCCCGGTGGTCCGCCGCTCGCGCTCGGCTCGCCTTCGCCAGGAATGCGAACACGCATCCCGTCGTCGACGCCGGCGGGGATTTTCACTTCGGTCACGACCTTGCGCAGCCGCTGTCCTTTGCCGCGACAACTGCGGCACGGGTCTTTCACCTTCGAGCCTTCGCCGCCGCACGCAGGGCAAGTGGTTTGCACGCGAACGATGCCCGCCGACTGAATCACGCGGCCGTGGCCGCCGCAGTAGGAGCAAACCTCGCGGGCACTGCCCGCCGCCGCGCCGGAGCCTTTGCAATCGCCGCACGGCTCGTGGCGTTGGAACTCGACCTCTTTGGTGCAACCATCGGCCGCTTCATGCAGCGTGAGTGTTGCATCGCAGCGGACGTCGCGGCCCTTGCGAACTCTCGATCCACCTCCGCCACCGAAGATGTCGCCGAAGATATCGCCGAACGCGCTGAAGATGTCGCCCACGTCGTGAAAGTGGGATCCGCCGCCCGGCCCGCCGTTCACGCCGGCGTGGCCGTACTGGTCGTATCGCGCGCGTTTGTCCTTGTCGTGCAGCACCTCAAAGGCTTCGCTGCACTCCTTGAAGCGAGCAATGGCCTCTTCGTCGCCTGGGTTCTTGTCCGGATGGTACTGAATCGCCAGCTTGCGATAAGCCGTAGCGATCTCGCCCTCGGACGCGGTGCGCTCGATGCCCAGGACTTCGTAATAGCAAGTTTGGGAGGTCATGCTGGCTTATCAGCCTCTCTCAAAACACCGGGCCACTCGCGCGTATTCACGAGTGGCCCGGCGGTAATTTGCGAACGACTCACTCGAACTAACGAATCGATCCGACAACGGCTTTCTTATCGTCGTCCTTTGAGTCGAAGTTCGTGACCAAAGCCTCGGTTGTGAGGATTAGGCCGGCAATGCTGGCGGCGTTCGACAGGGCAGTCTTCACCACCTTGGTGGGGTCGATCACACCAGCCTTCAACATGTCGACGTACTCGCCAGCGTTGGCGTCGTAGCCCTGGTTGAACGACTTCTGCGATACCTCGTCGGCCACCACACTGCCAGGCAGGCCGCCGTTGTCGGCGATCTGCTTCAGCGGGGCATCCAGCACGCCGAGCACGATGTCGACGCCGATCTTCTCGTCGCCCTTCGCACCGCTGCGAGCCGCTTCCACCGCCTCGCGGCAGCGAATCAAGGCCACGCCACCGCCGGGCAGGATGCCTTCTTCCACTGCAGCACGCGTGGCGTGCAGGGCGTCTTCGACGCGGGCCTTCTTCTGCTTCATGTCGGCTTCGCTGTTGGCGCCAACCGACACGATGGCTACGCCGCCGGTCAGCTTGGCAAGCCGCTCTTGCAGCTTTTCGCGATCGTAATCGCTGGTGCTGGCCTCGATGCTCTTGCGAATCTGATCGATCCGCTTCTGCACGTCGGCGTTCGAACCAGCGCCCTGCACCAAGGTCGTCGAGTCCTTGGTGATGGTGATCTTCTTGGCGCGGCCCAACTGCTCCAGCGTGATGCTCTCGAGCTTCTGACCCAGGTCCTCGGAAATCATGGTGCCGCCGGTCAGCGTGGCGATGTCGCCCAGCATGGCCTTGCGGCGATCGCCGAAGCCAGGAGCCTTCACGGCGGCCACATTCAGGATGCCACGCAGCTTGTTCACAACCAACGCGGCCAGGGCTTCGCCCTCGACGTCTTCGGCGATGATCACCAGCGGCTTGCCCTTCTGGCTGACCTGCTCGAGGATCGGCAAAAGCTCGCGCAAGTTGCTGATCTTCTTCTCATGGATCAGGATGTAGGCGTCTTCGATCGAAGCCGACATAGTGGCCGGCTCGTTGATGAAGTAAGGCGACAGGTAACCCTTGTCGAACTGCATGCCCTCGACGAACTCGAGTGTCGTCTCGGTGGTCTTGCCTTCTTCGACAGTGATCACGCCGTCTTTGCCGACCTTCTCCATCGCTTCGGAGAGCAAGTCGCCGATCTCGCGATCGTTGTTGGCGCTGATGGCGCCAACCTGGGCGATCTCTTCCTTGCTGGAGACCTTCTTGCTCTTGGAGTCGAGAAACTCGCAAGCGGCATTCACGGCACGCTCGATACCACGACGCACGGCCGTGGGGTTGCTGCCGGCCACGATGTTGCGAGCACCTTCCTTCAGGATGGCCCGCGCCAGCACGGTGGCGGTAGTGGTGCCGTCGCCGGCGAGCGAGGAAGTCTTGTCGGCCACTTCGTGAACGAGCTTCGCGCCCATGTTCTCGAAGGGGTCTTCCAGCTCGACTTCCTTACTGACGGTGACGCCGTCCTTGGTGACGGTCGGGCCGCCGAACGACTTGTTGATAATCACGTTGCGGCCGGTCGGGCCCATCGTCACGGCCACGGCGTCGGCCAGTTTGTCGACACCTTTGAGCATCTTGGCTCGTGCGGCGTCGTCGAACATGAGTTGTTTAGCCACGGGAATAGTCCTTTGCGGGTTTTGATTTCGTGAGATTGATTGCGAGCGTCGACCAGCGTTAGCCGGTCACTTTGGCGAGGATGTCGCTCTCCCGCAGAATCTTGTACTCTTCGCCGTTCACTTCGACGTCCGATCCGCCGTACTTGCCGTAGATCACTTCGTCGCCAACGGCCACGGACAGTTCGCCGCGGTTGCCGCTATCGAGCAGCTTGCCACCGCCGACAGCCACCACCTTGCCACGCTGAGGCTTCTCGCGTGCCGCATCCGGCAGCACGATACCGCCAGCGGTCATCTCCTCGGCCTCCAGCGGATGCACTACCACACGATCGTCCAAAGGACGCAGATTGATTTTTGCCATGATGATTTCCTTTTACTTGAATTGGTTTTGAATGTCGGTGCCGAGCGTTTGGCCGGCTATGGGCTATTAGCTGTATGCCGTTGGCCAGACCTTGTGATCTCAGAGCTTAAAGCCCACAGCCAACGACCTTTTCGATTACATCATTCCGGGCATGCCACCCATGCCGCCCATGCCTCCCATGCCAGGCATGCCGCCCATGCCGCCCATTCCTCCCATGCCACCCATGCCGTGGTCATGGTGATCGTGGCCGCCGGTCTCTTCTTCTTCGACGGGAATCTCGGTCACGAGCGAGTCGGTCGTGAGTAGCAGTGCCGCGACGCTCGCAGCGTTTTGCAGAGCGGTCTTCACCACGCGGGCTGGGTCGATTACGCCGGCCGCGACCAGATCGGTGTACTCGTCCTTGTCGGCGTTGTACCCCTCGGTCTTGCCTTTCATGCGGCGAACGCGGTTCACCACCACGGCGCCGTCGGTGCCGGCGTTCTCGGCGATGTAACGCAGCGGATACTCGAGCACGGCTTTCACGATCTCGACGCCGTGTTGCTCATCGCCTTCGAGCTTGAGTTTGTCGAGCGCCTTCTCGGCACGCAGCAGGGCCACGCCGCCGCCGGGCACGATGCCTTCCTGCAGCGCGGCGTGCGTTGCAGCGCGGGCGTCGTCGAACAGGGCCTTGCGCTCCTTCATTTCGCTCTCAGTCGCGGCACCACACTTGATCTCGGCCACTCCGCCGGCCAGCTTGGCTAGACGTTCTTGCAGCTTCTCGCGATCGTAATCGCTGTCGGTGGTTTCGATCTCGCGACGAATCTGATCGGCACGGCCTTCGATGGCGTCCTTCGTACCGCCGCCACTCACAATCGTGGTGTTGTCGCCATTGATGATGACCTTCTTGGCCTTGCCCAGATCAGTCAATTGCACCGCTTCGAGCTTGATGCCCAGGTCCTTGAAGATGGCGTTTGCACCGGTCAGCGTGGCGATGTCGCCCAGCATGGCCTTGCGGCGGTCGCCGTACCCGGGAGCCTTCACGGCACACACGTTTACGATGCCTCGCATCTTGTTGACCACCAAGGTGGCCAGGGCCTCGCCCTCGACGTCCTCGGCGATGATCAAGAGCGGCTTGTTGGCTTTGCTTACTGCTTCGAGCAGCGGCACCATGTTCTTGGCGTTGGAGATCTTCTCTTCGAATACCAGGATCTGGCAGTTGTCTAGCTCCGCCACCATCTCATCTTCGTTGGTCACGAAGTGCGGAGACAGGTATCCGCGATCGAACTGCATGCCTTCGACCACCTCGACGGTGGTCTCGTTGCCGCGGCCTTCGTCGACGGTGATCACGCCGTTCTTGCCCACCTTGGCGAACGCGTCGGCCAGCACCGAACCGATCGAAGGATCGTTATTGCCAGCGATCGTGGCGATCTGCTGCAGACGCTTCTTGTCTTTCACGTCCAGCGGCTCGGCCATCTTCACGACCGACTCGCTCACGGCCTCTACGGCCTTGGCGATGCCACGGCCCAGGGCCATGGCGTCGGCGCCAGCGGCAATCATTTTCAGGCCCTCGCGGAAGATGCCCTCGGCCAGCACGGTGGCCGTGGTGGTGCCGTCGCCGGCGACGTCGTTGGTCTTGCTGGCGGCTTCCTTCACCAGTTGGGCGCCAAGGTTCTCGTACGGGTCGTCCAGTTCGATGTCCTCGGCGACGGTCACGCCGTCCTTGGTCACTTTGGGCGAGCCCCAGCCCTTGTCGAGCACCGCGTTGCGGCCGCGGGGGCCAAGCGTGCTGCGTACTGCACGGGCCAGCTTCGAGACGCCAGCCGCCAGCGGCCGGCGGGCTTCGTCGTCAAAAACCATTTGCTTTGCCACTGTCGAAACTCCTTTGTTTGGTCAGTTGTCGGTGGACGGTTGTTAGTTGTTCGGTGTGTTGTTCGGAGTGCGCTCGGGGAGCAAAACAGCTTCCAAATCGCTCCGTTAATAGCCAATGAGCTACGTCTCGCCGGAATCTACCGGGATGGATTGGCAGACCGTAGGCGTCGGCCCCACCTTTATGCAAGCAGCGTGCCAACGCTGAAAAAGGCCGAAAAATGCAAGATTCGCGGCCATTTTAGAGTGTGGAGGACCGCGACGGATAGGGGCGGGTGCCAATTTGGCAGAGGGGCCCTGCAAGCCGAGCCAAGCGGGCCATGGCGGCTACCGAGCGGATTCTTCGGCGTACTCAGCCTCCCGCACCAGCGGCCAGGTGAAGCAGACCTTGGTGCCGCGTGACTGGGCTGGCTCGATCCACACCCTACCACCGGCCGTTTCCACAAGGCGTTTCACCAAAGTGAGCCCCATGCCGCTCCCCTCGACCTGATCTCTGGGTTGCAGGGTCTGGAACAAACCGAACACACGATCGAAGTACTCCGCGGGAATGCCGGGCCCATCGTCCTGGATGGCGAACACGACTTTGGACTCATCGTCGTTCGCAAGTTCCGCAGTGATCACCAGACGTCCTGCCTCCAGGTCGTGATGCTTGATCGAATTCCCGATCAGGTTGCGCAAGACAATCTCCAGCGGTGTTTTCGGACCCACGATGCTGGTTACGGCCAACCGCTTCTCCACTTCAAAACTCTCTGGCATCCCGCTCAAGGCAACGACATCGTCGACAAGGCCAGTGAGGTCGATCGACTCGGCACTCCCATCGGGCCTGCCGGCCCGCGAATAGGCCAGCAGGTCATTGAGCAGTTGCTGCATGCGGCCAGCTCGTTCCATTAACTGCCCGAGGTGCCTTGCTGACTCGTCGGACAGTTTGTCGGCCGCGTCCTCGTTCAGCCAAGAAGCCAATTGGCTGATGCTACGCAGCGGGCCCTTCAGGTCATGCGAGGCGATATAGGCGAACTCTTCCAAGTCGCGATTCGCGCGAGCCAGATCTTCGGCTTGCAGCCTAAGCTGTTGCTCGCTTCGTTCGCGTCGCGCGATCTCGGCTTCGAGCTTTGCATTGACTTCTGCTAACCCCGGCCACGCGAGCATCTTGGGAATCTCTGGTATCAAGATGATCAACGTGCCCCACGACGCTACGGCAGTGGCGATCTTCAGCAGTGCAGCGAAACGATACCATGGATACCAGAAGATAATGGCTTCGGACAAATGAACCAGCCCGCAAGTCAAGATGAACGCAGCGAACCAGTAGAAGATGGGTCGGAACGGCGTATCCTTGCGCTTCTTCGTAAAGTAAATGAGCAGCGCTGGGATAGTGAAGTAGGCGAGGAATATCAAAGCATCCGACACGATGTGAGTCCAACCGTGGGCATCGGACCACACTCCGCAATACCACCGTGCGGGGAAGTCGTCGGTATCGAATGTGCGTGTGAACAGCTCGTCCATCACGTTACTCCAGAGCAGATGATGAGGGGGCAGCATGCTCAAGGCCTGGTACCCTCGCGGGGCTCCAAGCTGGGGCAAAGTATAGCCCTTGTGCGGAGGCCGTTATAGCCGCGTTTCGAGTGCGTGAGGCTGCGAAAGAGTTCGCTACGAACGGCCAGATACCCAATTTCATCCGGGCCCAAAGGATGGTGACTCTCAGACGTGCGCGGGGTGCTGCTCCTTTTGGCCGGGGACGCAGCAATCAGCACCCACTGGGTGCCATTTTCTTCCATCTTTGCGATTTGTCGTGGAATTGCCCTTGCTGTTCGGCTAAAGCTCTCCTATCATATTGACGACATACATTTCGTGTATTAAAATTCGCGTAACGAGAGTCGCCTTACCGCCAATCCCGCCGTATTCGCGAGGCCTTCCGTGAAAAACTCCGTAAAAAGCAGTGGAGCGGGTACCGAACTCGCCGGGCAGCGGTGGACGTTCCTGACCAATCACGCCCACGTTCTGATCCAACTAACCGCCGAGCCCGACATGGTGCTCAGGAAAGTGGCTGAGCGGGTTGGAATTACCGAACGGGCGGTGCAGCGGATTGTGCACGAGTTGGAGGAAGAAGGGTTTTTGGAGCGGCAGCGTATCGGCAGGCGGAATCACTATCGGGTGCTGGAGGATCAGCATCTTCGTCACCCCATCGAGGCGCATTGCAGCATTGGCGATCTGTTGCGATTGGTGGTTGATAAGACCATCAAGCAGCGCGCACGAAAGTAGCTCTGTTGCCCGGCTGTACGTATCTGCGGAAGACGATTCATGCTCAAGCTAGCCGACTCACCACCTAAAACAACGCTTGCCGCTGTAGTGGTGCGCCTCTGCCGAGAGTGCGGAGTCGATGTCGAACTGCTGCGCGCCGAACAGGTGCTGGGCGAAGTACAGGAGGCATGGCCCGGCGACGATGAACAACTCTGGAAGAAGTGGCTCGTGGAGAGTTGTGAAAGCCTGCACCTCAGGGCGAGACAAGTCGAGCTTTCCTGGGAAGAAGTGGAGGAGCTTGCCAAAGATGGCGCCATACTAGCTGGAGGCTACGGTACGCCCGATGGTGTACAGGTCATTGTTGGCTGCAACTCTCGCGGCTTGCTCGCCGCGGAGGGTCCGTTCGACGCAACACGTTTGTTCGTGTCGCAACAACAAGCCACCGAGTCAGACGGATCGAAGTCAGACTGGGTGGTAGTCGAACACCCCGAACTTACGAACGTCGATAGTGTTCAAAACCTGCACGATCGTCCAGTTGAACGACTGCTCCGGATTGTGCGACCAGAGTGGTCTGATATCTGGATGATTCTGGTGTTTGCGCTGTTTGCGGGCGTGCTGAATCTTGCCACGCCGATTGCTGTGGAAGCCCTCGTGAACACCGTAGCTTTCGGGCAACTAATGCAACCTCTGGTTGTCCTTGCGCTATTGTTGTTCATCTGCTTGGCATTCGCAGCCTTGATGCGAGGATTCCAAACGTACGTTGCCGAAATCATCCAACGTCGGCTATTCGCGCGCGTCGCGGCCGACTTGGCGTACCGACTACCGCGTGTCCAGGCGAGTTCGCTCGCTGGCAGCTACGGCCCCGAACTAGTCAACCGCTTTCTTGACGTTGCGACGCTACAGAAGGTCGTTGCTAACTTGCTTCTCGACGGAGTGAGTATCCTTCTGGCGACGCTCATCGGAATGACCGTTCTGGCCTTCTATCACCCTTGGTTGCTTGGATTCGACTTGCTGCTGGTGCTGGTTGTCGGCGTGGGCCTTGTGGTGTTGGGCCGGGGAGCTATCGCAGCAGGGATCGACGAGTCGAAGTTTAAGTACAAGCTCACCGCGTGGTTTCAAGAAGTCATACGCTGTCAGCGAGGGTTCAAGGCAGATGGTGGTCCTGAATTCGCTTTCGACAGAGCAAACCAACTGTCCGCCAAGTACCTCAAATTGAGGCAATCGCATTTCCGAATTCTGTTCCGGCAGATCGCGTTCACACTAGGTCTGCAAGCGGTGGCTGGCACAGTGCTCCTAGGCGTGGGCGGCTGGCTGGTAATCCAAGGCCAGTTGTCGCTTGGCCAACTCGTCGCTGCCGAACTGATCGTCACGGTGATCTTGGCCTCGCTGGCGAAATTGGGAAAGCACCTCGAAGGCTTCTACGACCTCGTGGCTGCGGTCGATAAGCTTGGATACCTGTTCGATCTGGACGTGGAGCAACCTTCGGGCCTGACTGGCAGCCTCAAGACCCGTGAAGGTCTGCCGGTAAAGCTAACCGACTTGAAAGCGAATTCCGGCGACTGCCTGGTGCGGCATGGCTTTTCGGCTGCGATCGGTGCAGGCGAGCGCGTCGCGGTGATTGGAGCTGCCGGCAGCGGAAAGTCGACCCTAGCGCGTTTGATGTACGGTATGGAACAGCCTGCGGCCGGTCGCCTTGAAATCGGCGGCTACGATCCAAGCGATCTGCGAACCGATGTTCTGAGGTCGGTCGTAGCGGTCGTGGGCGAGACCGAGATCTTCGACGGCACTGTTACGGAAAACGTCCGTCTCGGACGCCCCTCGATTACCGGCAGCCATGTACGCAATACCCTGGAACAAACTGGCCTGCTGGACACGGTGCTGGAACTACCCGACGGGATGGACCAGAAGCTACTACCCACTGGTGCCCCGCTTTCCTCGAACCAGCAGCGACTGCTGATGATTGCCCGAGCGATCGCTGGCGAGCCGGAGCTGGTGGTGATCGATGGTGTGCTCGACTGCCTGCCCGACGAATTGGTCGATTTGGTGCTCGCCACTTTGTTGTCATCGGAACACAGCTGGACCTTGATCGTGCTGACCTCCAAGCGATCGATTGCCGATCGTCTGGACCGGCACTTCACGCTCCGCAAACGCCAAGCCGCATAATTCCTACACGATTCTGCCATGAGCAACCTCGCAAAAAATGTCTCGAATTCTCACGTTCTGGGCGATATGGCCTACAGTGAGGAGATGTTCCCGGCGCTGCGGCTCGCCCGCGCCGCTCGGTTCGTCCGCCGACTGGGGAGGGTTCTACTGGTGGTGTTGTTCGCCATCATCGCGGCCATGCTGTTTGCCCCTTGGCAACAGTCCATACGAGGTCGCGGAGACGTAATCGCCTTCGATCCATGGGAACGCCCGCAAGCAGTCCAAGCACCCGTGAAAGGACGTATTGCCGAACGCGGCCCCGGGGTGCAAGAAAATGCCTACGTCAAGAAAGGCCAACTACTGTTTAGGATCGAGGATCAAGATTCCCAGTATCTACCACGACTAGAGCAGCAGTTAGCCAATGCCGAAGCAGAACTCCGTGTGGCGAAAGAAAGGCTGGACCGCGCCCGCGACCTGAAGAACAACAATCTTCGCATCGTCGACGTCACCACAGAAGAACTCGATGCGATGCGATCGGCGCAGGATCAATTGGTCCAGGCGTACGACCGCTTCGTCAGTCAGGCAGAGAACAAAGTAGCGGCGGAGCAAAACAAGCTGATCGCCGCCAAGGCGAAGCTTGCCCAGGCCGAAGCCGACTTCCAGCGAAAGAACGCGCTGTTCAACGAAGGCATCGAGTCACAACTCAAACAACAGGAAGCCGAGCAGAAGTATCGCGACGCCGATGCCTATGTGAACGTCGCCGAGCAGGAAGTCGAGAATGCCACGAATGGAGTCGAAGGCAAAAAGAACGAGCGGGAAGCAATACGCCAGGAGTGGGGTGCCAAAGTCAACAAGGTGCTGTCCCAACTCGAGAAAGCGCGCGCCGAAGTGGCGAAAGCGGATATCGACATCAACAAGACCACCGAGGAGATCAATCAAAAGCAGTCGAAGCTGCTCGACCAGCAGCGGAAGGTTGCGGTACAAAGAACACAGGAGGTCGTCGCGCCCAGAGACGGCTACATCATGAACCTGGCGGTGTTCGATTCTTCGTCGATCGTCAAGCCAGGCGACCAGCTCTGTCGTATTGTCCCGAAGACCGAGCAGCCAGCCGTGCAAATCTGGGTGGCGGGGAACGATGCGCCGCTCATCACGCCGGGCCGAAAGGTTCGGCTGCAGTTCGAGGGCTGGCCGGCGGTGCAGTTCTCCGGTTGGCCTTCGGTGGCCGTCGGCACCTTTGGCGGGGAGGTCGCGCTGGTCGATCCCACCGACAACGGCATGGGTAAGTTCCGCGTGGTCGTGGTGCCCGATCCAGAGGACCAGCCTTGGCCCGAATACCCTTACCTGCGCCAGGGCGTGCAGGCCAACGGCTGGGTGCTGCTCGACCAGGTTCCGCTGGGTTACGAGATTTGGCGGCGGATGAACGGGTTCCCGCCCGCGCTGAAATCGAAAGAGGAAGCCGAGAAGCCCAAGGCTCCAAAGATCAAGATCTAGAACGATTTCAGCTCTCGAGCGCCGCGCCCATCCGCAGATTGTTAGAGTTTGCGGGTTATGACGCTCATCATGGCCCTCGCTGTAGGGTTATGCCGATAACGCAAGTCGTACGGCGTCCTGGGGGAGAACACCGCGTTCTGCGCGCGGTTTGGGGGTAAACACGTTGAGTCGCGTGGCAAAGCAACTTCTGCTGATGATAGCACTCGGCGTCGCAGCCGGCGGGTGTCGAAGTCCGCGCCAGCAGTTTGCCTGCAACCCTGCGCCGATTCACGCTGCTAGCAATCCACCGGTGGAAGAGACGGAAGAAGCAGAAGTGACGCAGGCGTCCTACGAGGACGAACCGGCCGCGGCGTCTGCTGGCGAGAAAGCTGGTCCCAAACTGCAGCAGCCGCGAGAGTTGTCCACCGAGATCATCGAGACACCGCCACCGGAGCCGCAAGCCAACAGCGACCCCTCGGTGCTGGCGATCATCACCTCGGTCCGCAACCACTTCCCCGCCGTGCGACAAGCCGAAGCAAGCCGGATCATCGCGTCGGGCGAGCAGCTCTCGGCCTGGGGGGCGTTCGATCGCAAGCTCGACGGCTACAGCAATGCTCAGCCGCTGGACTACTACGAAAACAACTGGCACAAGTACACCATCAAGCGCGACACGATGTGGGGCGGTCAGGTCGGCGCTGGCTACAAGATTGGGCGCGGATCGTTCGAACCGTGGTACAAGGAACGCGAAACCAACGACGGAGGCGAGTTTCAACTCTCGTTGTTCGCGCCGATCGGCCGCGATTGGGCCATCGACGCGAACCGCGCCGCGCTGTGGCGGGCGCAGCTCGAACAGAACCGCGTGGAACCGTTCATTCGCTCGCAACTCATCCTGTCGGTCCGCGATGGCCTCCAGGCCTACTGGATGTGGGTCGCTGCAGGAGAAAATCTGAAGATCGCCGAAGGCTTGCTAAAACTCGGCGTCGACCGCGCGACCTACCTCAAGCGGCAAGTCGAATTGGGCGAAAAGGCAGAGATCGACATCGTCGACAATCGCCGGATCATCGTGTCGCGGGAGGCCAAGTTAACGGCCGCCAAACAGAAGCTCACCCAGGCTGCCGCAAAACTGTCGCTCTACTTCCGCGACGATTCCGGCATGCCGCTGCTGGTAGACGATCGCTTGGAGAGCAGCTTCCCCGAGATCCGCGTTCCGGAGGAAGCCACCTTGGGGCAAGACTTGGAGTTGGCCATATCGAACCGCCCAGAGTTGGCCGAGTTGGAGATCGTCCGCCGCCAACTCGCGGTCGACTCTCGCCAGGCAGTGAACGAAACCCGCGCGGATGTCGACGCGGGCATCTTCGTCGCGCAAGACGTCGGCGCTCCCACCAAGGACGACGACAAGTCGGAGCTGGAACTGAACGCCATCGCCACCTTGTCCGTTCCGCTCGAACGTCGCAAAGCCCTTGGCAAGGTGCGGCAAGTCCGCGGCAAGCAGGCGCAGCTTCGCGCCAAGACTCAGTTTGCGGAAGACAAGATCGTGGTCGAAGTGCAGGTCGCCCGCGCCGCCGTGATCGCTGCCGCAGAGCGAGTCGAGCAGAACCGGGAGAGTGTCGAACTCGCCCAGCGCATGCAAGAGGCGGAGAATCGGCTGTACGAGGAAGGCCAAAGCACGCTGT
This sequence comes from Aeoliella sp., assembly GCF_965227375.1. NCBI lineage: Bacteria > Pseudomonadati > Planctomycetota > Planctomycetia > Pirellulales > Lacipirellulaceae > Aeoliella > Aeoliella sp. The sequence continues at coordinate 4,487,058 of NZ_CBDDFX010000002.1, forward strand.
TCCAACTCAACCTGCGCGAACAACAACGCGCCGAGGCGGCCGCCGACCTGGTGGCCGCGAAGCGCGACTTCTTCACGGCCCTGGCCGAGTACACAGCCGCCTTGGGCCTGGACGGAGGCGACCTGGTGAGCATCTACCAGGGCATCGCCGACCAGTTGTAGGGACCGCGAAGGTAGTCACCCGAGAACGGTTGCCTGACTAATCGCGTTCCGCAAAGTAGGCGTGCGCTTTCACGATCGCCGCGATATAGAACCCGATCAACACGGCGCGTATGAGGGCTGTGAAAGCCAATCCGCCGTAACCGCCCATCTGCTGAGCCGGATCCACGATTTGAGATACCAGGATCAGGCCTTGCCAAATACCAACGCCGATGTTGAGAACCACCATGACGACCATCAACTTGCAGAAGATGAGCGAGATCGGCTTCTTCATCAGCAGTAGGATGTTACCTATCAGTCCAAAGATTGCAAATCCAGCGTTGGAAGCCACCTCGAATGCCACGGTGGGGTAGAGCGGGTTATCTGGTTTGACGACCAAGGCTCCAAAGGCGGAGAGCGCTGTCATAATCACCCGCAGACTCGAGAAGACGAGCGCAACGATGGCCCAAGCTTTCACATAGCCAGGCAGCGCGGATGATTGCCGATCCTCAAAGTGATTGCCAACCGGAGACACCGAAGCTGCAAACGGATTCGACGCATCGATATGATCGTCCACCAGTACTCCCCTAGATAAGACAAGTCAATGCAACGCCTGTTACAAGGGTCTTCGCGCGGGTGCATGGCTTTGCTGTAGAGACTCTGCCACCCTCCCACGCTACACGCCCGGGTTGGATTGTAGCACGAATGGGATGCGGTGTGTCCCCTCTATTTGCCAACATCCACTTCCGAAAAAAGACGCATCGCTCCGCAATCGACCTGGTTGTATTACAATCCCAGGATGAAATTCTCCCTCCGCACGCTGCTGTTGGTCGTTCTAGCGATTGCGGTCGCGTGTGCGCTGCTAGGCAGTCGTACAGAGTTTGCCCGCGTGGTTGCAGCGTCGGTGTATAACTTGAGCCTGCTGGGCGCGGTGGTCGCGATGATCTACCGCCAGCGAGCTCAGCGGGCGTTTTGGATTGGCTACGCTGTGTTTGGCTGGGGAGCCAAGTGGCTCAAATTCTCCGCCATCAGCCGAGCCGGGTTTGTGATCCACGAGTTCTTGTTCGGTCCAGCTCCCACGAACACCATCGCCTTAGATCGCTACCACGAGCAGTCGGCGAACTTCTACAACATAATCGACGGACTCGAGGCCATCGTCGTTGCGCTGCTCGGTGGCTATCTGGCAAAGTTTCTCTACCAGCGGCGGGAACTCGAGCGCCGCGAGAAAGCTAAGAACAAGTCTGCAGGTGGTGCCAATTGATCCATCCGGGGCCGGGGACGACCCGGCCCGCGGATGGAGGAAACCGGTGACTGGAAGCTCAGCCTTCACCCAGCGTCATTTTCACGTTCTGCTCGGTGCCATCGCGGACGATGGTAAGCGTGACGGATTGGCCTGGGTTGTAGCCGTCCATGATGGCCAGGAAGTCGCTGGCGGTTTCGACCTTCTTTCCGTCGACGGCCACCAGCCAGTCGCCGCGCGCGGCGTCGGAGGTTCGCGAGCGGTACACGGCGTTGCCTTGGCGGAAGGTCTCGATCTGCACGATGGCTTTCAGGCCTGCCTTGTCGGCGGGACCGCCGGGGCGGATGGCTTCGATCTTCACGCCGCCGTCGGTGTACTCGCGGAGACCGATGATGCCGTGATCGGGGCGGACGATGCGGCCGTGCTCGATCAGCTCGGGCACGATCGTGGCGATGCGGTTTACGGGAATGGCGAAGCCGACGCCGGTGTTCTGTCCGGTGCGGCTGGCGATGGCTACGTTCATGCCGACCATCCGGGCGTGGGTGTCGAGCAGCGGTCCGCCGGAGTTCCCGGGGTTCATGGCCGCGTCGGTTTGCACCAGCGACTTCATCTCCCGCCCGGTGCGACCTTCGATCGAGCGATTCAAGCTGGAGATGATGCCCTTGGTGAGCGAGCCTTCGAGCCCGAAGGGATTGCCCAAGGCGTAGACTTGCTGTCCGACGCGCAGCCCGTCGCTGCGACCGAGTTCCAGCGGATGCAACTCATCGGCCGGAGCGTTGATCTTGAGTACCGCGACGTCATGCTCGCGATCCTGCCCCACCAGGTCCGCCGGGTAGGATTGCCCGCTGGCAAGCGTGACCTCAATCGCCCGGGCGTTCTCGATCACGTGGGCGTTGGTCAGGATGTGCCCTCGCTTGTCGATCACCGAACCCGAACCGGAACCGGCTCCCTGCAAACGGCGCATGAAGAAGGGATCGACCTGCTCGGTCTGCGTGTCGATGTTCACCACGCTGCGATTTGCGACTTCGTACACGCGAACGTTAGCCAGTTCCTCGGGCGTGAGGTCGACGGGGGCCTGGGATCGAGCAGGAAACGCGGCTTGCTTGGTGGTCGCCGCGGCCACGGCCTGCGCCTGGACTTCGGTTTCCAGCGCGTTGCGGTTCAGGTACGCGAGCGTGGCCATTGCGCCGGCCAGCATCCACACGGCGGGCAGCAAGTATCGTTTGGTCATCGTAATATCCGTATGTCTTGAGTGTTGGTACTAGCTATGCAGGCAGTTTATACAACCTGGCACTTTGGTAGTACGCCGCGACATGGCGAATCGTTCGTTGAACCCCGATATGGGGGGCGAGCGGGAAGTTGTCGCCCGAGAAGCACGGTGCCCCGAAAACCTTGCCCAAGTTGGTTATTCTTCGCCCTTGGGCGGAGCCGGCTCTGCAGGCTTCGGCGGCGCGTCGACCTCAAGCTGTTCGGCTTTGAGCTTCGCCTTGGGTATGAAGTCGAGCGACACGCTGTTGATACAGAATCGCTGGCCGGTCGGCTGACCGGGAGCATCGTCGAACACGTGACCGAGGTGGCCGCCACAGCGAGCGCAAGTGACTTCGACACGAACCATGCCAAACGAGTGGTCGGCAGTCTCTACAACTCGATCCCCCGCCTTGGCGGCATAGAACGCAGGCCAGCCACAGCGGCTGTCGAACTTGGTCTCCGACTCAAACAACACCAACCCACAACCGGCACAAGCATAGGCCCCATGCTCGAAATGCTTGTCGTACTCTCCGGTGTAGGCGCGCTCGGTGCCTTTCTCACGGAGTACGTGGTACTCGTGTTCCGAGAGATGCTTCTTCCACTCCTCCTCGGTCTTCTCGATCTTCTCAAACAGCTTCTTGGCGGAGGAATTCGACTCAGGCATGGCAGCTTCGGTGACAACGGGAGGAACGGCGGTGGGAACTTCGGCGATGGGAAGCGTGGCCTCGCAGCCGATCAGGGCAACCAGTGGCAGGCAGACGACGTAGTTTCTCATGGCTTGGCAAGCTTAACACTGGGAAAAACGGAGGGGCAGGTCCCTATGAACGCTACGCTCCGGCTCGTTGCGTGGCAACCCCAACGCGGAAACCGCCCCAGCAATGCCTCATTTTTCGGGATTTTCCGCCCCAGATGCGGCCGCTGCGCAGCAGCGGGGTGCCGTTTGTGGAATAATCGGGGACACTACAGGCGAACCGGCTGCCGAACTGGTCTCTTGCCAAAGGTCGTCTTACCCAGCCAAGGAGTGAGCTATGTCTCGCATTCGTGCTGCCGCCCAGGTGTTGTCGCTGTTGATCGTTACCGCGCTTTCGGTTTCCGCAGCGAACGCCCAACCCAACGCATTCATCCCCCGGCCCAACGACCCGAACGGAGCTGGCGGACTCTTCGGGCGACTGGGAGGGCAGCAGAACGGGCTCTTCAACGGCGCTGGGCAAGGACAGCAGAACCAGGGCAATGGCTTCCCCGGTGGAGCGGCCAATGCCGACTTCGATTCGCTGATCGACTTGATCATCTCCACGGTGGCCTCCGATTCGTGGGTCGAAAACGGCGGGCCCGAGGCAGAAATTCGTCCGTTCCCGGGCGGCGTGTGGGTCGATGCGGCCGGGTTGTTGCGCGAGTACGAGGAACGAGGCGAGGTGAAACTCACGTCGCTCGAAGTGCCCAACGTGCCGGACAAGGTCGAGTCGGCCAACCCCCGCGAGTCGGCCAAGCTGCGGTGCGTCTCGTTGCCGCGGCTGGAAGCGGCAATCTACTTTGCCCTGCGCGACGGGAAGCCACTCGACGAGTCGATGCTGGTGCTCGCCGGATTGAAGCGAGTGGAGTACGTCTTCATCTATCCCGAGATCGGCGACGTGGTGCTCGCCGGCCCAGCGGGCGACTGGCGACTCGACGCGGAGCACCGCTTGGTGTCGACCGACGATGGCACGCCCGTGGTGCGGCTCGACGATTTGCTCACCTTGCTGCGCCGCGAACGATCGGCCGACAACAAAGCGTTCGGGTGTTCGATCACTCCGCGCCAGGACAATTTGGCGGCGACGCAAGACTACCTGCAGCAATCGGCCGCCAAGCCACTGCCGCCGGGCCGACGGGCACGCGAGAAGTGGCTGGAAGAGATCCGCAAGACGATGGGCCGCCAGGACATCGAAGTGTTCGGGCTCGATCCCGGCACCCACGCCGCCCACGTGCTGGTGAAGGCCGATCATCACATGAAGCGAGTTGGCATCGGCCTGGAAGACGGTGTGCCTGGCGTGGATAGCTACCTCGACACGGTGGTTCGCGAGAAGCAAGGCGAGCAACCGCTGAGCGTGCTGCGCTGGTGGTTCTCGGCCAATTACAATGGCATCGCACGCAACTCCGAGGGCACCGGCTACGAGCTGGTCGGTCAGGGCGTGGAAGTGCTGAGCGAAAACGAGATGCTCACCAAGCGGGGCGAGCGCGTTCACACGGGCAAGGCCGACGAAGCGACGCAGCAGTTCGCTCACCAGTTCACCAGCGAGTTTGGCAAGCTGGCCCAGAAGTATCCCGTGTACGGCGAGCTTCGCAATCTGTTCGACCTGGCGATCGTCGCGGCGATGCTCGACGCCCAGGACCTGTATGCCACAGCGGGCTGGCAACCCGTGCTGTTTTTGAACGACGAGCATCTGCCGCTGCCCAATTACTTCGCGCCGCGCGAGGTCGATACCATCGCGAACCATCGCGTGGTAAAGAAAACCAAGATTCTCGCCGCGGTGAGCGGCGGCGTGTGGGTCGACAGCCACGGCGTGCTGGCCAAGCATACAACGCCTTCAGAAAAGCTGGACTATCATCGCAACCAGGCGCCGCCCGAACTGGCCGCCGGTGAGTGGTGGTGGGATTTGGAGTAACAACAACCGAATGAGGAAGCATGTTCGAGCACGAAACGCACCTGAACCAGTTCTTGATGGGGTACTTCGATCAGATCGTGGCCGACATTCCGGCTGATCGCATCGCCGAGCGGGGCCCCGGTGGTGGGCATCCGCCAGTGTGGATTCTCGGTCACTTGGCCATCGTCGGCGAGATGGGGCAGATGCTTTTGGGCGGGGCGCTCGAGCACCCCGAGTGGATGCCGATTTTCGGACCTGGCTCCAGCGACGAAGTGGCCGACGCCGGGCGGTTCGCCAAGGACGAGCTGGTCGAGATAATTCACACCGCCTATCCCAAGGTGTGCGAGCTGGCGGCCGCCACGCCAGCGGAGCGACTCGCGCAACCACATGGATTCGAACTCTTAAGCGATACGCCCATCAGCACCGTGGGCGACCTCACCTCGCACGGTCTGACTTCGCACTTTGCGTTCCACCTCGCGCAGCTCTCGTCATGGCGACGCGCGGATGGGAAAGGGCCGATCATCTAGCGGTCGACTCTTCGCCCAGGTTGAATGTCCGCAGGCGGACTTCGCCTCGTTCGGCCGGCAGCACCAATACCGCTTGGACTTCCGGGTGGGCCTCGCAGTACGCGGCCACTTGCTCCTCGCCCATCACGTAGAAGGCGGTGGAAAGCGCGTCGGCCAGCGCGGCGGTGGGCGCGGTCACGGTGGCCGAGTGCATCGCTTCGGCGGGCCAACCAGTGCGAGGATCGATCAAGTGGCCGTAACGCCGGCCGCCGAGCACAAACGACTGGGTCGCCGATCCCGAAGTTGAGAGCGCCTGATCGACCAGCACAAACTCGGCGACCACTTGCTGCGGTCGCAGCGGATGGCGCAAGCGGACAGTCCAGCCACGTTCGCCGGTTCGGTGGCCGCGCGCGATCAACGAACTCCGCCCGCCATGCATCGAGAAGTTCTCAACCTGGTCGTCCAGTAGCAACTCGGCGGCGCGATCGAGCGCGTAACCTTTGCCAATGCTGTTGAGGTTGATCTCGACGCCCGGCTTGTCGAACCGAATCGCGTGTCGCTCTGTGTCGAGCTTCACGTGCTGCCAACCCACCAGCGCGCGAGCCGCTTCGATCTCCTCCTCGCTTGGCAGTCGACCCTGCCGGCGATCGAATCCCCACACGCGGGAAAGCGGTCCGCCGGTGATATCCAGCGCCCCGTCGGTTTCCTGGAACAGCCGATCCGCCACCTGCAGCACTTCGAACAAACGTGGCTCCACTTCCACCCAGTCGCTGGCCGCCTGGTGGTTGATGTCGATGACCTCGCTCGACTCGCGGTAAACGGTCATCTGCGTTTCCAACTCGTCCACCAGGTCGAGCGCTCGCATGGCGGTTGCCGACTGGGTCGACTGGCTGGCGCGGTTGGCGTTCAGCCGGACTTCGAAGTCGCAGGCCATGGCCCGGCGCTTGAGCGTCACCACGTATGCAGCTGGCTGCGAGGCTTCGGTCGAGAGTTCCGCGGGCAAGAGGGCGTCGGCAAACTCGGCAATGTGGCCCGCCGCGCGGACCAGGGCGTCGCCCGCCACTTGGCCTGCGGAGCGTCCCGTGAGAAAATCACGTCGATGGCTGGAGCGTTTTTCACTCATTCCCCCATTATAGGCACCCACAAGCGGTTCGCGGCAACGCTCCTCCTTCTGCTTCGGTGTCCGAACTCGAACGAACAAGCGGTCGCATGTCTCAGCTCATCATCAGTGTTTCCGGACTCCGTGGCATCGTAGGCGAGACGCTTACGCCCGACGTGGCGGCCCGCTACCTGGCAGCGTTCGCCACGGGCCTGCCCCGCGGCCCGGTGATGCTGTCGTACGACGGCCGGTCAACCGGGCCGATGCTTATCGAGACGGCCCGTGCGGCCCTGGTGGCCACCGGGCACATGGTGATCGACGCCGGCCCGTGCGCCACGCCGACCACCGGCATACTGGTGCGTCACTACCACTGCGTGGGCGGCGTGCAGATCTCGGCCAGCCACAACCCGGCCGAGTACAACGGCATCAAGCTGTTCGGCCCCGACGGCCGCGTGATCCCCGCCGATGAAGGCGAGCACGTGCGGCGCCGATTCGAAACCAACGAGATTCGCTGGGCTCCCTATGATCAGATCGGCGAAACCGAAGACCTGGCCAACTCCACCAGCGCCCGAGCCCACTGGGATTTGATCGAGCCGCTGGTCGATGTAGAACGCATTCGCTCCCACCGCTTCCGGGTGCTGTTGGATTCCAACCACGGCGCTGGTGGTGTCGCCGGCAGTCACTTGCTGCAGAAACTCGGCTGCGAGACGATTCACCTCGGCGCCGAACCGACCGGCACGTTCATCCACACACCCGAGCCAACGGCCGGCAACCTGCAGCAGATCTGCGAGCGTGTCGCCAAAGAGAAAGTCGCTATCGGCTTCTGCCAGGACCCCGACGCGGATCGCCTGGCGATTATCGACGAAGCCGGACGGTACGTGGGCGAGGAGTACACCCTGGGCCTGGCCGTCGATCACGTGCTGCGCCACACGCCGGGTCCGGTGGTCACCAATTGCTCGACCAGCCGCATGACGCAAGACCTCGCAGAGAAGTACGGCGTCGCTTACCATCGCTCGGCCGTCGGCGAGGCGAACGTGGTCGACAAGATGCTGCACGAAGAAGCTGTGATCGGCGGCGAAGGCAACGGCGGCGTCATCCATCCCAAGGTCATTGGTGTTCGCGACAGCATGGTGGGCATGGCCCTGGTGCTCGACGCGATGGCCGAGCGGGAGCAACCGATCAGCAAGATGGTCGACGAGTTGCCTCACTATGCGATCCACAAATCCAAAGTCGCCATGCCCGCCGAGGCGGTGGCCACGGCCACGTTCAAGCTCGAAGCCCACTTCCACGCAGCCAAGCCCGACATGATGGACGGTTTGCGACTCGACTGGAACGACCGCTGGCTGCTGGTGCGAGCCAGCAACACCGAGCCGATCGTCCGCATCTTCGCCGAAGCCCCCACCGCCCACGAAGCCAAGCAACTTTGCGATGAAGCGGAAGACGTCATGAAGCAGGTACTATGAGTCGCCGATGCGATTTACGTTGAATTCACTACTAATCCTGACCTTCTTGGTTGCCGTGTTCATGGCCTTGGCAACCGGCACTTACTCGCGATGGCCTCGGGAGACGATTGCGGCTGGCTGTGGAATAGGGATCGCCCTGGCCATGCTGGTGGCGGCAGCCCTTGGATCACGGCCTTCCACCCACCCAGATCACTCAGTCGTCTTTCCAGCCATCACATTTATGATTCTGTTCATGCTCTGTGGCATGCTGGGAATATCGGACGATTGGTTGACTCTTGGATTGCTTGGTGCTGGCTTCGCCATCGTTTTGACAGCATCGCCTCTGCTATCGTTGGCAAAGTGGAGTGGCATCGAAGTAACTTGGTTTCGGAGGACTCCGCGCAAGTCGTCAAACCAACAGCTTGTAGATCAAGTAGCCGAGACCGCCCACCGAGATCAGAATTCCCAACAATCCCAATAGCCCGTCTCTCGCGGTAATCGCCAGGCCCAGGAACAAGATCGCGGCGGCCGGCACGGCGGCCAGACCTGGGAGCAGTTCGGCCACCGGCATAGTGAGCGCCAACAAAATGCACAGTCCTGCGACCACGTGCTCCATTGGCCCTTCAACCAGTACCTGCAACCGCTTGCCGATAAAACCATCGACCCACTTGGCCCATGGTCGACTCTTACTGGCAGCCTTGAGCACCTTGTCGCGATTGACGCTCCGCTCGCCGATGAACGCGGGCACCCACGGGTGGGTGCGGCCAGCGAGATACTGTCCCGCGATCAGGATGACAATCACCCCCATGGTCGTCGGGACACCAGGAATCATGCCCAAAGGTGGTGCGAGGGCGACCAGCGCGGGCAGGATCAACAAAGGACCAAACGTACGGCCTTCGAAAGCATCGAGCGCCTCGCGCACGGTGACCGTTTCGTCCTCGTCTTTGGCCTTCTCTTCAAACTGATCGACGACCTCGGCGAGGCCTTCTGGCGATCCGTCGGCTGCTGGCATGTTCGACCCCTTGGTGGATGTAACGCGTCATCACTTCAGGAGCAAGTGGCATGCCAAGCGGTTACTTGGCCGCCAGCCGCAGCGCCACCAGGTACGGCACTGGCTCGCTGCCCAAAGCGTTGAGCACGGTACCGCCGGCGGTGAACGTGTGGGTCACCCAGTCGGGCTGGCCGTACTTCTCGAGGGCCTTGCCGCCCTCGCCGCCGCCGACGTACACCTCGACGCCTGCTTCCTTCATCCGCCGCAGTTCGGGGATCCACTCCTTGGTGCCGGTCTCGAAGCGGGGATCTTCGAACACGCCGAACACGCCGTTGTGGAACGCCACGGCACCGGCGCCGTGCTTCTCGATGAAAGCTCCCACGGCATTGTGGAAGTGTTCAATCGACTTCGGCCCGATGTCGAGCGCCTGGTCGTTGGGCGCCAACGTGTCCTTGGCCTCTCCGTTCTCCGTGATCGAGTCGCACGGCACGGTGAACGTGATTCCCTTGCCGCGTCCGTCGGAGACGATCTCCCGAGCTTGGGCGATGCGGTCGTCGGGAATGAACCACGGTTCGCCGCTGTTGGCCGGATCTTCCGCCGCACCGAGCGAAACTGGTACGTCGTCCAATTGGCCAATCGCCTTGCGAATGGCCATCGCCAGGCTGCCCGAGGCAAAAATCTGCTTGATCGAACCGCGGGCGATCATCGCTTCCATGTCGTCCAGCTTGTCGATCTTGATACCGCTGAACACGGCCAGCGTCGCTTGCAGGCACTTCTGCATGGGGCCGTCGAACTCGCCGGCCGCGTACTTGCCGAGCGCCACGCGATCCATCGCGGCGGGCACGGCGACGCTCGAAGCGTCGAGCGAGCCGGCGCTGAATGCTTCGTGCACGTACACGCTGCCGATCTTCTCGGCGCACTCGTTGGCGAACTTCGCCAACTTGGGCGCCAGTCCGGGAACATCATCCTTTTTGGCTTTCCACAACACGCGCTCGATGCCGTACTTGCGAGTGTTCTCCAGCACGAGCACCCCGCCCGGCTCCATCGCCTCGATGGCCTGAGTTGCCTCGGGCTTAATCGAGAGCGTCTCTTCGTCCAGCCAGTCGCCCACCAGCGGCACTTCGCAACCCAGCAGCTCGCCGATGCGCTTCGCCACCTTGTCGAGGCTCTTCTCGGGGTCGCGGCCGATGTGCCCGAAGATCACCTGCTTCCAGCCCCGCTCCTGGCCGAACTTCAGCGTGTCGACCATCGAACGCAAGCGGATGTCGCCTTTGCCGATCGCATCGCCCGGCTTGGCGTCCACGTCGCCGCGCACCAGCACCACGGTGCCGCTGGGCACGTCGGACAGAGTGTCCATCCGCGGAACGGCCTTCAGGTAGTCTTGCAGCGTCAAGTCAGGGGCGGCCGCACGGCCTTCTACCACGGTTTCGCACCACGATTGCATATCGGCGGGGCTAATGGACATCGAGGGCTCCTTTGTTGTCTCGGGCAATGTATGAAGGGCGGGCAAACGGGTGCCCGCAGTGATGGCGCTCTTGGTAGCGCCGATTGTATCGCGCTAGAGCCAAATGCGCGAAGGTGCCCGAAAACGCGCTCGATTCCGCCGGTACATAGCACGAGCCGCGACCTCCGCCCGGAATGTCGCGGCTCGGCTCGATTGTCGAGTTGCAGCGAAGCCTAGCGTTGCTGCGCCGAGGCAGGTTGCACGGCCGTGTCGCGACGCGGCGCGGTACCCGCACGCTGCTGCTGCGGCGTGCCCTTGGGAGTCGGCGCTTGCGTGGTGCCCGCCAGGTAGTTGTCGATGCGGGCGTTGCGGTAGATCTCGTCATACCGAGTGCCCATCGCCACGCGGAGCTTCTTCTCCATGATGTCCTGCATCAGGATCTTGCGGACCGCTTCGGGCTCGATCTTCTCCGGTTGGGTTCGTTCTTCGAACTTGAGAACCACGAACTTGTCGCCGAGTTGCACAATGCGAGGCGGATCGTTCTCGGTGAGTTCGAATGCCACCTTTTCGAGCTGTGGCTGGCCGCCGTGCAGGCGGATAGGCGGCACCTCGCCACGCAGCGCTTTGCTGGTCGGCTCAATGGAGTACTCGGTCGCCAGGTCGCCGAAGTAGTCGAGCGACGGGTTGGCCCGAGCCTTCTCCCACACTTCCTGAGCGCGACGCATGTTGGCCAGCACGATTGCACGGCAACGAACCCGCACGCCATAGTTGGCTTCGTAGCTCTTCTGCATGTCTTCCTGTGTGACCTTCACCTGGCCGGCGGTCAGCTTCTTCAGCGCCGCGCTAGGCCAGACCGAGTCGCGGATATAGAGCTTGTAGCTGACGTTCTGCTCTTCGGTGGTTAGTTTGATCCACTTCTGAATGTCGGGCTGGCCTTGCTCGTCCACCACGCCAGCGAGCTTCGCCGCGTGGGCGACCTCGGCGTTCAGGTCCTGTTGAGTAACCGTCTTGCCGGCCCTCTTCAAAGCTTGCTCCAGCAGCTTATGCCCAATCTCCAGGTTGAGCACCTCCTGACCGTGACGCAGGAAGGCCTCTTTGCTTAGTTCGTCGAGCGTCACCTTGTCGCCGTTCACCAACGCTACAACGCCTGGCATCCGCTGACTAAGTTCGGCGTCATTGAATACGTTTTGCACCGTCGCGGCGTCTTGGAATTCCTTGAACTTCTCGCTGGCTGCATCGCGAAGCTTGCCATCGCGAATGCCTTCTTCCAGCTGGGTCCTTACCGAGGCAAAGCTTACAGGGCGTGCCTCATTCCGACCTTCGCACTTGAGGATCGCGAACTGGTCGCCGATGGGAATGATCTGCGAGATCTGACCCGCCGAGAGCGAAAACGCCGCCTGCTCGATGCCAGGGTCGCCGACGTGCCGGCGGATGGGCTGAATCAAGCCGCCGATCGGGGCGCTGTTCACGTCGATCGACTCACTCATCGCCACGGCGGCGAAGTCGTTGGGATTGGCCAGCAGTTGTTGATGCAGCTTTTGGGCCTTGGGACCGTTCTGCACCACGATGATTCGCACCCGCACGCTCTCGCCATACAGGCTTTCGTACTCCTTGCGTAGCTCCTCATCGGTCACCACCAGTTCCGCCGCGGCCAGCTTACGCAGGGCGATGGTCGGCCACAGGATGTCGCGTTTGTATTCCTGCTCTTTCACGCCACGCTCGTTCTGCAGCAACTCCAGGTAGTGCTGGCGGCTGAGCTTGAAGCGTTTGGCGATGCGGTCGAGCTCCTCATCAACGTCCTGCTCGGTGATCGTAATGCCCCGCTTCTTGCAGTGGTGCATGATCAATCGCTTGTTGACCATTGCCTCGAGCACGTCCTCGCCGAATCGCTCGGCACAAGCCTTCTCCAAGTCGGGGCGGCTGATGTCTTCGCCGTTGACGATGGCCATCACATCGTGCTTAGGTGGTTGGTACGGACGCGCCGTGGCCGAAGTCGGTTGGACGTTGGAATCGACCTGCGCGGTAGTTTGGGCTTCCGCTTCGCTCGCGCCCATGAACTGCCGGCACATCACGGCGATGCTCAGCACCACGCTGGCGCTGGCAATCATCCACATCCAACGGCGAGGGCTGTGGTAGGTCGGGGTTTTCTCTGCATTCCGGCGGGCCATGATGGTTTCTCCGTAAACCAATAGTAACGGCAGGCTGTGCGACGCAATTCGAGCGGTCCTTTGCTCGACGACTCGCGCGCACGTTGATTTCTGGGGGCGCGGAAAGTAGCAGCCCACCCAAGCACCAGCAAGAGGAGTTCTGCGCCAGTGCTAGCACATTCATTCATCTTCGATATAGGCACGCTCGACCAACTGGATCGAGTCATAGCTCATACTCGGGTCCATCTGCAGATCCTGCCGCTCGACGGCCCTGGATAAGTCGTAACAACTCGCAATGAGCGCTTCGATCTCGCCCTGACGCAGCTGCATCTCAACCGCTTTCTCCACCGAATCGCCCTCCCGGCGTTTCAGCTCTTCCAGTTCGGCCATCTTTTCCCGCAGTCCATCCATGGCTCTGGCACGGGTAACCCTCAAGGCATCTCGCACCTTCATTCGCTCAATTCGGTCCGATCTCACGCATACTTCCGAGTAGGCGTCGCAAACCGAATCGACGATCACGATGAGATCCGTTTCGAATTCTTGACGGCCCTCCAGCCGGACATCCAGTATGTCGCTGTCGCTGTCGAACTCGGCAGTTAGGTGATCGATTAACCACTGCTCCGGATCGTCGACGTTCTTCAAGAACGTCTTTGCGTTGCTGAGCTTGCCCAGCGCCGCGCGAATCACCATGGGGCTGATCACCATCACCCTGGCCGTCTCGCGTTTGGTGGTGATTTGGCGTTCGGTAAGCGGCGGGGCGTCGGGCGCGAGCAGGGACTCGATGTAGGTCCGTCCACTGGGAATCAAGAAGCTCGCCTTGGCAGTCACCATCTTGGGCTGCACCAACCACGCCAAAACCCCGGCCGCCAAAGCCATCAATACCAGCAGGCTGATGATCCGAAATCGAAAGAAACGCATGATCCCCCCCTTAGGCGAACGTCGTGTATCCAGCGTTACTCCTCAGACTCTATGTAGGCATCTTCAACAAGCATGACCCGCGGCTCGGCTTGCAAATCGAACTCACGCTCTTTGATTCCTTTGCTTAATTGGTCGAGCAATTCAAACTGGGTCTGCAACTGGTGCTCGCGCACTTCAGTTTCCACATAGTCCGAACTCCCTTCGCCACTATTTGTGCGGTACTTTTCAAGTTCAGCCAACTCGACCCTGATTTCTTTGAGTACTCGACCTCGTTCGGATTCCAACTTGTCGATGTCTTTGCTTAAGTGGATTCTCTCTGTTTCCTCCAGTCGGTCCGTGAATGCATCAGAGACGAGTCGCACCACGGTTTCCAACTGCTCCGCTTCAGACTCGTTGCCCTCCAGACGCAACACAAGAATATCTGAGTCGTTTTCGAACTCGGCCTCCAAGTGATCACACAACCATTCGTACGGATCGTCAACGGCCCTTAGGAACGCAACCTTTTGCATTTCGGGGTGATTTATGGCACTACGAATCACCTGGCCACCCGTCAGCCTTTCGACGAGTGTGGCGTGATAGCGACGGATCTGCAGTTCGTTCGGATAGTCCGAGTCGGTGTAGGCGTCCGCGCGAGAAAAAAGCGTTGGGCGCTTGTCGTAGACAAAGAACCTGGCTACCGCAGTAACCTTGGACGGCTGGACCGCCCAATAAACCGCGAAACCAATCACTACCAAAGCGATTGCCCCTGCGATACACAGAATCCACTTGAGCATCGAATCCCCCCTTTAAAAAATCAGTCCTCCATCACCTCCGACTCCTTGGCCTTTGCGGCGGCTTCCACTTCGCCTTCGTACTTCTTGGTGAGTTCCTGCACTTCTTCCTTCACCGAATCGCGAATGTCTTCGCCGATTTCTTTGTCTTTCGCGCCCTGGTCGAGCGCCTTGTTGGCGTCGCGGCGGACGTTGCGGATGGCGATCTTTGCATCTTCGGCCAGTTCCTTCGTGCGCGAGACCATCTTCTTCCGCACGTCGCCCGAGAGCGGGGGAATGTTCAGGCGGATCACCTTGCCGTCGTTCTGCGGAGCGAGGCCCAGGTCGCTGGCGATGATGCCCTTTTCGATGTCCTTCATTACCGAGGGATCGAACGGACGGATCACCAGTTGCTGCGGCTCCGGCGCGCTGACGCTCGCGATCTGCTTGAGCGGCGTGGGCGAACCATAGGCGTCGATCCGCAGCGAGTCGACCAAGCCGGGCGTCGCCCGACCGGTGCGAATGCCCGTCAGGTCGTTCTTCAACTTGGCCACGGCCTTTTCCATCCGCTCTTCGGCGTCCATGGTGACTTCGTCGACATCCATAACGGGCTCCTTGTGAGTATCGGGGCGTGGCGGACAGAATTCGACGCGGATGGTCGCGGATCAGTGCTGATCGACGCGGATCCGGAAAGCACTAACGCCAGACATCGTCTCATCTGGCTCTCGTACCGCCTAACCTCTTTTCAATGCTGAAGGTCAAAACTGAGTGGAAAAAGTGAACAATCCGCGAATATCCGCTTCCATCAGCGCAAATCCGCGACTGATTCATATAAGCCGCTATTAGCACCCAACGCGTGTACCCAAGGTTTCGCCGCGCACCGCACGTTCGATGTTGCCATCGGTGCGGTAGTTGAAAACCAGGATGGGCAAATTGTGTTCCATGCAATGGGCGATGGCCGTGGGGTCCATCACGCGGAGGCCCTGCTCTTGCACTTCGCTGTAGGTCAGCTCGTGATACAGCTCGGCGTCGGGGTCCTTCTCGGGGTCGGCCGTGTAGACACCATCGACGCGGGTGGCTTTCATCAGGATGTCGGCGTCCAGCTCCAAGGCCTTTTGCGCGGCGGCCGTGTCGGTCGTGACGAACGGTGCCCCCGTGCCGGCCGCGAGGATCACGATCCGCCCTTTCTCCAAGTGGCGCTTCGCGCGGCGGCGGATGAACGGCTCGGCCACGCCATCCATCTTGATGGCGCTCATCAACCGCGTCTCGCAGCCCAGCGACTCCAGCGCGTCTTGCAGCGCCAGGCCGTTGATCACGGTGGCCAACATGCCCATGTAGTGGGCGGTCGCTTCGTGGATGGTGTTGTTGCCAGCAGTGAACTGGGCGCCGCGGAGGATGTTGCCACCGCCGATCACGATGGCGATCTCCACGCCCTGCTCTTTGGCCTTGATCGTCTGTCGGGCGATGTGCACCACTTCGTTCATGCTGATGCCGCGCTCGCCAGAGGGAGCGAAGCTCTCGCCCGAGAGCTTGAGGATCAGCCGCTTGTATTTTGGTTCGGACATTGGCTCGTACTGCAAAGCGTTATGGTAATCTCACCCCCCATAAAAAAGCCCCCGCCGTTTCTTGGCGGGGGCTTCGTGTTGCTTGGCTTAGCTGGCGGCTGCCGGTTCGGCCTCGGCTGCTGAGGTCTCGCCCACTTTCCAGAGCGTGAAACTCTTGACCTTCATGCCGGCCGCTTTGGCCACCGCAGACACCGTTTGTTTGTCGTCCTTCACGAACGGTTGCTCTTCCAGCACGTGCTCGGCGTAGAAGTTGCGCATGCGGCCTTCGATCATCTTTTCGATGATGTTCTCCGGCTTGCCTTCGCTGCGGGCCCGTTCGATCTGGATCTGCTTCTCGGCATCGATCATTGCAGGATCGAGTTCGTCCTTTGTCGCCGCCTTCGGCTTCATCGCCGCGACGTGCATGCTGATGTCCTTGGCGATGTCGGCGTCGCCGCCTTCGACCTGCAGCAGTACACCGGTCTTGGCGTCGTGATGCACGTAGCCGCCACAAGGCGTGTCGATGCGCAGGATCCGCGGCAGGCGGAACACTTCGCGAATCTTGTTCACGATCTCGTCACGCACCTGCTTAAGCGACTGGCCTGGCTTGCTCGGTGAAGGTTGTTCCCACAGTTCGTCGGGCGTCGCGGCACCGGGGCCAGTTGCGAGTTGCTTGGCCAGGTCGTTCGCCAGGGCGATGACCTCTTCGTTGCCAGCCACAGGGGCCGACTCCACCTGCAACTCAATTATCGCGCAGGGGCCCTTCTCCACATCGGTGTAGATGGCGATGCGACCCTCTTCGGTGGTGCGGTCGCCGCGACCATCGATGAACTTCTCGCCCTCTTTACGCAGGGCATCCTTGGCAGCCTCCATGTCGCCGTTGGCGTCCTGCAGGGCCTTTTTGCACTTCATCATCGGAAGCTGCGTCTGCTCACGCAGTTCCTTTACCATGGCGGCAGTAATATCGGCCATTGGTCTGGTTGCCTCCTGGGTTAACTCGCACAAACGCGAGGTTTCTTGCTTCGGTGTAATAGCGGAGGCACACCTGCCTCCGTAAAATTCGATATCTCTAGGGACGCTCGCTGAATTAAGCGTCTGCAGCGGCCTTCTCGGCGGCTTCCTCTTCCGCGCTGGGCGATGCCGGAGCGTCGCTACCTTCGCGTTGCTGCTGCGAATCGATCGCGGCTTGAGCCTTACCAGCGGCCACGGCGTCGGCCAGCAGCTTGGTGATCAATTCGATCGAACGCATGCTGTCGTCGTTGCCGGGAATCGGCAGGTCGACCTTGTCGGGATCGCAGTCGGTGTCGATCAATGAAACCGTTGCAATGCCGAGAGCACCCGCTTCGCGAACTGCGTTCTTTTCCTTCTTCGGGTCGACCACCACCAGGCACTCCGGCAACCGGCTCATGGATCGCATGCCGTTCAGGTTGCGGTACATCTTGCGGTACTCGCGGTTCAGCGACGACTGCATCTTCTTCGAGTAAGCGTTGAACTCGTCGCTGTTCTTCAGCCCTTCGAGTTCTTCCAGACGCGTCATGCGATTGCGAATGGTGCGGAAGTTGGTGAGCGTGCCACCCAACCAGCGGTCGTTCACGTAAGGCATGCCGCAACGCGATGCTTCGCGCTCGATGGCCTCGGCCGCTTGCCGCTTGGTGCCGACGAACAGGATCAAACCGTTGCGGCTGGAAACCTGTTGCAGGTACTTCTTCGCCCGCAGCAGTCCGCGAATGGTCTCGCGAACATCGATAATGTGGATCAGGTTCTTGCGGGCGTAGATGTACGGCCGCATCTTGGGGTTCCAGCGGCTGGCACGGTGGCCGTAATGAACGCCGGCTTCCACCAATTCGGTAACGAGGGTCGACACGTGTTGTCTCCAAACAAAGGGCACACCGGCTAAGTCCCCGCGGCGTGACGCCCCCCACACAGAGGGGATTCGTGCTGCCAGCTGGGCGTCCGACGTTAGGTCGTTATTCGGCCAGGATTTACGTACACTCCCCACGCGGGCCGATCGTCGTGGCGAGCCCTGTAAGCTATCCGAGCGGGCGGCCAAGGTCAATTGGCGAACCACGCCTGGAGTTTTGGTCCAGTTTTGACCCACCTGGCCCAAAACCCATTGCTGTAACTCGTTACTTCCCAACACCTTGGAGTTTTGCCCCAACTGGGCGTGACGAGTTATCGAACCATTGGCCCAAAACCCTCGCCGTGCGGGATCGAGGCGAATTCGTAAGTCCTTACCAATTGGTTAGTTGCGACGGGGTGCGTTTCCAACGCTCAGGGGGTTTTGGGCCCCGGTTAACCGCAGGTGGGGCAAAACCCCTGAGGGGTTGGTGACGCGCCGGATGGCGACCCGTATTCGCCCTACTCCGCAACGCGCCCCTTCATCCCCATTAGACCAAATCCATGGGCGGTTTCTACGGCGATTTTTGGACACCGACTGCTAAACTGGCACCATGTTCTTCCAATGCATGCACCTCATCCTGCGCATCCTCGCAACCACCGTTCTACTAGCCTTCGGCGATGCCAGCCACGCCGCCGACGCCAAACCGAACGTCCTCTTTCTCATCTGCGACGACCTGAACTGCGACCTCGGCTGCTACGGCCATCGCTTGGTCCAGTCGCCGAATATCGACCGGCTGGCCAGCCGAGGTGTGCGGTTCGATCGGGCGTATTGCCAGTTCCCGCTCTGCGGGCCGAGTCGAGCGTCGTTCATGACGGGGCTCTACCCCGATCAGACGCTCGTGCGCGGCAACCGCATTCGCATTCGCGAGCATCTTCCCGACGTGGTCGCGATGCCGCAGCTGTTTCGCCGCAGCGGCTACTTCGCGACTCGCATTGGAAAAGTCTATCACTACAACGTGCCCACCCACATCGGCACCGCCGGGCATGACGATCCCGACTCGTGGGACTACACCATTAACCCACGCGGGTGCGACGTCGACGAGGGGCTTACCAGCGCGCTGGTGCGGCCGCAAGAATTGGGCGGCAAGGTAAGCTGGATTGTCTCTCAGGGATCGGCCGAAGAGCAAACCGACGGTATCGCGGCGACCGAAGCCATCGAGCAGATCAAACGCTACGCCAAGTCGAAACGTCCGTTCTTCCTGGCGGTCGGTCTGTTCCGCCCCCATACTCCCTACGCCGCGCCGGAAAGCTACTTCGACAAGTACGACGTGGAAGAAATCGAAGTGCCCGAGGTGCCCCAAGGATACCTCAAGACATTACCACGGGGTGCGCGGCGATCGGTATCGTTCACTCCCAAAAACCTTCCACCCACATCAGTCGCCCGCGAGGCAATTCGAGCTTATTACGCATCGGTGTCGCTGGCCGATACTCAAGTCGGCCGCATCCTCACCGCATTGAAGTCCAACGGCCTCGAAGAGAACACGATCGTCGTGTTCACTTCTGACCACGGTTACCACCTCGGCGAGCACGGGCACTACAAGAAGTCGACGCTGTTCGAGAATGCAGCGCGCGTGCCACTGATCATCGCCGGCCCCGGCATCTCGCCCACCGCGACCGCAGCGCCCGCCGAAATGGTCGACCTCTACCCAACGCTGGCCGAGCTGTGCGGCCTGGACCCACCCGACTTTCTGTCGGGCGTCAGCCTGCTGGCGGCCATCGACGACCCCCACGCTCGACCGCGGCAGGCTTGTCTTACCCAGAAAGGCAACGCCTACAGCATCCGCACAGCCCGCTACCGGTACACGGAGTGGGGAGGTGACCCAGCGAATGCCGAATTGTACGACCACCAGACCGATCCCGAAGAGATGATCAACCTCGCCAACCGGGACGACCACACGGAAACCGTCGCGAAGCTATCCGACTTGCTCCAAGAGCGAATCGACCTGGCCCGTACACCGCCGGTGGGGATAAAGCAGGTTCCTTAGCCAGCGAATGGGAAGTCTGCGGAAAACTCCAATACAACTTGCACCTGCAAGCAACTTCTATCGCGAAAAACAGGCCGACCGGTCGGTATACGAAGGGTAAGTATGCCAAGCTAAGTACACGCCGCGTCTCATTGAGCCCCCCGCGAAAGGTTGAATTGTCGATGTCCTCAACGACTCTATTCACGCCCGTCTTACTTGCGGCAGCCGTTTGCTGTGGGACGGCGCATGCCACGGAGAAGGCCGAGTCCAACGGCCAGCCGAGCGATGCGGTTGCGCGTTGGCTGAAGCCGCAGCACTGGATACGGGACACAACCGGGCCGATCCTCGGGCTGGGAGCCGAAGGGCAGTTCGACGACACGCATTTGCTCACCCCGTGCGTTGCGCTAGAGAACAACCGGTTCACCATGTGGTACACCGGTTCGCGGCAAGAGGGTGGGCGAATGTATCAACTGGGCATGGCGACCAGCCGCAAGGGCAAGGAATTTGAAAAGACCGGCACGAAGCCCATCTTCTCCTTCGGCGACAATCGCCACTCGATCCTCACGCCGACCTTGCTGCGCGATCCCAGTGGCAACGTGCTGCGGGAAGATGGCAAGCTGCGCATGTGGTACGCGGCGGCCGACTTCAAAGGGGCCGGGGTGCATCGGCTGCACACTTCCACCAGCACCGATGGTGTGAAGTGGTCGAAACCGTCCGCCCCGTTGGTCGAGAACCTCTACGCGCCCACCATCATCAAAGAGGGCGATGTCTACCGGATGTGGTTCATCGACGTCGGTAACTCCCCATGGGTCGTTCGCCACGCAACAAGTCCCGACGGGCTCGACTGGCAGATCGATGAGCAGGTGTGCCTCACGGTCGATCAAGACTGGGAACACAAGAACCTGTTCTACCCAACCGTTGTGAAGTGCGACGGCGTGTACTTGATGTGGTACGGCTCGTATTGGAAGAACTATGTGGAGAGCGAAACGGACACAACTGGCAAGACAAAGTGGCCGCCGAAGACGGCGCTTGGGTGCGCGGTGAGTGAAGATGGCCTAAGCTGGATCAAGAACCCTCACAACCCGGTGTTTCGGCCCGACGAGACGCGCCCGTGGGAATCGCACTACACCACCAGCCAATCGGTGATGCGACTACCCGATGGGACGTGGCGAATCTGGTACAGCAGCCGCAAGAAGCCGCCCCACGTGAACAAGTACTTCTCGATGGGCACCGCCCGCTGGGTAGGTCCGACAGTGAAGCCGGAATCCGAAGAGCGCGATGCGGCGGAAGAAACCTCCGACACGAAGCAAGCGCTCCGAGGCGAGATCACGCAGATGCTCGGCATCCCCGGACAGCGTGTGCCATTGGCGGCCAACAAGCGGGGCGAGTTGCAACACGACGGGCTGGTGATCGAAAAGTGGGTGTTCACCAGTGAACCCGGCTCGCGGATCCCCGCCCTGCTCTACCGCCCTGCGTCGCACGGGGCACCAATGCCTGCGGTCGTGCTGACCTACGGCCATGGCGGCAGCAAGTCGGCGCCGGCGTATCAGTACATCGCCCAACTTTACGCCAAGTGCGGCATGGCCGTGCTGGCCATGGACCCCCTGGGCGAGGAGGAACGCAACGCCCACGGCAAACTATACACCCGCGAGCACGACGGCGCCAAAGCGGACGCCGAAGCCTGGCGGCTGCAGCGGTCGGTGTTTGGCAAGCTGCTGTGGGACGCGATGCGCGGTGTCGACTTCCTGGAAGAGCGCACCGACATCGACAAGACCCGCATCGGCGTGGCGGGCAACTCACTTGGCGGAGCGCTCGCACTATGGATGGCAGCCTTGGAGCCGCGTCTCAGTGCATCGGTCGTGAGCGGCTGGGCCATTGACGACCGGATGATGGTATTTGGCAAGCGCTGCACCTGCGCACCCACACAGCGATTGCGGAAGATATGCACTTGGGAGGGTTTTATGGCACTGCCCGCGCCGCATTGTTCGGTGCTGATTCTCAACGGCGACGCCGACGTGATCATCGATCAGTCGAACGACGGCGGCACCTGGCGCGGCACTCGGCACTTTGCCGCGCGTTCGAATCTGGACTACCAATCGCTGGGCAGCGACCGCGGAGTATCGGTTTGGTTCGAGCCCAGCGGCGGGCATCGCCCCTACCCGGCCCACAAACACGCGCTCGCTTGGCTCGCAGAGAGCTGGCAACTTGATGGTATAGACGCAGAAAGCGTCGCCGCTCTGCCCGACGTAAATTTCGGCCACTGGGCCCACCAGTACGGATTCCGATTCGACCGGCTCTACGATACCGACCTGCACCTGCTCGGCGCCACCGTCGCCGGCATGGACATCCGCCCCTTCCAGCCGGAAGAACTGGCCTGTTTGCGCCCCGATGAGGTTGGGACTGCTGACTTTACGATCAGCGGTTGGCTCGAGCGGTGTAAGCAGAAAGCATCGACGCGGGAATCGAAGTGACTCTTGGCGCTAGAGGAGCCGCGTACTGCTTCGAAGTGTCACGCTTGGGCAAGCTATCTATCGCGCCCGCTGACGGGGGCATATATTGGAAAGCTTCTGAATACAGGCTGCTCAAGAGCGCGTTCCCGCGCAACAACAAGGACTGTCCACGGAGTTCACACACATGGAGTCACTAAACGACTTTGTGAGAGCTAACGAACGGTGGTTCGTGGGCCATCTGCCGGAGACGGACACGACTCTTGATGCTGCCGAGAACGAGTTAGGATTGAAGATACCGACATGTATTCGATGGATACTTCGCGATTACGGATACTGGCACGCAACCGGTATTGAGTCGCTGGAAGATTCCATCAAGAACACCATCGCGGGTCGAAAGCATGCAGACATGCCTCATCAATACCTAGTCTTGTACGATCATCAAGACGGTGGTGTCGTGGTGGTCGACTCGAACGTGGACGACCGGATCTTTGGACCTCCGGTATCTCACCTTGGGTGGGAGGACATACCGGAAGGGTTGGATGCCGAGCCCGAGTTTCCATCGTACCTCGCATACGTTAAAGACGTGCTTGAGGACCGGCGAGGCTTTATCGACGAATCTGACATCGATTACGACCCGACGCGATACGGCAGAGTGTAGTAACCACCAAAACGTGATGTGTAAAACCTGCGCCCCGCGACAAGCCACCGCGCGCGGCGCACTTCAATACTCCCCGATCACTTCTTCCCCGTTGCGACTCCCCAGAGCAGCAAGGGCTCGCTGGTCCATGTCGTCGATCAGGGCGTGGACCGATCCGTCGGCGTAGACGAATTGGGCGATGGCAGAGTGCCAGCTGCCGAAGGCGATCTCTATTTGCCAGCCGGAGTATTCCCGGTAGTACCAGCTATTCAGACTCACTCCGGTGCCCCCCACGAATTCCGACCACTCGTTGCCCCCGTCGATCTGTGGCGATCCGATCGACCAGTAATCCATCGTGTTGCCTTGGATGCTCAGGTCGGGGTCGGTGTGCCGTTCGCCCACCATGATGGTCTGCGACTGGCCGTCGGTAATCTGCCGGAACCGGGTATCGCTGTGGCCGTAGAAGATGCCATCGTGCTGGTAGCGGGCGTCGTCGAAACTGGGCGTGAAGGGTACCGCGGACCAGGTCGAGTCGGACGTTACTTCCGACGACGCGCAGGCACCGTAACTGGCTGGCACCCGACGAGCCACCGCTCTCGAACCGCTGCCGTCCTGCATCCACTCGGCCAGCGCCATCGATGGACAGCGAAACTGGCTGATCACCACTCCCAGCACCCGTTCGTTCGGACCGTCATCCGACCAGTTGATCGGGCCTCGGGGAGTATTGATCTGATCGTATTCGATCTCACGTTCCATAAACGGCAGGATCTCGGCCGACCACCCGAGCCCTTCATCGTTCCAACCGGCGGGAAGGTAACCTCGCGACTCATGATGCGAGTGCAAGGCGATGCCAATTTGCTTCAGGTTATTCTTGCACTGCGCGACACGGGCCGACTCGCGAGCTGCTTGAACCGCCGGTAGCAGCAGGGCGACGAGCACTCCGATGATGGCGATCACCACTAGCAACTCAACAAGCGTGAACGCGGTGCTGTGGCCGATGGTGGTTCGCTTCGATTGCATGGGAGGCGAAGTACAGATCACTCCAAGGTCGACCGAGCAGGCAACCGAACCGGGACAAATCGCCGGTTGGTAAAAGACGAGGGGCGCTAAAACCAATCTATCGATCGCGACCGACGCCCAGCAAGTCAAGTTGCGGAGTTTGCAACCATTGGCATGGGACGCTGCGTATTTAGACCTACACAATAGCCCAAGGGGCGAGGGAACCTCCGGAAGGTCCCACTCGCCCCATGGCGCCTCTTCGTATTGATGATAGTCCTCTCGCAAACTCTGCCCCCACCCTAACCCTCCCCCAAACGATTTCGCGGAGGAGCGGCTGGGTAGGCAAGTGGGCAGACGAGCGAAATCGCCCGGGGGAGGGGACTAGACTCCCGTTGCTTCCAACTCTTCGTGCGGGGCAACCACGGACGACTCGACGCCTTCCTTCATGCGGTAGCCGTGCGGGGCGTCGGGGTCGACGACGAACGTCTTGGGGTAGACGAACTGCTCTTTCTCCTTGCCGGCGAACTTGCCCGCCACGCGGAATGCCCGGGCGAGCGTCTGCTTGGTGTGGGCTGCGAATCCCTCGACGTCGATGCTCTTGCACGCGACGCCGAAGCGGGTTCGCATCAGATGGTTCGCCGTGTGAACGTTGATGCGTCGCTTGGCACGCGGGTTCTTGTGCTCGGTCGACAGCGACACGTTCAGTCCGTCCAAGTTACGCACGCGGTGAGGGGCGAGTTGCGGCCAGGTAATCAGTTGGCCGGGCTGGGCGTCGTACACCAACGCGTAGCGGTCGAAGCTTGGGTCGTACGGCACGTCTTCCGACCATTCGCCACTGCACACTTTCTCGAGCACCTCGCCCGACGCGAAACGCTTGTCGAAGTGCGGGTAGACCCACACGCGCTTAGTGCCGCGGATGTGCCACAGCATGTTCACCGGCATGTCGACGTGGTAAGGAACCCAAGCCGTGGGCGAGCTGATCAGCAGGTTGGCGGTCCGCTGCTGGGCCTGGAAGCCGGGCTTGCCCGCTTCGATCTCGTCGTACAGCTGGTTGAACACGCGGGCGTAATCGGGGTTGTTGTCCAGCATCTTGCGGCAATTGATCCACAGTTGGCCGTCGCGCACCAGTTGCACCAGTTCGCGCCCGCTGACGCCGTTGCGTTCGCCTTCGCGCCAGTCGAACACGTTGGGGTCGACGCCCATCGTGTTGATGCTCAGGTCCTCGGCCGGGTGCGTGTCGATGATGTCGGCCAAGGCGTCATCGGTGAACAGCCCGGTATCGACCAGGTTATGACGGGCGACGAGCACGCCCTCTTCCACGGTATCGAAGTCTTGTTGCGTCCAGTTGTCGAGTAGCGGCTGGGTCATCGTGGGTCCTAGCGAGTGGTACGAAGAGGGCGAAGAGGCACTTGCCGACGTGTCATTGCAACCGGCGGGCCAATGCCGCTCAGGCGGGCAAAAGGGGGCAAGAACCGCTGCAACCGGCAAGACTCGAACCCCGCACTGTGCGTTTGGGACGCACCATGTTGCGTCGCGGCAACATGCGGCCTCCGTGGTGCTGCTGGCCCGGGATCGCGAAATGGCGTGTCCGGAGGGCGGACGATCAGGCCGGGTGCCGCTGCTTTCGCTGCTGGGGGTCGTGGGTTATACTGCGGGATTCGCCCAGGCTGCATTTCGCCAAGTAGGGAGTCCCCGCCCTCCATGCCCCGCTCTGTTGATAGTCCGAACGGCCACATTCGCATTCGCGGGGCGCGAACGCACAACCTGGCCAACGTCGACGTCGACATCCCTCGCAACCAGTTGGTCGTCATCACCGGCGTGAGCGGCAGCGGCAAGAGTTCGCTGGCGTTCGATACATTGCTTGCCGAAGGACAGCGGCAGTATATCGACTCGCTGAGCGTCTACACGCGGCAGTTCTTCGATCAGATGGAGCGGCCCGACGTCGAGTCGATCGAAGGCCTGCAGCCGGCCGTGGCCGTCGACCAGAACACCGGCAGCCACAACGCCCGCAGCACCGTTGGCACCGTGACCGAAGTGTACGACCACTTGCGGGTGCTGTTCAGCCGCGCGGGCTCGCTCGCCTGTCCCGATTGCGACACGGTGATCGAGCAGCAAAGTCCCGCGGAGATCGAACAGGCGATTGCCGCGATGCCGCTCGAGTCGCGGGTGATGATCGTCTCGCCGCTGGTGCGCGGCCGGAAGGGCAAGCACACCGACATATTGGACTCGGCCCGCAAGGCGGGCTTCGCGCGGGTGCGGATCGACGGCGAAACCTATCCCATCGACGAAGTCCCCGAACTGGCCGCCCGCAAGACGCACGACATCTCGGCGGTGGTCGATCGCATCGTGATTCGCGACGGCATCGAGAAGCGCCTGGCCGAGTCGGTCCGCCTGGCGCTCAAGCATGGCGACGGCGTGATGGAGATTGTCTACCAGATTCGCGAGGATGGACAGAAGTCAGACGAGTGGCTCGAGCGGGTGTTCAGCACGCAATTCGCCTGCCCTCGTTGCGGTGCCAGCGTGGCGGAGGTCGAACCGCGCACGTTCAGCTTCAACAGCCCCTACGGCGCGTGCCCCGAGTGCAGCGGGTTGGGCATCAGCGAAGGGTTCGATCCCGAACTGGTGCTGCCCGACTTGTCGAAGTCGATCAGCGGCGGTGCGATCGCCCCCTGGCGCGGCGAGTCGAAGACCCGCGCGGAGAAGCATCGCAAGCTGTTGTCCGGCTTCGACAGCGAGACACCGCTGGAGACGTGGACCGAAAAGCGATTGCAGGAACTGCTGACCGGCGACGGCAAGAAGTTCCACGGCCTGTTGTTGGAACTCGAAATCGAATACGCCGGCGCGAAGCGGGAGAAACTCCGCGAGCAACTCGCCACGTTCCGCGGCGAAGTAACCTGCGCCGACTGTGGTGGATCGCGGCTCGGCCGCGCGGCGCGGACCAGCCGAGTCGGCGGAATGACGATCGACCAGGTGACCGCGCTCACGATCGCCGCCGCGCGGGAGTTCTTCTCCACCGCTGAGTTCGACGCCGAGCGGAAGCCGATCGCGGGGCCGCTGGTGCGCGAGATTCAGCATCGGCTCGCGTATTTGGAGAAAGCCGGCGTGGGATACCTGGCGCTCAACCGCCGGGCCGACACCTTGAGCGGCGGCGAGCTGCAACGAGTGCGGCTGGCCACGGCCATCGGCTCGGGCTTGGTGGGCGTGATGTACCTTCTGGACGAACCCTCCATCGGACTGCACCCGCGGGACAACGGCCGCTTGATCGAAACCTTGCGCGAGTTGCAACAGCAAGGCAACTCGGTGATTGTCGTGGAGCACGAAGAAGCGTTCATGCGCGCGGCCGACCATCTGATCGATTGCGGCCCCGGCGCGGGGCGGAACGGCGGGCACGTCGTCGCGACCGGCACGCCCGACGAAGTGGCCGCCTGCGAGCAATCCCTCACCGGGCGGTACCTGGCGAATCACGCGGGCAACGGATACCGCGAACCGCGCAAGCCGCGGAAGACCAAACGATTGGTGCTCGAAGGCGCCACGCTGCACAACCTGAAAGACGCCACGCTCGATATCCCGTTGGGGCTGCTCACCTGCGTGACCGGCGTGAGCGGCAGCGGCAAGAGTTCGCTGGTGATTGAGACCCTCGCCCGGCAACTCGCCCGGCAGTTGCACGGCGCCATCGCCAAGCCCGGCCCGTTCCGTTCGCTGCGTGGCACCGCGGCGCTCGATCGGGCGGTGCTGGTCGATCAATCGCCCATCGGCCGCACGCCGCGCAGCAACGCGGCGACGTACACCGGCATCTTCGACGACATCCGCAAGATTTTCGCAGGCACCAAACTTGCGCGGCAGCGCGGCTGGAAGATCGGCCGCTTTAGTTTCAATGTGAGCGGGGGGCGTTGCGAAGAATGCCAGGGGCAAGGGCTCAAGAAGATCGAGATGAACTTCCTGCCCGACCTGTTCATCGAGTGCCCAACCTGCCACAGCGCGCGGTTCAATCGCGAGACGCTCCGCGTCACGTATCGCGGCAAGTCGATCGCCGACGTACTCGACTTGTCGATCGCCGATGCGGTGGAGTTCTTCGAGAACTTTGCCAACGTCAAACGCCTGTTGCAAGCGCTGGTGGACGTGGGACTCGGCTACCTGCCGCTGGGGCAACCCAGCACCACGCTATCGGGCGGCGAGGCGCAGCGGATCAAGCTGGCCACCGAACTTGGCCGCCCGGCCAACGGGCATACGCTCTACATTCTGGACGAACCCACCACGGGGCTGCACCCACACAATGTCGAGCAGTTGCTCTCGGTGCTGCATCAACTGGTCGACGCGGGTAACACGGTGGTGGTGATCGAACACCAGACGTCGGTCATGCGATCGGCCGATTGGCTGGTCGACCTGGGCCCCGAAGGCGGGTCCGATGGCGGCCATGTGGTGTACGCCGGCCCGCCGGCCGGCATCGCCGATTGCCAGGATAGCCATACCGGTAGCTGGCTGCGCGAACACCTGTAACGCGCCGAAGTGAATTGGAAGCTGCAGCAGCGGCCTACTAGAATTCGAATCCGCCGCCTCGGTCGCCACCACGCCCACCACCGCGGCCTTCTCGACCACCGCCCGGGAAGAAGCCGCCGCCGGTACCTGGCTCGGTCTCCGCGAATACTGCGCGATGGATGGCAACTTCCATTTCGTCGTCCAATTCGTCACGCAGGTACATGCGGCCCGACGAGTCCATCATCAAGGCGTGGGTCGGTTCGGGCTTATCGCGTGTGAAGCCATCATTCGTTCGGCCTCCGGCCAGATCGAGAACCATCACCCCGGTGTCGATGGTAAAGTCGTCCACAGCTTCGATGAACCGGCCCTGTTCGACCAGCATTTCGACTTTGCCTTGGTAGTTCATCACCGAGCCGCGGGTCACGGTTTCCAGTTCCTTGTAAACCTGCATGGCGTTTTGCCGTTCGTCCAGCCCGAACGATTCGACCAGCATCGTGGCGGTCGGCTCGCTATAGGCGCCGCCCCGAGGCTGATTCGACTCGGCCACGCGGATGATACCGGCTTGCGGAACCACCACAGTGGGACTTGGCTCGCTCCAATCGCTCGTGACATCGGGTCGGCTGCGATCGCGGGCGATGACCTCCGCATCCAGTATGGTGGTCGGCTTCTTGTAGTTCGGATCCTGGAGAATCAGCTTCACGCGGTACTTGTAGCGTTTGCCAGGTTGGACCGTCAGGTCGAAGAAGCGAAGCATGAGGAACGGAACGTCGACGACCAAATTGCCGTTTTCGTCGACGCGAGTCGCTCCGCCGCCACCCATGCCGCCACGCATCCCACCTCGCATGCCGCCGCCAAACTCCCCTTCGCCACCTCGTCCCATCGGCGAGCGCGGACGCATGCCACCACGCATTCCGGGGCCCATGCCGCCACGACCGCCAGGACGTCGTCCACCGCGCCCGAATTCGCCATCCATCACGCCGCCGCCTCTACCGGGGCGACCTACCGCGTCGGTGAAGTCGAGGCCATCACCTGCTTCTTCTTCGGGCGGGGCGTCCGATCCTTCTTCCGTGAAACCCTCCTCTAGCATTTCTTCCATCTCCGACGCCAACGGCACTTCGGACATGTAGGCCATCTCATCCCAGTTGCGTCCCACCAGCGGCGCCAGCGGCACGGTGAGCGACGGGTCGTCGTAGCGGGGATCGTGAAGCTCTTCCATACCTTGCGGCCAGTTGTAGGTCATCTTATCGATGAACTCCAAACCGGGGGCATTGGTGATCGCGGGCAGCGTTCGTCGGTTGTCGCCTTCGACACGGTAGTGGCCATTCGGGAAGTTGAGCCGCTTCCAATCGAGCTTGTCGCTGCCTTCGGTCACAATCGCCCGTTCGACCATGTAGCCAAGGTACTGCGGGAAGTCCAAGCTTGGATCGTAGCCCTTGGCGCTCTCCAGGGCAGCCTTGTACTCCTGCAGTTGCTCGGGCAGCGGCACTTTGGCCATGACTACCGCACATGAGGCTCGGCGAATTCGCTCTTCACCAGACAATTCGACACCGGCACGCGGCAGCGACACGGCCACCGGTCGGCGGTTCTCGTTTTCACCCATGAGGCCACCATTTTCGAAACCCATGTCGAAGCCGCCACGACCGCGCCCGCGCCCACGAGCGCCGTCTTCGCCTTCGCGAGCTCGTCGTTCGGCTTCGCGCTCTTGCTCCAGTCGTCTCTCTTCATCTTCCCTGGCGTACTTCAGTGCAAGTTCCTTGACCCGTTCTGGGTCGATAAGGGCAATCAGCCCTGTCACCGCGTGGACTTCGAAGTCGGCGACCGGCAGCACCTTGGGGTCGGTCCGCAGCATGCTGGGCGGCACGACCGGCCGGTCCATAGCGCTCAATGTGTACGGATCGGAAGGCACCTCCAG
This sequence comes from Aeoliella sp., assembly GCF_965227375.1. Classification (NCBI taxonomy): domain Bacteria; kingdom Pseudomonadati; phylum Planctomycetota; class Planctomycetia; order Pirellulales; family Lacipirellulaceae; genus Aeoliella; species Aeoliella sp. Next base: position 4,517,478 of record NZ_CBDDFX010000002.1, read on the forward strand.
CGAAGCCGACTTCACTGGCTTGAATTCGCGAATCGACTCCTTGGCGAGTTCTTCCTTCGCGGCGTCTTCCCACGTGTACTGCTGAAGGGCCTGATCGACGTTGTCGGCCGAAGACTTTAGCAGCCGAGGCTGATGCTTATCGGGGAGCGATTCATGGCTTATCGTGGCTTTCACAAGCCACACGGCTGCCAACACCACCAGCAGCATCACGAGCTTTTCGCCGTGCTTGAGAGCCAGGTCCTTGATGGCCGCCAGTCCCTTGCCTTTGCCTTTCATCGCGAATCTCCTCGGAGGTTTCCGATTGTTGGATGTTTGATCGGTTCTTGTTTTGTGCCTGAACGGCTGGTCGCTAGTAGGTGGGCAATCGCGTCACCTACTCATGTATTCACTTACTCAATTCAACGCGAGCGAGGGGTCTGCTGGTAGTTCGCCCTCGCCGCCATTCAGGATTGCGTCGTTGGGGGAATTGAAGATGAGCACCACGCCTTGGATGACGACATCCTTCATGTAAGGCTTGCGATTGAACACCTGGATCTCGGTGCTGTTCGCACCGCCGCCAAACCCGCCGCCGAACTCACCACCACGGCTACCGCCACTAAAACCGCCGCGGCCGCCCCCGTACTCACCGCCTCCGCCGGTCGACTCCGGGTCGACGCCCACGCGCACTTCGGTCACCTTGATCTGCAGATCGGCGTTGGCGAGTTCCGAGATCAACGTCGACAGCCACCGCTCGTCCATCTTCACCGCCAGTCGCACGGGCAGGCGTTTCATTTCCTGGCCAAAGGCAGCCGGGTCGAGTGGTAAGTCGTCCGGGGGTACTTGAATCGGCTGGCCTTGGTCGTCGATGTAGCGGCGCGATAGCCAGCGGGCCTTCTCTTCGGCGGGGTTCAATTGGACATCGTCGCCACCGTCGAGACCTCCCGAACGCCCCGACATATCCATGTCGCCCTCGAATGCATCCTCGCCGGCCGGACCACCTGCCGACTCGTCATACATTGCTTCGCCGCTCATTAACGAGCTGGCCCCTTGCAGGCGCTTGATGCGGCCCTTGGTGCGGCTCTCTTTCGCGGCGTCGCGGCCAACCTGCAGAGCATGGATCTCGCTCACCGCGGCGTTACTGTACCGCGTGGCGCCCCTCTTCTTGTTGGTCTCGGCGATGGCTCGCAGCATGGTTTCGTACACCCACAGGTCTTCCTGCGTAACCCAGATCCGCCAGTGCGACTGTCGCTTGGGCCAGTCGAGATCGGCCTGGATTCGCCCTTGATCGTCCTCAGACCAATAGACGGTGAAGTCGGGCTCGATCGGATTGCCATCTTCGTCGTATTCAATCGCGTCGCTCGAACCGCCCGCGAACCCGCGCGCGCCTCCGCCACGGCCGCCTTCGAATCCACCGCTAAACCCGCCACGGCCACCATACGCGCCGCCAGTGGCCGAATCTTCTTCAATTTCGTTAGCGTCGATTAGCTTCGGCAGGTCGGCGAACCGTCCGCGGATGTAGTCGCCGTACTGGTCGCGCTTGAGCGGTCCGACTTCGTCGCCGAACTGCTTGTCCTCAATCTCGCGCAAGAAAGCCGGTGGCAGTTGTGGGGGCCACTTGAGTACGTCCTGGCGTTGTCGATCGTACAACTCTTGCCAAATGGCCTTGGTCTCCTCGGTGAGCAAGACGATCTGCGATTGTTGATTGGTTATGACGTCTTCGCTTGGCATGGGTGCCGACCTGGCGAGTTGTTCCTGTTGACCAAACGCGTTCTTGATGGTCTCTAGGTTCTCGCCTTTGCGGTCCTTCAGGTCGCTGGCAGCCAGGTACCACACAGCAAAGCTTAGCAGCACCGCCAAGCCCGACAGCAACCAGAAGTGGTGCTTCGACATCCACGCCAGTACGGTTCGTAGTTGTTCCATAACGTTTATCTCTTCAACTCAGTTCTTGTAGTTCGCACGTGATCGACGTTGGGGATCTACACGCCGCCAGTGTCGTCGATTCCTTGGGGAGCTTGTTCGGGATCATCGCGGATCGTACGAGGCTTCGGTTGCCAGATGAACTGCACCTGGAACTCGTACCGCCGAAGGTTCCAGACTTCCGGCTTCGGCACCTCGGGACCATCAGCTGTTTGGCGGTTGGAAGCGCCTCCCCAGGCTGGACCTCCACCTTCGTCGGTCAGCGAATTACGGTACTCGCTCTGCCTTCGCGAGGCTTCCTCGGCCGTGGTGGCTTCGGGATCGAACGCCACTTCGACAGGACGGAAGTTGCTCACCATCACAGGCTTGGAGATGCCCAGTTCCTCCATGCTGTACTCTTTCAACGGATTGCCTGGTTCGCTGCTGGGAAGCATGATGGTTCCGTTCCTCAGGCTTTCGATCAGCGTGCGATAAACAAATCTGCCCGCTTCGTCTTCGCGATCGAAGTCGCCCGGATTGTTCCGGTCGCTGTTGTGATAGTGGTAACCGGTGATTTGAATGATCCAACCTTCGCCACTGGGAGGAACAGGTTCCGCTTCGCCCTCCAGGCCGGCAAACTCATCGAGCGCCTGATCGAACACCTCCTCGTCCACCACAGCATCTTCGGGCGCGGGTTCGGCGGCGGCCACCCCGTCGGCTGCTTCGGTGCCGTCGGCAGCCGCTTCGCCTTCTTCACCCTCTGCGGTAGCGTCGGCCGCTGGTTCTTCCGCCGCGACAACCACGCCCGCGGCTTCTTTGAGTGCTTGCTCCACTTCGGTGTACCAGATCGAAACGTCGGGGAAGAACTCGCAGTCGATCGACTCAATGTGCAGTTCCTCACGGTTCCGTACCGCATCCTCACTCAGTTCGCGTTCGGCGATCGGCGTGGGGTCTTGCGGCAGTGCGCTGTCGATGGCCTTGAGCAACTCGAGCCACATCAATCGGCCATCGTCGTTGCTCCGCAAGTTGGTGCGAATGGTTTGCAGCTGGTCGAACTGGGACACCAGCCCTTGCAGCCGGCCCACCTCGCCGTTGAAACTGGTGGCCTTGCTGCTGGCATTTTGCAAGGCAGTTGCCATCTCGCCATTTTCGACGTCCGCACTCTTGTAGGTGTTGGAGTGGCTGAAGTAATTCACCGTCAGCCCCAGCATCAACACGGCCGCAGCAGCCACGGTCCAAGGCTTCTTGCTCTGCACTAGCCGCTCGGTAACGATCTCCTGCGGCAGCAGGTTGGTTTCGAGTTGGCCCAGACCAAGCCCCTGCACACACAAACCGTATGCTTCGGCGAAGCTCAGGTGGTTCGCCTGGAACTGCGGGGCGGCAGTAACGCTGCCACCCACCAGACCAGGGAACTCCTCCAGCAGCACCACCTTTTGATCCAAGTTCTGCGACAGGTAGCGTTGCAAACCGGGCAGTCGCATTGGATTGCCCAGGGCGACGATGTCGCCGATTTCGGCCTTCTTGTTGTTGTTCATGAAGAAGCCGATCGACCGCTGAATTTCGGCCACCAGGTCGCTGAACACCGGCCGCATCGCCTGGAACAACGCCTTGGGATCCTCGGCCTTCGTGGCGTTCCGCTTCAAGTGCTCGGCCTTGGTGAAAGTGAGCTGCATCTCCTTGGTGAGCGCTCGCGTGAAGTGGCTACCACCAATGGGGATGTTGCGCTGCCACACGCGATAGCCGTTAGTGATTACCAGGTCGGTGGTCTCGGTGCCGAACGAAAGCACCAACAGGCTCTTGGCCGGATTGTCCGGATCGAACGGCGGGGCGTCCTCCAGGTTGTTCATCCGGTCGAAGCACGCGTAGTTGTAGATCGCCAGCGGTGCGAGCTGGATGTAGTCGACCTCCAAGCCTGCGTCGGTCAGCGGACGAATCGCGCGGTGCACCTGGTCGCGCTTCATGGCGAACAGACCCACTTCGGGGTCGATCGCGTAGCCTTCTTCCTGGTTGCCGCCGGCGAGTTGCTGGTAGTCCCAGACCACGTCTTCCAGGGCGAAGGGAATCTGCTGTTTCGCTTCGTACTTGACGATGTCGGGAATCTTCTTTGCTTCGACTGGCGGCAGCTTGATGAATCGCGACAAGCCACTCTGACCAGGAACCGACACCGCGACGCGGTCGCCCTTCAGCTCGTTGCGCGACACGAACGTGGCCACCGCTTCGGCGATGAGCGCTTCGCGGTCGGCTTCGGGCTGGGTGAGAATCTTGGAGTACTCGACGAAGTCGAACGCTTCGACAACGATGCGATTGGTGTCTTTCTCGTGACGACGACACTGCAGTGCTTTGAGCGCACAGTTGCCGATGTCGATACCCCAAACAGCGCCACTCTTGGCCATGTGATTAGTTCCTCTGTTCCGACGTTCCGTTCCCTAGCAGACCTGGCGAGCAACAATGCGTTGCCCCGGCAGTATCGCGGGGGCAACCACTTCGCCAACTCGACTTCTCCGGCTCGACGTTGCGTGGTCTGCGTGTGTACAACTGGGGGGAGGAGAGCCTGGGCGCACGACCCGCGTGCGACCAGCCGCTAGACCATCGGTCCGGCGGCTGCCCTCGGCTGTAACCTCCATTGTAATCGATCCTTACGAACTGTGTACCTAGTTTTCGAGGGCGATGCCCCGGGCGGCCCCGGCTTCGATTCGCCCGCCGTTCCGGATATACCGAGTTTTCCGCTTCCTTGGTCGTTTTGCCCGCTATGCACCTCAGTCAGACCACTCTGGCCCTGCCGGGCGACACGTTTGGCGATCTCTCGCCCAACTGGCATACGGCCCCAAGTGCCAATTTCCTGGCCCTCTGGACCTCGCTGTGGCATCCCTGGCTGCTGGTTTCCACAGGCCGCCTGCCCGACACCACGCCGGTGGACACTCTCTCGCACCAGGCGCTCGCGCCGGGCCAGCTGCTGCTGGTGCCCGAGATCGCCGAGTCGCACGTAGGCGAGCCGGTGCTGGCCGAGGAGGCGATGGCGCCTCGCGTCCAACAATTCGCTACGCGCCGGCAGGTTATTTCGCACCTCGCGGAGCTTCTGGAGCTGCCGCTGGAGCAGAATCCCGAGCTGACGGCTGACTTTTACGCCTTGGGGTTCGCTTTCCTGAAAGTCGAACTGCTCACGCGCAGCATGCGGTACGACCGCGAAGTCACCCAAGAGTCGTTCCGCGCCGCGGTGGTTGGTGCGGCCGAGGCCGCACTGGCCGGCGATACGGTATCGCTTGAGTCGCACGTAAGCGACGCCTACGACCAGTTGCTGCAGAGCCGCAATCACTACTACCCGATCGACTTCTACCTGATCGATCTATCGCTCACCGCCACCACGACCATCGGCCAGGCGTTCCGCCAGGAATGCCGCGCAGCTCAGCACCTGAACGTGTTGGTTGCGAGCGACGTGCTGGAGCACATGGCAACCCAGCAGCCCGAGTCGCTCGCAGCGCTGCGCGAAGCGGTGGAAGAGAACCGCGTCACCGTGTGCGGTGGCACTACTAGCGGCGCGGCGCTCAAGGACCTGGATGCCGAGTCGCTGCTGGCCGAGTTGAAAACCGCTCGGCAAGTGACCGAACAGCATTTGGGGCAGCCGCCGGGAGTGTTCGCCAACCACGCCGGGCCGCTCGCACCGCTGGTGCCGGGGGTGCTGTATCGATTGGGCTACCACGCGGCGGTGATGAGCAACTTCGCCGGGCTGGCTATGCCCAGCGGCCTGAGCTGTCGCACCACCTGGACTGGCCTCGATAACATGCCGGTCGAAGCCCTGGCCGCCGAACCGATCGACGTGGGCGACGCGGCGGCGATGCTCCGCCTGTCGCAACAGATGCAGCACACGATGAACTACGACCTGGCCGCTTCGCTGCTGCTGGTCGGCTGGCCCGGCCATCGCAGCGAGTGGCACGCCGACCTGATGCAGGTCACACGGCGCTCCGCTCTGCTGGGCCGCCCGATCACGCTCGACGACTACTTCGAGCAAACCACCTCGCACGACTACGCCGGCGTCACCCCCGCGAGCGACTACCCCAGCCCGCGGCAAGTGCACACCAGCGAGACTACCTCCTTGTGCAGCATGGCAACGCTCGCTCAACTCGCCGGCGCCAGCGGCGACAGTGCCGACTCGCTCGCCGAGTTACTCGGCGCCGGCGGCGAACCATCGGGCACGCTGTGGCTCAACGCCTCGTCGCTCGATCGTCCCTTGCCGGGCGGCTCGCTCCCGGCGTTCGGATGGCGGTGGCTGCCGAGCGCCACGTCGGAGGACAGCCCGCGGTGCGAACCCGGCGTGCTGCGTAACGAACAACTGGAAGTGGTGTTCGACCCTACGACCGGCGGCATCTCCGCCACGCGGTTTCACGACCGCCGCGGCAACTTCCTGTCGCAGCAGTTAGCCGTCGCCCCGCTCGGGCCGCAAGGCATTGCCGCCGGACTGCAACTCGCCCCCGACGGCTGGGAAGTCGCCGAGTCGAGCGACACCCGCGGCACGCTGCTCAGCCGCTACCGCGTGGTCGATCGCGACGGCAAAACCCTGGCCAACGTTCAGCAGCGGAGCACGTTAGTCGAGCACTCGCAGTCGATCGATTTGGAAGTCGAGTTCGATCCGCTCACCGATCGGGCGAAGCACTGCGCCATCGCCAGCCGCATTGCGGTGCGAGACGAGGACTTTGCCCTCACGCGCGGCGTACAGGGACTCGACCTGCCGACTCGGTCGCCCCGCGTGCGGTCGGCCTGGGTAGGGCTGGTGAGCGAAACCTCGCCGGTGGCCGTGCTCACCGACCAAGTGCGACAACACTATCGCCATTCGGGTCGGATGCTCGATACCACGCTCATCGAGGCGGCTGGCGAAAACAGGACCGCTGCGCTAAGCTACGTGCTCGATGGTCGCTATCCGGCTCAGGCGTATTCGGCTCGCCGGCGCTCCGATTCGCTGGTCGCGGTGCCTACGGGCCAGCCCCGCCAAGCGAGCGGTTGGTGGCTGCGAGTGGCGGCCGGCAATGTGATGGTCACCCACTTGGCCGTGGAAAGCGCTGGCGCGGATGGCCGACTGCTGCGAGTGCGACTGCTGGAAACGGCCGGCCGCCCGACGCGCACCACGCTTGCCACCTGGCAGACCATCGAAGAAGTCCAGCAAGTGAACTTCCTGGGCGAACCGGATCAACTGTTGAGCGTCGAGGATGGCCGGGTTCGACTGAGCCTGGCGGCGTACGAGTTCGTTGAGCTGCTGCTAGCCGTTCGATAAGACCCCAGCCCCGAAACCCGCCATGATCGTCACCATCGATGGACCCGCCGGTGCCGGCAAGAGCAGCGCGGCCCGCCAGCTGGCCAAACGGCTGGGATTTCATTTCCTCGACACCGGCGCCATGTACCGCGCAGTGGTTTACACCGCGATCGAGCGGGGCATCGACCTCACCGACGCCGACGCGCTGGAGCAAGTGGCCGCGAGTATCGACATCCAGTTGACCGACGACTCCGTGCTGGTCGACGGACAAGACGTCACCCGCGCCATCCGCACGCAGGCCATCACCACCGCGACGCGCTACGCGGCCGATCACCCGGGCATTCGCGCGCGGCTAGTGGAACTGCAACGGGCTGCGGCCGAGGGTCAGGACTTCGTGACCGAGGGCCGCGACCAAGGCTCGATCGTTTTTCCCAACGCCGAGTGCAAGGTGTTCCTCACCGCCAGCGAACGTGTGCGGGCCGAGCGGCGTTATCACGACCTGATCTCGCGCGGCGAGGACCTCACGTTCGACGACGTACTCGAGAAGCAGCAACAGCGCGACGAGCGCGACGCCACCCGCCCAGTGGGCGCGTTGATTCAAGCCGACGATGCGGTGGTACTCGTCACCGATGGCATGTCGGCCGAAGAAGTCGTCGACCGGCTGCACGACATCGTCATGCAACACCGGTGACGCAGTTCCACGACAGTCACTCCGGGCGCTGACGCTTCCGGCTCGCCTTATCGACATTCGCTCAATTACCTCGCATGTATCGTCGCTCGCTCCCCAAGCTCCTCTGGTATCGGCTCACGCAGTGGGTGGTGGGTGGCGTGTCGCGGGTGTACTTTCGCGTGAGGCGGCGCGGCATGAAACATATGCCTGCCGAAGGTCCAGTCGTCCTGCTGGCGAATCACCAGAGCCATCTCGATCCGCCGCTCATCGGATGTTTCATGCCTCGACCGCTCGGATATTTGGCTCGCGATACGCTGTTCTCGGGCTTCCTGGGTCCATTGATTCGCTCCTACGACGCGATACCCATCGACCGCGACGGCAGCGGGTTGGCGGGCATTCGGGCGACGCTCAAACGCATCAAACAGGGCGACGCAGTGCTGATGTTCCCCGAAGGAACGCGCTCGGAGGATGGCAAGCTCCAGCCGCTCAAGCCGGGTTTCATCGCCCTGGTGCGGCGGGGCAAGGCGAGCATCGTACCGCTGGGAATCGCCGGCACGTACGAGGCCTATCCCCGCGGGAAGACCTTGCCTGCCCCCCGGCCCGTAGCTTTGGTCTGCGGCAAGGCGATTCCGCCTGAGGAGCTGGCGAAACTCGACGACGAGGCCCTGCTCGACCTGGTGGCCGAGCGAATCGCCGACTGCTACGCCCAAGCTCGGCACGTGGCAGGCTACGGGCTCACCTAGCCCCCTTGCTTGCCGAGGCGGTTTGGTTGACACCCCCCTCAGGCGACATTAGTCTAGGTGACATAGGGAGTTAGCGTCGAAGACCGGGCCTTCTACGCAAACATCTCAAGCTCCCCATCAGGTGGCCACTCGATCGGGAGCAATACGCTTTCTCCCGGCTGACGAATGTCAGAAGGCGGGTGATATACTCAACTCGCTGCAGAATGCCCCTTACCTACTCGCACACTCGATCCCCATAAGCAATATCCATGGACCTGGGCCAGTATCTCGTTCAGCAGGGCCTCATCAGCCAAGAGCAGTGGGCGGAGGCCAAGCAGTTGGCCGCCGCGCAGCACATCAAACCCCAAGACGCCCTGGTGCAGTCGGGGTACGCGTCCAGCGAACAGATCATGCAGGCGCTGGCCGCCCGCGACGGGTTCGAGTACTACGACCTCCGCGACGTGGCCATCCCGCCCGCCGTGGTGGAACTCGTGCCCGAGTCGGTGGCCCGCGAAAACGCCGTGATTCCGCTGTCCGAAGAGGACGGCGTGTTGCGTGTGCTGGTGAGCGATCCGCAGGACTTCGACACGATCGACAAGCTGCAGTTCATCCTGAATCGCAAGATCGAAATCGCCCTGGCCACTCGTGAAAGCATCCTGGAGGCTATTAACCGCAACTACGGTCAGATTGGCGACGAATCGGCCGACTCGATGCTGCAGGAATTCACCGATACGGCCATCGACTTCACCGAAACCGAGGAGGGCGACGGAGCCGACGAGGACGACACCGTCGATGAAGCCAGCGCCCCGATCGTTCGGCTCGTGCAACTGATGATCAGCGAGGCGGTGCAGCTGCGGGCGAGCGATATTCACGTCGAGCCGTTCGAAGACCGCGTTCGCATCCGATACCGCATCGATGGCGTCCTGGTGGAGCGCGACAGCCCCCCGCGGCGTTTGCTGGGTGCCCTGCTCTCCCGCATCAAGATTCTGTCCCGCATGGACATTGCGGAACGCCGCAGGACGCAGGACGGCCGGATCAAGATCACCGCGGGCGGCAAGGAATTGGACCTACGGGTCAGCATGCTGCCGACCAACCACGGCCAGTCGTGCGTGATGCGGCTGCTGGACAAGGACAACATCAAAGTGGGCGTCCGGCAGCTGGGCCTGTCGGAGCGCGACTTCAAGATCTTCCGCAACCTGATCCGCCGCCCGAATGGAATCCTTTTGGTGACAGGTCCCACGGGGTCGGGAAAGACGACCACCTTGTACGCGGCGATGAACGAGCTAAACCGGCCAGACCGCAAAATCATCACCGCCGAGGACCCGGTGGAGTACTACCTGCCGGGCATCAATCAGGTGGAGGTGCGGCACTCCATCGGGCTCGACTTCGCCATGATCATCCGGTCGATGCTGCGTCAGGCACCCAATGTGATCCTGGTGGGCGAGATGCGAGACTACGAAACCGCTAGCATGGGAATACAAGCGAGTTTAACTGGACACTTGGTATTCAGTACTCTACACACGAACGATGCGCCCGGCGCCGTAACACGTATGGTCGATATGGGCGTGCCCTCATATCTGGTGGCTGGCAGCGTTATTGGAATTCTCGCACAACGTTTGGTGCGCGTGATTTGCAATAAATGTAAACAACCGTACACCCCAAGAGAGAGCGAATTACAGGCCGCTGGCATCTCGCCGGAGATGGTTGCTGAGGCCAATTTCATGAAGGGTCGCGGCTGTAGTCACTGCGGCAACAGCGGATATCGTGGCCGCTTAGGTGTATTCGAATTGATGACAATGAACTCCCGCATCCGCGAGCTGACCTTCCAAGGCGCATCGACCCAGGAGCTCCGCAAGGAAGCCGTAAACCTCGGCATGACAACGCTTTATGATGACGCGCTTCTGAAGGTCTGCAAAGGCATCACCACGCTCGACGAGGTGTTCCGAGTCGCAAAGAAGGTCCAGTAGTAAAACGCTCAACGTTAGACGTTCAGGCGGCGACCGATCACCGCAGCCAACAGGCGCTCCAACGCCAAATTGCCGATCCACTTATCCTCAGCTCAGACCGCCACGGCCAAACCAACCACCAGCTAATCGCCCAGCGTGGCGCTAACTAGAAGTAAAATCGAGACTTGAGTCGTCCCGCGCGGGGGCGAATAATCCTGTACCGGCCGCTCGTCACCTTACGCGATTGGCGGCTGCCAGCATGCTGAAGATTCACCTCCGGGCCAGGAAGCGAATTACGGCAACCAGCATGCCAGCAGACGTGGTTCGCCAGGTCGGAAACTTCGCTGCCAGGCTAGGTGCGCTACAGGGGCGCGACCGGCACATGTGGCGAGAGAGATCGGAACAGGGAATCTTCCTCGCGCAATCAATGCTCGACCGCTTGCCGGTCGCTGCACCGCTATAACCCGCGCGCTAGGAAGTGATCGTTATGGGCACTATTCTTATCGACAAACTGCTGTCCGCTGCCATCAAGCAGGGTGCCAGCGACTTGCACATCACCTGCGGCCAGCCGCCGGTGCTGCGGTTGCATGGCCGGATGCAGAAGCTCAAAACCAAGGTGCTCGAGCCCGAGGACACCATGGGCCTGATGAAGAGCATCACGCCCGACCGCTGCCAGCAGGAGTTCCAGGAGACCGGCAGCACTGACTTTGGTTTTGCCTTCGGCGAGCAGGCGCGATTCCGCGTGTCGGTGTTTCGCCAGCGGGGCAAGGTGGCCATGGTGCTGCGGCAGATTCCGGTCGAGCTGTGGACCATGGATCAACTGAACCTGCCGCAGGTGTTCAAGAAAATGATCCTGCGGCCACGCGGACTGGTGCTGGTCACCGGGCCGACGGGTTCGGGTAAGAGTACCTCGCTCGCGGCGATGGTCGACTACATTAACGAGAACGTCGACCATCACATCATCACGATCGAAGACCCGATCGAGTTCCAACACAACCACAAGAAGTCGACGATCAACCAGCGCGAAGTTGGCGTGGACGTCACCAGCTTCGCCGAGGCCATTCGCCGGGCGTTGCGTCAGGACCCCGACGTCATCCTGGTGGGTGAGCTTCGCGACCTGGAAACCATCGAGGCGGCGATCACCGCGGCCGAAACCGGCCACGTGGTGTTCGGCACGCTGCACACCTCCAGCGCGGCCGGCACGATCAACCGTATCATCGACGTGTTCCCCACCAATCAGCAGGACCAAATTCGCACGCAGTTGGCCTCCAGTATCATTGGCATCCTGTCGCAGCAGCTATTGAAGAAGGTTGGCGGCGGTCGCGTCGCAGCGCACGAGGTGCTGGTGGTGAACTCCGGCATCGCCAACCTGATTCGCGAGAACAAGATTTTCCGTATCACTTCGCAGATTCAAACCGGTTCGAAGTACGGCATGCAGCTCCTGGACGATCACATCCTGAAGCTGTGGCAGGAAGGCCTCGTCACCAAGGAAGACGCCTTGGCCAAGTGCAACACGCCGGACGACCTGGCCGCCCGCTTCGCCGCCGCCGAGCGTGGCATGTTCGACGACGAACCTGGCGAGGACGACGCGGCATAAACCGTTAGCAGCCAACCCAACGACCTAACAAATCACCAGACCACAACTAACGGAATGAACTCCGTTCAACGAACATGGCAATGCGTCGCATAGGACAGATTCTGGTCGACATGGGCTTCCTGTCGGACGAGCAGCTCGAGCTTTTGATCGACGAGCAAAAGCAGCAGCCTGGGCAGCTGTTTGGCCGTGTCGCCATGGACATGGGCCTGGTAAACGAAGACCAGGTGGCCCACGCGTTGGGCGAGCAGATGGGGCTGAAGGTGGTGACGGTCTCCGACCTTACCATCGAGAAGGACGTGCTGGCGATGGTCACCGAGCCGATGGCTCAGATGTACCGCATCATCCCCACGGAGTTCGACGGCAACACGCTCACCGTGGCAATGAGCGATCCGCAGAACTTGGCGGTACAGGACGAGCTGCGAACCTTCCTGGGCTACAACATCCGCGTGGCGGTCACCACCGCCAGCAGCATGAACGCGGCGCTCGAGCGTTACTACGGCGAGAACACCGAGAGCGTCGAGAGCCTGGTTGGCGATCTGGAAAACGATCAAGAACTGGCCAAGGCGGCTGCCGAGGTGTCGAGCGATGGACCGATCGACCTGACCAGTGTCGAAGCGTTGGCCGATAGCGCGCCGGTGCGGAAACTGCTGAACATGGTGCTGCTGCTGGCGATCAAGGACCACGCCAGCGACTTGCACTTCGAACCGTTCGAGGACGAGTTCCGCATCCGCATCAAGGCCGACGGCGTGCTGTACGAAATGGTGCCGCCGCCCCGCCACCTGGCGTTTGCCATTACCACGCGCATCAAAGTGATGGCCAACCTCGACATCGCCGAGCGAAGAATGCCGCAGGACGGGCGTATCGAACTCACCGTGGGTGGCCACCCGGTCGACTTGCGCGTGAGCGTGCTGCCCACCATGTTCGGCGAGAGCGTGGTGATGCGAGTGCTTGATCGCTCGGTCGTGTCGCTCGACTTGAACAACGTCGGCATGAACGACGAGACGATGACCGAATTCCGCAGTGCCATCAAGAGGCCCAACGGAATTGTGTTGGTGACCGGTCCCACGGGCTCGGGCAAGACCACCACGCTGTACTCGGCGCTCAACGAACTAAACAGCGTCGAAGACAAGCTGATCACCACCGAGGAACCAGTAGAGTACGACATGGACGGCATCGTTCAGGTGCCGATCGATCCTTCGATTGGCAACACGTTTGCCCAGTGCCTGCGCGCGATCCTGCGACAGGACCCCGACAAGATCCTGGTGGGCGAGATTCGCGACTTGGAGACGGCCGAGATCGCCGTGCAGGCGTCGCTGACCGGTCACTTGGTGTTCAGCACGCTGCATACCAACGACGCGCCGAGCACAATCACGCGCCTAAAGGACATGGGCGTGCCGACGTTTATGATCACCGCCACGGTCGAAGCGATTCTCGCCCAGCGATTGGTGCGGCGAGTGTGCAAGAACTGCCGCGAGGAGTACCACCCCACGCAGGAAGTACTCGACGACCTGGAGATCACGCCCGAGATGATGAAAGGTCACAAGTTTTACCGCGGCAGCGGCTGCGAGCTGTGTAACAACACCGGCTACAAAGGCCGCGTTGGTCTGTTCGAGTTGATGATTATGAACAACGACCTCCGCGACATGATCATGGAGAACTGCCAAACGGAAGAACTCCGCAGGGCGGCCGAGAAGCACGGAATGGTAACCCTTCGCACCGCCGGCATGAATGCCGCACTCGAAGGCATCACCACGCCCGAAGAAGTCATCCGCGAAACGATTTTGGAAGCGTAACGTAGAACGGAATTCATTCCGTTAGAAGAATGCAACGTGTCATCCTGAGGAAGCCTAAGCGACTGAAGGAACTACTTAGACCAGCAGAAGTGACAACGTCTCCGAGCAACGCAAACCAGATTCCTCAGTTGGCGAGCCTCCATTCGGAATGACACGGCAAGCCGAGTAGCAACAAATCACTACCACAACCCTTTTTGAACGAACGGAATGAATTCCGTTCCACGAAGCCATGCCTACTTTCCAGTTTGAAGCGATGGACGCCACCGGCGCCGAGATCAAAGACGTGATCGAGGCGACCACCGAGGAAGAAGCGCAAGCTACCATCCGCCAGATGGGCTACTTCGTGACGAAGATTTCCGTCAAGAAGAGCCGCAAGAAGGAAGAGACCGGCGCGGCGGCCAAGAAGAAGCGGGGCTTCGTGTTTGGCGGCGTCAAGAGTAAGGACCTCACCACCTTTACTCGCCAGCTCTCCATTTTGCAGGACGCGGGCTTGCCGATTCTGCGTTCGCTTCGCATTCTGGCCACCCAGGCCAAGCCGGGCCGACTGAAGTACTCGCTGGAAGACACCTGCGACGAGATCGAAGCTGGCGCCACGCTCAGCGAAGCGATGGCCAAGAGCCCCAAGTGCTTCAACCGCTTGTACGTCAACATGATCAAGGCGGGCGAAGCGGGTGGTGCGTTGGAACTGATTCTCCAACGTCTGGCCGACTTCCAGGAGCGGGCCGAATCGCTCAAGCGAAAAGTCAAAGGCGCGATGGTCTACCCGGTGTTCGTGGTGGGCATTGCGGTGATCATTCTGACGTTGATCATGATCTTCATCGTGCCGCAGTTTAATCAGATCTTCGACGAGTTCGACCTTCCGCTCCCGACCATGACGCAGGTTCTGGTCACCATGTCGGAGAAGACCGTGCAGTTCTGGTACCTCATCCCGCTCATCCCCACCAGCATCTGGCTGTTCATCAAGCTGGTGCGGAAATTCAAAGAGGGCCGCATGGGCTGGGACCAGTACATCATCAAGGTTCCGATCTTCGGCCAACTGTTCGAGAAGAACACCATGGCCCGCACCGCCCGAACCCTCGGCACGCTGGTGGCCAGTGGTGTGCCGATTCTCGAAGCGCTCACGATCACTCGCGACACCGCGGGCAACGCGGTGTTCGAGCGGATGTACAGCCGCATTTCCGAAGCGATTCGCGAGGGCGAATCGATTGCCAAACCGATGAAAGAAAACAGCGTACCCGGCTTCCACCCGGTGGCGTTGTTCTTTTGGATTACCTCGATACCGGTGATTGGCGGGCTGATCTATCTGCTGAAATACAACCAACGCGTGGTGGACGACATCGTGGTGAACATGGTGGACGTCGGCGAGGAGACCGGTGAGCTCGACACGATGCTCTACAAGGTGGCCGACGTGTACGACGAAGAAGTGGCCGTGTTGACCGACAGTTTGACAAAGCTGATGGAGCCCATCTTGATTATCGTGCTCGGCGGCATGGTCGGCTTTATCGTGGTCGCGCTGTTCATCCCGCTCGTGAAGCTGATCGAAGGCTTGAGCGGCTAAGTGCGAACGAACCCTAATCGAAATACAAACCAACTCAAACACAGCTCATCGAGGAGCGCTGAGATGAAACCTTCCCCAGTCCGCAATTCGCATTCCGCGTTCACGCTTGTCGAACTTCTCGTCGTGATCGGCATCATCGCGGCGCTAGCGTCGCTGCTCTTGGTCGCCGGCGGCGCGGCCATGCGGGCTTCACGCGAAGCGGCCATTAAGGTCGGGTGTACGCAGCTTGCCGATGGATTTCAGGCATACACCAACGACGTATCAGGTGGTGCGTATCCGCCGAATATGTGCATCCCGGCCGCTGCCAATCCCTTCGACCAGTTCAAACGCCACTTTAACAAGGCATTTCCCAAGCAACGCGAACCCGATGCACTGCTCGCAGCGATCGCCACGGGCGTATCGAACGGCAACTACCAGATGAACGGCACCACGGGCATTGGCTTGAGTCCCTACGAAGCGCCTGTCTTCTGGCTCGGTGGCTTTAGCGACGATCCGAAGTATCCCATCAGTGGACCGGGCGGGCCATCGTTCCGTACCACGGAGATCGAAGATCTTGGTGCTCGTACTGGGTTTGACTTCGCACAAGAGCAATTGGCGCCGAAGGCCGCCGACAACACCTTTGATACTTCATTGGGCCGCTACATCACGTACCCAGACCCGCGTGACAACACGGTAACACGCCGCATCAACCTGTGGTGGTACAGGCCAAGGAATCTAACCATTCCCTACGCCTACTTCGACACGTCGGCCAAGCCAAAAGGCATCGTGGCCTACGACGGCATTGGTCCCATCGTCGCACTCAAGACCGGCGGAGGGAACAACTACGTGGTGGGCAACCTGCGGTGGGCAAACGAGGGGCAATGCCAGATTCTCTCGGCGGGGCTGGACGACGCTTGGGGCGACTTTGCAAACGAGCAGATGATCGTCGACTGGACGGATCCCACGGCCACTTACTACGGCCTCATCTATCCCGACGGCCCCTGGACCGGCGACCTCGCCGACACGATTACCAACTTCTCGACGAACCGAACGCTTGAGGATTCGCAACCATGATGTTGAATTCGGAAGGCAGAATTCAGACCGCCGAGTCACGCGCCAGCGTACGCGGTGCGGTGCGCGCATTCACGCTCATCGAGTTGCTCGTGGCCATCGCCATCATCGCCATCCTGGCGGGCTTGCTGCTGGGCGTGGCGGCTCGTGCGGCAGAAAGCGGCCGCGAAGCCCGCACCAAGTCGATGATCACCCGCATCCACACGTTGGTGATGCAGCAGTACGACACATACAAGGACCGCAGGGCGCCGGTTCGCGATGCGTTGAAGGGCAATCGCAGCGTCCAACAGGCCGAGTTTCGGCTCAGCGCGATGCGCGAACTGATGCTGATGGAGATGCCCGACCGGTGGAGCGACGTGCTGCTCGCCTCGCCTGACAACGTCAGCAATGTTAGCGACCTGATTGGTGTCGAGCCGCGGTACCTTCAACCGCCAACAGCAGCGGCATCGTCCTTCTATCGCGGCGTCACCCCGCTCAATGAAGCCTACCGCCGGCAGTACTTTGCCATGCTCGACGCCGGTGTCTCCAAAGAAGCCATCAAAGCCAACCAAGGCGCGGAGTGCCTGTACATGGTCGTGATGTTGGCTACCGCGGACGGCGAAGCACGCTCGCTATTCAACGAAAGCAGCATCGGTGATACCGATGGCGACGGCGCTTATGAGTTTTTGGACGGCTGGGGCAACCCGATTAGCTGGATTCGTTGGCCGGCTGGCTACGAGTCGGACGTGCAACTCAACGCCCGCCAGTTGGGCGGCGATCCGACAACGCAAGCGTGGATCGAAGCGGCAGCTTCGGACCACGATCCGTTTGATCTCTTCCGAGTCGACAAGGCTGCGTTCCGCATGGTGCCACTAATCTTCTCCGCTGGTGGAGATGAGCGATTCGATCTGCACAGCGCTCGCGAGACCAACGTTTGGCAGCCAGTGGTGCCGCCGAACCCCTCGATAGTGCCATACGCACCCGTCACTTCAAGCGAAGGCACTTTCTTCCTCGGCTCGCCGATGACCGAAGACGGATCGGCCGTCGACCTCAACGGCGGCGCTGACAACATCACTAACCACAACATCGCAGCCGAATAACGTATGCAACGCACAAGGCAAAACGTGAGAGGCAACGCAGCGTACTCTGTCGCTCCGCGCGCGGCGATGACGCTGATCGAGCTGCTGATCGTGATTGTGATCCTGGCCACACTCACCGCGGCGGCGCTTCCGCTGCTCACGCCGACCACCGCCGAGCGGCGAATTCGCGAAACCTCGCGGAGCTTTAACACGTTTCTCACTCAGCAGCAGTCGAAGGCCATCGTCTCGAACCGCGCGACTGGCGTGGCACTCAAGCGGCTTTCGGCCGAAACCGGCAACGCAGCCGACCGCGGCGTCTGCCTGGAAGTGGTGCCGGTGGAAGTGCCAGTGCCTTACGCCGGTTTCGACGAGAACTCGCGGATGCGCGTGGCGCTGAACCCCAATATCCCCGGACAAGTACTGCTCGATTTTATCACCAGAAACGCATCCGGATCCGCCACCAGCGGTCTGCCGGCAGGCTGGCGTGCGGACCTGGTTCCTCAAGCGCTAATCCGTATCAACGATGTGGTCGAACTGAAGGGCACCCAGTATCGAATCCTCCTGGGCCCAGATACCTCGAACATGGCGATTGATCCCGTCAACGGTTACTTGGGAGGCAATGCGGGTAATCTCTCGCAGGTGGTTCGATTGAATGCCGTGCCTGTCAACAACACCGGCCAGGTGATTGAACCGGAGTACGCTGGCGATGGCAGCCGGCTGACATCAGCCGCGCTGCGAGCTGCGGTGGCCTCGAACAACACAGGTAACGGCCCATTCTGGACCGAGCCCGCACCGTACAAGATTCATCGCCAGCCGGTGCCGACTTCGGCCGATCCATTCCAACTGCCCGAAGGCGCGGCGATCGACCTCGAAGCCTCAGGCATCGTGGGCGCGGTGCCGTTTCACTACTCGGATGGAGACGATGTCTCTGCACCGGTGTTGTACGAGACGATCACCAATGCTCCCGTGTACATCCTGTTCAGCCCCGAAGGCAATGTCGAACGCGTGCAATACGAACGCGTGCAGGTCGTGGACAACAACGGCAGCCGGGCCTCCGTTCCGGTGATCGGCATCCCCTCGGCGAACGTCGCCCTGTTGGTGGGTCGCCGCGAGTTGATTCCGGCGGACACCAGTTTGGACCTCGTCAGCGGCACCGAGACCGAACGCGAAGCCGAAAAGGCCAAGCTCAACTGGCTGAACCTCGAGAGCCGCTGGGTCACCATTGGCACTCAAAGCGGCAGCATTGTGACCACCGAGAATGCGTTTGTCACACCGACGGTCCCCACTGTTGACTATGACCGCAACGGAACCGTTGATGCGGCTCCAGATAGCCTAGACACACGAATGGGGCAAATCCAAGCCGCCCAAGAGTTCGCCCGCGAGATGCGGCGGACCACGGGTGGATAGCCTACAGCGAACACTTTTCTCAGGGGCAAACTGAGAAACGAGCACGAACCATGTTACGAAAACCTTCCCCCACCCAACTTCTGTCTCCGCACATGCGTGGCGGCGTGACGCTCACCGAGGTGCTGATCTCCATCGGCATCCTGTCGGTTGGCCTGTTGGGCGCGGCGGCCATGTTCCCCGTTGGTGGTTACTTCATGCAAAAAGGTGAGATCGCCGACCGCGGAGCAGCCATCGCCCAAGCGGCCTTCGCCGATCTGGTCGCCCGCGGCGACCTCGACCCGTCGAACTGGGGAGTGTGGAACGGCGGCGCGTACAATCCTATGGACAAACACATGCGTGACTGGATGGGATCCTACACGGATGATTCAGTCGATTTCCAATCGAACATGAACAGCGCAGTGGGCTTCGTTTATGTCATCGACCCTCTGGGCACGGCGGCCGGCTTCCGTCAGGGCGTGAATCCAGCACGGCTGTCGCGGGCGCCCATCGACGCGGATCCAACCGACCCGACCGACGCCGCTGGGTTTACACCGTCGGTAATTCCCGGCAACGCCGCTCGCTGGAATTCGTTTTCACAATGGCCGGTTCGACGTCTCTGCACCAGGTCGATGGTGATGGGTAATTCAAGTCCCAGCGAGCCCATGGCTCGGAACCTCTATTCCAGTAGTGACGACCTGTCGATAGTAGTGGTGGACGACGACGAGTCGCAGCCTCGGCGGCAGCGGATGGTCGGCGTCGATACCAATAACGACAAGGTGGTCGACGTTCCCTTCCGACGCGAGTCGCAGGGCAACTTCTCCTGGATGGCGATGGTCACGCCCACGCAAAGCGAAGCACGCCAGGCGCTGGCGCTCGATCCGTCGGCCTTCTACTTTGATGTATCGGTGGTCGTGTTTTACAAGCGCCCCGTCAACAACATCGAAACCAGCGAGCGTTTAGTACACGGCACCGTCGTGTCGACCGGCACCGGTGGCGGTGAGATCTTGCTTACCAAGCTACAAAATGATCCAGGCGACCCCTTCGAGGAACTCAAGCAGGGACAATGGGTCATGGTCACTGGCCCGCACCCCTCGAGCACCCGCGCCCAACCGCTGTTCTTCGCCCAATGGTACCGCGTACTGGCCATCGACGAGCAGCTCCGCAGTCCCATCACCGATACCGACAAACAGCGCCTGGTTGGCTTGCGTGGCCCCGATTGGCCATGGAAGACCGCCGGCACGCAGGTGCGTGTGGGGCTGTTCCCCGGCGCAGTGGCGGTGCACACCAAGACCATGCGCCTGAACGCGTCCGGCGCGTACGAACTGTAAACCAATCCAGCGAGCCGGAACGATTGCCCCGATACTACTCCGGGCGCTGACGCTTTCGGCTCGCCAAAGACGGCAAGAAACAACTACTCTTCATCGCGCCGTCGCTGGCAAGTCGACGATTGCGAAAACCTACGGAACCGAGAGATGAGTCAGTCGAAACAACGCCTGCTACAAGTCCGTCGCGCGAACCTCCGCCGTCGCACTCGCCGCCGCGATCGTCGCGGGGTGCTGTTGATGGTAGTGCTCAGCATGCTCGCCCTGTTCCTGCTGCTGGGTACGGCCTTTCTGATGACCAGCCAGTTCTACCGGACCTCGTCGGAAGCAGCCGCCAAGGAGAACCGCACCGAGAACAACCCGTACGACCTGATGGAACGGGCGATGCTGCAGGTGCTGCGCGACACGAACAACCCCTCGAGCTCCATCCGCCACCACAGCCTGCTCCGCGACATGTACGGCGCGGATGGCTTCGTCGCGCGGGTCTACCCCGATGTGGCGACTTACTTTTGCGAGTACTCCGGAAACAACCAATTCGGCTCGGCGACCCCAGCAGCGCTGGGTCCGACCAACGGCCAGTTCATCGATCTGTACGTAGGGGACTTTCCTCTGACTATTCCACTGGCCGAGGCGGCAAATGTGGTCAAGCTCGATCGCAATCCTGATGGTACGCCGGTCGACCATGTGTTGCCGGCCGCGACGGGTTACTACAACGGCTGCCTGCTGACCATGCTCGAAGGCGCCGCGGCAGGACAATCGACGCGTATTCTCGACTACCGGTTGATGAGCTTCGATGGCAACGGCGTGCCGGTCTTCCGTCTGCGCGTCATGTCGTTTCCCCGCGCCGATGGGGCCTTGCTCAGCGCGACGGACCTGGCCGCACTGGCCGGCAATGCGTTCATGGTGAACGGCCGCCCCCACAATGGCACCGGAGCGGGCTTGAATCGCCTGGCCACGCGAGGCAAGCCGAAGCTCAGCGCTGTGGAGTTGATGCCGCTCGATGGGCAGTTCGTTGGCACCGAAATCGCCCTCACGCCCAACGGCCGTTACGTCGACTACACCCAGGCGGCTCACTATCTGGGCACCAACTTTACCCCGGGCGGCGATCCTTTCCGTGGGACGAACGGCGGTGGCTACCCGTTGACCGACTTTGTATCGCTGAACTCAAACAGAGACACCTTGCTGTACCCCACGGCCGATGGCCCCGGCGGCAGCGACGAGTCGTACGACGCGGTCGACTACCAGAACATGTTCCTGGCGCATATGCCTCTCTCGCCGCGGGCCACCGCTGGGCTGCTGGGAGTGGACGCGGGACTGGTCGACCTTGGCAACACAAGGGTGGCTAGGGGACTGCTCAACGACACCAACCAGGGGATACGGCTCGACTTGGAGAACACCATCGTTCCGTCGTACCACCGCCCCGCGCTGGTGAACTACTGGTTCCACCGACTGCACACGGCGCCCTGGCTGGTGAACGCCATTTCGGACGAGAACCAGCGGGCAGCAGCGATTATCTCGCCGTACGACGCCTACAAAGCGCCAGGCGACCCGGTTGCCGATGCGATCGTGGCGATTAAGCGTAAGATCTCGTTGCGGCCGATTCCCGAGGACCATCCCAACTTCGATGGCAGCAATCCAGCATCGCGGTATCGCGGAACAGCGTTGGTGCCCGATCCCAATAGTCGCAGCCTCCTGCTGGCAGCCAACGGGCAAATCCGCTTTCCGTTCTGGGAAGCCGTGGGTCCCTGGGACGTCGACAACGACAACGACGGCATCAACGACAGCGTGTGGCTCGACCTGGGCGATCCCGTGCAAGAACGCGAGGACGGCACGCTGTTCAAGGCCATGTACGCCTTCCTAGTGGTCGACCTCGACAACCGCCTGAACGTCAACGCAATCGGCTCGTCCGATCACTTTGCCAACACAAATTTCGATCCACTCCACGCCCTGACCAGTCGCGATGACATTGTTGGCAACGATCGCACGGAACGCGGCAACTTGGCTGGCGGCGACCAATGGTTCCGCGGCATGTCGAACGTGGTGTGGACCTCCAACCTGATGCCCGTCGGCATGGGCTGGGGACCGGGCGATGGTTCGTTGCGGTCGATCCTCTCTCCGCTCACGCAACCCTACAACGCGAACTACCTGAGCAACTTCAATCCCTACAACGGCGATCCCACGGCCGACGACTACGCGCGACTGCTGTACGGTCGCATGCCGGCCGATCCGAACTCCGATGCAATCTGGGGACGGTTGGGAAGCACCTACTTGCTGGCCGCTACTGGGGCACCCATTACTCCTGGCCGAGCGCTCAATCCCAGCGACCTGAACACCGTCGCCGCTACCCGGGAACCCCTCGTACCATTCGAGTTCTTTGATTACCCCATGGCCGATCGCATGCGGTCGGAGCGACTGGGCGTTCCCCTGCTGGCGCAGCCATCCGCCTTCGCCATCTCGCCCGACCTGCGTGGTCGGTATGCCACGGGAATCGACTACACCGGACAGCCTGTGTACGAGCCAACGTACGATGCTGGTGGTCCGGGTGGTAATCTTCTGGGAGTCCAGATAGCCGCCCTGCTCGACGACTCCCCCTACGAAACCGACCTAACCAGCGACGGCCGTCGCGGCCTGCCAGGTGCGGTTACTCCGCAGGACGATGCCCTGTTTGCAACCAGCGAGATGGAACGCATCTTGCGCGCTTACGATCCGGAAACCGGCACCGCGCCGAGTCGTTTGTGGGACATCGTCGACACGTTCGATCCCAGCAAGTACGTGCTGACGATCGCGTCGGACACGTCGAACATCACGCCGGAGGAGTGGGCCCTCGCCCAAACCGAAACGGCGATCAAGCGGCAAGAGGTCACCACCGAGAGCCTCGAAGCCCCCGTACCGGCCGACGTGGTGCCGAGCTACATCACCGAACTCGGCCCCGACGGCGCGCCGGGTAACGCCGGTGTGGACGATGATGGAATCGACTCGGACAACAATGGCAACAACGATGACGACCCTGTGCTATTCAACGTTCGAAGCGGACAGGGCGAAATCGGCTGGTACGCCGTACAAGACTCCAGTAATCCGTCGCTGGGGCTGTATCTACTTGGCTGGTCCGACGACTTCTCATCGCTCACCGGGAAGAGCGTGGCGGAAGCTCGGTTGGTCGACGTGTTGTGGTATCGCATCCAACGGCATCGCGCGAAGCTGTTCCTGACCGATGGACAGACGCGACCCTACAACTGGAACAACCCTCAGGCGGTCGCCATCCTGAGCAACATCTCCAACCAACTGCTGCCGCCAGAAGTTCTGGCGGGCTACAAGATGGACCTCAACCGGCCGTTTGGCAATGGTGCGGACGATAACGGCAACGGCATTGTCGACGAGCCGATTGAGGCGGGCGAGCCGTACGACTCGGCGAGTGGAAAGTTCATCGACCTCAATGGCAACCGAGTCTACGATCCTCCCACCGACCGACTGTGGTCCGTGCAACTAGGCGGCGCCGGTGTTCCCGTCGACGCGGTGATGAGCCAAGACGTGGCTCAAGCTCCGTTTACGGACTCGAATGGCAATGGACAACTCGACATAGCCGGGGGTGAATTACAAGTCGACGTAGATGCCGACGGCAACCCCGACGTAGCCCAACCTGTAACGGTTCGCAACGATGCCCATCTGGCGCGACAGCTCTACGCGCGACATCTTTACATGCTGATGCTCGTGCTGATGGACGAGGATTATGTGATGCCGTACGACCCGTCGGATCCTTCGGCGCGGGCGTATCTACGCGTCAAGGCGATTCAACTCAAGGCCTCGTCCGGCATGACCGACTACCAGGCGAAGCTCGAAGCCCAGCGGCGGTACACCTGCCGGCAAATTGCCCAGTGGGCGGTGAACTGTGTCGACTTCCGTGACTCGGATGTCTCGAACACTCCGTTTGAGTTCGATGAGAATCCCTGGGATGGCTGGGGCAACATCAACGACAACGGCACCAAGGACGACCCCACCGACGACATCTACTTCCCGCTCGATGGCGATCCCACTACCAACGAGAACTTCCAGCAAGTAATCGATTGGCAGAACATGGGTGCCAATGGAGTGAAGGTCATCACCAATCCGGTTCCCTCCTACGGACCGGGCAGCAATCAACAAAGCGACGAGCAAGCCACCCGCAGCATCGTATGGGGCGTGGAGAAGCCCGAGTTGTTGATTAGCGAAACGGCCGCCTTCCACGACTTGCGGCTCGAGGATCGAGCCAGCACCCGCAAGCCCGGCGATAACACCACCCAGGACGACGACCCCCAACTGAAGCAAGACAACGATCTCGACCAACGCTTGCGACCGCGGGGCTCGTTGTTTGTGGAGATCTACAATCCCAACTCGGGCGACAGCCCAAAGGCCGTGGAACTTTATCGCCACGGGTTTACCCAGCATCCACAAGAGGCCAATGGGGATTTCCTAGCGACCTTCGATCAAAACCAAGACGGCAATCTTGACGTCAACGACACCTACCACTGGTTCGATGCCGATGGCGATGGAACCTTGGACACCCGGCTGGACATCGACGGCGTCTTGCTGAATCGACTCTCGAACGTCGGGCGCTTTGACCCGGAGAGTGGCAAAGTGCAGCGCTCGCCAGTTTGGCGTTTGGTCGTGGTGGAAGAGCATCCCGGCTATCACAGTGCTACTGGAGCCGTTAGCGACGAGACCATTGACCCGAACATGTCGAGCGCCGATCCGCTGAACGGCACCAAGGCCGACAGCCCCAAGTCGGTGTATGACTACTCGCTGGCGCTGGATCGTGTTTTCAAGGAGCGTGAGCAGATTCCTTATCTGTCGCCCATGAACATGGACTGGGAAGAGATGTGGTTCATCCCGCCGCTGCTCACCGGCGGATTCACGCCGGGAGCAGCGCAACCGCGGTGGCCACTGTCCAGTTGGCAGCAAGCCCGCACCGACGACCGGGTGGTGACCAACGAAATGACGCCCGACAACATGCCGGGCAGGTACAACCGCCAGTTGTTCGCCAAGCCGTACCCGTACATCGAACGGGAGTTCTATTTCACGTCGAACAATTCGAAGTTCCACTGCAAGTACTTCGACGCAACTGGTAGCAACCCCAGGAGCTTCCGCGGCGCCACGGCCCGCGGCTACACCGATCTAGACACGACACAACGGGGAACCATCTACAACGATTTGAAGGTCCGGATTCCCGTCAACCCGATTCGGGTCGACCGAAACCTCGTTTCGTACCCGTTCCGGTTTGTGTCGACCGAGACGGACGATCCGCGTCCCGATGTACGAATCGCCCCCGTGATGCCAGGACGTTACGCGGTGATCGGCTCGGCCGGCACATTGTACGACGACAAGCAACGTGTCGATCCGGACGACGGCAATTCACCCTTGCGGTTCATCACGACACTCGGTCGCAACTTCCAGGGCGCGGGCACCGAGGCGGAAACCGATGACATGCAGCACACCAGCCAACTGCGCGGCACCCGGCGGTTCGAAATGCATCCCTCCGCCAACCCCTACCAGCAGCAATGGGTAGTGGGTTCGAACGGCGCCACTTTCCACGGCGGCACCGGTGCGGCCGTTCGCTCGAACGAGTTGATGTACGTCAATGATGCCGATCCTCCACTGAACATGACGGGCGACGGCGGGGCCGTCCTGCAAGGCGCTTCTCGTGTTGCTGCTCCCACGATCGTGGTGCCGGTGGACGACATGAACATCAGCGAACCAGTCTACGGCTACGGAGTGCGAGAGCGCGAACTTTACCAGTTGCAAGATGGCAAGGGCGACACGGGACAGCGTTGGAATCCACATACCGCCAATGGCGAAGGCTCGTACACCAACAATCAGGGCGACGCTCACTTCGATTCCCCGTTCGACGTTGCCGCGTTCAAATCAGCCCAGAATTCGCCTGTTTCGTTCAAGAAGTTCCGCGTAGTCCACTTGCAGCGACTAGCCGATCCCACGATGCCGTGGAACCCGGCTCCGGACTACAAGGTTCACTCCAAAGCGCTCGTGGTGAACTACGGTGTGCACGACCCCGCATTGCCGGTGAACCCGTACCTGACGGTCGACTCGGCTTCGGTCGACCTCACCGTGTTCAACGGCACCAGCAGTGTGAACGTGGGCATGGGCGCTAATTCGGCCAACAAGGGATTTGGCTCCACAGAGCGAATGTTCGAATCGCGCCGCACCGTGGAAGAACTGAATGGCACTTTTGCCGTTCAGCAGCGTGCGATGATGAACCAGGATTACTTCCTGGCCTCCGACAGGTTGCTGCCTCCGGAGGAAAACTCGATGCTGATCCCCGCCACCGGCGCCTTCCTGATGTCGCAAGCGGTTAAGGACGAGCACGAGATCGCTAAGAACCACTCCGACTACTTCTTCAAACACTCGCTCGGCCTGCCGAACGAGGCGATGGGCGACTTCTACGTCCGGCCCGAGTCCGGAGTAGGGGCTAGTTTGCCTGCGGCCGTCGATCCAACCGATCTGAATGGCGACGATGGCAATTTGCTGACCATGGGCAGCGCCCTCGGTGCACCGCGACCCGATGCGGCCGCGGGTGGCTCGACCTATCCATGGCTCAACTGGACCAACCGGCCGTTCGTGAGCGAAAGCGAACTGCTGCAAGTGCCTGCGTGGAGTTCGATGGAACTGTTGCGCAAGTTCACGACCATGAATCCCATTGAGCAGATCGATCCCTACGTGAACGAAGGGGCGAAGGATGCTTCGGGCAACGACATTTCGGCCGTGAGTATCGAGACCGGATCATTTGCCAATGTCGACGCGGAGCAGACCAACGTGGCCCGTTACAAGGCCCACGTGGCGGGCTTCGGCGCGCTGTTGAACATGATGCAGTCGTCGCGCTACCCAGCGCGGGTGCTGCAAGATACCGATGGGAACCCCGTGCCGGTCGGCGCGCCGAATTTCCATCGCATCCTCGACTACGTTCACACACCTAGCCGGTTTGTGGCGACCGACACGCTGCTAAACCCGGCGACGTTCAACTCCGCGAGTGTAAGCGACGCCAACGATCCTCGCGTAGGCCACCTGGCGCCGTTCAACCGAGTGGCCAACTACCGCGAGCCAGGCAAGGTGAACCTGAATACCGTGGCCAGCCAGCGCGAGGGGGGAAGCTCGGCTTACCTGCTCTGGTCCGATGTGTTCGACGGCCTGATGCACCGCACGCAAGACCTGGATCCCGCACAACGCGCGGCCGGGTTGCCGTTTGGCCACTTTGGTCCCGCATGGCGCGACGTGGTGCTCAGCCGCCGCGGCTTTGCTGATCCGTTGTTCTCCAACGGAGTCGCTCCGGGTGGCGTCGATCGTGTGGACCTCGTCATGGATGCCAGGGTGCCAACCTTCTTCTCTAATCCGTTCCGCAGCGGCGAAGCGGGCGACCTGGTGCCGCTGTCGGCTATGGTGCAGCATGGTACGGAAGCTACGATGCTCCGATCGCATCCGTTCCAGCCGGGCAGCGGTTTTGTTTGGGGAGGCCCCGGTTCGGACAACGGCTCGGCACTAGTGAACGACTCCCGCGAAGCGGGCATCGGGGCGGCTGATGGCAATCCGTTCAACAAGCAGTCCGATCAGGCGTCCGTGCCGCTGTTTAGCGAACTGTGCTCCGCGCCGGCGATCGATGCCACGCGGAACAGTGCCATGCACTATGGACCGCTGACGCGACTCGACAACATGACCACCACCCGCAGTGGTGTGTTCGCCATTTGGGTGACCGTCGGGTACTTCGAAGTGACCGCCGCGCCGGACTGGAATGAAAACGAGAATGGGGTGCGGGATAAGTTCAGGAACCAGATTGGCGACGCTTCTGGGAACAGCGATGCTCGTGCTCAAGCCTTGTACAACAAGGTCTACCCGGAGGGTTACCAGTTGGGCAAGGAACTGGGCAGCGACATTGGCAACGTCGAGCGCCATCGGGCGTTCTACATCATCGACCGCACCAAGCCAGTGGCCTTCAAGCCAGGCGAGGACGTGAACGTTGAGGACGCCATCCTGCTGCGGCGGAGGATCGAGTAGGCGAGGTCGGAGTAGCGGGCGGGCGGCGAGGCTGGTAGGTTGAGTGGCATCGCCACATCGGCCCCAGCGCCCGATACCTCGTTCCCAGCGGCCCCACTCATGTCCAAACCCACTTCGGTGCCCGGCAGTTTGTTCGTCGTAGCGATTGTCGTCGTGGCGGCAGTCGCATTCGCATTGCAGCGGCGTCATCAGCCGGCGAAGCCGCTGCCCGCGCCGCTGGCGCAAGTGAAAATCGCCGGGTGGACCAACACCCAGCAGCCCCCAACGGCCGAAGACCTCGCCGGCAAGTGGGTGGTGGTAGATTGCTGGGCCACTTGGTGTGGTCCGTGCATCATGTCGATGCCCGAACTGGCCGAGTTCCGCCGACAGTGGCCGGAAGACGAGGTAGTGGTGATCGGCCTGGCCGACGACGACGCGGCGGCGCTACCGCAGATCCAGCGCGTGATCGAGTCGGTACCCGGCTTCAACTGGCCCGTCGCCTACGGCGGCGGCTACGCCATGCAGCAACTTGGCATTAGCGGAATACCCACCCTGATTCTCTACAGCCCCGACGGCGAAGAAGTCGTCCGCGGCCACGATATCGAACGCATCGAAGCGTTTATTGTGGCGGGAAGCGAGTGAAAAGGCGGGCATTGTAATTTGCATTCTTCAATTTGCAATCCCACTCACTCCACTACTTCTCGAATGTACTTCACTTTCGGCTTGCCACTGTTGCCCACCGGCAGGGCGATCAGGTAGTCGGAGGCGTAGAATAGTTTCTCGCCACGGCGTTCCGGCACTTGGAAGTTGTCGCCTTTCTGCAGGATCGTGCGGGCGATCGGCATGCCGCCGAACGAGCGCGTGCCGGCCGACTCGATTGGGAACCACTGCCCTTCGCCTTCGGCGTCTTCCATGTAGAACTCGGCGTAGCAGTGCTGGTCGACCCACACCACCCGCGCCGGCACCTTGTTTGCCCTGCACAAGGCAATGAACAGCGCGCTGCGGCCGAAGCAGTCGGCCTTGCCATCGCGAAGTGTGTTCGCCGCGCTCTTGTCGGTGCCCTCGGAATACTGAATGTTGTCGAGCACGTAGTCGTACAGGTACTCGACCTTCTGCCAATCGTTCGGCGCGCCGTCCTCACTGGCTTCGGACTCCGCCTCGCGCCATAGTTCGCGGGCGAGGGAGCGAATCTTGCCATCGCGGCTTTCGATCATTGGGCTTGCGGACAAGTACTTGCTAACGCGCCGCTTGGGGCGGCTGGGGATCACCAGGTCGATGGTGTCTTCCTCCTCGGGTGGCTCAATCACGCTGGTGGTGACTTCGAAGGTGGCCACCGCGCGAGCGGTCTCGCCCGAAGTGAGCATGGGCACGGTAATCAGCATCTGCGTCGCCCCGCCATCGAGGTCGCGGTAGCGCACTTTGTCGACGTGGCGGCTGAACTCTTCGTCGATGCGGCGGACCTTCTGTTCGTCGCACGCAAACGGAATGGCCACCATCGCACGGATGTCGCGGCACGAGCCGCGAGCAGCGGTGATCTCGGCTCCCACGCGGAACGTAAACACCTCCTGCTTCGAAACGCGCGACGGATCGGTGTTGCCCGCCTGCTCGTCCAGAAGTTGCGCACCAGCGGCGGCGGTTAACGAGCAGGCAACGAGCAAAGTGAGTGCGCGAACAAACATGAGTTTCCCAATTGGTGCGGGGCGCAGTTCCATTGCAGAAATAACGTGCCATGCGGGGCCAGCCGCCCGTTTTCCATTGTACCTTGCTGCGGTTGCCGGGGCGCATAAAAGCAGCCACCCCGCTCGGCTTCAGACGTTCAGGATGGCGTCTGAAGGGCGGGGTGGCCTGAACGGCGAAACGTCGTACGGGGGGACGAACGTTCCGCGTGGGCCACCAGGGAGTGGGGGAGAAGGTGGCCCGGACTGTTTTGGGGAACGATCACTCCGGAGTGGGATCGGGTACCGCGTCGGTCGGCGTGCGAGCGCCTTGCCACTGGTCTCCGCTACCGTCGAACCCACCGAAGTGCTCGCCGGGGCCGACTTCGATGCCGAAGGGGGTGTTGCAGCCGCAATCACCGCCACAACTGCTACATCCCGAGTTGCAACAGCCGCCACCATAGCTCGTGCAGCAGTCGTTACACGGAGGACAGCATGGCTCGCACACCGTGGGGCACGGGCAGGGACAAGGACATGGCGCCGGGCAGCACGGCACGCACTGCGGCGCGACAACCTGCGGTCTGATCACTTGCGGACGGATGATGCGAGGCTGCACGTAGGTGGGCGCTTGCACCACGGGAGGGGCAGTCACGATGGGGGCCGGAGCAACGATCGGCGCGGGAGCCGGACGGACCGAGCCCACGATAGGAGCACGCGAACCGCAGTAGGCTCCAGGGCAAACTGCTCCTCGGATGCGACGACAACAGCCGCAACCGGTAAAGCTGGCGAGGATCAAGCCAAAAGCCAACAACAGGGCAATGCGTTTCATGATTCCGTTAGCTCCTTGCCTCGACCAATGGTTCCATGTAGTGCGGTGGAACTTGCCGGCGGTCGGCGGGGTGAGGCAGTAGGTGGGGGTCCGCCGAAGCGAACGTGGGGGAGGGTCTTGGGGCGGGCAGCAACTCGTGCGTGGGGCGCCGATGGGGCAGCGGACCACCGCGATGATGCGTCAGGGAAACGTACCTCACGCTGAGTGAGGTGCAAACGCAACCGATGATTTTTTTCAACACCCAAACCGCTGCCCCGCCGTACCGCGCCCGCAAGATCGCGACAATCGTCACAAGTGTTGCAGTCGGGTGGTGTGGCGGTGTTGCTAGCACATTGCGAAATGGCCGAAGTACCTGTTCCACCAGACCTTGCGGCAGTTGGGGTGGCGAGCGGGGTGCGGCAATTCCGATGGTTACTCCGTCTGCCCCGCCCACACCTGTCTCGCCCACCATGCGTGTCCCGTCTGTCCACCCACTGGTCGCACTGGCCAATGCCACGTGCCTCGCACTGGTTCTCTGTGCGCCAGCCGCCGCGCAGTGCGTCGGCATTCGCCCAACTGACGAGATCCTGGAACTCAACGTCCGCCCCGCCTGCTGCACCACCGACGAGGCGGTGCTCGCCGAGAAACTCATCGTTCGCGAGTACGCGGTGATCGACGAAGAGGGTAGCCGCCAGTGGACTGAGTCGGATCTTTCCCGTTTGATCACCGCTCCCGGTGAGGGCGTGGTGACCGTGTTTCATGTGCACGGCAACAAGGTCGATCCCGCTATGGCGCGCGACCGGGCGCTGCGAGTTTACCGCCGGCTGGTTAGACGCTCGACCGACGACCGGCCGATGCGATTCGTGATCTTCTCCTGGCCCGCCACCGAGATCGGCGGGCTGCTGAACGACTTCCGCGTGAAGGCTGGCAGAACGCGACCCGTGGGTTGGGAGTTGGCCTGGGTACTGAACCAGATGCCCACCGACGCGCCGATCAGCCTGATCGGCTACAGCTACGGCGCTCGCATCGTTGGCGGCGCGCTGCACGTTGTGGCGGGTGGCGACTTGAGCGGAGCATCGCTGCCGGATGCTGAGTTGGGCAAGCACGCTCCGATGCGGGTGGTGTTCATGGCCGCGGCGACACACTCCTGCTGGTTCGGCCCCAACGGCTATCATCGGTTGGCCGTGGAGCAGATCGAGCACATCGTGATGCTCAACAACCACCTCGATCCGGCGATGCGGTTCTACCCTTTGGTGCCGAAGAACTGTAATCCTCAGGCCATGGGGCTCTGCGGCCCTACGTCGCTCGCCCCCGAGCAGCGTGACAAATTCGAGTGCTACGACTGTGCGAATTGCGTGGGCCGCTCGCACGACCTCTTCAAGTACACGGCCACAGGGCGTACGATGAGCAGAGTGTGGCAACACTTGATGTACGCGGATTGATCGCTTCGAAGCGGCGAGCGGCCCAGGACGTTGCCTCTAGAACGCTGTCCTTGTAGCCGAACCCTCCGCGTCGATGTCCCAACGCACTGCGTACTTCTGTGGCCAATGGATCGAAGAACGGGAACTCGGCATTCCCGTTGGCGATCTCGGTTTCGCAATGGGGGTGACCATCACCGAGCGGTTGCGGACGTTCGCCGGCAGTGTGTTCCGCAAGGCCGAACACCTATCGCGCATGCGGCACTCGCTGGAGATCGTCGGGATGGACTCCGAGTCCATTATCGGCCAGATCGATCAAGCGATCGACGAATACATTGAGCGTCATCAGCCGATGTTCACGCCGGGCGACGACTGGGCGATCATCACCTTCGCCACCCCCGGCAGCGGCAGCGGCCCCACCGTGGCAGTGCATGGCATGCCGTTGGCGTTTGCAGAGTGGGCTTCGGAGTTTCGCACAGGCGTGACCTCCTACCTGAGCAGGCATCGCCAGGTGCCGCCCGACTGCTGGCCGCCGCAGCTCAAGTGCCGCAGCCGCATGCACTACTACCTGGCCGACACCGAAGCCCGCGCGCAAAACCCCGCCGCCCGCGCCGTGCTGCTCGACCAGGAAGGCTTTGTGGGCGAAGGCTCGACCGCCAACCTGGTGACCTATCATCAGGCCTCAGGGCTGGCAACGCCCAGAAGTTCCAAGGTGCTGCCTGGGGTGAGCGTGGCAGTGATAGCCGAATTGGCCCAAGAACTGGGTGTGCCGTTCGAAGAGCGAGATATTACGGTCGAAGAATTGCGCGCGGCCGACGAAGTGTGGTTCACGAGTACCTCGATTTGCATGTTGCCCGTGGTGTCGCTCGATGCGCAGCCCATTGGCCCAGGCCGCCCGGGCCAGAAGTATGACCAGTTCCTGGCCGCTTGGAATTCGCATGTCGGCCTGGACATCGCGCAGCAGGCTGAGCAATTCGCCGATCGCAGTTAGCATCGTCTCATGGCCATCCTTCGCACCACCAATCTGACGCGCCGCTACGGCTCACGCATTGGCGTCGACCAAGTGAACCTGCAGGTGGACGCCGGTCAGATATTCGGGTTCCTCGGTCCCAACGGCGCGGGCAAGACCACCACCATTCGGCTGCTCATGGGATTCTTGAAGCCCGACGCTGGCAAGGCGGAGATCGCGGGCCTCGACTGCTGGAGTCGGAGTGCCCAAGTGAAACGCGACATCGGCTACCTGCCGGGCGACTTGCGGCTTTACTCCTGGCTGACGCTGCGCAACGCGTTGCCCATCGTCTCTCGCGTCCGCGGCGAGGACATTTCGGCCCGCGCCGGCGAGCTGGCCGAGCGATTCGATTTGGAGCCGACGCTGCCGGTCCGCAAGATGTCGCGTGGCACGCGACAGAAACTGGGCTTGGTACTGGCCATGGCGCATCGCCCGAAGCTGCTGGTGCTCGACGAGCCGACCTCGGGACTCGATCCGCTGATGCAGTCGCGCCTCGCCGACCTGGTCCGCGAAGCCGCCGCAGCCGGCGCAGCCGTGTTCTTCTCCAGCCACACGCTCAGCGAAGTCGACAGCCTGTGCGACCGCGTGGCGATCGTCCGCCGCGGCAAAGTGATCGTGGACGAGACGCTTGACGTGCTCCGCCACCAAGCGCCGCGCGTGGTCGAGCTGCAATACGCGGACGAATCGCAGGCCACCTCCGCGGCGCTGCCGGAGTTCCTGCAACTCAACGAACGTCGCGGTGCTGTGATGCATTGCGAACTCGACGGAGCCACGCCTCCCTTGGTGGCGTGGGCGAGCGAGCAACCACTGGTTGACATTCGCATCAGTCGACCCGACCTCGAGGCGGTGTTTCATCGCTTGTACCACGAACCCGTCGAGGCCATCTGATGCGGGGACTGCTGCTCAAATCGTTTCGCGAGCTGTGGCTTCCCACGCTGCTGATTGGCGTCGGGCTGGTCGGTGCGAATATGCTGCTCACGTTTCTCATCCCCAAGGTGGAGGAGCAGATCGGCGATGTGTTTGAGCGGTTGCCGTTTGCAAAAACGATGATGAGCGCACTGCTCGGCACCGACGTGGGCCAACAGATGACTGCCCAAGCGGTTGCTTCGGTGCTGTGGGTCCACCCGATTGTGTTGTCGCTGGTCTGGGCGCAAGCGATCAGCCTTTCGACGCGCGTTCCCGCCGGGGAGGTCGACCGCGGCACGATCGACTTTCTCCTGGGTCTGCCAGTGTCGAGGCGGCTAGTTTACTGGAGTGAGGTGCTCGTGCTTATGGCCAGCGGCGTGTTGATCCTCGCCATGGGGTTCGCCGGTCATCGCGCCATGTCGCCCTGGATGCCCGTGGAGATGCGCCCCGACTTGCGCTCAGCACTGGTGATCATGGCGAACTTCTACTGCCTGTACTTGGCCGTGGGTGGCGTCGGCTTCTTGGTCTCGTCGCTCTCAAGTCACCGTGGCCGCGCAGTGGCGATTGTGCTAGCGGTGGTGTTGGCTTCGTTCTTGTTGAACTTCGCTGCGCAGCTGTGGCCGCCGGCCCAAAGCGTGGCATTGCTCGGCGTGCTGGAGTACTACCGCCCGGCGCTGGTGCTGATGTCGGGCGAGGTGCCGTGGAGCGACATCGTCGTGCTGCTGGCCATCGCCGCTGCGGCGCTGTTTGCTGGCGGCGAGATCACGGCCCGGCGGAGTTTGTGCACCACCTAGAGTTACAGCGACGCGAAGTAGTTTTCCACCGCTACGTCCACGCAGTCGGTGTTCACCTCTAGCGGCAGCCTGTGCACTTCGCAGAAGTTCTTGATCTGGCGCAGTAGATCTCGCGGTTGGCAGAAACGTAGCGGCCGCTGCGTCTTGCTAAAGTGCTCGGTGACGAGGTAGTCGATCGATGCCGCCGGGCAAGTGAATCCGGCCTTTTGCGCCAGCACGGCAAACAGCGTGCGAAACTCCTCCTCAGTCGGATCGGCTACTTCGATCTTGTAGGGAATCCGCCGCAAGAAGGCTTCGTCCACCAGTTCGCGCGGTTCCAGGTTAGTCGACAGCACGAACAGCATGTCGAACGGCACTTGAATCTGACGCCCGCTGGCGAGATTCAGAAAGTCGAAGTGTTTCTCCAGCGGAACAATCAGCCGGTTGAGGATGTCGGTGCTGCTCACGCGTTGGCGGCCAAAGTCGTCGATCACCAGCGCACCGCCGTTGGCCTTCATGTGCACGGGGGCTTCGCTGATTCCCGAAGCCGGGTTGAAACTGGTGTCGAGTTGCTCAAGCGTCAACTCACCGCCCACCACGACGGTCGGCCGACGGATCAGCACCCACCGGCGGTCGTAACCTTGCCCGTCGAGGTGCGAGATGTCCACCGGCTGGTGGCAACTGGGGTCGTACAGGCGAATCAAGTCGCACCCTACGTGCACCATCCTCGGAATCCACAGGTACTCGCCGAACGCATCGCAGATTCGCTCGGCGATGGTGGTCTTTCCGTTGCCGGGATTGCCGTAGAGGAACATGCCGCGGCCATCGTTGATCGCCTGAGCAATGCGGCTGAGAATCTTGGGCGACAGCTTCAGGTCGGCGAACGCGGCGGCCAGCTGCTCAAGGCAGAGCTTCGTGTTTTGGATCGACTGATGGCGAATTGCCGCTTGGTACGATGCCAATGGCACCGGCGCAGCGCCGACGTAGTTTGAGTGCTCGGCGTGCTGCTTGGCCCGGGCGAAGCCGGCCTCGCTCAATTGGAACAAATAGTCGCCCACACCGGCCGCCTGCTTAATGGCCACCAACAGTTCGTCCCGCAGGCGTTCGAGGGCCTCGTTCACCAGGTTGCGTGGCAAGCCAAGACTCGCGGCGGTTTGCCCTCCGGTGGAGTTGCCGTGATGCAACAGGTGCTTGAGCACCAAGGCTTCGAGTTCCGATTCGCTCAGCCCTGCTTCGGCCAACGATCGTGGCTCGCGCGGAGCCGGCGGAAGTTTCGGGGTCGGTGCAGCCGCTTGCGGAATCGGCGCAGCGACGTCGGGACTCGCAGCAGACAACATCGACGATGGCAGTGCACTCATGAGATTCGTTCCGCCTGACACAATTCGAGCCACAGGGCGCGCGCAATTGCCCAAGAAATAGATGCCTTGCGACGACCCATGTGTCCACCTTGGTGGTTGGCCGAAATCAGAAAAGAAGCCGATCGGTCTGCACGTCGATCGACCAGCGCACCTGGTGACGGTTGTGACTGCAAATCACCTGGCGCCGGTACACGCAGTTGTAGCGGTGCCGAATGAACCTTACGCAGTGGCTGTGAGCCGGAACTGCGTAATCTCGGGCGAGCACATGAAGCGTACTCGCTGCGTGTAGCCGATTCCTCGGTTCACGTAGAGTCGTCGCGCGCTGTCGATCTCGATCTCACCAGCTTCGTACTGTCGATTCTGAATCGGCAGGATCGGCGCGCCGAAGTAGGGAATTCGGCACTGGCCGCCGTGTGTGTGGCCAGCGAGTACCCAGCCCGAGAACCCATCCCAGCCGGGCATGTCGACCGTGTCGGGGTTGTGCGTGAGGGCAATGCCGGGCCGCGACGAATCGAACTCGGCGAACGCCTGGTAGGGATTGAACCTGCCGGCCATCCACTCATCGCATCCCACGATCTGCAGCCCTTCGTAGTCGGCCTGCTGATTGCGGAGTCCCTGGACGCCCACCTTGCCGAGTTCGGCGAACAACGTGTCGACCAGGTAGCTTTGCGAGACGTGAAGGCCATAGTCGTGGTTGCCCGGCGTGACAAAGATCGCCCGCTTGTCGGGCTCCAGGCGCTCGAGCAGCTGCACAACCGGCTCGATCAACTCTCCTCCGATGGCGGTCATCAGATCGCCAGTCACCACCACGACGTCGGGCTGCAACTCGACGGTTTGATCCACCGCCCGCTCCAGGTAGTCGTACTCGACCACGCGGCTCACATGCACGTCGGTCAGCTGCACCAGCCGCTTTCCTTCGAGCGAAGCGGGAAGATTTGCCAGCGGCATGTCCCGCTCGACCACGTCCACCCAGTGCGGCTCGACCCTCCAGGCGTAATAACCCGCAACACCTGCTGCCCCCACTGTCCAGCGAGCGGCCGATCGGAAAAAGCGTCTGCGGTTGACTTTCATACCGATGGGGGGCATTGTGGAGAGAGCCACCGCTAGGTGGGTAATGGGCGGAGTGAGATTATCGGTCGAAGTACCTACGAAGGCAACAACTTAGTGGCGAATCTTCACATCCTACGTGACCAAGAGCGTTCGGTTCGTCCGTCGGGCGGAAATAGTCCGTATTTGCTGACTCTTTTGGTGCTATGCGTTGCGACCACTGGCTGCTGGTCGGACATTCGCTTCGACCCCGCCGCCGAGGGGCAAGCGGAGACTGCTAGCGAGCAAAGTCCGCCCACCCCCAACGCGCCGCAGGATCCGCCGGAATTTGCGAGCTCCGAGGAGCCCTCGGCCTCAGCGCCCGAAGTCGATGCCGAGCCCGCGAACGTGACCTTGCCGCTGACGGGCGAGGAGCCAATCGACCTATTCGCCGATGTGGCCGACGACACCGACAGTGAGCCAGAGCCAGAGGTCGAGCAGCCGATGGCATCCGACACTCTTGGCCATGAATCGGCCGATACCGTCGCGGCTAGCGAGCCAGAGGACGACGACGAATCCTTGGAGGCCATCTTCTTCGGCACCAAAGAAGAGCGCGACGAACCTGAACCGGAGCCCGAACCAGTCGTGGCGGAGTCAGAGACCCCGTCAAGCTCGGAGCCGATTGCCGAAACAACCGAACCCAGCGACGCGGGAGTAACTGATTTGCCTTGGATGGTGAACCAGCCCGAAACGCCGCAGGCCATGGAAGAACCAGTAGAGGAAGAACCCGTTGTAGAAGAGCCCGCGGTGACCGTGGCGGACCCGATGCCCATCGAGTCGACTTCCGCCGAGCCGGATCCGATCGCGCCGACCGACCCGTTCGAGTTGCCGTGGCAAACGCCCGACACCACAGCCGAGTCGCCCGAGCCCGAACCGGTGGAGGTAGCACGTGCCGAGTCGCCCGAACCAGAAGTAACCGAAGTCGATCCACCGCAACCGCCCGACTCTCGGCAACTGACTTGGATGCTCGCCTCGCGGTTGAGCTACTTGCTGTTGGCGCCCGATGCGGACACCAGCGCCATCGAGCAGGAGCTGGCGCCTGTTGCCGCGGCGCTCGATATCGAGTTGCCGGCGATCACCGCCACCGAACCTGGCTCGGCCGACCAGCTCAAACAGTTGCTGTCGGTGGGTCGCGAACTCGGCAAAAGCGCGGCCGACAAATACGGCGTAGAGTACGCAGCGCTGGTGGAGATCGCCTTCAAGAGCAACCTGCTGTTGGCCGTGGCCGAAACGCGTCCACAGCTCAAGCATTCGATCAGTGGATCGGTAGCCGCGGCGGCCGTGCGGGCGGGGTTGCCCGAAAGCGTGTGGCAGCCGTTCCAGGATCAGTTGGCCGAAAGCAGCGAGCCTGATGCGCTGGCCGATGCGGTGGTCGAGTTGCACAGCCAGGTCGGCACCACGCTGAAGCAATCGCAACTGGCCGATCCCAACTCCGAACCGCCGGTGCTCCGCTAGCCACCTTCTCCCCCATCGAGGCGACAGGATGTCCACCTCCACCGAGCCAACCGAAAGCGCACCGAAAGCCCGCTGGCATCAGATTCCGCTGGCCATTGCCTCGCTCGGTTCGTTGCTACTGGTGCTGGCCCAGCCGCCGGCGAGTTGGAGCCTGTTGGCGTGGGTGGCCCCGTTGCCTTGGCTGTACCTCGCACGGCAGCCGCTAATTCGCAGCCGCCGGCCGTACTTGCAGATTTGGCTGGCGGGATTTCTTTACTGGCTGTTGGCCATTCACTGGATTCGCCTCGCCCACCCGGCAACCGGCATCGGGTTGTTGTTCCTGGCCGGTTACTTGGGCGTCTACCTGCCGCTGTTCGTAGCCGTGGTGCGTGTGGGCGTGCATCGCCTGCGTGTGCCGATATGGATCGTCGCTCCGATAGCGTGGGTGACCGTCGAATGGTTGCAGGCGCACCTGCTCGGCGGCTTTCTCATGGGCGCGCTGGGGCATACGCAAATCGAAAACACGCGCTTGGTGCAGATCGCCGATCTGGGTGGAGCCTACTTGGTGTCGGCCTTGGTCATGCTGGTGGCCGCGTGCGCCAGCGAAGGCATTTTCCCCGCTTCTCGACGCCTGGCTCGACCCGCGATCGCTTTGGCAGTCGCCGCTTCGGCGGTGGGCGCCGCGTGGTGGTACGGTGGCAAGCAGTTGGAACAGTTCACTTCGACGGCCGATGCACCGTCGAAGCGCATCGCCCTGATTCAGGGCAACGAGCGGGCGGTGTGGACTGCCGATCCCGATCGCGACCGCCGCGTGATGGATCACTACATGCAGCTGGCGCGCGATGCGAAGAGCATTGCCCAGCAAAGCGGCGAGCCGATGGACCTGATGGTGTGGCCCGAAGGGGCGTTTCGCACCCTCCTTTACTCCTACGATCCCAAACTGGCGAATGAGACCGATACCTCCGAGGCCGAGAAGTACGCAAGCTACGGTCCCGCCGATTTACGAAGGTCAGTCGACGAGTTTGAGGTTCCGCTTTTGGTGGGGATCGATCGATATCACGTAATCTCTCCTATCGAAGAGGGTAACAGTAGCATCTACAACGCTGCGGTCGCCGTTGATCGCGATGGCCAAATCATTGGCACTTACGACAAGAACCACTTGGTGATGTTCGGCGAGTACGTTCCGCTGGGCACCATCTGGCCGGGCATCTACCGGTTCTTCCCCATCGGCGGCGTCACACCGGGTAGCGAGCCGGTTGCTTTCGTGATCGACGACGTAACCTACATGCCGACCATCTGCTACGAAACGGTCATACCGCACGTGGTCCGCCGGCAGGTGGTGCAGCTTACCGAAGCGGGGCAGCGGCCCGATGTGTTGGTGAACCTGACGAACGATTCGTGGTTCTATGATTCCAGCGAACTGCGAATGCACCTTACCTGCAGTCGCCTGCGGGCGATCGAGTGCCGCACGCCGCTGGTGGCCGCGGCCAACGGCGGGCTGTCGGCCAATGTCGACGCTTGCGGCCGGCTGCTGGCGGTGAGCCTGCCGATGTCGCCCGAGGTGCTGATGGTGGACGTCGTGCCTGGCGGGCACGATACGCTGTACCTGCGCATGGGCGACACCTTCGCCATCGGGTGCCTGCTTGTTACGCTAGTAGCTGTGGCGGTCGGCCGATTCGTCGGCCGCAGCTGACCTCTCGCTACTGCATTTCACCGGCCCGCGAGCCGCTTGCCCAATACCGTGCCTGTCGTACTCACTCTGCAAGACGCCTACAAACGCTACGGCGAGCAGCAACTGCTCGACGGGGCGAGTTGCGCGCTGGCCGACGACCAAAAAGTCGGCCTCATCGGCCGCAACGGCGCCGGCAAGTCGACGTTGTGCCGCATTTTGCTCGGCGAGGAAGAACTCGACGCCGGCGAGGTGGTCTGCAGCAAGAAACTCCGCCTGGGATACCTCCGCCAGCACGATCCGTTCGAGCCGGGCGAGAGCGTGCTCGATTTTCTGATGCGCGACAGCCACCAGCCCGACTGGCGGTGCGGCCAAATCGCCTGGCAGTTCGCCATCAGCGACGCGATGCTAGGTCAACCGGTCCGTGAACTATCGGGCGGTTGGCAAACTCGCGTGAAACTCGCCGCGCTGTTGCTGCACGATCCTAACTTGTTGGTGCTCGACGAACCGACCAACTTTTTGGACCTTCGCACGCAGATGCTGTTGGAGCACTTCCTCCGCGAGTTTCGCGGCGGCTGTTTGATCGTGTCGCATGATCGCTCGTTCCTGATGAAGACCTGCTCGCACACGCTGGAAGTCTCTCGCGGGCAGCTCAATCTTTATCCAGGCAATGTCGAGTCGTACCTCGAGAACCTGGACGAACGCCGCGAGCACGACCGCCGAGTGAATGCGGCGACCTTGGCCAAGCGCAAGCAGCTCGAAACGTTCATCAACAAGAACCGCGCCAACGCCAAC
This sequence comes from Aeoliella sp., assembly GCF_965227375.1. Lineage (NCBI taxonomy): Bacteria > Pseudomonadati > Planctomycetota > Planctomycetia > Pirellulales > Lacipirellulaceae > Aeoliella > Aeoliella sp. The sequence goes on from NZ_CBDDFX010000002.1 coordinate 4,558,621, forward strand.
ACCGCGAGCCAGGCGCGCAACAAAGCCAAACAACTCGAGCGACTGGAACTAGTGGAAGTCGCCGGCGAGGAAGCGAGTGTCTCGTTCAGCTTCCCCGCGATCGAGGCGCGCCGTGGTCCTGCGGTGCGGACTGAAGGCCTGGCGATCGGCTACCCCGATCGGCGGGTGGCCGAAGACATTCATATCGAAATCGAACATGGCTCCCGCGTTGGCATCGTCGGCGACAACGGTCAGGGTAAGACCACGTTCCTGCGGACTATCTGCGAGTCGCTTCAGCCGCTCGACGGCAATCTCAAGTGGGGCTTCGGATGCGACCTGGGCGTCTACGCTCAGCACGTCTATACGACGCTCGACGGCAAAAAGACCGTGATGGAGCACCTGGAATACGAGGCCGCGCCGGATGTGACCACGCAGCAGATCAAAGACGTCGCTGGCAGCTTTCTGTTTAGCGGCGAACTGATTAACAAGCGCGTCAAAGTGCTCAGCGGTGGAGAACGGGCGCGGTTGGTGTTGGCCAGTCTACTACTGCAGAACCACAATGTGCTGGTGCTCGACGAACCGGGCAACCACTTGGATGTCGAAACCGTCGAAGCATTGGCCGACGCGCTGGAGCGTTACCAAGGCACCGTAGTTTTCACCAGCCACGATCGCCACTTCATGCGCCGCGTGGCGACCGATGTGATCGAAGTCCGCGAAGGTCGCGTGGTGATCTATCCATCGAGCTACGACGACTACGTTTATCGCGTGCAAAAGGAGATCGACGCCGGCCTGCGCAGCGAAGCGGCCGCCCACGCTCCGCCCGACGAAGCGGCGGGCGACAAAAAGGCCAACGCCCGGGCCGACCGCGATGCGCAGAAGCGTCTGAAATCCGTGGAACGCAAGATCGCCAAGCTCGACGAAGAACAGAAGGAAACCAACGAGCGGCTGCTACAAGTGACCGACGCAGCCGAAGCGCAACAGTTGCACGAGCGCACCACACAGATTGCCGAAGAGCTGAAGTCGTTGGAAGAACAGTGGATGGACTTGTACGAAGCGATGGAATCTACCTAATCGCTACATTTCAGGTGAATTCACCGTAGTGCGTCACTGGCAATTCTGCTTGTGGGGACGCGAATTCCGTTTCCGCTGAATTATTTGCACCTTTGGCTCCTGATTGCTAACATATTGGCAGCGTTGAAGTTACCAACGTCCCGCCCAATACATGTGCCCTTCGGTTCGCCATCCTCTTTGCAGCGAGAAACGCGCGCATGCTGTCACGCACTCCCACGTCCGCCAATCTGGTTGGTTCGCGACGAGAGTTTCTAAGTCGTACCGGTGGCGGAATGGGTGCCATCGCCGCGGCGTGGCTGTTGCAGCAAGATGGCATGGTTGCCAAGGCCGCTGCCACCAGCACGGTGGCCAACCCCAACGCGGTGAAGCCTTCGCACTTTGCACCGCGGGCGCGGCGCGTGATCTACTTGTTCATGCATGGCGGCCCCAGCCACGTCGACTTGTTCGATCCCAAGCCCGAGCTGGATCGCTTGGGCGGCGAGACCCTGCCTGAGAGCTTCGGCGAGGTGATGACCCGTCGTCGCGTGAAAGCCAATCCCCTGTTGCCCCCGCTGCGGAAGTTTCGCCAGCGCGGCGCGAGCGGCTTGGAGGTCAGCGAGTTCCTGCCGCACATGGCCGAACTGGCTGACGACTTATGCGTGCTGCGCGGTTGCCATGGCGACAGCGTGAATCATCCGCAGTCGGTCTATCAGATGAACAGCGGTTCGATCTTGATGGGCAAACCGAGCGTCGGCAGTTGGGTAAGCTACGGGCTGGGCTCTGAGAATCAGGACATGCCAGCCTTCGTCGTTCTGCCTGATCCCGGCGGCGGAGTCAAAGGCGGCCCTCCCGCCTGGGGAAGCGGCTACCTGCCCGCCTCGTACCAAGGCACCACCATGCGGTCGGGCAAAGCGCCGCTGCTGAACCTCGCTCCGCCGGCCGCTGTAGGAACCGACGACCAACTGGCGATGCTTGCTCTGCTGGAGCAAGAGAACGCCAGGCACCGCCAGCGCCGCGACAACGACGATGAACTCGGCGCGCGGATGAACACCTACGAGTTGGCTTACCGCATGCAAACCGCGGCGCCGAAGCTCGTCGACATTGATCAGGAACCCGAATACATCCGCAAGCAGTATGGCATCGGTCAGGCGGAGACCGACGAGTTCGGCACGCGTTGCCTTCTCGCGCGACGACTGATCGAAAGCGGTGTCCGCTTCGTGCAACTCTACGCCGGCAACACGGTCGGTTGGGATGCCCACGAAAACGTCGAAAAGAATCACACCCAGATGTGCCGCCGCACCGACCAACCAGTGGCCGCCCTGTTGCGCGACCTCAAACAGCGCGGGCTGTGGGACGACACGCTGGTGATTTGGGGCGGTGAATTCGGTCGCATGCCGATGAGCGAACAAGGCAAAGGTCGCGACCATAACCCGTGGGGTTACTCCATCGTGCTGGCCGGCGGCGCGGTTCGTGGTGGCTTCTCTTACGGGGCGACCGATCCCGTGGGACTCCGCGCGGTGGAAGGCAAGGTGCACGTTCGCGACTTCCACGCCACGTTGTTGCACATCCTGGGCATGGACCACGAAGCTCTCACTTACTTCCACAACGGCCTCGACGAACGCCTGACCGGCACCATCGAGGCCAATGTGGTCCGCGACATCCTGGCCTAGGGGTCAGACACAGACGCCATGCAAATCTGCAAGAAACTACTATTCTCGTTCGCCACGCTCTCGCTCGTCGCAGCGTCATGGACTCGCTGCGCAGTAGCCGACGATGCGGAACAATTGGAACTCGCGCTCAGCGATGTCGACCGCTCGCACTGGGCGTTCACGCCGCTCGCCAGTCCCAAGCCACCGGCGACAGGAAACTCGGAGTGGCCGCGCAACGCGATCGATCAGTTCGTGCTCCGCCGGCTGGATGAGAACGACCTGCAGCCGGCCCCGGAAGCGGATCGCCGAACGCTGATCCGCCGAGTGACGTTCGACCTCACTGGCCTGCCGCCCACTGTCGAAGAAACGCAAAAGTTCCTGGCCGATGACCGGTCGGACGCCTATGAGCAACTGGTTGACCGGTTGCTCGCCTCCAAGGCTTACGGCGTGCGTTGGGCACAGCATTGGCTCGACCTGGCCCGTTATGCGGAGACCGAAGGTTTCGAACACGACAACCTCCGCCCCAACGCGTGGCGTTATCGCGATTGGGTCATCAAGGCCTTGAACGACGACATGCCGTACGGCGAGTTTGTCCGCCAACAGATCGCTGGCGACTTGCTCTACCCCGAGGACTACGACGCGGCCATCGCCACCGGCTTTGCTCTGTGTGGTCCCGACATGACCGACATCAACCTGGTGGCCGAACGCCGCCACATGGTGCTCAACGACATCACCAGCACCGTCGGCAGTGTGATGCTCGGCCTGCAAATGGGCTGCGCCGAATGTCACGACCACATGTACGATCCCGTGAGCCAGGCCGACTTCTACCGGCTGCGAGCGTTCTTCGAGCCCGCCTTGCACTTCCCCAAGAGCAGCTACGAGGATGAGAACGAAGCGATCACCAAGACGGCAAGCGTCGAGAAGCCGTTCGAAGGTCGCATCCTGTTCGAAGCCAAAGAGCCTCGCGCCATCGAAGCATTCTTCTACCACCGCGGCGACTTCCGCTCACAAGGCCCGAAGGTCGCGCCAGGATTTCCGCGAATTGCCGTCTTGCCTGGCGAGTCCTCCTATCCGAGCGAGCCAACTCGCGCAGCACTGGCCGAGTGGCTCACTCGCCCGGACAATTACCTGGCGTCGCGTGTGATCGTCAATCGGTTGTGGCAATTCCATATCGGTCACGGGCTGGTCCGCTCCAGCAGCGACTTCGGCACCATGGGCGAGGAACCCTCGCATCCAGAGTTGCTCGATTGGCTGGCTGGGCAACTACATCGCGAGCAGGGAAGCCTCAAGCAGATGCATCGCTTGATCGTCACGTCGGCCACCTACCGTCAGGCGAGTCACCTGGACGAAGCCGATCAAGCGCGGCTGGCCAACTGGGAGCAAGCGACCGAGCAAGACCCCGAGAACCGCCTGCTGTGGCGCGCCAATCGGCGACGCCTGGAAGGCGAAGCCATCCGCGACGCCATGCTGGCTGCGGCCGAGCGGTTGAGCGACCGCAGCGGAGGCGTGGGCGTCCGCCCGCCACTGCCGCGCGAACTGAGAGTGACGCTTCGACGCAAAAGTTGGAAGGTGGCTCCTAACGAGGAGGATCACCGACGTCGCAGCATCTATCTGTTCGTGCAACGAAATCTGCGATACCCGATGTTCGACGTGTTCGACCGCCCCGACACCAACGCCAGTTGCCCCCGCCGCGCGCAGTCGACCATTGCGCCTCAAGCACTGGTACTCTTGAACTCACAGTTCTCACTCGAACAAGCCACCGAACTAGCGAAGCTAGCCGCGAGCGAAGCCGAGGGCGACTTGCGCGAGTCGATCCGCATCATCCACGAGCGGACCCTCACCCGACCGCCGTCCACCGAGCAACTCGACCGAGCCCTGAAGTTCGTCGAGTCCCGCGCCGAATCGTCCGCATCAAGCGGCGGCTCGGCAGAATTCGAAAAGCCCGCGACCGGGCTCCACGGCGTCGACCAACACCAACTCGCCGCACTCACGTACTTCAGCCTGGCGACGTTCAACCTGAACGAGTTCGTCTACATCGATTGACGCAGCGCGTCGAACGATACGTCACAGAGAAAAGCGCCCCCGGCAGGATTCGAACCTGCGACACACGGTTTAGGAAACCGATGCTCTATCCCCTGAGCTACGGGGGCTCGCCTTAAGTGTTGTGCAGAGAAACACTGGCGTCAAGATAATCCCCCCGGTAACGATGGTCAGGGGGCCAGAGGTGGGCCGTCCGATCGTTAGACGAGTCTTCTTCGCGGTATAGCGAGGCGGCGAATTCTCCATCAGGTAGGCTATGCGAATGCCAACCGCGCGAATCAGGTTTCTGCTAACGGTTTCGGTCTTGATCGCGACCGCTGGGGTATCCCTATCCGAAGAGGAGTCTTCAGAGAGTCGCAAGGTTCGCGTGGCGGCGATTTCGTTCGTGCCCGTCGCTTTTGAGCTCGAGGGCAATGCGGATCGCCTGGAAGTGGCCCTTCGAAAGGCTGTCGAGCGGGGAGTCGACTTGGCCGTGGCGCCTGAAGGCGCGTTGGATGGATATGGAATTCATCAGGTGCTCGACGGGACTGTCTCGGCCGAGAGAATGCGCGACGTGGCCCTGGAAATGGATGATCCCATCATCAAGCGGTTCCAGACGCTCGCTCAAGAGCTCGACATGTGTCTCGTGTTTGGATTCGCGGAGTTGGTGGAGGATGACATCTTTAACTGCGCCGTGTTCATCGACAACCAGGGCAACATTCGCGGCAAGCAGCACAAGATGCAGTTTGCGGAAGGATACGACGAGTCGTGGTGGCACAACCGGCTGGGGAGTAAGTGCCGCGCGTTCGATACGCCGTTCGGGCGGTGCGGCATTCTGATCTGCAACGATCGCTGGAACCCAGAGTTGGCGCGAATCGCAGCCTTGGATGGCGCGCAATTCCTGTGCATTCCAGCGAATGGTTCCACGAGCCCCAAGCAGGACGAAACGGTTCTGCGGCGCAGTTTGGAGAACAACATTCCCGTGGTGGAAGCCAACGTCGGCGTCACGCTGGTCGTGGACCGAGGAAAGATCCGTTCGGTGGATCGCGAGCGTGAAGCCGTAACCGTCGACACGATCACCATCTCTCCCGCATCGTCGCGGAGTACCGAGCTTCGCGATCGAACAGAGCAAGCGTTCCTGCGTTGGCGCCAAGCGGAGATGCCAAAGCGATTGGCTGCTCGGCGACGGCCAGCGGCGCTTGAGGAGGAGTGAGCTAAGGCAAAGTTCAGGCTTCGCCGGGTGCGGTCGGCAGGTTCTCGATTTCAAGCACCGGGCGGATCTCCACCGTGCCTTTCTTGGCGGGCGGGATCCGGGCGGCGAAGGCGATCGCTTCGTCCAGGTTCGGCATGTCGATCAAGTAGAAGCCGCCGAGTTGCTCGGTGGTTTCGGCGAACGGCCCATCGGTTACCTGCCGCTGGCCGTCGCGGACGCGGACGCTGGTGGCGGTTGCCACCGGGTGCAGTGGCGACGACAGCAGGTACTGTCCCTTTGTGCTCAGCTCGTGGCACAGCTCGGCCGACTCTTTCATGCACGCGGCCCGTTCTTGATCGGTGTAAGAGTCTTCGGCGCCGTAGATCAACAATAGGTATTTCATCGGGAACTCGGATACGTGTTAAAGTGGGATGGACCTAGCTGGAAGGCGGCTGATTCTATGCTTCGTTGAACGCGGCCTCCAACGCGGCGATGTCGATCTTCTTCGCGGCCAACAGCGTGTTCATAACGCGATCGCATTGCGAGGCCGTGCCGCTGCTGAGCAGGTGGTCGATCACGCGGGGAACCACTTGCCAGGAGACGCCGAACTTGTCTTTCAACCAGCCACATTGTTGGGCATTGGGGTCGGCGTCAGCCGATAAACAACCCCAGTAGTGGTCGACCTCCTCTTGAGTGTCGCAGTAGACCTGCAGCGAGATCGCTTCGGTGAACTTGAACTGTGGCCCTCCATTCAATGCGGTGAACGAATGGCCGTCGAGCACGAACGACACTGTCATCACGGCACCGGGCTCCTGGCGATGGAACTCTCGGCCCGCGTTGGTGTAGCGACAGATCGAGCCGATCTTCGAGTTGGGGAAGATCGACGTGTAAAACGCCGCTGCTTGCTCCGCCTGACCGTCGAACCAAAGGCAGGGCGCGATGCGGTTAGTAGACTTCAACATGCGAACTCCGTCGTTGTAGCTAGTGGCCACGGCCATACGGTTCATTCCGAGCCGGCCAGTTTCTCGACTTCCTGGCGGAGACGCTCGTCCTGATCTTTCAGTTCGGGCGTCATGTTCTCGCCGAAGTCTTCCGCTTCGTAGATTGGGCGAATCTCGATCTCAGAATCCTCGGGCATTGGGTTGGGGCATTTCTTAACCCACTCAATGGCCTGCTCGATCGAGTCGACTTGCCACAACCAATAGCCGGCGACCAGTTCCTTTGTCTCGGTGAAGGGGCCATCGACCACCGTGCGGTTGTCTCCCGAAAACTGCACGCGGCACCCCCTAGAGCTGGGCTGAAGCCCATTGCCAGCGAGCATGATTCCGGCTTTTACGAGTTGCTCGTTGTATGCGAACATGTCGGCGATCAGTTGCGTGCTCGGAAGTTCACCCGCTTCACTGCTGGATGTCGCTTTGACCATAACCATTACCTGCATCGATCCGTTCCTTTCATTCTCGTGTTCAACGGGGGACTATTGCTACATCAATTGCTTGGCAAACTCAGCATTGCGCTCGGCCACCATGGCGTTAATCGCCTCGTCGGCCGGGCGGATTTCCCAGTGGCCGAACTGGATGCCCGGGTGCTTGGACATTAGTGCGATCGCGTGGTTCAGATCGCGGGCCTCCAGCAGCAAAATGCCACCGAGTTGCTCTTTGGTTTCGGCGAAAGGTCCGTCGGTCACGGAGACTTGGCCATTCACCAACTCCAAGGCGACGCTATCGCGGACGCTCTGCAACGCCTCGCCACCGAGGAAGTGCCCCCCGCGGCGCAGCTCATCGTCGTAGGCAAAGCAGTCTTGCATCATCTGCTGCACCTTCTCCTGCGAAAAATCATCGAAGTTCTTCTCGTCGACATATCCCAAGCAAACGAATTTCATGCGTCGGCCTCCTGTTTGAAGATTCAATTCTATCGAGCAATCCGAGTCCGATGGCAAGCCTGTGGTTGTCGCGTCAGGCGCCTTGTGCAGCATCGGCCTGTTCGAATGCCTCGATCATCGCTTGTTGCATCTCTTCGGGCGAGAGGTCGCGTTGGTGGGTGGCAAACGACCAATTGTGGCCGAAGGGATCGGTGACGATTCCGTAGCGATCGCCCCAGAACATATCGCACATTGGCATCATGGGCGTAGCCCCTGCTTCGACGGCGCGATTGTAGGCCGCGTCGCAGTCCTTGACGTACTGATGCACCGTGACCGGAGTTCCGCCTAAGGCCTTGGGGTTTCGCTCGGAGCCGCCACAGCATTCGGGGAAGTCGTCGGCCAAGTAGATGACTTTGCCGTCGATCAGAATCTCGGCATGCATCACGCGTTGGCCGTCGGGCGCCATCAGACACCCGGCCGACTCGGCGCCGAACGCCTTCTGGTAAAACTCAATCGCCTCGCTGCAGGGACTGCAGACCAAATGGGGAATCAAGCCTTCGCGGCCGGTGGGAATAGGAGAAGCCATAGTGAGAATTCCTTCGTGAACCGTGCTGAGTGGCGGGCGCCGATCACCCGTTCTATGAGCTTGTCGAAGTCCGATGCCAACGCTCGACAGCCAACTGGAAAGATTCTGGAGAAATTTCGCTCGAAAGGAATCCGCGACTAATTCTGTCCTTGCAAAACACCTTCCCACCTGTCGAACGATCGATCTAGCCAAGTTCTTCTAGCCGCTTTTCCAGAAATCGCCGCTCGGGTTCCTGGCTGGCTAGCTCCAGTGCAGCTCGGTACGACTCCCGCGCCTCGTCGATTCGCTCCAAACGGCGGCAAAGGTCCGCCCGGGCGGCGTGGGCCAGGTGGTAGTCGACCAATTGGCCGGCGGAGAGGATTTCGTCGACCTCGGCCAATCCCACTTCCGGTCCGTCGCGCATGGCGATCGCCACCGCTCGGTTGAGCCGCACCACCGGTGAGGGGGCCGCCTGCTGCAGGATGTCGTAGTAAGAGACGATCAGAGGCCAGTCGGTAGCTGCGAAGATCGCAGCCGCTGCGTGCACTGCAGAGATGGAGGCTTGCAACGTGTACATGCCGATCCGCCCGGTAGCCATCGCGCGGGCGACCAGTCCTCGTCCCTCGGCAATCAGTTGCTGATCCCACAACCGGCGATCTTGATCCTCCAGCAACACCAGGTCGCCGGCTGCGTCGGTTCGGGCGGTGCGTCGCGATTCGTGTAGCAACATCAACGCGAGCAGCCCCAATACCTCGGCGTCGGGCAGCAGCTCGGACAGCAATCGGCCGAGCCGAATCGCTTCGGCCGACAGGTCAGTTCGCGTGGCGGACTCGCCCGACGAAGCGGAGTAGCCTTCGTTGAACACCAGGTACACCACCGAAAGAACCGAATCGAGCCGCGGTGGCAGTTCTTCGAGCGACGGAACTTCGAACGGAATGTTCGCTTCGCGAATCTTGGCTTTGCCGCGCACGATCCGCTGTGCCATGGTGGATGGTTTTGTCAGAAAGGCCGCAGCCACTTCTTCGGTCTTCAGCCCGCACACCTCACGTAGCGTGAGCGCCACTTGAGCGTCCGGTGCGAGGGCGGGGTGGCAGCAGGTGAAGATCAGCCGCAGTTGATCGTCCTGGAGTTGCTTCTGGTCGAGAAGACTCGCATCGCTCGGGGAATCTTCTTCAATCCGGCGAGCCAGGCGCTCGAGGTTGGCATCGAAGCGAGTCCGCCGGCGTATGGTGTCGATGGCCTTGAAGCGGCCGGTCGAAACCAGCCACGCCCGCGGATTGTCCGGGATTCCATCCGTGGGCCATTGCTTTACGGCCAGGGCAAATGCTTCGTGCAGGGCGTCTTCGGCGAGGTCGAAATCGCCAACCAGTCGGACCAGCGTAGCAAAGATGCGACGCGACTCGCGCTGGTAGATCGCGGCGATGAGCTGTTCGATGTCATGTTCGTCAGCAGAACTTCCCATTCGCTCGCTTCGCTATTTTCCCAGCAAACCCCGTAAACCAACCACGCAGATCGACGTTTTGGTTGCGGGAGTCAGCAATTCGCCGGTGAACCGCAATTTTTGACTCCAAAGTGGCCGGTTCAGTATATTGCTTATGGAGCAGAAGTGGCTACGTGCTGCGCTCCGCCATCCTTCCTTGCCCACCTGCCACTCTCGGCCGCATTGCCTATCGTGTTTCGATCCGCTCTCCCCGATCGCTGCCGCTGTATTGCCGCCTTGGCGGTTGCGTCGCTGGTTTGCGGCCACTCGGCGGCGGACGAGAAAATCAGCTACTCGCGGCAGATTCAGCCGCTGTTGGCCGCGCGATGCTTCGCCTGCCATGGTCCGGACGATGCAGAGAGCGGCCTCGCCCTGCATGAGGAGAAACTTGCCCACGCCGAACCCGACTCGGGCACGATGGCCATTGTGCCGGGAAGGCCGGACGAGAGCGAGTTGCTGCGGCGCGTCGCGACCGACGACGAGTGGGAGCGGATGCCGCCCGAGGGAGAACCGCTGAAGCCAGCCGAGATCGAACTCTTGCGGAAGTGGATTGCCCAAGGCGGCGAGTACGAGAAGCACTGGGCGTTTGAGCGACCGCAGCGGGCCGATCCGCCCGAAGTTCAGAATACGGATTGGGTAGCCAATCCAATCGACGCGTTCGTGCTCGCGAAGCTCGAAGCGGCGGGACTCGAGCCGGCCCCGCCCGCGGACCGACGCGTGCTCGCGCGCCGGGTGTACTACGACCTGACCGGTCTACCGCCCACGCTGGCGGAACTAGAGGAGTTCCTCAACGACGATCGCCCTGACGCCTACGAGCAATTGGTCGACAAGTTGCTGGCCTCGCCACGCTATGGCGAGAAGTGGGCGCGGCATTGGTTGGATTTGGTTCGCTACGCGGAGAGCAACAGCTTCGAGCGCGACTCGCCGAAGCCGTACGTGTGGAAGTATCGCGACTACGTGATTCGTTCGCTGAACGAGGACAAACCTTACGATCAGTTTGTCCGCGAGCAGTTGGCCGGCGACGAGCTGGAGGAAGTCACCACCGAGACAATGACCGCTACCGGCTACTATCGACTCGGCACGTGGGACGACGAGCCGGCCGATCCGCTGCAGGCGCGGTACGACGATTTGGACAACATTGTCTCGACCACTGGGCAGGCGTTTCTCGGACTGACGGTCGGTTGCGCGCGGTGCCACGATCACAAGATCGATCCGATGCCGCAAACCGACTACTACAGCCTGCTTTCTTTCTTTGCGGACGTCACGCCGTATGGTGAGCCGCGCGGGCGTGACCCGAGGTTCAACAGCTTGCGCGATTGTTCGCCGCCGGAGACTGCGAAGCGGCGTCAGGAGATCGAAGCGCGATCGGTAGCGGTGCGGGAGCGGATGACGGAAATCGAAGAGGCGGCCATCGATCGTATGTCGTCCGCCGATCAGCATCGCAGCGAGACCAACGAGCGGCGAGCGCTCTTGCGAGAGAAGCTCGACGAGTACCAAACCGACGCCGAGCGTGAAGAATACACGGTGCTCCGGGGCGAACGACGCGATCTGCGAGCCGCCCAACGCAAGTTGCCGCCGGCCGAGTTAGTGCTGTCGCTCGCGCGATGCGATGCTCGACCCGAGCCCACAACCGTCATGATGCGGGGCAATCCCCACGTGCCAGGCGAAGTGGTCGCGCCGGCGTTTCCTGAGTTGTTCGACGACCAGTGTCCCGACATCCCTGAAGCGGCGGCCGACGCCCACTCCGCGGGAAGGCGGCGCGTGCTCGCCGATTGGATTGCGAGCCCCGACAACATGCTTACCGGTCGCGTGATCGCCAATCGCGTGTGGCAGCACCATTTCGGGCGGGGCATCGTTCGCAGCTCGAGCAACTTCGGCCTGCTGGGCACTCCGCCCACGCACAAGGAACTGCTCGATTGGTTGTCGTTCTATCTGATCGATCACGAGTGGCGGCTCAAGTCGCTGCATCGGTTGATCCTCACCTCCAACACGTACCAGATGTCGAGCACCGCACGACCCGAGGCACTCGCAGCCGATCCCGCGAACGACCTGTTTTGGCGATTCGACATGCGGCGGCTCACGGCCGAAGAGTTGCGCGACACCGTGTTGTACGTATCGGGCCAGTTGAACGAAAAGCAATTCGGCCCCAGCATCTATCCCAAGCTGTCGGCCGAGGTGCTCGCCACGCAGAGCCAACCGGGTAAGGATTGGAACACGTCGAACGCGCGCGAGGCTTCGCGGCGGAGCATTTACATCCACGTGAAACGTAGCTTGATCGTGCCGGAGCTGGCCGTGTTCGACTTCCCCGAAACCGACACCAGTTGCGAAGCCCGCTTCAACACCACGCAAGCCGCGCAGGCGCTAAATCTGCTGCATGGCGAATTCATGCAAGCGCAGGCCCGCCAGTTGGCGAGCCGCGTCGAGCGGGATGCGGGTGGCGATGTTGAGGGGCAAATCCGCCATGCGTTGCATCTGGCGCTAGGCCGCGAAGCGGACGACCAGACCGTGGCCGACAGCCTGACGCTGTACGACAACTATCGCAGCAAGCACGGGCTGGGCGAGCAGCAGGCCTTCGAGCAGGTGTGCTTGATGGTGCTGAATTTGAACGAGCTGGTGTTTGTTGATTAGCCATAAGCTTGTGAGGCGTTTTCGATGACCATGCGAAACTTCTGCAACCGGACGCGTCGCCAGTTCCTCTGGGAAACCGGCGCAGGCTTTGGCGCCACCGCGCTGGCAGGCATGCTGGCGGGCGACGGCTTTTTTGGCAGCTCGGCTGCGGCGGCCGAAGTGAATCCGCTCGCGCCCCGATCGCCAGCGGGCGCGGCCAAGGCCAAGAGTGTAATCTTCCTGTTCATGTACGGCGGGCCGAGCCACATCGACACGTTCGACTACAAGCCGAATCTGGTGGGCATGGACAACAAGACCGTGGCAGTGAAAACGTTCGGCCGCGGCGGCAAGAAGAACGAAGGCCGCATCGTCGAGCCGCGATGGAACTTCAAACAGTATGGGCAGAGCGGCAAGTGGGTGAGTAGCCTGTTCCCCAACCTTGCCGAGTGCGTGGACGACATCGCCTTCCTCCACTCGATGACCGCCGACTCGCCGATTCATGGCTCGGCCATGTTGATGATGAACTCCGGCAAGCTCATCTCCGGCAGTCCCGCGATGGGCTCGTGGGTGAACTACGGGCTGGGCACGGTGAATCAAAACCTGCCGGGCTTTGTGGTGATGCTCGATCCGAGTGGCGGGCCGATCTCCGGCGCAAAGAACTGGTCGAGCGGCTACATGCCCGCCACGTTCCAGGGCGCGACGTTCAAACACGAAGGCGCGCCGGTGCTGAATCTCTCGCGGCCGCACGGAACCACTCGCGAGCAGCAGCGCGACATGCTCGACACGCTCGGCGCGATCAATCGCCGTCACCTGGAACCCCGCGCCGACAACACCGATCTGGCCGCCCGGATCGCTAGCTACGAACTGGCGTACAAGATGCAGGTTTCCGCGCCCGAGGCGGTCGACTTCGCGCAGGAATCGCCCACGACACTCGACATGTACGGCGTGGGCCGCGAGCCGACGCACCACTTTGGTTCGCAGTGCCTGCTCGCGCGGCGGCTGGTGGAACGTGGTGTGCGGTTCATTCAGGTGTACTCCGGCGGCAACCATATTGACCACAACTGGGACGCCCACGGCGACCTGGAGTTCAACCACAACAAGCACGCAGGCGAGACCGATCAGCCAATCGCGGCTTTGCTCCGCGATTTGAAGCAGCGCGGCATGCTTGAGGAGACGCTAGTGGTGTGGGGTGGCGAGTTCGGCCGCCAGCCCACCGCCGAGTACGCCAAGGGCACCGGCCGCGACCACAACAGTTACGGCTTCACGATGTGGATGGCTGGCGGCGGCATCAAAGGCGGCGTGAGCGTCGGCCAGACTGACGAACTCGGCAGCCGCGCAGTCGAACGCCCCATTGCGGTGAAGGAGCTGCACGCCACGGTGCTGCAGCAACTGGGCCTGGATCCCAATCACCTGAGTTACTTCTATAATGGTCTCGACCAGAAACTGGTCGGCGTGGAGCCGGTCAAGCCGATCCATGAGATCATTGCCTGAGGCTACCTGTTGATCGCTTCGTGTCGATGGTAGCTTAGTACTTCAGCGCTAGGTCGCCACGAAGGGTAGTAAGAATAGCCACAAAAAGGAAGAAGAGTCACGAAAAGGTGAACTGAGTTCATCACGAGCGGTCCCTCTTCTTTTTGTGCATTTTCGCGCCTCTTTGTGGCAATCTTCATCCGTAACTCGTCGCCTCACCGCGAACTTCGCCTTGACCTCCATTTCTTTAAACAGAACTTGATATGCCCCTGACTATCAACAACCGCGTCGCCTTGATCACTGGAAGTACTCGTGGCCTTGGCAAGGAGATGGCCCTGGCCCTGGCGTCCAGTGGTGCTCGCGTGGCGATGAACTACTACGGCAACCAGGAAGTCGCCGAGCAGGCGTTTGCCGAACTCCAAGCCGTTGGCGGCGAGCACTGCCTGGTGCGGGGCGACGTGACCGACGAGGCGGGCGTGAAGCAGATTGTTGCCGATGTAAAGAAGCAAATCGGCCCGGTCGACATCCTGGTGCCGAACGCCACCTGCGAGCAGCCGCTCAAGCCGATCGAAGAATACGAGTGGGCCTTCTTCCAGCGGATGGTCGACTTCTTCCAGAAGAGTCCGTTCCTGCTGACGCAAGCATGCCTGCCGCACATGCGCGAGCAAGGTTGGGGGCGGATCGTGCACCTCACGAGCGAAGTCTACCCCGGCTCGTGGCCCGAGTTCTGTCCTTACTGCTCGGCCAAAGGTGGCCAGACCGGCCTCGCTCGCAGCAACGCCCGCGAGTTCGCCCCGTACGGCGTGACGGTCAACATCATCTCGCCCGGCTGGATCCCCGTGGAACGGCACAGCGACGCCACCGACGAGGAAAAGGCCGAGTATCTCGCGACCGCGCCGATGGGCAAATTTGGCGACCCGAAAGACGTGGCCAACGCCCTATTGTACCTGGTGAGCGAGGAAGCCAGCTTCGTGACCGGGGCCACCCTGGACGTCAACGGCGGCCGGACGATCTACTAGGGGTAGCAAAGGATGCACGAAACGGCGACGTCCGCGGGATCTTAGCCCCGTCGTTTACGGCGGGGTTGATTGGAACGCAAACGTCCCGCGGTCGAGGAGCAGTTCTTCCATCAGCCGGAGTTCGACCGAGACCGCAACCAGCCCGCGGCGTAGTTCCCACTGCACGTCATCCACTCGACCCCTCGCACCCACATTCCTGTAGCCAATCCACGCCATGAAACAGTGGTTCGCCAATCCGGCCGACGACAATCCGCTCGAGCAATCGCATCGCGGTTGGTCCGGCAAGCTGGGCGTGTGGCTGTTGTTGGGCGCGGTGATCACCGCGTTTGTGGTGGTCACCGTGATCGTGCTCACCGCTCCGCTCACGCGTAATGAGCTAGGCGTGCTCGGAGGGCTCAAGATCGGAGCCAACGCCGACACAATGCTATTCGTCGGCGACCGCCACATCGGAACCGGCACCGTGGAAGTTCCCTGGAACGACCTGCTGGGCGCAGCCGGCCGCCCGCCGCTCGCGGTTCCCGAAAGCGACGGAGTGAATCTGGCAGGCGAAGGTGCCGAACTCATCTGGTCGCAAGACGGCCCCAACGGCGCCCATCGCGGCGCGCAGAACGTTAACTACAAGTTCCGGCAAGAGTTGTACCGCCGTGCCGACGGCGAGCTCGATCACCTATTCGTCATCACGTGCGAGTTCCCCGACACCGACAGCAAGTGGAGCAGTCTTCGAATCCCCATCCGCGCCCGGAAGCAGGCCGACGCAGGCTACTTCCCCCAGCCCAGCCTCCAAGGCGGCGGCAACATCAACCGCGGCATGATCCCCAGCCGCCGCGACGAAGCCACGTTCCAATTGAACCTGCACGTCCGCGACGGGGTGTGGCCCAAGGTGGTGGAAGAGGGCGAGCGCGGCAACGGGCTCTGGCAGCCGGAGTGATTGGAGAAATAGCTAGAGTAGGAATTAATTAAGCCGCATGATGAGATTGCTGAAAAGGGTGCTAGGCTATTTTCTACGGAAGATGGCGGAAAACAAAGACAATAGGTTCCTTCATGGGTTCTTCGGTGCCTTGGGGGGTGTTTTTCCTTTCGCATTACTTGCCGGTATCATCGCCTCAGTGCTTTGCGTTGAGTATGTTCTGACGTATGCAGTACCATCATTGAGCGACTTCAGGGACGAAGTCTTAGCTTCGATGCTCAACTACGCGATATTCTTTGGACTACTCTCCAGTTGTGTCATCGTAGTGTTTGTAGTGGTGGAGATAGCGATATACTTGTGCTCCAAGAAAGCCAACAGCGAATAGATTTGCGGGCAAAATTCAAAGGGGCCACCCATCTAACTTGAATGGACCAGATTGTAATGCCGTAGGGTGACACTACCAGGCAAATTCGCCGCCAACGAGCGCACCGTGGTAGAACACGTCGCCCGACGACTGCATGTCATTCGGATCGAGCGTCTGTAGCGTCAGGTTTGCCTGGTCGCTCGCCAGGGCCACTTTGCTAACCCACAGCATTTGATAGCCGCCGCGAAGCGAGAAGTGCCGCGTGAGCTGGTAGGCGGCGTTGACACCAATTTCGCCGACGAAGGCCACGGTGCTGTCGGAGCCATTCCCCTGGACGATGGGGGTGCCCACGATGTCGTAAGCGAAATGGTTGTCCGCGCTGTTGCCGAAGATGCCCGCCTTGAACAGACCGTTTACTGCCAGCGGGCCGCCCAGTCGCCACAATTTTAAATCGGCGCCCATCTGCGCACCATACAGATCATTATTCGTCCGCCAGTTCACGCCGGACAGGTTCGGCACGACGAAATCGACGTCGTAGTTCAGCGATTCGTCGAGGCGTAGATAACGGAAACCGGCCAACAATGTCACACGATCGGAATGCCGATGCCGCCAGTTGATCTCGAAGTTGTCGAGCTTCGAGTGGTAGTCGCTGGTCACGTCAAACGCGAGTGGAAAGTCGATGGGGCCAATTCGAACGTCTCCCGTGTTGCCATAGTCGTACGACGAAGTCCAATCGAGCCCGCCAAAGTAGCGGACTTCAATGCTGTTGCAGCCGCAGTCTAGCCAGCGCTCGAGCGAAACATCGGGACCAGCGGCGACGCCGAAGTTGAAGTCCTCGCCGCCGGATACTTGAATCAATCCACCGATCGGACGGGCCAGGACCAGGGCGTCGGGCGTGGAGCGTTGGAGTAGTACTGCCCCGGCGCGGACCGTCCACTGAGGCTGGCAACAAGTCTGGCACAGTCGACAGTTCTCGGTGTAAGCGGTGGCCGTCACGTCTGCGTCGAGCAGGCTGTCAAACGAGGCGATCGGGTCGGCAATGGAAGCAGAGGCTTGCCCTTCCGTGGGTGGTTGCACGTCCGCCGCGACGACGCCGGCCAGGCAGCAGAGCCCCAGAACACCCACTAACCGCCAAAAACTACTCATCGCAACCGCCTCCCTGCTTGGACTAATGCAGCACGCCTCGGGTTTCCCTGCCCGTAGCCAAGTGCCCGCAACCTGAATGAGAGACTCGGCATGCGGGCGATCCGCACCGCGGTATTTCGGACGTTTGCGTTGCGACCCCTGCAATTGGACTCGTTCGAAAAGCCAGCGCCCTTTGCCACGTCGTCAAGGTTTATCACTCGGCCGGATTATCGGAGACCTCGGCTTCGTGCTCCAACAACACTTCCGAGTGCCGCACGGCAAGTCGCGGCTTGTTGCGGTCTCGGTCACGCTCCGGCTGGAGAGAGCATCTGCTGCTCGACCGCTGAGGTGACTGGCTCATAAACCCGTCGTAAACGTCGGGCCTAATTCTGCCAGGGTAGCGTCCATTCCCGACGAGTGGCGTGGATCAGCGTGCAGACCCTCTGTGCCCTCTGCGGCCTCCTGTTCCAAGGTGGCACGGGTTGGGTTGGGTACTGAGGGGCTCACTCACCAGCCTGACTTTTCGCTTCCTTCAAGATTGACGCGATCTCGTCGAGCCCGTTTTCTTCGGCAAGTTGCAAGGCGCTTTTACCCCCGTTCACCGTCAGCGCTGGGTCCGCCCCAAGCTGCAGCAGTCGTTCAACGGCCGCAGGTCGCTGCAGGACCTCTGTCGCATAGCCGATAGGCGTGTAATTCTGATACTCCGAGTTGTACATCTGCTGATTGACGTCATAACCACTACGGGCAAAGTACTCAATGACATCGAGTCGCTGGTAGAAAAGTGCAACGTCGAACGGATTCCCGAATGGTGATAGGCTCCTATCGAACAGTGTAGGATCCGACTCGTTCAGGCTGCGCACTTGTTCCAACGTGCCCGACTCAATGGCGTGATGGAGGCGCCCGTCTGTTGACACGAAACCGCGTTCAACATTCACGGTGATCCAGAAGGGTCGAGACGCCCAGAAGATCAAAAAGACCATCACGGCTATCACACCCATCGCTATCAGCTTGCGGTTGCCTGTCATCACAATGGTCCTATTAATCGTTCACAAACTGCACGACCACGTTTCGGGGGGATGCGTGCTGCGGCTGCACGCCGCTACGGTTAAACTACCAGGACCGGGATTGGGGCACAACTTCCGAGCATACCCTTGGGTAGCGTCCGAGCTCGTGGTGCTCGGCAAGTCGCGGCTTGTTACGGCCTCGGTCACGCTCCGGCTAGACGTGCTCCTCGACCGCTGAGGTGACTGACTCATTAACCCGACGTAAACGTCGGGCCTACTTTTCCCAGGGTAGCGTCCATGCACGACGATTGGCGTGGATCAGCGGGCAGGCCTATTGCACGACGCTTGTAACCTCTGTGGCCTCCCGTTCAAACCGTACTGAAGGTGGCTCGGGCGGTGTCGGGAGGTGTCAAAAAATGGCTGTTGAAATCGCGCGGGGGTGTGGTCCAATAGAAGGGCCGCGGGGTATGCCGGCGGTGGTTCTTTGGCAATTTGGTCGAGGTGAGTAGGTGAGTAGGTGAAAGCCGCTAGCCGACAACCTACGCGTTGTCGGAATCCAGGTAAGTCTTTTGCAAGTTGAGCTCGTCTCCGAAAAAAGCGTCGTGGAAGTGCCTGCGATCGTTCGGCGGAGCGAACGGCGACTATCGTTTTGTCCCCATGGGAAACATGCGGGGAACAACGCGGGGACTTCTGTCCCCATGGCTTTCAAAATACCGCTGGATAACAAGGGGTTTTTGAGAGCAGGAGGGAACAGTGCGTGGGGAGTTTTGGGCCAATGGATGCAAATCGGGGGGATTGGGCCCAAAACGCGTTGGCCCAAAACGGTTCCTGGGTCCCAACCAAGCCTGGGCGGAACTATGGAAGGACGTGGATTCCTCGGTTGCTTCCATGGCTTGCTGGGTGCTAGCACGAACCGCTGGTTGGTAAACCGCTATTGCCACCATTGGTGATTCGGAAGAAGATGTCTGCCGCTTGGCACCGCCCCTCGCTGGTGGTGCCAGTCCCCGTATATTCACCCAGCCGACGTCGCCCCCCGCGGCCGTGCGTTGGCGACCCACTCTGTCTTGTGTGCAAATGGAGGTGCACCCCGATGAAACGCGATATCGATCTGTGTCGTCAACTGTTGTTCGATCTGGAAGCCCACGGCCCTGAGTGCGCGATCAACGTGCTGCGTAGCGGCCTGGCCAACGAGGCGGACGATCGCCTGCGGTACCACTTGCGTCTGCTGGTCGACGCGGGCTTGGTGAAGGAACTCGAGCGGACCACCAACGGTGCGACCTGCGTGCGACTGACGAACGCCGGGCTCGAGCTGATTGAGCTGTGCCGCAGCGATGCTCGTTGGCGCGACGCGAAGGCCGTTGTGCTGGA
Source organism: Aeoliella sp. (assembly GCF_965227375.1). NCBI lineage: Bacteria > Pseudomonadati > Planctomycetota > Planctomycetia > Pirellulales > Lacipirellulaceae > Aeoliella > Aeoliella sp. The sequence continues at coordinate 4,578,277 of NZ_CBDDFX010000002.1, forward strand.
GCGGACGGGTGGGCTGTCGCTCACGGTGATCCGTACCGTGCTGACAAAGTGGGCCGTCGAGTCGGCCACGGTGGGCTACGCCCGCGTGCCACGCCGCGCTTACCGCCCGCTGTACCGCCGCGACGAAGCGTTGCGTCGAGTGAATGGCTATCGCTACGATCGCGACCTGGTGGAAGTGGAAGACGACCTGCAGTTGGTCCGCACCGCGCCGGACTACCGTGAGCGCGTCGACTGGCGTGAGCGGCTGTATGATACCGACTACTTGCAGGACGTCGAGACCGAGAGCTTGGAACCGAACGTCGGCGTTCAGTTGCCGATCTACTTGGTCTAGTTGCCTTCGACATTCAGAACTCCGAAACGAGGAATCGCTCCCTCCGGGGGGCGGTTCCTCGTTCGTTTTGGCCGAGTTGAACATCGCGGCCGGATGGGGGAAGATAGGGGCATTGTTTGCTGCCCCCTGCCCTTCCGCTTCCGACCATGCAAGTTGTCTTCGTCCACTATCACCTGAACGCCGGCGGCGTAACGCAGGTGATTGTCAACCAGATCCGCGCTCTGGCGCAGCTTGACGTCGAGCAGCGTCCCGAGCGCGTCGGCGTGTTGTACGGCGGTCGCCACGAAGGATGGCCGCCGCAGATGTGGGACGACATCGAGTCGGGCACGCTGGCGCCGTTCGACGAGGTACTGATGCCGCTGGCGTCGCTCGACTACGCCCAGCTGCCGACGCTTCGCGAAGAGGAGCTGGCCGCTGAGGTGACCGCGACGCTCACTGCCAACGGCTTCGCGCCGGGCGATACGCTGCTGCACATCCATAACCACACGCTGGGCAAGAACATGTCGTGGCCCGGCGCGGTGAAGCTGCTGGCGGAGCGCGGCTATCGGCTGCTGCTGGAGATTCACGACTTCGCCGAGGACTTCCGCCCCGCTAACTACCGCCACCTGGCGGTGGCCTGGGGAACCGACGATCCGCAGCAGATCGCCGCCCGGCAGTACCCGACCGGCGTGGGCATCCACTACGCAACGCTCACCAGCCGCGACCGGGAGTTACTCAGCACGGCCGGCATCACGTCGGAGCGGCTGCACACGCTGCCGAATCCGGTTGCCGAGTTCCCCGACTTGCGGCCGCGCGACGAAGTCGGCGCGTCGGTCCGAGCGGAGCTTGGCATCCCCGCCGATTCGCGTTTGGTGGTCTATCCGGTGCGAGGCATCCGCCGGAAGAACCTGGGCGAGCTGCTGCTGCACGCGGCCATCAGTCCCGACGATACATGGCACGCGCTGACGCTCGCGCCGGAGAACCCGGTGGAGCTGCCGTCGTACGAGCGATGGCGGGACCTCTCCGAGTCGCTGGAGCTTCGCTGCTTGTGGAACACCTGCGGCGGCGGCACTTCGCAGTTCTTGAACGTGCTGGCGGCCTCCGACGTGATGATCACCACCAGCGTGGCCGAAGGCTTCGGCATGGTGTTCCTCGAAGCGCCGCTGGCCGGCAAACCGCTAGTGGGCCGCGACTTGCCGGGCATCACGCGCGACTTCAAGTCCGAGGGCGTCGTGTTTCCTGGGCTGTACGAGTCGCTGCAGATACCGCTGGAGCTGGTCGAGCAGCGCGACGACCTGCCCGAAGTGATGCGGATCGCTTACCAGTGGGCGTGCGAAGCGTACGCGGTGCCTCAAGATGAGGAGTCGAAGGTCGCGAGCACGATCGACAACCTGATGGGCGACGGCGCGATCGACTTTGCGCTGCTACCCAGCCGCTTCCAGGAGCAGCTGATTCGCGCCGCGACGAAGGACCCCAGCGGCTTCCGTGAGAAGTTGTTCGCCGCGAACCCGCAACTCGAGTCGCAGCTCTCGGCCGCCTCGCAGACCGAGGAGGTCATTGGAGCGAACGCTGCGGTGGTTCGCGAGCGGTACTCACTCGAGTCAATCGGCGAGCTGCTGGGTGAGACCTACAACACGGTGATGTCCAACCCGCAGCCCAGCGACGTCGAGCCAGCACCGAGCGGGGCGAAGATCCTCGAGCAGTGTTTGCACATCGATCGCGTGCACGCCATCCGGTTCGAGGAGTAGCCGCGTGACGCCCGTCGACATCATTCGCACCAACAGCCAGCCGCTCGCGCCGCAGGCGACCGACGCCGCGGCCGAGACGCCGGCCTTCGAGGGCATCCGAGCGGTGCTGTTCGACGTGTACGGCACGTTGTTCATCAGCGCCAGCGGCGACATTAGCCTTGCTAGCCTATCGAACCGCGGCGACGCGGTAGTTGCCGCGCTGGAATCGGTTGGACTACAACCCGGCAACTGCACAGGCGATGACTTGGTGGCCGCGCTGCACGCCGAGATCAAACAGGCTCACCAGGCGTCCGAGCACGAGTTTCCCGAGGTCGACATCCACAAAGTGTGGCGAGCGGTGCTAAAGGCGGAGCTTGACGCCGAAGTCGTCGACGACGCGTCGCTCGCCCGGCTAGCCGTTGAATACGAAACGCAAGTGAACCCCGTGTGGCCGATGCCGGGCCTGGTGGAGTGCCTTGCGGAGATTCACAAAGCCGGCTTGGCGCTGGGCATCGTCAGCAACGCTCAGGCGTTTACCCGTGAGTTGTTCCCGGCGCTGGCGAATGGGTCGCTCAGGGAGTTGGGTTTCGAGGAAGACCTCTGTGTGTGGAGCTACGAGCACTTGCAGGCCAAACCGGGGCGGTGGCTCTACGAGCGGGCGGTCGAGGCGCTTGCCACGCGTGGCATCGCGCCGAGCGAGGCTCTGTACGTTGGCAACGACATGCGGAACGACGTAGCGCCGGCCGCTGCGGTGGGATTCCGCACCGTGCTGTTTGCTGGCGATGCCCGCAGTCTGCGGCTTCGCGAGGGCGACGCGATAGTGGCCGGGGTGTCGCCTGACGCGGTAGTAACGGATTTACGGCAGATTTTGCATATTTTACGCCTTGCTCCTGAAGCGGGGTAGCTTACATTTTAGCGATCGGCGCTCGCTCGCGTCGTGAGCGTCGCCCCGTCGATCGTTGACTTCCATGCGATGGCATGGATTGGGCCGGGTCCCAAAGTCAGCGTCTCAGGCAGTTCCGGGTGCGGCGTCGGCCCTGCTGGGTCGGTTTAGCAGCGCCGCGAGAGTTTCCCTTCACTGCCACCCATACACTGCTAGAGTTATGTCCCAAGTAGGCCACAACATAGGCTTCGTTGGCACCCGCTTCGCGGGCACCGACGGCGTATCGCTCGAGGCAGCCAAGTGGGCGAAGCTGCTATGGGACCATCGCCACGTGAGCTACTGGTACGGCGGCAAACTCGACACCAGCCCCGACATCAGCATGCTGGTGCCGCACGCTTACTTCGGGCATTCGGACATCCAGTGGATCAACCAACGGTGCTTCGGCCAGAACTCGCGCGAACCGGAAGTCAGCCGCCGGATCCTGGCGTTGGCCGATCACTTGAAGCGCAAGCTTTACGACTTCACGCGGAAGTTCGAGATCGAGATCATCATCGTGCAGAACGCGATGACCATCCCGATGAACATCCCGCTGGGTGTGGCGATCGCCATGTTCGTCGCCGAGACCAACTTCCCGACCATCGCTCACCACCACGACTTCTACTGGGAGCGCGACCGGTTCAGCGTCAACGCGTGTGGCGACTTCCTCCGCATGGCGTTCCCCTGCACGCTGCCATCGGTTCAGCATGTGACGATCAACTCCGAGGCCCAGCGGGCGCTGTCGCACCGCCGTGGCGTGTCGTCGGTGCTAGTGCCGAACGTGTTGGACTTCGACACTCCGCCGCCAGGCCTGGACGACTTCAACGCCGACTTCCGCGAATCGATTGGCATCGCCCCGGACGACATCCTGTTCCTGCAGCCGACGCGCGTCGTACCGCGCAAAGGTATCGAGCACGCCATCGCGTTGATTGGTGCCTTGAAGAATCCGCGGTGCAAGCTGGTCATCTCCCACGAGTCGGGCGACGAGGGCGACGAGTACTTGCACGCCCTGCAGGAGATGGCCGAGCATCAAGGCGTTCAGTTGATGTACATTCCCGATCGCATTGGCGAAGAACGGGGCTATAACGAGAACGGACAGAAGGTCTACTTGCTGTCCGATGCGTACCTGCACGCGGACATTATCACCTACCCGAGCTTGTACGAAGGTTTCGGCAACGCGTTGATCGAAGCTTTCTATTACCGGAAGCCGGCGTTGGTTAACCGGTATTCGATATTCGTCAGCGACATCGAACCCCGCGGTTTCGACGTGATCACGATGAACGGCTACCTCACGCGGGAGGTGATCACGAAGGTCCGGCGCTTGATCGAGGACGCCGAATACCGTGAGAATATGGTGGAGACCAACTTCACCCTCGGCAAGCGGTTCTACAGCTACGCCGTGCTGCGAAGGAAACTGCGGACGCTGATCACCAACCATACTGGTATGGACGACCTGTAGATGTCTCGTCAAGCCGGACTTTTCGGACAGCGATCGCAAGACGCTCCTGATGATTCAAGCTTTTGGCGAGATCACTACCCGAAAAGATCCGTTTGACACTGCTTTCGTGGAGTTGGTGAAGCAATAGCGGATCTGATCCGCACCGATCGAAAGGAATGCGATGGACAGCCAAGGCTCTCAACCTACCTTGCTCGACCGATTGAGAGTTCTGTACGGCGATCGGGCCGCGGAGATCGAGCCTCGACTCGTCGCCTTGATCGACGAGTATCGCTCCTCCGAGCAGAGCAACAGCGAGCCCTGGAGTGAACGGGACGTGGTGCTGATCACCTACGCCGACTTGTTGCGCAGCGCCGATGCGACACCGCTGTCGACACTGCGAGAGTGGCTCACCGACTCGGGCCTCGACCGCTTGCTTTCGGTGGTGCATTTGCTGCCGTTCTGTCCTTACTCGTCGGACGATGGATTCTCGGTGATCGACTACCTCGAGGTCGATCCGCGGGCGGGCACGTGGGACGACATCGCTGAGTTGGGCAAGGTGGTCGACTTGATGTTCGATCTGGTGCTCAATCACATCTCGCAGCACAGCGAGTGGTTCCAGAAGTACCTGGCCGGCGAGGAGCCGTACGACCGGTTCTTCGTGGAGGTCGATCCGTCGCTCGATCTGTCGCAAGTCGTGCGGCCGCGAAGTTTGCCGCTGCTCACGGAGTTCCAAACCTCGCGGGGACCGCGTTGGGTGTGGACCACGTTCTCCGACGATCAGATCGACTTGAACTACGCCGAGCCCGAAGTGCTGCTGCGGATGCTCCGCATCCTATTGGAGTACGCCAAGCGGGGCGCGCGAATCGTGCGCCTCGACGCGATTGCATTCCTGTGGAAGGTGATCGGCGCCAACTGCCTGCACCTGCCGGAGACGCACGAAGCAGTGAAGCTGATGCGCGACGTCACCACCGCGGCGTTCCCCGAAATGCTGGTGCTCACCGAAACGAACGTGCCGCACAAGGAGAACGTCAGCTACTTCGGCGACGGCGACGAAGCCCACATGGTGTATCAGTTCAGCCTGCCGCCGCTGCTGCTCGATGCCTTGGTCAACGGCGATGCGGTCTACCTGCGGCGATGGCTCGAGACGCTCGATCCGCCACCCGCGGGTTGCACGTTCTTTAACTTCACCGCCAGTCACGACGGAGTCGGCGTGCGGCCGCTCGAAGGACTGGTGCCCGACGAGCGTTTCGACTCGGTGGTCGAAGCAGTGCGTGCGCGGGGGGGGCTGATCAATACGCGCCGCCGCCCCGACGGGACCGACTCGCCGTACGAGTTGAACATCACGTACGTCGACGCCACGTCGCCCACCGAACGGGGCGAGTCGCCGAACGTCGAGCTGCACGCCCAGCGGTTCCTGGCCACGCAAGCGGTGATGCTCGCACTGCCCGGCATGCCGGCGGTTTACTTTCATAGTTTGGTTGGCTCGCAAAACGACTACGCGGGCGTCGAAGCGAGCGGCATCAACCGCCGCATCAATCGGCACAAGTACGAGCTGGGGGAACTCCAAGCGCACCTGTCGGACGCCGATTCGCTCGCCGCGCGGATTCACGCCGGGTATCGCCAGCTACTGTCGGTACGCACCAACCACCCGGCATTCCATCCAGATGCCCCGCTGCGGCTGTTGGACGCCGGCAGCGACGCGGTGCTGGCCTTCGAACGCGTGAGCATCGACGGCGGCGAACGGGTCATCGTGGTGGCCAACTTCGGCGAGGCATTGGAGCTCGATCTCTCCAGCTTCGTCACGGACTACGATTCGCTCCGCCCGCTGCTTTCCGACACCGATATCCCGATTCCGGCAGGCCCGGTCGCGCTGCCCGGTGGCTCTTGCACTTGGCTTTTGGCCGAATAGCCAACCGCGGCCCCTCTCGGGTATAATCGATCGCGCTGTTTCTCCGCGCGTTCACCATGTCTGGCGAAAGGATCCCAGCGTGCCCGATTTTGCTCAGTACGGTCCCATCACCACGATCCATGAGTTAGGAACCGTGGACCGCGCGGCGCTCGAGGAGAAGCTCACCCGCTCGGTGCGCGAGTCGCCCATTGGCCTGTTGCTTCCGATCACCGCCTCCGACATGCGGGCCGAGCCGTTTGCGAACATCATCGAGAAGCTGGTCGAGGCCAAGTTCATTGACACGATTGTGATCGTGCTCAACCGGGCCGACTCGGTGGACGACTATCGCGCTACCTACGAGATTACGCAGCAGCTCGGCGATCGGGCGCGCATTCTGTGGACGGATGGGCCGCGGGGCAAGCAGCTCTTCAACGAACTGACCGAGGCCGGCTTCGACGTTTCGCGGGCTGGCAAGGGACGGGCCGTCTGGACAGGTTTTGGCTACCTGCTGGCCGATAGCAAGCTCAACGCGTTCGTGTTGCAGGACTGCGACATCGTCAACTACGACAACGATATGCTGATGCGGCTCTGCCTGCCGATGGCCCATCCGAGTCTCGACTTCGACTTCTGCAAGGCCTACTACGCTCGCTGCACCGACCGCATGCACGGCCGCGTCGCGCGGCTGTTGATGACACCCATCACGCGGGCGATGATCTCCGTGCTCGGCAGCGATAAGTTCCTGGTGTTCGTGCGGAGCTTCCGTTATCCGCTCGCCGGCGAGTTCGCCGTGTCCGCGACGCTCGCCCGCTCGAATCGCATTCCGTGCGACTGGGGCCTGGAGGTCGGCACGCTGGCCGAAGTGTTCCGCAACACCTCGCCCAAGCGAGTCTGCCAGGTCGACCTGGGCCGCGCCTATGAACACAAGCACCAACCGCTGTCGCTGGACGATCGCAGTCGCGGGCTGATGGGCATGGCGGGCGACATTCTCACCAGCATCCTTCGCACACTGTTGAGCCAGGGCATGGTCGTCACGCGGGGGCACTTGCTGTCGATTCGCAACAGCTACCTGCGGCTGGCTCAAGACGCCATTCGCCAGTACCACGCCGACGCGCTGATGAACAACCTGGAGTACGATCGCCACGGCGAAGAGCAAGCCATCGAGGCGTTCGCCGAGCAGATCACCGCGGCCGGCGAGATGGTGTTCAGCGATCCCTCGGGCGCGTCGGCGCTGCCCACGTGGACCCGCGTCGTAGCCGCGATGCCGGAGTTCTCCGCGCGGCTCCGACAGTGCGCCGACGACGACCTGGCGGAATACACCTGACGCACGGCGCGCGAACCTGCCACCAAGGCCGATTCTCATTGCAAGAGCGGCTGTAGCCCTATTGCACCGCAACTCACGGCCCATCGACCGAACCACACGGAAGCATGATGTCCGAAGAAAACTCCTCACCCACAATCAAGCAACCGCCGGTGCTGTTCCGCGAGACGCAGGCGCTGTTGGAGCGAGTCGAGTCGCTGCTGGGCGGCAAGATGGTGACCTACTGGAACAACCCTCGCGGCTCGGTCTGCCACAACGACGTCGTAGCATTGTGGGAGCTGCTGGAGAAGGTCGGCGAGCACGACACGATCTACCTGTTCATCAAGTCCGATGGCGGCAACGGTCAGGCGTCGCTGCGGATGATGAATCTGCTGCGCAAGCACGCCAAACGCGTGGTCGCGCTGCTGCCGCTCGAAGCTGCGTCGGCCGCTACGATGCTGGCGCTCGGGGCCGATGAGATCCAAATGGGCCCGATGGCGTTCCTCACCGCCGTCGACACGTCGCTGGTGCACGATCTGTCGCCCATCGACCGCGACAACGACCGCGTCAGCGTGAGTCTCGACGAACTGAATCGCGTGGTGCGGCTCTGGAAGCAGGAGCACGCCGAGGACGAGATTAACCCCTACCAGGCGTTGTTCGACCACGTTCATCCGCTGGTGATCGGAGCTGTGGATCGGGCCGAGTCGCTGTCGATCATGATCTGCAAGGAGCTGCTGAGCTACCACATCCCTTCCGAGGAACAGGCGCTCGAGATCGCTGAGACCTTGAACTCGAAATACCCCAGCCACAGCTATCCCATTCTGCTGGACGAAGCCCGCAAGATTGGCCTGTCGGCGACCGAGATGGATCCGACGGTCAACTCGCTGCTGTTGGAACTCAACGAGTTGTACAGCGAAATGGGCCAGAAAGCGACCACCGACTTCGACGAAACCCGCGCCCACGGCAACGAAATCATCAACATCCACGAGGCGATGGGCCTGCAGGTCTTCTTTCAACAAGACAAAGACTGGTTTTACCGCGCCGAGGAACGCCGTTGGATTACAATGAACGACTCCAGCGGCTGGCGAAAAGCCGAACTAGTCGACGGAGAATTCCGCCAGTCGATGCTGCATATTGCGTAGAAAACACTTCACCCTCCCGCTTGCGGGAGGGTCGGACGCCATTTGACCTAACAAACGGGACGGCCGGGGAGGGTGCCCAATGGCAACCTCCTCCTTCCGTGCAGTTGCGAGCGACCATTCAACTTTGAGGAACCAGGTGATGCATACAACGTTTCGATACTCCATCGCGGCCCTGTTGTTCGTACTCGTGGCCTCCGGCGCTCAAGCCGAGGAGAAGTGGCGGAAGCTGTTCAACGGCAAGGACCTCGAAGGCTGGACGCCGAAGATTCGCCATCACGAGTCGGGCGAGAACTTCAAGAACACCTTTCGCGTCGAAGACGGTGTCCTGAAGGTCGGTTACGACGAGTACGAGAAGTTCGACGCTCGCTTTGGCCACCTGTTCTTTGACGAGGAGTTCTCCAACTACAAACTCCGCGTCGAGTACCGCATCGTCGGCGAGCAGCTCGAAGGCGGCGCCGGCTGGGCCACCAAAAACAGCGGCATCATGATCCACGGCCAAAAGCCGGAGACCATGGCCAAGGATCAGCAGTTTCCCGTCTCGATCGAAGTGCAACTGCTCAGCGGCCTGGGCCGCGGCCCTCGCCCCACCGCCAACCTCTGCACGCCGGGAACGCACGTGGAGATGAACGGCAAACTGCACACCGACCACTGCACCAGTTCGAAGTCGCCCACGTTCGACGACGAGTGGGTGAAGGTAGAACTGGAAGTCCGCGGCAGCGACACCATCAAGCACTACGTGAACGGCAAGCTGGTGCTCGAATACTCCAAACCGCAGTACGACCCCAAAGACGCCACCGCCAAGCAGTTCGTCGAAGAGCGCAAGGGCAACTTCCTGATCGACAAGGGCACCATCTCGATTCAATCGGAAAGCCACCCGGTGGAGTTTCGGAAGATTGAGATTTTGGAGTTGGATGAAGAGTGAATGGGTCCGTAGCATCAGGGACTGGCCCTGTGGTCGAATATTCCATCACGACGCACGACGACAACCCACCCAAGGAGTGCGAAGTGGTAGATATTGGGATCGGCCAAGCCAATTCCGCAGCGGCGCCGCTTCATGAAGTCCAACCTATCTGCTGTTTTGCGAGAACCGAATCAGGCACCATCCTCGGTGGGGCCGTGGGACGTTGGTGGGGTACGTGCTGCGAATTGCAGCAGTTATGGGTCGCGCCTGAGGTTCGTCGGGAGGGAATCGGTCGAGAATTGCTCACCTCGTTCGAGCGCCATGCAATAGCACATGGTTGTGTTCTCCTGTTTTTGGACACCTTTAGCTTTCAAGCACCCGCGTTTTATGAAGCGCACGGCTACCATGTGGAATTCGAACGTCTGGGCTACCCAGATGGAATAGCAAGGTATCACTTGGCGAAGCAACTCGAATCGGCTGGAGCAGAAGGTTGAATGTTACTTCAGCCGCCCTTCACGCCGAGCCTCCGCCATTAGCACCGCCAGCGCGCAGGACATCAGCCGCGCTCGCTTTGTATCGGAGCGGCTCGTGAGCACGATCGGCACGCGGGCGCCGAGCACCAGTCCGGCGGCGGCTGCGTGGCCCAGGAACGTAAGCTGCTTGGCGACCATGTTGCCCGAGTTCACGTCGGGCGCGACCAGGATGTCGGCGTCGCCCGCCACGCTGGATGTGATGTTCTTCTGTTGCACGGCCTCCTGACTGATCGCCAGATCGAGGGCCAGCGGGCCATCGATATACGCGTGCTTGATTTGGTGTCGGTCGGCCATCTTGCACAAGCACGCTGCGTCGACGGTCGCCTGCATGCTCGAACGCACCTTTTCGGTCGCGGCCAGAATCGCCACCTTGGGACGGATGTCCTCGCCGGCCATCACGCGCCACAGGTCGATGGCGTTGCGGCAGATATCGGCCTTCTCACCCAGCGTTGGTACGATGTTCACCGCGGCGTCCGTGATCAAGAGCAGCTTGTGATAACTGGCCACGTCGACCACATAGGTATGGCTGATTCCGTGCTCGGTGCGCAAGCCGGCCGACGACGGCGCCAAGGCCGACAGCAACTCGTCCATCGACAAGCCGCCTTTCATCATGGCCGAAACGGTTCCGTTGGCAGCCATCTCCACCGCCAGCTTTGCGGCCGCATGGCTGTGCTCGGTCGGAGCGATCTCGAAGTCGCTGATGTCCAAATGAATGGAATCGGCCGCCTTGCGGATGCGCTCCTCGGGCCCAATAAAGATCGGAGAGATCAGGTGCTCCTTGAGGGCTTCTTCCACTGCTCGCATGGCCGCCATGGTCACTGGGTGGACGATCGCCATCTTCACTCGCGGCAACTTCTCGCAACGATCGATCAAGTCGCGGAAGCGGTCGTGGAAGTGGAACTGCACGTCCCGCAACACTGGCCGCCGGCGGCGGATCTTCTCGCTCGGGGCGATCACCGTGGAGGTTCCGATCGCCACGGTTTCGCCCAGCGAATTGGTGCAGCAGCTTTCGAACACGACGATGTGCTTCTCTTCGTGCTTCTCCTTCACGGAGACTTCGACGCGAATCGTCTCCCCAGGCCGCACCGGCTTCTTGAACGCGAGTTGTTCGTTCAGGTAGATCGTCCCCGGGCCAGGTAGCGCGGTGCCGAGCAATGCAGAGATCAGTGAGCCGGTCCACATACCGTGCCCCACCACGCCGCGGAAGATGCTGTCCTCGGCGAACGACTCATCCAGATGAGCCGGGTTCACGTCGCCGGAGAGGATGGCGAAGAGTTGAATGTCCTGTCGCGTGAGCGTTCGCGACAAGCTGGCCGTCTGTCCGATCTTTAGTTCGTCGTACGTGACATTGACGAGTTCTTTGTCGCCGTCCATTTTGTCTCTCCCGACAGCTTGCACGGCATAAGCTGCTCGTGTTGTGGGAGTCTATTCCGTCCCTGCCAACGTGCGATTCCGCACGCACTCCCGCCATCGCGAGCCCGCCGGCTCGGGTTATTTGGCCCATAACAGGTTCGGGGAGATTAGAGGGCAAGTCCTGTACCACAAGAGTCCATCTCCACATAAGTTGCCGCTAGAGCTAGCTCAAGAGAATAGGGGAGATGGATAACTAACCAGGTACCGAATTGATATACCCCGACTTGGGATTTCTGCTAGAGTACCACCTCCGATGCAGAGTGCCACGTCCCGCAAGCGCGGCTATCCGGCGTTAGCGTCTCCTGCGTCCAACCAGCTAGTGGAGTCGACATGCGTAGCTTTCGGATTGGAGAACTCACGATTCTTGCTCGCGCCCTGGTGTTTGTCGCGTCTGCGGGCGTCGCTGGTCCAACCTTGCTAGCGGCGAACATTCAAACTCTCCACTACTTTGCAGAAAACCCTTACGGTGACATGGGGGTGATGATCACGGCCGACGGGCAGCGCGTGGTCGGAGATGATGGAACCTATGGCGAGATCGGCTTTGTGTGGACCGATGCAGACGGAATAATCTCGCACCTCGTTAATGACGACGGCGGCTTCGGCGTGCTAGGCATGTCCGGAGATGGAAGCACACTCGTTGGTGCAATCACCGGGCGCGATCCATCGCGGCCGGTGGTGTCGACCATTGGTCGACGACAACATATTTTCAACAGCTTCTACATTGGGTACGTGAAAGGTGCGTCCTACGATGGCAGCGTCGCCGTAGGAGCAAGTCGCAGCAGGAATGCGAACAGCGTTGGTTTTCAGGCGTTCCGTTGGAGTGAATCGACAGGCGTCGAGTCGATCGTCGACTACCTACCGGAAGACGCCAGGCCCCTTCTCACGAGAAGCTGGGCGAACGCCATATCGGACGATGGGATGGTGGCCGTGGGCGCGTTCGCGATGGATTTGAAGCCTTATCGGATTGGCACCCATGGATACGTTTGGCAGGCAAACTCCCTGCAACTGGTTGATCCACTGGTGGAAGGGGGTACCATCAACCTGAACGACGTGTCTGCGGATGGCCAATTTGTGGTTGGCTCAGGGAGTGATGTGGGAAGTGCCAGACGAGCGCTGTGGTGGTCGGAAGAACAGGGGCTTCAACGACTCGACCAGCTTTCGCCTACCGACTTAACGAGTTCTGCCAATGCCATTTCGGCGGACGGATCCACCATCGTCGGCCGCTCGGGCGTCGCCGTGCTGTGGGACGACGCCGGAGTGCACGACATTCGGACCATGCTTATCGAGTCCGGAGTCGAGAATCTCGATTCCATTACTCTGGACTTCGCCACCGACGTTTCCAGCGATGGGCGGTTTGTGGTAGGTGTAGGCCACGATCAACAAAAGAATTACTTCGCCTGGCGGGCCGACTTGTACGTCGTACCCGAACCGCCAGCCTTGCCACTGATCGCAGTCGCTGCGACGGGACTGTTGGTTTTCCGACTCCGCGGCCGGTGCGTTGCTGCCTAAGACGGATCGATTGCTCAGATCTGATTCTGCTGTGGTTACGAAAAAACCTCCGCCGCAACCATCGGTCGCGGCGGAGGTTTGAGTTACTTGGTTGTTTCCTCCCCGCAGCAAATGCAGCTGCGACCCTCCCGGAGGGAGGGTACAGGGTTGCCCCTCAAAGGGGAGGGGAACTAGTGGCTCAGTTGCCGTTCAGGGCAGCCTGGGCGGCGGCCAGGCGGGCGATGGGCACGCGGAACGGGCTGCAGCTTACGTAGTCGAGTCCCACCTTGTGGCAGAACGCGATGCTCGATGGGTCGCCGCCGTGCTCGCCGCAGATACCCAGCTTCAACTTGCCGTTTGTCTGGCGACCCTTCTCGACGCCCATGGCCACCAACTGCCCCACGCCCGAGGTGTCGAGCGACTGGAACGGGTCCTTCTCCAAGACTTCCTCGTTGAGGTAGTCGGGCAGGAAGCTGTTGATGTCGTCGCGGCTGTAGCCGAACGTCATCTGCGTCAGGTCGTTGGTGCCGAAGCTGAAGAAGTCGGCCTCTGTGGCGACCTCGTCGGCGGTGAGCGCGGCACGCGGGATCTCGATCATCGTGCCGATCAGGATCGGCAGCTTGCCGGTGTACTTCTTCTTGGCCTTCACGTCTTCGATGGTCTGCTCGGCAATCTCTCGCAACATGGAGAGTTCCTGCACGGTGCCGACCAGCGGGATCATGATCTCCGGCTTGGCATCGATCTTCTTCTTCAGGCAATTGATCGTCGCCTCGGTGATGGCGGTGACCTGCATCACGAGGATCTCGGGATAGGTCACGCTCAAGCGGCAACCGCGGTGGCCAAGCATCGGATTGTGCTCGTGCAGTTGCGAGACGCGGCTCTTGATCTGCTTGGTCGAAACACCCGTCGCGTCGCTCACTTCCTTCTGGCTCTTCGCGTCGTGCGGCAGGAATTCGTGCAGCGGTGGATCCAGCAGGCGGATCGTCACGGGCAGGCCCTTCATCGCCTTGAAGATGCCCTCGAAGTCCTTCCGCTGGAACGGCAGCAACTTCTTGAGGGCCGCTTCGCGGTCGTCCTTGTTCTCCGCGAGGATCATCTCACGCATGTGGATGATCCGCTCGGGCTCGAAGAACATGTGCTCGGTCCGGCACAGGCCGATGCCCTCGGCGCCGAACTGGCGGGCACGCTTGCTGTCGGTGGGCGAGTCGGCGTTGGTGCGGATGCCGAGCTTGCGATACTTGTCCGACCACTTCATCACGGTTTCAAAGTCGCCCGAGAGCTTCGGTTCGACAGTGGCTAGTTCGCCAGCGTAGACTTCGCCGGTGGAGCCATCGATCGAGATGACGTCCTTGTGGGTGAAGGTCTTGCCGCCGACCTTGATCTTGCGCCCCTTCTCGTCGATCTCGATCTCGCCAGCGCCGGCCACGCAGCACTTACCCCAACCACGTGCCACCACGGCCGCGTGACTGGTCATACCGCCGGTGCTGGTCAGAATGCCAGCGGCGGAGTGCATGCCATCGACGTCTTCGGGCGAGGTTTCCTTACGAACCAGCAAGACCTTCTCGCCGTTGTGGGAGCGCTCCACCGCTTCGTCGGCGGTGAAGGCGAGCTTGCCAAAAGCCGCGCCGGGCGAAGCGGGCAGACCCATCGTCAAGGCCTTTTCCTTCTTCTTGGCGGCCGGATCGAACGACGGCAGCAACAACTGCGTCAGGTCGTTCGGCGGGATCCGCAAGACGCCGGTCTTCTCGTTGATCAGCTTTTCCTTCACCATCTCGCAGGCGATGCGAACCGCGGCAGCGCCGGTTCGCTTACCGGTGCGGGTTTGCAGCATGTAGAGCTTGCCACGCTCGATGGTGAACTCGATGTCCTGCACGTCCTTGTAGTGCTTCTCGAGCTTGGTTTTGATCTTCATCAACTCGGCGTGCACCTTCTTGCCGATCGTCTTGTCGGCGTCGCACTTCCACTTGGGCATTTCGGCCACGGGCTGCGGGGTGCGGATACCGGCTACCACGTCTTCGCCCTGGGCGTTGACTAGGAACTCGCCGTAGAACTTGTTCTCGCCGGTCGAAGGGTTGCGAGTGAACGCGACGCCGGTGCCGGAGTCGTCGCCCATGTTGCCGAACACCATGCTCTGCACATTTACACCGGTGCCCTTCAGGCCGGTGATGCCTTCGATGCGGCGGTAGCTGATCGCCTTATCGACGTTCCAGCTCTTGAACACTGCCTCGATGGCCAGTTCCAGCTGACCCATCGGGTCCTGCGGGAAGTCTTGCTTGGTGTGCTTCTTGTAGACCTTCTTGTAGGCTTCCACCAGTTCGATGAGGCCTTCAGTCGGCACATCGTTGTCTTGCTTGGCGCCGTACTTGTGCTTGATCTTGCTGAAGGCGTCCTCGAAGTGCTCGTGGTGCACTTCCATCACCACGTCGCCGTACATATTGATCAAGCGGCGGTAGGCGTCGTAGGCAAACCGCTCGTTGCCCGTGGCATTGGCCAAACCGACGACCGACTTGTCGTTCAGGCCAAGGTTCAGAATGGTGTTCATCATGCCGGGCATGGAGAGCGCGGCACCCGAGCGAACACTCACCAGCAGCGGGTTGTCGATGTCGCCGAACTTCTTGCCGGTTTCCTTCTCGAGCGTCTTAACGGCCGCTTCGACTTCCTTCATCAGCCCCTTGGGCATCTTTTGCTTCTGTTGGTAGTACTGGTCGCAGCACTCGGTGGTGATGGTGAAGCCGGGAGGCACTGGCAGGCCGATGGAGGTCATTTCGGCCAGGTTGGCCCCTTTGCCGCCGATCAGCTGCTTCATCGAGCCGTCGCCGTCGGTGCGGGTCTTGCCGAAGTAGTACACCATCTTCGAACTGGAAGCTTTCTTCTTGGCCATGCCTGGATAGTCCTTGGTCTTGTGCCGGTAAACTTGGTATAGGGAAGTATGGGCCTCGCGGTGAGGCTCTGGGCAACGTTGGCGGTTGGCGTACTGCCCCCCGCGTGCCCCAAACGGTTGTGCCGAATCGGTCAATGTAGCGGGGCGTTTGGCCCTTCGTCAAGCGGCTGAAATCACCCAAAGTGCCCCATCTGCCAGCCATGTCCACGGTTAGCCAACCTGATAGCCAAAAGTCCTCCTTCCTGGGGCTGGCGATTGGCTTTGAGCTTGCTCTGGCAGTGGCTGGTTGGCTGGTCGCTTGGCTGGGCGGAGTGCCGCTAGCCAGTCTGATGAGGCCCCGTGAGCACCTGGCGGCCGCACTCGGTTGGGGGGTGGTCGCAACACTTCCGCTGGTGGCCATGCTGGTGGCCACGCTGCTGTGCCAGTGGCGACCCATCTCCTGGCTGCGACGACTGGTCGGGCGGTTCGTACGACTGGTGTTCGGCCAGGCGCGGTGGTGGCAGTTTGCCGCCGTGTCGGTGGCCGCCGGAGTGGGCGAGGAGGTGCTGTTTCGCGGGGCCATCCAGCCAGTGGCCATTGCCTACACGAGTCCCGTCGTGGGACTGCTGATCGCCAGCTTGCTGTTTGGATTGGTACACGCAGCCAGTTGGAGCTACTTCTGGCTGGCCACACTGGTCGGGCTGTACTTCGGCGCGCTAAGTATGTGGCGCGAGGAAATTCTGAGCGCCATGATCGCCCACGCAGCGTACGACTTCCTGGCACTCACCGCGATCTCACGCGGGTGGTTCGCGCGGCATCGACCGCTGTTCTCGCTCCCAGGGTGTTCCGCCTGAGACGTGGGTTGCGTCCAAGCGAGTGCCACGAGTTTGGACTACCCTGGGTGTGCGAGGGTAATTCGCTTCCGCGGAATCGCTGCCAAACTCCAACTCAGTACTCCCAACTGATCATGCCGTAGACGCCGGATTGCACTTCGGTGGCGGTGCCCACCCGTGCCAGTGACTCCAGGTGCTTGTCGTCCAGCAGGTTTTGTCCCACCACGGAGAACTCGATGTGGTCCCGCGGGCGATAGGCGAGGCGCACGTCGGCCACCAGGTAGCTGCCGATGCCGCCTTGCACTCCGTCGCTGTAGCGAAGCGTGCCATCGAGAAACACGTTGTAAGCCAGATCGTGGCTTGAGGTCAGGTAGGCGAGGTTGCGCGGGAATGCGGAGGGGGTGAGAATCTCTGGTGGAAACCCTTCGGTCTGGGCGATGTCGTGCCGAAGAAAGGCGTACCAGCCACGAAGGCTCCAAGTGGGAGTCATGTCGATCGTGCCCCACAACTCGCCGCCGTAGCTCGGTCCGCCAGGTCCGTTGATGGGCTGAAACGTGGCGAGCGACGGAGTGATGCTAATCGGCAGGCTCTGAATAATGTCCTCGTATCTAGAGTAGAACACGGCCAGGTCCCAGTAGAAGTAGTCGGTCGGCTGGCGACGGATGCCCAGTTCGTAGGTCATCGCCTGCTCGGCTTCGAGGTTGGGATTGCCCAGGATGTTTACCGTCGGCAGCGGCGCCGGCGGGACGGTCGTGAAGTCCAGGTCGAGATCCACCCGCGACGGATTGCGCACCGCTCTGCTGACCGACCCCCACACTGAAGTCCGTTCGTTGGGCGTGAGGGCAATTTTGGCGGTCGGTTGATAGACGAAGCCCACGAAGTCGTTGTGCTCCAGCTTGCAGCCGAGCGTTACGAAGCACAGGTCGTCGACGACGGTCCAGGTATCCTGAATGAAGTAGCTAATGTTGTCGTACTGGGCAAAGTCGGGATCGAACAGGTCGGCGCCCGCGAACGGGGCGGCTCCCGCAATGTTCTTGCGGTAGCCAAACCCACAGACCACGTCGTGGCAAGCGTGTGGCTTGAACTGCAACGTGCTATCAAAGTCGAACACTTCGTGGGCGCGGACCTGCCGATCGCCCACCGACGAATCGAAGTACCCGCGCTCCAGGTTGTTGTAGTAGACCTGCATGGTCCAGTTCGTGTCGTCGTCCACCCGATGGTTCCAGCGGCCCATGAGGTTGGAACTCTCGACTTCGATGGTAGGCGCACGATAGAGCGATGTGCCAGAGAGGTAGTCGCCGGTGAGCGTGAAGGTATCGCACTCGGTGGGCGACCAGTCGGTGCGAAACCCAGCCTGGCCGTTGTTGCGGCCATCGGGCGGGATCGCTCCTTCGAGGTAGCCCGTTTCGTCGTCGATGTGCTGTCCGTAAATGCGGTAGGTGACGTCGCCGCGGCCGCCTCCAGCACGGGCGTAGCTGAAACTACGGTGTTCGTTGCCCCCGCCGGCTTCGATGTACATGCCTTGGGTGTCGCAGGACGACTTGGTAACAATGTTGATCACCCCATTCACCGCATTCGCGCCCCAAACGCTGGCGCCGGGACCTCGGATCACTTCGATACGATCGATCGTCTCGATAGGCGGGAACTCGTGGTCCCAGTAGGTTCCGGAAAAACCGGCGTTGTACGTTGCACGTCCATCGACTTGCACCAACAACTTATTGGCGAACTGATGGGTGAAGCCACGAATAGAGATTGCCCAGGCCGCCGAGTTGATCCGCGCGACATGCACACCAGGCGCAATTCGCAATGCCTCGGGAATGTTGCGTGCCCCGCTCCGCCGGATCATCTGGTCGGTAATCACAAACACGGCCGATGCGGTGCGCGAGATAGGCTGATCGGTGCGAGCGGCGATGGACACTTCGGTGTTCATCTCGCCGGCCACCACCACGTCGGCCCGGCTCAACTGGTCGAGGTCCATATTGAGGACATCGTCGCCATCGGCGGGAGCATCGGTGGCAGGATCGGGGCCGACGCTCGTCGGTTGCGCTTGTAGCGGCGCAGCAACAAGCAGCAGCGCAAACAAACAGATTGCTTGGAATGGCAAGCGCATTACAGGCGGGCCCCGTCGATCCTTCGAATGCACCCAAACGGCCAGTTAACGAATGGGTGTTATTGACTATTCCGGGGCGACTTACGTGCGCGCAATCCTTGACGCGAGGTCTTTGAAGCAGCCCCATCGGACTCATCGGCTGCGGAGTGCCGACGAAGGGATAGAGAAGTGATCAGCTTGCGGTGCAAACGACCGTGGGCCGAACTCAGAATCGCTACAACTGGGAGTAAAGCACTTGTGAACCACTCCAATTAGCGCGAAACCACTTTGGCTAATTGCTATGTCCGAGGTGCATTTCGTTGCGACTGCCGCCACGTCACTCGGAGTCTTCGGTGCGTTGATACACGCGAACGTAGTCGACTTCGAAGCGGCCCGGCATCTCGAGTTCCGAAGGGTCGCCGCCGTTGGTTCCTCCCACAGCCAGGTTCAGCAGCATGTAGTGCGGTTGGCGGAAAGGGTTGTTGCGAGTGCCCATGGTCTGATCGACCTCCGCCAGGTCGATCGTGTTGAGCTTGCGGTCGTCGACCGAGAGCACAATCCGCTCGTCGTCCCAATCCATTCGCCAAACGTGGAGGTCCTTCGACCAATCGTCGTCGAACTCCTTGAGCGGCACGATCTTGGTGTCCCACTTCTGCTCCCAACGACGGCGTCCCTGCCAGCAAGCGTTGGCCAGGATCGAGTGATCATAGTATTCCATGATGTCGATCTCGCCCCCACCCGGCCAACCTCCACGACGACCCAGCATCCAAATGGCGGGCCACAGTCCTTCGCGGGCGTCGATGCGGGCGCGGATCTCAAACACGCCATACTGCCACTCATGATGGCCTCGCGTCTGGATGCTGGAGGAGGTGAATTCCGAGGCGCGGCGGCTGCGTTTCCAATCGCGACTGTCGGCCTCGAATCGGGGATTCGATACCTCCTCGCGCCGGGCCTCGATCACCAGCAGGCCGTCCTTGCACGTTGCGTTATCGGGTTGGTACCACTGCAACTCTCTGTTGCGAACGAACCCTTGCTCGTGCCGCCAACTCTCTTTGTTGGGCGGACCGTCTTCGTCGAACTCCTCGGCCCACACCAGACGGTAGCCCTCCGGTGCATCGGCCAGGACAGCGGCGGCACTGAGAATCGAGAAAACACAAACACAGGCGGCGACGCGAAGTTGCATGACAATACCAGGTGGGATGGTTGGGGGCGGGGCGGGGTCGACAAAGGCGGCGAAATGCAGGGTGGACGCGACCCACTCAGAAATCAACCCCGACCGCCTCGCAAAGGAACTGCATATATTTGCGAGTTACCCGAAAATAATCGGCCGTGAGCTTCACCAGCGACTTGTCGAACAGCACATCGTGGTCCAAATTTGCCACCGCGATGTGGTCCTTGCGCTTCAGGTCGTCCAAAAGCGGATGGTCGATGCCATAGCCACGCGGCGGACGCTTCAGGCTATCGCCCGCCAGTTCGAACCGCTCGCGGAACGCCTTGGCGTCGCGGGCCCGCTTCCAATCGGTGGGATACTCGTCCATCGTATCACGGATCGCCTTCAAGCTCTCCGAATCGGGATGCCAAACCCCTGCGGCCACGAACACACCCTCGGTGTCGACGTGAAAGTAGAAGCCCGGGGCGTGGACGTCTTTACCCGCTTCGTGGCGGAATTGGATACCGACGTTGGTTTTGTAAGGCTGCTTGTTGTTGCTGAAGCGCACGTCGCGGTGAATCCGCATGAGCGATCCGCCCATCTTCTTGGGCACCGCGGTGAAGTGCGGCGAGATCTTCTGAATCGGCCGCTCCATGGCGGCGATGTAGGCTAACGCCGGCTCGCGCAGCTCGCGTTCGTACCGATCGCGATTCGCCTCGAACCACTTGCGGTTGTTGTTGCGTGACAGCTCTTCGAGAAAGTGCAGCAGCCCCAGCGAGAACCCGGCAAATTCATCAGGCATACGAGCGTTCCTTGGGTCGTGGAGCACAGCAGCGGTTGCCGCTATTGTTGCTCAACTCACCAGGATTGCAAGCTCTACGGGATTATGATCACGCCGTTGATGATCAGGCCATTGAGGCCATTGCCGCCTACGTTGTTGTTGGTCTGGGCACCGCCCAGGGTTCCCAGCACCTCGATGCCGTTGCCCAGGTTGTCGAACGCAGAGTTGTCGATCAGGCTGCCGTTGATGTCGAGGTTGAAGGTCAGGCCGTTGCCTTCGTTCTCGTTACCCGAGTTGCTGATGACCGAACCCGTGACCGTGCCGCCGACAAACAAACCATCGCCGTCGCCCACGGCCCCGTCTTCGTTCAAGTTGACGGAGTTGCTGGTGACGTTGCCGTCCACTCCGCCAGCGATCCAGATGCCGCGTCCACCAGCGGCGGAGAGGCCGTTTTCGGTGGCCGTATTGCCGAAGACCGCTCCGGTGACGTCGCCACCGACGAACAGGCCATCGGTGCCGTTAGTCGATGTGGTGTTATTACCCACGGAAGTAAATGACGAAGTGGGGCCTGTGACGTTGCCCTGAATCTCGATGCCACGCGTGCCGTTGCCGCTGGCAGCGTTGAAGTTCAGGGTACCATCGATGGAGCCTTCGACCACCAAACCAATACCCTCGTTGCTGTCGGTGGTGTTGTTGTTCACGCTGGTGGCGATCGGCGAAAGTGCGTCCGCGGGATCGACGTCGCCGGCGATCCGGATACCATCGCCATCGAACGTCGCGCCGGCCCGGCTGCTGGTGGCGGTGTTGTTATTCAAGTTGCCGTTGATGTTACCGTTGATAAACAAGCCGATACCGCCGCTGGCCTCTTGGCCGTTGTTGGTAGTCTGGTTGTTGGTGATCAGGGCTTCGACGTTGCCATCCACATGCACGCCGTGCACGCCGTTGTTGTTGGCAGTGTTGTTGTTCATGGCAGTGACTTCCGGCAGCGGGTCAACCGCCGAGAGGCTGCTGACCGAGATGCCTGTACCGGTGTTGCCGTTGGCCGTGTTGTTCGAAATGCCCACGTTGGTGGCGAAGTTCGAACCGATCACGTTCTGCAGGTTCATACCGTCGCCGGCGTTCGAGTTGGCAACGTTGCCAACCAGGTTGCCGTTCAAGTCGCCGTCGACAAACAGACCATGGCGTCCGTTGTTCGAAGTGGTGTTGAAGGTGATGTTGCCCGTGTGCGTGGTGGCCAGATGGATGCCATCACCGTCGCTGGTGCCGCCAGCCACGTTGCCCGTGGCCGTGTTGTTCGAGATATCGCCGGTGACCGCTCCGCCGATCGCCAGACCGTTGCCACCCTCGCCGCCGGCCGATTGACCGTTGGTGTTGGCGGTATTGCCCGTAACAGCGCCACCGACGGTGGTGTCGACCAGCAGGCCATCGAAGCCGTTGTTGTTGGTGACGTTGTCGGTAACCGCGCCGCCGACGCTGGTGAGGTGAACACCGAACTCGCCGTTGTCCGAAGAGGTGTTGGAGTCGAGGTTGCCAGTGAGCGTGGTGCCCTCGATGCCGTTGCCACCGTTGTCCGAGGTGGTGTTGTTCGAAATGTTGCCACCGACATTCCCAGCCAGGGCGATGCCGTCGCCGTCGTCGGTGGTGCCATCGAAGTTCCCCGTGGCGGTGTTGCCCGACACGTTGCCAGCGACGGTGCCGCCGAAGATCATGCCGCTACCGCCCTCGCCGCCGGGCGATTGGCCGTTGTCGGTCGAGTTGTTGCCGCTCACGTTGCCGCCGACGTTGCCTGTGACGGTAAGACCGGCGAAGTGGTTTTCGTTCAGGATGTTGTTAGTCACGTCGTCGACGGTGCCGTTAACCGCGATGCCGATGCCCACGTTCTGTTCGGCCGTGTTGCTGGACAGGTCGCCCGTGATGTTGTTGGTCTGGATACCGCCAGTACCGTTGCCGTTGGTGGTGTTGCCCGAGACATTGCCGCCGACCGTGGCGCCGTCGACCAGCAGACCGAAGGCGTCGTTGTTGCTCGAAGTGTTGCCCGACATGTTGCCACCCACGGTGCCCACCACGTGCAAGCCATCACCGTCCGACACCGCACCGACGTTGTTGTTGCTGGTGGTGTTGCCCGTAATGTCGCCACCGACGTTGCCGCCGATCAGTACGCCGTCGCCGCCTTCGCCGCCCGCCGAAAGGCCGTTGTTGTTGGCGATGTTGCCAGAAATGTCGTCGCCCACGATGCCGGTGACAAACAGGCCATCGAAGCCGTTGTTGCTGGCGGTGTTGGACGACAGATCGCCGTTGAGCGACAGCGCCGTGATACCAAATTCAGCGTTGCTGCTGGTCGTGTTGTTCGACACATTGCCTGTGACCGCACCGGCAAGCACCACACCGCTGGCATCGTTGCTGCCGGCGGTGTTGTTGGTCACGTTGCCGGCTACGGTGCCGCCGATCAAAATGCCTTCACCATCGAGTGTGGCGCCAGCCTGGTTGGAGTTGGCCGTATTGCCGCTCACCGAACCGCCTACGTTGCCGGCGACTTGCAAGCCGTTGCCTCCATCGGCACCCTGGCCGTTGGTGCTGACGTTGTTGCTGCTCACATTGCCGGTGGCGCTCACGAGCGAGATACCCGAGCCATCGTTGCCGGTGGCCGTGTTGAAGGTCGCGTCGCCGGTCAGTGCGGCGGTGGCCTCGATGCCCACGCCAGCGCTGGTGGCGCCAGCACCGTTGCCGGTGGCCGTGTTGCCCGACAACGATCCGTTCATGGTTCCGTCGACCAAGATACCACCACCGCCCGCTGCGCTGGTGCCATTGTCGTTGGTCGTGTTGCCTGTCACGTTGCCCACCACCGCAGCGCCACCGCTGCCGAGGATCATACCGAATTCACCATTCGTCGAGGCCGTGTTGGTGGTAGCACTGCCGTTGAGCGTGCCAGCGACCACGATGCCCGAGGTGGTGTTACCCGACGCGGTGTTGTTCGAGATGTTGCCCGTGAAGTCGCCGCCCACATTGAGGCCGGCCTGGGTGTTGCCGGAGACCGAGTTGGTGCTGAAGTTGCCCACGTAATTGCCCGCAACGCTCACACCGTCGCCGGTGTTGCCATCGATCGTGTTGCCCGTGGTGTCGCCCGTCACGTCGGCCGTGGCAACGATACCGCCGCCGGCGTTGCCGGTCACGGTGTTGCCGGTGGTTGTGCCCTGGTAGTTACCAGTCAGCGAGATGCCCGGGCCAGCGGTGGTGCCGGTGATGGTGTTGTCTTCGATGGTGTTGGCGCCGGTCATGGCGTTGAACGCGATGCCTGCATTCGTGGCGGCGGTGATCGTGTTGTCGTGCACGTACAGTCCGGTTTGGCCGGTGGCGAACACGCCATTGTTGCCGGCATTCACGATGTTGAAGCCAGCGAGTTCCACGTTATCGGCCGCCAGGGTGAACGCGTTGCCCGGCGAATTCTGCACCACGGGGATCGGGCCGCCGTTGACCGTGGGCAGCACGACATTGCCAACCTGCTGCGTGAACACGGTGTGGGTGATGCCTTCGCCCAGCACCCGCTGGCCGTCGGTGCTGGTGGTGAACGACTCGGCGTTGAACACGCCGCCGCCGTGCACGAAGACGATGTCCTCGGGTTGGTTGGATGCTTCGGCCAAGGTGCCGAACGGCGTCTCGAAGGAGCCATCGCCGCCCGCCGCGCCCTGCTCGACGTGAACGAACGTAATCGGGTTGCTATCAGCGCCGGTGGCTACCACGGTGGTGTCGCTGCTGGCTTCGGCCAGCACGATTTGCTGAATCCGCTCCACGGGATCGCCCAGTCGGGCGGCTACGCTTTCCGACGAGTTGTAACAGCGGCCGCGGCCAGTGCCGAACCGCCAAAGGAACGTCACGCCAGCGGTGGTGTCGAACTGATCGTCGTGCTGCACGTAGCCCGACGCCCAAAACTCGTCGCCGCCGCGGAACTCGAGACGCACGCGCGGGCCAGTGGCGGATATGTCCAGATCTTTGTCGTTGAACCAGTACGCTCCCACGGCGCCACGAATCTGTGCATTTTCTCCGCCGTACAGCACGCGCGCGGCTTCGCCGTGCACGCCGGTCATGGCGTTCTGTGTCAGCAGGTTCGACAGCACCAGGTTCTGCCCGACAAACTCCGCATCGACGCTACTGGAGAACAGCAGCGTGGTGGGGTTGTTGCCAATGGGCACGTGGCCGTTAAAGCGAAAGTCCCAGATGCTGCCCAGCGTTTCGGCGCCGTAGGTGATCTGTTGGTAGTCGGCCAGGCCGGTATCGCGTGTGTCGTAGTAAGCGTAGCCACCCCACACGCGGTTGTTGTACGAGTCGTACCAGCGACCGCCCAAGCCGAGGTTCAAGCCAACCGCGTCGGAATGGTCGTTGTACAACAGAACGCGCAAATCGCTGAACAAGATGCTGTTGTCCGTTGGCTGCGTGAGCGGCAGCCAGGTTTCCAGCCGGGTGAAGCCGTCGTCCAGGCCTACGGAGTCTCCGGTGTTGTATCCCAGGCCAAGCTGGTAATCGATGCCTTGGCCCCACGCGACGCCCGCCGACGCTACGAGGATACACGCCAAGAAATTGATGCTTAGAATTTTTGCGGTAGGTTGCAGCTTCACAGCTAGCTCTCCGACGCTAGATATGCCAACGGACCGGTAGACCGGTAGGGGTTCTCTAGCTACTTCGGATCGCTACAACCGTCAAAGTTAACCAAATCGATGTAATCGGAACATTTGGTAAGCTGGGCGGACCGCGAGGCCAGTCGTTGCCAGCACTGATGGCTGAATTCGATGGCCGAATGGTAGCTATCCGCGGACTATCCTAGGTATCCGCCGCGCGGTCAATCTCACTGAGCGCTGCGCCAATCGATTCCGCTATCACTGCATCCGCCATGTCGTCCAGCGGCGTCGGATCGCGATTCACGATCACCAGGCGGCTACCGCTTCGCTTGGCGATCACCGGCAGGTCAGCCGCTGGCGTGACGACCAACGAAGAGCCGATCGCCAGAAACAGGTCGGCCTCCTGGCTCCACTCGACCGCTTGCTCCAGCACGTCAGTCGGCAGCGACTGGCCGAACGACACCGTGGCGTGCTTCAATCGTCCCTTTTCGCACTGCTGGCACTGCGGCACCTGATCGGTCTGGAGAAACTCGGCCACCAGCGACTCGGCGTCGTACCGCGCGCCGCAATCCTGGCACTGGATTTCCCGAGCGGTGCCGTGCAATTCGAGCACCTGCTTGCTGCCGGCCAATTGATGCAGCCCATCGATATTCTGCGTCACCACACCCCGCACGCGGCCCTCCGACTCCCATTTGGCGATCGCCAGGTGCCCGGCGTTGGGCTGTGCGTCGGCAAAATCCCGATGTCCCTGCGACTTTTGATGCCAGTACTCATGCCGCGCATCGGCGCTGGCCATGAACTCGTCGTAGTACACCGTGCGAAACTTCGTCCAGATCCCACCCGGCGAGCGAAAGTCGGGGATGCCACTCTCGGTACTGATCCCCGCCCCCGTAAACACCACCGCCCGCTCCGCGTCGCGGAGCCATTGGGCGATCTGTTGGTAATCGATGGAGTTCATGACGCGTTCCTTGAATCAAATCGCGGAGTGCTAGTTCCTCCGTTGTACAACAGAACTGGATGAGAAGGGAACACGTTCGGTGGTCGAAGAATTCGACGCGGATGCACGCAGATTTGGGCGGATCTACGCGGATCCATACGCGAACCATTTCGTTCTGATCCGCGCGAATCTGCTTCAATCCGTGCGCATCCGCGACTGATTCAGTTCCAGCTAACCCTAGAATCCCACGCCCGTGCTCAACTTCACCGGCACCTCGACCGTGTCGACGTCTTTAAAGTAGTGGAGCCGCATGCCGAGGGTGTCGAGTTCCTGGGAGAACGCGTAGTTGATCTGGGTGCCGAAGCCGCCGCCGGACATGCTTCCTCGTTCGGCATGTTCCAACACGTTGCCGTCGGCGTCCAGGAACTCAACCTTTTGCAAGACGTCGATGCTGTCTTCGGTCTTGAGCACGACAACCAGTTTGTCCTCGTCGAAGAAGCTATCCTTCTCCAATCGCTCGACCGCGAACTTGATTGGCCCCAGCTGGTACTCGGCTCCTTGGGCAAGTTTCACCGCTGGTGCTTCGACCTGTTCGGTCTTGCCACCGAAACGAGCGACCAGCACGGCGTCGAGCATGATCTGCTTGGCGCCCTTGGCTGGCGGATTGGGACCGCTGATCTGGACATCGCAGCGATGACGATGCTCCGCCACGTCCGCCTGCACGGGATTCGATTGCATGCCCATCGAGAAGCCGGGCATCGAGAAGCCGCCGCCGGGGTTCGTGTCCTTTAGCAGGTCGGTCCCCAGGTCATCGGTCAGCTTGGTCACTTTGCTCGCTTGGTCGTCGATGCCCAGGAACGAACGCTCGGCGTCGTACAACCACAGGTGCACCGCGGTGCCCTCGAAACCCATCCTCACCATCATCTCGCCCTGCTCTTCGGGGATCTCCGGCGTGGCTTTGCCAAACTCCAGGCCCACGACCTCCACTCGCACGCCGGAGTCGCCACCCAACACGGCCTCTTCGGCTGAACTCCCTGCCGTCGAACCGCCGCCGGTTTGCTGTTCGATGTACTGCTGGTCTGCGGCCGACAATTTGGCGATCGGCACCGAGACGGTCTTTCCGTCCGCCTTGCGAAGCGTCACGTTACCATCCTTGGCCCCCACGTACTCGGCCTCGATCGAAGCACCGCCGCTCGCGGCCGTCCAGGTGCGACTTTCGGCGAAGCAACTTGGAACGAAGAGCGGCAAAACGAGCAGCAGGATCGTGATTCGTAGCGTCATGGTGGTCCTCAAGAATTCGGGATGAATCGGTCGCTACTTATTCGCCGGCGCGTGGCGAATCTTGGACTGGTGTTCATTCTAATCTAGCTCGTCTGGTGTGCCACTGCTGGTTTATCGCCGGTTGCCCTCGAATGCAACTCTGCGACAGGTTACGACCGATTACCTCCCGCCACGTTGCTTAGAGCCAGCAGTGTACGCAGCACTTCAACCCATTAGTGCTGAATCCGAACTCTTGCGAATCCGTTGGCGGGTGGCGTCGAATCCTGCGAAAACGCGAGCTGTAAGAAAATCGCTATTGAATCGCCATCGGCAACTGGTCCAATGGTAGTGCGGCGTGTTGTGCATGAGTGTTGAGAAAGCACAAACGGGTCACTCGTGGCTTGGTCGCGGGCGGTCCATGAATGGGGTTTTGTCGCAGCTAACGCGAACCGCGCGCAACAACTACTGCGACAAAACTCGAGGCCGATGTTGCAAGTACCATCAACCACAGGACTTACGAAATGTCGCAGGTGCGCCGCGCGAGGGGGTTTTGTCGCAGGGAATCGTTTTGCCGCGCGGTGCGACAAAACGGCGACCTTTCAGCCCGCTAGCCGCATCGCCATGTCGACGAGCGTCACCAGGTCGACCGCGTTGTGGTACAGCACTTGTTCCATTTCGGCGGTTTGGCCGGTTTGGACGTAGTGGTCGTACGCGCCGGGGATCATGTGGCCGGCGATGTCGCAGGTGCGGCTGCGGCGGCAGATCATCCGTTCGATGGTTTGCAACTTGCAGTCGGGCAGCGTGTCGCGCCAGCGGCGACGGGCGTGGTGCAGGACGTCGTAGTGCGCGAGGTCGGGAAGCGGCGCCTCGCGGTCGAGCAGGTACCGCCGCCAACGATCGGAGACCATCGGCCAATCGAAACTTTTACCATTGAACGTCACGAGCGTCTCGGCGCCGGCCAGCCGCTCGCTCAAGGAACACAACACAGATGCTTCTTCGGCATAGTTGCGAGCGAAGAGCAATTCGACCAGGAGCCGGTCGTCGTGAAATCGAGCAACACCCACCAGGAACAACGCCGAACCGCTTAGCCCGCACGTTTCGAGGTCGAGCCCGACGAACCGCGAAGGAAACGCTTGTATGAAACTCTGCCGAATGTCGTCCGACTCGAAGTCGATGGACTGCAAAAGCTGCTCGTGCCGCGCCTGCAGAAAGCTATCGCCATCGGGCCAGAGTTCACTGGCCGGGAGCGAGACCATCAGATGCGTACCGCGCGGGTTACTGACAACCTCGCCCCGCTCCAACAGCGCGTGGTGCTTCTGTTTGGTGTGGGGTGGATCGATGCGTCGCGACTTAGGAACCTGCGGCGCCACGGCAGTTGGGCGAGGCCGGACCGCCGGCGCGGAGATTCGCTCGCGATTGAGCGCTTCGAGTCGCTGGCGGAGGGATTCGTCGAGCATAGAGAGGATTCTAACGAATTGGCCCACCCAAGCGGAACCGCTATCAACCGCAAACGCGATTCTGTTACAGTAAACCCCAATCCATCGGAGCCGCCAGGCTGCTAGCAATGAGTACCGATAATCCCTACGCATCGCCATCGCCGCAGGAAGTCGCCCACCGCGAAGTTCCGCAACTCGAACCGCCGCAATCGGTGAGCTTTCATCTTACCGAAGAGGAGGTGCTCAACATGTTGGATCATGTCCAGAAGGGCAGTGGGACCTTGCAACAACATATCAGCAGAAGGAAACGCGTGTTTCTTGCGGTTGCGGCTTGCATGGCAATTCTCAGCGGATTGGTGGTCTGGGTCGATTCGATTTGGAGTCCTTTCTTTGCAATCTTCGTAGTAATGTCGATGTTGTTTTGTCTGGATGCCATTCGGCTACCAAAGCGCCATCAGAAGACAGAACAAAAACTCGCCCGCGAGATGTTGAGGCGCGAAGAGCAAGCCTTGCTCGACCGTAAGTTCACTACGTCGCTCCTGGCGGAGGGGTATCAATCTGCAGATCAGGATGGACACACTTTCCGAAAGTGGAAGGCCATTGCGAAAGTGGAACGAGCAGCAGGGTTACTTCTCGTCTATCAAACTCCGCTTTCGGCACATCCAATCCCAGGTCGCGCCTTTTTCGACGAAGCCGCATTCGAAGCCTACTGCCAACTCGCCGAGCGACTTTGGCAGCAAGCTCACGCAGACGAGGCTAGCGCCGATTGAACGCGTCCGCTTCCTCGTCGCTACGGCGGCGGGCATCGAGCCAGTCCTCCACGCGTCCGATAGTCGGCATGCCCATGACAATCGCCGCGATGAGCACCGCCGCCACGGCCAACGAGAACGACTGACCTTCAATCATGTAAGCAACGAGATTGAGAAACGCAGCACCTTCGAAAATCGCCAGGCCGATGATCAGCGTGGTTTGATACGCGCCAGCGGTGGCCGGCTGCGACGCCGCAATCAGCCGCGGAACAATGACGCCGGCGACCAACGCCGCCAATCCCGCCGCCACGCCGATATAGGCAATCGTCGGCGGGCCTTCGGTCGGATCGGGCTGGATGACCGTCAACAAGATCACCGCAAATACCACACATCCCATGGCCATGCTAAACACAATGATCTGCATCGTGCGCACCGCCACTGCCAATTGTTCGCGATCTTCGTTCGACACGCTCCCTCCCTTTGCGTTACGTTGTACCGACAGCGTCTTGCGAGGTGGCGGTTGCCGAAGCCTCGCGGTCCAAGAGCAACTCGAGCAACCGTTGGGTCGCTCGCTTGTTCGGAATCGGATGTCCCCGCGTCAGATCGGGGTCGCTGTGAATTGCAGGGCGCAGGTTGGGCAGACCGACGCAACTGGGGCAACCGTCTTCGCATGGGCAGTCGGAGACCATCTCCAGGCAGATGGTGAGCAACTGCTGGATGTGCTCGAACCCTTTCTGGCAGTAGCCCAGTCCCCCGGGATAACGGTCGTACAGGATCATTGTCGAGCGGCCCAAGTTCTTGGCGTCGACCACCCCGCCAACGTCGCGACTGTCGCACATCGCCACGAACGGCAGCGCCACCACGGCCAGGTTACGCATCCCGCAGATGCCCTCGCTGGTCCGCAGTCCTTCGGCCTTGAGCGCGGCGCGGACTTCGTCGCGCGGGGCGACCCACGTGCCGGTAGTCGCCAGGTTCTGCGCCGGGATGTCGACCGGGCCGAGGCCAATGTTCTCGCGGGTGTCGAACTTGATCTTCTTGAACGCTACGGTTTGCCAGGACACGTCCAGCTCGCCGTAGCCGACCTCGGCCGACGGAATCACCGCGTTCTCGTCGCGCGGCTTGGTCACCAGTACGTTACTTTCGAGCACCGCCTGCGTGTAGTAGTCGGTTTCGCGCCGCTCGACGTAGGCTACCTTGCCGTTGAGATCGAGTTCGCGAACCAGATAGGTCTCGCCGGCGTGCAGGTAGACCGCTTCGGGATAGACCAACTCCGGCGCGCTGATCGAGTCGACGTTGGCGATCACTTCGTGCGAGTCGTCCACCAGCGGCGGCGAGCCGGAAGTGTACAGGTCGCGCGAGATGCGGGTGTGCTTCAACAGCACGATACTGAAGGTGTTGTCGCTCATGTGTCGCAGGCTCACGCCCACCGCTGGGTTCTGGCCGCCGGGACAGAAATACTCCTCGCCAACTTGAGTCAGCTGCCGCTCTTCGGAGAGCACGCCGGCGATGGGCTCGGCGAGCGGCCCGAACTGCTCGAGGTCGTCGGCGTTGAGTGGCAACTCAAACGCGGCCGCCTTCAAGTGCTTCGCCAGCACGTACGGATTATCGGGGTCGACCACCGCGTGCTCGGGCGATTGGGCGAAGAAGTACTCGGGGTGACGCAGCAGGTACTGATCGACCGGTTCGTTGCCGGCCAGCAGCACCGCCAGGCTGTCGTCGGTACGGCGACCGCTACGCCCTGCCTGCTGCCAGCAACTGGCGATCGTGCCGGGGTAGCCGACCAGGATGGCGACGTCGAGCGAACCGATGTCGATGCCAAGCTCCAGTGCGTTGGTCGTAGCGACACCGCGCAGCCGGCCGGCGAAGAGGTCTTGCTCCATTTGACGCCGCTCGTTGGGCAAGTAGCCACCGCGATACGCCCGCACGCTATCGACCAACGGCGAGTGACGCTCGGCGAGTCGCTGGCGGCAGTAGCGATGCACCAATTCGGCCGCTTGCCGGGTGCGTGTGAACGCGAGCGCCTGCCCGCCGGCTTCCATGGCTTCGGAAAGCCAAGTGACCGCGTCGTCGTTCGCACTGCGTCGCGCCAGGGCGTCGGTGCCAAGCGGAGTGGGGTTCCACAACGCGAAGACCTTCCGCCCGCGGGGCGAACCGTCGTTGTCGATCACTTCGACTTCGCGCCCCAGCAGACTGCTGACCAACTCACCCGGGTTGGCGATCGTCGCGCTGGCGGCCAGGTAGACCGGATTCGATCCGTAGTGGCGACAAACGCGATCGAGCCGGCGGAGCACCGCGGCCACGTGTGCGCCGAGGATGCCGCGGTAGGTGTGCACTTCGTCGACCACAATGTAACGCAGCTCGGCAAACAACGTGGACCACTTGGGATGGTAAGGCAGGATGCCCGCGTGCAGCATGTCGGGGTTGGTGAGCACGAGGTTCGCTTCGTTGCGGATCCGACGCCGCTGAGCGGTAGGCGTATCGCCGTCGTACACACCGGGCCGGACGCGCGCGGCCATCTCGGCGTCGCCTTCGACCAACGACAACAAGCCTTTGAGTTGATCCTGCGCGAGCGCTTTGGTGGGAAAGAGATAGAGCGCTCGGGCGTCGGGCTGGGTGACGACGCTTTCGAGGATCGGCAAGTTGTAACACAGCGTCTTGCCGCTCGCCGTGCCGGTGACCACTACCGCATCGCGAGCGTCGCGGGCGGCCGACAGGGCTTCGACCTGATGGGAGTACAGCGACTCGACCCCTTGCGATGCTAGCAGTCGCGTGACCGATTCGGGCAGCGGTGTCTCGGGCGACGCGTACTGGGCGGGCCGCTCGGGAAGCTCCTCCAGGTGCTCGAGCTGCCCAGCGTATTCAGGCAACGAGGTAATGCGAGAGAGCAACTGGGCAACATCCATGGCGTCGGCTCCGAAGAACACATTCGTCGATTTACTGCACAGGCGTTTACGATACCCCGAGCGGCCCCCTGCTGGCAAGATCGCTCGGCACGGGCACAGAACCGTATTGCGACAGCTGCCCGAGAAAGCTACAAGCGGGCGAACGGATACCTATTTAACCACCAAAGTTCAGGCACGATACCCGATGAGCTCGCTTCAACTCTCGCCCGAGATGCACCAGTTGGTCAACGACATCCTGGTGTGGATTGGCTTTGGCACCGTGGTGGGGCTGGTGGCGCGAGGTTTGATGCCGGGCCGCGATCCTGCGGGCGCGATCACCACCTTGGTGCTGGGCGTCGCCGGTTCGGTGCTGGGCTGTGGCTGCGTGGGATTCTTCACCGATACCGAGCGACTCACGCCCACCAGCCCGCTGGGAATGATCGTAGCCGTGGCGGGCGCGTTCGCCCTGTTGGGATTCTACCGATTGTACGGCGACCTGTTGCCCTGGAAGCTGCCCGACCCGCACGCTCCCTCCGCCGCTTCTTCCGCTTCACAGCGAGCGTACGACCCGTATCGGCGGAAATACAGCTCGGCGGACTACGAAGATTGACCTGCACTATTGCTTTGTCAAACGAGTCTTTTCGGCTTGACGAGATACTGGTGTCGGTGTCGCGCGGAAAATGCCTCGCTTGGGGGGCACCGCGGAATCTGCTGCACAATCGTTGTAATCAGCAGCGAATGGCCAATTCATCGACTTTCGCTGGGTGTGCGCAGTTTGCCGCACGCTGGGGATCTGCATAGAATGAAGTCTGACGGTTGCAGACTCCGGACCCAACTCAATAGGTCACCCGTTCGATGTACGCAAAGATCACACTCGCCGCCTTGCTCGCCGCCCTCTGCCTGCCTGTGCATTCGTTCGCGCAGGTGTTCGACTACGGTGGGCAAAGCGAAGCCACGCGTCAGCTCAATCGCTTCAAGGCGCAAGGGGATGTATCTACTTACACCTCAAGATTGGTCAACCGCGATCGCACCGTGAACAGCGGTTTTGGAGCTAAACGAGTATCGGACCCAGGATACGATCCAGGGCCTAGGACCTTTGAGCCTCCGCGCTCGCAATCTGCCAACTTCGGCGTGGGCACTGCCGGGGCGAGCGGCAGCAAACCGTTCGCAAACGTTACTCCTGCGCCCACGATTAGTCCGTACCTGAACTTGTTCAACGATTCGTTTGCCGGTGACAACGATCTGAACTACCAAACGATCGTCCGCCCTCAGTTGCGCCAACAGCGGTTCAACGATCAGGTGCGGCGGCGAGAGTCGGAAATCAACCAGCAACTGACCGCGCTATCGGCGCGGAACGCCTACAACACGACCGGCAACCAGGGCGTGATGCCAACGGGGCATTCCGCTACGTTCCAGAACTACTCGCGATTCTATCCCGCCAAGTCGCGACGCAGGTAAGCCGCGCGGCATCCGCACGAGAGTTTAGCGCGGACTTCTATTGCCGCGGCGCTGGGCGTGCCGGGCCGACCTGAAGCAGTTCGATCTCGAAGATCAGCGTTTCGTTGGGACCAATCGGACCTTGGCCTCCCTCGCCGTACGCCAAGTTCGATGGCACGAACAGCTGCCACTTGTCGCCCACTTTCATCATCTTCAGTGCTTCGGTCCACCCAGCAATCACTCCCTTCACAGGAAACTGAGCGGGCTGGCCTCCCTGCGTGCTGTCGAATACCTGGCCATTGACGAACGTACCGCGATAGTGGCACACCACTGCGCTGTCGTCGGTAGGCGAAGCACCGTTGCCCTGCTTGACGACCTTGTACTGCAGTCCGCTCGGAGTGACCTTCACGCCGGGCTGCTGGGCGTTCTTGGCCAGGAACTCCTGGCCGGCCTTCTTGTTGTTGGCCGCCACGGTCTGCTGGATCTTCATCGCGAACAGTTGCATCGCTTGATTCATCTCCCGCTCGCTCCATTGCGGGGGACGGTCCTGCTGCACTTCGCTAATGCCCGTTTGCATCGCCCGAACGTCAAGCGTCACGCCACCCATCTTGCAGTCCTCGGCGATCGATCGCCCCAAGGCGTAGCTCACCATCCGATTGAACTCCTCGGGACTCATCTGCGGCGCCTGCTCGGCGGCAGGCTGGCCAGCGGGCAGGGTGTCCTGAGCCACGGCGGCCAAGGGAGCCGAGCACACAAGCGCGGCAAACAACATCGAGCGAGAGAACATGGGAACTCCTTTGGGCGGGGCATTGAGCCGGGGGGCGGGAAATCATACAACAGGCCATGGCGGGCGAGTGCTCGCGTCGCCATGGCCCACTGCGAGAGTTGTGTCGATCCTTCCAACGTTGGGAATAGCTTCGATACTTACGCGCTACTGCCGTAGGTCGAGCTGAAGAACTCCTTGCTTCCTTCGGGATCGGCCTTCATGCTCTTGCTGCCGGCCTTCCAGTTAGCGGGGCAGACTTCGCCGTGTTCTTCGTGGAACTGCAACGCGTCGACCACGCGGATCGCTTCGTCCACGTTACGGCCCAGCGGCAGGTCGTTGATCAACTCGTGGCGGACGATGCCGTCCTTGTCGATCAGGAACAAGCCACGCAGCGCCACGCCACCTGGCAGCAGTACGCCAAACGAATCGGCAATCTTCTTGTCCAGGTCGGCCACCAGCGGATACTTGATCGCGCCGATGCCGCCAGCATCGCGGGGAGTGTTCCGCCAAGCGAAGTGCGAGTAGTGGCTGTCGATGCTGCAACCCAGCACCTGCACGTTCCGCTTCTCGAACTCGCCGATCGCTTCGCTAAACGCGATGATCTCGGTGGGGCAGACAAACGTGAAGTCCAGCGGGTAGAAGAACATCACCACGTATTTGCCGCGGTAGTCGGACAGCTTGACTTCCTTGAAGCTGCCGTCCGGCATCACGGCCTGGGCGGCAAAGTCGGGGGCTTCGGTCTGTACAAGGTGGGCCATAGGATTCTCGCTTATATTGGGAAAGTTGGGTGAGAGAGTCTCGGGTGGGGTCTCTTATTCTAGGGCTCTAAATCCCAGGCCTCAAGGCAGCGGAAGTCCTCTGCCAGCTGCCAGTGTGCGGGCTTTCCGCACGTGAAAAGCTTGACGGACCGTTTTTTAAGTAGGAGAATCACCGAAGCTGCCCCCGAAGGTGATTTGCCGACGAAAGCTGGCGGCCTTCCGTGGGGACATTCTCTTTTCTGGGGAGGTTACCCGCTTATGAACTCTAGAATTGGCTGCTTTGTCGCCCTGCTGGGATTGAGCTTCTCTTCTCCCGCCTTCGCAGAACTCTGGCAATGGGATGACATTCTGCTGGACGGTTCCCAAGAGAACCCTCCGGTGGCAACTCCGGGAACTGGGCTGGCCACTGCCATGCTCGATACCGATACGGGTATCATGAGCATCGAGGGCACGTTTAGTGATTTGATCGGCACCACCACCCTCGCGCACCTGCACGGCATTGCGTTGCCCGATCAGAACGCCGGAGTCATTTTTGGGCTCAACATTGACGTAGGCGTGACCTCGGGCAGCTTCAGCGGCACTAGCGGAGTGCTAAACCAGGCGACTATGGACGGGATCATCGCCGGCAACTCCTACATCAATATTCACACGAGCTTCAGGCAAGGCGGCGAAATTCGCGGACAGGTCACCAACGGTGTCCAAGTGCCGGAGCCTTCGTCCATCGCCCTCACGCTGCTGGCGACTGGAGCGTTGCTCGGGTATCGCTGGCGACGGAAATAGACTTGCCCCATAGGGCCTAGAACTCAGAAACGGCTTGGTGCTTCGCGCCAAGTCGTTTCGCATTTGGGTTGGACTGATTGCTATGGCCGACAAGTTCACACTCGACGATTTCCGCGAGCAGTTAGCGTCAATCGCCAAACCTGGCTTGATGCAAAAGATGCTTAGCATGCTGCCGGGTACGGGAGCGATGCGCGCCGCGGTGGACGATTTCGATATTTCGGAACTAAAGGGCATGTTTGGAATCATCGACGCGATGACACCGGCCGAGCGTGCTGATAGCAAGCGGATCGACCGTTCTAGAAGAAGTCGGATTGCCGCGGGGGCCGGCTGCACGCCTCGTGAGCTCAGGCTACTCCTCGATATGTACGAGCCAATGGCACAGTTGATGGGCAGAATTGCCACCAAACGCAGTATCAATCGGCGCAGAGATGCCACTGAGGAGATCGAACGCCATGGGCTTAGGTGGCCACTCTTCCCGTCGGACGATGAAGGCGACGATCCGCCGCCTGACGATCCGTGGCCTCCAATAACAGCCTAGCCCCAAGACAGCGGTTTGTTCGACGAATACGCCCCAGCCGACGAGCTACGCCTCGTCGGACATTTCACGACGAGGCGTAATGTCGGCTATCTGCTGCGGTTTTTGCCACGGTAGCCGCCTCGCCCCAGTGCCGCTGGTCCGCTAAAATACGGGTTTTGGCATTTCTCGGCCCTCGATCCCGCCCCTAACCCCTCAATCCATCCATGTTCGAATCGCTCCAGGACGGACTTTCCAGCGCCCTCAAATCGCTCAGCGGCCAGGGCAAGCTGACCGAGGCGAACATGCGCGAGGGGCTGAAGCTCGTCGAGCGTTCTCTGCTGGAGGCCGACGTCAGCTTCGATGTGGCTCGCCACTTCATGGCGAACATCACCGAAAAGTCCCTCGGCGAGAAGGTGCTCAAGTCCCTGAAGCCGCAGCAGCAGGTCGTCGGTATCGTCTATCAGGAACTGTGCGACCTGATGGGCCCGGTGGATCACTCGCTGCACCTCAAAGGCAAAGACGACGTCACCGTGCTGATGCTCTGCGGCCTGCAGGGCGCCGGCAAGACGACCACCGTCGGCAAGCTCGGCAAGATGCTCAAGGAAGGGCAACGCAACCCGCTGCTCGTCGCGGCCGACTTGCAGCGCCCCGCGGCCATCGACCAGTTGCACGTGCTCGGCGAGCAACTTGGCTTGCCGGTGTACAGCGACCGCGAAGAGAAGGACCCCGTGAAGGTCTGCAACGCGGCCGTGAAGCAGGCCAAGAAGCAAGGCGCGGACGTCGTGATCCTCGACACGGCCGGCCGGTTGCACATCGACGAAGAGTTGATGGGCCAGCTCGAGCGGATCGACAAGCAGTGCAGCCCCGAGCAGATTTACCTGGTGGTCGACGCGATGACCGGCCAGGACGCAGTGAACAGCGCCAAGGCGTTTAACGAAGCCCTGGAAATCGACGGCGTCATCATGACCAAACTCGACGGCGACGCCCGTGGCGGTGCGGCGCTGTCGGTGAAGCACGTGACCGGCGTGCCGATCAAGTTCATGGGCACCGGCGAGAAGCTCGAAGCCCTCGAAGCGTTTCACCCCGATCGCATGGCCGAGCGCATCCTGGGCCAGGGCGACATTCGCTCGCTGTTCGAGATCGCCCAAAAGGAATTCGATCTCGAAGAACAGAAGGCGATGGAGGAAAAGCTCTCCAAGGGCCAGTTCACGCTCGACGACTTCCGCAAGCAGATGGCGATGATCGCCAAGCCCGGCTTGATGCAGAAGATGATGAGCATGATGCCGGGCATGGGTCAGATGCGCGAGGCGATGAACGAGTTCGACGAGTCGGAGATGAAAGGCCTGTTCGGCATCATCGACTCGATGACCCCCGCGGAAAAGGCCAACACCAAGCTAATCGACCAAAGCCGCCGCCGCCGCATCGCCGCCGGAGCAGGCTGCGAACCACATCAGGTGAACGAGCTGATCAAGATGTACGAGCCGATGGCTCAGATGATGACCAGCATGGCAGGCAAAAGCGCCCGCGAACGCATGAAAATGCTAAGCGAAGTGCAAGGCGGCCTGGCCCAAGGGGGCACGCTCGCCAGACAGAAACAGGGCACCGGCAAACGCTTGTCCAACGCACAAAAGAAAGACGCCCGCAAAGCGCGCCAGGCGGCACTCAAGAAGCGGCGGAAGAAGCGGTAAGAGTCGCGACCCATCCAGCCGTTCGTGGCGTGCCCTGCTGTGCTAGCGCCTCGTCCGGCAGTGGCCCGCTGCACACAGGGAAGTTCCTCACAGCACAAAGTCGCGGCCGGATCAGGTCAAAGCTCTAACTGCCCCCATCAACACCAGAACATCGGCACTACCCAGGGATCGTAGTCTTCGGGCTGTTTGTTTCGATGGACCGCCTTGTCGCCGGTGTTGTCGGTTGTGGTGTTCTTCTTGGTCTTCTCAAGCTCTTCTCGCTCGAACAGCCATACGCAGCAGAGGCCGATCGCGTAGGGGATCGAGGCCAGGGCGGTGGTCATGCGGTGGCGGAGGCCGTGCTTCGCCGTAGGGGAAGCTTGCATCATGTGGTTTGGGAAGGCATGTCCGGAGAGGGCCAGGAGGCTGGGGTTCGAGGAGGTAGTGCTAGTGTTGGTCATAATCAGGTCTCCAGTTTGGGTTGAGTTCACCACTTTGCTCGGCCGCAAACTGCGTTGATTGGGGCCGACTTGCCTCGCGAGTGGCGTTGTTCATAGGAGGTAAGCGGAAGGCGGGTGGCAGGGGGGCAACGAATTTGAGATTTTTTCCGCCTGCGCGTAATTCTGCCATTTTTGCTATGATTTAGGGGCATTCCGAGCCTTGGCGACCAAGCCGTTCCCTCAAGAAAGGTCCCGCATGCTCAAAAAACTCCGCATCAGCCTGCGAACCTGGTTCGTGCTATTCACGCTCGTGGCGATCGGATGCTACTGGTACCTCGGCGGGGCCATCCGGCAAAAGAAGGCGGTGCAGCGAGTGCATGCACTGGCTGGCCAGGGACTCGATCCTGACGAGTGGGCCAGATTCAGCTCGCCGGCGATCGAATTCAAATCGTTCAACGCGGAAAATCCTCCGCAGACGCTCGGCGAGTGGTTTCAACACCAGCTTTGCCAGCAAATCGGCTACGAGTACTTTGGCACCATCGAATCGGTAAACCTCTCCGACTCGCCGCTCGAGCCTGGCGACTTGGCGATGCTCCGGCACCTCCGCGGGGTGGAATCGCTGAACCTGACCGGCTGCGAGATTACCGACGATGCGCTGGTGCATGTCGCGCAGTGTGAGTCGCTGACGAAGTTATTCGTTGGTTACACCCCCATCACGGATGAAGGCATCAAGCATCTTCGTTCCCTTCCGAATCTCCAAGAACTCAGCGTGACCGGGACTGCCGTTACCGACAAGTCCATATCGCACTTGCAGGACATGCCCAGCCTGCGGACTGTAGATACTGGCTCGACCGGTGTCTCCTACGCCGGAAGGCGAGCGTTAAATAACGCCGTGCCGCCTATCCTGGTTAAGAGGATCTACGGGCGGTGACGGTTCTGCTTCTCACACTACTGGCGCGCACCCATAGCCCAGCGATCGCGGTGAACGCGATCGCCCATGTCGCAGGTTCAGGTACCACTGCACCCCCGGTGAGGCCGGTGAGGATCCCTTCGAACTCGGATGGCAAGGTAAAGGTGTTGAGAATCTCGCCTGAATTGCGATCGACCTCCACAATCTGGTTGGCCGATGCAACCGCGTTGCGGATGCCGACGAACATTCGACCGTCGTCGAAAGCCAATCCACGCAGCGTTGCCCCTGCTAGTTCCGGCAACAGAAGACGATCGATCTCCGCGCCGAACGGATCAACGCGTATCAGCGCAGGGTTGCCGAGAACGCTTGGCGTCAGGCCGCCCGACACCCAGATCTCCCCGGTCGCGGGATCGACGTCCATGCCCAGGGCAACAAAATCGATTGGCAGCTCGACTGGCGCCGCTGACCAGTGCAACATGCCTGGAGCCAGCGATAAATCGTAGTCAAAAAAAGTGGAGGTTGGAATCTCTTGTGGCGACCGCGATACGGCAAGCAGGTGGCGTAGACCGTCGCCGTCGGTGTAAACGCCCATGCCATCGAGCCGAGCAATCGTTCCGCCGTGGACGGTGATCGGATCCAACTCGAGCGACGGCAACCAATCCTTTTCGACTGGATCGAAAGGCCAAACTCGCGCCAGGCCGTCTGGCGTGGATCGGCCCACGTACACCAAGTCGCCATCGTAAGCCACGCCCGCGGGGGAGGAGGTGAAGTCGGGGTCAGGCGGAGACGAGTAGTGCCTGAGAACGTCGCCCGTATTGGTGTCGATGCGAAGCAGCATTCCGTCACGCGCAAGCGTGGCGAACAGATCCGCGTTGCAAGGCGATGCGCAGCAAACCACCCAGAAGCCCAATAGGCCGTGTACAAAGTACCGCATTAGCGTCCCTCCCCTGATGTATAGCGAATTAGACAGGTGGACTAATGCTCATCGGGGAATCGCCGCATGTCAATGAAAAATCGCGGCAGTCGGAGCGTTTTTCGGGAATGCTCCCTCGGTTTTCATGGAAACCTGCCATGTTGGTCAGCAGCAGCGCAGTAAGAGAGCCGCGAGCCGCTCTCGGAGCAGCCCGCGGCGAGGGGCAAAGGTTGTCGGCTGTGCTAGAGCGCTCTGATGCTTGTAGCGTGAGTTTGTGCGAGATCGGTTAGGAACTCGCCGATACAGACGCTACCTGCGGGTGCGGCACGCTCTAGTCGCGAGGATTCACGTCGACGTCCACGCCGCCGCGGCCAACTTCGACATTCACTCCGCGACGGTCTCGCTTCACGCCGTAACGCTTGTCGAGGTCTTGGGCGAATTCGGGATCGGCGAAGTTCGGCCAGTTATCCTGATCGAAACCCTCGGCGCCTTCGAGTTGTTCCTGCGTGACGTTCAGCGTGACAATGTAGTCGTCCGAGTTCTCAGGATCGACGCGGCAGCTAAACGCTTCCCACGGCACAGCGAAAAGTTTGTCGCCGATACCGATAAATCCACCGTAGGTCACGGCGGCGTAGCGAATCTTGCCAGTTGCTGGATCGAGCACCAGATCGCTGATCTCGCCAACGTTCTTGTCCTGCCCATTCACGATGTTATGGCCGAGAATATTGCTGGCTCGAACAACGTGACCTTGCTTGTGGTGCGAGTCGCTGCGCGAGCGTTCCGATAGATTCGGCCGACGTGACTCGTACTGCTGTGGTTGTTGTTTGGTTGCTTCTCGGGTGGCGTTCTGGGCAGTCGAAGTGCTCATCATGCCGACACAGGTCGCCATCAGGATTGCAACTGCACCTACCGCTAGATTGTAGTTCTTCATCGCTCTGCTCCTTGGAAAATAGAAAATCGCGAGAAGCCTCGGCGAATTCGCCGAGGCTGCC
Source organism: Aeoliella sp. (assembly GCF_965227375.1). Taxonomy (NCBI): domain Bacteria; kingdom Pseudomonadati; phylum Planctomycetota; class Planctomycetia; order Pirellulales; family Lacipirellulaceae; genus Aeoliella; species Aeoliella sp. The sequence goes on from NZ_CBDDFX010000002.1 coordinate 4,620,100, forward strand.
TGCTGGTGATTGGTCGCTTAGCAAGAACAGCAGGACTCGAACTCGCAGACCTGCTTCTCGGCTTCCTCTTTGGCAAGGCCGTACTTCTCTTGGATCTTGCCCTTGAGTTCTTCTCGTTTGCCATTGATCACGTCGAGGTCGTCGTCGGTCAGCTTGCCCCATTTCTGTTGCACCTGACCTTTGGTTTGCGACCATTTACCTTCAATTTGATCCCAGTTCATAGCTTCCTCCTTACGGGCTAGTGCGAACGCGCAGTGCCGCTGCAACTTTACAGAGGCGTAGGATTGCGCTGCGTGTTTGCCAAGGCGGGCCACATGCGTGTGCCGCCATTGATACAACCGCTAATGCAGCGCGCATGCCAAACCGCGGGTTGAGAACCTGCAGGCGTGAGAATGCTATTGGAAACCGCTCCAAATTGCCAAGTTTGCCTCGGCGCTGACCATCGAGTTACCACTCTGCGTGAGAGGCGCTCAGTCTTGTAGCGAGCGCGCAAATGCAGCTGAGTTACCAAAGACCATTGACATGGTTAGCTGGCAACCAGAATAAGCGAAGGTAGAACGACGGTGCCTTACGCCCCAATCGCACGCAACGCTTCGAGCGCGGCTTGATGAACTTGGCCGTTGGTGGCCAGGACGCCACGGTTTTCTAGGAGCGATGTGCCGTGTGAGAAGTCGAGCGGCTTGCCATCCAGGTCGGTCACCCGCCCGCCGGCCTCTTCCACCACAATGGAGCCGGCCGCTTGATCCCAGATCTTCTCGCGGTAGTCGGGACGGTTGGCGCTCAGCAGGCGGACCAGCATTTCGCCGCCGCCAGCGGCCAGCACGGCGTACTTGGCCTGGCTGTCCATGGGAATGGGCTGGGCCTCGACGCCCATCGCGCCGGCCAGTTGACCGAGCTGCCCAGTGTTGGTGTGAGCGGTTTCGACGGAGCGGAAGATGCGAGTGTCTTTCACCTCTTCACACGGCGAGACCTTGAGCGGCTTCCACTCGGCGTCGCCGGTGACGCTGGCGACGAATGCGCCCTCGCCCCGCTTGGCGATCAGCAGTGCGCCCGATCCACCCAGCTCCGGGGAGAGTTGGTCGTTGAGTTCGGGACAGCCCAGAACGCCAAGCGACACCTGACCGTCTTCGATCAGCGCCAGCGCGACCGCGTACTGGTCGCCTCGCAGGAAGCCCTTGGTGCCGTCGACCGGGTCGAGCGTCCAGAACTTGCCCTCAGGCTTGGCGTTGCCGTGGTCGATCAGTTGGCAAACTTCGTCGGCCGAGACGCCTGGGATGTTCGCTTCCAGAAAGTGCTGAATCTGCGCCAGGGTCGCCCGGCCCTCGTCGGTGGCGTTCAGGTCGGCCGCGTCCTCTTCGCCCACCAGTCGGGCGTCGGGCAGTGCCTCGGCCATCCGTTTGGCCACGATGGCCTGGGCCGAGAAGTCCGCCACGGTCACCGGCGACTTGTCGCCCTTGGTCAGCGCCTCGGTGCACATCTCCTGCTGCACCCGACGGGTGAGTTGGGCAGCTTCGCGAACGGCGGCAATGGCAAACTGGGCTTCGGGGCAGTCTAAAAGCGAAGGGGCAGACATGGCTCTAAGGGGCTGGGGACTCGGGACTCGGGGTTGGAGTGGTCGTCCGGAGTCAGCATCAGCCCCCAGTCTCGAGCCCCAAGTCCCCTCCTAGAAAGCTACCCCGCCAGGACTTGAACCTGGAATGAGGGAATCAAAATCCCTAGTGTTACCGATTACACCACGGGGTATCGTAGCGATATGGCCCATTTTAGCAGAGCGGCACAGTCTATCGAAAGTGGCCCCAGGGACTAAGGCCAATTCGCATCCGGAGTCGCCTAAAGTAGTGGACTCACGGCTGGCTGCTGCGGTTCGCCACCGAAAAACAGAGCTGCTCCAGTTCGGTCGCCAGGTCGACTCCGACATGGCTCACATGATCGGGAAGATTCAGCGTAACGGGCGCGAAATTCAGGATTCCCGCCACTCCAGCGGCCACCAGCCGGTCGGCCGCCTGCTGGGCCGTGGTCGCTGGCACGGCCACCAGCCCGAGTTCGATCTGCTTGTCACGCACCACTTCCGCCAGTTCATCGAGCGAAAAAACGGGGACGCCCCCCACTTCGCGGTTCGTCTTGCCCTGATCGACGTCGAACGCGGCGACGATCGTAAAGCCCTGCGAAGCAAAGCCGCGGTAGCCCAACAGCGCCTGACCCAGGTTACCCACGCCCACCATAGCGACCCGCCACTCGCGGTCGGTGCCCAAGATGCTGCGGATGGCGCCAATCAGCTCGTCGCAGCGATAGCCCACGCCGGGCTGGCCGAAGTGGCCGAAATAGGCCAGATCGCGACGGACCTGGGCGTCGCTGAACCCGAGTTGCTGCCCCAGCCGACCGGAACTGGTCGTCGCGTGACCAGCTGCAATCAAGTGGTGCAGCTCGCGCAGGTACAGGCTTAGCCTGCTTACCACAGCTTTCGGCACGTCTTTGGGATCGACGGATTCAGACTTTCGGCGACCGCTGCTCATGCTTTCTGCCCGGGGGGCGGGGATTGGCGGCGCTCGATGTTCGCCGGACTACTGCAAGAGTGCCCCACAAGGGGACAAATCGTCAAGCCGACCTCACACGCATCGCCACATTTCCCATCCTATGTCTGGCATTCTCGGCGCTGTCGAATCAGGCGCTTCGTCGCTCAACTTCGGCACGTTGTGATTCACCGTTACAACCGACAGGCGGTAAGAGGACTTTCGGAAGGCTGGGCAAGTTGTAAGTTCAGTCTGGCTAGAGATTTGCGCCTGCAAAGACAGCGAACGATGGGGCAAATAAGGAAAATGCAATGCATGCAAAAAATAGGTGGTTCAGCTAAGGGATACGGGCTGGGGTTCCCGAATCTATTAGGGACGGAAGTTATCCGTTTTGACCAACCCGTTTATTTCCCCACGAACTGTTGCTGAGGAGGCGAAAAACCATGAAACGCGCATTGGGTGCGTCGCTTGTGGCGATGCTGATGCTGACGGCGGCTACACAAGCTGACGCTGGCAATTCCGGTACTGTGAGCTACGACGGGTGCGACCCCTGTTGTCAGCCGCACTACCACACCGTTTACCGAACCCGGTACAAGACGGTGTATGACAAAGTTGAAGAGACTCGTTATCGCACGTGTTACGAGCGCGTGCCCTACGAGAAGACGGTGAACTACACCAAGTACGTGACCGAGCAGCGTCAAAAGCAGGTCAATTACACGGTGATGGTGCCCACCTACGAGACGAAGACTCGTAACTACACGGTGATGAAGCCCGTTTGGGAAACTCGCCAGAAAGAGATCAACTACACGGTTTGCAAGCCGGTCTGGGAAACCAAGACCCGCACCTACACGGTGCACAAGCCAGTGTGGGAGACTCGCCAGAAGCAGGTGAACTACACGGTGATGGTTCCGACCTACGAGACCAAGACCCGCACTTACACGGTGTGCAAGCCGGTTTGGGAAACCAAGACCCGCACCTACACCGTGCACAAGCCGGTTTGGGAAACTCGCCAGAAGGAAGTGAACTACACGGTATGTGTTCCCGTCTGGGAAACCAAGACCCGTTCCTACACCGTGCACAAGCCGGTTTGGGAAGATCGCACCCGTGAGGTGACCTACTACGTCCGCAAGGCCGTTCCATATACGAAGACCGTTACCTACAAGACCGGTCACTGGGAAACTCAGCAGTACACGGTTCCGGGCCCGACCCGTACCAAGTACGTCCGCACTCCTGGCAAGTGGGTTTACAATCCGTGCACCTGCTGCTGCTGCTACTGCCCTGGCAAGTGCCAGAAGGTATGCGTGCAGTGCCCGCCGAAGACCTGCTGCAAGAAGGTCTGGGTGCCTGAGTGCAAGACCAAGGAAATCTGCTGCACCAAGTACGTGTGCGAACCTCGCACCAAGACTTGCTGCTACAAGGTTTGCAAGATGGTTCCCGAATGCAAGACCTGCACCTACAAGGTCTGCAAGATGGTACCTGAGTGCCGCACCAAGACTTGCTGCTACAAGGTCTGCAAGATGGTTCCTGAGTGCAAGACCTGCTGCTACAAGGTCTGCAAGATGGTTCCTGAGTGCAAGACCTGCACCTACAAGGTCTGCAAGATGGTACCTGAGTGCCGCACCAAGACTTGCTGCTACAAGGTCTGCAAGATGGTTCCTGAGTGCAAGACTTGCTGCTACAAGGTCTGCAAGATGGTGCCCGAGTGCCGCACGCGGACTTGCTGCTACAAGGTTTGCAAGATGGTTCCCGAATGCAAGACCTGCACCTACAAGGTCTGCAAGATGGTTCCTGAGTGCCGCACCAAGACCTGCTGCTACAGCGTCTGCGTTCCGCAGTGCTGCAGCAAGACGGTCACCTGCTACAAGACCGAATGCCGCAAGGTGCCTTACACGGTTACCAAGTGCGTGCCCCGCAAGGTCTGCGAGCAGGTTCCCTGCAAGGTTCTGTGCACCAACCCGGCTTGTGCCGGCCAGGAGCACGCCGCTCCTTGCGACGGCTGCGGCAGCACCGGTGGCTGTGGCTGCGGCTGTGGCAACTGAGCCCTGTAGTGACTCGCTAGCAAACACCTCGCTTCTGTTGTAGGGAAGAGGGGTTGGTCAAAGCAAACGACAGCGGCCCGAACCCAAGTGGTTCGGGCCGCTTTTTTTGTGGGTTCGCAAGAGTTGCTGTATTGCTTTTCCAGCTTTTCCCGTCCGCCTCGGCCAATATCCCTGCATCGACCGCGAATGGCAACAGGAGTGAGCTACCACCCCCACAGTGAAAGGGTTAGACTGGTGGCACCTTACGAGGACCTCGTTCAAGCTCCCTAACGCAGGAGAACTACTCATGACTACCGACACCTACGAAACCGAACCCAAGAAAAAGGGATCTGGTTGTCTAAAGGGTTGCTTGATCGCGCTGGTCATCTTCGTGATTGTCGTAGCGCTGGGAGTGTGGTGGGTTTCACGCAATATGCGCAGCTGGATAGGCACCGGTGCAGCAGAAGCCATCAATCAAATGATTGACGAATCGGATCTACCTGCTGCAGAGAAGGAAGAACTCAAGGCCGAGAGTAAGCGGGTCACCGATGGCATTGCCGATGGCAGCATCTCCTGGGAACAGTTTGGAGAACTCCTCACCGGCATCGTGGAATCTCCGTTGATGCCGATGTTCATCGTCAAGGGCGTCGAGGCGCAGTATCTGGATAAGTCGGGCTTGTCGGATGAAGAAAAGACCGAGGCCAAAGTCACGCTTGAACGCTACGCGCGAGGTCTCGTCGATGGGCAGATTCCGCAAGCGTCCACCGACAACGTGCTCGTCCATATCGCAGATAAAGACGAGGAAGGACAGTGGCAAATGCGGCCGGAGGTGAGCGACGACGAACTGCGCCAGTTCCTGGCCGCTGCCAAGCAGGAAGCCGACGACGCAGGAGTGCCCGAAGAGGTTGAACCAATCGATCCTTCCGAAGAGTTGAAAAAGGTCATCGACGGGGTGCTAGGCCCCGCTCCGGCGGCACCCAACTGATCTGTCGGAGAGCTTACAATTCTGCCCAACTAGCACCGCTGTCGTGATCAGCGCAACATGCGGCGATGCGTACTTCGAATTTTCGGCTGGGCAGCGAAAACTCCGCAACCGATAAAGATTCGCACCTTCCTGCCAATCGCTTGCCAAAGGGTGGCAAATAGAGGTACCATTGGAGGCAGCTCTGGGGAAATACGAGCCAATGGGGATCCTCTTTTTCGAACAAGGAGTATCTAGTCGCTCTAGGAGTCTCCGGACAGTATGGAACACACAACAGGCAGGAGCACCTGATGAAGCGATTCGAGTCTTGTGTCCGCTTTGCGCTGGGCGTCATCGCTTGTGGCCTTCTTCAAACAAGCAGCCAGGCGGAGATTATCAATATCGACTTTACGACCGACGACAGTGGTCGAACACTAATCCACGGGCAGGTGATCAGCACTCTGCCTGACGTGCAGGCGGGCGACTCGTTGTTCGAGTTTGGCTCGCTCCTTTCGGTCCGTACCACCCAAGGTGCGAGCGGCCATTTGGGGGCCGTTGTATTCGATTCGACACCCGGAGGACCCGGCGAGACCACCGGCGATCCCGACGACGACTTGCTCGTCGACTTGGGAAACATCCTCACGCTCCAAGACCCCACCCGCCCAGCAACGATCGACACTGGCGCCGGCGCCAACGGCTTGGTATTCAGGGGACCTGATGACGTCCGCCTGCCTGGCGCGGGTAGCATCTTCTTCGAGTTCAACGAACCGGTCGCACCCAAGTCGCTAGACATCATCGATGCAGACACGGGAGTCACTGGAGAGGTTGTACTCACCGACATGTTCGGCAACACGCGCACCTACACCATCTACCCGAACTGGACCTTTGACATTTCCGATGAAGGCCCCATGGGATACGCCACGTTGCTGCTCGACGAGTTGGCAGCACAAGATGCCGAGGGCAATGGCGAAGACGGAGTCCCTGGCAACGCAGACGACTTCACTTCCGTCCTCGATCAGGGACTCGACCCAGACAAGGTGATGAGCATCGAAGTTCGTTTCCTCGGCGACGAACCCAGTGGCTGGAGTTCCTTTGCGATCGACAACCTGCGAGTCGGCCGTGTGCCCGAGCCTGGCTCGTTGGCACTCGCACTGTTAGCCGGCGCATTGGCGATTGCCGCCAAGGGGCGACGACGCAGCTAGTGCGCCCCGCGCCGTGTTCAACCTTTGAAGACGAGCTTGGGCCCCCAAGCGCCGTGCCGGGGGACTAGTAGCGCCGCGAGATTCCCCTCGCCGTCCAGCGCGGCGACTTGTTCGCCGTCGAGCTCAGGCCGCTGAATGCTGCGTCCATGGCCAATGGCCTCGATCTCGTTGGGCGTGAGCACCACGGTGGTGAGACCCGCGACCGCGCGCGTGGCCGGCTCGAGAAACTGCTCCACTCCTTGCTCCAATACTTGCTCGGGAGTGCACGAACTCTCGATGGCGAACTTGCCAATCGCCGTGCGGACCAAACCGCTCATCACCGCTCCGGAGCCAAGCGACTCGGCCAGATCGCGCCCCAGCGAGCGGATGTAGGTGCCGCTGCCGCAGCGAATGTCGAGCACCAGTTCAGGGTACTCGTACCGCACAATCTCGATCGAGTAGATCGTCACCGGCCGCGCGGCAAGCTCTACTTCCTCGCCCCGCCGGGCCAGGTCGTACGCCCTCTGGCCCTGCAGTTTCGCGGCCGAGTAGGCAGGCGGGCGTTGCTGGATCTCGCCAACGAAGTTCGGCACCGCCTGTTGCAGTGCTTCGAGCGGCGGCACCTTCGCACCTGTGACCGGCGTTGTCTCCAACTCGGTGTCGTCGCTGGGACTGGTAACACCCAGTTGGAACGTTCCCACGTACCGCTTGGGCATTCGTTGTACGTACTCAATAAGCCGCGTCGCCTGCCCCACACACACCACCAGTACGCCGGTGGCCAGCGGATCGAGCGTACCAGCGTGGCCCACCTTGGCGGGGCGCACCAGGCGTTGCACCCGGTTCACCACGTCGCGCGAGGTCCATCCGGCGGGTTTGTTGATATTCAGGATGCCAAGCATGGTTGCAAGTGGGAGGGAGTTGGGGCCGTTGTCACCGGTGGCCGAACATGGGAAATTGACGCTTATGAACCAACCCACCGACGAGCCCGACGACTTTGAAACTCTTGCCGAAGCCGTGGCGTGGGCCGGGCTGGAGGTTTCCAGTTCGCAACTAGAGCAACTGGACGCCTATCGTCAATTGTTGTGGCAATGGAACGAGAACATCAACCTAACGAGGCACACCACGCTGCGAAAGTTCGCAGGACGTGATCTTTTAGACACCTTTCGGCTTGCCGAACACCTCGATCGGGGCGATCGCGTGCTCGACGTCGGCTCCGGCGGCGGGGTGCCGGGACTGCCTCTAGCAATCGTGCGGCCCGACTTGACCGTATCGGTGTGCGATTCGGTTGGCAAGAAGGCACGCGTCTTGGAGGAGATGGTCGGTTCGCTTGGCCTGCCAATTACCGTGTACCCAGCACGGGCCGAACAGGTGCTGGAGATCACCACCCAAGGCACGCTGGTCGCACGGGGCGTTGCCTCGCTGAAAAAACTTCTCACGTGGCTCAAGCCGCATTGGGACGCCTTCGACCAACTGCTGCTGATAAAAGGGAAGGCCTGGGTAGAAGAGCGGGGCGAAGCGCGTCACCATGGCCTGCTGAAGGACCTCGACTTGCGGCGGATTGCATCTTACGAAAGCCCCCTGGTAGGCGAAAGCGTCTTGCTACGAATTGCACCGCGCCAAGCTAGCTAGCTGGTTGTTTTCGGCGACTAGCGAATTCCAGCTGCGTCCATTACATTTACGGAATAGCGCAAACACACAGGCGACCGCCCCCTCGTCGACGGTTGCCCCAAGGGGAACATACTTTCCATTCACTTTGGAGACCACAAACCATGGCCGACCAGCCCGCACCAGAAGAAACCAAACCCGCTGAGGGCGCCGAAGGACAGGCCCAACAAGCGCAGCAACGTGCTCGCGTGGAAGTGAGCGACAAGAACGCCATCTGCACGTACGCAAACTTCTGCCGCGTAACCGGCACCCCTGAAGAGTTGATCCTCGACTTCGGCCTCAACTCGCAACCATACGGTGTGCCCACCGAACCCGTGGAAGTGAAGCAGCGCATCGTCACCAACTACTACACCGCCAAGCGCATGCTGCAGGCGTTGCACTTGTCGGTGCAGCGGCACGAGCAAGCGTTCGGCGTGCTGGAGACCGACGTTCAAAAGCGCGTCGTGACCAAGGCACAAGGCTAAGCAATTTGCCTTCCGCAGCTACCATTCATCACGAGCCCGGTCGCTTTCCGTGCAGGAGCGGCCGGGCTTGTTTTTATTGACGTTGCGACTGCAAGATGCGGCTTTTCTCCATGGCTTCTTCAGCCATAGGAATGAACTTCATGTCGCCCGTACCGGCGTAGGCACGCTGGTAGATGACGCTCATCGCCGCAAAACTAAACGGGTCGTCGGGCTCGAGTTCACACGTCTTCTCAGCGTGAGCGATGGCTTCCTCGTGTTTGCCCATTTTCTGCAGGGTGACCGCCAACGAGGAGTGCGCCAGCGAGTAGCTGGGATCGATCTGCAAAGCTTCCTCGAGCTTAGCAACCACTTCTTCCAGCTTGTTCTCCGCTTTCAGTTTTTCCGCTTCGTCATACAGTTCGTTAGGAGTGGACATGGCAGCTTTGTGGGACGGAGGATTACAGAGTGTGAGGAAGACTTCCATGCTAGCACTCTTGTCGTTCTTCAACTAGCCAGGCGGCAGGTCTTTCCTGCACTAACTGCTCGAATAGGCAAAATCGATACCTTCGGTTAAGGGGGTACGATCGGCGAAACCGATAACCAACGCATGACGAGGCACCATCGCCGGATGCCCTCGGCGAGCGCCGGACAGTCCCGCAACTGCCAGCACTCGCAACAGCAACTTCCACCAGGCCAACCGCGCAACCGCTGCGCGTCCACGGCCGCACCATCGAGGGGGCCCACCTGTGTTGATCCACCCGCTTGCCGAAGTCAGCCCGAGTGCCAAACTGGGAGCCGACATTACGATCGGACCATTCGCTGTGGTGGAAGACGATGTGGAAATCGGTAACGGCTGCCAGATTCTCGCCCGCAGTAGCATCAAGAACGGCACCACGCTGGGCGAAGGCAACATCGTTGGCGAAGGAGCTGTAGTTGGCGGCTTGCCCCAGCATCTCAGCCAGCCCGAGCAACCTGGTCGGGTGGTGATTGGCGATCGCAATGTCATTCGTGAGAATGTGACCATTCACCGCGCGTTTGTATCCGAGGCGGCGACCACGATTGGCAGTGAATGCCTGCTGATGGTTGGTTCGCACGTGGCGCACGACTGCATCATCGGCAACAACGTCGTCCTCACCAACAACGCCCTGTTGGGCGGACACGTAATCGTGGGCGATAGGGCCTACCTGGGAGGCGGCGCCGCGGTGCATCAGCACTGCCACATTGGGCGCGTGGCAATGGTAGGTGGACTCGCGCGACTCGACCAGGATGTGCCGCCTTTCGTGATGGTCGATGGCGAGACCAATCGCATCGTGGGACTCAACCGCGTAGGACTGCGTCGCGCCGGAGTGACTCCGCAAGAGCGCAGCGAGATCAAAGACGCCTACCAGTTGATCTTTCGCACGGGTTTGAAGTTCGCCGACTTGCTCGACACACTCGACGAGCAATACCAAGAAGGACCGGCGGCTGAGTTCGCCCCGTTCCTGCGAGCAGCGACACGTGGCTACATTCGCGAGCGCCGCGATCCGCCCAAGTCGTTCCGCCTGGTGCGAGAAGATCCCGCTACGGCCGACGCGGTGGTGGTCGAGCCCATCAAGCAAGCGGGCTGAGCAGTTACGGAGTCTCGGCGGGCTCCGCCTCCGTGGATTCCTCCTCGGTCGGCGGTTGCTTGTCGGCTTCCGGATCGTCCTCGGCTGCTTCCTCCGCTGGCTCGTCCTGCGGAGCGTTCAGCTTGGCAAGTTCCTTGGCAGCCAGGTCTTCGCGATTGAGCAGGGCGTTGATCGCCTCGGTAAGTTCGGCCTTGATGTCCTTCGGTAGCCCGACGTGCACCACGTGCACGCGGCCATCGAGACCGATGATCACAGTCTGCGGAATGCCCGAGACGTCGTACTTCTCGGCTGCTGATCCCTGGGCGTCGCGAAGCACGTTGATCTCGATCTCCTGTTCTTTGAGAAATTCGGAGATTGCTTCGGGCTCTTCCTTCAAGTTCACCGCGTACACGACCACCGGTTTGTCCTTAAAGTCCGCCGCCACCTCGGCCACCTTCGGTAGCCCCACGACGCACGGCCCGCACCACGTGGCCCAGAAGTCGAGCACCACCACCTGCTTACCAATGGCGTCCTTTAAGTCGAACTGCTCGCCATCGAGCTTCGAGAGCGCAAAGGTCGGCGCGGGTTGACCGATGAGCGGATTCACCGCGACCACCGGCGGCTCGACCGGCGGCGGCACCAGGGCGGTGAACTCTTCCACCAATTCCGCACTCGCGGGCGGAGTGAAGATAAACGTCGCATCGGTCAGTTCCGGGTCGAACTTCCAATTCGTGACGTCATACGAGATCTGGATTGAGTAGCCGATCTCCTTTTCCTCCTCGCCCAACTGCTTCGACAGATCGGGAGCGATGCGGCGGATGGTGGGCTGGTCGCCGGTAGTCACCCAAATGTCGTAGTCCCACTCCTCGGCCATGAACTTCAGGTGATGACACTCGACGCCCTCAAGCGTATCGACGCCAAGGTACTCGCTGGAGGTAACCTGCCCGGTGAGTCGCTCCATCGGGTCGTCGGAGAGCATGGCCATCATGATCCCTCCCATGCCGCCATCGAGCGTTCCGCTGCCAAACTCGTCGAGCGACTTGGGCGCTTCGACCACGGTGTATTGCCGGAGTTCCGACCGGTACTCCACAAGGGTCTCGCCATCGCTCGCTACGGTGCCACCCAAATCGCCATCGGTACGAAGAAGCAAGAACCGGTTGGGGCGCTGGACGGCTACTTTGTACTTGGCGGACTTGCCATGCTCGAAGCCTGAGATACCGACTTTCACTTCCACCTGCATGTCGGCCGAGAGTGATTTCGCCGCTTGGAGCCGATCGGCCGCAGCCCGCAGGATCGCCTTGGGATCGGTGGCTTCGTCCGCGGCAAATGCCACGCTCGAACAAACGACCACGGCCACCGCGCCCACGAAGTGTGCTTTCGACTGCATCTGCCTCTCCTGGGTGAACTGAAACTCTTGCGACTAGCACAGCGGACTACAGGTCGTCGCCGAAGCGAATGCCCTGCGCCAGCGGCAGTTCCGAACCGTAGTTGATGGTGCAAGTCGCTCGTCGCATGTACTGCTTCCAACTGTCCGAGCCGCTCTCGCGTCCGCCGCCGGTGTCCTTTTCGCCGCCGAACGCGCCGCCGATCTCGGCACCGCTGGTGCCGATATTCACACCCACCAGGCCACAGTCGGAACCGGCTGGGCCGATGAACTGGTGGGCCTGGCGGACATCGTTGGTGAAGATGGCCGAAGACAAACCTTGGGGCACCGCGTTGTGCATTTCAATCGCATCGTCGAAGTTTTCGTACTCGACGACGTAGGTGAGCGGAGCGAATGTCTCCTCGTGCATCACCGGCGTTTGCACCGGCAGGCGGACCAGCGCCGGTTCGACGTACACTCCACCTTCGGGGACGCCTTCGGTCACGCGGTCGCCACCGCACAGCAGCGTGGCGCCCTGGTCGTGCGCGGCCGCCAAGCTGGCTTGCATCGTATCGAACGCTCGTTCGTTGACCAACGGACCGACGAGCGTCGAGGGCTCGCGCGGATCGCCGATCGGCAGCGAAGAGTAGATGGTCTTGAGTCGCTGGATTAGCTCCGTGGAAATGTCCTTGTGCAAGAACAAACGCCGCAAACTGGTGCACCGCTGACCGCAGGTGCCAACGGCGGCGAACGTGATCGCCCGCACTGCGATATCGAGGTCGGCCGATGGCGTGACGATCATGCCGTTGTTGCCGCCGAGTTCCAGTAAGCTGCGTCCGAGTCGCGCCGCTACGACTTGCGCCACCGAGCGACCCATCGGCACCGAACCCGTGGCCGACACCAAGGGAACGCGCGGGTCGGCCGCGAGCGCCGAACCAACGTCGGCCTGGCCGATGACGAGCGTCGAGAGTCCTGCAGGAGCATCGCCCCCAAACCGCGCGGTGGCTAGCGCAACGATCTGATTGCAGGCGAGTGCCGTGAGCGGTGTTTGCTCGGAAGGTTTCCAAATGATGGGATCGCCGCACACTAGGCCGATCATCGCATTCCACGCCCACACGGCCGCGGGGAAGTTAAACGCGGAGATCACGCCCACTGGCCCCAGAGGATGCCAGTTCTCCACCAGGCAATGTTCCGGTCGTTCGGTGGCAATGGTGAGACCGTGCAGTTGTCGCGAGAGGCCCACGGCGAACTCACACACGTCGATCCATTCCTGGATCTCGCCTTCGGCCTCGGCCCGAATCTTGCCGGCCTCGAGCGTGATGAGTTCGGCAAGTTGCTTCTTGTTCTGGCGCACGAGTTCGCCGATCTCGCGGACAAACTCACCTCGCCGAGGTGGCGGCACCACGCGCCACTGGCGAAATGCATGCTCGGCGGCAAGCACCGCTTCGGCCACCTGAGAAGGACTCGCTCCGCGAATCTTGCAGGTTGGTTTACCATCGATGGGCGAACGAGGTTCGAGCGACTCGCCGCTAGCGCCAAGGGGAAGTGGCTCCAGGCCCCAAAACCCTGAAAAGTGATCGCCTTCGGTCGGTGGTAGGATATGGTCGGGCAGCTTCATGGTCGGTCCTTCGATGGCACGGCTAGGTGGCTAACGCGCTGTGACGAATGCATACGGCTAGATCGATGGGATGTACGAATATCCATTAGAACATTGGCCCGCCATTTCCACAGCAGGATTTTCGTGTTTTTTGCGAGCGAACCCTACGGCTGCAGTTCCGGCCGCGTGTCGCTGGCGATGGGCGCCCGCACATGCGTGGCCTTGGCGTAGGGCTCTCCGAAGCGATTGGCAAGGAAGTCGGACAGCTTCACGTCTTCCTGGCGCACGAAGCCACGCTCGGGCAGTTTGCCTTCGCGCCACAGGTCGACTACCGCGCACAAGCTCGTGGCCGTGGTAATCTGAATGCTACTGGCGGACAGACCGTGAATATCTGCGTGGTAGATCTTGCGGGCGTCGGCCACCTGTTGGTACTCGCCATCGACCCAACCAGTCACGGTGCTGAACACCAGCACCACGTCCTGGTTGGTGCAGGGCACCGCCTGTTCGAGCAGTTTCTTCAACAGCGGTCGCTGGTCGTGGAACCGCAGCCCCTGCAGCAAGAAGCTCATCAAGTAGCGGTGGCCAACGTACCGCACGGTCTTGTAGTCCAAGTCGTTCACGCGGCCTTCGAGCGTTTCGCACAACGTCCCTAATCCACCCGAAGTGTTGAATGCTTCGTAGTCGACTCCGTCCAGGGCGAACTGCTCGAGGCCTTCCAGCGGCTGCAGCGAAACGCGATTGCCCTCGCGGATGGCCTCGCAGGGATTGCAATACTCGTTGATCAGCCCGTCGGTCGACCAGGTGAGGTTGTATTTCAGCATGTTGTCGGGGTAGAGCGGCAGCGCACCGACACGCATCTTCACGCGATCGAGTTGCTCGAAGTGCTTGCAGAGATCGAACGCCAGGATGCCAATGAACCCAGGCGCTAGTCCGCATTGCGGCATGAAGATTTGGCCTTCTTTGGCCTCCTCGCCGATCGCTCGCACGGCGGCGGTCGTGGCGACGTCTTCGGTCAGGTCGAAGTAGCTGATGCCTGCAGCGTGCGCTGCGCGGGCGATGCCTTCGTTGACGTCGAACGAGCAGGCGGAGACGACCCCGTCGAGGCCATCGAGAAACTTGGACACTTCGTCGGTGCTCGCCACGTCGAGCACCTGCGTATCGACTGGCGTCTGCCCGACGAGAATGTTCAGCGCCTCATCCGACACGTCGCCGACGCGAACCTGGTAGTCGCCCGCATGCTGCAAAATCCGGGCAATCGCCCGGCCAATCTTGCCGGCGCCGAGAATCCCAATATTGGTTGGGCTGGCCATAAAAAACTTCCTTGCGGTTGGTTAGCCAAACAAAATAGGTCAATTAATGAATGCGGTTACTGCTTCTTCGTGTCGGTCGACTCGAAGATCTTGTCGGCACTCGCAGCGACAAAGCCCGGGAACAGGTTGCCGTCCTTGTCGGGATACCGCTTGGCGAACTCGTAATAACAAGTGGGCACTTCGTGCTTCTGGTTGTCGGCAAAGTCGACCTCCATCTTGTCAGCCATCGTCGAGCCCTGCTCGAGCAGCTGCTCGGGCGAGCCCTTCACGCGTCCGCCGGAATCGTTCACCGCGTACCCGAGCGACTCGACCACTTGCAGCACCTGCTCGATCTCGGTGGTTTTTTGCAGGTGGTTCACGCTGATCGTGAAATGGTTGGGTCGCAGGCCAAGCGTCGCCACCCAGGCGGCGTACTCGCTCTCGGCTACCAACGTCTCGTAGTCTTCCCAACTAATCGGATCCCACAGTCGACCGCTCCACAACACATCGGGCTCGGCGAGTTCCGACGAATCGACCCAAGCGGCGCACTCCTTGAGGATGGCGGCCGACTTGCTCGACAGCTCGTCGACCTTCAATTCCGAGAGAAAGATCCGCGGCGCGTTAGGCTCGTCGCTCACGTAGCCATAGGCCCGCAGCTTCTTGGCGGGGAACTCGTACGGCTCGAGTTGCTTGTAACCAAGGGCCAGCACATGCGGCTCGAGTCGCTCGATGCCGATCGGCTCAAGGCCCAAGGTTCGGAAAGCCACGTGGTCGTTGATCACTTGCTCGCCGCGCGACTCGAATTCCTGGCGGATTCGCTCGGCCTGAGGCGCCATGGCCACATAGTCTTTCCAAAGTGCTTCAAAAAATTCGGCGGGAGACATGTTTGGAGGGGGGATGGAGAAAGGGGGACTGGGAACACTCACGCATCTATTAACAATACGTCCAGCGACCGAGGTCCCTGGGCGCCGATGACTAGCGATTGCTCGATGTCGGCCGTTTTGCTTGGCCCGGCGACGAACGTACCAAACGCAGGGCGGTCGTCCGTGCCCCAGCCGGCGATCCGCTCGTAGGCCTGCGGCATGTTGTGCAGCACCTGGCTCGTGGGTAGCACCAGCACTAAGTGCTCGCACAGGAAGTATACCGCGCGGTAACGAATCTGGTGATCGGTAATCCAGATGGCGCCGTTCTCGGCCACGCCGAACTCGCCTGGCAACACGGCCCAGTCGAGCCCCGACAACTCGTGTGGCGTGGCAAGCTGGTCAAGCTGGAGCGTCGACCTGCCGACCCCTTCGACCAGCGAGATGGCCGATGCCGACTTGGCGTATTCGCTACGATCGTTCAGCCAGGCGTCGGCCGCAGCAGCGTTGGGCATCACTTCGCTCGACGCGCCGATGCCGGTAAGCATCTGGCGAAAATGGTCCAGCGGGTCGTCGAACGTCTGCCAATCCTGATCGAGCGATGGCAAGTCGATTGCCGTGGCTCGATTGGCACGCACGTTGTTCAAGATGTCTTCGCGAGCGGACATTAAAGGTGTTCTTAATTCAACGGTTCTTGATCGGATTGCGTTTTCGTCGACCGTTTCTTGTATGCTTGGCGGAACGACTCGCCGGGGGCGTCGGGCAATTCACGCTGACGGCCCCAGCCGTTCAGTGGATTGTAAACGAGGAACCTGGGCAGCCACCTTAGCGAAACACGCCCCAACCATCCCATGGTGCGATACAGCCACGGCCGTTTGAGCACCGCGCCGGCCACTTTCATCGGCACGCGTTTGGCAATCGGCAACAGCTTTCGCTTGCCCAACTCGTGGCGCATGGCGAGCAACTGGTGATGCAGTGGGATCTTCACCGGGCAGACCTCGGTGCACGAGCCGCACAGGCTGCACGCGAATGGCAGGCTTTCGAATTTCTCAGGATCGCGGGCTGGGTTGATCACCGAACCAATCGGCCCCGCCACCGTGGCGTGGTAGCTGTGCCCACCGCTGCGGCGATAGACCGGGCAT
Source organism: Aeoliella sp. (assembly GCF_965227375.1). Taxonomy (NCBI): domain Bacteria; kingdom Pseudomonadati; phylum Planctomycetota; class Planctomycetia; order Pirellulales; family Lacipirellulaceae; genus Aeoliella; species Aeoliella sp. Next base: position 4,636,715 of record NZ_CBDDFX010000002.1, read on the forward strand.
GTGTTGAGGCACGCCCCGCAGCGGATGCAGTTCAGTGCGCGGTTGAATTCGCTTTGCCCCATCATGCCGCTGCGGCCGTTGTCAACCAGCACGATGTGCATCTCCTGCCCCTCACGCGGCGTGTGAAAATGCGACGAGTAGGCGGTGATCGGCTGGCCGGTCGCCGAGCGAGCCAGGAGCCGCAGGAAAACGCCCAAGTGCTCCAGCCGGGGTATCAGCTTCTCGAGGCCCATCGACGCAATGTGCAGCGGCGGCAGCGCGGTGCCCAGGTCGGCGTTGCCTTCGTTGGTGCAAACGATAACGCCTCCGGTCTCGGCGATGCCGAAGTTCGCCCCGGTGAGCCCCGCCCCGGCCACAAGCAGCTTCGCCCGCAGGTGATTTCGCGCCGCTTCGGTCAGGTAATTGGGATCGCTGGCGCCAGCGTCGGTGCCAAGCTGCTGGTGAAACAACTCACCCACCTCTTCCTTTTTGATGTGCAGCGCCGGCAGCACGATATGGCTGGGGTGCTCGTTCCGCATCTGCACGATGCGTTCGCCCAAATCGGTGTCAACCACCTCGATGCCGCCGGCTTCGAGAAACGGATTCAGCCCGCACTCCTCGGTGAGCATCGACTTGCTCTTGACCATGAGCTTGACGTCACGCTGCTGGAGCAAGTCGAGCACGATCTCGTTGTGCTCCTGGCCGTTGCGAGCCCAGTGAACTTTGACGCCGTGTCGGGTGGCGTTGGCCTCGAACTGCTCGAGGTACTCGTCGAGCCGCGAGAGCGTGTGGCGTTTGATCTTCGAGGCCGTCTCGCGCAGCAGTTCCCACTCGGGCACACTGGCCGCCGCCAGATCGCGCTTCTTGCGAACAAAGAAGATCGTCTCGTCATGCCACCGCGTACGATCGGCGTCGGCGACGAACTTCGCGGCGGCTGTGGCGTGGGACATGGTGTACGAGGGGGCAGGATTTAGGGGACGAGGGTCAGGGTTTGGCAGACTCGGCAATGATTTCCGCAACATGCAATAGTTTCAGTGGCAGCTTGTTACGGCGAGCGAGGCCGCCCAGGTGCATCAGGCACGACATGTCGGCCGAGGCAATCACTTCCGCGCCGGCCGAATGGTGATCGGCCAGTCGGTCGAGCCCCATCCGACAGCTCACCGCTTCCTCGGCCACGGCAAAGGTGCCGCCAAAGCCGCAGCACTCGTCGACGCGCTCGAGTTGTACCAGCTCGATGCCTTCCAGCCCGGCGAGCAGCTTCTCCACTTTGTTGAACGGGGTGGTCATCTGCTCGCTCGGCTTGCCGAGGCGAAGTTCCCGCAAACCGTGGCAAGCGTTGTGCAAGCCGACGCGATGTGGAAACTGCCCTTCAATATGCTCGACCCCCACCACGTCGGTGAGGAACTCACACAACTCGAACGTACGGCTGCCAACCTTCTCCACACGCGGATCGTTGGGCAGCAGGTCGTGAAAGTGGTGACGCACCATCGCCACGCAGCTACCGCTGGGGGCAACCACGTACTCGTACGACTCGAACACGTCGAGGAACAATTTAGCGACCGGACGGGCGTCCTCGGTGCAGCCGGTGTTGGCCATGGGCTGGCCGCAACAGGTTTGCCCAGTGGGATAGTCGACCGACGCGCCGTAACGCTCCAGCACCTCGACAGTCGCCATGCCGACGTGGGGGAAGAACTGGTCGATGTAGCAAGGAATGAAGAGTCCGACGTTCAAGCTGCTTCCACGATGTGCAGATGGTAGCGGGCGGGCGGGGGCGAGTCACCTGGCGACTTCACTCCACGGCAGATCGAGCAAATGCGTTCGCTCGGCTGGCTCCGTGGGCCGCTGGGGGCCCGTCAATTCGTAGGTTGCAATATACACTCTTACCCGGTCCGATTGCGAGTCGCCCAGGTACCCCGCCGTTTGCCAAATCGGAACAAACGACCGCACCAGCCCAACTAACTCCTCCCGTTTACCCTCGTTCTTGTCTACTTCGTTGCTGACGAACTCTTTGAGCAGCGGCACGTAGCGCGATTCGGTGAAATGATTGCGCAACGCGTCATCATCCAGGGTCACCACCGCACCGTCCGGCATCACCGCGTCGAACTCAGGCCATTTGATCGTCGAGGTGCTCATGGTGTCGAACAGCGGGTAGCAGGACACTGGCCAAGCATCCCGGATGCGTCCCACGCCTAACACGATTTGGGAGGAGAGAATCGTCACGGCGACCACCACCAGCGGCACCGCAGACCAGCGGATTACCGCCGAAGGCGCGTCGCTCTTGATCGGTACGCTGCACGCGCGGGTGTCGGCTACGTGGCGGTAGATCCGCCGACCCATCGCGGCTACGGGGGGTAAGTAGACCAACAGCAGCGTGGGCCACAACAACGGCACCCGCCAGGCGATGCGTTGGTAGGCGTCGTAGCCCTTGGTGGTGCGCCACTGGCGGTCGGCAGTGCGCTCTCCGGCATGCATGTCGCGCATCAACGCGTCGTCTTCCAGGTGGCCAAGTCCCATGGCGGTGAATCGCTCGCGGTCGAACGCGTTGACCGGCCGCAACTGATGCAACCAGTCGAGCACCAGCATCACGCTCATCGTTCGGCGGCACAGTTCGCAGTTGCCATCGTACAGCACTGTGATTGGCTCGCCGAACATCTTACGGCCCAACCAGGTAAACAGCCGCTGCCAGTCGACGAACATCACGTACATCGCCTGCATGGTGTAGAAGCTGATATTCATCAGCAGTCGTGTCATGTTGTGGAAGAACAGTCCCAGGCAAGCCCATACCACGCGGGTCGGTTTCCAGAGCACCGCCAGCGGCCAACCAAGTTCCATAAACACGGCCGTCAACGCTCCCATGGCAGTAAAGCCAGGAATGTCGTAAACCGATATCGCCGGTTCGAACGTTTCGATCTCGAACCACTTCTGCAGCAGTTGATTGTGCAGATTGTCGCTGAAGATCCACGTGAGCCCGTTGCTGGCGACCTTCCAGAAGCCTGGGAAGAAGTAAGTGATGGCCAGCACCAGCATCGAAAAGCGAATCGGCATGCCGTAACGAACCGAGCGGGCGATGCGCTCCACGCGCCCGCGGTCGGCGCGACGAATGGCTTGCCATAGTGAGTCGATCGAAAGCGCGTCCCCTGCCCTGCCGCACGCGACCAATATGCCGATGAGCACCACATGGTGCAGCGTGTGATTCACCTTGCCCGAGCACTGCGGAATGCCCAGCAAGTAAATGGCCAACAACACGCTGATCCAAGCCGAAGTACGCGTAAACAGTCCCAAGATCGCCAGCACCGTGGCCACGATGGCAATCGGCATCAGCACGCTGACGGTTTCAACGTTGATCGGCAGGTGCTCCAGCACCAGACCCGCGACGTTAGGCCACTTGTAGTTCTCGCGCTCCCATTTGGCGAACTCCAAAATTGGTTCATTCAACAGGCAGAGCAACATCATCGAGAACACCACCACGCGCAGCACTGCCAAATTGAGCGGTGCTACCGGAGCGAACAGGAACCTCCAGAACTGACGCCGCAACGCCGCCATGCCGACGAAGGCCGCGGTGGTGCCCAACAGCAACGTGGCCAGCGCGGCAGCCTTCCAGGAATAGCTGGCGGCCCATGCTTCGTAATACGCCCGACTGCGATTTTCGCCGAGAGCTTCGCCGTAGCTGCGGTGCGAGTCGATGCGATTGTTGACGAATTCTACCGAGGTGCCATCGAAGCCGTCGAGAACAAGCTTTGGCACCGCGACGAAGCTCACGACGATCGCGCCCAGCCAGCAGATGGCCAACGCAGCGAGCGTCCATTTGCGCCAATTGCTGTTGGGGGAGGACGGCATACGCAGGAGGGAGTGGGCGGGAGGGACGCGGCGCTAGTGCGGGCCGCACGGGCGGCGTAGCGTCCGTGGCAGCGCGTTTCCAGAGGATTTCGCACCAAATCTCGCTACGAGTAGCCGTAGTGCGACCTAGTACGATTGTAGTTCACCCAATCCCCTAGTCCAGGACGCATCATGCCCGACTTCCAGCAAGGACTGAAAAGCCACACTCAATAATGCGGCGGCTTCTCGTGAGGCAAGTCCTCGCCCGACCGCTCAACGAACTCCGCGAGCAACTTGAGCTGCTTTTCCAGCCGCGTTACCGATGCAGTAAGCCGGTCGATCTCTTTGCGTTGTTCGACTGCCTCGGTGTTCAGCGTATCGATCAAGTGCTGCTGATGAGCCAGCAGTTCTTCGAGGCGAGTTTGGCGGTCAGCGGGCATATGCTTACATGTACCTTGCGAGAGCGCTCACGCGTCTCAATATTCCTCGCCAATGGAAAACCCATCTGAATCTACACGGTCTGCTGCGGCAAATTCAGGCCTGGAGCGCTCATAGTGGTCGAGCCCATCAGGAATTCGTCGATGGCCCGGGCGGCACCGCGGCCTTCGTTGATGGCCCACACCACCAGGCTTTGCCCGCGGCGGCAGTCGCCGGCGACGAACACGCCTTCGGTGCTAGTGGCAAACTGGCCATGTTCGGCGCGGATCGTTAGCCAGCCGCGGCGTGGTTCTTGCGATTCGAGTCCGAGCATTTCACTCAGTTCCAACTCGGGGCCCACAAAGCCAGTGGCCAATAGCACCAGATCGGCCGGCCAGACCTTCTCGCTGTCGACCACTTCGCTGAACGGCGCCATCTCTGTTGGCTTCGACCAGTCGACCTCGACGGTCTTCACGCCGGTAATCTGGCCGCCTTCGCCGACGAACTCCTTGGTCAGCACTTGATACACGCGTGGGTCGCTACCGGTGCGGGCTTCTACCTCGGCGTGCGAGTAGTCGACGCGGTAGATGCGGGGCCACTCGGGCCAGGGGTTTTTGGGTCCGCGTGTCAGTGGTGGCTTCTCCAGCAGTTCAAAGTTCACGATGCTCGTCGCGCCGTGACGCAGCGAAGTGCCGATACAGTCGGCGCCGGTGTCGCCACCGCCGATCACGATTACGTTCTTGCCCTTGGCCGACAGGAATGCGCCATCCTTGAGTTCCGAGTCCAGCAGGCTCTTGGTGTTTCGCGTCAGGAAGTCCATAGCGAAGTGAATGCCATCGAGGTCGCGACCAGGGCAGCGGCCCGTGGGATCGAAGGGCTTGGTGGCGCCGGTGGCCAACAACAGGGCGTCGTACTCTTCCATTAGCTCTTTCGGGTCGATCACGGTGATCTCGAGTCCGCGCTCCTTCATGATGCCGGTCATGTGGCCCGACTCGAAATCGGTGCGATTGCCAACGTGCACGCAGGTGCGGAACTCGATCCCCTCCTCGCGGAGCTGGTTGATGCGTCGTTCGACGACGTCTTTACCGAGCTTCATGAAAGGGATGCCGTACATCAACAGGCCGCCGATACGGTCGGCTCGTTCGAACACGGTCACCGCGTGGCCGCGGCGACGCAGTTGCTGCGCGGCGGCCAGCCCGGCGGGGCCCGAGCCGACGATGGCTACTCGCTTGCCGGTTTCCTGCTCCGGCGGTTGCGGCACGACCCAGCCTTCTTCAAAGCCGCGATCGATAATGGCGTTCTCGATGTTCTTGATCGTCACGGCCGGTTCGTTAATACCCAAGACGCACGCCCCCTCGCACGGCGCAGGACACGCTCGGCCGGTGAACTCAGGGAAGTTATTCGTCTTGTGCAACCGATGCAGCGCGTCGCGCCAGCGGCCCTGGTACACCAAGTCGTTCCACTCGGGAATCAGGTTGTCGATCGGACAGCCGCTGTTCGACTGACAAAACGGCACACCACAATCCATGCACCGCGCACCTTGCGTGCGGAGTTGCTCCTCAGGCGCTTGCGTGAAGATCTCCAAATAATCGTTCGCCCGCTCCATCGGATCCCGATAAGGCACCGCCTGGCGCTCGTACTCTTTAAAACCGGTTGGCTTTCCCATGAAACTTATACCTATCTACGTCTTCGTCTTGTCTTGTTTGGGAGTGACTGATGTTTCGCCTGATCACTCGTCGTTGCTGTTTCTTATGCGGTCGCAGTGGCCGTCGCGCCTTGCGCCTTGCGTTCCTGCAGAACGCGTTTGTAGTCGGTGGGCATGACCTTGACGAACTCGCTGAGTACGTCGTCCCAGCGGTTGAGCGCGTCGGCGGCCAGGGTTGAGCCGGTGTGGTTGGCGTGGGCTTCGATCAGGCCTCGCAGTTCGGCGATGTCCTCTTCGTCCACTACGTCTTCCAGTTCCACCATGCCCAAGTTGCACTGCACACGGAATGCGTCGCGGTCGGGCGCCCACACATAGGCGACACCGCCGCTCATGCCGGCTGCGAAGTTCCGACCGGTTGGACCAAGGATCACCACACGGCCGCCAGTCATGTACTCGCAGCCATGGTCGCCGACGCCTTCGATCACGGTACGAGCGCCCGAGTTGCGGACGCAGAACCGTTCGGCGGCTCGGCCGCGGAAGAACGCTTCGCCGCTGGTCGCGCCATACAGACAGACATTGCCGACGATGATGTTCTCCTCGGGCGTAAACTTCGAATTCTCCGGCGGGTACACGATCACGCGGCCACCAGACAGGCCCTTACCGATGTAATCGTTGCCATCGCCCACCAGTTCGAGTGTCACACCTTTGGCAAGGAACGCACCGAAGCTCTGACCGGCCGATCCGGTGAACTTGAACCGAATGGTGTCGTCCGGCAGCAGGTCCTGGCCCCACTTTTTGGCGATTTCGTTCGACAGGATCGTGCCGACGGTGCGGTCGGTGTTGATGATCTCCAGTTCCTCACGCACCTGCTTGCCATCCTCGATGGCAGGCTTCGCGAGATCGAGCAGCTTGCGAATGTCGAGCGACAGTTCCAGGCCGTGGTCCTGCGCCATCGTGCAGTAGGTGCCGGTGTCGGGGCGTGGGCCTTTGGCCGGCTGCAGCAGCTTGGTGAGGTCGAGTCCGTCGGCCTTCCAGTGCTCGATCGCGTCGTCGGTGTTGAGGCAATCGACGCGGCCAACCATCTCTTCGATGGTGCGGAAGCCCAACTCGGCCATTAATTGGCGAGTGTGCTCGGCCACCATGAACAGGTAATTCACCACGTGCTCGGGCTTGCCGGCGAACTTCTTACGCAGATCGGGATCTTGCGTTGCGATGCCCACGGGGCAAGTGTTGAGGTGGCACTTCCGCATCATGATGCAACCCAGCGTGATGAGCGGCGCCGTGGAGAAGCCAAACTCTTCGGCTCCCAACAGCGCGGCGATTACCACGTCGCGACCGGTCTTCAATCCGCCGTCGGTTTGCAGCACCACGCGGCTGCGCAGGTCGTTCATCACCAGCGTCTGATGCGTTTCGGCGATGCCCAGCTCCCACGGCAATCCAGCGTGCTTGATGCTGGTGAGCGGCGATGCACCGGTGCCACCTCCATCGCCGGAAATCAGAATATGGTCGGCGTAGCCCTTGGCCACACCAGCGGCAATCGTGCCAACGCCCACTTCGGAGACCAGCTTCACGCTCACCCGCGCGGCGCGGTTGGCGTTCTTCAGGTCGTGGATCAGTTGCTTCAGATCCTCGATGGAGTAGATGTCGTGATGCGGTGGCGGCGAGATCAATCCCACGCCCGGCGTCGAGTACCGGATGCGGGCGATGTTCTCGTCCACTTTGCGGCCCGGCAGCTCGCCACCTTCGCCCGGCTTGGCGCCTTGAGAGATCTTGATCTGCAGCTCGTCGGCGTTCGTCAGGTAGTTGATCGTCACGCCAAAACGGCCGGAGGCTACTTGCTTGATGGCGCTGCGGCGGCTGTCGCCATTGTCGTCGGGCGTCCACCGCGCGGGATCCTCACCACCTTCGCCAGTGTTGCTCTTGCCGCCCAAACGGTTCATGGCAATCGCGAGCGACTCGTGTGCCTCGGCCGAAATCGACCCAAACGACATTGCACCGGTGCAGAACCGCTTGACGATATCCTTGGCCGACTCGACCTCTTCGATCGGAATCGGTCCGCCATTGACGTCGGATTTGAGCTTCAAAAGCCCACGCAGTTGGCAACGAGTGCGAGTATCGGCGTCGATGTGCTTGGCGAACCGCTCGTACGCTCCGGGGTCGCCACTGCGGGCGGCGACTTGGATGTCGGCGATCGCCTGCGGATCCCACATGTGCCGCTCACCTTCGGCCCGCCAATGGAACTCGCCCGGGTTGGGCAACACGGGCAGCTTGGGCGTTCCGACCGCCGGATAGCCGAGGGCGTGCCGCCGTATGGCTTCTTCGGCCAATACTTCGAACCCAACACCCTGAATGCGGCTGGCGGTGCCAACGAACGAACGCTGAATCACCTCGTCTTTCAGGCCGAGCGCTTCGAATATCTGCGCGCCCTTGTAGCTTTGCAGCGTGGAGATGCCCATCTTGGCCATCACCTTGAGCATGCCCTTGGCGACGCCCTTGCGGTACTTGGCCACCAGGTCGTGATCTTCGCGGCTGAGCGGATTGACCATCTCGGTATCGTCGGTCACGGCGGGGTGGTTCTCGCCTTCGCCCGCTTCCTCATCCGGAATCTGCTGGTCGCCACTGTCCAACAGGCCGTCGCGACGCGCCTGCCACAGTGCTTCGAACGCCAGGTAGGGATTAATGGCGTCGGCTCCGTAGCCGATCAGCAAGCAGTGATGGTGCACCTCGCGGGCTTCGCCCGTCTCGACCACAATGCCAATTCGGGTTCTCTTGGCGGCCTGCACCAGGTGATGGTGCACGGCTCCGGTAGCAAGGAGCGAGCTGAGCGGCACTCGGTCGGCACTGACCGCGCGGTCGGAGAGCACAATGATCGTGTAACCATCGTCGATTGCCATCTCGGCTTCGGCACAGATGCGATCGAGCGCCTGCGCCATGCCCTGCTGCCCGGCGCTGCGCGACCAGGTAATGTCGATGGTCCGCGTTTTCCAACCTTGGGCGGCCTCGCCGGCGTCCTCCATGTGCTGCAGAGCGGCAAGTTGTTCGTTGGAAAGGATCGGGTGCGGCACGCGCAACCGGTGGGCGTGCTGCTCACTGGTCTCCAGCAAGTTCTGCTCCGGACCGATGTAGCACTCCAGCGACATGATCACTTCTTCGCGAATCGAATCGATCGCCGGATTGGTGACCTGGGCGAACAGTTGCTTGAAGTAGTCGTACAGCATCCGCGGCTTGTCGGACAAACATGCCAGGCACGAGTCGTTGCCCATCGAACCGATGGGATCCTTCTCCACCTTGATCAGAGGCAGCAGCATGAAGTGCATCGTCTCGAGCGTGTAGCCAAACGCCTGCATCCGCTCGAGCAGCGAATCGGGATCGAATCCGTGCGGCTCTTCATTCGGCCGCAGGTCGTTTAGGTCGATGCGCTGGTACTTCAGCCACTGGCCGTAGGGACGGCGGTCGGCGATCTCCTGCTTCAGTTCCTCGTCGGGAATCAGGCGGCCTTGCTCGAAGTCGACCAGGAACATGCGCCCTGGTTGCAGGCGTCCTTTAATCTTGATGTTGTCCGGCTCGATCCCCGGCAGCACACCCGCTTCGCTGGCCATGATCACGCGGTCGTCGTGCGTCACGTAATAGCGGCTGGGCCTGAGGCCGTTGCGGTCGAGCGTGGCGCCGATGTACTTGCCATCGGTAAACGCCACCGACGCAGGACCGTCCCATGGCTCCATTAACGCAGAGTGGAACTCGTAGAACGCCCGCTTGTTCTCCGGCATCGTGGCGTGGTTCTGCCATGCCTCGGGAATCATCATCATCACCGCTTCCTGCAGCGTCCGGCCGTTCATCAGCAGGAACTCCAGGGCGTTGTCGAACGTGCCCGAGTCGCTACAGTCGGGTTCGACGATGGGGAACAGCTTGGGCAGCCGCTCGCCGAACAGCTCGCTCTCCACCACGCCCTGACGGGCGAACATCCAGTTGGCGTTGCCGCGGACGGTGTTGATCTCGCCGTTGTGGCTCATGAACCGCAGCGGTTGGGCGCGGTCCCACGAGGGGAATGTGTTGGTGGCGAACCGCGAGTGGACCATCGCCAGGTGGCTGGTGAACGACTCGTCGGCCAGGTCGGGGTAGTACTTGAAAAGTTGCTCGGTGGTGAGCATGCCTTTGTAGATGATCACCTTGGTCGACAGCGAGCAGATGTAGAACATCTTGCCCTCGGCCAGCGACTTATCGGACCGCAATTGGTTGCTCGCCTGCTTGCGGATCAAGTATACCCGCCGCTCAAACGAATCGCCGGTGAAACCATCGGCAGCGGCAATTACCAGTTGCTCGATGTGCGGCTCGGCCGAGCGAGCGGTGGGGCCCAGGTCGGCGCCTTCGGTATCGGTCGGCACGTCGCGCCAACCTACCAGGATCTGCCCCTGCTCCTCGATCAGCTTGTTCACCACGTTCTTGCAGTGCTCGCGCTCTTTGGCGTCGCGTGGCAGGAACACGTTGCCTGCGGCAAACAAGCCCGGCGCGGGCAGGTCGACGCCCAGGTCGGATTTTACGACCTTGGCCAAGAACTCGTGCGGCAAGGCGGTGAGAATGCCGGCCCCGTCGCCGGTGTTCGGTTCGCAGCCGCACGCGCCGCGGTGATCCATGTTGCGGAGCACGATCTCGGCGTCGAGCAGAATCTGGTGACTCCGCTCGCCCTTGATGTGCGCCACGAAGCCCACGCCGCACGCATCGTGCTCGTTCGCTGGATCGTACAGGCCACGCTCTTCGGGCAAGTGGATTAGTTGGTGTCGGGTGTCCATGGATTCGGTCCTTCTGCGGGATCGTGAGGTCCACCGGCGAGAGGGCTGCCGCAGCGTGCGACTTTGCAAGTCGCACTCTTGCGAGAGACCGCCGCTGGTGGGCGACCTCTTACGCTACGACAGTTTTTGTATGGGTACTCGATGAGGCCGACGTGGCTAAGGCCAAGTCGTCGTCGGCGTGGGATTTCAGGTATTCGAGAAAACGCCGCGTGGCGCCACTCAATTCGCGATTGCGGCGATATACAAATCCGAGCGGCCGGCACAGTTGTTGTCCACCGAGCGCGACGGCCACCAATGTGCCGAGCGCCACTTCGCGAGCAACCGTCGGCAGGGGCAGGATGCTTACACTCGAACCGACTTCGACTGCCCGTTTAATCGTCTCGATGTTGTCAAACTCGAACTCCGGTACAACTTCGATGCCTCGTAAGGCAAACTCCTGATCGATCTCTTCACGAATCCGCAAACCTTGCTGGAAAGCCACGAAGGATTGGCCGCGAACCGCCTCCAAGGGCGCTCGCCCGCGGGCGGCCAGCGGATGCGTGGGCGGGGCGACGATCACCATCGGTTCGTCGCGCCAAGCCACGGCCGTCAGCAATCGTGACTCCTCGGGATAGCTGGTGATGCCGAAGTCGGCCTGTTCGTTTTCTACGACCTCACGTACGCGGTCGGGATGCAGGTATTCCAAGCGGATGTTGCAGCTTGGGTTCTGAGCGGAGAAGTCGCGGAGGTACTGACTCATGTGCGCCAGGCCCACCGAGTAGATGGACGCCACATTCACCCGAGCTTCTTCGGCTTCGTGAAGCGTACGGATGTCCTGCTCCAGCACGTCGTACTTCTGCAACAGGTCGAGGCAGCCTTCGTAGTACCTCTCTCCCTCCGGAGTGAGCACGAAGGGCCTGCGCGATCGATCCAGAAGTTGCACGCCCAGGTGTTCCTCCAGGTGCAACACCACTTGGCTGGCGTTCGATTGCGATACACCGTTGGCGTCCGCAGCCTTGGAAAAGCTGCGGTGCTTGACGACGTCGCAGAAGATCTTGAGGGACTTGATGTGCATGGCAGTTTGTTTTCGACCTGATTGTGCGCTCGTTTAGCGCTGTGGGTCCACCTCGAAGTGGGCCACGGGCCGATCGGTTGTCGGAACTCTAGCGGCAGAAAAGCCGAATCCTGGGTGCCGCTCTGCGTAGACAATCAAGGATGCAAATAACGGACGCCAGTAGAATTCCGAAAACGAATAGTAACGGCCGGTTTGCCCGTTTGTCAATCAGGCGTCGCTAGCAATGCCAACCACTGCGGCTAGCCGAATTTTTCAGCGAATCGGCCAGCCATTCCGTGTTTGTTAAGAGTTCGAGAAGAAATCTGGCAAGCTGTACGGCTTCTAACGGATCTGCTGGCCGAACCTCGGCAATTACCGCTACAGCCGGTTCTTTCGATACGTCAGGCACTACCGGAGCAACCGATTCAGAAGGTGTGCCCGCTACCACCGGGCAATCGGTCGAACCCCTATCTTCGTCAGGATGCGTCCCCTCGCCGGGAAGTCCGGAGGTTCGTTCAACACCTACTGACCAGGATTCAGACGGTATTTGCCATGACTACAGTCTTACGAGTGAACCTGCCGGCATTGGCGGCGGCCATGGTGGCCGTTTGCCTGGCGGGCACGGACGCAGGCGCGGAGGGTGTGTTCGAAGAAACCACCAGCTCTTATGGGATAGAGCAGATCGCTTTCAACTCGAGCAACGATTACTACTGGCTTGCAGAGAAGCCCGACGAGGCTCCCGCGCCGTTCTCGGCGGCTCTGGAAGAAGCCGCGCAAGTCGAACTCGATGGGGACGGCGATAAAGATGAAGAGTCGCTGGCCGAGCGACTGAGCGCCTTGGAAGAAAAGTTCGGCGAGATGGACGAAGCCCAGGACGATTTGAAGTCGAGCCTCAAGGGCTACGCCAAGAGCGGCACAGGTTTGTCGACCATGAAGGTCAGCGGTCGTGTGCACTACGACATGTGGGGCTATCCCGCTAGTTCGCCCGGCGTGAACGGCTTCGAGACCGGCGACAACGCGATCTCCCCTGCCGCTCGACAAGGTTTCCGCCGTATGCGTTTCGGTGTGGGCGGCGACATCTGGAAGAACATGGTCTACCGCATCGAGATGGAATTCGCTGGCGGCAACAAGTCGGAATTCCGCGATGCCTACCTGGGCTTCAACGAACTGCCTTACCTGCAAACGGTGCTACTGGGCAACCAGAAGCGGCCCTACGGCTTGGACCACCTGAATAGTAGTCGCTACAACGTGTTCATCGAGCGGCCCTTCGCTATCGAAGCCTTCAACCAGGACGCACGTCGCATTGGTGCCTGTGCCTACGGCGTATCGCAGGATGAGGCTTACAACTGGCGATATGGTGTGTACAACCAGCGACTGATTCAGGACGAAGGCAACTACATCAGCAACCACTGGCAGATGCAGGTTGCTGGCCGATTGGCCAACACCATCTGGTACGATGAGTGCTCCGACGGTCGTGGCTACGCTCACGTGGCGATCGCCGGAACCTGGGCCGACACCGACGGCACCCAGAATACCGAGAACTACGCCGATTCGGGCATCAACGAAGCTCGGTTCCGCACTCGCCCCGAAGCGCGTACCGTGTCTCGCTGGCTCGACACTGGTGTGATCGCCAACGCAGACGATTACTCACTAATCGGCTTTGAAAACGTGATCAACGTCGGCGCGTTCCAATTCTGTGGCGAGTACCAGAACGTGTGGCTCGATCGCGACATCGGCAGCGACCTGCGATTCCACGGTGGCTACTTCTACGTTTCGTACTTCCTGACGGGCGAGCACATCCCCTGGAACCGTCGCACTGGCACCTTGGGTCGTGTGAAGCCGTTCGAGAACTTCTTCCTGGTCGACACCTGCTGCGATGGAGTTCGTGGTGGCTGGGGTGCTTGGGAAGTCGCTGTCCGCTTTTCGCGGCTCGATCTGTCGGACAACGATATCCAAGGCGGCATCGGCGAAAGCGTCACCTTCGGTATGAACTGGTATTGGAACCCCAACGCCCGCATGCAGTTCAACTACATCTACGGCAACATTTGGGACAACGCCGACAACGCCGTGGGTGGTATCGACTACGGCGACTACCAAATCCTGGGGGCCCGGTTCATGGTCGACTTCTAAGCCGACCGCGTGAGTAACCAGCCTCCACAATCCCAGTTTCGCAATCACCTCCCCAGGGAGTACTCAAAAATGTCCGTTTCCAAGTTCCTGCTGTCGAGTTGCGTGGTGCTGGCCTTGGTCGCCACCACGATTGTGCGGGCCGAGCAGCCCGTGGTCGATTCCAATGTGGTTCCCACCAGTTGCGGCGGTTGCTGCGAACCCGCTTGCGGCGCGCCACAATGCTGCGGTGCCCCTTGCTGTCCATCGGAGTGCTGCGGCCCCGACTGCTGCGATGAGAAATACCACTCGGAGTGCTGTGGCGAAGGCTGCCCGATGTGCAACATGCGATGCCGCGAATGCTGTGGCAAGGTCTGCATGTCAACAGTCGAAGAGGTCACCGAAGAGAGGTCGTGCTGGAAGATCGAGTGCGAAGAGATCTGCGTGCCTCGCGTGGTTTGTCCATGGGCCGAAGGTGGCTCGGGTTTGACAATGTTCAACTTCTTGAAGAAGAAGAAACGTCACGCCGGGTGTGGCGACTGCTGCGACACTTGCTGCGATTCGTGCTGCAACGACTGCTGCAGCAGCGGTTGCTGTATGAAGCCTCGTTGTGGCGACGTGCGTTGCGTACGAGTGCTGTCCAGCGAAGATTACGAGTGCACAAAGTGCCAGTGCAAGTGGGACATCAAAGATGGCTGCTTCCGCTACGGGCCGGGCTGCTGCGGACGCAGTTGCTGCGATAGCGCCTGTTGCGGTTCGGCAGTGGGTTGCAGCGAAGGCTGCGACTGTGCTCCCGTCGAGTTGCCGCCCGCACCGGCGCCAGAAGTGCCGCCCGCTCCCACGTCGGCGTCGCATTCGTCGAACGGGAAGTACCGCGTGACCATCGCTCAAGCATTCGGCATCAAGCGGATTTCGTGCGAAGAGCCCGTCGCGGGCGTGCCCCAGCCGATTGCCACTGAGGCGAACGCCGAGCAACCGCCGACGAAGAAGTCGTGGAAGCTGTGGAAGTAACGGCGCGAGTTTCCGTGCGTTCTACAATCGAACTGCAAAGACCAGGGCCGCCGATGCCGTGATCATCGGCGGCCCTATTGTCTATGGCAGAAGGGGCGAATCCCCACCGCCGGGTTGATCTCTATCGTTGGGTCACATTCTGTCTAACGACCTCGCGAACCTGATCCATATCGAACAGGAACTCGCGTCCCAACCGTCCTAGTCGCTCGTCGGGCGATATCTCAGGTGGCAGTCCAAGTTGCAGCATAACGGTCTCCGCCGGCACGCCGGATAGTTGCTCGACCTCCGCCAGTGTCATCGAACCGCGAATGCCCAAGTCGTCGTGCGAAGCAACTTGTTGCTGGCGGTGGGGAGCATCGTCTGCGGCAGTTGAAGTCGACTGCGGGGTGGCGAAGAACGGAGCGGCCGCCGCGGCCACCAGCACGGCTAATCCCAAGCTGGCAACGACCAAGCGGTGTCGAGCCATCGAGGCCACTTTGCCGCGGACCATGGCGACGATCCACTGCCAATGCAGCACCAGGTGAAGGCCGATGGTCGTCAGAAAACCGATCGCCATCCAGAAGTGCAAGTCGCCCCACCCGTGGCGATCCATGCCCCACAAGGTCTTGAATTGCCCCGATCCTGGCGGCAAGGTGTAGTGAATCAGCAGCCCGGTCGAAAGCAGCAATGCAAATAGCGCGAAGGCAACCAGGTCGACAGAGAAGTTGACGGTTCCCTTTTTGATTTTCATCGTTCGAACCCTCGATATCACGATTTGCGCCACACGGAACAAGGTGCAAATCGTATTCCCGCCGATTGGACGGTAGAGGACTCGAAGATTGCCGCGTAGATTCTGCGCGATTCATCGCACAGCGACCCACGTCCGCTCAAACGGCGTGCGAACACGCACGTAACTACGGCCGAGGCGGCCGGAGTCATCTTGTGTCATTCCGAAAGGAGGCTCGCCGACTGAGGAATCTGCGTAGCCGCGCCACGGCACCTGGTCACAGGTTAGGAGCCTGGAACTCAGAGCCCCTCTAGTGCGGAGCCTGCGCGTGCTTCAAGCTAGATTTCTCGGTCGTGGTACTCCCTTCGAAATGACACCCTGGACCATGGCATGCGTCTACTTCAGCGCGCGAGCCGGAAGTGCAGCTCGTGCGACTGGTTGCCCGGCAGGGTGTACTGGCGGTGCGTTTTTGCGCCCCACGAGTTGTCGCCGCCCACGCCGTGTAGGTGCGAGTCGATGAACACCGTGTTGAATTCCCGCCGCGGCAAATCGTGCGGGTGCTTGGCACGCATCAGGTCGTCCAAGGTGTAAGGCAGCACGCTGAAGCTCACAGGCTCCTTCCCCGCTTCGAACTTCAATCCCTTGCCCGACTTGTCGGCGATGGTAAACCAACGCACGTCGGTCCGGTTGCCGGTGTCCTGGCTGCGCACATAGTCGTAAGGCATCGCATCGGCGGTGCTTTGATAGATAGCGATCTCGCCACCCGTCTTGCGGTCCCAGTAAGTCTCCTGCGGCCCACGGCCGTACCACTCAATCTGGTCCATGCTCTGCGGCACGGCCAGCATCATGCCGAAACGCGGCAGCAGCGGGTACTCGTCGCGCTGCTTGGGTTCCAGATGGAGCGTTACGTCAACGTCCCCGGTCCCCGCAAATGTGTAGAGAGCGGTGAGCTGGGAATTGCTCGCGGTCGGAAGTGTCCAAGTGCTGGTAACCGTGGGAGCGAGTCCCATGTTGCCCACCTTCACGCTTTCGAGCTCGGCATGCTCCGCGGCGTTCCGCCAACCACG
The DNA here is from genome assembly GCF_965227375.1 of Aeoliella sp. Lineage (NCBI taxonomy): Bacteria > Pseudomonadati > Planctomycetota > Planctomycetia > Pirellulales > Lacipirellulaceae > Aeoliella > Aeoliella sp. Next base: position 4,653,282 of record NZ_CBDDFX010000002.1, read on the forward strand.
GAAGTCTCGGCGATAGATATCCTGCGCCCGCTGGTTGTCGTTTGGCACCTTGAGGAAGTTGGGCGCCAATGGAGCGGCGAGCAATTCTTGGTCGTTCGACTTGAGCGACGTAAGTGCTCCTGTTGTCTTATCAATGGTCGCCGTGGAGTCATCCCATTGCACGACAACCTTGTTGTCCGTCTCATCCACGTCGATATTACTGGCCACCTTCTCGATTCGGCGCCGCCCTTCCTTCGCGGCATCCGTGCTAACTTCGAGTTGATCCCACGCCACAATGTGCCCCGCGTCGGCCCAAGCTGTGTCTTCGGGCAAGTGGAACGAGATCGTGAGCATCACTTCGCCGTCAGTGGCCTTGGCCGAACCCAAGAACTCCTTGAGCGGCGACGCGAGCTTCACCTCTTTGCTCTCGCCCGGGCCGACTGCAATGCTGCCGAGAGAATCACTTGCCTTCTCCTTGCCGTCGACGCGCAGCGTCCACTTCACTTCATACTCATCGAGGTTCGCGAACGAGTGCTTGTTCGTCACCCGCACGATGCCCTTGGCCAGATCCACCGGTTCGACCTTGATGTTCTGGTAAACCTTTTTCACTTCCCACGCGTGCGGGTTCAGTGTGCGGTCGGCGCGGATCACTCCGTTGCAGCAGAAGTTGCCATCGTTGGGCTTGTCGCCGAAGTCGCCCCCGTAGGCCAAGAATCGCTCAATGCCGCGGTCGTTGTCCGGGGCGTCCTTCCACAACGCCTGATCGACCCAGTCCCAGATGCAGCCGCCTTGAAGATAGGGCGAGGCTTCGATCGTGTCCCAGTAGTCCTGGAAGTTGCCAACGCTGTTGCCCATCGCGTGGGCGTACTCGCACTGGATCAGCGGCCGCGTTTGCGGGTGGCTGCCGTAGCGTTTCAGTCGACCAATGCCTGCGTACATGGGGCAGAGGATGTCGCTATTCGAGTCGCGCCCTTCGTACGCTTGTTCGTACTGCACGGGCCGGGTGCCATCGATTTGTTTGAAGTAGGCGTAGGTCTGCTCGAAGTTCGAGCCGTTCCCCGCCTCGTTGCCGAGCGACCAGATGATCACCGAAGGATGATTCTTGTCGCGGCCGTAAAGGTTCTTCGCGCGGTCCAAGTGTGCGGGGCCCCAGCTCGGAAACTTGGCCAGCGAACGATCGTCGTACCCCATGCCGTGCGATTCGGTGTTCACTTCGTCGATCACGTACAAGCCATACTCGTCACACAATTCGTACCAATACGGATCGTCCGGGTAGTGGCACGTCCGCACGGTGTTGATGTTCAGCTGCTTCATCAGCTTGATGTCTTCGAGCATCGACTCGCGGGAAACGTAGTGCCCGGTTTCGGGATCGTGTTCGTGGCGATTCACGCCTTTGACCATGATCGGCTTGCCATTGACCTTGAGCTGACCGTCGTCGATCTCGACCGTGCGGAAGCCGACGCGATAGCTGTTCGTCTCAAGCGTCTCGCCCTGCATGCCCACCAGCTTGGTCACCAACGTGTAGAGGTTGGGTGTTTCGGCGGTCCATTTCTTGGGATTGTCGACGGGGATCGTCTCGGTGCGAACCACAAACGGATCGCGTCCCACCGCCAGGTGCTTCTTGACGGTCTTGCCGATGACCTGTCCCTGATCGTCGAGCAATTCGACATGCAGGTCGACGTGCCAAGTATCCGGGGCGTAGTTCACCAGTTCGACGTCGGCGGCCAGTTGGCCGTGGTGGTACTCCTTGTCGAGCGTCGGGTGCAGCGCGACGTCGCGCATGTGTGTTTGGCCGGTGGTGTAGAGCCATACGTTGCGGAAGATACCACTCAGGCGGAACATGTCCTGGTCTTCCAGGTAGCTGCCGTCGCAGTAGCGGTAGACTTCCACCGCCAGGCGGTTCTCTCCGTCGCGCAGGTACTTGCTGATATCGAACAACGCCGGCGTGCGGCTGTCCTGGCTGTAGCCAACCTTCTGGCCATTCACCCACACGTAGAACGCCGAGTCGACACCATCGAACTGCAAGAACACTGGCCGACCGTCCCAGTCGGCGGGCAGTTCAAATGTTCGAACGTAGGAACCCACGGGGTTGCGGTGCTTGTAGTTGGTGTAGTCGCGCGGCGGCTCGCCCATCACGCGGGGCGGGTCGACTTTGAAGGGATAGGTCACGTTCGTGTACAGTGGCACTCCGTGCCCTTGCGTCTGCCAGTTGCCGGGCACCTTGATCTCGCCCCAGTCCGAAGCGTCGAACTCCTCCTGGTAGAAATCCGCCGGACGGCTGTCGGGGTCGGGCGACCAGTGGAACTTCCACGCGCCGTTGAGCGTCTGTACCCAGGGGTTGCTGGCCGCGTCCCTGCTCAACGCTTCGGCCACCGTTGGGGCGGCGAAACCGGTCGCGCGGGGCTGCTCCTTGTTGATACGGAACACCCGCTCGTTTTCCCAGTCGGGTTCCGCCCAAGCTGGAGCCGAAAGCAATAGAGAAGCGATACACAATGAGAAAATCATCGGGCGTTGCACGAGAGTAATCCTTGCATGGGGTAGGTCGTGTCGAAGCAGATCTCCCAGTATACCAAGAAATCAGCGTTGCTGCCGATCGGCATCCGACCTGCGGCGAGCCACGTTCTGCAACAGAACGGTCGGCATTGATAGCATCCCCCCAACCTTGATGATTGACGCTTCTCGGCGGTGGAGGTCTAATCTTGGACCACGGGCAATCTTCTCATTCTACAAGAGGAGTGGACTAATGCTTCCAAGATGCGCGTTTGTCAGCGTAGCGGCCGGTCTCACAGCACTCTTTTGTTCATCCGCCTTCGCCCAAGTTGCGACTTTCTCGACTGAGGCCAACTCGTCCACCATATCACCCTGCCCTAGTTTCTGCGGGGGCTCAGGCAGTATGAGTGAGTTTGATTTAAATGGCGGCGAAGGACACTTGATGAGCCAGTCGTCCATTAACAACGCGGACGGTATTACGAATTCTCTCGCGAGCCTATCTGGCCCAACTGAATTGCCGGTCCTGCGAGCCGAGTCCTACTCCTTCTCCAATTCGCGAGCCTCTGCCGAAGCTTTTGGTATGCAGGGCTTTTATGTTACCGAGCCGGAGTACACCCTCGACGTGGCATTGGCTGGTATCGCGCTGGATGTCCCTGAACCGACGATTGACACATTCAACGAAGATGGCAGTGCCGTGGCGCACGTGATGATCTTTCGCAACAACGATCCAAGTTCCGACTTCTACTACACTAGCCACTATCCGACCATGCGGGGAGAAGCTATTCCAGGCAATCCTAACCTGGAGTTGCTTGCCGAGTCGGTGGACGGTTCCGGCCTGCAGGAACTAGTGATCACGCCGGACAACCAGGTACACATTGTGGGCACGACGCTTACCGCCACTGGCCTGCAACCCAACGACCTGATTTACGTGTGGGCGAGTCTCGTCACGAGTGGAACACGCGGTGGTTTTGGCGATGCGTTTAATACGCTCACCATGGAATTTGAGGATCCGGTCGGGTTGTCTCACTCCCCGCACAACCTGGTTCCCGAGCCAACGTCGCTGGTGCTCGCAGGTTGCTTGGTTTCACTAGTTGCCTTCCGGCGACTCAGATTGTGTAGCCGTTAAGGCCAAATCGCCCTTTGCATGCATGGCGCAAAGGGCCACGCCGAATTGCCAGGAATGTCGACCAGATTTCAGTGGAATTCGCACCGCGGAATCGGGTATCCTGACAGATAGCGACACAATCTCGGAACACAAGGAAGATGCCATGCGTTTACAGGTTGCCATCGTCCTCAGCTTGCTTCTTGCCATTGGGAGCCTGGCTGTTGCCGACGCGCCGACCGACCCGGACAAAATGGCCGCCCGCGTCGACGCGCTGCTTGCCGACGAGTGGTCGCACGCTGGAGTAGAGCCAGCACACGACTCCTCAGATAGCGAATTTGTTCGCCGAGTGTATCTCGATCTGGTGGGCGTGGTGCCGCGAGTGTCGCAGGTGCGCGAGTTCCTGACCGATGAGAGCCCCACCAAACGCACCGAACTGGTCGAGCGACTTCTTCGCTCGCCGCGCTACGCAACGCACATGGCCACCACCTGGCGGAACCGCATCGTGCCGGCCGAAGTGGAGCAAGCGAACATGCGCGAGTCGGTGGCGCTCGAGAAGTGGTTGCGCGAGCGATTCGAGTCGAACCTGCGTTACGACAATATCGTGGGCGGACTACTGGCCACCGGCGGCGACGAACTGGGCCCGGCGCTGTACTTCCGCGCCAACGAGTTCGCGCCCGAGAAGCTGGCGGCCAGCACATCGGAGTTGTTCCTCGGCGTGAAACTGGAATGCGCGCAGTGCCACGATCATCCGTTTGCCGATTGGAAGCAGCGCGACTTCTGGGGCCTGGCCGCGTTCTTTGCGCGGATCGATGGTTCGGACGCCATGCAGATGCGGGCCAACCTGCAGGTGCGCGACAACGACAGCGGCGAAGTGATGCTGCCCGACACCGACGAAGTGATTCCGCCCAAGTTCCTAGGCGGCCCTGAGGTGGAAGATAGCGAACGCCGTTCGCGGCGCGTGCAGCTGACCATCTGGATGACCCAGCGCGACAACCGCTTGTTCAGCCGCGCGGCGGTCAACTGGTCGTGGACGCACTTGTTCGGCCAGCCGCTGGTGACCGATATCGACCTGCCCCGCGAGCAACAATCGTCCATCCACGCCGACCTGCTCGACGAACTGGCCGACTACTTCGTGGCCACGCAGTTCGACCTGGCCAACCTGTGGCGAGTACTCGCGACGACCAAAGCGTATCAGCTCGCGAGCGATCATCCCGCCTCGCCCGAGCCTGAGTTCTTCGCGGTGATGCAGCCCAAGCCGCTCACGCCCGAGCAGTTTTACGACAGCGTGGTGTTGCTCTCGCCCACCATGCAGAGTTCGCCCATTTCGCCGACCGGCGATCAACTGACCGAAGACCCCGTGCGGGCCGAGTTCGTCCGCCGGATGCGAAGCCCCTCGGAAGACCCACTGGAGTACCACGCCGGCACGCTACAAGCCTTGCTGCTAATGAACGGCCCCACCACTACCGGCCTGACCGACCACCAGCAGGGACGACTGCTCACCGCGCTGACCGCCCCTTACATGCGGTCGGGCGACCAGGTGACCACGCTGTTCCTGGCAACCCTGGCCCGCGAGCCGGATTCGCTGGAACGCGAGTCGTGCGAGACCATGCTGCAAGAAACCGAGGGCGAAGAAGAGCGGATGCGAGCGCTTAGCGACCTGCTTTGGGCGCTGGTGAATAGCACCGAGTTCGCCTTCCGAAGATAGAGATGAGCTGCGAGTCCCATGGAGCCAACCATGCAACCCTTCAATCGACGGCAAATGCTGCAGGCCATGGGCCTCGGCGCACTCGGCACCACTTGCGCGAGTTGGTTCGCTCCGCTAGCAACCGCGGCTGCGCACCATCCGGCGCGTCGGCGGCACTGCATTCTGCTGTGGATGAACGGCGGGCCAAGCCAGACCGACACGTTCGACATGAAGCCGGGCCACGCGAACGGCGGGCCGATCAAGGAGATCCCCACCAGCGTGCCGGGCCTGAGGTTCAGCGAGCACTTCGCTCGCCTGGCCGAGCAAGCCGATCAACTGGCGGTGATTCGCTCGCTCACCACCAAGGAGGGCGATCACTCCCGCGGCGCGTACGTGGTCCGCACCGGCTACACGCAGCAGGGCGATGTCGCCTACCCGGCGATGGGTTGCTCGCTCTCCAAACAGCTCAACCACGGCGACACGATCCTGCCCCCGTATGTCAGCATCGCGCCGCAGTCGCAACTCAACCCGGCCGCGTTCGGACCCGGTTTCCTCGGCCCGCAGTACGCTCCGGCCATCGTCGGCGGCCAGCCTACCGGTGGCGGAGCGATGGCCGACCTTAGGCTGGAGAACGTCGAATGGGCCCGCGGCGTCGACCAGCGGCAGGCCGCGCGGCGGATGGAGATGTGGCAGGCGCTGGAAAGCAAGTTCCTGGCATCGCGCCGGCAAAACGCGCTGGCCGCCCACCACGCCCTCTATCGCCAGGCGGCTGAGATGATGCGCCCTGAGGTCCGCCAGGCGTTTGATCTGAAGGAAGAACCGGCCGCGGTTCGCCAGCGCTACGGCCGCGGGCTGTTCGGCCAGGGATGTCTCTTGGCGCGACGGCTCGTGGAACGCGGCGTCCCATTTGTCGAAGTCGCGCTGGGGCAAGGCCTAGCGTGGGACACGCACCAGGACAACTTCCAGCAGGTCGGGCGGCTGTCAGAGGAACTCGACGCTGGCTGGTCGAGCCTGATGATCGAACTCTCGGATCGCGGGCTGCTCGAAAGCACCACCATCGTGTGGATGGGCGAGTTCGGCCGCACGCCGATCATCAACAACAACGCCGGCCGCGACCACTTCCCCAACGCGTGGAGCTGCGTACTGGCCGGCGGCGGTATCGCCGGCGGACAGTCCTACGGCCGCACCACGCCCGACGGGATGAAGATCGAAGAAAACCCCGTACAAATCGGCGACGTGCTGGCCACGCTCTGCCAGGCGGTGGGCGTCGAACCCGAATGCGAAAACGTCACCCCATCGGACCGCCCGGTGAAAATCGCCGAAGGCTCACCAATCGACGAACTCCTGGCGTGAATGAGCGATGGCCCGCGAATCATTGCCAATAGATTCGAGCGGTGGGTGAAACTTCGGCGGGAAACCTGTTCGATACTTCCATACACCCCGAGCCGACGGAACCACCCACCCTACGCTCTTGTCCAATGCCTTTTTGTCGCTGCCAAACCCGCCACCTGCTCGCCGTAGTCACGATCCTGGTGACGGCCATCTTCGGTTGCAAGCGCGCGGAGCAAACTCAAACCTCGGCGCCCAAGATCGCGCAGGCAAAGCCGGAATTGGAAGAAGCACCAACTCCCGAGCCAAAACCGGAACCCGCGCCCGCCGACCCGCCGGCGCCCGTTGAGCCCGAAGAATCCGAGCCCGCTGAGCTCGAACCATCGGAACCCGAGCCGCCGCCCGAGCCTGAGGTCGTATGGCCCGATGAGAAACTGCGGGAGCGGGTGGTGATCCTCACGCCGGGTGGGCCACTGGTGGCCGATCTGTGGATCACGATCGACGGTCGCCCTCACAACGAAGGCGTCGAGGAGCTGATTGAAGAAGCCTACAACGCTGGCGACACCAATGGCGACAAGCGGCGCACTTGGCGCGAGTGGCGGGGGAATACCGAGTACTTTGCCACCGCCGTGCCTGGCCCGCCGCCCACGCGAAAGCAGTTGGACGACTGGGAGAAGCAGTACGATCGCAATGGCGACCATCGCATCCAGCGGGGCGAAATGGCCTCGTGGCTGGGTCGCGACGCGGGGCGAAGCGTTGCGCCGCTTACGGTGCGGAGCACTCAAACTCGCGGCGCGAGCGAATCGCGGTTGTGGGAACTCTTGGACGCCGATGCCAGCGGCGGGCTCTCGCCCGACGAGATGGCAAGCGTGGCCGAGCGACTGTGGGCATTTGATGCGGATGACGATCGGACGCTGGTGGATGCGGAACTCGCACCGCTGGAGAAGCAGCTTTCGGCCCAGCCTAATCGACGCGTACTGAACCGCGTGGTAAAGCGACATGCGGCGCTACACTTGGGGGGCTCGTTCGACATGGGTCGTTTGGGTTACCTGCTGGCCGACATGTACGCCCAGCAGCAGTCGCTCGCCGACCAATGCTTCCGCGAAATGCCCGGGCTGTTCGCCGAACTCGACGACGGCGACGGAAGTCTGGGCGATGCGGATCTTGCGCGGCTGGCTTCGATCGAGCCTCACGTGCGGGTGATCGTCAAGTTCGCCGGAGGCAAACCGGCGGTGATCGAACAACTTGAAGTCACTGATCGAGTCGAGTCGTTGCGTTTGGCCGCGCGGCCATCCGACTCACGAGCCGTGGTGGAGCTGGGCGACTGCCGGTTGGTACTGTCGGTGCACGACCTGGCTGGCCCGGCGAATCCCAACAATAACGTGCAGAGCATTCAAACACAGATGATGGTGCACGACGAGTGCGATGTGCTGTACCAGTCGCTCGACACCAACTCCGACGGCCGGCTCGGCGAGCGAGAAGTCACCATCGCAAGCGAGCGACTCGCTGCGTGCGACTTGGATGGCGACGGACTCCTGTCGGCCGCCGAACTGCCGCAAGCACGGATCGTGGCCCTGTTGCGCGGCGAGAATCCCTCGAACCGCAACTTCTACGTCCCCGAGTCACCGGCCACCAGCGGCAGCAAGGTCGACGCTCCGCGGTGGTTCATCGCGGCCGACTTCAACAACGACGGCGACCTCAGCCGCCGCGAATTCCTCGGCCCACCCGAGGCGTTCGAACAGTTGGATTTGAATGGGGATGGGTTTATGGATGCGGAAGAGGCGCGGAAGGTGGAATGAACCAAATTGCTTTGGGTGCCACATAGCACGTAGGGTGGGTGGTTCTGTCGGCGATTGAACCTACAGCGTGTGGGTTGTTGCGACCGCCGACAGGTTCACCCACCATCTACGCTTCGGTGGGTGAACCTGCCGGTGGATAGCCTGTTGGCACGGCGAACGACCAATCCGGCAGAACCACCCACCCTACGTTCTTGCGGTGCGACTTGAGTCTACTTCTCTGAAATCCGCGACTCATCGGTCAACCGCCGCACCACTTCCACCAGGTCGCCGGTTTCTTCGTAGATCGCCAGTTGCTTGGCGGAGAAGCTGTGGCCGCGGGCTAGTTGTTCGCACTTAGCGAGCCAGTGGTCGCATTGCAGGCGGCGGGCGATGGGCATCAGGACGTTGGTCATTTGCTTCACGGCCGTCGACACGGGGCGGGGCAGGTAGGTGTACGAGTCGACCAACTCGGCTTCGATGCCGTAGCGCGCGGCGCGCCATTTGTTTTGGCGGACCATCATGGGGTGGCAGTCGTGCTGGTAGGTGCCGTGGTCGATTTCGTCGGAGAGCGATTGCACCAAGCTTTGCGTCATCGCGGCTAGCGCCAGGGCGTGCTCCAGGTTGCCCGGCATGTCGCATACGCGCACTTCCACCGTGCCGAAGTTGTGATGCGGGCGGACGTCCCACCAGATTTCGCGGATGGTGTGAATGAAGCCGGTGTCGACCATGTGATTCACCAGCCAGACGTACTCGCTCCAGTTACGCATCAGCGTCGGCAAGCCCGCAGTCGGCAAGCCTTCCATCACCTTCGAGCGATACGATTGCAGCCCGGTCTTGCGCCCTTCCCAGAAGGGACTGCTAGTGCTCATCGCCAGCAAGGTCGGCAGGTGACGCATCAGGCGGTCGCAGATCATCACGGCTTTGTCGCCCGAGTCGACGCCCACGTGCACGTGCATGCCGAACGTGATGAGCCGCCGGGCCATTTCCTGCAGCAACTCGACGAGCCCCTGGTACCGATCGTTCTTGGTCACCTGCTGGTCCAAGCAGAGCGAGAACGGATGGCTCGCGCCCCACCACAGCCGCACGCCAGATGCGTCGCACGCGGCCTCCACGGCGCGGATCTTCCGCTCCAAGTCGGCCTTGGCGACGTCGATTGTCTCGCAGACGCCGGTGTTGATCTCCAGCACGCACTGCATCAGTTCGTGCTTCACGCCGCCGACCGAATCGTCGAGCGCGGCCGACACCCGGTCGTACGCACTGGTGAGCGCCATCGTCTCGGCGTCGACCAGGCCCAGCTCGATTTCGATGCCGACCGTGGGATGATCGTTGGACGTGAATTCAATTTTTCCCATGCGAAGAAGTTCCCGTCAGTGGGTGCGGGTCAACTATCGAGACAAGTTTCCACCACGGCGGTGGCCAGTATCTTAGCACCAATCGCCAGGCAACGCTCGTCGATGTCGAACAGCGGTGTGTGCAGGCCGCTGGCGGGCGTGTTGTCGCGCGACGAGCCCAGGCGGAACATCACGCCGGGAATCTTCTCCTGGAAGAACGCAAAGTCCTCGCCTCCCATGCTGGGGCGGTCCATCCAGTTGACGCGGTCGGTGCCCAATAAGCTGCCGGCGATGTTGGCCACCAGGTTGGTGAGTCGCTGGTCGTTCTCAACGCCAGGAATGTGCACGCCAAAGTCGACGTGGATCTTGGTGCCGGTGAGCTGCCCGACCGACTCGGCCACGTGGGCGACGTGTCCCACGACGTGGTTGCGCACATCGCGCCCCAGCGCGCGGATCATGCCCGACATGGTCACCCGGTCGGGAATCACGTTGGAGGTGGTGCCCCCTTCGATTTGCGTGATCGCCACCACGGCAGAGTCCTGCCCATCGATGCCGCGCGGCACCAGTTGATATAGCGCGGTGATGAATTGGGCCGTTGCCGCGATGGTGTCTTTGGCCAGATGGGGCCGCGCTGCGTGACTCGCGAGGCCTTCAACCACGATTCGCATCGCATCGCAATGCGCGGTGAAGGTTCCGCTCCGCACGCCCACGGTGCCCACTGCACGGGTGGGGTCGACGTGCAGCGAGAAGATGCTATCGACCTGGTCAATCACGCCAGCGGAGACCATCTCGCTTGCGCCGGTGGCGGTCTCTTCGGCCGGTTGGAATAGCGCCCGCCAGGTTACCGGGCAAGGCAACTCTCCGGCCTTGGCCAACTCGGCCAAAGCGATGATCGCTCCGTACACGCAGGTGGCGTGAGCATCGTGGCCGCAGCCGTGCATTACGCCTTCGTTACGGCTGCGATAGTCGACCTGTTTTTGGTCCTTGAGCACCAGCGCATCGATGTCGCCCCGCACACCGATGCGGCGCGGCGCGGATTGGTCCTCGCTATCGGCAATCACACCCCGCCGATGCCGTGGCACGACTGAAGTGATCCCGTGCTCGGCTAGTCGCATCTGCAGGAACTCGCTCGTGGCGTATTCCTCGTTACTCGGCTCGGGATACTGATGCAAGTGACGGCGCACCTCCACCAACTCGTCGGCACGACGATCCACGGCATCCCAGAGGTTTTGTTGCCAGTCGGACATGAAGCTAGTGACAGGTGTCGAGTGGCCGCACGCGAATGGTTACTTGCCACTCGCCACTTGGCCACTACCTATAGCCTACCACGTTATTTGCGCTAGGTGCTACAGGCGATACGTCGCTCATCGACGGAGCGAATCGGCCAGGTACACCGCGATGGGGCAGAAGATGATCAGAGGTAGCCACGCGGCCAGTGTCGGGCGGATCCAGCCCGAGTTGCCGAGCGACTGGCAGCCAATCGTTACGGCAAAGTAGGCCGCTACCACCAGCGCCGCCAAACCGACCGCGAGGTAGAGATTGCGGTTGCCGCGCGTGACCACCAATGGCAGCCCGAGGAACAACAGCGTGCAATCTAACATCGGCTTCACCAGTCGTGAGTGCACTTCGACGCGCAAGTCGTTACCCAGATCGACGCTCGGGCTTTGCAGTTCGTCGATTAGTTCCAACGTGGAAGCGTGTTGTCGCCACGCGGTGCCGGCCAGCAGTCGTTCGAAGTCGACGTTGCTCACCAGGAACACCTCATCTTCCTTCAGCCAGCCTGCGTCGCAGGGCATGACCAGCACTGGCTGATCGTCCTGCAGCAGCGAAGGGCGCTGGCTAAGGTGCTTGGGCGTCACGACGCCTTTGAGCAGGTAGCCGCTGGGTTTGGCTCCGTCGGCCGGTTGGTACGTAGCCTCGCTGGCGTACACCAGCTTGCCGTACTTCGAAAGCTTGGAGGGCAGAATCAAGCTCACGCCAGAGAGTGTTTGCGTAGCCGACACTGCTTCTTCGGCGTCGATGCGAATGCCGGTCTGCGTGTCCTGTCGCGACGCAACCTCCTGGGCGCGGTTACTGCCCAAGTTCTTGGCGTCTGAGGCCAATTTCTCACGAATCTGTGGCAGCACGACTTCGCGATTCGCCGCGGCCATCAAGCAGACGATCACCGCCGCAACGATCACCGGCCGCAGCACGCGCAACCGCGACACGCCGGCCGCCATCAGGGCGGTCATTTCGTTGTAGCGTTCAATCCAGGTGATGGTGAACATGGCCGCCACCAACGGCAGCACACCGCTAATGATCTCGAAGAAGTAGATCGACTTGTACCCGTAATACTCGAGCATTACGTGGGCGTACGACTGGTTCATCTCCTTGGCGACCCGGCTGAAGTCGTCGAGGTTCTGAAACGCATCGATCACCACGAACAGCCCCGTGAGGCTGATGTAACAGATCAAAAAGATCTGCACGAACTGCCACAACAAGTATCGATCGACGATTCGCAGCATGGCTCACACGGCTCACAGGCGGGGGGCAAAGACGCCGGACAGTAGTGGATGCATGCACGCCGAGTCAAGATTGGGTGCAAAAACTCCTGCACCCAAGGCGCAAGTGGAACTACAATGCTAGCACCTCGCAAACTGGCCTCCATGGTATGACTCGATCGCCTTTTTCCCTGCCCCGTTTTGCCGCGACGTGTCGTGCGCGGTTGTTGGAGCTGTTGTTCCCGCCAGCGTGCGTAGTGTGTGGGGAGGCGATCCCGGAAGCGACCTGTGCGGCGTTTTGCTGGACCTGCCTGGAAGAGTTTCAAGAGTTCTTTCCGCCCTACTGCCCGGGCTGCGGCGCGGCGGTACCTCATCCGATCGAAGAGGGTAAGACATGCGGCCATTGCGGAGGTGAGAAGACGCGCTACGACCGGGCGGTGACGCTCGCGCCGTACGATGGTTTGCTTCGCGAGCAGTTGCTCCGCGCCAAGAAGCCGACCGGCGAGCAAGTGGCTGTGGCGCTGGCGCATCGCTTGCTCGAGCGGCACGGCGAAGCGCTGCGCGCGGCGGAGTTGGATGTCGTCTGCCCGGTGCCGATGCACTGGCGGCGGCGGCTTCGTCGGATGACCAACTCGCCTTCGACCATGGCCAGTGTGATCGCCCAGCAGTTGGGCGTTCCGCTCGCCAGCGGGCTGTTGGTGCGACGCCGGTATACGGTGCCGCAATTCCAACTGTCCCCTACCGACCGGCAGGCGAATGTTCGCGGGGCGTTCCGCGTCGCGGCGGGACACAAGTTACAATCGGCGCACGTGCTTTTAGTGGACGACATCCTCACAACCGGCGCCACTGTTACGCAGGCGACCCGTGCGCTCCGCATAGCGGGCGCCGCCAAGGTGACTGTGGTGGCCGTGGCGCGCAGTTATTCGGATCGTTAGCGCCGCACCGACGTCCGCGCTTGCCAACGCCCGATTTGTCGGGAGAATAGTGCTGCGGCGGGGCGTGGGTTGGACGATCTGGTAAGAAGCCTCCCCCGCGCACCCGTCCTGAAGCCTTCCCCTCCCTTGCGTGGTGACCATGGCCGCTCCGATGCAATCCAGCCTGCAACCGCCGAAACGGCCACTCGATCCGTTTCGCCGTGCGGTGCTGCGCGGGCTGGCGGTGCTTCTACCACCGCTGTTGACGATCGTGATCTTCGTGTGGGTATTCAACACGGTCATCACGTACATGCTCGAGCCGATGGAGGAGACCGCTCGCTCGGCGCTGATGTCCTACGCCACGGACATCCAGCCCCCTTCGGCCGACGCTACGCCCATCGACGATGGCAAGGTCGACTACTACCTGATCGACACCAAGCCTTACCAGCAGACTCGAGACGGCTTGTATATCCCTCTTGATGTATATCAGGTGGTACGCAGGTCAGACGGCCGTTTAATCGACCGCCTCGATGCCGACGAGATCTACGAGAGGTACATCGACCAGGAGTACCTCAATCGCTGGTTCGTCGTCCCGGTGTTCGTGTGCGTGTTGATCCTGGTGTTGTACCTGCTTGGCAAGTTCCTCGCTGCCGGCGTGGGCAGGTTCATGTGGGGGCAGCTGGAGCGCCTCATCACGCGGCTGCCGCTGGTGAGTAAGGTTTACTCGTCGGTCAAGCAGGTGACCGACTTCATGTTCTCCGACACCACGATCAAAGCCACCCGCGTGGTGGCCATCGAGTATCCCCGCCGCGGCATCTGGACGCTGGCCATGGTGACCGGCGAGAGCATGCTCGACATTCGCGCGGCTGCCAACGAGCCGGTGCTCAGCGTGCTGGTGCCCACCTCGCCGATGCCGTTCACCGGGTTTACCATGACGGTTCGTAAGAGCGAGACCATCGACTTGAACATTACCATGGATCAAGCGATCCAGTTCATCGTCAGTTGCGGCGTGGTGGTACCGCCAGGGCAAGTAGCGACCGACGTCGAAGAGCGCGACCGACTGATCCTGCCCGACTCGGCGCATCCGCCGGCCGGCCCGAACACCCCCCAGCACACGGAGTGAGGAACACGTGGCAGAGCGAGTGCTGCGACTAGGCACCCGAGGCAGCAAGCTGGCCCGCTGGCAAGCCGACTGGACCGCCGCGCGGCTCACGCAACTCGGCCACCAAGTCGAGATCGTCGAGATTACCACTACCGGCGACGCCAACCAGTCGCACGACCTGGGCGCGATCGGCACGGTCGGCCTGTTCACCAAGGAGATCCAACGCGCGCTACTTGCTGACCAAGTCGATCTCGCGGTGCACAGCTTGAAAGACCTGCCGACCACGCCGGTCGAGAAACTCACGCTGGCCGCCGTGCCCGAGCGCGAAGTGGTGGCCGATGCACTGGTGTCCGGCATCGCCCGTTCGATCGACGAATTGCCTCAGGGCGCACGAGTGGGAACTGGCAGCCTACGGCGGCGCTCGCAGCTGTTGCGAATCCGTCCCGACTTGCAACTGCTCGACGTCCGCGGCAACGTCGACACGCGGCTGCGAAAACTCGACGCCGGCGACTACGACGCCCTGGTCCTGGCCGCCGCTGGTCTGACGCGGTTGGGCCTCCAAGAGCGGATCGCCCAGCAGATCCCGTTCGACCAAATGCTCCCCGCGCCCGGCCAAGGCGCTCTGGGCATCGAATGCCGCGCCGACGACACCGAAACACTCGCGCGTCTTGCTCCACTAAACGACCCCACCGCCCGCGCCGCGGTAATCGCCGAGCGAACGATGCTCGCCTACGTCGAAGGCGGCTGCCTGGCCGCGATCGGCGCGCACGCGACGGTTGAGAAAGGTGAGTTGAGTTTGGTCGCGCGCATCCTTAGCTCGGACGGCACGGAGTGCCTCGCGGCTGAGCAGTCGGGAGCGGTGGACGATGCGGTAGCCATCGGAAAACGGGTGGGGGAAGAGCTATTGTCTCTTGGCGCACGGCGATTGGTACAGGAGCGTCGGTAGCAGGGTGTCTGGCCACAATTTCTGCTGCGGGTCGAACCGATACTGCACTCACCCCCCGCGTGGGGACGGCTGGCGTCGAAGAGAATCTGCAGAAAAAACCAAGAATTGCCGTTCATCTGTGGCGGCTGATTACCGGCTTCTTTGATTTCCTTCTCATAGGAATTCCCCACCAGCAGCCGAGCCCCTTCTCGCTGCCGGCACTATGTGGCTCGAACGGCACCGATTGGAGGCAACGATCATGCTGCGAACTGGTTGTGTTGTACTTTTTCTCGCCCTCGGCACACTGCCGCTACGATGTGCGGCGAACGACTGGGTAGGCGGAAACGACCCTTGGGACGCGGACCCCTTCAATTGGAGCCCGGCCGACGAGCCAGATCCGACCGACTCCGCCGTGTTCAACACGAACAACCATGTGGAAATGGCGATGGACAACGAGATTCTGTCGCTCGACTTGTCCGGCAGCATCGAACTGGATACCGAAACCTACTTCCTCGACGTCAATGGCGACATCGCACTCGCAGGCTCGGGGACTATCCTACGCGTTGGCGAAAGCAACCTGGTCGGTCTACCCCCGACATCGCTTTCCGCCTACAACATCACGGTGGACAGCGGGAGCACGTTCGCCAATGCTGGCTTCACGTCGTTCATCGATCCCAGCACCGTGGGTGCATTCGAAATCGGAGTGGGCGGCACCCTCGCGGGCCAAAACTTGATTCGCAACGGCGACGGGATCGCGTCGCCAACGGCCGTCTTTGTGAACGACGGCGTGATTCGCCCCGGCTCGGTATTCGATGGATTCATACTTGGCAACGTCGCGCCCACAGCGCGAACCCTTACCTTGGCGGCCATCGACACCGACGCACGCATCGATCTCGACGGCGTTGGCGGTAACGGCGCTGTGAATGTCACACGCAATCAAACGCTCGACATCGACATCCAGCTCGAAGACTCTTTCGATGGCGTGATCGAACTTGCACAAAGCGCGACGCTCGACATCGAAGACGCCTGGACTTTCTCTGGTACCATGACCGTCGACAACGGTTTTATCGCGGGGAGTCCTCCTCTGATACCAGATGTTCCTGCCGGCGTGGCATACCTGCAAGGCGGGGCGATCACGATGAACAACACCGTGGGGCCGACAGTGCTGGAGATTGTCGACTCGGATGGCACCTTGCAGATCGATACCACCTTCACCGCCAACGGCGGGACAATCGCCAACAATGGGCACATCATTTTCAACCAGGACGCCACGATCAACCCGGGCGTCGACTTCCAGATGATCGGCACCGAGGCAAGCCTGACCGTCGGGCCCGGGGCAACCGTGGTGATCAATGACGAAGACATGGACTTCGACGGTGGCGGGGCCAACACCAACGTCATCACGGTCGAGGCCGGAGGCGAGCTGCACCTGAACCTCGACAGCTTTGAGGGCAATGACCGGGCAGATGGTTTCCTGACACTCAACAGTGGTGAGCTGGACCTGACGGTTGCGGATGGCTCGTGGACCATGGAGCGCCGCTTGACGCTCAACAACACTGGCGGCGGCACCCCCGCACTCACTGGCAGCGCCATGGTGGTTGGCGACGATGCCATCATTTCGCAATCGAACGACGCCGATATCCGCGTCGAGGGCAGCGGCACCTCGCAAATCAACGTGCCAGTGACATGGAACTCCGACGCCGAGCTGGACGTTGCCGCGGGGGCGACGCTCGCGGTGCTCGGTTTTTCGACTTTCAACTCGGTCGACGGCGCTGAGAATGCCCAGTTCGACGGCCCCGGCGACGTCTTCTTCTCCGGCGGCCAGGTGAACGAACCGACAACGCTCAACTTCAGCGGCGGCACCGTGGGTCTCGACAGCGGCGGTGCTACGGTGATCCTGCTCAGTGCACCCGACTTCACGATCGACGCTCCGCTGACAATCAACGCGGCGGCGATCGACGAATACGGTCGGTCGGTGATCATCCCCAACCCTGACAGAAGCTATCTGACGATCAACTCGGTTCTCGGCGCCGATCTCAGCGTCAACCTTGATGATCCGAACGACTCGTGGACGATCAACGACCGGGGTGTGATGAACGTCAACGGCGGTGCTTCGTTCACCACGTTCCTCTCCGGAGCCGACCTGAACATGGATGGCGAGATGAACGTCGATGGCCTCAGCCGCACCGACGCCAGGCTGGTAATCGGCACGACTGGCAACATCAACTTCGTCGACGGCGCGGCCAACCTCCGCTTGCGGGGTGGCGACCTGGTGAGCGTGAACCGACTCGAGGGTGGCTCCATCAACGGCGTGGGTGAACTCTCCGCGCCCAATGAGAAAGCACTGCACGGTTTCGGGACGATCGACGCCGACATCGACTTCGATGGCGCCGATTCCGAGCTGCGGGCCGACGACGGAACATTGACCCTGGGCGGTGCGATTCTCGACGTTGGAACGATCGGCACCGCCGACAGCGACGGCGTGTTGAACGTAGCCAACGCCTGGACGCTCGCCGCCGACTCCATGGCCGAGCTGCTGGGCGGCGAGTTGACCGGCGCTACGCTCACCAACGATGGCCTCGTCAGCGGCCAAGGGCTCGTCTCCGCTCGCGTGGTTAACGACTCCATCCTCAGAAGCTCCGGCGGCGGCACGCTGGTCGTCGATACGGCCGCGAACAACAACAACTGGCACGGCGTCGCCGGCACCGGATCACTCCGTGCGGTAGGCGGCAGCACGCTCGAACTCCGCGACAACGCCAACTTCAACTACGACGGCGAGGTGCTCGCCAACAACGCGACGGTCGAAACGGTCGGCTTCGCACTCCACTTCGGCTCCACCTCGACGGTCATGCTCACCAGTGGCGTCTACCGCTCCGCCGAGGCGACCGACTTCGGTGGCGCCGTAACAGTTGCCGGGGGCGGTACCTCGACCCTGGAAGTCAACGGCGCTCGCTTCGAGTCGACCAGCATCATCACGCTCAATGGCGACCTGATGCTCGATGGCAATACCCAGGTCGAATCCGGCGCCGCGTTCTCGGGCGGCGGTGCACTGGTCAACACGGCCGGTCGCACGCTCACGCTGCTCGACGGCGCGGACGTCGACGTGCTCGTGCAGAACGATGGCCGGCTCGAGCTCGGATCCTCGCCCGGCCAAACCTCCGGGCAAGACTTTCAACAAACGGCCAGCGGCGTGTTGGAGATCGAGCTACAGGGAACGGGGCTCAACCTGTTCGACCGCATGGCGCTCACCGGCATCGCACAACTCGGCGGCGAGTTGGAAGTGTCGCTAATCGGCGGATTCACTCCCGGCCTGGGCGACGCGTTTACGATCTTCACCGCCGCAAGCATCGTGAGTGAATTTGACACCGCAGACTTCGGCACGGCCGCGCTCGATCCTGGCTTGGGTTGGGACGTCGTTTACAACCCGACCAACGTCCAACTCACCGTAGTCGAGATTTCTCAAACTATCCTTGGGGACTACAACAACGACGGCACCGTGAACTTGGCCGACTACACCGTGTGGCGAAACAGCCTTGGAGCCCCCGAGTCGATCTTGCCACCCGGCAGCACCGACGACAACTCGGGCTTCGTCGACGAGGGAGACTACCTGGTGTGGAAAGCCAACTTCGGTGCCACCAACGCACCGCTGGCCGCCTTTAGCCAGGTGCCTGAACCGGCCGCCGGCGTACTGCTGCTGCTGGGCGGACTGCTACTAGGCGGCCAACGGCTGTCGAAACGATTGGGCTCGGCCAATCATGAGTGTTGAGTGCGGGCCGAGTACAAGGGTTTGCGTCAATCTACAGTCCGTCAGAGTCTTCACCCGAGTTGGCTTCGCAGCATTCGCAACTCGAAAGCCGCAGCGCCAAACTCTCCACTGGCCGCGTACGCCAGGGCGTTGCGGAGTCGGCGAGAGGCGAGGTCGAACTCGCTTGTCGGCAGCGGTAGCGACTCCAATACGGCTAGCGCCCTCTCGTAGACATCGGGCCACAGTTCGCCAACCTTGGCCTTTTGAATCAAGAGGTCGACCGTGCGCTCCATCAGTAGCTCCCGCTGCAGGAGCTCGTCTCGCGCCGCAGTTTCAGCCTCGGAAACCCCGTTAGAACCTACCCGCGCAAATTGTCCGTTCTGTCCCGACATAGCATGTCCCCTAAGAAATGGCCGCGTAGCAGAGCCGACGACCGCCGCCGGCAACTTTGGGTGGAACTGACCACCCAAGATGCATAGCGGGGGGAGGGGCGGAGAGGGGACAGAGGAGTGGAAATGTGCCCCAAATACCCGTGGGGTGTCAAGTTGAACCTTTCGAAGTGCGGCAATGCACAAATCGCAATTGCCTCCTTCCGTTGGCGTCGGTTCCTGGGACCTAATTCTTACTAGGTTGCCTCCCGTCGATGCTTCCATCACCTGCCTCGTTCCGCGTAGCTGCTTCCTGATGCAACAACGCGGTGCGCGACTTTGCCAACAAGATCTGTGTGGCGATCTTGAGAGCAAGGGTATCCATGTCTACGGTGCTCTGGCTCTCGATGGCTCTAGCAAGTTTCTCGAAACAGCGGACCGCCTCCACAAACTCCCCTTTCCCATGAAGGCGAATCCCGAAGTTGCGAAGAGCTTCCACTGTGTCCGCGTGAGTTAGCCCCAGTCGTGCTTCGAGTTGCTCACAGACCTGGCGTTCCATTTCGAGTCCCTCTTCATCGAGCCCAGTTGCATAGAGAGTCTCTGCTAGCGAGGCCATGCTGCCCAGAGTTACCGGATGATCGGCGCCCAATTCGACTTGATGGACTCTCACAACTCTGCGGTCAATTGCCAGAGCTTCCTGAAGACGGCCAAGCTTGGCGAGGCAGCCGGCCTGTATCTGCAATGCGTTTATGGTGGCTGGATGAGTCGCGCCACGGCTCACCTCGAGAGATTCGAAAGCCTGCTCCGCAAGCTCCAGTCCTCGACTGTAGTTCTCCGCCGCATACTCGTTGGCTGCCAAGAGCCGCATACTGTGGATAGTCCGCGCGTCTTCGCGTCCAAGAACACTTAGATGCAATTCAAACGCCGACTTGGCGAATCGTAGCGACTCGGCGTGCCGTCTGCCCTGGCCGAGTAGCGCTGCTAGATTTCGCATAGCTTCCAGCGTATCTGGGTGCCTTTCTCCGAGCTGCGCTAGCCTTGAGCGATACACGCTTCTCATCTGCTCGATTGCTACCTTTCGGTTGCCAATAGCCTCATTCGACATCGCTAGATTGTGCAGGGCTTTTAATGTCTCAAGATCGTTAGATCCGAGCGTTCGCTCAAGCATACCAAAAGTTTCAGTATCGATTGCATGGGCTTCCTCCACATGCCCAAGTGAATAAAGAGCATTGGCGTACACAAGTTGCATGTCTTTTGCTAAGAGTGGATCGTCAGCAAAACTAGGCAACTTCTTGGAGGCCTGAGCGAACAGAACACCAAGTTGACTACGCAGTTGTTTATCGCTTTGCCCGAGCGGCTCTATTGTGACTCGATCGAAGACGACCCCTAAGAGCTCGACATTTCTTCGCACATACTCCAACCGCCGCTCCGCTTTGCCTCTTTCGTCGTTCGAGATCTTGGTTTGATCCGTCGCAATTTGAGTTGCAAATTCGGCGTCTGCCCTCAATCGCGATTGCTCCAGTGCTACCACCGGCCCACCCACCGCCAATGCAACAAGTAGTACAATCAACGAAGCCACTGCCGGCTTGCGCCTGGCAAACTTCACCACCTTGGTTGCCATGCCGACGGGGCGAGTTCTGATCGGTTCGCCACGCAAGTACCGCTCCAGTTCGTCGGCCAACTCGGCGGCCGTTTGGAAGCGTTGAACTTGCTCCTTGCGCAAGCACTTTTCGGTGATCGTGTCGAGGTCGCGCGGCACCCGGTCGTTCAGGCTGCGGGCGGAGGGGGGATCGGTTTCGAGTGTTTGCGAGTAGACTCGCGAGCGAGTGCCGCGGAATACTGGCTCGCCGGTGAGCATCTGAAACAACGTGGCACCCAGGGAGTAAATGTCGCTGCGGCGGTCGATCTTCGCGAGTTCGCCCTCCACTTGCTCCGGCGGCATGAACACGGGTGTGCCCAACGGATTGCCGGCCAAGGTTAGTGAAAGCTCTTCCTCGGTCCACTTCGCCAGGCCGAAGTCAAGCACGTGAGGCTCGCCGGCTCCGTCGATCAAGATGTTGCCGGGCTTTAAGTCGCGATGAACGATGCCTTCTTCGTGGGCGTAGTGCACCGCTCGCGCGATCTTGTCCATGATCTGTGCGGCCTCGCGGCTGTCGCACGGCTGGGCGTTCAGCCATTCACTGAGCGGCTTTCCATCGATGAACTCGCTGACGATGTACACCGAGTCCTCAAAGCGGCCGATCTCGAGCACTCGCACGATATTGGGGTGCCTCAACTGCGCGGCAGAGCGGGCCTCGCGAAGGAATAACTCGATCTCGGTGTCGGACATCTGCCCTCGCTTGGGCAGCTTAATTGCCACGTCGCGTCGCAAATTCAGATCGCGGGCTTTCCAGACACTTCCGAATCCGCCGACGCCCAAGCGGCTAATCAGTTCGAACTGCCCGATGTTGAAGAGTGCGGGGCCGTCGCCTTCGCGCGGCTTGAGGCTGAAAGTGCTGCCGCAGCCGTCGCAAACCACCTCGTCCACGCGGGTATCGACCGCCACCTGAGTCGTTGTATTGCAGTGAGGGCAGCGGATGGGCAGCGCGTTCTTGGGCGTGTAGTGAAAGGCCTCGGTCTTGCCGGAGTCGACCAACTCACGGAGGTGGAGCTTCGCGTCCATCTGCTCTAGCGCAGCAATTTTGTCGCGAACCTCGCTGAGCAGTTCCGGAGACTCCCGGCAGAGTTCTTCGGGCGAGAGGTGCTCACCGCGGCCGCGGGCGTCTTCCCAGCGGTCGAGCAGATCGTCGACTTGCGTTTCACTGGACATCAGGTAGCTCCAGAGGATGCAGGTTGTCAGCCAGTCAGAGGACTCTCTCCAAGAATCTGGTGCAGGGCAAGGCGCGCCGCACGCCACCGACGTTTCACGGTTCGTACATTGACGCCAACTGCCTCGGCCGCCTCTTCTTGCGTCAGGCCATCGTACCAAAGTAGATCGACGATCTCCCGCTCTGCATCGGGCAGCCTCTCGATGGCCTCATGGAATTCACTCCAATCGCCCAGGCGCCCGGGCTCATGGGTGAGATCGGCTGGCTGCGGCGCAACGTCGCCAGTCGATGCGCCGACGTCGGGACGATGCGACGCGTGATTCGCGTCGATGCCTCCCTGGCCGCCAAACCGTCGCGCCAGATCGAGTAGCTGCCAACGAATCTTCTGGGCGGCAAGCCGAAAGAAGTGGCGAGCGTCGTGCACTTCGACCACCTCCAGCGACTTGTGTAGCCTAACTAGTGCTTCCTGCAGCACGTCGTCGGCCGACTCCCAGCGCTCGACGCGGGGAAAACTCTTAATCATCTGATGCGCAAGTCGCAGCAGACGGTCGTTGGCGAGCCCAATCAACTCATCGCGCGCAGGCTGCTCGCCAAGCCGAAGTCGAACCAGACAGCTCTCAACGCGAGCGGTAGTGGATGAACACATGGCGGTGCAGTTTGGTTTGGCGATGATAGCACGCAATGGGATCGTAGATGACGTGACTGGGAATATCAATCATTCCTCGCCTACGCCTCTCGACCTAACTTGGCAAAGAATCGCGGTAGTAATCGTACACCCGTCTGATCTAATGGACGTGCCGGCCGGTGCGCCGGCGGTTCTTTGGCAATTTGGGTGGCTCTAAATGAGTGGCGACTTGGCGATCCGATTGATCGTGCTCACGGGGTTTTGTCGCACCTGCGGGCAACCGGGAGCAACAACTCGGGTGGCTTCCGTCAGATGGATTTCTGCGATCCGCGGCCGCTAGGTTGGTGCTTCAGGGGGGTTTTGTCGCAGGGGTTGCATTTTCTGGTGGTGCGACAATTCCAAGTGCTTGTGGTGAAACAAGTTACGTGCAATCGTTTTGTCGCAGTAGTGCGACAAAACTCATTGGGGGCTTTCGGGAAGATTTTGCACCGTGCTAGCAGTTCGGAGGGAATCGCTCTTTAGCGGGTGTGGGGAATTTGCTACTACCCGCTGCAGCAACTCGCGCGGCGATGGACCGTCTGCGCGGAATCCGTGTATTCCAACTGACCCAACGGAATTGGGAACTTCAGCCATGTCGAAACCGAAGTCGCGACGTCGTGTACTGCTTCCAGCACTCCTGGCAACTAGCCTGATGACCGGAGCCGGCGTGGGAGGATTCCTGTGGTTCAGCGGCAACGGCAGCACGCTGAGCCAGGAAACGCAGAACGACTTATCCGAAGGGTTCGAGTCGGCACAACAAGAAGAAGGCAACGACACGCTCAGCGATCTGGCCAGCGCGTTTAAGCGCGACCAAGGCACGGTCGCACAGGCGGACGCCGAACAACCGATCGCCGACGACGCAGCAACGAGTTTGCCCGTCGCGCCGACGCCGGACTTCGACGCCTTGCCGGAAGTTCCGACGGGTGATCGCTATGCGATGAACGACAAACCGGCAGAAGTGGCTCCGATGCCTCCGCTGCCAGCGATGGATGAAATGGCGGACGAACCGTCGACCGAGATGTCGGAAGAACCGCACGGCGCTGGCGAGCTCGTCGCGCGTGGCCAATCGCCGATGGGGAGTTTGCCGGTCGCGGAGCCGCTGGCCGAGGGCAACCCGCTTCGCGGCAGTGCCGACAGCAGCAGTCCGTTTGGCAGCGGTGCACCAGTGGGCGATGCCGAAGCACTGCCGGCGAACAACGCGGCGGCCCAGAGCGCGTTCTCGGCTCCGCCGGCGATGCCGGTTGCAGAGTCGCAAGGTGGCTATCGCGAGATGCCGGCTCCCGCAGAAGCACCAGTGGCCGGGGAGAACCCGCTCCGCGCAGCCGCAGCACCGCCTGAACCGGCGGAGTTCAACAACACACAACCGATGGCCGCGCAGCCCCTCGCTGCAGCGCCGATGAACGATCGCTACGCACCGGCACCAATGGAAGCAGCACCGATGGAAGCCGCGCCGTTGGAAGCGGCCCCCATTCAGTCGGCGCCCGTCGAGCCGATCATCGCCGCGGAGCCCGACTACCGTGATGGTGGTGGATTCTCGGAACCGGCTGCTGGCAATGCGTTCAACGCACCCGAGCCGACCCCGGCGCCGATGGACGCGTACAACGCCTCACCGAGTCAAGAACCGAGTTATGAATCGCAGCCCTCGTTCACCTCGCAGCCGGCCACTATGCCGGGCGGCGCAGCGATCGACGAAGGAACCGGCCGACCGGGCGAACGCGCCTTGGAAGGTGCGCAGCGTCCTTCGCTGGTGCTGCAGAAATTTGCTCCTGAAGAGATTCAGGTTGGCAAGGAGTGCAAGTTTGTGATCAAAGTCCGCAACATCGGGCAGCGTCCGGCCGACAACGTGGTGGTGGAAGACGAAGTGCCGCAGGGCACGCGGCTCGTCGACGCCCAACCGCAAGCCGAAGCGAGCGGTTCGACCCTCGCCTGGCAGCTCGGCACGCTTTCGCCCGGCGAAGAGCGAACGATGGAAGTCGAACTGATGCCCACCGCCGAAGGCGAGATTGGCAGCGTTGCGAAGGTAACGTTTGCTTCGCACGCATCGGCCAAGGCCCGCTGTACGCGACCGCAACTCGCGCTGCGTATGAGTGCACCCAACCAGGTGCTGATCGGTCGTCAGCAACGGATCACCATCGAACTGCACAACCCGGGCACCGGCGACGCCACGAACGTGATGCTGCTGGAGAACGTGCCGGAGAACGTCCGTCACCAAGCTGGCCCCGCGTTGGAACTGGAAGTCGGCACACTCCGCGCCGGCGAGACTCGCCGCATGGAACTGGTGCTGACCGCCGAGAAGCCGGGCGCGGTGACCAACGTGCTCACCGCCCGCGCCGATGGGAACTTGCAGGTACAACAAGAGGTGGAGTTCGAAGTGATCTCGCCGGCGTTGGCCGTGTCGGTCGATGGCCCGTCGCGACGTTACCTCGAACGGCAAGCCACTTACACCGTGAGTGTCGACAACCCCGGCACTGCACCGGCGAAGGACATCCAGCTCGTCACGAAGCTGCCCAAGGGCATGCAGTTTGTGCGGGCGAACAACCTGGGAGAGTACGACTCGGCCACGCACAGCGTGTACTGGTCGCTGGCCGAACTGCCGGAAGGTCAGCAGGGCAGCGTGGAACTCGTTGCCATGCCGATTCAGTCGGGTGATCACTCGATTGAAGTGGAAGGCCGCGCTCGCGAAGGCTTGGAAGATCGCACCACGCAGCCCGTGCGGATCGAAGGCTTGGCAGCCATCATGTTCGAAGTGCACGACGCCCAAGACCCGATCGAGGTCGGCGGCTCGACGAGCTACGAGATTCGCGTAGTAAACCAGGGTTCGAAGGCGGCCGCCAACGTGCAGGTGACCGCTCTGATCCCCGCGGGCATGACCGTCACTGGTGCTCAAGGCGAGACACGTCATCACGTGGAAGCCGAGGGCGTAGTGTTCGAGCCGTTGGCGCGACTCGCGCCGAAGGCCGACACGGTGTACCGCGTGGACGTGCAGGGCAAGAAGCCCGGCGATCAACGCGTGCTGGTCGAAGTTCGCACCGACGACATCGCCCAGCCGATTCGCAAGGAAGAGAGCACCCGCGTGTTTGGCGACGAGTAAGGCTTACGAGGTCCGAAGAATTGCTTCGGCTGACTTTGTCGGCCCCTCTCCTTACCTCTCCCTGCAAAGTGGGAGAGGGATGAGTGGACGAAGCAATTCTTCAGCAGCATTTTAGTCTGCCTCGCGCTCACGCAGCGCAGCCAGGTGAAAGCCCACGCTCTCGGACAACATCTCCGGGTTGTATCCCCCTTCCAGCAAACTGACGATGCGTCCGTCGGCATGCGCCGCGGCGACGTCTTGCACGGCGAAGGTGAGCGACTCGAAGTCTTCGCTTTCCAATCCGAGTGAACCGACGGGATCGAGCCGATGGGCATCGAAGCCCGCGCTCACCAGCACGAGTTGCGGCTTGTGTCGATCGGCAAAGTCGCTCAGCTCGTGCGCGAACTCCGCCAGGTAGCGATCGCGTGACGTGCCAAATGCCATAGGCAAGTTGAGCGTCGCGCCGAGACCGTCGCAGGTGCCCGTTTCGTCCGCCGCCCCGGTGCCCGGGTAGAACGGCGAGCGGTGGATCGAGAAGAACGCCACGCGTGGGTCGTCGTAGAACAGGTCCTGGGTACCGTTGCCGTGGTGCACGTCCCAGTCGACGATCAGCACGCGATCAAGCTCATGCTGCTTGATGGCCGCGCGAGCGGCCACGGCCACGTTGTTCACCAGGCAGAAGCCCATCGCGCGGTTGCGCACTGCATGGTGGCCTGGCGGTCGGGTGAGGCACAGCGCCTGCTTCGCCTGGCCACTTACGACGCGCTCGACCGCATCGACGGCCGCCCCGGCAGCGAGCATCGCCACCTGGTAGGAGTCGGGCGAGACGATCGTATCGGGGTCGGGAGAACCGCCCCCGCGGGCGGCCAGTTGCGCGATGCCCTGGAGGTACGTGGCGTCGTGCACCCGGGCGACTAGTTGCAACTCAGCGGGCTGCCAGGCGTCGACTCGGTCGCCCCGCCAGAGGTCGTGCGCATCGAGGTACTCGGACACCGCCCGCAGCCGGCCGGCGTTCTCCGGGTGGGTGCCGGTGTCGTGCTCGAGAACCTGAGGGTTGTAGTAGATGAGTGTCATGAGAGCGATAGAGTCCGCAATAATACGAGGTGGGTCCAGCGATTTGCTGTTAGAACCGGCTTTTTCGTACCCCCCGGCGTCGCGTGGCGAGGGATACGTCCAGGCTCAATTCTTGATTTTAGGCGGTTCGGTTGCTAGTCTGGAAGGAGTGGCAACCGGCGCAAGTGGTTGCCATTTTTCACTTTATCGTGCCTGCCCCCATGGCGACAACGCCTCGGCAGGCGCTCCTGTTCAAGGAACTGCCGTGCTACCTGCTCGCCACTTTATCGCTCGCGCTATGCCTGGTCGGTTGTTTTTCTCGCTCGCACTCGTGGCCACCGTAGTCGCCGCGCCGCACGCAGTGGCGCAGTTCGATGCCCTGAAGGTCGGCAATCCGGCGATGAGCTTGACCCGCGCGCGGAGCTACGCCAAGAGACCAACCGGCGATGCCGAACAAAAGGCCAACTTCGAGAAGTTCATCAAGGCCTACTACCTGCCTCTGATGACGCAGAATGATGCAGCATCCTTGAGCAACCTCGCCAAGTTGCGAAGCGACTTCGTTCGCAGCTTCCTGCGTTCCGCCGATGCAACGGTGGCTGCCGATGTGACCAACTGGACCATGGCGGGCATGCCGCAAATTGTCAAAGGCTCGTATCATCCTGCGGTGCGCTACAACGCGATGCTGCTGATCGGCGACCTCGACGCCCAGTACGGGAGTCGAACCGCCGACGCAAAGCCACTTCCCCAAGCGAACGAGTATCTGGCGAAGTACGTTTCCGGTGGCATCAACACCCCCAAGGCGCCGGCTCCGCTAATCGTCGGGGCGTTGGTTGGCTTGGAGCGTCACGCGGGTTCGCTGGCAGGTTTGCCAGCGGCCAATCAGACGGCCACTGCTACGGCGCTGCTGGCGGTGCTCGAGAAGGAAGACTTTCCGCACGACATTCAACCCAGCGTTGCCCAGTGGTTGAACGTGATGGCGGCTCGTGGTTTGGGCAAGATTGGTGCGCTGGGCGACGGCAACAAGGTCCACCTAGCGATGATGAAAGCCATCGGCAATGAAGAGGCGCGACTCAACACGCGGGTCCGAATTGCCGAACAACTCGAAGGCTTCAAACCCGCCTACGAGTCGGCCACCGGCATCGACGAGAAGCAAACCGTCGAGACATTGCTGCAACTGGCCACCGACATCGCCGCGAATGAGAAGGAGCGGGCGGTGGAGTACGAAGAGGAAATCGTGGGGCCCGGTGGCGGCATCTCCGGGGGCTACCGCGGCGACTTCGGGGGAGGATATGGCGGTGCTGGTGATACGGAACTGCCGAGCGAATACCAGGTACGGCGGATTCTGCTGCGACTCAGCGGCCTGAAGAAAGGCATCGACGCCGTGAAGCCGGCACTAAAAGACGCCCGCTACGTCGGCATGCTCGACGCCGTGGTGGAAGCGGCAGATCCAGTGATCGACGAAGCGTCCGATCGCAATACAGGCGAGCTGCAACTGACGGAGCACGTCAAGCAGATGGCCAGCAAGATCGCGGAGACCACCGCGGCACTTGGCGTGGAAGCCGTGGAGGCACCACCGGAAAGCGATGAAGAAGCGGCCGAAGAACTAATGGAAGGCAACGCCCCGCCGGCCGAGACTGCTGCTGCGGCGGCTCCGTAGGACTCAGCTCGCGAAACTCTCAGCGCGATGGTAGCTGGATTCGCAAGAATTCAGACCACTCGGCAATTGCTTCCGAATTCTCGCCAGTCCGGCTACGTCACAAAGTTGCTACCGAATCTAAACAGCGGTCGGCGACTCAGGTTGTCGTACAGCGCTCGTGACTAGCGCGTAAGCGCCGAACAGCAGCGTCATGTAGAACAGGTCGCCGAGCACCATGCTGCGGAAGAAGGGAATCGCTGCGGCGTAGCATTCCGCCAAGCCCGACAGATCTTGCGAGTACATCAAGCTGCCACCGGCTACCGGTCCCACCGCCCACACAGCGAAGTTGGTCGTGAGGAAGAAGAAGGCGGCCGGGGCCAACGCGCCCACCGTGCCACGCAGGAACGCCTCGAACCGCGACTTGCTACCACGCAGCCAGGGACCCAACGCGGCCGGCAGTAACATCGCTGCCCACACGGTGGCCATCACCCAACGGCTGTTGTGCAGCGGCTCGGCAAAGTCGCTAATCGCCAGCGCGGCCAGTGGCACCATCGCGGCAACCAACCGGTTGCGAAAGTAGAACCCAGCGAACAGAGCGGTCGCGGCGACCGGAGTGAAGTTCCAGTCGGGGCGGCCCATGCGACCTACCACGGCAATCGTGACCAACAGAACAAATACCAAGTGATCGCTATTCAGGTACCGTCGCACGGCAGAATCCTCTACTAAACTAGGTTCAAAAAGCTGTCGGCCAGCTTTCCCTATTATTCGTATGTCACGAATTTCCACAAGATACGGTCGCCCGGCCGCACCGGTTGGACGCCCAGGCTCATCTGCGCCAGCTCGCCGTTGACTTCATATAGCCAGTTTCGACCTTCACCCCCCTCGTTCTCCAATCCGGCTAAGCGGATCAACAAAGCAGAGTCGCCCTCGCCCTGGTACGTGAAACTCCAGCGCTCGTTGGCCTGCTCGGCTGCCACCAATGCATCGAGCACCACCATCCCATCGCTGTAGACAACCGTGACCGTTGGCAGGTTGGGCTCGCCCTCGGTGAGCAGCGTCACTCCGTCGGCAGGGTCGATAACCGGCCCGGCGGGCTGCGTGGCGTGGTCGGTCTGCACGTCGGTTACCGACTGCTGCATGAAGTGATTCACCACCAGCACCACGGCCAGCACGCCCACGAGTATCGCAGCGAACAACCAGCTCTGCTTGTTAGATGGGGCGGTTTCGGCAGCTTGGGGCGACTCACTCATGCCACTTAGTTGGCCACAGTCTCTCGTGAGTGTCAATCTGCCGCTTGGCAATCACTCCGCATCGCGAATCAAACCCCGCAGAAATCGGACGCCTCCTAGTCCCCGCCATCGTTGTAGGTTACCTTAGGCGACAAGCGGCGAGCGTGGAGGACCGGCTCGCCAGAACCTCTGTCGAACCAAGCGCCATGACGGCTTTCCGACACACCAAGCTCGACTTCCCGCTGACCGGCATCGCGCGATTGGCGCTCGACCACGGCGATCACAGTCTGAACGTGCTCTCGCGCGAGGTACTCGAAGAAGTCGACGCCCACCTCGACGCGCTCGGCGAACGAACCGATATCGTCGGCCTGGTGATCACCAGCGCCAAACCCGGCAGCTTCGTCGCTGGCGCCGATCTCAAGGAGTTCGCCGCGTCGCTCGACGAACCGGCCGACGTGATTATTGGTGTCGCCGACGAAGGAAAGAAGCTGTTCCGTCGGCTGTCGACTTGCAGCTACGTGACCGTCGCCTGCATCGACGGCATTTGCGTCGGCGGCGGCTTGGAACTGGCCGTGTGGTGCGATCGGCGGATCGTGACCGACAACCCCAAGACACAGCTCGGTTTCCCCGAAGTGAAGCTCGGCTTGTTCCCCGGCTGGGGTGGCACGGTGCGCACGCCGCGGATGATTGGCCTGGCCAACGCGGTGGAGATGATCACCAGCACCGCCAACTCCAGCGGCGAAGAAGCATTCAAAATGGGCCTGGCCGACGACATCGTGCCGGGCGGAGAGCACGCGGCCGACAACCTGCTCGAAGCGGCCGCACGCATGATCCACGCCGACCGAGCGTCGGGCGCGTACCTGGCGGACCGCGAGAAGTGGCGGCAACCGATCTCCATGTCGGAGACGGAACTGGCTTTCCTCGGCGCGACCGCGGTGGCGATGATTCAAAAGGAGACCAGCGGCCATTACCCGGCGCCCGTCGTGGCGTTGGAACTGCTGCTCGAAGCCTCGATGGTCGACGAAGAGTCGGCTTCGAAGATGGAGTCGGAGCAGTTCGCCCCGCTGTTCGGTTCGCCGATCAACCGCTCGCTGCTCAACGTGTTCTTCCTGCAAGATCGCAGCAAGAGCGGAGCGGGTGCGGACCTCAAGACCAAGGAACAAAGCCTGGGAGTGATTGGCGCCGGCACCATGGGTCAGGGCATTGCCGCGGTTAGTTTGCGGCGCGGCGTCGACGTGGTGCTGTCGGACAACCGCCCTGATGCCCTGGCTGCCGGTGAACAAGCGGTGCTGAAAGAGGCCACCTTCGACCGCACGATCAAAGGCCCCGATCTCGACAAGGTGCTCGAGCTGACTCCGCACCTCGACATCACGACCGACTCGCCCGAGCTGGGAGCCTGCGACGTGGTGGTCGAAGCGATCATCGAAGACACTGGCATCAAGCAAAAGCTGTTCGCGGCGATTGAACCCACGGCCAAAGACAACACGATCCTCTGCTCGAACACGTCCACGATTCCCATCACCACCCTGGCATCGGGGCTTAAACACCCCGAGCGGTTCTGCGGACTGCACTTCTTCAACCCCGTGCGGAAGATGCCGCTGGTGGAAGTGATCCGCGGCGAGAAGTCGAGTGATGCGACCATCGACCGCGCGGCGGCGTTCGCCCGCCAACTGGGCAAGTTCCCGGTCGTGGTGAACGACGGCCCTGGCTTCCTGGTCAACCGGCTGTTGATGCCGTACATGAACGAAGCGGCCGTGCTGCTGGGCGAAGGCGTCTCGATCAAGGCGATCGACTCCACCGCCAAAGGCTTCGGCATGCCGATGGGCCCCGTCGAACTGCACGACGTGGTCGGCCTGGACGTCTGCCTGCACGCAGGCAAGGTGCTGCACGATGCGTTCAGCGACCGCGTGGTGGCCACGCCCGTGGTCGACAAGCTGCTGTCGGCCGGGCGGATGGGTCAGAAGAACGGCAAAGGCTTCTTCGACTGGAACAAAGACAAACGCGGCCGCTGGAAGAAACAGCCAAGCCCCGAAGCCGACGCGATCATCGCCGAATTCGCCGAACCTACCGGCCAGGAGCAGGACCTCACGGATCGACTACTGATGCCGATGCTGGTCGAAGCCACCCGCGCGGTGGAAGAAGGCATCGTCGAGGACGTTCGCGATGTCGACTTGGCGCTGATCATGGGCATTGGCTTCCCGCCGTTTTTGGGTGGATTGTTCTTCTGGGCCGACCAGATCGGCGCCGCGGCGATTGTCGAGAAGCTCGACCAACTAAAGTCGCTCGGCAAGCGCTACGAACCCACCAAGATGCTGCTCGAGCACGCCAAGGGAAACAAGAAGTTCTACGAAGCTTAAGGCTCTCGAAACCCTGACCCCCGAATCCTGACCACTTCCCCAATGCCTACTCCCGTCGTCATTGATGCTTGTCGAACCGCGATTGGTCGATCGCATGCCGAGCTAGGTATGTTTCGCGATGTGCGCAGCGACGACCTGGCGGCGGCCGTGGTGCGGGCGCTGGTGGAGCGAACCGGCATCGAACCGGCGGCCGTCGAAGACGTGCTGATCGGCAACACGCAGCAGCAGGGCGAGCAGGGACTCAACATGGGACGCATGGTCGCCCTGATGGCCGACCTGCCGGTGGAGACCGGCGGCGCAACCATCAATCGGCTCTGCGGCAGCAGCCTGCAGGCGCTCAACCAGGCGGCGCATTCGATCATTGCCGAGGCCGAAGACGTGCACATCATCGGCGGCACCGAGCACATGCACCACATTCCGATGGACGCCAGCGTCGACCTCAACCCGCGGCTGTTCAAGAACACCAGCAAAGGCACCTTGCTGATGGGAGTCACTGCCGAGTTCCTCGCGCAGTCGGGCGGCATCTCGCGCGAGGAGCAAGACGAGTTCGCCCTGGCCAGCCACCAAAAAGCGACTGCGGCGTTCGACGCCGGCGCGTTCGACGCGGAGATCGTTCCAGTGTGGGGCCGCGACGAAGAGGGCCATCGCGTGCTCTGCAAGCGCGACCAATGCGTGCGTGCCGACGCCAGCCTCGAAGCACTCGCCGCGCTCAAACCAGCGTTCATGCCCGGCATGGGCACCGTGACCGCGGGCAACAGTTCGCCGCTGAACGACGGGGCGGCCGCGGTGATGATCATGAGCGATAAGCGTGCGAGCGAACTGGGACTCAAGCCAATGGCCAAAGTCCTGGCGACGGCCGTCGCCGGAGTGGATCCCGCCGTGATGGGAACCGGACCGGTGCCCGCCACGCAAAAAGCACTAAAGCGGGCCGGGCTGACACTCGACGATATCGACCTAGTGGAATTAAACGAGGCGTTCGCCGCGCAGTCGATCGCCTGCATTCGCGGATTGGGACTCGACGAGTCGAAGATCAACGTCAACGGCGGCGCCATCGCCATTGGCCATCCACTCGGCGCCAGCGGCGCTCGCATCACCACTACGCTGCTGCATGCCATGCAAAGCCGCGACGCAACACTCGGTTTGGCGACCATGTGCATCGGCGTTGGCCAGGGCATTGCCACGATCTTCGAGCGCCTGTAACGCCGGCGGCAGTGCTGTCACTGGGAAAAAATACTCTTTCTTTTTCAAACTGGTGTTGACCGGTTTCCCACGTACAGGTAAATACGCCCCCGCTTGTCTTGGTGCATTGACAGGTGGCCGCCATTGGTCGGCTGCTGGCACTGCACGATTAGCTTTTCGAATACCCCTTTTCCAAACCTTGGTGTGATCGTGGTTGCGTGAGTAGTAGCATTCGCTCGACGGATGCTACCAGTCAATTGCTCCTCGGTCCGCCACCCAAAGGACCAAACGCAAAACGTCTTCCGGAACTTTTCGGAATCGACTACCGTTCCCGAGCCACGGATGGCCGCGGAGATCGGTATGCTGCCGATGTGATCCATCGCAACAAGGAGAGTCGAGTTGAACGCGACACGGATGTCTAGAATCGTAATGCTCTTGGGCCTCGGTCTGGTAGTCGGCACCGCCGGCCCAACTGCCGCTCAATCCACCACCACCCCAGCAGCCGCCCTGTCCAGGCAGGATGTCGACGCGCTGCTCGCCGAGGCGAAACAAGCTATCGGAGCGGGCGAACTCGCCCAGGCCGATCAGCTGGTTTCGCGAGCCGAGCAAGCCAACGTTCGCTATCCCCTGTTCCACTTCGGCGACACGCCTAGTTCGGTGCGTCGCCAACTGACGCAGGCGCAAAACGCCGACGCGTCGCAAGTGGATCCCTTCCCGAACGCGGCGCCGAACACCGCACCGCCCACGCGGATGATCGATCCAAGTGTGCGACCGGCAACGGCCGAGGGCCCTTACGGCAGCTACCGCGAGGAAGCGCCTGGTTCGCTGCCGCAACTGCGTCCGTCCAACCCGGTGCCGCCCTCGAACGACGCCATTCAACTGGTGCCGTCCGGTTACCCCACGGCCGCGCCTGCGGAGTCCAGCGTGTCGGCAATGGACATCGCGCCGGAGCGAAATCGCTACGCTAGCCCAACCGGCATGATGCAGACCGGTCCCAGTTTCATGGAGTCCGCGCAGGATCAGCCCGGTGTGCCCGATCTGCGGATGGCTCAGCTACCCGAGCCCATCAGCAGCACGACTCCTGGCACTCCAGTTGCCGAGGCGCTTCCCAACAATGGCGCCCAGTCGCTGCTGGACGCGGGCGAGTCGGCACTGCGAAACAAGGATCGCGAGCGGGCGCTTGAGTTGTTCCGACAGGCCAACACCAATCGCAACGACTTGGACGAAGTCTCTCGTGGCCGCCTCGACAGCCACTTGCGAATGCTGACCGCTGCTCCCGAACCGCTCACCCCGGCTCCGAATGCTTCGCCGGTCGAGCCGATTGCCACACCTATCGCGCAGGAGAACAACTTCGACAAGCTCGAAGGCGAGCAACTTGTGCTCGCACGACAGCTTAACGCCGACGTCAGTCGAGTGCAGGGCGAAGCTCGCAAGATCTTGGAGAAAGATCCTAAGCTGGCCAAGAAGTTGCTCGACGACATCGAAGCCGAGGTCGGCAAGAGTGCTCTGAAAGAAGAGACCAAGCGTCAACTGCTTGGTCGTATCAAGCTCACGCGCAGAGACGTCGATCAGTACTTCCTCGCGCATCGCGCCGATCTGGAACTCGACGAGCAGAATCAAGCGATTCTGGCCGAGATCGATCGCCGCAACGAGCTGGAACTCGAGATGCAACAAGAGATCGCCGAGTTGGTGAACAAGTACAACCAGCTTCGCGACGATCAGCGGTTCCACGAAATGGAAAAGGTCGCACAGCGGCTCCGCGAGATGGCTCCCGACGAGCCGGTCGTGGTGCAGATCTGGAACAACGCCAAGTTCATCCGCCGCCACTACATCAATGGCGATGTCAGAGAGCGGAAGGAAAACAGCTACTGGCGAGCCCTCGAGGAGGTCGACGAGTCTTCCGTCGCCACGACTTCCGATGGCCGCGAGATGGTCTTTCCCAAGAACTGGGATGAAGTTGCCGGAAATCGCAGAGGTCCTGGCGATGCCAATCGTCGGCGTAGTCAGCGAGAAATCGAAATCGAGGCCAGTCTCCGCAAGCAGGTGATGGTCCGCTACCAGAACGAACCGCTCGCCACGGTGATCGACGACCTGTCGAAGGCCACCGGCGTGAACATGGTGCTCGATCCGCGTGGTTTGCATCAGGAAGGTGTCTCCAGCGATACGCCGGTGACGCTGAACGTGAACGGCGAGATCTCGCTGAAGAGTGCGTTGAACCTGATTCTCGAGCAGCTGCATCTCAGCTACATCATCAAAGACGAAGTGCTGAAGATTACCAGCGAGCACCTGAAGGAAGGCGAAATCTCCCCCAGGGTGTACGACGTCGCCGACCTGGTGATTCCGATTCCTAACTTCGTGCCCGACAACAACATTGGTTTGCAAGGTTTGATCAACAACGCCCACGCAGCCATGGGTTACGGGGCCGGAGCGTTCGGTCATGGACCGATGTCGTTTGTGAACGCCGACGCGACCGACGGCAAAGTACCCGCCACCGCGCTGGCCCAGCCCAGCTTGCCTGGCGGCGGCGCGGGGCTCGGTGCTCCGACCAACCTGCCAATCGGCGGTGGTCCTGGCGGTCTCGGTGGTGCGGCCAACGCCGACTTCGATTCGCTGATCGATCTGATCATTTCCACGGTCGCCAGCGACACGTGGGTGGAAAACGGTGGTCCCGAGGCGGAAATCCGTCCCTTCCCCACCAACTTGAGCCTGGTCATCAGCCAGACGCAGGACGTCCACGAGCAGATCGCCGATCTGCTGGAGCAGCTCCGTCGTCTGCAGGACTTGCAGGTGACGATCGAGGTCCGCTTCATTCGTCTGAACGATACGTTCTTCGAGCGAATCGGCATCGACTTCGACGTGAACATCGAGAACAACCAACCGCCCGCCGGCGAAATCCAACCCGGTCAGGCGTTCGAAGGGGAATTCCCCAGCTCGGTGGTTGGTCTCGTGGAAGGCGACTTCCCTCAGTTCACGAACGACCTCGACATTCCGTTCCGACAGAACAGTTTCGGCCTGGCGGTGCCGACGTTTGGTACGCCGATGGACGTGAGTACCTTCGGCTTTGCGATCCTCAGCGACATCGAGGCCTACTTCCTCATCAATGCGTCGCAGGGCGATCGTCGTAGCAACGTGCTCAACGCTCCGAAGGTTACGCTGTTCAACGGACAGCAAGCCTTTGTGGCCGACACGTCGCAAACGCCATTCGTGATCAGCGTGGTGCCGGTGGTGGGCGAGTTCGCCGCCGCCCAGCAGCCGGTGATCGTGGTGCTGAGCGAAGGGACGCTGATGACCATTCAAGCGGTGGTGTCCGAGGACCGACGCTACGTGCGACTGACGGTGGTGCCGTTCTTTAGCGAGATCGGCGACGTGCAGGAGTTCACCTTCGAGGGAACCACCTCCACGAGCACCTCCAGCAGCACGACCGACGATGCCGAAGGCAACACGCTGCAGGACGACAACGCTCAGGACGTCATCCGCAGCGGCACGACCGTGCAGTTGCCGACCTTCCAGTTTGTGAGTGTGACCACCACAGTCAGCGTGCCCGACGGCGGTACGGTGCTACTGGGCGGTATCAAACGACTGAACGAAGGTCGCAACGAGTTTGGTGTACCGCTGTTGTCGAAGGTGCCGTACATCAACCGCTTGTTCCGCAACGTTGGTATCGGTCGCGAAACCGACAGCCTGATGATGATGGTCACACCACGAATCATCATCCAGGAAGAGGAAGAAGCCAAGCTACTCGGCACGGCTATTCCGTAGTCACTCTGAGAAAACGAAGATACTCAACTCGCGCCGTCGTCGGGTCTCTGGGCCCGGCGGCGGCGTCTCCGTTTGATGGGGTGCCGCTACGCTCTTGTGGGCTTTCGGTGCCACTGCTGGTTTATCGACTGTTGCCCTTGTGGTACATGCTGGAAGGAATCGGTACCGGGTTCTTCGCCGCCCGATGGAATTGGGCCAGCAGTGCTGCTCGGTTGGCTGGATCGTGTTCAGGCACACTGCTGGCTCTCCGCAACGTGGCGGCCATTCTTTCCAACGTTGTTTGCCGAGATAATGTATTCACACGGCACACGGCGATAAACCAGCAGTGGCACCCAGAATGGGGTGTGTTGTTCTCTTCTCTGTTTCCTCTGTTGCCTTCTGTTCCT
The DNA here is from genome assembly GCF_965227375.1 of Aeoliella sp. Lineage (NCBI taxonomy): Bacteria > Pseudomonadati > Planctomycetota > Planctomycetia > Pirellulales > Lacipirellulaceae > Aeoliella > Aeoliella sp. The sequence goes on from NZ_CBDDFX010000002.1 coordinate 4,690,652, forward strand.
TAGTGCCGGGTAGCGTTGGCAATCGTAGGGGGCTCTCAATGTAGCTACCGTCGCCAGACAGTGGAAGCGTTGCCACGAACGTTTGCAGCCCGAATTGTCATGTACTCTTGGTGGGGCAGTCCACGCTCTGGCGAGCGTAGCTACGCGCGCCGGGTGCCACTGCTGGTTTATCGCATGTTGCCCTTGCGGTGCGTGTTGAGACCAGGCGCTTCAGGTTCTTCTCCGCGCGATGGAGTTGAGCCAGCAGTGCTTTGCGGACGTCTGCGTTGCGTGAAAGGCACTGCTGGCTCGTTGCAACGTGGCGGTGGGTCCCGCGTCCGTGCCCTGGTGCTATGATGCCTTGGCTCGGCAAACGGCGATAAACCAGCAGTGGCACCCAAGTCGGCGGCTGTGCTTTTTCTTCTCTGCTCACTCTGGTGCCTCCTGTTCAAACGCCCGTGCTGGGGGCTCGCGGAGCTCGTCCCCAGGCACCCTTCGTGGCCCTTGGCAACACAGGATCGGAGCGTAGAGCGAATGGCCACTTTCTCTTTCGCGCTTGGTGGTTTTCTTACACCCGTTTGCTACAACTTAGGTAAGAGCAAGTGTACACATATATATCTACCTAAGGAGCCCGAAGATGGCGAGACCACGAGTTTTAGACGATGTGAAGAAAGGTGAAATTGCCGCCCTGATTTCGACGGGGATGAGCATGTCGAATGCGGCTCGGTACGTGGGGTGCGATCGAAAGACCATTCGGCGGGAACGTGAAGTCGACGAGGCGTTTGACGAGCGGATTCGCCGGGCGCAGATGGGGGCCGAATTGAAACCTCTCCAGGCGATTCGCGAGGCGGCTTCCAAGCACTGGAGGGCGGCGGCCTGGCTCATCGAGCGGCAGGATAAGCAGCGGGCCGCGCGGCGGAAGGCCAAACAAGCCGACAAGGTGACCGTGTCTCGCAAACAGCTTGCCAAGGTCGCGGTGAAGGTCAAGCAGGCAGCGTTATCCATGGTCGCGTTCCCTGAATTCGAAGCAGAGGTGGCGCAGAAGATCGATGAGGCGCTGGTCGAACTCGCGCCGGTGCTGTCGGCGCCACGACCTGAGGTACCTGAGCCAGTGGAAGTCGAAACAGAAACGCAAATTGCTCCCGAAGCTGCAAAGCCGAACGGCGCGCCGACTTCGCCAAAGTCTTTGCCGACCAATCCGACGTGGCAGCAGTCGGCCGCGTTTCTCGAGCAGCTTCACCCGGAGCGGTATGGTCCACCGGCCGAGCGGCCGGCCGAGCCACCGACGGAAAAGGAATCGAAGTTCACCGCGGCGCTGCAGGACTTTCGGGATGACTTGTTCGGGGTACTCAGGAAGGAACATGCTGAGCGAACGGGTGGGACATGCGGGGAACAACTTGGTGGGGCAAAACCGGCCGCGGTGCGAAAAGAGTCGGAGAAAACCGAGGAATGCGAAGAGTCGTAGCGCGACGAGATCAGGGGTTTTGGGCCAATGGATGGAATGTTGGGGCAAAACCACCTGGGGCAAAACCGAACACTACGTAGCGCTTCGCGGACCGCGTGGCGGTCCGGCTAGTGGAACTCTAAATAGCCGGATCGCCACGCGCGTGCGTGAATCGTGATGGTCCAGTGAGTCCACCGTCTGGCGACGGAAGCTACGCTTCTACTTGTTTTACGACTGCCATCCGTGCGACCAGTGCTCGTTCGATCAATTCGCAGCACGCGATCAGGTCGAAGCGCGAGGTGTCGATCGTCAGGTCGTAGTCGTGGCTATTGTTCACATCCTTATGAAAGTACTCCTTCACAAAAATCGCGCGGTCGTGGTCGACCTGCTTCACGTGTTTGATCGCCTCGTTTCGGTTGGCGAACTGCTCGGCGACGCGATCGACGCGATGCTCGTGCGGCGCGATCAGCCGCACGCGAAGCGTGTGATCGGCCGGCAGAATCTGCGCGGCGCCACGCCCCAGCACGATGCAGTTGCCACGCATGTAGAGCGCCGCGACCAACTTGTGGAGCAGCGCTGCATACCCGGCCGCGGTCATCTGCCGCTCGGTGCCGAGCGACTTGATGATCTCGGAAAACCAAGTCGGTCGGGATTCGTCGAGTTCGCTCAACAGATCTTGTTGAATGCCGGATTTCTCGGAGATGTGCTCCATCAGTTCGCGATCGTAAAGCGGCCAATCCAATCGCTGCGACAACATCCTCGCAACGCTGCCGCCCCCGGCGCCTCGCTCGCGACTGACCGCGATGGTCATCCGCGGGGCCGCTTCGTGATGATCCTCGGAAGTCTCGAGTACACCCCGTTCCCGCCAGTGACGGTAGGCCCGGTCGAGACTTTCCCCGAGCCGATTTGCGCGCGTGGTCATGGGAATGTCTCCTTTCTGAAGAAAGACGACGGACACACTTTAATTATGAATGCAATCCTCATGCCGGGACAGCCATTTGACGGCGGACACCAAGTAATCTCGACGTTTCCGTGGCGCGGGCACGCGGGACACTCACCGCCGCGGCGTCGAGTGTGCAGTTCCGCCCACGTTGCCACATGCCGCAAACGGCACGAAGCCGCGAGTTCAGGCCGCGTAGCACGGCTCGTAGGGTTTCACGATCTGGTGTGCCACTGCTGGTTTATCGCAACCGGCCACCCAACGCAGATTGGACGTGGACTACAGATGGACAACTGGCCGCCACGTTGCCGAGAGCCAGCAGTGCCCCCTCGCGCGATCTCGAGTCAGGGCTGCGCTACACTGCTGGCTCGCTTCCATCTCGCGGTGGCAACGTCAACACTGTTTGTCTGCGAAAGTGAATACCACGAGGCAACGCTCGATAAACCAGCAGTGGCACCAAAGTACGGCACCTTCGATGAGTAGGCCCAAATCCCGCCAATCGACGCGACATATCCAGTAGCACCGAAAAAACCGGCAAAAACTGCCGGGCTGCCCCCATTGCCTGGACTAACAATGCTAAACTAGATGAAGTTTGACGGCGAAACCACCCGAAGGAGGAGGCTCAAAATGAAGAATACACTCCAGCTTACTGCAGCGCTCGTTGCCTTGGCTTTGATCGCTTCGACAAGCGGACACACGATGGCCCAAGAGCCCACTCCTGCAACCGAGGAGTCGCTGGTTGCCCCGCCGAGCGATGGCGAAGCGCCGGTCGTTGAGCAAGCTCCCGTGATCATCGAAGAGCAAGCCATGCCCGCTCCGGCGGTGACCTGCTGCCCGATTGAGGTGGTGCGAGACCACGCGAGCCGATCGGCGAAGCGGATGTATCGCTGCCACGGGCCTGGCGTGCCGCAGACGCTGTGCGTCGACAACCCGGCCGATTGCACCTGCACTCTGTACGCAGTGAACGTCTGCGTGCCAGCTTGCTGCGTTGGCGAACCCGTCTGCTGTGGCACCCGCACTGGCCTGTTGGGCCGCGGCTACGTGACCTATCAATGGCCGTGCGGTTTCGAAGTCGAGGTTGCCTTCCGCGTCCACGGCGGCGTGATCTTGAAGTACCGGTAGGAACATCTCTGACCGAAGTCGTCCTCCAAGCAACCAAACCCAACGCCGATGGATACGTCGTGGGAAACTCGCGAGGACGGCGACGAGCTGACGATCATTCACGACAACCGCTGGTTGGCGATCGTCGGCGTACCGCTTGCCATGTTTGGCCTGGCCGTGGCCATTGGACCATGGCTGCTTGAAGAGGTTCGAAAACCAGATAACTACCTGATTCTAGGTGGCGGAAGCGTCGTTGGGGCAGGACTGCTCACAGCAGGCTTGTCGCTGTGCTTCCTCTACATGCAGGTCGTTGCCAATCGTCGTACGGGCCAGTGCACCCGGCACGTAGGCATCCCTCCATTCAGGCGGACGACCAACTGGTCGCTAGACCAATTCGACAAGGTGATTTGCGTCAACGAAACACTGAGAAGTCTCAGCGCGACCAGCTCGACCCACTTTCGCGTGCGACTGGTTGGGCCAAGCGACTCGGTGCTGATCGCGTCGTCGCTCGAGAGCGAGCCCATTCGCATGGAAGCCGAACGCTGGTCCGACTTCCTGAGGATTCCGCTAGAAGCGTGAAGTACTGCTAGCGACTCTCGACCGCGGTCGGCACACCACCAGGTGGTGCGGTTGGCGGTGCCGGCGTCGGTGCGGTCGGCGGCGCGGCGGGTGGCGGTGCTTGCTCGATGTAACCACTGGGCGGCGGCGCTTCTTCCCGAACGGGAGTGGGATGCACGCCTACGTCGTACATCAAGTGATGCAGCGTTGCTTCGACCTGCTCGAACTTCGCCTGCAATCCGCTTTGGCCGATTTGCCGTTGATGGTGTCGCGACCAGCCATGCACGTCGCCTTCCACATGGTGGAATAACGCGTCCATGCCACCCAACCGGCTACGGACCGCCTGGCGGTCGTTCCGATGCTCGGCCGCGAGGATGAACTTGGCGGTCTGGAACAACTCGTACGCCTCGGAGTAGGTCTCGTGGAAACCAGGGTTGTGCTGGTAGTTGTAGTGCAAGTCGAGGCACAGGTTGTTCATTTGTGTTTCGAGTTCCAGGGTCAATTCGTCGACGTGCGAATAGCCACCGAAAGCGATCACCACGGGTTGCGGCTCGACATGACGGTGGTGCGAGTGATCGACCCACGGCACGTAGTAGTACTTATCGCCACGACAGTAATACGAACCATGATGATGCCCCTTGGACGTGCCGCTGCGAATCACAAACGTGGCGTCGCGGCCACCGATGTTCGGCGTGATCTGCACCTTAGAGTTCCCACCGCCGGGACGGATGACCCAGTTCTCCTGCCCGCCGCGACGATGCCCATCGTCCTTGTGCTCGTCGTCACCGCGCCAACGATGATCGCCAACCTTGTTGCGTCCACCATCATCCGGCTTCAGCTCAATGCGGGGCTTGAAGTCGTCGCCCAGCTTAATGCGAATCTGGGCAGCAGCCGGCGTGACAATCGATGCTGCCAAGGCGGCGACGAGCGCGAAGGGAATGGTGCAGCGGGTCAGCATGGGAGGACTCCAAGAGTTTCGGACGAGCGATGCACTAATCTTACTTCACTCTCCCTGCTACTTCGACCAACAAGCGGCGGCAAAACGAAAACTCTCACAAAAGTGGGGATTTTGAGGAATTGTCGGGCTGGGTTTGGCGAGTCTCCGCCATGTGCGCCCATGCGGCACGCGCAGCTGCGCGGGCGGAACCGCTGGAAAGGCCCTCGTCATCAGGTAGAATCCATAGCGCTACGCTTCCCCAACTTCTTATCTCTAGCGGGAGGATGTTCTCATGTTAGCGCTGGTTCGATGCGGCTTGTTACTCATCTTGGTTGCGACCTGCGGAATGGCTTCTGCCATCGAGCGGGAGATGAAGGAGTCCGGCGAGAAGGGTGGTACCGAGGACATCAACATTGGCATTGGCGAACTCCAAGAATGCACGCTGACCGGCGTAGAGGACATCGGCTTGGTCAGTTCGTACCAATTCGAGATCGCTTACGACTCGTCGGTGCTCGCCTTCGACAGCGTGGAAGACTTGCTGTTCGGCGCCGGCATGCTGACTCCCACGTTCACACCGACCGGCGTGCAATTCTCCGCCACCGGCTCCGCGCCTGCCGAGAGTGTTGGCGACTTCTTCGAGATTCGCTTCACCGGACGAGAGATTGGTTCCAGCGACCTGCTCGTGATGACCGAGCACGTGTTCGACACGCAAGCACCGCCGCAAGAGTATCCACCCGCAGGCGCGAACACGCTTACGATTCATGTAGTGCCCGAACCGAGCTCGGTATTGCTGCTCGCGCTGGGGCTGGGTGGCTTGGCCTACGTCAGAAGAAGCCAGACGCTGGGCGTGCGTCAGATTCGATGACTGTCCCAGAGAAATAGTATATCTGGCTAACCGAATGGTAGGTCGCAACTCCATCCACATCGATTCTCAACAATGGCAGTTCGTTGGGTACCTCAATCACTTCTACCACTCGGAATTCTGGGTTTCGATCCCCGCTTCGAAGATGAACATAATCTCCTGGCGCGAAGCTGTGGCTGCAGCTAGAACACTTCTGGGGTACCACCGACCCTATTGGAAGAGTCGGAAAGTATTTGCGGTACCATTCCTCTTCTGATAGAGCGGGAGTTGCATCTGATAGAGCAGGAGTTGCATCCATGGCATCTCCACAGATTGGGCAAACTACCATGGGCATTGCAATTGCTCCGAGCGCTGGCGCTTCCGGCTCGCCGGGGTGCGAGGTGCACGTAGGTCTACACCGGCGCCACCGCGTCGAGCGCTTCGATGATCTTGCCGACGTTCTCCTCGCGGGCGCCGTGGCCCATCAGGCCGATGCGCCAGCACTTGCCGGCCAAGTCGCCCAGGCCGCCGCCGATTTCGATGTGATGTTCCTCGAGCAGCGCGCGACGCACGGCCGCTTCGTCCTTCACTCGCTCGGGAACCTTCACCAGATTGAGCTGCGGCAACGAGTGCAGCGGGTCGGAGGCGTACTCGAAGCCGCGCTCTTCGAGTTGGACCTTGAGCAGCTCGTGTGCTGCGCGATGCCGCTCGAAGCGGTGCACCGAGCCCTCTTCCAGAACCAGTCGCAACGCCTCGTGCAGGCCGTAGTTCATGTTCACCGGCGCGGTGTGGTGGTACGCGCGGCTGCCGCTCCAGTAGTTGCCCACCAGCGACAGGTCGAGGTACCACGAATTGCAGGGCGACTTGCGGTTGTTCACCTTCTGCATCGCCCGCTCCGACAGCGTAACTGGCGCGAGGCCCGGCGGGCAGGAGAGACACTTTTGCGTGCCGCTGTACGCGCCGTCGATGCCCCACTCGTCGATCATCACCGGCACGCCGCCCAGCGAGGTAACACAGTCGACCAGCAACAGTCCGCCATGCTTGTGCACCGCCTCGCCCAGTTGATCGATCGGCTGATGCACGCCGGTAGACGTCTCGGCGTGGACGATCATCATGATCTGCGGTTTGAGTTCGCCCACCAGGTCGACGAGCGCTTCCTGGTCGAATGCTTCACCCCAATTGGCGTTGAGCGTCTGGACCTCGCCGCCCGCGCGGCGACACTTCTCGGCGAAGCGACCGCCGAACACGCCGTTGATGCACACCACGCACTTGTCGCCCGGCTCCACCAGATTGTCGGCCAGCATCTCCGCCCCGGCCGAACCGGTGCCGCTGCACGCCAGCGTCATCTCGTTCTCGGTTTGAAACACGGCTTGCAACATTTCGCGGACCTCGTTCATCACGCGCATGAACTCGGGATCCATGTGACCGATGCAAGGCTTCGCCAGCGCCTCGAGCACCGAAGGTGCGACGGGCGAAGGCCCCGGGCCGTGGAGCAAACGAGTAGGCAGATCGAGTGGTGGGAAAGGTGTCTTCACGGGGATGTGTTCCTTCTTGCTAACGATGATTGTCTATGGGGTGGCTGGGGTCGAGTGCAACGAGCCCCCAGTAGTCCGCTGGCCGGGGGCTCGCGGAGCTCGACCCCAGGCACCGGAATCGTTCGTAGTAAACTGCTCTCAACCACCTCGTCCATTGTAGATGTGCCCGCCGGTGGTCGCGTAGTCGCGCAGCACCTGGGCGGCCTCCGCGCGGCGAACACCTTCGATCACCTCAATGCCGCGCGAGTGAAGTGCTTCGATCCAATTCTCAGGTTTGGGGCCTTCGTCGAATCCGATCGCCCGCGCGTCGGCCTCGGTTGCACCACAAACCAGCCGCTTCACACCCGACCAGGGCGTCGCGCCAAAGCACATGGAGCACGGTTCGCAACTGGTGACGATTTCGTAGCGACGATGCTGCTCGCCGCCCAAGTCGTGCGAACCAACAAGTTGCTGCGCCATGGCGAACGCGACCATCTCGGCGTGCCCGCCCGACCACTTCGTCGAGACCACCACATTCACGCCCGGCGCCAGCAATGTCTGGCTGTCGAGGTCAAACACCGCCGCGCCGAACGGCCCTCCGGTCCCTTGCTCGATGTTCTTCCGCGCGAGGTTAATCGCCAAATCCATGCGCTCTTCGTCGCTGCGGTACAGGTGATCCACCGGCGGCAGGAACGACTCGACCCACGCTGGCAGCGTCACTTCCAACTTGGGAAATCGCGGGTTGGCAAGGTCGGACTGGTTCGGTACTTCGGACATGCGAGTCTTGAATGGGGCGCAGGCGTCACATCTGGCAACTTGCAGGATACCCGCCCTACGCTCCGCCGAAAAGCTCGACAGCAGCGTCAATCGTCCCGACGCCAGTCGGCCAGGTGCATTTCGACGCTCACCCGGCCGCGGAAACGGTTGAGTACCGGATGGAATGCGATGGAGATCGGCGCATTCCGCGCGGCTTGGAAGTCGTCCATCCAGTCGCCACCGCCAAACGCAACCGCGCGTAACCGAACGCCATGCTGCTCGAGTTCCAGCGACACATGCCGCCCGGCCGCGCCGATCAGTCGCGGCTCGCCGGCGATGCGGACATCGCTGGCACACATCACCGGGCGACGGTTGCCACAGCCGAACGGGGCGAGCTTGTCGATATCTTCGATCGTCTGGCGAGTGAGCGCGGCAAACGGCGCTTCGGCATCGATGTCCATCTGCCCGTCTCGCGCCGCATCGGCCAAGCGACGAGCGGCCGCAGCGCAGAACGCCTGGCGAAACGCATCGATCGACTTGTCTGCGATCTTCAGCCCAGCGGCCGCCGCGTGTCCGCCATGGCTCAGCAGGTGCTCACTGCACTCGGCAAACGCCGCATGCAAATCGAAACCCGGAATGCTCCGCCCCGAGCCCATGGCCGGCTTGATGCCAAGTTTGTCTTGCGAGATCAACACCACCGGACGGTTGTACTGCTCGACCAGCTTGCCCGCCACGATGCCAATCACGCCGGCGTGCCAACCAAAGTCGGCCAACACGAACGCTGGATCCTGCTCAGGATGGAACTGCCGCTTGGCTTGCTTGCGAGCTGCCAGCAGAACGCTCCGTTCGATGTGCTGCCGCTCGCTGTTGAGCTCTTCGATAAAGCGCGCCAGCTCCGCCGCGCGCTTCGGGTCCTCTGTCGACAAGAGTTCAACCGCCAGGTCCGCCTGCCCCAACCGCCCAGCAGCATTCAGACGCGGAGCGATGGAGAACCCCACGTCGTCGCCGGCGAGGAACGGTTTCTTGTCGAGTTCGGTGATCTGCTTGAGCGCCGCGATACCGACCGAAGGACTCGCCGACAGGCTCCTCAAACCGTTGCAAACGATCGCGCGGTTTTCATCCACCAGCGGCACCACATCGGCAATCGTACCGATGGCCGCCAGCCCGGTCGCCTCGAGCAGAAACGCACGCATCGCCGGCTGCACACGGTTGCCACCGGAGGCCAACTGGCAAATGCCCCACGCCAACTTGAACGCCACGGCCGCGCCGCACAGCCCATGAAACGGATAGTCGAAGTCGGGCAGCGCCGGATGCACAATGGCTGCTGCTTCTGGCAGCCGGTGCGCCATCTGATGATGGTCGGTCACTACCAACTCGATGCCCAGCTGGCGTGCGTGGTCGGCCTGTTCGAGACTAGCGATCCCATTGTCGACAGTCACCACAACTTCGGCACCGCGGCTGGCCAGCTCGTCGAGCGACTCGTTGCTCAACCCGTAACCTTCTTCCAGCCGGTGCGGCACGTAGTACTCCACCTTGGCGTGCAGCAGCCGAAAGCACCGCAGCAGGATAGCGGTGGCCGTCATGCCATCCGCATCGTAGTCGCCATAGATGACGATTCGCTTGCCAGCCTTGGCAGCCGTGTGAAGCAACTCGGCCGCGTGCGTCAGCCCGGGCAGTTCGCTGGGATCGCGCAAGTCGGTGAGCTTCGCCTGCAAGAATCGACGCGCGGCGTCGGGACAGTCGATGCCCCGCCCCACGAGCAGACGGGCGACCAGCTCAGACACTTCGGCCGCTTGCGCAAGCCGCTCGACGACCGCCGTATCGTACGTCGCGATGCGCCATTGCTTGGGCATTGGAAGGAGAGAAGAGTGCAGCGAATAGCGCGGACGAAACCAATACGCAACGGGCGACCCACCGGGGCTCGGCTAGGGCACCGGTGCTGGCTACTTCTTCTTCTCGGTGTGCATCGTGTGGCGCTGCAGGCGCGGGCAGAACTTCTTGAGCTTCAGCTTCTCGCCGCCCATCTTCCGCCGCACGGTATAGTTGTAGTCGCCGGTTTCCTCGCAGACGAGGAACACCACTTCGACCTTTTTCTTGCGTTTTCCGCCGCTTTTCTTTGCCATGATACCGAACCTCGCGTACCGCACCGAATCTTAAATAGTGGCCAGCCCAGCAATATACTACCGTCGCAACCACCCCGCCAGGGGTGTTCAGCCGCGGGAGACCGAAAATCCGGCCCTCAGCCGGTATTGAAAGCAACTGATTCGAGGCTATACTTAAAAATTCAACCCACCCTGCTGCACCCAGCAGGGCGGCCCCATTCCCCTGTAGCTCAGTTGGTAGAGCAGGCGGCTGTTAACCGCCTTGTCGCAAGTTCGAGTCTTGCCGGGGGAGCTCCTCTCCGCACCGCGGAAAGCACCGACAATCTGGTTCACACCCCACACCCAGGCGAGATCCGCCTGGGTGTTTTGCTTTGGGGGTGTGTTATTGGCGATGTTTGCGGGCCACGCGGTACGCGACGTTACCGACGAGACCCTTCGCATCTGGATTGAGATGGAATTATGACCACAGATTACCAACTCATAGCTCAGCGAATCCGCGAACTGATGACGGATGTCGACAAGGAGGATTTGAGCGTACAAGATACGCTCGCCAAAATGGAGGCAGCTATTCGAGAGAACTGCAGTTTTCGCGACGTAACGGCCCCTTGGCAAACCAAGGTGATGGGCCATCGTGTGGTAAGGTTGTACTACCCCGAATATAGCGAGTTCTTTCCGATTGAAGACTGGGGTCCTGCGGGAGAGGGAGAGCTGGACAGGGCAGTGGCAGTTAACGGAATGCTCTGCAATATCTTGTTGACTGTCAAACATTTTGACCAAAACAAGGTCTACTCCGAAACAGCCATCAGACTGTTGGAGGCGTACCCTAGCTTAACTCGAAAGGCCGGAGGTGTTGTTTTCGACGACAACTTCCCACATATGCTCGAGGGCGATACGTCCCATTGGGTTACTTTTAGAGCGACGTAAGGAGTCGGCAGAACGTTGAATGAGAAACCTCCAAATCTGCAACCCACACGGCGCACCCCGAATTTCACGTCGTTGAGGCCGTTAGGACGACGTTCGAATCGTCCACCGAGGGACGCCCGCAACCCACCCGTGTACTGGCCCAGCGATCTTTAGTTCACCTCTTTGTGCATCGAAAACCGATGGTTCAACTGTGCCGCAACCTGATTGGCCCAGGCGACCACCTCCTCCCGCGGCGCCCATTCCAGGGCGAGCACCAACACAAGTCCGCGACCTACACGAGGATTGAAGCTGCAACGAGACCGTCGCTACGCGAGATTTCGATGATAACGCTACATGAGCGCGCATCGGTTGGACAGTTAACGAACGACAACGCCTAGTTAAGCGGCTTGCTTCAACGAAACAGGCCGGCGAACATCTTCCCTAGATGTTGGCAAAGCGTCCGCGTCAGGCCAGGCAGTCGTGACAATCCGTGCCGAAGACCACTTCCTCGGCAAGTACAACTCTGCTGCCAGCAACCGGGTCCGCCGGTGAAGGAAGTGGCTTTTGAAGCCACGCTGGAACACCTTGCTATCGTCGTGCGAGATATGGTCCTCGTGCAGAGATGGACTGGAGCCCGGCCATGCTTACTGGCACCTCGCCAAATAACAGTCGGGACCAGCAGCCCTTGAGCAAGCTCGGCTTTAGGCTGACCAAGCAGCCGCGGTCAGTATTGATGCGGCTTATGGCAATGGTGCACTAATTCGCTTTCAGTTCAAATGGCCGACCGTACCATATATATAGGCATATTTGCAGCAGAAATGCTTTACCTCACTTCGATATCCGGTTAGACTGATTGCGGTTTGCCGAGGGGTGGAAGTTGGGGTGGAGCTGCGCTCTCTCGTTGGCCAAGACAACACCACAATTGTCTCTCCTAATCCCAATCACAGCTGGCTGTGTGTCGCGCTTGATCCGTCGCTTGAAAGCTGATCGGCGGTTCGGTTGTAGCGGAGTGCCTTGCTTGCTTTGGTTGTGACACACCTTCGGGGGAATCGATGCGAATGTCATCGAAGCGTCGCCGCACTCAAGAGCAAACAGTCTCTAACGGGGAGCTCAAGGGTAGAAGGCTCCGAGTGGAGCATCTCGAAGACCGACGCGTTCTGGCAAGTGTCGTGGTCACAACCGCGGACGACATCGTCGATGGCAATACCTCTTCCATCGCTGCGCTCGGCGCCAGCCCGGGCGCCGATCGCGCCATTTCGCTGCGCGAAGCAATCTTGGCCGCCAACAACCAGGCGGGCGAAGACACCGTAACGTTTCATTCGTCGCTGGATGGAACGACGATCGAATTGACACGAATCGACCCTCGGGATGATGTGGGGCTCTTGGGCGACCTCGACATCACGGACGACATCGTGATCATCGGCAACGGTGCGGGCAACATTACCGGTGGTGGTGTAGCCGTTACGCGAATCACCGCGGGCGGCGACACCGGCATTGGCGACCGCATCTTCCACGTGCACCCGGGCGTGATGGCCGAGTTCAACGACATGCGGCTCGACGGAGGGCGAATCGACTCCACCACCGCCTACGGCGGCGCGATGCTCATTCATGACGCCGAAGTACAACTCAATCGCGTGGTGATCGCCGACAGCGAAGCGTTGTTCGGAGGCGCCGTGGCTCTCGTGAGCCAGAGCACGCCCGCGGCGCTAGACATCGTCGAGAGTGGAGTTTTCGACAACCTGGCAGAAACCTACGGCGGCGCAATTACGTCGCTGGCCGAAGGGGCGAGTTCCCGCACCGTCGTGCAGATCACCGATAGTTTTGTGGCGGACAACGAGACGCTCTCCTCGGGAACATCGGGCGGAGGCGGAGTGTTTCAATTCGCTGGCGACGGCGCACTTAGCAACTTGCTGGTCGACAACAGCACCTTCTGGAGAAATTCAACCAACGATGCCGGAGGTGCGATTGGCACCTACGTAGAAACTGGCGCGACGGCGATCACCCGTATTTCCAATAGCACGCTCTCGGACAACGATGCAGCCACAGGTGGAGCGGTAAGCAACGTGGGCCTCAAAGCCGGCGATGTAGCCCTGCTGAGCATGTACAACGTAACGGTCGTCGGTAATACCGCGACCGGCGACCGCGGTGGCGGAATCGAGAACTACGCCTTCGGCACAATCCAGGACCTGCACAACACCATTCTGGCAGCAAATTCATCCGGAACGACCGGCGCTGACCTGTACGACGAGAACGGATCCCCCACTAGCGCGACGCACAACTGGATCGACGATCGTTTTGGCCACACCATTACAAGCGGAGTAGATGGCAACATCGTGACGCCTAGCGGTCAGGGACTATCGCTTGGGCTAGGTTCCCTAGCTCTGAATGGCGGCCTAACGCCTACGCATGCGTTGTCCAATACTAGTGACGCCATCGACCGCGGTGACACCGCCATGGCAGTCGCGACGTCCGGCGCGCCGCTCGCTTTTGACCAACGCGGCTCCGATGGCGTAAAGAACATCTTCCATCGAGTGATCGGTGCGGCCGTCGACATCGGTGCCTACGAACAGCAAGATCCCAACGCGCCGCCAGTTGCCGATGCGGGTGGGCCATACTCGGCGTTTGAAGGTTTAGCGTTCCGCTTTAATGGAACGGGGAGCACTGATCCCGATGAGCCTTCCGCATCGCTCACATATGAATGGGACTTTGACTACGACGGGTCGACGTTCGATGTCCAGGCAACTGGATGGCAACCGTTCTTTACCTTCCCTGATGAGTTCGCGCCTCGACAAATCGGGTTGCGAGTGACCGACAGTGGCGGGCTGTCGGACATCGATACAACGACGCTCGAAGCGATTAACTATGTGCCCAACCTGGCGCTAGAGGGCGAGCCGACGATCTACCCCACGGTCGACGAGTACGGAGTCGTGTCGCTCAGTGGATTCTTCACCGACTACGGCAGCGACACCCACACGGTCGAGATCGACTGGGGTGACGGCGAGTCCACGGAGATCCAGCTTGCCGGACCGACGTCATTCAACACCCAGCACACCTACCCAATCAACAACACCGCATCGCCGATTGGCTACACGCTATCCGTCACGGTGGAGGACGAGGACGGGGCGTCCGACACCGAGTCCGTACCGGTTTCCATCGACCCAATCCCCATCGACTACGGCGACGCGCCCGATACCGGTATCGGTGCTGGCACCGGCAACTACCAGACGTTGTCGACGGACGATGGAGCTGCGCATGTGGTTCACCCGGAATTGTACATTGGATTCCTGGTGGACTCGGAAACCGAGGCCAACCCCACGGTACTCGCCGATGGTGACGATGTAACAGGGATTCTTGACGACGAAGGTGGCATCACACTGCCGGATATCAGCCTATCGCTCACCGAGGGCGACACGCCTAGGCTCGACGTGTTGGTTAACAACTTCACGGGACAATCGGCGACGCTCGCAGGGTGGATCGACTACAACGGCGACGGCGTCTTTGACAACGAGACGGAACGCGCTGTCACAACGATTCCGCAACCGGTCGAAAACACGTACTACCAACTGGAGTTCCCCACAGTTCCAGTCGGCGCGGCCACCAACACGTACGCCAGATTCCGCTTGAGCACGGATACCGCGTGGGCGAATCCGGCATCGTCGGCGGAGTTTAATGGGGCACCTCCCTCTGGGGTATGGACCTACGAGGGCGACCTTACCATCGGAGACTACGTATCCGACAACGGCGATGGCACCTTCAACCTCGCCGACGACGTAGCCTCAGCTGCTTTTGATGCCCGAGGCTACTTTCGTCGCGAACTCGTGTGGCCTGCGGGACAACGCGGCGCGGAGTGGCGTTCCCGTACCAACAGCTCCAGCGGCGACAACCACGCTGTGATGGTCGATCTGGTCGACTCCGCCCACCAAGTCTCTGTGAGCTTGGGCGTCAGCCAGGTTAACTTCTTCAATGGTCAAGACGGAACAACGATCGGCGGTTCCCATGCGATCACTGCTGGCTTTCACGACTACCGACTGGAAGTCGACGACAGCCCAACCGGCGACGCTCGGTTGTACGTGGACGGTCAACTTGTGCTGACCGAATCACTGTCGTCATTCCCCACCGGCGGAAGCGATCAGCTGCAGTTCGGCGCCGGGTCGGAAGTGGGCGTCTCCAGTTCCGACTGGGACTACGTCCGCCCGATTTCTGAAGGAGTTTTCGGGCCTAGCGCCACGGGCTTGGCCCTCGATGGCGAGGTGGAAGATTACGCGGTGACGATTGCTGCGCCCACGCTCGGTTCCATTGCCGGCGTGAAGTGGCACGACCTCGATGGCGACGGTGTTGAAGATCCCGGAGAGCCGAGGCTGTCTGGCATTCCGATCTTGCTGGAGCAGACGATCGACTTCGAGAACTTTGGTCTCGCCGAAGGCGAACAACTCGGCACCCAGATTCCAGGAATTACGTTTCGAGGTGAGTACTACACCCTGTCGAACGTATCCGACATTGCCATCGACGAGTCGGGCAATGCCTACATAGTTGACGCTAACCGCATTTATAGTCTGGATCTCGAATCGGGAGCGCTGCGGCTGGAGCACCTCGACTCGGTTGGCGGACCCAGTGGCGAGACTCCGCAAACCGCTGGCGCGGCGTTCTCTCCGCTCGCGCCGGGCCAACTTATCACCTTCGATGTCAATGCTGGTGAAGACATTTACTCCTACGACATCGACTCTGGCTTTGCGCGAACGCTGTTGTATGAGGACGTGCCACCCGCTCTGAATTCCGGCCGCGGCGACTTGGCCGTTGCACCCGACGGTAGCATCTACGGTTTGCAATCGCTTGCCGCTTCGCCCTCGGACGCGCCGACGCATCTGGTGCAGTTCGATCCCACCGGCGGCTCCTACACCGACTTGGGGCCGATCACGCGAGATAGCAACGATATCGATGCCGACGCCCTAGCGGTTGGCCCGAACGGATGGCTGTATGCGTTTGAGCGTACGGGGACGTCTTGGCGTCCGCTTCGAATCGATCCGGCGACTTTAGAAGCGACGGCCATTGGTGTGCCGATGCACAATCGCGAGTTGCGCGGCGCCGCGTTCGACGACCAGGGCCGTTGGTGGGTGATCGACTCCTCCAACCACGAGTTGTTGAGGCTCGACACCACCCGCGGCAGCCTCGTCGGCCAGCCGATTCGATTGACGCTCGGTGGGGCGATCGTCGCCGAGTCGGGCGATCCTGCCCAGGCCTTCACCACCAGCGGCGCGGCCGATACAGTTGCCGGCGACGCTTTCGGTCAGGTGTTTGTAACCGGCGACGCAAGCGCACTTAATCGGTTTGAGATTGAGTTCGACCAACCGGTTGAGTCTATCAGCTTGGATCTTGCAGACATCGATCCCGGTGAGACGATCTTCCTTTCCGTGTTCGACGGTCCGCTCGACGGGGAAGCGCTCAGCAACTACTCCTACACTAGCGGTGGCGACGGACAAGTGACCATCGTCAACCTGCCCGAGTCGAACGTGTGGGGGCTGCGATTCAGCGTCAGCTCGGGAGCAGACTTTGGACTCGACAACCTAACCTTCACTCGAAGAATCCTCACGAGTACTGATGACGGGGACACCAACGGCGTCGACGAGACAGGCGAGTATCGTTTCACAGGATTGCCGGCTGGCGACTACGTCGTGAGCGAAGAAGTCCCCGCTGGCTACGATCAGGTGTACCCATTCGCCGGCGGAACGACGCACCAAGTAACCTTGTCGCCCGGAGAGGACGCTTCAGGCTTCGACTTTGGCAACCTTGCCAAGGTAATTCGGCTGAATGAAGTTATCGGGCCAAGCGGCACCGATGCAGACTCGCTCGATGCACCGGGTGAAGCGGTCAACTTCGTCGGTACAGCGTCGAACACTGGTTCGACAACACTCGCCGCCGGCGGTGGCACGCTGCCAACGTTCAACTTCAACAATTACGAGGGTGTGGACCGCACCAGCGGCTTCACTCGCGCCGACTTGCTGATGGTCAAGTCGGACCAGAAGCACGATGGGAGCCTGCTTATTCTGGATCTGGATAACGATGGCTCGTTCACCGACGAGTCACCGGGAACCGGATTCGGCATGCACTCCAATCGATTCGTGACATTCGATCTGGCGAAGATTCGCTCGGATCGTGGCCTTTCCGCCACTCAGTTTTTCAATCTTACCGGCATTGCTGGCGTAGCCAATACTAATCCGAGCGTGGCTTCGTTGATGGTCTTGCTGGATGGTGTGCCGCTGGTAGTACACGACACAACGACCACTCAATCGGTCGAGTTTGCAGAGTCGATACCTGGCACAGGCCGCTATTTAACGTTCGCTGCACTGGATGGCCCTGACTTGGATCCATTCTTTGCCCACGGAGGTTTTGTCGACGTTGAACTATCGGTCTCCACCATCGGACCGACCGAAGCCGAGCCCGTTCGCCAAGCATTGAACGCCGGGCTGACCGATCTGGGCGCCGCGCTACCCGACTGGGCAGCAGCACTCGACCTGTCCGGCATCGACTTGCCGGTGCTGCAGGAGCAGCTCGGCACGCTGTTGTCGCTCGGCGGTGGCGGAGGCGTGTTCGACCAGATCGCCGCCGCCGATTTGGTGACCGTCAACAATCCAGTGGTCACGCTGCCACAGCTTGCCGCGCAGATTAACGATCTGCCAGGTTACCAGGTGCTGGGGGTCGCTGGGGATCCAGGGCTCGACCCAACCGATCAGCTATTGATCGAGTTCACAAAGACAATCCAGGGGATCACCGGCTCGGCCGAGTTCGACGACTCGACCAGCCCCCTCTTGGCCGGGCTTGCCGATGTCGCGGACCTCTCGGGCGCGCTGGATTACACGGCCGACCTGACACTCAACTTGTTCCTTGGCGTTGACGACCAAGGATTCTACCTGCGTGGCGACAGTGGTGTCACGCTCGACTTGACGGTCGCCGGCGAAGTCGCGACCTCGTTCGATTTGTCCGTCGCCGGCTTGTCACTAGATACGACAGCTGGCGGGGCAACCACCGCAGGCGCCAGCATGATTGTCGCGGCGGCCGGCGCCGGAATGGCGACACGCATTCGAACGACCGACTTGTCCAATCCAACTAGTTTTCTCTCCGCAACGGCCACTGGCACCGCCAATGTCGGCTTGCTATTCAACCTGCTGGTCAACGCCAGTCAGAGCGACCTTTCCTTCACGGCCGATTGGACCATTCCAATCACAGACAATTCGGTAGGCACCATCATTTCCGACATTGCCTATCCGGAACTAAGCGAAATCGTCCACGCGATCACACCCATCGTAACCAGCGCGTTACCGGACGTGTTTTCCGGCGATTGGTCCAATCTGCTCGATCAGACCCCACTTCCGCTGGTTGGCGCAGTGTCACCACTTGGGTCGGCGCCAGCGACCGACGGTTGGTGGTCCGACTTCATCGCGTCGACCACCGACTTTGTCACCAATATCGACCTCGACACGGCCCGCCGTGGCCTGGACTTGCTGGACGACTTTTTCAGCATCGAGGGTACTTTGCCGTTGGAGCAGATTCCCGATCTGTTCTCCAACGACTTGCCCGCGGGCGCCGAGCTGGTTCGGCTGGCGTTCTTGGCGGATGAAAACAACACGCCGCTCTATTCGAGATCGTTCAACTTCGGTTTCGACGCCGGCGAGCTGGGGGCGTTGGGCTCCGCGGGAATGAGCGGCGAGGTGGCGTTCGAACTGCAGCCAACAGCCAACGTGCTATTTGGCTTCGACACCGGTGGCTTCTTTCTCGACCGCACCAGCACGATCGGTGGTTCGCTGACTGGCAAACCAGAAGCGACTGGCGAGCTGAGCGATTTTGGCGTCAGTGTAGGCGGAGAGTTCACCATCACCCCGTCTGTCACCTTTGCGACGGGCGCCGATCCCAAGTTGCGCGTCACCGACTTGCCTAGCGCGCTATCGGGCGAATTGGACCTGCAACTCGGCTCCGTCGCAGGCACAGTCACCGCCGACCTGGTGATCGACTTGTTTGACTACGTCGACGTCGACGGTGATCCGACTAACAACACCGAGCACGGTGGCGACGCGTTTATCCTGCGCGGCGTGACGCCGGTGACCGCGGATCTCGGCACCTTTGATCCCTCGGACCTCGGTTCCTTTGAGTACGACTTCGACATATCCATTGCCAATCCGGATATCGACGACGATGGTACCGAAGACTTCACATTTGGAGTCATGGGCGACAATGCACTCGCCTTGGCCAAGGCGGTGGTCCGAGGCGAAAGAACGTTGTTCCAGCAGGACTTGTCCGGTGCGTTCGACGCGTTGTTGACGCCGCTCACCGACAACCCACTCGGCGAGGCGCTCGGCCTCCGAGAGACGCTTGCCGGTCTGATCGAAATCGAAGACCCCGACGCCGACACCGAAGGCCTGTTCAACGTCCTCTACACGCCTGACGACTTTGGGCAATTCGAGACTCTGCTCAACGACCCGTTCCCGGGCAATCCGCTCGACCTCGCACGGTTCCGCGTCAACCTCGACCAGGTCCCGCTCGACTTTGTCGACGACAAGCTCAACTTCCAACTGCAAACGTTCCTGCCCGATAGCTTCGACCTCGACGGCAAGGCGGGTATTCGCAACGCGTCGCTAAGTGGCGATCTGGTGTTCGGGCTCGACACCGGACTCAACCCCCTGTACCTGGTAACGACTGCAAGCGAACCGACCGAAGCAACCACACTTGGCATTGAGTTCGAGGTATACATCAACGCCAGTGGCGCGCCGCTCGGCGGATTGTTGACGCTCGACGACGCGGAACTATCGATGACTCCCGCAGCCACGGCCGACTTCGCCGGCGTGGGTGTCGAAAAGCTACGAATCGGGCCCGATTTGGTGGCGCTGCAGAACGTCGACGTCACGCTCAGCGGCTTCGACACACTCGCATTTTCAGGCAGCTCAGCGAGCATCGCGCCAGGACCGCTCACACTTACCGCCAGCGACGACGACACCGATCCGCAAACGCCCGGTATCGAAGGAACGATCAACGTCACGACCGGTGCAGTAAATGCATCGATCCGAAAAGTAAACGGCACACTCGGGGACATCATTTCGCTGGAAGCCGACCCGTCGACACCCGATGCGGCCGTGGACATCACGTTCGATCCTGCGGCCAGTCCGCAAGACCCGTTACTGGTAGTGCGCGACACGGTGCTGTCACTCGACGGTCTCCTGCCCAGCGGCACACCACCAACAGCTACCGTTCCGTCGTTCACCGTCACTCACAACGGCGAAGTTCAGCTGCCACGTGTCGAGATCGATTTCGAGGACCTCTTTGGCCTCGGTGGCATCCTTCCCGTGGATGTCGACAAGGTCACGGTCGACTTTCCCAATCCGAGTAACCTGACGGAATTCGTGCTGGGCGTAGATGGTGCGTTCGACTTTTCGCTTCTCACCAGCCCTGTGAATCCAGGCCAGCCGCTGTTCAACGCCCAAGTATTCATCGATGGCCAAGAGCTTATCGGACCGTTTCACGCAGATATCGTTGTCGGCGGGGATGGTATCGTCTACCCGGTGAATTATGGGCCGGTCGTGATTCAGGTCACCAACTTCGTCGTCCCCTCTCCCGTTGGCAACGTCACGCTCGAAGGCCAAATGCAGATTGGAAGGTTCGGCGTCGATGGATTGCCGCAACAACTTTTGGGTCGGCCGGACCAATTCTTTGGTCAACTGACTGTCGCGGTTGGCAACTCGGCATTCCCCGTTGGTACCGAGGTCGAGGTAGGCGGCTCGATCGATCTACTGCCAGACGGCTCAATCGTGCTCGATGCCGAAGGCACGGCCGCGCTCGACCTCGAGACTCTTGGTACGGCTGGCGCGCGGTTCACCATGGATGTCACCGCCACGCGTCTCTCCGGCCCACCGTACTACGATTTTGCAGTCGATGCCGCTTTGCAAGAAGTCAGCCTGACGGACTTCGAATGGGAATTGCCCTTCGCGATCGTTCGCGCCGATCAAGTGAGCTACTACCCTGCAGTTGGCTCTGGTGGAGAGGCTGCGGACTTGCTGGGATTGGAGATCGAACTGCTTCCCGATCTGGCCGACGGACCGTTTGCCACCTTCGTTGTTGAACAGGCGATCGGCTACGACACCGATGGCGACCCGCTCACCATCGAAGAGTTCCGCATCGAAAGTGCCTCGGCGTACGTCGGCCAGGCGGGGCTCGGCGACGAAGAGGGTACGCTCGCCTCGCTCGAGGGACTCAGCGTTACGATCCCGTTGTTGTCAAACGTCGGTGGCAGTTTGTCGGGAAGCGTGCTGGTTAACGCCAGTGAGATCGCCCTGCTACCGGATGCGAGCGGCGACTCTTTTGGCGCCAGCGGGCAAGGCATCACCGGATCGTTCGACATTTCGACTGGGCAACTGACGCTCGACGCCGCGACCACTGAACTCCATGTCGGCGATTCGCTCCGGGTCACTACATCCGACCTCAGCGTGCAGTGGCCGCTCGAAGAGCCGGCCATGGAAGACGACCCCATCGTGTTAGCCACGGTCGGCACGGCGACTATCGACTTCCCGGCCTACCCCGACTTGCCAGTTACGCAAAGTACCGGGGTGAACATCTACACCGACGGGTTCTCTATCGACACGTTTACGGTCGGCGCAGCCGGCCAGAGGATCGGCATCGATTCCTTGCTCGATTTTGATGGGCTCGTTGTCACTGGAACTGATGTGGAGGTTCGCGCAACGCCAACGGGCACTTTCCGCATTGGCGGCTCGCTCGATCTGCACGCCGACGGACTTGCACTGCTGCCTGACGAGTCGACATCAGCACTCGACGGGCTGGCGACCATCACCGACATCAACGGCAATCTGGACTTGCAGACCGGTGAATTGAACCTGACCGCCAGCAATGCAACAGCCGGCGTGGATGGCCTCTTCACACTCGACGCGCACGAGGTGCCGCCGCCCAATAGTGCACCGGCATTCTCGCTCACTATCGACCCGGCGGACACCAATCCAGATGCTGTTATCGCGACGCTCAACAACCTGACTCTCCAACTCGATGCGCTGCCAGGTTTGCCACCAGAGCTTCTACGAGTCGACTCATTAGCCATCCGACGCAACGGGTTCGACCTCGACACTAATGCCGGTGGACCTGGCGTCGACGCGACGATCGGCGGTTTGCTTACCGCAACGGATGTGTCGGTCTTCGCCGACGTCAGCGTGACCTTCACACCGGGCAGTCAGTCGGCGCCACCGACCGTCGAGCCCGAGGGCATCATCGAGGTCGGCGCCACGTCGGCCGTCTTGATCGCCGGAGGCCTGGGTCTGGCGGTTGTCGATGACGATCTCACTGACAATGAGCCTGGGTTGTTCGGTCGCCTGGACCTCGATACCGAGTTGCTCACACTCACAGCCGATCGACTGGTAGGCGACATCGCTGGCGTCTTTAGCCTGGACGTTGATGATGGTCGCCTGATGTTAGGGCCGAACTTCGGCCCGACCGACTTGCTATTTGAAGCAAACGAGGCGACCGTCGCTGTGGACTTAGTTGGCGGAGACGAGGTATCACTCACCGCGACCGATCTGCGAGTGCTGCAAAATGGTGAGATCACGATAGCTGGTGCCGAGGGTCTGGCATCTGGCGGATTGGCGGCGTCGCTCGGCTTGGCCGGCATCTTGCCGATGGACCTGACGCGAGTGGCGATCGATCCAATCGCGCCGGCAACAGAGATTTCGCTTACGAGCTTTGACTTCAACACCGACATCACCGTCGATGGTTTCTTCGACTTCGCGCCATTCGAGGCGGCTGGCTTCTCGCCCACCGTCTCCATTGGCTCCGTACCTCAGGAGCCCGGTTTTGAGAACACGTTTAGCAACGTCGTTTTTCGACTTCAGAACGGTCAGTTGCAGCCCTGGGACACCGGTGCGATCACGATTGGCTTCGACGCCGACGAAGCGCTATTTCCCGGATTCAGTTTATCGGGCGAACTCAATCTCGGCGGGTACGTGGCGGGAAGTTGGATACCCGACTTAACGGGCAGCCTCGACGCCAACATGACCGTGAGCGGCACCGCGCATGCAGACATGTCGGTCACCATCAACCCGGGCAGCTCGCTCGACCTAGGCACTGGGACACTGAACCTGTTGGGCACCATCGCGCTCGACGCGGGGGTGCAGGGTAGTTTTGCCGGTGTGCAGCTCGACGGCGGTATGGTGGACTTCGCGCTGTCGATCGACGTCGATCGCACCCAGACCGCACCGTTCTTCGAGGTTACCGTTTCCCCGCCACTCTTTGGCGACATCAGCGTCGACGAGGTAGTGGTCGACCTCAATGGACTGATGACCCTCACTGCCAGCGACTTACTGCTTAAAAACCCTGTTGGTCCGAGCGGTCTACTTGCGGAGGTCGGCCGCGTGGAGATCGACGTGGCAGCTCTGTTGGGCATGGATCAAACATCGTTCGTAGCGACGGATGCTCTGCTGTACGACGACCGACTGGAGCTGAACGATGTAACCCTCGCTCTTGGTGGAACGGTGACCATTGGTGGGACCGATCTGCTGGCCGTGGATGAGCTATTCGTAACATTTACTGACGTGGTGATCGACTTTGGCGGTGCGGATCCGTTTTCGGGAACACAGGGTAGCCCGATCAATATCACCGACGTATCGGCCGCGATTGGTGGCATTTCCTTCGGCGCCGATGCAGCCGTACTACTTCCAGATATGCCCGCAGAGGATATCGACTTCCAGGCGATCTGCGACGGTGACCTGGTCGGCGGATTGTCGGCTGTTTGCGGACTGACCGGCAGCTACACACCCGGCGGTTTGCTTGAAATCACCGTCGACAGCGTCGCGGCCGAGACCGAGTTGTTCAAGGCCGGAGCCGAAGGCGGCAAGATCTCGCTAGGCCCCGGGCTTACGTCCGGCGACGACCTGTTCTCCGTTGCCACCGGTTCGCTCACGCTGCCGCTGCTCGACGACAAGGCAATCACACTCACTGCCACCGACTTGCTCCTCACCCAAGGCGGAGTTCTTTCGGTTACCGGCGCGAGCATCGAAGCCGAGCAGCCCCCCACTGGTCCACCGGTCGGTATCGGCGAAAGCTTCGGCCTGGCGGGCGTGTTGCCGCTGGACATCTCGCGCGTGGCGATCGATGCCAGCGGCCAACCGATTGCGCTGAACTTGGCGAATCCATCCTCCGGCGTGAGCATTGGCGACATCGACGTGGAGGTCGAGGGCTTCTTCGACTTCTCGATGTTCGATGGCCTGCCGTTTGACCCGGTCTTGCAGATTGGCGCGCAGCCAGTGGCCACGCCAGATGCGCAAAGCTTCTTCGATGTGAGCTTCAGCGTCATGGGCCTGGGAACCGGCACACCCACCATTGCCATCCAGGATACGGGCCCCATTACGTTGGGCATCGAGAACTTCGAACTTGGCCCCTTCACACTCGATACGGCCGTGCTCACGCTGGGCGGTTACGTGAACGGCCAGTTTGAGAAAAACTTCGACGCCACGCTCGCCATGAGCTGGGACGGCGATGTGAACATGGGGCTGACGACCAACGTGTCGGGCGAACTGTACTTCCCGAACGACCTGTCCAACCCAACGCCAGGCGCTGTGACGCTAGACGTGGATGTCGACATCGCGACGTCATTGGCGCTGGGTAGTATCGCCAACCCGGAGGGGAGTGACACGTGGGGATTCGGCTTCGAGAACCTTGGGATGCAGTTCGGCCTGTTGATCTCGGTCGACGAGAACTTGCAGCTTGTGCTGGACGACCCTCTCTCGATCATCCGGCTGGACGGTTTGAGCGTCGGCAGTGTCGCGGCCGAGCTTGGCGGATTGGTAACCTTCAGCGCAACCGAGGCTGCGCTAGATTTCGACGCCTTGGCGACTGGCGATGGGCCGTTCCTGACGTTCGGATCCATCGGCCTGGAGTTCGGCGACACGGAGTCGCCGTCCAACCCGCTCGCCGGGCTGGGCGGCTCGGCCGGCAACTTTGGCATCGCGTGGAACCCGCCGCCGGACGGCCAGCTTGGGTTGCCGCTCGAACTGGTGCAGTTGCCGGACATGTTCGTCTCCGTTTCGATACCCGATGACTTCTCGTTCGGCCTGCCCGACTGGCTGCCGGTGACGGTGACCGAGATCGGCCTGCGGTTCCCGGAGACCTTCGGCGACCTGCTCCCTGATGGGCTGGGCGAAGGTGACGACGACGCGGGCCAGCTTGCCAGCTTCGCGCTAGATGCATTGACGAACTTCTCGCTGATCTTCTCCGGCGGTTTGCAGAGTTCCGAGGGGGGCTGGCCGATCCGCGGCATCGTGGAAGACATCGAGATCGACATCGCCGCGCTCAAGGCGTGCGCCGAGTACATCTACGACAACCGCGAAGACTATAGTTCCGCGATCCAGGACGTCATCAACAACCCAGGTCTTGGTCCGCTGTCGGCGATCGGCGCGATCGGGCTGGAACTGTTCCAGAGCGGCGAGTGCGAGTTCCCCATCAAGAATCTCGACGCCATCGACATCGGCATCGAGCCGTTCGAACTCGGACCGATTACCATCGGGGGCGGGCTCGGCTTCGGACTGTTGGACATCGATCCGCATAACACGCCGATGGACCCAACCGACGACTCGACCGTGCTGTTCGGCCGTGTCGAAGGTCAGATCGCTTACAGCGATATCGGTGTAGGCGTCGAGCTGATTATTACCGAGCACGGCCCGATCCTAGCGAGGCTGTTTGCCGGCGTGCCGGTACCGATTGGCACCATCGTCGGCGCGATCGTCGGCTCGGTGGTGCCGGGTCTTGGCTCGGCGGCAGGCGCTTCACTAGGAACCCAATCCGGTTTCATTATCACCGGCTTCCAAGGCGGGCTAGTGTTCGACGGCGAGCCGCTGCCGGTCATCACCGACCCGCTACAGATTCTCGAAGATCCCGACATTCGCTTCCCGCTGGACGTCAGCCTGGAAGACATTCGCGAAAGCACCGAGCAGCTCTACATCGACCCAGACACCGGCGCGGTGCTGGCGACGCCGCGTGCAACGTGGACTCGAGGGTTCACGTTCGCAGCATCGGGAACGCTAACCAACATCCACGTCTACGGGCTAGTCGGCGCCGAAGTGACGCTCGGCGCCAACATTGGGTTCGATCTGGACGACGGGCTCAGCTACTTCGACGGCACTCCGGTCACCGCTGAGAATTTGCCGGACGACTTGCCGTCGAGCGTTGGCGACGATGCGATGAACGACGACAGCAACCCCTTCCCGTTCGGTTTCCAACTGTTCGGATTCGGCACGATCAAAGCGATCGGGCAGGGTATCGTCGACGCAGGCGTGATGCTCGACTTCTCGAATCCCATCGCGCCAGCGTTGAGCCTGGCGGGCAGATTGCCGCAGGCGGGTAGCTTGCTCGCAATGATTTTGCCAGTCGAGGGAAGAGTAGGTTTGCAGCTCCGCACCGATGGCATCATCGAGGGCGCGGTCGTGGCCATGCACACCTTCGTGCACGAGGTAATTGCCGGAACGTCGGATCTGTTCGACGCGCTGCTAACCGACGTCGCGCTGTCCTACAACTCGAATCGCGAACGGCTGTTTACGCAGATATTGCTGGATGGCTACAACCCGGAGCGAGAGATCGACCTCGCCTTCCTCAAGGCGCGGCTGCAGGAGATCTTCTCGTTCGACGTAAGCTCGACGCCGGGTGGGCTGGCGTTCATCAACGCGGCCGTCGCAGCCAGCGAGCTGACCCAGGCGATCCTTGCTTCCCCCAGCGTCGAGGTGATTGCGGTTCGCGACATCCTGAATCGCGCCGAGGGCGGCGATCAGGCTGCTGCCGATGCGATCAACGCTGTAGCGGCTGTGCTCGATGGCGACACCGACAGCACGCTGGCCAAGCTGCTGCGGAATATCGACCCCACGCCCCAGCTGATTGGTGACCTGCTGCTGCAAGGCCTAACGCCCGTCGAACAGCAACTCGCCATCGACGGCGCATTTGTGATCAGCCGCTTCAACCAGATTGCGCAAGGCTTTGATGCGGGGCTGACGAGTGTCGTTGCCGAGGAGTTGTTCGAGAGGCTCGAAGCGGAAGACCCCAGCATCATCCCAGCGTTCGCAGTGAACGGTCCCGCGATCGACGACGTGATCCAAGACTTGATCGACATCGCCGTGGCCCAGATCGGTGCACTGTCGGGACTGCCGTCGTTCGACCCGGACAACTTCGACCCTGATCCGTTCAACGAGGCAGCGCTGTTCGAGCTACGCAAGACGCTCGATGTCGCCCAGTCGCAGCTCAACCGCCAGGCCGCCCTCGCCAGCGCAGTGGGGGAGATTCTCTTCGATGCCGGCGAGGCGGCCTCGCAAGTGTTCTTCGATACGATCGACCCCTCGCTCTTTGTCACCGGGAGCATCCAACCGGTCATCATGGGCATCCCCATCGGCGATCTGCCCGGATTGCCGATCGACCTGCCAAGCGACAACATCGAGGTGTTCCTCGATAAGAGTCAGTTCCACGTGGCCGGCGACTTTGGCGTGTTGTCGAAGCTGGCTGTCGTCTCGGGATTGCCGCTCCCGGTGAATGATCGGCTGCAGATCAGTCTGGACATTCCGTTCGAGAACCTGTTCCGCGACGTCGTGGCAGGGCAGTTCCCCGTCGTCGATCCGAATCAGGATTGGAGCGGGTCGTTCATCGGCGACGTGGGAGTGTTTGGTTTCAACTTGGCGGAGATTGCAGGCATTATCTTCTCCGAGATCGACCCGAACGTACCGATCGATCCCGCAGACGACACCAATCAAAACGGCATACCCGACAATCATCCTCTGGACGTATTTGTCGAGATCTACGACCCGCAGGTCGATCCGGTAAAAGACATCGTGGTCGATAGCCAGGCAACGCTGGACGACTTGGCGTCGTCGGGCGGCATTCTGCTGGACGGGCGGTTGTCGCTGCCGCGGTTTGTGACCGATCCGTTGGGTTGGGCGGCCGACTTGGGCGACATCATCGACGACCTGCCGGACGAGGACTGCGACAACCTGCTGGAGTGCCTGATCGCCGACCCGATCGGCTTCTTCCAAGTGCTCTCGCAACTGCCGGCGGTTGTTAGCGAGCAAGAGTTGGTCGCGCGACTGCAGATGTTCATGCCGAATTTCGGTGACGAATTGGCCGATCTGTTCGCGCCCGACGCTGGAGCGGTCGACCCCACGACCGGCCGCGAACTGACACCGCTCAATCAGTTCCATCAGCAACTTAGTCTGCTGCTGGAGAGCCTGGCCACCACCGGAACGATCCCGCCGGACCTTGGGTTCAATCAGGCCGAAGTCCAGGCGCTCCTGGATGAGTTCATCAACAAGGCCTACCTGATTGGTGAATTCGGCGTCATCCCGGGCGTGACTAGCGATCAAGTCGCGGACACATTGTTTGGGCTGAACCTGGGCGGCGCGCTGATCGAGTACGACGATGGTATCTTCCAGCTTCAGACGCAATTCCCCGGCGGCCCGGACATTACGTTCGAGATCGACAGTACGGGCGACTACCCGACCGTCGGCGGCGAGGTGTTCTTCGGCACGTTGGCCAATGAGAGCCCTTCGCTTGGTTCGCAGCTTAACCCACTACTGGCTCATCTCAACTTACCGGTGGATGTGGATCAGTGGCTGACCGGCGGGCCGATCGGCGGCACATTCGGCGGCGGAGTGCGGATGTTCTCGCCCGGCTACGACCCTTCGGCAGTGAATGACCCCGTGCAGCGGTACGGCGGCATCCAGGTGCTGGGAGACATTGAGATCGACAATCTCATCGGCAGCTTCGATGGCGACTTCGACTTCCAACTCACGCCGGCAGGAATTGGCGGCGAGTTCTCTGCGCACGGCTCGATCACCATGGGCGGCTTGGTGAACATCCCGCTCGGCACGCCCTCCAACCCGCTACTCAATGGCATCGTGACCGAAGAAGGCCTGATGGTGCTCGACGCGGGGATTGAGTTGCCATCCAATTTGCTGGGTCCGGGGATGGGCTTCGCCGCTGGTGCGCAGACCGTGGTGTTGGTCAACCTGTCCGACCAAACGCTGACCTACGATGCGCCGGACCTCGCTGCAGGCGACGATCCGGTCATCGCGCCATTTGGATCCGCGATGCTAGTCGAGGGCGAACTTCAGTTGGGCGACCTCGCTATCGCTGGAACTTTCCAGATCCAAACCGATGGATCCGGCTTCACGTTGCTGGCCCATGGCCTGGTCGACACGGGCCCGCTGGACCTTCTAATCGGTGTCTCGCAGATCGAGGCAACTGTAGCCGGCGGGTTCCAAGTGGTTCCCTCCCAGGGCGTGTACGGCGCTTTGTTGGTCGACGCCAGCGAATCGCTCACGCCCGGCGACGTGCCATTCTTCTCGTCGGCGGTGCAGTTCACCGTGGGGCTGAATACGACCTCATCGACGCGGACGATCGACCCCGACGACTTTGCTCTGGCCGGGTTCTCCATGGTCGACGTACCTGGTGACCTTGCCAGTTTGCTCTCCATCCCTGGCGACACGTTCCGCTTCGTTGCCGAAGGCGAATACCAGGTGGCAGGCGTCGGGATCGAGGATGCCACCTTCGTGATGCAGGCTTCGCCGGGCGAAGTGTTCGTTCGCATGTCTGGCGATTTGAACCTCGGCTTCCTCGGCACCCTCGCTTCCTCCAATGCATTCGTCGTCACGCCGTCCGGCGTCGCCGGCAGCTTGTCGGTCGACGCACAGATCGACATTCAAGACCCGCTGTTCAACTTCGATCTGCTGAACATCGATGGCGACGCTTCGTTTGTGTTCAATACGGCTACCTCCGCGCCGCCAAGCGAGTCTGGTTTCGCCGACCTGTCCGACGTACCTTCCGGACCGACAGCACGGCTTAGCATCGGCGAGGACGACGACCCTGCAACGATCACGCTGCTGGACGCCGTGGAGTTGGAAGGTCACCTCGACGCCCAGCTCGATCAGGACCGCATCCACATCGACGCGGCGCTCGCTTTTGGCGTCGACATCCCTCAGGACTGGCAGTACTTGCTCGGCCAGCGGGTCGACGTCGCCAGTGCCGATGTTCTTCTCGACATCACGCCAGCCGGACTCCAAACCGCCGACTTCGAGTTCAATTGGCTCAATCTGGGTCTGCTGGACGTGCACCTTTATCGCGACGGTTGTCTCGTGTTCGATGTACCGGGACTTCTCCCATCGCTTGACCCAGCGTTTAACGTGCGAACGGGCCAACTCACGTGCGATGCGTCGCTCTATATCGACAACACCACTGCGACAGAATCGGACTCGAACAAGACGATTTACGTCCCCTTGGTCCTGGGCCCGCCCGCGCTGACCAACACGACGGTGAAAGTGGATTTCGTCAACGGATCGGCCGTGGAAGGCGTGGACTTCGAACAGATTAGCGACAACCTGCTGATTCCGGCCGGTCAGAGCCTGGCGTATCTACCAGTTCGATTGCTGCCGACAAGTGGCGATACGGGTACTCGTTCGTTCACCGTGCAGATCATCGACGTCATTGAATCGAACAAAGGCGCACCGGTCGTAGTTCGCGACTCGTCCGCCATCGTCACCATCTCCGACGACGACGTTCCACCAGTCGGACCACCCGTGAACGTCACCGTTTCGACGGCCGGCAATCTGGCGATCGACAATTCGACCGTTGGACGGATCGAGACCTCCATTCTCGAGAACCAAGGCCCAGCACGCTTGCTCTTCCAGGCGCCCGATCTTCTGGGTGGCGACACCGTACGAGTGCGCTACGAAGTCGTCCCCACCGGCACTCCATCGATCGAGACGGCTACAGCGGGGCAAGACTTCTTTCTACCCGGAGGCTCGCTCACAAGTGGTATTGTCACGATCCACGGCGGCTCCACGGCCGAGGTACCGATCAGTATCTACAACGACAGCTTGCTCGAACTGCACGAGTCGTTTGAGCTCGAGCTCACCGTACTCGACGCTGCGCAGTTCGCTCCCAGCACCACGCTCGTGACCTCCAACGTAGAAATCGCGATACGCAACAACGACTCGGAGCGGCCATTCGGTTCGCTGGCGTTCTACAACTTCGATGGCTTCTATTTTGGCTTTGGCGGGTCGGGCAACTACTTCGGCACCATCAATCCTGCGTACGAAGCCAACTTCGTCGACGGTTCGGCGGCGACGCACTCCGCCGGGCCAGGGCCACTGGGCGATGGGCTGCCCAAGCTGCAACCCGGTGCTCCTCAGGACGACGCCACGCCGGCATTGAGTCGCGACGAATGGGACACCAGCGGTTACTCCGGCAACCTGCTTACCAACGGTAGCGGCGAGGCCGGACGCAGCGGATGGTCCTCTTCCGGTTCCATTTGGCGCAACAGGACTTCCTTTATGCCCTCGCCTGTGGAAGGCTCTAGTTTCTTTGCCGGCGGTTACGCGACGGGCATT
Organism: Aeoliella sp.; assembly: GCF_965227375.1. NCBI lineage: Bacteria > Pseudomonadati > Planctomycetota > Planctomycetia > Pirellulales > Lacipirellulaceae > Aeoliella > Aeoliella sp. Next base: position 4,722,123 of record NZ_CBDDFX010000002.1, read on the forward strand.
CCGACCAGGCTGACGCAAACCGTGGATGTGTCGGACTACGCATCGACCATCGACGCAGGGCTCCACGACTTTAGCTTGTCGGCCATGTTGCGAGTCAAGAACCAGTCTCAGCCGGATTCCGGTCGGATTGAGATGACTTTCTTGAGTGCTTCTGGTGCAACGCTGGACATCCATTCTTCAACAAATGTCTCACCCACTTCGAACTGGCAAAATGTCAGCCTCACCGCCACCGCGCCGGCGGGCACGCGGAGCGTACGAACGCGGCTGATTGGTACAAACAACCCGATTGGATCACCAGGTTGGGTGGAAGCCTACTTCGACAATGTTCAGTTGCGTTCGGTATTGCCAGAGTACTACTCCTTCTCTCTCACGCTGGACGACGATCCCAACCGCCCGCTCGAGACGCTGCTCGACTACGTTCAGGCCAAGGCGCTGAACGTGTCGGGCATCGACTTCTGGCACACGAGCACCACAGATGGTCCTACACACTGGGAACTTCGGAGCAGCCAAGATGGCTTCGTGGAAGCGCTGGCGAGTGGCACCATGGCCTTCGATGAATTCCGCCATGTGACGCGTGCTGAATTCGACGAACCGCTCGTCGGACTACGACCGATCGACGAACCGCTCGAGCTCCGGCTCTATGCTTTTGGTGGCACAAACGCCGCTTGGACAGTCGACAACCTGGCGGTGCTCGGTTCGGTGGGCTCGCTCACCGCCCTCCCTGCGCCGCCGATAGCGAACAACGACTTCATCACGGTGATCAATCCAGAGAGCTTAGCGCAGATTGGGGTGGGTGTCACCGGCGTGCTATCCAACGACTTCGACCCTAACGCTTCGCCATTGGAAGTGATCAGCTACACACAGCCAGCGCACGGCACGATCAGCAACAGCGGGGGTAGTAACTTCTTCTACGAGATCGATCCTGGTTACGCGGGGCCGGATAGCTTCCAGTACACGGTCCGCGACATCCACAATCACGAGACCGCTACGGCGACCGTCACGCTGAATGTCTTGGCGCCGATCACCACCACCGACGATTCGTACCCGGTAGTGATCGACACGCCCCGCACGATTAGCGCAGTCGACGGATTGCTCGCGAACGACAACCTGAGCGCCTACGACCCGGACAACATTTCAATCCAAGTCACCACTGCCGGCGCGCCGTCCAACGCGGGCACTTTCACGGTCAGTGACGATGGTTCCTTTACCTACTCACCCAACGCTGGTGCGGGTAGCTATCAGTATCGCTACACAATTACTGCAACCGACCCCAATTTACCGACTAGCATCGTCGAAGGCTTTGTCACAATCACCATCGTCACTAGCGCGGATCGGCAGGCGAACAACGATCCCAACTATGCAGTGGACGAGGACCAGACGCTGGTGATTGGCTCGCAAAGCGACCCCATTGCCGGCGTGCTGCTGAATGACCTGCCGGGATTCGATCCAACGCCGCTGCAGGCGGTGCTGTTCCTGGGCACATCGCATGGCGATCTGACCCTCCACCCGAACGGAGCATTCGAGTACTCCCCCGACCCCAACTACAACGGCGACGATTACTTCCTGTACCGCATAGGGACGGGCTTGCACGAGCCGCTCGCCCGCGCCGATATTCGTGTGGACCCGGTAAACGACGTTCCCACGGCTGTGAGCTTCACGGTCAATGTGCCAGTTGGATCTACCCAGGACGTGGTGATCGACGTCATCCAGAAGAACCTCGACGCACTCGCTCCAGGCGGGTACATCGACCTGGAGACTCCTGCTTACGATCTGCATATCAGCGTCACGGATCAGCCAGACGACACGCAGCCAGTATTCTACGATACGCTGAACGACCGCATCGTATTCTACCCCTACTACCCCACTGGTTTCCAAGAGACCGATTCGTTCTCCTACCGTTTCTACGATCGTGGCGACCCCAACGGTTCGAACTTCGGGAACCGCTACAGCAATATCGCCACGGTCACGCTCGTGCCATACGAACCAGCATCGGCTGTCGTCGTCGTGGTGGTTGCATTCGCCTACAACGGCTATCTGGACGATGCCTCGGTGCTGCTGGACGTAAACGGCAATGGAATTGCGGACAGTGTCTTGATCACCGACCCAGACACTGGCATTCCAGTGCTGCTGCCCGAACCGACCACGACCACTGATGCGGACGGAAGCTACACGCTCGAGATTGATCCGCTGTTCGATATCGACCAGGACGGTCAGATCTCGGCAAGCGAAGGGACGCTCGTCGTTGAAGGTGGATTTGTCACCAACACGGGACTACCGCGAACACTCAGGCTCCGCGCACCGGGAGCAGGAGGAGTGGTGAACCCGCTCACCACCTTGTTGTGGTCGATGGTCAACGAGTTCGGAGCTACCTACCCAGCCGCACAAAAATCGCTGCGCAGTTCGATGGGGCTGCCTTCGGTGGACCTGCTCAACTTCCACGCCCTCGATGAGACGTCCCGCGGCAACGTGAACGGACCGCCGGTCTATCGTGCGACAGTCGGCCTGGAGAGCACGGTAGTGCAAGCGGCCGGTTTCCTCTCCGCAACCGGCGCCGCTACCGCCCAGGCGGCAGCCGACGCAGTACTCCGCGAGATAGGGCAGGTTGCGCTGGTCGGCGGACAGGTCCGCTTCGACAGCCAGTCGCTTTGGCAGGGTGTGTTGCGAAGAGCGGCCACTCGGTTGGGAGTCTCGCTGGCTACCGATCGCATCGACGCCGCAGCGACGATCATTTCATCCGTGGGCGCAGTGCTGCAGCAACTCAACCCCGCAGCCACGACCGAATCGCTTGAGGATCTGGCTCGTGTGGAAGGCGCCGCGCAAGGCGACGTTGCCGCGCAACTCGCCGCGCTAGCCACTGGAGACCTTTCGCCCGCCGAGGCGATCGCCCAGAACACGGGTGCAGCCATCGAGCAAAAAATCGAAGCTACGAGTATCGGCAATGTGCGTCCGGTACGCATTTTCGCTTTCGACCAGGAGATTGAGTTCGGCAGCGGTGCCGATCACGTTGAGTTCGTTATCCAGCTCAACGAGCCTAGCACTCGACCGGTGTCCGTTGTTTACGAGACTCGCGACGACTCGGCCACAGCCGGCGTCGACTACGACTACACAACCGGCATTGCGCAGTTCGATCCGGGTGAGACGACCTTCCTCGTGAGTGTTCCAATCACGTTCGACGCTGGAAATACGACCCAGCGCGAGTTTGGACTGTGGTTGGAGGATCCCTCGGGCGCGGTCGTCTTCGATCAGATCGCCAGCGCCGTGCTAGTGGGCGGCGGCGACGCAGACAACGTTCCTTCGACGGTCGAGTCCAACGCGCCGAACAACGGCGACGGCAACAACGACGGACAACCCGACGCCCTCCAGTCCCACGTGGCCTCGCTGCCGTCTGGGGACGGTTCGACGTTCTTCACACTTGTGGCCGATCCCATCGCCACGTTTAGTGGCGTGGACACCACCACGGCCAACACGGCGCTTAGCACGCTGCCCACAGACGCCACTGCGCCTCACGGCGAACTGCTCTTTAAAGTGCCGACGCCAAGCGGCACCTCCACCGTCACCATCTACTTCGATACGCCGCTGGAGCTCAACGCCTGGCGGAGCTTCTTGCCGGCAACTGGCGGCGGTCCCGCCTGGGTCGACTTTGCCTACGATCTGCAGACTGGCGCCGAGTTAGTGGACAGCGATGGCGATGGTCTGGTCGAGCACGCCGTGCTTCACCTGAAAGATGGCGGACGTGGCGACTCTGACGGTTTGGCAGATGGAGTCGTCACCGTTCGATCATTGCCATTGGTAGACCCACCCTGGGCGCGAGTGAATGGAGTCACGATTCAGGATGGCATGGACCAGCGCTCGTACGTGGACCGACTGTGGGTAGACTTTGATGCGGAGCTGAACCTGGACGAGCTGATCACGAGCGGCCTGATCACCCAAGCGGTGACGCTCGTGAACCTGGGCGTCGACGTGGGCTCGCAACCTGCTGTTCCCATCCCGTTGACTGCAGCACAGTTCCGTTATGACTCGGACCCGGGTAGCGGTCTATCGCGGCTCACTTGGTCGCTGGATGAATACGCCGGGACGAACGCAACGCTTCCCAACGGCTACTTCCGCCTCACGATCGATGGCGACTTCGTCGAAGACAACCAAGGCAATCCACTGGATGGCGCGGGCAACGCCGCGCCCGGCAGCGACTTCGAGTTCCAATTCCACCACCTCGTTGGCGATGTCGATGGCGATCTGATTGTATTCCAATCCGACTTGGCACTGGTAGACGTGGCGCTCGGTGCCACTCCTCTCGATCCACATTGGAATCCGGACGCCGATCTAGACCGCGATGGTGTGGTGACGTCGAACGATCGGTTGATCGTCGAACTCGCCTACGGCGCGGAAGTCATTCCGCCTGCCGCCAGCTCTCAGTTTGCTGTGCCTGAGGTGCTGCCCGGCGACTTCAACCTGGATGGCGTAGTCGGCATCGCCGATTACACAATCTGGCGTAACCACCTCGGCGCAACAGACGCCTTGGTTACGCAGGGGGATGCCAACGGCGATGGTGCGGTCACCTCTGCCGACTACAACCTCTGGAAGCAGAGCTTCGGTCTGGTGCTTGAAGACCGCGTAACGGCTCCCCTGCCAGGCGACTTTAACCGGGACGGTTCGGTTGGCATCGCAGACTACACCATTTGGAGGAACAACCTCGGTAGTACGGAGGCTCTCGCGACCCAAGGCGATGCCAACGGGGACGGCAATGTCGACGAGCAGGACTACGCCATTTGGAAGCAGAACTTCGGTGGCCAGCAAATTCCAACCGCTGCCCCGGCACTCCAGAGTAGTTCAGCTATCGAAGCGGACACAGCCGCCGATTTAAGTAGTTTGGTCTCCGCGATCTCCGGTGGCTCGGATTCCACGAGCTCCGATGTTGCACATGGATCCACGGAAGTGACTGTAGGAGGTGCAGTACATACGGCTGAGTTAACTAGCACACCCCGCGGTGAAAGTTCCGCCAACCAACCAACTCCAGCGGGCGGCACAGCTTTGGCAATCCGATCGGCCGACCGGCCGAATGGAGTGCCAACGCTTCCAAGCACGGCCATGTTCTTCTCGAATGAAACGAACGAGCGGAGAGACGATGCTCGACGCTTACCCGCTCGTCAAGCCACTGGTGATCGCAACGCGGTGCATCAGCGGGCAATCGACGCTGTACACTCCTTGCAACTAGCTCGCACCAGACCGAGCCTCACGCGAGATGCCGGCGAAAGTTGGACGGAATCAGACTTACGGGACGGCTCGCAGAATAGTCAACACGAGGTCGAGCTCGACGAGGTGTTTGGGCGTTTCGAGGAAGGTCTACTCGAGTAGCTCCTTACGGAGGATGTGGTGGACTTTTATCGCAGTTTTACATTGGCGTTGTTTAATGACGATCTTGAGGGATTAGAGAGGCTGTTGACGGACGGCATGGACCCAAATGAAAGGTCGTCAACTGGAGACACGCCACTGATTGCAGCATCGAGGTTGGCGAAAAGAGATTGCTTCTTATTGAAACTCCTTGAGCATGGCGGAGACCTGGAGACAAAACATGCGGCCAACGGGCAAACACCTTTGATAGTCGTCAGCCAGAATGGTATTCTCAAGCGCGTAAGACTTCTCTTAAAGCTGGGGGCAAACCCGAACGCAGTCGACGACTTTGGGCAGACTCCCCTGTACGTCGCATTGGTTCTTAGCCAGAAGAAATACGTGGGTGTGGTGCGCGAGCTTCTTGCGCATGGAGCGAATCCAAATATCGATGGCCCCAGAAATCCACTCATGCTCGCCGCAGAGAATGCGCACAGCGGCTGTGTCGAAGCCTTGATCGAAGCTGGCGCGAACGTAAACACGGTCCAAGATTCCGGTACTCCGCTCATTAAGGCCATCCTTGGACGCAGGCACGACAATTTGCAGCTGCTGCTGAATGCCGGTGCAGATCCAAATCTGTCGGTGCCGGTCGAATGCGATGATCCTCAGATCGCTGGCAGGAATGCGTTCGAAGTAGCTCAACTACTAGGCGACTCGAAAGCACTAGAGCTACTTGAAGCGGCACAGCGCTAGAAGCTCCCAATCAGTCACCGACACCCACCAGTCGGTCACGGTCTACAACTTCCGCGTCAGCGATTATCATACGTACTTCGTCGCCCCGTCGGACCTGGCGTTCGATGTTTGGGTGCATAATGGAGGCCATTTGGCTGCCTACTTCGCCGACGTTGGCGCACGTCTACGAGCACTTGATGCAGTTGCACCAAGGCTCACAAACTCGCAGCTTTTGGATGAGGTCGGATGGATTGAGCATATGATTCGAACTGATCTTCGAAATGGGAAAATACGACTTCAAAACGGAGGATGGTAGCGTGGAGTTTGAGATTTTGACGTTTGATCCGAGCTACACAATTACGCAGTATCTTGACTGGCTCAATATGGAAGACTGTCAGTTTGAATTCTACGACGAGAGTCCGTGGCCAGTTCGAGGTAGTTTCTCGGTCTTGCTCTCACTAGAAGAATCTCGGCAGAATCTTTTGTCGGATTTCTTCTCTTGCGGATTTCTAACGATCGTTTCGGAACGGTTCCGCCAAGTTGTCGAGGAATCCCGTTCGAACGTCGAGTTCATCCCGGTGACGATACTCTGTGGTGAAACAGGCGAGTTTCGCTTTTACGGCCTTCACATCATGTCGATTTGCGATGTTCTAGACAGGGACGCCAGTTCGTTCGCCGGATTAAAATACGGAATGGTGGCAGGCATCACCTCGCTAAAACTTAAGTCAGCACCTACTGAGGATATCGTTTTGCTGAAAGACACCTTCACACCGATTATGATTGTCAGCGATGGGCTCCAAAACGCCATAAGAAAACAAAATCTAAGAGGTATGGACTTCGTACCCCTTGAGAAATACCGGGAGGACACGTCGGGCGTCGTGTAGAGATCAGGTCACCTCCCACTAGAGCTTCGTCACGCCACAATCAAGTCCCGACAAGTTGTTCGTGGATGGTCGCGCTAAGTGCTTTGCGGCGTCGTGATTTCGTCACGTCGCAAGCCGTATCGCTGGCGTGTAAAAAAATCGCTGTTGAAATCACACAGCAGTGTGATCCAATAGAAGTGCAGAGTGGCGTGGTCGCTGTAGATCTTTGGCAATTGGTGACAGGCTGTAGGCTCTAGGCTGTGTGCTGTAGGAGTCGTGGTTGCGCTGCGCGCCCAACGCGATTGGCCGGCGGTAGATTCGCGCGCTTGGAGCGCGGGGGCGAACGGCCGCTATCGGGTTTTGGTCCACCTGCGGTTAACCCTGGCCCAAAACTCTTGGACGTTGGATTCGATCCGAAGCCGCAACTGACTCATATCACACGACTTACAGCAACGCGTGAGAGTTGCCTCGGCGGAGTTTTGGGCCAATGGATCGTGCGGCAGTTTTGGGCCATTGGGGCAAAACCGTAACGGCAAGTGGCGCAATGAGTTACGCGAAAGGTGTTGGTGGGGTTTTGGTCCAGGGTTGGACCAAAACTCCAAGGAGACTTGTGTCGGTGCGCTCGCGCGCGTTTTCTCGAAGAGCGTTCCGTACCGGGCGGCGTGGAGAGGATGTGACTTTCGGACAGGGTTCTTGCGGTACAGGCTTCCTGTAGCAGGACCTCTGCTGGTCTAGCGTGCTGGACCGCATCACTGTCGGTTGACCGCACGTCTTGCAGACAAGCGCAAGACTGGAACTTGTAGAATCTGTACAACCGTTAGCGAAGGTGGAGAGCTGCCGGATTGGCAAAACATTCCTACTAGTCAGGGTGAGTAGAGTGACTAGCATGCAAAGTAGACGCTGTTTGTCGGACGGGAGGCTCGGCAAGCCCTCCGACGCCCCTACTTATCTGAGAACCTCTCTGGAGAACACCACATGAAGTCTTATGTCGTTGCAGCCCTCGCCGTGGCAGTGCTCGGTGTCGGTTTGCTCTCCGTCAACGTCGCCCCAGCTCCGTCTTCATCGCACACGGTGGCAGGCAATTACTATCTGAACAACCGAACTCAGAACTTCTACAAGAAGAAGCCACAACGCGTTCGGTACAAGTCCTACCGCACGAGCCATCATCGGTTCTGGCGCGGCTAGGACCGACACGGAGATAGCTGACGCACATCGCTAAACTGAAGACTCCGTTGGCTTGCTCTTGGTCCTCGCGAACCAAGAGCAAGTCCAGCGGAGTTTTTCATTGCGGCAATCAGGCACCAGCAAGCTTCTTGACGGTTGCGATCAGCATGTTGGCCTTGAACGGCTTGACAATCCATCCGCTCGCGCCGGCCGCCTTGGCTTTGGCGATCAGCTCTCGGGCGCCTTCGGTTGTGAGCATGATGATTGGTAAAGCAGAGAACCGGGCGTCTTGCTTGATTTCGGCAACCATCTCGATGCCGTTCTTGTTCGGCATGTTCACGTCGCTTACGACCACGTCGATGCCTCCGGCGCTGATCTTCGCCGCGCCGTCGGCACCGTCCACGGCTTCAATCACCCTCATCCCAACCTGGGTTAACGCGGCGCTGACCTGCTGACGAACGGTGGCCGAATCGTCGACGACCAAAACAGTAGTGCTCATGATCTCAACCTCCTCGTTGAATTTTCGTGCTTCAAAACAGACAAAGGGACCCTTCGTCGGCGGATGCCTGGTCTGGGTCGTGCTCCCATTCGAGGTTTGGTTCGGTGCGGACATGCCACAGTGAGACCAGCGGCCCGGCGTCGGTGTCGATGTGCAGTGCCATGGCCTCGGCGAGGTTCTCGCTGTATCCGATGTCGGCGCCATGCACCGATACCGGAAGGCTCATGTGGCACGCGACGCCGTACTCGGAGACCATGTTCTTCACTCGTCCAATCAGTTGGTTGACGAGTTCGCCCGCCCAGTCCAGCGGGTGACGTACCTGCTCCGGGCAGAGTCGCACCAAGGTGCTGGTGTGGGCAAGTATGTTGAGCGACGCACGGAACCCCTCGCCACTTAATCCAATGGACGAGCTAATCATCGTTCGGGAGGTGCCGTCTGGCGATTCGCTGCTCAAAGGGTGGTCGAGTTCTTGTAGTGCTAGTACACGACAACGGGGCGGCGCGTTGAGGTAGTACTCTACTAGGTTGTCGATTGCATTTGTCAGCCCTTGATCAAGGGCCTCTTTGGCGGGGATTCCCATCGTGTTGCTCCCGTGTGGTGGCTGGAGGCGATGAACTCTGAGTGAAACGGACCCAAGTCGACCGGCGACTACACCGCCAGTGAATCCGCGGGTGCGGCTGGAGACTTTGCCCGACAGTCGACGAGCAATGATTGGATCTCACTGATCTCATGCAGCAGCAGCATCTCTGTGGCCTCTGGCGCCATGGCTTCAACCGGAAACTCATAGACATCTCGATTCTACCCATCTCAGGCTTGCCCAACTCGAGCCGATCCTGGGGCGACTCCAATCCGTGATCGATGGCGTTGCGGACCACGTGGACGAACGACGACCAGAACTCGGCCCAGCAGGTGGTTTCGATCCGCAGGCTTTCGTCGCGGATATTGACCCTGACGTCGCCTTTGCCGAGTCGAGTTCCCAGGGCTCGTGCTTGTTCGGCAACCCGTCCGAGGCGGCGGGCTGTTGGCTCGAGTTTCCACGAGGCGAGCCTGACCGCCAGGTCGTTGCGCGGCTTTTCGTTGACAACGTCCTCCAGGATCTCTGCGTACTCCGCTTCGGACAGCTCGATCCCCTGAGTCTTCTCGCCAATGATCCGTTGCACGTTTTCGCGCTCCGACTGCCAGGCCTCGAACAGCTTGTCCCATTCGGGTTCCGGCGGCAGTTCGTTGTTTTCGCTGATGTAATCCTCCATGTGGTGGCAGATCTCAGCAATGCGTTCCAGCCCGAAGATGCTCGTGTTGCCCTTGAGCGTGTGGACGCGCCGTTTGACCAAGGAGGTGTCGTCGCGCGGTTCATCTCGCAACGAGGCGACCAGTTCGTCGGCTTCCTGGAAGAACTCAAGGAAGCCGGGCTTGTCGTCGGCAATCCGGGTAACCATGGCGAGCATCTCGCGCTGTACCGCTTCGAGTTTTTCGTTCTCGACCGCCGCCGTGATGTCGCTAACCACCACTGCCAGGCAATGCAGTTGATCTTCGACATAAACTGGGGTGTAGTGGATCGAGAAAGTTCTGTCGCCGTGGAGAAACCGCGACGGCAGTTGGTCGATGGTGACTTCCACCGGCATAATCTGGTCGAACACTTCCTCCAGACCGAATTCGATCCATCCGGCGACCTTCGGGTCGAACTGAGCGACGAATTCTGGAAGCGTCATTCCCTGCTTCGGTGCGCCGAACGTGCGATCGACCGCGCCGGACCGCTCCTCGCTCATCACGCCTTCGGCGTCAACGGTGAAGAACCCTTGTTCCACTGCGTCGAGAAGCATACGGGTGTCGCGATTGCGGATCGCCAACGCATCCATCGTTTCGGCCGAAGCGTGGATGGCCGTATTGAGAGCCGCGGCGATTCGACCGAACTCATCTTTCGTGTCCATGTCCAGTCGCGATGTCAGATCGCCTTCGGCCACCTTCTCCAGCACATCGAGAGTGCTCCGAACCTGGCCGGAGATGATGGCTCCGATGTAGAACGTTACCGCGATGCTCAGCCCCACCGTCAAGGCTCCCATCGCCAGGAGTACGTGGCGGAAGTCGTTGAAGAAGCCGAATACCGATTCGAAGGGAACCAGTACTATCGCCTCCAGGCCGGCGTTGCTTTCGGGCAACACCGATACCGCCGCGGCGATGGTCTCTTCGTTGCCGATAACAGGACGGGGCAACGCTTTCACGTCCGCCGCCGTGGCGATGGTGTCGGGCGCTACGACAGGAATGTCTGCAGTGTCGAGTTGAGCCAGTTCGTCGCTCGCTGGCGACTCCTCCGTCGACGTGCCCAGGCTGCTGGAGATCACTTGGCCATCTAGCGTCAGCACGACATCCCGCAACAGCAACGAACGCAGTAGCGTGGCATCACCATCAACGTTCAGGCCTGCCATGACGACGCCTTCGACTTCCCCATCGAGAGTAACCGGAAAGGCAATCGACAGCAGTTGGGTGTCGTCCAGGTTCCAGAAGCCCTTGCCGACTTCTCCCTTCAGCGCCTGGTCAATCATCGGAATGCCGGCCACGATCGACTCGGTGTCAAACGGGTCATCGGTACGGGCGAGGGTCTTGCCCTTGGGGTCGCAGTAGATGATCGCGTCGGCACCCAGCACATGCTGCAGGTCGATGATCGACATCAACTGCGTATCGTGGTCGATGCCTTCCGAGGTGAGCACGGCACGAATCTCAGGCGTATCGACCAGAGAACCCAAACCGGCGTCGAGTTGGCGAAAGCGACTTTCAATGTACTCGGTAGCCACTTGCGTAGAGCGCTCAATCTCGCCCTTCATCGTGGCTACCAAGTGCTGGTTGGCCATCGTGCCCAACACCGCCACAGTCGATGCGAACAGTGCCGCAACGGCACATACGATCGCCAGCAACTTCATACGTATCGTGAGGTTTCGCAACATGGACATATTCGCTTAGGTTGGTGGTCCGAGGTTGCCGTCGTTGCGACAGGCAACCAGAGCAGTTTCAAAGTGCGCCAAGACAGCGCGAGCTATGGTCCGAAGGCCTCGCCATCAGGAGCTTCAATCTGGGGCAGTTCCCCAGTGAGCGCCTTGAGGAACGCTACAAGATCCGCCTTGTGCGATTCTGTGAGATTCAATGGCTGGATGAGCTTCGACCGATTGTCGTCCCGCTCGCCGCCCTTGTCGTAGAACTCCACAACTTCCTCGAGAGTCGCCAGAGACCCATCATGCATGTAGGGTGCGCTCTGTTCGATATTGCGCAGCCCAGGAGTCTTGAAGCTGTTGCGATCTTCATCGGCGTTGGTGATCGCCTGGCGGCCGATGTCTTCGCTTAAGGGCCCTTCTTGACGGACCCCAATCATATGAAACTTGTTGTCGGTGAAGTTGGGACCGCTGTGGCAAGCGGTGCAAGACGCCGTGGTGGTGAACAAGATCAAACCACGCTTTTCGCTCTCGTTCAATGCATCCTTGTCGCCTTGAACGTAGCGGTCGAACTTTGAAGGCCCCGTAATCACGGTACGTTCGAAAGCCGCAATGGCCCTGCCAACATCGTCCCAGTTTGGCTTGCTGCCGTAGGCTTTCTCGAAGGCGCCGGCGTACTCGGGCGCTTGCATGATCACTTCCATCGCTGCCTCGGGGCTAGCCATGTTCATCTCGCCGTCAGCGAGAATCGGACCCAACGCCTGCTGTTCCAGCGTGGCTGCACGCCCATCCCAGAATTGCACTGTGTTGTAGGCGGTGTTGATCACCGTCGGAGAGTGTCGGCCTAACTCCTTGTGCCCAAAACCAATCGCACGCTTGAGGCCATCTCCCCATCCCTTCGAGGGATCGTGGCACGTGGCGCAGCTCATGGACGTGTCGCCCGACAGTCGCTTGTCGAAGTACAGCTTCCACCCCAGCTCAATGCGTTCTGGTGTGGGCAGGTTGTCCTCGGGATAGGGGGGCGTCGCGGGAAGTGCAACCAGGTTGCCTGGCAGCGTGCTCAACGCGTCCAACTCTTCGATCGACATCGGCAGCGCGTCGAACCCGAAGCTTTCCTCTCCTTCTTCCGACTCCGCAGCCAATGCTCGCAATCGCATCTCGATGAGCATTTGCTCTTCGTCGTCGATCTCGACATCGGCGGCAGTCTCGGGGGTGGCCGCCGTAGCGTTGGATCCGGCCGGCTGTTGAATTGCGCAGACGGAAACCAGAATGGCGGCAGCGCCGACTGCGGCGCAACTTCGAATCGTTCGGGATCGGTAAGTCATGTTGTGTCTCTCCCCCTTACGGTGTGGACGAACGGTGGTCTTATTCTTCAAACGCAAAGTCGAGAGTCGTCTCGCCATCCTGTGCGACCGTCACCTCTTGAACCAACTTCTTGTGCGCGGAGTTCCAAGCGTGCACCTTGTAGCTTCCCGCAGGTACATCTTCGATCGTGTAAGTCTTCCCGATCTCGGCCTGAGCCGCGTGTTCGCTTGGCGTTACCACAATCACGGCGTGCATATGGCGATGGATCGAACAAAACAGATCGATCACCCCCGGCTTCTCGAAGGTCACCTCACGCGATTCGCCCTTCGGATAGATGCCGAGTTTGAATCGCTTGGTCTTCGACATCGAAAACACGTTGTGGGCGACGTCGTCGTTGTTGGGAAAGTCGACGGTCTGCCCCGCAACTACCGCTAGTACGCGTGGAGCAAACTGGATACCCGACTGAGACATCACGGGCTTGTCGCTCGCATTCACGCCTGGTGACAAACCCTCGATCCACACCACCGCCGCCCGCTGCGACTCTTTCAGATCTTTCGAACTATGGAGGTTGCCGGATACTGATCCCGCCATCGCCGGACCAGTTGAGAGAATTAATACGACCAAGGTGAGGTGGAACAATGTCTTCATCGTGCTTCGTGGGAGTTGGGGGACTAAAACGGAATGGAATAACGTGTGGGGAGGGTACAGTCAGGACTGCTTTAGTAGGTAAACGAGTGGTCCTGTCGACTATTTGGGGCGATGCTGTCGGTGGCACTGGATGCAGTTGGCAGCCTTTTTCAAGCTCTTATAGCTCTCTTTTCCCTGGCTGATTTCTGTGGAATACTTCACCAGTTGGTCGCACTGCTCCTGCCAGTTCTCAGCGTCGCCGATTGGAGGTTCTAGCTCTGCAAGTGCCTGGAACAGGCGAACTAGCTCCGCTTGTTCCTCCTTGGTTGCTTTCTTCTTGATGACTCTTTGGCACAGGCCTTTGGTCATGGTCAATCGCATGATCTCTTTGATGTCCAGTTGCTCCGTAGACGTGCCTTCGTCCGGAGCATCCCGTTGGTCGTCGGTGGCAGCCCTTCCGTTCGGTGCGGACACGGCGAAGAGAGTGACCGCGAGGACCAGACAGCGGAGCAACTTCAGGTAAATACACATGTGACGTATGGCAATACTTTGGATTGAGATCGAACAACGAAACGTATCTCTCACCGTTCGCCAAACCACTGTGTACTTCCGAAGAAGTTTTCTTTCCGCGCCCGCTTCCAACGGAACATGATGCGCGATCCTTACCAGCACATCCTTAGCGGTGAACCGCCGCGGGTAACAGCAACTGTTTTCATACATCCGCAAAAGTTCGACTTCCGATAGAGCACGTTGCATGAATGCCATAGCGACGCAACTAAACGTCGCCAAGGGACAATACAGTTTCAGCAATAGCTCAAACGGATGGAGCGTTAGTTCGTATGGACACAAAAAGCAAGTTCATTGGTGGGAATTCAACCGGGCGGCGTGCCGCAGTGTTAATCCTGTGTGCACTTCCCATCGCGCTTCTAAACTCCGCATCGCGCGGCGAGCCATACGATTTCGAGTGTGGCGCTGAGGTCGACCATTGCGATTGCGGAAGTAGCGTTTGGCAGGAGTACGAAGGACCTTTCAGCGCCGTTAGAAATGCCGTTGACGTCGATGTTCTCTATACGACCGACTCGTTTCTGAACACTCGTGGTGGTGTCCGAACTGGTGGCACCAGCCAAGGTTTGCTGGACGTGGTGCTTAGGACAGATCTGGCGGCCTTGGGATTCGAGACCATCGGTGGCTCCGTGGTGCTACATGGGCAGAACAATCACGGGCCCTTTTTTCAGCCCTATGTTGGTCGCACGCAAAGCTCCAACATCGACGCCGAGCCGTTCACGGCCATGGCCGAGTTTTTCTGGGAGCGGGGGCTGTTCGACGACGACGTGATTGTGCGGATTGGACGACAGGTCGGAGCCATTCAGTTCTCGGTGATGGATCTGGCGGCCGACTTCACTTACGGCGGATTCCAACTGTCTGCCAACAACCCACTACCCTGGTACCCCAATCCCACGATCGCCGCCACGGCCGACATCCGACTCACCGACTCGCTGCGAGTGAACCTGGGCACCTTCAATGGACGAGTCGACCTAAGTCCATGGGGATGGGCACGAGATGGCAAGGTATATAACGTTGTAGAGTTCAACTACAGCTACCAACTTGGAGACCTGCAGGGCGATATCAAGCAAGGTTCCTGGTATCAGAGCGGTAGCCACACCACCCCGGATGCCGCTTCCACGCGTTCTGGCAACTACGGTTTCTATGTCGGGTGGCAACAACTGCTTTGTGCCGAGGAGTGCGACCCCACGCAAGGACTCGGCGCCTTCGCCGTGTACAGCTACGCCGACCCGGATCGCAGCGCAGTGGAACACTTCTGGGCAACGGGAATGACCTATCGCGGCTTACTGCCATCACGCGACGCCGACGTAACAGGAATCGGCGCCACGTTCGCCGACTTCAGCTCGTTGCTTGGTAGCCGTAACGTCGAAACCAACCTCGAGCTGTTCTACAAGATCGCCGTTTGCGAATCAGCCGCGCTGCAACCTTCGCTGCAGTACGTGAGTTCTCCCAGCGGCATCTATTCCGACTCCGTAGTGGTCGGCCTGCGGTGTGTGGTAGGGCTCTAGTCGTGCCTCACTACGCTTAGCTGGTTCACAGCCCACACCCAGGCGATAGGTCGCCTGGGTGTTTTTTTGGTTACGTTAGCAGTGCTGGTTGCTCGAGAACTCGCTGAAGAGTTTTGGGACAGGCCTGGGAGACACATCGGGTACTCAAAATGGCATTTGCTTTACCTGCCCCAAAAACCTGATAGACTATTACGTCGGCAAGGAGCCCCGTAGATTCGAAATACCTCGTCACAAGACTTCAATTGGATGTCGGAGATTCGGTGAATGGCCGCCGGTTACGATTATCGACCTTGGGTTGGGCGTGCGAGTCAGACTTTCATCTCCGGTGTGATGGGAATCCTGCAATTCCGTTTTCGATGAGCCAACCGAGCAAATAGACCAGCAGGGTTACAACAAGACCCAGAAGATAGGCTGTTACCTCACAGGCGGTAACCGACAGCGTCCAAGGGAAAAAGAACCAAAAACCGGTTGACAGGCAGTGTTCTCATAGATGAAAGAAAATCGCTGTTGAAATCGCACACCCGTGTGATCCAATAGAGGTGCAGCGTGGTGTGGTTGCTGCGGATCTTTGGCAATTTGTGAAAGGCTGTAGGCTCTAGGCTGTATGCATTAGGAGTCGTGGTTGCGCTGTGCGACCAACGTAAATTGGCCGGCGGTAAGTTCGCGCGCTTGGTGCGCAGGGTGAACGGCCACTATCGGGTTTTGGTCCACCTGCGGTTAACCCTGGCCCAAAACTCTTGGACGTTGGATTCGATCAGAAGCCGCAACTGACCCGTATCAAAGCACTTACTGCGACGCGCGGGAGTTGCCTCGGCGGAGTTTTGGGCCAATGGATCGCGCGCTAGTTTTGGGCCGTTGGGACAAAACCGTAACTACAAGTGGTGTAACGAGTTACGCGAGAGGGGTATGGAACGTTTTGGTCCAGGGTTGGACCAAAACCCCAAGTGCTTGTGGAGCAAGGACTTGCGCGACAGGGCTGTTGTGGATAGGTGTTTTTCTGTAGCCGTGAGATGGATCGAGGTTCGTAAGCTTCCTCGTGTCACGGACCGCGTGGCGGTCCGGCTAGGGCGAACGGGGCGTAGCTCTGAATCCCGGAGTAGGCCCGGCCATCTATCGGCGGCGAGTCAGGAAGGCAGCTGCCAAGCAGATCAGCGCCGGTGCCAGCGCGGTCGATGGTTCGGGCACTGCGTGGGCGGAGATGAAAGCCGCGCTTGCCGCGGTGGCTCCGAGGTTGTTGCGCCAGATGGTGTAGTCGGCGAGGTTAACGGTGCCGTCGCGATTTCCGTCGGCGCCGAGCAGGGAGTTGGATCCGAAAGTACTCTTCCAGAGTTGATAGTCCAACCCGTCGACGACGCCATCGTAGTTGTAGTCGCCAGCGACGAAGGTATATGGCTCCGCATCGTACAGGACGCTTGCTTGCTCGGTGCCACCACCAAACACGTGGTACTCGAACATCAGGTCTCGAGTACCGGCGGTGTCGAACACGATGCCCAGGTCGATAGCTTCGCCCTCGGACAACAGCGTCGTGCCGCCGGACAGTCGGAGTTCGCCAAGGTGGGTCGCAGCAGCAGGCGAACTCGTCCAGTTGGCGTCGCCAGTGGCTAGGGTACTCCATCCTGCGGTGTTGACCGATCCCGAAGCGGAAGTAAGAAAGTACCCGTCCATCACGACGTCTTCGGACGATTGGTTCTGCAGGTACGTGTGACCGTCGGTACCCACCAGCAGAACCACCTCGCTGGAAGGACCGACGTAAGCGACCTGCGTGGAAATCGTGTCGCCGCCAGCGTCCCGATATTCGAAGACCAAGTCGCCTGTGGTTTGACCAGCGAGGCTGCTCGTGTCGAACGCCAATCCGAGCGAGACTCGCGAGTCGGCCGCGATGGAGTTCGTGCCGGTTAGGTTTAGCTCGCCCAGGTGGCTATTCGTCGGATTCGACTCCGTCAGCCCAGCGAAGCTTTGTCCAGCCATGCTCGTCCACCCCTCAGGCACCAAGTTTGCGTTGGGAGACGAGACGAGGTAACCATCGATGTCTATGGAATCGGTTGTCGAGGGATTGATCAGTTGCAATTCGCCCGTGCGTCGATTGGCAGTGAGCAGGAGCCCTTGCTCGATCGACGCTTGCAGAAGCGTTCCGTTTCCACCGGCAGTTTGGTTCACTTGCAGCAGATGTCCTGCTCCGAGCGACGCGTTGGTGGACACACTGGTGAAGCCGCCGGCAATGGTGGCCGCGTCGACAATCGTCCATGAACTACCCAACGTAGGCGTTACGCCGGAGAAGTCGAGTTCGAGCTGCCCGCCCACGTCGGCGTTGCCGGTGGTGCTGAGGGCAGAACTTCCATCGGCCGTGACGACCGTGTTCAATGTGCCAGAGAGTGCGAAGCTGCCCGCGGTGAGATTGGCGTTGGGGCCCAGAATTCGGGTTTGCCCTGCCAGGTTGGCCGCGCTGGCGATGTCCAAACTTGCCGCGCCGAGGCCAGTCAATCCGCCGATCTGCAGTTCGCCGCCCGCTTGCTGGTTCAACTCGCCCGCAGCGCCGAAGTCGGTTCCGGTCGCCAGTGATCCGCCTCGATCGATCTGCAGCGTGCCATCGGTCAAGGTAATGCCGGCATTGGAGCTTGCAGCGGCTGCCGAGAGCACCGCGGTGCCGCCGTTGTCGATTAGTGCGACGTCCTGGAAGGTCGCGGTTAGTTCAGGGACGACGTTGAAATCCCAGTTGGCGTCGACATTGTAGTCGTCGGTGCCGGTGGGGAGCCACGCATTGTCGTCCGCGGTGGCCATGGCGGAAACTGCCCATGTGCACACAACGAGTAGGACAAGCTGGCTGGGGCGTTGAAACGGAGTTCGCATGATAGGTGCCCGATCGCGGAGAGCGTAGGTGTGTGTTCAAACGTCTTCAAGACAGCGGAGAGAGCTAGCGGCGCGACACTCGTCGTCGCATCGCCAACAATCCGCAACCGGCAGCAGCAACCAGCGCGAGTGTGCTCGGCTCGGGAACACCAATCGCCGCGGCCACGATCGCAGGGTACATGGCTTTGAAGGTGCCGAAGTCGTCCAGGTCGACATCGCCGTCGACGTCGATGTCGCCACCAGCGTGCCCAACGAAGTTGCCTTCGAGGTGGGTTCCCAGGTTGCCGCTGAGGATGAAGAAGTCGTCGATGGTGACCCCACCCACGCCATCGAAGTCGCCATACTCGGTGAAGGGCTCGATCACGAAACCGTTGAGTATCGCAAGTTCATTACTGAAGCCGACGGTACCCCCGTCGCCGGTGATGCGGAGCACTACGTCGGATCCAGTGGCGGTGAATGGGATGGATGCGTGACCGAACGGTGCAGGGTTCGATCCCGTCGAGACCAACACGTCCTGCACATCGATGCCAAAGGTCGATCCACCATCGGTACTCAGCTCCAGGTCTTCCGAAACGTGATCGACTGAGGCATCGTGGCTGTAAACGGTAAGCAGGTAGTCTCCCGCATTGAGATTGGCGATCGTGACATCCATGGTTCCCCGATCAGGTAGGTTCTGTTGCGTAAATATCAAGTCTCGTAGCAACGCTGACATGGGGTGAGAACTGCTGACCGACGAAGTACCACGATTGCGATCGTCCAAATTGCTGCTGGGCGGCACGTTGGTCAGGCTGATATCGATCGTGCCGATGTCGGTAGCGATGCCAGTCAAACCTTCCTGGGTCACGGCCGTGAAGCTCGCTTGGGTGTTGGGCTCGGTGTTGGACGTGCGATCATTGATATCGACTCGCAAGTCCGCCAGCGCGGTCCCCGCAAGCAAGTAAGCAGTAGCGGCGAACAACACAAATCGACTCATAGTCGTGTTCTCACTGTTAGAGTTAATAGGAATCCGACAACGTGATTGACTGCGGAGTGGAATCCGCTTGCCCAAAGTAACTTATGATCATCACGGATCGAGCAATCTTAAGCTGCCATCGATTGCTCGATCCGTGAGATGTGGTGTGCGATTTTCACCTACGCCAGCGTGCCACGAAGGCGGCACTAGCCAGCAGGGCGAGGGCCAGCGTGCCGGGCTCTGGCACTTGGGTAATCTCGAAGCCAGAAATCAGCGCTGTGTCCTGATCGCGGAATGTTCCCGAAAGAAAGAAGAAGCCTTCCTGGCCTGTCAGCTTTACGACGACAGGATCAACGCCATTGGACGTGAAATAGAAGGAGGCCGTTCCAATGACAGGTGGGTCGGTGTCGAACGAGTAGAGGCCGTTGTCGACGACTTGGGCGAACGTGCCGCCGCCGTCGGTGCTCACCGCGACGTCGCCGGACACGTGATCCACCGATCGATCGTGGAAGTAGCCTTTGAACTCGTAGTCACCCGCATCCAGGCCTTCAATCGTAATGTCCATTACCCCATCGGCAGGAATGGGCGCATTCAAGTCTTCTGAGATGAAAGCGAAGTCCCGCAGCAAATCGCTCAATGGTTGCGTGGCGGCCAGCGCCCCACGATCGCGATCGTCGAGCACCGATCCCACCACTCCGGTGAAGCTGATGTCCAGTACACCTAAATCGGTAACGAGTCCCATTGCCCCGTCCTGTGTAATACCCACGTAGCCCGCCTGAGTAGGCGAAGGAGCAGTAGTCCCACGGTCGTTAACATCCACAAGCAGCGACGCCGCTTGGGTACTTGAAGTTAGGATGAGAGCAAGACAGCACGCAGCGGAGATTCGGCAATTCATAGGAGACCTTTCTCAGTAGCTTAAGACCTTGGGGTTTGTTTGCGACAATTACACGAAAAGCAGAGTTAGAGGAGCCTGTATGGAATCGATAGCGTGACGGTTACCGGCTGACGAATACGCGGGCGAATAGTGCTGTGGCCGCCAGCAGCATTCCGGACGGTTCCGGAATGGCGGTTGTCGCCAGCGACTCGCTGGGCGTCGACATGTGATTTCGCCACACGGTATAGTCCGCGAGGTTCACCACACCATCCTTGTTGCCGTCGGCCAGCAGATCGCTCGTGGAGCCGAAAGTCGACTTCCAATATTCAAAGTCTTCGATGCCGACCGAGCCGTTGCGGTCGTAGTCGCCGGCGACGGTAAGTCGGAGCAGCAAGGTGTCGTTGTGGCCCAGGGAGGTCGACTCGTACTCATCTTGCATCTGCAGCGACTCAACGAGCGAGCCGTTCAACAACACGTCGACCTCCTTGCCTTGCATGTCGGAGGTGTCGAGCGATAGCTTGGTGTCGATTCCACGGTTGCTGGAGACGATCTGCAGTGCAAAGCTCTTCTCTTCCGGTGTGAGCGAGTACTGTAAGTTGCCTGCTGCATTCGCCCCGTCGCCCAGCCACAGTTCGAACTTCTTGGTCGTGACAAAACCTGCCACGAATAGTTCATCGGAGGCGTTGAGCACCGGCTCGGGAATGGAGCCGTCCAGCAGTCGATCGAGGTACCAGGATTCGGCAGCCTGTTGCTGGTCCGCGGTCGGAAAGCCATGCGGCCACCATTGTTGTTCATTGGGCTCGTTGATCCCGTTGTTGTTGAAATCCTCGTAAGTGCCGCTGGCCGCGGGGATGTGCAAGTGGATGTTGTCGAACTCACCCGCCGAAACTGCCGCAGCTACCGCGTTGTCACGGTAACTCGTGACATTGATCGGCGGGCAGGTTGGTTCGTTGGCGTTTACGAACAGATGGATTTCGCTATAAGGATTGTTCCGTGAAGCAAGGTTCGATGCCCGGGCGTGGTAGCGGTCTTCGACGAGATCCGATCCGATCGTGGGATCGCCTATGTCGTTGCGAAGTCGCGACTGATGGCCCGACGAAGCACCATCGAAGTACCAACCGTTGGACTGATCGTAACCGTAGTCCGATATACCAAAGTACGACGAACCAAGGCGAAAGTAGTCGGGAAACTTGGTAAGAGCAGACATGGCATTGCCACCTCCGCCCGAGTAGCCCGTGATGTGCACGTTGGACTCGTCCACCAAGTCGGGGTAGCTGGCTTTCACGGCCTCGACCGCGTCGTAGATGTCGTAGATCTCCAAACCGCCAGAATCTCGATCTCCGTCCGACCCGTCCCGCCCCCGCATGGCCACCGAAATGGCGAAGAATCCAGCATCCCGCAACCGCTGCGCGTTCGCTCTGACGTTGGAGAAGTTTCCATTGGTCGGCGAGTAGCCGTGCATCACCACGGCGATCGGAGCGTTTGACCTGGACGAGTCGTAATTCAACTCGGCAGTTAGGTCGAGCGGCCCATCACCATCTTCTGATACAGTCGATTGGTACGAGAACGAATTGCTGACCGACTCAGCGGGGGTGCGAGTCGAGGTAAGCGGCAGCAAGAGTAAAGCTGCCATGCACTTAACGGCACTGGCGCGAAGCCTCTCCCTTGTCAGATTGCGGAACGGATCCAGCATTCGGCGCTAACTCCAGATGCAGACTCTTCTTGGTATGGCGGACTACGCAGCCCCGAAACTAGGAATTGCCGCTTGGGGGCAAAACCTAAACCGGATTTTTAGAGATAGAAGGAAATTTGGAGAAACGGACCACAATATCACTTTTTGAATCAGGATCGGATTGCACCGGCGATATACTGTTGCTGCTTTCGTTGCTGCTCGCACGTCAGGACGTGCGAATTTCCGCAAGGTCGCCGTGCAGAGAACGAGGCAGCGACAGAACCGTTCGTGGTAAATGCGTGTAGGTGGTTCGCGCGAGTTCGCAGAGTGCCCTCCAATTTCCAGCGCAGATGTCCGATCCAGATCGCTCGCTCACCGAAAGTGCAGAGTCGTCGCTGTCGAGCGACGATGCGCGCTTCATCGATTTACTTCAACAGCATCGCACCCAGCTGTTGGGCTACCTGTTTTGCATTGTCCAGAACATGGACGACGCGGAGGACTTGTTTCAGCAGGTGTCGATCACCTTGTGGGACAAATTTGACACGTTCGAGCAAGGCAGTAGTTTCTCCGCATGGGCGATCACCGTGGCTCGAAACAAAGCGATGACGTTTTTGAGATCGAAACGCCGGGAGACCGCGCGATTCTCCCGACGCCTGATCGAAGAGTTGTCGCTGCGCGACCTGTGGACGCCGCTGGAGGCCGACAGCCGCCTGGCAGCGCTGCAGTCTTGCCAGAAGAAGCTGCCCAAGGAGGATCAGGTGTTGCTATCGCAGTGTTACAGCACCAGCGAAAAGACGGCCGACGTGGCCCGGCGGTTGGGGCGCTCGGTCGATAGCGTCTACACAAGCCTATCACGTATTCGCCGAGCCCTGTTCGCTTGCATTAAACGTTCACTTGCGCGTGAAGAGCGTGTTTGATGACCAATAAATCTCCCAGACAATTCGAAGAACTGGCCGACCGGCTGATGGCAGGCGAGCTTGGGACTAGGCAACTGCGAGAACTCGAACGCACGCTTGTCGGGAACCCACAGTTCCAACAGCGATTGCTCGAGTACTGCCAGTTCCAAGCCATGCTGTCCATCGACCAGCGGGCGGAGAAGTTGGTGGACGAACTGCGCACCCAGCGCGCGGTACAGGTTTCGACCAAGCAAGAAGATGTAACCCGTCAGCCCGTTGAGACCTCGCCTGCTGTGCTGAAAGCAAGTTTTCCTTCCGGGCAAGCACTTGTGCGGAGTGCACTGTTTGCAGGAAGCATCGCCGCCACGATTGCTATCGTCGTACTAGGTACACTGACGTTGCTGCAGCCGGCGGTCGACATGGGCCCCATCGCCAGTAGCTCGACTCGAGACGCATCGCTGCTTCCGAAGGTCACGACCGTCAAGACGGGTGACGGAACCACGCAATTGGCGCTCTCGAAGATTGGTCTCGTAACGCTGCAGGGCCCCTCCGATTTTGAGCTATTGGGACCGCGACGAGCCAGATTGACCAAGGGGCGGATAAAGTTTCGTGTGACTGATGTTGGCGGTCGGGGATTTGTCGTCGAGACTCCTGACGGCGAGATCACCGATATCGGCACCGAGTTTGGCGTGGACGTCGGCTCGCGTGATGGTACCGGGCTGGTGGTGTTCGAGGGCGAAGTCGATCTGCGCGTGCCCACGGATTCGAATCCCCAACCTGCGTCCACGGATCAGCAGCATCGACTGGTGGAGGGCGAAGGCGTCGTCTTTAGCCGTGGCGGGCGAGTTGATCGCATTATGAGCATATTCACGAAGGACGAATTTACGTTCAGTCGTGGCTACGAACCCAGCAAAGGGAATCTGCCGGTCATTATCGACGCTCGCGACAATCTTCGCACGTCCGATACGCTGCAGTTTTATGAAATCGTACCCGGCGGAATGCGTGAAGACGCTAGAGCGTATGTTGACCGCCCGGCGCATCAGTGGAATGGAGTGGACGAGTGCGGAATGCCACCCTATCTGCTCGGCGCGGACTACGTGAAGCCATTCAACAACGACAAGTTTCGCAAAAACTTCGAGCTTCAGATCACACTATCAGTCCCGTCGCAAGTGTACGTCTTCTTCGACGACCGCCTCGACCCACCAGAGTGGCTGCGTCAGGAGTTCGAGGATACCGGCGACGACATGGGCATCGATATGGGGCCGTGGCGTTCAAGAGGCAGGCTCTACAATCCGCAGTCGGGGCGTGGGCCCGGCGTGAGTATCGAGAACGCGCTTTCCATCTGGCGACGCAAGGATGTAGTCCAGGGCAAGGTTATTCTGGGGCCCAACAAAGGTGGCGTGCACAGCGCCATGTATGGCATCTGTGCAGTAGCAGTAGGCAGTGACGAAACGTATTGAATCGCCATAGACGACGCGAACCCATTCGATGGGTATCTGACGAGTCAGTGTTCAGGCGGACGATAGGGAGTTATGAGCGTGCGCAACAATGATCGAATGCCGAGCTTGCACCTTCGTGGGTTTACGTTGGTGGAATTGCTCGTTGTGATTGCCATCATCGGCATCCTGGTAGCGCTGCTGTTGCCGGCTGTGCAAGCGGCCCGCGAGGCAGCGCGCCGGGCTGAGTGTCTGAACAACATCAAACAGTGGGCACTGGCGTTCCACAACTACCACGACACCTATGGGCAGCTTCCGCCAGGTTCGGATTGCGATCACAACAGCGCTGCCTATATTCAACATTGCCATTCCTACGCCGAGTTTGTTCTCCCATTCATGGAGCAGTCGGCGGTGTACGACCAGATCGATTTCGCCGTCGATAACGACCTGGGCGTCAATCCCGACGTGCTGAACGAACTTGTCATTGGCGGTTGGACTTGTCCTTCGGATCCCGATGCGGGATTGATGGACAACGGTCGTGAACCCAACTACCTGCCCGGCGGCGCCGGCACTCGTTCGCTGGCGCAGTCTTACGCTCCATGCGGCGGTCCGTTGGAATTCAATCTTTGCCCCTATCCCGAGATTCGCCCAGCAGGCCGGGGGGCCGAAGTGATCAACTGTCTGAGCCAGCGCGGCGGCGCGTTGTTGGGAAATGGCCCCAATCGGGGACGCAGCTTGGGTGCGCCAGGCCTGTTTGTCGGCGGGCCCGTAGCCTATTCGTTCAAGACATGCACCGATGGCCTATCGAACACGCTGATGGTGGGGGAATGCCTGCCGGCGTACACCTCTCACAAGATGTATTTCAACTCGGTGTTCAATGCAGCTACCACCAATCCTCCCATCAACTGGTTTAAGGACGCGGACATCGCTGAACTCTGTCCGAAGACTTACGACAAGCGGGTTGGAGATTGCCACGCGTACATGGGTGGGTACGCCAGCGAGCACCCTGGCGGCATCAATGTTGGTTTCGGTGACGGTAGTCTTCGGTTCCTGAATGAAGACATCGACTACCTGGTCTATCAATACATGGGAAACAAAGCGGATGAAACTGTGTGGGAACACCCATAAGCGGTCGCCCAACCAAAGGCGTAACTTGCATCGCAGCTCGAGCCGAAAACTCCTTTTGGCCGGAGTACTGCTGTGCATGGGCCTTCCCGGTTGTGGCAAGCAGGATCGAGGACTCACCTACGTCGAAGGGCGCGTGACGTACAACGGATCGCCAGTCACTGGCGCCACCGTACGGTTTACGCCCGAGAGCGTTTCCATCGGCACAGGGCAACGGCCAGCCACTTCGATCACGGACTCCGACGGTTGCTATCGAGTGAAAGCGTACCGCGATCAGGCCGGCATGCCCCCCGGCGACTATCTGGTCTCCGTGATGTGGTACGAAGGCTCCATGGCCGATCCCGAGAGCGTTCGGCATCTGATTCCGGAGAAGTACAACGACGCCCGCACGAGTGGGCTCACCGCGTCGGTGCCCAAAGAGATTCGCGGCGCCGTGAAGTTGAACTTTGACCTGAAGTGAGAAAGTCCAACAGCCAAGCCGCGCGCATCTGAACTCTACATCCTTAGATTCTGCCGACCTCACACATCATCGAGCGTCGCTTTGGTAGCGCCGGTGCTGATGCCGCCGTCGACGAGCAGGGTCTGCCCGGTGATGTACTCGCTGGCGTCGGAGGCCAGGAACACCACGGCCCCCTCCAAGTCGCCCGGCTGGCCGGGGCGACGCAATGGGATGCGATCTTTCAGGTAGGCCACCCACTGCTCGTTCTCGTACAGCACTTTGTTCTGTTCGGTACAGAACCAGCCAGGCGCCAGGCAATTGACGGTCACCCCGTGCGGCCCCCAGTCGTCGGCCAGGCTCATGGTGAGTTGCTTCACACCGCCGCGGCTCGCGCAGTACGGCGCGAGTCCCGCGTAGCCCATCACCGAAGTGACCGAGCCGATGTTGATGATCCGCCCATACTGCCGCTGGACCATGTGCCGGCCGATGGCCTGGGCGACGAAGAACGTGCCGCGGAGATTGGTGTCGAGCACCAGGTTCCAATCGTCCCAGGTCACATCGAGCGCCGGCTTGCGGACGTTGCAGCCCGCGTTGTTCACCAGGACGTCGACTTTGCCGTAGGCCTCGATGGCAGCGGGTGCGAATCGTTCGATGCTCGCTTGATCGCGCAAATCGAGCGCGAGCGGCTTGGCCCGGCGCCCCATCGACTCGATCTCGCCAACAAACTCCGCGAGGTCTGCAGAGTTGCGGCTCGTTACCACCAAATCCGCTCCCGCGGCAGCTAGCGCACGGCCGAACTGTTGTCCCAATCCTCGGCTGGCGCCGGTGACGATCGCTACTTTGCCGGTGAGATCAAAAGCGTTGTGCGGCATACTTCGAGGTTGCTAAGGGTTGAGGACAATCTTCATCAAGCCAGGCTCGCGAGCGTACAGCCGCTCGAACCACTGCGGCCCATCATCCAGCGGCGCTTGGGCGGTGAGCAGCGGCGCCACGTCGATCTCGCCCGACGCCATCAGTTCGATGCAGCGCGGATAATCGCCCTGCGATGCACACGAACCATAGAGCGTTAGCTCCCGCGTAACGACCGATTGCAGCGAGAGATCGACCTGCGGGCTGACGTTTCCAATCAACGTGACCGAACCACCCTTGGCAACGCAGTTGATCGCGGTGGCCAGCGGCTCGGTGGCGCCAACGACTTCGAACGAAGCCGCAGCCCCTCGACCGGAGGTCATTTCGCGGACTTCTTCCACGGGGTCGTTCAGCTTCGAGTTGACAGTCGTGCTCGCTCCCAATTGCTCGGCCAGCGCCAGGCGAGTGTCGTCCAGGTCGATGGCCACCACTCGATCGACGCCCGCGGCGCGCAAGGCTTGCACGGTCAGCAGGCCGATCATGCCCGCGCCGACCACCACGGCCACGCCGCCGGGCGACGCTTCCGAACGATGCACCGCGTGCACGGCGACCGACACCGCTTCGATCAGCGCGGCGTGCTCCATGGCGAGCGAGTCGGGCAATCGGTAGACAATGTGCGCCGGCACGGCGACGTACTCGGCGAACGCTCCGTTCCGGCGATAGTCATCGCAGGAAACGCCGAGCACTTGCCGGTTGTCGCAGAGGTTCACTTTGCCGGCACAGCAGAAGTCGCACACGCCGCAGTAGACCGTTGAATCGAAGGTCACGCGCTCGCCCGTCCGAAAGCCGCGAACGCCCGCGCCAATCTGTTCGATCACGCCGGCCGCTTCGTGCCCCATGACGATCGGTGGAATCCGTCGCCCGGTGCTACCGTCGTAGCCATGGACGTCGCTACCACAAATGCCACAGGCGGCCACGCGGACCAATACCTCATCGTCTCCCAGTTCCGGTTCGGGCAGGTCGGTCAGCTGTAGCTTCTTCTTGTCCGTTAGCAGCAAAGCTCTCATAGGTGTGGTTCGTCATGGGTTGCTTGGCTAGTGACTTCAGACATCGCTCATTCTACCGAGATTCTCCAAAAAATAGTGACCCCTTTCTGCCGTCTCGTGGCGCAAGGCTCTGGGGTGTCAAAATGTGTAGAATGGGGCGAAAAGTGGGAACTTTCAGCCGCTCGCCGGCGACTAACTCCTATCTCGGCCTCCAAAGGCTACACTTGGGGGAAGTTGCCCTGGAGGCGCCAACTGTCGACGCCATCGGCCGCTGCCGCAGCACGTTTGAATCTAAGAGATCACTCTCATGAAACGCTCATCCTCGCTTCTTCTCCTCACCGCCCTGGCTTGCCTTACTCCCACCGCTCCCGCACCCGCCGACGATGAAATCGAGTACGTCGAAACGTTCGCGTTGGCGAAGGACAGGACGGAGGTTCTCGGGCAGTTGATCCCGGGCACGGAGGAGTACTACTTCTACCATGCGCTGCACTATCAGAACACCGGCCAGACCAAGCAACTTGCCTCGCTGCTCGACAAGTGGCGAAAGAGAGTGAAGTCGTCGGAACTCCGGAACCTGATCGATCGTCGCGAGCGGCTGCTAGCTTACGATAGCGATCCCAAGGCCACGCTCGAGTGGCTGCGCAACGAACTCGGTGTCCATTTCTCCCATCAGCGAAGCCCCGAGCCCGGCCAGAAGCCGAACCTGCCCACCGCACTCGATCCGGAGTTAATCAGCCGCAAGGCGTACCTCCAGCGGGCGACCGCTCGCCAAGACAACCTGAATGGCTTGCAGGATTCGGCGCTCGATTGGCTGCTCCGCGACGGCGGCGTCGAGCTTACTTCCGGCCGCCGCCGAGCACTGTTGTCGCGGCTGGACCGTCCCGACTACGACAACCTCGTCGAGTTGGTGGTCGCCGACCTCCGCACCAAGGAGAGCCGCGGCTTTGGCGAATTCAACATCCATCGCAACTTGCTGCAGTCGCAGTTGGACGCATTGGTCGATCTCAAGCCCGATCTCCGCACCAACAGCAACTTCATCTACGCCTACCTGACAAAGCTCGCACCGAGCGCCGACGCCGATCCCAATAACCCGGAAGTCCGCCAGCAGTACTTGGAGCGGATGTGGGCGTATGTCAAAGATCTGCCGCCGGCCCACAATTCGCTGAAGGCCAACATTCTTTACGCGCTGCTCGACCATCAGCGAAAAGCCGGCGAGTACGATCGCGCGCTGTTCGAAACGTACGTCAAGCTGCCGCGGCCGATGCCGTACATGCAGCCCAGGTACCTGCAGAGCGATCCGGTGCGCCGATTCCACGTGAACCTGGGCCAGGATTTCTCCGCAGCCACGCGTTGCCGCCCGGTGGGCGACGACACCGCGCTGGTCCGCGAGTACCTGCTGCACTTCCTGGTCGACCAGGACGATGTCGCACCTTGGACCGAGTGGATTCGCAACACCTACGTCAAGCCGATCATGGCCGAAGCCAAGATCGTATCCGGCGCGGCGGATCCCGAGCGATGGGCGTCGATGCTCTCGCCCTCGGCCTACCAGCAGTTGAAGGATCGCGTCGATATCGACCTGGCGGTGACCAACCCGCGGCAGTTCGACGTCGACGATGAGGTGACCTTGGCGGTCGACATCAAGAACGTCGACAAGTTGCTGGTGAAGGTCTACGAAGTGAACGCCTTTAATGTCTATCTCGCCACGCAGCGGGAAGTCAGCACGGGACTCCCCCTGGACGGGCTGGTGGCGGGGTCGCAGCAGCAGTACGAGTACAACGAAACACCTTTCCTCCGTGTGCGTCGCGAGTTCACTTTCCCCGAACTCACCGACAAGCGCGGCGTGTGGATGATCGAGCTCATAGGCGGCGGCCGCAGCAGTCGCGCGCTAGTGCGCAAAGGCGGTCTGCACTTCCTTTCGCGTCAGGGCGTGGCCGGCACGGTGCTGTCGATTCTCGACGAAAACGACGAGCCCGTGCCCGACGCCACGGCCTGGCTTGCCGGCCGCGAGTACAAAGCCGACGAAAACGGCGGCATCACCATTCCCTACTCCACGCAGCCCGGGCGGCGGCCGATCATCCTTCGCACGCCCGATGGCTTCGCCTCGCTCGCTCATTTCCAACATCCTGCGGAGGTCTACTCGCTGGATGTCGGGTTCTTTGTCGATCGCGAAGCGCTGCGCGTGGGGGGCGAAGCAACGCTATTGATCCGCCCCGACTTTCGCGTGAACGGAGTCGCGGCGCCGCTGAAGTTACTCGAGCAGGTGAAGCTCACCATCACGTCCACGAATCTCGACGGGGTCAGCACCACGGCCGAGGTGCCGGACTTCGAACTCCAAGCCGACAAGGAAAGCGAGTACCGGTTCGCCGTGCCGCCGCGGCTGGCATCGCTCACGTTCCGGCTGGATGCGCAGGTCGAACAGGTGAGCACCGGCAACAAGATCACGCTGTCGAGCAATGCCACGCGTAGCGTCAATGGCATCGACAAGGCCGACCCGACTTTCGAACTGCACCTCAGTCGCATGGACGGGCACGCGGTCGTGGAAGTGCTCGGCAAGAATGGCGAGCGACTTTCGGACCGCGCAGTGCGATTCGTGTTCCATCATCGCGATTTCAACGGCGCGCATGGCCTGTCGCTCAAGTCGGACGAAGCAGGCCGCATCGACCTGGGAATGCTGCCTGGCATCGTGCGCGTGACGGCCTCGGCCGATGGCACCAACGAGATATCATGGGACATCGCTGCTGGCGAAGATGCCCATAGCCGCCCCGCGGTGCTGCAAGCGGTAGAAGGCGAAACGCTGCACGTGCCACACATCGGCGCGCCCGAACTCTCTCGCGACCAATATTCGCTCCTCGCAGTGCGCGGTGGCACCTTCACCACCGACCAATTCGATAAGCTGTCGCTCGCTGGCGGCTTCCTGCTGATCAAAGACCTCGCGGCAGGCGACTACAGCTTGAAGATCAAGCACGAGAATCGCGTGATTCCGATTCGCATCGCGGCCGGCAAGATGGTCGGACGCTTCGCCGCTGGCAAACGCCGCATCCTCGAGACCGCCCACCAGCTTCCGCTGCAAATCACCGCGGTGGCCGACGACAACGGCGATCTCCTGGTCAAGCTGGCCAACGCCGAAGATGGCACACGGGTTCACGTGCTCGTGGCGCGGTTCAAACCGGCCTTCCCGCTGCACGGGGCACTCGGCCCTGCCTATGATCCGCCCATCGTCGCGATCACCCGGCCGACGTTCCGCAACATCTACCTCAGTGGCCGCGACATTGGCGATGAGTATCGGTACATCCTCGACCGCCGCGATCAACCAACGTTCCCCGGGAACATGCTCGAGCGGCCGGGGCTACTGTTGAATCCATGGGAGCTTCGCGACACCGATACGGGCAAGCAACAGGCTGCCACGGGTGGCGAGTACGACGACGAATCGGGCGGAGCACCGGCTGCGGAAGAGATGGCCGAGGCCCAACAACAAGCGGCGCAACACCAGCTCGATGATCCGTCGAACCTCGACTTCCTGAAGAACGCTGGCGTGGTGCTCGCGAACCTCACGCCGGACGACGACGGCAACATTCGCATCCCCAAGGAGCAACTGAGCGACCGCCAGGATGTACACATCGTGGCGGTTGGGCCCTTGGACATGGTGTTCCGCCACGTTTCGCTGGCCGACGCCGGCGCCAAATTCCGCGACCTCCGTCTGGCCAAGACGCTGGATTTGGCGAAGCACTTCACCGAGCAGAAGGAAGTTTCGCTGCTCAACACCGGCGAGCAGCTCAACATTGCCGATGTTCGCGCCGCCGAAATGCAGGAGTACGACACCCTGGCGTCGGTTTACAGCTTGTACATGACCCGCTCGAGCAACTCGCCCCTGGCCGAATTCGCCTTCGTGCTCGACTGGGATTCGCTGGACGACGACGCCCAGCATGCTAAGTACTCGAAGTACGCGTCGCACGAACTGAGCTTCTACCTGAGTCGCAAGGACCCCGAGTTCTTTGCTGCAGTGATCTTGCCTTACCTGAAGAACAAGAAGGACAAAACATTCCTCGATCACTACTTGCTGGACGACGACGTGAGCGGCTACTTGGATCCGTGGCGGTACAGTCGCTTGAACATGGCCGAGCGCGTGCTGCTGGCCGACCGCCTGGGCGGCGAAGAGCTTGCCTCCACGAAGCGTCACCTGGCCGACCTGTTCGCCCAGCTTCCGCCCGACCCAGCGGCCGTCGAGAACGAGTTTCTTACGTCGCTGCGTGGCCGGTCGCTCTCACTCGACAAGAAGTCTGGACTGCTCAATCACAAATTGGCGACACTCAGTGACGAACGGTCCGACTTCTTCGCCGACGGTGCGGTCAGTCGCTTCGAGTCGGGCAACGCCCGGGGCGCAGTTGCCGGTAGACCGTCTGTCCCGGCGTCAAGATCGGCACCCCCGCCGGTTGCCAAGAGGCCGATGTCTCGCGACAAGTTGGCCGAGTTAGAGGCCGAGGGCGAAGAGTCCTATCGGCGTCTGGCGAGGGAGAAATCGAAGGAACTGAAAGCGGTACGAAGGTCCTATATGGACTACGGCTACTTTGGCGGTGGTGGTGCCGGGTTCGGTCGAATAGCGGGCGAAGCGCGTGATCTCGAGCGTCGCCAGAACGTGCGTGGCTTCTATCGCAAGATGCCAGCCGTGAAGGAATGGGCCGAGAACAACTACTACCACATTCCCATCGAGCAGCAACTGGCGGACCGCATCGCGATCAACGCCTTTTGGCGCGACTACGCCGCGCACCTGGCCGACAACCCGGATGGTCCGTTCCTCTCGAAGAACGTGGCCGCACCGACCTCGAACTTCAGCGAGATGATGCTCGCCCTGGCGGTGCTCGACCTTCCCATCAAGGCCGACGAGCCGGAGATCACCACGGATGCCGCCGCGCTGACGTTGAAGGCCGCCTCGCCGACCATTGTGTTCCACAAGCAGATCCAAGAAGCACCAATCAGCGACGACAAGACGCCCGTGCTGGTGGGCCAGAATTTCTTCCGCCACGGCGATCGTTACGAACAAGTCGATGGCGAAAAACGCGACAAGTACGTGACCGAAGAATTCCTGCCCGGCGTCGTGTACGGGTGCCAGGTGGTGGTCACGAACCCCACTTCGGCGACGCAGAAGCTCGACATCCTGGTGCAGATTCCAGAGAAGGCCATGCCGGTGCTGGGCAGCAAGCCAACCCAGAGCATGGCGGTGCAGCTTGGCCCTTACGCCACGCAGAAGCTGGAGTACTACTTCTACTTCCCCCGCACCGGCGACTACGCTCACTACCCGGTGCAAGTCGCACGCGACGAAGCTCTGGCCGCCTGGGCCGAGCCGTTCACGTTCCATGTGGTCAAGCAGCTCAGCCGCATCGATACGGCCTCGTGGGAGTACCTCTCGCAATGGGGCACGCCCGCCGAGGTGACTAACTTCCTCGAGCAGAACAACATCGAGCGCATCGATCTCAGCCGCATCGCATGGCGGATGCGCGACGTCGACTTCTTCACCAACACGCTCAACCTGCTCTCCAAGCGGCACGTTTACAATCCCGTGCTGTGGAGCTACTCGGTCTACCACAACAAACTCGATCGCATTCAGCAGTACTTGCGGACAAACGACGATTTCCTGCACCGCTTTGGCGACCTGATCGACTGCACGTTGGTCACGGTCGACCCCGTGGAGCGGCATTGGATTCAGCACCTGGAGTACAGTCCGCTGGTCAACGCCCGCGCTCACCGCCTGGGGCGTGATCGCCGGATCGTCAACACCGCGTTCCGCAACCAGTATCACCGGTTGATGAACGTACTGCGTTACAAGGCCGAGCTGACCGAGGAAGACAAGCTCGACGTGGTGTACTACCTGTTCCTGCAGGATCGGATTGCCGAGGGCCTGAGTTGGTTCGACAGTGTCGATGCCGAAAAACTGCCCACGGCCCTGCAGATGGACTACTTGCGTTGTTACGTCGCGTTCTATCGCGAGCAGCCCGACCAGGCGGAGGAGATTGCCAAACGCTACGCCGACTATCCCGTCGACAAGTGGCAAGAACGCTTCGCCGGCGTGCTCTCGCAGGTCGACGAAATCCGCGGCGGCCAGGTCGCTGAGAGCGGACGCGACGAAGACCAACGCGAAACCGCGCAAGACGAACTGGCCTCCACCGAGCCCGCGCTCGCAACGAAGGTCGAAAGCGGCAAGGTCAGGATCACGTACCAAAACCTCGAACAGGTGACGATCAACTACTACGAAATGGATGTCGAGTTCTTGTTCAGCTCGAACCCGTTCGTCGAGAGCGAGGCGGATCGTTTTGGTGTGATCAAGCCCAACCGCAGCGATGTCGTGGAGTTGCCCAAGGGCAGCGAGACGCACTCAGTGGACATCCCCGAAGAATTCTCCGGCAGAAACGTGCTGGTCGAAGTGCTCGGCTCCGGCCGCCGCACCGCCCAGGCGTACTACGCCAACAACCTGAAGGTGCAACTGGTTGAGCAGTACGGACGACTTCAAGTTCGCGATGCCAAGTTGAACAAGCCGCTATCGAAGGTCTATGTGAAGGTCTACGCCCGCACGCCTGAGGGCACGCGTTTCTTCAAGGATGGCTATACCGACCTGCGTGGTAAGTTCGACTACACGAGCCTCAACACCGACGACATCGGAAACGTGAGCGAGTTCGCCGTGCTGGTGATGAGTCCCGACCATGGAGCCGTGGTAAAAACAGCGAAGCCACCACAACGATGATCGCCATTCGAGTCAGGGCTCCGATTCAGGACCATGCGCGCAGTCGCAGCGTCACATTTCGCTCAGATCACGCGTTTTTTAGGGTGTGCGCCTACTTTTCCCTTTTCGCTGGCACTTTCGCGATGACACGGTAAACTTGAGGAACGTTGCCCGCCCGCGCAATCGCTTTCGCCGGGTCGCGACTCTTTGTGCTGTCTTACCGGAACAACGACTCCTAAATTCACTGGAGTGAGAACATGGCGCGCAGATTATCGTTGGGGTGGACTATGGCCATACGTCCGCGCTACTGCCTCCAGTCGCTGGTGATCTACTTACTGGTAGCGCCTGCGGTCGCGCAGGATAAGCAGGAATCTCCCGACGCTACTGCAGCCATCAATCAATCGGCGAAGAGGTTTACCACGGCCTTCAAGAAAGAGAACGCCAAGGCGATTGCCAAGCTGTGGACGCCCAGCGGTGTTTACGTCGACGAAACGGGCGCGGTGCACGAAGGTCGCGAGGCCATTCAAGCGGTGCACCAGCAGTTCTTCGACAGCCACGACGGCGCGGAGATCGAGATCACGATCGATTCGGTTCGCCAAGTAGCCCCCAACGTGGCCGTGGAAGTGGGCGCCGCTAAGATCACGCCGCCACCGTTGGGCGCTCCGGCGTCGAGCAAGTATGTGGCGGTGCACGTCAAGCAAGACAATGGCAAGTGGCTGCTGGATAGCGTCCGCGACACGCGTGTCGACATTCCATCGAACTACGACCGCCTGGTTCACCTGGAACTGTTGGTGGGAGAGTGGGCAGCCGAGCACAACGGCGCCCGGATCGAATTGACCGGCCAGTGGAATCCCAACAAGACCTACTTGGAACGTCGGTTTGTGGTTACACGGAACGGTACGGAGACTGCCTCGACGGAAATCATTGGCTGGGATACGTCCACCGGACAGGTTACGTCCTGGACGTTCTCCGGCGATGGTGCTCGCAACGTGGGACGATGGAAGGCCCTGGACGACGGGTGGATCGTACGCAACCAAGGCGTGACCGCCGAGGGCATCCCCACGACTTCGGTGGACTTCTGGGCCCCACTGCTCGACGACGCCCTGGGCTGGCGATCGACGCAGCGTTCGGCTGGCGGCACCGCACTCGCCGCGCCCGATGAGGTCGTGCTGAAGAAGACCGACGCTGCTGCTTCCAATAACTGATCGGGACAGACACCGTTCTCACACGCAAGGGACATCCCAATGCGCCAAATACTGACTTGTGCTTCTGCTTTGTCTCTCACGACTGCGCTCGTGTTGTGTTCACCTTCCGCCGATGGGCGCGGACTTGGAGGCCACGGCGGAGGAGGCTTCGGCGGCGGTGGCCGCATGGGTGGACTTGGAGGTGGAGGACTGGGAGGTGGTGGGCTTGGAGGTGCGGGCTTAGGTGGCGGAGGACTAGGTGGCGCTGGCTTGGGCGGCGCTGGTCTCGGTGGCGGCGGACTGGGCGGTCTGGAAGGCCGAGGCCTTGGTCCCGGAGTTGGTGGTGGACCACTGGGTGGCGGTGGCTTGGGTGGCGGCCAGTTGGCCGACCGAGCTGCAGCCGCAGGCGGTGGTCGACTCGGCAATCTTGATCCATCCGGCGCCGGGCCGGGGGGTCGCGGATCCGACATCGCTTCGGAGCTACGTGCCGCTGGACTCGGCGGTGGGGGCGGTGCAGGCGCGGCACTCGCCAATCGCGCAGCCGCGGGTGGTGGGCTGGGCCCTGACGGCGCACCGACCAGGAGCCAAGTGGCCAACTTCCTTGGTCTACCGTCCGATAACGGAATGCACAACCTGTCGGGCGAGACCCAGTCGCGACTCAGCCAGGCCTACGCCAACGCCCGATCGGGGGATGGGCCACGCAACAAGAACCTATCGGGCGAGACGCAAAGTCGACTCAGCCAACTGTACGACGACGTGAAAGCGGGTGATGGACCGCGGGGCAACAATATCTCTGGCGAAACACAAAGCAAGCTGAGTCAGCTGTACGACGAAGCCCGCCAGGGCGATGGCCCCTTCAAGAACTTCATCCCCGGCGAGACGCAAAGCAAGTTAAGCCAGTTGTACGACAACGTGAAAGCTGGCGATGGTCCCTTTAAGAACTTCATACCGGGCGAAACGCAAAAGCCTCTGAGCCGCCTGTACGACTCGATTCGCGCCGGCGACCATCCATTCCAACCGTGGTCGCCCTGGGTCATCCACAATAATGCGGTGGTGATTCGACGCAACTTCAACAACTACTACATCTTCACGCCGGGCTGGTATCGCCGCTATCCCGGCGCCTGGTACCCGCCGGTGTGGGCGTACGGCAATCCCTGGATCTACTGCCCGTGGCCAACACTCGGCGTGTGGCTCGGTTACCCCAGCCAGCCGGTGTACTACAACTACGGCGACAACGTCGTCTATCAAAACAACTCCATCTACGTCAACGGGCAGGACGTCGGCACTTCGGCGCAGTACTACCAACAAGCACAACAAATCGCCGACAGCGGCGCCGGCGACGCCAGCAACGAACAGTGGATGCCGCTCGGCGTGTTCGCGCTAACCAGTACCGGACAGAAGTCGGCCAATCTCATCCTGCAGCTTGCGGTCGACAAGCAAGGCGTCCTGCGCGGCAACATGTCCAACCTGAAGGAGAACTCCAACGAGGTCGTTCATGGTGCGGTTGACAAGAAGACCCAGCGGGCAGCTTGGACCGTTGGCGACGACTCCAAGACCGTCTTCGAAACCGGCATCTACAATCTCACCAAGGACGAGACTCCAGTGCTGGTGCACCTGGGCGACGACCAAACCGAGCAGCTACTGCTGGTGCGGCTGGAGCAGAAGGACAAAGGCAGCGCCAACGCACCGTCAACGCCCGAGTAAACTCGGCGTCGACGCTACGTGCTCTGCATTTTGTACTCCGCGTCGCGCACGATTCCCGGCTGCGGCACAGGGTACCTTCCTTCGGCGTTGGGCAGCACCGGCGCCGGACCATCCGCGGTGAAGCTCGCCACGTCGGGCGCCAGTTCGATCTTGCTATTGAGCATCTGGTCGTAAGTCACTTCCTGCCCCGTGTGGGCGGACATGCGGCCCATGCTGGTCACGACGCTCGCCGTGACGCCGCGCGGCACTTCGTTGTAGGAGGTGTCGTCGACGATGGCGTCCACCAAGTCGTCCCATTCCAGTTGATACGGATTGGCTTCCGGCTGGGGGTACTTCCAAATCAAGCTCTTGCGGTCCTGGTTCTGCGAGCTGAATGTGCGCACCTTGCCCGGCGAGTGGCCCGAATTGCTGACAATGGCCGAACCCTTGCTGCCTTGGGCAATGCTCGACATATCGTTCTTGCATCCCAGCATGATTCGCGTATCAAAGTACAGCTTGGCTCCATCGTCAAACGTGTACTCGACCGTATAAGTATCGAAGTTCTGATCGATGTAGTCTCCACGGTAGTGGCGCCCACCGATTCCCATAGCCTTCACCGGCCAGGCGTTCTTCATCCAGCACAACTCGTCGATCTGATGGATGTTGAAGTCGCTGAACAACCCGCCGCTCGACCAGATGAAGCTGTGGAATCGCTCGATCTGCCACATCAGCTCCGAGCGTTCCCCTGGATTGCGAGTCGAGAAGCAGGTAACCACCGGGCCATGCATTCGATAGCCACGCATGAGGATCAGGTCGCCGATTTCGCCGTCGGCGATGCGCTTGTGAAGTTCCTGCCGGCCTCGGCAATGACGGACCATCAGGCCGACACCGCACTTCAGGTTCTTCTCGTCCGCCTGCTTGGCCAACTCGAGCATCTTCTTCGAAGTGGGTCCGTCGGCCGTTAATGGTTTCTCCATGAACACGTTCAAGCCGCGATCGATGGCGTATTGAAAGTGCGGCACGCGAAACGCCAGCGGGGTGGCCAGAATCACGATGTCGCCCGGCCGCAGTTGGTCCATCGCCTGGCGATAGGCGTCGAAGCCGATAAACTTGCGGTCTTCGGGCACGTCCATTTTCTCCGGCGTTTCGGCCAGAAACTGGGTGAGCGTGTCGTGGCTGGTTTTCATGCGATCGGAAAACACGTCGGCCATGGCCACCAGCTTCATCGGCACGCGCGCGACGTTCATCGCATCGAACGCGGCGCCTGTGCCTCGCCCACCGCAACCCACCAGGGCCACGCGAATGCCAGCCTCGGTGCCGGCTTGAGCGAACACACCGCGAGGCGCTGCCGCCAGCAACGATGCCGCGCTCGCCGCTTGCAAGAATCCCCGCCGTGTGGTGTTGTGCGAAGTATCGTTCTTCATTTCATCCTCGCCTGATGGTTGGAATAACGTATCGATCGTATTCGAAGGTCGTTTAACGAATCAGTCCACTGGCGCTGTTCCAGAAGGCATCCATCTCCTCCACGGTTGGAACTTTCTTGGGTCGAACAATCCGAAAACCCAACGCCAGCGCGTCGGTGTGGTACCAGATGCTCTTGGGTAGCTGTGGATCCTGCATCTTCCACGACGAATCCGAGCCGCGGCGGTACGCCGAGCGCAGTTGCTCCGCGTCGTCCTCCCATCCACCCCCGCGCACGCTGCGGGGGTAGAGCTTCGTGGGACGCAGGAAGGGATCGACCGGGTTGTCGCGTATCTGCTCAAAGTAGTCTTCCACATATTGGTCGGCGGTCCACTCCATCACGTTGCCGTGCATGTTGTGCAGCCCCCAAGCGTTGGGCTTCTTGGTGCCGACCTTCTCGTACTGATCGCTGTTGTCGAAGAACCACGCATGATCCTCCAGCTGCGACGCATCGTCGCCATACGAGTAGGCCGTGGAACTGCCCGCTCGGCAGGCGTATTCCCATTCCGCTTCGGTGGGCAACCGATAAAAGTGCCCCGTCTGCGCGCTGAGCCACTGGCAATACTTGCTGGCCGCGTGCTGCGTCATGCTAATCGCCGGGTAGCCCGACTGGCCCATGCCGAAGCTCATCTCCATGTAGGGCGGAGTCGGCGCGCTGACCGCGTCGACCATCGTGTGCTTCGCCGGATCGTAGTCCTTGCGCGCGCCGTTCTTCTTACGTTCTACGTGCGACACCATAAACGGTTCGTACTCGTCCCATGTCACCTCGCACTTGCCCATCCAGAACGGAGAGACTTTCACCTCCACCGCGGGGCCTTCGTTCTCCTGGCGGTCGGCCTCACCCTCGGGGCTACCCATGGTGAACGTGCCACCCGGGATGGCCTTCATCGTGTACTCCACGCCGGTCTGTGGTATCGCCGCGGTGTAGTCGCCCGACTCCTTGTTCTCTTCGGCCGTCTTCACGATCTTCGCGTGGATCCGCTGCAGCAACTGCAAGTTGTCGGGCGAGTCGGTCTTCGCAGCGGGCTCCTTAGCACAGACGGGTGCACCGATAGGTGCGCAGACAAAACACGCTGCAAGGATAGCGAACCACCGAAGAGAGCCGACGCTCTTCAGGACGTTCTGAAGTCGTGTTGGAGTTCGCCTATTCATTCGTGTCTGCGTGAAAGACTCCCACAAAGGATAAATACCAAAATCTGCCGAGACGTTACGTCGAACACTCCGATTTGCAATTATTGGGCCACCTTTTCGGTAATCGGGCTGCTCGAAGAATACGACGCCAACTCATCCGCTGAGGTCGAATCTGCCAGCCCTTCGCTGGCCGAAGTGAGCTGCAGGTCGTCGTCCACCGCGAGCCTCGGCTGAATGCCTTGTTTCTGCAACTCGCTGTGGTAACTACGCACCGCTTCGCTGGCCGATGTCTCGGCGTCGGCCACCCATCGCAGGTGCTGAATAAACAGCAGTTGGTCCTCAGCGCGATTGATCTTCCGGCCGAACAGCGCGGCTCGCACACCGCTCTTCCTGGCTTCGGCCAACAGGTGAAATGCGTCGTGCGTGGTGCCCGACGATCCTCCCATGATGCCCACCACCATCGTGTTGTCGAACTCGCACAAAGCGGATGTCAGTCGGCGCCCCAAGTACGGGATCTTCAAGAACTGCGGCCGCTCCGATTCGGTCACTCCCGCCAGCAACCGAACGATGCTGTCGGCGATGAACGGGGCGTACTCTTTCTGTTTCAGGTCGTGCGGTGCATTCGGCGGGAACACCTCGAGGAAGTGTCGGAACCCAGCCCGCTCGGCTTCGTGACGAAACTCCCGATAGGCGAGCAGACTGGCGCGATCGCGGGCCACGTCGTGGTTCAGTGTCATCGAGTACAAACCCAGGTCGACGCACTTCGCCGAGTCTTCCGCTGGCGCAATCGTTCCGTACAAAGCGTGGGTGATACTCGCGGTAGCAAACGGCAGCGATGGCTCCGACGCGTAACTGTAGTCCTTGCCGGCCAGCCAGATGTCGGTCGTATCGTTGCTGCGAATCGCCGGCGTGACCGCTGTGCCGTCGAACAACCGCTCGACGCGAGCCAACCGATCGGCCGTCCGGGCGCTCACGAGCATGATGTCGACCAGTCCCTGCTCGACGATCCCGCGAATGATCGCTTCGTACTCCTGCAGACTGCGATAGGCCGACTCGCCCGGCTGCTGAGGCCAACGCTCGCCGCAAGCACTCAGGCCGAACGCCATGTCGGCGTCTTTGGCATCTGCCAGAATGAAGCAGTCGCTGGAGTTGTCGCTTTGCAGCGTTTCTAGTTTCGTATCAAGCGACTTGGGTGGCATTGCAATGACTCTTTTGCTTCGTGCTCACTGGTTGGCCGAGCAAGTGCGAGATGACCAGTTGATCGAGCGACTCGTAGTCTCGCGACTTGATCAGCTCGCTCGCCTGCTCCTCGGGGAAGGAGCGAGCCTTCTCAACCAGCATCTCAAACGTAGCCTTGCTGTTGGCCAGGTGACGATAAGCCATGGGACCGCGCTCGGTTCGCATGGCTTTCACATCCAGTCCAATATAACAACCTGTCTCACTGTATTGGGCCGATTCGAGCACGCGAACCTGATTGAACGCTCCACGCAGGTCGACACTGCCGAAACTCTTATCCTGATCGTATTTCAAGCCGTTCTGGTCGTTGAGGTGCACGCTCCACAGCTTGCCCGCCCCGAGCGCGAACGCCATTTCGTCCGACGCATCCAGGCCAGCGAGTTGAGCGTGGGCCGTTTCGATCAACCCGCCCACGCGATGCGGAGCCGAAGTCCGCTCGGCGATTGCCAAGGCGTGGCCAATGGTCGGCACGTAGGCCTGGTCCATTGGTTCGTTCGGCTTCGGTTCAATCGCGATTCGGACCCACGGATTGTAGTCCAGCATCTCGTTGATCGCGTCGATGATGTAATTGTACGCCTGCGCGGCACACTTCGACTCTCGCAGATAGGTTCCCTCGCGAGCGAGCCACAGCACGATCAGGTCGGTGCCCATCAGATGGGCAATGTCGATTGCCTTCTTCGAGCGCTCGATGGCCCATTGCCGACAACCGGCGTCGTTCGCAGTATAGCCGCCATCGACGCCACGCTCGTCTTCCCACAAACGGGGGGCGACGAACTCCGCCACTAGACCCGCCGAGTCGAGCGCCGCGCGCAGCTCTTTGGCTTCCTGTTGCACCGTGTTCCAGGTCTTGTTGTCGAGCCCCGTCACGGCGTCGTCGTCGTGCAACTGCACGGCGTCGAAGCCAAGCTGCTTGTACACATCGAGCTTGCGGCGAAACTCCACCGTGGGGCGGACCGGCGGGCCGAAGGGATCGGCGCCTTCGTGAATGTTCCAGGGACCAAACGAAAAGCGGTAATCGGATGCTGTGCTCATATTCAATTGCTAACGTGGTTTCAAGCGTTTAAGTAGTTCGTGTTGTGTGGACATGGTTGGCGGGAGTAATTTGCTAATGAGCCACAAGCGGCTCGACGCCTGCCATGCGACAAGTCTCGTCCAAGTCGAACAGTCCGCCCTGTGCTCCATAACACGTCACACACCCTGCGCCGGCCGCGGCTGCCAGCCTGCCGGCATCTTCGCATTCCATTCCGCGGAGCAATCCCGTCAGGAAAGCCCCCAAAAAACAATCGCCTGCGCCGGTCGTGTCGACAACCTTGCCGGGCGGCGTCACCGGCTCGATCCACGCCGACTTTCCAGGCTCTTTGCTCACCATCGCTCCATCGGCTCCGAGCTTCACGCCTAGCACACCTTGGCAACCAAAGTCGCGATAGGCCGAGAGAATCCGTTCGGGTTCGCTCTCCCCTGTTTCTTGTATGGCTTCTTGATGGCTGGGGAAGTAGCAATCCACCAACGGAAGACACGCCTTCACGACTTCCGGGTCGCTCCCGCTGCCAGCCGCTTCCACAACAGTCATGCAACCACGATCCCGCGCGAGCTGCAACACCTCAGGCAGTCGCGGCTGAAGCTCCGGTAGCAGCGACAGGTAACCGACCAGCAACATCCGCGACTGCGTTAGCAATCGCTCATGCCGCAGGAACAGGTCGGCGTCGAGTTTCTCCAGCGCTCCCACATGGTGACCAAACGACCGCTGCCCAGCCGTATCGACCAACACCGCCGATGTGCTCGTCGCCTGCTCGCCACGTTCGACCGCGTTGGTATTGATGTCCAAGCGGCGCAGACGCTCGAGAAGCAAATCCCCGAATTCATCACTTCCCACGAGCGTCATTGCCGCCACGCGCATCCCGTAGCGGCTCATGGCCGCTCCGGTGTTAGCCACAATGCCGCCTGGGTGCACGGTAAGTGGTTTGGTTGGAAACAATCGATCGGGGCCAATGGGCGCGTCCAAGTCGACTGGTTGAACGACCACGTCCACAACCGCCGTGCCACAGATCGTGACGTCAAATTCTCGGTCCACGGCGATCAAACTGTCTCTTCCAGCAAGAGGAGCGCGCTACCGCGCGAAAAGCTACTCCAGAAGCATCGCCGAGATCACGCCCGCGTGCTACCAACATCTGCTCAGGCACTAATGCTATTGTGCGTGCACGACGGCTCTCCGAACGGTCCAGATGAGTAATCTGTATCAAATCGCACCCATTGGTACGTGGTGCTCGTTTTGTCCCAGGCGGGGCAAAACCCAATTCCGTAAAGCCTTACGCAAAAGCCACTTACGAGTTTTGCCCCAGGCCCGATTGGAATAACACGATCCATGGGCCCAAAACCCCAGTTAAGCCGAAGCCCGGCAAGTCCGTAAATCGTTTCTCAAAAACAAGTTACAAGGATCTCTACTCCGATAGCCTCCCGAGT
Organism: Aeoliella sp.; assembly: GCF_965227375.1. Classification (NCBI taxonomy): domain Bacteria; kingdom Pseudomonadati; phylum Planctomycetota; class Planctomycetia; order Pirellulales; family Lacipirellulaceae; genus Aeoliella; species Aeoliella sp. The sequence goes on from NZ_CBDDFX010000002.1 coordinate 4,765,634, forward strand.
TTTGGGCCCCGGTTTCCCGCAGGTGGGACAAAACTCCCAAGGGTGAACGAGAGATAGGTCAACGCCACCCGCATAGTCCATGCAGTTCGCCTGGCCGACCCAGTCACCGCCCCGCGGAATATGAACATACTTCCACTCACCTATTAAATCGACTTTTTGTGCGTTTTCAACAGGCGTTGCATCTACTGAGAACACACACGCGTGCGTTCAACCAGCGTTCACTCCCCATTCCCAACGTAGTTGGCCCTGGCCATGGCGCGCGGGTATATTCGGGTGAAATCAACCGATCGTCACGGGAGGGCAAATCATGCGAATGGTTGAAGCGTACTTCTCATCTTCTTGGCTGCTTGCCGGGCAGTTCTTGCCAGCGACCTGTTCGTCGCTACCCAAACGAATGGAGGGCTTAGCAATGCGAAGCATTCTGATTGCCGCGATTCTGACAACGATGGCCGCGTCGAACTCCGCAATGGCGGGTGAGTTGTTCCTGGTGCCGGTCGGCGAGGGCGAGATGAAACTCCTGATCCGCGAACCGGGTCGAACCATGGGCTCCTGCCACTGGTCGCCCGATGGCAAGAAGATCACCTTCGACACCTGGGGACCCAAAGAGGATCTGCACGACTCCAAGGTGGGCGTCTACGACCTGGAGACCGGCAAATGGACGACGGTCGGCGAGGGAGCGATGCCGAAGTTCTCACCCGACAGTAAACAAATCGTCTGCCACACCTATTCGCCAAACCAAATCGTCGTGCTCGACGTCGATGGCACCGGTCGCGAAGCGGTGTTCGACCAATGGGGCGCTCCCTGGTTCGATCCCGAAGGAACCGGCATCTTCACTTGCAGCACACAAGGCATCCGTCGATTTGACCTTCGCACTGGCAAACAAGACATCGTTGCGGCGCGTGGCGAGAGCTTTCACTGGGGATACAGTGTTTCGCCCACCGGCAACGGGTTCTGCTTTGCTGCACGTAGTGGACCCGGCGTGGGAGTCGCCATGAAGGACGAAGCGGGCAGGTACCGCACCAGATGGAAATGGCCCGACTTGGTGAGCAAGTGGTCGACCTGGTCGCCCGATGGCAAACGCATTGTGGCCGAGCAACGCGTGGGGAGTGAGAAGAAACCGAAAGCCCTGGTCTACCTCGATCCGTTTGAGGACAAGGAGCCCGAACTTCTGCCGGGTAGTGGCACCAAGTGGAAAGGCCACTGCCCTGCTTGGTCGCCCGATGGAAAGTGGATTGTGTGCAGCGGCACCAGCAACCTACCGGATCCATGACCGACACGAGCGTCGACACGCAGACGCAGGACACGCGGCCACAGCGCTCTCGCCGCTGGCGGTTCTTGCCGCGGTTCGGCATCAAGTGGCTGCTAGTATTCACCACACTGGCGTGCGTCTTCCTGGCCGCCTGGAGTGTGTACATCGATCCCTATCGCCAGCAGCAAGCGGCCGTTGCACGGATTCGGAAACTCGAAGGCCAGGTGAGCGAGCGGAACGCGGTAGGTCCCGCCTGGCAACAGTGGATGGTCGAGACATTCCTGGGCGACGGGAGCTTTGTGTTGGCCGAACAGGTCGAACTGCACCAATCGGAGATTCCCGACGACCTGCGAGAACACCTGGGACGCTTGCCCTTCGTCGAAGTGCTGAAACTGGACGGCGCTGGGATCGACGATCGGACTGTAGCCGCACTCATGCCCGGCGAGAGTGTGCGGAAACTATCCCTGCGTTACACACGCGTGACCGACGCCTCGATGCACGCGGCTGCACAGTTCCCACACCTGCACACGCTATTGCTCACCGGCGCCGACGTAGGCGACGAGGGCCTGGAAGCCTTGGCCGCCAACCAGTCGCTCGAAAAACTGTTCATCCGTTGGACCAACGTCACCGAAGAAGGCGTCGCCGCCTTCCGCCAGAAGCGTCCTGATTGTGAAGTGATCTACAGCGCGCGGTAAGCCGTGGCGACGTAGACCCTTCGGTCGCTTAGGCTCCCTCAGAATGACAATGCCCCAACACTAGGTCGGTTCTACTCGTCGTCGGAGCTCGCTCCGCCGATTCGCTCTTTGCCCACCCACTTCTGTAGCACTTCGGGCACCAGGATCGAGCCGTCGGGCTGTTGGCAGTTTTCGAGAATCGCGATTAACGCGCGGCTCACCGCGATGGCGGTGCCGTTGAGGGTGTGGACGAAGTGGGTGCCCTTCTCGCCCTTCTTCTTGTAGCGAACATCCAGCCGGCGGGCCTGGTAGTCGGTGCAGTTCGAGGTGCTGGTGACTTCGCCATACTCGCCGCCGTTGCCGCGGCCGGGCATCCACGCTTCGAGGTCGAACTTGCGATACGCCGGTCCGCCCAGGTCGCCAGTGGCGATGTCGATCACCTTGTAAGGGATGCCGAGTTCGTCGAATAGGTTGCACTCCAGGTCGAGGAAGTAGTTGTGCATGTCTTCACTCTGCTCGGGCGTGGTGAAGGCAAACATCTCGATCTTGGTGAACTGATGCACGCGATACAGCCCGCGCGACGCGCGACCCGCCGCGCCGGCTTCGGTGCGATAACAGTGGCTGATGCCGCACAGCTTGATGGGCAGCTCTTCCTCGTCGATCACCTGCCCGGCGTACAAGCCGCCCAATGTGATCTCGGCGGTGGCCACCAGGTTGAGGTCGAAGTTCTCGATGCTGTAGATCTGCGTCTCCGGCCCGCGCGGCACAAAGCCCACGCCCTGCACGATGTCGCCCCGCGCCAGGTCGGGCGTGATCATCGGCTTGAAGCCTTCCTTGTACAAATACTCCACGGCGAACTGCTGCAGTGCGAGCTCCAACAGCACCGCTTCGTTCTCGAGGAAGTAAAACCCATGCCCGGCAATTCGCGCTCCGCCCTCCAGATCGATCAGCTTGTGCTGTTCGCCCAGTTCCACATGATCCTGAATGGGAAACCGCATGGGCCGAACTTCCACCGCACCGCGGCGCAGTTCGCGACTGTCTTCCTCACCGCCACGTGGCGACTCGGGGTGCGTGAGATTTGGGATGTGGCTGTAGATCGCGCCGGCCTCGGCGACGACGCGCTCGATCTCTGTTTGCTTGGCATCTTTTTGTTGCCGAAGCGAGCGTCCCTGTTCTTTGAGCGCTTCTCGCTCTGCCTCGTCCTTTGCTTTGCCGATCTTCGGGCTTACCTGGTTCGCCTGGCGCGAGAGTTCCTCGACCTCCTGTTGCAGGGCGCGACGCTCGGTTTCGAGCTTCGCGTACCGGGCGACATCGGCCTTTACGCCGCGAATGTCGCAGTTCTCCTGGACTAATTCCACGTTTTCGAGAATGAACCGAGGGTCGAGCATGGCTGCTTGCTGATAGCGATTAGGGCGGAACACAAGCGGCGGCGGATGGTCGCACACCGAGCGACATAATATACTCGGGGAATACGTATTTCACCACCGCGGGTCAAATACCGCAGCGGCTTCCCCCAGTCAGGACCCAGCATGGACGACATCCCCTTCGAAGACACCGAGCAGCCCGACGACGGCGACACGTCCACCGTCGTGGCCCCGAAGAAGGAGCGGAAAGCCCATCGGACCGAGCGGGAGGTGCCTAAATATCATGTAGTGCTGTGGGATTCCGACGACCACACCTTCGACTACGTGGAAAAGATGCTGCGGGAGCTGTTCGGCCACACCAAGAAGGACTGCGAGCAGATCGCCAAAGGAGTCGACGAAGAAGGCCGCGCCATCGTGCTCACCACCACCAAGGAGCACGCCGAACTGAAACGCGACCAGATCCACGCCTACGGCAAGGACAACCTCGAAGGCAGCAAGGGAAGCATGTGGGCCACCATCGAGTCGGCTGACTGACCCCGTAGAACGGAATTCATTCCGTTGGCCGATTTCGATGTAGCTGGATTCGCAAGAGTTCAGAAGCGTGGCAAACACGTCCGAATTCTTGCGAATCCGGCTACAATTAGTGAGTATCGCCTCCACTAGCAGTTTTCACAAACGGAATCGCTTCCGTTCTACGGTATGAAGCTCAAAACCCACACACTTGGTTGCAAGGTCAATCAGTACGAGACGGAGTACCTGCGCGAAGGGCTGCAGTCGATTGGGTATGCAGATGCGGTGGGTGGCGAGGCGGCCGATCTTTGTATCGTCAACACCTGCACGGTGACCGGCGAAGGGGACTCGAAGAGCCGGCAGGTCATTCGGCGGATGGCGCGGGAGAACCCGGCGGCGAAGATCGTGGTGATGGGCTGTTACGCCACTCGCGCGCCCGACGAGATCAAAGCCCTGCCCGGCGTTACCGAAGTGCTGACCGATAAGCGCGAGCTGCCCGACCTGTTGGGACGCTTTGGCGTGACCGACGTGCCGACCGGCATCAGCGGTTTTGGCTCACGGCACCGCGCGTACGTCAAGGTGCAGGACGGCTGTTTGCTGCGGTGTAGCTTCTGCATCATTCCCCACGTCCGCCCGCAACTCACCAGCCGGCCGATGGAGCACATCGTCGACGAAGTCCGGCGACTGGTCGACGGCGGTTACCGCGAAGTCGTACTCACCGGCATTCACCTCGGGCACTACGGTGTCGACTTCAATCGCCTGAAGCCGAAGAGCGAGTGGACACGGCTCGCGCACCTGCTGGTCGAGTTGGCGGAACTGCCCGGCGACTTCCGCGTGCGGCTCTCGAGCATCGAGGCCACCGAAGTGACCCGCGAACTGCTCGACGTGATGGCCAGCTACCCGCAGCGGATCTGCCCTCACCTGCACATCAGCATGCAGTCGGGCAGCGACAGCGTGCTCCGCCGGATGCGTCGGCGTTGGGGCAGCCAAAGGTTCGTGGATCGCTGCGGGATGTTCAAGGAGCGACTCGACCGCCCGGCGATTACCACCGACATCATTGTGGGCTTCCCGGGCGAGACGGAGCAGGAGTTCCGAGAGACGATCGAGGTGTCGCGCGAGGTGGGCTTCTCGAAGATCCACATCTTCCCCTTCAGCGCCCGCCGCGGCACGCCCGCCGCCACACTGCCGGATCAGTTGCCCAAGCCACTGAAGCAAGAGCGCGTGCACCGCTTGGCGGAAGTGGAAGCGGAACTGCGCGACGAGTACTTCGCTTCGCTCGCAGGGATGCAACTCAAAGTGCTGGTAGAAAGCCGCATGGAAGGAGATGCGTCGTTCGTGGGGACTTCTTGTCGATACGCCCCGGTAGAACTGCAGACGATACCGGACAACGAAGGCCAGTTCGTCGATGTCACTGCAGGCGATGTGGCCGAAGGTCGAATTCTCGCTCGTGAAGCAGTGATGCATGCCAGCAGCGCTTGCTCGCCTATCTAGAGGCGAAAGCACGTGTTTCCAGGAGTTGGGTGGTACACCCGCGTAGCTCCGCGTATAACGTAGGCGCTTTCGTCGAAGCCGACGAACTTTCAGGGAACACCGGGAGGAGGCTAGGCCATGTATCGCGCACGGAGTATCTCTACACTCACACTGAGCATTCTTCTCTCTGCATCCGCTACACTGAATGCCGAGACACTGTGGACCGAGGGCGCCGAGAACGGGCTGGCTTACGTCATCGATGGCACGTCGAGCACCTACGACCTCATCCACTCCAACTACGTGGCCAAAGGCGATTACGCTTTTCACTTGGCCAATGCTTCGTTCAATGACAACTGGTTTGTCATTGATCAGGACATCACTCCCCAGGCCGATACGAAGCTCTTCTTCCAAAGCCGCATGAGTTGGACTACACCGGGACAAGTTGCCAAAGTGCAACTCTCTACCAATGGAGGCTCGAGTTGGTCGACCGACCTCTATACGCAATATGGCTCTAATAATGCTGGCGAAGGGACGTTCAACCTCCGCACCGTCGATCTCAGCGCCTACGCCAACCAATCGGTGAGGTTTCGATTCTATCTCGACTTCACTGGTGGCTCCGTGTTCGTACCACAAGAGGAATATGACATTGGCTGGAACATCGACGACATTCAGATTGGTTCGCAGCTCGAGAAACAGCAATACAGCATCGGCGATCCCACGGCGCACGAACAACAATACCTGGAGTACATCAACCGCGCGCGGGCGGATGCAATCGTCGAAGCCAACCGGCTGGCCAACGAAACCGATCCCGATGTGACCAGTGCGTACAATTTCTTTCGCATCAACACGCAGGATATCGTCGACCAATTCGAGTGGTCGGTTGCTAATGGATTGTTCGAGCAGGTGGCACAGCCGCTCTCGTTCAATGAGCAGATGATCGAAGCGGCGCGCCTCCACTCGCAAGACATGTACAACAACCAGTTTCAAGGCCACTACTCCTCGGCGAACCCTCCGTCACCGCTAATGTTCAACGACGGCCCCGGCGATCGGCTCGATGCGGTGGGATACGACTGGGCAAGCTATGGCGAGAACGTGTTTGCGTATGCCGATTCGGTCACCAGCGGCCACGCTGGGTTTGATGTCGACTGGGGCAACGTCTCCAATCCTGGTGACCCCAATTACAACCCCGCGTTTGCTGGCGAGGGCATGCAAAACCCGGCGGGGCACCGGCTGTCGATTCATAACGACCTGTTTAAGGAGATTGGCGTCGGCGTGGTGAACGGCACCAATGGCTCGGTGGGCCCGCAGATTGTCACGCAGGACTTCGGCTACCCCGGCGAGGCGACGTTCATTACCGGCGTGGTATTCGAGGATCTAAACGGCAACAACTTCTACGACATTGGCGAAGGCCGCAGCGGCGTCCGTGTCGACATCGCCGAAAGTGCCTACTACGCGATCAGTAGCACGTCCGGGGCGTATACCATACCCGTCGATGGCGATGGTTCGTACCTGGTGGAATTCACCGGCGGCGACTTCGCCGACTACTCGATGCTGGCCGAGGTGTCGGGCGGCAAGAACGTAAAAGTCGACTACCTGGCCACCAGCCAAGTCTACCTGGCCGCCGACTACAATCAGAACGGAATCGTCGACATGCCCGACTACGAGCTGTGGAAGCAAACGCTCGGCTCCACCGAAGACCTCCGTGCCGACGGCAACGGCGACCTGCTCGTCAACCTTGCCGATTACACGGTGTGGCGAAACTGGCTCGGCGCCACCACCATCGAGCCCGGGGCCACCACGGCAATCCCCGAACCAACCGGCATGATGCTCACCCTGCTGGCTGTGGGCGGAGTGGTTTCACTGCGACGGCGCTCCGCATAGTTCCGCCGTACTCCAAACGGTTCACACGGAGCGTGCAAGAACTATTACAATAGGTGCATGGACGACACCACGCCTAACAAAGATAATCCTTCAGCCGCGCCGGTCGAAGAGGCGAAACCGCCTGGCTGGCGCAAGAGCAGCTATACCTCGCTGTTTCGCGTGTGGTGGTTCATCGTCTGGGGACTCGTCTTTCCCGTCGTGTTCCTCTGCATGGCGGGCACCTGGGGTGGTTTCGAGATGTACCAGTCAGGCCGCTTCGGCACCTACTGCGTGCTGGTGTTTGAGTGGCAGGCGATGATCTGGCTGTACCCCCTCTTGGCGTTCAGCGCGTGCGGTCTTCTTTATCAGCTCTTGCGTCGGCCGACCGACAAGGCGCCAGCCTGGCAGTTGGGGGCGGTACTCACGGGATTGCTGTTGTGGTTGGAGTTGTTCGTCGCCTGGTGTGGTGCGGTGGAACACGAAATGGACGTTGCTGCGAGCTTGTTCCTCACGATCATTGTCGCCCCCATTGCGGGCGTCCTGGCCGTTCAACCACCGATTGTCATCACCATGCTGGTGAAGGGACTTGAGCTCAAGGCCAAACACGAGATCGTGGCGGTTGTGATTGGCACAGTCATCATTACCATCGCTTCGTTGAGCGTTTACGCCGGTGGGTGGCTCGTTGGTGCGATGGTCGCAACACCGCTGGCCGTGGTGACGTACGGTCGGGCGAGTTGGGAGCTGCTGGCGCCACTGCGGAAGAGCTGGCGGATTTCGATCTCCGCGTTGCTGGCGGTGTTTATTTGGTTGTCGGTGAACTTCGCCGCCTGGCGGCGGGCCATTCTGGTGGCCATCGACGAATACAACCACCTGCCCACCGAACCGCCAGAAACTTGCTTTGTGATCACCGCCGCCGCGCAGGGCCACCGCTGGCTGGTTGGCTCGCGCGACGTCGGGCAGGCGTTCCGCGTCACTCGCCAACTGCAGTTGCTCAAAGCGCTGGAAGTCTTGCTGCACGCAACCGTGCCCCAACTTCATCGGCCGCTGCGCCGGCTCTATAACCGTGTAGGCCCGCAGGTGGCGCGACGGATTCGATTCGCCTGGCTGGCGGACGTCGTGTACCTGGCGATGAAGCCAGCCGAGTGGATCGCGTGGCTGGTGGTGCGCGTCGTGGCCGGCGTGCCGCGGAGTTCGGTGCGGCGAGTGTATGAGCAACAACTACGGACGCCGCCACTTCCAGAACGGAACGAACACCACGCCAGCGATCAATAGCCACGGCACGCACGCCACGATGGCCAGCAAAGCGTTCTTACCCAGTGAGAGGATGGCCGAGGCGGAGTTGGTCCAAGTCGAGGCAATCTGTGTTCCAAAACCGGGTGCTTGCGGCGGTTGGTAGTTATGCTCCTCGCGAACGGTGAGTGTCACGGTGGTCAATTCGGTGCGGTCGGCCAGGTACCGCAACCGGCCTTCCATCTGCTCGATCTCGGTCCGCACGCGCGACAGTTCGCGCTCCACTTCGATCACGTCCTTGATCTCGCCCTTGTTGTCAGCCAGCAACTTGAGGATGCGCTCTTCCAGTCTCTTCTTGCTGCGGATGCGAGCTTCGAGGTCGACGTACTCTTCGGTCACGTCTAGCCCGTTCTGCTCGCGCCGTTCCGGCACACCCAGATCGCCGGTGGCGTCGAGGAACGACTCGAACGAGGCCACCGGAATGCGCACCGTCCACGTGCCGGAGCGTTCGCTCCCCTGATTGAGCGCTAGATTCGCGCTGGCGATGAATCCGCCGTACTGCTTCACCAGCGATGTGATCGATTGCTCCACGCCAGAGAAGTCGTCGACCACAATCGAGAGCGAAGCGGTGTAGATGATCTTGCGGTTATCGGCTGCCGGTGATTCCAAATCGGCCTCACTTACTTCAGCCACCGCCAAGCCGAGTTGCCGCGGTGGTTGGGACGCTGTAGAGCTGGGCGGCCTTGCCACCTTGGCGGATTCTAGGGCACTATCTGAGTAACCGCAGCCGATACAGACGGCCGAACAGAGAAGAACGGCGGATAAGCGATACATGGCGAACTCCCAAGGCTTGTAGGACGGCCGAAGCATTCAACGTGCTCAAGCTTTGACGTCCGGCTGGAACGAAAAGTTCCGCCCTACCCTCGCGGATATTGCCGGCAGTATTCGTACATCGCCATCACGGTGGCCGTGGCCACGTTGTAGCTGTACGGCATGCCCCACACGGGGATTTCGACCACCGCGTCGAGTTCGGCCAGGATGTCCTCGGTGAGCCCCTGCCGCTCGTTGCCGATCACCAACACCGTGCGGCGCTCGAACTCGTAGTAGTGCAAGTCGGTCGAGTTGGTGGTCTGCTCGAGTCCCACCAGCGTGTAGCCTTCGGCTTTGAGCTTCTTGAGCGCTGGCGCCAGCGAGTTGTGCGACTCGAGCTTCAAGGTCTGCGCCGCGTCGCGGGCGATTTTTGGGTCGAGCTTGACGCGGCCGGCGCACACGATCCGTGTCACCCCACAGCAACCCGCCGCCCTTGCGATCCGCGACAGGTTCACGTTCGAGCGCATCGGTGCACAGGCCACGACCAACTCGCGCGGCTGCGTAAGCTTGCTTGGCTCCTTGTGACGAAGATGCTCGAATCGCGGCATTGGGCTTACTGACTTTCGGTAGTCATTCCCTCGACATTCCAGTTGGAATTGGTGGCAATACTGCGTAAGCTATCAGTTTGCCCTGCCCTCCGCCATTCACCCTTTCCCGGTGTCGATGAAACTCCGCAAGAACCTGCCCGCCATTGTTGTGGCGACCCTACTCGTAGGCGGAGTGGTATGGTCGCTCACGGCAAGTCGACTGCCCCCGGCGGATTTCACTTTCAACAACGCGACCGAAATTAAGACGGTCGACCCCGCGTTGATTGGTGGCATCCCCGAAGGCCGAGTGGTAAGCGCGCTGTTCGAAGGATTGGTGCGCGTCTCGCCCGACGATCACACGCCGGTAACCGGCGGGCCGGAGAAGTGGCCCGGCGTGGCCGAGTCGTGGGACATCTCCGACGACAAGCGAACTTACACGTTCCACCTGCGCAAGGACGCCCGCTGGTCGAACGGCGATCCGGTCACCGCCGAGGACTACCACTACTCGATGCGGCGGTTTCTCAATCCGCTCACCGCAGCCGAGTACGCCAAGCAGGGTTGGTACCTGGTAAACGGCAAGAAGTTCAACTCCGGCGGCACCTACCTCGAGCCGGGCGATCCGGTGGAGATCGAGTTGAACCTGAAGCCCGGCGAGCACAACACCAAGCTCGGCGAGTTGGTCAAAGGGACACTGATCCGCAAGGACCCCAAGACCATGCCCGAGGACACCAAGGAGCGGGACAAAATCACGCAGAAGTTCTACGTCGAGGTCGACGGCCAGGAGCGTTGCTACGTGGTAGCCGACCCCGATCGGGGCGACGAAGTGCCCGAAGGCTGTGTGGGCTGCCGGATCCTGACGTTCGACTTCGATGAGGTTGGCATTCGTGTGATCGACTCGCACACGCTGGAAACGGAGCTGGAGAATCCAACACCGTTTTGGCTCGAGCTAATGGGCTTCTATCCGCTGTTTCCCGTGCACCGCGGCTGCCTGGAAAAGTACGGCGCCCCCGACTGGACCCGCCCCGAAAACATCGTAACCAACGGGCCGTACCGCATTGGCTTCCGTCGCCCCCGTGACCGCATCCGGCTGGTGAAGAACGAGCACTACTGGAATCGCGACAACGTTGCTCTTGAAGTGATCGACTCGATGGCCGTGGAAAAGGACACCACGGCACTCAACATGTATCTGCTCGGCGAGATCGACTGGATCGACCGGATGCCCAACAATTTGATTCGCGAGTTTCTCGAGAGCGATCCGCCGCGCGACGACTTCAACCCCGCTCCACAATTGGGCGTTTACACGTACAAGCTGAACGTCGAACGCGAAGCTCTGTCCGACAAGCGAGTGCGTCAGGCCTTGGCCTTGGCGCTCGATCGCGAAGAGATCATCCGCACCGCAGTCCGCGGCCCGCAGCAACCGGCGCTCAACATGGTGCCGCCCCAGGTGACCGGTTACACGCCAGCCTACATGCCCACGCCCGACCCCGATCGAGCGAGGCAACTGCTCGCCGAAGCGGGCTTTCCAGGCGGCAACGGATTTCCCAAGTTCGAGATCTTCTACAACAACAACGAAGGGCACAAAGCGATTGCCGAGCTACTTCGCAAGCAGTGGCAGCGCGAGTTGGGCATTAGCGTGGGGCTACGAAACATGGCGTGGCCCGCGTTTACCGACGCCATGCGGCAGACCCAGTACGACATCGGGCGGCAGGGATGGATCGCCGACTACAACGACGCCAACACGTTCCTCGACCTGTACGTGAGCGACAACGAGAACAATCAAACTAACTGGGGAAGCGACGAGTACGACCAGTTGATCAAAGACGCTGAAGCGGAGGCCGACCCCGAGAAGCGCAACGCGATCTTGCACCAGGCGGAAACCATCCTGATGGACGAGCTTCCGGTGATCCCGATCTACTTCTACTACTCGCGGAACATGGTGAAACCTCACGTTCGCGGGTTCTACAACAACGCGTTGGACTCGCACCCGCTGCACGCGTTGTGGATCGATCGCGACACGACCCAACCCAACGAGTTCATGAGGCCGGTGGAGTGATTGGGTACTTCGTAAAACGTGGTCTGTGGCTATTGCTCACCGTGTGGGTAGTGTTCACCCTCACGTGGTTACTCGCGAACGCCTCGCCCGGCTCGCCGTTCAGCAGCGAGCGGAGCCTGCCGGCGGAGATCGAAGCCAACCTGCGCCGGCACTACAACTTGGACAAGCCCGCGCACGTGCGTTACCTGCTCGACCTGGGCAACTTGCTGCGAGGCGACTTGGGCGTGTCGAGCAAGCAGGTCGACTTCACGGTGAACGAACTGGTGTCGCTTTGTTGGCCCGTCTCCGCAGCGTTGGGCCTAGCGGCGCTGGCGTGGGCGGCCGTGGTGGGGCTGGTGGCAGGCGTCGTGTCGGCCGCCCGACGTGGGTCGCTAGCCGACTACAGCTTGATGTCTATTGCTACCGTGGGGATCGCGCTGCCGAACTTCGTGATCGCCGGGTTTGCGATCCTGCTGTTTTCGTTCTTGATACCGCTGTTGCCGCCCGCCGGGTGGGGCAGCCCTCGGTATCTGCTGATGCCGGCGTTTTGCCTGGGAGCCCCCTACGCGGCGTACATCGCCCGCATTTCCCGCACCGGCATGCTCGACGTGCTGTCGCAAGATTACATTCGCACCGCACGGGCCAAAGGTCTTTCCCGCCGCGCGGTGATCCTGAAACACGCCCTACCCACCGCGGTGATCCCCGTGGTGTCGTTCCTCGGCCCCGCCGTGGCGGGCATCATCACCGGCTCGCTGGTAATCGAGAAGCTGTTCGCCATTCCCGGCATCGGTTACTCGTTCGTGCAAAGCGCCATCGACAACGACACCCCAATGGCGATGGGCATCGTCGTGCTGTACACGATCCTGCTATTCACCATGAACACGCTGGTCGACGCCGCCTACACGTGGCTCGATCCGCGAGTGAGTTGGGAGGATGTATGACGAACAAGACGAATTGTATTTGAGCACATGGCCAAGATGCAGAACACTAGCCCCAAACCCAAATCGCCGCGCGTAGGCAAGTCGCTGTGGAGCGACGCCTGGGGCAAGTTGCTGCGCAATCGAATGGCCGTAGTCTGTATGGCAGTGCTGGTGTTGGTGGCCTCGGGGGCGTTCTTCACACCTTTGTTGCCGCTGCAGCCGTCGGACAAGACCGATACCAGTCGCGACTTCGATCCGCCGACGTTCACGCACCACCCGAGCGACAATTTGACGATCCGACAGGAAGGCGACGTCGAGCCAGTGCCGCTCACGCTCGAGCATATCGCAGCATCCAATAAGAAGATCGCGACGCTGAAGAAGCGAATCGCCGACCTGCCTCCTGACAGCGAGGAGAGAGAACAACTGGTCAATTCGATCGAGGACATTCGGCAAGGTCCCTACACCGATGCCGGGTTCACGAACATGGGCCCTGTGAGTCGCTGGATGACACGCATGCGGCTTCGCATTTTTGGCAATTGGTCGATCCCTTCGATTTGCGGCCGCGACAATCTGGGGCGGGATGTGCTGTCGCGGATCTTCTGGGGCGCGCGGGTGTCGATCATCGTGAGCATCGTGGCCACTTTGGTGTCGCTGGTAATCGGTGTTAGCTACGGCTCGATTGCCGGCTACTTTGGCGGTGTGACCGACGCGGTGATGATGCGGATTGTCGACGTGCTGTATTCGGTGCCGTTCATCTTTGTGGTGATCTTCTTGCTCACGATCCTGGGCGAGGAGCAAACCAAGAAACAGCTGGCCGAGTTCGGTATTGATCGCATCACGATTTTTTACGTCGTGGTCGGCGCGATCTACTGGCTCACCATGGCCCGCGTGGTGCGAGGGCAGGTGCTGTCGCTCAAGAAGGAACTGTACGTCGAAGCGGCCCGCGCCCAGGGAGCCGGCCAACTGGAGATCATCGCCCGGCATATCGTGCCGAACGTGATGAGCGTGGTGATCGTGTACCTGACGCTCACCATTCCCCGCGTGATGCTGTTCGAGGCGTTCCTGTCGTTCCTCGGCCTGGGCGTCGAATCGCCCGACGTCTCCTGGGGCACACTCGCCAGCGAGGGGCTCGACGTGATCAACCCGGTTCGCACCTATTGGTGGCTGGTCGTGTTCCCCAGCATCGCCATCGGCACCACGCTGTTCGCCCTGAATTTCTTCGGCGACGCGTTGCGCGACGCCCTGGACCCCAAACTCCGCGAAGGGCGGTAGACGACTTGCCTGACGCTCGTCGGCGAGTGACAATCAAGGCAGGGCCAACTCATCCTTTTGCGTTGTGGAGGATTCCATGCGTCATTATCCGTTGTTATTGGTGCTCGCTGTCGTAGCCGCTGTGGGCTGCGCCACGAAAGAAGACAAAGCCTCGTACGCCGACCTGGTGATGATCTACAACGCGGAGGCCGAGGCGCTCGACCGCCTGGAGCGAAAGCGGGCCGATCGCATCGCCGAGTACGAGGCCACACTCAGGCCCAGCGGCGATGCCGCGATCGAGGCACTCGGCGGCATGCTCGAAAGCATGAAAGACACCCCACCGCCCGATCTCAATGCAGCGGACCCCAACGAACTGTTGGACAACGCAATTGCTAATGCCGAGAACCTGGACGCCCAGGCGGGCGACCTGCTGGAAGCGGCCGCCGCCGCTGCCGGCAAGCCACCGAGCCGCGAGGCGATCGTGGGCCTCTACAGCGAAGAGTTCAAAGCCGAACTTGCAGCGCTGGATGCTGAGATCGAGGAACAGCGCGCACGCGTCGATAAGGCCAAGGCCAACCGCGATGCTGCGGAGCCCAAGTAGGCGTTACTCGTCACTCGACGGTGCCAGCAACTCCAAGGCGATCGCGCCCATGGTGTTCATGCCGGTTTCGAGCGTCGCGTCGGGATCGGGATAGAATCGAGGCGAGTGAAGCGACGGAGGTGGAGTGCCGCCACGCTTGAATTCGTCGAGCCGCTCCTGGCTCACGGCGCCGAGCTTGTACATGCAGATCGGAATGCCCGCGATGCCGTAGCGGCTGAAGTCCTCGCCGCCCATGGTGGGCTCGCTCCGCGATACGTTGTCGCTGCCAATCACTCGGCCGGCAATCTCAGCAACTTGCTCGGCAAGTTGTGGGTCGTTGAACAGCGAAGGTGTGCCTTCGGAGATCAGCACTTCGGGCTCCGGAGCTCCGGCGCTCATGGCGGCCGCTTTGGCTTTGCGTTTGATCGCCTCGGCTAGTTGCTCGCGCACCTGCGGCGAGTAGCTCCGCACGGTGAGCTGCAGTTTGCACTCGTCGCTGATCACGTTGTGCTTGGTGCCCCCTTCGATCGCACCGACGGTAATCACGGCTGGTTCAATCGGTTTTATTTCACGACTGATGATCGTTTGCAGGTCGAGCACCAGCTTGGCGGCGATGGGAATCGGGTCGATGGTCGTCTCGGGATACGCCCCGTGCCCGCCCCGCCCTTTGATGGTGATGTCGACGCTATCGACGTTCGCACACGCGTAACCCGGGCAGTAGCCAATAGTGCCGCACGGGCTGTCGGCCGAAACGTGAAGCGCCACGGCGAAATCGGGCCGGGGAAACATGGTCAGCAACCCGTCGTCGAGCATCGCCTTGGACCCCGCACCGCGTTCTTCGGCCGGTTGCATCAGAAAGATGACTGTTCCCTGCCAGGCGTCCTTGTTCTCGGCCAGCATCCGAGCGACGCCCACCAGGTTCGACATGTGAATGTCATGCCCGCAAGCGTGCATCACGCCGACGGTCTGCCCGCGTTCGTTAGTCGCGCGAACCTTCGAAGCATACGGCACGCCAGTCTCTTCGACCACCGGCAGAGCGTCCATGTCGGCCCGCAGCAGCAGCGTCTTGCCTTCGCCGTTCTTAAGGACACCAATCAGGCCATGCCCGCCAATATCAGTCCGCACGTCGCAGCCAATCTCCCGTAGCTGCTCGGCCAAACGGGCGGCGGTTTTCTCCTCCGCGAACGAAAGCTCCGGCGCCTGGTGAAGCTGTTTGTACACCGCCACCACCTCGGGCAGATGCTCGGCCGTCCACGCTTTGGCAACCGTGGCGGACTTCGGAGGCGAATCCTTGGCAACCGCCAAGCCAGCGAACAACAGTGGGATCAAACAGCAGAGACGCAGCGTCATGATGATTCTCGGGGGAGAAGCTCGGGGGGGAACGGACCACACGTTCTAAGATTGTAGCGCACAACGCGCCGCACTGCGAGCGACAATAGCCGCCACGCGACCTTTTGTGTCATTTCGAAGGGAGTCCAGCGACCGAGAAATCTGGCTTGCAGCTCACTCACACTGAACACTTCGGGAGCTTCGAACTCCAAACTCCAACACTTGGCAACGTCCCCTGGCCCGGGCCACGTAGATTCCTCAGTCGGCGAGCCTCCTGTCGGAATGACACGGGCGCTACGGCCGAGGCGGCCATAGTACGACGGGCTTAGCCGGAAACCAGCGTTATCACCTGAGGCACGATCGCTCGCATCGCCCGCGAGCGGTGACTCAGGGCACGCTTCACCGCGGGGCCCAGCTCGCCGAAGGTGCGGTGGTATTCGCGGACCTCGAACAGCGGATCGTAGCCAAAACCGTGGGAGCCGACTGGCTCGCGGCGGATCACCCCGCGACACGTCGAGTGACTCTCGGCCCGCACCTCGCCGGCTGGATCGGCCAGCGTGACGTGACAGTAATACCGCGCCCCGCGCTTGACTGGCGGCAGATCGCCGAGCTTGTCGAGCAGCAAGCGGTTGTTGTCCTGGTCGGTGGCCTGTTCACCCGCAAACCGAGCGGAGTAGATGCCCGGCGCACCATCCAAGGCGTCGATCTCGATGCCGCTGTCGTCGGCCAAAACCCACTCGCCCAGGTGGACCGCTTGCTGGGTGGCCTTCAATCGGGCATTCGCCGCAAACGAATCGCCATCCTCCACCACTTCGATGGCGGAGGGAAAGTCGTCGAGCGTCGCCACCTCCAGACCAAACGGCGCGAGCATCTCGGCTAGTTCGATGCCCTTTTTCTTGTTGTGCGTCCCGATAACTACTCGCTTGCTCATGCGAGAAGTGTAATGGGCAATGGACCAATGTCCAATTCCCCAATGACCAACTTATTGATTGGTCATTGTGAATTCGCCATTGGTCATTCTTGAACTATCTTCCCCAGGCGTAGACGCTGGTAACCGACTTCTTGGGGGCTTCGATCACTTCGGGGTTGATGTCGAGCGGGACGAACTTGTTCTTGTCGTACTCGATGTACTTCGGTTCCAGACCGTTGGCGACCTGGCCGTGCTGGTTGGAGAACAGGTTGTTGAACTTGCGCTTAACCTCCTCGGCCCGCATGCGGTCTTGCAGCGGGACGTTCTCGCCAACCGACAGCGCGGTGGGCGTTTGGTAGGCGGCCCCGAACGTCTTGAGGATGATATCCACGTCGCGTGTCGGGCGAAGCTGACCGTCGGCCAGGCGATTGGCCACTTTGTCGAACGAACCAATCGTCACATAGCTCTCGGTGCGATCGTGGAACTCGTAGGCTTCCCAACCTCTGGCTCGCAAGAAGACCGTAATGCGATGGGCGTTCTCAGCCGCTTCGACGAGCGGGTCGACGTCATTTTCGCGAGTGCGGTGGCGGCTTTGGCTGGCGCTGCTGAACGCACCTTGCAACACAGCTTTGCCCTGGAACGTGGCGATCTTTACCGTGTACCGCTCGGGGCAATCGAGCAGCGAATGCTCGACACCAGCGTTCATCTTGGTCACAAACGGATCGACGCCCCTGGGCTTGAAGTACTCCTCGGGCATCAGCGGATTGCGCGTCAGAAAGGCCTTCGCCATGGGCGGACCATCGTGTCCACCAGTCAAACGAGTAAGGTACTCTCGCTCGGCGGCCAGATTCTGCGAAGTGTCGTTGTAGCCGCGCTCGAGCGCCTTGGGACGAAGCTTCTTGATCTTTTCCAAGAGGTCTTGAGCGCTGGGATCGTTGATCGTGGGGAAGTTGCCCACCATCACCGCGTGCTCGTGGCTTTGCTCCCCATTCTGGTACCGCCGGCGGATGGGTGCGCCGTAGCGATCGAGTCCACGACCCAAGCGTTCGTCGGTGGAATGATCGAAGGTCATCGAGTGGTGGTACGCTTCGAGGTTGAAGTCTTTGCGCAGCTCCAACACCAACTCGCGAGCCTGCTCTTCAGCGCCGATGCCGCTGAACGTGGCGGCCATTACCATCCAGGGACCACGGCTCTCGCCGAGGGTGTAGTCGGCGTCGACGCGCGATTCGACGCGGTCGGTAGGCATGAACATCCGCCACACAGGGTCGGCGAGGGCCGAGCTGGCAGCAATCAACGACATCGTCAGCAGTGCAATCGTACCGCGATAACGCATGGTATTTCCTCAAATCCAGGAGCAGCTAATCGCCAGCATCCGGCCCAGCCGCGGAGTGCGGCGTTGGGCGGGCGGCAGACAAGGAGCGGAAAAGTACCAAAGCTGCGACCGCCCAGCCAGAGAGAAAATCACCCCGAAACTAGCGTTTTGGGCCGATTTGCCGGTTCGGGATGGCGAAATCCCTGGCAAACCTGAAACCAACAAGCAAGAATTGCGGTAATGTAGGCAAATTGTTCCGCCCGGAGGCCCGCCTCCAAGCATCGCATCCGGGCGTCGAACTGACTTGAAGAAACCAGCTCCAAGCTCCGGAACAACCGCAACCGACAGGGAAAACCATGTCCATCGCCAAGGCCCCGCGTGCCGCCCGATTGCTCGCCGTACTGCTCACCACCATGGTAGCCTATGCCGCCAATCCAACCTGGGCCGACACGGCCACGACTGAAAAGCCCGCCGCATCTGAAGAATCGAAGGACAAGGCGAAGGCTAAGAAAGAACCCAAGAGCGCCTCGGAAGAGAAAGCCACCAAGGGCAAGAAGCTGGACAAGGCGAGGCTGGCGCAGTTGGTGCTCTCCAGCAGCCTGCCCGAAGGTCCCGGTGGAACGGGTTTGTTTGCCGACATTCAAGTCGATCTGCGGAGCATGCTTCAACGGATCGAGCGGGCGGCCGAGGACGACGACATCCACGGCCTGGTACTCAATATCGAAAACCCTTCGCTCGGCCGGGGCACCATCAACGAGCTGCGTGAAGCGATCAAGAAGTTCCGCAAGACTGGCAAGAAGGTCTACGCCCAACTCACCATGGCCATGCCGACCGACTACCTCGTGGCCTGCGCCTGCGACGAAATCGTCATGCCCGAGTCGGGCACACTGGTGCTGCCGGGCGTTCGGGTGGAGGGCATGTTCTACAAGGGGCTGCTCGACAAGATAGGTGTCGAGGCCGACATCATCCACATGGGCGAAGCCAAAGGGGCCGCTGAGCCGCTCACACGCGAGAGCTTCAGCGAAGGCGTCCGTGCGAACCTGACCTCAATGACCGACGATGTGTACGAGCAGATGGTCGCCATCGTGGCGTTCGATCGCCCGATCACCCGCAAGCAAGCCACCGAGGCCATCGACAAAGGCCTGTTGACCGCCGCGCAGGCCAAGAAGTTGGGGCTGATTGATCGCATGGCCTACCCTTCCGATTTGAAAGAGAGCCTGCAGAAATCGCTGAACGCCGACAAGTTGGTCTACGTTCAGAACTACGGCAAGAAGAAGATCGACACCGACTTCTCCGGTCCCACCGGATTCTTGAAGCTTATCAAGCTGATGTCGAGCGGTTCGAGCAGCAGCAAATCGAGCGGCAAAAAGATCGCCATCGTTTATGCGGTGGGCGCCATCACCACGGGCAAGAGCGAGTCGGATCTGTTTGGCAATTCCAGCACCATGGGCTCGAGCACCATCGTCGAAGCCTTGCGCGAAGCCGCCGATGACGAAGACGTGGCCGCCATCGTGCTGCGGATCAACAGCCCGGGCGGATCGGCGATCGCCAGCGACCTGATGTGGAGCAAGATCCAGAGCATCGATAAGCCGATCGTCGCCAGCATGGGCGACGTGGCCGCCAGCGGTGGCTACTACATCGCCATGGGCACCGACAAGATCTATGCGGAACCCTCCACGATCACCGGCTCCATTGGTGTAGTGGGCGGCAAGCTCGCCCTGAAGGGCCTGTACGACAAGATCGGTATTTCGATCGACACCATCAGCCGCGGCAGCAACAGCGGTGTGTTCTCCAGCACCAACAAGTTCACCAAGGGTGAACGCGAAGCCATTATGAACATGATGGAAGACACCTACGAGCAATTCACCTCCAAAGCCGCGGCTGGCCGCGACATGCCCGTGGAGCAGCTCGTGAAGCTGGCTGGCGGCAAGGTCTACACCGGGCGGCAAGCCAAGGCGAACGGCCTGGTCGACGAGCTCGGCACCCTGGACGACGCCCTCGCCGCCGCCAAGCAGCTGGCGGGCATCGAGGAGGACAAAGAGGTCAAAATCATGACCCTGCCGAAGTCGCCCGACCTGTTCGAGTCGCTGCTGGGCGGCAACGAGGCGGAAAAAGAGGTGGAGGTGAAAGTCGACCTCGGCCTGGGCGACTTGCACCCCGAGATGAAGAAGCTGATCGGCCACGCCAAGACCATCCAGCGGGTGTTCCACGAGCCGGTCGTGCTGATGCTGCCGTTCTCGCTGGAGATCAAGTAGCCCCACGCAGCCGGCAGCTTGACCGCCCCCACCCCGGGGACCTAGAATCCTGGGTTTGTGCGGTTTTCTTTGCGTGAATGAGGGCGAGCAGCGTGCCGGGTACTTGTGTTATTGGCCTGCAGTGGGGCGATGAGGCGAAAGGTAAAATCGTCGACCTGCTCACTTCGGGTCGCCGCTACGTCGTTCGCTACCAAGGTGGCGCCAACGCCGGCCACACGGTGGTGGTGGGCGAGGAAGTCTACAAACTCTCGCTCTTGCCCAGTGGAGTGCTCACGCCGGGCGTGACCTGCATGATCACCGGCGGCGTGGTGCTGAACCCCGCCAAGGTGCTCGAAGAGATCGACGAGTTGGTAAGCCGCGACATCCGGCTCGACGGCGAGAGCCTGAAGATCAGCAATCGCACCCACGTGATCCTTCCCTGGCACTTCGCCGAAGATCGCGTACTCGACACCAGCACCGGCGGCGAGAGCATCGGCACCACCCAGCGCGGCATCGGCCCCTGCTACCGCGACAAGGTGGCCCGCAGCCACGCAGTGCGCCTGGGCGACATGTACCGCGGCGACTTCAAGGAGCGGATCGAGCACATCACCAAAGAGAAGAACCGCGTGCTGGCGGCCATGGTGGCCGACGGTGAGTTCGAACCGCTGGTGGCCGACGACATTTACAAGCAATACTCCGACTTTGCCGATCGGCTGAAGCCGTACGTAGCCGACACCACCGAGTTGTTGCTCTCCTCCCTGGAACAGGGTGAGCATGTGCTGTTCGAAGGCGCGCAAGGCTCGCTGCTGGACGTCGACCATGGCACCTACCCCTACGTCACCAGTAGCAATAGCTCGGGTGTGGGTATCTCGAATGGTTCGGGCGTGCCGGGCAAGTACATGGATTGCGTGCTTGGCGTAGTGAAGGCCTACTCCACGCGCGTCGGCGGCGGTCCATTCCCCACCGAACTCGACGACGACACCGGGCAGTACCTCCGCGACCGCGGCAACGAGTACGGCACCGTCACTCGCCGGCCTCGTCGCTGTGGCTGGCTCGACGCGGTGGCCATTCGCTACACCGCGCGGTTGGGCGGGGTGGACGGATTGTGTGTGATGCTGATGGACGTGCTCAGCGGTCTGGACGAAATCAACATCTGCACCGCCTATGAAATCGATGGCGAGCGCACCAACGTGTTCCCCAGCCACGTCGACGACCTGCGGCGCGTAAAGCCAGTGTACGAGAGCGTGCCGGGCTGGGAGGAAGAAATCGACGGCGCGCAATCGTACGACGACCTGCCCGCCGCCGCGCATGCCTACCTCGACCGCATCGCCGAGTTGGTCGGCTGCCCGGTCGACGTGGTGTCGGTTGGCCCCGGACGTGCCCAGACCATCGTGCTCAACGAGTCGCTCACCCGGACGAATTAGCAGCGAATCGACATGTCGCAAGCCGATGCCGCCGGACCGCTCTCCGATGTTCCCCCCGAACGTCGCCCTGCTCACATAGCGATCATCATGGACGGCAACGGCCGCTGGGCGCAGCGGCAAGGCCTGCCCCGCGTGGAAGGTCATCAGCGTGGCGCCGCGGTAGTTCGCGAGATCACCGAACTCTGCTCCGATCTGGGCATCGGCCAACTCACGCTCTATTGCCTGAGCAGCGAAAACTGGAAGCGGCCGGCCGAGGAAATCTCGTTCTTGATGCTCTTGCTCAAGCAGTACATCATCGACGAGCGCGAGCCGATCATGCGAAATAACCTGCGGGTGAGGATGCTCGGCCGCAGGGAAGCGATTCCCGACCACGTCTTGCGGGAACTCGACAAGACCATCGAGATGAGCCGTGGCAACACCGGCATGTGGCTCAACCTGGCGATTAACTACGGCGGGCGGGGCGAAATTGTCGACGCGGTGCGGGCGATCGCCCGTCGGGTGAATGAAGGATCGCTCCAGCCCGAGGACATTACCGAAGACACCGTGGCGGGCAACCTCTATACGGCCGGACTGGCCGATCCCGACTTGTTGGTGCGCACCGCCGGCGAAATGCGCGTTAGCAATTTTTTGCTGTGGCAGATAAGCTATGCTGAGATCTGGGTAACCGACCGCTGTTGGCCCGAGTTCGACGAAGCCGCACTGCACGAAGCGATTCGCGCTTACGCGGCCCGCGATCGTCGCTTTGGTGGTTTACCGGATCTGGCCTGAGCAATATTTCCAGCCATGATTTGAGACGAGAAACTTCTCCGCTTCTAACCTCCACCAATCGTCCTGCATCGATGCTCCACTGGCGAATCATTCTGGCTGTTGTTGCCATTACGGTGGTCCTGGGCGTGGCATGGCTCGATCAATTCGGCCCCCGGCCGGGCATCATCATGCTGCCGCTCGCCCTGGTATGCGCGTGGATGTGTGCGGGCGAGCTAATGGGGCTGTGCGAAAAGGCGGCCGCCAACCGAATGGGCGGAAGCGTAAAAGAAGCCAAGCAAGACCGCACCAAGAGCATTCCCTGGCGTCCGCTGGTCTATGTGGCCACGATGTTTACCGTGCTGTGCAGCACCGCCCCGATGACACTCTACTATCCCGACGGCGGAGTGAGCGGCCGCACCGGCTGGATCGCGTGGGGTTTGATCGGCGGGTTGCTTCTGGCCCTGGTGTACGAGATGGTCACCTACGACGGCCCCGATCAACCTCCCGGCACCATCCACACGCGACTGGCCCGCACCATGTTTGCGATCAGCTACGCGGGCGGGTTAATGGGCTTCGTGGTGCAGTTGAGAATCATCTCGGGCGGCGTTTGGGCGCAGCCCGACGGCACGGACGATTGTCGCTGGGGCATGTTGGCTCTGCTGACGACCATTGCCACGGTGAAGATGAACGACAGCGGCGCGTACTTCGCCGGCCATGCGTTTGGACGTCACAAGATGACTCCCAAGCTCAGCCCCGGCAAGACCTGGGAAGGAACCATCGGCGGCTTCATCGGTTCGATCGCCGGCGCAATGTTCTTCCTTGGTCCCGTCGCGCATTGGCTGGGCTGTGAGTACAACCAATCGCGCAACGAATGGCTTGTTGGTGTCATCATCTACGCGCTGGTGGTCGGCCTAGCAGGCGTGTTGGGCGATTTGGCGATCAGCCTGCTGAAACGGGATGCCGGCGTGAAGGATTCCAGCACCTGGATGCCCGGCTTCGGTGGCTTCCTCGATCTGCTGGATTCGATTCTACTGGCCGCACCAGTAAGCTACGCACTCTGGATGGGCCACGTCGTAGGCCCGTGAGCCGCCTACCACGGCTTCAGCCGCCACCCCAACACAAATCCCAGCCCGAAACACCACATCGCAGCCACCTTTGGTTTCTGCCGAGCGTAATCTCGCACATAGTCGATCAAGTCAGGTACGGGCTGCATCGACCCATCGTATGGCCGATCTTCGTAGCGATCGCTTACGGCGCCGGTAGTTCGATTCGTTTCATTCGTGGTGGTTGTAGACATCGTGAAGACCTTTCTCTGCTAGGGATGTTTATTTAGCGTTACGCGGAGTGCTGCCATCATCTTTGGAAGCGAGAGTACTCTTAAGCCAAGCCAAGTTTTGTTGGAGTTCGCTTCGCGAACGCTCTAGCGACTTTGCACCCTGGCAGCCCAGGCGGTAAGCCACCACCCCCAGGATGCTTGCTACCAACGCAGCAGCTGCGCCCGTGCAGGATAAACCTGCGGCCAGCGATAGTTCCGTACTCTGAGTAATCCAATGCGCAATGCCGGCTAGTATGACCGGAACAGAAGCGAGGACCAGGCAGGCGGCAAAAACGCCGATCACCAGGCTCGACAAGACGTTACGTGTAGCCTCTCGTGCATCGGACTTAAGCAGTTCGAGTTGCAACTCCGCGAGTTCCACCACGTCAGCGAACAGCTGCCGGGTAGGGCCACGCTGCGTTCTTGAATCCATGAGCGGACGCTTCAGCTCTTTCGTTTCCATAACCATCCGAGTAAGCCTCCCAAGACCAGACCCGAGCAAACGATGAATCGCGGATGTTCTCCGGCCCAATCGCTCACTCGATCACCGAAGCGGGAGACCAACAAGCTTCTTGGATTCGATTCGCTATTCAAGAACGGGAAGGTTCTTTGTTCCGATTGTTGGGTATTGTTCATGGCTGCGTTTTGTGTGCAATTACTGGACGGAGCCAACGTCGGATTCGCCGGTCGGAACGATCTCGCCCAACCGCTTTCCAAAGTAAGCCATCATGGCACGAGCAGCGACGGTTCCAAGCCCTAACATCGCTTGCTGCGCGAGGCTTGGTTTTTGCGAGGCCCCTTCGGTGGCTTCGATGCGAAGTCGGCCCGACTTGACCAACTTCTCAACCATTTCGGGAGACGTTACGACTTTGGGTTCCTTTTGCCGCGGTACCAAGCTGTAGCCCAGCGCCGCCGCTACTGCCAGGCACGCGAAGGGATATCGCCTGACGTACGTCTTCCATTGCGTGGCTTCGTGCACTTGATGCGTTATCTCTTCTACGTCACGACTCAAGTCGCTGCGCACACGCTGCATAGCATTTGCAATATCCTCCGCCTGTTCTCCATTCACAGAAGACACAGGCGGGGACATACTACTTAAACGATTGATTGGACGATGCGACATGGGCTCCTACCTGCTGAATGCCTTGGCAAAACCTTCGGGAATGAGTCGGTCTGCCAGGCTCGACATCTGCCCACCCAGCTTCGACATTTCGCGACTCAGCTGGTCCGTCACTCCGCCGTGCGATCGCGCCGTCTGGTCCATCCGCGTGGTGAGCGCAATTCCAACAGCCACACCGACAATCGCGCCCGTGACGAAGGCCGCGATGATCGATTCTTCAGGATGCTCCTGAACAACTTCGCGAGCGCGGTCCGACGTATCGTGGCAGTATTCCGTTATTGAATTCGACATAACCCGCTTCTCTCTTATGTTTAGGGTCTCTCGAGTCTGCAAACCTATCGCGAACGACTGCTGAGTACACCGACGACCAAACCGGTCACCAGTCCTGCTCCCAGTGCGATGGCAACCGACTCAAAGGGGCGGCGGCGCACCACGGCTTCCGCCTGTGCTCGTCGCTCGGCCACTTGTTGGCGAACTCGCTCGGCTGCCTCGGATGTCGAGTCGATGGTCTGGTTGTAGTACTGTCGAGCTGCCCGACTGAACTGTTCGAGCATGGGACGAAAGCGTGCGTCGAGTTCCGCCAGGCGAAGTTCGATCTGTTCCTGCGCTTCGCCAGTCGAACGTTGGATGAATCCGACCAGTTGCTCCAGGTCGCCTTCGAACTGACGAAGCTCGTCGTCGTTCAGGTCGCCCCAAACTTCTTTGACTTTGCCCTTGAGTTCGGTCCAGCCACCTTCGATATGTGCTTGGGTTAACATGCTTAACTCCTTTGCATTTGCTTGGCGAGGGATATTTCGTTCGGGGCTGCCTCAGCATCAGGCCCACAGGTAGGTAATGCAACTGGCGCGCCAGGAACTGTGTTTCCACAAAACGCGGCGTTTACGGCAGTTGCGATCCAGCTATTTGGTGGGAAATTGAGAGTCCGTCGCTCACCCTGGTCCGTAAGAAACCACATTCTGTTTGTCATGGCGTCGGCGCGGTTGGAAAAACGTACCGTAGGCGGTGGGGCACGCAATTCGCTCTCCCAGTGATCATTCAGCCTTTCCAACTTCTCCCACCAGCCGGTTTGACTAAAACATGTCCCTTCCCAGTTCTCCTACTAGCGACGAGCCGGCCCCTGCACCTTCCGTCCAACACGTCCGCATCGACGTACTCCCAAGGCGAGCAGAAAGCTCTGAGGAGGTGTCCATAGAAGCCTCCGCCGCAGAGGATGCAGATCCGGCACGGCGGATAACCGAAAAGACCTGCCTGATCGTGCTAACGGTCTTGGCGGTGTTCTACACTCTGTACTTCGCACGCGCGATTCTGTTGCCCACGACCATGGCGATCGTGCTCAGCCTCGTGCTCAAACCCCTGACCAAACGTATTGGCAAGTTCGGCCTACCGGATGTCGTGAGCACCATCCTCGTGATGACCGCTTTCTCCATCTTGTTAGCCTTGGGCGCCCGCGCGTTGTGGAAGCCGGCCAACCAGTGGATCGAACAATTCCCCAAGAGCATCAAACAGATTCGCGAGGAAGTGAGTTCGTCAGCGGGCCCTCTGGCAAACTTGATGAAGGCCAAGTCGGAAGTCGAAAAGCTTACCTCCGTCCCAGAGCAGGAGGCGGAGGCGTCGGATTCGCTGCTACCTCTTCCCAAACTGCAGGTAGAGGTAGAGCAACCACCGCTCACCAACCGCATGCTTAGCAGCACAGGCAGCTTCGCCACTGCGTGCATTGTGACGCTTTCGCTCTTGTTCTTCTTGCTCGCCGCGGGCGATCGGTTTTTGGAGAAGGCAATACAAGTCCGGCGAACCTGGCGGGAGAAGCGAGATCTAGTGATGCTGATCAAAGAGGTAGAGCGTAAGATGTCCGCCTATCTCGGGGCCATTACCTTTATCAACATCGGGCTGGGCATCGTGATCGGGATCGGGATGTGGCTGATCGGACTGCCGAATCCGCTGCTGTGGGGCGTGGTGGCCGCCATGCTGAATTACATCCCGTTTGCCGGCTTGATCATCGGCACCCTCACGGTGTTCGTCGTGGCGATAGGCGAGTTCGAAAACCTGGGCCACGCCCTCTTGGCACCCGCCATTTATTTGGGCGTTAACGGCATCGAAGCAAATCTCATCACCCCCGTCGTACTGGGCCGATCGATCAGCCTAAACCCGGTCGTCATTCTGCTGGCAGTCTTTCTGGCAGGCTGGATTTGGGGAATTGGGGGGATTTTCCTGTCGGTGCCGCTCTTATTAATGGCCAAGATCGCCTGTGATGCGCATGAGTCGCTTGAACCGATCAGCGTGTTCCTCGCAAAATAGAAGGCCGTGTAAATCGCCGTTCCGCTTGCAGGGCCTCGCATGTTTGCCTTCATCCGCTCGACCGCTGTCGACTTCAGCCGGCACCACTGTCCACAAATGGCGGCCGCCATTGCCTATGGCATGATCTTCTCGCTGCCGGGACTGCTGCTGATCTCAACCACCTTGGTGGCCTACGTAGCAAGCACCGGCGCGCTAGGAGGGAGCGAGGAAGTCGAGCAGCGGATGATGGAAGAGATCGAAGCAGCTGTTGGACCGATTAGCGCCAAGCAAATCTCCGAAGTGCTCGAACACTCGAGAAAGATGCCGAAGTCGAAGGCGGGCTTGATCATCGGCGTTGCCGTCCTGTTGGTGAGTGCATCGGGTGTGGTGGCTCAGGTGCAGGTGTCGCTGAACACCATTTGGAGCGACGTGGACGATTCGCCCCGCGAGCGAAACCGCAACTTCCTGGTGAAACGCCTGCTTTCCATTGCGTCGGTCATCATCGTTGCGCTGCTATTGGTCGCGTCGCTGGTGATGAGCACCCTGTTTGCCGCCTTCGGCGACGCGCTGAAACCGTTGCTACCGCCAGCCATGGCAAGCACCGCCGCGTGGCTGACCGGTACGGTGACGAATCTGCTCGTGAGTTGGGGCGTGTTCACAGCCATCTACAAGTGGCTGCCCGACGTGCGCGTGGGCTGGAAAGACGCATGGCGCGGGGGGCTGCTGACCGCTGGAATGTTCTGGGTGGGCAGGTCGGTGCTGTCGATCTTGATCGCCCATCTGGGCATCGGTTCGGCTTACGGCGCGGCCGGCTCGCTCGCCGTGCTGCTCTCCTGGTTGTATTACAGCGCGCTGGTGTTCCTGTTGGGCGCCGAGTTGACGCGCCACGTCGAGAATCGGGCGATCCAGAAGCGCGAGGCGAAAAAAGAACGCGCTGGATAGTCTCACACGGCACTGGGGCTAGCCGAATTTCCAGCAAATCGCTGGATTTCGTGTCAGATCGGGCGATCCCCGCCCATATAGATGGCAGCGTTCTAGCCGCAGGTATGTATGCCTCACTACTCAGCGATGTCCCAGGCGGACGGCGTAGAACGTGAGCTAGGGACATCAGTTCGAGAGGCACGCGAACAGAGAAGCGCGTTGATGGAAGTCTATGTTCAAGCTGTCTCGAATCAGATCTCTCCTCCCGTACATTGGCAAATCCTCTCGCGATAACCTCAAAAGCCGGCCAGCGTTGTCTGTAGAGCGCCAGGAGCAACGAACCGTGCTCTCGGCCAATTTCTATATCACGGAATTTCTCGCTTCGAATAGCGGTGGGTTGCAAGACGGCGACGGAGACACACCCGACTGGATTGAACTCTTCAACGCCGGCGCCAGTACTGCAGACCTTAGCGGCTATCACTTGACCGACGACAGGGCGGACCTTACCAAGTGGGCGTTCCCAGCAGGAGATGGCCATCGACCTTGCCTTAATGACGGACGCCGCCGATAGCCAGGTCCCCCGCGGCGAAAGTCGATCAGGCAGGCGATCTTCCCTTGCGGTGGACCAGGTTACCACCGGGGAGCGAGAACAGTGCGCCGCTTCGGAAGCAGCGTTCTCCGAGATCATACCTTCGCCGCAGTGATCTTACTTCTTGCTCTTCCGAGCGTCGCGAAGGTCACGCACACGATCGTGCACTGCTTTTACGTTGGCGTACTGCTGCTGAAGCAGATCCGTAGCAGCGCTTCCGGCCACTTCCTTCAATACGTCTTCATACTTCTCTTTGATGGCGTCTTCGCCACGTTCTGCCTCTGCCAGTGCGGCGTAGGCGTCGCCGCCGGAGACCACGCTGCGGAACTTCAGCCACGCTTGGTGCACGGCCGCCGACCAGCTTCGATCATCAGACGCCTGGCCATCGTTCACCTCGACCAAGGCATTCAGTTCGTCCGCCTGGCGGGTGCGATCCACCGCCCAGACGCGGAAGTCGGAAGCCAGCGACTTATCGTTGATCGCCTCAGCTGCTTCCTGAAAGCCAGAAGCGCTGTCGCGGTTGATCTGTACCAGTTGCGCCAGCTTGTTGACAGTTTCGTTTG
This sequence comes from Aeoliella sp., assembly GCF_965227375.1. Taxonomy (NCBI): domain Bacteria; kingdom Pseudomonadati; phylum Planctomycetota; class Planctomycetia; order Pirellulales; family Lacipirellulaceae; genus Aeoliella; species Aeoliella sp. The sequence continues at coordinate 4,794,909 of NZ_CBDDFX010000002.1, forward strand.
GCAAAGTGGCTTTCGTCTCTTGCGTCGAGATACTCATATTCTTCCTAACTCCGTTGAGGTGTGATTTGCGTTAAGGGTCGCGGCAAGACCAGGGACAAGAAGGGGGCGGGGGAGAACTTGTCCCCGGTCTGCGCCGTCCAATCGACAAGGCATATGAAAGCACTACTTGCGTGCTACACCGTCGAACGCACTCGTGGGAAAATCAAACTCACGATGAACAGCACCAGGAACACAAAGAAGCAAATCTTTGCAGCACCATAGGCCATTCCTCCCACCAGTCCGAAACCGAACAAGCCGGCAATCAATGCAATAACCAGAAACGTGATAGCCCAACCTAACATAGTGTGCCTTCCTTTCTCGAAGGGATGTGTCGCCACACAAATGCAGGTGCGGTCGACTCGGTTGCGTTTACGATTGACTACCAATGCAATCGCAATGCCAAAAGTACAAACTACGAAAATGCTCGATAAAACGGCCGAAGAAGAACTGAGAACTGGTAGAGGTTGCACCGCGCTGGACGACACAAGCGCAGATCGCGCGGTCACACTCTATTCAGCTTCTGATTGCAGAACGAGCCGATGTAACAGCGCGAGGGCTGCCAACAACGCGGGCGCGCATCGCCGCGTGTAGGAAGTCGCGCAAGAAGTGCCACGCTAGATCATCTTCGAGCGGTACGGACAAGAGTTGCGCTGGCAAGTTAATGCGACCGCTGGTCCGTAGAAGAGATTGGCGAACAAGCTAGAGATATGTCAGCCAAGGTCGCAAAAGAGACGAAGCGGACCAACAGAGGTCCGCTTCGTCTGCGCATTGTGAAAGGGCGACTATTCGTCCTTCGATACATCCACTTCTACATCGTCGGTTAGTTTGTCTCGGTTCACTTCGACATCGCCAGCCGGAGTCTCGATGTCCAAAACCTCCTCTTTTGTGTCGCAGCCGGTGGTGGCCACAAAACAAAGTGCAAGTCCACCAATCGCAACGACTGCCAGAGTGTGCCGAAGTACGGATACAGCTAGTTTCATGATTATTCTCCTGGAATTGGTTCCTGACGAAGCAAAACGTGCGAGGTAGCTATCGCACGTAGCGTGCCCAACGGTGGAGCCAGGGCCAATTTGGCCCAATAATGGGTTCTCTCACACCGTGGCTGGTCATCAGCCAGTCAGACTGGTTGTCGAAAGACCGATTTTCGACGCCTGGACGCCTACCAGCTACGCCAATAGGTCCTTAGTATTGAAGAATGCTGCTTTGCGTCATAAGTGGCCCCAGTTTTGCTTAATGTCACCGCCATGAAAAAAATCCTACTTATTGACGACGATCGCTCGATCCACGTGCTGGTGAGTCGAGCGTTAGAGAATTCCGGCTTCGAGGTCCATGCGGCAACCAGCAAACAAGCTGGGCTCGAAGCCATGGAAACCATGAAGCCGGATGTGGTGCTGCTGGATATTATTCTGCCTGACTGCTCGGGACTCGAAGCGTTCCAACAGATTCGCCAACTCGACGGGCATCTTCCGGTGATATTCATTACCGGCAGTGGCACCAGCGATACCGCCATCGAAGCGATGAAACTCGGAGGCTTCGACTATATCCATAAGCCGGTCGATCTGAACCAGCTCGAGACGCTCGTCGAGCGGGCAGCAGCCTCGCGCCGCATGGCGGCGGTGCCGGTGGGCATGCGAGAGATCCTCGAGCCCGACGAAAAAGGAGACGCTTTTGTAGGCCGCTGTTCTGCCATGCAGGAAGTGTTCAAAGCGATTGGACGGGTAGCGCCGCAGAATATTCCCGTGTTGATACGGGGTGAAAGTGGCACCGGGAAGGAACTGGTCGCGCGTGCGGTGTTTCAACATGGATCCCGAGCCGATGGTCCATTCCTGGCCGTGAATTGTGCGGCGCTCTCCGAGACGCTGCTGGAAAGCGAACTGTTCGGGCACGAGAAAGGCTCATTCACCGGAGCGCATGAGCGTCGAATTGGAAAGTTCGAACAGTGCTCTGGGGGAACTATTTTCCTCGACGAAGTTGGCGACATGACACCGTTGGTGCAAAGCAAAGTGTTGCGACTATTGCAAGAACAGAAGTTCGAAAGGGTCGGCGGCAACGAAACGATCAGCACCGATGTCCGCATCATCTCCGCAACCAATCGCAATCTGGAAGAGATGTGCGAGGAGGGCGAGTTCCGCTCCGACCTGTTCTACCGCCTCAACGGTTTCACGATCAATCTACCTCCGCTTCGGGAGCGGGGCGACGACCGCGTGATGCTGTTTCAACACTTCCTTGCACTTTTGAACCGCGAACTCACTCGCGAGGTCGAAGGAATCGCGCCCGACGCACTGCACATGCTGATGGAGTACGATTGGCCCGGCAATGTGCGCGAGTTACAAAGTGTGCTCAAGCAAGCGATGCTACAAGCTTCCGGTGCGGTGCTGATGGCCGTCCATCTACCGGAGTACATCTCCGATGCGCTGAGTAATTATGAGTCTGGAACCGGCGCCGGCCCCCAAAGCGATCGCGATGGTTGGTCGATCCGCAGCATGATCGACCAGCACTTGGCGAAGAACCCTGACGACCTGTATGCCGATATGCTGTCGTGGCTGGAAACCAATCTACTCAGCCAGGTATTGCAACACACCAAGGGCAATCAGTCCGAGGCAGCTCGACTGCTGGGAATTACGCGGGGCAGCTTACGAAACAAGATTCGAGCGCACAACATTTCGATCTCGCAAGTCGTTAGCCTGAAAGACGACATGGATTCGGGAGAACTCGCCGAGCAGGAAGATACGGAGCCCGATCCGGACGAAGTTGCGGCCACCTGATGGTCGCTGCCGTTAAGTCGCCGAATCGCCTGCATACGGACGCAGCAAGTCCGCGAGTTGGTTACACGCGGAGGTCAAAACAGGCAGCTTCTGCAAGCTTGCTTGCTGATGACCATCGGCTAGCAGCTCTTCCATCTCGGTTGCAAGTCTTGAACTCTGCTCAGCATTGAAGGTCATCGCCAGATTCTTTAGGCTGTGAGCATTCCGCCGTGCTTCTGCTGTATCGCCGGCGTTTGCTCCGTCCTCCACCGCCTGAAGCAGTCCCTGGTAGTCCTCCAAGTAGCAGGCGGCCAGATCGGCCAGCAGTCCACGGTCGCCACGAAGCCGCTTGAGCACACCGCTGAGATCGATACTCTCAGCAACCTCCGACGAGGTCGGCGTCGATGGGTTATTGTCGTGCTGGGGAGTCAAGTTGATACCTGGTTGCGACGGGGTACCGGCCAGCAATCCATGCTTCTCGACCACTTGGGCAAGTTCCAGTATATCCAATGGCTTGGCAATGTAATCCGACATTCCCGCCGCCAAACAGCGGTCGCGGTCTCCTTGCATGGCGTGGGCGGTGATCGCGATGATCGGCGTCGGCAGCAACTGGGCCCTGGATTCCCACTCCCGAATCGCGGCGGTGGCCTGAAATCCATCCATCACAGGCATCTGCACGTCCATCAGGATCACGTCGAAAGAACGCTCGCGAGCATACTCGATCGCCTCCCGCCCATTGCCAGCCAAGGTACATTGGTGCCCTCGTCGCTCCAGTACTCGCTGCACAACTCGTTGATTCGCCTTGGTGTCCTCCACCACCAACACCGACAGCGAGCGTTGGGGCGTCGCCAATCCTCCTAGGCCGACTGGCTTTGCCTCGACCGTTTCGCCCTCGGTCAACACACTGGCGACCGTATTGAACAAACTCGATTGGCTGATGGGCTTCTCCAAAAACGCGTCGGCTGGAACGCTGTCGCACTGATCGCGAAGCATCGTGCGATCGCTGGGAGAGATCATCAGGATACTGGCGGGAGGTCCGTTATCCAACTCGACGATCTCTTCGATCAATTCGAAACCGTTCTTCCGGGGCATCAACGCGTCGACAATCGCCAGTTGGTAGGGGCGATCCTGTTCGAGTCCTTCCTGCAGTTCCTGCAGCGCCTCCTCGCCGGTTTCGACTCCTCGCGCCTGAATTCCCCAGTTGCTTAGCAGCTCTTGCACGATAGCGCGGTTCGCTTCGTGATCGTCGACTACCAGTGCCGAAACGTCCTGCATATGTTGTCGGGTAACTGCAGGAGTCTCCAACCGAGGCTCATCGCCATTGCGGCGGAAGTACCCCACAAAGCTGAAAATACTCCCCTTGCCCAGTTCGCTTTCGACAGTCAACTCGCCCCCCAAGCAAGCGACCAGGTGCGAGGCAATCGAAAGCCCCAGGCCGGATCCTCCAAATTGCCGAGTCGAAGAGGCGTCGGCCTGGGCGAAAGGTGCGAATATCTTCTCACGGTCTTCCCGCGAGATGCCAATCCCTGTGTCGCTCACGCGGAACGCAATCTGGCAGTCCGAGTCGTTGGCTTCGACCAGACTAACCTCCACGAGCACCTCGCCTCTTTCCGTGAATTTGACCGCGTTGTTAACCAGGTTGTTGAGTACCTGCTGGAGCCGAAGCGAATCGCTGATGAGGGCGTCGGGCACCTCGGAATCGATCTGGCAAGCAATCTCAATTCCCTTCTGATAAGCCCGCAGGCTCGCCAGTCGCATGGTCTCGTCCAGCGCCGACCTCAAGCTGAACGGACCGTCCTCCAGTTTGAAACTGCCTGCATCGAGTTTTGATACATCCAGCAAGTCGTCTACCAGTTGATTGAGCTGCCGGACTGCTTCCTGAGCCACTTGAAGATTGTCGCGGACCTCCGTCGTCAAGTCTTCGTCCAAGGCCAGCGAAAGCATCCCCACAATCGCATTCATTGGCGAACGAAGCTCATGGCTAACGTTGGCCAGAAACCGACCCTTCGTACGGTTGGCTGTTTCGGCATCTTCCAGGGCGCGCTTCAGGGCTTCCGCAGCACGCACCCGATCGGATATGTCGTGCGCAATGGTCGAACAACCGATAACCTCGCCATCCCGATTGCGGATGGGTGATGCGGATACTGCCACCGCTACTTCCTTTCCATCCTTGGTGACTCGCGTGGTATCCGTCGACTCGATCGAGTGACCACGTTTGACGGTGTTGAGCAGGGTGTCGAATTCGTCTAATCGTTCGCCCGAGTGAATGATCCTGCCCGATTGTCCGATTGCTTCTGCTTCCTCGTACCCATAGATCCGCTGTGCTGCGTGGTTCCAGCTTTGTATCGTCCCGTCGATGTCCATGCTGATGATGGCGTCGGCGGAAGATGAAATGATGGCCGAGAACTCCGCAGCCGTGCGATGCGAAACCGTATCGAAGCTATCTTGGAATTCCAAGAAGCTCTGCACAGATTCGACAATGGCCTCATCAATCAGCTCAGCGATCGCCGACTGCACCTCGGGCGTGACATCGAGACTTTTCTGATCGAGGAGATAGTCAATCAGCACGGGGCGCAGCGTCTGATAGTCGCGAACCACATCGTCGAGTCGCCACCCCAATTGCCACCGTTGCCGGCCATGACTTTCAGCAGCGGCTTCACTTCTCTTCCCCAGAGTGGAACGACCATTTTCGAGGTGCCGTCCGACATGCTCCAACAGACTGGGGAGGTGATCGCGAAGCTGTTGACGATGCGCGAAGGGAATCTCCGGAGATTGCTGCGCACGATCGATCCAGAGCGAAACGATGTCGTTGGCGTGCTGGCGTATCGCCTTGCCAGCCTCCACCAGCGGCTTGTCGGTGTCTCCGGCGGAATCAGCCATGCGGTAAACCCAAACATTGATTGGAAGAAGTCGCGTTCCTGCGAAGTTCGTTATCACCATCTCAGTCGGCAGCCAAACTCCATAGCGCGGACTGAGATGACATGGCGGAGCACACCAGGAAATCCAGTTTGCAATCTACGTACCATATACTGACTCAACTAGCTGAGCTAAGCAAAACGGGGCTGTGCTCACGATTCGTCGCCAATCGTGCACTCGGCATGATGGGTCCACCAAGCGCCGAGTGGACGCCCAACGACCGAGCTGGAAGCTTGTCGAGCAACGACCGCGGTGCTGGAAGCACCAGCCGTCTCGTCGGCCTTCGATCATTCCGCCAGTTCGGCATGGGTATTGCAAGTACACACGCCTAGAATCTGTCATCCGTGTTCTTGGCCGTCGACCTCATTTCCCCCGTCCATCACAAGGAAAATGCACTCTCAGCGACTGATCACTTCGCTTGTCCGCTCGGCTTATCGACGCCATGGCTACCGCCAGCTCGAGGTGGTCGATTGCCGAATCGAAAGGGGGACGGTCATTCTGGAGGGTGAACTTCCAACGGAACACTTGAAACAGGTTGCCGAGACGATTGCTGCGAGCGTCCCGCAAGTAGGCCGAATCGTCAACCAGATCGAGGTCGGCCACCGCGAATCGCCCTGCAACTGCGAGTCGTAGAACCGGGGGGCTATCTAACTCTCCACCTGAGGCACAGCCGGCGCATTCGTCATAATCCGAATGCCTGCAAGGACTTGCGCCAGATGGGGAGCACGCGGCTAGCTGTTTCGTCGCCACATTAGGTATAGTTGTTGGTCGGGCGCAGCACCGTGCACGCCCTGCGATTTCCCACACTTTACGCAGTGGCCGAGAGCTGCGGCGATGGTTGATGATCGAAGCATCGATTCCGGTAGGTAGCCCCGAGCAACTCATCCTCCTCTTCGGAACGTCGGACCAGCACCTCCGCCGTATTCGTGAGTCGACCGAGGCGAAGATCTCTACGCGCAGTGGCAAAATCCACCTCAGCGGCCCTGAGAGCGCCGTACTACAGGCGACGGCCATTTTCGAGCAGATGCGTTCTACCATCGGCAGCGAGGGAGCGCTCATGCCCCACCAAGTGGACGAGATCATCAACAACGTAGTTGGCAACTCGCCCAAGAGCAGCGCCAAACCGGTGGACGTCAAGCGCGCGGGCCGCACCGTTCGCGCTCGCACGCCTGGTCAGGAAGCGTACATCGAGGCCATCCGCAATCACGACTTGGTATTCTGCATCGGCCCAGCCGGTACAGGAAAAACCTACCTGGCGGTGGCCACCGCCATCGAAGCGCTAAAGGCGCAGCAGATTCGCAAGATCGTCCTGGTGCGACCCGCGGTCGAAGCCGGCGAGAGCCTGGGCTATCTGCCGGGCGATTTGCTGTCGAAGATCAATCCCTACTTGCGACCGTTGCTGGATGCCCTAGGTGAAATGATCGACTACGATCAGGTGAAGCGTTACATGGCTGACGACGTGATCGAAGTGGTGCCGCTGGCCTACATGCGTGGTCGCACGCTGAACAATGCGTTCATCATCATGGACGAGGCGCAGAACACCACTGTGTCGCAGATGAAGATGTTCCTCACGCGCATGGGATCCAACAGCAAAGTGGTTGTCTCGGGCGACACTTCGCAGGTCGACTTGCCCTCCCATACGCGTAGCGGCCTGACCGATGCCATCGCCCGATTGAAACGCATCCCTGGTTGCGCCCAAGTCATCCTGTCGCGAGACGATATCGTTCGCCACCGCCTAGTGGAATCCATTGTGCGAGCTTACGAGGAAGGAACTGGGTAAACCACCGCCGAGTTGATCGAACCAACTGCTCGACAATCGCCGCTGGCGGTTCATCGTTCTCATCCCACCACCCCATACCGTGTCCACCGCCACTCCCAAGAAAACACGAAGCGAGCGTGTCGCCGCAGTGGAACTGCCGCCGGGCCGGTGGACCGCCCTTGCGCATAATCTGCGCCGCGGTCCCGTGCTGCTACGACTCGCCATTTGCGCAATCGCGGCGGTGCTGATGTGGGCCATCACCGGTGGTTGGGCGCCGCCGCTGGAATACCACCTGGGAGAAATCCCTCACCGCGATGTCGTCGCCCGTGTGGACTTTAAGGTCAAGGATGAAGAAGCCACGAACAAAGCTATCGAGTTGGCGATGGACACGGCTACGGCCGTCTACACGCAGAATCCGCAACTCATTGACGAGTTGAAAAATCGCGTACAAAACGAGCTGGCGCAACTGGCGGGCGCCAAATCGCTGGACGAGGCGGACGCGGCAATTTGGGCACAATACCAGCCCGACTTGGCCGAGGGCACGCCTGAACCAACCGAACAGGAGCGAGCCGATCAGTTCCTGGCGTTCAACAAGCAACTCACGGAAGACACCGAGAATAAGATTGTTACAGCGTTGGGTACGGTGCTGAAACCGCTGGAGCAAGTGGGCATCCTGAAGGAACTGCCCAACGAAGACCTTGCCACTAGCACCGAGATCGAGATCCGGCACACCGATGGCGAGGATGGGGCCGTTGTCAAGCAACTCAACGACGTGCTGCTGGTCAATGTGCGCGATCAGGTGCAACGTCGGCTGCAGCAAGAGTTGCCGTCGCTCGAATTGGCGAACCGCCTCTTCGCCCGCCTGTACGATGACCTACCTGCAACACTAACCCTCGACGACGACGCCACGCGCAAAGCGCGGGAGACCGCAGCCGAAAACGTCGCCCCGGTCATGAAGGAGTACGTCAAAGGCAAATCGGTACTGGCCTTCGCCGACACTCCCATCAATGCGGCGCAGTTTGCCGAACTGGAGGCCGGCCACGCACAACGGCTCAAGAACCTCACTTGGCAGCAAACTTTGGCCTACAGTGGGGCGACTTTCGGCATGTACATCGCCCTGTACACGCTGTGTGGGTTCTACATCTACAAAATGGAGCCGCGCATTCTCCGCGACCTCGGTCGGTTCATCGGTGTTCTGGCCGCGGTGGTGTTGGCCGTGGCGCTCATGTGGCTCACCTTCCGCTACCACCGCCAGGCGGAGGTCATTCCGCTGCTACTGTTCGGCATGACCATGGCCGTGGCCTATTCGCAGCCGCTGGCGCTGCTACTTTCCACGGCAGTTACGCTGGTCGGCGTCACCTCCATCGGCGCCAACCTGCACGAAGCGGTGGTGCTGATGGCCACCACAGCGGGCGCGATTATCGTGCTCGACTCAGTACGCACGCGTAGCAAGCTGCTAAGTGTCGGCTTCACCGCCGCAGGCGTGGCGTTCTTTACTAATTTGGGTGTCGGCACCCTCGAGGGCGATCCCTTCCAGCCCACCATGCAAGTCGCCCTGTGGCTCGCGCTGTGGGCCGTGATCGCGGGATCGCTGATGACCTGTATCCTGCCGCTGGTCGAGAAACTGTACGGCGTACAAACCGACCTGAGTTTGCTCGAGCTAGGCGACCCCGCTCACCCGCTGCTGCAAGAACTGGTCCGCCGCGCACCGGGCACCTATAACCATTCGATCAACGTGGCGTCGCTCTCCGAAGCGGCTGCCGAAGCGATTGGCGCGCGTGGACTACTCGTCCGAGTGGGCGCTTACTTCCACGACATCGGCAAGATGCTCAAGCCGGGCTACTTTGTCGAAAACCAAAGTGCCGGCGGCAACCGCCACGATGCGCTCGTGCCGGCCATGAGCACGCTGGTGATCATTGCCCACGTGAAAGATGGTGCCGACCTTGCGCGGCAAAACAAGCTGCCCGAGCCCATTATCGACTTCATTCAGCAACACCACGGCACCACGCTGGTAGAGTACTTCTACCGCCAGGCAACCGACCGTCGCGAGAACGATCCCGACGCTAGCGAAGTGGACGAAAGCTCGTTCCGCTATCCCGGCCCCAAGCCGCAAACCAAGGAAGCCGGTGTATTGATGCTGGCAGACGCAGTGGAAAGCGCCAGCCGCGTGCTGGTGGAGCCCACACCCTCGCGAATTGAGAATTTGGTCGAAGAATTGACCCAAAAACGCTTGTTGGACGGACAATTCGACGAGTGTGGACTCACGCTGGAAGAAGTGCGTAAAATAGGCGACAGCTTGGTGAAATCCCTCACGGCCGTGTATCATGGACGGGTGAAGTACCCGGAGGAAAAGAAAGCCAAGACAGGCTGACATACGGAAGCAGGCGGCAGAAACAGGCTCGCGGCGGAAGACTAGCCGCGGGCTCGCAACAAACACGGAACGATGATCGACATCGCGATCACCAGTCGCCAAGACCTCTTATCTATCGACGCCGATCTGTTGGCAGAAGCCTGCCGACGCATTGTGGCTGGCGCAGGGCACACTCAGGCGGCTATCAGCGTCACATTGGTCGACGATACCCAGATGCACGAACTGAATCGCAAGCATCTGGACCACGACTATCCAACCGACGTGCTGAGCTTTCCGCTGTCGGAGCCTGATGGGCCGCTCGAAGGCGAGATTATCGCCAGCGCCGGAACCGCGATGTCCAATGCCCAAGATTACGGCCACCGTGCCGAAGAAGAGCTATTGCTGTACGTCGTGCATGGAGCCTTGCACCTGGTGGGGCTAGACGACAAGACGCCTGCTGCTGCGACAAAAATGCGGGAGGCCGAGAGTTACTGGCTAACCGACTTGGGTATCCCACACGACCGCGCCAGGTCGCTGGTATATCCCACCGAGCCAACTACTTGTGAAGGAGACCCCACGCGGTGACGCTCGATCCGCTGCTCTGGGTGGCGATCGTCAGCGCCGCCCTGGTTTGTTTCTTTTCTGTTGGCACGCGCGTGCTGCGAGGTTTCTCGCGCCACGACCTCCGCGAACTATGCGAAAAGCGTGACGACGTCGAACTGTTCGGCGAGGTGATCCGCTCGCACGATCGCGTGGCGCTCGGACTCGACGTGCTGACCGTGCTGGCGATCACCACGTTCATCGTCAGCTCCGTCGCGTGGCTGTGGAGCGAAGCCAACCACGTATTGCCCATCGGCTGGACGACCACCGTACTACACGGCTTGCTGCTCGGACTGGTGCTGACGCTCATCCGCGTTGCGGTGCCTTGGACGACTTCGCGCTTATTCTCGGCGCACGTGCTCTATTACTGCTGGCCAATGTTCGGGATGCTGGCAGTGCTGGCGAGTCCCATTGTTGGTTTCGCCCAATTGATGGATACCGTATTGCACCGCGTGTTCGGCCGCACGGCGCCCCATTTGGACGAAGAATCGCTGGAAGAAGAAATCCGCACCATCGTTACCGAAGGGCATCGCGAAGGCCTGCTGGAGGGCGAGGCGCGGGAGATGATCGAAGGCGTGATCGAACTGGGCGACGCCGACGTCGCCGAGATCATGACTCCCCGCACCGATATGCACATGGTGCAGCTTGAGCTGGCGTGGGAGGAGCTGTTGCTCGACGTGATCCAAACCGGTCACACTCGCATTCCCGTTTACGATACGAATCGCGACGACATCATCGGCGTGCTGTACAGCAAAGACCTGCTGCCGGAGCTGGCGCGCGACCCCAGCGAGCCCCGCACCCCGGTTCGCGAACTGGTCCGCAAGCCGCTGTTCGTGCCGGAGACCAAAGCGGTCGACGATCTGCTGAAGATGTTCCAGCAGGAGCGAACGCACATCGCCATCGTGCTCGACGAGTACGGCGGCGTCGCCGGTTTGGTGACGATTGAGGACGTGCTGGAAGAAATCGTCGGCGAGATTGTCGACGAGTACGACGAAGACGTCGAAGAGGTCATCCAAAAGAAAGACGAAGACATCTTCGAAGCCGCAGGCCGAGCCCATGTGGACGAAGTGAACACAGCCATGAGCGTCGAACTGCCCGACGATGGCGACTTCGACACCATTGGCGGTTTTGTGTTCAGCGAGTTTGGCCGTGTACCATCCGTGGGCGAATCGTTGCTGTGGAACGACCTATTGAAGATCACGGTACTCGAAGCCACCCGTCGCCGCATCGACCGCGTGCGACTTGAACGACTACAAACGGGTACTCGCGAGATTGCCTAGCGCACGTTAGGCGCGTTCGGAATATGTACTGGCTCTATCTGCTGTATTACCTGCTGCTGATGCTGATCGCCTTGGCGGGATTGGCAATCAGCGCGGTGGGGCTACCTGGTCTGTGGTTGATGGTGGCCGCCTCAGTGGGTTTCTCGCTCGCCACGGGCGGCACCGTGCTGGGCTGGCAAGCGGTGGTGGTGGTTGCAGCGCTAGCACTGGGGTCGGAGATCGCCGAGTTCCTGGCCGGAGCGGCTGGTAGCAAGAACGCTGGCGGAACTTGGCGGGGCGTGGTCGGGGCCGTAGTGGGCGGCGTCGCGGGCGGCATTATTGGCGTGCCGGTGCCAGTCGTCGGGCCTGTGCTGGGGGCCATTCTTGGAGCTGCCATCGGGGCGGGGCTATTGGAGCTCTCCAACGGACAGACCAGCGTTCAGCAGGCGGGCAGTGTAGCCGTGGGCGCCGCCAAGGGGCGCTTTTGGGGGACGATCAGCAAGCTGGCGTTCGGCAGTGTGATGTTTGTGGTGCTAGCAATCTACGCGTTTCCTCTGCCCAGTGATCTGCCCGAGAGCGAAGAGCCCGCCGCGCCGGACGTTCCCGCTCCCGCCGCGGTTGAAAGCGATTCCGCTCGCTAGCTTCCGCTAGGTTTGCACTTGACGCCGCTGCGCCAGGTGAACTACCTTCCGCCGCCTTGTCTTGCGGCCGCGATTGCGTCCGTGCTTCGGTCCTTCCACCGATGGTTTGCAGAATTCATGACTCGTCTCAAGCAATTATTCACTACCGCTTTGGCCATTGCACTCGTTGCGACGTGCGGCTGCAGCTCGTTGCCAACTCGCATGCCCAGCATGCCGACGTTCGGCGCGGCCGCTAAGCCGGGAACCAAAGAGTGGTGGAAGAAAAACAAGAACAAAGCCGAGTACGTCGTCGGCAGTGGCTATCAGGTGGAAGGTGCGCCGGGCTTCTACGACAGTCACGGGCAGCCGATGGACGCCCCGATGTCAGAGGAAGCGCTCGTGTTCTCGCCAGAAGACAAAGCGAGTCAGGGACTGCTGCCGGGACTCGATCCAAAGGCGCAGTACAACAAGGCCAAACAGGTGGTAGGTCTCGGACCGAATCAGCGGAAAGCCACCGAAGCCTACAAGGAAGGGGAGGAGCTATACGCTCAAGAGAAGTACCGTCGTGCGGCCAAGCGATTCGCCGAAGCCGCCGACCGTTGGCCCAGTTCGACGATCGAACAACAGGCCATGTACCAGGAGGCCAACTGCTACTTCTACGACGACGAGTACATCAAGGCTCGCGAGAAGTACGTCGAGTTGTTAGACAAGTATCCCAACTCGGCGCAGGTCGACAACGTGATCGAACGGATGTGGTCGATCGCCCAGTACTGGGAGCAGCACCACCAGCACGAACCACATTGGACCCTCACGCCTAACTTCGTCGACGAGACCCGTCCCTGGTTCGATACCCTGGGCCACTCGGTGAAGACTTACGAAGATATTCAACTGTACGATCCGACCGGTCCCCGGGCGGACGACTCGATCATGGCCATCGCGGGCATCTACTTCCGTACTGGCAAGTACAGCGACGCCGACCACTACTACGAATTGTTGCGGCAGCAGTATCCGCGTAGCGACTACCAGTTCGAAGCGCACCTGCTGGGGCTGCAAACCAAACTGAAGAAGTACCAGGGACCGGAGTACGATGGAGCACCGCTCGATGAAGCCAAGTTGCTCGCCAAACAGTTGAGTAACCAGTTCGCCCGTCGGTTGAACACCGAAGAACGCGAACGGCTGCGTGAAACGCAGGGCCAGGTGGCGCGAGCAATCGTGGAACGCCACATGTCGATGGCCAAGCACTACGAAAACACCGGACACTACGGTGCGGCCAAGGTGTACTACGCCGAAGTAGTCCGCCAACACCCGCAGTCGCAGTTGGCCGCCGACGCGCGTACGCGGCTGGCGCAGATCGCTGACGAACCAAACGTTCCAGACGTTCCGCTGAAGACGGTGATCGATTTGTTCCCCGAGAATCCCGAGCGAACCCGCGTCGCCCGCGTGCCGGAACTTCGCGATTCGCGCGGCGGCGACACCGAGGCGCCAGAGCAAGACAACGACGATAGCACCTTGCTGCGCTAGTCGACAGTTCCGCTCGACGCGATGCTTTGACCAACGCCAACTGCAGTTCTCCATGCGACGCAATTCTACCCTGCTGCTGATTACCGCCTGCGGCCTGGCATCGCTGGGCTGCGCCGCGTATCGCATGGGATCCGAATCGCTGTACGCCCCCGACGTGAGGACGATCTACGTGCCGATGATCGAATCGGACAGCTACCGCCGCGACTTGGGCGAGCGACTGACCGAGGCGATCGTGAATGAGATCGAACTGAACACGCCCTACAAGGTGGTAGGCACACCGGCCGCGGACGCGGTACTCACGGTCCATCTGCAAAACGACATTCGCCGTACCACGGTCGAGGATGCCTTCGACCAGGTGCGTGCCGCGGAGAACCAGTTGCGGGCGGAGGTCACTTTCGTCAACCACCGCCGCAACGGGTACGCAGCAGCGCCGCAGGTGTACCCGCTGTCGGCGGAGATCGTTGGCCAGACATCGCTGCTGGTTCCGGCAGTCGGCCAAACCGTCTCGTCCAGCCAGCAAGTCGCCATCGAACGACTCGCCCAGCAAATCGTGGGCTCGATGGAACAGGCATGGTAGCCAGGGCGATCCGTTGGCCCTCGCTTGGCCGTCGGTCAAGAGTGGACTACGCTGGAACGTATGTCCGACCCCTTCTCGCCCACCTCGTTTCCCATCCGCCCGATTTCGCCGCGCGCTAGTGTATGGCGACTGCGGACGCGCACGCTCAAACTACCTCCGCTTCCACTGTGGATGGGCATCGTGAACGTGACACCCGATAGTTTCTCCGATGGCGGAAAGTTCCTCGACGCCGCGGCTGCGGTGGAACACGCCCTCCGTCTGGTGGAGCAAGGGGCCGACATCCTGGACATTGGCGGCGAAAGCACTCGCCCTTACTCCGATCCGGTGCCGGTGGAGGAAGAGATCCGCCGGGTGGTGCCGGTCATCGAACGCTTGGCGCGCAAGACCAGGACGCCCATTTCGATCGACACCAGCAAAGCGGCTGTGGCTCGGGCGGCTATCGAAGCCGGTGCGGAGATCATCAACGACGTCACCGGCCTGGAAGGCGACGACGAGATGCTGCCGCTGGCCGTGGAGACGGGAGTGGGGGTCTGCGCGATGCACATGCAGGGCACGCCGCAAACCATGCAGGACGATCCGCAGTACGACGACATCGTCGGCGAGATTCACACCTACTTGGCCCAGCGGCGGAACTTGCTGCTGGCCGCAGGTATCGATCGCGAGCGAGTCTGCCTCGACCCAGGCGTCGGGTTTGGCAAGACGCACGAGCACAATCTCGCGCTGATGGCCGCCTGCGACCGATTCCACGAATTGGGCTGCCCGCTGCTGGTGGGGCATTCTCGCAAGGCGTTTTTGGGTAAAATCGTAGGAGACAAACAGGCCGACCGTACGGCCGCCACCGCAGGCGCGGCGCTGACGCTCGCCCGACAGGGAGTGCAGGTGATCCGTGTCCACGACGTTCGCCAGGTGCGCGACACGATGCTAGCATTCGCTGCCACCGGTGGATTGTCCTAGGCAAGGGGACGAATACCCCGCAACCAGCGTTGACCCAACAGGCGAAACCAACGATACTCCTCCGCCCCTACAAATACAGTTAAAACCGGCATGTCGACCACAGCGCAAATCGATCTGGAAACCTACACCCGCACTGTCGCCCAACAAGCGCGCGAAGCGTCGAGGGCGATGGCGTCGCTTACCGGCGCGACGAAGATCGCCTGGCTGAACGCAGCGGCCCAATTGCTCCGCGACGAGACCGACGCAATCCTGGCGGCCAACGCCCAAGACATCGAAGCCGCGCCGGGCTACGGTTTGACCGACGCCATGGTCGATCGACTTCGGCTTTCGGAAGAGCGTATCGCTGGCATCGCCACGGCCCTGGAAGAAGTGGCCTCGCTGCGTGACCCGATTGGCAGCGTGATCGATTCGACGGTTCGCCCCAACGGACTCAAGATCGACAAAGTCCGCTGCCCGCTGGGAGTGGTGTTCTTCATCTACGAGTCGCGTCCCAACGTCACCGCCGACGCAGCAGCCATCTGCGCGAAGGCGGGCAACGCGGTGATCCTCCGCGGCGGCAAGGAGGCAATGCACTCCAGCCGCGCGATCGTCGATCTGCTGGCCAAAGCCGCCAAACAACATGGGGTGCCGGAGCACGCAGTGCAGTTGGTGAGCACCACCGACCGCGCGGCTGTGGGACACTTCCTGAAGATGAACGACCTGATCGACGTCGCGATTCCGCGCGGCGGCGAAGGACTGATCCGCCGCGTGGTGTCGGAAGCGACGATGCCGGTGATCAAGCACTTCGACGGCAACTGTCACGTGTACGTTGACGCCGATGCCGATTTGGACATGGCCGAAGCGATCGTGGTGAATAGCAAGTGCCAGCGAATGGGCGTGTGCAACGCCTGCGAGTCGCTGCTGGTGCACGCCGACGTGGCAGGTGAGTTCATGCCGCGCATTGGCAAAGCGCTCGCCGCCCAGGGCGTCGAGGTACGCGGCTGTCCGCGCACTTGCGAATGGGTCGACGCCGCCCACCCCGTGACCGACGACGACTACGGTGCCGAGTTCCTGGGCCCGGTGATCTCGGCCAAGGTGGTCGCGTCCATCGACGAAGCGATCGCCCACATCAACCGCTACGGATCGGGTCACACGGACGCCATTGTCACCCGCAACCTGCCGGTATCGCAGAAATTTGCCGACCAGGTCGATAGCGCGGCCGTGATGATCAACGCCAGCACGCGATTCAACGACGGTGGCGAGTTCGGCTTGGGCGCGGAGATCGGCATCAGCACCGACAAGTTTCACGCCCGCGGACCTTGCGGCATCGAAGAGCTGACGACCTACAAATACGTGGTGCAAGGATCGGGCCAAGTGCGAGGCTGATCGCCGCGAGACAACCCTTCATCCCCCTGCTAACGGATTAGCAACATGGGCGACATACTGAGCCAAGAAGAAGTCGAAAGCCTGCTGAGTGAAGCCAAGGGCACTCAAGCCGGCGCCGCGACTCCTCCCAAACCCGCCGCGCCCGCTTCTCCGCCACCTGCAACTCCAGCCGCCCAGCCGGCAGCCAGTTCCTCCCCGATGCGGCCCAAGGAGAAGATCACTCCTTACGACTTCAAACGCCCAGAGCGCGTCGGCAAGGAGCAGATGCGGGCGCTGCAAACGATGCACGAGGGATTCGGCCGCAACTTCGGCGCGGGACTCTCGGCGCTGTTGCGTTCGATCGTCGAGGTGAAGCTCACCAGTGTCGATCAATTGACCTACAGCGAGTTTGTGTTCAGCCTCGAGAACCCCACCTGTTTCAATCTGATCACGGCCAAACCGCTCGAAGGCCAGTTGATCCTCGATATCAACCCTTCTCTGTTGTTCCCCATCATCGACCGCCTGCTGGGTGGCGGCAGCACCCCTACGCCGCCGGCTCGCCGCCCTCTAACCGAAATCGAGCTCCGCCTGGTGGGCCGCATCACCGACCTGTTCCTGGGTGAGATGCGTCGGGCGTGGGAGAATGTGCTAGAGCTGGATCTCAGCGTCGACCGCGTGGAAAGCAATCCGCAGCTGGTGCAGATCGTGCCGCCGAACGAAGTGGTGGTGCTCATCAGTTTCGAGCTCACGCTAGGCAACGTGCGGGGCATGATGAACCTGTGCATCCCGTTCAACTCCATTGAACGCATCGGCAACAAGCTGAGCGCCAATAGCTGGGTCGCCATCAGCAAACGCCCCGCCACACGCGAATCGATTCAGCGGCTCTCCGATCAGATTGGCGGAGCGGTGGTCGAACTGGTGGTGGACCTCGCCGACACCCACATCTCCACGGCCGACTTGATCGGCCTGCGAGTGGGCGACATTGTGACCACTGAGAAAGACATCCGCAAACCGCTCGTCCTGCGTGTGGAGGGCCAGCCCAAGTTCCACACCACGGTCGGCTCGTTCAAGGGCCGTAAAGCCATCCGAGTGGTGGATGAGATCGAAGAGCAGCACGTCGATATTGGTGAAGTGCCGGAAGGCGAGGCGGGAGCGTAGAACCGCTCACTTTCCGGCCAGCGATCCTAGCGGTGGCAGGCTTGGCTCCAGCACTCCGGCGGCGCGGCGCCAGGTGAGCAGCCCTTCGACGATCATCCACGCTTCGAGTGCCAGGATGCCGATGCCGAAGCTCATCAGCAGTGCGTTGCCCTGCCAATCGTGCGTCAGGTTGTAAATCATCGCCCAGGCGGGCATCAACAGCATGAGCATCATCGGGGCGACCACGAACCAAGTGGCGATGCTGCGGCGACGCAGGTGAAACGCCAGCACCAAGAACGCCAGCCCGGCCAGCAACTGGTTGGTGGCCCCGAATAGCGGCCACAGAATCAAGCCGCCCTTGCCGATGTCGCCATCGGAGTTCGGCATCATGGCGATCGCCCCGCCGGTCACAACGGCCACGGTCGTGGCGATGTACTTGTTGCTGAGCGGCGCTACGTGCAGAGAACTTCCCAGTTCCTGGATTACGTATCGTTGCAATCGAGTGGCCGTGTCGAGCGTCGTAGCCGCGAAGCAGGCCACGAGCACCGCGATGATCGCCGTGGCGAGCGGCAGACTGATGCCCAAAGTGGCGACGAAATTCGCACCGCCATCCACAAAGGCGCCGACTTTCTGTCCCAGGCCCATGCTGGTCCAGCCTTTAGTCACCTCAGAGATGGTTCCGTCGGCGGCAACCACTTGTTCGGTTTGAATGGCGTAGCGACTTTGCCAGGCGGCGCGGCCCGTGAGTTCCTCGCCAGCGGTGCCTCCCTCTACCCCCATGCCGACGCCAGCGCAGCAGGCGAGGATCACGATCACTGCCAGGGCGCCTTCGAGCAACATGCTTCCGTAGCCGACGTACTGGGCGTCGGTCTCGCAGTTGAGTTGCTTGCTGGTGGTGCCGCTCGACACCAAGCAGTGAAACCCACTGCACGCGCCGCACGCAATCGTGATGAACAAGAAGGGCAACATCGGTGGTGCATCATCGGGAATCTGCTGGGCCACTGCCGGCGCACTCTGCAATTGAGCGTCGCCTTGGGCCGCTGCCAGGACCAGCCCCGCTACGAGTAGCGCGAGCGCCACCAACAACTGGTGACTGTTGACGTAGTCCCTTGGCTGGAGCAACAACCACACCGGCAGCACCGACGCGGCGAAGCAGTAGATCAACAGCAGCACGGTCCACTGCACGACAGGCGTGCCATAAGTTCCGATCGTGGGTAGCGTGATTTGGCAGCCCTCGACGTACACACCGGCGTAAACCGCGCCGTACAGGATCGCCAGCGCGGCGAGCGATGGCCACAGCAGTCCCACCCGCGCGCGGTACACCAAAAGTCCCACGGCAATTGCCACTGGCACCGCCACCACCACGCTGAGTACCGATGCAGGGTAGAGGGCAAAGATGTTTGCGATCACCAAACCAAAGATGGCGATGACGATCGACAAGGCAAAGAACAGGATGAACAAGAACAGCAGCTTCGCCCGCGGCGAGATCACCCGTCCGGCGATCTCGCCCACAGTTTGGCCACGATTGCGGAGACTCACCACCAGGGCGCCCAGATCGTGCACCGCGCCGATGAAGATCGACCCCAGCACCACCCACAGCAACGCCGGCAACCACCCCCAGAAAACCGCAATCGCCGGGCCCACGATCGGCCCCGTGCCCGCGATGCTGGTGAAGTGGTGACCAAACACCACGGAGCGTTTGGTGGGCACGTAGTCGACGTCGTCTCGCATCTCGTGGCTGGGCACGGTTCGACCGTCGTCCAGAGCGAATATCTTGCGGCTCAACCAGCGGCCGTACGTGTTGTACGCCACAATGAAGGCAAAGAACGATCCGATCGCGACCGCAATGGTAAGCATCGACACCAGCCTGAAACGGGCCTGAAGTTGGAATAAGGACTCGACCCGTCATAATAACGAGCCGCCCCACAGCGGAACAAGCGAAGATCGTGCGCGAGCAACGAACCCCAAAAGTCTATCTTCCAATTCCGCAAACCGGTCGCCTCCCCCTGCCAGCCCCGGCGGCTTGTTTACCCAGTGTGCCGCGGCACCTATAATGCGGGCTTCGCTACCCCCACCCCCCGCAGCAGAGGATATTGTTGTGCCCGAGAAAGTTGTGATCGTCGGCAGCGGCCCCGCCGGCTGGGCCGCAGCCATCTACACCGCCCGTGCAAACTTGGAACCGTTGGTGTTCGAAGGAGCCGTAACCGAAGAGAACCGTCAGGACGGCACGCTGCCGCTTGGACAGCTAAACTTGACGACCGAAGTTGAGAACTATCCGGGCTTTCCTGCGGGCGATCTTAGTCACTACTTGCGAGACTCGCTGGACGAAGAAAACGCGTGGCTGGCCGACATGCACCAGAAGGAAGGGTGCAGCGGGCCGGAACTGATGAATCTGATGCGGAAGCAGGCCAAGAACTTTGGCACTCGGGTCGTTACCGACGACATCGTCGAGGTCGACTTCACCGACCGGCCCTTCAAGCTCAAGAGTCTCGGCGGCGAAGAGGTCGAGGCCCAAGCGGTAATCATCGCCACCGGGGCGCGAGCGAATTACCTGGGGCTCGAGTCGGAAGACAAGTACAAGAACAACGGCGTCAGCGCCTGTGCGGTGTGCGACGGCGCACTGCCCCGCTTCCGCAACAAGCCTCTGGTTGTGGTGGGAGGTGGCGACTCGGCCGTCGAGGAAGCCGACTACCTGTCGAAGTTCGCCAGCCAGGTCTACATGATCCATCGCCGCGACGAACTGCGGGCGTCGAAGATCATGGCCGAACGGGCGATGAAGAACGAGAAGATCGAGATCCTCTGGAACACGCAAGTCGGCGAAGTGCTCGGCAACGACACCGACGGAGTGACCGGCGTGCGGCTCACTTCCTCCGTGGGCGAATCGGACCGCGAGGTCGAAGCGGGCGGCATGTTCGTCGCCATCGGCCACACGCCGAACACCGCCTTCCTGGAAGGCAAGGTCGACATGACGGACAAAAAGTACCTGAAGTGGACGGTGCCGTTCCGCACCAACACCAGCGTCGAAGGCGTGTTCGCCGCCGGCGACGTGGCGGACGACTACTACCGTCAGGCGATCACCGCCGCTGGCACTGGCTGCATGTCGGCCCTCGATGCCGAACGATGGCTCGCCGCTCAGGGATTACACTAGGCGGGCGCCACTGCAACCGCATGTGTCGTTTGTAGGTACAAGGATTCGCTGGTTTGACTCGACTATCTGAACTGAAGATATGAAATTCGCAATCTGCAACGAAACTTTTCACGAAGCCGAGTGGTTGCAGCATCGCATCTTTCAGTTCGCTGCCGAGTGCGGCTACGACGGGGTAGAGATCGCTCCGTTCACACTCAATACCGACGTTACCAAGATTTCGCCGTTTACACGTAGCGAGTTGCGCCGTGCAGCCGAAGCAGCCGGCATCGAGATTTGCGGGCTACATTGGATCCTGTCGAAGACCGAAGGATTACACCTCACCACGCCTGACGCGGATGTGCGCCGGCGGACGTCGGTGTACCTCGGCGAGTTAGCCAGATTATGCCGCGATCTGGGCGGCGACGTGATGATCTTTGGCTCTCCGCTGCAGCGCAACCGCCCCGACTCGATCAGCCTTTGCCAAGCGTACTCAAACGCCCAGGAGGTAATCTCCGAAGCAATTCCAGTGCTGGAGGAGACTGGCGTGACACTCGCAATGGAGCCACTGTCGGCGGCCGAAACCAACTTCCTGTTCGATATCGCCAGCACGAAACGCCTGGTCGACATGGTGGGCTCTCCGCAAGTGGAGATGATGATTGACTGCAAAGCGATGTGGGCAACGGAGCCACAACCAATTGCCGAGGTGATAAGAATCCATGAAGGATCGTATTGTCACTTCCACGCGAATGATCCCAACTTGCAGGGCCCAGGTTTTGGAGAGTTGGACTTCGTGCCAATCGTGAAGGCGCTGCAAGAGGTAAACTTCGATCGCTGGGTATCGGTAGAGGTGTTCGACTACTCCCCTGGGCCGGAGAGACTGGCAAAAGAGAGTATCGATTACATGAAAACCTGCCTTGCGCAGGCAGAATAACAACCAAGAGGCCCGCCCTCTGAACTAAGGCGCGGTGCTTCGTCGTGAAGGACTTGTCATGGCGGAAGAGAACCAGCCGATTACCGGCGTCGAGCGAGATCGAGAACTCCTGGCGAAGGCTCAGGCGTCCGGACCACTTGCCACGATAGGCGCGTTCATCCGCTTATCAGGCCCCGGCTGGCTGCAAAGCGCCATTACGTTGGGTGGCGGCTCGCTGGCCGGCGCGCTGTTCTTGGGCATCCTCGGTGGCACCAGCATGCTCTGGCTGCAGTTGGTGGCCATTGTGTTGGGCGTCGTTATGCTTTCGGCCATAAGCTATGTGACGCTCACCACCGGCCAACGCCCCTTCGCCATGATTAACGAACACATCAACCCAGTCCTCGGTTGGGGCTGGTTGGTCGCTACGGCTATGGCAAACATCATCTGGTGCATGCCACAGTTCGGTCTGTGTTTCGAAGCATTGGAAAACAACCTTGGTCCAGCGGTGATGGGAACCGAAGTCCAGTCTGGCGAAGGTTGGTCGGATAGAGCCAAGTACGGAGTTTCGTTCGTACTGCTGGCGCTCGCATTGGGCGTATTGCTCCTCAGCATGCGAGGTGGAGTCGCCGCAAAAGCCTTCGATTGGTTTCTCAAGGCCCTGATCGCAACGATCGTGCTCTGCTTCTTCGGAGTTGTTATCACGCTCTCGGTTCAGGGAGAGCTCAACTGGTCGCAGATTTTCGCTGGCTTCCTGCCCGACTTGGGACAAGCAGGCCACGCTACCGGCAAGCTGGAAGCACTCATCGAGAAGTTATCGCCAGATGCGCAGCAGTTCTGGGAAGCCCGCCTGGTACGCGAACAGCGCGACGTCATGATCGGCGCCGCTGCCACCGCTGTAGGAATCAACATGACCTTTCTCATGCCCTACTCACTGCTGCAAAGGGGCTGGGACAAGACGTTTCGCGGCCTCGCTCGATTCGACTTGTCGACGGGCATGGCGATTCCGTACGTACTTGTAACAAGCTGTGTCGTGATTGCCGCGGCGCAAGCCTTTCATGGCCAAGCGGATGAAAACCTGTTGAGCAATGATCCTGCTGCGTTTCAAGAAAGCCCTCTATATGGCGGCACGAAGAACAACCTGCTCGCGCGCGTTGCCCCGGAGATTACACCAGCGGATTTCGACAAGCTCGATGGTACAGAAAAGACGGCCATCGTAACCAAGATGGCAGAGTTGCCAAGCGAGGAAAAGCAAATCGCCGCTTCACTCGTGCGGCGCAATGCCTTCAGCCTTTCCAAAGCTCTCGCTCCGCTCTTGGGAAAGCAGAAAGCGAATCTGGTCTTTGGCTTGGGTGTGTTTGGCATGGGGTTTTCCACCATGATCGTGCTGATGATGATCAACGGGTTCGCCTTCCGTGAGGCCTTTGGTAAGCCCAACAATCAAGCGGTATTTCTGTTCGGTTGCCTGGTCGCCGGCGTGTGTGGCGCCCTATGGCCCCTGATCTGGAAGGACGATGCGCAGATGTGGCTCGCCATTTTCGCTTCGAGCTTCGGCATCATCTTTTTGCCGATCGCGTATCTGACCTTCTTCATGCTGATGAATAGCAAGCAGGCTCTGGGCGCCGATCGACCCGAAGGGCTTCCTCGCATGGTGTGGAACATGCTGATGGTTGTTGCTGTGTTGGGAGCTATCGCCGCCGCGTCGACTTCGATATACAACAAGATCTCCAACCCGAACCCCGATGCGGCGTTCGTCGGAAAAGTGGCTCTTGGGCTGTCGATTGCCTACCTGGTCGCCGTCGCCGCGGGATTCTTTGTGAAACCCAAAACACTGTCAGATGTCTCCAACTGAGGATGCATAACGATGGATCGACTCTCAGTAGCTCTCGCTCGGCAGCCCGAATCGATCGGCCGGCAGATCCGACTGTCGGGTTGGGTGCGTACGCGCCGCGACTCGAAGGGCGGGTTCAGCTTCATCGAGATCAACGATGGTTCCTCGCTGGGCAACATCCAGGTGATCGCCGATGGGGAGCTTCCGAACTACGAGTCGGAGATCAAGCACCTCTCACCTGGCTCGAGCGTTACGGTCGAAGGCGAAGTCAAAGAGTCGGGCGGCAAAGGTCAAGCCACGGAGATCCACGCGGCCAGTGTGGTGATGCACGGCTTGGCCGATCCCGAAACCTATCCGCTGCAAAAGAAGCGACATAGTTTCGAGAAGCTTCGCGAGTGGGCCCACCTCCGGCCGCGAACCAACACATTCGGCGCGGTGATGCGGGTGCGGAATCGCATCTGCCGTGCGATCCACGAGTTCTTCCAGGAAGAGGACTTTCTGTGGATCCACACGCCGATCATCACCGCCAGCGACTGCGAAGGTGCCGGCGAGATGTTCCGCGTGTCGACGCTCGACCCGGCCAACCCGCCCCGCAACGACAAGCGCGAAGTCGACTACGCCCACGACTTCTTCGGACGGGCGGCGTACCTCACCGTCTCCGGGCAGCTCGAAGGCGAGATCTACGCTACGGCGCTGGGCAAAATCTACACCTTCGGGCCGACGTTCCGCGCGGAGAACAGCAACACCTCTCGGCATCTGGCCGAGTTTTGGATGGTCGAGCCGGAGGTGGCGTTCTACGAACTGACCGACAACATGGCGCTGGCCGAACGGTTTCTCAAGCGGATTGTGGGCGACGTGCTGCGAGACTGTGGCGAGGACATGGACTTTTTCCAGCAACGGATCGACGACACCACGCTCGCTCGGCTGAAAAAGGTCACTGGTGGTGCTTTTCAACGAGTCACCTACACCGACGCCGTCGAAATTTTGGAAAAGTCGGGCCAGAAATTCGAGTTCCCCGTCGCCTGGGGGCTCGATCTGCAGGCCGAGCATGAGAGGTTCCTCACCGAGCAGCACTTCGAATCGCCGGTGATCCTGTACGACTACCCGGCCACGATCAAGCCGTTTTACATGAAGGTGAACGATGACGCGGCCCCCGATCGTCCCACGGTGCGGGCGATGGACGTGTTGACTCCCGGCGTCGGTGAGATTATTGGTGGAAGTCAGCGGGAGGACCGACTCGACGTGCTCGACGCCCGCATGCGCGAGCAGGAGCTCGATCTCGAAGAATACTGGTGGTACCGTGAGCTCCGTGAGTTCGGCACGGTGCCACACTCCGGTTTCGGACTGGGGCTCGAGCGGATGGTGCAGTTCGTCACCGGGATGGCAAATATCCGTGATGTGATTCCGTTTCCGCGGACTCCCGGAAATGCAGAATTTTGACCGTTTTTTGCGGCACTTCTAGTGGTTGTTGGATGTCTAATAGCAACGGCGTAGCGCGCCGCGGACATCATGCACTTACTTGAGATCTGTAACATGCCAAATCGACTGCTGTTGATCGCCTGTCTCCTGCTCTCCGCACCCGTGTTTGCGGACGGGCTCCCTCCGGCATTTAACGGCAAAGACTTTGCTGGCTGGAAGGTACCCAAGGAAAACCTGTGGTGGACCGTGCAAGACGGGGTGATGCAAGTCCGTAGCGATCCCGAACAACAGGGCTCCACGCTGTTTACCAAGCGGGAGTACGGTGATTTTATTATGCAGCTCGAGTTTAAGATGGGCGAAGGCACCGTTGATAGCGGTGTGTTCATTCGCGGCAAGCACGACCAGATTCAGATCGGCGAGTCGGGCTCGCTGAAACGCGACATGACCGCCTCGCCCTACATTCCCGGCAAGGGATATCCCAAAGAAGCCGAGGGCGTTGCCGACCTGCTCAAGCAACACGAGTGGAATGCCATGACCATCGTGGCGGTCGGCGACTACTACACCGTTTGGCTCAACGGCAAGCTGGTGATGAACTACCAGTCGGAAACCGCCAGCGAGCGGGGCCCCATCGGAATCCAACTCCATCCCAGTCGCGACATGGCCATCGACTTTCGCAACATCCGCATTGCTGAGCTGGATTAGATTTTGATCAAGCCGAACCTTTCGGATATCGTTCACAAGACGTCACCGATACTTCAGGCGCTTATCGAGATCACTACCCGAAGAGATTCGTTTGACAAGGCACGTCCAGCTGACTTGCAGCCGGGCTTGCCTTGCGGGAAAATGGCTGGCATGACTACTTCATCTGCCAGCACCGAACGTCGAGAGCTCCATTTCGCCAACCTGGACGCTCTGTCCACCGAACTCGACCGCATCGACGCAGCGGCCAAGTCCGATCAACTTTCCGCAATCGGCAACTGGACGCCTGGACAAATCCTCGGACACCTGGCCGCCTGGATTCACTACGGCTGGGATGGCTACCCGATGGATCCTCCGCCGTGGTTCGTTCGGTGGTTCCTCCGCTGGCGGCTGCCCAAGATGCTCAAAGGCAAGATGCCGAGCGGCGTTCGCATCCCGGGCGTCGAAGGAGGTACGACCGGCATCGAGCCCGTGGAGTTTGCTCAAGGGATGAGCGAAATGCGGAGCGGCATCGAGCGACTTCAAGGCGACGAGCCGGCCAAGTTCCATAGCCCTGCTTTCGGCGAAATGTCGATGGAAGATCGCGTGGAGCTCAACCTCCGCCATGCAGAATTGCACCTCAGTTTCTTGCGCTACCCGGGCGACGATGCCTAGTGTGCCGCAGTTTGTGAGATTTCTGCCAATACGGGTCACCTACGAACGAACGTAACTTGTATGACCGCAGAGCACGAAACAGCAGCCAAGCCCGGTGTCCGCATCAGCCTGAAGTGGATGCTAGTGGCGTTGGTGCTGCTGGGAGCGGGATTGGGCCTGTTGGGGCGGATGTTCTTTCGCCACCACGAGATATTCCAGGTCTCGCTCAACATCCTCTCCACGATCGTTCCATTCTTACTCGCGATAGGCACGCTGATTGTTTGCGCCCGCCGCTTGCGGAGCCGGGGACTCATCCTGTGGGCACTGGCGATCCTGTGCATGCCGCTTGTCGGGTTTGGAACGTTGCTGCTGAGCCAGATGTTCATGCGCCCCGGCCCTGGCGGACTAGGCATGATGACGACTAAGCAAATCATTGCTACCGAGTTGCCCAAACAATACGAAGAACCGTGGGTCTGGAATGAGCTCAACCGGCGACTGCAGGACGGTAAGTTATCGGCCGCCGAAGCGGATGCCGCGGTGATGGAAGTCGCCAAGCAAATGAAAGCGGCAAAACCCGGCGGTTGGGACAAACCGATGAATTGGCAGAATGAATTCATGGAGGCCACCACAGCCGCCGGCATGTTGTCCGACGAGACCATCATCGCGTTCAGCGACGCGTTCTACGGCCCCGAGCCCACCGTAGAGCCGTTCCAGCGGCTGCGCGAAGGGTTGTCGAGAAACACAAGGATGCATATCAAGTACGGGTCGACGTGGGCCGACCACTCAGGCGTGCCGGTCCAACTGCTGTGGACCATTAACAAGGCTACCGTCGATGGCGATCCAATCAAGTTCAACCATAACAACCACAACGCCCGTTCGTCGGATTTCCACGGTTACTTCAATCATGAATTCGAAGCCGGCGACCACAGGCTCGAAATCGAACTCGACTGCGCCTACATCGACGCCGACAAGATGTTCGGACTCAACACCAACGATCTACCGGCGGACCGCTGGCCGGTTGCTCGCAAGCGGTGGACCAAGAAGATCAAGGTGCCATTCAAGGTCTACACAGGCGCCCAGCAGATCGTGAAGCTCGACACCGATCCGAAACTCGATCCAGCGTCGGTGCGTAGCATTCGTGTCGATCGCTTCGTGGTTCAGCAATCGAACGAAGGTTACTCCGTCGCGGCCAAGTTGCTCTTTGACGACTCGCTACCCATCTCGTTGAGTATGGACGTGGTGGCGGTGATCGACGATCAGGAGGTGGAACTTGGTGGTTCTTACATCCTGCTCCAGGACCAAGGACGGATGTTTAGCGGCAGCGAGAATCGTGGCAACCTGGACAGCATCGATCCCGAGACCA
The DNA here is from genome assembly GCF_965227375.1 of Aeoliella sp. NCBI lineage: Bacteria > Pseudomonadati > Planctomycetota > Planctomycetia > Pirellulales > Lacipirellulaceae > Aeoliella > Aeoliella sp. The sequence goes on from NZ_CBDDFX010000002.1 coordinate 4,822,708, forward strand.
GGTTCGGCGATATTCTGCTGGTACCTAACGCCGCCCACATCGAACGGAATCCCGAAGCCAAGGCGGTATGGGGCAAACCGATTCGGTTCCGCAACGTCCCGCTCGAGCGACTCGACCTGCAGAATTCGGAGCCCGAGCCGGAGTAGATTCTTGCCCGCTCATAGAGCGGTAGGGTCGAACGTCCACGGGAGCAGCTTCGTAGTAGCGTTCGCCGGAATCCAGCTTTTGCATCTTCCCCATCAGCGATGCGGCGCATAGGATGCAACGTCCCCGCTCCACTCGCTCGCGCCCAGGCGCTGACTGCCTTCCTCTGTTTTCGTGCACAAGAACCGTTCATCCCGACTCCGCTTTCGTCAATTTCGTCAGGCCTATCGCGAAGGGCGGCTGAAGGAATTGGCCGAGCAGCGCCGCGGCAACCGTAAGCGACCGCCCGAAGCCGACCGCCGCCGCTATCTGTGGGACTACATCGCCTGGCTGGCGCCGTATCGTGGGATGGCCTTCGGACTGCTGCTGCTGGCGCTGTTCGTGGCCGCGCTCGACATGGCCCAACCGCTCTTCATGCGGTACATCATCGACGATGTGCTACTGGTCGAGGGACTCGACAGCTCCAGTCGGATGCGATTGCTGAACATCACTGGGTTCTGCTTCCTGGGAGTGATTCTCCTTGCGCGGCTGCTCGATTCGACGAAGAACTACTGTCAGCGGATTCTCAACGTGCGGGTGCTCATGTCGCTCCGCAAAGCGTTGTTCGAGCGGATGCTCGGCCTGCCGCTGAACGACCTGACCGACATGAAGACCGGCGGCATCATCAGCCGGCTTAGTGGCGACATCGATCTGACCACGGGCCTAATGCAACTGGCCATCATTTCACCGGGCGTCTCGTTAGTGCGGCTGTTGATTGCGATCGGAATCTTGATCGCCATCAACTGGAAGCTGGCCCTGCTGGCCATGATGATCCTGCCGCCGGCGCTGGGGCTCAGCTTGTTTGTCGCCAAGCGGGTGCGGCCAATCTATCGGGCGATGCGGGAAGAAAACTCGGCGAGTGACGCCCGCGTGAGCGAAACGTTCGGCGGCATTCGCGTGGTCCGCTCGTTCCAGCGCGAGAAAAACGAGCAAGTCGAGTACGTCAGCAATCGCCACACGATTGTTCGCGAGCAGCTCTTTGCCCACTGGCGCGAGATCCTGCTCTGGAGTTTCTGGGGCTTCCTGCTCGCATCGGCCAACGTGGTAATTGTGTGGATGGGCGGCGCCATGCAGATCGGTGGCAAGACCACCATCGGCGACATCATGGCCTTTCAATGGTACACGTTAATGCTGCTCGACCCCGTGTGGCAGATCGTTAATACGTTCTCCGAAATGCAACGCTCGCTGGCCGGCATGGAACGTGTGTTCGAAGTGCTTGACTCGCCGGTCGACAAGCCCGATCGCCCCGACGCCCTGGAAGCACCGGACCACGTCGACGAAGTTCGTTTCGAGGACGTGCTGTTCGAGTACCACGAAGGGCAGCCCGTAGTGAGTGACTTCACGGTGGACGTACCGGGTGGCAGCACCGTGGCGCTGGTGGGTCGCAGCGGTGCGGGCAAGACGACCATCACCGACTTGATCGCCCGCTTCCAGGATCCCACGTCCGGACGCATCCTCTTGAACAACGTCGACCTGCGCGACTACCGCCTGGCGTCGTATCGGCAGTTGCTGGGCGTGGTGCAGCAGGAGGTCTTTCTGTTCGATGGCAGCGTGCGGGAGAACATCGCCTACGGCAATCCCAAGGCCAGCGACGAGCAGGTGGTTGGCGCCGCCCGCCGCGCCAACGCCCATCAGTTCATCGCCGAGCTGTCCGACGGTTACGACACGATGATCGGCGAACGCGGCGTGCGACTCTCAGGCGGGCAGGCACAGCGACTGTCCATCGCCCGGGCGATTCTGGCCGATCCGCGAATCCTGATTCTCGACGAAGCAACGAGTAACCTCGACACCGAGAGCGAGCAGTTGATCCAGGAGTCGCTCGACAAGTTGATGCACTCGCGTACCACCTTTGTGATCGCTCACCGGCTGTCGACCGTGGCTGGCGCCGATGTGATCCTGGTGATGGAGGGCGGACAAATCATCGAGCGTGGCACGCACGTCGACCTGATGCAGCAACGCGGCGTCTACTACGAGATGGTCACTCGCCAGCGCGATGCTATGGAGAGCGAAGGGGCGTTGCTCTAGCCTCACTTGCTGCTCATCAAGTTCGACATCGCTCGCATGAAGGCTTTCAGCCTGCCATCCTGGGCCATCTTCTCTAGCTGCTTCTCTTCGCCAAAGATCGCATCCAGTTCGTTGTCATCCACCCACACTCCCAGGCACTCGTTGCATCGGTCGATGCGCACGCGATTGCCGTAGGTGTAGGTGAACTCCTGCAGGCGACCATCGGTGCAGCGTGGGCAGCGCATGTACCCGTTCACTTTGCCGGCGGCCACATCAGGGTTGCCGTACTTCTGCTCCAGACGTTCTTCCACATCGGTGAAGTCGAGATTGCGCACGCGATCGAGCTCGCCCTGGTCAAACCACAGGCCGTCGCAGTGGTGACACTTGTCGAGTTCGACTCCGTCGATGCGAACCGTAGCCAACTCAGCGCCATCGCGGGGACATTTCATGGCGGACCTCCTTTTCGAAACGGTGGTCGTATTGTGGAAACGGTCGAGTGGGTCGCTTACAATCGGTATCGATCGTGTGCCCCACTACTTGTCAGAATATCGTATGACTCGCCCTATGACAAACACACCCGCTTTTCGTCGTCTACTGCTGCTCGTGTTTGGTGCATGCTCCGTGTTCGGCAGTATGTCGGCTGCAGAGGAAACGGAGCAGCCCAACATTGTGCTGATTATCTCCGACGATCAGGGGTGGAACGACATTGGATATCACGATCCGGATATCAAGTCGCCCACGCTCGACCGTTTGGCGGCCGAAGGAGTACGTCTCGACTGGCAATACGTGATGCCCCAGTGCACGCCGACGCGTGTGTGTCTGATGACGGGACGATATCCCAGCCGTTTTGGGAATCACTGCTGTCGGGCGTCGAACGAGCACGCGTTTTCGTTTGACACGCCGACACTGGCGTCGGTGCTCAAGGCGGCCGGGTACCGGACCGCCTTGTGCGGCAAGTGGCACCTTGGCTCCAAGCCGGAGTGGGGTCCCAATCATCACGGCTTCGATCACTCATACGGCTCGCTGGCCGGGGCGATAGGCATGTACGATCATCGCTATCGCTTGAGCTCGCCGTTCGTCGTCACTTGGCACCGCAACCACGAATTCATCGAGGAGCAGGGCCACGCAACCGACCTGGTGACCGCCGAAGCGGTGAAGCTGCTCGAAGACGCGCGAGACCAACCATTGTTTTTGTACGTGCCATTCCAGTCGGTGCACAATCCAATCGTGGAAGAGGACAAGTGGATCGAGCAGAACTCGCACATCGAATCGCCCGATCGCCGGTTGTACGCCGCCGCGGTAACGCACATGGACGACTGCGTGCGCCAGATTGTTGAAGCTAGCCAGAATGCTCCTAACGGCCGCGAGTCGCTGGTGGTGTTCATCTCCGACAACGGTGCGGTGGTCAACAGCAGCGGCAACGTCTATCCGCCGCCCGACCCCAAGCTCAGCAACTTCAGCAGCAACAAGCCTCTGCGGAGTTCCAAGACGCACGTCTACGAAGGTGGCATCCGCGTGCCAGCCCTCGCCTGGTGGCCAGGCCGATTGGAGCCTTCGGTTTGCAAAGCACCGCTACACGCAGTCGACTGGTTCGCCACGCTCGTCGAAGTGGGCGGAGCGGAGCTACCCGCCGACATCGCCTTCGATGGCCAAAACATCTGGCCGCAACTCACCGGCGAGCCCGCCGACCAGCGCGAGTTGTACTGGGTGTGGGGTGGTAACCGCGATCGAGTTGCATTGCGTGCCGGAGACTGGAAGGTGCTGCGCGACGGGCGCAAGAAGCAGTGGGAACTGTACAACCTGAAGGACGATCCCTACGAGAAAAACAACCTCGCCAGCACCAACCCCGAGCGACTCGAAGAGATGCTCGACAAAGTGCGCGAGCAAAAACTCGGCGACGCCTCGTAGGCCCGGCCACTACTCTTCGTTCAGCTTCTTCACGGCTTCAATCACCTTGGCCGGCTCGGCTCGCTTCTTGTAGTCGGCCTTCAGGAACGCGTAGCGAATCACCCCTTCGCGATCGATCACGTACGTCGCCGCCATCGGCAGTTCGAGTTTGTCGTAACCGTTGACTTTGCCGAGTTGCAGACGGTCGCGGTAGATGGGAACGATCGACTCGGGCAGCTTGAACACAATTCCATACTTGTGCGCCAGCTTGTTCTCCTTGTCGTGGAGCACCAGAAAGCTCAACTTGTTCTTCTCGGCCGTTTCCTTGGCGTTCTTCGGTAGTTCAGGCGTGAGCGCAACCAACCGGGCGCCGGCGCCTTCGAGTTCGTCCAGTTGCTTTTCCATCGCACGCAGTTGCAGATTGCAGTAAGGGCACCAACCGCCGCGATACCAGGTGAGGACTACGGGTTGCTCCTTCCACAGATCGCTTAGCGTGGTTTCCTTCTCATCCCACGACACCAACGTCCCATCGGGGGCCTCATCACCGACTTGCTTCGCGGACTTCTCGATACCCGTTTCGCGCACTTTGACTATCGCATCCTCAAACGTCTTCAACATAGGAGCCGGCATGCGCTGCTTGGCTCCCTCGGTCATCTCCTTGAGCTGCTTGGACAAGGGTTGGTCCACTTCTTCGGCCACGGCGGGCATGGCAAAGACGAGCAACGCAAGCGTGGTAAGTCGTACGCAATGGGACATCTTGAACTCCTCTGTCCGGGGAATGCGGGGGACGTTTAGTCGCTTTGGGGAGATAATGGACGTCCGGTGCGGCCGCCAGTTATCATGTGGAGGTGGGTTCATGCCAATCGTGACACAGGAATCTCCAATGTATCGCATCTTCCTTGCTGCGGCTATCATCGCAAACTGCTACACAGCGACCGCCGAACAGGCGGAAAGCTATCGCATGCCGACCTACAACGACAAAACCAGCCCGCCACCGCCGCGGGCCATGGCCGATGTCGATACGCTGCTCGCCGGCGAGGACACCACACCGACGAGCGACAAGCCGCTCAAGATCCTGCTCGTGGCCGGGCCGAAGGATCACGGGACTGGCGAACACGACTATCCTGCCTGGCTCGACGTATGGAGTCGACTGCTCGCCAAAGCGCCCAACACCGAAGTGAAGACCGCCTGGATGTTCCCCACGCCGGAAGAAGCCGAGGCAGCCGACGTGATGGTCTTCTACCAGAAGGGCTTGTGGAACGACAAACGTGCGGAACTCATCGACAAGCATCTCGCTCGCGGCGGGGGTCTCGTGTATATTCACTGGGCCGTGAACGGCGAAGACCATCCGCACGAGTTCGCCGAGCGCATCGGACTGGCGTCGAAAGCCGGCGCGATCGGGTATCGCCACGGCCCGCTCGACATCGACTTCTCCAAGGCCGGCGACCACCCCGTGGCGCGGAACTTCGAGAAGATCGACCTCTACGACGAAACCTACTGGCGGCTCCGCGGCGACGCAGACAAAATCTCGCTGCTCGGCACCAGTCGCGAGGAGGGCGACGACACTCCGCAGTTCTGGACTTACAACAAAGGCGAAGGACGCGTGTTCGTCTCCATTCCGGGACACTACATGTGGAGTTTCGACGACCCTGCCTTTCGACTGCTCTTGATGCGCGGCATCGCCTGGACCGGCGATCGCAATGTCGACCGCTTTAACGACTTGGTGCTGCTAGATGCGCGAGTGGAGACTCCCTAGCCACAGCAACGCACGGCCACCGCTGCGGGTCCGACTACCATAAAAGACCTAGGCGCCGGCGACGCCCCCTAACCCTGCAAGACCGCTTGCAGGGTGTCGCCGACACCAGGTCTCAGAGTCCGTCAAATGCTTGCAAAGACCCGCTAATTCGCTCACCTTCGGCCAATGTAACCTGGCGCGGTCAGGTTGGCGGTAAACAAGCAAGTTCAGATAGGCCTGACAAATGAGGTAAATCTCCCCCAGTCTAATCAGACCCCGCTAACCTGGATACGCACGCAATACGCACGTTGACCCCATCCGGCTCACACACTAGGCTTAGGGCTGCATTTTCAACAGGCGAACACCTGTCAGTAGCACTTGGGGGATACTGGAATGCCATGGCAAGAAAAGCCACTACAAAAGTCGTATGCCTGTAACGGCGGGCTCGTGTCCTTCCTGCGACAAAAGCGGGGCTGGACGCAGCGGGAGTTTGCCAAGCAATCGGGATACAGCGAAAGGCTCGTGTCCAAGGCCGAAGCCTCGCAACCCATCTCCGCCAGCACCGTGGCCGATTTGGCCGATACGCTCTCCACCGGCGACGACCCGGTTCACCCTGAGGACCTCGTCAGCGACCCAGTGGCCATGGCCAAGGCCTACATTGCCGCCGAATACGAATACCCCGGCAGCAACGTCGACCGAATCCGCCATTTCCTCGACGAAAATATGGTCATGCGGATGAACGGCGATCCCCAGGTTATCCCCTTCGCCGGCGAACACCACGGCATCGACGGACTCCAGCGCGCCTACGCCATCTTCTTCTCCATTATCGAAGTTCCCCCCAACCACGACTGGCGGCCCTGGTACAAATTTGCCAGCCAGGGCAACGAGGTGATCGTCTGGGGACAAAACTGGATGGGCCCCATCGGCCACCCGCTCACCAAGCCGATGCAACTAGTGCATCGCTTCGTGTTTCGCCGCGGCAAACTGGTCATCAAGGAGGTGTTGTTCGACGCCGCCGAAGGCGCCGAGTACCTCCGCCAGGCCGGTATGCTCGACGAAGCCGGCAAGATCCTCAGTGCGTCGGGTTCCTGATTCGCCGCGGTCCAAGACTGTCCCGCAAGCACGCTGGAGTTTTGTCGCACTACTGCGACAAAACGATTGGCCCTAACTCGTTGCACGACAAGCACTTGGAATTGTCGCACTCTCAACAAACGCATTCACTGCGACAAAACTCCGGTGGTGCGACAAAACCCTGCGCGGCGAGTCGATGAGTCGCTGCTCACTAAAACCGCCCAAGTTGCCAAAGAGCCATCGGCGCAATCGCCGGCACCTCCATTAGATCAGACGGAGGTGCAATATCTACGGCGATTTTTTGACACCGGCGCGATTTCACCATTCCAAGTCACTTACTTCGCCAAGCGACTTAGATACACGTAGACGATTAGACTCGCCAAGAAGATTACCCACTCGCCAATCGCCAGTCGGAGTGTGAATCCGTGGGCGGCGTCGTAGAGGGCAAAGCTGATCGAGCGGAACAACACCAGGCCGCCGTGAATTGCCAGGCACGCTACCACACCAGCCAAAGTCGTGCTGCTACTCGCTGCCAGGATCAGCAGTGCCAGTCCGATGCCGACCTCGAGTCCGCCGTACACGGTGAAGAACTCCGAGTTGCCCGCCTCGCCGATGCGACTGAGGCCCACCTTCTCCGACGTGCTAGCCGGAGCCACTGCGCACCAGATGCCCAGGGCCACGTAGAGCAGTGCGACAACGGTCAGGAAAACTCGGGCGATAAGCATAGTGAGTGAAGTGCCCCTAGAACTGGAAGCGCACTAGGTGTGGACCAACCCGGAGGCCGGTTTGGTTGTGGTGGTCGTTGTGGGTTGCGGTTCGAACAAGTAGTGCCCGACGAACCATCGCTTGCCGTTTTCGTAGCGGAAGAGTTCGGCACAAGCCATGAAGAACATGCGCCATCGCTGTAGGGCGAGGCGTGCCTCTTGAATGGAGAGCTCTTCGGTGAGCAGATTCACGAGGCGGTCCCAGTTGCTGTCGAGATTCTCCAGCCAGTGTTCGCACGTCCGCCAGTAGTGCAGCCCATCGACCTGCCACTGCTGTGCAATCCGCAGATGGCCGTCGAACTGTCCGAACAGGTCTTCTGATGGCATGGTTCCGCCGGTAAAGAAATGGCGTCCCATCCAGTCATCGCGGCCGCTGGTCTCGAACAGATACGGCTCGTCGCGATGGCAGAAGACGTGAGCGAACAGTTTACCGTCGTCCGAGAGCCAGCTGGCGATCCGCTGAAACAGCAGTTCATAGTTTCGCAGGTGCTCGAACATCTCGACCGACACCACGCGATCAAAGCGACTAGCCGGTGCGAAGTCGACAATGTTGGCCGTCTCGATGGTGAGATTCTCGAGCCCCAGCGCGGCCGCTTTCCTTTGAATGTACTCTCGCTGGCGATGTGAGTTCGAGATTGCGGTAATCTCGGCCGACGGATACTGTTGGGCCATCCACAGCGAAAGCGATCCCCAACCGCAGCCAAGTTCGAGAATGCGCTGCCCGTCCGCCAGCTCCGCCCGCTCGCAGGAGAGTTTGAGCATCGCATGCTCGGCCTCCGCCAAGGTACTTTCGGGCGTGGGGTACAAGCAGCAACTGTACTTGAGGCGTGGACCGAGCACGTGTTCGAAAAACCGTGGAGACTCCTCGTAGTGCTGGCGATTCGCAGCCTCGGTGTGGACGGCCAGCGGCGACTTACGGAGCATCTCCGCGAATGCGGTCACGCTCTGCTTGTCGGCTTCCTGGCGTGCTCGCTTGCGCAGGAGACGTCGAATGCCGAAGCGAATCACACTGTCAGGCAACCATCGTCGTTCGGCGGCATCAATCAAGTTCATCGAAACGTGCTTTCCGTCTAGCGGTTGCGATCTAGAATGCCAGTGTTCGCACCGGAGAATAGGTTAATGTCGTCGCTGCTACTTTGGAATCTACTGACCGTCGCTTTCCTGCATACAGCGGTATGGCTGGTCAGTCTGCTGAAACGCGACGTGAGCATTGTCGATTTGTTCTGGGCGGTCGGCTTTGCGGTGATCACTTGCCGCACGGCTCTGTTGGTTCAGTGGACACCCTTGTCCGGTTTGCTAGTCGCCATGGTGTTGATTTGGGCGCTGCGGCTCAGTGGATACCTCACTTGGCGAAATTGGGGCGAGCCCGAAGACCACCGGTACGGAAAAATGCGGGAGTATTGGGGCCGCCGTTTTCCGCTAGTGAGCTTGTTTACCGTGTTTCTACTCCAGGCTCTCCTCACATGGATCGTAGCGCTGCCGGTGCAAACGAGTATCCTCCAAGGCGGAAACTTAGGCGTTTTCGCGACAATTGGTGTCCTGCTGTGGACTATCGGGCTGGTGTTTGAGGCAGTCGGCGACTGGCAATTAGCCCGTTTCAAGGCCGATCAGGCCAACGCGGGCAAGGTGATGGACCACGGCCTCTGGCGTTATACCCGGCACCCCAACTACTTCGGCGAATTCCTGGTGTGGTGGGGCATTTACGTGGCGACCCTCGAAGCCGGCTTCGTGTGGTGGACGCTCATTGGCCCTGTGCTGATGAGTATCCTGCTGCTGAAGGTCTCAGGAGTAACGCTGCTGGAGAAATCACTCCAAGCCCGCAAGCAGGGCTACGACGACTACGCCCGCAGGACCAGCGCCTTCTTTCCTTGGTTGCCCAAGTCGTAGGGTCGCTGTGAGGAAGGCCGCAAGCGAGGTTTCTCGGACGTGGACTGGTCATCTCTCTCAGCAGTCCTACAGTCTCTCACTTGCGATCCCACTCAATCGGAGTCACTATGCACGCTACTCTTGACCAACAGCATCTGCGGGAGGCCTTGTAGATGCGGATCGCAGTTATCGGACTCGGCGTGAGCGGTTGTGTCGCTGCTCGTCTCCTCGCTACTCGGCATGACGTCGTACTCTACGACAGCAACCCCAACCCCGGCGGTCACGCGTTGACCGTCGACGTGGATCGTCACGGCCAGCGCGTGGCCGTGGACGTCGGTTTCATGGTGTTCAACACCAGGACCTATCCAAACTTCTGCCGAATGCTCGACATGCTGGGCGTCGCATCCCGCGCGAGCGACATGAGCTTCAGCGTTCGCGATCCGCAGCGCGACTTCGAGTACCAAGGCAGCGGCTTGCGTGGTTTGTTCGCGAAGCGCGCCAATGCGTTGAGTCCGTCGTTCTGGCGCATGATTGGCGACATCCTGCGTTTCAACCAAGGTGGTTGCAATGCGGTGCGGCTGGGACTCCCCGCCAATCAGTCGGTGGGCGAGTTTTTGCAGGCGGGTCGTTTCTCGCCTGGCTTTGTGCACGACTACCTGGTGCCGATGGCGGCCGCCATTTGGTCGACCCGGCCAAGCGATGTATTCGACTATCCGGCCAAGTTCCTGATTGGATTCTTCGCCAACCATGGTCTGTTGCAGCTTCGCAATCGACCGCAGTGGCGGACCATCGTTGGTGGGTCGAGGCGATACGTCGAGCCGCTGCTCGCTGACCTGCGTGACCGGCTGCACCTTGCCGATCCCGTGGCACGAGTGCGTCGCGGTCCTGCAGGATTTAAAGTTGAAACGCTATGCGGAGACGTCGGTGAGTTCGACGAAGTCGTCTTCGCCTGCCACGCCGACCAGACGTTGCGGATCTTTCCCGATGCGACGGACGACGAGGCCGATACACTCACCGCATTTCCCTACCAGCCGAACCAGGCGGTACTGCACACCGACCAGAGTCGATTGCCGGCGCGGCGCGACGCCTGGGCGAGTTGGAATTACTGCCTGAGCGCCGATCGAACTACTCCGGCCACGGTGACCTACGACCTCGGCCGCTTGCAAGGTGTCGTGGAGCCGGGCGAGCTGCTGCTTTCGCTGAACGAAACCGAGCAAATCGACCGGCAAAAGGTCCTGAAAACGTTCGAGTTTTCGCATCCAGCCTATACAATGCAGTCGATCGCCGCTCAGAGTCGCTGGGCGACGATCAGCGGTCGAGCGGGTGCACACTTCTGCGGCGCGTATTGGGGTTATGGATTTCACGAAGATGGCGTGAACAGCGCCCTGCGCGTCGCCAAGCAATTCGGTATTGGACTTGAAGCATGCACAGCTGCCTGTACGAAGGAGCCGTCGCCCACCACCGTCGCGATCCGGTAGCACACCGTTTTCGCTACAGTCTGGTGATGGCGTATCTCGATCTCGACGAGCTGCCGCAGCTCGTCGGGCGTGGGAAGCTACTTAGCGATCGCCGCTGGAGCCTGGCCTCCTTCTGCCACAGCGATCGGCTGTTCGACGAATCCCGCTCCCTGGATAATCAAGTTCGCGAGCTTTGCGCCGAGCGTTCTGGTCACAGACCCTCGGGTCCGATTCGAGTACTCACCCAGCTGCGATGGTATGGCTACTATTTCAGCCCCCTGAACCTGTACTATGCATTCGACCCGACCGGGCAGCGAGTCGAGCAGGTGCTGGCCGAAGTATCCAATACGCCGTGGGGCGAGCGGCACGTGTACGTGTTGTGCGACCACAATCGCACGGCCAGCGGCGGACTACGCTACGAGCATGCAAAGGACTTTCACGTCTCGCCTTTCATGAGCATGGAAGGCAACTACCGCTGGCGTCTCACGACGCCCGGCGACGCCCTTACGGTCTGCTTGTCGCGGCGCGTGCCGGGCGAGCGGTCGTTCGACGCCAATCTAACACTGCGGCGCAAAGAGATGTCGGCTGCCAACCTGCGGACGGCATTGATTCGCTACCCGGCGATGACCGCTCAGGTCACCGCAGCGATCTACTATCAAGCCTTGAAACTCTGGTGGAAGCGATGTCCCTATCACCCCCATCCAAACCGTACACAAAAGAACTTCTCCTCCAAGCAACAGCCAGCGGCCTAGAACAGAACGCAGCGCGCTCTCAACAGTCGCGACGCACCGCACCCATCTTTCGCCGACTGGTTCACCACCGCTTGCAGCAGGTCGCGCAGGGACGACTCACGCTCACCGATTGCACTGGCACGGCAAGCTTCGGCCAGCACAACGCCAGCCTCGAAGGACACCTGCGCGTTTCGGACCAACGCTTCTATCGCGCGATCGCTCTGCAAGGAGGATTGGGCCTCGGCGAGTCGTTTGTCCACGGCCATTGGGACTCGCCCGACTTAACGGCTGCCCTGCGGGTGCTGGCGGCGAATCTCGATCGACTGCAGGGTGTGGAGAAGGGGCTGCCGAAGTTACTCTCGCCGGTGCGGAAGTTCGGCCACTGGCTGCGGCGGAACTCTCGCTTGGGAAGCCGCCGGAACATCTCGCAGCACTACGACCTGAGCAACGAATTCTTCGAGTTGATGCTCGACCCCACGATGACCTACTCCAGTGGCTATTTTGCCGAGGAGAACGCAACGCTGAAGGACGCTTCCACCGAAAAGTACGACCGCATCTGCCGCAAGCTGAGGCTCGGTCCCAATGATCATGTGCTTGAGATCGGCACGGGGTGGGGTGGCTTCGCGATTCATGCGGCCACGAAATACGGTTGCCGCGTCACGACCACCACCATCTCGGCCGCTCAGCATGACTACGCTGCGGAGCGTTTCCTCCGCCACCGGTTGCAGTCGCAGATCGACCTGCGGCTGACCGACTACCGCGACTTGCGAGGCAAATTTGACAAGCTGGTGTCGATCGAGATGATCGAGGCGGTGGGAGAACGGTACCTGCCGAGGTACTTCGCGAAGTGCTCGCAGTTGCTCAAGCCGTCCGGCGCCATGCTGCTGCAGGCGATTACGATCCCCGACTACCGCTACGATGCCTACCGCCGCGGCGTCGATTTCATTCAGCGCCATGTCTTCCCGGGCGGCTTTTTGCCAAGCCCCAGCGCAATCACAGATTGCCTCCGCACGCGGACGGACTTCCGACTGCAGGCGGTGGAAGACTTCGCGCCACATTACGCCCGGACGCTACGCGCGTGGCGGGACAAACTGTGGGCGCAACTCGACGCGGTGCGCGAACTTGGTTTCGACGAGCGATTCCTGCGTCTCTGGAAGTACTACCTCTGTTACTGCGAAGCGGGGTTCCTGGAGCGCCAAATCGGCGTATCGCAGTGGATGCTCGCCAAACCCGCGTGGCGGTGACTGTGGTTGTGCACCGTGCCAAACAGCAGCGCCGGCAGAGCTTACGCCCTTACGCGGCTTGCTTGTTGGCTTAGTTCGTCCACGGCGTACTCGAGTTGAGCACGCATCGTGGCGCGGTCGCGGCACAGGGCCTCGACACGGCCAGCGTACAAGCTCAAGTCGCCGAAGCCGTAGCTGCCAGCAGAACTCTTGAGCTGATGAGCGGCGCGACACAGTCCTTCGCGGTCGCCGGCAGACATCAACTGCTCGATCACCGACATCCTTAACGGCAGTTCGCCGACAAACAGGTCTACCAATTCGGCGAATTCGGCACGACGGAGTGTCGAATACACAGGTTCCTGAATCATCGCAGGGATCCTCTTCTTCCTCGGATTCGCGGTTGGGAAGGGGCGGGCAGTTTAGGCGGGGGTGGATCCAATCCACACTGGTGCGACCGAATACTGCCCCTGAGTAACTCGATCGTGCCAAGCAGAGTAGAAAATTCACCCCCAGTGGGGAAGTTCAATTTCTTCCCCGTTTTTTCCTGGGTGAATACTTTAAATATGGAGTCCCATGCCCCTAAGTTCATGAGGTTTTGCGCACTGCACGGCAATCCGCGGCGGTTTCGAGCACCTCCCGAGGGGTGTGACGGTTGGGAGGATCGCCGGATTGGGGAACACACCACACCCTCGTCGCATCGCCAAGCTGCCCCAGTGCCAGCAGAACCCTCACGACCGTCATGGCCGGTGGGAAAACATGGGCAAATTGCGGAAACCGTACGGACCAGCGAGAGGCGGTGGGTAGGGTTGACGATAACGCTGATGGACTAAGTGGCAAGCCTTGCCTTGTTGGACTGAGAGTTCCAGCGACCAAAGGGTCGGCACCTTATGCAATGCGGTGCGTCCCGGTTCGTTTCTCACCCCCCTGAGCAGGCGCCGCGTAAAGAAAGATTTTGTGTTTCCCTCTCCCCCATGTTTTTTGAGGAGCGTTTGAAATGAAGAGTCGTGCCGTTTTGGCGTCGCTGTTCTTTGGCGCCGCCCTCGTGCTCTCCAGCGCCCAAAACGCCGACGCCTGCTTCGGGCTGTTCGGTCGTGGTTGTTGTGAGCCGAGCTGTTGTGAACCGTCGTGTGGCTGTGAGCCGAGCTGCTGTGTTGAGCCGTCTTGCGGCTGCGAAATGGACTGCTGTGCACCACGTCGTGGTTGCTGCCTGAGCCGTCTGTTTGGTAAGTTCCGCAACCGTGGTTGCGGTTGCTGCGAAGTGAGCTGCTGCGAGCCCAGCTGCTGTGCAGAGCCTTCTTGCGGATGCGAGATGGACTGCTGTGATCCTTGCTGCCGTCCCAAGTGCTGCATCCTCGGCAAGCTCCGTGGTTTGTTCCACCGTCACCGCGGATGCGGTTGCTGTGAGCCGACCTGCGGTTGCGAGCCCACTTGCGGTTGCGAGCCCAGCTGTGGCTGCATGTAATCGATGGTAGATCCGACAGGCTTCACCGCCTGACGGAATCTGCTTGAGAATAAAAAACCACCGCCGGCCCATGCCAAGGTCCGGCGGTGGTTTGTTTTTTGAACAAGCTATCTAACGTAGGCGTTTAGCACGCACTAGCCGTTGGACTCGGCAGGTGCCTCTTCGGTGCTTTCTTCTTCTGCACCAGCGCCCTTTTCGTCCTGCAGCTTCTTGAGGAACGCCTGCATCGCTGCCTGGAACCGAGCGGCACGTGCGCCAACGCCCGTTGCGGGAGCGGCCACGGCTTGCTCTTGCAGTTCGATGGCCTTATCCAGGTCGCCCTTGGCGTGATAGAGCCCGGCAAGGGTGTAGAATACCGCACCAACCGGCTTATCGGCGTCGGACTTCTCCTCGATGATCGCGATCACCGCGTCGACCACTTCAGGCTTGATTTCCTTGCCACGAGCGTTCTGCTGCATAATCTGAGCGCCGAGGTTCGTCGCTTGCATCAGATTCATGCTGGCCGCCTGCTCGTTCATCCTGGCAATCGCACGCTCAGGATCGTTCGACAGCATGGTCATCGTGGCGACCTGATCGAGTTGCCGAAGCATCATCGGTACACGGCCGGCCATGTCCTCGGGAAGCTTGAGCGCTTCGATCTCGGTAACGGCCGTATCAAAGGCATCGTAGTCTCCCTGCTGAGCTGCCGCGGCGGCGGATTGGAACAGCTTCTCCAATTGCTGCTTCGCGCGGAACGCCTCGGCGAATGCCTCGCGGTCCCAACTGTCGGTCACAATCTGCTCGAGCGGTTCGTCCATCGCCATGGGATGACCGATCCACTCCACCACGCCGTCTTTGCCAACGATAAAGGCGCAAGGAATACCTCGCTGACCAGCAGCGCGGAAGTAGTCGTTCTTCACCGAGCCATCGGGATCGGTGGTCAGGCAATAGACGCTCGTCAGGTCGGCGTAGGTTTGCGGTGCTTCGTCGGCCGATGCCTCTTCGCCTTCGGCGGGCGCGTGGGCTTGTGCGCCCATCACTTCGCGCTCGAGAAACTTCTCCACGGTCTCCAGCGGCTCGTCGCTAACGCTCACCACGGTCACACCTTGCTCGGCGTACTTCTTCTGAAGGTCGGCCAGGTGAGGCATGCTCGCCACACAAGGTCCGCACCAAGTGGCCCAGAACTCGACCACATAAACCTTGCCCGACTCGAACTCGTTGAACTGTTCGAACTGACCGTTGCCGGTGCTTACCCAATGTTCGATGTCGATGGGCGGCGCCGTCGAACCAATGGTCATCTCCTTGGCTTCGGCTGGTTGCTGAGCAGCAACTGGATTGGCGTGCAGCAAGCTAACCAACAACAACGCGGGCAGAAAAATACGTTGCACGGTAGGGGCTCCGAATAGGGGGGAGTGGGGGGAGGGATCGTACGCGGGAACGACATCCTACCCTGCTGATAGACTCCGAGTCAAACTTCCAAGTGCTGCTGGGACAGCAAATTACGGCCCAAATCAGGCACCCAAAGAGCAGGTCACCATGCGCAGCAGTTACCCAGCTAACCAATAGAGCGCAGATCGACTTCTTTTAATCGCAGCGTCCGACAAGGACTCTTGGGCAATCCCACCAGTTACACGGGCACCTTGAATGGGCAGAAAAAGGGCACCAACACCAGCGCAGCGACCCACAAGATGAGCGTCAACGGCAAGCCAACCCTCAGGTAGTCGATAGGGCGGTATCCGCCGGGGCCCATGACCATCAGGTTGGTTTGGTAGCCGATGGGGGTGGCGAAACTGAGCGATGCCGCCAGGGCCACTGCCAGCACAAACGGTTCGGTGGCGTACCCCCCATTGGGTCCCGCCAGGGCGACACCTACCGCGATCGGAATCATCATCGCCGCCACGGCCACGTTCGAGATCATCTCGGTAAACAGGGCAGTTACCAGGTAGATGAGTGCTAACAGAATATAGGGCTGCCAATCGGGATGAATGCCTGCAGCCTCTGTACCATGGACCATATAGTGGGCCAGGTACGAAGCTGCACCGCTCTTCTCTAGCGCTTGGCCCAAACCAATTGCCGCCGCGATGGTAATGATCACCTGCAGGTCGATCGCCGAGCGGGCTTCTTCGGTGCTCAGGCAGCGGGTGCCAATCATCAGCACCACCACGGCCATGCCAATCACTGCCTGGGGCTTGTTGGAGAAGAAGTGGCCAAATTCGAGTTGGTCGCGCGAAACCCCAGCGATGGTAAGCCACAGGATCATCAATCCGAACAGCACACCAGCCAGCAACGCCCGATCGTGCCGCCGTGCGGAAGTCTCGCCGACGGGGCTGACCAGGTAGAAATCGCGGCTGTTGCGGTAGGATTCCACGAACTCCGCGTGCGTCTGCAACAGCAGCGTGTCGCCAGGTTCTAACCGGATGCTACCGATCTTGTTGGTCAGCCGCTCACCATTGCGATGAACCGCAACGATGGCCGCGTTGTACCGCTGGCGGAAGTTCGCCTCGCGAACACTGCGGCCAATTAGCGGCGAGGTTCGCGACAGTACCGCCTCGGTCAGGCGACGTTGTATCCGCTGAGCGGGTTGGAACTCGTAAGTCATGTCGGCTGCCGGCACCAGCCCGGGAATCCGTTCCAGGTCGGCGATCGTCTGCACCACGCCGGTGAACACCATGCGGTCGCCGGCACGGATCACGTCGGCGGGGGTCACGGGGGTAATGATCTCGTCCTCGCGAGAAATTTCGATCAGGAACAGCCCGGGTAGGTTTCGCAGGCCCGCTTGCTGAACGGTTTTGTCCACCAAAGGGCAACCCGGCTGCACCATCATCTCCAGCAGGTACTCGCGGCGGCGGTCGCCCAGTTCGCGGATCAGCTCGGTTCGATTGGGCAGCAGCTTGGGAGCGATCACCAGGATGTACACGGCCCCGATCAGGGCGATCGGCACCCCCACGTACGAAATATCGAAGAACCCCAGTTCGTCGATCGGCGGGTCGGCGATGCCCTGGTCCTTCATCACCTGCCGCATTTCCGACAGCTTGGCGTTCACAACCAGCGTGGTGCTGGTGCCGATCAGCGTGCAGACCCCGCCCACGATGGTCAGATAACTGAGCGGCATTAGAATCCGGGATGGCGAGATATTCCTCTGGCGGCACCAGTCGAGCACCACCGGCAGGAACATAGCCACCAGCGGCGTATTGAGCACAAAGGCCGACACTGGCACCACGGTTACCGCCAGCCGGCGCAGCGCCGACCGCTCGGTGTCCGCACTACCCAGCACCGCGGTTCCCACCCAATCGAGTGCCCCGGTGGCCCTCAGACCGGCAGCGGCGGCGAAGAGTGCGGCGATGAACAGCACCGCCGGGCTGGCGAATCCCTGCAGGGCCTCGCGGGGCTCGATCACGCCAGCCAGCGTCACCCCCACCAGCGCGGTTAGGAACAGCAGCTCAATCGGAATCCGCCGGAAGCCGACCAGGCCCACAAATACGAGTCCCACTACGGCCACGGAGATCTTGCCGTCGAAGGATAGTTCGACTGGTGCGGTGGTGGTGGCAAGGCCCGTGGCCAACAGGAGCGGCGTCATCGCGAATGATCACAAAATCGCTAAACTAAAAGGCAGCAACGACTTGCGTCCATTCTACTAAGCCTCGCACGATTTGTGCAGATGGATTCGCCGCCCCAGCAGGGCAACTTGCGGCGAATGTCCAGTGCGGAGCGCCCCTGCGACACAGCAATAATTGCGGGCGACCGGGCGGAACCAGTGCAGGAGCATTCACCTGGGCCTCCGGATGACCGGCAAAATCGGCACCGACTGCCAACGATTTTGGGGGCGAAACTTATGGCAGTCCGGGGCCAGGGCGAATACACTGTAGGAAGTCCCCCAATGGCCCGAACGGCCATGTTGCACAATAACTTAGGCAATCTGCGCGGCCGTAGTCTCCCGGGCTCGGGAGCCGGAACAGGCGGCCGCATCCGCGAAAGGTACCTACTCGGAGTACCCCGATGACGATTTTTATGAACACTGGCAAGCTCGCACTTTCTACGGCACTCCTCGCGAGCGTGGCCATCGCCGCGCCGCTGTTGGCCGATCAGGCCCAGATGGAGACCTTCACAGCCGATGACGGGCAGTCGTTCTTCGCTTTGACGGTGCCACCGATCGAAGCAACCGAACCCACACCACGCGACGTTGTGGTGCTGGTCGACACGTCGGCCAGTCAGTCTGGCTTCTACCGCGACACGGCCATCGCCGCTTTGGAGAAGTGCATCGCCGGCCTTAACCAGGCCGACCGTGTGCAAGTGGTCGCAGTGGACCTCGACGCCCGCGCGATGAACGACTCACTGGCTGGCAAGGACGATGCATCCATCAGCGAAGCGGTGGAGAAGATTCGCCGCGAGCCGCCGCTCGGTTCGACCGACATGGAACTGGCGCTCAACAGCGCCGCGAAGCTGTTCGACGGCGATTCCAACCGCCCCCGCACCATCGTCTACATCGGCGACGGCATGAGCCCTGCCAACCTGATGCAGGCCGATGCCTTCGGCGCGCTGGTTGGCGATCTTCGCGACAAGCACATTTCGGTCAACAGCTTTGCTGTTGGTCCGCAGCGCGATCTGGAATTGTTAGCCGCGCTCGCCAACCAAACTGGCGGCAACATATTCATCGACAAGAAGATGGTGTGGCCGAACGAAGCCGAGGGCATCACTACCCAGCGTGCGTTGCAAGAAAACCGCCGCCGCGGCGGTGTCGCCGGCAAGGCATTGGCCCAATGGGCGCAAGCCGACGTGGTCTTCCCCACCGCCACCGAGTGGCCTGCCGAGTTCGCAGCTGCCTACCCCAATCAACTTCTGCCGATTCGTAGCGACCGCGAAACGATCGTCGTCGGCGAACTCGCCAAAGACGTCGAGGCCACGAGCCTCTCGGCCAAGGTTGGCGATCAACCGATGAACTGGACCGTCAAAAAGGCGCCGGTCTCCGGCGAGCTCTCCTACCTGCCACAACTGGTCGAAGGCGCTGAGCGCGATGGTGGGCTGGCCCTCACCACGCTAGGCACTCGCGGTCTGCAAGAGACGGGCCGGATGATGCTGGCCAGCGTCGAGGAGCTGACCAGCCTGGCCGAACGAGCCGCCGTGATGGGCGACAAGGAAAACGCCGGGCGCATTATTCAGACCGTGCTTCGCCGCGACCCCGGCAATCCACGGGCCAAGACGGTTCAAGCGTTGATCGAAAGCGATGCTCCGATTCCCGCCCAGCAGCCTTCGATTACCCCCGAACCCGGTCAGGGCTCGTCCAATAGCGGCGACTTGGATCTGGTTCGCGTCGCCCAAGCGGGCGAAGTCGTTCCTGCTCCACCTGCCGGTGGGATGATCGTCGGCCCATCGAGTGGTGAATTCATCGATGGTGTTCCCGCACGCGACGCGGTGGTTGATGGATCTTACCTCACCGAAGTCGAACGCCAGAATCGCATCGTCTCCGAGATGATGGAGAAGGAAGTGGAACTGACGATCTCCGACGCCCGAGCCGGGACAATATGCGAGCAAACCCCGAGCTCGCTTCGCAGAACCTCAAGCTGATGCTGGAGAACATTCGCCAGGCAGCACAACTGAGCCCCGCGGTACGAAGCCAATTGATCGACCGCCTGCAAACCGTGCTGCAAGAGACTGCCCGTGCTTCGGTGATCGACGCTGAACTGCGTCAGCAAGCCGAAGAGCGTGCCGCCGCAGCCCGGGAACGCCGATTGATCAACGATCGCCTCACACGCAAAGTGGTGAAAGAGAAGCAACTGGTCGACCGGATGAACGCCCTGTTGGACGAGCATCGCTACGAGGAAGCCGAAGAGGTCGCTCAGATTCTGTACGAGGTCGATCCCGACGGCGTGACTCCCGTCGTGGCGGAGCTTCACACCCGCTTCGAGCGACACCACTACTTGCAAGAGATCACCCGCGAACGTCGTCACCGCGGCTCGTGGGATACCTGGTTCCAAGTGGAACTGTCTGGCATCCCGCAACCGGACGAACCGCCGATCGTGTACCCCGATGCGGCTGTCTGGGAAGAGCTGACCAACCGACGCGAGAAGTACAAAGCGGTGGACCTGGCTGGTCAGGATGGTGCAGAACAACGCATCACCAAGGCCCTGTCCGATCCGCTTAACCCCTTGGGCCTCGAGTTCCAAGGCGCGCCGCTCTCGGAAGTCGTGAACTTCCTGCGCGACGAGTACAACATTGAAGTCCAGCTCGATCTGCAGGCTCTCGACGCGCTGACGCTCTCGCCGGACGAGCCAATCGACGTGAACCTGCGGAACATTTCGCTCCGTTCGGCGCTTCGCATCATGCTTCGCCAATTGGAGCTCACGTACGTCATCTCCGATGAGGTGCTGCTGATCACCACCGAAGAGGAAGCCCTCACACGACTGCAAGTCAAAGTTTATCCCGTGGCCGACTTGGTCCTGCCCATTGAAACTCCCAGCACCGGTGGCTTCGGCGGCGGTTTGGGCGGCGGTGCCTTCGGCGGCGGTGGCGGCGGTGGCCTGGGCGGCGGCGGCCTCGGCGGCGGCGGCCTCGGCGGCGGTGGCCTGGGCGGTGGCGGCTTCGGTGGCGGCGGTGGTGCGTTCAGCATTGCCGACAACGATGCACCCGTAGCCCAACCGACCGAAAGCAAGTCCGCAGAAGCCCAGCCCGAAAAGGCCAAGGCTCCCCAAAGCCCTTCGACGAGCACCAAGCCTGCCTCTACCAAGGTGACCATCGACGAGAGCGTCTCGCCTGAGTTGTTCTGGGATGGCTACTTCGGCGGCGCGGTCCGCGACACGGCTGCGGTCCGCGGCACGGTTCGCG